>NZ_CP148033.1:0-4301960 GCF_045291495.1 Pseudarthrobacter quantipunctorum
CCGGTAAGTTTGAGAAGTTGCTCCGGAGCGATCCACGGCTGAGAAGTGCTGGTGGTGGTGCCGGGTGTGTCTGTTGTTTGAGAACTCAATAGTGTGCCAAGTTTGTTGATACCAATTGTTTTATTGATTGGTTGTTTTGGCCAGGTCCGCCACCCCGTGGTGTGGTCTGGTTTTTACAGCTGGTTTCAAATTTTGTGCAGCCTTGGTGGTCCCGTTTTCCCGGGGCTTGGGGTTGTGTCTGTTTTTCTTCAACGGAGAGTTTGATCCTGGCTCAGGATGAACGCTGGCGGCGTGCTTAACACATGCAAGTCGAACGATGAAGGGAGCTTGCTCCTGGATTAGTGGCGAACGGGTGAGTAACACGTGAGTAACCTGCCCTTAACTCTGGGATAAGCCTGGGAAACTGGGTCTAATACCGGATATGACTCCTCATCGCATGGTGGGGGGTGGAAAGCTTTTTGTGGTTTTGGATGGACTCGCGGCCTATCAGCTTGTTGGTGAGGTAATGGCTTACCAAGGCGACGACGGGTAGCCGGCCTGAGAGGGTGACCGGCCACACTGGGACTGAGACACGGCCCAGACTCCTACGGGAGGCAGCAGTGGGGAATATTGCACAATGGGCGCAAGCCTGATGCAGCGACGCCGCGTGAGGGATGACGGCCTTCGGGTTGTAAACCTCTTTCAGTAGGGAAGAAGCGAAAGTGACGGTACCTGCAGAAGAAGCGCCGGCTAACTACGTGCCAGCAGCCGCGGTAATACGTAGGGCGCAAGCGTTATCCGGAATTATTGGGCGTAAAGAGCTCGTAGGCGGTTTGTCGCGTCTGCCGTGAAAGTCCGGGGCTCAACTCCGGATCTGCGGTGGGTACGGGCAGACTAGAGTGATGTAGGGGAGACTGGAATTCCTGGTGTAGCGGTGAAATGCGCAGATATCAGGAGGAACACCGATGGCGAAGGCAGGTCTCTGGGCATTAACTGACGCTGAGGAGCGAAAGCATGGGGAGCGAACAGGATTAGATACCCTGGTAGTCCATGCCGTAAACGTTGGGCACTAGGTGTGGGGGACATTCCACGTTTTCCGCGCCGTAGCTAACGCATTAAGTGCCCCGCCTGGGGAGTACGGCCGCAAGGCTAAAACTCAAAGGAATTGACGGGGGCCCGCACAAGCGGCGGAGCATGCGGATTAATTCGATGCAACGCGAAGAACCTTACCAAGGCTTGACATGAACCGGAAATACCTGGAGACAGGTGCCCCGCTTGCGGTCGGTTTACAGGTGGTGCATGGTTGTCGTCAGCTCGTGTCGTGAGATGTTGGGTTAAGTCCCGCAACGAGCGCAACCCTCGTTCTATGTTGCCAGCACGTGATGGTGGGGACTCATAGGAGACTGCCGGGGTCAACTCGGAGGAAGGTGGGGACGACGTCAAATCATCATGCCCCTTATGTCTTGGGCTTCACGCATGCTACAATGGCCGGTACAAAGGGTTGCGATACTGTGAGGTGGAGCTAATCCCAAAAAGCCGGTCTCAGTTCGGATTGGGGTCTGCAACTCGACCCCATGAAGTCGGAGTCGCTAGTAATCGCAGATCAGCAACGCTGCGGTGAATACGTTCCCGGGCCTTGTACACACCGCCCGTCAAGTCACGAAAGTTGGTAACACCCGAAGCCGGTGGCCTAACCCCTTGTGGGAGGGAGCTGTCGAAGGTGGGACTGGCGATTGGGACTAAGTCGTAACAAGGTAGCCGTACCGGAAGGTGCGGCTGGATCACCTCCTTTCTAAGGAGCACCTACAGTTCCCATGTCCTGTGTATGCGGGGTGTGGGGGTTGTCAGGAGTAAAGGCCCGTTGCGCAGACGTTTGTTCTGCGGCGGGTGCTCAAGGGTGGAATATCAACAAATAGGTGCCTGGTGGCACGGACCGGTTGTTAGTACGGATGTTCTCTTTTCCTTTGGGAAGGGCGGGTGTTCAGGAACGCGGCTGGTGCGGGTTGTGGGGTAGTGTTTGGCACACTGTTGGGTCCTGAGGCAACAGGGCCGTGGTTCTTCCCTTTGGGGGAGGGGTGCGGGTTTGTTTGTTTCTGGTTTCCTGGCTGCACCGATCATGCATGTTGTGTGTGTGGGGTGTGTGGTACGGGGTTGTTGTTTGAGAACTACATAGTGGACGCGAGCATCTTTTATAAGAAGCAATTTCCAAGAATATGAACCTGGATCTGTCCGTGGCTTGCTGCACTTTGGTGTGGTTGGTTTGCGGTCCGGTTCCATGGTTTTCTCGAAAATTAGCGTTTTTGATCTTTTGTGGTCAAGTTTTTAAGAGCACACGGTGGATGCCTTGGCATTAGGAGCCGAAGAAGGACGTAGGAATCTGCGATAAGCCTGGGGGAGTCGATAACCGGACTGTGATCCCAGGGTGTCCGAATGGGGAAACCCCGCCAGGGGCGCGAGTTGCCTGGTGACCCGCATCTGAACACATAGGGTGCGTGGAGGGAACGCGGGGAAGTGAAACATCTCAGTACCCGCAGGAAGAGAAAACAATAGTGATTCCGTTAGTAGTGGCGAGCGAACGCGGATCAGGCTAAACCGTTCCATGTGTGATAGCCGGCGGGCGTTGCATGGTCGGGGTTGTGGGACTTTCCATACCAGTTCTGCCGGACTGGTGGGGTGTGATGTGCAGGCATAGGTGAACGGTTTTGAAAGGCCGGCCAGAGAGGGTGTTAGCCCCGTAACCGTAATGTTGTGTACCGCCCGGATGAGTATCCCAAGTAGTACGGGGCCCGAGAAATCCCGTGCGAATCTGTCAGGACCACCTGATAAGCCTAAATACTCCCTAATGACCGATAGCGGACCAGTACCGTGAGGGAAAGGTGAAAAGTACCCCGGGAGGGGAGTGAAACAGTACCTGAAACCGTGTGCTTACAATCCGTCGGAGCCAGTCTGATTCTGGTGACGGCGTGCCTTTTGAAGAATGAGCCTGCGAGTTAGTGTTACGTCGCGAGGTTAACCCGTGTGGGGCAGCCGTAGCGAAAGCGAGTCTGAATAGGGCGTTGCAGTGGCGTGATCTAGACCCGAAGCGAAGTGATCTACCCATGGCCAGGTTGAAGCGACGGTAAGACGTCGTGGAGGACCGAACCCACTTCAGTTGAAAATGGAGGGGATGAGCTGTGGGTAGGGGTGAAAGGCCAATCAAACTTCGTGATAGCTGGTTCTCCCCGAAATGCATTTAGGTGCAGCGTTGCGTGTTTCTTGCTGGAGGTAGAGCTACTGGATGGCTAATGGGCCCTACAAGGTTACTGACGTCAGCCAAACTCCGAATGCCGGTAAGTGAGAGCGCAGCAGTGAGACTGTGGGGGATAAGCTTCATAGTCGAGAGGGAAACAGCCCAGACCACCAACTAAGGCCCCTAAGCGTGTGCTAAGTGGGAAAGGATGTGGAGTTGCGAAGACAACCAGGAGGTTGGCTTAGAAGCAGCCATCCTTAAAAGAGTGCGTAATAGCTCACTGGTCAAGTGATTCCGCGCCGACAATGTAGCGGGGCTCAAGTACACCGCCGAAGTTGTGGCATTCAGATATTAGCTAAGCCCTTGTGGTTCAGGCGTCTGGATGGGTAGGGGAGCGTCGTGTGGGCGGTGAAGTCGCGGTGTAAACCAGCGGTGGAGCCTACACGAGTGAGAATGCAGGCATGAGTAGCGAAAGACGGGTGAGAAACCCGTCCGCCGAATGATCAAGGGTTCCAGGGTCAAGCTAATCTGCCCTGGGTAAGTCGGGACCTAAGGCGAGGCCGACAGGCGTAGTCGATGGACAACGGGTTGATATTCCCGTACCGGCGAAAAACCGCCCATGCTGAACAGGGGATACTAACTGCCCGAGACCTGCCCGATCGCCCTTGTGGTGTGAGGGTTTTGGTGGAGCGCAGGACCTGATCCTGGGAGGCAAGCGTATTAACAGGTGTGACGCAGGAAGGTAGCCAAGCCGGGCGATGGTTGTCCCGGTCTAAGGATGTAGGGCGAACGGTAGGCAAATCCGCTGTTCATGATGCCTGAGATCTGATGGGACCCCCGTTTGGGGGGATTTGGTGATCCTATGCTGCCGAGAAAAGCATCGACGCGAGGTTTTAGCCGCCCGTACCCCAAACCGACACAGGTGATCAGGTAGAGAATACTAAGGCGATCGAGAGAATTATGGTTAAGGAACTCGGCAAAATGCCCCCGTAACTTCGGGAGAAGGGGGGCCCCAACCTTGATGGACACTTGCTGTCCGGAGGGGATCGGGGCCGCAGAGACCAGGGGGAAGCGACTGTTTACTAAAAACACAGGTCCGTGCGAAGTCGCAAGACGATGTATACGGACTGACTCCTGCCCGGTGCTGGAAGGTTAAGAGGACCGGTTAGCCGCAAGGCGAAGCTGAGAATTTAAGCCCCAGTAAACGGCGGTGGTAACTATAACCATCCTAAGGTAGCGAAATTCCTTGTCGGGTAAGTTCCGACCTGCACGAATGGAGTAACGACTTCCCCGCTGTCTCAACCATAAACTCGGCGAAATTGCAGTACGAGTAAAGATGCTCGTTACGCGCAGCAGGACGGAAAGACCCCGAGACCTTTACTATAGTTTGGTATTGGTGTTCGGAGTGGCTTGTGTAGGATAGGTGGGAGACGTTGAAGCCCGGACGCCAGTTCGGGTGGAGTCATCGTTGAAATACCACTCTGGTCACTTTGGACATCTAACTTCGGCCCGTAATCCGGGTCAGGGACAGTGCCTGATGGGTAGTTTAACTGGGGCGGTTGCCTCCTAAAAAGTAACGGAGGCGCCCAAAGGTTCCCTCAGCCTGGTTGGCAATCAGGTGTCGAGTGTAAGTGCACAAGGGAGCTTGACTGTGAGAGAGACATCTCGAGCAGGGACGAAAGTCGGGACTAGTGATCCGGCGGTACATTGTGGAATGGCCGTCGCTCAACGGATAAAAGGTACCTCGGGGATAACAGGCTGATCTTGCCCAAGAGTCCATATCGACGGCATGGTTTGGCACCTCGATGTCGGCTCGTCGCATCCTGGGGCTGGAGTAGGTCCCAAGGGTTGGGCTGTTCGCCCATTAAAGCGGTACGCGAGCTGGGTTTAGAACGTCGTGAGACAGTTCGGTCCCTATCCGCTGCGCGCGCAGGAAATTTGAGAAGGGCTGTCCTTAGTACGAGAGGACCGGGACGGACGAACCTCTGGTGTGTCAGTTGTACTGCCAAGTGCACCGCTGATTAGCTACGTTCGGATGGGATAACCGCTGAAAGCATCTAAGCGGGAAGCTCGCTTCAAGATGAGATTTCCATACACCTTGTGTGTGAGAGGCCCCCAGCCAGACCACTGGGTTGATAGGCCGGATGTGGAAGCGAGGACTAACGACTCGTGAAGCTGACCGGTACTAATAGGCCGATAACTTACACCACACACCCTCTTCCGTGAACGGATTCAAAAGACGTTCACACCAGGAAAGGGTAAGAAGATAACAAGACTGCTTGCGTCCACTATGTGGTTCCCAACCAACAAACCCACCCGTTTGCTGGCAAGGAACCAACAACTACATAACAACACCACAATGTTGTAACCACACAGATTTCCCACACCCGAACGTCCCTTACGGACACACAGGTGGCGGGTAACAGGGTTACGGCGGTCATAGCGTGGGGGAAACGCCCGGTCCCATTCCGAACCCGGAAGCTAAGACCCACAGCGCCGATGGTACTGCACCCGGGAGGGTGTGGGAGAGTAGGTCACCGCCGGACACACATTAACGGTCGAGGCCCCAACCACATACGTGGTTGGGGCCTCCCACATTTAACACACACACCACAGGAACCACCCCCAAAACCCAACCCCAGAGACCCTCCCGAGGACCCACCCCCCGGACGCTCTCTCACCTGATGCCGCTTCCCGGGGGACGCTCTCTCACCTCATGGGGCTTTCCCCCTCGATGCTCTCGCACTTAATGGGGCTTTCCCGGGGGATCGTCTCTCACCTCACTGCCGGCAACAAACCCCCAACACCACATCGAGTGAGAGAGGATCCACAAGAACCCCACATCGAGTGAGAGAGCGCCCCTGGAAAGCCGACATCAACTGAGAGAGCGTCCCGGGGAATCCCGCATCTACTGATAGAGGATCCCGGGGAACCCCACATCATCTGAGAGAGCGTCCCGGGGAACCCCGCATCGACTGATGGAGGATCCCGGGGGAACCCCACATCATCTGATAGAGCGTCCCGCAGAACCCCACATCAAGTGAGAGAGCGTCGCAGGGTGGGCCGGCATTGCGTCAAGGAGCGTCCGCTGGTGGCTGAATCCGGGAGTGAAAACCCCGCAAACCCGGTGATTAACCTCAAAAAGTGGCGGAAACACGCGGAATTTGCGGAACGGAGGGGCCCAAGCTGGTAAGTTTTCGAACAGTGGCTTGTACGCATGCCGCGTTCAGGCTCCAGAATCATGACCGTCCAGGAGGACATAAATGGCTAAGAACCGTAGTGAACTTGTTGCAGAGGTAGCAGGCAAGGCCGGCACCAGCCAGGCAGCCGTCAACTCCGTCCTCGACGCACTGTTCGAGGTTTTCGAGACTTCTGTCGCCGCGGGCGAGAAGATCACCATCCCGGGCTGGCTCGCCGTCGAGCGCACCGACCGTGCAGCACGCACCGGCCGCAACCCGCAGACCGGCGAGACCATCCAGATCGCCGCAGGCCACAGCGTCAAGCTGACCGCCGGCTCCAAGCTGAAGGCTGCAGTCTCCAACAAGAAGTAAGCTTCTTCCTCCCCGGCACTGAGCCGGCGCGGAAAAGGAGCGGCAACCACAAGGTTGCCGCTCCTTTTGCTTTTAAGCCCGATTCGCGGGCCGGGCAGGCGTAGCGGACAATGGAATGGTGTCTTCTGCCGCAAAACCACGTTCCACCCACCCCCAGTCCGTTCCTGCCAAGGGAGCGCCGGGCAAGGGTGCGCCGGGCAAGGACAGCGGCTCCCTGGGCATTCCCCGGGGCTGGCAGGTGGCCGGGCTGGCTGCCCTGTTCCTGGGCCTTGCAGCGGCGCTGATCTTCTCCGGCGCTGCTGGCGCCCGGGCGGTCTCCGACCCCGGGGCGTTTGTCCGCTGGGGCCTCCCCGTCAGCAAGGCCATCCACAACGTCTCGTTGGCGACCGTCATCGGCGGGCTGCTCTTCGCCGTCGGGATCCTCCCCCGGGGTGCGGGCCCCCGCAGCCGGGCCAAAGACGCTGCCGGCAGTGAGGCACCTGAGCATCCCGCCTTCAGCCGCGCCCTGGCCGTGGCGTCCGTGGCAGGTGCCGCGTGGACACTGTCCGCAATTGCCGTCCTGGTCCTTACCTACTCCGATGTCGCAGGGCAGGCACTCTCCGGCGACGCTGAGTTTACCCAGGCCCTGGTCTTCTTCATGACGGACATCGAGACCGGGCGCGCCTGGCTGACCGTCACCATCATCGCGGCAATCGTGACGACTGCGTTGTTCGGCGTGAGGTCCCTCGGGGGACTCGCTCTGACGCTGGTCCTGGCCCTGGTGGGGCTGGTGCCCACCGCCCTGATCGGCCACTCGTCGAGTTCCGCAGACCACGAAGGCGCCATCAACTCCCTGGGCCTGCACCTGGTGGGTGTCAGCACCTGGGTGGGCGGCATCATCATGCTGGCCCTGCTCTCCGGAATCCTGACCGGCCCCAAAGCCGCAGCTTCGGCCGACATTACGGAACCCACGCTCCGCCGGTTCTCGTCCCTCGCCGGCTTCGCCTTCGTCTTGGTGTTCGCCTCCGGTGTCATCAACGCGAGCATCAGGATCACCAACTGGGGGGACCTCTTCGGCTCCCCCTACGGCCAGCTGATCCTGGCCAAGTCCGCGGCCACCGTGGTCCTGGGAGGGATTGGATTCATGCACCGGCAGTGGGTGATCCCGCAGCTGGGCCGCAAGGGCTCAACCCTGTCCTCGCGGCGTGTGCTCTGGCAGCTGGTCCTGGCGGAATTCCTGGTGATGGGCGCAACCTCTGGTGTCGCCGTCGCCCTGGGCCGTTCCGCCCCGCCGGAGCCCACCACCTTCGCCCCCGACGTTTCGCCCGCCTTCATCCTCACAGGCTACGAGCTTCCGCCTGTGCTCACACCGGAGCGCTGGCTCACCGAGTGGCGCCTGGACTGGCTCTGGATCGCCGCAGCGCTGTTCGGCCTCGTCGCCTACTTCCTGGGCGTGGCCAAGGTCCACCGGCGCGGTGACAAGTGGAAGTGGTTCCGCTCCGTGAACTGGGTCATTGGACTCCTGGTGCTGACCTACATCACGTCCGGCCCGCCGTCGGTCTATGGCCGCATACTGTTCTCGGCGCACATGGTGGACCACATGGCACTGACCATGGTGGCCCCGATCTTCCTGGTGCTCGGGGCGCCGGTGACGCTCGCCCTGCGGGCCCTGCCCGCCCGGGGTGACGGCTCCCGTGGAACCCGGGAGTGGCTGCTGGTGTTCATCCACTCCAAGTTCTCGCAGCTGGTCACCCACCCGCTTTTCGCGGCAGCCAACTTTGCCGGGTCCATTGTGCTCTTCTACTACTCGGACCTGTTCGGCTTCGCCATGCGGGAACACGTAGGCCACGAGCTGATGATTGTGCACTTCCTGCTCACGGGGTACATCTTTGTGCTGACCATGATCGGCACCGACCCGCTTCCGCGCCGGGCGCCGTACCCCATGCGGCTCCTGCTGCTCCTGGCCACCATGGGCTTCCACGCCTTCTTCGGCGTCGCCATTATGGGCGGGACCAACCTCCTCGCCGCGGACTACTTCGGCAACCTGGGCAGGGAGTGGGGCCCCTCGGCCCTCCTGGACCAGCAGATGGGCGGCGCAGTGGCCTGGGGCATCGGCGAGGTGCCCACCCTGCTGGTGGCCATCGGTGTGGCCATCATGTGGTCCCGCTCGGACCAGCGGGAGACCAAACGCGTGGACAGGGCGGCGGACAGGAATAACGACGCCGATCTCACCGCTTACAACGATATGTTTGCCAAATTGGCCGAACGCGACGCCAGGCTGGCTGAACGCAACAAGCTGGAAGGACGCTGATGAGCGAAACCGTACGCACGCATGCCCGGGTCCGGGCCTCCGAACTGGTGGGCCGCAACTGGTTGAACACGGGCGGCAAGACGCTGGACCTGGAAGCCCTGCGCGGCAAGATCGTGCTGCTGGATTTCTGGACCTTCTGCTGCATCAATTGCCTGCATGTGCTGGACGAACTCCGGCCGCTGGAGGAACAGTACTCCGACGTCCTCGTCACGGTGGGCGTCCACTCGCCCAAGTTCGAGCACGAGGCAGATCCGGTGGCGCTGGCCGCCGCCGTTGAGCGCTACGAGATCCACCACCCGGTCCTGGACGATCCCGAGCTGGAGACCTGGAAGGCGTACACCGCCCGCGCCTGGCCCACCCTTGTGGTCATCGACCCCGAGGGCTACATCGTGGCGCACCTCTCCGGCGAAGGCCACGCGGACGGCTTGGCCGTGCTGATTCCCGAGCTCATCGCCGAACATGAGGCCAAGGGCACGCTTCACCGCGGTTCCGGCCCGTACGTCGCCCCGGAGCCCACCTCCGGCACCCTGCGCTTCCCCGGCAAGGCCCTCTTCCTGCCGCCGGGCCGCGGATCCACCGCCGGGAATGGAACGTCCGACGGCGGCGCAGCGGCAGGTGCCGCAGGAAACGGTGCTGCCGGCAAGGGTTCGTGGCTGGTCACCGACACGGGACACCACCGGCTGGTGGAGCTCGGCACGGACTTCCATACCGTCCTGGGCACCTTCGGTTCCGGTGTAAGGGGCCACGCGGATGGCCCCGCTGCCGGGGATTCCGCCGTGGCCCAGTTCAACGAGCCCCAAGGCCTGGTCCTGCTGCCGGAAGACGTGGCAGCCAAGGCGGGTTACGACGTTGTGATTGCCGACTCCGTCAACCACCGGCTCCGTGGGCTGTCCCTCGCGGATGGTAAGGCCTCCACCCTTGCCGGCAGCGGCGTCCAGCGCCTGCTGGAGTCCGGTCCGGCGCGCGTGGACGAGGACGCAGCGGGATTCACGGGCCAGCTCGGCGGGCACCCGCTGGACGTGGCCCTGAGCTCGCCCTGGGACGTCGTATGGTCCAGGAAGCTCAACGCCGTGGTGGTTGCCATGGCCGGCGTGCACCAGATCTTCAGTTTCGACCCCGTCACCGGGGCTGTAGCCATCGTGGCGGGCAACGGTCTTGAAGGCCTGCTTGACGGCCCCGCGCACGAGGCGTGGTTTGCCCAGCCTTCCGGCCTGGCCGAGGACGCCGAGGGCAACATCTGGGTGGCTGATTCCGAAACGTCAGCCCTCCGCAAGCTGGCCATTGACGACGCCGGTACGGTTACCGTGGAGTCCGCGATCGGCAAGGGGCTGTTCGACTTCGGCTTCCGGGACGGAGAGGCTGCAGAGGCACGCCTGCAGCACCCCCTGGGCGTTACCGTCCTGCCGGACGGGTCCGTTGCGGTGGCCGACACCTATAACGGCGCCGTGCGGCGGTATGACCCCGCCAACCGCACAGTGTCCACCCTGGCGCGCGGCCTCCTGGAGCCGTCCGACGTGATTGTGGACCACACGCACTCCGCCGGGTCCGAGCCGCTGCTGGTGGTGGTGGAGGCGAACAAGCACCAGGTGGTGTTCGTTCCCATCCCCAAGGAAGCCCAGCAGGTGGACGAAGGCGCGGTCCAGACGCACCGGCCCAAGAGCCCCGTTGCACCCGGTCCCCTGGACCTGACGGTCCGCTTCACCGCCCCCACGGGGCAGAAGCTGGATGACCGCTGGGGTGATCCCACCCAGCTGAAGATCTCCTCCACGCCGCCGGAGCTGCTGGCGTCCGGCGGCGGAACCTCGGTGGGGCTCCTCCGAACGCTGGAGCTCTCACCGGACGTCCCGGAGGGCATCCTGCACATCACCGCCCGGGCTGCCGCCTGCGACGGGCCCGAGACCGAGGACGGCGAGATCCCGGACCACGCCGCCTGCCACCTCTACCAGCAGGACTGGGGCATCCCCGTGGTGCTGCAGGGCGACGGCGATACCGAGCTGGTGCTGGACCTGCGCGGGATGGACTGACGCGCCGCACCTTGATGACCAGAGTGGCCCGGTTTTCCACCCCATGAGGAGTGGGAACCGGGCTGTTTGTTGCTGCTTCCCCCCAAAAAGTGGGCCAACTTGGGGCCGTCTTGTTCACATAGCACCGCTCGAGGCTGACGCGGGGCCAGGATGGCAGACATTCTGGCCTGATGGACCCAACGGAAATCCTTAGATCAGCTGGTGGAGTGTTGCTGCGGCGGGATGTGGTGGCCGCCGGTGCCACGGATACGGAGCTTCGCCGTGCGGTCCGCAGCGGCCAGGTGCTTCGGCTGGATCGGGGACTCCTGGCCGTGGCTGACGCAGACCGTGAACTGGTGGCTGCGGGGCGCGCCCGCGGTCTGATTACGTGCGTTTCTGCTGCTCCGACATACGGCCTGTGGCAGCTTCGGCCTCCTGCAAGGCCCCACTACTGGCAGGGCAACGGCCGAAGCGCAGTAAGGTGTATCAGCCACCGTACCGACTTGACGCAGCCGCCTCGCCACCGGACGCTTGCCGCACTACCTGATGTCCTGCTTCATGCCCTGCTGTGCCTGCCGGAACTCGAGTCCCTGGTGATGGTGGAGTGTGCGTACAACCGCGGAGACATCGATCCGCCATACCTGCTCCGCCACTTGGACGGACCCCGGTGCGGCAAAGCGCGGAATGTAGTGTCCAAGGTTGACCGGGGCGCGGATTCCCTCCTGGAGACCCTGGCCCGGGTGCTCTTCCGGGACGCAGGCATTCTTACCGAAACCCAAGTGTGGATCGATGGCATCGGCCGTGCTGACTTCCTGCTGGAGGGGTTCCTCATCGTGGAGATTGACGGGCTGGCCTTCCATCTTGAAGCCAGGCAGTTCAAGAAGGACCGCCGCAGGGACAACTCCGCAATACTGCAGGGCCTTCCCGTGCTGCGATTCTTCTACGACGACGTGGTTCATTCACCCGAAGCTGTCCTGGCGCAGGTCCGCGAGGTTCTTGCCCGGGGCTCGCTGCGGTGGCCGCAACCAAACCGGCCCGGTTATTCGCCCGGCTGGCGCCACAACGGCTGGTAAACCTGCTGTTTGGCCACCAAAGCCGGGCCCGTGTGGCGGAATCCGGCCCTAGAAGCTCAGTACCGGCGTGACCTTGACCGTGTCCCCGCTGACGTCCAGGCGGGTGGTGAAACTGAAGTCCACTTCCTCGCTGAGCGGGTACCAGGCGCCGGTGAACAGGTTCTGCTGGAGGGCTTCCACCTTGGCTTTTCCGTCGAGCGGAGCCACCACCCAGCGCCCGTCGAAGGGCTCAATGGACACGTTGGGGTATTCCGTCACGGTCCACTTGATGCTGCCGTCCTGCACCGTGTTGTTGCTGGCGTAGTAAAAGGGGCAGTCCGGCTGGAGTTTCTGTTCCTTGGCTGCAACAGCGGCGCAGCCGTCCAGGAATTCCCGAACCTTCGCGGACACGTCCTTCTTCAGGTCGTCCGTGGCCTGGGTGAGGAGGTTGAGCGGGGCCACCGGGGCGTCCCGTGCCGTGACCGTGGCCCGTGTGGGGGCCGCCGAGAAGTACTCCCCGTTCACGGATGCCTCGTATTCGCCGGGGTAGAAGACCGCAAAGGAGTTCCGGCCGTTGGGCATGTTGACGGGTACGCCGTTGACGGTGGCCTCACTGGAATTGACCACCGTGATGTCCACCGTGGGCAGCCTGGACGGAACGAAAGCCCATGTGTTGAAGAAGATCCACTCTGTTCCGGTCTTTCGCAGCAGGAACTCGGTGCGGAGCCTGCTGCCGTCAATGGTGTACTCCAGGGGCACCATGACCTGGTTGTCCGGGCGTTCCTCCGGCTCGCCGATCTCCACATTCGTGAACCGGGACGTAGCGGTTTGCAGGGCCGTTCCGTCGAGCATGGCGGCGTTGCTGGGCGGGACCGTAGCCCGCAGGAGCCCCAGTGCCTTGCCGCCGTCACCGCTTTGCAGCGCGTCCAGATATTCGCGCACGGGCTGCTGCGGGCTGGCCACTGTGTTGTTGACCAGGTTCACCGCAACCACGGCGCCGGCGACGGCAAGCATGAGTCCCAGCAGCCATCCGGCCGCGATCCTCACCAACGCTTGACTCATCTGCACGTTCCATACGTTACCTGCCATGCGTCCGACGGCGGCAGTTGAGTCAGCCGGATGCGGTACCTTTCAGCGGCGGCGGCGCCGGGAGGAGGTGCCGAACACGCCGCGCAGCAGCTCCCGCCCGAGCTGGGTGCCGATGGACCTGGCCATGCTTTTCAGCCCGCCGCCCAGGGCGCCGCCGAGCATCCCGCCGATGTCGCCAGCCATCGAGTCCCCCGCACCCGGCCGCGGGGCAGGGGCGTTTTCGGCCGGCATGCGCCGCCCCGCTGTGGCGGACGGGGCGGGCCTGCTGCTGGGCCGCCCAAGGATCTCCTCCTCGATCCGGCGCGCCTCGGCGTCGACATCGTCCTGGCTTGCCCCGCCCGGAACAGTCCCGCCCGGCGCCGACCCGCCCGAACCCGATCCGGCGGGCGCTGCCGCCTTCCCTGACAGTTTTTCGAAAGCCGAGTGCTTGTCCACGGCCGTCCCGTACTTTGCCAGCAGGGCCGAGCCCGCAACGGTGCTGCGCACCAGGGCTTCGTCGCTGGGGCCCATGACGGACTCGGGGGCGCGGAGCCTGGTGAGCGCGACAGGCGTAGGGGCGCCCTTCTCGTTCATCACCGTGATGACGGCCTCGCCAATGCCGGCAGACGTGAGCGTCTCCTCGAGGTCGTAGTCGCTCATGGGGAATGTGGACACCGTGGCCTTGAGGGCCTTGGCGTCCTCGGGGGTGAACGCGCGGAGGGCATGCTGCACCCGGTTGGCCAGCTGGCCGAGGACCTCCGCCGGGACGTCCTTGGGAGTCTGGGTGACGAAGAAGATCCCCACGCCCTTGGACCGGATGAGCCGGACCGTGGTGGTGATGGCCTCCAGGAAGGCTTTGGAGGCGTCGTTGAAGAGGAGGTGGGCTTCGTCGAGGAAGAACACCAGCTTGGGCTTGTCCAGGTCGCCGGCCTCGGGCAGGTCCTCGAAAAGGTCGGCCAGCAGCCACATCAGGAAGGTGGAGAACAGCATGGGCTTTGTCTGCAGGGTGGGCAGCTCCAGGCAGGTGATCACCCCTCGTCCGTCCGGGGCGGTCCGAAGCAGCTCCGCGGTGTCGAACTCCGGCTCGCCGAAGAACTTCTCCAGTCCCTGCGCCTCGAGACTCACCAGTTCCCGCAGAATGACGCCGGCCGTGGCCTTGGACAGTCCGCCGAGTTCCTCCAGCTGGTCCTTGCCTTCGGCTGAGGTGAGGAACTGGATCACCGCGCGAAGGTCCTTCAGGTCGATGAGCTCCAGGCCGTTCTTATCTGCGAAGTAGAACACCAGCTGCAGGCTGGATTCCTGCGTGTCGTTCAGCTCCATGATCCTGGAGAGCAGGATGGGGCCGAACGAGGATACGGTCGCGCGTACCGGGACGCCGTTGCCGTCGCCGCCCAGGGCCAGGAACTCCACCGGGAACGTCCGGCCCTGCCAGGCCTGCCCGATGCCCTCGGTACGTGCGGTCAGCTTTTCACTGCCGGTGGCGGCGGTGGCCAGGCCGGACAGGTCGCCCTTGATGTCGGCCAGGAAGACCGGCACCCCGGCGGTGGAAAGCTGCTCGGCCATCATGTGCAGCGTGACGGTTTTGCCCGTGCCGGTGGCGCCGGCGACGAGTCCGTGCCGGTTCATCATCGATAGCGGCAGCCGCACCGGCGCGTCCTTGTGGAGTTCGCCGTCGATGATGGCGGCCCCCAATTCGATGGTGGCGCCTTCCAGCGTGTAGCCCTTCTGGAGGGTGGCGAGCTTTTCTGCTGTGGTTTTGTTGGCCATGGCGCTAGCTTAGCGGCGGCTGCGCCTCCGTGGCCGGTATGCCCTCACTTCCGTGGGCCCTCGGGAAGTTCCTTGGTGAACGCCAGGAACTTGAGTGTTTCAGGGTCGGCATCCAGGTCGAACTGCGGCCGGTAGCCGGCCTTGAGGTACAGGTTCCTGGCTTCGGGCTGGCGGGGCCCGGTGGTGAGGTAGATGCGCGTGTAGCCCCGCCGGGCCGCCAGTGCTTCCAGCTCGGCCAGCACCAGCCTTCCCAGGCCCCGGCGGCGGTGTCCCGAGTGCGTCCAGATTCGCTTCAGCTCCGCCGTGCTGGCGTCATAGCGGCGGAAGGCGCCGCCGGCAATGGATTTAGCATCCTCCAGGATCATCAGGAGTGCCCCTCCCGGCGCCGCGAACTCCGCGGCGGGGTAGCGGTTCAGTTCCTCCGCGGCGGCTTTCCTGCCGAAGAGGTCGCCGTACCGGGTGTCGTACTCGACGGCGAGTTCGTCCAGGAGCGGCCGGACCCGCAGATCGTCCATGGGGAGGTTGAGGACTTCCAGCGCGGCCGGGTCAAGCGGGCGTGCACCGTCCAGGGATCCGGCGCTGCGGGACGGGTGCCTGAGGGAAGGTTCAGCGGTCATGGTTCAGTTCTTTCCGACGACGGCGGGCGCGGTGGACAAGGCGGCGGAAGGTTCCGCCGTGAGGCCGCGGGCAACGGAGAGGATGGTCCGGGCCAGGGCATCGTTCTCGCGGAAGGGTGCGGCGTTGGTGCCCGGCCGGGCGAATGCTCCTGCTCCCCAGCCCGAGGTCCCAGGCCCGACGGCAAACACCGTGGCCTGCGGCTGCCCCTGGGCATCCACCAGCTGGTGCCGGGAGGTGACCAGCAGTTTCCCGGTGGAATGGATGCCGTCCGCCGTGAGCAGCTGCTGCTCCGTGCCCAAGCCGCTGCGGTGCAGGGACTCAAGAGCCGGGTTGAGCGAGCGGGCCACGGAGGTGCCAGGGAGCCGTGCTTCGATGAAGGCCGTGGCTGCAAGGGTGCCGGGGAACTGCGGCGAACTGGCCCGGAAGGTGCCGTCGGCCTCGTCGGTGGAGATCTCGAGGTTGGGCCCGAGGAACTGCAGCAGCCCGGCCCGGTGCAGGGCGAGCATCTGCCGGAGCCTGTGGGGCGGCGGCCCGGAATCCACAAAGCTGAAGAAGCCGTGCCACCAGCCGTGGACGGCCTGCTGGGAGCGGGCGCTGAGCCGCTCCAGTGGGACCACGCGGCCCACCTCCATGTAGACGTGCAGCAGCGCGAGGAACAGCGCGAGCGTTTCGGGATGGTCGGGGCTGTCCCGGAGTGCCAGGTCATGCTCGATGTAACCGGCCACGGCGTCCTGCACGTCCTGCCGGTCCGTGAACAGGCGCCCTTCCAGGGGCCGGTCCAGCCGTTCCAGGTCCAGATGCAGGGCGCTATCCGGTACGGCAGCGGCCACGAGTTCCTCCCGGCGGGCGCTGTACCAGTCCAGCGCCGCGTAGCGGGCCGCGAACTCGTCCCAGTCCATGGCGGCCCGGGCGGGGCTGCCCGTCAGCAGCTCCCGGTAGTAGCCGTAGCCCGCCTCCTTGGCGATCAGCGGCCACAGGTCCCTGCGGAAGTCCAGTTCCCCGTGCCGCTCCAGCAGGGCCTCCACCGCCGCGGCGGTGAAGAAACGCAGCGGTCCGGGGGCTTCACCGCGGAGCGTTGCGGAGATCTTCGAGTGGTACGGCACTCCCCGGCGGGACCCAGCCCAAAGCCGGGGTTCCCTGCCCGACGCGACATACCGGAGGCCGCCGTCGGATGTTTCCTCAAACCGGCCCCCGCGTCCCTCCGTCAGGAGGACCAGCAGGTCCACAAAGGCGAGGCCCATGCCGGACACAATGACGTCCTGTCCGGGGGCTATGGGGGAGTAGTCGACGTCGGTGGTGTAGCCGGGTGCCGCATGGAAACCGCCGTGACGCCTGGCAAAACCGGACCAGGCAGCAGAAGCGGCATCGGGGCGCGAATCGGTATGCCCGAGCGCGTTCACCAGGATGTCCGCGCGCAGGGTCCGCCCGTTCGCAAGCTCTACGGCATGGCCACCGCCTTCAAGCGCGGTGACGTCTACAACCATGGTCCGGTGCACCGTCACGCTGCGCCCCAGGGACTTCGCGGCCCGGCGGAAGAACCACTCCAGGTACTGGCTTTGCAGCTGGCGGGTGGGAAAGCTGGCGCGGTTGAGCTGCCTGAGCTGCACCCACAGAAGCTGCGGAAAGTCCGGCACGTCGGTAATCGAACCGTCCACTACGCCGGCAGCCCATTCGGCGAGGCCCGGACCCGGGACCGCAGGACCCAGGCATTCCACGGACCCGTCCGTGAACATCGTGACGTCAGCGGCAGTGGAGTTCAGCAGAAGGCCCGGATGCTGGTCGTAGCGCCAGATGCGTCCAGAACCAGGGACGTACGGCTCCACAACGTGGATGTCCAGCGGCCCGGTGAAGAGCTCCGAACGGTTGGCGGCGATCCGTTCGAGCACGCCGGCCGTCCGGGGACCGCCGCCGATGAAGACGACGGCGGGAATGTTCGCTGGCATGGCGCTCCTGGCTATGGAGGGGAAGGGCGGCTGGGAGTGCCCATGCTAGGCAGCGTTTCCGACGGCGGTCGAGCGCTTTGTCACGGCCGTTAACTGCGCGTCACACCGCGTCAAGCAACGCAAGAATCCGACTCATGACGCCGTGCGAACCCCGGTGAAGTTATGCAACCCGGCGCCTTGCTGGCCCCTCCAGGCGGGTCCTAGATTTGCAGCCAGCATCCGGGGCAAACAGCTCCGGCCTCAACAATCCGATCTATCGGACCTAACAAAGAAGCGGGGTGGCGCATGAGTTCAGCAGCAACTACCGCGGCGCAGTCAACAACGTCAGCACAGCCAGCACAGTCAACTGCCGGCCGGGCGCCGGCTGCCGCGGATAGCCGGGCAACTGCGGCCGGGGCGGTTTCTTCCGGGTCCGGCGGTGTCCCGCCGGAAGTCGGGACGGCCCGCGTGGCCACCGATTACTCCTCCTACCGGGTGGTGGCCGCCAGGCACCCCTGGCGCTGGGTGGGGACAGCCGTCGTCGCCCTCGGGGTCTTCGCGCTTGCGTGGTCGTTGGCCACTAACCCGCGCTGGGAGTGGGGAGTGGTGGCCCAGTGGTTCACCGCACAGTCCGTCATCAACGGCCTGCTGGAGACGCTCAAGCTGACGGCCATCTCGGGCATCCTCGGCTTTGTGCTGGGATTCATCCTGTCGCTCATGCGGCTGTCCGCCTCGCCGCTGCTGGTCTCGGTGTCCTGGACGTTCTCCTGGATCTTCCGGTCCACACCCCTCCTGGTGCAGATGCTGCTCTGGTACAACCTGGGTTACCTGTACGAAAAGATCAGCTTGGGCATCCCCTTCACGGACGTCCGGTTCTTCGAGGTCCAGACCACCACACTGATCAGCCAGTTCGCGGCAGCAGTGCTGGGCCTGACCCTCAACCAGGCTGCCTACTCGGCCGAGATCATCCGCGGCGGCATCCTCTCCGTGGACCAGGGCCAGCTCGAAGCCGCGGCCGCCCTGGGCATCCCGGCCTGGCGCAGGTCCACGCGGATTGTCCTGCCGCAGGCCATGCGGGCCATCCTGCCCACCGCCTTCAACGAGATCATCGGCCTGGTCAAGGGCACGTCCATTGTGTACGTCCTGGCCTACTCCGAGCTGTTCTACACAGTTCAGGTGATCTACAACCGCACGCAGCAGGTCCTGCCGCTGCTGCTGGTGGCCACTCTTTGGTACGTGGTGATCACGTCCGTGCTCAGCGTCTTCCAGTACTACATCGAACGGCACTACTCCAAAGGCGCGGTGCGGAACCTGCCGCTGACGCCCCTGCAGAAGGCCCGCAAATTCTTCGCCACCCACGCTGTGGCCAACACCGCAAGGAACGCCCGATGAGCACCGCAACTACCTTTGCCCCGGCAACTGCCACCGACCCAGTCACCACGCCATCCACCCGCGGCCTGGTGGAAATCACCAAGGTCCGCAAGTCCTTCGGGGCCACCGAGGTCCTCAAAGGGGTCAGCCTCACGGTGGAACCGGGCGGGGTGGCTGTCATCGTGGGCCCCTCCGGATCCGGCAAGTCCACACTGCTGCGCACCATCAACCACCTGGAAAAGGTGGACGGGGGCTTCATCTCCATTGACGGCAACCTGGTGGGATATGAAGTCCGGGGCAACCGGCTGCACGAGCTGCGCGGGAAGGAAATCCTCAAGCAGCGGACCGAAATCGGAATGGTGTTCCAGAACTTCAACCTGTTCCCGCACCTCACGGCCCTGGAAAATGTGAGCGAAGCCCCCGTCGTCGCACAGGGACGCTCCAAAGACGAGGCGCGGCGCCGCGGCCTGGAACTCCTGGACCGGGTGGGACTGAAGGACCGTGCGGACGCCTACCCGCGCCAGCTCTCCGGCGGCCAGCAGCAGCGGGTGGCCATCGCCCGCGCCCTGGCCCTGGACCCCAAAATCCTGCTGTTCGACGAGCCCACGTCCGCACTGGACCCGGAACTCGTCAACGAAGTGCTGGACGTCATCCGCGAACTCGCGAAATCCGGCACCACGCTGCTCATCGTCACCCACGAGATGGGCTTCGCCCGCGACGTGGCGGACACCGTGGTGTTCATGGACCAGGGGCAGATCGTGGAACAAGGCAGCCCGGAACACATTTTCACCAACCCCCAGGAACCGCGCACCCGGAGCTTCTTCTCCAAGGTGCTCGAACCGGCTTTCAACATCTAAGGACTTCCCCATGACACCTCCCACTGGCCTTTCCCGCGGCCCACGCCGCAGCCGCGCACTCGCTGCGCTGCCCGCCGTCGTACTTCTTGGAACTGCCGCCCTGGCCGGCTGCGCTGATCCCGGCGCCTCGGCTGCAGGAACCTCCACGGGCGGGGCGCAGACAACGGCGGCCCGCAACGGCGTCGTGTACAACACCGCGCCGGACCAGCAGCGCATCCGTGCGGAGAAAGAGGCGGCGCTCGCCGCCAAGGTCCCCGAACTGATCGGCAGGGACGGCAAGCTGACCGTCGCCACCACGGCCGGGTCCATCCCGCTGTCCTTCCACGCCACGGATGACCAGACGGCCATCGGTTCCGAGCTGGACATCGCGCAGCTCGTGGCGGACAAGCTGGGCCTGGAGCTGGACGTCCAGGTGACGTCCTGGGAGAACTGGCCGCTGAAAACCCAGTCCGGCGACTTCGAGGCCGTGTTCTCCAACGTGGGAGTCAACAAGGACCGGGTGAAGCTGTTCGACTTCGCCAGCTACCGCGCGGCCTTCATGGGCTTCGAAGCCAAGAAATCCGCCAGCAATGACATCAAGGGCGCAGACGACATCTCCGGCCTGAAGGTGTCCGTGGGTTCCGGAACCAACCAGGAAAAGATCCTGCTGGCGTGGAACAAGGAACTCGAAAGCAAGGGCAAGGCGCCGGCCACCCTCCAGTACTACTCCTCCGACGCAGACACCATCCTGGCGCTGTCCTCCGGCCGCACCGACCTGAACATCGCGCCCTACCCGTCCACGGTGTACCGGGAGAACACCCGCGACGACCTGAAGGTGGTGGGCAAGGTCAACGCCGGCTGGCCGTCCGAGACCCTGGTGGCCGCCACCACACTGCGGGGCAACGGCCTGGCCCCGGTCATTTCCGAGGCCCTTAACTCCGCGATCGACGACGGGTCCTACGGCAAGGTGCTGGAGCGCTGGGGCCTGTCCGAGGAAGCCCTGCCCGAATCCAGGACCATCACGGAAGAGAACTTCGCGGCCACGCAGGCATCGGCCAGCACGGCCCCTTCAGGGAAGGCATCATGAACGCACTGTCCACCGGAACAGCCCTGGAGTCCTTTGACGCAGACTGGCAGGAATGGCACGCCGCACACGAAAAGCAGCGGGCGCACCCGCACGGTTTCCTGGCCGTGACCCACCTGCACTGGCTGGGCAGCGAAGCCGCCCGGCTGGAAGGTGCGCCGGGCATCTGGAGGGTGGAGGCCGACGTCGTCCGCGTGGTTTTGGAGCCGGGCGAAAGCCTGCAGCGGGACGGCAGGGAACTGAACACCGAAGCGGGCACGACTGTTACGTTCGGCCCCATCGAGGAGCGCGGCGGCATCAACCTGCTCTCCGGCAACACGGTCATTGAGGTGGCCAAGCGCGGCGGCGAGTACATTGTGCGGCCCCGGAATCCGGAGAACGGATTGCTGCGGAATTACCAGGGCACGCCGGCATACTCACCGGACGCCGCCTACGCCGTCCGCGGGACCTACGTCCCGTTCGAGGCGCCGCGGCCCACCACGGTGGGGGCCGCCGTCGAAGGAATCCAGCACGTCTACGAGGCGCCGGGCGAGATCCGCTTCCGCCTGGCGGGGGAGGACCTGGCGCTGACCGCGTTCAACGGCCACGCGCCAGGATCGCTGTCCGTGCTGTTCACGGACCAGACCTCCGGCAGGACAACCTACCCGGCCAACCGCTCGCTCTCCGTTGTGCCTGCCCCGGATGGCGCCGTGGAGCTCGACTTCAACCGGGCCGTCAACCTGCCCTGCGCCTACACCGACCTTGCCACCTGCCCGCTGCCGCCGGCCGAAAACCGGCTGCCGGTGGCTATTGAAGCCGGCGAGAAGATCCCCTACGAACGTCAGGACAAGCAGTGAGCACCTCTAAGACGCCCCAGGCGGGATTCCTTGCCATCGAACTCGACGGCGCCGGCTGGGACGGCGTGGACCTTTCCCGGGCCGTGCTGGCCGCCGAATCCGCCGGGTTCCATGTGGCCACGTTCACCGATGCGCCGGCGTCCGGCCGCACCAATGCCCTGCAGCGCGCGGCCTTCGCGGGACCGGTGACGCGCACCATCGCCCTGGTCCCTGAGGTGGACACCGTGTACACCGAGCCGTTCCACGTCTCCACCCAGCTGGCGAGCCTCGACTACGTCTCCGGCGGCCGGGCCGGATGGATCGCCACGGCGGCCGAAGCGCCCGAGGCGGCAGCCGCCGTCGGCCGTCCCTCCGTGAGTGGCGCCGCCCTGGCCCAGGAAGCCGCCGCGTCCGTTGAGGTGTCCCGGCGCCTGTGGGATTCGTGGGAGGACGACGCCGTGATCCGTGACGTCGCCACCGGCCGGTACATCGACGTGGACAAGCTCCACTATGCCGATTTCGAAACTCCGGCCGGGTTTGCCGGACCCGGGTACTCGGTCAAGGGCCCGTCCATCATTCCGCGGCCGCTGCAGGGCCAGCTGCCGGTGCTGGCCGCAGCGTCCCTGGTGGGCGAGGGGCAGGTGCCGGCCGGCGCTGTTGACGCCGTCCTGGTGTCTGCCCCCACGCCCGAACTGCTCGCCGCCGAGGTGCGCGATGTCCGTGCCCGGCTGGGTGCGTCCGTGGCGGTGATCGCCGAGCTCGACGTCGTCCTGGACTCCCGCGGGCAGGCTGCGGCGGGGCGGGTGGCTGGCTTTGACTCCGGCCGTGCTGCCTACGCCGGTTCCGCTGCCGGTCTCACGGACTTCCTTGCGGAACTCCTGAAGGAGGCCGACGGCGTGCGCCTGCACCCGGCGTCGCTCTTTGTCGACCTGGAGGAACTGGGCCGCCTGGTCCTGCCGGAACTGCGCCGCCGTGGAGTCCTTCGCCCGGTGGTGCAGGACGCCACCTTCCGCGACCTTTTGGGGCTTTCACGCCCGGTGAGCCGCTACGCCACCGCCGCATCCAACGCCGCCGCCGCAACCAACGCCGTTGCTCCCGCCGGCGCAGGAAAGTAAGGGAAAACCATGACGCAGCACACGCGTGCTAAATCCGACGTGTTCACTCCCACCGGACAGATCCAGTTCGGGGTCTTCTTCCAGGGCGTGAACTCCGGCACCATCTGGAAGGCTGCCGAATCCGGCTCCCAGACTGACTTCGAGTCCTTCCGCCGCATTGCGCAGACCGCCGAGCGGGGACTGTTCGCGGCCTTCTTCCTGGGCGAGGGACTCCGCCTGCGGGAGCACCTGGGCCGCCCGCACGCCCTGGATGTGGTGGGCCGCCCCGACGCGCAGACCATGCTGGCCGCACTGGCGTCGGTGACCAAGAACATCGGCCTGGTGGCCACCCAGAACACTACCTACAACGATCCCGCGGACCTGGCGCACCGGCTCGCGTCCCTGGACCTGGTCTCCGGCGGGCGGGCCGCGTGGAACATCGTGACCACGGACAACGCCTGGACCGGGGCGAATTTCCGGCGCGGCGGCTACCTGGACCACGCGGACCGCTACAAGCACGCGGAAGCGTTCGTGGAGACGGCCAAGCGGATCTGGGATTCGTGGGAAACGCCTGAGGGGCCGGCACGCCGGGTGCTCCACGAGGGCCAGCACTACACGGTGGATGTCACGCCGCGGCTGCCGCGCAGCGCCCAATACCGGCCCGTGCTCTTCCAGGCCGGCGACTCCCCGGAGGGCCGCAACTTCGCCGCACGCCAGGCGGACGTGATCTTCTCCGCCCACCCGAAGTTCGATGCCGCCGTGGAGTTCCGCAAGGACCTCGTGGCGCGGTCCGTGGCCGCCGGCCGCGGTGCGAACGCGGTGCAGATCATGCCGGCCAGCGAATTCATCCTTGCGCCCACCGCCGCGGAAGCAGCTGAAAAGAAGGAGTGGGTGCGCAGCCTGCAGATCGGCCCGCAGCAGGCCATCGCCTACCTGGAGCAGTTCTGGGGCCGCGAGCTGTCCGCCTACGATCCTGAGGGGCCGCTGCCTGGAATCGACCCGGTGGTGGACGAGACCTCCGAGACCCGCGGCAGCGGCTTCCACGGCGCGAAGGCCCGGCAGCTGGCGGACCAGTGGCGGGCCGAGGCCAAGGACAAGGGCCTGTCCATCCGGCAGTTCGTCACGTCCCGCACCGCACGCGTGGACGCCACCTTTACCGGCTCGTACGCCGATGTGGCGGACCGGCTGGCTGAGTATGCGCGGGTGGGCGCCGTGGACGGGTTCAACATCTCGCCGTGGCTGGTTCCCACCGGCCTGGACGACATTGTGAACCACCTGGTTCCGGAGCTCCAGGAACGCGGGGTGTACCCCACCGGATACCGCGGCAGCACGCTCCGCGGGAACCTTGGGCTGGAAACGCCGGTACGGACCGCGGATGACGCCGCCCAGGCGGTACGGGCCTGATGCACCTGGCTGAGATGGCTGGAAAGGCCGACGACGGCGGCGGGGTGGGTGCCGTCGTCGACCATTCCGTCGGGGCTGCTTCGCTGGGGACCGTCACGCTGCAACTGACGGTGTGGGAGCAGTGGCTGTAGGAGAACCGCCATCTTCCCGGCGCATACTCGTAGGACGTAACCGCATCCCGATCTAAGGAAGCCGATGCCCCACCCCACCCGTCCCCTGCGGAAACTTGGATTCCTCACCATCGGGCTGTTTGATCCTGCGGATCCTGCCGCGGGACACGAATCCACCTTGCGGATTATCGAACTGGGCGAACGGCTGGGATTCGACAGCGCCTGGCTGCGCCACCGGCATCTGCAGTTCGGCATCTCTTCCCCGGTGGCGGTGATGGCCGCCGCGAGCCAGCGCACCTCGCGCATTGAGCTTGGGACGGCCGTGACGCCGCTGGGTTGGGAGAACCCGCTGCGCCTGGCAGAGGACCTGGCCACCGTGGACCTGCTTGCCGGAGGACGCATCAATCCCGGCGTCAGTGTGGGCGAGCCGATGCACTACGACACTGTAAAGCATGAGCTGTACCCGGATTCCGGGGAGCAGGAGGACTTCAGCTACGGCCGGGTGGAGCGGTTTGCGCACTTGGTTGCAGGGGAGCCGGTGCGCGAATTTTCCGGCAGGCAAGGGGTGGTGGAGGAGTTCTCCAACCGCGTCGAGCCGCACTCTCCCGGGTTGCGCGGGCGCCTTTGGTACGGGGCCGGCAGCACGGCGTCAGCTGTCTGGGCGGGGGCCAACGGGTTCAACCTGCTCTCCAGCAGCGTGGTCTTCCCTGGCGAGGACCAGGACCCGGATTTTGCCCTCGTCCAGCAGTCGCAGATCCGGGCCTTCCGCGAAGCGGCAGCAGCGTCAGGACACTCCCGGGCGCGGGTTTCGCAGGGCCTGGTGGTGATCCCCACCGATTCGGCGACGCCGGCCCAGCGGGAGAAATACCAGCGGTACGTCGACGAACGCACGCCACGCACCACGGCGCCGCAGGGGCCGAGGGGCATGATGTTCGCCCGGGACCTGATCGGCAGCAGCGAGCAGATCGCTGGGCAGCTGTACGCACACGCAGGGTTCCAGGAGGTGGACGAGGTGGCGTTCGCACTGCCCTTCAGCTTCGACCACGAGGACTATGTCCAGATCCTTACGGACATCGCAGGCAAACTTGGCCCCGCCCTGGGCTGGACTCCGGCGGAAGCCGGCAAGCCGGCATCGTAGTCGCAAGGGACCTGCCGGCTAACGCAGAAGGGCCGACGACGGCGTGGAAACTGCCGTCGTCGGCCCTTCTTGCGGGCGTTCCTAGGACACCTTGGCGTCCACCACGTCCTGCTCAGCGGGGGCGGCCTGCGGGGCGCCGCCCGAGGACGGATGGGCCGCGACGGCCGCGGCGTGCTCGGCGAGCACGCCCGTCTGGTGGCGGATCTTCAGCCGGTAGAGCAGGGCCCCGCCAACGGTGACGGCGGCAACGAAGATCACGCCGCCCCATTGCAGGTACCACTCGAATGGCGGCACCGAGTTGTAGATCTCCTGGCGCGGCCACACCAAGTTCAGCGTCATGGCACCGCCCCACAGGACTGCCAGGATGTTCACCGGCAGCCCCCACCTGCCCAGGGAAAACCCGGGCTCGGAGCCGTCTGCGGCTAGCGGCCACTTCTTCAGGAGGCGGTTGCGCAGCATGGGCACGGTGACCAGGAGGTAGGAGAGGTAGATCAGGACGATGCTGATGCTGGACATGATCGTGAAAATTGCGGGCTGCGTAACGTTGATGAGCAGTGGCATCACGGCCAGGATGCCGATCACGATCGCCGCAACAGTCGGGGTCCTGCGGACCGGGTCCACTTTGCTGAGCTGCCGGCTGAACGGCAGGTTGTTGTCCCGGGCCATGGCGAACATCATGCGGATGGCGGCGGCATGGACGGCCAGGGTGCAGACCACCACGGCCACAACGATGCACGCAAGGAAGGCCTTGCCGAACGGTCCGCCCAGGACGGACAGCACGATGTACTGCAGCCCGCCGTCGGCCGATCCCACCTTGGGGTCCGCCAGGTCCGGTGCGGCCAGGATGCCGAACAGCAGGATCAGCCCACCCAGCACAAACGAAGCCGTGATGGCCCGCAAGATGGCCTTGGGTGCCGTGCGCTTGGGGTCTTTCGTTTCCTCCCCGAGCGAGCTGGCGGTGTCAAAGCCGTACATGACGTAGCCCGATGCCATGGCGCCGATAAGGAAAACGCCGAAGAAGCCGAGGTCATGGCCTTCGCCGAAACCGGCGGTATCAAAGAGGACCTCGGGCCCGCGCACCACGTGCCAGCCCAGCGCGAGGATGAGGAGCACGGCTGCGCTCAGCTCCACGAAAACGCCGATGCTGTTGATCCGGGTCATGAGCTTCACGCCGAACGCATTAATGAGTGTGGAGATGGTGATCATGATGCTGGCCAGCACCACGCCGTTCATGGCGAAATCGTAGGGGCCGGTGCCGTCACCGACGAACTGGAAGCCGGACCAGAGCTGGGGCAGGGTGAGCTGCAGGGCCAGTGCCACGGAGCCCAGTGCCACGATGGAGGAGAGCATCAGCAGCCATCCGGCCAGCCAGGCCGAGGTGCCCGACGCGAGCCGTTTGGCCCAGTTGTACACCGATCCCGCCACGGGGTAGCGGCCCGCCAGTTCGGCAAAGCACAGGGCCACCATCAGCTGGCCGGCGAAGACAAGGGGCCAGGACCACGCGTAGGCGGGGCCGGCCATGGAAAAACCAAAGTAGAACAGTTGGAAAACACCGGTGAGGATGGAGATGTAGCTGACACCTGCCGCGAAGCTGGCGAACTTGCCGATGCTCCGGTCCAGGGTCTGCGCGTAGCCAAACTCGTCCATGCCGCTTGAATCAATACTCTTGCTGGGTTCCGCCATGTGGACTCCTCAATCAAAAAAGCACGATAGTGATGACCGTCCGCACTGCGGCGCACGGAAGGTCGGTGGCCTGAAATTCAGGCGGGGGAGGCGGCGAGTTCCCACTCCGCCGTCGTGGTTTCGCTGCTCCGGCCGGTACGGATCAAATCCGCACAGCGCTCGCCGATCATCATCACGGTGATGTTGGGGTTGACGGTGACGTGCTCCGGCATGACGGACGCATCGGCGACGCGCAGGCCGGTGACGCCCTTGACCCGCAGCTCGGGGTCCAGCGGCGACATGTCGTCGTCGGACGGTCCCATCCGGACGGTGCCCACAGGGTGGTACACCGTGTTGTGGGTCTTGCGGATGTAGTCCCGCAGTTCCTCGTCCGTCTGCGCCTCGACGCCGGGTGAAAGCTCCCGGCCGGTCCATTCCGCCATGGCCGGCTGGGCCGCGATTTCGCGGGCCTTGCGGATACCTGCCACCATGACGCGCATGTCGTGGCCGTCCGGATCCGTGAAGTAGCGCGGGTCCACCATGGGCTTGTCGCGGAAGTCGCGGCTGCGCAGCCGCACGGTGCCGCGGGAGCGGGCGTGCGTGACGTTCGGGGTGAGGCTGAAGCCGTTCTCCGTGGTGGGGTAGCCGTGCCGCAGGGTGTTCATGTCGAACGGGACGGAGCCGTAGTGCATCATCAGGTCCGGGCGGTCCAGGCCCTCCTCCGTGGGGGCGAAGATGCCGATCTCCCACCACTGGGTTGAGGTCTGGACCATGGGCTGCCTGGCCTCGAACTGGACCACGCCTTCGGGGTGGTCCTGCAGGTGCTCGCCCACGCCGGGGGAGTCCACCAGCACCTCGATCCCGTGCTGGGCGAGGTGCGCTGCCGGGCCGATGCCGGAGAGCATGAGCAGCTTGGGGGAGTCGATGGCGCCGGTTGACAGGATGACCTCGCGGCCCGCGGAAAGCCGGTGGGTCCGGCCGAACGCGGAGTCCACCACGTCGACGCCGGTGCAGCGCTTGTCCGCGTCGAACACCAGCTGGCGGGCCCGGAGGCCGGTCAGCAGGGTGAAGTTTTCGCGGTCGATGATCGGGTGGATGTAGGAGACCGAGCTGGAGGACCGGGTACCGTCCGCGCGGCGGTTGATCTGGAAGAAGTTGGCGCCGTTGATCACGGTGGTGCCGGAGTTGAACTTGGCGCGGGGGATGCCGGCCTGTTCGCAGGCGTCCAGGAGTGCGACGCCGGCAGGATCCGCCGGGGGCACGTTCATCAGGTGCACGGGGCCGGAGTCTCCGTGGTGAGGTGCGTCCGGGCCGGCGTCCTCATTGGTCTCCAGCCGCTGGTAGAGCGGCCATGCGGCGTCGGCGTTCCAGCCGGTGGCGCCGTACTTGGACTCCCACTCATCCAGGTCTTCGCGCGGTGCCCAGAAGGCGATGCAGGAGTTGTGGCTGGAGCACCCGCCCATCACCCTGGCCCGGGCGTGCCGCATAAACGAGTTGCCGTTCTCCTGCGGTTCCACCGGGTAGTCCCAGTCGTAGCCGGATTCGAGCAGCTCCATCCAGCGGTCCAGCTGCAGGATCTCGGGAAGGTTCCGGTCATCGGGCCCGGCTTCCACCAGGGCCACGGTCACGTCCGGATCCTCGCTCAGCCTCGCGGCCACGGCGGCTCCGGCGGATCCGCCACCGATGACGAGGTAATCGAACGAGCGCTCGCTGAGGTCCTCGATGTTGTCGAAGTGCATCTAGTTCTCCTTGGCGTGGTCAGCAAACCAGCCGGTTACCTGCGGGCTGGTGTTCTGGTAGATGTGCTTGGCTTCCTGGTATTCCGCCAGTCCGGTGGGGCCGAGCTCGCGGCCGACGCCGGACTGGCCGAAGCCGCCCCACTCGGCCTGGGGCAGGTAGGGGTGGTAGTCGTTGATCCAGACCGTGCCGTGCCGCAGCCGGCCAGCCACGCGCTGCGCCTTGCCGGCGTCCTGGGTCCAGACCGCGCCGGCCAGTCCGTAGATGGTGTCGTTGGCCGTGGCCACGGCCTCGTCCTCGGTACGGAAGGTTTCGACGGTCACCACGGGGCCGAAGGCCTCGTCGATGACCACGGACATGCCGCGTTGCACCTGGTCAAGGACGGTGGGCTGGTAGTAGAAACCGCCGTCGTACTTCTCCCCGGCAGGTGCGGAGCCGCCGGTCCGCAGCCGCGCACCCTCCTGGATGCCGCGCTGGACGTAGGCGTGGACCTTGTCCCGATGGGCGGCGGAGATCAGCGGGCCCGTTTCGGCGTCGTCATCAAACGGGCCGCCGAGGCGGATGTCCTGCGCGCGCCGGACCAGCTCGTTCACGAAGCATTCGGCGATCGATTCCTCCAGCACCAGCCGCGCCCCGGCGGAGCAGACCTGCCCGGAGTGGACGAACGCACCGTTCAGGGCGTTGTCGACGGCGGCGTCGAAGTCCGCGTCGGCGAACACCACGTTGGGGTTCTTGCCGCCCAGCTCCAGCGCCACCTTCTTGACGGTGCCAGCGGCGGCCGCGGCAATGCGCTTGCCGGTTTCGAGCCCGCCGGTGAAGGAGACGAGGTCGACGGCGGGGTGTTCCGAGAGCGGTGCACCCGCCTCCGCTCCCGGTCCGGTCACCAGGTTGGCCACGCCCGCCGGCAGGCCGAGATCCTGGAGCAGCTGCATGGCCAGGATGGCGGTGGACGGCGTCAGCTCGGACGGCTTGAGGACGAAGGTGCAGCCGGCGGCCAGCGCCGGGGCGATCTTCCACGCGGCCTGGAGCAGGGGATAGTTCCAGGGTGTGATCAGGCCGCAGACCCCCACGGGCTCGTAGACGATTTTGCTCACGACGGCGGGGTCCCCGGCGTCCACCACGCGGCCGGACTGCTGCCCGGCGAGCCTGCCGAAATATTCAAAGCAGGCGGCGACGTCGTCCATGTCGATGCGGCTTTCCACCATGCGCTTTCCGGTGTCCAGCGACTCGGCGCGGGCGAACTTTTCGCGGCGTTCGCGCAGTTCCGCTGCGACCTTGAGCAGGAAGGTTCCGCGCTCGGGGGCCGGGACCGAGGACCAGGTGCCGGAGTCGAAGGCCGCGCGGGCTGCGGCGATGGCCCGCCCGGCATCTTCACGGCCGGCCTCGGACACTGTGGCCGCCAGTTCGCCGTCGGCCGGGTTGCGGATGTGGCGTACGGCGCCGGATGCCGCCGGCTCCCATGCGCCGTTGATGAAAAGGGTGGAGGCTGTTTCGGTCATGCTGTCTCCTGGGGTGTAGGACTGTGGCGGCTTCGGGCAGGGCCGGGACCGCTGCGGCCGCTGTGCTGCAGGTTGTGCTGCCGCACAGCGGCGCGGGGGAAAGAGCTTGGCGTGGGCAGGAAGAGGCGGCACGGGGGGCCGCCGTGCTGTCCGGACGCTTTATCGGGGACCGGTGAGGGGAGCGGGAGCCCAAGGGCTGCGAGCGACGCCGTGGCGTGGTGTGGCGTATGTCATACGAAGGAGAGTAACCGAGGTTGAACGGACGTTCAATACATTTCTTGAACAAGTGTTCAATGTGAAGCGTCGGGATGCGGCCGGCTGGCCCTGACGTGTGGTGCCTGGCGCTGGGGGTCCGGCCTGAAGTCAGTTGTCCCGCGGCGGGGCGAAGGCTATCTGCTCGGTGCGGGCGATGCTCCGTTGGATGGCGGCCTTGTCTATCCCAAGAAGGGCTGTCAGCCACATGCCGTTTTGGACCACGACGATGTCCGCCGCACGGTCCCTGCATTCCTTCGGGGGCAGCGCGGGGTGGGCAGTGGACACCAGCGCCGCCAGCCCGTCGAGGTACCGGTCGAAGGCTGCGGCGTTGATCCGGGCAAAGTCCTCGTGGGCCTGTGCGAGGGCCCAGAGGTGCAGGCGGAGGGACAGGTACCGGGTGGTCAGCAGATCCGCGCCGGCCACCCGGTGCAGTGCTTTGCGGAGCTGCTCCTCCGGGGTCAGCGACGGGTCCGGTGCCACCAGCCCCAGGTCGTGCTCGTCCACGCTGTGCAGTGCCGCCCGGATCAGGCTCATCTTGTCGTCGAAATAGTAATTGACGAGGCCCAGAGCGACGCCGGCTTCACGGGCCACGGCCCGCATGCTGACGCCCGAGATACCGTGGCGCGAGAGCAGGTCCAGTGCCGCTTCGAGAATGCGCGACTGCCTGTCGACCTGTTCGCCGGAGTTCACCGTATTTATCCCCATCCGGCCACACTATTGCCAAAGCCGGAGGAGTGCACTTTACGCAGGAGAATCCCCGCCCTGCGGGAGCGGGGCGGGGATTCCTTCGTCGGCAGGAGCAGCTACTTGCTGGGCAGCCCCGCCGGGTTCAGTTCGGACTTCGGGATGGCTTCGGATGACAGCCCCCAGCGGTCCAGGATCCTGGCGTACGTGCCGTCTTCGATCAGCCCGTTCAGGGCGGCCTGCGCGGCGACGGCCAGGCCGTTGCCCTTCTTGGTGGTGAACGCGATTTCGGCGGTCAGCGGCCAGCCGCCGTTGAGGGTGCCCACCTCCTTGGTCTTTCCGTCTTTCGCGGCCTTGTAGGCAGCGGCGGCGTTGGGCCCGAACGTCAGGTCCGCACGTCCGGACTGCAGGGCCAGCGTGGAGGCGGAATCGTCGTCGTAATACTGGAACTCGACCGGCTGCAGGCCGTTCTTCCTGTTCTCCTCGTCCCAGCGCACCAGGATGGCCTCCTGGTTGGTGCCGGAGCCCACGATGATCCGTTTTCCTGCGACGTCCCTGGCCTCCTTGATCTCTCCGATCTCCGAATCGCTCTTGGCATAGAAGCCCAACAGGTCGTTGCGGTAGGTGGCGAAGTCGAACTTTTCCTTCCGTGCCTCGGTGACGGTCACGTTGGAGAGGACGGCCTCGTACTTTGCGGATTCGATGCCCAGCGGCCAGTCGGCCCACGCGACCGGAAGGACTTCCACCTCCAGCCCCAGGGTCCCGCCCACAGCGTAGGCGATGTCCACTTCGCTGCCGATCAGGGTCTTGTTGTCGGTGGCGAAAAGGCTGAGCGGGGCGGTGCCGCCAGTGGTCACCACCGTCAGTTTGCCGTCCGCCTTGACGGCTTCGGGGACCAGCGCCGCCGCGGCCGGGTCCTCGGAGACCTTGAACCGGTCCTGCCCGGGGGACAGGTTGAAGGACTTGCCTGCCGCCGTTGTGGAAGATTCCGACGACGGTGCTGCCGCCGCCGTCGCGCCGGGATCCGCGCACGCAGAAAGTCCCATGAGTGCCGTGATGGTGAAGGCCATGGCGGCTGCCGCAGTTGCCTTGGTGGGGGCCAATTTTCCTCCTGGAAGTTGGTAGCGGATGCAACGGAGAGTCTCGTTGCAGCCACTATCCGGCAGCCGCGGCGAGGGAATCAAAGGCCGCGACACCGGGAGATACAGGGAGTAATGGCGGTTAACCGGGCGACCGGAGCGGTCACATTCCGGAGTCCGACCGGCCAGGTACACCAAGTAGTGGCGGTTTTGGCCGGCTTGGGAAAACGAGTACTTAAGCGGAAAGACGGGTGGGGGACTACGCGTGTGCTCCGCCCCTGCCTCCACCTACGGTTAGTCCAGGCAGCGGCCAGAGTGGGCCGCCCGATGGTCTCAACAGGAGCTCGCATGCGCACTTCCCCGTCCACGTCTGTCCTCTCACGCCGGCTCGCGGCGGCCGTCGTCCTGCCGGGTCTGCTCACCAGCAGCCTTGTGCTGATCCCGCCGGCTGCCGCAGGTACCGGAGCCAACGCCGGGATCTGCAACGGGGTGGTAAACCAGTTGGCGCACCGCGGCACCGTCCAGGAGAACCTCCTGAAGGCAGCCGCGAAGAAGAATGCTGACGTCATCGCCAGGCTCCTGGCAGAGCGGGCACCGCTCCAGGAGGAGAAGGATAGGCTGAGCGCTGAGATCGCCGCCCTGGAGGGGGAGTCTGACAGGCTGGCGGCGGAGGTAGTTACGCTCGAGGACGACATTAAGACAGCCGAGTCGGACATCGCAAAGTTAACCGCCGCTTATGAGGCCACGTCAGCGGCAGAAACCGCGACTGAAGCAACCCTCGCCAAGCTGCAGGAAGACAAGGCGAACCTCGTCGCCAAACTCACGCCGCTGCAGGAGGAAAAAGCTGCCGCAGAGGCGGCAGCCGAGGACCTCAGGGTCGAGGCCGCCGCCGTTGCACAAGACATCGCTGCCACCCAGGACAGCATTGACGCAGCGAAGACCGAGCTCCTCGCGCTGGAGCAGGCGGCAGCCGGGGCCGCCGCCGCGCTCGCGGACAAAGAGGCCGGGATTGCAGTTGCCCAAGACCAGCTCACCGCCCTCGAAACGGCGGCCGCAGAAGCTGCAGACGACGTGGATGCCGCCCGGGAAGCCGTCGAAGCAGCGGAGGTGGAGCTCGACCGCCTCGAAGCGGCGGGTTTGACAGCCGGGGACGCCCTGCAGAAGCAGCAGGACCTCGTGAATGCTGAAAATCTTATCCTTGATGGGCTCCAAGACATCTCCGCGGAGGCAGCAGAGGCTGCCACGGCAAAGGCAACTGAGGTGGCCGCGGCCCAGGACCAGCTGGAGGTGCTCCAGACGGCGGCCGGCACAGCGGCCGCTGCTCTTACCGCCAAGAACGCTGAAATTGCATCTGCGGAGGAGAGCCTCGAAGGCCTCCGGGCCGACGCGCTGACGGCAGCTGAGGCCGTGACGGCCAACATCGACGCCGCCGCCGTTGTCGCCGGGCAGATCACGACGATCACAGGGCAGATCATTGCCGCCAACGCTGCCATCGCTGCCAAGCAGGGCGAGCTGACCACGGCACGGAACCAACTGACTGCTCTTCAAGCCAACAAAGCGGCCCTCGAAGGGGAAATCGCAGTGCTGACAGCGAAGATTGAGAAGAACAATGGCGCTGCCAACGGCCTCATTACCCAGCGGAATGAGAAGCAAGCACTGCTCGCTGCCGTCGATACGCAGATTACCGACCAAAATGTGGTGATCTCGGCGCTCCAGGGTGACCTGGCGGCCCTGAACAACCAGGTCTCGGCTTTGAACACCCAACTGCTGGCGAAGCAACAGGAAAGCAGCTCGCTGCAACAGCAGGCGGCACCCCTGCAGGCGACACTCACCGCGGCGAATACAGCGGTTGCCTTGAAGGAGGCCGAGATTGCAGCCCTGAAGGCCGAACTCCCGGCACTTGGGGATGCCCTCACCGAGGCCAACAGTGCCGTGGCCGGCCAGCAGGCGGTCCTGGATGGGCTGCAGCAGGAACTGACGGCAGCCCGGGAGGCAGCTGCCGGGGCTGCGGCCGACGTCGCTGCCCAGGTGACAGTTGTAGCCGGCCTTGAGGCGGAGTTGCCCGGGCTTACACAGGGTGTCGAAGATGCGCAGCAGGCTGTCACAGAGCAGCGGGCCGACCTGGAGCGGAAGAGGACAACCCTGGAGAGCGCCCAGGCGGCGGAGGTGTTGGCCGCCGCCGCGGTGGAGGACAAGAAAGCTGAACTTTCCACCCTGCAGGGCCAGCTTCCCGCCCTGCAGGCCAACGTCGATGCAGCCAACGAGGCGGTTGCGGGAAAGACCAGCCAGATCGTCACCCTCCACCTGATCATGGATGGTTTCGTCGCCCGGCTGGGCGTGCTGAACGCGGATATCAAGGCCACGGAGGCTGACATCGTTTCCCTCCAGACCAGGGTGGCGCCTCTCCTGGAGCAGCTCAACCAGCTGAATGATGAAATCAGCACTACCGAAGCAGCCCTCAAGGACCTGCAGTCCCAACTGACCGCCCTCGACGGAAAGTTGACCGCGGCCCAGGAAACGCTGCGTACGCTGGAGGCCCAAAAGAAGCAGAACAAGGACGTGATCACCGCACAGAAGTCGACGGTCACGGCCTTGACAGCCAAACTGGGCGAGGTCCAGCTGCAGATAAAGGCCATCGACGGGACGATCGCGCTCGGAGGCTGCGCCATCTGATGGCACAGCGGAGGGGCCAGGTCATCATGACCTGGCCCCTCTGCGTGTCAGCAGCGTGTGGCCAGAATCAGCCCAGTGCCTTGATGACTTCCTTGGCCACGTCCTCGCTGGACTGCGGGTTCTGGCCGGTGATGAGGTTGCCGTCCCGGACCACGTTGGAGGTCCAGGCAGCCCCGTTCTCGATCACAGCGCCCTTCTCCTTCAGCGCGTCCTCCACCAGCCACGGGGTGTTCTCGCCCGTGCCGCCACCCAGCTCTTCCTCGTTGGTGAACACGGTGAGGCGGCGTCCGGTGAAAACGAACGAGCCGTCGTCGTCCGTTGCGCTGAGCAGCCCGGCGGGGCCGTGGCAGAAGGGGGCAATGACCTTGCCCGCTGTGTCCGCCGCCGCCAGCAGCGGGCCCAGGTCGGCGTCCTTGTACAGGTCGGCCATGGGTCCGTGCCCGCCCGGCATCACCACGGCGTCATAGGCGGAAGGGTCGACGTCGGCAAGCACCAGCGGGTTGGAGAGCTCGCCGTTGATGGACGCAAGGTAGTCCTGGAAGCCTTTCGCGCGGTCCTCGCCGCCCGCGGATTCCGCCGCCAGGCTGACCTGGTCCACTGTGGGTTTCGCCCCGCCGGGGGTGGCGAGGTGGACGGTGTGGCCGGCGCCGAGCAGGGTCTGGTGCGCCACCACCAGCTCCTCGGCCCAGAAGCCGGTGGGGTGTTCGCTGCCGTCCTTCATGGTGAGGGAATCGGCTGCTGATACAACCATCAGAATGTTTGCCATGGTGTTGCTCCTGTCGTTGTTGATGTCTTTCGGGCTGCTTCTTGAGGGGCCGGTTATCCGGCCGCGGCTTCAAGTTCAGCGTAGGTGTCCTCGTCCAGGCTGACTCCGGCCGCGGCCAGGTTTTCTTCCAGGTGCTTCACTGAACCGGTGCCGGGAATCGGCATCATCACGGGGGAGCGGCGCAGCAGCCACGCCAGCGCCACCTGGGAGGTGGTGGCGCCCAGGCGCTTGGCGGCTTCGTCCAGCGGCCCGCCCGGCCGGGCAAGTTCGCCGGCGGAAATCGGGGCCCACGGAATGAATCCGATGCCGTTTTCCTCGGAGTAGCGCAGGACGTCCTCAGAGCTGCGGTCCGTCAGGTTGTACCGGTTCTGGACCGTGGACACGGTGAAGTGCTTTCCGGCGGCCTCGAGCTCTTCCACACTGACCTGCGAAAGTCCCAGGGCCTTGACCTTGCCCTCGTCCTGGAGCTCGCGCAGAACGCCGAACTGCTCCTCGGCGTCAACCTTGGGGTCGATCCGGTGGAGCTGCAGCAGGTCCAGGGTGTCCACCTTGAGCTTGCGCAGGCTCAGCTCGGTCTGCTGGCGCAGGTACTCCGGGCGGCCCACGGGAATCCACTGGTTGGGCCCGGTGCGGGTGAAGCCCACCTTCGTGGCGATCTTCAGTCCGTCCTTGTAGGGGTGCAGGGCCTCGGCCAGGATTTCCTCGCTGATGTTGGGGCCGTAGGAGTCCGCCGTATCGATGAAGTCCACCCCGAGTTCGACGGCGCGGCGCACCACCTGGACTGCGGCGTGCCGGTCGGCAGGCTCGCCCCACACACCGTCACCCACGATGCGCATGGCACCAAAGCCAAGCCGGTGCACGGTTCCCAGGTCTTTCAGGTCAATCGTTGCGGACAGTTCCAACTGGTTCGACGTATTTAGGCTCATAGGGGCGGCAACATCATAAGTTTGCTGAGTATTCCTGGACGCCCTGAAATAAGCCGGCCCCCGCCGTCGTTATGCCTCAAGTGCCTGCCGTGATCCGGCGGGCCGGAATCCTATGAACAGCTTTGAAAGGCCGGCACCCGACGTGACTCTCCCCCTCTCCATCCTTGACCTGGCAACCATCGGCAAGGGCCAGACGGCGGCGGAGAGCTTCGCGGGCAGCGTGGCCATGGCACAGAGCGCGGAAAAGCTGGGGTACCGTCGCGTCTGGTACGCCGAGCACCACAACATGTCCTCCATCGCGTCCTCAGCCACCAGTGTGCTCATCGCCCATGTCGCCGCCCATACCGAGAGCATCCGGCTCGGCGCCGGCGGCGTGATGCTGCCCAACCACTCACCGCTGACCATCGCCGAGCAGTTCGGCACCCTGGAAACCCTTCACCCGGGCCGCATCGATCTTGGCCTGGGCCGCGCGCCGGGCAGTGACCAGAACACCATGCGTGCCTTGCGGCGGGACCCGATGTCCGCGGACAGCTTCCCGCAGGACGTCCTGGAGTTGCAGGGCTACCTCACCGGGCCCACGCGCATCCAGGGCGTGGAAGCCACCCCGGGCAAGGGCACGAACGTGCCGCTCTACATCCTGGGCTCGTCCCTGTTCGGCGCACGCCTGGCCGCCCAGCTGGGGCTGCCGTACGCGTTTGCCTCCCATTTCGCCCCCAACGCCCTGCAGGATGCCGTGGCCCTCTACCGCCGGGAGTTCAAGCCCTCGGCGCAGCTGGATGCCCCGCACGTCATCGCCGGCGTGAACGTCATTGCCGCGGATTCGGCCTCCGAAGCGCAGGCCATGATGCAGGCCACCAAGCGTGCGCGGGTGTCGCTGTTCTTCGGCGGCGGCCGCGAGTTCACCGACGATGAGGCGGACATGATCCTCGATTCGCCGCAGGGCCAGCACGTCTCGCAGATGATGACCTACTCCGCGGTGGGCACGCCTGACGTGGTGATGGATTACCTGGACAGTTTCGGCCGGCACGCTGACGCCGACGAACTGATTGTGGCGCACCAGAGCACCGGCACGGACGCCCGGCTGCGCTCCGTGGAGCTCCTGGCTGAAGTCGCGGGGCTCGCTCGGGTCTAGGTGCCGCGGTCCGGGCACCACGCCTGGCACCCTCTTCGGAAAGCACGACGGCGGGTTCCCCGGTTTCATGACGCGGGCGCCGCCGTCGTGGTCCAAAAGGCTGCCGTGCGTGACACGGGCGCGGACACAGCCGGAACCGTGCTGCCGGACTTTTACACATACGCAATACAGGGGACTTTCGGGGGAAACCCCGGAGGCTGACCATGGGAGTGCCCCCTCCGGAGTTCCGTGAACCCCGGGGAGGGGCACCATCCGGTAGCCCGCAGGAGATCCAGCGGCTGTAGTCCCGGCCCGGTCCTGCCTCAAAGGGGTACATGGATGCCAACGCCGTTGAACCAAAGCGTCGCGGATTCCGCACTGCTCACCAGGTCCCTCCCCCTGGGCATGCTCCGGGCATTCGTCCAGTCGGACGCCGCCGACGAAGGGCTCACGCCTGCGCTCCTTGCGGAACTGAAGGTGCTGGCCCGGGTGCCGGGGCTGCTGGTGGCCTGCAATTACGGCGGAACCCTGTGCGACGCCGAGGGAATTTCCACGGAGACGCTCCCGCTGGGCAGTGCCGCCATCGCGCTGCGTGCCCTGGCGGCGCTGCCCAACACCCACGCGGCCGTCATCTCCGGCCGTTCCCTGCGTGACCTTGCCGCAGTATCGCGCCTGCCGGCGGAGGTGCACCTGGTGGGCTCGCACGGCGCCGAGTTCGACATGGGGTTCGCGCACCAGCAGACCCTTGCCACCGAGTCCGTCCTGCAAAAAGTCCATGCCGCGCTCAACGAGGCCGTGGGGTTCCAGAAGGGCATCTGGATAGAACGCAAACCCGTAGCCGTTTCGGTGCATACCCGGCCCGCGGCGCCGGACATCGTGGCGGCGGTGACGGACACCGCAAGGGAGGTGGCGCGCACCCACGGACTGCACTTCATTGTGGACGGCTCCGTGCTGGACCTGTCCGTCGTGGAACCGTCAAAGGCGGAGGCCCTGGAAAGCCTGCGGTCCCGGCTGGGAGCCAGTGCGGCCATGTATGCTGGCGACGCTGACAGCGATGAACTGGCCATGGCCACCTTGCGCGGCCCGGACATGGGGCTGCGGGTGGGCCCGGGGGAGAGCTCTGCCTCCTACCGGCTCCGCGACCCGGAATCGTTCGCCCGGGTGCTGGCCATCCTGTTCGAGCTGCGCCGTGCCTGGCTGTTCGGCGAGGACGCCGTGGGCCTGGAGCGGCACAGCCTGATCGGCAATGGAACCTCCACTGCCCTCGTGACGCCGGACGCGAAGATCTGCTGGATGAGCCACCCGCTGCCGGACTCCGGCTCGCTGTTTGCGCACATCCTGGGCGGTGACGCCGCGGGCCACTTCTCGGTGGAGCCGGTCAAGGCCTCGCAGGTGCTGGGGCAGCGTTACGTGGACAGCACCATGATCGTTGAAACCCGGTGGGCGGACGTGACGGTAACTGACTACCTGGAGCCCGCCCCGGACGGCATCACCAGCCTGGTCCGGGTGCTCTCCGGCAACGGGGCGGCCAGGATCACCTTCGCCCCGCGCCCGGACTACGCCAACGCCCCGTTCAGCATGGAGGCCCGCGGCGATGAACTGCACGTCATGGGCACCTCGGAGCCCTTTATCCTGCTCGCGCCCGGTGTCACCTTCAGCATCACCTCGGACGGGCGCCATGCCACGGCCACCGCCGCCGTCAACCTGCAGGACGGCCCGGTGGTGCTCAACCTGCGCTGCGGCGACACGGAACACCGGCCCGCGGTTCCCGAAAATGAGGCGGAGAGGCGCTCCGCGGTGGCGCTGCACTCGCGGCAATGGGTTCAGGGCCTCGCGCTGCCGGGCGTCAAGCCTTCCCTGGTCCGGCGGTCTGCCCTGGTGCTGCGCGCCCTGGTGCACGAGCCCACCGGCGCGGTCCTGGCGGCGCCCACCACCTCCCTGCCCGAAGGGGTCGGCGGGACGAGGAACTGGGATTACCGCTATTGCTGGCTGCGGGACGGCTCCATGACTGTCAATGCGCTGGTGGACCTGGGCTCCACCGGCGAGGCAACCGGCTTCCTGGCCTGGCTGGGACGGATCCTTGAACATGCCCCCGGCCCCGAATGGCTGCATCCCCTGTATTCGGTGACGGGTGCGCCGCTCTCCACTGAAGCCGTCATCGACAGCCTGCCCGGGTATGCCGGCTCCCGCCCGGTGAGGATCGGAAACGCCGCTGACCACCAGGTCCAGCTGGACGTCTTTGGTCCCATTGCCGAGCTGATCCATAGCCTGAGCGAACGGGAAGGGGCACTGGCCGAGGACCATTGGGAACTGATGGTCCAGATGGCGTCAGCCGTCCTGGCCCGCTGGCACGAACCCGACCATGGCATCTGGGAGGCCCGGCGGGCTCCGCGGCACCACATCTACACGAAAGTGATGTGCTGGGTCACCCTTGACCGGGCACTCCGCACGGCGTCCCGCCACGGCCGGACTCCCGGGGCGGCCTGGGCGCCGGTGGCCGCCACCATCAGGGAGGAAGTCCTGCGGGAGGGCTGGGACGAGTCCGCAAAGTCCTACACGGTGGCCTATGACAGCGCGGACCTGGACGCCGCCGTCCTGCACATCGGGCTCTCCGGGCTGCTGGACGTCACGGACCAGCGGTTCCTGGATACCGTCACCGCCGTGGAGCGGGAACTCCGAGTGGGTCCCACCGTGTTCAGGTACCGGTACGACGACGGCCTGCCGGGGCTGGAGGGCGGCTTCCACATTTGCACCACCTGGCTGATCGAGGCGTACGTTGCCACGGGCCGGATCGAGGAGGCCTGGGACCTCTTCGACCAGCTGGTAAACCTCTTCGGGCCTACCGGGCTGCTGCCGGAGGAGTACGACCCCGGCACGGAAACCCACCTGGGGAACCACCCGCAGGCCTACTCCCACCTTGGCTTCATCCGCTGCGCCCGGATCCTGGACGAACACCAGGGCAAACGGTAGTCGGCATTCTTACTGGGTACCTAGAGTGGAGGTGACACCACCCGGAAACCGAAACGAGACCCATGCCAACCGCCCGCGCCCAGGGAGTGGGCTTCCGTTCTGAACGGGGCCCCATCCTCATAGCCCTGATGCTCGCCACCGGGCTGGTGGCGATCGATTCCACCATCGTGGCCACGGCCGTCCCGTCGATCGTCCGCGACATCGGCGGGTTCGAGTCATTCCCGTGGCTGTTTTCGGCGTACCTGCTGGCGCAGGCCGTCTCCGTCCCCATCTACGGCAAACTCTCCGACATGGTGGGCCGGAAACCCATCATCCTTGCGGGCATCGGGCTGTTCCTCCTCGGGTCCGTGCTCTGCGGCATTGCGTGGAGCATGCCCGCCCTGATCGCCTTCCGTGCCCTGCAGGGCCTCGGCGCCGGCGCAGTGCTTCCTGTCTCCATCACCATCGCAGGCGACATCTACTCACTGGAGGAACGCGCCAAGGTCCAGGGCTACCTCGCGAGCGTGTGGGCGGTCTCCTCCGTGGTGGGACCAAGCCTCGGCGGCATTTTTGCCGCCCTGGGGTTTTGGCGGGGGATCTTCCTGGTCAACATCCCGCTGTGCCTGCTGGCGGGATGGATGCTGGTCCGGACGCTGCACGAGAACGTGGACCGGGCCAAGCACCGGGTGGACTACGCCGGTGCAGCCCTCCTGGCGGCTTCGCTTGGCCTGCTGATCCTTGGCGCCCTCGAAGGCGGCCAGGGCTGGGCCTGGAATTCACCGGTCAGTATTGGCATTTTTGCCGTGGGCGGGGTGCTGCTGGCCCTGTTCCTCATGGTGGAAAGGCGCGCGGCGGAGCCCGTGCTGCCGTCCTGGGTGGTTTCGCGCCGTCTCCTCGGAACCACAGCCCTTGTGTCCTTCGGCGTTGGTGCCGTCATGATCGGGCTGACGTCCTATGTGCCCACGTTCCTGGAAGGCGCGCTGGCCAGCTCACCGCTGGTCGCCGGGCTGGCCTTGGCGGCACTCACCGTGGGCTGGCCGATCAGCGCCTCGCAGGCCGGGCGCTTCTACCTGCGGATCGGGTTCAAGGCCACAGCGCTCATCGGCATCTCCATCACCGTGGCCGGCCTCGCGGTCCTTGCACTTACCTCAGCCGCTCCCAGCGTAACGCTGGTCGCCGTCAGCTGCTTCGTCGTCGGACTCGGCCTGGGGCTGGTTGCCACCCCCACGCTGATCGCCGCCCAGTCCAGCGTTTCCTGGAATGAGCGGGGCGTGGTCACCAGCACCAACATGTTCGCCCGGTCCATCGGGAGCGCACTGGGCGTGGCCGTTTTCGGTGCGGTGGCCAACGCCATTTATGGGGGAGCCGCCGGAGGAGGCGGCAACGGACCCGCAGTAGTGGCCGCTTCCGGCGCAGTCTTCGTGGCCGCCCTTGCCGCGGGGGTCCTCACGGTGGCGGCGGTCCTGGCCATGCCTGCTGTGCGGGCGGCCAACGTGGACGCCGCGAGTGGGGACGGCGAGGACGGCGGGGAACCGGTCCTTACCGACGCGGAGGACAGCTCCCGGTAACCGCCCCTGGATGATGGCGGGCAATCAGATGACGGCCGGCAATCAGCGGCCGGCGCGGAAGATCTCCGGGGCGGGCCTGGTGCCGGTAGCCAGGTCCGCAAGGATCCGCCCGATGACCGGCGTGAACTTGAAGCCGTGCCCCGAGAATCCGGCGCCGATCACCACGGGACCGATCCGGTCCAGGACGAAGTCCTCATCCGGGGTGGTGGTGTAGGTGCAGCTGACCGCCTCGAAAGAGTCAGCGTCCACCCCGGGCAGCCAGGTCCGGGCGTACTCCTGCAGGGCGGCGAGCTGCACCGGCTCCGGCAGGAAGGACCGCCGGTCCGGATCCACAACTGGGCCCACTCCGTGCCAGCCGGCCTTAATCCCCTCGCCCGGTGTCTGCATCCCGTACACAGGGGAATACCAGCCCTTGTAGTCCGCGCCCGCCCCCGGGTAGTGGTTGAAGCCGGGCCATTCTGCCCCCGGGTCCGTGACCCTGAAGTGCACCGGCTGCTCCTGGGTGACGCGCAGTTGTGGAATCCGCAGCCCTGAACCGGCGCTGTTGCCAAGCGCTCCGCCGAGGAGCTTCTCCGTCCAGCCGCCGGCCGTGACAACAGCCTGTGCAGCGGTGACCACCTCCGTGCCGGCAGCGGACTCCAAAACCAGCCGGACGCCGTCGTCCATCACCTGGAAGTCCACCACTTTGGTGTGGTGCCGCATCTCGGCGCCGCGGGCTATGGCCAGCCGCTGCATGGCGGGGAGGGCAACGTCAGGGTTGAGCTGGCCGCCGTCGGGCAGGTGGAGCACCTGCTGGTCGAAGCGGATGCCGCGCCAGCGCTCGGCGGCTTCTGCGGGGTGCAGGAATTCCGCGCGGATCCCGGCCTGCTCCAGGGCGGCGGCAACATCGGCAAACAGTGGCTCCGGCCCGTGGTTGACCACGCCCGTGCGCGCCAGCAGCTGTTCGCCGCTTTCCTGCTCCAGCTCATCCCACAGGGCCAGCCCCTCGGCCAGCATGGCCACGTATTCGGGCCGGTGGTAGCCCGGGTTGAGGTTGCGGGTGGTGCCGTGCGAGGCCCCGATCCGGTGCCCGGGTCCGAACTGCTCCACCAGCGTCACCTGCCGGCCGCGGCGCGACAAAGCCCACGCGGCGGCCGAGCCCATCGCTCCGCCGCCGATCACCACGGTGTCCAGAACAGTATTCATGCAGCCCTCCAGGCTCAGGTCAGCAGCAGTGCCACGCCGATCATGGCCGGCACAGCCACCACGGTGGTAATCAGAACGGTGTCCTTGGCCACGGTGAGGCCGGTCTTGTAGCGGCTGGCGGCCACAAAGACATTCTGCGCGGTTGGCAGCGCAGCGGTCACGACGACGGCGAACAGGACATGGCCGTCCAGCCCCAGCAGGAAGCGGGCAAAGAGATAGGCAAGCGCCGGCTGGACCGCGAGTTTGAACGCGCTCGCCAGCAGCGTGTCCACGCGGCGGGCCGCGGAGGCCTGGAGCGGGCGGGTGCCGTTCAGGCTCATGCCGAACGCAATCAGCATGGCGGGAATCGCTGCGCCGCCGATCAGGTGGATCGGCTCCATGACCAGTTCCGGGACCTTCCATCCGGTGCCCGCCACCAGCAGGCCCAGCGCGGAGCCTACGATCATGGGGTTCCGCAGGATCATCACAGCGAAGTTCAGCGGCGTGGTGCGGTGGTTGCTGGTGCTCGAGTCCAGGAGCATCAGGAACAGCGGCGTGAAGAAGGCGAGCTGGAAGATCAGCAGCGGCGCCACGTAACTGGCATCGCCCAGGACATAGACCGCGATGGGAATGCCCAGGTTCGCCGAGTTGACCAGCGACGCCGCCATGGAGGACATCAGTGATTCCGGAAGCGAACGCCTGAGCCAGAACTTGGCAATGACGAAAAATATGGCGGCGGTGGCGACGGCCGACACCGCGGCCACCAGGAGGGGAGCCGCGAAGACTTCGGCGAGGCGCGCTTTGCTGAGGGTCTCAAAGAGCAGGGCCGGGCTGGCCACAAAAAACGTGAGGGAGCTCAGCACCTGCCGGGCGTTGTCACCCAGGATTTTCTGCCGGCCCACGAACCAGCCCACCAGGATGATGCACCACACCACAAAGAAGCCCGCCAGCACGCCTAGCACGGGACGGCCCGCAGGGCGCGGCGGGGCAGGGGACCGGGGCTCACGCTCCGGTTAGAGTGCGGCGTTGTTAAGCGCGAAAGGGGGGCGCAGCAAACCCGGGGTAAGGCCCTCGGCGGGGTCGTTGCCAAGCTGGATCACGCGGTTGTTCTCGTCCACGTGGACCACCCTGGGCTCGTAGCTCTTCGCTTCCTCGGTGGTCATCTGTGCGTAGGTAATCAGGATGACAATGTCGTTTTCCTGCATCAGGTGGGCCGCTGCCCCATTGATGCCGATCACGCCGGAGCCGCGCTCGCCGGCGATCGTGTACGTCTCCAGGCGCGAGCCGTTGGTCACGTCCACGATGGACACCAGCTCACCCGGCAGGATGTCGGCAGCCTCGAGCAGGTCCAGGTCAACAGTGACCGAACCTACGTAGTGCAGGTCAGCGTGCGTGACGGTGGCCCGGTGGATTTTGGACTTGAACATTGTTCGATTCATAACGGCTTCAGTCTAGCGGCGGGGGCCCTGCGGCGCAGTGACGCAGGAAACAGTTACGCAGGAGCGGTACCGGCGCGGCGACGCACCGCGTCATGGCGCGGGGAGGAGCGCAGTCCCCGGGTGGTGGACATGTCCGACGGCGGCTGGTCACCCGGCGACATTCTCCGCTACGGCTTCTGCCGTGGCCGCCAGGGTTTCCCGGGCGGCCAGGATGGCAGGCCGCTTGGCACTTGAGCGGCGGACCGAGGTGAAGACTGTCCGCCGCGGCTTCCCCGGCAGGTCCAGGAGCCGCGCCGTGGTGCCGCGGCCGGTCCACACGAGGTCCGGCATCAGCGCCACGGCGTTGCCCGATTCGATCAGCCGGATCTGGGCCTGGAGGTCGGCGGTCTCAAAGCGCACGTCGGGCTCGAACCCGGCGCTCCGGCAGGCCTGTTCAGCCCAGTGCCTTGATGCGGCACCCCGCGGCTCCATCACCCAGGCGAGTTCCGCAGTGTCCTCGATCGAGGAGATGGCGGGGCCGCCGTCGGACGCCGGCGGAATGGCCAGCCGGATGGCATCGGTGGTCAGCTTGACCCTGTCCAGCTCGGGATAGCGGGGGGCGGCATGGCCCGGATACTGCTCGGCAATGACGAGGTCAAAATCGCGGGCCCAGGTCTCGTGCAGGGCGGTCTCAGGCTCGCGCTGGATCATCTCGATGCGGACCTCAGGGTAGGTGCGGGACATGCGCGTGAGCGTTTCCGGCATGAGGGCAAGGGCTGCCGACTGGAAGACGGCGATCCGGACGGTGCCGGTGACCGTCGTCAACGATGCGGCCAGGTCCGCCTCAGCCTGCTCCATGGTCTCCAGCAGGCTCGCGGTGTGCGCCACCAGGACTTCGGCCTGCGGTGTGAGCTGAACCCGGCGCCCCGTCTTGCGGAGCAGCTCGACGCCCACTTCCTTTTCAAGCAGGGCAAGCTGCTGGGATACCGACGACGGGCTGTACTGTAGCGCCTCTGCCACCTCCGCGAGCGTGCCCCGGATGCTGAGTTCACGGAGGAGACGCAGCCGGCGGACATCAAGCATGAGGAAATCCTTACCGAAACTAACGAATATAGGTTAGAAGTAGTCACTTTATCTAACGCAAGCACGCTTGCATACTGTTGGGACCGAGTTACCCCCGTCACAAGCGATTCTTCGCGCGCCGTGACGGGGTCGCACCCCAAGCAGGAGTTCCTGATGAGCACTAGAGATATGACCCAGTCGATCATGCGGCGCAAGCCCATTGACGACATTGAGGAAGAGAACAAACATAGTGGCCTCTTTAAGTCACTCGGGCTTTGGCAGCTTACGGCGATCGGCGTAGGCGGCATCATCGGCGTCGGCATCTTTTCCCTCGCGGGACTGGTGGCCGCCGGCAGCGAGAGCGCACCCGGGGTGGGGCCCGCGGTACTGATCTCCTTCCTGGTGGCTGGCCTTGCGTCCGCCGCCGCTGCTTTGTCCTATGCGGAATTCGCGGGCATGATTCCCCGCGCCGGGTCCGCCTACACCTACGGATACGTAGCACTCGGCGAGATCATCGGCTGGTTCATCGGCTGGGACCTCCTGCTGGAGTACATCGCCATCGTGGCGGTGGTTGCCATCGGCATCTCCGGCTACTTCGATGCCTTCCTCTCGGGAATCGGCATCAACATGCCCATCTGGATGACGTCCACCGCGGACGAGGGCAGGGGCGGCGTCGTCAACATCCCGGCCATCGCGGTCTGCCTGATCGTGACCTGGATCCTGTCCCGCGGCACCAAGGCCTTCGGCCGGTTCGAACTCGTAGCCGTTGCCATCAAGGTCATCCTGATCCTCTTCATCATCGGGCTGGGCGTCTTCTACATCGACACCAACAACTACAACCCGTTCATGCCCAGCGGCTTCGGTCCAGTCCTGGCCGGCGCAGCCACTGTCTTCTTCGCCGTCTTCGGCTATGACGCCATGAGCACCGCGGCGGAAGAGGCGAAGGACGGCAAGAAGCACATGCCCAAGGCCATCATCCTCTCGCTGATCATTGCGATGATCCTCTACGTGGCGGCCACCCTGGTGCTGACCGGCATGCAGAACTACAAGGACATTGACCCCACGGCGGGCTTTGCCTCGGCCTTCACGGGTGTTGGCCTGCCGGTGATCGCCACCATCATCTCGGTGTTCGCCGTCCTGTCCATCCTTACCGTGATGCTGACCTTCCTCCTGGGTGTCACCCGCGTCTGGTTCTCCATGAGCCGAGATGGCCTGCTGCCCGGCTGGTTCTCCAAGACAGACCGCCACGGCACCCCGCAGCGCGTCACGTGGATCGCCGGCGTCGCCTCCGCCCTGCTTGCCGGGGTGTTCCCCATCAAGGCCGTCGCCGACCTGACCAACATCGGCATCCTGGCCGCGTTCGTCGTCGTCTGCTTCTCGGTGATCGTGTTCCGCTACAAGAAGCCGGACGCACCCCGGACCTTCCGCCTCCCGTTCATGCCGTTCATCCCGGCGTTCGGCGTGCTGGCATCGGCATTCCTGATGTTCCAGCTGCACTGGGAAACCTGGGCCCGGTTCGGCGTCTGGCTCCTTGTTGGCCTGGCCATCTACTTCTTCTACGGAAAGAAGCACTCGCTGATGAATCCCAACAGCCCCCGGCATGACGAGATCGTGGAGATGCACCGCCCCCTCGTCTGACCCGCCCCCGGGACGCTCTCTCACTTGATGTCGCTTATACCCGGACGCTCTATCACCTAACGTCGCTTTACCCCGGACGCTCTATCACCTTCCTGTGGAGGGTGAACTGCTCCCCGGAAGTTGGACTGAGAAATTCAGTTCCGACTTCCGGGGAGCAGTTTTTATGCATACACGTAGTTCATTGTCTGAGGCGCAGCGCGAGGCGGCTGTAGCGTTGTTTGAGAAGGGTGTCGGGTATGGGTCGGCGGCTCGGTCGCTGGATGCGCCTCGTGTGCCGGTCAGGGCGCTGTATGGGCGGTGGAGGATTCATGGGCAAGGAGTGCTGGTGGCCAGGCCGGTGAGGTCGTACTCGTTTGAGTTCAAGCGTGCCCTGGTCGAGCGGTTCCTCGCGGGCGAGTCCGGCCCGGATCTGGCAGTCGAGGCAGGTCTGGCCTCGCGTGAGCTGCTGCAAAAGTGGGTCCGGGCGTACCGGCGCGAAGGCGAGGACGGGTTGCGGCCCAAGCCCAAAGGCCGGCCGCGGAAACCCGATTCGCCGCCGCCTGCGCTTGAGCGGTTGCGGCGGGAGAACGAACGGCTGCGCGCTGAGGTGGCGTACCTGGGAAAACTGCGGGCCTTGAGGGAACAGGGACGACGGTAAAGGTTCAAGCCGTCGTTTCCCTCAAGGCTGACTATCCGCTTGGTGTCCTGTTGAACGTCGCCGGGCTGGCCAGGTCGACGTTCTTCTATCACCAGCCCCGGCTGCAGGCGCCGGACCCGGAAGAGAAACTCAAAGCCGCGGTCACGGAGATCTTCGAAACGAACCATGGCCGGTACGGGCACCGGCGGGTCCATACTGAGCTGTCCAAGCAAGGGTGGACGGTCGCGAAGAAGACTGTGCTGAAGCTGATGCAGGAACTCGGGCTGGTCTGCAGAGTCCGGCGCCGGAAGCGCTACAACTCCTACCAGGGCGAACAGGGCGCGGTAGCGCCCAACGTGCTGAACCGGGAGCTCGACGCCGATGCACCGAACCAGAAGTGGGTTACCGATGTGACGGAGTTCAGCGTCGGGGACCGGAAACTTTACCTCTCACCGGTCATGGACCTCTTTGACCGGCAGATCATTTCCTACTCGCTGGGCTCATCCCCGAACCTGGCGCTCACCAACGATTCCCTGCGTGAGGCCCTGACCTGCCTGCAGCCCGGCGAGCAACCGCTGGTGCATTCGGACCAAGGTTTCCAATACCGCCACCCCTCCTGGTGCGCCCTGATCGCGGGCGCCGGTGCGGTCCAGTCAATGTCCCGCAAGGGCAACTGCTACGACAACGCCGTCATGGAAAACTTCTTCGGCCACCTCAAGGAAGAACTCTTCCACCGCGTCCGATTCCTCAACACCGACGCACTGGCCGCCGCCGTCGAGGAATACATCCACTGGTACAACACCAAAAGAATCTCAACAAAGCTCAAGGGCCTGAGCCCGGTCCAATACCGTGCCCAGGCCCTCGCAGCTTAGGATCCTATTTAGCCAGTCCAACTTCCGGGGAGCAGTTCAGGGTGATAGAGCGTTTCCTTTTTTCCCGCATCAAGTGGGAGAGCGTCCGGAAAATTGCCGCATTAAGTGCGAGAGCGTATGTGGGTGGAGGGGTGCGGGGCGGGCGTGCAAAGCTTCATCTTTTCTAACCTGTATTGCTTAGAAAAGATCGCTTTATCTTATGTGAGTGGAAGCTCATACTGGTGGATAAGACCTCCTTGAAACCCCAGGAAAGAACGAGAAACGCCATGACCCACATTGCAATGGAACCGGCAGCCGCCACCGGAACTGCGCCCCGGACTGTCGACGTTGACGTGCCCCAGGCCAAGGCATTGGCCAGCGAAGCGGTGGCACTGGTCCGCCACTGGCTGACCGAGGCGTCCAAGGTTCCCGTGGATGCTTCCGCCCAGCAGCTTGCCGGTGTCCTGAAGGACCCCAACGGCCTGGAATTCACCGTTGGCTTCGTGGACGGCGTGGTCCGCCCCGAGGATCTGAACGTCGCCGCCCGCAACCTCGCCGCACTGGCCCCCAAAGTTCCTGCCTTCCTGCCCTGGTACATGCGCAGCGCCGTGGCGCTCGGCGGGACGATGGCCCCGGTGATGCCGCAGGTTGTCATCCCCATCGCCCGCAAGGTCCTGCGCGAGATGGTGGGCCACCTGATCGTTGACGCCACCGACGCCAAGCTGGGCCCCGCCATCGCGAAGATCCGCAAGGACGGCATCAAGCTCAACGTCAACCTCCTCGGCGAAGCAGTCCTGGGTGAGCACGAGGCCTCACGCCGGCTCGAAGGCACGCACACGCTGCTGGCGCGTCCCGACGTCGATTACGTCTCCATCAAGGTCTCCTCCACCGTGGCCCCGCACTCGCCGTGGGCCTTCGACGAAGCCGTTGAGCACGTCGTCGAGAAGCTCACCCCGCTGTTCGAGCGCGCAGCTTCATTTCCCAAGGCCAAGTTCATCAACCTGGACATGGAGGAGTACAAGGACCTGGACATGACCATTGCGGTCTTCACCAGGATCCTGGACAAGCCCCAGTTCAAGAACCTCGAGGCCGGCATCGTGCTCCAGGCCTACCTCCCGGACGCACTCTCCGCCATGATCCGCCTGCAGGACTGGGCCGCTGAGCGGCGCGCCGGCGGCGGAGCCGCCATCAAGGTTCGCGTGGTGAAGGGCGCCAACCTCCCCATGGAGCAGGTGGAGTCCTCGCTGCACGACTGGCCGCTTGCCACGTGGGGAACCAAGCAGGACTCGGACACCAGCTACAAGAGCGTCATCAACTATTCCCTGCACCCGGAGCGGATCAAGAACATCCGGATCGGCGTTGCCGGCCACAACCTGTTCGACATCGCCTTTGCCTGGCTCCTGGCCAAGCAGCGCGGCGTTGAGTCCGGCATCGAATTTGAGATGCTGCTGGGCATGGCGCAGGGCCAGGCCGAAGCGGTCAAGAAGGACGTGGGCTCGCTCCTGCTCTACACCCCGGTGGTGCACCCTGCCGAGTTCGACGTCGCGATCGCCTACCTGATCCGCCGCCTCGAAGAGGGCGCCAGCCAGGACAACTTCATGTCCGCCGTGTTCGAACTGAGCGAAAACGAAACGCTCTTCGAGCGCGAGAAGCAGCGTTTCCTTGCCTCACTGGAGGCACTGGACAACAGCGTTCCGGCGCCCAACCGGCAGCAGAACCGCAACCTCCCGCCGCAGTCCCTGCCGCACGATTCGTTCAAGGACACCCCGGACACGGACCCGTCCCTCCCTGCCAACCGTGACTGGGGCCGGGCCATCCTGGAGCGCGTCCCCTCCTCCAGCCTGGGCAACGCCGCCGTGAAAGCTGCCTTCATCAACGACGAAGCAAAGCTGAACGACGCCATCAGCACCGCCGTCGAAAAGGGCAAGGCCTGGGGTGCCCTGTCCGGTGCCGAGCGTGCCGAGATCCTGCACCGCGCCGGCGACGTCCTCGAAGCCCGCCGTGCCGACCTGCTCGAGGTCATGGCCAGCGAAACCGGCAAGACCATCGACCAGGGCGACCCCGAGGTCAGCGAAGCCGTTGACTTCGCCCACTACTACGCCGAGTCCGCGCGAAAGCTGGACAAGGTCGACGGCGCCACCTTCGTCCCTGCCAAGCTCACCGTTGTCACTCCGCCATGGAACTTCCCGGTCGCCATTCCGGCCGGGTCCACCCTCGCGGCACTCGCCGCCGGCTCCGCCGTCGTCATCAAGCCTGCCAGGCAGGCCGCCCGCAGCGGCGCCGTGATGGTCGAAGCGCTGTGGGAAGCCGGCGTGCCCCGCGACGTGCTGACCATGGTGCAACTGGGTGAGCGGGAGCTCGGCAAGCAGCTCATCAGCCACTCCGCCGTTGACCGGGTCATCCTCACCGGCGGTTACGAGACCGCCGAGCTGTTCCGCTCCTTCCGCCAGGACCTGCCGCTGCTGGCCGAAACCAGCGGCAAGAACGCCATCATCGTCACTCCCAGCGCGGACCTGGACCTGGCAGCCAAGGACGTGGCGTACTCCGCGTTTGGCCACGCAGGCCAGAAGTGCTCCGCCGCGTCCCTGGTGATCCTGGTGGGTTCCGTGGCCAAGTCCAAGCGGTTCCACAACCAGCTGATCGACGCCGTCACCTCCCTGAAGGTGGGCTACCCCGAGGATCCCACCAGCCAGATGGGACCGATCATCGAGCCCGCCAACGGCAAGCTCCTCAACGCCCTCACCACCCTCGGCGAGGGCGAGAACTGGGCCGTGGAACCGAAGAAGCTGGACAACACCGGGCGGCTCTGGAGTCCGGGCGTGCGCTACGGCGTCAAGCGCGGCTCCTACTTCCACCTGACTGAATTCTTCGGGCCGGTCCTGGGCGTGATGACCGCAGAGACCCTGGAAGAGGCCATCGCCATCCAGAACCAGATCGAGTACGGCCTCACCGCCGGCCTGCACTCCCTGAACTCCGAGGAACTCGGTACCTGGCTGGACTCCATCCAGGCCGGAAACCTCTACGTGAACCGCGGCATCACCGGCGCCATCGTGCAGCGCCAGCCGTTCGGCGGCTGGAAGAAGTCAGCCGTTGGCGCAGGCACCAAGGCCGGCGGACCCAATTACCTGGCCGGCCTGGGCAATTGGACCCCAGCCAAGAGCGCCGCGAACGCTGAGATCACCCACCCAGGTGTCCGCCGCATCATCGATGCAGCCGAAGCCGCGCTGGAACCTGCAGGCCTCGCGTCGGTCCGGCGCGCACTGGCCTCCGACGCGCAGGCCTGGGCCGATGAATTCGGTACCGCCAAGGACGTCTCCGGACTCAGCGCGGAACGCAACATCTTCCGCTACCGCAGCCTTCCCGTGACGGTGCGGCTGTCCGAGGGTGCACCGCTGGCGCACCTGGTGCGGACCGTGGCGGCCGGCGTGCTGGCCGGCTCGGAACTGACGGTGTCCACCGCCGTCGAGCTTCCCGCCCAGCTGCGCCCGGTACTGATCGCACTGGACATCGAGGTGACGGTGGAGTCCGACGCCGACTGGCTGGCTTCCATGGGCCGGCTCGCGGCGGCGGGCAAGCTGTCCAATGGCCGCGTCCGCCTGATCGGCGGCACCCCGGCGGCCCTGGCGAAAGCCACGGGAGGACGTCCTGACGTGGCAATCTACGCCCACCCGGTCACCGAGGCGGGCCGCGTTGAACTGCTGCCCTTCCTGCACGAGCAGGCCGTCAGCATCACCGCCCACCGCTTCGGCACCCCGAACCATCTCTCGGACGCGCTGATCTAGAAGTCCTGCAGGCCCTGAGGCAAGAAAAGGCTGGTCGACCACCAATAGGTGGCCGGCCAGCCTTTAGATGCCGGGTGTCCGCGCCTGTTGCGCGGGTGGAGACCTCGCGGTAGCTAGCCCAGGTACCACCCGGGCGGCGTCCATGTCATTGGAACGCTGTGGGCGGAGAATTCCTCGCACCGGGTGCACGTGTACGCGACCTCACCCAGGGAAGCGACCGTTCCATCACGCCGGTAGGTTGGCGGGATGTAGGACTCCAGATAGACGAATTCGTCCGTCCGGCAGGTGTCGCAGGTAGGTTTTCCTACGTAGCCGGAATCGGTTGTTGCGATCCCGGCGCCGAGGTTGGAGCGGCGGGTGGCCGGCGTCCGCGCAGTGTTGAGCGGCCGCGCATGGGCCGAACTGGCATGGGTGTTCCTGGCTGTCGTCATTGGCTGCCTGTCCCGGGCGGAATTCCTGGCATGCAGGAGCCCCCCGTACTTGAGAACCGGCCAGCTGCTTGACCTAGAAAGTCAGCATAGGGGATGCAACCTTCAGCAATCAATGGAAACGGGTGAATGGTTGCGCCCAAAGGGGCGGCACCGGCGTTATGCTTGCCGGTTAATTGTCCTGCCCACAATGGACTGCGTCAGCGCGTCGATGACCTCTGCGTTAGCCAGTGGGTTGCGGATCAGCGTGAAGTCCACGTCGCCCACCGCGGGCAGGTCGAACCGCCGGGTGATGATTTTCAGGTCCTCGGGAACGAGCGACGACGGCATGACAGCCACGCCGATTCCTGCCCTCACGGCCGCCAGCACCCCACTGATCTGCCGCGTGGTGCAGGTGATCCGCCAGGTCCTGCCATGGGACTCGAGGGCGTCGATGGCCAGTTTCCGGCTCAGGCTGGGGGACGGGTAGGCGATGAGCGGGACCGGTGCTGCCGGGTCCAGCGTGGTCTGCTCCAGCCCCACCCAGGAAAAGGAATCGTGCTGGACCACCGTTCCGTCCTTGGCGCCCGCCACCCACTTCACGAAAACCAGGTCCAGTTGCCCCGCGTTGAGCTTCCGGTACAGCTGGTCGCTTTGGCCCACCGTCAGCTCCAGGTTGATCTGCGGATAGATCTGCCGGAACTCGCGCAGGATCCGCGGCAGGCCGGTGATGGCGAGGTCATCAGCGGTGCCGAAGCGCAGCCGTCCGCGCATGGCGGAGCCGGAAAAGTAGCGGGAGGCTGAGTCGTGGGCTGCCAGGATGTTCCGGGCGAAGCCTGCCATGGCGTCCCCGTTGTCCGTGAGCCTGACATCCCGGGTATCACGGCTGACCAGGACCCTCTTGGCAGCAGCCTCCAGCTTGCGGACGTGCTGGCTGACCGTCGGCTGGGCCAGGCCCAGCCGCTCGGCTGCCTTGGTGAAGCTCAGTGTTTCTGCGACGGCAAGGAAGGAGCGCAGCTGGGCCGGTTCGAACACAATGGACTCCGGGGGCATCGGTGCGGACAACGAGGACATTGCGGTTTGCAATACGAGTTATAGGGACGATACGCCTCCATAATCCCGAGTCCCAGCCTAGCGTTAAGGGCATCCCGGACCGCACGCACTTGAGGACACACCTGTGGCACCCCCACCGCCGTCATCGGCAACCGTCACCCAGCCCATCATCGATACCGCCAACCCGGCGCCCCCGGACCACCAGACCCAGCCGCTCGCCGTCGTCAGCGAACGCCTGCCCTGGAAGCACACCTTCATCTCCCTGCGCGTCCCCAACTTCCGTATTTTCGCAGCAGGCCACTTCATCGCCGTCGTGGCCATCTGGATGCAGCGGATCGCCCAGGACTGGATGGTGCTGGAACTGTCCGGTTCCGTCACCGCCGTGGGCATCACCGTGGCGCTGCAGTTCCTGCCATCCCTGCTTTTGGGGCCGTGGGGCGGGATGATCGCCGACAGGTTCGCCAAGCGGAAGATCCTGATTCTTTGCCAGGGCATGGCGGCGGTCCTGGCGGCCGCGCTCGCGGTCCTCGCGCTGACCGGGGCCGTTGAAGTGTGGCATGTCTACGTCATCGCGCTGGTGCTTGGCCTGGTGACGGTCCTTGACCAGCCGGCCCGGCAGGTATTCGTTAATGAACTCGTTGGGCCCAAATACCTGCGCAACGCCATCAGCGTCAACTCCACAACCTTCCAGCTGGGCGGCCTCATCGGTCCGGCCCTGGCCGGGTGGATGCTTACTGCCGTGGGAGCGGGGTGGGCCTTCGCCGGCAACGCGCTCGCGTGCTGTTCCACGGTGGCCATGCTGCTTCTTTTGCGCAAGGACCAGTTGTTCGTGAGTGAGCCCGCTCCGAAGGCCAAGGGGATGCTGCGCGAGGGGCTGCGTTACGCGTTGGGCAAGCCCACCATCTATTGGCCCTGGCTGATGGCAGGCTTCATCGCGGTTTTCGCCATGAGCCTGCCCGTGGTGCTCGCCGCCTTCGCGGACAATGTGTTCAACGCGGGTGCCGCCGGTTACGGGCTCCTGAACGCCCTGGTGGCGCTTGGCGCGCTGGCCGGCGCGGTGGCGTCGACCCGGCGCCGCCGGCTCCGGCTGCGCTCGGTGGTCTTCTGCGCGGGAATGTACGGGGCCATGCTGTGCCTGGCCGCGCTGGCACCATCCATGCCGGTGTTCGGCGCGGTGATGGTGCTCTCGGGGTTCTGGTGCCTGATGTTCCTCACCGGGTCCAACCAGCTGGTCCAAATCAGCTCCAACATGGGGATCAGGGGCCGGGTCATGAGCCTGTACATCATGGTCCTGATCGGCGGCCAGGCAATCGGCGGGCCCATGCTGGGCTGGATCGCCGAGCACGCCGACCCGCATGTGGCACTGCTGGTGTCCGGCGGCGTGCCCGCCCTCGCGGCTTTGACCGTCGCGGTGATCCTGGCGCGCAAGGGTTCGCTGTTGCTGAGGGTGGACTTCAAGGACCGGCGGCAGCCCGTGCGGATTGTCCGGCGGGCCGCCGCTTAGCCAGGACTACAGCGCGAGGTGCGGGTATGCCTCTTCGCGCTTCTGGAACTCCAGGACATCCCTGTTGCGGATGACGCCGTCGCGGATCTCGATGGCACGGGAGATGGTGTCGTTGCCTTCCCACGCCCCGGGGCCGCTGACCACGGTTTCCAGGAACGGCAGCAGGGCCTGGCTGATTTCCCAGCTGGCGGAGTTCCAGAGGTAGGACGGGCTGTGGTCCACGGCGTAGTAGTTGATGTGGTCGCCCACCGTGAACATGGGGTCGGCGAAGGTGGTGGACCGGGCCCAGCTGAAGCCCATGCCTTCGTCGCACGAAACATCCACAATGAGGCTCCCGGGACTGAACGCCGCCAGGTCCTCCGTCCGAAGGTACGTCAGGGGGTTGTTGGGGTCCTGCAGGGTGCAGTTGACCACGATGTCGCTCTCGGCCAGGAACGGTGCCAGCGGTACCCGGCCGCGCTCGCTGATGACCTGGCTCAGGAAGGGGGCTTCGTCGTCGTGGTCAAACTGGACGATGTTCACCGAGTGGATGGGCGCCCCGACAGCGGCCACGCCCCGGTTGGTCAGCACCTGGACGTCATGGATCCCGTGGGCGTTCAAGGCAGTGACGGCGCCCCGGGCTGTTGCGCCGAAGCCGATGACCGTGGCGCTGAGCCTCCGGCCGTAGTCGCCGGTGGACCCGGTCAGCGCGAGGGCATGCAGCACGGAGCAGTACCCCGCGAGTTCGTTGTTCTTGTGGAACACGTGCAGCCCGAAGCCGCCATCGCTGGCCCAGTGGTTCATGGCCTCAAAGGCGATCAGCGTCAGCTTCTTGTCGATGGCCAGCTGGGTGATGGCGCGGTCCTGGACGCAGTGCGGCCAGCCCCAGAGGACCTGGCCGTCCCGCATGTCGGAAAGGTCTTCCGGCTGCGGCTTGGGCAGGAGGACGACGTCGGCCTCCGCCAGCAGCGACTCCCTGCCGGCCATCCTGCCCACCAAGGGTGAGAGGTGTTCGTCCGAGACGCCCAGCCGCTCGCCGTAGCCGGTTTCGAGGATGATGTGCTCGCGGATTTCGGGCGCGATGCGCTCGAAGTGCAGCGGGTGAATGGGGAGCCGGCGCTCATCAGGCTTCTTTGTTGATGCCATTACGCCGAGGGTGAGTCTGTTCTGCGGCCCTGTCACTTCTTTTTGGCGGCCTTGCTGGACGTCACGTCCAGGGAGCTGGCCGGGGCGGAAGCGGCTTTTTTGTCGGCCCGCTTTTCCTTGATGGACTTGCCGGATTTTTTGGATGCTGTTTGACGCGGGGACTTGTCAGCCATGAATTGCTCCTGTAGCGGAACCGAAGAGGTTCCTGGCTTCTGACGATACACGCCGGTACCTAATGGTCCCGGGGTGGTTTGTCTTCTGTCCCGCTGCGAGCGTGGAGCGGCTGACGGGAATCGAACCCGCGTATCAAGCTTGGGAAGCTAGCGCTCTACCATTGAGCTACAGCCGCGCTGCCCCGCCGTGGAGGGGCAGAACATAGCTTAGCGCAGAAGTTTGCCTGCTCTGCCCACCCGGCCTGCACGCCGCGCGTGTCCCGGTTGCAGGCGCGTCATCCAGTAACTCTTCAATAACGCCGCCTGCCGTAGCTAGGTGCGGCTGCCGGGCGCTGGCTAACCTGTTCCGGGTAGCTGCGGGGCCGGGGGGGATTGCAGCTATGAGCCACGCTGACGTCAACCACAGGAAGATCCCCATGGCATTCGCAGAACACGAGGTCCTTATCCGGCGGGATGCCATGGCCGTCTATCAGTACCTTCTTGATGCGACCAACCTGCCCGTGTGGAGCGATTCTGTGCGCAGCGTCAAACTGCTGCAGGGCGCCTCGGCATCCAAGGGAGCGGTGTACCGGAAGATGGTGGCCGGCCGCTCCGGGCTGAGCATCCCGGCGGAGCTCGAGATCACCCATGCCAGGCCCGGCGCCGAAATCCGGTTCCAGGCCATCTCCGGCCCTGCCCACCGTTCGGGAGGTTACTACCTCAGTACGGAGGCGGGGGGAACACGCGTCAGGTTTGCCCTTGAAGCCCGGGCCGAGGGGGCGGCCGGCATCCTGCACAGGCTCAGGTTCCTCAACCGGATCGGATTCCTCAACAGGATGCTTCAGCGGAGCCTCTGCTCCGAGGTGGCACAGCTGGAACGGCTCAAGGACGTATTGGAACTCCAGCCGGCCATGTAGCGCCGTTCTGCCAGCCCCGCCAAGCGCGCCTGCCCCGCCACCCGCGCCTGCCCCGCTAGCCGCGCCAGCCCCGTTGGTCCCACCACCGCGCCAGCCCCGCCACCCGCGCCTGCGGGCAGGTTTCGCTGCGCGATGCGCGTACCGGGTCCACCGCGGCGGTGCGCCTACTGTGCCAGGCGTTGCCCGGCCCACGGGCCGGGGATGTTCGACGGCGACGCAAGGGTTCCCGAGGTCAGGTCCCAGTACTGCACAACGTCGGATGCCCGCCGCAGGGCCAGCCCGGTGGAGTTCAGGCCGGTTACGTTGCGCAGCGGCCTGATGCCCGTGACGTCACCCCAGCCGGTAGCCACGGTGGCCCTGGCTTCGGCGCGCAGTGCGGTGGTGCCCCAGCCGCGGTGCAGTTGGACTGAGCCGTCAGCCCGGAGCGCCAGGACGTCCTGGAACCCGTCGGCGTCGTAATCCACCATGGACAGCTTCCGGGCGGCACCGATGGAAGCTACGAAGGTCCGTGCGGAGAGGTCGCCCAGGCCCTTGTTGGGGTACAGGTAGAGGTTTCCCGCCCCGTCCAGGGCAAGGATCTGGGGGAGCCTGTTGTTGGCACACCAGCCGCCCACGGCGAGGGTAAGGGTTTCCCACCCCCCGCTTCCGAGGGTGGCGGGCGGCTGGAATCCGCCGGCGGCAATGCCGCGATGCAGGGTCAGGGAACCGCTGCTCCACTGCGTGAGGAGGTCATAGGCGCCGTCCCGGTCCCAGTCGGTGGTAAACACTTCCTTGGCGCCGGCAAAACCCGAGCCGATGACCTTGGCAGCGGCAAAGGTACGCGCGCCCGTCGCTGCGCGTGCCAGGAGCTGCCCGGAAGAATCGACGGTCACCAGGTCTGCGGGCCCCTTGATGGCCGCGGCCGAGAGGTCCAGCGTGGGCGGCATGTGCCGTACCGGGGCGTCGCACATGGTGGGCGGCGGCGCCGGGAAAGGTGTGCCCGACGCGGTTCCGCCGGGGGAGTCGGTAGTGCCGGCGGGAAGGGTGGTGTAGCCGAAGAAGTTCACCACGCCCCAGATCTTGTACGTGCGGTCCGTGTAGCTGATCCCGGCCCCCATGACGTTGAAGCGCGGATCGAGCAGCATGGCGTTGTGGCCGGGGGAGCCTTTCCACCATTCCACCAGCAGGGCCGCGTCCCGGTCCGTGCGGATGGCGATGACCTCACCGGCGCCGTTGTTGGGACTCAGGGCGCGCTGATCGGTCCAGAAACTGGCGCGGTGCTCGATGACCTCGCGGGAGGCGATGCTGTCCGACCACTCCTGTGCCAGTGCTGCCACTGTTGCGTGGTACTTCACGGGGTTCAGGCCCTTGGACGCCCGGTACTCGTTGATCCGGTTGAACACCGTGAGGATGGCGGCTGCGTTGCTGTCCGGAATGAGGGCTTCCGGTGCCGGAGCAGCCAGGGATTCCGGGGCGGCCAGGCGGGACGCCGAAGGTGGGGAAAGTTCCGCGTCCGGCGCCCAGAGGGGAGGAATGGAAGGAACCTCGGGGGCAGGTTCTTCGGAGGGCGGAACGGGTGCCGGTGCCGCGGGCTCCACCGGATCCTCAAGGGTGCCGGCGGACGGGCTGGTTGCGGGCGCGGGTGCCAAAGGTTCCGTTGCCACAGGTTCCGGCGGCGGGTTTGTCGCCAGGGGTTCCGTGGGTGAGGCCGGCCGGATGTCCGGTTCAACCGCGGGGGCGAGCAGGGACCCGCCGGAGCCCGCGCCGGAGGGGGACCCCGCGCCGTCGGATACGGCCGGAGCGCCCAGGCTGACGCTGCTGGGCCCCGTTGCGCCCACTGGCGGCCCTGCGGCCGGCACCGGCGGCGTGCCCGCCGATGAGGAGAGCAGCGCTAAAGCCAAGAGCGCCCCGATAAAAGAGGGCGCGGCCAATCTATTCACAACATCCCCAGCTCTGTTGGGCCATCCGGGAGACCATCCGGCGCCTGAATCACTGCTGTAACAGTAGCCCCACGAGCGCTCTGCAACAACGAAAAAATGTTCCTGTGGATAACTGCTCAGCAGTGGCCATACGGTAATTTGGGACGGTGCTGATCTCTGACCGCGATATACGTGCCGAAATAGACTCCCAGCGGATCGTGCTCGATCCGTACGATCCGGCGATGGTCCAGCCATCATCCGTTGATGTCCGGATCGACAAGTTCTTCCGCCTGTTTGATAACCACAAGTACGCCCACATCGACCCGGCCGAGGAACAGCCTGAGCTCACGCGCCTTGTGGAAGTGGAGCCGAACGAGCCGTTCATCCTGCACCCGGGCGAGTTCGTCCTGGGGTCCACGTACGAGACCGTCACGCTGCCGGACGATATCGCTGCGCGCCTGGAAGGCAAGTCCTCCCTGGGCCGGCTGGGCCTCCTGACCCACTCCACCGCCGGCTTTATCGACCCCGGCTTCTCAGGCCACGTCACGCTGGAACTGTCCAACATGGCCACCCTGCCCATCAAGCTGTGGCCGGGCATGAAGATCGGCCAGCTGTGCTTCTTCCGGCTGACATCCGCTGCGGAACATCCTTACGGCTCGGGCGAGTACGGCAACCGCTACCAGGGCCAGCGCGGTCCCACCGCCAGCCGCAGCCACCTGAACTTCCACCGCACGGAGATGTAGCAGGCAGTGCAGCGCCCGCCCTTGGGCTCACGCAGGGGGTAACTTCAGGCTTTGGCGGCCACTCCTGCCGGCGGCAGTGCTGCCGTCAGGGGTCCTGCAAACCGGGCCGCGAGCGGACCGATGACCGCCATCAACAGCACATAGGCGGTGGCAAGGGCGGCCAGTTCGCCGGGGACCGCCCCGGAAGCCACTGCCAGTCCCGCAATGACGATGGAGAATTCCCCGCGCGCGATCAGCGTGGCTCCCGCACGTAGGCGGCCGGGCCGGGCAATCCCTGCGCGCTTGGCCGCCCACATGCCGGTGGCCATCTTGGTGGCGGCCGTGATGACGGCCAGCACCAGGGCCCAGCCCAGGACAGGCGGGATGGATGTGGGGTCTGTGTTGAGCCCAAACGCCACAAAGAAGATGGCGGCAAACAGGTCCCGCAGCGGCTCCAGGATGCGGGTCGCGTTGTGGGCGGTGGCTCCTGAAATTGCGATGCCGAGCAGGAATGCTCCCACCGCGGCGGATACCTGCATGGCGGAGGCGATCCCGGCCACCAGGAGCGCGGCGCCCAGCACGTTCAGGAGGAACACTTCCGAGTTTTCGCTGTGAACGGCCTTGGACACGTGATGGCCGTGCCGCAGCGCCACCATCAGCACCACACTCACCACTGCCAGGGCGATGCCCACACTGGTGAGGCCGCCCAGGAAACTGACCCCGGCCAGGATGGTGGTTAGTACGGGGAGATAGACAGCCATGGCAAGGTCCTCGAAGACCAGGATGGACAGCACCACCGGTGTTTCCCGGTTGCCTATCCGGCCGAGGTCGGTGATGACCTTGGCCGCGATTCCCGATGAGGAAATGTACGTGACGCCGCCCAAAACCATGGCTCCCACCCCGCCCCAGCCCAGCAGGTAGGCAAGTGCGGCCCCTGGCAGGAAGTTCAGGACCAGGTCCAGCACGCCACCTTGCCAGGATCTGCGCAGGCCGGTGAAGAGCTCGGTCGCCGTATATTCCAGTCCGAGCATAAGCAGCAGCAGGATGACCCCGATTTCACCGGAGACGTGCGCAAATTCCTTCATGCCGTCGAGCTTGACGATGCCGCCGGCGCCGAAAGCGAGTCCGCCCAGGAGGTAGAGCGGGATAGGTGACATTCCGACCCGTCCGGCCAGCCTGGCCAGCAGGCCAAGGCAGAACACAACGGCCCCCAGTTCAATGAGGGTCAGGGCCAGCGGGTCCATGCCGTCTTATCCGCGACGCAGGATGTCGGCCGCCGCGTCGAGGCCTTCCTGGGTACCCACTGCCACCAGCAGGTCGCCGGAGTGGAGCACGACGTCGGGTCCCGGCGACGGGAGCACCTCGCCTTCGCGCATGATGGCCACGATGGAGACGCCGCACCGGGTACGGATGCACGCCTTGCCCATGGGCTGGTTCTGGAAGGGGGAGTCCGGAGCGATGGAAAACTGCCGGGTGACGATTCCCGGGACGTCCTTGTGCTCCTCTGTAAGTTTCATGGCCAGGTGCTGCCCGCCAAGGAGATTGCCAAGGGTGGCTGCTTCCTCGGTGGTGAGGGGTATGGACGCCTGGCAGGTGTCCGGATCATCCCAGGCCGAGACGATGAGTTCGGTCTGGCCCTCGCGCCGCTCCACCACGCCGATCCGGCGGCCTGAGGCGGTCATGAAATCCTTGCGCCGGCCCAGACCGGGAAGGTTGGTTTCGTCCACGTTCATAGTTCCAGACTAGTCTGCCTGGCCTTGGTTGGGTGCGGGTCCCGAGGATTCCCGCAGCACCAGCCGCATGCCGGTGGGACCGGGCTCCGGAGGCGGCGTGCTGCCCGGGTTCAACGCTGCGAGCAGCTGCTCCATGGCGCTGCTGCCCTGCGCCTCCAGGTCCATGTGGACGGTGGTCAGGGACGGGACCAGGAACGCCGATTCCGGATGGTCGTCCCAGCCAACCACGCTGATATCGGCGGGAACCCGTAGTCCATGGTCGTGGAGCGCCCGGATGGCACCGATGGCCAGCTGGTCGTTCGCGGCAAAGACGGCGGTGAAGGTGGGATTGGCCAGGAGGGCCTGTGTGGCGTGGTATCCGGAGGCTGCACTCCAGTCGGCCTCGGCCACCCCGCCGTCCTCCAGTCCGGCGTCGTGGACGGCTTTGCGGTAAACGTCCAGGCGGTTGCGGGCTGCGGGCCATTCCTGGGGCCCGGCGATGTGGGCGATCCGCCGGTGGCCGAGGGAAGCGAGGTGCGCCACGATGGCCTGCGCCGCGGAACCATCCGAAATACGGCCCTGGCCGCGCATCTTGTCGTCATACTCACCCGCCACTACCACGGGAATCCGTTCCTGCGCCCGCAGGAGGTCCGTCCCGGAAATGGGGACGAAGGACAGTGCCCCCGCGAAGGGCCCGCCGTCCAGGATCCGGCGCAGCCGCTCCGTCCGCTCCGGGCCGGCCCCCTCCAAGGCGACGACGTCCAGGTGGTAGCCGGCCTCCCGGGCTGTTGCGGCCGCACCGTTGAGCATCCGGGACGGAAAGTACGGCGAGGATCCGGGGACCAGGGCCAGGAGCCGGTACGCAGCCTTGGTCCGCAGCGAGCGTGCGGTGAGGTTGGGCGAGTAGTTCAGCTCCGCCATGGCCCGTTCCACCTTCTCCGAGGTGGTGGCCTTCAGCCTGGACGGGTCAGCCATGTATCGGGAGACGGTCTGGTGGGAGACGCCGGCCATCCGCGCCACCTCGTAGATCGTGGCTGCACGGGCAGGCTGCGGAGCATCGGCGGGGGTTTGCGTCACAGCCTGGAATCCTCCCAGGTGGTGAGGCGTCCGCACATGCCGAACCCCTCACCAGCGCGCTGTTCGGCGCTGGCTACCGCTGCGCCCGACAGGGAAGCTGCTGAGCCCTCCGCCAGTTCACGGAGTGCTTGCTCCGTTGCCGTCACCTGCTTCTGGACGTTGGCTGCCCAGAGTTCTTTCCAGTGCCCGACGCGCGGGCGGACCAGCCGGGCCGCCGCGCGGTGGAACTCCTGGAGCGCCGCGGTGCCCTCCCGCAGCACGGATGCATGCAGTTCGGCGTATCCTTCCAGGGCGAGGTCGCGCCGCCTCCGCGCTGCCGCCGCAACTTCGCTTTCCCCTACTTCCCGGGGCAGGACGGCATGCTCGGCGTAGAGCTCCGGTTCCTGGAGGAGGCGGTGCGGAAAGGTCAGGACGGCGTCCCCGGCCTCGGGCAGGCCCGCGTTGGACATGATCACGTTGAGGGTGAGCCCGCCGGTGTTCACCAGGCGGTGGACGGTACCGGGGCTGAACCACACCAGCGATCCGGCTGCCAGGCCGTGCACCTGGACGCCTGCCATCGAGATGGTGTGCACCTCCCCTGTGCCGGCCGTGACCACGTATGCCTCGGAAGAGACGGTGTGGAGGTGTGGCGAGCCGCCGCACAGCCCGTCGCCGGACTCCCAGTCATACACCCGCAGCCCGGTCACTGCGGTGCCGCCGGGAAAGCCCGGAGCCGAAGGGAGCTGGCTGCTCACCGGCTGGCCGTTCATTTCCCGGCCGGGGACGCCGGCGCAGCCGCAAGGACGCTGCGGGCGGCCGTTGCCAGGGCTTCCGCCCGGCTTTGGTCCGACGGGCCGTCCGCAACCACAACGCCGTACCGGAAACGCAGCGTGGCTCCTGCCTGGAACAGGACCTCCTTGCTGAAGAACGGGGCGGGGCCCATGCAGGCAAACGGTTCGGACCGCGCGAACCACTCCGGCTCCGGATGCGGGCTGCCGGGATCGTCAACCATCACCAGCGTTGAGAAGCGGCATGTGCCATCATGCTGCCCCACGAAGGAAAGCCAGGGGGCCCGCTGGCCGCGGAGCTCCTCGCCGGTAGCGCCGCCGGGTCCCATGATGGTTCCGCCCGCAAAGGACCGGGGGCCGCGCCAAAACAACCCGCCGTATCCTGCGTTCTCACGGCCCTCCGTGGTGGGGGAGCCGATGTGGATGTCGTCTCCGGAAACGTTGGTCATGGCGGAGTCGAACACCAGCGTGTAGCTGGCGTCCGTCCCCGGAACTACCCGGAAGGACCTCTCCTCCTCCACCACGGGCGATCCCTGCTGGGTGATCCACTGCAGCCTGTGCGCGAAACTGAACGTGCCGTCGTCGTCCGTTGCCTTGGTGGTTTCCCGGTGCTGCATGGCGCCGTTGTTGGGAAGCCATTGGTAGTCCTTGCCGCGCCGGTAGCTTGGGCCGCCCCAGAAGTTGTCCGGCCCAAGGTGCGGCAGGGACCAGGCGATGCCTTTGTGCCACACGTGGTCGTGCGGGCGGTAGGCGCTCACCAGGTCGCCTCCCGGCGTGCGGACCGGATGGAAGTACGGCCGTGGCGATTCGGCCTGGGGATCGTCTGCGGCGTAGGTGTAGGTAAGGACGGACACGCCGTCCAGTGAGATTTCGACGGCGGCGCCATCGTCCGTCCAGCCGAGCTGGCGTGCGGGGGCTTGGGTGGTTGTTCCGGCGGCGGTGCTCATGCGTGGCTCTTTTCCAGTTTCCAGGGTTCCAGCCGGCCATCGGCGCGGTCGAAGAACGGGTTTCCTTCAGTGATTTCACCGCGGCGGACGGTCTTGCCGGTGATGGCGGAGGCGTAGAGGGCGGCGGCGAGCTCCATGGTGGGGTAGGCGTCGGCAAGCGTGACCGGCGGAACGGTCCCGGCGCGGACGGCCTCGATGATCCGGGCATATTGCGCGGGATGGCCGCTGGCTGTGCAGGCCTGGCCATCCGCCCACATCGCGGCAAGGCGCTCCTGGCCGGGTGCCGGGGTGAAGCGCCAGTTCGAATCGTCGTAGCCGTAGAGGTGCTCCAGTTCCACGGTGGCATTCTCATAGTCGAAGCGCAGCTGGGAGGTTTCCCGGGGCGAGATCACGGAGTTGATGACGGTGCTGAGGGCACCTGAGTCGAACCGCACGATGGCAGTGGAGACGTCCTCCGTCTCGGTCCGGCGGGCCAGCCTTCCGGCGAAAGCCGTCACTTCCTGCCACGGCCCCCAGAGGTGGAGGAGGAGGTCGAACTGGTGGATGCCGTGCCCCATGGTGGGACCGCCGCCCTCAACGTCCCACTGTCCGCGCCACGGAACGTCGAAGTATGCCTGGTCCCGGAACCAAAGGGTGTTGCAGAACCCGGTGAGCGGGCTGCCCAGGGCTCCGGACTCCTGAAGGTCCGCAAGCTTCCGGGCGCCCGTGCCGAAGCGGTGCTGGAAGATGCAGCTAACCCGTTTGCCGGTGGCACGTTCCGCTTCCTGCAGCTCCCGCAGCTGCCGGAGCGACAGTGCGGGGGGCTTCTCCAGGACCACGTCCATGCCCAGTGCCAGGGCTTCCCGTGCCAACGGGGCGTGCGACGACGGCGGAGTGCAGACGGCAACAAGGTCCAGTCCGGCTTCCGCTGCCGCTGCCAGGGTGGAAGCGGTCTGGGCAACACCCACCTTTTGCGCAAAGTCCGTTGCCCTGTCGGGGTCGATATCCACGGCCGCTACGAGCTCGGCGCCCGCCAGCTTCAGGGCTTCTGCGTGCGCGTGGGCGATGCCGCCCGTGCCGATGATTCCCGCCCGGGGCCGCTGTGGGGAGTTCGTCATGGTGCTCCTCGTCATTGAAAGGATTCATGTTATCGATCACAATTATGTGATCGATAACATACGGCGTCAAGAGGTGTCTGGCAGAACCCGAGGGAAAAGCTGCAGGGCGTCAGGCAGCCGGAACCGTGGCGATGGCGGCCTTGTCAGGGGACTTCACCGGCAGCAGGACCAACAGTCCCGCCAGCAGTACCACCATGATGCCCAGGATGCCCCAGCGCTGGGCCTCGCCCGGTGCCACCAGCGGAGCCGCGAGGGTGATGCTGAGGGTAAAGAGCGCTGGCGCCAGGAAACTGACGGCGCGGCCGGTGGTGGCATAGAGGCCGAAGAGTTCGCCCGACTCGCCGTGCGGGGCCAGCCTGGCCAGGTAGGCGCGCGATGAGGCCTGGGCGGGCCCCACGAACAGGCACAGGAAAAGCCCGAACACCCAGAAAGTGGTGCTGCCAGCCCAGGCCATCCCGAGGAAGGTGTAGTCCCCGTTGCCGAGCACCAGTATGACGCTCCCTGCAACCAGGAGGCCCACCAGCGAGCCGATAATCACCCGCTTGGGGCCTATCCGGTCGTCCAGCAGGCCGCCAAGGACTGCACCCACTGCGGCCACGACGTTGCCGAAAATGGCAAAGAAAATAACCTGGGACAGCTCAAAGCCAAAGGTTCCCGCAGCGATGATCCCGCCGAAGGTAAAGACGGCGGCCAGCCCGTCCCGGAAGACAGCACTGGCCAGCAGGAAGTAGATGGTGTGGGGGCTGGTGGCGTAGATGGCCTTGATCCGCCGGACAAGCAGGCCGTAGCTGGCCAGGAGGCCCAGCCGCTTCGCCTGGGCGGCGCCGGGAAGCTCGGGCACGGCGAACAGCACGGGAAGGGCGAAAACAAGGAACCACAGGGCCGAGAAAACCGCCACCAGCCGGATGTTCAGGCTGTCCTCGGTGGACGCCCCAAACCAGTCGAAGCTGGGCTGGACGAACAGCTGGAGGACGATCAGCAGGGCAACGATGCCGCCAAGGTAGCCGGCCCCCCAGCCGAATCCGCTGACCTTGCCGATGTTCCACGGCGTGGAGATCTGGGCGAGCATGGCGTTGTAGTTGACACCCGCGAACTCGAAAAACACATTGCCCAGGGCTATCAGGGACACTCCGAGCAGCAGGAACTCAGGCCGCGGGAAGACGAAGAAGCACAGCGCGGTGAGGAGGGCGACCGCCCCCGTGTTGACCCCCAGCCACAGCTTCCGCCGGCCGCCCGCGTCGGAGCGCTGGCCGGTGACCGGGGCCAGCAGGGCAATCGCCAGGCCGGCAACTGCCAGCGCACCTCCCAGGACCGCCGAGGCCTGGTCTTCGCCGCCGAAGGCGTCGGAAGTGAGGTAGACGGTGAAGACGAACGTGGTCATCACGGCGTTGAAGGCTGCGGACCCCCAGTCCCATGAAGCCCACGCCAGGATGCGGCCCTTGCTGGTGCGCTGGTTCCCGGACTCAAGTTCCGAGGACGGCTGCGTTGCCCCTGGAGCGCTGGCGCTGTTCATAGGATGCATCGTATCCGCCCGTGGCGAACAGGGGCCGGAGCGAACCCCCCGGGATACCGGGCCGCGCGCCTGGCAGGGCGTAGGGACGGAGGGGCGGCCGCCTAAGCCTTGATAAACTGGACCCTCCCGGACCTAACGAATGAACCGCCTGCTCCAACTTTTGACAATCGAATCCCTGACGACGCGGAGATACCAGTGATAACAGTCCTTGCCGTGCACTTTTCGGTGGCTGTCCTGGCGCCGTTCCTCTTCAGGGCCTGGGGCCGCAACGCGTTCTATGCACTGGCTGCTGTTCCCGGCGCATCCTTCATCTGGCTGCTGCTGCAGCACGGTCCGGTGTACACCGGAGCGGGATCCGTCAGCGAAACAGTGCCCTGGATTCCCGGGCTCCAACTCGAACTTGCCTTCCGCATGGACGCGCTCGCCTGGGTCATGTCCCTGCTGGTGCTGGGCGTCGGCTCGCTGGTTCTGGTCTACTGCGCCAGGTATTTCAAGAAAAAAGACCAGGACCTCGGTGCCTTCGGTGCCCAGCTGCTGGCCTTTGCGGGCGCCATGTTCGGGCTGGTGGTGGCCGATGACCTGCTGCTGCTGTTCATCTTCTGGGAACTCACCACCATCCTCTCCTACCTCCTGATCGGATTCGCCCGCACCAGGCTGGCTGCGCGGCGGTCCGCGTTGCAGGCCCTGATGGTCACCACCGCGGGCGGGCTGGCCATGCTGGTGGGCCTCATCATGCTGGGCCACACGGCCGGCACCTACCGCATCTCCAGCATCCTGGAGCAGGCGCCCGCCCTGGCAGGCGGAGCCTCCGGCTCCATGGTGAGCGCCGCCGTCGTACTCATCCTGGTGGGCGCCATCACCAAGTCCGCCCTGGTCCCGTTCCACTTCTGGCTCCCCGGCGCCATGGCCGCACCCACGCCGGTCAGCGCCTACCTGCATGCCGCTGCGATGGTCAAAGCCGGTATCTACCTGGTTGCCAGGCTGGCGCCCGGGTTCTCCGAAACGGCGTATTGGCAGCCGGTGGTGCTGGGCCTTGGCCTGGCCACCATGCTGGTGGGCGGCTACCGGGCGCTGCGCCAGACCGACATCAAGCTCATCCTCGCCTACGGCACCGTCAGCCAGCTGGGCTTCCTCACCATGGTGGTGGGCCTGGGCACGCCGGACGCGGCGCTCGCAGGGCTCGCGATGCTCCTGGCCCACGGACTGTTCAAGGCCACCCTGTTCCTGGTGGTGGGCATCATCGACCACCAGTCAGGAACGCGCGACGTCCGCAAGCTTTCCGGCGTGTTCCGCTCCTCCCGCGCGCTCGGAGTGGTTGCCGCCATCGGCGCCGCGTCCATGGCCGGAGTTCCCCCGCTGGCCGGGTTCGTGGCCAAGGAATCCGTGCTGGAGTCCTTCGTCCACCACGCAGGTGCCGATGAAGCCGGCCCGTGGGGCATGGTGGTCCTGGCCGGGCTGGTCCTGGGATCCATCCTCACCTTCGCCTACAGTGCGCGCTTCATGTGGGGCGCCTTTGCCGTCAAGCCCGGCGTGGAGCCCACCCCGTTCAAGGCCATCAGGCCCTCCTTCCTCGCCGCGCCCGCCATCCTCAGCCTCCTGACCATCGTGTACGGGCTGTGGCCAGCCCCTGTTGACGCGTGGATCCAGCCTTACGCCGCACTGTTCGCGTCCAACGCGCCCGACGCCGGAACAGCCGCCGAGCAGGCCGGTTACCTTGCGCTGTGGCACGGCTTCACGCCGGCGCTGGGCCTGACGGCCCTCACGTTCGCGCTGGGCCTGGCGATGTACTTTGGCCGCGACGCGGTGGCGCGGGTCCAGTCCCTGGTGCCGCCGTGGGTGGACGGGGACAAGGCGTACCAGTACACCATCGGCGGGCTGGATGACGCAGCGGTGTGGATTACCGGACGCACGCAGCGCGGTTCCCTGTACTACTACCTGGCTGTCATCCTGAGCGTGGCCTTTGTGCTGCCCCTGTCCGTCATCCTGGTGGCCGGCAAGCCGCTTCCGGACGGGATCTACCTGGTGGACCCCGGATCCCCGCTCCAACTCGTCGTGGGTGCCGGCATCGTGATCGGCGCCCTGGCGGCCGTCAAAGCCAACAAGCGGTTCCTGGCTGTCCTGATGGTTTCCGTCACCGGTTACGGCATTGCCCTGATGTTCGCGCTCCAGGGTGCCCCGGACCTGGCACTGACGCAGATGCTGGTGGAAACCATCATCCTGGTGGCTTTCGTGCTGGCGATGCGCAGCCTGCCGCCCGAGCTCCGCGACCGGACCGGCGGCAAATACCGGGTGGTGCGCGTGATCATCGGCCTGGGCTTCGGCGTCACCATGGTGTTCGCCGCGATTTACGCCATGGGAGCACGGATAGCAACGCCGGTTTCGCTGGAATTTCCGAGGCTCGCGTATGAGGGCGGCGGGGGACTGAACATCGTCAACGTGACGCTCGTGGACATCCGCGCCTGGGACACCTTCGGCGAAATCACCGTCCTGGCGCTGGCAGCAACGGGCGTGGCAAGCCTCATCTTCGTCCGCGGCCGCGGTGACAAGATCCTGAACTCCGCCACTGTGGCGGAGGGGACCGTTGGCCGCCACCGGGGGGTCGACCCCGGCAGCCGGGACGCAGCGGCGCTGGCCGTCAGCCGGAAGTTCGCGGCTTCTGCCCGGGATGCGTGGATCGTGGCCGGCCGGACACTGGCCCCCGAACGCCGGTCCATCATTTTCGAGGTGGTCACCCGGCTGATCTTCCACTCCATGATCATGTTCTCGCTGTACCTCCTGCTGGCAGGCCACAACCTGCCCGGCGGCGGCTTCGCCGGCGGCCTGACAGCCGGCCTGGCCCTGACCATCCGCTACCTGGCCGGAGGCCGGTTTGAACTCCGCGAGGCCACACCTGTCAGCGCCGGCGCCCTGCTGGGAATCGGGCTGGCTGTGGCCGCAACCTCCGGCGCAGTGCCGCTGCTGCTGGGCGGCCAGGTGTTCCAGAGCGCGATCATCGAACTGTGGCTCCCGGTGTTCGGGGACATCAAGTTCGTCACCTCCACCATCTTCGACATCGGCGTGTACATCGTGGTGGTGGGCCTGGTGCTGGACGTCCTGCGGAGCCTCGGCGCCGAAATCGACGAGCACTTCGAGGAGCGTTCAGCTGTGGGTGGCCGGACTCCCGGCGAGGAGCAGGAATTTGCGGGCGAAGACTCCGCCACAACGTCCGCGCCTGAGCAGGAGCCTGAAGGCGTAGCTTCCGAGACCACCGCAAAGGGCCAAGCATGAGCGTAAACCTGACCCTCCTCATCGTCATGGGGGCACTGTACGCGTGTGGCATCTACCTGGTGCTGGAACGCAGCCTCACGCGCGTCCTGCTGGGGCTGATGCTCCTGGCCAATGCAACCAACCTGCTGATCCTGGCCACCGGCGGGTACGCGGGGCTCGCGCCCCTGTACTCGAAGGACACTGCGGCCGGGGATTACAACGATCCCCTTCCCCAGGCCCTGATCCTGACGTCCATCGTTATTTCCTTTGCCGTCACCGCCTTTATGCTCGGCATCATCTACCGCACCTGGGTGCTGGCCCGCCGGGACGAGATCCAGGACGACGTGGAAGACCTTCGTGTTGCAGTAACGCCAAGCTTCGACGCCGAGGACGACGCCGAGGTCCCTGCCGAGACCTCGGAGTTTCCGCTCACCATGCTGGGCACGGACGGCCACAGCGTCTCCAACCACAGCGTCTCCAACGACGGCGGCACGGGCCATGGCGGCCCCGGCGGGTCCACCTCGAATGACGGCGCTCCCGGGACAACGCTTGTGGCCGGCGGCCGCGAGATTCCCGTCGAGCAGGCAGCCTCTGAAGAAAAACCCGGCTCCAGCAATGTGGCCCCTGGCCCGGAAGGAGGCGGAAAGTGAACCTCGCAAGCCTTGCCCCGCTCGCCGTCGTACTTCCCATCCTGGGAGCCGCCCTGACCTTCATGCTGATCCGGCATTCACTGGCCCAGCGCGCGGTGAGCATCGCCCTGCTGTCCCTCACGCTCCTGCTGGAGTGCCTCCTGCTGGCCTCCGTCTGGGACGGCGGCACGTTCGCCGTAACCCTGGGCGGCTGGCTGCCGCCGTGGGGCATCGTGCTGGTGGTGGACCAGTTCTCGTCCCTGATGCTGGTGGTTTCCTCGGCGGTGAGCCTTGCCGTGCTGGTGTACGCCACAGGGCAGGGCATGGCCGACGGCGACCAGGACGCGCCCGTCTCGATCTTCCACCCCACGTACCTGATCCTGGTGGCCGGCGTCTCCAATGCGTTCCTCTCCGGGGACCTCTTCAATCTTTACGTCGGGTTCGAGATCCTGCTGACGGCAAGCTACGTGCTGATGACGCTGGGCGGCACCGGACCCCGCATCCGGGCAGGCGTCACCTATGTGGTGGTGTCGGTGGTGTCCTCGGTGCTGTTCCTCATCTCGATCGCCATGGTCTACGGCGCCACCGGAACAATCACCATGGCGGACCTGGCCATCAAGCTTGGGGAGCTGGACCAGGGCACCAGGACGCTGCTGCACGTGATGCTGCTGGTGGCTTTCGGCATCAAGGCCGCCGTTTTCCCGCTGTCCTTCTGGCTGCCGGACTCCTATCCCACGGCGCCAGCGCCGGTCACTGCCGTGTTCGCGGGGCTGCTCACCAAAGTGGGTGTCTACGCCATGGTGCGCACCGAGACGCTCCTGTTTCCCGGGGACTCGCTGAACACCCCGCTGATGGTCGCCGCGTTACTGACCATGGTGGTGGGAATCCTGGGCGCCCTGGCGCAGAGCGACATCAAGCGTCTGCTCTCGTTTACCCTGGTGAGCCACATCGGCTACATGGTATTCGGCCTGGCCATGTCCTCCGTGGCGGGGCTTGGCGCGGCGGTCTTCTACGTGGTGCACCACATCACCATCCAGACCTCCCTGTTCCTGGTGACGGGACTGATCGAACGCCGGGGCGGCAGTTCGTCCGTGGACCGGCTGGGCGGCCTGGCCAAGCTGTCTCCGCTGCTGGCTTTGCTCTTCTTCGTGCCCGCCATGAACCTGGCCGGCATCCCGCCATTCTCCGGGTTTTTGGGCAAGGTGGGGCTCATGCAGGCGGGTGTTGAACTCGGAACACCGCTGGCCTACGTGCTGGTGATCGGCGGCGTGCTGACCAGCCTGCTGACCCTCCTGGCCGTTGCCAGGGTGTGGAACCGCGCGTTCTGGCGCAGGCCTTCGGACGCCGAACATCCGGATCCCGTGCTGCTGGCCACGCCTGCCGCCCGCGTTACCGGGCCGGGAGCCAAACCCAACACCGTCACCCTGCTGCCGCGCACCATGGTGGGCTCCACGGTCGGACTGGTGGTCTTGGGCGTGGGCCTGACCGTGTTTGCGGGACCGCTGTTCACGGTTTCGGACCAGGCCGCGCACGACATGCTGGACAGGTCCTCCTACATCCAGGCTGTCCTGGGAGAGGACACGGACGTTCCACTGGTCCTTACCGCAGGGGGAGGAAAATGAGCCGCCGGCGCATCTCGCTGCGCCAGGAGCTTCCGCTCCTGGTGTGGCTGGTCATCGTCTGGGGTGCCCTGTGGCAGGACTTCAGCCCGGGCAACCTGCTGTTCGGAGCCCTGCTGTCGGTGGCCGTGGCACGCCTGTTCTATCTTCCGCCGGTGGAGCTCAGCGGACGCTTCAACATCCTGTACGCCGTTCCGTTCGCACTGGTGTTCCTGGCCAAGGTGGTGATGGCCAGCCTGCAGCTCCTGTACCTCGCCGTAGCCCGGGGTCCCAAGGTGAAGAACGCCGTTGTGGCCGTGACCCTGCGCAGCCACCAGGACCTCCTGGTCACGGCCACGGGCCACGTGATTTCACTGATCCCCGGGTCGCTGGTGGTTGAGGTGGACCGGTCAACATCCACCCTCTACCTCCACGCGCTGAACATCAGCTCTCCGGAGGACGTCGAAAACCTGAAGAACGAGGTGCTGTCCATCGAAGCCGGGCTGATCAGGATCATGGGTACCACCGAAGAACTCGAAATTCTGCGGACGGAGGCGGCCGCATGATGCAGATCGTCCTGGCAGTTACCGCCGTGATCTTTTCGCTCGCGGCCGTCGGCGCCATCATCAGGATCTCCCGCGGACCGTCACTCCTGGACCGGGTGCTGGCCACGGACGTCCTTCTGGCGATCCTGGGCGGGGCCCTGTGCGTGGACATGGCCGTCAACAGGCACCTGAACAACCTGATGCTGGTGGTGGCCATCTCGATCATCGGCTTCATCGGCTCCGTGACCGTAGCAAGGTTCGTGGCAGACCGGAGGGAACAGCCCAATGAGTCCTGATTCCACTGCCCTGGATGCCTGGGTGGACGTGCTGTCCGCGGTGTTCATGATTGTTGGGGCCACCATGTCCCTGGGAGCGGCCATCGGCCTGCTGCGGTTCCCCGATCTCCTGAGCCGCATGCATTCCGCCACCAAACCCCAGGTTCTGGGGCTGTTCCTGCTCCTGGCGTCCATCGGACTGCAGATGCGCACCTGGTGGGTGTGGCCCGTGCTGCTGGTGGCCTGGATCTTCCAACTGCTTACCGTGCCGGTCTCCGCGCACATGGTGGGCCGCGCCGGCTACCGCACCAAGCACCTGCACCGCGAACTCCTCACCTCGGATGAGCTGGAGGCAGTGGTGCAAAAAGCCGCCGCCAAAGCCGCCCGTGAGGACGGTTCCGGCGACGGCTGAGTGCTGGCGGGGACGCGGCTAGACGATGTCCTGGCTCTTGGCGAACCGGGTGATGGCCCGCTGGGTGCCGCGGTTGGCCAGGACCTGGATGATGGTGCTGACCGAGGCTGAGATCAGCGCGAACGTCAGCGCGGACTGCAGGCTCGTGGGAACGTCCTCGTCCTTGCCGGTGGGCGGCTTGCGCCCGGTGGACTTTTCCCAGATGGTGTTGACCAGCTTGGTGCCGACGAAGCCGGCGCCGAGGCTCACGCCGGTGCCGAGCAGCTTAATGAAAAGGTTCATTCCTTGATACTCCTTGCGGGCGGAAAACGGGCTGTCCCTAGCCTATCTGGCGTTTGCCGGGTCCCCTGCTCAGTTGGACGGGGGTTCGGTGCGGAACTTGATCATCTTGTGGGTGCCGTCGCAATAGGGCTTGATGGCTGAGGCGCCGCACCGGCACAGTGCCACTGTTTTGCGGTCCCGGGGCACCGGTTCGCCGGACGGCGTAACGAGCTCGAAGTCGCCGCGCACAATGAGCGGCCCGTCGGGGCAAACCACAATGGAGCTCTCGGCTGGTTCCTGGTTCATTTTTGCTCCTGCTCTGCGTTGCTGTGGAGATCCATACAATCCTGGTGCCGGGTTCCGGCAATCCTGCTGTGCCGCAGCCGAAGTTCGGCCTCGGAATGCGCGGCTGTTTTGATGCGGCTTCCTGCGTAGGGCATGCCCCCGCTCAGCCGGAGACCGAGCGCGATCCAGATGCAGGCCGCGCGCTCAACGGTCCACAGCGGGGCAAACCACACCGTGTTGAAGGGGAAGACTGCTGCGCCCCTGTTCCGCCGCCGTCCGATCCCGGCGGCAACGGCGGATGCAGCTGCCAGCGAAAGAAAGGCGGACACGCGGAGCCGCCCGGGCATGCGCGCAGCGGCGAGAATTGCCGGAAGCAGCGCCAGTTCCGCGCCGAGCCTGCGCGGCTGGGCGAAATCGTCGTAGGCGTGGCGGACGCGTTGCTTCAGGAAATGCCGGGCGTTGGGCGGCCTCCGTGCCACGAACAGGTCCGGGACAACCTTCTCGCAGCCTCCCGCGGCCTTGATGGTCCGGATCAGCTCGAGGTTTTCGAACAGGACCCCGTCGTACCCCTGCGCCGCCACAAGGGTGCTGCGGCGCAGGGCCAGGGTACCGGGAAAGTCTGCGGACCAGGCGCGGTTGATGAGGGTCCTCGCCGTATCCCACCGCGCGTGCCATGGCAGGCGGTCGTAGTAGTTCTGCGGCCTCACCACGTCTGCTGAACTGAGGTGCTGGACGACGGCGGCAAGGGACTCGCGCGTGTAGCGGACGTCGTCGTCGGCAATGACCAGCAGGTCCGCCGTCGAGGCCCGCACGCCGGTCATCACCCCGGCCACCTTGCCGTTGCCGGCGCGGCCAACGCCGGCTCTACCTGGGCGGTCACTGCCGCTTTCGGCCATGGGCCGGAGATGCCCGACGGCGGGCGGAAACACCCTGCAGTGGTGCTCGAACAGGTCCGGGGCGGAGCCGTCCACCACCGTGACGGCAATCCAGTCCGTGAGGCGGCGGAGGTAGGCAGCCAGGTCCGGCAGGTCCGAATCATCAGTCCACCGCAGGGGCAGGATGTACTCAGCCGTCTTGCCTGTGGCCGGGGTGCTCATGCCGCATCCAGCACTTCCGCCCTCAGCGAGGACACGCCGTTTTCCCAGGATTGCAGGATGTGCGCCGACAACCTGCCGTCTACGGCCATGACCGCGGTGGCGCCGAACAGGACATCCGACAGGAGGTGGGGTTCAGCCTCAACCAGCCCGCCCGCAAGGTCCCGGCCGGCGATCTGCTCGTGGACGGCGTCGGCCTCCACATGCTCATCGAAGTAATGGGTGACGTCCGTATCGAAACCATGCCGGCGGAAGCCCCTGCCGTACAGGCGGTTGGGCTGGGAGGAGGTCATCTCATAGATGGCCAGGTGTCCTGTGATGGCACCGCGCAGCCGGCGGTTCAGGCCGAACAGCGACATCAGGTTCACGGCGGCGAGGGAGACCGCGGGGACGGCGTCCACGTAGGACCCGTACCCGTCATCCATTCCCAGGCCCCGCATGGTACGGGCAAAAAGGGCGCTGTGCATACGCTCGGGCCGTCCGCCGCCGTACTCGTCCGCCTGGATTTCCACCAGTGCCGCTTTGGCCCGCCCCGAGAGCCTCGGGATGGCGAAGGTGTGCGGGTCCGCTTCCTTCAGCTGGTAGATGGACTTGTGGATCAGGAATTCCTTGAGCTGGCCAAGGCTGGCCTGCTTGGCCACATACCGGGAGAGGCTGGGGCCACTGTCCTGCGCGGCCAGGCCGAACAGGATGTCTGCCACTTCGTCGCTGGTGACACGGGACTGGGCAGGGAGTTCCAGATCCCCGGCGGCCTCCGCGGCAGCTTCCCGGAGCGCGGCTTCGAACGGCTTTTCAAGGAGCTGGCGCACCCGGACCAGTTCCGGCGCCCACTCCCAGTCGTCGCTTACGCCCTCGAGGCCGGAGTAGTGGAGCTCGTAGAGGCAGAAGAGCGTCAGCTGGAGGTCGTCGTCGCCAATGATGTCCAGGGTTGCCGGAAGGTGGCCGGCCAACGTCCGCTGCAGCGCCTCCAGGGCGTCCTCGTTAGTGCCCGGCCGCTCCGCGAGGGCGTTGAACAAAGCGGTGCTGACGGGACCCCTTGCTGCTGGGACTTTCATGATGCTCCTTCGGGTCTGGCGTGTAGCGGTTCCGTGCCCCCGGCGCTGGGGGCCCGGTACGAGATGGTGGTCAGCGGCGGCGCGTGCCGGGCACTGAAGAGTTGGCGGTGCTGCCGGTGTCCGCTGCGGGGGCGGGTCCGCGGGCGAGCATGATGGCCAGGGCAATCATGGCCAGGCCAAGAACCAGATGGAGCCAGTTGTCCGCATGGTTTGCGGGGATGAAGTTCGCAGGGATGGGATCGCCCACCAGGAGGCCGTACAGCCAGAGGACCAGGTAGATGACGCCGCCGTAGACGAGGAAGTTCCGTGCCTGTGGGTGCGAGCGCGACATCAGGATGCCGGCAGCCCCGAAGAGCAGGTGGACCGTGTTGTGGAGGACGGACACCTGGAAGACCCCGAGCAGAAGCGCTTCCGATGCGTGGCCGGCCAGGCGGAGCGAGTCATAATTGGAGGTGATGCCGGGAATGAATCCCAGGATGCCGGCCAGGCAGAAAACGGTGCCCGTTCCGAGGGCAGCATTCTGCAGGCCTGTCCGGGCGCCTTTCATGCGGATGCTGGCTGCCATGTGCTGTTCTCCTCAAACGCTGGAGACAACATAGTAAGCATGATTACTAATAAATGCTAAGCAGCCTTTGTATTCTGCTGGAGCTAAGCGCCGGGGCCCTGCACGCAGCCTGCTAGCCTCCCGCGCCGGTCCAGGCGTAAGGGTTTGTGTGCGGACCTCCGCGGCGGCCGTGCTCGTAGCCTTGCTGCCAGGAATTCCCGACGGCGGACACCAGTTCCGCAAGCAGCGGATAGTAGGGGTGGTCCGGGCCGATGAAAAGCATCTCGTCCGAGGCTTTGTCCAGCGCCGCCCGGACCTGGTTCTCGGGTGCTGGACCGGTCACGACGCCCTCCTGGATGGAATTCCCGCCACTCGGCTCGAATGTACTCCCGCCGCCTCGGGGGTGTCCATGCCGGGGACGCCATGCGCCCACGGCGTCCCCGCGTCAGTCCGCGCTTGCCTGCCTGAGGATGTCACGGAGGGCCTCGACCACCAGGTCATGGTCCTGCACCTGCGGTAAACCGGACACGGTGACGGTTGCCACGGCACCCACTCCGGTGACGTAGAGCGGGAAGGAGCCGCCGTGCGCGGCATAGCGGGTTTGGTCGAACCAGGCGTTGTCCTCGATCCGTCCTCCTTGAACCCTGGCGCGCAGCCCCACCAGCAGGGAAGGGACCTCGTAACGGGCGGCGGTCCGCTTCTTGGCCCCGATCCAGTGCCCGTTGTCCGGCGTTGCCCCCGGCAGGGCAGCGTGGAAGAGGACCTGCTCGCCCTTGCTGATGTCGATGGCGATGGGCAGCCCGCGCTCCTTGCCCAACTCCACCAGGAGCAGCCCCAGGTTCAGGGCGTCGTCCATGGAGAAGCCGGGAAACTGCAGCTCCCGGACCTCCGCCTCAATCCGGGCGATCAGTGCTTCCAGGGATCCCTCCGGCTGGGCAGCATGGGAATCCGGATCGTACCCGGTCATATCTGGTGGATTCGCAGTCATGGCCCACAATCTACCCCTCCCTGCGGTAAACTGAACCACGCCCAACAGGGCGAATATTTCACCAACAGAATCATTCAACGACAGGGGAGCGCCGCCGTCGGCATCACTGGCCATGCCAGGGACCGCAGGTGGGCGCTGAGAGTGCGGACAGCCGCAGACCCTCGAACCTGATCCGGTTAGTACCGGCGCAAGGGAGTCGAGTTCTCGAAGTGCGCGCAGCGGCAGCAGTGCCGGAAACCGCGCCCACTTTCCCCTCCTGTTCCTCAGGAGGACCACATGGCAACAACAGCAGTCAAGAAAACCGCCGGCAAGTCCTGGCGCGTCGTGGACATCGTGGTGGCGGCCCTCATCGCCGTCGCCGGCGGCGTCATCTTCTGGGCCTGGTCCCAGGGGGCCGCCGCAGTCTCCGGACCCATGAACGCCGTCTACCCGCCCCTGACCGGCCTGATCGCCGGCGGCTGGATGATTCCGGCCGTTCTGGGCATGCTTATTATCCGCAAGCCCGGCGCTGCGCTCTTCTGCGAGACGGTGGCCGCCACCGGTGAACTGCTCATGGGCTCCCAGTACGGGGCGTCCGTACTGTTCTCCGGGTTCGTGCAGGGCCTTGGCGCGGAGATCATCTTCGCCATCTTCGTGTACCGGAAGTTCAACCTGCCCGTAGCCCTGCTGGCAGGCGCTGCCGCCGGTCTTTTCTGCGGCCTGAACGACTCGTTCGCACCGTGGGGCTGGAACATCGCCTACGCCGCCGGCGACAAGCTGGCGTACATCATCTTCACCGCCATCTCCGGCGCCATCATCGCCGGGGCACTGTCCTGGGTTGCCACCCGCGGCCTGGCCAGGACCGGTGTGCTGAGCTCCTTTGCATCACGCAAGGCGGCAACGGAGCCCGTCTTTTCCTGATGGGCGCCCTTTCGCGGCATGAGGCATCCGTCGCGGTGCGTCCGGCTGCCGTCACGGCCCGCGGCTGGGGCTGGCGCCATGCAGGGCGCACCAAACCGGCCGTGCGTGCCCTCGACCTGGAGATCCGCCCGGGGGAGCGGGTGCTTCTCCTGGGACCTTCCGGTGCCGGCAAGTCCACGCTCCTCCACGCCCTGGCAGGGGTGCTGGGGGACATAAACGACGACGGCGGCGACGCCGGGGACTCCGACGAGACGGGCTCGCTGCTGGTTGACGGCGCCGTGCCCCGGGAGCAGCGCGGCCGGGCCGGACTGATGCAGCAGGACCCGGAGACGCAGGTGGTCCTCTCCCGCGTTGGCGATGACGTCGCCTTCGGCGCCGAAAACCTCGCCGTGCCCCGCGACGCCATTTGGGCCCGCGTGCACGAGGCGCTGGACGACGTCGGGCTCTCCCACCTGCCGCTGGACCATCCGACGTCTGCCCTCTCCGGCGGGCAAAAACAGCGCCTGGCGCTGGCAGGGATCCTCGCCATGCGTCCGGGCCTGATCCTGCTTGACGAGCCCACTGCAAACCTGGACCCGGCAGGTGTGCTGGAAGTCCGCGACGCCGTGGGCCGCTGCCTGGACAAAACCGGTGCCACGCTGGTTGTGGTGGAGCACCGGGTGTCCGTGTGGAAGGACCTGGTGGACCGGATCGTGGTGCTGCAGCCGGGCAGCGCCACCGATAATGCCGTGCTGCTTGACGGCCCTCCGGACCAGGTGCTCGCCGAAGCCCGTACCATGCTGGCGGCGGCAGGCGTGTGGGTGCCCGGGTACGTTCCGCAGACGCGTGCCCGGTCGGCAAGCCCGGCCCCCGGCTCCGGAGCCCTGCTGCTGGCGGCCGAGAAACTTGCGGTTTCCCGCCAACGCGCCCGGCGCAGCGGCTTTCGGAAAATACCCCCTGTGCCCGTCCAGCAGGACATTTCCGCGCAGGTCCGGGCCGGGCAGGCGCTGGCCATTACGGGTCCCAACGGTGCGGGCAAGTCAACGTTTGCGCTGACCCTCGGTGGACTCCTGGAGCCGGTGGCAGGCAAGGTTTCCGCAACCCTGGACCTCAGCCGCGGCGCCGGGATTGACCCTTACGCGTGGAAAGCCGAGGCGCTCATAGAGCGGATCGGCACTGTGTTCCAGGAACCCGAGCACCAGTTCGTCACCGGGAAAGTGCTGGATGAGCTGCTCTTCGGCCCGCGGCACCTTGGCCATGGTGAGGAACGCGTTGACGAGCTGCTGGAGCGTTTGCGGCTGACGCACCTCGTGGACGCAAACCCCTATACGCTCTCCGGCGGGGAGAAACGGCGCCTATCCGTGGCCACCGTCCTGGCAGCGCATCCCCAGGTGCTGGTGCTGGACGAGCCGACGTTCGGCCAGGATGCGAACACCTGGGCGGAGCTGGCCTCGTTCCTGTCCGAGCTTTTGGATGCCGGCACCGCCGTGGTGTCCGTAACCCATGACGCCGAGTTCACTGCCGCGCTGGGTGGAACTGAGCTGCGGATGGCTGCGGCGGAACCGGTGGCGCCATGAGGCAGGAGCTGAACCTGCGCGGCAACCAGGCCCTGCTGGCCCGGGCCAATCCCCTGAGCAAGTTCGCCGCTGTCTTCCTCATCACCGCCGTACTGGCGCTTTCGATCGACTGGGTTTCCGCATCGGTGGCCCTGGCTTTCGAAATCCTGCTGTTTCCGCTCGCGGGGCTGACGCTGACCCTGCTGTGGCAGCGCGGCTGGCCGCTGATCCTCGCCGCGGCCGTGGGGGGCTGGAGTACCTCCATCCTGGCTCCGGACAGCGGAAGGACGCTGATCGACGTCGGCATCTGGACCATGAGCGAAGGCTCGCTGGAGCTGGGGGCGGGCTTCACCCTGCGTGGGCTGGCGATCGCCCTTCCGGCCGTGCTGCTGATGAGCTGCACCGACCCCACGGACCTCGCCGATGCCCTGGCGCAGAAGGCGCGCCTTCCGCACCGCTTCGTGCTGGGCACGCTCGCGGCCATGCGGCTGGTGGGCCTGATGGCGGAAGAATGGCAGACCATCGGGATGGCCCGGCGGGCCCGGGGTGTGGGTTCCCGCGGCAGCGCCGTGCAGCGGTTAAAGGCGACGCTGGGGCAGAGCTTCGGGCTCCTGGTCCAGGCAATCCGCCGGGCGTCACGGCTCGCAGTGACCATGGAGGCGCGTGGTTTCGGCGGCGGACACCGGACGTGGGCGCGCGAATCCACCTTCAGCGCGCTGGATGCCTGGGTGCTTGCCGGGGGCGTGGTGATGGCGGGAACAGCGGTGATTGCAGCCGTGTCCCTTGGAACGTGGAACATGGTGTGGCTGGGAAACTGACACCAGCGCGGGCCTACTGGCAGGAATAGTTGTAGTCGAATCCCCTGGACACGAATTGGGCCAGCACCACCCTGCCCCCGGCGGTCAGGGGCTCCTTGGAGCAGGCGTCCGCCGCGCCGGAGGCGTTGAGCGATCCCGCCAGCCAGCTGGGCAGCGCATAGAGGTTGCTCGAGCTGCTGACTGTTCCAACAATCCGCTCCCACTGCTGGCCGGTGGAGTAGATTCCCACCTCGGCCCCGATGCTGTGGAAGAAGTCCGTCATGCCCTCCAGGACTGTCCGGTTGGCGTCTTTGTCGGTGCGGGACCAGCTGTTCTCCGTTTCGACGTCCAGCCACCAGAAGTAACTGGCGGGGTGGCTGATCCCGCGGAGGTACGCGTCGTCGTAGGCCTTGGCATAGCCGTACATGTAGGCGCAGGCCTTGCCGTAATCCCCGTCTTCGCAGGGGCCGTAAGGGTTGTGGACCGCCTGCCCGGACGGGTATTCGTCGTTTTCGGGCCACCAGGAGCCGGCGGCGCCGGGGTTGGCGGTATTGACGTACAGGGAGACGGTGGGCTGGCCGGGGTGGCCGGCGGAATCCTCTGCCCACCGGAGCTGCTCGGACAGGCAGGGATTCGTGGTGTTGGCCAGGCCGTTGTTGACGCCCACAATGGCGAAAGCCTGGTCCATTGGAAAATACCCGTTGCACTGCGGCCAGGAGATGTCATTCCCCAGAAGCGACTGCTGCCCCTCGCCGGGCGAGGGCGCGGCGAGGGCGGGGGTGCCGGCCATCAAGAGCATCGCGGCCAGAAGGAAGCCCAACATGCCCGGCACGGGCCGTGTGTTCCTGGCGGATGATGCCGAGTGCGGCTGTGCCCTGCCCCGCAGTCTTCTGCTTGGCGACGCCTCGCTGGCTGGTCTGCGGCGCATGTTGCCTCCGTTGCCGCTGGACGAAGGGATCTTCTCCAGTGTCCCGCCGGGGGCAGGGGAGGTCAAGCTGGCCAGACATCCGCTCCTATCGCATGGAACGGGTACGAGTCCGGCCTTGCTCCGGTCAGTTGCTTGCGAGTCCTCCCTTCTAGCTCATCTATGATATAAAATTGACTATGACGCAGGAAACCGCCGAACACGTTGCCGCCATGTTGAGGGACGCCCGCAGTGAGAAGGGCTGGACCCAGGGCCAGTTGGCTTCCGAACTGGGCACGAGCCAGAGCGCCGTTGCCCGGATGGAGCAGGGCAAGCAGAACCTGAGCCTCAAGATGATCCAGCGCCTCGAGGCGATCTTCGACAGGAGCATCGTAAACGTGGGCAAGCCGCAGATGACCCACCTGCGGGTTGAGGGCGGCCACACCCTTTCCGGTTCCGTGGATGTCAACAGCAGCAAGAATGCCGGGGTGGCACTGCTTTGTGCCAGCCTGATCAATCGGGGAACCACCATCCTTCGCCGCCTGGCGCGGATCGAAGAAGTGAACCGGATTGTTGAGGTCCTGACCAGCATCGGCGTGGAGTGCACCTGGCTTAACGACACCGACCTGCAGCTCCGGCGGCCGGCCGTGCTGAACCTGGACGCCATGGATGTTGACGCCGCGCGCCGCACGCGGAGCGTGATCATGCTTCTGGGCCCGCTCCTGGACGAGTCGGCAAAATACCGCCTTCCGTATGCGGGCGGCTGCGACCTCGGCACCCGTACGGTTGAGCCGCACATGCAGGCACTGCGGCAGTTCGGCCTCTCAGTGGAGGCCACCTCGGGCTTCTACAGTGTGCAGGCCCCGCCCGCAGACAGCCGGGACCGCTCGTTCGTGCTTACAGAGCGCGGCGATACTGTCACCGAAAACGCGATCATGGCAGCAGCCCACCGTGAAGGTACCACCGTCATCCGGAACGCCAGCCCCAACTACATGGTGCAGGACCTTTGCTTCTACCTGCAGATGCTGGGCGTGGAGATCGAGGGCGTAGGCACCACCACCCTTAAGATCACGGGGCGCCTGTCCATCGACGCCGAGATCGAATACTTCCCGTCGGAGGACCCCATCGAGGCCATGAGCCTGATCACCGCGGGCATTGTCACCAATTCCGAGGTGACCATCCGGCGCGTGCCCATTGAGTTCATGGAAATTGAGCTCGCAACGCTGGGCCAGATGGGCCAGCAGTTGGAGATCTCAGGCGAGTACATGGCCCGGAACGGCCGGACGCGCCTGGTGGACGTCACCACCAAGCCTTCGGAGCTGCACGCTCCGGAGGACAAGATCCACCCCATGCCGTTCCCCGGGCTCAACATCGATAACCTGCCCTTCTTCGCCGTCATCGCAGCCAACGCCCAGGGCCAGACCATGATCCACGACTGGGTCTACGAGAACCGGGCCATCTACCTTACGGAACTCAACCGGCTGGGCGCCCAGGTGCAGCTGCTCGACCCGCACAGGATCTATGTCAACGGACCCACAAAATGGCGTGCGGCCGAGGTTGGCTGCCCGCCTGCGCTGCGTCCGGCTGCCTGCCTGCTGCTGGCGATGCTTGCCGCGCGGGGAGTGTCAGAGCTGCGGAACATCTATGTCATTGAGCGCGGCTATGAGGACCTGGCGGAGCGGCTGAACACTATCGGCGCGAAGGTGGAGTACTTCCAGGACTGACCTTTCACGGTTCGTCATGAAAGCCGGAGTCTCTCCAAAATCTTCCTGCCTGCCGCAGAATGACAGTATGCGTACATTCGGCGTCGAGGAAGAGCTCCTGATTGTTGACCCGGCAACAGGGGAGCCGCTTGCACTGGCCGATGCCCTGCTGTCCGGGCACAGGATGGCCGCCGATGATGCACCGGATGCCCGTGCGCTGGAAACCGAAGACAAGACCGTTTACGACGACGACGAGATGGGCTTGAGTGCCGAGCTTAAGCTTGAGCAGATCGAGACCCAGACACGGCCCTGCCTGGAGTACGGCGTCCTGCTGGACCAGATCCGTGCCGGCCGGACGCTTGCTGACCGGGCTGCCCAAAAGAACGGTGCCCGGGTGGCGGCGCTTGCCACCTCGCCCTTGGCCTCCACCAGCCATACGACGCCGGACCCCCGGTATGCCCTGATGCTGGAGCGCTTCGGCCTCACGGCGCAGGAGCAGCTCACGTGTGGCTTCCATGTGCACACGTATATCGAATCGCCGGAGGAGGGCGTGGCGGTCCTGGACCGGATCCGGGACAAGCTTGCCGTGCTGACCGCATTGAGCGCGAACTCCCCGTTTTGGAACGGTATGCCGACGGGCTTCGAGAGTTACCGGACGCAGGCCTGGAACCGCTGGCCCACGTCCGGACCCGCCGGCATCTACGGCACCTACCCCGCGTACCGGCGGGTTGTCACGAGGTTGCTGGACAGCGGGGTGATGCTGGACGAGGGGATGCTGTACTTCGACGCCAGGCTTTCCCGGAACCACCCCACTGTGGAAGTGCGCGTTGCCGATGTCTGCCTTCGGGCCGAGGACGCTGCGCTCATCGCACTCCTGGTCCGTGCACTGGTGGAGTCAGCCAGCCGGGAGTGGCGGGACGGTGTGGACCCTGCGCCGGTGCCCACTGTGCTGTTGCGCATGGCTGCATGGCAGGCAAGCAGCAGCGGGCTCAGCGGGGAGCTTTTGGATTTTGGCACGTTCCGGCCGGCCCGGGCCACGGATGTGGTGCGTTCGCTGGTGGACTACCTCGCGCCAGTCCTGGACGAACAGGGAGAGCTTTCGATCGTTCGCCAGGGTGTGGAGGACATCATCGCCCGTGGCACCGGGGCAGCTGAGCAACGCCGGGTCCGGGACAAGGCTATGGCAGGCTCTCCGCCCGAGGACCTCGGCCTGGGCGCCGTAGTAAACCACGCAGTGAATATCACCATGCGGGGTGCCCTGGACCTCTCGGAAGTGGAAGCGGCCCCGGACCTGCTGCGCGTCCGGCAGTCATAGGCAATCCTGGGTATACGAGGATCCTGCGCTTACGCCAAGTCATACGCTTCGGGCAGCTCGTCAATTATGGTGTTCGGTGGCGCTGGGCAGTCCTTGGTGTCCAGCGATCTTGCTCTCCTATAGGACAGCAAGGGACGCTTCCAGCCATAGGTGCCACCCCGGGAACGGGTCCTTGGGGAGTTCATCCTCAGTGGGTCCGGGGTCTTCCGGCACGTCCACGTCTGGCGGATCGAAGTCATCGGGCAGGTCCAGATCCTGGGGCATCCCAAAGCGCTCAACAAAGCCCTGGAGGGTCGGGCCTCCGAGCGCAGACAAACTCGGTTGTCCTTCCGATTTCGTTGCCGTACTCCACGTTTTAGTAACCCAGTCTGGCCAATGGGGTGGTTCCCAGTCCTGGTGTTCGCTCTTGTAGTGCCGCCCGGTGGGTGAGGTCCAGCCAGGGGGTGCGTCCTTGGTGGCCGGTGTTGGTATCCACCCGCTGCTGTGTCGAAGTTTGTGGTGTTTCGGGCAGGGTTGTCCGAGGTTGCTGATGCCGGTGGTTCCGCCGTGCTGCCAGGCCAGGAGGTGGTCTGCCTCGTTGTCCAGTGACGGGTTGTTGCAGCCGGGGAAGGGGCATTTGCCGTCCCTCATCCTTAGCCAGTTCCGCATCGCTTTGGTGACCCGGTAGCTGGTCCGCCCGATCTCCAGCGGCGCCCCGTCCCGCGGATCGACGAGGACGCGGTGGAAGGAATCGGCACCGTTCGCGACCAGGTCCCGTGCCATGGACGGCGGGATCGGCCCGAAGCCGTCGAGCATGGCCGGCTCATCGGTCACTCCCATCAGGGCGACTATCGGGACCGTGACGAGCACCTGCGCCCGGACCGCCGACGACAGCTCGGCGGGACCCATCCCTGCACCCGCCCCGTCGCTGGTACCCAACCCGTCGCCGTTGCCTGTACTCACCCAGTCGCTGTTGCCTGCATGGAGGCTGGAAGTGTCTCCATTACCGCGACCGGTGCCGCGGCTGCTGCCGCTGGTGAGGATCGCTTCGGCGAACTCGTCGGCCCGGGTCTGGGTGAGGGTGCGGGGCTCGTCGGGTCCCTGTGCGGCCCGGGCGAGGGCGTTGAGCCGGTTCCAGCCCGCCATGGCCTGGTGCGCGGGGAGGTAGGCCGAAAGCCAGGCCATGCCGTCCTGGTCCGGCCGGTACTCGAGCCGCCGGTCGGCTACGCCCCTGGCGTGGCGCTTCTCGATCGATTCGGGGTGGTGGCGTTCGCGCCAGGTCCTGGCCTTGGCCTTGAACCGGTAGGCGGCCATCTCCCCGATCATGGCCGCTCCGGCGGGCCTCGGTGTGTCCGGGTCCAGGAAGTGGGCCTCCAGGGCCGCTGCCCCGGCCCGGTCAAGACCGACTGTCTGGTTCACCATTTCCCGGGCATGAGCCCAGGAAATCGTCCCGGACCCCAACGCGGCGTGGGTCCGGGGCAGCGACGTGGTCAGGGCATGGGACTCAGCCAACAGGGCACCGGCGGCACGGTCACCGATCACCAGAGCACACCCCACCTCCGCCACCAGGCTCCGCTCCTGCGCCGTGCCTCATGCGGTGAGGACGGCGGACCGTCCAGCAGGCTCGTGGCGGCAGCGAGCACCTGAACCGCCTGCGCCTTCAACGCCGCCAGCCTCGCCTCCGACCGTGCCACTCCCGCCAGAACCCACAGCGCCCGGTCAGCAACCCGCTGCAACGGATCATCCAAACCAGCAGCAGGACTTGGGCCCGTTTCTGCGGCAGGCCCATCAGCGGGATCCTGCCCTCCAGCCGGGCCGGAAACAACACCGGGGCCGGCGTCGGCAGCGTTCCCTTCAGCAGCGCCAACCGCAGCGTCCCTGCCATCCAGTACAGCAGCTAACGCAGCGACGGCAGCCACAACGGCTGCCTCCGCCTGGTCAACCGCCGGGTCCGTTTCCATACAGACATCATCCTGCCGGGGTCTGACAAAAAGGACCATGCGGCAGGGGCTGTGGATAACTAGTGGCCTGCTGGATATCCACAGCCCTGGCGGCACCACCGCAGGCGTGCCATACTCGGCGCGTGACGTCGTCGTACTCGTTCAAAGCGGAACTCTGGCTGTACCCGGGCGAGGCCGGCTGGCATTTCCTCACCCTGCCGCCGGACGTCGCGGACGATGTCCGCGCACAAAACGCAGGGCGCAGCAAGGCGTTTGGCTCAGTCCAGGTGAGTGCGGAAATTGCCGGCCAGACCTGGCAGACTTCGCTCTTCCCGGACACCAAAACAGGGACGTACCTCCTGCCGGTCAAGAAGGCTATCAGAACCAAAGCACGGATCAGCGAAGGGGATGCGGTGGAAGTCCACCTGTCCGTTCAAGGCGCCTGAGGCCCAGCGCCAGGCACCCTAGATCTGCTTGAGCGCCTGCTCCAGGTCGCCGATGAGGTCGTCCACATCCTCCAGGCCAACGGAAAGCCGCACAACGCCGTCGCTCAGTCCAATGGCGGCCCGCCCCTCCGGCCCCATGGCGCGGTGCGTGGTGGTGGCCGGGTGGGTGATAAGGGATTTGGCGTCGCCGAGGTTGTTGGAGATGTCGATGATCCGCAGGCCGTCCAGCAGCGCGAAGGCGGCTTCCTTCCCCGAGCGGCCCCCGGAAGGAGCAAGCTCCAGGGTGAGGACCGTGCCGCCGGCGCTCATCTGCTTTGCCGCCAGCTCATACTGCGGGTGGGATTTCAGCAGCGGGTACTTCACCCAGCTGACAGCCGGCTGTTCCTCCAGCCACTCCGCGAGCCGCAGCGCGGTGGCCGAGGAATGGTTGACGCGCAGCGCCATGGTCTCCAGGCCCTTGGTGAGGACCCACGCATTGAAGGCGGACAATGCCGGGCCGGTGTGCCGCATCAGCTGCTTCACGGGGCCTTCGATGAACTCCTTGGTGCCCAGGATTGCCCCGCCGAGCACCCTGCCCTGGCCGTCGATGTGCTTGGTGCCGGAGTAGACAATAACGTCTGCGCCAAACTGCCCGCAGCGCTGCAGCAGGGGAGTGGCAAAAACGTTGTCGACGACGACGGTCGCCCCGGCCGCGTGCGCCAGTTCGCTGACCGCGGCGATGTCCACAATCTCCTGCATGGGGTTGGACGGCGATTCGAAGAAGACAGCGGTGGTGGGCTGGGACAGGGCCTCGCGCCACTGATCCAGGTCCGGTCCGTCAACGAAGACCGTCTCCACGCCCCACCGCGGCAGGATCTCGTTCAGGATCACGAAGCAGGACCCGAACAGCGAACGGGCGGCCACCACGCGGTCCCCGGCACCGAGCAGGGCACCCAGGGCGGTGAACACGGCGGACATGCCGGACGCCGTCGCAAAGCACGCCTCGGTTCCCTCGAGGAGGCGGAGCCGCTCCTGGAACGTGGCAACGGAGGGGTTGCCGTAGCGGGAATACACAAAGCGCTCGTCCTCGCCCGTGAAGGCGCGCTCGGCGGCAGCGGCAGATTCGTACACGAACCCTGAGTTCAGGAAAATGGCTTCGCTGGTTTCCTGGAAGTTGGTCCGGTCCAGGCCGCCGCGCACGGCCTGGGTGTCGGGGCTCCAGCCGGCGGCGTCTTCGTTGAAGGTCACTTAGATCTTTCCCAGGTTTGTTGGCAGGCCGCGGTTTTTCCAGCCGTTGACGGTGCGTTCGCCGAAGCGGTCGGGGTCGCCTTCAAAGCCCTCCAGCACGTTGTAGGAGGTGAAGCCGGCCTGGGTGGCCGCTATGGCCGCCGCGATGGACCGCTGGCCGGAGCGGCACAGGAACACCAGTTCAGTTGCGCGGTCTTCGGGCGCCTGCTGGTTGAGGTCGTTGATGAAATCAGGGTTTGGAATGCCCCCGGGGAAGGTCCACTGGATGAACAGCGGATCGTTCTCTGTTGCCTTGGTGTCCGGGATTCCGATGTGGGCCCATTCCCCCTCGGTGCGCACATCCACCAGGATGGCGCCTTGTGCCAGCTTGTCCCAGGCCTCCTGCGGCGTCAGGTCTCCTGCGTAGCTCATGCGTGGCCCTCGCCGTCGAACTCAAGGTCGTCGCCTGCGGACTCGAGGTCATCCACGGCATCCGCCACTGCCGCGTCCGCGGAGGCGATGGCTGCCGGCAAGACCACGGCCTGTGCCACAATCACGCTGGTGCCGTTGAAGGTTGCCGCCGGGCTGCCGTGCAGCACATAGCCTTCTGCCAGGGCGTTTGAGATCCGCTCGCAGAATTCACGGTTGTCCGGGCCGCTGATGAGGCGGTAGGACAGTTTTTCTTCAGGGGCAGGTGCGTCAGACACGACGGATCTCCTTCTCTCACGCTTGCAGCTCGAATGGTCGATATGCCGAGTATTCACCTGAGGCACCCCGCCGTGGAAGGAGGGTTGCCGACCGGCCAGTCAGGGCTTGGCGCCGGTACTCATTACTCCCCAAAAACGTAACACTTGCCGCGCGGCGCCGCACCGCCGTCGTCGTCATGTTGCGTAACTGAAGGATGCTGCGCGGAGGCGCGGCACCAAAGGTGCGTCGGCCACCTCGGTTTAACGTACGACGGCGGCGCCACCTTGGGCGTGCACGTGCCAGGTGCCTGCCACCAGAGCCAGCCCGGATAAAGTTTGTCCATGGGCGCCGCCCTGTCACTTGAGGAATAAGTCCCTGGGGGTCTTCATCAGCACGCCATCCGCCGCCGCTCCCGCACGTCCCGCCCCGAGCGGCCGCCCGCGGCCCCTTCATTGGATGGCTGCCGTCCTCACCGCCGTGCTGATGGCCGTCCTGGCTGTGGTGGTGTCCGCCGGGCCAGCGCAGGCGGCCCGAAACCTCCCGGAGGAAGGCAAGCCGCTGCTGGGCGCAGTCCTCGAATGGGGAGAGGACACCGCTGGGGGTTTCTCCGAGCGGCTCGGGGCATCCCCCGCGATCTTCGGACACGACATCGCCTTCCCGTTCCGCGCCTCGGAAGAGAGCGACATCCGGGGCTTCCTGGAGCAATCCGCCGGACAGGGCGCCCACGCGATGCTCACGGTAAGGCCTGTTGTGCCGTTCGACCAGGTCACCCCTGACGCCGCTGCAGCCTTTGCCGGGGAAGTGCGCCGGTTGCAGGGGGATTTCAAGGGCCAGCTGCTCATCCGCTTTGCGCCGGACATGAATGCCAGCTGGGTGGAGTGGGGCCAGCAGCCGGCCGCCTACCGGCAGTCGTTCCAGGCGGTGGCAGCGGCATTCCGGGATGCCGGGACCGGCGGGGGTTATGCCATGGTGTGGGAGCCGTACCTGGGCAAGGACTATCCGTTTGACCGGAACCGGAATGCGCCCGGGCCCGGAAGCGAAGGGTTCTCCCTGCTGGACACCAATGGCGACGGCGTTTGGAACGGCTTGGATAAAGCCTACGAACCCTACTACCCGGGGGACGACGCCGTGGACTGGGTGGGCCTGACGGCCTACCACGATGACACTGCAGGGGGCTCCGCAGTTAACACCGTTCCCCGCGCCGGTGAGCTGCAGGAGATGCTGACGGCCTCCGGCGGGGAAAACTTCTACGGGACATATGCTTCGGGGCGGGACAAGCCCCTGATGCTGCAGACTTCGGCCTTTTACAGCCCGTCCGCCGGAGGTGCTGCGGAATCGGAAATCAAGAACAGCTGGTGGGACCAGGTCCTGGTCGTTGCGGGGTCAGCCGGCTTTGGAATGACGGGCGCAGTGGTCTGGGACGAACGCACCAGTACACGGGACACGGGGGTGGCCAGCATCGACTGGCGCCTCACCGGAAACGCCGGAATTGCGGACGCTGCCCGCACCCGGCTTGAGGGATCCCCGGTGGTGACGGGCCCGGTTACCGAGGTCACCGCAGGTCCATCGTTCGTCAGGTCCAACACACTGTCCGGTGCGGCCGCCTGGAGCGTGGGGGCGGCGCTCATCCTCCTCCTGGTGGCGCTGTGGCAAGTCCCCGCCAAAGTCAGTGCAGTCACGGCGTGGGGCTACAGCGACCCGTCCAGCAGGGACTCCCGCGTGGACCTGCTCCGCGGCCTGGCCATCGTGTTCGTGGTGGTGAACCACCTGGGCATGGTGTCGCTCTTCCAGCTCCTGACCCAGGAGGCGGTGGGCTTTGTTTCGGGCGCCGAGCTGTTCGTTCTGTTCTCCGGCCTGGTGGTGGGCATGGTCTACGGGCCCAGGGCGAAAGATGATTTTGGGACGGTGGTAGACCTTACCTCGCGCCGGGCAGGCAAGCTCTACGTCACGGCGCTCGTGGTGCTGGTGGGCGTTTTCCTCCTGTCGCTGCTGCCGGTTTTCCGGACAGATGCGCTCACAACCTTCGTGGACCAGGGCACCGGCGGCGCAGGGCACGAAGGCGCCGGCCGCACCTACGATCTCTACGCGGGCATGGAAACGCTGTTCCAGTTCCCCGTGCCGCCAGAGGTGCTTCCCGCCATCCTGCTGCTCCAGTTCGGGCCGTGGCAGTTCAACGTGATGGGCTTGTACGTGGTGCTGCTGCTGGCCAGCCCGGTGATCCTCGCCGCCCTGAACCGCGGCAAAGCTCTGTGGGTGCTGGCGGCATCGGTGGCTGTGTACGCGGTGGGTACGGTGACACGCTTCCGGATCCTGCCGTCGCAGTTCGAGGATTCATTCCCCCTGCTGGTGTGGCAGGTGCTGTTCGTCATTGGCCTGGCGGCCGGGTTCCACCGGCGGAGAATCGTGGCCTGGCTTTCAGCGCATACCTTGATGGTGGCGGCCTGCACCGCGCTGGCTTTCGCGTTTGCCTTCCTGTCCTGGGGCAATCCGTACCTGGCCAACGGGTTTGACGTCCGCCTGGCGATCATCCCGGATACCGCGTACCGGACCATGTATGACCTGTTCTTCGGGCGCACGTACCTTGCCCCGGGCCGGCTGCTGAACGTCCTGGTCCTGGTGGTGGCGGCCTATGCCTTCCTCACCGCGTACTGGAAACCCGTGCAGCGCGCCCTGGGCTGGTTCCTGGTCCCCCTGGGCCGCGCCACCCTCTATGTGTTCATCATGCATGTGGTGCTCATAGCCGTCGTTGCCAACATCCCTGCCCTGCAGCAGGGGAACATCCTGATCAACACCCTGGCCTACGCGGTGGTGCTGGGGCTCCTCTGGGTGATGGTGCGGACGCGGTTCCTCTTCAAGATCGTCCCTACCTGAGCCTGAACGGCCCTTCCGAGGAGCCTTAGCGGGACTCAGGGGTGCGGAGCTCTGCAGAAGCAGGAATGGCGTGGACCCCGTGCCCGAAAGCACGTGGTCCACGCCGTTGTCCGTCTGCTGCGGCTTGTTATACGAGGCCGGGGTAGCTCGCCAGGATGTAATCGGCGGCAGCGGGGCCCTTCATGCGCAGCCCGTTGTGGCCGGAGGCAATCCTGCGGTGGCTCATGGCTGCCCAGAAGTCCGATTCAGGTCCCGGTTTCTGCTGGTTGATAAAGCACCAGCTGGTGTACAGGCCGTACAGGCGGTCACGGTCCAGCGTGGATTCCGAGGCCTGGTCGAGGTAGGTGGCTTCTTTGAGAAAGAGGTCGAACTGCGAATGTGCCATGACGGCTTCCCTTCGCTAAGTGCGGTGGTACTGCCGTTCGGCTACAGCAGCGAACCTCAATGCCGTGCACAGGGCAATGGAGTGTGGATGAAGCCGCAAAACAGGTGGGCTGCTGGATCAGCGGCACTACGAATTTGCTGACTACCGAATTATTGGTTCCGGGCGGTGTCACTGCCGCATCTACACTGTAGACTTTAGCCGTAGACAACCAATCAGGCAAGCGCAGGAAATTTCCCTCCATATTGAGGGGCTTGCCGCCATCCAGGACGGAAACCATGGCCTCCGCGAAAGTCCCCGCAACCATCACCGGGCCGATCCAAAAGCAGCGTCTGAGCCGGGAGCTCGTGCTGACGAAAGCGCTCGAAGTGGTTGATGCGGACGGCCTGGACGCGCTGACGATGCGCCGCCTCGGCCAGGAACTGGGCCGGGACCCCATGAGCCTCTACCGCTATGCGGAGAACCGCGCGGCGCTGCTGGACGGGGTCACCGAACTGGTGCTCAATGAACTCACCATCCACCCCCGGGATCCCGACTGGAAAGCCCAGCTGCGCCAGATCGCACACGATCTTCGCCGCCTGGCCCTGCAGCACCCCAATGTGGTGCCACTGCTCGTGACCAGGCCGCTTTCCACCCCGCTGGGGCTGCGGCCGCTGGGCACCCTGCGTCCCCTTGAGCAGATCCTCTCCCTGCTGATCGGGGCAGGATTCAGCCCGGCCGATGCCCTCCACGTCTACCGCGCCTACTACGGCTTCCTCTACGGCCATATCCTCAACGAACTGCAGGAATTCGTGGTGGACCCGGAGGAGAACGAAGCCCTGCTGCGGCTTGGCCTGCACCGGTTGCCAGCCAAGGAGTTCCCGCGGCTTCGGGCGCTGGCCCCCGCCCTGGCGGAGTACGACGGCGCGGCCGAGCTGGACCAGGGCGTCACCATCCTGCTGTCCGGGCTCGAGGCGCAGCTCTCACTCCGCCTGGGAAACCCCACGGGCTAGCCGTCGTCCCCAGCCGCCAAGACGTCGTCGAAAGCTCCCTGCGGACGCAGGGCCAGGGATGAAATTATTCGAAGGAAGCTCGGCGCCTGTCCTGAGCGCGCGTGGCCCAGACGTCCGGGCGGTTCACCTTGAAGCGGCGGCCAGTCAGCGCCCGGGCCGACAGCCGGATGTAGTTCGCCTTCTCGCCCGGCTGCCACGGTTCAAGTCCCAGGCTGTCCACGGCATCCTTATCCGCCTGGTCCTCGATGAGCTGGGTATCCCCGCGCAGCACCACGCTCCACGCCTCTTCGGTGTGGGGATCGTAGCCGTCGATTTCCAGGGCCGCAGGCCGTTCGGAGAGTGCGCTCCAGAGTTTGGTGACGCCGGCCGTCCGGAACGCGATGCTTCGGCGGTGCACCACGTAGTTGATCGGGAAGATCTCCGGGTGGCCGTCCACCACCACGGCAAGGCGGCCGACAGTGTCATTAGCCAGGAGGTCCCAGCATTCGTCAAAGGTCAGGGTGCCATCCGGCTGCGTCTGCGAGTCCATGAACCACACCTTACGGCCACTGTCCCTGCGGAACCTAGAGTGCAACGGCCCGAATCGCAGGCCGGGCTACTGGATGCCAGCAAACAGTTCGTTCAGTTCCGCGGTGAGTTCCTTCTGGACTGACGGCGTGCCCACCTGCTTACCGTCGATGTGGTTGACCGGGGCCAGCAGCCGGACACTGGAGATCAACCACACAGCATCGGCGTCCAGCAGGTCCTGCGGCTCCAGCGGGCCGTAGCCCAGTTCCCATCCTGCTGCCTTGGCGGCGGTGAACAGCGCCCCTTGCGACGTTCCGGGCAGGATCCCGCTGTCCAGCTGGGGCGTGATCAGCCGCTTCACGGATGTGCCGTCGTCGGTCTTTTCCACGTGGGCCAGCAGCACAGTGGAGGTGGGACCCTCCAGGACCCGGCCGTCCGTGGAAATGAAGATGACGTCGTCCGCGCCCTGTTTGTGGCCGTGCCGCAGGGCAGCCATGTTGACGGCGTAGGAGAGTGTCTTGGCGCCGAGCAGCAGCCACGGTGCGCGCTCGGCGGCGTCGCTGTCATAGCCGCGGTCAAGGAGGATGACGTCGATCCCGGTTTCGCGCTGGCGCCGGGCGCCTGCGCCCACGGGCGAGACCTGCACCCAGCAGGTGGGGGCAGCCGCGCCCTCCACACCGCGGGTCACCACAAGCTTCACCACCAGTTCGTCCCCGGCCCCGGCGGCGGGAGGGTTCTGGACCCGGTGCTCGGACAGTGCGGTGGCAATGGCGCGGCGCCACTCGTCCGGGCCGGGGATGGCGAGGTCAAGCGCGTCTGCGGAGCCGGCAAGACGGTCCAGGTGGGCCTGGATTTTCCGGACGTTTCCGCCCACGGCCAGCATGGTCTCGAAGACACCGTCACCCCGGGTGGCCCCCTGGTCTGTCACCATCAGCTGCGGCTGGGAAGCGTCGGCCAGCCGGCCGTCAGGGTAAGTGGGGTCGAGGAAAACGAGAACCACGGGCGCTGGAGAGGTCATGGCTCCAGCTTAGTGCGGCGTCCCACCGATAAGCTGGGCGAAGTGCCCTGGCTGGAAACCGTCCGCCGGGAGCTCATTTTCCGGGGGTTCATCTCACGTGTTGTGGCCATTTTCGCTTGCCGGCACCGCTCCAGGGTGGGTGGTTGTGGTGCTGGGCATCGCCGACCTGGTGATCAGGGTGCTGGCTGTGGGCATCATTCCCGGCAACAGGCGGCCCACTACGGCCATGGCCTGGCTGCTGGGCATCTTCTTCGTTCCGTTCGTGGGCATCATCCTGTTCCTCCTGTTCGGCAACTTCAAGCTCTCCAGCCGCCGTCGGGAGCAGCAGCAGCAGGTCAACGAACGGGTGCGGGCCGGGATCTCGTCGCTTGCCGACGTCGAAAGCGACTACCCGGGACCCGAATGGGTCAAGTCCGCCGGGGAACTGAACCGCAGGCTGGGGTCCCTGCCCATGGTGGACGGCAACTCCGTGGACCTGATCCCCGGCTACCCGGACTCCCTGCTGGAGATGACAAACGCGGTCCGCAAGGCGAAGAAGTTCGTCAACGCCGAGTTCTACATCATGAGCACGGACCACATCACCGACGACCTCCTCACGGCCATGGAGGAAGCAGCCGAGCGCGGCGTGGAAGTGCGCGTGCTGTTCGACCACATCGGCACGCTCCGGGTGCAGGGCTACCGGAAACTGCTGAAGCGGCTGCGCGCCGGCAAGATCCAATGGAAGCGGATGCTGCCGCTGCTGCCCATCCACGGCCAGTGGCGCCGGCCGGACCTGCGCAACCACCGCAAGATCATGGTGATCGACGGCGAAATCGCCTTCACGGGTTCACAGAACCTGATCGAGCCCTCCTACAACAACCCCCGGCACCGCAAGGCAGGCCGCGAATGGGTGGAGCTGATGGCCTGCCTCCGCGGGCCCATCGTCACCACGCTGAACGTTGTTTTTGCCACCGACTGGCTCAGCGAAACCGATGAATCGCTGGAGCACCAGCTGCAGCTTCCGGCCAATCCGGAACCGGGGAACGTCACCGCCCAGGTGGTTCCCAGCGGCCCCGGGTTCATCACCGAGAACAACCTGCGGCTGTTCAACACCCTGATCTACTCGGCCCAGCACCGGATTTCCATCTGCAGCCCCTACTTTGTTCCGGACGACTCCCTTCTCTATGCCATCACCACAGCCGCCCAGCGCGGGGTGGAGGTGGAGCTGTTCGTGTCCGAGAAGGGCGACCAGTTCCTGGTGCACCACGCCCAGCGGTCCTACTATGAGGCCCTGCTGGAGGCCGGCGTCCGGATCTACCTCTACAAGGCCCCGTTTGTGCTCCACGCCAAGCACTTCACCATCGACGACGAGGTGGCGGTCCTCGGCTCCAGCAACATGGACATGCGCTCCTTCTCCCTGAACATGGAGGTCTCCGTCATGCTGCTGGGCGAAGACATCGTCACCAAGATGCGCGCCGTGGAGGACACTTACCGGGACATCTCCCACGAGCTCAAGCTGACGGACTGGATCAACCGGCCCCTGGCGGCCCGCTACGTGGACAACGTGGCGAGGCTGACGGCAACGGTCCAGTAAAACCCCCGGAGTTTTCGTCCACTTATGCAGGGTTTGCCGGTGGCGAAGCCTGCATATCTAGACAAAAACTCCAAGTGTCAGGTGTGGGGGAAGTCCGCACCGAGCGTTGAGAGGACGCCGAACGCCTTGGTGCGGATTTCCTCGTATTCGTCCTCCGGATCCGAGTCCGCGGTGATGGCACCGCCGACGCCGAGCGTCAGTTCCGCCGTTCCGTCGCCGCGGGTGCTGGTCACCAGGGTCCGGATGGCGACGGCGAGGTCCGTGGCACCGTTCAACGAAAAGTAACCGATGGCTCCCGAGTAGACCCCGCGGGGTCCGCCTTCCAGCCTGTCCAGGATGGCCATGGTGCTGATTTTGGGGGCGCCGGTCATGGAGCCGGCGGGGAAGCAGGCGGCCACGGCTTCGGCCCGGGGTGAACCGGGCTTCAGCTGCGCATCGATGGTGCTCACCATCTGGTGCACCGTGGCGTAGCTTTCGATGGCGCAGAGCCTGCTGACGGTCACCGAGCCGGGGACGGCAAAATGGCTGAGGTCGTTGCGCAGCAGGTCCACGATCATGATGTTTTCGGCACGGTCCTTCAGCGCCGTGGCAAGGTCGGTTCGAAGTTTGGCGTCCTCGGCGGCGTCTGCACCCCGGCGGCGGGTTCCCTTAATAGGCTCTGCCCGCATGCCGCCGTCGGCCGCGATTTTCAGGAACCGCTCAGGTGAGGTGCTGGCCACCGTGAGGCTGCCAAAGCGCAGGTAACTGGCAAAGGGGGCGGGATTCCTGCGGCGCAGCGCCAGGTAGGTGGTCCACGGATCCAGGGCATCCGCCGGAATGTCCGCTGAAAGTGCGGTGGTCAGGCAGACCTCGTAGGAGTTCCCCTCCGCGATCTGGTGCTGTGCTGCAGAGATTTTCGCCAGGTATTCAGCGCGGGTGTCCCGGCTGCGGAATTCCGGCGCTGCCGGGAGCACGACGCCGGTGCTGCCGCCGGCCTGGGCGGCCGGCCCTGCGTTTTCCACGGCGGCCCGCGCCAGGTCCAGCCAGTCGTCCGCGTCGGGAGCGGCCAGTGCCAGGAGCCAGGCGGTTCCTTCCGCATGGTCCAGGACCACGGCCCTGCCGGCGAAGATGAGCGCGGCGTCGGGAGTGGGGGAGGGAACGTCGGTGCCGCCGGTCTCGCGCTTGAGTTCGTACCCCAGGCAGCCGAGCCAGCCGAGCGTAAACCCGCCGGGGTACCCTTCGGGGCTCTCAACGGCGGGGAGGCCCCACACGGTGTCCAGCCAACGGAAAAAGGCGCCCTGCACGGTGGCGGTGGCGCAGCCCGCGCTCATCAGGCTCTGGCCCGAACGGTGCGTTACAGATTGGCCGAAGGTGCCGCCGTCGTCCGCCATGATGCTGAACCGGCTGCGCTGCGCAGCCGCCGCTTCCCCTCCGTCCTGCTCCGGCAGGGCCCCCGCGTTGGAGGAGTCAAGCCAGACGGCGTTGGCCGAGCGGCCGTAGAGGGAACGGAAAAGTCCTGGTGCATCCGGGCGGATGTCAAGCCGTTCCGCGCGGAGGCGCAGCCCCCGCCGTGCTGACAGTTCCGGTGCCAGGGCCGGGGCCAGCGCCGGAAGGTAGGGGAGGACTTGCAGCACGTCCGCTGGTGCTGACCCGTCCGCGGGGTTCCGGACGCGGATATCGGCAATGCATGGGACGTTGTCGGCGACGAGCCATGCCTCTTCCTGCGCTGCCCACTGGTCCCAGAACGGCTCGTAGGTTTCGCCGTCCCGGTCCAGGGCCCGGGTCCGGCGCACGTCATCCGGCGCTTCGGCCCAGATCACCGCGTTCAGCAGCGGCCGGGCCTCTGCAGCGGCGGCCCCGACGCCCTCCACAAGGACGATCTCGGCCGGAAGCGTCACCCGGGATTCGCCGTCGTAATGCTTCTCCCAGTCCCAGCAGACCCAGGAGGCTGCCTCCCCGCGGCTCAGGGGAGCGAGCACCGTGGAGACATACCTCTCGATGCCCGCCGCCAGCCCATTCCAGCCGGGGTATATGTCCTCAAGGTGGAACAGCGACACCCTGTGGTGCGCGCGCAGCCTGGCGGCCAGTTCGACGGCGAGGGTCGTCTTCCCAGCGCCGGAGCGTCCGTCAATGGCGATGATGACGGGGGCTGGGCTCATGGAGTAGAGCGTACCTTTACGGCCGCCGGCCTTGCACAACGGGCAGGGGGCTAACGGGCCTGCCGTTGCAGTTCCGCGCCCCGGAGTACGGCCGACTTGATGTGCTCCACGATCCCCGGGAGTGCAGCGTGGATCTGATGCCAGACGGCGTCGAAGTCCGCGTGGCCGCCGTACCAGGGGTCCTCGATGCCCTGGTCCAGCAGGTCCAGGCCTGCCGTTGCGGGATCGAAGCTGCGGAGCATACGGATCTTGTCCAGTGACTCCTGGTCCGGAGCGGCTTGGCTGAGCCAGGCATAGTGGTCGATGTCCAGGGCAAGGATCAGGTCCCTTGAATGGAACCAGTCCAGCTCCCACTCGCGTGCCACGTGCTGCTCTGAGCCAAGCTGGGTGGTGGCGAGCCGGCGGGCGGCCCGGGGGTCAATGGGGCGTCCGGCCTCGTAGCCGGTGGTTCCTGCGGAGTCCACCGCCACCAGGTCGTCCAGGCCTTCGCGTTCAAGGGCCGCGGCGAGCATGAGCTCAGCCATGGGGGACCGGCAGATGTTTCCGGTGCAGACGGCGATGACGCGGTATGGGCTCGACGCTGAGTTCATGAAACTAAGCATGCGCGCTATTGGACGGATTGGCCAGAGAAGTCATTCACATTGCTTGACAAGCTTGTAAAGAAACTTTCTTTCCGCGTCACGAACGCTGGATGGCTGGGTCTAGTGAAGGACGGCGAGGAGGATGCCCACGCCGATGAAGAGCACGCCAAAAACCTTGCTGAGGACCAGCTGCCCACGGGCGGAGCGCGTAAAGCGGTGGAAGGACCGGGCGGCTGCCGCAAAGAAGAACCACATCACCAGGATGTCAATGGCAATAATCGTGGCAGTCAGCACAAGGTACTGGGGGAGCAGCGGCTGTTCGGGCCTGATGAACTGGGGCATGAACGCCAGGAAGAAGATGATGGCCTTGGGGTTGAGCAGATTAACCCACAGTCCCCGGCGGAAGATGGACCAGGCAGGTTCATTCCGGAGGGCGGCGGTTTGCTGCTCTTCGAGAACGGGCTTGCTCAGGAACTGCCTGATGCCCAGGTACACCAGGTAGGCGGCTCCTGCGAAGCGGATGACGTTGAAGGCGACGGGAGAGCTTGCCACCAGCACTCCGACGCCGAGCGCCACGATCACCACGTGGATCACCAGGGCTGCCTGTTGTCCCAGGATGCCCCAGATGGACCGGCGGAACCCGGCGTTCAGGGAGTTGCTCATCGTGTTGATGGCTCCGGCGCCGGGCGTGAAGCTGATCAGGGTTCCGGCGCCCACCAGGGCGAGCCAAAGGGAGAATTGCACCATTCGAGTTTAGTGGCCGTTGGCGCCACCTAATCACCTGTTTGCCCTGCTGGCGGGCCGCGACTGCCGTACTGCGAGTGCACCCAGTGGTCCATGGTGGACAAACCACATCTCAAAGCGCCATAAGGTCAGGCCCGGGCGATGACCTCTCCGTTGGGGATCAGGAACCACCCGTCGTCGGTGGACCCCCAGCGGTGCCACCCGGCCGAGATCCGGGCAAGGTCCGCAGGGTTGGCGAAGCCATACTCCAGCGCCTGCTCCGCGAACGCGGAATGAAGCACGCGTTCGCCCCATACGCGCGCCTGCCACCGGCGCTGCTGGCTGGTGGCGTAGAGCCAGTTGCTGCTGGAGGGCGCCACGTCGGTAAACCCAGCCGCCTGCGCCCAGCTCACCAGCCGCCGGCCGGCGTCCGGTTCCGCCCCGTTCCGACGGGCGATGTGCTGGTAGAGCTCCATCCACTCGTCCAGTTCCGGAATGGCGGGGTACCAGCTCATGCCGTGGAAATCGGCGTCGCGCACGGCGACGATGCCGCCGGGCTTGGCCACCCGCCGCATCTCCCGCAGCGCCTCCACGGGATCCGTGAGGTGCTGGAGCACCTGGTGGGCGTGGACGACGTCGAACGTCTCATCCTCAAAGTCCAGGTCATAGATGTTGCCGGCCACGAACTCCACGTTGGGAACCTCGCGCTCCATGGCGAGCGCCTTTGCCTGCGCGATGATGTCCGGGGACCGGTCCAGCCCCGTCACCTTTCCCGGCGCCACCAGGGCGGCGAAGTCGCATGTGATGGTGCCCGGTCCGCAGCCGACGTCGAGCACGCCGGCCCCCGGTGTGAGGTGCGGCAGGACGAACGCTGCCGAATTCTCGGCGGTCCTGGCGGCATGGGCGCGGACCACGGATTCATGGTGGCCGTGCGTGTAAACGTCGTCTTCAGGCTGCTGCGCACTCATAACCAAACGCTACCCCCAACTGGGTAGCAGCAAGTGTCGTTTTGAGGGCTCAAAACGACACTTGCTGCTACTGAGTTGGGTGGTGGGGATTGCCGGGCGAGGTGGGGGCGTTGGGCACGGGCCGGTTGGGCCAAGCGGGTCAGGCAGGGTTGCCCGGTTGGGTGGCGGAGGACTCTTCACGCGCAGCAACCGTGGCCTCCACCATGGCAGTCATGAACCGGCTGACGGTATCCAGCTCCTCGGCCGAGAATCCGGCCATGGCACTGCCCATCTGGCGGGCCAGCGGAGCGAAAATTGCGCCCCCCTCCTGGAAAGCCTTGGGCGTCATCCTGAGCTGGACCTGCCGGCGGTCCGAGCCGTGCCGCTCACGGGTCACGTGCCCCGAATGGTCCAGCCGGTCGATCAGGGCAGTAGTAGCGGGGGAGCTGAGGTGCAGTTCCTTCCGCAGGAGCCCGGGGGTAACCACATTTCCCTTGGCGGTGTGGCGCATAATCACGGCCAGGGCGTTGAGGTCTGTCCGGTGCATGTCCTTGCGGCCGCCTGCCGTGTCCACATAGCGGTTGGCCTCCAGCGTGAACTCCTGCAGGAGGCGCACCAGGGGATGGGGTCCGCCGGCAGGCTCAGGAGGTCCTCCCTGCGGTGCCGGGTCGGTGCCGTCTGCCATGTCCACCTCCTGGTCCTCCTGATGCTTGGCCGCCTGCAGTGCAATTTGCGCGGTGCGTACTGACGGATATTACTTGAGCGGCCCACGCGCCCCAGTATCCGGGAAATCCAGAAAAAGCTAGCCAGACGCTTATCTCCATGGTGGAGATACTCTAATATGGAAACAATGTTACTCCCGCCCGTCGTCCGGAAGGCGTCATGAAACACAAATCCGAAAGAACGGAACGCGTGCCGTTCTGGCTACGCTGGCTGGTCCCCGTCATCCTGGTCCTGACGTGGCTGGCGCTCGCCGGCGTCGGAGGCCCCACTTTCGGCCGTCTCGAAGAAGTCTCATCCAATGACCAGGCTTCCTTCCTGCCCGCCAGCGCCGAGGCTACGGCCGCGCAGGACTGGCAGGCGAAGTTCCGGGATTCAGACGAAGTGCCCGGCGTCATCGTGATCGAGAGCAGTGAAGCCTTCACTCCCGCGCAGCTGGGTGAAGTGGCGGGCCTGAAGGCAGAGCTGGAGGGGCTGCAGCTTGGCAGTGCGGTCATCGGACCGATCCCCTCCGAGGATGGCAAGGCGGTCCAGTTCATCGCGCCGATCGACTCGTCCGCTGAGGTCAAAGAGGCTGTCCAGGAGCTGAGGGACACCGTTGCCGAGGCCGCCCCGGAAGGAATGCAGACCTTTGTGACCGGGCCTGCCGGACTCGCCGCGGACCTCACGGCCGCCTTCGCCGGCATTGACGGAATCCTCCTCCTGGTGGCCCTCGCCGCAGTATTTGTGATCCTCCTGATTGTTTACCGCTCCCTCCTGCTGCCCATCATGGTGCTCCTGACGTCCGTCTTTGCGTTGTGCGCGGCCATCCTGCTGGTCTTCGGCATGGCAAAGGCCGGGTGGATCCAACTGAACGGCCAAAGCCAGGGAATCCTGTCCATCCTGGTGATTGGTGCCGCAACGGACTACGCCCTGCTCTATGTGGCGCGGTTCCGCGAGGCCCTGACCCACACCACCAACCGCACCGCAGCCGTCCTGACCGCGTGGAAGGCATCGTTCGAGCCGATCCTGGCCTCCGGCGCCACCGTGATCATTGCCCTGCTGTGCCTGCTTTTCTCCGACCTGAACTCCAACAAGGCCCTGGGCCCCGTGGCTGCTGCCGGAATTCTCTGCTCCCTGTTCGCGGCGCTCACGCTGCTTCCGGCACTGATGGCGCTTCTGGGCCGGGCGGCCTTCTGGCCGTTCCGCCCCAAGCTGGTCCCGGAGGACGAGCGCGAGCCCGAACTGGTGACCGGGCTGGAGGGGCAGAAGGGCCTGTGGCGCGCCACCGGATCCCTGGTCTCCCGGCGTCCGCGTGCAGTCTGGATCGCCTCGGTCCTCCTGTTGCTGGTGGCGTCCGCAGGCGTCCTGCAGCTCAAGGCCAACGGCGTCCCGCAAACCGACGTGATCCTCACAGCCTCCAACGCCGTCGACGGCCAGGACGCCCTGGCCCGCCACTTCGACGCCGGCAGCGGCAGCCCCGCCGTCGTGGTTGCGGACCAAGGCAAGGCGCAGGAGGTGCTGGACACCGTGAAAGCGGCCGACGGCGTGGGCGAGGCTTACCTGCTTGCCCAGGGTTCCGTGCCCATCACCGGAGCCCCCGGCGCTCCCAGCGCCCCTGACGTCCGCGACGGCAGGGTGCTCATCAACGCCACCCTGAACTCTGCCGCGGACTCCCTGGAAGCCGAGGAAGCGGTCAAGGCCCTGCGAGAGGACGTGAAGGCCGTGGACCCGGACGCCCTGGTGGGCGGCGTGACCGCGACGGCGCTGGATACCAACACCACTGCCCAGCGTGACCTGGTGATCATCATCCCCGTGGTCCTGGTGGTCATCCTCTTCATCCTGATGCTGCTGCTCCGCTCCGTCCTGGCGCCGGTGCTGCTGGTGCTCTCCGTGGTGCTGTCCTACGCGGCAGCCATGGGGGTTTCGGCGTTCGTGTTCAACAACATCCTGGGCTTCCCCGGCGCTGATGCCACCGTTCCGTTGTTCGGCTTCGTGTTCCTGGTGGCACTCGGGGTGGACTACAACATCTTCCTGATGAGCCGGGTCCGCGAGGAATCGCTGAAGCACGGCACCCGGCCCGGCATCCTTCGCGGCCTGGGCGTCACCGGCGGCGTGATCACCTCCGCCGGCGTGGTCCTGGCCGCCACCTTCGCCGCCCTGGGCGTCATCCCCATTATGTTCCTGGTGCAACTGGCGTTCATTGTGGCCTTCGGTGTGCTGCTGGACACCGTGCTGGTGAGGTCCCTGCTGGTGCCTGCCCTGGCGTACGACATCGGCCCCCGCATCTGGTGGCCCAGCAAGCTGGGGCGGCAGGAGGTGGTGGAACGGCCGGACCGGGATCAAACCCTGTTGGCCAAAACGACTGCTGGATAGACTGCTGCACATGCGCCCGCATGGACGCGGAACTCAAAGGAGAGATGCACCATGACCGAGAACCAGGAATCCCCGGCCGAGCAGCCCCGCAAGGGAAGCACCGCCCCCGGACTGGAAGGTGAGGGCGGCCAGTACGTGGACGGCGACTACGGCGATGCCGGGGCCGTGGGAGAGCCGGCCGGGAACCTTGAGGACGGCGAATACCCGGACGGGGACTACGGCGAAGCCGGTACATCCGGCGCAGCCCGCGAAGCCGATGCAGTCCGGGACGAGCGGGATCCCCTCCACAGCCGGCGCGACAGCGAGCGGTAGCACCTCAACACAAGGCAGTACGGCGGCAGGTTCTCCAACAGCGAAAACGGAGAGCCGCCGTCGTCCGCGTTTAAGCGTGCTCACCCGCGCCAGTGCTGGCATCCGGGCGGACGCTGGAAGTGGTTCACGTCCGAAGTTGAGCGTACTTCGCTCAACTTCGGATTGACATCAATAGCGTGCTGAGTAAAGTTGAGTGCAGAACGCTCAATAGCGGGCGCCAACCAGTTTCCAAGGAAAGAAGGAAGCAACACATGTCACGTGCAGTAGGTATCGACCTCGGAACCACCAACTCCGTCGTCTCCGTTCTCGAAGGTGGCGAGCCCACCGTTATTGCCAACGCCGAGGGTGGCCGCACCACGCCGTCCGTCGTTGCATTCTCCAAGTCCGGCGAAGTCCTGGTGGGCGAAATCGCCAAGCGCCAGGCCGTCAACAACATCGACCGCACCATCGCCTCGGTCAAGCGCCACATGGGCACGGACTGGACCGTCAACATTGACGAGAAGAAGTACACCCCGCAGGAAATCTCCGCGCGTATCCTCATGAAGCTGAAGAACGACGCCGAGTCCTACCTGGGTGAAAAGGTCACCGACGCTGTGATCACCGTTCCGGCGTACTTCAACGACGCCGAGCGCCAGGCAACCAAGGAAGCCGGCGAGATCGCAGGCCTGAACGTCCTGCGCATCGTCAACGAGCCCACCGCAGCAGCCCTGGCCTACGGCCTGGACAAGGGCAAGGAAGACGAACTCATCCTGGTCTTCGACCTCGGTGGCGGCACCTTCGACGTCTCGCTGCTGGAAGTCGGCAAGGACGAAGACAACTTCTCCACCATCCAGGTCCGCGCCACCGCCGGTGACAACCGCCTGGGCGGCGACGACTGGGACCAGCGCGTCGTTGACTACCTGCTCAACCAGCTCAAGGTGAAGGGCATCGATCTCTCCAAGGACAAGATCGCCCTGCAGCGCCTCCGCGAGGCAGCTGAGCAGGCCAAGAAGGAACTCTCCTCCTCCTCCAGCACCAACGTCTCCCTCCAGTACCTGTCCGTCACCCCCGACGGCCCGGTCCACCTGGACGAGCAGCTGACCCGCGCCAAGTTCCAGGACCTCACCAAGGACCTGCTGGAGCGCACCAAGAAGCCGTTCCACGACGTCATCAAGGAAGCCGGCATCAAGCTCTCCGACATCGACCACATCGTGCTCGTCGGCGGTTCCACCCGTATGCCCGCCGTCTCCGAACTGGTCAAGGAACTGGCCGGCGGCAAGGAGCCCAACAAGGGCGTGAACCCGGATGAGGTTGTGGCCGTTGGTGCCGCCCTGCAGGCCGGTGTGCTGAAGGGTGAGCGCAAGGACGTCCTGCTGATCGACGTCACCCCGCTGTCCCTCGGCATCGAAACCAAGGGTGGCGTGATGACGCACCTGATCGAGCGCAACACCGCCATCCCCACCAAGCGGTCCGAGACCTTCACCACGGCGGACGACAACCAGCCCTCCGTGGCCATCCAGGTCTTCCAGGGCGAGCGCGAGTTCACCCGCGACAACAAGCCGCTGGGCACGTTCGAGCTGACCGGTATTGCTCCGGCTCCGCGCGGCGTCCCGCAGGTTGAGGTCACCTTCGACATCGACGCCAACGGCATCGTCCACGTCTCCGCGAAGGACAAGGGCACCGGCAAGGAACAGTCCATGACCATCACCGGCGGCTCCAGCCTCTCCAAGGAAGACATCGACCGCATGGTCAAGGATGCCGAGGAGCACGCAGCCGAGGACAAGGCCCGCCGCGAGGCAACCGACACCCGCAACACCGCCGAGCAGCTCGCATACTCCGTGGACAAGCTGATCGCGGACAACGCCGACAAGCTGCCTGAAGAGGTCAAGACCGAGGTCCAGGCCGACGTCGACGACCTTAAGAAGGCACTCGAAGGCACCGATGACGCCGCGGTGAAGGCAGCCTTCGAGAAGCTGCAGGCTTCCCAGGGCAAGCTGGGCGAGGCCATCTACTCCCAGGCCGGCTCACCCGACGGCGCCACCGGCGCTGCAGGTGCTGAAGGCGCAGCGGGTTCCGCTGCCGGTGACAAGGCTGGCGATGAGGACATCGTTGACGCCGAGATCATCGACGAAGACGAAGCGAAGAAGTAGCCATGCCCCATCACGGTAACGAGGAAGAGCACAACGCTTCCACCGACCACGATCGCGCGGGCCAGCAGGGCGACAGCCGCGAGCCGGTCATCCGGGACAACCGCAAGGTTGACCCGGTGACCGGGCAGGCCCGGCACCCTGAGGGCGGCCACCACGAAGGCGCCCACGGCGCAAGTTCGGCTTCCGCTGGGCAGGATTCCGACGGCGACGCCCTGGCCCAGGCTGAGGAAATCCTCAACGGCGTGGAGGTGCCGGCGGAGGAATCCGTGGCGCAGGGTGCTGCCGCAACGGGCTCGGCCAACGCCGAGGCCGCCGAGCTGCGGAACGACCTCCTCCGGCTGCAGGCCGAGTACGTCAACTACCGCAAGCGCGTTGAACGGGACCGCGCCGTGGCAGGGGAGATGGCCGTCATCGGCGTCCTGAACTCCCTGCTGCCGGTCCTGGACGACGTGGACGCGGCACGCCAGCACGGCGACCTCACCGACGGACCGTTCGCCGCGATCGCCACCAAGCTGGAGAACGCGCTGAAGACCTACGGTTTGGTCCGCATCGACCAGACCGGCGTGGAGTTCGATCCCACGATCCACGAGGCCCTGATCCAGCAGCCCGGCGAGGACATCGAGGTTGACACCGTCAGCCAGGTGCTCCGCTCCGGCTACAAGTCAGGCGACCGGGTCCTCCGCGCAGCGCAGGTCATCGTGGCGGTTCCGGCTTAGCATTACTCCCATCGAGATGACAGTTCGCGGCAGTGATTCGACAGAACATTGGCGCGAACTGTCATCTCGGCACAAATTCTTGAAAGGAAACGCCATTGGCTAGCCAGGATTGGGTGGACAAGGACTTTTACGCGATCCTTGGTATCGCCAAGGACGCTTCCGACGCCGACATCAAGAAGGCGTACCGGAAGCTCGCGCGGCAGCACCACCCGGATACCAATGCGGGGAACGCTGCCTCGGAGAAGAAGTTCAAGGACATCTCCGAGGCCTACTCCGTGCTCTCGGACCCCGATGAGCGCCAGCAGTATGACGCCATCCGGGCCATGGGCGGCGGTGCCCGGTTCGCACCTGGCGGAGCCGGGGCGGGCAGCGCCGGCTTCGAGGACATGTTCGGCGGCCTGTTCACGGGCAACACCGGGCGGCATGCGGGCGGATTCAACCCCTCCGCCGGCGGCATCCCGCCGGAGTTCGCCGACCTCTTCGGCGGCGGCTTCGGCCAGAGCGGATTCCAGCGGACCCCGCAGAAGGGTGCGGACCGTACAGCTTCGACGAGTATTTCCTTCGCCGGTGCCATCCGCGGCACCACCATCGGCCTTCGGGAGCCCAGCGGCGAAGTGATTGACGTCCGGGTGCCCGCCGGCATCAAGGACGGCCAGAAGGTCCGCGTGCGGGGGAAGGGCCAGCCTGGCGCCGCCGGCTACGGGGACCTGGTGGTGTCCGTCGCTGTCCAGCCGCATGCGTTCTACACGCGCGACGGCGACAACCTCCGGATCCACGTCCCCGTCACCTTCCCCGAAGCTGCTTTGGGAGCAGACATCGAGGTGCCCACCATCGACGGCGAAAAGGTGCGGGTCCGTGTTCCTGCCGGTACGCCGTCGGGCCGCACCCTGAGGGTCAAAGGCAAAGGCGTGAAGACGTCCAAGGGAACCGGCGACCTGCTGGTGACCATCGACGTCGCCGTCCCCAAGAACCTGAACAAGGAAGCCGAAGCCGCGGTCAAAGCATTTGCCGAGGCCACGGCCGGAGCCGATGTCCGTGAGGGCCTGGCCGCCAAGGCCCGGTTGTAGCAGGGGAGGTGTGCTGTGGACGTCAGTGCTGACCAGCCTATCTTCGTGATTTCGGTCGCGGCTGAACTCGCGGACATGCACCCCCAGACGCTCCGGCAGTACGACCGCCTGGGCATCGTCTCGCCCAGCCGTGCCCCCGGCAAGTCCCGCCGCTACTCCCAGCGGGACATCAACATGCTCCGTGAGGTGCAGCGGTTGTCCCAGGAAGGCGTCTCGCTGGAGGGGATCAAGCGGATCCTGGAACTGGAGAACCAGGTGGCCGCGCTGCAGAGCAGGGTTGCGGAACTGACCGAGGAACTCGGCCGGCGCCGGCAGCCGCTGGATGCCCGGATCTTCGCTGCGGGCGCTGCGGGCGACGTCGTGAGCCTGGCACGCGGCCAGCGTCCTCGCCCGCGGTCGCAGGCTGTGGTCCTGTGGCGGCCTCGCGCCATCGGCAGGTAAGTACAACGCCACGGGTACGGGCAGGAAATAGAGTACCCACTACTCGTGACCCCCGGAGCCCCCGGAAACTTCAATGGAACCATTGCTGGATCAGCAGCAGTGGTTCCAAAGTTTCTGGGGGTTTTTCCATGTGTGGTTTCGCTTTTAGCCGCCCTGCCGTTGGGGTTCACCGATGAGCCCGGGGATGGAGTCGGTGGCAGCGTTCAGCGGCTCGCTTCCCGGCCAGATGCTGCTGGCACTCGGACAAACGGTGGTGGTGGTGTGCGTCTGCTTCGACATGGTGCGGGCACTGTCCGTCCCGAGGTCCCACCGGCGCTACCTGGCCAGCACGGTGTTCCGCACCCTGGCCATTCCGTCCATCGTGGTGAACGGCCTGACGGTGCTCATCGCCCTGGTGCTGTGGTCCTGGATCGATGTGGTCATGGGCATGTTCGTGCTGGTGGCCATCATCTTCCGCCTCCACCACGACAAGGACGAGGACAACTGGTGGAAGGGCAAGGGCAAGAAGTTGGCCCGCTGGGCGCGCCGGCAGTTTGCCGGCCGCACCTCCACCGCTCCTGCGATGGGGTAGGCGGCGGCTAACCGCGGGAAAGATCCTCATAAAGGTCCCGGACACGGGACCTGATGTCGTCCCGCACCAGGCGCATGCGCTCCATGCCCTCAATGCCGCGCTCGGAGGGCTCGTCGGTCTCCCACACCTCAAAGCGCGTTCCCTCGCGGGGCTCGAGCTTCGCTTCCGTTCCCAGCACGATCACCGCATCCACAACGTCCAGGACGTCCTCCGTGACCGGCTTGGGGTGTTCGCTGCTGATGTCGATGCCCAGTTCGGTAAGCGACTCCACGGCCTGGGGGTTCAGGGACTTCCCGGGTTTGGTGCCGGCCGAGTACACGGTGACGTTCCCGTTGGCCAGCTGGTTCATCAGGCCGGCGGCTAGCTGGGATTTGCCGCCGTTCTTGCTGCAGACAAAAAGGACGGCCGGCTTCTTGGACGCGGGTGGCTGGTGGCTGGGGTTGGACATGGTGTTGCTCCGGAGGTCGGTGTTCAGGGTCTGGATCTAGTTGCTGCCGGAGCGGCCGTGGGAAAGCCCCGTGGGAAAGCCCACCAGGACGGGCTCGGGGGATGCACAGCAGCCGGCATCGGACTGGGCGGCGGATGCGGCCGGGACGTCGCAGCTGGTGCCGGCGTCCGTGGAGCAGACGCCGGTCTCGGGCAGTTCCAGCTGGACGGTGTCAGCCGCCTCGCGGTCCCCGGCCAGGGCGGCCACCACCGAGCGGACCTGCTCATAGCCAGTGGCCAGGAGGAACGTGGGTGCCCGGCCGTAGGACTTCATGCCCACGATATAGAAGTCCTTGTCCGGGTGGGCAAGGAGCCTGGCGCCGTGCGGAGGGACGGTGCCGCAGGAGTGGAACTCCGGGTCGATCAGCGGGCCGAGCTCACGGGGAGCTTCGACGGCGGGATCGAGCTCCAGCCGGAGCTCGCGCAGGATGTCAAGGTCGGGACGGAACCCGGTGCAGGGGACCACAACGTCGGCATCAAGGGTGCGGCCATCGGCGGCTTCGACTGTGACATGGGAATCGAGGGCCTTCAGTGAGCTGATGCCAAAGCCGGTGTGGAGCTCGATTTTTCCCGCCTCCACCAGGCGGCGGACACGGCCGCCGAGCTGTCCCCGGGCGGGCAGCCCGTCCAGGTCCCCTCCGCCGTAGACTTTGGCAGCCGAGGCGCCGCGGACGGCCCAAAGGATCCGGGTGTCGGGCTCGTCCTTGGCGAGGTCTGCGAGGCCGGTCAGCGTGTTGGCGGCGGAGTGGCCGGCACCGACAACCAGGACGCGGCGGCCTGCGAAGGCTGCCCGGTCGCGGCCGGTAACGTCCGGCAGCGGCGCGGAGATCCGCTCCGCGGCGGTGTCCTCGCCGATGGCGGGAAGGCCCGAGGTGCCCAGGGGGTTGCGGCGGGACCAGGTGCCGGATGCGTCGATGACGGCGGCAACGGTATGGTCCCGGGTTTCCCCGTCCGCGTGCTCTGCCCGGACAGTAAAGGGCGTGGTGTCCCGGTTGCGGGTGTGGGTCTTGTCCAGCCCCGCCCGGGTCACGGCGGTGACCCGGGCGCCGGTCTGCAGCCGGGAGGCTATGGCGGGCAGCGCAGCCAGCGGCGCAAGGTAGTTGTCCACGAGTTCCCCGCCGTAGGGCAGCGCGGTGGGCCGGGGGGCTTCCCACCCGGCGGACTCCAGGAGGCGCACCGTGGCGGCGTCAAGGTTGAACCGCCAAGGGGAGAACAGCCGGATGTGCCGCCATTGCTCAATGGCCGCTCCCGCCGTCGTGCCTGCCTCGAAGATGAGCGGCTCGAGGCCGCGCTCCAGCAGGTGGGCCGCCGCGGCCAGCCCCACGGGACCGGCGCCGATCACGGCAACGGGAAGAGCTTGTGCTGCAAGATTCTGTGCTGCATCCATGGTGTCCTCTGTTTCATCCGTAGGTTTACTCTTGGGCGGCCCAACCAGGTAGCAGCAGATGTCGTTTTGGGGGCTCATAACGACACTTGCTGCTACCTGGTTGGGGGAGGGGGCTGTGATTAGCAGCAGTCCTGGTCAGTGCAGGAACCGTCGTCGCAGCAACCGGAATCGCCGCAGCATCCTGTATCCATTCAGCTCACCCCCTCCCCTGGCAGTGTTTCTAGGCGTGGGTTGGTTCTTCCACCAGTGCGGTGGCGATGCTGTCCGCGTCCTCGAGGGCCGCGAGGTAGCGTTCGGCGTCGAGCGCTGCGGCGCAGCCGGTGCCGGCAGCGGTGATGGCCTGCCGGTAGCGGTGGTCCACGGCATCCCCGCAGGCAAAGACGCCCGAGAGGTTGGTGACGGTGGTGGGGGCGTCCACCTTGATGTAGCCCTCGTCGTCCAGGTCCACCTGCCCGGCAACCAGTTCGGTGCGCGGGACGTGGCCGATCGCCACGAAAATACCAGTGGCCGACTGTTCCCGGCTCTCCCCGGTGCGGGTGTCGGTGAGCGTGACGCCGGTGACTTTGCTGTCACCGTGGATGGCGGTGATGGCTGAGTTCCAGGCGAAGCTGATCTTGGGATTGTCCTTGGCGCGCTGCGCCATGATGCGGGAGGCGCGCAGTTCGCCCTTGCGCACGACGACGGTGACGGACTTGCCGAAGCGGGTCAGGAACATCGCTTCCTCCATGGCCGAATCGCCGCCGCCAACCACGATGATGTCCTGCTCGCGGAAGAAGAACCCGTCGCAGGTGGCACACCAGGACACGCCGTGGCCGCTGAGTTTCTTCTCTTCCTGCAGTCCGAGCTCCTTGTAGGCGGAACCGGTGGCGAGGATGACGGCGGGCGCCTCGTGCACATCGCCGGCGCCGGTGACCACGCGCTTGAGGTGACCCGCCAGCGCCACCTCCGTGACGTCGTCGAACACTACCTTGGCGCCGAACTTTTCCGCCTGCTGCTGCAGCCCGTCCATCAGTTCGGGGCCCTGGATGCCGCCCGGGAAGCCGGGGAAGTTTTCCACTTCCGTGGTGTTCATGAGGGCGCCGCCGGCGGTGACCGAACCTGCCAGGACCAGGGGCTGCAGCCCTGCCCGGGCGGCGTAGATGGCGGCCGTGTAGCCGGCAGGGCCGGAGCCGATGATGATCAGCTGTTCCTTGTTCACGCTCTCTGCCGTCATGCTCTCTGCGTTCGCGGTCTCACTCACGGGAGTCTCCTGATGCTCTTGGGAAGTTACTTGGCGGCGGGGGTCAGGGAGGCGATCAGGTCCTCGATCCGGCCCCTGATCTCGTCACGGATGGGGCGGACGGACTCCACGCCCTTGCCGGCCGGGTCCTCCAGGACCCAGTCCTCGTAGCGCTTGCCCGGGAAATACGGGCATTCGTCGCCGCAGCCCATGGTGATGACGACGTCCGATTCCTTCACGGCCTCCGTGGTCAGGACCTTCGGAACCTCAGCGGACATGTCGATGCCCACCTCAGCCATCGCCTCGACGGCGGAGGGGTTGATCTTGTCCGCGGGCTGGGAGCCTGCGGAGCGTACCTCGATGGCGCCCTTGGAGAGGCTGGTGAGGAAGGCGGCGGCCATCTGCGAGCGGCCGGCGTTGTGGACGCAGACAAACAGGACGGAGGGCTTCTTGGCAGATTCGGTGGTCATGGTGTTCTCCCGGGGTATGGTGGTCAGAGGGAAGCGGTGGCGGGGCTGAAGAAACGCTTTCGCGCCCACAGTGCGGCGTATACAAGTGCAACAAGTGCCGGCACTTCAATCAAGGGGCCGACGACGCCGGCCAGGGCTTGGCCGGACGTCACACCGAAGGTGCCAATCGCCACGGCGATGGCCAGTTCGAAGTTGTTGCCCGCGGCCGTGAAGGCCAGCGTGGTGGTCTTGGCGTAGCCAAGATCCAGCCACTTGCCGATCAGCATGCCGGCACCAAACACCACCACGAAGTAGACCAGCAGCGGAAGCGCGATCCGGGCTACGTCCAGCGGGCGGGCGGTAATGGTTTCGCCCTGCAGGGCGAAGAGGAGGGTGATGGTGAACAGCAGGCCGTAGAGTGCCCACGGGCCCAGCCTGGGGAGGAAGGTGCCCTCGTACCAGTCGCGGCCCTTGGCCTTTTCGCCGAGGGTGCGGGTGAGGAAGCCGGCGAGCAGCGGGATGCCCAGGAAGATCAGCACCGAGAGCGTGATGGCCCAGAAGGAGAAATCCGCGCTGGTGGTGGGCAGGCCAAGCCAAGACGGCAGGAGCTGCAGGTAGAACCAGCCCAGTGCACCGAAGGCCACCACCTGGAAAACGGAGTTGATGGCCACCAGGACCGCGGCGGATTCCCTGTCCCCGCAGGCAAGGTCGTTCCAGATCATCACCATGGCGATGCAGCGGGCCAGGCCCACGATGATCAGGCCGGTCCGGTACTCGGGAAGGTCCGCGAGGAAGACCCAGGCCAGGACGAACATGAAAGCGGGGGCCAGGAGCCAGTTGACCACCAGGGAGGAGACCATGAGTTTCTTGTCACCGATCACGCGGCGGGTCTGGTCGTAGCGGACCTTCGCCAGGACCGGGTACATCATGACCAGCAGGCCGACGGCGATGGGCAGCGACACTTCGCCTACCTTCACCGCTTCCAGGGCTGTGTTGAGGCCCGGGATCAGGTTGCCGAGCAGCAGGCCGAGGGCCATGGCGGCGATGATCCATACAGGGAGGAAACGGTCCAGGGTGGAAAGTTTGCCGACGACGGCCTCTTCCCCTGAGGTGGGCGGTAACTGGGTCCGGGTGCTCACGGGTCTCCTGCGCTGCTCGGCAATAGATTGATGAAAGTCGATATAGGAAGTATTGCCAGCTATATCGATGGATGTCAATCTATGTGCATAATGGGTGTCATGAACCTCCTGCAGACTGCTGCTCCCGCCGTCGACGCGTCATGCTGCGTTCCCTCGGACAAGCCGGCGCTGGGCGTTGAAGAGGCCCAGCGGAAGGCGCTGGTCTTCAAGGCCCTGGCCGATCCCAACCGCCTGCGCCTGCTGTCCATCGTCAAGGCGGAGGAATCGGGGGAGTCCTGCGTCTGCGATCTGACGGAGCCTTTGGACCTGGGGCAGCCCACTGTTTCCCACCACCTGAAGATCCTGGTGGAAGCCGGGATCCTGCACCGGGAAAAACGCGGCACGTGGGCCTACTACTCACTGGTGCCCGGCGTCATGGACGATATCGCCGGGATCCTTTCGGCGCTGTGACAGCTCCCTGCCGGATGAGCTGCACTGGGCTTAGGTGCGCCGGTGATGGTCCGTCCGGCGCATCCGGACGGCCACCAGCACGCCGGATGCTGCGGTGATGGCGGCAACCACAAGCACCGCCGCCGGGATGCCGTAAGCATCGGCAAGAACCCCGGAAAGCAGGGCTCCCACAGCAAAGCCCCCGTCCCGCCACAGCCGGTAGATCCCCACGGAACGTGCCCGCCAGAGTGGATGGGCGACGTCGCCGATTGCCGCGAGGAGGGTGGGGTAGACCATCGCCGTGCCGGCGCCGAGCAGGACCAGCGCTGCGAGCCAGGTTCCAAAATCCTGCCCGACGGCGACCATGGCCAGCGCACCGGCCTGGACCAGCATGCCTCCGGCGATGAGCGGTTTGCGGCCGATCCGGTCCGAGAGCGGGCCCGTAACCATTTGCCCCGCACCCCAGACGGCCGGGTAGACCGCGGCGAGGATTCCGATGCGTTCGATGCTCAATCCCGCAGCGGCGAACAGGACGGGAAAAAGTCCCCAGGCGAGGCCGTCGTTGAGGTTGTTCACCAGCCCGGCCTGGCTGACGGAGGAAAGCGACCTGTCGCGGAAGCTGGTGAGCGTAAAGACTTCGCGGCTGCTCAGGCCGGCCCGGGCTCCTGCGTGGACGGAGACGTGGCTGGCAGCCTCGGTTTTGGCGTGGTGGTGTGTCTCGCGCACTGCCAGCACGGACAGCCCCAGGCCGATGGCGATGAACGCTGCCCCGAGCAGGAAGGGCCAGGGCCGCAGTCCGTAGGTTGAGGCGATGTAGCCGGTGGCCAGCGCCGTGCCGGCAACCCCGAGGTAGCCGGCAGCTTCGTTGAGTCCCATGGCCAGGCCCCGGCGTTCGGGGCCCACGAGGTCCATCTTCATCATTACGGTGGTGGACCAGGTGAGGCCCTGGCTGATGCCCAGCACCACGTTGGCTGCCACGATCAGGCCCCAGGAATCGCCGAAGATCAGCAGGAGCGGGACCGGGAGGGCAATGAGCCAGCCGGCAATGAGTACCGGTTTCCGGCCGTAGCGGTCCGAGAGTGTTCCGGCGAAGTAGTTGGTGGCGGCCTTGGCCAGCCCGAACGCCATGATGTACGTCAGGGCGGTGGTGTACTGGTCCAGGCCGAAGACCTGGTCCGCGAGCAGCGGCAGCACGGTGCGCTCCTGGCCCAGTGTGCCGCCCACCAGGGCGTTGACCGCCACCAGCAGCATGAACTGTGCCAGGTTTTGCCGAAGCCCCAGCACGGTACCGCCTGACCCCCGGCCATGGCGTGGGATTGTCCTGCCCTGCATGCGGAGTTCTCCGTTCGTGGTGGGGATATTTCGTGGTGGGGATATAAGGATGCCCGGACGCGCGGGGGCGCGCCCGGGCTGCCCGGGCAGGAGGGGGTCCTGCCCGGGCGGTCTTAGGGGTCTACTTTGCTGAGACGGCGTTCTGTCGGGTCTGCTGGAAGGCGTCCCAGGCTGCGTAGCTGCCGTCGAGTTCGACGACGTCGTATCCGGCCCGGCGCAGGGCGCTGGCTGCTACTGAGTTCCGGACTCCGGACTGGCAGTAGGTGATGATGGTGCCGTTGGCGGGGAGTTCGTCCAGATGCCACATGACGCGGCCGCCGCTGAGCTGGTAGGAGCCAGGGATGTGTCCGGCGGTGTGCTCGGTTTTGTTGCGGACGTCCAGGATCATGGCGGCGTCGAAGCCGTCGAGTTCCTCGGGCTGGATGAGTTTCGGGGTGGCGGTGGGGAGCCCTTCGATGCTGGTGAGGTAGCCGGCGACGTTGTCGATGCCGACGCGGACCAGGTGGTCCCACATGTCCATGGCGGCTTCCTGGTCCGGTGCGAGCAGCACCAAGGGGTTCTTGTCGGTCTCAGGGTTGACTACCCAGGCGCCGTAGCTGGCCACGGACTTGCCGGCCGGGACGTTCAGGGAGCGGGCAACCGTGGCTTCGTGGACGTCGCTGTTGGGGCGGGTGTCGATGAAGGTCAGGGTGTCTGCTGCCAGGCCTGCTGCGACGGTGCCCGGGGCGAGCTCGGGCAGCGGGGTGCGCTCGCCCATGATGGCGGGGCCTTCACGGTTTTCGCGCTTCATCCGGCCGAAGTAGGCGTGGGCGTCGGGCTGGCCGTCGAGGAGTTCGTTGATGAAGCCCTGTTCGTCGTTGGCGGCGAGGTAGGGGCCCCACCAGGCGTAGAGCCGCTCGTAGCCCACGGTGGAGGAGGGGATGGCACCCAGGGCCTTGCCGCAGGCGCTGCCGGCGCCGTGGGCGGGGTGGACCTGCACGTAGTCCGGCAGGGTGAGGAACTTGTCCCGCAGGCTGGCGAAGAGCTGCTTTGCGCCTTCGAAGCGGGTGTCGATGCCGCCGGCTGCCTCGTCCAGCAGGTCCGGGCGGCCGAGATCGCCGGAGAAGACGAAGTCGCCTGAGAGCAGGTAGCCGGGCTGGTCGCTGAAGGCGCCGTCGGTGACCAGGAAGGACAGGTGCTCGGGGGTGTGGCCGGGGGTGTGGAGGGCCTTGATGGTGATGTTGCCCAGGGTGATGGCGTCGCCGTCGTGAAGGCGTTCGCCGTCGAATTCGTACTGCCAGTCCGGTCCGCCCTCGCCGGAGACGTAGATCTTCGCGCCGGTGGCGGCGGCCAGCTCACGGGTGCCGGAGAGGTAGTCGGCGTGGATGTGGGTTTCAGTGACGGCCACGATCTTCATGCCGTTCTTCGCGGCCAGATCCTGGTACACCGCGATGTCGCGGCGGCCGTCCACCACAATCGCTTCACCCTTGGCCTGGCAGCCGATCAGGTAGCTGGCCTGGGCGAGGTCTTCATCGTAAATGCGCTCGATAAGCATCTGGTGCTCTCCTTCGTGGAGTAGGTGGTGGGGGATTTCTTGCTTCCAGTGTAATACCCCGGGGGGTATCCAGCAAGGGGACTCCTGCCGGTCAGGAATTGTGGTGCAGGCGTCCCCGGAAAAAATCCAGGAGGCCCGTAAGGGTGCGCCTCCGTGGGGGCTTCGGCGTGGTTTCCGACGCCGGCGCGTAAGTGACGGGATGGCCGTTGCGGTACCACTCGGTGATCCCGCCTGCGACGTTCACGGCGGTGTACCCGCGGTCAATGAGCATCCGGGCGGCCTGGCTGCTGCGCTTGCCGGAGCCGCACAGCAGGTACAGGGTTTCGTTGGGCAGGTCTACCAGGCGGGAGCCCAGCTCATCCAGCGGGATGTTCAGGCTGCCCGGGATGAAAGCGGTTGAATGCTCCTCCCGGCTCCTGACATCCACTACCGTGGCGGCGGGCCAGATTTCGGCGAGGCCGTCCGCGGTGATGGTGCGCAATGGTTCCCGTGGTGCTCCCGCGTCAGGCGGGCTGCTGGGCTGCATCTGCCCGGAGTTTGTCCATGTCCAGGTTCTTGACGGCCTGGATGACTTCTTCCAGGCCGGTGGCGTTGAGGGCTCCGGGCTGGGAGAAAACGAGGGTTTTGTCCTTGAAGGCCATCAGGGTGGGGATGGAGGTGATGCTCGCCGCTGCGGCCAGGGCCTGTTCTGCTTCGGTGTCCACCTTGGCGAAGGTGATGTCCGGGTGCCGTTCGGCCGCGGCCCCGTAGGTGGGGGCGAACATGCGGCACAGGCCGCACCATGCTGCCCAGAAGTCAACGAAGACGATCTCGTTGCTCTCCAGGGTCTGGGCGAAGCTCTGTTCGGTGACGTCGATGGTTGCCATCGTCTTTCGTGTCCTTTCGGGGGTTGTCTTGGTGTGCGTGTGGGCCGGGCGGTAAGGGTCAGGTGGTGGGGAGGCCGGCGCGGGCCCAGGCGATCATGCCGCCGGCCATGGTGTCGGCGGTGTAGCCGGCTCCGTTGAGGGCGTCGGCCACGCGGGCTGAACGGTTGCCGCTGCGGCAGACCGCGATGACGGGGACTGCGGGGTCCAGCTCGGACAGGCGTGCCTGCAGCTGGCCCATGGGGATGTGCAGGGCGCCGGGGATCATGCCTTCCTCGACCTCGAAGTCCTCGCGGACATCGAGGATGCGGGCGCTGGAGCGCCGCTGTTCGGCTTCGGCGATGGTGATTTCAGCCATGATGTTTCTCCTTCGAAAGATTGTGTGCTGGTGCTAGCGGACGGGCTCGCCGGCCGAGCGCCAGGCGCCCATGCCGCCGCGCAGGGAGTAGGCCTGGTACCCCTGGGAGGCAAGGAGCCGTGCCGCTGACGCGGAGCGAACCCCGGAGGCACAGACAGCGATCACGGGCTTGTTCTTGTTGATTCCCGCGGTGCTGGCCTGCAGCCGGTCCAGCGGGATGTGCTTCGCCTGGGGAGCCCGTCCGGAGCGCCATTCCTGGGCAGAGCGGACATCGATCAGCGCGGCGCCTGAGGACAGGAGATCCTTGGCCTCAGCTACTGAGACCGTTGTGTAGGGCTTGCTGAAGGCTTTTTTCAGGGAGCTGATGAGGCCCATGGTGTTCTCCTTGGGTAGGGGTGGTTGGTCTAGGCGGGTGAGGGGATTTTGCTGCGGCGGCCGGTGCGGCTGCGCAGGGGGCAGGAGCTGATGAAGAACCAGCAGATGCCCGCGGTGGCTGCGGTGAGGGCTGCGACTCCGGCGGCGATGAACCAGCGCAGGTCGGCCGGGGCCTGCTGGATGAGGACGAAGGTTCCCATGGCCAGGACGAACCAGCCGAAGGCCTTCCGCAGAGCGGCTTCGGGGATCCGGCCGGCCAGCTTCGAACCAATGAGGCTGCCAACGATCGCGGCGGCCGTGACGCCGAGGGTGATGCCCCAGTCGAGCTGGACGGTGGTGAGGTATCCGGCGAGTCCGGCGAAGGACTTCATGGCGATGACCACCAGGGAGGTGCCCACTGCCACGGACATCGGCAGGCCGCCGAGCAGTGCCAGGGCCGGGACCACGAGGAATCCGCCGCCCGCGCCGACCAGGCCGGTGATCAGCCCGACGACCGCGCCGTCCAGCAGGACCCTGCCCAGGGGCAGGTCGTGCTTGACCGGCGCGCCGTCGTCGTCGTTCTTTTTCTTCCGGCCGCGGAGCATGGCCACAGAGGTGGCCACCATCATGATGGCGAAGGCGATGAGCAGGATCTGGCCGGGGATGTGCCCGCCCAGCAGGCCCCCGACGAACGCGCCGGCCATGCCGGCGGCGCCGAAGATCAGGCCGGTCCGCCACATCACCCTGCCGCCGCGGGCGTGGCTGAGCACGCTGACCGCGGAGGTGACGCCGACGACGAACAGGGACGCCGCGATCGCTTCCTTGGCCTCGAACCCGGCCACGTAGACCAGGATCGGGACGGTCAGGATTGATCCGCCGCCGCCCAGGACGCCGAGCGAGAGCCCGATGACCACCGAGAGGGCCAGGACCAGGATGAGGGTGGCTGTCATGATGCCTTGGCCTCGGCATTCACCTCGGTGTTGACGGGCAGGGTAAGGATGGCGCTTTCGCGGGTGGGTTCCTTGGCCGCCTTGTTCCACGGCATCGCCGAGATCGCCTGGCCCATGGCGCAGGTGTTGGTGGCTGCGGAGAAGGTCAGGCCCGTACCGATGACCCCGGCGAGCGTCCGGATCTTCGGGGAGACGAACTTGCCGCCGGCCAGGCCCAGGACCACCAGGGACCCGGCGACAAGGCGGACCTGCCGCTCCAGGTCCCAGCGGTTCTTGCCCTTGACCACGTCACCGCCGGCAGCGGCGAAGCCGGGCGCCCCGCCGGTCAGCACGTAGGCGCCGTCGATCCCGGATTTGCCCAGCCGCTGGCGGGCCTGCTCGGCGCGGGCTCCGGACTGGCAGACCAGGACCACGCGGGATCCAAGGCGGGCGGCGAGCTCGTCGGTGTGCTCGGACAGCAGCGGCAGCGGCACGTTGTAGGAGCCGCGGATGTGCATGGACTCGAACTCAGCAGCCGAACGCACGTCAATCACCACGAGGTCCTGGTGCTGGTCCATCCAGGAACGCAGGGTCTCGGGAGCAAGGGCGGTAACAGCGGGTGCCGTCGAAGGGGAAGTCATTGCTGGCCTCTCGATAGGGGAATGATGAATACCCCACCGAGTATTACAGATACCCCCGGGGGTAGTCAAAACACCCCGAGGGGTATATAGTTGGAGGCAAGAACCCCACCTACGGAGACCTCATGGAACTCGACTCGACTGAACTGGCCCCAGTGGTCAACCGCCTCAAGCGCGCCCAAGGGCAGCTCGCCGCTGTCACGCGGATGCTGGAGGAGGGCAGGGACTGCAAGGACATCGTCACGCAGCTCGCTGCCGTCTCCAAGGCGCTGGACAGGGCAGGTTTCGCGATCATCGCAAGCGGCCTGGAACAGTGCATTGTCCGCGAGGACAACACCATGGACAGGAAAGAGCTGGAGAAGCTCTTCCTCTCCCTCGCCTAGCCAGGCGGAACAACAGACCCCGCGCCGGGGCAGGTCCCCCAAACTGCCCTGGTGCGGTCCTTGTGTTTAAGTCAGTAACTAGCGGGGGCGCCGCCGTCTGCTGGCTTGGTGTTCTCCGCCTGGACGTACCGAGCGGCGAGGGCTTCGGAACCCCTTGCCAGGAGCGCGACGTCGGCGCCCACCAGGATGAAGTTGGCCCCGGCGTCGAGATAGTGCCGGGCAGTATCCGGGTTGAAGGCGTTGACGCCGGCGGGCTTGCCGGCCGCTTTGGCGGCAGCCAGGCAGTGTTCGACGGCGGCGCGCACCTCGGGGTGTTCCTGCTGTCCCAGCAGTCCCATGGAGGCGGCGAGGTCCGACGGGCCGACAAAGATGGCGTCCACGCCGCCCACCTTCAGGATGTCCTCCACCGCGTCCACCGCCGCCGTCGATTCGATCTGCACCGTGACGCTGATGGTTTCGTTGGCGCGGGCCAGGTAGTCCGGCACCCGGTTCCAGCGGGCGGCCCGGGCCAGTGCGGAGCCGACCCCGCGGACGCCGTGCGGCGGATAGCGCGTGGCTGCCACCGCAGCCTCCGCCTCGGCAACCGAGTTCACCATGGGGACGAGCAGGTTCTGCACCCCCAGGTCCAGGTACTGCTTGATCACCACGGCGTCGTTGACGGGCGGGCGGACCATCACCTGGACCGGGTAGCCGTGGATGGCCTGCAGCTGGGCCAGGACGGATTCGAGTCCGTTGGGGCTGTGCTCGGCATCCACCAGCAGCCAGTCCAGGCCGGACCCGGCGCAGAGCTCGGCGATCAGCGGGCTGCCGGAGCAGACCCACATTCCTGCCAGCGGCCGGCCAGCTTCACCTTTTTGTGCAGCAAGTGCATCCCGGAAGGTGTCCCCTAGTCGAAACGGCATGTGACACTCCCCAGGGGTCCGTAGTCGGCGTGCACGGTGTCGCCCTTGTACACCCAGAGCGGGCGGGTGAAGGACCCTGCCAGAATGATGTCACCGGCCTGCAGTGAATCCCCGTGGGCGGCGATCTTGTTGGCCAGCCAGTGCACGCCGTTCGCCGGATGGTCCAGGACTCCCGCGGCCACCCCGGTTTCCTCCACTGTCTGGTTCTTGTAGAGGATGGCCGAAACCCAGCGCAGGTCCACGGCGTCGGGCTTGACGGGACGTCCGCCCACCACCATGGCGCCCATGGCGGCGTTGTCCGAGATGGTGTCCACGATGGTCCGGCCCTCCATCTCGATCCGCGAATCAAGGATTTCCAGGGCTGGAACCACGTAGTCGGTGGCATTCAGGACATCGAAGATAGTGACACCGGGGCCTTTCAACCCGTCCTTCAACACGAACGCCAGCTCCACCTCCACCCGCGGATGGGTGTATTTGTCCCACTCCACGGAACACCCGGTTTCCAGCACCATGTCATCAAAGATGGCGCCGTAATCCGGTTCTGTGATGCCGGTAGCGGCTTGCATGGCCTTGGACGTCAGGCCGATCTTGCGCCCCACCAGGGTCCGGCCGGCTTCCTCGTTCCGCCGCCGCCACAACTGCTGGACCGCGTAGGAGTCCTCCACGGTCATGTCCGGGTACCGGGCCGTCAGGCGCGGAACAGGCTTCCGGTTCCGGCCTGCCTCCACCAGCTCGTCCGCGATGGCCTCGATCGTCTTGTCATCCAGCATGGCTACAGCTGCGCCCCAAGCTTGAAACCGGTCCGGTCCTCTTCAGGAGCTCCATCCTTGCGGGTGTAGGAGAAGCCGTCGGCACCCACCGTGACGGCCATCTCAGACTTTTCCTCGCGCTCGATGACGGGCTGGGGTTTGCCGTCCAGGTCCAGGACCAGGGAGGCCTCGGTGTACCAGGACGGGACGACGGGGTTGCCCCACCAGTCGCGGCGCTGGTTGTCGTGCACATCCCAGGTGATGGTGGGGTTGTCCGGGTCGCCGGTGTAGTAGTCCTGCGTGTAGATCTCCACGCGGTGGCCGTCCGGATCCAGGATGTAGAGGTAGAAGGCGTTGGAGACGCCGTGCCGGCCGGGGCCGCGTTCAATCCGGTCGCTGATGCGCAGGGCGCCCATCTTGTCGCAGATCTGGATGATGTTGTGCTTCTCGTGGGTGGCGAACGCGACGTGGTGCATCCGGGGGCCGTTGCCGCCGGTCAGGGCGGTGTCGTGGACCGTCTGCTTGCGGTGCATCCACGCGGCGTAGGTGACGCCGTCGGAATCCTGGATGTCCTCGGAGACGCGGAAGCCCAGGTCCTCCAGGTACTTGCGGCCGCGGGGAACGTCCGGGGTGACCTGGTTGAAGTGGTCCAGGCGGACCAGTTCGCCGGCGGAGTAGAGGTCGTAGCGCTGGGTGAGGCGCTCCACGTGCTCCACTTCGTAGAAGAACTCATATGGGAAACCCAGCGGATCCTCCACGCGGACGGAGTCGCCCACCCCCTTGGTGAAGCCTTCCTTGCGGCGCTCGGTGCGGCAGCCCAGTTCCTTGTAATACGCCTCGGCGGCGTCCACCTCGGCGGGGGACTTCACCCGGTAGGCGAAAGCAGCGACGGCGGCGACGGGTCCCTTGCGCAGCACCAGGTTGTGGTGGATGAACTCCTCGAGGGTCCGCAGGTAGATCGCGTTCTCGTCCTCTTCGGTGACGTGCAGGCCGAGCATGTCCACGTAGAAGGCGCGGGACTTGGCGAGGTCGGTGACCACGATTTCCATGTAGGCGCAGCGGACAATGTCCGGTGCCGGGACGGAAGGGGTGGGAACGAAGTTGGTCATGATGGTCTCTCTTCTTTGAAAGGTTTTTGGGAAAGGACGACGCCGGCGGGCTGGCGTGGGTGCCGGTGCTCAGCCTTCGTTGGCGGCGGAGTCCTCGATGCTGCCGAACTTGGGCGTGTGGACGGTGCCGAGCGTGATGTGGACGGCCTGCTGGTCGGTGTAGAAGTCGATGGAACGGTAGCCGCCCTCATGGCCCAGGCCGGAGGCCTTGACGCCGCCAAACGGGGTGCGCAGGTCACGGACGTTGTGGCTGTTCAGCCACACCATGCCGGCCTCCACGTTCTGGGAGAAGTTGTGCGCCCGGGTCAGGTTTTGCGTCCAGATGTAGGCGGCCAGGCCGTAACGGGTGTTGTTGGCCAGGGCGAGGGCTTCGTCGTCGTTGTCGAACGGGGTGATGGCCACGACTGGACCGAAGATTTCCTCCTGGAAGATCCGCGCATCGGGTGCGACGTCGGCAAACACGGTAGGTGCGATGTAGTTGCCTTCGGGCAGGTGGTCGGGGCGGCCGCCGCCCGCCAGCAGCCGGCCTTCGGACTTGCCGACCTCCACGTAGGAGGCCACCTTTTCGTAGTGTTCCGGGTGGACCAGGGCGCCCACCTCGGTTTTGGGGTCGTGCGGGTCGCCGACCACGATGTTCTTGGCACGCGCGGCGTACTTTTGGCAGAACTCGTCGTAGATGGCGCGCTCCACCAGGATGCGGGAGCCGGCGGTGCAGCGTTCGCCGTTCAAGGAGAAGACCCCGAAGAGTGCAGAGTCGATCGCGGCGTCCAGCTCGGCGTCGGCAAACACCACGCAGGGGGACTTGCCGCCGAGCTCCATGGACAGGCCCTTAAGATTGGCGGCGGCGTTGCGGAAGATGGTCTGGCCGGTGGTGGTCTCGCCGGTGAAGGAGATCAGCGGGACGTCCGGGTGCTTCACCAGGGCGTCGCCGGCTTCCTCGCCCAGTCCGTTGACCAGGTTGAAGACGCCGTCGGGCAGGCCTGCGTCCTTGAAGATGGTGGCCCACAGCGATGCCGACAGCGGGGTGAACTCGGCCGGTTTGAGGACCACGGTGTTGCCGGTGGCCAGGGCCGGTGCCAGCTTCCAGGACTCCAGCATGAACGGCGTGTTCCACGGGGTGATCAGCCCGGCGACGCCGATCGGCTTGCGGTTCACGTAGTTGATCTGTGAGCCGGGGACTTTCATGGCGTCGTCGAACTGGGCAACTATCAGGTCCGCGAAGAACCGGAAGTTCTCCGCCGCCCGCAGCGCCTGGCCCTTGGCCTGGGTAATGGGCAGCCCGGTGTCGAAGGTCTCGAGCTCGGCGAGCCGGGCTTCCTGCGCCTCGACGGCGTCGGCGATCCTGTTCAGGATGCGGGCGCGTTCGCGGGGCTTCATCTTCGGCCAGGGGCCGTTGACGAAAGCTTCGCGGGCGGCGGCGACGGCGAGGTCGATGTCCTCCTTCTGGCCTGCCGCGGCGGTGGCGTAGTTCCTGTTGGACACCGGATCCAGGACATCGAAGGTCGCTCCGCCCACGGAATCAACGAACTGGCCGTTGATGTAGTGCTGGATGGAGGTGGGCAGGTCCTGCGGCACGTAATGGGTGCTGGGCGTTTCTACGGGAGAGGTCATCATTGGGTCCTAACTTGTAGGTTTACTGCTTGCTTTGTGCCAGGTAGGCGTCCAAGGTGGCGGAGCGGTGGAGCCGCGCGGCTTTCTCGATCTCGTCGGCGGCGGCTCCGGACTCGATGAGCTGGAGCAGCGCCTCGTGCTCGTTCACCGATTCATGGGCGCGGCCCGGGACAAAACGGAAGGTGGAGGACCGCAGCGCTGCCAGCCGGTTCCAGCCGCGGTGGACCAGGTCCAGGATGTGCGGGTTGGGGCAGTGTTCGAACAGGATGCTGTGGAAATCCTGGTTGAGCCTAGTGAACCTGACGGGGTCAAAGTGGTTGAGGCATTCACGCATCTGCTCATTCACAACCCGGGCACGGGCAATGGCCACCGTATCGATCAGTGGAGCGGACAGCGCGGTGGCGGCACCCTCCACAATGCTCAGGGTCTGCATCGTGTAGAGGTATTCGGTGGGATCGATCCCGGCCACGGTGGCGCCGACGTTCCGTTCAAACGTCACCAGCCCCTCTGCCTCCAGCCGCCGGATGGCTTCCCGGACCGGAACCACACTGACCCCCAGGTCTTTGGCGATGCTCCCCAGGACCAGCCTGTAGCCGGGGGAGTAGGTGCCCTCCACGATCCGGGCCTTCACCGCTTCGTAGGCCTGTTGGGACTTGCTGCCTGCGGCCAGCACTGTTTCAGCCATTGGCCTTGCCTGCTTTCCACTCCTCATACCGTGCCTGCCACTCGGCGTTCATAGGGTAGAGGCCGTCCACGCTGTTGCCCTGCTTGACCATCTCGAAGATGAAGGCTTCTTCCTGCTCCTGTGCGATGCAGTCCTCCACGAGTTCTTCGGCGATGGCCGGCGGGATCACCAGGATGCCGTCGGAGTCGGCCACGATGATGTCCCCGGGCTGGACGGTGGCCCCGCCGCAGGCGATGGTGATGTCCGTGTCCCAGGGGATATGGCGGCGGCCCAGCACCGCCGGGTGCGGGTTGGCGAAGTAGGTGGGCATCTCCAGCCCGGCAACGGCGGTGTAGTCGCGGACGCCGCCGTCGGTAATGATCGCTGCGGCGCCGCGGACCTGGGCACGCAGGGCCAGGATGTCGCCCACGGTTCCGGTGCCCTTTTCGCCGCGCGCCTCCATGACCAGGATCTCGCCCTCGTTCACGGAGTCGATGGCCCGTTTCTGGGCATTGAAACCGCCGCCGTGGGTCTTGAAGAGGTCCTCCCGGTTGGGCACGTAGCGCAGGGTCCGGGCCAGGCCCACCACGCGGCGGTCAGGCCGGGTGGCCTGCAGGCCGTCAATGCTCACGTTGTTGAGGCCGCGCTTGCGCAGCTGCGAGGACAGGGTGGCCGTGGCCACGGACTCCAGCTTGGCTTTCAGCCCAGGGGTAAGGACGCTGGCAGGGGCAGACAGCCCCGCAGCCTCGCGCGAACCCCACGCCTCCTCCCTTTGCAGGTCATCAACTTTGGGGCAGGCACCAAAGTCCGCGAACGGCGTCGTGCCTTCCTCCACCCGGGTGACCAGCCGGCCGGTGGTGAGGCTGCCGTCCACGGTGCCCACCTCCACCTCCAGCACATCGCCGGGCCTTGCCACGGACGCGCCCGCCGGAGTGCCGGTGAGGATGATGTCCCCTTCTTCGAGCGTGAGCAGCTGCGAAAGGTCCGCCACCAGCCGGCTGAACGGGAAGAGCAGGTCCCCGGTGGTGTCGTCCTGGACCAGCTGGCCGTTGTGCCAGGTGCGGAGGCGCAGGCGGGAGGGGTCGACGGCGTCTGCCGGGATCAGTGCCGGGCCCACCGGCGTGAACCCGTCGCCGCCCTTGGAGCGCAGGTTGGAACCCTTGTCCGCGTAGCGGAGGTCGTAGACGCCAAGATCGTTGCTGGCGGTCACGGCGGCAACGTGGCTCCAGGCGTCCTTCAGGCTGACGCGCCGGGCGGCCTTGCCGATGACCAGGGCAATCTCGCCTTCGTAGCCGAGCAGTTCGCATCCCGCCGGCCGTTCAACAGCGCTGCCGCTGAGGGCGAGCGACGACGGCGGCTTCAGGAAGTAGGACGGCTGCGCTGGAGTGCGCCCCCGCTGGGCTGCCCGGCTGGGGTAGTTGATGTGCACCGCGATCACCTTGCGGGCCCCTGCCAGGGTGTCTCCGTGGACGTGCTCCAATGTATCTCCTTGCGAGGTACGAAATCGTATACGATCACTATCGCGCTCGCCGGGCCGTCCGTCAACCCCGAATTTTGGCGCATCCGGGCACCCTTGTCGTCCGCATCACAGGTGGCGTACTGTGGTGCTCAGTCGCACAGCTTTCTTATATGGAAACTGAAATTCTATTATCGAACATTGATTCGCCTGAACACCCACACAACGAAGTGAGGAAACCCGTGCAGTTCCACCACCACGGCTATGTATCCGGAGACCCGCGCGTCAGGCCGGCAGCCGGCGTCGGCATCAACCGCCCAGCTGAGCTCCCGGACGAGGTTGACGTGCTCATTGTGGGCACCGGGCCCGCCGGCATGCTCGCCGCCGCACAGCTCTCGCAGTTCCCCAACGTGACCACGCGCATTATCGAGCGCCGGGCGGGACGGCTTCCCATCGGCCAGGCTGACGGGATCCAGGCCCGCAGCGTTGAGACCTTCCAGGCCTTCGGGTTCGCCGAGCGCATCATCGCCGAGGCCTACCGGATCACCGAGATGGCGTTCTGGAAGCCGGACCCCGAGGACCGCTCCCGCATCGTCCGGGCCGCCCGCGCAGTGGACGACGAAATGGGAATCAGCGAGTTCCCGCACCTGATCGTCAACCAGGCCCGGGTCCTTGACTACTTCGCGGAGTTCATGGCCAACTCGCCCACCCGCATGGTGCCGGACTACGGCTACGAGTTCCGCGGCCTTGAGGTCACCGGACAGGGGGAGTATCCCGTCACCGTGACCCTGGCGCACTCCGACGGGGCCGGCGAAGGCCAGGAGCGGGTGGTCCGCGCCAAGTACGTCATCGGTGCGGACGGCGCGCGGAGCAAGGTCCGGGACGCGATCGGGTGCCACCTTGCCGGCGATGCCGCCAACCATGCCTGGGGCGTCATGGACGTCCTTGCGGTTACGGACTTCCCGGACATCCGCACCAAATGCGCCATCCAGGGCGAAAAGGGCAGCATTCTGCTGATCCCCCGTGAGGGAGGCTTCCTCTTCCGCATGTATGTGGACCTTGGCGTGGTGGATCCGGACAACAAGGGCGCCGTGCGCGCCACCACCATTGAGCAGATCATCCACCAGGCCAACGAGATCCTCCACCCCTACACCCTTGATGTCCGGAACGTGGCGTGGCACAGCGTGTACGAGGTGGGCCACCGCCTGACGGACAGGTTTGACGACGTCCTTCCGGACCAGCGCGGCAAGCAGACGCCGCGGGTGTTCATCACGGGCGACGCCTGCCACACGCACAGCGCGAAGGCGGGACAGGGCATGAACGTATCGATGCAGGACGGTTTCAACCTGGCCTGGAAGCTGGGGCACGTGCTGGAAGGCCGCAGCCCGGAAAGCCTGCTGTCCACCTACTCGGAGGAGCGCCAGGTGGTGGCGAAAAACCTCATCGACTTCGACAAAGAGTGGTCAACCATGATGGCCAAGAAGCCCGAGGAGTTCGCCCACCCTTCGGACCTGGAGGATTTCTACGTCAGTACCGCCGAGTTCCCGGCCGGCTTCATGACGCAGTACACCCCGTCGCTCATTGTCGGCAGCCCGGACCACCAGGACCTGGCCGCAGGTTTCCCGGTGGGTAAACGCTTCAAGTCGGCCCCCGTAGTGCGGGTGGGCGACACCAACCCCATCCACTTGGGCCACCACGCCACGGCGGACGGCCGGTGGCGGATCTACGTATTCGCCGATCCCGCCCTCCCCGGCACAGGGTCCGCCACGGACAAGCTGGCCGCATGGCTCGCGGAGGCGACGGAATCGCCGCTGGCCGCAACGCCGTCGGACGCTGATCCTGACGCCTGGTTCGACGTGAAGGTGGTCTACCAGCAGCCGCACACAGAGCTGGACATCAACGCGGTGCCGTCAGTCTTCAAGCCCCAGGTGGGCCCGTTCAAGCTGACGGACTACGAGAAGGTTTACGGCACCGACCCCAAAGCTGACATCTTCGAGCTGCGGGGCCTGGACCGCGGGGGTGTTGTGGTGGTGGTGCGGCCGGACCAGTACGTGGCCAACGTCCTGCCGCTGACGGCCACCACTGAGCTGGCGGAGTTCTTCGGGCCGCTCCTGAAGCGGCACGGGGCAGGTCAGCCGCTGACCGTCTGACCCGTCCGGTACTCCGCGGCCGCATAGACGCCGAGGATCCGCACCTCCGTGGTGAAAAAGTCCAGTTCCTCAAGGGCAAGCTTGAGCGGCAGGTCCCCGGGGTGGCCTTCGACGTCGGCCATGAACATGGTGGCGGCAAACTCGTTGCCCACCATGTAGCTTTCCAGCCGTGTCATGTTCACGCCGTTGGTGGCGAAGCCGCCCAGTGCCTTGTACAGGGCGGAGGGGACGTTGCGGACGCGGAACACAAAGCTGGTGACGGCCGGTCCGGAGAGTTCATCCCGGGCCGGCAGCTCCTTTTCGCGGGCCAGGACCACGAAGCGGGTGGTGTTGGAGGGGTCGTCCTCAACCCGTGAGGCCAGGACTTCCAGGCCGTAGATCTGCGCGGCGAGCGGCGGCGCCAGGGACAGCTTGCGAGGATCGTTCCACTCGGCCACTTCCCGGGCAGAACCTGCGGTGTCGCCGGCGATGACGGGTTTGAGGCCGTGCTCGCGGATGAGCTTCCGGCACTGGCCCAGGGCGTGGATGTGGCTGTGGACCTCGGTGGCGTCCCCGATGGTGCTGCCCGGGATGCCCAGCAGGTCGAAGTGGATGGGCAGGAAGAATTCGCCCACGATCTGCAGGTTGGACTGGGGCAGCAGGATATGGATGTCCGCCACCCGCCCGGCAATGGAGTTCTCGATGGGGATCATGGCCAGCTCCGCCTCGCCGCTGGCTACGAGTTCAAACGCATCCTCGAAACTCGCGCAGGGCACGCTTTCCATGTCCGGGAACATCTGCTTGCACGCGATATTGGAGTTGGCGCCGGGCTCACCCTGGTACGCAATCTTCTGGGCCATGATCCGTATGGTTTCACGACCCGCCCCCGCAGGCCCAACTGGGTAGCAGTAGATGTCGGTTTCGGGGCCCAAAAGGACATCTGCTGCGACCCAGTTGGGAGGGGCGGGGTCAAACGGGAGTGACGCGCAGCCAGAGGTACTGGCGGGGGAGGAGCGTGACGCCCTCGTCCAGCTGCAGCGCCGCTTCGGAGAGAAGGTCGACGGCGGCGCCCGAGAACCCGGAGAAGGTTTCGGCGGGCAGGGACTGGGGTTCGTCGCTGAAGTTGGCGAGGGCCAGGACCCGCGTTTCGCCGCCGTCGGCTGCACTTGCCGGCCGCTGGTAGGCCAGGACGCCCCGGTTGTGGGTACCGAAATCGAGAAGCGTTGTTCCCGCGAGTTCGGGAGCGGCCGCGCGCACCTCGATCATCCGCTTCAGGCCCGCGTATACCGCCGCTTCCGGCGTGGCAGCGTCGTGCCGCCGGGCGTACTGCTCCTCCGGATAGTGGGGCCGGTGCACCCAGCGGCTGTCGGCGTCGTGCCCTTCCTCCTTCGCGTACCCGTAGTCGTTGAGCTGTCCCACTTCGTCGCCGAGGTACAGCAGGGGGATGCCGCCGGTGCTGAAGGCAACCGAGTGGGCCAGGAGGATCCGCTCCACCGCCTCAGCCGGCTCCACCTCCATGCCGCACAGCGACGCCGTCGTCCCTGAGATGCGGCAGTCACCGGTCTTGGGGTTGTCCTGGAACGGCACCCCGCGGGCGAAGCTGCCGGGGAAGCGGTTGACGTAGAAGGAGTTCAGGAAGCGGCGGTGGTCGAAGCCGTTGATGCCCAGTTCCGCTGCGTCTTCGTCGGCAAACGTCCAGCCGATGTCGTCGTGGCTGCGGACGTAGTTCACCCAGGAGGTGCCGTCCGGGATGTTGTGCCGCCGCTCCAGTGCCTGGGCCAGGAGCGAGACGTCCCGGGTGGCCAGGGATTCCCAGATCAGCGCCATCTGCAGCGGGTTGTAGGAAAGCTGGCATTCGGCGGGATCGATGTAGAGCGCCACCTCGTCCGGATGCACGATCGCCTCGGACTTGAACAGCAGTGAGGGGGCGGCCAGCCGGCACACGGCGTTGAAGGCCTGCAGGAGGATGTGGGCCTCGGGCAGGTTCTCGCAGGGGGTGCCCAGCTGCTTCCAGATGAAAGCCACCGCATCCATCCGCAGGATATCCACGCCCTGGTTGGCCAGGAACAGCATCTCCCCGGCCATCGCCCGGAACACGTCCGGGTTGGAGTAGTTCAGGTCCCACTGGTACGTGTGGAAGGTGGCCCACACCCAGCGGCCGTCCTCCATCCGGATGAAGGACCCCGGGTGGTTCTCCGGGAAGATCTCGCGCACGTTCTGCTCGAAGGCGTCCGGCATGGTCCGGTCCGGGTAGATCCAGTAGTAGTCGCTGTACTTCGGGTCGCCGGCAGCGGCCCGCCGGGCCCACTCGTGCTCGTCGGAGGTGTGGTTGAAGATGAAGTCCACCACCAGGCTGATGCCGTGGCCGCGGAACTCAGCCGCAAGGTCGCGGAGCTGTTCCATGGTGCCCAGCTTCGGGTTGACCTGGCGGTAGCTCGACACCGCGTAGCCGCCGTCGGAGTGCGGCTCCGGCGCGAGGAACAGCGGCATGAGGTGCAGGTAGGTCAGCCCCAGTTCCTTGAAGTACGGGATGTGCTTGCGGAGCCCGTCCAGGCTGTCCGCATACCGGTCCACATAGCAGACGCCGCCCAGCATGGCGTTGGACAGGAACCAGCCGCTGTCCGCCTCCCGCCGGGCGTCCAGGGCCTTCAGGTCGGCGGGGCGCTCCTGCCACGAGCGGGCGCTCTCCACCACCAGGGCAATCAGCTGGTCCAGCCAGTCCTGCCGGGATTCGTACAGGGACCGGAACAGGCGGTACAGTTCCGGGAAGTGAGCCTCGAACCTCCGAAGGAAGTCAGGATCTGCGGAGTTGCCCGCCCGCGCCAGGGCGTCAAGGACATGCTGCCGCACCGTTTCGTCCACCATGACGAATTCCTGCATCGAAACCCCTTCCGGCCATCAGCCGGCGGATCCGGCAGGCACTGGTTACGGCAGTATGCCACGGCGCCCAGTGCTGTGCCGCCCAGTCCCGGGCCTGCCAGTTGCGTGCCTCCTAGCGCCGTGCCTCCCGGGGCAGTGCAGCCAGGGTTCCGGGTTTGTCCGGTTCGGGCAATTCCCTTGCCGGCCGGCGCCGGGCCAATACCCCTGCGGCGAGGAACAGGAGTCCCAGCAGGCCGGCGGCGGCAGCGGCAACCTGGGCACTGTACGGCCAGAGCCCGGCGATCCCCAGGAAGGCCGGTACAGTGGCCGTCACCTGGCTTGCCAGGACCAGTGCCCAGCCCATGAAGGGGTCCAGCCGGCTCCGGCCCAGCGCCAGGGAGGCGAACATCAGGCCCCAGAGCACCGCCCACGCCAGCCACAGCACCGCGAGGAGGAGATCGGCAGGGAGCCAGAAGAAGGCAAGCAGCACGGCAACGAACGCAACCATCCCGCAGAACCAGCCCACCCCTTTTGGTCCAAGGTCCAGCAGGGTGGCCAGGCCCACGTAGGCGTAGGTCAACCCGAAGAGCAGGATCCCGGCGGCTGCCGGTGTTGTGCCGCCTGCACCGTCCAGGGACAGTACGACGACGCCGAGCACCAGTTGCACGGTTCCCACCAGCAGGCTCAGGACGGCTGCGTCGCGGCGGGGCAGGTGCCCCAGGGTGGCGAGCCCGTTGACCAGGAGGGCGGCGCCGGAGAGGAGGAGGCAGACGTGCGGCATCAGCGGGATCCAGTCGGAATCGTCACGGCAATTATCACTAAGCGGAATATTTCTGTCACAATACGGACATTAGGGCATAGCTTTCGGGCGGCTTAACTATGTCCGGTCATAATAGGTTAGGTTGAAGCGTAAACTATTTGGGACGATGCCGCCCCCGTGCGGCCGTCCACGTTGCGCCACGGTAAGGAAAAGTTCATGGATGCACGGCTGGAGGCCATCAGGGACACCGTCCTGGCCAGGAACCCCGGCGAAACGGAGTTCCATCAGGCAGTAGTTGAGGTCTTCGAAAGCCTGGGGCCCGTCCATGACAGGCACCCTGAATTCCTTGAGGCGGCCATCCTGGAGCGGCTCTGCGAACCGGAGCGCCAGATCATCTTCCGCGTCCCCTGGACCGATGATTCAGGCCGGGTGCAGATCAACCGCGGTTTCCGGGTGGAATTCAACTCGGCGCTGGGCCCGTACAAGGGCGGGCTGCGGTTCCACCCCTCGGTCTACCTGGGCATCGTCAAGTTCCTGGGCTTTGAACAAATCTTCAAGAACGCCCTTACCGGCATGCCGATCGGCGGCGGCAAGGGCGGCTCGGACTTCGACCCCCGCGGCCGCAGCGACGGCGAGGTCATGCGGTTCTGCCAGTCCTTCATGACCGAGCTGTACCGGCACATTGGTGAATACACGGACGTTCCGGCCGGTGACATCGGCGTGGGCGGCCGCGAAATCGGATACCTGTTCGGCCAGTACAAGCGCATCACCAACCGCTACGAATCCGGCGTCCTCACCGGGAAGGGCATTTCCTGGGGCGGATCCCTGGTCCGGCCGGAAGCCACGGGTTTTGGAACGGTAATCTTCACGCAGGAAATGCTGAAGACCCGCGGGGCGTCCTTCGACGGCCAGCGCGTGGTGGTCTCCGGCTCCGGCAACGTGGCCATCAACGCGATCGCCAAGGCCCAGTCCCTGGGTGCCACCGCGGTGGCCTGTTCCGATTCCTCCGGCTATGTGGTGGATGAGGCGGGCATCGACGTCGCGCTTCTCCGCGAAGTCAAGGAAGTGGAACGCGGGCGCCTCAAGGACTACGCCGAACGCCGCGCCGGCGTCTCCTACGTGGAGGGCGGCTCCGTCTGGGACGTGGACGCGTCCGTGGCGCTGCCCTGCGCCACGCAGAACGAGCTCGACGGCGACGCTGCCGCCAGGCTGGTGCGCAACGGGCTCCTTGCGATCGGGGAAGGCGCCAACATGCCGTCCACCCGCGAGGCCGTGTCAGTCTTCCAGGACGCAGGCGTGCTCTTTGGCCCCGGCAAGGCGGCAAATGCCGGCGGGGTGGCCACCTCGGCGCTGGAAATGCAGCAGAACGCCAGCCGTGATTCGTGGTCCTTCGAGCACACTGAAGAGCGGCTCACGGAGATCATGGTGGGCATCCACGACCGGTGCGCCTCCACGGCTGACGAGTACGGCGATCCGGGCAACTACGTGCTCGGCGCCAACATCGGCGGGTTCGTGAAGGTTGCCGACGCGATGCTGGCCCAGGGCCTGATCTAAGAGGGCGTAACGGCAGCACGCCCCGCACTGCGTGACGTGACGGTTATTTCGGCCACGCGTTCCAGGCGCGGATTGAGGTTGTCGCCTCCCTCCACGACGCCCCGCTGCCACCACAGCTTCAGCCCTTCCGGCACCACTTCGAGGCAGGCCAGGTTGTTGTCGAACCACGGGCCCTTGATCCCGGACCAGCGGAACGGCGGGTCCGGGACCTTGGCTGAGCGTGCGGCCAATGCTCCGATCGGCGTGGCCAGGCCGTAGGACATCACGGCGCCGAAGGACCGCATCAGCCGCGGGAGCGGATTGCGGATGGGTGAGCAGACCGCCTGGATGATGCGGCTGCCCGCAGTCCGCTCCACCTCGGAGACGTAGGAAAAATGCACGTCCCCGGACAGGAAGGTGACGCTGTCCGGGGCAGGCCCGCGCCCGCCGTCGGCCACTTCCTTGGCCATCGCGGCCACCCGCCGGAAGCTCTCCTGGAAGGCGCCCCAATGCTCCAGGTCCGCGGCCTGGCGGAGTTTTTCACCGAGCCGCGCCGGGAGCCTGCCCCAGGCGCCTTCGGAGACTGCCTCGTCCCAGGCCTCCAGGTGGTGCAGTCCCATGGGCAGGAGGAACGGCAGGGATGTTGCCACCAGCAGGTGGCGGAAACCGCCGCGCATCCGGGCATCCAGCCAGGCCATCTCGGCTTTATCCAGCAGGGCGCGGTGGTTCGGGTCCAGGTTCCGGGCGGCGCGGGAATCCACCACGAGCAGCCGGGTGTCGCCAAAGTCGCGGCAGAAACTCCACCGGTAGGTTTCCGGATCCTGGTCCGCCCGTTCTGCGAAACTGTCGAGCTCGGTGCTGACGTCCGGCTCTCCGTCCCCGCGGTGGGCGGCAATCTTCTGCCAGATCGCATCCGAGGCGCGCTCCTGGGGGGACAGGTTTCCCAGGTGCTGGTACACCCAGTAGGACGCAAGCCCCGCCACGATCCGCCCATGCCACCAGTCCATTTTCTCCATGGCCTCCCGCCAGCTCAGCGACGCATTCCAGTCGTCACGGATGTCATGGTCGTCGAAGATCATGGCACTGGGCAGCGTGGACAGCAGCCATCGGTTGGCGGGGTCGGACCAGGCCAGGTAGTAGAGGTGTGCGTACTCCTCGAAGTCCTTGAGCTCCTCGCCCGGAGGCGCCGTGATGTCCCGCCGGGCTCTGATGAATTCCTGCATCTGGTCGCTGGTGGAATCGGCGTACACCTGGTCCCCCAGGAACGCCACCAGGTCCGGCCAGGGCTCCTTGCCGCCGGAGCCCATTTCCAGGGCGTAGGCCCGCAGCGCGTCCACCCCGTGGCTCCGGTTGCCCGATTCGTCATGGGGGACGCTGGTGCGGCAGGAACCAAAGGCCAGGCGCAGGGGCTTGCCGGGTTTGAGCGTGGCGATCACCGGCGGCAGGAACCGCGTTCCGGGCTCGGGCCATACTGGGATTCCGTTGACTGCCACCGTGTAGGGCGTCACCGTTCCGGACTCCAGGCCGTCCACTTCCACCAGGGCGTAGTGGTGGCCGTGGACGGCGAAGGTCCGCGCTTCCCACTCCCCGGCTCCGGCGCTGACCGTCACGCTGGCGGCGTCCCGGGTTTCCACCCAGATGCTCGCCGAGGTCTGGTCCACGTACCGCATCATGGGGCCTAGCACCAGCTCTGGGGTAGTCATCTCTCAGTTTTACCTGCTGGAACCCGCCCCGGCTATGGGGAAATCCGCCGCGGCAATGGAGTTTTTGTCCAGATAAGACGACTTAGAGGCCTCGGAAGCCTGCATACCTGGACAAGAGTCCTAGGCCTCCCCGAACCAGTTCCGCGCAGGGTTGGTGACCTCCGGGACGGCGCGGTGCAGCTCCGGCTGGGCCGCCCACTTCACGCCGTTGGCCAGGACCCGCTGGATCTGCGGGTGGTGGTACACCGGGTACTCCTGGTCGCCCGGGCTGAAGTAGAAGATGCGTCCCTTGCCGCGGGTGAAGGTCACGCCGGAACGGAACACCTCGCCGCCTGCGAACGAGCTGATGAAGATCAGGTCGTCCGGGTCCGGAATGTCGAACAGTTCCCCGTACATCTCCTGCTCGGGGATGACAATGGGGCTGTCCACGCCTTCGGCAATGGGATGTGACGGCTTCACGGTCCACACAAGCTCCCGCTCGCCGTCGTTCCGCCATGCCAGCGAGCAGGTGGTGCCCAGCAGCTTGGTGAAGACCTTGGCGAAGTGCCCCGAGTGGAGCACGATGAGCCCCATCCCGCCGAGCACGTGCCGGTGGACGCGTTCGACGACGGCGTCGCTCACCTCGTGGTGGGCCATGTGTCCCCACCAGAGCAGGACGTCCGTCTCCGCGAGCACCTCCTCGTCCAGGCCGTGCTCGTCGTCGGTGGCCAGCACCGCCGTCGTGATCTCCGCCTCGGGGTAGTGGGAGCGGAGCCCTGCCGCGATGGCGCCGTGGATGCCGTCGGGGTAGATCTCCCCGATGTGGGAGGGCTCGTTGATGGCCTCGTGGACGCCCTCGTTCCAGACGCGGATTCTCAGCTTGTCGGTCATTAGAGACGAACCTCCCTCTGTTCGCGTGCCGATTGGTAGCACGCATCGATGATCTGTGCCCGGTACAGCGCCAGGGAGCCGTCGTGCTCGCCCCAGGCCTGCTCGCCGCCGCGCACTGCCGTTACGAAGTCTTCCACCACTGCGTCATGGGCGCGGCCCGGAAGCACCGGCGGCACGTAGTCGGCGGATTCGCCCTCCTTGTCGGTGAAGACCCGCAGCTGGCCCACGGGCGGGAAGGGCGCGCCCTGCACCTTGAGCTCGGCTCCGCCGTCGGTGCCGTAGACGGTGAAGTCCAAAAGGTCGTCCGTTTCCCGGTAGGTTGCCCAGCTGGCCTCGATCACCAGCGTGCCGCCGCCCTCCAGCCGGAGGAATGCCGACGCGAAGTCCTCAACCTCGAACGCGTGGCTGGTGGCCTGCGCCGAGTACCGGCTTCCGCCGCCCCGCCCCTGGGGGCCCAGCTCAGAGTGCGTGGCGGCGGAGACGGCCACCACCTTGGGCTCACCGAGAAGGTGCAGGGCATAGTCCAGTGCGTGGACGCCGATGTCCGCCAGCGGTCCGCCGCCGGCGAGCTCCGGGTTGGTGAACCAGCTGCCCAGCGTGGGGATGCCGGAGCGGCGGAGCCAGGAGGCCTTGGCATAATACGGCCGGCCCAGCCCGCCGTCGTCAATGACACCCTTGAGCGCCTTGATGTCGCCGCGGCGGCGGTGGTTGAAGGCGACGTCCAGGACGCGCCCCGCCTTGCGGGCGGCATCCACCATGGCCTGGCCTTCGACGGCGTTGCGTGCGATGGGCTTCTCGCTCAGCACGTGGATTCCCCGTTCCAGGGCGGCGATGGCGATGGGCGCGTGCAGGAAGGTGGGCACTGCCACGCTGATCGCGTCCAGCCCGCCGTGCTCCAGCATGTCCTTCCAGTCAGCGAACGCGTTGGGAATGGAATATTCGGCCTGCAGGGAGTTGCGGAGTTCCTCCTCCATTCCCGCCAGCGCCACGATGCGGACGCCGTCCAGGGCGTTGTAGGCCATGAGGTGCTGCTGTCCGGCCCAGCCGATGCCGACAACGCCTACCCTCAGTTCCTTGGAGTGTGGTTCTTGCAGGGCAGAAGCCTGCAGGCTGGGGGACTGCTCGTTACTCACGGGGTTTTTCCTTTTCTTGTGGGTGGGAACTTTTGGGTTTTAGCCCTTGACGGCGCCGGCGGTCATGCCGGAGACAATGCGTTTCTGGCACAGGAGCACCAGGACTACCAGCGGGACCGTGATGATCACCGAGGCCGCACTGATGGTGCCCAGCGGCTGGTCAAATTCGCTGGTCCCGCTGAAGAACGCTATGGCCACGGGGACCGGACGGGCCTCGGGGGACGTGGTTAGGGTGACGGCAAGCAGGAATTCGTTCCATACCGAGATGAACACGAGGATCGCCGTCGTGGCAAGGCCCGGGACGGCCAGGGGCAGGATGACTTTGCGGAAGGCGGTAAACGGCGTGGCACCGTCCATGTAAGCCGATTCCTCCAGTTCGCGCGGGATCTCCTTGAAGAAGGAGGTCAGCGTGTAGATCGCCAGGGGCAAGGCGAAGGTCAGTTTCGGGATGATCAGGCCCAGGAGTGTGTCGTACAGGCCGATTTCCCGCCAGATGGAGAACAGCGGAGCCGCGATGGCAATGGCCGGGAAGGTGGTGACAGAGAGGACGAGGGTAAGGATCAGCGCCTTGCGGCGCATTTTGAGCCTGGCCAGGGCATAGGCGGCGAAGGATGCCAGCACCAGGGCCACCGTGGTGGTGACGACGGCGATGATCACCGAGTTGCGCAGGGCCAGGAGGAACTCCGCGTTCTGGAACACGGCCGCATAGTTCTCGAAGGTCGGCTGGCTTGGGAAGAGTTCCCCCTGGGACAGGCTCACGCCCTTCTTGAGGGAGGTGTTGACCAGCCAGTAGAACGGTATGAGCGAGAAGCCCATCACGGCGATGACGAATACCCACACCACCGGATGCAGCTCCGCCCTGCCGCGCGGCCTGCGCCGGGGTGTCCGTGCGCCTGGGGCGGCGGGTTCCGCCGCCGTGCGCTGTGGGGTCAGCGTGCTCATTGTTCCTCCTTGGCAACTTCACGGATGTTGCCCCCTGCAAAGCGGATGTACACCACTGAGACCACCATGACAGTGAGGAAGGTGAGGATGGACAGGGCCGATCCTTCACCCACCAGCCGGTTTTCGCGCAACTCGGTGTAGGCCAGCATGGACATTGATTCGGTGCCGTTGGCCCCGCGGGTGAGCACGAACGGCAGGTCGAAGACGCGCAGGGCATCCATGGTGCGGAAGATCGCCGCCAGCACAATCGCCGGGCGGAGCAGGGGCAGGGTGACGTAAAGGAAGGCCTGCCACTTGCTGGCGCCGTCAAGTTCCGCGGCCTCGTAGGTCTCGGCCGAAATGACCTGCAAACCGGCCAGGATGATGAGGGCCGCGAACGGCGTCGTCTTCCAGACATCGGCAAGGACGATCACGGCCATCGCATAGCCGTGCTCGCCGAGCCAGACGACGTCCCCGCCGGGAAGGCCCAGCGTTGACAGGACATTGGTGACCAGGCCCAGGTTGGGCTGGAACATCGTTTCCCAGGTGATGGCGCTGACAACCGTCACCACCGCATAGGGCAGCAGCACCACGGCGCGCAGGAGTGCGCGGCCCTTGAAGGCAAGGTTGAGCAGCAGTGCCATGGCCGTGCCAAGCACCAGTTCGAGTGAGACCGAAAGCCCTGCAAAGAGGAAGGTCTGGCCGAAGGCAGCCCACCAGTGCGGCCCGGTGAGGGCTGCGATGTAATTGTCCAGCCCGACGAAGCGTGACAGGCCGGCGGTACGGACGCTGTACTGGTTGAGGGACAGCCAGAGGGCGTAGCCGATGGGGACTGCCGCCACCAGGGCCATGAGGACCAGGGACGGAGCGGTCATCCGGAACGCCAGGCGCCGCTCCTCCCGGTCACGGCCGCTGACGCCGCGGCTGGATCCCCGGCGGACGGGGGACAGGGACTTGGTTGCCATGCTCAGAAGCTCGCCTTTGCGGCCGTGAGCTCTTCGGCCATCGTCTTCACCGCATCCTCGGTGGTGGCGGTGCCGGAGAGCACGGCGTAGACGTTCTTGTAGATCGCCTGGGAGATCTGCGGGTAGACCGGGGAGATCGGGCGCGGCTTGGCACCCTTCACCGAGGCGAGCAGTTCGGTGGCAAACGGCATCTTGGCCAGGACCTCGGGGTCTGCATAGGCTGCCTCGCTGACGGGGGCCTGCGAGAAGTCCATGGCCACGTGCTTCTGCCAGTCCGGGGTGGTGGCGAAATCAATGAAGGCCACAGCGCCGGCCTGGTTTGCCGAGTGGGCCGAGATGGCCAGGTTCCAGCCGCCCAGGACGCCGGAGGCCTTGCCGCCTTCCCAGGCCGGAAGCGGGGCAACGCCGAAGGTGCCCGCCAGCGGGGTGGCGTTGAGCAGGCGGTAGACGTGCGGCCAGTTGCGCTGGTAGCCAAAGTTGCCGGACTCGTAGGCCAGGCGTGCCGGGTCCTCGTTGTAGGTCAGCACGGCGCGGTCCGCCGCGCCGTCCTCGAGGCCCTGCACCATGAAGTCGAGGACTTCACGGGTCTCCGGTGAATCGATCTTGACTTCGCCGTTTTCGTCCAGCACCTCTCCGCCGGCGCTGTAGAGCATTTCAAGGAAGTTCACCGTAAGGCCCTCGTACTGCTTGCCCTGGTAGACGAAGCTGTTCCCCTCAGCCCCGGCCGCTTCAGCATAGAGCTGCTGCCAGGTTTCGGGTTTGGCCACCTTGTCCTTCTGGTAGTAGACCAGTCCGGCGTTGGTGAAGAACGGGGAAGCCCAGTACTTGTCCTCGTACTTGGCGGTCTCCACCGTGGAGGGGATAAAGCGGTCCTTGTTGGTCTCCACGAGCTCGGTTTGGTCAAGGATCCAGCCCTGGGATGCGAACTCGGAGGTCCAGATGACGTCCGTGACGAAGATGTCGCACTCCGAGGACTTGCCTTCGAGCCGCTGCACGGCCTGCGTGCGGGCCTCATCGGTGGTGGCCCCGATTTCGGTGTATTTGGCGGTGACCTTGCCGTTGGCCTTGGTGAAGGCCTCAACCGTGCCCTTGTAGATGCCGGAGGCGTCCTTGCCGCCGCAGACGTTGAGGCTGCCGGTGGCGTTGGCGGCCGACGCCGGATCCGCGGCGGGTGCCTCCGTTGCCTGGGTGGCAGCTCCGCCACCGCACGCGGTCAGCAGCAGGCCGGCAGCCATGGCCGCAGCCGCGGCAGCGGTGATGCGCGTGCGCCGCCGGGATGCGCCGCCCGTCCCGCTCTTGCTCGCGCTGGGCACGGATGCGGCGGTGGTGTCCTCCTGCAACGGAGAGGTAGGTCGAATCAAGTCCACGAGTGGCTCCTTTGCCTGGCTGGCTTCTTTTTCGAGGGTCAGTTTGGAATCGATTCCACAATGGAGGAAAAGCAACGCCCGCCCGTGTTTGGAATCGATTCCAAAGAAGTGTGACAGGAGCCACGTTGGACTGTCAACCCTTGGCCTCAGCCGTTGGTGGAGTCCCGGACCACCAGCTCGTGGGGGAGGAAGGTCCGCCCGCGGCGGTACCCTTCCGGCTCGGTCATGCGCGCCAGGAGTGCTTCAAAAGCCAGCTGCCCCATGGCGTAGGCCGGCTGCCTGATGGTGGTGAGCTCCGGGACGCACATCTCCGCCTGGATGGAGTCGTCAAACCCTGCGACGGCAATGTCGCCGGGTACCCGCAACCCCGCGTCGGTAATTTCGCGGACGCATCCGGCAGCCACTGTGTCGCTGCCGCAGAACACGGCGTCGGGCAGGGGGCGCAAGCTGAGAAGCTCCCGGGCGAGGCGCCGGCCGGCATGGAAATCGAAGTCCCCGTCCGTGAAAAGCATGTGGTCGGGAGACAAGCCCGCTTCGGCCACAGCCTTGCGGAAGCCTTCCTCGCGGAGCCGGCCGGACCGGGCCACCCTGGTGCCGATCATCGCCATCCGCCGGCCGCCGGTCCTGATGAGGTGCCTCGTGATGTCGAAGGCTGCCTGCCGGTCGTCGATGGAGACGCCGAATGCTGCCTCGGCGTCAGCGATCTCGCAGACCTGGACCACGCTCAGCTGTTCAGCCATCTCCTCGACGTCTTCGTCCGGCATTGTTGGCGAAAACATGATCAGCCCGTCCACGGAGCCGTTGCGCAGCATGTCCACCAGCTGCTGTTCGCGCTCCCTGTCCCCGGCTGTCGGGGCGATGAGGGTGACGTAGCCGGACAAGGCGGCAGCATCCCCGGCGCCGCGGAAGACTTCGCTGATGACCGGCGAGTACAAGTTCTTGGCCAGGGCGAGGATCCGCATGGTGCGGTCGCGGCGCAGGTCGCGGGCGGAGGCGAGGGGCCGGTAGTTGAGCTGGCGGATAGCCGCGGCCACCTTTGCCTTGCTCGACTCACTGACGGCCGGGCTGCCGTTGAGGACGCGGGAGACGGTCCCCACGGAGACGCCGGCCGTCTTAGCGACGTCCTGGACTGTCGCTCGCGCCATTACGTATTCCTCCCGCGGCCAGTGACGGGGATCCTCACTGCCGGACCCGCCGAACCCGTGCGGTGCACTCGCCGTGCTGCCGGGTTTCCCCAGCTTAGCTGTCTGCCGGGGTCCGGTTGGCATGGGGCGGGAGGTGTTGCTGCCTGCCGGATCTGCCCCGGCGCCGGCGAGCTCGCCACGAAACACCGAATTAACATTGCCGCCGATCACGCGAAACACCACTTTGGATACTCTGGTGCAACAAGGTTTACTGATAGCTAACCCAATGAACAGGAACGTTTCGATGACCAGTGTCGCAACCCCTGCTGTAACCGCTCCGCCCTTCGCCGAAGAACGCGAGGTTTCCGGGGCGCCCACGATTTCCCTGGCGGACATCGCCAAGGCCCACGGCGTCCGCTTCCTGCTGGCCACCTTCGTGGACATGACCGGCAAACCCTGCGCCAAGCTGGTCCCCGTTGAAGCCGCCGACGAACTCGAAGACGGTGCCATGGGCTTCGCTGGCTATGCTGCGGGCCTGATGGGCCAGAAGCCGCAGGACCCGGACCTGATCGCCGTGCCGGACCTCGCCTCTTTCACCCCGGTCCCCTTCATCAAGGAGGGCCTGGCCATCATCCACTGCGACCCGCACGTCAACGGCAAGCCCTGGCCCTACGCCCCTCGGGTGATCCTGAAGAACACCCTGGCCCGCTTGGCGGAGAAGGGCATGCAGGCAAAGGTGGGGGCCGAGGTGGAGTACTTCCTGGTGAAGAAGAACGACGACGGGACGCTGAGTACCGCCGACGGCCGGGACGATTCGCCCCGCCCCTGCTACGACGCCCGCGGCGTCACCCGCATGTATGACCACCTCACCGGCATTTCCGAAGCGATGAACGGCCTGGGCTGGGGCAACTATGCCAATGACCACGAGGACGCTGCCGGCCAGTTCGAGCAGAACTTCAACTACGCCGATGCCCTCACCACGGCGGACCGGGTGGTCACCCTCCGCTACATCCTGAACATCCTGGCCGAACAGCGCGGCATGACGGCCACCTTCATGCCCAAGCCCTTCACCGACCGCACCGGCACCGGCCTGCACTTCCACCTGTCCCTGTGGTCCGGCGCGGAGGCGCTGTTTCCGGCAGCGGGCAGCGGTGCAGGCGACGGCGGCGCAACCGGCGGGGGAAGCAACGACGACGGCAGGGGCCTTGGGATTTCCGGCCTCGCCTACTCCTTCATCGCCGGCATCCTGGAGCACGCTCCGGCACTTCAGGCGTTCCTCGCCCCGACAGTGAATTCCTACAAAAGGACAGGCGCCACCACCAGTTCCTCGGGTGCCACGTGGTCACCCCGCAAGGCATCTTTCGGCGGCAACGACCGCACCCACATGATCCGTGTCCCGGACAACAAGCGGATCGAGCTGCGCTCCGGGGACGGCTCAGCCAACCCGTACCTGGCCATTGCCACCGCGATTTCCGCCGGGCTGGACGGCGTGGAGAAAGCCTCCGATCCGGGTGCCCCGTCCGGTCCCGGCGAGTCCCGGCCTGACGCGCACCAGCTGCCGGCCACCCTTCTCCACGCCGTGGAAGCCCTGCGGCAGGACCCCGTCATCCTGGCCAGCCTCAGCGGCAACCCGGAGATCGGCAGGTACTACGCGGACGCCAAGGAAGAGGAATTCCTGAGCTGGCACAACCAGGTCAGCGACTGGGAAATACGCACGTATTTGACGTCGATCTGACCAGTCCTCCATCCAGTCACACCACCAGACGCTATTGAGTAAGGACCCCACCATGTGCGGAATCGCCGCGCTGCAGCTGCGCAACCCCTCGCTGCACCCCCAAATGGGCAGCCTGCTGTCCTCCATGCTGTGCCAGATCGTGGACCGCGGACCGGACTCCGCCGGCCTGGCCGTCTACAACACCCCCGGCCTGGTTTCCCCGGGTACGTCCACCCTCAGCCTGCTGGGCAAGGACCAGGGAATGACGACGGCGGACATCACCGCCGGCGTCGCGGCTCTCCTTGCCGGCGCGCTTCCGGCCGGTGCGGCAGCAGCCGTCCAAGTGGTGGGCGATACCACCCTGGTGAGCGCCGCCGTCGGGACTGATCTGCTGGTGAAAGCGGTCAGCGAAACCCTGCCCGGCGCCACCATCATTGGCCGCGGCGAGCATGTAGCGGTCATGAAAAGCGTGGGCCACCCCATGGAAATCGCCGCCGAGCACGGACTGGAGGCGATGGCGGGAAGCCAGGGACTGTCCCACACCCGGATGGCCACCGAGTCCGCTGTTACCGCCGGCGGCTCCCACCCGTTCTCGGTTGCCGACGACCTCTGCCTGGTCCACAACGGCTCCTTCTCCAACCACGCCACTGTCCGCCGCGAGCTCAGGCGCGAAGGCGTGGTGTTCGACTCCGAAAACGACACCGAAGTGGGCGCCCGCTACGTCGCCTCCCGGCTGAAGCAGGGCGACACCCTGGAGGAAGCCCTGGTGAACCTCGGCAAGGTCCTGGACGGTTTCTACACCCTGGTGGTCACCACCGCGGACAGCATGGCCGTGGTCCGCGACCCCATCGCCTGTAAACCGGCCATCATCGCCGAAACGGACGACTACGTGGCCATGGCCTCCGAATACCGCGCCCTGGCCGGCCTTCCCGGCATCAGCAACGCCCGCATCTTTGAACCGGAACCCGGAAAGGTCTACACATGGTCACTCTGACAGCCCCCGAAAGCACGGCAACCGCCGCCCCGGAAGCCCGGGAGCCGGAGGCCACCACCGTGGACCTGGCCGCCACCAGCGTCCGGGAACTGAACCAGGCCGTCCACAACGCGGTTGACGGTCAATCCTGGGCCGTGGCCAGCCCCGGCGGCAAGCACAGCCTCGCCGTCGGCATCGACGCGGACATCCAGGTGACCATCGACGGCCACGCCGGCTACTACGCAGCCGGGATGCACCAGAAAGGCGACGTCACCATCAACGGCAACGCCGGCGTCGGCCTTGCGGAGAACATCATGTCCGGCCGCGTCCACGTCAAGGGAGATGCTTCCCAGTCAGCAGCCGCCACCGGCCACGGTGGTCTGGTGGTCATCGACGGCAACGCCGGCGCCCGCTGCGGGATCTCCATGAAGGGCGTGGACATCGTGGTGGGCGGCAACATCGGCCACATGTCCGCGTTCATGGCGCAGGCCGGGCGGCTGGTGGTCTGCGGCGACGCCGGGGACGCCCTGGGCGACTCCATCTACGAGGCACGGATCTACGTCAAAGGCACCGTGGCCTCCCTCGGCGCGGACTGCATCGAAAAACCGGTGATGCCAGAGCACCTCGCAGAACTCGCGGAGCTGCTCGCCGCCGCCGGCCGCACGGACAATCCTTCCGATTTCAAGCGCTACGGCTCAGCCCGGAACCTCTACCACTTCCACGTCGACAACTCGACGTCGTACTAGGAGCCCACCATGACCATCACCTCCGTTCCGCAGCAGGCGCCCACCCAGAACATTGCTGAACTGGGCCTCCGCGAATCCGCCACGTTCGACCGCGCCACCATCGCGGACATCCAGCGCGCCGCCGCCACCGGCGTCTACGACATCCGCGGCTGGGGCGCCAAGCGCAAGGTCCCGCACTTTGATGACCTGCTGTTCCTCGGCGCCTCCATGTCCCGCTACCCGCTGGAGGGCTACCGCGAAAAGTGCGATACCGACGTCGTCCTCGGCGACCGGCACGCCACCCGCCCGCTGCACCTGCAGACCCCGGTCACCATCGCCGGCATGAGCTTCGGCGCGCTCTCCGCCAACGCCAAGGAGGCGCTGGGCCGCGGCGCTTCGGAGGTGGGAACCTCCACAACAACGGGCGACGGCGGCATGACGCCTGAGGAGCGAGGCCAGTCCAAGCACCTGGTGTACCAGTACCTCCCGTCCCGCTACGGCATGAACCCGGACGACCTCCGCAAGGCCGACGCCATCGAGATCGTGCTTGGCCAGGGCGCCAAGCCCGGCGGCGGCGGCATGCTGCTGGGCCAGAAGATCACCGAACGCGTCGCCGGGATGCGCACCCTTCCGGTCGGGATCGACCAGCGCTCGGCGAGCCGCCACCCGGACTGGACCGGCCCGGACGACCTTGAAATCAAGATCGGCGAACTGCGCGAAATCACCGACTGGAAGACCCCCATCTACGTCAAGATCGGCGCTTCCCGGCCGTACTACGACACCGCCCTCGCGGTGAAGTCCGGCGCCGACGTTGTTGTGGTGGATGGCATGCAGGGCGGGACGGCGGCGACGCAGCAGGTGTTTATCGAAAACGTCGGGATCCCCACCCTTGCCGCCATCCCGCAGGCCGTCCAGGCACTGCAGGAGCTCGGTGTGCACCGGAAAGTCCAGCTCATCGTCTCCGGCGGCATCCGTACCGGGGCGGACGTCGCCAAGGCCATGGCCCTCGGCGCTGATGCCGTGGCCATTGGCACGGCTGCGCTGATCGCCCTCGGCGACAACGATCCCCGTTTTGCCGCCGAGTACTCCGCGCTCGGCTCCGCCGCCGGTTTCTACGATGACTTCCAGGACGGCCGCGACCCCGCCGGCATCACCACCCAGGATCCGGAACTGTCCTCCCGGCTGGACCCGGTGGCTGCCGGCAAGCGGCTGGCAAACTACCTGCGCGTCCTCACCATGGAGGCCCAGACCATTGCCCGGGCCTGCGGGAAGTCGCACCTGCACAACCTGGAGCCCGAGGACCTGGTGGCGCTCACCATCGAGGCGTCCGCCATGGCCCGCGTGCCGCTGGCCGGCACCTCGTGGATCCCCGGAGTGCAGGGAAGCTTCTGATGCCTGAGGCTTTTTCCGGCGCGTCAGATTTTGTGGTGGTGGGCGCCGGGCTGGCCGGTGCCGCCACCGCCTGGCAGCTGGCCGTCCGGGGGCACCAGGTGACCATCCTGGAACGCAACGTCCCGGCCAGCCACGACGGCAGTTCCCACGGGTCCGCCCGGATCTTCCGCTACGCCTACCCCGACCCCTTCTACACCCGCGCGGTGGTGGAATCGAAGGGCCTGTGGGACGGACTCTCTGCCGCGTGCGGGGCGCCCCTGATCACTCCGTTCGGCGCCGTGGACTACGGCCCGGAGCGCAATCCCCGGCTGCTGGCCTCGGTGCTGGCTGGGGAAGGGATCGAGCACGAACTCCTGTCCGCGGCCGACGCCCGCGCACGCTGGCCGCAGATCGCCTTCGACACCGAAGTCCTCTGGCACCCCGGCGCGGGGGTGATCGACGCGGAAGGCGCCGTCAACGCGATGGTAGGCCTCGCCGTCGAGCACGGCGCCCGGCTGCTGGCGAACTGGGAGCTGCAAAGGGTGGAGCGGACGGGTGCCGGTTACCGGCTGCACTCAACCACTGGGCAAACGCACGACGCCGGCAATGTAGTGATCAGCGCCGGCGGCTGGCTGCCGGCGCTGCTGGGACAACTGTCCCTTCCGGCAGGTTTCCTGGCCGGGCTCCCGGAGGTCACCGTCCGGCAGGAGCAGGCCTTCCACTTCAAATACCGGGACCACGCCCCTGCGGACCACGCCCCCAAGGATGACGCCTCCAAGGATGACGACGGCGGCGCTGCGCCGGGTGCCGGGTGCCGGCCTACCTTCATCCACAAGGCTGCGGACATCCAGGCCTATGGCCTTCCCGGCGGGCGGGATGCCGGCTTCGCCGGGCAGAAAGTGGCGGAGTACAACGGCGGCAAGCTGATTCCTTCCGCGGCACGGCAGACCGGCGAAGTGGACCCCGCCAACCGCCGCCGGGTCGTGGAGTACGTGCAGCGCTACCTGCCCGGCCTGGACCCGCAGCCCTACGCCGAAACAACCTGCCTGTTCACCAACACGCCCAATGAGGACTTCCTCATCGACCGCGTGGACAACCTGACAATCGTCTCCCCCTGTTCCGGCCACGGCGCCAAATTCGCGCCGCTGATCGGGCAGTGGGCGGCGGATCTGGCCGACGGCTCCGGCGGTGTTCCGGACCGGTTCCGGACCGCGTCCCCAGCAGCTGTGACCACCTAGAACGGATACCAGTGAGCCTTCCACAGACAATACCCACGGCGGATGCCACAACGGACCCCACGGCGGATGCCCTGCCTTCGGGCCGGACAAGCACCCCCACTGTTGCCGGCCTCCTTCGTGACATCTCCACCATCGGCAGGGACGCCTCACGGGGCGGGTACTCGCGTCCGGTGTTCTCCACCGCCGAGACGGACCTCCGCGGCTGGTTCGTTGAGCAGGCAGAACGGCGCGGCCTGGATGTCCACACGGACCACAACGGCATCATCTGGGCCTGGTGGGATACCGCAGCACGCACCCGGAAGGACGCCGTCGTCACCGGAAGCCACTTGGATTCCGTTCCCGGCGGCGGCGAGTACGACGGCCCGCTCGGCGTCGCATCGGCGCTGGTCGCCGTCGACATCCTCAAAACCCGCGGACTCCGGCCCCGGCGCCCGCTGGCCATCGCGGTCTTCCCGGAAGAGGAAGGCTCCCGGTTTGGCGTTGCCTGCCTGGGTTCCCGACTCCTCACCGGAGCCCTGGACCCGGACAAGGCGCGCCGGCTCAAGGACCCCGACGGCAACACCTATGCTGACGTCGCCGCTGCGAACAGCCAGGACCCGCGCCTGGTCGGAGCGGACTACGGGACGCTCCAGCAGTTGGGCGTTTTTGTGGAACTGCACGTGGAACAGGGCAGGGGACTGATTGACCTGGACCAGCCCGTGGCAATCGGCTCCTCCATCCTGGGCCACGGCCGCTGGAAGCTGAGCATCAGCGGCCAGGGCAACCACGCCGGCACCACCCTGATGAAGGACCGCAGGGATCCGATGATTGCGGCAGCCAAAGTGGTGGTCGGCATCCGAGATACCGCCCGGAAGTACCGCGACGCCAGGGCCACCGTGGGCAGGGTCCAGCCGGTGCCCTGTGGCACCAATGTGATCGCCTCCCGCGTGGACCTGTGGATCGATGCCCGGCACCCTGACGACTCCGTCACCGCGGCACTGGTGGAAGCCATCGGGCTGACTGCGCAGGTGTTCGCCGCGGAGGAGGGCTGCACCGCGGACCTGACCATGGAATCGCTCAGCCCCACCGTGCATTTCGACGGCGGGCTGCGCGACCGGCTGCAGGAACTGCTTCCGGCTGCGCCAATTCTGGCCACTGGTGCAGGGCACGACGCCGGCGTCCTCAGCTCACACCTGCCGACGGCCATGATCTTCGTCCGCAATCCCACCGGCATTTCGCATTCCCCCGAAGAGCTGGTGGAGGACCGGGATGCCGAGGCCGGCGCACATGCGCTGGCGGACTCCCTCGCGGGGCTGGCAGGCGACACCCGCGCACCCAGGTAGCGCCGCCGTCGTCGTCCTCCCTCCCGGTTCCGTGCCTAAGATGGCTGCTATGACCGACCACGCAGCCGAACAGGCAGCCGATTCCGCCAGCGGGCAGGAAGAGGCGCCGGAAGCGCCGCACGAAGGGGCGCGGGCTGACGGGCAGGCTGCAGGCCGGCTGGAGCAGGTCATCGCAGCCCAGGTGCGCCACTACCGCACGGCGGCCGGGCTGTCCTCGGCGGAACTGGCCGCCCGGACAGGCCTCTCCAAGGCAATGATTTCGCGTGTGGAAACTGCCACCACCTCATGTTCCCTGACCACGCTGCAGCGCCTTGCTGACGGACTGAAAGTGCCGGTCACCGCATTGTTCCGCGGCGCGGACACGGACCGCGACGCCACCTTCACCAAGAGCGGCCAGGGAAGCCTCACCGTCCGCAGCGGCACCCAGCACGGCCACGAATACCGCGTCCTTGGCACTCTGAAGGGCCGGACCGATGCCCTGGAACCCACGCTGGTGACGCTCACGGACGCTTCCGACGTATTCCCGCTGTTCCAGCACCCCGGCACGGAGTTCATCTACATGCTCGCCGGCAGGATGGTGTACGGCCACGGCTCCTACGAGTACGCCATGGAGCCCGGCGATTCCCTGCTGCTGGACGGCGAAGGGCCGCACGGGCCGCTGGAGCTGCTGGACCTTCCCATCACGTTCCTGGCCATCTCCGCCAAGTAGGGTCCTTCTGGCCCAGCACTCCGGCCCAGCACTCCGGCTTCCCCACCCCTGGCCAGCACTCCTGCGGTCAGCGGGACGGCTGAAACTCGCGTGTGGATGACCGAAACGATCATTTAACACACCGGAAACCCAGCCCATTCCTGCCGCCATACAGTTGGAACCAGACGGCAATAGCTGCCCTCCGATGAACGTGGTACTGACTCCGCGTCCCTCCTCCGGAGTGGCTCCAACGGGCGATTTGGCGTTCTCTCCTCGCATCACGAAAGGGGTTTCCCATGGATTCGGGAAATGTCGCTTGGATTTTGGCCAGCGCAGCGCTGGTCTGCATGATGATCCCCGCCCTTGCCCTGTTCTACGGGGGCATGGTGGGCTCGCGCCGCATTCTCAACATGATGATGATGTGCTTCGGCGGCGCCAGCCTGGTGGCCGTCCTCTGGGCACTGTTCGGATACTCGCTGGCCTTTGGCAATTCAGTGGGCGGCCTGGGCCTGATCGGTGACGTCACAGAGTTCCCCGGCCTGGGGCAGCTGATGGCTGAGGACGCAGAGGCGTCCATTCCGGTGGCCCTGTTCGCGGCCTTCCAGCTGTTCTTCGCCTGCGTCACCACCGCGCTGGTGGCCGGCGCGGCTGCCGGACGCATGAAGTTCGGCGCGTGGATGCTGTTCGCCGGCATCTGGGCCACCATCGTCTACTTCCCGGTGGCGCACTGGGTGTTCGCGTTCTCCTCCGAGGACGGCAGCGTGACCGGCGGCTGGATTGCCAGCGGCATCGAGGCCATCGACTTTGCCGGCGGCACCGCGGTGCACATGAACGCCGGCGCGGCCGCCCTGGCCCTGGCACTGGTCCTGGGCAAGAGCTCGGGCTGGCCCAAGGTGGAGCACGCGAAGCCGCACAGCCGGCCGCTGGTGCTGGTGGGTGCAGGCCTCCTGTGGGTCGGCTGGTTCGGTTTCAACGCCGGTTCGGCGCTGTCTGCCGGCCACTCGGCGTCGGTGGTCTTCCTCAACACCGCTGTGGCTGCCTCGGCCGGCCTCCTGGCCTGGGCCCTGGTGGAACGGCTCCGCCGCGGCGCAGCCACCAGCATGGGTGCAGCCTCCGGCCTGATCTCAGCACTCGTGGCCATTACCCCCGCCTGCGGTGCGGTAAGCCCGCTGGGCGCGGTGGCCATCGGCGCGATCGCCGGGGCCGTCTGCTCGCTGGCCATTGAACTGAAGTACCGCCTGGGCTACGACGACTCGCTCGACGTCGTTGGTGTCCACCTGGTGGGCGGCATCCTGGGCACGCTGCTGATCGGCTTCTTTGCCACCGATGTGGCGCCGAACGGTGTCAGCGGGCTCTTCTACGGCGGCGGCGTGGAACTGCTCGGCGTCCAGTCCCTGGCAACGGTGACCGTTCTGGTCTACTCCTTCGGCATCACCTGGGTGCTCGCCAAGATCCTGGACAAGACGATCGGCCTGCGGATCAACCCGGAGGACGAGATGCGCGGCATCGACCTGGCGGCACATTCCGAGCTCGCTTACCTTACGGATGAGGATCCGGTGGAGCTGGGCTCTCCGCAGCGCGCTTAGGTTTCGCAAAGATTCCGGATGGGCGTTATCCGGAGCACGAGTCAGGCAGAGGGCCACCCCTGGACCGGTGCCGGCAGCAGCCGGCTTATAGTTCCAGGGGTTTGGCCCTTTGTCATGCCTATGTTGTTCAGTGCTCGCTGCAGACGAGGTTCCCGTCCCGGACCTCCAAAACGGCACCGCGGACGTGGCTCAGGCAGATCTTGGGGTCCATGGCCATGGTGTCGATGTCCTCGCCGCCCCAGTGAGGGTGGGTGAAGTAGGCCAGAAGGGCCCGCTCTTTACCGTCATCACCCGGTTCGAGGGACACCACGTCCGCGTGGCGTCCGACGACGGGCCGCCCGTCCACGTGCTCCGGCTGGGTGAGGATCAGGCCGTCGAGGTGCTCCTGCCGGACCCAGTTGCCCGTGCCGTCCGCCGAACGGTAAATGCCCTGGCCCCGCCACTCGTCCACGATCATCCAGTACGTTCCCTCAAGCGCAAAGACCTTGGGCCCTTCGTGCGGACGGCCGGGAATGGTGAGGCCTTCCAGCGTCCAGGACGAGGGGTCGCGCGGGGTATCGCTCACCGCGCTGTAGGTGTTGGAGCCGCGTGCCTCGTCCTTGTACCAGAGCCGGTAGCGGCCATCCCCGCAGCGTGCGACGGCGGCGTCAATCACTCGTGGCGAATCGAGGTTGATGGGGCCGAGATGCTCCCAGTGCACCAGGTCCCTGCTGGCAAACTGCACGATTTCTGCGTTGCCGGTCCAGTCCTTCCGCACCCCGCCCAGGACGCTGATGTACATCAGCCACTCGTCGCCGATGCGTACGACGTCGGGCGCCCAGAGGGTTGCCGGAAGTTCAGTCTCCGGCGGCACCAGTCCGCCCACGGTGCCCTGGTACTCCCAGGTTGCGCCGCCGTCGGATGAGCGGGCCGCGCCGATGGCCGTGCCGTGCACCCACTCCACGCCTGACAACCCGGGCGCCGTGGCCCGGCGCTGGGTGTAGAAAAGCACCCAGTCGCCGGTGAGGTGGTCGGGAACCAGGATGGGATCCGTTGGGCCGTCCCAAACGGGGTCACGGTAGGGCGTCCCGAAGGCGTCCGGGCGCAGGGGAGTGAGGGGCTCTTGCACTGGTTCTCCAACGTTGTAGTTCCTTGGAGCCTTCAGCTTAGCCGTGCGCCTTGCCGTGGCCGCCATGAAGGGCGCGGTAAGCGTAGACCAACAAAGCTATGCCCGCCATGAGCATGAGGGTCAGGACCAGGATGTCCGCGGCGATGAGCAGTGCCGTCGACTGCAGGGCGAAGATCACGCCCAGCACGCCCAGGACGGCCGCCGGGATCAGGGGCCACTTCATCCGCCCGGCGGGACCGGCGTCGGGAACGGGAACCAGTGACAGCACACCGAAGGTGGCCGCCAGGCCCAGGAACAGGACGGCGGCCACGGGCATGCCCTGCAGATCCTGCGGGAGGGTAACAATAACTGCCAGCGTGAGCATCACGCCGCTGGGGATCACAGCCCACCAGTTGCCCCGCTGGCGCAGGTAGACCGCGGCGAACCCGGCGGCCATGAAGAGGAACAGGAAACTCGCGCCGGCGCCGCCGTCCGTAAACTGGGAGGCGGCGATCACGGCTGCCAGGCCCAGGAACACCGAGCCGGGGATCGCGGCCCACCAGTTCTCCGGGCTACGGATGAAGACGGACAGGAACACGGCCCCTATGGCGGCGAAGATCAGCATCGGCACATAGGCGGCGCTCTCGATGACATTGAGCAGGTCCAGCAGCAGCAGCACGCCCGCCGAGATCAGGACGATGCCGGCGATGATGCTCGCGTTGGCCGATTTCACGGATTGCCTCCCGGGATTCGGCAGGCGCCCGCCAGTCGCTCTGCTGGTCCCAGACTAGGTCCAGTCCTGGTGCAGGCGTAGGGCCCAAAGCCCCGCCTTCCCCGCTACTCCTTGAACAGCCCCGCGAGGTCCTCCGCCGTGATGGCGCCGCCGGCCAGGGCATCGCCTTCCATGACATCGGAAAACAGCTGCGACTTCCGGGCCTTGAGCGCCATGACCTTTTCCTCGATGGTGTCCTTGGCAACCAGCCGGTAGACCATCACGTTCCGTGCCTGGCCAATGCGGTGGGTCCGGTCCACGGCCTGCGCTTCGGAAGCCGGGTTCCACCACGGGTCCAGCAGGAACACGTAGTCGGCCTCGGTGAGGTTCAGCCCAAACCCGCCGGCCTTCAGCGAAATCAGGAACACCGGAGCGCTGCCGTTCTTGAACTCGTTGACCACGTCCGCACGGTTGCGGGTGCCGCCGTCGAGGTAGCAGTACTCGATTTTTTCCTCGTCCAGCCGCTCCCGGACCTTCCCCAGGAACCCCGTGAACTGGCTGAAGATCAGTGCCCGGTGCCCCTCTGCCACCAGGTCCTCCAGCTGCTCGAACAGCACGTCCAGCTTGCTTGACCGCACTGCAGAAAGCGCCGGGTCCACCAGAGAGGCGTCCAGGCTGAGCTGCCGCAGCAGGGTCAGTGACTGGAAGATTGTGAACCGGTTCTTGTTCACGTCCTCGATCAGCCCCAGGATCTTCTGCCGTTCGCGCTGCAGGTGCGTCTGGTACACCTTCTGGTGGCGCGGGTTGAGCACCACTTCCAGGATCTGCTCCTGCTTGGGCGGCAGGTCCTTGATCACCTGGTCCTTGGTGCGGCGCATCATCAGCGGACGGACCCGACGGCGGAGCTTGTCCAGCTGCCCCTTGTCACCGTTCTTCTCCACGGGCTTCTGGTAGTACTCGGCAAAGCGCTTGGGGCTGGAGAACAGTCCGGGCGCAACGATCGAGGTAAGCGCCCAGAACTCCATCAGGTTGTTCTCCAGCGGCGTGCCCGTGATGGCCAGCTTGAAAGCCGCCGGGAGTTTGCGGGCGCACTGGTACGCCTTGGACTGGTGGTTCTTCACGAACTGCGCCTCGTCCAGCACCAGGCCGGACCAGGTGCGGGAGGCGTAGGCCTCGTAGTCGATCCGGAACAGGGCGTAGGAGGTGATCACAATATCGGCGCCGGCCAGTGCCTCAGCCGGGGCCTGGTTGCTCTTGGCGAACGTCTCGCTGACGGCGTGGACTTTCAGGCCCGGGGCGAAACGCGCCGCTTCCGCTGCCCAGTTGCCCACCACGCTGGTGGGGGCAACCACCAAAAAGGGAGCACCGGCGTCGGACGCCGCATTCTGCCCGGCTGCCGCCAGCGAGAGCTCCTTTGCCGCGCACATCAGGGCGAGCGCCTGCACCGTCTTGCCCAGGCCCATGTCGTCGGCGAGGATTCCACCCAGGCTGTGCCGGTACAGGAACGTGAGCCAGTTGAAGCCCTCCAGCTGGTACGGCCGGAGCTCTGCATTAAGGGTGGCGGGCAACGGCAGGCCGTCCACGCCGCCTTCAAGCAGGCCGCCCACCGCTGAACGCCACGCGGCCGCCTGCTCATCCACGATTCCCAACTGGGCAAGCTCGTCCCACAGCCCGGCCTGGAACCGGCTGATCTGCAGGGGTGCGTCCTTGTTGTCCTGCAGGGAGCGCGCCTCCTCGATCAGTGCGCGCAGCTGGTGCAGCTCGGGCAGGTCCAGGGAGAAGTAGGCGCCGCTGGGCAGCAGCATCTTGGTCTGGCCGGACGCCAGCGCGGAGAAGACTGCCGCGAAGGAGACCGGCTGCCCCTCCAGGGTGATCTGGATGCCGAGGTCGAACCAGTCGCGCTGCTCGGTGGCCTTGGTGGAAATGGATACCACCGGCGCTTCCTCGGCCTCACGGTACTCAGCAATCTCGCCGACGGTGTCCACCTCGACGTCCGGGGCTTCGCGCAGCCGGGGCAGGACTTCCTCGGTGAACGCCAGGGTGTCCAGGCCCTTCAGTTCCGCGGACGCCGCCAGCCGCGGCGTGCCCCAGCCGCCGGTGGCGGACTCACCCAGGGCCGGTACCACGTCCCACGGCTGGCCCAGGCCTTCCAGGATCCGGGCCTCGGCGGTGTCGTCGCGGTAGCCGTGGTCGCCGGGGTGCCGCCAGAGGGGCTGCGCCGTGACCAGGTTTCCGCTCTTGTAGTGCCACTCCCAGTGCAGCCGCACCCTGTGGTCCGCGCCGTAGTTGGCCAGCAGGGACAGGGTCGGGACGGCCAGCGCCGGGAGCTCCACGGACTCGTCCCGGGCGGTGACCCGGGCCGTCTGCTTCAGCTTCGGGTAGAAGCCCGTCAGGAACCGGGACTCGTCCTTGGCCGGAATATGCAGCGTGCTGCCCGCGGTCACGAACGTCAGAAGTTCCTCGCTCAGGCCACCTTCCAGGGCAGCCAGCGTAATCACGTTTTCGCCCGCAGTGGCCTCGCCAACGCCGGGCAGCGCACCGCCGTCGGTGGCCAGGGCATCGGTGGTGAAGAAAATCCCGTGGGCGGGGCGGCCGATGGTTCCCACTGACGCCGGATCAATCTCCACGCCCTCAACGGCGATGGTGGGCGAAAGTTCCAGCCCGCCGTCGGACGACTGGTCCTTGGCCGCTGCAGCGGGTGCCGTCTCGTCCGCTGCGGAAGGGGCGGCCAACGGCGAGCCGTAACGGCTCAGATTAAGGCCGACGGCGGCGGGCGACGCTGCGAGGCGCACCGGCTCAGTGCCGCGCGAGTGGACCAGTGCGAGGCCGATTTTGCCGGCGTCTTCCAGCAGGCTCCACAGGTTCTTCCCTGCGAAGGAGTTCAGCCCCAGCCAGAAGCCGGAGGAGTTGTACGTCCGGTTGGCCGCGGCGGAATGGGCAGCCAGGAACTCCTGCAGCCATTCCACGTGCGCGGGGTTGCACTCGCGCCGGAAGTTTAGGTAGTTCAGCGTGGTCCAGGAGACATCGCCGCGGATCCACTTGCCCTTGGCGCCCATGATGACGGGCCGGGCCTTGAGCTGGCGGACGCTGCGCTGCGGATCACGCCGGCCTGTGTAGGAAAAGTGCGGCGCCGGTTCTTCCACCTCGAACTGGAGTGCCAGCGGAACCCCGGCGTTGGACGGGGTGGCTCCCGGCTGGGAGATCAGCGGGCTGAGGGCCTGCTCCCAGTCGGACAGCGCAGAAACGGAGGGGTTGCGGGACACCTGGGTGGAGGTTGACGGCGTGAGCAGCTGGACCCGGATGGCCGGGTTGTCCTCGGCGGCGAAGAGCAGCGCTGCCACGTGCTTGCAGTCCTTGCGGACCGGGCAGCTGCACACGCCCACGGTGCAGCTCCAGCCGCCGCCCTTGCGGACCAGCTTGGCCGTGGTGGAGTAGGGCAGATCCGCGCCGCCGCGGACCTTGCCCAGCATGAGCCCGGTGGCGGCGTCGAACGAGATGCCCGAGACGCGGCTTCCCATGGCATACGCCAGCCCGGCCGCCAGGGAGCGGTCGTTGATGGCGGGAGTCTGTATTGCCAGTGCCGCACTCTCGTCCGGTTGGGATGGCATGGTGCGCGCTACTTTCAGCAGGCCACGGCGGGGCCGGGCCGGTGGTTGGTCATCTGATCCATCTTAGTTCGCCGGCGGGGCGGGGAGCGCCGCCGGCTCTTTGAGGGCGCAGGATGGGATCAGACGGACAACCAGGGATGCAACTGCAGCCGGGATGCCGCAACCGGCCCGAGAGGGGTGGGGCCCAGGCCCGCACCACCTCCCGGCCTGTCAGCTCTGGTGCACCGGCGCCCAGGCGCCCGTCCCCACGGCATCCCGGTCCGGGGTGCCGCCGTCGAACCGGTCAAGCCGGAAGGCGGCGAGCACGGGAGAGGGGGTTCCGGTCAGGATTTCCTCCGCGAGGAGCTCACCGAGGATCAGCCCCAGCGTCGCGCCCGAATGGGTAAAAACCGTGTGCAGGCCCGGTATCGAAGACACCGGGCCCACCACCGGCTCACCGTCACCGGGAATGGGTTTCAGGCCGGCAGCCACCCGCTGGGCGGTCAGCCGGGGATTCCCCGCGAGTACCTTCGAGGCCTCCTCGAGCAGGCCCTGGACGGACTCCTCGGGAACCGTGAAGGATCCGTCATCTTCGATGATCACGGACTGCTCTGCCCAGTCCGCATCAAGTACCAGCCTGCCGTCAGGCATGGGCCGCACAGCGACGCGGGGGGTGTTCAGCACGGTCTGGACTTTCACGTCGAGCGGTTCGGTGAACACCACGAAGGCGGCCGGCGTGGCATCTGGAACCGTCACACCCAGGGCTGCGAGCTGGGCCGGGACCTCACCGCCGGTTGCCAGCACCACCTGGTCGGCTTCCAGCCGCGTCCCGTCACCGAGGATGACGCCGGCCGCGGCGCCGTCCCGCACATCCACCCGGACATCCCCGGCGTTCTCGATGATCACCGCACCGTTGTCCGCCGCCTCGGAAGCCAATGCCGCAATGAAGTCGGGCATATTGACCCAGCCTTCACCAGGGTTATAGATGGCACCCTCGCCGGCCACGGCAGCGGCGTCCACATCCGGGGCGATCCGGGCGACGTCCGTGCTGTCCACCCAGACGGAGTGGTATCCGCCCGACCGCTCGAAGGCGAAGGTTTCGCGGAAGGTTTCGTCCGGGCCGGCCCATTTCAGCGCACCATCGAACCTCAGGTAGCCGCGGCTTTCGGGATGGTGTGCGCTCCAGGTGCGGTAGCGGTCGATCGCAAGCATCCGCAGGTAGTGGTACGCGGCGGAGCGGGCGCCGGAGGAGTTGAGCCAGGCGATCGAGCGGCCGGAGGCTCCGCTCGCCAGCGGGCCGGACGTGGCAAGCGTTACCTGGGCGCCTCCCTTTGCCAGATGGACGGCGGTGGAAACGCCCAGGATTCCGCCGCCGATGACGGCGACTTTCCTGGCGGGGCTCGTGGAGGACATGGTGGCTCGCTTTCCTGGTGTGGAAGATTGGTGGTGTGAAGATGTGCCGTGGCGACGTACGTCAGGCGAGGGCATGGACTTCTTCGAAGACTTTGAGGACCGCGACGGCGTCCGCCGGGTCAACAGGGACCGGCCTGCCGTGCAGGAGGGCTCCGGAGAGGAGCCGGTAGAACTGGGGATACGCGCCCCGCTCGGCGGGCACGGCGCGCGTTGCGCCGTCGACTCCCAGGAGCCCCCAAGACTCCTGGGGTTCAACGCCGTATGCCGGGTCCGACGGCGGCAGTCCGGCGTCGAGCGCGGGCTCCTGGCCGTCCAGTCCCCACTTTGTGTAGCCGGCGTGTGAGCCCAGGACGTGGAAGCGCGGGCCTGCCTGGGCAGCCATGCCGTTCATCCACAGCCGGGAGCGCACCCCCGAATGGTGCAGCAGGGACACGAAGGCTTCCGTGTCGGCCGCGTCCGGGGCCAGCCCCCGGTGTGCTGTTTCGCCGTAGCTGTGCGCCACGGGTCCGAAGAGCTGGACCGCCTGGTCAATGAGGTGGGCGCCAAGGTCGTGGAGGATCCCGCCGCCTTCGGCTGTGGTGGCGGAGTCGCGCCAGTTCCCGAAGCCTTCGGGGCGCCACCACTCGAAGCGCGATTCGAACGTCCGGACCTCGCCCAGCGCGCCTGCATCCAGGAGCTTCCTGAGGGTCAGGAAATCAGCGTCCCAGCGGCGGTTCTGGAAGACCGTCAGCTGCACCCCAGCCTCGGCCGCCTGGCCCATGAGTTCCTCCCCGTGGGCCGAGGTGGTGACGAACGGCTTGTCCACCACCACATGCAGCCTGTGGGCGATCGCCGTCGAAGCCATCCCAAAATGCGTGGCCGGAGGGGTTCCCAGGACCACCAGGTCCAGGTCTGCCGCCAGCGCGAACATGGCCTCCGCCGTGGGCACGATGCGCGCCTTCGGGTAGCGGGAGGCCGCTGCGGCGGCGCGATCCGGGTCCGCGGTGACGATCACATCAAGCGAGAAAGCGGGGTCCGCCTCGATCAGGGGTGCATGGAAGACCCGTCCCGAGATGCCAAAGCCGACGACGGCGGTACGGATAGGTCCCTGTACTGCGGTGCCCATCAGAGGACCTCGGAAAGGAAGCGCTGGAGGCGTTCGCTGCGTGGGTTGTCGAAGATCTCCGCGGGCGTGCCCGATTCCACCACTTCGCCTTCATCCATGAAGACCACCTGGTCGGCAACCTTCCGGGCGAAACCCATCTCATGCGTCACCACCACCATGGTCATTCCCCGTTTGGCGAGCGAGGCCATGAGGGTCAGGACTCCTTTGACGAGCTCGGGGTCTAGGGCGCTGGTGGCTTCGTCGAAGAGCATCACTTCCGGTTCCATGGCGAGGGCGCGGGCAATGGCGACGCGCTGCTGCTGCCCGCCCGAAAGGTCCCGGGGGCGGTGGTCGGCGCGTTCGGCGAGTCCCACTTCGGCCAGCCGGCGGCGTGCACGTTCCCTTGCCTCCGCCTTGGACATCTTCTTGACGCTCCAGAGTGCGAGGGCCACGTTCTCCAGGGCGGTGTGGTCCGGGAAGAGGTTGAAGTGCTGGAACACCATCCCGATCCGGCTGCGCAGGATGTCCGGGTTGACCTTCAGTGCGCTGTCCCCGGCCAGGACAACATCCCCGCTTTTGGGTTCATGCAGCCTGTTGACGCCACGGAGGAGGGTGGACTTGCCGGAACCGGACGGGCCGATGATGCAGGTGGTGGTGCCGGGTGCCACGGTAAGGCTGACGTTGCGGAGGACCTCTATGTCCCCGTAGGCCATGGTCAGGTTCTTCAGCTCCAGGCTGGAGCCGTGGAAGGTGTCGATGTCAGCGGTGGGGTTGGCGCTGGTGGTGGTGATCATGTGTTGCTCCCGGTAGTGAGCGGCGATGCCGCGTCGAGTTCCTTGACTTCGTTGAGGCCGCTGGTGGGGGCCGAGGGGCGGCGTTTTCCTGCGCGGAAGCGGCTGTCGAAGTAGTTGACAAGGTGGGTGAGCGGCACGGTGATGATGAGGTAGAAGACGCCCGCCATCACCAGGGGGGAGAGGTTCCCGGAGAGTACCGCGGCATCCTGGCCAACACGGAAGAGTTCGCGTTCGCTGACCAGCAGCCCCAGGAAGTAGACCAGCGAGGAGTCCTTGACGATGGCGATGAACTGGTTTACCAGCGCCGGCAGTACGCGGCGGATGCCCTGGGGGATGACCACCAGTGCCATGGATTTGCCGTAGCTCATTCCCAGCGCGCGGCATGCTTCGCCCTGGCCCTTGTCCACGCTCTGGATGCCGGCGCGGAAAATTTCGCCGATGTAGGCGCTGGCAATCAGGCTTAGGGCGATGATGCCCAGGGGGTACGGCGAGGGGCCAAAGATCGACTGGCTGAGCCGGGCAAAGCCCTGGCCGATCAGGAGGATGGTCAGGATGGCCGGCAGGCCGCGGAAGAGGTCCGTGTAGATGCGGGCCGGGATGCGCAGCCACCTGGACGGTGAAATGCCCATGACGGCCACCACCATGCCCAGGACCACGCCAATAACGGTGGCGGCGACGGAGATGATGAGGGTGTTGAGGAGGCCTACCGCCAGAAGCTGGGGCAGGACTTCGGCCATGGCGCCGAAGTCGAAGAAGGTGCGGATGATGGTGTTGAGCCAGTCCATTGAATGCTCTCAGGTGTTAGTTGTGCCGGTGGCAGCCGGGCGGGCCTTGGTGTGGAAACGTTCGGCCCGCCCGGGCATACCCGTGGTCTACTTGCTTGCTGTCGGGGCCGGGGTTGCGGTCTGTTCTGCCTTCGGGAGGTACTGCTCGGGCATTGGGGAACCCGGGAACCACTTCTCGTAGAGCTTCTTCCAGGTGCCGTCCTCCATGGCCTCGGCCAGGCCCTTGTTCAGGGCTTCCTTGAGGGCGGTCTTGCCCTTGGCGACGGCGAACCCGGCCGGCGCGTCGAAGGACGGGATGTCCGCGGCGCTGACCAGGCCGAACTGTTCCTGGTAGGACTTTGCGGCCTCGTAGTCCAGGAAGTGCGCATCCACGGAACCGCTGTTGACGGCCGAGACCGCCGTGTTGTTGTCCGGGAACCGCACCAGGCTTGCCGAGGTGAAATTCTTCACCGCGTAGGCTTCCTGCAGCGTTCCCTGCACCACGCCAAGGCGCTTGCCGGACAGTCCGTCGGCGTTGTTGATGCCGGAGGACTTGGTGGTGATGACCGTCAGGTATCCGGCCAGGTAGCCGTCAGAGAAGTCCACCGTTTCCTTGCGCTTGTCCGTGATGCCGATGGCGGCCACACCGGCGTCGAACTGCCCGTTTGCGACGGCGGCCAGCAGGCCCGAGAAGTCCTGCCCGGTGAAGACCACATTGTCCACGCCGGCGCGGGCGGCAACGTCCGTGAAGAGCTCCACGTCGAAGCCGGTGAACTTACCCTGGGCGTCCGTGAAGGTGTAGGGCTTCGAGTCGCCGAGGCTCGCAACGCGGATGGACCCGGGCTCAATCAGGCCGTAGGGGTTTTCGGCCGGTGAGGAGGAGGCTGATGAGGAGCCTCCGCAACCGGAGAGTGCCAGGACGGCGGCAACAGCCGCGGCAATGAGCGCCATGGGGCGCACAGTGGTTCGAGTAATCACAGCGAGTTTTCCAATCGTGAGGATGCGGGGAGATGGAGGATCGAGATCCGCCGTGGCGGGTTTGCCGGAAACCCTTGCTGAGTCCGGTCTCAATGCCTACGATTGAGACCGGACTCACATCGATGGATAGAAATGTAATCGACGCCACTAAGGGCGTCAAGGGTCCATTACGAAAGGCCGACATGAGTACTGATGCTTCACGTCGACGCGACGTCACTGTTGCCGACGTCGCCAAAGCCGCGCAGGTGTCCAAAGCCCAGGCCGCCCGCGCCCTGGGCAACTACGGGGCGGTGAGCGAGGACGTGCGCGAGCGGGTGCTGGCTGCAGCGGAGGAGCTGAACTACCGGCCCAACGAGCTTGCCCGCAGCATGAACACGGGAAAGTCCAACACCATCGGCGTGGTGGTGGGCGACATCGAAAACCCCCATTTCGGCCTGGCCACCCGGGGAATCACGGACACCGCCAAGAAGAGCGGCTTCAACGTCATCCTGGTCAATACGGACGAAGACTGGGCGGCGGAAGTGGACGCCGTCAGGGTGCTGCTGGACAAGCGGGTTGACGGCCTGATCGTCGCCCCCGCTTCCTCCGTTGAGACCCGGCACCTGCAGGACGTCCACCATTCGGGAAGGCCGCTGGTCCTGCTGGACCGCACGGCCAGGAGCCTGAACGTGGACACGGTGGCCGTGGACATGGAAAGCATCTCCCATGAATCAACCCGTTATTTGATTGAGGCCGGACACAGCCGGATCGCCTTCATCTCTACGCTCCGGACGGATGACTCCTACGCTACGGGTCTGTCCCTGGGCTCTTCCCAGATCTCGGACCGGCGGGACGGAATCATGCGGGCGTTCCGGGAAGCGGGCCTCAAGGAACCCGACGATCTGGTGCGCTTCAATGCCGACGGGCCGGAAACCATCAAGAAGATCACGCGTGAACTGCTGCAGCTGCCGGACCCTGCAACGGCCATCATCGCCTCCGACGGCCTGATCGGACTCAGTGTTATGGAGGCCATCCAGGACCTCGGCCTCACTATCCCGGATGACGTCTCGTTCCTCATGTACGACGATTTCGCCTGGACCCGCCTCACCAGGCCGCCGTTGACGGTGATCGCGCAGCCTGTGTACGAGATGGGCGTTGCTGCCGCAGAGGCCCTCATCCGGCAGATCCAGGGCAGGAAGGCGCCGGCGGCCAAACCCGAATTCGCCGCGACCCTCGTCAAGCGCGGCTCGGTGGGCGGGCCGTCCGGCGGCAAGGGCAGCCACCACGGCCGGCGGAAGGAAAACCTGCCGGCGACGTAAACTTCGCCGGACGTTCATTTCCCCCTCAACGGTGAGCATGCCCGGTCCGCGTAGCGTGAAAAACGTTCCGAGAACCATCCGCCAAAGCCGTGAGGATTGCCATGATCACCAGCCAGCAGCCCGTCGTCCTGACCAGCAGCAGCATCGACTCGAGTGACGAGGACGTGGTGGAGGCCAACGTCGGCATTGTGGATGCCATGCACGCCGCCCTGCTGCGGACCGAGGAGATGTCGCCTGTCGCCGTCCGCAGCTACTACGTGGATTTCTACCTGGCCCAGGCATTGGAGGGAGGCTTCGCGCAGTACGTGTTCACCGCCGTCGACCGCTCCGAAACGGACACCCTGGTCCGGGAAGGCATGGCGGGCATGGGCGCCCCTGCCCATCTTGACCTGTTCAACCGGGCAGTGGAGGCATTTGATGATTTGTCCGAGGAGGATGAGGAGCGCTACCTGGACGGCGGCCTGGATGAGGACTCCGAGGAAGTTCCCGACGGCGTCCTCCGGATGGAGGAGCTCGACGGCGAGTTTGAGGAGCTGCTGGAACGGGAGAACATTACGGCACTCAACGCCGCCTGGCTCCGCGGCCAGGCCGAGCTGCTGGTGCTGGACGACGAAGAGGTCGGCGCGTACATCGAGCGGCTTGCGTCAATGATTCCCGATCTGCCGGAGCGCCAGGCACAGGCGGACGCCGAGGCCCTGGAGCACGCGCCCGACTTCGAGGTCATCATCCGTGAACTGTGCAGCATTGCCGGGTATGAACTCCTGACGATCACCATGGGCGATCCCAATTACGTCCACAACGGCGAACGTGCCCTGGCTTGGCACTTCTCAACCGACCACGGCGGGTTCCTGATGGTCGAGGAGGAGGACGAGGCCTTCATGATCAACCCCGAAACACAGGAAATCGTGGCAGCCGTGGAGTTCGAAGAAGCGGACGCTGAGATGGCCGACGCCTAGGACGGCCGTCCCGGCCGGTTAGGCCAGCTGCACCCGGCTCACCGTAGCGGCGCCTTCCAGAACCAGCCGGAAGGCGCCGTTGCCTTCGCCTATGGCTGTGCCGGAACGAAGCCGGATCCGAAGCTCACCGTTGTAGCCCTGAACAACCTTGGCGCTCCCCACGGTGTTCCAGGTGTCCGCTGGTCCGGGTACTTGGATGCGCGCCAGGCCGGCAGAGCCTGCGGGTTCGCTGGAAGCTACGTCAAGCAGCACCTGGCTGCCGTCGGCAGGGGCCGGCTCCCAGCCGCGGTAGACCGCCCAGCCGGGCCGGGTGGTGTCCGCCGGAGCTACCGCTGTGCCGGCCAGTGGTGTCTCGGGCACCAGAGCCAGGTTGTGGCAGGAGTCGAAGTTCTCCGCCCGGAACCACTGCCCGGCGCGGCGCCCGGGACGGGCTTTTCCGGCTACGGTGAACGGCACGGCCAGCGGAAGATCCTCCGCGGACGCACCCACCAGAAGCTGGTACGTACCGGGTTCCACCAGCATCCGCTCCTCCACCACGCTGTAGGTTGCCAGCCTGTGAAGCGGAACCCGGATCCTTGCCGTGGCCGCGCCTCCCGCCGGAACCTCCACGCGCTGGTGGCCCACCAGCAGGCGGCGGGGGAACTTGAAACGGTGGCCCGGTGCCGACGCGTACACCTGCACCAGTTCCGACGCCGGGCGCGTGCCGGTGTTGCGCAGCTCCACCGCCAGTTCGGCCTGGTCCGGGCCCTGGGGGCCTTCGCCAGGCAGTTCGCGCAGGGCCAGGGACTCGTAGTGCACCTCGCCATACGTCAGGCCGTGCCCCAGCGCGTACAAGGGTTCCGCGCGGCTGTACAGGTAGGTGGAGCGCGAGGTGATGATGTCGTAGTCAAGGATGTCGGCCAGGTCCCCGTCCCCGTGGAACCAGGTCTGCGGCAGCCGCCCGGACGGCTCGGCATCACCGCTCAGGACATCCGCCACGCCGTTGCCCAGCTCCTGCCCGCCGTGGGACGTCCAGACGGTGGCCGGCGTATCCGCGAGCGCCCCGAGGGCATAAGGGTAGGAGGACACAACCACCAGCACCGTGCGCGGGTTGGCCTCACGCACCACGCGGACCAGTTCCTGGTCTGCCAGCGGAAGGTCCAGTGTGGTGCGGTCCAGCGTCTCCCGGCCCCCGAGGTGGGGGTCGTTTCCCACCACCACGACGGCGGTGCGGGCATTCGCGGCGGCCTGCCGGGCGGCCTCGTGGCCGGACTTGAGCGTACGGAGCACAAAGCGGTCGGCTGTGCCGGCGTCGGGAACAAGGGCAGCGCTCGCCGTGCCGGCTTCAACACGCAGCCATTTCCCGGTCCCCACATGCTGCAGCGCGGCCGTGCCGTCTGCGGCACGGTCCAGCCGGAACGTCTCCTGAACCACCCAGCCGCCCACACGGCCAGCCGTGGCGCGCAGGTACCCGTCCCCGGTGTCCGTCACGAACTTTCCGGTCAGTCCGGACTGGAGGGTCAGCTCGCCCTTGCCCCAGTCCTTGACGATAAAACGCTCCGCCGCGCCCGGAACAGCGGCCTTTGCGGTCAGGACAGCAGTGCCGTCCCCGCCCAGGTAGCCTCCGGTCCGGATGCTCCGCAGGGCCACGACGTCGGCACCCTCCTCGGCAACGACGCCGGCTCCCGTGCTTCCGCCGTAGCGGCGGGCCAGTCCTTCGGCGATGCTGACCTCGTCCTGCAGGGTTCCGCTGTACCAGTCGCTCAGCATCCGTGTCCCCAGCGTCCCGATGACGGCGATGGTTCCGGGCTCGCTGCCCAGCGGGAGCAGGCCGGTGCCGGAGGCGGCCCCGGTCCCGGCATCGTTGCGCAGCACCACCACGGACTTTGCGGCTGCTTCCCGTGCCAGCTGCACGTGCGCGGGCGCGCCGATGGCGTCCGCCCCGATGGAGGCATAGGGATCACTTTCCGGCGTGAACTCGCCAGTCCTGGCACGGAGCGTGAGGAGCCGCAGCACCGCCCGGTCAATGTCGGCCTCGCTGATCAGGCCCTTCGCAAGCGCCTCGTTAAGGTAGGCGATGGACGGCGCCGGGTTGTCGCCGTCGTCCGTGAAGCTGTCCACTCCTGCGTGGAGGGCGGCCGCATAGGCTGCCGGGCCGTCGTCGAAATACTTCTCCGCCCGGAAGAGGGAGCCGGGCGCGCCGGCGTCCGTCACGATGGTGACCGACTCCCCGTTGTGCCACTGCCGCAGCTCGGACTTCACCAGATCGGAGACGTGCGCGGGCCGGCCGTTGACCAGGTTGTAGGAGAGCATCACCGCCCCTGCCACGCCCTCCTCGATGGGGGAGCGGTAGGCGGGGAGCTCGTACTCGTGCAGGACCCGGGGGCTGAGGTTGCTGGAGGTGACGTTCCTGTCCAGCTCGTTGTTGTAGCCGAGGAAATGCTTGAGGGTGGGAACCGTCAGCCACGTGTGTGAGTCCCTGCCTTTGAGGCCGCGGCAGTAGGCGCCGGCCAGCTCCGCCGTGAGGTGCGGGTCCTCGGAGAAGCCTTCCTCGTTGCGCCCCCACAAGGGGTGCCTGAGCGGGTTCACCACCGGCGCCCAGGCGTTCAGGCCCACGGACGGATCCTCCGCCTTCTTCCCGCGGAGCTCACGGCCAGTGGCCTCGCCGAGCCGTTCGATCAGGCCGACATCCCAGGTGGCGGCCATGCCCACCGGCTGCGGAAAGACGGTGGCCGGTCCGAGCCAGGCAACACCGTGCGCTGCCTCCGCGCCCGTGTGGAAAGGCGCCAGCCCCAGCTCCGGAACAGCCGGAGCGTGCTGGTGCAGCATGGCCACCTTCTGCTCAAGGGACAGCGTGTTGAGGATCTGGTGGGCCAGCTCTGCAGCATATCCAGTCCCGGCGTCGGCGGCCGGGGAGGCGAGGGTGGCGGGTTCTAAACGCACGGCAGTCCAATCGGCGGGTATCGAATCGCTTATACAAATCTTGGCGACACCCAGTGTTGCATTCCCGCTTGTGAGTTGCAACACATTTGCCCTTGCCGGATCCCGTGCGGGTGTCATACGCTGGCCTAAGTCGAATCGGTTCGATGAATCGTTGAATCCTTCCCTCATTGGCTCACACAAAGGAGTGCCGTCATGCTTGGTTCCCAGGTAGACCCGTCAAGGGGACGCCCCCATAAATCCGCCAGCCGCCTGCTCAACGAGGCCTCCGCCGGCGTCAACCGCCGCTCCTTCCTTGGCATCCTCAGCGGTGCGGTCTTCCTCGCCGCTGCACCGGCTGCGCTGACGGCTTGCTCCAGCGGCCCCGCGCCGCAGGCAACCACCTCCGGCAGCCTGGCCGAGACGGTGGCCAAGCTGGTGCCGGCCTACAAGCCGCTGGAGCTGGTCACCCCGGACATCCCCTCCGTGAAGGGCTCCACGCCGGGCTTCACCAGCATCCCCTCGTCCCTGGTCAAGTCCGTCCCCACCCCTCCCGGAAGCGGCGGAACCTACACCGCCATGACGCCCGCCTGGTGGGCTGTCCCGCCCGCATTGCCGCAGAACAGCTACTACCAGGCGGTCAACGAAAAGCTCGGCGCCACCATCAACTTCCAGGTCAACGACGGCAACGCCTACGCGGACAAGGTGCAGACAGTCCTGGCCTCGCCCAAGGACGTCCCGGACTGGATGGTCATTCCGGGATGGAACCTGCCACCGCGCTTCGGGCAGGCAGCCGCGGGCGTCTTCCAGGACCTCTCCGAGTTCATCGCCGGGGACAAGGTCAACAAGTACCCCAACCTGGCAAACATTCCAACGGCGGCATGGAAGATGGGCTGCTTCGAAGGCGGCCTCTACGGACTGCCCTACCCCGGTGCCCTGATCTCGGACGCCATCTTCTACCGCGCTGACCTCTTCGAGGAGCTCGGTGTCAAGCCGCCCACATCCGCCGACGAATACCGCACGCTGGCCAAGGAACTCACGGACGAATCCAAGAACCGCTGGGGTTCCGAGGACGTCTGGACCGGCGCGCAGATCATGCACGGCGTTGTCCCCAAGTGGAAGCAGGTGGACGGCAAGCTGCAGAACAAGGTGGAAACGGACGAGTACCGCGCTGCGCTTGAGTGGACGGCGAAACTGTTCGCCGACGGCTCGGTCCACCCGGACGCCGTGGCCGGCAACGCGCAGCAGTCCAAGCAGCGCTTCGAATCCGGCGCCTCCCTGATGGCCTCGGACGGCATGGGCTCCTGGCACGAGGCCCTGGCCCGCGTCCTTCCCTCCAACCCGACGTTCAACATGCAGCCCATGGACTACTTCGCACCGGACGGCGGCAAACCCACCCTGTTCCGGGCCCAGCCGGCAGCGATCTTCAGCTTCATCAAGAAAACGGACCCCGCCAAGGTGGAGGAGATGCTGGCGCTGGCCAACTTCATGGCGGCCCCGTTCGGCACCGAGGAGAACGTGCTGATCAACAACGGCGTGGAGGGCGTGCATTTCACCCGGGACGCCCAGGGCATCCCGAAGGCCACGGCCAAGGGCACCGAGGAGGTCACCAGCACCTACGCGTTCCTGGTGAACGCCCCGATCGTAAACTCCATGGTCCAGTACCCGGGGCTGGTGCAGTCCCAGTCCCAGTGGGAGGCGCGACAGGCACGCAACGTTGTGGAGGACGCCTTCTTCGGCATGCAGATCCAGGAACCGGCCAAGTTCGGCTCGCTGTCCAAGCCGTTCGACGACCTTGCCAAGGACATCATCCGCGGACGCAAGAGCATGAAGGACCTCGACGCAGAACTCGCCACCTGGAAGAGCAAGGGCGGCGACGAACTCCGGGACTTCTACGCCGGATTCCTGGCCTAGGCGATGGCACGGATGAGCACCGGAACAGAGCGCACAGCAGCGCCGCGGCAGGAGGTCGCCGCGGCGCAGGACGGTGGGCACTCGGCAGGAAGTACGACGGCGGCTGGCGGGTTGGGTGCTGCGGCGCAGGATGCCGGGCCGCGGGGTGACGGCGGCTCAGGTGGCGGCAGCACGGCCGCGCCTGCGCTGAGGCCTAAGGCCAACCTCAAACTGCGGTTTAACAGGGACCGTTCCCTGGTGTTCATGGCACTGCCCGCCGTGATCCTGTTGGCGATCTTCGCCTACCTTCCCATGCTGGGCAACGTGGTGGCCTTCCAGGACTACTCCCCGTATGTGGGGATTCCGGCCAGCCCCTGGGTGGGGATGGACAACTTCGCGCGGGTGCTGGCAGACCCCGACTTCTGGCACGCCGTCAAGAACACCCTGGTGATCACGGCGTTCCAGCTGGTGTTCTTCTTCCCCATCCCCATCGCCCTGGCCATGCTGCTCAACTCCCTGGTCAACCCGCGGCTCAGGGCGGCCATCCAGGCCGTGGTGTACCTGCCGCACTTCTTTTCCTGGGTCCTGGTGGTCTCCGTGTTCCAGCAGATCTTCGGCGGGGCAGGGCTGCTGAACCAGTCGCTGCGCGCCAACGGCTGGCAGGCCGTGGACATCATGACCAACCCGGACACGTTCCTGTTCCTGCTCACCTCCCAGGCCGTCTGGAAGGACGCCGGCTGGGGCATCATCGTGTTCCTCGCAGCCCTCAGCGCCATCGATCCCGCCCAGTACGAGGCAGCCGCCGTGGACGGGGCCGGCCGGTGGAAGCGGATGTGGCATGTCACCCTTCCCGGACTCCGCAGCGTCATCGTTCTGCTGCTGATCCTACGGCTGGGGGACTCGCTGACCGTTGGTTTCGAGCAGATGATCCTGCAGCGGGACGCCGTGGGCGCGGAGGCCTCCGAAGTCCTGGACACCTTCGTGTATTACACCGGCGTGCAGAACGGCGACTGGAGCTACGCGGCCGCCGCCGGCCTCATCAAGGGCCTGGTGAGCCTGGCCCTGATCCTGACTGCCAACAAAGTTGCCCACATCTTCGGTGAGAGCGGTGTCTATTCCAAATGAGCACACTAACCAGCAAGGCACCCACTCCAGCAGGCGCCAAACTGCCCAGGCAGCCGCGCACCAAACCGGAACGCCCCATCTGGGATGAAGAACCCGGAGCGGCGGCGAAGGCCGGCAAGATCGTGGTGCTCGCCGTCGTCGTCCTTGCGGTCCTGGGGCCGCTGTACACGATCGTGCTGACCAGCATCTCCTCCCAGGCCACCATCACCCAGGCCGGCGGGCTGGTCCTGGTCCCCGGGGAAATCTCGTTCGCCGCCTACCAGCAGATCCTCAGCGGCGGGGTGGTCACCAGGGCGGTGCTGGTCAGCGTGGGCGTCACGGCCACCGGCACGGCGCTGAGCATGGTGGTGTCCATTCTCTGCGCGTACGGCCTGTCCCGGCCGGGGTCCTTCGCCCACACGCCCATCCTGTTCACACTGCTGATCACCATGTTCTTCAGCGCCGGCATCATCCCGGCCTACCTGCTGGTGTCCGGCCTGGGCCTGATCAACACCTACTGGGCACTGATCCTGCCCAGCAGCATCTCGGTGTTCAACATCATCATCCTGCGCGGCTTCTTCATGGGCATTGACCGGGGGATCCTGGACAGCGCCCGGATTGACGGCGCCAGCGAATGGCGCACCCTGACGCAGATCGTGCTGCCGATGTCCAAGGCCGTCACCGCCGTCATCGCGCTGTTCTACGGGGTGGGCTACTGGAATGCGTTCTTCAACGCCATCCTCTACATCAATGACAGCTCCATGAACCCGCTGCAGGTGGTGCTCCGGTCCTACGTCCTCCAGGGTGTTTCGGTGCCCGGCCAGGTGGATGTTGGCACGGGAGCGGCGGCGGGTCCGGCGCTGCAGATGGCCGTGATCGTGCTCGCCATGATCCCCATCCTGATCGTCTACCCCTTCGTGCAGAAGCACTTCACCAAAGGCGTGATGATCGGCGCGGTCAAGGGATGACCGGCCCGGCTTCGGTGTCCTTCATGTGGCCCTCAACGGACCGCCGCGGTGCTTGCCCCCTCGGAAAGGGAGGGGGCAATGAGGCGCAGCTCGGCGGGCTTGGCCAGGCTCAGCCGGTCCATGACCATCTCCACGGCGGCGCGGCCGATGTCCATCGCCGGGATGGACACCGCCGTCCAGGGCAGGAAGGCAGCCGTGGCCACATCGGCCGGGGCAATGACCACCACCGAGATGTCCCCCGGGACGGACCGGCCGTGCGCGGCAAGGTTCTCCCGCAGGATGGGCAGCAACCCCTCGTTGTGCACCAGGAGGGCAGTGATGGCCTCCGGGCCGGCGAAGACCTTCTCCAGCGCCCGGGCCAGGTCCTTGGAGTTCGCCTCGCAGGCCACCGAAACATCGGTGACCTCGAGTTCGCGGCACGCCTCCTCGAAACCGCGCAGGGCACGGTCCGCGTAGGTTGCGTGCCGGCGCAGCGAGGCGGGCGGGGAGCCGATGAAGGCGATGCCGCGGTGGCCCAGCTCGGCCAGATGGCGGACGGCGGTACGGGAGGCTCCGGCGAAGTCGAAGTCAACGCAGCTGAGGCCGCGCGGATCGTCCGGCATGCCGATCAGCACCGCGGGCTTGTCCAGCTTGGCCAGCACGGGGATGCGGGGATCGCGGGCCTCGATGTCCATCATCACCAGGCCGTCCACCATGGACTGGGACGTCACCCGCTCAATGCTGCCGGCGTCGTCCTGGGTCAGGAGCAGGACGTCCTGGTTGAACGTCCGGGCAGTGGTCACCACGGCGGTGACGAACTGCATCACCACACCCACGTTGACGTCCGCGCGCAGGGGCACCACCAGGCCCAGGACATTGGAGCGGCTCGAGGCCAGGGCGCGGGCACTGGACCGGGGGCTGTACTTCAGCCGGCGCATCGCGGCTTCGACGATTTCGCGGGTTTCTTTCGAAATGGGACGGTTCCCGCTCATCACGTAGGACACGGTACTCGTGGAAACCCCTGCTTCTTTGGCCACGTCACTGATGGTCGCCGCCGTTGAAGCCTTTCGATTACTCATATCCATCATTTAACCAAGGAATTCCATGCATCCTCGAAGCCACGGCCTGAGCGCCGTGACAGAGCGGGCCGGGCTGCTCTTCGGCGCCGACTACAACCCTGAGCAGTGGCCGGAGGAAAGCTGGCCGGAGGACATCCGGCTGATGCAGGAGGCCGGCATCAACCTGGTCACCCTGGGCGTCTTCAGCTGGGCACGCCTGCAGCCCACCGAGGGCACCTGGGACTTCGGCTGGCTGGACCGGATCCTTGCCCTCCTGGAGGAGGCAAACATCCAGGTCTGCCTGGCCACGCCCACCGCATCGCCGCCGCCCTGGCTGGGGCACCGCTACCCCAGCACGCTGCCCACGGACGCAGCCGGGACAACGCTCTGGTACGGGTCCCGCAACCAGTTCTCGCCGTCGTCGGCCGTGTACCGCAGCGCCGCACGGCAGGTCACCGCGGCGCTCGCCGAGCGGTACGGCCAGCACCCGGCCGTGGTGATGTGGCACGTTGGGAACGAGCTGGGACAGATCAGTTACGACGACGAGACCGCCGCCGCGTTCCGCACCTGGCTCCTGCGCCGCTACGGCTCCCTGGAACACCTGAACTCCGCCTGGGGGACCACTTTCTGGAGCCAGGGCTACAGCACCTGGGAGGAAATCCTGCCGCCGCGTACGGCCCCGTACCTGCACAACCCAACGCAGGTCCTGGACTTCAAGCGCTTCACCTCGGAGTCGCTGCTCAAACTCTTCACCGCTGAACGGGACATCATCCGCCAGTACTCCCCGGATGTCCCGGTCACCACCAACCTGATGGGGTTCTTCCGCGGCGCGGACTACTTCAGCTTCGCGGGGGAGACGGACCTGGTGGGCAACAACTGGTACACGGATCCCGGGCAGCCGCAGACCTGGGAACTGGGCGCCCTCACCCACGACCTGTGCCGCGGACTGGCCGGCGGCACACCCTGGCTCCTGATGGAATCCGCAGCCTCCGCCGTGAACTGGCGGCCCCACAACAGCGCCAAGGAACCCGGCGCCCTCCGCGTGGACTCGTTCTCCGCCCTGGCCCGCGGTTCCGACGGCATCTGCTTCTTCCAGTTCCGCCAGTCGGCCTTCGGCGCCGAACGCTTCCACTCCGCCGTGGTGCCGCTGGCGGGGGAGGACACCCGTGTGTTCCGCGAGGTCGCGGAGCTCGGCTCCCAGCTGCAGGACCTGCGGCTCCTCGCCGGCACCCCGGCGCACTCCCGGATTGCCATCCTGTTCGACTGGGACAGCTGGTGGGCGGCTGAGTCCCCCGACTGCCCCACTGACCGGCTCGGCGTCCTGGACCAGCTCCAGGCCTACTACCGGCCGCTGCTGCGCCGCGGCCTGTCCGTGGAAGTGGTGCACCCCTCAACTCCGCTGGACCGCTTCGACCTGGTGCTCGTCCCCAGCCTCTTCCTCCTGGCGGAGGACCATGCCGCGGCCCTGACGGAATGGGTGCACCAGGGCGGGACCGCCGTCGTGGGGCCCTTCACCGGGGTGGCGGACAGCAACGGCCACCTCCGGCAGGGGCGGTTCCCGTCAGTCCTTTCTTCCATGCTCGGCACCAGCGGCGAGGAATGGCGGCCGCTGGCGGAAGGCATTGGACTCGATTTTGCTTCATCCGGCCCGGGCGGTGTCTCTGCAGACGGACCCGCCGGCCTCGAGGCAACCGTCTGGTCCGAGGACCTGCGCCTGGACGGCGCGGGAGCCTCGGCGGCGGCAACGTTTGCCTCCGGCGCCCTGGCCGGAAAGCCGGCGGTAGTCCGCAACAGCCACGGCCGGGGCACCGCCTGGTACGCCGGATGCGACCTGCCCGAGGCAGCCCTGGACCACATCGTGGGGGAGGCCCTGGCGGCAGCCCGCATTCCCTCGCCGGTGGCAGGAATGCTGCCGGACGACGTCGAACTCGCCACCCGCGGCGGCCACCACTTCCTGCTGAACCACAGCCCGGAACCGCGCACCGTGACGCTTACCGGGCAGTCTGTGGACCTGCTCACCGGGGACGCCTGCGGGCCCCACCTGACCCTGGAACCGTACGGCGCCCTGGTCCTCAAAGACAGCACTGCACCTCTTGAGAACGGAAACTGACATCCCATGAAATTCACCGACGGCTACTGGCTGTACCGCAAAGGCTTCTCGGCGCTGCACCCGCGCGATGTCTCGGACGTGGTGGAGGACGAGCGGAGCCTGACGGTTTACGCACCCACCAAGCGCATCAACTCCCGCGGCGATGCCCTGAACCTTCCGCAGCTGACGGTCGCCTTCGATGCGCCCCTGCCGGACGTCATCGGCGTGACCATCGAGCACTTCCAGGGCGGGCTGGACAACGGCCCCCACTTTGACGTGAACCGGACAGGAGCGGAGCCGAAGTTCAGCCGGGACGGGGATACGGCCAGCATCACCTCCGGCGGGCTCACGGCACGGATCAGCACGGCCGGGGACTGGGGGGTTGATTTCCTGGGGAACGGCAGGCTGCTGACCACCTCCACGCCGCGCAGCGTCGGCGTCATCACGGACGACGGCGGACGGACGTTTGTGCATGAACAGCTCAGCCTGGGCGTGGGTACCAATGTGTACGGCCTGGGCGAGCGGTTCGGCGCGTTCGTCAAGAACGGCCAGTCGGTGGACATCTGGAACGAGGACGGCGGCACCTCCAGCGATCTCGCGTACAAGAACGTGCCGTTCTTCATCACCAACGACGGTTACGGCGTGTTCGTGAACCACCCCGAGAAGGTGTCCTTCGAGGTGGGTTCGGAGGTGGTGTCCCGCACCCAGTTCAGCGTGGAGGGCCAGAAGCTCCAGTACTTCGTCATCCACGGGCCCTCACCGAAGGACATCATCCGGCGGTACACCGAACTGACCGGGCGGCCATCACGGATCCCGGCCTGGTCCTACGGCCTGTGGCTCTCCACCTCCTTCACCACGGACTACGACGAAAAGACCGTGAACTCGTTCATTGACGGCATGGAGGAGCGGAAGCTGCCCCTGTCCGTCTTCCACTTCGACTGCCACTGGATGAGGTCCTTCCACTGGAGCGACTTCGTCTGGGACCCCGCCACTTTCCCTGACCCGGAGGGCATGCTGGCCCGGCTTCACGACCGCGGATTGAAGGTCTGCGTGTGGATCAACCCATACATAGCCCAGCGCTCGCACCTGTTCCGGGAGGGGCTGGAGCGTGGCTTCCTGGTCAAGCGGGCGGACGGGTCCGTGTGGCAGTGGGACATGTGGCAGGCGGGCATGGGGCTGGTGGACTTCACCAACCCCGAGGCCGTGCTCTGGTACCAGGACAAGCTCCGCGGCCTGCTGGGCCAGGGCGTTGACTCGTTCAAGACGGACTTCGGCGAGCGCATCCCCACGGATGTGGTGTGGCACGACGGCTCCGATCCGGACAGGATGCACAACTACTACGCGCAGCTGTACAACAGGACGGTTTTCGACCTGCTGTCCAAGGAACTGGGCGAGGGCGAAGCGGTGGTGTTTGCCCGTTCGGCCACGGCCGGCGGCCAGACCATGCCGGTGCACTGGGGCGGCGACTGTGAGTCCACGTTCGCTGCCATGGCTGAATCGCTGCGCGGCGGGCTGTCCCTGGCGGCGTCGGGCTTCTCCTTCTGGAGCCATGACATCGGCGGTTTTGAGGGCACGCCCGAGCCGGAAATCTTCAAACGGTGGATTGCGTTCGGCCTGTTGTCCTCGCACTCGAGGCTGCACGGGTCCAACTCCTACCGTGTGCCGTGGCTGGTGGACGAGGAGTCCGTGGACGTGCTCCGGCACTTCACGGAGCAGAAGATGCGGCTGATGCCCTACCTGCAGATGGCGGCCGAGCAGGCGTATGCGGAGGGTATTCCCCTGATGCGTCCGCTCTTTATGGAGTTCCCCGAGGACCCGGGCTGCGCGCACCTGGACCGGCAGTACATGCTGGGGCCGGACATCCTGGTGGCACCGGTCATGGACCCGTCCGGCACCGTGTCCTTCTACCTGCCCGAGGGCACCTGGACGCACCTGGAAACGGGGGAGCAGCTGGCGGGCCCGCGCTGGCACCGCAAGGAGTATTCGGTGATGCAGGCTGCCACCTGGGTCCGCGAAGGCGCTGTGCTGCCCATCGGTACAGTGTCGGACCGGCCGGACTACGACTGGGCGGTGGACATGCAGTTCTGGGCGTTCGCCGCGGCGGACGGGACACGGCGTATTGGGGTGCCCTCGCCGGACGGTTCCACAACGGCCTTTGACGTGACCGTCAGCGGCGGCGACGTTTCCGCCGTCGTAGTCTGATGGAACCTGTCACCGAGGCGAGGATACACACAGCCATGAAGACCCTGGGCCGCACCGGCCTCCCCGTCACCGATATTTGCGTCGGCACGAGTTCGCTGGGAAACCACCCCCGGAACGGCAGCGCGGCGGAGCGGACGGAAACGGCGGTGGCCGCCGTCCGCGAGGCGATGGCCGGTCCCTTCAACTTCCTGGACACCTCCAACGAGTACGGGCACGACGGCGGGAGCGAGCGCTGGATCGGGCAGGCCATCAGGGAGGCGGGCGGGCTGCCGGAGGGCTTTGTCCTGTCCACGAAGGTGGATCCCATCGTGGGGACGGCGGACTACTCGGGTGAGCGTGTCCGGCGCAGCGTGGAGGAAAGCCTGGAGCGGCTGGGGCTGGACAGGCTGGCGCTGGTCCATCTCCACGATCCGGAGAAGGTCAGCTTTGGGGAGGGGGTGGCCGCTGGCGGGCCGCTGGAGGCGCTCGTTGACCTGAGGGACCAGGGGCTGATTGGGCATCTCGGCGTGGCCGGCGGGCCCATTGACCTGGAACTGAAGTACCTGGCCCTGGACGTGTTCGATGTTGTCATCAGCCACAACCGGTACACCCTGGTGGACCAGACGGCGGAGCCGCTCATTGAGGACGCACGACGGCGGGGCGTCGCCTTCATCAATGCCGCGCCTTTTGGGGGCGGCCTGCTGGTGAAGGGACCCGACGCCACCGCCAACTACTGCTACCGGCCGGCCAGCCCGGAACTGCTGGGCCGGGTCCGGGAGATGCAGGACCTCTGCCGCGAGTACTCGGTGCCGCTTGCCGCCGCGGCGCTGCAGTTTTCCACCCGCGATCCGCGCATCACCTCAACCATCGTGGGGATAGCGGAGCCCGGACGGGTTGCCGAAACTGCCCGGTTGGCCCAGTGGAGCATCCCGGAGGACTTCTGGGAACGCATGCTGCCTCTGGCCGCAGCCGGGAACGCGGATTTGGGGTAGGGGTTCCGACGTAACTACTAACTAAGAGTCAGTAGGGCCGAATCGAGCTGGAGGATACGGTTCATCGTTGCGGGAATCACCGGCCGGGGGACGAACTCCACCATCACGGGACTCTTGCAGCGGTGCCGCCGTCGTCAGCCTCGTCGTCGGACGTGTAGCATCCCTGAGGTTTCGAGACGATTTGATGTATAGCGTTTACGGCACCTTCACCGGGCATTTTTGCGGGCGGGTCTTACGGGAATCATCGGGCACCGGGATGCCGCGCTTCTCAATGGAAATCATCTGTCTGTCGCACTGACCCGGCTGGGGGACCGGCTTACGGGTACCGGCGAAGGGTGCTTCTGTGAAAATGACGATATGAAGAAGTTCATGCGATCGCTGGCAAACAACATTCTCGACGGCATCGGACCAGGGCGCCGACTCGTCGCAATCGACGGTGTAGATGGCAGCGGCAAGACATCCTTCGCCGCAAACCTGGTAGCGGAGATCCGGAATCGCCCAGTGACCGTCATCCCCGCCGACGACTTTCTAAACCCGTCGTCCATTCGGCATGCCAAGGGACGTGCTTCACCAGAAGGGTTCTGGAAAGACACTTACAACTACGCCGCCCTGGAAGATCAGCTACTCAGACCGCTCGGCCCAAGAGGGACCGGCTGGTACTCACCGGCTTCCTACAATTCCGTGACCGACCGAACGGCGCAAGTGGACGTCCTGCTTGCTCCATCAGAAGCACTCGTCTTTGTGGAAGGCATGTTCCTGCACCGCGATGAACTGGCCTCCTATTGGGATGCTTCAATATTCCTGGACGTTCCTTTCACCGAAACCGCGGCACGAATGGCAGTTCGAAACGGCAGTAACCCAGACCCTGAGCACCCAACGATGCGCCGATATGTCCGAGGACAGCGCCTCTACTTTGATGCGGCACGACCGTGGGAACGCGCTACGTTCGTGGTGGATAACTCGGATTTCACGTCACCGAGAGTCATCAGTCCCGACATGGTTTCCAGTGCCCGGTAAAGGATCCCCTATTGACGCAGGAGCGCCCGTTAGGCCACCGGCTTACGACCGGATGTTCTTAGTCCAAGCAGGCACATCAGGATCAGCTCAGACGGCGACTGCAACGCGCAACACTCCAATGACAACAGGGGCGGGGCAGGATCTGGAAAGGTAGAACCATGACCTTACGCATCCGGCTCATCAACACCGGTGACTGTGAAGCCCTGGCTGAACTGCAAGTACGCAACCGCGATTTCCTGTCACCGTGGGGTCCCACGCGGGCTGAGGACTATTTCACGGTGGAAGGTCAGCGCGCCGACATTGAGGCAGCACTGGCACGTCACGGGCGCGGTGATGCGATGCCCTGGGTCATTTTGGACGACGACGGCGCGGTAGCTGGGCGCTTGACGCTCAGCGGCATCACCCGCGGCCCCTTCCAATCCTGCAACATGGGGTACTGGCTGTCGGAGGACCGAACAGGCAAGGGTCTGGCGACGGAGGCCGTCCAAGCAGCACTCGTCTCCGCCTACACCGAGCTGGAACTTCATCGAGTGCAAGCTGAAACATTGGTTGCCAATGTCGCTTCTCAAAACGTCCTAGCCAAGACAGGCTTTCAGCAGTACGGACTCGCCCCGAAGTATTTGAAGATCGCAGGCACATGGCAGGACCACCTTATGTTCCAGCACTTGAACGACAGCGTCGGGTGAGGATCCCCAGCCGGGCGCCTAAAACGTCCGGCGGACCACGAACTTACGGGCGGCGATGTGCCCACGCTGCCACAGCACACTAAACTGCGGCACCCGACGTCTCGCTCCGCGCTCGGTAAGTTGGGTAGAGGACGGATTGGGGGACATTGTGGACGAACATGTGTTGGATCGACGGCGGATTGTCCGAGATTTCTGGCTTCGCTTAACGATTCCCGCCGTGCTCTTCGCCGGGCTGCTCCTCCTTCTCTTCACCTCCGTGCAACTTGATGCGCTTCCGCCTGCACTGTTGATCACCGGGGCTGCGCTCTTGATCGGCGGCGCCCTCGGATTCTTCACGGGCATTCGCGGGCCGCACTGGCCGATCTACGCTCTGATCTTCACCGGATTGGCTGTACTTCTCCTGCTGCCCCACCCCTGGCAGGGGCTCACCTTCGTGCCCATCCCGACATCGGCGGCCGGGTACGCGATGGGCAAGGAAGTCGCGTTCTTCCGTTCAAACCTTCGGCAACCGGTTGCGCCGGCCACAAACTGACATCCACTCACCACTTGCTTCACAGCGTTCATTTGGTGCGCGTTCGACCATCCCCTTGCGGACAGCCGAACCCTTCTCCAAGTCCAACTCGAAATTCCTGCGCATCGAAACCATAGGGAGACGAGGCCCAGTTATCCAGGCAGACTGCGCTCAGCTTGGCATCGCCTCCACGCCTGGCACTGCATCGGCAGCCACCTTTTCGATGCCGCCCAGGAGGTCTGCCAAACCGGGTTCTTCGAGGGGAAAGTGGCCGCAGCCGCGCAGAAGTTGGACGGAGGTGGGGCCGTGCAGGGTTTCCAGAGTGTCCTCGCTGAGCGTCACCGGGGTCCACTCGTCGAGTTCGGGATGTATCAGGTGCACTGGGGAGTGGGCCATTCGGGCATTGGAATGTGGATGCTGCATATAGCTGGCGAGGAACCCGAGGGGGACCCACGCGCCACCTCCGCGCGAATCTTTGGCGCAGAGCCGCCCCAGTCCGGGGTCGCGCCCCATGTTCCTGAGATCGGCAATCCAGGAGACCTTGATGGGGATCCTGGCGATCGGCCCGCGGACCAGCTTGAGCAGAGGCATGAAAACCAGCGCCAGAGAATGGAACCGGGTCATCGCTGAGCGGGCGGACCTCTTCCGCGGGTCGAGCAGGCAGGTAGCGACCACGGCCGCAACGCGGTGTGAGCTGGCTCCGGCTTCCACGGTCAGCAGACCGCCGATGCTGGCACCGAGGAGGATTAGGGGGCGGCCATCGTCCTCAGCTGCAATGAGGTCGACCAATAAGTCGACCCAGTCCTGGTAGGTCACTGTTCCGCGCGAGGTTGTCACCGTTCGGCCGTAGAGCGGCAAATCCACGGCAGCCAGGTCGAAGCCGCGCCCTGCCAGGAGGGACGCAACAGGCCAGAGCGCCGACGCATGGGCTCCGGCGCCGTGGACGACGAGTAGCCGAACCGGGGCGCTGGCGTCCCTTAACCGAAGGAGGTGGATGCGATGCTTCCTCCAGGGCCACCACTCAGAGGCCGGGGGCATCACTGCCTCCCTTCGGGCCAGCGGCAGGAAACCCGCGTAGTCCTCCATACCGATCTCGCTGGTCATGCATCGATCGTAGTGCGGACGGGCCAGGCCTGAGGCGCGCAAAAAACTTCGTGACCACCCGTAACCTTTTCGCCGTCCCCTGCGATGTAGGAGGTGATGGGTCCGCCCGGCGGGCCCGAATCACAAGTGTTGTCTAGGTTTTGGAGTGTCTTATGTCGTTGTTCACCGTCCTCGCCACCAGCAAAGTCGCTGCCGGAGTCCTGGCCGCCGGCACCATCGCCGTGGGCGGAACCGGCGCCGCAGCCGTTTCCGGTGTCCTCCCCGCCCAGGCGCAGCAGACCGCCCACGACCTCTTCGGCGCACCCGCCCCGGAATTCGCCGCGGCAGCAGCCGCTGAAGGCCAGGCAACCGCCGCAGCCGCTGTCGAGACTGCTGCTGACGCTGCAAAGACGGCCGCCGACGCCGACGCGGACGTTGCTGCCGACGCAGAGGCAACAGCGGCAGGCGACGCCAAGGTCACCAACGAGAACGCCTCCGCCGAGGCCTCGGCCTCCGCTGCCGCGGACACCGCCGTTGACGCGGCCGGCGCCGCAGCGTTCGGCCTGTGCACCGCCTTCACCAACGGTGGCCTGAACGCTTCCTCCGAAGCCTTCTCCTCCCTGGTGATCGCCGCGGAAGGCGAAGCGAACGTCGAAAGCTACTGCGCCGACGTCGTAACCGAAGCTGGCGCCGCCGCAGAGGCCGGCGCTGCAGCCAACGGTTCCGCAGCTGTTGAGGTTGAGCGCCCTGAACTGCCGGCCGTTCCGGCAGTCCCCGCCGTTCCCGGCGTTGACGGCGAACCCGCCGTTCCTGCCGTCCCCGCTGTTCCCGCCCAGGGCGGCAAGGTAGTGGACACCCCCGCCGTTTCAGTCCGCTAAGGACTGATCGCTAGTCTGTACTGCGGGAACCGGCCAAAGGTCTGTTCCCGCAGTACAGACAGCCCCGGCTGCCCGGACGCACCGCCGTTCGGGAACGCGCCGGGAGCGCCTGCCGAGAGGCAGCAGGAAACACAGGGGACAGGCTGCCCGCTCCGGAGACCGGGACAGCTGCACCCCGCATCCTGGGATGGAGGAGCCGCTGGTGCTCAGCACTTTGGCCCAAGAAGAGATCGACATATTCGAGAGTGCGGCCGGAACAGACCCGGCCGCACTCTTCGGCGCTGCCTACCGGTCCTTCGCCGGGCCGGTGCAGGGATACCTCAAAGCCCGGGGCGTGGATGATCCGGAAGCAGTCACCCAGGACGTGTTCCTGGCCTTCTACCCGAAAATCAGTGAACTTACCGGGGGACTCCAGGGCGCCAAGTCCCTGATCTTCTCCATTGCGCACGCTCGGATGGTGGACTACTACCGCCGGGTGGAGCGCAGGCCCCAGCTCAGCCCCTACGATCCACAACAGGATGCCAGGACCACACCGTCCGCAGAGGACCACGCCATTGAACTCAACGGCGGGGCGGCAGCCCTGCTGGACGGACTCAGCGAGGAACACCAGGAAGTGCTGGCCCTTCGCGTGGTGGCCGATCTGTCCATCGAACAGGTTGCCCAGATTATGGGCAAAAGCCCCGGAGCCATCAAGCAGCTCCAGCGCAGGGCCCTTCAGGGCCTCAAGGCACAAACGCTCCAGAGAAACCAGGCGAATCATGAGTGACACGGCAGGAACCCGCAGCGACGCCTTCGTCGACCAGCTGCTGCTCGAGGCAGGCATGGACGACGACGGCCGCCTCCGCCCCGCGCTGCTGGAACTTCGTGCCCTAGCGGACACGGCGCCCGAGCCTTCCGCCGCGATCGCGGCGCTGATGGCTCCCGCCGGAGCGGCAGGTCCTGCCGCACCTGCTCCCGCCGCCCCCGAAGAGTCCCCGCGGGTGGACGAGCTGGCCGCCCGCCGCAAAGTTAAGCGACGGATCGCCCTCACCACCCTTTCCGTGGCTGTTTCGCTGAGTGCCGGCGGGGCTGTTGCCGCAGCATCGGACCAGGGAATCCGGGAGTCCCTCACCCAGCTGAACCACACCATCACCGCCTTCGTGACGGGTGCCGCCCCATCCCCGGCCGGTCACCAGACCGGACAGCCCGCCGCGCCGCTGCCCAGTGCACCCGCCGGAACCGCACCCGCCGGAGCCGCGCCGTCCGGCACTGCGCCGGGCGGATCCGCCTCGGTTCCCGGGGACCCCGCCGAAGCCACGCAACCGGCCGCCGCCCCGCCGTCGGACGGTGCAGTTGCCCCTGGGACCCCTGCAGGCCAGCCAGATTCCCCGGGAAAGTCGGCGGAAGTCCCCGCTCCCGGCACTCTGCCCGGGGCTGTCCCCGGTCACGTTGCCGATGGGCTGGGCAAGCCGCCGGAAGTCCCGGTCCCCTCAGAGGTTCCGCTGCCCGGGAACCTTCCGTCCGTCCCCCTCCCGTGACGCCTGCCTGCTGCACAGCAGCGCACAGCACAGCAGGGCCCGGCACAGGAAAGCCGGCTCAGTAGCCGGATACACCCATCCTGATCATTTCGCCGGACGGATCCGCCAGGTACCAGACGCCGTTCACGCCCTGGCCCAGGATGTCGCCCGCCTTGGTGTCCTTGGCGAAGTAGTACAGCGGCAGGCCGTTCAGCGTCACCTGCTTCGCGCCGTCCGGCGTCGCAATGGTGCCCAAAGTCCCGGTTACCCCTTCCACCTGGGGCGTCTCAGCGGCAGTGGTGACTGGGGGCCACGCTGCCAGGCAGGCGTCCGTGCAGGCACTGGTCCCGGAGTCCTTCACGTCCTTCGTGAAGAAATACACGCTCATCCCGTTGGCGGCCACCACAATGTCCCCGGCGCTTGAGGAAGCCGTCTTAAGGTCGACGGCGGCACTTGCCGGCGGGGCGGACGTTGCGGACGGCGGGGTGACAGACGCGGCGGGGGCTGTTGCAGAGGCCTGAGGCGAACCCTCCGTGACGGCGGGACTGGTGGTGGCCGGCGCCGTGCCGGTGCTGCCGCCGCAGGCAGTCAAAGCTGCGGAAAGGGCCAGGATGGCGAGGCCTGCGCCCACGTTGAGTTTCATGGCGTTGCTCCTTGTTGGCTGGGCCCGGCGTCGGACCACCGGACGCTAACCCTTACGACGTACCGGGGTGAACAATGGTTCACATGGGGCGGCTGCCGGCGGTTGAACCTTCTGTCCGTTCGCGGCGTCTTTAAGGAGTAGGCAGGAATGGGGGACAGTGCCCCGGCAGGAGGAACGGCATGCCGCTGGATGAGGACGTGGTGGCGTCAATTTACCGCGACCACGGCGCAGCCCTGCGCCGCTTTGTGCTCAGCGCCTCCCACGACCCCCAGCTTGCTGAGGACGTGGTGCAGGAAACGGTGCTGCGCGTCTGGCAGCACACACCTGAGATCACGGGCAGCCTCCGCAGCTACCTGTACCGGACGGCCAGGAACATCATGATCGACAACTACCGCAGGGCACGGCGCCGTCCCGCCGAAACCCTGGAAAGCGGCCTGGCAGAGCCGGCGGCCGCTGTTCCGGAGAAGGTGGACGAACTGCTCAACCGGGTGCTGGTGGAGGAGGCCCTGCTGCGGCTGAGCAAGGAACACCGGGACGTCCTGGTGGCGCTGCATTACCGCAGGTTCACGGTGAACGAGGCCGCCGTCCAGCTCAACATCCCCAGCGGGACGGTCAAGTCGCGCGCCTATTATGCCGTGCGGGCGTTGCGCACCATTCTGGATGAGATGGGGGTGGAACGGTGAACACCGAAGCGCACCACCTGCTGGGCGCCTACCTCCTGGGCGGGCTGGACGCAGGGGACCTGCAGGCCTTCGAAGCCCATCTGCAGGAGTGCGGGCAGTGCCGGAGTGAGCTTTCCGTCCTGGAGAAGGTGCCCGTGTTGCTGGACGCCCTTCCGGTGCCGGACGCCGTTGCGCTGACGGTCGCTCCGGGAGGGGCGAAGGACCGCGTGCCTGCCGACGATTCCGCGCCGCTGCTGCGTAAGCTGGCCCGCCGCCGTCGGACATTTCGACGGCGGTGGGCGGCGCTGGCGGGCGCGGCAGCCGCCGCTTGCCTTGCCTTGGGCCTGGCCGCGGGGCCCCTCCTGGCCCGGCCGCCGCAGCCGGACGCCACCTACTCGGTGCAGGCCGCGGACGGACTCCAGTTCAGCATCGACCTCGCCCGGAAGACGTGGGGAACCGAGCTGGCCGTGAACGGAAGCAGCCTGCCGCAGGACGGGACACTGTCCCTGTGGGTCCGGGACCGTGCGGGCGGCGAGGACCGTGCCTGCGCCTGGACCGCCACCCCCAGCGGCAGGGTCAGGATCACGGGGGCCACGCCCGTCCAGCTGGGAAGCATTTCAAGCGTGGAACTGCGGGACGGCACCCAGCGCGCCGTGGCAGTGGTCTCCGTGCCCTGAGTACTGTGCGGACAGTCTTCCCTGCCCTGGATTACCTGTTCATTCTGGCCAGCTTGGCCCGCACCATCATGAACACGCCGTAACAGATGAGCCCGGCACCCACCGCGGCCAGGAGGTAGATCCCGAAGGGCTGGTCGCGCAGGGCCCGCAGACCGCCGTCGAGCCCGGTGGAGTCCTCCGGATGCGCCTGAAGGGTTGCGATGGCGATCAGCAGGCCCGTCAGCAGCAGGACTATTCCCTTGGCCACGTACCCGGTAACACCCAGGACGGTTACCGCGGTCCGCGCCGAGGGCGATGCGGGCATCACCAGGTGCTTTTCGAACGATTTCCTCAGCCCGCGGATGCCGTACACCACCCCGGTCACGGCTATACCCACACCCAGCAGGACCAGCAGGGCCACGCCGCCGGGGGCCTTCATGAGCGATATGGTCAGATCGCTGGCGGTCCGTTGATTGTCCCCGCCCGAGCCCGTTCCCGTGGCGAAGGACATCAGGGTCAGGGCGAGCCCGGTGAACACCACAGCCTGGGCCCCCGCCTTTGCCTTCTTGCCGGCTTTTTCCTTGGTGGGCAGGCGGTTGTAGTCAAAAATGGCATCGCTGGCCTGCCAGAGCGCAAGCGCAGCGCAGGCCGCGAAACTTGCCCAAAGAAGGAACGGCCCTGCCGGCTGGGTGGCAAGCTCGGACACCGCGCCGCTGAAGTCCGCGTTCCCCGTACCGCCAAACGCCAGCCGGATGGCGATTGCCCCCACCAGCAGGTGGAGGATCCCGCTCGCCGCGAACCCCGCCCTCGCCAGCAGTTCCAGCGTCCGCGAGTTGGTGACATTCTCCGCCGCGTCGGCGGCCTGCTTCAGTTCTCTTTTGATGGCGGGTCCTTTGTGCAAGTGCTCTTCCGGTGTGCGCCCCTGCACACTAGGGCAATCGTGCCACGCCGGGCGGTACTGGAACAGTGGGGGCCTTTCGTGGCCTTGCCGCGGGCTTTGCGGCCGGGCCGGCCGATGCCCCGCTGCCCATGACACCACAGGGATGGGGAGGGATCCCCATCGCCCGGCCGCGGACGCTGTGCAACCATATGGACCAGCGATTGAACACGCACCGCGAACTTCTCCCGGGGGAACACCATGACTTTTTACGGCGCTGACGTCAGCCAGCTGCGGGCCCTGGCCAAAGCCGCCGACCGGGCAGCGGCATCGCTGAGTACCCAGGCAAACTCACTGCAAAGCCAGATCCAGTCCGCACCGTGGAAGGGCAGTGACGGGGACCGGTTCCGGCAGGAATGGAGCGGAAGCCACCGCCCAGGCCTGGATAAAGTGGTGAACAGCCTGCGGGAGAACTCCAGGATCCTGTTGCAGCACGCTGAGGAGCAGGAAAAATCATCCACGTCCTCCCCGGCCGGCAACGGCGGAGACAGCGCCTGGGACCGGATCACATCACTGGCTGACCAGGCCCGGGAATGGCTGAGGGAACAGGCCGCCGCAGCCGCAGCAGCTGCTGAGCACCGCCGTGAACTGCAGTCGGACCTGGAGCGCATGCTTGAGGCGGGCCCGGTGGAGCAGGCCGCCTGGTGGGACAGCCTGTCCACGGCTGACCGGCAGTACCTGATCGAAGGCGGCAACGACGACGGCCCGTTTGCCCGGGACCTCATGCGCATGGACGGCGGGGTCCCCGCCTCCGTGCAGGAGCAGGCCAGGGAGCACCTCCAGGAGCTCGCCAAGGCGGACATCCCCGTCTACTCCGAAACCGGCAAGGCTTCCATCGAGGCGAGGGTCGCGTGGGTGCACGGCGGCGCCGAAGTGGGGACGGAAGTGGTGGAGAACGCTGACGGCTCCGCCACCATGAAGGTGTACGGAAATATGGGCCTGGGCGTGAACGACACCACCGGCGCCGCCGGAGTCACGCTCAGCGGCGAGGTTTCCCGCGAGTACACGTTCGAGAGCGTGGAGGAGGCCATGGAGGCCCGGGAGCAGATGTACCGGGACCTGCCGCCGGACAGCGTGGGGGAGATCAAGGACGTGGCCGGCAACCCGCCTGGGTACATCCTGGACACCATCAACGAGGCCGCCGGCGACAACGGCTCCACAGGCCAGACGGACAAGGCCAAGGGAACCCTGTCCCTGGAGGCCACAGGGGAGGCAGGCACCGCCTCCGGATCGGCGAAGCTGGACCTCGCCTACGAACGGAACCTGACGGACGGGACCGCGACGGCGGGCGGCGAGGTTTCTGCGCAGGGCAAGCTCAACCTGGACGGCCGGGTATTCGAGGCCTCCGGCAAGGGCGGGCTGCAGGTCAGCCTGGACAAGGACAGCAACATCGACTCGGTGACGGTGTCGATGGACGGAACGGTGGCCCAGGGCGTCACGGCAGGAACGGATGTTGAGGCGGCCAAGGTGGAATCATCCGTGAGCGTGGGCAGCCAGGGCACGGTGAAGATCAACGTTGACTACACCCCGGAGAACAGGGGCGTGATCGACAGCTACCTGCGGAACGTCGCGCTGGGCAACGACTACGCCGCGGCCCGGGACGCTGCGAAGCTCTACGAGGCAGGGTCTGCCACGGTCCAGGTCAACAGTGTTGTCACCGCCTCGCACGAGGCGGGCCTTGACGTGAAGGTGGGCGAGGTGGAGGTCAAGACCGAAAACCAGGCCACCACCAACGTGTCCACGTACTATAAGGTGCCCAACGACACCAAGCTCGAGAGGCTGTGACCCATGTCAGTGCACATCGAATCCCCGCTGGGGTTCACCGCAGAATTTCCCGAGCACACCCAAATCCTGGATGATTCCACCGCCGGGCCCAACACCGAGCAGTACGGACTCCTGGGCGATGTCCTGGTGACCGTCATCAAGGACGATGCCTCCGTGCAGGGCGCCCCGCAGGCGAACGGGTGGGCGCACCTGATGTCCGAGTTCTACCGGGACGAGCGGGGCGGCACCCTCCTGGCCGAAGGCGAACTGGACCTTCCGGGGAAAGCCGCGTACGCCGTGGTGGTGGGTTACAACGATGCCGGGGGATCGGCGAAGGTTGCAGCCACGGTGGGTGTCTGGGAGAACGGGCGGTTCATCGGCGTGGTGGTCCTCTGGCCTTATATGGACCCGTCGATTGAACCGAGGCTCGGCATGCTGAAGGAGATTGTGGCCGCCATCAGCGTCACCTGACCCTGCGTTGGGCCTTCCCTGTCTGCTGCCTGCCCTGGTGCTTGTTAGCGCCGGCGGTAGCAGAGGTCGAAGATCAGCCGCCCGGCGTCATGGGCCTTCGCTTCGAAGCTGGTCCGGATCCTTCCTTCGAAACGGGGTGCCCAGCCGCCCGTTTCATCGATGCCCTCATTCGGTCCCGTGTGCGCAGTGCTGACCGGAGCGCGGCCCTCCCTGACCGGGGCCCCGCCCACAACGGACTCGACGCCGGACTGCCACACCTGCGTCAGGGGGCTTTCCGGCCCGCGGCGCTCGCCGGTGTGGAGGTTTTCGAAATCCTCGGAGCCCGCCAGGACATCGCGGACGTGGACGGCGTAGTTCGACCAGTCGGTGGCAATCCGCCACAACCCGCCCGGCTTCAGCGCCCTCGCCGCCAGGTCCGCGAACTCGGGCTGGATGAGGCGGCGCTTGTGGTGCCGGGACTTGTGCCACGGATCGGGGAAAAAGACCCAGAGCTCACTGACTGAGCCGGGCGGAAGCATCGTGGCCAGTACTTCGGGCGCATTGGCCTCAACCACGCGGACGTTGCTGAGCCCGCGGCTGTTGATCTTGATGATGGTGTTGGCCAGGCCCGGGGTATAAACCTCCACTGCCAGGAAATCGGTGTCCGGGTTCTGCTCGGCGGCGTGGCACACGGCATCCCCCAGGCCGGAGCCGATCTCCACAATGAGGGGGGCCGTGCGGCCGAACTCGGCTTCGGCGTCGAAGGTGTAGTCCGGGTGGACGGAGGTGTTGGCAACGTGCCGCGGAACGTCAACAGCCCACCGTTCCGCGTGCTCATCCCATGCCGCCTGCCGCCGGCCCTGCAGGCGCGTGCCGCGGCGGACAAAGCTCACCGGACGTCCGCCATACGTGCCGAAGGAAGCCTGCGTGCCGGGCGTGACGGGCCTCGGGACATGCGGCTGCTGGGGGTTTTCTGGGGATTCGCTCATCCCTTCCAGAATAGCGGCGGGCAGGAGTGGTTGCAGAAAGCAGCGTAAGGCAGTGCGCGGACGCTATACGTGCTTCCAAAGCGGGTGGATGCTTCAGAAATACTGCATTCCGTGCATGAAACTCAGTGTGACGAAGAAGCCGACAATGGAAACAACGCCGGAAATCCACAATGACTTCACCGCCAGGCGCCCGTTTTCGGACTCGGGCCCAAACCTCCTGATGGTGGAAAGGGCCAGGGAGATGGAGAGGACCCCAAGGGGCAACGGAAGGCTCCAGAAAATCAAGGGGGCCAGCCAGGAGAACAGGGTGTGTCGTCCGGAATCAGCGGCTCCCATTAGTGCGAGGAGCGCGACAGGGAAGGTGAGATAGATGCTCGCCGGGGCGATAACCGCCAGCATCAGGCTGGACGTGGCAGAACGGGCGATCCCGGGTGGAGGCGCTGAATCTGCAATCGGAGTGCCCGGGCCGGGTGGGTGGGTGTTGCTCATGCTTTCCAAGGTATGGTCCGGATCCGCGGCGGTGGGAGGCGCGCAGGTTCTATGTGGATAACCCGGGAAACAAGTCCTGCAAGAATGGGCGGGTGAGGGAAGCGACGAACACCGGGGCAAGGAAGCAGCGGGCACCTGAACCTGCGGCGAAGGAGCAGCCAGGCACCTTGGTTGACGCCGAGGTGGATGAGGCGCCTGCACCCGGACCCACCCACGTTGGGAGCCGCCGGCAGCTCGCCTACCTGGGCCTGTGCCTCGTCCTGATCGGGCTCAACCTGCGCACAGTCTTCTCCAGCTTCTCGGCGGTCCTGCCCGAGGTGACGGCCCAGGCCGCCCTTCCCGGCTGGGCCGTGGTGGTGCTGACCACGGTGCCCGTCACCCTGCTGGGCGTGTTCGCGCCGCTTGCCCCGGTCCTGGCAAGGCGGTTCGGCGCTGAACGCGTGCTCCTCTTTGCCATGGCGGTACTCACGGCCGGGCTGCTGCTGCGCCCGGTTGAGCTGCCCGGTCCCAGCCACCTGCCCGCGCTACTCGCCGGGACAGCCGCCTGTGGAGCAGCCATCGCCCTGTGCAACGTCCTGCTGCCCGGGCTGGTCAAGCGGGACTTCCCGCACCGGCTGGGCCTGATGGGAGGGCTCTACACCACAGCCATCTGCGCCTCCGCGGCACTCGGGGCGGGCTTCACCTACCCGGTGTACGCGGCCTCGGGGGAGTGGACCCTGGCGCTGTGGTCCTGGGCGGTGCCTGCCGCCGTCGTACTTCTGCTGTTCCTGCCGGTGGCACTCCGCCAGCCCCGCATCCGGCACCAGGCCGTCAGGGACGGCGTCAACGTGTGGCGCTCCCCGGTTGCCTGGCAGGTGACCATCTTCATGGTGCTGCAAGCCATGATGTCCTTCAGCGTCTTCGCCTGGCTGGCGCCCATCCTGCGGGAACGGGGCGTGGACGGGGCAACCGCCGGGCTGATCGTCTCCATGTGCATCGTCCTGCAGATGCTCGGCTCGCTGTTCGCGCCCGCGCTCGCAGCCAGGCTCCGGGACCAGCGTGCCATCAACACCGTGGTGGCCCTGATGACCGGCGGCGGCTTCGCCCTCAGTATCTTCGGTCCCCTTGACCTGGTCTGGGTGTGGGCGGGCTTGCTGGGCCTTGGGCAGGGAAGCCTGACGGCGGTCGCGCTCACCATGATCATGCTCCGGACCCGTGACGGGCACACTGCGGCGCACCTGTCCGGCATGATGCAGGGCGTCGGCTACGGCCTTGGCTCCACGGGGACGCTGATGGTGGGCCAGCTGCACCAGGCCACCGGGTCCTTCACCGCCGCAGGAGTCCTGTTCCTGGTGGTCGGCCTGCTGGCGGGGATTTTCGGGTACCGCGCCGGGCGCAACAAGTACGTCAGCTAAGGGGATAAGGTGCAGGACTCCGTTGTTCCAGCCACCCGTCCGGCGGCGGGCATCCTGAGGGGTTCATACCTCTGGGTGACGGTTGGGACGTGCGCCCTGGTGTTCCTGGCCGCGTTCGAATCCCTCGCCGTGACCACCATCATGCCCCTCGTCAGCCGCGAACTCGACGGCGCCGCCCTCTACGCCCTCGCTTTCGCCGGTCCGCTGGCAACCGGAGTAATCGGCATGGTTGCAGCGGGAAACTGGTCGGACCGGCGCGGACCCACCGCCCCGCTCTACACCTCTGTGGCGTTGTTTGTGCTGGGTCTTCTCATTGCGGGAACATCCGTATCCATGCCGGTGCTCGTGGCGGGACGCCTGGTGCAGGGCCTCGGCGGGGGAGCCCTGACCGTCTCGCTGTATGTGCTGGTGGCCCGTATTTATCCCGGCGCGCTGCACCCCAAAATCTTCGCGGCGTTCTCAGCCGCGTGGGTGATCCCTTCGCTGGTGGGGCCGTTCGCTGCCGGGATCGTGGCGCAGGTCTTCAGCTGGCACTGGGTGTTCCTGGGCGTGGTGGGCCTGGTCATCCCGGCGCTGCTGATGATCGCCCCGGTCCTTCGGGGGCTGGACAAACCCGCCGCGACGCCCGCCACACCGTGGGCGGCAGGCCGGCTGGGGTGGGCGGCGCTGGCCGCCGCTGCGGTGCTCGGGCTCAACCTGTCCGCCGGGGTGCGCGTCCCCGGCATCCCCGCAGCTTCAGCCGCCCTCGCCGTCGCGGCCGTGGGCGTGGCGCTGCTGGCGGTCCGGCCCCTGGTTCCCCGGGGCACCCTCACGGCCCGCCGCGGACTGCCCAGCGTCATCCTTACCCGGGGGCTCGCCTCGGCCGGGTTCTTCGGCGCCGAGGTTTACCTGCCCTACCTGCTGATCGAGCAGTACGCCTTCTCGCCCACCTTCGCGGGCCTGACCCTCACCGCCGGGGCACTGTCCTGGGCCGGCGCGTCAGCCGTCCAGGGCCGGCTGGGTGCCAGGCTGCCGCACCGGCGCGCCGTGGGCATCGGGGCGCTGATGGTCCTTGGGGCGGTGGTCCTGGCCCTGGCAACGGCAGCGCTCAACTGGCCGGCCGCCGTCGCCATCGCAGGTTGGATCTCTGCCGGTGGAGGCATGGGACTGCTGTATCCGCGGCTCAGCGTGATGACCCTGGCACTTTCCACCAAGGAGAACGAGGGCTTCAACAGCTCGGCCATGTCCATTGCGGATTCCCTGGGCGGGGCGCTGGCGCTCGCCACCACGGGTATCGTGTTCGCGGCCTTTACGACGACGGCGGGTTCCTTCGCCGGGGTCTTCGGCCTTGCCGCCGTGCTCGCCGCAGCCGCGGCCGCCGTGGCACCCCGGGTCACCGCCGCCAAAACCCCTTAACGTACAGAGTTTTTGTCCAGATATGGCGAGTTCCAGGGCTCCGAAGGCTCCATACCTGGACAAAAACTCTCTGTGTGTCAGGGGAGTCAGGGGAGCCGGGTTGCCCGCACCACGACGTCGGCGATTGTTGCGTGCTGGCCCTCCGGGCCGGTCACCGGACGCTCCCGGCTGGTCTGGACCTCCAGCTGCCACTCCGGTCCGTCCAGTCCCAGTTCCTGGACCAGCTCATCGCCCGTGTAGAACATCCCGCGGTGGTGGTGGCTGGCGCCGCCCCACGGCGGCAGCCGGTCCGGGTGGTGGCCCACCACCAGCAGTGTGCCGCCGGGCTTGACCGCTGCCGCAGCCGTGCGCAGCGGGCCCTGCCAGGCGAGCTCCTGGGAATGCAGGAACTGCGTTGTCACCAGGTCGAACGAGTTCCCTGGCTGCCACTGCTCCAGGTCCGCCTGCTGCCAGGTGATCCGGCTGGCGATGGCGCCTTCCGCGGCGTGGACGCTTTCCCGGGCCAGTGCCGCCTTCTCGTGCGAGCGGGCCCGGTTCAGGGCCACCGCGGAAACGTCGACGGCGGTGACGGTCCAGCACTGCTGGGCGAGCCAGATGGCGTCCGCGCCTTCACCGCAGCCCAGGTCCAGGGCTTTTCCCGGCCGCAGGCCCCCGGCTTCCCGGACCAGCTGCGGGTTGGGTTTGCCGCTCCACATCTGGGGTTTGCTCCGGTACCGCTCATCCCAGGTGGCCGCGGCGTCGGCTGGCGTTCCGCCCGGAAGGCCCGGACCGCCGTCGTGCGTGTCATGCTGCGTCTCATGCTGGTGGGCCGCGTGTTCGCTCATGCCACAAGCCTGCCCCGCGGCGCCAACGAAGGCAACGCCCCCAACTAAGTAGCAGCACATGTCGTTATGGGTGCTCAAAGCGACATGTGCTGCTACCTAGTTGGGGGGGTGGAATGTGACCGGGGAACGGGCCGACTGCGGCGGGATGCTAGACTGGTGGAACTTGATGTGCAGTGATGCCCAGGTTTTCCTGTTCGGAGGTACACCTCCAGCCAGGGACTGGGCTTTTTTCATGTGAGAGGCACATCCTGCGTCGATGAACGCGTTCCATTTGGTCCCGTCTGACTGCCAAAATTTGCAGCGGCCCGGTTGATCACCTGACTTTTCTTCGGCGAACCCCTGGTCCAACCGGCATCGGGGGCCGATATCCGCCTGGATACCGCCTGAAAGACCGTATAAATACATGACTACTTTTTCTGCCCTCGGTACACCCAAGGCCCTTGCAGACACCCTCACCGCACAGGGAATTGTTGAACCGTTCCCCATCCAGGTCAAGACCCTCCCGGACACGCTGTCCGGGCGCGACGTCCTGGGCCGCGGCCGGACCGGATCCGGTAAAACCATCGCTTTCGCCATCCCGCTTGTAGCAAGACTCGCTGAGCGGGAAGCCAAGCACTTCCGCAAGCCCGGACGCCCCATGGGCCTGGTCCTGGCACCCACCCGTGAGCTGGCCACCCAGATCAACGCCACCATCGAGCCGCTGGCCAAGGCCGCCGGCCTGAACACCACCGTGATCTACGGCGGAATCTCCCAGGCGCGCCAGGAAAAGGCGCTGCGTGCCGGCGTCGACATTGTCATCGCCTGCCCCGGCCGCCTGGAGGACCTCATCCGCCAGCGCGTCCTCACCCTTGAGGCCGTGGAAATCACGGTCCTGGACGAGGCGGACCACATGGCCGACCTCGGCTTCCTGCCCGTGGTGAAGAAGCTCATGGACATGACCCCCAGCCAGGGCCAGCGCCTGCTTTTCTCCGCAACGCTGGACAACGGCGTGGACAAGATCGTCCAGCGCTACCTGTCCAACCCGCTGACCCACTCCGTGGACGATCCGCAGGCAGCGGTGACCACCATGGAGCACCACGTACTGGTGGTCAACGACCAGACCGTCAAGAAGCAGCTGATCGTTGAGCTTGCCTCCGGTGCCGGCCGCCGCGTACTTTTCATGCGGACCAAGCACCACGCCCGCAAGCTCGCCAAGACCTTGACCGACGCCGGGATCCCCGCCGTGGACCTGCACGGCAACCTGTCGCAGAATGCCCGCGACCGCAACCTGGCCGAGTTCTCCTCCGGTGACGTCCGCGTCCTGGTGGCCACCGACGTTGCAGCCCGCGGCGTGCACGTGGACGACGTCGAACTGGTCATCCACGTTGACCCGCCCACCGAGCACAAGGCGTACCTGCACCGTTCAGGCCGTACCGCCCGCGCCGGTTCCGACGGCACCGTGGTCACGCTGACCCTCCCCGAGCAGCAGACCGACGTCAAGAAACTGATGAAGGCTGCCGGCGTGGAGGTCAACTTCGAGCGCGTCACCGCCAACTCCCCGCTGGTTGCGGAGCTGGTGGGCGAAATGGCCGAGAAGATCGATCCCCGCACCCGCGCGGCGCTGCTGGCCAAGAAGGCTGCGCAGCAGGGCGGCGGCACCTCCACCGGTGCCAACGCCGAGCGCAAGCGGGCCCGCCGCCAGGCTGCACCCACTGCAGGCGGGCGTGGCGGACGCGGTGGACGCGGCCGGGTTTCGGCTGAGCCCACCCGCACCGATATCCCGCGCGCCGAGCGCCGTGCTGTCGCCTTCGAAGGCCGGACCGAAGCCCGGGCCGCCTTCGACCGCGTGTCGGAGCAGAACGAGGACCGCGCGGTAGCGGCAGCAGCCGCCCGCCGCAACAACCGCGGACGCGGCACGGCCTCCACACACCGCAACGACGTCCCCGCGGCAGGTGGCCGTGCATCGGCTGGCCGCGGATCGGACGGGCGTGCAGAATCACGCGTCACCCGCAGTGACGCTCCGCGTGGCGGCACCGGACGTCCGGCCAGCTCAGGCCGTCCGGCTTCGTCAGGCGGCCAGCGCAGCGGCCGGCCGGCAACCGGCCAGCGTGCCGCAGCCGGCGCGGGAACGGGTGCCCGGACCGGCGGACAGCGCTCCGCAGGGGCCGGCGCAGCCAGCGGCGGCAACAAGGCCGTCTGGTCCTCCAACACCGGTGGCACCTCCGGCGGGTCCTACGCAGGCAACGGCGGCGGTTCCGGCCGTCCCGCCCGCAGCGGCCCCCGCCGCGCCTCGGCTCCGGCGTCCAACGAACGGCGCAGCCGCTAGGCACCAGCAACGTCCGAAGGGCCCAACCAGGGATGGTTGGGCCCTTCGCCCTTTAACTGGAATATTCCGGCGGTTGACGCGGAGCTGTCAGTCGCGCCCGGTCACCAGCCGCGTGCGCGCCACTCCTCCAGGTGGGGCCGCTCGGCCCCCAGGGTTGTCGGCTTGCCGTGGCCCGGGTGGACCACGGTGTCATCCGAGTAGGCCCCGAACAGCCGCTGGGCTACATCGTCCAAAAGCTGTGTGAAACGCTCGGGATCGTTCTGGGTGTTGCCCACGCCGCCGGGGAACAGCGAATCGCCGGAGAAAATATGCGCGGGTCCTTCGGGGTCCTCATAAACAAAGGCAATCGAGCCGGGCGTGTGCCCGCGCAGGTGGACCGCCGTAAGCGTAAAGCCGTCCACGGCCACCGTGTCCCCGTGCTCCAGGTTCCGGTCCGGCGCAACCGGCAGCGCATCGGCGTCGTCCGTTCCTGCGGCAGTGGGGGCGCCGGTTGCCCCCACCATCTCCTTCAGTGCCCGGACGTGGTCCCAGTGCTGGTGGGTGGTGGCAATGGCAGCGAGCTTCGGCGTCGCGGATGTGTCCGCGGCGGCGTCCCGCAGCAGCTGCCGGATGGCCGGCGCATCATCCGCGGCGTCGATCAGCACCTGTTCGCCGCTGGCTTTGGCAGTCAGCAGGTACACGTTGTTGTCCATCCCGCTGACCGAAATCCGGCGGATGGTGATGTCACGCAGGTCATGAATGAGTGAGTCCATGGGCTTGAGTTTATTCGCGCCCCTCCGAGACCCAGGCGGGGTCGGCGGAACGGGAGCCGACGACGGCGTCCGAGGCTGCGCCGAGCGCGTCGAGGTGCGCCGGGGTCAGTTCCAGGTCCAGGGCCCCCAGGTTCTCGTCGATCCGGTGCGCTTTGCGGGTGCCCGGGATGGGGACGACCGGCAGCCCTAGCCTCCTGCCCTGGGCGAGCAGCCAGGCGAGGGCGACCTGCGCCGGCGTCGCGTCCAGCTGGTCCGCCACGGACTGCACCGCGTCCACCACCGCCTGGTTGGCGCCGGCGGCATCCGGGGCGAAACGGGGGATCCGGCGCCGGAAGTCGTTGTCCCCCAGGCTCGAGGCGTCGACGGTGCCGGTGAGGAATCCCCGGCCCAGCGGCGAGTACGGCACGAAGCCCACCCCCAGGGTGGCAGCGGCAGGGACAACGTTGCGTTCCACGTCCCGGCTCCAGATGGACCATTCGCTCTGGACAGCGGCTACGGGATGCACGGCACTGGCTTCCTCCAGTTCCTGGGCCGTCACCTCGGACAGCCCCAGGTGCCGGACCTTGCCCTGCTGCACAAGCTCCGCCATGGCTCCCACGGTTTCCTCAATGGGAACGCGGAGGTCGCGGCGGTGCATGTAGTAAAGGTCGATCACGTCGGTACCCAGCCGCTGCAGGCTGCGGTCCACGGCCTGGCGGATATAGGCAGCATCGCCGCGGATGTCCGTGTAGCCGTCCGCCGGCGTGCCCACCAGCCCGAACTTGGTGGCCAGCTGGACCTCGTCCCGCCGCGCCTTCAGCAGCTGAGCGATCAGTTCCTCGTTGCTGCCGCCGCCGTAGATGTCCGCGGTGTCGATGAAGCTGACACCGGAGTCCACGGCGTGGTGCAGCGTGCGGAGCGCGTCCTCCTGGTCCACCTCCCCGTAGACGGGCGTCAGGGCCATGCCGCCGAAGCCGAGCTGGCTGACGTTGAGTCCGTCGCCGAGGGTTACCGCGTGTGCCATGAGTTCTCCTGTTTCTTTGCCATTACCAGCACTGTTTCCGGATGCTGCTGGTAGTGGTAACCCCCTAGTGCCAGGGAATAATCCTGTTGGCTGCCGGACGAGTGGCCTCGATCAGCACGGCGTTGGCCTGGTCCGGGCCAGCGGCCCACGCTTCTGCCGCGGCCCGCTCCATCCCGAACGAGATGTGCCGCTCCACCAGCCGGTTCAGCCTCAGCGCCGAGGGCACATCAACAAACCAGACCTCGTCCAGCTGCGACCGGATGTCCTTCCAGGGTTCCTGTTCAAACAACAGGTAGTTGCCTTCCGTGATCACCAGGGGCACCTCCGCAGGGATGGCGACGGAGGCCGCCACCGGTTCATCAAGGGTGCGGTTGAACTCCGGGGCGTACACCACTGCCTCGTCCCGCCGAACCAGGCGGCGCAGCAGCGACAGGTACCCGCCGGCGTCGAACGTGTCGATGGCCCCCTTGCGCTGCCGCAGCGGCGTGCCCTCAATGATGGCGTTGCCCAGGTGGAAGCCGTCCATCGGCACCACCACAGCCTGCCCGGGCCCGAACTGCTGCTGCAGCCAGGCAGCGAAGGTGGACTTGCCGGCGCCCGGCGCGCCCGCGATGCCCAGCAGCATCCGCCGCCCGCCGTGCGGGGCGCCGTTCAAGGCGCCGCGCAGCGCGGTGACGGCCTCGGCGATCTGGGGGGATTCCATGGCAAAAGCCTAGACTGCCCGCCCCTGCACAAGCCGCTGAGTCTCCCCGCCTTTCGCGCGGCAGATGAGGCGGCCGACGGCGTTTCGCCGGGACACGCCGTCGGCCGTCCTTGAAGGCGGGGAGACTCAGCGGTGGGTTGTTCAGCTGAAGTGGCAGGACAGCTGTGCGGGCCTAGCCGAGCTGGAACACTGCCACGGTGCGGGCCGGAACGGTGAAGGTGCCGGTCGCGGGATCGTGGCTGGCCGTCTTGACCACGGGATCGATGCCTCCGGACTGGACGGGATGCAGTCCGTAAGCCGCCCCGGCTGTGGCGGCAACCGTCTGGCTGGCGGCTTCATCGGCGGCGTTGAAGACCACCACCAGCCCGCGCAGGTCCTTGTCCACGTCCGGGCCCACGGAATCGTCGATGTGCATCACCACGACGCCCGGAGCCTGTCCGGGACCGCCGTCGGGGAAGGACACCTTCTGCTGGACCAGGCCGGCCTCGCCGAGGTGGAACAGCGGCGTGCTCTTGCGGATCTGCAGGAGCTCGGCAGCCCGGCCGCGCGCTTCAGCAATCTCGGCGGGAGCCGGCTTCTGCGTGGGGTCTGCCAGCAGCGGGCGCATGTAGCCGTACTTGTCCTCATTGTCCGCCTTGGGCGGCAGCCCGCGGCCGAAGCCGTTGGTGCCGTCCGTGTGGTCCATGATGTTGAACCAGTCGCCCGAATCGTAGCTGTTGCGGTCCAGGGACTTGCTGCGCAGCGCTTCGCCGCCCGCGTGCCAGAAGGAGATGCCCTGGCCAAAGGTGGTGGTGCTGAGGGCCAGGGTCTGCATCCGGGTCCGGTCAGCCATGGGGGTGTCCTGCGGCAGCTTCAGCGCAAGGGCGTCAAAGAGCGTCTCGTTGTCATGGGCCTCCACATAGGTGACGGCCTCCTGCGGGTCGCTGGTGTAGCCCGCCGGCGCACCGTTGTACGGCACGTCCGCCCCGGTGACGGTGGCGCCGGTCCGGTCAACAAAGGAGTAGTCCTTCAGGTTGCCGGTCAGGCCCACCTTCACCAGGTCCTGGGCCAGGAGGAGGGCTTCCTTCTGCTGCTCCGGGGTGCCGTTGGCCGGGGAGTCATTGGGATCCGTGTAAAGGCCGGATCCGAAGCCCTGCACCCGGGGGTCGGGGTCGAAGGGGCCGCCGCCGCGGACGGCATCGCGAAGGCGGTCGTTGAAGGTGCCGATGCCGGTGCCGGCCATGTTTTCCTGGGTGGCCTGGACGAACCGGGCGTTGTTGGCCACCTCGCCGAAGTTCCAGCCCTCGCCGTACAGGGTGATGGCCTTACCGTCCACGCCGTCCTTGGCCAGGGTCAGCTTGTCCAGGGCCGCCCGGACGTCCAGCATGTTCTGTTTCGAGTGGTGGCCCATGAGGTCAAAGCGGAAGCCGTCCAGCTTGTAGGTCCTGGCCAGGGTCACCAGGGAGTCGACCATGAGCTTGCCCATCATGGTGTTCTCGGTGGCCGTGTTGGCGCAGCAGGTGGACGTCTCAAGGGATCCGGTGCCGGGGTTCAGCCGGTGGTAGTAGCCCGGAACGATGCGGTCCAGGTTGTTGCTCCCGGACTGGCCGGCACTCGAGGTGTGGTTGTAGACAACATCCTGGATGACCCGCGCCCCTGCGGTGTTGAGGGCGGCCACCATCTCCCGGAATTCGGTGATCCTGGTGGTTCCGTCCGGGTTGGTGGCGTAGGAGCCCTCAGGGGTTGTGTAGTGCAGGGGATCGTAGCCCCAGTTGAAGCCGTCCTTGGCAGCAGTCTCCGCTACGCAGGCCTGCTGCTCCTCTGAATCTGCCGGCAGGGCAGCGAGGTCGCAGGCCGGTTCCAGCTGCTCGCTGCGCCGTTCCTCGATGGTGCCGATGTCATTGACCGGCAGCAGGTGGACCGCGTTCATCCCGGCGGCCGTCAGCTCCCGGAGGCGCTGCATGCCGTTGCTGCCGGTGTCCGTGAAGGCTTTGTAGGTGCCGCGGTGCGCGTCCGGGACGGTCTCATCGGTGATGGAGAAGTCGCGGACGTGGAGTTCGTAGAGGGAGAGGTCCTCGGGTTTGGCGAGGGCAGGCTTCTGCAGCTTCTTCCAGCCCTCAGGGGCCAGCGACTTGTCCTCCAGGTCCACGAACAGGCTGCGTGCGGAGTTGGCGGAAAGGCCCACGCTGTAGGGGTCGGTGACCAGGTTCCGCTCAACCTTGCCGGTTTCCGGGACAAAGACTTCCACCTCGTACAGGTAGTAGGCGCCCTTCCAGTCCTTCTCACCGGTCAGGGACCAGACGCCGTCCTGCGCCGGTTCCATGGGGTGGCTGGAGACGGGATCACCGCCGGAGCCGGAAGCGTAGGTGTGGACGGTGACGCTGCGCGCTGTGGGCGCCCACAGGGACAGCTCCGGCCGGTTGCCCTTCCAGGCAAGTCCGAGTTCGCGCCCCGCCGCGCCCTGGTAGAGGGTGTCCAAAACCCCGGGGACCTGCACGCCGGTGGCAGCGGTGACCTGGCCGTCCGCACCGACGGCGGCAACCAGCAACTGGCCCTTCAACAGGTCCTGGGCCCGGGCCGCGTCACCTGCCGCCAGCTGCAGGGAGGCGAATCCGGCGAGGTGGGGATACTTGGCTGCAACGTCTGGATCCAGTCCGTCGGCCACCTTTTCGAGCGGTACGTAGCTGCCGCCGGTGACCTGGCCGTCCGCTACTGCCAGGCCGCCGTCGGGCGCGTTGTAAAGACGGTAGGTGGTTCCTTCCGCTGCGGGCGCCTGCCAGGCGATGGTGTCCGCCGACAGCCAGTGTGCTCCTGCCTCGGTGCCGAGGGCATCAGGGACGTCGTCCGTCAGTGCGTGGCTGGCGTGGTCGTAGGTGAAGGTCACAGGCCCGCCCGGAGCATTGAGGACCAGGTCGCCTCCGCCGGCCGCGCCGCCTGCACCGTAGTTTTCGTCCCACGAGTTGTTGAGGGCAACTTTCATTCCGTACGTTCCCGCAGGGACATCGAACGTGGCGCGGTACAGCGTCGCGGACCCTTCAACCGGCTGCAGCCTGCTGGCCCCGCAGCCGGGCTGCCAATCTCCGGGGCAGCCGATTTCGGACTGCAGCGAACCGACGAGCGCCGCGGCCTGGGGCGCGGCGGTGTGGTCCGCGGAGGCCGGGAGGGCGAGGCCGCCCAGTGCAAGGGGCGTGGCGCAGGCTGCCGCCAAAGCGGCTGCCAGTTTTTTGTTGAGCGCAGGCGGCTGCCCGGCTGGGGAGGACTTGTGGGACATGGAGAACCTTCCTTGGAAACGCCCCGAACGGCAACGGTGGGGAGCGGGGGTGTTCCAAGAGCCTAAGTTTCGCTTCAGGCGCACGTCAACGGTTTGCTGAAAATTTCACGCTCTGTTTTCATTCCGACCGTGTCCCGGTTTCCGTACACTGGGAAGCACGAGACTTCCGGAATGCTGTTCCGGCGAAGGAGTACCATGAGCATGTCCGGGAGCGGGGCGGACCCCGCCGCGGCCGAACGGCCAAAACTGGAAGACCTTGCGCGGAAGGTCGGCGTCAGCATTGCCACCGTCTCCCGCGTGGTCAACGGGCGAAAGGGCGTTTCCAGGGAGGTGCGCCAGGCAGTCCTCGCCGCCATGGACGATCTGGGCTACGAGCGACCCGACCGCACCCGCAGCGCAGCCAGGGGGCAGGTGGGGATCATCGTCCCGGACCTCACCAACCCGATCTTCCCGGCCATCGCCCAGGCGGTGGTCTCGCTCCTCTCCCAGGAGGACTTCATCCCCGTCATCTGCGCCCTGCCCGGCGGCGGACGGTCGGAGGACGAGTACATCGAGATGCTCGTGGCCCAGGGCGCAGCCGGCATCATCTTCATCTGCAGCGCCCACGCGGACGGCCAGGCCAGCCTGGAGCGCTACCATCGGCTGCGCGGCCGGGGTATCCCGTACGTCCTGGTCAACGGCCCCCGCCCGGAGCTTGGGGCGGCCTCGGTGTCCAATGACGACGCCGCCGCGATCAGGACGGCTGTCCAGCACCTGGCCAGCCTGGGGCACCGGAAGGTGGGACTGGCAATCGGCCCGCACCGCTTCATTCCAAGCCGGCAAAAACTGGCAGGCTTCCGCTCTGCGCTGGCGGACTACCTGGGCGTTGACGATCCCGCGCCCCACACCGCCACGAGCATGTACACGGTGGAAGGCGGCCAGAGCGCGGCCAACGAACTCCTGGACTCGGGCCACACGGCGATCGTCTGCGCATCCGACGTCATGGCGCTCGGTGCCATCCGCGCGGCACGGGCAAGGGGGCTGCGGGTGCCTGAGGACGTATCCATCGTGGGCTTTGACGATTCCACGCTGATGGCCCTCACCGACCCGCCACTGACGACGCTTCGCCAGCCTGCCGCCGCGATCGCGCATGCTGCAGTGCATGCGCTCGCAGCGGACATGGCCGGTGAGCGGTCCTCACACTCGCCGGTGGTCCTGGGGTCCGATCTGGTGCTGAGGGGCTCTACGGGTCCTTTGGCAGCGCCTTGAGGCCGGCGGCGCAGCCAACAATCCCGGCAATGAACACAACCTTCAGAACGCTGAACGGCTCCATGCCGGTGGCCATCGCCCAGCCCACAGTGAGTGCGGCGCCCAGGCCCACCCATACGGCGTAGGCGCTGCCCAGCGGGATGGTGCGGATGGCCCAGCCAAGGCCCAGCATGCTGAGGGTGGCTGTCACGGCGAAAACAAGGGTTGGGCCGGGCCGGCTGAAGCCGTCGGACAGTCCCAGAGCGGTGGCCCACACCGCTTCGAGGACAGCCGAGGCCAGGAGCACCAGCCAGGGAAGTGAACACCGCAGCATTACGCCACCACCTTCAGGCCAACCACGCACACGGCGATGCCGGAGAGCAGGAGGAGGCGCGCCGCCGTCGGGCGTTCCACCCTGGTCACCATGGCGTAGGCGGAGGTCAGCACCACGCCCACCCCAACCCAGACCGCGTAGGCGGTGCCGGTGGGGATGGACTGCATTGCGATGGCAAGGCCGCCCGTGCTCGCGGCGACGGAGGCCAGGAAGAGGGCGGCGGGAGCCAGGCGCTGCCGCCCGGAGGCCTGGAACGCGCGGTGCAGGGATGCGGCCCAGACGGCTTCGAGCGCTCCGGAGAGAAGAAGTATTAGCCACGACATGGCAGATCCTTTGGCCAGTCTTGTCGCGTTCCGGGTACTGAACCGTCGTCCGGAGGCTCAGGTGCGGAGCCTTGGTTTCCAGCGTAGCAACGCCCGACGGCGGCGGGCACTTTTGGTGCCCAACCTCACCAGGGCGCCTGCCCCCCCAACTAGGTAGCAGCAGATGTCGTTATGAGCCGTCAAAACGACATCTGCTGCTACTCAGTTGGGCGGGCGCGGGATCTAAAGCGTGCCGCCGGCCGCCTCTGGGGCGGAGGCGTCACGGCCGCCGTCGCCGACGGTTTCCCGGGCAATGAAGTTCTCGATGTCGAACAGGTTGTCCGCACGCTCTGCGATGTTCAGCAGGGTGGTCATGGAGGCCACCTCCTCCACCTGCTCCTTCAGGAACCACAGCATGAACTGTTCGCCCAGGGCATCGTTTTCGCCGCGGGCAGCCCGGAACAGGTCCTCGATGTTGCGGGTGACTTCCTTCTCCTGCTGCAGCGCCAGGGCCAGCGGCTCGGTGACGGAAGCGAAGTCGTTGCGGACGGCCGGAACGCCGGGGATGGTGAAGGGGATGTCCCGGTCAAGCATGTACTGCACCATCATCATGGCGTGGTTCCGTTCCTCCACGGACTGGCGGTAGAAGTAGCGGGCCAGTTGGGGGAGGTCCTGGTTGGCGAACCAGGTGGCCACGGCAATGTACTGCTGCGACGCGGTGAACTCGTTGCCGATCTGGGTGGACAGGAGCGCATTAAAGGATGAAGTGGTCATAGCCCGAGTCTAGGGACGGCCCGGTAGTGCCACCAGTGTGGAAAGGCTCTGCTTCTCCAAGGCAAGGCTGCCCTCCGGCAACCTGCTCAGCCGGCACCCTGCTTAGCCGGCCCGCTGCGCCAGCAGCTGTTCCACCCGCTCCGGGGCGTAGAGGCTCTCCTCCACGAGCTTGCACAGTCCAACAGCCGTTGCCGTCCGGCTGTCCGCGGAGACAACCTCAAGGTCAACCAGGGACGGTTCGAAAGCGTCGTCGAGGATCTGCTGCCGGCAGGCCCGCAGGAAATCCGGCAGTACGCCCACGAGCCCGCCTACTGCGATTCGGCCGGGATTCAACGTCCCCACGGTGGCTGCGAGGGCGCGTCCCAGGACGCGCCCGGCTTCGGTGACGGCCGAGCGCACGGCGGGATCGCTGCCGCATGCATCAACGAGCTGCCGCAGGGTGCCGTAGCCGGCAAGTCCCGGTTCCGCGAGGAGCGCGCGTCCTGACGCCGCCGCCGCCAGGCAGCCGTCCCTGCCGCACCGGCAGCGGCGGCCCGCGGCCTCGGGAATCCGCACGTGCCCGATGTCCCCGGCGGCCCCGTGGGCGCCGCGGACCAGGGCTCCCCGCACGATGATGCCAGAGCCGACGCCGGTGCTGACCTTTACTGCCACAAGGGACTCGAGCGGCTCCCGGACCTCGCCCACGGCCATGGACCGGGCATCATTTTCCAGCAGGACCGGGCAGTCGAGCCTCGCCTCCATCACTTCCTGAAGTCGCTGCAGGTCCCAGTGGGCAAGGACGGTGCGTTCCAGGCCAAGCCGGTGGAGGGGGTCCACCGGGGCAGGCAGTCCCACCCCGGCTCCCACCGGCTGGCGCCCGTCAAGGAGCCGGAGGGACTCCTCGATGACGCTGCCGGCCACGCCTTCCTGGGACAGGCTGATCTCGATGGGCAGCCGTGCAGAGGCCACGATGTCCCGGCCCAGGGAGAGGAGATGGATGCTGGCGTGGGTGTGCCCGATCTCGATCGCGAGGACCAGCTTGCCGCGGTCATCGAAGCGCAGGGCCCGGGGCGGCCTGCCGCGCTGTGAGCGCAGTGGCGTGGATTCATAGACCAGGCCGGCAGCGAAGAGCGCATCCAGCCGCTCGTAAAGGGTGGACCGGGCCATGCCCGTGATGTCCAGCAGGTCCGCGCGGCTGTAGCCGTCCGGGCTTGAGCGCAACAGCTGGAGGATATGGCCGGCGCTCGTGGCGGGCCCTGCGGGAGGCTGGCCTGAGCCCCCGATGAGCGTCCTCTGCTGGATCATGCTGTCCGTTCCCTTTGCCCCGTGCGGCGTATCTGTGCCGCGGTCTGATCATTGACGTGGTCTGGATCACACAATTATGATCGATCATCAGACAAAAATACTATCTGCCCTTGCAGCAGGAGGTTCCAATGTCGGATCTTGCCCATGACGTCAGCCGGCGGGCCTTGTTGAAGGGAGGGCTGATGGCTCTGGCCACCGGCCCCCTGCTTGCAGCCTGCGGCGTGAACACCAGCGGGAGCGGAGGCGAAGGCTCCGTCAACTTCCTTTCCACCCAGTTCTCCCCGGTGGAGGAGCGGCAGCGGTATGAAGCCACGCTCAAGAAGTTCGCCGGGGACATCCAGGTGGCCTACAACCCCGTTGACACCGGCGTCTTCAACACCACGCTGAAGTCCCAGCTAGCCGCCGGGAAAGTCGAGATAGGCATCGCCGCGGGCCTGCACAGCGACCTCATTCCCTTCGCGTCGCAGTTCGAGGACCTCAGCTCCCTCACCAGCGACCTTTCGTCTGCCGGCTACTCCGAGGACCTGCTGGAGCTGGCAAAGCTCGGCACCGACACTCCCCGGTACATCCCCTGGATCCAGGCGACGTATGTGGTGGCGGTCAACAAGAAGGCGCTGGACTGGCTTCCGGCAGGTGCCGACGTCAACAACCTCACCTATGAGAACTTCCTGGCATGGGCCCAGGCGGCCAAGGCGGCGAACGGGGGGCGTCCGGTGTTCGGCATTCCTGCCGGGCCGAAGGGCCTCCACCACCGCTTCTACCAGGGTTTCCTGCTCCCCAGCTTCACGGGCGGGCAGATCACCACGTTCCGCAATGCCGATGCCGTCACCGCCTGGACCTACATGCGCGACCTCTGGGCCAACATGAACCCGGCCTCCGCGAATTACGACTTCATGCAGGAACCGCTGGGCAACGGGGAAGTCCTGGTTGCGTGGGACCATGTGGCACGCCTCATCAACGCGGTCCAGGACAAGCCTGACGACTGGCTGATGGTGCCCGCCCCGTCCGGCCCGAAGGGTAAGGGCTACCTGCTGGTCGTCGGCGGCATGGCCGTACCCCAGGGTTCGCCGGAAAAGGACAAGGCCTTCGAGCTGATCAAGGCGCTGTCGAAGCCGGAGGCGCAGATCGAGACGCTCAAGTCCAACGCCTTCTTCCCGGTGGTGGAGGCGGACATCGGAAGCGACCTCCCGGGCGGCATCGCCCTGGAGGCCAAGGCGGTCAAGGCGCAGCAGGAAGCCCAGGACGCCATCCTGGCGCTCCCGCCGGTGGGCCTGGGCGACAAGGACCCGCAGGTCTCGCAGCTGTTCAAGAACTGCTTCCAGGAGATCTGCCTCAACAACGCGGACGTCAAGGCGACGCTGGACCGCCAGGGGGCGGAGTTGGCCGGCATCATGGACACGCTGAATGTTCCCTGCTGGGCGCCGGATCCCGACGCTGACCAGTGCAGGGTTGCGTGATGGCTTCCCCCGACGCACCCGCTGCCGCCAGGCCCCGGCCCCGGCCCGCCAGGCCGCGCGGTCGGCCGCCGCGGAGGAGCGGAACCTCGGCAGCAATGCTGCTGATTGCCCCGTCGATTGTCTTCATGACCCTGCTGTTCGGCTGGCCCATGGTCAGCGGCATCCTCCAGGCGTTCGGCGGCCCGGAGGGGCTGACCACCGCGAACTTCACCCGGATGGCGCAGGACCCCTACTTCTGGTCTTCCGTGGGCAACACCCTGCTGCTGATCGTGGTAATGATTCCCATCCAGTTTGTCCTGGCACTGGCCATGGCCCTGCTGATCCGGGCCAAACCGCGGGGATCCTCGCTGTATTTCTACATCTGGGCCATCCCCCTGGCGGTCAGCGACCTTGCCGCCGGCCTGGTCTGGCTGACGGTGTTCACGGACCGCGGCTACCTCAACTCCGTCCTGGCCTCCGTGGGCCTTGAACCGGTCTCCTGGCTCGCCTATGACAACTACGCCTCGATGTTCATGGCCGTGCTGATCGCGGAAGTCTGGCGGGCAACGTCGCTGGTGTTCGTGATTGTCGTCGCCGGGCTGCAGTCCATCCCCAAGGACTATGAGGAAGCGGCCGGCGTTTTCGGGGCCGGCTTCTGGGACCGGCTGTGGCACGTGACCCTGCCGCTGCTGCGGCCCAGCCTCCAGACCGCCCTGATCCTGCGGACCATCCTGGCCTTCCAGACCTTCGCGGTGGCACTGGCCCTCACCGGGCAGAATTTCCCGCTGGTGGTCGGTGAGACCTACCGCTGGTACACCGGGCTCCAGGACGCCAACGTGGCCTCGGCCCTGGCCCTGGTGGTCATGGCAGTGTCCATGGTCACCGCCGTCGGCTACCTCAAGCTCCTGAAAGACCAGTCGGAGGCCCCGCGATGAGCCACGCCACCACCAACAAGGCAACCGCCCCGGCAGGCCGCCCGGAGCCGGAGGTTGACCGCCGGCCGCTGGCAAAGCGGCGCCGGAACCGGATCCTGCTGCAGGTTGGGTGCATCCTGATCACGCTCTTCATGGCACTGCCCATCGACCTGATCGCGCTGTCCGCCACCTCCAGCAGGGCTGCCCTGCAGGAGTTCCCCCTGAGCTTCATCCCGAACAACTTCTCCCTGGAGACCATGCAGACGTTCCTGCAGTCCACGGGCATCCTGGGCGGTCTCATCAACTCCGTCCAGGTGGGCATCTTCACCCTCCTGCTGTCCCTGATCATCGGCGTCCCGGCGGGTTACGCCGTGGCGCGTTTCGCCTTCCCCGGGAGGGACCCGTACCAGCTTTTCCTGCTGTTCACCCGGGCACTGCCGATCGTGGTGCTGTCCGTGCCGCTGGCCCAGCTCTTCCTGCAGACCGGGCTGTACGACAGTGTCCTGGCCGTTGTCCTGCTCCACACCGCACTGGCACTGCCCACCACCATCCTCATCACCTCCTCGGTGTTCCTGGGCGTGCCCCGGGACGTTGAGGAAGCTGCCCGGATCTTCGGCTGCAGCCCGGTGCAGGCCTTCCTCAAGGTGGTCATGCCCATGGCCATCCCCGGCATCGCCGCGGCCTCGATCTTCACCTTCGTGATGTCCTGGAACGAGGTGCTGGGCGCGTCGATCCTCACCCTAAACCAGCGCACCCTGCCGGCCCAGGTCCTCAGTTCCCTCGCCGAGTCACCGCTGGCCTACCGGTTCGCCGGCGGCTTCCTGCTGGTGATCCCGGCACTGATCTTCATCTTCTTCATGCGCCGCTACCTCACCAACATGTGGGGCTCCACCATCCGCTGAGTGCGTTCCAGAGAGGCTGTTCCATGGCTGACATCTCGATCAAGGGTCTCAAAAAGACCTACCCCGGCAGCACCGAGCTGGCCACCAACAACGTTTCCCTCGATGTTGCCGAGGGCGAGTTCATGGTGCTCCTGGGGCCTTCGGGCTGCGGAAAGACCACCCTGCTGCGCATGGTGGCGGGGCTGGACTTCCCGGACGAGGGAAGCATCTCCATTGGGGGCAGGGACGTGACCTACCTGCCGCCGCAGGACCGGAACCTGTCCATGGTGTTCCAGTCCTACGCCGTCTTCCCGCACCGGAAAGTCCGCACCAATATCGGGTTCGGGCTGGTGATGAAGAAGATGCCGCGGGACGAGGTGGAAAAGAAGGTCGCGTGGGCGGCGGACCTGCTCCAGCTCACCCCCTACCTGGACCGGTACCCCGCCCAGCTCTCGGGCGGGCAGCGGCAGCGCGTCGCGGTGGCACGCGCCATCGTCATGGATGCCGACGTGCTGCTCATGGACGAGCCGCTGTCCAACCTCGATGCGCTCCTGCGCCTGGACTTCCGGGCGGAGCTGAAGAAGATCGTCCAGCAGCTGGGCTCCACCACGCTGTACGTGACCCACGACCAGGTGGAGGCCATGAGCCTCTCGGACCGGGTGGCCGTGATGAAGAAGGGGCAGATCGCCCAGCTTGGCCACCCCATCACCGTCTACGAGGAACCGGCCGACCGGTTCGTGGGAGGGTTCATCGGCTCCCCGCCCATGAACTTCCTGGAGGGGCGCGTCACCCAGCAGGGAGCCCTGGAAGTGGCGGGCCAGAGCACCGAGGCCCCCGAATTCCTGGCCCACTCAGCGGCCCGGTCCGGAGGCCTCCCCGTGATGGTCGGCATCCGGGCGGAGAACATCTACCTCGAACAGCGCGGCGCTCCGGGGACCCTGGACGCCACTGTGGAAGTGGTGGAACCGCTGGGCCACGCCACGCTGTTGACCGTGGACCTGGGCGGGCAGACCATCAAAGTGCAGGTCGCCTCCACGGTGCGGGTCTCCCCGGGAGAAAAGGTTGGCCTGCGCTTTGACCAGGCCGCCATCCGGTTCTTCGACACGGAAACCCAGCTGGGACTCACGGCATGAGCCCGGCGCCGGACGGGGACACCTTTCCAATCCGAACCCTTGATGAGCTGGGGAGCCGGGCGAAGGACGTCCTGGCAGCGAACGACATCGGCACCATGGTGACGGCGGCGCCGAACCTCTACCCGCACATGTGGAGCTGGGATGCCGCTTTCGTAGCCACCGGCCTCTCCACCGTGAGCGTGGCCCGCGCACTCCAGGAGCTGGACTACCTGGTGGCCGCACAGTGGAAAAGCGGGATGATCCCGCACATCGTGTTCTCCGACGTCCCGGGCTACTTCCCCGACGTGGACCGGTGGGGGACCCGCGGCGTGTCGCCGGAGGGCGTGCAGTCCAGCGGCATTTGCCAGCCGCCGGTGCATGCCACCATGCTGCGCCGCATCGTGGAAAGGGCGACGGCGGCCGGCGGCGAGGATGCCAGGCTCGCGGAGGAATTCACCCGGCGGACGCTGCCGCAATGGATCGACTGGCACGGCTGGCTGCGGAGCGCGCGGGGCGGGGACGGCACGGGCCTGCTCACCATTTACCACGGCTGGGAATCCGGGATGGACAACTCGCCGCGCTTTGACGGCCCGTACTCCAGGGTCCAGCCCGGTGAGATGGAACCGTTCGTCCGGACCGACACCCTGAAGGTCACGGACCACAGCCAGCGTCCCAGCGACGAGGAGTACAGCCGCTACCTGTGGCTGGTGCAGCAGATGGCTGAGGTGGGGTTCGACGACGCACGGCTGCCGGGGGTGATGTCCTTCCAGGTCAAGGATGTCTTTATGTCTGCGATCTTTGCCGCGGCCAGCGAGGATCTTGCGGTGCTGGCCGAACAGTTCGGCCTGCCGGAGGAAGCTCCCCAGCTGCGGCAGTGGGCGCAGGAATTCCGCGACGGCGTGGACGCCACCGTGGATGCGCAGACAGGCCTTGCGCGGGACCGGGACGTGCTGACGGGTGAATGGATCGGGCCGCCCACCATCGCCGGTTTCGCGCCCCTCATTTCCACCGCGGACCAGGCCCTGCTGGACCGGCAGCTGGAGATTTTCGAGGGGCCGGACTGGACCGGCGACCCGCGGCTGGCCTTCCCGCTGCCCGCGTCCACGTCCACCACGTATGAGGGGTTGAAGCCGCGCCAGTACTGGCGGGGCCCGGTGTGGCCGGTGATGAACTGGTACCTGGCCCACTGCCTGCGCAGGCGCGGCGACGGCAAGCGCTACCGCCAGCTGCGCGAGGCTTCCCTCGCCCAGCTGATGGAAGGCCACTTCGGTGAATACTATGAGCCGTTCACCGGTGAGCCGCTGGGCAGCATGGACCAGTCATGGACAGCGGCCGTGGCGCTGGAGTGGCTCGCCGATCCTGAGAACGGCTGACCCGTGGGTGCCCTGCCGCCTGGCTTTCCCACAAACGACGACGGCGAGCGCCGGCACGGGCGCCCCGTGCGCCTCCTCATCGCCGGCGCCGGGGCCAGGGGTGCGGCCTACGCCCGCCTGGCCGTGGCCACCGGTCTGGCCACCGTGGTGGGCCTTGCCGAGCCCCGCGCCGAGCTGCGCGGCCGGCTCGCAAACGAGCTCGGGATACCGGACGGCGGGGTGTTCGACAACTGGCAGGCAATGCTGCAATCCCGGCTGCCGGCCGACGGCATCATCATCGCCACACCGGACCGTGAACACGCAGCTCCCTTCGCGGCAGCCGCAGCCCACGGCTACCCGATCCTCCTGGAGAAGCCCGTCGCCGTCAACCCCTCCGGCTGCGCGGACCTTGACCGCCTCAGCCGTGAAACCGGCACCAGGGCAACGGTCTGCCATGTGCTGCGCTACACCCCGCTGACGGTCCTGCTCAAGCAGATCCTGGCCGGCGGGGCGGTAGGCCGGATCATTTCCGTCCAGCACCTGGAACCTGTTGGCTTCTGGCACTTCGCGCATTCCTACGTCCGCGGAAACTGGCGCCGCGAGGAAAACTCCAGTCCGTTCCTGCTGGCCAAGTGCACGCACGACGTCGACTGGCTTTCCTTCATTATCGGCAGCAGGCCAGTGCGGGTGTCCTCCTTCGGGCGGCTGGCACACTTCCGTCCCGAGGGGGCGCCGGAGGGAGCAGGCCGCCGCTGCACCGACTGCCCGGCTGAGCCGCGCTGCCCGTACTCCGCGCTGAAGATCTACGGCGCCGGCCGGCCACCGAACGGCGGCAGGCCGGACCCCGCACGGGCGTACTTCGCCGACGTCGTGGATCCCGGAGGTACTCCGGAATCATTGCTGCACGCCCTGGCCACCGGCCCCTACGGCCGCTGCGTCTACTTCTCGGACAACGACGTCGTGGACCACCAGGTGGTGAACATCGAATACGAGGACGGCACAACCGCCGCGTTCACCGCCACTGCCTTCACCGCCGCGGGCCCCCGGCGGACCCGTATCTTCGGCAGCCACGGGGAGATCACCATCGAGGCCGGAGCCATCTCCGTCTACGACTTCCTGACCGGAACAACCGCTGTCCACCCTGTTCCGGCCGCCATTGCGCAGGTCCGGGGCGAAAAACACGAGGGCGGCGACCGCGGCCTCATCGCCGCCTGGGTTGCCGCGCTCGCCGGCGGCGACTGGTCCGGGGTGGTGTCCGGGCTGGACGAGTCCCTGGTCAGCCACGCCGCCGTGTTCGCCGCCGAGGAAGCACGCCGGAACAGTGCCGTTGTGGACGTCGGGCGCTTCAGCCTTAGCCAGTGACCTCATCGACGGACACGACGGCCAGGAAGCCGCGGCCCAGGATCTCCGGGGAGCCGCTGTCCGAGCCCACCACGGCGTCGTAGCGGTCCAGGGCCACCGGCCCTGGTCCTTCGGTCCCTGTTGCGGTGCCTGCCTCAGGCCCGTCGGCGGCTGTGGCCTGGCCCTGCAGCAGGACACCCAGCTGGCCGGCGAAAAGGGGATGGGCCCGTTTCTTTGAGAGTTCGATGATGGACGTAAAACCCTTGTACTTCCCCGCCCGGGTGATGACGTTCAGGTTCCGCACGTCTCCTGTGGGAAGGGCGCAGGTGGTGCCGGCTTCGCCGGAAAACCGGAACGCACGGTACTTTTCGAGGGGATGTTCAGCGCCGTCCACGGTGAGCAGCAGGAGCTCGCCCTCGACCACCGTGAGCACCCGTTCCATTCCGGGGAACGGCGAGAAGTCCCCGGCTTTGCTGACCTCGGCGATGCTGATCCGCCAGTCCCACCCGCCGTCGTGTCCTGAGGCGGCGCCGGGTCCGGAGGCGATGCCGGGGTGGCCGGCAATCTGGCGGGTCACCCCGCCGCCGTTGCGCCAGGGTTCGGGTTTGAGGTCGGCAAAGCGGATGATCTCCATTTGCCCAGCCTAGTTGCCCGTCCCACGTGGAGGAGCAGGCAGCAGGTGTCGGCAGCCCCCATCCTTCCCTGCTACTCTCCTCCGGGGGGACAACACGAAAACAGCCTGAAGGAGCCGGGAATGTTCGTCAAAGTGTGTGGTCTCAGCGCGCCAGAATCTGTTCGCGAAGCTGTGGACGCCGGAGCGGATGCGGTGGGTTTCGTCCTCACCGCCAGCCCCCGCGTCGTCTCGCCCTCGCAGGCATCGGCCCTGCTGGCTGAGGTGCCGGAACGGGTTTTGCCGATCGGAGTGTTCCGCGACGAGCCCGTTGTTGACGCCGTTGCCATCGCCCGCGCCGCCGGGCTGGAATGGATCCAGCTGCACGGCACGCGCACCCGCGGGGACGTTGCCACCGTGCACGACGCCGGCATGAAGCTGGTCAGGGCCGTCACCTTGGATGCCACCCCGGAGGAACTGGCGGACTGGGGTGAGGACCTGCTCCTGATCGACGCCGCCGTTCCCGGCTCGGGCGAGGCCTGGGATTACGCCTCCGTGGCCGAACTGCCCGTCCTCCAGGGCCGCAACTGGCTGCTGGCCGGCGGCCTGGATCCGGAGAACGTTGGGACAGCGTCAGCTGCGGCCCACGCCTGGGGAGTGGACGTTTCTTCCGGTGTTGAGGTTTCCCGCGGCGTCAAGGACCTGGCCAAGGTCCGGGCTTTCGTGCAGGCAGCGAAAGCCGAGTCCCGGGTCTAGCCAGCATTCCTCCAGCCTGCGTTTCCGCCATACAGCATTCAAGGGTCCCGGGTTCAGGGGCAGCTCAGGGAAGCCCCTGAGCTGCCCGCAGGAGACTCCGGGGCACAATGGATAGATGAAGACACTGCTCAACATCATCTGGCTTGTTTTTGGCGGGTTCTGGCTCGCGCTGGGTTATTTCGCGGCCGGTGTCATCTGCTGCCTGCTGATCATCACCATCCCTTGGGGCATCGCCTCGTTCCGGATCGCCGCGTACACCCTCTGGCCCTTCGGCCGGACGGTGGTGGACAAGCCGGGCGGCACCGGCGTCTTCCCGCTGCTCGGCAACGTGATCTGGTTGCTGGTGGCGGGCATCTGGATCGCGATCGGGCACGTGGTCACCGCTTTCGCCATGGCAGTGACCATCATTGGCATTCCGCTGGCCATCGCCAACCTGAAGCTCATTCCGGTGTCCCTGATGCCGCTGGGCAAGCAGATCGTGCCCACCAGCCAGCCGTTCGTCTCCACCTACCGGTAGGCGGGAGCTGCCGGCCATTTCGCCTGCCGGCTTGGGCGCCAGCCTCCGGGTAGAGGCCAGCCCGCCGACAGGACCGGTCAGCGGGGACTGAAGGCCCCGTTGACCAGGAGGGCCACGGCGTCGCTGCAGTCCAGTTCGGCGGCGATGTCGACGTCGGCCCCATAACCCCCGCCAGCGAGTTCACGGCCGCTGGAACAGCCGTGGAGCATCTCGCGAAGGCGCGGCTCCGCTGCTTCAAAGGCGGCCATGGCCGCCACCGCCTCCGGCGAATATCCGTGCCGGCCGTCTTCGGGCTCGTAGCCGCCCTTTCCCGCGGCCACCAGGCCGGCGATGAAGGCGCCTGCACCGATCTGGTCTTCCACGGCGGGGCGGAGGCCGCCGCCGGGCCAGCGCTCCCCGGCGGCAACCACCGCGATGACGGCATCCGCTGGGAGGTTCGCGGCCACCCACTCCGCGGTGGCCGCAGCGTTGCGGAGGCTCACTGCGGCGACCAGCGGGACGTCGCCGGCCAGGTCGTGGCACAGCGCGGAACCGTTCGGTGACGGCAGGACCACCCGGTCCAGTGATGCCGCCGCCCGGAGGCTCGAGGGGGAGAGGCTGAGACCGCCCCCATCGCGGGGACCGGCCAGCTGGGCGCCGTGGTGTGCGGCGAAGTCCTCGGCGCCGGTGTCCTTCCAGGGAAAAGGGAAAACCTCCGCGCCCCGGTCCAGGGCAACGCTGACGCACGTGGTGAAGGACAGGACGTCCACCACCACGGCAAGGTCGGCGCCGGACGCTACTGTCCTGCCGCCGTCGAGCCCCCACTCCATCCGGACCGTGGAGGGCAGCTGCCGGTGCGCCGCGCTTGCTGTCACGGTGTGGCGGGGGTTGGAGGGGGATGCGTTCACGCCAGTTCGCCTTTCAAGTTGCGGTGCGCGGCGTCCAGCCACAGCTCCTTTGCCCTGCCGCTGTGGAACAGCGGATCCAGTTCCAGCAGGCGGCGCACGACGGCGGCGCGTCCGGCTGCGAAGTCGGCGTCGCCAATGTGCGCGTAATCCTGGCGGACGGCGGCTACATAGCGCGCGTACTCCCCAGGTTCCCCGCCCAGGACGGAAAGGTCGGCGTCGCAGAGGAGGGCGCCGTCGTCGTCCCCTTGTTCCGGCCGGTGGTCCGAGGTCAGCCGGACAAGCCGACCCACCTCATACGCCTCCTCCTCCGGAAGCCCTGCCGCCAGCAGGCGCTCTTCGGCGAGGCGGGCGGACTCCTCCTCATCCTGGCCGGCCACCCCGCGGTAGACGGCGTCGTGGAACCAAGCCGCCAGCAGGACCGTGCGCGGCGGGTCGGCGGGATCGGTGAGCAGGTCGAGGGATTCGAGGACCGAGAGCAGGTGGGTGCAGCCGTGATAGCGGCGGTGCGGTTCGCTCCAGCGGTCCAGGAGGTCCAGGAAAAGGGCGTCGTGGCCGGGCATGACCGTGTTCCAGCGGTTCAGCAGCGGAACCTTCAACGATTTGTTGCGCCGGCGGGCGGGGATGCGGAGGCCGCTGGCGATCAGCTTGCGGACCAGGATCCGGGCTTCGACGGGAGCAGCACCGGCCGCCACCAGGTCCTCGAAGCGGCGCTCCGGGACGTCGTAGTGGTCACCGTCGAACGCCCGCTCCGGAATGCCGGCCGCAGCTGCAAACACGTGCAGCTCCTCGAGGGACTCATCCGAAACGAGGTGGGAGAAGTGGGTTCCGTGCGCAGGCCACAGCGGCGGGTCGATGAAGATGGCCATGGGGGAAGTCTAGTGGGGCGGTGCTCGCGGCGGAGGTGCGCTCCTGCCCGCTTACGTGCCGGCGGCAGCCGGTTTCCGCACCGGCGCGCCGTCAGATTGGGTGTGTCGGGGCAGGCAACTGGGCGGGAACGCACGCCGGCCTCGAAGGGCAGCGGCCCAACAGCCAGCACCGCGAACACCGCATCCGGAGATGCGGAAACAAACTCCTGCATCTTCCGCAAGTGCGGACTAGAGTTGCCCCATGACTATTATCCGCGTGGCCGAGGCCGCCCGGTTCCTGGGCGTCAGCGACGATACCGTCCGCCGCTGGACGGAGAACGGGAGCCTGACACCACGCAGGGACGACGCCGGCCGGCTGGCGGTGGACGGCCTGGAGCTGGCCCGGCACGCGCAGAAGCTGGCGCAGCTTCCGGACGATCCCCACCGCACGGGCAGCTCCGCCCGCAACCGGTTCGTGGGCCTGGTCACCAGCATCACCGCAGACAAGGTCATGGCCCAGGTGGAACTGCAGTGCGGCCCTTTCCGGGTGGTGTCGCTGATGAGCAGCGAGGCCGTGCGGGAGATGGGGCTGGAGCCCGGCTCTGTGGCCACCGCGGTGGTCAAGGCCACCACGGTCATCATCGAAACGCCGCGGGGCAAGGCGCTGTGACGGGGAAACAAAAACTGACGGCGCTGCTGCTGGCGGTACTGTTGGCCGGCACGCTGGCCGGGTGCACCGGCAGTGGCAGCAGTACGCTCACTGTGTTCGCGGCGGCCTCGCTCAAGGGCAGCTTCACCGAGATCGCCGAACGCTTCGAAGGGGAGAACCCGGGCACCACCGTCACCCTCAGCTTCGCGGGGTCAGCGGACCTGGCCGCCCAGGTCAGCCAGGGGGCGCCGGCGGATGTCTTCGCATCGGCGGATGCCGGCACCATGGAAAAGGTGCAGGAGGCCGGCCTGGTGGACGGCGAACCGCGCGTTTTGGCCACCAACACCCTGGCCATCGCCGTCCCGGCAGGAAACCCGGCCGGCATCAGCTCCTTCGCAGACCTGGGCAGGACCGGAACCAGGCTTGTGGCTTGCGCCAGGCAAGTGCCCTGCGGGGCAGCTGCGGCCAGGGTGGCAGGCAGCACCGGAACCGTCCTCAGCCCGGTCAGCGAGGAAAATTCCGTGACGGACGTCCTGGGCAAGGTCACCTCCGGGGAAGCGGATGCAGGGCTTGTCTACGTCACGGATGTCCGGTCAGCCGGCAGCAGGGTGGAGAGCGTCCCGTTCCCCGAGGCAGCCGCTGCAGTGAACCCCTATCCGGCGGCCGTGCTGGCCGGCAGCGGCAACAAAGCCGCGGCCGCCAAGTTCCTGGAATTCGTAGCCGGACCCGAAGGCCAGGAGGTCCTGGCGTCGGCAGGCTTCGGACCGGGAACCACATAATGCGTAGCGCACCCGTTGGGCACAAGGTGGCTGGCTGGCAGGCCGGCCTGCCTGGGTACACCGGCGTTCCCCGCTGGCTGTATGCGCTTGCAGTCCTGGCGGCCCTGGTGGTGGTCCTCCCGCTCGTGGCGATGGTGGCACGGGTCAACTGGGCCAACTTCATCCCGCTGGTCACCTCCGGTCCAGCCCTGGCAGCGCTGGGCCTGAGCCTCCGCACGGCAGCGGCCAGCACCGCCCTTTGCATCGTGCTTGGGGTTCCGCTTGCGGTGGTCCTGGCCCGCGGCAGGTTTCCGCTGCTGGGGATCCTGCGCGCGCTGGTGCTGCTCCCTTTGGTCCTGCCACCGGTGGTGGGCGGCATCGCCCTCCTGTACACGTTCGGCCGGCAGGGACTCCTGGGCGGGGCGATGGAGGTGCTGGGACTGCAGATCGCGTTTTCAACCACTGCCGTGGTGCTGGCCCAGACATTCGTGGCCCTGCCGTTCCTGGTGGTGAGCCTCGAAGGCGCCCTCCGGACCGGCGGCCAGCGGTATGAGGCGGTGGCGGCGACGCTGGGGGCATCACCCGGAACGGTCTTCCGGCGCGTCACGCTCCCGCTGGTCCTGCCGGGGCTGGCCTCCGGGGCTGTCCTCTCCTTCGCCCGGAGCCTCGGTGAATTCGGTGCCACGCTGACGTTCGCGGGCAGCCTGCAGGGGGTGACCCGGACACTGCCGCTCGAAATCTACCTGCAGCGCGAAACCGACCCGGACGCCGCCGTCGCGCTTTCCCTGGTTCTGGTGGCCGTGGCCATCGCGGTGGTGGCCCTGGCCTACCGGCGCCCGGGCGGGAAGGCGCGAAACCAGCAGGCTTCGGGGGAGCGGCCGACGACGGCTGCCGGCACGGGCGGGGGCGTTCCGTGACGTTCTCGTTCCAGGCAGCCCTGGCCGGGCGCGGTTTCGACGCCGCCCTTTCGCTCGGCCCCACGGAGACGGTGGCCGTGATGGGTCCCAACGGTGCCGGCAAGTCCACCCTGCTCTCGGTCATCGCCGGGCTGGTGAGGCCGGACAGGGGGCAGGCCCAGCTGGACGGCCGGACCCTGTTCCGCCTGGGCGAAGGGCAGCCGCGGTGGGCCGCTCCCCATCGCCGCGGGACCGCGCTGCTGGCCCAGGAGCCGCTGCTCTTTCCGCATCTCACCGCCGCTGAGAACGTGGCCTTCGGGCCGCGGAGCGCGGGGACGCCGAAACGCCAGGCAATGCAGCAGGCGGTGCGGTGGCTCGCCGACGTTGAGGCCGGGGACCTTGCGGACCGCCATCCCGCCGAACTCTCCGGCGGACAGGCGCAGCGCGTGGCGGTGGCCCGTGCGCTCGCCGCGGATCCCGGGCTCCTCCTCCTGGACGAACCGATGGCCGCGCTGGACATCCATTCAGCCCCGCTGCTCCGGCGCCTGCTCAAGCGCGTCCTGGCGGACCGGCCTGCCATCATCATCACCCACGATGTCCTGGACGCCCTGATGCTCGCCGACAGGGTGGTCATCCTGGAAAGCGGCCGGATTGCAGAGGAAGGCCCCACCCGGCAGGTCCTGCAGAAGCCGCGCAGCGCGTTCGCGGCCGGGCTGGCCGGCCTCAATTTTGTGGTGGGAACCTCCGCCGGTGACGGCATCCTGGCCGCCCGCGGGCATATTGCCGGCCACAGCGAGGACCCCGTCCCCGCCGGCCGTCCCGCGGTGGCCGCGTTCCCGCCGTCGGCCGTTTCTGTATTCCTCACAGACGCGCACGGCAGCCCCCGGAACACCTTCGCGGTGGCCATTACGGACCTGGAACCTCATGGAGACCAGATCCGCGTGCGGGGCGGCGGGCTGGCGGCTGACATCACCCCGGCCGCCTTGGCGGACCTCGGGCTGGTCCCGGGGATGACGGTGCACCTTGTGGTCAAGGCCGCAGCAGTGTCCGTCTACCCGCTGTAGGACTGTCCGCTGCGGGGCCAAACCGCCGCCACCCGGAACTAGGGTCTGTCGACTCTGTCGGTCGCCGCCTGGAGCTGTTTCGCTGTAGGCAAACAGTCGTCAGGAACGGCACCAAACCAAAGTTGAGCGTAGTAGACTCAAGTTAATAAAAACTGCCCCCGGAAGGAGCTCTCTTTGGACGTCAAATTCACCACCAAGAGCCAGGAGGCTCTCTCGGCTGCTGCCATGAACGCCTCCACGGCCGGAAACCCGCAGGTTGAGCCGGCCCACCTGCTCAAGGCGCTGATGGACCAGCGTGAAGGCGTCGCCGTGGCGCTGCTCCGCGCCACGGGCGCGGACCCGGACTCCGTCAGCGTGCAGGCGAGCAGCGCCATCAAGGCGCTTCCGGCCACCTCGGGCGGGTCCAGCCAGCAGGCCCAGCTCTCGCGCCCGGCACTGCAGGCCATCCAGAATGCCAAGGAGGAAGCGGACCGGCTGGGCGATACCTTCGTCTCCACCGAGGTCCTCCTCCTGGGGATCTCGGCCGGCAACGATGCCGCGGCCCGCCTGCTGCGCGACGCCGGCGCCTCCCACGAGGCGCTGCTCGCCGCCCTGCCGGGTGTCCGCGGCGACGGCAAGGTCACCAGCCCGGATCCGGAAAACACCTTCCAGTCGCTGGAAAAGTTCGGTACGGACCTGACCGCCATGGCCCGCTCCGGCAAGCTTGATCCCGTGATCGGCCGGGACGCGGAAATCCGAAGGATCGTCCAGGTCCTGAGCCGCCGCACCAAGAACAACCCCGTGATCATCGGCGAGCCCGGCGTCGGCAAGACCGCCGTGGTGGAGGGCCTAGCCCAGCGGATCGTCGCCGGGGACGTGCCGGAGAGCCTGCGCGGCAAGACCCTCATCGCCCTGGACCTGGCATCCATGGTGGCGGGCGCCAAGTACCGCGGCGAATTCGAGGAGCGGCTCAAGGCAGTCCTGGAGGAGATCAAGAACTCCGAGGGCCAGATCGTGACGTTCATCGACGAGATCCACACTGTGGTGGGCGCCGGGGCCACCGGCGACTCATCCATGGACGCCGGCAACATGCTCAAGCCCATGCTGGCCCGCGGCGAGCTGCGGCTGATCGGTGCAACCACCCTGGACGAGTACCGGGAAAACATTGAAAAGGACCCCGCCCTGGAGCGCAGGTTCCAGCAGGTGTACGTGGGCGAGCCGAGCGTGGAGGACACCATCGGCATCCTCCGCGGCCTGAAGGAGCGGTACGAGGCACACCACAAGGTGACCATCGCGGACGCCGCGCTGGTGGCAGCTGCGACGCTCTCCAACCGCTACATTTCCGGCCGCCAGCTTCCGGACAAGGCCATCGACCTGGTGGATGAGGCAGCGTCCCGGCTCCGCATGGAAATCGACTCGGCGCCCGAGGAAATCGACCAGCTGCAGCGGCTGGTGGACCGGCTCACCATGGAGGAGCTGGCCCTCCAGGACGAAAAGGACGCCGCGTCCGTTGAACGGCTGGCGGCGCTCCGGGCGGACAAGGCCGACAAGGAAGAGGAGCTGAACGCCCTCAAGGCCCGCTGGGAGGCCGAAAAGGCGGGACTGAACCGCGTGGGCGACCTCAAGGCAAAGCTGGATGAACTGCGCAGCGCCTACGACAAGGCCGCCCGCGAAGGCGACCTGGAAACAGCCTCCCGCATCCTCTACGGCGAGATTCCCGCCCTGGAGCGCGAGCTGAACGCTGCCGCGGAGGCCGAAGCCGCCGTCGTGGACAAATCCACGCAGATGGTTGCCGAACAGGTGACCGCTGACGACATCGCCGAGGTCATCTCCGCCTGGACCGGCATTCCGGCCGGGCGCATGCTGCAGGGCGAGAGCCAGAAGCTGCTCCACATGGAGGAGGAACTGGGCAGGCGGCTGATCGGCCAGGCGAAGGCCGTCACGGCAGTCTCGGACGCCGTCCGGCGCGCACGGGCAGGTATCAGCGACCCCAACCGCCCCACCGGATCATTCCTCTTCCTGGGGCCCACCGGCGTCGGTAAGACCGAGCTGGCCAAGGCGCTGGCGGACTTCCTGTTCGACGACGAACGCGCCATGGTGCGCATCGACATGTCCGAGTACGGCGAGAAGCACTCCGTGGCCCGGCTGGTGGGTGCGCCTCCGGGGTACGTAGGGTACGAGGAAGGCGGCCAGCTCACCGAAGCCGTCCGCCGTCGACCCTACTCGGTGGTGCTGCTGGACGAGGTGGAGAAGGCCCACCCGGAAGTCTTCGACATCCTCCTGCAGGTGCTCGACGACGGCCGGCTCACCGACGGGCAGGGCCGCACCGTGGACTTCCGCAACGTGATCCTGGTGCTGACCTCCAACCTGGGCAGCCAGTTCCTGGTGGACCAGACCCTGGAGGCGGACGCCAAGCGCAACGCCGTCATGGCTACCGTCAACGCATCCTTCAAGCCGGAGTTCCTGAACCGGCTGGACGAGGTGGTGCTGTTCGACGCACTCACCGTCGAAGAGCTGGCGCATATCGTGGAGCTGCACGTGGACGAACTGGGCCGCCGCCTCCACGACCGCCGCCTGACGCTCGAGGTGACGGAGGGTGCGCGGGCCTGGCTCGCCCTCTCCGGGTTCGATCCCGCTTACGGTGCCCGGCCGCTGCGCCGCCTGGTGCAGCGCGAGATCGGCGACCGCCTGGCGAAGGCCATCCTGGCCGGCGAAATCAGCGACGGCGACACGGTGCTGGTGGACACGGCAGCGGACGTTGGGGAACTCACCGCAGCCGGAACCGACCTGCCGGCCGCGGAAGGGCGCAGCAGCGGCCTCTCCGTCCGCCGCAAGGACTAAGGAGGCCGGAAGGACAGGAAGGCAGGGGTGCTGCCCTGGCGGTTTGGCCGCTAGGGCAGCACGCTTGCGTTGACCACGTTGCCGCCCGGTGCCGTCACGTAGCAGTCCACCCTGCGGTCTCCGGATTCCCAGCTGGTGGTGCTCGGGAAGCTGCGCTCGTAGTTGAGGTCGTAGTCGTTGGCGGCCGGTCCCAGCCTGGCGGCCTGGCACGCTTCGAGCGCCTTGGCCTTCAACGCCTCGGCGCCGGGATACGAATCATCCTCCGGGTACCGGAATAACGCCACGAGCTGGGCCGAGTGCCCGGTGTCGCATGCCACTACGGTGGATGCGAGTGCCTCGGGATCGAAATCCTTGAAGCAGTCGCCGAGCGCGAATTCTGCGGGCGGAACTCCCTCCCGCGGCAGCGGCAGCGCCGTGGCGGGAGGCGTCACCGCGGTTTCCAGCACGCCCGTAGCGCCGCTCCCGGAAGTTTCCGGATCCTGGTTGGAGTTCAGCCAGAGGGCAAGCCACACCAGGGAGCCGATGACCGCCAGCAGCACAACGACGAATACTGCTATCCACAGCGTCCGCCCGTTGACCCTCCCGGAGCGCCCCTCAGTTCCGGCCTGCGGTTCCATGCGGGGGTGCAGGACCGGTTCGGCTGCGGGTGCAGGCACGCGCGGCAGGCCAGCCGTGGGCGGCGAGGCCGGCTTGGGCGGGACGTCCTGGTGGTTCACGTGGTGCATCCTCCTGGTTCTCTGCGCAGCGGCGGGACAGCCCGCTGCCCGGATATCAACAGATGTTTTAGCGACTCTACCGAAGAAAAAAGCGGGAAACCCGCGGTTTGGCGCCCTGATGGTAACCCACGCCCCCTTCGGGGGGCGCTTGTGGCAAGCGGGGGCAGTCGAAAGCATGTAATCTAGGTGTACGACAAATTGACCAAACATTCCGGGGCCTCACCTACGCCAAGGTGACCACCTCCGGTCCAAGTACAAAAGGGGGTCACGCCATGGGGCGCGGCCGTCAAAAGGCAAAAGCTACCAAGCAGGCTCGGGACATCAAGTACTACTCCCCGAACACTGACTACTCGGCACTTCAGCGTGAGCTGACGGGCCCTGGCAGTCGTGCCACGAGCCATTATGCGAATGAGCCAGTCGAACCTGACTATTCGGCTTATGTGGATAAGTACGCGGATGATTTGGAAGAAGACGACGACGAGGTAGACACCCGTCGGATCGGCTAGTTGTCGCAAGGTGCTGCTGCCGTAACGGGGCAGCCCTGGTGACGCCGCAGCACCAGTGGACCCAGTACATGGATCCTGGTCTTTAGGCCAGTGCAGCGCTTCTTTTCGGCTCCCCGGTCCCGTTGGACCGCAGGGGCTGACTTCAGTTATTGGGCCCGCTGCCCGCACCGGAAACGGAGCAGGCAGCGGGCTTTCTGCTGCTATTTCGCGGCAACGCCATCCGCACGCGGCCGGGCAGGCCTGACATCCGAGCCGGCACCGGCCAGGCTCACGGCGAGCACTGAGGCGAGGACCAGCGCTGACGCCGGAGCCAGCACAGCCCACGGTGCCCGCTCGACGTAATTGATGCCTTCGGCCAGGATCAGTCCCCACTCCGGTGACGGCTGCTGGGGACCCAGGCCCAGGAAACCCAGCGCGGCCAGGGCGAGCGCGATGCCCGGCAGTCGGAGCATTGCGTGGCGCACCAGTGGTTGCGCAACGGCCGGCAGGATGTACCGCAGCATAATCCGGGCACGTCCCACCCCGAGCACCGGCAGGATCTGCACATACGGCTGTGCCCTGGCCTCCTGCGCCAGCGCTGCCGTATGGGCCGCCAGCGGAGCCCAGCTGACGGCCGCGACGGCAAGGGCAGCCCCGTGTGCTGAAGGGCCGATGAGCGCTGCCACCACCAGGCCGGCCAGGATGGGCGGCGCGGCATTGGTGACCTCCAGGGGGCCGGCGGCAGCAAGCGGGAACAGCCCGACTGCGATCCCCACTGCCAGGCACACCAGGACCACCAGGAGCGCGGTACCCAAGGTTCCCACCGCACCGTGCCCTACCCGTGCCAGCAAATCTCGTCCGCTTGCATCGGCTCCAAAGGGAAGCGACCACCCGGGTACTGCCAGCCTGCTGTGGGCGGAGGTGTAGGGATCTCGCAGCAGTCCCGCCCCGATGATCAGCAGCAGGGCGGTGGCGGCCGCGGCTGGCACAGCCAGCGCTCTTCGGTTCCGTGCGCGGGAGGGCGCAGGCAGGGGGAGCGTGCCAAAGCGGACGGCGGGTCCCAGCAACAGGTAACGCAATGCTGTGGATACTGTCCCCACCGCCAGCGCCAAGCCCATCAGCGCCAGCATGCCTGCCTGCAGGGTGGGAATGTCCTGGGCGCTGGCAGCACCAAGCAGGGCGCGGCCCAGCCCGGGTATGGCATAGACCTTTTCCACGGCCACCGCGCCGCCGGTCAGGCCGATCAGGACCAGCCCGATCTGCGGCAGGACCGCCGGCAGCGAACGCCGGAGGACGGCGGCAGTAAGGCGGGCAGGACCGGCACCGGCGAGCCGCCAGGTTGCCACCCAGCTTTCGCTGAACCCTGCGCGAAGGGCATCGGAGAGCAGCAGGCCTATCAGGCCTCCGGCGGGAATGCCGAGCGCGAGTGCCGGCAGCACGGCATATTCCGGGCCCTTCCACCCGAAGGGCGGGAACCACTGGAGCCAGATGCTCCCCGCCACCAGCAGCACGGCTGCGAGCAGGAACTCGGGAAGCGAGGTGAGGGCAGCAGAGAATGCTCCGGATGCCGGCCTGCGCCGCTGGCGTATACCGTCCGTGACGGCGGGGATGCACGTCAGCAGGGTAATCAGCACTGCAACGGCGATGGCAAAACCCATCAGCGTGACTGAGACGGCCAAGGCTGCCGCGATACCCGGGCCCACAGCGGTGTTGCTGATCCAGGACGTCCCCAGGTCGCCGGAGAAAACGCCGCGGGCCCACGCAGACAGGATCGCCACCGGGCCCTGGTCCAGGCCGAGTTCGGCGCGGACGGCAGCCAGTGCCTCAGGGGTGGGCTCCCGGTCCGAGTACCGGGCGCGAAGGATGGTGTATTCAGCCCCGCGCCCGGAGAGCCACGGCAGCAGGCCGATCAGGCCCACCAGCCCCAGCAGGGCAGCAATCCGGGACGCGGTGACCTTGATGAAGGCGGCGGGCATTACTTCGGGGAATCGCCGGTGAGGCCTGTTCCGCTGGAGATCAGCGCGCGTTCGCGCGGATCCCGCTCCACGCCGCGGATCCGGCTGGACTCCCCTTGGATGACACGCTCGTGGAGCAGCGGGATTGCGGCGTCGCGGGCCAGGATGAGGCTCTCTGCTGCTGCAATGGCTGAGCGGCGTTCCGGTCCTGCGGGGATCCCCGCAGCCTTCGCCAATGCCTCGTCAACTGCCGGATCGCAGAACTGCGAGATGTTGAACGAGCCGGCGCAGGAGAAGTCGCTGTACAGATAGGCCACGGGGTCACCGGAATCAAGGACGGTGGCGCGCGAGAGGATAAACGCGTCGAAGGCGCCCGCCAGGGCATCCGACTCAATGTGCTGGTACTCGCGGACATCCTGTTCCACGGTGAAGCCGGCAGCCTCCAGCTGCTGCTCCAGCTGGACGGCTACTTCCGGGAGTTCGGCGCGGTCCGTGAAGGTGCCGAGCCGGATGGGGGTCCCCTTCACTGCGGTGGCGGCAACCCTGCCGGCCAGCGCCTCCACGTAAGAGTCACTGGTGCGTTCCCCGGCTGCCCAGGGCAGCGCAGGCCCAAGGAGCCCAGACGCCTGGTCCGCACGTCCCTCATAGACCCTGTCCACGATTGTGCCGGCGTCGATGGCGCTGCGTGCCGCGGCACGGACGGCGGGGTCGGCGAAGGGGCCTGACTTGGTGTTGAGGTACAGGGTGTTGGTCCGCGGCATGGGAACCTCATGCACCAGGGCAGGGTCGATCTGGGCCACCTGTCCCACCGGGATGGCCTCGACGACGTCGGCGCTTCCGGTCCGGAGCGCCGCAGCCCGCGCGGTGCCATCCGGAACGAACTGGACATCCACGCCCGGCGCCTCTGCCCTCTCGCCCCAGTAGTCGTCGAAGCGGTCCAGCCGCGCCGAGGAGGTCCCGTTCACCGACACCAGGCGGTAGGGGCCGGTTCCGGCGTTCACCGGATCAACGACGCCGCCCTCCTTGTACGCCGCGGCGGCAAAGACCGCCAGCTGCGGGCTGGAGAGGCGCTGGGGGAGCAGCGGATCGGGCGTTGCCGTCCTGGCGATCACGGCGTCGTTGCCATCGGTCTCGACGGTGAGTTCCACGCCGTCGAGGATCCTCGGTTTGGGGCTGGCCTGGGTTGCGGCCGTGATGGACGCGGCCACCTCCGCCGGGGTCAGGTTCGTGCCGTCGTGGAAGCTGACGCCCTGCCGGACGGTGAACCTCCAGGCTGTCCCGTCCACTTGTTCCCACCCGGTAGCCAGCGCCGGCTGGGCCTCGCCCAGATCATCAAGGACCACCAGTGTCTCGGCGGTCTTCCAGCGCGCGTGCTTGAAGGCATCATCGCTCAGCGGCGTCAGGCCGGACCGGGGCGGCTGCATCATGGCCAGCTGGATCCGGGCAGACTCTGTGCCGGACGCGGCCGCCTGGCCGGTTCCGGCCGCGAAACATCCGGTCAGGCTTGTTGCCAGCAGCATGGCGGAGAGCGTGGCGATGCCTGTTTTGGGTCGTGAAAGCGGCACGGGAAATTACCTGTTCTGTTGGTGGTTGGGCAGTTGGGTGGGGCGCGGCGCCCCGGCTTAGGGTTTGACGGGAAGCAGCCTGGAAAGTCCGACGGCGGGAAGCGCCGTGAGTGCCGCCAGCAGCGCCCAGGGCCAGGCGGCGGCGGGTCCCGGCTGGGCGGCTCCCGCGTAAAGCGGTCCCAGGACAACGTTGCCCAGCAGCACGGCGCAGCCGCCCATGCTTGCGAGGAGGCCGTAGTAGATTCCGGTCCGGCGGCCGCGGGCAAAGTCCAGGACCAGGGGCATGGCCACGGGGCCGATGCACATGTGGCCCAGGCATAGCCCCACCACGAGCAGCAGTGGCGGCAGGAACTGCATGATGCCCGTGGCCGGGAACTGGGTGAGCACAGCCATCGTGCCGAAGGACATGCCCTTGAGGATGAACCCGGCCGTGAGGGCCCGCCCCGCGCCTATCCTTGTTGTCAGCCGGGAGATGGGCCACTGCAGTGCAACTGTCATAAGGGAGGCGACGGCGAACAGGCCGGCCAGCGCCCCGGGGCCAGCACCGGTCCTGCCCAGCTCAATCGGAAGGCCGAAGTAGAGCTGGTTGTAGGCAAGGAGGTTCACGCTGTAGAGGGCGGCGAACCCCACAAAGCGCCTGTCCCGCAGCATTGCAGCGGTTCCTTCGGTCCGCCGGGCCGCTGGCGGCAGCGGAACGGCGGATCTCTCCATGGCCGGCGCGGCCCTTGGAGGTTCCGCAGGCAGGCTGTGCCACAACACACCGGTCATGACGGTGAAGACCACCGCCCCGGCCAGCGCTGCCCAGCTGAAGGAAACGCCCAGCAGCAGCGCACCCAGCAGGGGTCCCGCCACGGCTCCGATTTCGCCGCAGATGGCAAGCAGCGCAAAAAGTGCCGGTGCCTTCCCGCCGGTGCCCCGCCGTCGTTCTTCCGCCTTCCCAACCAGCGATTCCAGCGCCGGGGAAAATAGGGCGCCGCCCATGCCGGTGAGGACGGCACCAAGGAGGAACAGCGGAAAGCTGCCCGCCATGGCCAGCGTGAGGTAGCCCGAAACCCGGACCAGGCAACCCGTCAGCATGGCCCTCCGCGGTCCCCACCGGTCCGTGATCATGCCGCCCACCAGGAACAGGCCCTGCTGGCTGAAGACGCGCGCGCCCAGGACGATTCCCACTGCCGTTGCCGCCAGGCCGAAGTCGCGGGTCATCACCAGGGCCAGGAACGGCACCACGGCATAGAAGCCGATGTTGAAGACCAGCTGGCTGGCCAGGAGCAGGGCGGGTGCGGGACGCTGCACCGCAACCGTCTGGCCTGCAATCCCTGCCGCCGTCACGGGGCGCCGGCCGGGACGTCGCGGGGGATCTGGATTGCCGCCGATGCCTGCACCAGGGCAGCGGCCTCGGGGCTTCCCGGGCTGTCCAGTACCCGGCGGGTGGGCCCGTGCTCCACGATGCGGCCCTGCGAGAGGACGGCGGTTGTGCCGCAGATCCGGGCGGCGGTGGCGAGATCGTGGGTGACTAGGAGCAGGCCCAGCCCGTCCTCGCGCACCAGGCCGCTGAGCAGTGACAGGACGGTGTCCCGCAGGGGAAGGTCCAGGCCGCTGACGGGCTCGTCCGCCAGCAGGTAGTCGGGCCGCACTGCCAGCGCCCTGGCGATGGCCACCCGCTGGTTCTGTCCGCCGGACAGCTCGCCGGGCCGGCGGTCCAGCAGCCCTGCCGGCAGCTCGACGCGTTCCAGCGCCTCGCACAGGAGGGCCCGATGGTTTCCTTCCACCCGGAGCTGGCGCAGCGGTTCCCCCAGCAGCTGGGAAACAGTCATTCGCGGGTCAAGGCTGCCGGCCGGGTTTTGCGGGATGTACTGCACGGCCTGCCGGTACCAGCGCAGCGACCGCGCGTTGCCGGGCTTTACCTGGCGCGCGCCCAGGGCCACCGTCCCGGAGGAAGGCTTTGCCAGCGCCAGCAGGATGCGGACCAGAGTGGATTTGCCGGAGCCCGAGCTTCCCACCAGTGCAGTTCCAGTGCCCGGTGCCAGCCGAACGCTGACGTTGTGGAGTATCTGCGCGGGCATGCTGTTGCGGAAGAGGGCGGCAGGATAGGCGAAGGAGATGCCGTCCGCCGCGAGTGCTCCGGTCACGCCGCCACTGCCGTTGCTGTTGGCGCAGCCAGGGGCTGTCCGGACGCCCGGGCGGCCTGCACCAGGCGGCGGGTGTACGGATGCTGGGGGGTGCGCAGCACTTCTGCCATTGGCGCCTGCTCCACGATCTGCCCGGCCTCCATCACCAGGGCGCGCGTGCAGAGTGAGGCGGCCGCGGTGAGGTCATGGGTGATGAAAAGGAGGCTGCGGCCCTCCGCCCCCCATGCACGGAGGGTTGCAAGTACTTTCAGCTGGGTAACGGCGTCCAGGGCAGTGGTGGGCTCGTCCGCTACCAGGAGGGAACTGCCGCAAGCCAGCGCGAGGGCGATGCAGATCCGCTGCAGCTGTCCGCCGGACAGCTGGCCCGTATACCGCGAAAGGATCCGGGCGGGTTCCCCTATTCCCGCCCGCGCCAGCAGCCGGCCGGCTTCAGTCACCGCTTCCGTCCGGCTCAGTCCAGCAATGCGCAGGGGGATGGCGATCTGCTTCCCCACGGGCACCAGGGGATTGAGGGCGGTTGCCGGGTCCTGGCGGATGAGTGCGGCGTGGCCTCTTCCGGATCCTGCCGCGAAGGTGATGCTGCCACTGGCACTGATTCCGTCGGGAAGTGAGCCGGCCACGGCTGCGGCCGTGAGTGACTTGCCCGATCCCGAGGCTCCCAGCAGGGCAACGCGCTCACCAGCTCCTACAGAGAACGTCAGGGGATGCACAAGCTGCCGGCCGCCGATAGAGAGCGCGAGATCCGTCACGGAGAGGGCGGGTGCAGGCATGGCAACGTCGTTTCATGTGAGGACGGGCGGGTCGACTCCCATGCTATCAATAATCATTCGCATTAAAGAACCGGTGTCGAGACGCCGGATGTTCGTGGGCGGGGCACCCTGACTATTGCGGTTCACTCGGGCGCGAAAGAGCCCCGGCCGTGGCCGGGGCTCTTTCGCTCGGAACTGTGCAGGGGGAGGCGGCTGTTGCGTTGCCTCCTGTTCCCTGTGGAACCTTGCGCTACTTGTTGTTGACGATGGTGACCGGACCGGTCACGGTGTCGCAGACGGTTTGCTCGGTGCCGGTGGCATCGACGGCTTCGCCAAGAACCGCGATCGACCCGATGTCGGCGACGTCGCAAAGCGTTGCTGCGACGCTGGCGGCCACGTTGACGTCTACCGCATCCTCGACGGTGATATCTCCCACCGTGACGCTTACGAGGCCATCATTCAGCGTGGTGTTATCTGCCGCCTGCGAGGGTCCGGCAATGGCGCCCAGCAGGAACAGGCTTCCAGCGGCTGCGGCGGTGGTCTTCTTAAGAACTGACATAGTTTTCGCTCCCTTGATATCTGCCCGGATGCCCCTGTGCAGTGGTCCGCACTTGCTCCTGGACCACCTTGCGGCCGCGCTGATGCACGGTGCAGGGGAGGGCTTCTCTGTGGTTGCTTCTTCTGGCTTCCGCCGGTTCGGCGGGGAAGGCGGTTCAACCGGGTGGGCGCCCGGCGCCGGTGGTTTCCGGCGGGGCATCAGGCCTTGGAATGGCCCGGCTGACTGTCTCTCATGCACTTCCATTTAAGACACTAATGCTAAGTATGCTTAGTAGTCAAGGGGAGGGTGCCCAGAGCAGCCCCTATTAAACGCATCGAGATTAAACGCATCGAGTGCTCCGTATCTGCCGTTCTGAAGCGTCAAAACGGCTGATACGGAGCACTCGAAAAAAATCTAGGCGTAGGCGTTAACCAGGCTGACTGCGCCACCGTCCACGCCCTTGGCCCCCTGGACGTAATCAGGGCCGGACTTCAGGATCGAATCCGAATCCTGGGTGACCGTGCCCATGACCCAGGACGGCAGTCCGCGGTCGTTGAGGCGGGCAACAGCCGCATCTGCCGCTTCGGGGGACACGATGGCCACCATGCCCACGCCCAGGTTCAGCGTGCGCTCGAGGTCGGCCAGCGGGACGTTGCCCAGTTCGGACACCAGCTTGAAGATGGCCGGCAGTTCCCAGGTGGAGCGGTCCACGGTGGCCACGAGGCCCTGGGGGAGAACGCGAGCCAGGTTGGCGGCCAGGCCGCCGCCGGTGACGTGGCTGAAGCCGTGCACCGCGGTCGAGCCTGTGACGGGGAACGTGCGTGCAAGGTCCAGGCAGTCCGCTGCGTACACGCGGGTGGGTTCCAGGAGTTCCTCGCCCAGCGTGCGGCCCAGCTCCGAGACCTGGCGGTCCAGTGCCCAGCCGGCGTGGTTGATCACGCGGCGCACCAGGGAGTAGCCGTTGGAGTGGAGGCCGGAGGAGGCCATGCCGATCACGACGTCGCCTGCACGGACGCGGTCCGGCCCCAGCAGGTGGTCTGCCTCGATGACGCCCGTGGCGGCTCCCGCGACGTCATACTCGTGCTCGCCCAGCAGGCCCGGGTGCTCAGCGGTTTCGCCGCCCACCAGGGCGGTGCCGGCCACCGAGCAGGCGGCGGCGATGCCGCGGACGATGTCGGCGATGCGCTCGGGCACCACCTTGCCGCAGGCGATGTAATCCGTCATGAACAGCGGCTCTGCGCCCACCACAACGATGTCGTCCACCACCATGCCCACAAGGTCGAACCCGATGGTGTCGTGGATGTCCATGGCCTGGGCGATGGCCACCTTGGTGCCCACGCCGTCCGTGGACGTGGCCAGCAGCGGCTTCTTGAAGGTGAGCAGCCTGGAAACGTCGTAGAGGCCGGCGAAGCCGCCCACCCCGCCGATCACCGAGGAGTTGTGGGTGGCCTTGATGGCACCCTTCATGAGCTCAACGGCGCGGTCGCCGGCTTCGACATCGACGCCCGCGGACGCGTAGGTGATGCCGGCAGTGTTCCCGGGGGTGTTGCCGGAGGCGGGGGCAGCGGAAGTCATACGGACTCTTTCTTGTCGGCGCCGGGGGTGGTGGCTACGTGATGGGTCTCTGGCACGAGGTCGGCTTCGGTGAGCAGGTTTTCAAACTCGGAGTCCGGCCCGGGATCGCAGCCGGTGGCGCCGGCCTTCTCCGCCGGGTCCTCGTGGGAATCGACGGAGAGGGCGGCGGTGGAGCCCGGAAGGGCCGACGGTGAGGGCTTCAGCCCGCCGAGGTCCTTGCGTTCCAGCAGGTTCTTGCCCAACTTGTCGGAGCCCGGAAGCTCGATGGGGTACTTGCCCGTGAAGCAGGCGGTGCAGAGGCGCTCACGCGGCTGGCGGGTTGCCCCGATCATGCCGTCTTCGGAGATGTAGGCCAGCGAGTCGGCGCCAATGGCCTGGGAGATTTCCTCGATGGTGGCGCCGTTGGCAATCAGCTCGGCGCGGGAAGCGAAGTCGATGCCGTAGAAGCAGGGCCACTTCACGGGCGGGGAGGAAATCTTGACGTGGACGGCGGCGGCACCGGCCTCCCGGAGCATCCGGACGATGGCGCGCTGGGTGTTGCCGCGGACAATCGAATCATCCACCACCACCACGCGCTTGCCGCGGATGACGGATTCAAGGGCGTTGAGTTTGAGCCGGATGCCGAGCTGGCGCAGGGTCTGCGAGGGCTGGATGAAGGTGCGGCCCACGTAGGAGTTCTTGACGAAACCGTGCGCGAACGGAATGCCGGATTCCTCGGCGTAGCCCACGGCTGCGGGCGTTCCCGATTCCGGAACGGGGATGACGATGTCCGCCACCTGGGTGTTTTCGCGCGCCAGCTGGCGGCCCATCTCTACACGGGACTCGTACACGGAACGGCCCGCGATGGCGGCGTCCGGGCGGGCAAGGTAAACGTACTCGAAAACGCAACCGGCCGGCGTCGGCTCTGCAAACTTCTGGGACCGCACACCCTGCTCATCGATGGCGATGAACTCGCCGGGCTCGATCTCCCGGATGAAGCTTGCGCCCACGGTGGCCAGGGCGGATTGCTCGGAGGCCACAACCCAGCCGCGCTCCAGGCGGCCCAGCACCAGCGGGCGGATGCCGTAGGTGTCGCGCGCCGCGTAGAGGGTGCCTTCATCCATGAAGACGAAGCAGAAGCCGCCCTTGATCTTGGGCAGCAGCTCGGTGGCGGTTTCCTCGAGGCTCTTGCCCGGTTCGCCTTCCAAGAGGGCGGTTACCAGGGCGGTGTCGGAGGTGTTGCCCTGCTTCATTTCGCCGGTGAGCTGGCCGCCGTTCCGTTCCTGGATCATGGCGTTGAGCTCGGCGGTGTTGGTCAGGTTGCCGTTATGCGCCAGGGCCACGGTTCCGGTGCTTGTTGCGCCGAGGGTGGGCTGGGCGTTGGCCCAGTGGCTGGCTCCGGTGGTGGAGTAGCGGCAGTGTCCCACCGCCAGGTGCCCGGTCAGGGTGTTCAGCGTGGTCTCGTCGAAGACCTGGGAAACGAGCCCCATGTCCTTGTAGACGTTGATCCGCTTGCCGTCGCTGGTGGCAATACCAGCCGACTCCTGACCGCGGTGCTGCAGTGCATACAGCCCGTAATAGGTAAGTTTTGCTACTTCTTCACCTGGTGCCCAAACGCCGAAGACGCCACAAGCGTCCTGCGGGCCTTTTTCGCCAGGGAGAAGATCATGGGAAAGTTTTCCATCGCCGCGTGCCACTGGTCGATTATCTCACGACATGGGGTATGACTTTTCCGGCCGCCCGTTTATGACCGGGCTAGGGCTGGAGGTCCGTGTCCGGCTCGGAATCCGGCACGGCTTCCACCACGGCCCGCTGCTGCCGCCTGATGCTCCGGCGGTCCAGGACCAGCGCCAGTACCGCGCCGAGGATCGCACCGCCGCCCGCGAACAGCACCATGAAGAAGCCAAAGACGGCGCCGGCGTCGAAACTGGGATTGGCGGGAACCGCGTAGGCCACCACAGCCGCCGCCGCGATACCCACCAGTGCGCCGAGGATGAGGAACGGCACATACTTGGGCGCGCGGCGGACGTTGACTTCGCGGCGCTCGGCTGGGGGTTGTTCAGAAGGCATGCATTAAGCCTACTGCCGGAGTTTTTGTCCACGTAACGGCCGTTGATTGCACAGGTTTCGGCTCGCTACATGGACAAAACTCCAGTTCAGCTGCCGCGGTAGGTGGAGTACGCGAACGGGCTGAGGAGGAGGGGGACGTGGTAGTGCTCGGGGCCGGTCACCTCGAACACCAGGTCCACCTCGGGGAAGAACGTGGCTGTCTGCAGGCCGGCGTAGTAGTCCCCGGTGGCGAAGTTGAGCTTGTAGTGCCCGGGCTCCAGCTGCTCCGGGCCAAGGTCCTTGGCGCGGCCGTCAGCGTCCGTGGTGGAGTCGGCAAGGTGGCGCCAGGTGCCGCCGTCGTTTTGGTAAAGCACGACGGCGACCCCCGCCGCCGGGCGTCCGGCACCTGTGTCGAGGATGTGGGTGGTGATGTGGGAGACGCTCATTCGGTGATCAGTCCTTCCAGCCGCAGTACGGCGATTTCGCGCAGCTGCTGGGCCACGATGGTGTCTTCCTCGGCCGGAGTGTTGGCCAGCCGTTCGTTCAGGACCCGCAGGATTTCGGGGGCGGTGCGGCCGGCGGCGCGGATCAGGAAGACCCGGCCGAACTTGTCCTCGTAGTCCCGGTTGCCCCGGGCGAGAGCTTCGGTGAGGGCACTGTCCGCCGGATCCACCCCGGCCTGCTCGGAACGCGACATGGACGCCTCGGTGGTGGCCGCCGTCGGGCGTTCCCCGATGCGCGGATGGTGCGCCATGGCGGACTCAACCTCGGCGGAGGAGAAAGGGCTCGCAGCCTGGGATGCAAAGGCCAGGAGCGATTCCTTGCTGGCGAACGGGCGGGCCGCGGCAACGGCGTCCACCCAGCGGGCGACGTCGATGCAGGGGCGGAGGGTCTCGGCGGCCCTGGCGGGTTCCGCGGAGTTGAATTCGGCGAGCTTCATGCTGGCTGGTCCCTTGGTGAGATTCTGCTGGCATCCATGGTGACGGCTATGCGGAGGCCGGACTTCCCGGCACCTGTGCGGCGCAATTTGCTGCCCACCCAAGCTTCCGCATCATGGAACTGTTATTTCAGCATACGTAATATTCAAGAGCAGGGCGCGGGTGGTGTCAAGAAGACTACAACAGCGCACAGGGCCAGCCGGTATCATCACGGGGAGCCGGATGCTCAAGTGGATTATGCCGGGGGGCTCAAAAGAAGATGGACGGGACGGCTATGCAAATGCTGACCGATCAGGACGCTGCACGCGAGGCCGGGCTGCGGGAGTACGGGCTGGTCCCTTCCGCTGCGGATGAGCTGCCGGTACTGGCGGATGCCGGGACGCGGAGCGCCCTGGACAACCTGGTCCGGCTTGCCGCTTCCCTGTGCGGCGTGCCCTACAGCGTGGTCAACATCATCACCGCGGAGCAGCAGCTGCAGATCGCGGCCTTCGGCATTGACCCCGGGATCTGCTCCCGCGAGGACTCGATGTGCGCCACCGTCTTCCTGAGCCGCAGCACAACAGTGGTGGACGACGCCTCGCAGGATTCCCGCTTCGCCGCCAATCCGTTCGTCACTGGCGAGATCGCCGACGTCCGCTTCTACGCGTCCGTGCCGCTGGAGACCCCGTCCGGGCTTGTGCTCGGTTCGCTGTGCGTCTTCTCCAACGAACCCGGACGGCCCAGCACCGGGCAGGTAAGGATGCTGGAAATGCTGGCCCAGCAGGTGGTGGAGCTCCTGGAACTGCAGCACCGCACCCTGCAGCTCTCCGACGCCCTGTCCGAGCTGAAGCGCAGCAACGCACTGCTCTCCGAGTTCGCCGGCCGGGTCAGCCACGACCTCCGCGCCCCGCTCACCGCCATCCTGGGGTATGTGGAGCTGGCGGAGGACGATCCGGACATTGCGGCGGACCACCCCTCCGTGGAGTACCTGGGGTACGTCGGCAGCAGCGGGCGCCGCATGCTGGGAATGCTGGAGGACGTGCTGGACTACTCCAAGGCGGACGGAGCGCTGAACCGGGAGCGGGTGTCCCTGCGGGCAGTCACGGCGGAGGCTGCGCGGGACCTGGGTGTGGGTTTGGGGGCCGGCAGCGGAATTTCCTGCGAGGATGCGGAACTCTTCGCAGACCGGTCACAGTTGCGGACCCTGGTGCAGAACCTCCTGGCCAACTCCCTGAACTACCGGAGCGGCTCCCGCCCGCTGCGGGTGGCCGTCAGCGGCGACCCCGGACTGCTGGGCGTCACCCTTCACGTGGCGGACAACGGCAAGGGCATGCTGCCGTCAGAGCGGCAGCGGGCCGTTGAACCGCTGGTCAGGCTGAACCGGCCCGGGGACGGCCCGGGAACAGGGCTCGGATTGTCCACCTGCCAGCGGATCGCCCAGGCGCACGGGGGAGAGCTGTCCATCACGGACACCCCCGGCGGCGGGGCCACTGTCTCCGTGCTGTTCCCCGCCGAAACCTAGCGCGCCGGTTACCAAGGAGTTTTTGTCCGGATATGCAGGGTTCCGGGCGCAGGAAGCCGCCATATCTGGACAAAAACTCTTATTGGGTTAGCCGTGCTGGGAGGTGCGGGTGAGCACCCAGGTGTTGGTGCCGTCCTGGCGCTCGAACGTGACGGTGGTGACCAGCGCCTCGATCAGCGCCAGCCCGCGGCCCGACTCGGCGTCTTCATCCGGCGACCCAGGGACCATCGGTCCGAACGGCGGCGCAGCGTTGTAGGCGCTGACGCGGGCCCGCAGCAGTGCGGGCTGCACCTCGATGTCCACGCCGAGTTCCACAGGGTCCTGCCCCACGGGCTCCGCGTGCTGGACAATGTTCGACGCCGACTCGATCACCGCCGTCGTGAACGTCATCTGGTCCATGTCCCCCACGAAGGGGACGTCGAGCCAGAGGCTGTCCAGGTGGTTGTGGACGGCTTCGATGGCCTCTTCGGCAGCCGGTCCCCGGAAGCTGCGCGACGCCAGGACGTCAGTCATTGCTGAACGCCTCTTCGGCTGAACCGTAGGACGTCAGCACCTTGTCCATGCTGGTCAGCTGCAGGACCATCTTCACCTGCGGCTGCACTGCGGCGATCCGGAGGTCCCCGCCGGCCTGGCGGGCAGCCTTGAGGCAGCCAATGAGCGCCCCGAGGCCTGAGGAGTCCATGAACGCCGTGTTTTCCAGGTTGACCACGATCCGGTTGGAGCCGCCCGCGATCACGTCGGTGACAAACTCCCGCAGCTTGGGCGCGGAGACCATGTTGAGCCGCCCGTCCGCCTTCACCTCGGCGTACGAGTCCTTGACCTCATAACTAAACTCCATCGGCGTTCCTTTCGTGTTGATCGGCTGACGGCCCGGCGGCCGGTTCGTAACCTTTGTAAAGCACTGCGCGCACCAAAATGCTCATGACAACCAGGTCGAAAATGACCCAGGCCACGTTCACCAGCGTGCCCAGGGGTTCCGCGAGTCCGGTGGCCAGGCGGATGATTCCGACGACGGCTGCCACCGCCAGCAGCACGGACACCACGATCTGCGGCTGGATCAGGCTCCAGCTGGGTCCGCCGCTCTGGCGCGCCTTGGGGGTGACGGCAAACCCAAGGGGACGGCCGAACCACACGTTGCGGGCCGCCGTCGAACACGCCTTGATCCAGGTGGGGAACAGCGCCAGGCTGTACTGCTGCCCGCGCCAGGTGGGGATGCCGCGGCCGGCGACCGCGAACAGCAGCTGGTTGACCACCATGAAGGGGATGAACCGGATGAAGAAGTCCCAGCTCAGGCTGGTGACCGGCAGGATGCCCAGCAGCAGGTAGATGATGGGCGCGGCGAAATAGATGACTGCCGCGTAGCCGCTCAGGTAGGTCCACATGGTGGCGAAGTACATGAGCCGCTGGCCGAGCTTGAGGCCCTTCTGGACCAGCGGGTTTTCCCGCAGCAGCACCTGGATGGTGCCCTGCGCCCAGCGGAGCCGCTGGGTGAGCATGGTCTTCAGGTCCTCCGGAGCCAGGCCGTAGGCCAGGACCTCGTGGTGGTAGACGCTCTCCCAGCCCATGGCGTGCATGCGCATGGCGGTGGCCATGTCCTCAGTGACGGAGATGGTGGCCAGCGGCATGACCGGCTGGGCTTCGTCGTTGCGTTCCACGGACAGCGCGTCCAGGACAGCCTGCACGGATTCGAGGGCGCCCAGCGGCGACCAGTCGCGGGCGGACATCCGCTGCACGGCGTCGTCCGCCACCACCGGAACACCGGACTCGCCCACATGGGCCAGTTCCATGGCCGCGATTTCTTCAAGGTCCGCCTGGAGGGCTTCGACGTCGGCCATCACCAGGGTTTGCACGGCAGCGTCCACGCGGCGGCGGACCCGGTAGGTGATCTCGCCCAGCGGCTGCCCGGCGTCGAGTTCCTGCTGGGCCTCGCGGGTGGCAGCTTCAACCTCATCCAGCACCTGGGCCACCAGCGGTGTTTCCGTGTCCGCTGACTTCCGGGCCTGCTTGATGGCGGAGCGCGAGGCGGCCAGCGCCCGGCGGATGCTCTTCTCGGTCTCCTTGACGTAGCCCACCAGGCCCAGCTGCATCAGGGCCTCGCGGCGCAGGATGGCGTTGGAACCGCAGAAGAAGGCGGCGTTCCAGCCGTCCTTGCCCTGCTGGATGGGGCCGTAGAACAGGGGAGCCTGGCTGCCCAGCGGATCGTCGGCGGGGACGTTGCTGAAGTACTGCGGGGTCTGGACCAGCGCCACCCGGCGGTTGTTGAAGTAGCCCAGGGTCTTTTCCAGGATGTCGGGCTCCGGGATCTGGTCCGCGTCCAGGATCAGGAGGAACTCGCCGTGCGTCTGCATCAGCGCATTGTTCAGGTTTCCGGCCTTGGCGTGCCGGGGCAGGTTGGAGGTCCAGTCCCCGCTCCGGGTGACGTAGCCCAGTCCGTGCTCCTCGGCGAGGGCCTTCAGCTCGGGGCGGGCGCCGTCGTCCAGGATCCAGGTGCTGTGCGGGTGCCTGATCTGTTGCGCGGCCAGCGCCGTGGTCATCACCATGTCCAGGTCTTCGTTGTAGGTGGTGATGAAGACGTCCACGGTGGCATCCGGCGGGGGCGGCGGCGCGCCCTTGCGGATCTTCAGCTTCCACACAGTCATGCCGAAGAGCATGACGTCGATCAGGCTGTAGGTCTCGGCGATCACCAGCGGCAGCGCAATCCACCAGGCGTCCCAGTTCAGCGAGGCGGCCCAGCGCCAGGCGATGTAGTTGACGCCCGTGATGACGGTCAGGACAACAACAAGCCGGGTCCAGAAGCGGGTCATGCCGCGGCTTCCTGCGGCAGCCGGCGGACCACAACCACCGTGACGTCGTCCTCAGCCGTGGCGGCGGGTGCCAGGGCGAGGATGGCAGTGCTGACAGCCTGCGCTGACTCCTGGTTGTGGGTTGCACGGAGTACGGCGTCGGTAAAGGCCTCCACGGAGTCGAAAACGTCCAGCACGCCGTCGCTCACAACCACCAGGGAATCCCCCGGCAGCAGGTCCATGGCCGACTGCGGCCATTCCGTTCCTGGCCATGCTCCCACCGGGGGACCGCCCGAAGGCAGGCGGTGCACCGTGCCGCCGGACTCCACGTGCAGCGCCAGCCCGTGGCCGGCGTCGACGTAGCTGACCCTTCCGGAAGCAGCGTTCAGGCGGGCATGGAAGAGGGTTACGAAGGAGTTGGAGGAGTCCAGGTCCGCGGCGATCGCCCTGCTGGCCGAGCCGAAGGCCGTGTCCAGGTCATGCCGCAGGCCCGTGGAGCGCATCACCGCGCGGACCGTTGCGGCAATGAGCGCGGCACCCATCCCCTTGCCCATGGCGTCGGCGAAGGTCAGGTGGAGCCCGTCCGGGGTCAGGTACCAGTCATAGAAGTCCCCGCCAACGTTCCGCGAGGGCCGGAACACGCCGGCGACGTCGTAGCCCTCCACCTGGATGTTCTCCTGGGGCAGGAGGCTCTGCTGGACCTCCGTGGCGCGCTCCAGCTCGCTGCGCGCGGCAGAATCCGCGGCTGCGGACGGCCGGCGGCGGAACAGGGCATTGATCCTGGACTGGAGCTCGCGCGGGCTGAACGGCTTGCTGAGGTATTCGTCCGCGCCGTTGTCCAGGCCGGTCAGCTTGTCCAACTCATCGGCCCGGGCGGTCAGCATCACAATAAAGGCGTCGGAAAATTCACGGAGCAGTTTGCAGACTTCCAGGCCGTCAAGGTCCGGCAGGTTCAGGTCCAGCGTGACGAGGTCCGGCTGGACCCGGCGCACTTCCTCCACCCCTGTAAGGCCTGTTCCCGCCTGGGTGACGTCGAACCCCTGCTTAACGAGGACGCGGACCAGCAGCCCGCGGATGTCCGGGTCATCTTCGATGACAACGGCACGACGGGATTCGGTGGGAGAGACCATAGGTCTACTTCTACCGTATTAACCCCCACGGGGCATGTCGCAGCGCTTTACACGGGGTGCCAGGCCTCGGCCGCCGGTTCAGGATCTTGTGGAAATCCTTGGACCTGCTTGCCCGGACATTGAGGTCCGCCCGGGACACTCGAAGGCACGGAGCAGCTTTCATCGGAACCGGGCCAAGGACGGCCGGCCGGACGGCTGCACGGCTCGGAAAAGGTGCAGGTCATGGGGCAGATCAGGATCATAGACCAGGCGGCGGTCCACGCGGCCGCCTTTGCGGCCTTGGACAAAGGCCGGGCGCTGCTGCGTGTGTATTTCCACAGGCGGAAGGTGCGCGCTGCCGCCACTGCGCTGGCGGCTGCTTTGGCCGAGTCGCGGGAAGTGTGGAGCTGGCCGGGGGACCGGCTTCCGGTGGGGGACGAGATGTCCCAGCAGGTGGAGAGGCTGACCCGCCGCCTCAAGCTGGAGACGGAAGCGCACGTGAGGCTGGAGGCGCTTTTCAAGTCTGCGGGTGCAGGGCGTTCCGTCATGGCGCTTTAGGTGCCACACTTATGAGCAATCGAGTGGCTGGGGGTTACCGGGTCAGGAGATTGTTATGGGTTGGTGGACAGGTTGGGCGTACCTCATTGCGGGACTCATGACAGTGGACGCACTGCTCCTCGCGTTGTGGGCCATTGACGAGGACTGGCCCGGCAAATGGTGGAAGAAACCCTGACGCCCTCAGTGGCGCAGCAGCTCCAGCCGCATCAGCACCCGCGGGAAACCGTTGAGCACTGATCCGGTGTCCGCAACCTTGGCGAAACCCGCATCCTCAAACAGCTTCCGCGTGCCCACGTAGGCCATGGTGAGGTCCACTTTCCTGCCGCCGTTGTCCACCGGGTACCCCTCGACCGCGGGCGCCCCGAAGCTCCTGGCCATGTCCACCGCGCCGGTCAGCAGATGGTGCGAGATGCCTTTGCCCCGGTAGCCGGGCCGCACCCTGATGCACCACACGGACCACACCTCCGCATCGTCCACATGCGGGATCTTCCGGTTGCCGGCGAAACTGGTGTCCGCGCGGGGGTGCACCGCTGCCCACCCGACTACCTCGCCGCCGTCGTACGCCAAAACCCCCGGCGGGGGGCTTTGTGCCACCAGCTGCTTCACCAAGTCCCCGCGCTCGGTCCCGCGCAGGGCCTGGTTTTGTTTCGACGGGATGCGGTAGCTCAGGCACCAGCAGACGTTGGCGTCGGGCCGCTTGGGTCCCACCATGGTTTTGACGTCCTCGAAGCTGCTTGCGGGACGGACCTCGATGCCCATGCGGCCATCCTGTCACTGCGCTGCATGGCCCGCAACGGCACCTGCAACGCCCGGCGGCAGCACCGCTACACTGTACCGATACGGCAACTGCGGATAGACATGGCGGGCACAATGAACGACAAGCTGCACCTCACTCCGGACGACCAGTTCCCGGAGGACCTGGAAAACGTATCCGACAACGAACTGCAGGTCCTGGACAGCCGTATCCAGCGCCAGCTCGACCACGAAATGGTGGTCGACGGCGAATCGGACCCCGAAACAGAATTCCGGCACTACGAGCTGGACGAGGAATTCAGCGACCGCGACAAACGCTGACGAAACCCTGGTCCTGACCGTGTCCATGCTCCCGGGTTGTCATTACACTGGGACGCATGACCGAGCAGGAGCCGGTCCCGCCGCGCGCCGCAGCGGCTTCCGACGGCGGGAAAAGACTTAGCGAGGACGTTGCAGTAGCGTCCGCCGCGCCAGACGACGGCGGGGCTCCGCTCCTCACTGATCCGGACGCCGTCGACACCTCTTTGCGCACCCCTGCACAGCGGTCCCGCACCTTCACCGGCGTCCTGGTGAACACCGCCGCCGCCAACGTCACCACCAGCTATCTATGGTTCGCATTGACGTTCTGGGTGTACCTGGAGACGCGTAACGTGATCGCCACCGGTGTGGTGGGCGGGGCGTACATGCTTCTTATTGCCGTCTCCAGCATCAGCTTCGGCACGTTCGTGGACCGCTACCGCAAGCTGGCCGTGATGCGCTTTGCCGCCGCCTTCACTCTCGTGATGTTCGCGCTGTCCGGGGCTATGTTCCTGCTGACGCCCACCGCCTGGCTGCTGGACCTTGCCCGGCCGTGGTTCTGGATTTTCACTATGGTCATCCTGGTCGGTGCGGTGGTGGAAAACATGCGCAACATCGCCCTCTCCACCACGGTGACCATCCTGATCGAGCCGGACCGCCGCGCCAACGCCAACGGGATGGTGGGCATGGTGCAGGGGCTGATGTTCATCGTCACGTCCGTGCTTTCCGGGCTCTCGGTGGGGCTGCTCGGCATGGGCTGGACCATCGCCGTCGCACTGGCGCTCACCGCGCTCGCATTCCTGCACCTGCTCACCCTGCGCATACCCGAGGAAGTCCGGGCGGCAGCCACGGATGCCCACGGCAGCTTCGACCTGCGCGGCTCCCTCGCTGCAGTGCTGGCGATTTCCGGGCTTTTCGCCCTGATCCTGTTTTCCACGTTCAACAACTTCATTGGCGGCGTCTACATGGCCTTGATGGACCCGTACGGCCTGGAGATGTTCCCTGTGGAGCTGTGGGGCATTTTTTCGGCGGTGGGGTTCACGGGGATCCTTGTGGGCGGCGCGCTGATCGGCAAGTTCGGGCTGGGTTCCAACCCGTTGCGCACCCTGCTCCTTGCGGTCGCGTTGATGGGCTTCCTGGGAGCCGTGTTCACGGTGCGGGAGTGGGCGTGGCTGTACATCGCGGGCATCTGGGCCTACCTGGTCCTGGTGCCCTTTGTTGAAGCCGCCGAACAGACAGTCATCCAGCAGGTGGTGCCTTTGCAGCGGCAGGGCCGGGTGTTCGGGTTCGCCATGGCGTTCGAGTCCGCGGCATCTCCCGTCACGGCGTTCCTGATCGCCCCGATCGCCCAGTTCTGGATCATTCCCTACGCACGGTCCGCCGAAGGCGCCGGCCGTCTGGCCCCGCTGCTGGGCGAGGGCACTTCCCGCGGCATCGCCCTGGTGTTCCTCGTGGCCGGGGTCATTATGGTCATCGCCGCGTTGCTGGCTTTCCTCACCCCGGTCTACCGCAGGGTCTCGGCGTCGTACGCCCTGGCGGCGGCAGAGGAGGCCCGGACAACGGACACCGCCGGGTAAACACCAAACGCCCCCGCACCGGTGAACAGGTCACCGGTGCGGGAGCGTTTGGGGAAAAGCGGCTTTAAGTGCGAGAAGGTTTGAGGAAACCCGACATTAAGTGCGGGAGCGTCAGATTCCCAGGGCGTCCTTCAGGGCGGCCACATGGCCGTCGGCCTTGACCTGGTACTGGGCCAGGACAACGTTGCCTTCCGGATCCACCACAACGGTGGAACGGACCAGCCCCTCGGTAATTTCGCCGTTGACCAGCTTCTCGCCCCAGGCGCCGTAGGCCAGGGCAACTTCGTGGTCGGGGTCGGAGAGCAGCGGGAAGGTCAGGGAGAAGTCACCGGTGAAGCCTGCCAGGGCCTCGGGCTCGTCGGGGGAGACGCCGATGACCTCGTAGCCCTTGCCCTGCAGGGAGGCCAGGCTGTCGCGGAAGTCGCAGGCCTCGGTGGTGCAGCCGGGGGTGGCGGCCTTCGGGTAGAAGTACACGATGACGTTCTTGCCACGGTAGTCGGCCAAGGCAGTCTCGCGGCCCTGGGCATCCTGAAGGGTGAAGTCAGGGGCCGGGGTTCCGGGCTGGAGCTTGGTGGTCAGGGTGGGGCTCATGGTGTTCCTTTGGAAGACTTTGTCATTACTGGCAAAACATCAAGTGAAGCGGCTTCCCGCTCAGTGATACAACTCCGGCGTCATATGCAGTATTCCGCCGGCCCGCGGACGGTGGCGCAGGAACCGGGCACAAACCGGTACCCGCCGCCCCTCACGGTGGCCACGGCATGGCGGGCATTCCCCAGCTTGCGGCGGATCCTGCCCACGTAAACGTCGATGGACCGGGCCGAGGCTCCGGGGGTTTCGAACGAGTCCAAAAACTCCTGCAGTTCCTCCCTGCCCACAGTGCGGGACAGGTGCGTGACCAGGTACCGGAGGACCTTGAATTCGACGCCGGTCAGCGGCACCCGCCGTCCGTCCAGCAGGACCTGGTCAGCGGCGAGGTCCACCGCCATGCGGCTGACGGGGCCGGCCGACGGCGGCAGCCGCGTGCCGCCGTCGTCCTCCCCTGGTGCCCCGGATGGGGCGCCGGAAGGGGCCTCCGCTGCGGAGGAAGGATGAGAGGAGTCGTCTGCGGCTCCCCCCGCGCAAGCGGAGGACCCCGGTGTGGGAGCTCCGGCGGCGGGCCAGTGGACTTCCGCCTCCGGAGCAGTCTGAAGGGCCCTGGCCAGGACCAGTTGGGCGGCGCGGGCCAGGAGTTCCGGGCTGGTGCCTTCCTCCGGGACCACCCACACGGCGAGGCCGCGGGCGGCTGCCCCGGTGAAGGCAGGCCTGGCGATGGTTCCGGGACGTGCCCCCGTCCTCGGATGGTGGGCTTCCACTGCCATGGCGCGTCCTTAGACTCCGCCGCGGCGGATCAGCTTGCCCGTGGGGGTCTGCCCGTCCACGACGGCCCCGCGCAGGAAGGTCTTGCGGACCACCCCGGAGAGGGCCTTGCCGTCGTACGGGGTGATGGGGTTCTTGTGCTTGAGCTTGGAAACGTCCACCACGAACGCCTCGTCCGGGGCGAACACGGCGAAGTCGGCGTCGTAGCCCAGGGCCAGCTGTCCCTTGTTGGACAGGCGGGCCAGGGCGGCGGGCTTCTCGCCCATCCAGGACACCACCTGCTCCAGCGGGATGCCGCGGTGCCGTGCCTCGGTCCAGATCAGTGAGAGCCCCAGCTGCAGGGACGAGACACCGCCCCAGGCGACGGCGAAGTCACCGTTCTCCAGGTCCTTCAGGTCCAGGGTGGACGGGGAGTGGTCCGAGACGATGCAGTCGATGGTGCCGTCCAGCAGGCCCTGCCACAGCAGCTCCCGGTTGGAGGCCTCACGGATGGGCGGGCAGCACTTGTACGCGGTGGCGCCGTCCGGGATCTCCTCGGCCATCAGCGTCAGGTAGTGCGGGCAGGTCTCCACGGTGAGCTTCACGCCGTCGCGCTTTGCGCTGGCGATCATGGGCAGCGCGTCCGACGACGAGAGGTGCAGGATGTGCGCACGCGCACCGGTCCAGCGGGCCCGTTCGATGACCTCGGCGATGGCCTTGTTTTCCGCGCCGCGGGGGCGTGAGGCCAGGAAGGTCTGGTAGTGGTCGCCGCCGGGGTGCGGGGCGCGGTCGATCGCGTGGGAGTCCTCGGCGTGGACGATCATGAGGGAATCGAAGGACTTCAGCTCGGCCATGTCCTCCTCCATCTCGTCCGCGTCCAGGTGCGGGAACTCGTCCACGCCGGAGTGCAGGAGGAAGCACTTGAAGCCGAACACGCCTTCGTCGTGCAGGGCGCGCAGGTCACCCTTGTTGCCGGGGATAGCGCCGCCCCAGAACCCGACGTCGATGAAAGCCTGGTCCTCGGCCACTTCGCGCTTGAGCTTGAGGTTTTCCACGGTGGTGGTGGGCGGGACGGAGTTCAGCGGCATGTCGATGATGGTGGTCACGCCGCCGGCCGCTGCTGCACGGGTGGCGGAGGCGAAGCCCTCCCACTCGGTGCGGCCGGGCTCGTTGACGTGGACATGAGTGTCCACCAGGCCGGGGATCAGTGTTTCATCGTCCGCCAGTTCGATCACCTCGGCGCCGGCCAGGCCGTTGCCCAACGGCTCGAGGGCCACGATCTTGCCGCCGCGGACGCCCACTTCACGGGGAGCCAGGCCGGCGGTGGTGAGGATGCGCTGGCCGCGGATGACCAGGTCAAAACGTTCTTCAGACATGGAGGTCCTCCTTGGTGGTTGCGGTACGGGACAGTGTGGTGGCTGCCAGCCTTCCGCTGATCTGTGTGCCTAGCTGCTCCAGAAGCGGCGCTGCCTCTGCTATGCACCTGTCTACATTGCTTTCAAGCTCGGTCAAAGCGTAAACGTCCTCGAATCCTGCGGCGGCCGCCTGCCCCTGAGCGAGGGTGGTCCGCCCGCAGACGGCAATCACCGGGACGCCCTGCGCGGCTGCTGCCCGGGCAACGCCCATGGGGGTCTTGCCCAGCAGGCTTTGCTCGTCCAGGCTCCCTTCGCCGGTGATCACCAGGTCGGCGCCGGCCAGCCGTTCGGCCAGGCCGGTGAATTCGAGCACCACGTCGATGCCCGGGCGCCGGGTCGCGGCCAGGACGGCGATGGCTGCATAGCCAACGCCTCCTGCCGCTCCGGCACCCGGGGCTTCCGCCGCTTTGAAGGCCCTGTTGCCGGGGCCTTCGGGACCGATTTCCCTGGCCAGGACTTCGACAAACCTGGCCAGGGCGGCGTCGAGCATGCCGACGTCCTGTTGTGTGGCGCCTTTCTGCGGGCCGAAAATCGCCGCTGCGCCGTGGGCGCCCAGCAGGGGATTGTCGACGTCGGACGCCAGCACAAAGCGTGTGTCCTTCAGCCGGGGTTCGAACCCGCTGAAGTCGATCCGGTCCAGCCGGGCCAGGGCGGCGCCTCCGGACGGAAGGTCGTGGCCCTCACTGTCGAGGAACCTGGCGCCGAGCCCCTGCAGGACCCCGGCGCCGCCGTCGGTGTTGGCGCTGCCGCCAACGCCCAGGATGATCCGGTTGCAGCCCGCATCCAGGGCGGCGCTGATGAGCTGGCCGGTGCCCAGGCTCGTGGCGGTGCGTGCCGCCGTCGGGCCTGGGCGCCCGTCCACCAGGGCACTTGCCGGGAGCAGTGCCAGGCCCGAGGCCGCGGCCATTTCGATGACGGCCTCATTGCCCCGGACGGCGAACTCGGCCGTGACCGGTTCTCCTGTTGGTCCGGCCACCACAGCGCTGCGGCGGGTGAAGCCTGAGCCGACGGCGGCGTCGAGGGTTCCCTCACCGCCGTCGGCTACTGGAATCCGGATGACGTCGAGGTTCCCGCCCGCGCCGCGCTGCAGGCCCTTTTCCAGGTGCATACAGACGTCCGGCGCGGAGAGCGATCCCTTGAACTTGTCCGGGGCAATGACGATGCGCATGGCAGTGTCCGTCCTTCTTGTCAGGCCTGCAGGTTCTAGGGCTGCAGCGCCAGGATGGCGGTGGGGGCGTCGGACGCGGTTTCCGCCAGTTCCTCGAACTCGTTCACCGCGTTGATTTCCACGCCCATGGAGATGTTGGTGATCTTCTCCAGGATCACTTCCACCACCACGGGAACCTGGAACTCGCCCATGAGTGCCTTGGCCTTGTCGAAGGCGGCGGCGAGGTCGTTGGGATCCTCCACGCGGACGGCCTTGCAGCCCAGGCCTTCAGCAACCTTCAGGTGGTCAACGCCGTAGCCGTTGGTCTCAGGCGAGTTGATGTTGTCGAACGCCAGAGACACGTTCTGTTCCATGTTGAACCCGCGCTGGGACTGGCGGATCAGGCCCAGGTAGGAGTTGTTCACCACCACGTGGATGTAGGGGAGGTTGAACTGCGCGCCCACGGCCAGTTCCTCGATCATGAACTGGAAATCGTAGTCGCCCGAGAGGGCCACCACGGTCTGCTCCGGGTTGGCGCGGACCACGCCGAGCGCTGCAGGGGCGGTCCAGCCCAGGGGACCTGCCTGGCCGGCGTTGATCCACTTGCGCGGACCGAACACGTGCAGCATCTGCGCGCCGGCGATCTGGGACAGGCCGATGGTGGACACGTAGGTGGTGTCGCGGCCGAAGGACTTGTTCATCTCCTCGTAGACGCGCTGCGGCTTGATGGGGATGTTCTCGAAGTGGGTCTTGCGGTGCAGGGAGGCCTTGCGGTCCGCGCACTCGGCAACCCAGGCGCTGTAGTCCGGCAGGGACCCTGCGGCCTTGCGCTCCTTGGCGAGCTCAACCAGCCCGGCCAGCGCCGCACCGGCGTCGGACGCGATGCCCAGGTCCGGCGAGAACACGCGGCCGATCTGCGTGGGCTCGATATCGATGTGCACGAACTTCCGGCCTGCCGTGTAGGTCTCGAGGCCGCCGGTGTGGCGGTTGGCCCAGCGGTTGCCGATGCCGATCACGAAGTCGCTCTGCAGGTAGTTCTCGTTCCCGTAGCGGTGCGAGGTCTGCAGGCCCACCATGCCGGCCATGAGCTGGTGGTCGTCCGGGATGGTGCCCCAGCCCATCAGGGTGGGGATCACGGGGATGTTCAGGGTCTCGGCCAGCTCAACCAGCTGTTCGGAGGCGCCGGCGTTGATGATGCCGCCGCCGGCTACGATCAGCGGGTGCTTGGCAGCGGTCAGCATGTCCAGGGCCTTTTCCAGCTGCTTGCGGGAAGCCTTGGGCTTTTCGATAGGCAGCGGCTCGTAGGTGTCGATGTCGAATTCGATCTCGGCCATCTGCACGTCGATGGGCAGGTCCAGCAGCACGGGGCCGGGCCGGCCGGAGCGCATCAGCTGGAAGGCTTTCTGGAAGGCGCCGGGAACCTGGCCGGGCTCCAGGACGGTCATGGCCATCTTGGTGACGGGCTTGGCGATGGATTCGATGTCCACGGCCTGGAAGTCTTCCTTGTGCAGCTTGGCAACGGGTGCCTGGCCGGTGATGCAGAGCATGGGGATGGAATCGGCCCAGGCTGCGTACAGTCCGGTGATCATGTCCGTGCCGGCGGGGCCGGAGGTGCCGATGCAGATGCCGATGTTGCCGTCCTTGGCGCGGCTGAAGCCGTCAGCCATGTGGCTGGCTCCTTCAACGTGGCGGGCCAGGGTGTGGCGGATGCCGCCGTGGGCGCGCATTGCGGAATAGAAGGGGTTGATCGCGGCGCCTGGCAGGCCGAACGCCTCGATGGCGCCTTCCTTTTCCAGGATGGCAACCGCCGCATCAACGGTACGCATCTTGCTCATGGTGTGCTCCTACTTAAGTCTGTTTTTGGGTGTGCTGAAGTACCCCCACGAACTGTCGTGGGGCACTTTGGGGGTGGCCGCCGTCGTAATGGACGACGGCGGCCGGCGTGTCCGTGTCGAAGTGCCCCGTTTCGGGGCGGCCGGCTTCGCCGCGTGAGGGTTACTTGCGGCCGGAGAGCTGGAGGACCTGCTTGAAGAGTCCTGAGTGGTCCAGTGCGCCGTCGCCCTGGTTGACGGTGGCGGCGACGAGCTGTGCGACGACGGCGCCGAGGGGGACGGCGACGTTGGCTTCGCGGGCGGCGGAGGTGACGATGCCCAGGTCCTTATGGTGCAGGGCCAGGCGGAAGCCGGGGTCGAAGTTGCGGTCCAGCATCTTCTGGCCCTTCTGGTCCAGGACCTTGGAGCCGGCCAGGCCGCCGCCGAGGACCTTGAGGGCGGCGTCGGTGTCAACGCCATAGGCCTCAAGGAAGGCGATGGCCTCTCCGAGGACCTCGATGTTGACGGCCACGATCAGCTGGTTTGCAGCCTTGACGGTCTGGCCGGAGCCGGAGGGGCCCACGTGGACGATCGTTTTGCCGACGGCGTTCAGGACGTCCGAGGCTGCGTCGAAGTCTTCTTTGTCGCCGCCGACCATGATGGAGAGTGCGGCGTCAATGGCGCCCTGTTCGCCGCCGCTGACCGGGGCGTCGAGGGGGCGGATGCCGGCGTCGCGGGCTTCGTCGGAGAGGCGCTTGGCGACGTCGGGGCGGATGCTTGAGGCGTCGATCCAGAGGGTGCCCTTTTTGGCGTTGGCGAAGACGCCCTCCTCGCCGCTGACGACGCCCTCAACGTCGGGGGAGTCCGGCACCATGGTGATGACGACGTCGGCATCCTTGACGGCGTCCGCGATGCTGGTGGCGCCCTTGCCGCCTTCGGAGACGAGCTTGTCGATCTTGTCCTGGCTGCGGTTGAAGCCGGTGACGGTGTGGCCGGCCTTGACCAGGTTGATGGCCATGGGCAGGCCCATGATTCCGAGTCCGATAACTGCAACGTTGCTCATGGTGGTTCTCTTTTCTGAAGTCTGTGTGGGGTTACCCAACTAGGTCGCGGTAGATGTCGTAATAGAGGGTCTAAGCGACATCTGCTGCTACTTAGTTGGGCGGGGTGGCGATTACTGGCTGACGCGCTGGCGGATGGCCCAGCTGAAGGCCGTTTCCTGCGGTTCCTTGTACTCGAGGCCGATGTAGCCCTCGTAGCCGAGTTCGCGGCTGCGGGCGATCCACTCGCCGAGGGGGAGGGTGCCGGTGCCGGGGGCGCCGCGGCCGGGGTTGTCCGCGATCTGGATGTGGCCGAAGTCCTTGGCATGGTTTTCGATGACAGCTGCCACGTCATCGCCGTTGACTGCGAGGTGGTAGAAGTCGGCGAGGAGCTTGATGTTGCCGACGCCGGCCTCCGCCTTCACGCGGGCGATGACCTTGATTGCGTCGGCAGCGGTGAGGAGCGGGTACTTGGGTGCTCCACTGACCGGTTCGAGGAGGACGGTCCCGCCGATCCGGGCAACGCCTTCGGCGGCTGCGGCCAGGTTCTTGACCGCCAGTTCGTCCTGCTCCTCGGGGGTGAACTCGTCCTGCCGGTTGCCGTAGAGGGCGTTGAAGGCCTTGCAGCCCAGGCGTTCTCCGATGCCGGCTACGACGTCGATGTTGTCCTTGAACTCGGAGCAGCGTCCCTTCCAGGAGACCAGTCCGCGGTCGCCGCCGGGCATGTTGCCGGCGTTGAAGTTCAGGCCGGTGAGCTGAACGCCGGCGTCCTGGATGGCGTTCTCGAATTCGGTGATCTGGGCGTCGGACGGGACGGAGCTCTCGAAGGGCCACCAGAACTCAACAGCGTCAAAGCCGGCTGCCTTTGCGGCGGCGGGGCGCTCGAGCAGGGGCAGCTCCGTGAGGAGGATGGAGCAGTTCACTGTGTACGTCATCGTAGGTCCTTCCAAGGAGGGCTTTGATCCATCTTCCCTTGCTTCCAGTCTTCAAACTTTCCGCTTTGTGGAATTTAGATTCTGCTTTATGAAAAGTGTAGGGAAGGAGGGGGTGGTGAGTCAAGGGGCCGCAGTTTGCCCGGGTGCGCTGCCTCAGGGAGCCTGCACGCAAAAGAGCCAGGGGTGGTGGCCCCTGGCTCTTTTGCTTTTTTACTTATTGAAAAGTCCTGCCCTGTCAGCGGCCTCTCGTAACTTCAACGACCTCGCTCATCTCCCACTTGGTCCAGTCGGACCAGTCCCCGTTGCCCTTCTGCACACGGAAGGAGACCACGTGGTAGACCTCTTCGGCGCCCCGGCGGTCCAGGTTGCGCACCTTGTCAACGCTGTGGATGATCCTGGCCTTTTGGTCGTTCTTGTCGAATTCCTCATAGAAGCGCGAACGGCCCAGGAAGTCGTCCGTGCGCCGCGGGCCCTTCTCGTCCTCGTAGCGGAGTTGGCGGATATGGACGGTCCTCTTGCCGTCCTTCTTGCCGTCTATGTCGTCGCATTGGACTTTGATCCTGAAGTCGACCTTGTTGCCGCGGAGGTCCTTGGGGTCCAGTGGCTTGACGGTACACCCGTGCCGGTCGTCACGCCGGTCGTCATGCCCCAGGGCTGGGCCGGCGAACGCCACGGAGCCCCCGAGCAGGCCCAGTGAGAGAAGCGGGACCAGGGCGATCCTGGCCCGGGTTGAGCGGATTCCTGTTGATGGAGTGATGGACATTTGTGCTCCTGAGAAGGATGCGGTTCACAATTTTTAAGGGTGCGATTCCCCATGTGGGCCGAGTAGGCACGCGCCTGGCTGAGCATCGCGATCAGCGTGGCGGCCGCAGCCCGCTTGTCCCGTTTTCAAAGTGCGCCCTGCTAGTGGGGGGCGTATGTCCGGCCTCATTGAATGTTGTGATCCGGTAGTTCAATCCTGCTCCTGCAATCCGGCCCGCGCTAGGGTGGTGTCTACCCTTTTTGGTTGCGCTCCCACCCGCGCCTAGTGCGTCAGGTCCTTGCCCTTCGTCTCGGGAATGGTGAACACGAACGCCGCACTGACCACCAGCAGCACCACCGCGTAAATATTGAACAGCTGAGGCATGCCCATGGTGGTTCCGAGCCACTGCTGCAGGTACGGTGCGGTGCCGCCGAACACTGCCACGCAGATGGAGTAGGGCACCCCCACGCCAACGGTGCGGATGGATGTCGGGAACAGTTCGGCGTAAACAGCGGGGACAATCGCGGCGCTCGCAGCAATGAAAATCAGCATCACGGACATGCCTACGGCCAGCTGCCAGGCTGAATCCTTGAGCAGCCAGGTCATGGGGAAGTGCATTACCGCGGAGCCGATGGCCCCGGACCACAGGACTTTTTTGCGCCCGATGCGGTCAGACAGCTTCCCCCAGAAAGGAAGGGCGGCGATGAAGACGATGTTGGCGATGACGGCGGCCCAGAGTGCCTCGCCGCGGTCGATCTTCAGGGCGGTGGTGGCGTAGCTGGGAGCCACGACTCCCCAGACGTAGTAGATGACGGTAAGTCCAACCGTGAGGCCGATGACCTGGAGTGCCTGCTTGCGGTGGCGGACGATCTGCGGCCAGAGCGGAGCCCGCTTTTCGGCCAGCGATTCGCCCTCGAACGCGTCGGTCTCGTGCAGCCGTGACCGCATGATCAGTGCATACAGCCCCATGGCCGCGCCCAGCAGGAACGGGATGCGCCAGCCCCAGGCGTTCATGGCCTCCGCGGTCAGGGTCATGTTAAGGACGGCGCCCAGCAGTGTGCCGAACAGGATGCCCACGGTTCCGGAGGTATAGATCAGGGTGGCCCAGAATCCGCGGTGCTCCTTGGGAGCCATCTCGGACAGGTAGGTCTGCGACGACGGCAGCTCGCCACCGTGCGCCAGTCCCTGGACGAGCCGTGCCACGAGCAGCATCAGGGACGCCCAGGCGCCGATGCTCGCGAAGGTCGGAGCGATGCCGATCATCAGGCTGCCCAGTGAGGCGAGTCCGACGGCGAGGGTCATCGACGTCTTGCGGCCCACCCTGTCGCCGATCCAGCCGAAGAGGAAGCCGCCGAAAGGCCGTGCCACAAAGCCGACGGCGAAAATCGCCAGGGTGGACAGTACCGCCGACGCGGGGTCGGCCTTGCTGAAGAGCTGGCTGGCAATGAAGGGCGTGAAGGTGGCGTAGATGGCCCAGTCGTACCATTCGACGGCATTGCCGATGCCGGTTCCGACGATGGTCTTGGTGGTGGACACGCGTCCAGTCTGCTGCTTGGTTACTGCAATGGACATGCTTACTTCCTCAGGTTCGTGGTGAAGAGGATGGGGATGGGAAGGACGACGGCGGGTCAGGCCGCCGCCGCCAGCGTGGCAAGGCGCGAGGTGGCCAGTTCGGCGTAGAGCGCGGCTCCATCAGCCAGCACGCCGTCGTCGAACGTTGCGTACGGGGAGTGGTTGAACGGTGAGGTGGCAGGATCGCCGCCAGGGGCGACGGCGCTGAGGCCGACGAAGGTGCCGGGCACTTCTGCCAGTACCCGGGAAAAATCTTCCGAACCGCTCAGGGGAGTGGCCCAGCGGGAAAGGCGGCGCTCGCCGAAAAGTCCAGAGATGACCTTCTCCGCGGTGTGCGTTTCGTCCTCGTTGGTGATGGTGAGCGGGTATTCTTCCTGGTAGTCCACATGGACCTCCACCCCATGGGCTGCCGCGATTCCCTTGAGCAGGCGCGGCACGGCCTCCATCATCCTCAGCCGGGAGGCTTCGGAGAAGGTGCGGACCGTCGCCTCGATGCGGGCGGTCTCCGGGATGATGTTCCGCTTGGTGCCGGCATGCAGCACACCCACTGAGAGCACCACCGGATCGAACATGTTGAACTGCCGGGTCACCATGACCTGGAGGGCAGTGACCATTTCGGCAGCCACGGTGACGGGATCCTTCGCAGCATGCGGGGCGGAGCCGTGGCCGCCTGCGCCAAGGACGGTGACCTCCAGCCCGTCCGAGGCGCTCAGCATCACGCCGGGCTTTGTGCAGAAGGTGCCGTGGGGCTCGAGGGAGGAAAACACATGCATCCCGTAGGCCGCCTGCACGCGGGTTCCGGCGGCATCAAGGACGCCCTCGCGGATCATGTAGCTGGCACCGTCGCAGCCTTCTTCGCCGGGCTGGAACATGAGGACGACGTCGCCCTGCAGCTGGTGCTGCTTCTCGGCAAGGAGGGTGGCGGCTCCGGCGAGCATCGAGGTGTGCAGGTCGTGGCCGCAGGCGTGCATGGCGCCGTCCGCCTGTGAAGAGAACTCAACGCCGGTCTTCTCCTGCACGGGAAGGCCGTCCATGTCCGCCCGGAGGAGCACCGCGGGCCGCTGGGTGCCGGTGGTTCCTGCGGCGGCCTTGCCCCCGCGAAGCACCGCGGTGACGGAGGTGGTTTCCTTGCCCAGGGTGATCTCGAACGGAAGCCCGTCGAGGGCCTGGAGGACTTTCTCCTGGGTCCGCGGCAGGTGCAGCCCGATTTCGGGGTGCCGGTGAAGGTCGTGGCGGAGGCGGGTGAGGTCCCCCTGCAGTTCCTTGGCGTCTTCAATTACGGGCACTTGTTACTCCTGGGCTCAGCTTTCCGGGTCTGTGGACTATTCTGGAGTGGCGCAACTCACATTGCGTGAAAGCGCTCGATATATCCTCTTTGGAGCCGCTTTTGACAGGATTCATGCTTGGTGACGGGGGAAGTGGTGGAACTCAGTGAGGAGGACCTGGCCCTCATCCAGGTGCTGCAGACGTATCCGCGGCTCGGCTGGGCAGACGCTTCCAAAGTGCTGGGGGTGCACGCCACCACCCTTGCAGCCCGCTGGGAACGGCTGACCTCAAGCGGGGCGGCGTGGGTGACGGCGCACCTGGCGGGGGATCCGAAGCAGATGCTCCTCGCCTTTGTGGCGGTGGATTGCGACATGAACCTGAGGGACAGTGTGACGGCGCAGTTGGCAGGCATCCCGGGGATCGTCACCGTGGAGGAAGCGGCAAGCAACCGGGACCTGATGCTGACCGTGGTCACCAGGTCGCTGGAGGAGTTCAGCGCCTCGGTGGTCGCCCAGTTGAAGAACATTGAGGGGCTGATCAAGTACCAGGCGGCCCTGTGCACGCGGCTTCACACGAGCGCCGATGAGTGGCGCCTGAATATCCTGAGCAAGCCGCAGCTGGCCATGCTTCGGACACTCGGGCATCAGGGCGGCCCGGATGCCCATCAGGCGGAGGCGGGGCAGCTCCCGCAAAGCCACCTGGACCTGTTGCCATTCCTGGCCCGCGACGGCAGGGCAACCGCGGCCCAGATCGCGCGGGAGTTGGGGCGGCGTCCGGCAACGGTGCAGCGGCAGCTCAACCGGGTGCTGGCCAGCGGCATCCTGTTGTTCCGATGCGAAATCGCCCAGGCGCATTCCTCCTACCCGGTGACGTGCCAGTGGTTTGCCAACGTTCCGGCGGGGCAGCACGAGGAAGCGGCCACCGCCATCCGGACCATTAAGAATGTCCGCCTGAGTGCCTCCACCACAGGGCCCACCAACTTCGTGATCATCATGTGGCTGCAGTCCCTTGCGGACGTCATGACTGCCGAACTTGCCCTCCAGCAAAAGGTCCCGGGGATTCACCTGGTGGAAAGCGTGGTGATGCTGCGGACGGTCAAGCGGGTGGGCTGGATGCTGAACGAGGACACCACATCCAGCGGAACGGTGGTGGTCCAGTCAGCGGCGCTGCCGGCTGCGGACTGAACCACCGTTGTTCGCGGACTGAACCGCCCGGATTACTGGGAAAGCTCCGCAGCCTCGTGCGCCTCGAAACGGCCACGGCCCTGTGGAACGGGGGCAGCCGGAACCTTGCCACGGGCGCTCTTGGCGAACGGTTTCCGGGACTTGGACGGATCAACCGAAATCGCCTCGGGGACTTCGCCGGCCGGGTTGGCGGGGCGCCGCAGATGCCAGTCGGTCACGGCCTGGTAGGCGGCGGCCACGGCCAGGAGCCGATCCTCCGCGAACGGCTGGCCGCCGAGGATGGTGCCCACCGGGACGCCTGCCGAGTCAAAGCCGATGGGCAGAGCGAGCTCGGGCAGCCCGATCGCGTCGAAGGGGTTGGGGCTGGTCTGCAGCACCACATCGCACTGCTCGAACAGGTCGTCCAGGACGCGCTCCAGCAGCAGGACCTTGGCGCGCTGGCCCAGGACGTACTCGCTGGCACCCAGCATGGAGCCCTGCAGCCAGCCGGTCACGGACACCCCAAAGCTGCGGAGGTCCTTGCGCAGCATGGGGAGGAACGGCTCGCTCCGTTCCGGCAGCCGCACATTGTTGAAGGCTGTGCTTGTCAGTGTCTCCCAGTCCTCGGGCAGCCGAACGTCCACAACCTGGATTCCCTCAATGCCGGCCAGCTTGTCCAGGAAGGCCCTGCGTGCTGCTGCGGTTTCCGAGGATCCTGCGGTGAAGTCCGGGATCACGCCCACGCGGGTGCCCCAGCGCATGGCCCCCTTGTTGCCGCGCTTCACTGGAGTTGCGGCTGTGATCAGGTCTGGGACCGGCGGTAGCCCGAGGGTCCGCGGGTCGTTGGGATCCTCCCCGGCCATGGCGGTGAGCATGATGGCTGCGTCCTTGGCATCCCTGGCGAGCGGGCCGGGGTGGTCGCGTGTGTAGCTCAGTGGGATGATGCCATACAGCGAAACCCGGCCCATGGTCGGCTTGAGCCCGGTGAGGTTCTGGGCGTTGGAGGGTGCGGTGATCGAACCGCCTGTCTGGGTTCCCACGCTGGACGTTGCCATCCGTCCCGCCACTGCGGTGGCTGAGCCTGAAGAGGATCCGCCCGGATTTGTCCGTGGATCTCCGGGGGTCCAGGCATTGACGGTGGTGATGCGTCCGTCCGGAGTGGTGGCGCGGGTGGTGGCCAGCGGCCCCATTTGGGTCTTTCCAAGGACGATGCCGCCGGCACCTGTCAGTTTTGCCACTGCCGTTGCGTCGAATGGGGGCGTGAAGTCCTTGAAGATGTAGGAGTTGGCGGTGGTGGGGTAGGCGCGGGTGTAGTAGTTGTCCTTGATGGCAAGCGGGATGCCGTGGAGGGGCCCCTTGTAGGCGGCTCCGGCCAGGGCCCGGGCACTTGCCAGGGCATCGTCTGCGGCCACCAAATTGAACGCCTGGTAGTCCGCATCGAACGCGCCGATCCGGTCAAGGTAGGCCTCCACCAGCAGTTCGGCGCTGAGCCGGCCCTGCCGGATGAGGCTTGCGGCTTCCGCGATGGTCAGTTCGGTGATGTCCGCCAGGGCTTCGGGCCGGACGTCCCCGTACGCGTTCGGGTTGAGCCCGGCGGGTGCCGCTGCTGAGGGCGCCGCGTGGGCAACAGCGGGAAGCGCCACCGCACCCAGGGAGGTAGCCGCTGCCAGAACGGCAAATCTATTGACGAAGGACCGGCGGTCAATGGTGCGGTCTGTCGGCTGGCTGTCAACGCTGTCCACCGGGTTCATGCCGTCCTCCGTGCAGTATCGATCGAGGGGTAAAGCGCGGGAGGGGCTGCCTGCTGGGACAGGAGTGCGGGGTCCGCAGTTCCGGCCGCACCGGCAAAAGGCACCTGGTAGGCGCTTAATTCAGCCACGGTGGTGCGCATGAAGGAGCGCAGGCTGGCCAGGACCGACGCCTGTCCTGGGCTTCCAGTCTTCGGGTCGCTGGCAGTTCCCGCGGGTAGCTGGTTGAGGTCGATGCCGAGGGATGCCAGGCGTGCCCGGATCATGGTGTCCAGTTCGGCGTCGGATGGGGGAGTGAGGGGCATGATGCTCCTTCTTCTACGGGGCTGGTGTTGCAGCCCGTACAGCTGAGACAGAGCGATACTTCCACTGGCCCGTGGCGGTGTCATGTCACAGAAGTTGCCGGCATATTTCCCGGTCCGCGGACCGCCAGGATTGATAGTTCCGCATTATGGATTTATCTTTCCGGAAACATGCCATCCCTAACGTTGCTCGTGACCCTGCGGCATCCGTGCCGCCGTCCTCCAGCGAACAGGCACCGGCATGAACGTCAACGCGCCCGCGGCAGCACCTCCCGCTTCAAGGAAGCCGCTCTACAAATCCCTCTTCTTCCAGATCCTGGTGGCCGTTGTGGCCGGCATCCTGATCGGACACCTGTGGCCGGACATCGGCGCGGCCCTACGCCCCTTGGGCGACGGGTTCATCCAGCTCATCAAGATGATCATCGCGCCGCTGATCTTCCTGGTGATCGTCACCGGCATAGCTGCGGTCAGTGACGTCAAGGCCGTGGGCCGCACAGGCGTCAAGGCGCTGATCTACTTCACGGCAGCCACGCTGTTTGCGCTGGTCTTCGGCTTGGTGGTGGGGAATGTGGTCCAGCCGGGCGCGGGACTGAACATCGATCCGGCGTCGCTCTCCCAGGACGCCCTCAACGCCAAAACCGCCACGGCACCGCCGAAGGATGCCGGCGCCTTCATCCTTGGAATCATTCCCACCAGCGTGGTGGGCGCGTTTGCCAGCAACAGCCTGCTGCAGGTGCTGTGCTTCGCTGTGTTCTTCGGCGCGGCGATCGTCGTGGTCGGCCGTGAACGCTGCCTGCCCGTCGTCACGCTGATGGAAACCGTGCTGGAACTGTTCTTCAAGATCATGGGCTGGGTCATGCGGGTGGCTCCGGTAGGTGCTTTCGGCGCCATGGCGTTCATCATCGGCCAGTACGGCCTTGGCTCGCTGAGCACGTATGCCCTGCTGATCGCGGCCTGCTACGGCGCAGCGATTGTGTTCATCGGCCTGCTGTTCGTGGTGGCGTGGGTCTATCCGCGCGTGCCGCTGTGGCAGTTCATGAAGTACACCCGCGAGGAATTCCTCCTTGCCCTGGGCACGGCCTCCACCGAATCCGTGCTGCCGCGCATCATGGCCAAGCTGACCAATGCCGGCTGCTCCCGTGCCACCACCGGCTTGGTGGTCCCCACCGGGTACTCCTTCAACCTCGACGGCGCCGCGCTGTACCTGTCCATCTCGCTGCTGTTCCTGGCTCAGGCCTTCGGCTACAACCTGGACCTCGGCCAGCAGTTGGCCGCGCTGGGCGTCCTCATGCTGACGTCCAAGGGCATGGCCGGTGTTCCCGGATCGGCGTTCCTGGCACTGTCCGCCACGGCGGGTGCTTTGGGAATCTTCCCCGTGGCCGGCGTAGCGCTCCTCCTGGGCGCAGACCGGCTGATGGACTCCATGCGCGTGGTGGTGAACCTGTTGGGCAACTGCGTCGCCACCTTCGTCGTGGCCAAGTGGGAAGGCCAGTTTGACCGTGCGGCCATGCTCCGCGCCTTTGCCGGTGAAACCACGACGACGGATGCGGCCTTGGCGCCAGCAGGAGCCCCTGTGCCCGGCGGCTTGGCGGAGGGGACCGCCGTCGAAGCCTCACCTCTGGGGGCGTCAGCGCCGGCCGTGAGATAGCCTCCGGGTTTGCCGCCCCGGTGCTGCACACTGTCCCTATGACCTTTGCGAATGTGGGAAGCCTCGAAACCAAGCCGGGCCAGCGCGATGCCGTCCTCTCAATCCTGGTCCGGCCCATGGCCGGGCTGAAGGAAGCAGGCTGCCTGCTCTACGAAGTGGGCGTGAATGACGCTGTGCCGGACACCGTGTTTGTTTGTGAGCTGTGGGAATCGCCGGAGGCGCACCGGGCTTCCCTGGAGCTGGAGAGCGTGCAGGCGGCGATTGAAGAAGCCATGCCCCTGCTCACCGGTGAAATGGGCGGCAACCAGTTCACGGTGCTGGGTTCCCCGCTCCGTTAGCTCCCGGTAGCTGTCTGCGCTTGCAGGGTTCTTACCTTGAGGCACTGTGCTGCGCCTGCCCCGGCAAGTAAGCTTCCCGGCATCGACTGGACATGGAGCAAAGGGGTAAGGGAGACACATGAAGCCGCTGCCTGCACTGGAACTTGTTACCCGCCTGGAAGACGCCGAGTGGCTGGACCCCGTTTCCAAAAAGATCCGGAAAGTGGTGAAACGGGCCATCCGTCCAAAGTGGGCGCGCGACGTCCTGCATGGAGTTCCCATTGGACATCCCGTCCATCCGCTTGCGGTCCAGGTGCCAATGGGTGCGTGGATATCCGCTGCCGTGCTGGACGCCTTGCCAGGTAACGACAGGGCGTCCGCGCTCCTGATCGGCCTAGGCACCGGCGCCGCTGTGCCTTCCGCGGTGGCCGGCTTTACCGACTGGACGCAACTGCACCCTCAACAGCAGCGGGTGGGGCTGGTTCATGCTGCCGCCAACATCACGGCCACGGGCCTCTATGCTGCTTCCTTGGTTGCCCGAGCCCGGGGCAGCCGGGGAGGAGGCAAGATGCTTGCTTACCTTGGCCTTGCCGTTGTGGGTGCAGGCGGTTTCCTGGGCGGCCATCTCACGTACCGGCAGGCCGCGGGCGTGAACCACAGCGAGGACATCCCGCACCGCTTCCCGAGCGGATGGCATCCGCTGGCGCCGCTGGCTGAACTGCCCGATGGGAAGCTCCACAAGATTGTTGTGGCCGAGATTCCGCTGCTTGCCTATCGGGAGGGGGATGCCGTCAGCGTATTGTCCGATGTCTGCAGCCACCTCTCCGGGCCGCTGCACGAAGGCAAGATCAAGGGCGGCAGGCTCCAGGACAGGGTCAGCCAGAATGGCGGCCCTGGTGACGGTGGCGATCCGTGCGTTGTGTGCCCCTGGCACGGAAGCACCTTCTCGCTGCGGACGGGGGAAGTGCAGGCTGGCCCCGCCACCGCGAAGCAGCCACTCTTCGAGACGCGCACGAGCGGCGGCATGGTGGAAGTTTGCCTGCCCGGGGCTGAGTAGACGCTCGTCTGAGGCGCTCGTCCGGCATGTGCTTGGGCCGCTGGGCAGGGTCTGTGTCCCTCCCGGGTGTAGGTCAGCTCTGCGCTCCTGACACGCGTTTCCTGGTTCGCGTCTGCTGGCTCCGGTTCCTGGGGTTTGGGGCGGTGCTTGGGCCGTCTTCCCGGGTCGGGGCTGTTGACCCCCGTGCGCCGGGCTGCCCGTGTCTGTGGGCATTTGGTGCCGGCTAGGTCAGTGCCGGGTCCCGGTCCCTGATGGGGTCCCAGTCACTCATGGGGTCCTGGGGCAGGACGGGCGGGAGGGCGTAGAAGTCGTCCCATAGGGGGTCGTCCGCGGGTATGTCGTCCAGGTCTATGAGGTTGTCATCTTCAGGTTCCTCCGGTGGAGGTTCCAGGTGCAGGAGGTCTGCGGCAGGGCAGGCACACGCGCCGGGCATGGGCGGGTAGGGCAGCACGCCGGGGACTTGCCCGCTGTGATGCTCCCCCGGATTCAACCCCGCCGGCAGGGCCAACATGACAGATTCCGGCCAGTGGGGTGGTTCCCAGTCCTGGTGTTCGCTCTTGTAATGCCGGCCGGACGGTGAGATCCAGCCAGGGGGTGCGTCCTTGGTGGCCGGTGTTGGTATCCACCCGCTGGAGTGCCGAAGTTTGTGGTGCTTCGGGCAGGGTTGTCCGAGGTTGCTGATCCCGGTGGTTCCGCCGTGCTGCCAGGCCAGGAGGTGGTCTGCCTCGTTATCCAGTGAGTTGTTGTTGCAGCCGGGGAAGGGGCATTTGCCGTCCCGCATCCGCAGCCAGTTCCGCATGGCTTTGGTAACGCGGTAGCTGGTCCGCCCGATCTCCAGCGGCGCCCCGTCCCGCGGATCGACAAGGACGCGGTGGAACGAATCGGCACCGTTCGCAACCAGGTCCCGTGCCATGGACGCCGGGATCGGCCCGAAGCCGTCGAGCATGGCCGGCTCATCGGTCACTCCCATCAGGGCGACTATCGGGACCGTGACGAGGACCTGCGCCCGGACGGACGACGACAGCCCGGCGGGACCCATCCCTGCACCCGCCCCGTCGCTGGTACCCAACCCGTCGCCGTTGCCTGTACCCAACCCGTCGCCGTTGCCTGTACTCACCCAGTCGCTGTTGCCTGCATGGAGGCTGGAAGTGTCTCCATTACCGCGACCGGTGCCGCGGCTGCTGCCGCTGGTGAGGATCGCTTCGGCGAACTCGTCGGCCCGGATCTGGGTGAGGGTGCGGGGCTCGTCGGGTCCCTGTGCGGCCCGGGCGAGGGCGTTGAGCCGGTTCCAGCCCGCCATGGCCTGGTGCGCGGGGAGGCAGGCCGAAAGCCAGGCCATGCCGTCCTGGTCCGGCCGGTAGTCGACCCGCCGGTCGGCTACGCCCTTGGCGTGGCGCTTCTCGATCGATTCGGGATGGTGGCGTTCGCGCCAGGTCCTGGCCTTGGCCTTGAACCGGTAGGCGGGCATCTCCCCGATCGTGGCCGCTCCGGCGGGCCTGGGGGTGTCCGGGTCCAGGAAGTGCTTCTCCAGGGCCGCTGCCCCGGCCCGGTCAAGACCGACGGCCTGGTTCACCATTTCCCGGGCATGAGCCCAGGAAATCGTCCCGGACCCCAACGCTGCGAGGGTCCGGGGCAACGACGTGGTCAGGGCATGGGACTCAGCCAACAGGGCACCGGCGGCACGGTCACCGATCACCAGAGCACACCCCACCTCGGCCACCAGGCTCCGCTCCTGCGCCGTGGCCTCATGCGGTGAGGACGGCGGACCGTTCAGCAGGCTCGTGGCGGCAGCGAGCACCTGAACCGCCTGCGCCTTCAACGCCGCCAGCTTCGCCTCAGACCGGGCCACCCCGGCCAGAACATCCAACGCCCCATCAGCAACCCGCTGCAACGGATCATCACCAGCCCAGCCAGCGCCGGCACCAGGCCCAGCGGCGCCATGACCGGAAACAGCCGTGCCGCCGCCCGCGAGCACCGCCGCAAAAGCAGCCACCGAAGCGTCAACCACCGCCTCCGCCTCCACCACCGCCGAATTGCCTTCCATGAATCCATCCTCATGGGAGGGTCTGACATTTAAGGGTCAGGCAACCGGGCAGCGCTACTCCAGCGGTGTGACCCACTGATCCGGCGGTGTTACCCACTGGCCCCGGCGCATGACTCCGGCAAGGTGCAGGTCCCGGTCAACAATGACGACATCAGCCCGCATGCCGGCGTGGAGGTCGCCCACTTGCGGCGCCAGTCCCAGTACGGAGGCAGGCACGGCCGTCGCCGCGCGGACCGCATCCTGCAGGGGGACACCTGCTGCCACCGTGGACCGGACAACGTCCAGCAAGGTAGCGGTTCCGCCGGCAATTGCCCCAGTGGTGTCCACCCTGGCCACGCCCTGGTCCACCGTGACAGCCAGCGTACCCAGGCGGTACTGGCCATCCTGCAGGCCAGTGGCGGCCATCGAGTCGGTCACCAGTGCAATGTTTTCCGCCCCCACCAGCTCGAACACCATCTTGACGGTCTCGGGAGCCAGATGGACTCCGTCTGCAATCAGCTCCACCACGGCGTTGCCGGCATGGGCCGCGCTGATGCTGGCCGCTACCGGGCCGGGGGAGCGGTGATGCAGGCTGGGCATCGCGTTGAACAGGTGCGTGACCGTGGGGCGGACCCGCCCGGTGGAATTCCCTGGCCCGGCCAGTCCTGCGGCTGCCTGTTCCAGGAAGGAAACCGCGGTGCCGTGGTCCGCCGCAGTGTGGCCCAAAGATGGAATGATCCCCCGCGCAGTGAGCATATCCACCATGGCTGCAGCGCCAGGAAGCTCGGCCGCCAGCGTCATGGAAGCCAGCGAGGACCCTGCCGCCTCAAACAGGTGGGCCAGAAGTCCAGCATCCGGCCCGCACAGCAGCGTGGGATCATGGGCGCCGCACTGCCCCGACGCGAGGAAGGGGCCCTCCAGATGGGAACCAGCGATCAGGCCGTCATCAGCCAAGTCCCGCAGGACTGTCAGGTTCCGGACCAGGTTTTCCGGCGATCCCGTGACCAGGCTGGCCAGCAGCGTGGTGGTTCCCCGGCTGTGCAGATACCGTGCCGCTGACCGGGCACCTTCGGCGGAACCTTCAGAGAAGTCCGACCCCAGCGCCCCATGGCAATGCACGTCCACCAGCCCGGGCATCAGGATGCGCCCGGCCGCCTCAGGTAAGGTGCCGTCAGTCCCGGCGCCCTTACCAACGTCCAAGCCAAGCCCAGCAAGTCCCGACGCCGGCCCGGCATAGGTGATCACGCCGCCGTCGAACGCCACGATGCCGTCGGGGACGTCCATGCTTCCCGTGACGATGCGGCCACGAAGTATCACATCAGTACTCATGGTTCCGGCCTCCCGTTGTCAGTGCTGCCGCCAGCCGCGCTGCCAGCTCAGGATCGGCAGCATCTGCGCGGTCCGTACCCGAGCTCCCGGCCAGGCGTGGCCGCGCCGAGGTGTGCACGGCGTGAACGCCGGCGTCGAGCAGCGACGGTACCAGGTCCAGCGTCACTCCTCCGCCTGCCATGATCTGTACCGACGGCGCGTGCGTGCGTCCCAGCTCAACCAAACGGCCCAGCACGCTGAGGCCGGCAGCACAGTCGGGACTGCCGCCGCTGGTCAGGACGCGGTCCACGCCTGCCTGCTGGAGCCGGGACAGCGCGCCAGCAGGGTCGACGCCGGCAGCCAGGGCAGCATCGAATGCCCGGTGGAACGTGATTTCCGCTGACGGGTCGGACTGGCGTGCCGCAGCAACGATTCGGCGGAGGGCAGTTACATCCGGCCCGCCGTCGGCCCCGAGCACCCCCACCACCACACCCGAGGCGCCGGCGGCCAGAGCGGCGGCGACATCGCGCTCAATGACGTCGAGTTCGGCACTGGAGTACGTGAAGTTGCCCGGGCGCGGCCGCACCAGGACGTGGACGGGGAGCCCAACACGGCAGGCCTGTTCAACCATGCCGATGCTGGGCGTGATCCCCTCGGTCTGGGCGAGGGCTGCGCAAAGTTCAACGCGGGCCGCGCCGACGGCGGCAGCCAGCCGGACGCCGTCGGCATTCTCCACGGCGAGCTCCAGCTGCGGCCGGCTGACAGCAGCAAGGGGCGAGCCCTGGCCCGTGCTCAGAGCCCCTGCCACGCCGGCTTCCGTCCAAACGTGTCCGTGTAGTAGTCCCGGTGGGCCAGCCGCGAGGCCGCTGCCTCATCCACCAGGACCGAGACGTGCGGGTGCAGCTGGAGCGCGGACGCCGGGCAGATGGCGGCGACAGGGCCCTCGACGGCGGCTGCGATGGCTTCCGCCTTGGCCTCGCCCATGGCGATCAGCAGCAGGTGCCGGGCCTCGCGGATGGTGCCCAGTCCCTGGGTCAGGACGTGGTCCGGGACATCGTCCGCGGAGTCGAAGAAGCGGGCGTTGTCCTGCCGCGTCTGCCGGGTGAGCGTCTTGATCCGGGTGCGGGAGCCCAGAGAGGACATGGGTTCGTTGAAGCCCACATGCCCGTCCGTGCCGATGCCCAGGATCTGGATGTCGACTCCTCCCGCCGCGGCAATCCGCGCCTCGTACTGCTCCGCCTCGGCCTGCGGGTCCGCCGCCATGCCGTCCAGGCCATGCACGGCGTCCGCAGCAAAATCCACGCTGGCCGTGAACTCGTCGCGGATCACCGAATGGTAGGACTGCGGGTGCGTGCTGGGCAGGCCCACATACTCGTCGAGGAGGAACGCCTGGGCGTGGGCGAAGCTCAGCCCGCCGGTCCGGTGCCGTTCAATGAGCTCCTGGTAGGTGCCCAAAGGGGTGGACCCGGTGGCCAGTCCCAGGACGCACGGGCCGCGGCGGACCTGCTCCTCGATGGCGTCTGCAGCCGTGCGGGCTACGTCGGCAGGGGTGGGAAGGACGATGATTTCCATGCGGTGAAGCTGCTTTCAGTTGCTGGTTGCTGGGCGCTGGGTGCCGGTGCGGCGGCTTGAACGAGGAAGGGGAACGCCGTTACTTGGCGGCGTCCGTCTCCACCGTGACCTCGTCATCCTCACGGCCGGGCGTCCGCAGGTTCCAGCGCTTGATGACGATGGAGAAGAGGAAGTAGTAGATCACCGCGTAGCCGAGTCCGATGGGGATCAGCAGCCAGCCGTTCTCCGATTTGCCGAAGTTGAGGACGAAGTCGATCAGGCCGGCGGAGAACGTGAAGCCATGGTGGATGTCCAGGGCGTTGACCAATGCCATGGAGGTGCCGGTGAGGACTGCGTGGACGATGTACAGCGGGAAGGCAACGAACATGAAGGAGTATTCAAGCGGTTCGGTGATGCCGGTGAAGAATGCGGTGAGGGCGGTGGAGAGCATGATGCCGCCCACGATCTTCTTCTGCGAGGGCTTGGCGTGGCGCCAGATGGCAAGGGCTGCCGCCGGCAGGCCGAACATCATGATGGGGAAGAAACCGGTCATGAAGATGCCTGCGCTGGGATCACCGGCGAAGAAGCGGTTGAGGTCGCCGCGGACCAGCTGGCCGGAAGCGTCGGTGTAGTCGCCGATGAGGAACCACACGGCGGAGTTGAGGATGTGGTGCAGGCCTGCCGGGATGAGCATGCGGTTGGCGAAACCGTAGACGCCGCCACCGGCCACTGCGTTGCCCGCCACGGCTTCGCCCACTGCCGAGAGGCCGGCGTTGAAGAGCGGGTAGAACAGGGCAAGGACGACGCCGGCTGCCAGGCTGGTGACGGACGTCAGGATGGGCACCAGGCGGCGGCCGCTGAAGAAGCCCAGGAAGTCCGGCAGTTTGGTGCGGTAGAACCGCTGCCAGAGCATGGCGGACAGCAGGCCCACCACGATGCCGGCCAGGACGCCGTAGTTGATCATCGCTGGCTTGCCGGCGGGGTCAACCTGCCCGGCCAGGACCAGCGGGGACATGGCCTTGAAGACGCCGTCGATCACCATGTATCCCACTACCGCTGCCAGTGCGGTGGAACCGTCGGATTTCTTGGCCCAGCCGATTGCGATGCCGACCGCGAAGATGAGGGGCAGCCAGGTGAACACGGCATTGCCTGCTGCGGAGATGACTGCTGCGCCGCCCTCGAACCCGGGGATGGCGCCCAGCAGGTCGGCCTGGCCAATGCGCAGCAGGATGCCGGCTGCGGGGAGGACGGCGATGGGCAGCATCAGGCAGCGGCCCAGCCGCTGGAGGGTGGCGAAGGCCTTGTTCGGCTTCTTCTCTGGAGCCAGGGCGGCGGTCTCGGATGTTGACATGGTTACACCTCTGCGGGGATCGGGTGGGGGCTTGTGAAGAAACGGTTCCAGCCGGTACTGTCTGGTTATGACCAGTTCAGTGTGATTCATCCCACGAGTGCCTGTCAAGGTAGAAGATCTTCCAGCAGGCGCTGACAGTTCCGATGAACGGGAACATAATTGGTCGCACTTGGGCCGCCGGTCCTGGTGCTGAAGCAGTGCTCCGCGGGGCACCGTCAGAAAGGGCAGCCATGTCCAAAGCAGAAAAGATCATTGAGGGCCTGGGCGGCGCCGCCAACATCGTTGAGGTCGAGGCGTGCATCACCCGCCTGCGCACCGAGGTAAAGGATGGGTCGCTGGTTAACGAGGCCGCCCTGAAAGCAGCCGGAGCCCACGGTGTCCTTGCCGCCGGCACCGCAGTCCAGGTGATTGTTGGCCCGGAGGCGGACAACCTGGCCGAAGACATCGAGGACCTGCTCTAATGCCGGAAACGCTGGTTGTCCACGCGCCCCTCAGTGGCAGCGTGGTTCCGTTGTCCGACGTCCCGGATCCCGTCTTCGCAGGCCAGATGGTGGGTTCAGGCGCGGCCGTTGAGCCTCCCGCAGGGGAGGCGTTCGACGTCGTGTCACCCGTTGCCGGAAAAGTGGTCAAGCTCCTGCCGCACGCCTTCGTAGTGGTGGAGTCGGCGGGGCGGGGAGTGCTTACCCATGTGGGTATCGATACCGTCAAGCTCAAGGGCGAAGGCTTCAAGCTGCTGATTGCCCAAGGCGACACCGTGGGCGCCGGTGAGCCGGTGATGCATGTGGACCCGGCCGCCGCCCTGGCGGCCGGCTACTCGATGGTGAGTCCCGTCGTCGTGCTCGATACCAAGCCGGACACCGCAACGCTCCTGGCAGCCGGTGCCGTGACTGCCGGCGCCGCCCTGTTCTCACTGGACTAGGCGCTCGCCCGGGTCCGCTTAGAGCCGGACTTCCATGGTGAGAGAGTAGCGGTCCGAGCGGTACCAGGAGCGCGAATGCTCAATGGCCAGGGGACCCGAATAGGACACCCGGTCGAAGGCCAGCACCGGCGCACCCGTTCCGGTTCCGAGGAGCGCCCCCACGTCGGCGGGGGCGCCCTCGGACCGTACGCTTTGCCGTGCCCGGTCAATCTGGTGGCCAAACTGCGCCGCCAGCGCCTTGTACACCGATCCGGTCAGGTCGATCTCCAGAAGTCCGGGGGCGTGCTCCGGGTTGTACCAGGCGTCATCCACGCTGACCGGCCGCCCGTCCGCCAGGCGGAGCCGCTTGAGGTGGACCGCTTCGGATCCAGGGGCAAGGCCCAGTGCTTCGGCGGTGTCCTCAGGGGCGGTGGCAGCTTCCGCCACCAGTACCACGGTGCTGGGGACGTGGCCCATCGCCTCCATTTCCTGGGTGAAGGAGGCGAGGTGCAGCGTGGACTGCACGGGGGAATCTGCCACGAAGGTGCCCTTGGCGGGAACCCGGACCAGGTGCCCCTCGTTGACCAGGCGTCCGATTGCGGCACGCACCGTGATCCGGCTGACGCCATAGGAATCCATGAGGGTCCGCTCGCTGGGAAGCTTGGCGCCCGGTTCCAGTTCTTCCCTGGCGAGCTTGAGGATGATTGTCCGCAGTTGCTCGTGCTTGGGGATCTGGGAGTTGTTGATGGCCGTGCCCGCCGCCTCGGCGGTGCTCCTTTGTGTGGCGGACAATCCGGCTCCTCCTGATCCTGGAGCGGTCCGGTAAGGACCACTTCCTCGGATTATTCCACAGCCAGGGCAGCGGGGGGACTGCCGCGTGCTTCCCGGCCCGACTGGCGGGCTGGCTTGCAGCGGTCAGGCAACCAGTTCGGCGTCGGAGGCAACAGGAGCCTGTTGTGTCGTCTTGCTGCGGAGTGCCAGCATGAGGGCGGCGCCTACAAGGGCGGGTGCAGCGAAGGCCATGGCAGCGGCCGGAACGCCGCCGCCGAAGCTGACCAGCAGCGCCCCGTAAGTGGGTCCTGCAATAGCTCCGATCCTGCCCACAGCCAGGGCCCAGCCCAGGCCGGTGGCGCGTGTGGCCGCGGGGTAGAACTGGGCGATGTAGTCGTTGATCATGTTCTGCGTGCCCAAACCGCCAAAGCCCGCGACGGCGGCAAGGACCGTCATCACTGCGGCAGGCGGGTTGACGGACATCAGCAGCAGGGCCGCGGCGGCGCTGACGAAGCCGACGATTACCAGCGGCCGGGGCCCGAACTTTTGGCTGGCGATCGACGCTAGGACGGTGCCCACTACGGCACCCACCGAGTACGCCAGCAGGAAGGATACGGAGGAACCCACGCCGTATCCGGCCGTCCGCATGATCTGCGGAAGCCAGGTGCTGACGCCGAAGATGGTCAGCAGGCTCAGGACGGTAATGGCCCACAGCAGTGCGGTTGTGCGGGCGGTGCCGTTCGCGAACAACGCACGCGTTGGCGAGATGCGGATGCTTGAGGCCGGCGCCTCCGAAGTTCGGGGGAGGCCGTAGGCGGCTTCGATGCGGTCTGCCTCGGCACTGCGAAGTTGGGTCCGCAGGAACGACGGCGACTCGGGCAGCAGAAACCAGGCGAAGGGAACCAGGAGCAGCCCGCCCGCGCCGATCGCGTAAATGGGGCGGAATCCGCTGGATTCCAGCAGCGCCAGGGACGTCAGCGACGCCACTACGGTGCCCGTTGCGGGTCCGGTGAGGACGGCGCCGAGGACCAGGGACTTCTTGCCGGGCGGGGCGAACTCGTTGGTGAGGGCCACCGCCGTCGGGAGCAAACCGCCCACGCCGAAGCAGGCGATGAAGCGGAACACCGCGAAAAGCTCCCAAGTGGGTGCCATGGCGCAGGCCAGCATGGCTAGTGAAAATAAGGCAAGGGCACTGACGAAGATCCGGCGCCTGCCCAGCCGGTCAGTCAGCGTGCCCACAATGAGGGAGCCCAGCAGCATCCCCACCAGCGCCAGGGAGCCCACTGCACCGGCGGCCGCCGGTGTCACACTAAACGGAGCCGTCCCGATCAGCCCGGGCAGGGTGGCGCCGTAAACATAGAGGTCGTAGCCGTCGGCGAGCAGACCGAGCCAGCACAGGATGAAGATGCCTAGGAGTGATTTTTTGGGGGCATTGGAGTTCATCGTTGATTCCAATCAGGGTCAAGGCGGCTACCGTCGCCGCGGTCGTAAATCAGCTTGTGCCTTGGCGCCAGCCCTACAGTAAGTTCTTTTCACTCAGTGAAAAGACACTTTGTGGCACGCACCACATCCCGGAGGCTGATGAAGGGAAAACATCCAAATGACGGAGGCAGGAATGGCGGGAGCAGGACGGGCCGCGGCGCAGCCGGCCGTTCCGGGCCAGCCTGTCCTGGTCCGGGCGCTCAGCCTGCTGGCGCAGTTCACCGAGCACCGCAGGGCCCTGGGCCTCTCGGAGCTGGCCAGACTGGCGGGCCTGTCACCGGCCACATGCCTGCGGCTGGTCCGGCACCTGACTGAATGGGGTGCGCTGGAGCGCCTTGAGGACGGACGCTATGTGGTCGGAGTGCGGCTCTGGGAGATCGCCTCGCTCTCGCCGCGCGGCCACGGTGTGCGCCAGGTGGCCCTGCCGTACCTCGAGGACTTGTATGAGGTGACAAGGCACCATGTGCTGCTGTCCGTTCTTGAAGGCCGGGACGCCGTGCTTATCGACAGGCTTTCCTCCCGTATGGCAACTGAGGTGGCCTACAGGGTGGGCGGCCGGATGCCGTTGCGCACCACCGCCGTCGGGCAGGTCCTGCTGGCTTATGCCGACGCCGAACTGCAGGCGGAGATATTTGCCCAGCCTGCCCCCGCCGAGTTGGGCACTGGCGATCTTTCCTCTGCCGGACTGCGCGCGGCGCTGGCGGGCGTGAAAAAGTCCGGCGCCGCCGTCGTCCGCAGGGCCCAGCCCTCCCGGACCATTTCTGTCGCAGCCCCCATCCACGGAGCAGATGGCGCTGTGGTGGCCGCGCTCTCCATCGTGGTCCCCGATGCATCAACCCCGTCCCATGAGCTGGTTCCGCTGGTCCGCGCCGCCGCCCGGGCAATATCCCGGAACCTGGGCCATAAGCCGCTGGCAAGCGGTGCCTGGCGGCACCCGGGGCCAGTGGGGGCAGCTCCGCCCGGTGCCTGATCCGAGGCGCTGCGCTGGCAGGAGTTCTGCCGGAAAGTTATGGCTCCGCTCTTGTTCCGCCGCGGCCAAACGCCATAAGCTGATAAACACTAAGTATGCTTCCTATCTCCAAAAGGGGTTGTACCAATGCGAAAAGTACCTGCGCTTGGATTGATGACGGTGGCAATGATGGCCCTTGCTGGCTGCACGGGCGGCGGGGGCGGAGCTGCGAGCCCGTCCGCCTCGGAAACGCCCTCCCCAACGGCTGAGGCGAAGGTTTACACCGAGGATGAGCTCCGCGAAATGATCTCCGGCATGACGGACGAGGATGGCAACGAACTCAAGCTGTACTCCAAGGAACAGGTGGACCAGGGCGGCAACATCGCCAACCTCCTCCTGAGCACGGCAACCGTGGATCCTGAGGACTGCAAGGACATTGCCACGGCGGGACTGCTGGATACTGTGGAAAGCGGCGAGATCGCCGTCGCGCTCTCCGAAGGCGACCAGCCGCGCACGCTGTCCGCGCAGTCGGGCAGCGAGGGGCCGGACGCCGTCGAGGTCCTAAATGAGATCAGCGGCAAGATGGGCCAGTGCGCCACCTTCTCCGTGGAGGCGCTGGGGCAGACCTACGAGGTGACCAGCGAGGAGGTGCAGGCGGACACGGATGCTGACAAGACCTTCGCCACGCTCAGCTCGCGCAGTGGCGAAAACCAGCAAAAGCTGATGCAGGTCTCCGCTGCCGAGGGCCGGCTGCTGGTGGTTGCCACCAAGAGCGGCGCCGACCTGGGCGATCCGGACCAGAAGGAACTTGAGGACCTCATCAACGAGGTGCTGGAAAAGGCCGACGGCGGCAGCGCAACGTCCAGCCCGACGTCCACCAGCACGTCCGGTTCCACCAGCACGTCGTCACCGAGCGGGTCAGCCTCTCCTTCCGAGACTGAGAGCGAGCCCGAGGAAACAGAGATGACCTCGCCTTCACCGACTGCGTCTAACTAGAACTTTCCCTGCAGCAGGACGGCGGGCGGACCCCTGGGTCCGCCCGCCTTCTGTCTCTTACAGCCTGGGTGTGGTCATATGGCCACCGGGGGCCGGCCCTCCGTAGGGGCCCGCCCCAATTCGTGCACCACCCGGGCAAGGCGGCGCGCCAACTCCGGAACGGGGACCGAAGCGTCCATTTTTTTGAAGCTCCCGTACTCGGGCAATTGACGGTAGGCGTGGGCGAAAGCCGCCAAATCCTCCAGCGTCTCGGTATCCGAACCACGTGCCGCGATGCGCTCATGCGCAACGCCGGGGTCAACTTCCAGGTGCACCACGGCATCAGGGGCAGGAAGTTTGCCCAGCAGCCACGGAAGCAGGCGGCCCCGCGGCAGCCCCTTGGTGGCCCGCAGTGCCAGCTGGCAGTAGAGGTGCCGGTCCATCACCACCAGGCCCTCAGTACGGCTGGCGCGCAGATGGTTTAGCAGCACGTTCCACACCCGGAACGTGGTCTCCAGGGCGTCGGCAACGCGGCGGGGCAGCCGGAAGCCCAGCCTGGCGCCCAGGACTGACATGCTGCGCCTGCCCGCGTGGTTGTTCAACAGCGTTGCCGTGCCGCCGTCGGCCAGGACGGCGGACACCAGGACACGGGCGGCCGTGGACTTCCCGGAACCGTCGATTCCGGTCAGGACAATAAGCAAGTGGCCTCCTTCCGCCAGAGGGTTTAACGCAGGGCATGCCGTGGAAGTCCCGGCTGAGTCCCAATTCACAGGTTCACGGCCCATTTCACAGGTTCGGGCCTGCTTTTCATAGGCCCGGCTGGGGGAGCCAGCCAGACTCCAGTCCGCCACTTCCTGCTGCCGGGCAGGGTCAGCCCGTAGGCTGGAGAACGGTGCGGGGACAGGCCCGGGCCGAACGCCGCAGTTCCCGAGCGAAAGGCAGAACCATGACTGCTAGCAATGACGAGCCGCAGAACGCCGCAGACCTTCGGGGCCCGGGTGACCCGGACGCGGCCAAGGAGGCCAAGCAGGCACCGCAGGGCGGCCAGCACCCGGAATTACCCGGTGCCGGCAATATCCGCGAGGAGCAGCAGGCCCACGCTGCCGGGACCGTCCCGGCGTCCTACACGGGCAGCGGCCAACCGTCCCAGGAGGACAAGCCCGAGGACGCCCTGCAGGAACCGGGAACCTGGGACGACGAGGTCTGACGCATTTATGATTACCCGCGCCGACGTGGAACAGGCAGCGCGACGGACGGCAGGCCTGACCCGGCTGACGCCTGTCCTGGAAGCTGACCCCGGGGATTTCCCCGGTCCGGTGTGGTTCAAGTGCGAGTTCATGCAGCACACCGGAACCTTCAAGGCCCGCGGCGCCCTCAACCGGGTCCTGGCCGCCAAGGAACGCGGTGAGCTGAAGCCGGACGTCGGCGTGGTGGTTGCCTCCGGCGGCAACGCCGGCCTGGCCAACGCCTACGCGGCTGCACAGCTTGGCGTGCCCGCAACGGTGTTTGTCCCTGACGCAGCCCCTGCCGTGAAGGTCCGCAAGCTCAAAGCCATCGGAGCGGCGGTGGTGCAGGGCGGCGCCGAGTACGCGGACGCATACCAGGCAGCCATCGAGCATGCCCGGGAAACCGGCGCCGTCTATTGCCATGCCTACGATCAGCCCGAAATTGCCGCCGGCGCCGGAACCGTGGGGCTGGAGCTTCTCGACCAGGTGGGCGGGGTGGACACCGTCCTGGTAGCGGTCGGCGGAGGCGGGCTGATGGCGGGAATCGCCGCGGCCGTGGAGGGCAGGGCCAAGGTGGTAGCCGTGGAGCCGGAATCGGCCCCTACCTTGAACGCTGCACTGGCGGCCGGAAAACCGGTTGACGTGCCAGTCTCGGGAGTTGATGCGGATTCCCTGGGTGCCCGCCGCCTCGGTGACATCGGCTTCTCCGTGGCGGTCCGCGCCGGCGTCGAAAGCGTCCTGGCGTCCGACGCCGCAATCACCGAAGCGCGCCTGAAGCTGTGGGACAGCTACCGGATTATCGTGGAACACGGCGCGGCCGCAGCCTATGCAGCGCTCACGTCCGGGGCCTACGCGCCGGGCCTGGGCGAGCGGGTTGCGGTCATACTCTGCGGTGCGAACACGGACGCGGCCACCCTCACGTAGCCGGGTCAGGCGGCAGCGCGCTGTCAGCAGAAATCAGCTGCAGAACTGGCTGTACGTGCTGCCGGCTTCCTCGTAGCCTTCCGTGAGCTCAGCGAGCTTGTCCTCGTCCGGAGTTTCCTTCGCCTGCTCATCGGTGTATTCGATGATCGACTCAAGCGCACCCTTGAGGTCGTCCGAGGCGACGGCGTGGATGGGACGGATCTGGTTTGCCAGGCGGTTCATGCCGGTCTTGCCGGCGTTGTTGGCCGGGTTCGACACAACGGACTGAATGCGCTCGCAGGTTTCCGCGGTGGTGAGCTGGTTTGAGGTGGTGCAGGCGGTTGCGGAGACAACGAGTCCGGCGGCGATCAGGGCTGTGGCGAATTTCTTCATGGATCCCTCAGTAGTTGATTGAGGTTTCGATTGTAAGCAGAATCCCGAACCATACGCCGGTCCCAGGCCCTGCCCCCTCGACTGTGAAGGGGGCGCCGAGCTCTGGCGGGGCTTCCGTGGGGGAGCTTAAAATGGGACCACCATCGTGCGGAGCTGCCGCAGATTGGGCCCCGCGCACCAGCCCAATCCAGGAACTATTATGCGCAAAACAGTACGACGCCGTGCCGTTGGTGGATTTATCGCGCTTCTAGCCTTGCTGCTGCCCACGGCAGTGCCGGCAGGCGCATCCACGTCTTCCGGGGACCATGTCATCGTCCTCCGCGGGGCCGGCTCGGCCGAAGGCATCGCGGCCGGTGAGGGAACAACCTTCTATGCCGGAGAACTGTTGACCGGCGATATCTTCCGCGGCGACATCCGTGACGGAAAGGCCAAGCGTTTCATCGACGCACCCGAGGGCCGGATGGCCGTCGGCATGAAGGCGGATACCCGCAATGACCTGCTCTTTGTGGCCGGCGGTACTTCCGGCAAGGCGTACGTCTACGACACCGACACCCGCAAGCCGGTCAAGGAATATGACCTTGCCCCCGGCTTCATCAATGACGTCACCCTCACCCGCGACGGCGCCTGGTTTACCAATTCAGCCGCGCCCGAGCTCTATTTCCTCCCGGTGAGCGGGCGGGGCGAGCTCGGAAAAGCAGCGGACGTGGAGACACTGGAAGTGGGCGGTGAGGCGGGCAGACCGCTACAACCCGGCCAGTTCGGGTTCAACGGCATCGCAGCAGCCGGGGACGGCGACGTCCTGATTGTGGCCCACACCCAAAACCAGGCCCTCTACACCGTGGATCCCGGCACGGGAAAGAGCAAGAGGATCAAGGGGCCGGACCTCAAATTCATTGATGGCATCCTGGTGAAGGACCGCACCGTATGGGCGGTCCAGAACATGGCCAATCAGGTCAGCCGCCTCAAACTGTCCAGTGACCTGACTTCCTTCAGGGTTAAGGACGTCATCACCAGCAAGCACTTCAACGTCCCGACGACGGTGGCCAGGTTCGGGGATACGCTCGCCGCGGTCAACGCGAAGTTCGGACAACAGCCGCCGCCAACCCGGTACGAAGTGGTCCTGGTCCCGGCCTGGGACTAGGACTGGATGCCGGTTGTTGTTGCCCGGGTGCCGCCTTCAGCTTCCGAGGTAGCGGCCGGGGCGGTGGTTCAGGGCGAGAATGAAGTTCAGCAACGTGGCCCCTGCTGCCGAGAGGAGCACCATGACAGGGGACACCAGGGCCAGGGCCGCGAGCACAATGGCCACGTCCAGCACCATCTGGACGTACCCGGCGCGCCACTTCAGCTTCTCCTGCAGCAGCAGGGCAAGGATATTGAAGCCGCCCAGGCTGGACTGGTGCCGGAACAGGATGAGCAGGCCCACGCCCGCAAGCAGGTTGCCGGCCAGCACACCGTAGACGGGATCGATGTGGACGCCGGCCATGGCTGCCGGGTGGAGGCTGGACATGGCGGACACCAGGCCAATGGCGGCCCCTGTCCGGAGGGCAAAATTCCAGCCCTTCTTCCAGACCGCCAGGGCAAAGAAGGGCGCGTTGACCGCCATGAAGATGACGCCGAAGGACAGGGGAAGCGAGTAGCTGAGCAGGAGCGCAAGCCCGGCGGTTCCGCCGGTTACGGCCCCGCTGGATTTGAGCAGGAACAGGCCGAGCGAGGCAGCGAACGTCCCAGTGAGGATTCCCAGGACGTCCTCAACGGCCGAGTGGCGGACAGCGGACGACGACGGCGCCGGGCCGGGTGCCGCCGTCGCTGTTTCCCTGGTGTCCGGGGGAGCGGTGGGTGCGGTGGGTGCGCTCACTGGTCCGCGAACCTCCGGCGGTCGGAGAGGACGACGAGCACGCGGTTGTTGGTCTCCCGGTCCGCCAGGGTGATGCGAACGCCGCTGCCCACGTATCCACGCGCCAGGATGTCGGCGGCGGAAAGTGCTGCAAGGATCTGTTCCCGGAGCTCGTCCGATGCCCGCAGCCAGTAAAAGTTAGCCTGGCTGTCCGGGACGTCCCAGCCGGACCGGCGCAGGCAGGCAACAACCCGGGTGCGTTCTTCGGCAACAGCGTCCGTCCGTGCCTGGATCTCGTCCTGCGCGGCCAGCGACGCCACGGCTGCGGACTGCGCCATGCGGTTGACGCCGAACGGGATCGCGGTGCGCCGCAGCCCCTCCGCCACCGAGGGGCGGGCAATTGCGTAGCCGATCCGGAGCCCGGCCAGCCCGTAGGCCTTGGAGAAGGTCCGCAGGATGCAGAGGTTCGGGTACCGCCGGTAGAAATCGAGGGAGTCCAGCCCGGGGCCGCGCTGGAACTCGATGTAGGCCTCGTCCAGGACCACCAGGACCTGCGGCGGAACGGACTGCAGGAACTGTTCCAGGGCCTCCGCTCCGATGGACACTCCGGTGGGATTGTTGGGGGAGCATAGAATCACCAGCCGCGTGCGGCCCGTGATCGCCGCTGCCATGGCCTCGAGATCATGCTGCTCGCTGTCCAGCAGTGGAACGGGGACAGGAACGGCGCCGGCCACGGTCACCAGGATGGGATACGCCTCAAAGGAACGCCAGGCGAAAACAACTTCGTCACCGTGGCCGCACACCGCGGAGATAATCTGCTGCAGCACTCCCGAGCTTCCCGGTCCCGCGGCAATTTCATCCGTGGTGACGCCGTGATGCCTGGCGATGGCCCCGCGCGCCTCCACGGCCCCCATGCTGGGATAGCGGTGGATGCGGCCGGCCTCCGCGGAGATCACGTCAACAACGGACGGCAGCGGAGCGAAATGGCTTTCGTTTGAGGCCAGGGCGGCCGTCAGTTCGGATGCGGCGCTCCTTCCGGCTACATAGGCGGGAAGCTGTGCGACGGCGGCACGAAGCTCGGGTGCCGCGTTTTCGGGAAGGGTGCTGGTCATTCAAGCATCGTGGGACATCTCTTCTGCTGTGCGCAACACAGCCCCTTTTCGCAGGACAGATTCGGCGTCCAGCACCGAAGGAGGTGGCAAAATGCTCAGTATGCACCTCCTTGACTCCCTTGATGCGGATATCCTCCTGGCACTGGACCGCGACCCGCAGGCGACGGTCCTGTCCCTCTCGCGGTCCCTGGGCGTTGCCCGCAACACGGTCCATGCCCGCCTGCGCCGCCTGCTGTCCGATGGAAGCCTGGCCCCGTTCAGCCAGCGTGTCCGGACCGGGGCCCTGGGGCTCCCGCTAATTGCGTTCATCTCCATTTCCATCAGCCAGTCCTCCAGCGATGAGGCGATGGCGGCGCTGCGCACTATCCCCGAGATCATCGAAATGCATGCCACCACCGGCGATGCCGACCTGCTCGCGAAAGTCGCCGCGAAGGACCCGGCGGACCTCCACAGGGTCACCCGCAGCATGCTGGCGATTCCCGGCGTCGTACGTACCAGCACAGCCATGTCCCTGGTGGAAGTCATGCCCGCCAGGACGCTGCCGCTGTTGCAGGCGGCGGCCGGAAAGACGCGCGGCGACGCCCGCGTGAACTGAACGCAATGGAACAATAACTCCCATAGAGTCCCGTCAAACCCTTGACCAAGCTTGTAAAGCGCTGATAAAAGTTAAGGGCAGAAAACGCTTTCTTCCACAGTGCAGCCACCCCACCCATCCCATACGGGTGGGACTGGCGCATGAAGTGAAACGTTCCAAACTGTCGCGCGGCAGACTCAGCTGCCGCCGCATCAAAGGAGATGTTCTTTTGGCTTATCCCTCGAAATGTTCCCCCACGCCCCGTCCAGGTTTGCGGTCCGGCCGTGGCTGGAAGGCCGCTCCGCTGGCAGCGGCGGCATCGCTCACGGCCGCCGCGCTGGCATTCACCGGCGTACCTCTGGCTCACGCCAACCCCGGCACCGCACCAGGGCAGTCCGGCAAGGCTGAACTGAAGCGCCAGGTGGAGAACCTGGACCGGGCTCCCGTCGCCGTGCTCACGGACCAGGGCGTCACGCTGGGCTGGCGCATGCTGGGCCTGGACCAGGACAGCGTGGGCTTCCACGTGATCCGCGACGGCGTCCAGCTCACCGAGGAGCCCATCCGCAACACCACTACCTACGTCGACCCGTCCGGAACCGCTGCCTCCACGTATGTCATCAAGACCGTGGGCAACGGCAACGGGCAGGACAAGCTCAGCGCGGAATTCACCCCGCTGGCCCAGGACTACCTGCCCATCAAGCTGGACAAGCCCGCCGACGGCGTCAGCAAGGACGGGAAGCCGTACACCTACTCGGCCAACGATTCCAGCGTCGCGGACCTGGACGGGGATGGCAGCTACGAAATCATCCAGCTCTGGAACCCTTCCAATGCGCAGGACAATTCGCGGCCCGGGTTTACGGGGAACGTGTACGTGGACGCCTACAAGATGGACGGCACCAGGCTGTGGCGCATCGACCTGGGCCACAACATCCGCGCCGGCGCCCACTACACCCAGCTCCTGGCCTACGACTTCGACGGCGACGGCATGGCTGAAGTGTCCATGAAGACGGCGGACGGCACCACCGACGGGGCCGGAACCGTGATCGGGGACGCCGCAGCGGACTACCGGAACAGCGCCGGCTATGTCCTGTCCGGCCCGGAGTTCCTAACCGTGTTCAACGGAGCCACCGGCACCATCATGGACACAGTCGCCTACGATCCGCCGCGCGGCAACGTCTCCGCCTGGGGCGACGGGTACGGCAACCGCGTGGACCGCTTCCTGGCCGGCGTCGCCTACCTCGACGGCGAAAAGCCGTCCATGATGTTCAGCCGCGGCTACTACACCCGCACCGTCCTGGCCACCTATGACCTGGTGGACGGCAAGCTGGTGAAGCGCTGGACCTTCGACTCGGACATCGCCGGCGCCGAGTACAAAGGCCAGGGCAACCACAACCTGTCCGTGGCTGACGTGGACCAGGATGGCAAGGACGAGTTCGTCTTCGGCTCCATGACCATCGACGACGACGGCTCGGTCCTCTACAACACCAAGCTGGGCCACGGCGATGCGATGCACACCAGCGATTTTGATCCTTCCCGCCCCGGGCTGGAGGTCTTCGCCGTCCACGAGAGCATGAGCCAGAGCGGCAACCGCGGGGCCACCTTCCGCGACGCCGCCACCGGTGAGGTGCTCTGGAGCATCCCCGCTATCCGGGACACCGGCCGCGGTGCCGCCGGGGACATCGATCCCCGCTATGCAGGCGCTGAGGGCTGGGCGGTAGGCGGAGACGCCTCCTGGAACTCCCCGCGGGGCCAGCTGATGTCAGCGAAGGGCGAGCTGATCGCCGAGAGCATCCCCGCCGCCAACTTCATGGCCTGGTGGGACGGCGACCTGCTCCGTGAGATCGTGGACCACGACTTCGACGCTGCCGCCGGCGTGGGCGTGCCCACGATTTCGAAGTGGAACTGGGAAACCGGGTCCAGCGAGAGGCTGCTGACTGTCACCGGCGCCCGCACCAACAACCACACCAAGGGCAACCCATCCCTGCAGGCAGACCTGCTCGGTGACTGGCGCGAGGAACTGGCCTTCCCGTCGTCGGACAGCACCGAGCTGCGGATCTACACCAGCACTTCACCCACCGAGGTCCGGCTCCGCACCCTGATGCACGACACCGTCTACCGCACCGCAGTGGCCCGTGAAAACGTGGCCTACAACCAGCCGCCGCACCCGAGCTTCTTCATCGGCGAAGGCATGGAAACCCCGGGCGCGCCGTCGGTGGTCTACACGGGCGCCGGCAAGTAACACAAGAACAGGCAAAAGCGCCGCCCGCCTCGGGGGAGAGGCGGGCGGCGCTTTGTGCTGCGGCTGAACCGGTTAGTGCGTGCCGAGGTTCCCGCCGACGGGCGGCAGGCCGCCGTCGCGCCGGCGGTCGTCGCCCTCGCGCTCGGCGGCGCTCAGGTTCTCACCTTCCGCCGTCTCGTCGGACTCGCCGGTGGTGTCCACCAGGCCGTTGGTCTGGTCGAAGGCGTGGCCGATCCTGTCATTTCCCAGATCGGCGACCGACCCCCTGGAGCCCGCTGCCGCCGTCGTACCCGTAGTGGTATCGGTGGTCGTTGTGTCCGTGGGAATCGGGGTGACGGTGACCGGCTCTCCGGGAGTCACAGGAGTTACCGTTTCATCGGCGACGGCGGTTGTCTCCTTGTTGCCGCCTGCTGCCATGGCTGCTGCTGCGCCCGCTGCCGCGGCAACGCCCAGGCCGGCGGCAACCTTGCCGGAAACGCCTGCCTTGCCGGAGTCGCCGCGGGATCCGGCAGCGTGCTCAACGCCCGGGGTGCCCGCCGGTGCGCCTGTGCTCACGCGTCCGCGCCAGGCGCCGCTGGCGTACCCCTCGTCCTCGATGAATTCCTTGAACCGCTGCAGGTCTGCCTCGGCCTGGCGGTCAACCACGTTGAGCTTGTCGCCGACCTTTTCGATGATTCCTTCGGGCTCGTATTCAAGCGTCAGCCGGAGGGAAGTCTGCCCGCCGCCCACGTCCTCGAACTCGACCGCCCCGGCGTTCGTGGCGCCCTCCGTAGCTGCCCAGGCGACCTTCCGGTCCGGGACCTGCTCCAGAATCTTCGCTTCCCACTGCCGGCGGATGCCGCCGATCTCGGCCACCCACTCGAGCCTGTCATCGCTGAGCTGGGTCACGCTCTTGACTCCGCCCATGAAGTGCGGGAACTCCTCGAACTGCGTCCACTGGTTGTAAGCCGTGCTTACCGGTACGTTCACCAGAATGCGTTTTTCCACCTTCGTGCTCATAACGTCTCCTTCGCTGTGTTACCGGAAGCTGACGATTCGGTAAATCATCAGCATGCTTACCAATGTACCTGCTGGGCACGCCGGTTTCCAGAGCATACATTCGAACGTCCCACCGGGCTGGAAGAAATCAGTGCCGGCCCACGCTGCCGCCCACCACCCCAACTGGGTCGCAGCAGATGTCGTTTTGAGGGCTGATAACAGCATCTGCTGCTACCTAGCGTATGAGCGCCGCTGGCGCGCCGTGGGCCTGGAAAGTCTGCCTCCGGCCTTCCGGGTCTCTGGTCAGGCAGGTGTGTGGGGCGGATCATGGTGGTGTCCGTCTCGGTGAACGCCGACCCAACTTGGTGCCTTGAGTCCGTTACCTAGCGTGGTGTGGAGGACTCCCACGGGAACCGTGGATTGTTGCTCTTAAGCACGGGTGTTAGATTCCTGAATAATCCCAGTCCTCCCCGAGGCAGACGCTGTCATAACCGTTCATCAGTGTTGGCAGACGCTGTCATAACCGTTCATCAGTGTTGGAGGAAACTGGAATGGACATTGTTCATGAACGCGCCGCGGGAATGGATATCTCCAAACGCGATGCAAAGGTCTGCGTGCGGATACCCGGGGACCGGGCCGGGACTTACACCTCGAAGGTCACGACCTGGGGCGCGACCACGCAGGCGATCCTGGAGTTGCGGGAGTTCCTGGAACGCGAACACGTCACCGTTGTGGTGATGGAAGCAACCAGCGATTACTGGAAACCGTTCTTCTATCTGCTCGAAGAAACCCTGCCGGTGATGCTCGTGAACGCCAAAGCTGCCCGGAACATCCCGGGCCGGAAAACCGATGTTTCGGACGCTGCCTGGCTGGCCCAGTTAGCCGCGCACGGGCTGCTGCGGGCCTCGTTCGTGCCACCGGAGCCGATCCGGGAACTGCGGGACCTCACCCGCGCCCGCGCCATAGCCACCCGCGACCGGGCCCGTGAGATCCAGCGGCTCGAGAAGTTCCTGGAGAGCTCCGGGATCAAACTCTCCTCGGTGGTCTCTGACCTGACAGGGGTCTCCTCCCGGGACATGCTCGAAGCCCTCATCAATGGTGAACGGAACCCGAACGTCCTGGCCTGCATGGCCCGCGGAACGATGCGCTCAAAAATCCCCGCCCTCGTCGACGCGCTCACCGGCAGGTTCAAACCCCACCACGCGTTCATGGCAAAGCTGCACCTGAACCAGATCGACGCCCACACCCGGACCATTCAGGCACTCACCGCACGGATCGAGGAGGCGATGGAACCCTTTCGTGACGCCAGGGATGCCCTGGCCACCATCCCAGGAGTCTCCCAACGAGTCGCCGAAGTGATCATCGCCGAAACCGGTGCGGACATGGCCGTCTTTGAAACCCCCGGCCGGCTCGCATCGTGGACCGGAGTGTGTCCCGGCGCCAACGAATCCGCCGGCCGGATCAAATCAGCACACATCATGCCCGGAAACAAATACCTCAAAGGTGCACTTGGGATCGCGGCCATGTCAGCGGCCCAATCCAAGAACACCTACCTCGCCGCCAAATACCACCGCCTCACAGCCCGCAGCGGCCGCAACAAAGCCCTCGTCGCCGTCGAGCATTCCATCCTGACCGCGGCCTGGCACATGCTCGCCAACGGCGAATGCTACTTAGAACCAGGAGCCGACTACTACACCCGGACCAACCCATCCCGGGCGAAGAACAACGCCATCAAACAACTCAATAGCCTCGGATACGACGTCACCATCACCCCGGTCACAGCGGCCTGACCCACCCTACTTTCGTATTAGTTGGGAGGGGAATGGTTAACGGGCGACGGCGGCACCTGGCTCGGGGAATCAAGGCCGGGTGCCGCCGTCACGAGCGCGCAGAGCTACCGCAGGTGGTTGCCGATCATCGCCAGGTTCTGGATGACGGCGAGCCCGAACTGGGAGGCGTCGTTGGTGGACACGGTGGGTGCCTCATCCACCGGCAGCAGCACGTGCGGCGGCTCGATCTTCCGCAGCGTGAAGGCCGAGCTGTGGTTGAGGTGTTCGCCTCCTTCGGCGAAGCTCGTCCAGGCGCGGGCGGCCAGGTCCGGATCGTTCAGCCGGGCAGCCGCGTAGGCGGTGAGCCGGCTGTGCGCCTGGGTGAGGTAGATGCCCTCCAGCGGCTGTCCTACCGCCTCCACCTGTTCCTCCTTCGTGCCCAGGAAGAGCCGGCAGTACTGCAGCCAGGCACGCTCGAACCCCGGATCCGGAACAAGGTCCACCAGTTCGCTGCAGATCTCCACCAGGCCGAACACGGCGCTCAGGTGGGACACCTGGATCAGCTCCCTGGCGGTGTCGAAGCGTCCCTTGTCCAGGTCGTAGAGCGCCTCGCCGGTAAGGAAGCCGTACTTGAGGGCGCCGATGTCCGCCATGGTGCCCAGGAGCCGGTCGCGCGAGCGGGGGTTGCCCGTACGTTCCCAGTCGGTGAGCCAGGTGGCGGCGAGCGAGCCCCAGTCCGTTCCGAGGCCAACGCCCAGGGCGCCCCGGTTGGGCCGGTAGGTGTCGGCGTCGGGGCGGACCTTGCGCACGGGGTCCAGCCCCAGGAAGTTCTGGTCGCTGTCCACCAGCTCGGCCAGCAGGTCACCGGTCCGTTCATCCGCCGTCAGGTAGTAGTAGAAGCGGCGGTAGGCGGGCGTGCTGATGCGGAGCTGCTTGGCGCTGCAGCCCCAGTGCTGGACGTTGTGCCGCGAGCCGAGGCCGCGCCACGGTCCCAGGTGGTAGACGTCCACCTCGCCGGTGTGCCGCGTCATGGCCTCCGCGAACCGGAAGATGTCCGCACGGCCGGAGCGCAGGTAGGAGTACCAGAGCCAGAGGTCGGGGGAGAGCTCGGAGTTGTCCCACGCATAACCGCCTACGTCGTACCGCCACACGTGCCGGTCGTGGTCGTAGGTGTGCATCACGTCGCCGTAGTTCCAGAACCCGTACCAGCGCCGCTGCTCCACCTGGCCGGCATAGAAGTCGAAGAGAAAGTCCAGGTGGTCCTCCAGCTCGGCGCGGGCGGAGGTGCTGCGGTCCACCGGGTCCCAATCACCGAAGACGCCCACGGAGTGCATGTACTCCGGGGTGGCCTGCAGCAGGGCCGGGGTTGAGGCGGCAGCGGCGTCGGCCGCCAGGCTTTCGGTTGCCGGCGTGCCGTCGTAGGCGAACAGAGTTAACTCATGTGTGCGGGCAATGCCGCGTGCGTTTCCGAAGCCCGGCTCGTAGTCCTCGTAGGTGATTTCGAGGCCCTCAAGCTGTTCCTTGAATGTGTCTTGGCCCAGGCCGTCATGGTAGAAACGCAGGTCCATGGGCTGGGCTTCGGGGGAGTACAGCCAAGCGGTCAGGGAGGCCTGGTCCGTCGCGGCGTTGCGGATGTCCAGCTGGCCGGGGTGGGACTGCCAGAAGTCCTTGACGCCCACGCCAAACCCGCAACGGGTGTCAGTCAGCGAGCAGAAGCCGGCCGACCTGGTGCCGCCGGAAATCCCCACCCAGGCGTGGCCGGGCGCAGTCCGCTTTCGCAGCTCGAAGCCGTCGGCGCTGAGCTGGCTGAGCGTGTAGTCGTTCCAGGCCGGAATCAGGCGCAGCCGTTCGGACACCTCCGGGTTCCAGCCTGCCGCGGGCGGGGTGGCGCGGCCTTCCACCTGGGCGCGGCGGACGTCCTTGCCGGGGTCCCGGCGCAGGCCGGTCAGGCCGCGGACCGCTTCGGTGAGGAAGCCGCCGTCGGCCCCTGCTATCCGGATGTGCCTGTTGTGCAGCTCTGCCTGCAGGGGAATAGTGAACCGCACGCCGAGCCCTGCGAGGAAGTCGCGGTCCGCGTCCCCGTCCCAGATGAAGGAGTGCACCATGCGGACGCTGCGGGCGTTGGCGTGGAAGTAGAACCTGACCACGAAGGGCAGCCAGCTTTCCCGGCCGCTGTCGCTGCCAATGCCACTGGCCCGCGCGTCCGGCCGGTGCTGGCCTTCCAGCCGCACCACGGCGCGCACGGGTCCGCTCTGTTCAAGCACTGCGGCGGTGACCACGCCGGTGAAGGCTTCCCGGCTGAAGGTGCCGACGCCGTCGCCTCCCTGGTCGTCCGCAAGGCCGTCCTGCAGGAGGCTGACCAGGCGGGCGTCCCGCGCCACCTCGACGCCGCCGCGGGTGAGGCTGCTGAAGAGCGTGGAGCCCGCGCGTTTGATCACCATCCGGAGCGTTCCGGTGTCCACCGTGAGGGCATCACCGGTTTCGATGGCAGTGACGCCGGCAGCGCCCGACGGCGGCTGGCTGGCTTCCCGGGGTGACGCGCCGCCGTCGGACGCCACATGGTAGAAGTCCGACGGTGAGCTGGTGGCGGGGAGTGCGATGCCTGCCCATTTGAGGGAGCCGTCCGGCCAGGTGGCCAGGGGCCAGGCCTGGGCGGCGACGGCCCTGCCGCCGGCATCCGTGACGGAGAGGGCGTCCGCTGAGGGCACCGAGCCGCGGGCGAAGGGCATGCCCCAGGTGGTCCCGCCGCTGGATTCCGAAGGTGCCTGGCCGTCGATCCACCTGATGAGGGTGCTGTCCGTCATGTGATCCAATTCTGTTGTTTCGCGTCCGCGGAAATGGCCAGCTCTCGTCAGCAGGTGAAACACCGGCGGAAAGCGGTTTCTGATTCGTTTCAAAATAGGCGAGCCAAGGCAGGACCGCAAGGGGAGGCCGGGATTCGGAAGGACTCCGGCAGCTCTCCAACACGCCGCAACCTCTGGCCGTGCCCCGGCTTCTGTGCTGGACTGATGGGTGCAATGGGCACCACATGCGGCTCCCCCTGGGGCGGCACTCATTCCGGAAATATGGCCTGCCGGCGCGGACCGGCTATTGGAAGGAACACTCATGGCACCGTACAAAATCGGCTACTTCGTGGGGAGCCTGGCAACCGGCTCCATCAACAGGGTCCTGGCCAAGGCGTTGATCAAACTCGCTCCCGAGGACCTCGAGTTCACGGAGATCCCCATCAAGGACCTCCCCCTCTACAGTTACGACTACGACGCTGACTTCCCGCCGGAAGGCCGCGCCCTCAAGGAAGCCATCGAGGCGGCAGACGGGCTCCTGTTCGTGTCCCCGGAATACAACCGCTCCATCCCCGGGGCGCTCAAGAATGCCATCGACTGGGGCTCCCGGCCCTGGGGAAGCAACTCCTTTGCCCGCAAGCCCACCGGAATTATCGGAGCTTCCGTGGGAAGCATCGGTACCGCGGTGATGCAGTCGTCCATGCGCAGCGTCCTGAGCTTCCTGGACGCGCCGCAGCTCAACGCACCCGAGGCCTACATCCACTTCGACGCCGCCGTGTTTGGCGACGACGGCGAGGTCAAGAATGAGGGCACTGCCAAGTTCCTGCGCCACTACATGGAGGAGTACTGCGCCTTCGTCCAGCGGGTCCTGGCGGCCAACGCACCCGGCCACATCGGCGACCTTGAGCCCGATTCGGCCAAACTGACCCGTTAGGGTTTTCCGGATGCCCGCCGTCCCAGCAACGGCGGGCATCCGAGCTTTAATCCAGCGGCAGGGTAACCGTGACGCTGGTGCCTTGCCCGGGGGCGGAGCGGATGTCCACGGTGCCGCCGGCCTCATGGACGGCCACTGACATGAGCCGGAGGCCGTAGCCGTGGTGGCGCCCGCAGGTGGCGGCTTCACTGTCAAAGCCCGTGCCGTCGTCGGCCACTACCAGGCGAATGCCGTGGTCCACGGCGGCGAGCTGGACGGCCAGGTGCGACGCCCCGGAATGTTTGTAGACGTTACTAAGCGCCTCGCGTGCCGACTGATAGAGGAGGGACGCGCAGTCCTTCGGGATCTCGATGCCCCAGTGCGGGGTGTCCCAACGGACGGCGGTTCCCCGGTGGCGGAGGGGCGCCGTGAGCCGGTCGATGCAGCCGGCCAGGCCCAGCGCGTAGAAGTCGAGCGGATGCTGATCCGTGAGCACGCCGTCCACGGCGGTGACTTCCCCGTCTAAAGCTGTTCGATTTCCCATTGTTTCCTGCTCCCCACAAGCTGGTTGGTCCATGACTCCAGCGTGGCCCCGCAACTTCAGGGCACGGCAAGGTTTGCCGCAAGATCCGGTCAATTCTCCGTGGCGGGGGTTGCCCTGTAATTGGTGCGCGCAAAACCCCCTGCCAACCGTGCTTTCAGGCGCCGGTCAGCACCGGGGCGGCGAGGGCCCCGTCGCGCATGGTGGCCACCGCATCGGTGAACGGAACAAACTCCGTGTCATGCGTGACCAGCACCGTGCCCACGTTGAACTCGGAGGTCACCTGGCACAGCAGCCGGATGACCGAGGCGCTGCGCTCGTGGTCAAGGGCGGCCGTCGGCTCATCCACCAGCAGGACTTTCGGGTTTCCCATCAGGGCCCTGGCGATGTTGACACGCTGGCGCTGGCCGCCGGAGAGCTGGTGGGGGAGCTTCCCGGCGCTCGCGGACAGGCCGACGACGTCAAGGAGCCCGGCGGCCTTCTTCCGGGCGGCCTTCATGGGTTTGCCGCGGAGGTGGTCGCCAATGATGAGCTGTTCGGCGGCCGTGAGTGAGGGGAGCAGGTTGGGCTGCTGGAAGATGATGCCCACCTTGCTGCGGCGCAGTGCCGTGAGCGCCTTGCCCGGAAGGCTGGTTGTGTCGGTGCCGTCGATGATGACCCGCCCGCTGGTGGGGCGGACCAGGGTGGCAGCGGCGGCAAGGAGGCTCGACTTTCCCGAGCCGGACGGTCCGACGAGCGACACCACGTGCCCGGCGGGGACTGCCAGGCTGACGCGGTCCAGGGCGGTGGTGGTGCCGCCTCCATCGGGGTATTCAAGGGTGACATTGAGCAGTTCCAACGGAGCCGGGGAGGAGTAGGCAGACATTGTGTTCCTTTCACAGGATTGGAGTTTTTGTCCAGATATGCAGGGATCGGGGCACGCTAGGCCTGCATATCTGGACCAAAACTCAGACGGGGGGAGGGGTGTCAGTACCCGCCGAGGGCCAGCAGGGCATCTACTTTGGTGACGCGGCGGACGGCCAGCGCAGCTCCGGCCAGCCCCAGGGCTACAATCCCGACGACGGGAAGCAGCGTGGTGGCAGGGCTGAGGAGGAAGGGGGCTGCCTGGGCGGCCACCCGCCCCGCCAGGACACCGGCAAACCCGCCCAAGCCGGCCCCGGCTAGCAGGACAATTGCTGCCTGCGTGATGGCATCCCGCAGGATGTAGGACGCCGGCGCCCCCATGGCCTTCAGGACGGCGATGTCGCGGGTCCGCTGGATGGTCCACACAGTCAGGAATGCCACAATCACCAGGGACGAGATGCCGTAGAGGAAAGCCTGCATCAGCGTCAGCGAGCCGTTCTCGCTCTTGAACGAGCCCAGTGCCTGGAAGGAATCTGTCCGTGAGGCGCTCACCGTATTCGCCGCGGCGTCCGCGGCGGCCTCATCAACTGCCGCGCCGTCCTGGTAGGTGACGGCAATGACGGTAGCCAGTTGGCCGCCGTCGGACACGTGGGCCAGCCTGGACCAGGCCGGAAGCGCCGTCCACACAACGCTGGTGTGGGCGTACCACTGGTCCTCAACAACCGCGGCCACGGTGAGTTCCACCCCGCCGATGGCCAGTGCGTCCCCCTGTTGCAGGGACAGGGCCTCGGCCACGGAGGCGCCCACCACCGCGGTGCCGGCAGAAACGTCCACAGGCGCCAGCCCGCTGCCGGGAGCCACCCCGAACACGGCCACATTGGTGGTGCCCGAGCCCGCCGCCGCACCCTGGGCACGGCTCTGGGTGATCCCCACCGGCTCGGCAGCGCGGACGCCCGGCCGGCTCCGCCAGCTCTCCGCCTGGGCCGCCGTCACGGAACTTTCCGTATAGGAGGCCTTGGGCGTGCCGGAGCCGGGGGCGCCGAACACCACGGTGTCCACCGGCGCAGCGGCGCCAGCCCCCAGCTTGCCGATCGCGGAGGTTGACTGTTCAGCCAGCCCGGCGGTGAGGCCGGACAGCATGACCAGGAGCAGGGTAATCAGGGCCACCACGCCGCCCATCATGGCGAACCGGCCCTTGGCGAAACGGATGTCGCGGATTGCCAGAAACACGTTGTTCTTCTCTCGGTTGGTCCCACTGGATAAGGTCTCCATCCACTGTCCCGCCCGCCCCTCCCCGGTCCATCGGGCAGGGAGTTGATACGCCCGGGATGAAAGGTGGAACCCGGAGTCAACCTTTTGATTGACCCGCCGCCGGGCGGGCGCGCATAAGCTGGTGGCATGTCCGCCACCCCTGCCCTGCACCCTTCCGGCGGACCCGGCACCCATGCCCCGAAGGACCCCCTGAGCGCTGTGGAGACGGCGTCCTCGGAAGCGATCCTGCGGGTGCTGAGGGTGACGCTGCACACCGGGTTCGCCGCCCTGCTGGTGGTGGGCCTGGTCCGGCTGCTGGCGCCGGGCTCCCGGGGCACCTTCCCGTTCCTCTGGGCGGGCCTGGCCCTTGTCCTGGCCGCGGTGTACCTCACCGGGACAATCCTGGAACACCGCCATGCCGCGGGCCGGATCCGGTTCAACCCCCGCCGCTACGGCCTCCACTGGCTCGCGGCGGTGACGGCACTCTGGGCTCTCCTGCTGGTGGGCAGTGCCGACTTTGCCTGGCTGGCGTTCCCCCTGTTCTTCCTGCACCTGCACCTGCTGCCCAGGCGTGCCGCGCTGCTGACCATCGCACTCATGACGGCCGCGGTCATCGCGTCCCAATGGTCTGCCAGCGGGGACCCGGTCCCGCACGCGGCCGCCGTCGTCGGGCCGCTGTTTGGCGCCGCCTTCGCCGTCATCACCGGCCTTGCCTATGTTGCGCTCTACCGGGAGGCGGAGAACCAGCGGCGGGCCGCGGATGAATTGCGCCGCACCCGCCAGGAACTTGCGGCGTCCCAGCACGGGGCCGGGGTGCTGGCCGAGCGGGAGCGGCTGGCCCGGGAAATCCACGACACCCTTGCCCAGGGCCTTTCCAGCATCGTGCTGCTGGCCCGGGCCGCGGAACAGTCGCTGGCCCACGGGGATACAGCCACCGCAGCATCGCGGGTGGCGCTGATGCAGCAGACTGCGGCGGACAACCTGGCCGAGGCGCGGAGCTTTGTCCGCGGCCTGTCATCTCCGCAGCTGCACGACACCACGCTGGTGGAGGCCCTCCGCCGGCTCTGCGCAGAGACCGAATCGGGCGCCGCGGCGGCGGGAGCTGAGCTCCGCTGCCGGCTGGAGGTGGACGGCGAACCTGCCGAGCTGCCTCAACCGCACCAGGTGACGCTGCTCCGCGCGGCCCAGGCGAGCCTTGCCAACGTCCGCGATCACGCCCATGCCGGCAACGCCGTGGTCACGCTCACCTTCCTGGGCACGGAAGTCACCATGGACATTTACGACGACGGCGTGGGCTTTGACGCGCCGCCTGCCGCCGGGACGCGCGTCTCCAGGACGGGTGTCTCCGGGATGCGCGTCCCCGGTACCGGGCACGACGGCGGGGCGGACGGCAGCGGATTCGGCCTCCGCTCGCTGGAGGAAAGGGTAAGGGCCCTCAGCGGCTCCCTGGAGTTGGAGACCGCCGCGGGCGAAGGAACGGTGGTGGCTATCCGGCTGCCGCTCGATGGTTCCGGGGGAGGCACGCGTGGCTGACGTGCGCGTCCTGCTGGTGGACGACCATCCGGTGGTCCGCGCCGGCCTGAGGGCCATGCTCACCGAGTTCAAGGGCATTTCCATCACCGCTGAAGCTGCGGACGGGAAAGCCGCCCTGAAGGAACTCTCGCGCCTGGCGGTCCTGGGTGACGCGGTGGACGTGGTGCTGATGGACCTGCAAATGGGCGCGGGCATGGACGGGGTGGCGGCCACGGCCGCGATCAGGAAGCTGGCTGCGCCGCCGCCCGTCCTGATCCTGACCACCTACGACACCGACGCCGATATCCTCGCCGCCGTAGAGGCAGGCGCCAGCGGCTACATGCTCAAGGACGCGCCTCCGGAACAGATCCGCCAGGCCGTTTTCGCCGCAGCAGCCGGGGAGACGGTCCTGGCACCCAAGGCCGCCGCCCTGCTCATGAACCGCATCTCCAACCCTGGCACCTCGCTCACCCCGCGGGAGGTCCAACTGCTGGAGCTGCTCGCCACCGGGCTGTCCAATCGCGCCATCGCCAAGCAGGTCTTCATCTCGGAGGCAACGGTTAAGACGCACCTGGTCCACATCTACGGCAAGCTCGGCGTGGACAACAGGACGGCAGCCATCGCCGCCGCAACGCAGCGCCGGATCATCCGTCCGCCCGGGCAAGTGAGCTGAGCGGAATTTAGCTCACGGGAAGGAAGGCCCTACTCCCTCCGGCAGCCAGAGGCCTAGACTTCGGGCCATGGAGAACTCACCGTCGGGACCCAAAACTGAAGTCCTTCCAGAAGAGGAGTGCTGGAAGTACCTGCGCTCCTCCTATATCGGCAGGCTGGCAGTCATCAACGGAACCACACCGGAAATCTTCCCCGTGAACTTCGTGCCGGCGGAAGGTGCCCTGTACTTCAGGACTGCCCCCGGCACCAAGCTGTACTCCCTGCTCGCCGGAACCCTGGTGGCCCTGGAGACAGACGGGTTGAACGCGTACAGCACCGAAGTGTGGAGCGTTGTGGTCAAGGGGATACCCGAGCCCGTGGCCGACGGCAATGTGCCCTTGGAACTGTCCGACCCGGACCGCGAACCGTGGGAGTCCGGCCTCAAGGAGCACCTGATCCGGATCAATCCCACGGAGGTTACCGGCCGCAGGTTCTACGTCCAGGCTCGCACCCGGTGGTGGCCGCCGCAGGATTTCTCCGCTGACTGGATCTAGAGACCCTGGTCCAGAGATCCTGCCTAGAGACCCTGGCGGGCAAGGTCCCCGGCCACCAGGCGCGCCAGTTCGGAGGCGCCGGCGCGGTTGGGGTGCAGCGTGTCGCCGGTCATGAACAGGGCCAGGGTGGCTTCCGGGCCAATCTCCGTGAAGTAGGCGGACGCCAGGACGTTCAAATCAACCAGGTGCACGCCCTCCTCCTGTGCAAGGGCAACGGTTGAGTTGCGGTACCAGCGGTTGACCGAGGTGTGCACGCCGTCCACGAAGTCCGTGGCGCGGCCCTGCGGGGTGACGAGCACCGGTGTGGCGCCGGTAGCTGCCACCTGGCGGACCATGTCACGCATGATCTCCTTGAACTCTGCCTCGGTGGTGGCGTTCTTGGCTGCAGTGTCGTTTATGCCCATCTCCAGCAGGAACAGGTCGCCCGGCTTGATGTACTGGAGGATGGCTTCGAGCTGGCCGTCATTGCGGAAGCCGCGGGCAATCTGTCCGCCGGTGGCCATGTTCCGGACATCGAACGCCGCGGGGTCGACATACTGCGGCAGCATCTGGCCCCAGCCGCCCTGGACGCTGTTCTCCAGGGGGTAGTAGCTGGCCACTGTGGAGTCGCCGCCCACCCAGATGGTGGGGTCCATCTCCGGATGGCGCGAGACCTTGTCGATGGCCAGCGAGCTTAGTGTGAAAGCCGTGCCAACTTTGCCCTCCGTGACCAGGAGGTTCAGCTGGCCATCGGTCACGGGAATTTCAAAGGAGGCCGTGGCGCCGTTTCCGGTCAGGTTCATTTCCTGGAACACGCCTTCAGCCGCGATGCTCGCCCGGGAGGTGTCGCCAAGGGTGACTGTGACCTTGTAAAGGCCTTCCTTCAGGTCCACGTTGAACGTGTTGGCGCTCTTGGTCCCGAACTGGAGGAAGCGAACGGCATCGCTCCCGGCTCCGGTGCCTTTGGCGGAAACGTTGGCCATATGCTCCGGGGTGTTGAAGCCGTAGCGGGTTTCGGGGCTGTAGGCGTCGGTGGCGCTGACGCCGGTGTACCCGTGCTCCACGGGCCCGTTGCCGAAGTCGAAGCGGTAGTTGCTCGGCTCGGCATTGGCGGCCGGTGCGGTAACGGCCACGCCCGCCCCGGCCAGCAGGGCTGCCGCAGCGAGGCCGGCGGCCAGGTATGTCCTTGCCCGTCCGCGGCAGCGGGATAAAGAAACCGGGCGGTTGGAGGGTTGGGCAGCAGCAGGCACAGTCATCTCCTTTGATGAGGACAAGAGTTTGTATCGTTTCAGAAAAGGCTTTACATCATGTGTAACAGCGCTCGCTGTAACGAGTCAAGAGATTTTGTGCGCTTTCGTGCGATTCTGCTTCTACTTGTTCACCCATGGGCGGGGCGCGGGCTGGCATCGGGAGGGCCAGCGCCTGCCCTTGAGCTCAGCGCCGCTGCTTCCTGAGCTTGAGGTACGTGCGGCCGTCTTGATTGAAGCTTGTAGTTTCTTTGCCGCTTCTGTGCAAACGATTTGAGTTCGCGTTGAAACACTCAAAGTCAATAGAACTTCAAATGGTTTCAGCGGGGAAAAATATGCGCGGCGTCGCAATTATGGGCAATATTCAGGCCCGGGCTTATGGCAGGGGCAACCCTGTGATCACGGTCATCATCCCGGCCCACAACGAGGCCGCGGGAATCGGTGAAACACTCTTGTCTCTGCAAAACCAGACAATTATCCCTGATCGGATAATTGTGGTGGCAGATAATTGCACGGACAAAACGGAAGCTATGTCCCTGGCGGCGGGCGCCGAGGTGGTGCCAACAGTGGGCAACACCGGCAAGAAGGCAGGCGCCCTCAACTTCGTGCTCGCTGGCCTGCTGCCGGAGGCTGAGCCTGAGGACATGGTCCTGGTGCAGGATGCCGATTCGCAGCTCTCACGGGATTTCATTGAACGCTCGGTGGGGCACCTTCAGGCTGATTCGCGGCTTGGTGCCGTGGGTGGAGTGTTCCGGGGCGGCGAGGGCGGCGGATTCGTCGGCCACCTGCAAAGGAATGAATACGCCCGGTACGCCAGGGACGTGCGGCGGCTGCACGGTAAGTGCCTGGTGGTCACCGGCACCGCCGCGCTGTTCCGGGTCCGGACGCTCCGCGACGTATCCGCGGCCAGGCTGGATGGCACGCTGCCTCCCGGAAATGGCAGGGGCGGCGTCTACGATACCTCGGTCCTGACGGAAGATAACGAGCTGTCCTTTGCCCTGCTGACGCTGAAGTACCGGATCAAATCCCCCGCCGATTGCACCCTGGTCACCGAGGTCATGCCCACCTGGCGGGAACTCTGGGCGCAGCGCCTGCGGTGGAAGCGCGGCGCGGTGGAGAACTGTGTCCAGTACGGCTGGACGCGGGTCACCAGGCCGTATTGGGGGAGGCAGGTTCTTTCGGTGGCGGGCGTCCTGGTGACGCTTGGCTACCTCAGCACGGTGGCGGTTGCACTGGGCACGGGGGCGGGGCTGCACATCCAGCCGTTCTGGCTTGCCGTGACCGGTGTCTTCGTGATCGAACGAGTGGTGACGGTGCGGCTCCGGGGATGGAGATACATGCTCGCGGCCGCCACCATGTACGAGCTGGTGATCGACCTTTTCCTGCAGCTGGTTCACGCGAAGGCGTACACAGACGCAGCCTTTAATAGAAAGAAAGCCTGGTAAGAACCATGTATAACAATCCCGCAGTTCCCGCAGCAGCCGGAGCCGGTTCCGGAACCCTCGCCATGACCGGCGCGGGGGACGTGTTCTGGTTCGCCCTCGCAGCCTTTGCGCTCCTGGCACTGGGCCTCGCCATCAAGAGGATCATCCCCGTCCGCGGCACCAAGTAGTTCCGGGCCAAGTAGTCCCCGGACCACAACTGCGCGGTTAGCAGGAACGCAGGGCATCGTTGATGGTGCCCTGCGTTCTGCTTGTGGCTATTACGACGGCGGGTCAGGTCACCACGCTGACCACGTTCGAACACCCGGCGGCATCGCAGACTTTATAGGAAGTGGTTTTTCCACCCTTGATTTTGTTGACGTAGGAGCCTGTATTGGCCACGGACTTCTGTGCCCCGTTGATCCACAGGGTCACGTTGGCGCCCGTGGCCCCTGTCCATGTCAGGGTGGTGGTGCTGACGGACTTCGCCTTGGTGGTGGCGGCAGCCAGCTTGATGGCGGAGACGGGTTGCGCCTGCACTGGGCCGGAAGCTGCGGTAAAGGAAAAATCCCTGATCACCACGCTTTCCGGTTGCACATGGGCAGGATCCCCGCCGCCGCCCCCGGTTACCCACAGGTTGAAGTGGATCTGTTCCTGGGCCGGCACCGGGACGGTGGCCCCTTCCAGGACCGTGCGCTTCAGGAGGCTGCCCGCAAACCCTTCGCCGGCGAAGGTTTCGAAGGTTATCTTCCCCGGCTCCCACACCATCCGGTGGGTGGTGACCGGGTCCGGCGTGACGTCGAAGACGGTGGTGTTGTTTCCTTCACCGGGAGGCTTGGTGGCATCAAACCAATAGCCGTGGCCTTGGGTCACCGGCCAGGACTCCCCGTATGCGGCGCCGCCGCCCCACGCGGAGGCCTCGCAGAGATCGATTTCGTTGTAGCCAGGTTCGGCCAGGGGGTCGTATGTGAACAGGCAGCCCCACACCACTTCTTTCTGCAGCGTTTCCAGGTTCTTTTCCACGGTGGTGGTGTAGGTCCCGTAACCGAACCCTTTCCGCGTGGACTGGAACTCCGCTCCCACGGGGGCTTCGCCGGTGGGGTTGGTCAGGTTCATGGTGATGTGGCCGTTGGCATCCGGATTGCTGACGTTCGCGGCCGCGAAGGCCTTGTTGTACTGCGGTGCACCGCCCCAGAAGCGCTTCTCCCAGTTGAATCCCTTCCAGGCGAAGTTTCCTGCGGGCCCCGGGTTGGGGTCCAGCGGCGTGGTGTCCGCTGCCTGGGCGGACGGCACGCAGGCAAGCATGGCGACGGCGGCCGCTGCCAGCATTGCCAGCGGTTTCGTCCGGCGCTTGGGATGTGAGACAAAAAAGCGAAAATCAGCCATGAAACGCCCCTTTTCGGTTGCTCCCAGCGAGCAATTGCGCCCCTGTGGAGCGCACAGCTTGATCTTCAGCCAGGAACTCGGGCGAAGGCAATAGCTCAACGAACTTAATTTTGCGTGAGGCATATCTCAGGAAATACGCAATATTTGCCAAAGCTCAAGAAATGCTCAATTTAGACGAAGGAGATAAGTAACCTTTCAATCCATTGGGTTAGGCTTTTACCCGTCCCACGGTGCGGAATAACGAAAGCAATCCATATTGCCCGTTTCTCCGAATATTCCTTGAATGTGCTTGAGGAAAACCTGGGCGCAAAAATGAAGAGAGCTTGGGGGAGTGAATGGTGGAGCGCGGTGTTGCCGTGGTGGTGGAGGACGACGACGACATCAGGACAACCCTGACGGAAGTGCTGCAGCAGTCGGGGTTCGCCGTCCATTCAACAGCCTCAGGCGTTGCGGGCGTGGATGCCGTCCGCGAGCATGACCCGGACATCGTCACCATGGACGTTGGGCTTCCGGACTTTGATGGCATCGAGGCGTCCCGGCGTATCCGGACCTTCAGCGACGCCTACCTCATCATCGTCAGCGGAAGGGTGGACGAAGCCGACACCCTGATGGGGTTTGAGGCCGGCGCGGATGACTACCTCACCAAGCCTTTCCGCCCCCGCGAGCTGCGGGCGCGGATTGCCGCCATGCTCCGGCGGCCGCGGACACTGCGGGAAGCTCCGGCAGAACGGGCACTTCCGCCACGAAGAGGCGAACGGCAACCGCCAAGGCAAACCCGGCAGGATGCTCTTGCGGGGCAGCAGCCGCACGGAAGTCCGGACGGCGAGGCGGGTTCACCTGCAGCCCCGGGCTGCTGCGATTTCGCCCACAGGGGCCTGTCCCTCCACGAGGCGTCCCGCCAGGCATCCATCAACGGCGAGCCCGTGGACCTGACCCGCACCCAGTTCGACATCCTCCTGGTGCTCATGGAGAACGGGCGGACCGTCCAGACCAAGGCGGACCTGGTGCGGCGGCTCCGCAACGAGCCGTACAACACAGGATCCTTTGTCACCGCGGGCGAAGAACGCGCCGTCGAGGTCCACGTGGGCAACCTGCGCAAGCGCCTGGGTGACAGCTCGCAGAATCCACGCTGGGTGGAGACCGTCCGCGGCGTGGGCTACCGGATGACGCCGTAACCGCAGCAACACCGCCCCTTGGCGTACCCTCAGTCAGTAGCCGGCATCCACCACCGGCCCTGCTGAGGAGGCGGAGAATGGCCTGGGAAACCGTCGCCGGAATTGTGGCCGGCCTGCTGCTGGCGTACGCCGTGCTCCTCGTGCTGCTGTGGATCTACGCCCGGCGCCACCCCGAAACCGTCACCATGAAGGACGCGCTGCGCCTGCTCCCGGACCTGCTCCGGCTGGTCCGGAGGCTTGCCGCGGACCGGACGCTCCCCGCCGGTGTGCGGGTGCGGCTGGTCCTGCTGCTCGGTTACCTGCTCCTGCCCATCGACCTGGTGCCGGATTTCATTCCGGTGATCGGCTACGCGGATGACGCCGTCATCGTGGCGTTGGTACTGCGCTCTGTCCTCAAGCGGGCGGGTCCCGGGGCGCTTGGGCGGCACTGGCCGGGCACCCCGGCCGGGCTGGAAATCATCCTCCGCGCGGCGGCGCCCGTCCGCCGTCGGCCGTAAATTCTTTGGCTGTATCCGCGCCTTTCCTGCCGGGGGCTGTTAGCGTGAAGGACCGGCCAATGAAGGAGGAGCGATGACTGTCAACTCACCAGATTCACTGCCTGAAGACGATCCGCAGGAGGGTGCAGCCAGTGCCCAGGGAAAGAGCGACGGCGGTGTTCCCGGCCAGGAGGATGGCGTCGGGATCGGTACGGACGCGGAACCCAACACCTTTGAACCCGAGGAGGATCCGGCCGCCACGGACGCGCCGGAGACAGACTAGGCCCCGGCGCCCGGACCGCTCATTTCCCGCCGCCGTGGACGAGCGGTGCACCGCTTGATTCCCGGGGGATGAGCGAGGGCATCGACATCCGTACCTGTGGCTCCGCCCCGGGCTCAACAATGAGGTCAATCGCCGTCCTTGCGATCTGGTCCAAAGGCACGTGGACGGATGTCAGGGGAGTGGGAAGCCTGGCGGCCAGGGGCGTGTCGTTATAGCCCACCAGTGCCAGATCCGCCCCGATCTTGAGCTCGTGCCGGTGGGCCGCTGCCATGATTCCCATGGCAATGTTGTCGTTCGCCGCGAAGATTGCCGTGGGGCGGCTCTCCCGCCCCAGGAGCTCCTCGCCGGCACTGAACCCGTTTTCGATGCCGTAGCCCCCGGTAATGATCCACTCCTCGCGGGCGTCGAGGTGTGCTTCGGCCAGGGCCCGGCGTGCGCCGGCCATGCGGGCGATTCCTGTTGACGTGAATGTGGGCCCGGTGACCACTGCGATGTCGCTGTGTCCAAGGTCTATGAGGTGACGGACTGCGAGGTAGCCCCCCACCTCGTCGTCCCCCAGGGCTGAGGGGCTGACGCCGTCGGTGCGGAGCACAAGGGCGTGTGCAACCTTCCGCTCCCGCAGCCGGCGGGGAAGTTCGTCGTCGAGCCGTGCTGTTGCCAGGATCAGGCCGTCCACGTTCCGGTCGAGCAGGGTCTCTGCCGCGCGTCGTTCGTCGTTGGGGTCGTCACCGCTGGTGGCCACCATCGCGAAATATCCGCGGGAGGAGGCCGCACGCTCGAGTTCTTCAAACATGAGTGCCATGACGGTGTCGCTCAAGCGGGGGACAAGGACGCCGAGGGTCCTGGTCTCACCCCGGCGGAGGCCGGAGGCAAAGGAGTTCCGGCGGTAGCCAAGCTCCTCGGCCACTTTCCTGACGTGCGCCGCCGCGGCTGACCGGGACGCTGTCCGTTCGTCCAGCGCCCGGCTGGCCGTGGAAATGCTGACGCCGCTGGCTGCAGCAACATCCCTAAGGGTGACGATCGAGCCGGATGCCACGGGTTCCATGACGGTTCTCCTCTCCTGCAGCAAGCGTGTAAAGACACTCTATTCCCACTTTCTGCAAACGTTCTCTTGACAGCGGTCTGCGACACGCGTCACAATGAAAACGTTCCCGCAAACGTTCTCATCTAACTTCAAATAGCGGGACTGCCGACCATCAAAGAAGACAGAGGTAGTGAAATGACCATCGATCTCCGCGGGCTGGTCCCCGCCCCCGTCACCCCGTTCAACCGCGACGGCAGCGTCGACGTCGACGCCATCCACCGGCTGGGAGGCTGGCTGGCAAGCGTTGAAGGCGTCAAGGGCCTGGTGGTCCTCGGCCACGCGGGTGAAGGCACCTTCCTCACCCAGGACGAGCAGGCCCTGGTGATCCGCGAATTCAAGAACGCCGTAAACGGCGAAATCCCGATCATCGCCGGCATCACCGGCGAAGGAAACACCGTCGCAGCCCTTGAGGCCAAGCGGGCCGTGGAGGCCGGCGCTTCCGCCGGACTCGTCTACCCCTCGCACGGCTGGCTGCGCTTTGGGTACCAGAAGGGCGCACCCCAGACCCGGTACAAGGAAATCTACGAGACCTCCGGCCTGCCGCTGATCCTCTTCCAGTACCCGGACGCCACCAAGGCCACCTACGACCTTGAAACCCAGCTGGAGATCGCCGGCCAGGAAGGCGTGTTCGCCACCAAGAACGGCGTCCGCAACATGAAGCGCTGGGACACCGAAATCCCCGTGCTCCGGGCAACCTACCCGGACCTGCAAATCCTCACCTGCCACGACGAGTACCTGCTGCACACCATGTTCGACGTCGACGGCGCCCTGGTGGGCTACGGCGGACTGGCACCCGAGCCGCTGGTGGAACTGATCGCAGCCGGCAAGGCCAAGGACTACCCCGCAGCCCGCGCCATCCACGACCGCCTGCTGCCCGTCACCAAGAACGTGTACCACCGGGGCTCGCACATGGAAGGCACGGTGGCGCTCAAGGAAGGCCTCGTTGCCCGCGGCATCCTGGAGCACGCCACGGTCCGGCCTCCGCTGCTTCCCCTCGCTGAGGGCGCCGGCGCAGAAATCGCCCTGGCCCTGAAGTCCGCAAACCTCGGCAGCGTCACGGCCACTGTCTGATCCTTCTTCCGGATCCCTACGGGGTGGCGGGCCCACAGCCCGCCACCCGGTCCCCGCTTTTACTCTCCACCCGGTCAACGACGACCCACAGCATTGCAGCTGTAGAAGGAGGACTCGCAGATGCGCGAGCAGAATAGGACCATCATCCATCCCGGACAGATGGAGCAGCAGATGGCCGCCCCGCACGTAAACCCCGCGCCCGCCGGAACGGGACAGCGCCGTACCTTCCTCGGCTACCTGGCCCTGATGGGCCCGGCCTTCGTGGTGGGCGCCTGGCAGTTCGGCCCCGGCAACCTCACCACCGCCGTCCAGGCGGGCAGCCGTTTCGACTACAGCCTGGTCTGGGTCATCGCGGTCTCCACCATCCTGATGATCTTCTTCACGGACATGAGCGTCCGGCTCGGAATCGTCACACCGACGTCCCTGATCACCTCCATCAAGGAACACCTCGGCAAGCCGGTGGGCATCCTCGCAGGCTTCGGCGTCTTCGGCATCACGCTGATGTTCTCGGTGGGCAACGCTGTTGGTTCCGGACTCGGACTGTCCCTGGTGTTCGGCGGATCCCCGGTGGTCTGGACGGTGGTCTGCACGGCCGCCGTCGGATTGGTCCTGGCTTTCCGCAATGTCTATGGCCTGGTGGAGAAGGCCCTGCTGGTCATTGTTGTCCTCATGGGGATCGCCTTCATCGCCAGCACCGTGGTGGCCCAGCCTGACTGGTACCGGTCCATGGAAGGCATGGTCCCGTCGCTTCCGCCCGGAAGCGAGATCCTCATCGTGGCCCTGGTGGGCACCAACTTCTCGATCAACGCTGCGTTCTACACCTCGTACGGCATCAAGGAACACCGCCGCACCCGCGCCGACTACCGCGACATCACCCTCGCTGACACCATCCCCGGAATCGTCGCCCCCGGCATCATGACAACGCTGGTCATCCTGGTGGCCGCGTCCGTGCTGGGCAAGACCGGCGCCGAGGCCGGAACCATCAACGCCCTGGCCTCCGTCTTCGCACCCCTGGCCGGTCCCGTCGGCTCCATGCTGTTTGCCCTGGGCCTCTCCGGTGCCGCCTTTTCCTCCATGATCGCCAACGCCACGGCGGGAGGCACCATGCTCTCCGATGCCATGGGCCGCGGCACCCACGCCGGATCTCCGGCAGCACGCATCGTCACGGGCATGATCCTCGCCTTCGGGCTGATCATCACCCTCTCGTTCCAGTCCTCCCCGGTGGGACTGATTGTCATCGCCCAGTCCCTCACCGTGCTCATAGCCCCGCTGCTCGGCGTGCTGATCCTCGTTATGGCCAACAGGTCATCGCTGATGGGGGAGCTCCGCAACCGCTGGTGGCACAACCTGTTCGGCGCCATCGGCCTGATCGCCATCGTGGCCTCATCCATCCGGCTCATCACGCTCCTCATCGGCTAGGACGGTTGGAGCATCCACACGCAGCAGTGCCCCCGCCGTCCTTCGGCGGGGGCACTGCGTGCGGAAGCACGGCTCAATGTTTAATCAAGATTTGCGGCAACCCTGCGAAATGGACTTTCGGGCCTGTTACCAGCGGGTAAGTTGCTATCTGTTTCCACGTTATTCCCCAACACGGAAGCACCAAGGAGCCCCCGCGCTGGAGCCAGACTCGCGCGGGGGCTTCGCCGTTCCTACGTGCTGTCCTGCCTGCGGACCATCTCGTTGATCCACGCGGGGGCGAACGGCGACGTGCAGCCCGGGGGCGTGGGATAGTCCTTGAGCACCTGCAGCCGCTCGCCGATCTCCAGCGCCCGCGCCCGGTACGCGGCATGTTCAATGCCAATGTGGGCAAGGCAGGTGTTCATGGCCCACTGCAGCCGGTCCGGAGCGTCCTTCATCTCTGCCTCGATGACATCCAGCAGTCCCGGGAGGTCCAGGCCTTCGGGGGATTTCGCCACGCGTTCGCTGGTCAGGGCCCAGCCGGCACTGGCCACCACCGGATCAGGATCGGACAGCCAGGCTACCCGCAGCTCGTCGGCGTGCGGGCCCTTCTTCACCACGTAGTTCACCAGCCAGTCCTGCACCTTGGGCGCCCGCGACTCCCGCAGCATCGCATCCAGATCGTCCCGACCGAACGCCTTGGGCCGGCAGACCAGGAGCGCCAGCAGCCTGGCCGCGGTGTCGCCGGTAGCCCAGAGCTCCCGGGCAAGGTCCTGCTGGGTCTTCAGCCGCTTGGCGATGGCACGCAGCTTGCCGAGGTTCACGCCGTGGTCGTCCCCGTGCCGCTCGTTCACCTCGCGTGCCCGCGGGTCCTCGAGCGCAGCCAGCTCGGCCATCAGCCCCGCCACATCCGTACTGGTCACTGCCGCTCCCGCCACTGTTGTTCCCGTCGCCTTCGTCCCGGCCACCGTCTGTCTCGTGTCCGTCGCCTGCAATTTCAGCCTACGGCAGCCCCGAAACCTAGTCCCGCCCCTCCCAAAGTGCAACGAGTCGAAAGACCCTACTGGTCCGGAAAGGCCGTGCCTACCGTGGCACCATGGCAGAGGAGCGTTTTGTCCCGGGGGTAGACGGAGCAGCATCGGATGCAATGCTGAAGGTGGGCAGGTTCTTCACGAAGTGGGACCAGACCGACGACGGCAGGGCGGTCTTTCGGGAAGGCGGCCGCAAGGGGGACATCTTCTACCGCGACCGGTGGAGCCACGACAAGGTGGTCCGCTCCACCCACGGCGTGAACTGCACCGGCTCCTGCTCCTGGAAGGTGTACGTCAAGGACGGCATCATCACCTGGGAGTCGCAGCAGACCGACTATCCCTCGGTGGGGCCGGACAGTCCTGAATACGAACCACGGGGCTGCCCGCGCGGGGCGGCCTTTTCCTGGTACACCTACTCGCCCACGCGGGTCCGCTTCCCCTACGCCCGCGGCGTCCTGGTGGAGATGTACCGTGAGGCGAAAGCCCGGCTGGGCGATCCGGTCCTCGCCTTCGCCGAGATTGCCGCGGACCCGGACAAGCGGCGCCGCTACCAGCAGGCACGCGGCAAGGGCGGACTGGTGCGCGTCTCCTGGCAGGAGGCCATCGAGATCGCGGCCGCCGCGCACGTGAACACCATCAAGACCTACGGCCCGGACCGCTGTGCAGGCTTCTCGCCCATTCCGGCGATGTCCATGGTCTCGCACGCTGTAGGAACCCGCTTCATCCAGCTCATCGGCGGCGTGATGACCTCCTTCTACGACTGGTACGCGGACCTCCCCGTCGCCAGCCCGCAGGTCTTCGGAGACCAGACGGATGTGCCCGAATCCGGCGACTGGTGGGACGCGCGCTACCTCATGATGTGGGGCTCCAACGTCCCGGTCACCCGCACCCCGGACGCGCACTGGATGGCCGAGGTGCGGTACCGCGGCACCAAGGTGGTCACCGTCAGCCCGGACTATGCGGACAACACCAAGTTCGCGGACGAGTGGCTCCCCGCCCAGGCCGGCACCGATGCCGGGCTGGCCATGGCCATGGGCCACGTGATGCTCAAGGAATTCTTCGTGGACCGGCAGGTCCCCTTCTTCACTGACTACGTGAAGCAGTACACGGACCTGCCGTTCCTGGTCAGGCTGGAGAAGCGCGACGACGGCGCCCTCACGCCGTCGAAATTCCTCACCGCCCGTGACATCCCGGCGGAGTCCGGGGCTGAGGACGCTGCCTTCCGCACCGTCCTGTTCGACAAAAAAGCGGGCCGTCCCGCCGTCCCGAACGGGTCCATGGGCTTCCGCTACTCCGGCAGCGGCGAGGGCAAGTGGAACCTTGACCTGGAGGGGATTGAACCGGCGCTGTCCCTGCGGGAGGTCTCGGGTGAGAGTGCCGAGATCCTGCTCCCGTGCTTCGAGCAGGCGGACGGCACCGGCAGCGTGCTCCGGCGCGGGGTGCCCGTGATGGAAGTGGAGGGCCAGCTGGTCACCACGGTGTTCGACCTCATGCTGGCCCAATACGGTGTGGGCCGCGAAGGGCTGCCGGGGGACTGGGCAGCGGGGTACGACGACGCCACCACCCCCTACACGCCGGCGTGGCAGGAGGAGATCACGTCCGTTCCCGCCCAGGCCTGCATTCGTGTGGCCCGCGAGTTTGCCCGCAATGCCGAGCAGTCCAAGGGCCGGTCCATGATCATCATGGGCGCCGGAATCTGCCAGTGGTTCCACGGCGACACCACCTACCGGGCCATCCTGGCGCTGGTGATGCTGACCGGCTGCATGGGCCGGAACGGCGGCGGCTGGGCCCATTACGTGGGACAGGAGAAGACGCGCCCCATCACCGGGTGGGTGTCGCTGGCCAACGCCCTGGATTGGTCCCGGCCGCCGCGCACCATGATCGGCACCGGGTACTGGTACATGCACACGGACCAGTGGCGCCAGGACGGCTACTCCGCCGATGCGCTGAAGTCCCCGCTGTCCACCGGAGCCCTGGACGGCCTGCACACCGCGGACGCCATCGCCCAGTCCGCCCGGCTCGGGTGGATGCCGTTCTACCCGCAGTTCGACCGCAACCCCCTGGACCTGGCAGATGAGGCGGAGGCCGCCGTCGCCGCCGGAACAGCCAAGGACACTCCCAGCTACATCGCGGATGCGCTCAAGAACCGCACCCTGAACCCGGCCATCGAGGACGTGGACGCCCCGGAGAACTGGCCGCGCACCCTGGTGCTGTGGCGCTCCAACCTGTTCGGTTCCTCCGCGAAAGGCAATGAGTACTTCCTGCGGAACCTGCTGGGCACCCACAACAACGTCCTGGGCAAGGATGCCGAAGGGCTCAAGCCCACCTCCGTGAAGTGGCACGAGAAGGCGCCGGAAGGGAAGCTGGACCTCCTGGTCTCCGCCGACTTCCGGATGACCTCCACCACGCTGCTGTCCGACGTCGTGTTCCCCGCCGCCACCTGGTACGAGAAACACGATCTCTCCTCCACGGACATGCACCCGTTCGTCCACGCGTTCACTCCGGCCATCGACCCGCCGTGGGAAACCAAGACGGACTTTGACACCTTCCACCTGCTGGCCCGGGAGTTCTCCAGGCTGGCCAAGACCCACCTGGGAGTCCGCCGCGACCTGGTCAGCGTGCCGCTGCAGCACGATACCCCGGGCCAGCTCGCCCAGCCCGGTGGAATCGTCCGCGACTGGCGGGAGCCGGACATCCCTGCCGTTCCGGGGCAAAACATGCCCGTTTTCTCCGTGGTGGAGCGGGACTACACAACCATCCCGGACAAGCTCGCCGCCGTCGGACCCCTTGCGGACAGGCTGGGCTTCACCGTCAAGAACATCACCTACAAACTGGAGGAGCCGCTGAAGCGGCTCAGCCACTCGAACGGCGTGATGCTCGGCGGCGCCGCGGACGGCCGCCCGGCCATGGACACGGACGCGAAAATGGCGGAGGCCATCCTGGCGTTCTCCGGCACCACCAACGGCGTGCTGTCCGTGCAGGGCTTCAAGGACCTGGAGATCCGCACGGGTAAAAAGCTGGCAGACCTTTCCGAGGGGTCCGAGGAAAAGTTCATCACCTTCAAACAGACCCAGGCGGCTCCGGTCCCGGTGATCACCTCGCCGGAATGGTCCGGCTCGGAAACGGGCGGCCGCCGCTACGCCCCGTTCACCATCAACATCGAGCGGCTCAAGCCCTTCCACACCCTCACCGGGCGCATGCACTTCTTCCTGGACCACGACTGGATCACGGACATCGGCGAGGCACTGCCCATCTACCGGCCGCCGCTGGACATGCACCGGCTGTTCGGCGAACCCAAACTCGGCCGGAACGGGCAGCTGGAGGTGGTGGTCCGGTACCTGACACCGCACTCCAAGTGGTCCATCCACTCCGAATACCAGGACAACCTGCTGATGCTTTCCCTCTCCCGCGGCGGGCCGACGGTCTGGATGAGCCCCGCGGACGCCGACTCCATCCAGGTCAGGGACAACGACTGGGTGGAGTGCCTGAACATCAACGGCGTCCTGGTGGCCCGGGCCATCGTCAGCCACCGGATGCCCGCCGGCGTGGTGTACGTCCACCACGCGCAGGAACGCACCATCGACGTCCCCAAGTCGGAGGCCACCGGACGGCGCGGCGGCATCCACAACTCGGTGACCAGGCTGCTGGTGAAACCCTCGCACCTGATCGGCGGCTACGCCCAGCTGGCGTACGCGTTCAACTACCTCGGCCCCACCGGAAACCAGCGCGACATGGTGGCCACGGTCCGCCGCCGCTCACAGGAGGTGCAGTACTGATGCGAGTCATGGCTCAGATGGGCATGGTGATGAACCTGGACAAGTGCATCGGCTGCCACACGTGTTCGGTCACCTGCAAGCAGGCGTGGACCAACCGGGCGGGCACCGAGTACGTCTGGTTCAACAACGTGGAAACGCGCCCCGGGCAGGGGTATCCGCGCCGCTACGAGGACCAGGACAAGTGGCGCGGCGGCTGGAGCCTGAACAAGCGGGGAAAGCTGGTGCTGAAGGCCGGCGGGCGGGTGAAGAAGATGTTCGGGCTGTTCGCCAGCCCGGTCCAGCCGGAGCTCAAGGACTACTACGAGCCCTGGACCTACGACTACAAGACCCTGGTGGACGCGCCCCTGGGCGACGACTTCCCGGTGGCCCGGCCCAAATCCCTGATCACCGGCGAGGACACCAAGGTCACCTGGTCCGCCAACTGGGACGACAACCTGGGCGGGTCCGCCGAAAGCGGCCACCTGGACCCGCTGGTGGAGAAGGTCCGGCGGGAGTCCGAGGACAAGATCAAGTTCGCCTACGAGCAGACGTTCATGTTCTACCTGCCGCGGATCTGCGAGCACTGCCTGAACCCGTCCTGCATGGCCTCCTGCCCGTCCGGCGCCATCTACAAGCGGGTGGAGGACGGGATCGTCCTGGTGGACCAGGACAAGTGCCGCGGCTGGCGGCAGTGCGTCACAGGCTGCCCGTACAAGAAGATCTACTTCAACCACAAGACCGGCAAGGCCGAGAAGTGCACCTTCTGCTACCCGCGGGTGGAGGTGGGGATTCCCACGGTGTGCTCGGAGACCTGCGTGGGCCGGCTGCGGTACCTGGGGCTGTTCTTGTACGACGCCGACGCGGTCACCGCGGCTGCGTCCGTCACCGATCCCAAAGATCTCTACGACGCCCAGATGGACGTGCTGCTGGACCCGAACGATCCCGCCGTCCAGGCCGAAGCCAGGGCGCAGGACATCCCCGGTGACTGGATCGATGCCGCCCGGCGCTCGCCGGTGTACGCCCTCGCGAAGATTTACAAGGTGGCGCTGCCGCTGCACCCCGAATACCGCACCATGCCGATGGTCTGGTACGTGCCGCCGCTCTCCCCGGTGGTGGACCTGCTGCGGGACCAGGGGCACGACGGCGAGGACCACGGCAACCTGTTCGGCGCCATTGATGCGCTGCGCATCCCGGTGGAGTACCTTGCGGAGCTGTTCACGGCCGGGGACGCGGACCGGGTCACCGCGGTGCTGAAGAAGCTGGCAGCCATGCGGTCCTTCATGCGCGGCATCAGCCTGGGCAACGATCCGGACGAGTCCATCGCCGAGGCCGTGGGCATGGACGGCCAGACCATGTACGAGATGTACCGGCTGATGGCCATTGCCAAGTATGACGAGCGGTACGTCATCCCCAAGGCGCACGTGGAGCAGGCGCATGACCTGGAGGAGATGGGCTGTTCGCTGGATTTCGACGGCGGCCCTGGCATGCAGGATTCCTCGCCCTTTGGTGAGGCGAGCGGAAGGCCGGTGCCGGTTGCCGTGGACACGTTCAACGCCCTGCGGGACCGGCAGACCAGCGACGAGGTATCGGCGGGGACGAGCCTGAAGGGCCGGGTGAACCTGTTGAACTGGGACGGACGCGGGGCTCCGCCGGGGCTCTTCCCGGACAAGGGGCCCGAGCCGGGGACCCTGGCCGCGGCGGAGGACCAGCCGTGAGCCGCCGGGACCAGGTGCTGTACATGGCCGGTGCGTGGTGCCTGTCCTACCCGGACCAGGACCTCCTCGGCAAGGTGCCGCTGATGCGCGCCGCGCTCGCGGAGTTTCCGGGCGCCGTCGAAAGCTTCCAGGAGGTGCTGGACGCGCTCGAGGCCACGCCGCTGATGGAGGCCCAGGCGCATTACGTGCGGGAGTTTGATCTCAGCCGGCGCCACGCCCTGCACTTGAGCTACTGGACGGACGGGGACACCCGGCGCCGCGGCGAAGTGCTGGGCAGCTTCAAGAAGGCCTACCGGCAAAGCGACGTCCTGGTGGACACCCAGGGGGAACTGCCGGACTACCTGCCCATGGTGCTCGAGTACACGGCCCTGGTCGATTTCGCCGCAGGGCGGGAGCTGCTGATCAGGTACCGCCCCAGCCTGGAGATGCTGAAGTTCGGGCTGCTCGGGGACAAGCTGCCGCACGCCAGGATCCTGGAAGCCATCTGCGCCACGCTCCCCGGGAAATCGCCGGCGGATGAACAGGCTGTGATGCGGATGGCAGGCTACGGGCCACCCACGGAAGCGGTTGGCCTTGACCCGTACGATCCGCGCCTGCTGCCCGTGAAGGGGGCCTGACCATGGTGCCCCTTGAAACGCTGCCCTTAGAAACAGACCCCGGCGCCGCCGTCGAACTTTCCGCCCTGGACATTGTGCTGTGGGGCGTGCTGCCCTACGTCATGGTGGTGGTCCTGGTGGGCGGGCTGGTCTGGCGGTACAAGTACGACCAGTTCGGCTGGACCACCAGGTCCAGCCAGCTGTATGAGTCCAGGCTGCTGCGGATCGCCTCGCCGCTGTTCCACTTCGGGCTGCTCGCCGTGGTTGCGGGGCATTTCTTCGGGCTGGTCATTCCGAAGTCCTGGACCGAGGCGGTGGGGATGAGCCAGGACTTCTACCACTTCAACGCCCTGTTCGTGGGCGGGATCGCGGGCATCGGGACACTGGGCGGGATCATCCTGCTGATTTACCGGCGGCGCACCACGGGCCCAGTGTTCATGGCCACCACCAAGAACGACAAAGCTATGTATGTGGTCCTCACTGCGGCCATCGTGTTCGGTTTGTGGACCACCCTGGCCAGCGTCTTCGAGGGCGAGCACGGGCACAACTACCGCGAAACCGTGGCGCCGTGGTTCCGGTCCCTGTTCATCTTCCAGCCGGACATTGCCGCCATGGCTGCGGCGCCGTTCTCCTTCCACCTGCACACGCTGGTGGGGATGGCGTTGTTCATCATCTGGCCTTTCACCCGGCTGGTCCACGCTTTCACCGCACCCTTCCACTACCTGTTCCGCCCGTACATCGTGTACCGCTCGCGGGACCGCGACGGCGGCAGGGCAGGAGGGCGCGCGGGTGCACGGCCCGGAGGCGCACGGCCCGGGGGCAGGGCCGGGAGCAGGTCCGGCGCCAGTACCGTTCACAACCCCAATGCCCCCGCCGGCAAACGCGGCTGGTCGGCTGTGGGGACCGAGGACCGGGACACCCGGAACCGCTGAGGGGAGCACACCATGACTGAAGCCGCACGCCCCGCCAATCCCGTACCGCCCACCGAAACCTCCCATCCCGGCAAGGGCATGAACCTGGCGCTGGCCACCAGCGCGTCGGTGATGGCTTTCTGGGCGTGGAACATCGTGGCGCCCCTCGGCGCCCGCTATACGCAGGAGATGGGGCTGGACTCCACCGCCACCGCCGTCCTGGTGGCCATGCCGATCTTCGTGGGATCGCTGGGACGGATCGTGGTGGGCGCCATGACGGACCGGTTTGGCGGGCGGGTGATGTTCACGTTTGTCCTGCTGGGCAGCGTTCCTCCGGTCCTGCTGGTGGCGCTCGGCGGCAGCCTGGGTTCCTACGCGGTGGTGCTGGGCGCGGGCCTCTTGCTGGGCATTGCAGGCACCGTGTTCGCCGTCGGAATTCCCTTTGTGTCTGCCTGGTACGAGCCGTCGCGGCGCGGCTTTGCCACCGGCGTGTTTGGCGCCGGGATGGGCGGGACCGCCCTGGCGGCCTTCCTCACCCCGCGCCTGGTGACCTGGATCGGATACCTGCCCACGCACCTGCTGATTGCCGGGCTGCTGGTAGTGATGGGGGCCGTGATCTGGTTCAACCTGAAGGAGCCGCCGGACTGGCACCGGAACACCGCGCCGGTTATCCCCAAGCTCAAGGACGCGGCCGGGCTCGCCGTCACCTGGAAGCTGTGCTTCCTCTACGCGATTGTCTTCGGCGGGTTCGTCTCCTTTGCCACCTACCTGCCCACGTACCTCCGGGACATCTACCAGTTTGATCCCACCGCCGCCGGCACCCGCACGGCCGGGTTTGCCCTGGCGGCGGTGCTGTTCCGGCCTGTCGGGGGAGTGCTGGCGGACCGGATCGGGTCCAAGCCGGTGGTTCTGTCGTCCCTGGCGGGCATCGCGGTGCTGGCGTTCATTGTGAACCTCCGGCCCGACGGCGAGATCCCGGCCGGCCTCACCTTCGTGGCGATGGCTGCCGCGCTGGGCCTGGGTACCGGCGGCGTATTCGCCTGGGTGGGAAGGCTGGCGCCGCCGGGCAAGGTGGGCAGCATCAGCGGGATCGTCAGCGCGGCCGGTGGGATGGGCGGCTACTTCCCCCCGCTGGTCATGGGGGCCACGTACAACGCCGAGGACAACAGCTACTTCATCGGCCTGATGCTGCTGGTGGTTACGGCCACGGTCGCCTTCGTGTTCACGCTGGTTGCCATCCGCTCGCCCAAGCAGCCCGCACCGCAAAGTGCGTTGAGGGGGACGTAGACGATGCGACGGCGGGCGGCCGGGGTCTTGAGATGGCTTTCGTTATGGGCTGCAACGGTTTGGCTCCAATCGGTTGACTAATGGATCCCGGCAGGCGCCGAGGCGCCACAATTGAGGGATCACAACGGCTTCCGAGGAGGCGGACATGCGGCGGTCAACGTGGCCCGGCGCGGCACTACTTCTTTCACTTTCGCTGCTCACCGCGTGCGGCGGGCCGGCCGCCCAACCGCAAGAGACGCCGTCGGGCGCTTCCGCCTCAGCGACGGCAACGCCAACGACTACAGAAACAGCCTCTGTCCCAGCGACGCCGGTTGCGACAACCAGCGCCCCGGCGTCGGCCTCCTGGACCACGTACACGACGGCGGCGGGGGACCTTGCCTTCGACCTTCCGTCCACCTGGAGCATCAGTGACCCGGCTGGGGAACTGGCGGAGGGCGGCGGAGCGTTTGCCGAAGTGACCAGCGAGGACGGGCGGCTGCTGGCGACGCTGCGCACCAACATGGCGACGGGTTCCACCTGCATGGAAAAGTACCCCTACTCAGTGTTGGAGTCGCAGGACCTGCCGCAACTGGCGCAGTACGGCACGGTGCCGCGGTACACGTTCGAAACCCGCGGCAACTCCACTTCGCCCGGCCCGCCGGAAACCCCCGCAGCGGCCTACGGCATCACCACCGCGCCGCTCCCGGAAGGTGACTCGGCCTGCTACATGTTCCACTTCTTCAACTGGCCGCCCAACGCCGCCACATTCGGCGCGTTCTACAACCCCGAGCTGAACCTGACACCGGGCGACCCCTCGTTGCCCTACCTGGAGAAGGCCAAGCTGTACGCGGCGACGCCGGAGTATGCGGACATCAAGCGGATGATCACGTCGCTGCGGCCGGCGGGGTAGGGGAAGGACCATGGACGTTGCGATTATCGGCCTTCTCGGTGCTCTGCTCGGGGCCGTTCTGACCTACGCCTTCAACCGGAAGAACGCCGCCGAAATGCGGCTCCATGAGGCCCGAATTGATGCCTACAAGACCTTCGCGCAAGCGGCGATGGAGTACCGGCGGACTGTGATGGATGAATGGTTCGAGGGCCATGGTATGGACCTAAAAACCGAGGACGACGACGTTCACCGAGCCCGTGGTGCGGCTTGGTCCGCCTACTATGGCGTACGCCTTCTTTCCAGCAAAAAGCACATTGGCGACCTGGCATACGCATGCCTGCTGAATATCACGGCTCTGAAAAAGCTCGACAGCCGCAGGGACTTGAACGAGCAGGGCGAACGTTGTCGGGCCGAGGTTGAAGACTTCGTGGAAGCAGCGCGGGAGGATGTCCAGTCCCGTGGCGGGTGGCGACAATTCGCCTGAAGCCGCAACTCATCGAGGTACCAAATACATGTTTCGGCTAGGCGTTGGCGATCCAGTAGCGGCGCTTGCCGTTGCGGCTGTCTTCGTAGGCGCCACCGTTCTTTTCAATGGTGCCCCGGGAGGCGAAATTGTCCTCATCGCAGGTGAGGAGGACCCTGGAGATTCCCAGTTCCCTGGCAATGGGCAGGGCGTCGGACAGTGCTTTTGCGGCATGGCCGCGGCGCCGGGCTGAGGGCCTGACGCTGTAGCCGATGTGGCCGCCCTCGTTGAGGAGGAAGTCCGTCAGTTCGTGCCTGATGGCCAGGGACCCAAGGAATGTGCCACCCTCCACGATCCACAGGTAGGTGCAGGGCACATGCGCCGGATTCCGCGGGCTCTCCGGGAGGGCATCTTTGACGAGCAAGTCGACAAAGCGGCTGAACCGCTGCGGATCCTCGAGCTCTTCCAGCGGCCATCCCTCTGTGCCCGCGCCGTCCTGCCGGGCGCCGTCGAATTCCGCTGCTCCTTCCAGCCAGGAGGAGTGGTAACTGACGTCCGGAGCGATGAGTCGGGCCATCACACGAGCGTAATCGAATCATTCGCGGCACCGGTTCCTGCGCCAAGAAGCGGAACCAGATCTGCGAGGCTTTGGATCGTGCCCGCTGGTCCGCCACCGTCCCGTTTGAGGTGAATCGCCGGCAGCCCCGCGTTCCTGGCGCCTTCAACGTCAACGCGGAAGTTGTCCCCGACGTAGAGGGCATTGGCCGGAGAGATTCCGAGGCTTCTGCAGGGTTGGAGGAATGCTTCCGGAAGGGGCTTCGGGTGGCCCGTCGATTCCGAGCTGAAGATACGGTCTATCAGCGGGGCGAGGCCAATCTTGCTGATTTTCAGTGTTTGCTGGCGGTGGTTCCCGTTAGTGATGACGCCTACTGTAAGGCCGCCGTCGCGAAGACTTTGAAGGGCGGGAACCGTGTCCGGAAATGCTGCCCAGCCTGCCTCGTAGGTTTGAAGGTAGACGTCGAAGAGTTCGTCCAACATTCTGTCCGTTGTGGGAACCTCAAGCCCAGCCAGCGGAAGGAACTGGCGGAGCCGTTCGCGTCGCTGTTCCTGGAATGACAGTTCTTTGGCCAGGAATCGGGCGTAGCTGGCTTGCTCAAGCTGGAACCACACGAGGGCCAGTTCATCGTCCTGTGGCGTTTCGAGATGTTGAAGGAAAGCATCGAGGCCTGCCCGGGCTGACGCTGCATGGTCGAACAGGGTGTTGTCCAGGTCGAAGAGGACAGCTCGAATATCCACTCCCCAAGGCTACCGGCGGCTTACTCCAAGGCTGGCACCAAAACCTCGCCGGTTACCGGTGGAGGGCCTGCTCCCACGCCGACTGATGCTGCCGGACATACTGGGCAGCGCCACGCCAGTGCTCGCCGTGGCCGTTGATGTACATGTCGGCCCAAGGCTGGAATCCGGTTCCGTGGGCGGACTCCAGGAGGTCGAGCATAGCTTTCGTCCGCCGGGCCATGGCGGCAGGCAACTCCGCGCGGAGAGTGTCATCGGCCTGGTAACCGTCAACAACGGCACGCAGTCTTGCGGCCGCTTCCTCCACCGGCTGTCCGTCGAACAGCATGGCAAAAGACTGCGCTGCATACGCAAGGTCCCACAGCCGTGTGCTGGGACCGGCACCGTCCCAGTCGATAAAGACCCACCTATCGCCCCTGACAAGGTTACATGGCGCGAGGTCGTTATGGCACATCAGGTCTGGAGCTTCAGCAGGCAGGAGCAGGTTCCAGCCGACTGGATCAGGGATCACAAAAGCTTCGCTGGCGTCATGGATCTCGCGGATCATCCGCCCGACCCGCAGTAAATCCTCGTGGCCGAGAGGCAACTCCTCCAGTGCCAGGACCCCGTCCACGTACTCGAAGACATTCCGGCCGCCGTCGTCCCTTCCCAAGGGCCGGGGAACGTCGACGCCGGACGAGCGGAGGGCGCTGAGATAGTCCTGCACAGCGGCGGATTTCTCCAGCCAGGGTTTCCGTACGGTGTTGCCGATGCGCACAACCCTGCCGGACGCGTTGCCGCCTGTAAGTTCCTGCTCGTCCGGGACCATTCCAGCAGGTTATCGGGCCTATTCCGACAGCCAAAGGCCGATCCAACCCGTGAACCGTGTGGTTAGCTCATTCCATGAAGAGCTTCATCCGCTGGAAGGTCGGGTTGTGGGCCCTGCTGGTCCTGCTGGCGGCGGCCCTCATGGCATGCGGTCTTGCTGACAGTTTCAGTTTCATTGGCCGTTCGCCCACCTACTTTGAAGGGCACCGAATGGTTTTGCTCGGAGCCCTGGCGTTTGGGGCGGCGTCAGTGTGGGCGGCCATGGAACGCCGGTCCTTGCGCGTCATCGTCTCCACAGCGCTTCCTGCCGTCGTCGTCGGCGGACTGGCGGTACAACTGCCGGACGGCCTCCTTCAGCACATTGCCGGGCTGGCACTCATTCCGATTGCCCTGTTGGCGATGCTGGTGGAGCTTCCCGCGGAGATTTACGCTCCTCCAGACGGGCCATAGAACCGTTCGACGACGGCGGGGGAATATCTGGCTGAGGGGCGGTCTTGTCGCTATTGGGCCAATGCAGGCTTCATACCGCCGCCGCGCACAGGGTGCGCGCGCCCCAGAGCTTTAACGCCCTGCCGACGCCAGGGCGTAATTCAGTACAACCAGGAGGAGCTCCATGACTATTGGCGCAGGAACAACCGCAGGGACCGGGAAGACAGCTCTTGTAGTGGGGGCGACCGGCATCGCTGGGTCCGCCCTCGTCGACACCCTGGCAGGCCAGGGGTGGACAGTGCTCGCCCTCTCCCGGAAGCCCGGGGCAGAGCGGCCCGGGGTCCGGTGGCTTTCAGCAGACCTGACCTCGGCTGCATCGCTGGCCGCCGTGCTCGGTCCGGAGAACCCCTCGCATGTCTTCTTCACGGCGTGGTCGCGGCGGGACACGGAGGAGGAAAATATTGCGGTCAATGCCGGCATGATGCGGGACCTCTTGGCTGCGCTTCGCGGGAAGGACGTGGCCCACGTTGCACTGATGACCGGCCTCAAGCACTACCTCGGGCCCTTCGAGGCGTACGCCGCCGGGGAAATGCCGGACACGCCCTTCCACGAGGAGGAACCGCGCCTGCCCGTGCGGAACTTCTACTACGCCCAGGAGGACGAGCTCTGGGACGCCGCGGCCGGGCAGGGGTTCACCTGGTCCGTGCACCGCGCGCACACGGTGATCGGGCACGCCGTCGGAAACGCCATGAACATGGGCCTCACGCTCGCCGCCCAGGCCACCCTTTGCCGCGAGAGCGGGGAGCCGTTCGTCTTCCCGGGCTCCGAAACGCAGTGGAACGGACTGACAGACATGACGGACGCGGGCCTGCTCGCCGAGCACATGCTGTGGGCCTCCACCACACCCGCCGCCGCGAACGAGGCCTTCAACATCGTCAACGGCGATGTGTTCCGCTGGCGGTGGATGTGGCCGAAGCTCGCGGCCTACTTCGGTGTGGAGTGGGAGGGGTACGAGGGAGCGCCCCGCCCCCTCGAGCAGTCGATGGCGGGCCGGGAGGGCCAGTGGCGGGACATCGCCGCTCGCCATAACCTCAGCGAACCGGATCTGAACCGCCTGGCGTCCTGGTGGCACACGGACGGCGACCTGGGGCGCGGCATTGAAGTGGTGACGGACATGGGCAAGAGCCGGGACGCGGGGTTCACCGGGTACCGGCGGACACTCGACGCCTTCATTGCGCTCTTCGACCGTTATAAGGCTGAGAACCTGATTCCCTGATCAGTTTTGCCTGTGCTCCGTGCCCGGCCGGCCCTTATCCGGCCAGGGCCTTCCGGACAATGGCTGCCAACGCGGTGCGGTGTTCGTCCAGCCAAGCGATCCGCTGGTCTTCCAGCCGGATCTTCATGTAGTCATTGTCGGAGAGGCTTTCGCCGTGCCGTGACCGGCTGAGCCGCCCCAGGCCGCGCTTCAACCGTTTGGCCTCCAGCAGCAGCGGCAGGGCCTCGATCTCCGCCTCCGTCGGCTGCAAGTCCCGGTTGTAGGCGGCCAGCAGTTCAGCGACCCGGCTCAGGTCGAGGGCGACCTTGTTGTCGGCTTCGCCTGGACCGGTGTAGACCTTGCCGACGTCGTGGACGGCGACGGCAAGGTCCAGGACGCGCACGTCCGCGTGCGCACTGTCGAAGTCCAGGACGCCCGCCACCTCGCTGCCGTTGAATACCAGGCTGCCGCGCCGGGCCCCGCCGTGGACCACCACCCGGGGCAGGTGCGGCAGGACTTCGGATAATTGCGCCACCAGGTGCGCGGTCCGGTTTCTCAGGGCAGGATCCACCCCGTGGTCCTTTGCCCGGGTGCGCAACTCAACCAGGACGGCGGGTTCGGTCACTGCCGCCGGAAGGTCGGCCACTGTCTGGTGGTACCTTGCGAGTGTCCGTCCCATGGCCCGGACGTGCGCCGTCGATGCATCGTTAAACGGTGTCCCTTCAACTCCCCGCGTGGCGATCCACAGCCGGCCGTCCAGCTCGGCGTGGTTGCTGCCGGAGCTGGCGGAGACCACCTCCGGTGCGGGGAACCCCCGGTCGCGCAGCAGCCGCATCAGGCGGAGCTGGCTGGTGAGTTCCGCCTGCGGTTTGGACCGGTACGAGCGGCGCAGGTAGTGGACGCCTTCACCGGCAGCAACGCGCAGGTGCTCATTTTTGCCGCCTGGCACGGGGGCAACTGAGTTCCAGCCGCCCAACGGCCACAGATTTGCCAGTTCGGACAGCGGGAGCTCCACCCCCGCACGGTCCAGCAGGACGCCCATGGTTGACGTCATGCGCCTGCCCGTCCCTCTGCCACCCTGTAGAACTCTTCCCGGTAGTGCCGGAATACATCGTTTCCGCCGTCCCGCCAGTCGGCGTCCCCGCCTTTCACCTCGCGGTTGAGGCTGTGGAATGCATACCGTGCCCAGTGAAACCGCAGGTTCCGCAGGCGCTCGGCGCCGGCTGCCTCCCGGTACGCACCGAGGAAAGCGTTGCACGGCTGGTCGGCCCGGGAAATGTCGCCAGTGGCTGAGTAAACGCCTTGGCGCAACCGGTGGAGGAACTCGGCCACATCCCGGGCGGGGTCCGCGGGGGCACTGCGGTCGAGGTCGATCACCGTAACGGTTTCCCCGGCAAGGAAGACGTGGATTGGCCGGTACTGCCCGTGGCTCTGGGCAACAACGCCGTCCACGGTGTCATGGGTGAGTTCGTCCAACCGTTCGAGCATGCCCAACGCCACCTCGGCGTAGCCAGGCTGGTCAGCCACCGCTTTAACAAGGCGTTTTGCCAGGCTGGTCAGTTCCCCTGTCACCAGAAGGGAGTGCGGGGCCCCGATTCGGAGATCCACCTTATGCAGGCGGGCCAGCCATGATCCGGCCCGCACGCAGCCCTCGCTAAGTTCAGTGCCGTCGTCGAACACTTCCGACAGTGCGTGGCCCGGGGCTTCCCGGCACAGCAGGACTTTTTCGTCCCCGTACCACGCCAGCGGCTCAACAGCCTGAAACGGGGAGCCTGCCCCCAGCCCAGCATTGCGCAGGGCCTGCAATTTGGCGTGCACGGCAGGGCCATCCTCGAAGGGGAACAGCTTGGCGAAAACAGGGGGACCGCCGTCGAGGTTGATCTTCACGGTGGCGGCCCCCGATCCGTCCAGCTGAATCACGTGTGTTGTCCACGTGCCTCCGTCCGAGGCCCTTGCACCCGCAGGACTCACGTGTGGGCGGACGTAACGGTTGAGGAATTCCGGTGCACAGACCCGTTCGACACGAGTGACCTGCTGTTCCTTGACATGACGGTGCTGGGACCGGATTTGGGTGCGGTTCATGCGTCCTCCGTTGCTGGGAAGGGGTTATGGGTAATCCAGCGCACTCGCGCGCACTCGCGGTTCAGCAGCAGCGAAAAACCGAGGGCGTCCTTGGACTGCCGGGGTGTTATCGCTTGCTTGGTCAGCAGGTTCTGGCATTTTTTGGCGACCACAATCAGCCGCTGGGCCTGGAAGGCCTCCGGCAGGGCCGCCAGGTCCGCGTCCGCCAAGGGGGCCTGGCTGCGGTAGTGGCGGAGAAAAGCCCGGCCAAGCACGGCGTTGACGGAGGGGCCGCTGGGGCGGATCGGGACTTCCCGGCAGAAAGACCTCAACGCATAGGCCAGGTCCAGGGCCAGAAGATCGTGGGCCGCTCGGTCGAAGTCCAGCACCCCGGTCAGCTGGTGCCCGTCCACCAGCACAGCCGACTGGCCGTAGGAGCCATGAATCACCAGCTGGCGCAGTTCCTTCTGCCGCTGGCCGAGCCCGACATTCAATTGCTCCATCCGTTCGCCCAGATACCGGGCGTCTTCGGTCAGTTGCGCTGCCGCATGCGGGGACAGCAGCGGCATGACGACGTTGACTGCGGCGTAGAGGTTTTCCTGCCCGAGCTGTCCCAGCGCTGCCAGGCCTGATGACCGATTCGGCTCTTCGGCCGGCGTCAGCTCCGAGACAATGGAGTGGTAGCGGCCCAGTCCCCTGGCGGCCAACTCCAGCTGGGACGGGTCGCCGGGATCATAGGCGCATCCGGGAAGCAGGCCCATCACCATGTGCAGGACGCCTTGGACCTCGGCATAAATGGCGCCGTCCTGCGTCCGCTGGATGGGCGGGGCAGGATAACCGTGCCCGCGCAGGTGCTCAATGAGGGCGAACTCGAACCGGGCCCCTGCCACGGTCTTCAGGTTGTGTGAGCGGCGCAGTACCATCTCGCCGGCATCGGTTTGGACAAACCAGCTGATGTTCGATGAGCCCTTGTCGGTCCGGCGCCAGGAGTGCCAGCGGCCGAAGCTGTAGGCGTCCTGCAGCAGTGGGAACAGCACGGCCTCATCGACCGTGGTGGCCGGCAGCCGGCCGCCCCGGCGGGCCACGGAACTCTGCAGCAGCACGTGCTCTGCCGGGTCGGTTGAGGGATCCGTGACACCCGAAAGGACCCCGCCGTCGGCGACGCCAACCGTCAGGGCGGTGGGGTCCGGCTGGAAACTGGACTCAGTCATTGTCGGCTTCCTCTCGGGTGGGTGGCGGACTGGTCAGCGTCGAGTTTGGACTGCCGTGAGGGATGGTGCCCATTGCCGTGGGTGGTGCCGTTCCACGTGGGAGGCAAGCCGGTGATGCCCTGCAAACGGCACATCTCGGCGTAGAGGCCCCCGCCGGCGATGAGCCGGTGGTGTGTGCCGCGTTCCACTACCCGGCCCGCATCAAGGACAACGATCTGGTCCGCTGCCATGGCCGCCGCCATGCGATGGGTGATTATCACTGTGGTCCGCCCGGACGCCACCTGCCGGAGGGCCTCCAGCAGCGCGTGCTCGGACTGGGCGTCCAGGCCCGTGGTCGGTTCGTCGAGCACCAGGACCGGGCAGCCCTGCAGCAAACCGCGCGCCAGCGCCAACCGTTGTTTCTGGCCCCCGGACAGCGTTGCCCCGCGCTCAGCCAGCACGGTGTCGTAACCGCGGGGCAGCGCCTGCACGAAGGCGTGGGCCTGTGCCGCGCGGGCTGCGTCCTGGACCTCTTCCAGCGAGGCATCCGGCCGGCCGTACGCAATGTTCTCCCGTACGGATGCCCGGAACAGTACGGCGTCCTGGGTAACCAGCCCCACCTGGGCGTGCAGGCTCGCGCCAGTCAGGTCGCGCAGGTCCGTGCCGTCCAGAAGGACCCGGCCGCTGGTGGGGTCCTGCAGCCGGCACATAAGGGCCGCGATTGTGGACTTCCCGGCCCCGGTGGGTCCGACGACTGCCAGGGTGCTGCCCACAGGGACGGTGAGGTCCACGTCCCGCAGGACAGGGCGGTCCTGGGTGTAGGCAAATCCAACCCCGTCCAGGCTCAACTGCTTCCGGGGTGGGCCGGCGGGACGGGCACCGGGCTTGTCCTGGATGTCAGGGCTGCGCCGGAGGGTGTCCGCGATGCGCGCCGCGCGCACCCCGGCGCGAGTCAGCTGGGCGGGCAGTTTGGACAACGCCCGTGTTGGGCCGAAGAAATCACGCAGGTACGAGGTGAAGATGATCAGGTCCCCCGGTGTAAGCGCCCCTTGCAGCACACGCTGGGCTCCAAGCCAGATCAGGCCTGTGGTGGCAACGGCCACAACAGCGTCGACGGCGGCGCCAAACGCGGCGCTGGTGCGCGCCGAGCGCAGCACGGCAGCGACTGAGGCGTCGGAGTGGCGGCGGAAGCGCTTGGACTCGTCCTCTTCCCGTCCTGTGGCCTTGACCAGCTTGATCGCCACCAGTGACTCCTGGGCAACCGCCGCCAGGTCGCCCTCGCTGTCGCGCGCGCTTTGCTCCACTGTGCGGATGCGGGCCCGAAAGCCGGACACCGTGAGCAGCAACAGTGGCAGCACCAGCAGCAGTGCCAGGCTGAGTTGCCAGTCCAGGATCAGCATCACCCCTGCCATGCCGGCCAGTGTGAGCACGTGCGTTGAGGCGTCAACGAATGTCACGGTAAGCAGCGCCCGCACCTTGTCGACGTCCCCTGTCAGGCGGGTGGTCAGTTCACCTGTGGGTGTGCCTTCGTGGTAAGCAAGCGGCAGCCGCTGCAGGTGGTCATAGAGCCTGGTGCGGATTGATGCCGCGACGCGTTCGCCCACCACGGTCAGGATGTAGCTCCGGGCTGCGCCGACCAGGGAGTCCAGGACGGTGATGGCGGCCAGTGCCACGACGACCAGGACCAGGATGTACTGGATGTCCTGGCTGGTGGGGTTTCCGCTGGGCAGCAGCACTTCGTCGAAGAGATACTTCAGCGGCCACGGCTTGAGCAGCGCGATGCCGGTCCCGGCGACGGCGAGCAGCGCGGCCAGCAGGCAGCCTGGCCATTGCGGGCGCAGGAACGGTCCGAAGATGCGCAGGATCATGCGGGCCTGCATGACCGGAATGGAAGAGCCGGGCGGGTGCGCCGCCGCGGCAGCGGCGGGAGCCTGGCGCCTGCCGGTCCGCCTCACCGGTACCTCCCTCCCGCGGCGGAGCTGACGGCCCGTTCCCAGGCGTCCAGCCAGTCAGGGACGAACGAGGAGTCCGGGACCGGGCGGACCACGAGGCGGTAGAAAAGGACCTCGGCGAAGGTGCGGGCAACATAGGCCGGGACGGATCGGACTCCGCCTTCATCGCCGCCGGCAGCCGAGTATTCTTCCAGGAACCTGTCCACCCATGGCACGGCGGCTGTCAGGTTTCCGTGCCGGGAGGCGCCCATGGTCAGGGTCTGGCCGATGAAATGGCCGAGGTCCCGCCCGGCAGGGGCCCATGCGGCCCGGTCGAAGTCAATAACCACAAGACGGGACCGGTCCAAGTGGATGTTCTTGGGTTGGAAGTCGCCGTGCGTGAGCACGCGGGCCCCGTCGGTCCTGGCCAGCTCCCCGATGGTGGCCGCGGTGAGCTCGGCAATCCTGGCAGCGGCCTGGGGCAGGACCCCGGCCAGCGCCTCGGCATACTGGGCCAGTTTGAGCTGCTCAAAGTCTGCCGCCAGATCGGGCGCCTGAACGCCCCTGGCATGGTGCAGGCGGGCCAGCCAGCGCCCTGCCCGGCCGGCTTCGGGTGCCGCGGCTCCTGGCTCGCCGTCCAGGAGCGAATGCAGCGTGGTTCCCGGCGCCTCCTCCTGCGCGAGAAGCTGGCGGGACGGGTCATACCCGTATGGTGCAGGGACGCTCAGCTCTGGGTCATCGAAGCCAGCCAGGCGCAGGCTCCTGAGCAGCCGCCATGCCTGCTCGCCGCCGCCGGCGCGGTAGCCCTTGCCGATCACTGCCAGCAGGGTGGTGGTGCCGGACCCGGAGTCAAGGGCCACGGTCCACCGGACAACGGGCCGGCTGCGGGAAGCGTGCACAACCGAGCGTGTGAGCACCTGCACCCGTGCCGGAGGCAGGGCATCAAGTGGTGGCGGCGAAGCGAGCAGCGCCTCGGCAATCGCGTGCCTCTGCGCCCGTGCATCAGGGTCAGGGTTTGGTGCACTCACGCCCCGTCTCCTGTCAGCTCGCGTGCAGCCAGGGTGACGAGCCGTTCCCGGGCCGACTTTACTGTCCTTTGGGCGAGCTCCCCATCGACCTCGCCGAGGCCGATGAGCAGGTGGAAGGACCTTGCGTGCGCACGCAGGCTGATGAGGACGCCGTGCCCCTGTACCTGTGCCTCCGGGCCGCACCAGGCGCTGTCTTCGTCGTCGGCCAGTGCTATCCATACTTGTGTTGCCCGGCTGGAGGCACCCTGCCAACTGGCCCCTCCCATGCGGTGCAGGTCTGCCATGCCGTGGCGGAGCAAACGGTAGTAGTCCGGCGACAGGCACGTATGAACGGTGACCCCGTCCGCGCCCGGGGGCAGGTCGTAGGCCACCAGCAAGGCGGCGGCAGTGTCATCAAGGACCACCCTTTTGCACAACCCGAAGAGAGGGCTGTCCTCCTGCACGTTCCTCAGCTCCGAAACGATTACTCCGTCCAACCAGTGGATGCTGGCTTCATATCGGTCGTGCAGGCCTCCGCCATCGGCAAGGGCACCGGGGTGGTTAGCCGGGACGTCCATATAGCCGTTCAGCCCCTCCTGGCGGTTCCAGTCGTCGGTAGGGTTGCCGATTACCAAAACGCCTCCATGTGCTCCCCGGTACGCCAGGTAGACCAGCCGGCCGCCGTGATCCGGAGCGAGCACCGCGAACAGGTGCTCGCTTCGCATCACCAGCTCGTCGATGCCGTCGTCGTCAATGTCAACCATTTCGGCCTCCAGCGGGCGGGCCTGCCGGCCGAACCAGACGGCGGCTGCGGCCAGCACGAAGGCGGCTCGCCCGTGGCTCGCCACAGCCTTGGCCCAGGCGGCCGGCCGCCGGTCGGGCTGGTCAGTGTCGTGCCATGCCGTCTCATACCCGGAAGCAAGCACATGCTTCCAGGCGAGCGCCGTCAGCCGCGGTTCTGCGTCCGCCCGCTCGGCGTCTGCCACAACACGGCGGGCGCGGGCGAGGTGCTCCTGGTAAGGGGCCCACGCTTCGTCGTTGCCCCAGCCGCTGTAGTCTTCTCCCGCGTGCCAGTCCTTGGCCAGTTCCACGAAGGTTCCGCGTTCCACAACCCGGACACCGGGGTTCCTGCGGCGCTGGTGAAGCCACGATAAGAGGTCCACAGGTAAAAGCTTGGGCTGGGTGGCCAGCCAGCGCAGGAACTCCTCATACCGGCCGAGGGCACTGGGGTGCCAGGGCCCCACTCCCGCGCTCTTTTCCATGTCGTCCGCGTAGACCAGGATGCTGTCGTCACCGGGAGCCGTTGGAAGCTCGGCCGCCCGGGACAGGCTACGCCAGTGGCTCCTGTTTTCCGGAGGGATCCAGTAGCGCAGTCGGGTGGACATCGGCACAACCTGCAGGCCCTTGCCGCCCTTGATGCGGTAGGGGCGGAGGGCATCCGAAGGAGGAGGGCTGGCCGGGTCAGCCCCGTCAAATTCAAGCCTGTCGCTGACTCCGGCTCCACCATCGGAGGGATACAACAGCCGGTCATCGAGCAGGACGTAACGATATCCGCCATTTGGCAGCCGCGGGTCGGTCAGGACCTTGGCAAGGCGCTCCGTGTCCCATACGCGTTCAGGGACCCAGCAGATCTCCAGATCGGTCGGGGCGCACCCGAGATGGCGCCGGTAGAGCCAAAACAACTCCTGCAGTTGCCGCCGGTTGAATTCCCTGTCGAAGGCGGTGAGGATGTTTTCGGAGTACGTCCCGCCCGTGAGTGAGACCAGGCCGACGTCGCGGAGCCGGCGGACTTCCGCAAGGAACCAGGGGTGCTGCCAGGCTGCGGCCTCGATCAGCGTCCCGGACAAGTGGAGGTTGAGCGGGACGCGGTACTTCTCGTGCAGCCCCAGCAGCGCACTGTACCCCCCGATGAGTGAGGTCAGGCCCTCCCGGTCCTGGTAGCCGTCTGTGATCAGGAACTGATTGGCATGATGGACGAGCGCCAAGGGAAGCGGAGCCGGGCCCGGCCTCGACCGGTGTCCCGGCTGGCTGGTCTGTTCGGTTCTCCGGCTGACCTCCACGGTGCTGCGTGAGTGCAGAGCCTCCTGGTACAAAACCACATATTCACGTGCAGGCTCCCCCCAGGAGAAGTCTGCCGTCATTGCCCGGCTCCGCAGGCGGTTCCATTCAGGCGCCCGCGAGAAGACTGCCAGTGCGTTGTCCACCGCCGACAGCATGGACGCGACCCGGCGTTGCACGAAGACGAACCCCAGGCCTTCTGCCGGATCCTCGGCGTAATCCGTCACGGTGTCGGCGAGGCCGCCGGTGTGGCGCACGATGGGGATGGTCCCGTATCTCATGGCGATCAGCGGCGTCAGCCCACACGGCTCGAAAACGGACGGCGCAAGGAAGAAGTCACTGCCGGCATAGACCTGCCGTGCCAGTGACTCACTCGACGTGGGATGGTAGCTCACGCTTCCGGGGTAACGCCGCGTGGCCGACTGCAGCTGGCGCCGGTACCGGGCTGCCCCCTCACCCAGCACCACCACCTGGGTTCCCCGGCTGACGAACTGCTCCAAAGCGGACGTCAGCAGGCCAACCCCCTTCTGGGACACCAGCCGGGCGACCATGCCGAAGACCGGCCGGACTGGGGCGGGCTCCAGGTTGCTCAGGTTCTGCAAGACCTTCTTGTTCGCGCCCTTGCCTGCGATGAAGTCGCCGTTGTAGCGGGTGTCGATCCACGTGTCCCGCCCGGGGCTGAACTCGTCGTAGTCGACGCCATTAAGGATGCCGCGGGCGTCTTCCCTGCGGGCACGCAGCAGCCCGTCCATGCCCGCTCCCTGGGCTGGGGTCAGGATCTCCTCCATGTAGCGGGGACTGACGGTGTTTATCCGGTCTGCAAAAGTGATGCCTCGTTCGAGCATGCTTCCGCGCGGCGGCAGTCCTATCAGCTGGTCGGTTGCCGCGCCCACCGGCCCCTGATAGGTGATGTTGTGGATGGTGAAGACGATCCCGGTTCTCGCTAATGCCTGGCTGTGCGGTCCCTGCCGGGCTTCCTGCGCCACGAGCCCGCAATGCCAGTCGTTGCAGTGAATGATGTCCGGACGCCACTCCTCCTGGGCGGCCAATGCGGTAACTGCCTTGGAGAACAGCACAAACGGCATGACATCGCCGTCCTGGTAGCTGTACGGCAACTTCCGGTCGAACCACCCCGGAGCGTCAAGCGCGAGGACCTTCACGGCGCCCAAGGACGGGAGACGGCGAACAGTGATCTGCTCGGCGATCGGACCGAGCGGCACATCGATCGTCAGCACCGGGCTGCCTGCGAGGCCCCTGTAGGCCGGGATCACCAGACGGACGTCAAAGCCCAGCTCGGATAGTCGTTTCGGCAGGGCACTGCTGACATCAGCCAGTCCGCCCACCTTCATGAACGGGTAGGCCTCGGCGCTGGCGAACAGCACCCGCCGCAGCGGAGGGGCCGGGGCAGTGAGAGCGACCTCCGGCGGTTCCACCTTGCGGAGGACCCCGTCCGTGGCCCCGTTTAGGGGGACAGGCGGATCAGTAGACATCGCGCTCGCATCCTGGGTGCAGGATCACCCCGGCTATTCCAGTGCAGTTCGTCGTCGAACCGATGTCAGGGTTTAGGCGGTGGAACCCGGTCATGATCTCCGTGCCCATCATTGATCGGAACGGCTCCACCGCCAGTTCCGACTACTGAGACGCCTTCTTCAGGCTCACGGGGTGCCACGGATGTAGGAGAACGCCGAGTTGCCACCCTCAATCCGGCACGCCCCCGGCATCGGCGGGGACGGAAGCGGCCGCGTAAGAGTTGAGTCACGCAGCCGGACACGACTTGCCCTTCTACGAATCATCGCGGACAAGCGAAACCACGCCCATTCTGGCATAGGGAACTCCGTGTCCTCTACGGGCACCAACCCCCCAATAATGCGGGAAACCACCCCTCTTCAACGGGCAGTATCCCCTCGTGCAGGGCAATAACCCCCTTTATGCCGGGCAATCACCCTACTTGCCACGGCATGAGAGCAGTCCGGGCCGGCTGCAAACGCAACCGGCCCGGACGCCTGTATCAGTAAAGGGGTTCAGTTCACGTGCATCACTTCAAATCGAAGCGGTCCAGTTCCATGACCTTCACCCAGGCCGCCACGAAGTCGTTGACGAACTTCTCCGTGCCGTCCCCGCTCGCGTAGACCTCGGACAGTGCCCGGAGCTGGGAGTTGGAGCCGAACACCAAGTCCACCGGGGTGGCGGTCCACTTCAGCTCGCCGGTAGCGACGTCCGTGATCTCGTAGACGTTCTCCTCGTTCTCGGACGCCTTCCACTTGGTGCCGGGGGAGAGCAGGTTGACGAAGAAGTCATTCGTCAGGACCCCCGGCTGGTTGGTGAGGACGCCGTGTTTGGAGCCGCCCACATTGGTGCCAAGGGCGCGCATGCCACCCACCAGCGCCGTCATCTCGGGCGCGGACAGGTCCAGCAGGTAAGCCTTGTCCAGCAGGAGGGTCTCCGGCTGGAGCTTCTCGCCGGGGCGCACGTAGTTGCGGAACCCGTCCGCCCGCGGCTTCAGGTACTGGAACTGCTCGACGTCGGTCTGTTCCTGCGCGGCATCGGTGCGTCCCGGACGGAACGGCACGGTGACGGGGAAGCCGGCGTCGCCCGCCGCCTTCTCCACCGCGGCGCAGCCGCCGAGGACGATCAGGTCCGCCAGCGAGACCTTCTTGCCCCCGGCCTGGGTGGAGTTGAACTCCTGCTGCACGCGCTCGATGGCCTGCAACGCCGTCGAAAGCTGCTCAGGCTCGTTGACCTCCCAGCCGCGCTGGGGCTCCAGCCTGATCCGCGCGCCGTTGGCGCCGCCGCGCCGGTCGGTCTTGCGGAAGGTGGAGGCAGCGGCCCACGCCGTGCCGGCAAGCTGCGAGACGGACAGCCCCGAGTCCAGGAGTCGGGCCTTCAGGGACGCGATGTCCTGCTCGCCGATCAGTTCGTGGTCGACGGCGGGAACGGGGTCCTGCCATAGCTGGGCTTCCGGGACCCACGGCCCGAGCATGTGCGGGCCAACAGGTCCCATGTCGCGGTGCAGTAGTTTGTACCAGGCCTTGGCGAAGGCGAGCTGGAACTCGTCCGGGTTCTTCAGGAAGCGCTGCCCGATTTCCTCATAGACAGGGTCGAAGCGCAGTGACAGGTCGGTGGTCAGCATGGTGGGCCGGTGCTTTTTGTTGGGGTCGTGCGCGTCCGGGATGATCTCCGGAGCGTCCTTGGCCACCCACTGATGGGCGCCGGCGGGGCTCTTGACCAGCTCCCACTCGTACTCGAACAGGATCTCCAGGAAGCGGTTGCTCCACTGGGTGGGCTTGTCCGTCCAGGTGACCTCGAGGCCGGAGGTGATCGTGTCCCCGCCCTTGCCGCTGCCGTAGGTGCTCAGCCAGCCGAGGCCCTGGGCTTCAAGGTCGGCGCCTTCCGGCTCTGGGCCGACGTGCGCATCGGCGTCGCCTGCGCCGTGGGTCTTGCCGAAGGTGTGTCCGCCAGCGATCAGCGCAAACGTCTCTTCATCGTTCATGGCCATCCGCTTGAACGTCTCGCGGATGAACGCTGCTGCGAGCTTGGGATCCGGGTTGCCCATGGGTCCCTCGGGGTTGACGTAGATCAGCCCCATTTCCGTTGAACCGACTTCCTCCGACATCTGGCCTTCGCCGATGTAGCGTTCGTCGCCCAGCCAGGTGTCCTCAGGGCCCCAGAAGATCTCTTCAGGCTCCCACACGTCCTCACGGCCAAAAGCGAAACCAAAGGTTTTGAAGCCCATGGATTCGAGGGCGACGTTGCCGGCGAGGACCAGCAGGTCGGCCCAGGAAAGCTTCTGGCCGTACTTCTGCTTGACAGGCCACAGCAGGCGCCGGGCCTTGTCCAGGTTGGCGTTGTCCGGCCAGCTGTTGAGCGGCGCGAACCGCTGGCTGCCGTCGCCGGCGCCGCCGCGCCCGTCGTGGACGCGGTAGGTGCCGGCGGCGTGCCAGCTCAAGCGGATCATCAGGCCGCCATAATGGCCGAAGTCCGCCGGCCACCAGTCCTGGGAAGTGGTGAGGACCTCGGTGATGTCCTGCTTCAGTGCCTCGACGTCGAGCTTCTGAAACTCTTCCCGGTAGCTGAAGTCCGGGCCGAGCGGGTTGCCTTTGGGGTGGTTGGCGTGGAGCACGGAGAGTTCCAGCTGGTTGGGCCACCAGTCCGCGACGGTCCGCGGCCGGTGCCCCTTGGGCTGGGGCGAATCGATGGCCGGGTTTTCGCTCTCGCTGCCGTGCGAGGTCACGCTGCCGTGGTCCACCGGGCATCCGCCCTCGACCTTGCTGTCCAGGCCTTGGGCGCTTCCGGGCGTGGGGATTGGAGGGTGTTCCGGGCGATCGGTCATGTGCTTCCTTCCATCGGGCCGAGGCCGTGGAGCGGACTCGGGCGGCCGGTTCAACCTTCCCATTTGAACATGGACGGAGCGCATGGGGGAGGGGCCGTCCGCGATGAGAGAACAGGCCCGATTGCCACGGCATCCGGCCGTCCCAGCCTCGAAGGGGCCGGTCCTGCCTAGTGCGCCGCGCCCAGTTCGATCAGCAGGACACCGCCGATGATGAGGCCGAGCCCCAGCATCATGACGGGAGTGATGGTCTCCTTGAAGAAGACGCGGCTGGCCAGGGCGGTCAGTGCGACGCCGGCGGCGGCCCAGATGCCGTAGGCAACGCCGAGGTTCATGCCCTGCTCCAGCGTCAGCGTGAGGAGGGTGAAGGCAAGGAAGTATCCGACGGCGACAGGAACGTACCAGCGCCGCTTTCCGGTGGACGCGACCCGCAGGAGCAGGGTGGCGGTCACCTCGGTGAGGATTGCTGCCGACAGCAGCAGCCACATCACGAGAGGACCATTTCTTCCGCGGGTTCTTCTGCCCGCTCCTTATGCGACCCGAGTTCCACGCAGAGGACTCCGCCGATCACCATGGCGACGCCGACCATCATTACCGGCGTCAGCGCTTCGCCGAAAAGGACGGCGGCCAGCAGCACGGTGAGGGTTACTCCCAGCGCAGCCCAGATGCCGTAGGCGACGCCGAGGCCAAGGCCTTTCCGGAGGACTCCGGCGAGGAACGCGAAGGACGCGGAATAGCCGAGGACCACCACAATGAAGAAGGCAGGATTATCAAGGGCCGCTTTCAGGGACAGGGAGGCTGTCACCTCGCTCAGGATCGCGCCGGCGAGAAGAAACCACTTCATGTATTCAGTCCTTGATATTCGTTGGGGGCTTGGTCCCGGTGGGTGCAACAGCGTGAGTGCTGCTGGTGTTCCCGGGCTTCCCGCCGGTGCTGACAAATGGGAAGCCCGGGCCGCCGGTTACGCCTGCGGGACCAGCTCCAAACCGGCGACGGCAGAACTGCCGAGGTCGCTCCCTGCAAGGGCCTGCTGCGCAGCCACGGCACTAATCCAGCTGTCAGTATCGGCTACGGCTGCCCAGTTCGAGTTCAGCAGTGCGAGCAGTGTGGTGTGCACGGTCTTCGCATCGGCGGAACCCGCTTGGTTGGCGAGGTTGATGGCGCCGGTGGCGTCTGAGAGGACTTCCGTAGTGAAGCCCAGGAACTCTGCCTCCACGGCGGAGGCGAGCACGCAGTTGTTGGTCATGTAGCCCACCAAGGTGACCGTGTCGACGTCGTGCTTCCGCAGCCATTGTGCAAGGTCCGTACCGGCGTAGACGGAGCCGTACTGCTTGACCAGCTGCTTCCATTCACCGGTTTTGCGGCCTTCAATCTCGGGGTGCAGCTCGAACCCGGGTGTGCCCGGAGCAAACACTGGTGCGCCAACGCCCGCGGAGTGCTGGATGACGGCAACCGGAATGCCTGCGGCAGTGGCCGCGTCAATTGCCCTGGCAATCGTGGGCAGCGACTCCTGGTGCGGCGGGTACTGGATCTCGAGGGGTCCGCTGAAGTACTGCTGCTGCACATCAATGAGGATGAGGGCGCGGCGGGGGGTGCTCATATTTGTTCTCCCTGGTGTTTCTCTCGGCTGCCTGCTGGCAACTTTTCCAGTCTTCCCGTCCCGGGTGCAGGCCAACAGTGGCACGAAGGCAGATATACGATGGATTCAGGCCAAGCTGTTGGGAAGGGGGCCGGATGAAGATTGCGGTCTATGCATTCGATGGGGCAACGATGTTCCACCTCGCCGTTCCGCAGATCGTCTTTGACGAGGTTGCCCGCCAGGGCCTTGCCGGCTGGAAGACGGTCCTGTTCTCTGACCAGGCAGGCGAGGTCACCACCGCTGAGGGCTACCGGCTGGGCGAGGTGGAAGGGCCGGAGGCCGCGGAGGCGGCGGACGTGGTGGTGGTGCCTTCATGGTTCGACGACGGGCGCGTCCCCAGTGATTCGCTGCGGCAGGTGCTCCAGGACGCGCACGGGCGTGGCGCACCTGTTTTGGGGTTGTGCCTTGGCGCGATTCCCGTCGCCGACGCCGGCTTGCTTGCGGGACGGAGGGCCGTGACGCACTGGCAGGCGTTCGATTCGCTTGCTGCGCGGCATCCGGATGTTCCGCTGGACCAGTCCGTGCTCTATATCGACCACGGCGACGTGCTCACCTCTGCCGGTACCGCCTCCGCGCTGGACGCTTGCCTGCACCTGGTGCGCGCACGGCTCGGCGCCGAGGCGGCGAACCAGGTGGCACGCAGCCTGGTCATTGCACCGCACCGCGAGGGCGGGCAGGCACAGTACATCGAGCGTCCTGTTCCAAAACGCGCCACGGATGACCCGATCTCGCGCCTGCTGGAATGGGCCCTAAGTCGGCTGGGTGAACCCCTCACCGTCGACCTGCTGGCGGCGCAGGCGCACCTGAGCCGCCGCACCTTTGTCCGCGCCTTCCGGGCCGCAACAGGAACGACGCCGGCCGCCTGGATCCGTGCCCGCCGCCTTGACGCAGCCCGGCGGCTGCTCGAAACCACGGACCTGTCCATCGAACAGGTGGCTACCGACTGCGGTTTCGGCAACGCCGTCACCCTCCGGCAGAACTTCGCCGCCGTCTTTTCGACAACGCCCACGGAGTACCGGCGGCGGTTTGATACGCGGGCTGGCTAGCACCTCGCTTTTCACACGGCGTTCAGCCGCGGTCCCGGGCCATGGCCGCTTCCGTGTTCCGAGTGCCGGTTGCCGCTCCGTGGGGTGACGCTTCGTCGATCTCGGCGAGGTCCTCCCGCGTGAGCTCCACGTCGGCCGCGGCCGCGTTCTCCTCCACGCGATGGGTCTTGGTGGTCCCTGGAATGGGGGTGGTGCCATTGTGGATCACCCAGGCAAGGGCGAGCTGCGCCGGTGTGATGCCCTTGCGCTCGGCGAGCGTCCGCAGCACGTCGACGATCCGGAGGTTGGCCTCGATTGCTGAGTCCGAGAATCGGGGCAAGTTCCTGCGGGCATCGCCTTCCGGCAGGTCATCCTTCCTGGTGATTGTTCCGCCGAGGAAGCCCCGGCCCAAAGGTGAGAACGGCACAAACCCGATGCCCAGTTCCCGGGCAGTGTCCAGGACGCCGTTGTGCTCGGCGTCGCGCTCAAACAGGCTGTATTCCGACTGGATCGCAGTAATCGGGAACGTCGCATGGGCCTTTTTCAGGGTTTCGGCGGAAGTTTCAGATACGCCGATGTAACGGACCTTTCCGGACTCTACCGCCTGCCCCATCGCTCCGATCGTTTCCTCGATCGGTGTAGCCGGGTCGACGCGGTGCAGGTACCAGAGATCAATATGGTCGGTTCCCAAATGGCGAAGGGACCGGTCGAGTGCCCTGCGTGCGTACTCAGGGGAACCGTTCGGCCCATGTGGTGTGCCGTCGTCGTCGAACTCTATGGCGAACTTCGTGGCAACGCCCACGCGATCGCGGTCTCCGCCAAGCGCCTTCCCCAGCAATTGCTCATTGGTGAAGGGCCCGTAGGCCTCAGCGGTGTCGAACATAGTCACCCCGAGGTCCAGTGCACGGCGGATGGTCCTGATCGATTCGTTCTCCGTGGCGCCGCCGTAGAAGGCGCTCATGCCCATGCAGCCGAGTCCCATGACGGAACTGGTGAGGCCCTGTGAGCCCAGTGCAACCTGTTTCATATCCTGTCCTCCAAACACAAGCTCCGGAACATCCGGATGCCTCCAGCGTCGATGCTGGTGTGCACACCATGTCAAATGGGAGACTGGGGAGCATGCCTTCCCTGACACCGGCCGGACCCGATGGCGGCCTCACAATTAGTGAGGCTGCTGAGGCCCTCGGCATCACCGTTGACACCATCCGCTATTACGAGAAGGAAGGGATCGCCCCCGCGCCGGAGAGAGGTTTGAGCGGATGGCGCCGGTACGATCCTTCCACCATGGGCTGGCTCGCGGGCGTGCTCATGCTTCGCGGCACCGGCATGAATATCCAACAGATGCGGGAGTATGCCGCCGCATACCAGGCTGGGGCACCCACCGAAGACCGGCTGGCACTGCTTGAGCAGCACCATGCCGCCGTTCTTGAACGTCTAGCCGACGTGCACCTGCACCTCAGTGCGCTGGAACGGAAAATCGACGCCTACAGGGAAGCTGTCCGCGCCGGCGCGCAGGTGCCAAGCCCGTAGCGGAAAATCGCGCCCCGCTATGAATGAACTTTTCCCGAGTGGCGCTAGGGTCCTTTTCGCAGTTCCACGGACAACAAGTCCTCGGTGGTGGAGCCGGGCTCTGCGTGCACCGCGAACACGAGGGTATGCGGGTCCTTGAGCCGTGCTTCCGCGGGGATGGCGTAGTCGGTTACTTCGCAGTCATGGTCTGTTCCGGAGCGCAGTATCTTGGTCAGCGGTGAGCCGTTGAGGGTGAGCCGCTGGCGGCGTCCCGGGTTTTGCCGGACCCTGACCCTGAGGAAGGCTGCTTCAGAGTTGGGATCCTTGAGGGTATAGGAGAACCAGCCTGTTGCGGTTCGCCAATGCAGCCCGTCCTGCCCTCCGGCGCGGGTGCCCTCGCCGGCGAAGAAGTGGTCAGCTTCTGGTTGCTGCTCGCCTGCCCTGACGGCGTCGACGACGGCGTCCAGTTCCGCTGCGTCTGCGTCCATCGCGGCGAGTTCGGCAGTTCGCGCGCCGGCGGTGCCGGTTGGCCAGTAGACCGTGTAGCGCTCGTCGTGGATCCCTGCGAACGGTTCAAGCCGGATCCGGATGGGAGCACCATCCTGGGTGGCGGCGAGTTCCGCGGAAAGCACTTCGCGGTTGACCAGGACGACGGCGTCTGCCGGCTCTTGCGCGGAGACCACCGGGGTGTGTGCCAGCGCCAGCTGGTGGCCGCCGGCAACATGGCCCATGCGTTCGTCAGGTGCTTCGAAGCTTTCTATGCCTGCGTTCCCTTCCCTGGCGGCGAGGACCACGGGTCCGTAGAGAAATGACACCCAGGGCGAACCATCCGGAAGCGATTCGGCCCGGACTTCAGCGCGGAGCCGGATGGAAACCGTGGTGGTGCCCTCCCAGACGCGGTGGATGAGCACGGGGTGGCCGTCGTCGGCAGTTCCAGCCTGTGGGGAGACGCCCGCGTCGCTCTGCGGCAGGCGGACTTCCATATCGGTTGCCCACGCGGGGCGTCGAAGCCGCAGGGTGAACTCTGCGGGTGCGTCCGCGGTGACGGTCAGTGTGGCGACGTCCGAGTACGGGAAATCCGTCTCCAGTTGAACGTGTATCCCGCGCTCGGTCCAGTCCAGCGTGGATGGAATGTAGAGGTTGACCGCCAAAGTGTCGCCGCTGTGGCTGTAGATGAGCTCCCCGTAGCTGGCGTGGTTCTCCATTCCGGAGCCCACGCAGCACCACATTGATTCGTGGACTTTGGAGTACACGCGGTAGTGCGACGGCCGCATCGGCGTGAAGTACACAAAACCTCCCCGCTCGGGGTGCTGGGAGGAAAGGATGTGATTGAAGGTGGCGCGCTCGTAGAACTCCGCCGCTGCCGGATCACCCGTGCGTTCGAAGCGAAGCTTGGCGAGCTTCAGCATGTTGTACGTGTTGCAGGTTTCCGGGCCCTGGACGTCCAGGACCATGGGAGTGAAGTCACGCGACGGATGAAAATGCTCCCGGACGCTGTTGCCGCCGATCGACACGGTCCGTTCCTGGGTGACGACGTCCCAGAAGAAGTCGGATGCCCCGAAGCAGCGCGCGTCCCCGGTAGCCTGGGCAAACCGTTCGTAACCCACAACTTTGGGAATCTGCGTGTTGGCGTGAAGTCCATCCAGCCGGTCGTCACCCGCAGCCAGCGGGTCGAGGAGTGCCCGGTGCGAGAACCGGCGGGCCTCGCTCAGGTAGTCTTCCCGGCCGGTCAGCCGGGCAAGGGACGTCCAGGTGTCGTTCATGCCGCCGAACTCCGTGCTGAGTACCTCCTCGAAGGAGTCGTCGTCCAGGTGGCGCGAGACCGTGAGCCACCAGTCCGCCAGCCGGGTGAGTACGGTCAGGGCTTTTTCGGAACGGGCATAGGTGTAGGCGTCCAGGAGGCCGGCAAAGGTCTTGTGCAGGTTGTAGAGCGGGACCCATCGGCCGTTGAGCGTAAAGAGATCAGCGTCGATGTTCCCGGCCGCCAGCTCTTCGCCGAGCCGGCGTCCGCCGGGAACGCCCCCGAGGTAGCCGTTTCCGGCTGCAGCCTGGCATTGTTCCAGGACCTCCACAACGTACTGCACCCGTTCCAGCAGCCGGACGTCGCCGGTGGCGGCGAAGAGCCGGGCGCAGGCCGTCAGGTAGTGCCCGCCGATGTGCCCTCCCATCCCGTCGGATTCCCAGCCGCCGTAGGGTTCCGCCGCCGTGCCAAGTCCCGCTTCTTTCAGGTATGGCGCGCAGAGACGGTCGGCGTCGAGTTCGAGGACATACCGGACGTCCACGTCCTGCGCGGTCTTGAATTGGCCGGGCAGCAGCCGGATCCGGTCCAGGGGAAAGGACGACGGCGGCAGTTGCGTGATTGCCGGGGGACTGGTGAGGTGCATGGTTGCTTTCTTGGGTTGCTTCGGCGGCGCAGGAGGATATCTGCGCTCAGCCTTTGACGGCGCCGGCTACGAGGCCGCGCACGTAGTAGCGCTGGACCGCCGCGTACAGGATGATGCAGGGGAGCATGAGCAGGACGGCCCCTGCGATGACGTAGCCGTGGTTCACCACGCCGAACGCGCCGGAGGCGAGGTTCTGGACGGCGACGGGCAGGGTGAACAGTTCCTGTTTGGTGAGGAACGTCAGCGCCCCCAGGAAATCCCCCCATCCGCCGAGGAAGGCGAAAAGGAACACCGTGACGGCGCCGGGGACAATCATGGGCCGCAGCACCGAAAGCAGGATCCTGAGTGGACCGGCACCGTCGATCCGTGCCGCCTCAACAACTTCCCTGGGGATCTGGGCGAAGGAGTTCCGCATCAGGAAGACGCCGAAGGGCAGGTTGAAGGTGATGTGGAAGACGATGATGCCGGCCAGTGAGTCCGTGAGGCCGAGCGCGTTCATCTCCAGGAAGAGCGGCGTCAGGATGGCCTGGAACGGGACCATCATGGTCAGCAGGATGAGTGCGAATGCGATGTTGGACCCCTTGAACGGGAAGTTCACCAGGGCGTAGGCGGCCAGGGCGGTGATGATGACGCTGAACACGGCGGCGCCCAGGGCAATGGCCAGGCTGTTCCAGATGTAGGACCCTGCCCCGATGTTGGCAATGAGCCCCGTGTAGTTTTCAAAGGTCAGGTTTTCGAATGACTGCTCCGATGACGGGGCCGCGATCTGGGATCCTGGCTGCAGGGACCGGAGGAAGGACCACGCCACGGGGATGACAAAGGCGATGGACACTGCGGTGCCGATGACCGCATAGATGGCGGTCCTCAACCGGGCAGCTGTCCGTGCCCGGGAGGCAGCGGGGGGTGTGGTGGGGCGGGGCTTGTGGTGCGTCACCTGCGGCGGCGCTTCGACGGACGTTGTCATGGCATCTCCTGTTCGGGGCCGGGCCAAAGAAGTGGGTGGGTCAGTCCTCGCGCATGACGCGGAACTGGATGAGCGTGAGGATCGCCGCGATGATGACCACCACGAAGGACAGGGCGGTTGCGTAGCCCACCTGCAGGTCGCCGAAGGCTTTGTTGTAGACGTAGAGCATCACGGTCAGGGTGCCGGTTCCGGGGCCGCCGCCGGTGATGATGAAGAACTGGGTGAAAGCCAGGACGGCCCCGATGAATCCCATGACCGTCAGGAGCCCCAGGTAGCGCTTGACCAGCGGGACCGTCACCAGGAATTCCTGCTGCCACCGTCCCGCGCCGTCGATCTGTGCTGATTCGTACAGTTCGTCCGGGATGCCCTGCATGCCGGACATGAGGATGATCATGGCGAACCCGGACCCCACGTAGGCGCCCAGCAGGACTATGAGGACCGTGGCGCTGGTTGCGTCCAGAAGCCAAGGAGTAGGCGCAGAGGTGATGCCGAGCCCCAGCAGGATCTGGTCCAGCACGCCGCTGTCCGGCCGGAACTCCAGCAGGGCAACGAAGCTGAATGACGTGATGCCGATGACGTACGGAAGGAAAACGGCGGTGCGGATGAGCCCGGCACCCCTGCGGTTGGAACGGACCAGCACGGCGAGCAGGTAGCCGACCACCACCCCCAGCACGGTGGAGACCACCGCAAAAAGGAGCGTGTAGAGGATGGATCCCCAGAAGGTGGTGTCAGTGAAGGCAGTGAGGTAGTTTTCGACGCCGGTGAACTCCACATCGCCAACGAGCGGCCAGTTGGTCAGTGAGATGACTACTGCGAACAGCAGCGGAAAGATGACAAAGGCGGCGACGAGGAGCATGGCCGGCGCGAGCATAAGCATCCCGGTATAGGAATCGCGGCGCGAGGCGGGTTTTGGGGCGCGCGTGCGCTTGTCGCGGCTAAGGGAGGGGGTTGCGGTGGTCATGCCTGGTTCACCTTCAAAACTCGGGCGGTTTCCTGATGCCCGCGGTAGAGGATGTCCTCCATCGCCTCCTGGCCGAAAACTGCTTCGCGGAACATCGCAAGCCACGGTGACCGTACGGTGTTGGTGAGCTGTGTATAGAGCGTTGTGGGAGCGGCGAACCCGTCGTTCATCCGTTCCATGCCCGGGACCATGAGCGGGAACTTCTCGCTGAAATCGGTCTCCAGGATGTCACTGCGGACCGGGTACCAGCCCAGCGCCGCCAGTTCCGACTGCTGTTCAAGTTCGCCCACGAAGCGGATGAAGTCCCACGCCGCCTCAGGGTTTGGGGCACCTCGGGGGATGGACAGCACCGCGCCGCCGGAAAACTGGGAAAAGTTTCCGGCCGGCCCGGGAAACGCACTGACGCCGAGCTTGTCCAGGAACTCCGGCTTGGCGCTGCCCACCACCAGGTCGTAGGACCCGGGAAACAGTCCCACGGTTCCGGCCAGGAAGTCCTGGCCCCAGGCCGCTCCGGAATCTGCTGCTGCCCCTGGTTGCGAGAGGCCCTTCCTGTGGAGCTCCCGGTAAAGTTCCAGCGTCCGGCGGAGCGGATCATTGCCCAGCACCGCAGCTTGTTGCCGGCCCAATGGCCCGTCGTAGAAAGGGCTCTGGTCTGCCCAGAAGTGCGGCTGGATGACGTAGCCCAGGATGCCCGCGGAGTTGCCGGTGAAGGTGACTCCGGAGACGCCGTCGATCCCGTGCAGGGCCGCGGCATGCTCCAGGTACTCCGCGAAGTTAACGGGCCCTTGCTCAGGGTCCAAGCCGGCTTTGGCGTAGAGCTCTTTGTTCCAGAACAGCTGCGAGACGTTGGAAAGTGCCGGCAGCCCGTAGATCTTTCCCTCGTAGGAGGCCACGTCCAGGAGCGGCTTGTTGAGGTGGGCGGCGTAGGGGAGTTCCGTCACCAGGGAGGTGAGGTCCGTGAAGGCTTCCCGGGTGGTGAAAACCGGACTGGTGACGGAATCGGGGGCCACAACGTCTGGAACGGCGCCGCTCCGGATGGAGGTGGCGAGCTTTGTTGTCATCTGCCCCTCCGGCAGCACCGTGAGCTGGATCCGCACTGCCTGCTGGGCCTGATGGTATTTGTCCACGATGAGCTGCGCCGGTTTGAACGCCGTGCTTCGGCACCAGAACCGGATGGTGCCGGAAGGGTTCTTCCCGAAGCCGGCGGCGGTGACGTTCGCTTCCGGCAGCACAGCCGAACATCCCGTCAGGCCAAGGGCCGCGGCTGCGGCTCCCAAAGTAAGGACTGAACGCCGGCTGGGGCCGCTGATGCCATCGGCGCGGCGTTTTTGGGCGCGCTGAAGGGAGGGTGGTGGGTACATCATTGTTCCCTCGTGTTCTGTAGGGGGTGAATGAAAGGGGCTAGGTGGAATCGCGCACGATGAGCTGGCAGGGCAGCGCGTCTATGCCGGGCCTGGAATTTCCGGTGATGGCTTCGAGGACGCGTGCTCCTGCCGCGCGGCCCAGTTCTTCGAGGTTCATGTCGATGGTGGTCAGGGCGGGGCGGCTGTTCAGGGCCGCTGCTGCCCAGTTGTCAAAGCCGATAATTGAGACGTCGTGGGGCACAACGATGTTTGCCTCGCGCAGGCCGTCAGCTACGCCGCGGGCGATTTCGTCGCTTCCGCAGAGCACCATGTCCACGGGTTCCACCCGCTGGCGGAGCATCTGGGCTGCCTGCCTGCCCCATGCCTCGGACCAGTTTCCGTACAGTGCACGGTCGCCCACGAGGGTGAGCCCGAAGGTCGGGGCGTGTTCCTGGACGGCCTGGGCGCGGATCCGGGCAGAGTAGTCCTGGCGGGGGCCCGCCACGTAGGCGATGTTCTGATGCCCCAGGTTGGCTGCATGTTCAAGAGCCAGGAGCATGCCCTGGACCTGGTCCACCACCACTGACATGTCTTCGGGGTCTGAAGACTGTCCCATGACATAGACGATCGGCACTGATGTCTTGGGTAGCGGGGCGCGGGGGCCGGTGTGGTTGGTCATGACGACGATTCCGTCCACATTCCGCGAGGCGAGCGTTTCAACGCAGTGGCGCTCGCGGACCAGGTCACCCCGTGAGTTGCTGATGAGCACCGAGGCCTGGTCAGGGCCGAATGAATCCTCGAGGCCGTACATCACCGGAATGCTGAAGCGTCCGATGTCGTCCGAGGTGACCAGGCCTATGGTGATCACCCCGCCGCTGCTGCTTTCGGCAGGCAGGGTTTCGAAGCCAAGCTTGTGTGCTGCAGCCAGGACCCTGTCCCGGGTATCTTCCCGGAGCTGGCCCCGGTTGTTGAGCGCCTTGGAAACCGTCCCAATGGACACCCCAGAGGCATTGGCGACGTCGGCCAGGGTGACCCGGCGGGAAGGAAAGCTCACGGTTCTCCTGACATGGGGGATGTGATCGCGAACCAAGCCTATGTTGCTGCAATTTTCCTGTCAACGGAAATGTTTCTGGATTTTTCCGCAGCCGACTGATACGTTTCACAGCGTGTAGTCCAGGTCACCTCACAGAGGAATGTCCGGACCAGCAGGCAACACATTGAGCAAGGAGGCTCCCATGATCAACAGAAGGCATTTCCTCACCACCGTGGCTGTCGGCGCCGCATCTGCCGCAGCTTTGGCCGCGTGCGGCACGGGATCCAGCACCAGCGCTGGAGAGACGGGTTCCGCGGAGAACCCGGTCACCATCAACTACACCTGGTGGGGCAACGACGACCGGGCGGAACGTACCCGCAAGGCGATCGCCCTGTTCGAGGAGAAGAACCCGGACATCAAGGTCAACGGCAACTTCACGGACTTCGCCGGGTACTGGCAGAAGCGTGCCACTGAGGCTGCCGGCGGTGGCCTGCCGGACGTGATGCAGTGGGACCTGTCCTACCTGCGTGACTACGGCCAGCGGAACCAGCTCCTGGACCTGGGCACCGTGAACATCAACACGGACGCTTTTGAGAAGTCCCTCCTGCCCTCGGGCCAGATCCGTGGCAAGACGTACGGCATCCCCACCAGCACCAACGCGTTCGCCGTCTACTACGACCCCGCCAAGCTCGCGCCCCTGGGCATCGCCGAGCCCACCGGCACGTGGACGTACAAAGAGTTCAACGACTTCATGACGGAGGTAGGCACTAAGAGCAACGGCGCGATTTATGGCGGCGGGGACTACACGTCCGTCTGGTGGATGTTCAACATCTGGCTGCGGCAGAACAACATCGAGGCCTTCACCGAGGACGGCAGGCTCGGCTTCACCAAGGATGACCTGAAGAAGTGGTGGAACCAGACCGCGGCCCTGCGCGGCACCCCGGCCATGATTTCCGAGGAGCGAGTCACCCAGCTCGCCCCCAAGTCCCCGTTCAGCTCCAACTCGGCAGCGACCGAGTGTACTTGGGACAACTTCATGGCCGGCTACCTCTCGGACACCGGTGCCAAGGAGCTCAAGCTGGTGCCCCCGCCCTCGGACGATCCGGACAACCTGGGCCTGTTCCTGAAGCCCTCCATGCTGATGGTGGCCAGCGCCAAGACCAAGTACAAGGACGCTGCTGGCCGTTTCATCGACTTCATGGTCAATGATCCCGAGGTGGGCCAGATCTTCAAGACCTCCCGCGGTGTTCCGGCGTCCAAGACCCAGCGCGACGGGACCACCTTTGAAGGTACGGACAAGCTGGTAGTGGATTACGAGAAGTCCATCGAGCAGTACCTCAAGGATGCCCCGGAGCCGCCCATCGTCGGCTTCGGCACGCTCGAGGCATCCTTCAAGCGCGTTGCCTCGGACCTCAACTACGGCAAGCTCACCGTCGACGGCGCCGCCGACGCATGGTTCAAGGAAGCCGAAGACCTCATCAAGCAGAACGCCTGATCCAGCGCTGATCCCGGCGGCCGGAACGTGCCGCCGGGAGGATAGCGCTGCCCTCCCTTATAGATCAGGCCATTACCTCACACTCACTCACCGTCAGGTCGGCCAGGACATCACGGTCCACGTCAACGCCCAGCCCCGGACCTTCCCCCACGTGGACTTCGGGCAGGACATAGGCAAGGTTTCCGGGTTCCCGGGCGAACTTCACCGGGCCTGAGAGTTCAGTGGACACAATGTTGGGGTGGGACAGGGCAAGGTGGAACCCGGCGGACGAGGCGATGCTGGTTTCCAGCATGGAACCGATTTGGACTTTCAGGCCGCCGAGTTCTGCCTGCGTGGCCATGCGGTGGCAGGGCGTGATTCCGCCGCTCTTCATCAGTTTGAGGTTCACCATGTCCACTGACCGGTCCCGGACAAACCGGACCAGGTCGGCGGCGTCCACCACCGATTCATCGGCCATAAGCCGGGCGCCGGTGGCCTGGCGCAGCAGCCTGAAACCGTCGATGTCGTCGGCGTGGAGCGGCTGCTCCACCCAGTCGATCCCGTACGGCTCCAAAGCCCGGATCATTTCCCTTGCGGTTGCGGGATCGGACCACCCCTGGTTGGCGTCCACCCGGATGGCCAGGTCCGTGCCGATTGCTGCCCGGACAGCCCGCACTCGTTCAACATCCAGGCCATCACCGCCGCCGAGCTTCATCTTGAGGTGGCGGAACCCTTGGCTCCGCGCCTGCACTGCCTGTTCGGCCAGGGCCTCCGGGGCGAGGATGCTCATCACCCGGGCGATGGTGGGGTGTTCCGGACGGCGCCCGCCCAGCAGGCTGTAGATGGGGCGGTTGGCCGCCTTCCCGGCCAGGTCCCAGCAGGCAATGTCGACGGCGGCCTTCGCGGCTCCGCAGCCTTTAAGCGCCTTATTGAGGTGCTGGTGGACGGCCGTGATGTCGCGGGGGTCAAGCCCCAGCACCGCTGGAATCAGCTCCGTCCGCAGTGCTTCCACCGTCCCGGTGGGCGTCTCTCCGGTGATGTGCCCGTCCGGAACGCTTTCGCCGTACCCGGTCAGGCCGTCGTCGGTCTCCAAAGTGAGGATGATGCTGGGCATGGAGGCGTAGCTGTCGTAGGAAACCACGAACGGTTCCAGCAGTGGAAGGTCGATAAGGGTGATGGTGGCGCGGGATATCTTCACGGCAAGGCTCACAGTTCACAAGGGGAGGACGGTTCGGAGGGGGCGGGCAAAGCGGGACTACATCACGCTTTCGAGGAAGGAGATGGTCCGGGGGTTTTGCGGGTTGTCCAGCACGTCTTCGGGGGCGCCGGACTCCACCACCACGCCGCCGTCCATGAACACCACGCTGTCGCCGGCCCCGCGTGCGAAGCCGATCTCGTGGGTGACAACGATCATGGTCATTCCGTCCGCTGCCAGGGTGCGCATCACGTCCAGGACATCTCCCACCAGTTCGGGGTCAAGGGCGCTGGTTGGCTCGTCGAACAGGAGCAGCTGGGGGTCCATGGCAAGGGCGCGGGCGATCGCGACGCGCTGCTGCTGACCGCCCGAAAGCTGCGCCGGATAGGCCTTGGCCAGATGGGCCAGCCCCACCCGGTCCAGCAGTTCCTTCCCCCGCTCGATCGCCTCTGCCTTGGGGACCCTTTTGACGCCCACCGGGGCGGCCCAGATGTTTTCCAGGGCCGTCATGTGGGGGAAGAGGTTGAAGCGCTGGAACACCATTCCGATGCCGCGGCGCTGCCTGGCAACCTCGCGGGGGCTCATCTCGAAGATTTTGTCCTGGCGCTGCGCGTAGCCGATCAGGTCCCCCGCAACGGAGATCCGGCCACCGTCGATCCTTTCCAGGTGGTTGATGCACCGCAGGAAGGTGGACTTGCCTGAACCGGAGGGGCCCAGGAGGCACATGACCTCCCCGCTGTTGACGGTCAGGGAGATGCCTTTGAGGACCTCGACGCCGCCGTAGTGCTTCCGGACGTTGCTGGCCACGAGGAGCGGCTGCGCTGCCGGGCGGTGGCCAGGTTTGGGAGAGACCAGTGCCTCAGTCATGACTGGTGTCCTTTCGATGCTTTCGGGGCCGAACCGGGGAGCGTTGCCGTACCGGGGGCCGGCTGTTTGCCGAGCACGGCCCTGATCCTGGCCAGGGGAGTGGGGGCCTGCTGCCGGGCGTTGCCCCGTCCGTAGTGGCGTTCCAGGTAGTACTGCGGAACGGACAATGCGGAGGTGAGGAAGAGGTACCAGCAGCTGACCACGATGAGGAGTTCCACCTGGCGCAGGTTCTGGGAAGAGATCTGGGTGGCGACGGTGTAGAGCTCCAGCACTGCGATGACGGAGAGCAGGGACGTGTTCTTGAGCATCGAGATGGTCTCATTGCCCATCGGCGGGATGATGACCCGCATGGCCTGGGGCAGGACCACCCGGAACAAGGTGAACGCCGGGGACATTCCCAGGGAGGAGGCGGCTTCCTGCTGGCCGGAGTCGACAGACAGCATTCCGCCGCGGATGATTTCCGCGGAATAGGCGGCCTGGTTCAGGGTCATGGCCAGCAGCCCGGCAGTTAAGGCCGGAACCAGGGTGTTGGTGTCCACCGAGAAGACCGTGAAATCCGTAAAAGGGATACCCAGCGAGATCTGTGAATAAAGCAGCCCGAGGTAGCCCCAGAACACCACCTGGATCAGCAGCGGAGTGCCCCGGAAAACCCAGACGTAGAACCAGGCGAAGGCGTTCATGACGGGATTCCTGGACAGCCGCATCACCGCGAGGAATACGCCCAGGACCGTGGACACCACCATGGAGACAACGGTGAGGACAATGGTCAGGCCCACGCCCCCGAGGATCCGGGGATGGAACAGGTAGGTGCCGATGGTGCCGTGGTCGATGTTCGGGTTGGTCCACAGCGATGACGCCAGCGCGGCGGCGCTTAGGGCCAGCAGCGCTGCTCCCACCCAGCGCCAGGGGTGCCGGAGGGGAACGGCAACGACGTCGTCCTGGCCGCCGCCGTCGGCAGGCGCGGTTCCGGGGGCAGCAGGCTGGCGGGGTGTTGCGACGGCGGGGGTCATGGCTTGGTACCGCCCAGGTTCAGCCCTGTTTCCTTGACCGTGTAGTCGGAGAGGTTGTATTTCGCCAGGATCCGGTCGTAGGTGCCGTCGGCGATAAGCGACTGGAGGGCGGCGAGCAACGCTTTCGAAAGCTCCGCGTCCTTCTTGAGCACGCCGATGCCGGTGTAGACGGGGTTGTATCCGGCCGGGTTGGCGGGGTCCTTGACGAGGTCAAAGATCTTCCCGTCGCCGGCGGTGGTGGCGGCATAGGCTGCCACGGCGGAATCGACGACGTCGGCTGCGGCCTTCCCGGACCGGACGGCTGTCTGGACATCCGTCTCCAGCGGGAGTTCGGAAACCCTGATGGGCCTGGATCCCTTGTCCAGGCACTGCTGCTCGTACGTGCGGAGGATTTCTGCCTGGACGGTGGCCTTCTGCACGGCGACGTCTTTGTCGCACAGGTCCAGGACGGTGGTGATGTTCCCGGGGTTTCCTTCGGGAACCAGGATAGAGAATCCCGCATGGAAGTAGTCCACGAAGTCCAGGGTTTCCTGGCGCTCGGGCGTATCGTTCATCCCGGACATGATGATGTCGTTCTTGCCTGACTGCAGCGAGGGAATGATGCTGTCGAACGCCTGGGTCTGGAGCTCCAGCCGCACACCGAGCTTGGCTCCGAGGGCCTGGGCAAGATCGTAGTCCAGGCCCGTGAGCTGCTGGTTCTCGTCGAACATCTCCATGGGCGGATAGGGAATGTCGGAGGCGACGTTGATGACGCCGGCGCTCTTATAGCGCTCGGGCAGTGCGGCGGCGGCCGCGGGATCCACTGCGCCTTCCGAGAAGGGGTTGGAGTTGCTGGCAGGTGTTGCCTCTGCCGAGCAGGCTGCCAGGCCTGTCGCCAGGGCGAGGCCGGCGGCCATGACGGCGGTGCGGGCCGTTACTGAACGGGATGTGATGGGCATTGGTACTCCTCTTGGGGTGGGGTTAGGCCTGGCCGGCTGCGGCGAGCCGGTACCAGCCGCCGCGGGTGACGCCGGATGCCCGGCGTCCCGAGGCGAAAGCGGATTCGAAGATCTCCCTCAGCAGCACGCGCCACTGGGCAGCGGCGTCCGGGTTGGAGCTGCGGAGCGCCACGATGTCCTTCGGAGCGCGGCACCAGAGGGTTCCCTCCGATTCCAGGAGGACAGGCAGCGAGTCAGGGCCGTATTCGAGAACGTGAGCCAGGTGGGCAGGCGGAAGTTCGAGCTCAGCCTGGATCCCCAGTCCGGCGTCCGTGCTCCGCTGGGAGGACAGCGGCCAGACCGCCACCAGCCGGTCGCTTTCGTCGTTGGCGTTGATCTCGTCCTGCATCTCGCCGTAGAAGTTGCGGGCGTACTCCGATGCGTGCGCGCCCAGCTTGGTGAGGTTGAAGCGGGCATTCCGGCTGACCAGCGGGTCGAAGGTCCAGGTCATGGTGTCGATGCCCCGGGCCAGCGACCAGGCCCGCTGGTGTTGCTTGAGGGCGAAGCCGACGCCCTTGTCCCCGGTGCCGGGAAGCACGCCGGCAATCAGCGAGTAGGTGGACCGTCCCCCGGGGGAGACGATGCCCACCGCTGCCCCGCACAGGTGGCCTGCCTGGCTGTAGGCGGCGGACACGTTGCACCCGGCATGGGAGATGCTGCGCAGGAGGTCGAAGGGGATGGGTGCCCCGTGTGGCGACATGCCCCAGATGGCAATGAGCAGTGCTTCCACGTCCCGCAGCCGGTCGCGGTCGTGTTCGTCCACCACCAGGACGCCGGCCCTGGAGGCTGCTGCGGTTGCTGATTCTGCGGCCTGAAGTGCGGTAGGGCCAGCGTCAAGAGTAAGTGACATGCGTCAACTATCTGTTGCGCCGGCAGGCGGGGGCTTCAGTGCAGCCAATGAAGGTTGCCAGACTTTGTTGTGTTCCAGCACTACGGGTGGAAAGCTTTGGCGTTATGACGGAGGCCACGCAGCTCAACAGCAGCACCCACCTGCCCCACCTGCTGGAGATGCTCCAGGACACCGGGCTGGTCCTTGGCTCAAGGGCGGCGCCGCCCAGGGTGTCCCTGATGAGCCCTTCCCTCTATGACCCCTTCGGGCCGCTTGAAGGGCTGCCCGGCGGCATTTTGCTCGGGATTGGGCTGCACCCCGCGGAACCGGATACCGCCGGGGTGATCCGGGCTGCGGCGGAAGCCGGCTTTGCTGCCGTGGTGGTCAAGAAGCTTCAGCAGGACATCGAGCACCTCGCCAAGGTGGCGGATGATGCCGGCATAGCCCTCCTGGTGGTGGACGACGACGTGCGGTGGCGGCATCTGAACGCGCTCTTGGACTCCGCGCTCAACGCCTCGGCGGATGCCGGCAGCACGGTCTCGCCACTGGGAGTGGGGGATCTTTTTGCGCTGGCGAACGCCATCGCGGCGATGGTCGGCGGGGCCACCACCATCGAGAACCTGCAGGAACAGGTGCTGGCGTACTCCACGCTTGAGGACCAGCCGATCGATGAGGACCGGCGCAGGGGAATCCTTGGCCGGCAGGTTCCCTACCTGCCGGAGAACGCCGGCCAGTATGCCGCGGTATTCCGGTCCTCCGGGGCAGTCCGGATCGAGGGCGTCCGCCCGGCCATGGACAGGCTGGCGATAGCGGTCCGGGCCGGGAAGGAGCCCCTGGGGTCAATCTGGGTTGTCGATGTCGATGGAGACCTGGACAGTGACGCCGAACAGGCCCTGGAACGTGCCGCGGACATCGCGGCGCTCCATATGCTCCGCGCCCGCAGCAGCCATGATCTTGCGCGCCAGCAGCGGGCGGAGCTGCTGCGCAGGCTCCTCGAAGGAGGGGACGACGCCGTCCTGGTTTCAGAACAGCTGGGGCTGAGGCATTCCGGCCCTTTCGCCGTCGTCGCTTTCCAGCCGGAGGTTGGGCAGGCAGCCGAGACCACCCTGGTCCGGATTGCGGACCTGGTGACCACGCAGTGCGAAGCCCACGGCCAGGGCGCCCAGTGCGTGCAGGTGGGCCCCACCATTTACGCAATATTTCCGGCGGCGGCCGGGCCTTCCCTGGGCTCGATCGAAGCCCTTGCCCGGCGGCTCAACGACCGTGCCCGGGCCTCGCTGGGAGTTGAGATGCGGGCGGCGGCGGGTCCCGCCGTCGGCACCGTCCCGGAGATCAGCCGTTCACGGCATGACGCTGATCTTGTCCTGCTGATGCTCGCCTCGGATGGCTCCCCGGGCACCTACGCCAGCGCAGGGGAGGTCCGCAGCCGCCTCACCCTCCTGGAGCTGGCCGCAACGTTCCGGAAGGCGCCGCACCTTCTGTCCGCTGCCGCGCGGAGGATCAAAGAGTACGACGCCGACTACGGCACCGGTTATGCGCTGACGCTGCGGACCTACCTGGACTGCTCCCGCGATTCCGCAAGGACGGCGGCGGCGTTGTCCCTGCACCAGAACACGCTCCGGTACCGCCTCAAGCGCCTGCGTGACCTCTTCGGCGTGGATCTGGACCAGCCTGAGGACACGCTGGTGCTCTGGCTGGGCCTGCACGTGCTCGAGCTGAACTAGCTGGGCGGGCTGGTCTTGCGCTGGTTTAGCCGGCGTACGGATCAGCGATGCCGATGTATTGGGTGGTGGTGTATTCGGCGATGCCCTCGGACCCGCCTTCGCGGCCCAGGCCGGACTGTTTGACGCCGCCAAAGGGCGCGGCTGCGTTGGAGATGACCCCGGCGTTGAAGCCGACCATGCCGAACTCGATCTGTTCTGCCACGCGGAGGAGCTTGTTGAAGTCGCGGCTGTAGAGGTAGGACGCGAGGCCGTACTCGGAGGCGTTGGCCAGCCGGATGGCGTCCGCTTCGGTGGTGAAGGTGGTGATGGGGGCGACGGGGCCGAAGATTTCCTGGCCCAGGATCGCCGCATCATTCGGTACGCCGGCGAGGACGGTGGGCTGGTAGAAGTAGCCGGGCCCGTCCACAGGTGCGCCGCCGGTGACGGCAACTGCTCCGGCATCGACGGCGGCAGCCACCAGGGCATGGACGTCGTCCCGTGCTCCGGCGTCGATGAGGGGGCCCACCTGGGTGGCGGGGTCGGTGCCGCGCCCGGTGGACAGGGCACCCATGGCGGCGGCGAACTTGGCAGTAAACTCCTGCGCCACTGACTCGTGGACCAGGAAGCGGTTGGCGGCGGTGCAGGCCTCGCCCATATTCCGCATCTTTGCTGCCATGGCCCCTTCAACGGCGGCATCGAGGTCCGCGTCTTCAAACACAATGAACGGTGCGTTCCCACCGAGTTCCATAGAGGTGCGGAGCACGTTCTGCGCGGCGTCTGCCATCAGGCGCTTACCCACCGGAGTGGAGCCGGTGAAGGAGACCTTCCGCAGGCGTGAGTCCTTCAGCAACGGCCCGGAAATACCGGAGGCGGATGAGGAGGAGACGACGTTGAGGACGCCGGCGGGCAGGCCGGCGTCGAGCATGGTCTGCGCGAAGTACTGGGCCGTGAGCGGGGTGAGTTTGGCGGGTTTGAGGACCATGGTGCAGCCGGCGGCGACGGCGGGAGCTACTTTGCGGGTGGCCATCGCCAGGGGGAAGTTCCAGGGGGTGATGAGCAGGCAGGGTCCGACAGGTTTGTGCTGGACGAGGATCTTGTTTTTGCCTTCGGGGGTGGTGAGGTAGCGGCCGTAGTCCCGGACGGTTTCTTCGGAGAACCAGCGCAGGAACTCGGCGCCGTAGGTGACTTCGCCGCGGGCTTCGGCCAGCGGTTTGCCCATTTCCAGGGTCATCAGCAGTGCGAAATCTTCGGCCCGCTCGGTGACCAGGTCAAAGGCGCGGCGGAGGATCTCGGCCCGTACCCGGGGTGCGGTCCGTGCCCAGGACGCCTGGGCGGCGTCCGCCGCGTCCAGCGCGGCCACCGCGTCGTCGCTGGTGGCCGAGGCGAGGGTGGCGAGCACCTCCCCGGTGGCGGGATCGTGCACATCAAACGTGCCGCCGTCGGACGCTTCCCGCCATTGCCCATCGATCAACAGGCCGGTGGGGACGGAAGCGAGCAGGGAGGCCTCACGCTCGGAGAAAATGGTGGGTGATGCTACGGGGGAAATGGTCATTCGAGGGTCTCCTTTGAAGAAACAATTTCAAGGGCAGGAAGTTAACGCAGTGACGGCGGCGGGGTACTACCGCCGCCGCCGTCACTTGTCTGTCAGGAGTGCTTAGGCCTCACGCTTGAGGATGCGGCTGAGATCGCGCTGCGTCAGCGCGCGGGTGCCCTCAAACTGGGGGTCTTTCCTCAGCTCCACCACCAGGCCATAACCGAGGAGCGCCACGATCACGGTGAACGGCAGTGCGGACAGCATGGCCGCCTGCTGGAGCGCGCCCAGGCCTCCGACGATCAGGAGGACGACGGCGCACAGGCCGGTGAGGAGGCCCCAGGTTGTCAGTACGGGCTTGGTGGGCTTCAGGGTTCCGCGGGAGGACATCATGCTGAGGACGAAGGTGTTTGCGTCAGCGCCGGAGACGAAGTACATCACCACCAGGAAGATGGCCACCACCGACGTGATGCCGGACAGCGGGAGTTCGGCAAGGGTGGCGAAGAACGCCGAGTTGACGTCCTCCAGCGCCGCGGCACCGATCTGGCCCCCGTTATCCATGTCGAACTTGATTGCCGAGCCGCCGAAGATGGTGAACCAGGCGAAGAACACGACGCTCGGAACGATCATGACGCCTGCGATGAACTGGCGCACCGTACGTCCCCGGGAGATCTTGGCGAGGAACACCCCAACGAAGGCGCCCCAGCTCAGCCACCAGGCCATCATGAAGTAGGTCCACCACTGCATCCACTGGACGTCTTCAGGTGTGCTCGGCGTCAGCAGGCTCACGGCGAAGAAGCCGCTGAGGTATTGGCCGAGGGAGCGGAAGAACAGGTTGGAGATGAAGTTGGTAGGGCCGGTGAACAACACGAAGAGGGCCAGCCCGGCAGAGAGGACCATGGTGCCCTGGCTCAGGTACTTGATACCGCGGTGCACGCCGGAGAGCGCGGAGAGCGTGAAGATTACCGTGATGACGGCGATGATCAGGATCTGGCCCACAAGGCTGGAGGGGATGCCGAACACCCGGTCCACGCCCTCGCCGATCTGCGAGGCGCCGAGCCCCAGGGACGTGGTCGTTCCGAAGAGGGTGGCGATGATGGCGAAGATGTCGATCATCTTGCCGAACCAGCCGTCCACCAGTTTGCCGAAGACCGGCCGCAGCATCGGCGAGACCAGGCCGGCGTTGTTCCGGCGGTGGGTGGAGTAGGCGATGGCGAGGCCGAAGACGCCAAACACGGCCCAGGCGTGTGGGCCCCAGTCGAAGTAGGAGAACTGCATGGCCCGTACCGCGGCTTCCATGGTGCCGGCCTCGGCCAGGCCGTGCGGAGGTGAGGCAAAGTGCGAGATGGGCTCCGCGACGCCATAGCTGATCAGGCCGATGCCCATGACCGCCGAGAGGATCATCGCGAGCCACGACCAGGTGCTGAAGTCGGGTTTTGCGTCGTCGGCGCCGAGGCGGATGGTTCCGAACCTGCTGATGCCAATGTAGATGAGGAGGCCGATACAGCCGAGGGTCACAAGCAGGTAGCTCCAACCGACGCTCTCGGCGACCCAGTTCATGGCCGCGGTCATGACGACGCTCAGGTTTTCCGGGGCCAGTGATGCCCAGGCAGTGAAGGCACCGATCAGGCCAACGGATGTCCAGAAGACTGCCCCGGGCCTGTGCCGGAGGCGGTCGGCTTTGGCCATCGCGGTTTCGGTTGCCTGCTCAGGGGCAGCGGGGGAGTGCGGTGCCTTGCTGTTCTCGCCCATGCCGGGGGATGTTTCATCCATCAGGTCCTCGGCAGTTTTGATGTGGGTCATGAGTGCTCCAGGTTGCAGTGGGCTGCATAGGTTTGGGTTGGGGAGGCCTCCAAGTGGAGGAAGTAGGCGCCCGGACCAGTCCGTGGGGGCCGGCAGATCCGGGCAGCCGCTCGGTGCTGCGTTCAGAGTTCCTCGAGGCGTGCGCCGTCAAAGAAGTGCCCTGCCTTGTAGATCATGGGGTCCACGTCGGCGACCTCGGCGTGCCGTACCCGGCCCACGAAGATTGTGTGGGTCTTCGCCTGGAAGCGTTCCTTGATCTCGGCCTCGAGGGATGCGGCCGAGCCGTCGATCAGCGGCACGCCGTGGGGGCCTGCGTGCCATTCCAGGTTGGCGAATTTGTCCGGAGTCTTTGACGCAAACGTCCGTACAGTGTCGTGCTGCTTGTTGCTGAGGATATTGATCCCGAAGTGTTCCGACTGGAACAGGGCCGGGTAGGTGGACGATGTCTTCTGGACACAGACGAGAACGAGCGGCGGGTCCAGCGAAATCGAAGCATAGGAGTTGGCCGCAAGGCCGCGGGGCTTGCCGTCTTCGTCGACGGTGGTCACAACGGTGACGCCTGTAATGAACTGCCGGTTGAAGCCCTTCATGACGTCCAGCGGAAGGTTACCGGTCAATTCATCCACCACCACATTCGCTGTTTCGTCCTCGAATGCCGAGTGGAGGGACGGAACACCCAGGTCGGCCAGGAGTTCGGCGGCGTCCCACGTGACCCGCTCGTAAGCGATGCGGCCATCGCGGAGCGTGAGGGCGTTCGACCCGCGGGTCTCCACCACGCGTCCTGTGGGCGGAACTCCACCAAGCGGATGCGTGAAGGTGCCGGTGGTTGTCCAAAAGATTGCTACATCGTCGCCGTCTGCGATGACCTTGTCGATGCGTGTGGTGAGGTCCGGGAATGCCGCCCGGACTTCGAGGATTTCCTGCTGGAGCTCCTTCAGGCCTGTGATCTTTTTCGTGCCGGCGCTCTCACGCTGGTAGTCGGCGGTGACGATCGCGTCGAAAGCACCGACGTCACCCTCGTCCCAGGCTGCGGTCCAAGCTGCGGTCAAGGTGTGGTTGATTGTCTGTTGCATGCCACAACCGTAAATCTAAGTGTGATCTACGTCAACACCTCCAAGGAAAAATAGCTGGATCCTGCGGAATGTGTGGAAGCTCTTGACGCTCACCTTGTATGCAACGTAGGTTTGATGCATGCAAGAGATCCTTCAGGCAAAAACACCAGAGCAGGCGAACGGGAACCAGGGAAGTCTCCTGGATAAGCTGCGCAAGCTCGTGCTCAGCGGCGAATACCCTCCCGGCGCTCCTCTTCCCGAGCTGTTCCTGGCTGAAGAGTTCGACGTGAGCAGGACGCCTGTCAGGGAGGCGCTCAAGCAGTTGGAAAATGAGGGCCTGGTTGAGATACGGCCGAAGGTTGGCACGTTTGTCCGGATACCCACCCGGCGCGAAATTGTCGAACTGTTTCAGCTGAAGGAAAGCCTTGAGGGCCTGGCAGCGAGCCTGCTGGCCCGGCGCGGTGCGGTGCCGGAGCTGGAACGGCTAAAACGCAACATTGAGGCGTCAGAAGGCGCCGAGCGCAGAGGTGACAGCGCAAAGTATGCCGAACTGGTCCACGAGTTCCACTGGACCATCGTGAACGGATCCGATAACTCAAAGCTTCGTGAGCACTACGGGCGCCTGATGAACCAGCTTGCCTACCACCGGATCGTCCTGGAGACCGTCGAGCGTCCTGCCAGGATGCGGGCCTCCATCCGTGAGCACCAGTCGGTGCTCGAAGCGATCCTGGAAAAGGATCCGACCGGCGCCGAGCTTGCGATGCGCGGCCACGTTAATGCCTCAAGCCTTGCCGCGGCACGTATCGAAGCTCCCGAACTGGCCGGAAACTGAAATTTTGGCTGGCTCCATCCCTCCGGGAACGGGTGGCCAGCATGGCATTGCCGCCATACCAGCGAACCGCCCCTAGCGGCGGAAAAACCGAAAGGATGTGCACTGTGTGCTCCCTGACTGCAATTGGCTTCCTACGGAAGGGCCTGAACCGTGCCTGATACAGCCCTGACTTCCCTCTCCGCTGGCGCAACCGATCTTGACCAGGCGCACCTCATGGAAGAGCTCGCCCGGCAGGTCGGTGTCCGGAAGATTACCGTTCTCACGGAAGAACTGCTTCGCGACGGCCAGGGTTCCCTGCCCAGCAGCGTGATCCGGGCCGCCGCAGCAGCCATTGTGCGCAACCCTTGGGCCGGCTCCCCGGTCTCGAACGATCTCGCACCCGAGACAGAACGGATTGCTCCGGTGCTCGCGAAGGTCCTCACCGACCGCCTCACCGCAGCACTGGGCGGTGCCGGCGAAATTGAGGCGTTCGGAAAGTCGGCCGTTGTTGGGCTGAAGGGTGAGGTTGAGCATGCCGCAGCACTGATCCACACACCGTTCTTCGGCAATCTTGTCCGCGAGTTCCTCGAAGGCACGTCCATCCTGTCCTTCTCGGACGACCGCGCCGAGCCAGGAACCTCCATTGCCGTGCCCATGTGGCACAAGGAGGCCGCCTCCACCCGCAGCCACTACCAAACCCTGACGCTGAGCCTGAGCGACGCGCCCCACCCGGATGAAATCGTCGTGATCGCCGCCGCCTCCACAGGCTCGCGTCCGCATCCCCGAATCGGCGACCGAACAACTGACCGCCCCGTAACCGCTGAAATACTGGAGGGAATCCTGCCGTGAATATCCGCAAGATCATTACTTTGTCCGAAGAAATCCTGACCGAGGGCGGGCGTTCCGTCACGCCCGGAGCCCGCGTCGCCGTTGCCGTCGCCGTCGTGGAGAACCCCTGGGCAGGCCAGGGCTTCGTCGAGGACCTTAGCCAGGGCATCGATGCAACAGCCTCAGACCTCGGCGCCCTCCTCACTCCAAAGGTCATCGAGGCGCTCGGCGCCCCGGTCGAGGCCTACGGCAAGGCAGCCATTGTGGGCATCGAAGGGGAGGTGGAACACGGCTCGGCACTGATCCACACGCTGAAATTCGGCGACCACTACCGCAAGGCCGCTTCCGCAACCACCCTGCTGCCCGCCGTCGAGAAACGCGCGCCCGCCGGCACGGTGTTCGACATTCCGATGAAGCACATCACGGACGCGACCATCCGCTCCCACCACCAGAGCGTCGAGGTAAGGATCGCCGACGCTCCCCACCCCGGTGAAATCCTCATTGCCCTCGCGGCCTCCGCCCAGGGCCGGCCCCAGCAGCGCCTGGCGCCCCTTTCCACAGAGCAATGACCGGAACCCAGGAAACGCCTGTTGCCCTCCTGCACGGGGTGGGCCTCGATGCCACCATGTGGGCGCCCGTCCAGGATGCCCTCGGGCGTGAGTCCATAGCCATCGACCTCCCCGGGCACGGGCAGCAGCCCCCGCTGACGGAACCGGTCACGCTTCAGGAAATGGCCGACGACGTGCTGGCGCGGCTCCCCGAACGATCCCACCTCGTGGGCTTCTCACTGGGAGCGCTGATTGCCCAGCACATTGCGAGGTTCCATCCCGGCCGGGTCAAGACCCTCACCTGCGTGAGCTCAGTGTGCCGGCGCACCGACGCCGAGCGCAGTGCGGTCAGCGCCCGGCTGGCGTCGGCCGAAGCGGACTTCCCTGCAACGGTCGAGGCATCGATCGACCGCTGGTACTCAGGGACGGCTGTGCCCCAGAGCGTCGTGGACGCCACCCGCCGGACGCTCGCGGCAAATGACGTGCAGTCCTTTGTGCACGCCTACCGCGTCTTTGCCCTGGGGGACAGAGCGATCGGCAACGAGCTCAGCCGCATCGGGGTGCCGGCACTGGCCATCACCGGCGAGCATGACCCTGGTTCGACGCCGGAAATGACCAGGCGCCTGGCCGCAGCAATCCCCGGTGCGAAGGCCGCCGTCGTGCCGGGTGCGCGGCACATGCTCCCCGTCCAGGACGCTGACGTCCTGGCCCGGGCCATCAATGAGTTCATTAAAGATTCCGAAGGAGAACGCGCATGACTGTTCGACTCGACCATTTCATCGGGGGTACGTGGTCTGCTCCCGCCGGCGGGGAATACTTTGCCAGCACCAACCCCGCAACACTCGAGGTTCTCTACGAAGCTGCCCGGGGAACCGGGGAAGACGTGCGCCGGGCCGTGGCAGCGGCTAAGAGCGCGTTCCAGTCGCCGCTCTGGCGTGACCTCACGGCAACGAAGCGCGGCCACCTCCTGCGCCGGCTCGGTGACCTCGTTGGCGAGCATGCCGAGGAGCTCGCCGAGCTTGAGACCCTCGACAACGGAAAGCTGCTGCGCGAGATGCGCGGCCAGCTCGCCGGCCTGCCGGAGTACCTGTATTACTACGCCGGGCTCGCGGACAAGGTCCAGGGCAGCCAGATCCCCACCAATTCGCTCGCGATGCTCAACTACACCCAGCGGGAACCCCTTGGCGTGGTCGGGGCCATCACGCCGTGGAACTCCCCGCTGACGCTGACCACCTCCAAGCTCGCCCCTGCCCTGGCTGCGGGCAACACGGTGGTCATCAAGCCCAGCGAGTACACGTCACGGACCATCCTCCGCGTCGCGGAGCTTGCCTCCCAGGCCGGCTTCCCCGACGGCGTGGTGAACGTCGTTACCGGCTTCGGCCAGGAGGCCGGGGCTGCCCTGGTAAGCCATCCGGACCTGGCGAAGATCTCCTTCACGGGGTCAACGCAGACCGGAGCCCGCATCGCCGCGGAGACCGCCTCGCGCTTCATCGGCTCCACCCTTGAACTCGGCGGCAAAAGCCCCAACATCGTGTTCGGCGACGCAGACGTCTCGAACGCCGCGATGGGCGTCATCGCCGGAATCTTCGCCGCGGCAGGCCAGACCTGCATTGCGGGAAGCCGCGTCTTTGCCCACCGCAGCGTCTACGACGAACTCGTTGAGCGGGTCGCGGAACGGGCGGCATCCATCATCATCGGTGACCCGCTCCTGGCCACCACCGAACTTGGTCCCCTCGCCTTCGGCGCCCAGCTGGACAAGGTGAGCTCCTACGTGGACCTTGGCATCAGCGAGGGCGCAACGGTCCGGACAGGAGGCCGCCGGCCCGAGCTCGATCTTCCCGGATACTTCTTCGCGCCCACTGTCCTGACCGACGTCGACAACTCCATGCGCGTGGTGAGGGAGGAAATTTTCGGCCCCGTCGCCGCGATCATGCCCTTCGACTCAGAGGACGAGGTGGTAGGCCTGGCCAACGACACCGAGTACGGCCTGGCCGCCGGCGTCTGGACCCAGAACCTCGCCCGCGCCCACCGCATGGCCCGCAGGCTGGAGGCAGGCACAGTGTGGGTCAACACCTACCGCGCCATGTCCCCGATGTCACCACGGCAGGGCTTCAAGAACTCGGGCGTGGGCATCGAACACGGGCTCGAATCCATGAACGAATACACCCGGCTCAAGAGCATCTGGATCAATACCGACGAAGGACCCGTGTCAGACCCCTTCGTCCTGCGCAGCTAAAGGAGCCACCCATGCCACTCATCGAAGTCTCCATAGCCCGGGGCAGGACCCCTGACCAGCTCCGCGCACTCATCGCCGGGCTTCACCGCGCGGCAGAGACCGCCGTGGGTGCGGTGCCGGACAACACCACCGTCATCATCCGCGAGATCGAGCACGAACACTGGTCCCGCGGCAACCAGACCATCGCAGAACGCAATGCCTCCACCCAGGAAGCTGCACTCAACGAGGCACCGCAGAACGCCGCCGCAGAACAAAGGAGTTACTAATGCGCTTTTCCCTCTTCGTCCACATGGAACGCTGGGACGAAACCGTCTCTCACCGCGAATGCTTCGAAAACCTGACGGAACTCACGCTCATCGCCGAAGCCGGCGGATTCAGCACCGTTTGGATCGGTGAACACCATTCCATGGAGTACACCATTTCCCCCAGCCCCATGCCCCAGCTCGCCTACCTGGCCGCCCGCACGTCCAAGATCCGCCTTGGTGCCGGCACCATCATCGCGCCCTTCTGGAACCCGCTCCGGGTAGCGGGGGAGTGTGCGCTGCTGGACGTCATCAGCAATGGCCGGATGGAAGTGGGGCTGGCACGCGGCGCGTACCAGTTCGAGTTCGACCGCCTGATGGACGGCATGCCGGCGGTCGACGGCGGCAAGCACCTCCGCGAGCTGGTCCCCGCCGTGCGGGCGCTCTGGGAAGGCGACTACGCGCACGACGGCGAGGTGTGGAAGTTCCCGACGTCCACCAGCGTCCCCAAGCCGATCCAGAAGCCGACGCCACCCATGTGGATCGCCGCCCGCGACATCTCCTCACACGAGTTCGCCGTCGCCAACGGCTGCAACGTCATGGTCACCCCGCTCATGAAGGGCGACGAGGAGGTTGAGGACCTGGCACGCAAGTTCGATACCGCCGTCGAAAACAACCCCGGCGTTGCCCGCCCTGACCTGATGGTCCTGCGGCACACCCACGTCCACGCGGCGGATGACCCCGAAGGCTGGCGCCGGCCCGCCGAGGGCATCAACAAGTTCTACCGCACCTTCGACGCCTGGTTCGGCAACAAGAGCGCCCCGGTCAACGGCTTCCTGGAGCCCAGCCCGGAAGAGAAGTTCGCCGATCACCCGGAGTTCACTCCCGAGTCCCTCCACCGCACCGCCATGATCGGAACGCCGGAAGAGGTGATCGAGCGGATCCGCCACTACGAGTCGCTCGGGGTGACCGAGTTCAGCCTTTGGTCCGACAACAGCCTCACCCATGAGGAGAAGAAGCGGTCACTCGAACTCTTCATCGAGCACGTTGTTCCAGCCTTCCAGGAGCAGCCGGCGGTTGCAGCGCAGTAGAGTTGAAAAAGCAGGAGGGCGGGCTAGTATTCACCACCCCGCCCTTCTGCTTTCAGTGGTAATAACTGGGCGGTGTCTCCGCCCTTGGCTCAGTACAAATGGGAAGCTGCATTCGGGACATGTGTTCCCGCCCAACAGTCTCAGGTGCCCGCGTAAGTGTTCCCCGGGTCAACACCGAACAACGGCAGCACCACCTGGTCCACAATCTCCACCAGGAAGTCATCTTCGATGGGTCCGGAGCCGAAGATAAACCGATGCCGCAGCAGGGCGGGGCCGGCCTCGATCTTCAAGTCAGTCACAAGGGCCGGGTCACATTCGCCCCGTTCGACGGCGTTGGCAAGGATTTCCTGCATCATCCTGCTGGCGTTTCCATGCGTGAACTCACGGACTTCGGCGGCAACGTCGGGGTTCTGCAAGGCCTCACCCAACACCCCGCGAACGGCCTGTCCAACTGTCCCTTCCAGCAGCCGGGCAGCCTGCCGCATGACGGTCAAGGTATCCAGGCGAAGGCTGCCGGTATCCGGGACGGCGTCCGGGCCGTGCATCGACGCGTAGGCGGCGTCCAGTACCAGGGCGGTCCGGCCAGGCCAGCGGCGGTAGAGCGAGGCTTTGCTTGCGCGCGCACGTTCGGCCACCCGGTCCATGGTCAGCGCAGTGTATCCGGATTCGGCGATCTCGGACAGGACGGCATCGAAGATGGCGCTGTTCAGGACCGCCCCGCGGCGGCGCGGCAGTTTTCGGTGGTCCGGGCGTGCCCCGGCGGTCACGGCGATGGCTCCGCGGCAGCCGCCGTCACCTGTCCGCGGGTGCCGTCCACAAGTACCAGCTGGCCGTCCTGCAGGTCACTGGTCCCCGACCCGGTGGCCATGACGGCGGGGATCCCGTATTCCCGGGCGACGATGGCTGCATGCGATGCGATCCCGCCGGCGTCAACCACGACGGCGGCCGCACGCTGGAACAGCGGAGTCCAGGATGGGTTGGTGTAGGGGCAGACCAGGACCTCGCCGCTGCGGAGTAGTCCGAATTCGTCCGGCCCCCGAATGATCCTTACGGTCCCGGTTGCCTGGCCGCGGCTAGCGGACATGCCGGACACCAGTGTCCCGGGCGTCGGGCGTTTATGCGCGAACAGCGCAGGATCCAGCAGCGGAATCCCCTCCAGTTCCCGGCGCTTAGCGGCCCTGGCCAGCACCATGCGGCGGTAGCGTTCCCTCTCGGCGGCAGGCAGCGCGCCGCCGTCGTCCATTCCTACCAGTTCCTCAAAGCGCAGGTGGTGGACCTCGGCCGCATCAGCCAGCACCCCGCCGTCGGACAGCCGCCGGCCCAGCTCCGACAGCGCGCGCCGAAGCGGCGGCAGCACCATAGTGGCGTAGAAGTGGCTGTCCTCGCGGAAGGCGGTCCCGGCCTTTGCGGCGTCGACGGCGGACAGCAGCTGCCGCCGCAGGGCCGCGATCCGCAGGGCGGGATGACGTTTCAGCTCCTCGAGCGCCTGGCCTGTCTGGTCGGCAGCCGGCCGCCGCTCACCCATCATTGACCTGATCAGCCCGAGAACCACCTCGGGGGCATCGGACCAGGTTGGTGAACTGCTCAACACCACGCTGACGGTTTCGCGGTGCCCGTATTCGCCCAGAAAGGCCTGGAAGCGTGTGCGGAACTCCTGGAAATCCGGCTCGTGTTCCATCCGGGAGAGCAGGTCGCGCGGTGCCAGTTCGTTGAAGGCCCGGACCAGCTTGCCCTGGGACCGGACCTGGTCTGCCAGCGCTTCCAGTGCACGGTTGGCCTGGCTGGTGCGGGTTTCGGCACCAGCAATGAGTGACGCGCCAAGGTGCGCCTTGCCCAGCAGCCGGAGCAGCAGGCGCAGCTTTAGCTGGGGGACAAAGGCCCCCGGCAGGTACGAGATCCGCAGCTCGGTGATCCCGCCCATCGTGGCGAAGGCGTCCTCCGCGAGCCCAACAACCCCCTTCCAGGTCAAGGCCCGGGGGTCCTGCGCGTTCAGCCGCCGGATGTCCGCCAGGTACGTGGTGAACCTGCTGTCCTCGGTCCATCGGGTTGGATTGAACCGGCGGACACGGCGTGCCACGGAAACGGGTGCGCCGAGCGTACGGACCGTAGGGTGTGGCACCGGCGGAACCAGCCGGATCACCACGCCGTCCTCTTCCGGCAGCAACTCCTTCACCGCGGGGAAGACCACGCCGACGCTTCCCGCCATGCGGTGGAGCATGGCCAGGATGCCGCGCTGCATCCAGCCCGACACGTCCAGGGGATAGGGACGGACATGGAACATCTCTGCAAAGAACGGACCCATCAACCGCTGGAACGGGTTGAGGCGCAACGGCTGCGGGGGCAGTGCCGTCATTGGCCGGGCCTGGAGCACATGGAGGCGCCCGCCGGCGATTGCCCATTCCATGTCCTGCGGCCGGCCGAAATGCTCCTGGGCACGTACTGCCAGCCGCGCCAGTTCCGCCAGCTTCTCTGTGCCGAGGCCAGGCCGCGGGGTGCCTGTCCCGGCGCTCTCCAGCGTGCCCCCTCCGGCAAGGGCCCGGATAACAACCTCGTGGGCGCCCGGGCTGAACGACCGTGTCCGGCCTGTATTGTCCAGCACATAGTGCTCCGGCGTGACCCGTCCGGACACCACAGCCTCACCCAGGCCGGGGCTGGCATCCACCACGATTTCACCCCGTTCGCCGGTCACCGGGTTCGCGCTGAACAGGACCCCCGCGATATCTGCCGGCACCATGTCCTGGACGACGACGGCAATCGACACCTCCCGGGGGTCGATCCCTTGACGCCGCCGATAGGCGATGGCGCGCTCCGTCCACAACGAAGCCCAGCAGTTCACCACAGCGCGAATCACCGCCTGCTCGCCGGCAACGTTCAGGAAGGTGTCCTGTTGCCCGGCAAACGTGGCGCCTGGCAGGTCTTCGGCGGTGGCGCTGGAACGCACCGCCACCGGACCGCCGCCCAAGGCGGCATAGGCTGCCGCGATCTCAGCGGTGACGCGCGCCGGAATCTGAGCCCGTGTGAACAGTGCCCGGATTTGTGCCCCGGCGTCTCCGGCCTGTCCGGCCTCTCCGGCCTTCAGCAGCCTTTCCAGTTCGGCACCGAGCCCGGTTTCCGCCATCAGGGCGGCGTAGGCGGCGGTTGTGACCACAAAGCCTGCTGGAACTGGGAGGCCGAGGCGCAGGAGTTCGCCGAGATTGGCGCCCTTTCCGCCAGCCGACGCCAGGTCAGCGGCGCCGAAGTCGGCGAGCGTACCCGTAAATTTCTCAGCCATCGAGGGCTCCTGGGGCCGGAGGGGCAGGCTGTCCCTGCCATAGAGAACTGCTGGTTCTCTATACGGTACGTGCGCTGTGCGCAAGCCCGCAAGGGTCCCGCACTGGCTCAGCACCTTCAGTTTTGCGGCCGGCTACGCCCTCCGTGAACCGGCCCAACTTCTCCTCGACAGGCGCAGCCCGTTCCCACCCGCCGGACGTAAACTGACCTTCGCGCCACACCTTGTGGACACTGTGTCAGGAGCCGCCCATGCTCTGGAAGCTGCTTGTTGAATACCTGCGACCGCACCGCACGCTGCTGCTCGCCGTCGTGGTTTTCCAGCTCGCGCAGTCCATCGCGTCCCTGTACCTGCCCACCCTGAACGCGGACATCATCGATGAGGGCGTGGCCAAGGGGAACATCGGCTACATCCTCAGCCTGGGCGGCGTGATGCTGGGGATCACCCTGCTGCAGATCGTGTGCGCGGTCATCGCGGTGTACTTCGCGGCGAAGGCGGCCATGGGCGTGGGCCGGGACCTGCGGGACGCCATCTTCACAAGGGTAGGGGAGTTCTCCGAGCAGGAAGTCACCAAGTTCGGCGCCCCCAGCCTCATCACCAGGTCCACCAACGACGTCCAGCAGGTCCAGCAGCTGGTGCTCATGTCCGCCACCATGCTGGTCACCGCGCCCATGCTCAGCATCGGCGGGGTGATCATGGCCGTGCGGCAGGACGCGCAGCTGTCCTGGCTGATCGCTGTCGCCGTCCCGGTGCTGCTGGTCGCCGTCGGCCTGCTCACCGCCCGGATGGTGCCGCTGTTCCGCAAGATGCAGACGCGGATCGACACCGTGAACCGCGTCCTCCGCGAACAGCTCACCGGCATCCGCGTGGTGCGCGCCTTCGTCCGCGAGGACATCGAGACCGAACGCTTCGCCCGCGCCAACGCGGACGTCACGGACACCGCCCTGCGCGCCGGCCGGCTCATGGCGCTCGCGTTTCCTGTGGTGATGCTGGTCCTGAACGTCTCGTCCGTGGCCGTGATCTGGTTCGGCTCGTTCCGCATCCAGGACGGCTCCATGCAGGTGGGCACGCTCATCGCGTTCCTGAGCTACCTGCTGCAGATCCTGATGTCCGTCATGATGGCCACGTTCATGGCCGTGATGATCCCGCGCGCCGCGGTGTCCGGGGACCGGATCGGGGAGGTGCTGCGGACGGAGTCGAGCGTCCGGCCGCCGCTTCACCCCATCAGGCCGCCGCTTCATCCCGTCAGTACGACGGCGGGACAGGACGGCCGCCGCGGCGAGCTGGAAATGCGCGACGTCGGATTCGCCTACCCGGGTGCCGACCAGCCCGTCCTCACCGGGATCAGCTTCACCGCCAAAGCAGGGCAGACGACGGCGATCATCGGCAGCACCGGCGCCGGCAAGACCACCCTGGTGAACCTCATGCCCCGGCTTTTCGACGCCACGGAAGGCTCGGTCCGGATGAACGGCGTGGACGTCCGCGAGCTGCACCCGGACCTGCTCTGGGGGCATATCGGCCTGATCCCGCAGCGGCCCTACCTGTTCAGTGGAACCGTCCGCAGCAACCTGCAGTACGGCAAGCCGGACGCCACCGAGGACGAGCTCTGGACCGCGCTGGAGATCGCCCAGGCCCGCGACTTCGTGGAGCGGATGGACGGCGGGCTGGATGCACCGATCAGCCAGGGCGGCACCAACGTCTCCGGCGGGCAGCGGCAGCGGCTGGCCATCGCCCGGGCCCTGGTGAAGCGGCCCGAGCTGTACATCTTCGACGATTCGTTCTCCTCCCTGGACACCGGCACCGACGCCCGGCTCCGGCAGGCCCTCAAGCGCAGCACCGCCGGCGCCACGCTGGTGATCATCGCCCAGCGCGTCTCCAGCATCGTGGACGCGGACCAGATTTTAGTGCTCGACGACGGCAGGATCGTGGGGCGCGGAACGCACCGCGAGCTGCTGGAGACCTCGGGGACGTACCGCGAGATCGTGTCCTCCCAGCTGGCAGCGGAGGAAACGGTATGAGCGCGCAGCACCGCCCGCCGTCGTCCGCCTCTTCCGGAAGCGGCGCTCCAGGAACCAGCGCCGGAACCGCACCCAGGGCCAAAACGGCAAGTGCCGACGTCGTACGCATCCCCCGTCCGGCAGGCGGGCCGGGGCGCGGCGGACCGTTCGCGGGGATGAACGTCCCGGCGGAGAAGGCGATGAACTTCTGGCCGTCGGCCAGGCGGCTGATGGGGACGCTGCGGCCAGAACGGGCGTGGCTGCTGCTGGTGTTCGTGACGGCGGTGGCCGGGGTGGCGCTGTCCGTGATCGGGCCGCGGCTGCTGGGGGAGGGCACCAACCTGATCTTCGCCGGCGTGGTGTCGCGGGAGCTGCAGGCGGGGGTGAGCAAGGAGCAGGTGATTGCGCAGCTGCGGGCGTCCGGGGAGGGGCAGCGCGCGGACATGCTCAATGCCATGGACCTGGTGCCGGGGCTGGGGATCGACTTTGCGGCGCTGGGCAGTGTGCTGACGTGGGCGCTGGTGCTGTATGTGCTGTCCTCGGCGTTTATGTGGGTGCAGGCGTATGTGCTGAACGGGGTGGTGCAGCGGACGGTGTTCGGGCTGCGGGAGCGGATCGAGGCGAAGATCAACCGGCTGCCGCTACGGTATTTCGACTCCATCCAGCGCGGCGAACTGCTCAGCCGGGTGACCAACGACGTGGACAACATTTCGCAGAGCCTGCAGCAGACCATCAGCCAGGCGGTCACGTCGGTGCTGACCGTGGTGGGTGTGCTGGTGATGATGGTGATTCTCTCGCCCACGTTGGCGCTGATCGCGCTGGTGACCATTCCGCTGACGCTGGGGATCACGGCGCTGATCGCCAAGCGCTCGCAGAAGCTGTTTGTGGCGCAGTGGAAGCACACGGGGGAGCTGAACGGGCAGATCGAGGAGACGTACACCGGGCATGCGCTGGTGAAGGTGTTCGGCCGGCAGCAGGAGGTGGGGGAGCGGTTCCGGCAGAAGAACGCGGAGCTGTACGCGGCGAGCTTTGGTGCCCAGTTCATTTCCGGGCTGATCATGCCAGCCATGACGTTCATCGGGAATTTGGTGTACGTGGGGATCGCCGTGGTGGGCGGGCTGCAGGTGGCGTCCGGGGCGATGCAGCTGGGCGATGTGCAGGCGTTCATCCAGTACTCGCGGCAGTTCACCATGCCGCTGGCGCAGCTGGGGTCCATGGCGAACGTGCTGCAGTCCGGGGTGGCGTCGGCCGAGCGGGTGTTCTCGTTGCTGGACGAGGAGGAGGAATCTGTTGAGCCTGCGCCGTCTACGGGGCCGGTGTTCGGGCGGGGGCGGCTGGTGTTCTCGGACGTGTCGTTCTCGTATTCGCCGGACCAGCCGCTGATCTCTTCGCTGTCCCTGGTGGCGGAGCCGGGGCAGACGGTGGCGATTGTCGGGCCCACCGGGGCGGGGAAGACCACGCTGGTGAACCTGATGATGCGGTTCTACGAGATTGACGCGGGACGCATAACGCTCGACGGCGTGGACGTCACCTCGGTGCCGCGGCGCGAGCTGCGCTCGCGGATGGGGATGGTGCTGCAGGATACGTGGCTGTTCGCGGGGACTATCCGGGACAACATTGCGTATGGGCGGCCCGGGGCAACTGAGGCCGAGATTCTGGAGGCTGCGCGGGCGACTTATGTGGACCGGTTCGTGCGTTCGCTGCCCGACGGGTATGACACTCTCCTGGAGGACGAGGGCTCCAACGTGTCCGCGGGGGAGAAGCAGCTGCTGACGATTGCGCGGGCTTTCCTGGCGCGGCCGTCGGTTTTGATTCTGGATGAGGCGACGTCTTCAGTGGATACGCGGACGGAGGTGCTGGTGCAGAAGGCCATGAGTGCCCTGCGATCGGACCGTACTTCGTTTGTCATCGCGCACCGCCTGTCCACGATCCGCGACGCCGACCTCATCCTGGTGATGGAGGCCGGCCAGATCGTGGAGCAGGGGACACACGCTTCACTGCTGGCCGCCGGCGGGGCTTATGCGCGGCTGTACGAGGCCCAGTTCGCGGCTCCTGCGGCGGAGGTTTGACTGGTTGTGAAAGCCACAAATCTATGGCGTCTAGTGATTCCGTCGGGAAACATAAGAGTTTTTGCAGCTTTGAACAGAGAACATAAGAGCCTTGACGCGTAGGAGAGCTCAAGGTTCCCTAAGACGGTCTCACTCGATCATATTGTCGTCGCTGAGGAAGCCCCTGTTCGTTGCCTCCTCCACCAATGGTTGTACGCCCTCGTCTCCCAGGGCACTTCGCAACCTGTTGATCAGCTCTTTCACACGATGCGCCGTGAAGTAGTTGCTGGTAGATGAGTTGCGGATGCGTTCCGAGAAGTAAGTCATCAATTTCAGGCCGTGAGCGGAGAGCGCTCCTTCCGGGATGTCAGGAGGAAGGAAATTATCCCCCAGACCGATTCCTCTGCTACTCAGCAACTTAGCTGCGTCTGGGATACTATCCTCAAGGTAGGGGACAGTGTCTGCCCAGCACGTCAATTCCTCCATCTCGGACGTTCTAGGCACTCCATTCAGTCTTGCCGTTAGGTGGTCGCGCAGCCATCTCTTCCATACTTCCGTGCCGTCGACTCCGTCGTGACTGAGGAAGCGCACAACAGCATGAGCAAACTCCGCTGCATACTTCCCATCATCGGCCAGCACGCTCTTATCGAGCAGGGCTTGGCGCGAGCTTGGGCTAATACCGGCGAAAGAAATAACTGCGATCACAAGAGCGAAGAATTGTTGCCGGAGAAAAGAGGGTCCTTTCAATGCATCGAGCTGGGCCCATGCTGTGATCATGCCTTCTAATAGGCCAGCGGCGAGCAGCTTGTCGTTGTAACGCGGGTGATGCAAATAAGCATTCCAAACTAAGCCAACACTCGTGGGGTCACGGAAGAGCGGAAGCACATGCTGGCTGCTGAACTCCGCGTCGGCGACGAATAGGAAGAACAAGTGACTCGCCACTGCCGGCTGAGTGGCATCGAGGGCATGCCGCGGGCCGCTGAGAAGTTGAGTAAGAGATGTCCGCTCCTCCTCACTGAGTCCCGACCAATCCTCACGATGCTTCCGCCACCGTCGATCAATTTCTTCCAACCAGTAAAGAGCGAGGTCGCCTGGCCAGGAATTAAGGTAAAGCGGTGCGCCCCCGTTCAGGTCTACTCCCTCGGAGTGAACGAACGAGTGGTTGTGCTCCCGCCAAAGTTCTACTGCCATGCTTCGCATGGTTGCGAGAGCCGGTGTCTCATCACTTTCAATCTGCCTTCGCACCTGCTCCAGAAGGAAACGACTGATGATATGGGCTGAATCAAACTTTGCGATCTGAGTGGCAACTTGTGCGACGACAGCATCTGCAATCCCGGATATGTTCGCTTTTGCCCAGCCTTCGATAATTGCTCCACGGACGTCACTTGACCTTGTATCGGACTCCTTCCATTCGTTCACGAGTGACCATAGCTTTTCGCCGAGGTCAGGACGGGACTCGGCCATTCGGGTCAGGAGGGAAAGTGCGTCATGCCAGTCGGGTTCGTTGAAGTTGCGTTTCGAGTAGTCCCTGCTGACAATGTCGCTGATGGCCGTTGCGGGATCCTGCTCGAAGGTCGCAATGAAATTATCTGGTTCCATCGGCAGTTGCCCACCCCAGGTGCCGCTCGTCATCCAATTGTCGAAGTCGGGATGTTCTCTCGGTGCAAAGTCGGGGTTTGCGGCCTGTGTGGCTGCCAGTGCTGCTCCAGCCTCTGACCAATCGGGGGCGACGTCTGACAGCCACACAAGCAGGTTGTATGTTGCGTACGCAGTGTGTCGTTCGATATTGGGAATATCTTCAGGGAGGTTAGGGCCGTCTTGCGCGGCCGTAAGCAGGAGCTGGCGCGTTTCTGCCGATGCATTGATAGTTGCCGTTTTAAGCACGCGGTAAGTCTCGTGTTTGAGGTCTGTCTCGTAGAGAACATGACGTTCGAGCAGCCACAAGATCTTTTCGTCGCCCGTCCGGCTGCCTTCAAGTGAGAGTAGATGTAGCGCGAGGCGGCGGAAGAGGATTCGGTCGAGCGACCACCACCGCTCAGGCAGATCAGGAAGCGAAGTCAGGGACTTCTCACCATACGCGCGCAGACCATCGATAAGGGCGTCGACGGGCTCCCGGAATTGATCCTGCTCGTGGGGTTCGATTGCCGCACGACTGAAACTCAGAGGGTCCCAGGTGCGTTCACCATGGTAGGCATCGAGTAGGTCGTAAGCAGCGTCTAGTGAGTCCTCCAGGACGCTTCCCAGTTTGAGGTCGCCGGGAGTCGCCAACTCGACGGCCTTCATTACGTGGCCAGTAAGGGTGTCTGCATTGGTGTTCCACTGCACTTCGGCATCAGGGACAGCGGTCAGATCATCGGCGTCATTGAAAAGCCATCTACGCTTCAGTACAAGGAAAGGCCTGAGTGCGGCACGGAGTACGGTTACATCCTCTGGGTGATTTCCTGTGAGGTACGGCAGGAGCGTTTCGGTGGCTACTGGTGCGGAGTGCCCTTGTACGGAGGTCGCCAGGAATGCCTTCCACCGCCGTCCTAGGTTCGGGTCAGCTGTGCTCAGCTTGGATGCTGCCCACCCGGCACGGCGGAATAGGCCATCGCTGAAAGCTTGGCCCAACCGCTGCACAGTCTGCAGTGCAGCCCCATGAAGTTCTGGTAGCCCTATGAAGCTGTCACAGAACCAACTCCCTAGGATTGCCGCTGCGGAATCTCCTTTCCCACCAGCGAAAATACTTTTAAAGGATTCCATGCCCTCTGCCCAGTGGAGCCACTCGACTTGGAGAGCTTGATTAACGGAAGAAACCGCTTGGACGAACTCGCTCGCGCCATAAACGGTCTTTAGCTGTCCGACGAGGTAGTCGTAGTCGACTGGCGTTAGCGTCGCTCCGCCGTTGACGACCTCAATAATCTGAGCCCGGTGTTCGGTCTGCCCCATTCTGGCGCGGAGGTCCCAGGCTTCCAATGCAGCAACCAAGGCACTGTGGTTGTGGCCATCAACTGCGTATCCGATCGTTTGTACCCCGAGCCTGGACCACTTAGGATCATCGACGTCATCGTCGCTCGTAAAGGCAAATCGCGGCGTACCCGACGGCAGGCCAAGGGCGAGATAACGCATAATCGGATCGTCATGGCTGTAACCAATAAACAGCACGGTGAACGTCTGAAACATGGGTAGCAGGAATCGGGTAGCCCACGCATTGGTGAGGTACGCCCGTCCGAAATCGCCGTCTGTGAGAACCAGGTCCTGGGGCTCGCGGAGCACGGAGCCATGAAGATGGACGATGCCAGTGAAGTCTTCCCCCAGGGGTAGGGCTGGCCCGATCCACATGTCAGGAACGTGTATTCCCCCAGCAACGGCTGCTGACGAAAGATGGTTATCGAAGTTCGTCGTGACAATTCGCAGCCGGCCAACTGAAGAAGCGACCCTGACGAGCGCGGTATGCGTACTGTTTGGTGCTGACCCCTCGCTTGCAATGATGTTTCGAGTGTGCCGATGAGTGTCGAAGCTTTTCGGCATGGATCCTAGGAAGAAATCCAGCGCAACCTTGTCCTCGAAGGGTACGCGTGCCATGGCTGCCAGCTGACGTGCCAGCTTGTCGAAGAGCGGAAGCCCGGAGGGAGCGTCGACAGAAGCCCCCGCTCCAACGAAAAGTACTAAGCGTTCTTCAACTTGTGCATCGAGAACGGCTTCGGGCAGATCCACGTCACTCGTAATCCACATATGAGTTTTCCTACCGTTCGTACCGACTGCGTATTGCTAATTCGCTTCCGTCCCCGGAAAGCTCAGGTGCTCACAGGTAGCTCTTGACGCTGGCACGCAGCGCTTCAGTGTGCTCGTATATTTCCTCCAGTGAGCTGATCGGCACTCGGGTTTCTTCTTTGTTGACGTCGAAGAGCCCGATGTACTTTTGTGTCCGGTTGAAGTGCAGGCGCGCGATGGGCTTGCGGTTGTTGTCGTCCAGCAGCACTGCGAAGTAAGACTTGGCATCCCTTTGAACTACTCGGGCTGGCTTCACCTCGCTGCAGACGATAGCTCGAACAATTTGGTAACCCTCAATTTCCTCGAGTGTGGTCTCAAGCCCATCAGCTTCTGCCAGATCCGCTTCTGCTACTGGAGCGCTGGTGACGCTAGCCGCCGCTGCAGCTTCCTCGCTCTGGGGGAAGCCCGGGTTGCCAAGGGCCTTTTTTAGGCGCTCGTTCACCTGGTCATTTAAGAACTGCTTCGATGCCTTGGTCACCAGTGCGGTGAACTGTTCCCGCACTTTCTGGGTGTACGGGCCGGAATACACGCGTCCAGTGAGGAACTTGACCCATTCGTCTTCAGGCTCCTTGAACTGCGCGGCCAGGGTCCGCTTCAGCTCGCCAATGTACTTCAGCTCACCGGCCGCGCTGATGATCGAATCAAGATCAAAAACATCCTTGGAAAGCTTCTGCAATTCGGGAATAAGCATTTGATCGATGTCATTCAAATCGAGCACGAGAAATGGCTTTGCGTCCATCCGGTTCGGAGCATCAAGGTCCGTAAAGAATTGGTAGACCTCCCCGTTGGTAAGGATCGCAATCCGAGCGTTTGTCACGGCGAAGTACCGGAAAAGTTGCGACGCGTGCTCGATCTTGACGGGTTCACTCGACTTCTTACACTCAATCAGGATCTGGACTTCGCCGTCCTTAACGATCGCGTAGTCAATTTTTTCACCTTTTTTTAGTCCCACGTCTGCGATGAATTCCGGAACGACTTCCATGGGATTGAATACGTCGTAGCCAAGAATCGTGGAAATGAACGGCATCACAAACGCGTTCTTCGTCGCCTCTTCTGTCTGGATGACGCCCCGCTGCTGGCGCACCTTTGCTGCCAACGCTGAAAGCTTCTCTGCGAACTCCATTTGTCCCCCTACAAGACCGTCAATGCTGCACAACGAAGTGCAGCAAAGATCCAAGCTGATGAAGCAACAAACTACATGTGATTGTCCTGAATGACACTCATCTGCTTGCAGCTATGACTTCATGTCGAAAAGAGGGGAGAACAACCGCCCTGGCTTGTGCAACCGCTGCAACTGCCGAAGCGAGACTCCTAGACTGCTGACGCCTGTCCTCGGCCAGCTGCTGACTCAAGCGCATGCGAACAACGACTAGGCGCCTCCTGCCGTCGTAGTACACGGACACACAGCGCAACCTTCCGGTCCCCGCACGTAACCTGTTTAGATGCCTCGTTTTGCGCTTGATATTGAGTCCGTGCCCCGCCCTGCCCGTTCGCAGGAGCTTCTGGACGCTGTGAACCACAGGGTCGTCATTGCCGACGGCGCCATGGGCACCATGCTGCAGGGCCGGGACCTCTCCCTTGAGGAAGACTTCCAGGGCCTCGAAGGCTGCAACGAGATCCTCAATGACACCCGGCCGGACGTCCTCGCGGACATCCATGACGCCTACTTCGCCACGGGCATCGACGCCGTGGAAACCAACACCTTCGGCGCCAACTGGTCCAACCTCTCCGACTACGGCATCGACGACCGCATCGAGGAGCTCGCTCGCAAAGGCGCCGAGATCGCGCGAAAACGCGCCGAAGCGGCAGAAAAAGCAGACGGACGCATGCGGTGGGTCCTCGGTTCCATGGGGCCGGGCACCAAGCTCCCCAGCCTCGGCCACACCAGCTACGACTACCTCAAGCAGACCTTCGCCCTGCAGGCCGAGGGTCTCATCGACGGCGGCGCGGATGCCTTCCTCATCGAAACCAGCCAGGACCTCCTGCAGACCAAGGCCGCGGTCAACGGCTGCAAGCAGGCCATCGTCACCCGCGGCGTCCGGCTCCCCATCTTCGTCGAGGTGACCGTCGAGACCACCGGAACCATGCTGATGGGCTCCGAGATCGGCGCGGCGCTCACCGCGCTCGAGCCGCTCGGCGTCGACGCTATCGGCCTGAACTGCGCCACCGGCCCGGACGAGATGAGCGAGCACCTCCGCCACCTCTCCAAGCAGTCATCCGTGGCCATCGCCTGCATGCCTAACGCCGGCCTCCCGGTCCTCGGCCCCAACGGCGCTCACTACCCGCTGTCACCCACCGAACTCGCCACCGCGCACGAACAGTTCGTCCGCGAGTTCGGTCTGGGCCTGGTGGGCGGCTGCTGCGGTACGACGCCGGAGCACATGGCTGCCGTCGTCGAACGCCTTGCGCCCTTCCGCACCGCAGCCCCCGTCACCACGGAGACGAAAGCCAGCAACGGCCCCGCCCGCACCCCTACCGAGCGTGAAGCCGGCATCGCCTCCCTCTACCACCACGTGCCGTTTGACCAGGATTCCGCCTACCTCGCCATCGGTGAGCGCACCAACGCGAACGGTTCGAAGGCGTTCCGCCAGGCGATGCTCGAAGAGCGCTGGGACGACTGCGTGGACATCGCCCGCGAGCAGGTCCGCGTCGGCGCGCACCTGCTGGACGTCTGCATCGACTACGTGGGGCGCGACGGCGTCGCGGACATCAAGGAGATCGTCTCGCGGTTCGCGTCGGCCTCCACCCTCCCGCTGGTCATCGACTCCACCGAACCGCCCGTGCTGCAGGCCGGGCTTGAGCTCATCGGTGGCCGCCCGGTGGTCAACTCCGTCAACTACGAGGACGGCGACGGCCCGAACAGCCGCTTCGCGCGCATCATGCCGCTCGTGAAGGAACACGGCACCGCCGTGATCGCCCTGACCATTGACGAACAGGGCCAGGCCCGCACCACCGAGGGCAAGGTGGCCATCGCCTCCCGCCTCGTCGACGCACTGGTGGGCGAATGGGGGATGCGCGTCGAGGACATCATCGTGGACGCCCTGACCTTCCCCATCGCCACCGGCCAGGAAGAAACCCGCCGGGACGGCATCGAAACCATCGAGGCCATCCGCCAGATCACCGCCAAGTACCCCGGCATCAACACCACGCTCGGCGTCTCCAACGTGTCCTTCGGCCTGAACCCCGCGGCGCGCGTCGTCCTGAACTCGGTGTTCCTGCACGAGGCCGCGCAGGCGGGCCTGACCAGCGGCATCATCGATGCCGCCAAGATCGTGCCGCTCGCCTCCCTGCCGGAAGAGCAGCGCAAGGTGGCGCTGGACCTGGTCTGGGACCGCCGCGAATACGACGCCGACGGCAACACCACCTACGACCCCCTTGCCGTCATGCTGGACATGTTCGCCGGCGTCGACACCGCAGCGCTCAAGGACCAGCGCGCCGCCGAACTCGCGGCGCTGCCCACCGGCCAGCGCCTGGAACGGCGCATCATCGACGGCGAAGGCAAAGGCCTCGAAGAGGACCTCGACCTGGCACGCAGCGAGGGCATGACCCCGCTCGGCATCATCAATGACCACCTGCTCGAGGGCATGAAGGTGGTGGGCGAACGCTTCGGTGCCGGCGAGATGCAGCTGCCGTTCGTGCTGCAGTCCGCCGAGGTGATGAAGAACGCCGTCGCGCTGCTCGAGCCGCACATGGAGAAGTCGGATTCCTCCGGCAAGGGCACCATGGTGATCGCCACCGTCCGCGGCGACGTGCACGACATCGGCAAGAACCTGGTGGACATCATCCTCACCAACAACGGCTACAAAGTCATCAACATCGGCATCAAGCAGGGCATCGCCGAGATCATGGCCGCGGCGGAGGAGCACAACGCGGACGTGATCGGCATGTCCGGGCTGCTGGTGAAGTCCACCGTGGTGATGAAGGAGAACCTTGCGGAGCTGCAGTCCCGCGGTCTGGCGAAGAAGTGGCCCATCATCCTCGGCGGCGCAGCCCTGACCCGCGCCTACGTGGAGCAGGACCTGGCGGAACAGTTTGACGGCGTGGTCCGGTACGCCAAGGACGCGTTCGAGGGCCTCGCCCTCATGGAGCCGCTGGTGAAGGTGGCCCGCGGCGCGTCCCCGGACGACGTCGGCCTGCCGCCTTTGAAGAAGCGCATCCACAAGGGCGGGGCGAAGTTCACGGTGACCGAGCCTGAGGCAATGCCCGGCCGGTCCGACGTCGCTTCCGACAATCCCGTGCCCGCGCCGCCGTTCTGGGGCACGCGCATTGTGCGGGGCGTCGCGCTGCACGACTACGCGGCGTTCCTTGATGAGCGTGCCACGTTCATGGGGCAGTGGGGGCTCAAGCCCGGCCGCGGCGAGGACGGCGCCTCCTACGAGGAGCTCGTTGAACGCGAGGGCCGACCGCGCCTGCGCTACTGGCTGGACCGCATCCTCGCCGAGGGCATGCTCGACGCGTCCGTCGCCTACGGCTACTTCCCGGTGGTTTCCGAGGGGGAGCAGGTGGTGGTGCTGCACCACGGGGAGGATCGCGACGGCGTCCTGGGCGCCGCGGGTTTGCTCGCCCCGGACGGTGGTTCAGGCGGTCCGACCGGTACCGACCGGCTGCGCTTCGATTTCCCGCGCCAGCGCCGCGACCGGCACCTGTGCCTGGCCGACTTCGTGAAGTCGCGCGAATCGGGGCAGATCGACGTGCTGCCGGTCCAGCTGGTCACCGCCGGCTCGAAGATCGAGGAGTTCACGTCCAAGATGTTCGCTGCCAACCAGTACCGCGACTACTACGAGCTCAACGGCCTGGTCATGCAGCTCACCGAGGCGCTGGCGGAGTTCTGGCATGCGCGGATCCGCAAGGAACTTGGTTTCGCCGCCGAGGAGCCGAAGGACACAGCAGGGTATTTCAAGCTGGAGTACCGCGGTGCGCGGTTCTCGCTCGGCTACCCCGCCTGCCCGGACATGGAGGACCGCCGCAAGGTGACGGAGCTGCTGAAGCCCGAGCGGATGGGCGTTGTTTTGAGCGATGAGCTGATGCTGCACCCCGAGCAGTCCACCGACGCGTTCGTGTTCCACCACCCCGAGGCGAAGTACTTCAAGGTGTGAGCTGAGGCCGGTCTTGGGCGGCGGAACAGCCAGGCTCTTTACTCGGCTACCAAGTCGGATGGCGAGTGGGCTTCAGGTCCGGCCTCGCCACCCATTGCAGCGACCAGCCGTTCACGAGCGCGCCCCAAATGGACGTCGAGCAGCCCGGCGGCTTCGTCACCCCGGCCTTCCTCAATCAGTTCCAGCAGCCTCTGGTGCTCCGCCTGGATCAGGGCGGTGTCGAGGAGGTGCAGCGACTGTACACGGGACATGCACAGGCGGACTTCCCCAACGAGCGACCGGTACATCTTGCTGATGCGCGTATTGCCCACAGCATCGATCAGGCTGGTGTGGAACCTCATGTCCGGTTCCACCACGTCCAGCGGCGCACCGCTCTTCACGGCGGCAATGTCCTTGTTCGCCTGCACGGCACCGGCCGGAACGGTCCGGCCGGAGGCAAGCCGGCGCAGCACTTCGCTTTCCAGGTAGGCCCTGGCCAGGTAGATGTCTCGGACCGACTCCGGTCCCAGATCCACCACGCGTGCCGTCTTGTGCGTTCCCCTGTCCAGCAGCCCTTCGGCCACGAGCTTTTCAATGGAGGCTTTGGCGGTGGGGCGGGCCACCTCGTAGGTGGAAGCGACGTCCGTCTCGGTGAGCGCCTCCCCGGAACCGAGCTCACCGGAGAAGACTCGGCTCCGCAGATCCGCGGCTATCGCCTCCACGATGGAGACTGCTGCAATGCGACCGGGCACGTGCGTTCCTTCCAAGGTTCTTTCCGAGTTACTTCATCTTGCCAGACAGAACAACATCCATACTTGACCAACATGTGTACTTGTTAGACAATCGAAGGGCGCCACGGTGTTGTGACGCCTAACACAATCTGGAGACACATGTTTCAGCAGATCCTCGACCCCATCGCCGGGTCCCTCGTGATTTCAGCCCTTTGCGCAGCTCTTCCCCTCGTCCTGCTTTTCGTCCTCCTTGGCGTCTTCAAGGTCAAAGCACCTTTCGCCGCCCTGGCCGGCCTGGCGCTGTCACTGGTGCTGGCCGTCGTCGGCTGGCAGATGCCGGTCAACCAGGCCCTGAGCGCCACGGCGGCCGGCATCTTCTACGGGCTGTTCCCCATCCTGTGGATCCTGGTGAACGCCCTCTGGATCTACCGGCTCACCGTGGCCACGCCGTGGTTCGAGGTTCTGGGACGCACCATCCGTTCCATCTCCAACGACCTGCGGATCCTGGCCATCCTCATCGCCTTCTGCTTCGGTGCGCTGCTTGAGTCGCTGGCCGGCTTCGGCGCACCCGTGGCAATTTCCGCAGCCATGCTGATGGCCGCCGGCATGAAACCCCTGAAGTCCGCGATTGTCTCGCTGCTGGCCAACACCGCTCCCGTGGCGTTCGGCGCCATGGCCGCACCCATCATTGCTCTCAACGGCGTCACCGGCCTGCCGCTGAATGAGCTGTCCGCCATGGCCGGACGCCAGACGCCGTTCATCGCCCTGATCGTCCCGCTGCTGCTGGTGTTCATCGTGGACGGCCGCCGCGGCGTCAAGCAGACCTGGCCCGTGGCACTGGTGGCAGGCGCCGCCTTCGGCCTGGCCCAGTTCGTCACCTCCAACTACTTCGCGGTGGAACTCACGGACGTCGTCGCCGCCGTCGTCACCGTGGCCGCAGTCCTGCTCATGCTGAAGGTCTGGCAGCCAAAGGAAACCGTGGGCATGGGCGGTGCCGTGGAGGCTGCTGCGATCCCCGCCGTCGTCAGCGCCGGCGGAACGGGCGGCTCCACGGCACAGGAAGGTACGACGGCGGCACGCGGCAGTGGCGGCAGCGCCCTGCCTGCAGACCCCGCCATCCCCACAGACAACTCCCGGCCCGAGCCGCGCCAGATCTGGATGGCCATCGCCCCCTACCTGATCATCATCGCCGTGTTCTCGGTGGCCCAGATCCCTGCCGTCAAGGCCTGGCTGACCCAGGTGGGCAGCGTGACGTTCGCCTGGCCCGGCCTGGACATCACCGATTCGGCGGGCAAGCCCGTGGCGGCCACCAAGTTCAAGCTGGACCACCTCAAAGCCACCGGCACCCTGCTGCTGTTCTCCGGCGTGCTCACCATGCTGCTGTACAAAATCAAGGCATCCCAGGGCCTGCGCATCTACCGCGACACCGTGGTGCAGCTGCGCTGGACCATCGTCACCGTCACCGCCGTGCTGGGCCTCTCCTTCGTGATGAACCTGTCCGGCCAGACCACCACCCTGGGCTTCGCCCTGGCCTCCGCCGGCGGCTTCTTCGCCCTGCTCTCGCCGCTGATCGGCTGGATCGGCGTGGCACTCACCGGCTCGGACACCTCCTCCAACTCGCTGTTCGGGCAGATGCAGGCCACCGCAGCGGAGCAGACCGGACTTTCACCCGTGCTGATGGCTGCGTCCAATTCGTCCGCCGGCGTGATGGGCAAGATGCTGTCCCTGCAGAACCTGGCCGTGGCCTCGGCTGCGGTGGGTCTTGACGGTGCCGAGGGAACCCTGTTCCGCAAGCTCATCGGCTGGAGCGTGGGCCTCCTGGCCCTCATCACGCTCCTGATCTTCCTGCAGTCCACCCCCGTCCTCGGCTGGATGGTTCCCTGATATGGCACCGCTGGACCTCGCTGCCCTCCGCTCCGCCGTCACCGATCCCGCCCAGGTCAAAACCCGGGCCATCGACCTGCACGCAAACGCCCACGACGCCTCCCACTTCCTGCTGATCCCGCAGGCCGTGGTCACCGCCGGAAGCGCAGCCGACGTGGGCGGGCTGCTCCGCGCGAGCGCCGCCCAGGGCGTCCCGCTCACGTTCCGCTCCGGCGGAACCAGCCTCAGCGGCCAGGCCGTCACCGACGGCGTGCTGGTGGACGTCCGGCGCAATTTCCGGGACGTTGAAGTGCTCGACGGCGGTGCGCGCGTCCGGGTGCAGCCCGGCGTCACGGTGCGGGCGCTGAATGCCCGGCTGGCACCCTACGGCCGGAAGTTCGGGCCCGATCCGGCCAGCGAGGCCGCGTGCACCATTGGCGGGGTGGTGGCCAACAACTCGTCCGGCATGAACTGCGGCACCGTGGACAACGCCTACCGTACGCTTGAGTCCCTCACCGTCGTGCTCCCGTCCGGGACAGTCATTGACACCGGAGCCCCGGACGCGGACACCAAGCTGCGCGCGCTGGAGCCGGAGCTTTACCAGGGGCTGGCGGAACTCGCGGCCAGGGTGCGCGGGAACAGTGAGTCCGTGCGCAGGATCCGGCAGCAGTTCGCCATGAAGAACACCATGGGCTACGGCCTGAATACGCTGCTGGACTTCAGCAGCCCGGTGGACATCATGGCCCACCTGATCGTCGGCAGCGAGGGAACCCTGGGCTTTGTGGCGGAGGCCGTCTTCCGCACCGTTCCGCGGCTGCAGCACGCCGCCACCGGACTGCTCGTCTTCCCGGACCTGCAGGCGGCCAACGCCGCCCTGCCCGCGCTGGTGGAAACCGGCGCGGCCACGGTGGAACTCATGGACGCGCTGTCCCTCAAGGTGGGCCAGACGCTGAAGGGGACTCCCGCCGTCGTACGTGACCTGGTGGTGCGGGACCACGCTGCCCTGCTGGTTGAATACTCGGCCGAAGGGCAGGACCGGCTCGCGGAACTGCAGCAGGGCGGTGAAAGCATCCTCAAGGAGCTGAGCCTCACCGCCGAAGCCCACTTCACGGGTGACGCCAAAGCACGTGCGGGGCTCTGGCACCTGCGCAAGGGCCTGTACGCGTCGGTGGCGGGCGCCCGGCCGCAGGGGACCACCGCCCTGCTGGAGGACATCGTGGTCCCGGTTCCCGTGCTGGGCCGCACCTGCCAGGACCTCATCGGGCTGTTCGACAAGTACAGCTACAGCAACAGCGTGATCTTCGGCCACGCCAAGGACGGCAACGTCCACTTCATGCTCACGGACGGGTTCACCACCGCCGAGGAGCTGGACAGGTACAGCTCGTTCACCGAGGACATGGTGGACCTGGTGCTGGGGGAGGGCGGCTCACTAAAAGCCGAGCACGGCACCGGACGGGTGATGGCGCCCTATGTGCGGCGGCAGTACGGGGATGAGCTGTACGGCGTGATGCGCCGGATCAAGGAGCTGTTCGATCCACGCGGGATCCTGAACCCCGGCGTCATCCTGGACGACGATCCCGAGGCGCACCTCCGGCACATCAAAACGGCGCCGCCGGTGGCCGACGAGGTGGACCGCTGTGTCTCCTGCGGCTACTGCGAGCCGGTGTGCCCCAGCAAGGACCTCACCCTGACGCCGCGGCAGCGCATCGTCACCCTGCGTGCCATCGAGGCCGCGCGTCTGGCCGGGGACACGGCACTCGTGGAACAGCTGGAGAAGGACTACGACTACGAATCGGTGCAGACCTGCGCGGTCGATGGCATGTGCCAGACGGCCTGTCCGGTGGAGATCAACACCGGGCTCCTGGTCAAGCGGATCAGGCGTTCCGACGCCGGTTCCGTGGCCAGCGGCGCCTGGAACGCGGCTGCCAAGCACTGGGAAAAGGTGACCCGCGGTGCCTCGCTGGCGCTGACGGTGGTCAACAAGCTGCCGGCCGCCGCGCTGGTCCCGCCCAACAAGGCCGCCAGGGCGGTCCTGGGCACCGACACCGTCCCGTTGTACTCGGCCGAGCTGCCAGGCGGCGGTTCCGTGCGGAAACGTCCGACGCCGGACCGGGCACCGGACGCCGTCTACTTCCCCGCGTGCGTGGGGACCATGTTCGGGCCGGCTGGTGCGGACCAGTCCGGCACGCCCGGGCCGGGAGTCCAGTACAGCTTCGAGCAGCTGTGCGAACGGGCCGGGATCACCCTGCTGGTGCCGCAGGGCATCGATGGCCTGTGCTGCGGCACTCCCTGGTCCTCCAAGGGCATGGTGGCCGGCCAGGCGACCATGCAGGAGAAGACCCTGGCCGCACTCCGGGAAGCCACCCGCGACGGCGAACTGGCCATCATCTGCGACGCCTCCTCCTGCACGGAGGGCCTGCGCCAGGCCGTGGAATCGGATGTTTCCCTGGTGGGCCAGCGTCCGCTGCGGATTGTGGATGCGGTGGATTTCGCAGCCGAACACATCCTGCCCAGGCTCCCGGACCACAAGAAGCTGGATTCGCTGGCACTGCACCCCACCTGCTCGTCCACGCGCATGGGGATCAACGCGTCCCTGGATGCGGTGGCCGGTGCAGTGGCGGAGAAGGTGGATGTCCCCGTGAACTGGGGCTGCTGCGCCTTCGCGGGGGACCGAGGCATGCTCCACCCGGAGCTCACGGAGTCGGCCACGCGGAAGCAGGGGGAGGAAGTCGCGGAGCTGGGCGCGTCAGCCCATGCGTCCTGCAACCGCACCTGCGAGCTGGGCATGACCCGGGCAACCGGGGCTGAGTACCGGCACGTGCTGGAGCTGCTGGAGGAAGTGACGCGGCCCAGGGAAGACGTCGTAACGATCCCCTAGCGTTGAAGACCAGGCCTGGCAGAACCGTCTTTTCCTGAACGAAGGAGATTGGGCCCTTCGTTGGCGGGTGGTGTGAGGTAGTGCCGGGGACGGTGAGGCCCTCACCAGATGGTGTTTGCTTCGCAGTCCCCGGCCCTACCAGCTGACGTTCTACGCCTTGACGTATCCGTTCGGGTTCAGCACGAACTTCGTTGCCGAACCAGCGTCGAATTCGGCGTAGCCGCGCGGCGCATCCTCAAGCGGAATCGCTGTGGCGTTTACTGCCTTGGCGATCTGGACCTTGTCGTGCAGGATCGCCATCATCAGCTGGCGGTTATACGACATGACAGGGCACTGGCCGGTGGTGAAGGACAGGGACTTTGCCCATCCGGTGCCCAAGGACAGGGACAGGGAGCCGTGCTTTGCGGCCTCGTCGATTCCACCCGGGTCGCCGGTGACATACAGGCCGGGAATGCCCAGGGCCCCGCCTGCAGCGGTGATGTCCATGAGGGAGTTCAGCACGGTGGCCGGGGCCTCGTGTGAGGCGTCCTTGCCGTGACCGCGCGCTTCGAACCCTACGGCGTCCACGCCGCAATCCACTTCGGGGACGCCCAGGATTTGCTCGATCTGGTCCTTCGGATCGCCGTTGGAGACGTTCACCGTTTCGCAGCCGAAGGAGCGGGCCTGAGCCAGTCGGTCTTCATTCATGTCACCGACAATCACGACGGCGGCACCGAGCAGCTGCGCGCCAACGGCGGCTGCGAGGCCCACCGGGCCGGCGCCGGCAATGTAGACGGTGGATCCTACGCCCACTCCGGCAGTGACGGCGCCGTGGAAGCCGGTGGGGAAGATATCGGAAAGCATGGTCAGGTCCATGATCTTTTCCAGGGCCTGGTCGCGGTCCGGGAACTTGAGCAGGTTCCAGTCAGCATAGGGGACCAACACATATTCCGCCTGGCCGCCCACCCATCCGCCCATATCCACGTACCCGTAGGCGCTGCCCGGGCGGTCCGGGTTGACGTTCAGGCAGATGCCGGTCTTGCGCTCCTTGCAGTTCCGGCAACGGCCGCAGGAGATGTTGAAGGGCACGGAGACGATGTCTCCCACCTTGATGAACTCCACGTCCGGACCGACTTCCACCACTTCACCGGTGATTTCATGGCCGAGGACGAGGTCCTTGGGAGCGGTGGTCCGGCCCCGTACCATGTGCTGGTCGGAGCCGCAGATGTTGGTGGTCACCGTGCGCAGGATGACACCGTGGGGTACTTTCCGGCCCACATTGGCTGGATTGACTCCTGGCCCGTCCTTGAGTTCGAACGTCGGGTAGTCGGTGTTGATGATTTCGACGACACCGGGTTCCTTGTAGGCGACGGCTTTGTTTCCTGACATGGACACTCCTTTGAGTAGGGGTATTTGGTGCCAGGCCTCCCACTCGGATGGCCTGGCACTGGTCCGGCAAAGTTGCAGGCGCTGCCCCGTAGCCCGTGAAGGATGCTTTGATGAGGATACCTCCCCAGGTTTCAGGCCACCGAAGCACCCTTCACGGACACAGGACAGCTCTTCCTTCGCGAGGGCGAAGGCCGTCAGTGGGATGCCGTGTCCGGTGGAAACAGCACCCCGATGCTGCCTGCCCGGCGCTGAATCGGACAAGTATCAATCTGATGGTCGAAGAGCTTGTAGTGATGAGACTAGGGTCACTAGAGATGCAACAAAAGCGCAAGATTTGGAGGATAACCATGCAAAATTGGTGCATGAACGATCAGCGGCTCATAACACTTCCGTGGTCGCCCGGACCCGCCGACTCTTGAGGAACTAAACGCCGCAGTCGAAGCCAACGCCCCTACTCAATAGGCAGGTCCCTGACGCACATCATCAACAAGGGGCTGGTCCTGTCACTGCAAGGCGCCGGGGTTCAGCCGAGGAGCCGAAAGCACACCGAACGATCCACCGTCGCGTTCGTGTTCCACTACCCGGAGGCCAAGTACTTCAGGGTGTCAGGCGGGGGCGGTCTTTGGCCTGGCCGGAGTGAGCATTCGCGGCCTGCCCGCTTCGCCGTCGTATAAGCACGTTCGTCACCTCGTCGACAGCAGATTCTTCAACTCAATGGTGTCCGAACCGCTCCCGGGCAGTTCGAGCGGACGTGCCGAGGGCGGCACCGATAACCTCCCACGAGTCTCCGTTCGCGCGGGCTACGCTGACGGCGGCGTCCAGCTCGGCTTCAGCCTTCGCAGCAACCGTACGGGCAGCGGAGATCCGGCGGAAGTCCGCGGCCCTCCTGTCCAAGTGAGGAGCCGGGCTCAGGCGAAGGAGCGTACCATCCACCCGCAGTGGCGCGGCTAAGTGCTCGACGTGCAGGACGTAGCCTTCTTCGGGCCCGCGCTGAATGTAGAGCGTGAGGACCGATTTTCCCTCACTGTCATCAAAGTCCACTTTTCCGTAGCTCTCACGTGGGCCAACAGGCCACGGGCGCGGCTTCAACCGCCACCCAGCTTCGTACTGCGTCGGCTCGTAGGCCGGTGTTTCGCCAGGGGTCATAGTGTCCGCTCTCCTTCAAGTGTCTTGCCACTGCGCCACGACGCGTAGGGGCGCAGCACGGCCACTCACCGAGAATGGAGCCGGCGGCGGCTGGGGGAGATGCACGTGGTCTCAGCCGTACACCTTCGCCGCCGGCTCCGCTGTCCACGGTACGGCCGCGGGCTGATGGGCACCCGGGTACCAGATACCCGAATCCGGCGAAGGCATTTACCTGCGGTGGGGGTAGGACGGTGGAAGCGGGCCCTTCCGGTGGACAGGCCGAATACGGCGGGTGGCCACTCCTGCTCGCTGCTGTTGCGGGCAAGCAAAAGGACGCGCCCCGTTCGCTGAGCGCGTCCTTCGCTGTGGCAAGCCCTCGGATTCATCGGGTTCGGGCGTCCTCAGACCTTGAGTTGAAGCCGGTCCTTGGCCTGGGCAGAGTGGGCCTGCACGGCTTGCCTGCCAGCACTGGAGACCGGCTTCACCCGCCGGAACGCGGCGAGGATGGCCCGCCCCACCAGAACGATTCCAATGACCGTGGTGACGGCACGCAGGGTGTCCCAGCCCGCCGTCGACGTCACCAGCGAGTACAGCAGGAAGCTGGAGAGGTTGGTGGCCAGCGGCGCGCCGGGCTCGTAGGAGATGCCGGTGCCGGCGCCCACCGCGAACGGCCAGAACCACAGGTTGGTCAGTAGGCCGAACAGGTAGGACGCCACGGCGCCGTAGCCGCACAGCATCAACAGTTCCGCCCGCCCGCGCACCCGTCGGGGGAGCAGGCCCGCGCCCGCGCCCACCCACGCACAGGCGAAGATCTGGAACGGCGTCCACGGCCCGATCCCGCCCCACAACGCACTTGAGAGGGCGATGGTGGCGGCCCCGAGGAGCATGCCGAACCGGGCACCGAACGCCCGGCCGGCCAGGATCAGCAGGATAAAGACCGCTTCCACGCCCCCGACGCCGGTACTCGCCACCCGCACCGCGGAACCTACCGCGGCCAGTACGCCGAGCAGCGCCACCGTGTGTGCCGAGCGGACGGAACCGTCCAGGGATACGACGACGGCGACGGCGGCGAGGGGTGCGATGGCCAGCGCAGCGTAGGGGAGGGCTGCGGCGGCATCCGACGGGAGGGCGGCGGCGAGCAGCGGCCAGCAGAAAGCGCCGAGGGCCAGGAGGTTCGCCGCGGCGAGTATTGAGAGCTCGACGCCGCGCGGCAGCCGGATGCGGTGCGGCTTCTTCGCGCTGGTGATATCGGATGGCGCGTCGACATACGTTGGTGCCGGGATTCGCGGTGCTGTGGCCGGCTGCGCCGTGGCGGCCACAGCCGAGGCGGTTTCCGGCGACTTGTCCTCCAAAGCAGACGGCGCGACGCCGTCCCGCATCGGGAGGATCCGGGCGCCGAGGCCGTGGGCAAAGTCGTGGTCGTGCGTGGCGATGAGGACCGCCGCGCCGGAGTCAGCGGCGGCTTTTAGGGCCGAGGCGACCGCGGTGCGTGCTGCCGGATCGAGTCCGCGGGTGGGCTCGTCGATCAGGAGGACCTCGGGACTGTCCATGGTCTGCAACGCAATGGCAAGGATCCTGCGCTCGCCGGCAGAGAGATCCCGGGGATGCTCGTGCCCAATGGGGATCGTGACGTCACCCCGCAGCCGGGCCAGGTGCGACGCCGCATAGCCAGGCGTGAGCTGTCGGCCGTTCTTTCGACGGGCAAGGCGCCGCTCGGCCGCTCGGAGCTCTCCCGCCACCGTATCCCTGGTGAAGAGGTCGTCGGAGGCGTCCGGCACGAGGGCGACGCGGCCGCCGTCGAACGTTGTTACAACACCTCCGCTTTCGCCGCCTCTCCCTTTCCCGCCGCTGCCTTCACCGAGGGCGAGCGCGACCAGGAGGGACGACTTCCCGGCTCCGTTCGGCCCCACCAAGGCTACTACTTCGCCGCGGTGCAGGGTGAGGGATGCGTCGCGCACCAGCGGCGTGCCTTTGCGGTGCACGGCGAGGTTTGTCGCCGTCAACACAGGCGCGATGTCAGCTGGCAGGGACGGGATCTGCCGGGCCTGGATCGGGGCAGAAGGCGACGGCGAGGCACCCGGAGCCCCTGCAGCTGGGATCAATGTGCCGTCGTCGATGGTCCACCACGAGTCGGCCACCGGGACGAGCGCTTCGGCACGGTGCTCGGCGACGATGACGGAGACGCCGGCGTCGCGGGCGAGGGCGTGGAGCACGGCGATGACGTGCCCGCGGGCCTTGGTGTCGAGGTCGGCCAGGGGCTCGTCCACCAGGAGCAGCGCCGGATTTTCCACCACCGCGGCGGCGATGGCCACAAGCGTTGCCTCGCCTGCCGAGAGCGTGCTGACATTCCGGTCCAGCAGCGCCGCCACTCCGATACGGTCGGCGACCTCCAGCACCCGGGCCTTGGCGGCAGTGGACGGCACGCCGCGCAGTTCAAGGGCCAGGGAGATTTCGTCCCGGACCTTGGTGGTGGCGAAGGCGGCGCGGGGATTCTGCAGTACGACGCCGACGACGCGGGCGGTATCGCGCGGCGGCGTGGCGGCCCGGTCCATGCCGGCGACGCTCACCGTGCCGGAAACTTCGCCCCCGTCAACATGTGAGAGGAGGCCCGCGATCCCCCGCAGGATGGTGGACTTGCCGGAGCCCGTGGGCCCGGTGATCACCGTGATGGAGCCGCTCGGCGGCGTGAATCCGGGGACGTTCACCTGCGCGTCCCCTATGCGGAACTGTGCGTCCAGCACCAGAAGCGGGCCGTCGTCGTCGTTCTTGGAACGGTGCTCCGCCCGGCTCCCGAAGCCGCGCAGCTCCAGGGCCGCGGCAACCCTGCCCGCATGCTCAAGCGTGTGCTCGAGGATGGGCACCAGGGCGCGGGGTCCAAACTTTTCGCCCCGCAGCCGGAACGCCAGGCGTACGGAGGTCACGGCGTCGGACAGCGCAGGGAGAGCCGCCCAGGCCACCACCAGCATCCGGCCCACACCCTGCATGGGGCCGCGGCGGGCCAGGTGGACAAAGCCGCGCGCCACATCCACGAAGGCGTTAAGCAGGCCGAAGCCGAGGAACATCCCGGCTATCGGCAGGGCGGACAGGACCGCCGCCCACAGCCCGGGACCCGTGACCGGGCCCAGGAGGACCACATGGGAGTACGGGGCAGGCAGCCGCATCGCCGGCAGGTCCAGCAGGACCGGTTCGCCAATGCCCGTCCCGTTGAAGAGGATGCGGTAAATGACCCGCGCCGCGATGAACACGACGGCGAGGGCCGCCGCGGCTCGTAACGGCGCGGGTCGGAAGGTCATGCCGCGGGGGCGGCCGGTTCGCCGTCGACCGTGAAGAGCAGTTCCAGGCTCTCGCCCGGGCTCACCTTGAGGGTGGCGAGGCCTTCCTGGGCGTAGGCCCAGTCACCGGTGGCCGGCTTCACCCAGAGGGCCCAGTAGGCAAAGGCTGCGGGCATCTTGCCGCATTCTTCCCGGTAGGTGCCGCCCTTGTGGGTGATGTCGAAGTCCGCGGCGGGCACGCCGTTGACGCGGCACACCAGTTCGTTGGGGTATTCGGTGGTGCCCTCGGTTTCAACGTCCGCCTCTTCGAGGATTTCAGCGGCGACGGTGGGCTCGTCCACGGGCACGCAGACGTTGGTGTCGGCCGCTTCCTGCTTCAGGGCGCCCGAATCAACGATGACCTTTACGCCGTCGCAGGGAGCGTCGGCGGATGTCGCGGCGCTGGAGGAAGCTGCTGGCGTGGACGCCGGCTCAGAGGCTGAGGGCTGGGTGGCCGGCGCGGAACAGGCGGCGAGGGAAAACAGGAGACCGGCGGCGGCGAGGGAGCTCGCGGCGGCGGTGCGCATCTTAGTCAAAGTCACCTGTTAAGGGTAGGGCGTTGCCCGGCAGGATCCGGAGGTCGTCGCGTTTTGTGACGCCATCCGTCGCCAGGAACGACGGCGGGGAGTCCCGCCGTCGTTCCTGTATCTGCAGTGTGTCGGGGTGCTAGATCACCACGAACAGGAGCCAGGCCAGCAGCGGTGCTGCAACGATCATTGACATCCCCCAGATCATCATGCCGCGGAAGGTCTTCTCGCGTTTTTCTTCCTCAGTGTTGGCGACGACGAGAGCGCCGCCGGTGGAGAAGGGGCTGGAATCGACGGCCGAGGCGGCGATGCAGAGGGCGATCACGAAGCCCAGGACGCCGATGGAGCCGGTGGTGAGCAGGGGTGCTGCCAGCGGGACGAGCACGACGAACATCGCGTTGGTGGAGGCGAAGGCTGATACCACGCCTGCCACGACCAACATCATGAGCGCTGCCAGCAGGGGTGTGCCGATCCCGGCGACGGAGTTGGCGAGTTCTTTGATGACGCCTGCGGTTTCGAGCATGCTGATGTAGGTGACGATTCCGCCGATAAGGAGGATGACGTTCCAGCCGATGTGCCCGAGGGCTTCCTTGGAGTGCTGCGGGTAGAGGGCCGACAGGGTCACTGCGGCGGCGAGGGCGAGGAATCCGACGTCGAGCTTGAAGCCCAGGGCGCCGACAAGGATGCTGGCCATGAGCACTACGGTGACTATTTTTTGGCCGGTCCAGGTAGCGGTTTTTGTGATGGTTGCGGTGCCGCCGCCGAGGTAGGAGGTGGTGGAGTCAGCTGTATCTTCTTCGCGTCCGCGTCTCATGAGCTCGGGTCCGCCGAGGAGGATGAACGCGACGGCGTTGATGACTACGTTGGCGATGAAGGTCCAGAGGAAGAGCTGGCCGGCGTCGACTGAGATGCCGACTTTGTCCAGGACGCCGTCGACGATGTTGTAGTAGACGGCGATGGGGGAGAATCCGCCGGCGTTGGTGCCGTTGATGATGCACAGGCCTACCAGCAGCGGGTTGATCCTGTAGCGCTGGGCGAAGGCAAGGCCCACGGGAATGAGGATGGCGTTGGTGGCTGCGGAGAGTGCTCCGGAGCCGGTGATGATGGCGGCGAGGATGAAGAATACCCATGGGACCAGGGCAACCCGTCCCCGCACGGCACCAACCGCGCCTCCGACGATTTGGTCGATGGTGCCGTTGGCCCGGGCCATACCGAAGAGGTAGGTCACGCCCAAGAGTGTGATGAGGAGGCTGCCTGGGAAGCCGGAGGCTATTCCGGATGCTGTCTGGCCGAAGTACAGTACGCCCAGCAGGAAGGCGACAACGAGGGCGACGGCGCCCATGTTGATCTTTCGCCACATTGAGAGGCCGAAGATGAGGACAAGGCCGGATACGGCCACGAGTTCTTGCATGGCTTAGTTGATCTCCACTTGGTATCGGAATGATGATGCCAGCCCATAGGACTCGCGGTACTCGGCGACGTCGCCGGTGTGGGTGCGCGCGATGCGGTTGATTTTGACGAGGGGGTCCCCGTTTTGGCAGTCCAGAAGTGCTGACTGCTCCCGGGTTGCCTGGGTAACCGAGAGTTCCTCGGTGGCTGAGCCGATGACGATTCCAACCCGGGTTTCATACTCCGGGTACAGCAGGCTGCCGAGGTCCTTGATGTCGGTGTCGGCGAACGGCTGGAACTGCGGCAAGGGGAGCCAGATGTCTTCGACCAGGAAGGGAGTGTCCTGCCAAAGACGCAACCGGTAGAGGTGAACGGTGGGGGACCCGGCCTGGATCTTCAGGGCTTCGGCCACTTCCAGCGGCGCGTCCCGCACGTTCCTTTCAAGGATCCGGCTTTCTGGTGTCTGGCTTGTTCCTCCGTGCATCCGGAAGAAACGGAAGAGTGAGTGCTGGAAGGTGGCGCGGCGCACGTACGTGCCGCGGCCCTGATGGCGTTCCAGCAGGCCTTCGGCTGAAAGCTCCGCCAGGACTCGGCGCAGGGTGCCTACGGAGATGCCGTAGGCCTCCGCCAGCGCGGACTCAGGTGGCAGGGGTGTGGTGCTTCCCCATTCATTGGCGCGGACCCTACGGATCAGGTCGTCTTTGACCCGCACGTGTAGGGGAAGCCGCTGGTCGGACTGGGCCAGTGCCGGGGAGCTGGAAGCTTGTGTCATGCCTCACAGCGTAGAACAAATTCATATATAGGTCTAGTCCTATAAAGGTTTAATGGTTTCCGGTAGGGTAGATGCATGAATGAGCTGCCCGCGCCGTGGATCGACACCCACGCCCACATTTTTGAGCCCGGATTGCCTACTGTTGCAGGTGCGCGCTACGTGCCGAAATATGCCGCTCCCTTGAACCGGTACCTGGACGTTCTGGCCGCGAACGGCGTGGCTCGAGGCGTTCTGGTTCAACCCAGCTTCCTCGGTTCCGACAACAGCTACCTCCTGGCAGCTCTGGCCTCAGCCCCGGCTGAACTCCGGGGAGTCGTTGTAGTTTCGCCGGACCGGGTTGATGCCGATCTTTCCCCCGACCGAGTGCGTGACTTGGACGCTGCCGGGGTCCGGGGAGTCCGCCTGAATCTCATCGGTCAGCCCTTGCCGGACCTCTTTCTCCCTGAGTGGAAAGCCGCGGGCCAATCAATGGCCAGGCATGGCTGGCATTTGGAAGTTCAGGCGTCGGGGACGCAATGGTCCGCCCTGGCGGCAGCGCTCAGTAACTGGCCCTCGAAGATCGTCATCGACCATCTCGGTCTGCCTCATGCCCAGAATCCCGGGGCTATCCACTCTGTACTGCAGCTCTTCGGCCAGGCCCACGTGTGGGTCAAGGTGTCAGGGCCCTACCGGTCCTCACCGCAGGATGCTGCTGACATGTTCGCCAGGCTGGTGAAGGCAGGCTCAACGGACCGGCTGGTGTTCGGCAGTGACTGGCCCTTTACGCGACACGAAGACCAGACCTACGCCAGCATTCTTGAATGGGGCCGGACGCTGGCGGGTGAGGAGCTTCTTGACCGGATGATGACAACTAACGCCCAAACCCTCTTCGGGTGGGTTGAACCCACTTCTTGCCGCCGCGCTGAACCGGCGCTCCAAGGCCCCTGCGACTGATAGGGCAGGCGTCGATCCATTGGGGGCCTACAGAGGTCATGGCGGATGATCTTGGCAGGGGCTTAGGATGACCGCGGTGGACGAGCACCTCCGAAAATGTCAGACCCTCCTGCGGGCTTTGGTTATGGAAGCCGGTGTGGTTTTGGATGCGGGAGTCAGCGCCGGTGTTGCCGCTGCCTTGGCGTCCGTGGCCGGGCTGGTTGACGAGCTTGCGGGTGTTGTTGCGGGCCGGCCTGCCGCCCTGGATGGGCCTTCGGGTGCTCCCGACGCCGATGCTGATCCGCTGCAGGATGAGTCCAAAGTATGCCTGGACGGGTTTGGGCGGTGCCGCTCAAGGCTCTGGTTGTAGAAGCTCGCGCAAAGGGGCGAAACAGTCCCCAGGTCCGTCGTCGTTCTCTCATTTTCTTGGGGAAGGCACGAAGGCAGGAAGGCATTTTTGTCCCGTCGCCATGCAGCCGCCTGACGCCCGCGGCAGCTTGTCCTTGCCTGAATCCTGGCGTCGAATCCCGGTGCCGCGGCCTAGAACCGTGTGGTGCCGCGCGATGTGCGGGGCCGGCCGTCCGGGTCCACAAAGAAGCGGTTTGCTGGAGCCGCCCAGAGACGCTGAAGGGCCGACACCGGTTCTGTGGTGTGGTGCCGCACGTGTCCCTTGGGCCGGGGCTGGCGGCCGCCGGTTTTGTGCCAATCGTCCAGGGCATCGGCGGAGGCATTCCAAAGGCCAAGGCCGTCGGCCGGAGCCTGGAGCCGGGGGTCACTCTGGTCCAGGCCCAGGTGCTCGGCCCAGAGCTGGAGCCGGACCTCGTGGGCCAACGGACGGGAAGAGCCTGGGCCAGTGTCTGTGCCGGCCGCTTCCTGCTCGCCGGTAGTGGTGTCGATGACCGCGCAGGTCAGCTCGCTGTCCGTGGTCCACGATCGTCGGTTGAAGTTGTCCGAGCCGCACGTGAACCAGATGTCGTCGATGATGCAGATCTTGGCATGGACATAGATCGGCGTCCCGGTTTTGTTCTCCAGGTTGAACACGCCGAATCTGTCCGGGGCAACACGGCTTATTGTTTCGATGGCACGCAGTTGCCCCAGCCGCTTGGGTGGCCCTCCGAGCGGACCGTCGGAGTCCGGATACCGTGGCACCACCGCGATCACGTTCAACCTAGGGTTCTTTTCGAGGGCCGCCGCTATTCCGGCGGCTACCTCTGCCGACCACAGGTACTGGTCCTCGATGTAGATCAGCGAACGGGCCAGGGAGAAGGCCTTGGTGTAGGCCTGGGCAACGCTCCGCTCACCGCCGGGGGCGAACGGGAACGGCGGATGCTTCACGCCGTAGGTTCGCAGCAGCTGCACGGCGTGGGGGCCGGCCGGCGGCGGTGGCGGCGCAGTCTCCGGCAGGGGCTTGGGGTGCCGCGGCATATCGGCCAGCCGTTGCAGCAGCATCCGGTACGGCGTGCGCCGGTCCAGGGGATGGGGATCGTTCCACCTTTCCGCGAACAGCTCCAGCACATCTGCCACCACCGGGCCGCGAAGTTCGACGGCGGCATCGTGCCACGGCGGTTGCTTCCCGTACCGGGGGTCCATGTCCACTGCCTGAGGATCTCCCATGTGCTCGGCGTCGTCGCGGCGGCTGTGCGAAAGGTCGATCCCGCCAACGAACGCGACGTCCCGCGAGGGGTCTTTACGGTTGCGGATGACGAACAATTTTTGATGGTGGCAGCCGAAGAGGCGCACGCGCTGGTCCAGCAGCACCTCGCCGCCGGCGTCATTGATCTGGCGGCTGAGGAGCTCATTGGACCGGTTGCTCATGGGGGCAGACAGGCGCTCGCCGTGGGACCTCCAGATCAGGCCGCGCACTTCCACTCCAGCCCGGGCCAGCCGCGCGAGCAACTCGCCGATCGCCGGTCCGTCCGGCGTAAGCCGCTCGTCGCCATCACCACGCCAGTCCGTAAACCAGACGCGGTCTCCCGCAACAAGCGCCGACAGTTCCTCATGCAGCCGGGCGAAGTAGGCCGCCCCATGAATCAGCGGCCGCACAAGGTTGCCCTCAGACCAGGCCGGCGACCCGGCCCCTTCCGCGTGCACGTTGGTGGCTGCATGTTCCCGCTCAGCACCACTTAAGAACCAGTAACCGGCACTGTTGTCCACTCGTCGTTCCCTCCGGGCCGGGGGCCGCCCTCATCGTCCGGCCTCCTTAGTTAGTAGCCTACGACTGTGTTGGGCATTGTCATCAGCCCTTGGGTGGGGACGTTGGCGCGGGCGGAGGGAAGTTCGAAGTTTTCGGGTGGATCCGCGGAACGCATGGCGCGGGAACCCGCCGTGCCCTTCTTGGGCCACGCCCTTCGTGGGCCGTGCCCTCCCTTTAGAGGCGGAGCTCCATGAAAACGCTGTTGGGATCAAGGGTGTAGCTGGCAAACGGCGGGCACTCGGTGAAGCCGTTCCGGGCGTAGAGGCGGCGCGCGGGAGCGAAGTAGTCCTCGGTGCCGGTCTCAAGGTAGAGGCGCTGAAGGTTCCGGGCGCGGGCGTCGTCGACGATATGGCGGAGCATCAGGGTGGCTACGCCCCGTCCCCGTGCGCTTGCCGTGGTGCGCATGGACTTGATCTCGCCATGCACCGGCGGGCCGGAAGGGGAATCCAGGATCTTGAGCGCGCCGCACCCCATCAAGTTGCCGTCCTCACGGGCGGTCCAGAACGTAATTGCCGGCGAGGAAAGCGCGGAGTGGTCCAGGGCATGGACGCTTTCGGCCGGCGAGGTGGCGTACATGTCCGCCAGGTGTTCGCTGAGGAGCAGGTGGACGTCGCCGCGTGCGGGGTCGTCCCGGTCAATGGAAATCATCAGCCCAAATCTACCGGCTGCCGCGGCGTGCCCCGTGACGGCACCAACCGAGTCCGGTTGGCTGCAGGGCCCCTCTCGTTGAGTGACCAGTTCATGAGTACTGCATGGGGGCTCTGGCAAAACCAGCCTCAGCAGGGACTCCCGCTGGCCGTTTCGGCTGTGGTGTGCTCGAAAGGACGACGAAGTCCGACCACATACGTAACCGACGAATCACGAGGATAAAACGATGAGCACGGACTGCAACGCAAATAACACCACATCCCAGGGAATCCAGGCTGGCGTGTCGCGCCGCAACATCATCAAGCTGACAGGGGCAGGCGCGGCGGCCATCGGGCTCTCCAGCGCCGCTGGGCTGGCAGGAGCCGGGCCGGCTTTCGCCGCTCCCACCTCCCGCAAGGACCTCGAGCCGGGCGACACCTCCTACGGTGCAGACAACTTCTACACCAGCGACCAGGTCACGGTGAAGAAGATCTCGTTCAAGAACAAGTACGAGATGAAGGTTGTGGGCAACCTCTTCGTCCCCAACAACCTGGACCGGGGGACCACCCACCCGGCGCTGGTTGTAGGCCACCCCATGGGCGCCGTGAAGGAACAGAGCGCCAACCTCTACGCCACCAAGATGGCGGAGCAGGGTTACGTCACGCTTTCCTTCGACCTCTCCTTCTGGGGCGAGAGTGCCGGCAAGCCCGGCAACTCCGTTTCACCGGACATCTACGCCGAGGACTTCAGCGCCGCCGTCGACTACCTGCGGGCGCAGGCGTTCGTTGCCAAGGAACGCGTGGGGGCCATCGGGATCTGCGGGAGCGGCAGCTTCGTGATCAGCGCGGCAAAGATCGATCCGCGGATCAAGGCGATCGCCACGGTGAGCATGTACGACATGGGCGCCGCCAACCGCGACGGGCTCAACAAGTCCGTGACGCTGGAACAGCGCAAGGCCTTCATCGCCACGTCAGCCGCCCAGCGCGACGTCGAGTTCGCCGGCGGCGCGATCCAGTACACCGGCGGCACACCGGATGAACTCACGGCAGACTCCACTGCGGTGGACAGGGAGTTCTACGACTTCTACCGGACCGCCCGCGGCTACCACCCCAACACCACCACGCACCCAGCTTTGGCCACCAACACCAAGTTCATGAACTTCCACCCGTTCAACGACCTGGACCTGATCGCCCCGCGGCCGCTGCTGTTCATCGCCGGTGACCAGGCACACTCGAGGGAGTTCAGCGAGGAGGCCTACCGGCTCGCCACCGGACCCAAGGAACTCTTCTGGGTTCCCGGTGCCGGCCACGTGGACCTCTACGACCGCACCGGCCTCATCCCCTTCGACAAGCTCACGGACTTCTTCCGTACACAGCTCTAGGAAGGGGGCTGCGGGGGAGGGGTACTGGAAGGGACTCCCTCCCCCGCAAGACTTGCCCTAGCGTGAAGCACATGGACAACCGAGCTGAAGTACGCGAATTCCTTGTCTCGCGGCGCGGCCAGGTGGCCCCGGAGCAGGTTGGGTTGCCCGCCGGGACCAACAGGCGCGTCAAGGGTTTGCGCCGGAGTGAAGTGGCCACCCTGGCCGGTCTGAGCGTGGAGTATTACACACGCCTGGAGCGCGGCGCGATCAGCGGTGCCTCCGGCCAGGTGCTGGAGAGCATCGCCAGGGCCTTGCGCCTGGACGACGCCGAGCGGGCGCACCTGTTCAACCTCGCCCAGGCGGCCAGCCCGGTTGCGCGGCCGCCGAGGCGGCGGACCTCAAAGTCCTACGTTCCGCACCAGAGCCTGCAATGGGTACTCGATGCGATCACGGCCGGCCCAGCGTTCGTTCGCAACGGCCGGATGGACCTGCTGGCTGTCAATCCCTTGGCCCGCGCGTTCTACAAGGACTGCTACGACATGCCCGGCCAGCCACCGAACATCGCCCGGTTCACGTTCCTGGACGAACGTGCCCACCAGTTCTACCCGGACTGGGACGCCTTCGCGGAGGTGACCGTTTCCATCCTGCGGACGGAGGCTGGCCGGGACCCCCATAACAAGGAACTCCACGACCTCATCGGTGAGCTGGGGACCCGCAGCGAGGAGTTCCGCCGGCGCTGGGGTGCGCACAACGTCCGCCACCACGGCACTGGTTTCAAGACGTTCAACCACCCCGTCGTGGGCGAAATGACTCTCGCTTTCGAGGGGCTGGAGATGGCCGCCGAGCCCGGGCTGACTCTCACGATCTACACTGCGGAGCCCGGGTCGCCGTCGGCTGAGCGCATGCAGCTGCTTGCCTCATGGGCGGCCAGCGAGTACGGAAATTCCGTCCAGGCTCCATCCGTAAAGACCCGCACGGACGGCTGAGGACGCCGGCCACCAGCTACGAAAGAACGGCCGACGCCGGGCATCACCGCCGGGGGCACCGAGGGGTCCCTGCCAGTACCCCTCACAACAGGGGCTCCTACACTTCTTCTCCAACTGCTTTGCTGGAATGGACCGAACTTTCCTGACTGGAACGGATCAGCTCCCATGCACCTGAAGACATTGGCCCTGGCTGCGATTTTCGTGCTGGCGTTGCCCCTGGCCGGGTGCAGCACCCCTTCGAACGGCCCGGCCTCCACCACTGAGCCGCCATCCTCCCCGCTGGAAACATCGACGGCGGCCGGCGGGGCGTCCCAGCCATCACCGGTCCCATCATCCGAGGGCGCTGCAGACAACACTCCGGTCACCATCGACATCGATGGCGAGACGGTCACAGGTACCCTTTCCGGCAACGCAACTTCACGCTCCCTGATCGCCCAGCTGCCCTTGACGCTCTCCTTCAGGGACTACGGCGGCCAGGAAAAGATCGCTGAGCTGCCGGAGGCGCTTTCGCTCGACGGCGTTCCCGCCGGTGACAGCGCAGAACCACTGACCATCGGCTACTACGCCCCCGACCAGGCCCTTGTGCTCTACTACGAGCATGTGGGTTATTCCCGCGGAATTGTGCGGATCGGATCCTTCGATGACCTCGAGGCGATCCGGGACCGGACAAGCGGTTTTACCGCCAGGCTGGCTCCCGCTAACTGAGCGGGATGACACGGCTGCTCCGAAATTTCTCCACAAAAGAACGGAACCGTTTTGACCCGAGCAATTCTTGAGGACGGGGCCCGCGAGGCATCCATCGACGCCCTGCCCTCCGGAAACACCAGCATCACTGAAGAACCAAAGGATTCCGCCCCGGCAGGCGGTCTTTCCGTCCCGGCGGGGCGTTTTCCCTGGGCCGCCCTGCTGGTCATGGCCCTGATGGGGTTCCTCCTGATTGCCACCGAGACCATGCCCGCCGGCCTGTTGCCGCAGATCGCGTCAGGACTCGCCGTCACCGAGGGGACCGCGGGGCAGTTCGTCAGTGCCTACGCCCTGGGAACAATCATTGCGGCGATGCCAGCCATTGCCCTGACCCGGGGCGTGCGCCGGAAGCCCGTTTTCGTCGTCGGGATCCTCGGCTTCCTGGCCGCCAACCTCATCACGGCGTTCTCCACGGACATCGCCCTTTCCCTGGGAGCACGGCTCCTGGCCGGTGCATTCTCCGGCCTGCTCTGGGGCATGACTGCCGGCTATGCCCGGCGCATCACTGCTCCGCGCCAGGCCGGCCGCGCCTTGTCCGTTGCGTCCGTTGGAACCCCGGTGGGCCTGGCAGTGGGGACGCCCTTCGGCTCCTGGCTGGGAACGACGTTCGACTGGCGCTGGTCCTTCGGCGTCCTCGCAATCCTCACGGCGGTCACCTTGTTGCTGGCGGTCTTCCTGGTCCCGGACGCGCCCGGCCAACGGGCCGGGACGCGGGTACCCCTCGCACGTGTCCTCGCCATCCCGGGCGTGGCGGTTGTCCTCGGCGTCATCGTCAGCTGGATGCTTGGCCACAACATCATGTACACCTACATCGGCTCCTACCTCCGCGGGGCAAGTCTTGACCTCCCGGTGGACATCGCGCTCATAACGTTCGGCGCGGCCGCCATTGCGGGGATCGCCATCACCGGCGCCGTGATCGACAAGGGCCTCCGACGCCTGGTCCTGCTCAGCCTGGGGAGTTTCATGGTGGCCGGTGCGATCTTCATCGTTGGCCACGCGTCACTACTGGCTGTCCTCGCCGCGATCGTCCTGTGGGGCATCGCCTTCGGCGGCGCGGCAGCACAACTGCAAACGGCCATTAGCGCTGCCAGCGGTGAAAACGCCGACGTTGCCAACTCAATGCTCGGCGTCGCCTTCAACCTGGCGATCTTCGCCGCTGGGGTGGCGGGTGCGGTGGTGATCAGCAGCTTCGACGGGATGGTCCTGCCGGCCGCCCTGGTGGGCCTTGCCGCCGTCGCGCTTGTTATCGCTGTTGCCGGACGCCGCACAGCATTCCCCACCTAACCATCAAAGCGGCGCCCGCCGCAGCAGCACTGCCAACAAACATCCTCAAACGCATCAGGAGAAAGCCATGAAAGCCACCCGCACGCCAGCCCTCTTGGCAGTCACCCTCGGAGCGGGCCTGCTGCTTTCGTCCTGCACCACCACGCCTGCAGCAACACCAACGCCGGTTACGTCCCCGTCCCCGTCCTCCTCGTCAGCCGAGGCGTCGGCGTCGGCGACACCGGGGAACGCCATTCCGGCGGGCACACCCCAGGCCGTGGCCACAGGGCTGGAAGCTCCCTGGTCCGTGGTGTTCCGCAACGGCACCCCGCTGGTCAGCGAGCGGGACAGCGGCCGGATCCTTGAGCTCAGCCCTGACGGCTCCGCGCGCACTATTGGCGACATTCCCGGTGTGGCGGCTGTGGGGGAGGGCGGCCTGCTGGGCCTGGCCGTGGACAGCCAGGGCCGCCTGTACGTTTACTCCACCGGGACGGACGGAAACAGGCTCCAGCGCTTCGACGTCACCGGAGAACCAGGGGCGCTGGCGCTGGGACAGGCCGAAACGATCCTCGACGGGATTGGCTCCGCGAGCTATCACGACGGCGGCCGGATCGCCTTTGGGCCCGATGGCATGCTCTTCGTCGCGATTGGCGATGCGGGCCGGCGCGACAGCTCCCAGGACCTCGATTCCCTGAACGGGAAGATCCTGAGGATGACCCCCGACGGCGGCGTCCCCGCCGACAATCCCTTCCCGGATTCGCTCGTCTACAGTTACGGGCACCGCAACCCCCAGGGCCTGGCATGGGCGGAGGACGGCACCATGTTCGCCACCGAGTTCGGGCAGAACACCTGGGACGAGCTGAACATCATCACCGCGGGCGCCAACTACGGCTGGCCAACGGTTGAAGGAATAGCCACGACGGGGGACTTCACGGACCCGGTGCAGCAGTGGGAGCCCACCGAGGCCAGCCCCAGCGGCATGGTGCACATTGACGGGACGCTGTTCATTGCCAACCTGCGCGGACAGGTCCTCCGGGCCGTGCCTGTTGCCGACCCCTCCACGTCGAGCACCTACTACGACGGCGAATTCGGCCGCATCCGTGACGTCATGGAGGCTCCGGACGGCAGGCTCTGGTTAGTCACCAACAACACCGACGGCCGGGGAACGCCCGGCCCCGACGACGACCGCATCCTCAGCGTGGAGCTGACCCGGCAGTAACAAGGTGCGGATGTGCCACCGGGCAAAACCCGGGAGCCCTGCCATGTCCCTCGCAGTTCACTTGCCAGCAACCCGCCGGCCCCGAAGCGTTCTCCCGCAACCAGCAGTCTTTTCACGCCCCCTTTCGCCCGGCACGCCAGAGAGCCGGGCGGACATCCCAGCAGTACGTAGGAGTACTCCGTGTTCGTGAAAAGCACCCTCGCCGCCGTCGCTGTCCTCGCCTCCCTGGCAGGAACCGCAGCAGCTGCACCCGCCCAAGCCGAAGCAACCAAGCCGGCTCCCGTCGTCGTCGGCCAACCGCTGGCCCAGGCACATGCCCACAATGACTACGAACATGGCCGCCCCCTGTTCGATGCCCTGGAGCACGGCTTCACCAGCGTCGAAGCCGACGTGTGGCTGGTGGACGGCGAACTGCTCGTGGCGCACGACCGGGAGGACGTCCAGCCCGGCGTCACGCTCGAAAGCCTCTACCTTGACCCGCTCCAGGACCTGGTCCGCAGCCAGCCCGGGCACAGCGTCTACCCGCACTGGGACGGCAGCCTGCAGCTCCTGATCGACATCAAGAGCGACGGCGAGGCCACCTACGCCGCCATCGAGCAGGAACTGGCCGAGCACCGCGACATCATGAGCCGCTACACGAATGGCAACGTCAAGACCGGACCGGTCACCGCTGTCATCAGCGGCAACCGCCCCTTGGCCACGATGCAGGCGCAGGAGAAGCGGTTCAGCTTCTACGACGGCCGCTCCGCCGACCTCGCCACCGGCAAGCCCGCCGGCCTGATGCCGCTGGTCAGCGACAACTGGACCAAACTCTTCACCTGGCAGGGCATCGGCCCCATGCCGGAAGCCGAGCGCACCAGGCTCCACGCCTACGTGGCCGAGGCGCACGCCAGCGGCTACCGCGTCCGCTTCTGGGCCACCCTGGACCAGCCCGGCGCAGCACGCGAGGCCATCTGGACCGAACTCGCCGACGCCGGCGTGGACCACATCAACACCGATGACCTCGCCGCGCTCCAGCAGTTCCTCACCGCCCGCACGGCCTAAGCCCTCTCCAGAATCAGGTACATCCCCATGCCTTCAAAAACCATGAAAACGACGACGGCGGCAGCCGTCCTGGCGCTCGGCCTCCTTGCCGCCCAGCCCGCCAACGCCGCCGAGGACAGCCCCAACAAGGAGTCCTTCACCTTCGGCGTTATTGGCGACATCCCCTACGGCGACGCCGAGATCGCCAAGTTTCCCGCCCGCATCCAGGTCATGAACGCGGACAGGGACCTGAAGTTCGTCACCCACGTGGGCGACATCAAGAACGGCTCCTCGGTCTGCTCGGACGAGTACTTCACCAACATCCGGACCCAGTTCGACACGTTTGAGCACCCGCTGGTCTTCACCCCGGGCGACAACGAATGGGTGGACTGCCACCGCACCAACAACGGCGCCTACAATCCGTTGGAGCGCCTGGACCGGCTCCGTGAGGTCTTCTTCAATGAGCCCGGAAAGACCTTGGGGGCCACGATGCCGGTCAAGACCCAGGAGAACCTTGGGCTGCCGGAGAACGTCAGGTTCGAACAGAACCGGGTTGCCTTCTCCGTGCTGAACGTCCAGGGCAGCAACAACTCACTGCAGCCGTGGACCGGTTTGGGTGAAACCACCGCAACGCCGGAACAGGTGGCCGAGGTGGAGTACCGGACCGGCGCCGTCCTGGCCCAGATCCGCGAGACCTTTGCCGACGCCGGACGCCGCAACAGCCGCGCCGTCGTCCTGATGACCCAGGCCGACATGTTCGACCCCTCGCTGCTCGCCGCGGCCACCACCAACCCGGAGATCATGTCCGGCTTCCGCGAGATCGTGGCGGCCATCGTTGAGGAGACCAACAGCTTCGACGCGCCGGTGTACCTCATCAACGGCGACAGCCACGTGTTCGCGGAAAACCAGCCGCTCGCCGCGGGCTCACCCTGGCTGGAGATCTACGGCCAGGCACCAGCCGATGACCTGCAGCGCATCACCGTGGACGGTTCCGCGAACGCCACCAACTACGTCAGGTTCTCAGTCGCCGGCAACAGTGCCGACGGCGGCGACGTGCTGAGCTGGGAGAAGGTCCCCTTCAGCTCGTAGGCACCAAACGGAAGCGGACGACGGCGGGCGCCTCCCGCCGTCGTCCGCCCTGCTTTCGACACGCCTATCTCCGTCCGGCGTGCGGGGAATTCCGAAGCTCTGGACACTGGCTGCCGCCGGATTTATGGTGCAAAGGTGGCGGCTGCCTGACCGTCAGGATGGCAAGCTCTGCCGGTCCGCCGTTGCGGCCGTCCTTCATGAGGAGGAAGCAGATGGAACGCGTTGAACAGACCGTTGAAGTCGATGTCCCGGTGCGGACCGCGTACAACCAGTGGACCCAGTTCGAATCCTTTCCGCAGTTCATGTCCGGTGTGGAATCCGTAACCCAGCTGACTGACACCACCAACCACTGGGTGACCAATGTGGGTGGCGTCCACCGGGAATTCGATACCGAGATCGTCGACCAGGAGCCTGACGACAGGATTGCCTGGCGCAGCACCGACGGCAAGTCCCATGCCGGCATCATCAGGTTCACGCCGCTGGATGCCAACCACACGAAGGTCAAAGTCCATTTCGAGTGGGCACCGGAGACCGTCACTGAAAAGGCAGGCGCGGCGCTGAAGATCGACGAGATGCAGGTCAGGGCAGACATGCGGAAGTTCAAGGACTTCATCGAATCGCGCGGGTCCGAAACCGGCGGCTGGCGCGGCGAAGTCAAGGACAGCGGCCCCGCCGGGCAGCTCTAGGCGTGCGGAAGCGAGCGGCTGAAGCCACCCGGAACAAACAGAAGGCGGTCGACGGCGGGTGCCTCCCGCCGTCGGCCGCTTGACGCTGGCAGTACCAGCAGGCTTAGCGGGAGGAAAAGCTCGAAAGGGCGGTCATCATGGCTGCCTTCGCTTTGTCCTCCAGCTGGTACACCGACTTGCGCCCCACGCGCCGGGATGTCACCAGCCGGTGGCTCTTCAGCGCCGCCAGCTGGTTGGAGATATACGGCTGGGAGAGGCCCAGGGCGGTTGCGATTTCCGAGGGGCCCTGGGGTGCCGAGTACAGGAGCGAAACGATTCTCTGCCGGGTATGGCTTTCCATCACCGGCGCAACTAGCTGCTTCATCGCGCTACCCCGCTGCCTCGATGGCGGGGCGGCCGCGGAGCTCATACAGCTCAACGATCCGCCCGAAGGGCAGCACACCCACCCGGTCAGCCCACTGCGACCAGTCCGCGAGCAGTGACTCCGCAAGGTCACGGTTCTCGGTGACAACATCGTTCAGCTCCGTCGGGTCCTTTGCCAGGTTGTACAGCTCCCAGGGCCCAGGGAAGGTGCGGACGAGTTTCCAGTCTCCCCGGCGGATCGCGCCGTTGCCGGCATGTTCCCAGTAGAGCGTGCCGGTCTGGGCATCCATGGCCTGCCGGCGGAGGCTGCTCCCGGGCTCCTGCCGCAGCAGGTTCAGGAAGCTGGTCCCTTCAAGCTGCTGGACGGGATTCCCGTCCAGCTCCGTCAGCGGGCTGATCCCCGCGGCGTCCAGGAGCGTGGGCAGGACGCTGGTCAGCTGCAGCGGCTGGCGCAGCAGCGCGGACTGCTGGACCGCCCCCGCCGGCCAGTGGATGATGAACGGCGCAGCGATGCCGCCTTCATGGGTCCACTTCTTGTACATGCGGAACGGCGTGTTGGACAGGTTGGCCCACGCCCTGCCGTAGCTCGAGTACGTATCCTCCGGCCCCGGCACGATCCCGGGCTCGTTGCCCAGCTGCACGGGCCGGCCATCCCTTGTGTGGGAACTGTAGATATCCGTGCGTTTGACGAACGTTTCCCGCTCGAAGTGTGGGATCTCCTCGGGGGAGGCGCCGTTGTCCGAGAGGAAAATAATAACGGTGTTGTCGAACTCATTCCTCTCCTTGAGCTCGGCAATAATCCTGCCGATTCCCCGGTCCATCTTGTCCACCTGCGCCGCGTACGTTTCCATGCGCCGGGCCTGCCAGGACTTCTCCGGAGTGTCCTCCCACGCCGGTTCTTCAGGATCTCGAGGACTGAGCTGGCTGCCGGGTTCCACAATGCCAAGCTCGTACTGGCGCTCGAAGCGCTCCTGCCTCAGGTGGTCCCAGCCAGCGTCGAAACGGCCCCCGTACTTTTCGATGTCGCGCTCCGGTGCGTGGAGCGGCCAGTGCGGGGCGGTGTAGGCGACGTAGAGGAAGAAGGGTTTATTCTCGGCTGTGGCGCGGTCCAGGAAACCGACGGCCTCCTGGGTAATGGCGTCCGTGTAGTAGAAATCCGGGTCCTGGGCCTCATGCTCAATGTTGGTTTCGCCCCGGACCAGGGTCCCCGGGCTGTAGAAGCTGCCGCAGCCGGTGAGTGTTCCGTAGAAGTAGTCGAACCCGCGCCGCGTGGGCCAGGCATCGTTCGGGGTGCGTGCGTCTGCGGCCAGGTGCCACTTGCCGGTGATGCCCGTGGCGTAGCCGTTTGCGGAGAAGACCTCCGCTGCTGTGGCGCAGCTGCGGTTCAGGTTCCCTTTGTACCCAACGGGTGAGTCATCCCCGGTGAGGACGCCAATGCCGGTCTGGTGCGGGTGGAGTCCGGTCAGGAGGGAGGCCCGGGAGGGGCTGCAGCGGGCGGTGGTATAGAACTGGGTGAGCCTGGTGCCGCCAGCGGCCAGCTGGTCCAGGTTGGGGGTGTCAATCTCGCCGCCGTAGGATCCCAGGTCCGAGTACCCGAGGTCGTCGGCCAGGATGAGCACGATGTTTGGCTGCTTAGGAGCCGTGGGAGTGTCATTCATAGCGGCTCCTAACCCTTCACTGCGCCTGCGGTCAGGCCCGCAACAATGTAGCGGTTGGCAATGATCGTGATGATGATGATGGGGATGGCCGCCAGCGTTCCGGCCGCCGCCATCTGGCCCCAGGCCACCTCGAAGGGCTGGACCAGCGAGGCGATGCCCACCGTGAGCGGTGCGGTGACGCCGCCGGAGGTCATGGTGAGGCCGAACAGGAATTCGTTCCAGGCCATGATCCCGGTGAACGTGCCCACGGATGCCAGGCCCGGCTTCACCAGGGGGAGCATCACTGAACGGAAGGCAGTGGCCTCGGAGGCGCCGTCGATCAGCGCAGCCTCGCGCAGGGTTGCCGGCAGTCCATCAAAGTAGACCTTCATGAGCAGTGCCGCGAACGGTAGCTGGAACACGGTGTTCAGGATGACCAGGCCAAGGGTTCCGCCGATGAGGCCGAAGGAGGACATGGTGGCGTAGAGGCCCGGCACCAGCACCATGGGCGGGATCAGCGGGATGAAGGCCGTCAGTGCCAGCAGCGGCAGGAGGACGGCACGGGGAATTACCAGCTGGGACAGGGCATAGCCGGCGAGTGAACCGAACACCAGGCACAGCAGGACGGTTCCAACAACAATGACCAGGCTGTTCCCGAGCTGTGCCAGCAGCGGATTGCCGGGTGAGAGCAGGTCGGTGTAGTTGCTGAGGGAGAAGCCCGCAACGATGTCTGCACCGATGATGTTTTTCAGCGGCTGGAAGCTGAGCGCAACCATCCAGAGGATGGGCACGATCGTGGCGGCAATGGCAGCGATGAGCACGAGTTCGGCAATGGTCCCGATGATGCCCATGCTGGAGCGGGTTTGGGTCTTAGGCATTGGAGGTGCGCCTTCCGGTAACTGCCTTCTTGGCCAGGACGTAGAGGGCGCCCAGCACCGCAAAGATGAGGATGATGGCCACGCCCAGTGCTGAGCCGTAGCCCAGTTCCAGCCTGTCGAAGAAGATGGTGCGGATGTGGAGGCTGATGAGGTTCGTGGCGTTGCCAGGCCCGCCGTGGGTCAGCAGGAACATTTCGTCGAACGCCTTGACGGACATGATGAGGCGGATCACTGCGGAGGTGATGATGACGGGCAGGACCATGGGCAGGACCACCATCTTGATGCTCTGCCATTCGCTGGCGCCGTCCACCCGTGCAGCCTCAAGGATTTCGGTATCGATCGATTGCAGTGAGGTGTACACCAGCAGGAACACCAAGGGAGTCCAGTGCCAGACGTCCACCGCGAGGATGGACAGCATGGCGCCGACGGGCTCGCCCAGCCACCCCTGTTCAGGAAGGCCGACGGCGAGCAGCACCTTGTTGACGGCGCCGATGGTGGGGCTGAGGAGCAGAAGCCAGATAACGCTGACGACGACGGGAGCCACCACGGTGGGCCAGATCAGGATCCGCTTGGCAACAGTTTTCATGAACACGGCCCGGTCCAGCATGACGGCCAGCATCGTTCCGAGCACCACCGTGAACACGACGGCGCCGATGATGAAGACCACGGTGGCGAACAGGACGGGGAGGGTATCGGGATCCGTCAGGATGCGGGAGAAGTTGTCCAGCCCGGCGAACTCCATCTGGAATCCGCCCTGGATGACCTGTACTTCGGAGGTGGCCATCCGGAACAGCTCCACTGCGGGGTAGACGCCGAACAGCAGGAGGAAGAGCGCGAACGGGGTGAGCGCAACCAGCCCAAATTTGGACCAGGACTTCTTCCCGCGCCGGGCCGCTGTTCGACGGGAGGCGCGCAGCGGCGCCGTCGTGGTGGCGGCGGTCACTTCAGGTACCCCGCATCCTTGACCACCTTGGTGACCGCGGACTGCAGGGCTTCCATGCCCTCTGCGGGGCTGACCTGGCCCGCGGCGATCTGGGACAGGTACTTCTCGGTCTCAGCCGCCATGGCGGGGCCAAAAGGCTGCCGGATGGACGGCTTGATGTGTTCCACGGATTCCTGCAGCGGCTTTAGGTAGGCCGAGCCGTCGCCGGATTCCGCACCGGAAGCCAGCGCGCTGCGGCGGGTGGGGATGCCGCCGGCGTTCATGAAGATGGACTGTGCCTCGTCGGTGAGGACCCATTTGATGAAGTCCAGTGCCGCCGTCGCCCGTTCTGCCGGCAACCCGGCGGGGATGGCCAGGCTCCATGTGCCGCTGGTGGGGGCCGGGGTGCCGCCGGGCCCGGCAGGTACTTCGGCAAAGCCCACGACGCCGGCGATCTGGGATTTGTCCTCGCTCAGGAACTGGCTGGCCGCTGCGGCCACCACATGCGTCTGCAGTGCCTGGCCGCCCTGCATGAGCGAGATGACTTCCGCCTGGCCCACGGTCTGGGGCTGTTCGGGTCCGATCTTGGCCAGTTCCCGGTACGTTGTGGCGGCCGCGATGCCTGCCTGCGAGTTGATGGTGGGTGTCCAGTCCACGCCTTCTTCCTTGAACCACGAGCCTCCGTGGCTGTAGAAGACGGGCATGAATTCATAAGTCACAGAAAGGCCGGCCTGGGCGGCCTGGGCGCGGGGCACGTAACCGTAGCGGATCTTTCCGGACTCCACGGCCTTGCGTCCGTTGGAAATGGCTTCCTCCCAGGTCTTGGGAACCGAAAGGCCCAATTCCTCGTAGAGATCCTTGCGGTACACAAAGAGGTCCATATTGCCGTTGATCGGGTAGCCCATGACCTTGCCGGTCTCGGCGGAGCTCTTCTTTTCCGCGTCCCAGTAGGGGAGGTTTGCGTACGTCAGGACTTCGGAATCGATGGTGAAGCCGGGATCGATGGCATCGAAGGGCTGGACCCAGCCGTTGGAGTAGAACTGGCCAACACCGAATTCATCGATCTGGAAGACATCGAAGGGGAAGCTGCTTCCCTGGACGGCGTTCGTCTGCTGCGTGAACAGGCCGTCGTACGGGAACTCCCTCAGGGTTACCCTGATGCCGCTTTGCTCCTGGTATTTCGCGGCCATCTTGCGGTAGGCCTCAAGCCAGGGGGTCTTGGCCGTGGGGATCACCAGCTCTGTGACTTTTCCGCCACCGCCGCCGCCTCCGAGTGCGCCGCCCCCTCCCTGGCTGCACGCCGCCACGCCGCCCAGGAGCGGGACTGAGGCTCCCAGCCCAAGAACCTGCAGGAAGCGGCGGCGGTTGGTTTCAAACTTGGCCTGGTCACTCTTGGGGATCATCGCGCTCTCCATTGAACGGCCTCCGCGGCAACGGAGGGATAGGGTTTGGTTAGGTGATGTAACTAAATTCAGATTAGGGTGGGCTGCATCACATTGTCAATACATGCCTCTACCCTGTGACGGTCCAGGGGGAGCGCACCAGATCGCTGATGGCTGTATCAATCCCGCCATCAAGGACCGCGTCAGTGCCAAGCCGCGAAACGGTGATTTCCGTCCCGTGGGTGAACTCGCCCTCAGCCCAGAGGCCGAGCTCTTCTTCAAAGGCGGGCATCAGCAGCGGGGCCAGCTGGGTCAGGTATCCGCCCAGGATGATCACGCGCGGATCAAAGATGGCCGTCAGGGTGGACACCGCGCGGGCAAGCCACTTTCCCTGGTCGGCCAGTTCCTTCCGGGCGGCAGGGTCCCCGTCCTGGACTGCCGCCAGGGCTTCACTGACCCTGACCGCGGCGGAGGACGAATGGTGGCCGGTGGAACTCTCCAGCGCAAGTGACAGCGGGGCAACGCCCACGTAGGTTTCCAGGCAGCCGGCGCGGCCGCAGTAGCACGGACGGCCGTCATGGTTGACCGTCAGGTGCCCGAACTGGCCGCCCATGCCGGCGTCACCCCGGAGGATTTCCGAATGTTTTTGAAAGGAACCACCCACGCCCATTTCGCCGTAGAGGAGGAGGACGCCTTCTTCGCTGGGAATTTCGGAGTTCTTGCGTTCGGCATGGATCGCCAGATCCGCCAGCTTGTCCAGGGTGAAGGCAACGCCTCCGCCGGAGCGTTTTTCCAGCTCATCGACGACCCGCACGTCCGTCCAGCCCAAGCTGAGGGATTTCAGCACCACGCCTTCGGCGTTGTCCACGAAGGCGGGGCAGCCGACGCTGACACGCACGATTCTCATGTCCTCGGCTGCGGCGGAGGACTCGGCCTTCCTGATCAGGTCGCCTGCAAGATCCAGGACGTATTCCGGCTGGTGGTCACTGGCCGAAACCTCCAGCCGCCTGGTGAACACGACCCTGCCTTGGAGAGACGTGCACTTGAGGGCGATGTGGTCCACGTTGAGTTCCAGGGCCCCAACGGCCAGGGCGGTGTCGCTCATCTCAAGGACGCGCGCGGGCCGCCCGGACTTTCCGGTCGGCGCCAGGCCGGATTCCTGGATCAGCCCCATCTCCTGAAGCTCGTTGACGAGGTGCAGGACGGTAACCCGGTTCAGCCCTGATTCTGCAATGAGGTCCGCGCGGGTGACGCGCTGGCGGTCCCGCACGGCCTTCAAGGTCGCCGAGAGGTTGTGCCGGCGGATGTCCACCAGGCTCGGCGGGACACCTGCTCCGCCAGCCGACGCCGTCGTTTGCGGCTTTCCCGTAGTGGGCCTGCCCCCCAGCTTTGTCACGGAGTCTCCTGAGATGAAAAGGGTATAGTTTTGTTATCTAACTCAACTAAACCACGACGGCGGCCGCCCCCACCACGTTGGCCTGCCGGCAATGGGTGATCCGGAGGGCAGATGCACGACGCGGACGGATGCTGCGCCCCGGCCCGGCGGAGTTCCGGAAACCGGACTGCCGGAGACTTCCCCGCCGAAGACGTACCGCCAATCCGGGTAGGCGGAGCATCCCAGGCGCGGGCCGAGGTAGCTGTTCCGGCCGGACGGTTCCGAATGGGGGACGCCTTCGATGAAGGTTACCCGGCCGACGGAGAAACACCCGTGCACGGCGTGGTGCTCGACGGCTTCCGCATTGACGCCACGGCCGTCACCAACGAGCAGTTCGCCGCCTTTGTCGAGGCAACCGGGTACCGGACGGAAGCGGAACTGTTCGGATCGTCGGCCGTCTTCCACCTCCTGGCGCAGGCAGACAAAAAGGACGTGCTCGGTGTTGCTGCCGGGACTCCCTGGTGGCTCAACGTCCGTGGGGCTGACTGGGCCCACCCCGGCGGACCGAAGTCCCACTGGTCAGCGCTGGCGACGCACCCGGTGGTCCATGTCTCGCACAATGACGCGCTGGCCTATTGCGCGTGGGCCGGACGCCGGCTCCCCACGGAGGCTGAGTGGGAGTACGCAGCCAGGGGCGGCCTCGAAGGGCAGCGCTACCCCTGGGGGAACAGCCTGCTCGGTCCCGGGGAGGAACACCTCTGCAACATCTGGCAGGGCACCTTCCCTGCTGCGAACTCGCAGGACGACGGCCATTTGGGGACGGCTCCCGTGATGTCCTTTCCGCCGAACGGGTACGGCCTTTACGAGGTCAGCGGCAATGTGTGGGAGTGGTGCTCCGACTGGTTCCTGCCTAAGTACTACCGCAACTCAGCGGCTGAGAACCCGCCTGGGCCCACTATCGGTGCAGGACGTGTGATGCGCGGCGGCTCGTACCTGTGCCACGACTCCTACTGCAACCGCTACCGTGTGGCCGCCCGAAGTTCGAACACCCCGGAATCCTCCAGCGGGAACACCGGATTCCGCACGGTAGCCCTTTAAAGCCGACGGCGCCCGGGCCATGCGACAGCACACAGTGGAAACGTCCGACGGCGGCCACCTTCGCGTTTCCAGCTTCGGGGACGGGCCGGGTGTGGTGCTTGTGTGCGGGACGAATACCGTTGCGCCAACCTACTTCAGAACCGCGAGGCGGCTCAGCAAAGGCCTGCCCGTCCACGTCTACGATCGACGGGGCAGGCCTGGATCCAGCCTGCAGCCGCACGACTACTCCATGCACACCGAGGTGGCCGACCTCGGGCGCGTCCTGGACGCCACCGGCAGCACTATGGTTTTCGGCCACAGCTATGGCGGGGCGGTTGCCCTCGAGGCCGGGCTTCAGCTGCCCGTCCGGCGGATCGCCGTCTACGATGCCGTTCCCAACATCGGCGGTGCAGTGCCAACCCATTTCCTGCCCGAGTTCGAATCGGCGGTGCAACGAGGTGACGTGCACCGGGCTGTGTCAATCCTGGGGAAGGGTATATCCGCCAAGCTCAACGCAAGCCCGCTTCCGGAACCTGCCTTCCAAGCGGTGGTCCGTATCCTGGCGGTGGCCACACGCAAGGGCAGGGCGTGGAAAGGCACGGTGCACAGTGCGGTGAAGGAACTCGCCCTGCTGGACGGCCACCGGCCTCCTGCGGAGCGCTACGCCGACATTCCCGTTCCCGTGCTTGTGCTCTTCGGTTCCAGGAGCGATGAGTTTTACCGGGTGATAGCCCAGGCCCTCTCCGCCCAGTTGTTGGACGGCCGCTGCACGGCTGTGCCTGGAGCGGATCACGGCGCGCTGGATCGGGCACCTGGCGTGCTGATCTCCCATCTTTCGGAGTTCTTCGCCCACGGGTACTAGTTCTGGCACTTGTCAGCCATCAAGAAGCTGTCGCATGGCATCGCCGATCTGATCCGTTTCCGCGGCCCGGATTCCGGGCCGTCCGGCGATGTGCCCAAGGTTGGATTGGAGCGGACGGAATTCGGCTCCGGGGATCAAATCGGCTTCGATCCTGCTGTCCGCTACGGGGAAATAGAGGTCGGAGGTGCCCGGCATAACGATGCAGCGCGCCCGGATCCGCCCCAGTGCCGCCTCGAACCCGCCGCGCGCAGGATTCCCGACGTCGGCCCGCTGCCATGTGCCCAGCACCGTCAGCAGGTTGTTGGCATCCATGTGCTCGTGATCGTCTGCCCAGTCGTCGAGCACGTAGCCAACGTCGCTGTAGCCGAGCTCCCGGTAAGTGCCGTTCCGGAAGAACTCCTGGGAGTACGCCCAGCCGGCATACACCGTCCCAAACGCCCGCAGGCCGCTGACAGGCGGGGAGCTGTACCGGCCGCCGTCGTACGCCTGGTCAGTGGTCAGCGCAGCTCTCACGCCCTCAAGGAAGACAAAGTTGTGCGGTGAACAACGGGCTGCCCCGGCAACCGGAAGGATGGCGGAGACCATCTCCGGGAAGCGGACAGCCCATTCGTACGCCTGCAGGGCGCCCATGGACCAGCCGGCGACCATGCGGATGTGTTGGACTCCGAGGGCGGTGAGCAGGCGATGCTGCGCGATGACGTTGTCCGCGATGTCGACACCCGGGAAAGCAGCACCCCTGATCTCGGGGGAGGCGTAAGAGGGGGAGGTGGACAGGCCGTTGCCGAACATGTTGACGGCAACGATGAACCAGCGCTCCGGGTCCAGGATCCTGCCGGAGCCGATCCAGGGTTCGTAGCTTGCGTGAGTGCCGGTGTAGTAAGAGGGGAGGAGGACGCAATTGTCCCGGGCCTCGTTGAGTTCCCCGTAGGTCTTGTAGGCGAGCTTGGCGTCCGGCAGGTCCGGGCCGGAGACCAGCCCGATCCTGCCGAGTGCGAATTCCTGGTGCACGGGACCGCTTAGAAGAACTTCAGGTACCGCTTGGTCTCCCATTCGGAGACGTGGGCCTGGTATTCGTCCCACTCCTGCCCCTTGTAGTCAATGTAGGCGTTGTACATCGACTCGCCGAACACATCGCGGGACAGGCTGTCCGCGGCGAACTCCTCGATGGCCTCGCCCAGGCTGCGGGGGAGCAGGCCCAGGCCGTTCTTCAGGATCTCGGCTTCCGTGTAGTTGTACATGTTCTCGGTGTGCGGCGCCCCGGGATCGAGGTTCTCGCGGATGCCTTCCAGCCCTGCCGCGAGGATGATGGCAGCACCGAGATAGGGGTTGCAGCTGATGTCCGCTGCGCGGCACTCCACCCTGCCGCCCGCCAGGGGCACGCGGATCATGTTGGTGCGGTTGTTGTTGCCATAGCTGACGAACACAGGCGCCCAGGTGGAGCCGGACATGCTGCCCTTGCGGACCAGGCGCTTGTAGCTGTTGACGGTGGGGGCAATGACGGCGCAGATGGCGGGTGCGTGCTTCAGGACGCCGGCGATGAACTTGTAGCCCAGTTCCGAGATGCCGCAGCCGCGGGGGTCGTCGTCGGTCTCGAAAAGGTTGACGCCGGTTTCCGCGTCGGCAAGGGACATGTTGAAGTGGGCGCCGGAGCCGCTCCGGTCGGCGAAGGGCTTCGGCATGAACGTGGCGAAGTACCCGTGCTTGCGGACCATCTCGTTGGCCATGAGCCGGAAGAACACTGCCCGGTCTGCCATCGTGAGGGCATCCGAGTACTTGAAGTCGATCTCGAACTGTCCCTGGGCGTCCTCGTGGTCGAAGGAGTAGACGCCCCACCCCATGTCGTTCATTGCCTCGACCATCTCGGTGAGCCAGTCGAAGTTGTCCAGGGCGGCCGGGGCGGTGTAACAGGGCTTGCTGAGGTTGTCCCGGTCGCTGACCTCAACAGGACCCCCAGGGGTGTCCTTCAGGACGAAGAACTCGGTCTCGATACCCAGATTGAAAGTGAATCCCAGCTCCTTGGCGGCTTCAAGCTGCCGCTTCAGGATGTTCCGTGAGGCCGCCTCGAAGGGCTTGCCCTCGGTGTAGAGGTCGCTGGCGAAGTAGGCCACCTCCTTGCGCCAGGGAAGCTGCACGGCGCTGTCCAGGTCGGGAATGGCCGAGAGCTCCTCGTCGCTGATGTCCTGGGGGAGGCCATCCAGGGCGGCGCCGGTGAACAGTTCCGAGCCGGCGGCCATCTGCGGCAGATGTGACAGCGGGACGAACTTCGTCTTGATATTGCCGTGCAGGTCAACGAAGCTCGACATCGCGTATTTGACGCCTGCCTCGCGGAGCTTCTGCTGCACTGTATCAACCGCGGCCTGTGCCGTTTCCACGCTCATGGTGTCTCCTTATTGGGGTTCGCTTCGGCATCCTGGCCGATGCCTTTTCGATAAGTTATTGAAAGTCTGTCTGGCAGCAATTTCGATAGGGTGTCGAAATTGTTTCAGGCCCGTAAATCATTCGCGGATAGGCTCTTGGGTAAGTTCAGGACAGTGCGGCGGCAGGGGTAGAAATGGCGAAGGATGCGGCATCATCGACGGCGGGGCGTCCGCGCCTGAGCGGCGCCCCTACTGGGTCCCCGCGGCAGGACATTATCCGTGAGGCCACCGCACTGTTCGTGGCAAAGGGTTACGCGGAAACCACAATGAGCGAGATCGCCCGCAGCGCCGGGCTGCGGCAGTCCTCGCTCTACTACTGGTTCGCCCGGAAGGAGCATATTCTCCAGGCGCTTTTGGAGGAGAATCGGGGTTCACTCGCGCTGGCGGCGGCATTGGAGGTCCAGACCGGCCCGGCCTCACCTCGGCTGTACGCCGTCCTTCACGCCGATGCCATGCAGTTATGCTCGGCGCCGCTGGATTTCTATGAGTTCGAGCGGGTGGCGCGCACCCAGCCCCAGAACTTCGGCGCATTTTTTGACGACTATGCCGCGCTGCACAGGCTGACGGCATCACTTGTCCGGCAGGGTGTCGAATCGGGTGAGTTTCAGGCTATTGACTCCGACGATGCGGCCACGGCCGCGCTGGGTCTGAACGAGGGCCTTCAGCGGCACTACCGCCAGCCCCTTCCGGGGCTGCGATCCTATACCGCGGAGCAGGTTTCAGGACTCAGCGCAGACACCACCCTTGCCCGGCTGCTGGTGTTGCAAGCGGACTTGGCTGACATCAGGGCAGATGCAGCGGCCCTTACCGCCGCGTGGAACCCCTCCGCCGAAAGTTAACTCACCCGAAACGAATTCGATATGGCATCGAAAACGTCGGCTCCAAGTATTTACATAGCGTATCGAAACGCTGGTGCCCCGCTCCCGGGCGGCGTGCCCGTCACCTAGCCCTTGGAGATTCGAATGGACACTGCCACTATCGCGGGCAACACGGCGTGGGTGCTCACCGCCGTCATTGCCGTCGCGCTGATGTTGCCCGGCCTGGCGCTCTTCTATGGCGGGATGGTCAGCCGCAAAACCGCCATGAACATGATGCTCATGGTGTTCGGCTCCTTCTGCGTTGTGGGTGTTCTCTGGATCGTTTTCGGCTACTCCGCCGTCTTCGGCAATTCAATCGGCGGGCTGGGCCTGCTGGGCAACCCGCTGGAGTTCGCGGGGCTGGGCCAGCTTCTGACCGCCCCGGACGACGCCGCCCTGCCGCCACTCGCGCTCGCGGCACTGCACTTGATGTTCGCCGGCCTGACGGCCGGCATCGTAGCTGGTGCGGCGGCTGACCGGATGAAGTTTGGTGCCTGGCTTGCTTTTGCGGGCATCTGGGCCAGCCTGGTCTATTTCCCGGTTGCCCACTGGGTATTCGCCTTCGACTCGGCGGACGGTTCCGTCCAGGGAGGCTGGATCGCCAACACTCTCGGTGCCGTCGACTACGCCGGCAGCACAGCCATCCACGTCAACTCAGGTGTGGCCGCGCTCGCCCTGGCTGTTGTGCTCGGCAAGCGCCGCACGTGGCCCGTGCAGCCCAAAGCTCACAGCCTCCCGCTGACGCTGCTGGGCGTCGGGCTACTCTTCACAGGCTGGATCGGATTCGACGGCAGCGGCCTGGGTGCTGCCGACAATAACGCAGCCGTCGCAGTTTTCAACACCGTCGCGGCCACTTGCGCCGGCGTCGTCTTCTGGCTCCTCGTGGAGAAGCTCCGGGACGGTCATCCCACCACCCTCGGCGCTTCCTCGGGTGCCATCGCCGCCCTCGTCGCCATCACCCCATCCTGCGGTGCCGTCACTCCGCTCGCTGCAATGGCCATTGGCGGTGCCGCCGGCGCCGTCTGCTACTTCGCGGTCGCGCTCAAGTACAAGCTCGGTTTCGACGACGCACTCGACGTCACCGCTCTGCACTTCATCGGCGGCGTAGTTGGCGGCCTCCTGATCGGCATCCTCTCCACTCCGGAGGCGCCCAGCGGCGCGGCAGGGCTGCTCTATGGCGGCGGCTTCGAACTCCTGGGCCGGCAGGCGCTCGCAATCCTGGCCGTCTTCGCCTACACCTTCACCGTCACTTGGGTGATCGCAAAGGTCCTTGACCTGACCATGGGTATCCGGGTTGCGGCGCCGATGGAGGCGAAGGGGCTCGATATCAGCCTCCACGCTGAGAACGCCTACGAAAACGGCGAGGCCAAGGCCCACGCCCCGCGCGGACATGCCGAACAGCTGCACCACCTGGTGGACGAAAAAGCGGTTGAGGATGCACCTGCACGCACAGCACCCTGAAGCCTGTTGGGGGCCGGCAGATCAGCCCGGTCACATCCGCGGAACGCACTTGCCGGTCCCCAACAAAGCCAGGCCGGCGCGGTCGCCGGCACCGAAGTCCAGCTGCCCGCTGTTCTCTTCATACATGAGCTGGGTGGGGTCGCTTACATGGTCCAGCCCGACCACATGCGCCAGCTCATGCATGATGACGGCCCGGACCAATGCGGGCCCGTCCGGATAAGCCAGCGTTTCCGAGAGGGCCGGTGCGTCAAGGAGGACCTGGCCGCTGACGTACACATAGGGCTCGCCTGGCATTTGGATGGATGTACTGCCGCCGGTCCCCGCGACGCTTCCCGCCAGCTCCGGCGCTGCCTCCGGTGTGGACCATGAGATCAGGACAGGCACCCACTTCTTGCCGTACCTGTCAGGCTGGTATGCCGCGCGGTCTTGTGATGGTGCCTCGTCCGTAAGGCGGTCGTAGACGAACTTCAGCCCGGTTGCTGCGGAAACCGCGGCCACGGAATCCGTGATGAGCTGCTCCGTGCCCGGTGGCGCCAATTCCGGGCGGACAACGTAATGGACCGGGCGACACGGGTCATAGGCCACAAAAGGCTGGCCCGGGTCAGGAGACTCCTGCAGGACGAACGCGGTGGACCCGGTCGTGGCAGGCTAGACGCCGAGCGGAGACGAAGCAGCTTCGAACCCCGGGGGAGGCACGTCTGATCCAGGCAGGTGGGGCAACGCCGCGGACAGGACGAACCGGTCGAAGAGGTTGGGGGTGAAATAGAGGCCTACGACGAGTGCGAGGCCCAGGACCGTGGCCCACCTCGCCTTCCATTTACGGGCGCGTGCTGGTTTGATGCGGCGATAGCCGCGTCTTTTGCCCGCAATTTGTAAAGGAACTGTACGCCAGGGCTCGGGATCCTGCAGTTTGCCGAGGGCTTCATCGATCGCCCACTGCGGGATACGCCCGCTCGGCGAACGCCGGACGCCCGGGATGTTCCGCCCGCCGGCCGACGTGCCGGAGAAATCGCTCTTGCCGAAATCCGGTACCACCGGTGCCCCCTTGCGCCCCCAAACCCATCCTCTGAGACAGGTCCGCTCAGCATAATGGCTGTTTCCCGGCCCCGCCATGGGGTGCTCCGGGCCCACTGTCTGAGGGCCTTATGCGGCGGTGCGAAGGCGCATGACTGCATCGTAATGACACTTTTATTTAGCCTTTTCACTGCGGTGACATGAATCGTGGGAAAAACGCCTGGATTGGCAAAAGACAATTCCCTCAAGTGTCCGTGGTTACGGTGCCAATTTCAGCCGGGCTGGCCCATCTGAGCCGGGAACTCCGGGATTTTCACCGGGCTGGCTTAAAAGTTAAAAGTGGGTATGGTACTGGGTAACGCAAAGCATAGAAAGGCGTGATTCCGATGTCCGGAAAATCCCCGAAAAGCGGTGCCATAAAAAAGGCGGGCAAGACAATTCTCGAAAAGCGTGCCGATAAAAGGGCTAAAAACGAGAACAGCGAACTGAATTTCGCAAAGCCGCGCAAGAACCAGCGCTGACAAGCCCGCGGGCAGCCGGGAACGGAACTCCTAGCCCGCCCGGCTGCCCGCGCTCCATCCCTGTTTCATATCCTCGTGCTCAGTTCCAAGGACTCACCATGAACATTTCCTGCAAGGCCCTGGTGGTTCCGGCCCGGCTGTCCCACCCGGTGCACCTCAAACCCCTTGACCTGGACGCCACAGCACTCCAGCGCGTGGCCGCCGGAGAAATCGGGTACATCGCCGGCCGCGGCTGGCGCGCCTACCTGAACAATGACGGAAGCCGGTCCTTCCCCAACCTGCGGGCGGAAGTGCTTATCCGGGAAGCGGGCGTCGAGCTGGACGAGCCCATCCACGGAACGGCCCTGTTGCTGGGCTACGTGGACCCGGGCGACGAGACGGACGCGCCACGTCACCTCATCAGCCTCGCTGAGCAGCTGTTCGACATCCCGCTGGCTGCGTGACCGCTCGAACAGTGCGTGGCCGGCCTAACAAGAAAACGGACGACGGCGGGAGGTCCCGCCGTCGTCCGTCCCACCTTCCCGCTAAACCCGCTGGGTGGTGAACGCCGTCAGCGCCGTCAGCTTCGCCTCTCCAATGGGCTCTTCCGGCAGCAGGGGAATGAGGGCAAACCGCTCGGCCATGGCCCGAACTTTCGTAATCTGGTCCGCCTCTTGGGCCGCGCGGGCACGAAGGAACGGCGAGCGCGGGTGGGCGGCGGCGATGGAGTTGTTGATGACCCAGGCCCACGGATGGATCCAGGCCCGTTCCAGGTCTACCTTGAGTTCCTCCGCCTCCAGCACGGGCGTGGTCTCGGCCAGCGTCACCAGGATGACCTTTGTTCCCACCGGGTCCTGGAGTCGCATCAGCGGAGTCACGAATCCCATCGAGTCCCCCACCTGCCGGGAGATCTCCCGGTGGTAGGAGCCCGTGGCATCCAGCAGGAGGAGAGTATGTCCGGTGGGTGCGGTGTCCATCACCACGAAGTGCCGCCGGGACTCCTGGACAACCCGGGAGAACTGCCGGAACACCGCAACCTCGTCCGTGCAGGGCGACATCAAGTCCTCCGCCAGCGCCGCCCGGCCTTCGTCGTCCATGCTCCTGCCCTTGGTGTCCATCACGTGGGCGCGGTATTCCTGGATGGCCGCCGCCGGGTCAATGCGGGACACCGTCAGCCCTGCGACGGACCCGTGCAGCGTCTCGGACAGGTGCGCCGCCGGATCGGTGGTGGTGAGGTGGACCGCGTGCCCCCGCCTGGCCAGGGCAACCGCGATCGCCGCAGCCACCGTCGTCTTTCCCACGCCGCCCTTGCCCATGCACATCACCAGCCCGTGTCCGTTGGCCTCAATGCCGTCCACCAGTGCGGCAAGCGGGGCGTCTTCGACGTCAGGGAACGACGGCGGTCCCTCCGCAGCGTCCGCCAGCAGCGAGGGAGCAAACAGGGATTCGAGCGCAGGAATCCCCACCATGTTGCCGGGCTTGAGCTCGAGGACATCGCGGGGGAGCCCGGCAACCGCCCCGGGGATGGCCGCCATGGCCGCAGCCTCCCGGGCACGCAGGGCCTTCGCAAGCTCCTCCCCGCCGGCTGCCTCGGGCAGCACACCATTAACCACCAGGTAACCGCCGCTGATGCCGATCTGGTTCAGCTCAAGGTAGGTCCGCTCAACCTCCTTAAGGGATGACGGCTGGGCCCGGGTCACCAGGACAAGCCGGGTACGCAGCGGATCGGCGAGGGCCTGGACCGCCCGAGCATACACCTCCTTGTGCTTGTCCAGCCCGGACAGCGGACCCAGGCAGGACGGTTCCCCTGCGCCGGTGGCAAGGAAATCCGTCCACGAGCCGGGCAGCTGCAGCAGGCGGATGGTGTGGCCGGTCGGGGCGGTGTCAAAGATGATGTGGTCATACTCCGCATAGGAAGCATCGTCTCCGAGCAGGCGGGTGAACTCGTCGAAGGAGGCCACCTCCGTGGTGCAGGAACCGGAAAGGCTCTCGGCGATGCCGGCCAGTTCCGTCTCCGGCAGGATTCCGCGGACTGGGGTGAGGATCCGCTCCCGGTAAGCCTCGGCTGCCTGCTCCGGGTCGATTTCCAGGGCAGCGAGGCCCGGTACTTCCGGAATTGCGGTGACGGTATTTCCAACAGTAAGGCCGAAGACCTGCCCGATGTTGGACGCGGGGTCCGTGCTGACCAGCAGCACCTTCCGGCCGGCCCGCGCCAGGGAGAGAGCCGACGCACACGCCACCGATGTCTTGCCCACGCCGCCTTTGCCCGTGAAAAACAGGAACCGGGGCGGGGCGTCAAGGAACTTCATGCAAGCCAGTCTTGCAACCGGCAGGGGATGGGCCCAGAGCCAAACGTCCCGGAGCCGGCCCTCCCGCAAGCGGCCGCCGGCTTCAGAGGCGCGTCCCGCCGTCGTCCGCCTAAGCCTGTCCGTTCTCCAGCAGCCCGCCGCTCGCCCAGCGCCGCACCGCAAGCTTTTCGCCGGCGTCGAACTCCAGCAGCGCCACCCGGCAGAGTTCCTCCACGTTCGCCGTCCACGCTGCCGCCAGCTCGGCCGCCGTCGACTTGTCGCTGAGCTGGAAGTTGGCGTAGGCGAGGCCCTGCAGCACAAAGCTCACCGCATTCCGGGAGACCGGCTGGCCCGCGCTGACGCAGTCGTCCCGGACCTGGCGGGACAGTTCGGTGCGGTTGAGCGGCGGATGTTCCCGGAGCCGGGCCGCCATGGACTGGAAAATCTGCCGGAACTGGGCAGTGGACAGTGCCGGCACGTCCGTCACCCGGGTGACCTGCTCCTCGATGCGCGGCTGGAGGTCCGCAGGCAGGGGAAGATCCTCGGTTGAAAACCGCTTCGCGTCCCAGACCCAGCCGCCCTGCGCTGCCGAATATTCCACGTCTTTGCCGATCTGCGAGACCCACGTGCCGAACTTTCCGAACCCGCCCCAGTCCGTCTTCAGCGAGGGGTCGGCCGTGAGCGCCCGGTGCGCCACCATCGCCCCCACCACCGGTCCCGGCGCGGACCGGACGAAGTCCAGCACCTCGCGGATGGCAGGGGAGCTGGCTTTGGTTTTCGGCTTGGCCGCGGCAGGGGCCTGCGCCTGCTTCGCTGCTGCCCCCGCGTGGAGGGGCTCGGCGGTGGTGCCGTGGAGGATGGCCACGAAGTCGTGCGACTCCACCACGTGGTCCGCCATTTCCCGGTAGGCGAAGGCCACGGCGCCGGCCGCGATAACGGTGGTCATCCGGTCGGCGGCCCGGAACCGCTGGATCAGGGACGTGAAGTCGGCATCGGCCGAGGCGATGAAGAATTCCTCGATGCCGCCGCTGCCGGACAGGGCGTCCATCGCGTCCAGCACCAGGTTGATGTCCGTGCTGCTTTTGCCCCGCTGCGTCAGCGACGGGCAGTCGATCACACGGAAGCCGGCGCGGGTCCAGTAAGTCCGGTACTTCGAGTAGACCATGGGGTTCAGGTAGCAGTTGCGGATCAGGAAGCGGCGGGCGCCCTCCCCGGATCCTCCGGCTGACAAGGCGTCCGCCCAATGCTTGGGGTCCTCGGCAAACCGCTTGGCGGCCAGGGGGTCCAGGGCCTGTAGGCCTGTGAACACGTTGTCGAAGTCAACAAACATCGCTGCCCGGATGCCGGGCCGGCGGGAGGGGGAGAGTGCCTCGTTCATTGGCCTAGTGTGCCAGCATCGCAGCGGGGCGGGCAGCCCCTCCGGGTGCGACACGCAAGCGGACGACGGCGGGAGGCGGCCGCCATCGTCCGCTTCCCCCTTGGCTGAGGTGCTTAGGTGCTGAGGCTCCAATGGACGCGGATGGCCTCGGCGATGGGGGCGGCCTTGACGTCAACCCGGAACGCAACAGGCGCGGTCCCGGTTTCTTCGATGACGGCGTCGCGGTAGACGCGGCCGCAGGAGGGACAGAGGGTGTAGAGATCCTCGTCCCTGGGCCACTCCGCAAGCTCCGGCGGGGCAGGGGCTTCACCTGAATACACGGGGACGCCCTGGGCGTTGGCCTGGATCAGTCCGTCCTTGCTCACGGTGTTGCCGCACAGGCAGGTGATGGTGGTGACGTCATGGCCAATCACATCGGCAGTTTCGGTGTCCACGGCGGCCTCCGCGGCGCTGGAAGGGACGTTTGTGGTACCAGCTTAAGCCCGCAGATCCGCCGCAAAACAGGTACTTCGGCCGTAGCGGCCGCCAACTTGCGGGCGCACCATGGTGCTATGAACGCGGAAACTCCCCAAGCGGTTGAACTGAGCCTTCCCCAGGCTTTCCTCCTTCTGGCCACCGATGACAAGGACGGCAAACCCGAAGTTCCGGTGTTCGCCCTGCGGACCACGGTGGCCGGGGCAATCCTGGCCGAGCTGGACCTCCTCGGTGCCATCGGGCTGGAGGGTAAACACGTCCGGGCCACCGGCACCACCCCTGAAACGGAGCTCCAGCACGAGCTGGAGCTCATCCGCGGCAAGTCACGGCCGCACAGCCCCCGGCGGTGGGTGTCCATGCTGGAAGGCCGCGCCCAGACGCAGCGCATCTACGAACAGATGGCAGCGGCGGGCATGGTGGAACACGCTGGCGAGAAGCATCTGGGGCGGTTCCGGGCAGTGCGCTACCCCGAGAAGGACCATGCCCCGGAGGCCGCGCTGCTTGAAAAGATCCGGACAGCACTCAGGGCGGCCCCGTCCGGCCTCCAGCCGCCGGAATCCGGAGCGGCTGAGGCGGGCGCGGCTGAGGCCGGCGCGGCTACAGGGCCGGAATCCGCAACATCCGAAGCAACGCCAGCCACCGCGAAGCCAGCAACCACGGGGCCCGAGCCCCGGACCATAGCGCTGATCGCCCTGATGCAGGCGGCCGGGCTGCTCGGCAAGCTCTTTCCGGAGGCGGACAGGATCCGGGCCAGTGAACTGGCCAAGGACTACTGGCCGTCCCGGGCGGTGGAGGATGAACTCCGCATGATCAGGCTGGCGGAAGAGGAAGCCGCAAACCTCTAGCGGGACTAAAAGCAAGAGGACGACGGCGGGAGGTCCCGCCGTCGTCCGCTCACCATTACTGGTTCACGCCAGGGTGAGGCCGGCCTTCTTCGCGTCGCCGAAGCTCGCGTTGATGTGCACCACGTCGCGGCCGGTGCGCTGCAGCAGGCTCGCAGCCACGGCGGAGCGGTAGCCGGAGCCGCAGTGCACCCACAGCCGGCCTGAGGGGACCTCATCCTTGCGCCGGAGCAATTCGTGGAGCGGGATGTTCACCGCATCCTGGATGTGGGATTTTTCGAACTCGTCCGTGCGGCGGACATCCAGGATGGGATCGTCCTCGGGCTTCTGCAGCACTTCCTGCCAGCCGACACTGTCATAGGAGGAGGTTGCCGCCCGGGGCGCAACGTCCCCGGGTCCGGCGCCGATGGCCGCATCCGGGTTGTCGATGCCGATGCGGGACAGGTCCCGGATGGCGTTCTCCACGTCCTGGCGTTCACCCACCAGCGTTAGCTGTTCGTCCCAGGGCAGGACCCAGCCCAGGAAGGCGGTGAACTGGGTGCCGTCGCCGTACTCGAAGCTGAGGCTGCCGCTCAGGTGGTTGCTGGCAAAGGCAACGCGGTTCCGCAGGTCCACCACCCACTCTCCCCGCTCCAGCCGGAATGCCAGCTCGTCCTGGTCCAGCGAGTCCGGCAGGTCCAGGTCCGGTGCGGTGGGGCCTGCCATGTTGATGGGGGCCATGTGGGCGTAGTAGGACGGATAGGCCGTGAGGTTGTGGATCAGTTCGCGGACAAAGTGGTCCTCGTCGGGGTCCGTCAGGGCATGGTTGTCGTTCAGCTGCTCGCCGATGGTGGAGGACTCCGCGCCGCTGGCCGGGCCCGAGGAACAGAAGGAACCGAAGCCGTGGGTCGGGTACAGCCCGGCGTCCTCAGCCGCCTCATCCACCAGCCGCCGGACCGACCTGTACTGGTGGTGGGTCAGCGGCACGGTGTCTTCCTCGCTGACCAGGTCCGTGCGGCCCACGGAGCCGTACAGCAGGCTGCCGCCCGAGAACACCGCCTGGCGCTCGCCGTCGGTCACGATGTAGGAGAGGTGGTGGTGGGTGTGCCCCGGCGTCGCCACGGCCTTGAGGACCATCCGTCCCACCTGCACCGTTTCCCCGTCGGAGATCGGCTGGCGGCTGTACGGGACATCGTCCGCGGCGTTGACCAGGTAGGCGGCGTTGTGGTCCTGGGCCAGCTGCAGCCCGCCGGTGACGTAGTCGTTGTGGATGTGCGTCTCGGCCACGTGGGTGATCCTCACGCCGGCGTCCGAGACGGCCTTTTCCACCCTGTCCGTGTCCCGCTGGGGATCGATGACCACTCCCACCGCGCCGTCGTGCACCAGGTAAGTGCGGTCGCCCAGCTGGGGCGTTTCGATGGTGATGACTTCCATGCCGGATTCCTCCTTGAACGGTTATCAGCGTGATCGCCACGTTACCGCCCGGGCATCCCGGCTGGTAGGAGGATCAGTCAGCCCTCGATGGTCACTCCGCGCCAGAAGGCGATCCGGTCCTCAATCTGCTGGGCGCGGGGCCTGGGATCCGGGTAGAACCAGGCGGCGTCCACATTGAGCTTCCCGTCCACTTCCAGCGTGTGGTAGCTGGCCCGGCCCTTCCATGGGCAGACGGAGTAAAGGTCGCTGTCCCTCAGGTAGCCGGCGTTAACGGCGTCGCGGGGGAAGTAGTGGTTGCCCTCCACCACCACGGTGTCCGTTGATTCGGCGATGACTTTTCCGTTCCAGATAGCCCTGACCATGTGGTTCCGTTCTGTTGGGTGCCGCGCGGCGGCGGAACTGTCGTAGGTATCCCAACGCCGCGCCCGGCGGGCTTGTTCCCGGACGGAAGCGGACCGAGCCGGGAGGGCGGGCGCCGGAAGCGGACGACGGCGGGAGGTTCCGCCGTCGTCCGGCCTCCTTGGGAGCGCCGCGGCACCCGGCCTAGCGTCTGGCGGCGGCGGACCCGGCAGGCTCGCGCTGGTGGTGCAGGTATTCGAACAGCTGCCGAAGCCCGAACTGCCATTCCGGCAGTTCCTCGGCGGGGCCCACCTGGTTGATGAGTGCGCCGAGGTGCCGGCTGCGGATGGTCACGGTGTCACCCATCTTGTGCGTGAACCCCTGCCCCGGTTCGTCGCGGTCCTGGGTCGGGGCAAAGAGGGTGCCGGTGAACAAGGCGAAGCCGTCAGGGTACTGGTGGTGCCGCCCGCGCGTGGCGGCCACGAGCTCCTCGAACGGCCGGCTGATCCGGGCCACTGAATTGCGGCCCTCCAGCACGTAGCCGTCCGCACCCTCCACCCGCAGCAGGATCTCCTCGTCGCGGAGCGTGTCCAGCGTGAAGGCCCCGTCAAACAGCCGGATAAACGGGCCCAGCGCACTTGACGCATTGTTGTCTTTGGCCTTGCCCAGCAGAAGCGCGCTCCGGCCCTCCACATCACGCAGGTTGACGTCGTTGCCCAGTGTTGCACCCACGACGGAACCGTCCGACGCAGCCACCATCACGAGCTCCGGTTCGGGGTTGTTCCAGTGGGAGAACGACGGAATCCCCACCTGCGCGCCAAGCCCTACGGACGCCAGCACCGGAGCCTTGGTAAACACCTCGGGGTCCGGCCCGATGCCCACCTCGAGGTATTGCGACCACAGCCCTTCCGCGATCAGCACCTTCTTGGCCTCGGCAGCCTCGGGGGAGCCCGGCCGGATGGAGGCGATGCTTCCGCCCAGGGCCGTGGACACCAGCTCACGGGTCTGCCGGGCACGGCTGGCGTCTCCGCCGCAGCGCTCCTCGATGACCCGCTCGATCATGCTGTCCACGAATGTCACGCCGCAGGCTTTGACCACCTGCAGGTCCACCGGCGCCAGGAGGTACGGCCGCGCTGTGTCCCGCGCCAGCGATGCCTTGATGATCTCCGGTGTTGACCACCGCGGCCGGGTCATCGCCGCCCGGACATCGGCCACGACATCCGGGCGCTCGAGGAGTTCGGAGACCGTCCCGGCCAGCGGCTGGAGGTCATATACGTCCCCGCCCTGGACCGCGACGACGCGTGGCCCTGACGTTTCCACGTCCCACACCCGGCCAATCAGGAGGGCTGACCCGGCATCCTCCGGCAGGACAGCTGACGGGCTCAGGTCACGGGACCCGTTCACTGTCCGCCCCCAGCCGCTGAAGCGGACACGGCTGCGGGCCGCCGCCATGCGCCGTCGACGCGCTGCGGCACCCGCCAGGGGTTGCCGTCCTGCACCGGTTCCGGCAGCCGTCCCTCCGGGAAGGACTGGTAGGCCACCGGCCGCAGGAAGCGGCGGATGGCGGCGGTGCCCACGGACGAGGTGTTGGACGAGGTGGCCGGGTACGGGCCGCCGTGGTGCTGGGCGTAGCTGACGGTGACCCCGGTGGGCCAGCCGTTCCACAGCACCCGGCCGCTGATGTCGGTGAGCCGCGCGGCGAGGTCGGAGACGTCGTCGCCCGCTTCCGCCTGGAGGGTGGTGGTGAGCTGCCCCTCAAGGAGCCCGGCCAGGGCCGGGAGCTCGGACTCATCCCCGTACTCCACAATGAGGCTTGCCGGCCCGAACATTTCCTGCCGGAGGATGGAGGGATCGGTGCGCACCGCGTCCGCCGAGGTGCGCAGCACAGTGGGTGAGGGCGCCTCGGCGAAGTCGCCCTCAACAAGCACCTCCACGCCGTGCGTGCCACGGAGATGGCCGACGGCGCCGGCGTACCCCTCGTGCAGGCGTTCGCTCAGCAGCGGGGCAGGGGCGAATCCCTCAAGCGCTCCGTTCAGCGCCGCGCGGACCGTGTCCCAGTGCCCGCCAGGAACGAAGAGCAGACCAGGTTTGGTGCAGAACTGTCCCATGCCCAGGGTGAAGGACGCGGCATAGCCGGCGACGATCTCGTCGCGGCGGGCTGACCAGGCGTTCTCGGTGACAAAGACAGCGTTGATGCCGCCCAGCTCGCCAAAGAAAGGGATCGGTTCCGGCCGAGCGGCGGCACGGTTGAACAGGGCGCGGCCACCCGCCGTCGAGCCCGTAAAGCCGATGGCCTTGACCAGCGGGTGGTCCACCAGCGCCTCTGCTGCTGGCCGCCCGGTCACCAGGGCAAACAGGCCCGACGGCGCCCCGGCGGCGTCCAGTGCGGCCACCACCACCTCCGCGGTCCGCAGGGCAAGCTGCAGGTGGCCGTCATGCGCCTTGTGCACCACGGCGCAGCCGGCCGCAAGCGCGGATGCGCTGTCGCCGCCCATCACGCTGAAGGCAAAGGGGAAGTTGGAAGCGCCAAAGACGCCCACCACGCCGAGCGGCACGTTGTACCGGCGCAGGTCGGGCCGGGGCCCCATGCCCCACTCCGGATCCGCGTGATCGATGGTGGCGTCGAAGTGTTCGCCGCGCCGGATTTCGTCCGCGAACAGCCTCAGCTGGAAGGTGCTGCGCCTTAGTTCGCCGCGGAGCCGCGCCTCGGCCAGGTGCGTCTCCTGTTCCGCCAGCGCCACAAGCGCGTCAGCGTCTGCGTCCAGCGCTGTTGCCACGGCGTCCAGCCAGGCGGCGCGGGTGAAAGGATCCGCCGTGCGTGCTTTTTCGAAGGCGGCGTGGGCGCTCTCGACGACGGTGCCCAGCTTTTCGGCGCCGGTGGTCATCGGGCGCCTCCCGCCTGGGCGAGCGTGGCGCCGGTGACTGCGGCGCGGGTGCCTACTTCGGCCCAGCCGGCGCCGCCCGGGAATTCCCAGCGGGACCGCGAGGCGCTGAGCATTTCGGCGCCGGTGCCGGGCAGCTGCGGGGCAGCGTAACGGCCATTGGTGATGCGGACAGGCTCGGCGAAGTGCTCGTGCAGGTGGTCCACGTATTCGATCATGCGGTTGTCCTGCGTGCCGGTGATTGCCGCGTAGTCGAAGAAGGAGAAGTGCTGGACCAGTTCGCAGAGCCCCACTCCGCCGGCGTGCGGGCACACCGGGACGCCGAACTTGGCAGCGAGCAGCAGGATGGCGACGTTCTCGTTGACGCCGCCCACGCGGGTTGAATCGAGCTGGAGGACATCGATGGAACCGGCCTGCAGCAGCTGCTTGAACACGATGCGGCTGGCGACGGCTTCACCGGTGGCAACGCGGACGGGCGCAACACCCTTGCGGATGTCCGCGTGGCCCAGGATGTCATCCGTGCTGGTGGGCTCTTCAATCCAGTACGGGTTGAATTCGGCGAGCTGGTTCACCCACTCGATGGCTTCCGAGACTTCCCACCGCTGGTTGGCATCGATCGCAATGGGCAGCCCGCCCACGGCCTGCCGTGCAAGGGCCATGCGGCGGCGGTCATCGTTGATGTCGCCGCCCACCTTGAGCTTGATCATGGAGAAGCCGTCCGCCGCCGCTTCCTTGCTCAGCCTTACGAGCTTTTCGTCGCTGTACCCCAGCCAGCCCGGGGACGTGGTGTAGGCGGGGTAGCCGTCGGCTTTGAGGGAAGCGATCCGTGCGGCTTTGCCGTCCTCACCGGCGCGGAGGATGTCCATCGCCTGCTGGGGGTTGAGGGCATCACGGATGTGCGTGAAGTCCACGACGTCGACGATTTCCTCGGCGGGCATTTCGCTGAGCAGGAGCCAGAGCGGTTTGTTTTCCCGCCGGGCGCGGATGTCCCACAGTGCGCTGACCAGGGCGCCGGCTGCCATCTGGGTGACGCCCTTCTCCGGGCCGAGCCACCGCAGCTGCGAATCGTGGATGAGCCGCTTGGAGGCGTTGCCGAGGTCGTAAATGAGCTCGTCGATGTCCCGGCCGCGCAGGAGGGCGGCATAGGAATTGATGGCGTGGGTGATGATTTCGTTGCCGCGGCCGCAGCTGAACACAAAGCCGTGGCCTTCGTCGCCCGCGTCGGTGCGGATGACTACGTAAGCGGCGGAGTAGTCAGGGTCAACGTTGACCGCGTCGGAGCCATCGAGTTCCAGGGACGTGGGAAAGCGGACGTCCTGGGTATGGATGGAAGTAATGGAAGGCATGCTGTTCTTCTCTCTGAAATCTGAGGAGTGAGGGTAATTCCTATACGAATCCTCTTAATCATATATGAAGTGTGATGTGAATCAAGGGCGGGCGGGCTGAGGCCAAAAAAGAAGCCCCGGCCTGGTGGCCGGGGCTTCTGTTCGTTTCACACGATGCGGGTCCTGGGTGGTCCGCCCTCCTCGAGCGGCTCAAGGTCGACGGTCCCCTCGAAGGCCTGCGCAAAGCGGGCGAACGAGTTCCTGATGTGCTGTGCCATCGCCTCCTCCGCCGCCTCGGGCCGGCAGGCCAGGATGGCCTCCCTGACTGCCGAGTGCTCGGCCACCGTGATGGCCCCGTCCACGTCCGCCGGGTAGAGGCGGAAGGTGTGCAGGTGGCAGTGGGTCTGGGCGAAGGCGTGCCGGACTACCGGATTCCCTGCCGCGGCCAGGATGGTGTCGTGGAAGCGGGTGTCGTGGGCAACGAGGTCCTGCCGAAGGTCGTGACCGTCCCGCATCACGGACTGGAAGGCGGCCAGCTCCTTCTCCAGGGCGCGCGCAGGATTGGCCAGCCGGTCCACTGCCGCCGCCCGGGCAGCCCACGGCTCCACCAGCAGCCGGAATTCAAAGAGGGAGCGCAGTTCGTCGAGCGCCAGCAGGGGAGTGGTGCTGTAACCCCGGCCCGGCGTGTAGACCACCAGGTTGTCACCCTCCAGCCGCTGGAGCACTTCCCGGACCGGAGTCTGGGAGACACCCATGGCGCGTGATACCGCGTCGATGTTGATCCGCGTACCCGGCTCGATCTCGCCGTTCAGGATGGACGTGCGCATGGCGGCATAGACGTCGGTAACGGCTGCCTTGGTGCGGGACGTATCGGACGGTTGACGTGGGGGCACGCTTTTTACCTCTTTGCATGGGGGCCGGAGTCGCTGTGGGAATCATAAGCCACCCGCCGGATTCGGGCCCGAGCCGAAGTTTTTCCCGGCGGGGACTTGTCCTGGATCACTTTCTATATATGATTAACCAGATTCCTATACGATCATTCCCCTGAAACCTTGCGCCTGGCCATCCCTGTGCCACTGCGCCCAAAGCCCGTCTTTACGTCAAAGGAGACCGTATGACTGCTCTAGGCAGTAGGCTTGCCCCCAAAACTTCCCCCAAGGCACCCCGCACCATGACCCGCAAACGATGGATGATCATCTGGCTCGCCTTCATCGGGCTGAGCATCAACTACCTGGACCGATCCAGCCTCAGCGTGGCCCTGCCCTTCATGGGTGAGGATTTCGAACTGACGGCAACCCAGCAGGGTCTTATCTTCGCCGCCTTCTTCTGGGCCTACGACTTCTGCCAGCTGGCCGCAGGCTGGTACGTGGACAAAGTGGGTCCGCGCCGGTCCTTCTCGCTCGCGGCAGTGTGGTGGTCCATCTTCACCATGGTCACGGCCGCCGCCACCAGCTTCTGGTCCCTCTTCGCCGCCCGGTTCCTGCTCGGCGTGGGCGAAAGCCCGGCCCCCAGTACCGCGGCAAAAGTGGTTGCCACCTGGTTCCCGGTCCGGGAGCGCGCCTTCGCCACCAGCATCTGGGATTCAGGCTCACGGGTAGGAGCTGTCATTGCCCTGCCGATCGTGACCCTGATTGTTGCCTTCACCTCGTGGCACGCCGTCTTCATCATTATCGGTATCGCCGGAATCATCTGGGCTGCCGTCTGGTGGAAGGTCTACCGGAGCCCGGAGGAACACCCGACGGCGGACGCGGCCGAGGTCGCCTACATCCGCGAAGGCGGCGCACGCAGCGCCGCCAGCGACGACGAGGGTGCAGCGAAGCTTCCGTGGCGCTCGCTGTTCAAGTACCGGACTGTCCTGAGCATGATGTTCGGCTTCTTCTGCCTCAACAGCGCCATCTACTTCTTCATCACCTTCTTCCCGAGCTACCTGGTAAAGGAGCGCGGTTTCGACCTGCTCAAGCTCGGCTTCTTCGGTGCCATCCCCGGAATCTGCGCCGTCCTGTTCGGCTGGCTGGCAGGCTACGTGGCGGACCGGGCCGTGCAGCGGGGAGTCTCCATTACCCGTGTACGCAAGACCGCCATCGCCGGCGGCCTGGCGGGCGGTTCGGTCATTATGTTCGCGGCCCTGGTGCCCGAGGCATGGATGGCGCTGGCTTTGCTGTCAGTGGCCTACTCCAGCCTGACGGTCGCAGCCACCGGCATCTGGTCGCTGCCTGCGGACGTGGCCCCGAGCTCCCGCCACGTGGGCTCCATCGGCGGGCTGCAGAACTTTGCCTCCAACCTTGCCGGCATCTTCACGCCCATCCTCATCGGTGTCCTGGTTGACCAGACCGGTTCCTTCGTGGCGCCGCTTGCCGTGATCGGCGGGGTGGCTCTGGTGGGCGCCGCCAACTACCTGTTCGTGATGGGCAAGATCGAACCACTGAAGGTGGCCGAACCCGCCAAGGTGTAAGTTCCTGACATTGCCAGACCCCGTAGCCCCGGCCGCACCTGCTGGCCGGGGCTACTGCGGGTTATGGGCGACAACGCAGAAGCGGTTTCCGTCGGGGTCGGCAAGGACAACGAAATCCGGGTCTTCGGGATACAGGTCCCAGTCGACCCGGGCCGCCCCGAGCGAGATCAGCCGTTCCACCTCTGCCTCCTGGTTGTCCGCATACAAATCCAGGTGGATGCGCGGGTGGTCCTGGGCAGGCGTCTTGCTCAACATCAGTGCCAGCTGCGCGCCGTGGCCCGACGCCGGAACCAGGGTTATCCAGGTCTCGTCACCGGGTTCACGCGGTACGTAGCCGAGGGCTGCGTGCCAGAAGGCGGTGGCGCGGGCGACGTCATTGACGCCGAGGACGGTGCTGCCGAGGGTCAACATGGGCCCAGCCTAATCCCGTCCTTGGAAGCCCGGCTAGACTCGCCTGCATGGGGGACAACAGCACGCCTGAAGAAAACAGCACCGAAGAACACGAACCGCGGAAACCCGCCCGGATACCGGGTGCGGTCCTGCCCATAGCCGGGCTCGTCATCCTGCTTGTGGGGTGCACGGTGGCCTGGCTCAACCGGAACACCTACATCGGCTGGTTCGCCTACGCGCCGCTGAGCAACCAGCCCTTCTCCGGCACAGGGATGGCCTTCCTCAGCCCGGGGACGCAGGCGGGCCTGGCAATCGCCGTCGTGGGCCTGCTGCTGCTCGCCTTTTGGGCCGGGTACAACATCGGCCGGAAAGCCAGCGGCCGGGAACAGTGACAAAGGGATGGCGACGGCGGCGCGTCCCGGCGTCGTAAGTCGCCTTAGGGGCCAGAAGTTTGGATCCAGGCACGGATCTTGGTATGGTGTGAGTCGTGTCACCCACCAGTGGCACACGCTTATGATCTGCGGCGGGAGAGTCCTGCCGGTACGTTCTGCAGGCGCCGTAGGAGCAAATCCTCCCCAGGAATCTCTCAGGCCCACGTACCGCCGCGGCAAGGCAACTCTGGAAAGCAGTCCGGGCAACCGGGCTCACCGACGGTGCAAGTGGCGCCCCGCTGAACAGCAGGGCAACGCAAAACTCTCAGGTCCAATACAGAGCGGGGAGGAACCCGAATCAAAGTGGCACCTTATGCCACCTGAATTATGGAGTTCCTCTCATGACGGTTCAATCGTCCCCAACCACCTTCGCTGACCGCCATATCGGCGCGCGCCGCCAGTCCGATATCGACACCATGCTCAAGGCCGTCGGCTACGACACCCTAGATGGCCTCGTGGACAGCGCGGTTCCGGATTCCATCCGCCAGGACAAGCCGCTCACCCTTGAGAGCGCCCTCAGCGAAGTCCAGGTCCTCGCCGAGCTCCGCAAGCTGGCCGGCAAAAACAAGATGGCCGTGCAGATGATCGGCCAGGGCTACTACGACACCGTGACCCCGCCGGTAATCCGCCGCAACATCCTTGAAGCCCCCGCCTGGTACACCGCCTACACCCCGTACCAGCCCGAGATTTCCCAGGGCCGGCTCGAGGCGCTGCTCAACTTCCAGACGATGGTGCAGGACCTCACCGCACTTCCGGTGGCCAACGCCTCACTCCTCGACGAAGCCACTGCCGTGGCCGAAGCCGTGCTTTTGATGCGCCGCGCGAACAAGAACAAGGCTGCGAAAGACGGCAAAACCGTCCTGGATGCCGACCTCCTCCCGCAGACCATCGCCATCGTGCTGGGCCGCGCCGAAGCCCTGGGCTTTGAGGTGGAAATCGCCGATCTCACCACGGGCCTGCCCGAGGGCGACATCAACGGCGTAGTCCTGCAGCAGCCGGGCGTCTCCGGCCGGGTCTGGGACCAGTCAGCCGTCATCGCCGGGGCCAAGGAACGCGGCGCACTGGTCACCGTCGCCGCCGACCTCCTGGCCCTCACCCTGATCACCCCGCCGGGCGAGCAGGGCGCGGACATCGCCGTCGGCTCCACCCAGCGCTTTGGCGTGCCGCTGTTCTTTGGGGGGCCGCACGCCGCCTACATGGCCGTCCGCGACGGCATGGAGCGCACCTTGCCGGGCCGTATCGTGGGTGTGTCCAAGGACAACGCTGGCGTCCCCGCCTACCGCCTGGCCCTGCAGACCCGCGAGCAGCACATCCGCCGCGAAAAGGCCACGTCCAACATCTGCACCGCGCAGGCCCTGCTGGCCATCGTCTCGTCCTTCTACGCCGTCTACCACGGCCCCGACGGGCTGAAGGCGATCGCCGAAACCGTCCACAACAACGCCCGCTCCCTGGCTGCGACGCTGAAGCATGCCGGCCGCGAACTGGTGTCCGAGTCCTTCTTCGACACCCTCACCGTCCGCGTGCCCGGCAAGGCCGCCAAGGTGATCACCGCCGCAGAGGCCCGCGGCATCAACCTGCGCCTCGTCGACGCGGACACAGTTGGCGTGTCCGTTGACGAAACCACGACGCCGGAGGTCCTCTCCGCGGTGGCGGTCGCCTTTGGCGCCGGCCCGGTTGTGTCCGGTGAGGGCTTTGAGCTGCCGGAGCCGGTGCTGCGCACCTCCACCTACCTGCAGCACCCGGTGTTCAACACCCACCGCTCCGAAACCCAGCTCCTGCGCTACATCCGCCGCCTCTCAGACCGGGACCTGGCGCTGGACCGCACCATGATCCCGCTGGGTTCCTGCACCATGAAGCTGAACGCCACGGCCGAGATGGAAGCGATCTCCTGGCCGGAGTTCGCCTCCATCCACCCGTTCGCCCCGGACTCCCAGACCGCCGGCTGGCGCGAACTGATTTCCGGCCTGGAAGCCGACCTCGCCGAAATCACCGGGTACGACCAGGTGTCCATCCAGCCCAACGCCGGATCCCAGGGTGAACTGGCCGGCCTGCTGGCGATCCGCGGCTACCACCACTCCCGCGGCGACCAGCAGCGCAACGTCTGCCTGATCCCCGCCTCGGCCCACGGCACCAACGCCGCGTCCGCTGTCCTCGCGGGCATGAAGGTTGTTGTGGTGGCCACCGCCGCCGACGGCACCATCAACCACGCGGACCTTGCTGCGAAGATCGAGGCACACAAGGATGTCCTCTCGGCGATCATGATCACCTACCCGTCCACCCACGGTGTGTACGACGCCGACGTCCGTGAGGTCTGCGATGCGATCCACGCCGCCGGGGGACAGGTGTACGTTGACGGAGCCAACCTGAACGCGCTCGTTGGCCTGGCGCAGCCGGGCAAGTTCGGCGGGGACGTGTCCCACCTGAACCTGCACAAGACTTTCTGCATCCCGCACGGCGGCGGCGGACCCGGCGTCGGACCGGTTGCAGCCAAGGCGCACCTGGCACCGTTCATGCCGGGCGACGCCAACAAGGCGGCCCATGAAGCCGGGCACGGTGTCGCGATCTCCGCTTCCCGCTTTGGCTCCGCGGGCGTGCTGCCGATTTCCTGGGCCTACGTGAAGCTGATGGGCGGCCAGGGCCTGACCGAGGCGACCAAGTCCGCGCTGCTGGCGGCCAACTACGTTGCCGCCCGCCTGGACGAGCACTTCCCGGTCCTCTACACAGGCGAAACCGGGCTGGTGGCGCACGAGTGCATCCTGGACCTGCGCGACCTGACGGCGCAGACGGGCGTCACAGCCGAGGACGTCGCCAAGCGCCTGATCGACTTCGGCTTCCACGCCCCCACGCTGTCCTTCCCGGTAGCGGGCACCCTGATGGTGGAGCCCACCGAATCCGAGGACCTCGCGGAGATCGACCGCTTCATCGAAGCCATGATCACCATCCGCAAGGAAATCGACCAGGTGGCCAACGGCGATTTCACCGTGACCAGCAGCCCGCTGCGCAACGCACCCCACACGGCCGCCGCCGTCGTCTCCTCCGATTGGGACCGGACGTACCCGCGCGAGCAGGCCGCCTTCCCGGTGGCTTCGCTGCGGCAGGACAAGTACTTCCCGCCCGTCGGCCGCATCGACGGTGCAGCAGGTGACCGCAACCTGGTGTGCTCCTGCCCTCCGCTTTCCGAGTTTGAGAACTAAGGATTTTCTGATGACTGAGAACTACACCGCGCTCTACGAGCAGCACAAAATCGCCGGCGCCTCCTTTACCGATTTCGGCGGCTGGCAGATGCCCCTGAAGTACAGCTCCGAACTGGCTGAACACCATGCCGTCCGTAACGCTGCAGGCCTGTTCGATCTCTCCCACATGGGCGAAGTCTGGGTCACCGGGCCGGACGCCGCAGCGTTCCTGGACTACGCCCTGGCCGGCAAGCTGTCCGCCGTCGCGGTTGGCAAGGCGAAGTACTCGCTGATCTGCCAGGAAGACGGGGGCATCATCGATGACCTGATCTCCTACCGGCGAGCGGAAGACAAGTACTTGGTGGTCCCCAACGCCGGCAACGCTGCGGTGGTCGCCGCCGCACTCGCCGAGCGGGCTGCGGGCTTCGACGTTGTTGTTGACGACGTCTCCGCCGAGACCTCCCTCATCGCGGTCCAGGGACCCAACGCCGAGGCCATCCTGCTGACGCTGGTTCCTGCCGAGCAGCACTCCCTGGTGACCGAGCTGAAGTACTACGCGGCCGTTGAGGTAGGTATCACCGTCAACGGCACCGTCCAGGACCTGCTCCTGGCCCGCACCGGCTACACAGGCGAGGACGGCTTCGAGATCTACGTCCCCAACGAGGACGCGGCCGGTTTGTGGGACGCGCTGCTGGAAGCCGGCGCCGGCCACGGGCTCATCCCCGCCGGCCTGGCCTGCCGTGACTCGCTTCGCCTGGAGGCCGGCATGCCGCTGTACGGCAACGAGCTTTCCCGCGGGGGCAACCCGTACGCCGCAGGACTGGGCCCGGTTGTCTCGCTCAAGAAGGAGTCCGACTTTGTGGGCAAGGCCGTGCTGGCCGAACTCAAGGAACTGGGTGCCGGCTCCACTTCCGGCCGCAGGCTCGTGGGCCTCAAGGGCCTGGGCCGCCGCGCCGGCCGCAGCCACTACCCGGTCCTCAAGGACGGCGTCGTCGTGGGCGAGGTGACCTCCGGCCAGCCTTCACCCACCCTTGGCTACCCGATCGCCCTGGCCTATGTCGACGTCGAACACTCCGAACCCGGCACCGCCCTGGACATCGACCTCCGCGGCAAGCCCGAGCCCTTCGAAGTAGTAGAGCTCCCGTTCTACAAGCGCCAGAAGTAAGTTTCGGGGCCGGGTTCGGGCTGGCAGACCGGACTTTTCACGCGTGCTGGCTCGTTCCTCGCCTTTGACGCACGCTTTCGAAAAGCCCGGCTCCGCCGGCCCTAGGACGCTCTCTCACTCAATGTCGGTTTTATCCGGACGCTCTCGCACTTGATGTGCGGTTTGACCGGACGCTCTCTCACTTGATGCGCGGTTTGACCGGATGCTCTCTCACTTTTCACACACCAGATTGAAGGAAACACACCATGGCAAAAGTTGTTGCTGAACTGAAGTACTCCGCCGAGCACGAATGGGTTGCTGCTGACGGATCCGGACCTGCCAACATCGGCATCTCCGCCGTGGCCGCCGAAGCCCTGGGCGACATCGTCTACGTGGACCTGCCCGAGGTTGGCTCCACGGTCACCGCGGGCGAGACCTGCGGCGAAGTAGAGTCCACCAAGTCCGTCTCGGACCTCTATGCCCCCGTCACGGGCGAGGTTGTGGAGATCAACGACGACGTCGTCTCCGACCCCGCGCTGATCAACAACGATCCCTACGGCGCCGGCTGGCTGTTCAAGGTGGCCGTCACCGAAGAAGGCCCGCTGCTGTCCGCCGAAGAGTACGCGGCAGCCAACGGCGGCGAACTGTGAGCGGCGCGGGCATGACCACAACAGCAGCCTTCGAGCAGGTGGTCTCCCCGTCCCTGGACGCGGACCTCTCCGCCCTGGACCCGGAGATCGCCGCGAAGATCGACGACGAGCTGACCCGCCAGCGCGACGGCCTGGAGATGATCGCCTCCGAGAACCACACCGCCGTCGCCGTCATGCAGGCCCAGGGTTCCGTGCTCACCAACAAGTACGCCGAGGGCTACCCGGGCAAGCGCTACTACGGCGGCTGCGAGCACGTTGACGTCATCGAACAGCTCGCCATTGACCGGATCAAGGCACTGTTCGGCGCCGAATTCGCCAACGTGCAGCCGCACTCCGGCGCGCAGGCCAACGCCTCGGTGATGCATGCGCTGATCAAGCCGGGCGACACCATCATGGGCCTGAACCTGGCCCACGGCGGACACCTCACGCACGGGATGAAGATCAACTTCTCCGGCAAGCTCTATAACGTGGTGCCGTACGGCGTCCGCGAGGACACCCACACCGTGGACATGGCCGAAGTGGAGCGCCTGGCCCAGGAGCACAAGCCGGCGCTGATCGTGGGCGGCTGGTCCGCCTATGCCCGGCAGCTGGACTTCCCCGAGTTCCGCCGCATCGCCGATTCCGTGGGCGCCTACCTGATGGTGGACATGGCGCACTTCGCCGGACTGGTTGCCGCCGGGCTCCACCCGTCACCGGTGCCGCATGCCCACGTCACCACGTCCACCACGCACAAGACCCTCGCCGGTCCGCGCGGCGGCATCATCCTGACGAACGACGCCGACATCGCCAAGAAGATCAACTCGGCTGTGTTTCCGGGCCAGCAGGGCGGCCCGCTGGAGCATGTCATTGCGGGCAAGGCCGTGGCGTTCAAGATCGCAGCGTCCGCCGAGTTCAAGGAGCGCCAGGAACGCGTCCTGGCCGGTGCCCGGATCCTGGCCGAACGCCTGGTCCAGCCGGACGTCACCGCCAAGGGAATCAGCGTGGTCTCCGGCGGCACCGACGTGCACCTGGTCCTGGTGGACCTGCGCAACTGTGAGCTGGACGGCCAGCAGGCCGAGGACCGGCTCGCGGAAATCGACATCACCGTCAACCGCAACGCCGTACCCTTCGACCCGCGCCCGCCCATGGTCACCTCCGGCCTGCGTATCGGCACCCCCGCCCTTGCCACCCGCGGGTTCGGCGAGGCTGCCTTCCGCGAGGTTGCGGACATCATCGCCGAGGCATTAACGGCCGACGCCGGCACGGACCTTTCCGGGCTGCGTCACCGCGTCGAGGAGTTGGCGAAGGCCCACCCCCTGTACCCGGGCGTAGCACCACTGTCCTAAGCCGTGCTCACCTTTGCCCGGTGGGACCGGCATCCTCCGCGTGCTCGGTCGCGAAGACGCCCGCTGAGCGGACGCGACGCTCCCTTAGACGCACGCTTCCGGATACCGGTCCCACAAGGGCACCGTTTCTCACCTTCTCCATCCAGTTAGGAAATACGCGCATGGCTGTTGGCGTCTTTGACCTTTTTTCCATCGGAATCGGGCCTTCGAGTTCGCATACCGTGGGGCCGATGCGGGCTGCTGCTGTGTTTGCGGAGGAGCTCAAGGCCTCCGGCATGCTGGCTGGGGTGGCGTCGTTGCGGGTGGATCTGTATGGGTCGTTGGCGGCGACGGGTCATGGGCATGGGACGATGACGGCGATCCTGTTGGGGTTGGAGGGGTTCCATCCGGAGTTGATCCTGCCCGATGAGGTGGAGGAACGCCTGGCCGCGATCGCCGAGACCGGGATGCTCCAGCTGGCCGGTGCGGTGGCGTTGCCGTACGGGGTGAAGGATATGGTGCTGCGGCCGTTGACCGTCCTGCCGCGGCACACGAACGGGATGACTTTTACGGTGTCCGACGCCGGTGGCCGGGTTCTGCATGCGGCGACATTCTTTTCGGTGGGTGGCGGGTTCATTGTCCGGGAGGGTGAGGAGGACGCCGCGCTGCAGGAGCTGGAGGAGTCCAAGAAGGAACTGCCGCTGCCGTTCCGGACCGCCGCCGAACTGCTGGAGCACTGCCGGGACACCGGTTTGGGCATCAGCGACGTGATGCGGGTCAACGAGGAAGACAGCCGCACCCCGGAGCAGATCCGGGAGGGCCTGCTGCACATCTACTCCGTGATGGAAGGGTGTGTGGCCACGTCCCTGAAGCGTGAGGGGGTGCTGCCGGGCGGGTTGAAGGTCCGACGGCGGGCGCCTGACTGGTATGACCGGCTGCGGAAGGAAAGCGCCCGGCCCGCCGGTGACAGCCAGGACGGTGAAGGCGCGGAGACCGAGTTCCATGACCCGAAGTATTGGCAGGAGTGGGTTAACTTGGTCGCCCTGGCGGTGAATGAGGAGAACGCCTCTGGCGGCCGGGTGGTCACGGCCCCGACGAACGGGGCGGCAGGGATCATCCCGGCGGTGCTGTATTACGCGCTGCATTTCGCGCCGGGGATGGAGAACGCCTCCCAGGAGGACCGGGATGACGTGGTGGTGAGGTTCCTGCTCGCCGCCGGTGCGGTGGGGGTGCTTTATAAGGAGCAGGCGTCTATTTCGGGGGCTGAGGTGGGCTGCCAGGGTGAGGTGGGCTCGGCGTCGTCGATGGCCGCCGCCGGGCTGGCTGAGGTGATGGGCGGGTCCCCGGCGCAGGTGGAGAACGCGGCGGAGATCGCGATGGAGCACAACCTGGGGTTGACGTGTGATCCGATCGGGGGTCTGGTCCAGATCCCGTGCATCGAACGCAACGCGATTGCCGCAGCCAAGGCGATCAATGCCGCAAAGATGGCGCTCTGGGGCGACGGGTCCCACCGCGTCTCCCTCGACGAGGTCATCATCACCATGCGCGAGACCGGCAAGGACATGAGCTCCAAATACAAGGAAACGGCCATGGGCGGCCTCGCCGTCAACGTCGTCGAATGCTGAAGGAAGTACAGAAATGACATTGGCACCTGAAGGCCGGAAGCTTTTGCGCGTTGAACAGCGTAATTCTGCTGTCCCGGTGGAGCGTAAGCCGGAGTGGATCAAGGCGAAGGTCCAGATGGGCCCGGAGTTCGTCCAGCTCAAGAACCTGGTCAAGAAAGAGGGCCTGCACACGGTGTGTGAGGAGGCCGGCTGCCCCAACATTTTCGAGTGCTGGGAGGACAAGGAAGCCACGTTCCTGATCGGCGGCTCGGAGTGCACCCGTAGGTGTGATTTCTGCCAGATCGATACCGGCAAGCCGTCCCCGGTGGACAGGTTCGAGCCCACCAAGGTGGCCCGCTCGGTGCAGGCGATGCAGCTGCGCTACGCCACGGTCACCGGGGTGGCCCGCGACGACCTCGAAGACGAGGGTGTGTGGCTGTACGCCGAGACGGTCCGGAAGATCCACGAGCTGAACCCCGGCACCGGCGTGGAACTGCTGATCCCGGACTTCTCCGGCAAACCCGAGCACATCGCCGCGATCTGCGATTCCAACCCCGAGGTCTTCGCGCACAACGTCGAGACCGTGCCGCGGATCTTCAAGCGGATCCGCCCGGCGTTCCGGTACGAGCGGTCCCTGGATGTGATCACGCAGGGCCGGAACCTGGGCATGGTGACCAAGTCCAACCTGATCCTGGGCATGGGCGAGACCCGAGAGGAGATCTCCGAGGCCCTGCGGGACCTGCACGAGGCCGGCTGCGACCTGATCACCATCACCCAGTACCTGCGCCCCAGTGAACGGCACCTGCCGGTGGACCGGTGGGTCAAGCCCCAGGAATTCGTGGACCTCCAGGACGAGGCCACCGAGATCGGGTTCCTCGGCGTGATGTCCGGGCCGCTGGTCCGTTCCTCCTACCGCGCCGGCCGGCTCTGGGCCACCGCGATGCGGAAGAAAGGCTGGGAAATCCCCGCCGAACTCGCCCACATCGAGTCCTCCGGCAGCACCCGCCAAGAAGCCAGCTCCCTGCTGGCCAACACTGCGTGAGGCGGAACAGCCAGCGCTGAAGCCCCCACACCCGAAGCAAAGACAGGACCAATGATGTTCCCCGTCAGAATCGAAATCATCCCTTCCGAGGGAATCGTTGAGCAGGTCCGGGCCCGGGTGTCCGCGGCCACGCCGCTCAGCGTCACCTGCCTGCCGAACCACGGCATCGAGCGGACCCTGCGCACCGCCGTGGAACTGAGCGACGCCGGCTACCAGGTGATCCCGCACCTCGCCGCCCGGGGCATCCGCAGCCGCGCGGAGCTCACCGAGATCATCCGCGGCTGCGATGCTGCGGGAATCCGTGAAGTCTTCGTCATTGGGGGAGACCGGAAGCAGCCCGCCGGCACGTACGACTCGGCGCTTCCGGTCCTTGAAGACATCGCCCAGTACACCGGCGGAATGATGCGCGTGGGCGTGGCGGGCTACCCGGAGGGCCACCCCTTGGTCAGCCCCCTGGACCTGCTGGACGGGCTGCAGGCCAAGCAGCACCTCGCCTCACACGTGGTCACGCAGATGTGCTTCTCAGCCGAAAAAATCCAAGACTACGCAGCGCTCCTGCGCCGCGAAGGCGTCCACCTGCCCCTCTGGGCGGGAGTCGCGGGGTCCGTCCCGCGGACCAAGCTGGTGGCACTCGCCACGCAGATCGGCGTCGGAAGTTCCCTGAAATTCCTCAGCCGCAAAGGTCCGCTGGCCCGAAAACTCCTCAGCGGCGACCGGTACTCCCCGGACTCCCTGGTGGCCGGGCTCGCAAACACGCCCGGCACCATCGCCGGCATCCACCTTTACAGCTTCAACAGCCTAGATTCCCTGCCCGCCGGGCCCGAACAGGCTTCCCCTTCCGCACTCCAGACAGCTTTGATCCGAGGAGCAGCACGTGACAACTAACCCTGTAAAAACTCACCAGGAGCCGCACCTGGAGCGGCAGCTCACCAACAGGCATATCCAGCTGATCGCCATTGGCGGCGCCATCGGCACCGGCCTGTTCATGGGCTCGGGCAAAACCATCTCCGCGGCCGGACCGTCCGTCATCTTCGTCTACATGATCATCGGCTTCATGCTGTTCTTCGTTATGCGTGCCATGGGCGAGCTGCTGCTAAGCAACCTGAACTACAAGTCCTTCAGCGACTTCGCGGCGGACCTCCTGGGGCCCTGGGCGGGCTTCTTCACGGGCTGGACCTACTGGTTCTGCTGGGTGATCACCGGCATCGCAGACGTGATTGCTATCGCCGGCTATTCCAAGGAACTCTGGCCGGGCCTGCCGCTGTGGATCCCGGGCCTGGCCACCGTGGCCATCCTCCTGCTCCTGAACCTGGTCACGGTGAAGGCCTTCGGCGAGACCGAGTTCTGGTTCGCCCTGATCAAAATCATTGCCATCGCGGCGCTGATCATCGTGGGCATGTTCATGATCTTCACGGGTTTCCAGTCCGACGCCGGCCCTGCCACCTTCACGAATTTGTGGAGCCACGGCGGGATGTTCCCGAACGAGTTCATGGGTTTTGTGGCCGGCTTCCAGATCGCGGTGTTCGCGTTCGTGGGCATTGAGCTCGTGGGCACCACCGCCGCCGAGGCGAAGGACCCGGAGAAGAACCTGCCCCGCGCCATCAACTCCATCCCCATCCGCGTGCTGCTCTTCTACGTGGGCGCCCTGATCATCCTGATGTCCGTCACCCCGTGGACGCAGTTCCAGGCAGGCCACAGCCCGTTCATCGCCATGTTCTCCCTGGCCGGCCTCGGTGCCGCCGCCACCGTGGTGAACCTGGTGGTGCTCAGCTCGGCCATGTCCTCGGCCAACTCGGGCATCTACTCCACCTCCCGCATGGTCTACGGCCTGGCACAGGAGGGGGACGCGCCGTCGGTCTTCCGCCACCTGTCCGCCCGCAAGGTGCCGCAGAACGCGCTGTTCCTCTCCTGCGTCCTGCTGCTTTCCGGCGTCATCCTGATGTACGCGGGCCAGGACATCGGCAAGGCCTTCGAAATGGTCACCACCGTCTCCGCCGTTTGTTTCGTGTTCGTCTGGTCGATCATCCTGGCCAGCTACCTGGCGTTCCGGCGCCGGCGCTCCCACCTGCACCAGGCGTCCAAGTACCGGATGCCGGGCGGGGTGCCGATGGTGTGGGTGGTGTTCGCGTTCTTCGCCTTCGTCCTGTGGGCGCTGACCACGCAGCCGGACACCCTGCTGGCGCTGCTGGTCACGCCGGTGTGGTTCCTCATCCTCGGTGCCGCGTGGCTGGTGCTGCGCCGCCGCCCCGCGCACCTGGCCCGGTATGCCACGTTCAAGTCCGAGCTGGCGCAGGATTTGGATTCCGAAGCTTCGGCCATTGGCCGCGACCTTGATGGAGCCAAAAAGTGAGTACAACCGTGGAAACGACCCTGCCAACCCCCGCCGCTGGTGCCTTGACGCAGGAGCCGGCTACCGCCGTCGAGCACGTCCTGACGGTTGATTGCGTGGAATCGCCCGGGATTGTGCACGCGGTCTCGGAATTCCTGCTGCAGCAGGGCTGCGACATCATCGACATCAAGCAGTACGGGGACAAGGCGCAGGGGCACTTCTTCATGCGCGTGCACTTCGCGTCAGCGCAGGAACTGCAGAGCACCGAAGACCTGCGCCGCGGCTTCACGCCTGTGGCGGAGAAGTGGAAGATGAACTGGCAGCTGGAGCCGCACGGCCGGAAGCGCCGGGTCCTGGTGATGGTGTCCAAGATGGGCCACTGCCTCAACGACCTGCTGTTCCGCGCACGCACCGGAGATATCCCGGTGGAGATCGTCGCCGTCGTCTCCAACCACCGTGAGCAGGAGGGCCTGGTCCAGTGGCACGGCATCCCGTTCTTCCACGTGCCGGTCACCAAGGACACCAAGGCCGTCGCCGAAGCCCGGCTCCTGGAGCTGGTGGACGAGTTCGACGTGGAACTGGTGGTCCTGGCCCGGTACATGCAGGTGCTCAGCGACGAGCTGTCCGCTAGGCTCGCGGGCAAGACCATCAACATCCACCACTCGTTCCTGCCGAGCTTCAAGGGCGCGAAGCCCTACCACCAGGCGTACGAGCGCGGCGTGAAGACGGTGGGCGCCACGGCGCACTACGTCAACGCGGAGCTGGATGAGGGGCCGATCATCTCCCAGCAGGTCATCGAGGTGGACCACACGTACACGGCCGATGACCTGGTGGCCGTGGGCCGGGACGCGGAATGCGTGGCACTCCGGAACGCAGTCCGCTGGCACTGCGAGGGCAGGATCCTGCTTCTGGGCAACCGGACCGTGGTCCTGCGGTAGGCGCCATGAAACCGAGCGAACCAGACAGCTGGCGGCGGGTGTCCTGGAACGCGCTGCCCGCGGGCCAGCCGGTGCGCCTCTCGCAGGACGGGCAGGCCATCGGCTGCGGCGTGGTGGACGGGACCACGCCGGACGGCTCCATCATCTGGGTGGTCCTGGACGGCTGGCGCGAGCGCCGGATGTTCCACCGGGAGGACTTCGTCAAGGTGGAGATCGAGGGCTAGGCACGGCTGTTGACCACTCCCGCGCAACCGGCAACGATGAAGTATGACTGACACCGGAGCTGAAACCGCAGGTGCCCCTTCTGGCAACGATGGCGCGGAGGAGGTTGCTGGCGTGGAGACGGCGGAGAGCATCGCGGACGAGATCCGTGACGAGATCCGGCTGGGCCACGTACAGGACGACGTAAGCCACGTGCTCGAGGAACGCTTCGACGAGGCGGGCATCAGGCTGCGTCCCGAGGCCGTGGATGACCTCGCCGAGGAAATCGAGAAGGACGCCTCAACCTAGGTTTCCCGGCGCGGAGGCGTGCGGGCCGGAAACGGCAGGCAACAACCTGGATCAGTGCGCTGGCCGTGTTGGGCGCATGGCTCCCAAACCCCTTGCCGGGTAGTCATACCGGTGATCCAGGTGGCCCGCACTTCGCAGCGGCCGGTCCTTGGAATTTCCTACGGCCAGTCGGCCAGCCTGAACGGGACGGGCTGCCGGATGCCGAGCAGGAGGTCGCCGGTCCACTCGGCCACTGTGCGCTGCCGGCCCTCCAGCGGATCCGAAATGTCAGGTTGCTGAACATCCTCGCGGGCCGTCTGCGTACCGTCGTCCGAGCGTTCCATAGATCCCCCTTGGTGTGCTTGTGGAGTCAACGGTAGGCAGGCCCGGGCGGCAACGGAAGAGGGTTTATCTATCGACGGGATAAACTTGGGAAATCTTGATCAATAGGCGCATAAAGCAAGCGGGCGACGGCGGGAGGTCCCGCCGTCGCCTGCTGTCCTTTTGCCCCGCCAGGGGAGGCGAATTAGTCGTCGTACGTGTTGGCGATGTAGACATCGCAGGGCGCGTTGTGCGCCACGCTGTTGGCCACGCTGCCGAGGAGTCGGCCGATACCGCGCATGCGCCGGTTGCCGACGACGATCAGCCGGGCGTCGAGGCGCATGGCTTCCTTGATGAGGGCGTCGGCGGGCTTCCCGCGGGCGGCGAAGTAGCTGATCTCCACTCCCGGCCGCGACTCGCCGAGGGACTTCGCGACTGTTTCGGCGGCTTCGGAATTCCAGACCTTCACTTCATCCGAGCCGACGCCGAAGGTTTCGGACCGGTCCACGTCGAACGCGGTGACGATGTGGAGGGAACCTCCCAGCGACTTCGCAAGTCCCAGCGCCACTTCCGCAGCCTTCCGTGCCGACGGGCTGCCGTCCACACCCACAACAACTACTCCGCTCATACTGTGCTCCTTCGCTCTGTGTCCGTGGTTCAACGTCCACTGGCCAGTCTAGAGAAGTCCGGGCTGAAGACCCCACGTCATTTTGCGGATGTCCCCACTTTGTAGTGCGGTGAGCGCAGCGAGCTCGAAGTCATCCATGACGCCGAGGCGGCGCGCAGCCGCCAGGAGGCTAAGCCGCCGCTCCTCCAGGGCAGCTTTCGCTTCCTCCAGTTCAGCGAGCTCGGACTTCAGCGCTGCGATGACAGCCAACTGCTGCTCCGGGTGCGTCCCGGAGGGCAGCAGGTCATCAAAAGACAGGCCGATGGTGCGGATGGTCCAGCGGGAAAGTCCGCTTGCCTCGGCCAGGCGCGTCACCTTCATCCCGTCGCGGAGGGCCTGCGCGATGTGCTGGTTCAGGCGCACAGACAGGGGGCGGCTGCTGCTGGCGTTGAAGGCGATCCGCTGCCGGTTCGCTTTGAGCAGCCTGCGGAGCTTGTCCGCCTGCCGGGCGGCCGGGTCGGGTTTCGGCGTTCCGCGGTAGCGGTAGTAACCGGAATCGTCCTGGTGCGTAATGCTCACGATCACTCCTCGGTTCGGTTTCCCGTTAAACGGGCCGGCGTACCTAGAAGGCTAGGCAGCCAGGCGTCCGCGCCGGAAATACCAATAGTGAGTGGACCCATAACCGGAAACTGTGGGTGCGCCAGCCATAAGGGACGCTTATCCGTCCACGCACTTTAGGTCTTATCCATGGCAGCGGGATTTCCCTAGTCTCGAAGGAAACGAGTGCCGCTCGCTCCTGACTCCCTAGGAAGAGACCATGTCTGAATTTGTACCTGCCTCGCGGGTTTCCCGCATCAAGTCCTCGGCCAGCGTGGCCGCTGCGGCCCGGGTGCGTGAGCTGAAGGCGGAAGGACGCCGCATCCTTGACCTGACAGTCGGCGAGCCGGACTTCGACACCCCGGAACACATCAAGGCGGCCGCCGTGGAGGCCATCACCCGCGGCGAAACCAAGTACACGTCCGTCACCGGAACTCCTGCACTGCAGCAGGCCATCCTCAAAACCCTCGAACTGCGCAGCGGCCTGCGTTACACCCCTGCTGAAATCACCATCGGCGGGGGAGCCAAGCAGGTCATCTTCACCGCTTTCATGGCCTCCCTCAACGCCGGTGACGAAGTGATTGTCCCCGCTCCCTACTGGGTTTCCTACCCGGACATGGTGCTTGCCAACGACGGCACTCCCGTCGTGGTTCCCTGCGGCGAGGACTCCGGATTCAAGCTCACACCCGAGGCGCTGGCCGGTGCCATTACCGGGCGGACCAAGTGGGTCATCCTGAACGCACCGTCCAACCCCACCGGCGCCGTCTACTCCCGGCCGGAACTGCGGGCGCTCGCCGATGTCCTTGTCGGCCACCCGCACGTCGCTGTCCTCGCGGATGAAATCTACGACCAGATCTATTTTGGCGACGGCAAGCTCGCCAGCCTGGTGGAGGTGGCACCGGAACTCAAGGACCGCGTCCTGGCCGTCAATGGCGTGTCCAAGGCCTACGCCATGACCGGCTGGCGGTTGGGCTACGCTGCCGGGCCGGCGCCGCTGATTGCCGCCATCAACAAGCTGCAGTCGCAGATTTCCTCCTGCCCGTCTTCGGTGAGCCAGGCCGCCGCTGCTGCTGCCCTCACGGGCAGCCAGGACTTCGTCCGGGACAGCGTGGAGACCTACCGCAAGCGGCGGGACACCGCCGTCGCTGCCCTGAACGCCGTTGACGGCCTGTCATGCACGACGCCGGAGGGTGCCTTCTACACGTACGTGAACTGTGCGGGGGTCATCGGCAAGACGACGCCCGAGGGCCAGGCCATCCACAACGACCAGGACTTCACCCTATACCTGCTTGATGCCGCCTCCGTAGCCGTGATCCAGGGCTCTGCCTACGGCCTGGGCCCGTACTTCCGGATCTCCTACGCCACCAGCCTGGACATCATCGAGGAATCCATCGCCGCCATCGACAAGGCCGTCCAGGCCCTCAACTGATCCAACCCCACCGAAGGAAATTAAGCCGTGATCCACGTCAAAACCACCATCGACCGCCCCAGCGCCGACGCCGTCAGCCGGCTCGCGAAGTTCTCGTCAGCAACCATTCATGAGGCACAGGGCCGTAAGGGCGCACTGAGCTCCCGCATCAAGCCCATCGATAGGGCCATGTCCTTCTGCGGTCCAGCCACCACCGTCCGCTGCGCTCCCAGGGACAATCTGATGCTGCAGGTGGCGATCCACTACGCGCAGCCCGGGGACGTTATTTTGGCCTCCGCGGGGGAGTACGAAGAAGCCGGGACCTTTGGCGACGTCCTGGGGAACGCCATGAAGGCCAAGGGCCTGGCCGGGCTTGTGACGGACTCCGGTGTCCGCGACACCCAGGACCTTATTGAACTGGGCCTGCCCGTGTTCTCCGGCAGCGTGTCCATCAAGGGCACGGTTAAAGAGACCATCGGCCCCATCAACCACCCGGTGGTCTTTGGCGATGAGATCATCTATCCCGGTGACGTCCTGCGAGGGGACGCCGATGGTGTGGTGGTGGTCCGCAAGGACGAGATCGAGGAGGTCATCCGCCTCTCGCAGGAACGGGATGACGCCGAGCGTGAGCTCATTGGCCTGTACAAAGCCGGCGGCACCACCATCGACCTCTGCAACCTCACGGATGTCCTGAAGGCCAAGGGACTGCTGGTGGAACAGCCCTAGCAGCCCGATTGGAGCGGAGTCCACGCGCGAGCCGCCGGCCCGATTTGCGGCCTGCGGCTCGCGCTTCCCCGCCGCGACGGCTGCGAGAATGGACGAATGGCCCTCGACAGATATCCGATCCGCCGGCTGGAAGAGGACCCTTCCAACGTCCTGGACCGCCGGAAGTGGCCGGCAGTCCTGCCGCCCGTGGCGCAGGTACTGGAAGACGGGCTCGACCTGACGCCAGCCACCGTCCTGGTGGGCGAGAACGGGTCAGGGAAATCAACGATCGTGGAAGCTATAGCCCTGGCGTATGGCTTGTCTCCCGAAGGCGGCTCATCCGGCGCGCGACACAGCACCCGGGCCAGTGAATCGCTGCTGGCCGATCACCTGCAGCTTGTCAGGAACGCGGGCACCACCAGGCGCGGGTACTTCCTGCGGGCCGAAACAATGCACGGATTCTTTACGTACCTGGAGAAAAATCCCAGCACCTCGGGCCGCGACGACGTCCGCTTCCACGACATGTCCCACGGGGAGTCATTCCTGGAACTTGCCGTCAACAGATTCCGTGGGCGGGGTCTTTGGGTGCTCGATGAGCCGGAGTCCGCGTTGTCCTTCAGCGGTTGCCTGAGCCTCCTCGGTGTCCTGAAGGATCTCTTGGCGTCCGGGGAATCCCAGGTCATCATGTCCACGCACTCGCCTCTTCTGGCGGCCCTTCCGGGGGCCCGGATCCTGGAGGTTGGGCCATGGGGATTGCGGCCCCAAAACTGGGAAGAGCTGGACCTGGTGGACAGTTGGCGCGCATTTCTTGATGCGCCGCAGCGGTACCTCCGGCACCTCTAGTCCTGGCCGCAGCAGAACCAGCATGGGGCCTACTGTGCTGGCAGCGGATACTCCGGGGGACCGAATGACGGATCCTCCAGGTACCACACGGTGGACCCCCTGCCGCCGGCTGGCATGATGCTGCCTTCGAACACAAAAACAGGCTCAACAGAGCGGTCCTCGGGCCGCCAAAAACCATTGGCGGGGCAGTGGAATCCGGTTTTTGCCATCAATCCCAGGCTTTTACCCGATTTTCTGCCCAAGGTGTTTATCTTTTTCACGGCGTGCTCCCATTGATCCGCATAAGAATTAATTCGCCGTAATTGCCCGGCTTTTCTTAGATTCTAGGATCGGGGGAGTGGGAATACTAAGACCAATGATGAGTGACGCGATAAGCGGAAGCTATGGACCCGCTACCGTGAATATGTGCTGCTGAGCATTTCCTGCAGCATTTCCTTCACAACGAGCAGGACCGCGGACGCCGCCTCGGACAGCGGATCATGGTCCGGGGTGCACAGCGCAATCTTGCACTGCAGTGCCGGATCCACAATGCGCAGCACCTGGAAGTCTTCCTCGTGGAACAGGGCGTCAGCAGCCGACTTGGGCATGATGGTGGCACCGAGATCGGCGCGCAGCAGCCGGGTAAGGGAGGGGACGGACTCCACCTCGCCCACCAGCCGGAGCTTCAGGTCCTTGCTCGCCAAACCGGCCTCCACTGCCTGGCGCAGGGTGTGGATCTGCTCGGGCAGGAACAGCCCGTGGCGGGCCACCTCCTCAAGGGTGATACCGCCGTCCGCCTGCTGCACCCCGGCGCGGTTTGCGTTGACCACGAAGTGCAGGTCCTCCACGATCATCGTGGTGAACTGCACGCCGCGAATGGGGCCGGGCTCGTAGATGAGGGCCATGTCCAGGCGGCCGTTCTTGATGGCTTCACTGAGCACTCCGCCGTAGATTTCCGTCACGTGCAGGACGATGTCCGGGTACCGGCTGGCCACCTCGCTGATGATCCGCGGCGTCAGGCTTGAGGCCATGCTGTAGGGCGCAATCGCAATGGACACGCGCCCGGACGGTGCTGCCCCTGACTTGGCGACGTCCTGCCGGGCCTGGTCCACCAGCCGCAGGATGGATTGGGCATGGCGGTACAGCGTGTGTCCGGCGGCGGTGGGCTTGACGCCCTGCTTGCTGCGGATCAACAGGCGCTGCTTGAGATCATTCTCAAGGGCTGAAACCTGCTGGCTCAGGGCAGGCTGGGCCACGTGCAGCGCCGCCGCGGCCTTGGTGATGCTGCCGGAATCCACAATCTGCACGAAGTACGCAAGCTTCCGCGTATCCATGGCCGCCTTCTCTCTTCGCCGCGTCCTGAACCATAACCGGATGCTATGGAGGGATATGCAACTGGTCTTTGTGTGATGCACATCTCTGACACTAGGTTGAATCCGGAACGCTATTTCATTAGCAATACATTCTACCCCGGCCAGGCATGCGATTTAACGATGACGTCAGACGCATTCTGCATAAATGCGGTGTTTACCGGGATAGGCGTTTTCTTTTACATATCCGAAATATGCACTCAATAGCTTCAGGGCATCCAAGAATCCGTCACCATCCCGGATTCTTCTTGAGAAAGAGACAGCAAATGCGAGCAACTATCAAAGGCAAAATGGCGGCCGTGGCCGCCCTTTCCGCAGCGGTTCTGGTCCTTTCCGGCTGCGGGGGCGGCAGCGAGGCAGCCGGCAGCGACGGCAGCGCCACCTCGGGGGAAGTGAACCTCATTGCCTACTCAGGCGTCTGGCAGGACCAGTACACCGCTGCAGTGATTGAACCCTTCCAGGCCAAGTACCCGGACATCAAGATCAACTACGCCTCCAAGCGGTCCTCCGCCGAGATGCTTAGCGCCCTCCAGGGCCAGAAGAACAACCCCGCCACCGACGTCGCCATCATGGACAACTCCGTGTCCACTACCGGCAACAAGCAGGGCCTGTTCGAGAAGGTAGACGAGGAAAGCGTCCCGAACCTTGCCAACGTCCCGGAAAAGTTCCGGGACAAGGAAGGGTACGGTCCCGTAGCCATGCTCGACGCCGTGGGCCTGGTGTACGACACTGCCACGTTCCCCGAGGCCCCGGACAGCTGGAAGGTCCTCTGGGACCCGGCCTACGCCGGCAAGATCAACGTCAACGCCCCGCCGTCGCTGCTGGGACTGTCCCTGACCGCCATCACCTCCAAGATGGAGGGCGAGGACTACACCCAGGGCATTGACTCCGCCGTGACCCGCCTCAAGGAAATGGCGCCGGGCGTCCAGACGTTCGCACCCAATCCGGACGAATACCAGAACGTCATTACCGGACAGACCGTCCTTGGCCTTGGCCAGAACGCCCGCGGCCAGTTCTACAGCGACCAGAGCAACAAGAAGATGGGCGTCACCTTCCCCAAGGAAGGCACCGTCTACCAGATCAACACCATCAACCTGGTGAAGGACGCCCCGCACTCCGAGGCTGCCAAGACCTTTGTTGACTACGCACTGTCCGCAGAGGCACAGACGGCCTTCGCCAAGGCACTGTTCTACGCACCCTCCGTCACCAATGCTGAACTGCCCGCCGATGTGAAGGACCGCGTGGTTCCCACCGACGGCTCCCTCAACATCGTCCCGCTGGACGTCGAATTCCTGTCCTCGGCCCGCGACAAGTGGACCGACACCTGGAAGCGCCAGATCATCACCAACTAGCGCCTGCCGGCGCCCCCTCCCCAACTTCCCTTCAGGAGAACTGAAACCGTGACTGAACCCAAACTGTCGATCGTTGATCTGACCAAAAGATACGCAGCAGATCTTGACCCCGCCGTCGACCGCCTGAACATGGAAGTTGAGGAGGGGCACCTGGTGGCACTCCTCGGTCCGTCCGGCTGCGGCAAGACCACCACCCTCCGGATGGTTGCCGGCCTCATGGATCCAACCGCCGGCTCCATCGTGGTGGACGGCAAGGAAATCACCCACACGCCGGTGAACAAGCGCGGGATGGGCATGGTGTTCCAGTCCTACGCCCTGTTCCCGCACATGAACGTGGAGCAGAACGTGGCCTTCGGGCTGGAAATGCGGCAGGTTTCCAAGACTGAGCAGAAGGCACGCGTTGCGGCCGCCCTGGACATGGTCCAGCTGGGCCACCTCGGCAAGCGCCAGACCAAAGAGCTTTCCGGCGGCCAGCAGCAGCGCATCGCCCTGGCCCGTGCCCTGGTGGTGGAGCCCACCCTGCTCCTTCTGGATGAACCGCTGTCCAACCTCGACGCCAAGCTCCGCGAAACCATGCGCACCGAAATCCGATCCATCCAGCAGCGCACCCGGGCAACCACGCTCTTCGTCACCCATGACCAGGACGAGGCCCTGGACATGGCGGACCGGATCGCCGTGATGAACGGCGGCCTGATCGAGCAGTTCGGCTCGCCCACCGAGGTGTATGAGCGGCCCCGCACGCACTTCGTCGCCAACTTCATTGGCCAGGCCAACTTCCTGGCCGCCCGCGTCGGCGGGGAGACGGGACGGGCGAACCTGGCAGGCGAAAGCTACTACAAGGTGGAGGTGGACGGCCTGGGCCAGTTCGGCGCCATCGGGTCCACCGGCCTGTCAGGCAGCAGCCACGAGCTGGTCATCCGCCCGCACCGGCTCAACGTGTCCCTGCATCCCGGGGCGGCGCAAGAACCCCTCGCAGGCACCATCGAACGGGTGAGCTACACCGGTGACGCTCTGGCCGTCGCGGTCCGCGTCGGGGACCAGCAGCTCAACGCGCAGATGCTGACCAGCAGCGGTGACCTGCCCCGCATCGGAGACGCCGCCTACCTCTCCTGGGCAGCCGGCGACGCCTACCTCCTCCCGGCAACCGCCCAACCGGAGAGGCTGGCAGCATGACGGTCCTGGAAGCCCCCGCCGCGCCGGAACGGCCAAGGGCCCGGGACGAAGGGCAGCTCGAACGGGCCACTGAACGGCGCAACCGGCGCACGTACCTGGCGCTGCTGCTGCCGGGCCTGCTCGGCCTGCTGGTCAGCTTCGTCTTCCCGCTGGCGTACATGGTCCGGATGTCCTTCAACCAGGGCGCACCGGACGGTGTCATCGTTGAGACGTTCACCCCGGACACCTACATCCAGCCCCTCACCGATCCGTACTACTGGCGGGTCACGCTGGATACCTTCCAGATGGGCGTCACCGTCGGCATCCTCTGCGTCATCGTGTCCTACCCGGTAGCCCTCTTCCTCGCACGGAGCACCAGCAAATGGCGCGGTCTGCTCATTGCCATCGCCATCGCCCCGCTGCTCACCTCCGCCGTGGTCCGCACCTACGGGTGGATGGTCATCCTGGGAACCAACGGGCTGATCAACTCCTCGCTTGACGGCCTGGGCCTGATCGACACGCCCCTGAAGCTGACTAACAACATGACCGGCGTGACCATCGGCCTGGTGGAGATTTTCATGCCGTACGCGATCCTGGCCATGATCTCCGGGTTCGGCAGGCTTAGCCCCCAACTGGAGGAGGCAGCCGGTTCCCTGGGAGCCAGCAAGTTCAAAGTCTTCACCCGGGTCACGCTGCCGCTGTGCCTGCCAGGCCTCCTGACCGCCTTCCTGTTGGTCTTTGTCCTCTCCATTAGTACCTTCATCACCCCGCGGCTCCTGGGCGGCGGCAGCGTGCAGGTCCTGGCCACGGAGATCTACGACCAGACCACCGGCTTGCTCAACTGGCCGTTCGCCGCCGCCCTGTCCGTCATCCTGCTGGTGCTCTTCGGCCTGATCATCGCCGTCTACCAGCGCCTCACCAAGAAAATCGGAGGCTGACCGTGAGCAGTGCCAACGTAAGCAGTGCCAAAGTCTTCAAGCCGCGCTTCAATCCCGCCAAACCCGCCTTCGGCGCGCTGGTGTTCCTGCTGTACCTGTTCCTGCTGGCACCGCTGCTGATTGTCTTTGTGGTGTCCTTCGCGTCCAACCAGTACCTGTCCTTCCCTCCGGAGGGGCTCACCCTGAAGTGGTACGAAATGCTGCCCCAGGAAAGCACGTTCATGGAGGGCATGAAGGTCAGCCTGATCGTGGCCGTCATTGTCACGCTCATTGTCCTGGTGCTGGGGGTGCCGGCCGCGCTGGCGCTGGACCGCTTCGAGTTCAAGGCCAAGGCCGCCGTGCAGTCGTTCTTCCTCTCGCCGCTGCTGATCCCCAGCATCGTCCTTGCGCTGGGCATGGTGCTGCTCTTTGGTCCGCTTGAACTCAACAACACCTACGCGGGCATCATCATCGGCCACGTGGCCATCACCATCCCGTTCGTCATCAGGACCACGTTGATGAGCCTGGCCACCACCGACACTTCCTGCGAGGCGGCCGCCCGCATCCTGGGGGCCGACTCCTGGACCGTGTTCCGGCGCGTGACACTCCCGATCATCCAGCCAGGGGTGATCGCCGGCGGCGTCATCGCCTTCATCGTCTCCTTCGATGAAGCCGTGATCTCGCTGTTCGTGGCCGAATCAGGCCTGCCAACCCTCCCCGTGCAGGTGCTGAGGTACGTGGAAAACTCCGCGGATGCCGCCGTCGCCGCCCTTTCCGTCATCCTCATCCTCATTTCGCTCGCCGTGGTGGTGGTCGTGGAGCGGGTCATGGGACTCCGCAAAGCCCTGCGCTGATTCGTCCGTCCCTTCTGCCCGCACAACGAAACAGTCCTGCCCGGTCCGCACAAGCGGGCCGGGCAGGCCGCCGTCCACATAAGTGCCGGGTCATAACCGGCACCTATCCCGTGACACCGATTACGTCTTTGTGTGATCAAAGTCCCGGTGTCAGACTTTTTCTACAAGCCCGGGTAATCCGGGCTCCGGGACCCAGGCCGCCTCCGGCGGGTCCACAGACTTCCGCTTCCGGCAGCTGCCGCTTTCCCTGGCCAGCGCCGCGCCACCACCCCCAAGGAGGGCTCTCATGGGACCCATCGTTGATCTCGTTGCAGATCTTGGAGAAGGCTTTGGCACGTACTCCATGGGCGACGACGCGGCACTCCTGGAAGTAGTGTCCAGCGCCAACATCGCCTGCGGCTTCCACGCGGGGGACCCTGACATCATGAACGCCACGGTCGCCGAGTGCGTGCGCCGCGGCGTCAGCATCGGGGCACACCCCAGCTTCCCGGATCTGCGCGGGTTTGGCCGCCGGGCCATGGACCTCACCGCTGACGAAGTCCGTAATGACGTCCTGTACCAGTTCGGAGCCCTGGCCGCCTTCGCCGGCTACCATGGCGCCGCCGTCGTACACCTCGCACCGCACGGACGCCTGGGCAACCTCGTGGCCACCCGTCCGGACTACGCCCAGGCCGTGGCTGACGCGGCCGCACGCATCAGCCCCGACCTCATTGTCCTGGCCCAGGACGGCGAACTCGCAGACGCCGCAAAAGCGCGCCAGCTGCCCGTGGGCATCGTGGGCATCGCAGACCGCGCCTACCAGGCAGACGGCACCCTGGTGCCGCGCAGCCAGCCGGGCGCCGTCATCCACGACCCCTCGGCCATCGTTGACCGCACTGTCCGCATGGTCTGCGAGGGCCTGATCGAGACTGTCGCGGGAACCGACCTGCCGATCACCGCGGACACCATCCTGCTGCACGGGGACACTCCCGGAGCTGTCCAGCTGGCGCGGCAGGTCCGCGCGGAACTGGAACGCGCCTGCGTCACCATTGCGCCGCTCACCCAGGTCCTCGCAGCCAAAGTGGAAGCTGCCTGACATGACCGCCATAAACACGCCAGCGCTGCCTCCGGTGGAGGTTTTCGAATCCGGGGACGCTGCCCTGCGCGTCGTCGCCTCGTCCACAGACCGGGAGGCCAACTGGGCCGCCGTCCACGCCCTCGCCGAATGGCTGGACGCTGCCGGTGCCGACGGCGTCCACGGTGCGGTGCCGACATACGACTCCCTGCTCGTGGAATTCGACCCCGGCGCCACCTCCGCCCGCCAGGTCCGGGCCTTCGTGCAGCTGGGCTTGCGCCAGCTCGAATTCACCGGTGCCCGCGCCCGCGCACCCCGCGAGTTCAGTGTCCCGGTGGTTTACGGCGGCGAGTATGGGCCGGACCTGGAGCGCGTTGCGGAACAGCAGCAGCTCCCGGTGGAGGAGATCATCCGGCTGCACACCGCCAGGGCGTACGTGATCCGCTGCCTGGGCGCTCCGGCCGGTTCGCCCATGATGGACGGGCCTGATTTCCCCTTCCCCGTCCCGCGGCTGAAGGATCCCCGGCTGTCCGTCCCCGCAGGTGCCGTCTCGGTGGCCGGTCGGCAGGCTGTCATCGCCCCTGCTGCCGCGCCGGGCGGCTGGTGCGTCATCGGCCAGACCCCGCTCTCCATCCTCGACGCAACGGCCGAGCCGCTGGTTCCCTACGTGCCGGGCGACCTGCTGCGGTTCCACCGGATCCAACCCCAGGATTTCGCCACATACGCCGGCCGGAAACTGGAGGCAGCCCGATGAGCCTGGTCATCCAGCAGCCCGGCAACTCCGTGGTCACGGACCTTGGCCGCTTCCGGGGACCCCGGTTCGGGCTGCCCGTGAACGGCGCGCTGGACCAGTTCTCAGCCCGTGCAGCGAACATCCTCGCCGGCAACGCGGACAACTCCCCGCTCCTGGAAATCACTGCCCTCGACTTCCGGATGCGCGCCACCACGGACATCCTCATCGCTGTCACCGGCGCACCACTGCACCTCACAGTGGGCGGGCGCGAGTGCCAGCAGTGGGAGCCAGTATCCGTGCGGGCGGGGGAGACGGTGGCACTGCGCCGGATCGACGGCGGCCTCCGGGCCTACGTGGCGGTCCACGGCTCAGTGCACGCACCGGTCCTTCTGGGCAGCTGCGCGCCGGACACCGTCGTTGGATTCGGGCTGCGGCTCACGGAAGGCACTGAGCTTAGGACATTCAAGAGTGTCCCGCCCATCCGGCAGCCGTACTTCGACCTCCCACTGTTCCGTCTGGGCCTGACCCGGCCGGAGTTCCACAGCACCGCGGTGGTGGAAGTAACGGACGGTCCGGACGTGGAAGAGTTCGGGGATACCGCGGACCTGCTCTACAACAGCGAGTACACCGTCAGCGGCCGGAGCAACCACATCGGGCTGCGGCTTGGCGGGGCGCTTCCGGAACGCCAGTCCACCGCCGAGGTGCTCTCCCGCGGCGTTCCGGTGGGAGCAATCGAAGTGCCCTCCCGGGAGGAACTCCTAGTGCTGCACCGCGGGCGCGGCGTCACCGCCGGCTACCCTGTCCTGGCCGTGGTCACCAGCCGTTCACTCGATGTCCTGGCCCAAGCCAGGCCGGGCCATAAGATCCAGTTCAAAAAAACTTCCGTCCCGGAAGCTACAGCGAAACACCGCGCGGCGCTGAGGGAACTGGAAACCCTCCGCTCCACGGTGGGCACCGTGTTCTCCCTCCTCGGCGTGGGCGGACCTCCGGGCCCGCCCCGGCTCGCACCAGCCGCCGGAAGCTGAAGACCCTCGCTTCCCCCGAAAAGCATTGTTACCATCCCCTTAAGTAAGGAAAGCCATGTCCACCTCTACGCATGCGGCCCAGCCGCACCAAGAGCGGCTCAGCAGCAAGCAGACCCGCAAGGTCGTCACGGCCGGCTGCGTCGGCATCTTCGTGGAACTCTACGACAACGGCATCTTCGCCTTCATGGCCGGAACGCTTGCTCTCGTCTTCCTGGCGCCGGGGAACCCGGACAACGCCCTGCTCTTCGTCTTCGCCGGCTACGCCGTCTCCTTCTTCGTGCGGCCGCTCGGTGCCGTCGTCTGCGGGTACCTGGGTGACAGGATCGGGCGGCAAAAGCTGCTCGTCTTCGTCATCCTGCTCATCAGCGTGGCAACCGCAGGCATAGGCCTGCTGCCTCCTTACGCCGCCATCGGCGTCGCGGCCCCCATCCTGCTGGTGCTGCTCCGCATGCTGCAGGGCTTCTCCGTGGGCGGCGAAGCCGCGGGTGCCATGACGTTCCTGGCTGAACACGCCCCCGAAGGCAAGCGCGGCGTCATCACCTCCTACGCGCAGATCGCGTCCTTCGCAGCACTGTTGACCGGCACCCTGGTTGCCTACTCCATGTCCCCCTGGCTCACGCAGGAAGCGATCGACGGCGGCGGGTTCGGCTCGTTCGCGTGGCGTATCCCGTTCCTGGTGGCCATCCCCATGGGCATCATCGGCTGGTACATCCGCAAGGCCATCAGCGACACCCCCAACTTCGAAAAGCTCAAGGAAGAGGGCGGGCTGTCCGCCAACCCGCTCAAGGAAGCCTTCGCCTCCGCCGAGCACCGCCGTGCCATGCTGCTGGCACTCTTCATTCCGCTGATGAACGGCTCCGGCTACTACGTCCTGTTCTCCTACATGCCCACCTTCCTCAAGGGCAAGCAGCTGAATTTCACCATCGGCGAGGCGCTGCTGGTCACCGCCTGCAGCCTGGTGGTCATCTGCATCGCCATCCCCTTCATGGGCGCACTCTCGGACCGCATCGGCCGCAAGAAGGTCATCGCCGGCTCCGCCATCGCCATGGCTGTCCTGGGCATCCCTTCGTACGCGCTGATTGCCACCGGCGAGATGGCACTGGCCATCCTGGGCGCCTCCATCATGGCTGTGGTCTTCGCCGGGCACACCGCGGTGATCCACATCCTGATCGTGGAGCTCTTCCCCACCCGCGTCCGGTACTCCGCATACGGCCTGGGCTACAACATCTCCTCCGCACTCTTTGGCGGCACCGCGCCGCTGCTGATGACCTGGCTGATCTCGTCCACCGGCAACATCTACATGCCAGCCTTCTACGCGGTCATCACAGCCTTGGGCACGCTGGCCGCCGTCAGCACGGTCAAGGACAGGGCGCACCTGCCCCTTCGCGACGCCTGACTTTCCACTTCATTTCACCGAATTTCCACCACCTGCGCAGCACGCCGCTGCACCTTCCTAGGAGACTTCCATGTCCTTTTCCGATTACTCAACGGCCCTCGTCACCGGTGCCTCCACCGGCATGGGCGCCGCGATCGCCGAACGCCTGGCCAAGCGCGGACTCACCGTCCACGCCCTGGCCCGGAACGAGGACCGCCTGAAGGAACTCGCGGACAAGACCGGCGCGGTGCCCCACGTGGTGGACCTGACGGACACCGCAGCGCTGACCGCCGCCGTCGGAAACCTCCAGGTGGATGTCCTCGTCAACTGTGCCGGTGTTTCCCGGCCCGGCAACATCCTGGACTCCAGTGAAAGCGATATTGACGAACTCGTGGACGTCAATCTCCGCGGACTGCTCCAGCTGACCCGGCTGGTGCTGCCGGGCATGGTGGAGCGCGATCTGGGGCACGTCATCAACGTCAGCTCCATTGCAGGCACCTACAACTTCTACGGCCACACGGTCTACCACGCCACCAAGGCCGCGGTGCACCAGGTCTCCCGCCAGCTCCGCAACGACACCGTGGGCAAGCGCATCCGGGTCACCGAAATCTGCCCCGGACGCGTGGAGACTGAGATCTTCGGCCGGAACATGGGCGGCACCCCTGAGGCGATGGAGGAAGCGTGGAAGACGTACTACGAAGGTTACGAGTCACTTACCACCGATGACATCGTCAACGCCATGGATTACGCCATCGAAACGCCCCGGCACGTGAATGTTGGCATGCTGGAGCTTATGCCCACGTTCCAGGTCCCCGGCGGCCTCACCTTCGACCGCCGCTAGCCCCAGCACTCCCGTCCCAGATTGATAGGTTTCCCGATGCAAACAGTCCGCACCGTCAGCTTCCCCGACCAGCAGCTCCTCGATGATCTCTCACCCCTGCCCGACGGGCTGCGGGGCGTCGTCTGGGACCTGCAGGAGGATCCCGACGGCGGGACGCTGGCCGGGATCGACGGCGTCATCCTGCCGTACATCAACGCCGGCGCGGTCCTGGGTTCCCTCGCCAAGGTTCCCGGGCTGAAGTTTGTACAGACGCAGTCCACCGGGTTCGACGGCGTCATTGAGGCTGCGGGCCCGGCGGCCGGCGTCGCGAACGCGTCGGGAGTCCATGCGGCGGCGACGGCGGAACTGGCCATCGGGCTCATCCTCGCCAAATTGCGCGGCATCGACCAGGCCGTCCGGGACCAGCAGTATGGGCTGTGGAAGCCGGAGCGGCGCCAGTCCCTGGCGGACCGGCGGGTGCTGCTGGTGGGGGTCGGCGGAATTGGCCACGAGATTGCACGCCGGCTTGAGCCGTTCGAAGTCACCGTCACGCGGGTGGGGAGCTCGGCCCGGACGGACGAGCACGGCAAGGTCCACGCGTCCTCGGACCTGACAGCGCTCGCCGCCACGCACGACATCCTGGTGTCGGTGCTGCCCCTGAATGATCACACGCACCAGCTGATCGGCGAGGAGGTCCTGGCTGCCCTGCCCGACGGCGCCCTGGTGGTGAATGTGGGCCGAGGCTCGGTGGTGGACACCGCTGCGCTGACCAAGGAAGTCCTCTCCGGCCGCCTGCAGTGCGCCATTGACGTCGTCGATCCCGAGCCGCTGCCGCAGGACCACCCGCTATGGTCCACGCCCAACGCCCTGATCACCCCCCACGTGGGCGGCAACGCCTCGGCGTTCCAGCCACGGATCCTCAAACTCCTGCGGAAGCAGCTCGAGGCGCTCGCCGCGGGCCAGGCCCCGGCCAACCTGGTACAGGCAGGTCCCTTCGCATGAGTTCGCTTTTTGACCTGACGGGCCGGGTCGCCCTGGTCACCGGTTCCAGCCGGGGGATCGGCAACGCGCTGGCCAGGGCATTGGCCGACGCCGGGGCAACAGTTGTGCTGAACGGCATCAACGGGGAGCGGCTCAAGGATGCCGCCGCAGCAATGGCTGCCGACTTCGCACCCGGGCGCATCCACAGCGTCGCCTTCGACGTCACGAGCGACGCCGAGGCGGCGCGCGGCATCGCGTGGGTGGAAGAGCACGTGGGCCCGCTGGAGATCCTGGTGAACAACGCGGGCATCCAGCACCGGGTGCCCATGCTGGACCTGGACGTGAAGGACTGGGAACGGGTGATCTCCACGGACCTGACCAGTGCTTTCCTGGTGGGCCGCGAGGCGGCACGCTTCATGATTCCGCGCGGCCACGGCAAGATCATCAACATCTGTTCCGTGCAGACAGACCTCGCCCGCCCCACCATTGCGCCCTACATCGCGGCGAAGGGCGGGCTGCGCAACCTGACCCGTGCCATGACTGCTGAGTGGGCGGCCTCCGGCCTTCAGATCAACGGGATCGCGCCGGGGTACATCCACACCGAAATGACCCAGAACCTGGTGGACGACGAGCAGTTCAACTCCTGGATCCTGGGCCGGACCCCGGCCAACCGTTGGGGAACCGTCCAGGATCTTGCCGGGCCCGCCGTGTGGCTGGCATCCAGCGGTTCGGACTTCGTTAACGGGCAGACCATTTTTATCGACGGCGGAATGACGGTGGTGGTCTGATGCTGACCAATATAGACCTTTCCTCCCCGGTCCTTCCCGTCACAGGCCCGGCGGTGGTGGCCCATGCCGCCGGAGACCTGCGGATCGACGAACTCACCCTCGCGGCTCCCGCCCCTGATGAGGCCGTGATCGAGGTGCACTACGGAGGGATCTGCGGCTCCGACCTGCACTACTGGCTGCACGGCGCCGCCGGTGAATCAATCCTGAAGGCACCTCTGGTGCTCGGGCATGAGATTTCGGGGACGGTGGTCAGGGCCGCAACTGACGGAACCGGACCAGCCGCCGGTACTCCGGTGGCAGTCCACCCGGCAACACCCGGTCCCGGCGCTGCACGGTATCCGGCGGACCGGCCCAACCTCTCGCCAGGCTGCACCTACCTGGGCAGCGCCGCGCGGTTCCCGCACAAAGACGGCGCGTTCAGCCGCTACGTAAACCTCCCCACCCGGATGCTCCGGACGCTGCCGGAGGGCATCGGCCTGCGCACCGCAGCCCTGATCGAGCCCGCCGCCGTGGCCTGGCACGCAGTGTCGCGGGCAGGGGATGTTGCCGGGAAGTCCGCGCTGGTGATCGGCAGCGGCCCCATCGGCGCCCTTGCCGTCGCAGTCCTGAAGCGGGCGGGCGCAAGCCGTATCACCGCCGTCGACATGCATGAAAAGCCGCTGGACATCGCGAAAGCCGTGGGGGCGGACTCGGTACTCGCAGCCGGTGACGCCGAGGGGATCGCCGCCGTGGAGGCCGACGTCGTGATTGAATCATCCGGCAACCATCATGGCCTCGCCTCCGCCATCCAGGGCGCAACCCGCGGCGGCACCGTGGTGATGGTGGGGCTGCTGCCCACCGGCCCGCAGCCGGTGCTGATCTCCCTGGCCATCACCCGGGAGCTGGAGCTCAAGGGGTCGTTCCGCTTCAATGACGAGATCGACGACGTTATTGCCGCCCTGGCGGACGGCTCACTGCAGATCGACCCCGTTATTACGCACGAATACCCGGTAGGGGAGGCCCTGGAAGCCTTCGGCGTGGCGCGCAACTCGGCTGAGTCCGGGAAGGTGCTGCTGAGTTTCGGCGAAAACCGCCCAGCCTCCGCCTAGAGTTTTTGTCCAGATATGTGGGGATAAGTGCCGCTGAAACCTGCATATCTGGACAAAAACTCCCGCTATTTTGGCGGGCTGTGCAGGGGTATGACTTCCAGCCTGCCGTGGCCCACGAGTACCAGTGCGTGCTGCGCCGTGACTCCGTCCAGGGCGGCCGCCACCTGACTCACCGTCTCAGCCGGCGCTTGGGAAGCTGCCCCCGGCAAAGCCGTGCCCGACGCCGGAAGGCCCGTACCGCCGTCGTCCGCCCGAAGCCAGACGGTAACCCTGGCGCCACCCGTAGCCTCGGCAACGCCTCGTGCCAACGCGTCCGGGTCCGGGTGCTGCCCGATGACCAGGGTGACCTGCTCGATGGTCCGTTTCCTGGCCGGCTCGGCGGCCGCGAGGAGGCCCCGGTCGTGCCGCCACAGGGCGAAGTGGTACCCGGCCACAAGGGCGGCTGCCACCAGGAGCCCGAACGGGGCGCGGATGCGGTCCAGGAGGCTGCCGCCCGTGACGTCTCCGAGCAGGAACTCGAAGACCCGGTAGCCGATCACCAGGAGCGTAATAAGCGCCACCACGGCGCTGACGCCGAAGAACGCGATGAGGTACACGCGGCGTCCGGGCGGGATGGCGTCGGCGGCCTGCGGCTGGTACCGGGGCTTCCACGCCAGCCACCAGACCGGACCGCCCACCAGGAGGGAACTGATGCCGCCAAGGAGCAGGGTGCGTGTGGCCCCTCCCGCCAGTGGTGAGACGGCGGCTGCCAGCAGCGCGTTCACCACAACGCCCACCCCGGAAGCGGATGCCGCCAGGGCAACCGCGGACGTCACCAGGAGGCTTGCCCGCGTGGTGGCTGAGGACCGGCGGATGGACGCGGTGCGGTGGTAGCGCCACACCACCGCCCCCACGAGTGTTGCGGCCACGGCCGGTGCCAGCGGCTCCAGCAGGTCGTTCAGGCGGTCGTCCCGGTCGAACGCCAGCCGCAGGAACACGAAAAGGACCACGCCGGCCCCGCCAAGGGCGGTGATGCCGGCCGCGAAAACGCCGACGATGATCATGATGCTGTCAACCAGGTTGGTTTGGAAGCGGCGCCCGCCCTCCCTGAACCAGTGCCACCACCAGATGACGGTTCCGCCCGCCGCCCACACCAGTGAACGGAGCACGGAGTACCACCACGGCTCAACGGTCACGGTCAGGGGGAAGCCCCGGATGGCGACGTCGAGCAGGCCGCTGAGCGCGGCGATGCCGGCACCGGCGCCGAGCAGCAGGCCGAATACAGAGCCGACGACGGCGCGCACGTCGTCCAGGTGGACGGTGGGCTTCCGGGGGTGCTTCCACATCCACCGGTGCCATGCCCAAATGGCGGCCCAGGCGATGCTGTTGGCAAGCGCCGGCGCCCAGTCACCGTCCCGCTGCCCTATGAGCGAGGCCGCCATCCCCAGCAGCGAGGTGGTGAAGACAATGAGGGAAACGCCGTACATGGCGGTGATGTAAAGGCCCCACCCGGCGGATGTGCGCTCGGCCTCGTCGTCCAGCCTCCGCCACACAAACCACCACAGAAGCAGGGCGAGCGGGCCGCCGATCAGGGTGAAGGCCAGGGACCGGGCGAGCCCCGCGACATCGGTGGATGCCAGGACAGCACCTGAGGTGAACAGCCGCTCCAGCAGCCCGCTGAGGCCGCTGGCGGCAATCACCACCAGGGCAAACAACAGGGCGTACTGGATGAGCCGCCGCAGTGTCACCTGGGCGAGTCCCGCCGTCGAAACCGTCATGCCGGCCGGGGCGCTCATGGTTTGACCAATGTTCCGGTACATGCCATCAGCTGGTACGGCGCTTGGCTGATCTTCCAGTCTCCATCCGCCTTCACCAGGCTGAACATGTCCTCCGACTCGTACTCGGAGGGGCCGAAGGGTCCGTCCTGGGACGAATTGACGATTGAGACCCGCACGGTGGCCGACTGGTCCCGCTCCGACGTGGACACCAGGACCACGCGGGCGGGCCGGGGCTCACCGTAGTACGAGCCGCGGCAGATGGTGCGGGCGGAGTCCGTGAGGTAGGTTTCGGCCGTTTCGAGGTCGCCGTCGATGACCGCAGTGCTGTACCGCTGGACAACTCCCGCCGGGCTGGCCTCGTCCAATGGTTCCGGCTCTCCCCGGGAAAACACCACGGCAAGCGCCACCACCACCAGCAGTCCGACGACCCCCAGCAGCACGAGGAGGAGCCGGTCCGGTTTTCGCGCTGCATCAGTCATGGCGCCAGTATGCACTGTCCCCAGCACTTTTTTCTGGTGTCTTTAGGCCCAAAATAATTACTTGACACTTCAACTAAGCGCGCGTACATTTAGTTGTAGCTTCAAGTAGTAATCCACAAACCGGCAGAACAGAACCCCATGAAAAACCTCCTGGCCCGCATCTTTGGAAAGAAGAATCCCATGACTGACATCACCATCATCGGCAACGGCAACATGGCCCGCGGCATCGCAACCCGGGCCCTGGCAGCAAACAAGACCGTCGAAATCCTCAGCCAGGACGCAGGCAAGGCCCAGGCCCTCGCCGCCGAACTGGGTGCCGGCGTCGCCTCCGGCACCACGGCGCAGGATCCCCGGGGCAGCATCGTTGTCCTCGCCGTGCCCTTTGGGGCCGCCAAGTCCGTCGTCAGCACCTACGGTGCAGCGCTGGCAGGGAAGACCATCGTGGACATCACCAACCCGGTGAACTTCGAAACCTTCGATTCTTTGGTGGTGGAGCCGGGCACGTCCGCCGCAGAGGAAATCGCCGCGCTGGCACCCGCAGGTGCAAGCGTGGTCAAGGCCTTCAACACCACCTTCGCAGGCACCTTGATGGTCGGGGAATCGGACGGCCAGCCACTCGACGTCTTCATCGCAGGCGACGACGACGCAGCCGCCCGCGCGGTCAGCGGTTTTGTCAGCGCCGCCGGGATGCGCCCCCTGGTCGTGGGGCCGCTCAAGCGCGCCCGTGAGCTCGAAGGCTTCCAGTTTGTCCTGATGACCCTGCAGGCCAACCCTGAATTCGCAGACTTCAACTGGGACACCGGGCTCAAGGTCACCAACTAATGAACATCCCGCACGTGGTTGCGACCGCCGGATCGTCGGATCCGGCGCAGCCGCTGGTGGTGTTGCTGCACGGCAGGGGTTCAAATGAACGCGAGATCATGGGTCTTGCAGAGCACCTGCCCACCGGCCCGGCCTACGCGGCTGTGCGGGCTCCGATAGCTGAAGGTGGCGGCTACGCCTGGTTCCGGAACCGTGGCATCGGCAGGCCTGTCGAGGAGTCGCTGACCGAGGCGATGGCCTGGTTCCGGAGCTGGCTTGACGCCGTTGCTCCGGCCGGCCGGCCCGTGGTGCTGGTGGGATTCAGCGGGGGAGCGGCGTTCGCCGGTGGCCTGCTTCTTTCCGACCCGCAGCGCTTTGCCGGCGCGGCGATCCTGTACGGCACCCTGCCCTTCGACGCAGGGGTGCCACTCTCCGTGGCTCGCTTGACCGGGGTGCCCGTCTTCGTTGCGCAGGGCGAGCGGGACCGGGTCATCCCGGCAGACCTGCTGCGGCGGACGTGGGATTACCTCCTCACGGAGTCCGCCGCCCCAGCCTATGCCCGCCGCGATCCGGGTGGTCACGGAATCACGGGTGAGACGCTGGCCGAGCTCGGCGGCTGGATCCGTGAACGGCTTGCGTTCCTTGCCCGGTCGCGCGCCAATGGCGGCACTGACGTAAAGGCCGTGTGGACCGGGATGCGGGACGAGAGCCTGCCGCTTCGTGTTGGACATCGTCCGCAGGTGTCATGGACTATTCCGCAGGAACAGCGAAGCGACAACGCGCCGCGGGAGTTGCAGGACAAACTGCTGTCCCGCATCAGCACACTGGCCGGTGTTTCCACCCGGCAGTCTGCCATTTCGGTCCCCGGAGCCACGGGACTCATGCTGGGCCCCGCTCCTTCTGCAACTCCGGACGGCTTCCTGGTGCCGTCCGTGGGGGAGTTCGCCCATCAGCATCCCGCCCACGACGGCTCACTCCACGTTGCCTTGCCCCCGGTACTGGCCGCGGAAGCGGTAGCGAAGGGCTGGGCGGTTGCCCATCCACTGGCCGGCGTCCGGCTCGCCAGTGGCATGGTCCTGGTTTATGGTCCCCGCGACGACAGCGAACTTGAGACGGTTGCAGCCATCGTCCAGACCAGCCACTACTACGCCACACTGCAGGTCTGACGGCCTTGGACCGGGCCGGCACCGGCAGGCCAGGCCCAACTGGAACGGACGACGGCGGGAGGTTCCGCCGACGTCCGTTGCTGTTCCGGGGCGCCGCGTTAGTTCGCGGGACATAGTGGCGTGCCGCCGGTTCAGGGCCCCTTCCTCAGGTGGTCCTGCAGGACATAGATGGTGCGCTGGGCGCACTGCTTGAGCCGCCGCAGGTGCTCCGCCGCAAGCCGGGGCAAAACAACGGCCGGGTCGGCGGTCCTGGCTTCCTCCCGCAGTGATCCTTCGAGATCCAGGGCGAGGGCGGCGAGCCTCTCCGCGCCCACCATCTGGCTGGAAGTCTTGAGGCTCAGGACCGCATCCATGGCACCCGGCAGATCGCCGGTAGTCAGGGCAAGCCGTACCTTTTGCAGCCTCTCGGGCATCTGCGCGATGAAGGCCTCCACGAAGACCTTCCACACGCCCTCGTCATCCTCGAGTTCGTTGCGCAGCCGCTCCAGCACTGCCGGGTCCAGGAGGGGAGGGACGTTCCCGTCGGGCTGGGTCATGTCGGTGCCTCGATGCAGCCCATGACCCCCCTCGCAGCAGAGATTCCCGCGGTGATGCCCGCGGGCTTTCGTAGGACGCTACGGGCAGCGACGATGGAGGGCACGAGTGGTGGGTACTCGATTTTCGGCGGGCGTTGCTCGTGCTGGCGATGTCAGGTTCGCTGGCCGGTCCAGGTAGGGCGGTTCCCGGCCCGGCGCCATCCTTTGGACCCTCCGGTACCCTGATGGAATGGCGCAGGAACTTGCGGACCTAAACGCTGAGGTCATCCTGCTCGCGGGAGCGGGACGGGCCATTCTGCTGCAGCTTGCGGACCCGGGCGTGGGCCGCGGCGTTGCGGAGCACAGCACCTTCACGGACCGCCCGATCAACAGGCTCAAGGGCACCCTGACCTATGTATATGCCGTCACCTACGGGACGGACGAGCAGGTTAAAGAGGTCCGGCGCAGGGTGAACCGCGCCCACGTCCCTGTCCGCCGGGACGCTGATCACGAAACGCCCGGCTACAACGCCTACGACCCGCAGCTGCAGCTGTGGGTCACGGCGACGCTTTACGACACCGCGCTGGTCATCATCGAGAAAATCTACGGTCCGCTCGACGACGAGTCCGCCGATGCCATGTACCGGGACTACGCGAAGCTTGGGACAGCCCTGCAGCTTCCGCTCGACATGTGGCCGAAGGACCGTGCGGCGTTCAACCGGTACTATGACGAACGCATGGCCGGCCTCCGGGCGAGCGACGCCGCCATCCGCGTGGGCCGCGGGCTCCTGTACCCACAGCATGCCGCACTCTGGTACCGCGCCATCATGCCGTTCGCCAGGTTCCTGACGGCCGGCCTCCTCCCGGACCATCTGCGCGATGACTTCGGCCTGCCGTGGAGCGGACGCCATGAGCGCCGGTTCCACCGCACCATGAAAGCGCTCGCCGTGGCCTACCCCAAGCTGCCGCAGGGCCTCCGGCACTGGTTCAAGAACTACTGCCTCTCGGAGCTGGACACTTTCTCCCGCCGGGCAGGGCGCGTGAGTGCTTAGCTCCACGCCGCTGGAGGCGCGGCTTGACGAACGGGCGCGCCGCTTCCTGGCCAGCGCACCTGCAGGCCGCATCCGGCCCAAGCTCACCGAATTCGTGGTGTTCGGCCTGAAACAGGCCTGGGCGTGCATCTTTGGTGCCGCCCTGCTCGCGGTGCTTATGGCGGCGCGGCTGTGGTACCCGGACGGGGCCGGACTGGCAAGGAACGACTTCCTGACCCTCGCCGCCGTCGTAATCCAGATCCTCATGATCGTGTTCAGGCTGGAGACCCTGAAGGAGTTGCGGGTCATCATCCTGTTCCACCTGGTGGGGACGGTCATGGAGCTTTTCAAGACCGACGCCGGCTCCTGGTCCTACGAGGCCGAGGGCTTCCTGCGGGTCGGCGCTGTTCCGCTCTTCAGCGGCTTTATGTACGCGGCCGTTGGCTCCTACATGGTCCGCGTCTACCGGCTGTTCGACTTAAGGTTCGCCCACTATCCCCGGCGCTGGGTTACGGCGGCCGTGGCCGCGGCCATCTACGTCAACTTCTTCAGCCACCACTACATCTGGGACGCGCGCTGGGTGCTGCTCGCCGCCGTCGTGGTTGTCTTTGGCCGGTGCGTGATGCACTTCCGGGTGTTCCGGAAGCATCACAGGATGCCGCTGCTGGTCGCCTTCCTGCTGGTGGCGCTGTTTATCTGGGTGGCCGAGAACATCGCAACCTGGTCCGGCGCGTGGCTGTATCCCGGCCAGGTGGACGGCTGGGAGCCCGTTGGGTTGGAGAAACTCGTGGCCTGGTTCCTGCTGATGATCATCTCAGTGGTCCTGGTGGCATGGGTCTACAAACCTCAGCCGCCCGGGGAGGAAACCCCGGATGGGTCCGATGCGGCCAAGCACCCGAACCCTGCGGCCACCAGTAAACTCGCGGAATGAGTGAATCCGCACGGTTCCTGGCTGCCTACGATGACCAGTTGCGCACGGATGCCGAGACACCAGGCGCCGCCTCGGTGACAAAGCATGGCCCGTTGCACCTCGGGACATTCCGCGACGGCCGCGGATTTGTGACGTACCGGGACCTTGGGGATGCAGGCTCGGACGCCATCCGCCGGCTGGTCCGTGAGGCGGTGGACCACTTCCTGGCTGATCCCGGAGTCACCAGGGTGGAATGGAAAACGCGCGGCCACGACCACGCTCCCGGGCTGCATGGGGCGCTCCTGGAGCACGGCTTTGTTCCTGATCCGCCGGAATCCATCATGATCGGCAGCGCACAGGCACTCAGCGTTCCCGTACCGGTGCCCGACGCGGTGGTGGTGCGGCAGGTGGTGGATGAGCAGGACGTCCGGGCGATGAGCGCCATGCAGGATGAAGTTTTTGGCGATCCGGTCTCGGACGGGATGGCCGATGCCCTGCTGCACCGGCTCTCACTCGATGACGGGATGGAGCTGTGGGTGGCCGAGGCGGACGGCCGGATTGTCAGTGCCGGCCGCCTCGAACCGGTGGAAGGCACCGCCTTCGCCGGGATCTGGGGCGGCGCCACTCGCCCGGAGTGGCGCGGTCGCGGGATCTACCGGGCCCTGACCGCGCGCCGGGCACAGTCGGCACTCCGCTTGGGCAAGACCCTCATCCACAGCGACTCGACCGAATTCTCACGGCCCATCCTGGAACGCTCAGGACTGGTCAAGGTCTCAACCACCACTCCCTACCGCTGGCGGCGCGAGGGCAGCTGACCGCCACCGGCGCGCCAACCCAGCCGGCTGGCCTGCAGCCGGGAGTCGTCCCCAGGTGCACCGCGCGCCGTCTGTATGCTGGGCAAATGACGGCACCCCAGATCTATGTCAGCTTTCCCGGCACAGCCCGTGAAGCCTTGAGTTTCTACGCGGAGGTCTTCGGCGGGGAACTTTTCCTGCACAGCTATGAGGACTTCGGGCGCAAGGACGGGCCGCCGGAAGCTATAGCCCACGGAGTGCTCAAGGGCGTGGTTGCCGTGGCGGGCTCGGACGCGGCGGAAGGGCAGAACAGCGTCCGCCTTGAAGGGGTCATGCTATCCCTGCTGGGGACAGCCGAACCGGAAGTCCTCCACGAGTGGTTCGACAAGCTTGCCGTGGACGGACGGGTGGTGGACCCGCTCGGTCCCAAGCCCTGGGGCGCATCGGACGGGCAGGTGATCGACCAGCACGGCCTCCACTGGCTCATCGGCTATGAATCCGGGCTTGAGCCGGAGGAACCGGCGGAACCGGCCCAAGAGGGCACGCCCGCCTAGCCCGTATGGTGCCTAGCCCCGCGCGTTCGCCTCGGCCAGCTCCGCGATGTTCTCCGTCACCGCCCAGGAGGCGAGGAGTTTCAGTGCTTCCTCGGACGGGCTGCCCGGCGTCGCCGGATAGACCGTGAGCGAGTGCCCCGGGTCCTCTTCCAGCCCCAGCACCTGGTAGTTCAGTTCCAGCAGGCCCACCACGGGATGCTGGAAAAACTTGGTCCCGGCGTAGTGCCGCCGGACGTTATGGGCGGCCCAACGGGTGCGGAACTCGTCGCTGCGCATGGACAGCTCGCCAATGAGTTCCGCAATGCCCTTGTCATGCGGATTCCGGCCTGCCTCACGCCGCAGGATGGCCACGTTGGTGCTCGCCGCCCGCTCCCAGTCCGTGTAGAAGTTGTGCGCCCTGGGGTCCAGGAAGATAAACCGTGAATGGTTGGCGGGCCGGCCGGGCCCCCGGTACATGTCCGAGTACAAGGCGTAGCCGAGGGTGTTCGCGGCCACGATGTCCATCCGGTTGTTGCCGATGAAGGCCGGCGCCCCGGTGATGGTATCCAGGAGGTACCGCAGTTCGGGCCGCACGCCTGACGGGGCGGGGGCAGCGGCACGCTTCCGGCCGGACATGTTGGCGGTCCTGGCGAGGTCGTAAAGGTGGTCATGTTCGGCGCGGTCCAGCTCCAGCGCCCCGGCGATTGCGTCCAGGACGCTTTCCGAAACGCCAGAGAGGTTCCCGCGTTCCAGCCGTGTGTAGTAGTCCACGCTGACTCCGGCGAGCCGGGCCACTTCCTCCCGGCGCAGTCCGGGCACGCGCCGCCGCCCGCCGTACGGTTCAATGCCCGCCTGTTCCGGAGTGATGCGCCCCCGGCGCGTGGAGAGGAACTGCCGTACTTCGGCTCGGTTATCCATACAGGACACGTTACGACGAATCCCGGCGCCCAAAGGAGGGTCTGCCAAAACCCGGTTCAGCAGGGCCCTCGCTACCTTTCCAGGCAGCCGGTTTGATGGAGGCACCTCCCGTCCGAAAGGAAACACCATGAACCTCGAGCCCGTCCGCGAAACCGTCAAGAACCCGCCCGAACAGTTCTCCGGCGATGTCTGGGTTGACATGATCGTGCTCCCCCACGGGCCGGAACAGCGCGCAGTTGTTGCCAAGGTGCGCTTCGCGCCGGGAGCCCGCACGGCCTGGCACTCGCACGCCCGCGGACAGTACCTGCATGTGACTTCCGGCGTGGCACGCTTCGGCACCCGGGACGGAAACATCATCGACGTCCACCCCGGCCAGACCCTCTACACTCCGCCGGGCGAAGAGCACTGGCATGCCTCAGCCAACGGAACCTTCATGGAACACCTGGCAATCCTCGAAAACGATGAAGACCCGGCAGCCACCACAGCCTGGGCTGAGCACATCACCGATGCTGAGTACGAGGGCCGGCAAGGGTAGGACTGCCAGAACCAGTTACAGCAGGGCCACCGCTACGGACCCCCGTATCCGGTTTGATGGCATCCGGCCCCTGTAGCATTTTTGATAACCCCCAACAGAACCCAGGAGACCCATGACTACCGTCAAGGCCTATGCATCCCCGTCCTCCACTGAGGACCTCATTCCCACCACCATCGAACGGCGCGAAGTGGGACCCCACGACGTCCTGATCGACATCAAGTTCGCCGGCATCTGCCACTCGGACATCCACACGGTCCGCGGCGACTGGGGCCCGCAGCAGTACCCGCTGGTTCCCGGCCACGAGATCGCCGGCGTCGTCACCCAGGTGGGCTCCGAGGTGACCAGGCACGCCGTGGGCGACCGCGTCGGCGTCGGCTGCATGGTCAACTCCTGCAAGGACTGCGAGAACTGCCTGAAGGGCGAAGAGCAGTACTGCCTCAAGGGCAACGTGGGCACCTACGGTGCCGTTGACCGCGACGGCACCATCACCCAGGGCGGCTACTCCACCCACGTTGTGGTGACCGAAGACTTCGTGGTCCGGATCCCGGAAACACTCGAGCTCGACGTCGCCGCTCCGCTGCTGTGCGCCGGAATCACCACCTTCTCCCCGCTGCACCACTGGGGCGCCGGACCCGGCAAGAAGGTCGCCGTCGTCGGCCTGGGCGGACTCGGCCACATGGCCGTCAAGATCGCCCACGCCATGGGCGCCGAGGTCACCGTGCTGTCCCAGTCGCTCAAGAAGCAGGAAGACGGCCTGAAGCTGGGCGCCGACCGCTACTACGCCACCAGCGATGAGAGCACCTTCAGCGACCTCGCCGGCACGTTCGATCTCATCATCAACACGGTCAGCGCCTCGATCGACATCAGCTCCTACCTGCAGCTGCTGAAACTCGACGGTGCACTGGTGAACGTTGGCGCCCCCGCCGAGCCGCTCCCCGTCAACGCGTTCGCACTGATCGGCGGCCGCCGGTCCTTCGCCGGCTCCATGATCGGCGGCATCCGCGAAACGCAGGAGATGCTGGACTTCTGCGCCGAGCACGGCATCGGTGCCGAGATCGAGGTCATCCCGGCCGAGAAGATCAACGAGGCCTACGAGCGCGTCCTCGCCTCGGACGTCCGCTACCGCTTCGTGATCGACACTTCCACCCTCTAGCAGCACAACGCGTTCGACGGCGGCCGGTCCCGTGAAGGGGCCGGCCGCCGTCGTGCGTGGAGGGGCAGTCCCGCCATCCGCTGCTGCGGGCGCAACGAATAACCGGCATGAACTACTACACCCCGGCGGCGCAGGACCGGGCCCGGGACGCCGCATCTGATGCCATCGAGAAAGTGCTCAACGGCATGTCCGAACCGTTGAGCCGGCACGCCCTGAACGCCCGCTGGAAACGGGCCTGCGAAGCCATGGACAGGTTCCTGGAAGCGCAGGACACGGGCGAGGAATAGGCCAAGCCTAAAACTCCCCCGGGCTACGGCGTAAGGGAAGCCAGGATTGCCGAGGCGGGGCCCGCCGTCGTCCGCTGGAAACCGGTGCCGGCCCACAGGTTCAGCCAGTCCGCATCCCCCGCAGCGGCCGCTGCTGCGCGCAGGGGAGTGGTGAGGTGGTGGACCTCCGGATAGCCCTCGGGAGCCCCGCCGTCATGGCGGCGCATGAACTCGTTGAGGAGCCCCCGCGCGTTCCGTCCCGAGAAGGCCCGCGTGACCCCCGTGGTGGTGAAGCGCCCCGGGGCCAGGGCAAGCCGGTGGGCCTCCTTGGTGCCGGCCTCGTCCGCGCGGAGGAATGCCGTGCCGGCCTGGACCGCCGCAGCTCCGCGGGAGAGGGCCTCCCGGGTATCGGCACCCGTGACGATCCCGCCCGCAGCTATCAGCGGCACACCGAGGTCCGCCAACTCTTCAAGCAGGCCGTGGAGGGATTCACCCTCCGGGCGCCGTGCTGCGTCAAAGGAGCCGCGGTGTCCGCCGGCTTCCGGTCCCTGGACGCACAGCACATCAACGCCTGCCTCCAGTGCGCGCACGGCTTCGGGCCGCGACGTCACCGTCCCGATGACGCACACGCCCCGTTGCTGCAGGGCGGCAACGACGGCGGGGTCCGGCACGTCGAAGGTGAAGGAAACCGCCTCGGGGGCCTTCTCCAGCAGGACATCGATCTTGTTGTCCCAGTCGTCGTCGTCATGGCGCGGATCCCCGAGGGCGACGCCGAAACGCTGTGCATCCGGAGCCAGGGACAGGGCGTACTCTTCCAGCGCGCGGGAGCTGACCATTGAGGGTTGCGGGACGAAGACATTGACGCCCACGGGGGCACCGGTCAGCTTCCGCGTTGCCTCGATCTCCGCCTTCACCGCCGCCGCGGTCTTGTAGCCGGCGGCCAGGAAGCCCAGTCCTCCCCGGGAGCTCACTGCCGCGGCCAGTTCCGGAGTGGACGGCCCACCCGCCATGGGCGCCTGGATAACCGGCAACGGCAGGGAAGCGATGTCAAAACGGGTGTTGCCGCGGGCCGGAGTATCCAAGGTGGTGGTTCGCTTTCATGCCGGGGGACTTCAGTACAGGAAGATATCGATCCACTCGCGGTTGTGGGAGTGGATCAGGACAAGGAACAGCACGAAGTCGAACAAGAGGTGGACGCTGACGATGTAGGACAGCGACTTGGTCACCGTGAACAGCCGGGCCTGCAGCAGGGCGAAGGGGAAGATGAAGAAGGGAGCCCAGGAGTGGAAGCCCAGCTCCCAGAGGAACGAGGTGAACAGGACCGCCTGCAGCAGGTTGGCCTGCCAGTCCGGCAGGTGCCGGCGCAGCAGGGTGAACGCCGTGCAGATAAAGAAGAGCTCGTCCCAGATGCCCAGCACGTTGGTGCCGAGGAACAGCCGGGCGATGCCGTCCGGGTCGCTCACAGCCGGCCAGTTGGTGTAGACGCCGGTCCGGATCATGTAGACCGGCATCAGCGCATACCCGATCACCAGGACGGCGGGAAGGTACCACTTTTCCGCGCTCGTCCAGGGCTGGCCCGTCCTGATGGGGAACCGGATGGCGTGGTCCTTGGTGATGAACCTTGAAACGGAATAGGGAATGCCGACGGCGAGGACCATGGCGGTTCCCATCACCGTCATGTGCTCGGTGCTGATGTCCGTGGTGATGGGGACCAGGCTCATGGCCGTCAGGCCCACGGCGATCAGGGCCAAGTCGATCAGGAGCCTGCGGCTGATGAATCCGGCCACAACCAGGGCGGCGGCCAGGAGCAGGAACCCGGACAGGCGGTCCTGCCATGCGAACAGCAGGAAGCCCGACGCCGAGACAAGGGCCGCGGGAATCAGTGAAAGTGACGCGGCGCCTGGCTGTTTGGTGCCTGACTGGCCGGTCCCCTCCTGTCGTGGGCCCTGCTGTCCCGGGTCTGTCTGTGGTGTGCCCGGTGCGCCGGGTTCGGCGTGCGCACGTGGTTGCTGCCTCATGGTTACCTTTGATGCTCGGACGGCGCTTCTGCCTGGATTCCTCACATTTTACTTTGCCGCCTGCCGGGGCGGGGAAAGGAAGCCCGCCCCGCTTAAAGGAAGCGGACGACGCCGGGAGGTGCCGGCGTCGTCCGCTTGCCTTTCAGCGGTGGCACCTTAGGCGGAAGCCAGGGCCTTGCCTTCGCCGCGCAGGCTCAGGGTGAAGGTGTTGGGTCCGCTGCAGGTAACGGCGACACGGCAGGTGGTGGTGTTGTGTCGCGCGGACAGCTCGCTGACGGCGGAGTCAAGGGTGTGGTGCAGGGCGGACCGGTCCCAGATTTTCAGGGTCACGGAGTCAGTGGCATCGAACGTCATTATTCAACTTCCATTTCTTGCGGTTGGCGGCCTGGAATCTTCTTTGACCGGGCCGTGGCCTCTTCTATGAGGCGGTACTGCATGGGAAAGCGCGTTCCCGTACTTCAATGGTGCAGGTTGCCGAAGGGGGTTGGCAACCGGATCAAGCCCGATGTGACCAAGCACACCGGCCGTCAGCTGTCACGTGCTCCCGCGTGGGAGGTGGTGCCTGCCGATCCCTTCCATAGTGCCCAGCAGGACTGCGCTGCCTCAAGAATGTTGCGCGTGAGTCTGATCACGTCCGGCCCGGAGGGGAACCTTTGCTCCACGGCGCAACGGACCCTACTCGTCGAAGTAGGTGTCGATTTCCTTCTCGCCGGAAATGGAGGCGATCACGGACGCCGCCACTTCGCGGAGCTTGACGTTGCGCGTGCTCGAAGCCTTGGTGAGGATGTTGAATGCGGTGTCCCTGGTGCACCGGTTCTCGGCCATGATTGCTCCCACGGCCATGTCAATGACGGTCCGGGACTTCAGGGCGGAGGAGAGGTCGCTGCGCGCCTCGCTGAGCTGGCTGATGCGAAGGACCAGCCGAATCGCACTGGCCGCCTGGTCTGTGAACGCTTCAACAGTGGCGATGTCCTCCGTTGAAAAGCCGTGGCTCCGGCCGGCGTAGAGGTTCAGGACAGCTTCTGCCTCACCGGCAAGATCCAGCGGCATGGCAAGGATCGAGGCTACCCCCTGGGCCCTGGCAACCTCGACGTAGGCGGGCCAGCGTTGTTCGATGCCCAGGTCCGGAACCAGCAGCCACGTCTTGCCGCGCAGCGCCGTAAGGCAGGGGCCGTCCCCGAATCCGTTCTGCAGTTCGTCCAGGGAGCGCGCTTCCGCATCGCTGCTGGCTACGGCCTCGGGCCTCTTGTGGCGGATCACGGTGACCCCGCAATGGACCTGATTCCCCGGAACGGAGAGCCGCGATGCCGCAACAACCGCCAGGTCGGTGAGGAAGGCTGCAACATCCCCGTTGTCCAGGACCATTTCCAGCAGCCTCATGTCGACGTCGGGCAGGTCGTGCCGCCCGGAGCCGATGCCGCCTGGGCTGTTTCCGTAAGCCGTCACCGTGGTTCCCCTTCCGTCAATTCCGTCATGGCTGTGGCGATGAGGTTCACCTGCGTAGCCGGTATGTCCAGGGCGTCATGGAGGTACGCGTCCAGGGAGACCTCATCAATATCGCCGCCGATGCCGTAGTAGTAGATCCACAGTTTGTCCAGGGCCAGGTCCGCGTCCCGGAAGCGCCGGGCAGTCCCCATGGGTTCTTCACCTGCCCGGTTCGGCTGGTCGGGCCCGTCGGTTCCGTAGGGATACATGCCTACGCTCCGCCGCCGCGCGAGCCGGGGGATTCATCGGTGGGGGTTGGAATACCAGGACTTTCAAACAGGAGGTCCCGCATCGGGTCCGGCGCTGTGTGCGTGCTTTCCTTGGCCATCGGGCCTCGATCCTGGATGCACCAGAAGGCTCGCCCCTGGCTGGCGGCCGCTGCTCTCTGCGCTGGCTGGCCCGAGTATTCAATCCCGGCTGTCCCGAAATCTCCTACTGTTGACACTACGCCGGTCCGCCACCCATGGATATGCCGGAACCACACGGGTGGCCGCTTCTGCTGGGGTTGCCGGCGGTATTCGACTGTGCTGCCGGCAGGCCCTGATGGCCCGGCATTCCCGTCCGCGCGGCCCGCCGAGGGGTGGCACAGTAAGATGGGCCCATGTCGAGTTCACCGGAGAAAGAACCAATAAAAGAGCTCCAGAGCATTCTGGTAGGCGCGGAAAACGTTGTTGAGTTCCTCACCGGGCTGGCCGGGCTTGCCGCAGCATCCGTTTCCGAAGTGGCGGGTGACCATATTGAGTGTGCAGTCACACTCAAACTGCGGCGCAAGCCCACCACCGTTGCCGGCAGCAGCCAGCGCGCGGTGGAGCTGGACGAGGTTGAGCAGGCCGTGGGCGACGGCCCCTGCATCAAGGCGCTGCGGGAGATGTCACCGGTGATTATCGACGACGTCGCCACCGATGGCCGGTGGCCTGAGCTGACCCGAAAGCTGGCAGAGGCAAACATCCGCAGTTCCTTGGGGGTGCCCCTGGAGATCAGCAGCGAAGCCAGTGTTGCCTTGAATTTCTTTGCGCAGAAACCGGGCATGTTCACCGCGGGTGTCTATGAGAAGGCCCTGGGCTTCGCTGCGGCCGCACACAACGCGCTTCATCTTTCGGTCCGCCTCGACACGGCGCAAAGCCGGGCGGACAATCTTGAAGCGGCCATGCAGAGCCGGACTGCCATCAACCTGGCGTGCGGTGTCATCATGGCCCAGAACAGGTGCTCCCAGGCGGAGGCAATGGACATCCTCACCAAGGTCTCCAGCAACCGCAACCAGAAGCTGCGGGACGTCGCGGCGGAACTGATTGAACAACTGACCGGCGACAGGGCCAAAACGCACTTCGACGCCTAAGGGGTGTCCTTGGTGCCGCTCCGCCCGGGCCTTTAATCCGCCTGCAGCACGGAGACGATGCAGGCCGTGCCGGACCGGCGGATGTCCCAGCAGTTGCCGTGGCCCAGTACCTCGAAGCTGTCACCGCCTGCCGCTGCCAGCACCAGTGCGGTGTTCTCGTCCACGGCCACAGCCCTCTCCACCAGCCCTGCAGCTACGGCTGCCACCGCGCGGCTGAGCGTGCCGGCCTGGGCTGCGTGGACATCAAGTGCGAACGGGGCAAGGCCCAGGCCGTCCCGGATCTCGAGCTCGGCCAAGCCCTCCGAGCATTCTTCGCCACAGACCTCAATGCCCCGGCTCAGGTAACCGCCCAGCAGCGCCCTCTGCGGTGCGATCATGGCCCCGGCGGAAAAGCCGAGGTAGGGCACCCCGCTGGCCACCGCGGCGGAAATGGCGCCCGCCGAAGCCGCGAGCCCCTCCCGGTACCCCGGCGTCAGCCCGCCGCCCACCACCAGCCCGTCGACGCCGTCGAACACGGAAGGGGCACAGGGTGCGCCCGCGCCGAGCAGGACCGGCACCACCTCCACCTCAATCCGTGCGAGCAGCGGATCAACGTAAGCCGGGAGGAGGCTTTCCGGGTTCCCATGGCGGTCATGGACCACCACAGCCACCCGGGCGGGCGCCTCCCGGCGGGAACGCAGGCTGACGGCCTGGGCAAAGCGGTCAAAGACCTCCGGAAAAGCCGCATGGTCCGGCCCGGCGCCGGCGAGGAAGATGCTCATGGCCTTCAAGATACCGGCCGGAACGGCCTTCCCGGGGAAACGGTAAACCCGTTTCCACAGGCCATTGACAGCATGGGCGGGCAGGACTATCGTACAACCAAATGGTTGTAGATCAGCTTCGTGAAGCCGAGTTGGACCGCCTCTTCCAGGCGTTCGCCGATTCCACCCGCCGCGATATTGTCCGCCGTGTGACAGTGGGCGAATATTCGGTGTCCGGCCTCGCGGCCCTCTATGCCATGAGCTTCGCCGCAGTCCAAAAGCATGTTGCGGTGTTGGAACGCGCATCCCTGGTGACCAAGGAGAAGCGCGGAAGGGAGCAGATCGTGCGGGGAAACCATGAAGGCCTGCAAAAAGCCCGGCGGCTGCTCGATGAGTATGAGGCGATCTGGCGGCAGCGCGTCGACCAGATCGAAGGCATTCTGGCTGAAGGATAAGGAAGGGTTCTGCAATGTCCGTTACTGGTACCACCAAGAATCTTGAGGCGCTCAGCTTCATCCTCACCGCTGAGTTCGACGCCGGCGTCGAACGCGTCTGGCAGCTCTGGGAAGACCCGCGCCAGCTCGAGCGGTGGTGGGGGCCGCCCACCTGGCCGGCCACCTTCGAGAAGTTCGACTTCGAGCCCGGCGGCAGGGCCGGCTACTACATGACCGGTCCCGAGGGCGAGAAAGCCGGCGGGTGGTGGAGTTTCACCTCCATCCAACCGCCTGCCAGGCTGGAGTTCGACGACGGTTTCGCGGACGACAACGGCGCGCCCGTCGAGGCCATGGGGAGCACCCACGTCACGGTAACGCTTGAGGAGAGCAGCGGCCGCACCACCATGACCGTTGCCACCATCTTCGAATCCGAAGAACAGATGGAACAGATGGTGCAGATGGGCATGGAGGAGGGCATGACCGGAGCTGTCGGCCAGATCGACGCGATCCTCGCCGAACACGCCAACGCCTGACCGGCTTACTGCACCACAAGCACAACGAAAGCGTACGACGGCGGGACGTCCCGCCGTCGTACGCTTCAGTCTTTCCCGGGCTGGCGGGGCTGCTGCTGGCTGGTTGGGCTGGAGCCCTACCGGGCCGGGGCTGTGGCGAAAACCAGGAGCGAACTGGTGGCGGTGGCCAGGAGTTCACCGGCCGGCCCGAAGATGCGTCCCTCAGCGAAGATCACCCGCGATCCCGGTTTGGTCACGGTACCTTCGGCCCGAAGCACTCCGTGCTCGAGGGTGATGGGGCGGAGGTAGCTGACCGAGAGGTTGATGGACGTGTAACCGAATCCGGCGGCCAGGGTGCTGTGTCCGGCGCATCCAACAACAGTGTCCAGGAGCGTGCAGGCCAAGCCGCCGTGCACCATGCCCAGCGGGTTGTAGTGCGCTTCGGCCGGCCGGCATTCGAATTCCACGCGCCCCGGCTCAACTCCAACAAGGGCCAGGTTCATCAGGGACGCCATGGGCGGCCGCGGAATGGTCCCGTCCCGCATGCCGGTGAGGTAGTCCAGCCCGGACAAGCGGGACAGGTGCTCAAGGCCCACGCGCGGATCTGTCCAGCTGAAAGTTGCCGAACGCTCAGCTTCTCCGTTGGCATCCATGGCACTGCCTCCTCCTTGTGCGGCCCCCGCCTGCCCAGCTTAAGCGAAGCGACGCCGCCTGGCTCCGGCTTTCCGTGCCGTCGTGCGGGCGGGCGTTGAACCCGGCCAAAGGCTTCTGAATACTGGAAGGGGACGTTGGGAAAAAGGTGAGGCGGTGACGGCAATGGGGAGCGGTGCAGCAGAGTACCGGAAGCGCCTGGAGCGTGCTGCCGAAATGCGTTCCTACCGCGGGGCAGGCATCAGCGCAGAGGAAGAAGCGGAGCTGGACGCCCTTGAAGAGAAGGAGCGTGAGAAGCGCAGGAAGGTGAGCGACGCCGCCCGGGCCGAATACCTTGTCCGGGACGCCATGGCGCAGGGCAAGTTCGACAACCTCAAGTACGCCGGCAAGCCAATTCCGGGGCTCGGGGAGTCGTACGATCCCGACTGGTGGGTCAAGGGCCTCATCCAGCGGGAAAACATCAGCGGCCTCGGTCCGGCGGCCATCCTGCTCCGGAAGGAGGACGCCGAACTTGATGCCAGGCTCGACGCCCAGTACACGGAGCAGCAGGTGCGGGACATCCTGCAGGATTTCAACCGCCGCGTCATCGACGCCCGCCGCCAGCTGCAGGGCGGGCCGCCGGTTATCACCCAGACCCGGGATGTTGAGGACGAAGTGGACCGGTGGCGCCAGCGCCGGGAGGCCCGCCCCGCCGAGCCTCCGGCGGAACCGCAGCCCGCGCGCCCCTGGTGGCAGCGGCTGTGGAAAGGTACGGCTTAGGCGGACGGACGACGGCGCTGGCCTCCCGACGTCGTACTCCCCGCCTTCGTGGTCCGCGCCTCAGCGTGGTCCTTGGCTTGTGCCGGGGCTGTCGCTTCAAAGAGCTCACACAGCGCGTTGTAGTACCTGCGAGTTTGCCCGCCATGCCTCATCCCGATCCGCAAACAGACGCTCTGCGAGGCTTTATTGGCTGGGGCGGTCACTGCAACCACCTTTTCCAGGCCGCTTGCAAAGGCGTAGGACAGGACCGCTGCCGCAGCTTCAGTCGCATAGCCATGCCCCCAGTAATCAGGGTGGAAGTGCCAGCCAATTTCGGTGTCCCCTGAAGGTTCCAACGGCAAGTCATCGCCCGAGGCCGGAATGGACTTGAGGAGCAGGGTGCCGGCAAGCGGGGCAGGAAGGTCTTGATCAGTGCAAGGGCTCGGGCCACCGCCGCTGCCATGGCCGCGCAGCCCGGCCTGTCCTTGCAGCTGTTCCTTCAGCTGCACTGCCCAGACACCGTGGACGGGGTTGTCCATCTGCTGCCAGGCGCGGATACGCTCGTCGGCCTGGGACCGGTCCCGCATCACCTGGGGATGGTTGCCAATGAAACGCTGTACCTCCCAGCGCGAGTAGAGGTCCAGTACAAAGCCGGCGTCCTCCGGCTTCCATTGGCGGAGGATTAGCCGATCGGTTTCAAGGCTCTTCACCACGCCAATGCTGCCAGAGCGGTGGCGGCTTCTGCTGGTGCCTGGTTTTCCACATAGCGTTTTTGGCAGCGGGTCAATGTCACACCCTGCTGAAAGACTTTACTCATGGGAGCGGTTCAGGGGTTGGCAGGGGCACCGGCAAGAGCGCAGGCGGCGGGGAGCCCCGCTGCGCCTGCAGCCTGCACGCACCTTGACTCTGGTGTGCCGCCGGTTCAGGGTGTCCTGTCCGTTGCTGATATCTCTCGCGCCTTAGCTTCGATTACGGCCGCTGCTGATGGTCCGGGGATGATTGATCAGTTGCGGGAGCTGGAGGATTTGAAGTCGCTGGCCGCTGCTAAACAGGCCCGGATTACTGTGGCTTTTGATCTTTCCCAGCGGCGGGAGCAGGCCGCGGCCGGTGTCCCGGCCAAGGAACAAGGCGCCGGTGTTGCCGCGCAGGTGGCTTTGGCGCGGCGGGAGTCCCCGGCCCGCGGCGGCCGGCTCCTGGGCCTTGCCAAAGCCCTCGGCACTGAGATGCCCCACGCCCTGGCAGCCCTGGAGTCCGGGCAGCTGAACGAATGGCGCGCCACCCTCATCGTGAAGGAAACCGCGTGCCTGTCCGCCGAGGACCGGTGCGCCGTGGACGAGGAACTCGCCGCCAACACCGGCACCCTGACAGGCAATGACTCACTGGCAGGCGCTGGTTCACTGGCGGGTGCCGGGGACCGGGCCATTATTGCCGCGGTCCGGGCCGCCGCGTACCGGCGTGACCCGCATTCGGTGACACGACGCGCGGCCCACGCGGTGAACGACCGGACCGTGAGTCTTCGTCCGGCGCCGGACACCATGGCCCGCCTGACCGCACTGCTCCCGGTCGCCCAGGGGGTGGCCGTCTACGCGGCCCTGACCCGGCATGCGGACACCGTCCGGTCACAGGGTGATGAGCGGTCCCGGGGTGCGATCATGGCCGACCAGCTCGTTGAAAACATCACCGGCACCCCTGGCGGGGTCGCCGGCATCGAGGTCCAGCTCGTCATGACCGACCGCACCCTCTTCCAGGGCGACAGCGAACCAGCCCGCCTCGCAGGCTACGGCATCGTCCCCGCCCACTGGGCCTGGCAAAAAATCCTCGGAGGATTAGGAGAGCTGGAAGCCCCCGGAGTGCGGGGCGGGCCGAAAGCTATGGGTCAGGGATTGCCAGCCGTGAGGCCCGCCGGTGCCAAACCCCGTAGCGTCCGGCCCGCAGGTACAGCGGAAGATATAACGGGAGGTGCGCTGGCCGAGAGGACCCCTGATACGGAAGCGGCCGTCGCCGGCGCTGCAGGGACTGACGTCAGGGACAGCAGCGACGTCGATGTCTGGCTTCGGCGGCTTTACACAGCGCCGGGCAGCGGAGAACTCCTCGCGATGGATTCGAAGGCCCGGCTCTTCCCGCCCGGGCTCCGCCGGTTCCTCCAGGTCCGCGACGACACCTGCCGCACCCCCTACTGCGACGCACCCATCCGCCACCACGACCACATCACCCCCCGGCACCAGGACGGCCCAACCACCAGCAACAACGGCCAAGGCCTCTGCGAAGCCTGCAACCACACCAAAGAAACACCCGGGTTCTCAGCCATCCCAGTCCCCGGACCCAGACACACAGTCGAACTCCAAACCCCCACCGGCCACACCTACCACTCCACAGCACCACCCCTACCCGGCACGGGCACGCCAGCCCGCCGTCGTGATATCCGCCCGCAGCACCAGCCGCGGGGACACAACGGCGTCTCAACGAGCACGGGCCAAAGGCAAGACCCGCAGTGCAGGTACTTGGCCGCGTTGTTCCGTCTGGCGGGTGCCGGACTTAGGGACGGGGGCTGGGTGACGGACTGGGGCTCATCATCGACGGCGGAGCGGGCGGGAACGGATTGCGGGGATACAACGGCGCCGCCTGCAGCATGTAGTTGGCCCACTGCGGTCCGGCAATCATGTAGCCGTCAAGGCGCGGATAGAAGGTCCCGTTGATGGTGACGTTCTGCCCCGCCCGCTTCTGTCCCTCAAGGGCGTCGCCGAAGAAGGAAGCAGTGGCAATACCCGAGGTGTAGCCAACAATCCAGGTGGACCCGTTGTTGTTCGAGGTGCCGGTCTTGGCCGCCACCGGGAACTTGTCGTGGGTCTTGGGATTGATCCAGACACCTGAGCCCCTGACCAGCACATCCTGCAGCACATTGTTGACCCCGCGGGCCACGTCCGGCTTCACGGCATCCCGGCACTCCACGGGCTGGGCGGGCAGGCTGCCCCCGGTCGCATCCTTGACGCCCACCAAAGCGATGGGTGTGCAGTAGCGGCCGTCATTGGCGAACGTGGCAAAAGCGTTGGCAAGGTGCAGGGGAGCGACGCCGATAGCGCCCAGAAGGTTGCCCAGCTGGTGCATGTTGACCGGGGTTCCATCCAGCCCGCTGTGAAGCCCCACGGCGTCCACCATCTTCTGGATGCCGCAGAAGTCCAGCTGCGCCGCCGAGGCGAACGTAGCCGTGTTGATCGAGTTGTACAGCCCGTAGTTGATGGGCATCTTCCGGTAGAAGCCCTCCTCTGCGTTCTGCAGGTCGTCAGCGGCGCCCAGCTGGGGGTTGTTCTGCGCGGTGCTGTAGGCGCCCATCACCTTCCCGCAGCTGGACCGCCAGGGAAAGTTCAGCGGATAGACCCGCCGTGAAGCGTCCACCTCAGCGGTCAGGGACTTGCCCTCGTTCAGCCACTCGGCAAAGGTGAACGGCTTCATGGTGGACCCGGGCTGGAAACCGCCCGCTCCGTTGAGGTCGTTCCCCTGCGGGTCCTTGGCATCCACATTGAAGTTCAGGTGCGTGTCGAACTTGCCCGGTTCCGGGAGGAACACCGTGTTCTGGGCCATCGCCAGGATCTTGCCGGTCCCCGGCTGCACAGTGACCAGGGCGGCGCCCCACCTGTCCGGGTTTGGACCGGCCGTGCCGTCCACCTGCGCCTGGGCGGCTGCCTGCAGCCTGCTGTCCAGGGTGGTGACGATGGTCAGGCCGCCTCGGTACAGCTTCCGCTGCCGTTCTATCAGGCTGTTCCCGTAGGCGGGGTTGTTCAGGATGAGATGGGAAATGTAGTCACAGAAGTACGGCGCCATGGACGCGTAGGCGCACCCTTGCCGCTCCGGACTGATCTTCAGCTCGATCGGCGTGGCCACGGCTTCGTCGTGCTGAGCCTGGGTGATCTTGCCCTGCAGCATCATCTCCGACAGCACCTGGTTCCGGCGGACGATCGACTTGTCCGGGTTGATCGCCGGATTGTAGAACGTGGGGCTGTTGACGAGTCCGGCCAGCAGTGCGGCCTGCGGCAGGGTGAGGTCCTTGGCGGTGGTGCTGAAGAAGTAGCGCGAAGCTGCCTCGATGCCATAGGCGTCGCTGTTGAAGAAGACGATGTTCAGGTACCCCTCAAGGATCTGCTCCTTGGTGAACTTCTTCTCCAGCGCAATCGCCAGCTTCATCTCCCGCAGCTTGTCACCAACATCCTTCTGTCCGGAGAGGATCACCTCATCCGCCCTGTCCTGCGACAGCCGGGCTTCATTGATCACGTTGGTGACGTACTGCTGCGTGATGGTTGACGCGCCCTGCTGGCCGCCCTTGGTCAGATTCGAGAACACTGCCCGCACGATGCCCTGGGGATCGATGCCGGCATGTTCATAGAACCTGCTGTCCTCGATGGCGATGATCGCGTCCTTGATGTGCGGAGACATCTGGTCCAGCGGAATCCTGACGCGGTTTTCGGCGTAGAAAGTGGCAATCGGCTGGCCATCGGAGGTGAGGACTTTGGTGGATTGCGACGGCGGCTGGACAGTGAGTTCCTCGGGCAGGCTGTCGAAGAAACCAATGGAACTGCTGACGCCGTATCCAGCTGCCGCCACCGCCGGAACTACAAGGCTGGCCGCCAGGACGCCGCACATGACGCTCGCGGCCAGGAACCCCAGGAACCTTCCCAGGGCGGTGCCGAGACCGCGCCTGCGCTTCGTTTTCTTCGCCATCGTTCAGCCCTCGAGCTTGGAGGTCCCCAAAGAATACGCCCTTCCGGCGGCACTTTGAGGTGCTGGAAGGTCAGGATTTGATCACGCTCCTGGTCTTGACCTCCCGATAGCTAACGACATATCGTTAACTATCGCTGAAGAACTTTAGAGAACCTACGTGAAAGGACAGTGCCACCATGAACGGCATACATGAGGAGAAATTTCCCGGGACAGAATCGGGCAGGGACGCATTCGGGCGCGGCAGGGCCCGCAGGGGGCCGCACGGGCACCGCGGTGGAGGTTTTGGTCCTGGCTTCGGACCCGGCTTTGGGCCAGGTTTCGGCCCCGGGTTCGGTCCGGGTTTCGGCCGCGGCTCACGGCGGGCCAGCAGGGGGGATGTCCGGGCAGCTGTCCTCTCGCTCCTGGCCGAGGCGCCCTCGAACGGTTACGGGCTGATCAAGACGATTGCCGAGAAAACCGAAGGTGCCTGGCGGCCCAGCCCGGGATCCATCTACCCCACGCTGCAGCAGCTCGTTGACGAGGACCTGATCTCAGCACTCAGCGAGGGGCGCGGGACGGAGTTCACCCTCACGGACCGGGGCAGGGCCTATGTGGCCGAGCATGGGGAGGAAATGGAGAACGCCTGGAGTGCTGGGCCGGACAGTTCCGACCGCGAGTTCCACCAGAGCATCGGCAAGCTGATGGGAGCAATCCACCAGTTCCGCAGCGGTGTCACTGAGGAACAGCGCGCCGCCGCCATCGAAAAGATGGATGAGACCCGGCGGGCACTGTACAAGATCCTGGCTGACTGACCCTCCTGTCAGAGCCCGCCCACCGGCCGTAAACGCCGCCCCGCTCAGGCGAAGGAGTCTTCTTTGGTGCGCGCCACACTCCTGCTGTTTGCTTCTACGGTCCCGGCGTCGCTGGCCGCGGGGGAGTGGGAAGCGGGGTGCAGCGGATTGAAGCCTGCCCCGATTTCACCGAAGGCATAGGCACTCTCGGCGTGTTCAGCCAAATCCACTCCGGCAGTCTCTGCCTCGTGGCTGACCCGGAAGCCAATGGTCTTGTTGATGGCCCGGCCAATGACGAAGGTCCCGGCGCCGGAGAGCAGCAGGGTGATCACCACGGCCGCCGTCTGGGCGATCAGCTGCTGCACACCCCCGCCGTAGAGGAGTCCGCCGCCCTGGCCATCCACGGGAAGGGCGATGAAGCCGAGCGCAAGGGTGCCGATGAGTCCGGCGCCGAGGTGCACGCCCACAACATCGAGCGAGTCGTCCAGGCCGAACCGGTACTTGAGGTCAACGAAGACTGCGCAGGCAGCCCCGGCCACGAAGCCCAGGCCAATTGCGGCAACCGGGCTGATGTTGGCGCAGGACGGGGTGATGGCCACGAGCCCGGCAACTACGCCGGATGCCGCACCGAGGGACGTGGGATGCCCGTGGCGGATCTTTTCGGTGACCAGCCAGCTCAGCATCGCCGCGGCGGGAGTCACCAGCGTGTTCACCCAGATCAGGCCGGCCTGCTCGGCTGTTGTTGCCGCGCCGCCATTGAAGCCGAACCAGCCAAACCAGAGAATGGCGGCACCCAGCATGATGAAGGGAATGTTGTGCGGACGGTGGTTGGGGTCCTTGGCGAAACCGTGGCGCTGGCCCACGATCAGGGCAAGGACCAGGGCGGCGGTCCCGGAGCTGATCTCCACGACCGCGCCGCCGGCGAAGTCGATGACCTGGCCGAACACGGCGGTGACTGCTCCGCCGGCGCTCATCAGCCCGCCTCCCCAGATCATGTAGGCGAGGGGGCAGTAGACCACGGTGATCCACAGCGGTACGAACAGCGCCCACGCGCCGAACTTTGCGCGGTCAGCGATGGCTCCGCTGATCAGCGCCACAGTGATGATCGCAAACGTGGCGCTGTAGCCGGCTTTGATCAGGTCGGGGGAGCTCATCAGGTTCTGCAGGCCGAAGTTGGCGAAGGGATTGCCGAAGATGCCCAGCACGCCGTCGCCCGTTGTCATGGAGTAGCCCCACAGGACCCACACCACACCAACAATCCCGGCGGAGATAAAGCTCATCATGATCATGTTGAGCGCGGCCTTGGCGCGGGTCATGCCGCCATAGAAGAGCCCCAGCCCGGGCGTCATCAGCAGTACCATCGCGGCCGAAATCATCAGCCAGACATGTTGGGCAGAAATCTCCACCTGCGGGTCCCTTCGCGTTGCGCCAGCGGGGCGCTCTTTCCGGCCCTCGCACTTCCCCCGGCGTCCATGTTTCTCCGCCGGTGTTTCAGGAAAGGCGCGCAAAAGTTGCGGCTGCGTTACACAATCCGCCCTTACGTGAAGTTCGCGCGTCCATCATGTTTCAGGCTTGTTAACGGAAGTCCTCGATGCAGCGAAGTGGCCGGACCGGTGGTTCTCCAGGGGCCGTTACAGCGCAGGGTGCCGGGCGGGAAAGGTGAGAACCGCCGTCGAACGCGGAAAACCGTGCAGGTTTCAGGGCCGTGAACGCAAGCTCACTCCAGGGCCCGCTGAAATTCCGCAGCTTAAAAGACGACGACGGCGCGCGGCAGAAAAAACGCCGTGCGCCGTCGTCGTTCGCAGCGAAAGGTGGGGAGATGCACCGAGGGCCTTGCAGTGAGTGGGTCAGAACTGCCGGGCGTTGGCCAGCACAGGGAGCTTGCTGCGCACCTCGTCAACAACGGACGGGTCGATATCGACGACGGCGAGTTCCGGCTTGCCGCCCAGCGTCACTAGGGCGGAGCCCAGGGGAGTGATCACTGCGCTGTGCCCGATGCCCGTTGGGGCGCTCCCTGCCCGGCCTGCGCCGGTGGTTTCAGGGTCCCCCTGTCCGCAGGCCACCACGAACGTGGTGCTGTCCAGGGCGCGCGCCCGCACCAGGAGGTCCCACTGCTCAGCCTTGCCCTCACCGGCTCCCCAGGATGCGCACACGATGTTGACCTGCGCCCCGGCCCGGGCGTTGGCAGTGAACAGCGCCGGGAAGCGGACGTCGTAGCACGTGGCGAGGCCGAAGACCGTGCCGTTGAGCTTGAAGGTCACCGGAGTTTCGCCCGCGTCCACCGTTTTTGACTCCGCGAATCCGAAGGCGTCGAACAGGTGCACTTTGTCATAGGACGTTTCCACGCCGGGGCCCGTGACCAGCAGGGTATTGCGGACGCGTCCGTCCTTCCCGGGAGTGAACATCCCGGCCACGATCGCAATATCCAGTTCCCGCGCGATGGCCCGGACTTCCCCAGCCCAGGGCCCGTCGAGCGGTTCTGCGATATCGCGGAGGGAATGGCCGAAAGCGCGCATGGCGGCCTCGGGAAACACCACCAGTTCTGCGCCGGCAGCTTTGGCCTGCGCAGCGTAGTCGCGGATCAGCCCCAGGTTCCCGGCGGGATCTGCACTGCTGATGATCTGGGCGACAGCCAGTCGCATAGATGCTCCAATCTGTGTGAAAGCTACTGCTTGTAGCCTTCAACTTCGCTGACGGGCCGGGCTTCGGCGTCGTTGGGGTCCTCGCCGGATTCGGACTTTGCCCGGCGCTGCCGCAGCAGGTCCCAGCACTGGTCCAGGCTTTCCTCCACCTGCTTCAGCCGCGCCTTATCAGGCACCTGCCCGTCCCCTGGAGCCTCCCGTAAGGTGTGCTCCTCCTCAACGAGGGCCTGGATGCGGGTCAAAATATCCTGGTCATTCATGGCTTCCCCTTACTTCCCGGAACGGTTCCCTCAGCGTACGCCTGTACCATCTGAATCATGCCCACTGTGCTCGATATGGCAGGTCCAATCCTGGAAATGCTGACCTGGATGTGCCTGCCCGCCGGGCTCGCACTGCTCTTCTACACAGGCTTCCTCCGCCGCTTCGTTCATCCGTGGGCCGTGGCTGAGGCCGTGGTGTACTCCGACAGTACGGGCGTGGGCTTTCGCTGGTTCGACCGCAAATTCCAGGTGCACCACGCGCCCATGTCTCCCCACGACATCAGGGACCTCGCCGTGGGCGACACCCTTCCGGTCTACTACCACCCCAAGCGTCCTACCCAGTGGCAAACTGCTGCGCCGGAAGAGGCGGGCAGGACGGCAGCGCTGCTGGGCCGGTACCTGACAGGCATTGGCGCGGCCGCATTCCTTGCCGGCTTCTTCCTGCCGATGTTCTAAGCCGGCGTTCTCGCAGGCGGAGCGGTGCGGCGGCACTAGCCAATAAGCACCACGCCAATGCCAAGGGCGCCCAGGACCACCCCGGCAAAAGCCGTCCACAGCACGGCGGTGATATCGGCGTCGTGCATTTCCTTACGGATGCCGTGCGAGCTGATCCGGTAGCGGCGCCGCTGCGTGAAGTAGATGCCGGCCGCCGTTCCGGCCGACACCGTGAACAGCAGCAGGATAGGCAGGCCATGCTGCGGCAGCCACCGCAGGAAGATCGCGCTGACTGTCACCAGGGCCAGCATGGTCCTGCCCCAGGCGAGCGTGGTCCGTTCCGGTTGAAGGCCGGGATCCCCATGCAGTGCCGCGGCGCCGCGGGACGGTGCCATGGTCAGCGCCAGAGGATGAAGATCAGGACGACGGCCGCCGCCAGCGCGCCGGCGGCGGCCAGCAGCGGCACAATAAGCGGCAGAGGCAACGGTGCCTTATTTCGCATGCTGCGTTCCACCCGAAGCCACCGGACAGCGGAGCCGGCGCTCAACAGCATGCCCAGCAGAAGCAGGACCACCGCCAGGCCCTTGCGGACCGGCTCCAGGAAGAGGTCCGAGGTGAAAGCTTCAATGGCGATGCCGCCGGCCAGCAGCGCCAGGGACGTGCGGATCCAGGCAAGGAACGTGCGCTCGTTGGCCAGGGTGAACCGCGGGTCCGGCTCTTCCCCGCCCGGCAGCAGTCGTTCGGCGATTTTCCCGCGCGACGGCGGGACGGGGGCGCTGGCGGGCTGCTCGCGGTTGGTCACGGTGCCAGTTTAGCTACGCTGCTCTTTGCCGGGTTGTCCTGCCCTGCGCGGTGCTGTGCTTCCTTGTGCTAGGTGCCGCTGCGTTTCCTTGTGCTAGGCGCCGCTGCGCGGGGCAAACATGATCACGGCCACCCCAAGCAGGCAGATCAATGAACCGGCGATGTCCCAGCGGTCCGGCCGGAAACCGTCAAAGACCATTCCCCAGGCAAGCGACCCGGCCACGAACACCCCGCCGTATGCCGCCAGGATCCGGCCAAAATGCGCGTCAGGCTGCAATGTGGCCACAAACCCGTATGCCCCCAGGGCGATGACGCCCAGGCCGGCCCACCACCAGTCCTTGCCTTCACGCACTGACTGCCACACCAGCCACGCGCCGCCAATTTCCGCCGCTGCGGCCAGGACAAACAGCACCACAGTCTTGGCGATGCTCACAGCTTCATCAGGGATACCCACGCCGCCATCATGCCAGCCGGGCTTTGAGGGACGGGAATGCTGGATGCCGGGGCGGGGTTGGGCCAGGTATGGAGCGTATTGGATTTCTTTCATTTGGCCATTGGGGCCCCGGTCAGGGCTCCCGCACCAGGACTGCGGGTGATGCCCTCCTCCAGGCCATCGATCTGGCCGTGGCTGCGGAGGAGCTCGGAATGGACGGCGCGTTCTTCCGCGTTCACCACTTCGCCCGGCAGCAGGCCTCGCCGTTCCCGCTTCTGTCCGCCATCGCCGCGCGCACCACCAAGATCGAGATCGGCACGGGCGTCATAGACATGCGTTACGAAAACCCGCTCTATATGGCCGAGGAAGCCGCGGCCGCGGACCTGATCAGCGGCGGACGGCTGCAGCTCGGCATCAGCCGCGGATCACCCGAGCCGGCCCGCCAAGGCGCGGCAGCTTTCGGCTACGTGCCGGACACCGGCGAAACCGACGCCGATATGGCCCGGCGCCACACCGCCCTCTTCCGGAAGGCGGTCACCGGTGCGGGAGTAGCGGAAGCAGACCCGCGCTACGCAGGTGGGGCCACCGGGCTCCTGCCGGTCCAGCCGCAGTCTCCCGGGCTCGCTGAGCGCATCTGGTGGGGCGCCGGCTCCAGGAAGACCGCGGTATGGGCAGCTGAACTCGGAATGAACCTGATGAGTTCCACGCTGCTGACCGAGGACACCGGTGTGCCCTTCCACGAACTCCAGGCGGAGCAGATCCAGCTGTTCAGGGACGCCTGGACTGCGGCAGGCCACCAACACGCGCCGCGGGTGTCGGTAAGCCGCAGCGTCCTGCCCATCGTGGATGAAGAAGACAGCCGGTATTTTGCCGGCGCCGCCCTTCGGGACGGCCGCGACCAGGTGGGCATTATCGACGGGCTGACTGCCAGGTTCGGGAAGAGCTACGCGGGTTCCCCGGACGTCCTGGCGGAGCAATTGGCTGCGGACACCGCCGTCCAGGCGGCAGACACCCTCCTGCTGACCGTCCCCAACCAGCTGGGCGTCGACTTCAATGCGAAGCTGCTGGGCAATATCACCCGGCACATCGCGCCTGCGCTGGGATGGAGCCCGGGCTCCTGAACAGGCGTAACGCCCCTTGGGCGGCAAAAAATTCTCCCCTGCAGGCCCTGTCCGCGATATACTAAGCAGGCTTATTGAACCACCACGGAACTTTCCGCGTTGCCGAACCGTTACTCTTAGAGTGCGGCTTGGGGGCTTAGCGCCATTACTACAGCGTGACTGCGGAACGGTCATATGACGGAGAGAGAGAAATATGGCTCGCGCCGCTCTAGGCTTAATCCCATGATCCGGTTACGCCAGCTGGCCCAGGCGGCCACTGTCCTCACCACGCCCTTGTCGCCGGAGGACATCCTAGCCCTGTTCAATCCCGTCTACTCTGCCCGCCAGCTTCGTGGCGTGGTCACTCGTGTGGTGCAGGAGACGGCACAGTCAGCAACCATCTTCTTCCGGCCCGGCCGCGGCTGGCACTCCCACCTGGCAGGCCAGTGGGCGCGCATCGGCGTCGAGCTGGACGGCGTCCGCCATTGGCGGTCCTATTCCCTCAGCACCCCTGCGGGCAAGGACCCCGCCATCACGGTCACAGACGTGGGGGCCGTATCCGGCACCTTGGTGCGGACCACCAAGCCGGGCGACGTCCTGTTCCTGGCTCCTCCTCAGGGCGATTTCGTGCTCCCGGAGCACCCCCGCCCCCTGCTGATGGTCACCGCGGGCAGTGGCATCACTCCCGTAATGTCCATGATCCGCACCCTTGTTCCGCGGCGTCCGGATGCCGACGTCGTGCTGGTCCACTCGGCCCGCACTCCTGGCGACAGCCTCTTCCGCGAGGAACTTGCGGAGCTGGCGGACCAGTTCCCCAATTTCCGCCTCGCCCACTGGTTCACCGGCGAGCAGGGCCGCATGGACCTCACCAACACCTCCCAGCTGGACGAGATCTGTCCCGACTGGAAGGAACGCGCGGCATATGCCTGTGGTCCGGACAGCTTCCTGGACGACGCCGAGGCGCTGTGGAAGCGCGCGGCGCTGACCACGGCAGCGCCGGGTTCCGACGTTGCGGTGGCCGGCAGCCCCGGCAACCTCATGATCGAACGCTTCAACACCACCTTCGACGCCGGCGTGGGGCACGACGGCGGGCTGGTCACCTTTGAGGCCTCCGACCGTGAGGTGGAAGCCGACGGCGACACCCCCATCCTGGACGTGGGTGAGGACGCCGGGGTACTGATGCCCAGTGGTTGCCGCATGGGCATCTGCCACAGCTGCTTAACCCCACTCCTGTCCGGCCAGGTCCGCGACCTCCGCACCGGGGAAGTCCACGGCGAACCCGGCCAACTGATCCAAACGTGTGTCTCGGCAGCCGCCGGACCCGTCAACCTCGAAATCTGAGGAGCATCACGGTATGACTGTAGTAACACCGAGCAAAACCACACCCGCCGAAGGCAAGCCGACCGGAGGGTCAAGGACGCGCCCCGGAAAGCTCGCCGAGTCCGGCAGCCCCACCGTCCGGCCGCCGGCCGCCGCCCACCTGAGTGATGAGCAGGTGGCGGAACTTGGGCGTGAACTCGACGCTATCCGTGACGAGGTCCTGGCCAAGCGCGGTTCAGCCGACGCCGCCTACATCCGCCGGGTAATCAAGATCCAGCGTGGCCTTGAGATCTCCGGCCGTGCCGCACTGCTGGTCAGCAAGAACAAGGCTGCCTGGGTCACCGGAACCACGCTGCTGAGCCTGGCCAAGATCCTGGAAAACATGGAAATCGGGCACAACGTGCTGCACGGCCAGTGGGACTGGATGCGGGACCCGGACATCCACTCCACCACCTGGGAGTGGGACTTCGTCACCCCGTCGCGCTCGTGGCAGCACACCCACAACGACCTCCACCACCGCTGGACCAACGTGGTGGGCAAGGACAACGACGTCGGATACAACCTCCTGCGGATGGACGAACAGCAGCCGTGGAAGCCGATGAACCTCGGCAACCCGCTGTACAACGCCATCCTGGCGCCCCTTTTCGAATGGGGTATTGCCATCTACGACCTCGAACTGACGGAGTTCAAGGAAGGCAAGAAGTCCAAGGAAGCGCTGCTCAAGGACCTCAAGGCGCTGGGCAAGAAGGTGGTTACGCAGTTCACCAAGGACTACGCCGCGACCCCCGCCGTCGCCATGCTGACCGGTTCCGGAAAGCAGGCGCTCTACGGAACCCTGACCGCCAACGCTGTGCGCAACGTCTGGGCCCACGCCGTGATCTTCTGCGGCCACTTCCCCGAAGGCACGGACACCTTCACGGAGGAAATGGCCGAAGGTGAAACCCGCGGTGACTGGTACATCCGCCAGATGATCGGCTCTGCCAACATTTCCGGGTCGAAGTTCATGCACATCATGACCGGTAACCTCTCGCACCAGATTGAGCACCACCTCTTCCCGGACCTGCCCTCCAACCGGTACGCCGAGGTGGCACCCAAGGTCCGTGAAATCTGCGAGCGCTACGGTTTGAAGTACACCACCGGTCCGCTGCTGAAGCAGGTCGGATCCACCTGGGGCAAGATCTTCAAGCTGGCACTGCCCGGCAAGACGGCCAAGGCCTGACCCCAGCACTGCCAGTCCAAGCACCAAAAGCACCTCCGGTTCCGGGAATACCCCGGGACCGGAGGTGTTTCTGTTTCCCACGGACGCTCTCGCATTTGATGCGTGTTTTCGGCGGACGCTCTCGCATTTGATGCGTGCTTTCGGCGGACGCTCTCGCACTCCCCGGGGCAGCGCGCATAATTGATCCCATAGCCGCCGCGGCGCCCAATGGAGGAATCATGCGGATTCTCGGAGCACTCATCGTTATCTGGCTCATTATCGGCGGGGTGGCCGCCTGGCAGCGGGGCTATTTCGGCGCCGCACCCGGCAACTGCGCGGAGGCCGGAACCATCGCCATCACCATCGCCGCCGGGCCCCTGAACTACATGGGAGCGAATCCCAAGATTTCCTGCGAACTTCCGCAACCCTCCCAGTAGCCTGACCGGCCTGAAGGGAAACCCACGCGGCTGAAGGGAAACGCCTCTGTAGGGAAACCCCGCGCGGGAAGGGCTGGACTGAACGGTGGACCGCCCTAGAGTAGGTACTGCGCGGCCGCGGCACCTTCGGCGGCCGCACCGATCCCACAGTCTCGAAAGGACCCGCCGCGATGGCCTTCATCACCGTTGGAACCGAAAACAGCACTGATATCGAGCTCTACTACGAAGACCACGGCTCCGGCCAGCCCGTCGTCCTGATCCACGGCTACCCCCTGGACGGATCCTCCTGGGAAAAGCAGACCGTTGCGCTTCTTGACGCCGGGTACCGTGTCATCACCTACGACCGCCGCGGCTTCGGGAAATCAAGCAAGACCACTGAGGGCTACGATTACGACACCTTCGCTGCCGACCTCAACACCGTCCTAACAACCCTGGACCTTAACGACGTTGTACTGGTGGGCTTCTCCATGGGCACCGGCGAGGTGGGCCGCTACCTGGGCACCTACGGCTCAGCCCGGGTGGCGCGGGCAGCCTTCCTCGGCTCCCTGGAACCGTTCCTGCTCAAGACCGATGACAACCCGGACGGCGTCCCGCAGGAGGTCTTCGACGGGCTGAAGGAGGCCGTCACAGCGGACCGGTACGCCTTCTTCGCCGAGTTCTTCAAGAACTTCTACAACTCGGACACGTTCCTGGGCACATCCCGCCTCAGCCAGGAGGCCGTGAACGCCAGCTGGAACCTCGCCGCCGGCGCGGGCGCCACAGCATCCGTTGCAGCGCAGCCCACGTGGCTCACGGACTTCCGGGACGACATCCCCAAGATCGACGTCCCGGCGCTCATCCTCCACGGCACCGCGGACAATATCCTGCCCATCGACTCCACCGGCAGGCTGTTCGCGAAGGCATTGCCAAGCGCCGAATATGTGGAAATCGAAGGTGCCCCGCACGGCCTGCTGTGGACGCACGCCGCCGAAGTAAACGAAGCGCTCCTGCGCTTCCTCGCCAAGTAGCAGCCGCCCGTACAGCACACCGGCGCACGCAAACGTCCGGCGGTGTCATGACTGCTACCGCCGGACGTGAGCGAGCGTTGGGGGAAATGCTGTGTTGAGTGATGGAGCGTTGGGGGAAATGCTGTGTTGAGTGATGGAGCGTTGGGGGAAATGCTGTGTTGAGTGATGGAGCGTTGGGAGAAATGCCGCGTTAAGTGATGGAGCGTGGGGGCCTACCAGCGGGGGCCGCCGCCTCCGCCGCCGGGGCCCTGCGCTGCCGTGTACTCGCCGCCGGTAGCCGTATCCTGTTCCGTGGCACCGTCGAGCGACCCTTCGCCGATGCCCGCGCTGACCGTTGCCGTCCCGCCGGTATAGACGGCGTATTCCTCGCCGTCGTTGATGGCCGCGGAGGAGAACACCAGTGACGCCGTGGCCTTGGTGGTGACGAAGGCTGCCACCACGTTGCCGTAGGAGTCGGCAATCTGGACTACCGTACCCGCGGGAACGGACGACTCCAGGGTCACCTGCACGCCGGACTGCGTGGAGGAGGCACCCGGTGTGACCACCATGCCGGCACTGCCCGCAGCGGCCACGGTTCCCCCCGTGACGGCCAGCTCACCGTTGACGTCCAGCGCCCCGTTGCCGTTGTTCGTGGGGCCATTGACGACGACGGTGCCGCCGGAGATGCTGGCGTTGCCGTTGGAGTCCAGGCCGTCGCCTTCGGAGTTGATGGTGAGCAGGCCGCCGCTGATGTCCACGGTGTAGTCGCCCACGGCCATCTCACCGCCCATGCCGCCGGAACTGGTGCTGCCGCCGGAGGCGTTCACGCCGTCGTCGTTGGCGGTCACGGTGGCCGTGCCGCCGGACACGATGATGTGCTGGGCTTCGAGGCCTTCCTCCGATTCCTCAACCGTGGCGGTGCCGGCAGCGATGGTGAGCGTGTTGAAGGCCTTGATGCCGTCGTCGCCGGCGCTGACGTTCAGGGTGCCGCCGTTGATCAGCACCCAGCCGCGGCCCTCGTCCTCCCCGTTATCCGACTTGAAGCCGTCGTCGCCCGCCGTCACCTGGTACGCGCCGTCCAGGAGAACCGCGTAGTCCTTGCCTACGATGCCGTCGTCCGCAGCGTCCACCGTCACGGTACCGGCGGCCAGGACCAGGCCATCCTTCGAGGAGATGCCGTCGTTGAAGTTGCCATCCACTGTGAGGGACCCGGTGCCGGCGACGGTGAGGTCGGCCATGGAGTACAAGGCTGCGTTGGGGGCGTCCGTGCCCTGGTCGGCATAGGTTGAGGCGTCGCCCAGGGAGTTCGAGGATCCGTCCTCGAGGTAGACGATCGCCTCGTTCGCGCCCTGCACAACGAACGGGGAGCCCGTCGAGCTGGTGATGGCTGCCCCGCCGAGGATGATGCGGACCACGTCTTCTTCACCGGCAGCCACCACCACCTGCCCGTCGGACAGGGAACCGCTGAGGCGGTAGGTGCCTGCCGCCGTGATGGTGACGGTGTCGCCGTCGACCTTTACAGCGTCCGACGACGTTCCGCCGGCGGCAGCGCTGGCACCGTCCGCCAGTGTCACGGCTACTTCGGCGGCGGCATCCCAGGTCAGGTCGTCGGCGTCATAGTGGGTGTCTTCTGCGAGGGCGTCCAACGAGACTGCCTGGGCAGTGCCGGTGGCGGCAGCGGAGCCGGTGGTTCCGGCGCTGGTGGTGGATCCCGATGCGGTGACAGCCGAGACCCCGGTGGGAGTTGAACCGGCAACGGAGCAGCCGGCCAGGCCGAGGGCGAGGGCCAGCGCGGTGACGGACAGGTGTGTGCGGAAGCGTTTCATGGTGTGTGTTCCTTTTGGTGAAGTTGGGGGAAGCAGGGTCAGGCTGCGGGCCGGAGGGCGAGGCTGCGGCGCAGCGTCCGGTTCCAGCGGTTTGCGGGCAGGTCTGGGCACAGGGCGGCCATGCCGGTGGCGAATTTTGAGATCCGGGACGGCCGGACCCCGTGGGCCCAAAGGTGCCGGTCCAGCGGCCCGGCCGTGGAGCCCGACTTGGTTTCCAGGATGACCGCATCGTCGAGCACCCAGGGAGCCTGGCCGGGACGCTGCCAGGTCACGTCCGTGTCGATGGTGGCGCGGCTCCCGGACTCCGGCAGGTAGAGGGTGGTCCGGTGGTAGCGGGTTTCCAGGACCGGTTCCAGGCGGCCTGCGGGCACTGAGCCCACGGCGGCGGAGAGTGTTTCACGGACGTATTCCAGGCCTTCGGCGGTGAGCCGGGCTCGGTCCTCGGGAAGGTACGGGATGCGTTCCTTGACCGTTGCTTCCCGGGCGCCTTCGGTTTTCACTTCCAGGAAGCTCACCGCGCTGTCCACGTAGGTCCGGGTGCGGATCTTGTACCGGCGCCTGCGGCCGTGGGCGGCCAGCAGGTAGCTGTCCAGGCGGGCGGTGTCGAAGTAGACCGAGTCGTAGGCGAAGCTGCGGGTGCCGTCCATGTCCAGGACGCGGACGTCGGCGCGGAAGGTGGTGAGGAGCTGGCCTGCCAGCCGGGCCGGGACCACGTACTTGCGGTCCACGCGGGTCTGGAGCGCGGCTTCGGAGTTGAGCTCCTCCAGTCCTACGGGCCGGAGGGAACCGAGGTTTCCGACGACGGCTGTTGCGGGGGCGTTCATGCGGCACCTGCCGGGGCTGACAGGCGGGCGGGGGCTGCTTCGCCGGGAACAGCTTCGCCGGGAACAGGCTCAACGCGGACAGGTTCAACCGGTGCCGGTTCCATGAGCGCCGGTTCGGCGTGGCGCGGCGCCGGCGTCGTCACGTCCGAAAGGTACGCCGGTGCAGGGAAGGTTGCGGGGGAGTAGGCGTAGCGGACATCCACGATGGTTTTGTCGTTCACCAGATCCAGTTCCGTAATGGTGGCGGAGTGGACCTTGCCGTGGAGGACCTCCTCAAGCCGGGCATGGAGCCCGCCGTCCTCGGCAATGGCGCGGTCCAGGATGACGGTCTGGTGCCGGTGGGCCGGCAGGACCCGCGGGTGGTCTCCTACGAACATCACCAGCAGGATCAGGGCCATCAGGGAACCGGTCAGCCAAAGCGGTTCAATGCCCAGGCCCGCGATCAGGCCAAGCGCCAGCGCTGAGAAGTAGTAGGCAACCTCGTGCTGGGCCAGCTCGGTGGAGCGGAGCCGGATGATGGACAGGACCCCGAACAGGCCCAGGCCCAGGCCCAGGCCGGCGGCGGAACCCGAGAGGGCCGTGGCCACGGCCAGGACGCCGACGTTCATGCCCAAGTAGGAAACCACCAGGTCGCGGCGGCGATGGCGGCGAAGGTAGAGGGCGAAGGTGAGGATGCTGATGGCTGCCAGGTCGGCGAGGATGAAAATAAGGGGGTTCATGGGATTCTCCGGGATGTTTTCGGTGGGCTGGTATTCACGATGCCCGGGCAACCTGTGCGGGTGCTGTGACGGAACCTAGCCCGGTATATGAGTGCTGGCTGACGGTTCCCTGGGCCCGGTGCGGGAGCTTTTGCCAGCTGCTTTCCCGCTTGCTTGCGCGGTGAACAGCAGGCGCTGCTGCACCACGAAACTGATGGCCAGCAGGATGGCCTCGGCCAGGATCTTGGCGGGAAGCGCCAGCAGCCCGGCGCCCTCCAAGGCCCAGATGAGGCCGAAGTTTGCTGCAAGCAGCAGGGCCGCAAGGCTGAAGTATCGGATGCCGGCGGCACCGGCCGGCCTGTCCCTGCCGTGTTCAAAGACGATGCGCCGGTTCACCATGAAGTTCACGGCGGAACTCACAGCCCGGGCGCCCAGCACGGCCAGGAGCAGGGAGTCGACGAGCACCGTAAGCAGCACGAACAAGACGGTGTCCACCAGGAACGCCGCGAAGGACGAGGCCAGAAACTTCAGCAGCGGGGCGTAGATCCGCACCGAGTCGGCCAGCGGCCGGAAGTGGGAACCGGAATTGTCGTCCAGGTACACCGTGGCGATCTCCACCGAACAGATGGCGTAGCCGGCGTTCCGGGCTTCAAGCAGCAGGTTCAGCTCGTATTCGTACCGGTCGCCGCGGACGGACCGGAGCCAGGGGATCATGGCAGCGGGGTACCCGCGGAGGCCGGTCTGGGTATCGGGGATGCGCTCGCCGGTGGCCAAGGTGAAGAGCACCCTGGTTGCGGTGTTGCCGAACCGGCTGCGAGCCGGGACACCGCCGGTGAACTTCCGGCTGCCCAGCACCATCGTGGACCAGCCCTGTGCGGACCGGTTTTCCTGCAGGGTCACGGCTACCCGAAGGATGTCCGCGGTCCGGTGCTGGCCGTCGCTGTCGGCGCAGACCACGTCATGGCCGGGCAGGTTGTCCGCGATGAAGCCCAAGCCGGATTTCAGGGCGAAGCCCTTTCCCCGGTTCCGCCCGTAACTGATGACGTGGCACCCAAGGGCCCGGACGGCGTCGAACACTTCCTTAAACTCCGCCCCGCTTCCGTCATCCACCACCACGATGGGAAGCCACGGCTCTGCCTGGCGGATGGACCGGATCAGGGCAGGTAACTGCTGGTCCGGCTCGTAGGCCGGGATCAGGATGACCATGGCCGGCCCTACTGCCCGATGTAGAGGATGTCGGAGGTGCCGCGTTCCTTGTTTTCACCCAGCGGGTTGTTCACCAGCCCGCCGTTGAAGTACATGGTGGAGGAACCGCCGCCGTCGATGTTGTAGGCAGTGGTGGCGCCGAGGCCCTGCATGGTTTCCGCGAGTCCGGTCATGGTGACGCCCGCGCTGTAGCCGGGGCTGCGGCCGTCCACCACTACGAACACCAGGTGGTTTTGGTCGATAATACCCACGGCGGTGCGCGGCTGTTCGCCCTGGATGGAGTGGTTGCCGAAGTTTGTGTCCACCTCCACGTCCTCGATGCCTTCGGCGATTTCGCCGTTGTCCAGCAGGGACGGGCCGAAAGAAAGGGTGTTCCAGACGCCCTCGGATACCAGTTGCTCCGCGGTGGTGGTGGTTTCGTCGTAGACCGTGACGGTGCCGTCGCGGTAGAACGCCAGGCCCTGCCGCGCGCCCTCGTCACGGAACACCACGCCGTTGCGGATGACGATGCCCGTGTCGCGGAAGCCGTAGTAGTCACCGTTGATGGCGAAGATTGCGTTGTTGGCCTCAGCAATGGCGGACGTGGTTTCGGTGATGTTCTCGCCGAAGCTGTCGTTGGCGAAAGCGGACTGGAGGGTGGTGGCGTCGTCGAGGACGACGTCGGCAACGTAGTAGGTGACGGTATTGTCACCGCTGCCGTTGGCCACCGCAGAGATATTGATGGTGGAAGAGCCGGAGACGTAGGAGGTGTCCGTGGCGACGGCGGTGCCGCCCGGATCGCTGGTGCCGCCCGCCGTCGTGCCGGTGGCGGTGCCTGCCGAGGCTCCGGTGGCGGTACCCGCCTGGCTGGCTTCGTAGGCTGAGACGTCTGCGATCTCGACGTGCTCCACCACGAACCGGTCCAGCGCCCAGGCCGTGGCACCCCCGGCGGACAGGGTGAGGGCCACGGCGCTGGCGACGACGGCCCGCCGGGCGCGGCCGGGTTTACGTTGTTTGGTCTGTTGCGAAGTCATGCCTCATTTGTAGGGAGGCAAGCTTGCAGGGGGATTTGCCGGCTATATGAGGAGCCTGTGAAAACTACCCGTCGTAGTGCGTCCGCGCGGGGCCTTGGCCCAGCGAATTCACCACGGCCGCGGCAACGTCATGCAGCTTGGAGTTGCGGGTGCTGGACGCCGTTTTCAGGATGTCGAAGGCGTCCTGCTGGCTGCACCGGTTCTGCGCCATGATGATGCCCACGGCCATGTCGATGACTGTGCGGGACTCCAGCGTGGCCCGGAGGTTCGCCGCAGTTTCACTGTAGTGGGCAAAGCGCACCGCCAGCCGCAGGGCCAGGGAGGTCTGGCCCACAAAGTCCTCGGCGAATTCAAGGATCCGAGGCTCGAAACGGTTCGGCCGGCGGGAGTACAGCAGCAGGGCAGCCTTTGTCCCGCCCTCCACCTGGAAGGGCAGTGCAAGGACGGAGCGGATGCCTTGGGCAAGCACGGCCGAGGAGTATTCCGGCCAGCGGCCGTCGTGGCGGGCGTCGGGGACGTGGACGCTCTCAAGGGCGGCGGAGGCTGTCAGGCTGGGCGTCTCGCTGAACTCGTACTCGAGGTGCGCAATGGCTTTGGCATCCGGGCTGCTGCTCGCCACCGTTGCGGCCTTGCGCTGCCGCAGGAGGGTGATGGCGCACATGATTTCATCGCCGGGCTCGGAAAGGTTGCGTGCGGACACCTGTGCCAGTTCATTGAGGAAGTCCTCAACGTCAGAGCTGTTGAGGACCAGTTCATGAAGGTGCTCGGTAATGGATGTATCGGTTTTTGCTGTTGACTCGCTGGCCACGGTTCTTTGGTGCCATTCGCTCAGGACAACCCGGCGGCTTCCGGCGTTCCCCGGCGGTGCGGGCAGGCTGTGAAGGTCGCTGGATCGAGGAACTTTCCAACGGCCTGCTGCTAAACCGATATCCAGAAGTATATACATCCTCCGACGGGGAAGACGGTCACTTTGACACATGCGGGTGCGGGCTCCCTGGCGCCGGCGGGGGAGTTACCGGCAGAATGAAGCAGGCGCCGGTGCTCCCGGCTGCAGACCCCCGGAACCGGCGGCTGGACGGCCCCCAGGGGCAGGAAGAGGGACAGATATGACCAGGCTGCTCATCATTGGTCCGCCGGGCTCCGGCAAGGGAACGCAGGCAGAGCACCTGGCCAGGCACTTCGGTGTTCCCACAGTCTCCACCGGAGAGATTTTCCGGACCAACGTCAGCCAGGAAACGGAGCTGGGAAACCAGGCGGCGGGCTATCTCGACGGCGGCGATTTTGTCCCCGACCACCTCACCAACGCCATGGTCAAGGACCGCCTGCTGGACAGCGACCTCCAGGAAGGCTTCCTGCTGGACGGCTATCCGCGGACAGCCCCGCAGGTCACGGAACTGGACAACATGCTCGTGGCCCAGGGGCTTGCGCTGGATGCGGTCATTGAACTGACCGCCCCCGACGCCGTCCTGGAGCGCCGGATGCTCCGGCGGGCTGCGGAGCAGGGCCGCACGGACGACACGGTGGACGTGTTCCGGCGCCGCCTGGATCTCTACCACCGCGAGACGCATGAAGTAGTCTCGGTCTACGCCGGCCGTGGAATGCTCGTCTCCGTGGACGGCAGCGGGGATCCCGGCGACATCACCGAACTGGCGATCGCCGCCGTCGAAAAGTTCCTGGCATCCCCGCGCCCCGGCGCCTGAACGGGCGCACGCCAGCACCGAAGAACCGGCGCAAGCCACCACAGTAAAGGAAAACCTGATGAGAATTGCGGTCACCGGCGGAAGCGGAAAACTTGGGCGGCACGTGGTCCGCAGGCTCACGGAGGACGGGCACCAGGTTCTCAACCTGGACCGTGCGGGCACCCGCAGTCCCGGCCTGGTTGTGGTGGATCTGCGCAACTACGGCCAGGTCCTGGACGTGCTGCTGGGGCTGGACGACAGGCACGAGGGTTTCGACGCCGTGGTGCACCTTGGTGCCATCCCTGCCCCGGGCATCATTCCCGATGCCGCCACCTTCGAGAACAACATGCTGTCCACCTACAACGTGTTCCAGGCGGCACGCCGCGCGGGCATCAAGAAGGTGGTGTACGCCTCCAGTGAGACGGTGCTGGGGCTGCCGTTCGACGTCGATCCGCCCTACATCCCCGTGGACGAGGAGTACCCTGCACGGCCGGAAAGCACCTACTCCCTGGTGAAGCACCTGGAAGAGCAGATGGCCGTGGAACTGACGCGATGGGACCCGGAACTGAGCATCGTGGGGCTGCGCTTTTCCAATGTCATGGACGTGGAGGACTACGAAAAGTTCCCTTCCTTCGACTCCGATGCGACCCTCCGGAAATGGAACCTTTGGGGCTACATTGACGGCCGGGACGGCGCCCAGGCGGTGGCCCGCGCACTCGAAAACGGCACGCCGGGATTCGAGGCGTTCATCATTGCCAACGCGGATACCGTCATGAGCCGGTCCAGTGCCAGCCTGGCCGCGGAAGTGTTCCCCGGCGTCAAGGTGGTCAAGGAACTGGGCGAACACGAAACCATGCTGTCCATTGATAAGGCGCGCCGGCTGCTGGGCTTTGAGCCTGAGCACACCTGGCGGGACCACTGGCAGGACCCTGCAGGCAGCGCGCAGCACTGAGGGCAGAGCCCGACGGCGGCTGTTGCCGGCCGCCGTCGGACTCCCTTGGCCAGGCTGCAGCTTAGGCAGCTGCCGGGCCGTCAGGGTCAGCGGGGATCTGACGTGCTGGCCGGTACAGGAAGGGGCTGGTCCGTGGCCGTCCCGCGGGGAGTAGTTCCTTCAGCGGCCGGTGGTGCGGGCTTCCTCTTGAAACGGCTGGCGATGCTGGTGCCGCCACCTGTCCGGTTCTTGTTGAAGATGTCGAATCCAACGGCAAGCAGGAGGACGAGTCCCTTGATGAGCTGCTGGTAGTCCGTGCCGAGGCCCAGGATGGACATGCCGTTGTTCAGGACACCCATGATCAATCCGCCGATCAGCGCTCCGGCCACCGTGCCGATCCCGCCCTGGACCGCGGCTCCGCCGATGAAGGCTGCCGCGATGGAATCAAGTTCGAAGCCGGTGCCGCCGGCGGGCTGGGCGGAGTTCAGCCGGGCGGTAAAGACCAAACCGGCCAGCGCCGCCAGTACACCCATGTTGACAAAAAGCCGGAAGGTGACGGCCTTGGTTTTGATGCCGGAGAGCTCGGCGGCGTGCAGGTTCCCGCCGATCGCGTAGATGTGCCGGCCGAAGATGCTGTTGTTCATCAACGCCGAGTAGGCGATGACCAGGACGGCAAGGACGATCAACACGATGGGGGTGCCGCGGTAGCTGGCGAGGAGGAACGTGATGATGAGCATGAGCAGCGCGATGAAGGCCGTCTTGATGGCGAACCAGGCCATGGGCTCGTTCTCAAGGTTGAACTTCTTGCGGATGCGGCGTTCCTTCAGTGCCTGGAAGAGGATCGCGGCGGTACCGCCAACGCCGAGGATGACGGTCAGCCATTCCAGGACGGAGGTGCCTCCGCTGATGTCGGGGAGGAAGCCGCCACCCAGCGCCCGCAGTTCGTCGGGGAACGGGGTGATCTGCTGGTTCTTCAGGGTGATCAGCGTCAGCCCCCGAAAGATCAGCATGCCGGCAAGGGTGACTATGAAGGCGGGTATGCCGACATAGGCGATCCAATATCCCTGCCACGCCCCCACCAGGGCTCCCACCGCCAGGCAGGCAGGAATGGCCAGCCACCACGCCCACCCCCACTGGACCATCATGACGCCGGCCACGGCGCCGATGAAGCCGGCGACGGATCCGACCGAGAGGTCGATATGGCCCGCGATAATGACCATGACCATGCCGATGGCAAGGATGAGGATGTAGCTGTTCTGGACTACAAGGTTGGTGACGTTCTGGGGTTGGAGCAGGATGCCGTCAGTAAGGATTTGGAAGAGGATGACGATCAGGATCAGGGCGACGAAGATGCCAACCTGGCGGAGGCGGCTTGTCAGGAAGCCGAGTGATTCTCGTAGGGCGGACATGCTATTCCTTCTCTTTGGTCATGTAGTGCATAAGGGTTTCCTGTGAAGCCTGGGCGATGGGCACTTCACCGGTGACATGGCCTGCCGACAGGGTGTAGATCCGGTCGCAGATGCCCAGCAGCTCGGGAAGTTCCGAGGAGATGACGATGACTGCTTTTCCTTCAGCCGCCAGGTTGGCAATGATCGTGTAGATCTCGAACTTCGCGCCCACGTCGATACCCCTGGTGGGTTCGTCGAGGATCAGCACATCGGGATCGGAGAACATCCATTTGCTCAGCACCACTTTCTGCTGGTTTCCGCCGGAAAGCTTGCCCGTGATGGCTGCAACCGAGGGGGCCTTGATGTTCATGCTTGTGCGGTAGCGGTTGGCGACGGCCGTTTCTTCGTTTTTGTCGACCCAGCCACGTTTCGCCAGCTTCCCCAGCGCCGCCATGGAGATGTTGCGCTTGATGTCCTCAATGAGGTTCAGACCGTAGTGTTTTCGGTCCTCAGTGGCGTAGGCAAGACCGTGCCGGATGGCGTCGGGCACGGTGGAGGTGTTAATTTCCCTGCCGTACTTGAAGACCTTGCCTGAGACCGCCCGCCCGTAGGTCCGGCCGAACACGCTCATGGCCAGCTCGGTCCTTCCGGCTCCCATCAGTCCCGCCAGGCCCACCACTTCGCCCTTGCGGACTGTGAGGTTGGCGTTGGACACCACCATGCGCGTGTGGTCCTGCGGGTGCTGGACGGACCAGTCTTCGATCCGCAGCACTTCCTCGCCGATAACCGGCGTGCGCTCAGGGTAAAGGCTGTCGAGGTCACGGCCCACCATGCCCCGGATGATGCGTTCCTGGGTGATCTCGCCTTCGTCGAGCCGGAGCGTTTCGATGGTCTTGCCGTCGCGGATAATGGTGACGGCATCTGCCACTTTTCGGATCTCGTTGAGTTTGTGGCTGATGATGATGCTGGTGATGCCCTGGCCCTTCAGGTGCAGGATGAGGTCCAGCAGGTGCCCGGAATCCTCGTCGTTGAGGGCTGCCGTTGGCTCGTCCAGGATGAGGAGTTTGACTTCCTTGGACAGTGCCTTGGCAATCTCTACCAGTTGCTGCTTGCCCACGCTGATGTGCTGCACGGGCGTGACCGGGTTTTCGGCCAGCCCCACCCGGGCCAGGAGCTTGGCAGCCTCGAGGTTGGTCTTGCGCCAATCCACCCACCCGTTCCTGGCCTGCTCGTTGCCGAGGTAGATGTTTTCCGCGATGGAAAGGTACGGGCTCAGCGCCAGTTCCTGGTGGATGATGACGATGCCGCGCTTTTCGCTGTCATTGATGCTGGAGAAAGTGCAGGGTTCGTTTTCGAACAGGATCTGGCCGTCAAATGAATTGTCCGGATAGACCCCGGACAGGACTTTCATGAGCGTGGATTTACCGGCGCCGTTTTCGCCGCAGATGGCATGTACCTCGCCGCGGTTAACGTCAAGGGTGACATCCTGCAGGGCCTTGACCCCAGGGAAAGTTTTGGTAATTCCCCGCATCTGGAGAATGGGTGTGTTCATGCGTCAATTCCCGCCGACTGGTTGGAAAGAGGGCCACCTGCGGCCGCAGGTGCCGGGGGACAGGTTGTGGCCGGGCCGCGCCGGCCCGGCCACAACCTCTAGGGAGGGTACGGCTACTTGACGTCGGCCTCGGTGTAGTAGCCGGAGTCGATGAGTTCCTTCTTGTAGTTGTCTCCGGTGATGATCACTGACTCCAGCAGGTATGCCGGAACCACCTTGACCTTGTTGTTGTACGTCTCCGTGTCATTAACTTCCGGCTCCTGGCCCTTCAGTACGGCGTCAACCATCTTTACGGCCTGGGATCCGAGCTTGCGGGTGTCCTTGAAGATGGTGGAGTACTGTTCACCGGCAATGATCGACTTGACTGAACCCTTTTCGGCGTCCTGGCCGGTGACAACAGGCAGGTCACCCTGGGCGTAACCGCCGGTGCTGGTCAGTGCCGAAATGATGCCGATGGAGAGCCCGTCATAAGGCGACAGGACGCCGTCGAGCTTTGTCCCGGCGCTGTACGCGGCCGTGAGGATGTCCTCCATGCGCTTCTGCGCCACAGGCGCCTGCCAGCGCAGGATGGCTGCCTGCTCGAACTTGGTCTGGCCGCTGGGAACCTTCAGGGTTCCAGCGTCAAGATATGGCTGAAGGGTGTCCATCGCCCCGGTCCAGAAGAAGTTTGCGTTGTTGTCGTCCGGGCTGCCTGCGAAAAGCTCCACGTTGAACGGACCTTTGCCGTCCACCTTCTTGCCGCTGGCATCAACCAGGCCAAGACCGGTCAGCAGCGACGTTGCCTGCTGCACTCCAACCGTGTAGTTGTCGAACGTGGTGTAGTAGTCAACGTTAGGTGAGCCGTTGATGAGCCGGTCGTAAGCAATAACCTTGACATTCTGCTCTTTGGCCTTGGCAAGGACGTCCGTCAGGGTGGTGCCATCAATAGCAGCAATGATGAGGGCCTTGGCACCCTTGGTCAGCATGTTTTCAATCTGCGAGACCTGGGTGGGAATGTCGTCATTGGCGAACTGGAGATCCGTCTTGTACCCCAGGTCCTTGAGGGACTTCTCCACGTTTCCGCCATCAGCAATCCAGCGCTCGGACGTCTGCGTGGGCATCGAGATGCCCACCAGGGAGTCACTGGGGTTGGCGGAGGCTCCCGCTTCAGTGGCGCCGCCCCGCGTGCCGCACCCTGTGGCCCCGACTGTGACTGCGAGGGCGACCGCTACGGCGCCCAGGAGTTTCCTAATTCTCACGATTTTCTCCTTACGCGGATGCTGGTCCGCGATGTGGTGCTGGGCCGGCAAGCATCTGCGCATGCCGGCGTGTAAAGCGGCCAGGAGGACCTGGTGTTGATGCGGCCCCGGGCCTTCCCGGCACTAGCCAGGCGTGGGTTCCGGCAGACGCAGGAGCAGCAGGTTCCCCGTTCCGGGTCTTTCCACGAATGTTCTCTTGTTAGCGCTAACACGCAGGTTACTGCAGAGTCATAAAGGAGTCAATCAATAATTGTGGACGGTCAAAGGTCTTGCGGTCTAAGGTCCTTGCAGCAGGAACTCTGCGCGCCCGTGGACTGCCCCGTTGATCTGCAGCTCCAGGGCGTGCAGGCCGGGGTGGTGCACCCTGGTGGTCATCTGCCGAAAGGCATGGCTCTTGGATAGGCTCCTGCTTTCGCCAGGGGCAAGGGTGAGGGTTGAAACCTTGAAAACCTTCGCGGACTGGCTGCCGTTGGCCTTGCGGTAATGGACAAGGTAGTCCACGGCCAGGCGCGCGTCCTGCGTGCCGGTGTTGGCGATCTCGAAGGAGAACGTCAGTTCGCCGGGCAAAGGGACCACGTTCCGGTCCAGGCGGGGCCCGGCCACGTTTATCTGCGCCGGCGTAAAGCCCAGCAGTGCCAGGGCCTCCGTGTGCCCCTTCTTCACCAGCGTGCGGAGGCCGTGCCGGACCACCCAGCCCGTGTTGCCATCAGGGGCGGACAGCCACTGCGCTGCCGTAGCCACCACGGCGCCGGGGGCGTGCCGGGCAAGGTCGTTGAGGTGGTTGGCCACGGACCGGCGCACGTACTCCGAGGGGTCCCGGTACAGCGCGTTCAGGACGGGAAGGCTGGCCTCGGGCCGCTCCACGAGGCCGGGCACACGCACCGCCCACGGCAGGTAGGGGCGGGTGCCCTCGCTCGCGAGGCGGCGTACATGCTCATCCGGGTGGGACGTCCACTCCAAGGCGGCCCCCAGTGCCCGGTCCAGGTCGTGGCGCAGCAGGCGGCGGACCGCAAACTCGCTGGTGAGCCTCGGCGTCAGTTCCGCCAGCAGCGCCAGCGCGTCGTCAAAGTCTGCCGCTCCGCCGGACTCGACGGCAAGGGCAGCGGCAGCCTCCGAGACCGGCCACAGGATCCAGCCCGTGAACTCCGGAAACCGCAGCGCGGCACGGAAGCTGCCCGCCGCCGTCGGATATCCCGCCCCGGGAACGCCCCGGATGTCCTCCTGCAGCGCCTCGGCCACTAGATCAGTCCTGGCGCGCAGGTTAAGGTCCCCCAGCAGGGAGGCGGCGGCGCGTGTCCTGGCCCACCGCACGCCGGGAGCAGCCTCCGTGAGGATGGCTGCGGCGGAATGAACCGCAGCAGCGTCTATCAGTTCATTCATGGCACCCATGGAGACAGGCTAGTGCCAGTGCGGAACGCGATACTCTTCCCCTAGGAAAAATCTCAACGGCGCAGGGACGGGCATCACAGTGGGACATCAGGATTCAGCAGGTTCCGGAACCACCAGCAAGAGCCAGGGCAGGTGGCGGGCCTTCCATGACAAGTTCGTGGTGGAGGAGCGCTACATGGACCCCGCCGACCGGCGCGGGTTGTACCGCGCGGCCATCATCCTGGTGGTGGCGGGGGTTGCGCTGTTCATTGCCACGCTGGTCAGCGTGCTGCAGGCCGATGGCCTGTCCGCGGCGGATGTCCCGGTGCGCGACTGGCTCCTGGGGACAAGGTCCGACGCCGGTACTGCCTTCATGATTTTCCTCGCCGTGGTCTTCGGTCCGGTCGCCCTGCCCATCATTGTCCTGGTGGTGATCCTGTGGTGGGGCTTCGCTGCGAAACATGCCTGGCGCCCCATCCTGCTGGCGTCTGCGATGGTCACGGGGGTGATCATTTCCCAGATCATCCTGCGGATTGTCCAGCGCTCGCGTCCGCCCGTGGAGCAGATGCTCTTCGGGATCGACCACACGTTTTCGTTCCCGTCGGGGCATGTCCTGGGTGCCTGTGACTTCCTCCTGGTTGGCGCCTTCCTGGTGTTCTCCCGGCAGAGCAACACCAAAGCGGCCGTTCTTGGTTTCGTGGGAGCGGGAATAGGCATCGTGCTTGCCGCCCTGAGCAGGTTGTACCTGGGCTACCACTGGCTCAGCGACGCCCTCGCATCGTTGTCCCTCTCCCTGGTCATCCTGGGCGGGGTTATCGCACTGGACACGTGGCGCACCGCCCGGATCCCCGGGGAACGCATCACCGGTGAACTGTCCAAGGCGGACTCGCCCCGGGACTGACCCGCCGCGGTACTGGCCTGCCGCGGGGCCGGCCCGCCGCAGTACTGTCCCCGTGGGACCGGTCTGTTGCCCAGCCTTCAGGCTGGCGGCCGGGACCTGGCCTTTTTGAGGGCGCGGTGCAGTTTGTTGTTGGCCGCCTCAAGTTCCAGCACCTTGGCCACGCCCGCGAGGTTGAGGCCCTGCTCCAGGAGCTCGCCGATCCGCAGCAGGACAGCAATGTCGTCATCACTGTACTGGCGGGTGCCCCCGGACGTCCGCGACGGCGTCAGCAGGCCCTTCGTCTCATAGAGCCGGATGTTCTGCTGCCCTGTTCCGGCCAGCTCCGCGGCCACGGAGATGGCGTACAGCGCACGGCTGCTGCTGGGGCCGGAACTCCGGCCTGCGTCCTGGTTTGCCATCAGTTCTCCAAAATCCGTCCGGGGTCTTGCCTCAGTTTCCCACCGGTGCTATAAAAAATCTATATCCATCACCATAGATTAAAGGGGGTGGATATGGCACAGGTGGAACACCTACTGAAGCTGAAGGAGTGGGAAATGATGTTGATGCGCACGGACCCGTTCCGTGAGCTGGACCGGCTCACGCAGCAGGTCTTTGGAACCGCCGCCCGCCCGGCTGCCATGCCCATGGACGCCTGGCAGGAGGAGGGCGAGTTTGTGGTGGCCTTCGACCTGCCCGGCGTGAATGTGGATTCCCTGGACCTGAACGTTGAACGCAACGTCCTCACGGTCCGGGCGGAGCGCAAGGAGCCCACCCAGCCCAATGTGGAACTGGTGGCCTCCGAGCGCCCCCGCGGTGTCTTCAGCCGGCAGCTGATCCTTGGCGACACGCTGGACACTGACAACATCAAGGCAAGCTATGACCAGGGCGTCCTGACCCTGCGGATCCCGGTGGCCGAGAAGGCCAAGCCGCGCAGGATCGAGATCCAGACCCAGCAAAGCGAAAAGCACCAGATCGGAACCTAGCCACAGCCGGCAGGCGCGGGAACCTTCCCAAGGTTGCCCGCGCCCTGCATTCTTTTCCGCACGGCGCCCCGTTGCGGGCGCCCGCGGAGCGGAAAAGGGCCACCATGACAAGCACCCCCGACCACTACGACACCCTGCGGATCCAGCCGCACGCCAGCCAACAGGAAATCTCGCGCGCCTACCGTGCGCTGATGCGCAGCCACCACCCCGACGTCGACGGCGGTACTTCCCCGGAAGGGGAGCTCCTCCAGATCATGCAGGCCTACGACGTCCTCAGGGATCCGGAGCGGCGCGCCGCCTACGACAAGCAGCGGGCCTCCGCCGGACAGTCAATTCCTGTCCGGAAGGTGCGCAGCCCCCGCGGATCCCCGGACGCCGTCATCAGAGTCACCCCGGTGCGGTGGGAGAGCGGGCCCTGGGCCTGACAGTGGTCCCGGGCGCTGGTCCTGGCACTGGTTCCGGCGGGAAACACACGGGGAATAGAACACAACAACAAAAACCGCGAGGAGGCGGAGAACCGGATGAGCGACTGGCGCCGATACGATTCACACCTGATTCCGGCATTCCACGAGCGCTTTGAACAGCGCTGGGGTGCCGGCACTGCGCCCTTCCTGGACCCCGAAGCGCACGAGCAGCCGCTGCCCCGCGCGCAATGGATCAACCCTTCCACCGGTGCGGCGCTGGCCGTGGTGCCGGTATGGACTGCCGACGAGAAGCAGCAGCGGTCCTTTGGCGTGTTCTACCTGCCGCCGGCGGGCGACATCTGGGTGTTGCGCCCCGGCTATACCGGCTACCTGGAACCCGCCGACGGGGACACCGAACAGCTGGCGACCCTCCGGAACGACGCCTTCCGCAAAGCGGTGGCGCACGCCAAGGAGTTCCTGTTCGGCTCCCAGTAGCCTTGCCATCCGGGAGAGGCTCGGCGGAGGGTACCGGTTTGCTCGTCAGGCGCCCGGAGCTGTGCCATCCTGAGACGTACTTTATTTACGCTCCGTTACAAAAGGCCCGCAGATGCACATCACCGCCAAAGAACTCGCTGCCCTGATCCCATCCGGATTTACGCTGGGCGTGGCCACGGCAGCCTTCCAGATTGAAGGCGCGCTGGATGAGGACGGGCGGGGCCCGGCAGGCTGGGATGTCTTCGCGGCCAAGGATGGTGCCATCGTGGACAACGACAGCCCCGTCATTGCCACCGACCATTACCACCGCATGCCCCAGGACGTTGCGCTCATGAAGCAGCTGGGCGTGGACTCCTACCGGTTCTCCTTTGCGTGGCCACGCATCCAGCCGACAGGTCGCGGGCCGGCGAACCGCGCCGGCCTGGCCTTCTACGACAGGCTCCTGGACGAGCTGCTGGCCAACGGCATTTCCCCCATGGCGACGATCTACCACTGGGACACCCCGCTGACGCTGGACGAAGCCGGCGGCTGGATGAACCGGGATACCGCCTACCGCCTGGGCGAATACGCTGCCATCCTGGCCGAGAAATTCGGCGACAGGGTGGCGCGCTGGGTGACCATCAACGAACCTGCCACGGTCAGCACCAACGGCTACACGCTCGGCCTGCACTCACCGGGCAAGGAACTGATGCTGGGCGCTTTCCCCACTGTGCACCACCAGCTGCTGGGGCATGGCCTCGCCGTCCAGGCCCTGCGCGCTGCCAAGGTGCCGGGGGAGATCGGCATGACCAACGTGTACTCGCCCATGGTGCCGAATTCCATCAACCCGCTGGACAGGATCAGCGCCGGGCTTATGGACCTAGCCCAGAACCGGCTGTACGCGGACCCCGTGCTGACCGGAAAATACCCGGACCTGATCCGTGCGGCCAAGTTCTTCAGTTCCTTCGAGCACCCGGACGAGGATATGGAGCTCATCTCCCAGCCGCTGGACTTCTACGGGCTCAACTACTACATGCCCACTAAGGTGGCAGTAGGGCCGGGCGGGGGAGCGGTGCCGGCCAGCATGGCCGAGGCCATGGGCAGCGACCTGAGCGCCGCCGGCAACGGCGGAACACCGTTCCACGTTGAAACCTGGCCTGAGGCGGACATCACCGCCTACGGCTGGCCGGTGAAGCCGGAGTACATGGCCGTGGCACTGAAGGAAATGGGCGAACGGTACCCCAACCTTCCGCCCGTCATCCTCACCGAGGGCGGGGCCAGCTTCGAGGACATCATCGTCCGGGACAAGTCCACCAATACCAGGTTCATCCCGGACGAGCGGCGGCTCAAGTACCTCTCGGACCACCTCGAAGCCGCACTGAGGGCAACGGCCCCGGGCGGGGAGGCTGCATCCGTGGACCTTCGGGGCTACTACGTCTGGTCGCTCCTGGACAACTTCGAGTGGTCCGCCGGTTACAAGCAGCCCTTCGGGCTCCTGCACGTGGACTTCGAAACCCTGGAGCGGACGCCAAAGGCCTCCTACTTCTGGCTCCAGGAACTCATCGAGGAGCGCGACCTCGCCGTCGCCGCGGGTACTGCGATTGCCGAGGCCATGGTGGGTGAGGGCATGGACGTCGCGGCCATGGGCGCGGGGGCGGTTGGCAGCGGGATGCCCGACGACGACGTTCCCGCCGTGGGTGCCAGCGCCTAGAGCAGGTCCAGGGCCGTGAGCTGTTTGGCGATGCCGGCGCCGTCCGGCGAGTAGATCCACGGGACCTGGGACGCCGTATGGTCCCCGTCCTCGGAGTGGCCGCCGGCGAACACCGATTCGCTGACGGACAGCTGGCGGATGGCGATCGCGGCCACCTTGTCCGGATGCTCCTGCGAGAAGCCGGAGTAGATGGCTTCGTCATGCTGGCCGTTGTCGCCGATCAGGAGCCACTGCATGTCCGGGAATTCCTTGGCGAGCCGCTCAAGGTTACGGTGCTTGTGGTCCTGGCCGCTGCGGAACCACCGGTCCTGGGTGAGGCCCCAGTCGGTGAGCAGCAGCGCCCCGGACGGATACATGTTGCGGGTCAGGAAGCGTGCCAGCGTGGGGGCGGCGTTCCACGGGCCGGTGGAAAGGTAGATCACCGGTGCGTCCGGATGCTCCACTGTGAGCCGGTCCAGCAAGACAGCCATGCCCGGTGTTGCCATGCGGGCCCGCTCGCTCAACACGAAAGTGTTCCACAGGGCCAGGAACGGCCGGGGCAGGGCCGTCACCATGACGGTGTCATCAATATCGGACACAATCCCGAACTTCACGTCCGGTGCGATGACCCGGACCCTGGCTTCGACGGGCTCGGTACCCTCGGCGCGGAGGACCGCGGTGTGCCAGCCGGGCTCCAGCTGGACAGCCACTTCCGTGTCGATCAGCCCGCCCCTGTCCGCCCGGACGTGGGTGACAACATCGCCGATGGTGATTTCGACGTCGGTGAACTGCAGGGGAACACTGGTGAAGGCCCGCCAGCCGCGCACGTTCTGGTTGCCGTTCTTTGCTGCGTGCTCTGCCTTGCTTCCGGGCATGGGCTTCTGGGTCAGCAGCACCCGGCCCAGGACGCGCACCAGGCTGGTGGATCCGTAGCCCTGGTAGGCAATGGTCTGCGGCACGAACTTCCAACGTTTAGCCAGCTGGATGCGCACACCGTTAACGCCGTCGGAAATCCGGTGGGCAAGCTTGAACACCGTGTTGCCGGAAAGCTGGTGCTTCCCGTCCGGGTCCGGTGGTGTTGCTGCGTTCTGTGGCGGGGTCTGGGGGGCCGTGTCCATGGAACCACTCTGCCACAGGCTGAACCGCGCGGAGCTACCCTGGTCCTTGCCGCTCTTCCGTGACGTCACCCTTCCCCCAGGATCCACCGCAGGGTCTCAGCGTTGCGCACGGCGTGGCCGCCGCCGTCGTTATTGAAATAGGCATAGACGTCCAGGCCGCTGCCGGACCACTCGCGGATCCGGTCTGCCCACCAGTGCAGGTCCGTATCCGAGTAGGAGCCTGCGTAGAGGTGCTGGTGGTCGGGGCCGTGCAGCCGCACGTACGTGAACGGGGCAGTAGTGCGCAGGATGCAGGGGAGGTTGGCGCCGCTCATGATGCAGTAGGCGGCCTGGTGCCGCTCCAGCAGTGCATAGACGTCACCGCAGTCCCAGCTGTGGTGCCGGAACTCCACAGCCACCCGGATCCATTCCGGAATCCTGGCCAGGAAATAGTCCAGCCGGGCGTCGTCGCGTTCCATGCCGGGCGGCAGCTGGACCAGGAGGACTGCCCGCTTGTCGCCGAGCTCGTGCCAGCACCGTTCAATGCGCTCCACCCACACCTCCGGCTGGTACAGCTTCCGGGCGTGGGTCAGGCCGCGCGGGGCCTTGACCGACATGCTGAAGCCGTCAGGCAAGCGCCGGTTCCAGCCCGCAAAGGTGGTGTCCCGCGGCCAGCGGTAGAAGCTGGCATTGAGTTCGACAGTACTGAACCGCCCGACGTAGTGCTGGAGCCTGTCCTTCGCTGGGAGCCCCGGCGGATAGAGGACGTTCTCCCAATGGTCGTAACTCCAGCCGGAGGTGCCGATGTGGACTGCCATGACTGCAGGCTACATCGAATCGTGCCCATCGCCGCGGGGCGGACTGTGGCAGTGTAAGGACATGGCGCGCATCGAGGATTATGCAGTTGTTGGCGACCTCCAAACCGGGGCTTTGATCAGCAAGGAAGGCTCCATCGACTGGCTGTGCCTTCCCCGCTTCGATTCCCCGGCCTGCTTCAATGCCCTGCTGGACACCCCCGATGCAGGGCGCTGGCTGCTGGCCCCCGAAGGCGCCGGGCAGTGCACCCGGCGAGGCTACCGGGACGGCACCCTGGTGCTGGAGACGGAGTGGGAAACACCCGAAGGAACTGTGCGCGTCATCGATTTCATGCCGCCCCGCGACTCCGTGGCGGACATCGTCCGCATAGTGGAGGGCGTCAGCGGGAGCGTCAGGATGCACAGCGAGCTGGTGCTCCGCTTTGACTACGGACACATCATTCCCTGGGTCCGCAGCGACAGGCTGGGCCTGCACGCCATCGCCGGCCCGGACGCCGTCTATCTTGTGACCCCTGCGCCGCTCCACGGCGAAAACATGCATACGGTCAGCGACTTCACCGTCAGCGCCGGGGAGCGCGTCCCGTTTGTCCTCACCTGGGCGCCCAGCCACGTGGGCCGGCCGCACAGCGTGGACGCTGAAGAAGTCCTTGGCACCACCTGCGCCTTCTGGCGCGGCTGGTCTTCCCAGTGCACCGTGAAGGGGAAGTACCAGGAAGCGGTGATGCGGTCCCTGGTAACCCTGAAGGCGCTGACCTATGCTCCTACCGGCGGCATCGTGGCGGCCGTGACCACGTCCCTGCCCGAGCAGTTGGGCGGTCCGCGCAACTGGGACTACCGGTACTGCTGGCTGCGGGACGCCACCATGACGCTGCAGGCCCTCATGGCTGCCGGCTACACCGCCGAAGCGGCCGCCTGGCGGGACTGGCTGCTCCGCGCGGTGGCCGGCGACCCCGCCGACCTGCAGATCATGTACGGCATCCACGGGGAGCGCCGCCTGCCGGAGATGGAGCTGCCGTGGCTGAAGGGCTACGAAAATTCGTCCCCGGTGCGCATCGGCAACGGAGCGGCAGAGCAGCTGCAGCTCGATGTGTGGGGCGAGGTGCTGGACTGCCTGGCACTGACCCGGAACTCGCTGCTGACGCATCCGGATGAATCATGGGACGTCCAGCTTTCCCTGATGGAGCACCTTGAGACGATCTGGGACCAGCCGGACAACGGGCTGTGGGAGATGCGCGGACCCCGCCGCCATTTCACGCACTCCAAAGTGATGGCGTGGGTAGCCGCGGACCGGATGGTCAAAGGCGTCCGCGACTCCGGGCTGCCAGGACCGGTGGAGCGCTGGGAGCGGCTGCGGGATACCATCCACCAGGACGTCATGGCCAACGGGTTTGACGCGGCCCGCAACACCTTTGTCCAGTCCTATGGCCGGCCGGAGCTCGATGCCAGCCTCCTCCTGATCCCGCGCGTCGGCTTCCTGCCGCCGGATGATCCCCGGGTGATCGGGACCATCGATGCGGTCCAGCGCGAGCTCACCGAGGACGGGTTCGTCCTGCGGTACCGGCCCGCTGAGAGCGACGACGGCCTGCCGGGGGATGAGGGCGTTTTCCTGGCCTGCTCCTTTTGGCTGGTGGAGGCACTCCTGGGTGCGGGCCGGCACCAGGAATCCCGGGAACTCTTCGAGCGGCTACTGGAACTGCGGAACGACGTCGGCCTGCTGAGTGAGGAATGGGCGGTGAAGGCGGGCCGGCAGCTGGGCAATACCCCGCAGGCCTTCAGCCACTTTGCCCTTGTGACTAGCGCCCTGGAGCTGCATCAGGATACGGTTCGGCGAAGTGACACCCCCATTCCGCCGGAGACGGCGGGACCGTGCTGAGGCGGCGCGGCAAGGATGGCTTCTCCTTCGCAGAAGAGATAAGTATACTTACTAACACCTCAGTGCTCCTGACAAAGCACAACGCGGTGACTGACGGAGGAGTGATACGAATGGCCGGGTATTTTGAGCTCGTGGATGCGCCTGACGGCGGCTACAGGGTAAGGATGTTGGATGGAGCCGGGAGCCTGATGGCCATCTCGGTCACCTTTCCCACGAAGAGGGCTGCCGTTGCCGGTGTGGCCATGGCGCGGGAAATTGCCGGGACCGGGCTGATCCGGGACAAGAGCCACGGCGGCGCAGGAACGGTCCTGCGGGAGCGCGTCCGCCCGGTAAGTTCCGCAAAGGAAGACGCGGCCCGCCAGAAGAAGGCGCCGGCGGCAAAGCGGGCAGCGGTCAGCTGATGGCACCCCACAGCCTTGTACCCCCTGGCGGGCGACGCCGGGGGGTTCTTTTTGATGTTGACGGCACCCTGATCGATTCGTCCTACATCCACACGGTTTCCTGGTGGGGCGCCTTCCGGCAGCAGGGCTACGACGTCCCGATGGCCTCCATCCACCGTCACGTGGGCATGGGCGGCGACCGCCTGGTGGACAGCCTCCTGCCCGAAGGGCGGGACCGCGCCCTCGACCCGGAGATCCTGGCCAGCCACGGGGCGCTTTACGCGTCCCACTGGCCATCGCTGCGGGCCTTGGACGGGGCGAAGGACCTGCTGGCCCAGTGCCACACCGGAGGGCTGGCCGTTGCGCTGGCCTCCTCAGCGCGCAGGAAGGACCTGAAGGTCATGAAGTCCATCCTGGACGCGGAAGCCTTTATTGACGCCGCCACCAGCGCCAATGACGCGAAAAACAGCAAGCCGGCCCCGGACATCCTGGTGGCCGCCCTGGAGGCCATCAACGTCCAGGCCGCGGACGCCATCTATATCGGGGACGCCGTCTGGGACATGCAGGCCGCGGCGGCACTGGAAATCCCGGCGATCGGCGTGACCTGCGGCGGGGTCAGCGCCGGTGAACTCCGGGATGCTGGGGCGGTGGAGGTCTACGAAGGCCCCCGGGACCTCCTGCGGAACCTGCCCTCAAGCGCCCTTGGCAGGCTGCTCGCCAGTACATAAGGACTGCACTGAGTCCCGCTCATACCGTTTGGCCACCGGTGACGGCGTCCTCGTCGCCGGCGTTCGCGGGCTTGTTCCACACAACGGCCACCTTGACTGACCCGTCGTCGTTCCGCTCAATGTCCGTGCTCACTTCCGCCATATTGGCGCCCATCTCCATGATCCGGGCGTGGTACGTGCCAACGAGTGCCTCCAGGCTCTCTTCCGTCCACTCGCCGGGCCGCATGCGGGTAGAGATCTCAACCGGTTCCGGCTGGTAGAGCGTCATGGCGTTCCTCTTTCGCGCGTTTCTTGGAATCTGGCCCTTCCTACGCTAGAAGCCCCGGGCCACAAGGACAAGACTTTAGTCAGCTTGCTTACTTTTTTCTGCCGAAGCCGATACCGTCGATCTATGGGCTCCGGCCCGGACAGAAGGCAACACCACCGGAAGGCGAATCGTGAAAGCACTGACCTGGCAAGGAAAAGGCTCGGTAAGCGTGGAAGAAGTACCTGATCCCGTGATCCAGGAGCCCACCGATGCCATTGTCCGCATTACCTCCACGGCCATCTGCGGCTCGGACCTGCACCTGTACGAGGTCCTGGGGCCATACATGCACAAGGGCGACGTGATCGGCCATGAACCGATGGGCATCGTTGAAGAGGTGGGCAGCGCTGTCACCAACCTCCGCAAGGGCGACCGTGTGGTGGTTCCCTTCAACATCTCCTGCGGCCACTGCTTCATGTGCGGGCTGGGCCTGCAGTCCCAGTGCGAAACCACCCAGGTCAAGAGCAAGGGTTCCGGCGCAGCCCTCTTTGGCTTCTCGGAACTGTACGGTTCTGTTCCCGGCGGCCAGGCCGAATATTTGCGCGTGCCGCATGCCGATTACGGCCCGGTGAAAGTGGGGAGTGAGCTTCCGGACGAGCGGTACCTGTTCCTCTCGGACATCCTCCCCACCGCCTGGCAAGGCGTGGAATACGCGGACGTCCCGGCCGGAGGAACCCTGGCTGTGTTCGGCCTGGGACCCGTCGGTCAGTTCGCCACACGGATCGGCGTCCAGCGGGGGCTCCGGGTCATTGGCGTGGATCCAGTCCCCGAACGCCGCGCGATGGCGGAACGGCACGGCGTCGAAACACTCGACTACGGCAAGGGCGTGGCGGACCAGCTGCGGGAGATGACAGCCGGAAGGGGCCCGGATGCGGTGATTGACGCCGTCGGCATGGAAGCCCATGGTTCCCCTGTTGCTGGCTTCGCCCACCAGGCCCTCGGACTCCTGCCGGACAAGCTGGCGCAAAAGGCGATGGAGACCGCCGGGGTGGACCGCCTCGCCGCACTCCACACCTCCATCGATGCCGTCCGCCGCGGCGGGACGCTGTCCCTGAGCGGCGTCTATGGCGGGACCGCCAGCCCCATGCCGTTGCTGACCATGTTCGACAAGCAGATCCAGGTCCGGATGGGGCAGTGCAACGTCCGCCGCTGGACTGACGAGCTCCTGCCCCTGGTGGAGGACGACGCCGATCCGCTGGGCGTGATGGACCTGGTCACCCACCGTTCGGGGCTGGAAGGCGCGCCCGCCCTGTACGAGAAGTTCCAGAAGAAAGAGGACGGCTGCATCAAGGTGGTCCTGAACCCGGGGGCCTAAGCGCCAAACGGACTCCCAGGCGGGAAGCCCGGCAGGAGGCCCTCAGCACAGGCTGTTGAGGGCTTCCTGTGCAACGTCCTGCATCTCATGGATCAGCGGGTTGGCCTCAAGGGTGGGCGGCGCGGGAGGGTAGGCGACCGATATCGCCAGCTGGCTCCTGCCGTCTTCGCTGGTCATGGTGATCATTCCGTAGCCGTCGGTGTCACCGGGCAGGCCGTAGTAGAAGCGGTTGTTGCAGGTGTTGTTCCAGCGCCGAAGGGCAAAGCCGTAGTACTGCGAGTAGCCGCCCTTCATGGCCGTCACGCTGTCCGGGGGAAGCAGCCTGCCCTGCAGAAGCTCGGCGTAGAACGTGTTCACCTCCTCCACCGTGGACACGGCCCCGGTGGAGGGCGACTCCGCCTGCCAGGCGGGCATGCTGGCATCCGTGCGCCTGCCCTCGAGGGTGACGTACCCATGGACCATTCCCGTGGGCGGGGGACCGCCCATCCGGGTCGCCTGCAGGCCCAGGGGGCGGGCGATGTCCGCGGCCAGGACCTCCTCGATCCCCTCGCCGCGGAGACGCTCAACGATCAGGGCAAGCGCTGCGTAGTTGGTGCGGGAATAGTCGAAGATCCGCGCCAGCCGGCCGTCCCATGGCACGGTGGCCGCCAGGGCCAGCTGCTGCTCGAGGCTGAGCGGCCGGTTCATCGTCTCCGCCCAGCTTCCGGACGCCAGCAGGGGGACCGTAAAGTCGGGGATCCCGGATTCGTGGGTCAGGAGCTGCCGGACGCTCACGGGGCCGGGTGGATGGAGGACGCTTCCAAACTCCGGCAGGTAGCGGCTTGCCTGGCTGTCCAGGTCCAGCCTGCCCTCCGCAACAAGCCTCATCACCGAGGCTGCGATGAAGGATTCGGTGATGCCGCCTACGCGGACGGGATCGGACACCGTGGCAGGCTCGCCCGAGTCCAGGCTCCGTACGCCGGCTGCATGGGTCCAGGTGGTGGTTCCGTTCCGGGCGGCGATCAGGACGGCAGGGGCTCCTTCAGCCAGCATCCGGGTGCTGAAAGCCTCCAGCAGCGCAAAGGCTGCGGGCGGCTCAGGCTCCGGCTCAGGCGGATCCGGTCCGCCAATGCAACCGGCAGAGGATCCCGCCAGCAGGACCACGCACAGGGCTGCCGCAATGCCCCTCCACCTGCGGACCCGGCTTGTGCCCATGCCACCAATTTTCCCTCCAACTGGGTAGCAGCACATGTCCTTTTGGGGGTCCAATACGACATGTGCTGCTACCCAGTTGGGCGGGGCGGGTCAGGTGAGGCGGACCTGGCGGTTCATGTCCTTGTACAGCAGGTAGCGGAATTCGCCCGGGCCGCCGGCGTAGCAGGCCTGCGGGCAGAAGGCGCGCAGCCACATGAAGTCGCCGGCCTCCACCTCCACCCAGTCATTGTTGAGCAGGTACATGGCCTTGCCCTCCAGGACGTAGAGGCCGTGCTCCATGACGTGGGTTTCCGGGAACGGGATGACCCCGCCGGGCTGGAACGTCACGATGTTCACCTGCATGTCGTGGGCCAGGTCGCTGGAGTCCGTGAAGCGGGTGGTCTTCCAGGCGCCGTCGGTGTCCGGCATCGCGGTGGGCTCCACGTCCTTTTCGTTGGTGACGAAGGACTTGGCCTCGTAGCCCTCAAGGCGCTCGTAGGCCTTGCGGATCCAGTGGAAGGACACAACGTCGCCGGAAACGTTCTCCAGGCCCCACTCGGACCCGGCAGCCAGGTAGGCGTAGCCGCCTTCCTCAAGCTGGTGCAGTTCACCGTCGAGGGTGAGGTTCACCTTGCCGCGTGTCACGAAGATGACTCCTTCAACGCCGGCCTCGAATTCGGCCTTGGGGGCGCCGCCGCCCGGGCCGATTTCCACGATCAGCTGCGAGAACGTGGTGGCGAAGCCGGAGATGGGGCGGGCGATGATCCAGGACCGCGTGTTCGAGAAACCGGGAAGGTTGGAGGTGACAATGTCCGTCATGACGCCCTTAGGGATCACCGTGTACGCCTCGGTGACGATGGCGCGCTCGGTGGTCAGGTGCGTCTGCGGCGGCAGTCCGCCGGTGGGGGAGTAGTACTTGCCCATGAAAAGTGATCCTTAACTAGGAGTTGGAAGTGGTGGCGAGCCGTGGGTGCGCCAGCGCAGTCAGCTGCGGAATTCCGACGCCGGCCAGCGCCTGGACTTCATCCGCACCGACGGCGCCGCACTGGACGCCGCGCAGGACAAACGCTGCCAGGGCGCGGGCCGTGGCGGGTTCGTCCATGACGCCGCCTTCGGTTTGTTCCACGTAGTTGCGCAGCCGGGCTGCGGCGGCCGGAAGGCCCTGACGGTAGAAGGCGTAGGTGGCCGCGAACCTGCTGGGCAGCTGGGCGGGGTGCAGGTCCCAGCCCTGGTAGTAGCCCCGCTCCAGCGACCGCCGGACCAGCCGGCCGTGCAGCTGCCAGGCGTTCTCCACGTTGTCGCCCACCGGGATGATGTTGGTGGACCCGTCAGAGAGCCGGATGCCGGTGCCGGCAACCGCAAGCTGCATGACTTCCTTGGCGAAGTCCGCCACCGGGTGCTCCATGGACTGGTATTCGGCCGAGATCTGCAGTGATGCGGAGTAGTCGTACGTGCCGTAGTGCAGGCCGCTGATCCGGCCGGGCACGGCGTGCGGCAGTTGCGCCACCGGGGACGTGCCGTCCGGACCCAGGATGAGCTGGGGGGTCTCCACCTGGACTTCGAAGCGGAGCCGGCCGGCGGGGAGGGAATGGATCTCCTCCAGCCTGGAGACGGCGAAGTCCATGGCCTGGACCTGGGCCACCGTGGTGACCTTGGGCAGGGTCAGGACCAGGCCCTCGGGCAGTTCACCGGCGGCCGCGAGTCCGGAGACGAAGAGGTCCAACGTCCGGAGTCCGCGGGCCCTGGTGGGTGCCTCGAAGCACTTGAACCGGATGCCGATGAACGGGGGAGCGGACCCGGCCGCGACGGCGGTGGCCACAGCGGATGCTGCGGCAACTGCTGCAGCGTCCTCGGCGTCGTCGCCCCGGTCCCCGAAGCCGTCCTCGAAATCGAGCCGGAGGTCTTCGATCGGTTCGCTTGCCAGCTTGGCCTCGACGCGGGGCGCCACGGCTTCCGCCAGCGCGTTGTCCTGGCCCAGCAGCGCACCGAGGCGTTCCAGCCCGCCGTGCGCGGCCGCCGTCGCCATCGCCTGGCCGCCCCAGTCAGCAGCGAACGACGCCGTAAAGCGGTCCGCGGGGACGTACACGGTATGGACGGGCTGGCGTGAGCCGTCGTCGCCCGGGTAGTTCCGCTCAAGCAGGCGGTCCGTGGCGGCCAGCTGCCCGTCGATGGTTGCCAGATCCCTCGCGGACAACGACGGCCTGGGTGTTTCCGCCATGCCTCAGCCCACCAGTTCGTAGGCCGGGGTGGTGAGGAAGTCCGTGTAGTCCTCTGAGAGGCAGATGTCCGCGATCAGTTCGCTGGCGGGCTGGTAGTAGCGGCGGAAAGCCTCGTCGCCGAATTCGCTGCGCAGCCGCTCGGTTTCCTCGCCCAGGATCCGCTCCACCAGCTCGCGGGTAACGGTGTTGCCCGTGTCCGCGAGCACGGACTTGTTGCGGATCTGCTGCCACACCTGCGAGCGGGAGATTTCCGCCGTGGCGGCATCTTCCATGAGGTTGTGGATGGCAACAGCGCCGTTGCCGGACAACCACACCGCGGTGTAGGCCACGGCGACGTACAGGTTCAGCCGAAGGCCTGCCTCGGTGACCTGCCCTTCGGCGGAGGTGACGTCCAGCAGCTGCTCTGCCGTGACGGACACCTCGGGGCGCTGCTTGTCCAGCTGGTTGGGCTTGTCGCCCAGGACGGAGTCGAACACTTCCCGGCAGGTGGGCACCAGGTCCGGGTGCGCAACCCAGGAGCCGTCGAACCCGTCGTTGGCCTCACGGGTCTTGTCCGCCCGGACCTTGGCGAAGGCGGCCTCGGTCACCTCGGGGTGGCGGCGGTTGGGGATGACGGCGGCCATGCCGCCCATGGCGAAGGCGCCGCGCTTGTGGCAGGTCTTGACCAGCAGCTCGGTGTAGGCGCGCATGAACGGAGCGGTCATGGCCACCGACGCGCGGTCCGGCAGCACAAACTCCTCGCCGGCGTCCCGGAAGTACTTGATGATGCTGAACAGGTAGTCCCAGCGGCCGGCGTTCAGGCCGGAGGCGTGGTCCCGCAGTTCGTAAAGGATCTCGTCCATCTCGAACGCGGCCGGGATGGTCTCGATCAGGACGGTGGCGCGGACGGTCCCCTGGCCCAGGCCGAGGTAGTCCTGCGCGAAGACAAAGACGTCGTTCCACAGCCGCGCCTCGAGGTGGCTTTCCATCTTGGGCAGGTAGTAGTACGGGCCCTGGCCGTTGAGGACCAGCTGCTTGGCTACGTGGAAGAAGTGCAGGCCAAAGTCCACGAGGGCGCCCACCGTGGGTTCACCGTTGATGAGCAGGTGCTTTTCGGGCATGTGCCAGCCGCGGGGGCGGGCCACCACGACGGCGAGCGGCGCGTCGGTGCGGAGCCTGTACTCCTTGCCCTCGTCCGAGGTGTGGCTGAGGGTGCCCTGGGCGGCGTCGCGGAGGTTGAGGATGGCGTCGACGACGTTGCCCCAGGTGGGGGTGCTGGCATCCTCGAGGTCCGCGAGCCACACCTTGGCGCCGGAGTTCAGGGCATTGATGGCCATCTTCGCCGGCGAGGCGGGCCCGGTCATTTCAACCCGGCGGTCCTGCAGCGGTGCGGGTGCGGGCGCAACTTTCCAGTCGCCGTCGCGCACGTCCTGCGTCTCCGGCAGGAAGTCCAGCTTTCCGGTCTCGGCCACCCGCTGGCGCTTGACGGCACGGGCCGCCAGGAGCTCGTTGCGGGTGCCGGCAAAGCGGGTGTGAAGCTCCTCGATAAAGGCCAGCGCCTTGGGGGTGAGGATCTCCTCCGCGCGGTCAATCGGCCGGGGATCTGTGACAGTGATGGCCATTTCTGGTCCTTTCCTTGTGGCTTGCAGTCAGGCAGTGAATCAGGCGCTGGCCAGGGCGGCTTCGGGAGCCGCGGCTTCAGCCGGTTCAACCGCGGTGGCCACGTTTGCTGCGTGGGCGGCCGCGGCAACAGCTGAGGCAACATCGGCGGCGACATGGGGATCGAAGACGCTGGGGATAATGTAGCTGGCATTGAGCTCTTCGTCAGCTACCCGGTTGGCAATGGCGTCCGCGGCGGCCACCAGCATCTCCGGAGTGATGTCCGAGGCTCCGGCGTCCAGCAGTCCCCGGAAGAAGCCGGGGAAGGCCAGCACGTTGTTGATCTGGTTGGGGAAGTCGCTGCGCCCGGTGGCCACCACTGCGGCGTGCCGTGCCGCCACCACCGGGTCGATCTCCGGGGTCGGGTTGGCCATGGCAAACACGATGGCATCCTGTGCCATCGCCGCCACCTGCTCCTCGCCGATCACGTGCGGGGCGCTGACGCCGATGAACACGTCCGCACCCGCGAGGGCCTCGTGCAGGGTGCCGTCGAAGCCTTCCGGGTTGGTGTTCGCGGCGATCCAGCTGCGGTGCTCGTCCCCGTATTCCTGCCCTGCGTGGATGGCGCCGGAGCGGCCGGCCGCAATGATGTGCTGCGCGCCCTGGGCCTTGAGGAGCTGGATGATGGCGGAACCGGCCGCGCCCACACCGGAGACCACAATGCGGACCTCGGACAGCTTCTTGCCCACCACGCGCAAAGCGTTGACAAGGGCGGCGAGGGTGACGATTGCGGTGCCGTGCTGGTCGTCGTGGAACACCGGGATGTCCAGTTCGTCGCGGAGGCGGTTCTCGATTTCGAAGCAGCGCGGGGCTGCGATGTCCTCAAGGTTCACGCCGCCGTACACGGGGGCCAGTGCCTTGACGATGCTGATGATTTCCTCGGTGTCCTGGGTGTCCAGGCAGACCGGCCAGGCATCGACGTTGGCGAACTGCTTGAACAGCGCGGCCTTGCCCTCCATGACGGGCAGGGCGGCTGCCGGGCCGATGTTGCCCAGGCCCAGCACGGCCGAGCCGTCCGTGACGACGGCGATGGTGTTGCGCTTGACCGTCAGGTTGCGGGCCGCCGACGGGTCCTCGGCAATGGCCAGGCAGACGCGGGCGACGCCGGGAGTGTAGGCGCGGGAGAGGTCGTCGCGGTTGCGCAGGGCTACCTTGGGGACGACTTCGAGCTTGCCGCCCAGGTGCATCAGGAAGGTGCGGTCCGAGACGTGCTGGACCGTGACGCCGTCGAGCGCGTTAAGGGCGTCCTTGACCCGGCCGGCGTGCTCGTCGTCAGTGGTGTTGCAGGTGACGTCCACAACCAGGGTCTCGTGATGGGACTCGGTGACGTCAAGGGCAGTGATGGCAGCGCCGGCTGCACCTACTGCCGCAGCGAGCTCGCTTGTGGCGCTGAAGCTTGAGGGTGCTTCCACGCGCAGGGTGATGGAATTTCCGGGGCTCGGGTTCGCCATTGAATGTCCTCCTGTTGGGCCCAGTGGGCTTCTGTTCCAGTCCGAATGTTTTCGTATTATGGATATTATTATCTACTTTGTGGAAATACAAGCCCGTGTTGCTATTCATCGCGCCTGCCCGGGTTGTGCTGTATCTTGGGACTTCTAGGGCAATTCTTTTCACGATGCGGATAAGACTTGTCGGAATCCGAGTCCACAGGAGACTGGTCATGGCTGAAAAAGCCGCTGGAGGCGTGCAGTCCGTTGAGCGCGTCTTCGAACTGCTGGAACTGATTACAGACGCCGGCGGCGACGTCACCCTCAGCGAGTTGTCGTCGTCCACCGACCTGCCGCTGCCCACCATCCACCGCCTGCTGCGCACCCTGGTATCGCTTGGCTATATCCGCCAGCTGCCCAACCGGCGCTACGCCCTGGGCCCGCGGCTCATCAGGCTCGGCGAGGGGGCCAACAAGCAGCTTGGCGCCGTGGCGCGGCCGCAGCTCAAAAACCTCGTGGACCGGCTGGGGGAGACGTCCAACATGGCCGTGCTCGACTCGGACATGGTCATCTACGTGGCGCAGGTGCCCTCACTCCATGCCATGCGCATGTTCACCGAGGTGGGCCGGCGGGCCCATACCCATGCCACCGGCGTCGGCAAGGCCATCCTGGCCCAGCTGGACGACGACGTGGTCCGCGGCATCGTCACCCGTGCCGGGATGCCCACCCCCACCCCCAAGAGCATCGGCGACGTCGATGACCTCCTGGCCGACCTCAAGCTCATCCGGGAACGCGGCTACTCCATCGACGAGGAGGAGCAGGAACTGGGTGTCCGCTGCTTCGCCATGGCGGTGCCCAACGCCCCTACCCCCACTGCCATTTCGGTTTCCGGCCCAGTGTCCCGCGTTGACGAGCACTTCGCGGACAAAGCGGTGCCCGTCCTCCGTGAGGCCGCTGAGGCCATTTCCCTGGAGATGAACCGCACCTGACCCAGGAGTTTTTGTCCAGATATGCCGACTTAAACACCGGCAGATTCATATGGTGGTTGCAACGCTCTGATTGATGGAGCGTTTGATGCCGAAGTTGTTTCCTGTCCATGTTCGTGATGATTTTCTTGATTTGGTGTGCTCCGGCGCGTCCGTCAGTGAGGCTGCACGGCGTGTCGGAGCCTCGCGCGGGACCGGGAAGAAGTGGTGGGCCGAGTCTGGTCAGATGACGCTGAGCATCTCGGCCCATGGCGGCCTGGCAGATCCTGCCCCGTCCGTGGAGGTCTCCTGCGGGCGGGCACTGAGCGAAGCCGAGAGGGGGATGATTCAGATGGGCCGGCAAGCCGGGATGAGCTACGCGAAGATCGGTGCGGCCATCGGACGGGACAAGTCCGTCATCTGGCGGGAGGTCAACCGCAACTGTGACGCCGAGGGCAGGTACAACGCTAAAGTCGCGCACACCAGAGCCCATCAGGCACGCCGCCGGCCCAAGCCCTTCAAGCTCATCGAGGACGAGGATTTGTGCCGGCTGATCGCGGTGTGGATGGACGATGGGTGGAGCCCTAAGCTGATCTCGTCGATGCTGGCGTTTTACTTTGCCGGTGACCAGACTATGCAGGTGAGCCACGAGACGATCTACCAGGCCCTATACGTCCAAACCCGCGGAAGCCTGCGGAAAGACCTGGCCGAAAACCTCAGCCTGAAACGTAAACAACGCATCCCCCACACCGCCGACCGGCTCAAGAGCAGCCCCTACAAGGAGGCGTTCAAGATCAGCGAACGCCCCGCCGAGGTCCAGGACCGGGCAGTCCCCGGGCACTGGGAAGGTGACTTGATCATCGGTTCTGACGGGACCGCGATCGGCACTCTCGTGGAGCGCTCAACCCGGTTCACGATCCTGCTGCACCTGCCCGGGGACCACACCGCCGAAACCGTCGCCGCCGCGATGATCCGGGAAATGGCGAACCTCCCGGAGCACCTGCGCCGCTCGATCACCTGGGACCGCGGCACAGAACTCGCCGGCTACGCGAAGATCCAGACCGCGCTGGAAACCACGCTCTATTTCTGCGACCCGCACTCGCCCTGGCAGCGCGGCACCAATGAAAACACCAACCGGCTCCTGCGGTTCTGGTTCGAAAAAGGCTCCGACCTCTCGGCCCATACCCCTGAGGACCTCAACCGCATCGCGGCAAAGCTCAACCGCCGCCCCCGACCGACCCTCAACCTCGACACCCCAGCCAACCGGCTAAACCAGCTGCTGCAAGCGGCCTAACCACCCCGCGTTGCTCCCACCACTTGACATTGCCACCCGTTTGCCCTGCGTATCTGGACAAAAACTCTCAGCTGAGTACGACGGCGGCCCCCTCCTTCCCGGAGCGGGCCGCCGTCGTCGTTTGGCGGCGTTGCTAGTGCTCGGACGCCTTGTCGGACGACTGGACCGGGACTTCCTTGCCGTCGCAGTCGATGAGTTTGCCGTTTTCAAAGCGGTCCCCGTGCTCGAGGCACTTCAGGTCTTCTTCCCTGATGACCCGCCCCGTGCCCGCCACGAACACCGACTGGTTCTCCGAGTTGCCGGCCTTGAGGTGGTTGAACAGCAGGTTCAGCAGGATGGCCATAACGGCCGCTGAGCTGATCCCGGAGTGGAAGATGGTGCTGAACCAGGACGGGAACTGGTCATAGAAGGTGGGAGCGGCGATGGGGATCATGCCGAAGCCGATGGACGCCGCCACGATGATCAGGTTCATGTTGTTCTTGTATTCCACCTTGGCCAGCGTCCGGATGCCGCTGGCGGCCACCGTGCCGAACAGGACAATTCCTGCACCGCCCAGAACCGCGGTGGGGACGGCTGCAACAACGCGGCCCATGACGGGCAGCAGGCCGAGAATGACCAGGATTACGCCGCCCGCGGCCACAACGTAACGGCTCTTGATCTTGGTGACTGCCACCAGGCCAACGTTCTGTGCGAACGCGCTCTGGGTGAACGAGCCGAAGATCGGGGCGACCAGGCTGGATCCCATGTCCGCGCGGAGTCCGGCCGCGATCCGCTTGGAATCGACCTTGGTCCCTACGATTTCGCCAACTGCCAGAATGTCCGCCATTGTCTCGGTGAGGATGACCAGTACCACAATCACCATGGAGATGATGGCGGCGATTTCGAAGGTGGGGGCGCCGAGGTGGAAGGGAGTTGGGAAGGCTGCGATGGGTCCCTGGCCCACCTTGGAGAAGTCCGCCATGCCGGTAACGACGGCGATGATGGTGCCGCCCACCATGGCGAGGAGGATGGAGAGGCGGGAAATGGTGGCGCTGCCCACCTTGCTCAGGAGCAGGACGAGGACCAGGGTCACGGCAGCGAGACCGATGTTGGCCATGCTGCCGTAGTTCTCTGCGGTGCGGTTGCCGCCCATGGCCCAGTTAGCCGCAACGGGCATGAGCGTCAGGCCGATGGTGGTGATGACCGTGCCGGTCACCACCGGCGGGAAGAACCGCACGATCTTGGAGAAGACCGGAGCGATCAGCAGGCCGATGGCCGCCGATACGATGACCGCGCCAAACACGGCCGGCAATCCGCCGCCGCCGCTGACGATGGCCACCATGGTGGCCACGCTGGCGAAGGAAACACCCTGCACCAGGGGAAGCTGGGAGCCGAAGAACGGTACGCCGATGGTCTGCAGCAGCGTGGCCAGCCCGCCCATGAAGAGGGCGGCTGCAATCAGGATGCCGATATCGGCCGGGGAGAGGCCGGCAGCCTGGCCCACAATCAGCGGGACCGCGATGATGCCGCCGTACATGGTGAGGACGTGCTGGAAGCCGTAGGCAAAGCTGCTCCCGATGGAAAGGCGTTCGTCCTCCGGCCGGTTTGAGGCGAGGCGCTTGCCCTGCTTTTTGGCGTCGGCTTTGAGGGTGTTCTTGATGTTCATGGCAGACTTTCTGGTTCATGGCAGACGTCATCGTCTGGCTAACGTTGTCTGGCTAACGGTGGTGCTGAAAGACGTTCGGTGCGGTCCGGAGTTTTTGTCCACGTATGCGGACTAAGTGTGCTCGGAAGTCGTCTTATCTGGACAAAAACTCCGGACCGGATGGTGTTTGGTAGTGGAGGTTTAGCAGAAGCCGGCGATGCCGGACCAGGCGATGGCCGCCGGGGTGGCGTCCTCGCGCTGGACGGTGGCCTCGATCAGGCCGTAGGGACGGTCCGCGGCGAAGAAGACCTCGTTGGGGTTGTCGAGGCCGAAGGGGGAGAGGTCCACGAGGAAGTGGTGCTTGTTGGGCATCGAGAACTTGATCTCGTCGATCTCGCTGTGGGCTTCGAGCACCTTGGTGCCCATGTCGAAGAGGGTCTGCTGGAGGGCGTGGGAGTACTTCTCCGTGAAGCCTTCGAGCAGGAGTCCCTTGACGTCGTCGTAATTCTTGTTGAAGTCCAGGGCGCTGAAGTCCGTTCCGGTCTTGAAGCGCCAGCGGGCCGAGACGTCGGTGGCCAGGATGCGGTCCGTGGTTTCGGGAAGGGTTGTGTACTTGTCCTTCGGGTAGCCCACGAAGCCGGACTGGGTGGACTTGAGGACGGTCAGGTCCTTGAGCCCGGAGATAAGGTGCGTGGTGGCGCCGTCGCGGACCAGGACCGCCGTGCGGACCTCCTGGCCGTTGCGCACGAAGGAATGGTCGTGTTCTGCACCGTGGGCCTGGATGCGGTTCCAGCTGTAGGACTCGGCTTCCCAGCGTCCGCCGGTCACCCAGTCGAAGCTGGAGGTGAAGTGCTCGCCGAGGCGCAGGAGGAACGCTTCGGGTGAACCTACGCCATCGCGGGCGAAGGCGTAGACGGTGTTCTTCTGGGTGTCCGTGGCCACCACATGGGCGTTGTCGCCCTCGAGGTGGGCCGCCGCGAAGTCTCCCCGCAGTTGCGAGGTGACGTTCAGGTCTTCGATCTCGTGGCGGTCGCTGTCACGGGTGATCTTGACTACCCGGACCTCGGCCTTTCCGTACTGGTTCTCGCCAAGGATGATGTTGCTGCTCATGGTCTGTTCCCAACTTCCGGTAAGTGGAACCTAGGTTCCATCACTGAAATTAAGCGCGCATTTCAAGCGCGTTTCCGGTGGAGCCGACCCAACAAAAAAGAGCCGGCATCCATTGATGCCAGCTCATTACGACCCTGCCTGCTGCTCCCAGGTTACGTGACATGCGCCACGAGTTGACATCCAGCGTACCTCTGGAAACCGGTGGTGTACATCACAGGATGAAAATTCTCTTTGTGACTGCTGGCCCGGAGAACTGTTGACCTGCGGAACAGTGCACCCGTACTGTATTCCGTATAGCAAAACTTTATTTCCGCTAAGCGGAAGTACTTCCCGTACAAAAACTACCTCGGAGGAGGATCAGATGTACCAGCAGGACACAACGCCGGTTGCACCGGCACAGGCGGCGGCGCAGGCCGTTCCGGAGTTCTACCTTCCCCTCGGAGGCGGCACGGACCCCGATTTCAATCTTCCGGCCGACCGCGAGCATGTGCAGGGCAGGTTCTCCCGCTGGATCCACGCACTGCCAAGCTTCGGCCGCAGGCAGCCTTAGGGCACTGCTACCCGTTCACCAGGCGGCGGGCTGCGGCTGAGTGCTCGGCGATCAGGCCGGCGATGTCGAGCCCCGGGATCATGCCGTCCACCACGCGCCACCGGCCGCCCACCATCACCCGGTCAGCACGGTCGGCGGCGCACAGCAGCAGCGCGGCGACGGGATCGTGGCTGCCGGAGAAGCGCAGGCCGTCCAGTCGGAAGAGGGCCAGGTCTGCCTGCATCCCTGGTGCCAGCTGTCCCAGCCCTGCGCGGCCCAGCACAGCCGCCGATCCGCGGGTTGCCCAGCCGAGCGCGCGCTCCACGGGAACATCCGCCCCGTACCGCAGCCGCTGAAGATACAGTGCCTGCCGTGCCTCCAGGATCATGTTCGACGCGTCGTTCGACGCCGACCCGTCCACTCCCAGCCCCACCGGCACTCCCGCCTCCTCCAGTTCCAGGACCCGCGCGGTCCCGGAGGCCAGGCGCATGTTGGAGGTGGGGCAGTGGGCGACGGCGGTGCCCGCGGCTCCCAGCCGGCTGATCTCGGCGTCGCTGAAGTGGATGCCGTGGCCGAGCCAGGTGCGGTCCGTCAGCCAGCCCACGCTGTCCAGGTAGTCCACGGGGCGCAGCCCGAACATTTCCCGGCAGAACTCCTCCTCATCCCGTGTCTCCGCCAGGTGCGTATGGAGGCGCACGTCCAGGCGCTCCGCAAGGGCTGCGCTCTCGGCCATGATCTCCTTCGTCACCGAAAAGGGGGAGCACGGGGCGAGCGCTATCTGGATCACGGCATCGCCTCCACGCTCGTGGTACTGCCGCACCAGCCGCTCACTGTCTGCCAGCACCACTTCCGGTGCCTGCACGGTTGACTGGGGCGGCAGGCCGCCGTCGTCCGTTCCGAGGGTCATGGACCCGCGCGTCAGCGTGGCGCGCATTCCCAGCCGGCGGACCGCTGCCACTTCGATGTCGATGGCGTCCTCCAGGCCGGCTGGAAAGAGGTAGTGGTGGTCCGCGGCGGTGGTGCAGCCCGAAAGCAGAAGCTCGGCCAGCGCCACGGTCGATGCCAGCTCGAGGTCCCGCGGCGTCAGCCGGGCCCACACCGGATACAGGTTCTGCAGCCACGGGAACAGCGGGGCATTCGCTGCGGGACCCCACGCCCGGGTGAGGGTCTGGTAGAAGTGGTGGTGCGTGTTGATGAGGCCCGGGAGCAGCACATGGCTGCCGGCATCGAAGGTTTCCTGGCATGGTTCCGAGGGGTTTTGCCCGGCCGCCAGGACCTCGGCAATGACTCCGCCGCTGACCACCAGCCCGCCGGAGGCGTCTAGCCCGTTGGCGGTAAAGGCGGCCTGCGGGTTCCTGATCCACAGGCGGGCGGCTGGTGCCTTGGGATGCGCCATGGTTGTCCTTCCCTGAGCGTGGCGGTGGTCTTTCCAGCTCAGTGAGGCCCTGTCTGCTGATCCAGGTGGCAGCTGCTGCAGGGCCAGATTCAAACCTGGAGCAGCGCGGCTGGGACTCAGGCTAGGGCTGTTGCCGCGGCTGCGTCAACGCCTGGCAGAATGTGACCGGCGGGGTGAGCGGCCAGAAACATAGATTTCACATTGCGAAATTAAGTTTCCAGAAAACTATGGCGCCGGCCACAATCCGGTGCTAACCTCGATCTTGCCAAAGGCGGGCACCCGGTCACCGGGAAGCTATCTACCAGGCGCAACTTAACCTTCACAGCACATGCTGAAGCCTGGTAACCGTCGCACCTGGTTCTACTGGTCCTGCAAGCGGCATCAGGCTTCCCGGCAAAAGGAAGTCGCATCATGAGTACCACCGTCACGGCCGAACAGTTTCTGGCCAGATCCATCAAATTGGCCACGGCCAACGTCCTCAACAGCGGCGGACCCTTCAGGGCCATGATCGTCACGGCCAGCGGCCAAACGTTCGACGGCGTCAACCGCGTCACCGCGGACAACGATCCCACCGCGCACGCCGAGGTCACCGCCATCCGCACGGCCTGCCGCGAACTCGGCACGTTCGACCTCACCGGCGCCACCCTCTACACCAGCTGCGAGCCGTGCCCCATGTGCCTGGCCTCCGCGCTGTGGGCAAGGGTTGAGCGCGTTGTGTACGCCGCGGACAGGCATGATGCCGCCTCCGTCGGATTTGACGACGCCGTCTTCTACGAATACTTCGAGAACCAGGACAGGAACTCCCTGATGCCGGTCTCGAAACTGGAGCTGGACGATCCGCAGGCACCCGCCCCGCTGGAGCCGTTCACCACCTGGAACACGCTCGAGTCCAGGATCGACTACTAGGCGGCTGGGATGACCATCCTGGATAATTCCCACGACGAGCATTCGGCTCCAAGCACCCGCACCCCAAAGCCCGCAACGCGCACCCCCAGGCCGCCGGCCCCGGACTCCTTCCTTGACCGGTTCTTCCAGATCACCCAGCGCGGCTCCACGCTTGCCCGGGAGTTCCGCGGCGGCCTGGTCACCTTTTTCACCATGGCGTACATCGTCATCCTCAACCCCCTGATCCTCGGCGGCTTCAGCGCTGACAACGCCCCCACCGACGTCGCCGGGGGCTGGCTCTCCGCTGCGCAGGTGGGCGCCGTCACCGGCCTGACCGCCGGCGTCATGACCATCCTCTTCGGCCTCGTGGCAAACCTGCCGTTCGGCCTGGCCGCCGGTCTCGGCATCAACTCGTTCCTTGCCGTCTCAGTGATCCAGGAGGTCACCTGGGCAGAAGCCATGGGGCTGGTGGTGATCAACGGTTTCCTGATCGTCCTGTTCGGCATCACCGGCGCCCGCACCGCCATCTTCCGGGCTGTGCCCAAGGAACTGAAAGCCGCCATCACGGTGGGAATCGGCCTGTTCATCGCCTTCATCGGCTTCGTGGACTCCGGGTTCGTTAAAGCAACGGCGGGCGGTCCGCCCGTCCAGCTGGGCAACGGCGGCTCCATCACCTCAGTCCCCACGCTGGTGTTCATCATCGGCCTGCTGGCCATGGGCATCCTGGTGGCCCGAAAGGTCCAGGGCGGCCTGCTGATCGGCATCGTCGCCACCACGGTCCTCGCGGCCATTGTGGAGGCTGTCCTGAAAATCGGTCCGGCCAGCGCCACCAACCCCGGCGGCTGGCACCTGAACACCCCCGTGCTCTCCGGCCAGCTGGTGTCCGCCCCGGACCTGGGCCTGGTGGGCCAGTTCGACCTGTTCGGGGCCTTCGGCCGGATCGGGGCACTGGCTGCCACCATGCTGGTGTTCACGTTGGTGTTCACCAACTTCTTCGACGCCATGGGCACCATGACCGGCCTGGCCAAGAGCGCCGGCGTCGCCCATAAGGACGGCACGTTTCCCCGGCTGAAGTCCGCTTTCATCGTGGAAGGCTTCGGTGCCGTGGCCGGCGGTGCAACGTCCGGTTCCTCCAACACGGTATATATCGACTCCGCCGCCGGCATCGGCGAAGGTGCCCGCACGGGCCTGGCGTCCGTGGTCACGGGCGTGCTGTTCCTGGGCTCGATGTTCCTTACCCCGCTCACCAGCGTGGTTCCGCTGGAGGTTGCCGCCGCTGCCCTGGTGGTGGTTGGCGCAATGATGATGGCGCAGATCCGCGAGATCAAATTCACCAGGTTCGCCGTGGCCCTGCCGGCATTCCTCACCATCGTGACCATGCCGCTGAGCTACTCGATCGCCAACGGCATCGGCGTGGGCTTCATCAGCTGGGCCATCATCGGTGCGGCGTCCGGGAAAGCGAAGAAGGTCCATCCGCTGATGTGGGTGGTCAGCGCCGGATTCCTGGTGTACTTCGCCCGCGGACCCATCAACCTGCTGCTCGGCGCCTGACCGATCCGCGTCCGGACATCCGCCGCCCGGGGCGCGGATGTCCGGAACGGCAGCGCCTTTAGAACCACATGCTTTCCGAACCAGCCCGCAGCAACGACAATATGGACACCACCGCAGCGCGGAAGAAGGAGTGCCGCCATGCTTGACCTGATCCCTTCACTGGGCACCTGGGCACCGGCCCTGGCCGGACAGCCCTTCGCAGTGGCCACCATCGTGCGCGCCAGCGGTTCCGTCCCCCGGCCGGTGGGCACCTCCATGCTGGTATCCGGGGACGGCGCGGTCCTGGGCAGCCTCTCCGGAGGCTGCGTGGAAGGCGCCGTGGTGGCGGCCGCCCTGGAGTCAATGGACGACGGCGCCACGCGCCTTGAGACGTTCGGCTTCAGCGCGGACGACGCCTTCGCAGCCGGGCTCACCTGCGGCGGAGAGCTGGAGGTCCACATCGAGCCTGCCAACATGAACCGCGGATGCGCCCTGGGAGCGGCTGTCCGGCAGCTGGCCGAGTACGGGCCGGACGAACCCGTGGCGCTGGTCCGCCGGCTGGACGGCCGCGCTGATGGCGGCGGCAGCGGCGCCGTCGTTCTTCCGGACCCTGGTGCCGTCTCCCTGGACGGACACCGTGGCCTGGCCAGGCTGCTCGAGGGCCGCGACGGTACCGGTAGAAGTGAAAGCACTGGCAACAGCGGACGCGCCGTGCGGTCAAACGCCGCGCTGCTCGAGTCATTTCTCCGCTCCGGCACAACCGGTGTCCTGGACCTTGGCGGAGCGGGGCTGTGCACCAGTGAAGCCGCCGTCCTGGTGGAAACCCGGCTCGCGCCGCCGCGACTGCTGGTCTTCGGCGCCAACGACTTCAGCGCTGCCCTGCTGCCTGCCGCCAAACCGCTGGGCTACCTGGTCACCCTGGTGGACGCGCGCCCGGCCTTTGCCTCACAGGCCCGGTTTGCGGCAGCGGACCAGGTGGTCACGGCCTGGCCGCACCAGTACCTTGCAGCGGAAGCGGCCGCGGGGCGGGTGGATTCCCGCACCGTGGTCTGCGTCCTGACTCATGACCCCAAGTTCGACATCCCGTTGCTGGAAGCCGCGCTGGCGCTGGACGTCGCCTTCATCGGAGCGCTCGGCTCACGCCGCAGCCACGCCCAGCGTGTGGGCGCCCTCCTGGACCGGGGGATACTCCCCGGACGGATCGCCCAGCTCCATTCACCGCTCGGCCTGGACCTCGGGGCAGCAAGCCCGGCGGAAGTGGCGGTTTCCGTCCTCGCAGAAGTCATCGCCGCCAGGAACCCTGCAGCCACCCACCAGCCGCTGAGGGAAACCTCCGGCCCCATCCACCAGCCGGCCGCATCATCGGCCAGCCCGCCGGCACCCACCAACGATTTGCAGCAGGAGATCGCATGGACATGAACACCATCGAGGCGGTAGTGCCCACCACCGACCCCGCACAGTGGCGGGACGGTGACGCCTGGCTGGCCGGCGGCACCGTGCTGTTCTCCTACGGCAGCCTGGCGTTCGGGCCGCAGCCGCTCAAGCGCCTGCTCGACCTCGGGAGCTCAGGCTGGACCCCCGTAACCGTCACTGACGCCGGAATCGAACTCGCCGCCACCTGCACCATCGCCGAGCTGTACAAGCTTCCCGGTTCAACAGAGCTTCCCGCTTCAACGCAGGCAACAGGCCGCGCCTGGCCGGCACTGGACCTAATCCGGCCCTGCTGCGATTCCTTCGTGGCCTCCTTCAAGGTATGGAACATGTCCACGGTGGGCGGCAATCTGTGCACCTCCCTGCCCGCCGGTCCGGTCATTTCGCTCTGCGCGGGCCTGGACGGAACGGCTACAGTGATCGCACCCGGCGGGACCAGCCGCAGCGTGGCGGTTGCAGACTTCGTCACCGGCGACGCCCGGAACTGCCTGGCACCCGGCGAGCTTCTCCGCAGCATCTTCCTCCCGGCGTCGGCCCTTGCGTCCAGGGTGGCCTTCCGCCGCCTGTCCCTCAGCAACCTGGGCAGGTCCGGGGTCCTGCTGATCGGAAGGCTCGACGACGGACACCGCCTGGTGCTCACTGTCACCGCTGCCACCAAGCGGCCCGTGCAGCTGCGCTTTGACGCCCTGCCGGACACCGACGCCCTGGCCCGGGCCCTCGACGAGGCGATCCCCGGCGACCTGTACCACAACGACATCCACGGACTGCCGGCCTGGCGCCGGGACATGACCTACCGCCTCGCGGAAGAGATCCGCGCGGAACTCGCCGCGCCGGAGGGGGCACCCGGACTCCGGGTATCGGGCGATTTCTGGCCGCCGGACTCCCGCGGGCCTGAAGCACAGCAGGAAGGGGCCTGAGCATGGCCATCGAGATCAACGGAAACGCGGCGGACGCCGCACCCCGCCCGGGACAGTGCCTGCGGACCTTCCTGCGCGAGCAGGGAAACTTCGGCGTGAAGAAGGGGTGCGACGGCGGTGACTGCGGCGCCTGCACCGTCCACGTGGACGGAACCCCGGTGCACAGCTGCATCTACCCGGCGGTCCGCGCGGAGGGGCACGCGGTCACCACCATCGAGGGGCTGGCGGCAACCGCCGGCGGGGCTGCGGACCTGCATCCGGTGCAGCAGCAGTTCATGGAGCGGCAGGGTTTCCAGTGCGGTTTCTGCACCGCGGGCATGGTGATGACCGCCGCCGCCTTCGACGACGGGCAGACAGAGAACCTGCCCCGGAACCTCAAGGGAAACCTGTGCCGCTGCACCGGCTACCGTGCCATCTCCGACGCCGTCTGCGGCCACGCCGGGCACCCGGATCCCCAAGGCCCGGGCTCCGGCATCGCAGGGGCAGGCCAGCCGGACCCCGAACCCGGACGGCTGGGCGACGACGTCCCGGCCCCCGCCAGCCGTGCGGTGGTCACGGGCACCGCCCGCTACACCCTTGACGTTCCCGCTGACCAGCTGCAGGGCCTGCTGCACCTGAAGCTCCTGCGCTCGCCGCACGCCCACGCAAAGGTGCTGGCCATCGATACCGCGGCTGCCCTGAAGGTGCCAGGAGTGGTGGCGGTCTTCACCCACCGGGACGCACCGGAGCAGCTGTTCTCCACCGCCCAGCATGAACTCTTCACGGATGACCCGGACGATACCCGGGTGCTGGATGACGTAGTGCGGTTCCGGGGCCAGCGCGTGGCCGCGGTGGTGGCTGAGACAGTGGCCGCCGCCGAGGCCGGGGTGCGGGCCCTGGAGGTGCAGTATGAGGAACGTCAGGCCGTCTTCTCGCCGCAGGAGGCGCTGCTGCCCGGCGCGCCGCTGGTGCACGGGGACAAGGACGGAACGGTGTCCCGCATTTCGCGGCCCGGGCAGAACGTGGTGGCCGAGCTCCATTCCGAACTCGGGAGCGTAGCCGAGGGTTTCGCCGCGGCGGACTTCATCCATGAACAGACCTACCGCACCCAGCGCGTCCAGCACGTGGCCCTGGAAACACATGCGGCCATCGCCTCGGTGGACGGCGAAGCGCGCCTGCAGGTCCGGACCTCCAGCCAGGTTCCGTTCCTGGTCCGGCGCACGCTGTGCCGGGTCTTCGGGCTGCCGGAGGAGCAGGTGCACGTGGTGGCTGGCCGGGTTGGCGGCGGCTTCGGCGGCAAGCAGGAGGTCCTGACCGAGGACATCGTGGCGCTCGCGGCCCTGAAACTGGGGCGCCCCGTCCAGCTGGAGCTGACCCGCACGGAACAGTTCACCGCCACCACCACCCGCCATCCTTTCACCATCAAGCTCAAGGCCGGCGCCAGCGTGGACGGCAGGCTGACTGCCCTGGAACTGGATGTCCTGACCAACACCGGCGCGTACGGCAACCACGGGCCCGGCGTGATGTTCCACGGCTGCGGGGAGTCCCTGGCGGTTTACAAGTGCGGGAATAAAAAAGTGGATGCCCACGCGATGTACACCAACACCGTCCCGGCCGGTGCGTTCCGCGGGTACGGGCTGAGCCAGATGATTTTCGCCATTGAGTCCGCCATGGACGAGCTCGCGGCCGGCATCGGCATGGACCCCTTTGAGTTCCGCCGCCGGAACATGGTTCGCGAAGGCGACCTGATGCTTTCCACCCAGCCGGATCCCGAGGAGGACGTCCACTACGGAAGCTACGGCCTGGACCAGTGCCTGAGCCTGGTCCGCGATGCCCTGGCCCGCGGCCGGGAGCGCTACCGCGCCGCCGGCCTGGACGAGCTGGGCCCGGAGTGGCTGACCGGAGAGGGTACGGCCCTGTCCATGATCGACACCGTGCCCCCGCGCGGGCATTTTGCCCACTCCCGGCTCCGGCTCCTGCCGGACGGAACGTACCAGGCCGACGTCGGCACCGCGGAGTTCGGCAACGGCACCACCACCGTCCACGCCCAGATGGCTGCCACAGCACTGTCCACGGAGGCCGCAAAGGTTGTGGTGCGGCAGTCCGATACCGACCTGGTGGAGCACGATACCGGCGCCTTCGGGTCCGCCGGAACGGTGGTGGCCGGGAAGGCCACGCTCGCCGCGGCGGAGGAACTCGCCGTCCGCATCCGCGCCTTCGCCGCAGGCATCCGCCAGACCCAGGCCTCCGCGTGCATCCTTGCCGGGGACGCCGTGGTGATTGACGGTACCCCCGTGGCACTGGCTGAACTGGCCCAGGAGGCTGCGGAAGCCGGCGTCGAACTCGCGGCAGAGGGGCGCTGGGGCGGGACGCCGCGGTCCGTGGCATTCAACGTGCACGGCTTCAGGGTGGCGGTGAACCGCGGCACGGGAGAGCTGAAGATCCTGCAGAGCGTGCAGGCAGCGGACGCGGGCGTGGTGGTGAACCCGCGCCAGTGCCGCGGCCAGATCGAGGGCGGCATTGCCCAGGCGATCGGTGCCGCACTGTATGAGGAGGTGGTGGTGGACGACGCCGGCCGGGTCACCACGGACATCCTGCGGCAGTACCACATCCCCACCTTTGCGGACGTGCCGCGCAGCGAGGTGTACTTCGCGGACACCAACGACAAACTTGGGCCCCTCGGTGCCAAGTCCATGAGCGAGAGCCCCTTCAACCCGGTGGCTCCGGCGCTCGCGAACGCCATCCGCAACGCCACCGGAGTGCGGTTCGCCTCGCTGCCCATTGCCCGGGACAAGGTTTACCTGGGACTGAGGGAAGCGGGGCTGGTTCCCAACCTGCAGCGCTCGGCCACGTGAAGGATCCGGCGCGGCGGCCGCAGCGACCCGTAAAATTCCGGCCTCCCGCGGGGCACCCCATATAGTCGAGGGATGGAACAGCGGATTTTAGGCAAGACCGGACGTAACGTCTCCGTCGTGGGACTCGGCACCTGGCAGTTTGGCGCGGACTGGGGCAACGTTGACCCGGCACAGGCCCAGGCCATCCTGGCGGCGTCCGCTGAGGCCGGCGTGAACTTCTTCGACACTGCGGACGTGTACGGTGACGGCAAGAGCGAGCAAGCCATCGGGAAGTTCCTCGCGGACAACCCCGCCCTGGACATCACGGTTGCCACCAAGATGGGCCGGCGCGTGGACCAGCAGCCGGAGAACTACACCCTGGCCAACTTCCGCCAGTGGGTGGACCGGTCCCGGAAGAACCTGGGCACCGACACCCTGGACCTGGTCCAGCTGCACTGCCCGCCCACCCCGGTGTACAGCAACTCCGAGGTGTACGACGCCCTGGACACCCTGGTTTCCGAGGGCGCCATCCGCAACTACGGCGTCAGCGTGGAGCGCACGGACGAGGCACTGGAAGCGATCCGCCATTCGGGCACGGCTTCCGTCCAGATCATCCTCAACGCATTCCGGCTCAAGCCCCTCGACGAAGTCCTTCCCGCTGCGAAGGCAGCCAATGTGGGCATCATTGCCCGCGTGCCGCTCGCTTCCGGCCTGCTGTCCGGCAAGTACTCGAAGGAAACCACCTTCGCGGAGAACGACCACCGGAACTACAACCGCAACGGTGATTCGTTCGACGTCGGCGAGACTTTCTCCGGCGTGGATTACGAACTCGGGCTGAAGGCCGTGGCCGAGTTCGAGCAGCTTGTTCCTTCCGGTGCCACCACGGCCCAGGCGGCTATCGCCTGGATCGCGGCCCAGGACGGCGTCACTACGGTAATTCCCGGCGCACGCAACGTGGACCAGGCAACGGCCAACGCAGCGGCTGCGTCCGTGCAGGTCGGCGAAGAGTTCGACGCCGGCGTCCGCTGGATCTATGACCACTACTTCCGCGAAGCCATCCACCCGCGCTGGTAACCCCGTTCGCCGCCTGCCCCCTGCCTCGCTCCGCTCGCCCCGGGGACCCCGGGCGGCTCTCTTACGCCTGGGAGTATGCCGGTGACTGACTCCGTCAACGCGTTTGTGGAGCGGCTCGCGGCAGTGCCCACGGTGCCGGACCGCACCAACTTCCTTGACCACAGCCACCCTGGGAATGCCGTGCGCCGGCGCAACCTGGAGCTTTACCTCTCCGAGATGCTGGACCGCTCGCCGAAAGTGTTGCTGCTGGGCGAGGCCCCTGGCTTCAGGGGCATGCGGATCACCGGCGTGCCTTTCACCAACCGCACTATGTTCCAGGGACCGGCCAACAGTTTTGGACTGTTCGGGCCGGGCAAAGGCTACGCCCTGCCTGTCGGGGCGGAGGGAGTGGCTGCCGAGCCGACGGCAACGGTGATGTGGGAGGTCCTGGCGGAACTGGACTTCCTGCCCCTGCTGTGGAGTGCCTGCCCATGGCATACCCATGTGCCCGGAAAACCGCAGTCCAACCGGACGCCAAGGATCACCGAAGCAAGGCTGGGCACACCGTTTTGGCAGTCGTTGGTTGAACTTTTCCGCATTGAGGCAGTGGTGGCCGTAGGAAACATCGCGCACCGCAGCTTGGTGTCCAGCGGCGTGGACGCGCCCAAGGTCCGGCATCCCTCCCACGGCGGACGCTCGGGCTTCAAGCGCGGGCTGGAGGAGTTGCTCCTCGCCGGGAGCATCACCACCTAGTCCAGCAGGTGAAGGTGCTCCGGCGCGTCAACGTCAAGGCCGCTGGACAGATCGCTGCAATCCACCTCATCCACCAGGTCCGGGTGGGCCCGCAGGAAGGCGCGCGCCCCGGCATCGCCCGTCACTGTATCCGCCACGGCCTGGCGCAGGGCGGCGTCGATCACCAGCGGGTGGCCGCGCCGGAGCCCGCCGCCTCCACCCTCGTTCGCGGCAGCACCGCCGTCGTACGCGGCCGCGGTCACCCGGCCCGGACGGTGGGCAGCAAGCAGCCTTCGAACCGTTGCGGCAGTCACGCCGGGCTGGTCCACGAGCGCGACCATCAGGTGGTCCCCCGCATCAGCGGTAGCGTTGCCGAGCAGGAGCGAGCTGCCCATTCCCGACCTCCAGTCCGGGTTCACCACGGTGCGGCAGCGGTCCAGCCCGGCGGCAGCCTGAACGTCCACGGCACCCGCGCCGAGCACCACCACAACCTCGCGGCAGCCGCCGTCGAGCAGTGCTGCGGCTACTGATTCAACCAGGGGCCGGCCACGGTAGGGGAGCAGCGCCTTGGGCCCCCGTCCCAGCCTGGTGCCGCCGCCAGCCGCGAGGACGACCCCCGTGGTGCCGGCCGCATCAGTGTTCCGCATAGCTGCACCTTATTAGAGTTTTTGTCCAGATATGCAGGGTTGCGAGGCCCGGAAGTCTGCATATCTGGACAAAAACTGGGCGGGTGGGGTCAGGCGTCGCCGCCGGCCGCGCCGGTGGTTCCGGCGGTGACGTCCAGGAGCTTGTACCGGTCCACGGCGTACGACGGCGCCCCCTCCTCAACGTCGCCCCTCGCCGCTAGCATTTGCAGCGCTTTCACCACGATGGAGTGGGTGTCGTTCTTGAAGAAGCGGCGGGCTGCTGCGCGGGTGTCGGAGAAGCCGAAGCCGTCGGCGCCGAGGGTGGCGAATTCGTTGGGGACGAACTGGCGGATCTGGTCCGGGACGGCTTTCATGTAGTCGGACACGGCGACGATGGGGCCGGTGGCTCCTTCGAGCTGCTGGGTGACGAAGGGGATGCGGGCGGGTTCGCCGGGGTTGAGGAAGGCTTCCTCCTCGGCGGCGAGGCCGTCGCGGCGCAGTTCGTTCCATGAGGTCACGGACCAGACGTCGGCGGAAACGGACCAGTCCTCGGCGAGGATCCGCTGGGCCTCGAGGGCCCAGGGAACGGACACGCCGGAGGCCAGGATCTGGGACTTAGGGCCTGCAGCTTCGGACGCCGATACCCGGTAAATGCCCCTCAGCACACCGTTGACGTCGAGGTTCTCAGGTTCGGCGGGCTGGGTGATGGGCTCGTTGTAGACCGTGAGGTAGTACATCAGGTTTTTATCGGATGCAGCTCCGGTTCCTTGGCCGCTTGCGGCCTCTCCGTACATGCGCTCGAGGCCGTCGCGGATGATGTGCCCCATTTCGTACCCGTAGGCGGGGTCGTAGGTGATCACGGCGGGGTTGGTGGAGGCCAGCAGGGGGGAGTGGCCGTCGGCGTGCTGGAGTCCTTCGCCGGTGAGGGTGGTCCGTCCTGCGGTGGCGCCGATGATGAACCCGCGGGTCATCTGGTCCGCGGCTGCCCAGAAGGCGTCGCCGGTGCGCTGGAAGCCGAACATGGAGTAGAAGACGTAGACCGGGACCAGGGGTACGCCGTGGGTGGCGTAGGCGGTGCCGGCGGCGGTGAACGCTGCCACGGCGCCGGCTTCGTTGATGCCGGGGTGGATCAGCTGGCCCTGGGCGGATTCCTTGTAGGCCAGGACGAGGTCGCGGTCCACCGAGAGGTAGTTCTGGCCGCCCGGGTTGTAGATCTTCGCTGTGGGGAAGAAGGCGTCCATGCCGAAGGTCCGGGATTCGTCCGGCACGATGGGCACAATCCGGTGTCCGAACTTCTTGTCGCGGATAAGATCCTTCAGGAGCCGGACAAAAGCCATGGTGGTGGCGGCCTGCTGTTTGCCCGAACCGCGTTTGGCGACCTCATAGGATTTCGCCTCCGGCAGTTCAACAGCCTGATGGTGTGAACGCCGCTCCGGTGTGAAGCCGCCAAGCTCGCGCCGGCGGTCCAGCAGGTAAGCGATTTCGGGTGCGTCCGCTCCCGGATGGAAATAGGGCGGCCGGTAGGGATCCTCTTCAAGGCGGGCGTCGGAAATAGGAATGCGGAGATAATCCCTGAATTCCTTCAGATCCTGGAGCGTGAGTTTTTTCATCTGGTGGGTCGCGTTGCGGCCCTCGAAGTGGGGTCCGAGGCCGTAGCCCTTGACGGTTTTGGCGAGGATGACGGTGGGTTTGCCCTTGAATTCGGTCGCTGCCTTGTACGCGGCATAGACCTTGCGGTAGTCGTGGCCGCCGCGTTTGAGGTTCCAGATCTGGTCATCGCTCAGGTCCGCGACGAGGTCCTTGGTGGCCGGGTCCTTCCCGAAGAAGTGCTCGCGGACGAACCCGCCGGATTCGGCCTTGTAGGTCTGGTAGTCCCCGTCGGGGGTTTCGTTCATGATCTTCACCAGCGACCCGTCGGTGTCGCGGGCGAGCAGGTCATCCCATTCCCGGCCCCAGACGACCTTGATCACGTTCCAGCCCGCGCCGCGGAAGAACGCTTCGAGTTCCTGCATGATCTTGCCGTTGCCGCGGACCGGGCCGTCCAGGCGCTGGAGGTTGCAGTTGATGACGAAGTTCAGGTTGTCCAGGTTCTCGTTCGCGGCGAGCTGGAGCAGGCCGCGGGATTCGGGCTCGTCCATTTCCCCGTCGCCCAGGAACGCCCAGACCTGCTGGTCGGAGGTGTCTTTCAGGCCGCGGTTGTGCAGGTACCGGTTGGACTGGGCCTGGTAGATCGCGTTCATCGGCCCGATGCCCATGGACACGGTGGGGAATTCCCAGAAGTGCGGCATCAGCCGCGGGTGCGGGTAGGAGGAGAGCGCGTGGCCTTCCTTGGACTTTTCCTGCCGGAACCCGTCCAGGTCCTCTTCCGAAAGGCGGCCTTCCATGAACGCGCGGGCGTACATGCCGGGGGAGGCGTGGCCCTGGAAGAAGACCTGGTCCCCGCCGCCGGGGTGGTCCTTGCCGCGGAAGAAGTGGTTGAACCCGACCTCGTACAGGGTCGCGGCGCCGGCGTAGGTGGAGATATGCCCGCCCACACCGATGTTCGCCCGCTGCGCACGGTGGACCATCACCGCGGCGTTCCACCGCATGTACGCCCGGTAGCGGCGCTCGTACTCCTCGTTCCCGGGGAACTCGGCTTCCTGGTCCACCGGGATCGTGTTCACGTAATCGGTGGTGGTCACCATCGGCACCCCGACGCTCTGCGCACCCGCACGCTGCAGCAGGCTCCGCATGATGAATTGGGCACGCTCAGTGCCCTGTTCCCTGATCAACGAATCCAGGGACTCAACCCACTCGGCAGTCTCTTCCGGATCACGATCAGGCAGCTGGTTAGTCAACCCGCTGAGGATATGGGAGGTATCTTCTCCTGCAGCCACGTCAGCCTCTTTTCGTCTTTGAATGCTGGGCTCATGTTTTCGTATTGTGAGAAAACATTATTGCTATACGAGATTAGCGAGGAGGCGGAAGTGCGGTCAACACAAGTGGCGGCCCGCGGCGCCAGCGTAGGCCCACTGACGCTTGTGAGCCGATTGTGACTGGCGGCATCCCTGCGGCTCCTTGACCGCAGGTGATGCACGTCATACTCTTATTCCACTAAGCAATATCTACTTTTCGCAATGTGGAATAACAGAACCGGTCCCGTGGACCTGCGCTCACCACTGCGAATCCTTCAAGAACCGGAGATCCCCATGCAGACCCCTCCACCGGTCGGCGTCGAAAAGGCTCCTGACCTGACAGCGCCGTCAGACTCTTCCGCCCACCCCGCCACAGGCGTCGAAGCCCTTTGTGAATCAGCCAGCGCAGCATCAGGCCAGGCCATCAGCCCCACCCTCTACAACGTCGATCTTGCCCCCACCAAACGCGCCGGCCGGAGCTGGTCCGGCTACAGCATCTTCACCCTCTGGGCCAACGATGTCCACAGCCTCGGCAACTACGCCTTCGCCATCGGACTGTTCGCCCTAGGGCTCGGCGGCTGGCAGATCCTGCTTGCCCTTGGCATCGGAGCTGCCTTGCTCTTCGGCCTCCTGAATCTCTCCGGATTCATGGGCGTCAAGACCGGTGTTCCCTTCCCCGTGATGAGCAGGATCAGCTTCGGCATCCGCGGCGCCCAGATCGCCAGCCTCCTCCGCGGCGCGGTCGCCGTCGCATGGTTCGGCATCCAGACCTACCTCGCGTCCGTCGTCTTCCGCGTGATGCTCGTGGCCATGTTCCCGGGCCTCGGAGAACTGGACAAGGACTCCATCCTGGGCCTGTCCACTCTTGGGTGGATCGCCTTCGTCATCCTCTGGATTGTCCAGCTGGTCATCGTGAGCTTCGGCATGGAGATGATCCGCAAGTACGAGGCCTTTGCCGGCCCCATCATCCTGGTCACCATGGCCGCCATCGCCGTCTGGATCTTCATGGAAGCGGGCGGCGCCATTGCCTGGTCCTCGGACAACGCCCTCGAAGGGCCCCAGATGTGGCTCACGATCTTCGCCGGCGGCGCCCTCTGGGTCTCCATCTACGGCACGTTCGTCCTGAACTTCTGCGACTTCACCCGCTCCGCCGTCTCCAAGAAGGCCGTGGTCCGCGGTAACTTCTGGGGCATCCCCATCAACATGCTCGTCTTCGGCGCGATCGTCGTGGTGATGGCCGGCGGACAGTTCAAAATCAACGGAACCATCATCGAGAGCCCCTCGGACATCGTCCAGACCATCCCCAACACGCTTTTCCTGGTCCTGGCCTGCCTGGCGCTGCTGATCCTGACCATCGCCGTCAACCTCATGGCCAACTTTGTTGCCCCGGTCTATGCCCTCACCAACCTTTTCCCCAAACACCTGGACTTCCGCAAGGCTGCCTTCGTCAGCGCGGTCATCGGCCTGGTCATCCTGCCCTGGAACCTCTACAACAACCCGCTGGTCATCGTGTACTTCCTCGGCGGCCTCGGCGCCCTGCTCGGCCCCCTGTTCGGCGTCGTCATGGCTGATTACTGGCTGATCCGCCGCGGCAAGGTCAACGTCCCCGAGCTGTACACCGCATCGCCGGAAGGTGCCTACTACTACAAGAACGGCGTCAACCCCAGGGCCATCATCGCCATGGTGCCGGCTGCGGTCCTGGCGCTCCTCATCGCCTTCGTCCCGGCGCTGGCGGCAGCAGCACCGTTCGCCTGGTTCTTCGCGGCCGGCATCGCAGCCGCTGTGTACTTCTTTATTGCGGACCGCTCGCAGCGGCTCGAAGACCGTGACGGCGAGGCCATCGCCGTCGCCAGCAAGCACTAAGGAGCCCCTGATGCGCATACTCGTTGCGAACGTCAACACCACCCAATCCATGACGGACTCCATCGCCGCTTCGGCACGCAGCATCGCGGCACCGGGCACGGAGATCGTGGGAATCACACCCCGGTTCGGGGCGGACTCCTGCGAAGGAAACTTTGAAAGCTACCTGGCCGCCATCGCCGTGATGGACGCGGTCACCTCCTACCCTGAGCCGTTCGACGCCGTGGTGCAGGCCGGCTACGGCGAGCACGGACGGGAGGGGCTGCAGGAACTCCTCGACGTCCCGGTGGTGGACATCACGGAGGCCGCCGCCAGCACCGCCATGTTCCTGGGCCACAAGTACTCGGTGGTCACCACCCTGGACCGCACCGTTCCGCTCATCGAGGACCGGCTGAAGCTCGCGGGACTCGACGCGCGCTGCGCCTCCGTCCGGGCCAGCGGCATGGCCGTCCTTGAACTTGAGGAGGAGCCGGAGCGCGCCGTGGAAGCCATCATTGACCAGGCGATGCTTGCCGTCAGCCAGGACAAGGCCGAGGTGATTGTGCTCGGCTGCGGCGGAATGGCGGGGCTGGACGAACACATCAGGCAGCGTGCCGGAGTACCCGTGGTGGACGGCGTCGCGTCTGCCGTGGCCATCGCCGAATCCCTGGTCCGCATGCGCCTGTCCACCTCCAAGGTGCGGACGTACGCTGCGCCGCGGCCCAAGACCGTCATAGGCTGGCCGCTGAACAGTACGGGCGTGCCGGCCGCCCTTTAGCACCACATCCAGAGGAGAACAGCGTGAACAATACCCCTTCCGCCGTACGGGTTGCCGTCGTTACCGGAGCAGGTTCCGGCATCGGGCGGGAGGTGGCCCGGCAGATGCTGGCCGCCGGATACCGGGTAGCGCTGGCTGGCCGCCGGGAAGCGCAGCTAAAGGAGACGGCAGACGATCACCCCGAAGCGCTGGTGGTGCCGTGCGACGTCACCCGGCAGGACGACGTCGAGCATCTTTTCGACGCCGTCCGCCGCCGGTGGGGCCGGGTGGACGTCCTGTTCAACAACGCCGGCGTGTTTGGCCCGGCAGCCAGCGTGGATGAAATTTCGCTGGAGGACTGGAACGCCACCCTCGCGGTGAACCTGACAGGATCCATGCTGTGTGCCGCCGCAGCGGTCCGGGCCATGAAGGCGCAGGTCCCGCAGGGCGGGCGGATCATCAACAACGGCTCCATCTCGGCGCACTCGCCCCGTCCACGGACCGTGGCCTACGCCGTCACCAAGCACGCCATGACCGGCCTGACCAAAAGCATCGAGCTGGACGGGCGGGGCTTTGGGATCACGTGCGGGCAGATCGACATCGGCAACACGGCCACGGACATCATGGACACCATCGGCGTGGGCGCGGGGGCGCTGCAGGCAGACGGCAGCCGCCGGGTGGAGCCGACTTTCCCCGTGGAGGACGCCGCCCGCGCGGTCCTGATGATGGCCAACATGCCGCCGTCCGCCAGTGTTGGATCGGTGGTCGTCACCGCAACAGGGATGCCGTTCATCGGCCGCGGCTGACCCCTGAATCCCCCGAGTTTTTGTCCAGCTATGGTGACTTCCGAAGAATCGAACCCGCCATACGTGGACAAAAACTCGGGTGGCCGGGCATCCGGCTGTGGATAACCCGTCACTCGTGGTCAATGGGTGACTCAATGGATGCATGGGAAGAGTTTCGCCATTGCCTCCGGAGATTAACGACAGGCCCTTCGTCCTTACGGAAGCGGTGACAGCTGGAATTTCGCCGAGCAGGCTGAAGGCGGCGGACCTTTACCGGCCAAGCCGGGGCATCCGGGTGCCGAAATCGAGCCCTCCGGATCTGGCCGCCCTTGTCCGCTCCCATACCCGGCTGGACCCCGACACCTTCGGGAGCCTTATTACCGCTGCCGAGATCCTCAAGCTTCCCCTTCCTCCGTGGGCTGAGTTCAGGCCTGACAACGGCGGCCCCGTGACTGCCGCCGTCGAACCTCCTCCCTGGGGGAAGAAATCAGGTGCCCATTTCCGCGAACCCGGCCGTTTTCTGCATCTTGCCAGGCGCGGCGGCGGAACGCTTCCGCGGCGGAGGGGAATTGCGGGGCACCGGCTTAAGGTCCGGGACGGCGACCTCATCGATATTGACGGGCTGCGGCTGACCTCGGTGGCCCGAACCTGGGTGGATCTCGGCTCCGTCTTGCCGTTGGAGGACCTCATCGTTGCGGGCGATGCCATTGTCAGCGAGCATTCCAGGACTTTCGGAGAGCCGAAGCATCCGATGCTTCCGCTGCCCGAATTGCGCAACTTCGTGGCGGGCGCCAACGGGATCCATGGCGTCCGCAAGGCCAGGGAAGCACTTGAACAGCTGCGCATCGGCGTCGACTCGCCTCCGGAATCGAAACTGCGCCTGATGCTGGACGACGCCGGCCTTCCCGAATTCTCCCCAAACTGCCGGGTGGACGATGCTATGGGAAGACCTGTCTGGACAGACCTTGGCTGCGCCCGATTCCGGACCTGCCTGGAGTACGAGGGCCTCCACCATCTCTTGCCGGAACAGCAGGCCCTGGACTCCTACCGGGACCAGCGGGTCTTCGAAGCAGGCTGGCGGCAGGTGAAGATCAACCGGATCGATATGCAACGCGGCCCGGAGTGGGTGGTGTCGCGCGTCCGGCAGGCGTTGCGGAAGCAGGGCTGGCAGCAGTGAGTTTTTGTCCAGATATGCAGGGTTCCAGGCCTCGGAAGCCTGCATATCTGGACAAAAACTCGGGGGTTAGAGCGGGAGCAGCGCCGAGAGGTCAGCCCGCAGGCCGGAGGCGGCAACCTTATGTGCGGCCACCGCGTCTGCCCAGCCCAACTGGCCTGTGACCATCGAAAGCCAGGTGGCGGCGTCGCACTCTATGACGTTGGGCGGCGTGCCGCGGGTGTGCCGCGGTCCTTCCACGCACTGGGTGACGCCGAAAGGCGGCACCCGCACCTCCACCGAATTGCCCGGCGCCCGCGCGGTGAGCTCCTCGAGTGTGTAGCGCACCGCAGTTGCCAGGACGGTCCGCGGGAGAGGAACGTCCGACGACGGTCCGGCGGCTCGCCGCCACGCCTCCACCGCGGCGGCGCCTTCCTGGGGGTCGATCCGGCGACGGGCTACAGCCATGTTTGGGCCCCTTTCCTGGAGATGCAGCGGCAAAGGGAATCAGAGTACCGCGGATACTGAACAGGATGGAATTGGGTGGGGGAGTACGATCTGTAGCACCTCGTCACAAGGGAAGGGAACAGACCGTGCAGCTCGGCGCTTTCTCAGTAAGCCTCAACGTCAAGGACATCGCCGCTTCAACGGCCTTCTACGAAAAGCTTGGATTCACGCGTTTTGCCGGTGACATCACGCAGAACTGGTTGATCCTGAAAAATGGCCAGGCTATGGTGGGTCTCTTCCAGGGAATGCTGGAGCGGAACGCCCTGACTTTCAACCCCGGCTGGGACCAGGACGCCCGGCCGCTGAATCCTTCACGGACGTGCGCGACCTCCAGCGCGAACTGCAGGGCAAGGGTGTCAGTTTCGCCAGCCAAGCGGAGGAAGGAACAACCGGGCCGGCGAGCTTCATTGTTGTTGATCCGGACGGCAACCCGGTGATCGTAGACCAGCACGTGTAACACGTTTAGTCCAAGAGTCCCAGCCCAGAAGCACCTAGTCCAGAAGCGCGGATACTGCCGGGCCGAGCCGGATCTTTCCCACCGGCCGGCCGCCGCCGAGTACGGGATCAACCACCCTCTCCAGGACGCTGGCAACACCGGGGATCTCCACTGCGCCGGCCGCGGCCAGGAGTGTCAGGGCCACCAATGAGGTGGCGCGCACGTTGCCGTCCAAAATCTTCACGGCCACGGAGACACCCTGGGCTGTTGCCATGGCCAGGACGCCTTCCGCGCCGATTTTGGCAATGATTCCCAGCTCGTCCATGACCAGCGTGTTGGCCTCGCCGATGCCCTGGACGGCCCAGGGGTAGTCCAGCATGGAGGTGGCAATGGTGGCGGCACGGGCGCTGAAGCTCTGGTCGCCCGGAGCCTTTGCCAGCTGCGAGTACCCCCGGGCAAGTCCCTTAAGGGATACCGCGGCTACCGGTGCGCCGCAGCCGTCGATGCCCAGGTGCGCAATTTTCTCGCCGGTGTATTCCTCCACGACGGTGCGGACGCGCTGCTGCAGGGGGTGGTTGGGTTCCAGGTAGCTGTGTGTGTCCCAGCCGTTTTCCGTGCAGGCCCAGAGGAACGCCGCGTGCTTGCCGGAGCAGTTGAACGCCAACCTGGACTTCCCCTTTTCGGAGCGGACCAGCCAGGTGCGGGCCGTCTCGTCCTGCGGCCAGGCCTCCGGACACTGGAGCTGGTCCTCCCGGACGCCGGCGGCCTTGAGCATTCCTGCCACCACGTCCATGTGGTCCAGTGAACCGGTGTGGCTTCCGCAGGCAACAGCCACCTGCGCACCCCGCAAAGGGACGCCGGACTGCATGGACGCAAGGGTTTGGAACGGCTTGAGCGTGGACCTGGCAAGGATGGGCGTGTTGATGTCGCCCAGTTCAGTGACTACCGATCCGTCCGCCGCCAGGAGGACGGCCGAGCCGATGTGCCGGGATTCCACAAAGCCGCTGCGTTCGACGACGGCCAGTTCCACGGCGGAGTCCACGGTAAAGGTGGCATGGGGGTTGTGGGGCATGGTGCCAGTCTATGGGTCGCCCCACTGAATGCCGCGTTACTCCACGGTGACCATCACGGACTGCCAGCCGGACGCGCCGTCGGGCACGGGGTCCGCGCGCTGGTCCGTCTGCACCTCGCCGGTGCCGTCGGTGGCCCGGACCTTGATGTAATGCTGCCCGGGAGCGGCGTCCCACTGGTAGGACCATTGCCGCCAGGTGACCAGGGACGCCTCCGTGGAAAGCTCGGCCTCCATCCAGTTGCCGTCGTCCACCTGGATCTCCACCTTGGTGATGCCCCGGGTCTGTGCCCAGGCGGTGCCGCCCACGGCGACCTTCCCGGCAGGTACCTTGGCGAAGGACTTGGGCACGTCCACCCGGGCCATGGTCTTGATGGGGCCGCGTTCGGACCAGCCCCGCTCGGTCCAGTACGCCTTGCTGTCGGCGAACCGGGTGACCTCCAGGTCCACCACCCACTTGGTGGCGGACACGAATCCGTACAGGCCAGGGACCACCATCCGCACCGGGTAGCCGTGCTCCAGCGGGAGCGGCTCACCATTCATGCCGATTGCCAGCATTGCGTCCCTGTCATCCTGCAGCACCTCCAGCGGCGTTGAGGCGCTGAAGCCGTCGATGGAGGTGGAGAGGACCATGTCCGCGCCGTCCTTGGGCCGCGCGCGCTTGAGTACCTCGCGGAGGGGGAATCCCAGCCATTTGGCGTTGCCGGCGAGGTTGCCGCCCACGGGGTTGGACACACAGGTGAGCGTCACATGGGACTCGATCAGGTCGGCGTCGAGCAGGTCCTGGAAGGTGAGCCGGATTTCATCCTCAACCATGCCGTGGACGCGGAGCTCCCAGTCCTCCACGTCGATCTCCGGCACGCTGAGCGCGGTGTCGATGCGGTAGAAATCGCCGTTCGGCGTCACCCATGGCTGCACCCCGGGCACCGGAGACTGGACGCCGGCAGGAACGGGCGACGCCGCCTTGGCAGGCGCTGGCAGCTGCAGGGCATCCCGCGCCTGGAGGATATTGCTGCGTGCAGCGCCCAGCAGCCGTCCACCGGTTGCGGCCAGGCCGGCGGCGGCTGCGGTGATTCCGGCAGCCGCGAAAAACCGGCGGCGGCTGGTTGCGGCGCGGGGCGTCGTGCCTGGCGCGGCCGCTACATCAGTGGAGTCTCCGACGGCGGAACCGGCCGGCGCTTCCGGCCACGCCTTCGTTACCGGCACCCTGTTGACCAGGAACCGCAGCACCAGGAGGCCGGCGAAGGTTCCCACCACCGTGGGCAGCGCTTCAAATGCCCCCACGCCGGCGCGGGTCACCACGCTGGCCACGATGACGGCGCCCATGAACAGGACGCCAAGGACACCCAGCGCCCACTTGCGGTGGGCCACCACCCCCAGCACGCATGCCAGCACTGCAATGGTCAGGCCCATGCCCACGAAGAGCGCAACTTTGTCATTGGTGCCGAACGTGGCGATGGCGAAGTCCTTCAGCCAGGAGGGCGTGAAGTCGATGAAGGTTGATCCCAGGGCGATCACCGGCGTTGCGCGGGCTGTGAAGAAAGCCCCGAGCAGTTCGGCCACGGCAAGGACGACGGCGGCCGCCACCACACCTGCCAGCGCCGCCATAGCAGTGGGTCCCCGGAACCAGTTCTTCAGCTTCTCCATGAACGGTATTCGGAGCGGACCGGGTCCGGGATTGTCTCCTTGGCCGGGCGCGGCATCCACCGTGACACAGCTTAGGAGCCTGCAGGGTGCACAAAGTACCCTTGGAGACTGTGAAGGTACTCGTCATTGGCCCCGGAGGCCGCGAACACGCCATTGTCCGCTCCCTGCTCGCCGACCCCAACGTGTCCGAGGTCCACGCAGCTCCCGGCAACGCCGGTATCAGCAAACTGGTCCCCACCCACAAGATTGACGGCAATGATCCCGGCGCCGTCGCCGCTTTGGCCACCAGGCTGACGGTGGACCTGGTGGTGGTGGGCCCCGAGGCCCCGCTGGCCGCGGGTGTGTCCGACGCCGTCCGTGCGGCCGGTATCCCTGTGTTCGGTCCCAGCAAGGCCGCAGCACAGCTGGAAGCGTCCAAGGCGTTCGCCAAGGAAATCATGGCGGAAGCGGGAGTGCCCACCGCCATGGCCATGGTGGCCACCAACGCCGAGGAAGCCGAATCGGCCCTGGACACTTTCGGGGCACCCTACGTGGTGAAGGATGACGGGCTCGCCGCAGGAAAGGGCGTGGTGGTCACCAAGGACCGCGGGGAAGCCCTGGCCCACGCCCAGTCCTGCTTCGACGCCGGCGGCTCCGTGGTGATCGAGGAGTTCCTGGACGGTCCCGAGGTTTCGCTTTTTGTCCTCTGCGACGGGCACAACACCGTGGCGCTTTCACCCGCCCAGGATTTCAAACGGATTTTCGACCGCGATGAGGGCCCCAACACGGGCGGCATGGGTGCCTACACTCCGCTCGAGTGGGCACCGGAAGGCCTGGTCCAGGAAGTCATTGAGCGCGTGGCCCAGCCCACCGTCAACGAAATGGCCCGCCGCGGCACCCCGTTCGTCGGCGTGCTGTTCGTGGGGCTGGCCCTCACCTCCCGCGGCACCCGCGTCATCGAATTCAATGTCCGCTTCGGTGATCCGGAAACACAGGCCGTGCTGGCACGGCTCAAGACCCCTCTCGGCGCCCTGCTGCTGGCAGCCGCCAAGGGCGAACTGGACAAGGCAGAGGAGCTGCGGTGGGCCAAGGAAACTGCCGTCGCCGTCGTCGTCGCGTCCGAAAACTATCCTGATACTCCCCGCACCGGGGACCGGATCCGCGGGCTCAAGAAGGTGGAGGAGCTCGACGGCGTCCACGTCATCCATGCCGGCACCGCGTTCGACGAGGAGGGCAAAGTGGTGTCCGCGGGCGGGCGCGTGCTCGCCGTCGTCGCCCTCGGCAGCGACCTCGTGGACGCGCGCGAAAGAGCGTACGACGGCGTGGAGCTGGTCCAGCTCGAAGGCTCGCAGTACCGCACGGATATCGGCGGCAAAGCCGCCCGCGGGGAAATAAAGGTCCCCTCCACTGCCAGCGCATCCCTCCACGGGACCAAGACGAAGGCCTGACATGAGCAACGACGCAGCACCCCGCGGTTTCAACACCAAGACCCTCGAACTTCCCGGCTGGACGCACGTCTACTCAGGCAAGGTCAGGGACCTCTACGAGCCGGCTGACGAGGCCATCCTGCAGCGCATGGGCCAGGACTGCGTGCTGGTGGTGGCCAGCGACCGGATCAGCGCCTTTGACCACGTCCTGTCCTCCCTGATTCCGGACAAGGGACGCATCCTGACGCAGCTCAGCCTGTGGTGGTTCGACCAGCTGGACGTCGACCACCACGTCCTGGGCTCCACGGTGGAAGACGGCGTCCCGGCCGAGGTGGAGGGCCGGGCCATGATCTGCAAGAAGCTGGACATGTTCCCGGTGGAGTGCATCGCCCGCGGCTACCTCACAGGCACCGGCCTGCAGGAGTACAAAGCCTTCGGGACAGTGTGCAGCATTCCGCTGCCGGAGGGCCTGGTTGACGGGTCGCGCCTGGACCGCCCGATCTTCACGCCGTCGGCCAAGGCCGAGGTTGGCGAGCATGACGAGAACATCAGCTACGACGCCGTAGTGGCCATGGTTGGCGACGATATTGCGGGGCGCCTGAGCGAGCTGACGCTCGAGATCTACAGCACCGCTGAGAAAATTGCCCGGGAGCGCGGAATCATCCTGGCGGACACAAAAGTCGAATTTGGCTATGACCCGGTCTCGGGGCTCATCACCCTGGGGGATGAGGTGCTGACGCCGGATTCTTCACGTTTCTGGGATGCCGCCACCTACGAGCCGGGACAGGCACAGCCGTCCTACGACAAACAGTATGTGCGCGATTGGCTGACGTCTGCTGAATCGGGCTGGGACAAGTCCTCGGATACGCCGCCACCGGCGCTGCCCAACGAGGTTGTGGACCGTACCCGCGGCCGTTACGTCGAGGCCTACGAGAAACTTACGGGGAAAACCTTCGCCTGACGGAGCCCCAGCAGCTCCCGGCGGATGGTGTTGTGACTAGCTGGCCTTGGCAGCGGCTGCCGCGCGCTGCTGGGCCAGTTTTATCTCCAGGACCGCGTCCATTGCCTGTTGGACGCGGTCAGCCGCTCCTGCCGCACTGAAGGCCTTCTGGGCTTCTTCGAGGTGCACCAGGGCTTCCTCGGATTCGCCTGCGGCCTTGAGGGACTTGCCCAGCAGCAGCGACACTTCACCGGCGGTGTGCTTTGCCAGGCTGGCGCGCTCCGCATGGATCTCGCGGAGTTTTTCGACGGCGGCAACAATGTCCCCGGTCAGGTACAGCCAGCGGGCGCGGATGAAGGCGACCTCCAGCTCATCACTTTTTGTTCCGCCAACGATTGAGAAGGCAAGTTCTGCCCGCTCGATCGACGACAGTGTCTCCGGTTCAACGATCCCTGACGAGAGCCGCACCGCCGCCGAGGCTTTGTTGAACCGGGCCCACAGTTCGATGTCGTTGGCGGGGGAGAGCAGCCGGGCTGCCCGTTCGTGATGCCTTACCCCTTCGGTGTAATCGTGCCGCATGAAGGCCACGTTGCCGACCACCCAAGCCACTTCGCCGGCAAGCTGGGACATCGACAGCTCATCCACGTGGTCGATCATCGCCTGGCAGTATTTCCAGGCTTCATCCAGGCGGCCGCTTTCGGCCAGAGCACCGATCAGGGCTCGGTGGGCCCCGATGATAATCGTGGAGTTCTTCGGCAATTGAGCAGAAAGCCTCACAGCCTCCATCGCGTGTTCCACTGCAACACTGAGTTGACCTTGACCGTGGCAAACCGCAGCCAACATTTGGCGTGCGCGAACGCCAAGGCCAACGGACTCCGTTGCCATGGGGTGCTCCAGCAGGTGTTGAATAATTCGCTGGCACTCTTGGAGATTGCCCTGCTTCATCAAACACTCGGCCTGCATGTAGGTCATGTTCCACCAGGCACTGGTGTTCTTGCCTTCGAGGGCTATCTTGGCAGCTGTGGCGGCATGGCTTGCCGCAAGCTGGTAGTCCCTGAGGTCCCACGCCTGCCGGGCGTACAACCCGGCGAGGACGTATTCGGCATCGCTCACCGAGATGGGCTGGCTCCAAGCCTCGAGCGCCTTGGGTGCCAGTTCCAACCTGCGTGCAAGTTCCTCGATGACCTCCGCCGTAGGTTCCCTGCGGCCGGTCTCAAGTAGTGAAATATAGCTGGGGGAATACAGGTCCTTTCCCAGTTCCGCCTGTGTCAGCCCCCGTTCGAGACGCTCCGCACGGAGCTTCTCCCCGAATCCGTTGCCCACGGGTTTTCCTCCTTTTCCGGACGGTCTTCGTACAAAATGCTTGACAGTCCCTGTGGAAAACATTTTACAATGTATGTCAACAAGGACAGTGCTGGCTTTGTAACGAATCCGACTCGTATTGAGGAACCCATTTATGTTGAAGAAGATCGCAACCGCTGCCCTATTGGCAGGTGCCCTTGCTTTTTCTGCTGCGGCTCCAGCCGTCCTGTCTGCCGGTTCCCTCGGGGACTCTGCCGGAACTTCGGTAGCCATCGGTAACTGGCCTGACCCCATGTCCAAGAAGACCAAGGACAAGGGCATGGACACCACGTACACCACGTACATTGGCAACTGGCCCGACCCGATGTAATAGCTTCCTCACACATGGAGGCGAGGGTGGCCCCGGAGCGCAGGCTTCGGGGCCATTCCTTTTAACAAAAAGAGGGCCTCCGCAAGGAGACCCTCTTTCTAGTTTGTCGGGATGACAGGATTTGAACCTGCGACCTCTTCGTCCCGAACGAAGCGCGCTACCAAGCTGCGCTACATCCCGATCCGCTGCAAAAGCAACTTTACAAGGATAGCCGATGCCGGGTCCCGATGCGAAATCCCAGGAAATCCTGGAGCGGCTTCAGACCAGCGAGTCCTTCCAGGCGCCATGCAGGTCCGCAAAGCGGCCGCCGCCGCCAATGAGTTCGGCAGGGCTGCCGTCCTCCACGATCCGGCCGTCGTGCACCACCAGCACCCTGTCAGCGGTCTCCACCGTGGACAGCCGGTGGGCAATGATCAACGCCGTCCTGCGGGCTGCCTCCGTGCCCGCCAGGAGCCGTGCCAGGCCCTGCTGCACCAGCCTTTCGGAGGGGATGTCCAGGGAGGACGTTGCCTCGTCCAGGATCAGCACGGCCGGACGTGCCAGGAACGCCCGGGCAAAACTTATGAGCTGCCGCTGCCCTGACGAGACGCGTCCGCCGCGCTTGTTGACGTCGGTGTCGTAGCCTTCCGGAAGTTCCAAGATGAAGTCGTGGGCGCCTACGGCTTTGGCCGCTTCCTCGATCTCAGCCCGGGAAGCCTCGGGGCGGCCCAGGGCGATGTTGTCCGCCACCGAGCCGCTGAACAGGAATGCCTCCTGGGTGACCATAACAATGTTGCGGCGCAGGTCCGTGGTGCCCAGGTTGCGTACGTCGACGCCGTCCAGCGTGAGGGAACCGGAGGAGACATCGTAGAAACGCGCAATGAGCTTCGCCAGAGTGGACTTGCCCGCGCCCGTCTGCCCCACCAGGGCAACAGTCTGGCCCGCGGGAATGTGCAGGTCCAGGGTAGGGACGATCACTGGGCCGTCGCCGTAGCGGAACTCCACGCCGTTGAAGTCGATGGCTCCCTTGGCCTGCTTCAGGGGGACGGGGTTCTTGGGCGGGCGCACCGTCGGCACCTCCTCTAGGAGCCCCGACACCTTCTCCAGCGCGGCCTGCGCGCTCTGGAAGGAGTTGTAGAACATGGCCATCTGGTCCACCGGCTGGAAGAACCGCTTGGTGGAAAGGATGAGTGCCAGCAGCACACCGACCTCCAGGTCACCTCCCAGGACGCGGAAGCCGCCAAAGAGCAGCACCACAGCCACGCAGACGTTGCCGATCAGCACCAGCCCCGGCTGGAAGATGCCGTTGAGGTTGATGGAGCGGACGGTGACCCGCCGGTAGTCCTCGGCGAGCTGGCCGTAACGGCCGGAGTTTTCCTGCTCCTTGCGGAAGGCCTTGACGGCGCGGATGCCGGTCATGGTTTCCACGAAGTGCACAATGAGCCGCGCGGAGACCACGCGGGATTCGCGGAAGGCGATCTGGGAGTGCTTCTGGTACCAGCGGGCCAGGAAGAACATGGGCACGCCGGCGGCCAGCACCAGCAGGCCGCTCCGCCAGTCCAGGGCGAACACGGTGATGGCGGTGAAGACCATGAACAGCATGCCTGACGCCAGCGAGCTGACGCCGGAGTCCAGGAGTTCACGAAGGGCCTCGAGGTCCGAGGTCTGCCGGGCGATGATCCGGCCCGACGTGTACTTTTCGTGGAACTCAAGGCTCAGCCCCTGGGTCTGGCGGAAAACCCGAAGGCGCAGGTCCAGCAGCATGGCCTGGCTGAGCCTCGCGGTGGAGGTGACGTACAGGGCCGTGAGCCCCGCCGTCGCAATGGCCGCAAGGAGGTAGGCGGCACCTGTGAACACCAGGGGTGCGTTGTCCCCTGCCTGCAGCGCAGGCAGGGCCCGGTCGATGCCAAAGGCGATCAGCGCCGGGCCAGCCACCCTTGCCGCCTGGGAGAGGACCACCATGGCGATGGTCAGCCAGAACCGGAGCCGCACCGGGCGGATCAGTGACCGCAGCAGTGCCAGCGACCGCCGTCGGACGGCCCTGCTGTCACTCTTGCTGAGGTGGGCATTGTCTTCATTGGCAGTGCCGAAGGAGGCGGTGCTCATCGGGTGACCCCCGCTTCCTTGATAGCCGCTTCTTCCTTGAGGTCCGAGAGTTCCGAGTCCAGGTCCCGGGGTTCCTGGTCCAGGCTCGCAATGACGTAGCGGTAATGGTCATTGCCCGCCAGCAGTTCCGTGTGGGTTCCGACGGCGGTGATCCGGCCTTCCTCAAGCAGCGCCACCCTGTCCGCGAGGGCTACGGTGGACGGCCGGTGGGCGACGATCAGGGTGGTGGTGTCCTTCAGGACGGCACGGAGCCGGGTCTCCACCAGTTCCTCCGTATGGACGTCCAGGGCTGAGAGCGGGTCATCCAGCACCAGCACGCGGGGCCGGGCCGCGATTGCCCGGGCAAGGGCGATCCGCTGGCGCTGCCCGCCGGACAGGCTCAGGCCTTCCTCGCCAATGAGGGTGTCCAGGCCCTCCGGCAGGGAGTAGGCGAAGTGTGCCCGGGCCACATCCAGGGCTTCCTCCAGGACGGCCTCGCTGCGGTCCGGGGCGCCGAGCAGCACGTTGTCCCTGACGGAGTTCGAGAACAGGGTGGTGTCCTCGAAGGCCACGGCCACGATCCGGCGCAGCTCCTCCACCTCAAAGTCCCGCAGGTCCACGCCGTCGATGCTGATGAAGCCGCCGGTGACGTCATACAGCCGGGGCACCAGTTGGATGAGTGCGCTCTTGCCGCTGCCCGTGATGCCCACCAGGGCCATGGTTTCACCAGGCCGCACGTCCAGGCTGACGTTCTCCAGGATGGGCTTGTCCGGGGCATCCTCGTAGGCAAAAGTGGCGTTGTGGAATTCGAGGGCGCCCGCGAGGTTGTCCGGCCGGCGCGGCTCCGGGGGACTGGTGATGGTGTTGGGGGAATCCATGACTTCGTAGTGGCGGTCGACGGCGGTCTTGGCAGTGAGTGCCATGGCCAGCAGCATGCCGGAAAATTCCACGGGTGAGGCAATGACGGCCGCCGTGGCAAAGAACGCCACCAGTGCGCCGATGCTCAGTTGCCCGCTGGCACAGAGCATGATGCCCACCACCAGGCCTGCGCCCAGGGCAAGCTCCGGCAGGAGCGTGACCACCATGGTGAACATGGCCTGGTGGCGCGCCTTGTCGATCTCTGTTTGGCGCAGTTCTTCGGCTTGTTCTTCGAAGTTTTCCAGTGCTTCCCGGCTGCGGCCGAAGGCCTTGAGCACCCTGATGCCGTGTACTGACTCCTCCACCGTGGTGGCCAGGTCACCGGCCTGGTCCTGGCTGCGGCGGGCCACCTTGCTGAAGCGGGTGCGGAAACGGAAGCTGTACGCCATGATGGGCACGGCTGCGGCCAGGAAGATCAGGGCGAGCTGCCAGCTCATGGCGAACATGACCGCAATGCCGATGATTACGGTGAGCGTGGTGACCACCAGCATGATGGCGCCAAAAGCCATCCAGCGGCGCAGGAAGTTGAGGTCCGTCATGGCGCGGGACAGGAGTTGGCCTGAGCCCCAGCGGTCGTGGAAGGAGACCGTCAGCTCCTGCAGGTGGTCGTAGAGCGACACACGCATCCGGGTTTCCACGGTGGTGGCCGGGTTGATGACGAACTGGCGGCGGAGTGCCACCAGTCCCGCCTCCGCTATGCCCAGGACCAGGATGACTCCGGCTGACACCCAGATGGCCTCCGTGGCGCCGCCCGGCTGCAGCGACTCGTTGACCAGCACCCGCAGGACCTGGGGGATTGCCAGGGCAACGATACTGGCCAGCAGCGCACACACGAGTCCCAGCAGGAGCCGTGGAATGATGGGCCGGACATGGGGATAGAGACGTCTGATCGATCGAAAAAATGATGATTGCTTGGCCATGCCCGCTTCTCAAGCTCTAAAACGAATGTAGTTTCCCGTAGCAACTACCCTATGCCATGGACGTGAGGCGGTTCACAGGAATTTAGACGTGATAAACAGCTTGGCCAGTTATTGCGGGTTGTAATGCTTGGATCAGCCGCGGGAGGTGAGGGTCAGCAGGACGGCCTCGGGTCTGCAGGCGATCCTTACTGGGGCGAAGCGGGAGGTGCCGATGCCGCCGGACACGTTGACCGGCGTCGTCCTTCCATCGCTCTCCCAGTCATTAAGCCCTTTTGCCCGCCAGGTGGGAAGGTCGCAGTTGGACACCAGCGCGCCGTAGCCCGGGATGCAGATCTGGCCCCCGTGCGTGTGGCCGGCGAGCAGGAGATCGGCGCCGTCCTCGGTGAAGTGGTCCAGCACCCGCTGGTAGGGCGCATGGATGACGGCCACCTTGAGGTGGTCCGCGGCGTCCTGGCTTACGGTTCCCCGGGGCCACCCGGCGTACTTTTCGCGCTTCAGGTGGGGGTCGTCCACCCCGGAAAAGTCAAAGCGGATACCGTTCAGCACCAGGGACTGGTGGCGGTTGGTCAGGTCAATCCAGCCGGCCATACCGAAACCTGAGCGCAACCGGGGCCAGTCAAGCATCTTGGGCTTGGGCTTTACCTTGGAAGGCCCCAGCAGGTACAGGGCGGGGTTCTTCGGGCTCGGGGCGAAGTAGTCGTTGGAGCCCGGGACAAAGACCCCGGGGAACTCCATGAGCGGGCGCAGCGCGGCCAGGACTGGGTCAACGGCTTTGGGGTGGCTGAGGTTGTCGCCGGTGTTGGCCACCAGGTCCGGCTTGAGGTCGGCCAGCGACTGGAGCCAGGCTGCCTTCTTGTTCTGGCCGGTGATGAAGTGGATATCGCTCAGGTGAAGGATGCGGAACGGGTCATGTCCCGGCGGCAGGATGGCCAGCGTCTCCTCGCGGAGGACGAACTGGTCCTTTTCCCACAGGCCATACCCGAAGGCGGCTGCCGCGGCGGCGGCGCCGGCCCCGGCAGTGACGGCCAGGCCGCGTCCAAGGGTGCGGGCGCGGCTGGCCAGCGTAGTAGTCGAGGTCATCGGCGGCTAGCCGTTGCCGTTTCCATTGCCATTACCGTTGCCGCTGTTGGTCGGCTGCGGGGCAGGCTCGGTCGCGGCAGGTGCTGAGGGCTCAGGAGCGGGCGCCGGTGCTTGGGTGGCCGGAGCCCGCGTTGCCTGCGGCGTGCTGGTGGCCGGTGTGCGTGTGTTGCCGCCACCGTTGATCATGCTGCTGGGCGGGGCGGGGAACGGCTCGGTGCCGTAGGCAGGTGCAATCCGGGACATGAAGTTCGAGAACATCGGCCCGGCAATCATGTAACCGTCAATGCCCGGGTAGAACTTTCCGTTCACCGTGATGTTCTGGCCCGGTCGGTTCTGGGCACCCAGCGGATCACCAAACCAAGCCGCGGTGGCCAGGCCGGTGGTGTGGCCAACAACCCACGTCGATTCGTTCATGTTTGACGTACCGGTCTTGGCGCCGATGGGGAAGCTGGTCCGGGTGGAGATCCGTGGCTGGATCAAGGAGCCGGAGCCGCGGTTCAGCACTTCCTGGAGGGCGTAGTTCACGCCGCGGGCAACCTCCGGCTTGACCGCATCCCGGCAGCTGCTGGACTGCGCCGGCAGCGTGGCACCGGTCTGGTCAGTCACGGCTGTGATGGCGATGGGCTCGCAGTACTTGCCATCGTTGGCGAACGTTGCGAAGGCGCTGGCCATGGTCAGCGGAGCCGTCTGGGTGGAACCCAACAGGTTGCCCAGCATGGACATATTGATCTTCGGGTTGGGCTCGCCGTCGGCCGGCAGTCCGCCATGAAGTCCGGTCGCATCCACGATCTTCTGGATGCCGCAGAAGTCCAGCTGCGCCGCCGAAGCGAAGGTGACGGTGTTGATGGAGTTGTAGAGGCCTTCAAGGACGGACAGCGGACGGTACCACTGGGGTTCTGCGTTCTGGAGGTCGTCGGCGGCGCCAAGTGACTTTTCCGCAGTGTTGTAGGCGCCCGTCACCTGGCCGCAGGAGTTGCGCCATTTGAAGTTGAGCGGGTAGCGGCGCTGGGCGGCATTGACCACGGTGTTCATGGACTTGCCCTCCTCAAGCCACTGGGCGAAGGTAAACGGCTTCATGGTGGAGCCGGGCTGGGCGCCGCCCAGGCCGTTGAGGTCGTTGCCGTCCTTGTCCAACTTGTCCACGTTGAAGTTCACCTGCGAATCGAAGGCGCCTTCGGCCGGAAGGAAGGAGGTGTTCTGGGCCATCGAGACGATCTTGCCGGAGTTGGGCTGCACGGAAACCATGGCGGCTCCCCACTTGTCCGGGTTGGCGCCGGCGGAGGCGTTGACCTGCTCCTGGGCTACAGCCTGCGCGTTCGGATCCAGCGTGGTGGTGATGGTCAGGCCGCCGCCGTATATGAGCCGAAGGCGCTCCTCGCGGTCTGCACCGTATGCGGGGTTGTTTTCCAGCAGGTGCAGCACGTAGTCGCAGAAATACGGGGCGGTTGACGCATAAGCGCAGCCCTGCCGGGCAGGAGTGACCTTGGTTTCCACAGGGGTGGCGACGGCGGCGTCGTGGTCTGCCTGCGTGATCTTGCCCTGGTTCAGCATCAGGCTCAGCACCAGGTCGCGGCGCTGCTTGGCGTTCTCGGGGTTGGTGATGGGGTCGAACGCGGAAGGGCTGTTGACCAGGCCGGCCAGCAGCGCGGCCTGCGGGAGGGTGAGGTCCTTGGCGGTGGTGCTGAAGAAGAATCTGGACGCGGCTTCAATGCCGTAGGCGTCGCGGTTGAAGAACACGATGTTCAGGTAGCCCTCAAGGATCTGCTCCTTGCTGAACTCCTTTTCCAGGGCAATGGCGAGCTTCATCTCCCGGAGCTTGTCGCCCACGCCCTTGTTCACGCCGTTGAGCTTGATGTCCTCGTCCCTGCCCTCGGCGGCGAGGTTGGAGTTGAGGACGTTGTTAACGTACTGCTGGGTGATGGTGGAGGCGCCCTGCCTGTTGCCGCGCGCGGTGCTGACCAGCGCACGCAGGATACCTGTGGTGTCCACGCCGCCATGCTCGTAGAACCGGCTGTCCTCGACGGCGATGACAGCTTCCTTCATGAACGGCGAAATCTGGTCCAGGGCAACCTTGGTGCGGTTCTCCTTGTAGACGCTGGCGATCTCGCTGCCGTCCGCAGCCAGGATCCTGGTGGTCTGGTTGGGCGGGTCAACCTTAAGCTCGTCCGGGAGGGTGTCGAAGAACTCGATCGAACCGCTGGCTGCGCTGCCTGAAACGGCCGCCGCAGGAACCAGCAGGCCTGCTACCAGGACACCGCAGATAGCACTCACGCCAAGGAAAACCAGGATTTTTCCGAGGGTGGTGGCAGTGTCGAATAATGGGTTCGTACGAGTCGCCATGTTTTCCACTTTACCGGCAAGGACTAGTCTTTCTCTCATGACCAAATGGGAGTACGCGACGATTCCGCTCATTATTCACGCCACAAAGCAGATTCTTGACCAGTGGGGAGACGACGGCTGGGAGCTGGTCCAGGTTGTTCCCGGACCTGACGGCAACGGCCTGGTTGCCTACCTCAAGAGGGAGAAGCAGTAGCATGAGCACCTCCGCACAGGCCCAGCCCGGCGCAGCTGACGCCCCGGTTTCCGCTGTTGAGCAGCGGCTCGCTGACCTTGGGCTGACCCTTCCGGAAGTGGCTGCGCCCGTGGCCGCCTACGTTCCGGCAGTGGTTTCCGGCAGCCACGTGTACACGTCCGGACAGCTGCCTTTTGTTAATGGCAAGCTGCCGGCAACAGGAAAAGTGTCGGCAGGGACCGAAGGCTACGCCGACGAGCCCACCGTTTCCCCCGAGGACGCGCAGCGGTTTGCGGCCATTTGCGCCGTCAACGCCCTGGCGGCCGTCAAGAGCGTTATCGGCGATCTTGACCGGATCACCCGCATCGTCAAGGTTGTGGGATTCGTCTCCTCCGATCCTTCCTTCACCGGCCAGCCCGGCGTCATCAACGGAGCCTCGGAACTGCTGGGACGCGTCCTGGGTGATGCCGGCCAGCACGCACGTTCCGCCGTCGGCGTTTCCGTGCTTCCCCTCGACTCTCCCGTTGAGGTCGAACTGATTGCCGAATTCAGCTAGGACCGGTCGTTTCCCTTGCCTCACCTCGCCCGACGGCTCTTTGCCCTTCCCCAGGACCTTGAAGGGGCGGCTCAGAGCTGGCTCGAACACGGCGAACGGACCCCGCGGGCAGCACGCCTTGCCTCCTCGGTAGTGCTGCTGCGGGACTCCCCAACCGGCCTGGAAACCTGGCTGGCCTACCGCCCAGGTTCCTCGCCGCTGGGCGTCCTGGCGTTTCCCGGCGGCTCCCTGGACGCGGCCGACGACGATCCCGTCCCCTGGCTGGGCCCGTCACCACAGCATTGGGCTGAGCAGATGGGAACGGACGACGTCGGGCTGGCGCGCCGCCACGTGCTGGGCGCCATCCGCGAACTCTTCGAGGAGACCGGCCTGCTGCTGGCCGGCCTCGACATGGCCAGCACCGTGGAAGCGACATCAACCCCGGAATGGATGCGGGCCCGCGTGGCCGTCGCCGAGCAGGAGAAGACGTTCCCGGAGATTCTGGCCAAGCGGGGGCTGTCCGTCCGGACGGACCTTCTCAAATCCCTGGTCAACTGGCGCAGTCCCGATTTTGCCCACCGCCGGTTCGACACCCGGTACTTTGCGGCCACCGTCCCCCTGAACCAGCAGCCCACCCTGCTGGAGGGCAAAGGCGTGTGGGGCCGGTGGGTCAATGCCGCCGACGTCATCGCCGAACGCCACACCACAGCCCTGGGCGACGAAGTTGGCCAGGAGAACACTGTTGGCCGGACGCTGGGGGAGCTCCTGGTCCCCGGCTCCGAGATCATGCTCGAGAAGATGGCCGCAGCCAACGGCTGCATCGCCTACCTCAGCTACAAGCGCAAGGCCCACGTGTACCAGCCGGTCCTGGTTGAAGAAGCCGGCAACCTCATGCTGGAGGTTGAGGCCGCAAAGACCACGGCGGACGACCCCCAGCGCGAACGCTAGATTCCGGTTACCGGGCGGCTTCCCGGCCCCGACGCTCTCGCACTTGATGCCGGTTCTGCCCGGACGCTCTTCCATTTGATGGGGGTTCTGCCCAGACGCTCTCTCACTTGATGCCGGTTCTGCGCGGCCGCTCTTTCACTTGATGCCGGTTCTGCGCGGCCGCTCGCGCACTTTCCGCAGGATGCACGAGAGAGCGTTTCGGGGAAGCCCGCATTAAGGGAGAGAGGGTTTCAGTAGGGACGCAAAAGGCCGGCCCCTTGTGAACTGCTCGGGGGCCGGCCTTTCGCGGTGTGGAATTAGCGGGAGCGCTGGCGGAGGCGCTGCATGTCCAGGATGACGACGGCGCGGGCTTCCAGCCGCAGCCAGCCGCGCTGGACGAACTCTGCGAGGGCCTTGTTGACGGTTTCGCGGGAGGCGCCAACCAGCTGGGCCAGCTCTTCCTGGGTGAGCTCGTGGGCGACCAGGACGCCGTCCGTTGCCGGGCGGCCGAAGCGGTCGGCAAGGTCTAGGAGCGCCTTGGCTACGCGGCCCGGGACGTCGGAAAAGACGAGGTCGGACAGCGAATCGTTGGTGCGGCGGAGCCGGCGGGCCAGGGCCTGCAGGAGCTGCGCAGAAACCTCGGGGCGGGTGCGGAGCAGCGTGTTCAGGCTCTCGTTCTTGAGGCCGGCCAGCCGGGTTTCCGACACTGCGGTTGCGGTGGCGGTGCGGGGGCTCGGATCGAAGAGGGCCATTTCGCCGAAGAGTTCGCCCGGGCCCAGGATCGCCAGAAGGGATTCGCGTCCGTCAGGAGACGTCCGGCCGAGCTTCACCTTGCCGGAGACGATGAAGTAGAGCTGGTCACCTTGGTCGCCCTCGCGGAATACCGAAGCGCCGCGGGACAGGTCCACCTCGGTGAGCTCGTCCGTCAGCAGACGGAATGCGTCGTCGTCGAGCGTGGCGAAAAGGGGTGCTCGGCGCAGTACCTCGATGTCCATGAAATCTCCTGAATAAAAGTGTCGGCTGTGGCGCTTGTGCCATTGTTTCAGAATTTTCAAGGTTCTGTGACGAACTTGGCAGTCAAAACGCCCTGATACGGGGCGGCAACGCCACCACCGGCGGCGTCACAGGACGTCGCAGGGGCGGCCGGGAGGTGGGGAGGGAGCCGCCCCAAGCGGGCCTGCCACAAGGGGCGGGCTGTCCAGAGAACTGTCAGTGACCCCCACTAGAATGGGGATTCAACTGTTAATAAGGAGCCTTAGTGGTCGGCTTGACTGTCCTGGACCTGATCCTGATCCTGGCGCTGCTGTCATACCTGGTTTACGGCCTGCGCAACGGATTCCTGGTGACGGCGGGCGGCATCGCAGGGTTTGCGGCCGGGGCCGTGGCAGCCTTCTTCGCGGTCCCCCTGGTGAGCGGCTTCGTTGAGGACTCCGGATGGAGGCTGACCGCCATCGTGGCGGCCGCCGTCGTGCTGGTGGTCCTGGGGCACGGTTTGGGGACCATGGCAGGGCGGCAAATCCGCGGCGCCGTGCGGATCAGGCCCCTCCGGGCGGTGGACCGGCTGGTGGGCGGGGCCGTGAACGTGGTGGTGTCCGCGCTGGTGATGTCCATGCTGGCCTTCAGCGTCAGCTCCCTGGGTGTGCCGTTCGTGTCGCAGCAGCTGGCCGAGTCCAAGGTCATCCGCTTCATCGATGGACTGACGCCCGTTCCCGTCAAAGCGACCATGGCGCAGCTGCGCTCCACCGTGATCGGAAACGGCATCCCCACGCTGCTGGAGGGCCTGGAACAGGGGCCTGCAGTGCCCGTGCCGAACGCGAGCACGGACACTCCCGCGCTGAACCGGGCCGCGGAATCGGTGCTTAGGATCGCCGGGACCGCGTACCAGTGCGGCCAGAACCAGACGGGTACGGGGTTTGTGGTGTCCGAGGACCGGGTGGTCACCAACGCGCATGTTGTGGCGGGCGTGTCGCAGCCGGTGGTGGAAATGCCCGACGGCGGAGCGATGCCAGGGCGGGTTGTCTACTTCGACACGAAACACGACCTTGCCGTGCTGGCTGTGGACGGCCTGCAGGCAAGCGCGCTGCCGTTGAGCCAGGACCTTCCTGGCGGCAGTCCTGCCGCCTTCGCCGGCTATCCCCACGGCGGCCCCTTCCAGTCCAAGCCAGCCACAGTGCAGGACATCACCACGGTGCTGGTGCCGGACATCTACGGCAACAACGCCTCGCCCGAGGAGATCTACCGGCTCGCCGGGGACGTGCAGCCCGGAAATTCTGGCGGGCCGCTGCTGACCATGGACGGCCAGGTGGCAGGAGTGATTTTCGCCAAGGCGACGGCGGACACGGAGATGGGATTTGCCATCACCATGGATGACCTCACTCCCGTGGCCTCGCAGGCGGCGTCCCTGTCAGCGCCAGTGTCCTCCGGCCAGTGCATCCAGAAGTAGCAGCTTCAGCGGCTAGAGGACCTCTGCGAGGTAGTCGATGGCCAGCCGGTACCCCAGAACGCCTGCGCCCACTATGACGGCTGAGCACACGGGGGAGAGGTAGGAATGGTGCCGGAATTCTTCGCGCTGGTGCACGTTGGTGATGTGAACCTCGACGGCGGGAAGCTGCACGGCGGCGAGGGCGTCCCGGAGGGCCACGGAAGTGTGGGTGAAAGCGCCGGCGTTGATGACGATGCCCGCGGCGTTGTTCCGGGCTGCGTGGATGACGTCGAGCAGGACGCCTTCGTGGTTGGACTGCACGCATTCGACGCTGAAGCCGCGAGCCTCAGCGGCTGCGGCGGCCAGCTGCTCCACGTCGGCCAACGTGGAGGTGCCGTATTTTTCCGGTTCACGGGTTCCCAGCAGGTTCAGGTTTGGCCCGTTGATCACCAGGATGGTGCGGCCGGCAGCAGAGTCTGTGGAGGCTTCAGTCATGGATGCCAATCTATCGGCTGGCGCCCGGGTGCCGCGCATTCTTACGCAATGCGCGGCACCCTGCCTGGACTCCGGGCCGGGCGGCCTAGAGGGCCGTGAACTTCAGCAGCAGTGCGTGCTCGGGGTTGAGGTTGGGCATGGGCAGGCCCACCTCGGCCAGGAAGCGCCCGGTGGCCACCGCGCCGTCAGCCAGCCACGCCGGCGGCTGCACCTGGGTGTAGTTGTGGCCGTAATCGGCGTCTTCCGGAGTGGGGAAGACCGCCTCGACCCGGTACCCTCGCCCTGCCTCCAGCCCGGGAATGACGATCCTGCCCGGCTCCTCCGCTGCGGAGGTGCGGGTGCTGACCAGGGCGAACAGGGCCGCCGTCGTGCCTGCCGCCACAGGCGTGCCTTCCGCCGCATCGGTGACGACGCCGTGCAGCAGCAGGGCATCGCCCGCAACGTCCGCGTGGACGCGGCGTCCGCTGTGGAGGAGGCCGCGGTGTTCCTTGAACAGGTTGATGAAGCGCTTGAGTTCGTCCCGGTCCTCGCCCTGGACGCCGCGGATGTCCCATTCCATGCCGAAGTGGCCGAACAGCGCGGTGATGGCACGGAAGGACAGGTCGTGGGTGCGGGCGGTGGTGTGCGAAGTGGTGGGCCCGATGTGGCTGCCCACCAGCTCCGGCGGGACCACGGCGCCGGTCCAGCGCTGGATGGTCTGCCGCTCCAGCGCATCGTTGCAGTCCGAGCCCCAGATGCGGTCTGTGCGTTCGAGGATGCCCAGGTCCACGCGCGCGCCGCCGGATGAGCAGGATTCAATCTCGACGCCGGGATGGGCCTTGCGGAGTTCGTCGAACAGCCTGTACGCGGCAAGGGTCTGTTCGTGGACGGAGGAGCGGCCGGCGTGGCCGTGCTCCAGCAGGTCCCGGTTCTGGTCCCACTTGAGGTAGCTGATGTTGTTCTCGCTCAGGAGCGCGTCGATGCGGCTGTAGATGTACTGCCACGCCTCAGGGTTGACCAGGTCGATGATGTGCTGGTTCCGCCACTCCAGGGGCAGGCGGCCGCCGTCCTTGTGCTGGACGGCGGACGGGCCGACGATCCAGTCCGGGTGCGCCCGCGCGATGTCGGAATCCAGGTTGACCATTTCCGGCTCCACCCACAGCCCGAACTCCATGCCGCGGGAGGTCACGGCATCGATGAGCGGGGTCAGCCCGTTGGGCCACAGGGTCTCGTCGACGTACCAGTCGCCGAGGCCGGCGTGGTCGTCCCGGCGGCCGCGGAACCATCCGTCGTCGAGCACGAAGCGCTCCACGCCAAGATCGGCCGCGGACTCAGCCAGTTCGATCAGCGTGTCCAGGTTGTGGTCGAAGTACACCGCCTCCCAGGTGTTGAGCACAACGGGGCGCGGCTTCCCGGCGGGCAGGCCGGTGGAGGCAGCAGGCAGCACGTGGTGCGGGCGGGACCGGAACCAGCTGTAGAAGGCGTCGGTGATCCCGTCCAGGCCGTGGTCGGAGTAGGCGGCGAACAGTGCCGGGGCGGTGTAGCTGCCACCAGGCTCGAGGATGACCTCGGCGGGGCCCAGGAGCTCGGAGCCGCCGATCATGGTCCGGCCGTCGCCGATGGTGTCCGCGAACTGTTCGTGGTTGCCGCTCCACGCCAGGTGGGTGGCCCAGACCTTGCCGTGCCGGTTGCCGAAACCGGCGGTGCCGGCGGCGAACAGGAGGGAGGAATCGTGTCCGGTGCGCCCGTGCCGGCCGGTCCGCACCCAGGTGCCCTGCTGGATGGCGCGGCGCTGCGGGTGCCGTTCCCGGCACCAGCGGCCGGTGAGGTCAAGGAGTTCGACGGCGTCCGGCGCCACCGGGAGGACGGTCGCCAGTTCGTCGAGCTGGTACGGCGTGGTGCCGTCGTTGGTGACGGTGTGCCGCATTTCCAGCAACCCGCCGTCGTGAAGTTTGAGGGTGGACTCGACCGTAAGACCGGCGTCCGGGTCCGATTGGACGATGACTGCGGAGCCGCCGTCGGAGCCTGCTGTGACAACGCGGAGGCGGGCCGAGAAATCAAGGCCGGAGACGCCGTCGGCAGTCCGGGAACCCCGCAGGGCGGCACGGCCGCGCCAGGAGGATGACGCCTGGGGGAGGAGGGCTGCGGGGACTCGTGCGTCGATAGCGGAGTGGGGGACCGGAGCGGTCAGGATGGCCAGGTCCGGCAGGGCCGGGCCCAGGTCTGCGCCCCAATGGACCACCTCGGCCTCTCCGCTGTCGAAGCTGATCACCAGGCTGGTACCGGCGGAACGGAGGTGGAGGGGGTCCATAGGATCTCTTTCGTCATCGTGCTGTACATCTGGAGGCGCTGGAGCGTCCTACGCTTCAAGCCAGGGGAGGGGAAAGGAGGGCTGGATGCCGCCGTCGCGAGGAGGGGACGGCGGCGTCCAGCCCAGTGGCTGCGACCACAAACGCAGCCACGGTTTGGGGGCCAGTGCCTACTTGAAGAGGGCGTTGACCTGTTCGTTGGCCTGGGTCAGTGAGCTGGCGGGTGCCTTGCCAGAGACGACCGCGTCCATAGCCGGCTCCATGATGCCCTTGACCTTGGCGGTGTTGTCCGTAATGGGGTACAGGAACGTGGTCTTGTTCTTGACGTGCTCGGTGAATGCGGTGACGTCAACACCCTTGGCCTGGAACGCTTCCGCTGCCTTGTCCGAGGACGCCTTGAGCGCGGGGAACACCACGGCCTGGGAGGCTACGACGTCCTGGCATTCGGCCGAGGCGAGGTACTCAACCCACTTGAGGGCGGCGTCCTTTTTCTCGGTTCCTGCCCAGATGGAATCCGCCAGGCCGTTGAACATGGAGGCGCGCTCACCCTCGGGACCCACCGGGGTCGGGGCGATGCCCACCTCGATGCCCTTGTAGCCGGTGTACTGGCCGATCATCCAGGAGCCGTGCGCGTTGATGGCGGACTTGCCGGCAGCAAAGGTGTCCGCCATGCTCGCGCCGACGGTGGTCTCAAGCTTGGGCATGTAGCCCTTGTCCGCCAGCCCGGCGAACCAGTCCATGCTTTCCTGGAACTTGGGATCGTCGTAGTTGTACTTGGTGCCCCACGGGTTCTTGTCCGTGTGGGACCAGCCGGTGGTGTTGGTGAGGTAGCTCCATTCGGTCTGGCCGGAGGAGTCACCGCCGCCGTTCAGGCCCAGGCCGTAGACGTCCACGTTGTTCTTGTCGAAGCCTGGCTCATCGCCGCGCTTGCCGTTCTTGTCCACGGTCAGGTGGGCGATGACCTTCTCGTAGCTGCCGCCGTCCTCGGGGTTCCAGGTGAGGTCCTTCATCTGGTCCTCGGTGATGCCGGCGGCGCTGAGCATTGCCTTGTTGTAGAACAGGCCGATGGTGTCCCAGTCCTTGGGCAGGCCGTAGCGCTTGCCGTCCTGGCCCACCCAGAGGTCCGCGAGGCCCTCGTTGTAGGCGGAGAGATCGATGTTGTCCTTTTCGACGGCGTCGTCGATGGCCAGGAGCTGCTTGTTTTCGGCCAGTTCGCCGTAGCGTCCCAGGTGGTTGGTGAAGACGTCCGGTGCGGTGCCGCCAACAAAGCCGTTGGTGAGGGTGGACCAGTAGTCGTCCCAGCCGCGCTGGGTGATCTTGACCGTGATGTCCGGGTTCGCCTTTGTGAAGCCGTCGGCGCACTGCTGGTAGGCGGGCAGCTGGTTGGCGTCCCACAGCCAGTAGCTGATCTCGCCCGTGGCGCTTTTTTCGGAGGAGGAGGATCCGCTGCAGGCAGAGAGGGAGAGTGCCATAGCTGCGGCGACGGCGACGGCGCCGAGGGATTTCTTCATGGTTCTACTTTCCGTTCGTGGTGGAGTTCGCTGGGATGCGATGGGTGGGGGATTGCTTATTTGATGCCGGAGAAGCCAATGGAGTTGACGATCTTCTTGCCGAACGCGGCGAAGAGGATCAGGACCGGCAGGGCTGAGATGAGGGTTGCGGCCATCAGGCCGGACCAGTCCGGCGCCCCCTGCGGGGACTGGGACTTGAAGACGCCGAGGCCTACCTGCAGGACTCGGACGTCGTCCTGCGACGCCACCAGCAGGGGCCAGAAGTATTCGTTCCACTGGCCGATGAAGGTGAGGAGCGCCAGCGTGGCGATGGGGGCTGCGGCGTTGGGCAGCACAATCTGGAAGAAGATCCTCAGGTGCTTGGCGCCGTCGAGCATGGCAGCCTCCTCCACCTCCCGTGACATGTTCAGGAAGAACTGCCGGAGGAAGAAGATTGCGAAGGGCGTCATGAACACGTACGGCAGGACCAGGCCGAGCATGGTGTTGAGCAGGTCCAGGTTCTTGATGAGCAGGAAGTTGGGCAGGGCCGTGAAGATCGGCGGGACCAGCATGGTGCCGAGGAACAGGCTGAAGACAGCGTTGCGGCCCTTCCAGCGCAGGCGGGAGAAGGCGTAGGCGGCCATGGCGCTGAAGAACACGGCGCCGGCGGTGGTGATGGAGGAGAAGATGACCGAGTTGCGCAGGTAAAGCCAGAAATCGATGGCGGCGCCGGATCCGCCCTCGGCCACGGCTTCCGCCGGGGACTGCAGCCCGAAGACCCGTTTGAAGGCCCCCAGGGTGAACTCCGCCGGCAGCAGGCTGGTGGCGTTGGCGGCCAGCGCATTGTTGGTTGACAGCGCCGTGCGCAGCACCCACAGGAAGGGAAGGACGGAGACGGCGATGGCCAGGACCAGGAGTGCCCAGGCGCCGGCGTGGCGGGCATTGAAAGGACGACGGCGGCGGGTTGCGGCCGGCAGCGGTGCGCGGCTTGCGGTGGTGCTCATGCGGGACTCCTTAGTCCAGGTCCGATTCGTTGCCCTTGAGGAACTTCATCTGGATGAAGGCCACCAGGGCGAGGATGAGGAAGAGAATGACGGCGATGGCGGATCCGTAGCCGAAGTCAGACTCGGTGAACGCCCGCTGGTAGATGTAGTACTGGATGACGCGGGTGGCGTTGACCGGGCCGCCCGCGGTGGTCACGGCAACGGTGTCGAATACCTGGAAGGAGCCGATGACGGTTACCACGAGGACCAGGACAAGGACCGGGCGCAGCAGCGGAATGGTGATTTTCCGGAAGGTCTGGAACGCTGAGGCACCGTCCAGTTTGGCCACTTCGTAGACGTGGCTGGGGATGGCCTGGAGACCGGCGAAGATCAGCAGGGCGGTGTAGCCCATGTGGCGCCAGGTGTTGATCAGTGCCTGGGTGGGAATGGCCCACGCCTCGCTGCCGAAGAACGCGACGCGGGGCAGCCCGCTCCACTCGATGAACTGGTTTACCACGCCGATCTGGTAGTCCAGCATCCAGAACCACAGCAGGGCGGCGATGACATTGGACATCAGATAGGGCAGGAGCAGGGTGCCACGGATGATGGTGGATTTGGCCACATTGTGCATCAGGAGGGCCAGGCCCAGGGCAAGGGCCGTCTGGAGAAGGATGTTGAGGAACACATACTGCCCGGTGACGGCCAGCGAGTTCCAGAACAGCGGATCCTTGGCAATTGCTGTGTAGTTATCCAGCCCGATCCATTCAGGGTCGCCGAGGATGTTGTATTCCGTAAAGCTGAGGTAGATGCCCCGGATGGTGGGGACGACGTAGAAGGCAATGAATCCGATCATTGCCGGCGCGATGAACAGCAGTGCGATCTTGAGGTCCCCGAAGCGGCGGTGGCTTCCCTGCGGCTTCGGGGAAGCTGGAGCCGTTGAGGCGGACCTGGAGTGTTTGGCAAGGGTGGTCATCTTCGACCCTTTCCTGACTGTGATGGGGGTAACAACTGAGCTGTAATCTACACGAGTAGATTCTGAAGGGCAAGAGGTTACGTTGACTTGCCACGGCAGCTAGTTCCTCCACTCGCTGGGTTGTTGACTCGAGTAGATGCAACTGGAACACTGGAGTTTCTGGAGGACAGCGCTTGCCAGGCGTCCTCTTTTCAGCCCCCATGGAAGGCAAACAATGACGTTTTCACTCGGCGTAGTAGGAGCCGGCCAGTTCGGCAGCCAGTTCGCCCACCTGTTCAACCTCCACCCCGGCACCAGCGCCGTGTATGTGGCCGACGAGCTTCCGGAGCGGGCAGCAGAGGCAGTGGCCCGTTACGGCCTTGCCGGCGTCAAGGGCAGCTTCGAAGAGCTCCTGGCCTCGGACGTTGACGCCGTGGCCATTTTCACCCAGCGCTGGACGCACGGTCCCCTGGTGGAGCGGGCCCTCCGCGCTGGCAAGCACGTCTATTCAGCCGTCCCCATGGCCGTTTCGGAAGAAGAGATCGCCGCGATCATCCAGGCCGTCCGTGACACCGGACTGGTGTACATGATGGGGGAGACCAGCTACTACAACCCCGCCACCGTCTATGCGCGCAAGCAGCTTGCCGACGGGAAGTTCGGCCGCATCTTCTACGCCGAAGGCGACTACGTCCATGACATGGACCTTGGCTTCTACGAGGCCTACCAGTACAGCGGCGGGGAGCGCTGGAAGCAAACTGCCAGCTACCCGCCCATGCTGTACCCCACCCACGCCGTTGGCGGGGTGCTCGGTGCCGTGCCCGCCCACGCTGTGAGCGTCAGCTGCGTCGGCGTCAAGGATGACCGCGATGACGGGGTCTTTGACAAGGACGTCAGCATGTTCGGCAACGATTTTTCCAACGCCACCGCCCTCTTTGAACTGAACGACGGCGGCGTGATGCGCACCAACGAGATGCGCCGGGTTGGCTACCCCTCCCATATCCGCGAATCGCGGTTCCGGTTCTTTGGAACGGAGGCCAGCTTTGAACAGCTGGCAAAGGTCTCCGTCTGGCAGGACAAGCAGAACGTCCATGACGTCTCCGAGCAGATGGAAACCCGGCCCAGCATCCCGCTGGATGACCCGTCCCTGGCCCACGTTGCGCCCGACCTGCGGGACGCCTTCGTCTCCGGCCTGGCACCGGTCCACGATCCCGGGCGGCTGCCGGAGGAGTTCCGGGGCGCGCCGAACGGGCATGAGGGCAGCCACCATTTCCTGGTGGACGACTTCGTGACAGCCGTGAACAACGGCAGCCTTCCGCCCGTGAACGCTTGGCTGGCCGCCCGGTTTACCCTCCCCGGCATTGTGGCGCACCAGTCCGCACTCCGAAACGGTGAACGGCTTCCCATCCGTGACTTCGGCGATGCACCGGGTGCCAGTACGTAACATGAACAGCATGACTACCCCGGCAGTGCATCCGACGCGATCCGGCCCCGTGACCCGCAAGGACGTTGCGCGCTATGCCGGCGTCAGCACCGCCGTCGTCAGTTATGTTGTCAACGGCGGGCCCAAGAAGGTGGCACCTGCCACCGAAGCCAAGGTGCAGGATGCCATCCGGATCCTGGGCTACCGCCCCAACGCTGCGGCCCGGGCACTCAAGCTGGGCTCCAGCGAGACGCTTGGACTCGTGGTCCCGGATATCTCCAACCCGTTCTTCGCACTGTTCTCCCACGCCGTGGAGGACGCAGCCGCCGCCTTGGGATACGCGCTGGTGCTGGGCAACTCGGACGGAAACCTGGCCAAAGAGCGGCGCAATATCCGCAACCTCGCCGCCCGGCAGGTAGATGGCGTGCTGCTGGCCAGTGTCCTTTTCGAACCCGACCTGGAAGTCCTGGAAACGGCCGAGATCCCCTCGGTCCTGCTCAATCAGGAACAGGATGCCCCCGGGTTCAACAGCATCGGCGTTGACCTCGCAGCCGGCGCGAGGATCGCGGTGGAACACCTCATCGGCCACGGCCACACCAACATCGGCCTCGCCATGGGTACCAACGTCTCCGGCGCCACTGACGGGCGTGAAGTGGGCTGGCGGGAGGCCCTGCAGGAAGCGGGCCTCCCGGAGGGGCCGATCGTGTACAGCGCCTTCACCCGTCCGGGCGGCTACACCGCCGGGCAACGCCTCCTGGCGTCCGTCAACCGGCCCACGGCCATCTTTGCCACCTCCGACATGCAGGCCATCGGTCTGCTCCGGGCGGTGCACGAAGCCGGACTGTCCGTCCCTGGCCAGATGGCGGTGGCTTCCTTTGACGGATCTGCCGAGTCCGAGTATTCCTGGCCTCCGCTCACAACGGTCGAGCAGCCCGTGGCTGCCATGGCCGAAGCTGCGGTAGCGGCGCTGGTGGGAGCCAGCCGCGGCGAGAAGCCCCGGCACCGCATCTTCCCCACCACGCTGCACATCCGCCAGTCCTGCGGCTGCCCCTAGGGTCGCCTCCTAAACGGCTGCGAGCCGCAACCGGCCCACCTGTTCCTGCAGGACGCGCTGCGCTTCGGGACCGAGGCCGGAATCGCTGATGACCTCATCCACCTCGTCCAGCGACGCGATGGAACTGATGCCCAGCATGCCCCACTTCGAATGGTCCGCGAGAACCACAGTCTTGCGCGCAGCGGCCACAAAGGCCCGGTCCGTTTCCGCCTCCAGCAGGTTGGGCGTGGTGAAACCGGCGTCTGCGTCCATCCCGTGGACGCCAAGGAACAGCACGTCCAGGTGCAGTTGCTTGAGCGCGCCGGTGGCAATGGGGCCCACCAGGGCATCAGAGGGCGTTCGCTCGCCGCCGATGAGGATCACCGTGGAGGCGTACCGGGCGGAGGCCGCCGATGCCGAGTGATGGAAGAGGTCTGCGATGCGGACCGAGTTGGTAACCACCGTGATCTGCGGGCCGTTTACCAGTTCCTTGGCCAGGGCCCAAGTGGTGGTTCCCGCACTGAGCCCCACGGCCATGCCTTCTTGCACCAGCGAGGCCGCCTCCACAGCGATGGCCCGCTTTTCCGCCGTCAGCTGCGTCGATTTCAGGTCGAAGCCGGGCTCGTGCGTGCTGGTGTCCCCCGGGATCTTGGCGCCGCCGTGGATGCGCTCCAGGCGGCCGCCTTCCTCCAGCGCCTCGATGTCGCGGCGGACAGTCATCAGGGAAACCCCCAGCTGCTGGGCCAGGTCGGAGACGCGGACAACCCTTTCGCGCTGAAGAGCGTCCAAAATGGCCAGGTGGCGTGCGACGGCGAGCATCAGGGCGATCCTTTAGGGCAGGGGGCGGGTCTGCTCCCAGCATACGACGACGGCGGCGCCCGGCTGTGAGCCAGGCGCCGCCGTCGTGAAGTCCTCCTGAGCCCTTATTTCCTGAGGGATATGGCGATCTGCTGCATGATGGTGGGATCGGACAGGGTGGTGGCGTCGCCGGGGTCGCGGCCTTCGGCGACGTCCTTGAGCAGCCGGCGCATGATTTTGCCGGAGCGGGTCTTCGGCAGTTCCGGGACCACCAGGATGGCCTTCGGCTTGGCGATGGGCCCGATTTCCTTGCCCACGTGGTTACGGAGTTCCTGGACGATGGCGTCCCCGGAATCCACGGCGTCACCGCGGAGGATGACGAACGCGACGACGGCCTGGCCGGTGGTTTCGTCCGCGGCGCCGACGACGGCGGCCTCGGCCACGGCGGGGTGGGACACCAGCGCGGACTCGATTTCGGTGGTGGAAAGCCGGTGCCCGGAGACGTTCATGACGTCGTCCACACGGCCCAGGAGCCAGATGTCACCGTCCTCGTCCTTCTTTGCACCGTCCCCGGCGAAATACATGGTCTCGAAGCGGGACCAGTAGGTGTCCTTGAAGCGTTCGGGATCGCCCCAGATGCCGCGGAGCATCGCCGGCCAGGGCTCCCGGATCACCAGGAAGCCGCCGTGGCCGTTGGGCACGGATTCGCCCATTTCGTCCACGACGTCCACGGCGATGCCGGGCAGCGGGACCTGGGCGGAGCCCGGCTTGGTAGCGGTGACTCCGGGGAGCGGCGCGATCATCTGCGCGCCGGTCTCGGTCTGCCACCAGGTGTCCACGATGGGAGTCTTGTCCCCGCCAATGACCTTCCGGTACCACATCCAGGCTTCGGGATTAATGGATTCGCCCACGGAGCCGAGGACGCGCAGGGAGGACAGATCGTACTTGTCCGGGATCTCCCTGCCCCATTTCATGAACGTCCGGATTGCGGTGGGGGCGGTGTAGAGGATGGAGACCTTGTACTTTTCGATGATCTCCCACCAGCGGCCCTGGTGCGGGGAATCCGGGGTGCCCTCGTACATTACCTGGGTGGCGCCGTTGACCAGGGGCGCGTAGGCGACGTAGGAGTGGCCGGTGACCCATCCGACGTCGGCCGTGCACCAGTACACGTCAGTCTCGGGGTGCAGGTCGAACACTGCCTTGTGGGTGTAGGCGGTCTGGGTGAGGTAGCCGCCGGTGGTGTGCAGGATGCCCTTGGGCTTTCCGGTGGTGCCGGAGGTGTAGAGGATGAACAGCGGGTGCTCGGAGTCGTGGCCCACGGCGGTGTGCTCGGCGGATGCGGCGCCCACGGTGTCGGCCCACCAGTGGTCCCGGCCCTCGTGCCAGTCCACGTTCTGGCCGTTGCGCTTGACCACCACCACGTTCTGGACCGTGTGGCCGTTTCCATCTCCCGTGTGGGCCAGCGCTTCATCGACGGCGGGCTTCAGGGCGCTGGGCTTGCCGCGCCGGTAGGTGCCGTCCGCGGTGACCACCAGCTTGGCTTCGGCGTCGTCGATCCGTGAGCGCAGGGCCTCGGAGGAGAAGCCGCCGAACACCACGGAGTGCACGGCACCGATCCGGGCGCAGGCCAGGAGGGTGATGACGGCCTCGGGGATCATGGGCAGGTACACCGCAACGCGGTCGCCCTTGGCCACGCCCAGGGACTCGAAGGCGTTGGCGGCCTTCTTCACCTCTTCGGTCAGCTGCGCATAGGTGTAGATGCTCGTGTCCCCGGGTTCACCTTCGAAATAGATGGCCACCCGGTCGCCGAGCCCGTTCTCCACGTGCCGGTCCAGCGCGTTGTAGGCGGCGTTGACCTCCCCGCCCACAAACCACTTCGCGAACGGCGGGTTGGACCAGTCCAGCGCCTGGTCGAAGTCCTTGTTCCAAGTCAGGAGCTCACGGGCCTTCTTCGCCCAGAACGCGGGACGGTCGGCGTTGGCCTCCTCGTACTCCGCTGCGGTTACAACGGCGTCAGCGGCGAACTCGGGCGAAGGCGCAAACTTGCGGGTCTCATGCAGCAGGTTTTCGAAGGCATCGCCCTTCTCAGCTCCCGTGGCTGAACCGGGCTGCCCTGCGCTTGCGGAAGCGTCTACGACGGCGCTTGTAGTGTCCTGGGACATGTGAACCTCATCATTCATCGATCTTTGCTGGGCGGGATGTCCACCGCCGGCCGGGCTCCGCCGCCTGCACGACGCCGGGCCCCGGCTGGTCACGGACATTCCGCAAAGAGCTGTTCCGGAATCAAGACTAATGCTTTGGCTGGCGGCGATGTGGGCGGTGTCACATGGCAGCCCGTGAACGGCATTTATTAAGCGGTGAATGGTTTTCCACGGCTTGCTGGTGCCTGCCCTGCGGCGCGTGCCCAGCTAGTGATCAGCGTGGCCCTTGACTAGGCTGGGATGGAATTGTGACTTCACTTCGGACCGTTTTGGCCAGGCACCTCAAGGGCCTGGCCTGCCCGGAACCGCTGTAAAGACGGCACGATGTCGGGACCACACAGGGCCCGGTGCCGCCACGCTAAGGAGAGCAGAATGAACCAGCAAAGCTTCGGCCAGAAGACCGGCCCCGACACGGCAGGTCCCGGCCACGGTGCCGGAACCGCTGAAGGGCCAGGCTCCCAGGCCGCCGCGGGCAAGGCCCCCGCCGGAGGCAAGGCCTCCAGCGCCAACGAGGCAGTGCTGGGCCCGTTTACCGTCCGGGACCTCACAGTCTTCGGCGGGACGCTGATCCTTTTTGTTGCCTCCCTGCTGCCGATCTTCGGCGCACGGTACAACCTGTGGAACCTCAACAACCAGTTCTTCCTGGGGCTGGGCATCGTCCTGCCCCTGATCGTCAGCGCGCTTTTTGCAGCCCGCAGGTTGTCCCCGGCCACGAAGATCCGGATCGGTTCACTGTCCATCGACCAGTTCGCATCAGTGGTTGCGTCCTTTGCCGTGGCCTTCTTCTTTGTCTCCGTGGCGGGGGCCTACGTGCCCAGCCTCCTAGTGGGACTGATCGGCTCACTGGTCCTCTTCGCGGCAACAGTGCTTGGCCGTTTCCTGCCGTACCTGTCCGGTGATTTCCAGGACCGGGCCGAAGTACCCGCCCACGTGGTGGCCCGTGAGGCCGCTGTTCCCACGCAGAAGCCCCGCGCCCCCAAGAAGCCGAAGGCAGAGGCCGCTCCGGGGTCGAAAGACTCCAAACCCGGCTCGAAGATCCTGTCCGGAGCAGGGCTGTTCGGCGGCGCAGGCGCAGGATCCTCGGCGGTCCAGCCCGGATCAGCTGACAAGCCGGCATCACAGAGCCATCAGGATCCGGTGGTGCAGCAGGCTTCACCGCGTCCTGGCGGACAGGCCGCGGCAGCCCATGCCCCTGCCACGGCAGCCGTCCCCACTGCTGCTGCGCCTGTCTCCACCGCTCCCGAGGTATCCGAATGGACTCCTGCAGGCGACGCGGGTCCCGCAACCCAGGCGGCCGACGTCGTACGCCCTTCCTCCACGCCTGCTGCGGAGGAAACCCGACTGGGGGATGTGCCAGTAGCCGCGGGCGCCGCTTCCGCCCCGCATCACAACGGCACGCCAAACAACGACGGCGGCACGCATCCGGCTGCCATGTTCGGCCAGGGCGCTGCCGCCCCAGGGCAGGGCGCGCGCAGCGGCTGGGAGCCGACGCCTGCCACCGCGGTGCACCAGCAGGTCCGCACGGAGGAGCCCATCGGCGCCACGGTGGATCCCTCAACCCGTCCGGATGAATCGGAAGAACAGCCCATCCATGAGGCTTTCTGGTTTGCGGTCGCGCAGCACCGGACCGCCTATGACCCGCGCTCCGGGGCCCCGGCGTTCGTTATCGAACCCGGCGGCTGGGTCCTTGCCCTCGAAGACCGGGGGCAAGAGTTCCTGGTGCAGCACACTGACGGGCGGCTGGGTGTCCTGCGGGACCTCAGCAACATCGAGCGCGGCTGACGTCCATGGCCGAGGCCCGGGCGCCCAGGGCCGGCGGAGCCAAGGCACCCGCCGGCCAGTCTGCCGGCATGCCGGTGGTGTCCTCCGAGTCCGTGCTGGCCTTGAAAAGGCGGGCGCGGCGGATCAACAGGGCCCTGGCGGAGAAATACCCCTACGCCCACGCGGAGCTTGATTTCCGCAACCCGTTCGAACTGCTCGTGGCTACGGTCCTTTCGGCCCAGACCACGGACGTCACCGTTAACCAGGTCACCAGGGTGTTGTTTGCCCGCTACCCGGACGCGCGGTCCCTGGCGGAGGCGGATCCCGTGGACCTTGAGACAATCCTCAAGCCCACCGGGTTCTTCCGGGCAAAATCCAGGAACGTCATTGCCCTCTGCACACGCCTGGTGGACGAATACAACGGGGTGGTGCCGGGACGGTTGGAGGACCTGGTCACGCTGCCCGGCGTGGGACGCAAGACCGCCAACGTGGTGCTCGGCAACGGTTTCGGCATCCCCGGCATCTCGGTGGACACCCACTTCGCACGGCTGGCCAACCGTTTTGGCTGGACGCAGTCCGAGGACCCCGTCCAGATCGAGCAGGACGTTGCCGAGCTGTTCGACCGGAAGGACTGGACCATGTTGTCCCACCGGGTGATTTTCCACGGACGGCGGGTGTGCCACGCACGGAAGCCAGCCTGCGGAGCCTGCCCCGTGGCCACCTGGTGCCCCAGCTTCGGGCTGGGCGAAACGGATCCGGCCAAGGCTGTGAAGCTGCTGAAGTACGAGCTTGCGCCCGGCCGCGAAGCACTCCTGGAGCAGCTGCTGGCCGAGACCCACAGGGCAGCCGAAATCCGGATGGCCTCCCAGCAGGGGACGGCCCCGTGAGTGCGCGCGAGGACCTGCTGGAGCTGGCCCGCCGGGCGGAGTCCGGGACGGCTGCCGCACCGGATCCCCTCTGGGCAGCCCTGACTGTGGACGCCCACCAGGCCAGGAGGGCGGCGGTGCTGATGCTCTTCGGCACCCTTGACGACGTCCCTGCCGTCTCGGGCAAACCGCTGGCGCCGGCCGACCTTGATGTGCTCCTGCTGGAGCGCGCCCACACCCTGGGTTCCCATCCGGGGCAGGTGGCGTTCCCGGGCGGCGCCATTGACGCCCGGGAAACGCCGGTTCAGGCAGCTTTGCGCGAGGCCGAAGAGGAAACCGGCCTCGATTCAGGGGGTGTGGAGGTCCTTGGCACCCTGCAGGATCTGGGCCTCGCCCACAGCAACTTTTTGGTCACCCCGGTGCTGGGCTGGTGGCGCTCGCCGTCCCCTGTCCGGGTGGTGGACTACGCCGAATCAGCACAAGTGTTCCGGGTGCCCGTCCGTGACCTGCTGGACCCGGACAACCGCGTGATGGCAACCGTCCACCGTGCCGGGCGCAGCTTCGACAGCCCTGCCTTCACAGTGAACGGCGTGGTGGTGTGGGGTTTTACCGGGATTGTCCTGAACGGGCTGTTCGAACAGCTTGGGTGGGCCGTTCCGTGGGACCGGAGCCGGCTCCACCCGATGGGCGTCTAGCCTCAGGCCTGCTGCTGGCGGAGATCAACCACAACGCCGGTGGCTGCGTTCTCCCGGACTGCCTTAATACCCTCAAGCAATGTATTGACGGACTTGAACTTGGGTGAGACGGCAACGGTATTGCCCTCTGCGTCAGTGAGCCGCAACCTGTAGGACTCGTCGCCTACTCGGTGAATTTCAAACCTTCCCGCCATAAGCCGGGACCTCCCCTGGAATGCTTCGTTGCATCAGCTTGTGACCGATCTGCCTCAGTCGTCACACAGACTGTAGCCTGCGTCACGAGCCTCTGGCGAGCTACTCCCGGGTAGGTTACCTCGGGGGTCGGTGCAGGGGGTACGGCCGCGGCAGGCGGGCTTTCGCGGCCAGCGGCTATTTCGCGTTGTCGTAGGAATCAACGACGGCCACGCTGACGGGAAACTCCACCGGGATGGGCCCGAACAGCAGTTCCTTGGCCGCGCTGGCCGCCTCTTCAATGGCTGCGATGCAGGCGTCCACCGCCTCCGCCGGCGCATGCACCATCACCTCGTCGTGCAGGAAAAAGACGAGCTCAGCGTTGATGTGGCCGTCGCTGCGGAGGGTGCGCAGCCGCCGTCGTAATTCCGCCAGCCAGCACGCCGCCCAGTCCGCAGCCGAACCCTGGACAACGAAATTGCGGGTGAAGCGGCCGCGCGAACGGGCGATCGATTCCGCCCTCCGCTGCTCTTCGGCAGAAGCGGACCGCTGGCTCTGGAACCACCGCTCCGATGGCGGCGGGCTGCTCCGGCCCAGCCGGGTGGTTACCGTCCCTCCGGCTTCGCCGGCGCGTGCCGCCTGCTCAACGAAGTCCACTGCCCTGGGAAAAGTCTTTGCAAGCTGCGGCATGAGGCGGCCGGCTTCGCCGGAGGTGGCGCCGTACATGGCCCCCAGCAATGCCATCTTCGCTTTGGCCCGGTCTCCGCCGAATCCCTTTGCTGCAATGCCCGCGTACAGGTCCTGGTTCCTTGCAGCCTCGGCCATGGAAGGGTCACGCGCGAGGGCCACCAGGACGCGCGGTTCCAGTTGGGAGGCATCCGCCACGATGAGCTTGTGGCCGGGGTCGGCATGGACTGCCCCGCGGATCTGGCGCGGAATCTGCAGGGCGCCGCCGCCGCGTGAAGCCCAGCGGCCCGAAACCACGCCACCCACCACATACTCGGGCCGGAAACGGCCGCCGTGCACCCACGCATCAAGCCAGGCCCAGCCGTTGGCTGCGTGCAGGCGGGATAGCTGCTTGTAGGCGAGCAGCGGCCCGATCGCGGGGTGGGTGGATTCCCTCAGCTCCCACTTCCTGGTGGTCTTGACCTCGATCCCGTTGCGGTGCAGGGCGCGCATCAGGTCCTGCGGGGAGTCCGGATTCAGCGTGGGTGAGTTCAGGAGTTCACGCAATTCCTGGTTGAGTGCTTCAAGCTTGGCGGGGCGGTGGCCTATGGGCGGGCGCGGGCCGAGGTGGTCTGCGAGGATCTGCCCGTGCAGGTCTTCGCGCCAGGGGACGCCGGCGTGCTGCATCTCGGCGGCGATCATGGCAGCAGCGGACTCGGCTGCCAAGAGCAGCTGCAGGCGGCTGCGCCGGTTCTCCTCCGGACTGACCGAGGCCAGGGCCACCTGCTGGGCAGCATATTCAGCACGAAGCTCTTCCGGGCTGCGGAGGATTTCCTGCCGGGATCCGGGGGCATCGAACAGGGCACCCTGGTCTGCCGGGGGAGGCGGCGGCTGCAGTGTTCTGGGCGGCAGGAGCGGATCCTCAACCACCACCCGTTCCGCGTTCCTGGCATAGTCCGTATGGGCGGTGAAGGTGGAAACGGCCAGGATGTTGCCGCAGAGGCTGAGGTCGTAGCACCGCTCCAGCTCGACGCCGGCCGCCAGCAGGGCCGGGTACCAGTCCTGGGTGCGGTGCCAGATCCAACGGGGCCGCTGCCCGTTTGGCCGGCGGTTTTCGAGGTCACGCACGACGGCGGCGAGCTCGCCGCTGCTGATCAGCCGCGGTTCCGGCGTGGCCGGGACGGGGTGTCCAGCCTGCGTGAGTTCCTGCAGTGCCGCGCCGTGGGGGTGGGCGGCGAGCAGCAGGTACATGGTCCCATTCTGCCCTGTTTCCGGGGTTGTGCCTGCCGGGATGCCTCGGCTTGCCCGCCTGGCTCAACCTGGTTTTCCACATACGGGCCTGGAACCTTTACCCGCTTTCTTCCGGGGGCGGAGAGTGGCTGTATGAGCAGGCACCAGTTGATTCCGGCCAACCCCGGCCCGTCCCACCCCGGCCCGGTTTACCCTGGCACATCCCCGACGGATGCCGCCGGCAGCCCGGCCGAGGCAGGCCCGCCGGGACGCTCCCGGTATGGTGTCGCGGGGCCGGTGGGCGCTGTGGACGGTGACGGGGACGCATGGCTGCCGGAAGGCGGTGACGACATCCTGCTGGTGACGTCTTCCGCCGTCCTTCGTGCAGAGGTGGAGCGGATCGTGGCGGCTGCAGGGGCCCAGCTGCGTGTTGCAGCCACTGCAGCAGAGGGAGGCAGGTATTGGGACGGGGCGGCAGCCGTGCTGGTGGGAAGCGACATCCGGGAGCTTCCGCCGCGCCGCAGGGCGCCAGCTGTGCTGGTGGGGCTTGACGGTGAAGGCGACAGCCTGTGGCATCTCGCGGCTGTCCTCGGAGCAGAACGGGTGGCTGTCCTTCCCGATGCTGCAACCTGGCTTGCCGACCATCTCAGCCGCTCGCGGTCACCCGGTCCAGGCGGGGTGATCCTGGGCGTGACCGGCGGCTGTGGCGGAGCCGGGGCCACCACTGCAGCGATCTGGATCGCGCAGGCGGCGGCCGGGCTTGGAGCCCGGGTGCTGCTCGTGGACGGCGATCCCTGGGGCGGCGGGCTGGAACTTGCGCTCGCGGCCGAGGAGGACCCCGGCCTTCGCTGGCCCGACCTTTCCGAAGCCCGGGGAAGCATCGATCCCATCCAACTGGCCGACTCCCTGCCTGTTGCGGGCGGTTTCTCGTTCCTGTCGTGGCCTGCCAGCAGGGAGCAGCCGGTGCCCGTGGGCGCCGCCGCCACCGCGGATATGAGCTGGTGGTGGTGGACATTGGCCGGAGATCCGACCCCATCCATACGTTCGCCTGGGACTGTGACCGGATCGCCATGGTGGTTCCGGCCCAGCTTAAGGCTGCCGTAGCCGCTGTGCGGTTGCTTCAGGAATTTCCCCCGGTGGAGGCGTCACTCCTGGTCCGTGGCCGTCCCGGCGCAGCCCTGGACGGTCCCCTGATTTCCGAGGCCATCGGCCTTCCGGTCCAGGCGCGGGTGCCTGAGCTGCGCGGAGTCGCTGCGGCCATGGAGTCGGGCCGCCTCCTTGAGCTGGGAAAGCGGCGGGCCGTCCGGCATTTTGCTGCTTCCGTGCTGGACCTCCTTGGCGACGGGCTGGCCTCCGGAGAACCTGAATGAGGAGCCAGGCCAGCGCCGGGGGACCGGGATCTGAGGCGGGGATGCGGCGGCGGGCGCGGATCCTGGAGACGCGCCCGGACAGTCCCCGGCAGGAGAGCCCGCGCCAAGACAGTCTTCTGCACGACGGCATTCGGCATGACGGTCCCCGGCAGGAGGGCGGGCGCCCGGGTGAGCCCGGCAGCGGTGAATGGCGCCGGCGCGAGCGCCGCACAGGTGGACGGCAGGCTGTGGACCTGGGACTCCTTGAGTCTGTGCGGGAGTCCATGATGGCGGACGCAGCCGCGGTGACGCCCTCGCGGGTGGCGGCGGCAGTGCAGGCCACGGGGAAGCTCTTGGGTACGGCGGGGTCACTGGCCGCCGTGGAGCGGATCAGCGCAGAGTTGAACGGACTGGGGCCGCTGCAGGCCCTCACCCGGGACCCTGCCGTTACGGACATTTTTGTGAATGCTCCCGGGTCCGTATGGGTGGACAGGGGCCGCGGCATCGAGCGTGTGCCCGTGGCCTTCGACAACGAGGCCCAGCTCCGGGCCCTGGCCTGCAGGCTCGTGGCGGCCGGCGGCAGGCGCCTTGATGACGGTTCACCGTGCGTGGACGTGCGGCTGGCCGGAGGTTACCGCGTCCACGCCGTGCTGCCGCCCGTCTCCACGGCAGGGACGCTGCTTAGCATCAGGCTCCGGCGCGAACGTGTTTTCACGATGGATGAGCTGCGGGAGGCCGGCATGTTCAACTCCGGACTGCAGACCGTCCTGGAACAGGTGGTGGAGCGCAGGCTGAGTTTCCTCATCAGCGGGGCCACCGGGTCCGGCAAGACCACCCTGCTCTCCACGCTGCTCGGCCTGTGCAGCCCCGCAGAGCGGCTGGTCCTCATTGAGGATGCATCGGAACTGAACCCTGTCCATCCGCATGCCGTGTCCCTCGAGTCACGCCACGGAAACCTGGAAGGCGGCGGCGAAGTGGATCTGGGGGATCTCGTTCGGCAGGCGTTGCGCATGCGGCCGGACAGGCTGGTGGTGGGTGAATGCCGCGGCGCCGAAGTCCGGGAGCTGCTCACTGCCATGAACACCGGACACAGCGGAGGGGGCGGAACCATCCACGCGAATACCGCCGCTGCCGTTCCGGCCCGGCTAACGGCGCTGGGTGCGCTCGCGGGGATGAACCCCGACGGCGTAAGGCTTCAGGCAGCGAGCGCGCTGGATGTTGTCATCCACGTTGACAGGACGCCCCGGGGCCGGGCTGTGGCGTGCGTGGGCCTGATCGGGGACGGGCCCGGCGGACTCAGTGTCGAGCCTGCCCTGGTAGGTGTTGACGGTGAAGTGGCCGCCGGCCCGGGTTGGACGGCCCTTGCGGCACGCTTGGGGCTTCGCCCGGGACTGCCCGAATGATACTCCTTCTTGTCGTTTGCCTGGGAATGGCTGCGGTGTTGCTGGCTGCGCCGCCGCTGGGTGCCCCTGCCAGGTTGCGCCGAGCCGGCGCCTCCCGCCCGGTTCCGGGCCCAAAAACGTCCAGGCGAAGCGTCTTTTCGTGGCGGCTGCGGGGTGCCGGGAAAGGAACAGAACAGCCTGCGGCACGCATGACCCTTGTTGTGCAGCAAGTCGCCGCACTGCTCAAAGGTGGCCGCACGCCTGCGCGGCTTTGGGAGGAGATCTGGGATGTCTATGGTTCGTCCGGCTCCCGGGCGCCTGGCCTGTCCTCAGGATCCAACGCCATGCTGGCCGCGGCTCGCGCTGCGGCATCCCGCGGCGTACCCGTCTCGGAAGCCATTCGCCGGGCGTCGCCGTCCGCCTTCCCCCGGCGGGACAGGGAGTCCCGCATCTGGGCGGAGCTCGCGGCCTGCTTCGATATCGCTGAAGCAAGCGGCTGCCCGCTCGCAGACGTACTGACCAGGTTCGCCGCGCAGCTTGAAGTGGAGGATGACGCCGATGCCGCCCGCCAGACCGCCCTGGCCGGACCAAAGGCCACCGTCAGCCTCCTCACCTGGCTGCCGCTGATGGGCCTGGGACTGGGGATCGCCCTGGGCGTGGACCCACTCGCCATCCTGCTTGGAACTCCGTGGGGGCTCGCTGCCCTCGCAGCCGGAGCAGGCCTGACAGTGGCCGGACGGTTGTGGTCCGCAAGGCTGGTGGCCGCGGCAGCAGGGGCTGGAGTGCCATGACCCAGCCTTCCGCCGCAGCGCTCGCGCTCTTCCTTGCACTCGCCGCGGCAGCAGCCCTTGCAGGCAGCGGGCGGGGCAGGCCACGGAAGCGGCTGCTCAGCTTGTCTTCCGGGGCAACTGGCCGCGGCGCGGGGGTCCCCGCCGGCAACGGAGGGCACCTGCCCGGACCTGCGCCCGAAGGACTCGGGGACACCGCCATGATGCTGGAACTTGTGGCCGCCATGCTGGACGCCGGATCGGGCATAGGCCGGTCACTTGAGCTGGTGGCCGCCTCGGCTTCCGGGAAGTACAGCGGCGCCCTTCGGCCGGTTGTCGCGGCTCTGGCAATCGGGGCCGACTGGGAAACCGCATGGCGCAGCAGTGCGGTCCGCCTCCCCGAGGTCCTGGAACTCCGGGACGCCCTGGGGTTCGCGGCGCTGACCGGCGCCCCGTCCTCGGCGATTCTCTATGCGCAGGCGGCGCGGCTCCGCCGGGAGAGGTTCCGCGCAGCAGAGAAGCGCGCTGCGTCGCTGGGCGTGAAGCTGGTGGTCCCGTTGGGCCTCTGTTCCCTTCCCGCCTTTATTTGCCTGGGAGTGGTCCCCGTGCTGCTGGCCCTGGTGCCCTACGGGTCCTAGGCACCCGTGTCTCCTCCTCCACAGGGGTGAACCGTTGAGCTTTTCCACTTACGAACCCCCAGGGCTTACCGCTCCAGGCCGGGCCCGGAAGAGTCAGAACAGCCGGGAACACCACCGGCCCAAAGGAAGGAAAAACCACATGTCCACTCATTACCGCCGCCACTACGCTGGCGGAGCTGCGGCGCCCGCGGCTGCCCGTCCCGCCTCCCGGGAACACCGCAGCTCCTCCCGCCACGCCATCAGCTCCGGGGGCGGCCGCCCGTTGCCCGCCAATGCCGTGGAACTGTATCCGGGCGCGGGCTCGCCAGGAACCAGCAAAGGCCGGGTCCGGCTCCTCGGGTCCGAGGCAGGGATGGCAACGGCCGAATACGCCATAGCCACCCTCGCCGCCGTAGGCTTTGCCGGGCTCCTGGTCTTCATCCTCCGCAGCGAGGAGGTCCGCGGCTTCCTGCTTACCCTGATCCGCACCGCGTTGGCTCTGCCGTGACAGGGGCGCTGGCAGCGCTCCTGGCGCCGGGTTTCTCCGACACGGGTCCGTCCGCCACGTGCTCGTCCGCCACAGGCCCGTCCGTCACCGCACCGTCCGCCGTGATGCGTACGCAGCGGCGGAATCCGCGGGCCTGCAGCTGCTCCGGAGGCCACGTGGCCTACGGCCCGCGTGGCGCCGTGGCAGATTTGTGCGGCCCCGCGGCGGGTCCGCGTGGCTGGACGGGTTCGTGCGGCGCCGTGGCGGGTTCGTGCGGCGCCGTAACGGCGGAGTTTGCCGTCACCCTGCCTGCGGTCCTGCTGCTGCTGGCCATGCTGCTGGCAGGTTCCTCCGCCGGGGTCACCCAGTTGCGGCTGGAGGAGGGAGCGCGTGCCGGCGCCCGGGCGCTTGCCCGCGGTGACGATTCCGCCACCGTGGAAAGGATCGTCCGTACCCTGTCGGGAGGGTCGGCATCCGCGACGGTTTCGGCTGACGGCGAGTGGCTGCATGTCACCGTCACCGACCGGGTGGGCGGTCCCCTCGGTGCATCCATCCCGTGGCTCCTGACGGCGCAGGCCTCCACCCGGAGCGAGACTGCCGGATGACGCGCGGCAAGGAACGTAGAACGGGCAGCAGGGATCGGACGGTCCTCAGCAGGCGTCATGCTCCGGACCAGACGAACGGCGCAGCTGGCACCAGCCGGGAACGCGGTTCGGGGACAGTCCTGGCGGCCGGACTGGCCCTGGTGGTGATGATGGCCATGGCGCTGATGCTGTTGCTGGCGCAGTCGGCCGTCCTGGCCAGCAGGGCCGCATCCGCTGCGGACCTTGCGGCACTGGCGGCTGCTGACGCCCTTCGGGGCCTTGCTGCCGGGGAACCGTGCACCGTCGCGGCGGAGGTGGCTGCCCGGCATGGGGCCGCTGTTATGGGATGCACGGAAGGCGCGGGCCAGACTGTCGAGGTGAGGACCGAGCTGGTGGAAAGGACGCTGTTCGGGGCTGCCCACGGGCGCTCCCGGGCGGGTCCTCCACCGTAGCCAGTTCGGGTCAGTGCTGCACTTCCAGGCCCAGGGAGCCGGCTTCGGTGGCGTTCTTGAGCAGGACGTCCAGGAGGGAGACGGCGGCCGCCTTGTCCAGCGGGTTGTTTTTGTTCCCGCATTTGGGTGACTGGACGCAGGAAGGGCACCCGGAATCACATTCGCAGGCCTTGATGGCGTCACGGGTGGCTGTTAGCCAGACCTTCGCCTTGTCGAAACCGCGCTCAGCAAAACCCGCGCCGCCGGGGTGCCCGTCGTACACAAAGATGGTGGGCACCCCGGTGTCGGCGTGCAGGGCGGTGGAGACCCCGCCGATGTCCCACCGGTCGCTGGACGCCACCAGGGGCAACAGCCCAATGGCTGCGTGCTCCGCCGCGTGCAGGGCTCCGGGGAACTGGGCTTCGAGCAGGCCCGCGCCCGTGAGGGAGCGGTTGTCCACCACAAACCAGACAGCCTTGGTAAAGAGCTCGCGGGCACCCAGTTCCAGTGGCTCCTCCCCAAGGATTTCGTTGGAGATCAGGGCCTTGCGCTGGAAGGAGACAACCTGGGTAGTCACTTTGACGTCGCCGAAGTGAACCGATACGTCACCCCACGCCACCGTCCGCTGGGTCTCCAGCACCTCAATCTGGGTCACGTCCCGGGCGGTGGTGTAGTAGTCGGGATTGGCCCGGCGCACCATCACGCAGTGGTCATCCTCGTTCAGGTCCTCCACCACATAGCTGTCACCCTGGTGGATATAGACGGCGCCGGTGTGGGCCTGGTAGTGGGTTTGCGGGGAATCCATCGTGCCAAGGAGGGACCCGGTCTCCGAGTCCACGATGCTCACCGGCCCGCCTCCGTCTGCCCGCAGGTTCACCATGGCCGCCGCGCTCTGGGAGTGTGTCCAGAACCAGCCCGCGGGCCGCCGCCGGAGGTAGCCCTGCGCCACCAGCCTGTCCAGGAGGGACTCCGCGGTGGGGCCGAACAGGCCGATTTCTGCGGGGCCGAGGGGAAGTTCCGCAGCCGCGGCACACAGGTGCGGTCCCAGGACGTAGGGGTTGGAGGGGTCGAAGACTGTTGCTTCCACGGACACGTCGAAGATCGCTTCCGGATGGTTCACCAGGAAGGTGTCCAGCGGATCATCGCTGGCAACAAAGGCCGCGATGGCATCCTGGCCCGCCCTTCCGGCCCGTCCGATCTGCTGGAACAGGGAAGCCCGGGTGCCGGGCCATCCTGCCACCAGGACCGCATCGAGGCCGGAGATATCGATTCCCAGCTCCAGCGCTGACGTACTCGAAACGCCCAGGAGCTCGCCGGAGCGCAGGGCCCGTTCCACCGCACGGCGTTCCTCGGGCAGGTATCCGGAACGGTAGGCGGCCACCCGCTGGGGCAGGCTGGGATCCACCTCATCCAGGAGGCGTTTCGTGATCGAGGAGATGGTTTCCGCCCCGCGCCGGGATTTGATGAACGCTATGGTGCGGGTCCGGGCCGACACCAGGTTCGCCAGCAGGTCCGCGGTTTCAGCCACCGCGGTCCGCCGCTCCCTGGCGCCGTTCTCGCCCCGTACCTCGGTCAGGGCGGGTTCCCAGAACGCGACGGTGGTGGCGCCGTGTGGAGAGCCGTCACGGGACACCGCCCGGACCGGGGCGCCGATGAGCCGGGCAAAGGAGATCTCAGGCTCCGAGGCCGTGGCGGAGGCCGCGATGAACACCGGCCCCGGGTGCGCCGTGCCGGCTCCGTAGTAGGCGCAGATCCGGCGCAGCCGGCGCATCAGGTTGGCCACGTGGGAGCCGAACACGCCCCGGTAGCTGTGGGCCTCGTCAATGACCACGTAGCGCAGGCGGCGGAAGAATCCTGCCCACCAGGCATGGTTGGGAAGGATCCCGAAGTGGAGCATGTCCGGGTTGGCCAGGATGAAGTTGGCATGGTCCCTGATCCAGCGCCGGGACGCGGGGTCGGTGTCGCCGTCGTAGGTTTCCGCCCGTACGGTGGGCAGTTTCAGCGCACGGATGGCGTTGAGCTGGTCCGCGGCCAGGGCTTTGGTGGGGGAGAGGTACAAGGTGACGGCGCCGTCGTCGTGGATTTTCCCCGGGTCAGCCAGAACGCGCAGTTCGGAGCGGTGGATGGCGTCGAGTGCCGGCAGCTGATACGCCAGGGACTTCCCTGACGCGGTTCCGGTGGCCACCACAACGTGTTCCCCGCCGTGCGCAATGCCGGCTGCTTCCACCTGGTGCCGGTAGGGCTCCTGGATACCCAGTGATCCGTACGCCGCAACCAGGTCCGGGTGCACCCACGCGGGCCACGGCTCATGCTCGGCCTCGCGGGCCGGGATGGTCCGCACATGACGAAGCTGTTCCGGGTCCGGGCCGCGGCCCAGCAGGGGAATCAGGGAGTCATGGGGGTTCACCCCCACATTGTTTCACCCGGCGGGGCCTTGCCGGCCCCGGTTCGCCATGGGGGTAACAGGAAGGGTCAGCTCAGGGAAAGGTCCGAACCGTCATGGGACGCGGAGAGCATCAGCACACTGGAAACGGTGGTCCAGCCGAGATGGGAATACAGTTTCCGGCCATCAGCGGAGGCCAGGAGCAGGCCCTCCTGCACGTCGTGCTCGAAGGCCTGGGCTGCCAGGGCCCGCATGATGAAACTGCCCAGGCCGCGGCGCTGGAAAGCCGGTTCGGTGATGATCTTGTCGAACACCGCGGTTTCCCCCACCACGAACACGCGTCCGCTTGCCGCCAAAGCGTCACCGGAGCGGACCTCTGCGTAATGCACGCCGTCCTGCTCCCAGGTTGAGTGCGTGAGGTCGTCGTCGGAGAGCCAGGGATCCTCGGCGTCCTGGGTTTCCATGTCCACGATCATCATCGCCTGCGAGCTGGAGGTCACGTTCAGGCCGTGCCGCGCCGCCAGGGTGGAGTACCGGGCGATGTCGTTGGTGAGGATGGTGAAGACCCTCGCGGGTGCCTCCGCCGTCTTTGCGGCCAGAGCCGCGAACTCGTCGTCGGTGGGCTCGGAGGCGAAGAATTCCCAGTCGCCGCTGGTGTCGGCGCGGAGCACGGCGGGGAAGCGGCCCTCGGTGGATGTCCTGTAGCCGCGACAACCGGCCCAGCCCGCCACCCACACCTCAAGAAGGCCAGTGATGTCTTCAACCATGGTTTCCGGGCTCATGGCATGAGACTATTCCAGCCCGGTCGCCAGCAACAGGGGGCGGCCGAGAGCTTATGCAATTGTGATGCTGCGAAAACACGGATGCACCATGCCGGTACCCTTAAATGCGTGGCTTTAAACCGAATTGTGCTCTTTTATGGCTTTACCCCCCTTGCCGACCCGGAGGCGGTACGGCTCTGGCAGCGTGCGCTCTGCGAGAAGCTCGGACTGACGGGCCGCATCCTGATCTCCAGGGACGGCATCAACGCCACCGTGGGCGGTGAGATCGGCGCCGTAAAGCAGTACGTGAAGACAACGCGCGAGTACAAGGGCTTCAGGGACATCGACGTGAAGTGGTCCGACGGCGGCGCCGAGGACTTCCCGCGCCTCAGCGTCAAAGTGCGCGACGAGATTGTCTCCTTCGGAGCTCCCGGAGAACTCAAGGTCGATGCGAACGGTGTGGTGGGCGGGGGAACCCACCTCAAGCCCGAAGAACTGCACCAGCTCGTCGACGCCAAGAAGCAAAGCGGGGAGGACGTGGTCTTCTTTGACGGCCGGAACGCCTTCGAAGCGCAGATCGGCAGGTTCAAGGACGCCATCGTCCCGGACGTCGCCACCACCCATGACTTCATCCAGGAGCTGGAATCCGGGAAGTATGACGACCTCAAGGACAAACCGGTGGTCACCTACTGCACCGGCGGCATCCGCTGCGAGGTGCTGTCCAGCCTCATGGTGAACCGGGGCTTCAAGGAGGTGTACCAGCTCGATGGCGGCATTGTCCGCTACGGCGAAACCTTCAAGGACCAGGGCCTGTGGGAGGGCTCGCTCTACGTCTTCGACAAGCGCATGCACCTCGAGTTCAGCAACGACGCCAAGACCATCGGGCAGTGCGCCCGCTGCGCCGCGCCCACCAGCAAGTTCGAGAACTGTTCCAACCCCAGCTGCCGCACCCTCACCCTGTACTGCGCGGAGTGCGCCTCCAGCCCGGATACCCTGCGCTGCCCCGAGGGCTGCGCCGCCTGACAGGCAAACGCGTCAGAGCAGCCTCAGCCGGTAGGCATAGTTGGCTCCCGTCCTGGCCTCCACCCTGATGCTGAGGGCTGTTTCCGACGAAAGATAAATGACATTCTCCCGGTTGATCCCGCACCGGAGCCCCAGGTCCACCAGCGTCAGTGAGTCGCTGCGGACCGTGAAGGTCACGCGGCGCTGGCTGCGGCACGCCAGGGCCAGCGCGTAGGTTCCCGTTCCCAGCACCGGCGTGGATTCGGTCCGGACGTTCCCCGCGGCCAGGAGTCCTGCCCCGGCGGAGGCCACCGGCTGCCCGGTGTCGGGAAGCGTCCGGGCCGCCCATGCTCCTACGTCTTCCGCCGCCACGGGATCGTTCTGCAGGGGGTCGCGGGTGAACACCGGCCCTGGGAGGCGCGTCCCTTCCGCCTCAACGGGCCCGGGCAGGTTCCGCCCGTCGTCGTACGTATATTCACACCCGCCCAGCAGCATCGCGGCGGCCACCGCAGCGATGACGACGGCGGCGGCCGGCTTCCGCGCCGGCGGCACCCGGGCTTCCTGCCGGGGGTCCGTATGGACGGTGGATGGCGCGGAGGCTATCCGCACACTGGGCATAGTCAGACTGTATGCCCGCCGGCCCCGGCGGGCCAGAGCATGGAGGAGGGCTATTCCTCGGGCGCCAGCCGGTAGGCGTAAATGAGGGGTGCGTCCACGCTGTACGTGCTGATGTCCAGTCTGCCGGCATCCGGAAGGGTGATTCTTGTGGTTTCCCGGCTGCCGTTGCAGGCTGCCCCGGCGTCCGCCAGCATCTTCCCGTTCAGGGATACGGCGAAGAAGGCCTTTCCGCCGCCCTCGCACGTGGCGGTGAGGATATAGCGGCCCGCCGGAACATCAGCGGCTTCCCTGATGATGCGGTCCCGGTTGAGGATCTTGCCCGCGTCCTCGAGGACCGCCCCCGGAGCCGGGGGCAGCGCGGTGGCCTGCCACTGCGGGACGTCCGCGTTCTCGACGGAAACAACAGGGGAGCAGCCGGCCAGGGCAAGGGCCGTGCCCGCAATTGCAGCGGACCACGGCAGCAGGCGGGCGTGCCGCGACGGCCGGAGCCGGGCACGCAGAAGGACGGAAGAACGCGAAGGCATGCCTCCACGCTACCCGGTGCAGCCGGCCCCGGGCTCCGGCGCCGGCCCGGACTAAACTTGGGCAGTGCCTAAATCCCCATACGAGTTCACCGCCGGCAACACCCCGGACGCACCCCGCAGCGACCTCCCGGACCTGCTCACAGCCCTCGCCGCTGACCTGAGGCGCCTGGACTACACACCCGACGGCGTCGCCCGCTTCCTGGGCGCTGCCGCCTCCGCGGCCCTGAACCGGGACCAGATCATTCCGGCCCTGCTGGCAGTGGACCGGGCTGCGTGGCAGGACGAAGGGAACGCGGCGCTCGCCGCCGTCGTCCGCCTTTGGCTCCTGGCCGAGCCGCAGGCGAAGGAGACGCTCGACGCCGCCCTTCCGGGCATTGGCGCCAAAGGCCTCCTTGAGCTGGGGCTGGTGGAGCCCGTTCCCGCCTCAGGGCTTTTGACGGCGAAGGCGGACCTGCGGCCCTACGGGTGGGAACCTAATGAGGACGGCAGCGGGGGTGCGGAGCTGTGGGTGGCCAGTGATCTGGCCGCACACCAGCAGGCGGGCGTGCTGCGTCACGACCATGTGCTCGGCATCGGGCAGGCGTCCACCACCCTGGTGCAGACCACCGTCCGCCGCCACACCGAACGCGCCCTGGACCTCGGCACGGGCTGCGGCATCCAGAGCTTCCACCTGCTGCACCATTGCGAGCACGTCACCGCAACGGACATCTCCGAACGGGCGCTTGCCTACACGCGCTTCAACATCCTGCTCAATGCCGGGGCCCTCTCCGTTGACCCGGACCGGCTCGAGGACAGGGTCAGCCTGCGTCTGGGGTCGCTGCTGGAGCCTGTGGCCGGTGAGGAGTTCGGGCTGGTGGTGTCCAACCCGCCGTTCGTGATCACGCCGCGAAGCGCAGGGGAGGACGCCGCGGACCAGTTCACCTACCGCGACGGCGGACTTCCGGGCGATGAGATCGTCTCTTCCCTTGTGAGGACATTGCCGTCCGTCCTAGCTCCTGCCGGAACAGCCCAGCTTTTAGGCAACTGGGAAGTCATGGCGGGAATGTCATGGCAGGAACGGCCTCAAAGCTGGGCCGGTTCGGACATTGATGCGTGGTTCATCCAGCGCGAGCAGGTGGGGCCGGAGCAGTACGCGGAAACATGGCTGCAGGACGCCTCCGAGGGCCGGGACCGGCAGCACTACCGGGACGCCTACGCCGCTTATCTGGCGGACTTTGAATCGAGGAACGTGGAGGGCATCGGCTTCGGCATGGTCTGGCTCCGGCGGCCGGCGGCACCCGGGCAGGCACCGTTCACCCGGTTCGAGGAAATCACCTACCCCATAGAGCAGCCCATCGGCCCCCACCTGGGCGCCGCCGTCGAACGCATCGACTGGCTGGCCGCGCACAGCGTGGAGGACACGCACCTGCTGGTGGCGGAGGACGTCACGGAGGAGCGCCACCAGCGGCCGGGCGCGGAGCACCCCGGCGTGATCCTGCTCCGGCAGGGGGCGGGCCTGCGCCGGACCAACCTGCTGAGCACCGAGCTGGCAGGCTTCGTTTCGGCGTGCGACGGCGACCTGACGGCCGGGCAGATTGCGGGCGCGCTGGAGGCGCTGCTCGGCGGCGGCGTGACCTCTTCGGGAACCGGGCCGGAGGACGGGTTCGACACCGGTTCCTTCCGGGGCGGACTGCTCACCGATGTGGCCAACCTGGTGCGCGACGGCTTCCTGATCCCTGCCCTGGAGCCGGGCAGGGACTGAGGCGGGGACGGCGCCTCCAGAACCCCCTTCTTTTCCACATGGATGCGCACATTTCTGCAAAATATGGTGAACTAGGCCAGTATGGGCGCATCTGCCCGAGCAACCTTTTTCTGTAGGAGCACCGTGCCAAGCAAGGCCAAAACCGGCAAGAAACTCGTGATTGTGGAGTCTCCGGCCAAGAGCAAGACCATCGCCAAGTACCTCGGCGAGGGCTTCATCGTAGAGGCCTCCATTGGTCACATCCGCGACCTGCCGCAGCCGTCCGAACTGCCCGCTGAGCTGAAGAAAACGTCGGTGGGCAAGTTCGCCGTCGACATCGATCACGACTTCAAGCCCTACTACGTGGTGTCCGCGGACAAGAAGAAAAAGGTGACCGAGCTCAAGGCTGCGCTCAAGGACGCCGACGAACTCTATCTCGCAACCGATGGGGACCGCGAGGGCGAGGCCATCGCGTGGCACCTGCTGGAAGTGCTCAAGCCCAAGGTCCCCGTGTACCGGATGACGTTCGGCGAAATTACCAAGGAAGCCATCCAGCGCGCCATGGGAAACCTGCGCGATGTGGACACGGCATTGGTGGACGCCCAGGAAACCCGCCGCGTCCTGGACCGCCTGTACGGCTACGAAATCTCCCCGGTGCTGTGGCGCAAAGTGGCCCGCGGCCTGTCCGCCGGCCGCGTGCAGTCCGTGGTGACCCGCATGGTGGTGGACCGCGAACGCGAACGGATGGCGTTCAAGGCTGCCTCCTACTGGGACCTCACCGGCCAGTTCGGCGCAGACGCCGGATCCTTCAAAGCCAAGCTCGCCGCCGTGGACGGCTCCAAGGTGGCCAGCGGCCGTGACTTTAACGACGACGGCGTCCTCACCTCGAAAAACGTCGCGCACCTGAACGAAGAGCTGGCCACGTCCCTGGCGGCAGGGCTGCAGGAGGCCTCGTTCACTGTCCGGTCCGTGGACACCAAGCCGTACACCCGCCGTCCGGCTGCGCCGTTCACCACCTCCACGCTGCAGCAGGAGGCGGGCCGCAAGCTGCGCTTCTCCTCCAAGAGCACCATGCAGGTGGCCCAGCGGCTGTACGAAAACGGCTACATCACCTACATGCGTACGGACTCCTCAGCCCTGAGTGACGAGGCCGTCACCGCGGCCCGGCGGCAGGCTTCCGAACTGTACGGTCCTGAGTACATCCCGCAGTCACCGCGGGTGTACACCGGCAAGGCAGCCAACGCGCAGGAGGCACACGAGGCCATCCGTCCCGCCGGTGACTCGTTCCGCACCCCGGCGCAGGTGGCCAAACAGCTCTCCGGCGACGAGTTCCGCCTGTACGAACTCATCTGGAAGCGCACGGTCGCGTCACAGATGGCCGATGCCAAAGGCTCGACGGCGACCATCCGGCTGGGTGCCGTCGCTGCGGACGGGCGCGATGCCGAGTTCTCGGCCTCCGGCACCGTCATCACCTTCCCCGGCTTCCTCGCCGCGTACGAGGAAGGCAAGGACGAGACCCGCGGGGACGACGAATCCGACGAAGCCCGCCGGCTGCCCAACGTTGCCAAGGGTGATGCGCTCAAGGCGTCCGAGATCCTGGCAGTGGGCCACGAGACCTCGCCGCCGCCGCGCTACACCGAAGCGTCACTGACGGCGGAGCTTGAGAAGAGGGGCATCGGCCGCCCGTCCACGTACGCCTCCACCATTTCCACCATCCAGGACCGCGGGTATGTCCGGAAACAGGGTTCGGCCCTGGTTCCCAGCTGGATTGCGTTCTCGGTGATCCGCCTGCTGGAGCAGCACTTCAGCGACTACGTGGACTACGAGTTCACCGCCGACATGGAAGGCGACCTGGACAAGATTGCCAACGGCCAGGCCGTGGGCGCTTCCTGGCTGCGGCACTTCTACTTCGGCGAAGAGTCCGATCCCGGCCTGCTGAGCATCGTGAACAACCTGGGCGAGATCGACGCCCGCGAGATCAACTCCATCCCGATCACCGATGAGATTACGCTCCGGGTTGGCAAGTTCGGCCCGTACCTGGAAAGCTCGGCTGCCACTGTTGACCCGAAGACCGGGGAGATCGTGGAGTCGGCACGCGCCAACGTGCCCGAGGACCTGGCTCCTGACGAGCTGACCGCCGCCAAGGCCATTGAGCTGATGGAAACCGCTGCTCCCGAGGAACGCGTGCTGGGCACCGACCCGCACACCGGGCACACGGTGGTTGCCAAGAACGGCCGCTACGGCGCGTACGTCACCGAGGTCATCCCCGAGATGACCGAGGAACAGATTGCTGCCCAGCCCGTGGAGTACTACAAGAACGGCAAGCCCAAGCCGCCGAAGAAACCGGTGAAGGCCAAGCCCCGCACCGGCTCGCTGTTCAAGTCCATGACCGTGGACTCGGTCACCCTGGACGAGGCGCTGCAGCTCATGAGCCTGCCCCGCGCGCTGGGTGAGGACGCCGAAGGCAACCTCATCACGGTGCAGAACGGCCGGTTTGGTCCGTACCTCAAGAAGGGGACCGACTCCCGGTCCATCGGCTCCGAGGAAGAGATCTTCACCATCACCCTGGACCAGGCGCTCGAGATCTACTCCCAGCCGAAGCAGCGCGGCGCCCGGGCCGCCGTCCCGCCGCTGGCGGAGTTCGGCCCGGACCCGGTGTCTGAAAAGAACATCGTGGTGAAGGAAGGCCGCTTCGGCCCCTACATTACGGACGGGATCACCAACATCACCGTTCCGCGGGCAACGTCCCTGGAGGAGCTCACCCGCGAGCAGGCGGTGGAACTGCTGGCGGAGAAGCGTGCCAAGGGCCCGGTGAAGCGTACGGCCACCCGCAAGGCTCCGGCCAAGAAGAAGGCAACCGCCAAGAAGTAGCGGTAGTTACGGGGTTTGCATGGGGCACTGGATCGTGATCGGGTAGAGGGATGACTGAACAGCCCGCAATTGACGACACCACTCCGCTCAACGACCTCGAGGAGAAGCTCGCCAAGGGCGGCCAGCCCGATGTCAGCCCGGTAGACGTCATCCTGTCCTTCCTGAACAGCGAGGTCTACATCATCAGTTCGGACGGCATCGAGGGCGAGGACTCCCAGGTGGAGCCCCTGGTCCTGGGCAATGCCGACGGCGACCCCGTCCTGGCCGTCTTCTCGCACCCCAGCCGGGTGGACCAGCAGTACCTTGAAGCTGCGCCCAACGTGCTGGGAACACAGGGTGCGGCCATCATCGCCAACATCGGCGAAGAGCTGGGAATGGTCATTAACCCGGGCGCAGCCTACGGTTTCGAGATCAACCCGGAAGGCGTGGCCAACATCAAGCGCGACTTCAAGCGCGCTGACGAGGAATAATGGCACCATGCGGCTAGGCGTCCTCGATATCGGGTCCAATACTGTCCATCTCCTCCTGGTGGATGCCCACCCCGGCGCGCGCCCGGTGCCCTTTGCCTCGCATAAACGGCCGCTGTCCCTGGTCCAGTACCTGGAGCCGGACGGCAGCATCAACGACGCCGGCCAGCACGAGCTCACCGAGTTCGTCCTTGAGGCCTGGGAATTTGCCGCCAGGCACAAGGCCGAGGACCTCCTGGCCTTCTGCACGTCAGCGATCCGGGAGGCCACCAACGGCCCCGAGGTCCTGGCCCGCGTCAAGCACGAAACCACCGTCACCCTGCAGGAACTCACCGGCAGCGAAGAAGCATCCATGACCTTCTTCGCCGTCAGGCGCTGGCACGGCTGGGGCGCCGGACCCATCCTGAACCTGGACATCGGCGGCGGATCCTTCGAGATGGCCTTCGGCCAGGATGAGCTTCCTGAAGTGGCCACCTCCGTACCGCTGGGCGCCAGCCGGCTGACGCGGGACTGGCTGTCAGAAGACCCGCCGTCTGCCAAAAGCGTCAAGGAGCTCAGGCGGTACATCCGGGCCACCCTCAAACCGGCAGTCCGGGAGTTCGACGGGCTGGGTCGGGCCAACGTGGTGGCGGGAACGTCCAAGACCTTCCGTTCCCTGGCGCGGATCGCCGGTGCCGCTCCCAGTGCGGCAGGCCCCTACGTCAAACGCGAGCTGCAGGCTTCGGACCTGGGCGTCTGGGCGCAGCGCATCTCGGCCATGAAGGCCGAGGACCGGCTGCACCTGCCGGGCGTCTCCGAAGCCCGCGCCCACCAGTTGCTGGCCGGAGCGCTCGTGGCGGAGGCCGCGCTGGAACTCTTCAAATTCAAGAAGCTGAGGATCTGCCCCTGGGCTCTGCGGGAAGGCCTGATCCTCCGCCGGCTGGACCAGCTGGTGTTTTCCGGGCCACTGGAGCTGGCACCCCACCTGGCGCCGCCGCAGGCCGTCGAAGCCGCCGTCTAGAAAACCCGTTAAACGGAAATACCGGCGCCGGCAACAGGAAAATGGGGGAAAACCTGTTGCCGGACGCCGGTACCCTGGCAGGGATCCCCATCCCTGCCGCATCACTCGCACCCTCAATGAGGTACTGACTACGTTAGGGCTGCAAGTTGTGAGGGACCTGCACCCAACATGTGAGCCAGCTGTGAATGGGTTTCAGGGAGTTCCCGCCTTTTTCGTGTCCGCCCCCGGTCATGTATTTCGGCGCCGGCCGGGCCTAACTGTAATGATGGAGCCATGAGCAACCGAATCGCATTCCTTGGCTGTGGATCCATGAACGAAGCAATTCTGAGTGGCCTGCTGGAAGCCGGAACGGATCCGGCGGACGTCGTCGCAACCGTCCGGAGGGCTGAACGCGCCGCCGAACTGGCAGAGCGGCACCACGGGGTGACCGCAATCGCCGGGGAAGAGGAACCGGACAACAACAAGCAGGCAACCAAGGGATCCGGCGTCGTGATCCTGGGCGTCAAGCCCGTTGGGATTACCGAACTTGCTCGGGAAATCAGCAGCTCGCTCTCACCCACGACGGTGGTGGTGAGCGTGGCTGCGGCGGTGTCCATCGCCCAGCTTGAGGCAGCACTGCCGGCAGGCCAGCCGGTCATCCGGTCCATGCCCAATACTCCTTCCAAGCTCGGCCGGGGCGTGGTGTCCGTCTCGCCGGGCACCAACTGCACCCCGGAGCAGCTCCAGAGGGTCAAGGACGTCCTGCACGGCGCAGGAACGGTGGTGGAGGTCCCAGAGGAACAGGTGGACGCGCTCTCGGCGATCAGCGGCTCCGGACCGGCCTACGCGTTCTACCTTGCCGAAGCAATGGCCGCAGCAGGCCGGGAACTGGGCCTGGACGCGGAACTGTCATTGCTCCTGGCCCGGGAAACAGTGGCGGGAGCCGGCTTCATGCTGGCTGAGCCCGGCGCCGATCCCACCGCCCTGCGCAAGGCCGTGACCAGCCCGAACGGCACCACCGAGAGGGCCATCGCCACGTTCGACGAGCGCGGGATGCCCGCCATCATCGCTGCCGGAGCCCGCGCGGCTGCCGAGCGGGCAGCCGAAATCACCAAACAGCTCGGCTAGCGTGGAAATAGCGTGGGCCCACGACCGCAGGGTTTCCCTGGCCGAGCTTGCGAGGTGAGGGGGCGGTTGGGGACTACGGCCGGGCGGCGAAGCGCTCCAGCAGGTCCACGTGGCCGGAGACGATCAGCATGTCCCGGGAGGAGACCTTGGTCTCCGGCCGGGCGTAGGTGAAGTCCTCGCCCGGCGACTTCACACCGACGATCGTCACGCCGTACTTGGACCGGACCTTGGACTCGTCCAGCGTGAATCCCACCGTTTCACGCGGGGGATACATCTTCACGATGGCGAAGTCGTCGTCGAACTCGATGAAGTCCAGCATCCGCCCGGAGACCAGGTGCGCGGCGCGGACTCCGGCGTCGGCCTCAGGATAAATTACGTGGTTGGCGCCGATCCGGGTGAGGATCTTGCCGTGGGAGGGCGTGATCGCCTTGACCCAGAGGTGCTCGATGCCAAGGTCCACCAGGTTGACTGTGATCAGCACCGAGGACTCGATGGACGTGCCCACGCCCACAACGGCGGAGCTGAACTCCTGCGCTCCCAATTGGCGAAGGGCATCGATATTCGTGGCGTCGGCCTCCACCACGTGCGTCAGCAGCGGCGCCCACTTCTGCACCAGGCTCCGGTCCCGTTCGATGGCGAGGACTTCGCGGCCCTGCTTGACCAGCTGCTCTGCCGTGGAGGAGCCAAAGCGTCCCAGCCCGATGACCAGCACGGGGGCGTTATGGGCGGGACGCCGCGGGGCGTCGGGTGAACTAGCCAATGATGGGCCTCTCTTCGGGATAGTGGTAGAGCTGGCTGCGCTGGCGAAGGGCCAGGGCGGCGGCGAGGGTGACGGTGCCAACACGGCCGGCGAACATGAGCGCGGTGAGGACGTAAACGCCCGCCGGCGCCACTTCAGCGCTGAGGTTGGTGCTCAAACCCACGGTTGCGAACGCGGAGATCGTTTCGAACAGCACCCGGTCAAGCGAGGCACCGCTGATGTGGAGCAGGAGGAACGCGGATACGGAGACCAGCGTGGCACCGGCGACGATCACCGAGATGGCCACCCGCATGGTTCCCTCCGGGATGGTCCTGCCGTACACCTTGACGTCGGTGTCGCCGCGGCCTTCAGCCACGATTGCCAGGAACATGACGGCGATGGTGGTGACCTTGATGCCGCCTGCAGTGGAGGCTGAACCGCCGCCGGCGAACATCAGCGCATCTGTCAGCAGCATGGTGGTGGATTCCATCTGGTTCTGGTCCACCAGGTTGAAGCCCCCGGACCGCATCATGACGGACGCGAACAGGGAATGGGTGACCTTGTCGCCCAGGTCCATTGTCCCGATCGTCCGCAGGTTGTCCCACTCCATCAAAGCCCACAGGACGGTGCCCGCCACCAGGAGGATGAAGGAGACCTGGATGGTGAGTTTGGTGTGCAGGTTCCACTTTTTCCAGTTCAGCCCGTTCTGCTGCAGGACCATCACCACAGGAAAACCGAGGCTGCCCAGGAAGACGCCGAGCATCAGAGGAACCAGGATCCACAGGTCTGTTTCGTAGGGCACGATGCCGTCAGAGTGCGGAGTGAAACCTGCATTGTTGAAGGAGGAGATGGCATAGAAAATCCCGTGCCAGACAGCCTGCCAGAACGGCTCACCCAGGGTCAGGAACCGGGGGATCAGGGCCAGTGCGAGGATGCTTTCAATCACTACTGACGTGGTGATAACAATCCGAAGCAGGGTGCCCACCTCGCCCAGGCGCCCTGCGTTGTTCATGGATTCGGCGGCAATGATCTTGCCGCGCACTCCCAGTCTCTTGCCAACCATCAGCGCCAGCAGCGAGGCCAAGGTCAAGGTGCCGAGGCCGCCGATGAACACGCCCACCAGGATCACCAGCTGGCCGAAGAAGGACCAGTGGACAGCCGTGGACACCACCGTCAGTCCGGTGACGCACACGGCGGAGACCGCGGTGAACAGTGCCTGGTGGACCGGGGTGACGGTGCCGGCGGCGGAGGAGACGGGAAGGGACAGCAGGAGCGCAAATACAAGGCAGACGGCGGCGAACACTGTCAGGGCAAGCCGGGCCGGCGAAGTGTTCGCAATGTCGTCGACGAAGTCCCGCAGCCGCGTAAGGATCCAGAGGCCTTCCCGCTCCTGCGCTGCGGGATGCCAGTTGGCCGGGGTACGGGGCCTCGACTGGCTTTGCGTCATGTGTGGCTTTTCCTCGGTAGAAACTGTTTCCCTCAGTAGTAAACCACTAATGCATGCGTCATGACCGGGCGGGAGGGGTGCCGCGCTCAGGTAGCCTGTGATTGATGACATACCTGCCGGGCCTCAGCTTGCCCGCGCCCCCAACGGTGGTGGCGTGGAGTTCTGACATGACCGCGTACAACTTCGGCCCCGGCCATCCCATGGCGCCGGAGCGGATGGACCTCACAGCCCGGTTGGCGTCCAGCCTGGGACTGTTCGACCTGGACCATGTTGCGGTGGAAGCCCCGGACGTGGCGGATGACGCCGCCCTTGAGTCCGTGCATTCGCCCGAGTTTGTTGCCGCAGTCAAAAAGGTCAGCGCCGATCCCGGCCAGCCTGATGAGTCCCGCGGACTGGGTACCGAGGACGACCCCGCTTTTGCCGGGATGCATGAGGCGGCGGCCCGCCTTGCAGGAGCCTCGCTGCTGTCCGCTTCCCGGATCCTGGACGGTTCAGCCCTGCGCGCCATCAACTTCGGCGGCGGCATGCACCACGCCTCGCGCGAGCGGGCCAGCGGCTTTTGTATCTATAACGACGCCGCACTTGCGGTGCAGAAGCTGCTCGACGGCGGCATCCGCAGGGTGGCGTATATCGACGTCGATGCGCACCATGGTGACGGAACGGAAAGCATTTTCTGGGACGACCCCCGCGTGCTCACGGTCTCGCTGCACGAGAGCGGCCTGACGCTGTTCCCGGGCACCGGGTTCGCGAATGAGATCGGCGGCCCGCAGGCCGAGGGGACAGCGGTGAACGTTGCGCTGCCCTCGGGGACTGGGGACGCCGGCTGGCTGCGCGCCTTCTACGCGGTGGTCCCGCAATTGGTGGCCGCCTTCCAGCCGGAGGTGATTGTCAGCCAGCACGGGTGCGACTCCCACCGGCTGGATCCCCTCACCCACCTCAACCTCAGCGTTGACGGGCAGCGGGAGGCCGCGTCCGCCGTCGGGAACCTTGCAGCCCGCCACTGCGACAACCGCTGGATTGCCACGGGAGGCGGCGGCTACAACGTCCTCCAGGTGGTTCCGCGGTCCTGGAGCCACCTGATTGCCATCGCGGCGGGACGGCCCGTGCCGCTGCGTACGCCGGTCCCGCAGGACTGGCGTGACTATGTGGAGGACAAGTTCGGCTCCTCGGCGCCGGCGCTGATGAGTGACGACGTGGAGCTGTGGTGGCGGTCGTGGGAGGTCGGTTTCGACCCCAACGACGCCGTGGACCGTACGGTGATGGCAACGCGAAAATCCGTCTTCCCGCTGCACGGGCTGGACCCCTGGTTCGACTGACGCCGTGCCGGTCAGGTACTCCGCTTCTCCGTCTGGAAGACCACTCCCGCTGCGCCGATCAGCCAGCCCAGCAGCGACAGGGCGAAGGCCCCGATCAGGTCCGTGGACGCGGTTCCCTTGGCGAGCCAGAGCAGCAGGACGGCCAGGCCAACTGCGAGGTAGACGATGATGGCGGCGACGATCCGCCCCGATAGCCTCGCGGTGACGTCGGACGGGTTGATGACCGTGGAGCTTCCCTGCCCAGCGGGACCCGATGGCCGGCGGGCGTCCTGCTCTGACTCGTCACGGCGGACCTCGGCGATGGTAAACCCCAAGGCAGATGCGGTAAGGGAACTCAATGAGGTGGCCAGGACGCCGGCGGCGGTGACCAGGGCTCCATTGAGGGGCGGCGCCACAGTCCTGCCGTCAGGCACCCAGAACCCCACGCGCAGCAGCACGGAGCCCCAGACGGCGACGAAGAGGCCCAGGAAAACGAACGCGATGATGTTGAACAGTTGCTGGCGGAGGAAATCCATACCACCCACTCCTCAGGTCGCGCGGCCGCTTCCCGGGAACCCGGGGCAACCCTGGAACCGTTCTAGCACTGCTGGAGAGCCCGGGCAATGGCGTCCGGTACGGCCGAAATAGTTGATGCCTTTCGGCGTATATGTCGCTAGGGTGGGAGGCATGGTGACAGACGACGTATTTGCCGTCATAGCGGAATCGACCCGGCGTGACATTTTGGTTTCCCTCCGTGCAGGAGACAAGGCCGTGGGCGAACTGGTGGAGGAACTGGCGGCGAGCCAGCCCACCATTTCCAAGCACCTCAAAGTCCTTCGCGAAGCCCAGCTAGTGAGCATGAGGGCACAGGGCCAGAAGCGCTACTACGCACTCAACCGCAAGCCGCTGGAGGGCATCGCCACCTGGCTTGAAACCCTGGACGTGGGAGCAGCGGCCCCGGCGGTCGAAACCACTGCCTCGGCACCCGTTCCCGCCGTTGCCGGCAGAAGCCAGGAACAGGCTTCCCGCACCGCCGGCAAGGCGGCTCCGGACCAGGAAGCCGCCACGGCCGGAGCAGTGGCGGCGGAGGCTGTGTCCGCCGGCGTCCTGGCACGCGACGGCGCCGAGCTGAGTCCCGCCGTCGTCATTCCCGGCGGAACCACGGCGCCCCTGAGCGACGACACCGTTCCCCAGCAGATCGGCAGGACCGTGGGCCGGGCCGCCACCAAGGCCGCCGACCTCCTGGCGAACCTCCCCACCCTGCCGAAGTTCGGCCGCAAAAAGTAAGTAGCAGCAAGTGTCGTTCTGAGCGCTCAAAACGACACTTACTGCTACCTGGTTGGGGGTTTACTTGTTGAGCAGGCGGACGTGGTCCGGGGTCAGCTCGGAGACCTTGCTGACACCCAGCAGGGCCATGGTGCGGGCCATGTCCTTCTCCAGGATCTGCAGCGTGCGGTCAACGCCTGCCCGGCCCCCGGCCATCAGGCCGTACAGGTAGGCGCGACCGATCAGCGTGAAGTCGGCCCCCAGCGCGAGGGCAGCCACGATGTCCGCGCCGCTCATGATGCCAGTGTCCAGCATGATAGCTGCGCCGCTGTTGTCCGCGGTGAAGGCCTGCTTGACCTCGGGGAGGAGGTGGAACGGGATGGGTGCCCGGTCCAGCTGGCGGCCGCCGTGGTTGGAGAGGACCACGCCGTCGGCGCCATGGTCCACGACGCGGCGGGCATCTTCCACGGTCTGGATGCCCTTGACCACCAGCTTGCCCTTCCAGGTTTCGCGCAGCCAGTCCAGGTCCTCGAAGGTCAGTGTGGGATCGAACATGGAGTTGATGAGGTCGGCCACGGTTCCGGTGTAGCGGGACAGCGACGCGAACGTGAGCGGCTCGTGCGTGAGGAAGTTGAACCACCAGGCGGGCCGGTAGGAGGCGTCCAGGACGGTCTTGACGGTCAGCGCCGGCGGGATGGTCATGCCGTTGCGGACATCGCGGAGGCGGGCGCCGGCCACGGCGGTGTCCACGGTGACCATGAGGGTGTCGTTGCCGGCCTTGGCGGCCCGCTCAATCAGCTCCAGCGAGCGGTCGCGGTCCGTCCAGAGGTACAGCTGGAACCAGTTGCGGCCGTTCGGTGCCGCAGCCGCCACATCCTCGATGGACGCGGTGCCCATGGTGGAAAGGGTGTAGGGGATTCCGGCGGCTTCAGCGGCCTGGGAACCGGCGTATTCACCTTCGGACTGCATCATCCGGGTGAAGCCAGTGGGGGCGATGCCCACGGGCAGCCGGGAGGGCTTGCCCAGGATTTCGGTGCTCAGATCGATTTTCGAGACGTTGCGCAGGATGCCGGGCCGGAACTCGATGTCCAGGAACGCCTCCCTTGCGCGGCGGAGGGTGATCTCCCCTTCGGCAGCGCCGTCGGTGTAATCAAAGGGTGCCTGCGGGGTGCGGCGCTTGGCGATGTCGCGGAGTTCCCAGACGGTGCTGGCCCGCTTGAGCCGGGCTTCCTTGCTGAACTCGGGCTTCTTGAACTGCATCAGCGGCGCCAGGTCCGAGTACTTGGGGATCCGGCGCTTCAGGGCTGCCGGCACTGCGGAAGCGGCGGCTGGTCCGGGTGCGGCTGCCGGGATATCGGTGGCATCCGGGGCACGCGTTGTCTCCGGATTATTGGGCTGGATGGTGTGGGTCATGGCGTCCTCCATTGGGCGGCAGGTCCGCGTCCGGGACCTCCTGTGGTCTAACCACACTGTAGGCCATGTGGTTGGACCACATCAAGTACCATGGCCCTATGCGTACGCACCAGCTTGTTTTGTCCTGGATCGAGGCTGAGCTTTCCGAGGGCCGGCTGACCGTAGGCGGCCGGCTGCCCGCCGAGAGGACGCTAGCCGAACAGCTGAAGGTCTCTCGCACATCGGTTCGTGAAGCCATCCGGATCCTTGAGGCCATGGGCGTGGTCCGGGCTGGGGTGGGCTCGGGCCCGGAGGCCGGGACGGTGGTCATCTCGGATCCGACGGCGGCCCTTGGCTCAGCGTTGCGCCTGCACGTTGCCACGCAGCACCTTCCGGTGGCGGACATCGTGGAAACCAGGGTCCTGCTGGAGTCCTGGGCGGCATCGAAGGCAAGTCCGCGGGCTCCGGAGCTGGAGGCGGCCGGCAGGCTGCTGGAGGAGATGGCCGCCGGGGGATTGAATGTTGATGAATTCCTGGCGCTGGACGTCCGGTTCCACCTGGCGCTGGCTGATGCCGCGGGGAATGCCGTGGTCAGTGCGATGATGGGCTCCCTGCGCGAGTCCATCCAGCGGTACGCCGCGCAGCTGACGTCCAACCTTCCGGACTGGGAGGCAACAGCTTCGCGCCTGAAGGCGGAACACCGCGAGATCCTTGCCGCCATCAGGAATGACGACGGCGACCGCGCAGCAAAGCTGGTGGCAGCGCACATCGAGGGGTACTACCGGGAAGCGGGGCTGGGCCTGCCCGTGAGCTCCTGAACGAAGCTGGCGGTCAGCCGTGGACTGCCGTACGGGCAGCCTTGGCGGGACCGGTGCTGGCGCGCACCTCGAGCTTCGGCTGGTAGCGGCTCCCGGGAGCATCGCTTTCCTCGTTGCGGATGAGGGCCCGCAACTGGTGCCAGGCCTGCTCGCCCAGCTCGGTGATGGGAACGGCCGCCGTGGTGAGCGTCGGCGTCGTGTATCTGGCAAAGGGGATGTCGTCGAACCCGGTAACGGAGATGTCGCCCGGGACGTCCAGGCCCCGTTCATGCAGTCCGCTCATCAGTCCCATCGCCACCAGGTCGTTGAAGGCAAGGATTCCCGTGGCGCCGCTTTCCAGCACCGCGTCCACTGCGCCGTGGCCGGTATCGAAGTCCGAGCCGCCTTCAAGCATGGTGACTTCCACCTGCGGATGGGCCGCCTTGAAGGCCTCCAGGCCCTGCAGCCGCAGGTTGTTGGAGGCGCTGCGGGGAGGGCCTGCCAGGAAGGCGAGACGGGTATGGCCCAGTTCCACCAGGTGTTCGGCGATATCCTGCACGCCCTGGCCATAGTCGACCACCAGGCTGGGGACCCCTGCGGCTGCCGTGGTGCGGTTGATCAGGACCAGCGGCCGGAGGGACGGCGCAATCTCCTCCAGTTCGGCGTCGCTCATGCGGGGCGCGCAGAGGACAAGACCGTCGCACCGCCGGCGTGCCTCGCCCGCCAGGATGGTTTCCTCGCTGGAGACCTCGAAGGAATCGGCGATGAGCACGCGGTACCCGTCCTGGGCGGCAGCCCGGCTCAAGCCCCGGAGAATGGCCTGGAAGGTGGGGTTGGCCAGGTCCGGAACAACAATGCCGATGGTGTCTGTTTTGCCCAGCGCCAGGCTTCGGCCCACGGGATTGGGCTGGTACTTCAGCTCGACCGCGGCAGCCCGGACCCGGGCTGCAATCTCGGGGTCAACCGTGAAGTTGCCGTTCATGACGCGCGAAACCGTTGCGTGGGAGACGCCCGCCTTCACGGCAACATCCGCGATGCCGATCCGGCCCGATGCCGATTTCCTGACCATGCGTGGTCCCTTCCTTCGCGCCGCTGCTGCAGGTGGTGGCGCCGTTCCATTGCAGGGCAGGATCCGAACCGGCTGGCGGCGTACTAGTCAATGCATGTAGTGAGTGAAAGCATACAACGGGACGGGAAAGCGATTTCTCTTCTTTTCCCACTTTTCCCGGCCAATTTTCCCGTTCTTTCCCGCTCGCGGGACTGCCATGGACAGAAAACGCTTTCTTCCTGCACTGCCAATGCTTGACGGATGAGCGATGGGATTGATACAACTCATATAGAAGCCTGAGAAAACGCTTTCTCAGACTAGGCACAAAAAGCACCAGATCTTCACCGAACAGCGGCCCATACCGGCCGGATTTGAGTCTTCGAAAGGGACCCCTCATGGTCAACACAGCCGAGTCGACTTCCGCCCCAGAGGCCCGGTCCGAGGTCGCGCCGAGCACCGAGGCTGCAGCCGTCGCAGGTGCACCCGCCCGCCACGGCGGCAAAGCCCGCATTGCCCTGATCGGCACCGGCGGGCGTTCCGAGATGTACATCCGCGCCATTTTCGGCAAGCATGCGGACACCGCCGAGCTGGTGGCATTCTCGGACGTGAACCCCGGACGTGTGGAGTTCTACCAGAAGCTCATCCAGGAACTGGGTGCGGCGGGTCCGGTCGCATCGTTCGATCCCGCCGACCTCACCGCCTTCATCCAGGCGAACACCATCGACCGCGTCGTGGTGACCACCCCTGACTACACCCACGCCGACTACATCGTGGAGGCATTGCGCGCAGGTGCCGACGTCGTCGTCGAAAAACCCCTCACCATTGATGCCGAAGGCTGCCGCCGCATCACCCAGGCCGTGCACGAGACCGGACGCAACGTGGTGGTCACCTTCAACTACCGCTACTCGCCGCGCAACAGCGCGCTCAAGGAGATTATCCAGAGCGGCGTAATCGGCAAGGTCACCTCGATCGACTTCAGCTGGGTCCTGGACACCGTCCATGGCGCCGACTACTTCCGCCGCTGGCACCGGGAAAAGAAGAATTCCGGCGGGCTGCTGATCCACAAGGCCTCGCACCACTTCGACCTGGTCAACTGGTGGATTGACGACGTCCCGGAGCGCGTCTTCGCCTCCGGCGGCCTGAAGTTCTACGGAGACAAGAACGCCGCCGAGCGCGGCCTGGGTCCCCGTCCCGAGCGCGGCACGCCAGATGCCGATGCGCCCGCCACCGCTGAAAAAGATCCGTTCACCCTTGACCTTCGGGAGGACGAGCGCCTCAAGGCCCTCTTCCTGGACAACGAGCACTACGACGGCTACCGCCGCGACCAGGACGTCTTCACCGGCGGCATCACTATCGAGGACAACCTCGCACTCGTGGTGGAGTACCAGGGCGGGCCCCGGCTGAGCTACTCGCTGAACGCCCACAGCCCCTGGGAGGGCTACCGGGTAGCGGTCAACGGCACCGAAGGCCGCGCCGAGCTCGAGGTGGTGGAACGCGCCGCCGTCACGTCCAGCACGGACAAGAAGACCGTGGTGGACCCCAGCGCCACCCCCATCGAGGAAGACGACGCCATCCGGCGCAACGGCGAACGCCTGGTGGTCCAGCGCCACTGGGAAGCTGCCTACGAAGTGCCGATCGTCAACGGCGAAGGCGGCCACGGCGGCGGCGACGAGCTCCTGCTCTCCGACCTCTTCAACGGCCCGGGCGAGGACCCGCTGGGCCGCCCCTCGGGCTACCTGGACGGGCTTCGCTCCGTCTCGGTGGGCATCGCCGGCAACCGCTCCCTCGAGTCATCCCTGCCCGTACGCATCGAGGACCTGGACCTCGGCGTCGACCTCCGCCGCGGCAACTGACTCCTGCCCAGGAAACCAACCGAAGGAATAACCATGAGCAGGATCTTTGTCACGGGCGGCTCCGGCCGCCTGGGCCGCAGCGTTGTGGCGGGGCTCGCCGAAAAGGGCCATCACGTCATCTCGGTGGACCGCGACGCCGTTCCGGCGGACCAGCTGCCCGCCGGCGTCGTTCAGGAAACGGCCGACCTCCTGGCCCCGGGCGAGGCGCTGCGCCTCATCCGGGCCACAACGCCCGACGCCGTCATCCACCTTGCAGCGATAGCGGTACCGTTCAGTGCCCCCGAGGACGTCATTTTCGCCACGAACACGCGGCTCGCCTTCGCGGTGATCAGCGCGGCAACCGAAGTAGGAGTGCCGAAGATCGTCACGGCCAGCAGCCCCACGGTGCTGGGCTACGGTTCGCCGGCGGGCTGGCTGCCGCCGTCGTTCCCGCTGGATGAGCGGACGCCGCCGCGGCCGTGGAACGCCTACGCGCTGTCCAAACTCATCGCAGAGCAGACAGTGCAGACGTTCGCTGCCGCCCAGGGCGAGAAGATCCGCTACGCGGCGTTCCGGCCCTGCTTCGTCATTTCTCCGGAGGAATGGGAAGGCGCCCCGACGCAGCAGGGCCACACCCTGGCCGAGCGGCTGGCCGATCCCGCCCTGTCCGCGCCGGCCCTGTTCAACTACGTTGATGCCCGGGACGTAGCGGACTTCCTGGACCTGCTCCTGGAGAAAATGCCGTCCATCCCCAACGGGGAAACCTTCTTTGTGGGAGCCGCAGACGCCCTGGCCACCGCGCCCCTGGCGGAGCTCATGCCGGGATTCCTCCCTGGAAGCGAGGCCCTCAGCGCAGGACTCACCGGCACCAGCCCCGCCTTCTCCATCGCCAAGGCCCAGGAACTCCTGGGCTGGCAGCCCACGCGAAGCTGGCGCACCGAGCTCAAGTCCACCACACCCCTCAACCACGAGAACTCCGCGCTGGTCACTGCCGGCAGCGGAGCCAAGGAGACACCATGAAATTCGACGGCGTACTGTTCTTTCCCGTCACCCCGTTCACGGCCGAAGGCACTGTTGACGTAGATCTGCTGAAGGAACACATCAGCTCCCGGCTTCCGTTCGGGCCGGGCGGCGTTTTCCCCGCCTGCGGCACCGGCGAATTCCACGCCCTCAGCATTGAGGAGGTCCGCACCGTGGTGGCGGCCGCCGTCGAAGTTGTTGCCGGAAAAGTCCCGGTAGTCGCCGGCGCCGGCGGGCCGCTGGGCCACGCGATTGCCGCCGCCCGCGCCGCGGAGGAAGCCGGGGCCGACGCCCTCCTGGTCCTCCCGCCGTACCTGGTCACCGGCCCCACCGACGGCCTCGTTGCCTATATCGAAGCCGTGGCCAATGCCAGCAGCCTGCCGGTGATCGTTTATCACCGCGGCAACGCCAAGTTCACTGCCGCTTCAATGGCCACGCTGGCTGCCAACCCGAAGGTCATCGGCTTCAAGGACGGGCTGGGAGATGTCGGGCTGGCCCAGGAAATCGTCTCCGCGGTGCGTGCCACCGGGCGGGAGGGCTTCGCCTTCTTCAACGGCCTGCTGACCGCCGAACTGACCCAGGGCGCCTACCGCGGACTGGGGATCCCGCTGTACTCGTCGGCGGCGTTCGCCATGGCCCCCGAGATCGCCAAGGCCTACTACGACGCCTACGAGGCCGGCGACGAGGACCGCCGCAACGCCCTGCTGGAAGGCTTCTACGCACCGCTGGTCCGCCTCCGCGACCAAACGCCCGGTTTCGGCGTTTCGCTGATCAAGGCCGGATTGCGGCTGGGCGGACTCCCCGTCGGTTCCGTGCGCCCGCCGCTGGTGGACCCCACCGAGGAGCAGCTGGTGCAGCTGAAGGCCATCCTCGCCAAGGGCTACGAGCTGGCTGGCCGCTGATGAGCGCCCCCGCGGCTGTTGCCGTCCGCACGGAACCACGCATCACCGGCCTTAGCACCCGGCTCATCACGGTTCCGCTGCGGCGCAGCTGGGGCGTGGAGGCACCGGAAAACCATGTGATCACCACGGAAATCCACACGGACGACGGCGGCGCGGGGCATGGTTTCTCCTGGACCCCCACCATTGGCCCGCAGGCGGTTAAGGCTTTGCTGGATTACGACATCGCACCCTTTATCACCGGGCTGCCCGCCAACCCGGAGACGGTGTGGGACGCCGTGTGGAAACGGCTGCATGAGGCCGGCGGCGGAGGACTGACCACCATCGCGATGGCCGGCGTGGACCTTGCCCTGTGGGACCTCCAGGCATCGCGCGTCCAGACCTCCGTCACCGGACTTTTGGGGCAGCGCCAGGAATCCGCCGAAGTCTACGGTTCCGGTGTGAACCTGCACTACACCCTTGAGGAGCTTGTAGCGCAGACCGAGCGCTGGGTTGCAGCCGGACACCACGCGGTCAAGATCAAGGTGGGCAAGCCGGACATCCGCGAGGACGCCGAACGGGTGGCCGCTGTCCGCTCCGTCCTGGGACCGGACCGGAAACTGATGATCGATGCCAACCAGCGCTGGGACCTGCCCACCACGCTCAAAGCTTTGGACGTGCTGTCCGGCTACGGGCTGGAATGGCTGGAAGAACCCATCCGCGCGGACGACCTGTGGGCCTACCGCAGGCTCCGCAAGCACTCACCGGTGCCGATCGCCCTCGGTGAAAACCTGCACACCATCTACCGCTTCCGGGATTTCATAGAGGCGGAAGCAGTGGACATCATCCAGCCGAACATCATCCGGGTGGGCGGCATCACCCCCTTCCGGCGCATCGTGGAACTTGCCCGGACCAACAGCATCAAGGTCATGCCGCACCTGCTCCCGGAACTCTCCGGCCAGTTGGCACTGACCCTCGCGGAGCCCACCCTGGTGGAGGACGTGGAGGAGGCATCCTTTGAGCAGCTGGGGATCCTGGCAGGGCCGTCGCCGGTCCGGTTCAGCAACAGCCGGGTGACGCTCACCAACCAGCCCGGACTTGGCTTCCGTTTCACCGACGCAGGCTAAGCAGAGCTATCCAGACACGATGAATCCATACCCACAGAACAGGTAATCCACGTGAGAACTGCAACCCTTTCCCTGTCCGAGCTCACGGCCGCCGCAACGGAGGCAGCCAAGATTTCCGCGGCAGCTTCCGATGCTGAACGCGCCGCCTGGCTCACGGCCGTGGCAGACGCCCTTGACGCGAACGCCGCCGAGCTGGTTGAGATCGCCGATTCCGAGACCAGCCTTGGCGCAGCCCGCCTGACCGGTGAAGTAGCCCGGACAACCGGCCAGCTGCGCCTGTTCGCGCGCGTCATCACCGAGGGCTCCTACCTCGAAGCCGTGATCGACCACGCCGACCCCGCCTCCACTCCGCCCAAGCCGGACCTGCGGCGCATCCTCCGGCCCATCGGACCGGTGGCGGTGTTCTCCGCCTCCAACTTCCCCTTTGCTTTCTCGGTTGCCGGCGGCGACACTGCCTCGGCCCTGGCCGTGGGTTGCTCCGTCATTGTCAAAGCCCACTCGGGCCACCTCCGCCTCTCCGAGCGGACGGCGGAAATCGTCGCCGAAGCCCTGCACGCAGCCGGTGCTCCGGAAGGCCTGTTCGCGCTGGTGAGCGGCCGCGAGGTGGGAACGGCGCTGGTCCAGGATCCGGCCATCAAGGCGGTGGGCTTCACCGGCTCCATCCCCGGCGGCCGTGCCCTATTTGACCTGGCCACGTCCCGCCCGGATCCCATCCCGTTCTACGGGGAGCTGGGCAGCCTGAACCCGGTAGTGGTTACCGGGGCCGCGCTGGCAGAGCGTTCCGGGCAGCTTGCGGAGGGCCTGGCAGGGTCCTTTACCCTGGGCGCCGGCCAGTTCTGCACCAAGCCCGGCCTTGTGTTTATCCCGGCCGGAACCGACTTTGCCGCAAAAGTGGCGGCTGCCAGCAAGGACAAGCCTGCCCTGGGCATGCTCACCAGCCGGATTGCCGAGGCCTACCCGGACGGCCTGCGCAGCTTCGCGTCCGTGGACGGCGTGGATGTAGTCAGCGGCACGGTGGACCAGGACGCGGTGTCCGACGGCGCCGCGCCGGTGGTCTTCTCCACTTCCGCCGCAAAGGTCCTGGAGCGCCCTGAGGAACTGCTGGAAGAATGCTTTGGCCCCACCACCATGCTGATCGAGTACTCGGGCCAGGAGGAGCTGGCCGAGGTCCTGGCCAAGGTGCCGGGCAGCCTCACCGCCACCGTCCACGCCCAGCCGGGCGAGGACATCTCTGCCCTGGTGGAGCAGCTGTCAGAGCTCGCCGGCCGCGTCCTCTTTGACGGCTGGCCCACCGGAGTTGCCGTCAACTGGGCCCAGCAGCACGGCGGTCCGTACCCGGCCACCACGTCGCTGTTCACCTCGGTGGGCGCGACGGCGGTCCGCCGCTTCCAGCGTCCGGTTGCCTACCAGGATGCGCCGGAGACGGTCCTGCACCCGGCCCTGCACGAAAGCAACCCCTTGGGCATCCCGCGCCGGGTGGACGGCGAACTCCGCCTCCCCTAACACGCTCTCTCACTTGATGTCGCTTTAAACGAAACGCTCCTTCAGCTCCTGCCGATATTTGGCCGGAACTGGTGGAGCGTTTTCGCGTCGCGGGCCTGGTTTGGCGGGGGAGCGGCATCTGCGGAGGTCCAAAAGGCTGCCTGGCGTGACGCTGTCGTGCGTCCAGCCTGGACGCTCCCTCACTTGAAGCCCGACCGGGGCGACAGGTGAGAGAGGATCGCCGGAAAAGCTGCAGGATCTGATAGAGCGTCTGGCCTAGAGCTGGAGCGTGTCCGGCCGTTCAAGGCCGTTCACGGTGGTGGAAGGCCAGCGGGGATCGACGGTGAGGACCTGCAGGCCGGACGCGGTGAGCTTGACGGTGTCCTCGATCTTGACGCCGGGACCGGACGGATTCCAGGTGAAGGCCTGGCCCAGGACCACGGTGTCGGTGGCGGCGGCAGTGACGCGGGGATCCCGGCCCGCGTAGCCGGCCGGCCCGCCCTGGTGGTGCTGTTCCCACTGGTCTGCGCCGAAGCCATGGCGGGCGTAGGCAGCCTTGATCTCGGCAAAGATCCGGTCCAGCCGGGCGCCCGGGACGGTGGCGTCGAAGATGTCCGCCTCCACCGCGGCGATGCGCGCCTCGGCGTCGCGCTCTTCCGCAGTGCCGGCGTCGAACCTTACCCAGCGGGTGATGTTGGCAACCATGCCGTCCCTGCGGGCGCACACCACTGCCATGGCGCGGCGTCCCAGGGGCGAGTGGGTGGCCAGCGGGTGCCGGAACCCGCTCCGGCTGCTGCCGTTGCACAGCAGGACCAGCGGCTCCGCACCGGCTGCAACCACCCGGGCAGCCAGGGCGGACACGAGCTCAAACTCGGTGGTTTCCGGCCGGGCGGTGGACAGCACGTCCGTCATCAGCGCTGCAACCTCGGCGCTGAGGCTGGCGTACCGGGTGCTCTCGTTGGGGAGCAGCTGCTGGCGGGCCGCGCGCAGCTCAGCGGCGACGTCCGCCTCGGCCAGCGGCACGGCGTTCGTCCCGGGAAGGCCGACGGCGGCGGCGGCTTCATGCAGGTTGCCGTACCAGGGCACGGAGTGCAGGGTGACGCCGGACGGCAACTCCTCGGCCTCGATGCGCCCGGCCTCGTTGTTGAACGTGACCAGGTGGTCGCCCCCGCGGTCCACCAGGAGAGCAGCAATGGGGTCACCGGCCAGGCTGATGTGCACCCGGCTGCCGTCCAGGTACCAGGTCAGGGCGGTATGGGTGGTCAGCAGCAGGGACTCCCGGGCCTTTGCGTCGAGGATGTCCAGCACCCTCTGACGTTTGATGGCGCGGTCCTCCACGGAGGCGGGGGCCGCCCTGCCCGGAAGCAAGGAAGCGTCGGCTGTTGTCTGGGTCATGAACGGTTCCCCTGCTGGTTGATGAGCGCTTCGATGTCGGTTGTGCCCAGGATGCCGTCGGCCACAAAAACGGTGATGCTGCGCTGAACGGGGGTTCCCGGTTCGGCGATGACTGGGGAGTCCCAGGCCAGGGACTGGCCCACTCCCGGGTAGCCGTCCACCCGGACGAACCAGGGGTCCGTGGACCGTTCCGCGGCCACGAACACGAGGGTGGCACTGCCGCCGTCGAACGTTCCTGCCCAGGCCAGCCACGGCGTGACTGAACCGTGCACCTCCGGTTCGCCGGCACCGGACGGCGTCCACACGGTGGCGTCCGCACAGGCGGGCAGGCGCCAGAAGAAGCCGCCGTAGCCGCCTTCAAACCGGCCGTTGGAACCGGGGCTTCCCAGGCTGACTGGTCGGCTGCCGGCGGGGGAGAGGGCGAAGTCCAGGGACAGCCGCCAGGCGGAGGAGCTGAGCCCGGACCAGGCCCAGGTGCGGTCCTCGCGGAGGACCGGGCCGCCGTCGGGCCCGTTCCAGCTCAACTTTTCCTGCAGCCGGCCTTCAGGGCCGTTCGATTGTGCAGCCGTGTCTTCAAAGTGGCTGTCCGTGAGCGTGATGCTGCCGTGGTCCGGGCGCCAGACATACTGGCCGGCTTCGCGCGTGTAGGTCCGGCCGCCCCAGAAGTTGATGCCGTCAACGTCCTGCAGGGCCACGCCGGCACCGAGGTGCCACACGTGGTCCAGCGGCTGGTGGTCCGTTACCACCGTGCCTGCGAGGGTGCGGACGGGGTGCAGGTAGGGGCGCGGCGAGGACACTGCACGGATCCGGCTGCCGTCCTGGTACTCCGCAACCGCCTTGCCGTCCAGGGTGAGAATGCGCACGGGCGGGAGTTTGCGGGCCCACATCACCCCAAGTTCCGCAAAGGTGGCCTGGGCTTTGACTGCCCTTGCGATCACGGCCGCGATGTCCTGGACAACCGGATGGGCGTCGTCGCCCTCGCCCTCCCACGTGGTGTTGCCGGGGTCGATGGGTTGCGGCGCGGGCGCTGTCCGGATAGCTTCCAGCACCGTGGTGAAGGCGCCGGTGTCCGGCAGGGCGCACAGCAGCGGCGCCCCCGTGGAGCGGGCGTCCAGCAGGTTCTCCAACAAGTCGGTCCGGCCGAACGTCTCGCGGCGCTCGCCGTCGGGGGTGCTAATGACCACCTCGTCCTCCGTGTAGAAGAGCGTGACCTCGCCGCGGGTGCCGTGCACCGTGACCGAAGGCCGCTGCTGCCCGGGCGCGCACAGCGTCAGCCCGCACAGCAGGGTGGGGCCGCGTTTGGTGCGGACGCGGATGATGGAGGTGTCGTCGCTTTCGGTGTCGTGGGCCCGGTACAGGTCCGTCTCCACTGATTCGACGTCGGCCATCGTGTGGGCGCCGGCCAGGTGGAGGCCCGTGGCCACCGCATGGGCAAGGGCGTTGGTTGCCACGCCGTCCACCACGTCGATGCCGTCGAGGCTGCGCTTTCCGGCCCAGCGTGAGCGCTTGAAGTAGGCCCTGTTCCGCACCCACTGCCCGGTGGCGCTCAGGCCAAGGACGTCGCCGATCCCGCCGGATTCCACAAGCTCCCGGATAGCCGGCAGCGCGTGCGAGCCCAGGCTTTGGAATCCCACCTGGACCAGCCGGCCTGCGGCTTCGGCGGCGGCCAGGACCTCCCGGAACTGGCCCAGCGAGGCCACCGGCGGTTTCTCTACGTACACGTCCTTGCCCGCTGCCAGCGCCGCGAGGGCCAGCGGAGCGTGCGTTTGGATGGGCGTGGCGAGGATGACGACGTCGACGCCCGGGTCCGCTGCCAGCAGTTGGGCGAGATCGCCGAAGACGGCTACCGATTCCGGCAGGCGTCCCGGAGCCGGGGGATTGGGATCCGCCACGGCGGCGAGTTCAAGGGTGCCGGCTGCTTCGAGCCTGGCGAGGTTGGCGAGGTGCCGTTCACCGAAGCCGTGCACGCCCACCAGGGCGATGCGCGGCATGGCTGCCGGGACGGCGCTTCCCCCGGAGTGGCTTTCGCGTTCCGCGGTGGCGGATTGATCAATCATCAGGAAGGTCCTTGGTAGCTGAGGGGGAGGCTTTTGGGATCATTGGCACCGAGCGAGGCGGACAGGAAGCCGAGTGCTTCCTCCTGCATGCCGACGGTGAACACGTGGCCGCCCGGCCAGAAGCTTCCGGTGTAGGTCCCGGGGCTGTGGAGCGACTCCAGCACCTGGTGGGCGTCACGCATCCCGGCCTCGGGGAAGAGCTGGTCCGCCAGGGCATACTGCACCAGCAGCCTGTCCGCTCCGGACCTGGCTGTGAGGTCCGGCCAGTCACCCAGCTTCCAGAGGCCGGGGGTCTGCAGCAGCCACGAGTGCGCGTCCAGGTAGGAGGGCAGCAGCGACTGGAAGGTGGTCATCATGCAGGTCACCACATAGCTTTTGATGCGGGGACTCAGCGCAGCGAGGGCAAGGGAACGGCCCCCGCCGCCGGAGAATCCGATGCAGCCCAGCCTGTCCTGGTCCACGTCCGGCAGCCCGGCGAGGATCTCGAGTGCGGCCAGGTCGTCGTGGGCCACCATGCCGGCAAGGCTCGTGCCCAGCAGGCCGGCGGTCTTGGCCACGGTGTCCTCGTGGAAGCCTGCGGCGGCGTTGTACACGTCGGCATCGGAAGGCACGACGCCGTCCTCCCGCCACTGTGCCTGCCTCGCCTCCAGCGCCGAGGCCGTCCGCCACGGCGGGACGGAGAGATCGAAGCGGCGGCTGCCCCAGGCGAAGGCGTCATGGGCCAGGACTGCGAAGCCCCGCCGTGCCACGTCCGTGGCAAGGGCGCGGCCGTCGTAATGGCCGGCTTTGGCAGCCTCCGCCGACGGGTGCTGCTCCGGCAGTTCCACCAGCCGGTCCGCCCCGCCGAACTTGTTTCCGCCGTGGCAGTGGAGTGCCAGGATGCCGGGCAGCGGCCCGGAACTGCCGGCCGGACGGATCAGCCAGCCGGTAGTCCGGGGGCCGAAGCCCAACTGCCAGCTGAGCTGGGAGGTGGTGACGCCGTCGTGCGTTTCCTCCCATTGGACCGCCACTTCAGGCTCCTGCTGCGGTCCCGGGACGCCGAGGGCGTCCGCGAGTTCCTGCGCCGCCGGCGTGGCTGCCTGGTAGCGGGGATGGTGCTGGACATAGGCAGGCCAGTCCTCGTAGCCGGCGATGGCGCTGGGCCTGACGGGCCCGCTGCTTTCAGTCACTGGCCTGCCTCCTGTTCGGGATGTTGTTGTGATGGCTGAACCGGCCGTTGGTCAGCCCAGGTTCGAGTTGACTTCCTGGATGAAGCCCTTGGCGGCGTCCCGCGGAGAAATCTTGCCGAACAGGACATCCGTGTTGAACCGGTTCAGGACCTCCATGGTGGCCGAGGAACCTGCAGGGAACGGCAGCGGCGGCTCGATGTCCATCTCCGCGATGCGGTCCAGGTACTCCGCTTCCTTCTGCTGGGATTCCTTCAGGAGCGGAGTGATGGCAGCCTTGAGCTCGGTGTTGGCAGGCATGCCACGGTCACTCTTGATCTTGGTGGCAGCGTCCACGTTGTTCACCAGGTAGTTGATGAAGAGGGCGGCTTCCTTGGGGTGCGCGGACTTGGAGGAAATGGCGTACTCCATGGAGGAGCGCAGCCACGCGCCGGGCGTCTTGCTTTCGCCCGGCATCTTCATCATGACCAGCGGCGAACCGGAGTACGAGTTCATCTGGTTGCTCCAGGAGATCTTCATGCCCTGTTTGCCCTGGCCCATCAGTGTCATTTCGGGCTGGGCGGAGCCGTCCTCCACGGTCTGTGAGGCGGAAGGCGCACCGCCGGTTTCCATGAGCTTCTTGTTGAGCTCGAACCACTCGGTGGCGGTGTCCTCGCTGATGCCCAGCTTCTTGCCGTCATCGGTGTAGAGCTCCTCCCCGCTTTGGCGTGCCCACACCGCCAGGAAGGAGTCGTTGGACATGGGAGTGGTGCCGAAGGTTCCCGCCGGGGAGTTCTTGGTGATGTCGGCGGCGATCTGGGCGTAGTCGTCCCAGGTCCAGGTTTCGTCGTCCGGCAGCTCAACGCCGGCTGCCTCGAAAACCTTGGGATCTATCACCATGGACATGGAGTTCACGCCTGCGGTGATGGTGTACTGCTTGCCCTCGATCTTGCCCAGGTCCACCGTGCCTTCAGCGAACTTGGAGGTATCCAACTGGTCCCTGACCTCATCCAGGTCCAGGAGCACACCCCGGCTTGCGTACTCGCTGGGGTAGGCGCCGCTCATGGCGAACACGTCCGGAGTGGTGCCGCCGGCGATCTGGGTGGCCATCTTGTCCCAGTAGGAACTGAACTCGGTGTTCTCGCCCTCCACCTTGATGGTGGGGTTCGCAGCCTCGAAGTCCTTGATGACTTCCAGCGTGGTCTTGGCGCGGGAATCGTTGCCCCACCAGGCGAAACGGATGGTCACTGGATCTTCAACCGTCCCCACTTTCCCGGCCTCCGCATTACTGCCGCAACCCGTAAGAACCATGGCCAGGGCAGCTGTTGCGCCTGCAACCCCCATAACTGATTTCCTGAGACGTAACCGCATTGTCCTGCCCCTTAAGTGGTGTGGTTGTATTCGTAGTGACGTGTACAACAGAAAGCGTTTTCTCAAAAACTAACAAAGGGCTATACAGGAGTCAAGAAACCGTTTACTTTGGTACGGAGCCGCTTTTTCAATCCGCACCTCCCGCAGTGGTGGGAACCGCCGAAACTCCGGCGGACAGCCCTCCGGAACGGGAGCGCACCTATCGCCCAGGCGATACCAAGAACGTGGAGGCCACGATGACCAAAGGAGACCACATGGCCGCTAAGCACATACCCAGGGCGCTGCGCCCGGCTGGAATGCCGGCAGCAGCGGGCCTGACGACACGAACGGGACGGCAACAGTGAGCGCCATCAGCGAACTCAGCTCCATAACCCGGCGCAAGGGCAAAGCCACTGCCGCCGAGAAGAAGGCCAACGGCCGGGACAACAAGGCAGCGTACATCTTCCTGTTGCCGTGGCTGGTGGGCCTCGTTGCCATCACCATCGGCCCCATGGTCATGTCCCTGTACCTGTCCTTCACGGACTACAACCTGCTCCAGCCGCCGGAATGGGTGGGGCTGGACAACTTCACCCGGATGCTCAGTGACGCACGCCTGCACAACTCCCTGGGCGTGACCTTCACGTACGTGTTTGTTGGCGTGCCGCTCCAGCTCGCCGTGGCGCTCCTGATCGCCCTGGTCCTGGACAAGGGCCTGCGCGGTCTGCCGTTCTACCGCTCGGTGTTCTACCTGCCGTCCCTCCTGGGCGGTTCGGTGGCAGTCGCCATCCTTTGGAAGCAGATCTTCGGTACTACGGGCCTGGTTAACCAGGTCCTGGCAATGTTCGGCATCCAGGGTCCGGGATGGATTTCGGACCCCAGCACGGCGCTTGGGTCCATCATCCTGCTCCACGTCTGGACCTTCGGCGCTCCCATGATCATCTTCCTGGCCGGCCTCCGGCAGATCCCGCACATGTATTACGAGGCAGCGAGGGTTGACGGCGCCACCACCCTGCAGCAGTTCTGGCGGATCACCCTGCCGATGCTGAGCCCGATCATCTTCTTCAACCTGGTGCTGCAGATCATCGGATCCTTCCAGTCGTTCACCCAAGCGTTCATCGTCTCGGGCGGCAACGGCGGCCCCTCGGATTCCACGATGTTCTTCACGCTGTACCTCTACCAGAAGGGCTTCGGCCAGTTCGACATGGGCTACGCGTCAGCCATGGCGTGGGTCCTGCTGGTGATCATCGGCGTATTCACCGCCATCAACTTCATCGCTTCTAAGTATTGGGTTTTCTATGACGACTAAGCTGGAGACGCTGCCCACCCCGGACAAGAAGTCCGGAGGCGCCGGCAAGCCTACGAACCACCGCAAGCCCCGCGAGTCCCGTGGAACCCTGGCGTTCAGCCGGGCCCAGCGCGGAAAGTCCCTGATGAAGCACGGCATCCTGATCCTTGCCGGCGGCCTGATGATCTACCCGCTGCTCTGGATGGTTGTTTCATCGCTTCGCCCCAACGAGCTGATCTTCCGCGAACCCGGGCTCTGGCTCAACAGCCTGGAGATGAGCAACTACACCTCCGGCTGGTCGGCCCTGACCCACCCCTTCGGCCATTACATGATCAACTCGGCGATTGTGGTTATCGGCTCCATCCTGGGCAACCTGATTTCCTGCTCCATGGCGGCCTACGCATTTGCCCGGCTGCAGTTCACCGCCAAGAAGCTGCTGTTCGGCATCATGCTGCTGACCATCATGCTGCCGTTCCACGTGGTGATCGTTCCGCAGTACATCCTGTTCTCGCAGATCGGCTGGGTGAACACCTTCTGGCCGCTGATCGTGCCCAAGCTGCTGGCCACCGAGGCATTTTTCGTCTTCCTGATGGTGCAGTTCATCCGCGGCATTCCGCGGGAGCTTGACGAGGCTGCGAGGATCGACGGCGCAGGCCATCCGCGCATTTTCCTGCGGGTCATCCTGCCGCTGATGGTTCCGGCGCTGGCCACCACCACCATTTTCACCTTCATCTGGACCTGGAACGACTTCTTCGGCGCCCTGATCTACCTGACGGACCCGGACATGTTCACCGTTCCGGTGGCGCTGAGGGCCTTCGTGGATTCGCAGTCAGCCACGAGCTGGGGATCGCTGTTCGCAATGTCCATCGTCTCGCTCCTGCCAGTCTTCCTGGTGTTCCTCTTTGGCCAGCGCTTCCTCATTAAGGGGATCGCGACAACCGGCATCAAGTAGGTCCAATTCCTGGACTTCTCCGCTGGCGGCCAGTAGCCGGCAGTACCAACCGAACGGCCCGTCCTGGTGGCGGGCCGTTCGGCTGTCCGGAAATATTGCGGGCTGGGATCGTGCCGGGCTGGGGCGTGCCGCTCTGGTGGGCGCCTTCCGACGTCATCCAGAAACAGCCGTCCCCGAGCAGGCCACCCAGAAAAAGGCCGTCCGGAATGACTCGGCCAAACATCTTGTAATACAAGTCACGTACTTGTACTATTACATGTAGAAAGCGCTTTCGCGTTTCATCCCTGTCAGTGCATTAGTCCCCAGCATCTGGATCAAAGAAGATCGGAGTTACCAGTGCAGCTCTTTTCCCGCCCTGCGTCTGCTGCCCGGCAACCGGCACAGTCGCCTTCCCCCGGCGCAGCACGCCGCATCCGCAAGACGGGCGTCGTTGCGGCCGCGGCCGCCGTCGTTATGGCCCTTAGCGCATGCGGCGGTGGATCATCGCCGCAGAACGCCGATGGCCCTGTTGAACTGCGGTTTTCCTGGTGGGGCGGCGACAAACGCGCCCAGCTGACCCAGGAAGCCATCAAGCAGTTTGAGACTGAGAACCCCAACATCAAGATCAAGCCGGAGTTCGGCGACTGGAGCGGTTACTGGGACAAGCTGGCCACCCAGGTTGCCGCCAACGACGCTCCGGACATCATCCAGATGGACGAAAAGTACATCACTGAATACTCAAGCCGGGGTGCCCTGCTGGACCTGTCCAAGTATGAGATCGACACCTCCAAGCTCGATGAGGCCGCACTGAACGCAGGCAAGAGCGAGGACGGCCTGACCGGTATCGCCGCCGGCATTAACGCAGCCACCATCCTGGCCAACCCTGCGGTGTTTGAGGCCGCGGGTGTTGCGATGCCGGACGATTCAACGTGGACCTGGGAGGACTTTGGCCGCATCGCTGCCGAGGTCACCGAGAAATCCCCAGATGGCACTTACGGCGCCGCAGCGTACGGTACGGACGAAGCTTCCCTGGGCGTCTGGCTTCGGCAGAACGGCAAGTCCCTCTACACCTCGGACGGAAAGCTGGGCTTTGAGCCCAGCGACATTTCCGAATGGTGGGCGTTCCTCAAGGAGCTCAGCGCAAAGAAGGCAGTCCCATCCGCATCCGAGGTTATTGAGGCAGAGGCCGCCCCACTGGACCAGAGCGGCCTGGCCACCGGCAAGAATGCGATGGCCTTTTGGTGGTCCAACCAGGCCCCGGCTTTGGAAAAGGCTTCCGGCAGTGACCTGAAGATCCTGCGGTTCCCCACGAAGACCGGGTCCTCCGCTGATGCAGAGCTTTGGTACAAGGCTTCGCAGTTCTGGTCCGCTTCCTCACGCACGAAGCACCCTGAGGAGACCGCCAAGTTCATCGACTTCCTGGCCAACAACGTCAAGGCAGGCGAGGCCCTCCTGGCAGACCGCGGTGTATACCCGAACTCCGAAGTCCGCGCAGCCATCGAATCTAAGCTGACCCCGGCTGACGTCAAGGTGGTCAAGTTCATCGACCAAATCAAGGACGAGCTCGGCGAGGCACCCGCGCCGCCGCCGAAGGGCGCCGGCGCGATCCAGGAAATCATCAAGCGGTACACCTCCGAGGTTCTCTTCGAGCGGCTCTCCACTGACGAGGCAGGCAAGAAGGCCCACGACGAAATGAAGTCGGCAATCAGCAGTTAGTCCTCACACCGCCAACACGGCTCCGGACAGTTTGGGTGGACGCCTCCTCCACTCCGAGCGTCCGACGGCGGGTGGCAGCTCCGTCCCGGCGGGAACCATTGGTTCCTTCCGGGACGGAGCTGTTTAAGGCTGCGGGGGTTAAAGCTGCACCGGTAGGACTACGGCGGTGCCGTTGCTGCAGGCGGGGGCCGGACTCCCAGGGGCCGGTGCGGTACAACCAGGGGCGGGCGAGCAACAACGCGGCCGAGGACCTGGACGCCGTGTTTCCTTGGGCTGGGACATTCTGCTGTTCCCCGCATGGTTGGTTCGGGGTCGCCGCAGGACGGGCCCGCGTTGGCGGGGGAAGCCACATAAAGCGGCGGACCCGTAGCGACGGCAGCAGCACTACCCGCTAATGCGCCCGATCCGCCTTTATCAAAAGCGGTGCCGGGTGGGGGTGGTGCTGTGGAGTGGTAGGTGTGGCCGGTGGGGGTTTGGAGTTCCACCGTGTGTCTGGGTCCAGGAGCCGGCCTGGCTGTAAACCCGGGTGTTTCTTTGGTGTGGTTGCAGGCTTCGCAGAGGCCTTGGCCGTTAGCGCTGGTGGTTGGGCCGTCCTGGTGCCAGGGGGTGATGTGGTCGTGGTGGCGGATGGGCGCGTCGCAGTAGGGGGTGCGGCAGGTGTCATCGCGGACCTGGAGGAGCCGGCGGAGGCCGGGCGGGAAGAGCCGGGCTTTGGAGTCCATGGCGAGGAGTTCTCCGGTTCCGGGGGCTGTGTAGAGCCGGCGGAGCCAGATATCGATATCACTGCGATCCCTGACGCCGGTCCCTGCTGCGCCGGCGCGGACTGCTTTCCTGGCCCATTCGGCGGGGACGATGCCGTAGCCTGCGAGGCGGGCTGGTTCGCTGTCGCCCTGGAAGAGGGTGCGGTCGGTCATGACGAGCTGGACTTCGATGCTGTTAACCCCTCCCGGGGTTCCGGTGATGTTTTCAACGAGCTGGTCGGCCATGATCGCGCCCCTGGACCGGTCGTCCCCGTGTGATCGGACGGTGTCCGCGTGGCGGGCCAGGGCGGCGTAGGCGGCGACGCCCTGGGCGACCGGGAGCAGTGCGGTCAGACGGGCCATGGTGTCCGGCGCCGGACGAAGACTCACGGTCCGCTCATTCACCGCATGGCTGGCCCGTTTCGCCACGGAGCCCGGATCCCGCCGGCAGGCCGCCGCACGCACGGCGGCAATGACTGACCGGTCCCCGCATCCTGAAAGCGTTCCGGTGTTGGCGGCGAGTTCCTCGTCCACGGCGCACCGGTCTTCGGCGGACAGGCACGCTGTTTCCTTCACGATGAGGGTGGCGCGCCATTCGTTCAGCTGCCCGGACTCCAGGGCGGCCAGGGTGCGGGGCATCTCGGTGCCGAGGGCTTTGGCCAGTCCCAGGAGCCGGCTGCCGCGGGCCGGGGACTCCCGGCGCGCCAGCGCGACCTGCGCGGCAACGCCGGCGCCTTGTTCCTTAGCCGGGACGCCGGCCGCTGCCTGCTCCCGCCGCTGGGAGAGATCAAAAGCCACAGTAATCCGGGCCTGTTTCGCAGCGGCCAGCGCCTTCAGATCCTCAAGCTCCCGCAACTGATCAATCATCCCCGGACCATCAGCAGCGGCCGTAATCGAAGCCAAAGCGCGAGAGATATCAGCAACGGACAGGACACCCTGAACCGGCGGCGCAACGACACCAGCTGACGTGCCGGCCGCAGGCAGCGCAGCGGGGCTTCCCGCCGCCTGCACTGTTGACGGTGCCCCTGCCAACCCCTGAACCGCTCCCATGAGTAAAGTTTTCCAGCAGGGTGTGACATTGACCCGCGGCCCAAAAGGCTATGTGGAAAACGCGCACACCCAGCGGCCGTACGGCAGTCGGAAGCAGCGGCGCTTGTCCCGGCCGCGAGGCAATTACGCGAGGCGCCGCCTTCGCGCCTAAGCATTTGAATGGGCGCGTTCCGGTGAATGGGCGCGTTCCGGGTGCGGTGGCAGCACACGCGGGGCGCCGCAACATTGTGCGACGCCCCATGAACCGGAGACTCAGTCCTCCGCGATCACCGCAACGCTGCCGGCTTCAACGGTGCCGCTGAACCGTTCGCCGGCGAGCATGTCCATGCCGGAAGCCCGCACGGTTGCCGCAGTCCGGGTGTGGTTGATGGCGAACAGGAAGCTGCCGCCGTCGGCCGAGCGCCGGCGTGTCAGTTCCACTCCGGGATCGGCGTCAGCGACCGGCGAGACGCCCGACTCCGCCAGCAACCGGTCCACCAGCGACTCGATGCCGTCACGGTCGGGGAAGGTGGCCAGGTACCACGCAGCGCCGTTGCCTTCTGCCCGCCGGGTCAGGGAAGGAACGCCCTCCAGCGGGTACCCGGTGAACGTCTGGATTGCCTCCGCCCCGTCCAGGTGCACATGCTCGCTCCAGATCGAGGACACCGTGCCGTCGCTTAGCTTCAGCTGTGATCCGGCCAGCAGCGGGTGGAACTCCTCAACGCGGACGCCCAGCAGTTCCCGGAACGCGCCCGGGTAGCCGCCCAGCCGTACGTGGTCCTGCTCATCAGTAATTCCGCTGAAATAGCTGATGAGGACTGTCGCACCGCCGGCGGCGGCAGCCGCAATGTTGGCGGCAGCCTCATCCGCCACCGCGTACAGCGTGCACACGAGGACCAAGTCGTAGCCCTCCAGCGGTGCCGACGGATGCACCATGTCCACGGAGATGCCCCGCAGGAACAGTGAGCGGTGGAACGCCCGCAGCAGGTCCAGGTACCGCACGTCAACGCTCGGCTTGGAGTCAATTTCGCTGGCCCACCAGGCCTCGTAGTCGAACACGATGGCCGCGCGCGACTCCACCCGCGAGCCGCGGACCGGCGCCAGCAGCTGGAGCGCAGCTCCCAGATCAACCACCTCGCGCCACACCCGGGTGTCCCGGCCGCCGTGCGGGACCATGGCCGAGTGGAACTTCTCCGAGCCCGCAAAGCTCTGCCGCCACTGGAAAAACATCACCGCATCCGCGCCGCGTGCCACGTGCGCCAGCGAGTTCCTCAGCATTTCACCGGGCATCTTGGGCTGGTTGCGCGGCTGCCAGTTGACGGCCGACGTCGAATGTTCCATCAGGATCCACGGGTCACCTCCCGCAATGCCGCGGGTGAGGTCCGCACTGAACGCGAGTTCGATGTGCCGTTCAGGATCTGCCGCCACCAGGTAGTGGTCATTGGCAATGACGTCCAGGTCCTTGGCCCAGTCAAAGTAGTCCATGGACTTGGTGGCGCTGGAAGCCATCAGGTTGGTGGTGCAGGGGACTGCGGGGGTGACTTCCCGAAGGACCGCAACCAGGCTGCGGTAGTAATCCATCAGCGCCCAGGAGTTGAACCGCTGGAAGTCCAGCTGCTGGCCGGGGTTCAGCGTGGAGGGTGCGGCGCCGGGAGGAAGGATATCCTCGAAGGAGCCGTAGTGCTGCGACCAGAACGCTGTGCCCCAGGCAGCATTGAGCTCACCGATGGTCCCGTACCGCCGCTCGAGCCACAGGCGGAACGCGGCGGCGTCCTCTTCACCGTAGAACTCCGAAACATGGCAGCCCAGTTCGTTGTCCACGTGCCACAGCGCCAGGGCGGGGTGGTCCTTGTACCGCTCTGCCAGCACACGCGTGATGCCTGCGGCGTACTGGCGGTAAACGGCCGACGACGGCGTGTAGTGCCGCCGCGACCCCGGTCCCAGCGTGGTTCCGTCAGCCGTGACCGGCAAAATTTCCGGATGCTTGCGTACCAGCCACGCCGGGGGAGCGGCGGTGGCGGTGGCCAGTGCAACCTTGACGCCAATCCCGTGCAGGTTGTCCATCACCTCGTCCAGCCAGCCAAAGTCGTACTGGCCCTCCGCAGGCTCCAGCAGCGCCCAGGAGAAGATGCCGACGCTGAGGAAGCTCACGCCGGCCTCCTGCATCAGCTCCAGGTCCTCCAGCCTCACGCTGACGGGCCACTGCTCCGGGTTGTAGTCGCCGCCGAAAGCGATGCCTTCGATGTTGCTCCAAACGCTGGCCGGGCCTGGGTTTACCTGGTTGGTCATGGGACTCCTTTGTCTGTGGGTGAATTAACGAGCAGTGGAAACCAGCCGCTTGGAAAACGCTTGCCCATTTCCGGGAATGGGGATATTGTATCGTTTCAGAAGCCGTGTAAGCCAGCTCACTACTTTCGTTGTAGGTGAGATCGGGGGTTGCACACACTGAGCAAGGAGGCTCCCATGATCAACAGAAGGCATTTCCTCACCACCGTGGCTGTCGGCACCGCATCTGCCGCAGCACTGGCCGCGTGCGGCACGGGATCCAGCACCAGCGCTGGAGAAACGGGTTCCGCGGAGAACCCGGTCACCATCAACTACACGTGGTGGGGCAACGATGACCGTGCCGAGCGTACCCGCAAGGCCATCGCCCTGTTCGAGGAGAAGAACCCGGACATCAAGGTCAACGGCAACTTCACCGACTTCGCCGGGTACTGGCAGAAGCGTGCCACCGAGGCTGCCGGCGGTGGCCTGCCGGACGTGATGCAGTGGGACCTGTCCTACCTGCGTGACTACGGCCAGCGGAACCAGCTCCTGGACCTGGGCACCGTGAACATCAATACGGACGCGTTCGAGAAATCCCTCCTGCCCTCGGGCCAGATCAAGGGCAAGACCTACGGCATCCCCACCAGCACCAACGCGTTCGCCGTCTACTACGACCCCGCCAAGCTCGCTTCCTTGGGCATCGCGGAGCCGGACGGCTCCTGGACCTACAAGGAATTCAATGAGTTCCTGGCAGAGGTTGGCGCCAAGAGCAACGGCGAAATCTTCGGCGGCACGGATTACACCGGCGTCTGGTGGATGTTCAACATCTGGCTGCGCCAGAACAACATCGAGGCCTTCACCGAGGACGGCAAGCTCGGCTTCACCAAGGACGACCTGAAGAAGTGGTGGAACCAGACCGCTGCCCTCCGCGGCACCCCGGCCATCGTCTCCGAAGAGCGCGTCACCCAGCTCGCCCCCAAGTCCCCGTTCGGCTCCAACGTCACTGCCACCGAGGTCACCTGGGACAACTTCATGGCCGGCTACCTTGCGGACAGCGGCGCCAAGGAACTCAAGCTTGCTCCGGTCCCGTCTGACGACCCCGACAACCTGGGCCTGTTCCTGAAGCCCTCCATGCTGATGGTGGCCAGCGCCAAGACCAAGTTCAAGGACGCTGCTGCCCGCTTCATCGACTTCATGGTCAACGACCCCGAGGTGGGCCAGATCTTCAAGACCTCCCGCGGTGTCCCGGCCTCGAAGACCCAGCGGGACGGGACCACCTTCGAAGGGACGGACAAGCTCGTGGTGGATTACGAGAAGTCCATCGAGCAGTACCTCAAGGACGCCCCCGAGCCGCCCATCGTCGGCTTCGGCACCCTCGAGGCATCCTTCAAGCGCGTTGCCTCGGACCTCAACTACGGCAAGCTCACCATCGACGGCGCCGCCGACGCATGGTTCAAGGAAGCCGAAGACCTCATCAAGCAGAACGCCTGATCAGGCTCGTTGCCTGCCCAAGCTTTCGTGACTGACGGAATGAACTCGTGACTCAAAGCCCAACACTGAGCAGGCGCTCGTCGTCGTCCGCCCCCTCGCAGCCGCGCAAATCGCGGCAGCGGGGGGCGGATGCCCGCGCCGGCTACACCTTCCTGCTGCCCTGGCTGCTGGGATTCATCGCCCTCACTGTTGGGCCCATGATTTCCTCGCTCTACCTCTCCTTTACCAACTACAACCTGTTCGAGCCTCCCAAGTGGATCGGCCTGGACAACTACACCACCCTCTTCCAGGACGAACGGTTCCTGCAGTCGGTGGGCGTGACCGTCAGCTACGTGGTCTTCGGTACCCCGCTCAAGCTCGCCGCCGCACTGGCAGTGGCCATGCTGCTGAACAGCAAGCGCCGCGGCCAGGGGTTCTACCGCTCGGCCTTCTACGCCCCGTCCCTGATCGGCGCGTCCGTCTCCATCGCAATCGTCTGGAAGGCCATGTTCGGCGACGCCGGCCCGGTGGACCAGGGCCTGTCCTTCTTCGGGATCAACCTGGGCGGCTGGGTGGGCAACCCGGCCATGACCATGCCCATGTTCATCCTGCTGACCGTGTGGCAGTTCGGTGCCCCGATGGTGATCTTCCTCGCCGGCCTCAAGCAGATCCCGGGCGAGCTCTACGAAGCGGCCTCCATGGACGGTGCCGGCCCGGTGCGGAAGTTCTTCAACATCACCTGGCCCATGCTTTCCCCGGTGATCTTCTTCAACCTGCTGATGGAAACCATCCATGCGTTCCAGATCTTCGCCTCGGCGTACATCATCTCCAATGGTGAAGGCGGCCCTGCCGGATCCACCCTCTTCTACACCCTCTACCTGTACCTGCGGGGCTTCAGCGACTTCCGGATGGGCTACGCCTCGGCCATGGCCTGGCTCCTGGTGATCGTCGTCGGCATCATCACCCTGATCTTCTTCCGCACATCCAAGTCCTGGGTCCACTACAGCGGTGATGCAAAATGACAAGCACGGCAACCCCCACCCAGTCCCTCCCGGACGCAGAACTCGCACACTACAACCCCAAATCTGAATCCGCCGGGACCAAGCGCGCCAAGAGCACCGCCTTCCACGCGGTGGCCCTCGCCCTTACGGCCGTGGTCCTGTACCCGGGCCTGTGGATGATCGCCTCCGCGTTCAAGCCCAATTCCGAAATTGGTGGCTCCAACACCTCGCTGTGGTCCAACAACTTCAGCTTCGACAACTTCGTCACGGCCATGGACGGCATCGGCGGGGTGTCCACCCTGCAGTTCTTCACCAACTCGCTGATCCTGGCCATCGGCGCCGTGGTGGGAACCATCCTCTCGGCTTCCGTGTCAGCGTACGCATTCGCCAGGATCAAGTTCCCCGGCCGCAGCATCTTCTTCGGCATGATGATCGCCACCCTGCTCCTGCCCTTCCACGTGGTGATCATCCCGCAGTACATCGTGTTCCAGCAGCTCGGCCTGGTGGACACCTACGTACCGCTGCTGATCGGCAAGTTCCTCGCCGCCGACGCGTTCTTCGTGTTCCTCATGGTCCAGTTCATGCGCAACCTCCCGGCTGAGCTGGATGAAGCGGCAAGGATCGACGGCGCCGGCCATGTCCGGATCTTCACCTCCATCATGCTTCCGCTGATGAAACCGGCCCTGATCTCCACCTCGATCTTCTCCTTCATCTGGAGCTGGAACGACTTCCTGGGCCCGCTGCTCTACCTGAACACCCCGGACAAGTACCCACTGCCGCTGGCCCTGCGCCTCTTCGTGGACCAGACCCAGTCCTCGGACTACGGCGCCATGATCGCCATGTCCGTGCTGGCCCTGCTGCCGGTGCTGATCTTCTTCCTGGTGTTCCAGCGGTACATTGTTGAGGGCGTCTCCACCCAGGGCCTCAAGGGCTGACGGACAAACGAGACAGAAAATGAGCGTCATGGACAGCACCACACCCGCCCCCAACCACCACGAACCCGTCCCGGTCAACCGCTTCGCGCTGTTCTCCGAGACCCTGCTGGCAGGGGTGCTGGTGCTGGTGCTGTCCCTTCCGCTGGTAACGATCCCCGCCGCCTATGCGGCGGGGATCGCCCATCTGGAGCGCCACCTCTCGGGCCGGGACGATTCCGTCCGCGGCCTCTGGGGCACCTTCAAGGCTGCCCTGCCAGGCAGCTGGAAGCTTGGAATCACGACGGCGGCAGCCGCCGTCGTGATTGTCCTTAACCTTTTGCTCGCGTGGGTGGGGCAGCTCCCGGGCCGGGAAGTGGTGCTGCCGGCCACCCTGGTCCTTGCCGCCGGCGCCGCGATTGTGCTCCTGCGCAGTGCCGCAGCGTGGTCCGATTTCGCCGGCGCCCCCACGGATGCCCGCACCGCCTGGCGCTCAGCACTCGAGACCGGCCAGGCCCTGTCCCTCAAGGACTGGAGCGGGTCCCTCCTGCTCGCCGCCGCGCTCTTCGGAGCCGTGGTGTTCGTCTGGATGCTGGCCGCCCTCTTCGTGGTGGTCCCCGGCACCCTGATCCTGGCCGCTGCGGCCGTCAAACTGCGCGCCCGCCGCGCCTGAAGCACACCATCCGCCCGCTATTGAGTTGAGTCCGTCGTGTCTTCCGAGCGCCAGCGTTCAGAGCAGTCCTTCCGCACTCCCACAAACCAGCCGGCCTGGTACCAGCCCCTGACGCAACGGAACTACCGCCTCTTCCTGGCACTGGTGTTCACCGGCAGCGTGGGCGTCTGGATGCAGCGGCTCGCGCAGGACTGGCTTGTGCTGCAGCTGACCGGCAGTCCCGCTGCCGTGGGAGTGGCCGTAGCCCTGCAGTTCCTTCCGATGCTGGTGGTGGGACCCCTGAGCGGCCTGCTGGTGGACATGTTTCCCAAACGTCGGATCATGCTGTGCTGCCAGGCCGTCATCGCCGTCCTTGCGCTGGGCCTGGCCGCATGGGCCGCGAGCGGAACCATCACCGTCTGGGCCGTCTATGCCAGCTGTGTGGCGCTGGGTGTCACGTCGGCCATCAACCAGCCGGCCAGCCAGGTCTTCGTCAATGAAGTGGTGGGCGACGCCCACCTCCGGCCGGCCATCGGCCTCAACAACGCCATCGGCCAGCTTGGAGCGATGGCAGGCCCTGCCGTGGGCGGCGTGGTCATTGCCCAGGCGGGATCTGCCGCAGCCTTCGCGGCGAACTCCGCGCTTTGCCTGCTGGTGCTCTTGCTGATCGCTGCCATCCGCCCCGCCGAACTGCATCCCAGCATCCGGGCGGCCCGCGGGCGCGGCCAGCTCCTGGCCGGTTTCCGCTACGTCCGGGAACGGCCGTCGCTGCTGCTGGTCATAGCCCTGGCCGGACTCCTGGGAATGTTCGGCATGAACGGCCCCGTGGTTCTGGCAGCTTTTGCCGAACGGGTGTGGCACAACGGCGTGGAAGGCTTCGGGCTGTTCAATACCGTCAGTGCCATCGGGGCACTGGCCGGTGCACTGCTGGCCGCCCGGCTGCGCAGCCTGGGCAGGAAAGGCATAGTGGCCGCTGCGGGGCTCTTTGGCCTCTCCCAGCTGGTGGCGGCCCTGATGCCCAACCTCATCCTGTTCACCGTGATGCTGGTGGTGGTGGGGTTCATGACCCTCCTGTTCCTGACCAGCGCGGCAACCGCCGTCCAGCTCGAGGCCGGGCCGGAGATCCGTGGCCGCGTCATGGCCCTCTACCTTCCCCTCCTGCTTGGCGGGCACGCGCTGGGAGGCCTCCTGGCCGGCTGGCTCACGGAGCAGTTCGGAGTGCGTACCGGGCTGGTGGCCACCGGCGGGCTGGGCATGCTCTCAGCCCTCGTGATCGGGTTGTTGCTGTGGCGGCACGGGCGCAGGACGCGTAACACGCAGGCCTGACTGCCGGCCTCCCCAGCCGGCTGCGGATTCACGTAAGCGCGGTCTTCCGCAAGCCTTGACGCGTGCGCCAGCTCACACCTAGGCTGTGGGAAACCGGTTTCTTTCAGGTCCCAGCAACCCGCGCCAAAGGACAAACAATGATGTTTCGCGCCCAAAAGTCCCTGCTGCCCAAAGCTGCCGCCGCAGCGGCCGCCCTCTCCCTGGTCCTCACCGGCTGCGGCAGTTCGCCGGAAGCCGGGTCGGACGGCCCGGTGACCCTGCGGTTCAGCTGGTGGGGCTCCGACGTGCGGCACAAGATGACGGAGAAGCTGATTGAAGCCTTCGAGGCGGAGAACCCCAACATCAATATCGAGGGTGAGTACGGCGACTGGTCCGGCTACTGGGACAAACTCGCCACGCAGGTGGCCTCACAGGATGCCCCGGACATCATCCAGATGGACGCCGCCTACCTGGGTGAGTACTCCGAGCGCGGCGCCCTGCTCGAGCTGAAGGACGTGGACCTTTCGAAGTTCGACCAGCCCGTGGCGGACTCCGGCAAAGTGGACGGCAAGCAGTACGCCGTGACCAGTGGCGTGAACGCCATGGTGGTGATGGCGAACCCGGCCCTGGTGTCGGCCAGCGGCGTGGCCCTTCCCGATGACAAGACCTGGACCTGGGACGACCTGGACAGCACGGCCGCGGCTATCACCAAAGCTAGTGGCGAGAAGGTGTGGGGCAGTGGCCAGGTCAATTCCGACGCCGCGGCCAACCTGTGGTTCCGGCAGCACGGCAAGTCATTGTTTACCAGCGACGGCAAGCTGGGGTTCGAGGAATCGGACCTGGCCGAGTGGTACGAATACCAGGCCAGGATGCGCGACTCCAAGGCTGTGCCGCCGGCGTCAGTCATCACCGAAGACGCGACCGCCTCGATCGACCAGCAGGGCCTGTCCACGGGAAAGTTCGCCATGAACATGTACTGGTCCAACCAGCTGGGCGCCCTGAGCAAAGCCTCCGGCCAGGACCTGGAGATCCGGCGCCCGCCGAGCGTGGAGGGCAAGGCATCCGAAGCCCAGCAGTTCTACAAGTCCTCCATGTTCTGGTCCGCCAGCTCCCGGACCAAGCACCCCGCCGAGGCGCAGAAGTTCATTGACTTCGTGACCAACAACGCCACGGCCGGCGAGATCGGACTGGCCGACCGCGGCATCCCCGCCAACTCCGACATCCGTGCGGCTGTGGTCTCCAAGCTCACCCCGGCCGATGCCAAGACCGCCAGGTTCATTGACGAGATCTCCAGCGAACTGGGCGACGCCGCTCCGGTTCCGCCAGCGGGCGGCAGCGCTGCCGTTGAAGCCCTGACCCGCTACTCCCTGGAAGTCCACTTCGACAGGCTGTCCCCGCAGGACGCGGCAAAGAAGGCGATGGACGAGGCCAAGAGCGCGCTCCTCTGACCCACGGGCGTGACCCCGCGAGATGGCATTCACGGCAATGTTCCCCGCAGACATTGCCGCGGAATGCCATCTCGCGTCTCCTGGGCCTACAGGCGGCTACGCCTGCGGCGTGAATATCCACGTGCCGGGGTGGATGCGGAAGTCAAGCTTGGCCGCGCTGTCAGTCGCGGCGCCGTCGGGATTCGTCCGTGCGGTCGCGGCACCCTCAGCGAAGGGCACGACGGCGGCCTCCGTCGTCGTTCCTTCACTCCCGGAGGCAACCGAGTACTTGCCGGCGGGCAGCCGGACAACTGCCGTCGTGCCCGGAGGGACCGTGCACTCAAGCCGCATCTGGCTGCCCTCCCTGGCCCAGCTGGCTTCCACGCAGCCGTTGCTGACGGGCACCGTGCCGCGGGCATGGTTTAACCGGCACAGCGGAGGCTCGATCAGCAGCTCCGAGCCTCCGGGGGAGCTGAACCGGACCCCGAGCAGGTGGTCCAGGATCTCCTTGGCCACCGACGCGGACCACGCGTGGGACTGGCTGTAGTCCGTTCCCTCCACCAGGTCCCAGGCCTCCCAGGTGAAGGTGGCGCCGCGTTCCAGCAGCCGGGCCCAGCCGGGCTGGTCCTTGTTTGTCAGGAGGTCCAGCACCGCGTCCGTCAGTCCCTGGGAGAGCAGCGCCCGCACCAGCCGGTGGACGGTCAGCGGCCCCTGCTTCATCCCCAAGGAGGCGATTCGCCGTGCATCAGTGGCGGCGAATTCCGGAGCGGTGATGCCCAGGGAGAGCGGGAAGGACGTGGCGTGCTGGGAGGCGTGGGAGCTGAGGGTGCCGTCCGCATGCAGGCCGTCAACCATCACCCCGTCCACGCGCAGGCGGGTGCGGATTGCGTCGGCCAGCCGGCGGGCGGAGGAGGCATAGCGGATGGCTGCATCGGGCTCGCCGCCGAGGCTGCAGAGCCGGGCCGTGGAGACCAGCGCGGAATAGGCCTGGGCGTTGACGGTGGTCTTCGCGGCGCACTCCATGTCGTAGCCGAACCGGCCTGGTTCCGGCCAGTCCACGATGCCGTGCAGGTAGGGGCCGGAACCGCCGCCCAGCCGGGTGACCAGTCCCGCCGTCGGCCCTTCTGCCGGAACGTACCGCAGCGCGTAGTCCGCGGTGTTGCGAAGGTGCGGCAGCAGTTCCCGGACCAGGCCAAGGTCGCCGGTGCGCAGGTGGTGCTCCTCGGCCCATTCAGGAACCATGAGGGAGAAGTCCGGGATGTCGCGCTTGCCGTCGCCGTTGGGGTACACGGCGTTGTAGCGGCCGCGGTCCTGCCCCTCGGACCAGTAGCGGACGGCGGACCAGGCGAACTCCCGCAGCGCCTGGGCCGTATAGGCGTGCTCGCCGAAAAGGGCCATCGTTGCGTAGGAAATGTTCACCGCATCCGCCAGGAACTGGCCCTTCTCCCGGGTGGGCGTGTCCACGAACTGCTCCTGGACACCGTAGAGGGCTGAATCGCGCAGCAGCGTGAAGACGGCATTCAGCGCCTCGTCTGAGGAAATGAAGCTTCCTTCGGCAGGATGGCGGCCATGGACCAGCACGGCCCCAACCCTGGAAACCTCGGCGGCCTCCACGCCGGGAAGCTCGAGGTAACGGAAACCCAGGTGCACCGTGGCGCTGTACTGCTGGGGGCCGGCCGACTGGGTGTACGGGAAGGACATGTCCGTGTTCTGGCTTGCGGTCTTTCCGGCATCCACCCGGCCGTCCGGCCGGAGGGCGTAGCCGGCCCGCATCATCACGGTGCGGCCGGGAACCCCGTCCCTGAAGTCCACCTCCGGGCGCCCGGGAAGAACCTGGCCGAAGTCCGCCACCATGGTGCCGTCGTCGGCGGTCAGGAAGGCCTTGGGAGCAACAAACCCACCGGCCAGGAAGGTCCGGCGCGGGTGCAGCGCGGGAAACTCAGGTGCGGGGTGGCGGCCGCAGCTGATGGCGGGCGGCAGGTCCTCGGACGAAGAAGAAGCACCAGAGGAGGAAGCCGGCGCGGCGGCCAGGGCACCGGCGGCCTGCCCGTCCAGGTGTTCCACGGGATCGCCCTCGTCATTGCGGTAGCCGGACTGCCGGTACGGCGCCTCGCCGGCTGACCATTCGGGCCCGGAACAGAAGGAATCGCGGCGGCCGTCCGTGTACTGGACGCTGATGCGGACCAGGAGGCCGGGAAGTCCGGCGGCGCGGCCCTGGCCCGGGCCGTACCAGTGCAGCAGGGCCGTCAGGGGAACGGCTGCGCCTGGGGGCTGGGCGGCGAGCAGGCCGGTGACGTCTGCGGCGTCGTAATAGCCCTCGCCCGGGTAGCCGAAAGAGGTTGTTGCCAGGCAGGAGGTGCCGGCCAGGGAGATCTGCGCGTGGTGGTTTGCCGCAACGAACAGCCGCGCCCGGCGCACTGTGCCGGTGAGCTGCAGGGTGGTCCGGAACAGCGTCCACTCGTCCGGCTGGCGGTGCGCCGTGGTGCGGGCCCAGTGCGCCAGGCAGGCCCGGGCCTGGTCCGCGCCGGCGTCGAAGCGGTGGTCCAGCAGGACGGCGCCGGCACTGTCCTGGCTGGCGCTGTCCTGGCAGGCGCTGCCGATGCGCAGCGACGCGTACTCGGCCTGGCTCCTGGGGCCCTGGTGCAGGGCGAGCTTCCCGGCAGATCCGGGAGCTGCGGGCTCCTGCAGTGCCAGCAGTTGCACGCCATCCAGGGACACGGTGATGGTGTGGCCGTCGTCCGTGACCAGCAGGTCCTGCCAGGAGCCGGGCACCAGGTCCTTGCCGGGCAACCGGGCCTGGCGGATATCCAGCGTCCGTTCCGCCCGGGCCCTGGCCAGCACGGTGGTTTCCGGGACGGCCGCGGCGGGAATCTCCCACACCGGAGCGTGCCGGAGGACCACCTCCCCGGCCGTGTTGAGCTCCAGGAGCAGGCCGGTGCCGGCGCCACTGCTGCGAAGGATGAGTCCGGCCCACCCCATGACCGGCCGGACGCGGGCTTCGATGCGGAAGGTGTGGGCAGGCGGGCAGGGAACCGGCAGGAAGGGTGAGCCAGCCACGCGGAGGGCGCCGCCAAGGATTTCCAGGGGTGCGCGGCCGCCGGGTGCGCGCCGGATCCAGTCGGCCTGCCAGGAAGGGGCCGAGAGCCCGGTGCTGAAGGGCTGTGCCGCGGACCATGCCCCGGGTACCCCTGCGGCGTCGCGGACCCGCACCCGCCACGCGTAGTCCGTGTCGTCGTCGAGCGCTGGCCCGCCATACGGGACGCCGCGCTGTGCGGGGGAGGGGACCGGCCCGGAGCTCCAGAACTTGAGCCCCTGGGAGTCCTCCACCGTGACCTCGTAGCCGGTCTGCAGGGCCCGCGCCGGCTCAGCGCCATCCGGCTGGGCCAGCTGCCAGCTGAAGGCTGGCCGCGCGGGGGCCGTAAGGCATTCGGCGAGGCCTTCCGTCAGCAGGTTGACCGCGTGCAGCTGGCCCTGCGCTTCGGGGATTGTGGTGGCGCGTGCGGCGATCCCTGTGGGCTGCGGGTGCATCAGGAAGCCGGCATGCTGAAGGTGCAGGGGGCTGATGTTGCCCACGGCAGGCCCAGCTCGCTGAACGTTGCGTGCTCCCGCCCCGCGCGCTCCAGCGCCGCCTCAATGTCAATCACGACGGCGTGGGCTGCTTCCCCGGCGCCCTCCCACCGGACGTGGGCATCACCGATGAGCGCGGGCAGTGGGGCGGTCCGGACCGCTTCCAGCACCAGCATGAAGGCACCGCTGTCCAGGAGGGGACTGATCAGCGAGGATCCGGAGCTGCGGTGGGCCAGCAGGTTTTCGGTGAGGTCCTCGCGGCCGTACGTCTCCTCGGTGGTGCCGGACGCCGTGGTAACGGTCAGGCGGTCTTCGGTGTAGTGGAACACGGCTGTTCCGGCCGAGCCCTGCAGTGTTACGTAGGGTTCCACCGATTCGGAAGCGCAGATGGTCAGGGCGCAGGTGATGGGCAGGCCCGAGGCCGTGCGGATGCGGATCACGGAGGTGTCGTCCGACTCGATGTCGTTGGCGCGGTACAGTTCGGTCTCCACGGACGCCACATCGGCGGTGGTCCGGGCACCGGCGATCCTCAGCGCTGTTGCCACGGCGTGCGCCAGGGGGTTGGTGGCCACGCCGTCAACCACATCCACGCCGTTGATGCTGCGCTTCCCGGCCCACCGCGAGCGTTTGTAGTAGGCCCGGTCCCGGACCCACCGGCCGGTTGCCGAAATGCCCTGGAGCGTGCCAAGGGTGCCGGCCGCCACCAGGTTTTCAATGGCCTGCAGGGCGTGCGAGCCCAGGCTCTGGAAGCCGATCTGCACACTCCTGCCGGACGCCGCGGCGGCATCGCAGAGCCGGTCGAAATCGGCCAGGGACGCCACCGGGGGCTTCTCCAGGTACAGGTCCGCGCCGGTGCGCAAAGCGGCAAGTGCCAGCGGGGCGTGGGTCTGGATGGGCGTGGCCACAATCACCAGATCAAGGGCCTGTGTTGCGGACAGCAGTTCGTCTATTCGCGGGAAGACCATTGCGGAGTCCGGGACGGAGCCGGCTGCCGGCGGCTGGGGGTCGGCCACCGCAACGAGTTCGACGGCGCCTGCCGCCTGGAGGCGGTCAAGGTTGCGGAGGTGGTGGGTGCCGAAGCCGTGCACACCAACCAGGGCAACACGGGCGGCCGCAGCACCGACGGCCGCGGAGGCCGCAGCACCGGCGGCGGCACCAGCGACAGCTTTTCCTGCTGCTGATCCGGCCGGGGCATCCGGGCTGTGGGTGCCGGTTGGCGTTGCCATGGTTCTCCGTTTCCGTCCCCGCAGGGCGCAGTTGCATAAGGCGCGTGCGAGCTCCAGCAAGCGCTTTCCACCATTTAGTGTGCGCCATGGCATTCCCAAGAGTCCAGCTGTGTAACGATTCAAAATTTTGCTTGACCTGGCCATTGGTCTGCGTCTAGATTTTCGAGAAACCGATTACCGGCGTGATGCGGGACACTTCCGCGTTCGCCTCTGCAACGATGGAGAAATGAAGGGAGCTGCGCCATGCTGTCTGGATCGTTCAGTGCCCGGGCTTACTCGTTCTTTGACACCCTCCTCTGGATTGCCTGCCTGAACCTGCTGTGGATCCTCTTCACGCTGCTGGGCGTGGGTGTCCTTGGCGCAGGCCCTGCAACAGGGGCCGCCCAGATCGCCGTGCGGAAGCGTGCCCGGGGCGACGCGGCGCCCTTGTTCCGCAGCTTCACTTCGGACTACTTCCGGAACTTCGGCCGGGCCAATGCGCTCGCCTTGCCCGTGATGGGAGTGGCCGTGGCGCTGTCCATGAACTGGAACTATTTCTCCGCATCCGGGGACCTGTTCTCGCAGCTGGTGGCGGCGGGCATTTTTGTGGCGGCGATCCTTCTGGCCGGCGCAACCTGCTACCTCTTCCCGTTGTATGCCAGGTACGAGCTGCCCCTCGCCCAGTACCTGCTGGTGTCTTCACGCTTCGCCTTCCGCCACCTCGCCGGAACGGTCATCCTGCTGTTCATTTCCGCGGCGGCGTTCTATGCCAGCACCACGGTCCCGGGCCTGGTTCCGTTCTTCAGCATCGGAGCCTGGCTGTTTACCACCGGCTGGCTGTGCGACCGGTTCTTCACCGCAAATGATGAATCGGTGGCCGGGGCTTCAGTGGCAGGGGCGGACAACCCTGGAGCGAAGGGCTCCCTCCCGGCGGCCTCGGTGGCCTGACGCCTGGGAGGCCGCGGGCGCGCATAAGTCCGGAAGGCGCCGTCGGCCTTTCCGCTGCTTGCCTTCCTCCGCTTACCCCACTCGTTTGAAACGTATCAACACATCCCATCAACAATCTTGACCAACAAAACCCCGAAGAAGTGGAAAAGGAAAACCATGATCCGCAGAAAACTCTCCCTGGCCGCCGCCGTCGTTACGGCCACGGCCATGTCCCTCACAGCCTGCAGCGGAGGCGAGGCCCCGGCAGCGGACCTCAGCACCGTGTCCATCATGGCGCCGTTCCTCGAGGCCCAGCCGCCCAGTGCCGACGGTGCCGTCCAGAAGAAACTGGAGGAGCTCACCGGCAAGGACATCAACATCACGTGGACACCCAACGCGTCCTACGAGGACAAGACCAACATCACCCTTGCCTCCTCCGAGATCCCGCACATCATGGTGATCCAGGGAAAGACCCCCGGGTTCGTCAAGAACGCCGAAGCCGGGGCATTCTGGGACCTGACGGACAAACTCGATGACTACCCAAACCTGAAGACCACTTTCCCGGACATCCAGCAGAACGCCAGCATCAATGGCAAGGTGTACGGCGTGTTCCGCGGCCGCGCCCCGATGCGCGCCGCCGTGATGTTCCGCCAGGACTGGCTGGACAAGCTGGGCCTCGAGGCGCCCAAGACCACCGAGGACCTGTACAACGTGGCCAAGGCCTTCACCGAGCAGGACCCGGACGGCAACGGCCAGGATGACACCTGGGGCATCACCATCCCCAAGTGGGGTGCGCTGGGCACCAACAGCCCCTACGACATCATCGAGGAATGGTACGGCACCGGAAACCGCTGGACCGAAAAGGACGGGAAGCTGATCCCCAGCTTCGAAACGGAGGAGTTCCTCGAGGCCAACCGGTTCGTCAAGAAGATGGTGGACGAAAAGCTCATCAACCCGGACTTCGCCACCTTTGACGGCACCAAGTGGAACGAACCGTTCTTCAATGGCAAGGGCGGCATCATCGTGGACGTCGACTCCCGCGTCAGCGTCCTGGTCAACCTGTTCAAGCAGGCGGATCCAAACAACTACGAGAACAAGGTGGGCTTCGTGGGCAACCTCGAAGGCCCCGACGGCGAACTGCACGCCCACCCCACCGACGGCTACTCCGGCTTCCTCGCCGTGCCCAAATCGAGCGTCCGCACCGAGGCTGAGCTGGACAAGGTGCTGGAAGTCCTGAACACCATGAACGGCAAGGAGGTGGCCATCCTGCTGAACAACGGAATCGAGGGCGTGAACTTCACCGTTGAGGACGGCAAAGCTGCCAGTATCAAGCCCGAAACCGAGGAATCAAAGACCGTCAGCACGGACATCAAGAGCTACGCACAGCTCGGCATGAACGTTGGGGGCAACACCTTCTACCCGGTCAAGCAGCCCACCGAATATGAGCAGCAGGTCTTCGACAAGCGCACGGAAGTGATGGCAGAGGACCTAAAGAGCGCCGTCTACAACCCGGCTGCCCCGTACGTGTCCGCCACCTACGTCTCCAAGGGTGCGCAGCTGGACAACATCGTGGCGGATGCCCGGATCAAGTACCTTGCCGGGCAGATCGATGAGCAGGGGCTGAAGGACGCCATCAAGCTGTGGAACACCAGCGGCGGCGACAAGGTGAAGGAAGAGATCAACCAGCTCTGGCAGGACAACAAGTAACAGTCCCGCCCGCACCGGCGGGCTCCGCATGTTCGCTGCGGAGCCCGCCGTTGCAGGACCCACCACCACTTCCAGAAAGGAGGCCCTGAATGTCACAGCTGACAGACGCACTGGCCTCGAACATCGGCCACGGCCAGGGCCCCGGGACGGATGCGGGCAAGAGCTCCAGGCCGCGCAAGCCGCCAAAGGTCCCGCGGGGTAAATTCTCCGTCCATTTCGCGCACTACAAGTGGCTCTACCTGCTGCTGGTGCCGGGGGTGGTGTACTTCGCGGTGTTCCGCTACGCCCCGATGTACGGTGTGTCCATCGCATTCAAGGACTACGTCCCGTTCCTGGGCGTGAACGGCAGCCCGTGGGTGGGAACCCAGCACTTCCAGGACTTCTTCTCCAACCCGGACTTCCCGCGGCTGCTCGGCAACACCCTGATCCTGGCGTTCCTGAACCTGGGCATCGCCTTTCCGCTGACCATCGTCCTGGCGCTGCTTTTGAACGAGGTCCGGCTTTCCATCCTCAAGCGCACCGTCCAGACGCTCGTCTACATCCCGCACTTCCTGTCCTGGACCATCGTGGCGTCGCTGAGTTTCCTGCTGTTCGCCCTGGACTTCGGCCCGCTGTTCCTGTTCCTGAACAACGTGATGGGCACCAACATCGACTTCCTCTCCGATCCGAACTGGTTCCGGCCGCTGATCGTGCTGCAGGAGATCTGGAAGAACACCGGCTGGGGCACCATCATCTTCCTCGCAGCCCTGGCCACCGTGGACCAGGACCAGTACGAGGCCGCCATCATTGACGGCGCCGGCCGGTTCCGCAGGGTCTGGCACATCACCCTGCCCGGCATCCGTTCCACCATCATCGTGATGCTGATCCTGGCCATCGGGCAGATGCTCAACACCGGGTTCGAACAGATCTACCTGATGACCAATGCCCTGAACCGGTCCGTGGCTGACGTGTTCGACACCTACGTGTACTTCGTGGGCATCACCCAGGGCGCCTACAGCTACTCCACCGCCGTGGGGCTCTTCAAATCCCTGGTGGGCATCGTGCTGATCTTCGGCACCAACGCCCTGGCCAAGCGCTTCAACCAGAGCGGACTGTTCTAATGAAGATACACAACACCACCGGCGGGCGGATTTTCGACGCCGCGAACTACGTTTTCTTGTCCCTGATCGGCATCATCACGCTGCTGCCGTTCATCTACGTGATCGCCGGGTCCTTCGCCAACGAGGCCGAAATCACCCGGCGCGCGTTCTTCGTTTGGCCTGAACAGTTCACCCTGGGCTCCTACGAATACATCTTCTCCACCCCCGCATTCACCAGGGCGCTGGTGACCACCATCCTGGTCACCGCCGTTGGAACCCTGGTCCAGCTCGCGTTCACCGTGACCATGGCTTACCCGCTGGCCAAAAAGACCCTCCGGGGCCGGCAGGTCATCCTGTCCCTGGTGGTCTTCGCCATGGTCTTCTCCGGCGGCATGATCCCCACGTTCCTGCTGGTCAAGGACTTGGGCCTGCTGAACTCCTACTGGGCGCTGATCCTGCCGGCGGCCATCAACCCGTTCAGCCTGATCATCATCAAGAACTTCTTCCAGGAGCTCCCCGCCGAGCTTGAGGAGTCGGCCAAGATGGACGGCGCCACCGAGATCGGCATCCTGTGGCGGATCCTGCTGCCCCTGTCCAAACCGGTCCTGGCCACGTTCGCCCTGTTCTACGCCGTGGGCATCTGGAACGACTTCATGTCGCCCCTGCTCTACCTCTCCGACAACTCCAAATGGACCCTGCAGATGTACCTGCGGCAGGTCACGGCGTCCTCGGACCTGCTCGGCACCGGCAACGTGGACCCGAACTACATCCCGCCCGAACAGGGCATCAAGTTCGCGGTGATCGTGGTGGCAACCCTGCCCATCCTCATCTTCTACCCGTTCCTGCAGAAGCACTTCGCCAAAGGCATGCTCATCGGCTCCGTCAAGGGCTGAGCCTGCACCACGAGAGAAAGCACAGCATGAAAATCCTGCTCGCCGGAGATTCCACGGTGGCAACCTGCCCCACGCACGAGTACCCCATGAGCGGCTGGGGAGCGCACCTTGCCCCGCATTCGTACACCTGGGCGGCGGTGCACAACTTCGCCAAGGGCGGGGCCAGCACGGAGTCCTTCCGGAACGAGGGGCTGTGGGCCAGCCTGCTGGCGGAAGCCGGGGAGGGGGACCTGGTACTGATCCAGTTCGGCCACAACGACCAGAAGAGGCAGCACCTTGCGGCCCGGACCGGGTACGCCGCCAACCTGCGCACCATGGCGGAGGAAGTGCGGAACCTGGGGGCGCTGCCTGTACTCTGCACCCCGGTGGAGCGCAGGCACTTCCCGGACCGGCCGTCGTCGGGCGCTGCTGCTGGGCAAAAAGACCTTGAACAGAGCCTGGAGGACTACCCGGAGGTGGTGCGGGAGATCGGCCTGGAGCTCGGGCTGGCGGTCATTGACCTGAACGCGTGGACCCGCGGGCTGTACCTGCAGCTGGGCCGGGAGGAATCGGCGGCGCTCTTCTGCCACTTCGGGCCGGGCTCGCACGCGCACTGGCCGGACGGCCTGGCGGACAACACCCACTTCTCCCAGCAGGGGGCCGCGCTGGTGGCGGGGCACGTTGCCGCCCGGCTTCAGGAGCTGGGGCTGGTGCCCGGAGGCCTGGTAGGCACGACGGCGGGACGAGGCTAGGTGGGTACGTCCGGCCTGGATGCGAAGGTGCTGTACAGCAATGCCCTCACGTCCCCGGCGGACGTGGGGGATTGGGTGGCGGAAGGGCCGCTGCGACTGGGGACTCACCAAGGCGCCCTGGAGCTGTCCGGTTCCCTGGACGATGCGGAATTCGGGGACCACGCGCACTGGACGTTCTGGTGCCCGGTGCAGTTTCCGGACGGCATCCGGATCAGCTGGGAATTCCTGCCGCTGGAGGAACCCGGCCTGGCCATGCTCTTCTTCGCCGCCCGGGGACACGGCGGGCTGGACCTGTTTTCCAGTGCGCTGGCACCGCGGACGGGGTTCTACCCGCAGTACCATTCCGGGGACATCGATGCCCTGCACGTGTCCTATTTCCGGCACAAGTACGAGTCCGAGCGGGCCTTCCGGACCTGCAACCTGCGCAAGAGCGCCGGGTTTGAACTGGTGGCGCAGGGAGCCGATCCGCTGCCCCCGGCTGGGGACGCTCTGGACTTCTACCGGATGGAAGTCGTGAAGGATGGGCCGCGGGTGGCTTTCACCATCAACGGGCTGCCGCTTTTTGAGTGGCACGATCCGTCCCCTGCCCCTGCCCCTGCCGCTGCCCCTGCCGCTGGCGCTGCCGTGCTGGGCGGCGGCTACCTGGGCTTCCGGCAGATGGCCCCGCTCCGGGCGGCGTACCGGAACCTGGTGGTGGAGGAGCTTTAGTCCGGTTAGGGAGCGGGATCCGCCTTGTGTTTCGTCGGCCGGTAGCCGGCAAGTTCGGCGCGGACGTCGCCTTCCTCGTGCTGGCCCTTTTCCTTGCCGAACGGCAGGGCCTTCAGCAGCGGGTGCAGGACAGCCATTACGGCGAGGCCCCAGGCAAGTCCCAGGACGGCTGAGCAAAGGGTGTTAACGAGCCATGCCAGGAGGCCGCCGATACCCGCGATTCCGGCGACCGGAGCTTCAAGGGCGTGGACCAGGTCATACGGCAGGTGCCAGCCGAGGTCGTAGGCTCCCTGCAGCATGATGTGGCCGCCAACCCACAGCATGGCGACCGTGCCGATCAGGGTGATGGCGGCCAGCACGGCGGGCATCCCCTTGACGAGCAGTTCGCCGAAGCGCTGGGAGGCTGCAGATTCCTTGGCGGCCAGGTGCAGGCCGATGTCGTCCATCTTGACGATCAGTGCGACCGCCCCGTACACGAGCACCGTGATGGCGAGGGCCACGACCACCAGGATGACGGCCCGGGCCCAGATGGATTCCGCGGCCACCTCGTTCATGGAGATGACCATGATCTCGCAGGACAGGATGAAGTCGGTGGTGATGGCGCCCTTGACCACTTTGGCTTCCGCCTCCGGACCCCGTTCGACTGCCGGCGCTTTTTCGTCCGAGTGGTCCCGGCGGAGCTTGTGCCAGACTTTCTCGGCACCTTCGAAGCACAGGTACGTGCCGCCCAGCATAAGGATGAACGGGATGGCCCACGGGAGGAAGGCGCTGATGAGCAGCAGTGCCGGCAGGATGATCAGCAGCTTGTTCCGGAGCGAGCCCCAGAAGATCCGCTTGATCATCGGCAGTTCGCGGGACGGGTCCGCGCCGGACACATACTGCGGGGTGACTGCGGCGTCGTCGATGACCACGCCAGCGGCCTTGGCCCCCGCCTTGGCGGCTCCGGCTGCGACGTCGTCCACCGAGGCAGCCGCGATGCGGGCCAGGGCTGCGACGTCGTCCAGCAGGGCGACGAGGCCGCCGCTCACAGACCGCTCCCGCAGTGCTCGCGTTCGGACGGCTGGGCGTGGCTGCCTGGGTGCAGGCGCGTGATCGGCATGCTGAAATTATACGGTGGCGGGCAGCCGTACCCGCCCTGCCCGGCCGTATACGGCAGGTATTCCTTCGGGCCCCGCCCGCAATTGCCGCAGGTCAGGCCCCGGCCACCGGCAGCACCAGCAGGTAGCCGGCCGGCAGGTCGCTGCTCCAGCGCCGCGGTTCGCGGACCACGAATTGGGTGGCCAGCTGCTCGGGGGCCAGCAGGCTGTTGGGCTCGGGCGACGGGCCCCATTTTTCGCTGCCGTGCGGGTAGAGCGGGTCCTGCACGCGGACGCCGGTGACCGTGAACTCCGGGAACTGGGCGGGATCGCCCACAGACTCGAAACCGCTCATCACCCACGCGTGGCGGCCGCTCCACATGACCAGCCCCACCGGCCGGCCCGTGTCCGCGATGGCGCGGGCCGCCGTCTGGAGGGCAGACCCGTAATCGGCGATGCTGACAACTTTGTACGGCCCCATGCCCACTTCCGTCAGCACCTGTGCCCAGCCGAGGGGGTTGGCGCCGTTGAAGGAGTTGGAGGACCGGGCCCGTGCCATCTCCCACAGTTCGCCCTGCTGGGTGGAATCCGCCCAGGTGCCGCCGCCGGTGTCGTCAATCAGGTTGTGTGCCATCTGGATGCTCGCCGCAACGCACCAGTCGAAGGTGTACTGCGGCACGAAGTCCCCCTCCTGGTAGAGGTTGAGCGCGTAAGGCTGGGGGACCGGAGGTGGTGCGGGGGCCGGCGGCTGTGTGGGTGTGGCTGTGGCGGCGGGAACCGGAGTGGCGGCTTCCTGGGGCGCAAGGGCAAGGCCGGTTGCGGAGGGCGGTGCAGGGGAGGTAGGGGCTGGCTGCGCGGGGGAGGCTGGAGCCGCCTGCCCGGTGGGAGGATTATCGATGCCGACGGCGGGCGTGCAGGCTCCGAGGCAGGTCGCCAGGGCGACGAACCAGGCAAGAAGACGGGGACGGGCGCCGGTCATGATGGGATCAGTCTAGCGCGGTGCCACGCCGGTGGCCGGTGTCCGCCGGCAATCTCAGAACGCGTAGCGGATGCGGCAATACGGCGCGATGTTTTCGATCAGCGCCGTCAGTTGCTTCACGTAGCGTGCCTTGGTTCCCGAACGGTAGCGGACGTTGGTGAAGCCGTTGGAGGAGACCTTGGACTCCTGGAGGTCCGGGCGCCACAGCACGTCCTCGGCCTGCGGATGCCAGCCGAGGTTGACCTCGTGCAGCCGCTCGTTATGGGTCAGGAAAATGACTTCCGCCGCCAGCTGGGCTTTTGCGGCCGGGCTGAGGGTTCGGTCCAGCTGGCGCAGCATTTCCTCCCAGTCGCTGAGCCACGTGTCAGTGATGATGACGGGGGAGAAGTTCACATGCACCTCGTACCCGGCAGCAACGAAGTCATTGATGGCAGCCATGCGGTCAGCCACGGGGGAGGTCCTGACGTCAATGGACTTCGCCAGCGCCGCGGGCATGAGGGAGAACCGGATCCGGGTGTGCCCGCCGTGGTCCCAGCCGAGCATCGCCGGGTTGACGTACTTGGTGGCAAAGGACAGCTTGGCGGTGGGCAGGTCACGGAAGAGCGTCACCAGATCCTCCACGTTGTCGCTGATCAGGGCATCGACCGAGCAGTCGCTGTTCTCGCCGATGTCGTACACCCAGAGCTCGGGGTCGCACTGGTTGGGCTCCAGCTTGATGCCCTGGCGGGTCACGTGCCGTTCAAGGGCCCTGGAAATCTGGTCGATGTTCGCGAACACGGTCACCGGATTGCTATAGCCCTTGTGCCGCGGCACGTAGCAGTAGGCACACGCCATGGCGCAGCCGTTAGCTGTTGAAGGGGCAATGAAGTCCGCAGACCGGCCGTTCGGCTTGACGGACAGCGCCGTTTTGACGCCCAGGACCAGCGCCTCCGTCTTGATCCGGGACCAGCGCGGCACGTTGGTTTCCTCCCCGTGCAGCTCCGGGATGTTCCAGTGGCTGTCAACAAGCACGACGTCGGCGTCCGGCCAGCGTTGGACGATGTCCTTGCCCCGGGGCAGTTCCAGTGCAGCGGGTTGGGCATAGATGCGCCGGATCTGCAGCAGCCGGTTGAATTCCATGGCTCCATCCTCGCAGGAGGTCCTAGCCCGCCAGTATCCGCTCCAGCCGCTCCACTCCGGACTGTTCGAAGGCGGCATCCCCGATTTTATGGGCCCACACCACGGTCCCCAGGGCCTGGTTCAGGTTTTCCAGCTGCCACAGCCCGGCGTCGGAGCTCCCGGGCTGTTTGCCTAACCCGCTGTAGAAGGCCTCCGCCAGGGCAGGCCGCCCAAGGAACTGCTGGTGGGTGAGGCGGACCAGGTCATGGACCCAGGGGCGGGCGTCCGCCCGGCCGAAGTCGATGACTTTGATCCTGCCGCCGTCTACCAGCCAGTTCCTGGGCTGGTAGTCACCGTGGCTGGTCACCAGCTCCACAGGGCCCGGTTTCAGTCCGGCCAGCTCCTGCTCGGCACGGGCGCACACATCGGCGGCCACCAGTCCTTCGGCCGAGCGGATGAGCAGCTGCGTCTGGTAGGCGAGCTTCTTCGCGTAATCGGCGGAGGTCCCGGCCGGGCGGTGCAGCTTCGCCAGGAGCGCTCCGGCCTGGCGGTACGTCCCGGGCTGGTACTCGGCTGCGGTTCCCTCCACCGACGTGCCGGGCAGGAACTCGGTGACCAGGATTCCGGCCTTGACCGAAGCCTGCCTGAGCACAGGGGCTGAACCGTGGAGGCCGGGCAAGCCCGGAGCGAGGGCAGCGATCTCCCGCCGGATGTGGTGGCTGGTGGTGCTCGCCTTGACGATGAAGCTCCCGCCGTCGGGCGTGGAAACGTGGAGCACGGAGGTGTCCTGCAGGGGCCAGGAGTAGTCCTTGACCACCATGAAGGGGCCAAGCCAGGATCTCAGCAGCCGGTGCTGCTCAGGTGTAACTGAAGCGGGCATCCATCAGGCTATTCTCTCCAGTGCCAGTTCCTCTACAGCAACCGCCAAAGTGTCCAGGTCGAACCAGTCAACAGGCAGCACCTCGTGGACAAAGGCGTCAAATTCGAAGGGGTGGCAACGCCCGCCGTGGTTCCAGTACAGGATCCAAAGATCCATCAGGCCACGGTCCTTCCGCCGCAGCAGGTCCCTGGCAGCGCACCGCACGTCATCCATAACCAATCCTTGCTTCTGCTGCCTGCCGCCCACAAGGGCAGGTGCCATCTTTGCCGCGAGGACCAGGCCTGCGGAGGAATCCGGAGCCGGCACCGCCACTGCTGCGGCATGATAGGAGGGTCGTGCGGGTCCGCTCAGGCCATTGCGTTTGTTCAGGTCATCGGGATTGTTCAAGTCATCGGAATTGTTCAAGGAAGGAAGCAGGATTGGAGCCTTTAACTTTCGACGGCGGCAAGGGGACAGTGGAGCTGCGTTCTGACGGCGTCATCCACCTCATCTGGGAACCCAGCGCACGGATAGAGCTCCAGGACGCGCAGGCTGCCATGGCGGCCGTGAACCGGATCGCGGGAGAGCAGACCTATCCCATGCTTGTGGACATGGCCACCACCGAGAACGTCACCCGGGCGGCCCGTTCCGTGTTTTCCATCCCCTGCGCCGCGGACCGCATCGCGCTGCTGGGCGCCAGCCCGGTGGACCGGATCATGGCCAACTTCTTCCTGGGCGTGCATATCCCGCCGTGTCCCACCCGCTTCTTCACTTCCCGGACTGAGTCCATGAAGTGGCTGCAGGCCGGCAATTAGCCGGCGTTCGTGCTCTGACGCACCACAAGCTCCGGCGTGAAGACTACCGAGCGGTGCGTCGGGTTCTGGGATTCCACCTCTTCGGCGAGGAGCTGGATGGCGGTGCGTCCCAACGCCTCCGTGGGCTGCCGGATGGAGGACAGCGGAACTACGGCGGAGACGGCAAAGTCGATGTCGTCGTAGCCAATCAGCGCCACGTCCTCCGGGATGCGGAACGTGTGGGTCATGGTCAGCGACTGCATCACTCCCAGTGCCAGGAGGTCGTTGGCGCAGAAGATGCCGTCCGGCAGCCCTTCACGGCCCCGTTCCACCAGCGAATTGCCCACGCTGCGCCCGGCCAGCACGGTCTGCCCCTCGGACTCAAGCACCTCCAGCGTTGCGTCGGACTCCTCCTTGACAGCCCGCCGGGCGCCCTGGAGGCGGTCGGCCACCTGCCGGATGGAGGTGGGGCCGCCAACAAAGGCGAGCCGGCGGCGGCCGGTGTCCAGCAGGTGCCGCGCTGCCAGGTATCCGCCGGCGTCGTCGTCCACTGCAACGGAACTGAACTTTGCCTCGTCAGCCAGCCGGTCCACCAGGACAGTGGGCACGCCGCGCTCGCGGAGGAGGTCCAGCCGTTCGGTGACATCGCCTACTGGTGAGATCAGCAGGCCCTGGACACGCTGTTCCTGGAAAAGGTCTATGTAGTTTGCCTCGCGGGCGGCGTCGTGGCCGCTGTCCCCCAGCAGGACAGCGCTGCCGTGGAGGGCGGCGGCGTCCTCGGCCGCACGCACCACTGAGGTGAAGAACGGGTTGCCTACGTCCAGGACAATCAGGCCGATAGTGCGGCTGTGCCCCGCGCGCAGCTGGCGGGCGGCGTCGTTGCGGACGAAGCCAAGCTCGTCGATGGCCTTTAGCACGCGGTCCTTGGTCCGCTGGGAAACCCTGTCCGGGTAATTCAGCACATTGGACACCGTCCCCACGGCCACGCTGGCATGGTTGGCGACGTCCTTGATACTCGCTGAGCGGTTCATAATTCTCCGTGCTGCTGCTCCGTGTGGCATGCATTGAGCCCCGGTTACATACCGCGGACAGAAATGCTTGACACCTACTCAGATTCAAGAGTACTTTGAATCGTAACAATGAAACGATTCAAAGATTCGCGATTTCAGGAGAACCAAAGATGAGGGTGTGTTTCCGCTCCTCGGTCCAGCCGGCCATGATTGACGAGTACCGCCGCCGGCACGCCGCCGTGTGGCCGGAGATGCTCCGCGCGCTCAAGGACGCCGGGTGGAACAACTACTCCCTGTTCCTCTCCGGAGACGGGCTTTTGGTGGGCTACCTGGAATGTGACGACTTTGATGCCGTCCGGGCACGCATGGCACTGACGGACGTCAACGCCCGCTGGCAGGCGGAAATGGCCACTCTTTTTGAGAACCCGGAAAACCCGGACCAGGCTCCCGATGAAGGGTTCCAGGTCCTGGAAGAAGTCTTCAACCTTGACAGCCAGCTGGCGGCGGCTGAACCCTCCACCGCATAACGCCGCCAAACTGGCGGGCACCAGCTCCAGCAGCGGGGCGAACACAGACCACAGCATGACAACACCGGAAAGAACCATCATGAATGACGTAGCAACGGCGCTGGGCAGGCTCGAGGAGCTTGCCATCGAGGTCCCTTCGTGGGCTTATGGAAATTCGGGGACGCGGTTCAGGGTGTTCGGCACTCCCGGCACCCCGCGGACCGTGCAGGAGAAGCTGGCGGATGCGGCGAAGGTCCACGAGCTGACCGGGCTGGCCCCCACCGTTGCGCTGCATATCCCGTGGGACAAGGTGGATGATTACGCCGCCCTGAAGGAGTACGCGGCCGGGCTGGGTGTTGGTTTGGGCACGATCAACTCGAACACGTTCCAGGATGATGAGTACAAGTTCGGTTCCCTGACCTCGTCCAACGAGGCGGTGCGGCGGCGGGCGATCGACCACCATCTGGAGTGCATCGGGATCATGCACGCCACGGGGTCCAAGGACCTCAAGATCTGGCTGGCGGACGGGACCAACTACCCGGGCCAGGATGACGTGCGCGGCCGCCAGGACCGCCTGGCCGAGTCGCTGCAGGAGATCTACGCCGCCCTGGGCGACGAGCAGCGGCTGGTGCTGGAGTACAAGTTCTTCGAGCCGGCTTTTTACCACACCGATGTTCCGGACTGGGGCACGTCCTACGCGCAGACCCTGGCTTTGGGCGAGAAGGCGTTCGTCTGCCTGGACACCGGCCACCACGCGCCGGGCACCAACATCGAGTTCATCGTGATGCAGCTGCTGCGCCTGGGCAAGCTGGGCTCCTTTGACTTCAACTCGCGCTTCTATGCCGACGACGACCTCATCGTGGGGGCCGCGGATCCCTTCCAGCTCTTCCGCATTATGCATGAGGTGATCCGCGGCGGCGGCTTCGGCAAAGAGTCGGGCGTAGCCCTCATGCTGGACCAGTGTCACAACCTGGAGGAAAAGATCCCGGGCCAGATCCGCTCTGTCCTGAACGTCCAGGAGATGACCGCCCGCGCCCTGCTGGTGGACACGGCCGCACTCAACGAAGCGCAGCGGGCAGGGGATGTCCTGGCAGCGAACGCAGTTTTCAACGACGCGTTCTACACGGACGTCCGGCCGGTCCTGGCCGAGTGGCGTGAATCCCGCGGGCTGCCCGCAGACCCGCTGGCGGCGTTCAAGGCCAGCGGCTACCAGAAGAAGATCAACGAGGACCGCGTGGGCGGCCAGCAAGCCGGATGGGGCGCCTGATTAGTTATGAGCAACAAGACTGTTGAAGACCTGATTTCCCGTTCCAACCGCCTGGGCGCGGACAAACGGAACACCAACTTCGCCGGCGGCAACACCTCCGCGAAGGGCACCGAGAAGGACCCGGTGACGGGCGAGGACGTCCAGCTTTTGTGGGTCAAGGGCTCCGGCGGGGACCTGGGCACGCTGAAGGCGGAGAATCTCGCCGTGCTGCGCCTGGACCGGCTGAACGCGCTGAAGAACGTCTACCCGGGTGTTGAGCGTGAAGACGAGATGGTGGCCGCGTTCGATTACTGCCTGCACGGCAAGGGCGGCGCAGCCCCGTCGATCGACACCGCCATGCACGGCCTGGTGGACGCCGCGCACGTGGACCACCTGCACCCGGACTCGGGCATCGCCATTGCCACGGCCGTGGACGGCGAGGCGCTGACCACCAAGATCTTCGGCAGCAAGGTGGTCTGGGTGCCCTGGCGCCGGCCCGGGTTCCAGCTGGGCCTGGACATTGCCGCGATCAAGGACGCCAACCCGCAGGCCATCGGCACCATCCTGGGCGGGCACGGCATCACCGCCTGGGGCGCCACGTCCGAAGAAGCAGAGCAGAACTCGCTCTGGATCATCGAGCAGGCCGAGAAGTACATCCGCGACAACGGCAAGGCCGAACCCTTCGGGCCCAAGCTCCCCGGCTACGCAGCCCTGCCTGAAGCCGAGCGCCGCGCCAAAGCCGCAGCGCTGGCACCGGTGATCCGCGGCCTGGCCTCCACGGACAAGCCGCAGCTGGGGCACTTCAGCGATGACGCCGTCGTCCTGGACTTCCTCGAAGCCGCCGAGCACCCGCGCCTGGGCGCACTGGGCACCTCCTGCCCGGACCACTTCCTGCGCACCAAGGTCAAGCCGCTGATCCTGGACCTGCCCGCCGGCGCCTCGGTCGAGGACTGCATCGCGCGGCTGCACGAGCTGCACGCGGACTACCGCGAGGACTACCAGGCCTACTACAGCCGCCACGCGGATGCGGACAGCCCTGCCCTGCGGGGCGCGGACCCGGCCATCGTGCTGGTTCCCGGCGTGGGCATGTTCTCCTTCGGCGCCAACAAGCAGACGGCCCGCGTGGCTGGCGAGTTCTACATCAACGCCATCAACGTGATGCGCGGCGCCGAAGCCATCTCCACCTACGCCCCGATCGAGGAATCCGAGAAGTTCCGGATCGAGTACTGGGCGCTGGAGGAAGCCAAGCTGGCCCGGATGCCCAAGCCCAAGTCCCACGCCACCCGCATCGCCCTGGTCACCGGAGCGGCATCGGGCATCGGCAAGGCCATCGCCACCCGCCTCGCTGCAGAAGGCGCCTGCGTTGTCATCGCCGACCTGAACCTGGAGAACGCCGAAAAGGTGGCCGAAGAGCTCGGCGGCCCGGACGTTGCCATCGGTGTCCAGGCCGACGTCACCAACGAGGCGCAGGTGGCCGCAGCGATCGACGCAGCCGTCTTGGCGTTCGGCGGCGTGGACCTGGTGGTCAACAACGCCGGCCTGTCCATCTCCAAGCCGCTGCTGGAAACCACCGAGCAGGACTGGGACCTGCAGCACAACGTCATGGCCAAGGGCTCGTTCCTGGTGGCCAAGGCCGCCGCGAAGGTCATGATTGCCCAGGGCCTGGGCGGGGACATCATCTACATTTCCTCCAAGAACTCCGTGTTCGCCGGGCCCAACAACATCGCCTACTCCGCCACCAAGGCAGACCAGGCCCACCAGGTCCGGCTGCTCGCAGCGGAACTGGGCGAGCACGGCATCCGCGTCAACGGCATCAACCCCGATGGCGTGGTCCGCGGCTCCGGCATCTTCGCCGGCGGCTGGGGCGCCAAGCGCGCCGCCGTGTACGGGGTGGACGAGGAGAAACTGGGCGAGTACTACGCCCAGCGCACCCTGCTCAAGCGCGAAGTCCTGCCCGAGCACGTGGCCAACGCCGCCGCCGTGCTCACCAGCAACGAACTGTCCCACACCACCGGCCTGCACATCCCCGTGGACGCCGGAGTGGCCGCAGCCTTCCTCCGATGAGCGGGAACGTTTCGAATGTCGACGGCGGTACGGTGTTCGCCGCCGTCGACATTGGCGCCTCCTCGGGCCGGGTCATCCTGGGCCGCGTCCACACAGCCGGCACGGGCAGCAGTGAACGCATCGTGGAACTGGAGGTGGTCCACCGCTTCCCCAACGCCGTAGTGGAGATCGACGGCGGCCTCCGCTGGGACTTCGACGCCCTCTTCGCCGAGGTGCTCAAGGGCCTGGCAGCCGCAGCCACCGTCGCCGCTGCCCAGGGCGAGCAGGTAGCCAGCATCGGCATCGACACGTGGGCCGTGGACTACGGCCTGGTCAACAAAGCCGGAGAACTGGTCGCCCAGCCGTTCAGCTACCGGGACGACCGCAGCCGCGCCGCCGTGGAACCCGTGCACCGGAAACTGGACCCCGCACGCCTGTACGGGACCACGGGGCTGCAGTTCCTGCAGTTCAACACCATCTACCAGCTCGCCAGCGAGAAGAACCTGGACGGCCTCCACGCGCTCCTGATCCCTGACCTGATCGCGTTCCTCCTCACCGGGCAGCGCCGCACCGAGGCCACCAACGCCTCCACCACCGGGCTGTTCGACGCCGTGGCGGGGGAGTGGGCCACCGAGTTCCTCAGCGCGCTGGGCCTGCGGAAGGACCTGTTCCCGCCGCTGATCCAGCCCGGCGAAACCGTGGGCACCCTCCTGCCTGAAATCGCAGCGCAGGTGGGCCTGCGGCAGGACACCCGCGTGGTGGCTGTCGGCTCGCACGACACCGCCTCGGCGGTCGCCGCAGTGCCTGCGACAGCAGACGACGGCGGGGAAAACTTCGCGTACATCTCCTCCGGCACCTGGTCCCTGGTGGGCCTCGAGCTGAAGCACCCCGTCCTTACCGAAGCCAGCCGCGAGGCCAACTTCACCAACGAACGCGGCGTGGACGGCACCATCCGGTACCTCCGGAACATGGGCGGGCTGTGGCTCCTGAGCGAGTGCCAGCGGACCTGGGCGCAGGAGGGGTTCCGGCCCGAGCTCACGGCCCTGCTCACCGCGGCGGCCGCACTCCCGCCGGGCGGACCGCAGATCAACCCGGACGATTCCTATTTCATCGCACCGGACAACATGCCTGAACGCATCCGGGCGGCAGTGCGGCGCACCGGAGAGATACTGCCTGACGATCCCGCCACCATCACCCGCTGCATCATGGACAGCCTCGCCGCAGGCTACGCCCGCACCATCCGGGACGCCGAACGCCTGGCTGACCGGACCGTGGACGTGGTGCACGTGGTGGGCGGCGGCTCGCAAAACAGGCTGCTCTGCCAGCTCACGGCGGACGTCACCGGGAAGAAAGTGGTGGCAGGGCCCGTGGAAGCAACCGCGCTGGGCAACGTCCTGGTGCAGGCGCGCGCCGCCGGGGCAGCCTCCGGGGGACTGGCCGAACTCCGTGCACTGGTGGTGCAAAGCCACAACCTGCAGGTGTTCGTCCCGGAACTCTCGCGGTTGTAGCCGCTGTTCAGTGTGTGGCCTGACCTTCCCTTGTTCCCCGGCCGGCCCTAGGATCTGAACCCATGCCCCCAGAACACCTCCTCGCCTACGACGCCCCTGCCGCCCAGTGGCTGGAAGCCCTTCCCCTGGGAAACGGCAGGCTTGGTGCCATGGTGTTCGGGGGCAGCCAGTCGGGCGGCGCAATGGAACACCGGTTCCAGCTCAACGACTCGTCCGCCTGGTCCGGATCGCCGCACAACCAGGACCGGGAGCCAGTCTTCAGCCGGGAGGAAGCGGACCGGATCCTTGGCGAAAGCCGGCGCCTGATCGGTTCCGGCGACTACGCCGGCGCCGCCGAAACCCTCAAAGGGCTGCAGCACCGGCACTCGCAGGCGTACCTCCCGTTCGCCGACCTCCACTTCACGGCGTCACTCACCGCATCAGACCCGGCAGCAGGCGAAAGGGGAGACGGCGGCGCCCCCGCACGGCCGCCGTCGGACTATCACCGCGGCCTGGACCTTGCCCGCGCCCTCAGCACCAACACGTACAGCCTGGACGGCCACCACGTCCGCGTGGAAGCATTCATCAGCCATAACCCCTCAGTGCTCGTGGTCTCCCTGCGGACGGACGCGCCGCAGGGGCTCGACCTCGCGGTGCGCCTGGACTCCCCGCTCCGCATCCTCCGCCGCACCGGTGAAGCGGGAAGCCTGTCGCTCCAGCTGAAACTGCCCTCCGACGCCGCCCCCGCGCACGACGGCGGCGTGGTGGAGTACTCGGAGGACGGGTCCCTCAGCATGCAGGGGGCAGTGGCGGCCGCCTGGGAGCATGACGGGCGGTCCGGGGAAGTACCAGCCGGCGAAGCCAGGCAAGCGGCAGGGCACGACGGCGTCCTGGCCGCCACCGGCGTCCGTCGCGCCGACATCTACCTCACCACCGAGACCACCTTCGCTGGGCTGGCCCGCCAGCCGCAGGGCACCGCTGCCACCGCAGCGGCCGCCGCCCGTGCCATGGTGGACCAGGCCCGCGCGTCCGGGCGGGCTGCCCTCCAGGACCGCCACGAGGAGAGTCACTCACGGCTTTACCGGGCCGCCTGGCTGGAGCTCGATGTTCCGGCACGGGAGGGCGGGGACACGGCCCGGCGCCTGCTGGCGGCCAACGCCCACCCCGATGGCCCGCTGGCGGCCGACCCGGGCCTGGCTGCGCTGCTGTTCAACTACGGCCGGTACCTGCTGATTTCAAGCTCGCGGTCCGGCCCCGCCGGCTCACGGCAGGGGACGGCCTGGCAGGGAGTGCCGGCCAACCTCCAGGGGATCTGGAACGCCGAACTGCCGGCCCCCTGGAGTTCCAACTACACCACCAACATCAACCTCCAGATGAACTACTGGGGCGCGGAACCCACAGGCCTGGCCGAGTGCGCGCAACCGCTCTTTGCCCTCATCGGGGCCATGCAGGTCACCGGGGCCGCCGTTGCCCGGGAGTACTACGGCGCCCGCGGCTGGGCCGTGCACCACAACTCGGACCTGTGGGCATATGCGAAACCGGTGGGCCACGGGTCCCATTCGCCGGAGTGGGCGTACTGGCCCATGGCGGGCCTGTGGCTGGTGCGGCATCTGTGGGAGCACCTGCAGTTTGGCGGCACGGACAGTTCCGCGGATGCGGACACTTTCGCCCCGGACACTTTAGCCCCGGACAGTTTCGCCCTGGACAGTTTTGCCCGGGACACAGCCTGGCCCGCCATCCGCGGCGCCGCCGCATTCGCACTGGACCTCCTGGTTGATTTCCCCGGCGGCTCGCTGGGAACCATCCCCTCCACGTCCCCGGAAAACACATTCGCCGCCCCAGGCCCGTCCTCCGGCAGCCGGGTTCAGGGAGCCGCCGCACGGTCCTCCACCATGGACCTGGCCCTCATCGGCGATGTTTTCAGGATGCTGGACGCGCTTGCCCGCCAGCTCGGCCTGGAGGACGATCCCGTGGCCTCCGCAGCCCGCACGGCCCTGCCCCGGCTTCCGGAACCGGCACCCGGACGCGGCGGAAAGCTCCGCGAGTGGCTTGATGATCCGGAGGAGTGGGAACCCGGGCACCGGCACGTCAGCCACCTCTACCTCGCCTTTCCGGGGGACACTCCACTCACCCCAGGGCTCGAAGCGGCCGTCCGGGCCAGCCTGGACGGCCGGGGCGATGAAGCCACCGGCTGGTCGCTGGCATGGAAGATCCTGTTGCGCGCCCGGCTGCGCCAGCCCGGAAAAGTCAGCGACCTCCTCCGGCTCTACTTCCGGGACATGGACACACCCCGCGGCGGCCAGAGCGGAGGCCTGTACCCAAACCTCTTCGGTGCGCACCCGCCGTTCCAGATCGACGGCAACCTGGGGTACGTGGCTGGTCTGGCCGAGTGCCTGGTCCAGAGCCACCGCACCGTGGACGGGCTGCACGAGATAGAACTGCTTCCCGCCCTGCCCGCCGAACTGCCCGTCGGCCGGGCAGGGCGGTTCCGCGCACGGCCCGGGGTGGAAGTGGACCTGGACTGGCAGGACGGGCGGCTGGTGCAGGCAACCCTCGCCGCGCAGGCGCCGGGGAAAGTCCTGGTCCGGTATGGATCGGCCGTCCGGGAAGCGCACCTTGAACCAGGAAAGCCCGCAGTTCTCACCTACAGCGCCCACCGCAGCGCGCCTACCGAAAGGATTGGATAACCCATGCCGCTCTTCGACCTCCCGCTTGCGCAGCTCCGCTCGTACTCCTCGGACGTGACGCCCCCGGAGGACCTTCGCCAGTTCTGGGATGCCACCATCAGGGAAGCCCGTGCCTTCCCGCTGGATGCCAGTTTTGAGCCGGTGGACAACTACCTCTCCGTCATTGACACCTTCGACGTCACCTTCGCAGGGTACGGCGGCGCTCCGGTCCGGGGCTGGTTCCACTTCCCGGCGCACAGGGAAGCGGGGGCGGCGCTGCCGGTGGTGGTCCAGTACGTTGGCTACTCGGGCGGCCGCGGGCTGGTCAACCAGGACACCCGCTGGGCCCAGGCCGGGTACGCGCATTTCATCATGGACACCCGCGGCCAGGGCTACGGCGGCACACTGGGTGAAACACCGGACCCGCACCCCTCCGCCGGGGACGTCGCCCACGCCGGACTCATGACCCGCGGCCTCGGAAGCCGAGAGGACTACTACTACCGCAGGGTGTACGTGGACGCCTTCCGGGCCGTGGAAGCCGCCCAGTCCCACCCCGCCGTCGACCCCTCCAGGGTGGTGCTGGCCGGCGTCAGCCAGGGCGGCGGCATCGTGGTGGCCACTGCGGGCCTGGCGGCCGGAAGGCTCGACGGCGTCATCGCCGCGCTGCCCGACGTCCCGTTCCTCCAGGACTTTCCCCGGGCCATCGACATCACACCGCGCGGGCCGTACCCGGAAATCGCCCAGTTCCTGGCACGGCACCGGGACCGGTACGACGCCGCGCTCGCCGTCCTGCGCTATTTCGACGGCGTCAACCTGGCCCGCTGGGCAACAGCCCCTGCGCTGTACTCCGCCGCCCAGATGGACGACATCTGCCCGCCGTCGACGGTCTTTGCGAGCTTCAACGCCTACGGCTCTGGAACGGCGGGCTCCTCCGGAACCGGTGCGGACAAGGAGATCGAGGTGTACCGGTTCAACAACCACGAGGGCGGCCAGGAACACCACTGGATCCGCCAGCTGCTGTTTCTGCGGAAGATTTTGGGGTAAGTTCCTTCTGCAGGCTGGAGAAAACGGTTTCCCGGCCTGCGGAAACAGGAAGTGATGAAGAAACTCAGCAGGCTCAGCGTCTTTGCCTACGGCGCCGGCGATGCCGCCAACAGCATGATCATCAGCACCGGGAACATGTTCCTGCTCGTCTACTACACGGATGTTGCGGGGATCGGGGCGGCAGCCGCGGGGACCCTGCTGCTTCTCCTGCGGGTCTTCAACGCGTTCACGGACATCGCCGCCGGGCGCATCGTGGACCGCGTCCACAGCAGGCGGTGGGGCAAGTTCCGGCCGTTCCTGATGTTCGGCTTCATCCCGCTCCTGCTGAGCGTGGCCGTCTTCCATGTCCCGGATGCCGATCCGTCCCTGAAGCTGCTTTACGCCTACTGCACGTACGGCCTGGTGTGCATCGCCTACAGCATGGTCAATGTTCCCTACGGCTGCCTGGTGGGGGCCATGACGCAGGACGCCACGCAGCGCGCCCGGCTGGGCGGTGCACGGACCCTTGGCGGACTCTCCGTTGGTGCCACGCTGGGCTTCTTCATCGCGCCGCTCCTGGGGGCCGGGCAGGACATGCAGCAAGTCTTCACCTGGCTGACCATCACGTTCGCCGTCGTGGGCTCTGCCCTCTACGCCTTTACGGGTGCCGCCTGCGTGGAGCAGGTTCCCGGCAGCGTCCCCAGGATCACCCTCAGGCAGAGCATGGCGGCCCTGAAGGCCAACTCGCCGCTGGTCATCCTCTGCGTCAGCTCGGTGCTTTTTGTCACCGGCACATCCGCCACGGGAGCATCCCAGTTCTACTACCTCCGGGATGTGCTGTCCCGGGTGGACCTGTTCCCCCTCATGGCCGCCGCGCAGGTGGTCATCACGCTCACCCTGGCGGTCCTCATTCCGCGTCCGGTGGCGCGCTGGGGCAAGCGTGCCGTGTACAGCGCCGGCGCCAGCCTTGGTGCCGTTGGCGGTGTGCTGGTTTTCCTGGCCCCCGCCGAAGTGCCCCTGCTTGGCGTGGCAGGCCTGGTGCTGGGACTGCTTGCGTCCGCGTCGGTCAGCATTGTCACCTGGGCCCTGATTGCGGACACCGTGGAATACGGCGAGTGGAAGACCGGGGTCCGGGTGCAGGGCATCAATTACGCGCTCCTGGCGGCCACCAGGAAGCTGGGCATGGGCTTCGGTGCCGGAGTGGTGGCCTTTTGCCTGGCCTGGGGCGGCTACGCCTCGGGTGCGGCGGGGCAGCCGGAATCCGCGACCCTTGCCATCAGGGCCGCGGCGGGACTGCTTCCCGGCGCCCTGGTCCTGGCGGCCGTGGGCATCATGTACTGGTACCGCCTCACGGACCGGAAGCATGCAGAGCTGGTGGCGAGCCTGTCCCGTGACGCAACGTAACCGTTTTGCCAATCCGCGGAACCTGCGGTTATGGTTCATGGCATGACAAACCGTTGGTATGCGTATTTTTCGTTGGCTCTGGAGGGGCCTGCGTCTAACTGACACGCATCCAACTTTCCTTCAGAGCCAACAGGGCAGAGATCATTCTCTGCCCTTCGCCGTTTCTCCGGCGGGTTCTGATCCGGGCCCGCTTCCCATCTGGAACAGGACCCCACCATGAGCACCGCAACAGCCCCCGCAAGCGCCAACGCCGGCATCTCCCGCACTGAAGCCGCGGCCAAGTCGACCTCGAACCTGCGCGTCAGCGAATTCACGGCGCTGCCCACCCCGTCCGAACTCATCGCGGAACTCCCGCTGGACGCCCGGGTGGCGGACGTCGTCGAACGCGGACGCGATGAAGTCCGGGCCATCATGGACGGCGTGGACGACCGCCTGCTGGTGATTGTGGGGCCCTGCTCCATCCACGATCCCAAAGCCGGGCTGGAGTACGCCCGCCGGCTGGTCAGCCAGGCCGAGAAGCACAGGGAAGACCTGCTGATCGTGATGCGGACGTACTTCGAAAAGCCCCGCACCACCGTGGGCTGGAAGGGCCTGATCAACGATCCCCGCCTGGACGGCAGCCACGACATGGTCACTGGACTCCGCACCGCCCGGCAGTTCCTCCAGCAGGTGACCGCCCTGGGCCTCCCCACCGCAACCGAGTTCCTCGAGCCCATCAGCCCGCAGTACATGGCCGACCTGATCTCGTGGGGCGCCATCGGGGCGCGCACCACCGAAAGCCAGATCCACCGGCAGCTCGCGTCCGGACTGTCGATGCCCATCGGCTTCAAGAACGGGACCGACGGCGACCTCCAGGTGGCCATCGACGCCTGCGGTGCAGCGGCTGCGGCCCAGTCTTTCCTCGGCATTGACGGTGACGGCCGGGCGGCGCTGGTGTCCACCGCCGGAAACCCGGACACCCATGTAATCCTCCGCGGCGGACGAAAGGGACCCAACTACTCTGCTGCCGACGTCGGGGCGGCGTCTGCCACGCTTGCCGGCAAGCAGCTGAACCCGCGCCTGATCGTGGATGCCAGCCACGCCAACAGCGGCAAGAGCCACCACCGGCAGGCGGAGGTGGCCCTGGAGATCGGTGCGCAGCTGGAGGACGGCGGCACGTCCGCGCAGGCGATTGCCGGCGTCATGCTCGAAAGCTTCCTGGTGGGCGGAGCGCAGAACCTGGATGTTGCAGAGCACGCGGCCGGCCGGGCCGAGCTGGTGTACGGGCAGAGCGTCACCGATGCGTGCATGGACTGGGACGTTTCGGTATCTGTCCTGGACCAGCTGGCGGCCTCCGCGCGCAAGCGGCGGGAAGCGAAATAGGGGGATCTACTACTTTCACTTCTGCCACAGGAACATCTAGAGTATCTAGATAGGTGGTTGGTGGATGGCTCAGCATCGGAACACCGCATTGGCACGTACCTGGGGTCACTGTTGTCCATCCGTCAGCAAAGGAATATAGGGAAATGTCGGCAGAACAGAACTTCTCCAACGCGAAGTTCCTGACCGTGGCTGAAGTAGCCCAGGTCATGCGCGTCTCCAAAATGACCGTGTACCGGCTGGTGCACTCCGGCGAGATGCCGGCAGTGCGCTTCGGCCGCTCCTACCGGGTTCCGGAACAAGCCGTCGAACAGTACCTCAAAGGTGCCGTAGTGGACGGTCACACCGAGACGGCCTGAGCAGCTGTCCGTAGCCGCCTCCCGGAAGCGGTACCCTGTTAAGGAACGTTTTACGTCATTGTAAGAATCTGTCAGTTGTTCAGTTCGTAGCTCTGTCCACGAACAATTTCCATCAGACAGGTACTGCATCTAGTTTGTAAGGAACTTACGTGGGTTCAGTTATTAAGAAGCGTCGCAAGCGTATGGCCAAGAAGAAGCACCGCAAGCTGCTTCGCAAGACCCGTCACCAGCGCCGCAACAAGAAGTAGAGATACTTCGAACAGCGCAGAAATGCCCGTCGCCTTCCGAGGCGGCGGGCATTTTCTTTGTGCTGGATGGGGTGTGACCGGGGTTTCCTGGCCTTGTTCGCGGATCCGCGCCTTGAAGGTTCGGATGCGCAAACAAGCTTGGTAACGGGGGTCGGGGTGGCCGGTGGAACCAGCGGCGGTGGAGCTAGATGCGCGGGCCGCGGATGCGGGCGAAGCCCTTCCAGAGCCCGTAGACGGCGCCGCCGGCCGTTGCGGCTTTGAGGCCGAAGGTGGCCGCGCGCCGGCCGGACCGGAAATCGTAGACCGGCCAGTTGTTGTCCCGTGCGTGCCGGCGCAGGCGGGCATCCGGGTTGATGGCCACCGGGTGGCCCACCAGGGTGAGCAGCGGAATGTCGTTGTAGGAGTCGCTGTACGCCCAGCAGCGCCTGAGGTCCAGGTCCTCGGCATCGGCCACGGCCTGGACGGCAACCGCCTTGGCCGAACCGTGCAGGATGTCACCCACCAGGCGCCCGGTGTACATGCCTTCGGAAATTTCGCCTACGGTCCCCAGGGCGCCGGTCAGTCCAAGCCTGGTGGAGATCACGGTGGCCACCTCGATAGGTGTGGCGGTCACCAGCCACACCCGCCGGCCCACGCGCAGGTGCTGCTCCGCCAGAGCTTTGGCGCCCGGCCAGATGCGGGAGGCGATCATCTCGTCGTAGACCTCTTCGCCGAGCGCCTTGATGTCATCCACCGTTATGCCTGCGGCCAGCGTCAGTGCGGAGTCACGGACGGCATGGACATCGTCCATGTTCTCCCCGCGGGCCACGAACTTGAACTGCTTCCACGCGAAGCCGGCAGCCTGGGCCATGGTGAACGCCCCGCGCTGGTGCATCTTCCTGGCAACGTGGAAGAGGCTGGCCCCGCGCATCAGGGTGTTGTCCACATCGAAGAACGCCGCCTCACCCGGTTGCGGCGCAGCAACCGGCTTGGTGACTACGGCAACGTACTTCTCCTCGGGCATGCAGTCGAGTCTAGTCAATCCGCTGTTCAATCCCCGTTTAGCCTTGTTCCCACGGGCCCGGCGTCGCGGGAGCCGTGGGAACGGGGCTACGGTTAAGGCATGGCCACACCCCGCGTTGTCCTGATCACCAAGGCAGACTGCCACCTTTGCGAAGACGCGCGCGACGCCGTCGGCCGGGTTACGTCTTCGCTGGGACTTGAGTGGAGCGAGGAGTTGGTGGACAACCAGCCGGAACTCCGTGAACGCTATGCGGAGGAAATTCCGGTGGTGCTGGTGGACGGGGTGCAGCGCGATTTCTGGAAAATCGATGAAGCCCGGCTGGGACGCGTGCTCCAGCGGGCCATGGCACAGTAGGGGAGCAGCACCCGATATGGCGCGGTCCCGAGTCTTCTCCGCATCGGTGGCTCCTGCTTTGATGGCATTGCCGGTTGGGCCCTAGAGTGGAGTCACAACGCGATGCGAGGGAGGGGCTGGTGGCTTCGCTGGATTCAACCCCCCAGGCTGTCCCGGACCTGCCGGGACCTGCGGGCACGGCAGCCAAACAGATTCCGCCCGCTGCAGTGGCCCGGCTGACCCTCTACCTGCGTGCCCTTAATACACTCCTGGCAGAGGGAGTGGAGCGGGTCTCCTCTGAATCCCTTGCCGAGGCCTCCGGCGTCAGCTCTGCAACGCTCCGCAAGGACCTCTCCCACGTGGGCTCCTACGGCACCCGCGGAGTCGGTTACGAGGTGCAGTACCTGAGCCGGCACATCGCGGCTGCACTGGGACTCACCCACGACTGGAAAGTGGCGATCGTCGGCGCCGGCAACCTTGGCAAGGCCCTCGCACGGTATGGAGGCTTCGAATCCCGGGGCTTCGACGTCGTGGCCATCTTTGATGCTGACCAGATGGTGGTGGGCAACGAGGTGGGCTGGCTGCGCGTCAGCGATGTGGCGGACCTGGAAACGGTGCTGCACCGGACCGGGGCCAATATGGTGGTCCTGGCCCTTCCCGCCTCGGTGGCCCAGGATGTGTGCGACCGCGTGGTGGCGGCCGGGGTCCGCAGCGTCCTGAGTTTCGCCCCCATCATGCTCCAGGTCCCGGAGGGCGTGAACCTCCGCAAGGTGGACATGGCAACGGAACTGCAGATCCTGGCCTACCACGCACAACGGGCGCAGGCCCCGGGGCAGACCGCCTAGATTCCGTCAGCGGCTGGTCCCGGTGCCCACGCCCGAAGGGTGGGAGTGCTGGAGTTACCGGCCGTACGGGTTCCCCATGTTGCCGCCGTAAGGGTTGGCGAACGGCTGCTGGCGCCGGAAATACGGAGCCGAGGCCGGCAGGTAGAGCAACACAATGGCCGCAATCCCCAGCAGCGTACCGATGGTTGCGAAGCTGGGCGGGCCGAAGAGGCCGAAGATGGACAGTGCCGCGAAGACCGTGCCCAGGATCCGTGCCCAGTTCTTGCCCTTGCGGACGAAGAACGCCACCAGCAGGTAGAGGGCCAGGCCAATGATGGCGAACACCACCAGGGTTCCGGCGATGACGCCCTTCATGTCCTCGTACGTCACTCCCGCCCCGCTGCCCTCGATCTGGGTCTCAAAGGCGTCGCGGAACATGGGATCGTCCAGCGTGGTCAGGCCGGTCAGCATCGAAATGACAAAGATCGCGGCGGAGGCGATCAGCAGCCAGAAGGAGATGTTGACCATCTGGGGAACGCCAGTGCTGCCGGACGGTTGCGGCTGCTCGGACGGATACTGCGCGTAGGGGGACTGGCCATACGGCTGCTGGCCGTACTGGGGAGCGCCGGACTGGCCGTACTGCGCCGGCGGGTTCTGGCCGTACTGCGGCGGCGGGTTCTGCCCGTACTGCGGGGCATTCTGTCCATACTGCGGGGTTCCGGACTGCTGCCCGTACTGGGGCTGGTTTTGGCCATACTGGGGTGCGTTCTGGCCGTAGCGCGGAGTCTCGCCGCCGGACTCGGGATCGTTGGGAACGGGAGGCGGGACGGGGGGAGTGCTCATGGGCGGTCCTTTTGCGTGTCGGGTTCCAGGTAGGTCGCCGGGCTCGGTCCTGTCCCCTACCCCCAGCATCACTTAAGTCCACCGTACCCCCGGGCAGGCACCTTGTGGGTCATTCGGAAGAGGTATTCCGGCCCGAAACCGCTGCGAACCATGCCTGGGAATTTGGCAGCCACAGAAGGACCGCTGCTGCCAGGCTGATAAGGAAGGCTGTCCAGTTTCCGGCGCCCTGCCCCATGCCTGCCGCCGTATTAACCGCTGCCAGGACCAGGGTGATCCCGGCCAGCACCGTCAGGGCGACCCGCGCCCACTGCCGGCCGGCCTTCATCTTGACCGCTAAAACCATCTGCGCGGCGCCCACGGCAGCGCCCAGCAGCATCAGTGCGACGACGGCTGCAGCGGCCGCGGGCGCGGCGGCAAAGAGCACCAGGGACGCCAGCATCCCCAGGAGCCCGCCCATCAAGGCAAGGACCCCGCCTATAAACCAGATCCAGAACGAGACCTTAATCTCGGTGGGCCGGGCGGTAACGGAAAACAGCTCGGCGAAACCGTTCCGCGGTCCGCTGGGAGAGTGGCTCATGGCGTTCACTGTAAACCCCGCGGGTCCCAGTGCGCTTAAAGGACGGCACCCCGGCACCGGACTGCGGGAGTCCAGGGCCGGGGTGCCGGAGCGGGAAGGAATTATGCCGCGGGAGCGATGAAGGCGAGTTCGAGGTTGATGGCAACCTTGTCGCTGACCAGGACGCCGCCGGTCTCCAGGATGGCGTTCCAGGTCAGGCCGAAGTCCTTGCGGCTGATGGTGGTCTCGGCGGAAACGCCTGCCCGGGTGTTGCCGAAGGGGTCAACAGCCACGCCGTTGAACTCGGTCTCCAGGGTGACGGGGCGGGTGACACCCTTGATGGTCAGGTCGCCGGTCAGTTCGTAGCTGTTGCCCTTGGCCACGAGGCCGTTGGAGACGAAGGAGATTTCGGGGAACTTCTCCACGTCGAAGAAGTCCTCGCCCTTGACGTGTCCATCGCGGTTGACGTCGCCGGAATCGAAGCTGGCGGTGTTGATGGTGGCGTTGATCCTGGCGCCGGTGACGTCTTCGGGGAGGTCCAGGGTGGCGGCGGCTTCGGTGAACTGGCCGCGGACCTTGCTGATGCCTGCGTGGCGGACCGTGAAGCCGATCTCGCTGTGTGAGTTGTCCAGGGTCCAGGTGCCGGTGGTGACGTCTGCGGGAAGTGCCATGGTGATGCTCCTTGTGTATGCGTATTGGCGGGTTGCTGTTGAAACTTCATCTGTTGAAGTCTCAACTAACTGCTGCATCCAGTATAAACATGCATTTGCATGTTTTGTTCCCGGCTTCGGAACATTTCTTCAAAAACTTCAGTTCTACTCTTTGTAGAAGCTTCGCCGGGAGATTTCGGATCGCACGCCATCTTTGAGAAACTGGTAAACATGCCCCAAGCCACTGTCCATTTGCTCCGCCACGGCGAGGTCCACAATCCCGACGGCGTTCTCTACGGACGGCTGCCCGAATTCCACCTCTCCGAACTGGGGCAGGAGATGGCGCGTACGCTCGCCGAGCACTTCAGTCGCCGCGCCGCCGGCGGTGCCCGGATCACCTACCTGGCCGCCTCTCCGCTGGACCGTGCGCAGGAAACTGCCCGGCCGACGTCGGACGCCCTGAAGCTGCAGATCCACACGGACGAGCGGATCATCGAGGCAGAGAACTACTTTGAGGGCATGAAGGTCACCAAGGCCGAGCTGCGCCGCCCGAAGCACTGGCCGCGGTTGGTCAACCCCCTGCGGCCCTCCTGGGGCGAGCCGTACAAGAACCAGGCGTCCCGGGTCATGGAAGCTGTCCAGGACGCGCGGCTGCGCGCCATCGAGCTGGCAGCCGGGGACTTTGGAACGGAGGGGCCTGAGGCCATCATGGTCAGCCACCAGCTCCCCATTTGGGCCACGCGCCTCAGCGCCGAGGGAAAGCCGCTGTGGCATGACCCGCGGAAACGCGAATGCACCCTGACGTCCATCACGTCCCTGGTGTTCGACGACGCCGGCACGCTCCTGCGCGTGCAGTACAGCGAACCGGCCGCTTCCCTTCTTCCGGGTGCGTCCAGCACCCCTGGAGCCTAGTTGTGACCGACAGTAATTTCGTGACCTCCCGCCGCAGCCTGCTGGCTGCCGGCGGCCTGGTCCTGACTGCTGTGACCTTGGGCCTGTCCGGCTGCGCCCAGGAGGATGCCCTTGCGCAGCAGGCGAAGGCCGGAGACAACAAGAACTATGTCGCCGGGGACGGATCCGTCACTGAGTTCGCCGCGGCGGACCGCAAGTCGGCCGTCCAGGTCAACGGCACGCTCTTCAACGGCACGGCAGTGGCCCCGGCTGACTTCCAGGGCAAGGTGACCGTGCTGAACTTCTGGTTCGCCGCCTGCGCCCCGTGCCGGGTGGAAGCCCCCATCCTCGAAGAGCTGCACCAGGAGTTCAAGGACCAGGGCGTGCAGTTCTACGGCGTCAACCTGCGGGACGAGAAAGCCACCGCCGAGGCCTTCGAAAAGACCTTCAACCTGACCTACCCCAGTTTTGACGACAAGGACGGCGGTGTCCTCCTGGCGGTTTCCGGGCTGGTCCCGCCGGGCGCGGTCCCCACAACCCTGGTGCTGGACAAGCAGGGCCGCGTGGCCTCCCGTGTCCTGGGCGAAGTCCAAAAAGGCACCCTGAAGGCCCTCATCGCTGCCGCCGTGGCAGAGTAGCGGCGGTCCGGACCGTGAACAGCCCCTTTGCCGAAGCCATCCTGAACGGCTCGCTCCTGCTTGCCATCCCGGTGGCCCTGCTGGCCGGACTGGTTTCCTTCCTCTCTCCATGCGTGCTGCCCCTGGTCCCCGGATACCTGGGCTACGTCACGGGACTCAGCGGCGTGGACCTGCAGAAGCAGAAGCGCGGCCGGATGCTGGTGGGAATCGGGCTGTTCGTCCTCGGTTTTTCCGTCATTTTCGTCCTCCTGGGCGGCGCTTTCGGCCAGTTGGGGACCCTCATCACGGGTTCCCAGAACGCCTGGATCACCCAGGTCCTGGGCATCCTGGTGATCGTGATGGGCGTGGTCTTCATGGGCGGCTTCAGCTGGCTGCAGCGCGACGCCAAAATCTCGGCCAGGCCGCCGGCCGGGCTCTGGGGAGCGCCGCTGCTGGGCCTGACTTTCGGGCTGGGCTGGGCCCCGTGCATTGGCCCCACCTACTCGGCCGTGCAGCTGCTGAGCCTTTCCGGGGGATCCTCCGCTGCCAAGGGCGCCTTCCTGGCCTTCGTCTACAGCCTGGGCCTGGGCATACCCTTCCTGCTGATCGCACTGGCGGTCCGCCGCGGGATGGGCGTGATGGCGTTCTTCCGCAAGCACCGGCTGGCCATCCAGCGCACCGGCGGGGGCATCCTGGTGGTGCTGGGCCTGCTGATGGCCAGCGGCGTCTGGGGCACCTGGGTGACCGAGCTGCAGTACTGGTTCCAAACCGATGTGAAGTTGCCGATCTGATGAGCGAGCGCGTGAACGTAGAGAAAAAATCCTCCAACCCGGCCGCCGGCAAGGTGTCAGAGGCCAAGGCCGACGCCGCGCTGCCCGCCCTGGGTCCCAAGGAGATGCTGCGCTGGGCCTGGACCCAGCTGACCAGCATGCGCACGGCGCTCTTCCTGCTGCTGCTCCTGGCTGTTGCCGCCGTTCCCGGCTCGCTGTTCCCGCAGCGTCCGGCAAACCCGTCGGTGGTTACGCAGTACATCAAGGACAACCCGGACTACGGCAAGCTGCTGGACACCCTGCAGCTGTACGACGTCTACTCTTCGGCCTGGTTCTCCGCCATCTACCTGCTGCTGTTCATCTCCCTGATTGGCTGCGTGGTACCCCGCGCCATCGCCCACTACAAGGCGATGCGGTCCCAGCCGCCGCGCACCCCCAAACGCCTCTCCCGCCTTCCCGAGTACGGCACACTGGTCATTCCCGCCGGTGCCGGGATCCCGGCGTCGGACGCCATCCACAACGCCGCCGGGCTGCTGAAGAAGCGCGGCTACCGCGTCGAGGTCAGGGACGACGACGGCGCGCGGCCGTCTTTGGGTGCCGAGCGCGGCTTCCTCAAGGAAGTGGGCAACCTCGTCTTCCACACGTCCCTCATTGGCGTGCTGGTGTCCGTGGCCATCGGCGGCCTGTTCGGCTACAGCGGCCAGCGGATCCTGGTGGAGGGCGACACCTTCGTGAACACCCTGGTGGGCTATGACCAGTTCACCCCCGGCACCAATTTCCAGTCCAGCCAGCTGCAGCCCTATTCCATCCAGCTGGACAAGTTCGACATCACGTTCGACCGCGAGTCCGAGGGCAAGTTTGGCCAGCCCATCGACTTCTCCGCCGCAGTGACCACCAAGGAAAACCCGGACGCCCCGGCGCAGCAGGAAACCCTCAAGGTCAACGACCCCGTCACCCTGGGCGGCACCAGCATCTACCTCACCGGCAACGGCTACGCCCCCGTGGTGACCATCCGGGACGGCGCAGGCAACGTGGCCATGCAGGGTCCCGTGGTGGCCAAGCTGCAGGGGGACAACTACTACTCCTCGGTGGTGATCAAGGTCCCGGACGCCGCGCCCGACCAGCTGGGTTTCGCCGGGTTCTTCCTGCCCACAGCGTTCGTCAGCGATGAAGGGGTCTCCTTCAGCGGGGACCCGGAACTCTTCAATCCGCAGCTGACGCTTAACTCGTACTACGGGGACCTGGGCCTGGATGACGGAGCGCCGCAGAACGTCTTCGAACTGGACGTCAAGGACCTGACCCCGCTGAACGCCCGCAACCTGGACGCCGGCGGCATCACCCTTTCTCCCGGGACCAGCTATACCCTCCCTGACGGGAAGGGCACCATCAGCTTCGACGGCGTCAAGCGGTACATCGGCGTGGACATCCACCACAATCCCGGCCAGCTCTATGCCCTGATCTTCGCGCTGCTGGCCGTGGCCGGCCTGGTCCTGTCGCTTTACGTCAACCGCCGCCGCGTGTGGGTCCGTACCGGCACCCACGAGGACGGCCGCACCATGGTCGAGTACGGGCTCCTGGCCCGCGGCGAGGACCACCGGCTCGCCGGCGAAGCTGCAGCCCTCCGCAAGCTGCTGACCGAAGAGTGGCAGCTGGATCCTGGCCAGGGCCCGCCCCGGACCTCACAGGAAACTCCCGGCAGCCCGGGGGACAATAGCACCGGAACCGCCTCAACCACAGGCCCAGTCACCACCCCAGCCGGCCCCACCGGGCCCGAAAAGGACCAGTAATGCCGTACGGAATCAACGAAACCATGGGCCAGTACAGCGAGCTCTTTATGCTGCTGGCGGCCGGCACGTACACCGTCGCCTTCATCGCTTTCGCCTGGGACCTGGCCAAGAGCAGCAGGGCGCTCCGCGCTATCGACCTCAAAGCGGCCCAGGCTTCCGAAGCAGGCCAGGCCCACGGCGGGGCCAAGATTCCGGTGGCAGCCGGGATGGGGGAACGCGCTGCGTCAGCTGAAGGCTCCCGTGCCGACGCCGGGACGCACCTCGGCGGGCCGGCCGGCAGGGCCGAGCGGCCGTCGTCGTCCACCACCAAGGCCCCAAGCGCGGGTGCCGGGGGAGCCATCACCGCCGACGCCGACATGCGCTATGCCGCGGAACGCCGCGCGCCCGCACGCGTGGCAGTGGCCCTGACCATCCTCGGCGCCCTGATCCACGCCGCCGGCGTGGTGACCCGTGCGCTGGGTGCCGGCCGGGTGCCCTGGGGCAACATGTACGAGTTCCTCACCACCGGCGCGTTCGTGGCGGTGGCGGTGTTCCTGCTGGTGCTGGTCCGCCGCGACCTCCGCTTCCTGGGTACGTTCGTGGTGGGCCTGGCCATCATCATGCTGGTGGCCGCGTCCGTGGCCTACTGGACCCCCGTGGGGCACCTGGTTCCCGCCCTCCAGAGCTACTGGCTGATCATCCATGTGTCCATCGCCGTGCTGTCCTCCGCCCTCTTCACCCTGACCTTCGCGATGTCCGCCCTGCAGCTGGTCCAGTCCCACCGCCAGAAGACGGCGGCTGCCGGCGGTGCGGACAAGCTTGGCTTCATGCGCCTGGTGCCGTCCGCGCTGAGCCTGGAGAACCTGTCCTACCGCATCAACGCCATCGCCTTCATCGGCTGGACGTTCACCCTCATGTTCGGCGCCATCTGGGCAGAAAAGGCCTGGGGACGGTTCTGGGGCTGGGACACCAAAGAGGTGTGGACCTTCGTGATCTGGGTTGTCTACGCCGGATACCTCCACGCGCGCGCAACGCGTGGCTGGACCGGCACGCGGGCTGCCTGGCTTTCGATCGTGGGCTACCTCTGCGTGGTTTTCAACTTCACCATCGTGAACCAGTTCTTCAACGGGCTCCACTCGTATTCAGGCCTCTGAGCAGGGATTCTGGAAGGTCCCCGCGCGCCAGGGGGCATCTATAAAATCGATGTAGCAACAGGGCTGTTCCCGGTCAGCCGGTAATGCTACTTTGGTTTCGTGCGCCCGTGATGAAGTTTGCTGGCGGAACAACAGTTTTTCCTGAGGTACCCATGAGCTACGTTCTCGCCGTTGATGTGGGAACCAGCTTCACAGCTGCTGCCATAGCCCGTTTTGACCAGGGAGCTTCTTCTCCCGAGTGCCTGCCGCTGGGACTCCGTGGAACCTCGGTACCCTCTGTTCTTTTTTACCCCGACGACGGATCCGTCCTGGTGGGGGAGGCCGCTGAACGCCGCGGCCTGGATTCCCCCGGGCGGGTTGTGCGGGAATTCAAGCGCCGGGTGGGCGACGCCGTGCCGATCTCCGTGGGCACGCTGTCCCTCGCCGCCGAGGACGTGTTCGCAACCATGGCCCGCTGGGTGGCAGACCGGGCGGAGGAACGCCAGGGGGCGCCGCCGTCGGAAATCATCCTGACGTACCCCGCTGCCTGGGGCTTCCACCGCACGTCCCTCATCAAGGACGCCCTCGCCGCCAAGGGGCTTGGGAACGTCACCCTCCTGACCGAGCCGGAAGCCGCAGCCCTCCATTATGCGTCGCAGGTGCGCGTGGAGGACGGCAGCATCATCGCCGTCTACGACCTTGGCGGCGGAACCTTCGATACCGCTGTCCTCCGCAAAGAGGCCAGCAACCGGTTTGAACTATTGGGGAAACCGGAAGGCTTTGAACACATGGGCGGCGCCGATTTCGATGCCGCCCTTTTCCGCTATGTGGCCGACCATACGGACGGCGCCCTGGCCGCGCTGGACCCGGCCGGCCCTGGAGTGCTGGCCGCACTTTCCCGGCTGCGGCGGGAGTGCGTTGAAGCCAAAGAAGCGCTCTCCAGCGACAGCGAAGCCAACATCTCCGTACTCCTGCCCGGGATCCAGCAGCAGATACGCCTGGTCCGCCCCGAGTTCGAGTCCCTGATCGAAGACCCCGTCCGGGACACCGTGGATGCCCTGGAACAATCGCTGGGGCAGCTCGGCCTGGAGCCGGCGGACCTCACCGCCGTGCTGCTGATTGGCGGGTCCTCCCGGATCCCCCTTGTTGCCCAGTTGATCTCGGAACAGCTTGACCGTCCCATCGCGGTGGACGCAGACCCCAAGTCCTCCATCTGCATGGGCGCCGCCGTGTCCGCGGTGCTGGGACGGGCGGCTATTGCTGCTGCGGCGGAATCTTCAGCTGACGCTTCAGATGACGTTGTTCCCAGCCCGGCCCCGGAACGTGCGCAGGCGCCGCTGAGGCTGGCCAGCTGGTCCCGGAACCCCACTCCTGCCCCGGGTTCCCTGGCGGCAGCAGCCCTTAGCCAGGGCAAGGGGGACAAGGGCGGAGTACACGGGCCGAAACCGCGGGTGCGGCTTACTGCTGTGGCGGCCACCGCCGTCCTGTTGACCGTCCTTACTGCCACCGCAGCCCAGAGCCCGGCAGGATTCAACAGCCTGACCTCGGTGTTCGTCCCGCCGGCCGGGGCTTCCAACGACCGGCCCGCGGTCCCCGCCACCGGGTCCGCAGGAGGCGGCAACAGCGACGGCGGCAACAGTGACGGCGGCAACGGGGCCGGCGCCGCCGGAGATGTCCAGATCCCGGTGGCAGGCATCGAGCCGGGCATGCAGCGGGCCGCTGCCTCCCAGGCACCAGGCCCTTTGGCGGACGGGAAGGTGGCGTCCATCCGGGCCATCGAGAAGGGCGCCTCCGAAGGACCCTCCACCAGCGCTGCCGCGGCAGGCGACACCGGCAGCCCGGCGCCAGGGGATACGGCGACCACTGGGACGCCTACGGATACAGCCACGTCCACCGGCACGCCGGCCACTGGCGATACGACAACCACGTCCCCCACGGATTCCGGCGATCAGTCCGGCACAGCAAGCCCTTCCCCCACGGAATCTGGCAGCGAAACACCGACACCTTCTTCAACGGATTCCAGCACGCCGGAACCTACCCGCGACTCCAGCACGGCGGAGCCCACGCCAACGGACACGGCAGCCACACCGACGGAATCCGGCCGATGGCTTAAACCGGTGAAGGGTTCGAAGTCGCGGGATCTCACGGCTTCCCCTTCGCCGACGGTCCAGGTATCGGCGTCACCGACAGGCACCAGCGGGTTCACGTCCCCAGCTGAGGAGTCCCTGGGCTCCGGTTTGTCCGGCACGGAGACGGCTACCGACACAGCCACGGCCACCACGGCACCGGCGGCCTGACATGGTCAGCTACCAGCCCCACACGCAGAACACCGCGTTCCGCCATCCGGAGCCGAACCATCCGGGGCCGGCGCTGCAAGGCGCAGAACTCATGGCCAGCCAGCTCAACGGTGAGAACGCGGCAGTACGGGAACTGCTGCTGGCGTTGTCCGTGGGTTTTGCCCTCCCGGGACCGCTGCCTTCAGGCCTGCAGCGCAAGATCGATGGAAACGGGGAGGGCCTTGACGCCCTGGTACACCGGGCAGAGTCATCAGGCCTCTTGACTCCTGACGGTGCCGTGGTGGGACCGGCCCGGCACGCGCTGCTCTCGGTCGCCCCTACAACCAAGGTGCATGCGCTCCAGCGGGAGCTGGTGGGCGTCTACGCGGCCAACGGGCAGCCGCTGGGCGATCTTGCCCGGGAGTTGGCACGCACCGGACTTGCCGATCCGCGGGTGGCAACCGAGCTGGAGAATGCGGCGGACAAGGCGCTTGAACGCGATCCCGCACTGGCGTACCAGCTCTACGACGAGGCCCTGCTGGCTGGCGCCGGCGAGAAGGCCACAGCTGCCCGGCGGGCCCAGGCCGCGGCGGCCAACGGCGACCTTGATACGGCCACCCGCATCGTGGACACCCTGTTGGGGCAGGACGATCCGCCGGACGTCCGCCGGGCCGCGGACGTGGCGGCCGCGGTGTGGGCCCAGCGGGGCATGCTGGCCCACGGAGCTGAGGTCTACAGCTGGCTGGGACCCTCACGCGTTGGCCACTCCGCGCCCCTTGCCGCCGTCACCCTGATCGGCTGCGGGGACCGGTCCGGTGCGGAAAACATCTTCGGTGCCGACGCGCCGCCCGCGTCCCCCACGCTGCTTGCCGCCACCCTTGCCCACATCGGGAAAGGCATCCTCAAGTCCCTGGCGGGAGACCCGCACCAGGGACTCCAGATCCTGATCCACGCCTCTGACCTGCTCAATTCAGCAGGTACCGCGATTCCCCTGCCGGAGACTCCCGCGGCGCTGGCGGCACTAATGGCGCTGCACAGCGGAGAGCCAAGCCTGGCGGAAACAATCTGCCGGTCTGCGGCCGCCGCCGGCCAGGGAGGAGATACAGCCAAACCCCGCCTGTTCCTGCTGCAGGCATGGTCAGCGATGATGCAGGACAGGCTCGAGGACGCCCGGCTGGCGATCAATGAGGCGTCGAAGGCGAACCACTGGCCGCTGGTGCCGCGGGACGAGTTCCTCTGCTCGGCCCTGGAAGTGGGCCTTGCCCGGCGTAACGGGGATTTTCCCGAGCTCATCAAAGCCTGGGAACGGGCGCGCGAAGCGACGCTCCACACCGCCGTGGACCTGTACAGCCTCCTGCCCTGGGGCGAACTCATGATTGCCGCGGCCCGCCTTCGGGAGGGCCGCAGGGTTGCCCCGTACCTCAATGACGCATGGGACCTGCTGGAGCGCCTTGGCAATCCGCCGCTGTGGGCCGTGCCGCTGCACTGGGCAGCGGTCCAGGCCGCCCTGTTGAATGAAAGCCCCGCTGACCTGGCACCGCACGCAGCGGCGCTCGCGCGGGCAGCAGGGCAAAGCCACCTGGCGGCCGTGCTCGCGGCGGCCGGCAAAGCCTGGGTCACGGTCCTGGCCGAGAGGTTCCGTCCTGACGACGTCGAGGCGGCGGCAAGGGGACTGGGGCTGGTGGGCATGCCCTGGGAAGGGGCGCGGCTTGCCGGCCACGCCGCCGCCCGGGCGGACGAGCGCAAGGACATGGTGCGCCTGCTCTCCTGCGCCCGGGACCTCCACCCACAGGCCAATTCGGCGGGCCAGGGGACGACGGCGTCACCCGAGTCCCGCAATGCTCCCCCCACCGAGGCAGGTAATGGCATGCAACCAGACGGCGCAGGGCTGAGCGAGCGGGAAAAGGAAGTGGCCCGGCTGGTGCTTGACGGCAAGACCTACCGCGAAATTGGCGAAGCCATCTACATTTCCCCGCGCACCGCCGAGCACCACATTGCCCGGATGCGCCGCCGGCTCGGCGCGGAAAACCGGTCGGACCTCATGGCCAAGCTGCGCCTTGCGCTGGGCCCGGAAAGCCAGGCGCATGACCAGTCCCCCTAACACCCCTAACGGGAAAGTCTGCGGTTCCCCACTGGGGGCACCGCGGGTAAGGGGGACCGGCCCGATGCCGGTTCCCGGCAGGAACAATACCTTTGATCCAAGGCATCAGGACCAGCGCACCGAAAAGAACACGATCTGAGGACCAGCACATGACAGTCGCAAAGGAAGTGGTCCAGTTCCTGATGGGCATCTTCGGAGACCGCCAGGCGGCCCAAGGCTTCCTGGATGATCCCGAAGGCGTCCTGGAGAAGCACGGCCTTGCCGGTGTCAGCTCAGCGGATGTTGACGCCGCCATGCCGGTTGTCCTGGACTATGCCCCCCTTAGCGTCACGGCCTCCGCCGCCGACCGGGACTTCAATCCCGGCGTCGGTACTGGGCACGCCGGGGGCGGCTGGAGTTCGCTTCCCGCCGGCGGCGGCCACGACGACCACGGACAGGCGGTGGAGCAGCTGACCCACGTGGTGGCCAACTACTCCTACTCATCCACGCCGGATGACCGCGGCGCCCTCCCGGACCAATCCCCGGCCCTCAACATCTGGGCGGACGGCGACGTTGAGCAGTGGTTCGACAACGACTCGGTGCCGGAGTTCGGGGACCCCGCTATAAGTGCCGGAACCGGGATGGGTTTCGCTGACATCCGGATCGACGGCTTCTTCGACCTTGACGCGGACCGCGACACCGCGACCGTCAGCGCCGGCCAGGCCGCCCACCCGGCTACTTTCACCGGGGAACCCCTTTCCGAGGAGCACCAACCATACGTTGATATAGATGTTGATGCCGAGGCCGCTGCCACCGACGCCGGGCTTGAGTTCTCTGAGGACGGGGCGGCAACCATTGACATCGACAATGACATCGACAACGCTGGCGCTGGGGAGGCGGCAGACTCAATGGACTTTGGTGCCTAGCAGCCGGCCCCTCGTCCCGGAACGATCTTTGAGGCGTAGTGCAGAGGACAGGCTGTGGCAGAAGCAGGACCGGCAAACCCCGCAACTCCGGTGACGGCCGGCCGGCTGATCCAGCTTGTGGAGCATGGACTGGAGCTCATCGGCGCAGGAGACCGGGAGGACCTCCGGAAACGCCTGGACCTGGCATTGGGGCGGCTTAGGGATCCCAGTATCCGGGTCATCGTGGTGGGCGAATTCAAGCAGGGCAAAAGCAAATTCATTAATGCACTGGTGGGTGCGCCGGCCTGCCCTGTCGACGACGACGTCGCCACGTCGGTTCCCACGGTTGTCCGGTACGGGGATCCGGCTTCGGCCGCGATCCTGGTTCCCGCCTCCGGGGCGGACTCCGGCGATGCCGTCGACCGCCAACCGATCCCCGTCGCCGACCTCGCGGCTTACGTTTCCGAGCAGGGTAATCCCGGGAACAGCAAGAAACTCCTGGCTGCCGAGGTATGCCTGCCCCGCAGGATCCTGTCGGGCGGGCTCATTGTCATCGATTCACCCGGCGTCGGTGGCCTGGGATCGTCGCACACCCTGGCCACCCTCACGGCACTGCCCACCGCCGATGCGATGCTCCTGGTCTCGGACGCCTCCCAGGAATACACCGAACCGGAGCTGCGCTTCCTGCGGCAGGCCATGCGGATCACCCCGAACGTGGTGGGCGTCCTGACCAAGACCGACCTCTACCCGGAATGGCGGCGGGTGGAAGAGATGGACCGCTCCCATCTCGGCAAGGTAGCGGCGGATATTCCGCTGTTTCCCGTCTCCTCGGACCTCCGTCTCGAGGCAGCACGCCTGCAGGACAGCGAGCTGAATGAGGAATCCGGCTTCCCCGCCCTGATCGCCCACCTCCGCAGCGGAATAGTGGAAGGCGCACAGCGGCTCCAGGGGCGCTCTGTCAGCCAGGACCTGCTTGCCGTCACCGAGAACCTCAGCCTCTCCCTGCAATCGGAGCTTGAGGCACTCGAAAACCCGGACGGCACGCCCGCGATGGTTGCGGAGCTGGAGGCGGCCAGGGCGGAGGTCGACGACCTGCGGAAACGGTCTGCACGCTGGCAGGTTACCCTCAGCGACGGCATCAGCGACCTCATCGCCGATATGGAGTACGACCTCCGCAACCGGCTCCGCCACATCCAGCGGGAAGCTGAAGCCGCTATCGACCAGGAGGACCCGGGACCGGCCTGGACTGATTTTTCCAAGTGGCTGGAGGTATCCACCGCGTCCGCCATCTCGGACACCTTCGTCCTCACCAGTGAGCGGGCGCAGTGGCTGGCCGGGCAGGTGGCTGACCACTTCGCCGCGGACGAAATCCCGCTGCCGGTGATGCAGGTTGCCCATTCCGCCGACGTGCTGGATCCCGTGGACGCGATGCCGGGGATGGACGCCGGGCACGTCAACCCCGTGCAAAAGGTGCTGATCGGCATGCGTGGCTCCTACGGCGGGGTGCTGATGTTCGGACTCCTGACCGGCATCTTCGGTATGGCGCTGATCAACCCGTTCTCCGTGGGTGCCGGGTTCCTGCTGGGGCGCAAGGCCTACCGGGAGGACAAGGATGCCCGGCTTAAGCGCCGGCAGGGGGAGGCCAAGGCCCTCGTCCGGCGGCAGCTCGACGACGTTGCCTTCCAGGTGGGCAAGCAACTGAAGGACCGGCTGCGGCTGGTACAGCGTTCCATCCGCGACCACTTCACGGAGATCGCGGACGAACACCACCGCTCCCTGGCCGACTCTGTGTCCGCTGCGCAGAAGGCCGCAAATGCCTACGCCCTGGAAAAAGATGCCCGCATCAGGGACATCAAGGCCGAGCTCAAGAAGGTGGACGCACTCCACCGTGCCGCGCAGGCAGTTGCCGCCGAAGCATCCGGCGCCGGAACCATGATGCCTGCGGGCGGTCCGCGATGACTGGTTCCACGGTTGCCGGAGCTGCGGGCCTGGTCCAGGAGGCGCTGAAGGTCTACGGGGATGATCCAGCCGGTGCGGCGGCCCTCCAGGGGATTGCCCGGAGACTTGCGGAGCCACTCCGGGTAGCCATAGCGGGAATGGTCAAGGCCGGGAAGTCCACGCTCCTAAACGCGATCATCGGCGAGGAGATAGCACCCACTGACACGGGGGAGTGCACCCGGATCATCACCTGGTACCGGCACGGGCACACTCCACGCATCACCCTCCACCCCACCGGCGGCGAGCCCCGGACCCTGCCGCTCAAACGGGTGGACGGCCGCCTTGTATTCGTGCTGGGCGATGTGGACGCCGGGGGCGTGGACCGGCTGGAGGTGGAGTGGCCGTCACAGGCGCTGCGGACCATGACCCTGATCGATACCCCCGGCATCGCCTCGCTCTCCCTCGAAGTGTCTGCCCGCTCCACCGCCTTCCTCGCCCCGGCGGACACGGAGTCGGAAGCGGACGCCATCATCTACCTCATGCGCCACATGCACGCAACGGACGTGCGGTTCCTCGAATCCTTCAGGGACACGGAAGCCGGACGTTCGGGTACCGTCAACGCAATCGCGGTACTTTCAAGGGCTGATGAGGTGGGCGGCGGCCGCATCGATTCGCTGCTGTCCGCCGGAGAAATCGCGGACAGGTACCGCCATGACGCCAACCTGCGAAAACTCGCCCTGGGCGTCGTGCCGGTGGCAGGGCTCCTTGCCCAGAGCGCGCGGACCATGCGCCAGCAGGAATTCGCTGCCCTCCAGCTGCTGGCAGGCCTGGACCGCGGCGACCGCGAGAAGTCGCTGCTCTCAGCCGACAGGTTCGTCCGGTCCACCATCCCGGAAGGGCTGACGGCGGAGGCCAGGGCCTCGCTGCTGGCACGGTTTGGCCTGTTCGGGATCCGGCTGGCTGTGGTCCTGATCTCCAACGGATTCAACGAACCCACCCCACTGGCCCACGAGCTTGCCCGGCGCAGCGGCCTGGACCCGTTGCTGGACCTGCTGGGCCGCCAGTTCCAGGCCCGGGCCGGGGCGCTGAAGGCACGCACGGCATTAGTGGCGGTGGAGGCCCTGCTGCGCACCTCGCCCCGCCCGGGAACCGCGCACCTGGCTGCCGCCCTTGAGCGGCTGCAGGCCAACGCCCATGAGTTCCGCGAACTGCGCCTGCTGGCCGCCCTGCGTACCACGGGCGTGCCGCTCAGCCCTGAACTCGCGGCGGAAGCAGAGGGGCTGATCGGCGGCCGGGGCGCCGCGCCGCACGTGAGGCTGGGGCTGGACGCGGATACGGCGCCCGGGGACATGGCTGATGAGGCCCGCCGCTACCTGCTGCGCTGGCGCGCGGTGGCGGAGAGCCCGCTGACGGACGGGCCGGCACTGGACGCCTGCCGGGTTGTGGTCCGCAGCTGCGAGGGCGTGCTGGCAGAAGCGTTCTCGCGCCAGCGCCAAACGGCCTGAGCACCATCCGGGGGAGTGCCCTTCCGGGGTGGGACTATTTCAATCCGTCGTTGTCGTGTTCGTCGGTCTCGTGCTTGTCTTTCCCGCCGTCGCCGTCCTTTGCCTTGGCATCCAGCTCATCCTTGAGCTTCTTGAGGCGGGCGGCTTCCGCCTCCTGGCGGCGGCGGACCTCCAGGTTGCGGAGGAAGTCCGGATCATCGTCCGGGGCGGTGGGGTGGCGGTAGTCCTGCCGCTGCGGGGGAGTACCGCGCGGCCGGCCGATCAGGAGCCAGAGGATGGCGCCCAGTACCGGCAGGACGATCATGACCACGATCCAGGCGGGTTTGGAAATTCCGCGGGTGAGGCGCCCGTCGGTTCGGATCACGTCGACGAGGCCATACACGAAGATGGCGAGGATTGCGACGGCCAAAGCCACACGGAGGAGCATGCCATTAAGTCTATCGTCAGGAGGCGCAGGGGCCGCGGGCGGGAGGCGGCTAAACTTGAATAGTGGCCTTTTTGAAATATTCCCTGATCCGCCTGGCTCTCTTCGCGCCCCTGTTCGTGCTCTTTAGTTTCCTGGGGCTGGGTGCCCTCATGTCCGTTATCTGCGCGGCCCTGATCGCCTTCGCCGTGAGCTACCTGTTTTTCCAGAAGCAGCGGGACGAAGCCGCGGCGGCCCTGCAGCACCGTTTCTCCGGCAAAGCCAAGCCGTTGCGCTCCGCCGGCGAAGTCCAGGACGCACACGCCGAGGATGCCCTGCTGGACGCCAACCCCGGCGTCACCATCAATAATGACGCGAAGGGCCGCGAGCGCCAGTAATCCTGCCCGCCCCGGGGCGGGTTGGCTAGAAACCGCGGCTGAGCACCAGTCCCAGTGAAAACAGCAGGCTGTAGCCGAGGTTGATCAGGCCGGTCTGCTTGAGGACCGGGATGAGGCTCTTGCGCTTGCGTCCGTTGATCATCAGCCATGCGGGCATCAGGCAGGCCGGAATCAGCAGCAGCACAATCAGCATCCACGGCCGGCCGGGAGCCAGGATCACGACCAGCAGGATGGCCACGGCCAGCATCAGGACATAGCTTTCGCGGGCGTGCTTGTCGCCCAGCCGGACCGCCAGGGTCTTCTTGCCGGCCTGCATGTCGGTGGGAATGTCCCGGACGTTGTTGGCCATGAGCAGGGCGGTGGCGATCAGCCCGGTGCCGATCGCGCCAATGATGGCGGGCAGGTTGATCTGTCCGGCCTGGGTGTACGTGGTGCCCAGGGTGGCCACCAGCCCGAAGAACACAAAGACGAACACGTCGCCCAGGCCCATGTAGCCGTAGGGGTTCTTGCCCCCGGTGTAGCCCCAGGCGGCCATGACGCAGCCCAGCCCCACCAGGATCAGCCACCAGCTCTGGGTGATCACCACCAGCACCAGGCCAAACACCATGGCGGCCGCGAACGCGCCGAACGCCGCCCGCTTTACGTGTTCAGGACTGGCCGCCCCGGATCCCACCAGGCGCAGCGGGCCCACGCGGTCATCATCGGTCCCCCTGATGCCGTCCGAGTAGTCGTTGGCAAAGTTCACCCCCACCTGGAGCAGGAGGGCCACCAGCGCCGCGAGGATGGCGTTGAACAGGAGGAACGAACCCATCTCGTAGGCTGCGGCGGAGCCGATCAGCACCGGCGCGATCGCGGCGGGCAGCGTCCGGAGCCGGGCGCCTTGGATCCATTGTGCGGCTGTAGCCACGTTAAGTACCTCGCGTGTGTTGGGGGCGGCAGGAGGGGAGTCCGGCCGGGTGGTGCAGGTCTACTTTACTTTCCCTGGTGCCGGGCTTTGAGCTCGGCGGTCATGGCCAGGCGGTCCGGTTTGCCGTTGGGCAGCATCAGCAGTTCGGAGGCCGCGAGGACGGTTTTGGGTGCAAGGGCCCCCAGCGTCCGGTGCCATTGCCGTTCAAGGACGACGGCGGTGTCCCCGGCTTCCGCGCCTGGGGCCGGGTCCGGAGCGGGGTCCGCCAACGCAACGTAGGCCGCCACGGCCTGCCCCCACTCGGTGGAAGGTACCCCGGCCACGAAAGCCGCTGCAACGGCGTCGGACTTCTCCAGCTCTTCCTGGACGTGCGCGGCGGAAACCTTCACGCCGCCGGTGATGATCACGTCGTCCGCCCTGCCCAGCACGGTCAGCCGGCCGTCGTCGTCAATGCTGCCGAGGTCGCTGGTGCGGTACCAGCGCACGCCGTCCTCCTCGAAGAACGTGTCAGTGCTCTCCGGCGACTCAAGGTAGCCGGCGGCGATGGTGTCCCCGCCCAGCAGGATCCTGCCGTCCTCCTCCACCCGGACCGAGACGCCCTCCAGCGGAAAACCGTCGTAGACGCAGCCGCCGCAGGATTCGGCGGAACCGTAGGTGGTGATCACCCGGACTCCGGCCTCGCGCGCAGCCGTGAGCAGGGATGCGGGGGCGGGGGCGCCGCCCAGCAGGACGGCGTTGAAGCGGCGGAGCACGGCCAGGGTCTCCGGTGACGGTGCGTCAAGGAGCCGCTGAAGCTGAGTCGGGACCAGGGACGTGAAGCGGATCTTGTCCGTCAGTTCCTGGGCCGCGGCGGTGAAGGCCTCGGGCGTAAAGCCGTGGGACATGTCCATGACCCACGGGCGGGTGCCCGCGAACAGGGAGCGGACCAGGACCTGGATGCCCGCAACGTACTGCACAGGCAGCGCAAGGAGCCACTGGCCTTCGCCCTTAAGCGCCAGCGCCGTGGCCATCGAGGACGCGGCGAGCGACTCCACGGTCAGCACGGTGGCCTTGGGGGTGCCGGTGGAGCCGGACGTGCGGACCACGGCCACGGCGTCGTCGCAGCCCGGGGTTTCCAGGTGCCCCACAACGAGGGCGCCGTCGTCGCCGATGGAGAGTTCGACGGCGGGACCCTCGCCATGGAGGGCGGCCGCCAGGGCCGTCAGTGCCGGCTCGATGTTGATGGGGCCGGAGGCCTTCGCTGGAGTATTCATGTTCAGCTCCTTCCTAGAAATAGTGCGGGAAGGTGGACCAGTCGGGTTCGCGTTTTTGCAGGAAGGCTTCTTTGCCTTCCACCGCCTCGTCCGTCATGTATGCCAGCCGCGTGGCCTCGCCCGCAAACACCTGCTGCCCGGCAAGGCCGTCATCCGCGAGGTTGAAGGCGAACTTGAGCATCCGGATGGCCTGGGGCGACTGGCGGGCGATGTCCGCCGCGTACTCCAGGGCAACCTCCTCGAGGCGGTCATGGTCCACGGCCTCGTTGACGGCACCCATCCGAACCATGTCCTCAGCGGAATATTCGCGCGCGAGGAAGAAGATCTCGCGCGCTGCCTTCTGCCCGATCTGGCGGGCCAGCAGGGCCGAGCCGTAGCCGGCGTCGAAGCTCCCCACTGTGGCGTCGGTCTGCTTGAACTTGCCGTGCTGGCGGGAGGCGATGGTGAGGTCCGCCACCACGTGCAGGGAGTGCCCGCCGCCGGCTGCCCAGCCGTTGACGACGGCGATGACCACCTTGGGCATGGTCCGCATGAGCCGCTGGACCTCCAGGATGTGGAGCCTGCCGGCGCGGGCAGGATCGATGGTTTCCTGAGTCTCGCCGTCAGCATAGCGATAACCGTCCCTGCCCCTGATCCGCTGGTCTCCCCCCGAGCAGAACGAATGCCCGCCGTCCTTGGCGGAGGGGCCGTTGCCGGTGAGCAGCACGGTGGCGACGTCCGGGGACATCCGGGCGTGGTCCATGGCCCGGTACAGCTCGTCCACGGTGCCTGGCCGGAACGCGTTGCGCACCTCGGGCCGGTTGAACGCTATCCGGACCGTGGGCAGGTCACGCAGCCATTCGCCGTCGGAATCCCGCTCCACCTGCCGGTGGTAGGTCATGTCCTGGAAGTCCTCGAAGCCGGACACGGTGCGCCAGCGGGAGGGGTCGAAGACGTCGGACACCTGGGCGGGAATCTGTTTGCTCACCGTCCAAGTCTAGTAATCGGCCTCAGCTGATGCAGAACTCGTTGCCCTCGGGGTCCGCCATGGTGTGCCAGGAGTGCGGGCCCTGGCTGGCCGTCCACAGGAACGTGGCGCCCCGGCCCTCGAGTTCCCGGCGGACCTCGTCCTTGTCCCGGCCTGCCAGGTTGACGTCCCAGTGCACGCGGTTCTTCACCGTCTTGGTTTCGGGCGCCGTCTGGAAGAGGAGGCGGCGTGCCGGCGCCTTGGACTCCAGCTCCTCGGTGGGGCGGATTGCGCAGCCTTCGCGCCACACCAGGTTGCCCCGGTGGGTCATGGTTTGGTCCTCCGTGGCGAAGCCCTGCTCAATCATGGAGCGGATGAAGGCGGCGTCCTGCGGTTCCACGGACCACCCGAGGGTTTCAGCCCACCAGTCGGCTAGCTCATGCGGCCCGGTGCAGTCGATGACTATCTGGATGTTCAGTCCCATCCCACCAAGGTACGGTGGCACGTGCTGCCGGGGAAGGTCCTGAAGAGGATTATATAACGATAGAAAGTTCTCTTGACACATTGTCATGACATACGTCACAGTTGGGCGGAAAGGCTTTTCCCTCCAGGTTGTTCACCGGCGGGCAGCGCCACCACATTCATCCAGGGCCGCGAATGCAGGGCCTGGAGCCCAGCGAGAGACAGGACAGACCATTGTCAGAGAAGACAAGAATCTCCAGCATCAGCCGCCGCCAGTTCGGGCTCACGGCGTTCGGCCTCTCGGCCCTGGCAGCGGGGCTTACGGCCTGCGGCAGCAGCGGCGGAGGCGGGTCCGAGGGTGGCGCCAAGACCCTGCAGCTGGTCCTCTCCGGGGATACGAACCAGGGCGGCGCCTTTGCCGCTGCCGCCGAGAAGTACAAGGAAATAACCGGCATCACCATTGAGGTGGTGGATGTGCCCACGGCGGACATCGTCACCAAGCTCAAGAACGCCGCGACGGCCAACGACCTCCCGGCCCTGGCCCGCGTTACCAGCATCGATCCGCTCTGGGTCAACCAGCTCCAGGACCTCTCGGACATCGCCGCGTCCCGGGGGATCGACCAGAATTTCCTCGAGAAATCCCCGGACGGCATCATCCCCGCCATTCCCTCCGACCTCACGGCCGTTGGCCTGTTCGTCAACAAGAGCCTGTTCGACAAAGCCGGCGTCAGCTACCCCACCGACCTTGAGCAGGCGTGGACCTGGGACGAGTTCGTGGCCGCGGTCAATGAGGTCCGCGAGAAAGCCGGCGCCAAGTACGGGTTTGTGATGGACCGTTCCGGCCACCGCCTGCGCGCCATGATGTACGAGTTCGGCAGCACCGCCTTCGCCAAGGAAGGCGACAAGTACGCTGCCGACGACGAGGCCGTGGAAACCCTCGAGTACTTCCAGAAGATCAACGATGACCAGACCATGCCCAAGTCGGTCTGGCTCAGCGGCGAGGACGGCAACGCGATGTTCAAGAGCGGCCAGGTTGCCGCGTACTACTCCGGCAGCTGGCAGGTGGCGGACTTCAACAAGAACATCAAGGACTTCGAGTGGCTCTCCGTGCCGCTGCCCAAGAAGGAGGTCAGCGCCACCAACCTCGGCGGCGGCTTCATGGTCGCGTTCAAGGACACCGGCGCCGATGAGGAGGCCAGGAAGTTCATCGACTGGTTCTACGAGGACGCAAACTACACCGAGTTCGCCAAGCTGGGCGGCTACCTGCCGGTCAAGGACCTGCAGGTGGAGTATCCGTTCCAGCAGGCCTCCTTCGAGCTGTACCAGAAGCAGATTGCCGGCAATGAGGCCAAGGGGGACAACGCCATCAAACGCGTGGTGGCCGAGGCCTACGCGGAAACCCCGTTCTCCGGCGACCCCCTGCGCGAAGAGACCGTCAAGATGCTCTCCGGCAGCCAGGATGCCAGGACCACGGTGGACAACATCGTGAAGCTCTACAACGGGGCCTGATCCGTGGCAAACCCAACCTTGAGCACCACGGTGGCGCCGCCGGCGCCCGGGCCGGGAACGGTCCGGAGCAAGTCCCAGCAGAAGCGCCGGAACCGCTACGTCATTGCACCGCTGGTCCTCATCGGCGTCAACGTGGTGCTCTTCCTGGTCTTCTTCGTCTGGCCCGGAGCACTGGGGCTGCTGTATTCCTTCACGGACTACCGCGGCGTGGGCAAGCTGAATTTCATTGGCCTGGCCAACTTCCAGAAACTTTTCGCGGACAGCACCTTCTACGCCGCGCTCGGCCGGACCTTTGTGTACACGGTCCTGTCCGTGCCGCTGATATACGTCTGCTCCCTTGGGGTAGCCGCGCTGCTGGTCAGCAAGGCTGTCCGGGGACGGACTGCAGCGAAGATCGTCATCTTCCTTCCGTGGCTGATCTCACCCATCGTGGTGGGCGTGATCTGGAAGTGGATGTTCGGCCAGGATTTCGGGTTCGTGAACTTCCTGATTACCAGCGCCGGGGGCAGCGCGGTCCCATGGTCCAGCAACGGCAACCTGGCGCTCGCGGTGGTCATTTTCGCCTCCGCGTGGGGCGGGACGGCCTTCAACATGCTGCTCTTCATCGCGGCGCTGAAGAACATCCCGGAGGCCCTGCTGGAGGCAGCGGAGCTGGACGGCGCCAACGCATGGCAGCGGTTCCTGAACGTCACCCTCCCAGGCATCGCGCCGACGTCGTTCATGGTCATCCTGCTCTCCACCATCCATGCGATGAAGGAATTCGCCATGATCCAGGCCCTCACCAACGGCGGCCCCGGGACGGAGAACACCCTGATCGTGCAGTACATCTACAAGACCGGCTTTGAGCAGTCCAAAGTGGGGTACGCCAGTGCCGCCTCCATGGTGCTGATGGTGGTCCTGCTGGCAATCGCCCTCATCCAGCTGCGCTTCAACCGGAAGAAGGCCTGACCATGGCAACAGCAGCCAACCTCCCTCCCGCCGTCGCCGAGGAATCCGCGCTCGGAGCCGAGAAGGCGGACGCGGCCAAGGGCAGGCGCGGACCCCGGGGCAACCGTGAAGGCCGGGCGCGGCTGTCCGTCCCCCTCACCGTGCTCATGTGGGCCATCGCCGCGATCTACGCCCTGCCGCTGCTCTGGTTCCTCCTCAGCTCCTTCAAGCCGGGCAGCGAGCTCTTCAGCTATCCGCTGTCCATGATTCCCCGGGAATGGACCTTCCAGGGCTTCATCGACGCGTGGGAGCGGGTGGACTTCGCCCAGTACTTCCTGAACACGGCAACGGTGGCCATTGTCACCACAGTGCTCACGGTGTTCTTCAGCGCCTGCACCGGTTATGCGCTGGCCAAGTACAACAACAAGGGCACCCGGCTGTTCTTCGTGTGCATCCTGGTCACCACCATGCTGCCCACCGAGGTGATCCTGAACCCCACGTTCACGGTGATCCGCGATCTGGGCCTCTACAACTCGCTGGCCGGCATCATTGTGCCGTCCGTCCTCACGGCCACGGGCGTGTTCATGTTCCGGCAGTTCTTCCTCACAGTGCCGGATGACCTGCTGCACTCGGCCCGGATCGACGGCGCCAGCGAGCTGGCCATCTTCTTCCGGATCATGCTGCCGCTGTCCCGGCCCATCCTGTTCACGCTCGCCATTTTCTCGTTCCAGTGGCGGTGGAACGATTACATCTGGCCCCTGATCGTCCTCAACGATCCCAAGTGGTACACGCTCCAGGTTGCCCTGCGCAGCATCGTGGGTGCGGAAAACATCGACTGGCCGGTGCTGCTGGGCGCCTCGGTAATCTCCATCCTGCCGCTGGTCCTGGTGTTCTTCGTCTTCCAGAAATACGTGCTCAACGCCGACGTCAGCGCGGGCCTGAAGGACTAGGGTCCTGCCCCGAAGCGCTACCCCACCAGCCTGCTCCGGGACAGGACCCCGGGCAGACCCATGAAAGGCAACATCTTGCAGACAGCTTCCGTGGACGCAGCATTCCTCAACCGTGTGGGGCAGGCGGCGGACCAGTCCGTGCAGGCCCTGCTGGAAACGCACGACGCCGACGTGGCGGCCCTGGCGCACCGGCCCGCCATGGGCAGGCTGCTGGCGATGGTCACGGTGTTCACCGAGCCCGGCTCCCGCTTTTACGGCGCCGGCGCTGGCGGGCTGCGGAAGCCGATGGCCGGTTGCCTTGACCGGCTGGAACAGCTCCAGGGCCCCACCGGCCTGTTCGACGGCACCAACCTGTGCTCCCCGCCGGACTCGGCCTTCACGCTCAATGACGTGTGCCTTGCGCTGGGCCTGATCCGGGCCCTGGACACCCCGCCGGACCCGGTGCTGGCGGAGGTGGATGCCAGGCTCAGCGGCATTGTCTCCCGGGCCACGGATGCCATGGTTGCGGGCGGGGTCCACACGCCCAACCACCGGTGGGAGCTGTGCGCGGCGCTGGCGCAGATGGACCGGCTGCAGCCGCGGCCGGGCATTGCGGAGAGGATCTCGGAGTGGCTGGCGGAGGGGATCGACCAGCTGCCGGACGGGATGTACTCCGAGCGCAGTCCGCTGTATGCCACCGCCGTCACCAATCCGTCCCTGCTGGCCATCGCGGACAGTTCGGGACGGCCGGAACTGCTGGACCACGTCCGCCGGAACCTCACCGCGTTCCTGCCGTGGTTCAGCCCGGATGGCAGCGTGGAGTCGGTGTACTCGCGCCGCCAGGACCAGTGGATGACCTTCGACGCCGCCCCTTTCCTGCACCTGTACCGGCGGCTGGCCAACCAGGACGGCCGGCAGGACTTCGCCGCCGCGGCCACCTGGCTGGAGGGGCTGCCCCTGCATGAGCCGGCCAAGCTGCTGGCGCTGGCCCGGCTGGATCCCTGGCTGCGGGAGGCGCTGCCCGGAACCCGCCCTGCCGAAGGCGCGCCGCCGTCGTCGGGCCTTCCCTTCCATGCCGCCATGGCACCCGCGGACGCCGCGCTGGAGAGCTGCGGCGCGTACCGCTTCCGGGGTGGCGTATCCGTGGTCACCGTGTTTGGCGGCTGCGACGCCCTGGTGCCCGGTGTGGTGTCCGGGCTTGCCGCAAATCCCACCTTCCTGCGCTTTGCGCATGGAGCGGCGGTGCTCACGGACGTGAGGTTGTCCCGCAGCTTCTTTGACCTTGGTCCCTTCCGCAGCCAGCACACGGTGGCGAATGGAACCGCCGTGACCCTGTCCGAGGAGCTGGAGGCCAACTTCTACCTGCCGCTGCCGGCACAGAAGCGGCGGGCGGACGGCATTTACGCGCTGGAGCACGAGGGCCGGTTCAGCGCGGGCATGGACTTCGGCAGCCGGCCCACTGTGGTCCACAAGCTTGGCACGGACATTGCCGTGCAGGCGGACGGCGGCCAGGCGGTGCTGGACATCAATTTCGAGGGCGCGGACACGGCCTTCGCCCTCGAGCTGACCTTCCGGCCGGGCGGAACGCTCGACGGCGGCATCCCGCTGGGTGGGACCGGCGCCTTCCAGCTGGTGGAGGGGATGGGCCGCTACCGGGTAGGCGGGGACGCCATTGAGTTCGGGCCCGGTTCACCTGCCAGCCCGGACACCCCGGCTGCCTACAACCCCGGCGAAAGCTACCGCTACCTGGCCGGGACCAACGCGTCCGGCGGCCTGAAGGTGTACATCACCGGGCGCACCCGCGGCAGCCACCGTTTCACGTTGCGGGGCCTGCCCAGGAGTTCCTAGGGCTGGACCTGCTGGAGCTGTTCGAACACCTCCGGCGGGATGGCGTAGATGAACACCACGGCCAGCAGGTTCTTGGTGGCGTGCACAAAGTAGGCGAACATCAGGTTCTTGCCGGTCCACACGTAGACGAACACCAGCGTTGCGCCCATGGCCAGGTAGGGGAGCAGCGCGGTGAAGGTGACCGCCTCCTGGCCCACAATATGAAGGGCCGCGAAAAGCACCACGGACAGAGCGCAGCAGATCCAGATGTTCACCCGCCGGCTCAGCTTGCCGATCAGCAGGTGGCGGAAGATGTACTCCTCCACGAACGGTCCCACCACCACCAGCAGCGGAACCATCAGCCATGCCGGAATCTGCTGTGCCAGCTCCTGCAGTCCAGCCTGGTTCTGTGACGTTTGGGCCTCGCCGCTGAGGGCCACCACCAGGGCGGTCAGGATCATCATGGCAATCACCGCGGCCGGGACCATCAGCAGCGTGAACCATGGCCGGGTGGCCAGGACCTTCACGTCGCGGCCCACAACCTTCCTGGCCGCAAGAAATGCGAGTATGCCTACGGAGGCATAGAAAAGCAGGTTGACCGCGTAGGAGGCGGCCGCCGGGCTGGGAGCTATCTGGCGCAGGAAGGGAGCCAGCAGTTCACCGGCCACGGCAAAGAACCCGGCGATGGCCACATAGGTGACGAGGGTGGCGAAGTCCAGGGGCTTGAAGCGGTACAGCTCGGGCTGCGGTGCGGGCGGTATGCGGTGGGCGGTGGCCATAGATTCAGCCTAGCCTCCCAACTGGGTCGCAGCAGATGTCGGTTTCAGGCGTCAAAAGAACATCTGCTGCGACTTGGTTGGGCCGGGGAGCGTTGCTGGCGGAAACGTGCTTCCCGTAGAATCTTCGGTATGCCTAAATTTATGTTTCGGTGCGCCAAAGTAGCCGCCCGAACCCGCCCCGGGCGGACGGCGCGCTTCCGTGCCGCGGCCGCTGCCGCCGTCGTGCTGTCCATGATGCTGACCGCCTGCGGTGGAGGCGCTGCCGGCAACGGGGACGGCAAGCCCGTGGTCCTGACCACCTTCACCGTGCTGGCGGACATCGCCCGGAACGTCGCGGGGGACAAGCTCACGGTCGAGTCCATCACCAAGGCCGGCGCTGAGATCCACGGCTATGAGCCCACCCCGGGCGACATTAGGAAGGCCTCAAAAGCCGACCTCATCCTGGACAACGGACTCAACCTGGAGGCCTGGTTCGGGCAGTTCGTTGAGGGGCTCGACGTGCCGCATGCCGTGGTCAGCGAGGGCGTGGAGGTGATGTCCATCAGTGAGGACTCTTACCAGGGCAAACCGAATCCGCACGCGTGGATGTCGCCGGTGAACGTGCAGACCTACGTGGACAACATGGTGCGGGCGTTCAGCGAACTGGACCCGGACAATGCGGCCGCCTTCGCCGCGAACGGGGATGCTTACAAGGCCGAACTCCAGGCTGTGCAGGACCAGATGACCTCCAGCCTGGCCGCCGTGCCGGAGAACCAGCGGGCCCTGGTCACGTGTGAGGGGGCGTTCTCCTACCTGGCCCGCGACGCCGGGCTGAAGGAGGTCTACATCTGGGCTGTCAATGCCGAGCAGCAGGCCACCCCGCAGCAGATCACGCGGGCCATCGAATACGTTAAAACCAACAATGTCCCCGCGGTGTTCTGCGAATCCACGGTGTCCGATGCCCCCATGCAGCAGGTGGTGGAAGCCACGGGCGCCAGCTTCGGCGGCACGCTCTACGTGGACTCCCTCTCGGAAGCGGACGGACCGGTCCCCACCTACCTGGACCTGATCCGGCACGACGCCGAGGTCATTACCAACGCCCTCACGGCCGGTGCGGGGTCATGAGTACCCCGGCTATCGCCGTCGAGAACGTCACGGTGCATTACGGCGAAGTCCTGGCCCTCGATGCTGCCTCCCTGACGGTGGAACCGGCACGGATCTGCGGCTTGGTGGGCATGAACGGCTCCGGTAAATCCACGCTGTTCAAAGTGATCATGGGAATGGTCAAGCCCGACGCCGGCACGGTGCGGATTGGAGGCCAGCCGCCTTCCAAGGCACGCAGGGAAGGGGGGATCGGCTACGTTCCGCAAAGCGAGGAAGTGGACTGGCAGTTCCCGCTGTCCGTTCGCGACGTGGTGATGATGGGCCGGTACGGCCACCAGGGCTTCACCCGCCGGGCGTCGAAGGCGGACAGGGCCGCCGTTGACGAGGCACTGGACCGGGTGGAACTCGGGGAATATGCCGGCAGGCAGATCGGCCAGCTGTCCGGCGGGCAGAAAAAGCGCGCGTTCGTGGCCCGCGGCATCGCGCAGGGCGCCACCATCATGCTGCTGGATGAGCCCTTCGCGGGCGTGGACAAGCGGTCCGAGGCCACCATCACCCGCCTGCTGCGCGAGCTCTCCTCGGACGGCTGCACCATCCTGGTGTCCACCCATGACTTGCACGCGCTGCCCCAGCTCTGCGATGAAGCAGTGCTGCTGATGCACAAGGTCCTCATGCACGGCCCGCCGGAACTGGTGCTGCAGCCGGAGAACCTCGCCATGGCCTTTGGGCTGGACGTGCTCAACCGGAAGGAAGCGGGCTGACGATGGAACTCCTCCTCGAACCCCTCAGCTATGACTTCATGATCCGGGCCATCGTCACTACGGCCCTCGCCGCCGTCGTCTGCGCCGTGCTCAGCTGCTGGCTGGTGCTGATCGGCTGGTCCCTGATGGGCGACGCCGTCTCGCATGCCGTCCTGCCCGGCGTCGTGCTCGCCTACATCGTGGGCGCACCGTTTGCACTGGGTGCGCTGGTGTTCGCGCTGATTGCGGTGACCCTGATCGGGGTGGTCCGAAATACCAGCCGGGTAAAGGAGGACGCCGCGATCGGCATCGTGTTCTCCTCCCTGTTTGCCCTGGGCCTGGTGCTGATCTCCGTCACCCCCAGCCAGACGGACCTGAACCACATCATCTTCGGCAACCTTCTGGGCGTCAGCATCCCGGACCTGATCCAGGTCCTGGTGCTGGGCGTGGTGGCTTTTGCCATCCTGATCCTCAAGCGGCGGGACCTCACGCTTTATGCCTTCGATCCCACCCACGCCCACGCGATCGGGCTCTCGCCCCAAAGGCTCGGGGCACTCCTGCTGGGCCTGCTTGCCCTGACCTCCGTGGTGGCGCTGCAGACCGTGGGCGTGGTGCTGGTGGTGGCCATGCTGATCATTCCCGGCGCCACGGCCTACCTGCTGACGGACCGGTTCTCCCGGATGCTGGTCATCGCGCCGGTGGTTTCGGCGCTCTGCTCGATCACCGGCATCTACCTCAGCTACTACCTGGACACGGCTTCCGGCGCCATGGTGGTGCTCACGCAGGGTGTGGTCTTCGCCGTCGTCTACCTCTTCAGCCCGCGGCAGGGCCTGATCGGAACCCGTCTGGCCAAGGCACGGCGCAGGAAGGCCGCCGCGCTCGCCGCTGCCTGACTGCCGGTGCCTGACTCGGCAGCGGCCGCTTGACTCGGCCACCGGCGGCGGGCAGGCTGGAGCGATGAAGTCCTAGTCAGCAGCCGGCCACGCCGGGCTGCTTTCCCGAATCCAGGGCCGCCACCGAGGACCGAAATCCCGGTCCGGCCCGCGGCCACACTGCGGAACTTTGCGAGGACTTCCTTTGACTGAACACCTGACCCTTTCCGGCGTCTCCCACGGCTATGGAGACAGGCTGCTGCTGGACCGCATCAACCTGGCCATCACCCCCGGCGAACACGTGGCCGTCGTCGGCGAAAACGGTGCCGGCAAATCCACCCTGCTGCGGCTCCTGGCCGGCCTAGAAACCCCCGACGAAGGCACGGCTGGGATCCATGGCCGGGTGGGTTATCTCGCCCAAGCCCATGGCCTGCCGGAATCCTTCACAGTGGGCTCCGCCATCGACGCTTCCCTGGCCGCCCTGCGGGCCATCGAAGCGGAGCTTGACCGGCTGGAGGCAGGGCTGGCCGACGCCGACGACGACGAGCTGGAAACCTACGGCAGGCTCCAGACGGAGTACCAGCTGCGCGAAGGCTACGCAGCCGAGTCGCGGGTGGAGGCAGCGCTGGACCGGCTGGGCCTGGGCGGCCTGGACCGGGGCCGGCTCCTGGGATCGCTGTCCGGCGGGGAACAGGAACGAGTGGCTCTGGCGTGTGTCCTGGCCGATCCAGCGGACATCCTGCTCCTGGACGAACCCACCAATCACCTGGACGCGCGCGGAACGGCCTGGCTGGAGGACCGGCTGGCAGCCCACCGCGGCACCGTTGTGGTGGTGTCCCATGACCGGGTGCTCCTCCGCAAGGTGGCCAGCACCATCATCGAAGTGGATGCCGAGCGCCGCGCCGTGACCCGCTACGGCAACGGCTACGACGGCTACCTCCGGGAAAAGGCAGCCGAACGCGCACGCTGGGTCCAGCAGTACCACACCTGGATTGATGCGATGGAGTCCGAGAAACGGCAGGCCGAGACTGTTGCCGGGACCATGGGGTATGGCCGCAAGCGCGACGGCGACAAGATGGGTTTCGACTTCAAGGCCGGAACCTGGCAGAAGGCCGCCAGCAGCCAGGTTCGGAATGCCCAGGAACGCCTGCGCCGCCTCGAAGCGAGCCCGGTGGACCGGCCGCCGGTACCCTTGCGGCTTAACGCCAGCCTGGCCGTGGACCCGGGGGCTGCCGCGTCCGGGATGGATCCGTTCGGGATGCCGGAGCCTGGTGCGCCGGAGAGAAGTGCGGCTGAGCCTGGTGGGACGCGGCCACGTGTACCGGTGCTGGCTGTCCGGGGCGTGAGCATGCCAGGCCGGCTGGAAACCACCGACTTCCAGGCGGGCGCCGGGGAGAAGATCCTGATCACCGGGCCCAACGGCGCGGGCAAGTCCACGCTGCTCTCCATCCTCGCCGGAACCCTGGAACCAGCAGCCGGCTCCGTCACGCGCCCCGAACGCGTCGGCTACCTGCAGCAGGAGTTGGAGCTGCCGCAGCGGCCCTCACTGCGCTTGCTGCCGGCCTTTGCCGCAGGCCTGGGAGGCAACATCGACGAGCACGCCGAGGCCCTCCTCCGCCTCGGACTCTTCCGCACCAGCGAGTTCCACGTGCCCGTAGGCAGCTTGTCCGCCGGCCAGCAGCGCAGGCTGGCCCTGGCCCGGCTGCTGCTGGGCGGCTACAGCACCCTGATTGTGGACGAACCCACCAACCACCTGGCGCCCGTGCTGGTGGAGCAGCTGGAGGCGGCCCTTGCAGGGTTTGCCGGGACCTTGGTGGTGGTCAGCCACGACCGCGCCCTGCGGGAGTGGTTCGCGGCCTGCACGCGGCGAAGCCGTGGTGTGGCCGGAGGCGCGGAAGGCACCCTGGCCGGGAACACCGCCGTCGGACGCTGGACGCGCTATTCCATGGACAAGGGTGTGCTCGCGCCGGTTTAGCGGCAGGGTTGGCGGAATGCATGCCTTACACCCGGTGAGGTTTGCGTTAAGCATTCTTTACCGGGGGACCGGCAGGCGGAAACATCGGCGGCGGAAGATAGGGCCATGCTCGTCGTTCCGCCGGCCGAAAGGATCTGCCCGTGATCACCAAGAACCTTTTCCTGCAGGGCATCTACCACTTCCAGGGCTTGGGGATGGAGAAACCCGTGCCCCTGCATAGCGAGCTCTCGCACTACGTCCCGGACGGCGTCGTCAACCAGGCGCTGTACTTCCGCGGCGGAAACTCCAGCGGGGAACTCATCGCCGTGGTGCTGATGCGCAACGGCGTGCCCATGCGGTACTTCCCCATCGGCGCCAAGAGCGACGTCCACGTCCCGCTGCGGGTGGTGGAAGACATCGAAGGCGGTTCCGCCGTCGAGCTGTACCTGGCCGCGCCGGAAGGCGTCAACGGCACCGTGGTCATTGACCTGGGCATGGTGGAGCACTGATGACCAGCGTGGCCGAACGGGCACAAACCCGGCCCGGCAGCCGGGCACGCAGCCGGGACACCCGCCGGCGCCTGGTGGTCATCGGGAACGGGATGGCCGGAGCCCGTGCCGTGGAGGAAATCCTGGCCAGGGGCGGGGCGGACCAGTTCACCATCACCATGTTCGGGGACGAGCCCTACGGAAACTACAACCGGATCATGCTCAGCCACGTCCTTTCGGGCGAGGAAAGCGATGCGGACATCTTCCTCAACCCGCTGTCCTGGTACGAGGACAACGGCATCACACTGCACGCCGGCGTCCGGGCAGACAGGATCGACCGGTTCGCCAAACACGTGTTTTCCAGCGACGGCCGGGTGACGCCCTACGACACCCTGATCATCGCCACGGGCAGCCGCCCGCACCTGCCGCCGATGGACGGCCTCTACACGCCGGGCGGTTCGGTCAAGCCGGGCGTCTTCGGCTTCCGCACCATCGACGACACCCGCAAAATGGCAGAGCACGCCCGGAATGACCACCACCGGCATGCGGTGGTGGTCGGCGGCGGCCTCCTGGGGCTGGAGGCGGCCGCGGGGCTGCGCAGCTTCGGGCTGGGGGTGGACGTGGTCCACTCGGGGAGCCACCTGATGAGCGCGCAGATGGGGCCCGACGGCGGTGCGGTGCTCCGCCGGAGCGTTGAGGCCCTGGGCATCGGGGTACTGACGGGCTGCCGGACCACGGCAGTGCTCGGCAGGGACAGGGTGGCCGGCGTCAGCCTCCGCGACCGCCCGGACATCCAGTGCGACATGGTGGTGGTGGCAGCCGGGATCCGGCCCAACGTGGACCTGGCCGTCCTCAGCGGACTTCCGGTGGAGCGGGCCATCGTGGTGGATGACAGGCTCCGCGTGCAGGACGAGGACCACATCTACGCCGTGGGGGAGTGCGTCCAGCACCGCGGTGAGGTGTACGGCCTGGTGGCGCCGCTGTGGGAGCAGGCGGTGGTGCTCGCAAACCATGTCACCGGTGCGGACACCAGCGCTGCATACCTGGGGTCGCGGACTGCCACCAAACTCAAGGTGGCGGGGGTCGAGGTCGCCTCCATGGGCCTGCAGGGGCCGGAGCTGGACACCGACGAGCACATCGTCTTCTCCGAACCCAGCCGCGGGGTCTTCAAATCCATCGTGGTCCGCGACAACAAGATGGTGGGTGCCACCCTGCTAGGCGACAGCCGCAAGGTGGCCTTCCTGACCCAGGCCTACGACCGCGGCACGCCCCTGCCCGAGGAGCGGATCGGCCTGATGTTCGATCTCGGGACCCCCGGGGAGGACGTGGGCGTGGCAGAGCTGGATGACGACGCCCAGGTCTGCAACTGCAACGGCGTCAGCAAGAAGGACCTGGCCGCGGCCGTGAAGGGCGGCTGCACGTCGGTGTCCGGGGCCATGGACGCCACCCGGGCCGGAAAAGGCTGCGGCTCCTGCAAGCTCCTGGTGAAGCAGGTGGTGGAGTGGGCAGCGGACGGTGCCGTGGAGGAGGACCCCGCTGCCGCCTACTACGTTCCGGGCATCCCCCTGGACAAGGCTGCTCTCATGGCCGAGATCCGGCAGCGCGGGCTCCGGTCCGTCTCCGCCGTGTTCCAGGCGCTGGCCCCGGGCGGCGTCGAGGACGCGAAGTCCAAAATGGGCCTGGCCTCCCTGCTCAAGATGATGCTCGCGGACAAGTACATCGACGAACGTGATGCCCGCTTCATCAACGACAGGGTGCACGCCAACATCCAGCGGGACGGCACGTTCTCCGTGGTGCCGCAGATGAAGGGCGGGGTCACGTCCGTGCAGCAGTTGCGCCGGATCGCGGATGTGGCGGAGAAGCACAATGTGCCGCTGATCAAGCTCACCGGCGGCCAGCGGATCGACCTGCTGGGCATCCCCAAGGAGGACCTGCCGCAGGTCTGGGCCGATCTGGACATGCCGTCCGGGTACGCCTACGGCAAGAGCTTCCGGACCGTGAAGACCTGCGTTGGGAAGGACTTCTGCCGTTACGGCACGGGGGATTCCACCAAGCTGGGCATCGAGATCGAATCCCGGTTCCAGGGCATCGAGTCGCCGGCCAAGCTGAAGCTGGCTGTCTCCGGCTGCCCCCGCAACTGCGCGGAATCCCTGGTGAAGGACGTGGGCGTGGTGGCCGTGGAAGGAGGCCGCTGGGAAATCTACGTTGGCGGAGCGGCCGGTGCCCACATCCGCAAAGGCGACCTCCTGGCCACCGTTGACGATCCCGAAGATGTGAAGGTCCTCACCGGGCGCTTCATGCAGTACTACCGCGAACACGCCAACTGGCTGGAGCGGACCTACTCGTTTGTGCCCCGGGTGGGCATAGAGCACCTCCGCGCGGTGATCGTCGATGACGCCCACGGGATCGCGGCGCAGCTGGATGCCGCGATGCAGGCGTCCGTGGACAGCTACGTGGATCCGTGGAGCGAACGCGCGGATCCGCAGACGCCCGGCCAGTTCAGGACCTCGCTGCCGCTGACGGTCCTTCCGCAGGTGCCGGTCCAATGAACGCCGGTGCAATAAACGTCCCCGGACCAGCCACAACGTCCCACACCCTTGGCCCCGTGGACCAGATCCCGCTGGGCGAGGGCAGGGCGTTCGCGGTGGCTGGTGAACAGGTGGCCGTGTTCCGGCTGCGGGACGGAACCGTGCGGGCGCTCGCAGCAGTCTGCCCGCACCGGGGCGGCCCCATCGCGGACGGCACCATCGACCGCCAGCAGGTGATCTGCCCGCTGCACCAGCACGCGTTCGACCTTGCCAGCGGCTGCTCCACCACCGGTACCGAGCCGCTCCGGGCCTACCGCGTGAGCGTGGACGGTGAGCAGAACCTGGTGCTCGAGAAAGGGTAGGTGTAGTGCGGGTCACGTAGCACCCCGGCGGGTCTTGTAAGATAGACGAGCCGCGCGAAGCTTCGGCGCCACGAGAGATTCCGCTCACATTCGGATGCCCATGAGGCAGATCGCCGAATTTTGGGGGCGGAATCATCGCTGTCCCGGATGCGGCCAACCCGCCAACCCACAAGGAACAGTTGTGCCTCAAAGTACCCCCGCAGATGTCCACAACCCCACGGCACCATCCGCCGCCGTCGACCCCACCCTCAGCGCCGAGGGCTACAAGAAGTCCCTAAGCGGGCGCCAGGTCACCATGATCGCCATGGGCGGCGCCATCGGCGTCGGCCTCTTCATGGGTGCCGGCGGCCGCCTGGCCTCCACGGGCCCGGCCCTGATCTTCTCCTACGCCATCGCCGGCGTCATCGCCTACCTGCTGATGCGCGCCCTTGGCGAACTCATCATGTACCGCCAGACGTCGGGTTCGTTCGTGAGCTATGCCGGCGAAATGTTCGGCAAAAAGGGCGCCTACCTGTCCGGCTGGATGTACTTCATCAACTGGGCCATGACCGGCATTGCAGAGCTCATCGCCATTGGCCTGTACTTCCAGTTCTTCTTCCCCAACGTGCCCGTTGAGCTGTCCGCCATCGCCGCGCTGCTGCTCCTGGTGGGCGTCAACCTCATGAGCGTCAAGGCGTTCGGCGAGTTCGAGTTCTGGGCCTCCTGCCTCAAGGTGGGCGCCATTGTGATCTTCCTGGCCGTGGGCACCTTCATGGTTATCACCAACGCCCAGGTGGGCGACGGCAACGCATCGGTCAGCAACCTCTTCGCAGCCGAAGGCGGGATGTTCCCCAAGGGTGCCCTGGTGATGATCCTGGTCCTGAACGCCGTGATCTTCGCCTACAACGGCATTGAGTTGGTGGGCATCACGGCCGGCGAAATGCAGGACCCGGCCAAGGAAGTGCCCAAGGCGATCCGCGCCGTCGTGTTCCGCATTGTGGTGTTCTACGTCGGCTCCGTGACCCTCCTGGCCATGCTGCTGCCATCGGACCAGTACGTGGCCGGCACCTCGCCGTTCGTTACCGTGTTCGGCCAGATGGGCCTCGGCTGGATGGGCGATGTCATGAACATGATCGTCATTACCGCCGCGCTGTCCTCCTGCAACTCCGGCCTGTACTCGATCGGCCGGATCTTCCGGACCATGGCCAACAACGGGCATGCACCGGAATGGCTGACAAGGATGTCCAAGAACCACGTGCCGTACGCCGCCATCCTGGCCATCGGCGCGGTCTACCTGGCGGGCATCATGCTCAACATCTGGCTGGGCGGTTCGCACGCCTTCGACCTGGCGCTGAACTCGGCATCCATCGGCGTGATCTTCACCTGGGGCGCCATCTTCGCCAGCCAGATCGCCCTGCGCAAGAAGAAGGGCAACGTCTCCTCCCTGCCTGCGCCGGGCGGCGCTGCCAGCAGCTGGGTGGGCCTGGTTGCCCTCCTGGCCATCACGGTGCTGATCGGCTTCGACACCATGACCAGCAAGACCGGTGAGGTGTTCCACCTGGGCTTGTGGACCCTGGCCACCATCCCGTTCTTCGCCCTGCTCCTATGGCTGGGCTGGCAGAAGGTCAAGGCCAACGAACCGAAGAACGCCCTGTACAGCTGACGGTCTGCCCGAGCAGTACGGACGACGGCGGGACGCCCCTTGGGAGGGGAGTCCCGCCGTCGGCGTCTCCCGGGCGTTCCTGCTGCCCCGCCCCGCCCCCGCCGCCGCACCCGCCGCCGCCCCGCCCCCGCGATCGCCGGAAGGCTGCACGGTCGCCCGAACGCTCCGGCGTCCGGGCACCGTTCCAGCGATTTGGCTGCCGTCGCGTCGTGGGGACCGGGCTCAGCGCCGGAGGGCTGCGAGGATCCGGTTCTTGAACTCGTGCTCCAGGAACAGGTCCTTCCACTCCACGCGGACGAAGAGCCACCCGTCTTCAGTGAGTGCCTTCTCCCGGCGCCGCTCCTGGTAGAGGACTTCGCCGGTTGGTTCGTAGTCGAAATACTTGACCTTCCCGTCGAATTCGAGGGCCACCTTCTTCTCCCTCCACGCGAAGTCAAGGCGATGCCGGCCCACGCGGCTCTGGACCTCAACCTGCGCCTCGGGCAGAGGCAGCTTCAGCCGTACCAAAAGCTCCCGGGTAAGGGTTTCCCCGGCGGATTCCGCGCGGCTATCGGCGTTGGCCAGCGCCCGGCGAAGGTTCCTTACCCCGTTGCGGCCCGCAAGGCTGTCAGCCGCAGCGTTAATGACCTCGAGATCGGCGCCAAGCCTGAGCGCATGGTCCACCAGCACCAGCGCCTGCCGGTACTCGAGCATCAGGGCGCAGTCCACCACTGTCCGCTCAAGCGAGGTGACCCTCAACCGGCCGAGGGTTATGGCTTCGGCATCCGCATACGGCCGGGTATGCCCGCGGACATCCTTCCCAAGGCGCTCGCTGGAGGGCCGCACCCGGAGCAGGACATGAACCAGGTCGTCCGTGTTCCACAGGAAGAGGCCGTGCAGGCGGGCGGCTGAGGTGTGGCTGTAAACGAAGTTTCCCGTTGATGTGGTCAGCGTCCCGTGCGCGTGCGCATGGATCAGCTGCAGGCTGCGGACTCTGGGAGACTGCTTCTCCCAAAGGCAGCCCCGAATGTAGCAGCCGTACCTGAGGCGGACCAGGCCGCCGCTTTTGACCAAATGCCGAATGGCCCGCGAGTTAAGCCCGCCGGCATGCAGTTGGTCAGTGCGCCAGAGGTTTCCAGTGGCTGGCAGCTGCGGCAATAGTGCGGGTAGTTGTGTCATCCACCCAGCCTCCGGTGAGGGAGACGCCGTAGCCAGGTGCCGCCGTCGTTATGTGGAAAGCCCCGCAGACGCCGGAAGGCTGCCCGGCCGCTGGAGCGGTTCAGCGTGAGGGCACCGTTCCGGCGATTACGACGGCGGATGGCTGGCTTGGGATGGTGGTGCCGGGCGGCCGGCGGGGGCAGACTGGGCGTGTGGACGAACCGTGGGTGCTGCATGTGGATCTGGACCAGTTCATCGCCGCCGTCGAGGTGCTCCGGCGGCCAGAGCTCGCGGGCAAGGCGCTGATTGTCGGCGGCCGCGGGGATCCCACCGAGCGGGCCGTGGTGTCCACGGCGTCCTATGAAGCGCGGGCCTTCGGCGTCGGCTCGGGAATGCCGCTGCGCATCGCCGCGCGGAAAGTGCCGGACGCCGTCATCCTGCCTGTCGACCAGGCGGCCTACCTCGCGGCGTCCGAACAAGTCATGGCGGTGCTGCGCTCGCAACCGGGCGCTACGGTGCAGGTGCTCGGCTGGGACGAAGCGTTTGTTGGGATCCAGGCCGAAGATCCGGAGGCCTATGCCCGCCGGCTGCAGCACGACGTCCTGAAGGAGACCCGGCTGCACTGCAGCGTGGGCATCGGCGACACCCTGGTCCGCGCCAAAGTGGCCACGACGTTTGGCAAGCCGGCCGGAGTCTTCCGGCTCACGGAAGGCAACTGGCTGGAGGTCATGGGGAGCCGGCCGACGATTGAGCTCTGGGGCGTGGGGACGAAGGTGTCGGCCCGCCTTGCGAAGCTCGGCATCGCGACCGTCGCCCAGCTTGCAGCGGCCAAACCCGATGACCTGGTCCCGGAGTTCGGTCCGAAGATGGGGCCCTGGTACGCGCAGCTGGGGCGCGGTGACGGCTCGCGGACAGTCGATGACACACCCTGGGTGGCGCGCGGGCACAGCCGGGAAACCACCTTCCAGCAGGACCTGACCGGGTCCGGGCAGATTGAGGATGCTGTCCGGGAACTGGCGGCACACGTCCTGGCGGATGTCGCTGCCGAGGAGCGGCCGGTGATCGGCCTGACGCTCAAGGTCCGCTACGCGCCGTTCCTGACCAAGACGTACGCCCGGAAGATGCCGGAAACCTCGGACCCAGCGGAAGTGCTGGCGCGTGCACTGGACCTTGCGGCGAAAATTGAACCGGGCCGTCCCATCCGGCTCCTGGGGCTGCGCGCCGAAATGACGATGCCCGAGGATTCCCGGCAGGGGCACACACCCACCCGCAGCGGATGGTGACGGCTCCATCGGTTGCTGCGTATCTGCCGTTATGGTGCCCCAAAACGGCAGTATTGCAGCAATCGATGAAGGTGTGGGCGGGGAAGCCCGCGGACAAGCAGAACGGCGACGGATCCAAAGGGATCCGCCGCCGTTAGCCCTGCCTGCCTCCGGCCAAGCCGGACGGCGCAGGAAAACCTAGTCGCGCTTGAACTCGTCCTTGACGCTTTCGCCGACCTTCTTGGCGTCGGCCTTGACCTGGTCGGCCTGGCCTTCAGCCCTGAGCCGGTCGTTGTCCGTGGCGTTGCCGGCCGCTTCCTTGGCCTTGCCGCCCATGTCTTCCGCTGCGTTGCTGATCTTGTCTCCGAGGCCCATGATGGTGGCTCCTTTCGTTTCCGGTGATCGAACATTTTCACACTAACACGAAGCATGCTTACTAATTCAAGTCCCCCACAAGTCGCCCGGTGGCGCCGTGGTTCTGTCGATTGCACGGCTCCGCGGCTAGGCTCAAAGCCATGGACCACAGCATCAGCCTCAGCCAGCACATCCATGCGTCGCCGGAAAAAGTATGGTCCGTCATTACGGACATTCCCGGCTCGGCCACCACGCTGACCGGCGTGGAGTCCGTCCAGCTGCTGACGGACGGCCCGTACGGGGAAGGAACGCGCTGGAAGGAGACCCGGAAGATGATGGGCAGGTCGGAGACGGTGGAGATGTGGGTGGCACAGGCTGAGCAGCCGCGCGGCACCACCGTGAAGGCCGTCCAGGGCGGCGCCGACTACAGCACCCGGTTCAGTCTTTCCCCGCGCGACGGCGGCACGGACCTCAGCGTGACGTTCGGGGGAGAGATGCTTAAGCCCACCGCCGCAACCCGCATCATGATGGCAATTTTCGGCAAGATGGCAATGGCGGCCACCCGGAAAGCGCTCCGCAAGGACCTGGCGGACATCGCGGCCAAGGCGGAATCCATCTAGTGGCCCCGCGCGTCCCACGGGCAGCAGCTTCGGGCGTCACCGCACCGCGCCTTACGCCTGTCCGGCTCGAGAACCTGACCGACGTCGCTGAGCCGGACTTCCAGCGCGGCGGGCGGTACGACGGCGCGCGGTACAGCCGCGTGGCGGCCGACGGGCTGGACCTGGGTGGCGCGGATTTTATCGACTGCGAGTTCCGGGGGGCGGCCTTTAATGAGGCCCAGCTCCGCGGCTCCACGTTCCGTGACTGCATCCTGGTGGAACTGTACGCACCGGTTTTCCTGGCGGCCCGTTCCACGTGGCGGGAGGTTGAGATCCGGAATGCCCGCCTGGGTTCTGCCGAACTGCATGAGAGCGGATGGCAGTCGGTCCGCATCGACGGCGGCAAACTCGACTTCCTGAACCTCCGGGGTGCCAAACTCACCGACGTCCTGATCAGCGACTGCATCATCAACGAACTGGACCTCGGCTCTGCCATTGGAACGCGGGTGGCGTTGAAGAACTGCACCATCGGATCCCTGGACTTCACCGGAGCCAAACTCCAGGACTTTGACATTCGCGGCACTGAGCTGAGGGGAATCAGCGGACTCGGCAGTCTTGGCGGTGTGATCATCGACGACGTCCAGCTTGCCCTCCTGGCGCCCCTGCTGGCGGCCCATGTGGGACTCAAAGTCCTCTGAGCCCCGTCTGGGCCGCCCGCATGCCGGGAGGTCCCCGTATCCACGGCACACCCTCCCGTGTACTATTTACAGAACGAACGGTCGGTAAGTGGTAATCTGCCGGCCGCTGATGACAGTGCTGTTTATCGCGTGAAGGGTGTTTCCATGGCTGCAACCGCAGGTCCGCAGGCTTTCCTTGTTGGCGGGGTACGAACGCCGGTGGGCAGGTACGGCGGGAGCCTCTCCTCCGTCCGTCCCGATGACCTCGCCGCCCTGGTGCTCCGGGAGGCGGTCAGCCGGGCGGGCCTGGACCCGGACAGCATCGACGAGGTCATCCTGGGCAACGCCAACGGTGCCGGCGAGGAAAACCGCAACGTGGCCCGCATGGCTACCCTGCTGGCCGGGCTGCCCCTCCATATCCCGGGGATCACCGTCAACAGGCTGTGCTCGTCCGGACTGAGCGCCATCATCATGGCCAGCCAGATGATCAAGTCGGGTGCCGCGGACATCGTCATAGCCGGAGGCGTGGAATCAATGAGCCGCGCGCCCTGGGTGCAGGAAAAGCCCGCCGCGGCCTTCGCAAAGCCGGGCGCCATCTTTGACACGTCCATCGGCTGGCGATTCGCCAACCCGTTGTTCCAGAAGGGCGAACTTTCCCGCGACGGCAAAATGACCTACTCCATGCCGGAGACCGCCGAGGAAGTGGCCCGCGTGGACAACATTTCCCGCGAGGACGCCGACGCCTTCGCCGTGCGGTCGCACGAACGGTCGCTCGCGGCCATCGCCGCCGGGCGGTTCAAGGACGAGATCGTCCCCGTCACCGTCAGGACCCGCAAGTCCGAGACCGTGGTGGACACGGATGAGGGCCCCCGCGAAGGCACCACCATGGACGTCCTCGCCGGACTGAAGCCCGTCACGCACGGAGGTTCCGTGGTCACCGCAGGCAACTCCTCAACGCTGAACGACGGCGCCTCGGCCATCATCGTGGCCTCTGAAGCCGCCATCGAAAGGCTGGGCCTGACGCCCCGCGCACGCATTGTCGACGGCGCCTCCGCCGGCTGCGAGCCGGAAATCATGGGCATCGGCCCCGTCCCCGCCACCCAGAAAGTGCTCAAGCGGAGCGGCTACAGCGTGGGCGACCTCGGCGCCGTCGAACTTAACGAAGCCTTTGCCACGCAATCCCTCGCCTGCATCCGGCGCCTGGGCCTGGACCCGGACGTTGTAAACAACGACGGCGGCGCCATCAGCCTGGGGCACCCGCTCGGTTCCAGCGGCTCACGGATCGCCATCACCCTGCTGGGACGGATGGAGCGCGAGGACGCCAAAATGGGCCTCGCCACCATGTGTATCGGCGTCGGCCAGGGCACGGCCATGCTGCTGGAGAAAGTCTGATGGCCGGCCCCGTGGACCTGGCGGCCGAGAAGTTCCACACGCTCCTGGTGGAGGAACGTACCGACCGGGTGGTGGTGCTGCTGAACCGGCCCGAGGTGCGCAACGCCATTGACCAGCAGATGGTGGACGAGCTGCACGTGGTCTGCACCGCCTTGGAGCAGAACCCCAAGGTGCTGATCCTCGCCGGCGTGGAGGGGGTGTTCGCCTCCGGCGCCGATATTGCGCAGCTGCGCGAACGGCGCCGTGACGACGCCTTGCAGGGCATCAATTCCACCATCTTTGTCCGCATCGCCAAGCTGCCCATGCCGGTGATTGCCGCACTGGACGGGTACTGCCTGGGCGGCGGTGCAGAACTGGCCTACGCGGCGGACTTCCGGATCGGGACGTCCAGCGTCCGCATCGGCAACCCCGAAACCGGGCTGGGAATCCTCGCCGCCGCCGGTGCCAGCTGGCGGCTGAAGGAACTGGTGGGAGAGCCGGTGGCCAAGCAAATCCTCCTGGCGGGCAGGGTCCTCACCGCCGAGGAAGCGCTGGCCGTAAACCTCATCACCGGGATCCACGAAGCAGGGGAACTGATGGACGCGGCGCACAGCCTGGCGGACAGGATCGGCAGGCAGGATCCGCTGGCAGTACGGATCACCAAGTCCGTGTTCCACGCCCCTGCGGAAGCGCATCCCGTCATCGACCAGCTGGCGCAGGGGATCCTGTTCGAGTCCCAGGCCAAGTTCGACCGGATGCAGGAGTTCCTGGACAGGAAGGCCGGCACGAAAGCCGGCGGCAAGGACGGCGGCAACGCTGCCAAAAACACCGGAACCACGGCCGGCACCGAGAGCACCGAGAGCGGAGAACAGAACCGATGAACACACCCGAACTTTCCTCCGGCCTGCCAGCGCGGGTTGGCGTCCTGGGCGGCGGCCGCATGGGGGCCGGCATCGCCCACGCCTTCCTGGTCAAGGGGGCGGACGTGCTGGTGGTGGAGCGCGACGACCAGTCCGCGGAAGCTGCCCGTGAGCGCGTGGAATCAGCGGCGGCTAAAAGCATTGAACGGGGCATGACGGACGCCAATCTGGACGAAATGGTGTCCCGGCTCTCCGTGACCGTGGACTATGACGACTTCAAGGACCGCCAGCTGGTGGTGGAAGCGGTGCCGGAGGACTGGGACCTGAAAGTCACGTCACTTCGCGGTATCGAGGAGCGGCTGGCCGAGGACGCCTACCTGGCCTCCAACACCTCTTCACTGTCCGTGAACGGCCTCGCCGGAGAACTGAAGCGGCCCGGAAATTTCCTCGGACTGCACTTCTTCAACCCCGTTCCAGCGTCCACGCTCATCGAGGTGGTGCTCGGCGGGCAGACGTCACCGGAGCTCGCTGCCGCAGCGAGGAGGTGGGTGGAGGCACTCGGCAAGACCGCCGTCGTCGTCAATGACGCCCCCGGCTTTGCCTCCTCACGCTTGGGCGTGGCCATCGCATTGGAGGCAATGCGGATGGTGGAGGAAGGCGTAGCGTCCGCCGAGGACATCGACAACGCCATGGTTCTTGGCTACAAGCACCCCACCGGGCCGCTGCGCACCACGGACATCGTGGGCCTGGACGTGCGGCTGGGCATCGCAGAATACCTGCACTCCACCCTGGGGGAGCGCTTTGCCCCGCCCCAGATCCTCAAGGACAAGGTGGCCCGGGGCGAACTGGGGCGGAAGACCGGCCAGGGCTTCTTCAGCTGGCCCGGCTAGGAATGCGGGTCAGTCGAAGAAACCGACGATGTAGCCGATGAAGTAGAGGAGGAACAGCAGGACGCCGGCCCCGATGGCACCGAGCCAAAAGATCTGCTGGCCCTTTCCGGACCCCTTCTGCCTGGGTTCCTGGGTGCCTGCCACCGACCCTTCGCCGGGAGGCGTTTCGCCGGGCGGCACCCCGCCGCCGGGCTCCAGGCCTGTGATCTTGTCATCCTCCGGGTCCGGATTGGTTCCTGACACGTAAACTCCCTCGCTCGCCGTCCTGGTGCTGTCCCCAGCGTAACCGGCCCTGGTGGTTGCACCTAGGCTGGTGCCGTGACTTTCCTTGAACCCCTTACCCTCACGGGCAGGTATGTAACCCTGGAACCATTGTCCGTGGAGCACCACGACGGCCTGGTGGACGCGGCACGGGACGGCGAGCTTTGGCGGCTCTGGTACACCTCCGTGCCTGCTCCCGAGGAGATGGCTGACGAGATCGGGCGCCGCCTCGCCCTGCAGGAGCAGGGATCCATGCTGCCGTTCACCACCCGGCTGATCGACCCCGCCACCGGCGCTCCAGGCCGGATCATCGGGATGACCACCTACATGAACATCGACGCCGGGACGCCCCGGGTGGAGATCGGCTCCACCTGGAACGCCGCGTCCGTCCAGGGAACCGGGACCAACCCCGATTCCAAGCTCCTGCTGCTGCGGCACGCGTTCGAGACGCTGGGCTGCCCGGCCGTGGAATTCCGGACGCACTGGCTGAACCACCAGTCGCGCGAGGCCATCGCCCGGCTGGGCGCCAAGCAGGACGGCGTGCTGCGCAACCACTCCAGGACCCGCGACGGGCTCCTCAGGGACACCGTGGTGTTCTCCATCCTGGAGCACGAGTGGCCCATGGTCCGGGCGGGCCTGGAGTACCGGCTGGCAAAGCGCGGCTAGACGAGCCCTGCTAGCCGGCGGAGTAGGCGCCGGCGTCGTTCAGGGCCGTGTAATACGCCTCATAGCCCTCGGCATTCGGGTGGAAGCTATCAGGGTTTCCCGGGCCGCCGAGGTTGATCCACGGATCCGGGGACAGGGCGCCATGGCCGAGGAACGCCGATCTCACGTCAACGTAGGTTGCCCCGGTGCTGCCCGCGGCAGCGGCGATGGCCCCGTTCAGGGCGTCAGCCAACTCTGTGGCCTGGTAGATGAACAGCGCCGCGGGGTCGGTCAGGCCAGCCGGGATTGGGTCCAGGAGGTACGGGTACCCGGTGACCACGATCCTGGCATTGGGCGCGGCAGCCTGCACGCTTTCAATCATCGACACTACGTCACGGTACAGCTGCCCGCTCTCGAGCTGGGCCGCTGCATAGGCCGTGGCAGCGTCGCACTCCGCGCCCGGGGTCACACCTGCCAGGGCCACGCCGCAATAGGTGATGATGGCGCCGAAGCCGAGGTTGTTGCCGCCGGCGGTGATGGTCACCAGTTCGGTGCTCTTGTTCAGCTGGCTCAGCTGGGCGCCCACCACATCCTGGGTGGTCTTTCCACTGCAGGCCTCGTTGACCACCAGCTTTATGGCCTTGGCCCCGTCAGCGAGCTCTGAATACGTGTTGTCACTGCGGTAGCAGTCATCCAGGTACGGCCCGGCTCCCTGCCCGGCGGCGAAGGAGTCTCCCAGGGCAACGTACTTGGTCTTGTCCGCGGCCTGTGCGGGAACAGTGGCCAGCCCTGCCGCCATGGCTAGGGTGGCGAGGCCTGCTGCAAAAGCCGAGTGGCGCCGTCGTGCAGTGATGTTTCCCAAGTGGCTCTCCTTGAATGGTGGAAGAAGGCAAGTACGAGCCACCGTACTACCTGCCTGTGACATGCGCCTCGTGTGGCGGGTGTGATTAGCTGTGCGAATGAAGAAACCGGGCAGGCCCATGGACTGGGATGGTGCTGTCAACGCATGGCATGTGGCCGGCGGCGTCTACCGCATGGGCCGGCGCGAATGGCTCACCGAGGCCGGCTGGCGGCAGGCGTACGACGACGGCATCCGCACGGTAATTGACCTCCGCAACGCGGCGGAGGCGCAGCGCCGGGACACGGATCCCGTGGTGGGCGGGGCAGCCTGGTCCGGGATGGTGGTGGTTTCAGCGCCGACCGAGGAGCCGGGCCACCCCCGCTTTACCGCGGTGACGGGACCCTACCTCAATGATCCGGCCCATTACCCGGAGAACGCGCGGCTGTTCCCGGACAAGCTGGTGGGCGTCTTCCGTGAACTTGCGGCAGCCTCTGCCCGCGGTGCCGTGGTGCTCCACTGCGCGGCGGGCCGTGACCGCAGCGGCATGGTGGCGGCCATGGTCCAGGACCTCGCCGGGGACTCCGGTCAGGACATCGCCGACAGTTACCGGCGTGCAGCCCGCGGCATCAACGAGCGCTACCGCACCCACGGCCCGCCCCATGCGCTGGAACGCTATCTCAGCGAGGCGGAGCTGGTCCCGCTGCTCGAAGCACGCGGAGAGGCCGTGGCGGAATTCGTGCGGAGCCTGGATACCCGCACGTTCCTGCTGGACAACGGCCTCAGTGCCGCTGAGCTGAACGCCGTGCTGGCCCTTTGCGGAGCGGGGGTGGCCCGGTGAGCGGGCAGGCACTCCGCCGGGTCCTTTCCCTGGGCGCGGCTGCGGGAATCCTCGCAACCTCCGCTGTTGCTGCTGCCCCGGGCTGGGCGGACGCTGAAATTTCTCCGGCGGAGGGGGCTATTGGTGGCCCGGGCTCTTCCTCCTTGTCGGACGCTGCCCTTGCCGATGCCGTGCAGCGGGACCTTGGCCTCACCCCGGAACAGTTTGCCGCGGCCGGGGAACTTGGTTCCCGCGCCGCAGCCGCCGCCGGGCAGCTCCGGACTGTTCCCGGCCATGCGGGCACCCGTATTCAGGATGGGCGGATCGTGGTGTCCGGAACGGGGCCCGAACTCCAGGAAGCCGTGGCTGTGCTCGCCGCCGGCATTCCTGGCCTTGTTCTGGAGGCGCCAGCCAGCGCCGTCGTGCCTGCTGCGCCGGACCCTGCTTCGCCGAACCCTGTTTCCCCGAACCCGGGTTCCGAGCTGGCGCGGAGCACGGAGCAGCTGTTCCAGGCGTACGTGGCCGAGGTGGGGCTCCATGGACTGCAGGCGGTGGTCACCTCAGGAGGAAAGTTCGTCATCCGGACCGGTGGCGTCAGCGCTTTGGAAGCGGCACCGGAAGGCACCGGTACCGCGGCTGCAGAGGTCAGGAGCTCCGAAGCGGCGGGCCTCGGCAAGAAATCGGCGGCGGAATTTGTTGCCCGGTTCGCCAACGTGGAGCTCGACGACGGCACTCCGCTGGCGCCGGAAGAGGACGTCCGCGGGGGAGCCGGGTACATCGCGGACACAGGCTGGATCTGTTCCACGGGCTTTTCGGCGTTTGACCCGTCCGGCCTGCCGGCCGTCCTTACGGCAGGCCACTGTGCTTCTGACGGGGCAGCGGAAACCGCAGAGCTCGAATTCCAGTTCAACCGGACCGGGCTGCTCGGGAACTTCGGTTTCAGCCAGTTCGGCGGCCCGGGCAACAGTCCGGTCCTGCGGCCCGGGAGCGTGGACGACCCGCTCCAGCCCGGCGATCCAGGGAACGTGGGAACCGATATTGCGGTGGTGGAGTCCCTCCGTGCGGACCTTGACCCGCTGCCGGCCGCGAGCACCTGGGGCGACGTGTCCCAGCCGGAATCCGAGGTCAAGATCATCGGCACGGCCGAGCCCGTTGCGGGGATGCCGGTCTGCCGGTCGGGGCGGACTTCGGCCTGGTCCTGCGGCACGGTGGACGCCGTGGGGATCTTTGTGGTTCCCGGGCCCGGCTATGCTGCGGACCCCAACGACCTGCGGGCGTTCAACGGCTTCCTGTCCTATGGCGTCCAGTCCAGCGGCGGCGATTCCGGCGGCCCCTATCTCAGTGGCAATTACGCCGTGGGCACCCACGCCGCCGGAGATACCCCTGACGAACAGGGCAACGTGGTGGAGAATTTCGCGGTGGGGGCCACCTTGGCGGACAGCCTGGCCGTGCTGCCCGGCTACCAGCTGGAACTCTTCCTCAACAGGCCTGCGGTGTCTTCTCCCGCGCCCGGCGCCACCTATGAACCGGGGCAGGCCATCAGCGGCAAAGTTTCGGCAGCCCCTGCCACCGCCGTAGCTGCCGGTTCAAACGTCCGGATCACCATCCAGGGCCAGGACGCCTTCGACGTCCCGGTCAACGCCGACGGGACCTGGAGCTTCCCGGCGCCGGAGGGCAAAGAAACACTCCGGTTTACCGCCGAGACCGTGAACGGGTTCAGTGCCTCCGGTGCTGCGGACTTTGAGTTCGCCCCCGCTGCTCCTGCAGGACCGGCTCCAACTGAACCTGCTCCGCCGGCGCAGCCGGCTCCGGAAGAGCCTCCGGCAAGCCCGGCGACTGTGCCGGTTGACCCGGCCCCGGCTGACCTGGCCCCGTCCCCGGCGAGTTCCCCGCCGTCCGGCCAGGACGCCGTCGTCGTACCTGCGCCTGCTGCCACCCCGCCAGGCGGCTACGCCCGGGACCGTGACAGCGGCGGCCTTGCGTACACGGGTGCCAGCGCGCTCCCCGCAGCGGGCACTGCTGCCGGGGCGATCGCCGTCGGAACGCTGTTGACGGCGCTAGTCCGCCGCCGGAGGCAGGACACCGCCGGATGACCCATAACCCGGCAGCGCCAGGGCCAGCGAATAACAGCGCCGTCTGACAGATCAACGGGCTACTTGTGGCGCCGCATGAGCAGGTTGGTGATCCGGAGGGTGCAGAGCCGCTGACCGGCCTCGTTGGTGATGAGCACCTCGTGGGTGGTGAGCGTGCCGCCCAGGTGGATGGGTGTGGCCGTGATGGTGATCTGCCCTTCCCTTGCTGAGCGGTGGTGGGTGGCCGAGACGTCCACGCCCACGGCCGTCTTGCCCAGTGTGCTCGCATGGATCACGGCCGCCCAGGAACCCACCGCTTCACCCACGGCCAGGGACGCCCCGCCGTGGAGCAGCCCGAAAGACTGCCTGTTACCCTCCACAGGCATGGTGGCCACCACGCGCTGGACGGACTCCTCCACAATTTTGACGCCCATTTTCTCGTCCAGTTCGCCGAGGGTGATCTTCCACAGCTCCTTGTCGCTGCCGGGGTGGCCCTCCGCTGCTGCCTCTTTCGGTGATGGCGTGCTCATGTGTTCTCCTTCTGCGCGGCTGGCATTACTGTATGCGGCCTCCAGTGTGCACCAGGCTTCCTAGTGTGCAGCGGGGCACATTCATGTATGGTAAATATATTACCGAACGGACGGTCAGTAATCTTTGGCCGCTTCTGTCTGCCCCTTTGTTGGAAGGACCCGTCAACGATGACAACCACAGCCACAGCTCCCCAGGCCACGGTGGACACCGTGGAGACAGTGCCCAGCTTCATCATGGATTCTTGGTGGACGCCCGACGCCGGAGCGGCAGCTTCCGCAACGCCTGTCCGGGACGCGAGCACCGGGGAAGTCCTGGCCAAGGTGAGCACGGAGGGGCTGGACCTGGCCGCCGTCGTTGACTATGGCCGCACCACAGGCCAGCAGGAACTCGGCGGGTTCACCTTCCACCAGCGCGCCCTCAAGCTCAAGGAGCTGGCGCAGTACCTCAATGCCCGGCGCGAGCACTTCTACGCCTTCTCCGCCCAGACCGGAGCCACCAAGGTGGACTCGATGATTGATATCGACGGCGGCATCGGGGTCCTTTTCACGTTCGGGTCCAAGGGCCGCCGCGAGCTTCCCAACTCCCAGGTGGTGGTGGACGGGCCCATGGAAGTGTTGTCCAAGGACGGCTCCTTCGCCGGAGAGCACATCTACACCCGCATCCCGGGCGTGGCAGTACAGATCAACGCTTTCAACTTCCCCGTCTGGGGCATGCTGGAGAAGTTCGCCCCGGCCTTCCTCGCCGGCGTCCCCACCATCGTCAAGCCCGCCACTCCCACCGGGTACGTGGCGGCTGCGGTGGTCAAGGCCATCGTTGAATCGAACATCCTCCCCAAGGGCTCGCTGCAGCTCATTTCCGGTTCCGTCCGAGGCCTGCTGGACGTCCTGGACTACCGCGACCTGGTGGCCTTCACCGGCTCGGCGTCCACGGCCCTGTCCCTGAAGTCGCACCCCAATGTGGTGCAGGGCGGTGTCCGCTTTACGTCCGAGACCGACTCCCTCAACGCCGCCATCCTTGGTCCGGATGCCGTGGAGGGAACCCCAGAATTCGACGCCTTCGTGAAATCCGTTGTCACGGAGATGACGGCGAAGGCGGGCCAGAAATGCACGGCTATCCGCCGCGCCATCGTGCCGCAGGAGATGGTTCCGGCTGTGTCCGCCGCCATCGGCAAGCGCATCCAGGAGCGCGTGGTCCTGGGCGACCCCCGCGCGGAGGGCGTCACCATGGGCGCGCTCGCCTCCGTGGAGCAGCTCGAGGACGTGCGCGCTGCTGTCCAGTCAATGCTCGACGCCGGCGGTGAGCTTGCGTACGGCACGCTGGATTCGCCGTCGGTCACGTCCGCGGATGGATCCACGGGCGTGGTGGACGGCGGCGCGTTCATGGCGCCCGTGCTGCTGAACTGGCAGGACCCCGAAGCGGAGGAAGTCCACTCCCTGGAGGCGTTCGGCCCCGTGTCTTCGGTGATCGGCTACAAGGACCTTGCCGACGCCGTCCGCCTCGCCGCCCGCGGCGGCGGCTCCCTGGTGGCGTCGGTGTGCACCAACGATCCGTCGGTGGCCCGCGAACTGGTGACCGGCATCGCCGCCCACCACGGCCGCGTGCTGATGCTCAACCGCGAGGACGCCCGTTCGTCGACGGGCCACGGCTCGCCCGTGCCGCACCTGGTCCACGGCGGGCCCGGCCGGGCCGGCGGCGGTGAGGAGCTGGGCGGCATCCGTTCGGTGATGCACCACATGCAGCGCACCGCCATCCAGGGTTCACCGAACATGCTCACCGCCGTCACGGGCGTTTGGCATGCCGGTGCCAACCGGAACTTTACCGTTGAGACGGAGGGGACCCACCCGTTCCGGAAGTCCCTGGAGACGTTGCGGATCGGCGACGCCGTCCGGTCCGAACTTCGCCAGGTCACCCTGGAGGACATCACCGCCTTTGCCAACTCCACCGGTGACACCTTCTACGCCCACACCAACCACGAGGCCGCGGAAGCCAACCCGTTCTTCCCGGGCATCGTGGCGCACGGCTACCTCCTGCTGGCCTGGGGTGCCGGCCTGTTCGTGGAGCCTGCTCCGGGTCCCGTGCTGGCCAACTACGGCCTGGAAAACCTGCGGTTCATCACCCCCGTTGCGGCGGGTGACTCCATCCGGGTAACGCTGACCGCCAAGAAGATCACCCCGCGCGAGACCGACGAATACGGCGAGGTGGCCTGGGATGCCGTCCTGACCAACCAGAACGACGAAATCGTGGCCACCTACGACGTCCTCACCCTCGTAGCCAAGTAACCCCCACCCGGCACGCTCTCTCACTTGATGTGCGTTTTGGCGTGACGCTCTCTCACTACATTCGGCATTTTGGACGGCGCTCTCTCACTTTCTCCCCTGGAGTGATGGAGCGTTGGGGATTAGCCGGCATCGAGTGATAGAGGGTTGGGGAGTTTCCGGCATGGAGTGATGGAGCGTTGGGGATTAGCCGGCATGGAGTGATAGAGCGTTTGTCCTGGACAGGGCGGGGCAGCGGGCGGATCTTTTTGGCGGGCGGAAGCGTAAAATTCTGCCCGTAGGAGGTGGCCACATGAACCTAAGAATGAACACAGCCACAACCGTCCTGCCAGTCGATGATGCAGCGCGCGCCCGAAGGTTCTACACCGAAAAGCTCGGACTCCCGCACCGCGGCATGACAGACGACGGAAGCGAATTGCTCGGCAGCGACGGCGGCCCCATGCTGCAGTTGATGCCGGTCTCGGACGGCAAGCACTCCGAGCACACCGCCCTGAGCTTTGAGGTGACGGACATTGAGCGGACAGTCCGGGACATGGAAGCCAGGGGTGTCGCGTTCCAAGACTACGACCTGCCCAACCTGAAAACAGAGAACCACATCTGCACCACCGACTCGGAGAAGTGCGCGTGGTTCATGGACACCGAGCACAACATCCTGTGTGTCCACGAGAAGCTCGGCATCCAGGCCGAATACGAACTCTAGCCACGCACCGGTGAGGCACGGAAGGGGCGGCCCCGGAATACCGGGACCGCCCATTCGGCGTGCTGGCAGCGGCTGCGCGGGCAGCCGGGAAATCAGGACTCGGCGCCGCCGTGCAGGCTGTCGTCGCTGCTGTCATCCTCGCGGCCGGTACCGTGGCCGCTTTCGCTCTGGTCCGAGAGGTCCATGTTGCCCCGGGCCTCAGCCATGGTGGGGCCGCCGGAGGGGACGCTGTATGTGTCCGGGCGGATGCCGTGGGACTGTTCCTCGATCAGGGCCTGCTCTTCGCTGAAGCGGATTACGTTGGCTTCATCGCCGGCGTCGCCGGGGACGTCCTCACGGACCTTCGAGGGGTCCGGAATGATGTATCCGGCGTCTGCTTCGTCTTTGGGGTGGCTCATTTTCTTACCTTCCTATCGGGTGTTACTTGTGGGCCGCGCGATGAGGTCCGCCTTGAGGTCAAGGCTCTGGTCCTGCCGCTTGACCTTGAAGCCTACGGTATCGCCGGGGTTGCGGCCCCGGAGTTCCGCCAGGAGCTTCTCCGGGGCGGTGAGGTCCACGCCCTCCATGGATTCCAGGACGTCACCGGGGCGGATGCCTGCGCGTCCGGCCGGGCCGTCCTCGTCCACTGCCAGAACCACGACGCCGTTGCTTGCGTCAATGCCCAGCTGGCCGGCGATCTGCGGGGTCAGTTCCCCCGGGGTCAGGCCCAGGTAGGCGTGCTCGGCGGTGCCGTCCGCCAGCAGTTCCTCGGCCACTTCCACGGCGGTGGCGGCCGGAATGGCGAACCCGAGGGCCACGGCCCCGGCGGACGGAGGAATGTACGCCTCGCTGATGCCGATGATTTCACCGCGCATGTTGATGACGGCCCCGCCGGAGTTGCCCGGGCTGATGGGGGCATCGGTCTGGATCAGGTCAACCAGGGACAGGCTGTTGGAGGCCGAACCCGGAATGGACCGGTGCAGCCCCGAGATGATCCCGGCGGTTGCCGTGTTCTCGAAGCCAAGCGGCGAACCGAGCACCACGGCCCCTTCACCCACCCGCGGCAGGTCTGTCTGGTATACGGGTTTGGGCAGGCCGGTGCGGTTGGCCTGCACCAGGGCGAGGTCCGTCACGGGGTCGGTGGCCTTGACGGTTCCCTCCACCCGCTGGCCGTCGGCGAAGGCGACCTCAACGCGGGTGTTGCCCCGGACCACGTGCTCGTTCGTGAGGATCAGGCCGTCCTCGGAGTAGACCACGCCGCTGCCCAGGCCGCCGTCCGTGAAGATGGTGACCACGGACGGAGCGAGGTTTTCCACCAGCTGGGGGATATCGCCCTCCGCAGCCGGAGCCGGCGCGGGGGCTGCGGCCGTGCTGCGCGGCGTTGCGGTGGACGTTGAAGCGGCTCCGGAGGTGCCGCTGGGTTCCGGGGGAGGCGTGGAACCGGTGCAGGCGGTGAGGGCCAGGGATGCCGTGAGCAGCGCTGCTCCCGCGGCTGTCCGGAAGCGGGCCGGACGCGGCAGGGCCCGGCGGGTCACGGTGTTCATGGACGGCCTCCTCCGGGTCCTGGCTGGCTTTCTACCACCGTAGCCGGGGATCGGAGGAAATACCAAGCACCCTTAGTATTTGGCTCAGGACTTGGTTGAGTGCAGCCCGTCGAACGCCATGGTGATCACGTCATCGGCAAGCCGTTCGGGGGAGAGGGGCCCGCCCGGCTTGTACCATTCCACGATCGAGTTGATCATGCCGAACAGCAGCCTGGTGACGGTCCGCGGATCGATGTCCTGGCGCAGCGAGCCTTCGTCGCGTGCCGCGGAGATCAGTCCGGCCACCTTGTGGTCGAAGGCGCGGCGGCGCTCCAGGGCGTCGCGTTCGATCTCGGTGTTGCCCCGCAGGCGCAGGAGCAGTGTGACGAACGGCAGCCGGTCCACCAGGACGGCCACGGTTTCGCGGAGCACAAACTCGAGGCGGGCATCGGCCGCGCCGGACGTGGCTGCAGGTTCTTCCAGGATGGCCTCAAGCCCGCCGAGCGCGTGCTCAAGCGCGAGCTTCAGGAGGTCGCCCTTGGATGGCACATGGTGGTAGATGGCGGACTTGGAGATGCCCAGGTTGTCGGCAAGGATGCCCATGGACGTGGCGTCGTAACCGTGCCGGTTGAAGACGTCGACGGCGATGCGCAGCACCGACTGCTGGTCGTATCCGGGGCGGCCGCGCTTGGCGGTGCTGGCTGTCTCAGTGCTGCTGGGCATAGTGGCTAGTTTCTCATGAACGGTCGGTAGGGTGGCGCAGCCCGGAGCCTGCGCCACCGCTGGATTTCCCTACGCCTTGGGGCGCATGTCGTAGATCCGGCGCAGCTTGCCGTTGGACCGCTCCAGCGAGCCCGGCTCCACCACGTCCACCGTGCACGAAGAACCCACGTGGATCTTGATCTGCTCCTTCAAGGCGCGCGCCGCCGTCGAACTCTGCTCAATGGTGACGGTCTCCCGGCGCTCGATCTTCACCGTCATCTGGTCCATCCGCTGGCCCTCAGGGCGGGTGAGCTCAAGCTGGAAGTGCGGGCTGAGCTCGGGGATGCGGAGGGCGATCTCCTCGATCTGGGACGGGAAGACGTTCACGCCGCGGAGGATGATCATGTCGTCGCTGCGGCCGGTGATGCGTCCCATCCGGCGGTGCGCGGGGCGGGCCGTGCCGGGGAGCAGGCGGGTGAGGTCCTTGGTGCGGTACCGGATGATGGGCAGCGCTTCCTTGGTCAGGGACGTGAACACCAGTTCGCCGTGTTCGCCGTCGCGCAGCACGTTCTCCTTGCCCACCACCGGGTTGAAGGCGTCGATGATTTCGGGGCGGAAGTGGTCCTCCCAGATGTGGCTGCCGTCCTGGGTCTCCACGGCCTCGCCGGCCACACCGGGGCCCATGACCTCGGAGAGCCCGTAGATGTCGCAGGCCTTGATGTTCATGGTGACCTCGAGCTCGTGCCGCATCTCCTCGGTCCACGGCTCCGCGCCCAGCACTGCGTACTTCAGCGAAGTGGAGGCGGGGTCGATGCCCATGTGCGCCATGGCGTCCGCGATGGTGAGCAGGTATGTGGGGGTGGCCAGGATGGCGTCCGGCTTGAAGTCCTGGATCAGCTGGATCTGGCGTTCGGTCTGCCCGCCGGAGATGGGGATGACCGTGCATCCCAGGGCTTCGGCGCCGGCGTGCGCGCCCAGGCCGCCGGTGAACAGGCCGTAGCCGTAGGCGTTGTGGACCTTCATGCCGGGGCGGATGCCGGAGGCGCGGAAGCTGCGGGCCACCAGTTTTGCCCAGTCCGCCAGGTCCTTTTTGGTGTACCCGACGACGGTGGGCCGGCCCGTGGTGCCCGAGCTGGCGTGCACGCGGGCTACTTCGTGCTGCGGGACGGCGAACATCCCGAACGGGTATTCCTCGCGCAGGTCGTCCTTGGTGGTGAAGGGGAAGTTGCCCAGGTCGCTGAGTTCGCGGAGGTCGTTCGGGTGGATGCCCGCGTCGTCGAACTTGCGCTTGTACAGGGGCACGCGCTCGTACGCGTAGGCAACGGTGTGCTGCAGGCGGCTGAGCTGCAGGGCTTCGAGCTCGTCGCGGGACATGGTCTCCTCGCGGTCCAGGATGACGTTAGTGCCTGCGGCCGTTGCTGCTGCAGCGGCGGGGGTTTCGGGGGCATGCAGGGTCATGGTTTTCCTACTTCTTGGGGATGGTGCGGCTGCGTCCGCGGAACTCGGCAATAAGCTCGCCGGGCTGGGCTGAACTGGGCTGGGCAGTATTGGGCTGGGCGGGGGTGGGCCGGCCCGCTGGCGGCCGGCCCGCTGGCGGCTGGGCCGAGGTGGCTGGCGCGGCGCCAGGCTGGGCATCCGTGGCGAAAATCTGGATGTCATACAGGCCGCTGCGTCCGGCGCTGGAGCGGCGGTCCGCCACCGCGGTCAGCACCTGGCCGCGGAAGGCAGGTTTAAGGAAGTTGATGTCGACGCCGGAGGCCACAGTGATGCTGTTTTCCTCACCGGGTGCCTGGACGGCGGGGTTGCACGCCAGGGCGAACGCGGTGTCGCCGAAGGCGAAGATCATTCCGCCGTGGGCCATGCCGAAGCCGTTGAGCATTTCCTGCCGGAGGGTCATCCGGATGGTTGCGTGGCCGTCGCTGATGGCGAGGACTTCGATGCCCATCCACTCGGAGGCATAGTCGTTCTCCAGGATCTGGTGTGTGGGCCCGGAAAGGGTGGTTTCAGCCATGCGTCATTGCCTCCAGCTTTATTTACCGAATGTTCATTAGGTAATCCCATGGAGGGGTCCGGTGTCAAGGGCCGGGGCGTCTGCGGCCGCCGCTCCGGCCCGGTTTTAGGGCGTCAGGCCCGCTTTTTAGCGGCAACCTCCGGGCGGGGCGGTCCAAAACCGGGCTGGAATGTACGTCGGCGGCCCGGCAGGTCCCCGCGAGGTGGCACTTGACGGGGGCCCCGGCGGCGGACATTGCTCTGAAGTGCCATCTCGCGGGGAGGGAAGTGCAAGGATGGAGGGACACCAGCACAGCAAAGGGCGGACCATGGCCAAAGGCATCTACGTCAGCGCAACCACCCCCGGATCGGGCAAGTCACTTGTGGCCCTGGGTCTGGCGGACACCCTCCACCGGCATGCGGACAGGATCGGCTTCTTCAAGCCCGTGGTCCATGGCCCGGACGCCGCGGCCGATCCCATGGTCGCGCTGATGAAGTCCCGCTTCGCGCTAGAGGACGAGCGCTGCCGCGGCGGCCTCACCCACGAGGAAGTCCGGACACTCCTGGCCGAAGGGAACCGGGCCGAGATCGACGCCCGCTGCGTGGAAATCTTCGCCGAGATCTCGCGGCACTGCGACGTGGTGATCGTGGAGGGGACGGACCTGGTGGGCCAGGACTCCGCCGTCGAATTCGACCTCAACGCCCGCCTGGCCAACAACCTGGCCGCCCCCATCGTGGCGGTGGTGGGCGCCAAGGGACGGACTGTCGCCGAAGCCGCGGCCGCCGTCGAGGTTGCCCGGAAGGAACTCGCCGCCGAAAGGTGCACCCTGTTGGCCATCATGGTGAACCGGGCGGACCCGGAAGACCTGGACGCAATCGCCGCCGCCGTGAAGCCCGGGGCCTCCAAGCGGCCCGTGTACATCCTGCCCGAACTGGAGGCGATCGCACGGCCCACCACCGGCGAGGTTGCCGCGGCGCTGGGCGTGCGCCAGATCGCCGGGCGGCCGGACATGGAACGCGACGTGAAGGACATCAAGGTGGCCGCGATGAACGTGGGCAACTTCCTGAACGTGCTGGACGAAGGTGCCCTGGTGATCGTCCCCGGTGACCGGGCGGACGTGATGGTGGCGTGCCTTGCGGCGTCCTTCTCGCCGGAGTTTCCGGTGGCCTCCGCGCTCATCCTCACCGGCGGGCTCGCCCCGGATGCCAACATCTACCCGCTCCTGGCGCAGGCCCCGTTCCCCGTGTTCGCCGCCAGGGAGGACACCTACACCACGGCCCGCCGGGTCTCCGAGGTCCGCAGCGAGATCTGGTCCGGGCACCGCCGAAAGGTGGCGTCCGCCCTGGGCCTCTGGTCCCGCCGGGTGGACGAGACCGAACTGGTGGAGCGCCTCCACCTGCCCCGGGCCGAGCGGATGACCCCGCTGCGCTTCCTGCACGACCTCATTGAACGCGCCAGGTCGCAGCGCCGGCACGTGGTGCTGCCGGAAGGAACCGATGTGCGGATCCTCCGGGCTGCCGAGATCCTGCACCGCCGCGACGTCTGCGACCTCACCGTGCTGGGCCCCGAATCGGAAGTCCGCGAACTGGCGGCCGCCCGCGGCATCGACCTCTCCGGCATCAACATCGTGGACCCTGCCACCTCGGACCTGCGCCAGAAGTTCGCCGAGAAGTACGCGGAACTGCGGGCGCACAAGGGTGTGGACCTGGCGAAGGCGCTGGAGATCATGCAGGACGTCAGCTACTTCGGCACCATGATGGTCCAGCTCGGCGTGGTGGACGGCATGGTGTCCGGTGCGGCCCACACCACCGCCCACACCATCCGGCCGGCGCTGGAGTTCGTGAAGACGCGCGAAGGGGTGAAGATCGTGTCCTCGGTGTTCCTGATGCTGATGCCGGACCGGGTGCTGGTGTACGGCGACTGCGCCGTGAACCCGGACCCGAACGTTGAGCAGCTCGCGGACATCGCACTGGCCTCGGCAGAGACCGCGGCGCAGTTCGGGGTGGAGCCGCGGGTGGCCATGCTGTCTTACTCAACCGGCGGTTCCGGCTCCGGGGAGGCTGTGGACGCAGTGCGGCAGGCCACCGACCTGGTCCGCCAGCGCCGTCCGGACCTCGCCGTCGAAGGCCCCATCCAGTACGACGCTGCCGTGGACGCCTCCATCGCCGAGTCCAAAATGCCGGGATCCTCGGTGGCGGGGCAGGCCACCGTGTTCATCTTCCCGGACCTCAACACCGGCAACAACACGTACAAGGCGGTGCAGCAAAGCTCCGGGGCTGTGGCCGTCGGGCCGGTCCTGCAGGGGCTGCGGAAGCCGGTCAACGACCTCTCCCGCGGCTGCACCGTGGAGGACATCGTGAACACTGTGGCCATCACGGCCATCCAGGCCCAGGCCGCCGCTTCCTAGGGCTGCCTCCCGGGCAGTTAAGCCAGCGAGTGCAAAGGGCGACGGCGTCACCTCCGGAGGTGCCGCCGTCGCCCTTTATTTTTAGGTGCTTAGCGCCGCGTCAGCTGTTGTCCGGCTTGGCCAGGCTGGCCGGGTCCTCCTGCTTGGCAGGCTCATCGGACAGGCCCTGCGGGGTGAGGTCCAGGTCCTCGGTGTTCTCGGGAGCTTCGGGTGCCTCGCCGGTCTCCCCGGCCTTCAGGGCGCCGGTGTCGTCCAGGGCGGGGTTGGCACCTTCCACACCTGTGGGGTCCTTCTTCCCGGAACCGGTATCCGAGTCCGCCTGCGGGTCCAGGGGCGCCGTGCTGCTGGATCCGGTGTTGGTGGGGTCGTTCTCGTCGATCGAATTCGGTTCGTTCGTCATGGAAGTGTCCTCTCGGGCGTGGTCCAGCTCGTGTTGCCGACTCTAGGCGCCGGCGGCGCCTGTCCGCAAGAAACCCGCGCCCCGGCCCGCCTATAGTGGGGTTTGAACCGCAGAAGCAAGGCTCAGGAGGCCCCACATGCTCGTGCTCGTCATCAACTCCGGATCGTCCTCGCTCAAGTACCAGGTGCGCGACGTCGCCGCCGGGAGCGTCCTGACCGAGGGGCTGATCGAGAAGATCGGCATGGGAAACGGCGGCGACGGCGACGGCGAGATCGAGGGCCCGCGTGACCATGCCGAGGCGCTGGAGCAGGTGGACGCCGCCATCCACCGGGAACTTGGGGGCCTGGAGCTGGCCGCGGTGGGCCACCGGGTGGTGCACGGCGGGGAGCGCTTCGCCGAGCCTGTACTGATCGACAACGAGATCACGCGCGCCATCGAGCGCCTCAACCCGCTGGCGCCGCTGCACAATCCGGCCAACGTCCTGGGCATCCGGGCCATCACCAAAAAGTGGCCGGACATGCCGCAGGTTGCCGTGTTCGACACGGCGTTCCACCGCACGCTGCCCGAGCACGCCTGGCGCTACGCCGTCCCGGACGAGCTGTACACCAACCACGGCATCCGCCGCTACGGCTTCCACGGCACCTCCCACGAGTACGTGACCCGGCGCGCCGCCGCGCTGCTGGACCTGCCCGTCGAAGAGTTCGACGGCGTCATCGCCCACCTGGGCAACGGCGCCTCCGTCACGGCCATCCGGGGCGGCAAGTCGGTGGACACGTCCATGGGCTTCACGCCGCTTGAGGGCCTGGTGATGGGGACCCGCTCAGGCGACCTGGACCCCTCCATCCTGGTGTTCCTGGGCCGGGCCGGCTGGACCCCTGAGGACCTGGACACCATGCTGAACCGCGAATCCGGGCTGAAGGGCCTGGCCGGCAACAATGACATGCGCTCGGTGGTGGAGGCCTCCGACTCCGGCGACGGCAAGGCCGCCACGGCCCTTGCCGTCACGTCCTACCGGCTGGCCAAGTACATCGGCGGATACCACGTCGCCGTGGGCGGGGCGAAGGCCCTGGTGTTCACCGCCGGCATCGGCGAGAACTCGCACCAGTTCCGTGCGCTGGTGGCGGACCGGCTGGGCGCGCTGGGCGTAGAGCTCGACGCCGGCCTGAACGCCGAGCGGTCCAAGGAACCCCGCGTCATTTCCACAGCGGGCTCCGCCATCCCCGTCCTGGTGGTTCCCACGGACGAGGAGCGCGCCATCGCGGAGGCGACGGCCGCCGTCGTCTCCTCATCGGTTGCTCCGTAGGTGCCCCGGCGCCCCGGACGCTCTCTCACTTGAGGGCGGTTTTCCCGGGACGCTCTCTCACTTGAGGGCGGTTTTCCCGGGATGCTCTCTCACTTACGCCCGGCCCTTGAGGATCAGGTTCCAGTAGACCTGCGGGAAGATGTCCCGGTCCACCACCCAGGACAGCTTGCTCTCGTTCCACGTGGGTACCCGGGGAATGGTGGGCATGGGCCGGTAGCGGTCGTCGAATTCGGCGAACACCACGGTGTCGCGCGAGACGGTGAACGGGCACACGGAGTAGCCGTTGTACTTTGCGCGCAGAGGCTTTCCCTTCCGGGCGGAGACCAGGTTTTTGGCCAGTACCTTGGTCTGTTTCCGGAGGGCGCCGCCGGATTTTGAGTTGGTGGTCCCTGCCGCGTCTCCCAGGGACCAGACGTTCGGAAACCGGATGTGGCGGAGCGTCTGGCGGTCCACCTCCACGAACCCGCCGGTGTCCCCGGCGGCAGGCAGGTCCGTGGCCTTGAGCCAGTCCGGTGCCGACTGCGGCGGAACAGCGTTCAGCACGTCGTAGTGGATGGTGTCCTCGGCGCCCGTGGAGATGTCCCGTATGGTGGCGTTCCGGCCCGCCGCGTCCACGGAAACCAGTTCGCTGTTGGTTCGCAGTTCAATGCCGTATTCGGAGATCTTGCGGTCAAGTTCCCGGTCTATCTCGGGCACCCCGAAAACAGTGGGGTAGGGCTGGACCATCACAACGCGGATCTGGTCCAGCACGCCCTGTTCGCGCCAGTAGTCGCAGGCAAGGTACATGGGCTTCTGGCTGGCGCCGCCGCATTTGATGGGGCCGGCGGGCATGGTGAAAACGGCGGTTCCGGACGTGAGACCGCTCAGCAGGGTCCAGGCCTTGGGTGCCAGCTCGAACTCGTAATGCGACGCCCCGTGCAGCGAATGCACGGCCTCGGCCAGGCCCGGCACCTCGTCCCAGTCATACTGCAGGCCGGGGCACACCACCAGTTGCCCGTAGGACACGGACGAGCCGGAGGCCAGGCTGACGGTGTTCGTGTCCGTGTCCACGTCCACGGCGCCGTCCCGGATCCATGTCACGCCCTGGGGCATTACCGACTCCTGGGAGCGGATGGCCTCCTGCGCCTGCGCCCGGCCGCCGGCAATGTGGGAGAACAGCGGCTGGTAGAGGTGGTGGTCCCTGGGCTCGATGACGGCCACGTCCTTGACCCCGTAGCGTTCCAGGCGGGCTGCCAGGGATACGCCGGCGTTGCCCCCGCCGATGATCACCACTTCATGCTGGGCGGCCACGGCGCTACTTCTTTTCGGTCAGGGCGGACGCCTTGTGCGCGGCCCGGGCGCCGGTCTTGGCGGATTCCACAACGTACTGCGGCTCGTTCTCGCTGGCACGGTGCGTGTGTCCGTCCAGCTCGAAGTCGCTGGTCTTCTTCTCAACGATCTTTCCGTGGGTCATGCCCTGCGACGTGTTCCATTCGACGGACGTTCCCTTGCGTAGCGGCATGACAGCTCCTTTGGTGGGGTCCGGGCCGTGGCGGTCTCCGGTGGGAATACGGATGCTCCACAATAGTAAGCACGGTTAGCTTTTCCGGGTACTGCCGCGGCCTGTAGGTGGGCGGACGACGGCGGGAGGCGGCCGCCGTCGTCACCTCACCTTCGTGCCAGGTAGCGGGCAGCTGCCCCGGCGGCCCTGTTGCACAGGGCCCAGTAGGCCACCCCGGCAGCCAGCGAGGCGGCCACGGCCAGGGGAACGCTGATGCCGGTGAGCAGGGGGTAGACCAGCCAGTGGACCAGGTAGATGTGCATCGACGCGCTGGCCAGCAGGACTGCCAGGCGGCTCATGGCGCGCGGCACCGGAAGGGTGGGCAGCCAGGCGAGCATCAGGATCCCGGCCATCACGGTGAGGTCCCGGTGGGGGTTCTCGAAGAATCCGGGGACGGTAAGGACCGTGAGGGCGGTGACAACGCAGCGCTGGGCGAGGGTGCGGGAGCGGGCCACTGCCCAGCCCAGGGCGAACAGCCACAGGGCCGGGACGGTATGGGGTACGCCCGGCTCTACAAGCTCAAAGCGCGTGAGCAGGCCAGCACCGAACAGGACCAGCGGGAAGACGAACGGGAACCGGCGCTCCGCACGGTGGAGCCAGGGGATGCTGAGCAGGGCCGTCATTGCCAGCAGGATGTAAACCATCACCTCGATGAACCAGAAATGCCACTGCGTGGTCACCTGCTCCGGGCCGAGGATGGCGTTCAGGAGCACGATGTTCACCAGGCCGTAGCGGTCCGTGACCAGGTAAGCGAAGGCTATGAGCACCATGCTGGGCACCGCGATCCGGGCCACGCTGGTGAGCTGGCGCCGCAGGCGGGGCATCCTGTCGCCCGAGAGCTGGAAGCGGGCGAAGTTGAATCCGGCTGCGGCGAACAGCACGTGCGCCATGCCCTGCCAGCTGAAGAGGCCGATGTGGGTGCTGGCAATGAGGAAGATCCCAATGGCGCGGAGGACGAGGCTTGTGTCCATCGGGGCCAGCAGGCGCGCGGTCCACGGACGGGCCGGCTTTCCGCCGCGCCCGTCCGGATGCCCGCCGGCTTCACTGGCCGGATGCCGCTCCCGGCGCCGGTTGGGCCGCGGTTTGAGGTCCCGGACCGGCGTCACGTGCCAGTCCGCCGGCAGGTGACCCAGCACCTGCTCCAGCCGGACGGAGGCGGCCACGAAGGACAGCGAGTCGCCGCCGAGCGAAACGAACGTGTCGTCGTCGGCAATGTCCGTCAGTTCCAGCGTGTCCCCGAAGATCCGCCTGACCGTGTCCGGCTGTACAGCGCTGCCGTGCCGGGCGGTTCCGCCGGAAACGTCCACCGCGGAGTCAGTGGCTGTGGCCGGACGGGAGGGCAGTGCCGCCGGCAGGGCGGCCACCGCAGGATAGTCCACTTTGCCGGTGCCCAGGCGCGGAAGCTCCTCCACGGCATGGAGGTCGACGGCGGCCCGCGGCAGTCCCAGCCCCTGGGCGAGGACCTTGGTGAGCAGGTGGGTGTCGTGGTCCCCTTCGACGGCGACGACGAGCCGCTGGTCCGTGCCGGCGCTGGCCGCATCCACGCCGAGGTCGGCGAGGAGGCGTTCCACCTGGCCCAGGTCCACGCGCAGCCCCACGATCTTGACGAACCGGCTCCGCCGTCCCGTCACCTCGTAGAGCCCGGCACTGTTCTTCCGGGCCAGGTCGCCGGTGCGCAGTTCGGTCACCGTGCGGCCCAACGCCAGGTCACCCGGGGTCTCGGCGTAGCCCAACATAACGTTCGGCCCGGTGTACACCAGCTCGCCGTCAGCAAGTCCCGGGACTGGCTCGAGCCGGAAGGCTCCGCCGGGAACGGGAACACCGATGGCACCGGGATGGTCGGTTGTGAGGTCCGGCGGCAGGTAGGCCATGCGGGCGGTGGCTTCTGTCTGCCCGTACATCACGAAGAGGTCCCAGCCCCGCTGCTGGCCCAGTTCGGCGTAGTGCCGTACGGAGTCAGGGGCCAGCCGGCCGCCGGCCTGGGTGACGTAGCGCAGGCTGGGCAGGTCCATATCCGCGAAGCCCACGCGTTCCAGCAGTTCGAAGGTGTACGGGACGGCGGCGAAGGCCGTGGCCCCCTCCCGCCGGAACAGCTCCCAGAAGCACGGATCCACGACGGACAGCCCGGTGAGGGCCAGGCCTGCACCGCGCAGGAGGTGGCTGTTGATGACCGAAAGCCCATAGCAGTAGGACATGGGCAGCGTGGTGGCGGCGCGGTCGTCCCGGGTGATCTGCAGGTAGGTGGCGATGGATTCGGCATTGGCCTGGAGGTTGGCGTGGGAAAGCCTCACAAGCTTGGGGGAGCCGGTGGACCCTGAGGTGCTCAGGAGCAGGGCAAGGTCCGGATGCAGGGTGTGCCTTGTCCCCGGGCGGCGTTCGTCCAGGACGCACTGCCCGTTGGCTGAGCGCACCACAACGTCGGGATCGTAGGCGGCCACCAGGGAGTCAAGGGCCGCGGGTTTGTCCTCCGGGAGGAGGATCAGCGGGTGGCCGGAGGCAAGGGCTGCCAGGTACGCGACCACGGACTCCACGTCATTGGAGGCGGCGAGGGCGACGAGGCGCCGTTCGGTGCCCAACCTTTGGGCGAAGCTGTCCACCCTGTCGGCGAGTTCGCCGTAGGTGAGGGTCAGTCCGTCGGTGATGATGGCAGGCCTGTTGCCGTAGCTCGAGAGATCGGCAGCGAAAGGTACCCGCGCGAAATCAAGCTGCGTGGTCATCCGACGATGGTATTAGCTAAGGCTCACCTAAGTAAAAACGGCCGTTAAAGACCATTGAGTGGAGAAATAATCGGCCGGCCAGCGCCCTCTTGACAGGGCTTGGCCCGCGGTCCACTCTGGCGCTGTGCCTGCCTATCGTGCCGGCAGAGCCGAGCCGGCATCAGGTGCCCTTTGAAGGAGGCTCCAATGCCTGTTGTGGAAGAAAGTGTTGTTGTTGCCCGGCCGCCGCAGGAAGTTTTCGACTTCGTGTCGAAGTTCCAGAACGTTGCGGTCTTTGACTCCTCGGTCACCACCTCGGAACAGGTGGGGGACGGCCCCCTCGGTGTCGGCACCCGCGGGCGCGGCACCAGCAAGGTCATGGGCCGGCAGTTCGACTGGACCGTGGAAGTCACCGAGTTCGATCCGCCCCGGCGCATGGTGTCCCGCTCCGTCGAGGGCAAGCTCGACTTCACCATCACCTTTACCCTTGAACCGGCCGACGGCGGCGCCCGCCTCACCCAGCGGATCGACGCCGCGAGTGGCCTGGGCGGCGTCTTCGGCAAGCTGGCAGACCCGCTTGTTGAACGGGCCCAGGGCCGCACCGTCCGCGCCAACCTCGAAACCCTGGCGGAGTGGCTGGTGGAGCACCCGCAAACCTAAGGTCCCGGATTTCCCCATCGATTGCTCCGAAAACGCCGTTCTCGGGGCTCTAAACGGCAATATCGGAGCAGTCGATGGCGTACGCCGCTTTCGTCCTACTTCAGGCCGGCGCCAGGGAGCAGCTCCGTGGCGCCGAGGGAATCCGCAATGAACGCATAGTCCCAGGCCCGCTCGCGCCACTGCACGTATCGGCCGGAGGCACCCCCGTGGCCGCCGTCCATCTCAATCTTCATCACGATCGGCTCTGAGCCGGTGGTCTTGTTGCGCAGCTCCTGCACCCACTTCGCAGGCTCAACGTAAAGGACCCGAGTGTCGTTGAAGGACGTCACGGCGGCGATCTTGGGGTAGGCGGCCGGGCGCACGTTCTCGTAGGGGGAGTAGGACTTCATGTACTCGTAGACGTGGGGGTCCGTGATGGGGTTGCCCCATTCCTCCCACTCCAGGGCGGACAGCGGCAGCTCCGGATCCAGGATGCTGGTCAGCGGGTCCACGAACGGCACCTGTGCCACGATGACGGCGTACTTCTCGGGTGCCATGTTTGCCACGGCGCCCATCAGCAGGCCGCCGGCCGAACCGCCCAGGGCGGCGATCTTTGCCGGGTCCACCCAGCCCGAGGCCGCCAGCCAGTCAGTGGCGTCCACGAAGTCGGTGAAGGTGTTCTTCTTGGTGAGCTTCTTGCCGTTCTCGTACCAGTGCCGGCCAAGCTCGCCGCCGCCGCGGATGTGGGCGATCACGAACACCACGCCGCGGTCCAGCAGCGACAGCCGCGCAATGCCGAAGCCGGGGTCCATGCTCATCTCGTAGGAGCCGTAGCCGTACACCAGGCCTGCCGCAGTGGAATCCTGCTTCACGGCCTTGTGCCGCAGCACGGACAGCGGGATCCGGGTGCCGTCGGCTGCTGTGGCCCATTCACGGGTGGCCACATAGTCGTTGCCGTCATAACCGCCGAGGACCGGGCTTTCCTTCCGCAGCAGCAGCTCTCCCGCCGGCACCTCCGGGGTGGGCAGCACGAAGTCGTAGATGCGCGACGGCGTGAAGTAGGACGTGTAGCCCAGCCGGATCACGGGGGCCTCATAGTCGGAGCCGCCCACGCCCGCGGTGTAGAGCTCTTCGTCGAAGGCGGGTTCAACAGGAGCCTCCTGCGCGGGAGTACCCAGCCCGTCCAGCCCGATGACCTGCACCCGCTCGATGGTGTCTTTGCGGATGGACACGATGAGGTGCGTGGAGGTGACACCGGCTCCGTTGACTCGGACGTCGTCGGAATGCCCGACGACGGTGGCCCAGTCCTGCTCGGACAGTGGCCTGGTGAGCTCGGCCGGGTCCGCCAGGGAGACCATCGAGTTGATGGCGCCGCGGTTGTGCGTGAGCAGGATGCGTTCGCTGGCGGTGCCGTCGGGGCCGTTAAGCAGGAACGGCTCTGCCTCGTACAGCACCCGCTCGTTGCGGGAAATGACGGTGGTCAGTTCCTGGGCGGGATCGTCAAAGCGGAGCAGGCGCGTCTCACTGTATTCCGAGCATCCGATGCCCAGCACCAGGTACCGGCGGTCGGAGGAGAGCTCGAAGCCCAGCCACATGGCGGCGTCGTCCTCCTGGTAGATAACAACGTCTTCGGCCACGGGCGTTCCCAGCGTGTGGGCCTTGACCTGGTAGGGGCGCCAGGAGTCGTCCACCACGGTGTAGAAGATCCGGGTGCCGTCCGGGGAGAAAGCGACGCCGTAGAAGATGTTCTCGATGACGTCAGGCAGCAGGTCCCCGGTGCGGAGGTCCTTGATCCGGAGGGTGAAACGCTCATCGCCTGAGTTGTCCACGGCGTAGGCGTAGAGGTTGCCGTCCACCGTTACTGCTGATCCGCCCACGGAGAAGAACGGCTTGCCCTCGGCCTCGATGTTGCCGTCCAGGAGGATCTCCTCGCCGGGAATCTCGACGCCGGGCTGTACGGCCGGCGGAGTCCAGTCAGCGATCCTGTCCCCGGTATCCGCTGCCCTGACCCGGCACTGGATGCCGTACTCCTTGCCCTCGGCCGAGCGGCTGAAGTACCACCAGCCGTCCTTGCGGTGCGGCACGGAGAGGTCGGTTTCCTGGGTGCGGCCCTTGATCTCCTGGAAAATGGCCTCCCGCAGCGGCTCCTGGTGTGCGGTGACGGCTTCCTGGTAGGCGTTCTCGGCCTTCAGGTGCTCCACCACCTCGGCGGATTCCTTGTCCCGCAGCCACTCGTAGTTGTCCACGAAGGTGTCCCCGTGGTGGAGGCGTTCGGACGGGATTTTCTTGGCTGCCGGCGGGGTGGGAACGGCGGTGGCGGCGGAATCCTGCAGCGGAGTCTGGGTCATTCCTTCAATATATAGAGCCGCCCCGACAATTTTGCCGCCGTTCGCTACCGGGGGATTACACCGCCAAACCCGTCTCCTCCCACCCCCGGACGCTCTCTCACTTGACGGCGGTTTCCCCCGGACGCTCTATCACTTGACGCGGGTTTTCGCCGGACGCTCTCTCACCCGACCGCACAAGAAGACCGGGGCCGCCGAAGGCAGGAGCTTCCGGGGGCAGGAAAGGGGAACGGCGCCGCGAAGGCAACCGGCGGCGCCTAGTGGGCTTGAGGTGGCAGGCGTATCCTGTTCACGCCAAGGCACATCCGCCCAGCGTGAGAGGGGAAGTTCATGACCATCCCGCCAGTGCACGAGCCCGAGCCGTTCCCGCCGGAACCGGGCCCCACCCAGCCTGATCCAGCCCATCCCGGGCACCCAGGGCCGCCGGCGCCCAATCCGTTCCCTGCTCCCGAGCCTCCAGGGCCGCTTCCCGTACCGGACCCCGGACCCGCGCCGCTGCGCCCGGACCCCACACGGGACTAGGCCGGCACCGACGAACGTCGCCAAATTCCAACCCAACAACAGTCTCTCCAAAGGGGCCTTCCGCACAAGGCGGAGGGCCTCTTTTCCGCATTCCGGCGAGCGTCACACTATCCAAAAAAGGAGTAAAAAATCTCCCGCAAGACGCTTGCGGACCTGCCTCTCCAGTGATAAAAAATCTGTATCAGCCAATACAGATCGGCTGAAAGCAAAAAGTGTTGGACCGTCTCTTACGAGGAGGGAAGCCATGTTGATGCGAACCGATCCGTTCCGCGAGCTGGACAGGCTGGCCCAGCAGGTCCTCGGCACCGCAGCGCGTCCGGCAGCTATGCCGATGGACGCATGGCGTGAGGACCAGGAATTTGTAGTCGCCTTTGATCTGCCCGGCGTCGATGTGGATTCAGTGGACCTGGATGTGGAACGGAACGTCCTCACGGTCAAGGCCGAGCGGCCTGATCCTGCGGGGAAGGACACCGAGTTGATCGCCTCCGAGCGGCCGCGCGGCGTGTTCAGCCGCCAGCTGATCCTCGGGGACACCCTGGATGCTGAGAAGGTGAAGGCTACGTACGACGCCGGTGTCCTGACACTGCGGATTCCTGTCGCCGAAAAGGCCAAACCGCGGAAGATCGAAATTGAGACGAAGGGGGCAAAGCAGGAAATCGCCGCCTAGTTTCAACACAGGATCGGGACGTCGGGCACTGATTGTGTACTGCCTCTTAGGGCGGATGGCCATTCTGAGCACGCCACAGCGCTTCTCGCGCATCGGCAGGTTGCGCCTGAACTTCCCGATACGGTGGCCCCCGGCTTCGGCCGGGGGTCGTCCCATGCCCGGACTCCCATGCCCGGACTCCTTGGCCCGGCGCCCGTGGCCCGGCCCCGGAATCAGGTGTTCAGTTCCAGCATCAGGGCTGGCAGCTCGTCGGCCAGTTCGCGGGCCAGGAATCCCAAGGGTCCCAGCCTGCTGGCAAGCCGGTCAGCGGCAGCCGCGTGAAGATGCGTTCCCCAGCAGGCCGCCTGCGGGCCCGTGGTTCCACGGGCACGCAAGCCGGCGATGGCACCCGCCAGAACATCCCCGCTGCCGGATGTGCCCAGCCCGCCGTAGCCGGTGGTGATCTTCCAGAGCTCTGATTCCTCGGGCACATCTAAACCGGACGGGCGGGCAATGAGCCCCTGGCAGCTCACCACGGCCTGGTACCTGTCGGAAATTTCGACGACATCGGCCGGCAGGTCCTTCAGGTCCCGCCCCAGCAGGATCTCCGCCTCCTTGGGATTGGGCGTCAGGATCAGGCGGCCCTTCCACGGGCCGAACCGGTCCGCCACGTTCACCAAGGCACCCAAAGCAAAGGCATCGAGGACGACGGCGGGACCTCCGCCGTCGTCCTTCTCCCCAGCGGCGGCCTCCCGCTCCAGCAGGGCACGGAGCAGGTCCTCGGCGAGGTCCGGATCGTCCAGGCCCGGGCCCACCAGGATGGCGTCGGCGTTGTCGAGGTACGAGGAGATCCGGTCCAGCCCTTCACCTGTCACGGACCCGCTTGACGTTTCGGGCAGTCCCATCGCCCCGCACTCAGGCAGCGCCACCCCCACCTGCACCGCCACGGATTCCGCCACCGCCAGGGTGAGCTTCCCGGCCCCGGCGCGCAGCGCGGCCGCACCGGCGAGCAGCGCCGCCCCCGGCGTGGCCCGCGCGCCGCCGATCACCAGGACCGAGCCGCGCGAATACTTGTCCTCCCCGGGTGCAGGCAGCGGCCAGTCGCGCAGCAGCGACGGCGTCACGAGGGTTGGCGAACCGGAATCACTTGGGGTGGACACTGGAATCCCCTCCGTGTTCGGTGACCGCTACGCCCTGTTCGGTCAGGTGGTCCGCCACGTTGAAGCTCTCCAGCGTCCACGGGCCCTCGCCGGCAGGCCGCACGAACCGGGTGATGGAGGCATTGAGTACGGAGGTGCTGGCCGCCAGGTCCAGGAGCTCCTTCTCGGTCATCCCCTCCAGCACGTACCGGAACAGCATGATCAGGGCGTCGTGGCACACCAGCATCACCCGGTGCCCGCTGCCGAGGTTGTTCAGTTCGTCCAGGACGGAGCGCAGGCGGAGGGCCACGTCTGCCCAGGATTCCCCGCCCGGCGGCCGATAGTACATCTTGCCCAGCCACTCGCGGCGCTCGGCCTCCTCCGGGTAGCGCTTCTCCACGCCGAGCCGGGTCAGCCTGTCCAGGATGCCCAGTTCCCGGTCCCGGAGCCGCTCATCCAGCTGGACCTTCACCGGCCAGCCGGCAGCCTCCACCGCGATCTCGGCCGTCTGGAAGGCCCGCGCGTAGGGGGAGGAGACCACGGCGTCAGGCCGGAATTCCTCGGCGATCCGGGCCAGTGCCGCGCCGAGGGCCTTGGCCTGTTCCTGGCCGGTGCCCGAGAGGTTCACGTCGGCGTCCCGGGCAGGCGCGGCAATGACTTCCGCCCCGGCCATCCGCGCATCGGTGGCAGCCACGTTCCCTTCGCTTTCACCGTGGCGGATCAGCAGCAGCTCCACCGCCCCGGCTTCCTGCACAGCCTCTGTCAGTCCGTCGTCTTTCACAAAGAATCACTCCGTCCGTGTGCCTTGCCGAATGCAGGAACACTACCAGCGGCGTACCCATAGGCCAGGGAAAATAACGGACGACGGCGGCTGGCGGCAGTGCAACGGCGTCAGGCGGTGCGCCGAATAGGTTGTGTCACAACCTAACCCATGACACTATCTAGTTATGACCCCAGACAAACGGTGGCCCAGCGACTGGGTCAGGGCTGTGCTCCCCACCTGCATCCTGCAGGCGGTCGCCGGAAGCGGCGAGGCCTACGGGTACCAGATCATCCAGGCACTGAAGGCTGCCGGTTTTGACGGACTGAGCGGCGGGACGGTCTACCCGGCGCTGAACCGGCTGGAAACGGATGGATTTGTCAGTTCCGAATGGCGCCAAGGGGACGCCGGCCCGGGTAAGAAGTTCTACTCCCTCACTCCCATGGGGCAGCAGCGGCTGCAGGACGCAAGCACGGACTGGAACCAATTCGCAGATCTCATCAAGAACCTGCTCCACGAGAGGAACGGCTGAAAGTGATGTCCACAGAGGAATACCTGAAGACCCTGGCCTATGAACTGCGCCATCGGAAACACGGTGAAGACATGGTCCGGAACACGCTGCAGGAAGTCAGCAGCCACCTGGCTGAGAGCGGCGAAAGCGGGGTTGCGGCCTTCGGGCAGCCGCGCGAGTACGCCGCCTCATTCGCCGCAGGCACAACCACGTCCGGGGGCGCCCGGGTGGGAACCCTTGCCGGGCTTGTTGTCATCGTGACACTCGCCGCCTATCTGGTCCTTCGGGGGACCTTCGACATCAGCTTCGGCGTCTCCGGGACGCTCACCTATTTTGGTGCGGTGGTTGCCGTCACCGCTGCCCTGATCGTGACCGGCCAGCTGATGGACAGGCGCCTCCCGGACCTGCGGTAACACCGGGCAGCCCTACCGCTCCGGCGTCAGCACCTTCGAGAACACCGTGGCGCCGTTGGCGTTCCGCAGGCTCACCGTGAAGGTGTCGGAATCCAGCTGGACGTGCCCGAAGAACTGGTTCTCGCCGTCGCGCGGTGACTCCCCGGGGAAGCGCCCGGCCTTCGAGAACACCACCTCGGGGCCAAACGTGCCGTCCATGGCGTTCGGGCCGAAAGATCCCGCCGCAATGGGGCCGGCCACGAACTCCCAGAACGGGTCGAAGTCGGTGAACGCCGCCCGCTCGGGGGAGTAGTGGTGCGCGGCGCAGTAATGCACGTCCGCGGTCAGCCACACCACGTTCTTCACCCGGTTGCGCTTGAAGGCGCTCAGCACCCCGGCAATCTCGAGCTCGCGGCCCAAAGGCGCGCCGGGATCACGGTTGGCCAGGCTCTCCTGGTTCACGGCGCCGTCGGGCACGATGATCCCCAGCGGCAGGTCCGCTGCTATCACCTTCCATGTCGCCTTCGACTTCGAGACCTCGCGGATCAGCCAGTCCACCTGCTCCTGGCCCAGGAGGGCTGTGGCGTAAGGTTCCTTGCCGTCCGTGTTGGGCGACTTGAACGTGCGCATGTCCAGGCAGAAGATGTCCAGCTGCGGGCCGCGGCTGATCTTCCGGTAGATGCGGGCGGGCTGGTACTGGCCGGCGTCGTCGAACGTTCCCGGCCGCCACAGTGCCGCGGAGTCGGCGATGGGCATGTTCTCCTGCCACGCCTGCCGGCCGCGGGCGGCGAGGGTGTTAGCATCCCGCACGGTGTAGCGCGGGTCCTCGAGGATTTCGCCGGGATACCAGTTGTTGGTGGTTTCGTGGTCGTCCCAGTTGGCGATCACCGGGACGTCGGCGAACATGGCGCGCATGTTGGCGTCCATCGAGTTGTAGCGGTGCCTGCCGCGGAACTCCGTGAGGGTTTCGGCCACCTTGGACACCTCCTCGGTGACCAGGTTCCGCCACACCTGCCCGTCCTTCTCCACCACCGTTTCAGTGAGCGGACCGTCCGCGTACACGGTGTCTCCCGAGTGGATGAAGAAGTCCGGCCGCGTCTGGTGCATGGCCCGGTAGCCGCGCATGCCGCCGATCTCCTCATTGATGCCCCAGCCCTGCCCGGCCGTATCGCCGGTCCATACAAAGCTTTGGGCGGACGACGACGGCGCGTCGCCTCCGTTGCTTGAGTCGCCGGTGCGGCCCCGGCCGTTGTACGTCCCGGCATCCGGAGCCGTGCGGAAAGTGCCGCGCATGCTCTCACCGGACGCGCCGCCGTCGTCCTCGAAGCTGATCTCCAGCGCGAACCGGGTGTTGGACGGCAGGTTGCCGGCGTGGATCTTGGCGGTAAAGTCGGAGGCCTGGGTGGCGCGGGGTCCCCGCAGGACGCGCTCGAAGGCGCCGCGGCCGCGCAGCACCTCGCCGCCGTCGTCAACGGCCCGCAGGATCGCCGTCATCCGCCCGGATCCCGACGCGCGCGACCACAGCACCGCCGAGTCCGAGGTGACGTCTCCGGTGGCGATGCCGCTGGGCAGCGTGAGCCGGTTCCGCACCAGCGCGACGCCTCCTGTGTTGTGCGGGGCAGCCTGGACGGTGCCGGCCTGTGCTGCGGCCGGCACGGCGGCCAGCGCGGCGGCGAGGACGGATCCCTTGACGATGGTGCGGCGCGATACGTCGGCCGGTGGAGTGGAAGTCATGCCCCTCAGGCTGCCGCCGCCTGGCGCACGGACGCTGGCCCGCGGGTGAACGCGGGGTGATTCGGTGATGAACAGCGGGAACTCACACAGGTGGACAGCCCGCGCTGACCCCGGGCCGGCTTACGGAACCGCGAATTCGCCGATCCGCCCCTCCCGCAGCGCAGCACCCACGGCGTTGATGGCCCCGTAATCCGGAAACAGCACGGACTGGCCTGCCACGAACCCGGCTCCGGCGGTGGGCAGTGTCATGGTGCCGATGGCGTTGGTGTCCAGGTTCCGCAGGCTGTAGGCAAGGATAGCGGCCTGGACCGGGTCGAAGCCCTTGTTCACGGTGAGGCAGCAGGAAGCGAAGTCCACCAGGCTGCGGACGGCGTTGACGTCGTTGAGGACGCCACCCGCGGTCAGCCGGGTCAGGATGGACTTGAGCAGGATCTGCTGGTTGCGGACCCGCTGGAAGTCACCGTCAGCGAAGGCGTACCGCTCCCGGGAAAACTCCAGCGCCGCCTGTCCGTCCAGGTGGTTCACGCCGGGGCCGAAGACGTGGCCGGTGTCATGCGTGGACTGGAAAGGGATGGGGACGTTGACGTCGATCCCGCCCAGCCCGTCCACCAGGACTTTGAGGCCGCCGAAGTCCAGCATCAGGGTGTGGTCGATGGTGATCCCGAGCAGCTGCTGCACGGTCTGGGTGGTCATGTCGATCCCGCCGTACTGCAGCCCGGCGTTGATCTTTCCGCCGCCGAAGCCCGGGATGTCCACCCAGGTGTCCCTGTTGATGGACACGATGTACAGGGTCCTGCGGTCGGCAGGGACGTGCACCACCATCAGGGTGTCCGAACGGTGGTCCATCGCTTCGCCGGTTGCTGCCGTATGTGCCGCCGCGTCCTTCGCAACGCCGCGCATGTCACTGCCGATCACCAGCACGTTCATTGGGACAGCGGGCAGGTCCGGGATGGGCTCCGGAGGCGGCGGGGGAGCAGGCGCCGGGGGAGGTGTTTCTGAAGGGGTTTCCGAGGGGGACGGAGTCTCCGACGGGGAGGGCGACGGCGTTTCGCTCTGCGTTGCGGCGGGCTGCGCCTCGGTGCCGGGCCGGTTCAGGCTGATCACGGCGACGGCGGCCACCACCACAAGGACGAACGCCAGCAGCGCCGCGATCCACCGCCGCCGGCCGTGCGCCACCCAGCTGCCGCCGTGCGGCCCGGACGCGGGGGGATCGGTTGGGCCCGTGCCCCCGGCCCCGGAAGAACCAGGACCCGATGAACCAGGACCGGAAGAATCAGAACCGCCAGGTGTGCTCACGATGTCTCACCTCATTGTGGGTAGGTGGGATCAGTGTCAGCCCGCAAGGCCCCTGCTGGCTACAAACTTGTCCAAACTGTCATCTGCCAGCGCCCTCGAGAGCCCCGCGATGGCGTTGCGGTCCGGGATCACGATCGACTGGCCGTCCGCCGACGTTCCCGTTCCAAGGGTTGGAAGGGTGAACATTTCCATGTCGTCGGACCGGACGTTGCGGAGCTCCAGCCCCAGCCGTGCCAGGGTTCCGGCGTTCAGGCCGCTGTCCGCGCTGACGAACGGAGCCATGGAGCTGATGACGTTGTGGATCTTCACGGGGTTCAGGAGCGTGTCCCGGCTGAGGTTCTTGGCCAGCAGCGCCTGCAGGAAGGCCTGCTGGTTGCGCACCCGCTGGTAGTCGCCGTCCGCGTAGGCGTAGCGCTCGCGGACAAAATCCAGGGCGCCCTTGCCGTCCAGGACCGTGGGGCCCTTGGCGTACTTCTTGCTGCTGTGCGGCGACACAAACGGCTGCGTGACGTTCACTTCCACCCCGCCCAGGGCATCGGTCATGCCCACAAAGCCTTCGAAGTCGATCATGGCCACATGGTCGATGCGCTGGTTGAACAATGATTCGACCGTCTGCACCATCAGCGGGACGCCGCCGTACGCGAGGGCTGCGTTGATCTTGGCCTGGCCATTGCCCGGAATGTCTACCCACAGGTCGCGCATGAGGGAGACGGTGAAGATCTTGGACCTGTCCGCAGGAACGTGCACCAGCATGAGGGTGTCGGCGCGCTGGTTGGAGTTGCCGCCGGACAACGCTTCGTCGGTTGTGGCGCCGCGGCTGTCGCTGCCCATCACCAGGATGTTCAGCATGCCGTCGGCCATGGCATTTTGGCTGCCCTCCGCGGTTCCGCCGCCGGGCTGGCTTCCGCCGGACCCGCCAGCGTCACCCGGTGCTGCTTCTCCCGCGGCCGTGCCCGGCTGCTGGCGCTGGGGACGGGTGGATTCCGCCGGCCAGGGAGAGTCGATGGTGGTGATCTCGGACTCGTAGATCTGTCCCAGGTTGTACAGGTAGGCCCCGAGGGAGGCAGGAACGATGATTGCCACGGCAAGGAGCACCAGCAGGATGGTCCGCAACGGATGGCGCCTGCGGCGTTTGGCTGGCTCGGGTGCGTCGGCTGGCTGGGTGCTTGGATCGTGCAGCTGGATGCCCATTTGGGAAAATTAGCATCGGCAAATTTTCATTACATCGGGGGAATCCGCAGAAAAACCGCAGAGAAAACCACAGGTTGGAATGACGACGGCGGAAGCCGGTTCAGGCGGGAACGTTCAGCCGGGCGTGGCGGAGGATGGAGACGATGGCCGGAGCCAGCTCGTCTTCCATCTGCCGGTACACCTCGGGCGAGCGCCGGTAGGGGTCGATGATGTCGTTGTCCCCTGCGTTGGGCGGCAGGGACAAGTGCCGGACCCCCGCGGCCCGTGCTGCCAGGCTCTTCCAGAAGGCGGCGTTGGCAGCCAGCCGTTCGCCGTCGTCGGCCACTCCTGCAGGGGGCGTGCCCTCGTCCGTCGCTGCCGCACGCTGGTCCAGGACGTCGAGCATGCGGGCGAACTCGCGGATGGTGAAGGTCCGCTTGAGGAGCGAGGCGTCCAGCTGGAGCACTTCGCCGCGGTGTCCCGTGGTCATGGTGAGCACCAGGTCCACGCCACGCAGGATCGCCGGGGTCAGCTGGCGGGCCGCGAAGTTGTCCGGGTCCCCGCCGAAGGTGCGCACGATGTCCGCTGAGATGGGCTGCATGGGCTCGCCCACCATGGCGCGCGTCCCTGCGCTGGCGACCACGAAACCGCCCGGCACCGCCTGGTTCAGGCCTGCCTGCAGCAGCCTCTCGGCCACCGGCGAGCGGCAGATGTTGCCGGTGCAGACGGTGAGGATTCGTACTGGTGCGGATGTGTCCAAGGGGATTTTCTCTTTCCAGCCGGTGCGCGGACCGTCCGGCCCGTACGTTTCAACTTAACACGCAACACCCGCACGCTCTCTCACTTACCGCTGCTTTTCCCGTGACGCTCTATCACTTGACGCTGCTTTTCCCGTGACGCTCTATCACTCCCTGTGGCGAAACCGGTGCGCGTCACTACCATTCCAGCGGAACTGCGGCCACCATTGAGGCAGGCCCAATGCGGAGGAGTGGCACCATGAGCCCAGGAGACCAGCCCGGACGCGACTGCGTGATTGCCGGCGGGGGCCCGGCCGGCATGGTGCTCGGCTACCTGCTGGCGCGCGCCGGCCTGAAAGTCACCGTGCTGGAGAAGCACGCGGACTTCCTGCGCGACTTCCGCGGCGACACGGTGCACCCTTCCACGGTGACCCTCCTCGGCGAGCTCGGGTTGCGTGAAAAATTCCTGCAACTGCCCCTCACGCGTCTGCCCACCCTTGACGCCGTGGTGGAGGGGCAGCGCATCACCATGGCTGACTTCCGCACCCTCAGGGCACCGGACAACTTCCTGGTCCTGGCGCCGCAGTGGGACTTTCTGAACTTCCTGGCCCGCGAGGCGGCAGCCTTCCCCACCTTCGAGCTGCTCATGAACACAGAGGCCACCGGGCTGATCATGGAGCAGGACCAGGTGCGGGGCGTGCGGGTTGAAACGCCCGACGGCGGACGGGACGTCCGTGCCACGCTGACCGTCGCAGCGGACGGGCGGGCGTCGGTGCTCCGGGCTGCGGCCGGGCTGGTACCTGATGAATTCGGTGTGCCCATCGATGTGCTGTGGTTCAACCTTCCCAAACCGCCATCGCCGCCGCCCGTAACCCTCGGGTATATCTCCTCCCGCGGGATGGTCCTCACGCTTGACCGGGGCGACAGGTACCAGTCGGGCATGGCCATCCGAAAAGGAGGTCTGGACGAGCTGCGCGGGGCAGGGCTGGACGCCTTCCGTGAACGGCTTGCGCGCGCGGCTCCCGTGCTCCAGCCGGTGGTGGGCACCCTGCAGGACTGGGGCCAGGTCAAGCTCCTCTCCGTCCAGATCAACCGGCTGCGGCGCTGGTACCGGCCCGGGTTCATGGCCATCGGCGATGCCGCCCACGCAATGTCACCGGTGTTCGGGGTAGGCGTGAACTTCGCCATTCAGGACGCGGTAGCGCTGTTCAACGCCGTCTCCGGGGATCTGGCTGGCGGGGCTGTGCCGGTGGAGAAACTCGCAGCGGTGCAGCGGCGCCGCGAGCTGCCGGTGAAGGTTATGCAGCTGATCCAGCGCAACGGGCACAAGGCCATCTCCAGGGCAGCCACGGGCCGCCGCTTCGCACCGGGTTGGGTGGTTGCGCTGATCCGTCTCGCCTCGCCGCTGTTGCGCCGCTTCACCGCACGGTTTATCGGCGTCGGAATCCGCCCCGAGCACGTGAAACCGGCGGCACCCGCATCAAGGCGATCCACCCGCCGGCGCTGATCACCAGACGGACGCTCTCTCCCTTAATGCGGTGATCGAACGGACGCTCTCTCCCTTAATGCGGTGATCGAACGGACGCTCTCTCACCTTCCCAAGGAAAGTGGAAGAGCGTCCGCGTAGAACCGGCGTTAAGTGAGAGAGCGTCCGCGTAGAACCGGCGTTAAGTGAGAGAGCGTCCGCGCAGAACCGGCATTAAGTGAGAGAGCGTACCGGGGGAGGGTTAGAGGCCGGCCAGCATCTCCTTCATCTCGGCGATCTCCGCCTCCTGGGCGGTGATGATGTCGCGGGCGAGCTGGATGCTTTCGGGGTGCTTGCCTGCCCCGATCTCCTGCTGCGCCATGTCCACGGCGCCTTCATGGTGTCCGATCATGTGCTCCAGGAAGAGCCGGACGGCGTCCGTTCCCTGGGCCTCCTTGAGCTTCTCCATGCCCTCTGAATCGACCATGCCGGTCATTCCATGCCCGGAGTGGTCGGACATCATGGTGGGCACGTTCCAGCCCTCGAGCCATCCGGTCATGGTTTCGATCTCAGGAGCCTGCGCGTCCTTGATCTTGGTGGCCAGGGCGGTGACCTCCGCGGGCATATCCGGTTTCGCCAGGATCATGTCGCTCATCTCCACGGCCTGCGCGTGGTGCGGGATCATCATCTGGGAAAAGGCGATGTCCGCCGGGTTGTGGCCGGCACTTGCATCCGGCATCATGCTGGACGCGGGGCCGGAGCTGTGGTTCATGGGCATGGTGCTTCCGCCGGTGCTGCCGGAATCGGCGGCGCATCCGGCCAGGCCGAGCGAGGCTGCCAGCGCAGCGGCGACGGACAGGGATTTGATCTTGCTGTTCATTGTTGGTGGTCCTTCAGGGAAGTGGGTGAACTGGGCGTGTGGAGGCGTGGCTGGCCTCGCGGCGCAGTCCGTTTACGTTCGGCTGATGGACAGTTCGCAGGGTGTTGGGCTGGGCGGGATGAAGGAGTATCCGGTGGCCCCGCGGGTGCCTGCCGCGGGCGCCAGAAGTGCGGTGTGGCCGGCCGGGGGCGGGACGGCCGCCAACGATCCGGCCTTTGCCAGCGGGGTGCAGGACGCGCCGGCTTCCCGCGCATTCGGGCAGCCCGCGCTGCAGGATTCGGAGGCGGTGAAGGATTCGCCCGCACCAGCTGCGTCTGCCGCGCTGGCTGGGTGGCCAGTTGCAGAATGTCCGACGGCGGCGTGCCCGGCCGTGTGCCCCACGGCGGCGTGTTCCTCCGCGGTATGCCCAACGGGAGCATGCCCGACGGCGGCGTCCCCGGCAGTGCGGGAGACGTCCGCGTGGACTGAGTGGGACGAATGGTCCGCGGTCATGACGTGCATGCCGAAGATCCCGGCCACAATGGCCATCACCGCAGCCAGCAGCCCCGCGCGGAGGAAAGCTGCCGACAAGACGCTGGCGCGTGCGGTCATGCTGGTTCCTCCTTCGCGGGTCTGGACTGGATCATTCTGGACTGGATGGACTGGTTTGGATCGGGCTGGACTGGACTGCTGCTGAACTGGACTTCAGGACAGGCGGTGCCCAGTTCTTTCAACGTACCTCGGACGGGTTGAGTTTCACCCGCCGCAGCAGCTGGGCATTCAGAGCCACCACAATAGTGGATGCGGACATCAGGACGGCCCCGGCTGCCGGCGAGAGCACCACCCCGGCGAACGCCAGGACACCCGCGGCCAGCGGCACGGACAGGATGTTGTAGCCGGTGGCCCACACCAGGTTCTGCCACATCTTGCGGTAGCTGGCGCGGGACAGGTCCACCATGGACAGCACGGCGCGGGGATCGTTTCCGGCCAGCACCACCCCGGCGGATTCCATGGCCACATCCGTGCCGGCGCCGATCGCGATGCCCACCTCTGCGCGGGCCAGCGCCGGTGAGTCGTTGACGCCGTCGCCCACCATGGCCACCTTCAGCCCGCGGGCCTGCAGTTCGGCAACCTTCTTGTCCTTGTCCGCGGGCAGGACTTCGGCGAACACCTCGTCGATGTTCAGGTCCTCGGCCACGGCTTGGGCCACCTGCCGGGCGTCGCCGGTGATCATGCCCACCTTGACGCCGCGGTTCTGCAGCGCCGCCACGGCCTGGCGTGACTCCGCACGCACCGCGTCCTCCAGTCTGACGGCGCCCAGCACGCGGCCGTCGTCGTCAATCACATGCAGGACGGCAGCGCCGCGGTCCATCCACGCCCGGGTGGACTGCGCCAGTGCGGAAGGTTCGACGGCGCCCAGCTCGCGCAGGAGCGCGGGCCCGCCCACGTGCACGGTACGTCCGTCCACGCTGGCCCGCACGCCGCGGCCGGTCAGGGAGGTGGATCCGGTGGCAACCGGAAGGGTGAGGTTGCGTTCGCGGGCCGCGCGGACGATCGCCCGTGCCACGGGGTGCTCGCTGTCCGACTCGACGGCGGCGGCCAAGGCCAGCAGCTCATCGGCGTCCACTCCTTCGGCGGCTGCCACGTCCTTGAGCTGCGGTGCGCCCGTGGTGAGCGTGCCGGTCTTGTCAAAGAGGACAACGTCGATGGTGCGCATCCGCTCCAACGCCATCCGGTTCTTGATCAGCACCCCGGCACGGGCTGCCTGCTCAGTGGAGATGGCGATCACCAGCGGGATGGCCAGGCCCAGGGCGTGGGGGCACGCGATGACCAGCACGGTTACGGTGCGGGTGACCGCTTCCGGGATGCTGCCCAGCAGCGTCCAGGCGATGAACGTCAGGACACCTGCGCCGGCGGCAAAGTAGAACAGGAAGGCTGCGGCGCGGTCGGCCAGGGCCTGGGCGCGCGAGGATGACGACTGTGCCTCGGCCACCAGCCGCTGGATGCCAGCCAGGGCGGTGTCGTCGCCCACGGCGGTGACCCGGACGCGGACGCTGGTGTCGGTGGCCACGGTTCCGGCCACCACGGCGTCTCCGGGCCCGCGGGGCACGGTCTTGGATTCGCCCGTGATCATGGATTCGTCGACCTCGGCCTGCCCTTCCACCACCGTTCCGTCGGCGGGCATCCGGGCACCGGAGCGGACCAGGACCAGGTCATCAGGCTGGAGTTCGGAGACGGGAACGGTTTCCGTGCCGGTGCCCGTAATGCGCTCGGCTTCATCAGGCAGCAGCGCGGCGAGGGCATCCAAAGCCCCCTGCGCAGACCCCAGGGCGCGCATCTCGATCCAGTGGCCCAGCAGCATGATGGCCACCAGCAGGGCAAGTTCCCACCAGAAGTCCAGGTCGAACCCGCCGATGCCAAGGCTGGTGACCCAGGAGGCGGCGAACGCCACCGTGATGGCCATGGCGATCAGCAGCATCATGCCCGGCCGGCGGTCCTTGAGCTCCTGCAGGCCGCCCTTGAGGAACGGCTGGCCGCCGTAGAGGAAGATCACCGTGCCCAAAACGGGCGGGATCCAGGTCGATCCGGGGAACATGGGGGCCATGTAACCCAGGATGTGCCCCACCATGAGGCTGAAATAGACCACGGGGACGGAGAGGGCCAGCGTCAGCCAAAACCTGTTCTTGAACATGGCCGTGCTGTGTCCGGCATGCTGCCCGTGGGTGTGGACAGTATGGTCGTCATCGTGGCGGGCGCCGTGCCCGGCGTCGGCTGAAGCAGCCGCGGATTCGGTGAGGGTGCCGCGTGAGGGGCGGTCGTCGTCGTGATGGTGCTGGTGGTCCTGCATCTGTTCCTCCTTGGAGGGCGCCGCGGCCGGGGCAGCAGCCCCGGCGCGGAAAAATCAGTTGGAAGCCAGGGAATACCCGGCTGCGGTGACGGCCTGGCGGACCGCCGCGTCTGTGGCGGAACCGGCCACGGTAAGGCCGGAACGGCCGCCTGCTACCAGGTCAACGGATGCCGACTCGACGCCGTCAAGGGCGGAGACGGCCTTCTCCACCGTCTGCACGCAGTGCCCGCAGGTGAGGCCCTCGACGCCGAACGTCCGCAGGGAAGGGGTATCGGCGTCGGAAATTACGACGGCGGCCGGCGCCTCCTGTGCGTGGCCGGCGGGGGAGCAGCAGCTGCAGCCGGCGCTGGAGGCCAGGGGAAGCTCGGTGCGGTTCTCAATGTCAAACATGTCAGTTCCATTCCTAGGTGAAGGGCGATTCCTTGCGGGGCAGGTGCTGGGGTTGAACGGCTGTGATGGCGCGGTGTGGGGCACCGGCCGGGACATACCACTTCACTGACAACACCTTGAATATACCCCTAGGGGGTATAAGCGTCAACCCTTTTCTGCCACCACGGAACACCCGCGCCACGGGGAAGGGGCCATTAGTCCTTACCCACAGGGGCCATGCCCGGCCATAATGGGATAAGTGCGGACTGTGCCAACGGCCGGGGACGTGTTGGACGCTACATGGAGGTGGCCCTGTGTCAGAGCTGACCGGCCCTTATACCTATTCGAGCGCGCTGGGGGACAACCAGTGCCTTGCCGGAACGTTCCGTGCCGATCTTGAAACCGGGAAGATCAGCTGGTCTGACGACATGTTCCAGCTGCACGGATACCGGCGGGGCGAGGTGGTGCCCACCCTGGAGCTGCTCTTCTCCCACAAGCATCCGGCGGACAGGCCCCGGTGCGAGGAGATTGTTGCCCAGGTTGTCCGGACCGGCGGCTATTTCTGCATGTACCACCGCATCATCGATGCCCAGGGGCGCACCCGGCGGGTCCTGACGTCCGGTGACGCCATTGAGATGGGCGGCAAGGTCACCGCCTTGGAGGGTGTGATGGTTGACCTCACCTCAACGCTCCAGCGCGAGACCGAGCAGACGGCCCGGGACGCTGTCATCGGTGCCACGTCCACCCGCACTGTCATAGACCAGGCCCGCGGCATCCTCATGGGCCAGCTGGGAATGGGGTCCGAGGACGCGTTCCAGATGCTGGTAAGCACCAGCAGCCACCGGAACGTGAAGCTGGTGGTGGTGGCGGCGGAGCTGGTGCAGCTGGCCAACGCGGCAGGATCGCGCCAGTACCTGGACGCTGCCGTCAAGGCCATCGAGATGGATGGCCGGGGGACTGCCGCGCCGCGGAAGCGGGCTGTCTAGGGCCGGTTAGTGGTGCTCCACCCAGCACGCCAGGATGGTGGTGGATAGCTGGTAGGCAAGCGCATTGCGGCTGATGCCGTCCGGTCCCGTGGCCTCCGGCAGGTCCGAGGCGTCCACGTGCAGGACAAAGTTGTCCTTCTGGAACACTGCCGATCCGTCCGCGGTCTCGTAGGCCGGAAAGCCGAGGTTGGCGAGCCCTTCGATGGGCGCCGCATCCACCGCCAGGGCCTGCATGGCGTCAAAGTAGGTCAACGCCGCGGCCTTGTCCGGCGCTTCCCTGACGGAAATTTCCAGCGCACCCTCGTCCAGGTGGTAGGTGCACGTGAACGTGCTGTCCGCCCAGCTGTCCACCGTGTGCGGCTCCTGCCCAAGGTCCAGGATCTCGGTGAGCCTGTCCATTGGCTGTTCGCCGCACACCATCTTCGCGGCTTCACTGGGCCCGCTGGCGGTGGTGCGCTGGGAAGGGGAGCCCCCGCCGTGGTGCCCCGCGTGGCCGCCCTGCGTTGAGGGGGATGCGGATGCCGGCGCTCCGGCCGCTGGGGCTCCGGCCGCCGGGGAGGAAACGTCCGACGACGGCGCTGGAGCCGCTCCCACAGACCCCGCCGCAGCAGCGCAGCCGGAGAGCAGCAGGGCTGAAACAGCAAGCGAAGCAAGCAGCGGGGTGCGGTGTGTCATGACTCGTCCGTCCTGGCCGCACCCTGTTCGGGTTCGCGGCCGTTTGTTCGGTTCCTGGGGGATTGGGCGTTGGCGGGAAAGGGCTTTGGCGGGTAAGAGGTCAGGCTTTGAGCTTGGCGTAGATGACGTAGTTGTCATCGAAGAGCCCCGTGGCGGGGTCGTAGCCGTCGCAGGTGATCAGCCGGAGTTCGGACCCTGCCGTGTTTCCGTAGACCTCCAGCGTGGGGAAGTCGTTCTTGCTGTAGAGGGCGCCCCGGTCAACCGTGAACACGGCGGTGCTGCCGTCGGTTCGCGAGACGTTGATTTCGGCTCCGGGGGTGAGCTTGCGGAGGTCCGCGAACACTCCGCCGCGGCCGCTGGGAGAGTTGACGTGGCCCAGCATGACGGACGGTCCACGTTCGCCGGGGGTGGGGGAGCCGTTGTACCAGCTGGCCGGAGCGCCGTTGCCGGTGTCCTGCGGTACCTCGAGCGAGCCGTTCTCCCGCAGGCCGAGCTTGAGTAGATCGGTCCGCACGCCGATGGCGGGGATTTCCAGGACCACCGGCTCTGACCGGGGCAGGGCTGCCGGTTCTGGGGCTGCAGTCGCCGGGGTGGATGGGGGCGGTGCCGGAGTGGACGGGGCTGGTGCCGGTACCGCCGGACTGGCCGGAGGCGGGGCGGGGGCCGCGGACGGTGCGCCGGAAGCGGAAGGTGCGGCACCGGCGTCGGGCGGCCCGGAAGCCGCGGCGCCGCAGCCGCTGAGGGCCAGGATGAGCAGAAGCCCGGCCGCCGTGGTGGCCCGAAAGCCCCCGCGGCGGCCGGATTTCATGAGTGTCACAGTGATGGTCCAGCCAGCCCGGGCTTAGGCTTCGGATCCGGCGCTGCGGCGGCGGACAACGTAGGCGCCGCCGGCCAGGGCAACCAGGGCCAGGCCGCCACCAAGGGCCAGGGCGCCGGTGTCAGTGCCGGTTTCCTGGGCAATGCCGGTGTCAGCACCGCCTGCGGGCATCTTCATCTGTCCGGCGGTCAGGGTTCCGCACAATGCGGGGGAGGTGGCCGCCAGCGGAAGCTCGGGAACAAGATCGCTCTTGGCTGCCGCGCCGGCCGGGCTCAACGTTGCCGGGTCAAGGCCGTGGACCACCACCACCGCGGTTCCTGCTTCCAGGGCGGCCTTCGTTTCGGCGTTCAGTTCAAAGGTGCGGTCCACGGTGTAGCTGGCGCCCTGGCCTGCCACCTTGAGGTCAAGCCCGGCTGCAGGGCTGGTGTCGCCGCTGGTGGACAGGGTGGTGACAATGCCGCCGTAACCCGGTGCACCTTCGGTGGTGGACACAACCTGGTCGCCGTCCTTGTCGGCGGACGGTGCCGGGCACACACCCTGGGCGCCGCCGTGGATGTGCTGGACGTGGGGGTAGGGGGCGTCCATGAACGTCGCGGCCAGGCCGGAGACCTTGAGGACGGCGTGGGCCTGGTTGCCCGTGACATCAACGGTGATGGTGCCGGAGGCCGAGCTGCCGTTGATCTGGCCAAGAGTGGACTGGTAGTGGTCGGCCCCGTCGTGGGCCATGGCGGGGGCGCCTGAAAGCGCAAGGGCGCCCAGTGCGAGGGTGGGTACGGCCAGAAGGCGAAGTGTCTTGTTCATCGGAAAGCAGTCTCCTCATACAAGTAACGGTGGTGTCCCAGATGAGGGACACAAGTACTTCGGAGCCACTGCTGTTGCGGATGGGAAGAAAGTGAACTGGAGCACAGGGGCCGGTACCCGCGGCAATAAAACCCGGGCGGGAGCAAGGGCAAAGCACCCCTGTAGGATGGAACGAAGGTGCGCCGGGAAGTCTGGTCGGCATAGTGTTGTAGACCCCAAATGCCAGGAGACTCCATGAACCAGACCACGCCCCCAACACCCCCGTCCAGGCCGGGAAAATCCGCAGTCCTGTCGCGTGGCAGCTACGCCGAGGCACTCCGGATCGGGGAGATCCTCCGCAAGGAAACCGTTGGCGGCGCCCTGCTGGTGGCAGCCGCGGTCATCGCCCTCATCTGGGCCAATTCGCCGGCGTCGGACAGCTATTTCGCCCTGAGGGATCTCAAGGTTGGCTATGAGCCCTGGCACCTTGAACTCAGCCTCGGGGCCTGGGCGGCGGACGGCCTGCTGGCCATCTTCTTCTTCCTGGTCGGCCTGGAACTCAAGCGCGAGTTCGTGGCGGGGGACCTGCGCCAGATCAGCAAGTCGATCGTCCCCGTTGCCGCGGCCGCGGGCGGCGTGGTGGTTCCGGCGCTGATCTACGTCGCCATCAACCTCACCAGCCCCGAAACCCTGCGCGGCTGGGCCATCCCCACGGCCACGGACATCGCGTTCGCGGTGGCAGTCCTGGCCATCATCGGATCCCACCTGCCCAGCGCACTGCGCATCTTCCTGCTGACGCTCGCGGTGGTGGACGATCTCATCGCGATTACCATCATCGCGTTCTTCTATACCAGCGACCTGGACGTCACGCCGCTGCTCCTGGCCCTCATTCCGCTGGCCCTCTACGCCTTCCTGGCGCACAAGTACCGCCACTTCTTCGGCATGAAGGCCTCCGCAGCCTGGTTCATCCTGCTGCCGCTTGGCATGGTTACCTGGGCCCTTGTCCACGCGTCCGGCATCCACGCCACCGTGGCCGGGGTGCTGCTGGGCTTCGCCGTCCCTGTCCTCCGCTCCCAGGCCAACGGCGGGCCAGGGGCAGGGCCCGGCCTGGCGGAAATCTTCGAACACCGCTTCCGGCCCATCTCGGCCGGCGTGGCCGTTCCCATCTTCGCGTTCTTCTCCGCCGGCGTGGCGGTCGGCGGCTTGGAGGGGCTGGGGTCAGCCCTTGCGGATCCGGTAGCGCTGGGCATCATCGTCGGCCTGGTGGTGGGCAAGCCCATCGGCATCCTGGGCGTCACCTGGCTCCTGACCAAGGCCACCCGGGCGGAGCTGGACAAGTCCTTCAAGTGGATCGATATTTTCGGCGTGGCACTCCTGGCCGGGATCGGTTTCACCGTATCCCTCCTGGTGGCCGAGCTCAGCTTCGGCCAGGGCAGCCTGCACGATGACCACGCCAAGGTGGGCATCCTGGCCGCGTCAGTCCTGGCGGCACTGCTGGCCACTGCCGTGCTGAAGACCAGGAACCGGCAGTACCGGGAAGCGGAGGCCCTAGAGAAGGTGGACGCGGACCAGGACGGCATCCCGGACGTGTACCAGGACCGGGCCTGACAGCAGCACCTCACCTCACAGCAACGCGGGGTCATTCCGCGCCCGTCCCAAGACCTCGGGAGGGTGCGGAATGACCCCGCGTTTTGGTGTAGCCGTGGACCGTTTGGCCAGGCCCGGCCAGGGCGCCTAGCGGCGCACCGACCTCCGGCGGCCCACGATGGCCTCGGCTGTTCCCACCAGCAGCACCGCGGCGATGACGGCCACGATGAAGCCCAGGAAATTCAGCTCGAAGATGTCGCCGGTGCCCAGCAGCGAAGCGATCACTCCGCCGATGACCGAGCCGGCCAGGCCCAGCAGGAGAGTGGCCAGCAGGCCCAGGTTCTGCTTGCCCGGCTTGATGAGGCGTGCCAGTGCGCCAATGACCAGCCCGGCAACGATGAATCCAATCACGGTGTGCTCCTTAGTGGTGGTTGCGGGCGGATCACGCCCGTACTGCCGCAGCGGTGCCGCAATGGGTTCATTCTAGGCACGGCCGGCCCGGGTGCCTGAGCGCTGGGAGCCCATAACGCTGGGAGCCCGGCAGGCCGCCGTCGTAGGCGTGCTATTCCTCAGGCCGGGGCCAGTGGCTTGGCCTGCTCCTCAACGTGCCGGATCTCCAGGGCCTCCGGGTCCAGCAGCTTCCGCGTGCCGGTCCTCGCGTCCAGGATCCAAAACAGCTCAAGGGCCGGAACCACGTCCATCACCCGCCCCCGGTGGAAAAGTTTGCCGTTGTGCCATGCCTCAATCTGGTCACCGATCCGAAGCTGGCCGGTGAGAACTCCTTGTGCCTCCATGATGCGCCTCCTGCTGTTGTGTCCCCGTAAGAGACAGCATGCCGTGGCGAGGTTGCTGAATTGTTTCAATGTGGTGTTTTTTCTGTGACCAAGTGCGGCGCGGCTGGGCCGTGCGGTTACACCGTCCCGCGGCGGGTAGGGACTACGTGGACAGAGCACGACGTGAAAGGAACGGAAGCATGCAACGGGACCCCCACACTTCCCTGGCCAAAGACTCCGGACCGATACTTCCACCGGCCGCAGCGCCCGCCCTACTGTTCGGCATGGGGATCGGCGGGTTCGTGGACGGCATCGTGCTGCACCAGCTGCTGCAGTGGCACCACATGCTCAGCCACACAGAAGGCGGCAACACGAAGACCGTGGCCGGCCTGGAGCTGAACACCCTGGCGGACGGCTTGTTCCACAGCGCCATGTGGATCCTGGTGGTTGCAGCGGCTGCGCTCGCCGTCCGCGCCCGGAGGCAGGAAAGGCTTTCCGGGAGCTGGGGTTCCACACGGGACTGGCCCTGGCAGGCTGGGGGATCTTCAACATCATCGAGGGCCTGGTCAACCACCAGCTGCTGCAGATCCACCATGTGCGGGACGATCTTGGTGGCCCTCCCGCCTGGGATCTGGGGTTCCTTGGCGTCAGCGTGCTGCTGGTGGCGGCTGGTTGGCTCCTGTACCGCAAAGGGCTGGGAGCGGGCAGGCGGGCCTGACTGCGCCGGGAAGCGTCTAGGTGTTCGGATTAGGGCCGCGGGCGTCCTGTTCGCCGATGTCTACGGCGCCGGCGGCATTGGAGTCATCAAGCTGGTCCACGTAGGGCGCACGGGGCTGGGGCTTTTCGTCAATGAGTTCGTTCGCAGCCATGGCCAGAAGGTCACGCTGGGCCACAGGCAGGGAGATGAGGCCCTGCGCGTAGGCCTGCACCTCGTACTCTCCGGCCGAGCCGCTCATGCTGAAATACCGCAGCCAGAGTTCCCCCATGCTGATACCGGCTGCGCCAAGGGCATCGTTAAGCTTCCCGCGCTGTTCCGGTTCGTGAGGATCGAAACCCATTATCCATACCCCCCATCATCGCGCTGCGGGCGGCGGCACCTCACCGATCGGCTGCTCGCTCGTCGTGGTCAGGGTCCATCCAGTGGAAGCCGGACGGCGCTGCCCGCTGCATAGTTCATTGCTGGGGGAGGCTGGCGGCCCGGCACCACACCCGCCCGGCTGGCGGAACATCATGCCACGGCCGGGTAGCTGCGGAGGATGTAGTCGGCCGCGGCGGGGCCGGTCATGTGCAGCCGGATATCGTGCAGGTCCACTCCGCAGCGTTGCATTCCTGCGCGGAAAGCCTGGTCGGATTTGGGCTGGAGTCCGTGGAGCTCTGCCCAGCTGACGTACAGGCCGTAAAGGCAGTCAGGCCCCAGGGTCGAATCGGTGGATGGATCAAGAACAGTTGCTTCATCGAGGAACTGCTGAAAGTGCGAGGTTGCCAAGGTAGGCCCATTCCGCTTCTGCATCCTGTGCCGCCGTTTTACTACAGCGGCTGCTCCGCCAGCTGTGCAGAGGGGCCGGGGAGTGGGCAGGGTATGACCCCCGTCACTCTTTCGAATGTACCCGGGCCGCGGCTGGAAGTACAGGGTGGCGGGATCTTGTACTGCGGAAGGCGTGCCCGTACCGTAAAAGAAGTAAGTGTACTTACTAAGCGGGCGGTGGGCAGCGGGCAAAGGACGACGGCGATGGTCAGCTTGGGCAATGACGGCACCGGCAACGCACGCAGCGAGAGCGGCAGCGGGAGGGTACGGACGTTCGGTATCGAGGAGGAACTCCTCCTCGTGGATCCGGGCACGGGTGAGGCGGTGCCCATGGCCCGCGGGCTCCTGGACCTGTACGTCCGTCCGATGGAGTCCAGCAAAGGTCCCGTCCTAACGGCCGAATTCCAGCAGGAAATGATCGAGGTGGTTTCGCCGCCGCATTCCACCCTGGACGCGCTCAAAGCGGACATCGTGGCGGGACGCGCCATCGCGGACAGGGCGGCCCGGGATGTGGGCGTGCGGGCCGCTGCCTTGGGGACGTCGCCGCTGCCCTGCGATCCGCATCCCGTCCAGCTTCGCCGCTTCGCTGCCATGGCGGAAGAGTATGGGCTCACGGCACGGGAACAGCTCACCTGCGGCTGCCACATCCATGTTTCAGTGGAATCGGCAGAAGAGGCGGTGGCCGTCCTGGACCGGATCCGGATCTGGCTGCCGGTGCTGACCGCGCTGAGCGCCAACTCGCCCTTCTGGCATGGCGAGGATACCGGGTATGCCAGCTACCGGTCGCAGGTCTGGAACCGCTGGCCGTCCGCCGGTCCGCTGGAGATCCTCGGTTCGCCCGAGGTCTACCACCAGCTCGTGCATGACATGGTGAGTACCGGCGTCGCACTTGATGAGGGGATGATCTACTTCGACGCCCGGCTCTCCCGGCACTATCCCACCGTGGAATTCCGGGTCCCGGACGTGTGCCTGCGGCCGGAAAACACGGTGCTTCTTGCCGGGCTCGCGCGGGCGCTGGTGGACACGGCCGCCCGGGAATGGCGCGAGGGGATCGAACCGCTGAAGGTGCCTTCAGCGCTACTGCGGCTGGCGGGGTGGAAAGCGGGCCGCTGGGGACTGCGCGGGGAACTCCTCGATCCGTACACGTCGCGCCCGGCCCCGGCGCTCGCCGTCGTCAATTCCCTCCTGATCCACACCCACGAAGCACTGGATGGCAGCGGGGACCTGGCCCCGGTGGAGAAGCTGGTTGATGACCTGCTGCACGCCGGCACCGGCGCAACGCGGCAGCTTGAAGTGCTGCATCGCACCGGCGACCTCAGGGATGTGGTGCAGGACGCCGTCGACTGCACGGTGGGGAACTCCTGAACTGTCCGCCGCACCGGGGCGGCAGCGCGCTCCGCTGTGGGCGTACGGGCACGAGCCGGCGGGTCCTGTACCGATAAGATGGAATGCATTATGGATGACCCTCCTTCACATATGCCCAAGCCCCTCCGCCTTCTGACCGGTTCGCCGGCCACCACGGGAGAGGGGCGCCTGAATGTATGAATGGATCATGCTCGGTATCGGCCTCGTCCTGACGGTCGGTACCGGTTTCTTTGTTGCTTCCGAGTTCGCGCTGGTCAATCTGGACCGCAATGACCTCGAAGCCCGCCAGGAGCGCGGCGAAAAGCGCCTCAAGCCCACGATCAAAGCACTGAAGATCACCTCGACGCACCTCTCGAGTGCGCAGCTGGGCATCACCCTGACCACGCTGCTCACGGGTTACACATTCGAGCCTGCGATCAGCTCCCTCCTGCGTGCCCCTTTGCTGTCGACTGGCCTTCCCGAGGCTGTTGTCCCCGGAATTGGTGCGGTTGTCGGCATCTTCATCGCCACTGTCTTTTCGATGGTGATCGGCGAGCTGGTGCCCAAGAACTTCGCGCTGGCGCTGCCCCTGGCCACGGCCAAGTTCGTGGTCCCGTTCCAGGCCCTCTTCACCGCCGTGTTCAAGCCCGTGATCCTGCTGTTCAACAACACCGCCAACAAGATCATCCGGTCCTTCGGCATTGAGCCGAAGGAAGAACTCTCCGGTGCCCGCAGCGCCGAGGAACTCAGCTCCCTGGTACGCCGGTCAGCCCTTGAGGGCCTCCTGGACGCCGACCATGCGGTTCTGCTGCACCGGACCCTCCGGTTCTCGGAGCACTCCGCCGCGGACGTCATGACTCCCCGCGTGCGGATGACGGCAGTCAACGCCGATGACACAGCCGAAGAGATCGTGGCGCTGGCAACCACCACTGGTTACTCCCGCTTTCCCGTCATTGGGGAGGACCGCGACGACGTGCAGGGCGTGCTCCACGTGAAGCAGGCCTTCGCCGTGGACCTGGCCGACCGCTCACGGGTACTCGCCTCGGAGCTGATGATTGAGCCGCTGCGGGTGCCTGAGTCCATGGGTGTGGATACGCTCCTGGTCCTGCTGCGGAAGCAGGGCCTGCAGGTGGCCATCGTCTCCGATGAGCACGGCGGCACCGCCGGCATCGTGACGCTGGAGGATCTGGTGGAGGAGATCGTCGGCGAGCTTGAAGACGAACACGACCGCGCGCGCACCGGCGTGGTCCGGACCGGGCGGTCCATCACTTTTGACGCGTCCTTGCGGCCCGACGAACTGCTGGACCGGACGGGCATCACCGTGCCCGACGGCGAGGAGTACGACACCCTGGCCGGCTTTGTCACGGACCAGCTGGACCGTATCCCCGAGCTGGGAGATGAAGTAGGGATCGACGGCGGCACGCTCCGGGTGGAGCGCGTCCTGGGTACGCACGTGGAGCGGATCCGGTTCACCCCCGACGCCTCGGAGGACGCGCCGAAGAGTGCCCATGACCGCATTATCGATGGCCTGACGCAGGAGCTGACCCATGAGTGAATACCTTCCCGGCATCATCTGGCTGGTGGTGCTCCTGGTGGTCAACGCCTTCTTCGTCGGTGCCGAATTTGCCGTTATTTCGGCGCGCCGCTCCCAGATCGAGCCCAAAGCGGAGGCCGGCAGCAAGGCGGCCAAGACCACCCTGTGGGCCATGGAGCACGCCACGCTGATGCTGGCCACCAGCCAGCTGGGCATCACCGTCTGTTCCCTGGTGATCCTGAACGTCTCCGAACCTGCCATCCACCACCTGCTGGAAATCCCGCTCGGCCTGACGTCCCTTTCCTACGAGGCAATCAGCATCATTGCCTTCATTACGGCGCTGCTGCTGGTCACCTTCCTGCACGTGGTGCTGGGGGAGATGGTCCCCAAGAACATCTCCTTCTCCGTTCCCACCCGGGCGGCCCTCATCCTGGCCCCGCCGCTGGTGATGGTTTCCCGCGTGGTCAGGCCGGTGATCTGGACGCTGAACGGGATCGCGAACTCCATCCTGCGGCTCTTCAAGGTGGAACCCAAGGACGAGGCCACCAGTGCCTACACCCTGGATGAGGTGGCCAACATCGTGGAGCAGTCCACCCGCGACGGCATGCTGACGGACACTACCGGAACCCTGAGCGCCGCGTTCGAGTTCACTGCCAAGACCGTGGCTGACGTTGAGGTGCCTATCTCCGAAATGGTGCTCCTGCCTGAGTCCGCTACGCCGGCTGACATCCAGCGCGCCGTGGCCGGGCACGGATACTCCCGGTACATCCTCACCAATGACGACGGCGAGCCCTCCGGATACCTGCACCTCAAGGACGTTATGGACCTGACCACGCAGGAGAAGTTCACACAGCGGGTGCCGGCCAAGCGGATCCGCCGCCTCGCCTCCGCCTACAGCGGCAGCGAGCTTGAGGACGCTCTGGCAACGATGCGCCGCACCGGGGCCCACGTCGCCAGGGTGTTCGATGCGCACGGCAACACCACCGGTGTCCTGTTTTTGGAGGACATCATCGAGGAACTGGTGGGCGAGGTCCAGGACGCCACCAGCGCCTGACCCGCCGTACTCCAGCCACTGCACCATAAAGCCACGGCACTACGGCACCCCTGCACCACAAGCCAGGAAGGCGCCGCCCCTACACGGGGCGGCGCCTTCCGCCGTTCACGGCCCGGGCGTGACGTGGTGGAACGACGGGCACGGGCATAAGATGAGTGCATATACGTGCACCTATGCACTCAAGGAGTTGGCTGGATGATCACGGTTCTGCGGAACGTAACGTACCGGAGGCTTTTCGCTGCCCAGGTTGTGGCGCTGATCGGCACGGGCCTGCTGACGGTGGCCCTGGGGCTGCTGGCCTACGATCTCGCCGGCAGCAACGCCGGCGCGGTGCTCGGAACAGCACTGACCATCAAGATGCTTGCCTATGTGGGCCTGGCGCCGGTGATCAATGCCCTGGTGGCCCGCTGGCCGAAAAAGCCGGTCCTGATCGGCGCCGACCTGGTGCGCGCTGCGATGGCCCTGTCCCTGCCGTTCATCACCGAAGCCTGGCAGATCTACGTGGTGATCTTCCTGCTGCAGTCCGCCTCCGCCACGTTCACCCCGGCGTTCCAGTCGCTGATCCCCACCATCCTCACGGACGAGCGGGACTATACGCGGGCGTTGTCCCTGTCCCGGCTGGCCTATGACATGGAGGCGCTGGCCAGCCCGGCGCTGGCCGCGCTGCTGCTGACCGTCATGAGCTACAACAATGTGTTCCTTGGCACCGTGGCCGGGTTCCTGTTCTCGGCCTTTATGGTGGCTGTCTCCGTCCTGCCGGCGGCCGGCGCCGCGGCTGAGGCGCCGCAGTCCTCGCTCTGGCACCGGACCACGCTGGGCGCCAGGATCTTCTGGCGGAACCGGCGCCTCCGGTCGCTGCTGGCACTGAACCTGGTGGTGGCGGCGCCCACCGCCCTGGTGCTGGTGAACACCGTGGTTTATGTCCGCGATGTCCTGCTGCGGCCGGATACAGACCTTGCCGTAGCACTGGCCTGCTTCGGCGTGGGATCCATGGCCGTGGCCCTGTCCGCCCCGCGGGTGCTGGAACGCCTGGGTGACCGGACGGTGATGCTCACCGGAGCCGCCGTCGTTCCCTTTGCCATGGCGGGCGCCGCCTCCATGACGTGGGCCGCGCCAGGCACCGGATGGTGGCTGCTGCTTCTCCTGTGGTTCCTGCTGGGCGCGGCGAACTCCACGATCCTCACGCCGTCGTCGAGGCTGCTGCGGGAAGCCTCCACCGAGGACACCCGGCCATACGTTTTCACGGCCCAGTTCTCGCTCTCGCACGCCTGCTACATCGTGGCGTATCCGCTGGCGGGCTGGGTGGGAGCCGCGGCCGGTTTGGGCTGGGCTGCAGCGGGGCTGACAATTGTTGCGATGATAGGCAGTGCAGGAGCATTCCTGTCCTGGCCCCGGCATGAGGCCGCAGGAGCCATGGGCCGCGCAGGGGAGGAACAGAAAAGTGACCAGCCAGCCCCGCAGCGAAGCCGTCCCCGCCGCTGACGTCCCGTCCCTGGTCCACCAGGTAACACCGGGACCTGAGTTGCTGGAGGCGGCGTCCGGAACCTTGCGGATGCTGGCCGAGCCCACGCGCCTGCACCTGCTCTGGCAACTGGCGCAGGGCCCCAAAACCGTGACGGAGCTGACGGCCGCCGTGGGCGTGCCGCGGACGGTGGCAAGCCAGCACCTGGCCAAACTGCGGCTCAGCGGGCTGGTGGACACCCGCAAGGAGGGTCGCCACGTGATCTACTCCCTGCATGACGGACATTTGGTGCGGCTGATCCGGGAAACCATCAACCACGCGGACCACCGCATAACGGGCGAACCCAGCCACGGCTAGGGCTTTCGGGGAGGCTCGTGCCGCAGCTCACCGCCAAAATGATCAGCACACTTAGTGATTTGTGGTTACGATGGGAAGGTAAGCCGCTGGCGGTAAGCCGGCGGGAGCCGACCGTAGGGAGCAACACCATGGGTTTGGACGACAAGATTGGTAACGCAGCCGAGAAGCTTGGCGGCAAGGGTAAGGAAGCCGCAGGAGAAGCAACCGGCGACGATCGCCTGAAGGCCGAAGGCCAGAGCGACCAGGCCAAGGGCGACCTCAAGCAGGCCGGCGAAAAGGTCAAGGACGCTTTCAAGCAGGACTGACTTCCGGTCCACATACACAGGGTGCGGTTCCACTGGAGCCGCACCCTTTTGTGTTGCCACATGCCGCCACGGGAATTTCGCGCCCTTCCATCCGTGAAGGCAAAAGTAATACTCATGTGATCTGCGCAACAGGAATAGGAAGCTAGGCTGATAAAAAGCCCCCTAACGGGAAGTGGTGATGGCCACGCTAGGTTCGGTTGCGCATGGAGCTCTTCGCTGCCACAAAGTGCCGCGGAGTGTTTTCGTGTGGCTGCTCCTGGTCCTGCTCATTGCCGGAGCGGCCTCCTACACCGCTGGCACCCGGTATGCCCTGGTTCCCGGCTATGGCCCGGTGCAGTCAGCTGACGGACAGGCCGCCGGGGGAGCCCCGCCGCAGGCGGAGGCAGTAGCCAGTCAGGCAGAACCTGCAGCATCCGCCCCGCACTCCGTCCGCGTCATCCACGAGGCCGGCCCGTCCGCAGAGCCCGCGGGGCTGGAGAGGGAAGGCGAGCGGAGCAAGGCCCCCCGCGGCGAACCGGTGCCCGTGCGCACCGGAGCCGTGGACCCGCCGTCGCTCATCCAGCGGCTGCCCGGGGGCACCCTGCATTCCACTCATGTTCCGGCAGAGCCTGAACTGCCGGCGCTCACGGTAGTGGACCTTTCCATCAGCAGGACGTAAGAGCGGTCCGCCGTTCCACGCCATCAAGACCTGCTGAAAAGACCTGGAAAGAGACACTAATGACCTATGTACAGTCCATGCTCGACGCCTATCCCAAGGACGTGGCGGGCATCGACAAAGCCAAACTCGTGGAATGCATCCAGGCGTGTTTCGACTGCGCCCAGACGTGCACCGCGTGTGCCGATGCATGCCTGAACGAGGATATGGTGGCCGAGCTTACCAAGTGCATCCGCACCAACCTCGACTGCGTAGACATCTGCGCCGCTACCGGAAAGATCCTCTCCCGTCACGGCAACTACAACGCAGGCATCACCCGGGCAGTGCTGGAAGCATGCCGCACCGCCTGCCAGGCCTGCGCCGAGGAGTGCGGCCAGCACGCCTCCATGCACCGGCACTGTGAGGTGTGTGCCGAGGCCTGCCGCCGCTGTGAGCAGGCCTGCGCCGACCTCCTCGCTTCGCTGGACTAGGCGGGGGTGGCAGCTATGGCACCTTCACAGATTCCGCCGGCGGTTCGCCGCCCCGGCCGCAGGGGGCCGGCCCGTGCCAGGCGCGCGGAAGACCCGCAGCTGCGGCGGATGCTGGCCACGCACATCCACTGCGGCGAGCCCATGCGCCTGGTCAGCGCAGGGCAGGTTCCGCCGGCGGGGGCGCGGCAGGAAAATTACGACGGCGGCCCGCTCACCTACCGGTGCGCCTGCGGGTTCAGCTTCGATCACAGGGACGGCTGACCACGATCCCTCCAGGGGCCGGGCTGTCCTTGGCGCTTATTGGGGGCGCCGAGGGCAGCCCGGCCAGGGGTGCGCCCGCCGGAGGCCGTGGTCAGCTCCGGCCGCCGAGCCTTTCGATGAGTTCGTCGGCCTGGGCCAGGTTGCGGGCCATTTTGGCGCGCTCAGCCACGGCCTTCTCCAGGTACGCTGCGAGTTTGGCCTGCCTGCCCCCAGCGGCCCCCGCGTCCTGCTGCGAGAAGAGCTCCAGGATGTCCGCCATTTCCTCCAGCGAGAACCCGAGCGGCTTCATCTGCTTGATCACCATGAGGCGTTCAAAGTCGTCCTCTGAGTAGACCCGGAAGCCGCCGTCGGTGCGGGCCGTGGCTGGAAGCAGCCCCACGTCGTCGTAATGGCGGATGGTGCGCAGGGACAACCCTGTCCGCTCCGCCAACTCGCCGATATGCATGGTGGAAGTTCCGGTTCGTGCTGTCATGCGTGGGCCTCCGTAATGTCCGCATGCAACTCTACCATCACGTTAGGGTAGAGTTGTTCCGGTTGGTGAGCCGCCTCAGCGGGCTCCCGGCATCCCGGCGCGAGGCTGCGCCCCTTCATTCTTCGAAAGAGCGAGGGCGCCCAGCTGCGTCCTCCTGACCATGAACGGAGCCAGCAATGGCCGCCAACACCGCCGGGGAAACCCCCGCCTACACTCCGGAACAGCTTCAGTCCGTCCGGGAAACCCTCAAGTCGCCCAGACGGCTCAAGACCGAGGTCCTTGCGGGACTGGTTGTTGCCCTGGCCCTGATCCCGGAAGCGATCGCCTTCTCGATCATCGCCGGCGTGGATCCGCGGCTGGGCCTGTTCGCCTCCTTCACCATGGCAGTCACCATCGCCTTCGTGGGCGGCCGGCCGGCCATGATTTCCGCCGCCACCGGGGCGGTCGCCCTGGTGATCGCGCCGCTGGTGAAGTCCCACGGCGTGGACTACTTCATTGCCGCCGTCATCCTGGGCGGTATCTTCCAGGTCATCCTGGGCCTGTCCGGGGTGGCAAAACTGATGCGCTTCATCCCGCGCTCGGTGATGGTGGGCTTCGTGAACGCCCTGGCCATCCTGATCTTCATGTCCCAGGTTCCCGAGCTGCTCGGCGTCCCGTGGCTCGTGTACCCGCTGGCGGCGCTGGCCCTGGTGATCGTGTTCGGACTGCCGAAGCTGACCAATGCGGTGCCCGCCCCGCTGGTGGCCATCGTGGTCCTCACTCTCATCACAGTCCTGGCATCCATCGCCGTCCCCACTGTGGGTGACAAGGGCGAGCTGCCGGAATCCCTGCCGTCGCTGTTCATTCCCAACGTTCCGTTTACCCTTCAGACCCTGCAGGTCATCTTCCCCTTCGGCCTGGCCGTGGCGTTCGTCGGGCTCCTGGAGTCCCTCATGACCGCCAAGCTCGTGGATGACATCACCGATACGCGCTCCCACAAGAGCCGTGAGGCCTGGGGCCAGGGCGTTGCCAACATCGTCACCGGCTTTACCGGCGGGATGGGCGGCTGCGCCATGATCGGCCAGACCATGATCAACGTCAAAGCCTCCGGCGCCCGCACCCGGATCTCCACCTTCCTGGCCGGCGTCTTCCTGCTGATCCTGGTGGTGGCGCTCGGAGGCGTGGTCTCGGTCATCCCCATGGCCGCCCTGGTTGCGGTGATGATCTTCGTTTCCTGGGCCACGTTCGACTGGCACAGCATCCACCCGCGCACGCTGAAGATGATGCCCAAGAGCGAAACCCTGGTGATGGTGGCCACCGTCATCGTCACGGTGGCCACGCACAACCTGGCCATCGGCGTCGGCGTCGGCGTGCTGGTGGCGATGGTGATGTTCGCCCGCCGGGTGGCCCACTTCGTCACCGTCGAGCGGACGGTCACCAGTGTGGAAGGCCACGAAACCGCCACCTACACGGTGAACGGCGAGCTGTTCTTCGCCTCGTCCAACGATCTCTACACGCAGTTCGAATACGCGCTGGACCCTGAGCATGTGGTCATCGACATGCATGCCTCCCACCTCTGGGACGCCTCCACCATCGCAGCCCTGGACGCCATCACCGAGAAGTACCGGCACCACGGCAAGGATGTGAAGATGATCGGCCTGAACGACGCCAGCACCACTATGCGCCAGCGGCTCGGCGGGAAGCTCGGCGCCGGGCACTAGCAAGCTGAAACGGCCTTCGGCGGAACGGTTCAGGGGCGGGTGCTGAACCGTTCGGCCAAATTTTTGGGGCCCTGGACAATGATCTGGTCGTCGTCGTACAGCACGGTCTGGGCGGTGGTGTGCTGCCAGGTGCCGCCGGGCCTTTTGACCGCCACGATGGTGATCCCGTACTTGTCCCTCAGGCCCAGCACTCCGAGCGGCCGGTCCCGGGCGTCGGACGGCGGCTGGGTCCGGACCATCACAAAGTCGTCCTCGAACTCCACGTAGTCCAGGATGGCCCCGCGGACCAGGTGCGCCACGCGCCGTCCCATGTCGTGCTCGGGCCGGATAACGTGCTGCACCCCCAGCTGGGCCAGGATTTCCGCGTGGGGTTCGCTGATGGCCTTCGCCCAGATTTCCGGGTGCTTGAAAGTGAGCAGCCGGGAGGTGGTGAGGATGCTCGCCTCCAGGTCGGAGCCGATGCCCACCACGGCCCGGTCGAACTCATGGACGGACAACTGCCGCAGCACTTCCTCCTTGGTGGAGTCGGCACGGACCACGTGGGCCAGCCGCCCGTTGTAGGACTGCACAATTTCTTCGCTGCTGTCGATGCCCAGCACCTCGGTGCCCTGCGCTTCGAGTTCCAGGGCCAGGGAGCCGCCGAACCGACCCAGGCCAATAACAGCCACGGAATCGGGGTGCGCGGCGCGTTCGCCCCTGCGGGTGAAGATGTCCTTAGCCAATGAGGGGCCTTTCCTTCGGGTTTTCGTACAGTATGGGGCGCTTCCGCAGGGCCAGCGCCGTGCCGAGCGTGACAGGGCCAAGCCGGCCGATGAACATGAGCAGGATCAGCACCACCTGCCCCGCCGGAGGCATCGCTGCCGTGATGCCGGTGGACAGGCCCACCGTGGCAAACGCGGACACCACCTCGAAGAGGATGCGTTCCTGGCCGAAGTCGGTGATGAGCATCAGGAACATGGTGGACGCCGTCACCAGGGCGATGGCCAGAAGCACCACGGTGATGGCCTGGCGGTGCACGGCCCGGGAGAGGCGCTTGCCGAAGATGTTCATGGCGGTATCCCCCCGGAGTTCCGTGGCCAGGATGAAGAACAGCACGGCGAAGGTGGTGATTTTCAGTCCGCCCGCGGTGCCGGCCGGGCCGCCGCCGATGAACATCAGTATGTCCATGCCCAGCCAGGAAACGGGGTGCATCTGGGCGATGTCAACGCTGTTGAACCCGGCGGTGCGGGTGATCACGGACTGGAAGAACCCGCCCAGGATGCGGTCCTCAGGGGGAAGGGATCCCAGCGTGGCGGGATTGGTCCACTCGGCGGCCGTGAGGAACACGGTCCCGCCGGCCAGGAGCACGGCGCTGCCTGCCAGGACGATTTTGGTGTGCATGCTCCAGTAGACGGGCCGGCGGTACTGGCGGCGCAGCTCGAACAGGACCGGAAAGCCCAGGCTGCCGATGATCACGGCCCCCGCGATGGGCAGGCACACCCAGGGATCGCCCACAAACCCCATCAGGCTGTCCGAGTACAGCGCAAACCCGGCGTTGTTGAAGGCGGACACGGAGTGGAACACCCCGTGCCACAGGGCCTCGCCGGGCGTGTAGCCGTAGCCCAGCAGGAAGCGGAGCATCAGCACCAGCGCCAGGACGGTCTCCACAATGACGGTGATCACCAGGACGCCAATCAGGACGCGGCGCACATCGCCGAACCCGGTGCTTTTGGTCTCCGTGGCGGCCAGCATCCGTGAACGCAGTCCCAGCCGCCGGGCGGTCAGCACGCCCAGGAGCGCACCGAAGGACATCACGCCGAACCCGCCGATCTGGATCAGCACCAGGATGACCGCGTGCCCGAAGCCTGTCCAGAACACCGGGGTGTCCACGGTGATGAGTCCGGTGACGCACACGGAGGATGTTGCGGTGAACAGCGCTTCCAGCAGTGTCGCCGGCCGTGGGCCTGTGGTTGCGGCCGGCAGCATCAGGAGCGCTGTCCCCGCGGCGATGGCAAGAACGAAGCCCAGGACGATCAGCTGCGCCGGGTGCCGGGGAACCAGCTTCCCGGCAACCCGCCGTAGGGTGGACACCTGCTGCCCCTGGAGTTCCGCGAGTGAGCGTCTGTACCCGGCCAGGACGGCCCTCGGTTTTTTCCTCCGGCGCTGGGGGTGGGGGCTTCGCTGGTAAGCCTTCAGGTGCATAGGCGCCACGGTACCACCGCAGCACGGCGGCGCCCGCCAGATGAAACGGACCTCACATACTCCGCGGTCAGGCGCGCGGTCCTGCCCAGTTGGTCAGGGCGGGCTGCCCTCCCAGGCCGGGACACGCCGTCGTCCGCGGCGCGTCACCGCAGGCCCAGCAGCGGACCGGCCGGCGCGTGTTGGAGGTGGGGTGCGTGCAGGCTCGGGCTGCGTGCGGTCCTGCCCAGTTCGTCAGGGGGCCATGCCGGGACACGCCGTCGTGCGCGGCGTGCCGCCAGGGTGCCCCGGGAAGCAACCGGGCGGGAACGCACGACGGCGGCGCGTCACCGCAGGCCCAGCAGGGGGACCGGCCGGCGTGGGTCGGCGGTGGGGTGGGTGCAGGCTCGGGCTGCGTGCGGTCCTGCCCAGTTGGTCAGGGGGCCATGCCGGGACACGCCGTCGTGCGCGGCGTGCCGCCAGGGTGCCCCGGGAAGTAACCGGGCGGGAACGCACGACGGCGGCGCGTCACCGCAGGCCCAGCAGGGGGACCGGCCGGCGTGGGTCGGCGGTGGGGTGGGTGCAGGCCCGGACTGCGTGCGGTCCTGCCCAGTTCGTCAGGGGGCAATGCCCACCTATGCCGGGACACGCCGTCGTCCGCGGCGTGCCGCCAGGGTGCCCCTGGAAGCAACCGGGCGGGAACGCACGACGGCGGCGCGTCACCGCAGGCCCAGTAGCGGACCGGCCGGCGTGGTTGGCCGTGGGGGGGGGGTGCAGGCCCGGGCTGCCGTGCGGTCCTGCCCAGTTGGTCAGGGGGCCATGCCCTCCTAGACGGGACACGCCGTCGTGCGCGGCGCGCCGCCAGGGTGCCCCGGGAAGCAACCGGGCAGGAACGCGCACCGGCGGCGCCTCACCTTGGGCGGGCAGCGCCGGAGCGGGTCAGGCCCGGGTTCTGCGCTTCAACCAGCCCCAGACGGCGGTGGCCGCGAACAGCACCAGGCCGATCAGGGCCAGCCACAGCAGCCCCTCGATAACGAAGCCCAGGATGGACAGAACGAGCCAGATAATAAGCAGTGTGATGATGAGTCCCATCCCGGAAGCGTAGCCGTGATCGATGGTGGCAGGACATATTGACACGGCCCACCCGCGGGCGCACTCTGATAGCGCTGGGTGCCAGTGGCTGGCGGCCGCGGCCCACCGCGGGCCCGCCAACCGAAACCCGGAGATGTCTGGGCGCTCCGGATGCACAGTTCCCACACCCTTTCCTGTCAGGAGAAGGAAATGACCGTAAACGCCCTGGAAGCCAAATCATTCGACCAGCCCGATGAGAAGCGCCGCCCGCCCAAGACCCAGGTGGATGTGGTGACCCTCGGTGACACAACGCTCGGCAGGTTCACCTTTGAGCCGGGCTGGCGGTGGTCCGAAACCGTCAAGACCGTGGTCCACACGGACACGTGCCAGGTGAATCACGTGGGAATCTGCGCCGCCGGAACGCTAACCGTGCAGATGGAAGATGGGTCGCAGGCCACGGTCAGCCCCGGCCACGCGTACACCATCCCGGCCGGCCATGACGCGTGGGTTGAGGGCGATGAGGCGTTCGTTGGCTACGAGGTCATGAGCGCAGCCACCTTCGCCAAACCTGCCTGATGCCGGGCGGCTGTGCGCGCCCCTGGTAGAAAGGCTTCCGGGGCTCGGGATATCGCGGATCCCGGGCCTCGGAACAAGTCCCGGCGCTGGTTGCGCCGGCTCGGCATCACCGCGCTGGTAATTGTTGGGCTGCTGCTGGTGTCGACGGCGGTCAACGCGGCCATGGAGCGGGCGGAGAAATCGGCTGTCCCTGCCTACGGCGAACGGGTCCCGGTGGGCGGCGGCGTCCTCAACGTGTACCGGAGCGGGGGAGAGGGGCAGCCGATCGTCCTCCTCAGCGGTCTGGGCACCCCGGCTCCGGGTCTCGACTTCGCGCCGCTGGTCCGCGAGCTGGGCGGCTTTGACGTCCTGGTGGTGGAGGGCCTGGGATACGGCTACAGCGACATGGACGGGCCTCCGCGGAGCAACGAAAACATCAGTACCGAACTGCACGACGTCCTGGCCAGGCTGCAGGTCAGGCAACCGTATGTCCTGGCGGGGCACTCCATCGCCGGCTTCTACATGCTGGACTACGCCAACCGGTACCGGGCGGAAGTGTCCGCGGTGGTTGGCATCGACGCGACCATCCCCAAACCCGGGGACGGGCAGGTGCCGGAACCGGAGCCGGGCTTCAGCGTGGAACGGGCCCTGGCCTTCACCGGGATGGTGCGCGCCGTGACCTTTGTGGCCCCCGGCTTGCTCGATCCAGACAGCGACGCGTACACCGATGATGAACTCCACCGCATGCGCCTGATGATGAGCTGGAACTTCGGCAACCCGGCCGTCGCGGACGAAACGGCCCGGATAGCCAACAACGCCGCTGCGCTCAGGGACGTAACCTATCCCGATGACCTGCCGGTCCTCGCCTTCATAGCCGATGAAAGCGACGACTCCACTGCCACCAAGCTGTCATCCGCGGAGAACCTGCTGGCGAACGTGGACCGCCACGAGATTGTGCCACTGCAGGGCCATCATTACCTGCACTGGACCCAGTCCCGGCGGATGGCGGAGGAGATCAGGACGTTCCTGGGGAGCGGCGGCGGGTGACCGGCACGGCATGCTCCGACATTGGTGCATCCTCGCGCTGAGTTTCGAATTTCCACGACAGTTCGTATGTTCCATCCCGTCAAGGCACTCGATGCCTTGACGGGATGGGTCACCCGAGGACAGCGCTGAGGGGTACGTACTTCAAGTTGGACGTAGTTCCGCCTGAGTTGGCTTCGTCGTGGACCACCAGGAGCCCTTGTTCGAACCCAGGCCCCGCGTTTCTCGTGGTGACATCGAGCCCGTCCGTTCCTGTAACGGAGTCGATGGTCCCATTGGAGCCGACTCTGAATTTCTTCACGAAGGGGTTATTATCGGCTCGATCGTAGACCACAATCGTTGAATCTCCCTGACTGGAAACAAACAGCCTTCCGGTACCGTTCGCCCCATAAGAGATGCTCATGCCCTCTATCTCAGCCACGAGGCGGCCACTGCCCGCCGTGTCGACGGACACCCTGTTGGAGCCGGCGCTCGGCTCGGCTCCGTACTTCCACACGGCCACGGTCTCCTGTCCAACGTAGAGGTGGCCAAGTTCGTCGTCAGCGACGCAGCTTTCCGCGATGCTGCTCATCGGCAACGTTCTGACCAGCACAGCGTCGACCAATCCTGCGCCGTTGTCTACTAACTCGAACTGCTGGACGGAGCCGGCTTGTTGGGGTGTCACGAAGGCATAGAACTTGCCGCTGGCCCTGCTGTGATACAGGCAAAATCCGATGTTTGGGGAAACAGTCGGGATGCTGCGCGCGGTAACCGGTGTCAGGGTTCGGGTTGTAGCACTGAACGAATATAGGACGAGAGTATCGTTCGTTCGATTGTTCGCCCCGACCAGAATTATCGGCTGTCCCGATAAGACGAAACCACTTCTCAGGTCAACGTTGCCGAGCATCCCATCCTGGCGGAACTGTATTAGCTTGCCGTCCATGCCAAACACCCCGATACCGCCCGCGGACACCGACTTGTTGTCGGCAATCACCACGCTATTTGCGGGAGTTGCTGGGTCCGCCCAGATGACAGCGTCGTCTGAGATGTCTCCTGAACCCGAAAAGCCGACGTTCTCCACTACCGGTAGAACTGTTGAGATGCTCGGTGTGGGCGTTGCTGTTGACGTGGGTGTGGACCCGGGTCCGGCGGTGGTGAAGCTGAAGGGGGCAGATTTGTATTCGACGCCGCCGACGAAGGCGCCCACGGAGAAGGTGTATGCGGTTGCGGGTTGGAGGTTCCTGACTGTTTCGCTGGCGCTGGTGTCGTCCTCGCCTGCGATGGCGGCGCCGTTGATGTAGTGGCGGTAGTTTGTGGCGTTTGGCACGGGGTCCCAGAGGAATCTGGCGGTGTGCTCAAGGTCCGTGGTGTACGCAGGATCAATGCGGATGTTCTGCGGGGCGCTGCCCGGCGCTGTCGTCGTTGGCGTGGGGGTTGCGGTGGACGTGGGTGTTGGAGTCGGCGTCGGTGTGGTCGATGCCCCTGCGGTGGTGAAGCTGAAGGGGGCAGATTTGTATTCGACGCCGCCGACGAAGGCTCCCACGGAGAAGGTGTAGGCGGTTGCGGGTTGGAGGTTCCTGACTGTTTCGCTGGCGCTGGTGTCGTCCTCGCCTGCGATGGCGGCGCCGTTGATGTAGTGGCGGTAGTTTGTGGCGTTTGGCACGGGGTCCCAGAGGAATCTGGCGGTGTGCTCAAGGTCCGTGGTGTACGCAGGATCAATGCGGATGTTCTGCGGGGCGCTGCCCGGCGCTGTCGTCGTTGGCGTGGGGGTTGCGGTGGACGTGGGTGTTGGAGTCGGCGTCGGTGTGGTCGATGCCCCTGCGGTGGTGAAGCTGAAGGGGGCAGATTTGTATTCGACGCCGCCGACGAAGGCTCCCACGGAGAAGGTGTAGGCGGTTGCGGGTTGGAGGTTCCTGACTGTTTCGCTGGCGCTGGTGTCGTCCTCACCTGCGATGGCGGCGCCGTTGATGTAGTGGCGGTAGTTTGTCGCGTTTGGCACGGGGTCCCAGAGGAATCTGGCGGTGTGCTCAAGGTCCGTGGTGTACGCAGGATCAATGCGGATGTTCTGCGGGGCGCTGCCCGGCGCTGTCGATGTCGGAGTTGGGGTTGGCGTTGGGGTGGACGGTGAATCGTAGGTGATGACCAGTTGGGGCCGCTTCGCACCTTCGCGGGAGTCCAGGCTTCCCTGCACGCCAGCAGTTGTATCGATCCCCACATTGAAGTTTCCAGAGCCCGTGACGGCAGTTGTGGGCAATGCGGCACTAGCATATTGCCTGGCACGCAGCAGACCCGATCTAGCAAGCTCAGTCGTTTGCCAGTCCAAATGAGATTTCGCTGTGACAGTCGTCTCGCTCCACGAATCACTGGCCGGGTGCACGATCAAGCTCCCGCTCACCGAGGTGTTTGAGTAAAGCCTCAGGGTGATGTTGGTGACGGTGCTGCCGGACGGGAGCGAGACATTGAACCGCAGCAAGGCACGGTAGGTGGTGTCTGAGACGGCCAAGGTTTTCGCTCGTCCAAAGTTGCTGTTGGGCGACGCGGTCGAAAGGTAGGTGTCCGCCGCCGCATTCAGCGTGACTGTCGTGGGGGCGGCCACAGCCGTCGACCCAAACACGTTAATCAAAGTGAAAGCGCCCACAGCCGCCAGTGCGACTGTTGCTGCAGCGAGAATACGGAACAGGCGGAGCATGGCGGTTCCTATTCGAGCCTCGATAGTCGAGGCCAACGTCTAGGGGACCGGCCGGTCCAGCTCCAGCCGTCAGAAGCGGCAATCTATCGACGAAAAGCGAAACCGGCGGCAGTTGTGTGTGACGACGACCGCTGAATTCGGGGACGTAATGGCAGGCACTTACTGTTTGGCCCGATTTAACGTAACCAGCATCCCGGCATGGCAAATTGGTTTTTTAGTATGCTCCGGCTCCAGGGGAGGGGTCAATGACGCAATTCCCCCTAATTTTGCCCAGACTACCTAACGGACCGTCGGGAATTCTTGGAATTGGCCGCCACGCAGCGAGCGAACCCACCCGCGGCAGCCCGCCGTCGTCCCCTTACCCCGCGGGATACTGCGAGGTGCGGAGGAAGCGGGCCAGGTGCGCGGCGTTCCGGGCTGCACCGGCGGTAGCGGAGGCAACCTTCTCCGGCACGGCCTTCAGGTCTTTGTAGTCCACGGTCTGCATGGCCTCGCCCACCCAGTACGTGGCGCCCTGGGCTGGAAGGGTGAAGCCGACGTCGTTCAGCCCCTGCTGCGTATCCGCCACGGTCTTGTGGGCGCCGTCCTCATTGCCCACCACCGCCACGATCGCCACCTTCCCGTACATGATGGGCCGGCCTTCGTTGTCCGTTTCGGCGAGGTCCGCATCGAGCCGCTCCATCACCCGCTGGGTGATGCTGCTCGGATGCCCCATCCAGATTGGCGTGGCGAGCACAAGGATGTCCGCCGCCAGGATCTTGTCCCGGATGCCCGGCCAGGCGTCGCCGTCGCCCATGTCCACCTGGACACCGGGCATCACGTTGTGGTCCACCACCCGAAGTGACGTCCCGCTGACGCCGTGGGCGGCCAGCTCGTCCAGCACGTGGCGGGCCATGAGCTCGCTGCTGGACGCTGCCGGGGAGGGGGTCAGGGAACAAATCAGGGCAAGTGCGCTGAGGTCAGCCATTGTTTCGTCCTTTGCTTTGGTCTGCGGTGAGTGCCACCGGTGGTTCGAGGCCGGCGGCCGGACGGACTGCCCGGCCACCGTCCCGCGTGTCAGCGGTTTTCCGATGGAGCCATCGTCACGATCGAAACGTGTATCTGCACCGGCTGAGGAGCGAGGTGGCGGCGGATGGCCCCTGCTACGGAACGCGCGACATCCGGCCCGTGGTCCGCTGCCACGCCGATGCGCGCCGTGACGCGCAGGCCGTCGTCGGAAGGTACGACGTCGATGTGCGGCACCGGCTCCTTCGCCACCGCTGCCAGCACCTGGCGGAGCGGACGCGCCGGGTAGGTGGCGCTGACGCCGTCGACGGCGAGGACTGCTTCCTGCAGCTGTGCCGCCAGGCCGGCGGGAACCTGCGTGCGTCTCGGCTGGGGGACCAGGGCTTCAGTCATGGCTTCTCCTGGGGAAGAGTCTGTTCCACCGGTCCCGGCCCCAGGTTGTCCGCCTGCGGGGGCTCCAGGACATCGGTGATGGTGATGTCGATCGAGGTGATGTTGAGTTCGGTCTGTACTGCCAGTTCGCGGGCGAGCTGCCGGCGCAGGCTGCTGGCGCGTTCCTCCAGCGGATGCCCGAAGACGATGGCCAAGTGGACCTCCACGGTGACCTCGGCTCCCGGCGTGGTGACGTCCCCGTGGAGCCGGCACCGGCCCGCCATAGTGCCAGGGAGGGTGTCCGCGATGGAACGGATTAGGGCGGAGACTGTGCCCTCGGTCTGGGACAGGGTGTCGTCCGGGTGGCCGCCGCGCAGGGGGATGCTCCTGCCCGGACGGAGCTCCAGGGCCAGGTTGTCCAGGATCTTCTGCATCCAGCCGTCGGTTCCTTTACCGGCGTCGGCAACATCGGCGTCGAGCAGTTCCTGGCCCAGGTCAGACAGCCGCCGCAGCGAGGCCAGGCCCGCCTGGCACTCGGGGCAGGTGTCCAGGTGGGCCGGATCCCGCAGCTCGCCGGTGTCCAGGTAGTTGCTGAGTTCCGCGAGGTCGTGCCCGCAGTCGAACGTGCCGTTCGGGGTGCTCATCGCCATTCCTCCATTGTGCTCGCCAGGGCAATCCGTGCGCGTGCCAGCCTGCCGCGGACGCTGTCGGTGCTGATGTTCAGCGTCCGGGCAATGTCCTCATAGCTCTGGCCGTTGAACTCCTTGAGCACCCAACATCGGCGCTGTTCCTCCGGGAGCCGGGACAGGGCCGCCTTCAGCGCCTCCACCCGGGACCCGTCCACCGCCGCGGCTTCGGGGTCCGGCCACGAGCCTTGGCCGGAAGAACTGCGGCTGTCCCTGGTGGTGTCCAGGGCGTCCAGTCCGGCATCGTAGCGGCGCCTGCGCAGGTGGTCGATGCTGCGGCTGCCCGTGATCCGCATCAGCCAGCCCTTGACGGCCGCCGGCTCCCGGAGCGAGTCCAGCTGGTTCCAGGCCTGGATCAGCGCGTCCTGGACAATGTCATCGGCATCAGCCGTGGAACCCGTCAGCCGCCGGGCACTGGCCCGCATCAGCGGACCGTGGCGCCGGGCGAGGGCCTCGAACGCCGCTGTGTCGCCGTCGGCTGCCCGGGCGGCCAGCAGCGCGTCCGGCACAAGGTCCAGTTGGTGCGGAGCCGCGGGAGATCCACTCACTTCTTCTGCTTTCATGAGGCGTCGTCGTTGGACGGATTAGTGGGGGCGGGGTTCGCGAACGTATGGGTTACCGGCCGCGGGGAAGGCAACGTGTGCGTGCCCTCGCCGCGGCCGTCCCCGTCAGTCCTTGCTGAAGCCGTCCTTCAACTTCCGGGCGGCGTCCTTGATGTTGCCGCCGATGTCCGCGGCAGCGTCCTTGACCTTTTCCCCGGCGTCCTTGAGCTTGGCCTCGGCCTGGTCCCGCTGGCCCTCCCGCTCCAGGCCCTCGTTGCCGGTGAGCTTGCCCGTGGCCTCCTTGGCGGCGCCCACGTGGTTGGTCACTGCGTTGTTTGCCTTGTCATCGATTCCCATGGTCATTTCCTTTCGTCCGTCACCGCGGATGCGGCGTTTTTCTTGGTGGAGTACAGCTGGCGGAGCAAAGCTGGTGGTCCGGAAAACAGGTCCGGAACGGCGGGGAGGCTACTGCACCCTGCCCCGCCGTGCCGTTGTGGTCCGGGCGCCGCTGGTGATTCGGACCAGGACCGGGATCTGATCGCCCAGCCAGGCATCAATTCCTGCCACCAGTTCTTCGGCCGTCCCGGCAAGATCGCGGGGGGAGGCGCCCTGGCGGGCCTGGAGCCGCAGCTGGAGGCCTGTTGTGCGGGGCAGTTCCCACGCGGAGACTGCCGTGGACAGCACCAGGCGGTTGTCCGCTGTGGCGTTCCTGACCGCAGCGGAGACCAGCCCCACGTCGATCACGGTGGTGCCGCGGCCGCCGTCGTCCTCCTGCGCCAGGCGCCTGGTCCGGCCGCCGCCCTGCGCCGCGATCCATGCGACGCACAGCGCGGCTGCCAAGAGCAGGCCGCCCACCCAGGCCACCACCCACCAGCTGCGGACGGGTCCGGGCAGGGGTGCGGTGCCCAGCAGGTCCGAAGCCTGGCCCAGCAGCGCGGACGCCGTGGCAGCCCACGCTTCCGCCACCGCGGGCAGGATCCCGGCCGCCGCCACCACGGCACCCACAGCGGCAACGAGCAGTCCCAGGAAGATCAGCAGGGTCCGGTTGAGGGCGCGGTTGGTTCTCCTCATTGCCCCACCGCCCCTCCGCTGGCCACGCGCACCGCTGGGGTGATGCGCCTGGCCAGCCCGTACTGTGCCAGTTCGCTGCTGGCAGCGGCGGTGAGGGCGGCGGCGTCCAGGGCAAGGCCCGACGTCGGACGCACCTGGACGCGTGCGGAGCGTCCGGCCACGGTGGTGGTCACCTGGCCCGGAGCGACTCCGGCGCTGACCTGCACGGCGCGGGAGACGGCGGAGGCAATCACGTCGTCGTCCACCACCACCGCGCAGCGGTCACTGGCCAGGGCCCGGCGGGACCGGCGTCCGGCTGCTGCCCCGGCAAGAACAAGGAGCACGCCGATCAGGGCGATGCCTGTCCCTGCGGCAGCCAGCCAGGCCGGGATGGTGGCGGCAGGGAGGCCTGCCAGCCAGCGTCCCATCTGCTCGGGTGAGGCCAGAAGCGCGGGAACGCCGGCCAGCATCAGGACGGATTCCAGGGCCAGCCAGAGGCAGAATGCCAAGAGGACCGTTGCGGCCAGGACGGACACTGCTGCCCGGGACGAGTGGGTTTCGCGCCGGACCATGCGCCGGATGAGCCGTTCGTTGTTCAAGCCGGCCTCCTTTCCTGGTGCCGTTGCTGTTTGTGATGACTGCTGTCCACCCGGCTGGGCCGCTGGGGCTGCCCGGCGCCGGCGAGCGTGATGTCCACCGTTCCCATCTGCAGCCCGCTGAGGTCAGCGCCCCGGCGGAGGATGGTGTCCCGCGCCCTCCTCGCCTGCTCGAACAGCGTGCCCGAAGCAGCCGTGACCCCTGCAGCCGTTCCTCCTAAAGCCACCGCGCCCTTTGCGGGGCCGGGGCCGCGGGACAGCAGCGGTGGGAGGGGAAGCTGCACCGAGATGGCGGCCCCCAATGTGCCACCGTCATCCCGGAGATCTGCGTCCACGTTCTTCCCGGGGACGCCGAACGCTTCAGCCGCAACCGTCTCCAGGGTGTGCCGGAGTGCCGCGGGCGAGATCCGGTTGTAGCCCCTGCGCGTCATGGGGAGGAGCGCTTGCCGCGGAGGGCGTCCATCACTGCCCCGACGTCCAGCGTGCCCTGGGCGGCCCGGCCCAGCACTGCACCGGTCCCCATGAAGAGGGCGGTGAGCAGGAATCCGCCGAATCCGAAAGCCAAGGCCGCCAGGGCCAGGACAGCCCCGGCGGCGGTGCCTGTTACTGCGGGGCTCACGCGACCCTCGGCTCCTGGTTGGCGTCTTCCTCGGCATCGTCGGAGGGGACGTGGATGTCGGTGATGGTGATGTTGACTTCGGTCACCTCCATGCCCACAAGATCCTCGATGGCCGTGTACACGGCGTCCCGGGCGCGGTCTGCCACGTCCTGGAGGGGGTGCGGGTATTCGACCACCAGGGTGACGTCAACGGCCACCTGGGTCTGGCCCACCTCAACGCTGACGCCCTGGGTCAGGTCCTTCTGGCCTACTTTTTCGCGCAGCGTGCCCAGTGCACGGGCTGCTCCGCCGCCGAGGGCGTGGACGCCGTCGATCTCCTGGATGGCGATGCCGGCGATCTTCGCCACCACGGCGTCGTCAACGGTGGTGGCGCCGCGTCCGTCCTTGCCCTTGGGCTGGGCGGGTGCGGCCATCGGGGCCGGGGAAGTCTTCATGGCAGCGACATCTGCGGGGGTCTGCGTCTGGGTAGTCAAAGCGATCACTCCTCTTTGTTGAACCTGCGCTGTTGTGCGCCTGTGCAGATAAGACGCAGCGGGGCCGGCAAACCTCACGCAGGAAAGGATGTGAGCTGTGCCACACTTCCAGCAGTGCGTTCGACGGCGGGGATTACGACGGCGGTCGGCGCGCGCTGTGGCGGGGATTGCGACGGCGGTGGGCGGGTGTGCCGGCGCCCCTCACCGCGGGTGCCCCACCCCAACTAGGTAGCGGCAGATGTCGTTTTGAGCGCCCATAACAGCATCTGCTGCTACCTAGTTGGGGGTGCGGGGGTGGTCGGGGCCTTGCGCAATGGGCGGCCACTGTGCCTAGGATCTATTTAGTAACCATGCTTACTATCTCGACATGCCGGGATCGGATGGTGTCCTCCGGGCGCCCGAATGATCCCGGAAACGGGACCGTGGAACACCAATGAAAGGACCAAAGTCATGAAACGACTGTTCTTGTTCTTCCTGCCCACCATCATCAGCAAGGTGCAGAAGGCCCGTAAGGCCAAGCAGCTCCGTGCCGGGCAGCAGGCGCAGCCGCCGCGCAACCGCCGCTAGGTAGATGCGTAGTCCGCCTTCCCCCGTGGAGGGCGGACTAGCTATTTGAGGGGGTGTGCGTGAGGCACCCTCCTTGTAAATGAGAATGATTCGCATGTAATCTTTTGGGTATGTCTTTGACCCTTGTCAGCTCCCTGGATGTCTTCAGCCGCCAGAAGGCCTGTGCGGCACTGGCCGCCGAGCAGCCGGGTGCCCTTGTTGTGTTCCATGACCTTCTTGAAGGCGGCCTGGTGGTCCGGCGCATGTTCCGGGAGGGTGTCCGCCTGGTCCATGGTGAGTCCACCCTTGAGCATCCCTGCCTGAGCTGCGCGGTCCGCCTGGACCTTGTGCCCACGGTAGGTCGGCTGCTGAAGTCGGGCACCAACATCATTGTTGGACTGCCGCCGGCCGTAGCTGCCGAGACGGCCGTGCATGCGCTGCTGCGGGGCCTTGGCGATGCCGTCACCATCGATTCGGTGGTGCTGGCCTGCGCGCCCGATGCCCTGGAGGACCAGATCTGGGACCACCACACCCTGTTTGAATCGGGCTTCACCCCGGTTCCGGAGGATGAACGGACACCCGGAGAATTCCTGATGCGGGAACTGTGCTTCACTGACACCGTGATGCTGGCGGATCCCGCCCTTGTTCCGGTGGAGCCGGAGGCCCGCGTCCGGGGGGTCCAGCTGATCCGCGAGCTGGCACCCCATGCGGTGCTGGCCGAGAGTGATGGCGACGTGTGCACCGGAGTCCACAACCTCGCAGATGCCACCGCACGCACCATGCCCGGTTCGGTGCAGGCAGCCCCCGAACCCTCGGCTCCGTTCGCCACCGTGGTGCACCGGGTGGAACGGCCCCTGCACCCCGAGCGCTTCCGCCATGCGCTGGCCACCCTGGCTGAGGCATGCTGCTGGCTCCGCGGCCGGCTCTGGGTGGCATCGGCGCCGGATTGCCGGATCGCCGTCCAGGGCATTGGCCCGCGGGTCTGGCTGGAGAACACCGGGCCCTGGCAGGCCAGCCGGAAGTCCCTTCCGTTTGTATCAAACATGCCGGGCGCTGGCCTGGAGGAGTGGCATCCCGAGTACGGTGACCGCGGCACCATCGTGGCCTTTACCGGGGACGATCTGGACGCTGCCGAGATCGCCGATTTGCTCAACGCCTGTGAACTGACCGAGGCGGAAATGGCCGCCAGCGAAGACTCGTTCCCGGACCCTTTTGGCCTGAACCAGACCACCGAAACCTCAGAAAGGAGCAGTTCATGAAAGTACGCAACTCACTGCGCGCCCTGAAAAAAATTCCGGGAGCCCAGATTGTCCGCCGCCGCGGCCGGACCTTCGTTATCAACAAGAAGAATCCCCGCATGAAAGCACGCCAGGGCTAAAACGCCATTCCGTGCCCACGCGGAGCACCCGGCCGGCAGCGCCCCTTCAGCTCGGGCGCGGCTGGCCGGGTGCTGCCGTCTGCGGGGCCATTTGTGCCGCGGCGTCCCGGCAGCAGTCGCACGCGTCGGCGCCATCGCCGGCCTTCGTCACGATCAGCAGCCCGGCGGCAGGCGCGTCCGTTCCGGAGGCCGGTGCCGCCGTCGTCGTTCGCTGGCCTGTCCGCGTGGACGCCGGAGGGGCAGGCGCGCAGCAACCCTCGCCTTTCCAGGCATCCAGGCCTTCCTTGACGGCCACTGCCGCAATGACCAGTGCGGCCACGGGATCGGCCCAGGACCAGCCCAGGGTGCTGTTGAGCACCAGGCCCAGCAGCAGGACGCCGGACAGGTACGTGCACAGGAGGGTCTGGCGGGAGTCGGCGACGGCGGACCGTGAGCCGAGCTCGCGGCCCGCCCTGCGCTGGGCAAGGGACAGTAACGGCATCACGGCCAAGCTGACGGCGGCAAGGACGATGCCTACCGTTGAATGCTCCGCCTCTCCGGCACCCAGCAGTGAACGGACAGCCCCTACGGTGACGAAGGCGGCAAGGGCGAAAAAGGCGATCGCGATAAGCCGCAGCGCCTTCTTTTCGCGGGACTTGGGGTCGCGGCCGGAGAACTGCCAGGCGACGGCTGCCGCCGAGGACACCTCAATCACCGAATCCAGGCCGAAGCCGATCAGGGCCGTGGAGGAGGCAATTGTTCCCGCGCTGATGGCCACAACCGCCTCGATGACGTTGTAGGTGATGGTTGCCGCCACCAGGAGGCGGACCCGGCGGGTCAGGACGGCTTCGCGGTTTTCCTTGTTTGCTGCTTGGGCCGGAGCCTGCGGGGCGGCCATCAGCAGCACCCTTCCTCGGCGCTGACGCTGCAGTGCTCCGGATCGACGGCCAGGACCACGCCCAGGAGGTTGGTCAGGGCAAGCCCAAGCCGCGGATCGGCCAGCTCATAGCGCATGCGCCGGCCTTCGGGGACGGCCGCCACCAGCCCGCACCCCCGCAGGCAGGCCAGGTGGTTGGAGAGGCTTTGCCGGCTGACGCCGATCAGCTCGGCCAAATCGCTGGGGTATGACGCCGCATCCCGCAGCGCCAGCAGGATCCGGGCGCGGGTGGGATCGGACAGGGCGTACCCGAAGCGGGCCAGCACAGAGGAATGGGTGAGCGTCTCCATGGTCTTTATGGTACATCTCTGGATGTATTCATGGAGAAGTGTATCGACCACCAGGAAGCAGGAGATGCACATCCAGGCCGGGCCCTAACCACCAGGGAAAGATCATCCCGAAGACACCTGCAGCCAACCTTGCGCCAGCTATTGCGGTCCGACGTCGCGGGGTTGCCAAGTGGCTATGGAGGCAGCGAAGTCCCCTGGCATGCCCACAGCGGCCGGGCTTAGATCTTCAACCTTCCATAGGGCGGCGGCGGGAGGCCCGCTGAGCCCTGCGGGGGTTGAACCAGACACATCAATCGCGGAAGGTTCTTGTGCCAGGCCCGTCCCGAGGGCTTTCAGGACCGCTTCCTTGCGGACCCACAGGCGGGTCTGGAACCTGGCCTTCAGCGCGGGGGGCACTTCCTGCAGCTGGCCGCGCTCATTCGCGGTCATCACAAGCGACGGGAATCCGTCAAAGTCCGCCGCGGACCCGTTCTCAATATCCACCCCGATACCGGCGGGGCGTTCGTCCAGGCTGGCGGCCAGCAGGCACCAGTTCCCGGACCTGCTGAGGCTGGCGCGGAGGCGGCCTGCACGGGAAGGGACTTGGTATTGAGGAATCCCGTGGCCGGCGCGGTTGCTGCAGGTGGGACAAAAGTAGTCCGCTGTGAGCGACCCGGGGCTGTCTCCCGTCAGTGCGCTGATGTGGAGGCGCAGCGCTATCCGGCCGGCTGTGAAGGTGTCCCGCAGAGCGCTGGAGCGGAAGGTCGTGGCCCTGGCCAGTTCCGCCTCGTCCAAGAGGTGCGCCAGGCCCAGGTCCACGTCGGACAACCGTACGGCTGCCAGCGAGGGGCCCTGAAGAGAAGTCACGGGAGCGGGGGGAGTGCTGACTGGTAGAGCCAGGGGGACAGGACGGCGCGGGCGTCGAAACCGGGGAGCTCGACGCATGCCTGGTTGGCCGTCTCCACGAAATCAGCTGTGCTGACGCCGCCAAAGCGGTACCGGTGCGTCCACGTCCTCAGGAGTCCGAAGAACAGCGCATCACCGGTGGCACGCCGCAGGGCATGGAGGGCCAGGGCGCCGCGCTTGTACACCCGGTCATCGAACATCAGCTCCGGTGAGGGGTCGCCCACCAGCAGGTCCTGCGCCTGGGATGAGAGGAGTTGCCAGGCGCCCTGGGCCCGTTGCTGAGCGGTGGCGTTCCCGGAGGCCTCGGACCAGATCCACTCGGCGTAGCAGGCGAATCCCTCGTGCAGCCAGATATCAGCCCAGGCCGTGGCGGTCAGGGAGTTTCCAAACCACTGATGGGCCAGCTCATGGGCAACGAGCCGCTGGTCCTCCCACTGCTGGGTGAGATGGTTGGGGCCGAACACGGACAGCGACTGGGCTTCCAGGGGGATCTCGAGGGCATCATCCGCCACCACCACGGTGTAACCGGCAAACGGGTACGGGCCAAAGCAGGTCTCGAAGGCCTCCATCATCTGCCCCTGCCGGGCGAGGGCGGCAGTGGCGGTGGCCATAAGCGCCCGGGGTGCCGCAACGAACTGCGGGACGGCGCGGCGGCCGCCGTCGTCCGCGGTGCCCGCCCGGTGCGCCGGGAAAGAGGGCTGGATGGCCAGTGGAAGAAGCTCGTAGCGGCCTATCTGCACCGTGGCCAGATAGGTGGCCATGGGTTCGGACTGTTCAAAGACCCAGGTTTCACGGCTGGCCTTGGCATGGCGCGAGACCAGCACACCGTTGCAGACCACCCTGTAGTTGGCCTCCGTGGTGATGGTGTATCCGAAGCTGGCCTTCTGGCTGGGGTGGTCGTTGCAGGGGAACCAGGACGGCGCGCCGGTGGGCTGTCCGGCCACAAGCACCCCGTCGGTGAGCTCTTCCCAGCCCACTTCTCCCCAGTTGCCGCGCAGCGGACCGGGGGAGCCCTCGTACCGGATGTCCAGGCTGAAGTCGCTGCCGGCGGACACCGGGCGGGCGGGGAAGATGAAGAGCTGGTGTCCGCGCTGGCTGAATCTCTGGACGCGCTGCCCGTCCAGCTGGATTTTCAGCACCCGCAGCCCGGCCAGGTTCAGGGTTATGGTGGCCAGCTCAACGTGGGAGTGTGCTGTGATGGCGGCGTGGCCGGAGAGCCTGTTGGTGGACACGCGGTAGTCGAGGTACAGCTCGTAGCGGGACACCCCGTAGTCCGCGGATCCGTGCCCCGGCGTGTAGGGATCCGGCAGCGGGCGGCAAGGTGCTGCCGTCCGCGAACCGCCTGGTAGGTGCTCCTGGTGTGCGGTCACTGTGGCTGGGCCTCTCGGGCGGGAACGGCGGCGGCCGGGGATGTCCATGGGCTGACCGGATTCCCGATCCAGTAGCTGGCCGCCGGAACGGTCTCGCCACGCATCACAAGGGATGCCGGCCCCACTGTACCGCCGGCACCAATCCGGGCTGCAGGCAGGATGACTCCGTGCGGGCCCATGGTTGCCCCGGCTTCAAGCGTAACGGTGTCGATGCTCATCACCCTGTCGTGGAAGAGGTGGGTCTGGATGACGCAGCCGCGGTTCACGGTGGAGTTCTCACCCAGCGTGACCAGGTCCGCCTCGGGCAGCCAGTAGCTTTCGCACCACGCGCCGGAGCCGATCTTGGCCCCGAGGCCGCGCAGCCACCAGACCAGGGCAGGCGTGCCCGCGGCAGCGCGCGCGAACCAGGGTGCCGTGACCATCTCGATGAACGTATCCACTACCTCGTTGCGCCAGATGAAGGAACTCCACAGGGGGTGCTCCCGCGCTTCGATCTTCCCCACCAGGAGCCACTTGGCCACTACCGAGCTCGCCGCGGCCACAGCCCCGGCCGCCAGCACCACGGGCGCCCCGAGCAGGGCCGCGGCGGCGTACCCGGCGGTGCCGGCTATCCAGTCCAGGACCGCAAGGAGGGCGACGGCGATAGCTGCGGTGAGGATGACCGGCACAGCGCGGCACAGTTCCCAGCAGCTGCGGTAGATCTTCAGCCTCAGGGGAGGGTCATAGGTCAGGCTCTGGTCAGCCTCCATCCGCGCGCGGCGCAGGCGCACCGGCGGGCTGCCCAGCCAGGACGTTCCCGATTTCGCTTTCGCCGGCGTCGCGGACAGCACAGCCACCAGCGAGTTCTTGGGCACGCTGCGGCCCGCCCCGGTCATGCCCGAATTCCCCAGGAATGCCCGTTTTCCGATCTTCGCCGGAGCGATCCTCATCCACCCGCCGCCGAGCTCGTAGGACGCGATCATGGTGTCGTCGGCCAGGAACGCGCCGTCGCCCACGGTGGTCATGGAGGGCAGCAGGAGCACGGTGGACGCCTCAACGTTGCGGCCCACCTTGGCCCCCAGGAGCCGCAGCCAGACCGGTGTAAACAGGCTTGCGTAGAGGGGAAAGAGCAGGTCCCGGGCCATGTCCAGGACACGTTCGGTGGCCCAGACCCGCCAGCCGGTGAAGCTGCGCACGCGGTAGTGGCCTTCGCGGAGGCCCAGGCCAAGCAGACGGACGACGGCGGCCGTCAGGATCATGTTGGACAGGAACCAGACGACGGCGGCAGCAGGGACAGCCCACAGCAGCACCGGCCACGAGGAGACCAGGGTGTCCTGGCCGCGGACGGCGGCGATCACCGGGAGGGCGCCGAGCGCGGCGGAGGCGAAGGGGATGAGCGCCAGCGCCGCCGCGGCAAGCGCATAGGCACCAAACGCGAGCACCGACTTCAGCCCGGACGGCGGCCGGGCGGGCCAGTCCCGCTGTGCCTTGCCGAGGCGCTGGGCCGGCGAGCCGGCGAACCGCTGGTTCGCCTTGACCTTGCCCAGGACGGCCGAGCCCGGGGCAACTTCCGCCCCGGCACCGATGCGCGCACCGGGCATCAGGGTGCTCCGCGAACCGACCGTTGCCCCGGGGCCCACCCGGACATGCCCAATGTGGACCAGGTCGCCGTCGATCCACCAGCCCGAAAGGTCCACCTCGGGTTCGATGGAGCAGCCCGTCCCCAGGCTCAGCATGCCGGTCACGGGCGGGACGGAGTGCAGGTCAACATCCTTGCCGACTTTGGCGCCCAGTGCCCGGGCGTAGTACGGAACCCAGGGGGCGCCGGCCAGGCTGACCGCCCCCGAGAGGTCCGCGATCTGCTCGGCCAGCCACAACCTCAGGTGTACCTTCCCCGACCGCGGATAACTGCCGGGAACCACGCCGCGGAGCAGCAGGCGGGCCGCGGCCACCGAGATGGCCATCCGGCCCAGCGGATTCACGAACACCAGCCAGGACACCAGCACCCACCACCAGGACACGGTGGGAGCATTGTTCAGGACACCCCACGCGGCAAGGATGTTGTTGATGGCCATCAGGTACGTCAGCCAGCGCATTGCCACCAGCACGTGCAGCGGCAGCCCGGCCAGGATCTGGAAGACCTGCGATTTCCGGGCGGTGGGCCGCACCGAACGTTCCATGTGCTCGGAAGCCGCCATGCCGCCGTCGGGCGATGAAAGCCGGGTGAGCTCAATCAGTGCGCCAAGCCGCGGGCGGGCGTAGACGTCTGCCACGGTGATGGTTGGGTAGCGCACCCGGAGGGCGGAGACCAGGCGGGCGGCCGCCAGGCTGCTGCCGCCGTAGGCAAAGAAATCGGCGTCCAGGCTGTCCGGTGGCGTCCCCAGGACGGCCGCCCACTGTTCAACGATCCACGCTGACTGGGGGTCCAGGTCCAGTGCCGCGGTTTCCGTTGCAGACGCTTGCGCCAGCGGCCACGGCAACGCATGGCGGTCCACCTTGCCGCTGGTCTTCACAGGGAGGCTTTCGACGACGGCGAGCAGCGGAACGAGCGCCGCGGGGAGTTGGGCGGCCAGCAGGCGCCGTGACTCGTCCAGATCCGGGGATGTCCCCACCGCCGGCGCCAGGTACCCCACGAGGATCTGGTTTCCAGCAGCGGTGGTCTGGACCGCCGCCGCCGCGCCCTGAATGCCGGGCAGGGACTGCAGCGCGGCGTCGATTTCGCCCAGTTCGATCCGGCGCCCACCGAGTTTCACCTGCTCATCGGCCCGGCCCACAAACACCAGGCCTTCAGCCTCGTACCGGACAAGGTCACCGCTGCGGTACGCACGGTCCCATCCCAGCGTGTCCATGGGGGCATACTTTTCGGCGTCCTTGGCCGGGTCCAGGTAGCGGGCCAGGCCAACACCGCCGATGATCAGTTCCCCGGTCTGCCCTTCGTCCACTGGGACGCCGGCAGAGTCCACCACAGCGAGGTCCCACCCGTCCAGCGGCAGCCCGATGCGGACCGGACCGGATCCGTCCATCCGTGCCGCGCAGGCCACAACGGTGGCCTCGGTGGGCCCGTAGGTGTTCCAGACCTCGCGTTCGTCCACGGCAAGCCGGGCCGCCAGTTCGGGCGGGCAGGCCTCGCCGCCGAAGATCAGGAGCCTCACCGCGTCCAGTGACTCGGCCGGCCACAGGCCGGCAAGGGTGGGAACGGTGGAGACCACGGTGATCCCGTTCGTGATCAGCCACGGGCCCAGATCCATCCCGGTCCGCACCAGGGACCGCGGGGCGGGCACCAGGCAGGCGCCGTTCCGCCAGGCCAGCCACATCTCCTCGCAGGACGCGTCGAAGGCCACCGACAGCCCCGCCAGGACGCGGTCCGAGGAGTTCACGGGGTTGTCCGGAAGGAACAGCCTCGCTTCGGCGTCAACGAAGGCCGCGGCTGACCGGTGGGTCACCGCCACGCCCTTGGGTTTGCCCGTGGAGCCGGAGGTGAAGATGACCCAGGCGTCATCCTCGACCCCGGGTTGCCGGGGCGCCGGGAAGGGACCCTTCCTGCCGGCAACGGTGATGATCTCACCGGCGCGGAGGACCGCCGCCACCCCGGCTTCTTCGAAGACCAGGGCCGCCCGCTCTTCGGGGTCGTCGGCGTCGACCGGAACGTAGGCTGCCCCCACCAGCAGTGTGGCGAGGATGGCTACGTACAGTTCGTTGGTTCCCGACGGGATGCGGATCCCCACTTTGTCGCCGGCCCCAATCCCGTTACGGTGCAGGCGCAGGGCGTACGCCTTGGCCGCGGCGTGGAGGTCCGCGTAGCTGAGGGAGGTCCTGCCGTCGTCGAGGGCCGAAGCGTCAGGGAACTGCCGGGCCGTTTCCTCAAAAACCTGGACCAGGGTGCGCGGCGGTGCAGCCTTCCCGGCGCCGGCCAACTGGGGCAGGTATGCTGCCTGCTTCCCGGCCGGTTCAGTCAGATCAGAAACATTCACCGGCTGAAGTTACTCTGCGGGAGTGAACGGATGGTGAACAGCTGCGGCAGCCGTGAAGCGGGATGATCAGCCTGGCCGATGGCCGGTCTCCCTGTGCAGCCGGTTCCAGGCGCTCCGTTCCACCAGGATCGGCAGGTAGCTGCGGATGCGGGCGTGGCCCAAGGTGCCGAATTCGGCGGCCACGATGTCCTCGATGTAGTCCCTGGGGGTCTCCGGATAGCTTGCAGCAAGCCGATCAACCACGCGCAGTACAAGGGGTTCCTCTGGGTCCTGGTCCATCCGACAAATTCTGGGGGTGGCATTGCCGGGCGTCAAGCATGCTTGAATTCGGTATGGCTTATGAAGGGCCGCTGATTCTCGGGGCCCCGTGGCCGGTTCCGCCGAGGCTTGTCTACTCAGCTGCAGAGCTGGCTGCTGCGCTGGACGTCCACCTTGTCTGCGCCTATGTTGATCCGTCCAGTGTCCTCACCGAGTGGGAGCCTCAACGGATACGTACAGCGCTCTCGCTCGACCCCGTTGTCAATGAAGAAGCGCTCTACCCTGCCAAGGAAGTACGTTCACGCATCGCGGGCCTCCTTGGCCCGGACGGAACAGCATGGTCCTTCCGGGAACTGCACGGCGACGTCAGCACCGCACTGGCGCGGCTGGCCGACAGCGCCGGCGCCTGCATGGTCATGGTGGGCAACGGCCGGCCCGGCGTTCTCGCCAAAATCGGCAGGAGCATGGAGGGTGCGGTGGCGGACAGGCTCACCCGGATACAGAACAGGCCGGTCGTCCTTGTCCGCGAATACTGAGCGTTTTCACCGCCAGGCAAGGGGACGAAATGTTTCCACTTTTAATCTCCGGTCCCGGCCGGTCAGCCTTACACTGGCCACAACTACAAGGAGCCGGGGGGCGCTTAGTGGAAGAACAGCACGTCTGCCTGGTCATTGAAGATGACCCTGACGTTTGCGGACTGATTACCGCCGTTTTGAGCCGCGCCGGGTTCAAGGTGCTGGCCGTCGGAACGGGGGCCGAGGGCAAAGCAGCAGCCGCCGCAGCGGGTTCCAGGCTGGCCCTGATTACCCTTGACCTGGGCCTGCCGGACATCGATGGACGGGACCTTAGCCTTGAACTGCGGAAGCTGACCCCGGCACCGCTGCTGTTCCTTACGGCCAGGGCAGAAGACGACGACGTTCTTGCCGGGCTCTCGGCCGGAGCCGCCGCCTATCTTACGAAGCCCTTCCTTCCCAGCACCTTGAGGGAAACGGCTCTGGAACTCTGCCGCCTGCAGCCCGGCGCCCGTCTCTGAGCGCCGGGTACGGCGGCTGCGTGACTCAGCCGCCCTGCGTGACTCCTGTGTCCGGCAGTGCCAGCGGGCGCCAGTCGGCGATGATCCCGGTGGCTTCGTAGGACAGCTTGATGTTGACGTTGTAACTGCCGGGCCGCTTGAGGTCCGGCACCCAGATCTCGGCAACACTGGCATCGTGGGGCGTGGCCCCCACCACCCTGTAGGCCAGGTTTTCGGCCTGCCAGGTGAGGGGAACATCCAGGCCGTCCAGGGACCAGGTCAGGAGCAGGGGGACACCGGCCAATCCCTGGAGGTCAACCCTGACGGCCAGGGTCCAGCCCTGCGGATCCTCGCCCTGCGGGCCGGTGGTCGCCTCCACCTCCTGCAGCGCCTCGGCCAGCCTCTCAGCCACCTGCTCCGGCGGAACGGGTTCTCCCTTTTCGTTGACGGTTTCGACCACCCTGGAGCGGATTGAGTATTCGCGGGCGGGAGGCGGGATGTGCTGCATCGCCTGCTGATTCGACACATCGAAAACGTACTCATCGGTCACGGGCGGGAGGAGCCGGAGGAGCGCCATGGAGGGGTCGGGGGAGAAGGTCAGGTTGCCGGCGGGCGTGGTGCTCAGGGTAGGCGACGGACTGCCCGTCCTCGTGGAGGTGCCGGTGGGCGTGGGACTGGGCGCCGCCGTCGTACGTGTGGGAGTAGGCAGCGGCGTAGGGGGCGGTGCCGGCGTGAACGTCAGGAAGGTGGGCCGCGGGACCGGCCGCACGGTGGGCAGTGGACGCATGGTGAACTGTTCCAGGCCCGTGAATTGTGGCGTGGCCACTGCGTCCCCGCGGTCCGGCGGCGCGGCCTGGAGGAATCCCGCCCCGGCCAGCCCGCCGTCGTCGTGAATCCGCCCAGCGGACGCAGCCTCAGGAACGGGGGTCAGGGGCAGGAGCTTCCCGATCCCCTCAGAAGCGAAACTGCTCAGCAGCGTGCGCTTGATGATGTGGATGGATTCGATCCTGGCCAGGTCGTCGTCCGGCGGCGGGAAGATCCTGTCCCAGAGGTTCAGCACGCCCAGGACAGCGGCCGCCAGCGCACCCGCGGCGATGATGAACGTTGACGCGCGCTTGTACCAGGGAGGTTTGGCTGACGGTTTATGTTTCCTGACCACGCCATCACCTCCCACCACAGCAAGCAGAACCCCCGGCCCGTTACTGCGGCGTTACTGCCGCGCCGGAACTGCTGAGGCATAAGGGCCGGCACCGAACTACTGCAACGCCTCGAACGGGGCCTGGGCGGACTTGGCTGACGTTTCGCCGGTCACGGTGATTGCGGTTTGGAAGCCGGGGAGGGCGTTTTTTGGAACCGTTATGGTGGCAGAGAATGCCCCTTGGCCATCAACCTTGATTTGGGTAACGAGCGTTGCGTGAACATAAATTGCCACGGTTTCTTCCGGATAGAAGCTTGTGCCGCTGACCAGGACGCTTTGACCGGCCCGGGCCTGGTTGGGAGCGATCTCGATGTGGGCGGTTTCTTCGACCTGCTGCCTGATCAAGTCAGCACGTTGACGGGATTCCTCAGCCGCTGACCTATTCGCCGCTGTGTCCGCACTGCTTTCGGCAATTTTCAAGCAGTCAGAGACAATCTGGAGGGCGACCACAGTGTTCTCTTCCTGGGTCTGTTTGTACGCGGCCTCCACAGACGCGTCGGCTATCACCTTGAAGGTTCCGCCAAGTTTTCCGCTCAATTCGGTTGTCAGATCGAAGCCGCGTCCCTTGGTGCATTCGATGTAGGTGATGGCGACGGTGTCCAGGCACACGTTGTTGTAGGGCCGCTGGCTGCCGCTGCAGCTGGGTGATGACGGACAGGCCACCAGCAGGGGGCTGATCGCAAAGAGGCCCAACAAGATTGCGGCCGGGCGGGTATGTCGGCTCATCGGCCCCACATCTCCTTCCGCTGTTCGGTGTCCATCCTCCCGACGGGCGTCGCCTAATGATCAGGGAGCTCTAATCGTGGCCCCGACGCGTTACACCTGCGTTACACCCTCACGCGCGGCCTCAGCGGCACGGATGCCGGAGCAGGAACGCACGACGGCGGCACGCACCGGGCGCAGGTAGGTGATGGAGCGTCCGGGGAAAGTCCGCATCGAGTGAGAGAGCGTCAGGGGAAAGGGCGCATCAAGTGAGAGAGCGTCGGGGGAAAGTCCGCATCGAGTGAGAGAGCGTCAGCGAAAAGGGCGCATCGAGTGAGAGAGCGTCGCAAGGGGGACGACGGCGGCGCGCACCTTCCCAGCGCGTGGCACCTTCCCGACGCTTGACGGGCCCTCGGGCTTCCGCATATCCTGAACGAACGGTCGGTAAATAATTCCGCACGTCCCAGACGGTCTTTGCATAGGAGCAACCATGGCAGCCCAGAACTTGCAGTCAGTGCCGGTCGACCTAACGGCTGGAACCAGCGACACGGCAGAGGCGGACGGCCAGGCCAACTTTGACCGCGTCATCGCCGAGGACTCCCGGATCGAGCCCAAGGACTGGATGCCGCCGGCCTACCGCAAGACCCTCCTGCGCCAGATCTCCCAGCACGCCCACTCGGAGATCATCGGCATGCAGCCGGAAGCCAACTGGATCTCCCGCGCCCCCAGCCTGAAGCGCAAGGCCATCCTCATGGCCAAGGTCCAGGACGAGGCCGGCCACGGGCTGTACCTCTACTCCGCCGCCGAGACCCTGGGCCAGAACCGGGACGAGATGACGGACGCGCTGATCGCCGGCAAGGCCCGCTACTCCAGCATCTTCAACTACCCGGCGCTCACCTGGGCGGACATGGGTGCCATCGGCTGGCTGGTGGACGGCGCCGCCATCTGCAACCAGGTCCCGCTGTGCCGCGCCTCCTACGGCCCCTACGGCCGGGCCATGGTGCGCATCTGCAAGGAGGAGTCGTTCCACCAGCGCCAGGGCTTCGAGATCCTGCTGGAGCTCTCCAACGGCACCCCCGCCCAGAAGCAGATGGCCCAGGACGCCGTGAACCGCTGGTACGCCCCGGCCCTGATGATGTTCGGCCCGCCGGATGACGATTCCCCCAACTCCAAGCAGTCCATGGCCTGGAACATCAAGCGCTTCAGCAACGATGAGCTCCGCAGCCGCTTCGTGGGCATGATGGTGGAGCAGGTCCGGGTCCTGGGCCTCACCCTCCCGGATGACCAGATCCGCTTCAACGAGGACACCAAAAAGTGGGAGCACGGCCCGCTGGACTGGGACGAGTTCCACGAGGTCCTGGCCGGCCGCGGCCCCTGCAACTCCCAGCGCCTTGAGCGCCGCAGGCAGGCGCACGACGACGGCGCCTGGGTCCGCGAGGCAGCGGCAGCCTATGCACAGAAACAGTCAATGAAGACGAAGGAATACGCAGCATGAGCCCCCACGGGAACCCGGAAGCACCCGCCAGCTCCGCCACCGAGATCAACCGCGAAGCCCCCAAGGCATCCCCCAAGCCGCAGGAACACACGGACCACGCCTGGGGCCTCTGGGAGGTCTTCGTCCGGTCCAGCCGCGGCCTGAGCCACGTCCACGCCGGCTCCCTGCACGCACCGGATGCCGCCATGGCCCTGCGAAACGCCCGGGACCTCTACACCCGCCGCAACGAGGGCGTGTCCATCTGGGTTGTCCCCGCTGACGCCATCGCCGCCAGCGATCCCGATTCCAAGGGCGCGTTCTTCGAGTCCCCCCAGGGCAAGGACTACCGCCACGCCACGTACTACACCAAGAGCGAAGGGGTGAAGCACCTGTGAGCGAAGCCAACGCCTCCGCAACAAGAATCACCCCCGGCAACGCCCTCCGCCCCGAGGACATCGCACTGGAGGTCCGCACCGGCCTCGCGAAGCCAACCGAAGACATCGCCGAATATGCCCTCAGGCTGGGCGACGACGCCCTGATCCTGGCCCAGCGCCTGGGCCACTGGATCTCCCGCGCCCCCGAGCTGGAGGAGGACATCGCCCTGGGCAACATCGCCCTGGACGAACTGGGCCACGCCCGCTCCTTCCTCAGCTACGCCGGCGGCGCCATGATGAACGACGACGGTTCGGCCAGGTCTGAGGATGACCTCGCCTATTTCCGGCGCGAGCATGAGTTCCGCAGCGTGCAGCTGTTCGAGCAGCCCAACGGGGACTTCGCGGCCACCATCGCCCGCCAGTTCGTGGTGAGCTACTACCAGTTCCTGCTCTACAGCCGCCTCACCGAATCGAAGGACGCCACCCTGGCCGCCATCGCCGCCAAGGCCGTGAAGGAAGTGGACTACCACCGCGACCACGCCGCCCAGTGGGTGCTGCGCCTGGCCGGCGGAACCGAGGAATCCCGCAAACGCATGATTCACGGCTTCCGCATCATGTGGCCCTACGTGGAGGAACTCTTCCGCGACGACGCCCTGACGGAACGGCTCGCGGAGGCGGGCATCGCCGTCGCGCCTTCCTCGCTCAGGGAGGACTTTGACCGGCTCACCGGCGAAATCCTGACAGAAGCTGAACTCGATGTGCCGGACGTTCCCGCAGCACCCGGCGGCGGCCGGCAGGGCAGGCACTCCGAGCACCTGGGCTACATCCTGGCCGAGATGCAGGTGCTGGCCCGCGAGCATCCCGGAGCGAAGTGGTGACGGCCGCCATGTACATCTCGGACTTTGAATCCAGGACGGCAACGCCGCGGCAGAAGGCCTGGGACATCGCGGCCACCGTGGTGGACCCGGAGATTCCCGTGCTGAGCATCGCGGACCTGGGGATCCTGCGGGACGTCGAGGTGAGAGACGGCAAGGTCAAGGTCACCATCACCCCCACGTACTCGGGCTGCCCGGCCATGGACGCCATCCGGGACGACGTCAAAACCGCCTTCGCCAAGGAGGGCTACCAGGACGTCGAGGTGGACCTGGTGCTCTCCCCGGCGTGGACCACGGACTGGATGACCGAGCAGGGCAAGCAGAAGCTGCAGGAGTACGGCATCGCCCCGCCCACGGGCAAGTCCCATGCCGCAAGGCACGCTGGCCCCATCCGCCTCACTATGGCCGTCAAGTGCCCGCAGTGCGCCAGCCTGAACACCAAGGAACTCACCCGCTTCGGCTCCACCTCCTGCAAGGCGCTGTACGTCTGCCAGGACTGCAAGGAACCGTTCGACTACTTCAAAGTGCTGTAAGGAAGCCCCATGCCTGTTGTCCGCCAGACTGCCGCCGAGGAGGCGCAGGCCACCGGCCGCCGTCGTCCGTCCTTTCACACCCTGGCCGTGAAGGAGGTGCGCCGGCTCACCGATGACGCCATCGAGGTGTCCTTCCACGTGCCCGCGGAGCTCGCCGGCCAGTTCGACTACCTGCCCGGCCAGTACGTGGCGCTGCGCACCACGCTGCCGGACGAGTCCGGCGAGCCCAAGGAAATCCGCCGCAGCTACTCCATCTGCGCAGAGCCGCGCAGTTTCGAGGACGGCACCAGCGAGATCCGCGTGGCCATCAAGAAGGACCTGGGCGGGCTGTTCTCCACCTGGGCCAACGCCGAGCTGAAGGCCGGGGACACGCTCGACGTCATGAGCCCCATGGGCGCGTTCGTGTCCCGGCACGGCCGGGACGGCCAAGCCGTGGAGCAGAACCGGATGAACTCCATGAACAACCCGGAGGAGCTGGCGGGGGATGTCGCCTCCCAGGGGGAAGCGAGCTTCGTGGCCATCGCGGCCGGCTCAGGCATCACCCCGGTGATCGCGATCGCCCGCACGCTGCTGGCCGCCAACCCGGAGTGCCGGTTCGATCTCATCTACGCCAACAAGGCCGCCATGGACGTGATGTTCCTGGAGGAGCTCGCGGACCTGAAGGACAAGTACCCGCAGCGGCTGGCCATCCACCACGTGCTCTCCCGCGAGCAGCGGATCGCGCCGCTGCTCTCCGGCAGGATCGATTCGGAGAAGCTGCAGCAGCTGCTGGGCACCGCCATCCACGCGGACGATGTGGACGAGTGGTTCCTGTGCGGGCCGTTCGAGCTGGTGCAGCTGTGCCGGGACACCCTGGCCGAGCGCGGCGTGAAGCCGGAGAACGTCCGGTTCGAACTCTTCACGTCCGGCAAGCCGGACAAACCTGAAGGCAACGCCGGCCGTCCCGTGCTGGTGGACGAGTCCAAGGAGACGTACAAGATCACGTTCAAGCTGGACGGCCTGCAGGGCGAGGTGGCCAGCCCCACCCACGCCCGCGAGTCCATCCTCAACGCCGCGCTGCGGGTCCGCCCGGACGTGCCGTTCGCGTGCGCCGGGGGAGTGTGCGGCACGTGCCGGGCCAAGGTGGTCACCGGCAGCGTGACCATGGACGAAAACTACGCGCTGGAGCAGGATGAGCTGGACAAGGGGTACGTGCTGACCTGCCAGAGCCACCCCACCAGCAAGGAAGTCACGGTCGACTTCGACGTCTAAGTTTCCGGTCCCATCCAAGGAGTTCCATGATTTCGCTTTCCATCAACAATGCCGTTGCCGAGGTGGTGCTGGATGCGCCGCACAAGCTGAACTCGCTGGATGAGCAGGCGCTGAAGGATCTAGCACAGGCGTACGACGACGCTGCTGCCGCCGCCTCGCGCGGTGAGGTGCGGGCACTGCTGCTTCGGGGAGAGGGCCGCGCCTTCTGCGCGGGCCGTGACATCCAGAACGTGACGCCGGAGAGCGACGACGCCGCCGCGTACCTGGGCGGGCTGGTGGAGCCGCTGCTGAAGAAGATGGCAGCGTTCCCTGCGCCGACGTTCGCGGCCGCCCACGGTGCGTGCCTGGGCGTGGGGCTGGGGCTGCTGCTGGCCACGGACGTGGTGTACGTGGCGGAGAACGCCAAGTTCGGATCACCGTTCGCCAAGCTGGGTGCCACGCTGGACTCGGGCGGGCACTGGTACTTCACCGAGCGGCTGGGCATGCACCGGACACTGGACCTGATCTACACGGCGGACCTGATTTCCGGGGCCGAGGCCGTGGCGCAGGGGATGTTCAGCCGGGCCATGCCGGCGGATGCGTTGTTGGCCACCACGCGGGGGATCGTGGACCGCGTGGCTTCGGGCGCCACCGGCGCGTTTGTGGCCAGCAAGGAGCTGGTGGCGCACATCCGGGACCAGCGGCTGGGCCTGTGGCAGGCCATGCAGGAGGAGAACGCCGAGCAGGCACGCCTCTGCACAACGGACGATTATGCCGAGGGTTTCCGGGCTTTCCAGGAAAAGCGCGAGCCGAAATTCATGGGCGGGAAATTGCCTTTGTAGCGCCGGAACCTTGGACTCATAATCCAGCCCCCTCCGACGTCCCGGTTCCCCCGCCTGCCGCCTTCCATCGAAGTTCCGCGCCCCCATGCCCCCGCATGACTAAACCGCAGCCTTCGTCTAGATCAGATCTTGAGCCGAATTTGCCGGTTGCTTGTGGGAACTTTTGGTTACGTTGGAAAGAGTAGGCGAAGCCGGGAAAACACGGCTAATGCACGCTGCCAGCCTTTATCGGAATTGGCGGCAGCTTACGTCTACATGGGGGCACATTGTCTGGGGTTTTGAATTCTGGGGTCATTGACAGCGAAGAAAAAAGTTTCAGCCGTCGGCGGGTAGTCGCGGGTGTGGCGTGGTCGCTGCCGGTAATCGCCACCGCCATCGCTGCCCCGGCTGCTGCCGCATCACCAGGACCGTCTGCGCCCGTTCCCGCGGCGGTCACCGTAGGGCCTGTCGGGCCAGCGCCTGCCGCGGGAAGTTCTGGCCAACTGACTGTCCAAGCGCCGACGGTGTTCGATATACAAACAGGAACGGCGTTTACCGGGTCGTCCGTCTCCTACACGATCACGATTACTGTCGACAAATCAGAGCAGAATTCAAAGGTCGGAATTGCTTCTGCTTCGCCGGGGACGGGCAACGCGCTGCCTGTTCAACAGGGTGATAAGGCTACGACCTTTACTGGAACGTTGACCACCACCCCAGGCGATCATGCCCTCCGTGTCGAACTCGGCGGGTTCAGCTATACCAAGCCGAATAAGTCCGGAACATATACGTACAGATTCGATTTGATGGTAACAATCGGCGGGGCCTCTCTACCGGGAAATTCAATCCTGACCGTCACGTTCCCATGATCTGGAACCACACCGCTCTGGTGGCTGAAGTCCGAACCGACGGCACCAATCGGGTTGCCCTGCTCCATCTGGACGCCAACCAGCCCATCGTGTTGGAGGGCACAGCTGCAGCCATCTGGGACCTGATCGACGGCCAGCGGAACGAGCAGGACATCGTCGCCGAGCTTGAGGCCACCTTTGAGGATCCATCGGGGCAAATGCAGTCCCAAGTGCTGGGCTTCCTGGCCAGCCTGGAAGCCCAGCGCCTGATTGAGGCTTCACCAAACACTTCGCTTTAGCAGCTTCAATTCCGGGGGGAATCATGGGCAAGGCACGAATGGCGTGGGCGCCAGGCAAGTTTGAGGAATTGCCGGACGGCAGCGATCTGCTGTGCGTGGATGTGCTCGGGACGCAGTTCACTGTCCGGTGGGGCCGGGGGGTTCCCCTGGAGCAGCAGGAAATCATGAGCTCGGCCTGGGCCCGGTGCGCCAGCACCGAGGAGCCTTTGGCACCGCCGCCGGTGGACCCCACCGACGCCCAGCCGTTTTCTGCTTCAGTAACGTATCGGTCGCGAAATGACGACGCCGGCACTTTCCGGCTGGAGGCAGCCTCCTTTGAGGAGTTGGCTGAGAACCTTACGTCCCGGCTGACCGTGGCCGCCATCCTGGCCAATGCCGGCGTACTCACAATGCTTCACGCCTGTGGAGTGGCTGACCCTGCCACGGGGGCGGTGGTTGCCCTCGTGGCAAAGTCGGGGACGGGTAAAACCACCGCAGCCTCGATGCTGGCCCGGAGATACGGGTATGTCACGGATGAAACCGTCGCCATAAGCCCGGACGGTTCAGTGGTGCCGTATCCCAAGCCCTTGTCTGTCAAACAGGGGCAGGGCAAGGCCAAACGCCAGCTGGGACCGGACGAGCTAAAACTCCTGCCGGCCCCGGCCAAGCCCTTCATCCAGTCGATCGTCCTGCTGAACCGCGTTGAAAGTGCCCACCCAATAGCTCCGGAGTTGGAGCGGGTGCCGCTGGCCGATGCCCTGCTCGCTTTGATTCCAGACTCATCCTCTCAGGCAGAGTTTGCGGAGCCCCTGCAGTCGCTGTGCCGCCTGATCGACACTGTCGGGGGAGTGTGGCAGGTGACCTACTCGGAAGCTGCCGACCTGCCGGCGGCACTGGAGCCGTTGTTCCAGCCGCAGCCCAAGGCGGAGCCGGAATGGGAAGCCGGCCCAACAGACGAAGTACAGCCCGGCCACATCTCGGACGGCTGGGTGCGGCGCACAGCAGCGAAAGATGTCGTAAGCATCGGCAGCGATCTGCTGGTGATGCTGGACAGCGAGATCGTGAGGCTCAGCGGGATCGGTCCGGCCATCTGGGCAGCATCCGCCAGCCCAGTCCCGCTGGTCCAGCTTGCTGAGGACGTCGGCAGGGTGCACGGAACTCCGGAAGGGTACCGGCACGCCGTCGCGGCAGCCACAGCGCAACTTATCCAGAAATCCGTCTTAACCAAGGGCAGCGCGTAGCCGCCCAATCGGGAGACCACCCCATGCAGCATCCCGGCAGCAAAGTCCGGGAAACCGAAGAACTCGAATCTAAGGACGCACCATGAGCAAAACAGCAGCCACGGCGGAAGCGCCCCCCGGCCTGGACCTGGCGGACTACCTCCGCATCCTTCGGGTGTACTGGAAGGCAATTGTCGCCTTCACCCTGCTGGCCACCGTGACCGCGGGCGGCTGGACCGTCCTCCAGCCCAAAATCTACTCCTCGGATTCCAGCGGCATTGTGGTAACGCCGGGCTCGGACAACGTGAGCCTGTCTCTCGCCGGGGACAGCCTGGCGAAGGCCAAGGTCAAGAACTACGAGTCTGTGGCAAAGTCGCGGCTCGTGGCGGACCGCGTCATCTCCTCCCTGGAGCTGAAAACCACTGCCGACGCCCTGCTCGGCGCCATCAGCGTGAAGGTCCCCCTGGACACCGCGGAAATCCGGGTAACTGCCGAGTCTACTGACCCCGCCACCGCACAACGCGTGGCCGATGCCTGGGTCAACGGCCTCGCTGCCCAGGTAGAAGCGATCGAAACTGCTCCACCCGCAGACCCAGCCGCTGGTCCCGGCGCCGCCGTAACGCCTGAATCCACGATTGTCTCTGCAACGGCTGTCCGGGTGCTTCCGCTGGGCAAGGCAGTCCTCCCCACCAGCCCCACCTCACCCAATACCAAGCTCAACTTGCTGCTGGGGGCCCTCGTCGGCTTGGCTTTCGGGGTCGCGTACGCGGTGCTCCGTCGTCACCTTGACCGACGCATCCGCAAGGCCGCCGACGTAGAGCTGCTCTTCGGTGTTCCGGTAGTCGGCACCCTGCCTGTGGACCATCGCCTGGATGAAAAAAGCACCATCCTGGACGCCGGCACCGCCGCGCAAGTCCACGACGCGGGGGGAGCGATGGCCGAGGCCCTCAGGGAACTGCGCACCAACCTTAGCTTCCTTGATGTGGACCAGCCGCCGCGGATCATCGTGGTTACCAGCTCGGTGCAGACGGAAGGCAAATCTACTGTCACGGCCAATCTCGCGGTCACCATGGCAGCCGCTGGCCAAAACGTCGTAGTGGTCGACGGCGACCTCCGCCGGCCCACGCTGGTGGATGTTTTCAACCTTGTACCGGGAGCCGGTGTCACGGACGTACTGACCGGCACGGCTGAGTTGGCGGACGTCCTCCAGCCCTGGGGTGCGTTGCCGAATCTCTTCGTCCTTGGTTCAGGCCGCATCCCGCCGAACCCCAGTGAGCTGCTCGGGTCTCGGGCTATGGAGAAGATGCTGAAGGCCTTGGCCGAAGACGCTGTTGTTCTCATCGATGCACCGCCGCTGCTACCGGTGACGGACGCTGCTGTCCTTTCCCGCGTTGCCGACGGTGCGATTGTGGTGATACGGGCAGGGAAGACTACCCAGGAGCAATTGGAGCAATCGCTGGGCAATCTCGAGAAGGTAAAGGGACGGATACTGGGCGCGGTCCTCAACTGCGTGCCGACGCGGGGAACGGACGCCTACTCGTACTACGGAACGTACACCTCCACGCTCAGTCCCGCGTCACAAGCTGAAACCCGGTCACCAGGCCGTGAGCGGCGTATCGAAGACGAGAGCGCATTTGAAGCCGCGCTAAGCGGGCGCAGGGCCAAGGACTAGGTGCTTCCAATGACAGGCAGTGATATTAGAACGCGTCTTAGCACTCCCGAGGGCGTGCTCCTGGGCCACGCCCTCGTGTCCCGTGTGGCGGACAGACTGGGTATCAGGGCCTTCTTTATCAAGGGACCGGCAAGTGCGGTCCAGGGGCTACGCCTGCCCAAAACCTCCCGCGACGTTGACGTTTTTGTGGCTCCCCACAATCTGGAAAAGATGCTGCAAGGACTCCGGGAGCGGGGCTGGCGGGAACGCCCTGTGGATCCTGAAAACAGGGCTTTCCCCAAGCACTCCGTTACGCTCCATCACCCCGAGTGGCCATGTTGCATTGACGTCCACTTCAGGTTCCCCGGCATGGAAACTCCGGCAGCTGAGTGTTTCGACGTCATGTTCGCGAACACTGAGACGCTTGACCTTGCAGGACAGAAAGTGCGCGTACCGTCGAAGGCCCTGGGAATCCTGATTCTGGCGCTCCATGCCCTCCGGTCAGCCCAACTGCCTGCATGTCGGCAGGAGCTCGAGTTTCTTGCCCAGGTCACGCGGTGCCAATCGCATGCGCCCGCTGTACTGGAGTCAGCCACAGCCACTGGCTCCCTGGCCGCCGGGCGCCCCTTTCTCGAAGCCCTGCTCCCCAAAGATGCGGCAGTGGAGTGGCCACAGCCATCCAGGGAATGGCATAACCGGTTAGTAGCCAAGGAACCGGGAAGCGCCCATCTCATCGCCATTGTTCAGGCTCCATGGCAGGACAAACCAAGAATGTTGTGGCATGGTGCTTTCCCGCCCCAGGAGGCTTTCCTCAGCGCAAACATCTACGCGGACATGTCCTTGCGCGGACGGTTCCTGCAGCACCGTGCCAGGTGGGCTCGCTTCCTGCGTTCCGCTCCTCGGTCCTCGCGGTTACTCTGTGGCATCGCACGCACCGAGCGTCCCAAGGCTTCACAAGGAGTCCGCCAGCCACGCTTTACATGTGGAAAATTGCTATCTCCCGCCCGGGATTTGTAGGGTACAGCTATGACAACGGGGAAAGCAATAACCAAAGCCGTCATTCCTGCTGCCGGATTGGGAACTCGCTTCCTGCCCGCCACCAAGGCAATGCCAAAGGAAATGCTGCCGGTGGTAGACCGGCCGGCAATCCAGTACGTCGTTGAGGAAGCGGTTAAGTCCGGCCTCACCGACCTGCTGATGATCACGGGGCGCAACAAGCGCTCGCTCGAGGACCACTTTGACCGCGAGCCCGGCCTGGAACGTGCCCTGGAGCTCAAGGGAGACAAGGACAAGCTGGAGTCCGTGCAGTACGCCTCCGAGCTCGGCCCCATCCACTACGTCCGCCAGGGCGAGGCGAAGGGCCTGGGCCACGCGGTGCTGTGCGCCAGCCAGCACGTGGGCAACGAGCCGTTCGCCGTCCTGCTGGGCGATGACCTTATCGACGAGGCCGAGGACCTGCTCACCACCATGATGGATGTGCAGCAGAAGACCGGCGGTTCGGTTATCGCGCTCATTGAGGTGGATCCGGCCCAGATCAGCGCGTACGGCTGCGCCGACATCACCGCGGTGGAGGGCGAGGATTATGTCAAGGTGAACAGTCTCGTGGAGAAGCCTGCGGTGGGGGATGCGCCGTCCAACCTGGCCGTGATCGGCCGGTACGTGCTGCACCCTGCCGTGTTCGGCATCCTGGAGGAGACCGAGCCGGGCCGCGGCAATGAGATCCAGCTGACGGATGCGCTGCAGACCCTGGCCGCCGGCGAGGGCGAAGGCTCCGGCGTGTACGGCGTGGTGTTCAAGGGCCGCCGCTTCGACACTGGTGACAAGCTCAGCTACCTCAAAGCCGTCATCACCCTCGCGTCCGAGCGGGTGGAGTTCGGCGAGGACCTGAAGACCTGGATGAAGGGCTTCGTCAACTAGGCGACGCTACAGACCTGCCTACAGGTCCGCTGCCGGAAGGCGGCGGACCTGTAGTTCCTTAAGGGCTGCCGCGGCTAGGATGGCGCCCATGACAGCGCCTGACGTGTTTGTCATAAGGTCAATCGGGCTTGGAAAACGGTCGTGAAGAAACAGCAGTTGGCCCAGTTCCATGCAGCAGGAAATGAGGAATCCGAATGCGCCGATTTTCCACCAAGGCCAGCTGGGAAAAGCCAACGAGCTTACTACTCCAACGGGGACGAAAAGTGCCAGGTTGGCGGACGCTTCCACAAATCGGTAATTAAACCACCCAGGAACTCCGTGGTGGTGGAGGAAATTCAGGACGGCTGCGAGCTGGCCCTGAACCGGCTGGTCCACTGGGCTCGGCCAGAAGGCAATAAACGCCAGAGGGACCAGCACGGCGATAAGAGCAAAGCGCCAGAGCCGGTAGTTCTCGAGCCGCCTCACAGGGCCTTCAGGAGGTCCGTAGAAGGGCTAGCGCTGCGGTACTCAAGGCGGCAACCGCCAGCAGTGCCAGAAGGATGTAGGGGAGCGCGTGGTTGCTGGGGAGGGGAAAGGAGAAGTCGTGCTGCCGTGGTGCTTTTCGCCAATGTCTCCCCATAGCTCATATTGATACCACAGCCGAGCCGCCCGTTTGGTGGCCCGGGGTCTTGAGACGTTAAACGAAGAAGGCGGGTGTTCTCCGTTTCCGGAGTACACCCACCTTCTTCGGTGGTTCTTGGGTGGTGCTGTTATGCAGCTACCTCAGCCTTGGCACGGCGACGAACAACCACTACCGAGGTTGCGCCGGCGGCCAGTGCGCCTGCGCCCACCAGGGTCCACAGGACCAGGCCGGAGTCAGCACCGGTGTTGGCAAGGCCCGTTCCGCTTGTGTTGGCCAGTGCCACGCCGCCAGCGTTAGACCCCGCAGCGCCGTTGTTGGCAAAACCGGGAGCAACAACAACTCGGACCGGGCCGACGGTCACCTTTGAGGTGTCACCTGTGGCAGTGAGAGCGTAGCTGCCCGCTTCGTTGATCGCGATCTCCACGGAGAAAGCGCCCTGAGCGTCAGCTGTTGCCTTGAGGGTCTGTGCTTCTGTTACAACAGCGATGCGTGCTGCAACTGACCGGCCGCCGGGGACGTTTGCTCCGGAAGCGGCCGGCGGGTTGCCGGGAGTAACGTTGATTGTCAGAGATTCACCGGCAAGGAATCCCTGGCCGCGGAATACGAAGCGTTCGCCCGGGCCGACGGTTCCGTCGGAGACATTCGCCTGCGGCGGAAGAGCAGGGTAGGTGGCTGCAACGGCGGGTGAGCCGATGAGCGCAAGTGAACCAGCGAGTGCGAGTGCTGCGAGTGTTTTCTTCATGAGTGTCCCCCCGGAGACGTATAAGTTTTGGTGTACCCGATTGTGAGGAAATTTTCCTCTCCGCACGAGACCTGTACGGAACTTACGGATAATGATCCCAAGAGAGACGCTACCATCTGCTTCTGACTGTGAGCAACGTCAATGCAGTCGGTTTACATAGTGTTTACGCGAAGTTCCCATCTTCTAGCCGCAGGTTGCGTTTTCTGTGGGTAAGGTCACATCCTTTACATCCTGAACAGTAGGCGTGACAAAAACGTTAGGTTCCGCATGCTGGACTATTTTGCTGAAGGTAAAGTCCACAGTCTTAATTTCTCCGGGGGCCAGCTGCACAGTGAAGACGCCTACCGGCCTGTTGCTGTGGAGGTAGGGGGCGAACTCGACCTTTGCGCCGTCAAGTTTGACGGTCTCGACGTTTGCCTGGACGGGACCGTAGACGGCAATATTCGTCTGGACTGATCCTGGCGGTACCCCGTAAACGCCGCCTCCGGTGACGTATTCAGGGAGGGCCGTGGCGGCGTCGGGGGATGCTGTATTAGTGGACGTGACGCGGACTGTAGTTTCTTCATAGCCGTCTCGCGCGCACTCCTTCACGAGCTGAACTGTTCGTTCAACGTAGTAATCCATTTTCGCGCCGGTGCCGTCGTTGAAGTAGACGCCAAACTGTGCGGGCAGCACAGCTTGCCCTGATATTGACCCGCTTAACGGGTAATCCAGCAGGACGCTTTGCTCCTTGTTGTGCCCGGACCAAATCAGGACGCGCCCCTCGTCCGCTCCCCGTGTAAGCCCCGAGACAAGACCTTTCGCATCACCCTTGCCGTTGGACAAGGCCCCGAAGATTTCTTTTGCTACACCTGCGAAGTAAGCATCCTGCATCGCCGGTTCATCGATCTTGGTATATACGTCGGAGAGCAGGGTTTGCACGACGTTGCTTCCGTTCATCTCTGCCGGCAATCCGACATCAGTTACTACAGCATTAAGTGTCGGGTCAGTAATGGCGACCGGACCAGTGGCATTGAGGATATATCCCAGCACCACCGGGTCTATGGAAAGCACTCCATCTACGCGCTGACCGGTCTTCTTCTCCCACATCTCTTGGGCGATTTTCGCGGCGGATGGAAAATCCGGGGTGAGGTTGACGTCCTGCATGAACTTGCCAAGGCGGCCGGAGTAGATCTGCTGCTGTTCAGCATCAAGTGGCAATGTGGGAGACATTGTCCCCACGGAGCTGGCACTGCTTTGGGCTCCTAAGGTGAGTTTGCCCTGGTCGAAGTTCAGTATGGCGAGCGCACCAGGGATACCTCCCGAGGCTCGTGATTCAGCATTGTTTTGAATCATAAGGAGGTAACTCCGCGGCGTGTCCGTACCCAACATGCCCGGGAGGATCTCCGCAGTCGCAGCTGCCGAATCGAGGGTACCGGTCACCTGTGCCAGTTGTTTTCTCACCTGTGCCAACGGCTCTGAGACCTGAGGCATCAAATTGCTCTCATCGATTTGGTTTAGACGCTCTGCAGAAAGCCGCACTGTCCGTGCTGCTGCCGAAACGCTGGGTGAGGCAGCCTGTAACGGGCCGAGATCGCTGCCGTTGCTACTAGGTAGAACACTGTCCCAATCCAAAGAGGCGAAGACTTTTACCAGCGGAGTTAGCCCGATACTCGCGACATCATCGGCTGATCGGGCGACTTCGGCTACTGCGCTGAAGTTGGGTCCCAGCCCCGGGACGCTGGAAGCCAGCGTCCAAACCGGATCGTCGGCAGCGGCCTTGGCCACCGCGGTATGGACTCGCAATCTTTCTACAGCAGCGGTTGCGTCGTCGGCTTTGTTACTTGTGAGGTCATTCTTGAGTGCCGGTAAGAGTTGTGCGGCGGCATCAAGCTCTTTGTTGATAGTGGATGCCTTGACTGCCAGCCAAGCAATGCTACTGCCCATGATGATGAACAAGGCTGCTACGCCGGTGAGAACGGCTACAAAGGGGCGCCGCCGGATCTTACGCTTTTCCCCGTGAAGTCTCGGCTCGGGCTGTTTATCTGAGATGTTTTTCCTCATCACTTATCAGGGACGACCTAGGCCGCGGTAAGTCCATCCGGCAGCGCGCCATTTCGCTGGATCGAGAACATTGCGTCCATCCAGGATGCGGGGAGTGGCCACTGCATCGACCAGCTCGCAGGGGTCGAGGTCTCTGTACTCCTGCCATTCAGTGAGCAGCAGCAACGCATCCGCGCCTTTTACGGCCAGCTCAGTACTTGGCTCATACTGCAGCTCCGGAAATCGGAGGGAGGCATTTCTAAGGGCCTTGGGGTCGCTCACCGTAACAATGGCGCCCTGAAGCTGAAGCTGAGCGGCAACACTAAGGGCGGGCGAGTCCCGGACATCATCACTGTCAGGCTTGAAGGATGCGCCAAGTACGGTGATATTTTTTCCTAGTAGTGACCCATCGCATAAGGCGCGCGTTAGTTCAACCACGCGGCTTCGCCTACGCATGTTGATGGAATCCACTTCCCTTAGGAATGTAAGGGCCTGATCGGCTCCGAGCTCACCTGCTCGCGCCATGAAGGCACGAATATCTTTAGGAAGGCAACCACCCCCGAACCCAATGCCAGCGTTGAGGAACTTGCGGCCGATTCGGTCGTCCATTCCGATGGCATCGGCGAGTTGCGTGACGTCAGCACCCGTCGCTTCGCAAAGCTCCGCCATGGCATTGATGAAGGATATCTTGGTAGCCAGAAAGGAATTAGCCGCCGTCTTGACGAGTTCCGCAGTCGCGAGATCTGTGACCAGTCTCGGCGTTCCCTCTGACAGCGGGCCCGCGTACACTTCGTCAAGCAGCTCGACGGTTAGGTGCTGCGATGAGCTGTTTGCCACACCATAAACAAAGCGGTCCGGTTGTAGAGTGTCGGAAACAGCATGCCCTTCCCTCAAAAATTCGGGATTCCATGCTAGATCGGCATCTGGTGCCACCGCCGTAACCCGGTCGGCAAGGTGCGAAGCTGTTCCCACCGGTACGGTGGACTTGCCAACAACGAGGTCACCAGGAGAAAGGTGGGGCAATAGGCCGGTGACCGCTGACTCGACGTACGTCAGGTCCGCCCCGTTCTCACCTTTTTTCTGAGGGGTGCCAACACAAATGAAGTGCACTCGGCTTCCTTGGGCCGCTGATAGGTCTGTTGTAAACGACAGCCTTCCTGTGCTCTGCACCTCTGCCAGTAATTCGTCCAACCCTGGCTCGTAAAAGGGGGCCTTAGCAAGGGAGAGTTCGGAAATCTTTCGTGCATCGACGTCAATTCCCACCACTTCATGTCCTAATTTGGCCATGCAGGCTGCATGCACCGCTCCCAGATATCCGCAGCCTAAAACAGAGATACGCATGCGAGTGTTCCTTCCCATAATGCCGTCAACTGATCGGCTACTGGTTAATAAGCGCCCGTGCTTTTGAAGACAGCCCGCACGGTTCGGAGCAGGATGCTGAAATCACCTGCCAAGGACCAATTCTCGACGTAATAAAGGTCAAGGCGGACTGAGTCCTGCCAGGACAGATTGGAACGGCCGCTGACCTGCCATAGTCCCGTTAGCCCTGGCTTTACGAGCAAACGCCGACGGACATCGTGTTCATAGGCTTCAACTTCGCGGGGGAGCGGGGGCCGGGGACCTACCAGACTCATGGAGCCCCCCAGAACATTACAAAGCTGTGGCAGTTCATCGATACTGAACCTACGAAGGAAGCGTCCTACTCGTGTAATGCGTGGGTCATTCTTCATCTTGAAGAGTGGACCGCTACCCTCGTTATTCTGCTCCAATGCGGCAAGCTTCGCTTCCGCATCAACTGCCATTGACCGAAATTTCAACATCACAAAGCGGTTGCCCTCCATCCCAACACGCTCTTGGCGGAAAAAAACAGGCCCTGGGCTGTCGAGGCGTACAAGAGCTGCAGCGACCATCAATACAGGAGACACAAGCACGAGCAGAGCTCCGGAAACGGCGATGTCGAACAGCCGCTTCGCCACGCGCTGGCCACCTTCGAGGGTTGGGGTGGTCACATGGATCAGCGGTAAGCCTGCTACCTGTTGGGTATGGATCCGTGGACCGGCGATGTCCGTAAGAGCCGGTGCCATGATCAGGCCTATATTCCGGGACGCCAGTTCCCAGCCCAGGTGCCGCAGTGTTTGCGGGTGCAGTTGAACGCCAGCCGATACTGCAACCGCGTCCGCACCGCACGTCTCTATAGCGGCAACTATGGACACGGTATCAGGCTTGTGGCCGAGTATCTGCAGCCCGGAGTCCGGTTCGACTGGCCCTTGGCTTTGCACTCCGGGCATATACGCCGCGACCGGAAGGTAGCCGGCGTTTTTTGATCGCCGGAAGGAAGCAGCAAGGTGCGAAACTGCACCTGGGCCGCCCAGGAGCAGCAATCGCGACATGTGCCTGCCCTGGCGGCGTTTGATGTTGAGGTGCTGCCGGATGAGCCATCGTCCAAGCAGCAAGCCCAACAGACCAACCGGCAGTGCAAGTCCTACATAACCGCGGGCCGTATCGAAGCGGAGGACATAAGAAACTATTGCCACAACGCCGAAAAGCCAGAGAGACGCAGCAGACACCCTCTTATATTCATCAGCGCCGGATCCCAGAATCCTGCTCTGACGGCTGTTCCACGCGCCCAACATGAACCACCAAGCGATTACCAAGGCCGCCGACAACCACAAGTACGCAACTTCCTGGCCAGCCACCATGAAGTCGGGCTCCACCCCGAAACGGATGATGAACGCTCCAACGACGGCCCAAATAATGACGAACGCGTCAACGACGCCTAAAAGGCGTGACCAACGCCTCCGCCAATCTGCGTCCTCATTCACCGAACACCCCCACCTTCAAAACCGCTCCCCCAAATGGCATACCTAGAGAAATGGCTAGCCGCGAACCGAAAGCAGATTGTCCCTGTACCACGCCACTGTGCTCTTAATTCCTTCTTCAAGACCTATGGAAGCGGACCAGCCTGCTTCGGCTAATTTTGAAACGTCCAGAAGCTTGCGGGGAGTGCCGTCAGGCTTTGACGTGTCCCATAAAATCTCACCTGAGTATCCAACCGCATCGGCGACCAGTGAGGCGAGTTCACGAATGGTGACATCTTTCCCTGTTCCCACGTTGACCTGAGAGGGGCCGTCATAATGTTCCATAAGGTGCAAACATGCAGCGGCCATGTCATCTACGTGGAGGAACTCACGGCGTGGTGTTCCCGAGCCCCAGTTAGTAACCACTTGGGTGCCGGCTCTTGCCGCCTCGTCGTAGCGCCGAATCAAGGCTGGCAAAACGTGCGACCCTTCAGGAGAGAAGTTGTCGCCTGGTCCGTACAAATTGGTTGGCATCGCCGAAATCCAGGGCAGCCCGTACTGCCGTCGAACCGCCTGGATGTGCATGATCCCCGCAATCTTTGCAATTGCATAGGCGTCGTTCGTGGGTTCGAGGTGCCCGGTAAGGAGGGAATCCTCACGAATGGGTTGTTCCGCAAACTTCGGGTAGATACAGGACGAACCCAGAAAGAGAAGTCTTTCAACGCCGAATTCTCGTGCTGCGTCGAGAACGTTCACTTGGATGCGCAGGTTTTCGCTTAGGAAGTCCACGGGGTAGGTGTTATTGGCGAGAATACCTCCCACCTTCGCGGCCGCGAGAACCACGTAGCGAGGCTGCACGAGCGAGAAGAACGAAAACACGGCATCCCGGTCCTTCAGGTCAAGGTCTGAAGACGCCCTACCCACCAGGTTGGTAAATCCTTCTGCTTCCAAGTTCCGCCATATTGCCGATCCCACGAGTCCCCGGTGACCGGCAACATAAAAGGGCGCGGATCGGTCGAGGGGCCGTGGTTGGAAGGTGCCGCTTTCTGCCATCAGTTGCTCCAGCTTGATAACTCGACGGTGTCAATCCAGTTTCCGCCGGCATGCTTGAGAGCTTGGATATCGGCGTCTACCATGATGCGGGCCAGCTCAGGAGTATGTACTGACGCCTTCCAGCCGAGTTTGTCCTGCGCCTTGGACGCGTCACCCACCAAGGCGTCAACTTCCGTGGGGCGAAGGTAGCGCTCGTCGAATCGGACGTGATCTTCCCAGTTCAGGCCGGCATGCTCAAATGCAATCTGGAGGAAATCGCGGACGGTGTAGTTGCCGCCTGTGGCCAAGACAAAATCGTCGGGCTCGTCCGCTTGCAACATCCGCCACATGCCTTCGACGTATTCTGCGGCATATCCCCAGTCACGAACGGCGTCGAGGTTGCCCATATACAACAGGTCCTGCTTTCCTGCCTTAATTGCTGCAACTGCCCGGGTGATCTTTCGCGTTACGAATGTCTCGCCGCGCCGGGGCGACTCGTGGTTGAACAGGATGCCGTTGACAGCAAACATCCCGTACGCCTCACGGTAATTCTTGGTAATCCAGTAGCTGTAGACCTTCGCCGCGCCGTACGGCGATCGGGGATAGAACGGCGTCTCCTCGTTCTGCGGGGGAGGGGTGGCGCCAAACATCTCTGACGAAGATGCTTGGTAGAACTTGGTCTCAATTCCGGACATCCGAACAGCTTCTAAGAGCCGAATGGTGCCTACCCCGGTAGTGTCGCCGGTGTGCTCAGGCTCGTCGAAGGAAACCCGCACGTGGGATTGAGCAGCGAGATTGTAGACCTCATCAGGCTTTATCTCGGCAAGCAGTGTAACCAGCCGGGCGCCGTCGCTGAGGTCGCCGTAGTGGAGAAAAAGCTTGGCCTTGGGATCATGCGGATCAACGTACAGGTGGTCTATGCGTGCTGTGTTAAACGTTGAGGCCCTGCGTATTAGCCCATGAACTTCGTACCCTTTGTTGAGCAGAAGCTCGGCGAGGTAGGAACCGTCCTGTCCGGTAATTCCTGTGATAAGTGCGCGCTTTGTCATGGTGCCCCCCTGAAGTAAAAAATCGCGCGACCTATCGGCCGCGCGACGATGCAAGACTCGTGATGAAGTCATCATACTTGGCGATGGCCGTTGCTTCGGACAATGTTTCGCGCCGAAAACGCAAAGCGCTTTCGGCCAGCCGCTTGGCGGTGAGCGGCTCAAGGGCGAGCGCTTCTGCGGCTTCCACCAAGGCGGCGGGGGCTGCTGCATCAACCCTCATACCACCCCCAGAGTTCAATATCTCAAAAGCGGTCACGCTGTCCTCATCGGTAGCGGCGATGACGGGAACGCCTGCGTTGAAGTACGAGGTCAGTTTGCTCGGGACAGCCATGTCTTTGACCCCAGGTAATTCATTCACCAGCAGAACGTCTGCAGCAGCCAGAGCACGTTGGAAATCCAAATCCGGAAGCGGATCCAGGAAATGGAGTCTGGAAATTCCGGCGCCTAACGTTTCAAGTTGTTTTCGCTGGTTGCCGTCACCCATAAGAACAAAACGCACAGCGCTCTTGCGTTCGTCTGCGATCCGCGCCGCTTCGATAACGTTCTCGAGTCCTTGCTTTTTCCCCATGTTTCCGGCGTGAAGGACAATCACGTCCACGGCAGCCCACCCCAGCCTGGCCCGCATCTCCTTCACTCCAGAAGTGGGGGAATCAGGCAAATGCGTCCAGTTTCTGATGACTCGTACGCGCTCGTCGGTAACTCCCAGAGACGAGACCATGTGCCGCTTGAAACGGTCGTGAATCGCTGCAACACCGTCAGCAGAGCGTAAAACTTTAGATTCCAACGAAGCGGCCAAGCCAGCCAACTTTCCCCCGCCGGCGCCCGTCTCAACTACTCCGCGGCTGTACAAATCTTGTATCCAAATGCCTACGGCTGGGCGGCGCGGCCGGAGACGGATACGCAGCATGGCAAGTGCACTGGAGAAGAGCGCTGGGCTGACCACAAGGACGACGTCCGGCTTGTGCCACCGGGCGCAAATCAGGCGAACGCCGAAGCTGAGCTCCATGTGGAGGCGAGAAATGGCAGAAGGGTTCGCGGGGATATGGTGACGAAGACGTTTGACGGACACCCCGTTAATAACTTCTTCTTGTTTCCAGCCGGTGTAGCCTGCCCGCAGCGTCCACTCGGGGTAGTGCGGATAGCCAGCCACCACGTGGACGCTATGTCCGGCCCGGGAGAGGCCTTCCGCGAGACTGGTGGTATATGGGGCATTGCCGGTCGCCTCAGGAGCGTAGTTCAGTCCAAGTATAGTAATACGCAATTTGGTCATCGCAATGATAGCCTTTAGTTAATTTTGGATTTATCAGTTCGGGTGTCATTGCCGACGTTCAAGCATCGCCACGATGCCGGAAGCAAAGTTGTCCACCATTTTATCAATGGTAGGAAAGCCCCAGTTGAAGTTATTCGGTGAACCAACAGTTGATTGCTCGGCCGCGAGGTAATTATGAACAAGTCGCGTGTAGGATTCCACGTTGTTTGCAGAAGTAAAACGCGAGGCCGACTCGGTCAGGTATTCGTGCTCTGGAGCATGATATGGCCAGGCAGTCGTAAGAATCGGTTTCCTCAGGACAAGGGCATCTACGGCTACAAGCCCGATGCGACCTGGCATGAGAAACGCAGAAGATACGCCCGCAATGAGTGCCTGATCGACAGCTGATGCGTATCCGAGCATTACAACTTGCCCCCGAGCGCGTGCCGCATCCAGGAGGTGTGCATCCGAGCCGGTGCCGGCCACTATCAGTTTTACATCAGGATCTAGCGCCCAAAGGCGCTCCAGAGAATCAGCCAAAAAGTCTATTCTTTTGCTGGAATCGAGGCCGCCGATGTAACCCAAAGTCCGGCCCAATCTGAGGTTGTGCGCGGCCATGAAAGACAATTTCTGGGATTCGGAAATCGAATCCCGCGCGGTCTCCAAACGTGTCGTATCGGTGGCATTCATCACGGCGGTAACCCGTGACGGCTCCACACCGCTGCATATGGCGTAGTCATACCCTCCGGGAGTGTATGCAAAAACGTGGTCAGATCGACGCAACTGCCAGCGTTCCAGCGCCAGATCGAGGGGATTCCCGTCATTGACATAAGACTTAATGTGCCCCCAAAGGCCCACGCGGATTTGCTTCCTGGCTGCGTCATAAATAGCTCGATAGGTGTCCAAGGACGACCCCAAGTGACCCACCACAACAGCGTCATCATGGCGCCAAAGTCGCCGTGCGCCACCCAAGCCAATGGTCCTGCCGCCCACATGTAACTGTTTGGGCTCATAGGTCTCAATCCAGTCAGCTGTGACGGCGTCTCCCCGCTCTGCCTGTTCCTGCTGGGGAGCAGCAGCAGCAACCCTGCAATCGATGTCTGCCCCGTCCAAGGAAGCTATAAGGGCGGAGAAGAAAGCTTCGCGGTACTTTGGCACGTAAGGCTGCACGATTAGGACGGACCGGCGGCTGCTAGGCATGACTCACCGCTCCTTCATATAGATTCTCCAATTTTTCCGCAATCCTGTTCATGCTGAATGTCGTTCGAGCCAAGGCCAAGGCATTTTCGCCACTACTGCGTCTCTCTGCGGCATCTGTCAAGAGCCGATCGACCGCTGTCGTCAGCGACTCCAGCGTGGAATCAGAAACGGCGCCCGCCCCTGCTGAGGTGATGGATTCTGCAAGGCCACATGATTCGGTTACTACCGCAGGTTTTCCCTGGGCGAGAGCCTCCAGCACAGACATCGGAAATGGTTCGTCTATGGACGGCAACACGTACACGCTGCACCTGCTGATGCGCTCGGCCGTTTGGTCCGGGGCAATCGGACCTTCCCAAGAGAGTGCATCCGTGATCCCTGACAAATCGATGGCTCTTTGGACCGCCCTGCCTTCGCCGCCGTCGGGTCCGGCTAGTACAAAGCGGACACCGGGGTGATCAACATGCAGCCTCTTGGCCAGTTCTACGAACATAAGCGGGCGCTTGCGCTCGTGCAGACGAGCAAGAAACAAAACTTCCAAGGGGTCGTTTTCGCTTGTGCTGACCGGAACCGGGGATTCGGGAACCCCATTGTGAAGCTGTTCCAGCTTCGCGCCCAGATCAGTGACTCCGTTCAGGCCGCCGGATTCTTCTGGCGTGAGGTACAAGGTATGGTCCGCCCCACGCAGGGCCGGTATTGTCCATTTTCGGTCGACTATCCCCGCCAGCGGGTGCCGTGAAGGCGCGACCATTCCGTGCGTCTGCACGATATAGGGAGTACGGGCAGCTCGAGCAGCTAGAGCGGCGGGAAGCGTCACCATGTCCCTGCCCATATGAATGTGGGCGACGTCCGTAGCCGAGAGGTTAGCTTTCAGCCATTGTTGAAGGTCGGGAGCGTATGTGCCCGAGAACCCTAATTTCGGAATTGCCCGTGCCGGGAAGAGCCTTATCGGGACCCCGTCGAAAAGATCGGGAATGTTAGTACCAAAGCCCCTTGCCGCTGCCACCAGCTCCACGTCGTGTCCAGCCGCACGCAGAGAGCGTGTTTGATTAATCGCCACTCTGATAGGTCCGCCGTAGGCTCCGTCCGGGGTCACTAGAGTGGCTACTTGGACGATCCTCATCGAAGCCCTCCTTCTTCCAGGACCTGTGCCTTAGGAGCAAGAGCCCTTGCTCCTTCAGGAACGTCCCGCACTACCAGCGCTCCGGCTCCTACAACTGCCCGTTTTCCGACAGTCACCCCTCGCAGCACGATCGCCTTCGCCGCGATCCATGCACCATCGCAGACCCGAATCGGAGCATTGTCATATTCAAAGCTGGGGGAATCCGCCTGATGGCTTCCAGTGCACAAAAATGCTGCTTGTGAAATGCACACATTTGAACCGATATCTATCGGTTCAAGGTTCAGCAGCCATGCATCTACGCCGATCCATACGTCGTCTCCAACGGTCAACTTCCATGGCCAATGTATACGCACACCGTGGCGTATCAGTACTCGCTGTCCTATCCTCGCGCCGAACTTCCTGAGGACGGCGACGCGCAGGTGCGCAGGACACCAAATTCGCTCGACAACTAGCGAAGAAAGACAAATCCAAAGAGCCTGGGTAAGTTTTGATCGGCCTTTGTCATATCCGACGCCCGAAAAATCCGATAACTTTCGGACTGATTCCAAGTTCAACGGTTTCTCCTCGCAAAAGCTTTTCGGGTTACAGTTGTTGGTGCATTCCGCGCGGCAACAAACGCCTGTTCAAACACGGCTGCAAATTGAGAGGGCGAGTACTGCAAAATCTCTGGCGAGCGAATTCGACCTGACCACTCTTGACGTGACCTGTGCATTTGCTCCGCCAAGTCTTGAAGGTTCTCTAAAGCTGTGTATACGCCGCTCATCCTTCGTACCGAGCGAGACACTCCGCAGTTCTCTGCTACGACCACGTGCATGCCCGATGCCAAGGCTTCGTTGACCACAAGACCCCAGACTTCCCGAGCGGACGCGAGAATTAGGGTATGGTGGGTTGCCATTATCTTTGGTAGTTCAGAGTTCGGCACATGTCCCAAAAAAGTTATCCTTGCCTGATGCGACGCTGCCAAATTTTGTAAATCTTCAAGTAGCTCACCAGTGCCAACGACAGTCAGTTCATCCCCAAACCTAGCGACCTTAGCAAATGCCTGAATAACATCGTGCACACGCTTGCGGGCAATTAGTTGACCAACGTAGAGATAACGGTGCTGGATTTCGTTCGACTCTGTCTCGGTGCGGGTTGATGCGAATGCTGCTTCGTGAAAAGCCGTGACGTCTACTGCGTTGAAACCTTGAAGAATGCGACTACCTGGTACGCCCATTGCATGCATGGCATCGTAGGCAGCAGCACCGGGCACAATGACGCGTGTCATGGATCGGAAGAATGTTGCGCGGAGTGCGGAAATCGGACCCGACTTGTGGGTCATCGTGTTCTGTGGGCTTTCGTAAAAGCCTACAGTTGCCGTTCCCGATATAAAGCATGCCACTAGGAGAAGCCAATAGGCTGGTGACTCCCAGCCGCCGAAAAGTACCACATCGTGATTGCGCACCAAGAATGCGCTTCGAATGTTCGTCAGAAAGTAATAGCGAGATTCGCCGCGAGAATACTTCCAAGTGGGCAGTTCCTGGAAGCTCAGTTGCTCGTCACCAGCGTGGAGCCAATCTTGTCCCCGGTTGGACTTGGCGTCACCCGCCAGACTCTTGTCCGATTCCAATAATGCAATCGTGATGTCGTGTCGTCGGGCTAGTTCACGCCAAACCGGTCGGCGATAAGGCGCAGCTAGGTTGGTCACCCATAGAACGGAGACGGCAGAGGATGAGCTGCGGGACGCTACGCCGCCGTCAACGGCCGGTTGCACGCTTATTCCTTTCTCGAACCACACCTAATGTCGATGAGAAAGCGTCAGGCGCCCAGGCAGCTAACGATTGAAAAAGCCGCTCGCCACGGGTCGTTGTAGCCAAGTCGGTAAAGAGGGACACATAGGTTCGAGCGCAGTGATCAATAGAAAACCTCTCGCGCACAAGAGGTGACGCGTCCATTGCTCGTTTTGCCATGGAGGGCCAAGTATCAACAACTGATTGAAGTGCTGCCACGGCAGAGTCGGCGTCGCCATCATTGAATGGAACGACTACGACCTCTTCCGGTAATGTTTTCGCCACGGATGCGGAGCATACGACCGGCAAGCCCACAGCTGCAGCTTCAAGGATGCCGATGCTGTGCGCTTCCCTATCCGCCGTGTGGAATAGTAAATCGCTTGAAGCCAGAACCGATATGGGGTCCTGCGTCGGTCCCAGATACCGTCCTCTGCTTCCAGCCAACTTGTCAGTGCCGAAAACATCCTCAGAAGCGACGTCGACACTGCTGGGACCCCACCAGTGCAGGTCGAGTTCCGGTCCAGTTGTCCCTAAGATTCGCGCTACTTCTGACCAGAGATAAGGGTTTTTTTGGGCTGCTACCCGGGCTACTGTCGACGCAATCTTCGGTCGATCTTGATATTTCGTCTTGGCCTGGGCATCCCGACGTATGCCATTCGGGATCACGTGAACTGGGACCCTTCGACCGAACCGCGCGCTATATTCGTCCGCTTGGCTCTGGCTTACTGCTACCACTTTCGCGGTTACGGGACGCAGCACACGTTCGGCCCACCGGAGTGAACGGTCGGCAAAATCATCGGTTGCGCTGTGCAAAACTGTGATCACAGGCGTCGAGCCGCGTGCCGCTAACCGTGCGTAGGTGTTAGGCAAGGCGCTATGACTAACGATGATGTCCGGTTCCCATGCCCGAATGGCTCGGGACAATAGCGAAATACGTGCGTGGCGACTTCTTGGTCCGTCATTTGGTGGGTCAAGGTAGTGCACTCTACATTCAGCGCCGTAATCAACCCACGCGAGACTAAGCGCGTCCACGAGAGCTTCCGCGCCTCCTATTCTCGGGCTAAGCAACACCTGAAGAATCTTCATTGGGTTTTGGCTAACCTTTCGGTTACAGTCTTGACGCCGCGTTTGCCCCGCGATCGTGCTCCCGTAAGCACTATAGACATTGAGATGAATAGGAAGAGTTGTGAGCAAGCAAATGCTACTGCAGCACCGACCGCGGAAAATTGATTGGACAGAATAACCACGAGACCCAGTTGAATTATTATGCCAGCCACGGTTATGACCGCCACCGGCTTATCGAAACCTCGGGACTGCAGGAAAACAAACAAGGGTTGATTTGCTATTCCAACTATGGTTGTCAAGGCCATAATACGAAGAACGTCGGCGGAGCCTGCATAATCAGGGCCTATCAGCAAATCCACCACGACAGGGGCAAACGCGGCTACAGCGAGACTGAGCGCCATAGCTGTAACCAAGAGCCAGCTTGATCTTCGAGCAACTATCCAGGCCTCACGCAGCGAGGAGGCTCTTGCTACGTGTGGCGCAGAAGCTGAGGAGAAGGCGCTTGCTAAAAGACCCATTGGTTGGGTCCATCTACTCACCGCGGCATATATACCAGCGGCGCCCGGACCACCGAAAATGGTCATGGCCGGGATATCCAACGATTGTGCCGTTATGGCGACGTTTGCGACGCCATAATGACGGGACCCAGCCCAAGGATTGACCAGACGTCGAAGACTCAGGCGCCCTCTGTTTTCCCGTGGTGTGATCTTCCAAGCGAACAAAGCGGATGAGAGGGCACCAGCGGCGAGACAGACCCAAAGAGCCATACTTGGCACTACATTCAGCGCAAGGAGGAGGGCAAAGATACACGCTGCGGTGAGCTTGTCTATCAAATTTGCGAGCGCTACAAGATCTCCACGACCATGGCCGCGGAGCGGGACCTGAATGGATTGGCTAACGAGCAGACACATCGCTACTGGGCCAGCCATCCAGATGTTTGTTGGGCCGAAAAACATAGCCGTCAAAGTAGTTGAAACTCCGAGCGCTGCAAATGCGTACAGCAACTTTGACGCAATTTTTCGCCCTAACGTCCGCGGATCCAGCCGGCTCGAAGCAATCTCGCGGACCCAGAGTGAGTTAGTTCCAAAATCCAAAAATCCAACAGCGGTGGTTCCAACAGCGATTGCTGTTACCACAAGCCCAAAATTTTCGGGCTCTGTAGATCTGGCAGAAATGATATAAAGAAGGGCAACAATTATTTGGGCGCAGCCAGCAGTTAAGGCGAGAGCGACGGCTTGTATGCCTATACTTTTTTTGACTTTTTCCCCCCACGGCCTCATTATGGGTGCCTCAATAGTCCCGCGGCAAATTCATGGGGTGACGCCAGTTGGCTCCTATTAGGTCGTGGAGCTTCAGTCGACCTGGCCAGCACCTTTGATAACTGCTGCTTCTCCAACGGAGACCACTCGGATCCACTTCCTATGTGTCGGCAGTCTCTTCTTAGGCTGACTGCGCCAGCTGCCACAATTCTCGTTCCAGTCGCCACTGCTTTGCCAAGGATCCCGCTAGGACCCTCATTAGAGTGGGCAAGGACAACGCAATCAAGCCGCTGGATCAACGTGTCTAACTCCTCGTCACTAAGGAGCCGATCTACGATTTCTACCTGTCCACCACTCTTGCGCATCCGTGCAAAGTGCGCCTCGGTCTGCGGCAGAATTCCGTCTTGGACTTGACCCGCTACGAGTAGGCCGATGTCCGATCGCTGGAGGGAGGCAAGCGCAGCCGTTACAAGAGGCAGGTTTTTACGATCCCCAATTTTTCCTATCACTCCGAACCAAAATAGGCCGTCGTTTAAGGCGGGTAAGGTGCAATGCTGCGCAATCTGGTCCTGGCTACTAAGAACAACTGGGTCTCTGGACGTCGGAAGGAGCGAAAAGCCACGCCATGTGGCGCTCTTAAGGACACGGACTTCAACGCGACGCCGGCGGTTAGCTGCAAGCAATAGCAACCCTTTGGTGACAGTTTTGGCGAAGACAGCCCCGGGAATTCGGGAGGGCTGTCCTTTTTCTCTCATAACCAGCGCGGTTACTGTTCCGGGCCAGGCCCACGGCGCACCCTTTGAAAGCTGATAGGCAAAGGAGTCGCCGTCCGGAATAACAGCGTGGTCTATGTCGTGCTCGCGGCACATTCGTTCCACGCCGCGTACGGAGAAGTCTGCGGTTATTCTCAGCTCGAGGTCAGAACCAAACTCTGACATATGCACGAGGAATTCCTGGCTGGAAATTACACTTTCCCTCGTGGCGAAAACAACTTGGTCCCCGGCTGCAGTGGCGGCTGATGCCAGCAGGGCGACATAGGACAACCTATGCCCGTCTGCGTTCCCTTCCACGATGAGTACTCGCCGTGATCTTAGTTTTTTCATCCGAAGAGGGCCTCTCTAATGTTCTAAGGGTTTTCGAAACAGCCCCATCAACTTTGGAGGACTTTGCCTAAAAATTACCGGTAGTGACGGAGCGAGGTAACGCTAGTTGCCTCGGCGTTTTCCAGGAAAGACGGTGGGGACACGCTCATCAAGTGCCGGGTAATCGATCGTCTCCGACGGCGATGCTGCCTGGTCTCCATCCTTTCGACTGGTTCCTTGACGTCGTTTGGCTGTCCCCTCGGGTACATCGTCAATGGGGCCGTAATACCCATACGAGTAGGCTTCTGGGCCCTTCGCCGGCAGGCGGTTTATGACCACGCCGAGAACAGTTGCATCGACCATCTGCAATGCGTCCAAGGACTTTGTCAGGTCCTGGTGTTTTAGCTTCTGTGCACCCACGACTACTACGACGCCCCCCACATGTCGCGACAGGACAGCAGCATCTGTTACGGGGAGCAGAGGCGGCGCGTCTATTATGACTGAATCAAAGGCCTCCTCCAGCCGTGTGATGAGAAGCTTCATCTCGTTGGAGCCCAGGAGTTCGCTGGGGTTTGGAGGTATCTGGCCAGAGGTCAGCACATACATTGCGTCATCTCCCCAAGGCTGGAGGAGATCATTGACGTCTGCCGCTCCCACAAGAGCCGTGGTAAGTCCCGCAGCGCGGTCCAGGCCCAGATACTCACCGACCATCGGACGGCGCAGGTCTGCGTCAATGAGGCACACTGTTTGCCCTGCTTGAGCAAGGGAGATGGCGAGGTTCGTCGCCGTTGTGCTTTTTCCTTCACCAGGTAGTGACGAAGTAATCAGCACCGTGCGCGCATGCTCAGAAACATTTGCGAACTGCAAGTTTGTGCGCAGCTGACGAAAAGACTCTCCCCGCGCGCTCCGGGGGCCTGCCTGACTCAACAGAGGTTTTCGGACAGCGTCTTCATCGAAGGCGATACCACCCAAGACGGGCAAATCCGTGACCGTGCGTAGGTCGGCCTCACTGCGGATTCGCGTATCAAGCGTCGCTCGAACTATTGCAAGGCCGACGCCGGCAGCCAGCCCAACCATAAGACCCAGTATTAGGTTAAGTCTCGTGTTTGGGGCTGATGGAGCAGAAGGCGCTTGGGCTGGTGTGATCACTGAGAGACTGACTGGTGAGGTCCCACCAGTTTTGGGCTTCTCCAAAGTGTCGATTGCACGTATAAGACTGTCAGCAACCGCTTGGGCGGTTGCTGCAGCTTGGACGGGAGAAGTATCTTCAACTGAGATCCGGATCAAAACAGTGTCTAAGTCTGATGTTGCTGTAACGCGCCCTGCAAGTTCGTTCGCCGTTACGTCCAGGCCGAGACTGTCTATAGCCGGTTGTAGCACAACTGGAGTCGTCACCGTCTTGACGTATGACTGCACGCGTGCCTGAGTGAAAGTGTTTCCCTGCTGCAATTCAGAGATTGTGCCCGAGCTTTGGATGGCGACAAAAAGCTGGGTCTGGGACGTATAGGTGGGCTTAACCAGGACAGAAGCTATGCCACCGACCAGTAGCCCCAACATCGTCACGGCTACAACGAGTTTCACGTTGCGGCGTAAAATGCGCAGATAGTCGCGTAGATCCAAACCCGGGTCCCCCTGTGGCTACTGGGGGCAACCAATTGGGATGCCACCAGAACGGCATCATTCGTGCGGTCACGATTAGTGTACCCGGGCCGAGAGCGGCAATAAGCATCGGCCCCGTACGCTGCCACAAACCAGGCCGTCATCGGCGCAAGCTAGCGCAACTCTGCTGGCCGATCTGGTTTAGGAGCAAGACTCGCTTAGCGAGCTCTGAGGAACAAGGCGTGGTGCCAAGTAAAACTGCCTTAGGTAATGGTCACACATAAGCTGTCTTGAGCCGAGACTGTTTGTCTGGTCACCGGCGCGCATTGCGGCATGGGGCGGAACCGCGCCGCTACGAAATATGGTCGAATTAGGGGGAGCTTTGAATATCTCGGTAGTTATTGCCACTGTTGATAGACGTGACCATCTCGATCGATTGCTGGCCTGCCTGTCCAGCCAGACCGTCAGGCCGGATGAAGTAGTTGTCTCCGCGCCTACCCTGTCTGATCTCTGCGAGGACATTGAACGCTATACCGGTTGGGTGAAGACAGTTGTAGGAAAACGTGGAGCGAGCGCCCAGAGGAACGCGGCCCTAGATTCACTTGATCCTGCTGCAGAATTGATCGTGTTCTTCGATGACGACATGACCATTAGATCTGACTATATTGAGAATTGTGCGTTGGCCTTTGTTGAGCGCCCAGACATCGTAGGTCTAACTGGCGAGCTTTTGGGTAACGGGGCGAGGACAGGCGTACCAGTTACGTTCAATGAGGCAGATGCTGTCCTCGCAACGAGCATTCAACCTGTCAGCCCTACAAGAATTCCTGTGGGTGATTTGTATGGTTGTAACTTCGCGGTCAGAGCCGGGGCGGCGCGCGATCTCCGCTTTGATGAGCGGCTCCCGCTGTACTCCTGGCTTGAGGACCTTGATTTTTCTCGCCGGCTATCGCAGCGAGGGTCCTTGATTCGAGATGATTCCTGTCTGGGCGTTCATCACGGTTCTGCCTCAGGCGGACGAAGCCAAAACCTGCGATACGGGTATTCCCAGATCACGAATCCCGTCTACTTGTGGAAGAAGGGGACGATAGATGGCAAGCGGGCTATGTCGCTCTCGTTGCGGCCGCTAACGGCTAACGTAGTGGGCGCAATTTGGGGCCATCAGAGCGAATGGAGACGAGCCCGCCTCCGTGGCAATCTGCTGAGTATCTCCGATCTGCTGCGACGTCGTGTAACACCGGAGCGCGTGACCGGCTTATAAGCCCTCTCTCGTGTAGCTCGCTCATGGGAGAGTTACTTCCCGGCTCCGAATGCTGTTGTTCTGGAGTTGTGCCTCTGTCATAAAGGAGATGACTTGATCAAACCTTGAGCCTGTGCTCCTAGCATCGGGTCATGGGTAGATATGAGGGCACTTACGACGCTCGGTATTCTCGCCGCGAGTTGAAGAGGCGTAGAACGCAAGTTTTCTCGTATGTCTTATTGGTCGCCTTGGCGGTCGCAACCGTCGTCGTGGTGTCCCTGGCACTCCAGCGCTAAAGCAATACTTCTCGCCACGGCGCTGTTGACATGACTTGTCATTCATCCTGTCACGTGGTTAGGTCAAGACGGTGGGGATCCCCGTGACCGATGGAGGCTGTTGTGGCTATATCCGATTTTGCCTTGGCGCTGTCCGCGCTGCTGGGCACCCTGCTGGTTCCGTTCTTCGTCCTGCATCAGATGCTCAGACTGAAACGCCGTGCAATCCGGGTCGCTGCTCCCGCCACGAAACACGTCAATCGACCCTAGCCATGCCCTACGTTGACATCAATCCACATAAGGATCGTCCCAGGTGGCAGGGCTACGCCGTGCTAATCGTTCTCCTCGTTGTTACCGCAGGCGTGGTTGCGTCGGCCCTCGCCCGGGTCTGAACACCCGCGTCAGTCGAAACCCCTAGACTTACTGTTTGAACGAGTGCTGCACAGAATTTGCCGAACGTCTTGGGGGACACCTATGCCCGATCCCACGGATCAAAACGCTCGCGCCCACGCAGAGGATGCAGGGCAGCTCCGGCGACGCCGAGACCTTGGTCGCACCGACCGTGGTCTCACGGATGCCAGGACAGGAACCATGCCCGCTGCTCAGCCCAGCCCCTCCGGCCTACCCGAACCAAGTACACCGCCGATTCGACGGACCTCTTGGGCGGAGGCCGCGGCAGCTACTGACGCAGCAAAGCCGACTACGCAAACACCCGCCCCCAACCGTCTCCCGGCATCGGAGCAGCAGTCCGGAGCTGACTACGGTACCCCTGGCCTGGGCGGGGCTGCTTCGGAAATCCCGCCGACGCCGTCGGATCCCCCTTCTGAGGCTCCACAGTTCCGCCGGGTGCGGGCAACAGTTGCTAACACGATCGCTGAAAGCCCCATGCCGGACTTCATAAGCTCTCCGGGATTATTTGTTAAAGAACAGAAACCCCGCCCCACGGGCGGCATCCGTGGGGCTCTCTATAGCCTGACCGGCGGGGCCTGGAATCTGGGACCGGGACTCAGGCAGCGTCAGGAAGAGGAGCTGGGCCGCCGCATCTCCCGGCAGCTGCAGGGCAGCTACAATACTGCAGTCTTAAGCCTTAAGGGTGGAATCGGCAAAACTTCCACCACGGTGGGCGTGGGGTTGACTCTAGCTGAGTACCGCGGTGACGCACCGTGTGCCATTGATGCAAACCCTGATTCCGGCGACCTTGTGGAGCGAGCGCTGGGAGAAGGTATCTACCAGCAGTCGAGCCCCCGTACCATCACGGACCTGCTCCGAAATATTGAATCTATCGATTCCCTAACTGGCTTGGCCCGCTACATGCACCATGCCGGCCGGCTGCACTTGATTGCGGGGGAGCAAGACCCGGAAGTCTCGGACTCACTGACTGCTGAAGAGTACCTGCGCATCCGCAAGCTCATCGCGGCCTACTACTCGGTTGCCCTAACCGACTGCGGCACCGGTGTCACCCACAACGCCATGAGCGGCATATTGCAGTCCGCGGACAACCTGGTGATCGCCGCAGGTTATGCGGTGAGCGGGGCCAAGCGCGCCCGTAGCACGCTGCAATGGCTAGCCAGCCACGGCTACGAAGATCTGGCCCGAAACGCCGTCGTGGTGATCACGGACAAGGACGAGGTTTCCAGCCGCGTAGATAAGGACGCTATCGACGAGCACCTTGCAGGTATTTGCCGTGAGCTCATCGCCGTCCCGCATGACCGGGGGGTTGCGGACGGCGACCTTGTTAGTCTTGACCGGCTCAGGCCCGAAACGCGACGCGCCTACAAGGAGATCGCTGCAGCCATCGTGGACGGCTACCGGTAGCCGGAGAAGCTTACGCTGCCTACAGCGGCGCCAGCTCACGGCAGGCACTGCCCTTACCGAACCTTTGGTACCAGCGAATATCCTACCAACCGCTTGTGCCAGGCTACTGGCCGAAGGTGCCGTTGCAAGATCTGCACCCATTCAGCGACGTCTTCCTCATGTCCCTTAGCAGGAAAAACTTGGACCAGCGGCCCGTGTCGGTAATCGAATCTCATTTCCCCCGCGGCGGTAAAGACCGAAAGGAAGTCCAGCCGGTTATGGGAAATGCGGAGAATGTCTTCTACGGAGAAGGCACCCACTATATCGTGGCCGCTGGGATAGAACACCCTGAAGGAAGGCTCCATGGCCGCCCAGGTTTTGGTAGTTTCAACAAACGCCGCAAAGTCCTGGTGAGTGGCGAATCTCGCAGACGCCCGAGACTCGAAAGCCGGTTTGCTGGCTAGGTCAAAGAAGGGAGCATGCCGCTTTCTCCGCCCTACCATGCCACTGCCAGACCAAGGTTTGCTCATAGGAGCAAACATACATCGGGACGCATCTTAAAGTAGAGTCAGGCCTAGGTAGTACGACTAGGAAAAGACAGGTAGTCCATGCTCGTGTGCGAGCTGACCCCTGCGCCTAGCGTCGAACCATGGACCGTGGATTTTTTGCAGGGGGCCAGCGTCGCCAGCCGCAACGACCTACCGAGCGTGACATTAGAGAAATCATTGAACTCATCAACAAAGACGGAAGTCACAGAGCAATTGCGGTTGCGCGACCGCTCGCACCCCGCTCCTTAGGATTGGGATCTTTGCTTGCCGCCCTCGGAATGACGACGGGTTTCATATGCCGCAGATCGGGCCGCTGATGCTTTATTGGGACAGCTGCGCGATTATCCTGTCTGCCCAGAACCATAGTCGCCACCACAATCGAAAACTGTATATGACTTGACTGGTCTTTGAGCGAAATCAGCAACTCCCCTTTATATGGTCAGGATCTATGGGGTCAAACAGTACTTCGAACACTGAGGAGAGCGGACCAAATTTTCGCATCACCCCACATGCGATTGGGGCGTTAGCAAGACCGCATTACGGGCAGGCGGAGTATGACGCCCTGCCCAATGGAAGCCAGGTGAAGGACGCATACGGGAAGCGCGCGAAATCGCTGTTGACCCTTGCTTCTAACGCTGAAGGAGCAACTCCTAGTTGCACTGCAACCGTAGAAGTGGGAATGACTTATCCCGTGTCATCGCCCGTCCGGCAGATAGTCAATCGATACAAGGCCGTTTGAACACGTTACGGAGAACGTGGGGCGAGAGTGGTTTTCGCCATAATTGCTGCCACCTTGTTAGTCCGCGGAAACGGCAAAGGCCGGGGTGCTCTTCTATCTGAATTTGACCAGTTTTACATTACGTCGGAAGTCGATGGAAGTAGCTCGTCGTCAATCATTTGCAGCAGCCTGCTGCTGCGTTCGGACTCCAGTTTCCGCAAGAAAAACTTTTGCGAATTTCGTACCTCTTCCCAATCATCCTCGGTGTACACCTTGACCAACGTCTCGTCTATGTGATGCAGATTGGAGTATCGCCAGTTCCCTCGCCCCGTATACGGCTCGAACCCACCATCAAGCGTGCCACCGGTTTCCGCCGAGCGGGCGGACAGCGCCGCCAGTGAGTGGTAAAACTTCTCCTCGGGGCAGAAGACCTTGCGGAAGTAGTTTTCTATCTCCGGCGTTATCAGCGACTCAAGGTCTTCAGCAAACGAAGCGGTGATTGCGAAGTGGGTCGCTCCGTGGGCTACTCGCAGACCGGGCGGCGGCTTCAGCGCCGGGCCGAGTGAAGACATCTTCTCAGCGGCACGGATCAGGAAGTTGCGGGCTTTCCGGACTCGAACGTTGCCAGTGTGGTTGCTGCCGATAGGAAGGTCCCTGTGGTGACGGTGCGAGACCTGGGCCATGTAGATGGGTTCGCTGGCAGCCACTTCGAAGTATCGGAGGTACTGTCTTCCTCTTCCGAGCGTCAGCTGCTTTTCAATTTCTGGTACCGACTTGATGGGGTAGTCCTGCCCGGACAGCATGATCAGGTATTCGTCCGGAGACGCTCGGCAGATAGCCTCAGCTACAAGGCGCCTGATAGCATCCACCTGCGAGTATCCGCCCCAGTTCACCCGGACGCGGTTCGGCAGGAACGTGACTCTTGCTTTGTCTTCCATCCTGATCGCGGCTTCGAATGGGGTCTGGTCGATTTTTGCGTCGACGTGGATAACCACCTGATGCGGCGATAGAGCCTTCACGGTTCTATTGAGAAGCTCGGGCTCTCGAAAGGTGTAGATCATGAATACCGTCATAGTTCCCCAATTTCAATTCGCTAATAAGCGGGCGGCAATCGGACGGCCCATGAGGCCGACTCGCTGTAAAGTCTAAGGCTGAAAGTAACCACAGATCACTGGAGCAACCACATCTTCTCTGATCCTATGACGCACCCCATCCACACCTCGTAGCCGGTTACATTTCACGAGTGGCGCTGCTGCACGGGACTTTGGTCAGTGGCGCAGTAACGTTATTGCCCTGCGTTGCGCTGTTTCATGCGATAAGGAGCACTCGCCTGCTAGCCATTGATAGCCCGGACGGGTCAACGGCGGTGGTGGTGAAGGTTCCCGGTATCATGGGCCCCACCGCGCCCCGTAGACTATGGACTGTCTTGACTAAATGGGGGAATCTTTCATGTCAACTACGCGTCTTGCGTCACTGGATGGCTTGCGCGGCGTGGCGGCGGTCGTGGTTTTAGTGCACCATAGTTTGCTCCTTATCCCGCAGCTATCGCTGGTGAACGCCTTTAGGCCGGCGAACGAGTCACCGCTTGTGTGGCTTCTCACGTACACGCCTCTTCGGATTTTCTGGGCAGGAAGCGAGGCGGTGCTCGTGTTCTTTGTCCTCAGCGGCATGGTCCTTGCTTTGCCCGCGCTTCGGGTCGGGAAGTCATTTGACTGGCGGGCTTACTACCCGGCACGGATCGTCCGCCTCTACCTGCCTGTGGTTGCAGCCATCATGCTTGCGTTCGTGTTTGCCTGGCTGGTTCCACGGCGCAGCGGTCCCGATGTTAGCTACTGGCTGGGAAGCCATGCGGAGCCGTTGTCGGTTGCCGCAGCGGCTAAAGACGCCCTTCTGTTGATCGGCCGTTCCAATCTTGTGACGCCCCTTTGGTCGCTGAAGTATGAGGTAATCTTCTCCCTTTTCCTGCCAGTGTATGTGTTTGTTTTGTGGCGCTTTCGTCGGCATTGGGTTGCGGCTACGGTTCTCGTCTTTGTCGCGATGTTCGCTGGTACTGCCGTTGGAAATGGCTCCGTTAAGTACCTTCCAATTTTTGCCATCGGCGTACTCCTGGCTGTCAAGTTCAAGGAGCTCAGGGGCTTAGCTGAGCGGATTGACGGTAGCCGTAGACCTGTGATGGTGTGGCGGCTGGTCGCCGTTTTGTCTGTGGTCGCGCTTTGCTCGACATGGTATGGAGCGGCGCTTGGTGTACCAGTCGACTGGTTGGATGCCTTCCTTCCTCTGGTACTAGCTGGCGCCACAGGGCTGATCTTCGTCGTGGCTTTCAGTAGCCGCGCCCAAAGGTTCTTCAGCCTGCCGACCGTGACGTGGCTCGGCACGATCTCCTTCAGCCTTTACCTCGTACACGAGCCCATCATCGTCACCCTTGGACTCTTGCTGTCACCCGCTGCACCGTGGCTCGCTGTCACACTGAGCTGGCCCATATCGCTCATCGTAGCTTGGGGTTTCTACGTGACGGTCGAACGTCGGAGCCACAAACTGGCTAAGGTGGTCGGTCGCGTTGCTGCCGAACGGTTACGACCAGCAGAGTCGGCCCAAGTTTGAAGCCTTGCTGCACCGGTACGCTGGGGGTACGGATCGGTACTCAACCAAGATCTCTTTATTTTGTAGGGGCTCCTCGCATTGCCTTTGGTGTGCACCGTTTGTACGGGCTGGGGGCATACCCCTGGTTCCGGCCGGTCTCGCAGCGTGGGAGGATTTAAGAGACACGAAGTAGAAGACCGGGGGATCTCTTCCATGCTCGCACTCGCGCCCATCCGTGACAACGCTCTGACCATCGCGACTTTCCTGTACGTTGTGGCGGCAACCTCGTTGCTTGTGGTGGACCCTACACTGACAGTTGCTGCGGCCGCTGCACCCCTGATTTTGTACCTAATGGTGAGGAAATCTTGGGTTCGAGTCGCTGTCATCGTCGTCGGCGGGATGCTCGTTCTGGGGTCATCTAGCGACGTGGGGCCGGCCAAGATGGCCTATGCGGGGGCGATGTTCTTGTGTGTCGTGATCTCGACTATTCGCCTTTCTCTTAATCCGCCGACGTGGATTCGCATAGCCGTACCGTTGTTTGCGTGGGCCGCAATCTTGCTCTTATGCCTGTTGATGGGGGCCATCGCAACCTCGGGTCAAGATCTTATGACCGTTGTGCGGCAGGGTGTCTTCTACACAATGATCCCGCTTGCGCCAATCGTTGGCATCGATGCGGGCCGTGAGATTCAGTCAAAGTCAGCGATTCGATGGATAGGCGTTATCGGGTTCGTGGCCGCCGCCGGCTTCGCAGCTGACTGGCTCAATCGTCGTGGGGTTTCCAGCCTCAGCTTCGGGCGTTTCGTCGTCTCGTCGCTAATTCTGTCAGCGCTTGGTTTCGCCCTCGCGCTCGTGATGATCATCTACGCACGTCGACTTGAGCGTGTCTTATGGACACTGGCTGCGATAGCTATCCCTGCGGCACTACTGATCACTGGTACGCGGACAAACCTCGTGGTTTTCTTTGCCCTCGTAGGACTCTTGGGTGTCACGGCTAAATTCGGAGTTCCGATGCATAAGGCACTGCTCCTGTTGGCTTTCCTGGCCGCCGCCGTGGCAGTTCTGCTACCCATATTTGCTGAATACGTGATTAAGACCCCTGGGTTCCTTGAGTCACGCCTTAACGCATTGATGAACGTCGCCACGGGCAGTCGCAAGGACCTATCTTTGGAAGCTCGCACCGAGCAGTACTACCACGTCTGGAACTGGATTCAAGAGTCACCGTGGTTCGGTAAAGGCCCTGGCTTCAATCCGCCCATCAGCCTAGACACACCCCTGGCAACAGTGGTCCGCCTTGGCGTCATAGGGACGATAGCGATGGTCGGCTTTCTAGGCTCTCTGCTTTGGATGGTGTACACCACCGGCAAGAAGTACGGGCGCTCAGTCATGCACACGGCTACACGGGGCATCGCGATGGTCGCCGTCGTCATGCTGCCCTTCGGGTCTCCAGTCGAGGATAAGGGATTCGCGTTCATGCTCGTGCTGTTGATCATGGGCGTGGCTTCCTGTGTGCAAGCCCGCGTGGATGGATTGCAGCCGTTCCCAGTCCCCGCACGGCGGATTACGGCGCAAGGACCGATGCCGAGAGAGTCTGGCCTAGCGGCTCTGCGTGCCATCAGCCCTTAGCGGAGCGCGTACAAGCCGCGCTCCGCTAAGAATGTCAATACCCTCGACCATCGGAAACCAGATAAAGGCTAGCCAGCGCTCAGTACGAAGTCGTCGAAACTAAGCTTCATCCCTGTTGTGCTCTTGGAGGAGATGGCCGCCGTCAGTCCGGTACCTCCTGCCGTTTGGAGGGCCGCAGTGCTGTCCGTGGCGGTGACCTGCGGAGCAGGCTGGGCGGTGCCGGCCTGCCATACGGTTAGTGCGAGCGTGGTGGGGCTTACGCCCACGGACTTCAGGCGCAGCGACAGTGTGGACCCCGGCGCGGCCGACAGTCCCGGCACGGTGACTTCCGGTCCGATGATGGTTGCAGGATCAGAACCGTTCATCCGGTAGATCAGGGCGCTTACCGTCCCATTGGGCAGCACCCTGGCCGTGCCGCGGTATTCAACGGAAGAAGCCACGCGGCGGGTGACGATGCTGGCGTACGCGCCGCTTCCGCTCGCTGCCGCGTTCAACTGGACCGTGGCCCTGGTGTCAGTATCCGCGGCGTTGACGCCCAGGAAGACCTGCCGGGTTTGCCCCGGCGAGAGGGTGAAGACTCCGCGCTGGCCGTCCACGCTGAGCGTGGAGCTGTTTGGAGTCCAGGAGCCGCCGAGGTCCGCCGTGCCCCAGGTGCCCGTGAGGGTCCGGGCGAAGGAGTCGCGCGCCAGAACCGCCTCCGGCGCTGAGACGGTGACGGCTACCGTGGCGGACGCCGTGGCTCCCGCCTCGTCCCGAACAGTATAGGTGAAGGAATCTGCTCCGGAGAACCCTGCTGCCGGCGTGTAGGTGTACGCTCCGGACGCTTGCATGCTGACCGTTCCGTGGGCCGGCTGGGTCCAGGCCGACACGGACAGGCCCGTGCCGCCGTCATTCGCCAGGACACCCGGCGCGGCCACGGACAGAGTGGTTTCGTAGGAAGCGGAGGCAGCGTCGTCCTTGGCCGCCAGCGGCACATCGGGAAGGTCCGTGTCCGGGACGAAGACAACGTCCACGCCGTAGCTGCTGGCCGAGTAGGAGCGGGTGGGGAAGGCCCCGGTGGCCGTGGCGTAGATGCCGTTAAGGGAGGAAGCGGTGCTGGCCAGGCCGCGGAGCGGAGCGGAACCGGCAGTGCTGGTGAAGTAGTTGACGTCCTGGGAGAACCGGCCGACAGGGGCCGAATAGGAGGCTACGTATGCGGTGTTCGCCTGGACCCGGACACCGCCGGGGATGTCCACCTGCTGCCATCCGGAGCTGGTTTCGCTCCCCGCGTTCGCCGAGCCCAGCAGCGTGCCGCTGTTGGACCACAACCGAACCGGGTGCAGCCCTGTGTTGGCTGAACCCTTATAGAAGCGGACTGCGGTGATCACCCCGGGTACGTCAGTGGCAAAGCGCACTCCGAGTTCGTATGGACCGGTGGATGACGTTGAGGGGACTGCTGGAACATATGTGGGCGCAAAAATGGAACACGGGCACTGCCGCGGAGTTGCGGTGCGGGGACCGTTCGGGTCCGGGATGACCGACGCGTAGCTGCGGATCTGGGCATTGTAGGTATCCGAGGGGGCCACAAGGCCGGGGCAGAGATTCCGTTCCTTCAGCCCGTCCAGGATGGCGGGAAGTGCCTCGGCGGTGTGCGGCGCCCAGTCGTGGAGGACAACAACACTTCCTGACCGGACCCGCGCCAGTACGGCGCTGGACACCGCGGAGGGACTGGTTGCCGCGGTGTCCCCGGTGTTTACATCCCACAGCACCTGGCGCAGTCCGAGGGACTCGCCAACGGCGGCGACGTCGGCATTGCTGTATCCGAACGGCGGCCGGAACAGGGTTGGCCGCGCCGCCCCCGCCGCGATGATCGCATCATTGGCGCGTGTCAGCTGGGACCGGACCTCCGTCTGGCTCACCTTGGTCAGGTCAGGATGGTCCCAGGTGTGGTTGGCAACGGTGTGGCCTTCTGCCTGTTCCCTCAGGACAAGGTCCGGCCGGGTCACCTGGTACCGGTCCGCTATCCGTTCGCCAAGGTCGAAAAAGGTGGCGTGCACGCCGTAGGAGCGGAGGGTGTCCAGGATCCATGATGTGCGGTCCCTGGTTGAAATGTCCGGACCATCATCGAAGGTCACAGCCACAAAACCACCGGCGCAGTCCCAACCGGCCGTATTGTCGGCGGCGGCCGCGCTGCCGAAGGGGATAAGGAGTGTTCCAGCAAGGGCCGCTCCCAGGGCGGACGCAGTCCACCTCCTGCCGCCGTTCCGGGTGAATATCCGCTTCCGAGAGCGCATGCCAGCCTTTCTCAAACCTCAAGGCCAACCGTGAAACGGCCAGCGTTAAAGCGGGGACCTGTCCCTACACCAAAGGGTCGGGTCGTCTACCGCAGGTGGGCAGAGGGCCTGGAGCTGTTGCCCCCTTGGACGAATGCTTCTGCATTGCCGGCCCTAATGGAAGGCGGGCACCAAAAGAATGTGGCTCTCCGCAGAGTCCACATTGCCCCCGTTTATGGCTGTGAGGGGATTTACCGCGTATCCAGATCCTCAAACACCAGGAACGTCTGCGTATCCAGCACGCCGGGCATGGACTGCAGCTGGTCGAAGATGACCCGGCGCAGGTCGATGTTGTCCACGGCGCGGACCAGCAGGATCACGTCGAAGTCGCCGCCCACCAGGGCCACGTGGTGCACCTCGGGGATGGCGCCCAGCTGGTCCCGGAGTTCCCGCCAGGCGTCCTGCTTCAGCTTCAGGGTCACGTAGGCGGACGAGCGAAGCCCGGCCTTGATGGGGTCCACCAGTGCTGTGAACCTGGACAGCACGCCCTCGCCCGTGAGTCTGGCGATGCGGGTGTAGGCGTGCGCGCGGGAGATGTGGACGTTCTCGGCCACCTGCGTCACGGACATGCGGCCGTCCCGGGTCAGCTCGGCAATGATCCTGCGGTCGATGTCGTCCAACGGGACTGGTTCAGTCCCGGCATCCCTTGCTGCCACGTTGCCCAAGGCCCCCGTCCGTAAGCTGCCTCACAGTTACAATTCGTCTCCCAGTGTAGGGCGAATGGCACAGCTTTGAGCGGCTCGGGCGGCTGTGGGATACGAAACCTGACCAGAGGTGCAGCTTACGAGGACGTGCGGCTCTCCGCCTCCTGCAGCTCGGCTGCCCTGCGGATAAAGTCGCAGTCGCTGGAGGAGAGGCTGATTTCACCGTGCCTGTCCTGCTCCAGCTCGGTGCCGGTGGCCTTGGCAATCGATGCCACCACCGTCCGGGGAAGGATCCTGCAGCCGGGGTTCTCCACCAGCCACTGCCGCGTCTCTGGCTCCAGCCGGTCCCACAAGTTCTCAATGCCCATTGCAGCTGCCCCACCCTTAGTAATTTCCGCGTTCATGATTCGGCGCCCCCGGGGTACGGGCGGCGCGTGATTCTCCGGTCCGCGGCAGCCGCAGGGAAGGCTGGCCGGTGCAAGATCGTTCAGGGGCGGAGGGAGCCGCACTGTCCCCTCCGCATCCATCGCCGCACCATGCGCCCCCAACACGGGAAAACCCTGCCACCTGGTACGGAGTCTTCTCCCCGCCTGAGGCGTGGAAAAGATCCTGTGTGATGCAACGGAGAGACCTTTCCGTCCATCGCGTCCCCCTGAGTGTGGTCCCCCTGCGGATAGGGGTCAAGGGCCTTCCGTCCCTAGCCCATCAGCCAATTTGTCCACCGCACCTGTCCGTAACCTGGCTCACACTGCCGGATCGTCTTCCAGGAACGGCATTATTGAGCAGCTTCTCCACGATTCCGTCAGGTGCTGGATACGAAACCGGCCACAGGACGATACTGGGAAGGAATAGTGGCAACAGAAGGACGGAACAATGACGATCTCCGCAGACCACACCGCGCACCCGGACACAACCAGCCAGGCACCCGCCGAGGACGCCCTCGCCGAGGCTGCCAAGAAGTTCGGCATCACCGCCGAGGACTACATGCTTCCCGCCCGGCACCAGATCGAGATGGTGGACCCGGACGGCCGGCTCAAGCCGGAAGGTGAGCAGGGCACCGAACCCGGCCACGAATACCCTTTGCCCGGCGATGACGAACTGCTGGCAGCGTACGAGCAGCTCGTCGTCGGACGCCGCGTCAATGACCAGAACTCCGCCCTGGTCCGGCAGGGCCGCATGGCCGTGTACCCCTCCAGCCACGGCCAGGAGGCCTGCCAGGTGGCGGCCGCCCTGTGCCTGTCCAAGGGCGACTGGATGTTCCCCACCTACCGCGACGCCGTGGCCGTGATGACCCGCGGCGTGGACCCCGTGCAGGTGATGACCATCTTCCGCGGCGACTGGCACGGCGGGTTCGATCCCCTCAAGCACAAGGTGGGCATCCAGTGCACCCCGCTGACCACCCAGCTGCTCCACGCCGTGGGCGTTGCCCACGCAGCCAAGCTCCGCGGCGAGGACACCGTGGTGCTGGCCATGTGCGGCGACGGCGCCACGTCCGAAGGCGACTTCCACGAGGCTCTGAACTTCGCCGCCGTCTTCCACCTGCCCGTCATCTTCTTCGTCCAGAACAACAAGTACGCCATCTCGGTGCCGCTGGCGCACCAGTCCGTGGCGCCGTCGCTCGCGCACAAGGCCGTGGGCTACGGCATGGCCGGCGAACGCGTGGACGGCAACGACGTCGTGGCCCTCCTCGCCGTCCTGGACCGCGCCGTTGCGCTGTGCCGCGGCGGCTCCGGCCCCCTGCTGGTGGAAGCCAACACCTACCGCATGCAAGCCCACACCAACGCCGACGACGACACGCGCTACCGGGAAAGCTCTGAGGTTGCGGAGTGGCGGGCGAAGGACCCGGTGAACCGGATGCGGACCTACCTCACGGACCGCGGCCTGCTGGACGACGACGGCGAGGCACGGATCCGCGAGAAGGCGGAAGCGGTTGCCACGCAGCTGCGCGACGGACTCAGCGAAGACGTGCCCGTGGACCCGCAGGAACTCTTCCGCCACGTCTTCGAAAAGACCACGCCGCAGCTGAGGGAACAGTCCGCCCTGCTCGCGGACGAACTCGCCCGCGACGCAGCATCATCACAGGAGGCCGGCAAGTGAGCCCCACCATCACCACATCCTCCGAGGCCAACGGCAACGTTTCCGCCGCCACCGCGAGGGCCGCCGCCTCCGCCGCCGCTTTGTCCGAGGCTGCAGGCCCCCAGCCGGTCACCATGGCCAAAGCGTTGAACACGGCCCTGGCCGACGCCATGCACGCAGACCCCTCCGTCCTGGTGTTCGGCGAGGACGTGGGGCTCCTGGGCGGCGTCTTCCGCATCACCGACGGACTTACCGCCACGTTCGGCGAGCAGCGCTGCTTCGACACCCCGCTGGCCGAGTCCGGCATTGTGGGCATGGCCGTGGGCATGGCCATCAACGGCATGCGCCCCGTGATCGAGATGCAGTTCGACGCGTTCGCCTACCCGGCGTTCGAGCAGATCGTCAGCCACGTGGCCAAGATGCACAACCGCACCAAGGGCGCCGTGAAGCTGCCCATGGTGATCCGGGTTCCCTACGGCGGCGGCATCGGGGGAGTGGAGCACCACTGCGACTCCTCCGAGTCCTACTACGCCCACACTGCCGGCCTGAAGGTGTTCACCCCGGCCACCGTGGCGGACGGGTACCGGATGCTCCGCGAGGCCATCGACTCGGACGATCCCGTCATCTTCATGGAGCCCAAGAAGCTCTACTGGTCCAAGGACCTGGTGGACTTGGCCGAGCTGCGGGCCGCCCACTCTGTCGCTGCTTCGGCGGGACAATCCACGGAAGGCCGCGCCGCCGTCGCCCGCCCCGGCACCGACGCAACGCTGATCGCCTACGGCCCGTCCGTCCCCACCGCGCTCGCCGCCGCCGAGGCCGCCGCGCTGGAGGGGCGCTCGCTGGAAGTCATCGACGTGCGCACCCTTGTGCCGTTCGACGACGCCACTGTGTGCGAGTCCGTGCGGAAGACCGGCCGGGCTGTGGTGATCGCCGAAGCGCACGGCTTCGCGTCCGTGTCCTCGGAGATCGTGGCCCGGGTGCAGGAGCGCTGCTTCCACCACCTGGCCGCCCCCATCCGCCGCGTCACCGGGTTCGACATCCCCTATCCGGCGCCCAAGCTTGAGAAGTACTACCTGCCCGGCGTGGACCGCATCCTCGACGCCGTTGACGACCTTCAGTGGGAGAACTGACCATGAGTGAAACACGCGTGTTTTTGTTGCCGGACCTGGGCGAGGGCCTCACCGAAGCCGAACTGGTGTCCTGGCACGTGGCCGTGGGCGACACGATTTCCGTGGACCAGCCCATCGCCGAGGTGGAGACCGCCAAGTCCACCGTGGAGGTACCGTCCCCGTACGCCGGGATCGTGGCCGAGCTGCACGGGCAGCCGGGGGAGACCCTCGACGTGGGGAAGCCGCTGATTTCGGTGACGCCTGTGGAAGCCGGGGTTGCCGCGGATGATGCCGCCCCCGCTGAGCCGGAGGGCGAGCCTGCTGAGACCGAGCTGGGTCAGCCTTTGGACGAACCCGCGGACACCCCTGCCCAGGCCGAGGCCGAGGCGTACCGGGAAGAGGAGAAGGCCGGGTCCGGCAACGTGCTCATTGGCTACGGGACCCCGGGCGGCCACGGCGTTGCCCGGCGCACCCGCGCGCGGAAAGCTTCTTCGGCTGGCTCCGTCAGCACTCTGCCGCTGGAGGATGGGGCGGCCGACGGCGGCGCGGCGCCGGATGCCGACGTGGACCTTTCGCTCCTGCGCACTAGGGTCCCCGGCAAGCTCGGCGCGGTGATCTCGCCGCTGGTCCGGCGCATGGCGCGGGAGCACGGCGTGGACCTGGGCGAACTCCCGGGCTCCGGCGAGGGCGGCCTGATCATGCGCCGCGACGTGGAAAAGGCTATTCATGCTCCGGTGGCTGAGCCCGTCAAGACCAGGCCCGCCGAAACCAAGCCCGCCGAGACCCGTTCGACTGAACGGGCAGAAACCTCGGCCACGGGCACCGCAACGACCGACGCCCGAACGGGGTTGCCAATCTCCGCCCGCACGCCGGTCAAGGGCGTCCGCAAGGCCGTGGCCACCAACATGGCCCGCAGCCGCTCCGAGATCCCCGAGGCAACTGTCTGGGTGGATGTGGACGCCACCGGGCTGATGGAGCTCCGGGAGGAACTCAAAGCCGGCAGTGACCAGGTGCCCGGCCTGCTCGCGTTCATCGCACGATTTGTCACAACCGGGCTAAAAAAGTACCCGGAACTGAACACGCGCATCGAAACCGCGGAGGACGGCTCGCAGGAGATCGTCTCGTTCGATGGCATCAACCTCGGCATCGCTGCCCAGACCGACCGCGGCCTGGTGGTCCCGTCCGTCCGCGCCGCCGAAAAGCTGACCGCCCGCGAACTGGACGCCGAGATCCGCCGGCTCACCGACGTCGCACGCCAGGGCAAGGCCACCCCCACGGAACTCGGCAGCGGCACGTTCACGCTCAATAACTATGGGGTGTTCGGTGTGGACGGGTCTGCGGCGATCATCAACCACCCGGAGGTGGCCATCCTGGGTGTGGGCCGGATCATCGACAAGCCGTGGGTGGTGAACGGAGAGCTGGCCGTCCGCAAGGTCACCGAGCTCACCCTGACCTTCGACCACCGAGTCTGCGACGGCGGCACAGCAGCAGGCTTCCTCCGCTTCGTAGCCGACGCCATAGAAAACCCAAACAGCCTCCTCGCCGACATCTAAACCACCCCCACCACCCAACCCACGCTCTCTCACTTGATGTGGGCCTACCGGCAACCCTCTATCAATTGATGTGGGCTTCCCGGAAACCCTCTTTTCAGGAGTTTCGTCCAGATATGCAGCTCTAATCGCGACAGAAGCCCGTATATCTGGACCATAACCTCTAGGGCGAGGTGGGCTTCTCCGGAAGGTGCGGCATGCGGCGGCGCCCGCGTGCCGCCGCCGTATGTAGTTAGATTCAGATGCCCCACCAGCAAGAATGCCAGACACGCGGAAGTAGACTGGTCCGCAGCACCGGGCAGTAGCTGTGTTGCTCGGCCTTCTGAGTGCACACCCTCGGTTGCTCGGTCAGCTTATGGCCGGGCTCCCGGGCGAACAGAATGCAGCGGTCTAAGTTCACGACCTCCGCTCAGCGATGGAACGAAGTCGTGGTCTGCGGCCGCGCGTGTAAGGAGCGCTGGGTCCACGACATCAGCGATGACCTGTCCGAAGCCGACCGCCGTGAATGGAGCGAGCTTACCCAACGTGTCGACCCGGCGGCGGCTCTGGTCACTCTGACTGACCTCACTGCTTACCAGCTTTGCGGCTCAGGGTGACGCGCTTCTCGTTCCTTCCGTCCCCCTCGCGGCTCAGGACGCGCAGCAGAAGCCAACGCCAGAGTAAGAGCGGCGAGGTGGGTCATCTGTAGTCACCTGCGACACGGCATCTACTAGCGTGGTCGGCCCGCCGCTGATAGCCGTCTAGGTCTTTGAATAAACGGCGCAGTCATTCATATCCACAGAATCGTGGCATAGTTTAACGGACAACAAAATTACAGTCATGTTTGGGGGGCCATTGTTCACTTTAAGCCATGTCTCTGTCTCGGAGAAGAGCAGATTCAGGTGGGCCGCAACGTTAGCTATTGCCCTGGCGATAACCTCGGGGGCGGGGCCAGTTGTGGCAGTGACGGAAGATTTCACCGCACCGGAAATCTTAAGTGTATGGATGTCCGATGACGTCATCGACGTTATCGACGGACCGGCGCAGGTAACGGTTCGCATTGAAGTGCAGGATGCCGATTCGGGTGTGGACCCTGAGTCGTTTAAGTTGGACCCGCAGAACTTTAGGGGCGGCGACCCTATCTCGCCTCAGGCGATGACGCTGATTTCAGGGGACGCTCTTCGCGGGACGTATGAGACAACCTTCACTTTCCCCGAGTTCATCCGCAGCGGAGACTGGATATTTTCTGCCAATGTCGCAGATCACTTAGGTAATCGCGTGGAACAGACCTCTTCCGGTGTCGGCCTCTACCCACGTGTCGTGTCCCTGGACGATGAGGAAGCTCCTTTGGTCACCGCGAAGCTGAGTGACAGCATTTTAGACATTACAGACGGCCCAGCAGAGCTAAAGATAACGGTTGAGGCCCATGACGCCGGTGTTGGAATCGCTCCTGATGCCCAAGTCATGATCTCGGACCATCTCGGAAATGGCGGTACTGGTAGATCAATTGTGAACTCCTCAGACGATCCTCACCGGGGAAATTTTGTTGCGACAATTAGCTACGCCAAACACGATAGTTTGTACGACGAGCGGGGTATTCACACGTATTCTTACGGCAATGTTTGGGATATGAATGCAAACTCCACCGGTTGGCGGGGGAATATTGGAACGGTAACAATAGCTACTCGCCCCCTGCGGGGGAAACGGCCTGCCCTTGCCCTCAATGAGGGACTTCTGCTTGCCACCTGGGCTTCCAATCCTGACTTGCTGGGCGTGCTTGAGTACGAGGTGGAGTTCGCCGGCCCTACAGGACCTTCCTCCGTGCGTACGGTAGCAACAGAAGCGTCGATAGGCCCTTCGGGTGGACTGTATACGGCGAAAGTTCGTGCAAGAAACAAGCTTGGCTGGGGCGAATGGACCTCGACGTCGGAGGCAGTGGCTACCCCTCATACCGTTTCGCCAGATGCGGTGATTTTCGAGGACAACGATGGGACGAAGGAGGACACCTTCACAGTTCCAGTGTCTGCTGGTGTTGAGTACCTGGTCGGTGAGACGGTGACCGCGGCCGGGACGTATCCGGGGTCGGGGATCGTGAGCGTGACGGCTCGGGCGAAGACGGATTACGTGCTGGCTCAGGGCGCGTCGGCTGAGTGGTCGCACGAGTTCAAGGCGACGCCGTTTCCGGTAACGCCGGACGCCGTCGTTTTCACTGACAAGGATGGCACTACTGAGGATACGTACACGGTTCCGGTCACTGAAGGTGTTGAGTACTTTGTTGCTGACAAGGTCACGGCTGCTGGGACGTATCAGGGGTCCGGGACGGTGGCGGTGAAGGCCCGCGCTGTGACGGATTACGTGCTGGCTCCGGGTGCGTCGGTTGAGTGGTCACACGAGTTCAAGGCAACGCCGTATGCGGTAACTCCTGCAGCGGTCGAGTTCAGGGACCGGGACGGGACGAAGGAGGATTCGTACACAATTCCCGTGACTGATGGGGTGGAGTACCTGATTGGTGAAACGGTAACTGCTGCCGGGACGTACCCAGGTGCTGGGTCGGTGACGGTGAAGGCCCGCGCTGCGACGGATTATGTGCTGGCTCCGGGCGCGTCGGCTGAGTGGTCGCACGAGTTCAAAGCGACTCCGTATCCGGTGACTCCTGGCGCGGTCGTCTTCAATGACAAGGATGGCACTGCCGAGGACACCTATACGGTTCCGGTCACTGAAGGCGTTGAGTACCTGGTCGGTGACAAGTTGACCGCGGCGGGAACCTATCCGGGGTCGGGGACAATCGCAGTGACCGCCCGGGCGAAGACGGATTACGTGCTAACTCAGGGCGCGTCGGCTGCGTGGTCGCACGAGTTCAAGACAACGCCGTATCAGGTAATACCGGTCGCCGTCGTCTTCACGGACAAGGACGGCACTGCCGAGGACACCTTCACGGTTCCGGTGACTGAGGGTGTTGAGTACCTGGTCGGTGACAAGGTGACCGCGGCCGGGACGTACCCGGGGTCGGGGACAGTGACTGTGACGGCTCGGGCGAAGACGGATTACGTGCTGGCTCAGGGCGCGGCGGCTGAGTGGTCGCAGGAGTTCAAAGCCACCCCGTATCAGGTGACACCGGCCGCCGTTGTATTAACGGACAAGGAAGGCACTGCTGAGGATACGTATGTGGTTCCGGTGACTGAGGGTGTTGAGTACGTGGTCGGTGGCAATGTTGTTGCGGCCGGAATGTATCCGGGGTCGGGGAGCGTGAGCGTGACGGCTCGGGCGAAGACAGATTACGTGCTCGCGCCAGGCGCGGCGGCTGAGTGGTCGCATGAGTTCAAGGCCACGCCGTACCAGGTGACACCTCCAGCCGTGATCTTCACGGATGAGGACGGCACTGCGCAGGATACGTACACGGTTCCGGCGACTGAGGGTGTGGAGTACCTGGTTGGGGACAAGGCCACTGCCGCCGGAACCTATCCGGGGTCCGGGACAGTGACGGTGAAGGCTCGCGCTGTGACGGATTACGTGCTCGCGCCAGGCGCGGCGGCTGAGTGGTCACACGAGTTCAAGGCAACGCCGTATACGGTGACTCCTGCAGCGGTTGATTTCACGGACCTGGACGGAACGAAGGACGATTCGTACACAATTCCCGTGACTGATGGGGTGGAATACCTGGTTGGTGAAACGGTGACTGTTGCCGGGACGTACCCGGGCACCGGGACGGTGACGGTCACTGCGCGCGCAACCACCGATCACGTTCTTGCCGACGGCGCGGCGGCCGTATGGACGCACGCGTTCGAGTCCACGTCTGCGGAGTATGTCCCGCCCGCGGTTTCGCCTTTCGTTGATGTGTCCACGGTGCAGCAGTTCTACAGGGAGATGGCGTGGCTGGCTGAGCAGAAGATCTCGACTGGGTGGGACGAGGGCAACGGTGTCCGGTCGTATCGTCCGCTGCAGGCGATCAACCGCGATGCGATGGCGGCCTTCCTGTACCGGATGGCTGGCTCGCCCGACTATGCCGCGCCGGCCGTGTCGCCTTTTGCTGATGTGTCTACTGGGCAGCAGTTCTACAGGGAGATGGCGTGGCTTGCTGAGCAAAAGATCTCGACCGGCTGGGACGAGGGCAACGGTGTCCGGACGTATCGTCCGCTGCAGGCGATAAACCGTGATGCGATGGCCGCGTTCCTGTACCGGATGGCTGGTTCGCCCGAGTACGCCGCGCCGGCCGTGTCGCCTTTTGCTGATGTGTCCACTGGGCAGCAGTTCTACAAGGAGATGGCGTGGCTGGCTGAGCAGAAGATCTCCACTGGGTGGGACGAGGGTAACGGCGTCCGGTCGTATCGCCCCCTGCAGGCCATCAACCGTGACGCGATGGCGGCTTTCCTTTACCGCTTGATGGGACTCGCTGCCTGATCCGTTCATGCATCCGGACCCCGGGCCCCGGCACGAAAGTGCCGGGGCTTCCGCGTTAACAGCGCCTGTACCCGACGTTGGAAGGTGAGCATTTCGATGGCGGCCAACTGCCGCCGTCGTACGCTTTTCTCTTATGCCCGGATGCGGCGCGCCTTTTCGGTCTGCTGCAATTGCCATCTACACGCAGGGCATCCTTTTAGTCGTTCGCTTTCATAGCCCGATTACTTCGCGGTACGCTTCGCCTGTAAGGCGTAATCGTTCGCCTGCGGTGCGGTGATTGCACGCTCGCTGCTATCCAGCATTCACTTTTTCTATATTGGGGGAAAACTCTGTTTTGGGCTTGGGCCGGGCACAGCCTTACACGGGTCTTGCCGGCACTAATTCTGGCAGTGGCCATGTCCCTGTTTGGCATTCCTGTACAAGCAGAAGCGGAAGAGACGGGTTCGATTAGTGGCACCGTCACCACCAGCACCGGTATCAGCGTCGACTGGCTCCCTGTGACTGTAATTGGCGCCGCCGATGGCGAGCATTGGGGCTGGACCAGAACAGCGGCCGATGGTTCATACAAGGTCAGCGGATTACCGGCAGGCTCCTACGTGGTCCGGGTCAGCGGCGTCAGCAGCGGCGGGCATGACACCTGGTATGGCGGAATTACAAGGGAACTCGCTAAACCCGTGAACTTAGCTTCAAGCGAGGCTCTCACCGGTATAGACGTGGAACTTCCCCTTGGCGGAAGTATTTCCGGAAAGGTGTCCGTCCCGGAAGGGTTCACTTTCGATAAGATCACCGTGCACAGTTACCGGCTGGAATCCAACCAGAACGGCCCCTTCGCGTGGGTGGACGCCCAGGGAAATTACCTGATAAAGGGATTGGCCCCAGGAACCTACACCCTCTACTTTCATGCGCAAAATCCTGACCTTCAGTCCGTCGACTACGGCCGGGAACCGTCGAAACTGCCTACACCGTTCACGATATCCGGACCTGACACACTGACAGGCATTGACGCTTACCTTCCCAAGGCGTCCGCGATTGAAGGGACATTGACACTGCCTGAGGGTGCCACCACGGAGGGCCTGCGCGTCACGGCAAGAAGCCTGGACAACAACCTGCGGGGCCACGGCACGGTGGGGCCGGGCTCTTCCTACCGCATCACGGCCCTGCTCCCGGGCAGCTACCGGATCAAAGTATCGGCAGGGGCAAGCGGCATGGTTGATCAGTGGTTCAGTGACGGGACCTCGGCAGGCTCGGCCACCAGTGTTTCTGTCGGTCCAGAGGAAACAAGCCGCGGCATCGACATGTCCTTGAAAGAGGCGCCGGCCTTTTCTGATGTTGCCGACGGTCTTCAATTCTCTGAAGACATACGGTGGCTGGCAGCGCGGGGAGTGACTCAAGGCTTTCCGGACAACACCTACAAGCCCCTGGAAACCATCCACCGGGACGCGATGGCAGCCTTCCTGTACAGGGCAGCCGGCAGGCCGGAGTTTGTGCCTCCCGCCCAGTCCCCATTCCACGATGTGAGCCCTACGACGGCGTTTTACAAGGAAATCACCTGGTTCCATGCGGCAGGTATCACCAGGGGTTACGAGGACGGCACTTTCCGCCCTCAGAATGCGGTGAACCGGGACGCGATGGCGGCCTTCCTTCGCAGGTACAGCAACAACGTCTCCTGTATCCGGCCCACAGAAGAGATACCGGTTTTCACGGATAACCCTCCCGCCGCGCAATTTGCTGAGGACATCGCCTGGATGTCCTGCTTCGGCATCTCCACAGGGTTCCCAGACGGATCCTACCGGCCCACTGAGCCCGTGCGACGGGACGCAATGGCGGCATTCCTTCAGCGCTGGTCAGAGAAGGCCGTACATGCATCGGGACTGAGCTAGGCGCACAGGACGGGACACGGACCCGTTCCCCGGGCCGCGGAACGGCTCCAAGTCGCCGCTCCTGACTGCGCGGCACCAAAGGGGACCAGTACGACGGCGGCCGCGCGCCGCCGTCGTACGCTGTCCTTCGCTGCCTGGCCGCCGCCGGGAGCCCGCCCCCCAAGGCCCTACAGCGCCGCCTCAACCGCCCCCAAAGCGTCCAGGACCGGGCGCAGGGCCGTGACCGATTCGGCAGGCAGCTGGACCTGGGTCCGCAGCGGGATGTCCGCAGGCTCGCCGGGAAGGCTGGCCGCGGCGTTGGCGGGTTCGTCTGCAGGGAAAGCGATACGCCGTATGGCGTCGCCGTCCCGGACGGTGAGGACGGCAACCATGCTGTCAGGCAGGACTTCACCCTCAAGCTGCTGTTGGGGGACTGAAGGGGCACCGTCATTGAGCAGGCCGGCGTCGGCCGCAGCCTGGAACACCCGGCCCGCCAGCTGCCGGTCCACCCCGTGGGAGGTTTCCTCGCCGGCGCCCTGCTGCATCTCGTCCACCACGCTCCGCTGGGCAGCCCCGTCACCGTGGACACCCAGCCGGTACACGTAGCGTTCACCCGGTGCGCCGCCGCTGACCTCAAACGAGACCTCGGTGTCCTCCGCACGCTCGGGGACTGCGCCGCTGCCGGCCATGCTGCGCAGCCTTTGCAGGACGGCGGTGCGCGGTTCCGGCTTCAGGTTGTCGATGTTCTTCAGCGTCATGGCGGCCTCCTCGGGGACCTCAGCCGGCTCTGATGGACCCGCTACGGGGGAGTGCCCGGAACCGTGGAATCCGGTGATCCGATTGTAGTGGCGGGCCACGGTCTCGGTGTTGTCCGCCATGACCGTGCCGGTGTTCACCGGGCTCCTGGCGGGGCAGGCGGCGTCCGCATATTCATCGGGATGCCCCAGCATGTGCCCGAACTCGTGGGCGGCCACATCGCCGGTATCGCTGGTGTCCCACAGCCGCATGTTGGAACGCGCGGGCCCCGGCTGGACGCGCACCACGTGGTGGCCTCCGGAGCTGACCCACTGCACGTCGAAGGTGACGGACTGGCGGCCGCCGTTGGGGGCCAGGCAGCTGAACCTGTCCGACCACGTGTTGATGATGCCGTTCCGCCACGTGGTCCGCAGGGTGTTCATGGTGGCGTCGCTGATGCCGGCGTCCGGGTTCAGCTGGATCCGGACGGTGACCCGGGTTCCGGACTGGTGATAGGCCGCCGTCCAGCTGTAGACGCATTCGCTCACCCCGAAGGACACCTCGCCCGCCGGCTCCACCTCATGGACCCAGTACTTCTGCCAGACGTTGCTGTCCGTGCCGCGGACGAAGACGTGCTCATGGTTGGGCCCCATGGAACCGAGCGCAGGCTTCGAGGCGAGGACGCCGCCGTCGTTATGCCTTCCCCAGGGGTGCCAGCTGTTGGCGTAGTATGCGCGCTGCCAGAGGGCGTTGTCATTCCCGCGGACGTAGACGTTGCAGACGTCCTTGTTCCGGGAGATGGTGGCGGGCCCGCCGTTGAAGCCGCCGGCCGGGGCGCCGATGTTGAACCAGCCCTTCCACCCGCCGGCCTGCGTCCAGTATTTCTGCCAGACGTTCCCGTCCGTCCCGCGCACAAAAATGTGTTCATGGTCCGGCCCCATGGACCCCAGCGTGGGCTCCGATGCCAGCACCCCGCCGTCGTTGTGCCGGCCCCACGGATGCCAGCTGTTAGCGAAGTACGCCCGCTGCCACAGGGCGCCGTCGTTCCCGCGGACGTAGACGTTGCAGACGTCCTTGTTCCGCGAAATGGTGGCCGGCCCGCCGCTGAAGCCCCCGGCCGGAGCGCCGATGTTGAACCAGCCGCTCCACCCGCCGGTCCGCGTCCAGTACTTCTGCCACACGTTCCCGTCCGTCCCGCGCACAAAGACGTGCTCATGGTCCGGGCCCATCGAACCCAGCGCGGGCTCCGACGCCAGCACCCCGCCGTCGTTGTGCCGGCCCCACGGGTGCCAGCTGTTGGAGAACCAGGCGCGCTGCCACAGTGCGTTGTCATTCCCGCGCACGTAGATGTTGCAGACGTCCTTGTTGCGGGAGATGGTGGCCGGGCCACCGTTGAACCCGCCCGCAGGCCCACCCAGATTGAACCAGCCGCTCCATCCCATGTCTGCGCTCCACTCCCTCGAAAGCTGTTCCGGCAGACCCAGTGCACCCCGCTGCGCGTTACTCCGGCGTTACCGCCGCCGTTTGCTTCCATGGCGGTAAGGGAACGCGTACGACGGCGGCCGCTCGCCGCCGCTGTGCGTGGGGATATGGCGTGGCTGGCTGAGCAGAAGATCCCCGCTGTGGCTCCACTCGCCCTGTCACGAGGAAACAGCAAGAGAACCGCCGGCAGGCTTTTGATGATCCTTTTGTGTTGATCGAACGCTGCAGGCCAGTATGGCCTAACCGCAAATCTCTAATGGGACTTTAAGCGAGCGTTTGCAATTCCAGCAGGGCTCTCACTGGTACCTGTAAATCTCGCTCCTGTTCGAATAGCATCCTCTGCTGAAGCGACCGGACATTGCTCCTCAACAAGCGCTTCCATTCCCTCCAACGGAAGTACAGCTGGAACGTGGCTGCAATAAATAAAAAGAAATGCGTAAACCTTGATCTTTCTCCTATAGAGTCCGATCACCTGCCATCTGCAGGGATCACTCGCGGGGGCAGTGTTCACCCGCACGGGTTTTAATGGGGGCTTCATCAGAATGCGCTTACGCACGCATGTTTTCAGGCGTTTTATCGCCACAATCACGGCAGTTCTTGCCGCATCCTTACTTTTAGGAAATGTCTCTGCCACAGCGGCGGATGCCAACACGGCCACCATCAGTGGCACCGTGACCGCACCTGCCGGGGTAGCTCTCACGGACGTGTTCGTAAACGCCCAACCTCAAGGTATGCAGTCAACCTGGGGATATGCGTCCGTGGCACCGGACGGGACCTACCGCATGGAACGCCTGGCCGCAGGGGCGTACAAAATCTCCTTTTCGGGAGGAGCAAGCGGCGCTGAAACGCAGTGGTACAAAAACGCCGCGTCCCAGGCCGCAGCAACCCCGGTCTCCGTGACTGAGGGCCAGAACCTCACGGGGATCGACGCCACTCTGGTCAAGGGTGCAAGTATCAGTGGAAAGGTGACGCTGCCCGCCGGCATTGACGCGACCGGCCTGCAGGTTTCCGCCACCTCGCCTGAATCTGAATTCGGCCAGGTCGCCACCACCGCTGTTTTGCAGGACGGCACATACCGGCTTGCCGGTCTGGCCGCCGGCACGTACAAACTCAAATTTTCGGGTTACAACACTGACGCAATCGAGCAGTGGTACAACAATGCAGAAACCTTCGCGGATGCTGCCACAGTAACCCTTGCCAAAGGGCAGGACCTGACCGGCATCAATGCGGCCCTGGTCAAGGGATCCAGCAATAGCGGCAAAGTCACCGCACCATCCGGGACGGACCTGACGAACATCCGTGTATCTGCCTACAGCGGGGATTCGCTGTTTGATGACGCCGGAAACGTCCAAGTAGGTGCAGACGGAACTTACCGTCTGTCCGGCCTCCGGGCAGGGTCCTACAAGCTGCAGTTTGCCGGGTACCAGAGCGGGGCCCTTACCCAGTGGTACAACAATGCCGATTCCTTCAGCACTGCCAACGCTGTTGACGTTGCCGCAGGGCAGGACGTTATGAACATCAATGCCACCCTGGTCAAGGGTGCAAGCATCAGCGGCAAGGTAACACTTCCGGCCGGGGTGGATTGGCGAGCAGTCCACGTCAACGTGATGCCAACAGATTCGCAGAACAGCTTCTACAACTCCTTCGTGCAGCTGTCATCGGACGGTACGTACCGGGCGGCCGGATTGCCGGCTGGCTCCTACAAGATCCAGTTCACCGGCTTTAACAGCGGAGCCCTAAGCCAGTGGTACAAGAACGCGGATTCCCTTGCCGATGCCACCCCCGTAACCGTCACGGCGGGTCAGGACCTCGCGGGCATCGATGCCACCCTTGTCAAGGGTGCCTCCATCAGCGGGAAGATCACGATGCCGGCGGGAATGGATCCCAGCCGGACCCACGTCAGTGTCTTCAACGCGGACTCCCAGGCGGGGCTGAATATTGGCACGTCCGTGGCTTCCGACGGAACGTATAAAGTAGCGGGACTCAACGCCGGTTCCTACAAATTGCAGTTCTCCGCCTATGGCACGGGCGCGCTGTCCCAGTGGTACAAGGACGCAGCATCGTTCGCTTCCGCGACGCCAGTGGCAGTGGCCGCCGGGGAAGACGTGGCAAGTGTGGACGCAGCCCTGGCCAAGGGGGCCTCCATCAGTGGAACCGTCAGCGCACCCGCAGGGGTAGCCGTAAGCGGCGTTACGGTATCGGCCTACCTCGGCGACGCCCGCGCCACCTATGCGGGAAACACTTCCGTAGGACCGGACGGCACGTACCGCTTCGAAGGGTTGCCGGCTGGCTCCTACAAGCTTCAGTTCTCCGGTAACAGGAGCGGCGCCGTTTCCCAGTGGTACAACAACGCCACCACATTTGAGACTGCCGAGGCGGTCCCGGTAACGGCTGGCCAGGACGTCACCAACATCAATGCCGCGCTCGCCAAAGGCGCTTCCATCAGCGGCAAAGTCACAGGGCCGGCAGGCACTGCTCTCACGGCGATCTACGTCAATGCCTATACAGCCGGGCCCCAGCCGGTCTATGCGGCCTCCACCCCTGTGGCGCAGGACGGCACATACAGCCTCCCCGGTCTGGAATCGGGATCATACAAACTGGAGTTTAACGGGAACAACAGCGGAGCGCTGCCCCTTTGGTACAAAGATGCGGGGAGTATGGAGTCAGCGGCCCCCGTTGCAGTAACGGCAGGGCAGGACCTGACGGGCATTGATGCAACCTTGCTCCAGGGAGGCAGCATCAGCGGAAAGGTTTCAGCACCCGCCGGCATCAGCACAACGCAACTAAACGTGGTTGCCTACACATCCGGTACGGACTCGCAGCTGACCTTTGCGGCCAGCACCTGGGTGGGTTCGGACGGCTCCTACAAGCTGGTGGGGTTGCCCACAGGTTCCTACAAGCTCCAGTTCTCAGGGAACAGCAGCGGCGCCGTCACCCAGTGGTACAACAATGCGCCATCAGCGGAAGCAGCCACCGCCGTGGCCGTCACCGCGGGCCAGGATGTGGTGGGAATCAACACCTCGCTTACCAAGGGCGCCACCATCAGCGGAAAGGTAACGGCACCAGCCGGAACCGAGCTCAGAAGCATCAGCGTGAACGCTGACACTGCCGACGGCTCAGCCACTTTCGTGGCCAACAGCTCGGTCAGTGCGGACGGAACCTATAGCCTGACCGGCCTGCCCCAGGGAACCTACAAAGTGCGCTTTGCAGGAAACAACAGCGGCGCTGTGGACCAGTGGTACAACAACGCGGCTACGTCCAGCACCGCCAACGTGCTTACCCTTGCCGCTGCCCAGGACCTGACAGGCATCAATGCCACCATGGTGAAGGGGGCAACGATCAGCGGGAAACTCACCGGCCTGGCTGAGGGGGAGCAATACCCGGTCACGGTATTGGATGCCGCCGGAAAGCCGGTCAAGGAGGGCTACTCTGACAACACTGGCGCCTACAGTGTCTCTGGTTTGCCTGCCGGCAGCTACAAAGTGGCATTCAACCGCTCCAGCGGATTCTCCCTTGCCGAAGCCCAGTTCTACCAGAACATGCCGGAGTCAACCGGCGTTGCCTCGGCAAGCCCCGTTGCCGTCACTGCCGGGCAAAGCTTCGCCGGCAAAGACGGCACTTTGGTCAAGGGCGGCAGCCTCAGCGGCACCGTCACCGATAAGTCGAAGGCGGGTTTGTCCGGCGCCAAGGTCCAGGCGTACACGCGGGACGGATCAAAGGTCACGCGTACGGCAACCACCGACGCCCAGGGCAAGTTCAGCGTTACGGGACTGACCAGCGGCCAATACCTCCTGGCAGTGACTCCGCCCTCCAGCAAAGCAGAACTGGGAAAGCTGTACTCCGGCAGCGTTACCGCCGAAACCTCCGCTGTTCCTGTCACCGCGACGGCAGGGGCTGACAAGCCTGCGGGCGACCTGTCCTACGCAACCACAACCCCTGCGCCAGTATCGGATCCGAAAGCCGCCATCACGGTTGACCCGGCTAAGCCGGCGGAAGCGGCGGTCCAGATGGACAACACTGCCTCCGCAGTGGCCGCTGACTACCACGTCATCGTTAACGGCGACCTGTCACGTCCGAAGGTGACCGTGCCCGCCGGGCAAAAGTCCGACGTCGTACTGACAGGGCTGGCTGCCAAGAGCACAGTCGAAGTACGGGTTTACGGCGATGGCAAGGGCACGGGGACCCGGCTGGCCTCGGCCACGACACCCGATAGCCCGCCCGCGCCCACTCCCTCCTTTACTGATGTCTCCACCGGCAACCAGTTCTACAAGGAAATCAGCTGGCTGGCTTCGAACGGAATCAGCACGGGCTGGGTGGCACCTGACGGAACCAGCACGTTTGGTCCCCTGCTGCCTGTCAACAGGGACGCCATGGCTGCTTTTATGTACCGGCTAAGCGGCAAGCCTGCCTTCAACCCGCCGGCAGTGTCCCCGTTCAAGGACGTGGCCACGGACAACCAGTTCTACAAGGAGATCACGTGGCTGGCCTCCACCAACATCACCACCGGGTGGATCGAAGCCGACGGTACCAGGACCTACGCGCCACTGCAGTCCGTGAATCGGGATGCCATGGCGGCCTTTATGTACCGGCTGGCCGGCAAGCCTGCCTTCTCCCCGCCGGCAGTGTCCCCGTTCACGGATGTGGCCACAGACAACCAGTTCTATAAGGAGATCACCTGGCTGGCGTCCACCAACATCACCACGGGATGGACGGCAGGGGATGGCAGCAAGACATTTGCTCCCGTCTCTGCCGTGAACAGGGATGCGATGGCAGCCTTCATGTACAGGTACAACGCTAAGTTCCCACGCAACTAGGGGACTGACACCTGCGGGAGGAGCTCCGGTACACCATTGTGCCGGGGCTCCTTCCTGTGGAGGGACCATTGCCGATGGACAGCCGCCCTGCGGCACGTCAGCGCCAACGAGAGGCAGAAGTGACAAAAACCCTGACAGAACAGCGGACGGGCGTTGCCCGTGTTCGAACGGCCGCCGTTTCGCTCTCGCTATTGATGGCGTGTCTTTTCGTGCTGGTGCCGGCTGGACTGTTCCGCTTCACCTTCCCGAAGCTGGCCTTCCTTGCAGTGGGCCTGGGAGTGGGACTCATCGCCGGATCCCGGACAAAACTGGCGCCACACACCTCATGGGGTGCGGCAGCTGTCCTGGCTGCATTTGCCCTGGCAGCAACCCTGGCCGATGGGCTGGGATCCTCCTTCTGGGGCCGATGGCCCCGATACGAGGGAGTACCCACGGTTGCCGCCTACCTGCTGTTGCTGCCGGTGGGGGCGCGCCTTTTGGGCCCCGGCGCGAACCCGGCCGTCCGGTTGTACTGGACCCGCCTGCTCTCTGGCAGCCTGGCACTGCTTGCCGCTGCGGCGCTCGCCGCGGCTTGGGGCTGGAACGTCATGGGCGACAGCGCCGAATTCAGGTTCGGGGCCACCCTCGGAAACGCGACAGACCTGGGGATCGTGGGCCTCACCGGCGCTGCTGTCCTCCTGCCGCGGGCTATATGGACGAAGACGCCCTGGGATGTTGCCGGGGCCTTTGCCGGAGCCATTGTGGCAGTCGCCTCCGGTTCCCGGGCCGTCATCATTGTTCTCGCCATTCTGATCGTGGCAGTAATTGGCTGGCTGGCGTGGCAGAAAGGCGGCACATCCCGTTGGCGGCATGCGGTCCTTTGGCTTGCTGCCACGATGACCCCGGCAGCTGTTGCCATCCTGGCCTTTCCTGATGTCCGCGAAAGACTTTTGACAAGTGGGACAGTGAGCGGCCGCGTGGACTTGTGGGGTGCAACGTGGGCCCTGGTACAACAAAATCTGCTGTTCGGGGTGGGGCCAGGGCGATTTGTAGATGCCCTCCCGGCCTACCAAAGTGAGGAGTTCGCCGTCCGGGTGGGCACGGACTACCCAGCGGACAGCCCACATCTGATTGCACTGCAGTGGTTGGTCGACGGCGGTGTGCCACTTGTCCTGGCCAACGCTTTCCTGTGCGCGGCTGTGCTCTGGGTTGGTGCCAGGAACATCAAAGCCACCCACGAGGTCTCGGAGCGGTTGTTCCTTATCGGGGCGATGGGCGCCGTATGTTCGTTTGGCCTTGTCCTGCTGACGCATTTCCCCAACACGGCGACCACCGTCATTGCCGGACTGTGCGCCGGGGCTTTGTCCGGCGTCGGCCTGTCCGCCCCCAGCACGGGGACGAAAGCCAAGAAAACGACTCCGGCCAGGACAAAGAAGCGAATCCCCATGAATATGACGAGGGTTGCCACCATGGGGGTGCTGGGCTGCCTCACCGCCATGGCTGCTGCTGCATGCCTGGCAGCCACAGCAGAAATCCCGCTCAAAGCGGGTAACGCCGCCGTCCGGGATGGACGGCTCGAGGAAGCGTCCACGGAGTTCGACAGCGCCGCTACTTTGCGCCCCTGGGACGTGGACGTTGCGCTGCTCGCAGGGCAGGCTTTCGCCGGCCGCGCAGCAGCGGGGGATCCGGCGTCGGGACTGTTCGCTGTCCAATGGTCCGCCCGGTCCCTCCAGGCGAACCCCGGCTCCGTCGAGTCCCTGACCTCACTTGCCGTCGGGCAGCTGGCCTCCGGTGACGTTTCCGGGGCGCGCAACACCCTGGCCCAAGCCAGGCTGGCAGCCCCCGTCAACTCACAGGTTTGGCTGCAGTCCGGGCTCGCAGAATACGCGGCCGGACGAACGGACACCGCACTTGCCTATGTTGAGAAGGCAGTCTCCCTGACTCCGGACCCGGAAGAGGAAAGGGCCGTCCTCGGAGCACTGCAACAAGCGGCAGGACAGCCCTAGCCTCGCTTGATCCAGCTGGCTGGGCAGGCGATTCATATGCCGTGGACACTGGCACTACTTTTAAAGTGACCGCTGGTGTCCGGTCCTCCCGGGAACTTTCAGAAGTGCTGGATAGAATCGACCCCTGGACGAACGAACACTGCTTTTGCCGGAGGTACGGAGAAACAATGCAGGAATGGCTGGAAGTCGGCGCGGACAACTATGTGCTGGTCACCGAAGGATCGCTGCTCAACACCGGACTGATTGTCGGCTCCGAACGGGCCATGGTGATCGACACCGGCTGCGGCCCCCGGCAGGCCCGGGAGATCCTGGACGCGGTCCGGGAGAAGACCCAGCTGCCGCTGGCGGTGGTCAACACCCACGCCCACTACGACCACTTCTTTGGCAACGCGGTGTTCGCGGAAGCCGGCGTCACCGAATTCTGGGCGCACCAGAACTGCGCCACCGAAATCGATGAGCGCGGGGACCTGCAGCGCCGCTTCGTGGGGACGCTGGAACCGGAAATGTCCACCGGCGAGGGCGAGAATGTGGAACTCGTGGTGCCCAACGCCGTCGTGGGGGACCAGCCCGTGCTGGTTAACCTGGGCGGGCTGACCGCCACGCTGTTCTACCTGGGCCGCGGCCACACCGACGGCGATCTCCTGGTGGGCACTCCCACCACCCTGTTCGTAGGCGACCTCGTGGAGCAAGGCGCGCACCCGTCCTTCGAGGACTCCTACCCGGAGGAGTGGGCCGACGCGCTCCGGCACATCTCAGCGCTGCGCCACCGCTACGAGTTCCTGGTTCCCGGGCACGGGAAGCCGTGCAGCGACCAGTTCGTCCGGACCATGGCGGACACCATGACCACCGCGGTCCGCCAGGCACGCCAGTCCATCCGGGACACCCCGAGTGATGCCACCAAGGCCATCCCGGTGCTGCCCTACGGGCCGGAGCAGTCCCGCTGGTTCATCAAGCGGCTCCAGGAGACCCGCCGGGAGCACTAGCGGCATTGGCCAGCTGCATGGGCCTGGCAGGGGCAGGCTGCGCGGGGCTGGCAGGTTGCGGAGGCCCGGCGGGCTGCGGATGCCGTCCGGAAAGCCGGAGTTTCGCGGCCCTCTCAACCAGGATGGGGATGTAGTCCCGGACGCGGCCGTGAGCGAACAGGCTGTGTTCGTGGGCAACCATGTCCTCGATGACGGAGCGCTCAACGGCCGGGAATCGCTCGGCGAGCCGGTCCACCACGGCCGCCACCGCCTGGGCTTCAGATTTCTTTGCCATTGCCGCTCCTGACTGAAGAGCGGGGCAATGACCACCTGGACGTTCCTGAGCCGGTCTGCATCCTTGAATCATCACCACCGCGCGTGGTTGGGGGAAGGGTAACGCTGGAAGTCTGCGGAAATCCGCAAGGCGCCCTCAATCATCGAAGTGCGTCTGCACATTGCGGCTGCCCGAGACGCGTCCCACCACTTCCTCGGCGATCGCAGCCAGTTTCACGTTGCGGTTGCTGGAAACCTTCATCAGGATCTTGAAGGCCTCGTCCTGCGTGCACCGGTTTTGTCCCATGATGATGCCGGTGGCCAGGTCTATGACGGTCCGCTTTTCCATGGCAGCCCGCAGGTCACCGGTGAGCTCGTCCTTGGCCGCCATCCTCACCGCCAAAGCCATGGCCTGGCCTGCTGATTCAGCGAAGGTTGTGGCCCGGGCGACCATCGGTTCCCTGATGGGGCCGGCGGCGGAGGCAAAGAAGTTCAGTGCGGCCGCCGCGTTTTCTCCCGGATCCAGGGGGACACCCAGGCAACTGCCGCATCCGGCCGCAGCGAGGGCGGTGCAGTACGTGGGCCAGCGGGTGTCGGTGGAGACGTCCGCCAGCAGCACCGGCCTGCCGATCCTCAAGGCCTCAACACATGGCCCGCCGCCAACAGACTGCTCAATCTCGTCCAGGCGAACGGCCAGCTCGCTGCTGCCTGCGATGGTGACCGGGCGCTTTTGCCGGAGCAAGGTGACCGCACTCTCCACTTTTGCCCCTGCCGCTTCCGTCATCACCTCGGACGCGAGGCGGGTCAGGCCGTTCAGGAAATTCTTGAGGTCCCCAACCTCAGACAGGAGCCCCTGGAGTTGATCGTAATCGCTCTGAACCTGGTGGAACGCCATGGGTACACCATAGGGACGGGGCCGGGTGGAAGCAATGAACCCTGCTGCCGCCGCCGGACCGCGCATCCCAGTGGTGGGGTTTAGTAAAACGAGTAGGCATTACCCGGGCGCCGGCGGCCGGAGCTGCATAGGTTCGATGCATGGCAGAAGTAGTCAACCGCAAGCACGGGCGCCGCAGGATGCCCACAGAAACCAAGCGCGGCATCCAGCCGTACGTGATCCTCAACGTTGTCCTGGTGATTGGCCTGGTCATCGCCGCCTTCGCCCTGGCTGGGTAGGCGGAACGGGGCTTTGTGCCCATGCTGTTGGCAGCGCCGCGGTGGCAGGATAACCCCCAGGTGGACGGTACTGAGTCCGTCCTCCCCGGAGGCAGGAATTGATGGCGGCTGACAATCCCCGGAAACGGTCCCGTAAAAGCGGGCGCGGCGTTTCTTTCGTGCTGGCCTGCGTCGCGGCGGTTGTCCTTGCAGGGTGCCAGGCCGCGCCAAGCCCGGCGCCTGGCCCGGCGTCCTCCGGGAGCGTGGACGGAAAACTGGACCACGTGTTTGTGATCAACCTCGAGAACAAGTCGTACGACAAGGTGTGGGGCCCGGATTCGCCCGCCCCCTACCTCTCCAAAACCCTGCGGGCCCAGGGGGTGCTGCTGACGGAGTACTACGCGATCGGGCACTCATCGCTGCCCAACTACATCGCGCAGCTCTCCGGGCAGGGCCCCAACCCCGTGACCAGCAGCGACTGCCACACGTACGAGGCCTTCACCGTCACCGGGACGGCCGCACCAGGCCAGGTGGAGGGCAGCGGCTGCGTCTACCCCGATTCGGTGCCCACCCTGGCCGGACAGCTCAGCGCGGCGGGGAAGTCCTGGAAGGGCTACATGGAGGACATGGGGGCACCGTGCCGGCACCCGGAAGTCGGCGCGAAGGACGCCAACCAGAACGCCAGCTCCGAGAGCCAGTACGCCACCAGGCACAATCCGTTTGTGTACTTCACGGCCATCACATCCTCGCCCGAATGCCATGACAACGTGGTGGATTTCAGCAACCTGGACGCCGACCTCACGTCCCTGGACACCACTCCCAACCTGTCCTTCATCAGCCCCAACCTGTGCAACGACGGCCATGACGACCCCTGCCACGACGGCTCAAAGGGCGGCCTGCCCAGGGCCGACGCATGGCTGAAGAAGCACGTCCCGGACATCCTGGCCTCCGCGGCGTTCAAGAAGGACGGGATCCTGGTCATCACCTTCGACGAGGCCAAAGGCAAGGAAAGCGCCGCTTCCTCGCTGCCGGGAGGAGCCGGGGGCGGCCGCGTGGGGGCACTGGTCCTGTCCCCGCACATCAAGGGCGGCACAACATCACAGAGGGCCTACAACCACTACAGCCTGCTGGGAAGCATCGAGGACATCTTCGGGCTGCCCCACCTCGGCTACGCCGCCGCGCCGGGGCTGAACCGCTTCAGCAACGATGTCTACACCAACCGTTTCTGACTGCCCGCACCAAAATCGCCCGGCACCAAAGGTGGCCAGTACGACGGCGGCCGGGCACCGCCGTCGTACGCCTTCCATTCCTCCGCGCGAGCCGAGGGGGCCTACCCAGGGAGCTCCCAGCGCGCGGGACCTAGGATGGTCCCCATGAAGGTTGCCCAAGAGGCGAAGTCCGCTGCCGTGGTGATCAACGCCGGGGCACGCCTGGGAGCTGCGGGGCCGGCGCTCGCCGTGGACCAGCTGCGAAGTGCAGGCCTGCCCATCTCAAGCGTGCACCATGTGCTCTCCGGCGCCGAACTGGCCGGAGTCCTGGACCAGGTGGTTGCCGACGGGCATGACCTTGTGGTTGTTGGCGGCGGTGACGGCACCGTGTCCTTCGCCGCCGGCCGGCTCGCCGGGACCGGAACCGTGCTGGGGGTCCTTCCCCTGGGAACGGCCAACGACCTTGCCCGCACGCTGGAAATTCCAAGCGACCTTGCCGGGGCCTGCGCGGCGCTCGCCGGCGGGAAGGTGGTGGACATCGACATGGGGCGCGCCAACGGCCAGCCGTTCCTGAATGTAGCGTCCGTGGGCCTTTCGGTGGGTGTCACCGAAACCCTCAGCCCCCGCCTGAAAAGGTACCTCGGGCCGCTGGCCTACGGCGTTGCCGCCGTGCGCGCGTATGCCAGGCACCGGCCGTTCCGGGCCCGCCTCGAGTTCCCGGACGGGGACCATGAAACGCTGGAGCTAGAGAACCTGCTGCAGGTGGCTGTTGGCAACGGCCGGCATTACGGCGGCGGCAATGCGGTCTCGCCCACGGCGGGCATTGATGACCACTTGCTTGATATCTATGCCATCCCGGGGGCGCCGCTCCGGGAGCACATCAGGATCGCCCGGATGCTTAAAGACGGCAGCTTCGTGGAGCGCAGCGGCGTGTACCACCTGACCTGCCAGCGTGTCCGGCTGGTCACCGAGCCGCCGATGCCGGTGAACCTCGACGGCGAGATCGCCACAACCACGCCCGCCGACTTCACCATTGAGCGCAACGCCGTGCACGTGGTGGTGCCGCACGGCAGCACCGTTGCCCGGTTTGACGGGTAGTTCCCCGCTTCAGGCACCATCGCCGCCTGCGGCTGATGGCCGTTGGTGCTGACGCTCTCCTCCATGGCGCCGGCCGGCAGGCCTGACCATCCCCCGCCCGTCGCGCACTCCATGTGGATGCCCGGGCAGCGCTGACCTCGGCTGATGCCCGGGCTGCCCATTGACTGGACGTGCTCTTCTGGCCACGATGATATTCCCGTTGACACCATCGAAAGGGCGAGTCATGAAAACCACAAAAGCACTGGGTAAGGCCGCAGCTGCCTCTGCCGCATCAGCACTGCTGCTGCTTGCTGCCTCCGGCCCGGCAGCAGCTGACCACACCCACGTCAAGGTGGTGGGCAACGGCGGCTGCGTGGTGATCGCGGAAGGCGCGGGGGAGGAAGAGGTGGAGCTTCCCGACGCCGTTTTCGACCACAACCCGCACGCAGCGGACATCCCGCAAACGGACGGCAGGACGCATCCGCTCCACGTGCTGGTCCACCAGGGCGTTCCCGGGGACAACAATGACCTCTACGTGCTCGGCAGCGACGCCGAGGAGGCAGCCTGCGACGGCGAGTACGTCAACCGGTAACTGGCCCTGCGCGGGCGGAGTGCTGCCTCGTTTAGGATGTTCTCATTATTAATGAATCCCGGCCGGGGGAAGCCAGGACAGAGCACACCGAACGGCCCTCAGTGACATCCAGCAACAACTCCCCAGCACCTTCGTCAGCAATGATGCCTCACGGCGACTTTCTCGACTGTCCCACAGGACTTGTCGAGTACTACTTCGCAGAGGGCGTCTTCCACTGGTCGGAAGGGTTGTACCGCATCTACGGATACGAACGCGGCGACGTTGTCCCTTCCATGGATATGGCTTTCGCCCACATCGAGCCGGCGGACCGTCCTGTGGTCCAGGCGTATTGGGATCGCGTGGCAGCGGTTGGAGGCCCGTCGTCCATCTACGTGTCCATCCGCGACCGCAAGGACCGCCAGCACAAACTGCTGTACTCTGCGGACTACATCCTTGAGGATGGTGTTCCCGTGGGCGTGTGGGGCGTGGTGGTTGACCTCACCCAGTCAATCCATTCCGACCGCCACCAGCTGGCCACCGAGGCCGTTGCTGCGTCGGCCCGCAACCGGGCCGTCATCGAACAGGCCAAGGGCGTCCTGATGGGACGCACAGGCATCACCGCAGACCAGGCCTATGAACTTATGAGCCAGCAAAGCCAGGACACAAACCGGAAGGTTTACGCGATCGCCCACGAGATCGTGGAACGCGCCACCCGCCGCTAACGCCAACCGCAGCTCAACCCCAGGGATCCCACGGGGAGTTCACCCCATCGCCCACACCCTGTTCTTTTGGAAGGATTCGCAGTGGCCGCACAATGCCCGTGCTGCCGGCCGGAATCTCCGGCCACAACCAATTGATTCGGGGGAATTATGAAAATGTCACGAGCAACAGCAGGACTGGGCGCCGTGCTTGCAGTAGCGGGATCACTGTTTGCCGGCGTTCCTGCGGCAAGTGCGGCCGGAACCGGGACGGCCTGCCCGACGGACAGGTTCTGCCTGTACTTCAACAGCGACTTCGGCGGGGCGCGTGCCGACTATGCGTACAGTGACGCAGGCCTGGGCAACGAGCTCTTCACGGACGGTCCGCAGGGCCGGTCCGGGTGGGGTGTCCAGGTGAACAACAACGCGGCCTCTGCCATCAACCACACCGGAAAGAATGTTGCGGTGTACTACAACAGCGACTGCTCAGGCACGGGGTTCATCATCTACCCGGGCGAGCGCTGGAACCTGGCCTCCTTCGGCATGAAGAACCAGGTGTCCTCGCTCCAGGTGGCGGGTTCCGAGTGCATCTACAGGGACCAGAGCTGGGCATAAGGTGAGGCGTACGACGGCGGCGCGCGCCGCCGTCGTACGCCTTTGCGTCAGGTGCGTGGAGCCTGCGTCCAGGTTCCTTCCAGTGTAGTTACCGAAACGTTATATATGCTTGATGGGTGGTTTTTACGTCAAGCAGTGGAAATTTATCAGCTCCGGAACGTCCGGCGGCGCCGGGCGGCGGGCTCATCTCCGGGCGGAAGCACGCCCTGGACGGGCTCCGGACCATCGCCGTGGCGGGGGTCTTCCTCTTCCATACCGTCACTGAATTGGTCCCGGGCGGATCAATCGGCGTGGACGTCTTCTTCACCCTCAGCGGCTTTGTGATCTCGCTCCAGTCATGAAGGAGTACCTGGCTACGGGCCGGCTGCGGCTGGGGGTCTTCTACGCCAAGCGGCTGGCCAGGCTGTGGCCTGCGCTGCTGGCGCTGTGCGGCGTGATCGTCACGGTGGGCGCGGTTTTCCCTGCGTCCAAGTGGGCCGGCCAGGAAGATTTTGTCCTGCCGGCCGCAGGCTACGTGATGAACCTGGCGCGGATCGGGGTGTTTGGCGAGTCCATACCCGGCGAAACCCTTGGCCCCGCCTGGACCCTGGCTGTGGAGGAGCAGTTCTACCTGGTGTGGCCGCTGCTCCTGCTGGTGCTGCTGCGCTTCTGGAAGGTCCGCACGGTGGCCTGGATTACAGCCGGGCTGGCTGGGGCGTTCCTGCTGGAACGGTTCCTCCTGGTGCTGCTCGGCGCTCCGCTGAACCGCCTCTACAACGGCCCGGACACGCGGGCCGACGAGCTGCTGATCGGCTGCACCCTGGCCCTCGTTTTCACCGCAGTGACCCCCGGATCCCGGTCCCACGCCTCCTTCCGGAACGCCGCGCGCTGGGCCGGCCCGCTTGCCGGCACCGCGCTCCTGGCCGCCGTGTTGCTGCTGAAGGAACCGGACACCCCGGGCCTGTGGTTCAGCGCCTTCTGGACGGCCGGGCCGACAGTGCTGTCCCTGCTGTCCGCCGTGCTGATCGGATCACTGGTCCTGCAGCCGGCCGGCTTTGCGGGACGGGTCCTCAGCCACCCGTGGCTTGCCGGGCCCGGCCGGGACCTGTCCTATGCCATGTATCTCTGGCACCTGCCGGTCTACCTGCTGCTGATGCCGCTCGTTCCCGAACTGTGGCTCCGCGTGGTGCTGGCCGCGGCCCTGACGGTGCTGCTGGCCTGCGCGTCCCACCGCCTGGTGGAAACGCCCGTCCGCCGCTGGGCCAACGCGCGGCTGGAGCCCGGCGTCGTGCCTTCCTCCTCCAGTCCAGCCACCGGCCCAGGGCGGGAACTGGTAACAGCCGGGCGCTCGCCGGCCGCCTGACCTGGGATGACAGGAGCAGCGCTGAGGCGGGCCAAATTACTTGTCCCGTACCCCTTTACTTGACGGAATCCAGTTACTAAAGTCAGTTCTTGTCATAGTCCGGATGGGCGCCAGGGGGCGTCCGGGAAGGGGGAGTGCATCACCGCTGACCTAGACCGAAAGACAATTGACCACTACGTTGAAGGCCCCTCCTAGGAGGGGCTTTCCTTTTGCCCGGCGGAGAGCTGGCCGGCCAGGCCGGAGAGCAGGATGCTGAGCCCCTGGTCAAGCTCGGCGGCGCCGTCGTAGTCCGCCAGGACCGGGCCGAGTGCCCGGAGGTGCGGAAAGCTTTTCGCGGGCAGGCGGTGGAGGCCAAGGCGGAGGATGGCCTCGTTTTCCTCCGGGTCCACAATGTATTCCTGCAGTTCGTTCAGGATGTGGCCGTAGAGGAACCCGTAGTAGGCGCGGTACACATGCAGGGCCGCGGCCGGCGCGAAGCCCGCCTCGATCAGCAGGGCAAGGATCTGCTCCAGTGGCCGGAGGGTTCCCAGCGGGCGCAGGCCCAGGGGAGTGGAGAGCGGCCGGGTGACCAGCAGGGGCACCACGTTGGGATGCCGCAGGGCCAGGAGCCGCAGGTCATGGGCGATTTTGCGGAGCTGGGCCTGCCAGTCGGGATCATCGGGGAAGATGGCCAGTTCGTTCAGGACCAGCTCGGACACGCCGTCCAGCAGGGCTGCCCGGTTGGCCGCGTAGCGGTACAGGCTCATCGGATCCCGGTCCAGCTCCTGCCCCAGGCGACGCATGGTCAGGGCGTCCAGTCCTTCGGCGTCCACCAGGGCAAGCGCGGTGGAGAGCACAAGCTCCTGGCTCAGGGGCGCCTTCCGGCGGCGTAGGCTGCTGCCGGTATTTTCGGGTGAGGCCATGGGGAATCCATCCTGTTGAACGCCGGGCGTCCCTGGATGGGTGGTTCCTCAGCTTGCTTAGTAGTCAGTCTACGCCCAAGGTCTACAATGTAGACAATTTCAGCAGTCCAACTCATGTCCGGCCGCCGTCGCGCCCGCTCTTGTTTCTGCCGGCCACGCGTCAGGGAGCTCCGCCGGAGGCAGCGGCCGCGCGATGAGGTAGCCCTGGGCGGTATCGCAACCGAGGTCCCGCAGGACTTCCAGTTGCGTTTCCCGCTCCACGCCCTCGGCCGTGGTTCGCAGGCCCAGGGCCCTGGCTGAGGCCATCACGCTGGCCACCAGTACCGCAGACGTGGAATCCGTGTCGATGGTGTCGATGAAGGACTTGTCCAGCTTCAGTCCCGTGAGGGGAAGCTCGCGCAGGAGGGAAAGGGACGAATACGCCGTCCCGTAGTCATCCAGGGCAACCCCGATGCCGGAGCTGATCAGCGTGCGCAGCTGGGCCATGGCGGAGGGGAGGTCCGTGATGGCCGCGCTCTCGGTGATCTCGATGTTCAGCAGGGAGGCAGGCAGCCCGTGCCGTTGAAGCGATTCGTGGATGACTGTGACCAGGTTCCCGGCGGCCAGCTGCAGGGGCGAAATATTGACTGAAACCGCCCGGGGCGTGCCGGCGTCCGCCCAGAGCCGGGCCTGTGCGCACGCCTGGTCAATGACCCACCGGCCCACGGCGTGGATCATGCCGGAGTGTTCCGCCACATGGATGAATTCGCTGGGTGAGACGGCGCCCAGCTCGGGGTCCTGCCAGCGCAGCAGCGCCTCCACCGCGGGGCACGCCCCGGTAGGGATGTCCATCAGCGGCTGGTAGTGGAGAGTGAACGCTTTGCTGGCGAGTGCCTGCGGCAGGCTGCGGCGGATGAGGGCCTGGCGGGCGAACCGGCTGGCCGGCTGGGAGGGATCGATCCGGCCAAGCCTGCTTTTGCCTTCGTGTTTGGCCTGGAGCATGGCCGCGTCAGCCTGGCGCAGCAGGTCCTCGAGAAGGGTCCCGGGATCCTGCCCGCTGGCGCCGGGCCCGCCAGACCCAACACCGCCCGCCCCTAGCCCAGCCGCCCCAACGTCGCCCGCCATGGCCAGCCCCACCGTGGCAGAGACCTGGAGCAGGTGTCCGTCATGGACGAACGGAGCATCCAGGACGCGGAGGATCCTGTCCGCAAGGGCGCGGGCGCCGGTTTCGTCGACGTCGGCCAGCAGCACGGCGAATTCGTCCCCGCCCAGCCGGGCCACCCTGTCCGCCGGCCTGGTGCACGCCTGGAGCCGCGCCGCGAAGGCGGTGAGCACCTTGTCGCCGGCCCTGTGCCCGAACGTGTTGTTGACGACCTTGAAATCGTCCAGGTCCACATAGAGTGCCGCTGTCCGGGCGGACGTGGCGCCGGCCAGCAGGGCCTGCCCGGACTCTTCCAACCCCAGCCTGTTGGCCAGGCCCGTCAGCGGATCATGGAGGGCGGCATGCCGGAACACATCGGACAGGCCCTCGAGGACCTGCGAGACGGGAACCACGCGCGGTGCCCCTGAGGCGGGAACCACCAGGACATCCTGGTACCTGCTCTCCTCGGGCCGGCCCAGCATCGCGGCCGCGGCCTGCCGAAGATCCAGCGACGGCGGCAGGCTGAACGTGGTGCACGGCACCAGCGCCTCTGCCGTCACGCGGGCGTTAAGGGCCCTTCCGTAGCCCAGCCGCCCGGTCATCTTGTGGTCAAGCTGGTCCCGGGTCAGCAGGAAAAGGTCTCCCCGGACCTCAATGACCACCGCCCGGAGCCCGCGGTCTTCGCGGAACAGCGCTTCAATCTGTCCCGAGGGCGTGCAGCCGCCCAGGACCATCGCCTCGAAGCCGAGGTCACCCAGCGTGGCCGTGGACGGCTTCACAGCGCTGGCGGGAGGGAGGGGAGGGGGCCACCGGTCCTGCTTAGCAGGCGGAAACTAACGGAAGGTGAACTTCAGGCGAGATTACGACGACGGCGGCGCGCCGCCGTCGTGCATTCCCGCCGATGACCTTGGCCGGGACCCTGCACAGATCGTGACAAAACACGCGGACGATCCTTCGCAGAATCCTGAACCCGCGGGCGTAGTTTGGGCAGCCAGGCAGTAGGGAAAGGGAGCGGAGACAATGAACATCATCGAATACGTTGCGGCCCTTGGCGGGATGCTGGCTTCTCTAGGCGGAGCGGGCCTCCTGGCGGCAGGACTGATCCGGTTCAGGGCCCGCCACTAGGCGGGCGGCCGGGGGCTCTCCGTCATTCCGCATCCGCGGACCGGAAGGTCATGCCCCCGTCCGTGGAGACGATGACCCCGTCCGCTGTGGCGGCCCAGATCCAGGGCCGGCCGTCCTCGCCTTTGACGGCGGCGATGGCCATGACGTCGGCGTCGATGCGGCCCTTTTCGGTCCAGGTTTCGCCGGCATCTGGGGAGTAGTGGACAGTGCCGTCCGGTTCCACGCCTACGGCTTCTGCCGGGTGGGCGAACGCCGCGAACTGGATCACCGGGCCGTTGTCCAGCGGCTTCCAGGTGCTGCCGGCGTCCGTGGAGCGCTGGATCCCGTCCTGGGTGGTGGCCAGGACGGTGGTGCTGTCCGGATGGCCGGCCAGGGCAGCCGGGGCAAAATCTGCCGCCACGGTGCTCCAGGCCCTGCCGTCCGGGCTGGTCCGCAGGACCCCGTCGAAGGCCACGATTCCTGCCTGTGTGGCGGTCAGTGCGTGGAAGTCGGATTCGCCCTGGCGCGAGAGTTGCTCCCAGGTCTTGCCGCCGTCGGACGACCTCAGCAGGCCCAGCGGGTTGGGCAGGTCTGAGCCGGGTCCTGGGTGGCCCGAGGCGTAGAAGACGCCGTCGGCGGGGCCCGGGGCGAACCCCATAAGGTCGTTGGTTCCGCCGATTTTGGTGGCCGGGCTGGTGGTGGCGTCGAACAGGCCGTCGTGGGTGGCCAGAAGTACCTGGCTGGTTTCGCCGCTGACGGCGATTCCGTGCACGTGGGAGCCGGGCAGCGTGTCCGCGGCGGTGGCGGTGCTTGCCGTGCCCGGTGCCGGGGTGGCCGCGGGAGCACAGCCTGCAAGGGCAAGCAGGGCGGCCGCCGCGGCGGGCAGCACTGCAAAATGTCCGGTCCTGCCGGCGGGCTTACGAGGCATTACTGGATCAGGTAGTGGCGTTCTTCAGCTTTGGGGGTCTTCGGGAAGAAGGAGTGGCCCAGTGCTTTCAGGCCGATGGCGGGCAGCAGGACCAGGGCCACGCTGACGGAGAGAGCGGTCCAGCCCAGGTCCTCGAGCGGGCCAAGGGTGCTCCCCTGGGGAAGAGTAGTGTTCACGACTGCGCCTTATGTGAGACCGATGGGAAACGGATGCCTGCCCTGGCGCCCGGACGGAACCCTCCCAGGTGTCAGTCCGCCAGCGAAGCAGGAATACCTACAAGGTTACGGCACCCTCGTTGAGCCGCGGAAATGGCGGGCGCTTGCCGGGCGTTTGGCTCTGTCCGAGCCGTCACAAACGCTGCCTCGTCCGGGGATTCACTGTAATTACCGCTTGCACCGTTCACCCGCTTCCAGCTTGTCGCTACAATCGGCGAGGGGGGTCAGCTTGGTGATTCCCGGCTGACCGCGCCAGTCCTGCTGGGGGCATGGCGCCTGTCCTTGAAGGATGCCCGCCAATGACCCACCGAATCCGGCCCTTCGCCGCCGTCGCCATTTCTTTAGCTGCTGTCCTGGCGAACACAACACTGGCAGCGCTCCCCGCCCAGGCCGACGACGAACTGGACAATATCCGCAGCACGCCGCCGCGCGCGGCTGCCCCTGCCGCGGCCCCCGCCACAGACCAGTTCATTGTGGGAATTAAGGGCGGCCATGGCGTCGTGTCCGAGGCGGCTGTTTCCAACGTTGCTGGGAAGGCGGCAGGCAAGCTGGGCATTGCTGCACAGAACGTCAAGGGCACCGCCGCCGGCGCGCAGGTGGTGAAAACCAGCCGTGCCCTTCGTGGCGCCGAAGCGGATGCTTTCCTCGCCGAGCTTCGGTCCAGCCCTGGAGTGGCCTACGCTGAGCCGGACATCATCATGTACCCGTCCGCCTTTGTCCCCGACGATCCCGGCTTCCCGATCCAGTGGAACCTGTGGGAGGAGGCAGCGGGCATCCGCGCTCCCCAAGCCTGGGAGATTAGCCGTGGTGAGGGGGTAGTAGTAGCGGTGGTTGACACCGGAATGACCAGTCATTCCGAGCTCAACTCCCGGGTCCTGCCCGGTTACGACATGATCTCCGACGCCGAAACGGCCCGGGACGGTAACGGACGCGACACCAACCCGAAAGATGAAGGTGACTGGGTAACCACCGACGTGTGCGGCATTGGCGGGGAGGAAGCCAGGTCCTCCTGGCACGGAACCCACGTGGCAGGAACAATTGCAGCCGTTGCCAACAACAATGAAGGCATTGCCGGCGTGGCCCCGGAAGCCAAGCTGCTTCCCGTCCGCGCCATCGGTGCTTGCGGCGGTTACGCGTCCGACGTCGCCGATGCGATCATCTGGGCCGCCGGCAGCCAGGTTTCCGGCGCACCGGTGAACCCACATCCTGCCCGGGTGATCAACATCAGCCTCGGCGGTGATTCCCCCACCTGTTCCGTCACCACGCAGAACGCGATCAACGTTGCCCGCAATGCCGGCGCAGCCGTAGTGGTGGCCGCCGGAAACTCCGGCAGCCCGGCCACCGGAATAAGCCCGGCCAACTGTCAGAACGTCATCACGGTGGCCGCCGCCGGGCGGGACGGCGCCCGCGCGCCCTACTCAAACTACGGGCCCGCCGTTGACGTCACGGCACCGGGCGGCGACATAACCAACGAAGACTTCGAAGGTGTCGTCTCCACCTCCAACGATGGCCTCACCGTCCCGGGGAACGAAGCCTACGAGTTCCTCCAGGGCACGTCCATGGCAGCGCCGCATGTAGCTGGAATCGCCGCCCTGATGATGTCCGAGGAGGGCAGCACGTATACGCCCCAGATGGTGGAGGAAAGGCTTAAAGCCACGGCGCGGCCCCTGCCCGTAGCCTGCGTCGAGGGCTGCGGCGCGGGACTGGTAGATGCAGCAACAGCGCTGACGTCCGCCGCCTACGAACCGCCCTCGGTCTCGCCGTTCCATGACGTTTCCACCGGGCAGCAGTTTTACCGGGAGATGGCGTGGCTTGCGGAGAGGAAGATATCCACTGGTTGGGTGGAGGATGGCCGCCGGATGTACCGGCCATTGCAGTCCATCAGCCGTGACGCGATGGCCGCATTCCTGTACCGGCTGGCCGGATCGCCTGAGTACACGCCGCCTGCTGAATCGCCTTTTGCGGATGTAGCCACCGGGCAGCAGTTCTACAAGGAGATGGCCTGGCTCTCCGAGAATGGCATTTCCACGGGCTGGGTGGAGGATGGCCGCCGGATGTACCGGCCACTGCAGTCCATCAGCCGTGACGCGATGGCCGCGTTCCTCTACCGGATGGCCGGGAAACCGGACTACGCGGCCCCTGCCCAGTCGCCCTTTGCGGATGTGGCCACCGGGCAGCAGTTCTACAAGGAAATGGCCTGGCTCTCGGAGAACAGTATTTCCACGGGCTGGGCGGAGGACGGCCGCCGGCTGTACCGGCCGTTGCAGCCGATCAACCGTGATGCGATGGCTGCCTTCCTGTTCCGCCTGAATATCCTCATGGAGTGACCTGGGGTTTTACCCAGATTCGCTATCGGGATACCCGCGTTCTGAAGCGCTTGGCGGCTGCCGGCAAAGGCGTTCGGCTGAGCAGCTTCTGACCGGCTTGAGCGATCACGGCGACGCCCGCACCAAGGTGATCCGGCCGGGCTGCGGCCTGGTTCAGCTCGCCCTGCAGCCATTCGGTGTGCTGCGCGAGGTTACCGATGGCTATCTCGTTGCTGGCGTTCAGGCGGGCTGCTTCCTGGCTCTCGGCCTCTTCCACGATCAGTGCGGAGTTGTTGGTCACTGCGGGGATGGGGACAAGTGTTTCCGGCATGGATCCGGTGCTGAGGGCGGCGGCAACCGCATCCCACCAGCCCACGTGGAACGCTTTCAGTTCCCTGCCGTGCTGCTGGAGGTGGTCCCGGATCTCCGCCCGTTGTCCAATGACGGAGTTGACCCACTTGGCATCGTTGCCGTCCCCCAGGTGCCGCAGTGAACGGAGCAGCGGCTTCAGGCCCCAGCTTTCCAGCGCTCCACCGATCCGCGCCTCACCGTAATAGTCAACGGCAACGGGCAGGACAGGGACGCCGGCAGAAAGACCAAAAATAACCGGGTGGTAGCGGCTGGAGATTACCAGTTCTGCGTTGGCCGTCAGTGCTGCCGTCTCCTCGGCTGGCCTTTGCTCCAGCACCCTGATGTCCGGCGCCGTGCACAGACGTGCAATAGCGGCATGGCACTCCTGGTCCCCATCCCTGGCCCCGAAGGTGGAGACGTGGGGGAGAAGCAGGATGGGAAGCTGCAGATGCTCGTAGGCGAGGTCAAGAAGTCGGGCCATGTGCCGGTGGTAGTCGTCGCGCGGCATGGCGCCCGAGCCGGGGGCAAAGGTGGCAGCAATATAACCGGACGGCGGCAGTGCCGAGGCGTCCACGTCAACTCCCTCGGAGAAGAAAGCTGCATCGTCCAAAACCTGCACCGACTCCACATCCATGGATGTCAGCAGGTCATGCGTGTGCCGTTCACGGGAACCGACCACATTGCACAGGCGCAGGGCTTCGGCGGCTTCGTCACGGTCCGGTCCCGTGAGGACCGGTCCCACGGTTTGCCCTGACACCACCACCTTGAGGCCCATCGAGTGTGCCACCCGGATGGCGGCAAGGCGTTCAAAGAGGAGTCCGCCATATTGCGATGTGAGATTGCCTCCGCCGGCCAGGAGCAGGGTGCTGCAACCACTGAACGCCTCCTGGAAAGTGCGGACAACGTCCGCGGCACGTTCGGTGGCCGGGCCGCCGTCGAGAAGGTGTTTGACCTCCTGCAGGAGCTGGTGCCTTTCGAAGGGATTCCACGGGACCTCCGGCCTTGGGGCTGCGGGCACGCCATACAGGCCGGACGTCTGCCCGACGTCATGCGTCAGCACCACAAACTTTTCGTAGCCGCGTTTCCGGAGGGCCGCGATGGCCGCGTGCGTCATCGCCTCATCGCCCACATGGTATTCGTGCTGGCCGACGTCGCCAAGGATGGCAATGCGTTGTTGCTTACCCAGCGATACTGCGGAATGTACGACGGCGTGCTCCCGGGACGTGTGTAGCCCCAGCGACCGCTGGCGCTCTCCCCGTTCCCGCAGCCGCCGGCGGACCGAGCGGAGTGCACGGAGGGGCAGCGGCTGCGATGCGGCCCGCACGTTGCGTTGGATCTGTTCAACGTCCCCCATCAGCCGGGCCAATTGCTCGGTGCCCTCGGACTGCTGGCGGCTGATCTCGTCCAGCCGCTGATGAAGACGGCCGGTTTCCACCGCCAGAAGTTCACGCTGGTACAGGAGGGGGCCGAGGCCGAAGGCCTGGGCATGCTCGCGGACCAGCCGGTCCCGGACTTTCAGGGAATAGAGCTGGTGCTCGTCGGTGCGGGCTATGAAGCTGTTCGCCTCACTGCTGAGGGCGGCACGGCGCTGGTTCCAGAAGGCCAACGGCCGCCCTTTGATGAGGCCGATGTGGTGGTGCACAAGGAAACGGAGATGAAACTCCCAGTCGCCCACTACGGGAAGGTTTTCGTCGAATCCTCCCAGTTCGTTGTACACGGAACGGCGGAAGAGGAAGGAGATGGGGACGAACCGGTTGTAGTGGAGCAGATCCACCAAAGTTATGTCCCGGAGGTCCGGTTCGAAGGTGATGCGTTCTTCGACGTCCCGGCCCGCAGGGGTCAGGCGCTCGTAGACGATTTCTGTTTCAACGCTCACGCCTCCGTCACTGGGATGCTCTTCCAGGTAGGAAACAGTGGTGGCGAGGAACTCCGGAGCCCACTCATCGTCGTCGTCATGGACAGCTATGAACTCAGAGTCAACGGCCCGGATACCAAGGTTGGAAGCGGCTTCCATGCCCAGGCTGGCCTCGTTGTCCAGGCGCAGCAGCCTGTCTCCAATGCGGGACAGCCGCGGTTCCAGCGCGTCATCTACCTGTGCCCGGCTTCCGCCGTCATTAACAATGACGATTCGCCAATCGCTGAAGGTTTGGCCCAGGACGCTGTCCAAGGCCCGGCCGAGCAGTCGCCCCCGGTCTTTGGTGCGGATGATGACGGCGACGCGGGAACGCAAGGTGAAGTCTCCTTGAATGACGTGCAGATTCTACGGGCGCTGGACGTGACGGCAGGCGGGTATATCAGGCTTGCCGTCAACGCAGCTGGAGTGTCCCGGCAAGGATCCGCACGCAATACGGTCGTTTGTTCTAATCGAGCCGAGGCACACTTACATAGTAGAGGCACGCAGCATGCAACACCTGTCCGCGCCCCGCCGTGCGCAGCCGTTTGTAGGGGCCCGCACACAGCTGCTCCCCGAAACTCGAACGGATATCCGTCCAAATTCCGGGGAGCAGACTGCTGTGGGAATTGCCCTAGATGAAGTCCAGCTTTTCATTGAACCGGTACATGAATGCTGCCATAGCATCACGGTTTACCGGTTCCAGGGCCCGGTAGGTCTTGCTGCCGTCATCTTCAGTCCACCCCGTGGAGATTTCCTGGGCGGCCAGCCACGTGATCTCCTTGTAGAACGCTGTGCCGGGAAGAACGTCGCTGAAGGGCGACGCGACGGGCGGAGTAAAGGCAGGCTCGCCGGCAAGGCGGTACATGAATGCTGCCATCGCATCACGGTTCACTGCCGCAAGGGGCCGGAACGTCCGGATGCCGTTGCCCTCATCCCACCCGGTCGAGATCTCCTGGGCGGCCAGCCAATTGATCTCCTTGTAATACGCGGTCCCCGGAGGAACGTCACTGAAGGGCGACACTACCGGCGGAGTATAGGCAGGCTCGCCGGCAAGGCGGTACATGAATGCTGCCATCGCATCACGGTTAACCGGCTCAAGTGCCCGATACGTCCTGCTGCCGTCCTCTTCTGCCCAGCCCGTGGATATCTCATTCTCGAAGAGCCAGCAGATTTCCTTGTAGAACTGTTGAGTTGTCACCACATCAGCAAACGGTGAAGCTGCAGGCGGCACGTACTCGCCTTCGTCGTCGCCATTACCATCAATGCCAAAGTCGGCGAACCAGTAGCGCTGGTCATCGTTGTCGCTGGCCAGGATCACCATGCCGCTCTTGCTGGTGACAGGGTGCTTGCTGGTGGTCACGTTGTTGACGCTGGGGGTGGAGTCCTGGATAACGGGGTCGCCGCGGCCGGCGGTGAAAACGGGGTTGTCCAGGGAAGCAGTCTTTTGGTAGATGGCCCCTGAGACCCCGCTGTAAGGGCAGCCCGTCACTGTTGTTGCCGGACCCGTCTGGAAGGCATGGATCTTGTTGTTTTCCGGGTCAAGCACAATCTGCGGACGGGTGTGGCAGTCGCCGATCGTTGAGATCGTGTACTTGTCGAATGCTCCTGTGGCTGGCTTGAACACCAGCAGCTGCAGCTGCGGGTCCGACTTCTTTGCCGTGGAGTTCATATCAAAGCTCGTCTTGACCGCAGCAAAGACGCGGCCGCTGGTGTCCGCCTGAAGTGACTTGATGTTCAGGTGGTCGTCAGCCTGGTTCGGTCCGCGGACGGCGGACTGCACGTTCCAGGAAGTGGCAGCCTGGCCGTCGGTGCGGCTGGCCCACCAGACCGAACCGGTTGTGTGGTCAGACCACATGACCCCGATTTTGTTCTTGCCGAAGGCCACAAGGGACGAGATGTCATCCGGAGCCACGCTTGCGCTTTCGCCGGTAAGGGCTTGCGGCGTGCCCCACGAGGTGCCGCCCGCGGCCGAGTTGTTAACCATCACTTTGCTGGTATAGCCGCCGGTTGTTGCGCCCGAGACCTGGGTCCAGGTGGCCCAGATTGCGCCGGTGCTGTCCTTGTCGATGGTCATCGATTCACTGCTGTTTCTGGTGATCTCGGTGGGGAAACCACTGCTCCGCGTGTATTTTCCGTTGGCATAGCTGTAGCGGTACAGCTTCGCCGGGGAGTCCGGGCGTGACGCCTTTGGCCCGTCCTCGGTGGAAATGGTGACCACGTGGTGGGCTATGAAGAGGTGGGTGCCATCCCAGAGGGTGTCCGCCGATGTGTTGGCACGGCTGTCCACCCCCACCCCCGTGTCCACCCACTGCTTGGCGGCCCGGTCCAGCTTGTGGATGCGCCAACCTCCTGACGTCCACATGTCCGCCCACCAGGAGCCGTCGTTCCACCACACCTTGCTCTGCGGCTTGTCAGCGGTGGGGGGATTTGCCACGCCTGTGTAATTGAAGCCGGCGGTGCCATGGATTGGCGCTGGTGGCGGCGGTGGTGGTGGTGGCACCGTGGCGCTCGCAGGTCCCCCCATGGCTGCTCCAAGCCCGGTGAGGACAAGGACTGTTGCCAGCCCCTGGCTCAGGGCTCGTCTGATCGATTTCTTCACGGTTCTCCTTAAACGTTCCGCCCCAACGCTGTCGCGTCCAGGTCCCTGAGGAAGCTGGTGCCCCCAATGATTTATTAACCTCTTGTGCAACACGTGCCGCCCGAGTACCCGTTACTCACCTTTGCCAGGTAGGGCACGGAGATCGCGCGTCCGGTACTCACGTCAGAGCGCCGGAACGCCGTGGGATTTCCACGGCGTGGCAGGCATGTGGGTTTCGGCGGAAACGCCCTGTTGCGGGCACTCGGCACAACGTGCGCTGGCAACAAGCGTGCCGGCGTCGTCCTTGTGAAAGTGAGTCACGTGGTGGGTGGTCCTGCCGCATGCGGGGCAGAAGCTCTGGCTCTGTTTGGTCCACATGGAGGAATCCTAAGGAGCGGCGCTCCCCAACAAAGCCAAAACGTTTGAAATATGTGGTTGCCCGCAGGGAATATGTGCCAATCCCCGTCCGCACCGATCTGGGGCTGGATGGCGCAGGCGGATCGAGCCGCACTGCCGAAAACGCGTTCCATATACCCGGGTCCGGGATATTTGCCGCTGCCCCTTCATCCCTCTCCTGCTTGTGGCTAGAATCGGGGCGGGGGTGAGTTGTCCGCGCGCCGGCACCCAGCGCTTGGCGCCTGTCCTTGAAGGATGTCCGCCAATGACCCACCGCTTCAGCCCCCGCACCGTCGTCGCCATTGCTTTGGCTGCCGTCCTGGCGAATACAACCCTGGCCCTTCCCGCCCGGGCCGACGGCGGACTGGACAACATCCGGCCAACCCCGCCGCGGGCGGCGCCCGCTGCGTCCCCCGCCACCGACCAGTTCATTGTGGGGATCCACGGCGGCCCCGGCATCGGGTCCGAGGCGGCTGCAACCTCCGAGGCCGCGCGCATGGCTGCGGGCAGGGTGGGCATCGCTGCCCAAAACGTCAAAGGCACCGCTGCCGGAGCGCAGGTGGTGAAGACCAGCCGGCCCCTTCCCGGTGCCGAAGCCGAGGCGTTCCTGGCTGCACTGCGGTCAGCCCCGGGCGTGGCCTACGCCGAGCCGGACATCAGAATGTACCCGGCCTCCGAGGTTCCCAGCGATGCCGAGGCTCCCAACGATCCCGGATACCCGGCCCAGTGGAACCTGTGGGACCGCGCCGCCGGCATCCGGATCCCCGGCGCCTGGAAGGTGAACCGCGGTGAGGGGACCGTAGTGGCGGTGGTGGACACGGGAATCACCAGCCACTCTGAGCTGGACTCCCAGGTGCTGCCGGGCTACGACATGATCATTGATGCCGCCTCAGCCCGGGACGGCGACGGGCGTGACGCCAATCCGCAGGACGAGGGGGACTGGTTTACCGCGGAACTGTGCGGGATGGGCGGAGAGGACGGGATGTCTTCATGGCACGGAACACACGTTGCGGGAACCATCGCCGCGGTGGCCAACAACAATGACGGGATCGCGGGAGTGGCACCCGAAGCCCGGCTGCTTCCCGTTCGCGCCCTCGGCGCCTGCGGCGGCTACGAGTCCGACGTCGCAGACTCCATCGTTTGGGCCGCAGGCGGGCAGGTGGCCGGGCTGCCGGTCAACCCCAACCCAGCCCGTGTGATCAACCTCAGCGTTGGCGGTGACGGACCCTGCTCCGCCATGATGCAGAACGCCATCAATGCCGCCAACAAGGCCGGTGCCGCCGTGGTGGTTGCCGCCGGCAACGCGAACCGCCCGGCCTCCGGCATGAGCCCGGCAAACTGCAAGAAGGTGATCACGGTGGCTGCCGCCGGACCCACCGGTGCCCGCGCGTCCTACTCAAACTACGGCGATGACGTGGACGTGACGGCACCGGGCGGCGACATCACCAGCCAGTTCACCGAAGGCATCCTCTCCACCTCGAACTTCGGCGCCACGACTCCCGGGCTTGAGGCCTATGCCTTCATGCAGGGCACGTCCATGGCAACCCCCCACGTGGCTGGAATCGCCGCCCTGCTCATGTCCGAAAAGGGCAGCAGCTACACGCCCAAGATGGTGGAGGAGCGCCTGGAGTCAACAGCCCGCCGGCTGCCTGTTGACTGCCCCGAGGACTGTGGCCATGGACTGGTGGACGCCGCCAAGGCGCTGGACTTTGGCGATGACGACTAGGAAGCCCGCCGATGCGGGCCGGGGGACACAACGCTGGTGACCCGTTAGGCGCGGGCCGGCGCAACTGTCGGACTGCCGAGCGTCCCCGTGATGGCCAGTGCCGGGCGGACCTATGGTGCGCGGCGGCAACTTCCGGGGGAGGGCAGTCGGCGCAGCGTGCGCTGGCAAGCAGCGTGCCGGCGTCGTCCTTGTGAAGCGGCCGGGTTCAAAGTGGCTGTGCCAGGCCCGGCGTTTCGGGCCGGGCAGCAGGGGTGCCGGCGCCCACTGACTTGACCACGTTCTCGGCAACGCTGCGCACCTTCAGGTTCCGCTGGCGTGAGGCACCCGCCAGCTTGCTGAAAGCCTCGGCGTAGGTACAGCTGTTCTGTGCCATGATCACTCCGCAGGCCACATCGATGGACGTGCGGCCCTCCAGCACGTTCTTCAGGTTGTCCCCGGCGGACCGGACGCTGCGCACCTCAAGCGCCAGCCGCAGGCTCTGGGCTGCCACTTCGGCGAACCACCGGGCCTCCGCCACCAGGTTCGGGGTGAGTCCGGTGCTGCCGCGGACCAGGAACAGCAGCGCGCAGGACATGCGGTCCTCCAGCCCCAGCGGGACGGCCAGCGCTGCGCCGAATCCGGAAGCCGAGAGCCGCCGTCGGTATGCCTGCCACCTGGTTGGTGCCGTGCGGTCAACCTTCAGCAGTTCCGCCGCACTCACGGCATGGGCCAGGGGCCCGCCGCCGTTCCTGTCCTCGGAGGACGCCAGGGCTGCGGCAGCGGGGCTGTTTCCGGCCCTGACGGGAGGGCCTCCCGCCCGCATCAGCAGCGCAGCGCAGTCCGCGGATCCACCGAGGGCCAGCGCACCGGCCTCGGCCAGCCGCTGCACCAGATCCTGGTCAGTCTCCGTACCTGTGATGAGGTCCAGCAGGAACCCCCGGCGTTCTGTCCGCACGGTTCCGGCCGCCGGTTGTACTGCCACGCTTCTGCCCCCGTAAGCCTCAGTCCCGCCCCGCACCCTCGCGGGCTTTCCCCGAATCTACGAGTACAGCCCGCGGAGGGCACGAGTAGCCGGTACTCTACTTTTCCGGAGCGGGGCGGGGACCACTTGTTTTTGGTTACCTGCGGGCAGCGAGTGCTTGCTTGAAGGCGTTGGCGGCCGAGGTGCTGCTGTTGATCCGCCAGTCGGTTTCCTTGTTGTAGTGGAACCAGGTCACGGCCGTGATGTCCGGCTGGGCGGCAAGGTAGCTGAACAGCGACGTGATCCAGTCTGCCTTGTTGCCGCCCTGTTCGGCTGAGGATGTTTCGGCGATCAGGATCTGCTTGCCCGGGGCGAGTGTCCGGAGCTGGGACAGGCCGTCGCCGAAGAGCTGCGACGGGGATACCCAGGAGCTCCACGAGGCGGAGGTGCCCCAGTTGTAGCCGTCCAGTGCAACGGCGTCCACATATCCCGCGCCGGGGTACAGGCCGGCCAGCGGCACCGATCCCCAGTACGGAACGTTGGGGTTCCACACCCAGGTGACGTTGGTGGCACCGGCCGCCGTCACCACGCCGTGCACGTGCTGCCACGCGGCCACATAGTCCCCGGAACCGTTGCCGTTGACCTGCTCCGACCACGGGTACCAGTTGCCGTTCATCTCGTGCCCGAACCGCAGCATCACCGGGTGTCCCCAGGCGGCCAGCGACTGCCCCCACTGGCGCAGGTAGGGATCAAAGTCCCCGGCGGTGATCCGGTCCAGGGAGTACGTGGGCTGCGCTGTTCCGCCGCCCCACGCCCACGGTTCCCAGGTCAGCAGGGTGAGTGCGCCGCGGGCCCGGACAGCCTCCAGTTCCGTGATGGGAGGGGCCTGGTTGAAGTCCTTGTAGGACAGGATGATGGACGGCGCCTCGCCGGCCAGGGCGGTGACCTCGTCCAGTTCGGCCGCTGCGAGCGGGCCGCCGGGAGTGCCGGCGCCGAAGCGCAGGGTTGCGGGGGCGGGCGGCGCCGGGCTTGCGGGCGCGGGAGCCGGTGCCGGCTCGGCAACAGGCTCCTCTTCGACGATGGAGGGGGAGCTGTACGTGAGGGTGAATGCTGCCGTGGCACCCGCCGTCGCCGTTGCGGCCCGGACGGTGACGGCGGGGTCGGCTGATTCGGGGATGACCAGCTCGGCCGTGAAGTAGCCGGAAGCGCTGGTTTTGAAAGGGGCGCTGTTGGTTCCCGCGCTGACCGTGCCCGTGGTCTTCTTGGGGAACCCCGTTCCGGTGACCGTCACGGAGGTGCCGGCAGGGCCGGTGTTCGGGCTGAGGGTGATGGCGGCCATCGCGGCGTGCGCCGGGGCCGCGCCGGCGGGCAGTGCCCAGGCAAGCAGCACGGCGAAACACAGGATGTATCTGAACAGCTTCACTGGACCTCCAGGTGGTGTGCTGCCGCACTTTGGATGGAAAGAGCGACGGCGGGGGCGGGCACGCTAAGGGGAGGAGACCGGAGTGATCCCCCTTTTCAAGTCTGGGGGCGGCCGGGGCGGTGCAGCGGAGATTCCGGCGCAGGATCCGCCTAGTTTTGGCCCAGCTTTGGCGCAAGGCGCGTCCCCCAGCCCGTGTGGGGAACCCCGTGTGCAGTACGCACGGAGGTACCTGCAGGGCGCGTAACCTCAAGCCGGGAAAACAGGTAGCGTCCTCCGGCAGTTCCGCGCCTAAGCTTGACCATGGATGCGATTCCGTCACTGGTCCTGGTCTTCGGTGTCGCTTTTGTCTGGCTGGGCTTGACGGTAATCGTCCTCCTCCGGTTACGCCGCCGCCGGCGGGGATCGTCGCTGGTGGCCACCGCCACCCCCGCCCCTGCCACCGGCCGCGCCGGGAGCCATGCGCGCAAGCACTGGCGCCTGGCCCACCCGCTCACGGGCAGCGCCCCGGCAGGACGGCACCGGGGGATCAGGAAGCTTCGCGGGTAGCCTGTTCCCGCCACACTCCCTCAACATCTTTGCTGTCCGACTGCGGCGTCCGGTGCCGAGGTCCCTGTTGCGCGGGGTCGTGCTGCGTGGTGACGTGCTGCTTGCGCGTTGCTGGCGCGCGGTGTCTTAGCGCGTGCCCTGCTTCCGGGCTGGGTGCTCTTGGGCGACGGCGAAGGAGGGGGAAGCGTCAGCCTCCGGAAGGGTCAGGACCGCTGTGGTTCCCTTTCCGGGGCTGCTGGTCAGGGTGATGGTTCCGCGGTGATTTTCGACGATAGATTTGGTGATTGCCAGCCCCAGCCCCGCACCGGGAATGGCGGAGGAGTGTGCATTGGCAGCCCGGAAGAAGCTGGTATAGGCCTGGCCCAGTTCGTCGCCGGTCATGCCGATCCCGGTGTCGGTGACTTCGCACCTGAGGTTCTGTCCTGTGGCGCAGATCCGGACGGTAACCCTTCCGCCCTCCGGTGTGTACTTGATGGCATTCGAGACCAGGTTGTCGATGGCCTGGCCAAGGCGGTCAGGATCGAACCGTCCGGTGGCAGGACCTGCCGACTCCAGTTCAAGGGTGATGCCGGCGGCCACGGCGTGCGGCTGTGCAGCCTGGATGCTGGTGGCGGCAACGTTGGTAAGGTCCGCCGGACGGGGAGCGATGGTCAGCGATCCGGATGCGATGGTCAGCAAGTCACCGACGAGGGTCAGCAGCCGCCCGGCATTGCGTTTGGCGACCTTCAGGCACTCTTCCAGGCCGGGTTCAAGATCTTCTTCGTCCAGGGCCAGATCCAGGTAACCCAGGATGGACGTCAGCGGCGTCCTCAGCTCGTGGGAGACGCTGGCCAGGAATTCGTCCTTGGCGGAAAGCGCCGTCACCAGGGCTGTGACATCCGTAAAGGCCAGGACCGCGCCTGAATGCCCTCCGGTGGAAGTCCCGATGAGCCGGCAGGTCACGGAGTAGGCGCGCTGGGCGGTTCCGCTGCCAACCCAGACCAGCTCGTCGGTGAAGGATTCACCCCGGGCAGCGCGTGTGCGGGGATGCCGTTCAGGGGGAAGCCGCTGTTTCCTGTCCACACCGTAGACGGGCATGTCCGTCACGTTCCCGGAAGTCGCTTCGCCGCCGATGGCCTCCGCGAGGCGGCTGCCGAGATGCCGGTTCACCAGTACAGCCTGGCCCTGGCTGTCGAGGGCGCATACACCCACGCTGACGGTGTCCATCACGGTGTTCAGCAGCTGTTCGCGGTCCTCGCTGGCCGCCAGCAGGTCCCGGAGGTCAGCTTCCTGCTTGGCCAGGAGGCGCCGCTGGGTGACGATACCGTTGGCAACGCCGTAGGCCGTGAGCGCGACGGCCCCCAGGATGACCGGCAGGAGCACCACCCGGATGAGGGAGGCACTGGTAAATCCGGTGCCGAGGATTACCGGCGGAAGTGCCACGCTGAGGACGGTGGCCAGGACGGCCAGGACAACACCGGCGTGGCGCAGCCCCACGGCCAGCCAGGCCACCGGAAAAACGAGCAGGAAGCTCAGGACGGTGAGGTGTTGCCCGCCTGATTCGCGGGACAGCCCGATAGCCAGGCAGTCCAAAAACGGAATCAGGAAGACGGCCCAGGCGGGAAGGCGTTCCCATGGCACTACGGCGCTGGCTGCAAGCAGCATCAGGTGTGCTGCCAGGCTGTAAAGGAACGGCTCCGACCACTCGAACCCGGGGTGCAGGAGCGCCACCAGGACGGTCACCAGCAGCACTGTGACGGACAGCGGAAGCTGGAACAGCACTGTCCGCCCGCGCGGCCCCAAGGTCCGGAAGTACCGGTCTGTCGATTCGAAAAGCATGGTTCCCCCTAAACCACTGGCCAGTCTGGCGCGTGAACCCCGTTAGTGATTCCGGCCGCCGTCGGCATCGCGTGTTTCCAGCCATTCGCTGAACGTCTGGCGTCCGACGGCGGCACCCGGCGCCGGGATCAGGGCGCCGCTGCGCATGGCCTTGCCCATGGAACCGGGGAGCACTGCCTCAAGGATCTTTTTGCGCTGGCCGGTCCTGGCGAGATAGGCGCGGACCAGGTCCGCGAGTTGTTCGGTCCGCGGACCGCCCAGGTCTGTGATCCTTCCCTGCGGTCCTGCCTCCGCCGCGGCGACGAGTGCCTCCGCCACTTCCCGGGCAGCCACGGGCTGGGTGAACATTTTGGGAACGTTCACCAGCGGACCCACGGTCCCGATCTTCACCGCCAGCGGCACGAACTCATGGAATTGCGTGGAGCGCAGCAGGGTCCACGGGATGCCGCCGTGCCGGACCTCGTCCTCCTGCACCAGCTTCCCGGCGTAGAGGCCGGAGGTTGAGCCGTCGATCCCCACAATGGAGAGGGCCACGTGGTGCTTCACCCCCGCCTGCTTTTCCGCTGCCAGCAGGTTCTGGGTGGCGTTGGTGAAGAAGTCCACGGCCTTTTTGGTGGACGTGGTCTGGATGCCGGAGACGTCGATGACTGCCTCCACACCCTGCAGGGCCTGGGCAAGGCCCCGGCCGTTCACCAGGTCCACGCCGTCGGCCCGGCTCATGCTCGAGACCTCATGGCCGCGTGCTTCTGCCACCTCCACCACGTGGCGGCCAACAGTACCGGTTCCCCCTGCTACGGCAATCCTCATGCAGCAAATCTTATGCCCGGCAGGGGCAGGTGCGTCAGCGGCTGGATGGATGCAATGCCTGAACCGCGCCAGGGGGTGGCCGTGGGCCCCTTACTTTCCAATGCCAAATTCCCATGTCTAGGCCCGTGCCTATGCCTGTGCGAAGCCCGTTGCCAGGTGCCCGGGCCGATGGCGGGAGCGAGGGGGAGGGCCGGCGGCTATTTGCTGAACCACGCTGTTCCGCCGCCTCCGCCGCCGGCCCTGGCCTGTTGCCGGGCCCAGACCCCAGCTGCTGCTGCCTTATGTTTCAGGCCCCTCGCACACCAGTGTGCGGTGGAGGGATCAAGGACCGGCGAGGATTGCCTCAAGATCAGCCAAGGACCGGCTGGACCGATCCACCGGTTCCCACGGGGCGGTCCCTACGTCTGGCTTGGAAACGGCGAATTCGGAAAGATACTTCCGATACTCGGCTTGCTTGGCTGGCAAACGGGATCCTGCCCGCATTTGCGCAATATATTGCGGTTTCACCGCTGGTGGAGGATCCTCATGGTTGGCGGGCTGTTAATCAGCAAGATTTTGCGGAAAGGCAATGATGGAAGACGTTCAGGCCATTGGAGCCAGCATCCGGCGTGCCCGCAGGGAAGCCGGCATAACCCAGGGAACGCTGGCCGATCTGGTAGGCACGTCCTCCCGAACCATCCACGCCATTGAAACCGGGACGGGAAATCCGTCACTGGGCACTGTGGCCGCCGCTGCCAACGCTGTGGGGCTCCACCTCCGGGCCGCTGATGACTGAAGACCTGCAGCGCCTGAAGTTCGTCCGCGGCGCCGACGTCTACAAGGCCGGGGCGCTGGCCGGGCACCTTTCCCGCACGGACCGCGGCAGTGTGGCCTTTTCCTACACTGATGAATACCTTGCTGCCGGCGCGCGCCCCGTGGCGACAACGCTGCCTCTTTCCACCGAGCTGGTGGAATCGCCCAGCGGTGCGCTCCCGGCCTTCTTCTCCGGGCTTTTGCCGGAAGGCCACCGGCTCACCGTGCTCAAGGACGCCGTTAAGACGAGCCTGGGCGACGAGCTAAGCCTCCTCCTGGCCGTGGGTGCAGACATGCCGGGCGACGTGCAGGTTGTCCCGGTCGGCGAGCCTTTGGTGGAACAGCGGCCGCTGGCGGACACATCCCGCCCGGAGGACCTGGACTTCGCATACTTGGCGGACGCAGTGGACCCACACGGGCTGCCCGGCGTGCAGCACAAGGCAAGCGCCTCCATGATGACCACTCCGCTGGCGCTCGCCAACCGCCGCTACCTGCTCAAGCTGGATCCCCCCAGCTACCCGCATCTGGTCCTGAACGAGGCAGCCCATCTCACCGGCGCCAAAGCCCTGAAGATCCCTGTGGCCAGGCACAGCGTGGTCACTGACAGGCGCGGCATGCCCGGGCTGCTGGTGGAGCGGTTCGACCGTGCCCATTCCGATGGCCTGGTGCGCCTGGCGCTGGAGGACGGGGCGCAGGTGATGAACCTGCCGCCGGCGTCCAAATACGCAGTCACCTCCGAGCATCTGGTGCTGGCGCTGGCCGGACTGTGCAAGGCCAAGGCTGTGGCGGTTCGCAACCTCTACCTGCAGTTCGTCTTCGCCTGGCTCACCGGAAACGGGGACCTGCACGCCAAGAACGCCGCCGTCCTGGCGGGCAGGAACGGCAGTTGGGCAGTGGCCCCCATGTACGACATCCCATGCACCCTGCTCTACGGTGACGACAGCATGGCGCTTCCCCTCGCCGGCAAGGTCAAAGGGCTCAAGGCCAGGCACTGGCAGGAGTTCGCGGCTGCCATCGGACTGCCCCCTCGGGCAGCGGCAGCCGCCAACGCCCTGGCCCTTAAAGCGTCAGCGGACATAGATCTGGACGCCCTGCCCTTTACCGGATCGCCCCTCAACGGTGCCCGGAGGGAGCTTCGGTTCCGCCGGGACCAGCTGGCTCCCTGACGGTTGCTCAACTATCAGCATTTATCGATTGACTTTCGATAGCTAGTAGCTGAAACTCGATATATGAAACTCACCCGCCTGGCAGTTACCGCCCTCCGGATCGTCCTTGTGGTGGCGTTCCTGCTGCTGCTCCTGTTCCAGGTCATGTCCATTCCCGGCCAGTTCGCACACATGGCGCAGGAGAACCCGGACGGAGCCCACCTTCAGTGGCCGCTCACCATCTTCTTTATCCTGGAGGTGGCCTGCGTCCAGGTGGTGATCGTGGGCACCTGGAAACTGCTGACACTGGTCAAGAACGACCGCATCTTCAGCAGAGGAGCCTTTGTGTGGGTGGATGCCATTGTCTGGGCCATCGCCGCCGGCTGGACCATGCTCGCGGCGCTCTCCGCCGTCGTCGTCCTTAATGCCGACGATCCCGGGGTGCCGCTCCTGCTGTTCCTGGTCCTCGTGGCCGGGGCCGCCCTGGGCCTGGTGGTTGTGGTGCTGCGCGCACTGCTGCGGCAGGCTGCTGATCTCCGGGCGGATATGGAAGCGGTGATCTGATGCCTATTGTGGTGCGCATCGACGTTGAGCTTGCCAGGCAAAAGATGAGTGTGGGGGAGTTCGCCGAGCGCGTTGGCCTGACGCCCGCCAACGTCGCTGTGCTGAAAAACGGCCGCGCCAAGGCCGTCCGCTTCAGCACCCTCGAAGCCATGTGCCGGGTGCTGAAGTGCCAGCCCGGCGACCTGCTGGAGTTCGTGGAGGAATAGGGGAAAGTACCTAGCCCCTGTACGTGCTGGGGAGCGAACAGGCCGCCAAGTAGGGGAGTTGGACACCTTGACATGGCGGGCGTCCCGGATCCTACGCTGGAAGTGGTCTGGCAGTGGGCCATCCGGTCCTTGTGGGAGCGACATGGCGCACAACAAGATCGAATCCGAGGAACCCCGGCAGCCCGAGCCTGGGAAGGACAAGCCTCCGCAGCGCGAGCCCGAGTCCGAAAGCGGGCAGGAGCCCGGGCCGGAAAGTGAACAGGAGCCCGGAGCTCCTTCCGGCCCATGGGAGGACCCGCCCAGGCCTCCGAGCCCCAGCGGCTTCAACCCGGACTACTGGCCAAAGTACTGACGTAGGGTTCACCGCAAGCCGCTGGAGTCAGGAAAGGCTGCACTCCCGGGCGGCGGGTCAAAGGGTTCCAGCGAACCGGGAGGGCAGCTACCCGTCTATTCGGATACAGCTGCACTCGCAGTCACTGGACATCTTGAAGAAAAAGTTTGCGGCTGGCACCCTGGCCCGACGATTGGGCTCTTCGGGTGCCGTTGCGCTGGGTGCCTATGCGGCGATCAGTGCCGGCGCGTGGGTCCTGCGGGCCGCAGTGCGCGGAGCGAGGACACTGATGGTGCACGGCGCCTGCTGCGGATCGATCCTGGCGGGCAGGTGGTGTGTTTCGGAGGACGCATGGAGCATTTCCAGCGCTTCCTGGTCCACCCGGGCATGGGAAATGTCCAGTTCCACGCCCAAGCCCTCGTGTAAGGAATTGGCACGCTTGACTACTACATACAGTGCATTGACGCTGTGGACGGTGACATGCCCCTTTGCAATCACCTGGGCCCTAGCGTGGTCGAGATCTACACGGACAACAACGTTGAGCTTAGAGTTCAAAATGTAAAGCCTTCCCCGGCATTGGCTGCGACGCTGCAGCTTCTTGCTTATGGCCGTTTGCATCAGCCTCAACCAGAGTAGGTACTGAATGTGATCCACGCAACATAAGGCCATTTATTACAGCGTTTGGGCTTTGTGATCGACGCGCACCGGAACAAGCGGGCTGCCCGCGTGGACGGCCCTGCAGGAACCGCAACCTGCGGCACCACGGTGCCTGCCGCCGTCGTACTTGTGCAACCGCGGCCGTCGAACCGCCCGCCGTCGAACAGGGGAAACGGCCGCCGTCTCACCCCATTGCTTCGGAAAGCCTTCCGGCTAACACTGTGACCGGCGCCGCGGACCATCGCTCGCGCTCGGGCTCATAGGAGATGACCACGGCGGTGTCGCTGTCCTTGGCCTCGTCCATGGCGAGCAGCAGGGCGTCCTCCACGTGCCGGGCGTATTCCAGCCGGTCGGCCAGCGAGCCCTGCAGTTCGTCGTCGTCAATGAGCACGTGGCCCTTGCCGTCCACGATGACCTTCAGCGAATAGCCCTGGTCCTCCTGGAGGGACCCCCGGGTGGATGAAATTTCGGTGACCCTGTCTGCCCGGACCAGCCCGTTGCCGAGCGTTCGGATCCACACTTCACCCATCGAATGACCTCCCCTTTGGTACGGGCGCGGATCAGCGCCCCATAAGGCGAACGCTACTCCTCCGCGGGGCGTTTGTGACCCCCGGATTTGCGTTGACCCGGCAGCGGTGGTTGTGAACCGTGCAGTGCTGCGCAGCGAGGCCCGGGATGGGTCCGCAGGAGCAGTTCCTGCGCGCTGACGCCAGGCCTCAAGCCGCTGGGGCGGCGCGCTGCCTCGGCGGCCGGGGACCTTCGGCACTTCCATGCGGCGTTGGGCCGATGGCACCCTGATGACAGGCCGCAGGATTCACTTGTGCCGGCCCATCAGTGGCTCGGGGAGATTGCATGGCTGACAAGACGGTGACCAGCCGCGGCGGCAACGTTGGCTCTGCCCTGGTCAACACCGCGATGTTATGGGGAATCAACATCTGGCCGGGCTGGCAGGTGCTGCCGTTCCTGACCTCGGACATGACCCGCGTGCTCGGCATCATCAACGCGTCACTTACCGCGGGCATCGTGGCGAACCTCATCTTTGTGGTGATCCGCAATAGGGGCATCATGGCGCTGGGCAACCTGGTGGTCCTGGGAATAGGGCTTGCCGCCGTCCTCCGCCTGTGGGAGGTCTTCCCCTTCGACTTCGGGGACAGCTGGTCGGGTTGGCCCGTGGTGGCGCGAGTGATGCTGGGGCTGGGAATCGCGGGTTCGATCATTGGTGTGCTCGTGGAAATCGTGGCCCTGTTCAGGTCCCCGGGAGGCTCCCGAGAGCGGGCCCGACGGTAGCTCCCTGCTGATCCCAGACGGGGCGCATCTGGCTGCTGCGCAGGGCGGAAGCTAGTCCCAGGGACCGGACATCGATGGCGTTCCGACTGGCCATAAAATAAATCTGATGACTTCCCCCGATGATCCCGAGCCCTTCAGCCTGCGCGGCATAGCTGTGGCCGCGTTCGGGCCGACGCTGCTGTACGGGATAGGAACGGGCGCCATCCTGCCGGTGGTGGCCCTGACTGCCCGCGATCTGGGTGCGTCGGTGGCCGTGGCTGCCCTGATTGTCACCCTGATCGGGCTGGGATCGTGGTTCTTCAACCTGCCGGCCTCCCTGGTGACCCTCAAATTCGGTGAGCGCTGGTCAATCGTGGGCGCCGCCGTCGCAGCCGGCCTGGCGCTCGCGGCCGCGGGGCTGACGTCGCTGGTTCCGGACGGGCTGTGGCTGCTCGCTGCGGCGATGGCCGTCGTCGGAATGTCCGGTGCCGTGTTTGGCCTGGCCCGGCAGAAGTACCTTACCGAGGCCGTGCCCGTGGAATTCCGGGCACGTGCGCTGTCCACACTGGGCGGGGTGAACCGGATCGGTGTGTTCATCGGTCCGTTCCTGGGCGCGGCGGTGATGCAGTTCGCCGGCATCAGCGGCGCCTACTGGGTGGGCGTGGTGGCCATGGCAGCCGCCGCGCTGCTGTCGCTCACCATTCCGGACCTTGCCGTTGCTCCAGCGCCCGACGGCGGCCACAAGGGTCCGGAGCCCACGCTGCGGAGCGTTGCGGTGTCCCACGCGGGCGTGTTCCTTTCGCTGGGCGTGGGGATCCTCCTGCTCAGCGCGCTGCGCTCGTCCCGGCAGGTTGTCATCCCGCTGTGGGCGGACCACCTGGGCATGGACGCCACCTCGGCTTCCCTGATCTACGGGCTGTCCGGAGCCATCGACATGCTGGTGTTCTATCCCGCGGGCAAACTCATGGACCGGAAAGGCCGTCAGTTTGTGGCCGTCCCTTCCACACTGATTATGGGGACCGCTTTGCTGCTGATTCCGCTGACCGGCTCCTTTATGGGGCTGCTGCTGGCGGCATTGCTGATCGGGTTCGGCAACGGGATCAGCTCCGGGCTGGTGATGACGCTTGGGGCGGACTTCTCGCCGGACCGTGGCCGCGGGCAGTTCCTGGGGCTGTGGCGGTTCATGGCCGACGCCGGGTCCACCGGCGGTCCCGTCCTCCTCTCCGGGGTGACGGCCCTTGCCACCCTGGGCGCGGGGGTCTCAGCCACGGGCATCCTGGGCTTCGCGGCGGCAGCCGTGTTCGCCGTCGTTATTCCCCGGCTGAAGCACCGCCGCAACTACTGACGCGCTATCCTCGACAGATGGGTGAACGGGACGTGAGCACTCGCATCAGTCCGCTGCAGAAAGCCGTGTGGTGGGCGCAGGACTATGCCTACGCCGCGCTCTGCCAAATCCAGGGCCTGGTGTCGCGGGTACAGCCGGGGTCCTTCCACCAGGGCCACCGCACCCCGGTGCTCATCATTCCCGGAGTGTACGAAAACTGGCAGTTCATGATGCCGCTCATCAGGGCCATCCACGACGAAGGCCATCCCGTCCATGTGGTCACCGTGCTGCAGCGGAACAAACTGGACGTTCCCGTGGCGGCGCGGATGGTGGCGCAGCACCTGGAAGAGGCGGGGCTGCGGGACGCGGCGATCGTGGCGCACAGCAAGGGCGGGCTGATCGGGAAATACACCATGCTCAACCTGGACCCCGAGCACCGCATTTCCCGGATGGTCACGGTATGCACGCCGTTCTCCGGCTCGCGCTACGCCAGGTACATGCTGCTGCCCACCCTGCGGATTTTTTCGCCGCGCAACGCCCTGACGCTCGAGCTGGCCCGCGAGGAGACCATCAACAGCCGCATCACCTCCATCTATGGGCCGTTTGATCCGCACATTCCGGAGGGCAGCGTCCTCCCCGGCGCCACCAACATCGAGCTGCCCACCGCTGGCCACTTCAGGATTTTGGGTGATTCTGAGACGGCGCGGATCATTGTTGAGCAGCTGAACCTTGACGAGCCGTGACCGGTTGAACGCAGTTCAGCTGGGTGCGGATTCGCGTGGCGCCGCACTGCCGGGGGATGTTTCCGCTGAGGTTTCCGGAGCAGCCGGTCTGTGGGCGGCAATATACCGGGCAAGATAGGCGGCGTCCCTGCCCACGCCGTGGATCATCGAGGATGCCAGCGAGTGCTGGAAGAGTGAGCCCAGGAAGAACAACCCCGGCTGGTTGCGGGCTACGCCGCGGTCCTGCAGCGGTTCGCCGCCTGCCTCAAAGACCGGAAGGTGGATCCAGGCGGTCTCCGGGCGGAAGCTGGTGCACCACACCACATTGGATACTGCGAGGGTCTGTCCGTCGGCCAGTTGCGGCTGGCCGTTCCGCGTCCCCTCCGTCCTGGGGACCCGCCGGACGCCGGCCGCCGCGAGGTCGCGGTCCTTCACGCGGATCAGTGGGCCGCTGTGGGCCAGCACCTGCGGCCGCGCTTTGCGCCCCAAAGGAGTGCGCCGCGTCAGGAGATGGCGGAAAGCGAAGAAGACGGCGAGGGTCAGCGGCCTGGAAGCCGGAGCGTCGATCCGCCAGGGAAGCTCGCCGGGGTGCCTGCCGGAGAGGTACGTCTGGTGTGTCCGGGACACCTCAAGCGCGATGTCCGCGCCGGAATTGCCGGCTCCCACCACCAGGACGGCGCCGGGGGAGAGCTGCGCAGGGTTTTTGTATTGGCCTGCATGCACCTGCCGGATGTCCGGGCTGAGCCCGGCGGCGAAGGAAGGAATTTTTGGCTGCAGGTCCCAGCCGGTGGCCACCACCACGTTGGCGGCCTCGAAGCGCTGCCCATCTGCCTCGATCACGAAGCGCTGGCCGTTGCGGCGCAGCCCGGTGACGCGCATGGCATTGCGCACGGGCAGGGAGAATTCAGTGGCATAGCCGCTGAGGTACTGGGAGAAGTCCTCCCTGCTTGGGAAGGACCAGGGCGCGGCAGGGTAGCGGCTGCCGGGCAAGGCGTCGTACCGGGCTGGCGTGAACAGCCGGAGCGAGTCCCACCTGTTGCGCCAGCTATCGCCCGTGCGCGGGTTTGCGTCCAGGATGACGAAAGAGCGCTTGAGCCTGGCCAGGTGGTAGCCCATAGCCAGGCCGGCCTGGCCGCCGCCGATCACCACGGTGTCGAAGCTTTCGGCCAGCATGATGCCCTGCCTTCCCGCCTTGAGCTGCCGCACCGCCGCTCCTGGCGCCCTGCTACAATTCATCCGAAACTGCTTCGGATGAATAAAGGGTAGGACCGGCCATGAGTGAAGTCAATCCCTCTGCCCGCCGCTACAACTCCCTTCGCAGGAAAGAGCAGGCGTCCGCCACCCGGGACGCGGTACTTGCCGCAGCCCGGGAACTGTTTGTGCGGGACGGGTACCGTTCCACCACCGTGAATGCCATCGCCCGGCGTGCGGGAGTCGCCGTCGATACCGTCTATGCCGCCATTGGCCGGAAGCCGGACCTGCTGCGTGAGGTGGTTGAAAGTGCCATCTCAGGGACCGGCCAGGCGGTTCCCGCTGAGCAGCGCGATTACGTTCTCCGGTTGCGTGAGGCAAAGACGGCCAGGGAGAAAATCACCATCTATGCCCATGCCCTGGCCGTGATCCAGCCGCGGCTGGCGCCGGTTTATGTTGCGTTAAGGGATGCCGCCGGCACAGACCATGGCTGCGCCGAGCTGTGGGAACAAATCTCCGACAGGCGGGCCGCGAACATGCGGAAATTCATTGCGGACCTTTCTTTGACCGGCGAGCTGCGCACGGACCGGCCCTCGGCAGAACTGGCGGACGCGGTATGGAGCATGAACGGCCCTGAGTACTGGGTGCTGCTGGTGGACCAGCGCGGCTGGACGCCGGAGCAGTTCGCCGGCTGGCTTACCGATGCGTGGTGCAGGCTCCTGCTTGCCGACGGCGGCGGGTGAATACCGCCGGCGCTGCCAGGATTCACCGCGCGCCGGGACGTAATATGGGCCGGTACTGATGTGCGGCAATAAAAATGCCGGGGCCGGGAGGACGTGGGCATGACATCTGGTGTGAACGGGAGCCAGGCCGTGCCGCAGGAACCCGACCACTCGCGCTCCAGCAACGCGGTGGAACGGCGGCAAAGCAGGTGGGCCACGGTCCTGGCGGTGCTGCAGCGGGTGCTGTACCTGGTGGTGACTGTCGCCGTCGGCTGGGCTGTGTGGTTTTTCCTGCTGTCGCGGCTTTCGCGCGGTCCCGAGCAGGCGTGGGTGTTCCTGCCCGTCTGGCTGGTCCTGGCGTATGCGCTGCTGCCGCGCGTCCACAAGATCCTGAGCAGCCTCTACATCCCTGACTACTTCATTGGCAGGGCCAGGACGGGCGACGGCGTCCTCGGCGATCCGGTGAACCTCGCCGTGGTGGGGACGGAGGAGGAGCTGCGCCGGGCCATGCGCACCGCCGGCTGGGTGGAGGCCGACCCCATCACCCCGGCCACTGCCTGGCACACCCTCACCTCCACTGTCCTGGGCCGCAGCTATCCGGCAGCGCCCGTCAGCTCGCTGTATGTGTTCGGCAACCGGCAGGACCTGGCGTTCCAGCGCGAGATCGACGGGAACCCGCGCAAGCGGCACCATGTCCGCTTCTGGAAGTGTCCGCCCGGATGGATGCTGCCCGGCGGCCTGTCCGTGGACTGGGTGGGCGCGGGCACGTACGACCGCAGCGTGGGGCTGTCCCTGTTCACCTTCCAGATCACGCACAAGATCGCCGACCGCACCGATGAGGAGCGGGACTTCATCATCGCCACGCTGGAGGCTGCCGACGCGGTGGAATCGGTCCACGTCATCCTCAACTACTCCAGCGGCTACCACCACCGCAACGGCGGCGGCGACGCGATCCGTACTGACGGGCACCTGCCCATCATTGATCTGTACGAGCCGGGGCGGCCGGGCGTGGTGGGGTCCTAATGTGCGCTAAAGGCGTTGCTGGTTGCTGGAACAAGTGTTCCGATCGCGGCGGTCAGTGTGCAGCCGGTGGCTTTTCCTGCAACTCCAAGGTCTGGAAACGATACAGCACCCCGGGATGCCAACAAGAGTGTGCCCTTGATACAACGTTCCGTGGGTTGCGGCCATATGGCGCCGAGGTGGCCTGCTATCTTCCGGCGCTGTCCAGGGCGTCATCGGCGTCGGACCTGGCGTTGCCGAAGTCGCCCCTGAGGACTTTGAGGGCGTACTTTTCCAGATCGATTTCCTTGCGGGTGCGAACCCCCAGGCGCCGGAAAAGGGGGATGGGCGGGCACCAGCCCTGAATGGCGTGCTGGACAAGGAAGGTGAGGACAACTGCCGGCAGCGCCAGCCATTTCTTGTTGACGGCCGCACCCAGCACGCTGCCGGTGAGGGCAAGGGAAGAGGCATTGAGCTCCAGCAGGCGCTCGATGTCCCACTCGCGGTCAAGCTCCCGGATGCGCGCCGAAATCTCTGATTTTGACCGCGCTTCGTAGGACTTAACGTGCTGTTCGATTTCGTGGTCAAGATGCGCCTGCACCGCATCAGGAGTGGCCGCCCGCACCGGTTCTGGAATGTTGAACTGGGGTTCCTGCTCTACCACGACATCTCCTTTGATCCGATGCCCTCATGCTACCGTCCATGTCCGTATGGGTGGTTAGCGGCTCCGCGGCTGACGGCCGATGCGACGAGTGCCGGCGGGCCGTGGACCCCCGTAGCCATAAACACCCCCGGGGGTATACGATGGCGGCGTACCCATCAGTAGCAGCAACCGCCTGAGGAGGCCTCATGAGCTACACGCACACCATTACCGTTCCGCTTGCCTGGGACGAGGCGCTGCAGCAGGCGAAGGACGCCCTGGCAGAGCAGGGTTTCGGCATCCTTTCGGAGATCAACGTCCGCGCCACCTTCGAGGCCAAATTGGGCGCCGAAGCCGCCGCATCCCTTGGGGACTACGTCATCCTCGGCGCCTGCAACCCGAATCTTGCCAGCCGTGCCCTCGCCGCCGATCCGGACATGGGTGCCCTGTTGCCCTGCAACGTGGTGGTCCGCCGCAGCACCGACGCCGGCGAAACTACCATCCAGGCAATCGACCCGCAGACCATGGTGCAGCTCAGCGACAACCCTGCGGTCAAGGAAGTAGCGGACGACGCCGACACGCGCCTCCGCGCGGCCCTCGCCAGCCTTGGTGGCAGCGCCGGCCCGGCGAACTGAGCAGCGTGACCGGCGGCAGCCAGGAAACGGACCCCGCAGGGGAGCGCGGGCCGGCGGAACTGCAGCATCCCCGCTTCGCCAGGGCCTACGCCCGGGTGGTCGGGGAGATGAACCGCCGTGGCGCTACCGAACACCGGCGTGAGCTGATGGGCGGGCTGCGCGGTTTCGTCGTCGAAATCGGCGCGGGCGACGGGTCCAGTTTCGCGCTGTACCCGCCGGCCGTAACCCACGTGCTGGCCATCGAACCGGACGACTACCTCAGGGGCATCGCCGCCGCCAGGGCAGCCTCCGCCCCGGTGCCCGTGACGGTCCGCGCCGGAGCCGCCGAGCACATTCCTGCAGCGGATGCCAGCGTGGACGCCGTGGTGTCCAGCCTGGTCCTGTGCAGCGTCAGCGAACAGGCCCCGGTGCTGGCCGAGATCCGGCGCGTCCTTCGTCCCGGTGGAACCCTTGCCTTCTACGAACACGTCCGCTCGGAAAACCGGCTGATCGCTGCGGTGGAGGACGTGCTGGCCCCTGCCTGGCAGCGGTTCGCCGGCGGATGCCATCCCAACCGGGACACCGTGGCGGCCATTGGGGAGGCTGGCTTTGCGCCGGTAGGCAGCCGGCGCTTCAATTTTGCCGTAGGCCCCTTGTCGCCCGCCTGGGCCCACGTGCTGGGCACCGCCATCAGTCCCGGGCAACCCGCCGAAGACTGACCCGGCACAAGCGTGGAAATCCCGGCGCCGCCATTGGGGGGAAGGGCGGCGCCGGGACGTTTGAGGAGCGCGCGGTCCGGTTGCAGGGGGACCAACGCGCTCGCCGTCTCACGGCTGCCAGGAGCCGGGCGGAAGGCTGCTGATACCTGGCGGGGCCCACTTCAAAACTCCGCCAGGAGAGTGATGGGCTGCGGAACCTTCCAGCTGGTTGGCCTGCCGCCTGGCCGCTGCCGCCCGTCTCCTGATAGCCACTACTATCTACCGGGCCCATCAAAATACTCACCAGTAATACGTCAAGGTTCGGTCAAGGTTTCGTGGGGTTCTGAACGCTGTTTCGGCCCCGCCCGTGCCCGTGCGGCGCAGGGGAAAACTCCGCGGTCTTCCCCGGGACTGGTGGCCTCAGCGCCTTGCCGGGACCCGTCGTCGTGCGGCGTATGCGAACAGGGATGTCGTGGCCACAGTGGCCAGGTACCCGGCGATCACAATCAGTGAGATGCCGGCCCAAAAATAGTGGGTGGTGCTGGTCTCCTGCCAGGGGCTCGGGGCAATGCGCGCCAGCGAGTACAGCGCCACCGCAGCAGACGTCAGCCCAATGAAAACCGGCAGGGTCAGCCAGATCCGGGCCGAACCGATGTGCCCGCCAAAGCCGTCCCACGCATTCCACGTCCCGCGCCGGACGATGAGCCAGCCTGCAGGAATCATGAACGCGCCCACCAGCAGGAACGCCGCCACCACGTCCGCAGGGCGGTGCCACTGGTTGATCAGCGTGGACACCCCTGATGCGATGGCGAACGTGCCGCCGACGAATCCGGCCATCGGACGCCAGCGCGGCGAGGCCATCAGGAACACCGCAGCCGCCGCCGACGCCGCCAGCGTGGTGTGGCCGGAGGGCAGTGAGTTCAGCTCCAGGGTCACCACGCCCTTGTCCGGGCGGGCCGGCAGGAGATCCTTAAGCACCTGCGTGGCTATGTTCGCACCGATGCAGGCGGCTACGGCTATCCCGGCCTCCGCCCAGTGCTTCCGGATCACGGTCACAAACAGGACCACGACGGCGGCCATCACCAGGGAGACCGTGGGCAGCAGGTCCAGGAACTTGGTGGTCGCCTTGCCCGCCGGTCCGTGCAGCTCCACGGCTTCCACCAGCGCGGACTCATCAATGAACTGGCCAGTGGTGGTCTGGACAAAGTAGTAGTAGGTGGCCACCAGCCCGGCCACGCACGCCAGCGTGGCTAGCACGAACAGGAAACCCGACCCCGTTGCGGGTTCGGCTGCGGTCCTGCTCGTTGCCTGGCGTTGAAAAGTCATCGGGTTAAGCGTGTCACACAAAGCTGGGATCCAGCCGCACGTTGGGACCTGCCCACCCCGCCCCGTGACCGGAATGCGTGACGTTTGCGATGGTGCCGAAACTGAACCCGCGTGATGGCCACGAGCCCGGGATGGGAACGCGCCAAAAGTCGCGCATTTCCGGACGCTTGTACAGTTGGATCCATGCCTGCCTCCCCGCCGCACCTGCCCGCGCTCGAGGAACTCCTGGCCGGCGCCCACGTTGTCAGCCTGCCCATGCGGGTCAAGTTCCGCGGCATCATGGAGCGCGAATCGCTGCTGCTGCGTGGCCCGGCAGGCTGGGGCGAGTTCTGCCCGTTCCCGGAATACGGCGATGCCGAGGCGTCCCGCTGGCTGGCTGCCGCCATCGAGGCTGCCTGGGAGGGGTTCCCCGCGCCGCTGCGTTCCGTTATCCCGGTCAACGCGACCGTCCCCGCCGTGCCCGCGGACCGCGTGCCCGACGTACTGGCGCGCTTCGGGCGCGTGGACGCCGTGAAGATCAAGGTCGCCGAGCGCGGCCAGACCCTCGACGATGACGTAGCCAGGGTTGCTGCCGTGCGCGCGGCGCTGCCGGACGCCGCCATCCGCGTGGATGCCAACGGCGGCTGGGACGTGCCCGGGGCGGTCGAGGCGCTCACCCGGCTTGCCGGCGTCGGGCTTGAATACGCTGAGCAGCCGGTCCCCACGATCGACGGACTGGCTGAGGTGCGCCGCCGGCAGCGGACCGCGGGCACCCCGGTGCTGATCGCTGCGGACGAAAGTGTACGCAAGGAAACTGACCCCCTGCGCGTGGCGCGGGCCGGCGCGGCCGACCTCCTGGTGGTCAAGGTGGCGCCGCTCGGGGGAGTGCGGCGCGCGCTGGACATCGTGGCACAGGCCGGGCTGCCCGCCGTCGTCAGCTCCGCGCTGGACACCTCGGTGGGCATCCGCGCCGGCCTTGCCCTGGCCGCCGCCCTGCCCGAGTTGCCGTATGCGTGCGGGCTGGGGACGGTGTCCCTGTTTGAATCGGACATCACCACGGATCCCCTGGTGGCCGACGACGGCGCCATCCGCCTCCGCGACGTTTCCGCCGACGCCGGGCTGCTTGAGCGGTATGCGGCATCCGGGGAACGCCGGGACTGGTGGCTGGCACGCCTGCGCCGCGTCCACGCACTCCTGGCCCCCTGACACCCTCTCTCAGTTGATGCGGGTTTTCCTGGCACCCTCTCTCTGTTGATGCGGGTTTTCCTGGCACGCTCTCTCTGTTGATGCGGGTTTTCCTGGCACCCTCTCTCTGTTGATGCGGGTTTTCCTGGCACCCTCTCTCTGTTGATGCGGGTTTTCCTGGCACCCTCTCTCACGTTTCTGCAGGTCACACGCGGTTAACCGGAACTTCACCCGGCATACTCCTGCGCGTAGAAACCGGCTGACAGGGTGGGCGGGACCTCATAGAAATTCCTTGGAAGGCCCCCATGTCTGAAACGACTGCCCGCAAGTTCACCCTGCTGCCGATGCTCGGCCACACCAAGGGCAAGCGCAGCGCCGTCACCTGCGCGCTGAAGTGCGACAACGCCTGCGCCGGCGACGTCTGCAACACCAGCTCCAACAGCTACTTCCGTGACATCGCCTCCGCCACCATGTCCCGCCGCGCCGCCCTGGGCTTCGGCGCCGCCGGTGCGCTCGCCGTCGTCCTCGGTTCCGCCGCAACCTCACCAGAATCCGCAAGCGCCGCCGGCCTGTCCAGGGCCGCGAAGGAAGGCTTCGGTAAGTCCAAGCTGCAGTTCACGGCCATCCCGTCGATCGATGCCGCTGTGGACGCCGTGACCGTCCCGGAGGGCTTCACCTGGCAGCCCGTTATCCGCTGGGGTGACCCCATCTTCAACGGCGCGCCGGAGTTCGACCTGCTCAACCAGACGGCCGCCGCGCAGGAGAAGCAGTTCGGCTACAACAATGACTACACGGACATCCTCGAGATCCCGGGCAGCAAGGGCCGCCGCGCGGTGCTCTTCTCCAACCACGAGTACACCAACGAGAACATCATGTTCCCGGCAACCATGCCCGCGGACCAGATGCGCGCTGTGGGGGCAGCCGCACACGGGCTCTCCGTGGTGGAGCTGGAGCGCAAAAACAAGAACAAGCCGTGGACGTACGTCAAGGGCGCACCGCTCAACCGCCGCTACCTCAACAACACCGTGTACGAACTGACCGGTCCCGCCGCCGGCTCATCGCTGGTCAAAACCGTGGAAGACCCTACCGGCCGCCTTATCAAGGGCACGCTGGGCAACTGCGCCGGCGGCACCACCCCCTGGGGCACCATCCTGTCCGGTGAGGAAAACTTCCAAGGCTATTTCGTCGGCAACGGCACCTCTGCCGGGGACAAGCGTTACGGCATTACCAGCAAGCCCACCGCCCGCCAGTGGGAACTGGACGAGGACCGCTGGGACACCCGCAAGACCGGGTACGAGAACGAGGCGAACCGCTTCGGCTGGATCGTGGAAGTTGACCCGTTCGACCCCACCTCCAAGCCCAAGAAGCACTCCTCGCTGGGCCGCTTTAAGCACGAGGGCGCCAACGTGATCATCGCCGAGTCCGGGCACGTTGTGGCCTACTCCGGCGACGACGAGCGCTTCGACTACCTGTACAAGTTCGTCTCGAAGGACAAGTACCGCGAGGGCGACCGCAAGCACAACATGACCCTCCTGTCCGAGGGCAACCTCTACGTCGCCAGGTTCACGGGCAACTCGCCGGCCGCCGAAATCACCGGAACCGGGGCTGTCCCCGCCGACGGCGCCTTCGACGGCATCGGCGAGTGGCTGCCGCTGGTGGTGGACGGTGCGTCTGCTGTTCCGGGCATGACCGTCGAGGAGGTCCTGGTGTACACCCGCCTGGCCGCCGACAAGGTTGGACCCACCAAGATGGACCGCTGTGAGGACGTAGAGCCCAGCCTGCACACCGGCAAGGTCTACGTGGCCTGCACCAACAACTCCAACCGCGGCGTTGGGGCCAACGAGGGCGCCACCGAAGTCAACCCGCGCAACCAGAACCGCGACGGCCACATCGTGGAGATCACCGAAACGGGCGGGCAGACCTCCACCACCTTCGCCTGGAACCTGCTTATGGTCTGCGGCGATCCGGCCCAAGGCGACGTCACCTACTTCTCCGGCTTCCCGGTGGACAAGGTCTCGCCCATCTCCTGCCCGGACAACCTGGCGTTCGACTCCGTGGGCAACCTCTGGATCTCCACGGACGGCGCTCCCTCCGGCATCGGCCGCGCGGACGGCCTGTTCAAGGTCACCCTGGACGGCGCCGAACGCGGCAAGGTGGAGCAGTTCCTTGCCGTTCCGCGCGACGCCGAGACCTGCGGCCCGATCATCCACGACGAGGAGCGCACCGTGTTCGTTGCGGTGCAGCACCCGGGCGAGGACGGCACCTTTGACGCGCAGGTTTCCTTCTTCCCGGACTACGTCGCGCAGGGCACGACGCCGGCACCCGGCCAGGCGCGCGCGCCCCGCCCGTCCGTGATCCAGGTGTTCCGCACGGACGCCTAAGCCCCACGGCAACGCTCTATCACTTAACGCCGGTTTTTCGGCGACGCTCTATCACTTAACACCGGTTTCTCGGGCACGCTCTATCACCTTTTCGTCCGGCTTTGGGCGGCAGGTGATAGAGCGTTCCGGTTAACCCCGCATCAGGTGATAGAGCGTTCCGGTTAACCCCGCATCCGGTGATAGAGCGTTCCGTTAAAACCCACATCAAATGAGAGAGCGTCCGGGGTGGCAGACTGGTTTGGTGACTTCGCTGAACGAACCTTCCCCGGACACCACGCCTGACCCCGCTTCTGATACCGCGACTGACACCTCTTCTGAGGACGCACCTGACAGCACGCCCGGTGCCGGAACCCAGCTGAGCGCGTTGGCGGCGGCGCGGATCGCCGTCGGGGTATTGGTCGACGGCGGCGTGCAGCACGTGGTGGTCTCGCCCGGTTCGCGGTCCGCCCCCATGGCGTATGCCCTGGCCGAGGCTTCGGCCGAGGGCAGAGTGGAGCTGCTGGTCCGGATTGATGAGCGTTCGGCCGGGTTCACGGCGCTGGGCCTGGCCTTGGCCACGGGATCTCCCGCGGCCGTGCTGACAACGTCCGGGACCGCCGTGGGGAACCTGATGCCCGCGGTAATGGAGGCCAATCATGCCGCCGTTCCCCTGGTGGTGCTGTCCGCCGACCGGCCGGACGAGCTGCGCGGAACCGGCGCCAACCAGACCACCGTCCAGCCTGACCTTTTCGGCGAGCAGGTGCGCTTCGCCGTCGACGTTCCCGCGGGTGCCGACCCCGAACGCGCCATCCGGACCGGCCTGTCTGCCGCCACCGGGGCGTTTCCCGATCTCCCGCCCGGTCCTGTCCAACTCAATCTCGCCTTCCGTGATCCGCTGGTTCCGTCGCCGGGGGAGAAGCTGCCGGCTGCGGCCGAACGGCAGCGCTACCGGATCGGCACGGAGCCGCTCATCATGAACCTGCCGCCGGCTTCAGCAGAGCTGCCCGAGCGGCGTACCGTCGTGCTGGCAGGGCACGACGCCGGCCCGGTCGCCGAGGCCTTCGCCCGCGCCCATGGGCTGCCGCTGCTGGCAGAGCCCTCCTCCAACTCCCGGTTCGGGCCGAACGCCGTCGGTCCGTACCGGCTGCTCCTGGAGCACTTCGGGCCGGGGTCTGACCAACCCATCGAAAGGGTGGTCCTCTTCGGCCGGCCCACACTGTCCCGGCCGGTCGCGGCGCTTCTGGCGAGGGCCGATGTCCAGGCTGCGCTCTACCAGCCGGTTCCCGTGGCCTGGTACGAGCCTGGCAGGCGTACGGAACTGCCCCTGGAAAGCCTTGCGGACCTGGCAGATTTTGCCGGCCGGGGCCCGTCCACATGGCTGGACACCTGGCTGCTCGCGGGATCGGCCGCCCAGCACGCGCTGGACCGCATCCTGCCTGAAGAAGCGCGGGCCACCGGTCCGGCTGTCGGATCCCTGGTGTGGAAACACGCGCGGGGCCAGCTGCTGCTCGGGTCCTCCAACGGAATCCGGGACGTGGACCTCGCCGGCCTCCCGGCCCCTGAACCTGCCGCCACCGTGTACGCCAACCGCGGGCTTGCCGGAATCGACGGCACTATTTCCACCGCTACCGGCATCGCGGTCGGAGGCCGGCAGGAAACCACCGTCCTGCTGGGCGACGTCACCTTCCTGCACGACGCTGGCGGCCTGCTCCTCGGCGCCGGGGAGGAACAGCCTCCGCTGCGGATCGTTGTCCTCAACGACTTCGGCGGCGCCATCTTCGACCTGCTGGAACATGGCGCGGTGCGTGAGGCCGGAACGTACGGCGACGCCGTCGAACGCCTCTTTGGCACCCCTCACACAGTGGACACAGCGGCACTCGCCGCAGCGTACGGCGTCAGGCATTGCTCGGTAAGTACGACGGCGGCCCTCGCCGAGGCGCTCAAGCAGCCGATCGAGGGCCGCAGCATCCTGGAAGTCCGCACTGACCGGCAGGGGCTCAGGGCCCTGCACGCCAGGATCAAAGAGGCCGTCGCCGCCGCAGTCGGGGGAGTACTGGCGCGCTAAGAGGGGGAGTCCGCCTCAAGTTTCGCCATGACACGGGAGGACAGCTCGACCAGCATGCGCCGCTCCTCAGGAGTCATCACCTCAAGGAAGTTCTCCCTGACCCACTCGATGTGCCCGGGACCTGCTGCACGCAGGGCTGCCCGGCCGGCCTGCGTTATATGAACCAGAATGCCGCGGGCATCATCGTGCGCCGGTTCCCGGCTGACAAGCCCACGTTCTTCCATCCGTCGCAATTGATGCGCAAGCCGGCTGCGGTCCCAGCCGGCACTGTGGCCGAGGTCCCGGGCCCGCATTCCGCCGGCGCCGGCCGCGGCAAGGGGAGCGAGCATCTGGTAATCGGCGCCTGATACGCCGCTTCCGGCCAACTGCCTTTCCATCCCGGCTGCCAGTTGCCGGCTGAAGAGGATGTAGGCAAACCACACTTCCTCTTCGTCCCGGGTCAGGCGGCGATACTCAGGCAACGTGCATCCTATTCCTGGAGGAACCATATAGTTGTTGACACATCAGCATAACAGGGGCAGTGTTGTTGACACATCAGCAATTTCCCGGCGCGCGGGCCAAGCCCTAAGGAACAACGCCATGACCACGCAATCAGTCACAGACCTCCCCACACTGCCGGACGCCGGCACGTACCGGGTTGACCCCCAACGCTCCAGCGTCACCTACGCCTGCCGGCACATGTTCGGCCTGGGAAGGGTCCGCGCCGACTTCACCATCTCCTCCGGGCTACTGAACGTCTCCTCAACATTGGCAGGGAGCAGCGCCAGTGCCACCATCGACGCGGCCAGTTTCAACTCCGCCAATCAGCGGCGGGACCGCGACGTCAAAGGCCGGGGCCTGCTCGATGTGGCCGCCTTTCCGACCATCGCCTTCTCGTCAACGGGGATTCACGAGGATGGAGGTGCCATACTTGCCGGGATTGTGGCCATGCACGGAGTGGAAGCTGCCGTGGAAGTGACGGTCCTGTCCTGGGAGTCCCCGGCTCCCGGCCAAATCCGCGTTACGGCGCGGGCCAACCATCTGGACCGTTATTTGTTCGGGATCACGGGTGCAAGGGGCTTCGTGGGCCGCTACTTCGACCTCGCCTTCCAGGTGGTTGCAGTACGCACCGGAAGATAAGCCCGCCGCGCTGCTCCGTGTCGATCCAGCACGGGACACCCTGCGGGTAGGTCCGTTGGCTCATGCCCCGGTCCTGTTCATGCTTTCCTTCATCGCCGCTTCGAACGCAGGCAGGCTGCGTTCGATCATGTCATCGTTGGCCGTCAGGGAGATCCGGAAGAATCCAGGCGTCTCAAACAGCACACCAGGGAAAACAAAGACATTCCGGCGGGCAAGGGACTCTGTGAACGCCTCGTCGTCCCCAACGGGGGAAGTTGCATACAGGTAGAACGTGCCCTCCGGCCGGTGGAGGTGGTAACCCATGCCGCTGAGGGCATCCACGAGCCGGTCCCGGCGCCGCTGCAGCTGGCCAACGTCGATGGTGAACTTCTCCAGTTCAGGCAGCGCATGCTGCAGCAGGGCGTTGGGATACACCCACCCCATGGCCACCTGCAGGCCGCTAATTGCGGGGCGCATCTCCTCCCGGTGGTGCATCGTGGGCGGCAGCGCGAGGTAGCCCACCCTCTGGCCGGGGGAAAGGTGGGTTTTACCGTAGGAGTACGCCAGCAGGGTGTGGGCATAAAACTCCACAGGACTGTGGAAGCGGAGGCCGTCGAACACAATCCGGTTGTAGGACTCGTCCGACACCAGGTAGATCCGCCGGCCTATCCTTGCGGAGGCAGCCTCCAGCAGCTCCGACAGCCGACGCAGCAGCTCGGGAGGATAGATCCGTCCGGTGGGGTTGTTGGGAGAATTTACGATCACAACCCGGGTCCGGTCCGTAATGCCAGCCTCAATCGCGCCGAGATCCAGATCGAACGTGGTGGTGTTGACTTTCACCTTCACCGGAACCAGGCCGGCTTCAAGGATGAGGGGCTCATACAGAAACCACGGCGGCAAACTGAAGATGACCTCATCGCCCGGATCTGCGACCGTCTTCAGCGCCAACGCGATTGCGGCGAAGCCCCCCGTGGTGAGGTAAATATCCTCAGTCCGGAACGGCACGCCCAGCAGCTGCTCAAGGGACTCCGCCGCCGCCTGCCGGGCAGCCTCGCCATTCGTCTGATAAGCGAACCACTGATCGTGCTGCGGAGTGAGGGCATCCCGCAGCGTGTTGACGTAGCGCTCGGCCGGCATTTGATGCGGGTTGCCGAACGTGAAATCACAGACTTCCGCCAACTGGCCCTTCCGGCGCACGTTCGCCGCCGTGATGTAGGCATCGACCCGCTGGAAGGAGGGGATGGACGCCAGCCGGGCAGCGCGATCCGATACTGCGGCGGTGGCCCGGGACGGGGTGGCGGAATCTGTCATGCCAGCGCTCCTCTAGCGGCCGCCGGTTGTGGCGGCAGGCGGATTTGCCAGCGCGCTGCTGAGCCAGTGGAGGCTGTAGAAGGACCCATTGTCGGCTCCATCATGCGGCGATGTAAAGGGCTCGCCGCAACGAACGTGCATCAGCCGGCGCCCCGCCGTCGTACGCGTTTTGTCTGATTTCGACGCGCTAATCACCTGCCGACGCGGACATGCCCTGGCGCTACTGCAATACCAGCAGCGCCAGGGCATATGTGGGTCGAAAACGAACCAGCGGTGCGAAGGAGGGCCTACTCCTCGATGTCGATGTGCGTCGGGTCGAGGACGCGGCGCAGGAACTCCTTGGTGCGGGGCTGCGTGGGGGAGGAGATGACATGCTCGGCCACGCCTTCCTCCACCACAACGCCGCCGTCCATGAACACAACGCGGTCGGCCACTTCACGGGCGAAGCCCATCTCGTGGGTGACCACCAGCATGGTCATGCCCTCCTTGGCGAGGTTCCGCATGACGGAGAGCACGTCGCCGACAGTCTCGGGGTCAAGCGCGGAGGTGGGCTCGTCGAAGAGCATCAGCTCCGGGTCCATGCTCAGCGCGCGGGCGATGGCCACGCGCTGCTGCTGGCCGCCGGAGAGCTGGTCCGGGAAACGGTCCGCGAGGTGCCCGAGGCCCACGCGCTCCAGGTTGTGCATGGACACCTTGTCCGCCTCGGCCTGCGAACGCTTGAGGACCTTGGTCTGGGCGATGGAGCAGTTGCGCTTGGCGTCCAGGTGCGGGAACAGGTTGAACTGCTGGAACACCATGCCCACCTTGCGGCGCATCTTGTCGATGTCCACATCCGGATCCGTGGCCTCGAAGCCGCCCACATGGATGCTGCCCTCATTGGGCTGCTCCAGCAGGTTGACGCAGCGCAGCAGGGTGGACTTGCCCGAACCGGAAGGCCCAATCAGGCACACCACTTCGCCGGGAGCCACGTCCAGGCTGATGCCCTTGAGGACCTCGTTGGAACCGTAGGACTTGCGCAGGTCCTTGATGGCTACGCCGGCCGCCTGGATGGTGCTGGTGCTGCCGGAGGAATTTACGACGTCGTTCATGGTCTTCCCTGCCTATCGATTGTTCCGCGCGGTGCGGCTTTCGAACTTCCGGGCCAGGAAGCTCAGGGGGATGGTGATCACCAGGTAGAAGGCACCGGCCACCAGAAGCGGCGTGAGGCCTGCGCCCAGGCTGGAAATGCCGTCGCGGCCGAACTTGGTGAGCTCGTACTGCGAGGCGGTGAGGCCCAGGACGTAGATCAGCGAGGAATCCTTGGTCAGCAGGATGACCTCGTTGGTCAGCGGCGGCAGAACGATCTTGAAGGCCTGCGGGATGACGATGGTGATCATGGCCCGCCACTGCGGCATGCCCAGCGAACGGGCGGCTTCCAGCTGGCCCTTCGGCACGGCCTGCAGGCCTGCGCGGAGCGTTTCGGCGATGTAGGCCGAGGCCACCATGCCCAGCGAAACCATGACGATCACTGTGATGTTCCAGGAAACGCCGAAGGCCAGCGGCACGCCGTAGCCGAAGGCGATGAACACCAGCAGCGCCGGGATCCCGCGGAAGAACTCGATGTAGCCGGAGGCGATCCAGCGGTACAGGGGGAAGCTGGAGAGCTTCATGAGGGCCAGCAGCAGGCCGCCGGAGAGGCCCACGATGAAGCCGAGGAACGTGTAGATCAGGGTATTCGTCAGCCCGGTGACGAAGATGCCCGGGAACATGGGCCCGATCTTGCCGAAGTTGAAGACGCTGTTGCCGATGGTCTCCCAGTCGGTGGCCAGGATCAGCGCGGCGATGGCCACTACAAAGATTCCGGCCTGGACATACAGGCTTACTCTGGCTCGCTGACGTGCGGTCATTGCCATGGGTTGCTCACATTCGTTGTGCGTGGCAGAGGCCCCGGACGGACTGCGGTACAGCTCGTCCGGGGCCCCGGCTGCGTAGTTCAAAGGGCCGTGGCACAGCCGGGGCGGGGAAGCCCCAGGCCTGCACGGCGACTACTTGGCGGTGGTTGGCTACTTGGCGGTCTCGCCGAACCAGGTGGTCTTGAACTTCTCCAGGGAGCCGTCATCGGTCAGGCGCTTGAGCGTGCCGTTGACCTTCTCCGCCATGGCGGTGTTGCCCTTCTTGATGGAGATGCCCAGCTGCTCGCCGGTGGCGAACTCCTCAACACTCTTGAACTTGGGCTGGTCCTTGATGGCGTAGCCCAGCACTGACTGGTTGCCCAGGGCGGCGTCGATGGTGCCGGCCTCAAGAGCCTGTACCAGGAGGCCCGTGTCCTCGAACTGCTGCGCGTCGAGGCCCTGCTCCTGGGCGTAGTCGGCGCCGGTGGTGGCCTGCTGCACGCCAACCTTCTTGCCCTTGGCGTCATCCAGGCCGCTGATGCCGGAGTCCTCGCTGGCCACCAGGGCCAGGTCGTCATCGAGGTACGGGGTGGAGAAGTCCATGACGGACTTGCGGGTGTCGGTGATAGAGATCGAGGAGATGCCCAGGTCGCACTGGGTCAGTGCGGTGCCGGTCTCGATTGCCTCGAAGGAGCTGTCCACGATGCTCAGTTCGGCACCGAAGTCCTTGGCGAGCTCCTTGGCGATGTCCACGTCGAAGCCGACCGTCTCGCCGTCCTTCTCGAACTCGAACGGCTCGTAGGGGATGTCCGAGCAGACCGTGAGCTTGCCGGCGTTGATGAGCTGGATGCCGCCCTCGGAGGCTGCAGGGGTGGAACTGCCGCCGCACGCCGTGAGGGTGAGGGCGCCGGCGGCGAAGACTGCTGCTGCCTTGGCGGTCATTTTGGCCGTGGCCAGGGACTTGAGCTGCATGTTTTCTTACCTTTTGTTGCGGGGAGTATGCGGTACTAAATCGGTTCATAGTGTAGCGCCGATTATGAGATGTGCATCACAGGAAACTAAGTTTCACTATTGGATAACTAAATCACAGGCGAAAGCAAGCCCGCAGGAACACAACCTGTCTCCCATCCCGGACTGGTGCCCAACTAGGTAGCAGCAGATGCTCTTTTGGCGCTTCACAACGACATCAGCTGCTACCTAGTTGGCGATGCCCAGCGACTCCAGCATCGGCCGGAACTTGGCCCAGGTCTCCGCCAGTTCCGCTTCGGGCTGCGAGCCGTCCACTATTCCGCAGCCGGCATACAACCGGACCGTGTCCGGAGACTCGATGACAGCTCCCCGCAGGGCGATGCCCCACTCGCCGTTGCCCGCCGCATCCAGCCAGCCGACGGGCCCGGCGTACGGCCCGCGGTCCAGGTGCTCCAGCTTCCGGATCAGTGCACCGGCAACCTGCGTGGGTGTTCCACAGACCGCGGCCGTAGGGTGCAGCGCGTTGATGAGTGCCAGGCAAGTGGGAACGTGGCCCTCGATCTCGGCCAGCTCGGCCTTAACGTCCGATGCCAGGTGCCACACGTTGGGCAGCTCCAGGATAAAAGGCTCGTCATGCGCATTCATCGCCTCGGAGAACGGCGCGAGCTGCGTGGTCAGCGACTGGATGGCGATCTCATGCTCGTGCCGCTGCTTTTCCGAGCCCGCCAGCACCCGGGTGGCGTAATCCATCGGGAGGCCGTCCTCACCGTGCGCGTCCCGGCGGTCCAGCGTTCCCGCCAGCACCCGGGCCTGGGCCGTGCGTCCTTCCACCTGGATCAGCATCTCAGGCGTGGCCCCCACGAGTCCGTCCACCCCGTACGTCCAGCACTCGCGGTAGCGTGCGGCGAGTTCGCGCAGCACCGTGGCCGCGTGCACCCCCGACGGGATGGTGGCCACCACGTCCCGCGCCAGCACCAGCTTCTCCAGCGCCCCGGTCCGGATCTCGGCCACGCCCGCCTCCACGGCCGCCATCCAGGCTTCTTCGCTCAGTGAGCCTGTATGCAGGGTTGCCCCGGCGGCAAGGGGGAGTGGGCGTACGACGGCGCCGCCCGCTTTGGCGGGGACGGCATCCAAGGTGCCGTCCCCGGCAGGGTCCGCTGCCGCCGTCGTACTTTCTGAAGGCTCTGCCGCCGGAACCGCAGCGCTCCGGAGCCAGCGGTCCAGTGCGGCGACTGCCGTGTCCTCGCTCAGGGGGCCGTCGTCGAACGTCAACTGTGTCAGCCAGACCTGCCCGTCCCGCACGCCCACCACGATCTCCGGCACGATCAGCCGGGACTCGTGGGCGGAAGTCTTGGAAAATGCGAAAGAGCCAAAAGCCACGGGGCCGGTGCCGGGGAGCTCAACGGAATCGGCGACGTCGGCCTCAAGGACAAGGTGCCGCCACCAGATGTCCGCCTCGAGGAACCGCTCCGGACCGGTGGCAGTGAAACGCGCTATCTCACCGAAGCCCGCCAGACCGGCTTCCCGCCGGGTCCAGCAGAGGACATCGTCCCGGACCAAAAACGCAGGAAGCCCCCCGGGGAAATCTTTTCCATCCAGGGGGACTGTCAGGGTGCGGAACGTGCTCGTCATGATGAGACAACACTACTCCCGCGTACCCGATGGCCTTCCCCGGTCCGGGGCCGAGCCGGAACGGGACAAATCGCGGCTGGTCAGCACCGCCGGGAACATTTGAGACAATGACATGGTGAACCGAGCATCCTTGGATAAGCGTCCGGACGAAGTAGCCACCATGTTTGACGATGTCGCACCGAAATACGACGTCGTCAACGATGTCCTGTCGATGGGGCAGACGCGCCGCTGGCGCAAGGTTGTGGTGGAAGCCATGGAAGTCTCCAAGGGCCAGCGCGTGCTGGACCTGGCGGCCGGCACCGGTACGTCCAGCGAGCCGTATGCCGATGCAGGCATAGACGTTGTGGCCTGCGATTTCTCCCTCGGAATGCTCAAGGTGGGCAAGCGCCGCCGCCCGGACATCAATTTTGTTGCCGGCGATGCCACCAACCTGCCGTTCGCGGACAACTCCTTTGACGCCACCACCATCTCTTTCGGCCTGCGCAACGTCAACGAGCCCAAGAAGGCGCTGCTGGAGATGCTCCGCGTCACCAAGCCCGGGGGCCGGCTGGTCATTGCCGAGTTCTCCCAGCCCGTGGTGCCGCTCTGGCGCACCATGTACACCGAATACCTCATGCGGGCGCTGCCGGCGATTGCCACCAAGGTCGCATCCAACCCCGACGCGTACGTCTACCTGGCCGAGTCCATCCGCGCGTGGCCGGACCAGGACCACCTGGCCGCCTGGCTGCAGGAATCCGGGTGGGAGAAGGTCACCTACCGCAACCTCACCGGCGGAATCGTCGCGGTGCACCGCGCGTTCAAAGCCGCAGAATCAACGCCGGACAACGCTGCAGCCGCCATCGCCGCGCACAAGGGCCCCGTGGCCAAACTGCGCCGCAACATCACCCGCTGACCTGTGAAAGTACTGATAGTCGGCGCAGGGCCGGCCGGTTCCACCGCTGCGTACTACCTTGCCAGGGCAGGCCTGGACGTCACCGTCCTGGAAAAGACGAGCTTCCCGCGCGAAAAGGTCTGCGGCGACGGCCTGACACCCCGCGCGGTCCGGGAAATCCAGAAGCTCGGCCTGCCCCACCCCGAGGGCGACGGCTGGCGGCGGAACAAGGGCCTGCGCCTGATTGCCGGCGGGCGCACCATCGAGCTGCCTTGGCCCGAGGTTTCAGACTTCCCCCAGTACGGGCTGATCCGTACCCGGCTTGGTTTCGACGAGGAGCTGGCCCGCCACGCCCAGTCCGCGGGTGCTGCCATCCTTGAGCGGCACAGCGTCACAGAGGCCATCCGTAACGACGCCGGCCGCGTCACCGGTGTCCGCGCAGCGCTCCTTGACGAGTCCGGGCGCAAGACGGGGGAGGCGCGAGAGTTCAGTGCCGACGTCGTACTCGCCGCCGACGGCAACTCCACGCGCACCGCTGTATCCCTCGGAATGCATAAACGCGACGACCGTCCCCTGGGCGTGGCCGTCCGCACCTACTTCACGTCCCCGCGGACGGACGACGACTGGATGGAAGGCTGGCTGGAGCTCCCCGGCCGCGACGGCAAACTGCTCCCCGGCTACGGCTGGGTGTTCGGCGTGGGGGACGGCACCTCCAACGTGGGCCTGGGCATCCTGAACTCGTCCAAGGAATTCGGCAAACTCGACTACAAGCAGGTCCTGCGCGAATGGACCGCCGGCATGCCCGCAGAGTGGGGCTTCACGCCGGAGAACCAGGTGGGCGAGATCCGCGGCGCCGCGCTGCCCATGGGCTTCAACCGCACGCCGCACTACTCGCCCGGGCTGCTCCTGCTGGGCGACGCCGGCGGCATGGTGTCCCCGTTCAACGGCGAGGGCATCTCCTACGCCATGGAGTCCGCCAGGTTTGCCGCGGAGTTCATCGTTGACGCCTCCTCGCGCTCGTTGGCAGTGGGCGGAACGTACGACGCCGATGCGCACTTTTCGCGGTACGCGGACTATGTGCGGGAACAGTGGGGCTCCCACTTCACCCTGGGCCGTGCGTTCGCCGCGCTGATCGGCAAGCCTGCGGTCATGAAGCTCGCACTCAGGACCGGCATGCCCATCCCGGTGCTGATGCGCTTTGTGGTGCGACTGCTCGCGAACCTGACCGACCCGGCCGCGAAGGGCTTTGAGGACCGGGTGATCCGTGTCCTGGAATCGCTGGTTCCGGCCACATCCAATACGCTGGCGGCCCCGAATCAGCGGTATCCGCAACAAAAAGTTAGGGTTAACCCGTGACCAACCCCGCAGACCACAGCTGGACGCACGCCGGACACGGCCTGCCGGACTCCGAACCCAGCCTCAATACCACCGCCATCGCAACGGGCCTGCAGCTGCCCGCGGGTTTTGCGGCCATCGCCGGAGACGCTGAGCTGGGGCCGGCCATCACCAACAACCTGGCCAAGGTGGAGAAGAAGCTCCGCGAAGCCATCGCCAACTCCGATCCGCTCGCTGACGCCACGTCGCGCCACCTGGTGGAAGCCGGTGGCAAGCGCATCCGGCCGCTGCTGACCCTGCTGTGTGCCCACCTGGGCGACGCATCGCTGCCCGCCGTGGTGCAGGCCGCCGTCGTGGTGGAACTGACACACCTTGCCACCCTTTATCACGATGACGTCATGGACTCGGCCCCGTTCCGCCGCGGTGCACCCACCGCCCACGAGGTCTGGGGCAACTCCGTGGCGGTCCTCACCGGCGACCTGATCTTCGCCCGCGCCTCGATCCTGGTGTCCGAACTCGGTTCCCGGGCGCTCGGCATCCAGGCCCGTACGTTCGAGCGGCTGTGCCTGGGCCAGCTGCACGAAACCGTGGGGCCTCGTCCGGACGAGGATCCCGTGGAGCACTACCTTTCCGTGATCGCGGACAAGACCGGTTCACTCGTAGCCGCGTCCGGGCAGCTCGGTGCCATCTTCTCGGGCGCCGATGAGGCCTATGAGGATGTGCTGGTGGAGTACGGCGAGAAGGTTGGTGTTGCTTTCCAGCTCGCCGACGACGTCATCGATGTCACGGGCATCAAGGTCAAGTCCGGCAAATCACCGGGCACGGACCTGCGCGAAGGGGTTCCCACCCTGCCCGTGCTGCTCCTGCGCCGTGCCGCTGTGGCCGGTGACCAGTCCGCCGTCGAACTTCTCCGGCTTATTGACGGCGATCTCACCTCGGACGAGGCCCTTGCGGAGGCGGTGGCCGGCCTGCGCGAGCATCCCGTTACTGCCGAATCCTGGGTGGTGGCACGCCAGTGGGCCAACGAGGCGATCGACGCCTTGGCACCGCTGCCCGAAGGCGTGGTCAAGGACTCGCTGTCCAGCTTCGCGCTGGCTGTGGTGGACCGCGCCAGCTAGACAAGTTTTCATGAAGCCCGGTTCCGTAAAGGGGCCGGGCTTCTTCTTAGCGTCGATTGCTCCGTACCTGCCCTTTTGACCCGCCAAAACGACCGGTGTGGAGCAGTCGATGGGTCGCGTTAAAACGGGATAGCCCCGGTCCGCAGCAACGATACGAGTCATACGTTGCTTTGAACCGAGGCTATCTCTCCGTTCGCATCAGACCCGCCGGAGGCGTTTAGCGGATCCGTGAACAGTCTATGACAGCTTTGTCATATTGCGCAAGTGGGTTGTTACCTGTGTTGTCACAGAGTTTTCCGCCGTGCTTTCCTGCCATCGTGGGGCACATTGAAGCCCGATCCCTGCTGAAAGGACCGAAATCGCGGCGAATCCGTGTCGAAGTGCCCCGCGACGGTTGTCCACATGGCGCTGCCTGGAACTGTCGCGTGCAGTAGAGCCGCGTCACCGTAGTGCCATGGACATTCAGACATATCTCCGCCAGCGGGGAGGTGTGGCCCGAACTGCTACACTCCACCGGGCCGGATTCCCGAGAACGTGCGTGGACAGGGCCCTCATAGCAGGCCACATCGCCCGGATCCGGCGGGGTGTCTATGCCCTGCCGCAGGACGCCGGCGTGCTGGGTTTGGCGCTGCAGCACAATGCGCTCCTGACCTGTTTGTCCGCCGCCTCCGCCTACCAGCTGTGGACTTTGGATAATGCCGGCCCGGTCCACTTGAGCCCCGGGCACAAGAAAGCAGTGCCGGGATCCATAACCCACGGCCGGATCCAACATGCTGTCCACCCCTGGTTGCCGGTGGCGGGACTGGCGGACGTACTCATCCATGCCCTGCGCTGCCTGCCCGAGCTGGAAGCCCTGGTCATGGTTCAGTGTGCAGCGCAGCGGGGAGATGTGACAGTCGGGTTCCTGCGCCGCAAACTTCCCGGAAACCGCAACGCCCGTGCCCGGTCAGTCCTGGATTACGTGATTCCCCGGGCGGACTCGGTCCTGGAGGTATTGGCCAACTACCACTTCCGAATGGCGGGCCTTTATGTTCGCAGGCATGTGGAGCTCCAGGGCGTGGGGGAGGTGGACTTCCTGATTGAGGATTGCCTTGTGGTGGAAACCGACGGGGCCACCCATTTGGAGGCAAAGCAGGTCAAAAAGGACAGGGTGCGCAACAATGCAACCGTGGTTGGCGGACGCCTCTGCCTGAGGTTTGGCTATGTTGAAGTGGTCCATCATCCCCAGCGGATGGTGGCCCAGGTGCTGGCGGTGCTTGAGCAGAGCAGGCAGGGGGCCTTCAGCGCCAGGTGAGTCCCGCCGTCGTGAGGCACATTGAGCTGCGGCAGCGGTATTGCAGGCCCGGATGACGGCGTGTCCGTGTCAAAGTGCCCCAGGAGCGCCGGGCAGCAACTCCAAACCGATTGCGAAAGCCGGAAGGCCTTAGTTGTCGTCGTCCTCGAAGGCCCACTCGAACATGTCGAACACGAACTCCGAGAAGGTGCCTTCCTCGGATTTCCACTGGCCGCGGGCGTTGTTGCGGCGGTACACGATGGGGTCCGGGACACTGAGGTCGCCCACCCGGAAGCCCCAAGTATATTCCTCTTCTTCGTCCTCGAGGAACATCAGGAAGCCTTCGTCGTCGACCTCGAGCTCATCGGGATCCCAGAAGTAGTGGTACGCCTCCATCAGGTCCTCGCAGCCACCGACGGCCAGGTAGAACTCGCGGAGGACCAGGGGGATCTGAAACTGGTGGTCGGCCAGGGCCTTGTCCAGCTCCTCCGGGGTGAGCCCGTCTTCTGCCTGCCATTCGTCTTCGAGATACTTCGGAACAAGCGCACGGAATTTCTCGAGGAACATGTCAGTCATGCTTCATATCCTAGCCAATCCCGGCCCCTGCAAAGTGACAGCGGAGCACCGCGGGAACAGCTTCAAACCCCGGAGTCGTTGGCCCGCCGGTGCCACCCGTGGACGGCCAGCGGCGCCTGCCAGGAGCGCCGCCATGCCAGGATGCGGAAAGTGAAAACCACGGCCGCGACGGCCGATCCCGTCAGGACGTTGAAGATGCCCAGAACCCACAGCCCGGCGGTCATCGCCGCCCCCACGAATGCCGGCAGCGCGTAGATGTCCTTGGGGTTGAAAAGTTCGGGAACCTCGTTGGCAGTGATGTCGCGCAGCAGCCCGCCGCCCACCGCCGTCGTGACCCCCAGCAGCACGGACGCCACCGGGTTCATTCCGGCGGCCAGTGCCTTCAGAGTGCCGGTCATGCAGAACAGTGCGAGGCCGGCGGCGTCGAACAGCGTCAGCAGTGACGTATAGCGCTGCACGCTGGGAAACAGGAAGTACACCAGGGCCGTGGCCAGTACAGGGGGCACGAGGTAGGCGGGGTTGGTGAAAGCGGCAGGGACAACTGCAAGGATGATGTCCCGGATGACGCCACCGCCGAGTCCCACCAGGGAGGCCAGCAGCAGGGAGCCCACAATATCGATGTGCTTCCGCGCCGCCAGCAGGGATCCCGACACCGCGAAGAAGAAGACGCCCAGCAGATCCAGCCACACCGGCGAGTTGTCAAAGGCGAATGTCATGGAGCGTCCCGGCAATTCAAAAGAGGGCGGACAGGGCGGCTCCAACGTTACGCTAGCCGGTATGAACAGCCCCATCATGATCGCCTGCGCCCATGGGACGTCCAGCACACAGGGAGCCGCAGAGGTCAACGCCCTGCGCGCCGCCATCGCCGGACTCCGCCCCGGCCTGGACGTCCGCGAGGCCTATGTGGACGTCCAGCAGCCGGACCTGGTGGACGTGGTGGCTGGCCTGCCCGAGGGGGAGGCCGCCGTCGTGGTGCCGCTGCTGCTCAGTGTGGGCTACCACGTGAAGGTTGACATTGCGCGGGCGGTGAAGAGCCGGCCGGGCAGTGCCGCGGCCGCGCCGCTGGGGCCTGATCCGCGCCTGGCCGCGCTGCTGGACCAGCGGCTGCGTGAGGCCGGCGTGACGGACAACGATGTGGTCGTCCTGGCTGCGGCGGGATCCTCCAACCCCAACGCCGCCGTCAGCGTCGAGGAGCTGCTGGGCCAGTTGCGGGCGCTGCGGTCCAACCGGATAGTGGCCGCCTACGGTGCCTCCGCTCAGCCTTCCGTGCCCGACGCCGTCGCGATGCTTCGCGAGGAGCTGGAAGGCGGTGCCGGGGCGGGTGAGTCCGCAGGAGCGGTCGACGTCGGCGGGCGCGTGGTGATTGCCTCGTACCTCCTGGCGCCGGGCTTCTTCCACGACCAGCTCGCCAAGGCCGGGGCGGACGTCGTCACCGAACCCCTGCTGCCGTCCCCGGTGCTGGCCGAGATCGCGCTGGACAGGTATGACGCCGCCGTCGCAAAAGCCCGTGAAGCGGCGGCCCACGCGCCGGCCGAAACAGCAGCACAGGCCCCCCAAACGGCCCCCGCGGAACCGCCAGCAAATGCACAGGAGGGTGGCTTGTTCAAGGTTGTCCGGCGTTTCGTGACGAAATATTTCCCTAGGTGACTTAGCGTTTCCGGGCCTTTGTGACGCTCTTCGGGCGGGACCTACAGTCGATGCATGACTGATACAGCTCTAGCCGGAGCGTCGGCGGATTCCGCTGCCGCGAAGCGCCCGGCCCGCCCGTCCCGTCCCGCCGCGAAGCCGCACGGGCAGTGGAAAGTGGACGGCAAAACGCCCCTGAACGCCAACGAAACCTGGAAACAGGAAGACGACGGCCTGAACGTGCGCGAGCGTATCGAGACCATCTACTCCAAGGAAGGCTTCGACGCCATCCCCGGCCAGGACCTGCACGGCCGGTTCCGCTGGTGGGGCCTCTACACCCAGCGCAAGCCCGGGATCGACGGCGGCAAGACCGCAACGCTTGAGCCGCACGAGCTCGAGGACAAGTACTTCATGCTCCGTGTGAGGATCGACGGCGGCGCCCTCACCACCGAGCAGCTGCGCGTCATCGGCCAGATCTCCGTGGACTTCGCCCGGGATTCCGCCGACCTGACCGACCGCCAGAACATCCAGCTGCACTGGATCCGCGTGGAGGACATCCCGGAGATCTGGACCCGCCTGGAAGGTGTTGGCCTGTCCACCACCGAGGCCTGCGGCGACGTTCCCCGCGTGATACTGGGTTCGCCGGTGGCCGGCATCGCCAAGGACGAGATCATCGACCCCACCCCGCTCATCGAGGAGCTGGGGGAGCGGTTCATCGGCAACCCGCTGCTGTCCAACCTGCCGCGCAAGTACAAGACCGCCATCACCGGCCACCCCAGCCAGGACGTGGTCCACGAGATCAACGACTTCGCACTGGTGGGTGTCCGCCACCCCGAACTCGGCGTCGGCTACGACCTCTGGGCCGGCGGCGCGCTGTCCACCAACCCGATGCTCGGCAAGCGCCTGGGTGCGTTCGTGACCCCGGAGCAGGCCGCGGACGTGTGGCTCGGCGTCACCAGCATCTTCCGTGACTACGGCTACCGGCGCATGCGCACCAAGGCCCGCCTGAAGTTCCTGATGGCGGACTGGGGTCCGGAGAAGTTCCGCCAGATCCTGGAGGACGAATACCTGGGCTACAAGCTGGCTGACGGTCCGGCCGCGCCCAAGCCCACCACCCCCGGCGACCACATCGGCGTGCATGAACAGAAGGACGGCAAGTTCTTCATCGGCGCCACCCCGCTGGCCGGCCGGCTCTCCGGCGCCGCGCTGGTCAAGCTCGCCGACACCCTCGAGGCCCGCGGCTCCTACCGGCTGCGCACCACCCCGCACCAGAAGCTCGTTGTCCTGGACGTCGAGAAGGACCAGGTGGAGCCCCTCGTGGCAGAGCTGGACGCGCTGGGCCTGTCCGCCCGCCCGTCCGTGTTCCGCCGCGGCACCATCGCCTGCACCGGCATCGAGTACTGCAAGCTGGCCATCGTGGAGACCAAGTACACGGCCGCCACCGCAGTTGCCGAGCTGGAGCGCCGCCTGGCCGACCTCGCCGCGTCCGGCGAGCTGCCGCACGCGCTGTCCCTGCACATCAACGGCTGCCCCAACTCCTGCGCACGCATCCAGACCGCGGACATCGGCCTCAAGGGCATGATGCTTCCAACGCCCGACGGCGACCCCTCCCCGGGTTTCCAGGTCCACCTGGGCGGCGGGCTGGCTTCCAACGAGCGCGAGGAAGCAGGCCTGGGACGCACCGTCCGCGGCCTCAAGGTGTACGTCGATGACCTGCCCGACTACGTGGAGCGCGTTGTCCGCACCTTTGTGGCCCAGCGCGCCGAGGGCCAGACCTTCGCCGAGTGGGCCCACGCAGCAGACGAGGAGGCACTCCAGTGAGTAAGCACGCGCTTGGAGTGGATCCGGTGGCTGCCCCGGCCGAGGCCTCAGCCCAGGTTGAGGCTGTGGCGGCAACCGCCCCCAAGCTCCGCTCCCACGAAGAACTGAAGGCCATCGCCGAAGCCGGTGCCGCCGAACTCGGCTGGGACGCTCCCGCCCGCGATGTCATCGCCTGGGTGGAGCGCAACTTCGAACTGCCCGCCGTCGCCGTCGCCTGCTCCATGGCCGACGCCGTCCTGCCCGCGCTGGTCGCGGACCAGATGCCCGGCGTCGACGTCCTGTTCCTGGAGACCGGCTACCACTTCCCGGAAACCTACGCCACGCGTGACGAGGTGGCCGCGAACCTCCGCGTCAACGTGGTGGACGTGCTTCCGGAGAACACCGTGGAACAGCAGGACCGGCTCCTGGGCAAGGACCTGTTCGCCCGCGACGCCGCCCAGTGCTGCGCCCTCCGCAAGGTGGCCCCGCTGCGCCGCACCCTGTCCGGCTACGAACTGTGGTTCACCGGCGTCCGCCGCGATGAAGCCCCCACCCGGACCAACACCCCGCTGGTCACCTGGGACGATGCCAACGGCCTGGTCAAGGTGAACCCGGTGGCTGCGTGGACGTTCGACCAGCTGGTCCAGTACTCGGACGACAACCTGCTGCCCGTCAACCCGCTGCTTTCCCAGGGTTACCCCTCCATTGGCTGCCAGCCCTGCACCCGGAAGGTGGCGCCGGGCGACGACCCCCGCGCCGGCCGCTGGGCAGGGACCGACAAGACAGAATGCGGACTACACGTATGAGCACTTACTTAACCGAGGAGACCACCCAGGTGACTGAAGCTGCCGTTTCCACGCGCCTCTCCAGCCTGGACACCCTTGAGTCCGAGGCGATCCATATCATCCGCGAGGTTGTTGCCGAGTTCGAGAAGCCCGCGCTGCTGTTCTCCGGCGGCAAGGACTCCGTGGTGATGCTGCACCTGGCCACCAAGGCCTTCTGGCCGGGCAAGGTCCCGTTCCCGGTGCTGCACGTGGATACCGGCCACAACTTCCCCGAGGTCATCGACTTTCGCGACCGCACTGTTGAGCGCCTGGGCCTGAAGCTCGTGGTGGGCTCCGTGCAGGAGTTCATTGACCGCGGCGAGCTCGCTGAGCGCGCCGACGGCACCCGCAACCCGCTGCAGACCGTCCCGCTGCTGGACGCCATCCAGCAGAACAAGTTCGACGCCGTGTTCGGCGGCGGCCGCCGCGACGAGGACAAGGCCCGCGCCAAGGAGCGCATCCTGAGCCTCCGCGACGAGTTCGGCCAGTGGGACCCGCGCAACCAGCGCCCCGAGCTGTGGAACCTCTACAACGGCCGCCACACCGTGGGCCAGCACGTCCGCGCCTTCCCCATCAGCAACTGGACCGAGCTGGACATCTGGCGCTACATCGAGCGCGAGAACATTGAGCTGCCCGGCCTGTACTACGCCCACGAGCGCGAGGTCTTCGCCCGCGACGGCATGTGGCGCGCAGTGGGCGAGGTCTCCCAGCCGCTGCCGCACGAGGATGTCATTACCAAGACCGTCCGCTACCGCACCGTGGGGGACATGTCCTGCACCGGCGCCGTGGAGTCGGACGCGTACACGGTGGCCGACGTTGTGGTCGAAGTTGCTGCCTCCACCCTGACCGAACGTGGCGCCACCCGGGCAGATGACCGCATCTCCGAGGCCGCCATGGAAGACCGCAAGAAGGACGGGTATTTCTAATGAGCACGATCTCCGAGATTTCGACAGGCTCGCTCACCGAAGGCCTGCCCACGACGCTCTTCCGGTTCGCCACCGCAGGATCGGTCGACGACGGCAAGTCCACTTTGGTGGGCCGCCTCCTTCACGATTCCAAGGCCATCCTGGCTGACACGCTCGACGCCGTTGCCCGCACCTCCGCGGACCGCGGCTTCGGCGGTGCTGCTGGCGGCATCGACCTCGCCCTGCTGACCGACGGACTGCGCGCCGAGCGCGAACAGGGCATCACCATCGACGTGGCCTACCGCTACTTCGCCACCGACCGCCGCAGCTTCATCCTGGCCGACTGCCCCGGGCACGTGCAGTACACCAAGAACACGGTGACGGGCGCGTCCACCGCGGATGCCGTCGTCGTACTCATCGACGCCCGGAAGGGCGTGCTGGAGCAGACCCGCCGTCACCTTTCCGTGCTGCAGCTGCTGCGGGTGGCGCATGTGATCGTGGCCGTGAACAAGATCGACCTAGTGGACTTCAGCGAGTCCGTGTTCCGCGAGATCGAAGCCGACGTGCAGCAGGTGGGCCGCGAGCTGGGCCTCGGCTCCGATGGGATAACCGACCTGTTGGTGGTCCCCGTGTCCGCCTTGGACGGTGACAACGTGGTGGAGCGCTCCGAGCGGACCCCTTGGTACACCGGCCCGGCGCTGCTGGAGGTCCTCGAAACCCTCCCGGCGGCTGATGAACTTGAAAGCCACCTGGAGAGCTTCCGCTTCCCGGTGCAGCTGGTCATCCGGCCGCAGGGCGCTTTGGCCCCCGACGCCGTCGCCGCCGGCCTGGACGTGGAGGCCTACCGCGACTACCGCGCGTATGCCGGCCAGATCACCGAGGGCTCGGTCAAGGTGGGGGACAAGGTCTCCGTCCTTACACCCGGCCAAGACCCGCGCACCACCACTTTGGTGGGCATCGACTTCGCCGGCGCCTCGCTTGAGGAAGCCGCCGCGCCGCAGTCCGTGGCGATCCGCCTGGCTGAGGAATTCGACGTCGCCCGCGGTGACACCATCGCCGCCGCCGGCACCGTCCGCGAAGCCTCCGCCGACCTGTACGCAGCACTCTGCTGGCTGTCCCCGAAGCCGCTCCGCGAGGGCCAGAAGGTGCTGGTCAAGCACGGCACCCGAACCGTGCAGGCCCTGGTCCGCAACGTCGGCGGCAAGCTGGACCTCGCCTCCTTCAAACTGGAGCCGGCGTCCACCCTGGAACTCAACGACATCGGCAACGCCCAGCTCCGGCTGGCCGCGCCGCTGCCGCTGGAGAACTACCTCCACCACCGCCGTACCGGAGCGTTCCTGGTGATTGACCCGCTGGATGGCAACACCCTTGCTGCCGGACTGGTCAAGGACCACCCGGGCGACCATGAGGACGAGCGCTACAGCATCTGATCTTTCCTTCGAAACCGCGGCTTGTTCGCGAAGCCTGGCCTTGATGGTCCGGATTCGCGAACAAGCCGCGGTTTTGTCGTCTCCGGCGGTGAGTACTGGCAGCAGCCATCAGTGCTGCCCTGTTCAAATCCAAGTACTCGCTACTCGTGCGGGGTGCTGCAACACCAAGACTTAATGGTCAGCGGGGGCACCAGCTTCCTTTGGGACATGGACGCAACAGCTGAGGAGGCACCATGCCGGCCATCCAAGAGTGGAAAACCCGGGCGGCAGAGCACCTGCGGCGGGACTCCGAGGACTGGAAAATCTCCCCCCGCCACGAGCGGCTGCTCATACTGATCCCCTTCATCATCGCCGTGGTGGCCGCGGCAGCCCTCCCGTTCAAGGACTTCTACCTCTGGCTGGTCAACGAGGACTCCCTGATCGAATGGCTCCAGTTCGCCTGCCTCCTGGCGGCCAGCATCTTCCTGCCCCTCATCACGGTGTACCTGCTCCGTGCCAAGCGCTGGGGCATTGCCGTGCTCTATGCAGTTGTGGCACTGGGGGTATGGTTCCTCACAGGCGAGGAGATCTCCTGGGGCCAGCGCGTCTTCGGCTGGGCCACGCCCGAATCCCTGAACGAGGTCAACCGCCAGGGCGAGACCACGGTGCACAACATCCGCGGCGTGCAGGAACTGGTCCCCGCGGCCATGCTCCTTGCGAGCCTCTATGGCGCCTGTGCCCCGCTGGTATGGGCAGGCATGGGAAAACGGTGGAAGAACCTGAAGTCCAGGCGCGTGCTGGTCCCGCCGCTGTGCCTGGTGCCGGCCTTCGGGCTGGCCGCCGGCTACCGCCTGTTCCGCCTGCTGATCTGGCCGGAGCCCACCTTCGTTATCTCTGAGTATGCCGAGGCGATGGAACTGTGCCTGTACTTCGGGCTCGCCATGTTCTGCTGGTTCAACCTGCGCCTGCTGCGCGAGCCGGAGCCGGGCCTGCGGCAGCAGCCGAGGGGCCTGCACCGCAGGACGGCGTAGGCTCCAGCCCGCGCCGGCGTCCGGCGTTAGCTTTCCAGGACCGCTTTGAGTTTCTGCAGGTCCTTGCGGGTTTGCCGGCGGATCATTGGTGCCATGAACAGCCCTGCCAGCTTCGAGAAACCCGAGGGCTCCCGGTGTTGCCGAGCGTCATACGGGTCCCGCCGTCGTCGTCCGTCCAGGTGTAGGTGGTCTGCATGGGGAACGGGCCCTGAGCCGTCCGCATCACAAGCCTTTCGCCGGGGACATAGTCAACAAACTCATAGGTGTAGTTGAGCTCGCGGCCCAGGAACCTCGCCGTGAAGGCAACCTTGGTGCCAGTGCCCAGCGGTCCGGTGTTCAGGCGCTGCGACCTATGGATGTTCACGTACCACTTGGGCGCGTTGTCCGGATTGGCCGCATAGCCTGCCACCTCTGTGCGGGGGCGGTTGATGAGGATGTCGGTCCGGACGTCCACCATGATGCGTCTCCTTTGGGTGCCGTTGTATCGCCGGGGGTTAGCCTAGGAACCACGTTAGTCCCCGGCCGTCCCATGGGAGGCACCGCATGGAAACGATCAACAGCAAGCTGCTGAACTGGGCCTCGATCCTGGATGACAAGACCCGTGAGCAGGCGGTGCAGGCCTCGCAGCTGCCGTTCATCTATCCGCACCTTGCCCTGATGCCCGATGCGCACCTGGGAAAGGGCGCCACCGTGGGCTCGGTGATCCCCACCCTGCACGCGATCATGCCGGCGGCCGTGGGGGTTGATATTGGCTGCGGCATGATCGCGGTCCGGACCCAGTACTCCCTGAAGGGCCTGCCCAGGGACCGGAAGAAACTGCGTGAGGACATCGAACGGGCCATTCCACTGTCCGCGGGACACAACAACAGGACCGTGCTGCCCACGGCTGAACCAAGGATCGCGGAGCTGAAGAGACTGGCCGCGGAAGCAGGTTTCAACCCCGGCCAGTATGTTGAGAAATGGGATCTCCAGCTGGGCTCGCTCGGATCGGGCAACCACTTCATTGAGGTTTGCGCCGACGAGACCGACGCCGTGTGGCTGTTCCTGCACTCCGGTTCGCGCGGCATCGGCAACAAGATCGCCCAGCACCACATCGGCGTCGCGCAGCACGTGGTGACCAAGAGGCGGATCCACCTGCCGGACCCTGACCTCGCCTACCTGGAGGAAGGCACACCGCAGTTCGACAGGTACATCGCGGAGCTGCGCTGGGCCCAGCACTTCGCGCTCCTGAACCGCGAAGAGATGATGGACCGCGTCAGCGCACAGTTCGGCCGCTGGGTGGGCGGGCCCGTCACGGAACTCGAGCGGGTCAACTGCCACCACAACTTCACCCAGCAGGAGATCCACTACGGCAAGTCCGTCTGGGTGTCACGCAAGGGCGCCATCAAAGCCGCGCCCGGCGATCCTGGACTTATCCCGGGGTCCATGGGGACGTCGTCGTACGTGGTGGAGGGCCTCGGCAACGTGGCGTCGCTGAACTCCTCGCCGCACGGGGCGGGCCGGGAATACTCACGCAACGCCGCCCGCAAAACGTTCTCCCTGGACGAACTGAAAAAGGCCATGCGGGGGATCGAGTTCCGGGCCTCGGAGGCGTTCATCGATGAGATACCCGCCGCTTACAAGCCCATCGACGTCGTCATGCAGGACGCCGCGGACCTGGTCACCGTCCGGCACAAGCTGCGGCAGCTGGTCAACGTCAAGGGAAACTGAGCGGTCAAGGGCGGGCTGACGCCGCCCGATCGCCGGAACGGTGCCACGGCGCCGGAGCGGAACGGCGAGCGGGTACCGTTCCGGCGACCCCGGCGAACAGCGTCCGAATATGACGCTAGATGAACCCGCGTGACCCCCCGTTTCCGCGTCATTGAACGGGTTTGGGGCACTCCCTATGGTGAAACAATGACTAGTTCCAAGCCCGGGATGACCCGCATCGTGGCAGGCGAAAGCGCGGTACCCAAGCGCAAGCGTGCCATTGAGGCTGCCCTGGCCATCGGGCTGGTCCTGCTGATCGCCGTCGGCGCCGTGGTGGCCTCAACGGTTTCACGCAACACAGAGGCGCAGGCCGCTGAACCCACGCCCGCCGCTGAGCTCAAGCTGGGGTACTTCGGCAATGTCACCCACGCCCCCGCACTGGTGGGCATCAAGCAGGGCTTCCTGGCAGAGGCCCTGGGCAGCACCGCGCTCAGCACCGAAACATTCAACGCCGGGCCCGCCGCGATCGAGGCGCTGAACGCCGGTGCCATCGACGCCGCCTACATCGGCCCCAACCCGGCCATCAACTCGTTCGTGAAGAGCCAGGGCCAGTCCGTGCGGATCATCGCCGGTGCCGCCGCCGGCGGTGCGCAGCTGGTTGTCAGGCCGGAGATCAACTCCGCGGCGGACCTCAAAGGCAGGACGCTGGCTTCCCCGCAGCTCGGCGGCACCCAGGATGTGGCCCTCCGCGCGTGGCTTGCGTCCGAGGGATACCAGACCAACGTTGACGGCAGCGGCGACGTGGCCATCAACCCCACGGAAAACGCCCAGATTCTGAAGCTGTTCCAGGACGGAAAGCTCGACGGCGCGTGGTTGCCTGAGCCGTGGGCCTCGCGGCTGGTGCTCCAGGCCGGCGCGGAGGTCCTGGTGGATGAAAAGGACCTCTGGGACGGGGCCGGCACGGGCAAACCCGGCGAGTTCCCCACCACCGTCCTGATCGTCAACCAGAAATTTGCCGCCGACCACCCGGAGACCGTCGAGGCACTCCTGGCCGGCCACGCGGAGTCGGTGGCCTGGCTTAACGGGGCCCCTGCCGCGGAAAAGTCCGCCGTCATCAACTCCGCCCTGCAGGAGTCGGCAGGGGCAGCCCTCGCCGACGACGTCCTGGCCCGGTCCCTGGCCAACATCACCTTCACCCTGGACCCCCTCGCCGGAAGCTACCCGCGGCTCCTGGAGGACGGCGTCGAGGCCGGCACCACCAAGCAGGCGGACATCACCGGCCTCTTCGACCTCCGCCCGCTCAACGGAGCCGCAGCAACCAAGATTTCAGCAGCCGGCCTCGGCCAGGACTGATCCACCCACCTACTTAAGGACGGCACCATGCCAGTCGTACTGGAACACCTGGGCAAGCGCTTCGGCGACGGCGCCCCGGTACTGGACGACGTCAACGCCACCATCGGGAAGGGCGAGTTCGTTGCCCTCCTCGGTGCCTCCGGCTGCGGCAAATCCACCCTGCTGAACATCATCGCGGGACTGGAACCGCCGTCGTCGGGCGCCCTGGAAGTGCCCAGCGACGGTGCCGCCTTCATGTTCCAGGACGCCGCGCTGTTCCCCTGGCTGACCGCCCGAGAGAACATCGAACTGGCCCTGAAACTCCGCGGCGTGGGCAAGGCCGAGCGCAAGGCCAAGGCCCAGGAGCTCCTGGAACTGGTGCACCTGGGCGCAGCGGGGGACAAGCGCCCGCACGAGCTGTCCGGTGGCATGCGCCAGCGCGTGTCCCTGGCGAGGTCGCTGGCGCAGGACCGCCAACTGCTGCTCATGGACGAGCCGTTCGCCGCCCTCGACGCCATCACCCGCGACCTGCTGCACGATGAGCTGGAGCGGATCTGGAAGGAAACCGGCCGGACCATCGTCTTTGTGACCCACAACGTCCGGGAAGCCGTGCGGCTGGGCCAGCGCGTGCTGCTGCTGTCCTCCCGCCCCGGCCGCGTGGTCCAGGAATGGGCCGTCACCGAGGAACACCGTACCGACGCCGGACTCGCCGGCCAGCTGACCGGGGTCATCACCGCCCGGCTCCGGGAGGAGATCCGCCGCCATGCCAAGTAACCCCACACCCCTGGCCGATACCGATCCGGTGGTGGAGCCCGTTGAAGCCCGGCATATCCACGCCGCCCTCACCCGGACCTCCACCGGCAACGAGGACCTGCGGGAACTCGAGTCCGGGCTCGATTCCCTGCAGTCCGACGCCGCACGCAAGAACCGCATCGACTGGAGCCGCATCCTGCTGCCCATCGCCGCCCTGGTGGTGCTGGTGCTGATCTGGCAGTTCTACGTCTCGCTCGGGGTCAAGCGCCGCGACCTGGTGCCCGGACCGCTGGACGTGGCCACCCAGGTGGGTGTCCTGTGGAACGAAGGCAAACTCCAGGAAGCCGTGTGGACGTCATTGCAGCGCGGGCTGGTGGGCTTCCTCATTTCGGTGGCCATCGCCACCCCCGTGGGCCTTCTGCTGGCCCAGGTGGCGCCGCTGCGCCGCGCGTTCGGGCCGCTGATTTCCGGCCTCCAGGTCCTGCCCTCGGTGGCCTGGGTGCCGGCCGCGATCATCTGGTTCGGCCTCACCGACGCCACCGTGTATTTCGTGGTGTTCATGGGCGCCATTCCGTCCATCATCAACGGGCTGATCTCCGGCGTGGACCAGATCCCGCCGCAGTACCGGCGCGTGGGAACCGTCCTGGGCGCCTCCCGGCTGGAGATGGCGCTGCAGATCATCCTTCCCGCAGCGCTGCCCGGCTACCTCGGCGGCCTGAAGCAGGGCTGGGCCTTCTCCTGGCGTTCGCTTATGGCGGCGGAGATCATCGCGGTGGGCGGCACCATCGGCTTCGGCCTGGGCTCGCTGCTGGACCAGGGCCGCATCCTGTCCGACATGACCGTGGTGATGTCGGCAATCCTGCTGATCCTCGCCGTCGGCATCCTGATCGAACTGCTGGTCTTCGGGCCCATCGAGAAGCGGCTCCTCCGCAGCCGCGGGCTCCTGGCCGGCAGCACCCGCTAAGCACCCCCACCTTCCGCACACCGCAGAGCCCGACGGCGACCTCCCGCCGTCGGGCTCTCCGCTTTTCTGCGTCCTGCTGGCGCAACTGGGGCACTTTGACACGGACACGCCGTCAAAACCGCCCGCCGAACGCCGATACGGGACCAAAGTGCCCCACGACCGTCCGGCACTGAAGTGCCCCGGCTGGCAGACTGGCCCCATGACCACCAGCTTTGTCTGCCGAAAGCTCCCTTCCCCCGGAGCGGCTGTTCGACCTGGCCCGGAGCGTTGACGCCCATGTGGAGTCCCAGAAGGGCTCGGGGGAGCGGGCAGTAGCCGGGGTGACGTCCGGGCTCATCGGCGAGGGGCAGGAGGTCACCTGGCGGGCGCGGCACTTCGGAATTCCGCTCACCATGACCAGCCGCGTCACCGCGTTCGACTTCCCCCGCAGCTTCACGGACGAGCAGGTAAAGGGCCCATTCAGGTCCTTCCGCCACATTCATGAATTCGAGCCCACCCGCGGCGGCTGCATCATGACGGACCGGGTGGAGTTCACGGCGCCGTTCGGCCCGCTGGGCCGCGTGGTGGAGCGCTTGGTCCTGCGCCCGTACCTGCAGCGGCTCATCACGGACCGCGGACACTTCCTTGGCAGCGCCGGCAACCGAACCGGGGCACATTGACACGGACACGCCGGGGATCGCTGCGCATCCGGCCCTGACGCCCGCCAATGTGCCCCACAACGGAGTACGACGGCGGGCGGCAGGCTTTGTGACGCAGCGTTACCTCACGTGAACTGGTGTTGCTGCCCCGTTGTTGGCATATGTGACGCCGCCCTACCGTTGATTCATGGCAATTCAGGATATCTACCCCACGGCGCTGCGCCTCCTTGGCCGCCCCGTGCTGGTGGTGGGCGGCGGCCCCGTTGCGGCCCGCCGCGCCAAGGGGCTGCTGGACGCCGGTGCACGGGTCACCGTCGTGGCTCCCATTGCCTCCGCCGCGCTCAAGGAACTGGCCGACGCCGGCCTCCTCACCTGGGAGCCGCGCCCCTACCGTTCCGAAGATGTCGACGGCGTGTGGTTCGTCCAGACGGCTACCGGCGATTCCGCCGTGGATGCGCAGGTGTCGTCCGACGCCGAGGCGCAGCGCGTCTGGTGCGTCAACGCCTCCGACCATGAAGCCTCCGCAGCCTGGACCCCGGCTGTTGCCGAAGTGGACGACGTCAAGATCGCCGTGAACGCCGGGGGAGACCCGCGGCGCGCCATGGCCGTCCGCGACGCCGTTGCCACCGCCCTGGAAACGGGCGACCTTCCGCTGCGCCGCCGCCGCGCCCACCGTGGTTCGGTGGCACTGGTTGGCGGCGGACCCGGCGACACCGGCCTGATCACCGTCCGCGGCCGCCGGCTCCTGGGCCAGGCCGACGTCGTTGTGGCAGACCGCCTGGGCCCCCGCGAACTCCTGAACGAGCTGGCTCCGGACGTCCGCATCATCGAAGTGGGCAAGACCCCCGGCCACCACCCCGTGCCCCAGGCCGAAATCAACCGGATCCTCGTCGAGGAAGCCCTGAACGGCCACCGCGTGGTCCGGCTCAAGGGCGGCGACCCCTACGTCCTGGGCCGCGGAGGCGAAGAGGCCGAATACTGCCGGCAGCACAGCGTCGAGGTTGAAGTGGTTTCCGGCGTCACGTCCGCGATCTCGGTTCCGGCAGCGGCCGGCATCCCCGTGACGCACCGCGGCCTGGCCAAGGGCTTCAGCGTGGTCACCGGACACGAGGAACTCTCCGAGGTCCCGGCCCGCGCCGACCACACCATTGTGCTGCTGATGGGCGTCGGCCAGCTGCGCGAATCCGCGTCCGCCCTGGGCAAAGCTGGCCTGCCATCCCACACGCCAGTTGGTATCGTGGAAAACGGCTATTTGCCGGACCAGCGCGTGACGATTGGCACGCTTGGTTCCATTGCAGACCAGGCGGAAGCCGCCGGCGTCGCAAATCCCGCAGTAATTGTCATCGGCGACGTTGTGCGCGTGAGCCCGTTCGCGCCGTCGCACTTCAAAACCGCTGACTACAGCACCACCACCCCGAACAGCCCCCGCACCAGCAAGCCCCGAGTCCTCACCACCTAGCCCCCACCCAACCAGGTAGCAGCAGATGTCGTTATGAGCCCTCAAAACGACATTAATTGCTAGTTAGTTGGGACGGACCGAAGAAAAAGGAACACAGCCGTGTCATCAAGCACCACCGTAGGTTCTGCCGAACGTCCGCTGCGCGTCGCCGTCGTGGGCTCCGGCCCGGCAGGCGTCTACGCCGCCGACATCCTCACCAAGAGCGAAGCCGTCAAGAGCGGCGAGCTGACCGTGAGCATCGACCTCTTTGACCGCTACCCGGCACCCTACGGCCTGATCCGCTACGGCGTCGCCCCGGACCACCCCCGCATCAAGGGCATCGTCAACGCCCTGCACAAGGTCCTGGACCGCGGCGACATCCGCTTCTTCGGCAACGTGGACTACGGCACCGACCTCACCATCGAGGACCTCCGCACCCACTACGACGCCGTCATCTTCGCCACCGGCGCCATCAAGGACGCGGACCTGAACATCCCCGGCATCGAGCTGAAAGGCTCGTTCGGCGGCGCGGACTTCGTCTCCTGGTACGACGGCCACCCGGACGTCCCGCGCGAATGGCCGCTGGACGCCAAGGAAATCGCCGTGATCGGCAACGGCAACGTGGCACTGGACGTGGCCCGCGTCCTGTCCAAGCACGCCGATGACCTCCTGGTCTCCGAGATCCCGGACAACGTCTACGCCGGCCTGAAGGCCTCGCCCGTCACGGACGTCCACGTGTTCGGCCGCCGCGGCCCGGCCCAGGTCAAGTTCACCCCGCTGGAGCTGCGCGAGCTGTCCCACTCCAAGGACGTGGACATCATCCTGTACCCGGAGGACTTCGAGTTCGACGAGGAATCCGACCGCCAGATCCAGACGAACAACCAGACCAAGACCATGGTGGGCACGCTCACCAACTGGATCGCCGAGCAGCCCGAGGACCTCTCCGAGCTGAAGGCTTCCCGCCGCCTGCACCTGCACTTCCTGCACAGCCCGGTGGAAATCTATGACGACGCCGAGACGCCGGGCAAGGTGGCCGGCATGCGGTTTGAGCGCACCGAGCTGGACGGCACGGGCAACGCCCGCGGCACCGGGGAGTTCGTGGACTACCCGGTCCAGGCCGTGTACCGCGCCATTGGCTACTTCGGTTCCGCCCTTCCGGAGATCGAGTTCGACCACACGAAGGGCGTCATCCCGAACGACGGCGGCCGCGTCCTGGATGCCGCCGGCACCCACGTGCCGGGCATCTACGCCACCGGGTGGATCAAGCGGGGACCCGTCGGCCTGATCGGCCACACCAAGGGCGACGCCCTGGAGACCGTGACCTACCTGCTGGAGGACCGCGAAAACCTTCCCGTGGCGCAGGCACCCCAGGAAGAGGCCGTCGTCGAACTCCTGGACGCCCGCGGCGTGCAGTTCACCAGCTGGGAAGGCTGGCTGGCCCTGGACGCCCACGAGCTGGCCCTCGGCGCAGCCGCCACAGAGGCCGGCGGCTCCCACGGCGTGGAGGTCAAGCGTGAGCGCATCAAGGTGGTGCCGCGCGAGGACATGGTGAACATCTCCCGCGACGGCGTGGCAGCACAGGTCTAACAAGGGTTCATGCGGCAGGAAAGCCGGCAGCCCGGGAACATTCCCGCTGCCGGCTTTCTGCTTTAACCCGGCCGCGCTACTTCCCGGCCCCGCCTGCGGCCATCAGCTCGAGCCGCCGCAGGGTTTCCCGGTTCCGGACAGCGATCAGGGGGTCGCGCAGGAACTTGGGCATCATCTTCCCCGGTCCGCGGACGGCGTCCTCGGAAATGGTGACCCGGCATTGCCCGTCCTGGTCCTCCAGCGTAATCACCACTTTGGCTTCACCCATCGGCCAGCCGCGGGCGATGACTTCCAGCCGGCGGCCCGGCTCGACGGCTGTCACCTGCGTGCTGTCGTCAATCACCAGCGGCCAGCCGCCCACGGAGTGGTGGAGCCGGGCGCCTGCTGCAGGCCATTGGTCGTCCACAGCCCGGATCCGGGAGGTGCCCACCACCCAGCCGGAGTAAAGCCATCCGTCGGCGATGACCCTCCACACATCGGCGGCGGGGGAGTTGAAGAGCTGCGACACGGTGGACATGGTGTTCCTTTCTGTAGCGGCGGGTGCGGCTGAAGCGGGGGCGGAGTTTGCGACGGCGGCGGGTGCGGGCCGCTGTGCCGCGCGGTAGGAGCGTTCCCTGAGGCGGCGGGTCCACGCGTAGGTCTGGGCTCCCGGCGGCTGGTTCCCGAGGGGATTGAAGCGCACGGGCGTGTCCGCCGGTTCCGGTTCTGCCCGCAGGCGGAGTTCGCCGCATTCACGCCAGGGCCCCGCGGGTTTGGCCCAGTAGAGGTTGAGTACCCATTCCCCGGAGGCCAGCGGCCCCGCCGGCACCTCGCTGGTCCGCAGCCCCAGCAATACGGGCCCTTTCCCGCCCCGGTACGGCATGAGTGTTGTGAAGGTGGCGCTGGCAACGTCGAGTTTCGGCTGGAGCAGGAACCTTCCGGGAAGCCGCCAGCCGGTGGAGGCGAACAGCACGTCCGTGATGCCGCCGGAGGATGGCGTGATGCGCAGGGCCAGGCCCAGGATGTCCGGAAGCTGCTGGGGCAGCCCCACCGATCGCGAGAACCTGGCCTTGACGGAGTCGATGCCCGGAGTATCGAGCCACTCCACCCCGCTGGTTGCCCCGGAACTGCCGGTCCGTGTCAGCCGTCCTGCCAGGCCGATGCCCTCCGGGTGAATGGGCCGGTCCGGCCTTGCCAGCTTCAGCATCCGGAACAGTCCGGCGAAGGCGCGGCCTGCCGTCTCCGTGACGGCGGGGGTTACGTCCCCCGGGGCGGCAGGGCCGACGCCGTGGGCTTGGTCTATGGCTGCGGAATGCGTCATGGTTCCTCCGTACCCCGAAACAGGTCCGTACCCCGAAACAGGCCGGAACTACATCCGGCCGAACCGTGACCGGACCAGGGCAAAAATTCCGTAGGCGATGAACCCGGCGCCGATGGCCACCAGCAGGGTCGGCCCGAACGGGTGGTCACGCAGGGCTTTGAGGCTGCCGTCCAGTCCGGTGGACTCCTCGGCGTCGTGCTTGGCCGCGGCGATCACGAAGAGCAGTCCGGTGAGGAACAGCGCTATCCCTTTGGCGATGTGGCCGGCAACGCCAAGCGTGTCGATCAGCCGGCCGCGTCGGGTGCCGTCAAAGTGGAAGAGCTCCTCCTTGAATCCGCGCCGCACACCCTTGGCCACAAAGTAGACCCCAATCCCGATGATTGTCAGGCCCAGGGCTACCAGCGCCCACAGTCCCGTGGGCGTGGCCATCAACGAGGCACTGAAATCCCGGGTGCTTTCGCTGGAGTCACCCCGTATTCCCACCGCGAAACCCGCGAAGCTGAGCCCCACGCTGGTGTAGGCGATGGCCAGGAAGCCCGAGGAAATGAGCTTGGAGAGCCGCTCCTTCCGCGGCAGCGGGCGCGCCCGCAGGGTCGCCTCGCTCGCCTGCCACACCCCCAGGCCAAAGCATGCCAGCACGCAGGACCACATGACCGCCGTGCCCCAGGGGTTCGCGGCCAGCTGCTCAATGGCGCCCGTGGGTTCCGCTTCGCCTGGCTGCCCGAAGGCCACGGTGATGGCAATGGCGCCGATGATGATGTGCAGCAGGGCCATGACGGCGAAGCCGGCCCGGGCCAAGACATCCAGGGTCTTGGTGTTGGATACCTGCTCGACGGCGTCGGCGGCCTGGCTGATGGTGGAGTCCCCGTCCGACATCGGTCAGCCGTTCATCGGCCCTTCGGCGCGCAGCTTTTCAGCCCCCGGTCCCTCAACGTGCACGGTGCAGCGGACCACGAGCTTGCCCGGTGCGTTGTCCAGCTCCACGAGTGAGTCATCGGCACTGAGGACCGTGAACACCTGGGAATCCGCCACGACGGACACCCCTTTGGCCTGGGCGGTCTCCCGGGCGTTGGCCAGGGCCTCGTCCTGCAGGTTTCCTACGTATGCATCCTCTTGATCCCGCGCCGGGTCACCAAATGCCCAGCCGAACAGCGTCCCTGTGTTTCCCATGGCCCCGATATTACGCGTTCCGCCCGTGGAAGACGGGCTTTCGTAACATTAGTAAGTGTGCTTACCATGGGCGGACCATGACCTTGATGGGACACGGCAAGTGAAGTCCGCAGGCGCGGCATCTTAGGCAGCTCAACGATAGGAATGCACACCATGGCAGGAAATCTTATTGCCCGTTCAGTTCACGATCTCTCGGCAGCAGCCTGGTTCGGCGGGTCCCTTATGGGCGCCATCGGCCTGAACGGTGCGGCAGCGGAGGCGAAGGACCCGTCCGAGCGGACGCGGCTCTCCAGCGCCGGCTGGATGAAGTGGGCGCCGTTCCAGACGGCAGCGTTCGCCTCGCACCTGGTGGCGGACCTCGCCATCGCCTGGGAGAACAAGGGCCGCATCGCCAAGCAGGAAGGCGTGGCCAGGGACACCGTCATCAAGACTGCGGTCACCGTGGTGGGCGCTGCAGTGACCCTGTACTCGGGCATCCTGGGCAAGAAGGTGGAGAAGCTCGCTGCCGAAGGCGCCGAGGGTGCCACGGAACCGCGCCCGGACGCCTCGGACGAGCTGAAGGCCGCCCAGCAGCAGCTGAAGATGCTGCAGTGGGTTATCCCGGCTTTCGCCGGCGCGGTAGTGGTCCTGGGCGCCAAGCACGGCGAGATGCAGCGTCCCAAGAACGTGTTTGCGGGGCTTCGCTCCTAGGCAGTCGGTGCCTGCTCGCAGGCGCTAAGGCGGCAACGCACGACGACGGCCCGGCACCCAGGTGCCGGGCCGTCGTCGCGCGTCCCCTCCCCTTAAAGGAGTTTTTGTCCAGATATGGCGGGTTTCAGGCCTTGGAAGTCTGCATATCTGGACAAAAACTCCGGAGGGTTAGATGGGTTTGGTGCCGGCCGGCGGGAGGTCCGGGTTCATGTCCTCGAGGTGTGGGTCTTCAGCCGTCCAGACCTGGATGATGGCCCAGGTGACGGCCGCCAGCGGAACAGACAGGACGGCGCCGACGATTCCCGCCAGGATGGTGCCGGCCGTCAGGGCCATCAGGATCACCAGGGCGTGGAGCTGGAGCGACTTGCCCATGACGATCGGCTGCAGGAGGTCGCCCTCCAGTTGGTTGACCGCGATCACCACGGCCACCACGATCAGGGCAACCACCGGCCCGTTCGCCACCAGGGCCACAAGGGCGGCGAGGATACCGGCAACAGTGGCACCCACCAGCGGAATGAAGGCGCCAAGGAAAACGATGATGGCCAGCGGGAAGGCCAGCGGGACCTGCATGATCAGCAGCGCCGCGCCAATGGCCACGGTGTCCACGAGGGCCACGATGGCGGTCCCGCGGACGTAGCCGCCGAGTACCTCGAGGGTGCGGCTGCCCACCCGGCGCAGCTTCGCCTCGCGGGCCCCGCTGAAGGGGCGCAGGAAGAAGTTCCAGATCTTGGCGCCGTCCTTGAGGAAGAAGAACAGGATGATGACCATAAGGCTGGCGCCGGCAATGAACTCCGTGACCATGGACAGGCCGGTGATGGCGCCGGAACGCACCTGGCTGCTGGTGGCAAAGTCGACGATTCCCTGCCGTGCCTGGTCAAGCTGCTCCTGGTCGATGGGAACCGGGCCGGTCAGCAGGAACTGCTCCAGCTCATCCAAACCCGAGGAGGCCTGCTGGGCCAGTTCGCCCCACTGGCTGCGGACAGAAAAGTAGATCACCGTGCCGACGCCGCCAAGGAGCAGCAGCAGGCCGATGAACGCGATGCCGGTGGCCAGTCCACCGCGCATGCCCCGGCGCCGGAGCATGTTCACGAACGGGCCTATCGCGGCGGCCAGGATCAGCGCTATCAAGATGGGAATCACCAGGAGCTTGATCTGCATCAGCGCGTAGACGGATACCACCGCCACGGTGAGGATCAGCAGTACCTGGGCCGATCGGATGCCCACCCGGCCCAGGCCGTCACCCCACAGCTGGGAGGGGGACTTGATTTCCCTGGGAACCCGGGCTGCCGGCCGCTGCGCTCGCGGCGTCCCTGATAAGTCCGTCCCGGTTGAATCCGTCCCTGCCGGTTGCGAGGGCTCTTTGCCCAGCTCATGCTCGGTCAGGCGTGATGATCGCGCCATGGAAACTCCTCATCGTCAGCGGAGCCCGCCGCGCCGGGATAGGTGGCGGACAGGACTACCTTCTTCAGATAGTAAGCCTACTGACCGATTAAGCCCTGACGAAACCCCGGATGCTGCACTATCCTGCCAGCCACTCCGCGCAGGAGTTCAGGTTCCGGTCAACAGTGGCGGCCGCGGCGTCCTCGTCCCGCGCTTCAATGGCGTCCGCGAGGAGGTTGTGCCCCTCGCGCGGGCGGCCGTCGAAGCCGGGCCGGCGCTGCTGCTTGAGGAGGTCCTGGTGGAAGGCGCTGCCGAAACTGAGGTACAGCTCGTGCAGCAGGGGATTGCCGGAGGCCTGTGCCACCCTTTCGTGGAACCCCCAGTCCGCCCTGGCCCAGGCCTCGTAGTCTCCGCGGCTCCAGGCGTGGTCGCGGGCGGTGAGCAGCGCACGCAGGGCCGTGACGTCGTCGGCCGTTGCATTGCGCGCCGCCAGCCGGGCAGCCTGGGTGTCCAGGCCCAGCCGGACTTCAAGGATGTGCTGCTCGGTATGGTCCTGGTACATGCGCCGTGCGGCGCCGGAAAGTTCGCTGGTGGCGCGGACATAGGTGCCGTCGCCGCGCCGCACCTCCAGCATCCCGCTGTGGGCGAGGGCCTTGATGCCCTCGCGGAGGGTGCCGCGCGAGACCCCCAGGCCGGCCATGAGTTCCGGTTCGGAGGGGATGCGCTGGTGGAGGGGCCATTCACCGGACTGCACCATGGCGCGCAGTTTGGCAGTGACCTCGTCAGCGAGCGGTGGGCGGGCGGAAGGGCTCAGGGCCATGGCTGTTACTTCCTTCCCACGGCGTTGGTCATGGCCTTGCCGGTGATCAGGTGCGCCACCACGATCTGGGCCAGCGCCAGGGCAAGGAGGATCAGGAGGGGCAGGGTCCAGCCGCCGGTGGCGCTGTGCAGCAGCCCCATTCCGAACGGCCCCGCGGTGGCCAGCAGGTAGCCCGTGGACTGCGCCAGCGTGGACAGGGCCGTGGTTTCGGCCGTGCTCACCCCGCTGCGGCTGATCATTACCATCACCAGCGGGAAGATACCCAGGCCGAACCCCAGCAGCGCCGCGGGGACGGCGGCCAGCCCCACCGGCAGGACAAGCAGCGAAACCAGGCCCGCCACCATGGTGATGCTGACCAGGTAGAACGCGGGCCGCAGCATCCGCGGACGGGAACCGACGGCGATCAGCACCATGCCGGCCGGAACGGAGACAAGCTGCATCAGCCCGAACATCAGTCCGCTGTCCGCCGCGCCCAGGCCCATGGTGGTCAGCATGTACGGGAACCAGCTCAGCAGGGCATAGGCAAGCAGGGCCTGGAGCGTGAAAATCGCGGTGAGGAGCAGCCCTTTGCGGGTCCGCAGCAACGGCCAGGGGGAGATCCGCCCGCCGGCCGCCCGGGGACTGTTCCGGTGCGCATGCAGCGCCACGGGAAGGAAGCCCACGAGCGCCGCCACAGCGGTGATGCCGATGGCGCCGACGGCGGCCGAGGGCGAGCCGAGTGCCTGCGCCAGCGGAACCACCGCGACGGCGGTGACGGTGGCGCCGGTGGTCATGGTCACCGTGTAGACGGCGGTCATCAGCGACGTCCGCTGGGCAAAGTGTTCCCGGATGAAGGAGGGCATCGCCACGTTGCAGACGGCCAGGCCGGACATACCCACGACGCTGCCTGCCACCAGCATCCCGGTGGCGGGAATGCCGCGCAGGAGGAGCCCGCCGGCCAGCATGGCCAGGGCCACGAGGATCGCCTTCTCCACACCCAGCCGCCCCGTCAGCCAGGACGTGCCCGCCCCTGCAAGCGCGAAGCACAGCGTGGGAATGGACGGGATGATGGCGGCCACCAGCGCCCCGTAGCCCAGCACCGCTTGGAGGTCGTGCAGAAGCGCGGACGCTCCGGTGATGCCCGCCCGCAGGTTCAGCCCGATCAGCACCAGCGCTATAACACCGAAGACGACGGCGGAGCGGGGCTTGGCATTCCCCGTTGCCGCGGCGGGGGCTGGGACTGGCCCTGCGGCGGCCGGAACAGCGGCCGGCGGCGCTTGGGTGGCGGAAGGATACGGGGCAGACATCCCTCCACTCTAAAGGTTAGACGTTTGATGTCTGGAGTTCTGTGGCCAAGCTCTCCCGGCTCCGCGGCCGGGGGCAATAGACTGCCAGCGGGAGCCCGGACGCCTTGGTCCGGACCCGGCGCGCGCCGATGCGGAAGGGACAGCTTGTGAAGGCTTCGCAGGGACTTGAGATCGAAAAGAAGTACGACGTCGGCAACGACGCCGCCGTGCCAGCGCTGGACAGGCTTCCCGGCGTGGCCAGGGTGGCGGCTCCCCATACCGATGTCCTGGAGGCCGTCTACTTCGACACCGACCGGCACATCCTCGCTTCTCGCCGCATTACCCTTCGCCGGCGGACGGGCGGGACCGACGCAGGCTGGCACCTGAAGCTGCCGCCGCTGGAAACCGGGACCACCGGCACGGAACCCCAGCAGCGGCGGGAACTGCACGCCCCGCTGGGGCAGCCCGGCGTGGTGCCGGACAGCCTGCTCGACCATATCCGGGCCTATCTCCGCGGAGCGTCCGTGGCGCCGGTGGTGCGGCTCGAAACCCGCCGCACCACGCACGCCCTCTACGGCGAGGACGGCGTGCACCTGGCGGACCTGGCCGATGACCGGGTGACGGCGGAGCGCCTGCACCCCGGGGGGCGGGAAGGCTCCGGCGGGCAGCAGCATTGGCGTGAGTGGGAACTGGAACTTGTCCACGGCGGGCCCGGGCTCTTCGCCCCGGCTGAGGAACTGCTGGTGGAGGCCGGCGCCCGCCCTGCGGGCCACGCATCCAAGCTTGCCCGCGCGCTGGGAGGCGAACCGGGCGGCGAACCGGACGCCGGCCCAGGTAGCGAACTGGGCGGCGCGGCCGGCAGCACTTCGCCGGGCGCCGGCCAGTCCCAGGCCGCCGGCCCATCCACGGACGAAAGCATCCAGGACCACAGCATTCAGGACCAAAGCACCCCGGACCTTGCTGCCGGCAAGAAGGCGCCCGCGGCCGCCGTCGTCACTGCGTACCTCGCCGGGCAGATCCAGGAAATCCTGGCCCAGGACCCCAAGGTCCGGCTGGAGGAACCCGAGTCCGTGCACGACATGAGGTCGGCCGTGCGTCGGCTCCGTTCCGCGCTCGCGGCCTACCGCAAGCTCTATGCCGCCCGGCCCGTGCGGCATCTGCGGGACGAGCTGAAGTGGCTGGGCCAGCTGCTGGGCGGACCGCGGGATGCCGAGGTCCTGCTGGACAGGCTGCGCGGGCACCTGGGTGAACTGCCTCCGGGCGAGGGGGTTGACGCCGCCAGGGACCTGGTGGAGCGCAGAGTAGGCGGCGCGTTCGACGACGGGTACCGGCGCTTGCAGGAGGCCCTGCGGTCGGAGCGCTACTTCCGGCTCCTGGACGAACTCGACGCCTTCCGGGACACCCCTCCGGTCCGGGCGGAAGCGGTGGCCCGCGGCCGCCGGGTGTCCGCAAAGGCAGTGGACAAGTCGGCCAGGCGCCTGCAGCGTTCGCACAGGGCGGCAACGCGGGCCAGGCGCGGGACAGACCACGAAAACGCACTCCACCAGGTACGCAAGGATGCCAAGCGGCTCCGCCATGTGGCGGAAACGGCGGCCCTGGTACGCGGCAAGCGCGCCCGGAAAGTGGCCAAGGCGGCGCAGCGGCAGCAGAAAATCCTGGGCAACTTCCATGACGCCGTGATAGCCCGCGACCTGCTGGGCGCCGTAGGTTCGGACACGGAAATGGCCGCCCCGGAGGCGGCGGCACTGACCGCGCTGCGCACGCGCCAGGCCGAAGAAATGGGCGCAGCCGAGGCCAAGTACCGGAAAGCCCGCAGGAAATCCCGCGAGCTGCTGCGCCGCGGGGTTCTTTAGGACCCGGGCACTTCCGGCGCCGGGGTTACTTGCCCTGCCGCGCGCCCAGCCGGGCCACGGCCAGGGCCAGCCAGAGCTGGACGCGGTCCGTGGTGACGGCGGGGTCGTACCCGGTAAGCTCTGTGATCTGGGCCAGCCGGTAGCGGACCGTGTTGCGGTGCAGCGTGAGTTCCTCCGCCACGGCGGCCACCGAGCCGTTGTTGTTGAGGTAGCTCTCCAGGGTGGCCATCAGTTCCGATCCGTGGGCGGCGTCGAAGGTCCGCAGCGGGTTCAGGGATTCGTTGGCCATGTCCGCCAGCGGCACGTCCTCGCTGGCGAGCAGCAGCGACGTCAGGCTCAGCCGCTCCGGTTCATTGACGGGCAGGCCGTGGCTGGCGGCGTCCCGGGCCTCGAAATAGCTCCACCGCAGGCCGTTGGGCTTGGTGTACGCCCCGCCGATGCCGATGGTCGCGTGCAGGCCCGCCTCGGCCAGGTGGTCGCTCAGTTTACGGGCCAGCGCAGGTGCGCCCACGCCGTCGTCATTAATCACCAGGACCAGGTCCTTGCCCACGACGGCGGCCACCGCGTTCTCCAGTTCGCGCGGCACCGAGGTGCTCACCAGGGCTTTGTTGTGCGCGGCGGAAACAGCCAGCAGCACCACGTTCTTCCGCGTGCTGTTGACACCCACGCCCGCCAGCCGCCGCTGGGCCTCGCTGGTTTCCAGGGCCCCGTGGATCACGTCCTCGAGGACCTGGCCGCACAACGCACGCTGGGCCTGGCGCTGCTTGACCATGTTGTTCAGCTCCACGCTGATCAGGTTCTGGGCATAGCCGATGATGCCAGAGTCCTCGAAGGGCTGCCGGACCCACAAGGTGCAGGCGTCCCGCCGGCCGGTGGGGACGGGGTAGGAGGACCACGTGTCCGCCGAAGGGGATTCGCTGCTGCTGTTGTAGAGCTGGGCCGTGAACTGGCTCAGGGCAACATCGGTGCGCAGCATGCCCCCCAGGTGCTTGAGGAGTTCGGCAAGCCCGCCCCCGGTGAGCAGCGCCCGTGCCAGCACCTGGTGCCCGGCGATCAGCCGCTCAAGTTTTGCGTAGTGGTCCGCCGACTGGGCATCGGCCACCAGCTTGCCGATGGCGATGAAGGGCGTCTCGTAGGGGACCTCCACCACGGGCAGCCCCCAGCGGTTGGCTTCCGCCAGCAGGGCCGGGGGGACCGTCTCGTGGGAGAGCCCCACGCCGAAGCCGATGCCCACGGCGCCGGCCCGCTGCACCTGCCGGACAAAGCGCCGCTGCTCCGGGGCGGACCGCAGCCGCAGGCCGGTGGTGAGGATCAGTTCACCGCCGTTGATGAAGCGGTGCGGATCCTCCAGTTCGGTCACCGCCACCCAGTTGATGTCCTGGTGCCAGGTGGTTTCCGCGAGCCCGGCTTTGGTCAGCTTCAGGGAGTTCACACCCAGGAGGGCGGCAAGGGAAATGGCCATGGATCAAGGATAAAGGGGTGCTGGGCAACCGCACTAAATAGGCTCAGGAAGGGTGTGCAGGTGGCTATTCACTGGGCTGGGGTGCTGGCATAGGCTCAAGGCAGTTCCATCCCTCCGCCCTGAATTCAGCCCGGGCGCGGAAGGCCCCTACGAAAGAGGTTGCACACCGTGGTCCAAACCTTGCAGAACTTCATCAACGGGAAGTTCGTCACTCCTGCCGGCACCGCCCTGCTGGACATCGTGAACCCCACCAACGGCGAGGTCGTGGCGCAGTCGCCCGTCTCGGTGCAGGCCGATGTGGACGCTGCCATGACCGCGGCGAAGGACGCCTTCAAAACCTGGAAGCACGTCACCCCGGGCCAGCGCCAGCTTATGCTCCTCAAGCTGGCAGACGCCGTCGAGGCCAACAGCGATGAACTCGTGGAGGCCCAGCACCGCAACACCGGCCAGGTGCGGTCCCTGATCGCGTCGGAAGAAGTGGCCGCCGGGGCCGACCAGCTCCGCTTCTTTGCCGGTGCCGCCCGCATCCTTGAAGGCAAGTCCGCCGGTGAATACTTCGAGGGACACACCTCCTACGTCCGCCGCGAGCCCATCGGCGTCGTGGCGCAGGTGGCGCCCTGGAACTACCCGTTCCTGATGGCCATCTGGAAGATCGGCCCCGCCCTGGCCGCCGGCAACACCGTGGTGCTGAAGCCCTCGGACACCACGCCGGAATCCACCCTGGTCCTGGCCCGCCTGGCCGGTGAAATCTTCCCGGCCGGCGTCCTGAACGTGGTGCTGGGCACCGGTGAGACCGGCGCCATGATGGTGGACCACAAGGTCCCCGGCCTGGTGTCCATCACCGGCTCCGTCCGCGCCGGCATCGCCGTGGCCTCGGGTGCAGCCAAGGGCCTCAAGCGTGCACACCTGGAGCTTGGCGGCAAGGCTCCCGCCATTGTCTTCAAGGACGCCGACATCAAGAAGAGTGCAGCGGCGATTGCCGAGTTCGCGTTCTTCAACGCAGGGCAGGACTGCACGGCCATCACGCGGGTCCTGGTGGAGGATTCCGTGCACGACGACGTCGTGGCCGCCATGGTGGAGCACACCAGGACCCTGCGCACGGGCTCACAGAACGACGAGGACAACTACTTCGGCCCGCTCAACAACGTTAACCACTTCAACGCCGTCAGCTCGGTGGTGGAAAACCTGCCGGACAACTGCAAGATTGTCACTGGCGGCCACCGTGCAGGGGAGAAGGGCTACTTCTTCGAACCCACCATCGTCACCGGCGCCAGGCAGACCGACGACATTGTCCAAAAGGAAACCTTCGGACCCGTCATCACGGTGCAGAAGTTCAGCACAGAGGAAGAGGCTGTTGAGCTGGCGAACGACGTGGACTACGCCCTCGCCTCAAGCGTGTGGACGTCCAACCACGGCACGGCCATGCGGCTCAGCCGGGACCTCGATTTCGGTGCCGTCTGGATCAACACCCACATCCTCCTCACCGCCGAAATGCCCCACGGCGGTTTCAAGCAGTCCGGCTACGGCAAGGACCTCTCCATGTACGGCGTTGAGGACTACACGCGCATCAAGCACGTGATGTCCGCCCTCGACTCTTAATTCCCCACCGCACCAAACCCCAGGCTTCAAAGAAAGGCCTTCCCATGACCACCACAGCATCAGACATCACCTTCCGCCTGGAGCAGAAGCGCCGGGTCCAGGCTGACTTCCCCGGCCCCAAGTCAGTAGCCCTGACCGAACGCCGCAAGGCAGTCGTCGCAGCCGGCGTCGCCTCCAGCGTCCCCGTCTACGTTGCAGACGCCGACGGCGGGATCATCCACGACGTCGACGGCAACTCCTTCATCGACCTCGGCTCGGGCATCGCCGTGACGAGCGTGGGCGCGTCCGATCCCGCCGTCGTCGGGGCCGTCAAGGAAGCCGTGGAGCACTTCACGCACACCTGCTTCATGGTGACCCCCTACGAGGGCTACGTGGCCGTGGCCGAGCAGCTGAACCGCCTCACCCCGGGCGACCACGAGAAGCGCACCGTCCTCTTCAACTCCGGTGCCGAGGCCGTGGAAAACGCCGTCAAGGTGGCCCGCCTCGCCACCGGACGCGACGCCGTCGTGGCTTTCGACCACGCCTACCACGGCCGTACCAACCTCACCATGGCGCTTACCGCCAAGGCCATGCCGTACAAGACGAACTTCGGCCCGTTCGCGCCCGAGGTCTACCGCATGCCCATGAGCTACCCCTACCGCGAGGAAAACCCGGAGATCACCGGTGCCGAGGCCGCCAAGCGCGCCATCACCATGATCGAAAAGCAGATCGGCGGGGACCAGGTTGCCGCGATCATCATCGAACCCATCCAGGGCGAGGGCGGCTTCATCGTCCCGGCCGAGGGCTTCCTCCCGGCACTGGCTGCATGGGCCAAGGACAAGGGCATCGTGTTCATTGCGGACGAGGTCCAGTCCGGCTTCTGCCGCACCGGTGAATGGTTCGCCGTCAACCATGAAGGAGTTGTCCCGGACATCCTGACCATGGCCAAGGGCATCGCCGGCGGCATGCCGCTGTCCGCCATCACCGGCCGGGCAGACCTGCTGGACGCCGTCCACCCGGGCGGCCTGGGCGGCACCTACGGCGGCAACCCGGTGGCGTGTGCTGCCGCGCTGGCGTCCATCGGATCCATGGAGGAGTACAACCTCAACGGGCGTGCCCGCCACATCGAGGAACTCGCCACCGGCCGGCTCCGCGAACTTCAGGCCGAGCTGGCCGGTGCCGGCTCCTCAGTGATCGGCGACATCCGCGGCCGCGGCGCCATGCTGGCCATCGAACTGGTCCAGGCCGGCTCCAAGGAACCCAACCCGGAACTGACCAAGGCCGTTGCCGCTGCCTGCCTGAAGGAAGGCGTCATCATCCTGACCTGCGGAACCTACGGCAACGTGATCCGCCTGCTGCCGCCGCTGGTCATCACCGATGACCTGCTCAACGATGGCCTGGACGTTCTCGCGGCCGCCATCAGGGCCAACGCGTAACACCCCGTACAGAGCCAGCGCCACCTCGCAACGGCGCGAACAAACTCCAGGCCCCGAAAGCAACGCTTCCGGGGCCTGGGGTTTTGTTACTCCAAAACAAAGGCAAGAGGAATGTACTTCAGGTTGGACGTTGTCCCGCCCTTGTTGTCTTCGTCGTGGACCACCAGGAGTCCTTGCTCAAACTGCGGCCCGGCGTTCAATGCCGTCACGTCCAGGCCGTCGGTTCCGGACACGCCGTCGATATTCCCGTTCCCGCCCACCGCGAATTTCTTGATGAAGGCGTTGTCACCGGAGCGGTCATAGACGGCGATGGTGGAGTCGCCCTGGCTGGACACGAACAGGTGGCCTGAGCCGCCGGGGCCGTAGCTGATGCCCATTCCCTCCACGTCCGCCACCAGGCGCCCCGCGCCGGTTTTGTCCATGGCGGCCCGTTCCGTTCCGCCGTCGGGTTCTGCGTTGTACTTCCAGACGCCGACATCTTCCTGCGCAACGTAAAGGTGCCCCAGTTCGTCATCCGCGACGCAGCTTTCCGTGATGCTGCTGATGGGAAGCTCCCTGACAAGCTCCGCGTCCACCCGGCCGTCGCCGTCGTCAACCAGCTCGAACTGTTGGATGGACCCTTCCTCGTTCGGGGTGACAAAGGCGTAGAACTTGCCACTGGCGCTGCTGCGGTACATGCAGAAGCCGTAGTTGGGTGCGAACGTCTTGATGCTGCCTGCCGCCACGGGGGCGAGGGTCCTGGTTTCGGGGTCCAGGGTCCACAGGGCAAGGGTGTCGTCCGTCCGGTTGTTCCCGCCCACCAGCACAGCCGGCTTGCCGGACAGCGGGAACCCCGTCCTCAGGTCCACGTTGCCGATCATCCCGTCCGGGCGGAACTGGACCAGTTTGCCGTCCATCCCAAAGACCCCGATGCCGCCTCCCTTGGACGCCTTGTTGTCCGCGATCACCACGCTGTTGGCCGGGTTGGCAGGGTCTACCCAGATGGCAGCGTCGTCCGCCACGTCGCCGGATCCCGAGAAGCTGGATGTTTCCACCGCGGGCCCCTCGGCCGCCGGTGCCGATGTGGTGGGCAAGGACGGTTCAGGGCTGGCAGGTCCGGGCGGCTGGTCCGCCGCCGGGAGGTTTGTGAGCAGCACCAGCACCGCGAGGACAGCAAGCGCAAGGAAGGCAGCGACGGCGATACGGATGCGGGCACGCCTGGTCTTTCCCGCGGAAGGAGGTGTCATGTGCCCCGCTTTGCGCGTTTGGCCACCGAGTTCCTGCGCGCCGCCCCCAGCATGTCCACGGTCAGGACAGCCAAGGCAAGCCACACCACTCCGAACCCGATCCAGCGTTCCACGGTCATCGCTTCCCTGAATACCACGAGGGCCAGGATGAACTGCAGGACGGGAGCGCAGTACTGGAGCAGGCCGATGGTGGTCATGGGCAGCCTGCGGGCGGAAGCGCCGAAGAACAGCAGCGGAACAGCCGTGATCACGCCGGACGCCACCAGGAGCCAGAAATGGCCCGGACCCTGCGTGGTGAGGGTGTCGGTTCCGGTTACGGCCAGGAAGATCATGGTGGCCGCTGCGAACGGGGCCAGCACCATGGTTTCCACGCTGAGGCTCGTGACGGCGTCCACCCTTGGCCCCACCCGTTTCTTGACGAAGCCGTAAAGGCCAAAGCTGAACGCCAGGGTGAGGGCGATCCACGGGAGCTTGCCGTAGGAATAGGTCAGGACGCCTACCGCAACAAACCCGATGCCGACGGCGGCCCATTGCAGCGGCCGCAGCTTCTCCTTCAGGACAAACACGCCCAGCAGTACGGACACCAGCGGGTTGATGAAGTAGCCAAGGGACGCCTCAACGGCCTGCCCGGTGGTGACTCCATAGGTGTAGGTGAGCCAGTTGACTGCGATCAGCAAGGCAGCCAGGGCCAGGGAACCGAACACGGCGCGGTTCCGCAGCGCCCGGGCCAGGGCGGACCAGGCGCGGGTAACCGTGATGAGGAGTGCACAGAACAGCAGCGACCACACCACCCGGTTTGCCACGATTTCGACGGCGCCGGCCGGCATGAGCACAAAGAAGTACAGGGGGAGCAGCCCCCACAGCCCGTACGCGGCGATGCCAAAGAGGACTCCCGCCGTCGTCTCCTTGTCCACTGCCTTGGGGCCTGCTGCCGGGGAAGAGCCTGCGGCGGAACCGGCGGCAGCCGGGACGGTAACGGGGGAGGATCCGTGGGGAGAGGGCACGAAACCCATAACACCACCTCAGCGGCAGGTATTCCAGCAGGCAGGACATGCAATCCGGGAAATAGTCAGTAGGCTTGCTTTTATGACATTCGCGAAGCGGCCGGGCACGGCCCTGTGAGGCTCCGCCGCAGCAACGCCTCGGGCCGGGGCTACCGCCGTGTCGCCGCCGGCACGGGCTTCAGCTACCGGGACCTTGACGGCTCAACACTGCCACCCGGCCCCACCCGGGACAGGCTGGAAAGCATTGGCATTCCGCCTGCCTGGACAGACGTCTGGATTGCCCCGTTTGAAAATGGCCACATCCAGGCAACCGGGCTGGATGCCGTGGGCCGGCGGCAGTACATCTACCATCCGGAATGGCGGGAACGGAAGGACCGCGTCAAGTTCGACCGTGCCCTGCAGCTGGCCGAATCGCTGCCCGCCGCAAGGCGCCGGGTCACCATGGACCTGCGGGGGGAAGGGTTCACGCGCGAACGGGTCCTTGCCGGTGCCTTCAGGATGCTGGACAGCGGGTCGCTGCGGGTGGGGTCTGAACGGTACACGAACGAAAACGGCAGCCACGGGCTTGCCACCCTGCTGTGCGCCCACGTGCAGGTGCGCAAGGACCGGATCCACCTGAGTTTTCCGGCCAAGAGCGGGAAGGACTGGGAATCGGAAATCCGCGACGCCGACCTCGCTGCCCTGCTGCGCCAGCTCAAACGCCGCGGCGGGAACGCCAGGCTCCTGGCGTTTAAGGAGGGCCGGCGCTGGCGTCCCGTGACCAGCGCGGACATCAACGCCTACGTGAAGGAGCGGACCGGCTCCGACTTCACCGCCAAGGACTTCCGGACCCTGCGCGGAACCGCGGCGGCCGCCGCCAGCCTGGCCCGAACCGGCCCGCAGCGGACGGCCGCCAAACGCAAGCGCGCCATCAGCCGGGCCATGATGGACGCCTCCGAGGTGCTGGGCAACACCCCGTCCATCGCCCGCAAGAGCTACGTGGACCCGCGCGTGCTGGACCATTACCACGAAAGCGAAACCATCGACCCCAAACGGCCGGACTCCGCCGAAGCCGAGCTGCGGGCGCTGCTGTACCGGGAGGGCGACGTGGTTCCGCTGGCGAAAAGCGGCTGAGGCCTAGAATAGGGGACTGTGCGCTACCTGTTCGGCGCGACGTCATGCATCAGATGATCAGTTCAGAAGGGCTTCCGGTGTCCAACCACAGCGAAACCATTTCCTCCCGCCCCCTCCGCGTCGCCATTGTGGGCGCGGGACCGGCGGGCGTCTACGCTGCGGACATCCTGACCAAGTCCAGCGGGGTCAAGGACGGCGACTTCGAGGTCAGCATCGACCTGTTCGAGGCCTACCCGGCGCCGTATGGCCTGATCCGCTACGGCGTTGCCCCGGACCACCCGCGCATCAAGGGCATCGTCAACGCGCTCCACAAGGTCCTGGACCGCGGCGACATCCGGTTCCTGGGCAACGTGACTTACGGCCGGGACCTCACGCTCCACGACTTCCGGGCCTTCTACGACGCCGTGATTTTCTCCACCGGGGCCGTCAAGGACGCGGACCTGGACATCCCCGGTATTGACCTGCAGGGCTCGTTCGGCGGCGCGGACTTTGTGTCCTGGTATGACGGCCACCCGGACGTGCCGCGCGAATGGCCGCTGGACGCCAGGGAAATCGCCGTGATCGGCAACGGCAACGTGGCGCTGGACGTGGCGCGGATGCTGGTTAAGCACCCCGAAGAGCTGCTGAGCACCGAGATCCCGGACAACGTGTACGCCGGCCTGAAGTCTTCCCCGGTCACGGACGTGCACGTGTTCGGCCGGCGAGGCCCAGCCCAGGTGAAGTTCACGCCGCTGGAGCTGCGCGAACTGAGCCACATGAACGATGTCGACATTGTGCTCTACCCGGAGGACTTCGAATTCGATGAGGCCTCCGATGAGGCGATCCGCAGCAACAACCAGATCAAGACCATGGTGAACACCCTCACCAACTGGCTGGTGGAGGAACACACCGAATCGGAGAACCCCTCATCCCGGCGGCTGCACCTGCATTTCCTGCACAGCCCGGTGGAAATACTTGCCGACGGCGGGGAAGGCGGCCCCAGCAAGGTGGCCGGGATCAAGTTTGAGCGCATGCAGCTTGACGGCACCGGCAACGCGAAAGGCACGGGGGAGTACGTTGAGTACCCGGTCCAGGCGGTTTACCGGGCCATCGGCTACCACGGCTCCGCGCTGGACGAGCTGGAGTACGACGCCAAGCGCGGCGTCATCCCGAACGAGGGCGGCCGCGTGCTGGACGATGAAGGCAACCCGGTTCCCGGCATCTACGCCACCGGCTGGATCAAGCGCGGACCGGTAGGCCTGATTGGCCACACCAAGGGCGACGCCCTGGAGACCATCGGCTTCCTGCTTGAGGACAGGCTTTCCCTGCCGCCGGCCCAGAATCCCGATCCCCAGGCCATCATCGACCTTCTCGAAGAGCGCGGCATCGAATACACCACGTGGGAGGGCTGGAACCGGCTGGACGCCCACGAGGCACAGCTCGGTGCTGACTGGACCGGTCCCGAGGGCCTGGACCACGTGGTCCGCGAACGCATCAAGGTGGTGCCGCGCGAGGAGATGATCCGCATCTCCCGCGGCTGACCCGTCCCGCCCCCAGCCGGAGTCTTTGTCCACGTATGCAGACTTGGATGCTCTTAAACCCTGCATAAGTGGACAAAAACTCCAGAGCGTAGGTGGGGGAGCGGGGCCGCGCTACAATGGCGTCCACCCCTTGGCCGGCAGCATGCGGCCATGCCCTTGCAGACGTAGTGCAGCCACCAGGAGTTCGATGACGAACCTGACCCAGCCCGGCGCCGGCGCGGCGCTGCAGCTCCGCGCCCTGGCAGCACATGAAGAGCTCGACGGCGGCATGTTAACCGAAGCGCCGGAGCTGCCCGGCCTGCGTGCACTGATCCGCGAATCCTGGCAGCGGTCGGCAGGCTTCAAGGCGAACCCGGACAACCCCGCGGCCCCGCTGGCCATGGATCTGGATGAGCTGGAGGACTACCGCAGGCAGCACCCGCTGGCCGCCATCATGCCGGTGATCAACAAACTCCTGGTGCAGCCCAGCCACGACAGTGGCCTGCTGGTGGCGGTGGGCGACGAAGTGGGCAGGCTGCTCTGGGTTGACGGGGACCCCGCCCTTCAGCGCCGGGCGGAGGGCATGATGTTCGTCCCGGGCGCCGACTGGTCCGAAGCCACCGTTGGCACCAGCGCTCCCGGAACCGCCCTGGCACTGGGCCGCGGCATCCAGATTTCCGGTGCCGAGCACTACCAGCGGACGGTCCACCCGTGGAGCTGCACCGCCGTTCCCTTCCATGATCCGGATTCCGGTGCCGTCCTGGGCGTGGTGGACATTACCGGCACGGCCACGGCGGTGGCGCCCCACACGTTGTCGCTCGTCGAGGCCACCGTGGCCGCCGCGCAGGCGCAGCTCCGCGTTGAGCGCCTCCAGCTGGCGGCATCGCTGGCCAGCAGGCCCGCACGACGGCGGAGCGCGGGCAGCGCTTCCCGGTCACCGGGGGCGGGGGCGAAAGAAGGCAGCCTGTACCGCAACAGCCTCCAGCTGTTGGGCCGGGACCAGGCCCTGCTCAGCATCGAAGGCAAAAGCGTGGTGCTGTCCGCCCGGCACAGCGAAATCCTCGCCCTCCTGGGCTCGCACCCGGACGGACTGAGCGCCGAGGAACTCAGCGTCCTCCTGTACCCGGGCGACGGGTCCACCATGACCCTGCGCGCCGAAATGGTCAGGCTGCGCAAGGTCCTGCAGCAGCTCAACCCGGCCGCCGTTCCGGAGTCCCGCCCCTACAAGCTCACCATGGACCTCGTTCCGGACAGCGGCCAGGTCCTGAACTGCCTCCAGCGCGGCGCCCACCGGATCGCACTCGAGATCTACCGCGGCGCCCTGCTGCCGAAGTCCGAGGCGCCCGGCATCATCGAACTCCGGGACAGGGTCTCGTCCCTGATGCGGGAAGCCGTCCTCACCGACGGCAGCGCCGAAACGCTGCTCAAGTACGCGGAGCTGCCGGAGGCGAGGGACGACGTCGGGGTCCGCCGCGCCGCCCTGAAACTCCTGCCTGCCCGCTCACCCAAGCGTGCCGCCGTCGTGGCCGACCTTGAGCGACTGGAAGCCGAACTGCGCGCCTGAGTTGTTTTTGGGGTTGCGAGGGTGGGCCCACGCCTGCAGGGTTCCCTGGCCGAGCCTGCGAGGTTAGGGGGCAGGTGGGGCGCAACCTGACTGCAACCTTTGCCCTCCTACGCTGGGAGCAACGGCGGAGGCCATGAACCGGCCCCCGCCCCATGCACAGCAAAGGAGCTAGCAATGACTGTTTACGCCCAGCCCGGTACCGAGGGCTCGAAGGTCACCTTCAAGGACCGCTACGAGAACTGGATCGGCGGCGAGTGGGTGGCCCCCGTCAAGGGCCAGTACTTCGAAAACATCACCCCCGTCACGGGCAAGGCCTTCTGCGAAGTGGCCCGCGGAACGGCCGAGGACATTGAACTGGCGCTCGACGCCGCGCACAAGGTTGCACCGTCCTGGGGCAAGACCTCCGTGGCCGAGCGCGCCGCGATCCTGAACAAGATCGCTGACCGGATCGACGAGAACCTGGAAATGCTGGCCGTCGCCGAGTCCTGGGACAACGGCAAGCCCATCCGCGAAACCCTCAACGCCGACATGCCGCTTGCCGCGGACCACTTCCGGTACTTCGCCTCCGCCGTCCGCGCCCAGGAGGGCCGGCTCTCGCAGCTCGACGACGACACCACCGCCTACCACTACCACGAGCCGCTCGGCGTCGTCGGCCAGATCATCCCCTGGAACTTCCCCATCCTGATGGCCGTCTGGAAGCTCGCCCCCGCGCTCGCCGCCGGCAACGCCGTGGTGCTCAAGCCCGCCGAGCAGACGCCGTCGTCCATCCTTGTCCTGATGGAGCTCATCGGCGACCTGCTCCCCGCAGGCGTCCTGAACGTGGTCAATGGCTTCGGCGTCGAGGCCGGAAAGCCGCTCGCCTCCAGCCCCCGGATCCGCAAGATCGCATTCACGGGCGAAACCACCACGGGCCGGCTGATCAGCCAGTACGCCAGCCAGAACCTCATTCCCGTCACCCTGGAACTCGGCGGCAAGAGCCCCAACATCTTCTTCAACGACGTCGCCCAGGAGAACGACGCCTTCTACGACAAGGCACAGGAAGGCTTCGCGCTGTTCGCCTTCAACCAGGGTGAGGTGTGCACGTGCCCGTCCCGCGCCCTGGTCCAGGAAGACATCTACGAGTCCTTCATGGCCGACGCCGTTGCCCGGGTGGAGAAGATGGTGCAGGGCAACCCGCTGGACACCGAGACGCAGGTGGGCGCCCAGGCCTCGAACGACCAGCTCGAGAAGATCCTCTCCTACATCGACATCGGAAAGCAGGAAGGCGCCAAGGTCCTCACCGGCGGCGCCCGCGCCGAGCTGCCCGGCGACCTTGCCGGCGGCTTCTACGTGCAGCCCACGGTCTTCGAGGGCCACAACAAGATGCGGATCTTCCAGGAGGAGATCTTCGGCCCGGTGGTGGCCGTGACGAAGTTCAGCGACTACAACGACGCCATGGGCCTTGCCAACGACACCCTGTACGGCCTTGGCGCCGGCGTCTGGTCCCGCAACGGCAACGTCGCGTACCGGGCGGGCCGGGAAATCCAGGCCGGCCGTGTCTGGGTGAACAACTACCACGCCTACCCGGCCGGCGCCGCGTTCGGCGGTTACAAGTCCTCGGGCATCGGGCGTGAGAACCACGCGATGATGCTGGACCACTACCAGCAGACCAAGAACCTGCTGGTCAGCTACAACGAAAACAAGCTCGGCTTCTTCTAGGAGTTGCCGCTGCACCAGAGCTCCATCTCCGCTACACCCCCGGTACAACAACGCAAGGATTTCGCCAATGACGACGACAATGCAAGCAGCAGTAGTAACCGAATTCGGCAAGGACCTCCAGGTCCAGGACCTGGAAATTCCTACCCCCGGCCCGGGTCAGGCCCTGGTCAAGGTCCTGACCACCGGCGTCTGCCACACCGACCTCCACGCGGCAGAAGGTGACTGGCCCGTCAAGCCCTCACCGCCCTTCATCCCGGGCCACGAGGGCGTGGGGGAAGTGGTGGCCCTCGGCGAGGGCGTCACCGACCTTGCCGTCGGTGACCTGGTGGGCAACGCCTGGCTCTGGTCCGCCTGCGGCGACTGCCAGTACTGCCGCACCGGCTGGGAAACCCTCTGCGAAGCGCAGAAGAACGCCGGCTACAGCGTGGACGGCTCGTTCGGCGAATACATGCTGGTGGACTCGCGGTTCGCCGCCCGCATACCGGCGGGATCCGACCCCGTCGAGGTGGCGCCGGTGCTGTGCGCCGGCGTCACCGTCTACAAGGGCCTGAAGATGACCGAGGCCAGGCCCGGCCAGTGGGTCACCATCTCCGGCATCGGCGGCCTGGGACACATCGCCGTCCAGTACGCGGTGGCCATGGGCCTCCGGGTGGCGGCGGTGGACATAGCCGACGACAAACTCGCCCTTGCGAAGGCCCACGGAGCGGAGTTGACGGTCAACGCCCTGCACGAGGACCCGGTGGAAGTCATCCAGCGCGAAACCGGAGGTTGCCATGGCGTCCTGGTCACGGCCGTGCACCCGTCAGCTTTCGGCCAGGCCATCGGCATGGCACGCCGTGGCGGGACGATCGTGTTCAACGGGCTGCCGCCCGGCGACTTTCCCGCACCGATCTTCGAGATTGTGCTCAAGGGCCTGACGGTCCGCGGTTCGATCGTGGGGACCCGGCAGGACATGGAGGAAGCCCTGGACTTCTACGCGCAGGGCAAGATCCACCCCACCGTCTCTGTCCGGGAGCTTTCCGAGATCAACGCGGTGCTCGATGAGATGAAACACGCCAAGATCGACGGCCGCGTGGTCCTGAGGTTCTGATGCCGGACACGCTGAAGGCCGCGGTGACGCTGCCCGGGGAGGAATTCTCCCGGGTGGCGCTCACCCCGGCCGCCGTGCAGCTGCTGCGGAAACTGTGGCTCCAGCACGGGCCGCTCATGTTCCACCAGTCCGGCGGCTGCTGCGACGGGTCCTCGCCCATGTGCTATCCGGCAGGCGACTTCATCACCGGGGAAGCAGACGTCCTGCTGGGCCTCTTCGACCTCTCCGACGGGCTGGAACCGAAACCCCTGGAATTCTGGATGTCCCGGGAACAGTTCAGCTACTGGAGCCACACCCACCTGACAGTGGACGTGGTGCCGGGGCGGGGGAGCGGGTTTTCCGTGGAGGCGCCGGAGGGCAAACGCTTCCTGATCCGCTCCACCCTCATGGACTGGCCTGCCTAGTAATTCGGCTCAAACACACTTAGGACCCTCCATCCGGAGGGTCCTAAGTGTGTTTGAAGGAACAAAGTTTGGTGCATGGCCCGTCTCACCATTCGGGACAGTTCGGCCCGTCCAGTGGATGGACACTAACGTTAACTGGTCTGTTTCCTTCGCAAACCAGGATTGTGATCCCCATGAACCTCCTCCGGACCAAATCCATCGAGCAGTCGATGGCCGACGCCGATGAGCCCGGACGCAAGCTCAAGCGTTCCCTCAGCACCTGGGACCTGATGATCATGGGCGTCGCCGTAGCTGTCGGCGCCGGCATCTTCTCCGTGGGTGCCAAAGCGGCAGCCAACTTCTCCGGACCGGCAGTGACCCTGTCCTTCGCCGTCGCCGCGGTCACCTGCGCGCTGGCCATCATGTGCTACGCCGAGTTCGCCACCGCCATCCCGGTGGCAGGCTCCGCCTACGTCTTCACCTACGCCACCATGGGCGAACTCCTCGCCTGGATCATCGGCTGGAACCTGATCCTGGAACTTTTCACCGCGGCAGCCGTCATCGCCAAGTACTGGGGCATCTACCTCAGCAAGGTGTTTGCACTCATGGGTGCCGACATTCCGGCAGCAGTCTCCCTGGGCGGGGTTGACCTTTACTGGGGCGCCTTCCTGATCGTCGCCGTCTTCACCGTGCTGCTGGTCCTTGGCACCAAACTGTCCGCCCGCGTAGGCAACATCTTCACCCTGATCAAGATCGGCGTCGTCCTCTTTGTCATCGTGGTGGGCTTCACCTACGTGAAGTTCGAAAACTACGCCCCGTTCATCCCCGCCGCCGAGCCCACCGGCGGCACGGGCACGGCAGACGTCCTCAAGCAGTCGTTCTTCGGCTTCCTCACCGGAGCCGCCCCGGCCCAGTACGGCACCCTGGGCATCTTTGCCGGCGCCGCGCTGGTGTTCTTCGCGTTCATCGGTTTTGACGTGGTGGCCACCTCTGCCGAAGAAGTGAAGAACCCGCAGAAGACCCTGCCGCGCGGGATCTTCGGCGGACTCGCCCTGGTGACCCTGCTCTACATCCTGGTCTCACTGGCCCTGACCGGCATGGTGTCCTACACCCAGCTGGCCGAGGCGGAAAACCCCACCCTCACCACCGCCTTCGAGGCCGTGGGCGACACCTCAGCGGCCAAGGTCATCGCCTTCGGGTCGCTGGTGGGCCTGACCACCGTGATTATGGTGCTCCTCATGGGCCTGTCCCGCGTGGTTCTCGCCATGAGCCGCGACGGCCTCCTGCCCCGGGCGCTGTCGCGGACCAGCGAGAAGCGTTCGACGCCGGTGCGCCTTCAGGTCATCTGCGGAGCCGCCGTCGCACTGGTGGCCGGGCTGACCAACGTGGACCTGCTGGAAGAAATGATCAACATCGGAACCCTGTCCGCGTTCGTGGTGGTAAGCCTCGGCATTTTGGTGCTCCGCAAGAAGCGGCCTGACCTTAAGCCCGCCTTCCGCGTTCCGTTCGGGAAGGTCCTGCCCATTGTGTCCGCAGTGCTGTGCCTCTACCTCATGACCAACCTCGCGGTGGAGACGTGGATCTTCTTTGCCATCTGGCTGGCAATCGGCCTGGCGATCTACTTCGCCTACGGCCAGCGCCACTCCCGCCTCAACGAGCGGTTCGGCGACGCCAGCACCGCGGTCAACGGAACGGCCACCGGCCAGGTGCGCGACGGCGGGGACGAGCTCACCCGCGTCTGACCATTCACCGAATGCCCGCCCAGGCCTGCCCGGGCGGGCATTCGCATGCCCGGCTGCCAGGACGGAGCCCCACTTAGGATTGGACTTATGGCCCGCCCCACACGAGACGAACGCAAGGCCGAGCTCCTCGCCGCCATCCTTGACTATCTGATGGACAAGACGCTGGCCGAGCTCACCTTCAGGAGCCTGGCCGAGGGCCTGGGAATGAGCGCCTACGTGCTGGTGTACCACTTCGGGAGCCGCGACCAGCTGATCAACGACATCGTTGTTTCCATCGAATCCCGGCTGGACCGGATGCGCAACACCGACGTGCGGGACATCGACCGTGCCGCCTGGCGGGAGTTCCTGCTGGACTCCTGGCAGTGGACCATGGCGCAGCGCAACCGGCACCTGACCCGGCTCGAATTTGAAGCCACGGCGCAGGACATCGTTGCCGCCGAGCCGCGGGGAACATCGCAGGAGCACTTCCGAATGCTCCACCACAAGACCCGCGACTGGCTGATGGTCCAGGGGATACCGGAGGAATTCGCCGATACCGACGCGCGGCTCTTCACCTCCACCTTCTACGGGCTCCAGTTCGACTTCGTGGTCATGAACGAGCCGGAGGCGGCCACGAAAGCCTTCGAGCTGATGCTGGCGGTTTTCTTCAACAACCTCGAGACCCGGCTGGCGGCCAACGGCCACAGCGGCTGAGCCACCTGCCCGCCAGGTTCCCTGCCCCCGCGCCGGCAGCAGAGTGCCGCCATGGCGGTGTCCCTTACGCCGCCGTCTCAGAGCTGTAACAATGAGCCGTATATGGGTGGCTTGCCCGTCGTACCATGGTTGAATCAGAGTAATCGAACGCTTGTTCGAATGGCGAACACTAGGCCTGGGGACGAAGTTGTCCCCGGTCATGGGCACGAAGGAGTGATCATGAAACGTCGTCTTATTCCCGTCCTGGCAGCAGCGTCCATGCTTGGACTGGCGGCATGCGGAAGCGGCTCGCCCAGCTCCACGGGAGGCGGAACCGCACCCGCCACCGGGGGCGGGGAAGCAGGTTTGACCAAGGTCAGCGCGGGCGTCATCCCCATCGTCGACTGCGCGCCCATCTACCTCGGTGACAAGCAGGGCTTCTTTAAGGAGGAGGGCCTTGAGCTGGATGTCCAGACGGCCACCGGCGGTGCGGCGATTGTCCCCGGCGTGGTGAGCGGCAGCTTTGACTTCGCCTTCTCCAACCTGATCTCTGTCATGGTGGCCAAGGACAAGGGGCTGGACCTGAAGTTCGTGGCCAACGGCGCCTCCACCACGGGTGAAGAGGGCAAGGACATCGGCGGTGTCGTTGTCCCGGCCGGATCGGACATCCAGTCCGCCAAGGACCTCGCGGGCAAGACCGTTTCCGTGAACAACCTCTCCAACATTGGCGACACCACCATCAAATCGGTCATCGAGAAGGATGGCGGCGATCCCAACGGCGTGAAGTTCGTGGAAGTCGCCTTCCCGGACGCCCCCGCGGCCCTGGCCAACAAGCAGGTGGATGCCGCATGGATCCTGGAGCCGTTCCTGTCCAAGGCCGTGGATGAAGGCGGAACGGTGGTGTCGTCGAACTTCGTTGAGATGAGCCCGGAACTCGATATTGCCGGCTACTTCACCAAGGGCGACACCATCAGCGGCAAAGCCGACCTCACGGAGAAGTTCACCCGCGCCATGAACAAGTCGCTGGAATACGCCCAGGAGCACCCGGACGAAGTCCGCGAGATCGTGGGCACGTACACCAAGATCGATGAAGCCACGCGGGCGAAGATGATCCTCCCGCGGTACCGGGTTGAGTTCGACGAGGACGCGTTCAAGACGCTGGGCGACGCGGCAGCCAAGTACGGCACCCTCTCCAAAGCACCCAGTGCGGACGACCTCCTCCCGTGAGTCCAGGAACCCTGGCCGCCGGCGGTGCCGCTCCAGCTAAGGAGCGGCAGCGCCGGAAGGCGGGCAAGGGGGCAGCGAAACAGCTGCTGGGGATCCTGGGCATCATCGGATTCCTGGTGACGTGGGAGCTCATTCCCCGGCTCGGCCTGATTGACGAACGGTTCCTCCCGCCCGCCAGCGAGGTCATAGCCGCGCTGGTGGTCGACTTGGGGCTGACGGCCTTCTGGGTTGCGGTGGGCGAGACCATGAAGGCGTGGTTCCTGGGCCTGCTGATGGCAGTGGCGGCAGCCGTCCTGCTGGGCTTCATTATCGGCTCCAGCGATTTCCTGCGGAAGGCCACCAACTCCACCATTGAGTTCCTCCGCCCCATCCCGTCGGTGGCCCTCATCCCGCTGGCCGTGCTGCTTTTCGGCGTGAAAATCGAGTCGTCCCTGCTCCTGATTGTTTACGCGTCCTTCTGGCAGGTCCTGATCCAGGTGCTGTATGGGGTGGCGGACGTCGACATGGTTGCCAACAACACCGCCAAGACCTACGGCCTGGGCAGGATGGCCCGGATCCGGTACGTCGTTTTTCCCACCGCACTGCCTTACCTGATGACGGGCGTGCGGCTGGCAGCCGCAGTGGCGCTGGTCCTGGCCATCACCGCGGAACTCGTCATCGGATCCCCGGGACTCGGCAGGGAAATCGCCCTGGCACAGTCCGGCGGCGCCATCTCCGGCATGTACGCCCTGGTGCTGGCCACCGGCCTGATCGGCGTCCTGATCAACATGCTGATGCGCCAGATCGAAAAAAGGATCCTGGGCTGGCACTCGTCCATCCGCTCGGAGGTGATCGTGTGAGGACGCTCAGGAACATCGGCTACATCCTCGGACTGCCCGTGCTGCTGGTCCTGGTCTGGTGGTTCTCCACCTTGGGCTCAGTCAACTTTTTTGTCCCCAAGCCGGCCGACCTCGTGGAGACATTCGGTGAGGTCTGGTTCGGTGACCGTTTCTTTTCGGATGTCCTGCCCAGCCTGGGCCGGCTGGTGGTGGGCGTTGCCGTCGCCATCATCATCGGGGTGGCCGGCGGAATCCTGATCGGGTCCGTCCGCTGGCTGCGGGCCCTCCTGGAACCGACGCTCGAGTTTTTCCGCGCCATCCCGCCACCGGTCCTGGTGCCGGTCCTGATGCTGCTCATGGGCATCACCGATTCCATGAAGGTGATGGTGATCATTTCCGGCTGCGTCTGGCCGGTACTGCTGAACACCATCGAAGGCGTCCGCGCCGTGGACCCTGTCCTTTCCGACTCCGCCCACACGTACGGCATCGGCGGCTGGGCGCGGGTCCGGTACCTCGTGCTTCCCTCCGCAAGCCCGCAAATCATGGCCGGCGTCCGCCAGTCACTCTCCCTCGGGCTGATCCTGATGGTGATCTCCGAAATGTTCGCCTCCTCCTCCGGGCTGGGCTTCACGATCGTCCAGTTCCAGCGGTCTTTTGCCATCCCCGAGATGTGGTCCGGCATCGTGGTCCTGGGCCTGGTGGGCGTGGCCATGTCCTTCATCTTCCAGTGGGCCGAGCGGAACATCCTGCGCTGGTACCACGGCCAGAAAGAGGTAGAAAATGCAGCCTGACCCGATCCAGACAAACACGGAGGCCACACTCTCCGTCAGGGGGCTGAAGAAGGTCTACCAGACCGACGGCGGAGACGTCGAGGCTGTCCGGAACCTCACCTTCGACCTGCGTGCGGGAGAGCTGGCCTGCCTGGTGGGGCCCTCCGGGTCAGGGAAGACCACGCTGCTCAAATGCATCTCCGGGCTCATGGCGCCCACCGAGGGCGAAGTGCTCCTTGACGGCAAGCGCGTAACCGGTCCGCCCAAGAAGATGGCGGTGGTCTTCCAGGAATACGGGCGTTCGCTGTTCCCGTGGATGCGGGTGCGGGACAACGTGGAACTGCCACTGAAGAACCAAGGTGTCCCCAAGGGCGAACGCGACCGTCTGGTGGACGACGCCCTCGAAGCGGTAGGCCTCTCCCACGTGCCGCGGTCCTACCCCTGGCAGCTTTCCGGCGGCATGCAGCAGCGCGTCGCCATCGCCAGGGCCATCGCCTACCAGCCCGAGGTCCTGCTGATGGACGAGCCCTTTGCCGCGGTGGATGCGCAGACCAGGGCCGACCTCGAGGACCTCATCCGGGTTGTCTGGAAGAAACTCGGCGTGACGGTGCTGTTCGTGACCCACGACATTGACGAATCCGTCTACCTTGGCGAGCGGGTCATTATCCTTTCGAGCTCTCCGACGGTGATCCAGGAGGATATCCGGATCGACCTCCCGGCGGACCGCGACCAGCTGAACACCCGTTCCCTGCCGCGCTTCACCGAGCTGCGCCACCACGTCTACGAACAGATCCAGCTGGCCAAGAAGGGGCACCGGCCGGCGGCGGCGTCAGCGGGGGAGGACATGCCGCTCAAGGGGCAGCATGCCGGCTGACCCAGTCCACCAAGGGGCGCAGGTCCTCCCACAGCTCCGCGATTTCGTGGGCCGCGCCGGCGGTGGCCAGCCACTCGGGCCGGCCCAGGTGGACGCCGGCTGAAAGGGACTTGTGCTTCAGGAGTTCTGCCCGCGGATGCCCGCGGTCATAGCCCCGCGGCACTGTCTTCAGTTTCTCGCCCTCCACGGAAAAGCCGGCAGCGGCCACATTCTCCACAATGTGGCGGAGTGCCTCGCCGGTGCCTGAAGCATCCACCGAGTTGCGGTAGCGGGCCAGCTGCGCCGGGGTGTGCGAGTGGTAGCCGCCGCCCACCAGCAGGCCATCGGCGCTTATCTGCAGGTAGTAGCCAACGCCCTCCTGGACGGACGCCACCGCACCCTGGGCCGTCTTGTACGGGGACTTATCCTCGGAGAACCGGATGTCCCTGTTGGGCCGGAAGAGCTTCGCCGGTCCGAACCGGGGCTCCAGCTCTGCGAGCAGTGCTGCCAGGGGTTCCTTGACCAGGGACTGGTACCCGGCCTTGTGCTCCTGCCACCACTGCCGGTTGTTGTTGTCCTGAAGCTCTTCGTAGAACCCGAATGCGCCGGCCGGGATGCCCTGGAAAGTCGTCATGGTGCGAGCCTAGGGGCGGCCCGCAATGGGGGACAGTCCCTGCACGCCCTATGTGCAAACAGTCCCCTATGTGCAAAGGGCTCCGTAGGTGCACAAAGTCCCCTCTGCGGACCCGGAGACGAAACCTGTGCGGAAAAAGAACCACCCCGCCACGGAATCCGTGACGGGGTGGTTCCTTGGAGCAAGCCCCAGGAAAGGCTGGATCAGCCGATCTTGTTGGCCGATTCAGCGTCCGAAGCCGGAGTGGACGGGGCGTCAGCGGTACCAAGGTTGGCGCGCAGCTTGGCGCCGAGATCGGCGTCAACGTTGGTCCAGTACTGGATGGCGCGTTCCTTGATGTCGGAGCGCTTGACGCCGCCCACGGCGCCGGTGATGGTCTCCAGGAAGCGTGCCTTGGCCGCTTCGTCGTAAACCTCGCGGTACAGGGCTCCGGCCTGGACAAAGTCGCTGTCCTCGGCGTGGAGGGAGTGCGCGGCGAGGGTCAGCTCGCCGTCGTTCTCCCAGCCGCCGGCCGGGTTCTGCGGCTCAAGCGCAGCCGGACCGCCGAAGGTGTTTGGGGCGTACACCGGAACGGAGGGGGCGTTGAAGTGGTATCGCCCGGCGCCGTCCTGGCTGTAGTTGTTGACCTGGTTCTTGGGCTGGTTCACCGGGATCTGGGCGTGGTTGGTGCCCACGCGGTAGCGGTGTGCGTCCGCGTAGGAGAAGATGCGTGCCTGCAGCATCTTGTCCGGGGAAGCGGCGATGCCCGGCACGAAGTTCGACGGCGCGAAGGTGGCCTGCTCGATCTGCGCGAAGTAGTTCTCCGGGTTCCGGTTCAGCTCCATGGTGCCCACCTTGATCAGCGGGTAGTCGCCGTGCGGCCACACCTTGGTCAGGTCGAACGGGTTGAAGCGGTAGGTCTTGGCGTCCTCGTACGGCATGACCTGGACGTGCAGGTCCCAGGACGGGAAGTTGCCGGCCTCGATGTTCTCGGACAGGTCGCGGATGTAGTAGTCCGCGTCCGAGCCTGCCAGCTGCTCGGCCTGCTCGCTGCTCATGGAGTTAACGCCCTGGTTGGACTTGAAGTGGTACTTGACCCAGAAGCGCTCGCCCTCGGCGTTGATCCACTGGTAGGTGTGCGAGCCATAGCCCTGCATTTCACGCCAGGAGGCGGGCAGGCCGCGGTCACCCATCAGCCAGGTGACCTGGTGGGCGGATTCGGGGGACAGGGTCCAGAAGTCCCACTGCATGTCGGCGTCGCGCAGGTGGGTGCCCGGGAGGCGCTTCTGGGAGTGGATGAAGTCCGGGAACTTGATGCCGTCACGGATGAAGAAGACGGGGGTGTTGTTGCCCACGAGGTCGTAGTTGCCCTCGGAGGTGTAGAACTTCACGGCGAAGCCGCGGGGATCGCGCCAGGTGTCCGGGGAGCCGTTCTCGCCGGCCACGGAGGAGAAGCGGATCAGCATCTCGGTTTCGACGCCGGGCTGGAGGAAGGCTGCCTTGGTGTACCTGGACACGTCCTCGGTGGCCTTGAACGTGCCGAATGCGCCGCCGCCCTTGGCGTGCACTACGCGCTCCGGAACCCGCTCGCGGTTGAACTGGGCGAGCTTTTCCACCAGGTAGTGGTCAGTCAGGATGATGGCACCGTCGGCGCCAACGGACTTGGAGTGCGCGTCGGACGTAACGGGGGCACCTGACTGGGTTGTTGAAATGGCAGTCATTGTTCTCCTATTTCTTTTATTTCTGTGTTTCTTCAGAGGGACGATTGGAAGGAAGTTGTTGGGACTGCTGGCAGTCCTGGCAGATGCCCTGGTACATGACGTCAGCGATCTGGATGGTCATCGGCTTGGCGTTCTCATCCCAGTGGGGAGTGAGGCAGGGGGCATGGCCCACTGCGCAGTCGACGTCCTCCACGCGGCCGCAGCTGATGCAGATGGCGTGGTGGTGGTTGTCTCCCACCCGTGTTTCATACAGGGCCGGGGAGTGCGGGGGTTCAAACCGGCGGAGCATATGCAGGTCCGTCAGATCGCCCAGCACCACATACACGGACTGGGCCGTCAGCTCGGGAAGCTCGGCGCGGGCGGCGCTCAGGATGCTTTCGGCGGGGGAATGGGGGTGGCGTTCGACGGCGGCCAGGACCGCCAGCCGCTGTTTGGTCACCCTGCGGCCGTGGGCGCGCAGGGCGGCAGCCCATGCTTCGTGGCCGTCAAAGTGTTCCGTCATGACACCATTGAAACACTTATTATGAACATCTCACAATAAGGTTGGGCTAACCTCCCCGGAATCAGCAGCCACATCCGCACCACTATGGTGGCAGGGTGGGGAAACTGCTCGCTGACATCACACCGCTCCGGGAGAGTCCCGCATTCCGCAGGCTCTGGCTGGGCTCGGCGGTGTCCGCCGTCGGAAGCCAGCTCACGCTGGTGGCAGTCAGCCTGGAGGTCTACCGCCTGACCCAGGACAGCTTCTACGTGGGGTTGCTGGCGGTTTTCGCCCTGGTGCCGCTGGTCATCGGCGGGCTGCTGGGTGGTTCCATCGCCGACGCGCACGACCGCCGCATGGTGGCGCTCCTCGCAACCTCTGTCCTGTGGCTGACCACCGGCGCGATCGCCCTGCAGTCCTGGCTCCAGCTGGGCAACGTATGGGTCCTGTACCTTCTGGTGGCGGCACAGAGCGGGGCGCAGGCGATCAACCAGCCGGCCCGCAGCGCCATCCTTCCCATGCTGGTGCGCAAGGAACTCCTGCCCGCTGCCAACGCCCTCAGCATGATGTCCTTCGGCCTTGCCATGACCGCAGGCCCCCTGCTGGCCGGGGTACTGGTGGCCTGGGTAGGGTTCGCCTGGACCTACACGCTCGATTTCGCGAGTTTCGCCTTCGTCCTGTGGGCCGTCTACCGGCTGCCGCCACTGCCGCCGTCGGGAACCCCCCGCCGGCCCGGACTCCGCTCCGTCGTCGAGGGCTTCCGTTTCCTGGGCACCCGGCCCAACGTTCGGATGACTTTTATCATCGACCTGATCGCCATGATCCTGGCCCAGCCGCGGGCGCTCATGCCGGCAATCGGCGCTGTCATGATCGGCGGCGGCGAGGCCACCGTGGGCATCCTGCTGGCCTCCACAGCCGTCGGAGCTTTCCTGGCTGGCCTGTTTTCCGGGCCGCTCGGCAGTGTCCGCCGGCAGGGGAGCGCCGTGGTCTTCTCGGTGATGGGATGGGGAGCGTCCATCGCCGGGTTTGGGCTGGTGGTGCTGCTGGCGGGGCGCGCGCCGGACGGGGCGGTGACGCCCTGGCTGCTTCCTGCGGCACTGTGCTGCGCGCTGGCCGGGATTGCCGATTCCATCAGCGGCGTCTTCCGCCACACCATCCTGCAGGCCGCAACGCCCGACCATCTCCGCGGGCGCCTCCAGGGGGTGTTCATCGTGGTGGTGGCGGGAGGCCCAAGGATCGGCGACCTGCTGGCCGGCGGCGCCACCAAAATCGTGGCCGAGGGCTGGGTCCTGCTGATCGGCGGCTTCCTCTGCGTCGCCGGCGCATGGGTGGCCGCAAAGCTGCAGCCCGGCTTCAGGGAATACGACGCGCGGAACCCTGTTCCCTAGACAGCCGTTCCCATAGTGAGTAAGGAGGAGACGTGCACAAACACTACAACGGCCTCAAGACGGCGGCGCTCTTCGGTGTGCTGTGGGCGGTGCTCCTTGGCCTCGGGGCGCTGATCGGAACCAGCACCCGCAGCTCCGCGCCCATCTGGATCATGGCCCTTGTGGGGGTGTTTACCACCGCCTACGGATACTGGAACAGCGACAAGATCGCCATCCGCTCCATGCAGGCAATTCCCGTGGCCGAGGCGCAGGCGCCGGAGCTCTACCAGATAGTCCGCGAGCTCTCCGTCCAGGCCAACCAGCCCATGCCGCGCATCTATCTTTCGCCCACCCTGAACCCGAATGCCTTTGCCACCGGCCGCAATCCCCGCAACGCCGCCGTGTGCGTGACCCAGGGCATCCTGCAGCTGTTGGACGCCCGCGAGCTGCGCGGCGTCCTGGGGCACGAACTGATGCACGTCTATAACCGGGACATCCTCACCTCGTCAGTGGCCGCCGCCGTCGCAGGTGTGATCACCTCGGTTGGGCAGATGCTGCTGTTCTTCGGCGGCGGGGACCGCCGCAACTCCAATCCGCTGGCCATGATCGCCATGGCGCTGCTCGCCCCTTTCGCGGCGTCCCTGATCCAGTTCGCCATTTCGCGGACGCGGGAGTACGACGCCGACGAGGACGGTTCGCAGCTGACGGGCGATCCGCTGGCGCTCGCCTCAGCCCTGGCCAAGATTGAGCGCGGCGTCAGCATAGCTCCGCTGCCGCAGGACCAGCGCCTGGTGAACGCCTCGCACCTGATGATCGCCAACCCGTTCCGCGGCGGCGCCATGAACAAGCTGTTCGCCACGCATCCGCCCATGCGGAACCGGATTGCGCGGCTGGAACGGATGGCGGGCCGGCCTCCGGCCTAGCAAGGACGCCGACGCGCACATTGCCCAGCGACGCGCAGAAAAGCCGGCGCGGCCCGTATCCGGGCCGCGCCGGCTTATGTGCGTGGCGGCATAGTTGCTGCGCGTGGCAAAACGACGGGAAGGGCTAGCTGCGGAAGTTCACGAACTGCAGGTCGGCTTCGTCGAAGTCCTTCAGCAGGGCCATGGTGGCCTGCAGGTCATCACGGGACTTGGAGGTCACGCGCAGTTCGTCGCCCTGGATCTGGGACTTGACGGACTTGGGAGCTTCGTCACGGATGAGCTTGTTGATCTTTTTTGCCAGGTCCTGCGCGATGCCCTCCTTGATGGAGGCCTCGAGCCGGAACTCCTTGCCGGAGGCGTACGGCTCGCCGGTGTCCAGGGACTTCAGCGAGATGCCGCGGCGGATCAGCTTGGACTGCAGGACATCCAGCACCGCCAGAACCCGTTCCTCCGAGTTGGCCTTCATGAGGATTTTTTCGCCGCTGAAGTCCACCTCGGCTCCCACGCCCTTGAAGTCGTAACGCTGCGCCAGTTCCTTCTGGGCCTGGTTCAGTGCGTTGGCCACTTCCTGCTTGTCCACTTTGCTTACGACGTCGAACGTTGACTCGCCTGCCATGACTCTCCTTATGCCGGTGGGAACCCTGTGCGGGGACAGGGCTTGATCGCTGCCTAAAAGCCTAATACGGATGCCGGTGTTGGTGGGGGAGCCGGGTTTCACAGTTCCCTCTCAGCGGACACCCGGAGGGAACGAAGGAGGCCGCCGCAGAGTTGGAACAGTTGGGAAATTGCACGAAGGGAACACCATGCACCGCAAGGCCGTCCGGTACGCCACACGGACCACCACGGCAGCAGCCGGCGCGGTTGCGGGCGCCGCCACCTCCGTCGCCGCCGCGGCAGTGGCTGCGGCCATCGTCTTCAGTCCCGTGCCGGAGGCCTCAGCACGGATGGAGGGTGTGCATGAGGATCTGCTCCGCGCGGTCCAGCTGAACCAGATCACGGAGGAGCAGGCCGTGAAGTTCGAAGCGCGGCTCGCCGGCAGGATCCTCGGCGGCGCCTGATTCCGTTCCTTTTCCCTGGAACTGCGGGGGTTTTGGCTGCGTCCGCGGCCCGATTCGATTCTTCGGCGGAAGTTCTGTAAAGTTGTCTTGCCCGCGGTTACTGGAAGCGGAACGGCCCGGAAACGGACGGTTCGCAGACTGCATCGGCGGGTACTTCTTTTGAAGTTCGGCAGATTACCCGAGCGGCCAAAGGGGGCTGACTGTAAATCAGCTGGCAACGCCTACGGGGGTTCGAATCCCTCATCTGCCACCCAAGGAAAAGCCTCCGGAACCTTCTGGTTCCGGAGGCTTTTTTGTGCCCGGGGCCGGGCCGGATCCTGCCGTCCCGTCAGGGCCTTGTTCGCAGATCCTGCCTTTGAAAGTTCTGAGTCGCGAAGAAGGCCAGGAGTTCCGGAAAGCGGGCCGGCGCCCGGGCAGGAAGTTCGTCCTGAAGCCGTGGAAAACCGCCGTCGACATCAGCAGGGGCCCGGCGTAGGCTGGCAGCATCGGCGCACGTGCCCCGGTACCCTGCGTCGATATCCCCATCGATGAAGGAGGATCAATGAGTGCCGTACGTGAATTCATGACGACGGACGCGCAATGTATTAAGGAAAACCAGTCCCTGGTGGATGCCGCCCGGATGATGATGGACCTTGACTGCGGGTCGCTGCCCATTTGCGGTGACGACGGCAAGCTGAAGGGCATGATCACTGACCGTGACATTGTGCTCAAGTGTGTGGCCGCGGGACGCGATCCCCGCGAAATGATGGCCCGCGACCTCGCCTCGGGCAAGCCGCACTGGATCGACGCGGACGCAAACGTTGACGCGGCGATCGAGATGATGGAAGCCCACCAGGTCCGCCGGCTCCCGGTGATCGCCGACCACAAGCTGGTGGGCATCATCAGCCAGGGCGATATTGCCCGGAACTACTCCGAGCAGCGCGTGGGAGAGCTCGTGGAGCACATCTCGGAACGCAAACCGATGAACGCATAGGTGGGTTTCCCTGTCAGGGAGCTCCCGCCATCAACGCCACGGGGTCCCCTCCGTGGCGTTTCTTTGTCTGGCGGTCATGGCCTTGTCCGCGGCTCCCCGCCATCAGGGCTAGGAACCGCGGACAAGCTTGGGAAACCTGGGCGCGCCCTGAACCGCACCGGCCACGGCGCAAACCAGAGTGCCGGTCAGTTCAGCGCAATCAGGAGCATCTGGCTGGTGCCGGGGATGCAGGTCTGGAGGATCGCCCGCGGGAACCCGCCGAAGACAGCGATGACGTCGTTGGTGGTTCCCGGGTTGGGCACCTGCCCCCGTGCTGAGACCGTGTAGGTTCCGTAGCCCGGGATGCTGACCGTTTCCCCCACCCCAATGCCGGAGAACCGTGCCCAGCCGCCGCAGAAATCGTGCTCGGTGATAAACAGCGAGTAGCCGTCGTTAGGGGTGTAGTGGATGGGCCCGATGCAGGCGTCCACCATGGACTGCCCGCCGGCGCCCGCCACGTAGATGGTCCGGATGGCCGGGGCGGCCGGGACAAAGGCGGGGGCCGGGGCCGGAGCTGCGGCCGGTGCAGGGGCGGCCGGCGCTGGAGCGGAGGCCGGCGCCGGTGCTGGTTCAGCCGAAGCTACCGCCACGGGTGGTCCCGTGAGTACCAGCGTCTGGCCCGGAACGATGATGCTGTAGTGGCCCAGGCCGTTCGCCGCGAGCATGGCATTCATGTCCACACCGTGGCTGGCAGCGATTGCCCCGACTGTATCGCCCGGAACCACCGTGTACAGGTTCGGGTCACCAGCCGGAGCCGGAGCCGGAGCCGGCTCAGGTGCTGGTTCAGGCGCAGGCGCTGGTTCGGGTGCAGCTGGTGGCGCCGGTTCGGCCGCGGGCGCCGCCGCGGGGGCCTCGGAAACAGCCTGGGCAGCAGGCAGTCCTGCTCCGGAAGCGGCCCCGGCCGCGGGCTGGGCTTCGGCGGCTGCTGCGGCGTTCGGCACCTCCGGCAACGCTGCAGCGGCAACCTGCTCCACCGTCGTTGTGCCCTGGTCCACTGACGCGGGAGGTCCCGCCAGGGCGCCGACGCCAAAAGCCGCCACCACGGCGGCCGTTGCCATGCCGGCCCACAGCCTGTTGCTGATGGCCGGCCGTCCAGTGGTGATCTCGGTGCGGGGTTCATCCGTGGCGAAGCTCCTGCTGGGGCCTTCGGGGATGGAAAGGTATGGCTGGTTCATGGGTAGCCCGTCCAGGCTCGGTCCAGCCAGGCCGGCGCAGTGTGCTCCGGCGGGCGGGACGGATCGAGGGGACCGCGCCTGCCGCCTCCACTGATGGGGGGCCGCAGAAAAGACGCGGGAATGGAGGCATCCGCATACCCAGAAGATACGGAGGCTCCGCGAGGGACGGGAACCCGGGAAGCAACCCCGGGGGACCGCCGGCACGTTTGGTTGGTCCTAGGAATCCCGAGTCTAGGAAGGGGGTGCCGCAGGCGGCACCAGTAGGAATTACCCGAATATTTGAGGGCGGTACTTGCTGGCGCTAAGCAGGCTACTCAAACGCCGAAGGCCCGATACCTGCCCGCAGGCAACGCTTTTTGGGCAGTCCGGGGCCAGGTGTCCGGCTAGGGGGTGCGCCGTTCCTGCAGCGCGGCGATTTCACGCCGCAGGGAGGCAATTTCGGCTGTCAGTTCCGCCACTTCAGCGCGGACCGGTTCCTCGGCCTCGGACACGGCCTCGGCGGTATCCTCCACCCGCTGGACCAGCCACGAGGCGATGGAGGCCGTGACCACACCCAGGACGGCGATGCCGCTCATCATCAGGGCGGCCGCAACCATCCGCCCGATCGGCGTCACCGGGTACATGTCGCCGTAACCCACGGTGGTGATGGTGGTCATGGCCCACCACAAGGCGTCGCCGAAGGTGACGATCTTCGCGTCCGGGGCCGACTGCTCCACGTCCAGGACCGCCAGGGCGCCCACAAACACCAGCATGGTGGCTGACCCCGCAACATAGGTGACCACCCGGCCCCTCAAGGTATCGCCGAGCGTCCGGTGCAGCACGGACAACAGCGTCACGAGCCGCAGCATGCGCAGCGGCCGGAAGAACGGCAGCGCCACAATCACCAGCTCGTGCAGGTTCCGGACGAACCAGCTGCCCCGGCTGTCCGCCAGCCACAGGTTGGCCAGGTAGTCCACGGCAAAGATGCCCCAGGTGGCCCACATGACAGCCTCGAGCGGGAGGGCTGCACTGCCCTCGATCCGGCCGACCACCTGCCACGCGTAGGCTCCCAGGAAGACGAGTGCCGTCACCGTCAGCGGCCAGTCCGCCAGGTCCCGGTAGCGTTGTTGCGTCATGCAGGAAATCCTACTGTCAGCGCCACAGGCCCCAATGTTACTGGCGGGTAGCATAAGGGGATGCACCTGCTCCTGAGAACCCTGCTTATGCTGGTCCGTTCGTCGCGCCGCCCGCCCCTGACCGTCTGGGACAGTTCCTCGCTCCCGTTGCGGGTCCTGCCCACGGACATCGACATCGCCATGCACGTCAACAACGGAATGTACCTGTCCCTCATGGACCTAGGCCGGTTCGACCTGATGGTGCGCAGCGGCGTCTGGAAGCGGATGCGCCGGCGCGGCTGGGGCCCTGTGGTGGCAGCGGAGACCGTCGCTTTCCGGAAGTCCCTCCAGCTGTGGCAGCACTACACCATCGAGACTCGGATCATTGGGCTGGATGCGAAAGCCATCTTCTTCGAACAGCGCATGGTGGCCGACGGCGAGGTGTACGCCCGCGCGTACATCGCCACCCGGCTGGTCAGCAAAGGACGCCCGGTCAGCCAGTCGGACATCCTGAAGGAGTTCGGCGAACCGCCCGCTGACCTGGTGCTTCCCGACTGGATCCACGAGTGGCGGGCGTCCAGCACCCTCCCCGGGAGCCGGACCCCGGCGCCGCACAGCTGGGCGTAGCGGCCTAAGCCCCCACGTCCCGCCGTTCCAGGGCGACGGCGGCGAGCACCACCAGCGCGGCCGAGATGGCCCAAAGCCACGCCGCTGCCGGCCAGTCCGCCCCGTTCGCCACCGGCGAGTTTCCATACGCCCAGTGGTAGGGGCTCACATCCAGCAGCCATTCCACATCCTTGCTCTGCCGGCCCACCGCGTTGAACACGTACCCGAGGACGGCAACGGCGGCGCCGGCGGCCAGTCCGTACGTACGGCGGCCGGTGACAGCCCCGACGCAGAGGGCAGCCGTTCCGCTGAGCAGTGCCAGCCCGGCGAACAGCACGGTGGCGCCCAGCAGGTTGCCCAGGTCGATGCCCAGCTGGGCAGGACCGTTCAGCAGCCACACCAGGACGCAGACCACGGCCGCCAGCAGCACCACGCGCAGCAGCAGGGCAAGGGCCCGCTCCAGCACCACCTGCACCCGGCGCACCCCGTGCGCCAGGGTCAGCTCAAGCTGGCCCGATTCCTCGTCTCCGCCCACGGCAGCGGCGCCCCAGGAAACGGACGCGATGGTCATCAGGAGGAAGCCGAGGAGCCCGAACAGCGTTGCCTGCGTATAGCCCGGGCCGGTGGCTATCTGGTCATAGTTCAGTGCCTTGGTCATCTCCGGGGGGAGGGCGTCGATCATGTCCTGCATCTGCGCGCTGCCTCCGATGGACGGGTACAGCGGCAGGTAGAGGAAGATCGCCGCGGCCAGTCCCAGCGCCCAGCCCAGGGTGGACCGCCACGTGTCAAGGAAGGCCCGGCGGAACAGCGGCAGGGCCGTCACCGTGGCTCCTCCTGCGGGGCGGCGTACATCGTCAGCACTGCTTCCTCCAGGTCCGGCTCTTCCAGTACGAGGTCGGTCAGCCGGAGGGACGCCAGCATCCGGACCAGCGGCTGGATGTCCCCGCCAATGGTGGCGGACAGCGTTGCCGTGCCGTCGGACTCCAGTACCTCCACGTGTCCGACGCCGGGCACGCCAGTGAGCCGCGCAACGGCGTCGTGCGCTGCAATGCCGGAGGTGGTGAAGCGGACGCGCCGCACGGCACCTTCGCGGAGAGCGCTGACGGATTCGACGGCGATGATCCTGCCGTCGCGGAGGATGGCCACAGTGTCCGCCGTCTGCTGGACCTCGCTCAGGACGTGCGAGCTGAGGAAGATGGTCTGGCCGCGGTGCTTCGCCTCGCGCACCATGGCGTGGAACTCCTGCTGGACCAGCGGGTCCAGGCCGCTGGTGGGCTCATCAAGGACCAGCAGTTCGGGCTGGTGCATAAACGCCTGCACCAGCCCCAGTTTCTGTTTGTTGCCCTTGGACAGTTTCCTGATGTGGCGGGTGAGGTCCAGTCCCAGCCGCTCCGCCAACTGGTCCACCCGCCCTGGCGGCACCGGCCCGCTGATTGCCTCATAGTGGGCCAGCAGGGTGCGGCCCGTAACCCGGCCCGCCAGGAACAGCTCCCCGGGAAGGTAGCCGATGCGGCGCCGCAGTTCCGGACCGCCCGCCCGGGGATCCGTACCCAGCACCCGGATGGTCCCGCTGGTGGGGCGGATGATGTCCAGCAGGCAGCGCATGGTGGTGGTCTTTCCCGCACCGTTCGGGCCGATCACTCCAAACACCGACCCGGTTTCCACTTCGAAATCTACGCCGTGCAGCACCTCGCGGCGCCCGAATTCCTTGGTCAGGGACTTCGCTGAAATAGCGGCTGCCATAAGACCTCCTGGTTGCGCACGCGCGGCGATGACCCCAGACTAGGCGCCGCCGGCCGCGCTGTACATCGCGCCTGCCCGTGATAGTCCCGATGACGCGCGGAGCGAACAAAGCGGCCCCGGGCAGGACAGGCCGGGGGAGCACCGCGTACCGTTGACACATGGCTACCCTAGACATCACAGGTGAACAGTTCGCATCCACCATCGAAGGCAATGACATTGTCCTGGTGGATTTCTGGGCGGAATGGTGCGGGCCCTGCAAGCAGTTCGGCCCCACATACTCGGCCGTCTCGGAGAAGCACCCAGATGTCCTCTTCACCAAGGTGGACACCGAGGCGGAGCAGCAGCTCGCCGCCGAGGCCGGCATCTCGTCCATCCCCACCCTGATGGCCTTCCGCGAAAAGGTGCTGGTGTTCTCCCAGCCCGGCGCGCTGAACGCCCAGCAGCTCGAACAGGTGGTGGACGCCGTGAAGGCGCTGGACATGGAAGAAGTCCACGCCCACGTTGCGCGCCAGCGGGAAGAGGCCGCCGCAGCCACGGGCAAGCCGGCCGGCCCCCAGGACGGCACGCAGATCCCGGACGCCTAAGACTTACCACGACGCAAAATGCGGGACCTCCCACTGGGAGGTCCCGCATTTTCTGTTCCCGCTTTTTCTGTTTGGGGCAGTCAGATCCGTTCCACCTTGACGGGCTCAGCCAGCAGCGCGCTCAGTGATTCGTTCAGGTCCTGCACGGCGATGCCCTTGGAATGCTTGGCCAGGTCCTCCTCCGACGCCCACTGCTCCGTCAGGACCAGCTTCTCTTCGGTGGCTTCCGTCAGCTCGTACCGGATGCAGCCGGGTTCGTTCACCACCTCATCGATGGCGATTTCGAGGGCCAGCTTGACGCGGTGAAACTCGCCGTGGTTTGGAATGAACGTTGCCTGCAGGTCAATGGGTGAAGTCATGGATTTCACAATACCGGCACCTGCGGACGGCTTTCATTCTGTTGCGCCGGACCCGCTTCCGCTGGTGCTTTCATTGCCGGAAGCCACTTGGTAGCGTGCCAGCATGCGCGCCTACACATCCGGGGACACTGACGTCCCGCTGCTCCATGAAACCATCGGCCGGAACTTTGAGCGGGTGGCGGCCCGCTTTCCCTTCCACGACGCGCTGATCGAGGCGGCGCCTGTTCCGGGTGCCGACGCCCGCCGCTGGAGTTACACCAAGATGAACGACGACGTCGACAGGCTGGCGCGTGCGCTCCTCGCTCTGGGCGTCGCCAAGGGCGACCGGGTGGGAATCTGGAGTCCCAACTGCGCCGAGTGGACCCTCCTCCAGTACGCCACCGCCAAGGCCGGGGCCATCCTGGTCAACGTCAACCCCGCCTACCGCAGCCACGAACTGGAATTCGTGGTGAAGCAGAACGGTATGCGGATGCTGGTCACCGCCCCGTCGGATACGAACAGCGACTACGTGGGGATGGCCCGGAAGGCGCTCGCGGAGTGCCCGGACCTGCGCGAGCTGGTCTTCCTCCCCGCGCCCGGCGGCGAGGGGTCCGGCGAGGAAGGGTTCGACGCCGGCGTTCCCCTCGGTAATGCGGAGCTGACGTACACGGAGCTGCTTCGGCGGGCGGACGACGTCGGGCATTCCGGACTGCAGGCCCGCATGGCTGAACTCAGCCCGCACGATCCCATCAACCTGCAGTACACCTCCGGGACCACAGGCTTCCCTAAAGGGGCCACGCTGACCCACCACAACATCCTGAACAACGGGTTCTCGATCGGCGGACTGCTCGGATACACGGAGCACGACAGGGTGGTGATCCCGGTGCCGTTCTACCACTGCTTCGGCATGGTGATCGGCAACCTGAATGCCCTCAGCCACGGCGCAGCCACCATCATCCCCGGCCGCGGATTCAGCCCGGCTGCCGCCCTGGAGGCCGTCCAGGATTTCGGCGGGACCTCCCTGTACGGCGTGCCCACTATGTTCATCGCCGAGCTGGCGCTGCCGGACTTTGCCTCCTACGATCTGTCCACCCTGCGCACGGGGGTCATGGCCGGTTCGCTGTGTCCCGTCGAGGTGATGAACCGGGTGATATCGGAGATGAATATGGTGGATGTGGCCATTTGCTACGGAATGACCGAAACCTCGCCGGTGTCCACCATGACCCGGCAGGGCGACACCCTGCAGCACCGCACGGAGACCGTGGGACGCACCATGCCGCACCTGGAAAGCAAGATCGTTGATCCCGGATCAGGGGACGTGCTGGAGCGGGGGCAGATCGGCGAGCTCTGCACCCGGGGATATGCCGTGATGGAGGGGTACTGGAACCAGCCGGACAAGACGGCTGAAGCGATCGATGCCGACGGCTGGATCCACACCGGCGACCTTGCCCGGATGGATGACGACGGCTATGTCATCGTCGAGGGCCGGATCAAGGACATGGTGATCCGCGGCGGCGAAAATATCTATCCGCGGGAGATCGAGGAGTTCCTGTTCGCCCACCCGTCCATCCAGGACGTGCAGGTCATCGGGGTACCGGATGCCAGGTACGGCGAGGAGCTGATGGCGTGCGTCATCCTCAAGCCCGGCGCCCAGCCGCTGGACGCCGGCTCGCTTGCAGGGTACTGCCGGGGGAAGCTGGCCCACTACAAGATTCCCCGCTACGTGGAGGTCCGGGAGCGGTTCCCCATGACCGTGTCCGGGAAGGTCCGCAAGGTAGAGATGCGCCAGGAGGCTGTGGCCCGGCTGGGGCTGTGAAGGCCGTCAGCCGTACCTAGCGGATGTTGCGGCTGATGGCCTTCACCCCCACAGCAAGGCCGACGGCGGCTGTCACCAGGGCGGCGAGCAGGCCCAGGACGGTGTCCGTCCCGACGCTGCCTGCAAACAGTTCTCGCTCTGCGTTCACCAGGTAGGTCAGGGGGTTGAACAGGCTGGCCGTCCGCATCCAGCCGGGGCCGGCCTCGATGGGAAGCATGATGCCGGAGAGGATCATCAGCGGGAACAACAGAGTCTGCTGGACGCCCCAGAAGATCCACTCCTTGCTCTGGGAAACCAGCGCCAGTGCATAGGACAGGGCGCCGAGTCCTATACCGAAGATTCCCAGGATGACCAGCCCGGCCAGCACGTGCAGCGGATAGAACACGAAGCCGAACGGGATGCAGACCAGTGCGATCAGGAGTCCCTGGACTACCAGCGGCGCCCATTCCTTCAACGCCCGCCCGATCATCAGCGAGGACCGGGACAGCGGCGTTGCCAGGATGCGCTCGTAGGAGCCCGTCATGAGCTCGTACTGCAGGTTGGAACCGGTCATGGACGTTCCGAAGAGCGCGATCATCACCACCACGCCCGGGAGGAACCACTGGAGCGTGGACTGCCCGCCGAACGCCGGCGCGCCCACGGCCGCACCCAGCAGCGGGCCGAACAGTCCCAGGAAGACCAGGGGCTGGAGCAGCGAGAAAACCAGTGAGAACGGGTCCCGAAGGGGCAGCAGCATTTCCCGCCAGAACACGTACCTTGTGTCATGCAGGACCCTGGCCAGCCCGGGCTTTTCCCGGGCACCGGCGGCGGTGCTGTGGGTGGCCATCAGCGGTTCGCCCCTTCCCGCAGGTTGCGGCCGGTCAGCTCCAGGAACACGTCGTCCAGGGTGGGCGGTTTCAGCTCCAGGGACTGGGCGGGAGCGCCGGCGTTGTGCATCTCCAGCAGCAGCGCAGGCGCCAGCCGTGCACCTTCGGGGAGCCGGAGGCGGAAGCGCACAACGCCGTCGTACGCATTCTCGCTGACCTCCCCGCCCGCCGCGGCGCGCCCTAACAGCCCCCGCACCCCGGCCGCGGAGGCCGCCGCCACTTCCACGGCCAGCAGGTCGCCGGCGAGGTTCGCCTTCAGCCGCGCGGCGGTGTCATCGGCGATGATCCTGCCGTGGTCGATGATGATGACCCGTTCGGACATGGAGTCGGCCTCGTCCATGTAGTGCGTGGTCAGCACAATGGTGGTGCCGTGTTCCTCGCGCATCCGCATGATGTGCTCCCACAGGTTGGCCCGGTTTTGGGGGTCCATCCCGGTGGACGGCTCGTCCAGGAAGAGCAGCCGCGGCGAATGCATCAGTCCCAGCGCCACATCCATGCGCCGCCGCTGGCCGCCGGAGAGCTTGATGACTGTCCGCTTGGCGAGGTCCGCGAGGTCCAGGGATTCCAGGAGTTCCCCGGCCCGGGCAAGGGCGTCTGCCGAATTCATGCCGTAGAAGCGGCCCTGCATCACCAGCTCATCGATTACCCGGAAACTGTGGCCGCCGCCGTTGCCCTGGCCGATGTAGCCGATCCTTGCCCTTACTCCGGCCGGATCCGCGGTGACGTCCACGCCGGCAACCTTGGCTGTCCCCGAAGTGGGCGTCAGCAGGGTGGTGAGCATCCGCAAAGTCGTGGACTTGCCGGCCCCGTTCGGTCCAAGGAAGGCCACGAGCTCGCCGGGCGCCACATCGATGTCGACGCCCTTGACGGCTTCCACTGTTTCTTTTTTGACCGTGAACGTCTTGGTCAGGCTGTCCGTGTGGATCATGGGTGACTCCAGAGGATGCGGCGGGCCGGGGCTCTGGAACGGGCTCCCTGGCGCCACGCTATACCCATCCCCGGCATGAGTCCACGGAAAAATCGTGCACGTGCGCCGGGCCGTGCATTCACCGCGGGCGTCAGTGCCGGCGGTGGTCCTGGATGGTCATCCGCGGGCCGAACGTGGGTTTTCGGAAGCCGCTGCTTTGGATCATCCGCACCACCCGCTGGCGGTGTCCCTGCCACGGTTCCAGCAGCCGGAGCATGCCGGCGTCATCGGTCCGCCGGCCGGTCAGCGCGGCGCCGACGTAGGCGGCCAGGTGGTAGTCGCCCACTGAGATCGAGTCAGGGCAGCCGTGCGTGCGCTGCACCACCTCGGCGGCTGTCCAGATGCCGATGCCGGGGATGGTCTGCAATTTTGCTGCCGCCTCCAGCGCAGGCAGCGCCGCCAGACGTTCAAGCGCGACGGCGGAACGCAGCGCCCGCATCACCGTTGCGGAGCGCTGCGGGCCCACTCCGGCCTTGTGCCACTCCCAGCTGGGAACCTGCAGCCACTGCGCCGCGGTTGGCGGCAGCACCAGGCCGGCGGGAGCCAGGGAGCCAGCCATCGGTGCGGGGGAACCGTAGCGGTGCAGGAGGTACCGGTAGCCGCGGCGGGCCTCGATGACCGTGACCTTTTGTTCCAGGATGATGGGCACGAGCTGGTCCACCATGCGGCCGCTGGAGGGAAGCCGGACGGCCAGGCTGCGCCGCCGCGCTTCCCTGACCATGCGGGGGAGGGTGGCATGGAACACCGGCTCGTCGAATGCCGACCAATCGTCGTGTGCCCCCAGGAGGCGCGGCACTGCTGCTACCGCCGCCGCGGCGCCCGGACCCCAGGCCTGGACGTCCACCCGGTGCTCCTTCTCGGGGCTGCCGGCCGGGCTGAGCCGCAGGGTGGCGGGGCCCTCCGCTGTTGTGAAGGCGTTCCAGATGACGCCACCTTCGGCCGCGAAGGACGGATCGCTGTTGCCGCGCAGGAGGGGCCGGAGGGTTCGCGCCAGGTCGTAGGGGCCGCCCGGACACCACCGGAGGGAGGCGTCCGCGGCGGCTGCCAGCCGTGCGGGAACCTCTGCGATCGTCATGCCACCATCGTCCCACGGTGCCCTGACAGTCTGCCCGCCAGGTCCGCCGAGCCGTTTCCGGGGCCGGAGTTTTTGTCCACGTATGGCGGGTTGCGCGCCCCGGAACCCTGCATATCTGGACAAGAACTCCGGCACGTCCCGGCTCTTACCGGCCAGCGGACACAGGACTAGACTCCCAGGTGTGGCGCGGGGCGTCCGCGCTGTTCCCTTCGAGATTCCAGAGATTCCAGGTGAGCGCAATGGGTGGAGTAGTACATTTCGAAATCCCCGCGGACGATCAGGAGCGGGCCAGGAACTTCTACCAGCAGGCCCTCGGCTGGCGGATAGAACCTGTGCCTGGAATGGACTACAACATGGTGATTACCACGCCGATGGACGAGACCACCGGCCAGCCCACAACCGCGGGTGCCATCAACGGCGGCATGATGGCCCGGGAGGACCAGATCACCAACCCCGTCATCACGGTGGACGTGGCGGACATCGATGCCACGCTGAAGACCATTGAGGAACTCGGCGGTTCTGTTGTTATGCCCAAGAACGAGATTCCCGGGATGGGCTACTTCGCCTACTTCAAGGATCCTGAAAACAACATCATGGGGCTGTGGGAGAACCTTCCCGCGGACCAGCAGGCGCAGTCCGCCGGGTAGCATCAGGGCATCCCGGACGCCAGCCACAGCGCCACAACAGCGAGGGGGACGGTCAGGGCTGCCACCAGCAGCCCGGCCAGGGCAAAGCCGCTCCATTTGATCCGGACGTTCAGGGCCTGCAGCCGCTCATGCCAGAGCAGGGTTGCCAGGGACGCCCACGGAGTGACCAGCGGGCCAAGGTTGACGCCGATCAGCAAGGCGGCCACCCGGGCCGGGGATCCGGCCACCGGTTCAAGGGCGAGATAGGCGGGCAGGTTGTTGGCCGCATTTGCCGCGCCGGCTCCCAGCGCGGCCAGATGCAGGAGGGCCGGCAGGCTGTCGCCCTGTCCGGCCGCGCCGGCCAGGAGCGCCGTCAACCCGTTGGCATGCGATGCCTCAACCACCATGAACAGTCCAACCGTGAGCATCAGCGGACGCCACGGAACCATGGACCACCGCAGTACGGCGGGCCGCCGCCAGAGGAAGACCAGCAGCAGGAAAACCGCCGCCATGATGGCCGGATAGTGCACGGGAACACCGGACACCAGGGCCGGCAGCAGGACCAGCAGCGTGGCCGCGGCGGTGGCCAGCAATGGCCGGTCCCGCACCGCAGGCGGACGTTGCGGCTGGTACCGTCCGCGCAGGTCCCTGCGGAACGCCAGCCACAACAGCGCCAGCGGAACCGCGACCCCCACCAGGGCGGGTGCCCAGACGGTCCCTGCAAAGCCCAGGGGGCTGAGCCCCAGCGCATCCTGCGCCAGCAGGTTCGTCAGGTTCGAAACAGGCAGCAGCAGGGACGCGGTGTTGGCGAGCCAAATAGTGGTCAGCGCGAAGGGCAGCGGCTGGATGCCGGCATGGACTGCAAGGAGAACCACCACCGGCGTCACCAGCACGGCGGTGGTGTCCAGGGACAGGAAGACGGTGGCAACGGTGGCCAGCGCCACCACCAGGAGCCACAGCAGGAACACGCGGCCCCGGCCCAGCCCGGCCAGGCGGGCCGTAACAACCGTGAACAGCCCCGCCTCGTCCAGCAGTTCAGTCACCAGGGACATCGCGAGCACAAAGGCCAGGACAGGAAGGGTGCGGCCCGCCAGTGCATCGAAGGCGGGCATGGGCAGTGCCCCGGAGACGAGGGTTGCAACACCGGCCAGGAGCATCGCTCCGGGAAGGAGGTAGCTCCGGACTTTGATCAACCAGGCGAACTGCTGCACCGCCCAATGATCGCACCCGTGCCTGCGTGGAACCTGTTGGGGACGGCCGGCTCCCGCGTGGCGTGCCGCCGGGGCCAAAATCCGGGGAAGGTGCCCACGGCGGTGAAGCGGTAGCTTTGTATCCATGAAGTACGCCCAGTCCATCCTGGACCTCATTGGCAATACCCCGCTCATCAAACTCAACCACGTGACGGAGGGCATCAAAGCCACCGTCCTGGTCAAGCTGGAGTACCTGAACCCGGGCGGGTCCATCAAGGACCGCATTGCGGTGAAGATGATCGAGGACGCCGAGCGGGACGGCAAGCTGCAGCCCGGCGGGACCATTGTTGAGCCCACCTCCGGCAACACCGGAGTTGGCCTGGCCCTGGTGGCCCAGCAAAAGGGCTACAAGTGCGTTTTCGTGGTTCCGGACAAGGTGGGGGAGGACAAGCGCGCCGTCCTCCAGGCGTACGGGGCTGAGGTGGTGGTGACGCCCACGGCGGTGCCGCCGGACAGCCCGCAAAGCTACTACGGCGTCTCGGACCGGATTGTCAGGGAGACCCCCGGTGCGTACAAGCCGGACCAGTTCTCCAACCCCGCGGCGCCCGGCAGCCACTACCAGACCACCGGCCCGGAGATCTGGCGCGATACGGACGGCAGGATCACCCATTGCGTCATCGGCGCGGGAACGGGCGGAACCATCACCGGCACCGGCCGCTACCTGAAGGAAGCATCGGCACACCGGCCGGAGTCCGACGGCGGCGTGGTCCGGATCATCGGCGCGGACCCGGAAGGCTCGGTCTACTCCGGCGGCACCGGCCGCCCCTACTTCGTGGAGGGCGTGGGGGAGGACATGTGGCCCGGGAACTACGACAAGTCCATCCCGGACCAGGTAATCGCCGTGAGCGACGCAGATTCCTTCGCCATGACCAGGCGCCTGGCCCGCGAGGAGGGCCTCCTGGTGGGCGGCTCCTCCGGCATGGCCGTGGTGGCCGCCCTGAAGGCGGCGCGGGACCTGCCCGAGTCCGCCGTCGTCGTCGTGATCCTGCCGGACTCCGGCCGGGGCTACCTGGGGAAAATCTTCAACGACCAGTGGATGCGCTCCTACGGTTTCCTCTCCGGCGGCGAGGAAACCTCCGTGGGGGAGGTCATCAGCTCCAAGAACGGCGAACTGCCGGACCTGGTGCACATCCATCCCAACGAGTCCGTGCGCGACGTCATCAACATCATGAACGAGTTCGGCGTCAGCCACATCCCGGTCCTGTCCCAGGAGCCGCCGGTGGTGATGGGCGAGGTGCTCGGTGCCGTGGATGAACGCACCCTCACCGCCAAGCTGTTCCGCGGCGAAGCCAAACTGACGGACAAGATCTCCGAGCACATGGGCCCCAAGCTGCCCGTCATCGGATCGCTGGAAACCATTTCGGCGGCCAGGGAACTGCTCTCGGACGTGGACACGGTCATGGTCACGTTCGTAGGCGCGCCCGTGGGCATCCTCACCCGGCACGACCTCCTGGCCTACCTCAGCAACTGACCTGCTTCACCCTGATACGGCTTCACCCAGACAAGGAGCATCATGTCCGTCCCCGAAAACCAAGGTTTCAACACCCGCGCGGTCCACGCCGGACAGGCCTTCGAGCCCCGCACCGGCGCCGTGGTCCCGCCCCTGCACTTCAGTTCCACCTACGCGCAGGACGGCATCGGCGGGCTCCGCAGCGGTTATGAGTACGGCCGCGGCGGCAACCCCACGCGGGACGCCCTGCAGGAACAGCTCGCGGCGCTGGAAGGCGGCACCCACGCCTACAGCTTCAGCTCCGGGCTGGCCGCCGAGGATTCGCTCATCCGGGCACTGACCCGCCCGGGCGACCACATCGTGCTGGGCAACGACGCCTATGGCGGCACCTACCGGCTCATCAGCCGGGTCCTCGGCGGGTGGGGGATCGGCAACACTCCGGTGGACATGGCGGACCTCGACGCCGTCCGGGACGCGGTGGCCGCCAGCAAGACCCGCTTCGTGTGGGTGGAGACCCCGTCCAACCCGCTGATGAAAATCACCGACATCGCGGCGCTCGCAGGAATAGCGCACGACGCCGGTGCCCTCCTGGTTGTAGACAACACCTTTGCGTCCCCCTACCTGCAGAACCCACTCGCCCTGGGTGCCGACGTGGTGGTCCACTCCACGACGAAGTACATCGGCGGGCATTCGGATGTGGTGGGCGGCGCCGTCGTGGTCAATGACGCGGAACTCGCGGAGAAGATCGGCTTCGTGCAGTTCGCCGTGGGCGCCGTCTCCGGTCCCATGGACGCTTTCCTCACCACCCGCGGCCTGAAGACCCTGGGCGTCCGCATGGACCGGCACAGCCTTAACGGCCAGGCCGTGGCTGAGTGGCTCCTGGAACGCCCCGAAGTGGAGGCCGTCCTGTATCCGGGCCTGCCGTCCCACCCGGGCCACGAGCTGGCGAAAAAGCAGATGCGGAGCTTCGGCGGCATGGTTTCGGTGCAGTTCAAGGGCGGCGAGGCTGCTGCCCGGAAGGTGGCTGAATCGACGTCCGTGTTCACCCTGGCGGAATCCCTGGGCGGCATCGAGTCGCTGATGAACTACCCGTCCGAGATGACGCACGCCTCGGTCAAGGGCACCGAACTGGCGGTCCCGGTGAACCTCCTCCGCCTGTCCTGCGGCATCGAGGACGTGGAGGACCTGCTGGCGGACCTGGACCAGGCGTTCGCCGCCATCCCTTAGCCCGGCCGTTAGAACAGAACGGCACGTCACGGCAGTCCCCGGGGCGGGGTTGCCGCGACGTGCCGTCCCGCGTCGGGACGTTCCTACCTACTTCACGGAACCCTCGGTTAGGCCGCCGCGCCAGAAGCGCTGCAGGACCACCATGGCGATGCTGAGCGGGATGATCGACAGCAGCACACCGCCGGTGGTCAGCTCGTAGAACTCGGGCAGCCGGTCCACCTGGCTCAGCCAGTTGTTCAGGCCGAGCGTGATCGGGTACAGCCCCGAGTCGGACAGCATCACGAGCGGCAGGAAGTAGTTGTTCCAGATCCCCACCAGCTGGAAGAGAAACACGGTGACCAGGGCCGGGGTGAGGACGCGCAGCCCGATGGTGTGGAAGATCCTCAGTTCGCCGGCGCCGTCCAGCCGGGCAGCCTCAATGAGTGAGCTGTCCACCGTGGCTTGCGAATAGATCCGGCACAGGAACAGTCCAAACGGCGACACCAGGGACGGCAGCAGCACGCTCCAGTACGTGTTGGCCAGGCCGAGCTGGCTGAAGAGCAGGAAGAGCGGCAGCGCGGTGGCCGTGCCGGGCACCAGCACTCCGCCCAGGATGGTGCCGAACACCAGGTTCCGGCCGCGGAACTCGTACTTGGCCAGCGCATAGCCGCCTGCCGCCGCAAAGTAGGTGGCAACGAGGGCGCCGATGCCGGCGTACAGCACTGAGTTCAGGAACCAGCGGATGAAGATGCCGTTGTCGTAGCTGAGCACCTGGGCAAGGTTGTCCCACAGTGCCACCGTGGGGGCAAACCAGAATCCGTTGGTGGAAAACAGGTCCTCCGTGGACTTGGTGGCAGCGACAACAACCCAGTAGACGGGAATGAGGAAGTACAGGGCCACCACCACCAGCAGCGCGGTGACGATGATGGTGGACGGGCCGCTCCTGCCGCCCGGACGCCTGGACGCGGCTGCGGAAGAGCGGGGCGCGGTAGCTGATGTCGACGGCGGTGTCACGGTTGCGGTCATGATGACTTCCTGTTCGTGAATTTGAGGAAGGCGAAGGACAGGACGAAGGCTGCCACAGCGATCAGCACGGCCTGTGCGGCGGCCACGTTGTAGTCGTTGTAGGCGAACGCGGTGGTGTACGCGCTGAGGTTGGGCGTGTACTGGCTGTCGATGGCGGGTGCGACGGTCTTCAGGACCTGGGCTTCGGCGAAGAGCTGCAGGGTGCCGATGATGGAGAACACTGTTGTGAGGACAAGGGCGGGCCGGATCAGCGGGAGCTGGATGCTGAGGGCCACCCGCCAGGTGGAGGCGCCGTCCACCTTCGCCGCCTCATACAGTTCCCCGGGTATGGCCTTCAGCTGGGCCACGATGATCAGCATGTTGTAACCGGTGTAGCTCCAGGTGACGATGTTCGCGATCGACCACAGGACGGTGTTGGCGCCCAGGAAATCGGGGGTCAGTCCCACCAGGGCCGCGACATCGAACAGGGGACTCAGCCCGGGGACGTAGAGGAAGGACCAGAGAATGGTGGCAATGACACCCGGAACGCCGTAGGGGAGGAAGTACGCGGCACGGAAGAAACCCGGCCACTTGGCAGACGCTGATTCGAGCATGAGGGCAAGCACCGTGCAGAGGGCGATCATCAGCGGAACCTGCACCACGCCGAACAGGAGCATACGTCCGATCGACGCCACGAAGCTGCCGTCAGCCAGCGCCTGGGCGTAGTTGCTGAAACCGGCGAATTCGCTGGTAACCCCGGCCTCCCCGAAGAGTCCGCTCCGGGTCACTTTGGTGAAGCTCGATCCCACCGCAACGAAGATCGGCAGGATGAACGTGAGGATAAACAGCGCCAGGAAAGGGGCAAGCAGGATCCAGGGGGCACGTGCCGCGGCTCCCGTCCGGCCGCCGGCCTTACGGGGGACGGTGTCCTGGCGGGCGGCCGCCGGCGGACCGCCTGGGAGTGTTCGTGACGGCGTTGTCATGACGCTTCCTTTCGAATGCTGAGGCCCTTGTTCCTGAAGACGGTCATGATCTGTTGTTCCGCCGTCGCCACCGAATCCACCAGGCTCGTTCCGGACGCCTTCTTCCGGAAGCCATCGCTCAGGATGTTGAAGGACTGCTGGGTGACTGGCCACCAGGACCAGTCCTTGTTCTGCTGCTGTGCCGCCGGCACAAGGATCTCCTGGTGGTAGCTCTGGCCGCTGAAGAAGTCCGAGGGCGCCTGCCGCGAGCTTCCGATGAAGTCCGGCGTGGGGGACCAGCCGATGCCGCTGTTGGTGATTTCGGCGTCGATGCCTTCCCTGGACGTGGTCATCCACACCGCAAACTCGAGTGCTTCGCGGGGGTGCCTACTGTTGGCCAGCACCGCCGCGGTGGAGCCGCCAAGGTAGCTTGACCCGAACCCGGTGCCGCCCCACGTGGGCATGGGTGCCACCCGCCATTTGCCGCTGCCGCCGCTGACCCCTTCGATCAGGGCATCACCCCAGCTGCCCGTAACGACCGAAGCGATCGACCCTTTCGCAGCAGCCGCGAACCAGCCGGGGGAGTAGGCGCCGAAGGCAGTCTGGACAAGGTCCTCGTTGATGGCCTGGTCAAAGAAGCGGGCCACCTTCAGGGTGGCGTCGTCAGTCATGTTGATGACCCAACCGTCCTCCTCCGGGCGCAGCCACCGCGCACCTGCCTGCGTCGCGAAAGCAGTGAAAACTGACGCGTCAGCCAGCGGGAAGCAGTCCAGGTAGACATCATTGCGGCGGAGCTCACGGGCCAGCGCTGCCCAGTCGTCCCAGGTGCCGGGGCTGGTGCCGCCCACCTGGTCGAGGATGGCCGGCTGGTAGAACATCGCCATGGGCCCGGAGTCCTGGGGAATTCCGTAGACACCGCCGGAGAAGCTGACCTGGCCCCACAGGGTCTCGTCGTAGAGGCGGGCGTAGTCCTGGGCGCCATAACGCGCTACGTCGACAAGCCCGTTCACCAGCATAAATTCCGGAAGCGAACGCATCTCCACTTGGGCGAGGTCAGGTCCGCCACCCGCTGCCAGGGCTGAGTAGAGCTTCTGGTAACCCCCTGAATTGCCGCCGGGGATCCATACCACCTCCACCTGCACCTGGGGGTGGGAGGCGTTCCAGATGTCCGCGACCTTCTGGGCGTCCTTGAGCCAGCACCAGTATGTGAGGGTGACTTTTTCCCCGCTGGCGGCTGGGGCGAGCACCGGTGCAGTGTTGACGGAGCGCATGCCCGGGGTGGCGCAGCCGGACAGGAGCCCCATCGCTGCGGTGCCCAGGCCCGCACCCAGGAGTTGTCTTCGTGTGAATTGGGACATTTGCCTTCACCTCGTTGTGTCGGTTATGTGCCTAAAAGTGTGAACCATGGCACTTTTTGTTCGGTTCGAGACAGGCTAACACGAAAAGTCGAGTGAGCACTCGAGTTCTGATTCCCCGGATAATACGGCGGGTACACTGGCTTGCCATGAGCACCAAGGAGGGGCCCCAGGCTTCCCGCCGGGGACCCTACGCGAAGTCCACAGAGCGCCGCCAGGCCATCCTGACCGCAGCCCACGCCGTCTTCGCCGCCCGCGGATACCGCGGGGGCTCGCTGCAGGACGTTGCCGACCGCGCCGGCATGAGCCAGACGAGCCTCCTGCATTACTTTCCGTCCAAAAGCCAACTGCTGCTGGCGGTGCTTAACTGGCGCGACTCCATTACTGGAGACGGTACCGCGCCGCCGGACCCGGAGGAATCGCTTGTTGATGCCGTCCTCCGCCAGGCGCGCTTCAATGAGGACGTGCCGGGAGTCCTGGAGCTCTACACCGTGCTGTGCGGGGAAGCAGTCACGGAGGGGCATCCCGGGCGCCCGTACTTCACCAACAGGTTTGAAGAGCTGCGCCGCAGCTACACCCGGCAGTTACGGGAGCTTGCGGGGGAAGGGCGGCTGCGCCCGGGCGTGGACCCGGAGGTCGCCGCAGCGTCCTTGATCGGGCTGTGGGACGGGATCCAGACCCAGTGGCTTCTGGCGCCGGACAAGGTGGACATGGCCGGGTGCCTGCGCGGGTACCTGGAGCTGATCCTGCTTCCCGAATAACGGAGGCTGGCGGTTTCGCGGCAGGGGAGCCTGCGCTACTAGGCTGACCCCATGGAATCTCCCCAAGCAGCCGTCCGCCCCGTCGCCCTCATCACAGGCGCCGGGAGGCTGGCGTCGATCGGCGCCGGCATTGCCCGGCAACTCGCCGCCGAGGGCTGGGACCTGGTGCTGGCCTTCTGGCAGGACTACGACGCCCGGATGCCGTGGGGGACTGAACCGGACGACGTCGTACGCCTTACTGCCGAGCTCGAGGCCATCGGCGCCCAGGTCCACGTGCTGTCCGCGGACCTGCAGGACCCCGCCGTGCCCGGCCAGCTGGTCGCTGAGTCCATGCGGCTGGCCGGCCCGCTGCAGGGCCTGGTCCTGAGCCATGCCGAGTCTGTGGACTCGGGCATCCTGGACACCAGCGTGGAATCCTTTGAGCGGCACTTTGCCGTGAATACGCGGGCCAGCTGGCAGCTGATTGCCGCGTTCGCGCGGCAGGCAACGGACGACGGCGGCGCAATCGTTGCGCTGACCAGTGGCCACACAGCGTTCAACCTTCCTTATGGCGCCTCGAAGGGCGCGCTGGACAGGATCGTCATTGCCGCCGCGCGGGAGCTCGGACCGCAGGGCATCTCGGCGAACGTGCTGAACCCGGGCCCGGTGGACACGGGCTGGATGGACGATGAAATCCGGGAAGCGCTGACGGCCCAACAGCCCGCCGGACGGCTGGGAACACCGGCAGACGTCGCAGGGACTGTGGCGTTCCTGCTCTCGCCCGCCGGCCGCTGGGTCTCCGGCCAGCTCATCAAGTCCGACGGCGGCTTCTCGGCGTAGCCCGCCTCAGCGCCCCCAGCCCAACTAATACGAAAGTAGGGTGGGTCAGGCCGCTGTGACCGGGGTGATGGTGACGTCGTATCCGAGGCTATTGAGTTGTTTGATGGCGTTGTTCTTCGCCCGGGATGGGTTGGTCCGGGTGTAGTAGTCGGCTCCTGGTTCTAAGTAGCATTCGCCGTTGGCGAGCATGTGCCAGGCCGCGGTCAGGATGGAATGCTCGACGGCGACGAGGGCTTTGTTGCGGCCGCTGCGGGCTGTGAGGCGGTGGTATTTGGCGGCGAGGTAGGTGTTCTTGGATTGGGCCGCTGACATGGCCGCGATCCCAAGTGCACCTTTGAGGTATTTGTTTCCGGGCATGATGTGTGCTGATTTGATCCGGCCGGCGGATTCGTTGGCGCCGGGACACACTCCGGTCCACGATGCGAGCCGGCCGGGGGTTTCAAAGACGGCCATGTCCGCACCGGTTTCGGCGATGATCACTTCGGCGACTCGTTGGGAGACTCCTGGGATGGTGGCCAGGGCATCCCTGGCGTCACGAAAGGGTTCCATCGCCTCCTCGATCCGTGCGGTGAGTGCCTGAATGGTCCGGGTGTGGGCGTCGATCTGGTTCAGGTGCAGCTTTGCCATGAACGCGTGGTGGGGTTTGAACCTGCCGGTGAGCGCGTCGACGAGGGCGGGGATTTTTGAGCGCATCGTTCCGCGGGCCATGCAGGCCAGGACGTTCGGGTTCCGTTCACCATTGATGAGGGCTTCGAGCATGTCCCGGGAGGAGACCCCTGTCAGGTCAGAGACCACCGAGGAGAGTTTGATCCCGGAGCTCTCCAGGAACTTCTCGAGCCGCTGGATCTCACGGGCCCGGTCGCGGGTGGCTATGGCGCGGGCGCGGGTGAGGTCCCGCAGTTCCCGGATCGGCTCCGGTGGCACGAACGAGGCCCGCAGCAGCCCGTGCGCGGCTAACTGGGCCAGCCAGGCAGCGTCCGAAACATCGGTTTTCCGGCCCGGGATGTTCCGGGCAGCTTTGGCGTTCACGAGCATCACCGGCAGGGTTTCTTCGAGCAGATAGAAGAACGGTTTCCAGTAATCGCTGGTTGCTTCCATCACCACAACGGTGACGTGTTCGCGTTCCAGGAACTCCCGCAACTCCAGGATCGCCTGCGTGGTCGCGCCCCAGGTCGTGACCTTCGAGGTGTAAGTCCCGGCCCGGTCCCCGGGTATCCGCACGCAGACCTTTGCATCGCGTTTGGAGATATCCATTCCCGCGGCGCGTTCATGAACAATGTCCATTCCAGTTTCCTCCAACACTGATGAACGGTTATGACAGCGTCTGCCAACACTGATGAACGGTTATGACAGCGTCTGCCTCGGGGAGGACTGGGATTATTCAGGAATCTAACACCCGTGCTTAAGAGCAACAATCCACGGTTCCCGTGGGAGTCCTCCACACCACGCTAGGTAACGGACTCAAGGCACCAAGTTGGGTCGGCGTTCACCGAGACGGACACCACCATGATCCGCCCCACACACCTGCCTGACCAGAGACCCGGAAGGCCGGAGGCAGACTTTCCAGGCCCACGGCGCGCCAGCGGCGCTCATACGCTAGGTAGCAGCAGATGCTGTTATGAGCCGCCAAAACGACATCAACTGCTACCCAGTTGGGAGGGGAAGCCAGGGTCAGCGGAACGCGTTGATGCCGGTGATGTGCTGGCCAAGGACCAGGGTGTGGACTTCGTCTGTGCCCTCATAGGTGCGCACCGATTCCAGGTTGGCCGCGTGGCGCAGCGGGGAGTAGTCCAGGGTGATGCCGTTTCCGCCGAGGATGGAGCGTGCCTCCCGGGCCACGGCGATGGCCTCGCGCACGTTGTTCAGCTTGCCCAGGGAAATCTGTTCCGGCCGCAGCCTGCCGGCGTCCTTGAGCCGTCCCAGGTGCAGCGCCAGGAGCGTGCCCTTCTGGATCTCCACCAGCATGTTGACCAGCTTCTCCTGGGTCAGCTGGTATCCGGCCAGCGGTTTGCCGAACTGCAGCCGCTCCTGCGAGTAGGACAGCGCCGCCTGGTACGAATCCCGGGCTGCGCCCATGGCTCCCCAGGCAATGCCGTACCGGGCCTCGTTCAGGCAGGTAAACGGGCCGCGCAGGCCGCGCGCCGCCGGCAACAGCGCCTCGGGTCCCAGCCTGACGTCGTCGAACACCACGTCGCACTGGATGGACGCACGCATCGACAGTTTCCGCGTGATGGGGACGGCAGTGACGCCGGGGGCCCCCGCCGGCACCAGGAAGCCGTGCACGCCGTCGTCGGTCATGGCCCACACCACCATCACCCCGGCCACCGAAGCGAGGCCAATCCAGCGCTTGGCACCATTGAGCACCCAGCCGGCGTCATCTCCTGGGCCGTCGCGGCGGGCAAAGGTGGTCATGGCCGCGGGGTCGGACCCTGCAGTCGGCTCGGTCAGGGCGAAACAGCCAATGACTTCACCGGCCGCCATCCGGGGCAGCCACTCCTGCTTCTGGTCCTCGGAGCCCCACTTGTGGATGGCGGTCATGGCCAGCGAGCCCTGCACCGAAACAAACGTGCGGATCCCGGAATCGCCGGCCTCAAGTTCCATTGCAGCCAGGCCATATTCGACGGCGGTGCGGCCGGGGCAGCCGTAGCCCTCCAGGTGCATGCCGAGCACCCCCAGTTCACCCAGTTCCTGCGCGAGCTCCAGGCGGAAGACAGCTTGGTCGTACCAGCGCGCAATGTCGGGTTTGATCCGCTGGTCCGTGAAATCGCGGACGCGCTGCCGGATCCTCAGTTCTTCCGCGCCCAGGAGGCTGTCCAAGGCCAGGATGTCGGAGGGGTCGGCCGGGAATTCAGCCGCTGTAACAGGCGCGTTGGTCATGGCAGAACCCTAGCTGGACGTTCCCGGGGCTGCCGGGTGCGCAGGCTGCCGGCCGGTAAAGTAGCCGGAGGTTGCCGGCAGGAACCGGCAAACCACAGCCAGCACCACACCCAGGGCCAGCAGCAGCACGCCGCTGACAAATGCCCCGCCGATCCCAAAGATCTGGGTGTCGCCGTAGGCCGGGTCCCACATCTGCACCGCCGATATGAAGAAGGCGGCTGTCAGCAGGAGGGCGCCCACGAGCGGCAGGATGCCCCGGAACCACAGGTTGCGTGCCGAATCCCGCAGGGTGCCGCGGAAGAACCAGAAGCACGCGAAGCCGGTGAGTGCGTAGTAGAAGGCGATGAACAGGCTGATGGCGCTGATGGAATCGGAGAGCAGGTTCTCGCTCAGGAAACTCATGGCCACGTAATAGGCGATTGCGGCCGCGCCCATGACCTGGGTGGAGAACCCGGGGGTCTGGTTCTTCGGGTGCACCTCCCCGAACTTTGGCGGCAGGGCGCCGTGGACGCCCATGGACAGGGTGCCGCGTGCCGTGGGGAGGATGGTGGTCTGGGTGGAGGACAGGACGGACGCGAGGACCGCGACGACGATCAGCCAGCCGCAGGGGCCCAGCACCACGTCCCGCATGGCCAGGAAGACGTCGTCCTGGTTGGCCTCGTTGCCCAGGCCGATGCCTTCCGTGCCCACGGTGGCATACATCATCACCAGCAGCGCTACGGAGACGTAGATGGCCACCAGGATGAAGGCGGAGATCACCGCGCCGCGGCCGGGAGTGGTTGAGGGGTTCTCAGTTTCCTCGTTGACTGCCAGGCATGTGTCCCAGCCCCAGTAAATGAAGAGTGCCAGGAGCGCGCCGTGCACCACGGCCCCGGGGTCCGCAAAGGCACCCACCGGGTTGAACCACTCAAATGAGAAAGCCTGGATGGTTGTGTCTCCGGCGGCGGCACCTGCAACGATCCGCACCACGATCGCCAAGGCAAAGACGCCCAGGGCGATGTACTGCACGTAGGTCAGCACCCGCTGGACGTGTTCACCCAGCCGGATGCCCCGGTAGTTGACCAGCGTCATGACGGCGATGAACAGCACGCCGGTGGCGGTGACCACGGCCTTGTTTTCCGCCAGGAAGCCGTCACCCACCAGGAGCCACAGGTACTGTCCCGCCACCTGCGCCAGGTTGGCGAGCACCACGATGCCGGCGAGCGCCACGCCCCAGCCTCCCAGCCAGCCGGCCCAGGGCCCGAACGCCCGGCGGGACCAGGTGAAGGTGGTGCCGCAGTCCGGAATGGCGCTGTTCAGCTCGCGGAACGCATACGCGATGAACAGGACGGGGACGAAGCCGAGCAGCAGGATCAGGGGAGTGTAGTTGCCGTTCACGGCCACAATGAGGCCCAGTGTCGCAGCCAGCGAATACACCGGCGCCGTGGAGGCCAGCCCCAGCATCACGGAGTCTCCGAGGTCCAGGATCCCGGCCCGGAGCCCCTTGTCCGGGACGGTGGTGCCCGGCGCGCCCCCCGGGCCGCCCGTCGTCGTGGTTCCTGTGCTCATGCTGTCACCGGGTTCATAGTGCAATACCTGCTTTGTTGGAGGATGCCGCAGCCGAAAGCGGCGCCGGCGCGTCAATAGTGTTGGGCACAAACCGGCAGAAGTAGTCCGTCACCGGACCATCCGATTCCCGGATGCCGCAGCCGACGGACTCACCGTCCACCACCCACAGGCCCAGGACGGGATGGTTGCCGTCGAAGTCGGGCAGTTCCTGGAACTGCTGGTAGCACCAGCCCTCGCGGCCGTACCCGCCGGGCTGCTCAAGGCTGATGCCCTGGGCGTGGATCTTAATGTTGTCGCCCTCGCGGCCGTGCAGCGGCTTGGCCACCCATTCCTTGAGGGGACCCGGCTCGTTGAGGTAGGCCGGCAGCAGGTTGGGATGCTGCGGGTACAGGTGCCAGAGGGCGGCGAGGAGCGCCTTGTTGGAGAGGAGCATCTTCCAGGCCGGTTCAACCCAGCGCGGATTGTGGGCGCGTTCCAGGAGCCGGTGCCCGAAAGGTTCCTTCATCATCAGCTCCCAGGGGTAGAGCTTGAAGATGGTGCTGATCATGAAGTTGTCCAGGTCCACGAACCGGTTGAGGTTGGGGTCCCAGCCGATGTCCGACATGTTGATGCCGATAGTGGTCCAGCCTGCCTGGCCGGCCACGTCCCGCATGTAGGCGGCCGTCATCCAGTCCTCGCCGGATTCCTCCACCTCCGAGTGGGCAACGTGAAGGGTGCTCATGCCGGTGCGGTACTGCACCTTTTTCCACTGCCGGATCAGGGCCTCATGGATTCCGTTCCACTGGTCCTTTTCCGGGAAGACGTCCTGCAGCCAGAACCACTGCGCCACGGCCGCCTCGATGAGTCCGGTGGGGGTGTCCGCGTTGTATTCGAGCATCTTGGCGGGACCGCCCTGCCCGTCATAGATGAAGTCGAAGCGGCCGTAGACATCCACGTCCCCGGCCTGCAGGGACTCCGCGGCGAGCTCCAAAGCCTGCGGACCGATGCCAATGTCTCCCATGGCGCCGGTGGCAAGGAACTTGGCGGCTTCCAGGCACATCCGGTGCATGTCCTCGGCTGCCAGCTCGAGAACCTCCACCTCGTCAGCGGTGAATTCGTAGTACGCGGACTCGTTCCAGTACTCGATCCGCCGCCCGTCGTCCATGGTGGTGGTGGAAAAGACCAGGCCCTGTTCCTGGATTTTCTGCTTCCAGTCGGGCCTGGGCTCAGACAACAGCCGCTTCACGCTCAGCCCCCCACTTTGCTGCCGCCGCCGCTTGTGCCGCTCTTCGCGGTGGTGCCGAAGCCGCCGCGGCTGACGGTGCCGCCCTTGGTGCTGTACCCGGTGGAGGCTTTTGCCCCGCTGGGCACGGTCTTGGTGTAGTTGGGGGCGGTTGACCGGTTCTGCCCGACGGCGGGGACGAATGCGCCGCGGGAAAAGAAGTACCAGGCGTAGATGCCGCCGCTACGGCCGGCGGAACTGTTGCAGTTGGTGTCCTCCACCCGTTCGCCGGTTTCGTCGTTGAAGCACACCTGGGCGTACTCGGGATCATCCTGGTTGCTGGCCACCACGGCTGTGATGGTGCCGGCGAGCAGCGCCGTCACGCCCAGGCCCACCACCACGGTGCGCCGCTGCGAGCGCTTCTTCTTGGCCGCCGCCTCGTTGAGCTGCCTCTCCCGGTCGCGGGCAAACGGGTCCACCGGGGTGACGGGCTCGTTGAGGAGTTCGGGGCGCAGCTCCGGTTTGGGCACCTGCCAGGGAGGGGGCTTGGGGCCGGCATTCCGGCTGGTGTCCCCGGCAGTACCGTCACCGCCTGGCTGGTTGCCGCTTGCCCGCCCGTTATTTGGGTCTTGGTTCGGGTCCATGGCGTCCCCTTCAGTAGTCCACGTGAATTGGGCACAGCGCTGCACCCCCAATTGCAATCCTGAACTCAGCGTAGTGCCTGGCAGGGCCTGCTGCGAGTACCGCCGGGGATAGGGGACGGGGAGAAGTCCCCATGCCCGGAACCGCCGCCTGCGGGGGGATCGGGGCCCCTACACTGGTGCCATGGAAACCGCCTCCGTTGTTGCCGTCTGCCGCGTCCACCAGCTCCTGCCGGATGCGTCCAACGTGGGCGTGACTGCCATCGACAAACGGCCGGCAGAGGGCCCCGTCAAGGTTCACCGCCTGGGACTCCAGGGCGACATCCAGGCGAACCGGGTACACCACGGCGGTCCGGACCAGGCCCTGTATGCCTATTCGCAGGAGGACGCGGAGTACTGGGCCGGCGAGCTGCAGCGGGACCTGCCGCCCGGAATCTTTGGCGAGAACCTGCGGGTGGCCGGCATCGACGCCACGGGAGCGGTGATTGGCGAGCGGTGGAAGATCGGCCTCAACCTGGAAGTCGAAGTCACCTCGCCGCGTACGCCCTGCGCCACCTTCCAGCGCCGGATGCGGGAGCCGCACTTCGTCAAGAGGTTCACGGCGGAGGGCCGCGTGGGCACGTACCTGCGCGTCATCAAAACCGGCAGCATCCAGGCCGGGGACCATATCCACCGGATCTACGTTCCGACGCACGGCGTTACCGTGGGCAGGTGGTTCAGCGAACCGGACCTGGAGTCGATGGAAGCGTTGCGGGACGCCGACGCCGACGGCGAGATCCGCCTGCAGCAGCCCGAGTTCAAGCAGAAGTTCGAGGCGCTGGAACGGCAACTGGGCCGGTAGCCGCAGGCTGAACCCGCTGGAAGGGGAGCGGTGTGCGCAAGCTCACCGCCGTCGTCGTACGTTCAATTTCCGCTGCGGCAGGTGCGTACCTTACACTTGAAACATCCCCCACTCCGGAAATCCCTTATTCCTGCCCAATTTTTGAGGCAGGACTGGCAAGTGTTGGGGCCCGCACAAGCGATGCGGGCATTTTCATAGGGAGAGCCGGCTAAAGAAAACGCTGTACAGACTGCTGGGATAGCAGCCAAGAGATGCAGCGGGAAGTCCTGCCACGGGATTGCGAAAGCGCCGGACTTCTGTGACCGGCCGGTCAATGTTTGCCCGGCATCCACGGCACACGTACTGCGGCTCCACTCACCTCGGGTAGTGCCGCCTGGCCCCCTATGGATGAGGAATACTTCCCTATGCCCGAAAATCACAACGACGCCTCCGCTGAAGCAGCAACTACCAGCATCGAATTCACCGAGCCCGCTGCCCCCGCAGCCGAGGCCGCACCGGCACCCGCCGAAGCAGCTCCCGCCGCAAAGGTTGAGGAAGCGCCTGCAGCTCCCGCCGCCAAGGTTGAAGAAGCTCCCGCCGCCAGGGCTGAGGAAGACGAAGAAGAAGGCATCAAGTTCGCCGACCTCGGCATCGACGGCCGCGTCCTCGCCGCCCTGCAGGATGTCGGCTACGAAAAGCCTTCCCCCATCCAGGCAGCAACCATCCCGCTGCTGCTCGAAGGCCGCGACGTCGTGGGCCTCGCACAGACCGGCACCGGTAAGACTGCAGCATTCGCAGTACCGGCACTGTCCCGCCTGGCCGAGCTCCACGACCTCAACGGCCCCTCCCGCAAGACCCAGGCCCTGGTTCTGGCTCCCACCCGCGAGCTGGCCCTCCAGGTTGCCGAGGCCTTCACCTCGTACGCCAAGCACATCGACGACTTCACAGTCCTCCCCGTTTACGGCGGCTCCGCCTACGGCCCCCAGCTCGCCGGCCTGCGCCGCGGAGCCCAGGTTGTCGTCGGTACCCCCGGCCGCGTGATCGACCACATCTCCAAGGGTTCCCTGGACCTGTCCGAGCTGCAGTACCTGGTCCTGGACGAGGCCGACGAGATGCTGCGCATGGGCTTCGCCGAAGACGTGGAGCAGATCTTCCAGCAGACCCCGTCGGACCGCCAGGTTGCGCTTTTCTCTGCCACCATGCCGAGCCAGATCCGCCGCATGTCCAAGCAGTACCTGAACAACCCGGCCGAGATCTCCGTCAAGTCCAAGACCACCACCGGCGCCAACACCCGCCAGCGGTACCTGCAGGTCATGGGCCCGCACAAGCTCGATGCCATGACCCGCATCCTCGAGGTTGAAGAGTTCGACGGCGTCATTGCCTTCGTGCGCACCAAGATGGCCACCGAGGACCTGGCTGACAAGCTGAAGTCCCGCGGTTTCCAGGCCGCCGCCATCAACGGTGACATCCCGCAGCAGCAGCGTGAGCGCACTGTGGACGCACTGAAGGAAGGCCGCATCGACATCCTCGTGGCCACCGACGTCGCGGCCCGTGGCCTTGACGTGGAGCGCATCAGCCACGTCATCAACTACGACATCCCGCACGACACCGAGTCCTACGTGCACCGCATCGGCCGCACCGGCCGTGCAGGCCGCTCGGGCGACGCCATCCTGTTCATGACGCCGCGCGAGAAGTACCTGCTGCGTTCCATCGAGAAGGCCACCCGCCAGCCGGTGGAGCAGATGCACCTGCCCACGGCCGAGACCGTGAACACGCTGCGCCTGGGCAAGTTCGCCGAGAAGATCACCGAGACCCTGGCCTCCGAGGACGTTGCCCCGTTCCGCGACCTGATCGCCTCCTACGAGGAAGAGCACAACGTGCCGGCGGCAGAGATCGCCGCAGCCCTTGCCGTGATGGCGCAGGGCGGGCAGCCGCTGCTGGTCAAGGAACTGCCTGCAGCTCCCGAGTTCCAGAAGCGCGAGCGCTCCAAGGACGGCTTCGGCTCCCGTGGCCCCACCCGCGCGCTCACCGAGGGCAACGCTACCTACCGGATCGCCGTCGGACGCCGCCAGCGCGTCATGCCGGGCTCCATCGTGGGTGCCATTGCCAACGAGGGCGGTATTTCCTCGGCCCAGATCGGCGGCATCGACATCCGTTCGGACCACTCCCTGGTGGAGCTCCCGGCGGACCTGAGCCCCGAGCAGCTGCGCGCCCTGTCCCGCACCCGGATCGGCGGCGAGCTGATCCACCTCGAGCTGGACAACGGCCGCAAGCCGTCCGGCGACCGCGGCTCCTACCAGGGCAGCCGCGGCGGTGACCGGGGAGGCAACTTCAAGGGCAACGGCGGGTTCAAGAAGGAATTCCGCAAGAACGACGGCGAGCGCTCCTCCGCTGACCGCGGCGGCCGCTCCTACAGCGAGCGTTCCTTCAGCGCCGACAGCGGTGCCAACCGCGGCCAGGCCAGCGACTCCCGCTTCGGCGGCCACGGAGACGGCTCCCGCAAGCCCCGCCACGGCAACGAGGGCGGCCAGCGGGACTTCAACCGCAAGGGCAAGTGGTAAACCCGTCAGCTAGCTGACACGTTCCCCTGGTGGGCCGGCTTTCGAGCCGGCCCACCGGTGTTTAAGGCGTGCTTTCAGTGAGCGTCCGACGGCGGCCGGCGGCGGGGGAGTCTCTGGAACCTCCGGCCCGCCCCCTCCTGCCTGCCCCGCCCTGTGAGTTTTTGTCCAGATATGCGGACTTCGGGTGCCTCGAAGTCCGCATATCTGGACGAAAACTGCAGGGGGAGTGTGGGGATCGACACATCCTTGCAACGGGTCCTTCGGAAAAGGCTCTGGCCCGGCCCGCCTGCGCGGCTTCAAGGGGTTTCATTTTCCTTGAGTTTCCGGCTTTTTTGGGCTGGTAAAAGGGCTTGTCGGAAGCATATCCCGGCCCCTCCACGCCTTCCCGGATGCCGATTTGTTGGTGGGTAAATCTTCCGGTAGAGTATTTACTCGTTGCCCCCCTAGCTCAGTGGTAGAGCGCGTTCTTGGTAAGAACGAGGTCACCGGATCGATTCCGGTGGGGGGCTCTGGATGAGGGCCTGTGTCAAGGCGGTTTTGACCGGCTTGACGCAGGTTTTTCTCATTCGTGGCGGTGTAGCTCAGTTGGTTAGAGCGCACGACTCATAATCGTGAGGTCGGGAGATCGAGCCTCCCCACCGCTACACAGTAAAACCCCTGGAATCCGCAAGATTCCGGGGGTTTTTTGGTTGATGATCCAGGTGCGTGTTCAGAGCGCAACCCCTGACATTCTTTTCGGATGGCGCTATTTCTCTGGGTGCTGGATGTTTTTTGGATGGTTTCTACATCACTGGTCGCAGGCGCCGATCTGAGCGCCTCTGCGGACGCAAAAGGGACCGCCGGGCCTACAGGGCTGTTCAGGCGCTCTACGGCGCCCTGGGGCACCAGCATGCATCGATGCTAACCAAGGCGTCGATTGCAGCAGGGGGCGGGTGGAAGCGCGAACGTCCCTCGGGCAGTCAGAGGCGCCAGCAATCCGGACGTCGGGGTCCCCTGCTGCGTTACTGCGCATGATCAGCCTTCAATTACCAATATGATCAGGAGGGCCGGCGTGAGCCGGTTTCCTATGCTTTCTCGTCCCTGGGGGCCTTGTGTCGACAACTTTTGATCAGCTTCTCGATTCGTACCGCGGTCTTGCAGATTCGGAACGAATGAAGGGCAGCTACTTTGAACAGCTGATCGAGCAGTACCTGGAACACGACGGCGTCCAGGCACCCCAGTACAGAAATGTTTGGCTATGGCGTGACTGGCCTGGCCGGAACGGCAAGCCGGATACGGGCATCGACTTGGTGGCCGAGCGGGCTGATGGCGGGTTCACGGCAATCCAGTGCAAGTTCTATGCAGAGACTCACACGATGCAGAAGAGCGACATCGATTCGTTCATTTCGGCTTCGGGGAAGGAGCCCTTCACTCATCGTCTCATCGTGTCGACGACGTCGAAGTGGACCCAGAACGCAGAGGAGATGCTGGATAGCCAGCACATTCCCGTGCAGCGCATCGGGCTTTCGGACTTTCGGCACTCCAACATTGATTGGTCGACCTACCAACTCACCGACCCCTCCACGGCCCCGAAGCTGCACGAAAAAAAGCAGCTACGCCCGCATCAGCACGACGCCGTTGCAGCCACTATGAAGGGCTTCATCGATAACAGCCGCGGAAAGCTGATCATGGCCTGCGGCGCTGGGAAGACCTTCACAGCACTCAAGGTCGCGGAGCGTTTTGCCGAGCTGGAGGGTCACGCCCGCATTCTCTTCTTAGTCCCTTCACTGGCTCTGATGTCCCAGTCGTTGAAGGAATGGTCGGACGAGACCGAGCAACCTATGCACGCCTACGCTGTTTGCTCTGATGTGAAGGTCGGCCGGCAGAAGAACTCGGATCTGACGGATGTTGCCATCCATGACCTGCAGATCCCGGCCACAACGGACGGCAAGACCTTGGTTGAAGCTATGGGCAAGAAAGAATTGGACGAGGGCATGACCGTGGTCTTCTCGACGTACCAGTCCATCGACGCAGTTGCCCAGGCCCAGGAGGCTGGCCTGCCCGACTTCGACCTAATCATCTGCGATGAAGCCCACCGCACAACAGGTGCCACGTTGGCGGGCAGTGAGGAATCGCACTTCGTAAAGGTTCATCGCAACGACGTTATTGCTGGCGGCAAGAGGCTGTATATGACGGCCACCCCGCGATTGTTCAACGATGACACGAAGAACGCGGCCATGGAGAAGGACGCCATCCTGTGTTCCATGGATGACGAGACCATGTATGGTCCCGTCTTCTACCGGATCGGCTTTGGTGAAGCCGTCACTAAGAAGCTTCTGGCCGATTACAAGGTCCTGGTCCTCGGCGTCGAGGAAACTCAAGTAGTGTCCTCCTTCCAGGATCAGCTCGCTGACTCCAATATGGAGCTGAACATCGACGACGTCGCCAAGCTGATCGGCTGTTGGAACGGCCTAGCCAAGCGCCGTTCCGGAGCGCACGAGGCCTCCTTCGGCAATGACCTCGCGCCAATGCACCGGGCCGTGGCGTTCAACCGCGACATCAAATCCTCCAAACTGGTCGAATCCGAGTTCGAGGACCTCGTTCGCGTGCATCTGACCAATCTGGAAAACGATGACCCCACCGACGACCTCAAGGTCCAGGTCAAGCACATCGATGGCGGTTTTAACGCAGTCGCCCGCGCCGAACGTCTGGACTGGCTCAAGGAGGACTTCAATCTCGACGGTGGCCAGCCCACTTGCCGGATCCTCACGAACGCCCGCTGCCTGACCGAAGGCGTGGACGTGCCCTCCTTGGACGCGGTGCTGTTTTTGAACCCGCGTAATTCCATGGTGGATGTTATCCAGGCCGTGGGACGGGTCATGCGGATCGCCAAGGGCAAGCAGTTCGGCTACATCGTGTTGCCGATCGCGATTCCGGAGGGAATGTCTACTTCCGAGGCGCTGAAGGACAACACCCGCTACAAGGTGGTCTGGCAGGTCCTCCAGGCACTGCGCGCCCACGATGAGCGGATGGATGCGGCAATTAACCAGATCGAGCTCAACCATAGAGCGCCTGAGTCCATCGTGATCGAGACGGTGGACTTGATGCCCAGGAAGAAGCCGCTGCTGGATCCCCGGCCCATGCCGGCCGACGAACCGGGTAACCCTGTCTACGAACAGCCCACACTCCAGTTCCCGGTCGCTGACTGGAAAGACGCCGTTTACGCGAAGATCGTGGACAAGTGCGGAAACCGAATGTACTGGGAGGACTGGTCGAAGGACATCGCGGCCATCGCTAACAAGCACATCGCTCTGATCAACAACCTTCTAGAACAGGCCGATACAGGACACCGCAAAGCCTTCGATGACTTCATAGAAGGGCTCCAGGAGAATCTCAACCCTGACATAGACCAGGCCCAGGCTGTCGAGATGCTCGCCCAACACCTGGTCACCAAGCCCGTGTTCGATGCCATGTTCAAAGACTCCAACTTCACCGAACACAACCCGGTGTCCCTAGCGATGCAGAACATCCTGGACCAGCTGGACGACCACTCCGCGTTCGAGAAGGAACGCGCCAGCCTGGAGAAGTTCTACGATTCCGTTCGCGCCCGGGTGAAGTCCATCGACAACGCAGCCGCCAAACAGAAGATTATTCTGGAGCTTTACGACAACTTCTTCCGCAACGCCTTTCCGCGCGTTGCCGACCGGCTCGGCATTGTCTTCACCCCGGTACCTGTGGTGGACTATATCCTCCGCTCCGCCGACGCGGCGCTGCGGCTGGAATTCGGCAAGTCCCTTTCCGACGAGGGCGTCTCGATCCTGGAGCCTTTCGTCGGTACCGGCACTTTCGTGACCCGATTGCTCCAATCCGGGCTGATCAAACCGCATGACCTGCACCGCAAATACACACAGGAACTTTTCGCCAATGAAATTGTGCTGCTCAGCTACTACATTGCAGCTATCAACATCGAGACCGTTTTCGCGGAGGAATCAGCCAAACATGGTCTCGGCCATGGCTACCTGCCCTTTGATGGCATCGCCCTGACAGACACCTTCCAGCTCAACGAGTCCGACGGGCAGATCGAATCGGGCGAGTTCTTTCCCGAGAACTCCGAGCGCGTTCAGCGTCAGAAGAAACAAAACATTCGCGTCATAGTCATGAACCCGCCTTATTCCGGTGGCCAGACCAGCGCGAACGACAACAACCAGAATCAGAAGTACCCGCTATTAGACGCCTCCATCGGTTCAACGTATGCAAAGCTCTCCACTGCGACCCTAAAAAATAGTCTCTATGATTCATACATCCGCGGGATCCGCTGGGCGTCCAACCGAATCAAAGACGACGGTGTTATTGCCTTCGTCTCTAATGGCAGCTTCATCGACGGAAACGCCGCAGACGGCATTCGTAAGACGTTTGCCTCCGAGTTCAGTCGCATCTTTATCTACAACTTGCGTGGCAACCAGCGAACGACGGGGGAGTTGTCGCGCAAGGAAGGCGGGAAGATCTTTGGCAGCGGTTCCCGCACTCAGGTGGCTATAGCTATTTTGATCAAGAACTCTGCTTACTTTGGTCCAGCCGATGTTCAGTATCGGGACATCGGGGACTACCTAACGCGGGAGCAGAAGCTCGATATCCTCGCGATCGAGCAGTCACTGGAAGGTACGGACTGGGAAACGATAACGCCGAACCAGTCGGGTGACTGGGTCAACCACCGGGACGAAAACTACGATGCGTTCCAACCCATTGGGGACAAGGTGACCAAAGGGAAGGCTGCGACTCTCGGCATATTCGAGAACTACTCTCGCGGGCTTACGACAAGCCGGGATGCCTGGTGCATCAACTTCTCTCCAAGTCGCGTTCACGCCAACATGACGCGGATGATCGCGAACTATGAGGGACAAAGGAAGCAATATCAATGGGCCGTTGGCAAAGAATCCCTTTGGGAAGTTGACAACAATCCTCAAAATATTAGTTGGGGCGGAGAATTGCGCGAAGCCCTACGGCGAAATCACGCACTCGTATTCGAACCAGCTAAAGTTCGATCGATGATGTACCGGCCCTATTGCAGGCAATCCCTCTATTTTGATCCGACGCTGAACCATAGAATCTATCAAATACCGAAGTTATTTCCGACGCCCGACCATAAGAACCTGGCAATTGTCACTTCTGTCGCTAAGGGGAAGAATGCCAGCTCGCTAATGGTTAATGAGTTGCCCGATCTGCATTTTGTGGGAGACGCTCAGGTGTTCACCTTGTACGCTTACGAACGGGTTGCTGTCACAGCGCAGGCCGACCTATTCACAGAGGTTGATTCCTCGATCGTCAACGGTTATCGGCGCAAGGACAATATAACGGACTCCACTCTTGCCAACTACCGGGTTTTCTATGGGGATCCGAGCCTAGGCAAAGAAGACATCTTCTACTATGTCTACGGCCTGCTGCACAGCCCCGTGTACAAAGAAACGTACAAAGCTGACCTGATGAAGATGCTTCCCCGAATCCCCAAGGTCAAAGACTTTTGGGCCTTCAGCAAATCTGGCCGGGATCTTGCCGGTCTCCATCTTAATTACGAAGATATTGAGCCGTATCCGCTTGAGGAAATCAAGCTAGGCGAGCCTGCCGACGACCTCTACGACTTCTACCGTGTGAATAAGATCTCCTGGGGCGCCCGCAAGGACCGCTCACGGATCATCTACAACTCGCGGATCGTGCTGGCCGGAATCCCGGAGGAGGCTTTAGAGTATCAGGTCAATGGCAAGTCCGCGCTGGAGTGGATTATCGATCGCTACCAGGTGACAACGCACAAGGACTCGCAGATCACCAACGACCCGAACGATTACTGCCGGGAAGTCGACAACCCCCGCTACATCCTTGACCTCATCAAGCGCATCGTCACAGTATCGGTAGAGACCAACAAGATAGTTGCAGCATTACCCGAGCTCGAGATCTTGGAATAAGCACAGCCACAGTCCCAACGTTACCGCCAGAACGTCATGGTAGCTGGCCCACCGTCCAGCACCGCGAGGACGAAGCTTGGTTAAGGCGAGCGGAGTCCTTTGGAAGGGTTATCGCCCTCTACTCGCACGAGAGGATGAAAGTGGACGACGTCACGACAAGACTTCGGGGACGAGAGTTGGCCTCCATCCGCGTCCAGGTCGAGAACGACTTGCGGGAGAGCGCACTCAAGAGTCTGGATGAGCGTGGTAGGGCACAGGAGTTGGTCCGACAGCAGTACACTGGCCGTTACCCTTTTGAGCTGCTGCAAAACGCCAACGACGCCTCACGGGATACCGGCACACGCGGCCGCGCACACTTTCTCCTGACGGCCACGGCCTTGATTGTGGCCGACAATGGTTCTGGATTTGGGGATCCTCAGGTCGAAGCCATCTGCTCGCTCGGAAGATCCTCTAAGGGCCCGGGCGATTCGGTGGGTCACAAGGGGCTTGGGTTCAAGTCCGTTGGGGAGATCACCGATCATCCGCAGATCGCCTCGGCGCTGACTTCATTCCAGTTCAATGGTGAGCGCGTTAGTGCTGCAGTCAGCGAGCTTCTCGGATCGCTGCCAGTGCGTCAAAAGCTTCCGCTCTACGCATTTCCGTTTGCCGTTGAGCATGCGGACTTCGGACCCGATGCTGCCGCAATCGAGACGCTGCGTGCGAGCGGCTTTACGACGGTCATCCGGCTTCCTTTCCGAGACAGCGTTGCACGGGCGACTGTTGAAGAGAACCTTCTGGAGAATCTCGCGTCTCGGCTGCTGCTTTTTCTCCCGCACGTTGATCACTTGGAGTTACAAGGCACACGCGGCGACTTCTCATCGGAGATTGTCCGCAACCCAGACGCCGACGCCGAGCATGTCCTGCTCGAAACCAACAGCCGCACTGAAGAATGGTTCATCTATCGAGGATCTGTAGCCCCAGACCCTGTAGTGCTCGAACCGCTCGGGGAATCGTGGAAAGATATACACGAGGTTCGCTTGGCTATCGCCGTGCCGGTGGACGGACATGGCCAGCCGCGCGTCGACGAGACATTTCCGCTGCACGTTTACTTCCCGACTGACGAAAAGCCAGGGCTTCACATGGCCGTCCACGCCGAGTGGATGCTGAGCATGGACCGACGTCAGCTCGCGACGACGCCTGAAGCCGTGCAGTTTAACCAAATGCTGATCCTTGCCATGGCGGATCATCTCAGGTCGACAGTCGCTCCAGATCTGGTTCGGCGGACTAAGGCGAGTCCGGCGGCAGTCGAGGCCTTGGTTCCAGCGACAAACCCTCCAGCTGGCGCAGGCGGAACCGCCATCCGCAGGCGCTGGACTGAAGCGCTGCTCGGTTCACCCTTCCTTCCCACTGCCGACGGTTCGTTGCGGCGTCCCGCAGACATCCGTCTTCTGCCGCGTAGCCTGCCCGATCCCGCTGGGGCGCATGACTTTGCCAACCTTGACCCAGTCCACACGCTGCGTCCTGACGTCGAGCGGCTCGTTGCGATCAAAACTTTTCTCGGTGGCACGCCTGATACCGATGAGATGGGGGTTGGTGAGTTCATCGCGCTGCTTACAGCGCCGACACGAGAAACGGCAGCGAACTACTACCAATTCCTGGCGGAGTGGCGGGAAGCAGCCGGGCTCACAATCGTCAACGAACTCAAGAAGGCTCCAATAGTCCTGGGTACTGCGGGACAGACGCTAACGCCAAACACGGAGACCATCTTCTTCCCGCGGGAACGTGGTGAAGTTATCATTCCCGAAAGCCTGCCGGTTCCCATCGCGTTTGTCCCGGAGGCCGAGGACGCGCAAAAGCTACTCCGGGATCTAGGAATCAAACCATTTGAGTGGCGCGAACTCATCCGCGAGTTCTTGATCAAGATTCTGAGCGACCCCGAAGCCGATCCCCATGCAAGGACTGGCGCAATGGCCGGTTTACGGGCTTATCGGCAGGTAAGGCTACAAGGCAACGAAGATCTTGAGCCCGTTCTTGGGCGAGTGCTCCTTCCTGCCCGAACAGCGGACGGCTCGGTCCACGAGCTGCGTCCAGCAGCCGAGATCTACTTCAGTGCACCGTGGTCTGGTTCCGATGAGTTGGAAGCCATCTACGGTCCCTTCGGTGACGTAGAGTTCCTCGACGTTGAGCCGCCCGAGGAGTCCGAATGTCGCCACGATGACGTTGATTTCTATCGCATGCTTGGCGTCGTTGCTTATCCACGCCTCGACGTTGCCAAACCGGCTGAGACGTCCGGCTACATGGTAGTAAATAGCGGTAGGCATCCGCACCGCGGCGGGTTGTTCCGAGAATGGTTGGGGCTACCCGAGGTCAAGGCAGCAGCGCAGTGCCCCCAGGGCCATACTCAGTCTCAGCAACTGCGAGAGTCTTACCGCCTTGACCGCCTCGAAGAACTTATCGCGTCCAAGGAGCCGGTCAGGCTTATGGCGCTCTGGAACCAGCTTGCCCGGCGGTGGGGCTCGGTCTACGAGGAAGGCATGAAAAGTCTCTTCTACTGTATCCACGGCAGCCACGTTGGCGATCGCGGACGTCCCGCCCCTTCTCTGTTTGCCTACCTCATTCGGTCACAGCCGTGGGTACCAGTCGACCGAGGCAACGTGCCAGAGCTTGTCCGTCCATCGGAGGCGTGGATCGAGGCTGCGCAGACGCCACGCCGAATTCAGGAGCGCATCCCGCGGATCAGCGAGGCCATGTACCAAACCCATGGCGGCGCCGGCCTGGCTGCAGCCTTGCATCTGACGGACGCCGGTCGTCCCCGCGTTGCTGACCTGCTTGGGCTGCTGGAAAGCATAGCCGATGAGGCCGACGCGGCCGGGGCCACGAACCGTGAAATCGATCAGGCAGCACGCTGGGTCCAACGCACCTTGCACGATGTAATTAGGGACGAGCCAGAGCCACATTCTGCACCTGAAACTGTGCGGCTACTGGCCAGCCAAGACAGTATGACTCAATTCGTGGCACAGCCGCCCTATGCCGACGATCCGATGCTTCGGGACACCTTCGAAAAGCAACGCCCACTGCTCTCCGCCGAGGCTGGATTGACGAAGCTGACTCGCTATCTCTCGCTAAGCAGGCTCGACGACGCTGTTACCACCTCGGCACTCCCGTTCGGGGAGAACCACGGTGTGGTTTACCAGGCCGTAAGGCGGCGCATCGACAACATCAAACCGTACCTCTTTGCGCTCGTGCGCGCCGAGAACTCGAGTGCCGAAAACCGAGTCCGCCCAGCCCTCCGGGAGCTGGAACTCGTAGTCTGCGAACGGCTGGTCCTCACGTACGAGTACGACGGCACGAAGGTCTTCCGCGAGGATGCGGTTTGCTATATAGCCAGCAGGTCTGAAAAACGAAACCGCCGCACGATCAATGTCGGCACGGCCTACCTTGAACTGGACCCGGCAACTGGCCAGCCACACTGGTTTCCACTCGGACGACAACTGGCACAGTACTTGAACGTGCCGCCCCTAGCAGATGCGTTCACCATGCTCCTGACGGCCTCCGGTGACGACCGTCAGCGGATGATGGCCGACCGCCAGATCCAGTCCCAAGACATCACGGAAGCCCGCCGGCTGCTCAATCTGGTGCAGGAGGACGAAGAGGAACTTACTAACGTCCTCGATTCGCTCATGCTCGAGACGAGTAACGAGGACGAGACTTTGTTGCTTGGCGTGGCTGCCCTGAAAACAAGTCAAACGGGAGGCATCTCGGAGCAGGTCCCGGAGACCCGTAGTACCAACGAATCGAGCGGCAATGAGCTGGCCGGGGACGCCCAGGAGTTGGAGGGCCAACCCCCACAGAAGATTCCCCCGCCGCCTGTTGACTTCTCGGCTGTCAGCATCAGTAATGGCGTTCCCCGCCAGCACGGAGACTCCGTAGCTAGCAAGCAGAACGGACACCGAGGAGGCGGCCACAGAACGGCGCCGACCATTCACACCGAGCAGGAGAATCGCCGCATCGGCAAGCGTGGTGAAGAGGTGGTTTATCATGCCGAACGTCAACGATTGAAAAAGCACGGCAAGAACCCGGACTCGGTTCGCTGGGTGTCAAACGTCGACGAGCTGTCCCCGTATGACCTGACCAGCGTCGATGACGACGACCAGCTGATCTACATCGAAGTCAAAGCGACGAAGGGCGCCGATCCCACGGAGGCGTTCTACATTTCGCGAGGCGAGCTGGTCGAGGCCACCGTGCACCGAAGTCGGTACTACATCTATCGGGTGACTGACGTCGATGCCAGAGTACCAACAATCACGAGGTGGGCAGACCCGCTTGGATTGATTAGGGATGGTCACGGGCACTTGCTGCTAGCGAAAGCGCAGATGACGCTTCTTGGTGGTGGATGAAGCCGAGGCTGAGCGACGAAGGGCGGAATTAGTCACGGTCCAGCCGAATGGGGCGCTAGACAGAAGGTTTCTGAAAGAGATATGGCCCCACTTATGGCTTGGGCTCCTACCAATCGCATATTCAAATCTTTCCCGCCCATCACAGTCAGTGCTGCACACGGTTTCTGATCCGACCTTCCTGATTATCGTGTGTTGATCGGTGCCTAATCGTCGCTGAAGAGCAGAGCATGGGGATTTCCTAGCGACTGACCGTGGGCTCTGAGGGAGGTGCGCGAACTTCAAGAAACTAGTCTCAAACAATCAAAAGGGGAAGGCTGAGTATGTCGCACGCAGTTCCTGCTGGCCTCGTTGCATCGCTGTCTTCCACACATCCGAATCAGCCCATTCAGGCTTGTCCGGCAACTTCCAAGCCTGGCGCTCTGTGACTGAAGAGGGCGGGGACAGTTCCGCTGGTGTAGCCACGATTCCATGCCCTCTGGCTTCGACTCCGTTCTCGGTAAGAATCCAACCGTCTGATATGAGCTCGCCTACCGATCCGCCGGATTGCCAAGACTCATCCCCACGCCTTGACGATACGGCTTCTTTCAAAGTGGATGCCAAATTAGTGAATGCGTTGCGTATTTTGAGTCGATTCTTTTCACTGCCACGACCCGAACGGACCATGTCATCCATAAGTCCGCGGAAGACCTCAACGGGGTCTTCGCCTGGATGCCAAAGCGCGGAGATGAGGGGCGTGCCGATCTCGTGTGAGTTCCTCTCGGCAACGTACCTTACTGTCAGCTGCTCATCATGGCCGTCGCCATCTTCGTTGTAGAAAGCAGGTTGGTATATGAAGGTGACGCGGGGCGAATCTACCTCGGGACCAGCTGGAACCGTCAACCCTCGCCGGCTAATCGCTCCAAACTCGTATGCTGTTTTAAGATTCTTGAGGACTGATTCGTACGAGGCGTCTGCGGTCAACGAGTTCAGCGCTTCATCGTGATTTTTCTGCTGTTCAGCTAACTGACCCTTGAGGCGCTCTTCGAGTTCGGATACGCGCGAGCTTAATTGTTGGTTGGCATTGGCCGCCCGTTCAACAGCTTGCGTGGCGGCTGCTGCTGCTACTTGGCGGGTTTCCCGGACGAACCGGCGCTCAAGTACAAACAGTATGCCGGCTAGGAGGACAGAGGTCCCGACATTGACCAGAACGCCTGACCAAAACGCAGGTAAAGCATTCACGTCAGGATTGGGAACGATGAGCCGCCAAGCGAAGATTACAGCAGCGAGGCCGACTAAGACGCAGAGTCCTATCCAAAGCCAATTTAGCCGCTTGCCTTTGGTTTCAGGTGTGGGAATCGAGCTCATTAGCCCAGCATAAGGCGCGTCCCCGCGCTCATGGCGAGCCGCCTGTACTTTGCGTACATTTTGGGGCTTCACTCTCGAAGGACGGTGCCAGAGCCTTGGCAATGCCATTCACAACCTCGATCAAGTAATCTGACAGGTCACATCTAATCGCAGTGGACAGCCCGTAGGACGTCCACCAGCGCAAGCCTCCATCTTCCTCATCGAGGTCGGTCAGGATCTCCGCAGAGAGCGCCTCCGCCTCATGAGAGCGTTCGATACAAGGAGATCAGCCATTGCGTGAAACCTCTCGAAGAGAGCCTAGATGCACGTGAAATGTACATGGCTTTCGGTACTACCCAATCAGCAGAGAAGTTGCCCATCCTGTGAACGAGGCTTTGAATTATGGTAAACCAGAGGGATCGCCTGCGGCTTCTGCCCACAGGTGAAGCGCCTGACCGTTCGAATCCTAGGCTGAACGAGCCCAGCTCGTGCGTCCAAAACGTCAGGCGGAGCAGGCGTAGTCACGACGACTTTTGTCACGTCAGAGACGGTTACGCTGGCGTCTCGCCCGCTAGGTAGTCCCCTCGCCTTCGTGCGGCAGTCTCAGGTGTTCCCAATTTCTTTTCAAGCTCGGAGAGCTGGCTTTCCAGCCAGTTTAGGCCTTCCTCCAAATTGGTTATTTGGTCGGCCCCAAGTGCAAAGGCAGAGTTGCCGTACGGCGGGAACTTACCTGCAAGTGAACTGAGGAGAACGTCTTGGGCGATCATGAGAACAATTCCCCCGTGGAAACCGACGTCCCCTATATCGTGGCGGATTCCAAGGTCGATACGATCGGACTTGGAAATAGACCAATAAGAAATGTGCGCTTCAGCTAGTCTTCGCGGGAAAGCATTCAACCTTTGCTGGTTAAGAGCATCCGATGCCGTTTGGCGAAGATCGGCCAGGCTCGTGAGTGAGACATTGCTCTTCACTGCAGCTTCGGAGGATCCACGCTGAAACCCCTTCTCGGCCAGGAGGATTCCGCGATCAGCTCCAACATCCGACACTATTTCCCTTAGACCTAGGACATGGAGCTTGCTGACGCGCCTCTTCCAATGCTTGCACTCAACGAGCCACTTCAGACTCAGGCCTGCATGGTTGAAGGTTACGAGGACATCGACATCGTGAGCAGTGCGAACTCCTTCGACTCTTGCATCGGTTTCAGCCTCCAGTCCCAGTTCTCTGAAGAATTCGGCGGCCTCTTCTTGATAGTCTCGCCAAGCTCTGTTCTTCATCATGAATATGAACGTTATCTGAAATTGTTGGCGGCAGTCGGAAGGATCCATTTTTTGGCCCCACTTAGCGTTAGTGGCCCTCCTGTGAGCCGTGGCTGCGTGAAACCCAACAAGTACCCAGCGTGCGGAACACGGGAACGTGAGCTGGGATTCGTTGCATTCGTTCTGATCGAACATCGTCATCACGCTGCCTGCGCTATGCGACCAGTCTCGCTAGGGAATGTTTGTGTGGGGCTTCCGTTGGGGACCCCTTGGGCATGGACCGTGGATAGAGTCATGCCATGAGCGGCAGTAGGTCGAAGAAAGAGCGGCAATCGAAGCGTGAGCGTCCTGATTACCTGCAAAGTGCCGATTACACCCTTCGCGCGGCGCGCGCTGTTCTCGCGGTCGACCTCGGTGAGGTACCTGTATCCCGAGTCAGTCAGTTCGCTGTCGGCTGGCTGCGTGCAGCTTTCGAACAGAGCCGGATCATTGCGATTCTCACAGCCTCGGGATTGGGGCATGCGGCTGCTCCAAACCGGCGCGCGTTCTGGGAATTGACCATCCGGGTGCTCTGGCTCGGAGACATGCCACAGTCAGATCGCGCGACGGCCGCTGACACGATGCTTGACCTCGAGCGCACGAATGAAAACAAGACCGACAAATATATGCGGGACAACGGCTTCCCATCAAACATTGACGTCGCCGAAATGGAGGCTTTCATTCTGCATATCTCCGAGGACAAGCGGATCAAAGCAGGAGCAAGTCACCTGACCGGAGCCGTCAAGGGCACAGGTATGAATCTCTGGATGGTTTACCGCCTGTGGAGGGAAGACTCGACTTGGACTCACGCCACGGGGTTTTTAGCTGGTCGCTACGCACCGACTAACGATGACGACACTATGGGCGCCGGCGAGCCTCCGCACATTGACCTGAATTTGGAGGCGCACAGATATGCCGCGATGCTCCTAGCGGCCACAGTCGGCGATATTCTCAAAGCGGAAGGGGCTGCCAGCGAGTTGGCTTTTGCCCCAGTGGTGGCTTACTTTGAAGCGACCTGAGTCTGATACTGAGCTTCACGGCCTCTCCGGTCGCTCCTGCTAACTCGCGAGGAACTCGACTACCTCGTCGGCTGGATCTTGCGACGATGACAGCGTGGGAGTACGGAATAGGATTCAGCAGTCCAGAAGGGGATCCCATTGCGGGCAGATTAGGCTCACCCGCCATTCGAGATCAGATGGTTCCCTGAAATCGCTCAATTTGTCGGACTTCATCAGGGCTCAGGAAGTCCGGGCTGTTGATGAGCCGGTGCCAGACTCGATTTTGCGAGTCTGTGTACTTTATGAAGTAGAAGCCGTCGAAGTCCTTGGGCTCCATCGTCACGGCTGGCACCGATGCGATCCCTGTGTCGCCGGGATTAATGACCAAACCCCCCGTGCGGGAGGATCTGGCGGGCTTCAGTCGCCACGCGGTGCCATCCCAGTACTTAACTTCGACCATGGGCAGCGGGTGTGGCGTCGCGTTGTGAACCGAAACCTCGTAGGTGTAGGGAATGTTCATCCCACCCAGGAGCCGATAGTGGCTTGTCACGAGTCCAGCATCTTCTTTGGGTTGGCGGGCGCGACGAAACAGCCATGCGACCAAGCCGATGATGATAGGTAGCAGCACCGCAACTACGACAGCCAGTGCTCCAAAGCCATCGGTGAATTCGAGATTTCCGAGGAAATCGCTGGTCAATTCCAAGTTGCTTTTTCGCGATCGGGGTCCCAGACCTACAAAATGTGGCACCTAATTACGATAGCGCGACCAGCACGAAGCTGCCCGCAACGAACCGGCTGACGCTATGTGCTGGGTCCTTCTTCCTGGGCAGCTTGGAGAGCGCCGATCTCTTATAGAGACAGGTACGTATTATCGCATTCCGCGAGCTAACAGGCGGGTCGACGTACGGGCGTTTCGCTCGTAAAACCGGGCCCTCGGTTCTACCTGCCTCCGCTGCGTGAATACTCGACGTGGTCTGAATATGGCCATTTGGCTCCGGTTCGATTCAAGAGCAAGCGACGCCGCATGTGGGTGTCTTTTTGAATGCCCGCCGTTGGTAGTCCCACGTAGCCAAGCAGGTTAGTCGTGAGCGCATCGGATATATCAAGGAGCGGAAAAATCATTGAAACCAGCAGTAGTGGCCAGGGACCGTCGAGCCCGTTTGAGAGCCACCTGCTTGAGTGAGTAGCTCCGGAGTTCAGTCTCCAACTGAAAGCGATGTCAGGCGTGTACTTCAGACTGAGATCGGTGGTTTTAACATCTACATTTGCGACTTTGTCCTCGCACCGGACATTCTGGGCCTGTCCGGTTTCGGCATTTACCTTCACAAATAGACCGATGCTTTGGAAAAGCGCGATGGCATCTTCCCGCGACGTCTGGACTCTCCGCAAGTCTTCCGGGCTGTCTCCAAATGTGTCGCTCAGAGTTAGAAGGACAGGTATCCCACCCTGGATTCCGGCCAGAAAGTCGGCGGCTGATCTGGCCAAGCGTTCTTGAGATGAGATATGAGGATCGGCTAGGGAACATATTGTTAATGCCGCATCATGGATTGCTCTAACGCAGTTCATGGTGGGAAGGGCCAGCATTTGATCGGTCGACAAGAGCGCCAGGATCCCGTGTCGGTACTCCTCTATGGATTGAAGGAGGATTGCTACGGATTGAGCAGCTGCCGTGTAAGCCCCCTGGCTTAGCTCTGGGTGTTTGGTTTGCGCGGCCCAAGCTTGATCCTTCGCCGCCGGCGATTCACTTGGCGGGTTGGCAAAGTTGGCAAGCACTTCGCTAGTTAGTTTTGCAAGGTCTCGCCCCTGTTGCTTGAGGATTCGCTCCACGAGGAGGTTCACGTCAGGTGCTGGTGTTCGCATGACACAAACCTACGTGAGTGCAGGACGACCCATTCCGGGCTGCCAGAAGATGGTTCGCTATAGCCAACAAACAGCGCAGGTAAGAAAAGGCCGGGATCCTGGTTCTCCGGACCGTAGATCGACAGTGAATTGCCGCGGGGTTCTGCCCCACTCGTCAAGCTGAATGCCTCATGTGCGGCAGATATGTGATGTCCAAAGCCACGGGAGACCGTCTGAGCCACTTTGAGGCCAAGGAGGTTGAGGGAAGTCCCCCACCGCCGAGCTGGAACATGGCACCAACCCAGAGTGTGCCAATCGATGCTGAACGTCTGGATGGGGGCGCTATTGACCGGCATCTGCTCATTGCCCGCTGGGGCCTGGTTTCGTCCTGGGCGAAGGACATCAAGGTTGGCTCCAAGCTGATCAATGCCCGCAGCGAATCGATTCTGGAGAAGCAGTCGTTCCGGAAGGCTAGCGTGAAGCGCCGTGCAAGTCCCGGCCGAGGGTTACTACGAGTGGCAGAAGACTGAGGACGGGAAGAAGACGCCGAATTACCTGGACTCGGAGAAAGAGCCGTTGTTGGGTTCGCCGGCCTGTATGGGTGGTGGGCTGATCTGCCCGCTGCCGGAGGCTGATCTGGAAAGGTGGCTACTCAGTTGCACGGTGCTCACCACCACCATCCAGGGCGCCCTGGGCCACGTCCATAACCGTTCCCCGGTCATCATCCCGCGGGACCGCTTCGCGGAATGGCTCAACCCGAGCCTGGCCGACAAGTAGGACATCCAGCACTTGTTGGATTTCCCGCCGGGAACCGACCCTGAGACCTCGGATTGTCAGCCCTCGGGTCAACAGCGTGCGCAACAACGGGCCGGAGCTCATCGAGCCCGCCGAACCTGCGGAGAAATAGACTCATGCGGTGATACTCACCGGCACCATTACCAACTCGGACGGCAGCTACAACCACATCGAGGCCGAAGGCGAAACCTACGAAGAAGCACGGGAAAACCTCTACGCGCTTCTGGACGAGGGCCAAAACCTCATAGTGATCCGCACGGATCTCGAACCCGCCTGGAGCCGGTCCGGCAGGACAACATCGGCAGGGGATAGCTCCGGTCTAGCCCTGAGTATCCGCAAGGAATGCCGGAAGGACCTCCCGGACCATGCAGTGTCGGCGGAAACCTCCACAACCACGGGTTCCACAAGTGTCAGCGCCATGGGTTCCTTGTCCCTGTTGAACCTGTCCAAAGCCGTACCTTTCACACTGGTTGGCCACGAATGTTCACCCACAGGCGGGTGAAGCCACCGCGCCAGTTCCCGGCTCTCCCTCGCCTTAAGCGGCGTGGACCGGCCCACAATCCGTAGCTCCGCATCCAGGACGAGGCCGGCAACGACTTCAGATGGTTGGGTGATCGGCCCGATCACGGCGCCGCAAATGACGTCTAAAGTTTTTCTGTTTTTGAGCTTCAACTAGGAGCGGGCACCCGGCGCGTAGGGCTGATTCAAATCTTTAATCACCAGCCCCTCGATCCCTGTGTGTGGCAGGTCCTCGAACCACTGTGCTGCTAGCTCCCGGTCCGTGGTGGTGGGGGAGAGGGACAGTGGTGGCTCCCAGCCGTTGGCGAGTTCTTCCAGGAGCGCCCGCCGCTGGCTCAGAGGCAATTCCCTGGCGTCGTGCCCGGCAACGGCCAGCACATCGAACGCTGCGTAGCTGGCCGGCGCCGCTGCCACCAGCCTGGGAAGGGTTTTTGGTCCTGCGCCCAGGCGCTGCTGCAGGGCGGAGAAATACAGCCTGCCCTGGCTCCAGATCACGGCTTCGCCGTCGATCACACATCCCGGGGGGACGGCCGAAACGACCGCTAACGAGAGTTCAGGGAAGTACCCCGTCAATTCCTTCCCTTATCGGGACCACAGCGTGGCCCCGTGGTCATCCCTGACTGCAACACATCTATACCCGTCCCATTTGGGCTCAAACATCAGGGCCGAGTGCGCTGCGTCACCGCGAGGCATCTTGTTGACGGCGCGGGCCAGCGCGACTTTTACCGGCGGGGCAAGCCCTGCCGGTAACCCGGATGTGAGGTCCATGGCCCTACGCTACGCAGGGCTGGGATCAGTTGTCAGTGATGGCGTCCAGCGGTCACTGCTCGGAGAGGGGATCACGGCGCAGTTCAAAGGTTCGCAGCGGTGAGTCCGATCCGTATTGGACCTGGACTGGACGCGCCAGTGTTCGATGTCCACGACGTTTCCGACTCCTACGGGCACGTTCTGGCGGGTTTCCCATCAGGAGTCTCTGGTGAACCAGTGGACGGGTTCTTCGGTGACGGCCCAGATGCGTTCGTTGTAGCGGACGGCCAGGGGAGTGCCTGCGGTGGTGAAGCGGACATCCACCGATGCGTTGAGGGTGGAGAGTTCTGTGGTGACGGTCATGAGGGTTCGTTCCTTGGTGGTGCTGGGGGTGGTTAGGCGGCTTTTACGAGGGGGAGTTCGTCCCAGTGGTGGTGTATCTGGGGGAGAGCATGTCGCGTTTCATGGTCCAGTCCGGTCCGCCCCGAATCCCGCCGTGGCCCAGGCCGATGGATCCGCGGCCGTACCGTCGGGTGACGTCCTCCAAAAGGGCTCCGATGTGGCGTTCCTCGTGCGGGTTTTCGAACAGTGACAGGGGTGCATGGTTGCCGGTGGGGCGCAGTACGATGCGGGGCAGGAGCGCGTGGCCGGCTTTGGTCAGGATTACCGGGTCAGCGGTGGGCATCGGCAACGGCACACACGGACGGGTAGGAGGTGTCGTTGGGGTTGAAGTGCGAGGTACCGGCGAAAGCGGTCAGAACCTTGGCCTGGAGCCCGTGTTTGGCCAGCCGGGCCGAGGCCTGCTGCCCGTACACGGACATGACCTGCCGGATCCCCGCGGCCGTGGTGATGGGTTTGGCGAACGAGCGGGAGAAGATCAGCTGGTCCCGCCCGATCCGTTCTTCCTCCATGGGGATGCAGGGGGTGCCCTGCAGTTCCAGGACGGTGCGCATCATGACCACGTTGAACTTGTCCCGGATCGCGACCGAGTTGGCCCGGACCAGATCGGCGATGGTGAAGATGCCCATCACGTTCAGCCGCCTTTTGAGCCGTCCGGCGATGCCCCACACTTCCTCGACGGACAGCCGGCCCAGCAGTGCCTCCCGCTCCGGTGCGGGGACGGAGTCCCAGTGCCACACCCCGCCAAAGGCCTTATTGTTCTTCGCCCATTTGCTGGTCAGCTTCGCCAGTGTCTTCGTCGGGGCGATCCCGACAGACACCGCCACCCCGACGTTCCGCCGGACCGCCGCCTTCATGGGCCGGCCCATCGCGGCCAGCTCGGCCGGGGTGCCTTTGACGCCGAGGAAGGCCTCGTCGATGCTGTAGACCTCCAGCCAAGCCGAGTACCGGCCCAGTAGCTCTACTGGTAGGCACGAATATCAGGAAATGGACTACTACACGTATCTCGCGGGCAGGAACACAGACCATGCGTTTGCAGCATGTGCGCCACACGGCCTGGACTGCTGTGCATGAAGGACCATCGGTAGCGCGTTTCGGTGGGCGTTTGTTTATGGAATCGGGTGTCAGGGCCAGCCGCCCTGATCGGGAACAACGCTGCAGCCTGGGGTGTCAGCGTAAAGCCGAAGAGGCTTGGTGCAGTTCAAAGCAGCCGGTTCTCTTTTCGGTCATAGACATTAGCAGCAGATAGGGCACAAAGCTGGATTTTTCTGGGGACCCCTATCAAAGAAGGCCAGTCACGGCGGGGCAAGGAGACGGATGTTGACACATGCACGGATGCGGGCCCGTGTTCGAGACGATGGCGCAATTCCGAAGATCGACGCCGTGATCACCAGAGCATATTCTGTTACCCACGACGATGCAGAACTGAGCGGCTACAAGCCCTAAGTTCAGAACTGCCGCGCCTGACAAACTTTGATGCTTCTTTGAAGGGTGTAGGAATTATGGTTCTGAAACAAGTAGACAACACCCAAATCTATGCCCTTGCAGAGCATGTCGAACTTCTTCGCGCCGGCTGGTGGGAAGATGCGATAGACCGGACGCTGCAGTACCAGCTCTACTTAGCTGTTCAGGGTTTGTCCGAAGAAGCGATCATCCGGCAAACCCAAAACGAACTTGACGCGCGACACGACAGGCATCTTATTCAGCAGCGTCTGGATCGCCTCACAGAGCGAGGGAACGTTCTCCGGGATGGCAAATCCTACTACTTGACGGAGAAGGTGCGAGAGGAATACGGCCGTATTCAAGCGGAAGCAGAAGATCTCCAAGAGCGCACGATGGCTCGCTATGAGAGAGTTTTGCATCCGTATCAACGAACAATTACGCATCTTCCTTCGTGGGAAGAATTCAGCCAAGAGCTCTTGATACCGGTAATAAACGAACTTGGCGCGCGTACCCTGGAACTCCTGCGCGGCGAGATGCCAGTGCCTCGAACAGCGGCTTATTCGAAGTTCATTGCCAAATTCCAAGAGGATGACCGGATGGCCGTCCAGTCATTAATCATATCATTTCTAGACCCGGAAGATAGTGCCGTCCGGAGTTACATTCACAGCTACCTAAATCATTACATGTTGGTGAAGTCGAGTAGTCTGGATAAAAAGACTTTAGATCGGATTGCGAATGGTCAGGATAGTAAACCGTCCTTCAAGATCCTCTTAGACACGAACATCCTTTTTTCTATTCTTAACCTTCATTATAATCCGGCCAACGCGGCCGCTGAAGCTCTTGTTGAATTAACCAAGGTTATAGGTAGTTATGCGGACGTCGGGCTATATGTCTTGTCTCGCACACTTGAAGAAGCTAAGACATCGTTAGCGTCGGCAAGGGACCAAGCGCCCCGCGGGCGTGTAACTCGTCCAATGGCTCAGGCCGCCCAAGAAGTAGGCAACATCTCGGGTTTGGTTGGGCGATATATCGAACTTGCAACCCAGGGATCGGCCAGCTCGCCGAGGTCTTACTTCGACGATCTTATAGAGGGGCTGGAAATAATTTTGGAAGCCAAGGGAATCGTGATTTTATCGGAGGGGTTCGAGAGTATTGAAGATAGGCGCAGCTATAAAGACGCGGTAGATAAATGGTACTCATTTGAATTCGACAAGCAAAACGGGCGCGGTCGCAACCAAGTTATGCATGACGTACTCTGCATAACCTTTGTGAAGGATCGGCGACAAGGAAAGGTCGCTGGCTTTGCCAGAAGCGAATGGTGGTTCCTGACGGCTGACTTCGGTCTGCAGTCTTATGAGAAAAGCATTACTGGCCGTAAGGGCGTGCCGCTCAGCATTAACCCGGCTGAAATGGTTCAAATGCTCAGGTTCTGGGTCCCGCGAAGCGACCGTTTGGAGAGCGCGCTAGTAGGCGGAATAAGGTTGCCGTTTTCCTTCTTTCACGGCGAAAGAAATATGCATAAGACTTCCCTTGAGATCTTGGATCGTATGAGCCGCTACTCAAATGTCGAAAGTTTTTCAACCGAGCTGGCAGAGCGTCTGCTAACTGACAAGGCCCTCCGAGCAAGTGTAGAAAGTGGAAAGGGCGACTCTGAGGAAGAAAAGCAACGTGCCTTTGAGAGTGCTCTGGCGGAAGACGTGAGAGCGCTTGAAAAGCAAGCCGAAGACCAGAGAATCCTGACGGAACGTCTGAAGCGTGAGTTAGAAGAAGCCAAACGGAAATCGGCCTCGGATGCATCGATAGCAGCGGGGAAAGCAAGTAGCAAGGCAAGCCTGCAGGCGCAGGCGGAACGAACTGAAAGGGCAAGGGAGAAGGAGCGAAAAGCAGCAAAGGCGCGGGCCGCTTCCCATCAGGCAGAGCTGCAGGCACTTCAAGAGGAAGTAGACACATTAAAAGCGCTCGAAGATGAGAAACAGGCGGTGAGAGAAGGACGCGCAGTATTGCGCAAAACTTGGTTGACTTGGTGTTCATTTATTCTGTTAACTTTGGTGCTTTTTGCTGGATGCATTTTCGTTGCTAATAATTACAGTTGGTCCTTTTGGCTCTTGGTCCTTGCAGTAATCTCTTCACTTTTTGTTTCCCTGTGGATGAGTCTTGGGCTTACAAAAATGCTTGCTCTCTCAGTTACCTCGCGAACAGTACGGTTATTCAAAATCTGCGCCACTAACTTGTGGAGCTACCTAGGGGCAGGATTCGTAGCCTTGGTGATCACTTTGGTTGTGGCACCGCCAAAGTAGTTCTCGTTAGGATGGTCGCCGGCAAATGCCACGACGAAATGCCCGTTGCCTAGCGGTGGGCCCCATGACGAAATGCCCTTTGCCCAGCGGTGGGCCCCATGACGCCCTTCGACCTACTAGGCCAAGAACGCGGTCGACGACGGGTGAGCCTGGCGGAGCTGGTCCTCGCATCTACCTACCTGCCCCTTCTGCTAGATTGAATGACTCGGCAGAACATAAAAGGGCTCTCCGTGTTTTGCTCAGAATCGAAGCCACTGCCGGGGGCCGGGTGCCCATCGTGCGGCGTGATCAGCAAATGGGTGCATTCCCGCCGCCAGTTGAAGCCAGCATGATGACGATCAACAATGCGCCAAGAATCCCCCACCCGCTCCCATTGGACCGTGCCTACGACGGTTCTCTGGATGGCCCCACGTAGGATGGCTGGGTGACCGGTGAACGTACCAGACACGGCTTCAGCCGAAGAGCTCAACGTGAAGCAGAGCCTCATCCGCGGCCTAATCAGGACTGGGGAGCTTCGCGCCCTCCAGATCGGGGGGAGAGGCCTGTGGAGGGTTGGACGACAGGATGTCGAGGACTACATCGCTGACGCCTATCGGCGCACTGCCGAACAGCTCACAGCCGGCGAGCTCGAGGACGCCGAGGAGGCTCGGGATCAGGAATAGCTAGTCCTTTGCATATCGAGGCCGAACCTCCAGGACCAGGTTGCCTCAGCTCCCCAATGCGGCGGTTATAAGCAGGGTAGGGGCTGTAACCTCAACAACTAGGCCCATCATCGGCCCTCGATTAGAGGGCGGGATACAACCGCCACTAGGGCAGACCACTCCATAATGCCGGAACGACCTGCTGCACGCCCGATGTTGGATAGAGCGGCGTCTAGTAGCGGTCCTTTTTTACGTGGTTAGCGCCCGCTCGGGGTATTGGGAGTACGGATGCTTGTGTCCACGCAAGAATCAGCGCTCAAGGGTTTCTAGGGGTTCCTGAGCGTTGTCCTGCAGTCACCGGCGCGCGCTGTGCCAGCGGCAAGTTTACCCTCGCAAAATTCCTGGCGACATCCACCAGGCCGCTCAGATTTGCAATTCCTCGGCTCCGCATTTGGCGGTGAGGACGGTGTCCCGGCAGGTCCATCCTTGTCCAAGAAATTCGAGCACTTTAAGTGGCGACGTGGACGCTGACGCTACAAACGGCGGGGCGTCCCAGTGAATGCGCAGGGAACGTAGGAGCGCTGCATTATTAGGGATTAGGGGGTGTGGGCCTAGCATTAACGCCCGGGTGGCGCCGCAGCCAAAGCGGAGGTGCCCGTGATCCACCCTGGCTTTCGAGTGGCCGCAGAAAGAGGTAGACCGTCCTTGCACCAATAATAATGTTGCGGCGAGGCCCCTGGTTTACGCCTTGTAGCCGGGCAATCGGGATGATAACGAGGAGTACCTTGCTTCGGCGCGAAGCAAAGGCAAAGGTGCAGGCGCCCAAATCCAGGATTCTTTGCTGCCATTCGAGCACTTTGGACCTTAGTGCCTGGGTAGATCTGCTTATGAAATTGCGCAACCGTCATGTTGCGCCCGCCGGGTCAGTCGCCTGACAGCGAAGTCGCCGACCAGTACATGGTGTGTGAGGTCGGAAAGGGCCCTCGCCTCGTCCGTGGATTGAAGTCTGCATCCATGGCATCGGCTATCAGCGGTGCACCCTGCCCGACCATCGTCTCCATATCGGATCCTTTCAAGCGCTGGATAAGCCTCTGCCGGATTTGCTCGGTCGCCTCGTAAAGGAGGTCGTCCGCTGCTGCGACCAACTTATGGAATCGATCGACCAGCGGGGGAGGCAGCGTCTGCAAGACAGTCGCTGCCGTCACATCCCGCACGCGAAGCGTTTCGGCATCGACGACTCCCACCGGAAATGTTGTCGCGAGTTTAGATTGGGAGTGAGCAATGGTGGTGTTCCTGAAAGCCCCTACCAGTCGGTGTATGTCGGAGAGTTCGTCGGGGATGTCTATGTGGTCGGTCAACGGCTTTCTAATGTTCGACGGAAAATACGTGCGGCAGTATGCGACGACGGCGAAGGCGATCAGATAGGCTGCCGCGTCCTCGAGTGGAGAGCCCTCGCCGCGGGACTTGATCGCGAGATCGAGCGCATGACGAGCCTCAGCGAGATCCGCCCCATAACTCGACAGCTCGACAAACAGTCGGGCGTCCGCGGAGTCCGGTACCGTCACTACCCTGAAAGTTGGTTGCTCAGCGCTGTTCACAGAACCATCATCGCGGAGATCCAAGATTTCGGCGTCCACTGCCATGCCACGCATTGGTGAAAAAGTCAGGCGAGTTGCCGTGTGCCAGGCATTGCAAACGGTCTACCAAGGCTACCGGCCCATAGGTCGCCGGCCGCCCCGGTACGGAGCGCTCTTTGCTGACGAATCCGGTGGGAGGAGTAGCTCGGTCACTGGCACTTCAAGCACGTCGGCGATATCCCAGAGTCGCTCGTAAGCAACGCTTTTTTTGCCCCACTCGATCCCGATGATCATGTTCCGGCTCAGTCCGGACTCAAGGGCCAAAGCTTCCTGGGAGAGCGCCTGCTCGAGCCGCAACTCTCTAATACGCGCTCCAACCGCCGCCCGACGTTCAGCCCAGCGAAGAGTCTGCTCCTCGGAGGACTGGTGGGGGCGAGTGGGCATGAACTAATGCCAACTAACATTGTCTGCTTTGTCTGCTCTACTAGTGATACATGCACAGTGAGGTGCATATCCCTGCAGATGAAAGTCGGGTGCGGACGTTGGGTTCACCACAACCTGAGAACAGAATTCCTCCTGTCGCCGCCGAGGCCGCGGGCTCTACGTCAAAGGAATCCACGGAAGGCAATCCGACACGCATTTCAAGTGGGCGTCGTCCGGGGGTTCAACTTCCACGTGAGTCAGATCGTGATCGCTTCTATCAGAAGACGCGCCCAGGAGAGGGCGGTTGCTTGCTTTGGACTGCGGGCAAGACCCTCGCTGGACATGGAAAGTTTATGTTCCACGGTAAGACCATGTTGGCCCACCGCATGGCATGGTTTTTCGAGCACGGCGAGATTCTTTCCAGAGATCAATTGCTGTTGCACTCATGCAACGTGCCCTCCTGCGTGGAGGTCTCCCACCTGCGGATAGGAACGCATGAGGAGAACATGGCAGACAGGGTGGCCGCCGGCAACTATGCCGCTACCCGGGGGATGAGCAATTCATGGGCCAGATTCACCGATGAAGAAGTCTCCCGCATCCGTGAGCTAATCGCGGAAGGAATGAAACAGCGCGAGATTGCGGCTATCTTCGGGTGCACTCAGTCGTATATTTCTAATATTGCCCGAGGAAAAGTCCGCGCGCACCCGACCAGCAAGCCATCGCCAGCGATGCTGGCCCAACGGGAGCGGGAGGCCAGGGCCAGCGTCAACCGGCTGAGAATCGATGAAATCCTCTCTGTCGTCCACCCGGATGATGAAATTGTCGGCGAGGAGTGGCGGCCAACACCGTTCGAGGGGTACATGGTCAGCTCCCTTGGCAGGGTCCGCGGGAGGAAGATGACTATTCTCAAACCGTTCATCAGGGAGGGCGATTACGCTATCGTCCATTGCGGGAGTCGGAATCCCCAAGCGGTGCACATCCTCGTGTGCGAGGCGTGGCACGGTTCCCGGCCAGCGGCTGGCATGCATGCCGCCCACAGGAACGGAAATTCAATGGACAATAGACCCGATAACCTGCGCTGGGCAACGCCGGCGGAAAATGGTTACGACAGGGTCCAGCATGGGACAGTGCAACGAGGCGAGAAACACTTCCGCGCGAGGCTGACGCAGGAACAAGTCGACGCCATTCGCGCCCAACTGCCGGGTCCGCGGGGAATAATCATCCGTCTCGCCAGAGAATACGGTGTAGCGCATGGCACCATACGATTCATCCGGGATAACAAGACCTGGAGGGAAGGAAGCGCATAACCCACCGCAGCGTCAAGCTGCTGCTTAGGTCTGGGGCCAATACCGAGCCCCTGCATCTGGCGTCTCTTTGCCGCCCATGCGTCGCGATGCCTTGTAACTCCCCAAGAGCTGGACTGAAGATGCAGGTCTAACTTACGGGAACCAGTTCACTCGGACAGCGGCTGCTGGCGCGACCACCCCGACTCGTTCGTCCGCCCTTGCTGGCTCAGTCAGTTGCTCGGAACGGTCCGTTTCGCCACCATGCGGTAGTCGCTTCCCCGGGCAGAGCCGGACACGGTCATGGCAGGTACATCGTCCATTCGTTCCACGCGCTACCGTTCACCAGAGCGCCAGCTTGCAGCTGCGCAGCGAGGTCAGGCGTGTAAACGTCAAACAGAGGCCATGGGTGTGTCATCGCTTGACTCGCTCCTTGGAGTCCAGCAAGACGGAAGTAATCTGCGAGGGGGCGAAGTTCGGGGTCCTCCCAGCCCAGTCGCTGAAACAACATAGCGATGAGAACGGCCAATGGGTTTGCTTCAGGTTGGCCTGAGTCTTCGTGCCACCGTTGGTACATCGTCAGGGCCCCGCCCTCCTCAGGCAACCCATAGAGATTATTCTGTCCACGCCATTCCACACCGGAATATATGCCTCCCATGTAGGGCATAATCCCGAGCTCCCAAATGGCCAAATCAGCGACGCAGACGACGTTGATCAGATCCCGCGGATGCTTCGCCTGCTGCTGTCCTTCGGTGAGATATTCATCGATGTTCTCCCGCGGCGTAGATCCCTCCTTTTTCCAGGAGTGACTGTGTGCCAGCAGTCCGTAGAGGGGAGGACTTGTCAGTTCACGGTAAGGAGTTCCAGTCCTAGGTCCGGAGAGGGCGCTGATTTTTGCAGCGGTTTCGGTCGCTTCGCGGATGTGCTTTGCTGTGACGGTGGTCTTGCACTCAAAAACGGCGGCTACCCCGTGAACCAGGTATAGCTTCTTATTCAGCAGGCGCTCAGGATAGGAAGGCCGCAGTACAATCACATCGACTTGAGGGCTGGCTTTTCCATCAACTCCAATAATCCGCCCCTTGGTCACGACCTTATATGAGTTGGGCAACCACTGTTCTAGTAGCGCTTTCCAGTTCTCCTCGCCTTCGTCGCCCGCGGTACCCGGATCCTCAGTAGATCGCGAGTAGATCCGTTCGTACTCCGACTCAATCTCGACTAGGTCTTGACGCAAGAAGGTCTGCAGCTCATGCTCCCTTTGCTTCTTGTCGTCGGAAGCATCCTTCGTATCGTTCTGTAGATCGCTCATTAGTTGGTTATATCTCAGATCCGCGATTCAAGCTTTTGGAAGAAAATAGCTTCATCAAGCCCGGACCGGTGCACTGTTTGGCCCGGCGCCGCTGCGACGTCTTCTACTCCGACCAAAAGCATAGGGACACCCCCTTAGAACGGTTCCGCCCGGCCGTCATTGCGTATTCGACGGGCGAGCAACGGAACTCACCTGACGGGCGGCCGGACAGCCAGAGTCATGCCACCGTCAGCCGCCCGGGCCTTTTACGAGAACCTGCCCTCTCGCCGAACAGCGTCTCTAGCAATCGTGCGGTGGGTCTTGCTTAGCTCTTTGCCGGTCTCGATGCGGAAGCAGACTTCGCCTACCGGGGCGCCGCATACGGGGCAGGGCGTGAGCCTGTTAGTCTCCTTGACCCGAGGTTCCCGGGGCGGGCGCGGCTGACGGGGCTGCCTCACTTGTCCATCCTCTCGATGTCGATCTTGGTCCAGCCTACGCGGTCTGGCGCCTCGCGGTTGGAGGCCTATTCGCAAGGAGCCAAGCACCCCGCGCTACGGCGAAGACGCTCTCCGCCTCAGGAGCAGAGTTGCTCTTTAGATTGCGTTTACTTCAATGAAGGTGAATTTAGATAATGAAGTGGTGCTCATGTCTTGGTGCATATTGACCTCCGCATCTTGCGCAAACGGACCGCCTGTGGTGGACTCACCTCCGCGTCTTGCGCAAGCGGAAGGCTCGTGGTCAATTTACCTCCGCCTGCTGAAAAGTAATGGCCCTGCTCTCCCATGTACTCCCGCGTCTTAGACCACTTGCGCCTCCGGCGCTGGCCGCGCCTCCCAGCATGCAGTCACGCCGCTCCGGGCAGGAAAATGACGCTGGGATCGTGTGCGAGCTTCCAGGCCGGCGTGAAGCGGCATTGTCATGAATTCGCGCCACAAGGCCTCCTCGCACGGGCCGGACGTGTTCCTCCATGAGTCTGAGGTAATGCAGGGAGATGACCTGACGCGACTCATCATGGACCCGCTACCTCACGCGCGAGGAACATACTCCCCTGAAACTTCCGTACAGACAGCTCTCCGATGTTCGTTTTGACATTCACATTGACACACTAGCGAGGGCGGCCTCTGCAGGGTAAAACCCAGCTTCCCGGGAATGCATGTGGCCCGCTTTAGAACTAAGACAACCGGTACTTCAATCACAACCCTTAAGGCTGCAGACGGGCGTAGCATCTTGGCAGGACGAGGGATTATTTGTGATGACTCATACGAGGACGCAAGTAGCCAACCCCGGCGAACTAGATGGGCAGGTGACTAGCTGCCGTATTGGATACATCAGCCAGTACAACTGTTGAGAGGAAAGAATCATGAATCCAGTGGCAGCAGGTATCGTGCTGGCGGTGGTGGGCATGGCGCTGGTCATCCTCTGTGCGGCGCTGGTCCGCCGGTGGAGCAGGGAGAACAGAGCGAAGTACCCGGAGCGGTTCTCAGGACCGCGCCGATTCTTCGCGATCAACCGGGAGCCGAGACGGCGACTTCACTAAAAGGGGTGGGGGTAGACCCCATCCGGTCTGGGCCTTCCGCCCGGCCGTCATAGCGTCCGGGGTGGCGTACGGGTTTGGCTGGTTTGTCAGGACAAAGTTCTGCCCTGACGACTACAATCATCGTCGTGATTGGGTGAGCAGCCAGCGGGATCTGCATCGCCCATGAAAAAGGCAGGCCACTCCTTCGGGGGAGTGACCTGCCGATTCCTGGGATGCAACGAACACGCGGCTCTACACGTGGTTTCGGGTCAACTGGGACGAGGGGACCCTAGAGCCCTGTCACCACGTTCAAATCCGCTTACGGCGCTTCTAAGGGACGTTCGAGGTACGCCTTCCCAACCGCCGTCCTGAGCTGCGCCAGGGATCAGGTTCTTTAGTAGGAAAGTTGTGGACCGAAGGCTGGCAACTGGAACAGGGCGGATGGCAGCGTGTGAATCCATTCTGGTGCCCCCAAGCTGCCTGGGCCGCGCATTTGTGGCAAAGACCCAGTTTCAAGTAGTGACTCTTCGTCCGCTCCCATTCCTGTGCCTGGACGAGACTTTCATTTCGGCGCGAGGCCATGCCTTCCCTTCTGTTGTTACTGCTGGCTTTTTCATTGAGGGCCGCGGTGGCCGGCGAACGGCGGCACGAGACGGCGTATGCGATGACCGAGAAGCCTTGAGTGGCAGGCCAAAGGTGTTCGCAAATGTGTGGACTGATGGAGTTTCTAAACCCTTCGGGTTTCGCCAGGTGAGGTCCGGTCCTTGGCGTTTCCGGCGTTGGTTTACGCTCCGTGTAACTGCTTCCAGGTGCAGTGGGTTGGCGCAAGCAGGTTGCTTGCAGGTTCTATGGTCGAGTTCGAGCCCTGGCTTATGTCCTCCCATCAATAGGTTCCAGACAACGCGGTGTGTCAGCCATTGGGCTGTATTGGCTCCCTCCGGGATGAAGGTCCCGTAATTTCCGTTGTTATTGCTCATATGCCAGAGCCAGCAGCCGTTGTCGTCTCCCCTCAAATTCGTGCCAAGACGCAGGAGATTGAGACGCTCGGCTTCATCAGTGACTCGAAGGTGCTGGACTTCATGCCGCCTGCAGTAGAAGATTCCGTTCATTCGGCGACCGCCGTCGTCCTGATGCTCCTTGCAGTCCGGCCAGTGACAGCGCAAATGTCCGTACTTTCGGCTCCACTGTTTGTAGTGTCGTCCGCAGAGGTTGCGGCTGATGGCTGCTGCCGTGCAATTTTTCGTCTTGCAACGCCCTTGGGTTTTCGGCCTGCCCAGACTCTTTCCACCTGTCCAATAAACTGACCGGGCACGGCGGTCCTTGCTCCCGCCTCGCCCATGTATTCGCTGCTGTACTTAGACGGTCCCGCCCGGCTTTGTGGTGTTTGCATTATTAGGGTTGGTGTTTGCTCCCCAATTGGCTGGCTCGGCCGTCGACTTGGTCCGGGGGCAGTAAGCCCCCTACCGGACTACTTCCTGCTGGCGCAACCAGTCCTCAACATCGGATAAGCGGTAGATGACTTTCGAACCGAGGCGAAGACGCTTCGGACCATCGTGCAAGTGTGAGGCGAGGAATTTCTCGCTGACCCCGATGTAGGCAGCTGTGGTGCGACGGTCCATGTAATGCGACTGGGTCAGCTCCCGGGCTGCGTTGACGCTCGCGCGGTTGTTGGGCGGAACTGTGGGCAAAGAGACTCCTCCGGCTTGGGCATTGTGAGCATGCGGTGAATGACTCCGCATTAGTTATTCCTGGAATGGCCCTCTCTCCAGACAGGGTGTCCCCAGGATTGACCATCCATCTGCGGGACCTTCGGAGAAGGTCCTGCGTAAACTATGTTGGTCGGCTCTCCCTTGTTCTTCGGCTCAAGGCCGGAAACCGCCGGCTGCCGGGAGAAATAATTTAGCGGGTACGATCGCTCTACACGGTGATCATTCAACGCAGGAGGGGGAACTTCAGCCCTCAGCCGGACGTCCTTCGCGAATGCACGATAGTTGGATACTCTCTATTCATGGCAATCAAAAAGCTCCCGGGCGGGAAGTACCAGCATGACTACCGTCTGGATGGGCACCGCATATTCAAGCGGTTTAGCACGAAGGCGGCAGCTGAGGCCCATGACCTGCAGATCAGGAATGCAAAAGCTGGCGGAACCCTCGTGGACACCCGAAAGGGTGGCAAGATGCGCTTCCACGAACTTTATGAAGAATGGATAGCCAGGATCGAAGAATCCGGTGCCAGGGGTACGAGGCCAGCGTCACCCGTCACTGTTGCTGGGTATCAGCAGATATATGACAATCACATCAAGCCTGAGTTTGAGCACCGACCCTTGGCGCAGATTGGCTTGCCTGTCATTAACGCCTGGCTTCGAACGTTCGATGGGGACGATGCTCGCAAACGTGCGCACTTGCAGTTGGGCCGTATGTTGCAGTTCGCCGTCGATAGTGGTTACCTCGCGAACAACGTCGCGCAGAATGTTGTTATTAATAACGTGCCCACACCCCAGCCGGTGCGGGAGCCGGTCGCCCTTCGCATCGGGCAGCTGAAGGAATTGGCACGGCAGGCGGGAACGGGTGGCCGTTATGAAGGAGCCGACCATGATGCTTACAGCCTGCTGGTCCTCTTTGCTGGGACGACAGGACTCAGATGGTCTGAGGTTGCGGGACTGCGCGCTGACGCCCTGGTGTTTGGCGCTCGCCCTGAGGTCGTAGTGCGTACAACCCTGGTTTTGGTGAACGGGCGGTTGGAGTTCCGGGATACCACCAAGGCTCGGAAGCCACGAAGGGTTCCTATCCCGCCCTCGGTGGCCGAGCCCCTGGAACGTCATGTCGAAACAAGGGGGGCCGAGGAACTCGTTTTCACATCGCCTTCCGGGACCGAGCTTAGGTCGTCAAACTTCGCCCGCCGTATCTTCCATCCGGCGATCGAGCGTTGCCAAGAGGCAGACCCATCCTTCCCGAATCTGGTCTTCCATGATTTGAGAAGAACAGCCGTGAGCTTGGCCGTCAGCGCTGGTGCCAATATCAAGGTCGTGCAACAGATCGCCGGGCATAAGTCCGCGGTGACCACTCTTGACGTCTATGCCCAGTACTTTGATGAGGACGCCCATTCCTCTGCCCGTGCGGTAGACGCCCTGTTGCGGGGGGAAAACGATTAAGGGCAACCGAATGACGTGGATGTTTTATGGATGGGTGTCCCGTTTCCGTCCTCTAAACGCAGGTACTTTAGTGCACGACTCATAATCGTGAGGTCGGGAGATCGAGCCTCCCCACCGCTACAGGCCAAGGCCCCTGGATCCCTTGAGGATCCGGGGGTCTTTTGCTTTAACATCCTGGTCCCGGGTCTGCCTGCGGGCTCGAATACAGGACGGCGCCCCAGGCAGCATCCACCCGAGTCTCCTATTCGAGACTGCTGTACTGCGCAGTCCATTGTTCCTGCCCGTGATTCACGGTGCGATGGTTCTGTTCACAAAACGCCGGCCCGGACAGGCCGGCCGCAGTCAGGAGACAGACCTTTGGCCATCACCTCGCAAGCCCCGCGCACAGCGTCGCGCCACATGTGGAAGTTGTTTGTGTACAGCGGCATCGGCGCATTCATGTTCTTCGTGCCGGTAACGATAGCTGGCAAAAACACCATCATGCTGGACCACATCGTCTCGTTCCTCCAGGCGAACATCGGTCCCGTGCTGCCCTTCTATGCGCTGGCCGTGATTGTTGCCGGTGCCGGGTACCCCTTCGTGGCCGGAACCTGGAAAAGGTCCGCGGTTGAGGTGGTCTTCTCCCTGCTGAAAGGGGTGGGGATGGTGGTGGGCTTCATGATGGTCTTCAAGGTAGGGCCCGCGTGGCTGTTTGAACCCGGCATGGGGCCGTTCCTGTTTGAAAAGCTCGTCATTCCCGTGGGGCTGCTTGTCCCCATCGGCGCGGTGTTCCTGGCGCTCCTGGTCAGCTATGGCCTGCTGGAATTCATCGGAGTCTTGGTCCAGCGCGTCATGCGCCCCATCTGGCGAACCCCCGGCCGGTCCGCGATCGACGCGGTCGCCTCCTTCGTGGGCAGCTACTCCCTTGGCCTGCTCATCACCAACCGCGTCTACAAGGAAGGCAAATACACCGCCCGCGAGTCAGCCATCATTGCCACCGGGTTTTCGACAGTGTCCGCCACGTTCATGGTGATCGTGGCCAAGACGCTGGACCTGATGGGCCAGTGGACCGCCTACTTCTGGATCACCTTCCTGGTCACGTTCGTTGTCACCGCCATCACCGTCCGGATCTGGCCGTTGAACAGCATCCCGGACGAGTACCACCCTGAGGCCGTGCCGCAGCCTGAGGAGGACGTTTCCGGCCGACGGCTCTCGGTCGCCTGGCGTGAGGCCCGGCAGACTGTGGAGGCAGCGCCGTCGCTGGCAGTGAACGTGTGGACCAACGTCCGGGACGGCGTCCTGATGGCCATGGCCATCCTCCCGTCCATCCTTTCCATCGGCCTGCTGGGACTGGTCCTTGCCACCTATACTCCAGTGTTCGACTGGCTGGGCTTCCTCTTCTACCCCTTCACCTGGGCGCTGCAGCTGCCCGAACCCATCCTGGTGGCCAAAGCCAGCGCCGTTGGTGTTGCGGAGATGTTCCTTCCCGCGCTCCTTGCGGCGGAGGCGGCCTCCGTGGTCAAGTTCGTTGTGGGTGTTGTGTCCGTATCCGGGATCATCTTCTTCTCCGCGCTGGTGCCCTGCATCATGGCCACCGACATCCCCATTCCGGTCTGGAAGCTGGTGGTCATCTGGTTCCAGCGGGTGGTCCTGACGCTGGTCCTCGTGACGCCCATGGCGTTCCTGCTGTTTCCCTCCTAAAAACCCGGCCGGGGAGGCAGAATGGGCGCATGGCTGACCTCATCTACACCGGCATCACCTCCCTGGACGGGTACCTTGCGGACAGCAACGGGAACTTCGACTGGAGTGCGCCCGATGAGGAAGTGCACGCCTTCGTCAACGACCTGGAGCGCGACGCCGGGACCTACCTTCTGGGGCGGCGCATGTACGACGTCATGTCCGTGTGGGAAACGCTGGGAGGGCCGGACGATCCGCCCGTGATCCAGGATTACGGCCGGATCTGGCGGGCGGCGGACAAGATTGTTTTCTCGGAAACCCTGCAGCTCCCGCCGACTCCGCGGACAACAGTCCGGCGCTTCTTCGATCCCGCGGCCGTCAGGGAATTAAAAGCGGACACCAGCGGCAGCATTGGTATCGGCGGCGCCACCCTGGCTGCCGCCGCACTGCGGGCCGGGCTGGTGGACGAATGCCGGATCTTCCTCAACCCTGTGGCCGTGGGCGGCGGCCTGCGCTTCCTGCCGGACGGCCTGAACCTCCGGCTCAAACTCGTGGAGGAGCGCCGGTTCGGAAACGGCGTCATGTACCTGCGTTACCGCATGGCCGGCTGAGACCGGCAGCCGCCGACGCGCCGGTGGCGTGGCATCGGCGGGCCGGGAGAGCAGAATAGGGCCATGACCCGAATCGCAATCATTGGCGGCCACGGCAAAGTGGCCCTGCACCTGTCCAGCCTCCTCACGGACGAGGGGCACAGCGTCACCTCGTTCATCCGCAACCCGGACCATGCGGGCGACGTTGCAGGAACGGGTGCAACGCCGTCGCTCCTCGATGTGGAGAATGCGACGACGGCGGAGATCGCCGTTGCGCTGAAGGGACACGACGCCGTGGTCTGGTCCGCAGGCGCAGGCGGCGGGGACCCGGCGCGGACGTACGCGGTGGACCGCGATGCTGCCATCAGGTCCATGGATGCCGCAGCGGAGGCCGGTGTGGGGCGCTACGTGATGGTCTCCTACCTGGGAGCCGGCAGGAACCATGGCGTGCCGGAAAGCAACAGCTTCTTTGCGTATGCCGAAGCGAAGGCCGCTGCCGACGACTACCTGCGCACCACGGGCCTCGCATGGACCATCCTGGGCCCCGGAGCCTTGACGGACAAGCCGGGGAGCGGCCTGATCGACGTCGACCCCTCCCCGGAGGGCAGCCGCGAAACCTCCCGCAGCAACACCGCAAGCGTGGCCGTGGCCGTCCTGGAAATGCCGGAGACCGCGGGCAGGACCATCGAGTTCTGTGACGGCAGCCTGCCTATCGCCGCGGCCCTGGAGCCGCCCGCGTAACGTGAGGCTTTTCTAGGAAACGGGCTGGGCGGGCTTCGGGAACGAAGCCGGATACAGGTCCAGTGCGTGCTCTTCGACGTAATCCAGGGCGAGGCGGATAGCTCCGATGGAAACGATGCCGTCGCCAAGGGAGGATGCCTCCACACGCGGCGGAGTGAAGGTAAAGTTCGGCAGCTGCTCTTCGATGGCGGGGATGAGTGTGCGCGCAGAGGCTGCGACGGCTCCCGCGAGGACGACGAGTTCAGGGTTTACCAGCGTGCTCACGGAACCGATCACACGGGCCATGCGGTGTGCCACCCGGTTGAGGACGTCCTGGGCGACCTGGTCACCGTCCCCGGCCGCGGCAAACACCATCTCGGCCGTGAGGCGTTCCGCTGCGCCGCCGCAGAGCTCGTCCAGCTGCGTTTTGGCGCCGCCGGCGAGCGCTTCCTGGCCCCACAGCGCTACGTAGTGCGCGATGCCGAGGGTGTCGCCAACCCCTTCGACATTGCCCAGGTAGCCTAGCTCGCCGAAGCCGCCAAGCTGCCCGTGCAGCAGGCGGCCGGATTCCAGGATGCCGGCGCCAAGACGATCCCCGGTAAGCATAACGACGAGGTTGTCGACGCCCTGGGCCATGCCCCGCCAGCGTTCAGCCAGCGCGGCAAGATTGGCATCGTTCTCCAGCAGCACGTGCCAGCCGTGCCGCTCGGACACCAGCCGGCGGACATCAAAAGACTTCCAGAATTCCTGGACGGTGAGGACTTCGCCGTCGCGGCTTACCGGTGCGGCGACCCCCACGGATACGGCCAGGACAGAGTCCGCGGACACCGCCGCCTTCTCCAGGGCCTCCGCGGCGATGCGGTCCAGCACGTCGGCGCGCTCATCAGCGGGCACGTTGTAGGCGCGGAAGGGCGTGGTCACCCTGGAGAGGGCCTTGCCCGCCATGTCGGCGACGATGGTGGTGATCTTGTTGGCCCCGATGTCGATGCCGAGAACGCTGGCTGCGCGGTCGTCAAAAACGAACCTGCGCGCCGGCCTGCCTTTGACATATCCCTCGGCGCCCCGCTGGTTTTCCAGCTCCTGGAGCCATCCGAGCCGGACAAGCTCATCGCAAATCGAGATGACCGTGGCCCGGGAGAGCCCGGTGGCCGCCATGAGGTCCGTGCCCGTCATGATGCCGGCCCCGCGCATTGCCTTGAGCATCGCACTGGCGTTGACCCGCCGCACCAACTGTGTTGACGGTGCAGTATCAGTCATCATCGCGCGCTCCCACTTTGGCCTGCTACAGGATGTATCCGCAGGTAATTCTAAATTTAGGTCATAAATATAGCCGAGGAAACATATTCCGCAGTCCTTGACCTCTGCGCGGTCTGCCCGCCATACTAACGATAGGAGCTAAATTTACCTCTTATATCAACTTGCGGAGACGCATCAGCCGTCCCCGCCGTGATCATGCGGCGTTCTGCCGCACCACGAAAGGACGAGGGTGTCTTTGAAACTGACGCGCACACTACGCATGGCAGCGCTTGGCCTGTGCCTGGCCCTCCTTGCCGGCCTCCTCTCGGGCTGCACGGGGGACTCCGGCAAGGAGACGATCCGCTTCACGTTCAGCAAGCGGGAGGCCATCGGCTTCATGACGAAACTGGTGGCCGATTACAACGCCTCGCAGGACAGCACGGAGGTCGTCCTCGACACCTCCGGCGTCGACGTCGTCTCGGCGAGTTTTGTGCGGGGCAATCCGCCGGACATCGCGCTGGCGAACTACAACATGGAAACGGCAAGGTTTGTGCAGCGCGGTGCGTTGAGCGACCTGTCCGGAACGCAGGCCGCAACCCGCATCCGGAAGGACCTGCAGCCACTGATGGACCAGTACGGCTCTTATCCGGGCCGGACCAGCGCCCTGCCCTACTCGGTCATGGCGTCTTCAGTGATCTACAACAAAGAGATCTTTGCCGCCCAAGGCATCGAGGTGCCCAAGACCTGGAGCGAGCTGCTGGCGGCGTGTGATGCGCTCAAAGCCGCCGGTGTGACACCGTTCTACGCCACCTGGAAGGACGACTGGACGGTTGCCCAGGGATGGTTTGACTACTCCGTAGGCGGCCAGGTGGACACCATCGACTTCTTTGACAAGCTTGCCGAAGCCGGCACGGACGTGGGACCTGACTCGCCGGTGTCGTTTCAAAAGGACTTTGAACAGCCCGTCGAAAAGATGCTGAAGCTGGCCGGCAGCTATGTCAACAAAGACGCCGCGAGCCGGGGCTATGGCGACGGCAACCTCGCTTTTTCGCAGGGCAAGGCGGCCATGTACCTGCAGGGCCCGTGGGCATTCAGCGAGATCGCAAAGACTGCTCCCGATCTTCAGCTGGGAACCTTTCCGCTGCCGATGACGGAGAATCCCGATGACCTGAGCGTGCGGGTCAACGTCGATCTCGCGGCGTGGATTCCGGAGGAATCCAAGCACAAGGACGCTGCGCGCGACTTCCTGGAGTATCTCTACCGGCCGGAAATCATTGAAGAGTACAACAAGTCGCAGCTGGGCTTCACGCCCACCACCGATGCCGACGCAGCTCCGGACCCGCGAGTCGAGGGCATGGTGGAGTACTACGAAAACGGCGATGTGTACCAAGGGCCGTCGGTGCTGGTGCCGCGCACCATCCCCATCATGAACTACACCCAGGCGCTCGTGCTGGGCGCAGACCCTGCAGCCACCTTCCGCACACTCGACGCAGACTGGGCGCGGCTGGCGTACCGCCAGTAGCGCAGAACAAGGGAGCCAGACACATGTCCACCACCACAGCAACCAGACGGGGGCAGGCCCGCCCCGAAAGCCGCCGCAGGCGGCGGGTCGAACCGATCTTCTACCTTTTCCTCTTGCCCAGCCTCGTTCTCTTTACCCTGGCGATCACGGTTCCCGGCATCGTTGGCATCTTTTTCAGCTTCACGGACTCAATCGGCATTGGCGACTGGGAGTTCGCGGGCCTGACCAACTACATAGCAATTTTCAGCGATCCGGCCATTCTGCAGAGCTATCTGTTCACCTTCGGCTTCTCCATCGTCACCGTGCTGGTGGTGAACGTCATCGCCTTCCTCCTGGCCGTGGGACTCACCTCGCAGATCCGGATGAAGACAGCGCTGCGAACCATCTTCGTCATCCCCATGGTGGTCTCCGGCATCATCATCGCCTATGTTTTCAACTTCCTGTTTTCGAACTCGCTGCCCGCTGCGGGTGCGGCGGCAGGCATCTCCTGGCTGGAAACGAGCCTCCTGGCGAACCCTGACCTTGCATGGATCGCCATCGTGGTGGTTACCGCATGGCAGGCGGTGCCCGGGGCGCTGCTGATCTACATCGCGGGCCTCGTCTCGATCCCGGGGGACGTCTACGAGGCTGCGGAGATCGATGGCGCGAGCAAGTTCCAGCAGCTCCTGAAGATCACCGCTCCGCTTGTGGCCGGCTACGTGGTGATCAACATCATTCTCGGATTCAAGGGCTTCCTCAACGCCTACGACATCATCGTTGGACTCACGAACGGTGGCCCGGGAACCTCAACAAGAAGCATTGCGATGACCGTCATCGCCGGCTTCAACGGTGGCGATTATGCCTACCAGATGGCCAACGCGACGATCTTCTTTGTCGTCGCTGTCCTCATCTCTCTCCTGCAGCTGTCGCTGACTCGCGGACGGAACACACTCTAATGACCACTCCATCAACCCTCACCGCCGAGGAACTCCACCACACCGAATCAACCCCTGCCGGGAACGGACGGCGACGCCCGGGCCTGAAGGTCGAGCGGGTGAACTGGCCGGGCACCACCATCCTGGTCCTCTGCGCTGTCACGGTCCTGCTTCCGCTCTACGTGACCGTGTCCATGGCCTTCAAAACCCAAGGGCAGGCTGTGGACGGCAATGCGTTCTCATTCCCTGCCCCCTTCAGCATCGACGGCTTCGTCCAGGCGTGGACGCTGACGAACTTCCCCGTCGGCGCCGCAATGTCGTTGCTGGTCACGGCAGGGACCGTGGTGGCGACGATCGTGCTCGCTGCGTTTGCCTCGTATGCGATTGTGCGCAACTGGGAACGCAGGTTGTTCCGGTACTCCTTCTACTACCTGCTCGCGGCGATGTTCATTCCTTTCCCGGTCGTAGCGCTGCCGCAAATCCAGATGACCGGCCGCCTGGGCCTGGACAACCCGCTGGGCGTGATCCTGCTCGCCACCATGTTCCAGTTGAGCTTCAGCGTGCTGCTGTTCACGGCGTTCCTGCGGTCGATCCCCATGGAGCTTGAAGAGAGCGCACGTATTGACGGCGCCACCACCTGGCAGACGTTCTGGAAACTGATCTTTCCCCTGCTGGCGCCGATGAGCGCCACGGTCGGCATTTTTGCCTTCCTCTACGCCTGGAATGACTTCATGATGCCTTCGCTGATCATCTCCGACCCGGCACTGCAAACCCTTCCAGTGCGGCAGAACCTGTTCCAGACCCAGTTCAGCAACAACTACCACGTGTCCTTTGCGTCTTATCTGATGGCCATGGCTCCGGCTATCGTGGCTTATCTCTTTACCCAGCGGTGGGTCATGGCCGGCGTCACGCAGGGTGCCGTCAAAGGCTGAGTACAGCCAGCATGCACGCCATCAACAACTCCAGCACCCCGGAAAGGGGAAACCGCTTGTCCATCCAGACTCACCACGCCGACAACGGTCCCGCGGACGCCACCAACTGGTGGCGCCAGGCCGCGGTTTACCAGATCTATCCACGCAGTTTCGCCGACTCGAACGGCGACGGGATTGGGGACCTCAAGGGCATTGCCGCGAAGGTGCCGTACTTGAAGGGCCTGGGGATCGACGCCGTGTGGCTGAGCCCGTTTTACCCCTCGGCCCTGGCTGACGGCGGCTACGACGTCGATGACTACCGCGACGTCGACCCCAAGATCGGCTGCCTTGCGGATTTCGATGCCATGGCCGCGGCTCTGCATGCGGCGGGCATCAAGGTAATCGTGGACATCGTCCCGAACCACTCCTCCAACCGGCACGCCTGGTTCCAGGAAGCCCTGGCCGCCCCCAAGGGGTCACCGGCCCGGCAGCGGTACCACTTCAGGGACGGCAAGGGCGAGCACGGCGAACTGCCGCCGTCGGACTGGACAGCCGCTTTCGGCGGCCCCGCCTGGTCCCGGGTGGACGACGGCCAGTGGTACCTGCACACCTTCACTCCCGAACAGCCGGACTGGAACTGGGACAACCCGGAGGTCCGTGCGGACTTCCTCACGACCCTGCGCTTCTGGGCTGACCGCGGCGTGGACGGCTTCCGCGTGGACGTGGCCAACCTTCTGGTCAAAGACCTCCCCGCCGAGCTTCCCAGCAAGCAGGAACTGGACGCGATGGACCGTACAGTGGGGACGCACCCGCTCATGGACCGCGATGAAGTCCACGAGATCTACGCAGAATGGCGCAAGGTCTTCAACGAATACGACCCGCCGCGGTTTGCCGTGGCGGAGGCATGGGTGGAGACCGCAGCCCGGCGTGCCAAGTACGCCTCTCCTGAGGGGCTGGGCCAGGCCTTCAGCTTCGACCTGCTCCTGGCCGACTTCAACGCTCCCCAGTTCCGCACCATCATCACGGACAACCTCGAACAGGCCCGCCTCACCGGCTCCACCACCACCTGGGTCTTTTCCAACCATGACGTCACCCGCCACGCCACACGCTACGGTCTGGAACCGCTCAACGGCCGGCCGGGAAAACCGGGGGTCGACTGGGTCAAAGCGGGCGGCCCCCGCGAAGCGCTGGACGTGGAAGGCGGCATCCGCCGCGCCAAGGCCGCCACGTTGCTCATGCTCGCCCTTCCCGGCTCCGCCTACCTCTACCAGGGCGAGGAACTGGGGCTGCACGAGGTGGCGGACATCCCCGCTGACCAGCGCCAGGACCCGTCATTCTTCCGGGGCGCGGAGTACGACGGCCTGGGCCGGGACGGCTGCCGCGTGCCCCTGCCCTGGGAGCCCTCGGGACCATCCTTCGGCTTCGGTGCCAACGGCGCCCACCTGCCCCAGCCGGACTGGTTCGCCGAATACGCAGCCAGCAGCCAGGACGCCCGCGACACCTCAACCCTGAACTTCTACCGGCAGGCACTGGCGCTGCGCCACGAACTCCAGGGTGCAGAGACCCTGGAATGGAGCGGCAGCGGAGATGAACAGGTGCTGCACTTTGTGCGCCCGGGCGGCTGGCACGTCGTGGCCAACTTCGGTCCCGCCGCCGTCGAACTGCCTGCCGGCAGGGTCCTGATCTCCAGCGGCGGGATCACAGACGGCAAGCTTCCAGGAGAATCAACCGCCTGGCTCAAGGCCTGAAGCGGCGTCCGGGGCGCGCAGCAGCCCTGCTGTTGACCTTCCGCGCCCGGCCGGAACATACTGGTCAAAAGAAAATTTAGATACTAAATAAAGGAGTGTTGTGAGCACCACCGCCACCCTGGCAACCCTGTCCGATTCCGGCCCACTGTCCGATCCGAACTGGTGGCGGCAGGCCGCCGTCTACCAGATCTACCCGCGCAGTTTCGCCGACTCCAACGGCGACGGCATCGGCGACCTCAAGGGCATCACCTCCAAGGTGCCGTACCTGAAGGCACTGGGTATCGACGCCGTGTGGCTGAGCCCCTTCTACCCCTCGGCGCTCGCCGACGGCGGCTACGACGTCGATGACTACCGCGACGTCGATCCCAAACTGGGCACCCTGGACGACTTCGACGAGATGGCCAAAACGCTGCACGGGGCCGGTATCAAGCTCATCGCCGACATCGTCCCCAACCACTCCTCCAACCGCCACGAGTGGTTCAAGGAAGCACTCGCCTCGCCCAAGGGCTCACCCGCCAGGGACCGCTACATCTTCCGTGACGGCAAGGGCCCGGACGGCGAGTTCCCGCCGTCGGACTGGGACTCCGTGTTCGGCGGCCCCGCCTGGGAGCGCATCACCGAACCGGACGGCACCCCCGGCCAGTGGTACATGCACATCTTCGCCAAGGAGCAGCCAGACCTGAACTGGTCCAACCGCGAGGTCCGCGACGACTTCCTCAAGACCCTGCGCTTCTGGTCCGACCGCGGTGTGGACGGCTTCCGGGTGGACGTGGCCCACGCCCTCACCAAGGACCTCACCGAACCGCTGCTGTCCAAGCTGGAACTGAGCGCCGCCAACACCGGTGTGGACGGTTTCGACGACGGCACCCACCCGTTCTGGGACCGCGACGAGGTCCACGAGGTGTACGCCGAGTGGCGTGAGGTCTTCAACGAGTACAACCCGCCGCGCACCGCCGTGGCCGAGGCCTGGGTGCACGCCACCCGCCGGGCCCGCTACGCCAGCCCGCAGGGGCTCGGCCAGGCCTTCAACTTCGACCTGCTGCAGGCAGATTTCGACGCTGACGAGTTCCGCGAGATCATCACCCGCAACCTGGCTGAGGCCGCCGCCACCGGGGCCTCCTCCACCTGGGTGTTCTCCAACCACGACGTCGTCCGGCACGCCACCCGCTACGGGCTGCCGCAGGTTTCCAAGAGCAAGGCGGGCGCCAAGGGCCAGGACGGCAAGGACTGGCTGCTTGCCGGCGGCCCCAAGGACCAGCTGGACGTGGAACTGGGTGAGCGCCGTGCCCGTGCCGCAACCCTGCTGATGCTGGCAGTGCCGGGGTCCGCCTACCTGTACCAGGGCGAGGAACTGGGCCTGCAGGAAGTGGCGGAGATCCCCGAATCCGAACGCCAGGACCCCTCCTTCTTCCGGAACAGGGGAGTGGAAATTGGCCGCGACGGCTGCCGCGTGCCCCTGCCCTGGAAGGTGGAAGGCACCTCCTTCGGCTTCGGCGACGGCGGGGCGCACCTGCCGCAGCCGGACTGGTTCAGCAAGTACGCCGTGGAGGCGCAGGACGGCACCGAAGGCTCCACCCTGGAGCTGTACCGCACCGCCCTGAAGCTGCGCCACGAGCTGCAGGCGGATGAGGACCTGGAATGGGTGGAGAACGCCAACCCTGAGATCCTGCACTTCCGCCGCCCCGGCGGCTGGCAGTCCGTGACCAACTTCGGGGACACCGCCGTCGAACTCCCCGCGGGGACCGTCCTGGTCAGCAGCGCACCGCTGGAAGACGGCAAACTGCCAGGCAACACCACAGCATGGCTGCGCTGATGCCTGCACGCGTCCCGGAAGGGCGGCCTGCCTGATGCAGGAACTTATTTACGGCTGCATGGGCCTGGGCGGCAGCTGGTCCGACGAGCCGCATGGAACGGAACATGTGGACCAGGCAGCCGCCGCCGTCCACGCCGCGCTGGATGCCGGGATCACGCTGTTCGACCACGCGGACATCTACCGCAGCGGCAAGTCCGAGGCCGTCTTTGGTGAAGTCCTGGCCGCCCAGCCGGGGCTGCGGGACCGCATCAGGCTGCAGACCAAATGCGGCATCCGGCTCAACGAACGCGGGCTGCAGACGCACTACGACCTCAGCCGCGAGGCCATCCTCGAGAGGGTCAACGGAAGCCTGAAACGGCTGCGCACGGACTATGTGGACATCCTGCTGCTGCACCGGCCGGACCCGCTGGCGGACCCGGCGGAGGTGGCCGCCGCCGTCGGGCAGCTGATGGCGGAAGGCAAAGTCCGGCAGCTGGGTGTGTCCAACATGTCCGGGGCGCAGATCGAGGCGCTGCAGGACCGGCTGGAAACCCCGGTTGTTGCCAACCAGCTGGAGATGAGCCTGCTCAAGCGGGCGTGGCTGGAAAGCCAGGTGCTGGTCAACCATGCCGAGCACCTGGACTACAGCTTCCCGCACGGCACGCTTGAGTACTGCGTGCGCAACTCCATCACGCTGCAGGCCTACGGCTCGCTGGCGCGCGGCCTGTACACGGGGGCGGAACCGGAAAGCCCGGCATCGGCCGATGCCGCCACCGCCGAGCTCGTGGCCCGGCTGGCGGGGGAGTACGGCAGCTCCGGGGAGTCCGTCCTGCTGGGCTGGCTGATGAAGCATCCTGCGGGCATCGCGCCGGTAATCGGGACGGTCAACCCGGAACGGATCCGTGCCTGTGCCGACGCCGCCCGCGTGGCCGGCACCATGACCCGGGCCGACTGGTACAAACTCTGGGTCACGGCGCGGGGCAGCAACATCCCCTGACCCACCCCAACCAGGTAGCAGCAGGTGTCGTTTTGGGCCCCCAAAACGACACCTGCTGCTACCCGGATCCGCCCCGGGGCGGTCATATGGGGTTTAGTTCGTATTGATCCCCACAAGCAGGCCATTTTCTTCGGCGTCCGGGTTGCGGGGCGGATACGGTAGATACATGACGTCTACCATCGCCACCGAGACCGTAAGGCCGGAACGCAATATCCCAGCAGAAATCGCCCGTTCCTGGCTTTTGGTCAATGCCATGAAGACAGAGCTGTTCGACCAGTCCGCGGTGTCGCGCGCTGACTCGATCATCCTGGATATTGAAGATGCCGTGGACCCGTCGCAGAAGGACCACGCACGGAACAACGTTGTGGACTGGCTGACCGCCGGCGGCAAGGCCTGGGTCCGCATCAACGATGCCACCAGCCGCTTCTGGGCGGACGACCTGGCGGGCCTGCGCGGCACCCCGGGCCTCCTGGGTGTCATGCTGGCCAAGACCGAATCCGCAGACCAAGTGACGGAGAGCTTCCACCGTATGGACGGCAAGACGCCTGTCATCCCGCTGGTGGAGTCCGCGCTGGGCATCGAGGAAGCGAACAACATCGCCAAGGCACAGGGCGCCTTCCGCCTGGCGTTCGGCTCCGGCGACTTCCGCCGCGATACTGGCATGGCTGCCACGCCCGAGGCCATGGCTTACCCCCGCGCCAAGCTGGTCGTCGCCAGCCGGGTGGGCAACCTTCCCGGCCCCATCGACGGGCCCACCGTGGGCACCAACCACCCCATCCTGCGCGAGCAGACCGGCATCACCGTGATGATGGGCATGACCGGCAAGCTCTGCCTGGCCATCGACCAGACCCCTGTGATCAACGAGGTCATCAGCCCCACGCCGTCTGACGTCGCCTGGGCCACGGACTTCATGGCGGACTTCGAAGCCAACGGGCGCGTCATCCGTGACGGCTCCGACCTGCCCCGCCTGGGCCGCGCCGAGAAGATCATGAAGCTCGCGGTAGCCTTTGGGGTGCAGCCCGCGCTGTAACACCCGCTCTTTCACTTCAGGAGACCCCGTGACCGATACGCGCTATCTGGTCCACGGGGTCTTCTGGCCTGCGCCTCCGGATGGAACCGTTGGCGCGGACGTCCAGCCGCTCCCGTTCCTCCGCCTCCAGGCGCCGGACGGCACCTTCCACAACGTAACGCTCGACGCCGGCACGCGCCTGGGCTTCCGGCTCGCCGCCGAGGGGAAGTACTGCCTCGGCCATCATGTGGTGCACGGTCCGGCCCACCGGGACCACGTCCTCTGCGCCCAGCGGGCGCCCGCAGTCCGCGGACACCAGTGCGAACGGTGCTTTGTGGTGGACGAGTTCCGGCTCATCCACGACTTTCACCGGGACGGCCGGGTCCCGCCGGGGCTGCGCAGCTACCTGATGCAGCCACACTGGCTCTACGTCGCCACCTTCGCCAACGGCGCCAGCAAAGTGGGCACGGCCGCGGAGCTCCGCAAATGGCAACGGCTTGCCGAGCAGGGAGCCGTGGCTGCCAGCTACGTGGCGCACGCCGCCGACGGACGCGTGGTGCGGATCCTCGAGGATCTGGTCACGCGCGAGGCCGGTCTTCCGCAGCATGTCCGGTCCGCAGCCAAGGCTGCCGCGCTGGCCTCCCCGGCGCCGGCAGGCCGGCTCAGCGGGCATAACGCGGCCCTCGCCGCTTCCGCCCGCGGAGTAGTCTCGCGGTCCGGGGCTGGGGGCTTCCAGGTGGTGGAGGAAGTGTGGAACAGGCCGGGACTGGCCGGCCCGCTGTGCTCCGCGAGCCCCCGGCACCCCTATCCGCACGCCCTTGCTGCAGGCTCGCACGGCTTGACGCTTGGTTCCCTGTGCGGCAGCTTCGCCCTGGCAACCATCGACGGCACCGACCTGGAGTTCGTGGTGGATCTCGGCCAGCTCAAAGGCCGCAGCATCGAACTGGGCCAGTTCACTTCCAAGGTCCCGGCCGTCCAGGAGGCGCTGTTCTGAGCCTGCGTCCCGGCAATTAGACCCTGCCGCAGACGCGGCCCCCGGTAGAATGGCAGGGTGCTGAACGAATTCTGGGCCACCGCGCCGACCCGCTATAAAGTCCTGGTTTTCAGTGCCATGGGGCTGATCGCCGTCGGGATTATCCTCAACCTGGTTGGCAACACCAGCGGCAACTCCGGCCTTGCCACTGCATCCCTTCCCGTGATCGGACTGGGCCTTGTCCTGCACATCGCCGGAATTGTGGTCCGCGGCCAGGCTATCCGCAAAGGCTACAAGCGGTAGGCGGCGTTACGGCGGACGTGGCTGCGGGCGTGCTCCACAGCGTCACCGAGGTGCCCGAACAGGTGCTTGTGGTGCCGCAGGGAACGGATCACTCCAACGTTCGTCACCAGCTGCAGGTGGTCCGGCCGGACGCCCTTGAGCAGGACCGTGATGCCCCGCAGCTCGAGGGCGGAGACCACCTCCACCAGTGCATGCGCGCCCGTGGCGTCGAGCATGCGCAGCTGGGAAAGCCGGATGATGGCCACCTGGACGTCCTTGACCTGGCTGATTTCCTGCAGGATCCGTTCGGCGGCGCCAAAGAACATGGCCCCGTCCAGCCGGAGGACTGCGATGTGCTCGTCACCCTCGGCCCGGGGGCCGGGGATCTCCTCCCGCTGTACGCTGCTCAGCGAGGCGAACGTGCGGAGGGCAAAGAGGGCTGCGGCCGCGAGCCCTATCTGGATGGCTACGATCAGGTCGAACGCCACCGTAATGACCGCCGTCAGGATGAAGACGGCGGCGTCGGACCGGGTGGAGCGGAGGATCGCCGCAACGGTCCGCCTGGACACCATCCGCACCGCAGTGACCATCAGGACCCCGCCGAGGGCTGCCAGCGGAATACGGCTGACCATCCCTGACGCGAGGTAGACAATCGCCAGCAGCACCACAGCATGGACAGCGGCAGCCAGGCGCGTTTTTGCACCCGAGCGGACGTTCACGGCCGTCCGCGCGATGGCCCCGGTGGCGGGCATGCCGCCGAACAGGCCCGCCGCAATAGACGCCAGGCCCTGGCCCGTCAGTTCCCGGTCCGGGCTGTACGGCCCACCCGGCCTGCCGTCGGGTCCGGTCATTCCTGCCGCAACCCGGGCAGACAGCAAGGATTCGATGGCCGCAAGGCAGGCGATTGCCACAGCGGGCATGGCCAGGCTGCCCAACAGCTCCACGTCAAAGGCGGGCACCGCCGAAGCGGGAAGGGAATGGGGCAGCGGGCCTATCCTGGGGATGTCCAGCGCGAACAGCTCGGCGGCCACCGCCGCGAGCAGCACCGCGATCAGGCTGGCCGGCAGTGCCCGGAGCAGCTTCTGCACAAGGACCATCACGACGGCGACGCCTGCCACGAGCCCGAGTGTCAGCAATGCCGTCGGAACAGTTGCGGCGGAGGCAGCTTCCACGGCAGCGACGAGGGTGTTGTGTCCCGGAACGCCGGACGTGCCGGTGGCGAGCGGAACCTGTTGGAGGAAAATAATTGCGGCGATCCCCAGGGTGAAGCCTTCCACCACAGGCCACGGGATAAAGGCGACGGCCCGGCCCAGGCCGCTGAATCCCAGGACGCAGACCAGCAGCCCCGCCATCAGCGACAACGGTGCCACGCTGCCGGTGCCATGGACTGCCACCACGGGGGCAAGGACCACAACCATGGCGCCGGTGGGGCCGGACACCTGGACGGATGATCCGCCCATCACAGCCGCCACCAGGCCGGCAACAATCGCTGTGATGAGCCCGGCCTCCGCACCCACTCCTGAGCTGACGCCGAACGCGAGGGCCAGCGGCAGGGCCACAATGCCCACCGTGATGCCGGCAAGCAGGTCCGTCCGCCACGACGTTCCCAGTCCCGCGTAGTCCAGTTTCGAGGGCAGGAACCTGCTGAAATGCCGCCTTGCAGTGCTTACGCCCGTATTCACGAGGCCGTCCCGCCAGCCAGGTGCCCTGCAGGCAGCTGCCGGGCCAGCCGGAGCTGTTCGTTGGAGTCGGCAAGGTTGTCCAGGAGGAAAGTCCGCGCGATGGCCAGCAGTTGGGAAATCCCGGGGTGTGCCAGCCGGTAGGTCACGGCATTGGCGGTGCGCACGGAGGTCACCACTTTGTGCTTGCGCAATGTGGCCAGGTGCTGGGAGAGGTGCGAGGCTTCAAGCCCGGTCTCCGCCAGGAGGTAACTCACTGCAGCAGTTTCCTCGGGTGCTGCAGCCAGCAGCTCAAGGATGCGGATTCTTGCCGGATGCGCCAGCCCCCTGAATAGGTTGGCCTTGATCTCGTACAGGGGAGCCTGGGCGGAAGGCAGCATGGAAAGCTCCTGGAAGTGGCACTGGTGACCAATAGACTGGCGGCAGCGATATGATGGATTGATGAATTCATCATATCAAAGCGGTGCAAGCCCCCGGCTGGTGCGGCAACGATAGGCTTGAGGCCATGACTATCAATCCGGACCTGCAGGGCCGAAGCTACCCTGCCGCAGAGGTGTACGACGTTGGCCGTGAAAAGATCCGCGAGTTCGCCCGCGCCGTGAAGGCAACCCATCCCGCGCACTTCGACGTCGACGCCGCCAAGGCCCTGGGCCACGGTGACCTGGTGGCTCCGCCAACCTTCGCCATCATCATTGCCCAGCGTGCCGATGCCCAGCTCATCGAGGATCCGGACGCCGGCATCGACTTCTCCCGCGTGGTCCATGCAGACCAGCGCTTCACCCACCACCGGCCGATTTTTGCCGGAGACCGCCTCGTCGCGGAGCTTCACGTGGACGGTGTCCGGGCCATGGGCGGCGGTGCGATGATCACCACCCGTTCGGAAATCTTCGCCCTCGGCGCGGACGATTCCCGCGAGCCCGTCACCACCACGTCGTCGTCCATCCTGGTCCGTGGAGAGGGACAGTAGCCATGAGCCTCAGCATCCATGAACTCAGCGCCGGCCAGGAGATCGGCAGCCGCACCATTGAGGTCACCCGCACCGACCTCGTCAAGTACGCCGGCGCCTCCGGTGACTTCAATCCCATCCACTGGAACGAGGCCTTCGCCACCAGTGTGGAGCTGCCCGGCGTCATCGCCCACGGCATGTTCACCATGGGCTCCGCCGTCCAGCTGGTCACCGACTGGGCAGGCGACCCGGCCGCCGTCGTCGACTTCCAGACCAGGTTCACCAAGCCCGTTCTGGTTACCGACACCACCGGCACCCCTGACGCCGGCGCCACCATCGAGGTCAGCGGCATTGTTGGAAAGCTCGACGCCGAGGCGAACACTGCGCGGGTGGACCTTACCGTTATGGCCGCCGGCCAGAAGGTGCTAATGAAGGCCCAGGCGGTCGTCCGGCTTTCCTGAAGCCCCGCCGGCATCACGCCCGGCTGCCTGGAAAGGTTGAGGGAGGCCGCCCCGGGGGGCAGCCTCCCTCAACCTTCTTTTTAGTGGGTTGCGGCCGGTGTCAGTAAGCCGAGGCGGCGGCGTTGTAAGCCGCCTGGATGACCGAGCCCCAGTAGGGGCCATACATTTTGGTGGAATTGCTGCCGTAGCCGTAGCTGTTGACCGAGTTCTGGTACCCGCCTGACGAGGTGCCGATGAACCAGGGGCCACCTGAGGAACCGCCTGTCATGTTGCACGGGATTCCCTGGCTGTTGAACTGCGGGTTGTAGGGATCGTTCGTTGCTGTGCCCGTGCAGCTTTTGAGCGATTCTCCATTGAAGGGTGAAGCTGCGGGGTAGCCGAATGCCTTGTAGCTGAGGCCGCGGGCGGCGTTGAACCTAACGCCGGAGGCACCGACGACGTCGGCCAGGTTGCGGCCGTTCAGCTGGGACATGACGGCGAATCCTGTGTCGTACTGCATGCTGCCTGACGAGCTCCACTGGGTGGGGGCATAAAGCGCTTTGGCCGTCCACTTGCCATAGGGTGCGGCGCCGTTAAGGTAGGCCGGCACAAAGGTAAACCTGGTCGCGAATGCGCCAGGGCCTTCATTGAGGCAGTGGCCTGCCGTGGAAACTGTGTTCCTGTTGGTGGACGCTACGGAGTTCGCCGAGCAGACATAGTCCGCTCCGCCCAGGGTGAAGAACACCTTGCCGATGTGGGGGACCGGGTTTTCACTGGCATTCGCCAGCGGCTGGACTGACGGATCCGAGCCCTTGATCCTGGTTTCAGCTCGCTTGCCGGCTCCCTCCGCGGCCTGCGGGGCAGTGGCCGTTTGCCGTTGCAGTGCTTTCTTTGCCAGAACCTCGCCGGGTGTGGCTGCCCGCATCCGTTCGGGCGTCCAGTAGTCAGCCTCGGCGGTGGCGATAAGCCCGGTGCTGCTGACTCCGCGAACGTCAGTGTTCTCCGGGGCAGGGGGTGCCGCCATGGATCCACCTGCCGAGGCGAGGGTGAACAATGCGGCCGTGGATAGGCTCATGAGGCTTGTGGCCAGAGTCCTGGTAATGGTCATAGCTGTCCTATGCGTTTGCGGGGAAGCGAACCCAAATGTGTGATCCGCTGGGGTTGAAGGTACGCATGTATGACAGATTTGTAAATATTCTAGACAGTATTTGTTAGTTAATTGTCGTACTTGTGAAATCCTGCCGGTGACAGGTGGCGACGGCTCCGCCAGGCCCCTTTGCTTTCACTAGTAAGGTGGTGTGGTGACACCCACGATGCTTTCCGAACTGACCACCGCCGCCGTCGGAGGTCCCGCCGGCACATATATCGAGGCCCGCACCGAGGCTGAGATCATCTACGCCGTCCAGGCTGCTGACGCGGCCAGGGAGCCGCTGTTGATCATCAGCGGCGGCTCCAACCTGCTGATTTCTGACGACGGGTTCCCGGGAACGGTAGTCAGAATCGCTTCCGAGGGTTTCACGGTCAATGCGGAGGACTCCTGCGGCGGCGTGGCCGTGGTGGTGCAGGCCGGGCACAACTGGGACAGGCTGGTAGACCACGCCGTCCGCCATGCCTGGTCCGGGCTGGAGGCCCTCGCCGGTATTCCCGGGTCGACCGGGGCCACGCCGGTGCAGAATGTGGGTGCCTACGGGGCCGACGTATCCCAGACCATCGCGGCGGTGCGCACCTGGGACCGGGAGCGGAACGCTGTCAGAACCTTCACGAACTCCGAGCTGAAGTTCGGTTACCGGGACTCCGTCCTCAAGCAGACCACGGTGAACGGCTCCCCCCGCTATGTGGTGCTGACCGTGGAGTTCCAGCTGCCCCTGGGGCGGATGAGCGCGCCAATCCGCTATGCGGAACTCGCCCGTGCCCTCGGGGTCGAGGTGGGCAAGCGTGCCTACGCAAACGATGTGCGACGCGAGGTGCTCCGGCTGCGAGCTTCCAAGGGCATGGTGTGGGACCCGCAGGACCGGGATACGTACTCCACCGGATCCTTCTTCACCAACCCGATTGTTCCGGCCGAGGTGGCGGAGGCCCTGCCGGAAGGCGCGCCCCGCTACCCGGCAGGCCAGGACGGGCTGGTGAAGCTCTCCGCCGCCTGGCTGATCGACCAGGCCGGCTTTGCCAAGGGGTTCGGGCTGGAACCGGGCAGCGTCAGCGGCGGACGGGCCTCCTTGTCCACCAAGCACACCCTCGCCATCACCAACCGCGGCTCAGCCACCGCCCAGGACGTGGTGGCGGTGGCGCGCGAGGTGCGTTCCGGCGTCGAACAGCGCTTTGGCATCCAGCTGCACCCGGAACCGCTGCTTATCGGCCTGGAGCTGTAGCACAGGCGGGATCGCCCGCCAGGCCCGGAGCGGCGGTGCGGAGGACGGCCGCCTGGCCCAGCAGGGCGGACGACCAGCCGGCGAGCGCCAGGTAGATTCCGGTGAAGAGCCATACCAGCTGGCCCGGCAACAGGGGATTTGCGAGCCCCGCGAGGATGCAGGCCACCAGCCCGCCGAGTGCGACGGCGAGGGACAGGACCCAGAGGACCTTCGCCGCAGGCGGGTGGTGCCGCCAGTCCCGGTACAGCCTGACGCCCTGGCGGCTGACGCTGATGCCGGGGAAAAGTACCGCATAGCCTCCGCCGAGGCTCAGGACGAGCGAAGGGAGCTGCAGCAGGGGATCGGACCGGCCATCCCCTAGGAAGCTGGAGAACTGGAGCAGCCCCAGGCCCGACCCTGCCAGGACGCAGGCCGTGCCGCCGGCCATCCACCACCTCGTTTTAAGCGCGAGCAACTGCCACAAACTCCCCAAAGTCATGGTTCTACCCTAGCGGTCTGTGACCGATGGGCAGTGGCGGCCCTAGGATAGGGCCATGACTGCTGGCATGGGCCGTCCTGACGGCAGGATCGTGGGCAGGCTGAGGCTTGCCTCCCAAGGGCTTGCCGGCGGAACGAAAGGCCTGGAATCCGTAGCGGACGCTGTGCGCTGGATGACGGCGATGCAGGCCCAGGACCTGCAGGCAGCGATGTGGGCCGTGGGCGTGCGGGTGCCGGGATGCGGCCTCACCGGCGTCCGCTCCGCCCTTGACACCGGTGCCGTGGTCAGGTCGTGGCCCATGCGCGGCACGCTGCATCTCGTGGCTCCTGAGGATCTGCGCTGGATGCTGGACCTCACGGCCGAACGGCTCACCAAAAGCATCGCGGCCCGGCACCGGGAGCTCGGCATCACGTGGGCGGACATCGAGAAGTGCCGGGACATTGCGCTGGAGCATATTGCCGCCAGCGGTCCCGTGAGCCGTGCCGGGCTGTTCCAGGTGTTTGACGCCGCCGGGCAGCCGACGCAGGGGCAGCGGGGCATCCACATCCTGGGGACACTGTGCCGGCACGCGTGGCTGGTGCAGGGGCCGCTGGCAAAGAACCAACAACTGCTGATGGCCTTTGACGGCTGGATCCCGGTGTCACGCAACCTGGAGCGCGATGAGGCCATGGCGGAGTTCCTCTTGCGGTACTTCCGCAGCCACGGCCCGGCAACCCTTGCTGACTTCGCCTGGTGGACCCAGCTCCCGCTGACGGAGGTGCGGACCGCATTAGAAAATGTCCGCGGCCGGCTTGTGGAACACCAGTTCGGCGGCGCGGGGTACTGGATGTCGCCCGAGACCGCAGCCCTGCTGGATTCCGGGGCTCCTGGAGCCCGGTCCGTCCTGCTGCTGCCCGGGTTTGATGAGTTCCTGCTGGGTTACAAGGACCGGTCAGCGGTGCTGCCCGTGGAGCACTCGGACAGGATCGTGCCCGGCGGGAACGGCGTTTTCAAGAAGACCCTGGTGGCCGGGGGAGAGGTGATCGGCACTTGGGCCGTCGAGCGCGGGAGCCGGCCCGCCGCCGTCGTGCCTGAACTCTTTGAACCCGCCAGGCACCTTGGCCCCTCCGCCCAGGGCGCCTTGAGGAAGGCCGCAGACGGGTACCTCAGCTTCCTGGACCGCTGACTGGGACGCTCTCTCACTTAATGTCGCTTTTTCACGATCGCTCTTTCACTTTCGCTGCTCAAGTGAAAGAGCGTCCCGGCTTAACCCGCATCAAGTGAGGGAGCGTCCGTGCCAAGCAGAACGGCCCTGTCCCGCATGGACGGTGCTGGGGGCAGCACCGTCCGTGCGGGGCAGGGCCGCCGAAGTGGAAGTTGGCGGGTTACAGGTTCCCGGTGGCGATGTTCAGCATCCGGCGCAGCGGCTCGGCAGCACCCCACAGGAGCTGGTCGCCCACGGTGAAGGCGCTGATGTACTCCGGGCCCATCTCCATCTTGCGGATTCGGCCCACCGGAATGTCCAATGTGCCGGAGGCGGCGACGGGTGTCAGGTCAGCCATGGAGGCTTCCTTGGTGTTCGGAACCACCTTGGCCCACTGGTTGTCTTCGGCCAGGAGCTTTTCAATCTCAGCGACGGACAGGTCTTCGCGGAGCTTGAGCGTCAGCGCCTGGGAGTGGGACCGCATCGCGCCGATGCGGATGCAGAGCCCGTCCATGATCACGCGGTTGTCCTCGGAGGTGCCCAGGATCTTGTTGGTCTCGACCCCGGCCTTCCATTCTTCCTTGGACTGTCCGTTGCCCAGGTCGGCGTCGATCCAGGGAATCAGGGAGCCGGCCAGGGGGACGCCGAACTGCGTGGCGTCGATGTCCGTGCGCTGGTGGGCCAGGACCTTGCGGTCGATGTCCAGGATGGCCGACGCCGGATCCTCCAGTTCCGTGCTGACCTCGGCGTTAAGCGTGCCGAACTGGCTGAGGAGCTCACGCATGTGCCGTGCCCCGCCGCCCGAGGCAGCCTGGTAGGTCATGGAGGTGCCCCACTCCACGAGGTTGTTTTTGAACAGCCCGCCGAGGCCCATGAGCATGCAGGAGACTGTGCAGTTGCCGCCGATAAAGTCCTTGGTTCCGTTGACCAGGCCCTTGTCAATAACGTCGCGGTTGATGGGGTCCAGAACGATGATCGAGTCGTCATTCATGCGCAGGGTGGAGGCGGCGTCAATCCACAGGCCGTCCCAGCCCCGGCCGCGCAGCTCGCCGTGGACCTGCTTGGTGTAGTCGCCGCCCTGCGCGGTGACGATAATGGGCAGCTTCGCCAGGGTGTCGACGTCGAACGCGTTTTCAAGCTTGCCGGCGCCATCAGCAAAGGAGGGGGCGGCACCTCCCGCGTTGGAGGTGGAGAAGAACACCGGGTTGATGTTGGCGAAGTCGCCTTCGTCCTGCATGCGCTGCATGAGGACGGAGCCGACCATGCCGCGCCATCCGACCAGGCCGACGGAAGGGGTAGCTGCTGTAGTCATTGGACTATTTTAGACGGCGCAACCGGAAGGGCGCAGTCGGTTACGTCACGCCGTCCGTGGGATTCGGTCACAACGTACGACGACGGGCGGCACCGGCTATCTGTCGAACTGGCGGGCACTGGGCTCGGGGAGTCCCCGTTCCGCGCGGAGGCGTCTGGCCCGGGAAGCCACGCGTGCCATGCGCGCGGCGTACAGCACGCCGCCGATTCCGGCGACGGTCAGGACCAGGGCGCCCCACAAGGGGTCCTGGCCGCGGCTGGTGGGCCCGGCCACCAGCATGATCGAGAAAACCGCCACAGCAGCGAATACAACAGCCATCACCAGGAAACCGCCGGCAGACCGAACCTGCGGGTGGGAGCTCGCAGTTACTGCGCCGAGTTCGTCCCGGGAGTACCTGTGTAGTTCACCCGCCACCGTCGGGTGGAGTATTCTCCTGCCGTCCTTCTCCGCTGACTCACTGGTGGAGGCGGAACCGGGGTCACTGGGAAACATGGCCTGCGCCGGGCTCGGGGGCAGCCCGCTCTTTGCGTAGCTGGGTGGCACGGTGCTCGTCACGGGCCAGGCCAAAGGTGTACCAGGCGCCCAGCCCCGCCAGAGCAGCGAGGATAAGGGCCGCCCAAAACGGCGGCTTACCCTGCGCGAGGGGCATCAGCAGGATTACCCACGAGGCAATGAACAAAAGGCCCAGCACGGCTGTAAGGATGCCCATGCCCCACCAGGACCGCACCTGTACCTGTCCGCGGCCTGGCGAAAAGCCGATTTCGTCGCTGGGGTAGCTGTGCAGCTCACCGGTATCCGTTTTTCGAAGGACGCGTTTTTCGCCCCGGGCGAGGGCTTGCTTGTGTTCGGCATAGACGTCGTCGTTGCGGCGTTCACGGTCACGGTCGAATGGCATGTCAGTCCTGACGGATGGTTCGGATCTGGGCAAGGAGAGCATCGTCATCCAGCCCGGTGGTTTCAGAGATGTCCTGCTGGCCGCGGTTGGAGGTGCCGACGGTCCATGTTCCCTCGCCCTTCTTTACATAGAGGGTCTGGCCGGTGCCCTCCTCACGGCGGCGCAGCGTGGCGCCGCCCTGGGGGTTGTCGCGCAGGTGCTGCTTGACTACCAGAAGATTGGCTTCAGCGGCGGTGAGATCAGGCCGCTGTGCCATGGCCCACCACGTGAAATAGGCGCGGGGCTGGAAGAGCAGCTGGATGTCCGGGCTTTCGACTCCGATGACGCTGTCGCCGCCCTCCGCGGTGAGCAATGAAATTTCCATCCGGCGGGTAGCGGAAGAGAGCGCCCTGGCGACGGCGGCGGTGGGGCCAGCTACGGCAAGCTTCCCGTCGGTCTCGGCTGTAGCAAGGCCACGGGCCACCAGCGACGAGGCGCCGGCGCTGATCATGTCGGTATTGCCCAGGTAGCTGTCCACCCGCAACGCCTCGGCGCTCAGGACGGCGGCATCCCCGCCCCGGAGGCTGGCAAGGGTGGCAATTTCAGCAAAGCCAAAGCCGAGCGCGTCCGGTACGGCTGGTGTTTCCGTTGGGGTTTCAGTCATCGTCAATGCCTCTCGTTGTGTACTCAGAACCCAAAGAAGTCACCGACCTCGCCGGCCGCGTCTCCAGCGCCTTCCCAGGCTGCCTCGGCGCCGTCGGCGATGGATCCTCCGATGGCGTTCACTGTTTCCTTGACGACGGGAACATTGTCGTAGATGGCCAGGGCGCCGGAGGCCACCATGGCTGCCGTGCCCACAGGAGGCGGCGCGAAGCTTGCCACGCCCAGTCCTGCCTTTATGCCAGAGTAAACGGCACCTCCGGCGTCCCCTTCGCTGATGTTGTTGACCGTATCCAGCAGGTCAAGGCCAACACCGACTCCTCCGAGGACTTTGCCGCCCACCTCGAAGAACGTGGCGGCCTTACCGCCGTCGACGAGGTTGAGGGCTGTATCCCACCTGCCGTCGAACAACTCCGAGGACGTGTTGAAGTACTGGCTCAGGATGTTCGAATCCTGGAACGCCCTTGCTACCTCGCGGAAGTCCTTGGAGAAGAATTCGCCGACAGAGTCGGCCTTGCCGATGAAAGCGCCAAGATCGAACAGGCCGGCCCGCAGGTTGGGGAAGGCCTTGGTCAGGTTGTAGATGTCCCAGCCGTCGCGGAACGGGGAATCGGGGTCCGCGAGCCAGTCCGGGCCCCACGGATTGCCGGACGCTGGACGGCCTGTGCCCGGGCCGCCCACACTGCCGGGCACCCCCGTGCCTGGCCCGCCGGACCCGCCGCTCCCGCCAGGCCCGCCGGACCCGCCGGTGCTGCTCGCCCTGTCCTGCTCCTCGGCGTTGGTGAGCAGGAGCTTCGATTCCTGCTTCAGGCGTGCCGCCGTCTTCTGCAGGAGTGCCCGGTGGTTGCCGTTCCAGTCTGAACGGAAGTGCTCGGCGTCCTGGCCCTTCCAGGCCGGTGAGTTGTTGATCTGGCCGCTCAGCTGCGTGGACTGTTGCAGCAACAGGTCAGCCGTTTTGCTGAACTGCCGCGCCAGCGTGCGCAGCTGGTCAACATCCGCGCCCCACAAATTTCCTGCCACCCGGCATCCCCCAATCCTTTGAACAGCCGTCCCTAATGCTGCAGCCCCAGCCTAGTAACAACCCGGGCGTGGCGCGATGGGGTGTCCTCCCCATGAGCGCCCGGGCGCTACCTGCGGTCCGAGTCCTCCAGGACGGCGGCCTTTCGGGCGCGCAGCGCAAAGAAGGCACCGAACGCGAACACCTGCGTCACCACCACCAGCACGATGGCTCCGGCGATCTTGTTTCCGCCCAAAATCATGGTGAGCCCCACGATCGCGGACAGGAGGGCCAGGAGCGGGAGCAGCATGTACCCCAGCACAAAGAGGGTTTCCGGTTTCTTCAACATTCCTAGCCCTCAGTCCTTGACCATTTGGTGAATCTGTAGCGCGTGCCGTTTTCAGCCGTCAGCCAGCCGTCCGGCGGGACGGAGGCAGCCGCCTCCCAACTGGTGCCAAGCTCGGGAGCGAAGGTGTCGCCGTCGGCCTCCACATCAATGGTGGTAACCACCGCAACGTTCGCCAGTTCGGTCGACTGGCGGAAAATCTCGCCGCCGCCCAGGATCCAGACAGTGTCACCGCCGTCCACGAACTGCGATTCCAGCAGGGCGTCGTCCAAAGAGGGGACCACGACGGCGCCCTCCGCCTCAGGCGTATCGGCCCAGCTTTTCTGGCGGGTGATCACAATATTGGTCCGCCCCGGCAGGGGGCGGTACTTGTCCGGAAAGGACAGCCAGGTCTTCCGGCCCATGATGACCGGGTGCCCGGTGGTCAGCCGGGTAAAGTGCCTGAGGTCCTCGGGAAGGTGCCAGGGCATGTCCCCGTCCTTGCCGATGACGCCGTCCGGGGTCTGTGCCCAGATGAGGCCCACGCCGGTGATGGAGGCGGCAAGCTCTTCGGTGAAGGACTGTGGGTCCGTGGAGTTTTCGGTGCTCATACTGCGATCGGGGCCTTGATGGTGGGGTGGTGCTTGTAATCCACTATTTCGAAGTCTTCCAGCTTGTAGTCGAAGATGGACGCCGGCTTCCGGCTGATCCTCAGCTGCGGATACTCGTAGGGCTCGCGCTCCAGTTGCTTGAGGACCTGGTCCATGTGGTTCTCGTAAATGTGGACATCGCCGCCGGTCCAGACGAATTCGCCAGGCTCCAGCCCCACCTGCTGGGCCACCATGCAGGTGAGCAGCGCGTAGGAGGCAATGTTGAACGGGACGCCCAGGAACATGTCCGCGGAGCGCTGGTACAGCTGGCAGGACAGCTTGCCGTCGGCCACGTAGAACTGGAAGAAGGCATGGCACGGGGGGAGGGCCATGTCCTGCAGTTCGGAAACATTCCAGGCAGAGACCACGTGCCGGCGTGAGTCCGGGTTGGACTTCAGGTTGTCCACCAGCTCCGCGATCTGGTCGATGTGGCCGCCGTCCGGGGTGGGCCAGCTGCGCCACTGGACCCCGTAGACCGGCCCCAAGTCGCCGTCCGCGTCCGCCCACTCGTTCCAGATGGTGACACCCTGGTCCTGCATCCACTTCACGTTCGTTTCACCGCGCAGGAACCACAGGAGCTCCACGGCCACAGACTTGAAGTGGACCCGCTTGGTGGTGATCAGCGGGAAGCTCTTCGTCAGGTCAAAGCGGATCTGGCGTCCGAAAACGCTGGTGGTTCCGGTGCCCGTGCGGTCCGATTTGTGCGTGCCGGAAGCCAGGACATCGCGCAGCAGGTCTTCATAAGGCGTTGGGATGCTCACGGCTCAAGTCTACTGGGACAACGCCGGGAGTCCGGGGTCCTCATGACGATGCGTCCCATCCCAGCTTGCCGCGCAGCACATCAAGCAGCACTTCGTCGCTCAGGCGCGCTGCCCGGCCGGCTGCAATGTAATGGTCGACGGCGGCCTGCACCGCTGCAGGGACGGGAACCGTTCCACGGGCCCCCGGCGTGCCGGCGGCCGGGGCGGTGACCACCGTTCCGCCCCGCCGCCGGGAATCCACGAGCCCTGCGGCCTCCAGCTCCTTGTAGGCCCGGGCGACGGTGCCCGTTGCGATGCCGAGGTCGGCCGCGAGGCTGCGGACCGTAGGCAGGCGGGTTCCGGGGTCGAGTGCGCCCAAGGCGATCAGGGAGCTGATCTGGGAGCGTATCTGCTCGTAAGGAGGTATTGCGGAACGCAGGTCCACGGTAATCCCCGCACTCACGTGGCCGGTTCCTTTGCTGGCGTGCGGGCGGAGCCGGTGCTGCGGGCGAAGCTGCGCACGGGAATGACGGCGATGACGATCCCCGCGGCACACAGCAGCGCGCCGGTGAAGGGTGCGGCATCCCAGACCCAGGCCCAGGGGGCAGGTTCCAGTTCCAGTGCCCGGCGTATCTCCGGCCCCGCCGCCAGCAACAGCACCCCGGCCTGCGCAGTGAAACAGGCCGCCAGCGTCCGGACCACCCTGTGCACGGTGATGGCGCGGAGCGCCGCGTCCAGGCCGGCGACCGCCGTCGAAATGCCCTTCCGGGCCTTCGCCGCACCCGCGGGAAGGACCGCGACGAGCACCACGGCACCGCACGCCCAAAGAGTCGGGGACCACGAGGGCAGGATGCCGAGATCGGCCTGGACGGAAGAGGTCACAATGACGGCTGCTGCCAGGATGGCGAGGGCTGCGATGCCGGTGGTGAGCATTGCCGGGCTGACCGGCTGGCGCGGCCATCCCCGCGGGGCTTCGGAGGTTCCGTAGTTGCGCTGGATCAGCAGTTCCCCCGCCGCTGTGACCAGCAGGACGCTTGCGGCGGCCAGCGCCACCACAAGGGCCGGATGGCCGGCCAAGGCCCCTGGAATGAACGGCGCCGCCAGGGCTGGAACGAAAGCGGCGAGCCCCGAGGCCGCGCCCAAAGACACGGAAAGCCGGGTGGCGGGGTGGAATGCCGCGGACGGTCCACGGCGGTCACGGACGTCACCATCTGCCTGGACAGCAGGAAGCTTGGGCGGCGCCCACCACCACATGGCCAGCAGGACCGCGAGGTTTACCGCCCCGGCAGCGTTCACCCAGCCGCCGGCAATAAAGGACGGATCGGGCCGCGCGGCGTGGTTGCCCGCGATGGCCGCCAGGCCGGAGGCTATGGTGGCCACGGTTCGGAGCAACCTGTTCATGGCAATGGTCCTCAGGAGGTTGTTCTCCACGGAGTCCAACGCCTCAAGCCGGCGGCGCCCGGTGATCAGCACCAGCACCAGCCAGGTTCCCACTACCAGGACAAGGAGGGCGGGGCCGAGGTAGGAAGCCAGCTCGATGCCGGGGACCCGGCCGTCGCCGCCGTACGGCACAAAGCCAGCGGCGGGGTCTGGGCGGGAGCTGTAGGGGACCGGATCGTATCCGGGAAGGGTTGCCATCCAGCCGATTTGCAGGGCGGCACCCGCAAACACAGCAAGGACGGTCCAGGCGAGCGGCCGGGGCAGGAAGTCGCGCACCCGCCGCACCTCCAGGTCCGCCTGGCGCCGGGGGAGGCGGGGGCCGGGATAACTCACTTGGCCGATGGCATGCACGGCCAGGGACCCGAGTATCGGCCAGGCCAGGGCCGGCACGATTGCCGCGGTGCTGATGAGCGGCTGCGAATCCGGACTGGCGTAAAGGATGCCGGCGTTTCCGGCCGGCTGCAGGGAACTGGCCAGCCACCCCATGATTCCCACCCAGAATGCGTGCTGGGAGGCAGTGGCCGCGGAGCCGCCGCCCGGTCCCCAAATGACCCAGCGCAGCAGGAGGTAGCTGCCCGCCGCCAGCAGGAACGGCCACACAACGGCCATTGGCGGAACGTTGCTAAAAACAGCGGCATCGGTAAACGGCACTTCATCCCCCAGAATCGTGCATCAATGTACTAAGTGTTTGATACAAAAACTCTGGGGTCAAGCGCCCCGGCATGGCCGTTCCTAGTCGTCAAACGGCTTGAACTGCTCCACTGCCACGATCCGCCGCTTTCCGCCGGGAGCCACGTGGCACACCACCAGTTCGCCGGGCGAGAGGTAGGGCTCCTTTCCCGGCAGGAGCGCACGCAGGTGCTGCGGCATGTGCTCGGCCAGCTGGCCGAACACGGTGGGCAGGGCCGGGCGGTGCGTGCATACAGCCACCGCGCGCTGCTTATCGAACAGGCCTTCAATGACGGCGGCTGTCTTCTTCGGGCTGCGGCCATGCCGATGCTCGGTCAGCGCCTCCGCGAGCTTCACCTTGGCACCCGCCGCCTTGGCATAGGGTGCGACGGTTGCGGCGCACCGCAGCCAAGGGCTGGTCACCACCCGAAGCGGCTTCCAGGCGTGCAGGAGCCGGCTGACCGCCAGCGCCTGCCGCGTCCCCGTGGCGGCAAGCGGCCGCTCGCCCTCGGCCTTGCTCCAGGACGAGCGCGGTTTCGCTTTGGCGTGGCGGAGCACCACGAGAGGCCACGTGTCCAGGTGCCCGCGCCCGTGGGCTTCCTGCAGGTATTGCAGGGGCACGACGTCGGAGGGGTTGGACAGCAGCGCAGCGGCCTTTTCGGGGGCGCACCACATGACGCTGTCCACCTCCTTGCCGTCCGGAAGAAGCTTTGCCCCGTTGGCCTTGACGGCCCAGTAGTGGACCACTTTGAGGCCGGAGGCCACGTGGTAGTGGATGGGCGGCAGCGGGATGCCCAGCTGGGCGGTGAGGCCGATTTCCTCCTGGACCTCCCGGACCGCGCACTCCGGGATGGTCTCGCCGTCGTCGATCTTGCCCTTGGGCCAGGACCAGTCGTCATAGCGCGGCCGGTGGATCAGCAGGACTTCAAGCTTGTCCTTGACCACGCGCCATGGCACGGCACCGGCAGCCGTCACGGCTACTGGTTCCCCCGGGTGGTCTGTCTGGTCTGCTACGAGTGCATCGCTCGACAAAACAGGTGCCCTTAACGCCGGCTCAGGCTGCGCTGCCGGGGGCGGGAGGCCAGCAGCCAGGACTGTACGTCCTCAAGGGGCTTGCCGTCGTCGGACAGGTGGTGCCGGGTCCAGACTCCCTCGTTGTCCAGGTGCCAGCTGGAGGTATCCGGGTCCATGTAGCGCCGCAGCAGGTCAAGGACATAGTTGATGTCATCCGTGCTGGACAGCTGGACCAGGGCCTCCACCCTGCGGTCAAGGTTGCGGTGCATCATGTCCGCCGAGCCGATGTACACCACAGGGTCCCCGCCGTTGGCGAAGGCGAACACCCGGGAGTGCTCCAGGAACCGGCCCAGGATGGAACGGACGGTGATGTTGTCGCTGAGCCCGGGGACTCCGGGGCGGAGCGAGCAGATGCCGCGGACCACCACGTCGACCTTCACTCCGGCTTGCGAAGCGCGGTAGAGGGAATCGATGATTGCCTCATCCACCATGGAGTTGACCTTGATCTGCACGCGGCCCGGGATTCCGGCGCGGGCGTTCCGGATCTCGGTTTCGATGCGGTCGATCAGCCCTGAACGGACGGAACGGGGCGCCACCAGCAGCCTCTTGAACGTGGACTTCGGCGCGTAGCCGGAGAGCTGGTTGAAGAGCTTGGACAGGTCCTCGCCCACCTGCTCGTTGGCGGTGAGCAGGCCCAGGTCCTCGTAGTAGCGGGCGGTCCGGGGGTGGTAGTTGCCGGTGCCGATGTGGCAGTAGCGGCGGAGCCCGTCAACCTCCTGGCGCACCACCAGCGAAAGCTTGCAGTGCGTCTTGAGGCCAACGATGCCGTACACCACGTGCACGCCGGCCTGTTCGAGCTTGCGGGCCCAGGAGATGTTCGCCTGCTCGTCGAACCGGGCCTTGATCTCCACCAGGGCCAGGACCTGCTTGCCGGCCTCGGCCGCGTCGATCAGGGCGTCAACGATGGGGGAGTCTCCGGATGTGCGGTACAGGGTCTGCTTGATGGCCTGGACCTTGGGGTCGGCGGCGGCCTGTTCCAGGAACGCCTGCACCGAGGTGGAAAACGAATCGTAGGGGTGGTGGAGCAGGATGTCCCGGCGGCGCATGGCGGCGAACACGTTGGCGGCCTTGGACGTCTCTGACTCGTTCAGGTAGCGGGACGTGTGCGGAACGTGCTTGGGGTAGTGGATGTCCGCGCGGTCGATGCCGGCGATCACGGAGAGTCCGCGGAGGTCCAGCGGTGCAGGAACGGAATAGACCTCGGATTCCTCCACGCCGAGCTCGCGGATCAGCAGCGCGCGGATGTTCGGGTTGATGTCGTTGGTGACCTCAAGCCGGACGGGCGGGCCGAAGCGGCGGCGCAGGAGTTCCTTTTCGAGGGCCTGGAGGAGGTTTTCGGCGTCATCCTCTTCCACCTCCACGTCCTCGTTCCGGGTGACCCGGAAACTGTGGTGCTCCAGGACCTCCATCCCGGGGAACAGCTTGTCCAGGTGCACCGCGATGACTTCCTCCAGCGCAATGAAGCGCGCCACCCGTCCGGCCACGGCCCCGGCACGGGGGCCGTCGATGGAAATAAGGCGCGGGAGCTGGTCGGGCACCTTGACGCGGGCAAAGAGTTCCTTGTCGCTGATCGGGTTGCGCACCACCACGGCAAGGTTCAATGACAGCCCGGAAATGTAGGGGAAGGGGTGCGCCGGATCCACCGCGAGGGGCGTGAGGATGGGGAACACCTTCTCGGCGAAGATCACGCTGAGCTGCTGCTGCGCTGCGTCGTCCAGCTCGTCCCAGTGCATGAGGTGGATGTGTTCATAGGCCAGGGCCGGCCGGATCTGCTCGGCGTAGACCTGCGCGTGCCGCTGCTGGAGCCTGTGGGCTTCCCCGCTGATCCTCTCCAGCACCTCAACAGGGCTCAGGCCTGCGGGGGAGGGGACTGCCAGGCCGGTGGCGATGCGCCGTTTGAGCCCTGCCACCCGGACCATGAAGAACTCGTCCAGGTTGGAGGCAAAGATCGAAAGGAAGCTGACTCGTTCCAGCAGGTGGAGCGTGGGATCCTCAGCCAGTTCCAGGACGCGGGAGTTGAAGCTGAGCCAGCTCAGTTCCCGGTCCAGGAACCGGTCCGGTCGGATGTCGCCCTCGGGCTGCAGGTTCGGCGCAAACTCCGGGATGTCAATGCGGTCCTGGGTGGCGCGCGAGGCGGGAACTTCCGAGGAGCCGAAGCGGGCGCGGACCGGCACTGCGACGTCCTTGGACGTGACTGCTCCGGAAGGTTCCGGGTTCATGGCATCTCCTTTACCTGGCGGTTGATGCTGGCGCTTCCGGCCTGCGCGGGTTCTGCCTCAACCTTACAAGCATTCAGTGCGCCGAAGCCCGCGCATTTCCCGCCCGGGGGCCGGATGTCAGCCGGGTGGACTACACGGTTGCCACCTGTCCGTACATGACGTCCATATCCCAGCGCGTGAAGCCCAGGCTCCGGTACAGGGAAACAGCAGCTGCATTGTCGGCGTCGGTATACAGCATGACGGCATGCAGCCCCAGGCCCTGGAGGTGCCGGATGCCCGCAACGGTGAGGGCCTTGCCAAGTCCCATGCCCTGCGCTTCCGGTGCCACGCCCACCGCGTAGACCTCTCCGATGGCCGGGTGCGGGCCGTGCTTCGGATGGACCTTGGTCCAGTGGAAGCCCAGCAGGCGGCCCTGCCGGTCCTCAGCCAGAAGGAAACCCGAGGGGTCGAACCAGTCCTCGGCCATCCGGGCGTCCAGATCGGCCCGGGTGAGGCTGCCCTGTTCGGGGTGGTGCGCGAAAGCGGCCCGGTTCGCCGCCAGCCAGGCGTCCTCATCCTTGCCGGGTACAAAGGTGCGGAGGGACACGCCCTCCGGAAGCGTGGCCTCGGGAAGGTCCGCTCCCGCCGTCGTCATCCTCATTTTCCACAGCTCACGGACGGGGCCGAAGCCGTAACGGGAAGCCAGGTCTGCGGCGGCCTCATGGTTGCCGTGGGACCAGGCCTTCAGCCCCTCCAGTCCGCGGCTGCCCTTGAGCTGGCCCACCAGGCGGTCTGCCACCCCCTGGTTCCGGTAGCTGGGATGGACGGCGATCTCCAGCACGCCAGTGCCATCGGGTTCCTCCACCACGACGGCGAACCCGGCCAGGTCCTGGCCGGTGGCGGGGTCGGAATCCTCGTCCGGGGCATACAAGGCCAGGGTCAGCGGTGACTGCCCGGCAGATCCGCCAGTCCGCATGGTCACCAGGGTCTGCTCCGATATGGAGGGGTTGCCGTCAGATTCTTCTGCCGCGGCCAGGAGGTCCCGGCAGTCCTTCAGGAGCTGCTGGTCAACCGCGCCCCGCTCCGTATGGACGGGCCACTTCTCAGGATACGCTGGAGTCATGAGGCAAGGCTATACGGGAAGCGGCAAGGGCGCTCAGGCCTCGGTGAGCTCGTCTTCCTGCTGCCGCACCAGCGTAAGGCGGTATCCCACGTTGCGCACGGTGCTGATGAGGTTCTCGTGGTCGGCGCCCAGCTTCGCCCGCAGGCGCCGGACGTGAACGTCCACGGTGCGGGTGCCGCCGTAGTAGTCGTAGCCCCACACCTCGGTGAGCAGCTGCTGCCGGGTAAAGACGCGGCCGGGGTGCTGCGCCAGGTACTTCAGCAGCTCGAATTCCTTGAAGGTCAGGTTCAGCGGTGCGCCGTTCACGCGGGCGGTGTAGCTCGCCTCGTCGATCACCACGCCGGCTGCGCGGATCTCCGTCGGCGCATCCTCATGGTCCGGGACGGCGCGGGCAACTGAGAGCCTGATGCGGGCTTCCACCTCGGCCGGGCCCGCCGAATCGAGGACGATGTCGTCCACGGCCCAGGCGGAAGAAACGGCCGCCATACCGCCCTCGGTCAGGATCAGTACCAGGGGAGCGCTGAGGCCGGTGGCTTTGAGCAGCTGGGTGAGGGAACGGGCGCCCACCAGGTCTTTCCGGGCATCCAGCAGCACAATGTCGCAGGGATCGGTCTCCAGCAAGGCAGTCGGCTCGGCAGGAAGGATGTGGACCCGGTGGTTCAGCAGCTCCAAGGCAGGCAGGATGTCCACCGAAGAGCCAGTGCTGTTCGTCAAGAGCAGGATGTGCGACATTGTTCCTCCATGGGCCGTCCGCGCATCATTGGGCGACTGAACCGGGTTTTCACCGGCCGGTACTGGCTTCCTGCTCCGGCATTGGGCCAGCGGAAAAGGGCCGGCCTGCCACCTCAGCAGTGAGCTTAGCTGAGCTTTGAGTATACCTGCAGGCCTGTCCGGAGCCATGGATCCGGGCCGGATCCGGGGACGTTTTGCGACATATCCTGTTCATATAAGGCAGGATTGAAGCCAGGGCCCCGACGCCCTCCGCGAAGGGCGGTCCCGCCCTTCCAGGTCGACGCCAGGATGGGATTGCAGCGCAGTGAGTGCAGAAACTAAATCCAGGCCGGGCTCCGCATGACCGCGGAGCTGCAGGCGCCGGCGCGGTCGTTGGGCTCATGGACTATCGGCCTCGTGGGGATCGCCGGCCTCGCTGCGATCATCACCGGTGTCTACACCTCCCCTGAGGTGCTCGTGGCCGTCGCTGTTGCGATGGCAGCCGCCATCGGCATCGGGTGGCCGCACTTCCTCCGGATACCCGCCAAGAAGACACTCGCCGCCGTCATTGCCGTGCCGGGTGCCGGGGCAGCGGTTGCTGCCGGCCTTGCACCTGCCCCCGGCTACCTCGACTGGACCCCGGCGTTTATCGCCCTGGGCATGATGGCCGTTTTCATCGTGCAGCTGCTCCGTGGAACAGGGCAGGCCCAGCGGCTGGAATCCACCCTGGGCTGTTGCGCGGGGGTGCTGCTCGCCTGCCTGGGCTCAGGCTGGATAGCCGGCGCACGGTTCAACGGCGTCCGCGAGATGCTCCTGGTGGCTGCCATCAGCGCCGCGGTTGCCCTGCTGGCCGGGCTTATCCGCTGGCCGGACAGCGTGGTGGCGCCCCTGGGGATCGTGCTGGCAGGACTGGCCGGACCGCTCGCCGGGCTGGTGCTCTCGGACATCGCCGTCCTGCCGGCAGCTATCTTCGGCGTCGTGGTAGGGGCGGTGCTGGCGAGCTTCCGGCGCCTGGCCACCCTGCGGGGTGCGCCCCTGAACGTCCCCGCTGCCCTTAGCATGGGCCTTGCCCCTGTCTCGGCGGTGGGTTCCCTGGCCTACTTCATAGACAAACTACTCATCTACTAACGCGTTAGGATGGCATCATGTCCGTACTTGCTTTTGAAATCTTCTTCCTTGTCCTGCTCGGCATCGCCAGCCTCGCCATGGCCTGGTTTGCCGGATTCGTGGTCTACCGCCTGTTCAAGGGCCAGAAGTAGTCGTCTTTTTCCGGAGCTTGCCGATTTCCAGAGGTAGTCGCTGTGCCCATTGAGATCCCGACAGACCTGACTCCAGAACTCGTTCCGCTTTCCTGGCTCATTGGTGAGTGGGAGGGCCGCGGCCGCCTCGGCAGCGGTGACGAGGACTCGGAGCACTTCCTGCAGCACGTGTCCTTTACGCACAACGGGCTGCCGTACCTTCAGTACCGCGCTGAGAGCTGGCTGACGGACGACGACGGCACGCGCCTGCGGCCGCTCACCGTCGAGACCGGCTTCTGGGCGCTGGAGCGCAAACAGCTTGATGCCGACGGCGGCCCGGGCCTGATCCCCGCGGACATCGTTCCGGCGCTGAAGAGTGCCGACGAGGTGGAGGCCCTGCGCAACAGCGAGGGAGGGTTTGACATCTCGGTGTCCATCTCCCACCCCGGCGGAATCTCCGAGCTGTACTACGGGCAGATCAAGGGTCCGCAGATCCAGCTCACCACCGATATGGTGATGCGCGGGAGCCATTCCAAGGACTACAGCGCAGCCACCCGCATCTTCGGACTGGTGGACGGCAACCTCCTGTGGCGCTGGGATGTCGCTGTTGGCGGCAAGGAAGGCAAGGGCCTGGAAGCGCACGCCTCGGCCTTCCTGAAAAAGGTTTCCTGACTCCTTCCGGTCCTTCGGCTTAATGACGCGGGCGGCCCGGATCCACTCCGGCCACAGCAATCCGGAATACCGCCGAGCCCCAAGGACTTCTACTACATATGACTACTCCCAGCCCCCTGCTGTCGCGCCCTGGCGCCGTTGAGGCGGCCGGCGCGGACGCCGGCGTTGCCGCCCACTATGGCGAGCCCCTGCGCGAGCAGCGCGCCCTCGCGGCCGGAACCGCCGTCGTCGACCTCTCCCACCGCGGTGTTGTTACGGTCACCGGTCCGGACCGCCTGAGCTGGCTCAACACCCTTTCCTCCCAGCAGGTTGCAGGCCTTCAGCCGAGCGAATCCAGTGAACTCCTCCTCCTGAGCGTGCAGGGCAGGATCGATTTCGACGCCCGCGTGATCGACGACGGCGCCACCACCTGGCTCATCGTCGAGGCTGCCGAGGCGGCGCCGCTGGCCGAGTTCCTCAACAGGATGAAGTTCATGCTGCGGGTGGACATCGCCGATGTTTCCGCGGACTGGGCCGTCGTGGGCAGCACGAAGGCTGTCCCGGAGTGGTCCGGCCTGCTGGCGTGGCAGGACCCGTGGCCGCATGTGGGGGCCGGCGGCTACTCCTATGCGACGGTCCCGGAGGCCAGCCACCCGGGGCTCGACCGCCCCTGGTTCGAATACCTCATTCCCGCCGCTGACCTGGAGGAGAAGGTCGCGGGACGGCCGCTTGCGGGCGTCCTGGCAGCCGAAGCGCTGCGCGTGGCGGCCTGGCGCCCCAGGATCGGCGCGGAAACGGACGACAAAACCATCCCGCACGAGCTCGACCTGCTCCGGACCGCGGTGCACCTGGCCAAGGGCTGCTACAAGGGGCAGGAAACCATAGCGCGGGTGCACAACCTGGGCCATCCGCCGCGCCGCCTCGTCTTCCTCCAGCTGGACGGATCCCAGCACACCCTGCCGCAGGCAGGAAGCCCGGTCCTGGTGGGGGAGCGCAAAGTGGGGACGGTGACGTCTGTGGCCCAGCACTATGAGATGGGCCCGGTTGCGCTGGCAGTCATAAAGCGTTCCGTCGCGCCGGATGAAATACTGACGGTCCTGGACGGCGACGAGCCATACCCTGCCGCCCAGGAACTCATCGTTGCCCCCGACGCCGGCCAGGTGGTGGGGCGCCAGACCGGATTCATGAAGGGGCCGCGCCCATGACTGACAACGTCCAGCCCGATCCCGGGCCCGACGACGACGCGCTGGCTTTGGCGCACACGCTCTTCCAGGCTGCCAGGGAGGGGGACACGGCCCTGCTGCGTGCCTACCTGGACGCGGGCGCTCCCGCCACCCTGACCAATGCGGCAGGGGATTCGCTTTTGATGCTGGCCGCCTACCACGGACATGCGGAAACCGTGCAGCTCATCCTGGAACACGGTGCCGAGCCCGGCACCGCCAACGACCGGGGCCAGACTCCGCTCGCCGGAGCGGCCTTCAAGGGCTACACCGATGTGGCCCGGGTCCTGCTGGATGCCGGCGCCGACCCCGATGCCGGTGCGCCGTCGGCCCGCGCCGCTGCCCGGATGTTCGCCCGCCAGGAGATCCTGGACCTCCTGGTGTAACCGGGACCCAGCCGTTCACCGGTCCCGCCGGCAGCAACCACCTGACGAAGGATGACCGTGGAAAACGTAGCAAAACCCTGGCCGGCCCTGTGGTCCCTGGTGATCGGGTTCTTCATGATCCTGATCGACACCACCATCGTGTCCGTGGCGAACCCGCGGATCATGGAGGGGCTTGGTGCGGACATCAATTCGGTCATCTGGGTCACCAGCGCCTACCTCCTGGCCTACGCGGTCCCGCTGCTCATCACGGGCAGGCTGGGCGATCGCTTCGGGCCCAAGAAGCTCTACTTGTCTGGGCTGGTCGTCTTTACGCTGGCTTCGCTGTGGTGCGGGCTGTCCGGCGATGTGGAGACGCTTATCGCGGCACGCGTGGTGCAGGGCCTCGGTGCCGCCATGATGACGCCGCAGACCATGGCAGTCATCACCCGGATCTTCCCGCCGGACCGGCGGGGCGCGGCCATGGCCATCTGGGGCGCCACCGCCGGAATGGCCACCCTCGTGGGCCCTATCCTGGGCGGTGTCCTGGTGGACGGCCTCGGCTGGGAATGGATCTTCTTCATCAACGTCCCCATCGGTATTGCCGGTTTCATCCTTGCCCTGCGCAACGTGCCGGCCCTCAGCACCCACCCGCACAGGTTCGACATCCCCGGCGTGGTGCTCAGCGCCGTCGGACTTTTCCTCCTGGTGTTCGGCATCCAGGAAGGCGAAACCTACAACTGGGGCGCCATCGCCGGGCCCGTCACGGTGTGGGGCCTGATCATCGCAGGCCTTGCCGTGCTGGCTCTCTTTGTGCTCTGGCAGCGGTTTAACAAGGGCGAGCCGCTGCTGCCCCTGGCGCTTTTCCGGGACCGGAACTTCTCCCTGGCCAACATCGGAATCACCACCGTTGGCTTCACTGTGACCGCGTTCAGCCTTCCCCTGATCTTCTACTACCAGTTGGTCCGCGGCCTCACGCCCACCCAGTCCGCGCTGATGATGGTTCCCATGGCCCTGATCTCGGGCGGCCTGGCGCCGGTGGTGGGGAAAATCATCGACAAAATCAATCCCAAATTCATCACGGCCGCCGGCCTGGTGCTGATGGCCGTGGCCCTCGCCTGGAACTCGGCCCTGATGCAGCCGGACACCCCCATCCTGCTGTTCCTCCTGCCCAGCGCCATCCTGGGATTCGCCAACGCCGGCATCTGGGCTCCGCTCAGCACCACCGCCACCCGCAACCTCCCTCCGCGGCAGGCCGGGGCCGGGTCCGGCGTCTACAACACCACACGGCAGATCGGGGCCGTGCTGGGCAGCGCAGCCATCGCGGTGCTGATCCAGGCGCGGCTCGCCGCAGAGCTTCCGTCCGGTGCACCCGGCGGGGCTGCGGGTGAGGGCATGGGCATGTCCGGAAGCCTCCCTGAGGCCCTTCACGGCGGATTTTCGACGGCGATGGGGCAGTCCATCCTGCTGCCGGCCGGGGTCATCCTGGTTGGCGCAGCCGTGGCGCTGTTCTTCGCCAAGCCTCAGCCGGCTCAGGGCTGGGGCGGAGGCGTTCCGGGGTCAGCCAAGGTGGACGCTGGTCTGGATTCCGCCGGCTGACAAGCCCAGCTTCCGGGCCAGTGCCAGGGAACCGGTGTTGCTGACGTCCGTCCGCCACTGGAGCGTCAGGCCCGCCGCGAGGGCCTCGTGGGCGGCGATCGAGGCTGCCAGGGACCCCAGGCCGCGCCGGCGCCAACCAGGATCCACCAGGACGCCAAGATGGGCCAGCAGCCCCTCCCACTCGGAGTACGCGCCGCAGGCAAGGGGCACCCGGCGCCCCTCCAGCTCATCGACGATGGTGTAGCGGTGCTCCAGGTCTGAGAGTCCCACCTCGTTGACGTCGTCCGGCGGGCAGCGGCCCTCAAGCTCGATCGCTTCAGCGTTGCCGTGCGAGACCGTCATTTCCTCCGGCGGCTGCCTGAGGGGAAGGTCGTCCGCAAAAAAGAGGGCGGCCGCCCCCATGCCGTGCCCGCCGTGCTGCCTGGTGAGCGTCAGGAGGGTGACGTGCTGCGCCATTTCCTCGTCGGGGAGGTCCGCCGCGGCGTCGATGACCCATTGCGGACCCACCAGCGCCGAGCTGCCGAACAACCGGACGAACTCGACGGTCCGTGCCGACTCGTCGGCGCGGATTATGCGTTCTCCGGAGGCAAGGGCGGAACTGAAGGCGCCATCATCCAGTCCCAGGCGCCGGGCCCATGCCAGCTGGATGATGGCGGCCGAACCGGGGTCGAGTGTCATGCTCCCAGCCTAGGACGGGCAGCCGGTCCAGCCGGACAGGACACTTCGGCGGCCAGCACACTTCAGGGGAACGATTTAGCCGAACAGTACTGCAGCTTCGTCGTAGCGGTTCTGGGGGACGGTCTTCAGCTTGCCCAGGGCTTCCTGGAAGCCCACGTGCTCGATGTCCGTTCCCTTGAGCGCCACCATGGTGCCCCAGTAGCCCTCCACCACCGAGTCGATGGCTGCCATGCCCAGCCGGGTGGCCAGGACACGGTCGAAGGCGGACGGCACGCCGCCGCGCTGGATGTGGCCCAGGATGGTGGCGCGGGTTTCAATGCCGGTCCGGGCTTCAAGTTCCGGGGCGAGCTGGTCTGCGATGCCGCCCAGGCGGGGCCGGCCGAAGGTGTCCAGGCCGCGCTCTGAGTGCGGGGTTTCCATGTGCTCGGGCACGAACCCTTCAGCCACGACCACCAGGGGCGCGCGGCCGCGGGCGTGGGCCTCGTTCACCCATTCGGTGATCTGTTCGATGCTGACTTTCTGTTCCGGAATGAGGATGGCGTGGGCGCCTGCGGCCATGCCGGCGTGCAGGGCGATCCAGCCGACGTGCCGGCCCATGACTTCGGCAATCATGCAGCGGTGGTGCGATTCCCCGGTGGTCCTGAGCCTGTCGATTGCCTCGGTGGCGATCTGCACGGCGGTGTCGAAACCGAAGGTGTAGTCGGTGGCGTCGAGGTCGTTGTCAACGGTCTTGGGAACGCCGACGATCTTCAGCCCTGCGTCGGTGAGCCGCTTGGCCGCCGCCAGCGTGCCCTCACCGCCGATCGCGATGATGGCATCGATGCCCAGGCGCTCCATGTGGGCCTTGATGACGTCGGGGCCGCCGCCGTTTTCGAACGGGTTGGTGCGGGAGGTACCCAGGATGGTGCCGCCCTGCTTGGCAATGCCGCGGACCATGGTCCGGGGGATGTCGATGATGTCGCCCTCAACAACGCCGCGCCAGCCGTCGAGGAAACCGACGAACTCGTGGCCGTGGATGGCAATTCCTTTAAGGACTGCACCGCGGATAACCGCATTCAGTCCGGGGCAGTCGCCACCGCTGGTAAGGATTCCAATTTTCATGTCTCGCTCAAATCCTGGGGAGAGGGTTTACAGGCAGAGCGCCACGCTGAGCTCACATAGAGTCTAGTGCGGTGTGTGCGGTACGACACAAACTGGTTACACGAAGGGCCCCGTTCCTCAGTGGAGGAACGGGGCCCTGTGCGGCAGTGTTTACGGGCGGTTCAGTGACCGCCTGTCGAGGAACGCCTGCAGCGGGATGACGTTCCGCTGGTCCGGCAGGATTACCCAGGCCACAAGGTAGAAAACGAAGGCCGGGCCGGGGAGGAGCGCAAAGAGGAGGAAGGCAATCCGGACGTAGGCGACGTCCACGTTGAGCTTTGCTGCGATCCCTCCCAGCACGCCTCCGAGGATGCGCTGGGGTCCGCGTTTCAGGCCCAGGCCCCTGACGATGCTGAAGAATTTATCCATGGTTCAAGACTTCCGTGTTGCGGTGCTGTTGTCACCTTTCCGGGCGGAAAGGAGTCCTCCGACCACCAGGGCCGCACCCGCCCCGATCATGAGACCGATCAGGACGTAGGTCCCGTTGAGGGTGACGATTCCGAGCTGGGCGATGATGATCAGGGCTGCGAGGGCCACCACGATCAGGCCCCATACGATGGTTCCCACCCGCGCCCCCGTGGGTGGGACGGCGTCGGTGTGCGCGGCCGTGGTGCTTCCCGGAATGTACGGGTCCGGTGCCGGTGTCTGGCTGCTCATGTCAGTTACCTTCCTCAATGGTGACGTTGCTGACGGTGCCGTCGATCTCGATGACCAGGTGGCTGCCGGGCTTGTCGGTGTTGTAGCTGCTTTCGCGTGTGGTTGTCCCGCCGCGCTGGCTGCCGCCTTCCGCGAGGTTGCCCAGGGTCATATCGGCGCGGATGTCCACGGGGACGGAGTCCGGGATGACCACCGTGACGTTGCTGGCGGTGAAATCAAGGGGGACCAGCACTTCGGACTCAAGGGGTTCGTCCAGGTCGAGCGCGGTGAGGTCAACGGTGCCGCGTCCTGCCGTGATGTTCAGCCCTTCGCTTGCCTGCTGGATGCTGGTGGGTGCCCAGTCGACTTCCTGGAAGCGGACACGCTCGCCGTTGTTGCCCACCACGTTGAAGATTCCTCCCGTGACGAGGGCTGCCACCGCAAAGAACGACAGGATGCCCGAGGTCCGGCCGCGGAAGCCCAGGATGAGGATTGCGAGGCCCAGGACTGCAGCCGCGCTGGCCCAGGCGATGGCGTTTGTGGAGTCACCAAGGTCGATGATGTTGGTAACGTCCAGGGCTTTCAGTCCCGCGCCGACAATCAGTGCGCTGCCGGCAGCGATGGCGACGGCGGGGGCACCGGGACCTGCGGGGCGCACCTTGGGTGCCGTTGGCGGTCCCTGCGGTTGCCAGGTGCTGCCGGTGCCTTTGTAGTCCCATCCGCCGCTGCCGGATCCGGCGGCGCCGTATGGGCTGCCAGTGAACGGCCCGGTCCCTGCAACGTCCGAGTACGGGGGAGCGGTTGCAGCAGAGGGTGCGGCAGAGTGCGTGGTGGTGCCGGGATAGGTGGTGCCCGCATAGGACGTAGTCCCGGATGCCGCTGCGCCCGCCGGTGTTCCAACCGCTGCTTTGTTACGCTGCGCGAGGTAGTAGACCAGGTAGATGGCGCCGCCGACCCAGAAGAGGGTCCAGAGGAAGGCGCCGAAGCCGTGGTTGCTCCAGCCCCAAAAATCGCCTCCCAGTCCGCTGAAGCCGAGGATTACGGCGATCAGTGAACCGGTCATGCCGCTGGTCCAGCGCCCTGCGCCGGCTTCCTGGACATGGATCCTTCCGTCGGGCTCTGGCAGGAAGGCCCAGGCAAGACCGTAGAAAAGTACCCCGATGCCGGCGAACAGCGTCATCACGATGAAGACGCCGCGGACGATCAGCGGGTCGATGCCCAGGCGCCGCGCGATGCCGCTGGAGACGCCGCCGATCCAGCGGTCCTGGCCGCGGGTGATCCCATGGCTGCGCACCCAGCGGAAAAAGTCCGACTGTTGATTGGGTGCTCCGGCATAGGGGTAGCTGCGGGAGCCCTGGCCAGGATTGCCGTCATCGGGATTGTCCTGGCCCGGGAAGTATCCAGCCGGCTGCCCGGTAGAAGCCGCACCGGCGCTGTCCTGCGCGGCGTGGTCCCGGGTGGATCCGTGACTGGAGCCGTCCGGGTCTTCCTGCTCCTGCTTCTGTTCCTGCTTGGGGGCCGGGCCGGAAGCCAATGCGGGATCAGGTGAGCCGGCAGGCGCCTGCTGATCAGGCGGCAGGAGGGGCAACGTGGGGTTTTCGTTTTCCCGCTTGGGGATGGGCTCGGTGGGGTGGCCGTCGTCAGGGGTGGGGGTTTGCGAGTTCATGCTTCGATCCTTCCGCCTGCCGGGCTTCGGCTCTACTGGGGGACACCCTGAACGGCCCCTGAGCGGACCCCGGATCCCGGCGGAATGCGGGCTTGGGAACCCTGATCCGTGCTTGGATTGATCCATGACAACCGTCCCCGCCCGCCTCCCGCTGGTCCGCCGCAGCGACCGCTTCCTTGCAGGCGTGTGCTCAGGCCTTGCCGCCCACCTCGGGGTGCCGGTGGTTCACGTGCGGGTGGCAATGGTCCTGGCCTCGCTGGCTGGCGGCGCCGGCGTCGTCTTCTACGCCTGGTTGTGGATCATGGTCCCCACTGCTGACGAAAGCGAACGGCGGCAGGCGCGCCGGCCGCCGTCGCCCATTGCACCGGCCGTCAGCCGTGAGGGTGTGCCGGCCGCAGTTCCCTGGTCCGCGGGCCCGTCCGGCGGCGTAATGGCTCCGTACCTGACCGCTGCGCCCGCCGTTCCCGGCGACGGCCTTCGCGCAGATACTGCCGTTCCGGGAGGCCGAGGATACCCTGCGCCGGCGGACGCCGGTGTGCCCCTGTCCGAGGCCGTGCGGCCGCCCTGGTTTCGGTTCCGGGAGATGCGGTACGGCAAGGAAATTTTGCTTGGAGCCGGGCTGCTGCTGGTGGCAGGCATCCTGGTCGCCCAACTGCTGGGCGTAAGTGTGCCACTGGGGACACTCATACCGGCAGCGGCAGTGCTTGGCGGCGCCTCCATTGCGTGGATGCAGCTGGACGAGACCCGGCGGGCGGGGCTGGTGGACAAAACCAAGGCGGACCAGGCAGGGGGCTGGGCCCGGCTTGCGGCGGGCCTGGCGCTGGTGGTGGCCGGCGTCCTGGTGATGGTGTCCGGATCCGGTTCCTGGGAGCAGACCTGGCTGGCGCTGCTGGCCTCTGTGGCTGTCCTCGGCGGGGTGGTGCTGGTCCTGCTGCCGTGGGCGCTGAAGTTCTGGCGCGACCTGGAAACCGAGCGGGCCGGCAGGATCCGGGAAACCGAACGGGCCGAGATTGCGGCCCACCTTCATGACTCGGTGCTGCAGACGCTGGCCCTGATCCAGCGGCGGGCGGCCAACGAGCACGATGTGCTCCGGCTGGCCCGTGCCCAGGAACGTGAGCTGCGGGGCTGGCTTTTCGCGGATCCCGGCAAGGACGCCGGGCAACTGTCGGACCGGATCAAGGCCGTGGCCGCCGAGGTGGAGGACCTGCTGGGCAACGCCGTCGAGGTGGTATGCGTGGGGGACACAGCCGTCACGGAAGGCCATGAAGCGCTGATCCAGGCAAGCCGGGAGGCCATGCTCAACGCCTCCCGCCACGGGGGAGGGACGGTCTCGGTCTATCTGGAGGTCTCCGGCGGCCGCACCGAGGTCTTCATCAAGGACCGCGGCCCCGGATTTGAGCTGCAGCACGTGCCGGAGGACAGGCTCGGGGTCAGGGAATCCATCATCGGACGCATGAACCGCCATGGCGGCACGGCTGCAATCACCAGCAGCAGCGAAGGCACGGAGGTGCGGCTGGGCTACCCCGCTGCCACCCAGGACAGCACGGAAGGCAAGCCATGAATGCAGCACAGGGACCGGGGTCGGCTCCGGCCGCAAGGTCCGCCCGGGTGGTCATTGTGGACGACCACGCGATCTTCCGCTCCGGCCTGAAAGCGGACCTGGACCCCAGTATCCAGGTGGTGGGTGAGGCGGCGACGGTGGAACAGGCCATCGCCGTTATTGCGCAGCAGCGTCCGGACGTGGTGCTGCTGGACGTTCACCTGCCAGGCGGCCTTGGCGGCGGGGGCCGCGAGGTCATCGCCGGTTCCGCCGCCGTGCTGCCCGCCACCAAGTTCCTTGCCCTCAGTGTCTCGGACGCTGCCGAGGACGTGGTTGCGGTGATCCGGGCGGGGGCGCGCGGCTACGTCACAAAGACCATCTCGGGGGCAGAAATCACCGACGCCGTGTACCGGGTTGCCGGCGGGGACGCGGTCTTCTCGCCGCGGCTGGCAGGCTTCGTCCTGGACGCTTTCGGTACCGCGCCCGCGGACATTGCCGACGACGAACTGGACAAGCTGTCCGCCCGGGAACTCGAGGTCATGCGCCTCATCGCCCGCGGCTACAGCTACAAGGAAGTGGCCAAGCAGCTGTTCATCAGCATCAAGACGGTGGAAACCCACGTCTCGGCAGTGCTGCGGAAGCTCCAGCTCTCCAGCCGCCACGAGCTGACCAAGTGGGCCGCCGAGCGCCGCCTCCTCTAACCCCGTTCCCCCAGACGCTCTATCACTTAACGCCGCATCCCCCCGGGACGCTCGCTCATTCGATGCGCATTTAACCCGGACGCTCTATCACTTGATGCGCCTTAAACCGGAACGCTCTATCACTTGATGCGCCTTTAAACCGGAACGCTCTATCACCCTGAACTGCTCCCCGGAAGTTGGACTGAGAAATTCAGTTCCGACTTCCGGGGAGCAGTTTTTATGCATACACGTAGTTCATTGTCTGAGGCGCAGCGCGAGGCGGCTGTAGCGTTGTTTGAGAAGGGTGTCGGGTATGGGTCGGCGGCTCGGTCGCTGGATGCGCCTCGTGTGCCGGTCAGGGCGCTGTATGGGCGGTGGAGGATTCATGGGCAAGGAGTGCTGGTGGCCAGGCCGGTGAGGTCGTACTCGTTTGAGTTCAAGCGTGCCCTGGTCGAGCGGTTCCTCGCGGGCGAGTCCGGCCCGGATCTGGCAGTCGAGGCAGGTCTGGCCTCGCGTGAGCTGCTGCAAAAGTGGGTCCGGGCGTACCGGCGCGAAGGCGAGGACGGGTTGCGGCCCAAGCCCAAAGGCCGGCCGCGGAAACCCGATTCGCCGCCGCCTGCGGATTTGTCCGAGCTTGAGCGGTTGCGGCGGGAGAACGAACGGCTGCGCGCTGAGGTGGCGTACCTGGGAAAACTGCGGGCCTTGAGGGAACAGGGACGACGGTAAAGGTTCAAGCCGTCGTTTCCCTCAAGGCTGACTATCCGCTTGGTGTCCTGTTGAACGTCGCCGGGCTGGCCAGGTCGACGTTCTTCTATCACCAGCCCCGGCTGCAGGCGCCGGACCCGGAAGAGAAACTCAAAGCCGCGGTCACGGAGATCTTCGAAACGAACCATGGCCGGTACGGGCACCGGCGGGTCCATACTGAGCTGTCCAAGCAAGGGTGGACGGTCGCGAAGAAGACTGTGCTGAAGCTGATGCAGGAACTCGGGCTGGTCTGCAGAGTCCGGCGCCGGAAGCGCTACAACTCCTACCAGGGCGAACAGGGCGCGGTAGCGCCCAACGTGCTGAACCGGGAGTTCGACGCCGATGCACCGAACCAGAAGTGGGTTACCGATGTGACGGAGTTCAGCGTCGGGGACCGGAAACTTTACCTCTCACCGGTCATGGACCTCTTTGACCGGCAGATCATTTCCTACTCGCTGGGCTCATCCCCGAACCTGGCGCTCACCAACGATTCCCTGCGTGAGGCCCTGACCTGCCTGCAGCCCGGCCACCAGCCGCTCGTGCATTCGGACCAAGGCATCCAATACCAACACGTCACCTGGCGGATCCTTCTCAAGGGCGCCGGCGCTGTCCAGTCGATGTCCCGCAAGGGCAACTGCTACGACAACGCAGTGATGGAGAACTTCTTTGGACATCTCAAGGAAGAACTCTTCCACCACGTCCGCTTCCTCAGCACCGAAGCACTGGCAACGGCACTGAACGAGTACATCCACTGGTACAACAACGAAAGAAACTCCACAAAGCTCAAAGGCCTGAGCCCGGTGCAATACCGGGCCAAGACCCTCGCAGCCTAGAATCCCAATTTAGCCAGTCCAACTATCGGGGACCAGTTCATAAGTGAGAGAGCGTCCGATATTTTCTTGCGTTAAGTGAGAGAGCGTCCTACTGGGCCTTGCCCAGGAAGTCCTGGAGCCGCTGCACGCCGGTCGCGAGGTCGTCGTCACCAAGCGCGTAGGAGAGGCGCAGGTAGCCGGACGGGCCGAAGGCCTCACCCGGAACCACCGCCACCTCAACCTCGTCCAGGATCAGTGCAGCCAGTTCAGCGGAGGTCTGCGGCGTGGCGGTGCCGGATGCCGTCGGGAATTCCTTGCCCAGCAGCGCACGGACGTCCGCGTAGACGTAGAAGGCGCCCTTCGGCGTCGGGCATTCAACGCCGGGGATGGCGTTCAGGCCGGCAGCGATCGCCTTGCGGCGGCGGTCAAAGGCGACCTTCATCTCGTCAACGGCGGTCAGCGGGCCTGAAACAGCGGCCAGGGCAGCGATCTGCATGATGTTGGAGACGTTGGACGTGGCGTGCGACTGGAGGTTGGTGGCGGCCTTGATGACGTCGGCCGGACCGATCATCCAGCCCACCCGCCAGCCGGTCATGGCATAGGTCTTGGCAACGCCGTTGAGGATGACCACTTTGTCGCCCAGCTCCGGTGCGGCGGTGGCGATGGAGGTGAAGGGCACGCCGTCGTACGTCAGGTGCTCGTAGATCTCGTCAGTGACCACCCAAAGGCCCTTTGCCGCTGCCCACTTGCCGATCTCCGCTACCTGCTCAGGCGAGTAGACGGAGCCTGTGGGGTTCGACGGCGAGACGAACAGCAGGATCTTCGTCCGGTCCGTGACGGCTGCTTCGAGCTGTTCCACAGTCACCAGGTAGTCCTGCTCAGGACCCGCGAACACCTCAACGGGCACACCGCCGGCCAAGCGGATGGCCTCCGGGTAGGTGGTCCAGAACGGGGTGGGGACAATAACCTCATCGCCCGGATCAACCAGCGTGGCGAACGTGTTGTAGACCGCCTGCTTGCCTCCGTTGGTGACCAGCACCTGGGAAGGGTCCACAGCGTAGCCGGAGTCGCGCAGCGTCTTTTCCGCGATGGCCTTCTTCAGCTCCGGCAGCCCGCCCGCGGGGGAGTAGCGGTGGTACTTCGGCTGGCCGGCAGCGTCGATGGCGGCCTGGACAATGTAATCCGGGGTGGGGAAGTCCGGTTCACCGGCACCGAACCCAATAACCGGCCGGCCCGCCGCCTTCAGCGCCTTCGCCTTGGCGTCAACGGCGAGGGTTGCGGATTCGGCAATTGCGGAAATGCGCTGGGAAACGCGGGCGGCAGACATGGCAGGTCCGTTCTTCGCTTGCAGCCTGGGGGCTGGAATGTGGGATTCGACGAGTTCTACTCTATGCTGTTCACCGGACCCTCCGGGTTGCCGGTTGTGACTGTGTCCTGGTCAAACATCAGGCCGGCCATCAGGGGAGGGCCGGGAATGTGCCGGTTCGACGAACGCGAAGTTGTTGCGTAGACTGGTTCACCGGTGTTGAAAACACGGATGATGACGTGCGCCCCAGTGCAAGCTGGTGCTTCGTGGTCAGACAGTGGAATTCACTCCATAGGGTAGTGGCGCAATTGGTAGCGCAGCGGTCTCCAAAACCGCAGGTTGCAGGTTCGAGTCCTGTCTGCCCTGCGCAAGCGCCCCGGGCGAAAATCCGGGGCAAGCGCAGTAACCATGGTTCTGATCAGAGCCGGGTAATCCAACATTGCAAAGATGAGCGAGGACCAGGTGACCGAAACAGCTGCCAGCAGCTCCAAGGGCCGCCCAGCTAAGAAGGACGCCAAGGCAAACTTCTTCGCCCGCATTGCACTCTTCGTCCGCCAGATCATCGGCGAACTGAAGAAGGTTGTTGCACCCACCCGCAAGGAACTGATCAATTACACGCTCGTGGTGCTGGTGTTCGTGGGCATCATGATGGTCATCGTCAGCCTGCTGGACATCGGTTTTGGAACTGCCGTCGGCTGGGTCTTCGGCGGGACCGGCACCACGGACAGCTAACGCTGCACGGTCCGCAGGCCGCGTGTTCCTCCGGGATTCCCGGACGGAACAGCGGTGTGCGGAATTGAGCCATTTAAATAGGCATGTTAGGCAATGAGGAAGCAGGAGACCAAGTGTCTGAGCAGGAGCTCGAGGTAACCGAGACTGAGCTGGAAGAGTCCGCGGACGTCACGGCAGAAGCCGGTAACGAGTCTGAGGTTGAGTCCTCCGCGCCCGAATCCGATGACGCCGGTTCCGACTTTGACGCAGAGGCAGACGCCGGCTCCGAAGAGGAGTCCACTGACGCCCTCGCCGCTGCCGCCGCCAAAGCAGACGTTGACCCCGCTGAGGAGTTCAAGGCCAAGCTGCGCCGCCAGGAAGGTGACTGGTACGTCATCCACTCCTACGCCGGTTACGAGAACCGCGTGAAGGCCAACCTGGAAACCCGCATCCAGACCCTGGACATGGAAGATTACATCTTCGAAATCCAGGTGCCCATGGAAGAAGTCGTTGAGATCAAGAACGCTCAGCGCAAGGTCATCAACCGCGTCCGCATCCCCGGCTACGTACTGGTCCGCATGGACCTGACCGACGCCTCGTGGGGCGCCGTCCGCCACACCCCGGGTGTCACCGGCTTCGTGGGCAACGCCCACAACCCCGTGCCGCTGCGCCTGGACGAGGTCTTCTCCATGCTCGCCCCGGTCTTTGAGGAAGAGCAGGCCGAGAAGGGCAAGCCGGTCAACAAGCAGAACCAGGCCCCCGTGGACGTGGACTTCGAAGTTGGCGAGTCCGTCATCGTCAAGGAGGGCCCGTTCGAGACCCTTCCGGCCACCATTTCCGAGATCAAGGTCGAATCCCAGACCCTCGTGGTGCTGGTGTCCATCTTCGAGCGCGAAACGCCGGTTACCCTGGCGTTCAACCAGGTCACCAAGATCTGATCACCCAAGAATTCGTCCCGGGGCTGCCCGCTTAGCAGCACCGGAACGGCCGGCCGCCTTGCCATGGCGGCCACAAACCTGAGGCACGCTCCTGTGCCCCAGGACGTTATTGAGAGAAGGACCCTACATTGGCTCCCAAGAAGAAGGTCACCGGCCTCATCAAGCTGCAGATCCAGGCAGGTGCCGCTAACCCGGCTCCGCCGATCGGTCCTGCGCTTGGCCAGCACGGTGTCAACATCATGGAATTCTGCAAGGCGTACAACGCTGCGACGGAAGCCCAGCGCGGAAACGTCATCCCCGTGGAAATCACGGTCTACGAGGACCGTTCCTTCACGTTCATCACCAAGACCCCGCCGGCTGCAGAGCTCATCAAGAAGGCTGCAGGCGTCGCCAAGGGTTCAGCAACCCCGCACACCGTCAAGGTTGCCAAGCTGACCCAGGCCCAGGTCAACGAGATCGCCTCCACCAAGATGGAAGACCTCAACGCCACCAGCCTCGAAGGCGCAGCGAAGATCATCGCCGGCACCGCCCGCTCCATGGGCATCACCGTCGAAGGCTAATCGCCTTCGCTGCCTGCGCCGGGTCGGGTAACCGATCACGACGACGGGCGGCACCGCCGGGACACCGGCACCACCGAAACTGAGATGTTGGGAACCGGGCACGGATAACGAGCCCGTCCACCAACTGTGGCAGGGCCCAGCGCGGTCCGCAGACCACAACTGCACAAGGAGAAATAAGCAGCATGGCAAAGCGCAGCAAAGCATATGAGGCAGCAGCCGCCAAGATCGACGCGGAGAAGTTCTACGCGCCGTTCGAGGCAGTGACCCTCGCCAAGGACACCAACCCGTCCAAGTTCGACGCCACGGTTGAGGTTGCATTCCGCCTCGGCGTCGACCCCCGCAAGGCTGACCAGATGGTCCGCGGCACCGTCAACCTGCCCCACGGCACCGGTAAGACCGCCCGCGTCCTGGTTTTCGCCACCGGTGACAAGGCTGAGGCAGCAATCGCTGCCGGCGCCGACTTCGTTGGTTCCGACGACCTGATCGAAAAGATCGCCGCCGGCTGGACCGACTTCGACGCTGCCGTTGCCACCCCTGACCTCATGGGCAAGGTTGGCCGCCTCGGTAAGGTACTGGGTCCGCGTAACCTGATGCCGAACCCGAAGACGGGCACCGTGACCCCCGACGTCACCAAGGCCGTCAACGACATCAAGGGTGGAAAGATCGACTTCCGCGTCGACAAGCACTCCAACCTGCACTTCATCATCGGCAAGGTCTCCTTTGACGCCATCAAGCTGGCGGAGAACTACGCAGCAGCACTGGAAGAGGTGCTTCGCCTGAAGCCGTCCGCTTCCAAGGGCCGCTACATCCAGAAGGCCACCGTTGCTACCACGTTCGGTCCCGGCATCTCCGTTGACCCGAACGTCACCAAGGTTCTGACCGAGGCCTAAATCCTCGTTTGAAGCCCCATGCAGCGGAATCTTCCGCCGCAACAAAACCGCCCGGCATCCGTGCCGGGCGGTTTTGTTTAAGCTCCGAGGCCTATCCCCGCAGCTGGAGCTTTTGCCTAAGCTGTAGGAATGGCTGACCCGACGCCGGATACCTTCCCAGCGAACCCCGCCGCACCAGCACTTTCGGCCGTTGAAGTGCTGCATGAACCGGGCAGCGGCACCATCGCCGGTTCTGCAGGATATACAGCAGACTTCGAGGAGTGCCACGCCCTGCGGGTGGAGCACGACCTTGCCCTGTGGGGCAACCTGGACCGTTGCCCCACCTTGCCGGAAGCTGCCGAGTTCTGGCGGGGCAGCGAGTACGAGGAGCGCCAGCTCTACCTGGCGAGGCTGAACGGGAAGGCCGTTGGTACGTGCTCCGTGGAACTCCCGCTCCGAGAGAACACGCACACTGCCGGCATCGACGTCTTGATTGGGCCCACCTACCGGCGCCAAGGGCTGGGCAGGATGCTACTGCTACACGCTGAATCGATTGCCAGGGAACGGCGCCGGACATCCCTCTACGGCTACCACGAGGTTCCGCTGGCGGCGGCGGACGGGACTCCCCTGCTCCCGGCCAAGTCCGGTGCCGGAGGCCTTCCAGTGGCTGAACCGGCAGTGGCGTTCGCTGCCGCTTCCGGCTACGAGCTGGAGCAGGTTGAACGCTCCAGCCGACTGGAGCTTCCCGTGGCGCCGGAACTGCTGGCCCGGCTGGAAACGGAGGCATCAGCCGCGGCGGGGGACTACAGCATCACGGGATGGGACGACGCCTGTCCTGAAGACCTGGTGGACGCGTACGCGCTTCTCAAAGCCCGGATGAGCACGGATGTTCCCATCGCCGGGATGGACTGGGAGGGGGAGGACTGGGACGCCGGCCGGGTGCGCGATGAGGAAAGAACGACGGCCCGCAGCGGCCTGCAGTCCGCCGTGACCGCCGCACTGCACAGCGCTACCGGGGAGCTGGTTGCCTACACGGTCCTTAACTGGCGGCCCGGAGTGCCGGCGTCCATCGCCCAGCAGGACACCCTGGTCACGGCGCAACACCGCGGCCACCGCCTCGGCTTGCTCATCAAGGTTGCAAATCTGCGGCATGCCCAGGCCAGGTGGCCTTCGGCGCATTCTGTGTTGACATGGAACGCCAATGAAAACCAACATATGCTGGCCATAAATATTGCCCTTGGATTCAGGCCTGCTGGTTATGAAGGTGAGTGGCAGAAACGGCTGGGATGATGCGCCTATGGCACAAGACGTGAAGATCGAGCAGCTCTGGATCCCTGATTCACTCGAGGCGCCGGACGCTGCGGACTTCCTTGCCGCCGTCGAAGTGGGACGCAAAGTCCGCATGCAGACCTGGGGCAGCGACGACCTCGCTTACGGTCCCCTGGAAAAGCTTCTTGAGTTCGCGGATCCCTATGAGCGGCAGCTGATCCTCGTAGCCAAGGTGGACGGGGAGATTGTGGGCACCGTTGATATCGCCCTGCCCCTCACAGATAACCTGGACCTTGCGGAGTTCACGCTGGACATCCTGCCCGAGTTCCAGCGCCAGGGCGTTGGGAGGCGGTTGCTCCAGGCCGCGGAGCAGCTGGCCCGCAATGAGGGCCGCACCATGATCCTGGTGGATACCAACCATCCGGGCGCATCCCTGCACGAATTCGAGCGCGCCCAGCTGGTCCCTGGGTCGGGGCAGGGCTTCGTGCCGCTGGAGAGCCGCGAGGTGGAGTTCGCCCAACGCACCGGCTACACCCTGCAGCACATTGAGCAGTTCAGTTCGTGCCTGCTGCCACTGGACTCGAAGCTGGTGGCAGACCTGCAGGCCGAAGCGGAGGAAGCAAACAACGGCAGGTACCGGCTGCACCATTGGACGGACCGGTGCCCGGACCGCTGGCTGGAGGCCGTAGCTGTCCTCGAAAACCAGGCCGGGGCCGACGTCGATCCGTCTCTCCACGTGCCGGTGGAGCAGGACATGGTGTTCGACGGCGCCATCCTCCGGGAGGCCGAAGATGTGGCTATTGCGCAGGGCAGGCGGACAGTGGTCACCGCCGTCGAGCATCTCGCCAGCGGTGCGCTGGTTGGCCTGACCACCATCACGGTGCTTGCGCACCGCGCGGACGTGGTTTTCCAGGACGATACGCTCGTCCTGCAGGAGCACCGCGGCAACAAGTTAGGTCTCCTGATCAAGGTGGCGAACATGGAGCGGTTGACTGAGCAGTTTCCGGACGCCCGGGTCATCTACACCTGGAACGCCCCGGAAAACCGGTACCTCCTGACCGTCAACCAACAGTTGGGATTCCGGACCGCAGGCGTGACGGGGATATGGCAAAAGGAGCTTCCGCGCCTTGGCACCAGCAACAGCTGACTGCCGATTTGGCGCAGCGGCGGCACCTCCCGTAGACTGTGATGACCAAAGACCGTCGGTTGTTGGAAATCCACTCCCCTGAACATGGCTCAACTCTGTAGTTGTGCGCGGGGGATCGAAGCGGATTTCCGGACGAAGGACCCTCAACGCAGGGCGGCCGGCGCAGGTGAACGAAGCAAAGCTCCATGGGATACCCGTGTTGAGCCAAGCCCCGTGCATCTGCGCGGGGCGTTTTTAGTTTTAGCTCATCCGAGCGGGGACCGTCGAATACCGGCACTATCCCCGGAAGGAGGGTTATGGCAACGCCTATCAAGGTTTCAGCAGTAGCTGAGATCACCAACGATTTCAAGGAATCGAACGCCGCTGTCCTGACCGAATACCGCGGGCTCACCGTTGCACAGCTCAAGCAGCTGCGTGTTTCTCTCGGCCAGGACACCAAGTTCGCGGTCGTCAAGAACACCCTGACCGCCATTGCAGCCAAGGAAGCCGGCGTTGAAGCATTCAACGACCAGCTCTCCGGCCCCACTGCAATCGCCTTCATCAAGGGTGACGCAGTTGCCGCTGCCAAGAGCCTGACGGATTTTGCCAAGACCAACAAGCAGCTGGTCATCAAGACCGGTTACTTCGAGGGCAAGGCACTGAACGCCAGCGAGGTTGCTGCCCTGGCAGCACTCGAGTCCCGCGAGCTGCAGCTCGCCAAGGTTGCAGGCGTCCTCAAGGCCCCTGCTGCCGCCGCTGCACGCATCATCGATGCCCTGCGCCTCAAGCTTGAAGAAGAGAACGGTGCACCGGCAGCTGCCGAGGCGCCCGCCGCTGAAGAAGCTCCGGCCGCAGAAGCAGCAGAGACCGAAGCTCCGGCCGAAGCCGCAGCCACCGAAGAGAACTAACTCTCTTTTAGACCAGACTCCGGTGTGAAGCACGGCCGCGTGCCGCTGAGCACCACAACAGGAAGGACGCCTACCATGGCGAAGCTCACCAACGAAGAGCTCATTGAAGCTTTCAAGGAACTGACCATCATCGAGCTCTCCGAGTTCGTCAAGCTCTTCGAAGAGACCTTCGAAGTTACCGCTGCTGCTGTTGCTGTTGCTGGCCCCGCCGGCGCTGCTGCTGAAGAGGTTGAAGAGAAGACTGACTTCGACGTCGTCCTCGAAGCTGCCGGCGACAAGAAGATCGCAGTGATCAAGGAAGTTCGCGCCATCACTTCCCTGGGCCTCAAGGAAGCCAAGGACCTGGTTGACAGCGCTCCCAAGGCTGTCCTCGAAGGTGCAACCAAGGAAGCTGCCGAGAAGGCCAAGGAGCAGCTCGAGGCTGCAGGCGCAACCGTTACCCTCAAGTAGTAACGCGCTTTTTCCTCAGGAAGCCCCGTCCACGTTTGTGGGCGGGGCTTTTTGCGTTCCCGGCGAAAGTAGGTAGCGCTAAGTGTCGTTATGGGGCACCAAAACGACACTTAGCGCTACTCAGTTGGGTCCGGGTGGTCAGGCGGGGTCGCTGATGTCCGCGATGACCGCATCCAGTGCAGCGGTCAGGGCGTCCGCGTCCACGAAGGCGCTGTACCCGTGGGCGCCGGCGCCCATCGAGATCCGCCGCCCCGTAATGCTGGCGTCCGCGTAGACCGGCCAGCGGCTGGTGCTGCCCAGCGGGGTGATGGTTCCGCGCTCATAGCCTGTTGCTTCCAGCGCCACGTCAGCGGGAGGCAGGGAGAGCTTGTTGACACCCACCAGGGTCCGCAGCTTGGGCCAGGAAATCTGGCGGTCGCCGGGGATCAGCGCAAACAGGAACGTGCCGTCCTTGTGCTTGACCACCAGTGACTTGACGATGTCTGCAGGGCTGATTCCGAGGATGGCGGCCGCTTCTTCAAGGCTTTTGGCAGCCGGCCTTTCCACGATGTCCACCGTCAGCCCGCGGGCCTCGGCGTCGGACAGGAAGCGTCCGTGTCCGGCGCCGCCGTCCCCGTTCACAGGTGGGCCGGCCATCAGTCGCGGTAGAGCAGGAGCGCTTCGCCCTGCCCGCCGCCACCGCACAGGGACACGGCGGCTTTACCCGTTCCGCGGCGCTTCAGCTCATGCGCGGCATGGACGGCCAGCCGTGCGCCCGAGGCGCCGATGGGATGGCCCAGCGCAATGGCCCCGCCGTGGATGTTGCACTTTTCCAGCGGGTAGTCCAGGTCCTTGAGCGACTGGACGGCTACGGATCCGAAGGCTTCGTTGATTTCAATGAAATCAAGGTCGGCGACGGTCCAGCCGGCCCGTCCCAGGGCATTCTTGATGGCGTTGGACGGCTGTGAGTGCAGTGAGTTGTCCGGTCCTGCCACCTGCCCCGGCTTCCCGACGACGGCCAGGTACTCCAGGCCGTGTTCTTCGGCGTAGCCGCGGGATGCCAGTACCAGGGCTGCGGCCCCGTCCGACAGGGGAGAAGAGTTCCCGGCCGTGATGGTACCGTCCGTCACGAAAGCTGCACGGAGCCCGGCCAGGGAGTCCACCGAGGTGTTCGGGCGGACGCCCTCGTCAGCGGACACCACAACGGGATCGCCTTTGCGCTGCTTGACGCTGACCGGAACGATTTCGTCGTCGAAGGTTCCATTCTTGGCGGCCAGCGCAGCGCGCTGGTGGGACTGGGCGGCCACGTTGTCCTGCGAGGTGCGGTCAATGCCCAGGGCCAGGTTGCGGGTCTCGGTGGACAGGCCCATGGACTGGCCGTCGAAGGCGTCCGTCAGGCCGTCGTGCGCCGCCACGTCCAGCGCCTGGATCGAACCGTAGGTCCAGCCCTGCCGCGAGCCGGGAAGCAGGTGCGGTGCCCGGGTCATGGACTCCTGGCCACCGGCCACCACCACTTCCGCTTCGCCGCCGCGGATCATCCGGGCGGCATCGATCACCGCCGTGAGCCCAGATAGGCAAACCTTGTTGATTGTCACCGCGGGGACGTCCCATCCGATGCCGGCACCGATTGAACTTTGCCGGGCAGGGTTCTGGCCGGCACCCGCCTGCAGAACCTGGCCCATGATGACGGCCTGCACGTCACCGGCGTCCACCCCACTGGCGTCCAGGGCGCCCTTGATGGCCCGGGAACCCAGTTCCACTGCGGTAAAGCTTGCCAGCTGCCCAGTGATCCGGCCCTGTGGGGTGCGCACTGCTGCGAGGATGACAACGTCAGTGTTGTCACGGGAGTTGCCCATGGTTATCTCTTCCATTCCGTTTTCCGGTGTGTGCCACCAAGGCTATCGTGACCCTGGTCACCTAAGTATTCAAACGCCTGGTGCGCTATGTGCATTCCGCCGGCAGGCTGAAGCGTGGCCGGCGCCGCAGCCTGCAGGCGGGGCAGGCGAGGGGAGGCGGGGGAGAGGTCCCCATCCCATGGACGTGCACGACGGCGGCGGCGTGCGTAGGGTGGAGCGCAGACACTTTTGCAGGGGGAGCAGGTCCCTGCCCCGGATGGTTGGAGCAGCAGCGTGAAAAAGATCCTCGCCACGGCGGCAGCCGCAGCCCTCGCAGCGCTTACCGCGTGTTCTGTATCCGTGCCTGCCCAGGAAGCCCCCTCTCCGGCGCCAACCCAGCCGCAGCCAAGCACCGCCCGCACCAGTGGTTCGGCTGGCGGCAGTGCCGGGACGCCGTCGTCGTCCCCTGCTAATGGCACCAAGGCAGCGTGCGAGCTCTTCAACTCCCTGGTTGAAAGCTACGCGGCCGCCCCGCCCAGCGACTCCGAAGCCTATGAGGACATCTACCTGCGGGCCGAAGAGGCCAAGGAGACGGTGTCCGGTGACCTGCGCGGCCTGTTCGCCTCCTTGAGCCTGCTGGCCATTGACCATTCGGGTGTGGCCGGTTCCGGCGGCCGTCCCGCGCAGGAATCACAGGACGCGGTCCGGGACGCGGTCTTTGCCAACGCCGGAACCTGCACGGACGCGGGAGTCACGCTGCGGCTTTAGTCCCGCCGCGCACGGCCCCACCCGGGCGGCGTCCCGGAAGCGGCGTCGCGTACCTGCCCAAAACCGGTGCTTGCATTCCGGGCGGACATGGGGTAGACATGTAGGTTATTTTGCCGTATCGTAGATATTTGCGTCTTCCCTGTTTACCTTCAGCCTTCATATAGCGGTGGGCTTTGCCTTGCAGCTGACAATCAACGTGCCGTCAACAACGTCACAGCATGGTCAGCGCGGGCCCCGGGTCATATAGCGGAACCGGATGGTAGCACTGCGGAGCATTCCGCAGGGTGCACAGCGGGGGAGATCTGAAAACGCCTGAAGGTCTGTGGAAGGATCCCTCTTGGTCGCCTCGAGCACCTCTAATAACGAAACCGCTAACACTGCCGACAGCACTGATGGTGCCACTCGCCGGCTCTCATTCGCAAAGATTCACGAACCTCTTGACGTTCCGAATCTGCTTGCCCTGCAGACTGACAGCTTTGACTGGCTGGTCGGTAACGAACGCTGGCAGGCACGCGTAGCGAAGGCTGTCGAAGAAAACGATCTCAGCGTCGCCACGACGTCCGGCCTGTCGGACATCTTTGAAGAGATCTCCCCGATCGAGGACTTCCAGGGCACCATGTCCCTGAGCTTCTCGGATCCGGAGTTCGCTGATCCGAAGTACACCATGGCCGAGTGCAAGGACCGGGACGCTACGTACTCCGCTCCGCTGTATGTCAAGGCCGAGTTCATGAACAACAACACGGGCGAAATCAAGCAGCAGACCGTGTTCATGGGCGACTTCCCGCTGATGACCGAGAAGGGCACCTTCGTGGTCAACGGCACCGAGCGTGTCGTCGTCTCCCAGCTGGTCCGTTCCCCGGGCGCCTACTTTGAGCGCGCCGCCGACAAGACCAGCGACAAGGACATCTTCACCGCGAAGATCATCCCGTCCCGCGGCGCCTGGTTCGAGCTCGAAATCGACAAGCGCGACCAGGTTGGCGTCCGTCTCGACCGTAAGCGCAAGCAGTCCGTCACGGTCCTGCTGAAGGCCCTTGGCTGGACCGAAGGCCAGATCCTCGAAGAGTTCGGCCAGTACGACTCCATGCGCGCAACGCTGGAGAAGGACGCAACCGAGACCCGCGAAGACGCGTTGCTGGATATCTACCGGAAGCTGCGCCCGGGCGAGCCGCCCACCGTCGAGGCTGCCCAGTCGCTGCTGGACAACCTGTACTTCAACTCCAAGCGCTACGATCTGGCCAAGGTTGGCCGCTACAAGATCAACCGCAAGCTTGGCATCGACCGCTCCCTTGGCGACAAGGAAGCCTCGGTCCTGCACGTTGAAGACATCGTTGCCATGATCAAGTTCCTCGTTGCGCTGCACGCCGGCGAGAAGACCATCAAGGGCACCCGCGATGGCCAGGAAGTGGACCTGCGCGTCGAAATCGACGACATCGACCACTTCGGCAACCGCCGCATCCGCGCCGTCGGCGAGCTCATCGAGAACCAGGTCCGCACCGGCCTGTCCCGTATGGAGCGCGTTGTCCGCGAGCGTATGACCACCCAGGACGTCGAGGCCATCACGCCGCAGACCCTGATCAACATCCGCCCCGTGGTCGCCGCGATCAAGGAGTTCTTCGGAACGTCCCAGCTCTCGCAGTTCATGGACCAGAACAACCCGCTCTCGGGTTTGACCCACAAGCGCCGCCTGTCGGCGCTTGGCCCGGGTGGTCTGTCCCGTGACCGCGCCGGCATGGAAGTCCGTGACGTGCACCCGTCCCACTACGGACGTATGTGCCCCATCGAAACCCCTGAAGGCCCGAACATTGGCCTGATCGGTTCGCTGGCATCCTACGGACGCATCAACCCGTTCGGCTTCATCGAGACGCCCTACCGCCTGGTCAAGGATGGCGTCGTGTCCGACGACGTCCAGTACCTGACGGCCGACGACGAGGCTGAGGTGCTGATCGCCCAGGCCAACGCACCGCTGGACGAGAACAAGAAGTTCGCTGAAGAGACCGTCCTGGTCCGTGCCCGCGGTGGTGGAGGCGAGCCTGTCCTCGTGCCCGCCGAGGACGTGGAGTTCATGGACGTTTCCCCGCGCCAGATGGTGTCCGTGGCTACCGCCCTGATCCCGTTCCTGGAGCATGACGATGCAAACCGCGCACTCATGGGTGCCAACATGCAGCGCCAGGCCGTGCCGCTGGTCCGTTCCGAGGCCCCCTTCGTGGGCACCGGCATGGAGCGCGCCGCAGCCGTCGACGCCGGTGACGTTGTCATCGCCAAGAAGGCCGGTGTGGTCACCGAGGTTTCCGCCGAGCTCGTCATCATGCTTAACGACGACGGCACGGAGACCAACTACCGCATCAACAAGTTCGCCCGGTCCAACCAGGGCAACTGCTACAACCACCGTGTCCTGGTGAACGAAGGCCAGCGCCTGGAAGTTGGCGGCATCATCGCCGACGGCCCGGCAACGGACCAGGGCGAGCTCGCCCTGGGCAAGAACCTGCTCGTGGCATTCATGTCATGGGAAGGCCACAACTTCGAGGACGCCATCATCCTCTCGCAACGCATTGTTGCCGAGGACGTTCTTTCCTCCATCCACATCGAGGAGCACGAGATCGATGCCCGCGACACCAAGCTTGGTGCCGAGGAAATCACCCGTGACATCCCCAACGTGTCCGAGGAAGTACTGGCGGGCCTGGACGAGCGCGGCATCATCCACATCGGTGCCGAGGTTGAAGCAGGGGACATCCTGGTTGGAAAGGTCACCCCGAAGGGTGAAACCGAGCTGACCCCGGAAGAGCGCCTGCTGCGCGCCATCTTCGGTGAGAAGTCCCGCGAAGTGCGCGACACCTCCCTGAAGGTGCCCCACGGCGAGTCTGGCACCGTCATCGGCGTGCGCGTCTTCGACCGCGACAACGACGACGAGCTGCCCCCGGGCGTAAACCAGCTGGTCCGCGTCTACGTCGCTGCCAAGCGCAAGATCACCGACGGCGACAAGCTCGCCGGCCGCCACGGCAACAAGGGTGTTATCTCCAAGATCCTCCCCGTTGAGGACATGCCCTTCCTTGCCGACGGCACCCCCGTTGATATCGTCCTGAACCCGCTGGGTGTCCCGGGCCGTATGAACGTGGGCCAGGTGCTCGAAACGCACCTCGGCTGGGTTGCCAAGACCGGCTGGAAGATCGAAGGCGAGCCCGAGTGGGTCAAGCAGCTGCCGAACCTGCCGCGCGAAAGTGGCCAGACCACTGTTGCAACGCCGGTGTTCGATGGCGCCCGCGAAGAGGAAATCACGGGCCTGCTGGACTCCACCAACGTGACCCGCGACGGCGAACGCCTGATCAACTCCTCCGGCAAGACCCGCCTGTTTGACGGCCGCTCCGGCGAGCCGTTCCCGGATCCGATCTCGGTCGGCTACATGTACATCCTGAAGCTCCACCACCTGGTGGACGACAAGATCCACGCGCGCTCCACCGGCCCGTACTCCATGATCACGCAGCAGCCGCTGGGTGGTAAGGCACAGTTCGGTGGCCAGCGCTTCGGTGAAATGGAAGTGTGGGCGCTCGAAGCTTACGGCGCCGCCTACACGCTCCAGGAACTCCTCACCATCAAGTCTGATGACATCCATGGCCGCGTGAAGGTTTACGAAGCCATCGTCAAGGGCGAGAACATCCCCGAGCCGGGTGTTCCCGAGTCCTTCAAGGTCTTGATCAAGGAAATGCAGTCGCTGTGCCTGAACGTGGAAGTTCTTTCCACGGACGGAACCACAATTGAAATGCGTGACTCTGATGACGCAGTCTTCACGGCTGCGGAAGAACTGGGCATCGATCTGTCTCGTGCAGAGCCCAGTTCCGTAGAAGAGGTCTAGCAGGCGGGCGTACCGGGAAAAGCGGCACCACCCGCGCTGTCTTATTCCGGTACGCTCCCTCCCTCATTCCGCACCCAAGACTTCAGAATTTAGAGAACAAGAGAGAACAGGGACCATATGTCCAGCGAATCCTCCTTCGGCCTCATGCAGATCGGCCTCGCCACCGCGGAAGACATCCGCGGCTGGTCGTACGGCGAGGTTAAGAAGCCGGAAACCATCAACTACCGCACGCTCAAGCCCGAGAAGGACGGCCTCTTCTGCGAGAAGATCTTCGGCCCGTCACGGGACTGGGAATGCTACTGCGGCAAGTACAAGCGCGTGCGCTTCAAGGGCATCATTTGTGAGCGTTGTGGCGTTGAGGTCACCCGCGCAAAGGTCCGCCGTGAGCGCATGGGCCACATCGAACTGGCCGCTCCCGTCACGCACATCTGGTACTTCAAGGGTGTTCCCTCACGTCTGGGCTACCTCCTTGACCTGGCACCGAAGGACCTCGAAAAGGTCATCTACTTCGCTGCCTACATGATCACCAGCGTCGACGAAGCTGCCCGCCACGAGGAACTGCCCAACCTGCAGGTTGAGCACGACATCGAGAAGAAGCAGCTGATCGACAACCGCGACTCCGACATCGCGGCGATCGCCCGCGACCTCGAAGGCGAAATTGCCCGCCTTGAGGGCGAAGGCGCGAAGGCTGCCGACAAGAAGAAGGCCCGCGACTCCGCGGACCGCCAGATGGCCAACGTGCGCAAGCGTGCCGACGCCGACATCGAGCGCCTCGAGCAGGTCTGGGACCGGTTCAAAAACCTCAAGGTCGCCGACCTCGAAGGTGACGAAGGCCTGTACCGCGAGCTGCGCGACCGCTACGGCATGTACTTCGAAGGCTCCATGGGTGCCGAAGCCATCAAGAAGCGTCTTGAGAGCTTCGACATGCAGGCCGAGTCGGACCTGCTACGCGACATCATCGCCAACGGCAAGGGCCAGCGCAAGACCCGTGCCCTCAAGCGCCTGAAGGTGGTCAACGCGTTCCTGACCACCAACAACAGCCCGCTTGGCATGGTCCTCGACGCCGTCCCGGTGATCCCGCCGGAACTGCGCCCCATGGTCCAGCTGGACGGTGGACGCTTCGCGACCTCCGACCTCAACGACCTGTACCGCCGCGTGATCAACCGCAACAACCGCCTCAAGCGCCTGCTTGACCTGGGTGCTCCGGAGATCATCGTCAACAACGAGAAGCGCATGCTTCAGGAAGCTGTTGACAGCCTCTTCGACAACGGCCGCCGCGGCCGTCCGGTCACCGGACCAGGCAACCGTCCGCTGAAGTCCCTGAGCGACATGCTCAAGGGCAAGCAGGGCCGTTTCCGCCAGAACCTCCTCGGCAAGCGCGTCGACTACTCCGGCCGTTCGGTCATCGTCGTCGGCCCGCAGCTGAAGCTGCACCAGTGTGGCCTGCCCAAGCAGATGGCCCTGGAGCTCTTCAAGCCGTTCGTGATGAAGCGCCTGGTTGACCTCAACCACGCCCAGAACATCAAGTCGGCCAAGCGCATGGTTGAGCGTTACCGTCCGCAGGTCTGGGATGTGCTGGAAGAGATCATCACCGAACACCCGGTGCTGCTCAACCGTGCACCTACCCTGCACCGCCTGGGCATCCAGGCGTTCGAGCCGCAGCTTGTTGAAGGCAAGGCCATCCAGCTCCACCCGCTGGTTTGTGGCGCCTTCAACGCTGACTTCGACGGCGACCAGATGGCAGTCCACCTGCCGCTGAGCCCTGAAGCCCAGGCTGAGGCCCGCATCCTGATGCTGTCCTCGAACAACATCCTGAAGCCCTCTGACGGACGTCCGGTCACCCTGCCCTCGCAGGATATGATCATCGGCCTCTACCACCTGACCACCAAGCGCAAGGGTTCAGCCGGCGAAGGCCGCATCTTCGGTTCGGTCTCGGAAGCCATCATGGCGTTCGACGCCCGCGAGCTGCACCTGAACTCGCAGGTCAAGATCCGCCTCGAAGGCTTCGTGCCGTACGCCGGCTGGGAAGCTCCGGAAGGCTGGGAGCAGGGTCAGCCCGCGCTCGTCCAGACCTCCCTGGGCCAGGTCCTCTTCAACGAGACCCTGCCCGAGGACTACCCCTGGGTTGAAGCTGTTGCCGACAAGGGCGAACTGTCCCGCATCGTCAACGACCTCGCCGAGCGCTACCCGAAGGTTGTCACCGCGGCAACGCTGGACAACCTGAAAGATGCCGGTTTCTACTGGGCCACCCGTTCAGGCGTCACCGTGGCCATCTCCGACATCGAGGTTCCGGCTGCCAAGCCGGAGATCCTTGCCGGGTACGAGGAGCGGGCCGCCAAGATCCAGGGCCAGTACGACAAGGGTCTGATCGACGACGACGAGCGTCGCCAGGAACTGATTGAGATCTGGAACAAGGCAACCAACGAGATCGCCCAGGTGATGCGCGACAGCCTGTCTCCGATGAACACCATCAACCGCATGGTGTCCTCCGGTGCACGTGGTAACTGGATGCAGGTCCGCCAGATCGCGGGTATCCGTGGCCTGGTGGCCAACCCGAAGGGTGAAATTATTCCCCGTCCCATCAAGTCCTCCTACCGTGAGGGCCTGTCGGTTCTGGAATACTTCATCGCCACGCACGGTGCCCGTAAGGGTCTTGCTGACACCGCGCTGCGTACCGCCAACTCGGGTTACCTGACCCGCCGCCTGGTGGATGTCTCCCAGGATGTTATCGTCCGCGAAGAGGACTGCGGCACGGAGCGTGGCCTGGTCACGCCCATCGCCGTCGCCGATTCCAACGGTGAGCTGGTCCTGGACGAGAACGTCGAGAACAGTGCATACGCACGTACCCTCGCCGTCGACGTCGTGGACTCCGAGGGCAAGGTCCTCGCAGCCGCCGGCACCGACTGCGGTGACGTGGTTATCGACGAGCTGTTCAAGGCAGGCATCACCGAGGTCAAGGTCCGCTCCGTACTCACCTGTGAGTCCAGCGTCGGTACCTGTGCACTGTGCTACGGCCGCTCGCTGGCCACCGGCAAGACCGTGGACATCGGCGAGGCCGTGGGCATTATCGCCGCACAGTCCATCGGTGAGCCCGGTACCCAGCTGACCATGCGTACGTTCCACACCGGTGGTGCTGTTTCCGCCAGCGGTGGCGACGACATCACCCAGGGTCTGCCCCGTATCCAGGAGCTCTTCGAAGCCCGTACTCCGAAGGGTGTCGCACCGATTGCTGAAGCAGCCGGCCGCATCACCATCGAAGAGTCCGAGCGCCAGATGCGCCTGGTCATCACCCCCGATGACGGAACCGAAGAGATCGCCTACCCGGTCCTGCGCCGTTCACGCCTGCTGATCGAGGATGGCGACCACGTCACCGTCGGCCAGAAGCTGATCAACGGACCGGTGGATCCCAAGCAGGTCCTGCGTATCATGGGTCCGCGTGCGGCACAGAAGTTCCTGGTGGACGAAGTCCAGGGCGTGTACCGCAGCCAGGGCATCGGTATCCACGACAAGCACGTCGAGGTTATCGTCCGCCAGATGCTGCGCCGCGTCACGGTCATCGAGTCCGGCGAATCGGACCTGCTGCCCGGCGAGCTCGCCGAGCGCAGCCGCTTCGAGGACGCCAACCGCCGCGTTGTGTCCGAGGGCAAGACTCCGGCTTCCGGACGTCCTGAGCTCATGGGCATCACCAAGGCGTCCCTGGCCACCGAGTCCTGGCTGTCCGCAGCTTCCTTCCAGGAGACCACCCGCGTCCTGACGCAGGCGGCCATGGAAGGCAAGAGCGACCCGCTGCTCGGCCTCAAGGAGAACGTCATCATCGGTAAGCTGATCCCGGCCGGCACGGGCCTCCCGCGCTACACCGAGGTCACCGTCGAGCCCACTGAGGAAGCAAAGGCCAACCTGTTCACCGGCCCCAGCGCATTCAGTGACTTCTCGTACGACACCCTGGGTGGGGACGGAGCTCCCGAGTTCCACGCCATCCCGCTGGATGACTACGACCTGGGCAACGACTTCCGGTAACAGCCAGTCTTAGCCACGGGATGGTCCTTCACCGCAAGGTGGGGGACCATCCCTGCTTTAACCATCGGCTGCTCCGTAACTGTCGTTTAGGGCCGTCAAAACGACAGTTACGGAGCAATCGATGGGGGAGTACGGCCCCGATTAAGGGGTGGGGGCCGTCCATGCTAGACTTGTTACCAATTGTTATTGTGGCAGTGGATGAGTGCGCCGGTTCCAGCCTTAGGGCGGAACCAGAGCGACGTTTCCGGTTTGCAGGGTTCTTGTGCAACGTATGCCACATTTTTGCATGCCTAGGGACCGTTGAAGACGCGAGTCAGGTCATTCCCTGCGTATGCGATCCGACTATTAAGGCTTCGCCTTCGCCGCCTTGGAGATCTTCTTCAAGGCCCAGGCGGCGGGGCAACGCAAAGGAGAGTGGCCGGAAGCGGCCACTCCGGATAAAACGGAGAACACGAGAGTGCCTACGATTAACCAGCTGGTCCGCAAGGGCCGCACGCCTAAGGTCTCAAAGACCAAGGCTCCCGCGCTTAAGGGCAGCCCCATGCGCCGCGGTGTTTGCACCCGCGTCTACACCACCACCCCGAAGAAGCCGAACTCGGCTCTGCGTAAGGTGGCACGTGTACGCCTCAACGGCGGCGTGGAAGTAACCGCCTACATCCCCGGTGTTGGCCACAACCTGCAGGAGCACTCCATTGTGCTCGTCCGCGGTGGTCGTGTGAAGGACCTTCCGGGTGTCCGCTACAAGATCGTCCGTGGCGCCCTCGATACCCAGGGTGTCAAGAACCGTAAGCAGGCACGCAGCCGCTACGGCGCAAAGATGGAGAAGAAGTAATATGCCTCGCAAGGGTCCGGCCCCCAAGCGGCCGCTCGTACTAGATCCCGTTTACGGCTCCCCGCTGGTCACCCAGCTCATCAACAAGGTGCTCGTTGACGGCAAGAAGTCCACGGCAGAGCGCATCGTCTACGGTGCCCTCGAAGGCGCCCGCGCCAAGTCCGGCGGCGACCCCGTAGCAGCCCTCAAGAAGGCCATGGACAACGTCAAGCCTTCCCTCGAGGTCCGCTCACGCCGCGTCGGTGGCGCCACCTACCAGGTTCCGGTTGAGGTCAAGCCGGGCCGCTCCACCGCCCTCGCACTGCGCTGGCTGGTTGGCTACTCCAAGGCCCGCCGCGAAAAGACGATGACCGAGCGCCTCCAGAACGAAATCCTGGATGCATCCAACGGTCTCGGTGCCGCTGTGAAGCGTCGCGAAGACACCCACAAGATGGCCGAGTCCAACAAGGCCTTCGCACACTACCGCTGGTAATACTCCCGGGCGCCGCCGGCTCAACCGAGCCGGCGGCGAACGCGTAGTCAATCCCAAAAGGAGACCCCGTGGCACAGGACGTGCTTACCGACCTTAGTAAGGTCCGCAACATCGGCATCATGGCCCACATTGATGCCGGCAAGACCACCACCACCGAGCGCATCCTGTTCTACACGGGTGTGAACCACAAGATCGGCGAAACGCACGACGGCGCTTCGACCACTGACTGGATGGAACAGGAAAAGGAACGCGGCATCACCATCACGTCTGCCGCCGTGACCTGCTTCTGGGAAAACAACCAGATCAACATCATCGACACCCCCGGCCACGTTGACTTCACCGTTGAGGTTGAGCGCTCCCTGCGCGTCCTCGACGGTGCCGTTGCCGTCTTCGATGGCAAGGAAGGCGTTGAGCCGCAGTCCGAGACTGTTTGGCGCCAGGCTGACAAGTACAACGTTCCCCGCATCTGCTTCGTCAACAAGATGGACAAGCTGGGCGCTGACTTCTACTTCACCGTAGACACCATCATCAGCCGCCTCGGTGCCAAGCCGCTGGTCATGCAGCTGCCCATCGGTGCCGAGAACGACTTCATCGGCGTCGTGGACCTGCTCTACATGCGTGCACTGGTGTGGCCCGGCGATGCCAAGGGCGACGTAACCATGGGTGCGAAGTACGAGATCCGCGAGATCCCGGCTGACCTCCAGGAAAAGGCTGAGGAGTACCGCGCGAACCTCGTTGAGACCGTCGCCGAGTCCTCCGAGGAACTCATGGAGAAGTACCTCGAGGGTGAAGAGATCTCGATCGACGAGCTCAAGGCCGGCATCCGCAAGATGACGATCAACTCCGAGCTCTACCCGATCTTCTGCGGCTCCGCGTTCAAGAACCGTGGCGTTCAGCCGATGCTTGATGCAGTCGTCGACTACCTGCCGAACCCGCTCGACGTCCCCCCGATGGTCGGCCACGATCCTCGCGACGAAGAGAAGGAACTGACCCGCAAGCCTTCTTCCGAAGAGCCGTTCTCCGCGCTTGCCTTCAAGATTGCCGCGCACCCCTTCTTCGGCCAGCTCACCTTCATCCGCGTGTACTCCGGTCACGTCGAAGCAGGCGCCCAGGTGGTCAACTCCACCAAGGGCAAGAAGGAGCGCATCGGCAAGCTGTTCCAGATGCACGCCAACAAGGAAATGCCTGTTGAAGGCGCTACCGCGGGCCACATCTACGCAGCCATCGGTCTGAAGGACACCACCACGGGCGATACCCTGTGCGACTCCGCCAACCAGATCGTCCTCGAGTCCATGAGCTTCCCGGAGCCCGTGATCTCGGTTGCCATCGAGCCGAACACCAAGGGTGACCAGGAGAAGCTCTCCACGGCCATCCAGAAGCTCTCCGCTGAGGACCCCACCTTCCAGGTGTCCCTCAACGAAGACACCGGACAGACCATCATCGCCGGCATGGGCGAGCTCCACCTGGACATCCTGGTGGACCGCATGCGCCGCGAATTCAAGGTCGAGGCTAACGTGGGCAAGCCCCAGGTTGCCTACCGCGAAACCATCAAGCGCGCCGTCGAACGCCACGACTACACGCACAAGAAGCAGACCGGTGGTTCGGGCCAGTTCGCAAAGATCCAGATCGCGATCGAGCCGCTGGACACTGCCGAGGGCGAGCTGTACGAGTTCGAGAACAAGGTCACCGGTGGCCGCGTTCCGCGCGAGTACATCCCGTCGGTTGATGCGGGTATCCAGGATGCACTGAACGACGGCGTCCTGGCCGGTTACCCGGTTGTCGGCATCAAGGCGACGCTGGTTGACGGCGCCTACCACGATGTTGACTCTTCGGAAATGGCGTTCAAGATCGCCGGCCGTATGGCTTTCAAGGAAGCTGCACGCAAGGCAAACCCGGTCCTGCTCGAACCGCTGATGGATGTCGAGGTCCGCACCCCTGAGGAATACATGGGTGAAGTTATCGGTGACCTCAACTCTCGCCGTGGCCAGATGCAGTCCATGGAAGATGCACAGGGCGTCAAGGTCATCCGTGCGCACGTTCCGCTGTCCGGCATGTTCGGCTACATCGGTGACCTGCGTTCGAAGACCCAGGGCCGCGCTGTGTACTCCATGACGTTCAACAGCTACGCCGAGGTCCCGAAGGCAGTTGCCGACGAGATCATCCAGAAGACCCGCGGCGAATAGTCTTTCGGACTGTTCGCAGCGAACAACCTCGGGTGTGCTTTCCGATTCCGGACAGCACAGCCGGTGCAGGTGGCCGGGTCCCGGCCGGATACATCCGGCCAAGCCGGTTCCGGCCATCTGCACGAACAGGCTCGAGGGACTAGTATTAGTTCCTGAATCTGCAATTTCACCAATCCAAAGCCCCCCAAGTAGACTTACCTGAGTTTCCGCCGCGACAAGCGCGGCTGAAGGGTATGTCATTTGAAAACGTTCTAGGAGGAACCTGTGGCAAAGGCAAAGTTCGAGCGGACTAAGCCGCACGTCAACATCGGCACCATCGGTCACGTTGACCACGGTAAGACGACGCTGACGGCCGCCATTTCCAAGGTGCTGTACGACAAGTACCCGGATCTCAACGAGAAGCGCGACTTCGCGTCGATCGACTCTGCTCCCGAAGAGCGTCAGCGTGGCATTACCATCAACATCTCCCACGTGGAGTACCAGACCGAAAAGCGCCACTACGCACACGTAGACGCCCCGGGTCACGCTGACTACATCAAGAACATGATCACCGGTGCTGCCCAGATGGACGGCGCTATCCTCGTGGTCGCCGCTACTGACGGCCCCATGGCACAGACCCGCGAGCACGTTCTGCTCGCCCGCCAGGTTGGTGTTCCCTACCTGCTGGTCGCCCTGAACAAGGCCGACATGGTTGACGATGAGGAACTGCTGGACCTCGTTGAAATGGAAGTTCGTGAGCTCCTGAGCTCGCAGGGCTTCGATGGCGACGAAGCACCCGTGGTTCGCGTTTCCGGCCTCAAGGCCCTGGAAGGCGACCCCGAGTGGGTCAAGTCCGTTGAGGACCTGATGGCCGCAGTCGACGAGTCCGTTCCGGACCCCGTACGTGACCGCGACAAGCCGTTCCTGATGCCGATCGAGGACGTCTTCACCATCACCGGCCGTGGCACCGTTGTTACGGGTCGCGCCGAGCGTGGCACCCTCGCCATCAACTCCGAGGTCGAGATCGTCGGCATCCGCCCGGTCCAGAAGACCACGGTTACAGGTATCGAGATGTTCCACAAGCAGCTCGACGAAGCATGGGCCGGCGAGAACTGTGGCCTCCTGCTCCGCGGTCTGAAGCGCGACGATGTCGAGCGTGGCCAGGTTGTCGTCAAGCCGGGTTCCATCACCCCGCACACCGACTTCGAGGCCAACGTCTACATCCTCTCCAAGGACGAAGGCGGACGTCACAACCCGTTCTACTCCAACTACCGCCCGCAGTTCTACTTCCGTACCACGGACGTAACCGGCGTTATCACCCTGCCCGAGGGCACGGAAATGGTTATGCCCGGCGACAACACTGAGATGACCGTTGCGCTCATCCAGCCGATCGCAATGGAAGAGGGCCTCGGCTTCGCAATCCGCGAAGGCGGCCGCACCGTTGGTTCAGGACGCGTTACCAAGATCATCAAGTAATTCTTGTTGAACTGAAGAACAGCCCCGCTGCTACTGCAGCGGGGCTGTTCTTTTTGGTTAACCCGTCCCTGATACTCTTGCCTGACCGAAAGGAGTTCATCATGGGCTGGCTTATCTTCCTGATCATCGCAGTTGCCGTCGTCGCCGGGGTGTTCTGGGCCAAGAAGCACTTCCGCAACGAGATCGACCGGGCCAAGCGGATCAACCGGGCAAACAAGAACCTGTAGCTCGCAGCCGGTGGGGCCGGGAGCTACGCGCCCTGGGCTTTCCTCGCCCGGCTGAGTGCTTGGTACCAGTAGAAGGACTTTTTCGGGGTCCTCTCCTGCGTCTCAAAGTCAACATGGATTAACCCGAATCGCTGGGAGTACCCGGCGGCCCATTCGAAGTTGTCCATCAGGGTCCACACGTAGTAGCCGCGCAGGTCCACACCCGCGGCGATCCCGCCGGGGGCAGTAGCATCAAGGGCAGCCCCCAGATGCGCCGCCAGGTACGTCACCCTTTCCTCGTCGGCCAAAGTTCCGGAAACCGTGTCCGGTTCCGGGAAGCTGGCGCCGCCCTCGGTGATGTACACCGGGGGCAGGGCCTGGCCATAGCGGTCCTGGAGTTCCTTCAGGAGGACCCCCAGATGATCCGGAGCCACCGGCCAGCCGAACCCGGTGCTGCTGTATTCCGGATAACCCACCTCATGGAAGGGCAGCCTCGCGACGGCTTTATGTACGTCCGCCGGAATTGACGCTGTGCCGCGCCCCAGGGCAACCTTCACCGGGAAATAGTAGTTAAGGCCGTAGAAATCCAAGGGCTGGTGGATGGTGCGCAGGTCGGCGTCGGAAATTTTACCGATGGACCGGAGCCACGGCCGGGCATACAGCGGAAGGGCGGGATAGCGGCCCAGCAGCACCGGATCCGCATAGATCCTGTTCATGAGCAGGTCATAGAGGTGCGCCACCAGCCGGTCGCCAATCTTTCGGCTTGCCGGCCGGACGGGGGCATGCAGGTTGGTTACGCCGATGCCCCCAGCCACGCCGGCAGCGCGCAGGGCCTGCGCGCCAAGGCCGTGAGCCAACAGCTGGTGGTGGATGGAGGGGAGTGCATCGAACATCAGCGCATGGCCAGGGGCGTGGACGCCGAGGGCGTAGCCGTTCAGGGTTACCGAGACCGGTTCGTTGAGCGTGACCCACTGGGCCACACGGTCCCCAAAACGCTCGCCCGCGGCGCTGGCGTATTCGCCGAAGCGCTCGGCTGTTTCCCGGTTCAGCCAGCCGCCGCGGTGTTCCAGCGGCAGCGGCGTGTCCCAGTGGTAGAGAGTGGCCATGGGAGAGACCCCGGCTGCGAGCAGCTGGTCCAGCAGCCGGTCGTAGAAATCGAGGCCTTCCTTATTGAAGGCTCCACGCCCGTCTGGCTGAATCCGCGGCCATGACAGCGAAAAGCGGTAGGAGTCCACGCCGAGTTCCTGGAGCAGCGCGACGTCCTCCGGCAGCCTGTTGTAGTGGTCGCACGCGACGGCGGGGGAGTGACCGTCCATGATGGTGCCGGGCTTCTCGGCGAAGGCGTCCCACCCTGACGGTCCGCGCCCGCCGTCGGCCACTGCTCCCTCGATCTGGAAGGCCGCGGCCGCGACCCCCAGGGTGAACGACGGCGGCATGCGGCCCGCCAGTTCGGTCGCCGAATCGGTGCTTTCCAAAGTCATCCCCCTATCATCCATTCGGAAATCACCCGGGGCAATGGGGGTGGGCAGGACCACGTGCAGGGACGTGCCGGAGGTACCGATTCGCTTCTGTCGCTAAATTCCGGCATACTAGATGAGTTGTTCAAGCGCTTCTTCGTGTCCCGATCCGGATAATGCCGGGTGTCAGGGTCCAAGTGGAAGACCAAACATAACCCACTCCCCATGGAATAGCGGATTTGTATGCGTGCCAAGCGCGACACGCCCGACCGCGGGGGTCGGTTGCGCCGGCAAGGTGAGGAACCCGGATTCATCCGGATTCAGTTTGTGCGGCGGGTGGTAGTTACGACTTCAAATGCTTCGGCAGCCATACAACACGTAAGTAAACAGAGCAGCATTTACTGAAAGAGAGTCAGGCGACATGGCGGGACAAAAAATCCGCATCCGGCTGAAGTCATACGACCACGAGGTCATTGACGTTTCAGCACGGAAGATCGTTGAGACGGTCACGCGCGCAGGCGCAACGGTAGTGGGCCCCGTGCCGCTGCCTACGGAGAAGAACGTGTACTGCGTCATCCGCTCTCCGCACAAGTACAAGGACAGCCGCGAGCACTTTGAAATGCGCACGCACAAGCGTCTTATCGACATCATCGATCCCACGCCGAAGGCTGTTGACTCGCTTATGCGTCTCGACCTGCCGGCTGACGTGAACATCGAAATCAAGCTGTAGGGAGGTGCTGAGAGACTATGACCGCAACCCGTAACGTAAAGGGCCTGCTGGGCACGAAGCTCGGCATGACCCAGGTCTGGGACGAGAACAACAAGCTCATCCCCGTCACTGTGGTCCAGGCAGATTCGAACGTCATCACCCAGCTGCGCAACGCAGAAGCTGATGGCTACGTCGCCGTTCAGATCGGCTACGGCCAGATCGATCCCCGCAAGGTCACCAAGCCGCTGGCTGGTCACTTTGAAAAGGCAGGCGTTACGCCTCGCCGCCACGTCGTCGAACTCCGTACCGCAGATGCTGCTGAGTACGAGCTGGGCCAGGAGCTCTCCGTAGAGGTCTTCGAAGCCGGCCAGAAGATCGACGTCATCGGCACCACCAAGGGTAAGGGCTTCGCCGGTGTTATGAAGCGTCACGGCTTCCACGGCGTTGGAGCTTCCCACGGTGCCCACAAGAACCACCGTAAGCCCGGTTCAATCGGTGGCGCATCCACCCCGAGCCGCGTCTTCAAGGGCATGAAAATGGCCGGCCGCATGGGCGCCGTTCGTCACACCACGCTGAACCTCACGGTCCACGCGGTTGACGTCGAGAAGTCGCTGCTCCTTATCAAGGGTGCCGTCCCCGGCGCCCGCGGCCAGGTCGTCCTCGTACGCACCGCCGTGAAGGGAGCCTAGTCCAATGGCTAACACTGTCCAGGTTGACCTGCCTGCAGAGATCTTCGACGTTCAGACCAACGTGCCGCTGCTGCATCAGGTTGTCGTTGCCCAGCTCGCTGCTGCTCGCCAGGGTACCCACAAGACCAAGACCCGCGCCGAAGTTTCCGGTGCAGGACGCAAGCCGTTCAAGCAGAAGGGCACCGGCCGCGCCCGTCAGGGTTCCATCCGTGCTCCTCACATGACCGGCGGTGGCGTTGTCCACGGTCCCACCCCGCGTGACTACAGCCAGCGCACCCCCAAGAAGATGATTGCTGCTGCACTTCGCGGCGCTCTGTCTGACCGGGCACGCAACGGCCGTATCCACGTCGTCGCAGAGCTGGTTGAAGGCACCAAGCCCTCCGCCAAGGCTGCACTCGCAGCACTGCGCGGTGTTTCCGACCGCAAGAACCTGCTGGTCGTCATCGAGCGCGCCAACGATGTTGCTGCACTGTCCGTGCGCAACCTCGCCGGAGTTCACGTTCTGTACGCAGACCAGCTGAACACCTACGACGTTCTCGTCTCTGATGACGTTGTCTTCACCAAGGCTGCCTACGACGCATTCGTTGCCGGCAAGGCAGTGGCAAAGAATGAGGAGGATGCCAAGTGAGTGCAGCCACCATCAAGGATCCCCGCGACGTCGTGCTTGCACCCGTCGTGTCGGAAAAGAGCTACGGCCTGATCGACGAGGGCAAGTACACCTTCCTGGTGGACCCCCGTTCGAACAAGACCGAGATCAAGCTGGCCGTGGAGAAAATCTTCTCCGTCAAGGTCGACTCGATCAACACCATCAACCGTGCCGGTAAGCGCAAGCGCACCAAATTCGGATGGGGTACCCGCAAGAACACCAAGCGTGCGATTGTCACCCTCAAAGAAGGCACCATCGACATCTTCGGCGGTCCGCTCTCGTAGCGGAGACCACTTTAACGAGGAAATAAATTATGGGAATCCGTAAATACAAGCCGACTACCCCGGGCCGTCGTGGCTCGAGCGTAGCGGACTTCACCGAAATCACGCGGTCGACGCCGGAAAAGTCGTTGGTACGTCCGCTGCCCAAAAAGGGCGGCCGTAACAACACCGGTAAGATCACCACCCGTCACAAGGGTGGCGGACACAAGCGCCAGTACCGTCTGATCGACTTCCGTCGTCACGACAAGGACGGCGTGGACGCCCGCGTTGCTGAAATTGAGTACGATCCGAACCGTACGGCTCGCATCGCCCTCCTGCACTACGTTGATGGCACCAAGCGTTACATCATCGCCCCGAACAAGCTGTCCCAGGGTGACTTCGTAGAGGCCGGCGCCAACGCTGACATCAAGCCTGGCAACAACCTGCCCCTGCGCAACATCCCGGTGGGTACCGTTATCCACGCAGTTGAACTGCGTCCGGGTGGCGGCGCCAAGATGGGCCGCTCCGCCGGCGCATCGATCCAGCTCGTTGCAAAGGAAGGCCGTTTCGCCCAGCTGCGTCTGCCTTCCGGCGAAATCCGCAACGTTGACGTGCGCTGCCGCGCAACCGTCGGCGAGGTCGGCAACGCCGAGCAGTCGAACATCAACTGGGGCAAGGCTGGCCGCATGCGCTGGAAGGGCGTCCGCCCGACCGTCCGTGGTGTCGCCATGAACCCGGTTGACCACCCGCACGGTGGTGGTGAGGGTAAGACGTCCGGTGGACGTAACCCCGTCAACCCCAACGGTCAGCGGGAAGGCCGCACCCGCCGCCCCAACAAAGAGAGCGACAAGCTTATTGTTCGTCGCCGTCGTACTGGCAAGAACAAGCGATAGGAGCCTGGACACATGCCACGCAGCCTGAAAAAAGGTCCTTTCGTCGACCAGCACCTCTTTGTGAAGGTAGCCAGGGAAAACGAAAAGGGCACCAAGAACGTCATCAAGACCTGGTCCCGCCGTTCGATGATCATCCCCGACATGCTCGGACACACGATCGCCGTACACGACGGACGCAAGCACATCCCGGTGTTTGTCACTGAGTCGATGGTCGGGCACAAGCTCGGCGAATTCGCTCCCACGCGGACATTCCGCGGCCATGTCAAGGACGACCGTAAGGGCAAGCGCCGCTAGGCGCCTGCACTTACGTCAAAGACGAGAGAAGGAAAGCAATGGAAGCCAAGGCAATTGCGCGCCACATCCGCGTAACGCCTATGAAGGCCCGGCGCGTCGTCAACCTTGTTCGTGGATTGCAAGCGAATGAGGCTCTGGCAATTCTGAAGTTTGCCCCCCAGGCAGCTTCAGAGCCGGTATTCAAGGTAGTACAGTCGGCAATCTCCAACGCCCGGGTCCTCGCGGACCGCGATGGCGTGGCGTTTGACGAAGGTGACCTCATCATCAGCGAAGCGTTTGTTGATGAAGGCCCGACCATGAAGCGGTTCCAGCCGCGTGCCCAGGGTCGCGCATTTCAGATCAAGAAGCGCACGAGCCACATCACCGTGGTAGTCGCTACCCCGGAGAAAGAGGAGGCTCGCTAAGTGGGACAGAAAGTAAACCCGCACGGGTTCCGACTCGGCATCACCACCGATCACGTATCGCACTGGTTCGCTGACAGCACCAAGGCCGGCCAGCGGTACAAGGACTTCGTTCGCGAAGACATCCGCATCCGCCAGCTCATGTCCACGGGCATGGAGCGCGCCGGTATCGCCAAGGTTGAGATCGAGCGCACCCGTGACCGCGTCCGCGTGGACATCCACACGGCCCGTCCCGGCATCGTCATCGGCCGCCGTGGAGCAGAAGCAGACCGCATCCGCGGCGAGCTCGAAAAGCTCACCGGCAAGCAGGTCCAGCTGAACATCCTCGAGGTCAAGAACCCCGAGATGGAAGCACAGCTTGTTGCCCAGGGCGTTGCTGAGCAGCTGACTTCACGTGTGGCATTCCGCCGCGCCATGAAGAAGGCCATGCAGTCCGCACAGCGTGCAGGTGCCAAGGGCATCCGTATCGCCTGCTCCGGTCGACTGGGTGGCGCTGAAATGTCCCGCTCGGAGTTCTACCGCGAAGGCCGTGTGCCCCTGCACACCCTCCGCGCGAACATCGACTACGGCTTCTACGAAGCCAAGACCACCTTCGGCCGCATCGGCGTGAAGGTCTGGATCTACAAGGGTGACGTCACCGCCAAGGAACTGGCCCAGCAGGCCGCTTCCGCCCCGTCCCGCGGACGCTCCGGCGACCGTCCGGGCCGCCCGGGTGGCGCTGACCGTGGTGACCGCCGCCGTCGCAACGACCGCCCGGCCGCTGACGCAGCTCCTGCTGCAGAAGCGCCGGCAGCTGAGGCTGCACCTGCTGCAGCTGTAGAAGGAGGACAGGCTTAAATGCTTATCCCACGTCGAGTCAAGCACCGTAAGCAGCACCACCCGGGTCGTTCCGGCGCTGCTACGGGCGGCACCAAGGTCTCCTTCGGTGAATACGGCATCCAGGCCCTGAGCCCGGCATACGTCACCAACCGTCAGATCGAGTCTGCCCGTATCGCGATGACCCGCCACATTAAGCGTGGCGGCAAGGTCTGGATCAACATCTACCCGGACCGTCCCCTGACCAAGAAGCCTGCCGAAACCCGCATGGGTTCCGGTAAGGGTTCACCGGAATGGTGGGTCGCAAACGTCAAGCCGGGCCGGGTTCTCTTCGAGATCTCCGGTGTCGAGGAATCGGTAGCCCGCGAGGCACTGCGCCTGGCAATCCACAAGCTCCCGTTGAAGGCACGCATTCTGCGTCGCGAAGGTGGTGAATAGAAATGGCAGTAGGATCCAAGGATCTGGCTCCCGCACAGCTGGACGGTTTCGACAACGAGCGTCTCGTTGAAGAACTCCGCAAGGCCAAGGAAGAGCTGTTCAACCTGCGTTTCCAGTCCGCCACCGGACAGCTGGAGAACCACGGTCGTCTGCGCGCGGTAAAGAAGGACATCGCCCGCATCTACACCGTTCTCCGTGAGCGCGAGCTGGGCATTCGTGCCGAGGTTGCCGCACCGGTTGTGGAAGCCAAGGAAGAAAAGAAGTCCAAGAAGGCAGCAACCAAGAAGGCCCCCAAGGCTGAAGCCCCCAAGGCTGAAACGGTTGAGACCGAGGAGGATGCCAAGTGAGTGAAAAGGACGAGAACGTGACGGAAACTGCTACCGCAGCCACGGCTGAGCAGCGCGGTTACCGCAAGACGCGTCGCGGCTACGTGGTCTCTGACAAGATGGAAAAGACCATCGTTGTCCAGGTTGAGGACCGCGTGAAGCACGCCCTGTACGGCAAGGTCATCCGCCGTACCTCCAAGGTCAAGGCACACGATGAGAACAACACCGCCGGCATCGGCGACCTTGTTGTCATCGCCGAGACCCGTCCGCTGTCCGCCACCAAGAACTGGCGGCTCGTGGAAATCCTCGAGAAGGCCAAGTAGCACCTGCTGCTTCGGTATCCGGAAACCCCTGCTCCCACTGGGAGCGGGGGTTTCCGCGTTAACCGGGGGAGCACGGCCGCGGTGCGTCACAGCGGGCGCGCTTTTGCTGACGGCAGTGTTTGCGGGGGAGCGCCCCGACGGTGTTGCGGGGGAGTGGCACCTGTGGCGCGTCGAAAGGCTGCCGTGCGTGACGCCGTCGTCCGCCCCGGGACGCTCTCTCACTAAATGCGGCTTTTGGAGCGACGCTCGCTCACCTTCCCCAATCAAGTGATAGAGCGTCGGTGAAAAACGCCCCTTAAGTGAGAGAGCGTCCGACGGCGGTGGGGCGGGTCTCCGGGTCGCGGCACCTGGGTGGGCCATGACGCAGGTGGGCCAAACTCCAGCTGTACCTGACTCCGCCGTCAGCCTTGCAGGGGAGCGCCCCGGCGGTGTTGCGGGGAGTGGCACCTGTGGTGCGTCCAGGGGCTGCCGCGCGTGACGCCGTCGTCCGCCCCGGGACGCTCTCTCACTAAATGCGGCTTTTGGAGCGACGCTCGCTCACCTTCCCCATTCAAGTGATAGAGCGTCGGTGAAAAACGCCCCTTAAGTGATCGAGCGTCCGACGGCGGCCTGTGAGCCTGGCTCCGCCGTACGCCTTGCAGGGGAGGGCCCTTGCGGTGTTGCGGGGGAGGGCTGGCGGTGATATGGGGACTGGCCGTATCTGTGCTAGGATATTGAGTTTGTATGGCGCCGTTCGTGCGCCGTCATCAACCTCGTAAACAAGCGTGCCACGGCATAGTGCCCCCTTGCGCCCAGGAGCAGTCCTGGACCGGATGGGAGCAACTGCTTCTGGCACGGGAGTTTAGGCCTGGTCTGGCAAAATCCAGGCAGGTCAAGAGACACCCCGATCAACCGTTCCGCAAGGCTCATTCCGTAGGAAGATTTTCGGTCTGAGAACCGGCGCGACGCAAGGAGTAAATAGTGATTCAGCAGGAGTCGCGACTGAAGGTCGCCGACAACACGGGTGCTAAGGAAATCCTTACCATTCGCGTTCTCGGTGGATCTGGCCGTCGCTACGCAGGCATCGGTGACGTCATTGTCGCCACCGTCAAGGATGCAATCCCGGGCGGCAACGTAAAGAAGGGCGATGTTGTCAAGGCAGTCATCGTCCGTACCAAGAAGGAACGCCGCCGTGCGGATGGTTCCTACATCAAGTTTGACGAGAACGCAGCTGTGATCCTGAAGGGTGACGGTGACCCCCGCGGTACCCGTATCTTCGGACCGGTTGGTCGTGAACTCCGTGACAAGAAGTTCATGAAGATCGTTTCTCTGGCTCCGGAGGTGCTCTAGTCCATGGCTGCAAAGATCAAGAAGGGTGACCTGGTTCAGGTCATCACTGGCGCCAAGGCTGAGCGCGGCGGCGACCGCGGCAAGCAGGGCAAGGTCCTACGCGTCTTCACCGACACCAACCGCGTGTTGGTTGAAGGCATCAACCGCGTAACCAAGCACACCAAGGTCGGTCAGTCGCAGCGCGGCACCAAGACCGGTGGCATCGAGGTTGTTGAAGCCCCGATCCACATCTCCAACGTGGCTCTGGTTGACCCGTCCACCAAGAAGCCCACCCGCGTTGGCTTCCGCACTGAAACCGTTGAGCGTAACGGCAAGAAGCGCGAAGTCCGCATCCGCGTGGCCAAGAGCTCAGGGAAGGACATCTAATGACTGAGACTCTCGAGACTCCGGCAACGAAGATCGTTCCTCGTCTGAAGACCAAGTACGCAGAATCCATCAAGAGCACGCTCATTGAGGAATTCAAGTACCAGAACGTCAACCAGGTTCCCCGCCTCGTGAAGGTCGTTGTGAACATGGGTGTTGGAGATGCCGCCAAGGACTCCAAGCTGATCGACGGCGCCGTCCGCGACCTCACCCAGATCACCGGCCAGAAGCCGCAGGTAACCAAGGCCCGCAAGTCGATCGCACAGTTCAAGCTGCGCGAAGGCATGCCCATCGGTGCACACGCTACCCTGCGTGGCGACCGCATGTGGGAATTCCTGGATCGTCTTGTCACCCTGGCACTGCCCCGAATCAGGGACTTCCGCGGTCTCTCCGGCAAGCAGTTCGATGGCAACGGCAACTACACCTTCGGTCTGACCGAGCAGGTTATGTTCCACGAAATCGACCAGGACAAGATCGACCGCGTCCGCGGTATGGACATCACGGTTGTTACCACTGCCAAGACCGATGACGAAGGCCGCGCGCTGCTCAAGGCGCTTGGTTTCCCGTTCAAGGCCGAAGACTAATCTAACTACGTAAAAGGTCCGGCGGTATGGCTTCTGACTCCGGTCAGCTGGCAGCACCGCGGAAACCGTTACGAGGAAGGGCACGAGCCCACCATGACAATGACAGATCCTGTCGCAGACATGCTTACGCGTCTGCGCAATGCAAACTCGGCATACCACGACACCGTGACCATGCCGTACAGCAAGCTCAAGGCACGCGTTGCTGACATCCTCAAGGCTGAAGGCTTCATTGCCGGCTGGAGGGAAGAAGACGCTGAGGTTGGCAAGAAGCTGACCATCGAGCTCAAGTTCGGACCGAACCGTGAGCGTTCAATCGCTGGCGTTCGCCGTATCTCCAAGCCGGGCCTGCGTGTTTACGCAAAGTCCACCAACCTGCCGCACGTGCTCGGTGGCCTGGGTGTCGCAATCCTGTCCACCTCTTCCGGCCTCCTGACTGACAAGCAGGCCGGCAAGAAGGGCGTGGGCGGCGAAGTCCTCGCGTACGTCTGGTAACGGGAAAGGAAGAGAATAATGTCACGTATTGGACGTCTCCCCATCACCGTTCCTGCCGGCGTTGAGGTCAAGGTTGACGGCTCTGTCGTCAGCGTCAAGGGCACCAAGGGCGAGCTGAACCACACTGTGGCCAGCCCGATCGAGGTCACCCTGGATGCAGACACCCTGACCGTCGCCCGCCCGAACGACGAGCGCGCCTCCCGTTCACTCCACGGCCTGACCCGCACCCTGATCTCCAACATGATCGAGGGCGTTACCAAGGGCTACGAGAAGAAGCTTGAAATCGTTGGTACCGGTTACCGCGTTCAGGCCAAGGGATCCGACCTGGAGTTCGCTCTTGGTTACAGCCACCCGGTCAACGTCACCGCACCGGACGGCATCACCTTTGCAGTTGAGACCCCGACCAAGCTCTCTGTTTCAGGTATCAACAAGCAGCAGGTCGGCGAGGTTGCTGCCAACATTCGCAAGCTGCGGAAGCCGGACCCCTACAAGGGCAAGGGCATCCGTTACGCCGGCGAAGTCATCCGCCGCAAGGTCGGAAAGGCTGGTAAGTAACCATGGCCATCTCAATTAACAAGAAGCGTACGAACAAGAGCAAGTCTGCTTCGCGCAGCCGCCGCCAGCTTCGTATCCGTAAGCGCATCTCCGGTACGGCTGTACGTCCGCGTCTGGTCGTCAACCGTTCCGCACGCCACGTATTCGTCCAGGTTGTCGATGACACCAAGGGCCTGACCGTAGCGAGCGCCTCCACTCTGGAAGCCGACCTTCGTGCATTCGACGGCGACAAGACCGCCAAGGCCAAGCGCGTTGGCGAACTGGTTGCCGAGCGTGCCAAGGCTGCCGGTATCGAAGCTGTTGTCTTCGACCGCGGTGGTAACAAGTACCACGGCCGGATCGCCGCCGTCGCTGACGGTGCACGTGAAGGTGGGCTGTCACTGTGACGGAAGCAAACAAGGAAAAGGACACTGTGTCTGCAGATCAGAAGGCTACTGAAGCCACAGCTGCCGCTGAGACCACTGCCCCCGCAGCTGCCGACGACCGCCGTGGCGGCGCTCGTCGCGGCGAGCGTGGCGACCGTGGCCAGGGCCGCGGCGACCGTGGTGGCCGTGGCGGCCGCGACGGCGGCCGTGAAGCCGAGAAGAGCCAGTTCGTAGAGCGCGTCGTTACCATCAACCGCGTTTCCAAGGTGGTCAAGGGTGGTCGTCGCTTCAGCTTCACCGCCCTGGTCGTCGTCGGTGACGGCAACGGCATGGTCGGCGTTGGCTACGGCAAGGCTAAGGAAGTTCCTGCCGCAATCGCGAAGGGCGTTGAAGAAGCTAAGAAGTCCTTCTTCCGCGTTCCCCGCGTTGGCAGCACCATCCCGCACCGCGTTCAGGGTGAGGCTGCAGCCGGCGTCGTAATGCTGCGTCCGGCTTCCGCCGGTACCGGTGTTATCGCCGGTGGCCCGGTCCGTGCAGTACTGGAGTGCGTGGGTATCCACGACATCCTCTCCAAGTCGCTCGGTTCCTCCAACGCCATCAACATCGTTCACGCGACCGTTGATGCCCTGAAGCGCCTCGAAGAGCCGGCAGCAGTGGCAGCACGCCGCGGCCTGCCCCTCGACGAGATCGCTCCGGCGGCCCTGGTGAAGGCACTCCTGAACCCGAAGGCAGGTGCCTAGTTATGGCTAAGAACCTGGTTCCCTCCGACGCTCAGTTGGAGATCACTCAGATCAAGTCCGCCATTGGCGGCAAGCAGAACCAGCGCGACACCCTCCGGTCCCTCGGCCTGAAGCGTATCGGACAGACCGTTGTCCGCACCGCCGATGCCGTGACCGTTGGAATGCTCAACACGGTTCCGCACCTGGTAAAGGTAGAGGAGGCGAAGTAAATGGCAGAGAAGAACACTGCTGACAAGGCACAGGCTGCTGAGAAGCAGAACGCCCTGAAGGTTCACCACCTGCGTCCCGCCCCGGGTGCCAAGACCGCCAAGACCCGTGTTGGTCGTGGTGAAGCATCCAAGGGTAAGACCGCTGGACGTGGCACGAAGGGTACTGCAGCCCGCTACCAGATCAAGGCTGGCTTTGCCGGCGGCCAGCTGCCGCTGCACATGCGCCTGCCGAAGCTGCGCGGCTTCAAGAACCCGTTCCGGGTTGAGTTCCAGGTTGTAAACCTGGACAAGCTCAACGAGCTGTTCCCCGAAGGTGGCGCAGTCACCGTGGAGAACCTGGTCGAAAAGGGTGCCGTTCGCAAGAACCAGCCCGTCAAGGTGCTGGGCACCGGCGACATCACCGTCAAGGTAGACGTCACCGCCCACGCATTCTCGGCCAGCGCAGCGGAGAAGATTGCCGCAGCAGGCGGAAGCACCACCGCTCTCTAGAGCCGGTGGGCGCCAAGCCCGTTGTTGAACTCCCGGTCCTGGGGCTACCGCCCCGGGGCCGGGAGTTTTTTTCCATCCGCCCGGCGTTTTTTCGCCGCCATCCGGCGCAGCGGCGCCCTAGCGGATTGTTCGCAGGGCGCATACACCCGTTAGACTCGGTTGTTGGGATTCATAGATCCCCATCACACCACTCTTATTCACACCACAGGAGGACGCTTGCTTAGCGCATTTGGCCGGGCCTTTCGCACGCCTGATCTGCGACGCAAGTTGTTGTTCACGCTGGGAATCATCACCATCTTCCGCTTGGGTGCTTTCATTCCCTCGCCTGGTGTGAACTACCAGAATGTCCAGCAATGCTTGCAGAACGGTCAGACGGCAGAGGGGCTGTACCAGCTCGTTAACCTGTTCAGCGGCGGCGCGTTGCTCCAGGTGTCCATCTTCGCGCTGGGCATCATGCCGTACATCACGGCAAGCATCATCGTCCAGCTGCTCCGGGTGGTCATTCCCCGGTTCCAGCAGCTCTACGAAGAGGGTGCTTCGGGCCAGTCCAAACTGACCCAGTACACCCGGTACCTCACTATCGCGCTTGGCCTCCTCAACGCCACCACGTTGGTATCCCTCGCACGTTCGGGGCAGCTGCTTCCGGGCTGCAACCTGCCAATCATTCCTGACAGCAGCGTTATCACCACCATCCTGCTCATCATCACCCTGACGGCCGGCACCGGCCTGATCATGTGGATGGGCGAGCTCGTGACCGAGAAGGGCGTGGGCAACGGCATGTCCCTGCTCATCTTCACGTCCATCGCCGCGACGTTCCCCACGTCCCTGGGCGCCATCTGGAGCTCGCAGGGCCCCGGAACCTTCTTCATTGTCCTCGCGGTCGGCCTGCTGACAGTGGCACTGGTTGTCTTTGTTGAGCAGTCGCAGCGCAGGGTCCCGGTGCAGTACGCCAAGCGGATGATTGGCCGCCGCACCGTGGGCGGCACCAGCACCTACATCCCTATCAAGGTGAACATGGCCGGTGTTATCCCGGTGATCTTCGCTTCCTCCATGCTCTATCTGCCGGGCCTGATTGCCCAGTTCAACCAGCCCGCGCAGGGCGAGCAGCTCCAGCCGTGGGTCGAATGGATCAACAACAACCTGGTCCGCGGCGACCAGCCGATCTATATGGTGCTGTACTTTGCCATGATCGTGTTCTTTACCTACTTCTATGTCGCGATCACCTTCAACCCTGAAGAGGTCTCGGACAACATGAAGAAGTACGGCGGCTTCATCCCGGGTATCCGCGCGGGTAAGCCGACCGCTGACTATCTGCAGTACGTGCTCTCCAGGATCACCCTGCCCGGAGCGCTGTACCTGGGCTTCGTGGCGCTGATCCCGCTGGTGGCACTGGTACTGATCAACGCAAACCAGAACTTCCCGTTCGGTGGCACCTCGATCCTGATCATGGTGGGCGTTGGCCTGGAGACCGTCAAGCAGATTGATGCGCAGCTACAACAACGTCACTACGAAGGGCTTTTGCGATGACGAGAATGCTGATTATTGGACCTCCCGGTTCCGGAAAAGGAACGCAGGCGGAGCGGATTTCAGAGCGCCTCGGCGTTGTGGCCATCTCCACCGGCGACATCTTCCGCGCGAACGTGAAGGGCGAGACGCCGCTTGGCATTGAAGCCAAGAAGTACATGGACAACGGCGACTTTGTCCCTGACAGCGTCACCAACAAGATGGTGCGGGACAGGCTCAGCGAGTCCGACGTCGAAAGCGGCTTCCTGCTGGACGGCTACCCCCGCACCACCGCCCAGGTGGACTACCTGGACGAGATCCTCGCCAAGGGTGAGGAAAAGCTCGACGTCGTCCTGCAGCTGACTGCCGACGATGAGGAACTGGTCCACCGCCTCCTGGGCCGGGCCAAGGAAACGGGCCGGAGCGACGACAACGAAGCCGTCATCCGTCACCGCCTTGACCTCTACCACGAGCAGACCGAAGCCGTGGTGGCGAAGTATGCCGAGCGCGGCATCCTGACCCAGGTGGACGGCATCGGCGGCATCGACGAAGTCACCGACCGCGTCATGCAGGCCATCAAGGCGGCACAGGCAGCCTGATCCAGGCGAAGGTATTCCGAGGCTCCTCCCGGCAACCGGGAGGAGCCTCAGCCATTTGAAAGAAGGAACACCATGGCCTTTGGCCAGCCCCGCATCGAATACAAGACCAACGCCCAGATGCGCACCATGCACGAGGCAGGCCTGGTCCTGAGCCGTGCACTGGACGCAGCCGTCGCCGCAGCAGTGCCGGGTGCCACCACCAAGCACCTCGACGACGTCTTCGCCGCTGTCCTGAACGAAGCGGGCGCAAAGTCCAACTTCCTTGGCTACCACGGGTTTCCGGCCACGATCTGCACCTCGGTCAACGAGGAAGTAGTCCACGGCATCCCGGGCAGCCGGGTCCTCAATGACGGGGACATCATCTCGATCGACGGCGGCGCGATCGTTAACGGCTGGCACTCCGACTCGGCCAGGACCGTCATCGTGGGCACGGCTGACCCGGAGGACCAGCGCCTCTCGGACGTGACCCGGGCAGCAATGTGGCACGGCATTGCCGCGCTTGCCACCGGAAAGCACGTCGGCGATATCGGGGCCGCGATCGACGATTACGTCTCGTCCGTTCCCGGCAAACCGCTGGGAATCCTCGAGGACTATGTGGGCCACGGCATCGGTTCGGAAATGCACATGGCCCCCGACGTGCTGAACTACCGCACCACGCACCGCGGCCCGAAGATCAAACCCGGGCTGTGCCTGGCGATCGAGCCCATGCTGGTGCGCGGCGGTATTGAAACCGCGGTCCTGGAGGACGACTGGACAGTTGTCACCACGGACGGCAAGCGGTCCTGCCAGTGGGAGCACTCCGTGGCGGTCCATGAGAAGGGCATCTGGGTGCTGTCAGCGCCCGACGGCGGTGCGGAGCACCTTGTCCCGCTCGGCGTCACCCCGGTGCCCATCCCGTAGGCCAAAGCCAGCAGGGCGGCAGGCTTACGGGCCCACAGGCCCAGCAGCCTAAACAGAAGCGCCAGGTGCCGTTGTGATCCCACAACGACACCTGGCGCTTCTTGCGTACGGGGAAAGCTAGCCGAGCTTGGGCTTGACGTCCTTCTCGTAGATGCCTTCCAGCGTTTTCTTCAGGCTGGCCATGGTGGCCTTCACGTCCGCCTGCTGGGTGAGGATGGCAGCGGCCGCCTTGGCCAGTTCCTGGTCGGCGCCCGGGAGGAACACCCGGGCATTGTCCTGGACCCGGGTGACAGCCAGCTGGTCCACGGCGGTCTGGATCTGCGGCGTCTGGGCCAGGACCGCCTTCATGTCTGCCGACTCTCGGGTGGGCATGTAGCCGGTGGCCGCCGAGAAGGCTGCGCTGTTTTCCGGTTCGGTCATGAACTTCAGGAAAGTGCCGGCAGCCAGCTGCTCTTCCTTGCTGATGCCGCTCGGGATGCCCAGGCCCGCGCCGCCGGTGGGGCAGACGTTGGTCTCGGCTTTCGGTCCGCCGGGAAGGAAGCCCACGCCCACATTGAACGGCGCGGACTTCAGCACGCCAAGGAGGGACCCGGTGGAGGAGATCGTGGACGAGGTCAGACCGGCGGAGAAGTCGTCTGCAGCTTCCTTGGAGGAGACGCCGGCCCAGCCGTTCTTGTAGATGGAGTCCTGGGCCCACTGCAGCGCTTCGACCGCTTCGGGCGAATCGCAGGTGATTTCCCATTCCTTGGACCAGGAGCCGCCCCAGCCCCACAGGTTGTTCTGCAGCGTCCAGCCCGCGTATCCGGCCAACGCCGGATAGATGTAGGCGTACTGCGCTCCTGAGCTGGCCTTCAGCTTCGGTGCCCACTCACCAAATTCCTGCCAGGTTTTGGGTGCCCGGTCCGGCAGGCCGGCGGCCTGGAAGTGGTCCTTGTTGTAGTAGAACAGGGGAGTTGAGCGGCCGTAGGGGAGAGCCCACTGCTTGTCGTTGTACTTGTAGTCGTTCACGAGTGACTGCCGGAAATCGTCCAGCTTGATGTCCAGCTGCTTGACGAGGGCGTCCACCGGGATGATGCTGCCGTTGGTGAAGTAGCGGAACCACCACACATCGGAGAGCACCACGACGCCCGGGAGGCCGGATTTGGCCGCCTGCGAGGTCTGGAACTTCTGCGCGATTTCCTCGTAGTTCGCTCCGGCCGTGACCAGGTTGACCCGGATGTCCGGGTATTTGGCATGGAACTTCTCAATAATGGCCTTTTCGACGTCCTGCGACTTGCCGGGGTGGTTGGACCAGAAGTCGATTTTCGCGGCCGGCTTCACTCCGTTGAAGTCGAGTTCGGCGGCTTCGCTGGCCACGGGGGTGCCGCTGGTGGACGGGCCGCCGCAGGCTGCCAGGGCAGCGGCGGACGCCGTGACCCCGGCGAGTCCCAGGAAGTGCCTCCGATCGAGGTGCTGTGTCATTGCAGGTCCTTTCGTTGGGTGCCACATTGAGGAGTTGGGTGCTTCTTCTGTGATGGACGACGACGGCACGGGCTTACCCGGTGACGCTGCCCTGGGTGAGCCCGGCGACGATGTAACGCTGGAGGGCTGCGAAGACGATGAGGATGGGGACGATCACCAGGACGGCCCCGGCCATGAGGATGCCCCATCCGGAGGCGTTGCTCTCTGAGTTCTGGAGCAGCGTGAGGCCCACCGGCAGGGTCATGGTGTCCGGACGGTCTGTGATGATCAGCGGCCAGATGTACTCGTTCCATTCGCTGACGATGGTCACCAGCGCCACCGTGGCGATGGAGGGAACAGAGATGGGCACCACGATGCGCCACAGACGGCGCCAGTGGCCTGCCCCATCGATTTCAGCCGACTCGAGGATGGAGTTGGGCAGGGTGAGGAAGTGCTGCCGGAGGAGGAAGGTTCCGAAGGCGGTCCCGAGGCCCGGCAGGATGATGCCCCACAGGGTGTTCTTCCCGCCCATTCCCGATATCAGGATGTAGTTGGGCAGGATGGACACCTGGGGCGGCACCATCAGCGCAACGAGGATGAGCATGAAAATGGCGTTCTTGAACGGGAAGCGCACGAACACCAGGGCGTAGGCCGTGAGGATGGCCAGGACCACCTTGACGCTGGCGCCCGCCGCCGTGACGATGGCGCTGTTGAGGAAGAACTGGCCGAACGGCACGGTGGTCATGGCGATCTGGTAGTTCTGCAGGTTGAGGCCTTCAGGCAGGATCTCAAGATCCATGGTGATGATTTCACCGGGCTGCTTGAACGAGCTGAGCACCATCCACAGCAGCGGCAGGAAAACCACCAGGGTGGCCAGGATCAGTGGGACGTACCCGCCCAGGACGGCCTGCACCAGGTTCTGCCGGGAGAAGGGCCGGTCCCGTGGAATCACGGGGTCCGCGGCCTGCGTGGGCGGGGCTGTGGGGTCCGGGTTCACCGGTGACAGGGAGCTCACGAGTAGTGCACCTTCCGTTCCACGAAGCGCAGTTGGAACACGGTGATTACCAGGAGGATCGCAAACAGGATCACCGAGATGGCCGCGGAATAGCCGGCCCGGTTGAAGGCGCCGAAAGCCTGGAGATAGGCCTCGTAGATCAGGGTGCTGGTGCCGGTTCCCAGCGGCGTCATGATCCGGATGAGGTCAAAGGCCTGCAGCGAACTGAGCAAGCTGGTGATCAACAGGAAGAACGTGGTGGGGGACAGGAGCGGCAGCGACATGGTGATGAAGCGCCGGAACCCGTTGGCGCCGTCCAGCGAGGCTGCCTCCATGACGTCCTGCGGCAGGGACTGCAGCCCTGCCAGGTACACCACCGCGCAGTACCCCAGGTTTTTCCAGACGTAGACCAGGATGACCATGACCAGGGAAAGCTGGGGATCATTGATCCACTGCGGGCTCTGTTGGCCGATGCCCCGGAGCAGCCAGGCGAGCACGCCGTAGCCGGGATCGAAAATGAAGAGCCACACCAGGCCCACGCCGACGCCGGACAGGACGTAGGGAGCGAACACCGCGGAGCGGGCGAATGTGGTTCCCCGGACCTTCGCGTTCAGCGCCAGGGCGATGAGCAGTCCGAGGATCATGGATCCGCCCACGGTCACCACCGTGAAGATTGCCGTGGTGCCCAGGACTTTGGAGGCGTCGTCGCTGGTGAAGAAGGTGACGTAGTTGTTGATGCCCACCACCGTGGCGGATGGTGACCCTAAGGTCCAGTCCAGCGTCGAGTAGTAGATGTTGCTGATCAGTGGCCGGTACGTGAAGACGGCGATCAGCACCAGGTTTGGCAAGGCGAGGGCGAGGAACACAAAGAAGTCACGCCGGGTTCTCTGCGTCCAGCGCCGGCGGCGTGGGGCGGCGGCCGGTCCGGGCTTGGTGGGCTTGGTGGACGGATGGGGTGCGAGTTGACGGGTCATGCGGTCTCTCACGGGATTCGTGCCTGCTCGTGGCCGGCCGTGGTTGGGGGAGTCTAGCCATCACTTCACCACAAAGTCAGCAGGCAGAAAGCCGCATGTGTCCTCGTCAAAAGACTGTTATCCGAGGCTTCGTTGCCCGTTAACGCTGTGTTGCCTGCAGTCTTGCACAAAGTTTGTTTGAAAGGCAGGGACCCGCCCGTATTCATCCGTTTGATGGCCAAAAGGGGAGAATGGGTGCCATGGGAGCAATCACTGACGTACCGGGCATGCGGGTGGGGCACCAGCAGAAGTCCGGCGACGGCTGGCTGACTGGCGTCACGGTGGTCCTGCCGCCGCCGGGCACCTGCGGGTCTGTGGATGTGCAGGGCGGCGGACCTGCCACCCATGAAACCGATGCCCTGGATCCCACCACGCTCGTCAGCACGGTGGACGCAGTTGTCCTTACCGGTGGGAGCGCCTACGGTTTGGCCTCGGCCGCCGGCGCGCAGCGGTGGTGCGAGGAGAATGGCCGCGGGTTCTCGGTGCCCGGGGGAGTAGTCCCTATCGTGCCGGCCGCCGCGATCTTCGACCTTGGCAGGGGCGGGGACTTCTCGGCACGTCCGACGGCGGACATGGGCTACGCTGCGGCGGCCGCCGCTGCGGCACAGGCAGAAGGGCACGACGTCGGACGCGGCAACGTGGGTGCCGGTACCGGGGCAGTCATGGCCCGGACGTACAAGGGCGGCGTGGGGACTGCCTCTGTGACGCTTGAGAGCGGCGTGGTGGTGGGTGCAATTGCTGTCGTCAACGCCCTTGGTCTGCCGGTGCTGGACGGCGGGCAGGAGCCGCGGCCCTCCGCGCGCTCGGTCGTTCCGCCCCACGAGCCCCCTAACCTCGCAAGCTCGGCCAGGGAACCCGGCTCGCGTGGGCCCACCTTAGACGCGCGCTTCCGGGTTCCCGATTCCCCTTTAGGGGGTGCCGGCTCGCCACCCCTTAACACAACCCTTGTTGTCGTGGCGACCAATGCCGTCCTGGATGTGGCCGAGTGCAAGCGGACTGCAGCTGCATCACATGCTGGTATTGCCCGGGCTTTGAATCCCAGCCACACCCTGGCTGATGGGGATACTGTTTTCTGCCTGTCTACCCAAGCCGTGGCACTGGACCGCAGCGACGAAGCTGCCCGGCAGCTCAGCCTCATCACCCTGCAAAGCGCGGCAGCCGACGTCGTACGTTTGGCCATCCTGGACGGCGTGGCCAGCGCGGAGGCCGTGAGCACTCCCGCCGGTGATTATGGTGTGTACGGCGCCCGGTAGGTTACCATTGCCGATTTAACTTTTCCGGCGAGACGGAGTAGTGTTGTTTGTTGGTTGTCTGGACTGCCACGCCCTTTTGGGTCTGGAGCCGGCAATCGATCCAACCAAACGTTCGTGGCCATGCCCGGTGCAATCCGGCGGGGCTGCGGCAACAACAGTTAGCGGAGGGTATGGCCAAGAAGGACGGGGTCATTGAGATCGAAGGCGTTGTGACCGAGGCGCTGCCTAACGCGATGTTTCGCGTTGAGCTCACCAACAAGCACATCGTTCTGGCACACATCTCTGGAAAGATGCGTCAGCACTACATCCGAATCCTCCCTGAGGACCGCGTAGTGGTGGAGCTGAGCCCGTACGACCTCACCCGTGGTCGTATCGTCTACCGCTACAAGTAAATTGCTGGGCGGCTCCAGTGCGAACTGGCTGCCGCTCCAGTTGACCAACTGTTACACGCAAAGGAATGCCATGAAGGTCAAGCCGAGCGTCAAGCAGATCTGCGAAAAGTGCAAAGTGATCCGCCGTAATGGCCGGGTCATGGTGATCTGCGAGAACCCGCGCCACAAGCAGCGCCAGGGCTAATTCCCTTCATCGGGAAATCCTGGGTTGCTAACCCACGCAAGTAAATAAAGGCAGCACAAGCTGATCTGGGACGTATGGAGCCCGGGCAGCTAACCCCCGGTCGGAGGCTGGGGCCGCACAGAACGTGCGGGTGTACTGCCTACGACCTCCGGTTTATCAAGGAGTACTGCCACTATGGCTCGTCTCGCTGGCGTAGACATTCCCCGCGAAAAGCGGCTGGAAATTGCGCTTACTTACATCTACGGCGTGGGCAAGACCCGTGCACACGAAACCCTGGCTGCCACTGGCATCAGCGCCGACGTTCGCGTCAAGGACCTGACTGATGCACAGCTGGTTGAGCTGCGTGACTACATTGAAGGCAACTACAAGGTTGAGGGTGACCTTCGCCGCGAAGTAGCAGCAGATATCCGCCGCAAGGTTGAAATCGGCAGCTACGAAGGCCTGCGCCACCGCAAGGGCCTGCCCGTACGCGGACAGCGTACGAAGACCAACGCCCGTACCCGCAAGGGCCCGAAGCGCACCGTCGCCGGCAAGAAGAAGGCCCGTTAAAATCCCCGCCGGGATTAACGGACTTTTCCCCAATAACTTTCTGTAGGAGAAATAATGCCCCCGAAGACTCGTGGCGCGGTTCGCAAGCCGCGTAAGAAGGACAAAAAGAATATCGCGCTTGGCCAGGCGCACATCAAGAGCACCTTTAACAACACCATCGTTTCCATCACGGATCCGAGCGGCGCTGTTATCTCTTGGGCTTCCTCAGGTGAGGTTGGCTTCAAGGGCTCGCGTAAGTCCACCCCGTTCGCAGCCCAGATGGCTGCCGAAGCTGCTGCCAAGCGTGCGCAGGAGCACGGCATGCGCAAGGTTGACGTTTTCGTCAAGGGACCGGGTTCCGGACGCGAGACCGCGATCCGTTCGCTGCAGGCCGCAGGCCTCGAGGTTGGCTCCATCCAGGACGTCACCCCCGCTGCGCACAACGGCTGCCGCCCGCCGAAGCGCCGCCGCGTCTAAGGCTGCCAACGCCGCATGAGCTTGCCCGGACCGCTGACGGTCCGGGCAAGCCCAGCGCGTTAAGTCTTCAGACCGAATTTCCACCACCTGTGTTGCGTCATATAGCGGATGCTCGCCGAAAGGAAACCTAAGTGCTCATTGCACAGCGCCCCACCCTCTCCGAAGAGGTAGTCTCCGAAAACCGTTCGCGTTTCATCATTGAACCGCTGGAACCGGGCTTCGGCTACACCCTCGGAAACTCCCTCCGCCGTACCCTGCTCTCCTCCATCCCCGGTGCTGCCGTAACCAGCATCCGGATCGATGGCGTGCTGCACGAGTTCACCACGGTTCCGGGTGTCAAGGAAGATGTCACTGAGATCATCCTGAACATCAAGAGCCTGTCGGTTTCCTCCGAGCACGATGAGCCGGTTGTTGCCTACCTGCGCAAGCAGGGCCCCGGAGTCGTCACCGCCGCGGACATCGCTCCGCCGGCCGGCGTCGAATTCCACAACCCGGATCTGCACATCGCCACGCTGAACTCGAAGGGAAAGTTCGAGCTCGAACTGACCATCGAGCGCGGCCGCGGCTACGTTTCGGCAGCTCAGAACAAGTCCGGCGACGCAGAGATCGGCCGTATCCCGGTCGACTCCATCTACTCGCCGGTGCTGAAGGTTACTTTCCGCGTGGAAGCAACCCGTGTTGAGCAGCGCACCGACTTCGACAAGCTGATTGTCGACGTCGAGACCAAGCAGGCCATCGCCCCGCGCGATGCCGTTGCTTCCGCAGGCACCACCCTGGTGGAGCTCTTCGGTCTGGCACGTGAGCTGAACACCGCAGCTGAAGGTATCGAGATCGGCCCGTCGCCCACCGACGCTGCCCTGGCAGCCGACATGGCACTGCCGATCGAGGATCTGGACCTCACGGTCCGTTCCTACAACTGCCTCAAGCGTGAGGGCATCCACACCGTGGGTGAACTCGTTGCCCGCTCCGAGGCTGACCTGATGGACATCCGCAACTTCGGTGCCAAGTCCATTGACGAGGTCAAGGCAAAGCTGGTTGAACTGGGCCTGTCCCTCAAGGACTCGCCTCCCGGTTTTGACCTCGCAGCACGCGCCGCAGCAATCGAAGAGGACGACGCCGCCTTCGGCGACGACGAACTCTAAACCAGACCTTGGCCGGCGGGCAGGCACCATGGTGTGCACAGCCCACGGCTTCCATTTGAGGAGAAACAATTATGCCTACCCCCACTAAGGGTCCGCGCCTCGGAGGCGGCCCGGCTCACGAGCGCCTCATGCTCGCGAACCTGGCAGCATCCCTGTTCGAGCACAAGCGGATCACCACCACGGTCACCAAGGCCAAGCGCCTGAAGCCGTACGCAGAGCGCCTGGTCACCTTCGCCAAGCGTGGCGACCTCGCTTCCCGCCGCCGGGTCCTCGGCCTGATCAGCAACAAGGGCGTCGTCCACGAGCTGTTCACCGACATCGCCCAGGCTGTGGAGAACCGCGACGGCGGCTACACCCGCATCACCAAGATCGGCAACCGCAAGGGCGACAACGCTCCCATGGCCGTCATCGAACTGGTGCTTGAGCCGGTTTCCGCCAAGCAGGCTGTTGTAGCCGAGGCTACCTCCGCTGCCAAGCGCGACGCCGACAAGAAGGAAGCCGCTGCTGCCCCGGTTGCAGAAGAGGCTCCTGAGGCTGAGGCCGCAGAGGCTCCCGCAGCTGACGAAGCTGCTGAGGCACCTGCCGCTGAAGAAGCTGCAACCGAAGAGGCCCCGGCCGCTGAGGAAGCACCCGAGGCTCCCGCAGCCGAGGAAAAGGACGCGAAGTAATTCGCTGATCTTCTTCGCATAGACTTGAGTCTATGAACGACCAAAAACCCGCGGCCCCCGTATTGGGGGGCGGCGGGTTTTTGCGTGTGCGGCTTGATGTGTCCTACGACGGCGGCCCCTTCAGCGGGTGGGCGCTGCAGCCGGGTCGCAGGACCGTCCAGGGCGTCCTCGAGGAAGCCCTGCACCTGCTGGTCCGCCGGCCTATCCGCGTGACGGTCGCCGGCCGCACCGACGCCGGGGTGCACGCCCGCGGGCAGGTGGTCCACCTGGACCTGACGGAAGCCGAGTGGCAGGAACTGCCGCGCGGGCACGAACTCGATCCCGCCGTCGCCATGCTGCGCCGCATCCGGGGCGCGCTGAGCCGGATCCTTGGTGACCTGACAGGCGCCGTGGAGGTGCACCGCATCTCGCTGGCGCCGGAGGGCTTCGACGCCCGCTTCTCAGCCCTCTGGCGGCGGTACAGCTACCGGATCGCGGATGGCCCCGCCCTGTGGGACCCGCTGGAACGCTACTTCACCCTGTGGCACAAGAACCCGCTGGATGTGGTGCTGCTGAATGAAGGCGCGTCCAAGCTGCTGGGGCTCCAGAACTTCCTGTCCTTCTGCAAACCCCGCGAAGGCGCCACCACGATCCGTGAGCTCCAGCGCTTCGAGTTCGCGCGGGGGGAGGACGGCGTCATTGTGGCCACGGTGCAGGCCGACGCGTTCTGCCACAACATGGTGCGGGCCCTGATCGGGTCTGCCCTGTACGTGGGTGAGGGCGTTGAGGAACCCGGCTGGCTGCATGAGCGGCTCCTGGCGAAGAAGCGGGACGCTAAATCGGTGCTGGCCGCGCCGCATCCCCTGGTGCTCGAAGAGGTTGCCTACCCCTCCGACGACGAGCTGCTGGCCCGGGCGGAGCTGACCAGGGCGCTGCGGGAACACTAGTCCCTATCGATTGCTCCGTACTTGTCATTTTCATGCCCGAAAACGACAAGTACGGAGCAATCGATGATGCTAGAACGACGGCGGCGGCCCGTCCGCGGGCAGGGTCACGGTGAAGGTGCTGCCCTTCCCCTGGCCGCTCTCGCAGGTGATGGTGCCGCCGTGGCCTTCCACGATCATCTTGGTGATGGAGAGGCCCAGCCCCGCCCCCGAGATGGAGGCTTTCTGGGCCGCTTCCGTGCGGAAGAACCGTTTGAAGACCCTGGTGCTGTCCTCCCGGGAGATCCCCATTCCGGTATCGCTGACGCTGAGCTGGACCCAGTCCCCACCGGCACGGGCGCTGATGCTGACCGTGCCGCCGTCGGGAGAGTACTTAATGGCGTTGGATACCAGGTTGTCCAGGGCCTGCCCAATCCGGAGTGGATCCGCGTAGGCCCACAGCGGCGAGGGAACGTCCGCACTGAGCTGGATATGCGCCCGCTCGGCCTGGGCCTGGGCTGACCCCAGGGTGGTTTCCACCAGGCTGGCGAGGTCCGTCCTTTTCGGGTGCACGTTCAGAGCGGCCGACGCCGATGCCGACAGGTCCGCAACCAGTGCCAGCAGCCGCTCGGCGTTGCGCTGGACCACCCGCAAACGGTGGGCAACCTGCGGCGGCAGGCCGCCGGCGTCGTCCAGCACCAGGTCAATGTTGCCAATGATGGAATTCAGGGGCGTCTTGAACTCGTGGGACACGTTGGAGACGAGCTCCTGGTTCGCGGCCAGCGCTTCCACCCAGCCGGTGACGTCCGTGTACACCACAACGGCGCCGTTGAAGCCGCCGTCCTCGTCCACCAGGGGCCTGGCCGCCGTCGACACCGCGCGCTGTTCCGCTCCCTCTCCAGCCCACACCAGGTAGTCGGCGAATGACTCTCCTGCGATGGCCCGGCTGATGGGGCGTTTTTCCGGTGGCAGCAGGGTGCGCCGGTCCTGCCCGAAGATCAGCTGGTGCCCCTGTCCCGGTATGGCACCGTCCGCCCTGGTGGACGCGCGGAAAAGCCGCTGCCGGTTGTTGGACACCAGGAAATGCCCGTAACGGTCGACGGCGGCAATGCCTACGTCTGTAGCGTCAAGGACCGTCTGGAGCAGCTTCTCCCGTTCCCGGCTTTCGTGCAGCAGTTTCCGCAGCTCCCTGTCCTTCTGCGCCAGTTCCTGCTGCTGGAGCCGGAGGTGCACGCTGGCGAAGCGGATGGCGAGGGAGACGGAGAGCATCATGAGGGGAAAGAGGAGCGTTGTGGTGACGTCCGAGGCAGTCAGGTTTGGGAAACGCCCGGCCAGGGACGGGACCATGATGAGCATCGTGCCGAAAAAACTCAGGACCAGGCTGCTGCGGGCCAGCATGCCCGAGGCAGAGAGCCAGATCACCGGGAAGACCGCCAGGACCGCCAGGCCCGGGAGCAGGGGAGCAGCGCCGTTACGGAGCAGCCCGATGGCCAGGAAATCCAGGACCGGGATCAGCAGGTAAGGCCGGTGGGCCAGGCGCTCCCAGGGCACCAGGAGGCAGCCGAGAAACAGGACGCCGTGAAGGAGGACGCCGGAGAGGTAGATCGGGCTGTGGACCAGTGTTGGCCAGGCGAAGGGGGTGGCCACAGCCAATGCCGCCACGATCAGTGTCAGCGGCAGCTGGCACAGGGCCACCTGCGCCCGTGGTCCGAGGCCACGGAAGAAGCGGGCAGGTCCGCGCTGGAACAGGTGCTCAGCCATAAAAGGGATTCAGGCCCCGCCGGCTGGACCGGATGACAGGTCCATAGGTGCACTGGAATTGCTGCGGCTCACTGCGGAGTATCCTCTCAGTTCATAATCCACACGTCTTGTCATAGTAATTGACTTTCCGAAATCAATGCCGAAAGGGATGTGATCAGCGAGGCTTACTAGTAGCGTATAAATGGTTGGAGCGGGTATGGCATTGGCGCTGGGCTGATGGGGGGCCATGTCCGCCTGGCACAGGGATATCAATGGACGAACTTGGTGTGGCTGTAGTAATTGAAGACGATGCCGATGTGCGCAACCTCCTTGAGGGCGTGCTGACCCAGGCAGGATTTGAAGTGCATACAGCGGTGGACGGACGAGCCGGTGTGGAAGTGGTCCGCAGCAAACAGGCCAATGTTGTCACGCTGGATATCGGGCTGCCGGACATCGACGGGTTCGAAGTATTGCGGCGGATCCGCCATTTCAGCAATGCCTACGTGGTGATGCTGACCGGCCGGACTGAGGAGCCGGACCTGTTGTCCGCCCTCAACGCCGGAGCGGATGACTACATTGCCAAACCCTTCCGGCCCAGGGAGCTCCGGGCACGGGTGGCGGCCATGATGCGCCGGCCCCGGCATGAGGTTAACGGGCAGAAGCCGGCGCCGGCGTGGGGAGCACCTGCCACCCCGGCTGCCGCGCCTGGCACCCACGACTCCGCCGTTTTGCAGCACAACGGCCTGACCCTCAACCACCGCACGCGGACGGTGGAGGTCAAAGGCGAGCCACTCGGGCTCACCCGCAGCGAATTCGACCTGCTCCATGTGCTGCTACGAGGCGGCGGCGCGGTATGCACCCGCGCTGACCTGGTCCGGGCCGTGCGTGGCGAGTTCTATGACGAGGACACGTACATCAGCGAAGCGGACGAGCGCGCCGTCGAAGTCCATGTGGGCAACCTGCGGCGCAAGCTCAAGGAGGACCAGCTCTCGCCCCGCTGGCTGCAGACGGTCCGCGGCGTGGGCTACCGGCTGGCCCCCAGCAGGCCGTTCGAAGAGTAGGCGGGGTCAGTCGTTTTCCAGGATGTAGGTGGCCTGGAGCTCGGTGACGGTCTTACCGCCGTCGCGGGCCACGCGTTCCATGAGCGCCTGGCCCTGGCCGAAGTCGCCCAGGCGGATCACGGACTCCAGCAGTTCCGCGAGTTTGGCCAGCCGGAGGCCGCCCACCATGGCGGAAGTGATCTTGAGGCTGATGACGGCGTCCAGGGCTGAGTCGCTGTCCTGCTGGTCCACCGCCGCAGCCAGCCGGGCGTAGCGCTGGTCCCACATGGCCGCATAGTCGCGGGCGAAGCGCTGGGCGAGGCCGGAGCCGACCAGCTCGTCTTCCAGTTCATCAAGGACGGTAGCGTCAACGAGCGGCAAGAGACCGGCCGCTTCCTGTTGCAGCGCGGTCCCGGCAGCTGAAGCGATCCCGGGCTGCGGGGAGGCCGCAGGAGCGGCCTCGCTGCTGGCGCCGGGATCTTGACTGTGCATTGTTCAAGGCTACTTCCTGAAATTCTTCCGTCGTCCTATTTCGGGTGATCCTGTGGAAACCTTGAGCGATCTTTCAGGCGGTACTGCGTCGGCTTTACTGTCCGCTGAAAGTCACCACGGTATTGATGACGGCCGGCCCAAGAATGGCAATAAAGAGGACCGGGAATATAAAGAAGAGCAGCGGAAAGAGGATCATTACCGGGAGTTTCATCGCCTTTTCCTCAGCCCGCTGGCGCCGCTTCATGCGCATCACCTTGGCTTGGACGCGAAGCACCCGGCTGATCGCAATGCCATAGGTGTCCGCCTGGATTATGGCCTGCACGAAGCTGCGCAGCTCAGGGATACTAGTCCGTTCGGCCAGGGCCAGGTATGCCTCCCTTCGGCTGCGGCCCACCTGCATGTCCTGCAAGGTGCGCACCAATTCCTCTGCCAGCGGGCCCTTACCGTTCTCGCCCGCCCGTGCCATAGCGCCCTCGAAGCCCAGGCCGGCCTCGACAGAAATCAGCATCTGATCGAGGGTGTTCGCCAGTTCCAGCTGAATGACCTTCTGCCGCTCCTTTCCCTTGCTGTACAGCAGCAGGTCTGGAATGAAATAACCCAGGAACAGGACGAAAAGGCCCGCAAGTTTCATGAGCGGCGTGGTTCCTATGGCTGTCATATAGAGCCCCACCATGAGTCCCGTCAGTCCGAGGGCCAGCTTGGTGCCCATGACTTTTCCCAAGGGCATGGAATGGGGCCGCCCGGCAAGCGAAAGCAGACGGTCCAGGAATGCGACGTAGCCCGGGGGAGTAAGGCGGCGGCCAATGGCCTCAAGCAGGCTTCGCTTGGCGGCCGGGGCCACGCTGAATGCCGCGGCTCCCCGGGCTAGCAGTTCGGTTGCCGCTAACTGGCCCTGCTTGTCCACAGTGAGGGCGGACCAGGCCAGCCCGGCCAGGGGAACACAAACGAGGATGACTGAGAGGAGAATGATCAGGTTCATGATTTCCTCAGAACTTCAGGTCAATGATTTTGCGCATCCACAGGGAGCCGATGGTCATGAGGACGAAGGAGACCCCCATCATCGCCCAACCTAAAGGATGGGCGAACATGGAGTTCATGTATGTCGGACTCATAGCCACCAGCATGGCGACGATGCCGAAGGGCATGGCGATCAAGATGTAGGCGGAGAACTTGCCCTCAGCGGCGAGGGCCTTGATGTGGCCCTTAATCTCACTGCGCTCACGGATTGTTTCGCCGGTCTGGTCCAGGACATCCGCCAGGTTGCCGCCCACTTCACGGTTGATCTGGATGGCCTGGGAGATCCAGACGAAATCCTCGTTCTTCATCCGGTCTGCGGTGTCGTTGAGGGCGGCCAGCAGGTCACGGCCCAGGCTGGTCTCCGTGATCACACGCCGCATCTCTTCCGACGTCGGCTTCTGAGCCTCCGCGGCCGCAGCATCGATGGCGCGCAGGATGCTATGACCGGCGCGCAGGCCACCGGACAGGAGTTGGAGCGTGTCGCCCAGCTGACTGTCGAAGGCAGTCCGCCGTTTTCCGGCCAGGAATCCCAGGACCAGTCTTCCGACGAACGGCGCCAGCAGCGCCAGGAGCAGCCCCACCAGTGGTCCGACGGTCACGGTGCCCACCAGCATCCCCACGCCGGCGCCGATTCCCACCAGCAGGAAGAACTCGGCCTGGCTGAGCCGGAGCCCGGCATTCTCGAGCTCGGGCCGGGTAAAGAGGGAGATACTCCGGCCGGCGAGGAGCCGCTCAAAGGAGCGGACGGCGGAGAGCGCCACGCGCGTAAGGGAGGACTGAGGGTCGGGATCAAAAGGACGACGGCGGTCCAGCGGCACGTCCGGCGCGCTGGGCAGAAGGATAGCGGCACCGAACAGGGCTACGGCTATCAGCAGGATGACGGTTCCGGCAGCAAGGATCATGGCGGCCGTCACCGTCCGCCGTGGTTCTGGCCGGCGGTGGGCTGGCCCGCCGCCGTCTGGGGTCCGGCGAAAACGCCGGGGGAAACGTGGATGCCTAGATCTTCGAAGCGATCAATAAACCGTGGCCTGATTCCGGTGGCCACGGGTTTGCCGAGGAAACGGCCATGGGAGTCCACTCCTGCCGAGTAGTCGAAGACGAAAGCATCCTGGAGGGTCACTATGTCTCCTTCCATGCCTTGGACTTCAGTGACGTGGGTGATGCGGCGGGAGCCGTCCCGGAGCCGGGAAATCTGGACGATCAGGTTCACCGCGGATGCAATCTGTTCACGGATGGCCCGTAGCGGGAGGTCCATTCCGGCCATCAGAACCAGGGTTTCGAGGCGGGCCACGGCGTCTCGGGGTGAGTTGGAGTGGACCGTTGAAAGGGAGCCGTCATGGCCGGTGTTCATAGCCTGGAGCATGTCCAGCGATTCCCCGCCACGGACTTCGCCTACCACAATGCGGTCGGGCCGCATACGCAGCGAGTTCCGGAGCAGTTCCCGGATGGTTACCTCGCCCTTGCCCTCGGTGTTCGGCGGTCGGCTTTCGAGCCGGACAACGTGTTCCTGTTGGATCTGGAGTTCCACGGCGTCCTCGATGGTGACGATGCGTTCGTCCGACGGCAGGAAGGACGACAGCACATTGAGGAGCGTGGTTTTGCCGGTGCCAGTACCGCCCGAGACGATGATGTTGAGTTTGGCTTTGACGCAAGCATTAAGCAGCTCGGCCATCTCCGGCGTCAAGGTACCGAAAGTAATAAGGTTCTGGACGGTCAGCGGAGTCTTGCTGAATTTACGGATTGTCAGTGAAGACCCCCCAACCGCAAGGGGCGGAATAACGGCGTTTACACGGGAGCCGTCCTCGAGGCGCGCATCCACCAGTGGAGAGGACTCGTCGATGCGGCGGCCCACCTTCGAAACGATCCGTTCAATGACCTTGCGCAGGTGTTCCTCCGAGCTGAACCGCGACTCGGAGAGCGTCAGTTTGCCTTTGCGCTCAACGTAAATCTGATCCATTCGGTTGACCATGATTTCGCTTACGTCGGGATCGTCGAGAAGGCGTTGGAGCGGGCCATAGCCGAGGACGTCATCGGCAACGTCGCGGACGAGGCGGGTGCGTTCCTCGGGCGACAGCGGAACCTGCTCGGCATCGATGATACGGGTCAGTTCCTCTTTGGCAGTGCTCCGTAGCTCCTGCTCGGTAACCGCAGCATCATTAAAGCGTGCACCCATCCGTTCGAAAAGTGCGGTGGCGGCCCGGTGCTTCATGGCTGCGAAGACATCCACGGGCTGTGCCTTGGGCACATTGGAGGCACCAGCGTCGGACGATGACAGGTCGACGGCGGGACGGGCAGGAAGGTGCCGCGGCTCGCTCTCCCGCGCCGGGGCGGGGGCAGCAGCGGGGCGCGGCGGTTCCAGCACGGCAATGTTGCTGCCAGACGCCTGGTTGCGGTCCTGGACCGCGCTGATCCGCTCGGAGAGTTTCATCAGATGACCACCCTTCGGTGCAGTTTCCGCTGGGTCTGGGTACGCCACGCCGGGTTGAACCGCTCCACCAGCTGGCGGAGGCTCTTGACGGCGGGGTCCTTTTTGGATTCCTGGAGGACGGGGATGCCACGGTTGGTGGACAAAGCCACGGCGCGGGACCGGGGAACGCTGACGTCCACCGGGGCACCGATGGTGGACTCCACGTCCCGGACGTTGAGGCCGGCTTTGGCGTCGGCCATGTTCAGGACCACGTGCCGGGACTCGGGCATGATCTCCAGCTGGCGGAGCACCTCCAGGCCTGAACGGAGGCCGCGGAGGCTGGGGATGTCCATGGCGCTGACCCAGACAACGTCGGTGCACTGTTCCATGGCGGCGAGGCCGATTTCGGGCATGCCGGGGGCGGTGTCCAGGACCACGTACTGGAATTCCTGGGACAGCTGCTCCAGCAGATGGGTGATCTGGTCCGGCATGATGTGGTCCGCGTCCACCGGGTTCGGCGGGGCGCACAGCGCGTAGATCCCGGCAGGGTGCACGGTGAGGAACGCCTTGAGGACCAGGGAGTCCTGGGCCGCGGCGGGGGTGACCGCGTCCGTTACCGTGTGCTCGGGGCTGAGGTACAGGCCGGAGGCGACGTCGCCGAACTGCAGGTCAAGGTCCACGATGACCACGCTCATGGGGGCGATCTGGCCGAGCCCGATGGCGATATTGGTGGCAAGGGTGGTCTTACCGACGCCGCCCTTGGGCGAGAAGACGCCGATCACCAGACCCTTGCCGCCGTTGTCCGCCGCCTGCGTTTCGGGGCTCCGGTGACGGGTGGCGAAGGACTGGCAGGCGCGCTCCAGCAGCACGCGGATCTCGGCGGCGTCGGCCTGCGGGCTGAGGATGTCCCGGATGCCGGCACGCATGGCGTGGACCAGGAAGGACGGCTCGATGTCACTGACCAGCACCAGGCTGAGGCCCGGGAGCTGGACGTCGAAGACCTTGGCGAACCGCAAAGCCTCCTCGTAGGGGACGTCCGGGCCGATGATCAGGACTTCGGGCTGCTCCTGGTTGAGGAGGGCAAACAGCTCGGCGGGGCCCGCGGGGAGGATGTCCGAGGCGATGGTCTGGACGGAGCCGCGGAGGCCGTGGGCGACGGCGGCGCGCAGCTTCTGGTCGAACTCGTCGCTGGGCGAGAGGAGGACGAACCGGCTCACTTGTAGACCACTTCCTTGCGTTCGATCCGGGGTCCGTTGTCCTGGGCGTCCAGGGGTTCCTTGGTGAGCCAGAGGCTGCCGTTGATTGACGTGAAGATGATCTTGCTGGCGTCGACGTCGGTGACGGCGACGGTGATGAGGAGGGAACCCTGCGGGAGGGTGGTGTCTTGAGAATTGGCCTCGCCCTCGGCGGGTTTTTCGGTGCTCGCAGGCTGGGGTGCGCGTTGGACGGCGGTGACGAGTACTTTCCGGAGGGTGAGCTGGGTGGTCGCGTCATCGGCCTTGGCCTTGTAGGCGCCGCCCTCGAAGTTCAGGGCGATACCCACGTGGTCACCCATGTTAATCCGTCCGCCTACCACGCGCTTGGGCTCCACTTCGAAGGAGACTTCCTGCAGGCCGGCGGGCACCTCAACGGCGCCTTGGGCTTTGACGTCGGCAGGGGCGACGAGGCGCTCGGCAAGCAGTTGCTCTCCGGGAACGAGGTCAACCGCGCTGACAGTGCCAGCTTTGTTGTCCAGGGTGCTCAAGGCGGTATCGGAGACCCCCGCGGCGGGAACCTTTTCCAGGGCGAGGGAGGCAGCCATGTCATTGACAGGAGTGCCCGCCGGGATTGCCGTCTTCACCACCAGGACATCCACTGGCTGGGTGGTGGCTATGGCGCGCTGGTCAGCTCCCTGCGCGTAGAAAATAATGAGGAGGGCTCCCACAATCGCCAAGGCAACCGCGGCGCTTCCTGCCACTAGGCGAGACTTCACTTTTTGCTCCTGGTGAGATGTAACGAGGTTTGGGTCAGGGGGACATGCGGACTATCGTGGCTCCGTACTCGTCCACGGGTCCGAGCGTGTAGCCATCGGCGAGGGAAACGTACTTCACGAACTTGCCAATAATGCCGCGGCACTCGCCCGTGCACGCCGTTGCGGAGGTGACGCCGGTCGTCGTTGAACTTTCGCTTCGGAACTCGTAGGGCAGGCCAGCGCTTCCCGTGAACTTCCAGCCGGTGACCTCGAAGGCCGCGAAGGACACCAATCCATAGATAGCGCCGTTTCCGGTTCCGGTGACCTTGTTGAAGATGGGCAGGAGGACCGTGACCTTCCGGCCTGCATGGATATCGTCAGCCCATTTCTGCAACGTAGTCCCGCAGTTGCCCGGGGCGTTGTTGCCTGGGTCGCTACCACCTTCACTGACGGCGAGATCGATGGTTCCACCGCACTTACCCGGATCCTGCACGAGCCAGCCAAAACCCCCTTCGACAGCCGCCCCGGACGGGCCGTAGTTGCAGTCGAGGTTAGAGTTCTTGCCGTGTTCCTGGAGGAGCTGGAGCGAGCCGCCAATGTTGTCTTTGACCTGGCAGATAGAGAAGGCAAGGGGAAATGCGGTACGGCCGGCCATGGGACTACCCCAGACGGCTGATGCCCGCGCTCCGACTTCCTTGGTTGGGATGCCAAGGATGTCAGCAAAGAAAAGGGAGACAGAGTTGTCTACACCCCCGATTTCCTTGGCAGAGGTAGTAACGCTGACTTTCCTTGTTGTTTTGTCGAGGTCGACGGTGTGTACCTTGCTCATGCCATCCAGCGCGTTCTTGTTGGCAAGCGTGCCGGCGAGTGCCGGTGTGGTTGAGCAGTCCACTCCGTTCGTGTCTCGAGCGCATTTCTGCGCCGTGGCGATTGCGGAGGCATCCGCACCGTTTTGCAGCTGCGCGCGTTCTGAGTAGACCACTCCGACGTCGACGGCCACTGCCACGAAGCCGAGGAGGGCTACCATGAGGATGGCCACGATGACGCTGATAGCGCCGTTTTCGCTTGTGCTGCCACCTTTTATCCTCCGCACAGCATGACCCCTTTGCCTGTCATCGGGAACGGGCCGGCGATTCCGGTAATGGTGGCCAGGTTGTACTTGATAGTGAGCGCGACTTGGGCGTTGGTGCTGCATGCATCGGTGCTCAAGGTTATGTCCGAATCCGGGATCGATGTGCTGACGGATGCTGCCGCATTCTTCGCGGCTGTCCGGGCGCCAGCCGGGTCATTGTTGATGGCCATAACCCGGACACCATCGCGGGCGGCGTTGGTGAGAGTGATTTGGGCGTTATAGGCCCGGCCGAATTCGATCGTGCCGAGAACCAGCAGCAGGAGTACCGGAAGAAGAATCGCGAACTCAACGGCGGCTGCCCCGCGTTCGGATGTTTCGGGCATTTGCTGCGCCCCTCCTCTCGTCCACTATTGACGCGCATCGTTTCGAGACATGGAAAAAAATTATGCGGCGCAGTTTTCCGCTGCGCCGCACAAAAGTTTGCGGGTGTAACGCAAATAACGTCTGTCCTACTTGCTCCATGGGAGCGGCCGACGACTTAGATTGTGACGTTAACCTTGTCGAACATACCGTCCAGCGTTGTGCCCAACAGTTGGACAGCGATGATGATGACGACGGCAATGAGGCCAACCATGATGCCGTATTCGACGGCGGTTGCGCCCTTTTCGTTGCTGAGACGGTTCTTGAGGTTGAAGCCGAGAGTCTGAAGGGTGGCGATAAGAGAAAGCATTCTGTACTCCTGAGCGAGACGGATGGCTGGCCCTGTACCAGCGCTAATACGAAGTTAGCAACGGGTTTGGGGCTTCGGGCCGCATCTTGGGACATCCTGCGCAAAGGCTCTTCGCAGTGCGCTTTCCCTGCGCTTTTATGGAGTATTTCTTGAGGAAAAGTATGGATGGCTGGGTAGAACGCTGTGGGAACGCAAACGGACCCCCTCGGTTCTGGGTGCCGAGGGGGTCCGGTCTTTGGGGCGCCACTCGGGCGCAGTTGGAATTGTCTATGTGAAGGCTTCGACGATCTTGATGGCCGCCGGTCCGAGGAGAACGATGAAGAGCACAGGAAAAATGCATAGCAGGAGCGGGAAGAGTACCTTCACCGGCAACTTCATCGCCTTTTCTTCAGCCCTTTGGCGTCGCTTGACGCGGGCCTGCTTCGCCTGTGTCCGTAGGACCTTGGCAATGCCGATTCCGTACTTGTCTGCCTGGACCACGGCCCGCACAAAGCTCCGCAGGTCTTGCACCGAGGAGCGCTTAGCCAGCGCGTCATACGCCTCCTGGCGCGGACGCCCAACCTGGATGTCCTGCAGCGTACGCATAAGTTCCTGTGAAAGGGCCCCTCCGCCATTACCGCCGGCCCTGGCCATTGCAGCTTCAAAGCCAAGTCCGGCCTCCACCGAGATGAGCAACTGGTCCAGGGTGTTTGGCAGTTCAAGCTCAATTTCCTGTTGACGTTTGATGCCCTTGTTGTAAATCAGCAGGTCCGGAAGGAAGTAGAGGAAAGCGGACAAAAATAATCCCAGAGCTATGATCTGTGCAGATGGAGAGCTTGCATACATCAGCAGTCCCAGCGTTACGCCTGTCAGGGCGAGCAACGGCTTCGCGATGATCATCCTGTCCAAAGGCAACGATGCCGGCCGACCTGCGAGTGACAGCCAACGGTCCAGCTTGGCCTCATAACCTTTCGGAGTCAGCCGCTTAGATACGTCCAAGAGTGCAGGCGGACGTTGGATTGCCGCTCCGCCCTCCTGTGTAAAACCCTGCGCTAGGTTCGTTTGAACAGCCAGGGCGGCTTTGCGGTCAGTTGTTAGCAGACCCCAGACCAAGTAGGACACTGGGAGTATCACCAGTGCGATGTAGAGCCACGCTATCGGTGTCATCGTTCCCCCTAGAACTTGATCTTCACGACGCGGCTCATCCAGAAGCCGCCTACTGTGAACATGACTATGGCGCTGGCCAGCATCAGCAGGCCGAGTGGCTTCTCCACGAACACGTTGAGATAACCGGGATTGATGAAGGCAAGGATGAAAGCAACTCCCACTGGCATTGCCATCAAGACGTAAGCGGACATCTTTCCTTCGGCGCTTAGGGACCTGATCTGCCCCTTGATTTCACTGCGTTCACGTATAGTCCCTGCAACCTGCTCGAGTACTTCCGCCAGGTCACCGCCGACTTCGCGATTGATCTGGATGGCTTGCGCAATCCAGCCGAAGTCTTCGCTGTCCATTCGGCTGGCGACGTCTTCAAAGGCCAGCCGGGCATCCTTCCCGATCCGGGTTTCGTTCACAATACGAAGAAGCTCTTCTGACGTCGGCGCGTCTGCCTCTAGAGCCGCCGCTTCAACCGATCGGAGAACACTATGACCAACCCTGAGCCCACCGATCAGCATCTGTATGGTGTCTGTCAGCTGTTCCTCGAACTTGGCCCGGCGCCTGTCCCTGAGAATGATGAGCACAAGTTTGGCGAGAAATGGTATTGCTGCTCCCGCCAGGAGTCCCAGGAGGGGGTGCGTTAGGAGTCCTGCGAAAGCCGCTACCACTACTGAGGTAAGCGCTACACCAACCGTGAAATCCGCAGGTGCCATTTTGACGCCCGCGTTGTAAAGCGCTTCACGGTTATATGGCCCGCCCGATTCGCCAATGACATTCTCAACCGCATTGACCGCTGTCTGCGAGACCCGGGCAACGGCCGACCTGTCCTGCTGAATGCCAAGTCGCCTTCGCTCCAGCGGAATGGAACCCACCCGAGGCCTGAAAACGACGAAGAATACCAAGACTATGGCAGATAAACAGAACGCCACGGCAAGGATGAAAATCATGGGGGATTCCACAGCTATCGCCTTCCCACTGGTGCCACTCCCGCACCGAACACTGCTGGCGATACGGAAATTCCAAGTTCAGAGAACCGGTCCAGGAAGCGGGGACGTATACCAGTGGCCACGGGCTTGCCCAGGAAGCGTCCTTGAGCATCCATGCCCGCTGAATAGTCGAAGAGGAAGGCATCCTGCAAGGTGACGATGTCACCTTCCATTCCTTGCACTTCTGTCACGTGGGTTACGCGTCGGCTACCGTCCCGGAGGCGGGTCACTTGGATGATGAGGTCGACGGCGGATGAGACCTGTTCGCGGATCGCCCGCAGTGGAAGGTCCATGCCGGCCATGAGTACCAAGGTCTCCAAGCGCGCGACGGCGTCTCGGGGTGAGTTTGCGTGGACCGTGGACAACGAGCCGTCGTGGCCGGTATTCATTGCCTGCAGCATATCGAGGGACTCTCCACTTCGAACTTCACCGACGATGATGCGGTCCGGCCGCATGCGAAGGGAATTGCGGACGAGCTCGCGAATATTGACAGCACCCTTGCCTTCAATGTTAGGTGGGCGGCTTTCCAGGCGGACAACATGCTCCTGCTGGAGCTGCAACTCCACAGCGTCCTCGATGGTCACGATACGGTCGTCCGGAGGAATGAAGGAGGACAGAACATTGAGCAGGGTGGTCTTACCCGTGCCCGTACCGCCTGAAACGATGATATTCAACCGGGCCCGTACGCAGGCGCTTAGTAGTTCTGCCATTTCTGGGGTTAGCGACCCCCAATCGATTAGGTTCTGCACGGTCAAAGGCACATGGCTGAATTTTCGGATTGTCAGGGACGGCCCATTGACTGCGAGCGGTGGGATGATCGCGTTGACCCTGGAACCATCCTCAAGCCGGGCATCCACCAACGGTGACGACTCATCGATTCGACGGCCTACCTTGGACACGATGCGTTCGATTACTGTGCGAAGGTGGCCATCGGAGCTGAACCGTGCGCCCGTCAGAGTCAGGCGTCCATGCCGCTCAACGTAAATCTGGTCAAAACGATTGACCATGATTTCAGTGACTGAAGGGTCCTCCAAAAGGCGCTGCAGCGGACCGTAGCCCATCACCTCATCTGAAATTTCACGAATCAGCCGTCGGCGTTCCTCAGGAGAGAGCGGAACCTGTTCCTGGTCAATGACAGCGGACAATTCCTCGACAGCCGAAGCCCGCAGCGCTTCTTCGGTGGAAGCCGTGTCGCCGAACCGAGTTCCCATACGTTCGAAAAGCGCTTGGGCGGCCCGTTGCTTAAGGCCTGCCAAAGCATCCACAGCCGGGGTTGCTGCCATAGCTGATGATGTTGCAGGTGTGGACAGGAGCGCCGGAGGGGCAGTGGGAGGCGATGCCAGAACCGGAGCCTGCGGGTCATCCGACGTTTCCGCAAACGCCGGGTTTGGTTCTGGCAACGGTGAACTGCTGCTGGATCGAGAAAGCCGGTCTGAGAGTTTCATGAGACAACCACCCGTCGGTGAAGCTTGGTCTGTGTCGAGGCTAGCCATTGCGGATCAAAGCGATCCACGAGCTTTTTTAGGCCCTTGGAGGCCGAGTCCCTCGTGTTGCTTTGAAGGATGGGTATGCCCCGGTTGGTGGAAAAGGGAAGGGTCCTTGAGCGTGGAATGACTGTATCCACGGGAACGCCGATGGTTGCTTCGACATCCTGTACTGAAATTCCGCTCTTCCGGTCAGCGAAGTTCAGGACGGTATGGCGGCCCTGGGGAAGCAGCTGGAGCTCCCGCAGTACCGCGAAGCACTTATGCAGTCCACGAATACTGGGTACATCCATCCCACACACCCAGACCCCGTCCGTGGCCTGCTCAAGTGTCGCCAGGACATGTTCACCCAACCCGGGTGCGGTGTCCACCACTACATATTTAAATTCACTCGCCAGTTGGTTGATGAGCCGGCTGACGTGTTCGGCAGTGATGAAGTCAGATTCAGCAGGAGTTCTGGGTCCACAAAGTGCGTAAATGCCAGCAGGGTGGACGGTAAGGAAGGCCTTCAACACCATGGAATCCTGGGAAGCTGCTCCATTGACTGCCTCGGTGATCGAGTGCTCCGGATCAAGTAGAAGGCCGGACGCAACATCTCCGAATTGCAGGTCAAGGTCCACGAGCACCACGCTCATCGGCGCTACTTTGCCAAGGCCGATCGCTAGGTTCGTGGCTACCGTCGTCTTACCAACGCCTCCTTTCGGCGACATCACTGCAATGACCCTGCCTCGGTCCTGGATTCCCTCGGCAGCGGGAGCCATACCGCGCCGCCGGCTTGCCGAGGCCAGGCAGGCGCGTTCAAGAAGAACGCGAAGCTCACTGGCACCCATCTCCGAAGTCACTACGTCGCGGATTCCCGAGTGCATGGCGCGCATCACCAGCTCAGGACTCGGTTCGGCAACAAGAAGGACGCTTACCTCTGGATATTGGAGATCAAAGACCGTTGCCAGCTTGAGGGCTTCATCCGGGGCGACGCCAGGGCCCAGGATGAGTACTTCCGGTGGTGCGCCGCTGAGCAGTTTGAACACGTCGTCCGGCCCGCCAGCCAGGACGGTCGGCGACAAGGTCTGCAGCTCACCGTGCAGCGCGCCCGTTATGGCCTGCCGGATGCGGCCTTCGAAGTCGCGGACCGCGGTGATGGCTACGAAGCGACTCATTGGTACAGCCCTCCAAAGGTGGTCGCGGGAGGATCGGTCTTTACTGTCGTGTCGGTCTGCTTGGCGAGCCAAAGCTTTCCGAATTCCGCGCTGTATATCAGCTTTGAGGCATCGGCGTCGCTCCTGGCGAAGGTGATGAAGGCGGATCCCGTCGGCATTTCTACTGCCGGTTCGGAAGAACCGGAGCCTGACGCGTTCTTCGCTTCGGACGGGGCCTTTTGCACTGCGGTGACCAGGACGTCGTAGAAAAGAAGGCCTGTTTGCTGGTCCGTTTTCTCGAAGGAGGTGTAGATGGTCACCTTGTCTCCGGCTTCAAGCCGGCCACCGAGGATGCGTTCAGGTGACAGCAGGAGCGTCACCTCTTCCAACCCGTCTGGGACGGGCACGGTGCCTGGCATCAGTTCGCGCGGGTCGATCAAACGGGCTGAGAGCAGTTGCTCGCCGGGCTCCAGGCTAACCGCCGTGACTTTACCCTCTTGCTTATCTAGGGTGGCCAGGGCGCCCTCAGGCACCGCGGACTTGGGCACGGCCTCGGAACGCACCTTGCCGGCAAGATCTGATGAAGGAGTTCCGGCGGGAACTCGTTCGGCGACGACAAGGACGTTCACAGGTTCAAGACCTGCCTGTGCCCGTGCCGATGCGCCTTGTACATAAACAAAGAGGAGAACCGCTCCGATTACTGCCAGTAATAACGCAGCCAAGCCTCCCAGTAGGCGTGATTTCACTTCGTTTGCTCCTTTGTGGACGTGGAATGCGGGATTGGTGGTGTTCCGTTCATTGGGTCAGGTGAACCTTTATGGCGCCAAAGTTGGGGCCTCCGCCTGTGGAGATAGCGCCTTCTTCCAAAGTCACGAAGCGGACAAAGTAGCCCTGGAGTCCACGGCAATTTCCGCTGCAGTCCGGAGCAAGGTCGTCATCGATTTCAAGAGAGCCGCCGAACCTATAGCCGGTTACCTGGAAAGCGGCGAAGCCCACCAACGTGTATACGGTGTTGGAACCGCCATCCGTTGCAGAGTCGAAGAGCGGGACCAAGGCTGGCTGGTCCATAATGCTGGCAAGGATGGCGTCGCACTCTGCCGCGGTGGGGAAATGATTTCCCGGCTGACCCTCCACTGTGGCGTCCACATCGATTTCTGCTGTACAGCCGTCTGTTGTTTCCAGCCATCCGAAACCGCCCGGCTGGTAGCCGTTTTGAGCCGCGCAGCCAGGGTAATCGGGAGCGTTCTCGTCGTATCGCAGGAGAATGTGAGTAGCCGTCGGGTCTCCGGTAAAGCTTCCCGTCGTGTCGAGCTCATTTAGCTGGCTCGGGGTCAGGTATCTGCGGAACACACACTCGCTGACTGTCCATGGCAGGGTTGATCCGGATTCGGGCGGCCCCCACGAGGCTTCTGCAACCGCTGTGATTTCTGCGGTATCAATGCCCAAAGTCCTTGCGAAGAAAAGGGAGAAATGGTCATTGCCTGATCCAGCCTCGCGGGCATTCGTTTCCACGCGTACTGTATTCGCGTTGGGTTGGGTGACGGAGAAAACTCCCGTGGAACTGTCGTTGGCGTTGGCATCGGCCAAGCGGTTGGCTGACGCGCTCATCGCGGCGGTGCAGCTCAGCCCCTTCGCGCAGTCGCCAGCAATAGCAAGGGCAGTGGCGTCGGCCCCGTTTTGAATCTGAGCCTTTTCCACATACATCGCGCCTACATCTACGGCCAGGGCCGCGAATCCAAGAAGAGCAACCATGAGCACGGCCACCATGATGGTGGCCGCCCCCCGTTGGCGCTCCTGTGGCGTATCGGAAGATTCGTCCGTGCCAGGAGACCCCTGCCTCATCCTCCACATCTCATTACCCCCACTCCGGTCATGCTCATCGGAAAAATGCCTGGTGCGCCAAAGAAGCCGGCATCAAGAAAGCCGGTTAGAGAGGGCAAAGTCACCCTCGTTTGTACCTGGACGTTGGATCCCGACGAGCAGCTGCTGGCGTTATCAGTTACGGAAACACCTAGCCCCGAAAGTGCCGGCGCTGCTGCCAAGGCAGTTGTCTGAACGTCAAATCCAGGCTGGCCATGGTGAATTGCGGCGTAGCGCGCACCTTCGCGTGCTGCCTGGGTCAGGGACACCTGGACGTTCAAGACCCTGCCGAACTCGATAATTCCAAGAAGTATCAGCAGCAGTAGCGGGAGGACGATTGCCATCTCGACCGCTACGGCGCCTCTTTCCTTCCCTGTAATCTTCATTGCTTCTCCCAGAGTGTCCGGCGAACTTGGTGAGGTTTGCTGTGGCAGTGGCCCCATGGCCACTGCCACAGCTATGGCTGCCCTAGAGAGCGGCTGAAACCGAGGTGAAAAGACCCGCAATCTGCGGACCCAAGATGACGACTGCCGCCAAAACCAGGACTGCGATAAAGGCGACCATGATTCCGTATTCCACCATCGTGGCGCCCTTTTCTTCCGAGCTGAGGCTCACTTTGAGGGTGTGGAAGGTCGATGCGAGTGTTGCAATGAATGCGTACATTTGCGTTCCTAACCAGGAGCAGAGTCGGGCCGTCTAGTTGCGGAAGCGGAGGACGAATGAACGGAGCCTAGATTCGCCCTCCGGCTCCGGACGCGAACCTAGAGCGAAGCTGACACCCCAGTGAACAGGCCGGCAATCTTCGGGCCGAGGACGATGACGGCTGCCATAACGAGGACGGCGATAAAGGCGACCATGATGCCGTACTCCACCATCGTGGCGCCCTTTTCTTCGCGGGTGAAGCGATCCTTGACGCCGGCGATGAAAGCAGTCATTGAGACCATGAGAGAAGTCATTGTAATTTCCTTTAATTCGGTGAAATGGGTTTATTGAATTTCAACGAATTTCCAGCTGCCCCCATAATTCCTTAGCGGCTGGACTTCGCTAAGAAGAGATTGTCATTGGGGTGGTGAAGGCAACAATGCGTAGTGGTACTCGACTTTTTCAAGGGGCGCCAAAAGTACGTACTCGAAAGAGGGGGGCGGTACTCAGGTAGGCAGCGATTACATCGCCCCACTACTTGGAAGGCGGCGCCCACCAGTAGGGGGCGGAACTAGCGTTGTCCCACCGGCCGTCTACAGAATGAAGAGAATCGCGCCAGCAAGGGCACCGAGCATCGAGGGTCCGTGAGCCACTTCGGTGGCCTTGTCTCGCCTTTTTCTGCTCAGAATTGCAGCGGTGACAACGCCGTTGAGGATGAACCCAAGCAGGCCACCGTAAAGCAGTTGGCTCCAGCCTAGGTACCCGAGGTACAGGCCGACGGGCGCTGCGAGCTTTACGTCGCCCATTCCGATGGCGCCCGGAGAGATAAGGCCCAAAACGAGGTAGCCAGCGGACAGAATCAGGGCTCCGAGTGCCGCGCGAAGCAGGTCATCGGCCTGCATATTAAGAAACCCTGGCATTAGCAATAGCAGGAAACCGCCAGCAAGCAGGGTGAGCACGAGCGGGTTGGGCAGCAAATGCAGGGCGATGTCGATCCGGGACAGCTGCACGCCGAGAATTGCCAGGAACAGGAAAGCCGGCAGCGCAAATCCTAAGCCGAACCGCAAACTAAAGGCGACGCAAAGAACGGCGGTAATTGCCGCCGTCGTAATCCTGACAGGCACAGCAGGAAGGCCGCCCAGGCGGGGAAGACGCTTGGCAATGAGGGTCTCGGCGAGGGGGGAGAGAACCAACCCTAAGAGAGCGGCTGCGGTCACCAGCAGCCACGCGACGGAACCGTCTGTACCCGATGCAATCACGCGACCCCCTGCGTCAGTCAGGCCGGCAGGCGCTTGGGCAACCCCCGGCTACCCCATTTTGACCCTGAACCCCTTAACGCGCTAATCTTGGGAGTCGTTGTGCGTGTCCTATTCCGATGGTGCGTGCCCGCTTGAGAATCCGGTTGCAGGATAACTACTCAACGTGCACATTCGGAACCACAGGATGACTGGTTACATAGAGCCCTCACCTCTGTTCCGGTAGCGCGCAGATAGTAGGTGCACGAGCTAGTGACACCTAAAAAAGAACGCCAGAACAAGAACGAGGCAAACACCGTGCGTACGTACACCCCGAAGCCCGGCGATATCAACCGCCAGTGGCACGTCATTGACGCCACAGACGTTGTCCTTGGTCGTCTCGCGAGCCAGACCGCAATCCTGCTGCGCGGCAAGCACAAGGCCACCTTTGCGTCCCACATGGACATGGGCGACTTCGTCATCATCATCAACGCTGAAAAGGTTGCCCTGACCGGCGCCAAGCTGGAGCAGAAGCGGGCATACCGCCACTCCGGCTACCCGGGCGGCCTGACCTCCGTCAACTACGCGGAACTCCTGGAATCCAACCCGGTCCGCGCCGTTGAAAAGGCCATCAAGGGCATGCTCCCCAAGAACTCCCTCGCTGCCCAGCAGCTGGGCAAGCTGAAGGTCTACCGCGGTGCTGAGCACCCGCACGCCGCCCAGCAGCCCAAGACTTTCGAAATCACCCAGGTCGCCCAGTAGTCCTGGCCACCAAACAACTTATCTATACAAGGAGAATCGTGGCTCAGAACGAAGAGACCACCGAAGCCGTTGAGGCTGAGGAAACCCTGACCAGCTACACCTCTGAAAGCTCAGCTGCTGACGCCGCTGCGCCGAAGAAGGAGCGTCCGGCCCTGACCGTTGCCGGCGCAGCTGTTGGCCGCCGCAAGGAAGCCGTTGCACGTGTTCGCGTTGTCCCCGGCTCCGGCAAGTGGACCATCAACGGCCGCGCGCTGGACAACTACTTCCCGAACAAGCTGCACCAGCAGGACGTCAACGAGCCCTTCAAGATCCTTGATCTCGAAGGCGCCTACGACGTCATAGCCCGCATCCACGGCGGTGGCATCTCCGGCCAGGCCGGTGCCCTGCGCCTCGGCATCGCCCGTTCGCTGAACGAGATCGACGTCGAGAACAACCGCGCCACCCTGAAGAAGGCCGGTTACCTGTCTCGTGACGCCCGCGTCATCGAGCGTAAGAAGGCCGGTCTCAAGAAAGCCCGCAAGGCTCAGCAGTACTCCAAGCGCTAAATCCGCTTGCACAGAAGCCCGTCCCGCCATTGGCGGGGCGGGCTTCTGCCGTTCTATCACTTGGAGGACAGTCACATGGAAGTTGGAAGTTGGAAGTCAACAGAATCATTTTGGTGGTGTGGAGGTGAGCGTGCCTGACGGCCTTTTATACGGCCCGCGTCGCTAGTTCCGGATGACAAAAGTTGCCAGAGGAAGCTCGAGGCGATCGCTGATGTTGCCCAGCGCTAAAGCATCCTGATGCTTGTCGGTGACGGTCGAAAAGTGAGCCATTGTGACGGCCTTGGCGTCTAGTGGTCGTTGCAACACCTGAGCTTTTAGGGGTTGCAATTGGCAGATATGAAACGACCACGTAAGTCTCGGGGTGCACCTCCAAAGAACGCTGCACGGGCTCACTATGATCAGCTGATGAAACAGGGGATGGGGAATTCTGAGGCCTGCCGAATCGTCGGAATCAGCCGCAGTTCCGGCACTCGGTGGCGGCACGGTCACACAGTTGTTCTGAAGTCCGGCGACGTCAAAAAGATCGCTCCCATCTCGCGTCTGAGACCAGCTGCGATTTCTGCGCGATTTCTCTCCGAGTCGGAGCGGATCACGATCGCGGACCTCCTGCATGCCGGACGGAGCATTCGCGCTATAGCAATGGAACTCGGGCGCAGTCCGTCGATCGTGAGCCGTGAGATCCGCAGGAATATTCACGAGCCCTCTGGCAACTATCGTCCGCGAACAGCACAGCGCAGCGCCGAACGTAGACGGAGTCGCCAGCGGAGCGGGAAGATCGCCGCCAACCCGAAGCTGCAAGAGTTCGTGCGTGAACACCTGAAGCAACGCTGGAGCCCCCGCCAGATCAGCAACCGGCTGCGCGCTAATTTCCCCGAACAACGGGAAATGCATGTAGTTCCGGAGACCGTTTATCAGGCCCTATACGGGCGTGGAAGCCTGGATTTAGCCGTGGATCCTGCAGTCTCGCTGCGCAGCGGCCGGACCGGCCGCCGGCCGCGCCGTCGGAAGGAGCATCGGACCAGGCGTTTCCCAGACATGGTCATGATCCGAGACAGACCTGCGGAAGTGACCGGCCGATTAGTACCAGGGCATTGGGAAGGGGACTTAATCATTGGAAAAGGTGGCCGTTCGGCCATCGCCACACTGGTCGAACGGACCACGCGCTTCATCATCCTCGTGCACTTGGCAGGAAACCGCGGAGCTGAGAATCTGCGCGATCGATTGGCCGAAGCTATGAGACCGCTACCAGGCCATCTACGCCGATCGCTGACATGGGATCAGGGCACTGAAATGGCCTGCCACCAGGATTTCACGCGGCAGACACTTATCCCGGTGTACTTCTGTGACCCCGCGAGCCCTTGGCAGCGCGGCTCGAACGAGAACACCAATGGCCTACTCCGCCAATACTTTCCGAAAGGAACAGACCTGGGCGTCCATACCCGCGAAGACCTCGCTGTGGTCGCCGCGGAACTCAATCAGCGACCACGTGAAATCCTCGGATGGCAGAGCCCTTTGGAGCACCTGACTAGACTGGCTTCACCTACGACCGAACCATAAATTGTTGCAACGACCGCTGAACTCCGCCCCCGCGAAATGGCTCACTTTTCGACCATCGCTGACAATGCTGATATAGCGGACGAAATCGGTGAGGCTGGCTACCCGCCAGTTTGCTTGGCAGTCTGGAAATTCCTATTGGCGCAAGTCGTAATACTCCGCGTCGCCAACCTGCTCCACAGAAAAACTTTGCCGTACCCAAGCGACAATCTTCGCAGACTCGCCGCGTCCTTCAAGCGTCAAAGGCGGCAACTCCTGGATGACAAGTGAAGCTACCTTGCCCTCTCCAACGATGGTCTGAAACTGCTCCAGTGTTGGATGGGGATCCGTCCCATCAAAGCCGCCAATGGGCAGCACAGAACGTCCGCTGTCCAGCTGGTAGTTGGCCGCCGTCTCTGATCCCACCATGGCAGCTGCCCATCGTGTGCTTTCAGGGGCCGCGCGAAGTCTGGCGACCACCCCTTGTTCCGGAACGTCGCCGAACATCACCGCAACAAAGCTGGCTGGCACGTCCGATCCGAGCTGCTTCCGATCAGGATGGTCAGTCCTGATGCCTAGGATACTGGGTCCAGCAACAACGCCAGCGCCAATGTGGGGGCTAAAAACGGTGTTAGCGGACCATACGACAGGGCCGACCATGAGCGCGACCGCGAGTATACCCACGGAGACAGCATTAAGAATCCGCGAAGGTGGAGGAAGCACCGTCAGGGCGACTGCGGCTGACCCTACAGCCAGCGCAACCTGCGGTCCGAACGGAAAATCAGCCGTCGATCGGCTCGCGGAGACGAAGCCAATGATCATCGTTGCCAAGAGGGTGGTTGCTAACGCAACGCGCATACCTCGGCGGTGTCGGAGACGGTACATGTGGATCAGGCCGATGGCCGCCAAACAACTCAATGGAGGGACAAGGGTCAACGAATAGTAGGGGTGGACGATCCCGGACATGAACGCCAAGACCGTGGCTGAACAAAGAAACCAGACAGAGCAAAGAACCAGAAGCGCCCGGTATTGCTTGCTGCCGCTGCGCCGCTTGAGATGCCATACGGCCAGGCAAAGACCGGCTATAGCCAGGGGTAAGAACCACCCAAACTGCCCCGAGAATTGTGGCTGAAGGAAACGCTGGAAGCCTGGATCAAGCTTTTCCGCAACGTTGGCTGCGGCTGGGGACATGGTTCGGCTGGCGTCCTCACCGGTGAGCCTATCCAAGCCGTTGTAGCCAAGCGTCAGCTCAATGGCGCTGTTGAAACGGGATCCCCCGACGAACGGTCGACTCGAGGCCGGGGTCATCTGCACTAAGAAGAACCACCAACCGCCCGTAACCCCTGCCGTTAAAAGTGCGGCGAGGAGGTGAAGCAAACGCTTCACGACGGGGGCAGTGGCGAACATAAGGTAGGCAGTCGCAACAGCAGGCAGAATCAAAGCTATTTGGAGCTGCTTGGTCAGCAGCGCGGCACCAGTCAGTGCTCCCGCCAGAATGAGCCACAGGAAGCTGCTGCGGCGGATCGCCTCCAAAGCAGAAAAGGCGACCCCAATCATCAGCAGGGTAAGCAGGGCATCGGGATTGTTGTAGCGGAACATCACAGTCGCAACTGGCGTTACTGCGAGAAATGCGCCCGCGAGAAGCCCGGCCGCTGCGCTGACATAAGTCCGAACCATGCGGTACAGCAGATACACCGACGCAACGCCCATTAATGCCTGTGGCACTAAGATGCTCCATGGGTTCAAGCCAAACGCCCAAACGGACGCTGACATGACCCAGAGGCTGAGGGGCGGCTTGTCCACGCTGATGGCATTGCCTGGATCGGACGACGAAAAAAAGAAGGCTGTCCAGTCCTGAGAACCCGCCATTGCGGCTGCTGAGTAATAGGAATTCGCCCAGCCGTTCCGGTCCAAGCCCCATAGGTAAGTGAGACTTGTCAGGGCGAGGAGTGCAAATTGCGCCCGATCTGAAGTTCCCTTTCCAAGGAGTCGACGACGGAGGTCAGAGAAGGCTTTTGTTTTTGAGGCACGACCTACTTCTGTTGAAGTCTGGCTCAACTCCATAGGCCCATCTGTTGTCGCTTTCAAGCGACCCGAGCCACTTTCACGCTTGAGCTCATCCTTCGTGCCGCTGCTTCTGCTTTGCGAACCCGGAATACCCAAACGCGAAGCAGGACGAAGCGCATAAGAGTCGCTAGAACGTTGGCGCCCGTCAATGTCACGAGTTCCATCGTCGATGATGAATTCGGTGCGATGGCGTGCAGTGCCAACAACGACGAGGACGTTATCGACCATGCCAGTGCGAACACTACAAGGCCCTGGAACTGCTGGGTGAAGAGCCTTTCCGGACCGTTGATGCCGAACGTGAAACGGCGATTCGCCGCTGTATTGCCGATCGCCGTTAGCAGGAGAGCAAAGAAGTTAGCCTGCTGTGCCCCGAGCGGGCCCTGAAACAGCAAGAACAACAGAGCGAAGGCCACGGTCGAAACGCCTCCGACCATCCCAAAGCGAATAACTTGACCGAAGAAACTGGGCCGAGACTGTGGAACTATTGGGCGACGGCCGAGCTCTGCGTATATTGCTTGGACGGGGACGGACCCCTTGACCAGCGATCCTGCGACGCGAACCAGTCCACGAATGTCATCTATTGCAGTCTGTTTGATGTCCACCCGGCTGTCAGGGTCATCAACCCAATCCACGGGAATCTCGTGAATTCGCAGGCCTGACCGTTCAGCGATAATCAGCAGCTCGGTGTCAAAGAACCAACCGTTGTCCTCAACGTGGGGAAGGAGAGTTTTGGCAACGTCGGCCCGGACAGCCTTGAACCCGCACTGCGCGTCGGAAAAGCGTACTTGCATGGTGCGCTTCAGCAGTAAGTTGTATGAACGCGATATGAACTCCCGCTTTGGGCCACGGCTGACCCGGGAACTTCGACCCAGTCTTGTGCCAATCGAGATGTCTGAATGGCCTGACAACAGCGGTGCAACCAGAGGCGGCAGGGCTGCAAGATCGGTCGAAAGGTCTACGTCTACATATGCCAGGACCTCGGCGTCGGATGAGCTCCAAGCATCACGAAGGGCATGTCCGCGGCCCTTCATATCCAAACGTCGATATACAACATTCGGTATCACCTGAGCCAGGCGAGTGGCAATAACTGGAGTGTTGTCCGTACTGGCGTTGTCCGCGATGGTAATCCGCCATGTCGCGGGCATTTCCAGTTTCAGATAATTTGCAAGCTTTCTGATGCTTTTTTCAAGTACTGATTCCTCATTGAAAACCGGTACGACAATTTCAAGCGCCAGGCCCCCGTGGCTTAGTTTCATGCTGTGTATGCTATAGACGCATGTGGGGGATTTGCCAGTGCAGAAGGGGATCTTAGGCAATAACTGATGGAAAACTTGGGGAATCCTTGATGGAGTGGGTTTTAGCATCGCCGGGGCTTGCAGGAGCGGTCGCAGTACTCATGTTTCCGGGGGTGCTGGTGGGATGGGCACTGGGACTTCGGCACGTATGGCTGATCTCGCTTGCACCGGTCCTAACGGCATCTCTCGTTGCAGTCTCCACGATTGTTTGCTGGTGGCTGCGCATCGACTGGAACATCGGAGTCTTCACAGTTGCCGCGACGCTTCTCGCTGGGACTGTCCTCCTTGTGATGCGGGGGATGCAGAAGCGGTGGCCGGCGAGCTTTGCTTGGGAGCCGTCGGGTTATACAGCTGGTGTCGCGTACTGGAGTGCTCTTTCAACCAGTGCCCTCTTGCTGACCCTCCGCTATATACAGATTGTGGAGCGCCCCGGCAATATAAATCAGGGTATCGATACGCCATTTCACGTCAATTTCACACAGCAAATTCTGGATTCTGGTGACGGCTCACCCTTCTCCGTGCGGGCGTTAATGGGTGAATCGTCCGGATTCTATCCCCAAATTTGGCATGCCCTGACGGCGCTAACCGCACAGGTGGCGCAGTTGCCTGTGGTTGAAGCAGCCAATGCCCTCAACTACGCCATAGTGGCCGTCGCCTGGCCTCTTGGCGTACTCCTCCTCGTCCATATGGTTGCTGGGCCCAACATTATAGCCCTGCTATCCGCTGCAGTTGCCAGCGCAGGCTTCTTTGCATTTCCGTTTACGGTAATGCAGAGCCAGAAAAGTGATTTTGGACCGCTCTTTCCCTACATGCTGGCGGTGACTTTCCTGCCGCCGCTCACCGCGGTTTTAGCCATGGCAATGGGATTCGGCAAAGCCGCCCCGATGCCGTGGCCCTTGGCCGCTTTTACGATGGTCGTCGGTATTCCGGGACTCGTGTCCACTCACATGTCGGGCCTAGTAGCCCTCGTTGGACTTTCATCGATATTCGCTGCCATGGCCGCATGGAGGGCGTTCCGTGAGCTCAAGCAACGCCAGTCCGATCTCTTAGGCTATTTGAAGTGGACGGCACTTTGGATCACAGTGTTTTTTGGAGCTCTCATAGTGTGGGTCGTTGTTCGCCCTTGGACTACTACGTGGGATCCGATTGATTCGTTGCCGGCCGCAGCCGGAAGCATACTCCTCACCGCACCCACGCATGGCGATATCGCGTGGGCCCTTGCAGCACTGACTTTGGTTGGAACCGCGCTCCTAATCAGGCGCCCGGCCGAGCGATGGTTTCTGGCTTCGTATGGGGGTGCGGTGTTGTTGTACCTCGTAGCGGCGGCGGTCCCGGCCGCCGCGCCGCTCGTAAGGGAAATTATCATTGGTGCGTGGTATGGCGACCCGCCTCGTCTTGCAGCGCTCTTACCTATGTTCTGGGCAGTACTTGTGGGGGTGGCAGCGGCGTGGATCTTTCAAGGGCTGTCCCGGTACCGAACTGTGTGGCTCGTCCCGACCGGAATTGCCGCGGTAGCTGCGTCTATCCTTGTATGGCCTACCAATTCTGAAACGACGCCGGGGCGGGAGCGGACCTACGCTTTAGCTGAAAGCTCACCGCTATTGAGCCCAGACGAGCTCCAGCTGTTGAACCGCCTCAGCTCTCACGTGCCCGCCGACGCCGTCATTGCTAACAACCCGTGGGATGGAAGTTCCACCGCCTACGCCATCGCCGATCGTCGGGTACTCTTTGCGCACGCCTACACGGGTTCAAATAAGGACAGGATCCTCGCCGCAAAGAAGCTAAATGAAGCCAGTCCCGGATCGGAGGTCTGCGTGGCTGCTGACAGGGAAGATATTCAGTTCGTCCTCGACTTCGGTGAACACTACATAGATCCGAAACGTAAGGAGGTGGACGACTTCCCGGGCATTGAGATACCGAAGGGCTCGCCGTCCTTCGTGAAAGTGGACCAGCAAGGCGATGCGGCCCTCTACCGGTTTGTAGGTTGTGACTACTAGATGCAGCGTGCCGCACCCCATCCTCTAGACTTGACCGGTGTCTAGATTATTTGGAACTGATGGTGTCCGGGGCCTGGCGAATGGTCTGTTGACTGCGGAGCTGGCGATGCAGCTGGCCCAGGCGGCCGCCGTCGTGCTTGGCCACGACCGCAACTCCAACGGAACGCGGCCGCGCGCGGTGGTGGCCCGTGACCCGCGCGCCAGTGGCGAGTTCATCGCCGCGGCGGTGGAGGCCGGGCTCTCCAGCTCGGGCGTGGACGTCTACGACGCTGGCGTCCTCCCCACGCCCGCGGCGGCCTACCTTGTGGCCGACCTGGACGCGGACTTCGGCGTGATGATCTCCGCCTCCCATAACCCTGCGCCGGACAATGGCATCAAGTTCTTCGCCCGCGGCGGCCAGAAGCTCCCGGACGACGTCGAGGACGCCATCGAGGCCCAGATGTCCAAGGAGGCAGTGCGCCCGGTCGGCGCTGACGTGGGCCGCATCCAGCGCTTCTCCGACGCCGAGGACCGCTACATCGTCCATCTCCTGGGCACCCTCCCGCACAACCTGGAGGGCATCAAAGTGGTTCTGGACTGCGCCCACGGCGCTGCCAGCGGCTGTTCGCCCCAGGTGTTCAAGGACGCCGGCGCAGACGTGATTCTTATCGGCGCGGACCCGGACGGCCACAACATCAACGACGGCGTCGGCTCCACCCACCTTGGCCCGCTCAAGGAAGCGGTGCTGAAATACGGCGCCAACTTGGGAATTGCCCACGACGGCGACGCTGACCGTTGCCTGGCCGTGGACCACGAAGGCAACGAGGTGGACGGCGACCAGATCATGGCCATACTCGCCGTGGCGCTCAAAGAGTCCGGAAGGCTCAAGGACGACGTCCTGGTGGCCACGGTCATGAGCAACCTCGGCCTGAAGATCGCCCTCCGTCAGGCCGGCATCAGCATCCGCGAAACGGCAGTGGGGGACCGCTACGTCCTGGAAGAAATGCGCGACGGCGGCTTCAACCTTGGCGGGGAGCAGTCCGGGCACGTGATCTTCGCAGACTACGCAACCACGGGCGACGGCGTTCTCACCGGACTGCAGCTCGCTGCACAGATTGCGCTGACCGGGAAGCCGCTGAAGGAACTTGCCGCGGTGATGACCAAACTTCCCCAGGTCCTCATCAACGTCAAGGGCGTTGACCGCGCCAGGGTGGGCAGCAATGAGGTCCTTGCCCAGGCCGTGGCGGCTGCGGAAGCCGCACTGGGCGATACCGGCCGTGTCCTGCTCCGCCCCTCCGGCACGGAACCCGTGGTGCGCGTGATGGTGGAGGCCGCGGACGAGGAAACCGCCCACTCCATTGCTGAGCACCTGGCCCAGGTGGTCCGTGCCGAACTCGCCCTGGAATTGGTCAGCGAGTAACAACCCGACGCAACAAAATGAGGCCCGTTTCCGGAAGGAAACGGGCCTCTTTCAGCTAGGAGTTAGGAAGTGCGGCTCTTCAGAGCATCGCGGATCTCGGTCAAAAGGGCGATCTGCGGGTCCTCGGCGGACTCCTTCTTCACGTCCTGGCCGATCCCCAGCCTGCGGTTGCGGCGTTCGATCATGAGGTTCATGGGCATCACCACCACGAAGTAAATGGCCGCGGAGATCAACAGGAAATTGACGATCGCGGTCAACAGAACACCAAATTCGATGGCGTTGCCGTTGAAGTCAACCTTGCCGAAGCTGTCGAAGTTGGGTGACCCCACCAGGCCAGCGATGAACGGCATGAGCACCTTGTTCACCATCGCCGTCACCAGCGCGCCGAACGCGGTACCGATCACCACGGCGACGGCAAGATCAACGACGTTGCCCTTCATAATGAAATTCTTAAATCCAGTAAGCATAGGAACCAAACTAGCCCACATCCCTACGGATACCCCGGAGCCGCCTCCACGCCGAAGTACTCCTCCAGCGTGAAGATCCCGCGCGCAACCATGTCCGTGGCCGCCTCCATGCCGATGTACCGCAGATGCCACGGCTCGTAGTAGTACCCCGTGACGGGGTGGAACATCCACGGGTACCGCACCACGAACCCGAACCGGTGCCCGTTCGCCTTGGCCCAGACGGCCGAGGGCTGGTCCGCAAAGCACGGCTGGAACCCGCAGACGCCGTTGCCGTCGGCAATGTCGAAAGCCCAGCCGGTCTGGTGCTCCGAATAGCCGGGCCTGGCGCTGGCTGTGTCCGCGTCAGCCTGGCCGCGGGAGGCCACATAGCCGTTGTACGTGGCCACCTGGGTGGCGTACGAGCGGTACCCGCTGGCCAGGACCATCGACACGCCATCCTGCGCTGCCGCAGCGAACATCGCCTCCGCAGCAGCCGCCGTCGTGCTGTTCAACAGCGACGCCTCGCCGGAGGCCGTCATGGCGACGGCGGGACTCACCAGGTCAGCCGGGACGAACCCCGCCGGCACCAGCGGACGGTGCTTGTTCACGATCAGCCAGGGACTTGCCGGGTCCGTGAGGGAAAACTGACGCGGCAGCGCGGCCGACGGCGACGGCGTGGGGGACGGGGGAGCAGGCGCGGCAACTTCGGTGGCGGGCGCCGCCGTCGTGCCTTCAGCAGTGGGCGTGGCGGTCACCGCGGCGGGTGAAGAAGCGGAGGCTGGGGCCGACGACGGCGGCACGGCGCTGGGTGCTTCCGGTGTGCAGGCTGCCAGCACAGTGAGTCCGGCGCCCGCCGCGAGGAAGCGCGTAAAGCTACGCCGGCTTGCCGCCTGCCCGGAGGCGGGGGAGCAGTCGTGGCACACCTGTGTTAAACCTTCCGGAGGAGCATACGGCGGATCGAATGGTCCGCGTCTTTCGTCAGCACCAGCTGCGCACGCCCCCGGGTGGGAAGGACGTTCTCCTCAAGGTTAGGCTCATTGATGCGCTTCCAGATGTCCCGCGCCGTGGTCTCCGCCTCGTCATCGGACAAGGTGGCGTACCGGTGGAAGTAGGACTCCGGCTGCGCGAACGCGGTGCTGCGCAGCTTGCGGAACCGGTCCACGTACCATTCCTCGATGTAGGAGGTCTTGGCGTCCACGTAAATGGAGAAATCGAAGAAGTCGCTCAGCGCCAGGCCCTGCCGGCCGTCGTGCCGCGGACGTGCCGGAGCCAGCACGTTCAGCCCCTCCACGATCAAAACGTCGGGCCGGCGGACCACCACTTCCTTGCCCGGAACGATGTCGTACGTAACATGCGAGTACCAGGGGGCGCGCACCTCCTCCGCTCCGCTTTTGATTTCGCTCACAAAACGGAGCAGTGCCCGGCGGTCATAGGACTCCGGGAAGCCCTTGCGCTCCAGCAGCTGGCGCCGCTTGAGCTCAGCCAAAGGATAGAGGAAGCCGTCCGTGGTGATGAGTTCCACGTTGGGGGTGCCGGGCCAGCGCCGCAGCATTTCACGGAGCACGCGGGCAATGGTGGACTTGCCAACCGCCACGGACCCCGCCACGCCGATTACGAACGGCGTGCGCTGGGTGTGTTCGCCCAGGAACGTGGTGGTGGCGGCGTGCAGCTGCCCGGCGGCCTCTACATACAGGTGCAGGAGCCTGGAAAGTGGAAGGTAGACCTCTCGGATCTCCTTCATGTCCAGGGGGTCCCCGAGGCCACGGAGACGGATGATGTCCTCTTGGTTAAGAGGCTGTTCCATCTCATCTGCGAGCCGGGACCAGGTCTGCCGGTCCAGCTCAACGAACGGGGAGACACCCTCCCCGTTCGCCTCGTTGCGTTGCAAAGTCACTCTAGAGATTCTGCCCCGCGCCCGGCACATAGCGAAATGCGGCCCGGCCTGCGCGCGGCGCCAACCGCAACATTCCGCCTCTGCAAGGAACGGCAGCCGGTTTAGATCTGGGGCGCCCCTGCCGATAGTCTTAAGCCTATGTGTGGAATCGTGGGATATGTGGGCCGTTCAGTCGACGGCGGAATTGCCGGTCACAGCGCGCTGGATGTTGTTCTTGAGGGACTGCGCCGCCTGGAGTACCGGGGCTACGACTCCGCCGGGGTTGCCGTGGTGTCCAAGGGCGCCATCGAGTCGCGGAAGAAGTCGGGGAAGCTGAGCAACCTGATTGCCGAGCTGGAGGCGCACCCGCTGCCGGAGACGGTGACGGGGATCGGGCATACCCGGTGGGCCACGCATGGCGGGCCGACGGACCGGAACGCGCACCCGCACCTGGCCGACGGCGGCAAGCTCGCCGTGATCCACAACGGCATCATCGAAAACTTCGCCGAGCTCAAGCTCGAGCTGCTGGACAAAGGCGTGACCTTCCTGTCCGAGACGGACACCGAGGTTGCCGCGGCACTGCTGGCTGACATCTACCGGAACAAGCTCGCCGGGGACACCGCCGACGGCCGCCTGACCCGTGCCATGGAACTGGCCTGCCAGCGCCTGGAGGGCGCCTTCACGCTCCTGGCCGTACATGCTGACCAGCCCGACGTCGTGGTGGCCGCCCGCCGGAACTCACCCCTGGTGGTGGGCCTGGGCGAGGGCGAGAACTTCCTGGGCTCGGACGTGTCCGGGTTCATCGACTACACCCGACGCGCTGTGGAGCTGGGGCAGGACCAGATCGTCACCATCACCGCGGACACCGTGGAGATCACCGACTTCTTTGGCAACCCGGCCGCGGGCAAGGAATACCACGTGGACTGGGACCCGGCCTCGGCCGAAAAGGGCGGCTTCAGCTCCTTCATGGAGAAGGAAATCCATGACCAGCCCGACGCCGTGGCGCAGACCCTGCTGGGCCGCTCGGACATCAACGGCAAACTGACCCTGGACGAGCTCCGGATCGACCCCGCACTGCTGAAGCAGGTCAACAAGATCATCGTGCTGGCCTGCGGCACCGCCGCGTACGCGGGCATGGTGGCGAAGTACGCGATCGAGAACTGGTGCCGGATCCCCACCGAGGTGGAGCTCGCGCACGAGTTCCGCTACCGGGACCCGATCCTGGATGCGAACACCCTGGTGGTGTCCATCAGCCAGTCCGGGGAGACCATGGACACCCTGATGGCTGTCCGCTACGCCCGGGAACAGGGCGCGAAGACCATCTCCATCTGCAACACCAACGGCTCCACCATCCCGCGTGAATCCGACGCCGTGCTCTACACGCACGCGGGCCCGGAGATCGCGGTGGCCTCCACCAAGGCGTTCCTGGCACAGATCACCGCCGCGTACCTGCTGGGCCTGTATTTGGCACAGCTGCGCGGAAACATCTTCTCTGGCCAGATCAAGGACGTCCTCGCGGACCTGAACAAGATCCCGGCGAAGATCCAGAAGATCCTGGACAACGCCGGACCGCTCCGGGAACTGGCCCGCAGCATGGCGAATGAGAAGTCGGTCCTGTTCCTGGGCCGCCACGTCGGCTACCCGGTGGCGCTGGAAGGCGCGCTGAAGCTGAAGGAAATCGCCTACATCCACGCCGAGGGCTTCGCCGCCGGTGAGCTCAAGCACGGCCCGATCGCCCTGATCGATGAAGGCCAGCCGGTGTTCGTGGTGGTCCCGTCCCCGCGCGGCCGCGATTCCCTGCACGCCAAGGTGGTCTCCAACATCCAGGAAGTCCGCGCCCGCGGCGCCCGCACCCTGGTCATCGCCGAGGAAGGCGACGAGGCCGTGAAGGCCTACGCCGAGTACGTCTTCTACGTCCCCGAAACCCCCACCCTGCTCATGCCCCTGCTGACCACCGTCCCGCTGCAGATCTTCGCCGCGGAACTGGCCCAGGCCAAGGGCTACGACGTGGACCAGCCCCGCAACCTCGCCAAGAGCGTCACGGTCGAGTAGCGGTCTGCCGGACGGATTTCGGTATTGATTCAACAGGGAAGCCCTGGGCCCAGAGCCCGGGGCTTCCTTCATATCCGGAGCGTGGCCAGGCGCGCTGCGCACGGCGGGCCAGGGCCATCCACGTAGAGTAGTGCCATGATTGTTGGCATTGGCGTAGACGTTGTAGACATCGAGCGGTTCGGCCGCCAGCTTGAACGCACCCCCGGCCTCCGGGACCGGCTGTTCGTTCCCGCCGAGCGTGAGCTGAACACCCGGTCACTGGCTGCCCGGTTTGCCGCCAAGGAAGCTGTTGCCAAAGTCCTCGGTGCGCCTGCCGGCATGAACTGGCAGGACTGCTGGATCGGCCTGGACCAGAACGGACCCACCGTGCAGGTCAAGGGCACCGTACTGGCGGTCGCCGAGGCCAAGGGTGTCAAGCGCTGGCACCTCTCCATGAGCCACGACGGCGGGATCGCTACGGCCACCGTCCTGGCCGAAGGCTGACCACGCTCCGGCCCCAAGGGAAACCGACTCCGTGATCAGCGCCTACACCGGAACCCAGGTCCGCCAGGCTGAGGAACCGCTCCTCGCCGCCGGACTGGGGGACGTCCTCATGCAGCGCGCGGCCTACGGCCTGGCCAACGCCGTCATCATGGAACGCCGGTCCCGTGGACTGGGCATTTACGGCGCCAGCGTCTGCGTCCTCGCGGGCAAGGGCAACAACGGCGGGGACGGCCTGTACGCCGCGTCCTTCCTCGCCGCACGGGGAATGCGTACGACGGCGGTGCTCACCGGAGACACCGCCCACCCCCAGGCACTGGCTGCTTTTGAGCGTGCCGGCGGCCGGGTGCACCGTCTTGCCGGGGTGGCACCGGCCGAACTCGCCACAGAAGCGGCGCGCGCCGACGTCGTCATAGATGCCGTTCTGGGCACAGGCGCCAAAGGCGGGCTGCGGGGGAGTGCTGCCAGCCTGGTTGCCGCCGTCACCGGGCTTCTGGCAGCCGGCCGCGGACAGGCGCTCGTGGTGGCCTGCGACCTTCCCAGCGGCCTGGGCGCCGATACCGGCGAGGTTTTCCAGCCGGTGCTCCCGGCGGACCTGACCGTCACCTTCGGCGGCGCCAAAAGCGGACTGCTGGCCGACCCCGGGGCCGACCATGCCGGCCGGGTGCTGGTGGTGCCCATCGGCATCGAGGAGTACCTGCCGCAGCCTTCGCTCCGCCGGCTCGACGAGGCGGACCTGGCCCGGCTGCTGCCGCACCCTGCCCGGCGCGCCCACAAGTACTCCCGCGGAGTGCTGGGAGTTGTTGCGGGCTCCGTGGACTATCCCGGGGCCGCGGTGCTGGCCTGCCGGGGCGCCCTGGCAGCGGGCGTGGGGATGGTCCGCTACCTCGGCCCGCCCGAAGTCGCGGACCTGGTGAGGCAGGCATGCCCTGAGGTGGTCTGCAGCACCGGCGGCGTTGCGGACAACCGGGTGCAGGCCTGGCTGGTGGGGTCCGGCATGGGTCCGGAGCACCATGACCAGCTCCAGCGGGCCCGTGACGCCGTGGACTCCGGCCTGCCCGTTGTAGCGGACGCCGGCGCCCTTCCCGCTCTTCCCGAATTCCTTGGCCCCCACGTGGTCCTCACGCCCCACGCCGGAGAGCTGGCATCGCTGCTGCAACGCCTGGGCGGATCCGAGGACCGGGACGTGGTGGAAGGCGGAACCCTGGCCGCGGTACGCCGCGCCTCGGAACTGACCGGCGCCACCGTGCTGCTCAAAGGAGCCACCACCCTTGTGGCAGCCCCCTCAGGCGATATCTTCAGCCAGGCAGACGGCACGCCATGGCTGGCAACGGCCGGCAGCGGCGACGTCCTGGCCGGCGTCATCGGTGCGCTGCTCGCCCAGGCGGGGTCCGACGTCGGGCGCTTCAGGAAGGCGGGCGTGGAACCGGATGTGCGCTGGGCCGCCATTGCCGCGCTGGGAGCCGCCCTGCACGGCAAAGCCGGACGGTCGGCGTCGGACGCCAGCGCCGGGGGACCGGTCACCGCGGGAGGCATCGCAGACTCCTTACCCCAGACTTGGGGTAAAGTAAGCACGCTTAGTAACCCAGGGGCGCGGAAACGTAATAGTCACACCCAACCGTTACGGTAGGCATTAGTTCGCACCGGCAGCAGGGCGCGCCTGCTCTACTGCTGCCGAATCACAAAGAGGAGCATTATGGAAGTCTGGCCCGGATCGGCTTATCCCCTTGGCGCCACCTATAACGGAACCGGCACCAACTTTGCCCTGTTCAGCGAACGAGCAGAAAAAGTCGAACTTTGCCTTTTCGATGAGGACGGCAAGGAAACCCGCATCGAGCTGGACGAGGTGGACGGTTACGTCTGGCACTGCTACATACCGCAGGTCCAGCCCGGACAGAAGTACGGCTATCGGGTCCACGGCCCGTACGATCCTGCCTCCGGCAACCGCTTCAACCCCAACAAGCTCCTGCTGGACCCCTACGCCAAGGCCGTCCACGGCCAGGTCGACTGGGATCCCTCGCTGTTCACCTACAACCTGGGCGAACCGGACTCCATCAACAACGAGGACTCCGCGAGCCACATGATGATGGGCGTGGTCATCAACCCGTTCTTCGACTGGGACGGCGACCAGAACCTCCGGATTCCGTACCACCAGTCCGTGATCTACGAAGCCCACGTCAAGGGCCTCACCCAGCTGCACCCGGAAATCCCCGAAGAACAGCGCGGCACCTACGCCGGCGTGGCGCACCCCGCCGTCATCTCCCACCTGCAGAAGCTCGGCGTCACCGCCATCGAACTGATGCCCGTGCACCAGTTCGTCAATGACGGCACCCTGCAGGACAAGGGCCTGAACAACTACTGGGGCTACAACACCATCGGCTTCTTCGCCCCGCAGAACACCTACAGCTCCACCGGGGACACCGGCCAGCAGGTCCAGGACTTCAAGGCCATGGTCCGCTCCCTGCACAAAGCCGGCATCGAGGTCATCCTGGACGTGGTGTACAACCACACCGCGGAAGGCAACCACCTGGGCCCCACCCTGTCCTTCAAAGGCATCGACAACGCCGCCTACTACCGGTTGATGGAGGGCGACGAGAAGCACTACATGGACTACACCGGCACGGGCAACTCCCTGAACGTCCGCCAGCCGCACTCCCTGCAGCTGCTCATGGACTCGCTGCGCTACTGGGTTACTGAGATGCACGTGGACGGCTTCCGGTTCGACCTCGCCTCCACCCTGGCCCGCGAATTCTATGACGTGGACAAGCTGTCCACCTTTTTCGAACTCATCCAGCAGGACCCGGTAGTGTCCCAGGTCAAGCTCATCGCCGAGCCGTGGGACGTTGGACCCGGCGGCTACCAGGTGGGCAACTTCCCGCCGCAGTGGACGGAATGGAACGGCAAGTACCGCGACACCGTCCGCGACTTCTGGCGCGGCGAGCCCGCCACCCTGGGCGAGTTTGCCTCCCGCATCACCGGTTCCGCTGACCTGTACGAGCACTCCGGCCGCCGCCCCGTGGCGTCCATCAACTTCGTCACCGCGCACGACGGCTTCACCCTCGCGGACCTGGTGTCCTACAACGAGAAGCACAACGACGCCAACGGCGAGGACAACAACGACGGCGAATCCCACAACCGGTCCTGGAACTGCGGCGTTGAAGGTCCCACGGACGATCCCGAAGTCCTTGGCCTCCGCGCCCGCCAGCAGCGCAACTTCATCGCCTCGCTGCTGCTGTCCCAGGGCGTCCCCATGCTCCTGCACGGCGACGAAATGGGACGCACCCAGCAGGGCAACAACAACGGCTACTGCCAGGACTCCGAGCTGACCTGGATTAACTGGGACACCGTGGACCAGCCGCTGATCGAGTTCACGGCGGCCGTCAACGCGCTCCGCGCCAAGCACCCCACCTTCCGCCGCAGCCGCTTCTTCGACGGACGCCCGGTACTGCGGGGCGAGGGCGAACGGCTGCCGGATATCGTATGGCTGGACCCGGAGGGCGAGAACATGAAGCCCGAGGCCTGGGACAGCGGGTTTGGCCGGTCCGTGGGTGTATTCCTGAACGGCCACGGCATCCAGGGCAAGGACAGCCGCGGCCGGAGGATCACCGACGTGAACTTCCTGCTGTACTTCAACGCCCACGATGACACCGTGAAGTTCACCCTGCCTTCCGACGAGTATGCTCCGGCCTGGGACGTCATCATCGACACCGCCGGGCAGAACGCGGACACGGAACCGGTGGCTGCCGGAAAGCCGCTGCCGGTGGAAGCCAAGTCCCTGGTGGTCCTCCGTGCGCACACCGTCGAGGAAGTTGAACCCGACCACTCCGTGGCGGCCTCCCTCGCGGCATTGACCCAGACCTCCACCAGCGAGACGGAATCGCTCACCACCCCTATGGTGGCCGAGCCCGGAAAAACCACCAAGATCGGGGAGCGGAAGGCTACGGCAAAGTGAGGGTCCCCGCATCCACCTACCGCCTGCAGATCCGCCGCAGCTTCACCCTGTTCGATGCCGCCGAACAGGTCCCGTACCTGAAGGACCTCGGCGCTGACTGGGTCTACCTCTCGCCCATCCTGACCGCGGAGCAGGGCTCGGACCACGGCTATGACGTGACCGACCCCTCCGCGGTGGACCCGGAGCGGGGCGGCCTCGAGGGCCTGCTCGCCCTGTCCAAGGCTGCCCGCGAGCACGGCATGGGTGTCCTGGTGGACATCGTGCCCAACCACGTGGGCGTCGCCACGCCCGTGCAGAACCCCTGGTGGTGGTCCCTGCTGAAGGAAGGGCAGGGCTCGCCCTACGCCGAAGCCTTCGACGTCGACTGGGACCTGGCAGGCGGGAAGATCCGGCTGCCCATGCTTGGCTCCGATGATGACCTGGACAAGCTGGAAATCAAGGACGGCGAGCTCCGCTACTACGACCACCGGTTCCCGCTGGCCTCCGGAAGCTACTCCGACGGCGATTCACCCCAGGAAGTGCACAGCCGCCAGCACTATGAGCTGATGGACTGGCGCCGGGCGGACGCGGAGCTGAACTACCGGCGTTTCTTCGCGGTCACCACACTGGCCGGGATCCGGGTGGAAACGCCGAGGGTCTTTGAGGAAGCACACGCCGAGGTGGGCCGCTGGTTCAATGAAGGGCTGGTGGACGGCCTCCGGGTGGACCACCCGGACGGCCTGGCCGACCCCTCCGGCTACCTGCGCTGGCTGAAGGACCTCAGCGGCGGAGCCTACGTCCTGGTGGAAAAAATCCTGGAGCCGGGCGAAACCCTGCCCCAGGACTTCGCCACCGAGGGAACCACCGGCTACGACGCCCTCGCGGACGTGGACCGGGTGTTCGTGGACCCCGCAGGCCAGCAGGCGCTGGACGAGCTGGACGCAAAGCTTCGCGGCTCCGACACCCCCGCGGACTACGCGGAGATGATCCGGGGCACCAAGCGCATGATCGCGGACGGGATCCTGCGGTCCGAGGTCCTGCGCCTGGCCCGTCTGGTTCCGGAGTCCTACGGGCTTGCGGTGGAGCAGGCAGCCGATGCCATTGCCGAGATCATCGCTGCGTTCCCGGTGTACCGGACCTACCTGCCCACCGGCGCCGGGATCCTCAAGGAAGCATGCGAATCCGCGGCGGCCCAGCGGCCCGATCTCGAGGTTGCCGTGGGCACGCTGCTGCCGCTGTTGCTTGACCCCGCCAATGCGATTTCGGTCCGCTTCCAGCAGACCTCGGGCATGGTGATGGCCAAGGGCGTGGAAGACACCGCGTTCTACCGCTACACCCGGCTGGGCACCCTGACCGAAGTGGGAGCCGAACCGACGGAATTCTCTGTTTCGCCTGACGAGTTCCACCAGCGGATGGCCCGGCGCCAGCAGGAACTGCCCCTGTCCATGACCACGATGTCCACGCACGACACCAAGCGCAGCGAGGACGCCCGGGCGCGGATCTCGGTGATCGCCGAATTGCCGCAGGAGTGGACGGCAACGCTGAACACCCTCCGTGAACTGGCCCCGATCCCGGACGGCCCTTACGAGAACCTGCTCTGGCAGGCTGTGGTGGGGGCTTGGCCCGCCAGCCGGGAGCGGCTGCAGGGTTACGCCGAGAAGGCTGCCCGGGAAGCCGGCAACTCCACCACCTGGACCAGCCCCGACGAGGACTTCGAATCCGCTGTGAAGGCTGCAGTGGATGCAGCGTTCGACGACGGCCGGGTCACCAAAGTGGTGGAGGACTTCGTGGCACGGATCGATTCCTACGCCGCGTCCAACTCCGTGTCCGCCAAGCTGGTCCAGCTGACCATGCCCGGCGTCCCGGACGTCTACCAGGGCAGCGAATTCTGGGAACGGTCCCTGACCGACCCCGACAACCGCCGCCCGGTGGACTTTGCGGTCCGCCGGCAGGAGCTTGCCAAGCTCGACGCCGGCACCCTGCCAGCGGCGGGCACGGAGACCAGCAAGCTCCTGGTCACCTCCCGCGCGCTCCGGCTCCGCCGCGACCGGCCCGAGCTGTTCCAGGGCTACAGCCCCGTGACAGCCAACGGTCCAGCGGCAGAGCATCTGGTCGCATTCCACCGCGGCGGTGACGGTGCCACGGGTGCCCTGACCTTGGCCACCCGGCTTCCCGCCGGACTGGCAGCCGACGGCGGATGGCGGGACACCGCCGTCGAACTTCCCACGGCCCTGCGCGACGAACTCACCGGCAACAACTACGGCCCTGGGCCCGTTTCGGTGGCCGACGTCCTGGATACCTACCCCGTGGCTTTGCTCGTACCGGTGGATGGAGAGAAGGCATGACCCTTGTGAATGGCGGCCCCGCGCGCTTCGATGTCTGGGCTCCGGATGCCACGTCCGTGGTCCTGCTGGCCAGCGGCCGGCAGTACCCCATGATGGAAAAGGACACGGCGCCGGGCTCTGAAGGCTGGTGGACGGCCCCGGACGCCCCGGCTGATGGCGAGGTGGACTACGGCTACCTGCTGGACGGGGACACCCACCCCATTCCCGATCCGCGGTCCCGCCGCCTGCCCGCAGGCGTCCATGAACTCTCCAGGACCTTCGACCCCGCAGCCCATGCCTGGCAGGACTCCGGCTGGAAGGGCAAGGACCTCAAAGGTTCGGTAATCTACGAACTCCACATCGGCACGTTCACCCCTGAGGGGACCCTGGACGCGGCGGCAGGGAAGCTCGGATACCTGGCGGAACTGGGAATCGACTTCGTGGAGCTGCTCCCGGTCAATGGCTTCAACGGCACCCACAACTGGGGCTACGACGGCGTCCAGTGGTACGCGGTCCATGAAGGCTACGGCGGGCCGGCGGCCTACCAGCGCTTTGTGGATGCTGCCCACGCCGCCGGCCTGGGCGTCATCCAGGACGTGGTGTACAACCACCTCGGCCCGAGCGGTAACTACCTCTCCAGGTTCGGCCCCTACCTCAAGCAGGGGGACGCCAACACCTGGGGCGACTCGGTGAACCTGGACGGCCCCGGCTCCGACGTGGTGCGGGAGTACATCCTGGACAACCTTGCCCTTTGGCTCCGGGACTACCACGTGGACGGCCTCCGCCTGGACGCTGTGCACGCGCTGAAGGACGAGCGCGCCGTGCACATCCTCGAGGAGTTCGGTGCCCTGGGCGACGCCGTCGCTGCGGAGACCGGGCTGCCGAAGACCCTGATCGCCGAGTCGGACCTGAACAACCCGCGCCTGCTGTACCCGCGGGACGCCAACGGGTACGGGCTGGCCGGGCAGTGGAGCGACGACTTCCACCACGCGGTCCACGTCAGCGTCAGCGGCGAAACCACCGGCTATTACGGGGACTTCCAGTCCCTGGCGGTCCTGGCGAAGGTCCTGAAGGACGGCTTCCTGCACGACGGCAGCTACTCCAGCTTCCGCGGACGGCACCACGGCCGGCCCATCGACGCTTCGCTGGTGCACCCGGCGGCGCTGGTGGTCTGCAACCAGAACCACGACCAGATCGGCAACCGCGCCACGGGGGACAGGCTCTCGCAGTCGCTCTCCCACGGGCAGCTTGCCATGGCAGCCGTGCTCACGCTGACGTCCCCGTTCACGCCCATGCTGTTCATGGGCGAGGAGTTCGCTGCGAGCACACCCTGGCAGTTCTTCACTTCCCACCCGGAACCCGAGCTGGGCAAGGCCACCGCGGAAGGCCGGATCAAGGAGTTCGAGCGCATGGGGTGGGATCCCGCCGTCGTGCCCGACCCCCAGGATCCGGAAACCTTCCGCCGGTCCAAGCTGAACTGGGACGAAGCCTCCGCCGGGGACCACGCCCGGCTGCTGGAGCTCTACCGTGCACTCACGGCGCTGCGCCGCGAGCACCCGGAGCTTGCCGGCCTCGGCTTCACCGAGACGGAGGTGACGTTCGACGACGACGCCGGCTGGCTGCGTTTCCGCCGCGGAAGCGTTGAGGTACTGCTGAACCTCTCAGACGCCAAGGTCCGGCTGGAGGACGTCGCCGGGACCGTCCTGTTGGCCACGGACGAGGGCAGCACCCTTGACGGCGAAGCCCTCGCCCTGGCGCCCTGGAGTGCGCTGATCGTCAAGTCCTGACGCCGTGCAGGCAGCGTTACGCCGCGGGCTGGTGTCAGCCCGCGGCGTAACTTTCCCGCCTTGGCCTGTTGGGCGGGTCACAGCTGGCAGGATGGAATACATGACTTATTCCGCGGCGGAAGACCGCTACGAATCCATGCCCTACCGCCGCGTCGGCCGCAGCGGACTCAAACTGCCCGCCATCTCGCTTGGCCTGTGGCACAACTTCGGCGATGACAAGCGCTTCGACGAGCAGCGGGCCATCCTGCGCCGCGCATTCGACCTGGGCGTCAACCACTTTGACCTCGCCAACAACTACGGCCCGCCGGACGGATCAGCCGAAACGAACTTCGGCCGGCACCTCCAGGACGACTTCAGGCCCTACCGGGACGAACTCGTCATCTCCACCAAGGCCGGCTACTACATGTGGCCCGGCCCGTACGGTGAGTGGGGCTCCCGCAAATACCTGATCTCCAGCCTGGACCAGTCGCTGCAGCGCATGGGCCTGGACTACGTGGACATCTTCTACAGCCACCGGCCGGACCCGGAAACGCCAATGGAAGAGACCATGGGTGCGCTGAATTATGCCGTCCGTTCAGGCAAGGCCCTGTACGCAGGCATCTCCTCCTACACCCCCGAGCAGACCCTCGAGGCAGCACGCATCCTGAAGGACCTCGGGACGCCGCTGCTCATCCACCAGCCCAGCTACTCGATGCTCAACCGGTGGACCGAGAACGCTTCGCCCAACCTCTACGAAGCGCTGGACCAGGTGGGTGCAGGCTCCATCGCCTTCTCACCCCTCGCCCAGGGCATGCTCACCGACCGGTACCTGAACGGCATCCCCGCAGATTCCCGGGCAGCCAAGGACCGTTTCCTCTCCGAGAACGCCATCACCGAGGAGAAGCTGGACCGCATCCGGGGGCTCAACAGGATCGCCGAAGGGCGCGGACAGTCCCTCGCCCAGATGGCGGTCGCCTGGATCCTGCGTGACCAGCCCAAGGGTTCGCCTGTCACCTCAGCCCTGGTGGGCGCCTCAAGTGTGCGCCAGTTGGAGGACACGCTGTCCGCCATCAACAACCTCGCGTTCACCGCCGACGAACTGAACGCCATCGACGAGTTCGCGGTGGAGTCGGACATCAACCTGTGGAAGCAGCCGGCCTGATTCCGTTACGGTGATTCCGCAGAGTGGGACCGGGGAACAACCCCGGGTCCCACTCTGTTGGTTACTATGAAAAGGCGCCGTTTTGGCGCAGAGCCTGCCGCACCGCCGTCGTCCCCTCCCGGACGCGGCACCGGCGGGCTGACGTTTGTCCTCAAAGGAGTTCCGTGTCTTCTCATCCGATTCGTGTTGCAATCGTCGGCGTAGGAAACTGTGCCGCTTCGCTGGTCCAGGGCGTCCACTACTACAAGGATGCCGACCCCAAGGCCACGATCCCGGGCCTGATGCACGTTGAGTTCGGCCAGTACCATGTGGGTGACGTTGAGTTCGTCGCCGCGTTTGACGTTGATGGCAAAAAGGTCGGCGTTGACCTTGCAGATGCCATCCTGGCGAGCGAAAACAACACCATCAAGATCGCCGACGTGCCGCCCACCGGCGTCACCGTCCAGCGCGGGCACACCCTCGACGGCCTCGGCAAGTACTACCTCGAGACCATCGAGCAGTCCACCGAAGAGCCGGTGGACGTTGTGCAGGCGCTCAAGGACGCCAAGGTTGACGTGATGGTCTGCTACCTGCCCGTTGGATCCCAGGCAGCAGCCGAGTTCTACGCCCAGGCCGCGATTGACGCCGGCGTGGCCTTCGTGAACGCCCTGCCCGTCTTCATCGCCGGCACCAAGGAGTGGGCTGACAAGTTCACCGCCGCCGGCGTCCCGATCGTGGGCGACGATATCAAGAGCCAGATCGGCGCCACCATCACGCACCGCGTCATGGCCAAGCTCTTCGAGGACCGCGGCGTCACCCTGGACCGCACGTACCAGCTGAACGTCGGCGGCAACATGGACTTCAAGAACATGCTGGAGCGCGACCGCCTGGAGTCCAAGAAGATCTCCAAGACCCAGGCCGTCACCTCCAACGTGGAAGCCGAACTGGCCGCCAAGGACGTCCACATCGGCCCGTCCGACTACGTCCAGTGGCTGGATGACCGAAAGTGGGCCTTTGTCCGCCTCGAAGGCCGCAACTTCGGCGACGCCCCTGTGTCGCTTGAGTACAAGCTGGAAGTCTGGGATTCCCCCAACTCCGCCGGCGTGATCATCGATGCCATCCGTGCCGCCAAAATCGGCCTCGACCGCGGCATCGGCGGCCCGCTGCTCTCCGCCTCGAGCTACTTCATGAAGTCCCCGCCGGAGCAGTTCAACGACGACCTCGCCCGCGAAAAGGTGGAAGCCTTCATCCGCGGCGACCTCGAGCGCTAACCCTCCCGTCCAGCCTGCCCCCACCCTGAAACCCTCTCGCACTTAACGCCGGTTTCCGGACGATCCTCTCTCAATTGATGTGGGTTTCCACGCGACGCTCTCTCACCGTTGAACTGCTTCCCGGAAGTCGGAACTGAATTTCTCAGTCCAACATCCGGGGAGCAGTCCACCTCGGTGGGGGAGCGTTTGCGTTGGGTGGGCAGGCCGGGCGCTACACTGAGCCGACCGGAATGGCGCTGACGGGGGGAGCAGCATGAAGGGGTGGCACAAGGGCGTCATCGCCGCGGCCTGTGTCCTTGGCATCCCCTCCGCCGGGATAGCCGCGCTACTTGCGGAGGACTACAACAAGAGCGCCGCCGCGGTCCCGCGCGTCAGGGCGGCAGCCGACCAGTTCGTGGTGAGTGACGGATGGACGCTGACGACAGAGAACATCAAGGGGCCGGGAGCCTATTGCGTCGCCGTCCGTTGTCCGGGCATCCAAAGGATCTGGGAGCGTTACGATGCTCCGAAGGCTGCGGATGTTGTTCGCATGATCACGGAGTCCGGCTATCTTTTGAAGTTCCCGGTATGCCTCGATCTTTCCATCGACGAACAGAGCCCGGTCGAGAAAGGCGTTAGCAGCTTCGGATGCCAGACCATACCTGTCGGCGACTTCCGCACTCAGGTGTCCGTCTATATCAGCCGGGACTGGAACGCGCCGCCTGGCTCCGGCCAGCCGGAGTATGTATATCAGCTGATTCTCTTGGTGAGCAGGACCAGTTCCACCGACTGACCGGCGGGGCCCAGTTGTGGCGGCTGCCCGAAGCCTTCTCTCCCTTCCCGCAGGTTTGCGCAACGCCTGCGCACCTTGATCGCGAGCGTGACACGTTCAAGCGCCATGCTCGTAGCGGCGGATGGCGTGGCTGGCCTGGGCGAGTGCCAGTAGTTTGAGTAGAAGCTGGCTGTGCATATGCAGGCCGACGGCGGCAGTGAGTATGAGCGTGTCGGTGCTTTCCGGAGCGGTCGTTGCGGCAATGTCGAGACCGGCAACGTCGTCCATCGCCTTGCTGTACGTCTCCATAACGGTCGAGGAGGCCTTCGGGGCGGGTTGACGCGGACCGCTGTTACCGCTAAAGCCGCTGCCCCACGAGACACTGACCCACGGGAAGTGCAAGAGGATCGCCGGAAAGCGCGCATCGAGTGAGAGGGCGTCGGCGGAAAGCCGACATCGAGTGAGAGAGCGTCTGCAAAAAGCGCGCATCGAGTGAGAGGGCGTCGGCGGAAAGCCGACATCGAGTGAGAGAGCGTCTGCAAAAAGCGCGCATCGAGTGAGAGAGCGTCGCCGGAAAGCCGACATCAAGTGAGAGAGGGTCGCAGGGGTCAGGCGAGGCCCACCGGGTTGCCGTCGCCGTCCACGTCCATGCGCATCGCCGCCGGGGCTACGGGCAGTCCGGGCATGGTCATCACCGCACCGGTCAGCGCCACGATGAAGCCCGCGCCGGTCTTGGGCAGCAGGTCGCGCACGTGGATGGTGAATCCCTTCGGGGCGCCCAGCCGGGAGGCGTCATCCGTGAACGAGTACTGGGTCTTGGCCATGCACACCGGGAGGCCGCCCCAGCCGTTCCGCTCGATGTCGGCCAGCCTTTTCAGGGCCGGCACCGAGAAATCCACCCCGTCCGCCCCGTAGATTTCCTGGGCGATGGTCCGGATCTTGTCCTCCACCGGCAGCCCCAGCGCGTACAGGTGACGGAAGTTGTTTGGCCCGGCCACCGTCTTGGCCACGAGGGCCGCAAGTTCATCCCCGCCGTCACCACCGCCGCCGCGTCCCCACACGTCGGCGACGGCGGCCGGGACTCCCTCTGCCGCGCACCATGCCAGCAGCCAGTCGAGTTCCTCGGCGGAATCGGAGGAGAACCTGTTAATGGCCACCACGGGCGGCACCCCGAACTTTTCCACGTTCCGGACGTGCCGGTGCAGGTTGGCCACCCCTGCCTCGAGGGCAGCGATGTTCGGTTCGGTGAGCTGGTTCTTTGCTACCCCGCCCTGCATCTTGAGGGCCCGCACCGTTGCCACCACCACCACCGCCGAGGGCGCCAGGCCGCCGGTCCGCGCTTTGATGTCCATAAATTTTTCCGCGCCCAGGTCGGCGCCGAAGCCCGCCTCCGTCACAACAATGTCCGCCAGCCGCCGTGCCGTCTGGGTGGCAATCAGCGAATTGCAGCCGTGGGCGATGTTGGCGAAAGGTCCGCCGTGGACCAGGGCAGGAGTGCCGGCGATGGTCTGCACCAGGTTGGGCTTGACGGCCTCCTTCAGCAGCAGCGTCAGCGCCCCCTGCACACCAAGATCGGCCACGGTCACCGGCGAGCGGTCAAAGGTGTAGCCGAACGTGATCCGGCCCAGCCGGGAGCGAAGGTCCGCCAGGTCGGTGGCAAGGCAGAAGACCGCCATGATCTCGGACGCCACGGTGATGTCGAACCCGTCCTGGCGCGGGACGCCCTGGGTGGGCCCGCCCAACCCGATGACCACTTCGCGCAGGGCGCGGTCGTTCATGTCCAGGACCCGCTTGAACGTCATGCGCCGGGGGTCGATATTGAGCTGGTTGCCGTGGTAGATGTGGTTGTCCACCAGGGCCATGAGCGCATTGTTGGCGGCCGTGATGGCATGGAAGTCGCCGGTGAAGTGGAGGTTGATCTCGTCCATGGGCAGCACCTGGGAGTAGCCGCCGCCGGTGGCGCCGCCCTTCATGCCCAGGACCGGGCCCAGCGAGGGCTCGCGCAGGGCGATCATCACCTTGTGGCCCGCCCGTGCCAGCGAATCGGCGAGGCCCACGGTGGTGGTGGACTTCCCCTCGCCTGCCGGTGTGGGGGACATCGCCGAGACCAGCACCACCTTCCCGGCCGGCGCCGGCGCGTCAAGCCGCGCTGGATCAATCTTGGCTTTGTACCGCCCGTAATGCTCCAGCGCCTCCGCATTGATGCCTGCGGCCGCCGCAATGTCCTCGATGGGCCGGATCCGGGCTGCTCTGGCAATGTCGAGGTCACTGGGGGTGGAAGACATCGTTGTCCTTTGTTTGGGAGTGAGTTTCCGTGGGGGGGTCAGTCAGGACGCGGGAAAGGCTTGCACCAGCCGGCCACCCACGTAGTTGTCGACGGCGGCATGGTAGCTTTCGAGCGTAATGGCGGCCGTGCGGGCCCACCCTGAGTTCTGGGCCCTGATGGCAGCGGCCCGGCCCATGTCCTCGCGGGTGGCGGGATCGTCATAGAGGGCCTCGAGGGCGTCGGCCCAGTCGGCGGCATGGTGGCCGTCCACCAGCAGGCCGGTCCGGCCGTGGAAGATGGCCCGCGACAGCCCGCCAACCCGTGTGGCCACCACGGGCGTGCCGCAGGCCTGCGCTTCGAGTGCCACCAGCCCGAAGGATTCGCTGAAGGAGGGCATGACCACCACGTCCGCGGCCCGGAACCAGGCGGCCAGCTCAGGTGCCTTCACCGGGGGAAGCTGCGTGACGACGTCGTCCATGTCCGCCTCCGAAACCAGCCGCCGGAGGTTGAACTCCTTGTTGCCGCTTAAGGACCCCAGGATGGTGACCCGGAGGTCGATGTCCGGGCGGCGCTTCCGCAGCAGCGCGGCGGCCTTGACCAGGACCTGGGGTCCCTTCAGCCGCTGGATGCGCCCGGCGAAGACCAGGTGGAACGTCCCGGGGCTGATGCCCCGCTCGGTCCTGGACCGCGCCCGGAAGGCAGGCGTGAAGGTGCCCAGGTCCACTCCGGGCGGGGCAATGTCGATCCGGTCGTAGGTGGCGCCGTAGTGCGAGACAAGTTCGGCAGCCTCGGCACTGGTGTTGGCGATGAGCCGGGCAGCACCGTCCACGATGTGGTGCTCGCCCAGTTCACGCCGCCGCGGCTCGGGCTGCTCACCTGATTCCAGCAGCAGGTTCTTGACCTTGGCCATGGTGTGCATGGTGTGCACCAGCGGGACACCCCAAAGCTCGGACAGCTCCAGGCCCGCAATCCCGGAGACCCAGTAGTGGGAATGGATTACGTCGTAGCGCCCGTGCGGCTGCCGGCGGCGGATCTGTTCGATCTCGGCCACCATGCTGTGCAGCAGGCCCGGCAGCTCTTCCTTGGGGATCTTCTTCAGCGGCCCGGCCAGGACGTTGTGTACGCAGACGCCGGGATCGGGGTGCTCGACGGCAGGCTGGTTGGCCGAGGTGGAGCGGGTGAAGATTTCCACCTCGACACCGGCTTCAGCCAGCGCTGAGGCCAGTTCGCGGATGTACACGTTCATCCCGCCGGCGTCCCCGGACCCGGGCTGCTCCATGGGCGAGGTGTGGAGGGAGAGCAAAGCAACCCTGCGGATCAGTGCCACGGGACCTCCTTCCGGCTACCGGCGTGTACGGGCAGCGCCGGTAGAGTGCGCATCCGATAAAACACTACTCCTCCCTCACGGTTCAGCCGGGCCCCACAGGTCCCGCAGCGCGGGGAACTCCCGTTCGTAGCCCTCCAGCAAGGCCTGGGCCAGCTCCTCCGAGGCCACCAGCGGGTGCCCGGCGAACGCCGCGAGGGCGGCATCGCGGTCACCTTCGACGGCGGCCCGCACGGTGAGCCGCTCCACCTCCTTGACCTGCCGGAGCAGCCCCAGCTGCGGTTCCGGGGGAGCCTGCTGGGGCAGCGGAAGCGCGCCGTCGGCCGTCACCGTGCAGGGAACTTCGACGACGGCGTCCGCAGGCAGTCCCGGAATGGCCGGTTCAGGCGCGGTCGGCCGGGCCCTGGTTGGGCCGGGCGCGGCGTCCGCCCCGGGTGCGGGGGAGTTGCGGGTGTTCAGGATCAGCTGTGTGTCGCCGGCCCCCGACAGGGCACGCATGGCGGCGAGGGCCACCCGCTCGTAGCCTCCGCCGGCCAGATCGGCCTCGTCCCGTTCCTCGCCCTGGGTGCGGGCTTCGGCCAGGTAGCCCTCCTCGCGGGACCGGCGCGCTTCTTCCCAGAGCCGGAACGCACCGGCACCGGCGGCGGCCAGCCGCGGGTACAGCTCTTCCTGCTGGCTGTGGATGGTTTCGCCGCGGGTCCGGGCCATGGCGCGCATAGCCTCGCGGGCGGCGTCCTGCCGGTAGTAGTAATAGAGGTATTCGTTCGGCAGGGCGCCAAGGCCGGCCAGGAACGGCTGGGGGAAGATCCGGCCCTCCTCGAACGAGGCCAGGGCCACCGGGTCCGCCAGCAGCCGCGCCAGCAGGTCCCGCCCTCCGGACTCCAGCCGGTAGAGCCAGCCCAGATGGTTCAGGCCGTAGTAGCCCACGCCGTCGAGCCTTCCCTCCGGCAGCGGCACACCTGCCGCCCGCGCCGCCCGCTGCACCAGGCCGCCCGCCGAGTCGCAGATCCCCAGGACCTTCCTGCCCAGCACGGGCAGCAGCGCCTCGGTGACCATGCCGGCGGGGTTGGTGAAGTTGATCAGCCAGGCGTCCGGGCAGTGCTCCTTCATCAGCCGTGCCAGGTTGAGCATGTGCGGGATGGTCCGCAGGGCGTAGGAAATTCCTCCGGCGCCGGTTGTTTCCTGTCCCAGCAGGCCGAGTTCCTGCGCCACTTTTTCGTCCGCCACACGTCCCGCCGTGCCCCCGGGCCGGATGGCCGCGAACACCATCCCGGCACCCGCCAACGCCTGCGGCAGGTCTGTGGTGGCGTTGACCGGGACCCGGGCGCCGGGACCGGCCGGCATGCTGTGCAGGACGGCGGTGACAGCCTTCAGCCGGGCGGGGTCGACGTCGTGCAGCACCAGCCCGGTGACCAGCCCCGCGAAGCGGCCGGAGACCAGCGCCCGGTATATCAGCGGCACCCGGAAACCCCCGCCGCCGGCAATCAAAAGCCGCATAACCAGCAGTCTAGGCCCGTGCCCGGCAAGCCCCTACCGGATGTCGGCGGCAGGGCGTAGTGTGCGGACATGGACGCGATCCCAGCCCGCCCTTTCGACCCCCTGGCGGCGGTCCGGCCGCACTCCGCTCCCGGGTTTGACCTGCTGCTGGCCGGAACGGTTTTCCAGGACATCATTTTCACCGGCCTCCCGCATGCTCCCGAGCCAGGCACCGAAATCTGGAGCGACGGGATGGGCAGCTGCCCAGGCGGCGTAGCCAACCAGGCCATCGCGGCGGCACGGCTCGGGCTGCGGACCGGGCTGGCCGCGGCGTTTGGCGACGACGGCTACGGGGATTTCAACTGGAAAATCCTGTCCGGCCAGGAGCACGTGGATCTTACGCTGTCGCAAAAAGTGCCCGGCTGGCACTCGCCCGTCACCGTCTCGCTCTGCGTGGAGAAGGACCGCTCCATGGTCACGCACGGGCACGCGGCGCCCGTCACTTCTTCGGAACTCATTGGGGAACCGCCGGCCGCGCTCGCCGGCATCGCGGAAGTAGGCACCGAGATTGAGCCCTGGGCCAAGGCCGCCCACCAGGCCGGGGTCAAGCTGTTCGGCGACGTCGGCTGGGACCCCAGCGGCGAATGGGCGCCCGTCCGGCTGGACAACCTGCAGTACTTCCACGCGTTCCTGCCCAACCAGCGCGAGGCCATGGCGTTCACCGGGAAGGACGATCCCTGGGCTGCGCTGTATGCGCTCGCGGACCGGGTTCCGGTGGCCGTGGTGACGCTCGGCGCGCAGGGGGCCATGGCGGTGGACTCCGAAACGGGGGAGGAAGAGTGGGTGCCGTCGCTTCCGGTCAAGGCCTACGACCCCACCGGGGCGGGCGACTGTTTCGACGCCGCGTTCATCGTTGGCAGCCTGGCCGGCTGGCCGCTGGGGGACAGGCTGCGGTTCGCCAACCTCTGCGCGTCGCTGGCGGTGCAGGAAGTGGGTGGATCCCTGGCGGCCCCCGGCTGGGGGGACATTGCCGACTGGTGGAAGCGCGCCAATGCACGGCCGGAGCGGCAAATGAGCCAGTGGCTGCGCCGGTTCGGCTTCCTGGCCGACATCATCCAGGACGTCCCGCTCGCCGCCCAGCGCAGGGCCGCAGCCACCATCGCCCACCTCTCCGACGCCTGACGATTATTCGGCCCGAAGCGCCCGCACTAGAATCACTAGGGTGACTTACCCCGCAACAACCGGCGAATTCAGTGCTGCCCCGGGACACGGCTCCCGTTATGAACGGTCCGCCGTGATCGACCTCGACGCCATCAGGCACAACGTCCGCCGCCTTGCCGATGCTGCGTCCCCGGCGAAAGTCATGGCCGTGGTCAAGGCCGATGCGTACGGGCACGGCGCCGTCCCGGTGGCGCGGGCGGCCCTGGAGGCGGGGGCGTCCTGGCTGGGCGTGGCCCACATCTCTGAGGCCCTGGCGCTGCGGGCCGCCGGCATTGATGCGCCGCTGCTCGCCTGGCTGCACACCACGGAAAGCAACTTTGGCGCTGCCGTGGCTGCCGGCGTCGACATTGGCTGCTCCGGCTGGGAACTGGACCGCATAGTGGCCGCAGCCCGGGAACAGGAGCGGCCGGCCCGCATCCACCTGAAAGTGGACACCGGGCTGGGACGCAACGGAGCCGCCGTGGACAGCTGGGACCAGCTGGTGGGCGAGGCAATGGATTACCAGGACCAGGGCCTGCTGCGCGTGGTGGGTATCTTCTCCCACCTGGCCGTCGCTGACGAGCCGGAGCGCCCCGAGACAGACCAGCAGCTGGCCACGTTCCGGGAAGTCCTGGCCGTGGCGGAGGACGCCGGCGTGGACCCAGAGGTCCGCCATTTGGCCAACACCCCGGCAACCTTGTCCCGGCCCGACACCCACTTCGACCTGGTCCGCGTGGGCCTGGGCATCTACGGGCTGTCCCCGTTCGCCGGCCAGAGTTCCGCCGAACTGGGGCTCCGCCCCGCCATGACGCTGCGGACCCTCGTATCCCAGTGCAAGGAAGTGCCGGACGGGCAGGGCGTCTCCTATGGCCTGCACTACCGCACCCAGGGAGACAGCACGCTGGGCCTGATCCCGGTGGGTTACGCGGACGGGGTTCCCCGGAGCGCCACCGGGGGGCCCGTGCGGGTGGCCGGCAGGACCTACCCCGTGGTGGGCCGCATTGCCATGGACCAGATGGTCGTCGACCTCGGCCGCGCCGGACTGGCGGGGGCGGATCTGCTGGGTGCCGAGGCGGAGCTGTTCGGGGACGGAGCCGACGGCGGCCCCACCGCCGATGACTGGGCGCGTGCCGCCGGAACCATCAACTACGAGATTGTCACCCGGATCAGCCCCAGGGTGCCGCGGCGCTTCATCAACGAAAAGGACCGGAGCCCCAAGGCCAGTCAGGAGAAGCTTTCGTGACCACCAACGGCGGGGCTCCGCAGCCCAATTGGGAAACGGTATTAACAGCGACGACGGCGGAGCAGACCCATGCGCTCGCCTTCCGTCTCGCGGCGGTCCTGCAGGCCGGGGACCTGCTGGTGCTCAGCGGTGAGCTGGGTGCCGGGAAAACCACGTTCACCCAGGGCCTGGGGGAAGGCCTGGGCGTCCGGGAGGGCATCATTTCCCCCACGTTCGTCCTGGTCCGCATTCATCCCAACCTGCCGCACGGGCCGCGGCCCGGCGGCCCGGACCTGGTGCACGTGGACGCCTACCGGCTGGACTCAGCCGCGGAGATTGACGACATCGACCTGGAAAACACCATGGACTCCTCCGTGACGGTAGTGGAGTGGGGCCGGGACCGGGTGGAACACCTCAGCGAGAGCAGGCTGGAAATCGATTTGCACCGGGCGGTTGGACTCGACGACGGGCAGCCTTCCGCCAGCCTGGACTTCGACACCGAGGATGCGGACGAGCCCCGCACTATCGTGATGCGCGGGTACGGCCCGCGGTGGCCCGAAGCCCCGGAACTTGGTGCAGCCATGGAAGGGGCCCGCTGATGCTGATCCTGGCCATCGACACCTCCGCCGTCGCCAGCGCCGCCCTGGTTTCGGATGCCGTGCCGGAAAGCGTGCTCGCCAGCTTCTCCACCGAGGACACCCGGAGCCATGCCGAGGTGCTTGCCCCGGGGATCGAGGAGATGCTCGCAGACGCAGGCGTGACCGGGAAGGACATCGACGCCCTGGTGGTGGGGGTGGGTCCCGGGCCGTTCACCGGACTGCGGTCCGGAATCGCCACCGCACGGACCCTGGCTTTCGTCTGGAGCAAACCGTTGTACGGACTGGTCAGCCTGGACGCCATGGCCCTGGAAGTGGCGGAATCCGACGCGGCCGTCCCCGAGTTCCTGGTGGCCACGGACGCGCGGCGCAAAGAGGTCTACTGGGCGCGTTACAGCCTGGCCGAAGGCAGGCTTCCCGTCCTTGAGGACGGCCCGCATGTCAGCTTCGCCGCCGACCTGCCGGACCTGCCCGCCTTCGGTGCCGGCGCCGGCCTTTACGCGGATGCGCTGAACGCCCATCCCGACTTCGCGCAGGAACAGCCGGATGCTTTGTACCTGGGCCAGTTCGCGCTGGCGCGGCTCGCGGCAGGAAACGGACTTCTCGACTCGACGCCTCTGTACCTCCGGGAGTCCGACGCGCAGGTCCCCGGACCACGGAAGAGGGCGCTGTGAAGCACGCACCCGGCCGCCCCGGCGCGGAGGTGACTGTCCGGGACATGACGCTGGACGATGTCCCCGCGGTCAGCGCTCTGGAACAGCGGCTCTTCCCGGTGGATGCCTGGCCGTTGCAGATGTTCCTCGACGAACTCTCCCAGCCGGAAACCCGGCGCTACCTTGTGGCGCAAGGCAGCGACGGCATCGTGGGCTATGCCGGCCTGATGTGCATCGAGCCCATCGCGGACGTCCAGACCATCGCCGTCGTGCCTGAATATGAGGGCCGCGGCATCGGCACCACGCTGCTCACCGCCCTCATCGATGAGGCCCGGCGCAGGCGGGCGGCGGACGTGCTTCTGGAGGTCCGAGCGGACAACCCGCGGGCGCAGCAGCTGTACGTACGGTTCGGTTTTGCGCAGATCCACGTCCGCCCCCGGTACTACCGCGACGGCGTCGACGCCCTGATCATGCGCCTTCAGCTCGCCGGTGCACCCGGCGAAGGAACGGCACACGGAACAACCTCGGAAGGACCCCGGTCATGAACCGCTCGCAGCCGCTGGTGCTGGGCATTGAGTCGTCCTGCGACGAAACGGGCGTGGGCGTGGTCCGCGGAACCACGCTGCTGACCAACACCGTGTCCTCCTCCATGGACGAGCACGTCCGGTTCGGCGGCGTCATCCCCGAGATCGCCTCCCGCGCCCACCTGGACGCCTTTGTTCCCACCCTGGAGCAGGCGCTCGCCGACGCCGGCGTGGCCCTCGAGGATGTCGACGCGATCGCAGTCACCTCGGGGCCCGGCCTGGCCGGAGCCCTCATGGTGGGGGTCTGCGCCGCCAAGGCCCTGGCCGTGGCCACGGGCAAGCCGCTGTACGCCATCAACCACCTCGTGGCCCACGTCGGGGTGGGGTTGCTGGACGACCGTACAAGCGGCCGGAAACAGGAGTTGCCGGAGAACCTCGGCGCCCTGCTGGTCTCCGGCGGCCACACCGAAATCCTGCGGATCAACAGCATCACCGACGACGTGGAGCTCCTGGGTTCCACGATCGACGACGCCGCCGGCGAAGCCTACGACAAGGTGGCCCGCATCCTGGGCCTCGGCTATCCGGGAGGTCCGGCCATCGACAAGGTGGCCCGCACGGGCAACCCGAAGTCCATCCGCTTCCCCCGGGGACTCAGCCAGCCCAAGTACATGGGCACCGCCGAGGAACCGGGCAGGCACAGGTACGACTGGTCCTTCAGCGGCCTCAAGACAGCGGTGGCCCGGTGCGTGGAGCAGTTCGAGGCACGCGGGGAGGAGATTCCGGTGGCTGACATCGCAGCGGCCTTCCAGGAAGCCGTGGTGGACATCATCTCCTCCAAAGCCGTGCTGGCCTGCCGGGAACACGGCATCAAGGACGTACTCCTGGGCGGCGGGGTGGCGGCAAATTCACGCCTCCGCGAGCTGACCGGCCAGCGCTGCGCCTCAGCCGGGATCAGGCTGCACGTGCCGCCGCTGGACCTGTGCACCGACAACGGCGCCATGGTGGCTGCCCTGGGCGCCCAGCTGGTGATGGCCGGAGTGGAACCCAGCGGCATCCGCTTCGCCCCGGACTCGTCCATGCCGGTCACGTCGGTCTCGCTGCCCGCCTGAGGAAGGCCGGACCCCCGGACACCCGGTGAACCGTCGCGGGGCACTGTGGGGGCCTCGCCGTCGTACATCACGACGGCGGCGGGCGTGTCCCGTGTCGAAGTGCCCCGTTTCCGGGCGGGCCGGGTCAGGCGGTGGGGCCGTTGCGCATCTGCTTGACCAGGTCCAGCACCACGGCCTGGAGGTCGCCGCCGTGTTCGGCTGCGACCCGGCGCTGGCGCTGGTAGCCGGCACCGCGGCGGATGATCTTCTCGACGTCGGCAAGCTCGTCCGTGCAGCGCAGCTTGGCGGCCACGGGCTCGAGCCGGTTGAGGGTTTCCAGCAGGTGCTCGGTGACCAGCTGCTCCTTGCCCGCGGCGTCCAGGATGATGATGGCGTCCATGCCGTAGCGGGCAGCACGCCACTTGTTTTCCTGGACATGCCAGGGCGGCATGGTGGGGATGGTCCCGCCGTTGTCCAGGGTGGTGGAGAACTCGTCCACCAGGCACTGGGTGAGGGCTGCGATGGCGCCCACTTCCTCCAGGGTGGCCAGGCCGTCGCAGATCCGCATCTCGATGGTGCCGAGGTTCGGCACCGGCCTGATGTCCCAGCGGATCTCGGAGAGGGTGTCGATCACGCCGGTGGTGAACATGTCCTGCACATAGGACTCGTATTCCTCCCAGGTGTGGAACTGGAAGGGCAGGCCGGCGGTGGGGAGCTGCTGGAACATCAGGGCACGCTGGGACGCGTAGCCGGTGTCCTCGCCGCCCCAGAACGGGCTGGATGCTGACAGCGCTTGGAAGTGCGGGAAGTAGTTGACCAGCCCGTCCAGCACGGGCAGCACCTTGTCCCTGCGGTCCAGCCCCACGTGGACGTGCACGCCGTAGATGACCATCTGCCGGCCCCACCACTGGGTGCGGTCAATGAGTTTCGCGTAGCGTGCCTTGTCCGTGACCGGCTGCAGCTGCGGAGGGCTGAACGGGTGGCTTCCGGCGCAAAACAGTTCAACGCCCATGGGATCGGTGATCTCGCGTACGGCGGTCAGCGAACGGCTGAGGTCTTCCTTGGCCTCGGCCGCGGTTTCGCAAATACCGGTCACCAGTTCCACGGTGTTCAGCAGGAGTTCCTGCTTGATGTGCGGATGCTCGTCGTCTTCGTTCAGTTCGGGGTGGCGGGAAGCGACGCCGCGGAGGACCTCGTTGGCCACGGATGCGAGTTCGCCCGTCCGGCCGTCCACCAGCGCGAGTTCCCATTCAACACCAAGGGTTGACTGCCTTGATGTAGCGAAGTCGATCTTCACGCATGTCCTAACTGTCCTGTTTGCCGCTGGCTCACGCCGTCACTGACAGGCTGCTGCCGGCAGGCGAACGGGTGGTTCAAGTCTAGTGCAGGGGTAGCATCGTATTGATGGCCTTGTTCCGACCCCTGCGTGACAGTCTTCACAAATCCCTTCCCTTCCTCGCGGCAGCCTCTGCCGCCCTGGCCTTGGCGTCCTGCACCGCAGCGCCGGGCCCTGTCCCGTCGTCGGCCCCGTCCACCCTGCCCGCCCCCTCTGCCAGTGCCACGCCAAGCACGACGACGGCGCCCGCCACGCCCTCCCCGTCACCTGATCCCGGTACCCGGCCGCTGGGCTGGGGGCCCGAACAGCGCGACCAGGACGCGGCAGCCGCGGTGGTGGCGGCGATGAGCACCGAGGAAAAGGCCGGGCAGGTCCTCCTGCCGTTCTTCAAGGGCAAGGAGGTGGAGGCCCACTCAGCCCTCATCGAGAGGCTGCACCTTGCCGGGTCCATCATCATGGGCGACAACGTTCCCCTTGACCCGCAGGGCAGGATGGACGTACCGGGTATGGCTGCCATCAACCAGCGCTTGGCGGCCTCAGCCGGAGGACGGCCGTGGCCCGGGATCATCGCCGTGGACCAGGAGGGCGGCCAGGTTGCCCGGCTGGGCGTGCCCCTGACCGAATGGCCCACTCCCATGAGCTACGGCGCCGCCGGCAGCGTGCCGCTGGCCAGGGAAGCGGGGCAGGGCCTTGCCTCGGAACTGGTGCCGCTCGGGTTCAACCTCGATTTCGCCCCCGGCACGGACGTCACCATCGGGCCCGGCGATCCCACCATTGGCGCCCGGTCCATGTCCGCGGACCCTGATGCTGCCGCCTCGCTCGGCGTCGCCTTCTCGCAGGGGATGCTCGCCGCCGGAGTACTGCCGGCCGTGAAGCACTTCCCGGGGCACGGCTCCGTGACGGTCGATTCCCACCACAGCCTCCCCACACAGCCCTCAACGATCGCGGAGCTCAGCGGCCGCGACTGGAAGCCCTTCAAGGCCGCCATCGACGCCGGATCGCCGATGGTGATGACCGGGCACATTGCGGTCCCGGCGCTGGAACCCGGCGTCCCGGCGTCGCTCTCCGGCCCTGCCTACGCGGCGCTGCGTGGACTCGGCTTCAAGGGAGTGGCGGTGACGGATGCCCTGAACATGGGCGCCGTGACAAAGCAGTACCCGGGCGGCACCGCCGCAGTGATGGCGCTCGCTGCCGGCGCGGACCTCCTGCTGATGCCAGCCGACGTGGCGCAGGCACACGCGGCCATTGTCCAGGCCGTGGCCTCCGGCGCCCTGCCCCCGGAGCGGCTGGACGAGGCAGCCCGCCGGGTGGCCACCATGATGGCCTGGCACGGCCGGACAGCCACTGCAGCCACGGCAGCCGGCGCACCGGCGGGAAGCGGCGGAGCCCTGTCCGGCCACGTCTCCGCGTCAGCTGTCACCGTGCTCTCCGGGCCCTGCAGCGGCCCTCTGGTTCCCTCTGCGGTGCGGGTGGACGGCGGCTCGCCGGCGGACAGGGCACGCTTCGAGGCAGCCGCGGCCAGGGCCGGACTGGCCCTCGGCTCCGGACCCCTGGTCAGCCTCATCGGCTACGGCGGCCGCGGCGCGGGAGGGGACATTGCCGTGACCCTGGACGCCCCCTGGCCGCTGCGGGACTCAACCGCGCCGGTGAAGGTGGCCCTCTACGGCCGGAGCGACGGCGCCTTCGACGCCCTCGCCGCCGTGCTGGCCGGGAAGGCGGGCGCACCGGGAAAGCTGCCGGCCGCCGTCGGAAACTTCCCGGCGGGAACCGGCTGCCCCTGACCCCAACCAGGTAGCAGCAGATGTCCTTTTGGGGCCCGATACCGACATCTGCTGCTACCTACTTGCGTGTCCCGTTTAATGGGCAGGTGCCTATTCTCAATAAAGACATGACCCTCTGCATCTCGCTCTCGGCCCGGCCCAGCAACAACGGGACCCGCTTCCACAACCACCTGTACGAGCAGCTGGACCTCAACTGGATCTACAAGGCCTTTGCCCCCACGAACCTGGAACAGGCCATTGCGGGCGTCCGCGGCCTGGGCATCCGCGGCTGCGCCATCTCCATGCCGTACAAGGAGGACGTGATTGCGCTGGTGGACGAGATGGACCCCTCGGCCAAGGCCATCGACTCCGTCAACACCATCGTGAACACGGACGGGCGCTTGAAGGCGTACAACACCGACTACACCGCCATCGAGCAGCTCCTGGCCACCAACAAGGTGCCCACCAGCTATTCGGTCCTGGTCCAGGGAGCGGGCGGCATGGCCAAGGCCACCGTCGCGGCGCTCCGCGATGCCGGCTTCACGGATGTCACGGTCATCGCCCGGAACGAAACGACCGGCCGCGCGCTGGCGGAGCAGTACGGGTTCCGGTGGCAGGCAGCGCTCGACGGCGGGACGGCGGACTTGATCATTAACGTCACGCCCATCGGTATGGCAGGAGGGATGGCAGGAGGGGCGGAAGCCGACGCCCTCGCCTTCCCCCAGGAAACCATTGACGCCGCCCAGGTGGTTTTCGACGTCGTGGCGCTGCCGGCCGAAACCCCGCTGATCAAGGCCGCCCGGGCCGCGGGAAAGCCGGTCATCACCGGGGCGGAGGTGGCCACCATCCAGGCCCTTGAACAGTTTGTGCTTTACACCGGCGTGCGCCCCACCGTGGAACAGGTCCGCGCTGCCGAGGAGTTCATGCGCGCACAGTAGCCTTACTGGACGGGCTCCACCACGATGGCCACCCGGTCCTCCCCAATACGGGTCAGGACGAGGGTGGCTGTTTTGGTTCCGGCTTTCTTACCGGAGTTCTTACCACTTGGGAGGAGCTGCTTGCGGAGTTCCTCGGGCGTGACGGCCGTGCCGCGCTTCTTGATGTCCAGCACGCCGATGCCGTTGTCCTTCACCCAGGCCTTGAGCGCTTTGACGTTGTAGGGCATCACGTCCAGGACCTTGTAGGCGCGCGCGAAGGGTGTGTCCACCAGTTCCGGCGCGCACACGTAGGCGATGTGTTCATCCACCAGGTGTCCGCCGAGCTGCAGCGCGACGTCGGCCACCAGCCCGGCGCGGATCACCGCGCCGTCGGGTTCGTACAGGTAGCCCTCCACCGGGCCCACCGGAGCCGTGGGGCCGGCGCCGAAGTCTTCTCCGCTTGTCAGCTCAGCCGCGCCCTGGGCACCGAGCACCAGCGCGGCCCGGCGGACACCGGGGCGCCGCACTGCGTTGAACCACAGCGCCACCTCCGTCACATCCCCGGCCACGGAGACCCACTGCGCTTCGCAGCCGGCGGGAACGGAATCGTGAGGCATGCCCGGCCCCATTTTGACCCCCATGGCCAGGCCGGAGGCCGCAAGCTTCTCAACGAAGGACAGGGGCGGGGAAAAGGCCTCCGGGTCCCAGATCCGCTTGGTGCCCGACGTGGAGGTGACTCGGCGCGCCGGATCCAGCCAGACGCCGTCGATCCCGTCCAGCGGCACTGCCGTGGCGTCCGCATGGACCACGGTGGCGTTGGGGAACGGGATCAGGTTCACTGTGGCGCACGCGGCAGTGGTCTCATCCATCTCCACGGCGGTGACGGTGATGTCCATGGAGGCCAGTGCCAGGGAGTCGGCGGCCAGCCCGCAGCCAAGGTCGGCAACGTGCCGGATTCCGGCCTCCGCGAACCGCTGGGCGTGGCGTGCTGCAACGTTGAGCCGGGTTGCCTGTTCCAGGCCGGCCTGGGTGAACAGCATGCTCCGGGCAAACTCGCCGAATTTGGCCGCCGCCTTGGTGCGGAGCCTGGACTGGGTCAGGACGGCGGAGACCAGTTCGGGGGAGTGGCCGGCCTTGCGGAGGGCTGAGTTCAGCTCGAAGGACTTCTCCTCCTGGTAGGGGCCCAGGGATGCCAGAAGCTCCCAGCCTTCAGGGGTGAGCAGTGGTGCAATCTGGTCCTGGGGAGCTTGAGCCATGGGTTCCAGCCTAGTGGAGGAGCGGCATGCCGGAGGGCCGATAGTGTTGAAGCCATGAAAGACAGTGCAGGTTCCCCGCAGTCGAGTCAGCACCACCCCGGGGGCCTGGCGCGGTTCGCCCGCCCGGCACTGATCGCCAGCGCCGTAGTGGCCGTGGTGTGCATCGCGCTGCTGGTGATCATCTTCTTCCTGGACGCTTTTAACGCCACCGTGTATTCGGTGGGCGGCAACAGTATCCAGGACGACACCCAGGAGGCGCAGGACATCCGCGGGCTGTACGCCGGAGCCCGCGCGGGAAGCATCTTCTTCCTGGTTGCCTCGCTCATGGTGGCCGCGGCCGCCGCGGTGCTGCTTTACCGCGGACGAAACTCAGCGGGCGAGGACGAGGGCGACGGCGGGGAGGACGTCGACTTCGAGGACCTGGGCCGCTGAGGTGCTTTTCCTCCGGCACTGGTCAGGAGGACTCCTGAAATGACCAGGAGGCCGCCCAGGACCTGGGGGACCGTGACAGGCTGGCCGAGCGCAACCGTGATGACCGCGGTGAAAACGGCAATGAGGTTGAGGTAGTTTCCGGCATTCGCCGCAGTGGTGCGTTTAAGCGCCAGGTTCCAGAGCAGGTAGGAACCCAGCGAGGGGAACAGGACGATGTAGGCCAGGGACCAGCCTTCCGGGGCCGTGGCCGGCAACCCCGCCCCCGTGGCCACGGCAAAGGGAACCAGGACAACCGCCGCCATGGCCACCTGCACCGCGGTGGACGTGATCGGAGGGACGGACAGCCTGCGGGCGGTAATCGTGTAGAAGCCCCACACGGTGATCGCCGCGACGATCAGCAGTTCGCCGGCATCGATCGAAAAGGTCAGCAGCCGCTCCAGCTCGCCGCCGGTGAGGACCAAAAGGACTCCGCACAGGCCCAGCACAATCCCCGCCCAGCCCAGTGGGCGCGGCCTGTCCCGGAGCAGGACCACGGCCAGGACCATGATCAGGGCCGGGTTTGCGGCGGTTACAAGGGAAGCGTTCAGGGCCGAGGTGTGCCCCAAGGCGCTGTAAAGCAGCAGGGTGTAGGCGCTCATCCCCAGGCAGCTCAGGAGCAGGAGCGCCGGCCAGTGGCGCAGGACAGCGCGCCAGTCCGGCTTTTCAGCCAGCTGCGCCAGGACCAGCAGCGGCACGGCGGCCAGGGCCCACCGCCAGAACGTCAGCTGAAGCGGCTCCATGGTCTTCATGGCAGCCTGGCCTACAACGAAGTTGCCCGCCCAAAAGAGAGTGGCAAGAGTCAGGAAAACAGCGGCTCGCACCCGGCCAATCTACACGCCGGCTCGTTCCGCCCATGACGAAACTCTGGCACTCGCCTTGACCGAGTGCTAACCCTTGCATACAGTCTGTATTAGCACTCTCCCTAGGAGGGTGCTAATACATGAAGAGCTGCCAGCCAGGCTGCTGCCGGCACCGCGACGACGGTTTGCCAGCCACGGCGGAAAGCTTTCCAGTCCACGAATTTGCTGACGAAGAAGGAGAGGTCCGAGTGTCGGTCTCTATTAAGCCTCTTGAGGATCGTATTGTTGTCCGCCCGCTCGAAGCCGAGCAGACCACGGCTTCCGGCCTGGTGATCCCGGACTCCGCACAGGAGAAGCCGCAGGAAGGCGAAGTTGTTGCAGTTGGCCCCGGCCGCTTTGAAGACGGCAACCGCGTTCCCGTCGACGTAGCCGTCGGTGACGTCGTCATCTACTCCAAGTACGGCGGAACCGAAGTCAAGACCGGCGGCACCGAGTACCTCGTGCTCTCCGCCCGCGACGTCCTGGCGATCGTCGTAAAGTAACTCTCCGGATCCCCGTGCCGCTGGTCATGCTCTCTGCTGGTCAGCTGCGCGGGGTTCTGTCTTGAAAGGACAAAACCATGGCAAAGCAGCTTGCGTTTAACGACGCTGCCCGCCGGTCTCTTGAAGCCGGCATCGATAAGCTCGCCAACACCGTCAAGGTGACGCTCGGCCCCCGCGGCCGCAACGTCGTCCTGGACAAGAAGTGGGGCGCTCCCACCATCACGAACGACGGCGTCACCATCGCCCGCGAAGTGGAACTGGACGACCCCTACGAGAACCTTGGCGCGCAGCTGGCCAAGGAAGTAGCCACCAAGACCAACGATGTTGCCGGTGACGGCACCACCACGGCAACCGTCCTGGCGCAGGCGCTGGTCAAGGAAGGCCTGCGCAACGTAGCGGCAGGTGCCGCCCCCGGCCAGATCAAGCGCGGCATCGAGGTTTCCGTTGAAGCCGTCGCCGCACGTCTGCTCGAGAACGCCCGCCCCGTTGAAGGCACCCAGGTGGCCAACGTTGCAGCGATCTCCGCCCAGAGCGACGAGGTTGGCGAACTCCTTGCCGAGGCATTCGGCAAGGTTGGCAAGGATGGTGTGATCACCATCGAGGAATCCTCCACCACGCAGACCGAACTGGTCCTGACCGAGGGCATGCAGTTCGACAAGGGCTACCTGTCCCCGTACTTCGTCACCGACGCGGAACGCCAGGAAGCAGTCCTCGAGGACGCCCTCATCCTGATCAACCAGGGCAAGATCTCCAGCATCCAGGAATTCCTGCCGCTGCTGGAGAAGGCGCTGCAGAGCTCCAAGCCGCTCTTCATCATCGCCGAAGACGTTGACGGCGAGGCCCTGTCCACGCTGATCGTCAACCGCATCCGCGGCACCCTGAACGTTGTCGCCGTCAAGGCTCCGGGCTTCGGCGACCGCCGCAAGGCCATGCTGCAGGACATCGCCACCCTCACCGGTGCACAGGTTGTTTCCCCGGAACTGGGCCTGAGCCTGGACTCCGTGGGCCTGGAGGTGCTGGGTACCGCCCGCCGCATCACGGTCACCAAGGACAACACCACCATCGTTGACGGCGCAGGTACGGCCGAAGACGTGGCAGCACGCGTAGCCCAGCTCCGCGCCGAGCTGACCCGCACCGATTCCGACTGGGACCGTGAAAAGCTCCAGGAGCGCCTGGCCAAGCTGGCCGGCGGCATCGGTGTCATCAAGGTTGGCGCTGCCACCGAGGTTGAGCTCAAGGAAAAGAAGCACCGCATCGAGGACGCTGTGTCCTCCACCCGCGCTGCCCTTGAAGAAGGCATCGTTGCCGGTGGCGGTTCGGCACTGATCCACGCCCTGAAGGCACTGGATGAGGACCCCGCCGTCAAGGCACTCGAAGGCGACGCCGCCGCTGCTGTGGGCATCGTCCGCCGCGCCCTGGTCCAGCCGCTGCGCTGGATCGCCCAGAACGCGGGCTTCGACGGCTACGTTGTGACGTCCAAGGTTGCCGACCTGGAAACCAACAACGGCTTCAACGCCAAGTCGGGCGAGTACGAGGACCTGATCGCTGCCGGCGTGATCGACCCCGTCAAGGTCACCCGTGCGGCCCTCCGCAACGCGGCCTCCATCGCTGCCCTGGTTCTCACCACCGAAACCCTCGTGGTGGAGAAGCCTGCAGAAGAAGACGAGCACGCAGGCCACAGCCACTAGTCCCCACCGGCTCCCAAGTCTCGCTTCGCTCGACTTGGGTCCCTCGCCGGCGTGGGCCCACCCGCAGGCTGTGCAAACAAGAAACCGGTCCAGCATCCGCTGGGCCGGTTTTTTGGTGCGGGAAACGCGCAGGAGTAGTCGGTTACTTTTTCACGGCGTAACGGACGTGGGTGGCGAACGGTGAACTGACAGCCTTCAGGATCTCAAGGTCGATGTCATGCTCGAAGCCGTCGAACAGGCGCTTGCCGGCGCCCAGGACCACCGGTGCCGTTGACAGCGCCAGTTCGTCCACCAGCCCGGCGGCCAGTGCCTGCCGGATCACGTCAGCGCCGCCGCCGATCGACACGTCCAGGCCGCCGGCCGCTTTGGTGGCCTGCGCCAGGGCTTCCTCGAGCCCGGACACGAACGTGAATCCGGACGCAGCCGCGGGCTGGTCCTCTACACGGTGGGTGAGCACGATCAGCGGCCCGGGGAACGGGTTGGTACCTCCCCACGCTCCCGCCGCGTCATACATCCCGCGCCCTACGATCCCCGCACCCAGCCCCGCAACGAGCTCCTCGTAGAATTCCTTGTCCGGGCCGTGCATGGCAAAGTCGTGGCCGCCGTCGTAAGTCCATGGGCCGCCCATCACCCAGTAGTGCAGCCGTTCTCCACCCCGACCCAGGCCGTACCCGGGACCGTCGTCGGGGCCGGTGATGTACCCGTCAACCGACGTTGTGATTGCTGCGATGACCTTGGCCATCACGTGCCCTGCGTGGCCGGCATGTCCTGCGTCTCCACAGCGCCCGCACGCTCGTAAGCCAGCGACACCGCCCCCTTCGGGAAGGTGCGCGCCGGCTCCGCGAGGCGGTAGGTGGCGGGAACGGTCCCGGCGTCGAAGAGGCGCTTGCCCTGGCCCAAAGTAACGGGATAGAGCCAGAGGTGGAGACGGTCAAGCACTTCTGCCGCCAGCAGTGAACGGATCAGGACGCCGCTACCGAACATGTGGACCTGCCCGTACTCTTCACGGAGCCGGCCCGCGGCCGTGGCATTGGGCAGGACTGTGGTTCCCGCCCAACTGGGATCGGACAGGGTGCTGGAGACAACGAACTTTGGCACCCGGTTGAGCGCGGCGCCAATGTCGCCTGACTGGTGGGGCCAGTAGGCCGCGAAGATGTCGTAGGTCCTGCGGCCCAGAAGCAGGGCGTCCATGCTGCTGATGCCGGCCTCGATGGCCGCTTCAGCCTCGTCGTCGGACACGGGAGCCTGCCAGCCCCCGAAGGCAAAGCCGCCCTCGGTGTCCTCTTCGCGGCCGCCGGGCGCCTGGTACACGCCGTCGAGGGTGATGAACAGGTTCGCGACGATGATTCCCATGCGTCCAGTCTGGAACGGCCGTCCCGAGCTGTCCATAGTGGACGGGGTGGGCGTGGCAGACTGATGCCATGCTGCTCGACGAGCTCGTGAAAACTACGGATACGGTTGCAGCCACGCGCTCCCGGCTCGCGAAGGTGGACGCGTTGGCGGACCTGCTGCGGCGGCTGGAGCCAGCGGAAATCGCGACGGCGGTGGGCTTGCTGACCGCCAGGCCGCGCCAGGGCCGGGTGGGGGTGGGCTGGCGCGGCATGTCTGCAGCCATGGGGGAGCCTGCCCGGGAACCGAGCCTCACCCTTGCCGACCTCGACGCGGCTTTGGACCGGCTGCTCGCCACCGCGGGGGCCGGGTCGGCGGCGGAGCGCGCCGCAACACTCCGGACGCTCACGGCGGCAGCTACGGAAAGGGAGCAGGCCTTCATCTCCGGCGTGCTGCTGGGGGAGCTGCGCACCGGTGCGCTTGAGGGTGTGCTGACGGACGCCGTTGCCCGTGCCTCGGACCGGCCCGTCGCCGCCGTACGGCGCGCGGCCATGCTCTCCGGCGACCTCGGCGAAACCGCCCTGCTGGCCATCACGGGCACGGCAGCGCAGCTGGACGCCGTCGGCCTCGTCGTCGGCCGCCCCGTGCAGCCGATGCTCGCTTCCACGGCGGCCAGCGCCGGCGCCGCCCTGGAGGTTACCGGCGAGGCGTCCGTGGAATACAAGCTCGACGGCGCCCGCATCCAGGTGCACCGCGCCGGCGACGAGGTGCGCATCTACACACGCACCCTGGCCGAGGTGACCCACCGCCTGCCCGAGGTGGTGGAGGTGGTGCGCGCACTGCCGGTGCGGGATGTGATCCTTGACGGCGAGACCCTGGCCCTCGATGAGGACGGCGGCCCCCGGCCGTTCCAGGAGACCATGTCCCGGTTCGGCGCGGACGCGGCGCGCACCACCCTGCTGCATCCCTGGTTCTTCGACGTGCTGCACATCGACGGCCGCGACCTCCTGGACGAACCGCTGTCCACGCGCATCGGCGTGCTTGAGGGCATCGCCCCGGACCACCGGATTCCCGGCCAGATCACGGCAGACCCAAGCGTTGCCGAAAGGGTCTCCCGCGATGCGCTCGCCGCCGGCCACGAGGGCGTGGTGGTGAAGGCGGTGGGATCGGCCTACGCCGCCGGCCGGCGCGGCTCCAACTGGATCAAGGTGAAGCCCGTGCTTACCTACGACCTGGTGGTCCTAGCCTGCGAATGGGGCTCGGGACGGCGCACCGGGCTGCTCTCCAACCTGCATCTTGGCGCATTGGACCGGCAGGGGGAGTTCGGTGAACCCGGCGGCTACGTCATGGTGGGCAAAACCTTCAAGGGCCTCACCGACGCGCTGCTGCAGTGGCAGACCGAACGTTTCCAGGAGCTCGAGGTGCGGCGCACGGCGGGCACCGTCTGGGTGGAGCCCGTGACCGTCGTCGAGATCGCGATTGACGGCGTGCAGCAGTCCCCGCGGTATCCCGGCGGGATCGCGCTCCGCTTCGCCCGGGTCAAGCGCTACCGCGATGACAAGCCCGCTGGGGAAGCGGACACTATCCAGACCCTCCGCGCGCTGCTTCGCCCGTAGGTTGTGCCGGTTCGAGGGCGGGCGTAGCGTGACGCTTAAGTACCTCAGCGTCCAGTGCACGGCCCCATCGGGGCGGCCGGACGGGTGGTGCCCGAGGAGGCCGGAGTGTCAACTGAAACGGGCATTGACGAAGGGCGGTCAGCGTTCCGGGAACATCGCTGGACTGACGCTTCCAGGAGCTACGCGGACGCGGACAGGCGCGGCGGACTCCCCGCAGCCGACCTTGAGCGTCTGGCAACGGCCGAAATCCTGACCGGCGACACCACAACGGGCCTGGACACGCTCACCCGCGCGCACGAGGAATACCTGATTGTCGGCGACATCACCGGCGCGATGCGGTGCGCGGTGTGGCTTGGCATGCACCTGCTGAACCTTGGCGAAACCGCCCGGAGCTCAGGCTGGTTTGCGCGGGGTAAAGCGTTGGTGGATGAGCTTGATGAACCGGGTCCGGTGGCGGGCTTGCTGCTGTTCCCCGTCGCGCTGGGCAAACTCTACGGCGGGGACGCCGCAGGCGCCCTGCAGCTTTTCACTGAAGCGGGCTCTTTTGCGCGGACCTTCCAGGACAGGGACCTGATGGCGCTGGCCCTTCTGGGAACCGGACAAGCAACGCTGATGCTGGGGCACACGGATGATGGCCTGGGAAAGTTTGATGAAGTCATGGTGGCGGTAACAGCGGGGGAGCTGTCACCGGTCCCTTCGGGAATCATCTATTGTGCGGTGATTGGCAACTGCCACCTGGTGTTTGACCTGGAGAGGGCGCTGCAGTGGACAGTGGCGCTGGACCGCTGGTGCCTTGCCCGGCCCGACATGGTGGCCTTCAGCGGTCAATGCCAGTCCCACCGTGCCGAGCTCTTCCGGCTGCACGGCGCATGGGCCGAAGCGCGCAAGGCCGCTGCCGTGGCTCAAGGCCTTGCCGCCAGGGGCGATCCCCAAGCGCTTTATGGCGGTTTCTACCAGCAGGGCGAAGTGGAGCGCCTCGCCGGGAAGCTGGACACCGCGGAGGAATGCTACCGGCAGGCCGCACGAAGTGGGTGGGAGCCGCAGCCTGGCCTTGCACTCCTCTTGCTGGCCCGCAAACAGGCGCGGCAGGCACAGTCAATGATCCGCCGGGCGGCCGGGATTGCCGATGCTGCCACCCGCTGCCACCTGCTGCCGGCGCTGGTGGACATCGAACTGGCTGCGGGCGATCCCAAGGCCGCGCGGCAGGCTGCCGACGAGCTGGGAATCATTGCCAGGGAGCAGCCTAAAGCCATGCTCCAAGCTCTGGCCGGCCAGGCTGACGGCGCTGTCCGGATCGCCGAAGGTGATGCCGCCGGCGCCTCGCAATCCCTGCGGCAGGCGTGGAGGATCTGGCAGAAGCTGGGCGTTCCGTACGAGGCAGCCCGCTGCCGGGCGCTGATCGGGCGTACATGCCGCGACCTCGGGGACGAGCCTTCGGCGCTGATGGACTTCGAAGCTGCCCATGCGGAATTCCTGGACCTGGGGGCAGCGCCCGCCGCAGCCTGGGCAGCGTCCTTGATGCGGGCCGACGCCGGCGAAGCGGCAGGCGCCGCGGGACCATTGACCCCCAGGGAAACTGAAGTGCTCCGGCTGGTGGCTTCAGGAAGAGGGAACCGCGCCATCGCGGCGGAGCTCTACCTTAGTGAAAAGACCGTGGCACGCCACATCAGCAATATCTTTCTTAAGCTCGGCCTGTCCTCCAGGGCGGCCGCCACCAGCTACGCCTATGAGCACGGGCTCGCCGGATAGACCGCCTGCAGATAAATACCCACGACCCGTCTTGAGCGGTTACATCATTCGGCCGACGCGGAGGGGAGGGCCGCGCCCGTAGCCTCAAAACATGAACCTTCCAGTGCTCGCCGGAACCGTGTCGACAGTGCTCTTCGCCGTCGGTATGCTCCCGATGCTTCTGAAGGCTGCACACACCAAGGACCTTGCGTCGTACAGCCTGGGCAACCTGGTGCTGAGCAACGTGGCCAACGCGGTGCACTCGATCTACGTTTTCAACCTTCCTGCAGGTCCCATTTGGGTCCTCCACCTGGCCTACGTCCTGGCGTCCGCCCTGATGCTGGCATGGTGGCTGCGCTACAGGGGAACTGGACACGCAACAGCAGCCAGCACCGCAGAGGCCACGACCACAGCAGGAGATGCGACAGCCGGCAGCCCCGCGGGAGGGTTCAGCCCGAATCCACTTGCTATAAAAGGAGCACGGTCATGAGCAACAACAATGCGGCCGGCACGCTGGACACCATCATTATCGGCGGCGGGCAGGCCGGGCTGGCCCTGGGCTATTTCATGAAAGGCCAGAAACGGCAGTTCCTGATTCTGGATGCATGCCAAAGGACAGGTGATTCCTGGCGGCAGCGGTGGGATTCGCTCCGGGTGTTCACTCCCGCCAAGTACGACGGACTGCCGGGCGCACCCTTCCCGGGGGACCGCCTGTCCTTTCCCACCAAGGATGAAGTGGCGGATTACCTCGAATGGTATGCCGCCAAATTTGAACTGTCCGTGAGCCACGGCATCCGCGTGGAGCGCCTCTGGCGGGAAGGAGGCCACTACGTGGCCACCGCCAACGGCCACCGGTGGGAAGCGTGCAACGTTGTGGTGGCAACAGGCTCCACCCAGACGCCCGAGGTGCCAGGCTTTGCGGCTGAACTGGCCCCGTCAGTACAGCAATTGCATTCCAGCCAGTACCGGAACCCGCAGCAGCTCCAGGAAGGTCCGGTCCTGGTTGTGGGGCTGGGGAACTCGGGGGCGGAGATCGGCCTCGAAGTTTCCAGGACCCGGCCGGCGCTGGTGGCCGGCAAGCCCACAGGCGAGATCCCGGTGAAGCACGGCAAAGCCGCTGCCCGCTACGCGTTCCCGGTGGTGCGCTTCCTCGGCCTGCACGTACTTTCGCTTGGTTCACCGATCGGCCGCAAGGTGGCGCCGGCGATGAAGGCGCACGCCGAACCTCTGATCAGGACGAAGACGAAGGACCTCGTGGCCGCCGGCGTTCACGTCGTGCCGAGGGTCGCAGGGGTGGCCGGCGGGATGCCTCTGCTGGCGGACGGGACCCGCCTCGAGGTCTCCAACGTGGTCTGGTGCACCGGATTCCGGGAGGACTTCGGCTGGATCGACCCGGCCCTGCTCGACGGCGGCGCGATGCCCCGGCAGTGGCGCGGTGTGGCGCTGGATTCGGCAGGTCTGTTCTTCCTGGGGCAGCGTTTCCTGTACGCGGAGGTATCGGACACCCTTCCAGGCCTCGGCCGCGACGCGCGTTACCTGGCGGCTAAAATTCCGGCCCCGGCCGTACCCGGGCCTGCCGTGGCCGCCGCCTGAGCCAAGCCGCTTTCCCGTCCGGGCGGCGCTTCTTTCGGCGCCCTTACAGCGCAGTGATGCACGTTACCTTTCCCGGAAAATCCCCCATGCCTCGGTAGAATTGATGTTTTGCCCGCCGCTGGAAGGTCTTTTTGTGTCGATAGCGAGAACCGCGGCTGTGTCCCGCCCGGTGCCCGAAGCAGCCGCCAAAAGCCGGAAACCGACCTTCCGGCCGGAGGTCCAGGGGCTCCGCGCGCTCGCCGTGCTCATGGTTGTGGCGTACCACGTGTGGCTGGGCCGGGTGTCCGGGGGAGTGGACATCTTCTTGCTGATCTCCGCGTTCCTACTGACCCTTTCCTTCGTCCGGAAAGCCGAGGCAGGGCGGCCCTTCGGCCTGCTGGCGCACTGGCTGCACCTGTTCAAGCGGCTGCTGCCCGCCGCCGTCGTGGTCATCCTTGGGGTCCTCGCCGGGACGTGGCTGATCCTGCCGCAAAGCCGCTGGCCGCAGGTGCTGGACCAGGCCTGGGCGTCACTGCTGTACAGCCAGAACTGGCTGCTCGCCGACACAGCCGTTGACTACTACGCCCAGGACCACGCCGGAGCCAGCCCGCTCCAGCACTTCTGGTCGCTGTCCATCCAGGGACAGGTGTTCATCCTGTGGCCCCTTATCTTTGCGGGCGCCGCCGTTCTGCTGGTGCTGCTGCGCAGGATCCCCGCGCTCAACGGGGTCAGCTACCGCGGCCTGCTGGCACTTGTCTTCGGCACGGTCTTCGCCGTCTCGCTCGCCTATTCCGTGGAGCAGACCGCCGGCAACCAGGCGTACGCCTACTTCGACACCAGGACCCGGCTCTGGGAGTTCGCGCTGGGCTCGCTGCTGGCGCTGGTCCTGCCCTACCTCAAGCCGGGCCGGGCACTCCGGGTGGTGCTGGGCTGGGCCGGCCTGGCAGGGATGGTCTCCTGCGGCCTGCTGCTCACGGTGGACCGTTCGTTCCCCGGCTTCGTGGCGCTGTGGCCCACGCTGGCGGCCGCCGCCATCATCGTCGCGGGACAATCCGGCAGCCGTTTCGGCGTGGACAGGCTCCTCAGCAGCAAGCCCCTGGTGGCGCTCGGAGACAATTCCTATGCCCTGTACGTCTGGCACTGGCCGGTCCTGGTATTCGCCCTGGCGGCCACCGGCGTAGAGGCACCCAACCTGGCCCAGGGCCTGGGGATCGTCGGCGCCTCCATCGTGCTTGCCGTCCTCACCACGCGCTTCGTTGAAAAGCCCCTGCGTGACTGGCACTGGCCGCAGCGGCGGGCCTGGCGCACCGCCGTCGTTATTGCCGCCTGCGGCGCGCTCCTTGCCGGGCCCGTGGCCATCTGGCAGACCACGCTCACCGCAGAGGAAAGCGCGACGGCGGCGCAGCCGCGGGAGCTCACGCCGGGGGCCGCTGCGCTCAGCCCGGAGAACGCCCCGGTGCCGGCCCCGGATGCCAGGATCATCCCCGGCCCCTCGGCGCTGGACAACGACTGGGCCGGAATCCACGCGCCCTGCACCGGTGCCAACGCCACCAGCAACCCCATCCTCGAAGGGTGCCGGCAGGAGGTTCCGGAGGGTGAGGTGACCAAGCGCATTGTGGTCCTGGGGGACTCCCACTCCCAGCAGTACCTGGGTGCGCTGGCGCCGATTGCCGCCGAGCGCGGCTGGGAACTGGTGACGCTGCTGATGCCGGCGTGCCGCTTCGGGGCGGAGTCGGCAGAACGGAATGCTGAATGCAACGCCTACAACCAGGCCAGCGCCGCCTACGTCCTGGAGCACCAGCCCGACGCAGTGTTCACGGTGGCGTCACTGACCCATGAGGAAGCCCCGTTCGAAACCGAGGTCCCGGGGTACCTGGAGGGGGTCCGGCCGTTTGCGGACGCCGGGATCGAGATTATCGGCATCCGGGACAACCCCCGCTTTACGTTCAACATGCCTGAATGCATCCAGCGCAACGGCCCGGACGCTCCGGAATGCAGTGTGTCCCTGGCGGAGTCCCTGGTGGAACCATCCCCGCTGGAAAGCTACCGGGGCAAGCTGGACGGCCTGCACCTGATGGACCTCAGCGACTTCATCTGCGCGCGGGGCACATGTCCCGGTGTGGTGGGCAACGTGTACGTCTACAAGGACGACAACCACCTCACGCGGACCTACGTGGAAAGCATGATCCCCATGTTCGAACAGCGGCTGCTGGCCGCCACCAGCTGGAGCTGACAGCCTCGAAGCATTCACCGCCCTGTGGGCGTGCGGTTGCTCACATTGCACGCGTGGAATAGGGGGATCGGCGCTGAGGTTCTAATATTTACTCAATACTTTCCGGCCTCCGGGTCCCCGCCTGCCGCGGCGGTCCTGGAACATCTCCTGCACAGGCCAGTCCCGTAATGACGGGCTGGTCATCGGCTGCAACCCCTACCCGTCCAGCAACCAAGGTAAGAGGCGCACTCATGACCGAGCCCGAACACAACCCCTTTGGCTTCATCGGCCTGACCTACGACGACGTCCTGCTCCTGCCTGGACACACCGAGGTCATCCCGTCCAAGGCTGACACGTCCTCACGGATTTCCAAGCGTATTTCGGTGCACACACCGCTGCTGTCCGCGGCTATGGACACCGTCACCGAATCACGGATGGCCATCGCCATGGCACGCCAGGGCGGCCTGGGCGTCATCCACCGCAACCTGTCCATCCAGGACCAGGCGGACCAGGTGGACCGGGTCAAGCGCAGCGAGTCCGGAATGATCACCAACCCGCTGACCATCGGCCCGCAGGCCACGCTTGCTGAGCTGGATGAGATCTGCTCGCAGTACCGCGTCTCCGGCCTGCCCGTGGTGGACGAGGACATGCGCCTGCTCGGCATCGTTACCAACCGCGACACCCGCTTCGTCCCCGAGTCGGACTTCCCGCTGCGGCTGGTCAGCGACGTGATGACCAAGATGCCCCTGGTCACAGGCCATGTGGGGATCAGCCGTGAGGAGGCCTCGCACAAGCTGGCCACCAACAAGATCGAAAAGCTCCCCCTGGTGGACGAGCAGGGCCGGCTCAAGGGCCTGATCACCACCAAGGACTTCACCAAGGCTGAGCAGTACCCGCTGGCCACCAAGGACGACGAAGGCCGCCTCCGCGTGGGCGCCGCCATCGGCTTCTTCGGGGACGGCTGGGAGCGTGCAATGGCTCTGGTCGACGCCGGCGTCGACGCCCTGTTCGTGGACACCGCCAACGGCCATTCGCAGGGCGTGCTGGATATGATCCGCCGCCTCAAATCCGATCCCGTGGCCGCACACGTGGACGTCATCGGCGGCCAGGCCGCCACCCGCGAAGGCGCCCAGGCGCTGATCGACGCCGGTGCCGACGGCATCAAGGTGGGCGTAGGGCCGGGCTCCATCTGCACCACCCGTGTGGTGGCCGGTGTGGGCGTCCCGCAGATCACCGCCATCTACGAATCCGCCAAGGCAGCCATCCCCGCCGGTGTTCCCCTGATTGCCGACGGCGGCCTCCAGTACTCCGGCGACATTGGCAAGGCGCTCGTGGCGGGTGCCGACACCGTGATGCTCGGCTCCCTGCTGGCCGGCTGCGACGAATCCCCGGGTGAGCTGATTTTCGTCAACGGCAAGCAGTTCAAGTCCTACCGCGGCATGGGCTCCCTGGGGGCCATGCAGTCCCGCGGCAAGAACACGTCCTATTCGAAGGACCGCTACTTCCAGGCCGACGTCTCCGGCGATGACAAGCTCATCCCCGAAGGCATCGAGGGCCGGGTGGCCTACCGCGGTCCGCTGTCCTCAGTGGCATACCAGCTGGTGGGCGGCCTGCGCCAGACCATGTTCTACACCGGAGCGCCCACCGTGGCTGAGCTGAAGGCGCGCGGCAAGTTCGTCCGCATCACCCCGGCCGGCCTGAAGGAATCGCACCCGCACGATATCCAGATGACCGTCGAGGCGCCGAACTACGGTTCCCGCTGACAACGCATCCTGAAGGGGTTAGCACCCCTGCGAAGGGCCAGCCGCCGCGGCGGCTGGCCCTTCGTCCGTATGCCCGGGCGGTAGCCCAGGTCCTGCGGGTCAGTTTCCGCGCATCGCCGGGCGCCGTGGTCATGAAGGTGCTCGGATCGCTGATCTCCGCGGTTCTTCCGCTGGTCACCACCTACTTCGCCGCCCTGACAACCACCGCGCTGGCCGCCGCCTATGCCGGTGACGCCGGGGCCGGCCAGCGTGCGATCGTCTACGTCATCATCACCGCCGCCCTTGGCCTTTTCTGGGGCGCCTTCAGCAGCGTGGACCGCTACATCCAGCAGCTGATGAGCTTCAAGGTGGGAGCCATCGTGGGGGACCAGATGTACGAGCGGTTCCTGGCCCTTGAATTCTGGCGGTACGACGACAAAGAAACCGTGGATCTCTACGACCGCGCCAAGCGGTTCTCCGACTCCTACGCCCGGGTGCTTGACCGGATAGCCGCCATCTTCACGCAGCTGGTGTCCGTCATCCTGGCCGTGGGGGCGCTGCTGCTGGTCAGCTGGTGGATCGCCGTGATCGTCTTGGTGGCCATCGTCCCCAGCGTCTACCTGCAGTTCAAGCTGTCCCGGGAGCAGATTGCCCACTGGAACACGCAGGTGGATTCCCGCCGCCAGCGCAGGATGATCGAAATCAACCTCCTCCGGCCGCAGCACATCGCCGAGATGCGGCTCTATGGAATCGTGGGCTTCCTGATGGACCTCCGCTCCCGGCTGCGGAATGCGGACGAGCGCCGGCGCCTGGACTACCAGCGGCGCTACATCCCCAAGCAGCTTGCCGCCGATGCGCTCCAGTATGGCGCTGAAGTGGTATCCCTGATCTGGGTGGTGGGGCAGATCATCGCCCGCGCGCAGCCGGTGGGCCAGTTCCTCTACGTGCAGCAGATCGTCAGCAGGGCGCTGTCCACGGCGAACGGCCTGGTGTCCTCCCTCAGCTCCATTGACGAGGACCTGGCCAACCTCAAGGACTATGAGCTGTTCATGGCCATGCCCGTGCACTCGGAGCACGCCCCGCCGCTGCTCCAACCACCGAAGACCGTGGAGCTGAAGGACATCCGCTACACCTACACGGGCAGCGACATCGAGGTGATCCGCGGGATCAGCCTGACCATCCGCGACGGCCAGCACATCGCCATCGTGGGGGAGAACGGCGCCGGAAAGTCCACGCTGATCAGAATCCTGGCCGGGCTCTACCGCCCGGATTCCGGGCAGGTGCTGCTCGACGGCGTTGACCTCGCCGCCGTCGACGTCACCTCATGGCACCGGCACCTTGCGGTCCTGAGCCAGGAGTTCCTCAAGTACGAGTTCGCCACGGCCGCGGAGAACATCTACTTCGGCGACGTCGACTCGCCCCGCGATGACGCCCGCATCCGCACGGCGGCAGCGGATGCGGAGGCCCTGGACTTCATCAACAAACTCCCCAACGGCCTGGACAACCACGTCAGCAACTGGATGGAGGACCCGCGCGGGCGGAAGGGCAGCGGACTCTCCGGCGGACAGTGGCAGCGCCTCGCCATGGCCCGCAACTTCTACCGGGACGCCTCGTTCATGGTGATGGACGAGCCAACCTCCGCCATTGACGCCCTGGCCGAGCACCGGATCTTCACCCGCCTCTTCGCGGACCGCAGCAGCACCATCATCGCCATCAGCCACCGGCTCGCCACCATCGAGAAGGCAGACATCGTGTACATGCTGGAGGATGGCAGGATCGTGGAGCAGGGCACGCACAAGGAGCTCGTCGCCCTTCGCGGCCGCTACTTCAGGATGTTCGAATCCCAGCTCACGGGAGCAACCCCGGAAGCCGGAGGGGCCTAGGACTCCGCCACCGTAGTGCGGACCCGCGCAATGCCCGGCCGCGGCGGGACGCTGCTGAACCCGAACGTGACGGCAGGGCGGACAGGTGCCAGCGCGCCGGCGTCAACGCCGTCCCAGCTCACGACGGCGGATGTGATGTTGTGCAGGTCGCTCACCCCGTAGTACTCCCGCCGGCCGCTGCCCGCGGTGCCGGAGGTCCGGGACCCGTTGCTCAGGATCCCGGCAACCGGGCTGATGGCGTGCAGCCACCCGGGGTGCACGGCGAGGCGCCGGGGGACTGCCCGCAGCATCCTGCCCAGGAGGGCCCGCCCGCCGAGGCGGGCGCTGATCGCCAGCGGACCGGCGTTGACCTCCAGCGTGCCGTGGCCCAGGCGCGCCGACAGGTCAACTTCCGTAACGTCGTCGAAGGTGTACGTGGCGGCGATAAAGTCGGCCACCTCCGGGCTGGGGGCCAGAAGCTGCCGGTGCCCGGAGGGGTGCTGGACCATGACATCGGCAAAGGGCCCGAACGGCGACTCCTGCCAGATGCCCACCACGGCGCGAAGGCCTGAGGCTGTGCCGATGCCGGCAATGTGGCCGTCAAATACCCACCGTGAACCCATAGGGCCACTGTAGCCAAACACACCACAGCTGCTGGGATAACCTAGAGCAGTGACTTACGAGATCGAGATCGGCCGTGGCAAGCGTGGGCGTCGTGCCTACTCCCTGGATGACATTGCAATCGTCCCTAACCGTCGTACCCGCGACCCCAAGGACGTCTCCGTCTCCTGGCAGATTGACGCCTACAAGTTCGACATGCCCGTCATTGCAGCGCCCATGGACTCAGCCATGTCCCCGCAGACAGCTATCGCGCTGGGCCGGCTCGGCGGCCTCGGCGTGCTGGACCTCGAAGGCCTGTGGACCCGGTACGAGGACCCGCAGCCCATCCTGGACGAAATCGGCGCCCTGGAGGATGAAACCAACAGCCCGGCCGTGACCGGACGGATGCAGGAGCTGTACAAGGCCCCCATCCAGCCTGAGCTGATCACCTCCCGCCTGGCCGAGATCCGAGAGGCCGGAGTGACGGTGGCAGGGTCGCTGACCCCGCAGCGCACCCAGGAGCACTACAAGACCGTGGTGGCCGCCGGCGTCGACATCTTTGTCATCCGCGGCACCACCGTGTCCGCCGAGCACGTCTCCAAGGACCACGAACCGCTGAACCTCAAGCAGTTCATCTACGAACTGGACGTCCCCGTCATCGTGGGCGGTGCGGCCGGCTACACGCCCGCGCTGCACCTCATGCGCACCGGCGCCGCCGGCGTGCTGGTGGGCTTCGGAGGGGGTGCCACCACCACCACCCGCCGCGCATTGGGCATCCATTCGCCCATGGCGTCCGCAATTTCCGACGTCGCCGCCGCCCGCCGCGACTACATGGACGAGTCCGGCGGCCGGTACGTGCATGTCATTGCCGACGGCGGCATGGGCACCTCGGGCGACATCGTCAAGGCGATCGCAATGGGGGCCGACGCCGTTATGCTCGGCAGTGCACTGGCACGGGCCGAAGAGGCGCCGGGCAAGGGATGGCACTGGGGCCAGGAAGCCCACCACCTCGAGCTTCCCCGCGGAGACCGCGCCAACGTGGGCACCGTGGGACCGCTGGAGGAAGTCCTGTTCGGCCCGGGCCACCACACCAACGGAACCTCCAACCTCATTGGTGCGCTGCGCCGCTCCATGGCGACCACCGGCTACTCGGACCTGAAGGAATTCCAGCGGGTCGACGTCGTGGTTTCCCCGTACTCCGGGAACTGACGCACTCCCCCCGGAACCGGGAGGGCTGCGGCGGTATCCCGCCGCTGCCCTCCTGCCCAAGCGTGCCGCAAGCAAGTAGGGTGGTTTTACTACCGGCACTTGAGGCACTGGAGGCGTTCAATGAAGAATTTTCCTGTTAACGGCGGGGCCCTCGGCCCGGAAGCCAGGGAAGCATCCATCCAAGGGCTGCGGGGCACGGCGGACCCCGGCCAGGAACTGGACATCCTCATCGTTGGCGGCGGCATCGTCGGCACCGGGGCAGCCCTGGACGCTGTCACCCGCGGCCTCAGCGTCGGCATCGTCGAAGCGAACGACTGGGCTGCCGGCACGTCCTCCCGGTCCTCGAAGCTCATCCACGGCGGCCTCCGGTACCTGGAGATGCTCGATTTCGGCCTGGTGAAGGAGGCGCTGCAGGAGCGGGGGCTGCTGCTCTCCGAACTGGCGCCGCACCTGGCCAGGCCCGTGCCCTTCCTGTATCCGCTGACCAAGCCCTTCATCGAGCGCCCCTATGTGGGAGCCGGCATCGCACTTTATGACGCCATGTCCGTCTCCAGCGGGCACAGCAGGGGAGTGCCGTTCCACAAGCACCTCAGCCGCCGGGGCACCCTGCGCGCTGCCCCCAGCCTTAAGAACGATGCGTTCGTGGGCTCCATCCGGTACTACGACGGCCAGGTGGATGACGCGAAGTACTGCGCCAACCTGGTCCGTACCGCCGCCTACTACGGCGCCCACGCCGTCAACCAGATGAAGGTTGTGGACTTCCTCCGCGAAGGCGAGCGGGTGGTGGGGGCCAAGGTGGTCAACCACGAGGACGGGACGCAGTTCAACATCCGCGCCAAGCAGGTCATCAACGCCACCGGCGTGTGGACGGACGAAACCCAGGCCATGGTGACCGATCGCGGCCAGTTGAAGGTCCGTGCCTCCAAGGGCATCCACCTGGTGGTGCCGCGGGACCGTTTCCAGTCCACTGTTGGCCTGATCCTGCGCACCGAAAAGTCGGTGCTGTTCGTCATTCCGTGGGGCCGGCACTGGATTATCGGCACCACGGACACCGACTGGAACCTGGACAAAGCCCATCCGGCTGCCTCCAGCAAGGACATCGACTACATCCTGGAACACGTCAACAAGGTCCTCAAGCGTCCGCTGACCCGCGAGGACGTCGAAGGCGTCTACGCCGGCCTGCGTCCGCTGCTGGCCGGGGAAAACGACTCCACCGCCAAACTGTCCCGCGAACACGTGGTGGCCCACCCCGTTCCGGGCCTTGTGGTGGTGGCCGGCGGCAAGTGGACCACTTACCGGGTCATGGCCAAGGACGCGGTGGATGAAGCCACCCGCACCATGGACGAGCGGGTTCCGCCCAGCTGCACGGAGACGATCCCCCTGCTTGGCGCACAGGGTTACAGGGCGGCGTGGAACCGCCGCAACCGTACCGCTGAGGAGTCCGGGGTGCATGTTGCCCGGATTGAGCACCTGCTGAACCGCTACGGATCCATGACCTCCGAGGTGCTGTCCATCATCGGGGAGAATCCAGCCCTCGCTGAGCCCCTGCCGGGCGCCGACGATTACCTCCAGGCGGAGGCCGTCTACGCCGCAACCCATGAGGGCGCCCGCCACGTCCATGACGTGCTGACGCGAAGGACACGGATTTCCATCGAGGCCTGGGACCGCGGAGTGTCCGCCGTGCCTGTTGTCGCTAAACTAATGGGTGACGTCCTTGGCTGGAGTGACGCCCAGCGTGAAAACGAGGTGCGGCACTACATTGCACGGGTGGAGGCCGAACGCCTCAGCCAGCAACAGCCGGACGACGAATCCGCAGACGCCGCCCGCCTGGGCGTGGAAGACATCGTGCCCCTGCGCTGAGGGATTCACGGCACCAGCAACGCTGACTGAAGGGATACGCCTTGGCGGAACCACTTGACCGGTACGACGCCGAGCTCACCACGCCGGACATGGTGATCTTGGAGCTGGAGGCTAAGGACAAGGCCGACGCCGCCACCCAGCTTGCCAAGCGGTTGCACGCCGCCGGGCGGATTTCGGACCTGGACGGGTTCCTTAAGCATGTGAACGCCCGGGAACACCAGCTCGCTACGGGACTGCCGGGCGGCATCGGCCTGCCGCACGCCCGCAGCGAGTTTGTCTCCCGCACCTCCATCGCCGTCGGGATTACCAAGTACGGGCACGCCCTCGATTTCGGCGCCGCCGATGGTCCGGCCACGGTGATCCTGCTGATTGCCACCCCGGCGAGCTCCTTCTCCGACCACCTTGAGGTCCTCGCCACGCTGGCCCGGTCCCTGTCCAAGGAGTCGTTCCGGGAGTCGCTGCGCCGGGCCTATGATCCCGATATGATCGCCGAGCTCATCAACTCCAGCCTGGTGTTCTTCGATCACTGACCGGACCGCAGCCCTGGTCCCGCCCGGAGGCAGGACCTGGCCCTGGTCTCGCGTTTAGTTGTTCTACAGCGCTACGAAGTACGGTTAAGACGTGTGGAAAACTGCTCTTAAGCCCCGATGGATCGCCGGTTTTGTCTTTGCGATCGCTGTTTCCGGGGTCTTTGTGCTGCTGAGCCAATGGCAGTTCGGGCGCTCCACCCAGCCCGAGGTGCCCACGAATCCTGCCACCGAGCAGGTCCAGCCGCTAACCGAGACCCTCCAGCCGGGCGAGTTCTTCCACGGAACGGACGCGGACCAGATGGTCTCGGCCCAGGGATCCTACGACCCCTCAAAACAGCTCCTGGTCCCGGGGCGGCTGCATGACGGCAAGACCGGCTACTGGGTGGTGTCCGCTTTCGCCGTCAACGGGGCCCCCGCCCTGACCGGCGCAGCAGCGTCGCCGCAGACCTGGATCCCGGTGGCCCGCGGCTGGGTGGCGGAACCCGGCGATGCCCCCGCACCGCCGTCGGGAACCCTCGAACTGACCGGGCGGCTGCTGCCGTCCGAGGCGCCCGTGCCGGGGACGGCACCCAAGCCAGGTGAGGCGACCGCCGTGTCCGTGGCCGAGCTGATCAATTACTGGGAGGTCAGCAGCTATCCCGGGTTCGTGGCCGCCACCGCCGAAGTGGCCAACGGCGCGGACTTCAGCGCCGCCGCGGTGCCGGGCGACCTTCTTGCCCTGGACATCGGCCCCCAGCCGCCCGCCCAGCAGATCAACTGGCTCAACCTCTTCTACTCCCTCGAGTGGGTGGTCTTCGCAGGCTTCGCACTCTTCATCTGGTGGCGGCTCGTCAAGGACGACTACCACCGCGACCTTGAGGAAAGGCTTGAGGACAGCGATGAAGACAACCAGCACCCAGAACACAACCAGCAAGAGGTACAGCCATGATTGACCCTAAACCGGCAAACCCCGCCGCGGCCGCAGGCACCAACACAGGCACTAATACGGGCACCAACACAGCCGCCAACACAGGCACTGACCCAGCCACCAAGGCAGGCGGCAAGAAGCGCCGTTTCGGTGGAACCGAAGCCCAGATCCGCTCGGCCCTGAAGTTCTACAAGGTGCTGGCCTACCTCACCGGCGGGATGCTGCTGCTGCTGTGCGCCGAACTGATTGCCCGCTACGGGTTCGGGCAGTACCTCTTTGCCGGCGGAACCAATGCCGTGACGGGCCAGCCCTTCGGGTTCGGCTTCGCGGATGCCGAACCTCCCGGAGTCCTCGGCGGCGTCAACCTCTCCGTGGCCGTCCTGATCGTCCATGGCTGGATGTACGTGGTGTACCTGATGTCCAACTTCCGGCTGTGGGCGCTGATGCGCTGGCCATTCCTCAAGCTGATCCTGCTGGCCCTCGGCGGCGTGGTCCCGTTCCTCTCCTTCATCGTGGAGAAGAAGTTCCACGCCGACGTGGAGGCCGAGCTCGCGGCAAACCCCCAGGCGCCCCAGCGCTACTGACCGGCTGCCGGGCGGCAACGCCTGCGGCGGAAGTTCGCTCCGTCACAGCCCGGCTTCTCAAGATGCGCCGGTGCAAGGGCGCCCAGTAGGCTAGTACGGTGACTACTCCCACTGCATCCCAGACTTCCCAGAAGCCGGTGCTGGTTGTTGACTACGGTGCCCAGTACGCGCAGCTTATTGCCCGCCGCGTCCGGGAAGCGAATGTGTATTCGGAAGTGGTTCCGCATACCTACACAACCGAGCAGCTCCTGGCCAAGAACCCCGCCGCCATCATCCTTTCGGGCGGCCCCTCGAGTGTCTACGCAGACGGCGCCCCCAGCGTCGGTGCGGACCTCTTCGAAGCCGGTGTTCCCGTCTTCGGCATCTGCTACGGCTTCCAGGCGATGGCCAACGCCCTCGGCGGCAAGGTGGACAAGACCGGGCTGCGGGAGTATGGCTCGACTGCAACCACCATCATTGGCGAGGGCCGGTCGGTGCTGGAAGGCATGCCCCAGCACCAGAACACCTGGATGAGCCACGGCGACTCCGTCCACGAGGCCCCGGAGGGCTTCGAGGTCCTTGCGACGACGGCGGGTGCTGAAGTGGCTGCCTTCGCCAACGAGGAAAAAGGCCTTTTTGGAGTGCAGTGGCACCCGGAAGTGAAGCACTCCGCCTACGGCCAGCAGGTCCTGGAGAACTTCCTTTTCAAGGGCGCCAGGATCGAACCCAACTGGACCACGGGCAACATCCTCGAAGAGCAGGTGGAACGGATCCGGAAGCAGGTCGGTGACGCCCGCGTCATCTGCGGCCTTTCCGGCGGCGTGGACTCCGCCGTCGCGGCAGCGCTGGTCCAGCGCGCCGTCGGGGACCAGCTGACCTGTGTGTTCGTGGACCACGGCCTGCTGCGCGAGGGCGAAGCCGAGCAGGTTGAGCGCGACTTCGTCGCAGCCACCGGCGTGAAGCTGTATGTCGCCAACGAACAGGAACGCTTCCTGTCCGCGCTGGCCGGGGTCAGCGATCCCGAAACGAAGCGCAAGATCATCGGCCGCGAGTTTATCCGCGCCTTCGAAGAAGCAGAACTGGCTATCATCGCCGAGGCTGCCGCCCACGGCGAGAAGATCAAGTTCCTGGTCCAGGGCACCCTCTACCCGGACGTCGTCGAATCCGGCGGCGGCGAAGGTGCGGCCAACATCAAGAGCCACCACAACGTGGGCGGCCTCCCCGAGGACCTGCAGTTCGAACTCGTCGAACCCCTGCGCGCACTCTTCAAGGATGAGGTCCGCGCCGTCGGAGCCCAGCTTGGCCTGCCGCAGGAGATCGTGGGCCGCCAGCCCTTCCCCGGGCCCGGCCTTGGCATCCGCATCGTCGGGGAGGTCACCAAGGAGCGGCTGGACCTGCTCCGCAAGGCCGACGCCATTGCCCGCGCCGAGCTCACCGCGGCCGGCCTGGACAACGAAGTCTGGCAGATGCCCGTGGTCCTGCTGGCGGATGTCCGCAGCGTGGGCGTCATGGGTGACGGCCGCACGTACGGCCACCCAATCGTGCTCCGTCCGGTCTCCTCCGAGGACGCAATGACGGCGGACTGGTCACGGCTCCCGTACGAGCTGCTCGCCAGGATCTCCAACCGGATCACCAACGAGGTGGAGGGCGTGAACCGGGTGGTGCTGGACGTCACCAGCAAGCCGCCGGGAACCATCGAGTGGGAGTAGCATCCTGAGTGGCCGGCTTCCGTCAAGGAGGCCGGCCACTGGTGTTCCCGGGGCAAAAACCTCCGCAATTTAGGCCCATCACGTGTTGCGGTCTCTCAGTCCTGCCGTCTTAGCGGCTACGCTCGAACCTATGCCGGTATGGTCCAGGACGTCACGTGCAAACGCAGAAAAGAAGGCAGAAGTGTCAGTTGGTCAAGGCCACCCGGAGGGCTCCGAGGAGCTCCGCAAATGGCTGTCCGGGCTCAAACCCGTTACCGGGGCAGACACGATGCTGCGCTTCACCAAGACGCCTGAAGGTTCCATCGACCTGACGCACGCGCACCCGTCCGGCCTGGCCCAGCTGATGGCCGGCCGCAAGACGCGCCTCTCCACCCTGATCCGGGACCGGCAGCAGTACGTCGTCGCAGCCAGGGCCTCCCGGAACATCCGTTCAAAGATCTTCGAGCTGGCCAACGACCGCGGCATTGACGCCGGCTATCTCTCTGCCGGCACGGTTGTGTGGACATCGGCCGTGGGCGGCAAGCCGCAGCGCATTTCAGCCCCGGTCATGCTCACCGCCATCTCACTGACGGTCCGGCCCGGCGAGGACGACTACGAACTCCAGCTGACGGAGCAGGCACACATCAACCCGGCGCTGGTCCGGCATTTGAAGAACATCCACGGGATTGTCTTCGACGTCAACGCCGTCACCCGGCTTGCCTACAGCACCGCCCGTTTCGATCCGCAGCCCGTCCTGGACCGGCTGGGCACCCTCATTAGGCCCATCCATGGCGCCGAGGCGCAGCACAACCTGCTGGTGTCTACCTTCGCCGACCTCTCCGGCAACCTGGACGACCCCTGGATCAACGACTCCAACCCGATCATCTCCGCCCTGGCCACAGCAGGCGGCGGGGAAATGGTGGACGTGGAGGAGCCCGACCCTTCCCGCTTCCCCTCCCTGGACAGCAGGCACCCCAAGGACGAACTGCTCCTGCTGGATGCGGACACCGACCAGCAGTACGTCATTGATGCCGCCCGCGCCGGCGACTCCCTGGTGGTCAGCAGCCCGCCGGGCACCGGGCAGACCCAGACAGCCATCAACACCATCGGGGCACTGGTGGATGCCGGAAAGACCGTCCTGGTAGTGGGGGACCGCCGCGCAAGCCTGAACGAAGTCTCAGGCCAGCTGGAGGGCCTGGGCCTGGAGTCCATCCTGTTCCAGCTCTCCGGCAACGTCACAGCCCAGCAGCTGAAGGCCCAGCTGGTCCGTGCGATTGTCCGCAACGAAAAGTCGCTGGAACCCCAGCTGGGAAACCTCCACAACACGCTGATCGAGCATCGCCACGCACTGATGGACCATGTGGCCTCGCTCCACAATGTCCGCCAGCGGTGGGGGTGCTCGCCGTACCAGGCCATGCAGTCCCTGGCGGAACTGACCTCCATCCACCCCGCGCCGGCCACCACCGTGCGTTTGAAGCGTAGCGTCCTGGACAGCATCCGGGACCGTGAGGAGCTCGCAGGCAGGCTCAAGCGTGCGGCGGAACTGGGCAGCTTCAGCAAGGCATCCACCACCAGCCCCTGGCATGGCGCCCGGCTGCTGACGCGGAAGGAAACCGAGGAAGCCCAGGAGCTGGTCCGGTCAGTGGAGAAGAGCCTCCCTGCGCTTCGCGACCGCATGAAGGCGGTTGCAGAGCACGCGGAGATCCGGCTCGGTGCCTCCTTCGCCGAGTGGGGCGAGCAGCTGGAGCTCCTGGTGGCGGTCCGCGGAAGCTTGGACAAGTTCACCCCGGACATCTTCGACCGTCCGGTCACAGACCTCATTTCCGCAACGGCCCCGTCGTCCTGGCGCAAGGAACGCGGCGTCGACATGACGTCCATGCAGCGCTCAAGGCTGCGCAGGGTGGCGAAGGAGTACGTCAGGCCGGGGGTCCACATCGCCGACCTCCACACGTCGCTGTTGCTGGTCCAGGAGCAGCGTGCGCTGTGGGCCCGCTACGCCACCACACAGCGGCACCCTGCCGTTCCATCGGGGCTGGCCGAAATGAACGCCATGTACAGGTCCCTGGACAGCGACCTTGCCCGCCTTGGCGAGGCCCTCCGGCACACGGAGGCCGGCGGCTCGCTGACTACGGTGCGCTACGAGGAACTCATGGAGCGCCTGGAACGTCTGGTGGCGGACACCGACACCCTGAAGACGCTGCCGGAGCGCACCCTGCTGGTGGAGAACATGCGCGAGCACGGCCTGGGCGAGCTCCTGGCCGACCTCGCGGAGCGGGAAGTTCCGGCCGGCTCGGTTGCTGCCGAGCTTGAACTCGCCTGGTGGCAGTCGGCGCTGGAGGCAATGATCAGCGGCGACGACTACCTGGCAATGTCCGACGGCGACGCCCTCCGCAGGCTCGAGGCCGAGTACCGCCTGGCTGACAACGCCCACATCGCCAGCGGCGCCGCCCGCCTGCGCTGGGATCTCGCAGAGCGCTGGCGCGGCGCCCTCGCCGCGCATCCCCGGCAGGCGGAGCTCCTCCGGAGCCTGCTCAAGGACGGCCGCGTATCCCTGCCGTCGCTCACGGCCCAGGCGCCGGAGCTGATCGGCACCCTGGTCCCGGTCTGGTCCGTAAGCCCCTACCTGATGACCGGCCTGCTGCCGGCGGAACAGCACTTCGACGCTGTAGTAATCCTGGACGCAGAGGCGACCTCACTCCAGGCTGTGCTGCCGTCCATCGCACGTGCCAGGCAGGTCATCGCGTTCGGTGACGCCCGGATCGCCAGCCCCCGGACCTTCACGGTGGGCGTGGAACGGCTTGCCCCCGGCGAGTCAGCGCACCAGCGCGTGGACAGCGCATTCACTGCGCTGTCGCAGGTCCTTCCGGTGTGGCGGCTCAACTTTGTCTACCGCGCGGTGGATGAGGACCTTGTGCTGCAGCTCAGCAAGAATTTTTACGACGGCGGCCTGCGGCGGCTGCCGGAAGGCCAGTCTGCCACCGGGCTGGACCGGTCCCTCCTGGTTGAATACCTTCCGGACGGCACCGGGCTGCCGAGCGCCGACCACGAGGGCGTCGAATCAGTGGTGGCGGAAGTCAACCGCGTCGTCCATCTGGTCTTCGAGCACGCACGCCTGCGCCCGCGCACGTCGCTGGCCGTGGTCACAGCGAGCCTCCGGCACGCGGCCCGGATCGGGGAATCCATCCGGCTGCAGCTGCCCAACTACCCCGGGCTGGCGGGTTTCTTCGGGGCCGGCCCCGAGTCCTTCCGGGTGGTTGACCTGGAACGGGCGCAGGGACTGGTGCGCGATCACGTCATCTTCTCGCCCGGTTTTGGCCGCACCCCGCACGGGCGCGCCCTGCACAACTTCGGGCCGCTTTCCGCCGAGGGCGGCAGGGAGAAGTTCGCCCTGGCCATGACGCGGGCACGCCGGTCCATGCACGTCCTCACCTGTTTCCGGCCCGAGGACCTGGACCAGACCAGGCTGAGCCACGGCGCCGTGGACCTGTACGCGCTGCTGGACCGCGAAATTGCTGGAAATACTGACCTCGGAACTCCAGCGTCGCGGGCTGCGGCAAGCGAGCAGGCGCTGGGGGCAGATCCTTTGGTGGCGGACCTCGGGGACCGCCTGCGTGCCCGCGGCGCGCGGGTGTGGCACCAGTACGACGGCGCCATCGACGTCGTTGCGGCCGCTGATCCCCTCAGCACCATGGGGCAGGACCACGGGGACCTGCCGTGGCCTGTTGCCATCGAATCGGACGGCACGGAGCAGTACCGCACCATGAGTGTGCGGGAACGGAGCCGGTTGCGCCCCCAGCTGCTGGAGCGCCTGGGATGGCGCTACATGCCGCTGTGGACCATTGAGGTGTTTACCGATCCCTCCGCCTGCGCCGACAGGATCGCCGGGTACCTGGGCCTGGAGAAGATGGCCCTTTCCGGACGGGCAGCCACTTCCGTCGCGTTCCTGGACGACGACGTGGACCAGGCGCTCAACGGAATCGACGCCGAAAACCAGGGGGAGCGGGAGCGGCTTGCCACGGCTGGCAATGACCAGGGCGGCCCCGCGCTGGCCCCTGAAAGCCTGCACCCTGCGCCCATTGACGAACACATACCGGCCGAGGGCCAGGACAGCAAGGAGGCGGGCACCATGGCCCGGGAGAACGAGAAAGACAACGCTCCGGACGCCGGGCAGCCCGCTGACACGGCAGGCGGTCAGGACCAGGACGGCCAAGCTGGCACCGACTCCGGTACGTCCGCCCTGCCCGCGGAACCCGCCGTGCCCAACAAAGCCGCCGAGGACGACCCCCGCGCCTGGGGCGACCGGGAAGACGACGACCACGACGCCTGGCTGAAGGAACAGAAGCCGCCGCACTGGGGCTAAGCGGCTTACGGCCCCACCAGGACGAAGAACAGCTTGCCCTGGGTGGAGGCGCCGGCGAGCCGGGCTGCCTGCTCTGCCGTGGCAGCCACCACTATCAGGCCGTCTGTTTCGGCAGTGCCCAGCCACTGTCCCGTCTGGCCGCCCTGGCCTGAGGTCCACAGCACGGGAACGCCGGACGCCAGAATCTCGGGTGGTCCCTGCTGGTCGAAGCCGTTGGCTGAGGTGAGCACCACGTTCACCAGCTGCCCGGGGGAGACAAGCTGGATGGATGACGGATCTGCCATGCGCAGGGGGACGGCCGCTGATCCCGGGGAAGTGCCCGTGAGGAGGCCTGGACCAAGAAGCTGGGCGTCCGTGAGCAGCTGCCCCTTGCGCAGGGGCGCAGCGAGCTGTTTGCCTGCGGCCTCGCCGGGTTCCCGGAGGAATCCGCTGGCCAGTATGCCGGGCGGAACCTGTGCGGCGGCGAGGTCAGCCTCCGAGAGTGCGGCGCCGGCGGGGATGTCCCTTGCGGCGGCCAGCGCAGTCACCGTGTACACCGGGGCAGGGGTGAGCTGGTGCACCGTGATGGCGGCTGCGGCGCAGAGGAGCAGCGCGACAGCGAGGCGCCGGTTGCGGCTTAACCAGCCCGCAAAACGCGCAGGAGGACGCCTGCCTGCGTTCCGTTCCACACTGCGGACCTTGCCGGCGCGGCGTCGCACCGGTTTCCGGAGGAGTCCGGTACGCGGCGAGCTTGATGATCTCGGGCTGGACGGGCGGGATGCAGGCATGTGCCTACGCTAAGGGCGCCGCAAAGTGTTGCGTCAGTGGCCATCGCGGGTATGTGGACAACCTTGCCCGACCGCCCAACGGAGCCGTAGGTGAAGACCTTGGATCAGCTGGCAGCAGCTGCGGATGCCGAAGCGGCCGGTGCGGCCGCCGGTGCCGGCGTTGCTGCGGGAGCGGCCGAAACCGTGCTGCCCTTGGAGTCCCGGGAGTCCGTGCGGTAGAAGCCGGAACCCTTGAAGACAACGCCCACGCTGTTGAACTTCTTGCGCAGGGCACCCTGGCATTCGGGGCATGACGTCAAAGAGCTGTCCGAGAACGACTGGACGATGTCAAAGGCATGGCCGCAATCCTTGCAGGCGTACGCATACGTTGGCACTGGTGCTCCTCCTCTTGGGCAAACGAGAGGTCCCGGACTGCTGCTTGGTGATCCAGCCGGATATCCATTAGCAGTCACAGGGCCTGAGTGCCAATTCTATCATTCTCCTGCGGCCGGATTTCCGGTCAGGCAGCGTTCGCCAGGCCCCGGAAACCGGAGGGAAGCACGACGCCCGGGACGGGGCGGTCGAATTCCTCCACCGGAATGGCGCCGGCTGGCAGTAATTCCCCGTCATAAAGAACGGCGGCAAGGGGAATATCCTTCCCGGCTGACGCAAGGTGGCCCAGGAACTTGTCGTAATAGCCGCCGCCCTGGCCAACCCTGCTGCCTGCGAGGTCCACCGCCGTGGCAGGGATGAACAGCGCAGCCGCTTCCCCGGCGACCTCAATTTCGTGGCGGGTCCCTACCGGTTCCAGGATGGGGGCGAACTTGCTGCGTGCGAGCTCGACATCCGGCGTCCAGAAGACCCATCCCAGCTCACGCCCTGGTTCGCAAACGGGGAGAAGGACCCTGTGGCCGCCGTCGTGAAGGGCTGCGATCAGTGGCAGCGTAGGCGGTTCCGCGCCGACGCCCAGGTACACGCACACCGTGGCTCCATCAGCCGGGATCACCGAAGCCGCCCACGCGGCGCCGTGTTTGGCAAGGGCAGTGCCGGCGTCCTCCCGTTCCAGGGAAGTCATCGCAGCCCGCCGGCGGCGGTGGGCTGCGCGGATCCGGTCTTTGGCTGCTTTTGTTTCCTCAAGCGTCACGTGCTTCCTCCATCACTGCCGTATGTCCGGCCGGTAGTTCGTGTGGTCCATCCCTCCGCGGGTGTCGCGGGCCCGGTTGTTACTGAATGCTTGACGCTGACGTTAGATTAGTCCGGTGACTACCAGTAACCCGAGAGTTCGCAAAGCCGTCATTCCTGCCGCCGGACTCGGTACCAGGTTCCTGCCGGCAACAAAGGCAATGCCCAAGGAAATGCTCCCCGTCGTGGATAAGCCTGCCATCCAGTATGTCGTTGAAGAAGCCGTGAACGTTGGCCTCCACGACCTCCTCATGATTACCGGGCGCAACAAGCGGGCACTGGAAGACCACTTTGACCGGGTCCCGTCACTCGAATCCACTCTTGAGGGCAAGGGGGACACCGAGAAACTTGCGTCCGTCCAGGCCGCCAGCAAGCTGGGCGATATCCACTATGTCCGGCAGGGGGATCCGCACGGACTGGGCCACGCCGTGCTGCGCGCGAAGCAGCACGTCGGCCATGAAGCCTTTGCCGTTCTGCTGGGCGATGACCTGATCGACGCCCGCGACGAGCTGCTGGGCACCATGATTGACGTCCAGGCGGAAACGGGAGGGTCGGTTATTGCGCTCATCGAGGTGGAACCGTCCGAGATCAGTGCCTACGGATGCGCCGATGTCCAGCCGATCGAAGGTGAGTCCTACGTGCGCGTCAACCGGCTGGTGGAGAAGCCGGAGGTTGACGAGGCGCCCTCCAACCTCGCGCTGATTGGCCGCTACGTCCTCCATCCCGCCGTCTTCGAAGTCCTCGAACACACCGCCCCCGGGCGCGGCGATGAAATCCAGTTGACGGACGCGCTGCAGGAGCTGGCAACCGGCGAAGGCGAGGGGTACGGGGTCTACGGCGTTGTGTTCCGCGGGCGCCGCTATGACACCGGGGACAAACTCAGCTACCTCAAGGCCTGCGTCCAGCTGGCCATCGACAGCGAGGACCTTGGGCCGGGCTTGCGGGAGTGGCTGCCGGGCTTCACCGCCGGCCTGTCCAAGTAGCGCCGTGCGCGCTGGTCCCATTTGGCCCGTAACACTGGAGTGCGGGGACTTGATCCTGCGGCCCATCCGGTACCGGGACAAGAAGGAGTGGACCGAGGTCAGGTCCCGCAACAGCCAATGGCTGGCGCCCTGGGAAGCTTCCAACCCGGATCCCGCCGGGGGCCTCCCGGACTATCGCCAGATGGTCCGCTCATTGAAGTCGCAGGCGGCGCAGGCAACGGCATTGCCTTTTGTCATCACCGAGCGCATTCCCACAGCGGGGAGTTCTGCCATTGTTGGCCAGTTGACCGTTTCGTCGATCGTGTGGGGATCAGCGATGATGGCGACCCTTGGCTACTGGGTGGACCAGGACCGCGCGGGCCGTGGAATCGCACCCACTGCCGTAGCTCTGGTTACGGACCATTGCTTTAGGACTCTGGGCCTGCACAGGATGGAAATCAACATCAGGCCGGAAAACGGACCTAGCCTGCGGGTGGTGGAAAAGCTGGGCTTCCGGGACGAGGGGTACCGCCCCCGCTACCTGCATATCAATGGCGAATGGGCCGACCACCGGTCTTTTGCGTTGACTGCGGAGGAAGTCCCGGACGGGCTGCTCCGGCCCTGGCTCGCCTCGCGGCCGTCATAAATCCATTGATTTGCCGGCTGCGCCACGACACACCGCAGCTAATGCTGCCGCAGCGGGCAGGATGCTCATACGGTTTTGAGTGTGGACTTCCCCCTTAGCAGCTCAGTGATCCTTGTGGTTGCCGTCGTGCTCTGGATTGTGTGGGTTGGGCCCTACGTCCTCCGGAACCGCAGGCACCAGTTCCAGCCCGCCGGTGAATTTACGGCGGACTCCGCAGCAGATGAAACACCGGAACCGCCAGCCGCTTTGGTATTGAACGTCGCCGCCCAGCAGGAGAAAGCCATGGACACCAGGAAGAGTGCCGGACCCGCGACCGCCACTGCAGGCTCCCCATCCGGAGGTACGTTCCGTATCCGCTACGGCCGCACCGGCATTGCCCTGGTGGGGCTGCTGTCGCTGCTTACCGCGTTCGTTTCCGGTGTGCTTTCGATCTTTGGGCTGGGCACTCCTGTGCTTCCCCTAACCTGCCTGGCGCTCACCGCCGGGTCCGTCGTCCTCCTGCGCTGGCTGGCCGTCCGTGACAGGAGGGCCAAAGTCAACGCAGCTTTTCGGGCCGCCATGTCCGCTCCGGCTGGCAAGGGACGCCCGCAGCCCGAAGCCGTGGCCAGCGTCCCCCCAAAGCCGCAGGCAGCACCGGCAAAAAAGGACAACCCCCTTTTTGACGCACAGGCACACGAGCCCCGGGTCAAGCCGCTGACTGCCATGGAACTGCGCGAAGCCGCGCTGGCCGTCGCGGTTGCCGCAGGCGATTCAAGCGCGGCCAAGGCCAGTTCCACGGCCACCCCGGCTGCTCCCACCACCTGGGAGCCGGTGGAGGTGCCCAAGCCTGTTTACGTCGAGGCAGCTAAGGCCGAGCGCCCGGCGCCTGAGCCGCTGGAGCTCCCGGAGGCCCCTAAGGCCGCGGGCAAGCCGTCCCTCAAGCAAGGCGTTGCCGCCGCGCCGCCTGCCGCCCCGGCGTCCGCAGAAGGCCAGGAACTGTCCAAGGCGCAGAGTGCCCTCAGCAACCTCGACGACGTCCTGCAGCGCCGCCGCGCCTGACGGTTTGTTGCCCTGCATGCGTATCCCGCGGAACACGCTGCGGGGTTCGGGGCTGCAGTTTGGCATTAAGCCGGGAAAATTTGTAGCCTAGGGTCACCGGTGCCGCTCCTCCAGGAGCGGATCCATCCGGGGCTATAGCTCAGTTGGTAGAGCGCTTCGTTCGCATCGAAGAGGTCAGGAGTTCGAATCTCCTTAGCTCCACAAAATACTGCTCAAGCAGGGGCATGACCTGGAGCCCGGTTCGTCAAGTGGCCAAATGATCACTGGGGCCGCCCTGGAACTCCCGCACCTCCACGGGGAGCATGGTGGCATTCGCCAGTTTCTTCCCCCACTCGAGCGCGGAAGCCAGATCACGGGCCAGGATGATGGAGAGCCCACCGAGGTGCTCGTTCCCCTGGAAGTAGGGGCCCTGTGTGATGGTCACTTGGCCGGCCCTGCTGCGTGCCACCACGGCCCCAGCTGGTTGATCCAGACCTCCTGCGAAGACCCACGCCCCGGCGGACTTCAGTTCGCTGTTGAAGGCGTCCACCTTACGCATGACGGGTTCAAGGATCTCCGGCGGCGCAGCACCGCCGTCGGGCTGTTGGATACTGAGCAGAAAGTGCTTCATAGTGTGATGCCTCCCTGTGGATGGGCCCCGTCGGTGGCGCAGTCCTCGCGCGGCTCACAACGGTAGGCAGGCCCGCGCACTAATTCCTGACACGCCCTCCAGGGAACCACTTCATCTTATCCGGCGACCGGCCTGCGCGGACGCGCCGAACGGCCCGCTGTCCACGCGGTCCACCCCAGAACCCAATGACCTACCTAACGTCTTATCGGGGGCAGGGTTGCCTGCCTGCCGGCATCAGGGAGTGCCACACTTAACAGCACTCAGGCACCAATCTAAGAAGGTCTGTGATGGCGGTGCACGGACGCCGGCCGCGGGGTTGGGCGGCCCGGTACGACATTGTGCTTTACCTGGGACTGGCGTATGTCCTTTCCTGGTCCATCTGGCCGCTGGTGCTCCTGAATCCGGAAAGCAGCCCACTGGTACCCTTCGGGCCCGGGCTGGCGGCGGTCCTGGTTGCCTTGCTGGTGGGAGGCCGCCCCGAGTTGTTCGGCCTCCTGCGCCAGCTCGGACACTGGCGGGTTGATCCTGCCTGGTACGGCATTGCACTGGGTGTGCCGCTGGCCGTCCCCGGTCTGGCCCTGTGGGCGGCAGTGATCGCAGGAGCGCCGGTCCCGCGCCGGGAGCCGTCGGACGTGCTGCAGGTTGCCGGCACCATCGTCGTCACGATTGTCATTGTGGGCATCTTCGAGGAACTTGGCTGGCGGGGGTTCCTGCTGCCACGGCTGCAGCGGGACCACAGTGCGTTGTCGGCCGCTCTGATTACTGGCCTGGCGTGGTTTCCCTGGCATCTTCCGGAACTGGTGTCGGACCCGGGCCAGCGTCCCTTGACGCCCTTTGCGGTCTATATCCTTGCGCAGTCGGTACTGCTCGCCTGGCTGTACAACAGTACGCAGGCCAGCCTGCCCGTGGTGATCCTGTTCCACGCGGCGTTCAACAGCTTCACGAAGTTTTTCCTTTCCGACCTGCAGGGCAGCCCCTACCCATACCTCGTGGCGTGGTGGGTCCTGGCAGGAGCCGTTGCCGTCCTCGCCGCAGCGGCCGTTGCCTACGCCGGCAGCCGCGAGCTGGCCAAGGGTGCACTCCGGCCCGCACACTAACTCCCTGAGACGCCCTGCACAGCAACAGTCTCATCGGACTCGACCCGCTTCAGTGGTGCAAGGAGCCGGGCGGCTTCCGCCAGCGCTGACCGCAGCCGGGCGTCCTCCGCCGACCCGGACGCGGCAGCCCAATCCATGGGCGCGGTGCCGGCCACGAACACCGTGGTTCCCCGGGCCGCCGCAACCGTCAGCACGGCAGCAAAGAGCTCCCATGCCGCGGCCCGCGGGCCTGCATCCGATGGCGACGGTGCCGGAACATCATCGATGACCAACAACTCTGGCCCCTCCGCAAGAAAGGAGTAATCCTCCCTGGAGGTACCCGGTGCGCACAGTTCGTCGAAGCTGATCCACAGCAGTTCCGGCTCGCAGGCCTTGGCGGCAAAGACGCGGGACCCGGCGCCGGCCTTCCGGTGCTGGCCGGGAGCCGGGGGGAAGAGGCCGTAGATAGCCAGCTGCCGGCTGCTGCCGGGCACCAGGATGCGGCCCTCGCGGAGGACCGGCGGCTCCGGCTGGGCGGCCATGGCCTACAGCCAGCCCTTCTTCTTGAAGATTCCGTACATGAGGGCCGCCATCGCAATCATCAGGCTAATGGACAACGGGTAGCCCAACTCCCAGTGGAGCTCGGGCATGTGGTCAAAGTTCATGCCGTATACGCCGGCCACGAAGGACGGCGCGAAGAAGATCGCGGCCCAGGAGGAGATTTTCTTTACTTGTTCGTTCTGTTCGGCGCTGGCCTCGTTCTGCCGGTTCGCCGTAAGGGTGCCGTCCAGCGTGAGGGCGTTCTGCAGCAGGTCCCGGAAGGAGTCTGCCCGGGAGATCACGCGCTCCACATGGTCCTCCACGTCGCGGAGGCTGTGCCGCAGGTCCGTTTCCACGCCGTACTTCTCGAAGCCCTGCTCCAGCTGGTGCATCATGTCCGGCAAGGGGTGGATTGCCCGCTGGAACTGGATGACTTCTCGGGCCAGCTCGTAGATCCGGCGGGACACCGTGGTGTCGCCGCTGAACAGCTGGTCCTCGATTTCGTCGATGTCGTTTTCGAGCCCGGCCACCACGGGCGCGTAGTCATCCACCACCCGGTCCAGCAGCGCGTACAGGACAGCTTCCGGGCCGTGGCGCAGAAGGTCGGGCCGGGCCTCCATGCGCCGCCGGACGCGGGCCACGCCGGCCATCTCGGCATGGCGGACGGTGACCACATAGTTCTTGCCGGTGAAGATGTGGAGCTCGCCGAACTCCACGGTTTCGGTATCGTCGATGTACCGGGCAGGCCGGAGCACTGTGAACAGGCTGTCGTCGTAGCGCTCCAGTTTGGGGCGCTGGTGTGCCGATATGGCGTCTTCCACTGCAAGATCGTGGAGGCCGAATTCGCTTGCCACCGCCGCCATTTCCTCGGGCGTGGGCCGGTACAGCCCGATCCAGGCCATCCCGCCATGGTGGGCGAGCATGTCAAAGGTCTGCTCAAGTGTCTCGGGTTCCACGTGGCGCACGCCGTCCACATAGACGGCGTTGTCGATGATGGTCATGGGCGCCGCGCTCCGGGTGACAGGAATGCGGCCATCAGGACATTCCTCCGATAATTGCGCCGGAGACCGCCATCGCCACCAGGTCGTGCCCGGAATCGATGAGGGTGACGGCCGCGGGGCGTCCTGCAAAGCCATTGTGGATGACGTGGCCGCCTGCGCGGAAGACCAGTCCTGCCACCAGGGCGAAGAGGCCGCCGGCCACGGCGTTGTCTAGCCCGAGCCGGGCGATCAGGACAGCCAGCAGTACCGCCGTCAGTGCGGCAGCCAGCATCATCGGCAACCAGATCCCGGCGCCGCCGCTGATGTTCTTCAGGTCCTCCTCCGTCTTGCCGATCGCGGCCATCCAGCGGTTGCCCAGTACTGTAGGCATGTACCAAACGAAGCCGATGGCCATGCTTGCGGTGAAGGCCAGCAGCACGGCAAGCCAGTTGATCTGTGAGACGTCTGAGAGCCAATCCATTCTGGAAATCCTAGCCGCCCGGCCAGGGCGTCAGGTGCCGGACGCCCTGGCAAGGCCGCTGATCAGGGGTTCGGTGCGGTAGGGGATATGGGTGTGCAATGCCAGGACCGTTTCGGTCCGGATCACGCCCTTGATCCTCAGGACCTGCCGGAGCGAGGCCTGGAGGTTGTGGGTGTCAGTGGCCACAACACGGCACCAGACATCTCCGCGGCCCGAGATCTCATGAACCTCCAGGACCTGGGGGATCAGCCGGAGTGCAGCGACCACGCCGTCCAGTTCCCGGTGCGACACCTCGATGGTCACAAAGGCCACCACGTCATAGCCCACCGCTTCCAGGTCCACCTCGCGGCCGCCGGGCCGCAGCACGCCTGCGCGGAGGAGGCGCCGGACCCGGGTCTGGGCCGTGTTCCGGGCAATGCCAAGCGATTCGCTCAGTTCGCCGATCTGGATCCTGGGGTCGCGGATCATGGCCAGGAGGATCTTGAGGTCGGTAGGGTCCAGCTGGTTCAAATAGTCACTTCCAATCACAAAAGAACGGCATTGTTGATGATCCTGCGCAATTCTCCCATGAAAATACGCTCAAAGAAGCAGTCGTAACGCACTCTTGAGGCATCGGATATCCACCCCGCGCCGGAGTCCCACAAGGACCACTGCCGCGGATGAACCAGAGGCGGCACACGATGACGGTCTTCAGCGAACTCCGCATGCGCCCGGCCCCCGCTTCTGCGTCCGCCGGATGGGATGCATCCACTACAACCCGGCTGGTTATGGCGGGAACGGTAATTTTCACCCTCCTGGTGGGCGCCAACCTGGCCACGCCGTTGTATCCCCTCCTGCAGGCCGAACTGGGGCTGTCCACGCTGGGAATCACCGCCGCGTTCGCCAGTTACGTCCTGTCCCTGGTTGCCACGCTGATGCTGGCCGGGCACTGGTCTGACCACATCGGCCGGCGGGCTGCGCTTATCCTGGCCGTTCTTGTAGGACTGGCCGGCGGCTGGGTCTTCTCCGAGGCCCAGACGCTCGCGGCATTGTGTGCGGGCAGGGCCCTGCAGGGGGCAGCGGTTGCGCTGGCCACGGGAGCCAGTGCCGCCGCCCTGCGCGAACTCCTTCCATCCCGTCCGGAATGGGCGTCCCGCTTCACCTTGCTGGCCTCATCCGGGGGAGTGGCGGCCGGGCCGGTCATTGGCGGACTGCTGTCCCTCCTCCCGGGCGCCACCACAGCCCCGTACTATGTCCACTCACTGGTGCTGGCCGGGCTCCTGGTGCCGCTGTTCCTGCTGCGCGCCCGGCCCGCGATCAGCATCCCCGCACCAACCCGGCCCCTGAAGGCACTGGCGCCGCGCCGTCCATCCGTATCCCGGGAGGCGAGGGGAGCCTTCTGGCTTGCCGCCGGCGTCGGATTCCTCAGCTTCGCGGTCTTCGGCTTCTGCCTGTCGCTGGCCCCCGGCTACTTTGCGCAGGTCCTGCAGACCGGCTCCCGCCCCCTCATAGGTGTCCTGGCCGGCCTCGCCCTCGGGTCCTCGGCGCTGAGCCAGCTGGTGACCTTCCGTGGCCGCTACACGGTCCCGGCCGGCCTGGCGGTCCTGGGTGTGTCTGTCCTGCTCCTGGGGGCGGCGGGAACCTGGCACAGTCCCGTGCTGCTGGTGGCTGCAGCCATCGCCGCCGGTGCGGGGCAGGGCATCGCGTTCCGCACCGTCTTCAACGACGTCGCCGCAAGGGTGGAGGCATCCCGGCACGCGCAGATCGTCAGCACCGTCTACGTCATCACCTACCTTGGCAGCGCAGTGCCGGTCCTCGGCCTCGGCTGGGCAGCAGGCGCCTTCGGCCTGCCTGCTGCCGTGGCCGGATTCGTGGCGCTGTGCGGCGGGGCGGCGCTGATCCTGTCGGCCCTAACGCTGCGGCTGGCGCTCATCGAACCCAAGTAGCCAGCCCGGCCAGTTCAGCCCGGCCAGTTCAGCCCGAACGTGCGGCTAGTCCGGGAGGGGGCCGTGGTTGCCCTGGATGTGTTCGAACACCAGAGTGGTTTCGGTATGCCCCACCACAGGGTCCGTAGCCAGGTTGTCCAGCACCCAGTCCCGCAGGTCCTCGGTGGTTGCCACCGCGATGTGCAGGAGGTAATCCACTGAGCCCGAGGTGTGGAAGGTGGACAGCACGGCAGGCAGATGCGGCACCCTGCCCGTGAAGCGGTCAATCTGGTCACGGTCGTGGGCACGGAGCCGGACGGCAACCAGCGCCTGCACGGACCGTCCGATCGCTGACAGGTTGAGCTTCGCCTCGTAGCCTTGGACAATTCCCCGCTCAGACAGGGCGCGGGTGCGCATCAGGGCGGTTGAGGGCGCGATTCCCACCAGTTCCGCGAGCTGCTTGTTGGAGATCCGGGCGTCAGCCACCAGGGCTGCCAGGAGCCGCTCGTCAATCGCGTCCAGCGGTTCCAGATGCGCTCCCGGCCTGGCGTTCCTGGCATTCGTGCTCACTGCAGCTCCTTGTGACGATCCTGGGTTTCATCCTAGCCGCGCCCGGCTGCGGTACCACGTACGCTGCGGGCTGACCGCCGAATTTTCCGTTGCAGCTTTCCGGGAAGCAGGCATATTATTCACGGCGCACCGGCGTGTACACGGAAATTCCAGCGCCGCCGGCCCTTACGCCCGTCAGCGTTCCGTCCGGGGATGGACGACGGCGACAGTCGCCGCGGTGAGGCAGGCAAGGACCATGACTGCCGCGGCCAGCGCATTCCAGCCGAGGGACTGGAACACCAGGCCGCCGGCCCAGCCGATGATGCTGGACCCGAGGTAGTAGGCCAGGTTGTACAGCGAGGCTGCCTGGGCCCGCCCGGTGCTGGCGAGGGCGCCGGTCCAGCCCGCCCCAATGCTGTGGGCGGCGAAGAACCCGCCGGTGAACACCACCAGGCCGGCCAGGATGAGGGCAAGGGACTGCGTCAGCGTCAGGGCAAGGCCTGCGGTGGCCAACGCCAGGCCGGCGAGCAGGACGGTCCGGCGGCCGAAGCGAAGGGTCAGCCCCGCCGACCAGCGCGACGTGACGGTCCCCGACAGGTAAGCCAGGAAGATCAGGCTGATCAGCGTTCCCGGAAGGCCGAACGGCTCGCCCGAAAGCCGGAACCCCAGGTAGTTGTACACTGCCACGAACCCGCCCATCATCAGGAAGGCCTGGCCGTAGAGGACCAGCAGCCTGATGTTCCCCAGATGGCCGCCGAGGGTCCGGAAAGCACCGCGCAGCCCGGCGGCGGGTGCCGTGACGAAACCTTGGGCCCGCGGCACCAGGATCAGGAAGGCGACGGCGGCGAGGGTGGCCAGGATGGACACGGCCAGTGCAGCCGCGCGCCAGCCCCACAGTTCGCCGGCAGGCCCGGCAACCAGGCGGCCGGCGAGCCCGCCCAGCGTGGTCCCGGCAACATAACTCCCTGCCGCCAGGGCGGCGTGGGCTTTGGTGACTTCTTCATTGAGGTAGGCAATGGCGATGGCCGGGATCCCGCCAAGCGCCATTCCTTCGAGGAGCCGCAGGGAAAGCAGCATACCGAAGCTGGTGGACAGCGGAACCATCAGGCCAAGGACGGTGGCTATCGAAATGCCCCACGCCATGGCCCGGACCCGGCCGATCCTGTCCGCGAGGAAGGACCAGGGAATCACCGTCACCGCAAGGCCCACCGTGGCCAGCGAGATGGTCAAGGCGGCATCCGCCGCGCTGACCTGCAGGTCCGACGCCAGGATCGGCAGCACGGCCTGGGTGGAGTAAAGCTGGGCGAAGGTGGCCACACCGGCAAAGGAGAGGCCTGCGAGGATCCTGGCGTACGCCGTCGAGCCCTTGGCATGACCGTCCCAGCTGGGAGGGAGCGCGCTGCCTGGGCGGACGATGTGTGCCATCCGGCCAGCCTAGCTTTCAGCCAATAGATGCCTCCAATGCATGCTTTGTGTAAAACTGATAGCCATTTCGCATGCATCTCCCAACTGGGTAGCGCCAAGTGTCGTTATGAGCCGTCAAAACGACACTTAGCGCTACCTAGTTGGGCCGGCGGGGAGCAGGAAGGAGGCCGGCCCGTGGAGCCAGACCAAAAACAGCTCGTGCAGCTGCTGCCGCTCCTGCCTGTGCTTGCTGAGCTGGGACGTACCGAGCACGTGACGGAAACCGCGGAACTGCTCGGAGTACCCCAGTCCACGGTGAGCCGTGCGCTGGCCCGGGCGAGCGCCGTCGTCGGTACCGAACTCCTGGTCCGGGACGGCAGGGGAGTCCGGCTGACACCCGCGGCCCGCACCCTGCTGCCGTACATCGAGCAGGCACTCACGGCGTTCCAGGCGGGACTGGACCTGGTCCGCGACGAGTCGGAGGTGGTGCGGGGGAGGATTTCCGTCTCGTTCCAGCACACGTTCGGCGAGGCAGCCCTGCCGCTCCTGATCAGTGCCTTCCGGACCCGCCATCCCGGCGCCGCCTTCACACTGAGCCAGGGGGCCCGGAACGCCTGCCTTGACGAACTGGCCTCGGGTGAATCGGACCTGGCGCTGACGGCTCCCGTGGCGCCGCCGGGCCGGAACCTGTCCTCGGCGCCGCTCTACCGCGAGCCGCTCCGCCTGGTGGTGCACCACAGCCATCCCCTCGCCGCAAAGGCCTCCGCCCGTCTTGCGGACATCAGGGCAGATCCTTTCGTGGCGCTCGGCCCCGGGTACGGGATGCGTTCGCTCACCGATGCGCTGTTCCGCGAGGCCGGCTACAGGCCGCGCATCGCCTTCGAGAGCCAGGACTCGCACACCGTGCGCGGACTGGTGTCCGCCGGCCTGGGCGTGAGCATCCTGCCGCCGGGCGGTGATGGTCCGGGCCGTACCGTCAGCCCCGAAACCGGGAACCTGGGTTGGGTTGAAGTTCCCCTCGACTCCGCCCTTGCATTCCGTGAGGTGGGCCTGTCCTGGCGGAGGCGGAAACCCGGTTCAGAGCCCGTGCCGGTCCGGCTGTTCCGGGACATGGTGGTGGCGGAGGGGCCCGGACTGCTGGCCGGGCTGGTGCGCCAGCGGTCCCTTTAGCTGCGGCCGGGAAGGCAGGGCATGGGCCTTACCCGGCCCCCGCACCATTACCCTTGTGACGTGACCAACACCGAAAATTCCTCCGCGCTCCCCGCCGCTGCCCAGGTTTCCGTGCCAAGCCCGCTCCGCGGTGTCATCATTGGACTCGACATAGGCGGGACCAAGACCCATGGGGTCCGTTTCGAAGACGGCGTACCGGTGGCGGACCAGTCCGCCGGCAGCTCCAACGTGCAGAACGTCAGCCGCGACGAGGCGGCCGCCAACCTCGCTGACCTCTTGTCACGCATCGGCGGAGGGCAGGTGTCCCGGGTCTACGCGGGCTCGGGCGGCATCGATACCGAAGAGGACGCCGCAGCCCTGGCGTCCCTGATCCAGCCGCACGTGCCCGGGGCCCGGGTGACGGTAGTCCATGATTCACGCCTGTTGCTGGCCGCCGGGCATGCAAGCACGGGAGTCGCGGTGATTGCGGGCACCGGCTCGGCAGCCTGGGGCAGGAATGCCGACGGCGGCGAAGCCAGGGCAGGCGGCTGGGGCTACCTCCTGGGTGACGAAGGCAGCGGTTACTGGCTGGGCCGCGAAGCGGTGCGGCACAGCCTGGCACGAATGAACCGGGGACTGCCTGCCGACGAGCTCACCACGGCCTTGCTGCAGTCCTGCGGGGTGGGCGACCCCAACCGCCTTATTGCGCTGTTCCATTCGCCGAAGACCGGCCGGCGCTTCTGGGCCCAGCAGGCGCGGTACGTGGTGGAAGCGGCGGCAGGCGGCCACCCGGAGAGCCAGGCGCTGCTGGACCAGGCCGGGAAGGACCTCGCCGGCCTGGCGCTGCAGGTGCTGGACCAGCTGGGTATCACCGGTCCCGTGATCCTGGGCGGCGGCCTGGGCATGAACGTTGCACCGCTGCAGCACTCCTTCCGCCGCCATCTGACCGACGCCGGCGTGACCGATATCCGCGTGCTGGACCAGGAACCCGTGTTCGGGGTGCTGCAGCTGGTGGCCGAGCAGGCCTGACCCGGGCCGGCCCTTTTAGAGCCGCTTCCGGGGCGTCAGCCGCACGCCGGGCAATGGAGGGGCGGGAATGCGTCCCGCTTCCGCCCCCGCGTCCGGACCGTGGCCGGGGACCAGGCCATACCGTGCTGCCGCCGTTTCCGTCTCAGGCAGGCCGGCCTGCGCTTCCCAGTCGCTTCTGGCCTGCTCCACTTCGTCATGGGTGCGGCCCACGAAGTTCCACCACATCAGCAGCTCTTCCTGGAAGGGCTCGCCGCCGATAAGGAGGAAGCGGGTGCCGGGAAGCGCCTGCACCTGCAGCTCCGTGCGGCCGGTGCCCAGGTAGCCCAGCGGGCCGGGAGGAATCTCCTGCCCGTCCACCGCCAGGCCGCCGTCGAGCACAAGGAGGCCGTGCTCAAACCCTGCGTTCAGCGGCACCACAGCGGCGCCTTCACACGAAACGTCCGCACCCACGATTGGTGAGTACATGGTGGCCGGGGAGGTGGCGCCGGCGAGTTCACCCACCATGACCGTGGCGGTGAAGCCGTGGCCGCTGACGCGGGGAAGCTCGCGGTGCTGCTCGAAGGCCGGCTCCCTGTGCCTTTCGTTATCCGGCAGGGCCACCCAGAGCTGCAGCCCGCGCTGCACCGGCAGGGCCCCGCCAGCCGGCGGAAGCACCGCGAACTCGGAGTGCGAGACGCCGTGGCCTGCAGTCATGATGTTCAGTTCACCCGGCCGGACCACAACATCACTGCCCACGCTGTCCCGGTGGCGGATGTGCCCGGCCAGAGGCCAGGTCACTGTCTGCAGGCCGGTGTGGGGGTGGGGGAGCACGGACATCGCAGTCCTGTCGGGACCGAAGCTGTCCAGGAAACACCATGCCCCGATGGTGGGGAGGCCACGCTGCGGCAGCGTCCGCTGGACGTTCATGGCGCGGACCCCGCCGAGCGGCACCTCGCGTTGCGGCCACAGCTGCAGGCAGGGTCCGGAACTGCCTTCAGGGGCCGCCGGCGGACAGACTTCCTGCTGCGGCGCTATTTCCAAATTGGTCACCCCATCACTTTAGGCCGGTCTGCCCGCGGCGGAACAGCGCCCCACGCCATGGTTGTCCCCGGCCGGAAGAGCGATTCCCATCCGGCACGGCCGCGGCTCCGAATGGTTACAGTAGGGATTCCTTTGCCCGGATTCGGGGCGCTGCAGGTGTTGCCGGCCCCGGTTTGGGTTACCGTAACTATCAGCGTGCTGATGACAATGTCGCGGTGCTTCCAGAGGCCGTCCCAGAGAACAGGTGAGTCCGCGCCATGGACCAGGCCATGATCGAGTTTCAGAGCGTTACCAAGCAGTTCCAGGGCGGGCAGCCGGCCGTGGACAACCTTTCCATGTCCATCGGCAAGGGCTCCATCACCGTCTTCGTGGGCCCGTCAGGCTGCGGCAAGACAACCTCGCTGCGCATGATCAACCGGATGGTGGAACCAACCTCCGGGACCATCACGGTGGACGGCAAGGATGTCACATCCGTGCCCGCTCCCGAACTCCGCCGCTCCATGGGCTACGTGATGCAGTCGGCCGGGCTGCTGCCCCACCGCTCCGTGCTGGACAACATTGCCACCGTGCCCCGGCTGAACGGCGTGTCCAAGGCGGATGCCCGCCGCCGCGCTGAGGAACTCCTGGATGTGGTGGGCCTGGCCCGGCCGCTCGCCAAGCGTTACCCGTCCCAGCTCTCCGGCGGCCAGCAGCAGCGCGTGGGGGTAGCCCGTGCGCTCGCCGCCGATCCGCCCATCCTGCTCATGGATGAGCCGTTCAGCGCCGTGGATCCCGTGGTCCGCGACGAGCTGCAGCAGGAGCTGCTGCGGCTCCAGAAGGACCTGGCCAAGACCATCGTCTTCGTCACCCACGACATCGATGAAGCCACCGTCCTTGGCGACAAGGTCGCCGTCTTCGCGGTGGGCGGAAAGCTTGCCCAGTACGCCACGCCGGAGGAAATCCTCCGTGCCCCGGCAAACGACTTCGTGGCCTCCTTCGTGGGACGGGACCGGGGCTTCAGGCACCTGGGCTTCACCCCGTCCGACGGCGTCACCCTCCACAGTGTGCCGACGATCATCCGCGGAGGCAGCGGCTCCGGGACGGATCCGGAGGCAGCCGGCGGCTGGCAGCTGGTGGTGGATGAAAACATGCGCCCGCTGGGTTGGTCCACGCCCGGCACGGATACCGGCCTCATCCCGGGTGGTTCATTGTTCCGTCCCGGGGAGAGCCTGCGCCGGGCACTGGACGCTGCACTGTCCTCGCCGTCGGGCCTTGGCGTCGCAGTGGATGCGGACGGCCGGGTGCAGGGAGTCATCCGGGGCGGCGAAGTGCTGGCCCTCATCGAGGAAGCCCGCCAGCTCCGGCAGGCTGCACTCTGATGGAATGGTTCCTGGCCAACAGCGGCATGGTCCTGGAGCGGTCCGGCCAGCACCTGGTGCTTGCCCTCGTCCCCATGGTCCTGGGACTGGTCATCTCCCTTCCGCTTGCGCAGCTGGCCCGCCAGAACCGGACCCTCCGCTCGGTGGTGCTGACAGCCTCCTCGCTGCTGTACACCATTCCGTCCCTGGCCCTGTTCATCATCCTTCCCACCATCCTGGGCACCAGGATCCTTGACCCGCTCAACGTGGTGGTGGCCCTGACCATCTACGCCGTTGCCCTCCTGGTCCGTGCCGCCCTGGACGCCTTCGACTCAGTGAGCGAGGACGTGGGGCAGGCCGCGGTGGCCATGGGATACAAACCGCTGGCGCGGTTCCTGCGGGTGGACCTGCCGCTGTCCCTGCCGGTGATGTTCGCCGGGCTCAGGGTGGTGTCCGTCAGCAACATCTCCCTGGTCAGCGTGGCAGCGCTGCTGGGCATCGGAAACCTGGGCATGCTGTTCACCTCAGGACTGCAGCGGGGTTTCGTGACGGAAATCGTGGTGGGGATCATTGCCATCCTTGTCCTTGCCCTGCTCATGGACGCATTGCTCGTCCTGCTGGAACGGCTCCTCACGCCGTGGGAGCGGGCCGGAAAGAACCGCCCGCGCCCCGGCGCCCGTGAAGAAGACAGTCGGGACCTGGTGCCGGCGGCCAAGGGAGACCACGCATGAGCAACGTTTTCACGGACACGTTCGCCTGGCTGGGCGACCCCCTGCACTGGACCGGCGCTGCAGGAATTCCCGCCCGGCTGGGTGAGCACCTCCAGTACACGGGCCTGGTCATGCTGATCGCCGTTGCCATTGCCGTCCCCGTCGGCATGTACGTGGGCCACACAGGCAGGGGAAGGGTTGCCGTGGTGGCGCTCGCCGGTGCGCTGCGCGCCCTGCCCACCCTGGGGCTGCTGACACTCTTCGTGCTGCTCGCCGGAATCGGGCTGATGCCGCCCATCTGGGCGCTGGTGATCCTCACGGTCCCGCCGCTGCTGGCCGGCACCTACGCCGGTATTTCCAGCGTGGACCGCAACGTGGTGGATGCCGCCCGCGCCATGGGCATGACCGAACTGCAGGTCCTGTTCCGGGCTGAACTGCCCAACGCCCTCACCGTCATGTTCGGCGGATTCCGGACCGGCGTGCTGCAGGTCATCGCCACGGTCTCCGTGGTGGCCTACATCAACCTTGGCGGCCTGGGCCGCTACCTTTTCGACGGACTGGTCCTCAGCGACTTCCCCCAGATGCTCGGAGGGTCCCTGCTCATCGCAGCGCTCGCCATCGCCGTCGACCTCGTCCTGTCCCTTTTCCAGAGGCTGTTCCTGGCAACAGGCGCCTCCGGCCAGTCCCGCCGCAGCCAGCAGGCTGCGGCCGATCTCACAGACCCCGTCCTGGCGGAGGCTGTGGTACAAGGAGGTAAATCATGAAGGAAAGCCGTCCACACCATCTCGGCAGGCGTGCATTCAGCGGGCTCGCCGCGGGGCTCGGCCTGGCCATGGCATTGTCCGCGTGCGGAGGATCCTCCGATCCGCTGAGCAACGCGCCGGCCACCAGCGGGGCAGCCTCCGGGGGAGCGACGTCCCTCATTGTCGGCTCGGCTGACTTCCCGGAAAGCCAGATCGTGGCAGAACTCTACGCAGGAGCCCTGACCGCCGCCGGCATCACCGCCACCACCAAGCCGAACATCGGCTCCCGCGAGGTGTACATCAAGGCCGTCCAGGACGGATCGGTGGACGTGGTGCCGGACTACACCGGAAACCTCCTGCTGCACGTGGACAAGGAAGCCGCCGAGGAATCGGCGGATGACATCGCCGCAGCCCTGCCGGAGAAGCTGCCGGAGGGACTGGCGGTGCTGGAACCCTCCGAAGCCGAGAACAAGGACGCCATGGTGGTCACCAAGGCCACCGCCGAGAAATACCAGCTGAAGTCCCTCGAGGACCTGGCCAAGGTGTGCAGCGAAATCGTGGTGGGCGCCCCCGCCACCTTCGCCGAGCGCGCCTACGGACTGCCCGGCCTGAAGGAGAACTACAACTGCGAACCGAAGAAGCTGGAGCCGTTCAGTGACGGCGGCGGTCCCGTGACGCTCAAGGCGCTGCTGGAGGACCAGGTGCAGGTGGCGGACATCTACACCACAACCCCGTCCATCGCCGACAACGACCTTGTTGTCCTGGAAGACCCCAAGAACAACTTCATCGCCCAGCAGGTGGTGCCGCTGTACAACGAGGCGAAAATGACGGACACGGCCAAGGAGGCCCTCAACTCGGTGTCCCGCATCCTGACCACCGAGGACCTCATCAACCTGAACCGGGCAGTCAGCGGCAGCCAGAAGCAGGGTGCCAAGGAAGCTGCGGACGCATGGCTCAAGGAAAAGGGCATCGTCAAGTAGGGCTGCCTTCCTGGCCCTTAGCAGTACGACGGCGGCTGCCGGACTTCCAGAAGTCCGGCAGCCGCCGTCGTCCGTTCAGGGTGGCGGCGCGCTGCCTGTGGCTGGTGTCTCAACGGCCGTTCATCCTTCCTGTGGCATATTTGAGGAATGGCAGAATTCAGGCAGTCCACCAAGCTCAACAACGTCCTTTATGACATTCGTGGACCGATCCTCCAGGCTGCCCAGCAGATGGAGGCAGAGGGGCACCGGATCCTCAAACTGAACATCGGCAATCCCGCGCCGTTCGGCTTCGAAGCGCCGGACGCCATCCTCGTGGACATGATCCGCCACCTGCCGCACGCCCAGGGCTACAGCGATTCCCGGGGCATTTTCTCCGCACGGACCGCCGTGTCGCAGTACTACCAGACCCGGGACATCCAGAACATCCACGTGGATGACATCTACCTGGGCAACGGCGTCAGTGAACTCATCACCATGTCCCTGATGGCCCTGCTCGATGATGGTGACGAAGTCCTGATCCCCACCCCGGACTACCCGCTGTGGACCGCGTCCGTGGCGCTCGCCGGCGGCAGGCCCGTCCACTACCTCTGCGACGAGGAAACGGGCTGGCAGCCGGACCTGGAGGACATGGAAGCAAAGATCACGCCCCGGACCAAGGGCATCGTGGTGATCAACCCGAACAACCCCACCGGCGCCGTCTACCCGGAAGAGACGCTGAGGAAGATCGTTGCCCTTGCAGAGAAGCACGGCCTGGTGGTCTTCGCTGACGAGATCTACGAGAAGATCCTGTATGAGGACGCCGTCCACATCAACCTGGCCAAACTGACCGGCGATGACGTCCTGTGCCTGACCTTCAGCGGCCTGTCCAAGGCCTACCGGGTGTGCGGCTACCGGGCAGGCTGGATGGCCATCTCGGGCCCCAAGAAGGATGCCGCGGACTACCTCGAAGGCATCAGCCTCCTGGCCAACATGCGCCTCTGTGCGAACGTTCCGGCCCAGCATGCCATCCAGACTGCGCTGGGCGGCTACCAGAGCATCAATGACCTCATCCTGCCGGGCGGGCGCCTGCTGGAGCAGCGCAACAAGGCCTACGACATGCTCAACGCAATTCCGGGCGTCAGCACCCAGCAGGCGCGGGGCGCACTCTACCTTTTCCCGAAACTTGACCCCGAGGTCTACCACATCCGCGACGACGAGAAGTTTGTCCTGGACCTGCTCAGGGAACAAAAGATCCTGGTGTCCCACGGCAGGGCGTTCAACTGGGTCCGCCCGGACCACTTCCGCATGGTCACCCTGCCCAACGTCAAGGACATCGAGGAGGCCGTGGGCCGGATGGGGGACTTCCTAAGCAGGTACCAGGGGAACTAGCCTGTGCTCACGGGCGCTTCGGTCCCGTGGAACTTCGCGAAAGGACTTCCCATGGCCGGCGCCGTTGGCTTTCACCAGGACCCCACCGAGACCCTGAGGGCCGGCAAGGGGTTTTCGTTGAGCGACCTGGACCCTGGCTCCACGCCGGGCTTCGACGGCACCAAGGAGGACGGCCAGGCCCTGCTCGCGGCGATGGACGACGAACTGGCTGGACTGCAGGAGAAACTCTTCGCAGAGTCCCGGTTCGGCGGGCGCAAGCGCATCCTGCTGATCCTCCAGGCCATGGACACGGCCGGCAAAGGCGGCATCGTCAACCATGTGATGGCTGCGATGGATCCCCAGGGCGTCCAGTTCAAGGCCTTCAAGGCCCCCACGGATGTGGAAAAATCCTACGATTTCCTGTGGCGGATCGAAAAGGAAGTGCCCGCTGCAGGAATGGTGGGCGTGTTTGACCGTTCCCACTACGAGGACGTCCTGATCCACCGTGTCCACCGCTGGGCCAGCCCGGAGGAAATCAAGCGCCGGTATGTGGCCATCAACGAGTTTGAGGCCAGGCTCAGTGGCTCCGGAACCACGGTGGTCAAGGTGATGCTCCACATCAGTGGAGAAGAACAGAAGGAGCGGCTGCTGGCGCGGCTGGACAACCCGGCCAAGCACTGGAAATACAGCCGGGGCGACCTCGACGAGCGGGCCTTCTGGGAGGACTACATGAGCGCCTACCAGTCGGCCATCGATGAAACCAACACCGCGAACGCCCCCTGGTACGTAGTCCCGGCCAACAAGAAATGGTTTGCCAGGATCGCCGTGCAGCAGCTGCTGCTGGGGGCACTGAACGGAATGGACCTTCAATGGCCCAAGGCCGAATTCGACGTCGCCCTGGAACGGGAGCTGGTGGCACGGTCCTGACACTGTGCTGCGGATCCGGGGGGCCGGGCTCAGGGCCGGGTACGGGATCCGGGCTCCGGGCCTAGAGCGGCTGGTCGCGGGCAGCTGCGAGCCGCTTCCGGGCGCCTTCCAGCCATTCCTCGCAGCGCGCCGCCAGGGCCTCGCCGCGTTCCCACAGGGCCAGGGATTCTTCAAGGCTGGCGCCGCCGGCCTCAAGCTTTCCCACCACAGCGATGAGCTGTTCCCGCGCTTCCTCGTAGCTCAGTGCCTTGATGTCGGCCGCTGGGTTCTGCTCAGTCATTGACTTCTCCGGTTTCGGTAGTGGGCTGTTCAAGTGTCCCGGTGGAGGTTGCGCCGAAGCGGCCTTCAGCCACGCGGATGGACAGGGGCGAGCCGGGCGGAGCCTCCGCCGGGCGGCGCACCACCGCATGGCCCGCGGTGCCGGCTTCTTCGGCCTGCTTTCCGGCGAGTTCGACGACGGCGTACCCCCGGTCCAGCGTCTTCTGCGGCGACAGCGCCCGCACCTGGGCCTTCAGGTGCTCCAGCTGGTCGGCCGCCCGGACCACGGAGGAGCTGACGGCAGCCGAGGACCTCCGGAGAAGCCTCTCAATTTCCTCAGACCGGATGGTCACCAGTCCTTCCGGTGCTGCCAGCACCGGCCGTGAGTGGAGGGACGCCAGGCGGTCAGACTCCCGGTCCACCAGCCGTTCCATGCACCGGCGAAGCTGCACCCTTGCCTGGCGCACTCCTGCCAGTTCCTCGGACACTTCCGGGACGATCCGTTTGGCGGCGTCCGTGGGGGTGGAAGCCCGCAGGTCCGCGACGTCGTCCAGCAGCGGCCGGTCCGCCTCGTGGCCGATGGCGCTGACCACCGGGGTGGCGGCGGCGGCCACGGCTCGGATCAGTTCCTCGCTGTTGAAGGGCAGGAGATCCTCCAGGGCTCCTCCGCCGCGGGCGATCACGATGACATCCACTTCGGGCAGGCCGTCCAGGTCGCGGAGGGCGCGGACCACCTGGGCCACCGCTGTGTTTCCCTGCACGGCCACCTCCCGGATTTCGAACTCGACCGCGGGCCAGCGCAGGGCCGCGTTGCGCAGGATGTCCTTCTTGGCGTCGGAATCACGGCCGGTGATGAGGCCGATCCGGTGCGGCAGCAGGGGCAGGGGCTTCTTGCGGGAGTCCGCAAAGAGGCCTTCGGCGGCGAGGGCCTGGCGCAGCCGCTCGATCCGGGCCAGGAGATCGCCCAGGCCCACCGGCCTGATGTCCCTGACCATCATGTTCAGCCGGCCGGTCTTGATCCAGAACTCCGGCTTCAGCAGTGCAACGACCCGCGAGCCCCGCTCCAGCGGCAGGTTCTGGCGTTCCAGCACCTTGGTCCAGACAGAGGCTGGCAGCGAGACTTCGGCGTCGACATCCCTCAGGGTGAGGTAGGCGTTGCTGCCACGGCGGTTCAGCTCAATGACCTGGCCCTCAACCCATGCCGAAGGGGTCCGGTCGATATGGGCCTTGAGCTTCTGTGACAGCAGCTGGAGCGGCCACGGGTTGTCCGGGCTGGTTTCGGCGGCCGTGGCAGGCAGCGTTGTGGGCGCCGCAAGCTGCTGGCCGGAGACCGGAAGCGACGCCTGGTCAGACATGCGGACGCTCGTGGCGGGCTGGAGCTGCGGGCATGGGGTCCTTCGTCCGTTGGTGGGGTGTTTGTTGCAGCGCGGGTTCTCATAGGGCCGGTTGTTATACGGCTGGTGGTTCTTCGGCGGTCATTCAACCTTATCCATAAGCTCTACCACCCAGGACTGACAGGATCCCGTCCGGAGCCCCGCCTAGGATGGATTGACCGCCCGCCAACCTGAAGGATGCTCCGTGCGAAGTTTTGTCTCCGCTGCCGCCACCGTGCTGGCAGTCCTGCTGGCCGCAGTGGCAGTTCCCGCCATCTGGCTGGACCGCAACATCGTCCAGGAACAGGGCTTCGTTGAGCTGGCGGCTCCGCTCGGCAGGGATCCGGGGTTCCAGCAGCAGCTGGCCACGGCTGCAGTGGCAACCATCGATACCAGCGCCGTTCCCGGGTTTCTTTCGGACCTGGTCCAGCCGGTGCTGGAGGATGCCGCGTCAGCACTGGCCGCCCTGCCGGAGTATCCGGCCGCCTGGGAGGAAACGCTGCGCAAGAGCCACCGGCTCAGCTTCGCCGGCCCGGCAACGGACGACGGCGGATCAGCCCCGGCTTCATCGCTCACCCTTGATGTCGCCCCCTTGGTGTCGCTGGGCGCCGGGGAGATCTCGCGCACCACCGGGCTGCCGCTGGACCCGCCGGACCAGACCCTTATCAATGTGGGCCAGCCCGAGCACAAGGAATGGACCGAGAGGCTCACCACGTACGCCCCCGCCGGCTACCTGCTGGCCGGAGGCTCGGTGATCGCACTGCTCCTGGCCCTGGTGGCGGCGAACCGGCGCTGGTCAGTGGTTGCCGGTGCAGGAGCAGGCGCGCTCGTCCTCGCGGCTGCATGGTCCCTGGGGTCCGGGATTGCGTCAGCTGCTGTTGTGTCCGCGGACAGCGGAAATGAGGTTGCCAACACGTTCAGGGACGAGTTCGTGGCTGCCGCTGCAGCAGATTTCGGCGGCTGGACCATGGCAGCGGCGGTTGGTGGCGGCGCCTTGCTGCTGCTGGGCCTGGTGGCCGGGCTGGCCACGCGAAAGCGGGCGCGGGCGAGCCGGTAGCATGGAGTAATGACCCCCTCAGCTGTTTCCCTTTCGATGCCCACCATCCCGCGTAGGCGCCGCTCACCTGAGGAAGTTGCTGCCGCAGCCCCCGTCTCCGGGACCAAGAAGGTGCTGCTCGCTGCTCCCCGCGGATACTGTGCCGGCGTTGACCGTGCCGTCATCGCCGTCGAGAAGGCCCTGGAGCACTACGGCCCCCCGGTGTACGTGCGGAAGCAGATCGTCCACAACGTGCACGTGGTCAGCTCCCTGGAGGAGCAGGGTGCCATCTTCGTCGACGAGACTGACGAAGTGCCCGAGGGTGCCCTGGTCATCTTCTCGGCCCACGGCGTATCGCCGGCAGTTGTCCAGTCCGCCGAGGACCGCGGCCTGCGAACCATTGATGCCACCTGCCCCCTGGTGACCAAGGTCCACAAGGAGGCCGTCCGGTTTGCCAAGGACGATTTCGACATCCTGCTGATCGGCCACGACGGCCATGAGGAAGTCGAGGGCACGGCGGGCGAAGCGCCGGAACACATCCAGATCATCAACGGCCCGCACGAGGTGGACAAGGTAACCGTCCGGGACCCCGAAAAGGTGATCTGGCTTTCCCAGACCACCCTCAGCGTGGACGAAACCATGGAGACCGTCCGGCTGCTCAAGCAGCGGTTCCCCACCCTGCAGGATCCGCCAAGCGATGACATCTGCTACGCCACCACCAACCGCCAGGTGGCCATCAAGAAGATCTCGCCGCAGGCAGACCTGGTGATCGTGGTGGGCTCAGCGAACTCCTCCAACTCTGTCCGGCTCGTGGAGGTGGCCCTGGAATACGGGGCGAAGGCGTCCTACCGCGTGGATTTCGCCAACGAGGTGGACGAGGCCTGGTTCGAAGGCGTGGCCACTGTTGGCGTGACGTCCGGGGCATCCGTTCCGGAAGTCCTGGTCCAGGACGTCCTGCGCCTGCTGGCCGACTACGGCTACGGCACCGTGGAGGAAGTCGTTACCGCTGAGGAAGACCTGCTCTTCTCGCTGCCCAAGGAACTCCGGGCGACACTCAAGCAGGCCGGCGACGTCAGCCGTGCCCTGGGCGGGCGCCGCTCCCGGGACTGACCGGCACCCAGCCGAACCGGCGCAGGTTCGTGGTGTGCGCGGTTCGTAGTGTGCGCAGTCAGTGTCTGCGCACCTGATTGCAGTTCACAGTGACTATTGTTGAAGTGGGCCCGGCAACTGCCGGGCCCACTTTTGTCCCCTTGGCGAGGGTCTCAGGCTGCTTCGTGGTCGCTTTGCAATTCGGGCGCCGCCAGGGCCCGCGGGGTAACCTCGACCACCGGAGGGGCAGCAAGTCCGGATTCCTCAAGCGAGTTCAGCTTCCGGGCGGTGGGAAGGACGCGGGCTTCGAGGGTCCCCACCAGGGCGTTGTAGCGGTCCACTGACGATTTCAGGGACGAGCCGAGTTTGGTGACGTTCTCGCCCAGGGTCCCCATCCGGTCGTACAGCTGGCGTGCCAGTTCGAACAACTCCCGGGCGCTGTCCGTCAGGACGTCCTGCCGCCAGGTGAAGGCCACGGACTTGAGCACGGCCAGCAGCGTGCTGGGTGATGCCAGGACCACGTTCTTGGACAGTGCATGATCAAGGAGCCCGGCGTCCGCCATGAGCGCGGCGGCCAGGATGGACTCGGCAGGGATGAAGCAGATCACCAGCTCGGGGGAGTTGCCCGGAATGTCCCAGTACTTCTTGCTGCTCAGGGAATCAACGTGTGCCCGCAATGCCTTGGCATGGGCGCCCAGCAGCGCCTGCTGGTTCCGGCGGTCGCTCCCGGACAGCGGTCCGGTTTGCCGGGCGCTGGAACCCTCGGCGGAGCGGAGGTCCTGCGCCGCGCCAAGTTCCTGGGCTTCCAGGTAGGAGGAGAGCGGTACTTTTGCGTCCACCACCAGCTGTTTTTCACCCGGCAGCTGCACCACCAGGTCCGGCCTTACGCCCGAATCGTGCCCGGCACTGTGGACCTGCTCCACGAAATCGACGTGCCGCAGCATGCCGGAGGCTTCCACCACCCGCCGGAGCTGGACTTCACCCCACTGGCCCCGGGCGCTGTTCGACCGGAGGGCGGACTCCAGTGCATGGGTTGAGCGGATCAGCTGTTCGTCGGAGAGCCGCGCTTCCTGCAGCTGCTGGGCGAGCTGGCCGTACTGTTCCACCCGGTCCCGTTCCAGCAGCGCCACCTGTTGCTGGACGGCCGTCAGTTTCTCCGCCACCGGGGCAAGTGCGCGCAGCACGCTGCCGTCCTGCGTCCTGGCCTCACCCAGCTCGCGGTTCTGTGCCGCCAAAAGCCTTCGCTCGGCGTCGGCCGCGGCAAACTGCGCACTGACCTCGGAAAGCCGTGACGACACGGCGTCGAAGTCCTCTTCCAGGCCGCGGCCGTTTTTCCGCAGCACGAAGAACACGGCGGCAGCACCCACAAAGGCACCCAGCAGCAGCATGAACAAAGCAAGAATCAACGCGAAACCATCCATGCCCTCACTGTCGCACGGGGCTGTGACATTTTGCCGAAGCGACATTTTCCCCGGCCCGCTCCGGACCCCGGGCCGCCCGCTGCGGGTAGAATAAATCCTCGTGGCTCTTACTATTGGCATCGTCGGACTGCCCAACGTCGGCAAATCAACTCTCTTCAACGCACTCACCCGCAACCAGGTCCTGGCCGCGAACTACCCGTTCGCCACCATCGAACCCAATGTCGGCGTCGTGAACCTGCCCGACCCCCGGCTTCAGAAGCTGGCTGAAATCTTCGGATCGCAGCGCCTCCTGCCCGCGCCGGTGTCGTTCGTGGACATCGCCGGCATCGTCAAGGGTGCCTCGGAAGGAGAAGGCCTGGGCAACAAGTTCCTGGCCAACATCCGCGAAGCCGAAGCCATTGCGCAGGTGGTGCGGGTGTTCGATGACCCCGATGTCATCCACGTCGACGGCAAGGTGGATCCGCGCTCGGACATGGAAACCATCAACACCGAGCTCATCCTGGCAGATCTGCAGACCATCGAGAACGCCATTCCGCGGATCGAAAAGGAAGTCAAGATCAAGAAGCGGGAAGCTGCTGAGCTTGCCGCCATCAAGGCGGCCCAGGTGGTCCTGGAGCGCGGCGACACCATCTTCTCTTCCATCAAGAGCGACAAGCTGGAAATGGAACACCTCAAGGAGCTCGGCCTCCTGACGGCCAAGCCCTTCATCTATGTTTTCAACGCCGATGAAGGCATCCTGGGCAATCCCGAAAAGCAGGAGGAACTGCGGGCCATGGTTGCCCCGGCTGACGCCGTTTTCCTTGACGCCAAGCTCGAAGCCGACCTCGTGGAACTGGACGAGGAAGAAGCCCGCGAGATGCTGGAAATGAATGGCCAGGACGAATCCGGGCTGGACCAGCTGGCGCGCGTCGGCTTCCACACCCTGGGGCTGCAGACCTACCTGACCGCCGGCCCCAAGGAAACCCGCGCCTGGACCATCCGCCAGGGCGATACTGCACCGCAGGCAGCGGGTGTAATCCACTCTGACTTCCAGCGCGGCTTCATCAAGGCCGAGGTGGTGTCCTTCAATGACCTCATCGAAGCCGGCTCTATGGCCGAGGCCAAATCCCGCGGCAAGGTCCGCATTGAGGGCAAGGAATACGTGATGGCCGACGGCGACGTGGTGGAGTTCCGCTTCAACGTCTAACCCACAGGATTTCGGGACGGGCCCATTTGCTTCCGCAGATGGGCCCGTCTCTGTTGGCGGGCACCATCCCGGATGAGCGGGTGAAGCCTGCTTCGTTGCCTGCGTAGTACCGCAGCCGTCCTGCCTCAGGGAACCGACCCGCGCTCGGCTCCCTGCAGCATGTGACCTAGGATCTACCCATGACGACTCTTCAGGGTGCGGTTGTTCTGGTAGTCGGCGCCACCGGCGGACTCGGTTCGCGCATCGCCGCCCAGCTGGAAAGGAGCGGCGCCATCGTCGCCCGGTCGTCAAAGTCTGCTGGGCACGACCTGCGCACACCCTCCGTGATCCAGGAGGTGCTGGATGAAACGACTGCGCAGTACGGACGCCTCGACGGGCTGGTAGTTGCGTCCGGGGTCGTCGCCTTCGGCGCGGCATCAGACCTTGAACCCGCTACGGTGGACGAACTCTTCGCTGTGAACACGACCAGTCCGATCCAGCTCATTACCCGGAGCCAGCCCTACCTCGCGGCCTCGGCACGTGAGGGCCGGGAACCCTTCGTTGTCACACTGAGCGGCGTTGTCGCCGAGGCACCCGTCGCCGGCCTGGCGGCATACTCGGCGTCGAAGGCCGGACTCGCGGCCTTCGTTGTCGCAGCGGCGCGCGAGTATCGCCGCGCGGGCATCCGGATCGTGGACGCCCGTCCAGGCCACACTGGCACCGCACTGTCCGATCATCCGATTGCGGGGTCAGCGCCGCAATTCGGCGCGGGGCTGGACCCAGACCTGGTTGCAGCGCGGATTATCACCGCGATCGCCGATGGCGAGAAGGATCTGCCCAGCACCGCCTTCCAGTCCCGGCCAGGTCCTTCAGCCGAGCGCCAAACAAGCTAATGGACCCCGAAGCGGGTTCATTGCTGGCGGCGGACGCGTCCAAGCCGCCTATGGTTGGGAAATGATGCCCGGCCCGCACCTGCGCCTGGTTCTGCCGCATCAGTTGTTCCGCGAGCAACTCGATGCGGCAGAAGGGACCGTGTATGTGCTGATCGAGCATGACCTGCTCTTTCGCCAGTACTCGTTCCACTCCCACAAGCTGGTCCTGCACCGGGCGTCCATGAGCCGGTTTGCCCGCCGCCTCGGCGGGACGGGCAACGAGGTCGTTGTCCTCCGCAGTGACGCCGGCCGCAGCTCCCGCCAGCAGCTCGCGGACCTGGTGCGCCGCCGCCGCCCGGCCCAGGTGACCTGGTTCGACGTGGTGGACGACTGGCTTGAACAGGACCTTTATGCCGGCCTGGCCGACGGCGGCTACCGGATGCGCGGCGAGGACGTGCTGGAGACGCCGAACTTCCTCACCGACCGAGGCCAGATTGACCAGTGGTTTGCCGCCAACGCTGCCCGCATGCACGACTTCTACGTGTGGCAGCGCCGCCGGCTCGGCGTCCTTGTCGACGGCGGGGAGCCGGCAGGCGGGAAATTGTCCTTTGACGCAGACAACCGGAAAAAGCTTCCCCGGAGGTACGCGCCTCCCACGGTGGGCCGGTTCGCCCGCCACCCCGTCCAGCGGCCGGAGGGGACCTTTGACCTTGATGCCATAACCGGACCAGAAGCCGCCGACGGGGACGTGGCGTCGGACGACGTCGAACGGGCCATTGCCTGGGTGGCCGTGGAGTTTCCGGATGCTCCGGGCGATCCCGCCCTGTTTGCCTGGCCCACGGGCGCGGACGAGGCTCGCAAGCACCTGCACGAGTTCGTCCGCGAACGGCTGGACGACTTCGGCCCCTACGAGGACGCGATTTCCACCACCCATCCCTTCATCGCCCATGGCCTGCTCACGCCGGCATTGAACATCGGACTGCTGGACCCGCGGGAGGTCCTGGAGGCCGTGCTCGACGGGGCAGTCCCAAATACTCCTCTGGCCTCCCTGGAGGGTTTCGTCCGGCAGGTGATTGGCTGGCGTGAATACATGCGCGCCACCTACCGGACCCGCGGCCGGCAGATGCGCACCGCCAACCGGTTGAACCACAGCAACGGGCTGGGGGACGGGTGGTGGGATGCAAGTACCGGGCTGGCCCCCGTGGACATGGTGATCTCGCGGGTACTCGCCACGGGGTATGCCCACCACATTGAGCGGCTGATGGTCCTGGGCAACGCCATGTCCCTGCTGCGGGTCCATCCGGACGACGTCTACGAATGGTTCATGGAACTCTTCGTCGACGCGTACGACTGGGTGATGGTCCCCAACGTGTATGCCATGAGCCAGTTCGCCGCGGGGGAGGAGATCACCACGAAACCGTACGTTTCCGGCAGCAACTACCTTCGCAGGATGTCGGACCTGCCGGCAGGGGAATGGGTGCACGACTGGGACGGGCTCTACTGGACCTTCATCGATGACCACCGGGAGGTCTTCGCACGGAATCCGCGCTCCCGGATGGCGGTCTCCCTGCTGGACGCCATGGACCCGGAGAAGCGGCGGGAGCACCGCCGTCGTGCTGAAGCCCTGCTCGGCGCAGGGCAGGAGGCAACACGGCTGCTGCGGGCGGCACCGGCAATCAAGGGGCCGCACCCACTATCCTGAGTACAGGGCGTGATCCTGGCGATTCCAGGAGCCCCTCCCGCAGAAGGAAAAGAAGGAGGCGGCATGCCGTTCAGGCGTCTGGTGCACTACATCACCGCGGCGGTGGCGGCCGCCCTGGTCCTGTCGGGGTGTTCAGGCAACGGCGGCACCGCTCCCGTGGTGGTGGGGGAAGCCAAACGCGGCGGCAGCGTGACCGTGGCGGAGGCCAACACTTTCTCATCCTTCAACCCTTACAGCGCGGACGGCAACACCGATATCAACTCCAAGATCGGTTACATCACCCACTCGGGCTTTTACTACCTTGATGACGCGGCAAAGGTGGTGCGGAACGAAAAATTCGGGCGCTACGAGAAGGTCTCGGACCAGCCCCTTAAGGTCAGGTACACCGTCAACGAGGGCGTTAAATGGTCCGACGGCGAGGCGGTCGACGCCGGCGACCTCCTCCTGAGCTGGGCGGCGGGGTCAGGATATTTCGACGACGCCGACCCCCTGGCGGGGACAGGCACCACATACTTTTCGGTAGCCTCTGACACCAGCGGCCTTGCCGGTACCGTCCTGCCGGAAATCGGGGCAGACGGCCGTTCATTCACCCTGGAATACGCCGTCCCCTACGCTGACTGGGAAGTGGCGTTCGACGTCGGCCTGCCGGCGCACGTGGTGGCAGCGAAGAGCGGGCTGAACGACGAGGAAGACCTGGTCGAGCTGATCCTGGACTCGCCCCGCGGTAACGGGGAAGAGCCCGCAGTCAACGAACCCCTCAAACGGGTCGGCGACTTCTGGAACTCCGGGTTCGACTCCAAAAGCCTGCCCGATGACCCGTCCGTGTTCCTCTCCAGCGGCCCGTACATCGTCCGCGACATCGTCCCAGAAGTCTCCATGACCCTCGTCCGGAACCGCGACTACGTATGGGGACAGGAGCCCTGGCTGGATGAAATAACCATCCGCTTCACCGGCTCCGTGCCCACGGCAGTCGAAGCGCTCCGGAACGGCCAGGCGGACATCATCTCGCCACAGCCCTCCGCCGAAACCGGGGAACTCCTGGCAGGACTCGCGGACCAGGGCAACACCGTCGAGTGGTACAACCAGTCAGGCTACGACCACCTGGACCTCAACTTCTCCGGGCCGTTCGCCGACGAGGACGTCCGCCAGGCGTTCCTCAAAGCGGTACCCCGCCAGGCCATCATTGACGCCGTGGTGGGCGACCGGCAGCCCGACGCGGCGCCGCTGGATTCGCACGTGTTCCTGCCCTCCCAGCCCAAATACAACGACACCGTCAAGAACAACGGCTCGTCCGACTACGCGGAGGTGGACATCGACGGGGCAGAGGCGCTCCTGGATGGTGACACCCCCACCATCCGGATCCTCTACAACCGGGACAACCCCAACCGCGCCACAGCATTTTCCCTGATCAGGGACTCTGCCGCGCAGGCAGGCTTCCAGGTGGTCGATGCGGGGCAGGGGAGCGCTGACTGGGCCCGTGCACTCGGCGGCGAAGGCTACGACGCCGCGCTGCTGGGATGGATTGGCACCTCCGCGGGGGTCAGCCGCGTCCCCCAGATATTCCGTACCGGGGCCGGCAGCAACTTCAACCGCTTTTCCGACGGCGACGCCGACAGGCTGATGGAACAGCTTGCCGGCACCACGGACCTGGGCAAGCAGGATGACCTGCTGGCGGAGATTGACAGACAGATCTGGGAAAAGGCCTATGGCCTCCCGCTCTACCAGACCGTTGGCGCCACAGCCTTCAGCGCCCGGGTGGCGGGCGTCAAGACAAGTGCCGGCCCTCTGGGTGTGTGGTGGAACGTGTGGGACTGGCGCCTGGCGCAGCCGTCAGCATCCTGAAATCTGCGGACAAAAAGCTTCCAGCCTGCCCGATTCGCCGTGGGGGCTACCGGCGAGTAGCATGTGACTTGCACAACTTCCGTTGACCGACTAGGCGTTCAGTTGAAGCCGGTCACGGTTTGGCAACGGAGTACCAGTATCTGGACTTCGTGCGGTTAGGCTACTCGTATATGTAGGTTGCGTCACAGTCGAAAGCTGCGTCTCGCCTGCGGGGAAGCACCAGATTCCCCCTCGTTATCTCCCACAACTCATAGGAGGCGGAATGCGTTTTGCGCGCACTTCCAAAGCACTGGGCATGGTGGCAATCGCCGCCCTCGCCCTGACCGGCTGCGGCGCTGGAGGCGGCAGCAATGAAGGGGCAAGCGACGCCGCAGGCGATCCGGCCAAGATCATCACCGCCTACAGCAACGAGCCACAGAACCCGTTGCTGCCGGCAAACACCAACGAAGTCTACGGCGGCCGCGTTGTAGAGCTTCTCTTCGAAGGCCTGACCAGCTACAGCCCCAGCGGCGAGTCGGTCAACGCGCTGGCAGAGTCCATTGAATCCCCGGATGGCCAGAACTACACCATCAAGGTCAAGAGCGGCACCAAGTTCACCAACGGCGAGGAAGTCACCGCCAAGAGCTTCGTTGACGCGTGGAACTTCGCAGCGCTGAGCACCAATGCCCAGGCGAACAGCAGCTTCTTCGAGTCCATCGAGGGCTACGACGCCGTCAGCGCCACCAAGAAGGAAGGCGAGACGGAGGTTCCCGCTCCCACGGCCGAGACCCTCTCCGGCCTGGTCCTCAAGGACGACTCAACCATTGAGGTCAAGCTGACGCAGCCGGAGGCCGACTGGCCCCTGCGCCTTGGCTACACGGCCTTCATGCCGCTTCCCTCCGAGGCCATCGCTGATCCCAAGGCTTTCGGCGAGAACCCCGTCGGCAACGGCCCGTACAAGATGGCCAAGGAAGGCGCCTGGCAGCACGACAGCCAGATTGAACTCGTCAAGAACGAGGACTATGCCGGCAGCCGCGAAGCCAAGAACGGCGGCGTGACCTTCAAGTTCTACACGGACCCGGCTCCTGCCTACACCGACATCCAGGCCAACAACCTGGACGTCACGGACGTCCTTCCGACCAACGCCCTGAAGACCTACACCACGGACTTCCCGGACAACCACCTGAACAAGCCGTACGCAGGCAACTCCACCCTGAACATCCCGGGCTACCTGCCCGAGTTCCAGGGCGAAGCCGGCAAGCTGCGCCGCCAGGCCATCTCGATGGCCATCAACCGCGACGAGATCACCAAGGTGATCTTCAGCGGTACCCGCATCCCGGCCAAGGACTTCACCTCCCCGGCCGTGGACGGCTACAACGAGAACGTCGAAGGATCCGACGTCCTGAAGTTCGATGCCGCCAAGGCAAAGGAAACCTGGGAAAAGGCGAATGCCATCAGCCCGTGGCCGGCTGACAAGACCCTTCAGCTCGGTTACAACACCGATGGCGGCAACAAGGAATGGATCGACGCCGTCGCCAACAACCTGAAGAACAACCTCGGCATCCAGGTCGAAGGCCAGCCCTTCGCCAAGTTTGCCGAACTTCTGGACCTCCGTAAGTCCCAGACGCTTCCCGGCTTCGCCCGGGCCGGCTGGCAGGCAGACTACCCGTCGCTGTACAACTTCCTCGGCCCGCTGCTGCGGACCGGTGCCAGCGCCAACTACGAGGGCTACTCGAACCCCGCGTTCGACAAGCTCCTTGACGAAGGCCTGGGTTCGAAGTCCACCGACGACGCCAACGCGAAGTTCACCGAGGCCCAGGAAATCCTGTTCCAGGACCTGCCCAACCTCCCGCTGTGGTACTCCGCACGCCAGGTCGTGTGGAGCCAGAACGTCACGAACGTGGACAGCGGCTGGAACGGTGTCATCCAGTACTACAACATCACCGCAAAGTAGTCCTGAGACCGTCCAACTCAAATAGCTAGTGGGGGTCCGGCACCAGCCGGGCCCCCATAGCCTTGATACCGGCAGGAAGCTGTCCTACATGAAATTCCCCCCATCTCCACAAACCCCGGAGGATCTGCTGTGATCCAGTTCATTCTCCGGCGGCTGCTCCAAGTCATCCCCGTTTTCCTGGGCACCACCCTGCTGGTCTACTTCATGGTGTTCGCCCTGCCAGGGGACCCCATCAGGGCGCTCTTCGGCGACCGCCCCCCGAGCGAAGCCGTGATCGCGGCCCTTCGCCAGCAGTACAACCTCGACCAGCCGTTCTGGGTCCAGTACGGCCTGTTCCTCAAGAACCTCTTCACGTTCAACCTGGGTGTTGACTTCACCGGCCAGCCCATCGCCGCCACCCTCGGCCGCGTCTTCCCCGTCACTGTGATGCTGGCGGTCGAAGCGCTGGTCATCCAGGCAGTATTCGGCATCGGCTTCGGGCTCATCGCCGGCCTCCGCAAGGGAAAGATCTTCGACTCGACCGTCCTGCTGGCCTCGCTCGTCGTCATCGCCATCCCCATCTTTGTCCTCGGCTTCGTCCTGCAGCTGGTTTTTGGTGTGTACCTGGGCTGGGCTAAGCCCACCGTGGGCACGGACGTCAGCTGGAGTACGCTGCTGCTTCCGGCCTTCGCGCTTGCGCTGGTCTCCTTCGCCTACGTGCTCCGCCTCACCCGCGCGTCGGTGATTGAAAACTCGACGGCCGATTACGTGCGTACCGCCACTGCCAAGGGGTTGTCCCGGCCGCGGGTGGTCATGGCGCACATCCTCCGCAACTCGATGATTCCGGTCGTCACCTACCTGGGCGCCAGCCTCGGCGGCTTGATGGGCGGCGCCATTGTCACCGAAGGCATCTTCAACGTCCCCGGTGTGGGGCAGAAGCTCTACCAGGCAATTCTCCGCAGCGAAGGACCCACCGTCGTCGCGATCGTGAGTGTGCTGGTGCTGGTCTTCGTTATCGCCAACCTGCTGGTTGATTTGCTGTACGCCTGGCTTGATCCGAGGATTCGCTATGAAAAGTAACCAAGACACCACGCACTTCGTTGCCCCGCTCGAGGAGACCCCTCTGCTGGCAACGGATGCGGTTAAGACTGACCAGGCCCCGCTGAGCCTGTGGGCTGACGCCTGGCGGAAGCTCCGCCGTCGTCCGCTGTTCATCGTCTCGGCAGTGATGATCCTGGTCATCCTTGTTGTGGCGTTCTTCCCCGGCCTGTTCACCCAGACTCCGCCGAACGACAACTGCCAGCTGGCAAATTCGGACGGTGCGCCCTCGGCCGGGCATCCGTTCGGGTTCACCTTCCAGGGCTGCGACGTGTACGCCCGCGTCATCTACGGCACGCAGGCCTCGGTCATGGTTGGCGTGTTCGCCGTCATCGGCGTGCTCATCATCGGAGTGACCCTGGGCGCGCTGGCCGGCTTCTACGGCGGCTGGATCGACGCCGTGATCGCCCGCCTTGGCGATATCTTCTTTGCACTGCCGCTGGTGCTCGGCGCACTGGTGGTTACCCAGCTGCCGTTCTTCCGCGAAAACAAGAGTGTATGGACGGTCATTATGATCATTGTGCTGCTTGCGTGGCCGCAGATGGCAAGGTTGACCCGCGGCGCGGTGATCGAAGTCCGCAATGCCGACTTCATCACGGCCGCCCGGTCGCTGGGTGTGTCCAGGATCCAGAGCCTCATCAAGCATGTGCTGCCCAACGCCCTGGCACCCATCATCGTGCTGGCCACCATGGAGCTGGGTGTGTTCATCGTGCTGGAGGCGACGTTGTCCTTCCTGGGCATCGGTCTTCCCGGCAGCATCATGTCCTGGGGCAACGACATTTCGGCGGCGCAGTCCTCAATCCGAACCAACCCCGCCGTGCTCCTTTACCCGGCTGCCGCCCTGTCCATCACCGTCCTGAGCTTCATCATGCTGGGCGATGCCCTGCGCGATGCTCTTGACCCGAAGAGCCGCCAGCGATGAAGGAGGCACACGTGACTGCATCAGATGTCACCATTACCGAAGCCGGAACCCCCACAGACCGGCCGCTCCTGGAAATCCGGGACCTGGCCATCACGTTCAACACCAGCAACGGCGACGTGAACGCGGTCCGGAATGCGCACCTGACCATCATGCCGGGCGAGACCGTGGCGATCGTGGGCGAGTCCGGGTCGGGCAAATCAACAACCGCCCTCGCAGCCATCGGGCTGCTGCCGGCAAACGGCCGGGTCTCCGGCGGACAGATCCTGCTGGACGGCGAAGACATCTCACACGCGCCGGAAAAGCGGATGATCGAGCTGCGCGGCAACACCATCGGCATGGTGCCCCAGGACCCCATGTCCAACCTCAATCCGGTGTGGAAAATCGGCTACCAGGTCAAGGAAACCCTGCGCGCCAACGGCAGGCCCAGCGGACCGGAGGACATCGCGAAGGTCCTGTCCGAGGCAGGCCTTCCGGACGCCCACCGCCGCGCCAAGCAGTACCCGCACGAGTTTTCCGGCGGCATGCGCCAGCGGGCGCTGATCGCCATCGGCCTGTCCTGCCAGCCCCGGCTGCTGATTGCGGATGAGCCCACGTCGGCGCTGGATGTCACGGTGCAGCGGCAGATCCTGGACCACCTTGAAGGCATGACGTCCGAGCTCGGTACGGCTGTCCTGCTGATCACCCACGACCTCGGCCTTGCTGCCGAACGCGCGGACAAGGTTGTGGTCATGTACCGGGGTCAGGTGGTCGAATCGGGGCCGTCCCTGGAGCTGCTGCAGAATCCGCAGCACCCCTACACCAAGCGGCTCGTGGAGTCGGCGCCGTCCCTGGCGAGCCGACGGATCCAGGTTGCCAAGGAACAGGGCGTGGAAGCGGCTGACCTCCTGGCTCCGGCCGCTGAGGCACTCACCGCCGACAACGTCCTGCAGATCCAGGACCTGCGGAAGGTGTACAAGCTCCGGCAGGGGCTGGGCAAATCATCCGATTTTGCGGCCGTCGACGGCGTTACCTTCGACGTCCTTCGGGGAACCACGACGGCGATCGTGGGGGAGTCAGGCTCCGGCAAGTCCACAGTGGCCAAGATGGTGCTGCAGCTGGAGAAGCCGACCGACGGCAGGATACTTTTCGACGGCGTGGACACCTCGCTGCTGAAGCCCTCGGAACTGTTCAAGTTCCGGCGCCGGGTGCAGCCCATCTTCCAGGACCCTTACGGCTCCCTGGATCCGATGTACAACATCTACCGGACCATTGAGGAGCCCTTGAGGGTCCACAAGATCGGGAACAAGGCCAGCCGCGAGAAGAAGGTCCGCGAGCTGCTGGACCAGGTGGCGCTGCCGCAATCCACCATGCAGCGGTACCCGAACGAGCTCTCGGGCGGGCAGCGGCAGCGCGTTGCCATTGCCCGTGCGCTGGCGTTGGACCCCGAAGTCATCATCTGTGACGAGGCGGTGTCCGCACTAGACGTCCTGGTGCAGGCGCAGGTGCTGAACCTCCTGGCTGACCTGCAGTCCAACCTCGGCCTGACCTACCTCTTTATCACCCACGACCTCGCCGTCGTGAGGCAGATCGCGGACCACGTCTGCGTGATGGAGAAGGGGCGCCTGGTGGAGACGGGTTCCACGGACGACGTCTTCGACGCGCCGCAGCAGGAGTACACGCAGGCGCTGCTCAACGCCATTCCGGGGGCCAAGCTGATGCTTCCGCCGGAGGTTGCATAAGCACCGGGCTGCACAACAGGAACGGCTGGAGCCGGGGCCTTCGGGCGTCGGCTCCAGCCGTTTTCGTGTCAGTCCTGGCCCGGGCCGTCGTCCATGGTGCCCGAGGCGCGCAGCGGCTGCTGGTCCGCCGTCGGCTTCCGGTCCAGGCCCAACTCCCGGAGGCGGCCCTCGAGGAGGGTTCCCAATTTTTGGCGGCCTGCGGGGTTCATGTGCACCGAGTCGGCCAGGTCCTTGACCAGGCTGTACCGGGTCAACCAGTCGCCCACGGATACAAAGGGCAGGGCATGGGACGCAGCCACCGACCCCAGCACGGCATCAACTTCGGTTCGGCGGCCGCCGCCGTGGGCCTCGCCACGGGCAAGTGTTCCAATGATCGCCATCCGCGTGCCCGGGTAGCGCTCCCGGAGCTCGGCGATAAGGCGTTCGGCGTTGGCGGCTATCCGTCTGTCACTCGCTCCGCCGGCTGCGTCGTTGCCGCCGCCCTGGATAACAATGAGCGCCGGCGTGCCGGAGGGGAGCAGCCAGTCGCCGCGCAGCAGGGCGTCGATGTAGTTGCCTGTTGCGCCGTTCGAGGCGACAAAACCGGTCCCGCCCCGGCCGCAGAAGTACACCTTGTACCCTGCCGCAGCCAGGCCCAGCCGTGGCCAGCCGTCCACCGGTTCCGACTGTGAATCACCGATCAGCAGGACGGTCCTGCTGATCTCGGGGATCTCGGCCTCGAGCCGGCCGTTGACCGGGTTCAGGACGCGGGAACCGGCAGCTACTCCGACAGGATTCCCTGGTGCCCCTTGGGATCCCGCCGCTACTGCCGCCGCCGCAACTGGACGGGCAGGATTTTCGGAGGACGGGGCGGGCAGGCCGCAGGCGGAGAGGACAACGGCAGACACGGCAACAACAGCAGCGACGCCGGACGCGGCACAACGGGTCCAGGCCTTGGCGGCCGGGGATTTTCGCATCTGGTGTCTTTCGGGCTTGCGCGGTCTGTCAGAGCAATCATGTGGCATGCCGTCCCCTATGGCCAGTGATATTGGCCACAATTTTCCGTGGCGGTGCAGGACCCGGGCCATGAGGTGCCCGCACGCCGCCCTGAAAATTTAGGCCAATAAATGGCACTGGCGCTAGAATGGAGGAAGGTGCCCTGTGCTAAGGGCCTGATCCGTCGTGCGTTCCGGTTGGAAATGTCGCGATACAACAGCTGACTTTCACCACTGAATCGAGCCATTACGCATGTCTGAAACCACCACCAACACCGCGGTAGCCACTGCATCACGCAGTGACCTCCGCAACGTCGCGATTGTGGCCCACGTTGACCACGGCAAGACCACCCTGGTCGACGCCATGCTCAAGCAGACCAACTCCTTTGCCGAGCACAACCACCTTGAAGACCGTGTGATGGACTCCGGTGACCTGGAGCGCGAAAAGGGCATCACCATCCTGGCCAAGAACACCACCGTGGCCTACAACGGACCGTCCTCCAACGGCGAGACCATCACCATCAACGTCATCGACACCCCCGGCCACGCCGACTTCGGCGGCGAGGTGGAGCGCGGCCTGTCCATGGTCGACGGCGTCGTCCTCCTCGTTGACGCTTCCGAGGGCCCGCTGCCCCAGACCCGCTTCGTGCTGCGCAAGGCCCTCGCCGCGCACCTGCCCGTCATCCTGCTGGTCAACAAGACCGACCGTCCCGATGCCCGCATCGAGGAAGTCGTCCACGAGTCCATGGACCTCCTCCTGGGCCTTGCCTCGGACCTGGCGGACGAAGTTCCGGACCTGGACCTGGACAAGATCCTCGAAGTTCCCGTTGTCTACGCCGCCGCCAAGGTTGGCCGTGCTTCCCTGGAGCAGCCCGCTGACGGCACCGCCCCGGAGAACGAAGACCTGGAGCCGCTGTTCAAGACCATCATCGAGCACATCCCGGCCCCCACCTACAACCCGGAGGGTGTGCTGCAGGCGCACGTCACCAACCTGGACGCATCCCCGTTCCTGGGACGCCTCGCCCTGCTGCGCATCTACAACGGCACCCTGCGCAAGGGCCAGACCGTTGCCTGGGCCCGCGCCAACGGTGAGCTCAAGAACGTCAAGATCACCGAACTGCTGGCCACCAAGGCCCTGGACCGCGTTCCCGCGGAGTCTGCAGGCCCGGGCGAGATCGTCGCCGTCGCCGGTATCGAGGACATCACCATCGGTGAGACCCTGACCGACGCCGAGAACCCGCAGCCGCTGCCGCTGATCACCGTGGACGATCCCGCGATCTCCATGACCATCGGTATCAACACCTCGCCGCTGGCCGGCAAGGTCAAGGGCGCCAAGGTCACCGCGCGCCAGGTGAAGGACCGCCTGGACAAGGAACTGATCGGTAACGTCTCCATCAAGGTTCTCCCCACCGAGCGTCCCGACGCCTGGGAGGTCCAGGGCCGCGGCGAGCTGGCGCTGGCCATCCTGGTGGAGCAGATGCGCCGCGAAGGCTTCGAGCTGACCGTGGGCAAGCCGCAGGTTGTCACCAAGACGATCGACGGCAAGATCCATGAGCCGATGGAGCACATGACCATCGACGTCCCCGAGGAGTACCTGGGCGCCGTGACCCAGCTGATGGCAGCCCGCAAGGGCCGCATGACCAACATGGCCAACCACGGCACCGGCTGGTGCCGGATGGAATTCATCGTTCCCGCCCGCGGCCTCATCGGCTTCCGCACCAAGTTCCTCACGGACACCCGCGGCGCCGGCATCGCAGCGTCCATCTCCGAGGGCTACGAGCCGTGGGCCGGCCCCATCGAGTACCGCACCAACGGCTCGATGATTGCTGACCGCGCCGGTGTTGTCACGCCGTTCGCCATGATCAACCTGCAGGAGCGCGGCTCGTTCTTCGTCAAGCCCACCTCCGAGGTTTACGAAGGCATGATCGTGGGCGAGAACTCCCGCGCCGATGACATGGACGTCAACATCACCAAGGAAAAGAAGCTCACCAACATGCGTGCAGCCTCCTCCGACACCTTCGAGAACCTGACGCCGCCGCGCGACCTGACCCTCGAAGAGTCCCTCGAATTCGCCCGCGAGGACGAGTGCGTGGAAGTGACCCCGGAAGCCATCCGCATCCGCAAGGTCATCCTGGACACCAACGAGCGCGCCAAGGCCAACCGCGCCCGCGCCAAGGTCTAATTACCTCAGCGCTAACTGAAACTGCCGATACGGCGGTGGGAATTCCCGCCGTCGTACCGGCTTTTTCTTTGTTTGAGGCGGCCCTGGCTGCGCAGCCACCCCGGCCGTCAGTGCGCCGGGACGCTCCCTGCGCACAGAGCCCGGTTGTCACTCCGCCCGGACGTTTCCCACATAGCCACCCCTGCTGCTGTGCCCGACCTTCCGCACCGGGAAGCATGCTCTCATGCGAACTGTTATCGCGGCGCTGGCCGCGCTTGGGGGAGTGGCGAGCACCAGCTCACTGCAGCAGGCCGGGGTCTCGCGGCGGAGTATCGAAGCCGGCGTGCGTGCTGCCGCTGTCCAAAGAGTGGCGCGGGGCGTGTATGCGCTGCCGAACTCAGACCCCATGCTGGTCCACGCCGGCCGCCATCATGCGGTGCCGGGCTGTGTCACGGCTGCCTCCGCAGCGGGGCTATGGGTAGTCAGAACGCCCGGTAAACCGCATCTGGCTGCCCGGCATGGCAGGCCGATCAGTGGTTGCGTGGTGCACAGGGGCGCCGTACCACCGACGCATCTGGACATCGTGTGCCAGGCCCTACGCTGCCTGCCGCCGCTTGAGGGACTGGCAATTGCGGAATCTGCAGTCAAAAAGGGGCTCGTTCAGCTTCCGGCGCTGCGGGAGCGCTTTCCGGCGGTACGGGAACAGGCGATTGTTCGCCTGGTGGCCAGAATCCGGCCGCAATCCGGGTCCATCATCGAGACGATGGCCCGGTACCTGCTGGAAGAGGCAGGGCTGAACGTCGAGTTGCAGGTCCAGATTCGCGGGATGGGTCACCTTGATCTGCTGGTTGACGGCTTGCTGGGCATTGAGGCGGATGGGTATGCCCACCACGCCAGCAGGGATGCGTACCGTGAGGACAGACGGCGTTGGAACGTGACCGTAGTCCGGGGTGTTCCCACTCTTCGCGTGACCTATGAAATGCTGCTCGGCGAGCCCCAGGAGTTCGTGCGCCTGGTGCGCCAGGCGCTCGCAACGTACCGGTCTGCGCAGTGAGCCGCGGATTCGATCCGCTGCCGCAGTCCCTGCGCAGTGAGGAGCGCGCCTACTGCGCGGGCCGGCGCCGCTCGGGTGGCGGCGGAACTTCCTTGGCGGCCACCACGTCTGAGAGCTGGATGACGACGTCGGCCTTCCGCGTGCGGATGGTGCAGGCACCGGCGTCGCACGCCACCAGATGGCCCAAGGCGTCCGTCAGGCCGCCCTCGATGCGGTACCGCACCACCACCCGCAGTCCGGGTGCTGCGCCGGAGAGGAACCCGGCAGGGGGAGGTACAGGCTGACTCACCAGTTCATACTAGGGTGTCCGGCTAGGTTCGCGGGAACGGGCTGGGAGATAATAGGCTCAGATGTCAATGGTCCGGCCCCAGCGCCGGATGCAAGTGCCGGCGGGTTGCCGGAACCAACGTGGAGAGGCCAGGGACGTGACGTACGTAATCGCGCAGCCGTGTGTAGATGTCAAGGACAAGGCATGTATTGAGGAATGCCCGGTCGACTGCATCTATGAGGGTGAGCGTTCGCTGTACATCCATCCGGACGAGTGCGTGGACTGCGGTGCCTGTGAACCGGTGTGCCCTGTTGAAGCCATTTACTACGAGGACGACACCCCGGAGGAATGGGCGGACTACTACAAGGCGAATGTGGAGTTCTTCGACGACCTCGGCTCGCCGGGCGGAGCAGCGAAGGTCGGCAACACGGGCAAGGACCACCCCATGATTGCCGCGCTGCCGCCGCAGAACCAAGACCACTGACCCGGGAAGCTACCGTGACCGCAGCAGCGAGGACGTTTGGCCTGGACCTGCCCGACTACCCGTGGGAAGCCATGGCGCCGTATGCCGCCAAGGCAGCGCAGCACCCCGGCGGGGCCGTCAATCTGTCCATCGGGACCCCGGTGGACCCGACGCCGGCCCTGATCCAGGATGCACTGAAGGCCGCTGCTGACGCCCCGGGATACCCTACCGTGCACGGCACCCCGGCTTTGCGTGAAGCGATTGCAGGATGGTTTGAAAGGCGCCGCGGCGTCGCGGGGCTTGATCCCCGCAACATCATGCCCACCGTGGGCTCCAAGGAACTGGTAGCCTGGCTGCCGCTCCTGTTGGGGCTCAAGCCCGGAGACGTCGTCGTCCGCCCCAAGGTCGCCTACCCCACGTATGACATCGGCGCCACCTTCGCGGGTGTTACGTCGGTGGCGACGGACAACCTGGACGAACTGGACGACGCCACCCGTGCGCGCGTCCGGCTGATCTGGGTCAATTCGCCGGGTAACCCCACGGGCAGCGTCCGGGGAGTCGACTCCCTGAGGGCACTGGTGGAGCAGGCGAGGGCACTGGGCGCCGTGGTGGCCTCCGACGAGTGCTACGCGGAACTTGGCTGGGGCGACTGGGATGTCCAGCGCGGCGGACAGGCCGTGCCCAGCATCCTCGATCCTCGCGTGGCCGGCGGCTCCCACCAAGGCCTGCTGGCCGTCTACTCCCTGAGCAAGCAGTCCAACGTGGCGGGCTACCGGGCAGCGTTCGTTGCCGGTGACCCCGGGCTCATGCCCAACCTTGTGAACAGCCGCAAGCACGCGGGCATGATCGTGCCCTATCCGGTCCAGGAGGCCATGCGCGTGGCGCTCGGCGACGACGCCCACGTGGAGGCACAGAAGGACCTCTACCGGGGGCGCCGCGAACGGCTTGTTCCGGCGTTGCTGGACTTCGGCCTTGCGATCAAGGATTCCGACGCCGGGCTGTACCTGTGGTCCACCGCCGGGGAAAGCACCTGGGACACCGTGGGGCGTCTGGCGGAGCGGGGCATTGTGGTGGGCCCCGGGGTTTTCTATGGCGAAGCCGGCAACGGTTACATCCGCGTGGCGTTGACGGGATCGGACGAGCGCATCGATGCAGCAGTGTCCCGGCTCGTTGCGGCGCCGTAACAATACTGTGACTCGCGCCACAACAGCCGGGTTTTAGGGGCTTCCGGACCGTCTCGGATTAGTGGCACCCGCCAAGGGGCGGTACTTTTTAAGTGACTATCAATGGTGGCTTTCTACAAGAAGGCAGCCCGGGTGTTGGAACCTGTGTTCTCAGGCTTCGTGCGCGGCTCACCTGATGTTGGATCAAGCTTTCGACAGAGGCCCAGAAGCCTCATGAAGGGGACTCCATGACTGAGACCAACAATGCGGCCACCCTGCACCACGCAGGAGGCGAGCTTAAGCTGCCGCGCATCCAGGTTGTTGAAGGAAACGAGGGCTACGACGTTTCCAAGCTGCTGAAGCAGACGGGCGCAGTCACCTTTGACCCCGGCTTCATGAACACGGCAGCCACGACTTCGGCTATCACCTACATCGACGGCGATGCTGGCATCCTGCGCTACCGCGGGTACCCCATCGAGCAGCTGGCGCAGCACTCCAGCTTCCTTGAGGTGTCCTACCTTTTGATCTACGGCAACCTGCCCAGCCCCACGGAGCTGGAAGAGTTCGACCAGAAGATCCGCCGCCACACCCTGCTGCATGAAGAGCTCAAGGGCTTCTTCAGCGGTTTCCCGAGGGACGCGCACCCAATGCCCGTGCTGTCCTCGGCAGTCTCGGCGCTGTCCACGTTCTACCAGGACTCGCTGGACCCGTTCAACGCCGAGCAGGTGGAAGTTTCCACGATCCGCCTGATGGCCAAGATGCCGGTGATCGCGGCATACGCGCACAAGAAGTCCATCGGCCAGCCCATGCTGTACCCGGACAACTCCCACAACCTCGTGGAAAACTTCATGCGCCTGAGCTTCGGCCTGCCGGCCGAGCAGTACGAAGTGGACCCCGTCATTGCCAAGGCGCTGGATCTGCTGCTGATCCTGCACGCGGACCACGAACAGAACTGTTCAACGTCCACCGTGCGCCTGGTGGGCTCGTCCAACGCCAACCTGTTCGCATCGGTCTCCGCCGGCATCAACGCTCTCTTCGGTCCCGCGCACGGTGGCGCCAACGAGGCAGTGCTCAAGATGCTGCGCCAGATCCAGGCCGAGGGCACGAAGCCCGAGGACTACATGGAGAAGGTCAAGAACAAGGAAGACGGCGTCCGCCTCATGGGCTTCGGGCACCGTGTCTACAAGAACTACGATCCGCGCGCGAAGATCGTCAAGGCCACGGCCCACGAGATCCTCAGCAAGCTTGGCGGCAACGACGAACTGCTGGACATCGCCCTGCGCCTGGAAGAGAAGGCGCTCAACGATGACTACTTCATCCAGCGCAAGCTCTACCCGAACGTGGACTTCTACACCGGCCTGATCTACAAGGCCATGGGCTTCCCGGAGAAGATGTTCACGGTCCTGTTCGCAATCGGCCGCCTGCCCGGCTGGATTGCCCAGTGGCGCGAAATGATCAGCGACCCGAACACCAAGATCGGCCGTCCGCGCCAGCTCTACATCGGTGAACCGGAGCGGGACTACCCCGTCCGCTGACCTCCGTTTCAGCAAAGCCTGACGTACGACGCCGGCCGCCCACCTTCCGAAGGTGGGCGGCCGACGTCGTTAATCACCATCGATTGTTCCGTACCGGTCGTTTTGGGTCGTCAAAACGACACCTACGGAGCAATCGATTGGGGAGCTAGGCGGTGTAGCCCTGCGGGTTGTTCTTCTGCCAGCGCCAGTGGTCCTCGCACATCTGGTCAACGGTTTTGGTGGTGGACCAGCTGAGGTCTGCCAGGGCGGAGGTGGCGTCCGCCCAGAAGGCGGGGAGGTCGCCGGCGCGGCGGCCGGTGATCTCGTAGGGGATTGGCTGCCCGACTGCCTTCTCGAAGGAGCGCAGCACCTCCAGGACGGAGGAGCCCTTGCCGGAGCCCAGGTTCCAGCGGAAGACGCCGGTGCGCTCCGCAACGTAGTTGAGCGCGGCCACATGTCCTTCGGCAAGGTCCACAACGTGGATGTAGTCGCGCAGGCAGGTGCCGTCCGGGGTGTCGTAGTCGCCGCCGAAGACCATCAGCTTCTCGCGGCGGCCGACTGCCACCTGGGCGATGAAGGGTACAAGGTTGTTCGGGATGCCCTGGGGGTCCTCGCCGATCCGGCCGGAGGGGTGGGCGCCGACGGGGTTAAAGTAGCGCAGCAGGGCTATGTGCCAGCGGGAGTCCGCGGCGCCCAGGTCCGAGAGGATGTCCTCGATCTGCTCCTTGGTGCGGCCGTAGGGGTTGTTGGCCCCGATCTCCATCTTCTCCACGTAGGGAATCGGGTTGTGCTCGCCGTAGACGGTGGCTGAGGAGCTGAAGACGATGGACCGGACGTCGTGGCGGTCCATGACCCGGATGAGGTTCAAGGTTCCCACCAGGTTGTTGTGGTAATACTTCAGCGGTTCCCGGACGGATTCGCCAACGGCTTTCAGTCCGGCGAAGTGGATCACCGCGTCAATGGGGCTGGCTGCGAAGACGCGCTCGACGGCGGCCTCGTCCACCAGATCGACGTTGTGGAACTCCGCAGTCTTGCCGCTGAGCTCGGCAACCCGGCGGAGCGATTCCTCGCTGGAGTTGACCAGGTTGTCGATGACCACCACATCATGGCCGGCTTCCTGCAGGGATAAAACAGTGTGGGAACCAATGTAGCCGGTGCCCCCGGTGACCAGAATTTTCATGCCTCTAACGCTATCCCACGGACACCTGCCGCCGCCGCAGTGTTCCGGATGCCGGGCAGGGCCGCCGAACCCTGGGACGGCGCGTGGCAGCGGCACGGCATGCCGGACCCCTCCTAGGAGCACATCCGTGCTAAATAGGAGGAGTGCCAAAAATCGTAGATGCCGAAGCCCGGCGCCAGGACGTTGTTGAAGCAGTTCTCCGCATCATTGCAGGTGACGGCCTGGAGCGGGCTTCACTTCGGGAAACAGCGGACGAAGCCGGGCTGGCGGTGGGGTCTGTCCGCCACTACTTCGCAGGCAGCGAGGAGTTGCTGGCGTTCTCCTTCGCCTCAGTGGTGGACCGCATCGTACGCCGGCTTGAAGCGTCACTGCCTGGCGTCCATGCAGCGGTTCCCGGTAGCCCCGGGCACCGGGCTGCCATATTAACCCTCCTGTGCGGCCTCCTGCCCTTGGACGGGCCCCGCGCGCTTGAGGTCTGCGCGTGGATGGCGTTCCGGAACGCCGCGAGGGTGCGTCCGTTCCTGGCCGCCGAAGCAGACAGGAGCCACCGGGAGGTGGCCGTCATCGTGGGCACGGTCATCAGGGCGCTGAGGCCGGAGGACGAGCCGAAGGAAAACCTGGTGGTGGAAGCCGAGCGGCTTCTGGCCACCCTGGACGGGCTGTGTATGCACGCCCTGTTGCAGCCCGGATGGATGACCAGGGAGATGTGCATCGACGTCCTGGAACAGCACCTCGACGGGATGTGATGTATGCCACTAACGTGGGCGTCAGGGGGAATAGACTGGGAGCCGGGGGAGCTACCGGATCACCCCGGCATGGGCGCGCGACGGAAGGACGTCGGATGTATCAGACAAGCGGCACCAGGTGGCAAATCACCGCGGACACGTCGGGGCCAATGATGATAGCCCTGTTCGTCCGGGATACTGCAGGCCTGGACGGCGCAGGGCACCCCGCGCTGTCCCATGCCGCGCCCAAGGTACGCCGCGCCGATCATTCACACCTGACCGCGGATGTGGGCGGCCTGAGCGCACTGAAAACGGAGTGGGAGGCCTGGTGGCAGCAGCTGCTCAAGGCCCACCCCCAGACCTCACCCGAGCTGTCGCCGCCGGAATTCGACGCTTTTGGCAATTCTCCCGCCCTGCAGCGCGTGCTCCAAGCACACTTCGGCTCCGCCCTCACATGGGCCCGGGAGCGCAGGAGCGAATATGCCGAGCTTGAGGCGGAGCGGGCCGCCAGCGGTGCGGACCAGCTTCTTGAGGACATGGTGGACGACAGGCTGATGGAGGTTGGCCGGGACTCCAGGGACTTCAAACTGACCATCATCGAGTTGCCCCTGAACGAGCAGCGGGCCTGGTACCTGGAACCGGACAAGATCATTATGAGCAACCGGCTGATGGCCGAGCCTGAGCTCTTCCGCAGCTACGTTCAGCCGGTGGTCGAGATCCTCGTGTAGGGAACTCCACTCGGCAACAGCCGGGCAGTATTCCTGCAGCCACCGTTCAGCTGCCGGTCCCTTCCGCCGCCACCGTGATCCGGACCTGTCCATCCGTGGCTGCCGAGGCCTGCCACCCGTTCCGCGCTTCCCGGATCCAGCTGCGGCCGGCGACCTCCACCCGGGTAACCTCGAAGCCTTTGGCGTTGGCAACGGCCCATTGCGCCACGGACCAGGCCTGGCTGCCGGCGGCCTCCACCACCAGCGTTTCACCCTCAACAGTTGTTCCCAGCGGCCCGAAGGCCTGGCTCAGTTCGGTGGACAACGCGGCGGTGTCCCCGCCCGCACCAGCCGCCCGCAGGGTGCACTGGACGGCTTCGGGCGTCTGGCCGGACAGCCCGGAGGCAAAGGTCCGCCCCATCTCCTCGTGCTGCGCATAGGCGGTGGGGTAGGCGGAGCGCTGGACGCGCTGGGCTGCGTCCGTGATTTCCAGTGATTCATAACCGGGTATTTTGACCAGGGCGTCGTAAAAGGCGTTTGCCGCGTAGTAGGGATCCATGATCTGTGCCTCGGTTCCCCATCCCTGGGAGGGGCGCTGCTGGAAGAGCCCGCGGGAGTCCGGTCCGGCCTTGTCCCCGTGGTCAATGTTCCGGAGCTTGGACTCCTGCATGGCGGTGGCGAGGGCGATGCTCGCCGCGCGCGGCGGAAGCCCGCGCTGCACCGCCACGGCGGTGATCAGGGATGCGTTGACGGCCTGGTCCGGGGCGAGTTCCGACGTACGCTCGCCGATAACGGCCCTGCAGCGCTCCGAAACAAGCGTTTCGGAGCGCTGCAGGAAAAACACGGCCGAGTAAACGCCGCCTGCAACCAGCGCCAGGGTGAGCACCAGTACTGCGAGGCGGCGCAGTCCGCGTCTTCGTGCCATGGATTGATCAGTTGGCGTGGAGGGCGTCGTTCAGCTCCACGGTCTGGCCCTTGCGGGGGAGGACCTCCACCGCGCCGGTGGTGGAATTGCGGCGGAACAGCAGGTTGGGCACACCGGACAGCTCGGCAGCCTTAACGATCTTCGTGGTGTCCTCGCCCACCTCGTCCTTGGGCCCCGGTACCCGCACCCGGGTCCCGGCCGTCACGTAGAGGCCGGCTTCCACCACGGAGTCGTCACCGATGCTGATGCCCACGCCGGAGTTTGCCCCCAGCAGCACCCGCTCGCCGATGGTGATCTTTTCCTTGCCGCCGCCGGAAAGCGTGCCCATGATGGAGGCCCCGCCGCCCACGTCGCTGCCGTCGCCGGTGACCACGCCGGCCGAGATGCGGCCTTCCACCATCGACGTGCCCAGGGTTCCGGCGTTGAAGTTCACGAAGCCTTCGTGCATCACGGTGGTTCCTTCGGCCAGGTGCGCGCCCAGCCGCACCCGGTCGGCGTCGGCAATTCTCACTCCGGAAGGAACCACGTAGTCCACCATGCGCGGGAACTTGTCGATGCCGTAGACGGTGACGGCGCCGCGGCGGCGCAGCCGCGCCCGGGTGAGCTCAAAGCCTTCCACGGCGGCGGGGCCGAAGTTGGTCCACACGACGTTGGGCAGCTTGCCGAAAATGCCGTCGAGGTTGATGGTGTTGGGGCGGACCAGGCGGTGCGAGAGGAGGTGCAGCCGCAGGTAGGCATCGGCGGTGTCGGCCGGGGCTTCATCGAGGTGGATCTGGACAAAAACGACCTTCTGCTCCGTGCCGCGGTCCTGGTCGGCACCATTTTCGGCGATGCTGGTCAGCGCCTCATCCGCGTTATCGACGGAACGCAGGTTTTCGGCGGCAACACCAAGGGCCGGAGCGGGAAACCAGACATCCAGGACGCTGGCGTCCCTGGTGGAAACGGTGGCCACGCCGAAGCCGTAGGCGGAGCGGTGGTCAGTGGATGCAGGCGAGGTTTCGGGCATGGCAGAAGAAGCAGTCTCAGTCATGGCCCCAGTCTATCGACGGGCGGGGACAGGGTCCGAACTAGACTAGCTTCGTGACTGCCGAAACCACCCCCCAGCCTTCCATCCTGCAGCTCGACCTCCGCCAGGATGTTGCGCTCCTTACCGCCGCCATCATGGACATCAACAGCGTGTCCGGGAACGAAAAGGAACTCGCGGACGCCGTGGAGGCGGCCCTGCTGGCCATTCCCCAGCTGACTGTGCTCCGTGACGGCGATTCGATCATCGCCCGCACCGAACTGGGCCACCCCGAACGCGTCATCCTGGCCGGGCACCTCGACACGGTGCCGCTGCCCCTGGCAGGGGGTGCCAAAGGGACCGTGCCTTCCCGCTGGGAGTCGGGTGTCCCGGGGGAGGGAATCCTGTACGGGCGGGGTGCCACGGACATGAAGGGCGGCGTTGCGGTTCAGCTGGCCTTGGCGGCCACAATGTTCGACGGCGGCGCCGCGCCGAAGCGGGACGTCACCTTCGTGTTTTACGACCACGAGGAAGTGGAAGCCGTCAAGAGCGGCCTGGGGCGCCTGGTCCGTAACCACGGCCACCTGCTCCACGGCGACTTCGCGATCCTCCTGGAACCGACGGACGGCACGGTGGAGGGCGGCTGCAACGGCACCAGCAGGTTCGAGGTGACAACGGTGGGGGAGGCGGCACACTCCGCCCGCGCCTGGATGGGCAGCAACGCCATCCACGCCGCGGCACCCGTCCTGGCGAGGCTGGCCGGTTACGAACCGCAGACCATCGCTGTGGACGGACTCGAGTACCGCGAAAGCCTCAATGCCGTGAAGATCAATGGCGGGACGGCCGGGAACGTGATCCCGGACCGGTGCGTGGTGGAAATCAACTACCGGTTCGCGCCGGACAAAACCCCCGACCAGGCTGACGCCGTGGTGCGGGAGCTCCTGGCAGGTTTCGAGGTTGTGCGCACGGATGCTGCCGCCGGCGCCCGGCCCGGACTGAACCACCCGGCTGCCGCGTCCTTCGTTGCCGCCGTGGGAGCCGAGCCGAAGCCCAAATACGGCTGGACCGACGTCGCCCGTTTCAGCGAACTGGGGATCCCGGCGGTGAACTTCGGTCCGGGGGACGCGCTGCTGGCCCACAAGGACAACGAACACGTCCACGCGGATGCCATCCGCACCTGCCTGCGGGCGCTGCAGGACTGGCTCGCAACCTGAACTTAAAACGATGGCCCGGACCAGTTGGTCCGGGCCATCGTTGCAGGGAGAACTATCAGGGAACAGCTGCTTCGGCGGCTTCGCGTTCAGCCTTGGCCACTCCGCCGGCCGCCTTCTTCGATCCGCGCCGCTCGATCCACACCGCGATCCTCGACACGAGGATGTTGATGGCGATGTAGATGGCTGCCGCCACGAAGAAGATCGGGAACAGGAACTGCGTTCCCAGGAAGTCCGCCATGACCTGCACGGCGCGAAGGAGCTCGCCGTACGCCACGATGTAGCCGAGCGAGGTGTCCTTGAGGAGCACCACCATCTGCGCCACCAGGGACGGCATCATGCGCCGGATCGCCTGCGGCAGCTCGATCAGCATGCGTGACTTGAAGCTGGTCAGGCCGATGGCAAGCCCGGCCTCACGCTGGCCCTTGGGCAGCGACTGGATGCCGGCACGGATGATTTCGGCGAACACCGCGGAGTTGTACAGCACCAGGCCGGTGACAACAGCAATGAACGGCGAGGTGCCGAAGCCCAGCAGGACGAACAGCATCATGAGGACTACCGGCATGCCGCGGAGGAATTCCAGCACCACCCGGATGGGGATCCGGATGAAGGCCGCATCCGAGATGCGCAGCAGGCAGAGCAGCAGGCCCAGGGGGAAGGCGATGACAGCCGCGAGGGCTGCGGCGCTGAGGGTTGCGCCCAGGCCGTTGCCCAGGAGCGTCCACACATCGGCCCGGGTGAAGATCTGCCAGCGGCGCCCTTCAAAGATGCCCTGCTGCGCGAACGTCATGATGATCCAGGCCAGCAGGCCCAGGATCAGGAGCGAACCCACGATGGATCCGATCAGGGAGATGCGCCGGGCTTTGGGGCCTGGCACGTCGTAGAGGACTGAGCTCATCGGGCAATCGCCACCTTTCGTTCCACCGTGCTGGCCAGGATGCCCAGCGGAACGGTGAGGAGCAGATAGAAGAACGCAACGCCCAGCAGGACGGGGATGACGGCGTCACCGTTGGCGTTTGCCAGCTGCCGGCCGTAGCCGAACAGCTCCAGGACGAAGAATGCGCCGGCAACCGAGGAGTTCTTGACCAGTGCGATCAGGATGTTGATGAGCGGCGGGACCACCGTCCGCAGGGCCTGCGGCAGGATGATGAGGTTCAGGACCTGCCCGAAGTTCATGCCAATGCTGCGGGCCGCTTCGGCCTGGCCCACCGGGACGCTGTTGACACCGGAGCGGACAGCTTCGGCGATGAACGCTGCGGTGTAGGTGCTGAGTGCAATGATGGCGGCAATTTCGAACTGTTCGAACTTCACTCCGAGCCGGGGAAGGACAATGGCCGCGAAGAAGAAAGCAATGGTCAGGGGAGTGTTCCGGAGAACCTCCACGTAAACCGTGCTGAATCCGCGGAGCGCTGCCACGGGCGAAACCCTGGCTGCCGCGAGGAGGGTGCCGAGTACCAGTGCGATGACGCCGGAAACGGCGGAGAGGAAAAGCGTGCGAAGAAAACCGTTCCAGTAGAGGGGAAGGTTCTCAAGAATGACGTCCATAGGATCCTTTGGATGTGGGCGTGGACGGAAGCGGAGACGGCGGTTGCCGGGGCCGCGGAGCAGCCCCGGCAACCACTGGGGTTACTTAGTAACGGTCAATCTCGGGCAGCTCGGGGGCGGTCTTGATGACTGCGCCTGCAGTGGCTTCCCAGGCCTTCTTGTAGGACCCGTCCTCTTCGAAGGATTCCAGCTGGTCGTTGATCCAGTTGCGGAATTCGGTGTCGTCCTTCTTCAGGCCGATGCCGTAGGGCTCCTTGGTGAACGTCTCGTCGGAGGCAAGCTTGAACGCGTCCGGTTCCTTGTCCACGAAGCCGGCCAGGATCACGTTGTCCGTGGTGACGGCTTCCACCTGCTTGTTGCGCAGCGGCTCAAGGCAGGCCGAGTAGGTCGCGGCCGGAACGAGTTCAGCGCCGTACTTGTCCACGATGGTGGCTGCGGGGGTGGAGCCCGTCACCGAGCAGACCTTCTTGCCTTTGACGTCCTCGGGAGTCTTGATGGTGTCGTTATCCTTGTTGACCATCAGCGCCTGGCCGGCCTCGTAGTACGGGCCCGCGAAGCTGACAACCTGCTTGCGCTTGTCATTGATGGTGTAGGTGGCGATGACCAGGTCAACCTTGCCCTGTTCGATGAACGGCTCGCGGTTGGCAGAGACGGTCTCGGACCATTCGATCTTGTCAGCGGCGATGCCCAGCTTTGCGGCGATCAGCTTGCCGATTTCGACGTCGAATCCAACCGGCTTGCCGTCGAGGCCCACCTGGCCGAAGAGGGGCTGGTCGTACTTGGTGCCGATCTTGATGGTGCCGGCCGAGGCGAGCTTTTCCATGGTGGTGCCGGCAGCGAACGTGGGCTCTGCAGCAACCGAGGGATCGCCCCCGGCGTCGGTGCCGCCCCCGCCGCAGGCGCTCAGGGACAGGGCGAGAGCGGCGGTAGCCGCCACGAAGAATGACTTCCGCCGGGTCATAAATGCCTTCATGACATTCCTTTCATTGCGGCCGTGGGTCACGGCCTGGGTGCGAACTTGGAGTGTTTGTTCGGGTGGGTCAGTGGGTGAGGAGCTTGGACAGGAAGTCCTTGGCGCGGTCGCTCTTCGGATTGGTGAAGAACTCCTCCGGGGTGGCGTCCTCAACGATCTGGCCGTCCGCCATAAAGACGACGCGGTCCGCGGCCTTGCGGGCGAAGCCCATCTCGTGGGTGACCACGATCATGGTCATGCCCTCCTTGGCCAGCTGGATCATGACGTCCAGGACCTCATTGATCATTTCCGGGTCGAGCGCCGAGGTGGGCTCGTCAAAGAGCATGACCTTGGGCTTCATGGCCAGCGCCCGGGCGATCGCGACGCGCTGCTGCTGCCCGCCGGACAGCTGTGCCGGGAGCTTCGGGGCCTGGTGGCCCACGCCAACGCGTTCGAGGAGCGCCATTGCGTCCTTGTCCGCGGCTGCCTTGGAGACGCCTTTGACCTTGATGGGCCCGAGGGTCACGTTTTCGAGGATGGTTTTGTGGGCGAAGAGGTTGAAGGACTGGAAGACCATTCCGACGTCGGCACGCAGCTGCGCCAGCTCCTTGCCTTCCTCGGGCAGGACCTTTCCATCGATGCTGATGGTCCCGCCTTCGATGGTTTCGAGGCGGTTGATGGCGCGGCAAAGGGTGGACTTACCGGAGCCCGAAGGCCCGATGACCACAACAACCTCGCCCTTGCGGACCTGGAGGTTGATGTCCTTCAGTACGTGCAGCTGGCCGTAATGTTTGTTTACGGCGTTCAGGGAGACGAGGGCATCGCCGGGCACATGAGTAGTCATAGGAAGAATCTAGCGAACATCACAGGCTTATGACGCGAATCACCCCATGTTGCTGCGGATCGTGATTCAAGAGATACCTCCCGCGGGCAGGTTAGCCTAGGGGAATGAGCATCAGTGCAGATCCGGCAAGAAATTCCCAGCCACGCCGTAAGGGGCCCCTTGAGCTGCGCCGCAAACAGGCTGCCGTGGAGATGTCGGACCAGCATCTGCTTGATACCAAGGGCCCCGGGCAGTTCGTCCACACCGATCCCTGGCGGGTCCTGCGCATCCAGAGCGAGTTCGTGGAAGGGTTCGGTGCCCTGGCGGACATCGGCAAGGCCGTGAGCGTCTTCGGTTCAGCACGCACCAAGCCCGGCAGCCCCTACTACGAGATGGGCGTGGAGGTGGGGCGGAAACTGGCGGAGGCCGGCGTTGCCGTCATCACCGGCGGCGGGCCCGGTTCCATGGAGGCCGCCAACCGCGGCACCGTGGAAGGCAACGGCGTGTCCGTGGGCCTGGGGATCGAGCTGCCGTTCGAGCAGGGCCTGAACCAGTGGGTGGACCTGGGCATCAACTTCCGGTACTTCTTCGCCCGGAAGACCATGTTCGTCAAATATGCCCAGGGGTTCATCGTCCTGCCCGGCGGGCTGGGAACACTCGACGAGTTGTTCGAGGCCATGGTGCTGGTGCAGACGCGGAAGGTGACGTCCTTCCCGATCGTCCTCCTCGGTGTCGAGTTCTGGAGTCCAATGATCGAGTGGATCAGGGGCACGCTGGTGGCTGAAGGCATGGTCTCCGAGAAGGACCTGGACCTGATCCAGGTGGTTGACGATCCGGGTGAGGCCGTGGACCGCGTGCTTCACGGGGCCGTTACTCCCTCCTTCAAGGGAGAACAGCGGCCGGAGTAGCCGTTACCGCCCGGGTGTCCGGGCTGCCAGTACCCACCCGGTCTGGCACGATGGAACGGTGAGTTTCTTTCTGGTTTTCCTGGCCATCGGGCTGGTCGGGGCGGTTTTCTGGGTGGGCCTTGGGCTGCGTTCCGGCGGGAAAGGCAACGGTCCGTTGCCCGTCCTGCTCGACGGCGGCTTTGAGCAGCCGCCGGCCAACCTTCCCCCTGTCCTGCTCCCTGCCCAGGCCGCGCCGGAGGATGTGGACCGTGTGCGCTTCTCCCTTGGCCTCCGTGGCTACCGGATGGACCAGGTGGACCAGGTTTTGGATGACTTGCGGGACCAGCTCGCCTCCAAACAGGAAGAGATTAACGCCTTGCGGGCTGAGCTGCTGGCGCTGCAGGAAGCCGGTACCACGGAACCTGGCGGGACAGCGTCTACTGGAAAGAACACGCTGTGAGCACAGTGGCGCGGCGCCGCGCAGGCATTCTCCCCTCGCTTCAAGGGGTGGCCGCGCAGGCGGGAACGGCCCTCCGGGGAATTCCGTGGTGGCTGCAGGTCACCGCCATCTACCTGGCCTCCCGCCTGGTCAGCGCCTGCATCTTCATGGCCGCTGCCCTTCACCAGGGCCCCAATCCCTGGTTCCCGGCAAAACCCGATTACTGGAACTTCATCAACATCTGGGACGCCCGCTGGTACGCCCAGGTCATTGCCGGCGGTTATCCTTCCGTCCTGCCGACGGATGCCGCCGGCAACGTCCAGGAAAACACGTGGGCCTTCTATCCCTTGTTTCCGGCCCTGGCCGGAGGGCTCAGCGGGCTTACCGGCATGGCTCCCGCAGCGGCCCTGACCATCATCGCCATGCTTGCGGGCTGGGGTGCGGCGCTGGTTGTCTACGTCCTTTTCCGGCACAAGGCCTCCCACGCACCGGCGCTGTGGGGCATAGCCTTCTTCGCGACCTTTCCGGTCTCGGCTGTCCTGCAGGTGCCATACGCCGAACCGCTGTCCCTGCTGCTCCTCGCTGCGGCGTTGCTGCTGGTAATCCGGCGGCAGTACCTCTGGGCCATTCCCGTGGTGGTGCTCCTGTGCCTGTCCCGCCCGGTAGGGGTTCCCTTTGCCGCCACCCTGGGGTTGCTCCTCCTGCACCGTCTCTGGGTGCGGTTCGGCATGGATCGGTTCCGCAATGCACCACCCGGTGCGGGGCAGCGGGAAGGAACCCACTCCACCCGCGACCTCGCGGGCCTCGCTGTCCTGACCGGCGTCGGAGGTGCCATGGCGCTCGCCTGGCCCGCAGCGGCGTGGGCGGCCACCGGAGACATCCAGGCCTACACCAAAACGGAAACCGTATGGCGCGGCCACGACCTGGTGCCCTTCAAGCCGTGGTTCGACACCGGTATCAGCCTTTTCGGGCCGGTGCTCGGGGTGCTTGCGCCTTTCATTTACGTGGCGCTCTTCGCCGCCATGCTCTTCCTGCCCCCCGTCCGGCAGATCGGCGTCGAACTCCGGCTGTGGTGCGCCTGCTACATGGCGTACCTGGTGGTGTTCCTGCATCCGCAGACCAGTACCTTCCGCATGCTGCTGCCGCTGTTTCCGCTGGCGCTGGGGGCCGCCCTGGCCTCCAGGTCCCGGGCTTACCGCGGCACGGTGGTACTCATGTTCGTGCTGCTGCAGATTGTCTGGATCGTGTGGCTGTGGGCCTGGGCGCAATTGCCGGGCGGCGGGGATTATCCACCCTAGCCCCTGGGGCTTCCGCGCAGGTCAGGGCGGAAATAGCGGGACGCAGGAAATGTCCATCGATTAGCTACGTGCGGGTAATTCCGCGATAATAGTAAGTAAGCAAGGACAAAAAGCATTCAGAATACGCGCAGCCCGGGCGGTGTCCAACCACTCCGCCATGGCAGCTTGATCTACATGCGGACACAGCCCGCCCGGGCTGATCAGTCCTGGGACTAAATGGAGGGGAATTCCTCATGGCGGCTATGAAACCACGCACCGGCGACGGCCCAATGGAAGTCACCAAGGAGGGCCGCAGCCTGATCATGCGCGTCCCGCTCGAAGGCGGCGGGCGACTGGTGGTCGAGCTGAACGCTGCTGAGGCAGCCAACCTCAAGGAATGCCTGGTCGGCGTTACCGAATAATCGTGAAAAGGCAGGGCCCGCAGCCACCAGGCTGCGGGCCCTGCCTTTTTCGGATCCCTATTTCTTTACGGCCACCAGCAGGCCGTCGCCGGTGGGAAGCATGGCCGAAGCCAGCCTGTCGTCGTCGCGGATGGCCTTGCTAACCTGGCGCAGGACTACGGTGTTGGCTTCGCGGTTTGCCGGGTTGGCCACCTTGTCCTTGTCCAGCGCGTCATTAATGATGAGCAGCCCTGCAGGCTTCAGGAGCCGGATGGCCTGCTCCACATAGCCGGGAAGCCCGGGCTTGTCGGCGTCAATGAACACCAGGTCATAGGCGCGGTCCGTCAGCCGGGGAAGGACGTCGCCCGCCCGGCCGGAAATGGTCCGCGTGCGGTTGGCCGGGCTGCCCGCCTCGGAGAATGCCTCCCGCGCGGCCCGAAGGTGTTCGACGTCCACGTCAATGGTGGTGAGCACGGACTGTGGGCCAAGGCCGCGGAGCAGGCACACACCTGAAACTCCAGCCCCGGTTCCGATCTCGACGGCGGTCTGGGCTTTGGACGCGGCAGCCAGCACGGTGAGGACTGCTCCCACTCCCGGGCCAATGGGCGTCACGCCAAGCTCGAAGGAGCGCTCCCTGGCCCGAAGCATGACCTCATCCTCAGCAGGAAGATCTTCTGCATAGGACCAGCTGGTGGACTTGTCGGCGCTCATGGGTATCGCTTTCTGGGCGGCAGGGAATGTCCTTTACAGCCTACTGTGTCCGGTGGCAACGGCAGGGGAGGCGGGCGGTTGCGCCTAGGGCTGAACTTTTCCACAATCAGGAAATTCCCAGACAAGTTTGAAATGATTAATATCCGCTCATCCAAAAGGTGACCGGCGCCGAATCAGAGATGTCAACAGTATCCGGGCGTTAGTATTCCACGAGGGGAGTGGACGATGTCATCTTCAGTTGTGGCACCTGTCCCTGCAACAAACCATCCTGAGGCTGAGTGGGTGCGTCCCACCTGGGAAGAAGTGGTCACCAACCACTCGGCGAAGGTCTACCGGCTGGCTTACCGCCTGACGGGCAACAAGTACGACGCCGAGGACCTCACCCAGGAGGTGTTTGTCCGCGTCTTCCGTTCACTGGAGAACTTCAAGCCAGGCACCCTTGACGGCTGGCTGCACCGGATCACCACCAACCTCTTCCTGGACCAGGCGCGCCGGAAAACCCGGATCAGGTTCGACGCCCTCGCCGAGGATGCGGAGTCGCGGCTTCCCGGCCGCGAGCCCGGTCCGGAACAGAGCTTCGAGCTCAACAACCTGGACCTGGACGTCCAGGCTGCGCTGGAGGAACTTCCCCCGGACTTCCGCGCCGCCGTCGTCCTCTGCGACCTCGAAGGCCTGTCCTACGACGAAGTGGCGGAAGCGCTGGGCGTGAAGCTGGGCACCGTCCGCTCGAGGATCCACCGCGGCCGGACCATGCTTCGGGAGAAGCTGGCACACCGGGACCCGCGTCCCCATCAGTCGCGCCGCAAACTGTCCATGCCGCGTATCGCCGGCATCCTCTGAACGGCGCATGAGGTCCCCGACTCCCTTCGGACGCAGGCACCAGCGCACCAGCAGCCACCTCCGGTCCTGCCAGGAATGCTCTGCAGCGGTGCGGCGGGAACGCCAATACCTGGAGCGGCTCCGCGATGCCCCCATCCCTCCCGCCAGCGATGACCTGACAGCCCGGCTGCTGGCCCGGACGCAGGAGCTGGCTGCCGCCCCCCAGGTTCCTATGCAACGGCCCGCGCAGCCCCGCACGGCTGTCCGGGTCCTGGCGCTGGCCGCCGGCGGCAGCACGGCCGCGGCGGCTGTCCTGGCTGCAGGCGCCTTTGCTGCGGCTGGGGACCCCCTGCCCGGGGAGGCCTTGGGGAACCCGGCTGCATTCTCGCAGGTCTCGTCCCGGACACCGGCGGATGGCAGGCAGTTGAACGCTGAACAGCTCACCCTGCTTCGCTCCGAAGGCTGGGCCTGCCCGGACCTTGAAGCGATGGGCTTCCACCTTGAGTCGGCGAAGGCCACAGTGCTCAACGGGCAGCCGGCGGTCGAGCTGCGGCTGACGGACGGGTCCCACTACGCCACCGTGACCGAACAGCGGCTTCCCGCGCAAGGCGGTGGAGAACAGGGCGGAACTGCGGACCGGGAAGCGGATACCAACCTGCGCGTGTGGCAGTCTTCGCCGTGGCTGGCAACCTACCGGACACCGGGACACAGCTTCACCTACGAGTCCGACCTGCCGGCGGAGCGGGCCGATGACGCCCTCCCCATCCTGCAGCGCCTGGGCACCAGGGCTGAAGAAGGGGTTGCTGCCGGAACCGCGGAGTCCCCGGAAGCAGGAGGGGAGCCGCTCACCACGCGCCTGCAGCGGGGAGCGAACCGGATCGTGGCCTTTTTCACCCCATAGTGCAGGCACTTCTCCCGGGCCCCGGGTTGAAATCGTCACTGGCAGCCCGGAGAGGGTAATCTTCCTAAAGTGTTTGGAATCAACGGCCCGGAGTTCTTTCTTCTGCTGATCATTGGCGTTCTGGTGATCGGCCCCCAGCGGCTGCCCGAATACACCCAGAAGCTGGCGAACCTGGTCAAGGAAGTCCGGCGCATGGCCTCCGGTGCCCGCGAGCAGATCAAGGAAGAAGTCGGGATCGACATCGATGATGTCGACTGGAAGAAGTACGACCCCCGGCAGTACGACCCCCGGCGCATCATTAAAGAGGCGCTCCTCGACGACGATTCCAAACCCGTCAGCGCCGGCGCGCCGGCCGCCGTGGCCGCCGTCTCCGGGGCCGCCGCCGTGGCAGCCGACGCTGCGCCGAAGCGGCCCGAACGCGTGATACAGTCACTGCCGCCGGGCGAAGCAGCCCCCTTCGACACCGAAGCCACCTAGAACGCCTACACGGGCTATACGACACTGCATTCAGCTGCCTGACCGAGTTGGCTTAGCCTTGCCGGCTGGGTGCCGCCGGCTCAGCGCGGCTGAAGCCCCAGTTTCATCCCCGCCAGCCCACGCGGTTTTGCTGCCAGTTGCCCGGCGATGCCTGACAGTGCCGCCGCAGCAGGAGTCCCGGACTGGCCAAGGACGATGGGCACACCCGCGTCCCCGCCCTCCCGCAGCTGGATGTCCAGCGGAATCTGGCCTAGCAGCGGCACCTCCGCCCCTACCGTTGCCGTCAGCCGTTCGGCGAGGACCTGCCCGCCGCCGCTGCCGAACAATTCCATCCTTCCGCCGTCGGGCATTTCCAGGTAGGACATGTTCTCGATGACTCCCGCCACCTTCTGGCCCGTTTGCGTCGCGATGGCGCCGGCGCGCTCGGCGACGTCGGCGGCAGCAGCCTGCGGCGTGGTGACCACCAGGATTTCCGCCTTGGGCAGCAGCTGGGCCACGGAGATCGCAATGTCGCCGGTGCCGGGCGGGAGGTCGAGGAACAGGGCATCCAGGTCGCCAAAATAGACGTCGGTGAGGAACTGCTCCAGGGCGCGGTGCAGCATCGGCCCGCGCCAGGCGACAGGCTGGTTGCCGCTGACGAACATGCCGATGGAAATCACCTTCACCCCGTACGCGACAGGGGGGAGGATCATGTCATCCACCCGGGTGGGCGGCTGCGTGATGCCCATCAGGGCCGGGACGGAGAAACCGTAGACGTCCGCGTCCACGATGCCGACGCGCAGACCCTGGGCTGCCAGGGCACAGGCAAGGTTAACGGTCACCGAGGACTTACCGACCCCGCCCTTGCCGCTTGCCACCGCGTAGACCCTGGTCAGGGAACCGGGCTCGTTGAAGGGGATCCCGCGCTGGCCTCCCGCGCCGCGGAGCAGTTCCTTGAGGGCATCGCGCTGTTCCTGGGTCATCACCTTGAGTTCAACGTCGACGGCGGCCACGCCGGGAACTGCCAGCAGCGCCTTTGTGGCATCGGCCGTGATGGTGTCCCGCAGGGGGCAGCCGGAAATGGTGAGCAGGACAACCAGGCTGGCCCTGCCGGCGCCGTCAACGGAGACGGACTCAACCATGCCCAGTTCGGTGATGGGGCGGCGGAGTTCGGGATCGATCACCGTGGCCAGGGCAGCGTTGACTGCCTCAGCCAACGCAGTGTTGGCAATGTGTTCGCTCATTAACGGTCCTGGGTGGAATGGCCGGGCTTGACCCGGGGGATCTGCTGGGTGCGCGGGTTTCGCTGCCGGTCCCGCTGTTCCTTGAGTTTTTCCTTGACCTTGTCGCGCGGGGACTCGTGCTGCCCCTGGCCGGAGGGATCATGGGTCCGGAGCTCCTCCTGGGCCTCCAGCATGTCCTCAAGCAGTGAGCGGAGTTCGGCGCGGACGTAGTCGCGCGTGGCAACCTCGCGCAGCGCAATCCGCAGGGATGCGAGTTCCCGGGTCAGGTACTCCGTGTCGGACAGGTTGCGCTCGGCGCGCTGGCGGTCCTGCTGGAGCGAGACGCGGTCGCGGTCGTCCTGCCGGTTTTGGGCCAGCAGCAGCAGCGGTGCGGCATAGGAGGCCTGCAGGGACAGCATCAGGGTGAGCAAGGTAAAGCCGAGGGCGCGGGAATCGAACTGCCACTCGAGCGGCGCCCAGGTGTTCCAGGCCAGCCAGATGACCACGAAGACCGTCATGTAGACGAGGAACTGCGGCGTGCCCATGAAACGGGCAAAGCCTTCCGTGGCGTGGCCGAAGGCGTCGGGATCCGGCGAGAACTTGGGCAGGATGCGCTGGCGCCCGCTCAGTGGCGTATCCAGGCTGCCCTTGTCTGCGGTTTTCCGGGCTGGTGTCCGCTGGTTGGGATTCTTGGGTGCGCTGCTCTCAGCCAATACGGCCACCAAGCCTTCTTATCGGGGCTTCGCCATCATGGGCGCGCCAATCATCCGGCAACAGATGATCCAGGACGTCATCAACAGTCACCGCCCCCACGAGCCGGCCGGCGTCATTGACCACGGGGAGGGAGTTCAAATTGTAGGTAGCCAGCGTCCGCGCCACTTCGCTGATGTGGGCCTGGTCCGACAGAGGTTCCAGGTTCTTGTCCACCAGGTTGCCGAGCGGCTCGAACGGCGGGAACCGGAGCAGTTGCTGGATGTGGACAACACCCAGGAAGCGGCCGGTGGGCGTTTCCAGCGGCGGCCGTGCGATGAAGATGGAGGAGGCAAGCGCGGGGGAGAGTTCCTCGCGGCGAACGTGGGCCAGGGCCTCGGCCACCGTGGCCTCGGGAGGAAGGATGACCGGCACCGGGGTCATGAGCCCGCCTGCGGTGTCCTCGTCGTACTCCAGCAGGCGCCGGACGTCCTCTGCTCCTTCGGGCTCCATCAGCTGGAGCAGCTCCTCCGCCTGGGCAGAGGGGAGCTCACCAAGGAGGTCGGCGGCGTCGTCAGGGTCCATCTCCTCCAGCACGTCGGCTGCGCGCTGGACGTCCAGGGCGGAGAGGATCTCCACCTGGTCATCCTCCGGGAGCTCCTGGAGGACGTCCGCCAGGCGCTCGTCCTGCAGCTCGCTCGCCACTTCGAAACGGCGTTTGTCGCTCATCTCCTGTAGCGCTTCGGCGAAGTCCGCGGGTTTGAGGTCCTCATGGTTAGCCACGAACTGGGTGGCGGCCTGCGGTTCGGTGCGCGGTCCCTGGAGGGCGTCGGCCCAGTCGATGATGAGGGTTTCGTTGCGGCGGAGCCGGCTCAGCGGGGAGAGGGAGTGGCCGCGGCGGACAAAGAGCTTGCTGACGAACCAGTCGCGCGAGCGGTGCTGGTCCATGGCGATGTCTTCGATGGTGGCGTCGCCGCTGCCGTCCCGTAGGGTGACGCGGCGGTCGAACATCTCGGCCACCACCAGCGTTTCGGCCCCGCGCTGTTCAAAGCGGCGCAGGTTCACCAGCCCGGTGCAGATGATCTGGGTCTGGTCAATGGAGGTGATGCGCGTCATCGGCACGAAGACGCGCTTCTTGCCGGGAACTTCGACGACGATGCCCACCACGTGCGGTGCGCCCTGGGTTCCCCGGGACAGCACAACAACATCGCGCAGCCGGCCCAGCCGGTCGCCCAGCGGGTCGAAGACGTCGAGGCCCAAAAGGCGCGCCACGAAGACGCGGGTAGGAGTTGTGCTCACTCCTACAGGCTACCGAGTCTGCTCTCTTTTAGCTGAATTTACAGGCAGCACACATGCTCATGGGCAAGAATGGGGGTATGGCAAACATATTTGGTGCTCCCAAGGCCGGCGGGCCCGGCGGAATGGATGAAGCCCGGGCCGTTCCCACCGGCGATACCGTGGGTTCCTACACGTCCTACCTGGATGCCCAGAAGGCCGTGGACTACCTGGCGGACCAGCAGTTCCCGGTCCACATGGTGTCCATTGTGGGGAACGAGCTGAAGATGGTGGAGAGGGTCACCGGCCGCCTGAGCTACCCCCGGGTTGCACTCTCCGGAGCGCTGAGCGGCATGTGGTTCGGCCTGTTCGTGGGTGTCATGCTGTCCTTCTTCGCACCGTCACCGGGGTACTTCTCCATTCTTACCTCAGTGCTGATGGGCGCAGCGTTCTTTATGCTCTTCGGCATCGTCACCTACGCCATGCAGCGCGGCAAGCGCGACTTCACCTCCACCAACCAGGTGGTGGCCACCAGCTACGACGTCGTGGTGTCGCCGGAGGCTGCCCACGAGGCGCGGCGCCTGCTCCAGCAGCTGCCGATGACCCGCTCGGATGCGGCCGCCGGAGGGGGTCCTTACACCCAGCGCGACTACAACAGCCAGCCCTACCAGCAGAACCAGCCCGGCCAGGGTCCGGCCCGCCCGTCAGGGTGGAACGATCCCTACGGCCAGCAGTCCTCCGGGTCCTCCGCACAGGCACATCCGGTCCAGGAGAACCAGGGCCAGCCTGCTGCCGCCCAGGACGCGCAGGAGCAGCCCGCCCCGGCACGGGCAGTACGGTACCCGGACCTGCCGGACGGCCGGCCGCAGTATGGGGTCCGGCTGCCGCAGGCTCCCGCCGCTGACGCCGGCCACCCTGAGGGCGGCCAGCAGCCCACGCAGGGGCAGCGCGTTGACGGTCAGCAGGACGCACCTGAGCAGCACCCGGGTGAGCCGCGGCAGTAGCCTGCGGGCAGCCGAACGGGCGAGGACAAAAACGGGGCTGCCGGAACATATTGTTCCGGCAGCCCCGTTTTTTCGTTGTTGCTTACGCTTCCAGGGCCCCGTCGGCTTCGCGGTAGATGCCCGCCATCCAGTCCTGCACGTCCTCGGCCTTGCGCGGCAGGGCAGCGCTCAGGTTGACCGGGCCGTCTGCCGTCATCAGGACGTCGTCCTCGATCCGGACGCCGATTCCACGGTATTCCTCCGGGATCGCCAGGTCCTCGGCCTTGAAGTACAGTCCGGGTTCGATGGTGAACACCATTCCTTCTGTGAGGATGCCGTCCAGATAGAGCTCGCGTTTGGCCTGGGCGCAGTCGTGGACGTCCAGCCCCAGGTGGTGGCTGGTGCCGTGCGGCATCCACCGGCGGTGCTGCTGGCCTTCGGGACTGATGGCCTCCTCCACCGTCACGGGGAGGAGCCCCCACGCCGCAAGCCGCTCGGCCAGGACGGTGGTGGCTGCGGTGTGGATGTCGCTGAACTTTGCCCCGGGCTGTGCGGCGGCAAAGCCGGCGTCCGCGGCGTCAAGCACTGCTTCGTACACTTTGCGCTGGATGTCCGTGAACTTCCCTCCGGCGGGAAGGGTGCGGGTGATGTCTGCCGTGTACAGGGAATCCGCTTCAACGCCGGCGTCCAGCAGGAGGAGCTCTCCGGCGTGGATCTTGCCGGTATTGCGGGTCCAGTGCAGAACCGTGGCGTTGTTGCCGGAGGCCGCAATGGTGTCGTATCCCAGCTCGTTCCCCACCTCGCGTGCCCGGGCGAAGAAGGCGCCTTCCACCACGCGCTCCCCGCGGGCGTGCGTGAGCGCGCGCGGCAGGACTTTCACCACTTCCTCGAACCCTTCAACGGTGGCTGCCACCGCGAGCTTCATCTGCTCGATTTCCCAGTCGTCCTTGAGCAGGCGCAGTTCGGAGAGGGCTTCGCTCAGTTTTTCGTCCAGGGCATCGAGGACGGCGAGGTCCAGGTTGTCCGGGTCCTTCGCCGTGTTGTAGCGGGCAGTGTCCACCAGCGCGTCGATGTTCTCGTCCACCTTGCGGACCAGCCGGATGGAGATGCCGCCGATTTCCGGGGCGCCCACGTCCTTGGTGATGGCGGTCTCCAGCTGGTCGATGTGGGCCGTTGCCAGGCCAAGGCGGGCCTCGAACTCGGCGAGGGTGGGGCGGGCGCCGATCCAGAATTCGCCGGCCCGGGAGTCTGCGTAGAACTGCTCGGTGTCCCGCCCGGCCAGCGGCCGGAAGTAAAGCGTCGCCCGGTGGTGGCCGCCGTCGTCGCCCTTTCCTTCCGCGACGGGCTCAAGGATCAGGACGGCGTCAGGCTCGTGGTCGAGGCCGAGCCCGGTGAGGTGCGCGAATCCGGAGTGTGGGCGGAAGCGGTAGTCGCAGTCGTTGGAGCGGACTTTCAACGGGCCGGCTGGGATCACCAGGCGCTCGCCCTTGAACTGTCCGGAGATTGCCCGGCGCCGGGTTGCGGCGTAGCCGGCTACGGCGTCACGCTTCGGGAGCTCCTGGCTTGCGGGCGCCCAGTTGCCGGCCATGAAGGCCTTGAAAGCGTCGGAGCTGGGCCGCTGTGAGCGATTGTTGACGCGCTCTTCCAGCGGCTGGAAAGCAGAGGTGGGGGTGTTTTCGGCATCTTTCACGGCACCATCGTCTCACCAGCTCCGCGGCTATGCGAACAGGCGGAGCCAGTGTGCGGACTCCCTGCGGCGCGGGGCCGGCCGGTTGGTGCGGCCGCGCATACGCAGGGTGAACGCCGGGTCAACTACTCTGGACAGGTGAGGATTGACCTGCATGCCCACTCCAATGTCTCGGACGGCACCGAGAATCCCGCAGACGTCATGGCTTCTGCTGCCCGTGCCGGCCTGGACGTCGTTGCGCTGACGGACCACGATTCCACGGCCGGCTGGGATGAGGCGTCCGCTGCGGCCGTTGAGCACGGAGTAGCCCTGGTCCCCGGGATGGAGGTTTCCTGCCGGACGGAGGAGGGCATCAGCGTCCACCTCCTGAGCTACCTGCATGACCCGGAACACCCGGGACTCCTTGAGGAAATCACCAAGGCCAAGGACGCGCGGCATACCCGTGCCGAACGGATGGTCACCCTGCTCGCGGAGGACTACCCCCTCACCTGGGACGACGTCATCCACCATGTAGCCCCGGGCGCTACCCTCGGCCGTCCCCACATCGCGGACGCCCTCGTGGCCGCCGGCGTGGTGGAGGACCGCTCGGAGGCCTTCGCCTCCATCCTCACCTCGCGGTCGCGCTACTTCATCCAGCACTACGCACCCGCGCCGGCCATCGCCGTCGAACTTGTCCGTGCCGCCGGCGGAGTCCCTGTCTTCGCCCACCCCGTGGCGTCCTCGCGCGGGAGGATCGTGGGCGAGCGGGTGTACCAGGAGATGATCGACGCCGGCCTGGCAGGCCTGGAAATCAACCACCGGGACAATCCGGAGGAGGGGCGCGCCTTCCTGCGGCGGCTGGCCAGCAAGCATGACCTCCTGGTCACCGGATCATCGGATTACCACGGCACGGGCAAACCCAACCTGCTGGGGGAGAACCTCACCGATCCGGACGTCCTTGCGCGGATCGAGGAGATGGGGACCGGGACCGCCGTCGTACGCCCCTGATCGCGCGCTGACTCCCCAAGTAAGTAGCGTCAAGTGTCGTTTTGAACCGTCAAAACGACATCTGCTGCTACCTAGTTGGGAGGGTAGGCGGTGAACTGGGCGTGGGCACCCAGGCGCCGGGCCATGATGTCAATGGCCGGCTGGTTCTGGTCCACGCACACAAACCTGCGGTCCATCTTGGCGGCCACCGCGCCCAGCGTTCCGGAACCGGCGAAGAAGTCCAGGCACCAGTCACCGGGCCGGCTGGACGCTGCCACCACCCGGCGGATGAGGCCCTCGGGTTTTTGCGTTGGGTAGCCGGTCTTTTCCTTGCCGGTTGGGGAGACGATGGTGTGCCACCAGACGTCCGTGGGCAGCTTGCCCAGTTCGCGTTTGGCAGGCGTGACCAGGCCCGGTGCCATGTACGGTTCCCGGTCCACCTCGGCGCTGTCAAAGTGGTACTTCGTTGGATTCTTGACGTACACCAGGATGTTGTCGTGCTTGGTGGGCCAGCGGTTCTTGGCCCGGGCGCCGTAGTCGTAGGCCCAGATGATCTCGTTCAGGAAGCACTCCCGGCCGAAGATCGCGTCCAGCATCACCTTGGCGTAGTGCACCTCTCGGTAGTCCAGGTGCAGGTACAGGGTGCCGTCCTCCGCGAGCAGCCGCCACGCCTCCACCAGGCGCGGCTCCAGGAAGGACCAGTAGTCGCTGAAGGCATCGTCGTAGCGGTGGAGCGCGCCCTTGATGGTGTCGTAGGAGCGTCCCTTGAAGCCGACGCGGTCGCCGGTGCCGTCCGCATTGGCCACCATGGTGGTCTGCTGGCGGCTTTGGGCCCGGCCCGTGTTGAACGGGGGGTCCACATAGATAAGCGTGAAGGCGCCGTCCGGCAGCGAGGGGAGGAAGTCCGCGTTGTCCGCGTGGACCACCAGGCTGCTGCCGTCCGGCGCCCAGACAGTGTCAGTCATGAAGGGTATTAGGCCTCGGTGCTGCCGGGCTGTGCAGCGTTTCCGCCGCCCACCACTTCACCGTTGCGGCGCCGGGTGCGGGTGCGGGGGCGCCGGGTGCGTGAAGGCTGCTCGGCCTCGGTTGCAGCCGGAGCGTCACCGGCGGCAGCGGGTGCTGAGGCTGCTTCAGGCGTACGACGGCGGCGCTCACCGGAGCGGGCAGCGGAGTCGCCGCTGCGGCCGCCTTCGCGCTTGGCACCGCGGTCCCTGCTGTCGCGGCCACGGCCATCGCGGTCGCGGGAGCTGCCGGCGTCGCGGCCGCCGCGGGCGTTCTTCTTACCCGTTTCGCCCAGATCCTCGAGCACTTCGGCGTCAACTCCGGCGAGGGTGCGCTTGTCGCGCGGAAGCCGGCCCTTGGTTCCCACCGGGATGTCCAGTTCCTCGTAGAGGTGCGGGGAGGACGAGTAGGTTTCGATGGGCTCGGGCACGCTCAGGCCCAGGGCCTTGTTGATCAGTCCCCAGCGCGGCATGTCATCCCAGTCCACGAACGTGACGGCGGTGCCCTTGTTGCCGGCGCGGCCGGTGCGGCCCACCCGGTGCAGGTAGATCTTTTCGTCTTCCACGCACTGGTAGTTGATGACGTGCGTGACGTCGTCCACGTCGATACCGCGCGCGGCCACGTCAGTTGCCACCAGGACATCCACCTTGTTATTGCGGAACGCCCGGAGTGCCTGTTCGCGCGCACCCTGTCCCAGGTCGCCGTGGATCGCTGCTGCCGCGAAGCCGCGGTCCACCAGTTCCTCGGCAACCTTGGCCGCGGTGCGCTTGGTCTTGGTGAAGATGATGGTGCGGCCGCGTCCCTTGGCCTGGAGGATTCGGGCAACCACCTCGATCTTGTCCATGCTGTGCGCACGGTAGATCAGCTGGCGGATGTCCCGCTTGGTGAGGCCTTCATCGTCCGGGTCAGCGGCGCGGATGTGGGTGGGCTGGGTCATGTAGCGGCGGGCCATGGCAATGACGGGCCCGGGCATGGTGGCGGAGAACAGGAGGGTCTGGCGGACCGCCGGCGTGGCCGCGATCAGGGTCTCGACGTCGGGCAGGAAGCCGAGGTCAAGCATTTCGTCGGCCTCGTCCAGGATGACGATCTTCACGTTTTTCAGGCTCAGGTGCTTCTGCTTGTAAAGGTCGATGAGGCGCCCGGGGGTTCCCACCACAACCTCCACGCCGTTCTTCAGGGCTTCCACCTGGGGCTCGTAGGCCCGTCCGCCGTAGATGGTGGCGATGCGGGCGTTCCGCTTGCGGGAGGCAGTCTGAAGATCATTGGCCACCTGCACCGCGAGTTCGCGGGTAGGGACGATGACCAGGGCCTGCGGTGCGCCGGGGACCGCGAGTTTCTCGTAGCCGGCGTCGTCCCGGCCCACGACCCGCTGCAGGGCGGGGATGCCGAAGCCCAGGGTCTTGCCGGTACCGGTCTTGGCCTGGCCGATAATGTCGTGGCCGGAGAGGGCCACCGGCAGGGTCATGGCCTGGATGGGGAAGGGATGGGTAATCCCGGCGTCCGCCAGGGATTCCACGATGTCGGCGCGGACGTTGAAGTCCGCGAAGGACTTCTCCTCAATCTCGTGCGGCTTCTCGTCGGAGATGATGGTTTCTTCCGGCTCGATCGTTTCGGTGCCGGAGTCGTCCGTCAGAAGCTGGTGGGTATGCAATTCACTCACGTGGAGTTTCCTTATTCATTTGGGCAATGGCGCTGCCTGCTCAACGGGCCGGCCTGGGCCGTTCCGGAGCACGCTCAGGCGCGCAAGCAATTCCAGTGGAAGCCGATCGCGGGCTATCTAAAATGCTGGCACTGGTGACCAGCGGGTGTTTCTCAAGATCGCGTAGGGGCGGGCTTGTTGGTTTCAAATCAAGGAAATCAACGACCGGGCATCCATTTCTACCTCTCCAGTCTAGCCGCAAGGGCAGGGAAACCCGGCTTTGGGCCGCCGTGCCTGCCGGCAGGAAGGAAAACAGCCCGGCTCAGGACAGCGGCGGGACCAGTTCAAAATGCACTTCCCGGGTGGCGATGTCCGAGGACACCAGGCGCACCCGGACCTTAGTGCCGGCCTCCAGCTCGCCGGCGCAGCGCGCCGTGACGGCAGGTTCGGCAATCTGGATGATGCCGGAGCCCCCGTTGCCATTGCCGTTGCGGCCGTTCCCGTTTTTACCGTTGCCCCCGTTGCCGTTCTTGCCGTTGCCGCCGTTCCCGTTTTCCTTTTGGGGCTTGGATCCGGAGATGACGATCGCGTCGAACTCCTGCCCGATGTGGTTGACCAGGAGCGCGGCCTCCACCGTGTCCAGGGCCATGCGCTCCATCCGGGACGCCAGCTGGTCCGAGCCGGCCATGATCTCGGGAAGCGACGTCAGCGCATCACGGACCCAGCCGGGCACTTCGCCGCCGTTGCACAACGCCTCGCAGGTCACCAGGACAAAGCGGTCCACCAGGCGGCGCAGCGGTGCGGTGGTGTGGGCGTAGGCGGCGCCAATGGCTGACTGCACGGCGTCTTCGGGGACCGTGCCGTCGAATGCCGTATACGCAGCGCCCCGGAAGAGCATTCCCGCCGAATGCATGATGGCCAGCTGGCGTGGATCGGTGGGGTCCAGGCTGCGGAGGTATTCGCCGTAGCTCACCTCACCGTCCCATGGCTTTCCGAGGGCCTCTGTCTGGAGCCGGAAATGGTGCAGGGAACGCTCGTCCGGTGAGGGCATGGTGCGGAGGATGCCCACTTTGCCGGCCAGCATCAGCTGCGCCGCCGCCATGCCCGTCATGAGCGAGATCTGGGCGTTCCAGTCTTCCACGGGCAGCTGCGGGGCCGCCGTAATCCGGTAGCCGCCGTCGGGAAGCTGGACGATCTCCTGGTCCGGCATGTTGAGGCTGGCACCGCCTCTGGCGCGCTCCAGCTCCACGCGCTTGAGCCCCACCTCTTTGAGGAGGACCAGGACGGCTGAAGGGCTGCCGCCGTCGAGTTCCGCCTGGGCGCCCTTGTAGCTGAGCTTGGCGCGGCTGCGCATCCGTGCCCGCCTTACCGTCACGGCGGTGACTTCGGCGCGGGTATCAAGGCGGAAATCCCAAACGAAGGCCGAACAGTCCTGCCCCGGCAGGAGGCTTCCTGCACCCTCGCTGATGACTTCCGGGTGCAGCGGAATGCGGCCGTCCGGTGTGTAGAAAGTCTGGCCCCGGCGCCGTGTCTCGGCGTCCAGCGGACCGCCGGGAGCCACGAAGGCGGGTACGTCGGCGATGGCATACAGCACGCGGTAGTCGCTGCCGTCCCGCTCAATGTAGAGCGCCTGGTCAAGGTCTGTGGACGACGCCGGGTCGATGGTAATGAAGTCGATGCCGGTGAGGTCATGGGCTGGCAGCTGCAGTGCCGACACCGCGGCCTCGGCGTCCTTCACGGCATCTTTTGGATACTCGTTCGGCAGCTCAAGCTCCGTCCGCAGGGCGCTGAGTGCAGCCTCGAGGGCGTTGGTGTGCTCGTGGACATTGGGGGCCAGCCGATGATGTGACACGAAAATCAGCGTAGCCCGAATTTCGTAAATTATGCACGGTGCCGGGCACAGAATGCGCCGCAGATCCGGCTCCGCGTCAGGGGCGGGCAGCGTCCAGGGCGCCGAGCAGCGATGCGGCGGCTGCTGCCGGATCATCGGCTTCCGTGATGGCCCGGACCACAACGATCCTGCTGGCACCGGCCGCCACCACTTGCTCCACGTTGCCGTGGTCAATCCCGCCGATCGCGAACCAGGGCACGCCGCCGTCGGGCTTTCCCTGCCCCTGCGCCGCGGAGGCGGCGGCCGCATGCTTCACCAGGTCCAGGCCGACGGCGGCGCGGCCGGGCTTGGTGGGTGTTGCCCACAGGGGGCCCACGCAGAAGTAGTCGAGTGCGGCGGGGCCGGCGGCAGCGGCCAGGGCGGCGTCCACCTGGTCAGGGCTGTGGCTGGACAGGCCAATTGCGGCGTTCCCGTTCAGCAGCGTCCGGGCTGCCTTGAGGGGAAGGTCTTTCTGGCCGATGTGGAAGACCGGGGCGCCGGAGAGCACAGCAACGTCCGCGCGGTCGTTTACTGCCCACAGCCTGCCGTGGCGGACCGCTGCCTCCTTCAGGACGGCCAGGAGTTCCAGCTCCTCGGCGGCTTCGATGGATTTGTCCCGGAGCTGGATGATGTCCACGCCGCCCGCGAACGCGGCATCCACGAACTGTTCGAAGTCGCCCTGGCGGCGGCGCGCATCCGTGCAGAGATACAGGCGCGCATTGTGGAGCCCGGCACTGCCTTCCGCATTGATAAAGGCGTCTGTACCGGACGGACGGGAAGCGGCGGCAGGCGGGTGGGACACATTCATGGGAGCCAGCCTAGTTCCTCTACACTGGGCTCGTACTGCGGGAGCCGCGGCAGCTGTCACAAAGCGCCGGGCTGAGAGGGCGTCAGAGCCGACCGCTTGACCTGATCCGGTTAATACCGGCGTAGGGAAGGAGACAATCGATGCCTCACGCGCATGACGTTACCGGCCGCCCTGCTCCCGGCTCCGCGATCACGGCGGATGTTGCCGTGATCGGCGGGGGAGCGGTGGGCCACGGCATCGCCTGGGAGGCGAGGCGTTCGGGCCGTTCGGTGGTGGTGATCGATGACGTCCCGGGCTCGGGAGCCAGCTGGGCTGCCGCGGGGATGCTTGCACCGGTGAGCGAGCTGCACTACCAGGAGGAGGACCTCCTGGAACTCATGCTCGACGCCTCCGCCCGCTGGCCGGGTTTCGCCGCGGACCTCGCCTCGGCCGCGGGTTCGGATCCGGGATATCTTACGACGCCGACCCTGGCCGTGGGTGCCGACGCCGCGGACAGGCGGGCTCTGCTGGATCTGCGTGCCGTCCAGCTGTCCCACGGGCTCACGGTTGAACCGCTCACCATCCGCGAGGCCCGGCAGCGCGAGCCCCTGCTGAGCCCGGGCATTGCCTGTGCGCTGGATACCCCGGCGGACCACCAGGTGGATCCCAGGCTGCTGGTGGTTTGCCTCCGCCGCGCGTTGGCCCGGCATGCCGGCGGGACGGCAGGCAACCGAAGTCATGTGCCGGGCGCCGTCGACGGATACGCGGTGCCGGACACGGCAGCCGGCCTGCTCTGGAAGGACGGCGCCGTTGCCGGAGCAGTCCTGGAGGGCGGTGGGACCGTCCTGGCCGGGGAGACGGTGGTGGCCAACGGACTGCACGCCGCGGAACTTGCAGGACTGCCGGCGGGCCTGCACCTTCCACTGCGGCCGGTGTACGGGGACATCCTGCGGCTCGCAGTACCTGCCCACCTGCGGCCACTGGTGGCCTCAACTGTCCGTGGGCTGGTCCGCGGGACCCCCGTGTATATCGTCCCCAGGCAGGACGGAACCGTGGTGGTCGGGGCAACCCAGCGTGAGGACGCGCTGGGAAGGGACGCAGGCTCCAGCGCGGGGGCGGTGTCTGCCGGGGGCGTGTACCAGCTTCTCCGCGACGCGCAGGTGCTTGTGCCCGCCGTCGCCGAGCTTGAGCTGCTCGAATGCGCGGCACGTGCCCGGCCCGGCACACCGGATAACGCCCCGCTGCTCGGACGGGTGCCCCTGCCCGGCGAGCCCTCCGCAGGCCGCCAACCCGCACCCCAAGTGCCCAACGCTCCGGGGGCCGGCCACGTGCCGGGGCTCATTGTTGCCACCGGGTTCTTCCGCCATGGCATCCTGCTCACCCCGGCCGCGGCCGCAATCTGCCGCGAACTCCTGGACGGCAGGGAAGACCCCCGCTGGGCCCCGTTCAACCCCGGCCGGTTCTGCGCGGCTCCCTCCCACCCGGCTGACGCGGCCCGCCCACTCAACATCTAGGAGACAGCATGAACATCACCCTGAACGGAACCGGCCGCACCGTGGCCGGCGATTCGTCCATCGCGGCGCTCGTCAGCGAGGTCACCGGCCGTCCACTGGCCGCTGACGGCCGGGCCACGGACGGCCGGAAGCTGGGCGTGGCCGTGGCCCGCAATGCCCAGGTTGTGCCCCGCAGCCTGTGGTCCGCCACGGCGCTCGCCGAGGGCGACGACGTCGAACTTGTCACGGCAGTACAGGGAGGCTGAGCACCATGACCGAAACCACCATCAACAACAGCCAGCTCTCCGGCCTCGATGACCCGCTGGTCATAGACGGCGTCCCCCTGGCATCCCGGCTCATCATGGGCACCGGCGGCGCGCCCAGCCTGGACGGGCTGGGCGCCGCACTCCTGGCTTCCGGCACTTCACTCACCACCGTGGCCATGCGCCGCTATTCGCCGGACGAGGCAGGCTCGCTCTTCCAGCTGCTGGTGGACCACGGCATCCGGGTCCTGCCAAACACCGCAGGGTGCTTTACGGCGCGTGACGCTGTCCTCACTGCCGAACTGGCCCGGGAAGCCCTCGAAACCGACTGGGTGAAGCTCGAGGTCATCGCAGACGAACACACCCTCCTGCCGGACGCCGTTGAGCTTGTGGACGCCACAGAGCAGCTGGTCAACAGGGGGTTCAAGGTCTTCGCGTACACCAATGACGATCCTGTCCTGGCCCTGCGGCTCGAAAACCTCGGCGCCACCGCCGTCATGCCGCTTGGCTCGCCGATCGGGACCGGCCTGGGCATCCTCAATCCGCACAACATTGAACTCATTGTGTCCCGGGCCTCGGTCCCTGTGGTGCTGGACGCGGGCATCGGTACTGCCTCCGACGCCGCCCTCGCGATGGAACTGGGCTGTGACGCCGTGCTCCTGGCCACGGCGGTGACGCGGGCGCAGAACCCTGCCCTGATGGGGGAGGCCTTCAAGCACGCCGTCATCGCCGGTAGGCTGGCGAAAGCGGCGGGCCGCATACCCCGCCGTGAACACGCGCTGGCGTCGTCGGCAATGGAGGGCCGGGCCGAGTTCCTGTAGCCCGCATTCTGGCGGCCGCGCCCTGATCCCAGGAGCAGCAGTGGCCGGCAAAGACGCACTTCCCCCGGAACGCATCGATGAAGCCCTGGCTGGGCTGCCTGACTGGCGGGCCGGCAACGGCGGGTTGGTCACCGTCTTCAAGATGCCGACGGCGGCTGCCGCACTTACGGTGATTGCCGACGTCGGACGCCTGGCCGAGGAGCAGAACCACCATCCGGACCTCGACTGGCGCTACAACCGAATCTTCATCCGCTACACGTCCCACGACGCCGGGGGACAGGTGACGGCGAGGGACCTCGCGGCAGCCGCGGGAGCAAGTGCAGCAGCGGCAGCGGCGGGGGCCGTGGCCGAGCCGGCGAAGTACGTGCAGGGGCATTAGGTGCCCGTACAGCCCCAAGTGCCCGCACCGTGTAGCAGAGGGGTCACCACGCGGCCGCGTTCACCAGGCACTGTGACCTCTAAACGGCAGTGGCCGCCACCCCGAGGGGTGGCGGCCACTTTTGTCCAGCGTGCGCAAGGTTCTGCGCTCGTCCACGTTCCTGGCCGGCTTCAGGCCCGCAGGATCGCTGTCAGCCGTTCCGTATCCTGCCGCGCACGTGAGCGGCCAAGGTAGATGGCGGCCGCTGTTGCGGCCGCGGCTCCAAGGACGATCGGCAGGACCCAGGGGATCCAGGTGAGTCCCGGCAGGTAGCCGAATCCGGCGGCCATCAGGATGATCCAGGCCAAGGCTGCAACGGCCACGGAAACCCCGGCGGGCACGCCGGCCCCGTACTTGGCATGCCGCTTGTCGTTTGCCCAGACAATAAAGCCTGCGGCGGCGGCTGCCAGTACAACGATGGTCAGCGAAAGCATGGTCCTCCTTGGGCTACGGGTGGTTCTTCGGCAGGCCCTAGAACTGGCCGAAACCTACGCGCCGTGCCTCTTCGGCCCCGATTTCCACGTAGCCCAGGGCGTTTCCGGGAACAATGATCAGGCGTCCCTTGTCATCCTTCAGGCGGAGTTCGCTGCCCTTGGTGATGGCATCCTCCACTATCTTGGCTACCGAATCCGCATCCTCGTTTGATTCCAGTACGATTTCGCGGCCGATATTCTGAACGCCGATCTTAATTTCCACAGGGGCCTCCCAGCCATTCACGTTGCTTGGTTATGTCTTATTTGTAGTCTAGGACTCTTTGGGGAAGCGAGAGATTCCGCGCCAAGCTAAACGGTAGATGAGGTCGCTGGCGACATCGAGGTCCAGGTTGCCGTCCGTTTCAAGCCAGTAACGGGCACTGACCTGCGCCATTCCAGCGAGTCCCCGGCCCAGGAGCTGCGCCTCAAGGTGGGGGAGCTTGGTGTCTTCGGCGATGACGCGCGCGATGGCGTCGGCAAACGTCCTGTTGAAGGTTTCCAGCCGTGCGCTGACGTCCGGGTCATTTATCAGGTCCGACTCGAACACCAGCCGGTGGGCCTGGTCGTCGTTGGCGATGAACTGGAAATAGGCCCGCATGACGGCCTGGACGCGTTCGTCATTGTCCGTGGTGGAGTTCAGCGCCCCCAGCATGAGGTCGGTCAGGGACGCAAGGTGGCTTTCGAGCAGGGCGAGGTACAGCTCCCGTTTTGAGGGAAAGTGCTGGTAGAGCACCGGTTTGCTGACGTGCGCCGTCTCGGCGATCTCGTCCATGGCTGCACCGTGGTAACCGTTGGCCACGAAGACTTCCTGGGCTGCCATGAGCAGCTGGGCGCGGCGTTCGTCCCGTGGAAGCCTGGCCGACCGTTGGCCTGCAGGACGCGAGGGCGTTTGCGGTTCGACGGCCGGCGGGCGGTTAGCCCGTGCTTCATGGACCACGGTTGTCCTTCTTTCGTTGCAGTTACCTCCACTTTACTGCGGGGTAATATGACCGGGCGGTATCCCGGGGCATACATTGAAGTATGGCCTCGACGTTCATTGCAAATGTTTCAACTGTGTCCTTGGATCCGCTGGTGGAACCGGCAGCCGACCTCACCGCCGCAGAGGTGGAGCGCTATTCGCGGCATCTCATCATCCCCGAGATCGGCGCCATCGGGCAGCGGCGGCTCAAGAACGCAAAAGTGCTGGTCATTGGGGCCGGCGGGCTCGGATCGCCTGCGCTGCTGTACCTCGCCGCCGCCGGGGTGGGGACGCTGGGAATCATTGACGATGACGACGTTGACCTTAGCAACCTGCAGCGCCAGGTCATCCACGGGGTGGCAGACGTTGGCCGGCCCAAGATCGAGTCGGCACGCGATGCCATCGCGGCACTGAACCCCCTGGTGGACGTCCGGCTGCACAATGTCCGGCTGGATGCCTCCAACGCACTGGAACTGTTCGCGGGCTACGACCTCATCCTGGACGGTGCGGACAACTTCGCTACCCGCTACCTGGTTAATGACGCTGCAGCCATCCTGGGCAAGCCGTACGTCTGGGGTTCCATCTTCCGTTTTGACGGCCAGGTCAGCGTGTTCTGGGAAAAGCATGGGCCCACGTACCGTGACCTCTACCCTGAGGCACCCCCCGCCGGCTCTGTGCCGTCCTGCGGCGAGGGCGGCGTGTTCGGCATGCTGTGCGCGGCCGTGGGGTCGCTGATGGTGACCGAAGCGGTCAAGCTGATCACCGGCGTCGGACGTTCCCTGCTGGGCCGGGTGGCGCTGTACGACGCCCTCGGCGGAAGCTGGCGGGAGATCCGGGTATCCAAGGACCCGGCGGCGGAGCCGATTACGGAACTGACCGACTACGAGGCGTTTTGCGGGATTGAGCCGGCAGGGCAGGCGGATACCGAACACTCGGTAACGGCCACGCAGCTGGCCACCATGCTGGCCTCGCGGAAAGCCGGCCTCAAGGACTTCGACCTGGTGGACGTGCGGGAACCGGGCGAGTACGACATCGTCCGGATCGACGGCGCTGTGCTGATCCCGCAGGGCCGGATTCTGGCGGGGGAGGCCTGGCCGGAGATTCCCCAGGACCGGGACGTGGTGTTCCTCTGCAAAGCCGGTACACGGTCCGCCAACGTCCTGGCCGCGGCCAGGAAAGCGGGCTACCAGCGGGTCAGCCATCTCGACGGCGGCATTCTCGCCTGGGTGCGTGAGGTGGAACCCAACAAGCCCGTCTACTAGGACGCTCTCTCCCTTGATGTCGGTTAAACCGAAACGCTCTATCAGTTGATGTGGGTTGACCTGAAGCGCTCTATCACTTGATGTGGGGCGAACTGAAACGCTCTATCACTTGATGTGGCTTGGACCGAAACGCTCTATCACTTTCCTGCAGGAGGTGAACGAGCGTTGGCGAAAACGGCGCAGGAAGTGCGAGAGCGTTGGCGAAAAGGGCGCATCAATGGAGAGAGCGTTGGCGAAAACGGCGCAGGAAGTGCGAGAGCGTTGGCGAAAACGGCGCAGGAAGTGCGAGAGCGTTGGCGGGGGAGGGCGGATCAGGCGGTTTCGAGGCCGCGGTGGTCCACCGGGCATTCGGCTTGAGGGGCCGCAGCCGCCGGCTGCTCCACGGTGATGCCGTAGAGGGCCTCCAGGGCTGCCACGTAGTCGTCCTGCTGGCCGTTTGCGGCGAGCTCGCGGGCGCGCACCGTGGGCACATGGAGGAGCTGCTTGACCATGCGGCGAAGCGCAAACTCCACTTCCTCGGCAGCGGCGGTGCAGCCGTGCCGGGCCCGGACCTTTTCCATTTCCGCGTCCAGGACGCTCATGGTGTGCCGGCGCAGGGCAACGATAGCGGAATCCACGGACCGGACCTCGCGCTCGTGCTCGAAGGCCTTCGCGGCGCCGCTCACAATGCCGCTGGCCTGGGCCAGCGATTCAGCCTGCTCCTGGGGGGCGGCGAGGCGCACCGACTCCAGGGTGAGGAGCTCAACGCCATCAAGTTCGCCAACTCCGGGGTCGAAGTCATGGGTAAGCGCAAGGTCGATGGCAATCAGCGGCTGCGGGGAGTTCGCCCGGACATCAGCCAGTTCATCGGCCTCCACCCTGGTATCGGAACCGCTGCAGCCGATCATGACATCAGCCGCAGCCACGGCCGGGCGGAGGGAGTCGGCGTCAAGCGCGGTGCCGCCACGGGTGGCCACAAAACCTTCGGCACGGCCGGAAGAGGAAAAGACCGAGATGTCCGTGCAGCCGCGTTCGCGCAGGAGCGCCATGGTGGCACCGGCGTAGGCTCCCGTTCCGAACACCACCACTTTCTTGCTGGACCAGTCCGGATTCTCGGACAGGTCAGTTGCCAGGTCCAGGGCGACCGAGACGATGGACAGGCCCCGTGAGCCGAGGGCGGTCTGCGCGCCAACATCCTTGGCAGTTTTTGAGGCCGCCTGGAACAGCCGGACCAGGCCGGCGCTTGCCGTGCCTTCATGCTGGGCGGTGATGAGTGCCCGCCGGACCTGCCCGGCGATTTCACGCTCTCCGACGACGGCGGAGTCCAGGCCTGCGCTGACGGCAAAGAGGTGCTGGCTGACTTCCGGACCGGTGCGGGTACTGAAGGAGCGTGAGACTAGGGGTTCGCTTAGTCCACTGACGTCGCTGATCTGGGCCACCAGGGCGGCGCGGGCTGCCTCTACATCATCCGGATGGGGTGCCTCGCCGTAGATCTCGTAGCGGTTGCAGGTGGCAAGGACAATGGCACCCGTCACTGCCGGCGATCCGGAAAGGGCGGATGTGGCGATCCCCGAGGAACCGTTGCTCAACTGAGCAACGGTCTCAAGATCGATGTCGGCGTGTGTAGCCACCAATGAAAAAAGAACCACAGCAGGACAATCATAGCTTTTTCGTTACTCGGTAGAACAACTCCGGGCGCGGACTGGGGCAGGCGGAGGCTGTGATTCCTGACACGGCGCGGCCAAAGCACCTTCGGATGACACTTTGTCGTTATCTTTTGGAGCCGATTTTCGGCACAATCAAAGGCATGACTTCCAGCCCCGCCATGTCCCCTGCCGGTGCCCTCGCCGCAGACCACCCGCTGCTGGACGGCCGCACCGCAGATTCCCCGCTGATTACGGCATACCGTGGAGGCAAACCGTCCCGGCGCCCCGTCTGGTTCATGCGGCAGGCCGGACGTTCGCTGCCTGAGTACCTCAAGGTCCGCGAAGGTGTTGCCATGCTGGACTCCTGCCTGCGCCCGGAGCTGGCTTCCGAGATTACGCTCCAGCCCGTCCGCCGCCACGACGTCGACGCTGGCATCTTCTTCTCGGACATTGTCATTCCCCTGAAGCTTGCCGGAGTCGGCGTGGACATCGTGCCTGGCGTGGGACCGGTCCTGGACAGCCCGGTCCGCACGGCCGCAGACGTGGCAGCGCTGCCCCAACTTACCTGGGAATCACTGGAGCCGATCCGTGAAGCGGTCCGCCTCACTGTGGCCGAGCTCGGCAGCACCCCGCTGATCGGCTTCGCCGGTGCACCGTTCACGCTTGCGGCCTACATGGTGGAGGGCAGGCCGTCCCGTGACCACCTGGGTCCGCGGACCATGATGCACGCCGACCCGGAAACCTGGAACGCCCTGGCCAACTGGGCCGCCGACGCCTCCGGCATGTTCCTGCAGGCACAGCTCGAGGCCGGCGCTTCCGCAGCCCAGCTGTTCGACTCGTGGGCCGGTTCCCTGGGCCTGGCGGACTACACCAGGTATGTGGCGCCGGCCTCTGCACGCGCCCTGGACCATGTGCGGCACCTCGGTGCTCCGCTGATCCACTTCGGCACGGGCACGTCAGAGCTCCTGGTGGCCATGCGCGACGTCGGAGTGGACGTGGTGGGCGTGGACTACCGGCTCCCGCTCGATGAGGCAAACCGCCGGCTGGGCGGCACGGTGCCGCTGCAGGGAAACATCGACCCCGCCCTCCTGCCGGCCCCCTGGGACATCCTCGAAGCGCACGTCCGCGAGGTCATAGCCGCCGGCGCGGCAGCCCCCGGGCACGTGGTCAACCTGGGGCACGGCGTTCCGCCGGAGACGGATCCCGCCGTCCTCACCCGGGTGGTCGAACTCATCCACTCCATCTCCCCGGAGTAACCCCATGGCCAGCATGCCGGCTCAGCCCCGGACCGCGCTGGTGGTGGGCGGCGGTATTTCCGGACTGCTCTCCGCCCGCGAGCTGGCTTCCGCCGGCTTCCAGGTCACAGTCCTGGAAGCCGGACCGGAATGGGGCGGCTGCGTGGGCAGCCACACCGTTGCCGGCCTGACCCTGGACAGCGGCGCGGAATCTTTCGCCACCCGCTCCGACGCCGTCGCGCGCCTGGCCGGCGAGCTTGGCCTCGCCGGCAGCATCGTCCCGCCGCGCCCGGGGGGAGCCTGGGTGCAGCTTCCGGACGGCCCGCGCGAACTGCCCAAGACGGGCGTCCTGGGCATTCCGGCCAACCCGTGGGACCCGGAAGTCAGGAGGTCGTTGGGCGCCCTGGGAACCCTCCGGGCGGCCCTGGACAGGTTCCTCCCGGCCTCAGTGGGGACGGCGGACGATGTCATCAGCGTCTCCGCCCTGGTGAGAGCACGCATGGGAAACAGGGTCCTGGAACGCCTGGTGGCCCCGGTGGTGGGCGGTGTCCACTCCGCGGATCCAGGACTGCTCGACGTCGACATGGTGGCTCCGGGGCTCCGCGCCGGTATCAGGCGGCACGGCTCCCTTGCCGCTGCCGTTTCCGCCCAGCGCCGCGCCGGCGCCGGGTCACCCGCGCACAACGGCCGCAGGCCGGAGCCCGCCGTTCCGGCCAAGGCAGGCTCTGCCGTTGCCGGCCTTGAGCGCGGGATGCACACGCTGGTCACCGCTTTGGTGGGCGACCTTCGCACCCGCGGGGTGACGCTCCTGTCCGCGACGCCCGCCTCAGCGGTGGCCCGGACTGCTGAAGGGTGGCGGGTCAGCTCGCCGGGAGCAACGTTCGACGCCGGCCTGCTGGTGGTAGGCGTTGACGGTCCGGCCGCCGTCGGACTTTTGGAAGCCGCGGTGCCCTCCCTGGCAGGGCGACGGCCTCCGGCAGGACCCGACGTCAAGCTCGTCACGCTTGTTCTCGACAAGCCCGAACTGGACCGCCGTCCCCGGGGCACGGGCGTGCTGGTGGCGCCCCAGACCCCCGGCATTGAGGCGAAAGCCCTGACCCATGCCACCGGCAAATGGGATTGGCTGGCCGAAGCGGCCGGCCCCGGCCGTCACGTTGTCCGGCTCTCCTATGGCCGGGTGCACGGGGCCGGCGAACAGCCCGGCGGTCCTGACACCGACGCCGAACTGCTGGGCGCGTCCCTGCGTGATGCGCAGGCCCTGCTGGGCGTGGCCATCAAAGCCGAAGACGTGGTGGACTGGGATGTGGTCCGGTGGCGGGGATCGCTGCCCTTCGCCGCTGTGGGACACCGCGCCCGCGTAGCGGACATCCGAAAGGCCTGTGCCGCGGCGGGGAACCTGGCTGTGGTTGGCGGCTGGGTGGCGGGCAACGGGCTGGCCGCTGTGGTGTCCGACACGATCGAACAGATCCGCAGCGTGGTCCGCTGAACGTCACTACTGGTCAGGAGCCGGTAGCTGCCATGGGCCTCCTGCCCGGGCACTAAGCCGCTGATCTGCCCGGCTTTTATTTCGCCTGGCGACGTGGCTAGGGTCGATGACTATGTTTCACAACAGGTCTGAAATTCTCACGTCCCGGACCGGCATCCATGGGGGAGTCCGGCGCGGCACTGCGGCTGCGGCGGTCGGAGCGGTACTGGTCCTTGCAGCAGGCGTCCCCGCCTCACTGGGTGATGAGGGGGATCCCCAGCCCGGCAGCACTTCCGCTCCTTCCAGGCAGGACGCCCCAAGCCAAGACCCTGGCGGCAAGGAGGCAGGCAGGGCACCACGCACGGAGCCGCGCAAGGAGAAAACCGACGACGGCGGCAGGCCTACCAGGGAGGCGGCTGCCCCTTCTCCAGTCCCTTCCACCCTGTCCGCTCCAGCTCCCCTCCTTCCGGCGGTCACAGCCTCGCTGGCTCCCTCGGCCGCGGCGTCCCCGTTGGCCGTACCGTCGACGCCCCTCCCGCTCCCGCCAGACGTGCCGGAGATCCCTTCGGCAACGCTTCCTGCAACAGCCGTTCCGGTACCGTCCCTGTCTTCGCCGGGGACACTGACAGGGAGCCCGGCTCCTTCCGCGCCCGCCCAGCCGACACCGGCCGGCACTCCCACCGGGGCGCCCGTGCCGTCGTCGGAACCCGGGACGCGGGCGGAGCAGCCCGCGGCAGACCTGCCTGGCACCGAACACCCAGGCATTAAAAGCCCAAGCACCGAGCACCCGGCCACCGCCCAGCCGGGCGCCGTCCAGCCAGGCATTCCCGGGGACGGCGCGCCGCCGCCTGCGGCCGGCCCCGAGGCCGGGGCCGGCACGCCGGGAGCTCCGGGGGCAGCCGAAGCAGCACAGCCGGACCAGGCCCGGGAACCGGGCGGCCGCACTCCGCAGGCCGAAGGGACGCTGCCGGGCAGCAGGCAGCGCGTGGGCTCCTACATCAGCACGCAGCCGGAGCTGCAGGCAGCGACGATCGGGCTCGGCCTGGGACTGGTGGGCCTGGCCGCCGGTGCGGGCGTGATCTACCTTCGGTTGCGGAAGCCCTAGGGGAAGCCGGGAACTGCCCGGCCCTCCCGCTGATGTGACGTTGCGCACTTCTACGGCTTGTAGAAGTTGTTGGTTTCGACTTGACGGGTAGGAGGGGGCAAACTTGTAACCATGAGCCACACATCTGCCGAATCTGTCACTAAAACCGAAGAATCAGCCGAGCAGTTTTTCACCCTCTGGACGGTATTCAAGCGCTCGGAGACCCTGATCCGCAGCGCCGACGCAGCCGCTGACTTCGAGGCCCTCCTGGAACGGCTGGCCCGGGCCGGTGTGACGCACCGCGGCAGCTACGACGTCTCCGCCATGCGGGCCGACGCGGACGTCATGGTGTGGCTCCACGGCCCCAAGCCGGAAGCGCTGCAGCAGGCCATCCGCGACATCCGCCGCAGCACCCTCTTTGCCGGCACGGAAATTGTCTGGTCCGCCATGGGCGTGCACCGCGAGGCCGAGTTCGCCAAGAACCACACGCCCGCATACTCCCGTGGGGTAGCGCCGGCGGAATGGCTGTGCGTCTACCCGTTCGTCCGCTCCTACGAGTGGTACATCCTGCCCGAGGAAGAGCGGGGCGCGATGCTTCGCGAACACGGCCTCCTGGGCCGGGAGTTCCCGCAGGTCATCTCCAACACCGTCTCCTCGTTCGCCCTCGGTGACTGGGAATGGATCCTGGGCCTTGAAGCCCCCGAACTGGTGGACCTGGTGGACCTGATGCGCCACCTGCGCGCCACCGAAGCACGCAACCACGTCCGGGAGGAAGTCCCGTTCTACACCGGACGCCGGATTTCCCCGGCAGAAGTAGCGGAGGTGCTCGCATGAGCCAGCTTGACCCCACAACCGACGGCGGCCCCGTCGTCGTCAACCCTGTCACCGAGGCCGGGCGGATGGCACCCAAGAATTACGACGCCGTCCTCCTCGCCTCCTTCGGCGGGCCGGAAGGCCAGGAGGACGTCATCCCGTTCCTCCGCAACGTGACCCGCGGCCGCGGCATCCCGGATGAACGGCTGGAAGAGGTCTCGCACCACTACCGCGCCAACGGCGGCATCAGCCCCATCAACCAGCAGAACCGCGAGCTCAAGGCTGCCCTGGAGGCCGAACTTGCTGCCCGCGGCATCGAGCTGCCGGTCCTCTGGGGCAACCGCAACTGGGCCCCGTACATTCCGCAGACCCTGCAGGACGCATACGACGCCGGCCACCGCCGCCTCCTGATGATCACCACGAGTGCCTACTCCTGTTACTCCAGCTGCCGCCAGTACCGCGAGGACATCGGCATGGCACTGACCGAAACCGGCCTGGACGGCCGGCTCGAAGTGGACAAGGTGCGCCAGTACTTCGACCACCCCGGGTTCGTGGAGCCGTTCGTAGAGGGCACCGCCGCCGGCCTGGCGGAAGTCCGGGAAAAGCTCGCAGCCGCAGGCACCCCGGACGCGCCGGTCCAGATCCTGTTCGCCACCCACTCCATCCCCACCCGGGACGCGGAGGCGGCCGGCCGCTCAGAGGGCGAGCCCCGCGAATTCGCGGAAGGCTCCGCCTACGTTGCCCAGCACCTGGCCACGGCTGCAGCCGTCATCCAGCGCGTGGAGGAGGAATCGGGCCTGACGGCGCCCTGGTCCCTGGTGTACCAGTCCCGGTCCGGCGCTCCGCACGTGCCCTGGCTGGAGCCGGACATCAACGACGCCATCGAGGAACTGGCCGGCCAGGGTGTCAAGGGAATTGTCATCGTCCCGCTCGGATTCGTCAGCGACCACATGGAAGTTGTTTGGGACCTGGACACCGAAGCCCTGGAAACCTGCGACAACCTGGGGCTTACCGCCACGCGCGTCCCCACACCCGGGACACACCGCAAGTTCGTCAACGGCATGGTGGACCTGATCTCAGAGCGGACGGCTGCCAACAACATCAGTGACCGTCCGGCGCTGACGGACCTCGGTCCCTGGTACGACGTCTGCCGCCCGGGCTGCTGCCAGAACTTCCGCGGCGAAAAGCCCACGATTGCCGGTGCGGACACCACCGTGGGCACCGGGCACGACTCCTACCCCGGCGAGGCCGGCGCCAGCCAGCCAGCCGCTTCCGGGGGAGCGCCGCAGCAGTGACGGTCCGGATCGGCACCCGCGCCAGCAAGCTGGCGCTCACCCAGACGCAGCAGACCGCAGACCAGCTGGCCGCCGTCGGAGGGTTTCCGGTGGAGCTCGTCCACATCCGGACCGACGGCGACGTCCTAACGGGCTCGCTCTCCCAGATGGGCGGCACCGGCGTTTTCGTCGCCGCCCTGCGCGATGCGCTGCTGCGCAACGAGTGCGACGTCGCCATCCATTCACTCAAGGACCTGCCCACGGGCGCGGCCGTAGGGCTCAGCCTGGCGGCAACCCCGCGGCGGGTTGATGTCCGCGACGTCCTGTGCGCCCGGGACGGGCTGAAACTTGCCGACCTCCCCGCGGGCGCCAGGGTGGGCACCGGCTCGCCACGGCGCGCCGCCCAGCTCCGCGCCGCACGGCCGGACCTGGAGATCGTCGATATCCGCGGCAACGTGGACACCCGCCTTGGCCGGGTCCCCGGGCTGCCGGGCAACGCCACAACTGAAGTGGTTCCCGGCAAGTCCTGCGACCTGGACGCCGTGGTACTGGCAGCCGCAGGCCTGGAACGCATCAGCAGGCTGGACACCGTCAGCGAGTTCCTCGAAACGGACGTTATGCTTCCCGCCGCCGGGCAGGGGTCGTTGGCCATCGAGTGCCGCACGGCCGACGCCCCCGCCCGGCCCGGCTTTGCCGAAGGGTCCAAGGACGTCCTGGCCCAGGCCCTCAGCGCACTTGACGATCCCGATACCCGGCTCGCGGTCACGGCCGAGCGGGCCCTGCTGGCCCGGCTTGAGGCCGGCTGCGCGGCACCGGTTGGCGCCTACGCCTTCCGCAAGGGCAGCCTGCTGCACCTGGAGGCCGTGGTGTGCGCGGTGGACGGCACGGCCTCTGTCCGGGACAAGCGGGCCACCGACGGCCTCACCGAGGTGGGCGCCACGCTGCTGGGCATCGAACTGGCCGAAGTCCTGCTCGCCGCCGGCGCCGCGGACATCGCGGACCTGCAGGCTTCCTGATTCCGGCCATGCGGTTGCCTGTCCAGTGCGTCCGGCAGGTCCGGCCGGGACGCGGGTAAGTATGCAGGACAAGGGTCTGCCGCCGGAGCGGCCACTGACCGGGGCGCGGGTACTGATCACGCGCAGTCCGGAGCGATCGCTGGCGCTCGTGGACGCGCTGCAGGAGGCCGGCGCCAGTGCATTCCTGCTGCCCTTGATCGACTTCGAGCGTGCGCCGGACCAGCACTCGCTCGATGTTGCCTGCGATGCCCTGGGTGCGGGGGCATTCGACTGGCTGGTGGTCAGCAGCGCCACCACGGTCCATGTGCTCACGGCCAAGGCCGCTGAACGGGGCCTGTCACCGGCCCAGTGGATCCCGCCTGCCACCCGGATAGCCGCGGTGGGTGCGGCGACGCGCAGGCTCCTGGAAGACCGGGGGCTTAAGGTCGCACTCACGCCGGAGGATGAGCAGTCCGCAGCAGGTTTGCTCGCTGTGTGGCCGGGCGGGGACGGCAAGGTCCTGCTGCCGCAGGCCGACATAGCATCGCCCCGCCTGGCGGGGGGCCTGTCAGCGGCCGGAAGCAACGTCACTGCAGTGACCGCATACCGCACCGTTGATTACCCCGCGGCAGCGGAACGCAGGCTGGCCATCCCGGCGGACAGCGGGGGAACGGACCGGCAGCCGCCGTCGTACGCCCTGCTCACACCGGAAATCGCCGCAGCGGAGCTGGCGGCCGGACGCCTCGACGCCGTCATCGCCGCTTCCCCCAGCGCCGCCCGGCGCATCCATGAACTTTCCCCTTTGCGCGGGTGCCGCCTCGTGGCCATCGGGCGTTCGACGGCGGACCAGGCCGCCGCGCTTGGCTTGCCGGTGGCTGCCGTTGCGGCTGAGCCCTCGCCGGCAGGGCTTGTTGCCGCCGTCGTTGCAGCACTCCGCACAACCGAGGATGCCGGCGGAGAACCACCCTGACGCGGGGGACGCCCGCCAGCGGGCATGAGCACACCACCCGTACAACGTTAAGGACAGGACCATGACTTTTCCCAGCCACCGCCCCCGCCGCCTCCGCACCACCCCCGCCATGCGGCGGCTGACGGCCGAAACCCGCTTGGCGCCCGCAGAACTTATCCTTCCGGCCTTCATCCGGGAAGGCCTGGCGGAGCCCAACCCCATCACCTCGATGCCGGGCGTTGTCCAGCACACCACGGAGACTTTGAAGCGTGCCGCGGCGGAAGCGGTGGAGCTCGGGCTGGGCGGCATCATGCTGTTCGGCATCCCGGAGACCCGGGACGCCGAGGGAACGGCATCCCTTGACCCGGACGGAGTCCTGAACAAGGCCATCAGGGACGTGCGCGCCGAGGTGGGAGACGACCTGGTGGTCATGAGCGACGTGTGCCTGGATGAGTTCACGGACCACGGCCACTGCGGCGTGCTCGACGCCGACGGTTACGTGGACAACGACCGTACCGTGGAAATCTACGCCCAAATGGCCGTGGCCCAGGCAGACGCCGGCGCCCACATGCTGGGCCCCTCCGGCATGATGGACGGCCAAATTGCCGCCATCCGCGCCGCCCTGGACGGGGCGGGCCACACCAGCACGTCCGTCATCGCGTACTCCGCCAAGTACGCCTCCGCTTTTTATGGCCCCTTCCGCGAAGCAGTCGACTCCCAGTTGAAGGGTGACCGGCGGACCTACCAGATGGATGCCGGCAACCGTACCGAGGCCCTTCGCGAGGTGGAACTGGACCTCGCCGAGGGGGCCGACATCGTGATGGTCAAACCTGCCATGAGCTACCTGGACATCGTGGCCGATGTTGCCGCCATGAGCCCGGTCCCGGTGGCGGCCTACCAGATCTCCGGCGAGTACGCCATGATCGAGGCTGCTGCCGCCAACGGCTGGATCGACAGGCAGGCCGCCATCACCGAGTCCGTGCTGGGCATCCGGCGCGCCGGCGCCCACATGGTCCTGACCTACTGGGCCGCTGAGCTGGCCGGCTGGCTGAGGGAGTCCTGATGGCTGGCACCCCGGCTCCCCGGTCCGTATCCGTTCCCGAGAGTCCCACCGCCCCGGTTGCACCGGACCGGATACTTCTGGGCCTGAACACGTTCGGCGACGTCGGCGAGAATCCGGACGGAAGCCCGCAGCCGCATGCCCGGGTGCTGCGCCAGCTGCTCGAAGAGGCCCAACTGGCGGACGCCGTCGGACTCCATGCCTTTGGCGTGGGGGAGCACCACCGCAAGGATTACGCGGTGTCCGCACCGGAAGTCTTCCTCGCCGCCGCTGCCGCCCGCACCACCCGCATCAGGTTGGGTTCAGCTGTCACCGTCCTGAGTTCCGATGATCCCATCCGGGTGTTCCAGCGGTTCTCCACCGTGGACGCCATCTCCAACGGCCGCGCTGAGGTCATGCTGGGCCGTGGCTCCTTCATCGAGTCCTTTCCGCTGTTCGGGCTCGACCTGGCCGACTACGAGGTCCTGTTCGAGGAAAAACTCGAGCTCTTCGACAAAGTCCGGGCGCAGAAGCCCGTGCACTGGGAAGGCCGTACCAGGCCGGCAGTGGCCGGGTTGAGCGTGTACCCGCCGCTGGAGCGCCACCTGCTGCCCACCTGGATCGGGGTGGGCGGCACGCCCGAATCCGTGTTGAGGTGCGCGCAGTACGGCTATCCCATCATCTTCGCCATTATTGGCGGGCAGCCCCGTGCCTTCCGCCCCCTCGTGGACCTGTACAGAGAAGCGATGGCGAAGTACGGCCACCCCATGCAGCAGGTGGCCACCCATTCGCCTGGACATGTGGCGGACACCGACGAGCAGGCCCGCGAGGAACTCTTCCCGCACTGGCTGAAGCTGCGGAACAAGCTCGGCGCCGAACGGGGCTGGGGTCCGGCGGGGAGGGGCGAGTTCGACGCCCTGTGCGCGCCCGAGGGTGCCCTCTACGTCGGCTCTCCCGAGACGGTGGCCCGGAAGATCGCCCTGCTTAGGCAGAACCTGGGCGTAGACCGCTTCGACCTCAAATACAGCAACGGCCCGCTGCCGCATTCCGCCATGATGCGCTCCATTGAGCTGATGGGGACGGCAGTGGCGCCCCGCGTGGCTGAACTGCTGGCCGATTCACCGGCCCGCTAACTGAGAGAATAGGAACCATGACTTCCAGCAACCCTCGCAACGAGGAACTTTTCGACCGCGCCCGCCAGCTCATGCCGGGCGGGGTCAACTCCCCGGTCCGCGCCTTCGGGTCCGTGGGCGGTACGCCGCGCTTCATGGTCTCCGCCAAGGGGCCGTACCTGACGGACGCCGACGGCAAGGAATATGTGGACCTGGTGTGCTCCTGGGGTCCGGCGCTGCTGGGCCACGCACACCCCGCTGTGCTGGACGCGGTACACGCGGCAGTGGACCGCGGCCTGTCCTTCGGTGCCTCCACTCCGGATGAGGCGAACCTGGCCGAAATCGTCAAGGAACGCGTTCCCGCCGTCGAACGCCTCCGGATGGTATCCACCGGCACCGAGGCCACCATGACCGCCGTCCGCCTGGCGCGCGGGTTCACGGGGCGCAACCTCATCATCAAGTTCGCCGGCTGCTACCACGGCCACCTGGACGGTCTCCTCGCGGCCGCAGGTTCCGGCGTCGCCACCCTTGCCCTGCCCGGGTCCGCCGGTGTTACGGAAGCCACCGCCGCCGAGACGCTGGTGCTGCCCTACAACGACCTCGCCGCCGTCAAGGAAGCCTTCGCCACACACGGGCAGAACATTGCGGCCGTGATCACCGAAGCAGCCCCGGCCAACATGGGCGTGGTGACCCCGGGGGAGGGCTTCAACCTCGGCCTGTCCCGCATCACCCGTGAACATGGGGCGCTGCTCATCGTGGACGAGGTGCTCACCGGTTTCCGCACGGGCTACTCCGGCTACTGGGGGCTTACCGGCGGGGCGCCGGACGCCGCCGAGCCGTGGACCCCGGACCTGCTCACCTTCGGCAAGGTCATCGGCGGAGGAATGCCGACGGCGGCCCTCGGCGGACGTGCCGACGTTATGGATTACCTCGCCCCCACGGGGCCCGTGTACCAGGCCGGAACGCTCTCCGGAAACCCCGTGGCGATGGCAGCCGGCGTGGCCACCCTGACCCATGCCACCCGCGACGTCTACTCCTTCATCGATGTCCGCTCGCTGGAACTTTCCTCGGCACTGTCCACCGCCCTGGACGCCGCAGGCGTGGACCACTCCATCCAGTTCGCCGGCAACCTCTTCTCCGTGGCCTTTGGCACCTCGGCCAACGGCGTCCACAACTACGCCGACGCCCAGGCCCAGGAAAGCTTCCGCTACGCGCCGTTCTTCCACTCGATGCTGGAGTCAGGGGTGTACCTGCCGCCCTCGGTCTTCGAGGCCTGGTTCCTGTCCGCCGCGCACGATGACGCCGCCATGAACCGGATCTTCGACGCACTGCCGGCCGCAGCAAAGGCCGCCGCCGCGGCACAAGGGTAGGGACTCAGGCGAGTCCCGCCGTCGTCCCTTTAACTCCCCGCGAAATGGCACTTGACGGCAATTCCGGAGCCTGAAACTGCCGCAAAATGCCATCTCGGCGGAACCAGAAATCCCCGGCTGCGGGCTGCAGCCGGGGATTTCTTTGTGCGCTCTTGGAGCTAGAGGACGTCGGAGAGGAAGCCCCTCAGCCGGTCCGTCCTTGGCTCGGTGAAGATCTGTTCCGGCGGCCCGGATTCCACCACGACGCCGGCATCCATGAAGGTCACGGTGTCCGACACGTTGCGGGAGAATCCCATCTCGTGGGTCACCACCACCATGGTCATGCCGCCCTTCGCCAGGTCCGTCATCAGCGCCAGGACGCCTTTGACGAGTTCCGGGTCAAGAGCGGAGGTCGCCTCATCGAAGAACATGACCTCGGGCTTCATGGCCAAAGCCCGGGCAATGGCCACGCGCTGCTGCTGTCCGCCGGACAGGTTGGCCGGGCGGGAGTCTGCCTTGTGCTTCAGGCCCACCAGGTCCAGCTGTTCCAGGGCTTCCGCGCGTGCCTGCTCCTTGGACAGCTTCCGCAGCTTCCGCAGCGCCAGGGACACGTTGTCCACCACCGTTTTGTGCGGGAACAGGTTGAACTGCTGGAACACCATGCCGATCCGCTGCCGGAGCTCGTCAGGGTTGTCCTTCAGCACCGAGCGGCCGTCCAGGAGGATATCGCCCTGGTCGGGTTCAATCAGCCGGTTCATGACCCGTAGGAGCGTGGACTTGCCGGATCCCGACGGGCCGATCACGGAGGCCGTGGTGCCCTTCTCCACATGCAGGTCAATGCCGCGGAGAACATGGTTGTGGCCGAAGGAAAGGTGCAGGTTCTTGCCGGTCAGGGTACCGGAAGCGAATTCCGTCATGCCTGTGCCCCCTTGCCGATAGGCGCGGCCAGCTCGTCCGGTTCCTTCTTTTCAGGCTTGCCGGTCCGCAGGCGGTTGTCGATGAAGTTCACGAAGTGCGTCAGCGGGACGGTCAGGATCAGGTAGAGCACCCCGGCGGCCACGAGCGGAGAGAGGTTTCCGGTGTTGGCCATGGCGTCATTTCCGATCCGGAAGATTTCCCGGTCGGAAGCGGCGAGCCCAAGCATGAACACCAGCGACGAGTCCTTCAGCAGCGAGATGAACTGGTTCACCAGTGCGGGCAGGACCCGCCGGATGCCCTGCGGCACCACTACCAGGCGCATGGAACTGCCGTAGCTGAAACCCAGCGCCCGGGATGCCTCAAGCTGGCCCTTCTCAACGCTCTGGATACCCGACCGGAATATTTCACCGATGTAGGCAGCCGCGATCAGGGTCAGGGCCAGGATGCCCAGTGGGTAGGGGTTCCGGGACCCGGTAATTTCCCGGGCGATGGGGCTGAGCCCGATGCCGATGACCAGGATCACCAGGATGGCGGGCAGGCCACGGAAGATGTCGGTATAGATACGGGCCACCCATCGGGCTCCCGCGTTGCGGGAGATGCCCATCATGGCCAGCGCGAGCCCCAAAAGGGAACCGAAAATGCCGGAGGCCACGGCCAATATCAGCGTGTTGGGCAGTCCCACCATGAGTAGGGCGGGAATGACCTTGGCCATTTCCTCCCAGTTGAAGAAGGTGTCAGCCAGTTGGTCCAAGAGATCCATAAACGTCCCGGCTCAATCAGCTCTGCGGAACCGTGGCGGCCTTGCTGCCCGGCTTCCAGTCGGCCGGCATTTCGCGGTCCGGGTACCACTCCTTGGTCAGCTTGGACCAGGTTCCGTCGGCGATTACGGCGTCCAGGCCGGAGTTCAGCGCATCGATCAGCGGCTGGTTGTCCTTGGCCACGGCGTAGGCAGTGAAGTTCTGCGTGTTCACGACGGATTCGGCGATGACGGTGCCGTCGCCTTCCTTGACCTGGCCGGTGGCCTGCTGGGACGGCGCAACCCAGGCGTCCACCTGGCCGTTGCGCACGTTGGCGTACACGGTGGCGTAGTCCGGGAAGCGGATCGGCTCAAGCTTGAGGGTGTTGGTGACGTAGTCGTCCTGGACGGTGCCCTGGACCACGCCGATGCGGAGGTCGCCGGTGAGGTCGGCAAAGCCCTTGACGTCGCTGTCGGTCTTGGCAACCACGGCCATGAAGCCAAAGTCGTAGCCGTTGGTGAAGCCTACGTTCTGGCGGCGGGCATCTGTGGTGGAGATGGAGGAGGACCCGACGTCGAACTGCTTGGTCTGGACCTGGGAGAGGAGTGCCGAGAAATCGGTGGCAACGAATTCGACCTCGAGGCCAAGCTTGCCGGCGATGGCGCGCAGCAGTTCGTTGTCGTAGCCCGTGAACTTGCCAGAGGGGTCGATGAAGATGTTCGGCGGGGCGTCGGACAGTGTGCCCACCTCAAGCTTGCCCTCTGTATTAAGGCCCAGCGTGGCCGTGTCAATCTGGTCGACCGGAGTGACGTCGGCGGTGGTGTACTTGTCCAGCGTCTGCTGGTCGCTGCCGGCGAGGGCGTCCGTGGGTGTCCCTGAGGGCTCGGCGGACCCTGAGCCGCAGGCGGCGAGGGAGACAGCCAGGGCAAGTGCCACGGGAGCCGTGGTAAGCCACTTCATCGCTTTGATTTTCATCAGGTTGTCGCTTTCATCTGAGTCATTAGTCAACCGGGCCGCAAGGCTGCGCTGTGGCGCCTGGCACCTGCCCGGCGCTGTTCACGCACGGCAAGGCAGGGGTGACCGCAAAACTTTATTCTCTCACCTGCCCCTTTTCCCTAAGGAACCGAACTGGGGCACTGTAAAGACGGTCTAAATCGAAGATTGTTCCCTCGTGGGAGCATCATCCGGTTCGATCGAACGGCCAGGCAGGAAGATGCCGAATGTGGGCACACGAATTGGGTACCCGTATGTGAAGCCCTGTTACTGTGACTTGCCTCGCACCGTGCAGCGGCAGTTTTCAGAAGCCGCCAAGGCTTGCGTCCTGCGGGGGAAGCACGGGCCAGTCACCCTCGATGACCGCAGCCGGCTTGGTCTTCCGGAGGTACCCCTGGAAGTCCGCAGCCTGGCTGATGGCCCAGTCCACCTGCAGCTGGTGAAGCTGGCTCGCGGGCATCATCAGCTTGGGAAATTTCCCGGCCATGGCGTCCAGGACCCTCAGCGTGGCCAGGGCATCGGCCGCGGAGGTGTGGGCATTGTCCAGGACCACACCGTACTCTTCACACAGCGCCGTCAGGGTGCGCTTGCCTTTCCGGTAGCGGTCCACCTGCTTGTTCATGATGTAGGGATCCAGGACCGGAAAGCGGCTCAACTGGGGCACGCCATACCGTGCGGACTCCGCGGCCAGAACGGTGAAGTCGTAGCTCGCGTTGAAAGCGATGACGGGGACGTTCGTGTCGAAAAGTTCCTGCAGGACTGAGGCAAGCTCCTGCGTGACTTCGTGTGCAGGCCTGCCCTCCCGCCGCGCTTTTTCCGTGGTGACCCCGTGCACGTCGCTGGCTTCCGTGGGAATCTCCACCCCAGGATCGGCCAGCCACTCATGTTCCCTGATGACGTCGCCGTTGTGGTCCACCACCGTTACCGAAGCTGTGACGATACGTGCAGCCCGCGAGTTGCGCCCCGTGGTTTCGAGGTCGAACGCTGCGCGGGGGAGGGTGTTCCAAGTGCTCATATGTCAACGCTAAAGGGCACCACTGACAATTCCGTGGAGCCCCACTGCCGCTAGATTGGATCAATGCGGATTGAGTACGTGGACGCGGTGCTGGCCGTGGTGGAGCTGGTGCCAGCCGCCTCCGTAGTGGCGTATGGCGACGTCGCCGAGCTGCTGGGCTCGGGAGGCCCCAGGCAGGTAGGCAGTGTGATGAGCCACTACGGAAGCGGCGTGCCCTGGTGGCGGATCCTCAAGGCGAGCGGCCATGCACCTGCCGGGCATGAGGTTGAAGCCCTCCGCCATTACCTTGCCGAGGGGACACCCCTGGTGGGCGCATATGTGGAATACGAACGGACCCGGGAAGGACGCTGGCGCGTGGATCTTCCGGCCGCCCGGTGGACGCCGACCGAAGGTGAACTGGACGTGATTGATGCCGTTGCCGGCGGGCTGGAGCGGCGGCTGCATGGATTGTCAGTGGCTGATGATGGAATGTCTGGGTGACAGTAACAACGCCTTTGACAGGCCCACGTGACGAGTACCGGGATGCTTCGCCGGCAGGTCCGGCCCCTGATGCGGACACAAGTGCCGGCCCCGGAGGCGGCAGCCCGGACCGCAGTCAGGGAAACCCGGAGACAGTTGGCCTTAGGCTGCTACCGCCCCGCCACATCCATGCGGTGGAGCCCCGGCTGACTGCCGACCAGCAGGCCGCCGTTGATGTCCCCCAAGGAGCCGGCCCGGTACTGATGCCCGGCGCTCCGGGAACAGGCAAAACCACCACCCTCGTCGAGGCCGCCGTCCGCAGGGCATTCCGGGACGGCGTGGATCCTGAGCGGATGCTGATTCTGGCACCCAGCCGCCTTGCCGCAGATACCCTTCGTGATCGCTTTACCGCACGGTTGGACAGGAGCCTGAGCACAACGCCGGCGCGCACTTGGGCCTCGTACGCCTTCGATGTCATCAGGCGGGCCAAAGCCGAAGGGCTTCTTTCCCTGTCAAGGCCGCCCAGGCTCCTCTCGGGCCCCGAGCAGGACCTCATTATCAAGGAGCTCCTTGAAGGACACCGGCTCCCGGGGCTGGAACTGCCCTGGCCGGCGGATATGGAGGGAGCGCTGGAAACGCGCGGTTTCCGGCAGGAAGTCCGGCAGTTGTTTGACCGGATCATCGAATCGGGGCGCACCCCGGAGGACCTTGTGCGGCTTGGACATGACTGCGGCAGGCCGGACTGGATTGCCGCTGCCGCGCTCTACTCGGAGTACCGGGACGTCCTGGACCTGCGGATGCCTGAGGCATTCGACCCCGCCGGGATCATCACGGCTGCCCGGCAGATCTTCCAGGACTTTCCTGCGTTCCTGGCTGCGGAACGCGAACGGCTGCAGGTCATCCTGGTAGACGACATCCAGGAGGCCAATCCCGCAGTCTTTGAGCTGCTGGCCGATATCGCCGGCGGCAAGGACTCTTTCGTCGCCTTCTGCCCGGACACCGTCGTCCAGGGCTTCCGTGGGGCAAGGCCAGACCTCGTGGCTGAGCTGCCGCACCTGCTGTCGCCCGGCGCCCCCGTTGTGGAGCGTCCGCTGCGGCATGCCCACCGGCAGAAACCAGCGGTTGCCGAAGCCTGGCTGAGCGTTGCCGGACGGATCTCCCAGAGGGCCGGCGGCCAGCTGGCCAGGCGCCTCGAACACTCCGGCAGCGGCGGGCCGGAAGGGGCAGTGGAAGCACACCTCGTTCCGTCCGCCGTGCACGAACTCCGCTACGTTGCCCAACGGATCCTGGACCAGCACATCAACCATGGCCGGGACCTGGCCGACGTCGCGGTCATTGTGCGCAACGGCGCGCAGGTCAGCGAGTTCCAGCGGTATCTGTCCGGCCAGGGGATCGCCGTGCGGGTCCCGGTGGCTGAGTCCGCTGTCCGGGACGAGGTAGCCGTCCGTCCGCTGCTTGATGCTTTCGCCATCGCGCTGGACCCCGCACTGCTCACCCCCGAGGCAGCAGTGTCGCTCCTGACCTCGCGTATCGGCGGAGCAACGTCCATCGAGCTCCGTCGGCTGCGGCAATCCTTGAGAAGGGAAGAAATCAACGGCGGCGGGGGGCGGACCAGCGATGCGCTGCTGGTCGAGGCGCTGCTGGAGCCCGGCGCGCTGTCAACCCTCGGCATCGAGGGCCGTGCCGCACGGCGGGCGGCACGAATGATCCAGGCAGGCAGCCGGGCAGCTGCTGAACCCGGCGCCAACGCAGAGTCAGTCCTCTGGGCCCTCTGGCACTCCACCGGGCTGGCCGGCAGCTGGACCGGGACGGCTCTCTCCGGCGGACCCCACGGAGCCCGGGCGGACCGCGACCTGGACGCCATGATGGCGCTCTTCCACACCGCGGAGCGCTACGTGGACCAGATGCCCGGGGCGGGCCCTGAACAGTTCCTCGAATATCTCCTGAACCAGGAGCTGCCCATGGACACCCTTGCCGCCCGCGCCCAGGTGGACGACGCCGTCGAACTTATGACTCCTGCCAGTGCGGCCGGGCGTGAATGGCCGGTGGTGATTGTTGCCGGCCTCCAGGAGGGCGTCTGGCCGAACACCCGGCTCCGCGGCGAGCTCCTGGGAAGCACCCTGTACAGCGATGCCGTGGAGCACGGCGCCGGCTACGCCCTGCAGCGGGATCCCTTGAGCCGGCTTCGCGATATCCGGTATGACGAGCTCCGCAGCTTTTCCACTGCAGTGTCCCGCGCCCGCGACCTTCTGGTCTGCACCGCTGTATCTTCCGAAGACGACCAGCCCTCCTCCTTCCTCGACTACGTGGCACCCTTGGCGCCCGGAAAGGAAACCCGGGGCTTCACCTCTGTGGAGCGTCCCATGACCCTCCGGGCGCTTGTTGCCGAGCTGCGGCAGCATGCCCAGCTGGACGGAAGGGACGCGCCGCGGGCGGAGGAAGCGGCCAGGGTGCTAGCACGCCTGGCCAAGGCGGAGCCGCCGGTCCCGGGCGCGCATCCGCAGAGCTGGTGGGGTCTTCCGCCGCTGAGCTCCGAAGCGGCAGTGGTTCCACCTGGCGGTACGGTCTTCGTTTCGCCGTCAAAAGTGGAGACAGTCCAGAAATCACCACTCGACTGGTTCGTCCAGGCCGCAGGGGGCGAAGCTGCCACGGACTTCGCCCGAAGCCTGGGCACCCTGGTCCACGCGATTGCCCAGGAACTGCCGGATGCGTCCGGCGCCGAGTACGTCGCTGAGCTCGTCCGGCGCTGGCCTGCCCTGGGCATGAAGGACAACTGGGAGGGCAGGCTTGATTTCCAGCGTGCTGAGACCATGGTGCGAAAGTTGGCGCAGTACGTCCTCCTGATGCGCAGCGAGGGCAGGAGCCTCGTTGGAGTGGAACAGGATTTCGAGGTGGGGCTTGGCAGGGTCCCCGTTGACGACTACCCGGACCGGGACGCCGTCCTGCGCGGCCAGGTGGACCGTCTGGAGATAGATGCCGAGGGCAGGCTGGTGATCGTGGATCTGAAAACGGGGAAACGCCAGCCAGGCAAGGCGGAACTGGCGCGGCATCCGCAGCTGGGCGCCTACCAGGCCGCTGTGCTTGCCGGCGGGTTCGACGACGGTCCGGGCAGCCAGGCGGGTGCGGTGCCCGGCGGGGCTGTACTGGCCCAGCTGGGAACCGGAGTGAAAAGTCCCGCCATCCAGCAGCAGGACCCGATCGATCCCCAGGACAACTGGGCCCTTGACATGGTGAAGGATGCGGCGTCGGTGATGGGAGGCAGCGCCTTCGAAGCACGGCATGATCCGTCCAAAGGCAGCCACGGCGGCCATGGCTGCCGGCTCCCCGAGGTCTGTCCGTTGTGTGTGCGTGGAAGGCAAGTGACTGAATGATGCAGGATGTGCAAGAGCAGGAGGCTTCCTTTGCTGCCGCGCCGTCGGCTGCCAGGCCCTTGGCTGCCGGGCACGGGGCCGGTGCCGCCACACCGCGCCCGCCGCGGTTCAGCCCGGAAGAGCTATCTGTGCTTCTGGGCGAGAAAAACGTTCCCACCCCGGAACAGTCGGCCATCATTGCCTCGCCGCTGACCCCGCGGCTGGTCATTGCGGGGGCAGGATCGGGGAAGACGGCCACCATGGCCGACCGCGTGGTCTGGCTTGTGGCCAACGGTTGGGTGAGGCCGGAGGAAGTCCTGGGCGTGACCTTTACCAGGAAAGCAGCCGGTGAACTGGCATCCCGCATCCGTGCGAAACTGGCTGCCCTCCAGCGCTTGGTCGCCCAGGACAAGATGGCCCAGGACAAGGCTGACCGGGATAACGGCCGGGGGGTTTTTCCGGAGGGACTGCTCAGCAGCGATGCCCTGGAACCGAAAGTCTCCACGTACCACTCGTTCGCCAGCGGCATCGTCTCCGATTACGGGCTCCGGCTGGGTGTGGAGCGTGATGTGGTCCTGCTGGGCGGTGCTCAGGCCTGGCAACTGGCCACTGAGGTCGTGGAGGCCTATGACGGCGAATACGGGCATTTCCGGGCTGCCAAGTCCACGCTTGTGAAGGCAGTTATCCAGCTGGCCGGTGAGTGCGCCGAGCACCTCCAGGAGCCCGAAGACGTTGAAGCGTGGCTCATGGCGCGGTTGTCCGACTTCGAGTCACTCCCTTACCTTGCCGATAAAAAGAAGAACCCGCCGCAGCCAGTGGCCGATCTCGCCGGGATGCTGCGGACCCGGGCAAGCGTGGCTGACATGGTTGGACGCTATGCGGCGGCCAAGCGGGCGCGGGGTGCACTGGACTTTGGTGACCTGGTGGCCCTCGCCGCCCGTGTGGCGCGGGAAGTCCCCTTGGCTGCCCAGATGGAGCGGCAGCGCTACAAGGTGGTCCTGCTGGACGAGTTCCAGGACACCTCCCACGCCCAGCTGGTCCTGTTTTCGCGGCTCTTCGGCGGCGGGCATGCGGTGACGGCCGTCGGCGATCCCAACCAGTCGATTTACGGATTCCGTGGCGCCTCCGCGGGGCAGCTCTTCCATTTTGTACGGGAGTTTCCGGTAAGGACGGGGACGAGCGGTCAGGGGGCAGCGGAGGAAACGGCCGTAGGGAAAGAGGCAGCGGAAGACGCCGGGACCTGGGCACCTGCGCCGACGTCCTACCTGACGACCGCTTGGCGGAACGGGCGATCGATCCTGGCGGCGGCCAACGTCATGTCCGAATCCCTGGAACGGGCGGCCGCGCAGCGCGGCCCGGCCGGAGGGGGAGGAGCGGTGCCTCCCGAAGTGCCGCCGCTGCAGCCCAGTCCGAACGCAACCGCGGGGTCTGTGGTGCTGGGCCGGTTTGCCAGCGACGTGGACGAAGCCGCCGCGCTCGCTGAGGACATCCTGAAATACCGTGTGACGGACTTTGAGCTCGAGCCCGACGGTTCCCCGGTTCCGCCCGCCATCGCAGTGCTGTGCCGGCGTCGTGCCCAGATGGAACCCATCCGGCGCCAGTTGGAGGCCCGGGGGATTGCCTACGAGATCGTCGGTCTTGGCGGCCTCCTCGATACTCCGGAAATTGTCGATCTCGTGGCCACCTTGCGCGTCCTCGCCGACCCCGGCCGCTCCGACGCGCTGATGCGCCTGCTGGCCGGGGCCCGCTGGCGGATAGGCCCGGCAGATTTGATGGCGCTGAGGGACTGGTCCAGCCAGCTGGCCCGGCGGCGCGGCCAGGCAGGAGCGGCCGACGACAACGTCCCGGACGGCGAACCGGCTGTCCTGGAAGGCGACCTCACAGACGCCGCCAGCCTGGTGGAGGCGCTGGACTGGCTGCCGCGGGAGGGATGGACCTCATCGAACGGCAGGTCCCTCACTCCGGCCGGGCGCGGGCGGATGCTTCGGCTTTCCGCGGAACTGCGCCAGCTCCGGGGATACCTGGGGGACGACCTGACCACGCTGCTGGGGGAAGTGGAAAGGGCGATGCTCCTCGATATCGAGGTTGCCGCACGGCCGGGCATCAGCATCCACCAGGCCCGCCGGAACCTTGATGCGTTCCAGGACGCAGCCGCGGGCTTCCTGCGGACCTCCCAGCGCGTGGACATCCTCGCATTCCTGTCCTGGCTGGAGGCGGCCTCAGCTGAAGAAAACGGCCTGGAAGCACCGCCAAGCGATGTCAACCGTGAGGCTGTCCAGCTGCTCACCGTGCACGCTTCCAAGGGTCTTGAATGGGACGTTGTCTTTGTCCCGGGGCTTAATGCCAAGGACTTTCCCAGCGACCGCGACTCGCGCTGGAGCAGTGGGTCAGCTGCCCTCCCCTGGCCGCTGCGCGGCGACCGGGCGGATTTGCCCCAGTGGGACCTGGACCAGCCGGACCAAAAGGGGTGGCTGGACGCGGAAAAGGACTTCAAGGCAGCCGTCCAGGCGCATGGGGAGTCAGAGGAACGCCGCCTGGCATACGTGGCTTATACACGGGCCAAGCACGTCCTTTGGGCGTCCAGCGCAGCGTGGGTGGGGTCCAGGTCCGGGCGGGCTGAAATGTCGCCGTTCCTTGCAGAGCTGGAGCCATTGGCCGCACCGGCCCGCGACAGTACTCCAGTGCGGGCAGGCATTCACCCGCGTTCGGTTGAGGAATCTTCATTGCCGGAGGCCAGCCCACTGGCTCTTGACATGGAGGTGGCCAGCTGGCCCTACGATCCGTTGGAGGGGCCGGTGGATCCCCGGACGGGAGAGCGCCTCCGCCTTGCCAGGGGCCGCAGGGATGCCATGGAAAGGGCATCCGTCCGGGTGATGGCTGAGTTGGAAGCCCTGCAGGACGGGAGTGTGCTGCCCCTGCGGGGCGCCGGAGTGCCGGCGGGTGCTGTGCCAGGCCAAGACACCTTGATGGCCACGGATCCGCCGTTGGCCGGCCCGGCCGCCGGCTGGGCGCGGGAAGCGGCGCTGCTGCTGGAACGCCGGGCAAGGAAGTCGTCCGTGCAGGAGGTCCACCTCCCCACCCATATCTCCGCGTCCACCCTGGTGGACCTGGGGGAAGACCCAGGGGCGGTGCTCTGGCAGCTCCGCAGGCCCGTACCGCGCGAGCCGGGCATGTCGGCACGGAAGGGAACGGCTTTCCACGCCTGGGTGGAAGAGTACTTCGGAAGCGCAGGCATGCTCGACCTCGGCGAGGCGCCGGGCTCGGATGACCACATCGATGAGGCGTATGACCTGGATGCGATGGTAGCCACTTTCCGGTCCTCCCCGTGGGCCCACCGTTCGCCGGCCTTTGTGGAGGTGCCGGTGGAGACGCGGGTAGGAGACGTGGTGGTCCGTGGACGGATTGACGCCGTCTTCCAGGACGCGGATGGCCGCTGGGACCTGGTGGACTGGAAGACCGGACGGCGGCCATCAGGGGCCCAGCTGCGGTCCCGGGCCGTGCAGCTTGCCGTGTACCGCCTGGCGTGGTCGCGTCTGAAAAACGTGCCCCTGGAGGATGTCAGGGCTGCGTTCTTCTACGTGGCGGACAACGAGATTGTGCGGCCCCACGACCTCGCATCCGCGGGTCAGCTGGAGGGGATGGTCGCTGCTGCTTTCACTGCCTGAAAGGCGCCCCGCGGGCGTCCCCTTGGCCTAAGTGCACCGCGGTCTAGTTCTTGTGGACGTCAACAATGGTGAGGGCCGCCGTCGACGTGTCATCCGGACCGCCCGGTACGTCCGGGGAGTTAGTCTTCGTGCCCTCGCCGGTGCCGCTTCCGGCGCCGGCACCGCCTTCACCACCGGCAGGTGCCGGTGCAGGTGCCGGGTCTGCGGGTAGTGGTGTCACGTGCACAGCCGGCTGGACTGCCGGAACCGGAAGGACGGTGACCGGAGGCACCGGGACGGGTGCACCGCCGTCGGCCGCCCGCATGCCAGGGCCGGCTCCGGACCCTGCGGCCTGTGCTCCGGAAGACGGCGCGGCGGGCGCGGCCGCGCCGGTAACCGCGGCAGCCGCCGCGGACGGAAGGGGTTCCACGCTGATGGGCTGGCCGCCGTGTTCTGCAATGTCGCTGGCCAGGGTGGCCAGCATCTCCTCTGCCTCGGCAACCATGGTGGCGTCACCGGCTGCGATGCCCTTGACCAGGTACTGGGCCAGGGCGAATTCAGCCGACAGCGCTGCCCGCCGGAGCAGGTGCTTGTCGGGCTTGTCGCGGCGGGCGGTGGTGTACGCGTCCAGGACGGCGTCCACAAAGTCCTGCTCGTTGGATGCGACAAGCCACGCGAAGTCGTCCGCGGGGTCGCCGATGCGGAGGTCCGTCCAGCCAGTCACGGCGGTGACCCTTGGGCCTTCCACGAGAAGGTTGTCCTCATGGAGGTCCCCATGCACCACGGAGGGATTGAAGCGCCACAAGGAGACATCCTCAAGGGCGTGCTCCCAGCGCAGCAGCAGGGCCGGAGGAATTTTCCCCGTGGTGGCCGCCTGGTCCAGCTCGTTCAGCCTGCGCTGCCGGAATTCGTTCGGGGTGTAGCTGGGGAGGTCGGCGTTGCTGACGATCGCGCGGGGAAGATCGTGAATGGCTGCCAGTGCCGCACCAATTTCCCGGGCCAGGGAATCCGGCCCGGCCGTCATTTCCTCGACGCTGCGGGTGATCCCGCCCAGGTGCGAGTAGACGAACGTGCTCAGGCTCCCCAGGCGCACGCTGCCGGCAACCGTAGGCATCAGGAAGGGCAACTCGGCGCGGATAGCCGGGGCGAAGGCGCGCAGGACGAGGAATTCTGTTTCGAGCCGGGCGCTGGCCTCGGCATGGCGCGGCGACCTGACCCGCCAGCGCTTTCCCTCCGAGTCAAGGAGCAGCGCTGAGTCGAAGTCCGCGGGGTCGTCCGGGGCAGAGCTGACTGCCGTCGGGGTCAGGCCGGGAACGGCCGCGGTTGCAACGGCTGCCAGTTCAATCGCTTTTCTTCTCACCTTTCAACGGTAGATTGCCCGCGGACTGTGAGGCCGGTCCGGCGGCGGCGAGTCTTGAGATACCTGAAAATCAGGGGGTGCTGCCAGCGTGGCCAGGCTGCAAATGTCAATTGTCAGCCCCAATCAGTACGGTTGACCTATGAGCCACGCCGAGTCTGTTACACCGGTCTACCAGGGGCAGCCTGCAACGCTGCCCGCGAACCATCTCATGGACACACTGCTCCCTGTCAGGCCGGCGCTGGTGGACCGCGGGTCGGCCGTCCGGACGGCCCCCGGAATCGTGGATGAACAACTGGCCAGTCCCGAAACGCTTGCGGTTGTCCTCTCCGGGCGGCAGGGCCTGGTGCAGGGCGATGGCCTGTGCCTGGTTGCCGCGCAGCCGCTGCTCCAGGAGCTCACTGCAGCCGGGTCGGCGCCCGAACTCGTCATTTACCTGGGCTCCGCGCTTCCGGATTCGGATCTGCCGGCTGGAACCGGCCTCCTGCTGTATGTCCTGACGGAGCAAGTAACTCCGGGCACTGCAGGGATCCCGTCCGATGCCCGCTGGGCCGGCTTTCGTGAGGTTGCTGGCGGCCTGGGCGCAACGCACACCGCACTTTTCGTTGAGGCCAGCGCCATCACCAACTGGCACGCCGGGCACACGCACTGCCCGCGCTGCGGTACCCCCACCAACGTGGAGGCAGGCGGTTGGGTACGCCGTTGCCCCGCGGACTCCTCGGAACACTACCCGCGGACTGACCCGGCCATCATTGTCACCGTGGTGGGCCCTGACGGCCGGCTGCTGCTGGGCGGCGGCGGTCCGCAGGACGCCAGGAACTATTCCACGCTGGCCGGCTTCGTGGAGCCCGGGGAGTCCCTCGAGCAGGCAGTAGTCCGCGAGATTTTTGAGGAGGTGGGAGTCAGGGTGACTGCCTGCCAGTACCTCGGATCGCAGTCGTGGCCGTTCCCAGCCTCCCTTATGCTTGGATTTACCGCCGTTACCGAAGACGCCGAGGCAAGGCCCGACGGCGTTGAGGTCACCAGGGCGCGCTGGTTCAGCCGCGAGGAACTCCAGGAGGCTGTGCTGGCCGGTGATATCACCATTTCCAGCCGGCTTTCCATTGCCCGCTCGCTGATAGAGCACTGGTATGGCGGACGCATCCAGGACCGGCCCGGGGACTGACCTAATACGAATCCACCAGACTCCAGCACGCGGTAGTCGAGACAAAGAGCAGCAGAAGTGACTACAGAAGATTTTGACGGAGCAGCATCGCTTGAGGACCGCATACTGGGAGGCCTGGACGCAGAGCAGCGGGAGGTGGCCAGCACCCTGAACGGCCCGCTGTGCGTCCTGGCCGGGGCAGGGACGGGCAAGACCCGAGCCATCACCCACCGCATCGCCTACGGCGTCCATTCCGGCGTCTACTCGCCGCAGCGGCTTCTGGCCGTGACTTTTACGGCCCGCGCTGCTGCCGAAATGCGGAGCCGGCTGCGTGACCTTGGAGCAGGCAACGTCCAGGCGCGAACGTTCCACGCCGCGGCACTGCGCCAGCTTCAGTTTTTCTGGCCGCAGGCTGTCGGCGGGACCCTGCCCAACCTCCTGGACCACAAAGCGCAGATGCTGGCCGAGGCTGCCCGGCGGCTACGGCTCAGCACCGACAGGGCCTCCATCCGCGACCTCGCCTCGGAAATCGAGTGGGCCAAGGTGTCCATGCTGACGCCGGCAAACTACCTGGAAAACGCGCAGGACCGAGGTGCCCCGGGTGGCTTCGACCTCACCGCCGTGGCCCGGGTCTTCCAGTCCTACGAGGACGTGAAGACGGACCGCAACGTCATTGACTTCGAGGACGTCCTGCTGATCACGGTGGGAATTCTCCAGGAGGACGAGAAAGTCGCTGCCACCGTCCGTGAGCAGTACCGCCACTTCGTGGTGGATGAGTACCAGGACGTTTCCCCCCTGCAGCAGCGTCTCCTTGAACTGTGGCTGGGCGGCCGCGACGAGCTCTGCGTGGTGGGCGATGCCAGCCAGACCATCTATTCGTTTACAGGGGCGTCCCCAAAACACCTGCTGGAGTTCAAAGCCCGCTATCCGAAGGCCAACGTGGTCAAACTCATCCGGGACTACCGCTCCACGCCGCAGGTGGTCAAGCTCGCGAACGACCTTCTGGCGGGCAGGCGCAGCGGCGGCCCGGTGGCCGACGCCGCTTGGGCGGCACCCCTTCAGCTCGTGGCCCAGCGGCCGGCAGGACCGGCACCACAGTTTACGGAGTGCGCGGATGACGAGGCCGAGGCCGCCACTGTTGCCCAGAAGATTAAGGCACTGCTCGACGCCGGCACGCCCGCCAGCGAGGTAGCTGTCCTGTTCCGCACCAACGGCCAGTCCGAGGCATATGAGCAGGCCTTGGCCGCCGCCGGCATCGGGTACCAGTTGCGCGGCGGCGAGCGGTTCTTCGCCCGCAAAGAGGTGCGCGACGCCATCCTGCAGCTGCGCGCAGCAACCCGGGCTGTGACGGAAACGGACTCCCCGCAACCGCTCGGGCAGCTGGTCCGGGACATCGTCTCCTCGCTCGGCTACACGGATTCGGCTCCGCACAGCGGCGGCGCCCTCCGCGAGCGCTGGGAGTCCCTTGCCGCGCTGGTTGCCCTTGCAGATGAACTGGTCCAGGTACGAGGCGCACAGTTCAGCCTGGCCGACTTCGTCAACGAACTCCAGGAACGTTCCCTGGCGCAGCACGCCCCCACCGTCCAGGGGGTAACCCTTGCCTCCCTCCACGCCGCCAAAGGCCTGGAATGGGATGCGGTGTTCCTGGTGGGCCTCAGTGAAGGGCTGATGCCCATTTCCTTTGCCGACTCCCCGGAATCGGTGGACGAGGAACGCCGGCTCCTGTACGTGGGAATCACCCGCGCCCGTGAACACCTGTCGCTGTCGTGGTCCACGGCCCGGACCCCGGGCGGCCGCGCCAACCGCAAGCCCTCACGGTTCCTTGACGGGCTGCGTCCCGACTCCGTGGCCAGTTCAAGCACCCGGGGGAAGGTGACGGTGACCCGCAGGAAAGCCGCGGCTCCCGCCATGTGCAGGGTCTGCGGAAGCATGCTCGGCACCGGGGCGGAACGCAAAGTGGGCCGGTGTAACTCCTGCCCGCCGGGCTACGAGGAACAGACGTTCGATGCCCTCCGGAACTGGCGCCGGGAAGTTGCCCTCTCCGCAGAGGTGCCTGCGTTCGTGGTGTTTACCGACGCAACCTTGACGGCGATTGCCGAAGCTCGGCCCGCGTCGCTCGAAGAGCTCGCCCGTCTCGCCGGGGTGGGCCCCTCAAAGCTGGAACGGTATGGGGAAGACGTCCTGCGTGTCCTGACGGAAAGCACCTCGCTGTGACGGCCGGCCGCTCCGCGAAGAAAGCGGAAAGAGATGCTTCTTCGATGACCACGGAAGACGGTGCGCCTGTAGTGGTGCGGCGTTCGTCCCGGCGCACCCGCACCGTAGCCGCTTTTTGGGAGAACGGGACCGCGGTGGTCGCAATACCCGCCCGGTTCACTGCTGCCCAGGAAGCTGAGTGGGTGCACAAGATGGTGGCCAAACTCCAGCGCCAGGGGGAGCGGCGGGCGGCAGCGGGCAGGAGGCGACAGGCCACGGACGCTGCCCTCGCCGAACATGCGGCGCACCTGTCTGCTAAATACCTGGGAGGACGCGCCGTGCCGACGTCGGTGCGCTGGGTCAGCAACCAGAACTCGCGATGGGGCTCTGCCACTCCGGCAGAGGGAACCATCAGGCTTTCGGACAAGCTGCGTCCCATGCCCCAATGGGTGATCGACTACGTCCTGCTCCATGAGCTTGCCCACCTGCTGGTGGCTGCGCACAACGCTGCCTTCTGGCAGCTGCTCGAGGCGTATCCGGAGACGCAGCGGGCCAAGGCGTTCCTTGAGGGGGTTTCCTTTGCCACCGGACGCGGCCTGGCCGACCCCGACGCCGACTGAATCCGTCCTGGAAACAGCCACCGCCGGGGCGGCGTCCTAGCCTTTCGGCCGGCCCTCCTGGCCGCCCTCGTCGTCCTCGCCTTCGTCCGGACGCCCGAAGTCGTCCTTTGCAGTGTCGGCAGCGCTGTCCTGTCCGCCGGCACCATCGCCGTCTTCCGCCTCAGGTGCGGAGTCGAAGCCGCCACTGAGGAGCTTCTGCAGGGCGTCGTCCACTTCGCTGTCGCTGGCCTCAGCCAGCTTGCGGCGGGCGCTGAAGCCCTTGGGATCGTCCAGGTCCTCGGCAGTCGGCAGCAGGTCCGGGTGGTGCCAGATGGCGTCCCGGCCGTCGATGCCGCGCTCTTCCTTGAGGGTGGCCCACAACGTGGCAGCATCCCGGAGCCTGCGGGGCCGCAGTTCCAGGCCGACCAGGGAGGCGAAAGCGTGCTCCGCCGGGCCGCCGGTTGCCCTGCGCCGCCGCACTGTCTCGCGCAGCGCCCCCGCGGACGGCAGCACGTTCTCGGTGGCCGCTGCGGTGAGTTCGTCCACCCAGCCCTCCACCAGGGCCAGGGCGGTCTCAAGTTTTTCAAGGGCCTGTTCCTGGGCGGGTGTCCGCTGCGGCATGAAGACGCCCTGCGACAGGGCTTCCTGGATGCCTTCCGGGTTGCTGGGGTCAAGGTCCCGCGCGAGCTCCTCAATGCGTGAGGTGTCAATGTGGATGCCGCGGGCGTAGGCCTCAATTGCGCCCAGCAGATGCCCTCGGAGCCAGGGGACCTGGACAAACAGCCGTGCATGGGCTGCTTCCCGCACCGCAAGGAAAAGCCGGATGTCGTTCTCGGGCAGGGACAGGCCCTCCCCGAACGCCGCGACGTTGGCCGGCAGCAGTGCCATCTCAAGGTCCGCGAGGGGCACGCCGATGTCGGTGGAACTGACTACATCAGCGGACAGGGCACCGATCGCCTGACCCAGCTGCATGCCAAAGATCGCGCCGCCCATGTTCTGGAGCATCGAGGACGCCCCGCCCATCATGGACTTCATTTCCTCGGGCATCTGCTCCGTCATGGCGGAGGACAGGGCATTGGCGATGCTGTTGGCCACCGGCTCGGTGAGCCGTTTCCAGGTGCCCAGCGTCGCCTCAACCCATTCCGCCCGGGACCAGGCCCGGCCGATCAGGCCGGTGGCGGGAAGATCCGTGACGGGGTCCAGCCAAAGTTCCGCCAGGCGCAGTGCCTCATCAACCTCGCGTGACTGCAGGGACGTCACCGACGGGTCGCTTCCGCTCGCGGCTACGCGGCGGGCGTTGTCATGGGCAAGCTGCCAGTTGACGGGGCCCTCGGACGGGGCGCTCATCATTGCCTGCACCTGGGAGAACATCTGGGCCAGCAGGTTGGGGTCGTTCGGAAGCCCCGCAGCCTTGGCCAGCTCGGCGGGGTCGAAATTCTCCATCCCCTTGCCGCCCATCAGGTTCTGCAGCATCTCGGTCAACGGGTCCTTGGGGGTGTCGTCGCCGTTGGACGGATTGAGTGGATTGGAGGTCATGATCCCGCCGATCGTCGGTGTGGCTGTCAACCTTCACGGTACCCCGGCCATGGTCGGCTGTCTGCCGGACGGCGTTGCCGTTCGCTCTAGGCAAAGAGCTGGCATCCACCGGCACCGCGTAGTCTTGGTTGGGTGACTACAACCCGCGGCGGCCACCCCTCAGAGGACCACGCTCCCGAGCTTTACACCCGCAATATGACTGCGGAAACAGGCGAAACGCCCCCGCCCCCCACACCTGGCCATGAAGAAAAGGCCGACGACGGCACGGCGGGCGGTGCGTCCGCTGCGGAACGCGCTCCCCGGGACAGGAAAGTGTCGGCGATGCTGCTCGCGGGAATGTCGGCGCTCGGCCTGGGAATCGCTGTGGGCACCCTTCCCGTGCCGTACGTCGTGGAGTCGCCCGGACCTACGTACAACACTTTGGGTGAAAGCCAGGGAAGTCCGGTCATCAGCATCAGCGGCCGGGAAACGTACCCGGCCAAGGGAAACCTCGACCTGACAACCGTCTATGTGGACGGCGGACCCAACGGGCCAGTCAGCATCCTTGATGCGTTCTCGGCGTGGATCGACCCGTCCAAGGCAGTCCATCCCGTGGAACTGCTCTATCCCACGGGAACCACCAAGGAAGAGGCCGAGGAACAGAGTTCCGTGGCCATGACCACTTCGCAGGAGAACGCCGTCGCCTCTGCCCTGAAGGAGCTCGATATACCCTTTGGGCAGCAGCTTCAGGCAGCCGACCTGTCCGAAAATTCCGCCTCCGCCGGAAAGATCCAGCCCGGCGACATCCTGAAAACCATCAACGGCAAGGACATCACCGCACTGGCCGTCGTCCAGGAAGAGCTGGCTGCGGGAAACGGCGCGCCGGCCTCCGTGGTGGTGGAGCGTGACGGGCAGCCGGTCACGGAAACCATCACCCCCAAGGACAACGGCGAGGGCCGCTTCATCCTCGGAGTGATGCTCAAATACCTGTTCACCTTCCCGTTCGATGTCGAGATCTCGCTTGAGAAAGTCGGCGGCCCCAGCGCAGGGCTGATGTTTTCCCTTGGCATCATCGACACCGTCACGCCAGGGGATCTGACCGGCGGCAAGCATATTGCGGGCACCGGCACGATCTCCCCGGACGGCCTTGTGGGACCCATCGGCGGCATCGAACAGAAACTCCAAGGGGCGCGGGCCGGGGGAGCGACGCTGTTCCTCGCGCCCGCCGCAAACTGCCAGGAGGTAGCAGGGCGCATCCCCGATGGCCTGCAGGTAGTCCGGGTGGAGACCCTGGCGGAGGCGCGCGACGCCGTCGAACGTGCGGGTAACGGTCAGGACACGTCCGGCCTCCCGGCGTGCCCGGGCAACTAGACTGGGCGCAACTAGACTCGACAGGAACTAAGCTTTACCGCCACTCGTGGCAAATATGACGGACCAAACCGGCCGTTTGACCGGTGCCGGACGTCGCCCGCACGCACGCTCTGATTTATCTGACGACCAGCTATGAGGTACCCAGTTTGTCCCGTCCCGCCAGCACCATGTCCACAGGCAGGCCCCCTTCACGACGCGGGGCGTTGACGCCCACCTTGATCGTTGTTGCCCTGGTGGTAGTGGGCTTCATCTTCTTCGCCAACGTCTGGACCGACGTCCTCTGGTACCGGCAGTTGGGCTTCATCGAGGTGTTCATCACTGAGAACCTGGTCCGGATCGGTATTTTCGCCGCCGGGTTCGCCATCATGTTCCTGGCGGTGTTTTTTGCCATCCGCATCGCGTACAACGCCCGGCCGGTGTACGCCCCCGACTCGGAAATCAGGGACAACCTGAACCGGTACCAGGCGCAGCTGGAACCCGTCCGCCGCGTGGTGATGATCGGCCTTCCCGTCCTCTTCGGGCTCTTCGCCGGCAGTGCAGCCGCCAGCCAGTGGCAGAAGGTCCTCCTGTTCTTCAACCAGGAGCCCTTCGGAAAAGAAGACCCCGAATTCGGCATGGACATCAGCTTCTACCTGATGACGCTCCCGTTCCTCGGCTTCGTGACCGGATTCCTGATCAGTGTTGTGGTGATTGCCGGGATCGCGGGCATCCTGACGCATTACCTCTACGGCAGCATCCGCCTGATGGAACGCGGTGTCTTCACCAGCCGGGCTGCGCAAATCCATATCGCCGTCGCCGGCGCTTCCTTCCTGGTGCTCCTTGGCATCAACTTCTGGCTGGACCGCTTCACTGCAGTGCAGAGCAACAGCGGACGCTGGGCCGGCGCCCTTTACACGGATGTCAACGCCGTCATCCCCACAAAGGCCATCCTTGCGGTGGCAGCGGTGCTCGTTGCCATCCTGTTCGTGGTTGCCGCCATCATCGGCAAATGGCGGCTGCCGGTCATCGGAACCGCGATGCTGGTCATTACGTCGATCCTGGCCGGCGGTGTCTACCCCTGGGTGATCCAGCAGTTCCAGGTCCGTCCCTCGGAAGAGACGCTGGAAAAGGAATACATCCAGCGCAATATCGATAACACACGGGCGGCCTACGGCCTGGACAAGATCCAGGTGGAACGCTATGACGCCACCAACACAGCCAGCACCGGGGCCCTCGCCCCGGACGCCCAGACCACGGCAAACATCCGCTTGCTGGACCCGAACCTGATTTCGGATGCGTTCTCGCAGCTGGAACAGTACCGCCCGTACTACCAGTTCCCGGAAGCCCTCAACGTGGACCGGTACGAGGTGGACGGCAAGATCCAGGACACCGTCATCGCGGTCCGCGAACTCAACCCGGCCAACGTGGCCACCAACCAGCAGGGCTGGCTCAACCAGCACGTGGTGTACACCCATGGCTACGGTGTTGTGGCTGCCAAGGGCAACAAGTTCACGGTGGACGGCAAGCCGGAATTCCTGCAGTCGGGTATTCCGTCGACCGGTGTCCTTGGTGACGACTCAACCTACGAGCCCCGGATCTACTTCGGTGAATCCTCTCCGGACTACTCGATCGTCGGCGCCCCGGACGGCGCCCCTGCCCGCGAGCAGGACAGGCCTTCGGGCCGGGAAGGCGAGGGGGACAACCAGTACACCTTTGAAGGCAACGGCGGGCCCAACGTGGGAACGTTCTTCAACCGCGTGCTGTACTCCATCAAGTTCCAGTCCTCTGACCTGCTGCTTTCGGACGGCGTCAACCCGGAATCCCAGATCCTCTACGACCGCAATCCCCGTGAGCGCGTGGAAAAAGTGGCCCCGTACCTGACGGTGGATGGCAACGCCTATCCGGCTGTGGTGGACGGGCGCGTCAAGTGGATCGTGGACGGTTACACCACCAGCCAGTACTACCCGTACTCCCAGCAGGAGCGGCTCTCCGACGCCACGGCGGACACCCAAACCACGTCCGGCCGAGCAGTTGCCTTGCCCAACAGCACTGTCAACTACATCCGGAACTCCGTGAAAGCCACCGTTGATGCCTACGACGGTTCGGTCACCCTGTACGCCTGGGATGACCAGGACCCGCTGCTGAAGTCCTGGCAGAAGGTGTTCCCCACGTCGCTCAAGCCGTTCTCGGAGATGTCCGGCGATGTCATGAGTCACGTCCGGTACCCGGAGGACCTGTTCAAGGTCCAGCGCCAGCTCCTGGGGGAGTACCACGTAACCGATCCGTCCACGTTCTACCAGACCAAGGATGTCTGGAGCGTGCCGGCGGATCCCACCGTTGATTCCAACAGCGGCGTCAAGCAGCCGCCGTTCTACATGTCGCTGCAGATGCCGGACCAGGACAAGCCCGCCTTCCAGCTGACGTCGTCGTTCATTCCGCAGATTGTCAACGGAAACGCCCGAAACGTCCTCTACGGCTTCCTGGCTGCTGACTCGGATGCGGGTAACGAAGCAGGCGTTAAGGCGGAGAGCTACGGCAAGCTGAGGCTGCTGCAGATTCCGCCGGAGATCCAGGTGCCGGGCCCCGGCCAGGCGCAAAACAAGTTCAACTCCGATCCCACGGTGTCCCAGGCACTTAACCTGCTGCGCCAGGGTGCCTCTGAAGTGCTCAACGGCAACCTGCTGACGCTTCCGGTGGGCGGCGGCATCCTGTACGTCCAGCCTGTGTACCTCAAGTCCACCGGCGAGACGTCCTACCCCACGCTGCAGCGTGTCCTTGTGGCCTTCGGCGACAAGGTGGGCTTCGCTCCCACCCTCGATGAGGCACTGAAGCAGCTCTTCGGAGGGGACTCCGGAGCTGCCGCAGGCGATTCGGACAACAACGGCCAGACCCCTGCAGACCCGGCTGCGCCGGGAACGCCTGCGGGTGCGGACGCCAAGGCTGAACTGAAAGCCGCACTGGACGAAGCGAATGCGGCGATCCAGGCCGGACAGTCTGCCCTTGCCGCAGGGGACTTCGCGGCCTACGGCGAGGCGCAGAAGAAGATTGCGGCGGCCCTCCAGAAGGCTGTGGCTGCGGAAGCCAAGATCCCGGTGGCTGCGCCGGAGGCAACCCCCGCGCCGGCAGCCACCGGAGCCCCTGAAGCAAGCCCGTCACCCTCAGCCACCAGCTGATTACGGCGGAGGTAAACGGCACCTGCTCCTTTGGGGCAGGTGCCGTTTCCGTGGGCGAGACGGAGATCACGCCTTCCCAATTTGGCCTGGTGTTCACGTACCGGTAAAGTAGTTCTTGCGACGCGGGGTGGAGCAGTTCGGTAGCTCGCTGGGCTCATAACCCAGAGGTCACAGGTTCAAATCCTGTCCCCGCAACTGAAGGAAACATCCGGACACTGGAAATAGTGTCCGGATGTTTTCGTTTAAGCCCGGCGCCATCGCGGTATCCGACGGGAAAATCCCGGAGTGGAAAACGAAGCCGGAAAACTAGGGTAGTGTTGTTTCAGCGACGCGGGGTGGAGCAGTTCGGTAGCTCGCTGGGCTCATAACCCAGAGGTCACAGGTTCAAATCCTGTCCCCGCAACTATGTGAAGACCCCGACCGGCCTACCAGCCGGACGGGGTCTTCTTTTTTCCGTGGATACGTGCAGTTCCTAGTATTCTCTTTCGCAGAGCCTCACACGACGTGAGCACTTGGCCAGTCATTCTCGAGAGGAATGTTGTTCGATGTCCACACCCACGAAGAAGCCCCGTACCGCGGCGGGTAAGCGGTCGCGACTCTACTGGGCGGTGCCTGCCGTCCTCGGAGGGCTGGTCCTGGTGGTGCTGGTTGCCAAGTGGCTGATGGGGCTGCCTGCCGTGGCTTCCTTCGTGGCGGACTACCCGGGACACTCAGAGCTTCCGGACAACGCTCCGGTAGGCTTTCCTGCCTGGCTCGCCTGGCAGCACTTCCTGAACGCGTTCTTCCTGCTGCTGATCATCCGCACAGGGTGGCAGGTGCGGACCACCACCCGCCCCAGCGGACACTGGACACGGAACAACAAGGGCCTGATCAAGACGAAGAACCCGCCAACCAAGATCAGCCTCGAGCTGTGGTTCCACCTGACGCTGGATGTCCTGTGGATCCTTAACGGCCTGGTCTTCGCGGTCCTGCTTTTCGCCACCGGCCAGTGGATGCGGATTGTTCCCACGAGCTGGGACGTCATTCCCAATGCACTGTCCGCGGCCCTGCAGTACGCATCCCTGGACTGGCCCACCGAGAACGGCTGGGTCAACTACAACGCCCTGCAGTTGCTCTCCTACTTCGGTACTGTCTTCATTGCCGCTCCGCTGGCGTTTGTCACGGGCCTGCGCATGTCCGGTGCGTGGCCCAAGAAGGCTGCGGGCCTGAACAGGGCCTTCCCCATCGAGTGGGCGCGCGCCGTCCACTTCCCCGTGATGATCTACTTCGTGGCTTTCATCGCCGTGCACGTCTTCCTCGTGCTGGCTACTGGAGCCCTGCGCAACCTCAACCATATGTACGGTGTGCGAGACGACGACGGCTGGTTCGGCTTCTGGATCTTCCTCGCCTCGGTTGTGGTGATGGTGGCCGCCTGGTTCCTGGCACGCCCGCTGTTCCTGCGGCCCATCGCCTCCCTGATGGGCAAAGTCAGCCGCTGACAGGAGCCGGCCGCCCGCGGCCTGCCAGCCGGGACGGGTCAGCTGTCCCTGAGCTTCTGGTAGGCCTCGAGGGCCCGCTCCCTGGACTCGGGCAGGTCCACCAGGGGCCGGGGATACCCGTCCAGTTCAACGCCCGCCTTCCAGGGCTCGTGGATGGCTTTACCGTCGAGGTCCGCCAGCTCAGGTATGAAGCGGCGCAGGTAGTTGCCCGCGGCGTCGAATTTCTTGCTTTGCGTGACGGGGTTGAAGATTCGGTAGTACGGTGAGGCGTCTGCTCCTGAGCCGGCAACCCACTGCCAGTTGGCAGGATTGCTGGCCGCGTCCGCGTCCACCAGGGTGTCCCAGAACCAGGCTTCCCCGACGCGCCAGTCCGTCAGGAGGTTCTTGACAAGGAAAGACGCCGCGGCCATCCGCACCCGGTTATGCATCCAGCCGGTCTGCCACAGCTGGCGCATGCCTGCATCGACGAAGGGATACCCGGTCCGGCCCTGTTGCCAGGCGTCCAGCTCATCCTTGCCGGGCTTCTCCCACTCGAACCGGTCAAAGTCGGGACGGTAGTTGCGGGTGGCAAGGTCCGGGTTGGTGTACAGAAGATGCCAGCAGAATTCCCGCCAGCCAAGCTCCGCGCGGAAGATGCCGACGTCGGCAGGCACTTTGTTCGGATAGCGGCGGCGGATCTGCCGCCACACGCGGAAAGGACTGACTTCGCCGAACCGCAGATGGGGTGAAAGCCGGCTGGTACCTTCCACGCCAGGGATATTACGGCCTGTTCCGTATTCCTCCGCCGGCCCGTCCAGGAAATCCTCGAGCCGGTTCCTTGCACCGTCCTCGCCCGGTTCCCAGACGGCGGCAAGTCCGGCACTCCAGTCGGGGGCGGAGGGCAGGAGGCCCCAGCCATCAAGTGTGTCGTCCGCCTGTGCAGTCCGGGTTCGCTTCGGAGGCGCCGGCAGCGTTCCCGGAACCTGGAGCGGGTCGCGGATATCAGCGCCGGCCAGGCAGGCCCGCCAAAACGGCGTGAACACCTTGTACGGCCCGCCCGCGCCTGTCTGGACCGTCCATGGCTCAAACAGGAGGTTCGCCTGGTAGCTCGAAGCCTGTAAACCGTTCTCAGTGGCCCACGCCTTGAGAGCAGCGTCCACCGTGCGCTCAGGCTGGCCGTAGCGGCGGTTCCAGAACAGGTGGCGGGCGTTGGTTTCCGCAACGAGTTCCCTGATGATCTCCTCGGCCGGCCCGCGGCGGAGGAGCAGGCCGGAGCCTTTGGCTTCCAGGGCAGCGGCGAGTGAGGCGAGGGAATGGTGCAGCCACCACTTCGTGGCTCCTCCAAGCGGCCGGACACCATCGGACTCCTCGTCGAGGATGTAGACGACAGTCAAGGGCAGGCCGAGCGCTGCAGCCTCGGAAAGAGCCGGATTGTCATCAAGCCGAAGATCGTCACGGAGCCAGACGATGGAAGTCTCAGTGGAAGAAGCCATGCAACCACGCTACACACTGGCAGGGACAGGTAGGGCCGGGGCCATCGATGGCCCCGGCCCTACCTTTTGTTTCTTCGGCAGGTGGTACGTCCCGCCCCTGCTCAGAGTTTGTCGAAGTCTGCTTCGTCCACCGTTGAGGCTGTTGCTGCTGAACCCGAGGCGCCAATGGCCGGCTTTGAGGAGTTGCCGGACTTCAGGGCCGCCAGGCGCGCTTCGATTTCAACCTGCTCACCAAGGTCCTCAAGCTGGTTGAACTGTGCGTCCAGGCTCGAGGCGGCGAGTTCCTGCTGGCCACGGACCTTGGCCTCCTCGCGGCGGATCTTTTCCTCGAAGCGGCCCACTTCGCTGGTGGGATCCATGAAATCGATGCTCTTGATGGCGTCGTGAACCTGGGACTGGGCGGCAGCGGTCTTCGACCGGGCCACGAGTTCGTTCCGTTTGCTGGTCAGCTCGTTGAGCTTGCCCTTCATTTGGTCCAGGCCGGACTTGAGCTTGTCCACCACTTCGCGTTGGGAGGCAATGCTGGGTTCTGCTCCCTTGGCTTCGTTTTCGGCGGACATCTGGCGCTGGAGGGCCACCTTGGCAAGGTTGTCGAACTTCTCGGCATCAACCGTGTCGCCGCTGGCGCGGTATTCGTCCGCCTTCCGCGAGGCCGCGAGGGCTTTGTTGCCCCAGTCCTGTGCGTTCTTGACGTCCTCGCGGTAGTCATCCTCGAGCATCCGCAGGTTGCCGATGGTCTGTGCCACGGCGGACTCGGCCTCAGCGATGTTGTTCGTGTAGTCGCGGACCATCTGGTCCAGCATCTTCTGGGGATCCTCAGCGTTGTCCAGCAAAGTGTTGATGTTTGCCTTAGCCAGCTGCGCGATACGGCCAAAGATGGACTGCTTAACCATGTTGCTACCTTTCGTCCTGCTCTGTGGTGACCACTGAAATCAGTGAACAGTTTTGTGTGTTGCTTTGATGTAGCGGGCGCAGATTACGGACCGGCGCCTATTTGTGGTGGTCAGAAACTGCCGGAATCGCCGCCGCCGAAGTCGCCACCGCCAAAGTCTCCGCCGCCGATATCGCCGCCGCCCCACCCTCCGCCGTCGCTGTGGCCGCCGCCCCAGCCCGCCCCACCGCCTCCGTTGAGGATCGAGTTGATGAGGATGCCGCCCAGGATGGCGCCGCCGAGGCCTCCGCCGCCGCCTCCTCCAAACATCCCGCCGCGGCCGTAGCCCTGGTTGGCGTAGCCGCCAAAGTGGTCCACGTCCGTCTGCGCCAGCTGGGCGGCCTGCGCGGCCAGGGCGTGGGCCTGCTGTGCGTAGGTCAGGGCGGTCACAGGATCGGTGCGTGAAATGGACAGGGCATAGTCAAGGTTCCGCTGCGACTCGGCCAGCCGCGTGCGTGCCTCTGTGCCCACACCGCCACGGCGGGCAGTGATGTAGTCCGACGTCGCGCTGATCTGGGCCTGGGCAGACATGATGGTCTGCTGGAGCGAAGCCTGTGCCCGGCGGGATTGTTCCTGCTGATCCCTGATGCCACTGAGGGCCTGGTCCAGGGACTGGTGGGCAGTCTCAACGCGCTGCAGCGTGGCAATGGGGTCGATCTTGCCGCCCTGGATTTCTGCCTTGACCTGCGCGAGGGCGTTTTCAACTCCGGCTACCGGTCCAGCCAATTCGGGGTGGGCGCCCGACTGGATCATGGCCCGTGCCTGCGCGAGGTCCTGGGAGGTGTCCACGACTGCACTTTCAAGGCTGCTCCGGGCTTCATCCAGGTTGGAGGAAACCTTGGCGATGGCATCCAGGAGGACGTTGGTCTGGTGCAGGCTCTCTTCGGCTGCGCGGACTGCCACAGCGGCCAGGCTGCCTTCGCCCTCAGCCAGCTTCTGCTGGGCGGTGGCGGTGGCGTTCTGCACGAATGCCAAGCGTTCCTTGGCCTGCAGGATGTTGTCGGAAACCTGGGTCAGGGCGCTTTCCGAATACTTCGAACGGAGTGAGGTGAGGGACTCTTCCGCGCTGGAGATCTTAGAGTCAGCTTCGCGCGCACCGGCGTTGACAGCCGCAAGCGCCTGCGGTGCGTTCTTCTCAAGTTCACGCAGGGAATCGAAGTCCGCCTTCTGCTCCTGGAGGGACGCCAGCGCGGCTTCGGACCGGCGGATGATCTCGCCGAGCCACGTCCGCTGCTGCTCTTCGGTGTCCGGGATGTGGTCGTCCAGCTGCTGCTGCAGTTTGAAGGATTCGCTCAGATGGGCCTTGGCTTCGTTCAGCGCCTTGGTGAAATTGCCGACGGCGGAATCACCGTACTGAGCCTGGGCGAACATGAGTTCCTGCTCGCTGGACTTGATGGCATCGTCCGCCTCGATCAGCAGGGAGCCGCCCTTGCGGCGGAGTTCCTCGATGCTCAGTGACGCCAGCGGATCGAGCTCAGCGCCCTGCGGGCCATAGCTGGCGTTGGCTGCCTGACCGGCTGTCTTCTTGCGCTTGTTGCGGAAGTAGAGGTACGCGCCGGCACCACCAGCTGCGACAACGCCCGTTCCGACCAGAACGGCTGCGCCGGCGCCCGCATCAGAGGGTACGTCACCGCTGCCGCCACTGGCGGCATCCCCAATCGCCGCTGCCGTGTCAATTGCTGCCTGGGCGAAATCCGGGTTGCCGCCGGCCAAGTTGGCCGTGACAGCGTTCTGGCTTATTGCCCCCTGCTTCGACTTGATGGGGCTGGCAGAGTTTAGTACAAAGCTGAATTTGCCGTCGTCCTTGGCTATCGCGAGGATGGCGTCGGACCTGCCCATGCCCTTCCGCGTGGCAACGGCTGCGGCCCAGTCTGCTGGCACCGTTGGGTTGGTGAACCTGTCAACGGTCACGACGTAGAGATTGTATTTGTCGTCCTTCAGCAACTTCTGGATGGCTTCTTGGACTTCGCCCTCGCGGCCTCCGAGTACATCCGCGTTATCCACGATGTTCTGGCCGGAGGGAATGCTCACCGGATCCTCGGCCCAGACCGCGCCGGCTGGCATCGCCAGGAAGGCGGTAAGCCCGATCACGGCGAATATACGTTTGAACTTTGACCGCATGTGCAACCCTTCAGCACGCCTGACACCGATTCGGGACGAATCAGTCGTCTCAGAATCCAGCAGCGCCCCCACGCTTGGTGTGAAGCCGCAGGTCGCTGTGGCAATTCATCTTGATTCTATGGTGCACCCCACAGCCAGTCCATCGGCCCGAATATGCCAGCAGCGAAACGCCAACTGCACGCCAGTCCGGAGCGGGACGCCCCTTCAGGAAGCTCTCAGCAAACATCCGAGCTTGTTCCAGCCAGGGAGTCCATAGTTAATGCAGACGAGGATGAAAGGAAGTCCCATGACTGAGAACCAGACGCCGGGTCCCGCCCCGAGGAACACCGGCCAGGACCGGCAGGATCCCTGGGGGCAGCACGCCGAACACACGCAGGAGCCTGCTGCCGGAGAGCGGCCCGCAGGCGATCCCGGCGTGAGCGAGTCTGGCTCCCGCCAGTACCCCACTGAGCGGCTTGAACAGCAGGGCGGCAACCCTACCCAGGAACTTCCCGGAACCCAGCGTCCCGTCTACCCCCAGCGGCAGCCCTTTTACGGCGGGCAGCACACCGCTGGCCAGGACCCCTCCGCGGCCCAGGGGCCCGGCCAGTTCCAGGCGCCCCACCCCGGTTACGGCTACGCCAGCCAGGACCGCCAGTACGCGGGCCAGGACCACGGAGCAACCAACCTCGGCGCCGGCAGCGCCCACAGCGGCAACTCCTTCGCCCCGAATCCCAAGGATGCCCCGCGGCGCAAAGCGACGTTCGGCGTGGGTACCCTCGTAGCCAGCATTCTGGCGGCCGGGCTGGTGGGAGGGGGAGTGGCCACTGTTGGTTCCGCGGAACTGTCCGGCAACGCCGGTTCCGGTGCTGCCGTGAGCAGCAACAGCCAGCCCGGCACAGTCATCGTCAACAACAAGGACAACGTCAACGCCATTACGGCAGCTGCCCTGAAGGCGTCGCCCAGCGTGGTGACCATCAGTGCCTCAAGCGGCGGCGCCGGCGGCACGGGCTCAGGGATCATCCTGGACGACGAGGGCCATGTCCTCACCAACACCCATGTTGTCACCCTGGACGGCCAGACGGCCGACGCTGCCCTTGAAGTCCGGACCAGTGACGGCAAGGTGCTCACCGCCAAACTCGTGGGCACGGACCCACTATCTGATCTCGCGGTGATCAAGGTGGATAACGCCTCAGGCCTCACCCCCGCCACCCTGGGGGACTCCGGAAAGCTCAACGTGGGGGACACCGCCATCGCCATCGGCTCGCCGCTGGGCCTCACCGGCACGGTGACCGACGGCATCGTTTCAACGCTGAACAGGACCATCAGTGTCGCCTCCGCGGCCGCGCCCGAAGAAGGGGACAACGCCGAGGGCGATGACGAAGGCGGATTCCAGTTCGCGCCTCCGGGCGGGGGCCAGAGCCAGCAGACGGCGGACCAGGGCGAGATCTCCATCAATGTCATCCAGACTGACGCCGCCATCAACCCGGGAAATTCCGGCGGTGCCCTGGTTAACAGCAGCGGCGAGGTTATCGGCGTCAACGTGGCCATCGCATCCGCGGGATCCAGCGCGTCCTCAACCAGCGGAAACATCGGAGTCGGCTTCAGCATCCCCATCAACCATGCCAAGCGGGTGGCGCAGGAAATAATTGACACCGGCAAGGCCTCGCACGGCCAGCTGGGTGTGAGCGTGAAGAAGAAAACTGCCTCCAGCGCCGCATCAGGGTTCTCGGTCGGCGCGGACGTTGCCACCGTGGAGGCCGATTCCGCAGCCGGCAAGGCAGGGATCAAGGTGGGCGACGTAATCACCAAATTCAACGATCTCGCCATTGGTGAACCTGAACAGCTGACCGCGGCGGTCCGGGAACAGCCCGCCGGGTCCAGCGTCAAGATCACCGTCCTTCGGAACGGCAAGGAACAGACGTTCGACGTCACCCTGGGTGCCGCAGCCAGCTAGCACAGGCAAGGACAGACGGCGGCGCCCCCCACGTGGCGGGCGCCGCCGTCGTTGTGCATCCGCCGTGAACGGCAGCCGGGGGAGCGCTGACACAGGCGTTAACGGAAGAGGGCGCCGGAGTGCGCCTATATGGTTAGCTAGGAGCTACCCGCATGCCGGGCATTCCGCGGCCATGACCTCACCCGGCTGGCTGTCCACAAGCATGGAAGGCTGCTGTAAACACAGTGGAAGATACATTGAAGATCATCGTCCTGGTCAAGCATGTACCGGACGCCCAGTTTGACCGCCACCTCACCGGTGAGGGCTACACGACTGACCGCGACGAGAGCATCCTGTCCGAGCTTGACGAATACGCCCTGGAGGCAGCGCTGCAGCTGGCCGAAGCCCGCGGCGGAGCCAAGGCAGGAAACCAGGTCATCGCCCTGAGCATGGGCCCCTCGGGTGCAGTGAACGCCATCAAGAAGGCACTGCAGATCGGTGCAACCGAAGGTGTGCACCTCACTGATGGTGCCCTTGCAGGTTCGGACGCCGCGGCCACGTCGCTGGCGCTGGCTGCGGCCATCAGGCACCTGGGCGCTGGCGCGCCCGTGGACCTGGTCCTCACCGGCATGGCCTCAACCGACGGGGAAACCTCGCTGGTTCCCGCGCAGCTCGCGGAGCGCCTGGGACTCCCGCAGGTCACCTTCGCGTCCTCGCTGGAGGTCGACGGCGGCCGCCTCACCGCGCGCCGCGACGCCGACACGTCCTCCGAGACAGTCGAAGCCCCCCTCCCCGCTCTCGTCTCGGTGACAGACCAGATCAACGAGCCGCGCTACCCCAACTTCAAGGGGATTATCGCTGCCAAGCGCAAGAGCATCACCACCCTCTCCCTGGCCGACATCGGGCTGGACCCGTCGCAGGTTGGACACACAGGTTCCTGGACCAGCGTGCTCAGCGCCGAGGAGCGTCCGCCCCGGACCGCCGGCACCATCATCACCGACGAAGGCGACGCCGGCATCAAGCTCGTTGACTTCCTGGCCGCCCAGAAGCTGCTCTAAGAGGGACCACAGACATGGCAAAAGTACTTGTATTCATTGACAACCCCGGCACGTCGCTGAAGAAGAGCAGCCTTGAGCTGCTCACGCTGGGACGGTCGCTCGGGGAAACCGCGGTTGCCCTCAACGGAAAGCTGCACGACGACGTCGCGGCCAGCTTTGCGGAGTACGGCGTCAGCACGGTGCTGCTCCCCTCTGCCGATGACCTCGATGATTTCCTTGTGGCACCCAAGGCGGCCTACGTGGCCGCTTCCGCTGAACAGGCCGGGGCCTCGATAGTCCTGCTGGACAACTCGCCGGAAGGCAAGGAGATCGCAGCCAGGGCGGGAATCCGCCTCAGCGCTGGAGTCATCACCGACGTCGTTGCCGTGGATGCGGACGGCACCGCGCACAAGTCAGTCCTGGCCGGTTCCTACAACACCGCCTGCAAGGCTGGCACGGCGGTCAGCGTGCTGACCGTCAAGGCGAACAATGTGGTTCCCGAACCCGCTGCGGGCCCGTCTGCGCTGGAGACCGTCACCGTCGAGGTGCCCGCCGTCAGCGCCGCGGCCCGGATAACGGCCCGGGAGCAGAAGGTTGCCAGCGGCCGGCCCGACCTTACCGATGCCCGCATCGTCGTAGCCGGCGGACGCGGCCTGGACGGCGACTTCGGGCCGGTGGAGGAATTGGCCGACGCGCTCGGAGCCGCAGTTGGCGCCTCCCGTGCGGCCACCGACGCCGGCTGGATCAGCCATGACGCGCAGGTGGGGCAGACCGGAAAAACCGTGTCCCCGCAGCTTTACATTTCGGCGGGTATTTCAGGAGCCATCCAGCAGAAAGCCGGCATGCAGACGGCAAAGGTCATTGTTGCCGTGAACAAGGATGCCGAATCTCCGGTGTTCGAGATCGCGGACTTCGGCATCGTGGGTGACCTCTTCGACGTCCTCCCGCAGGCCACCGCGGAGATCAAGAAGCGAAAAGGCTGACTCTTTGAATGCCTTTCCCCAGCAGGCACAGAGCCCGTTCAACCCGGACGTACACCGGGTTGGGCGGGTGCTCTGTTTTGCGGCGCACCCGGATGACATTGATTTCGGGGCTGCCGGCACCATCGCTGCCTGGACGGCCGCCGGCGTTCAGGTCAGCTACTGCATCATGACCGACGGCGACGCCGGCGGCTTCGATCCGGCGCACCGGCCCGGCATCATCGCCCTCCGCGACGCTGAGCAGCGCCGCGCCGCGGAGCTGGTCGGGGTCACCGATATCCACTACCTCCACCAGCGGGACGGGTTCCTTGAACCCTCGCACGAGGTGATGAAGGGCGTGGTGAAGCTGATCCGGGAAATCCGTCCCGACGTCGTGCTTTCCATGCACCCGGAACGGAACTGGAAGCGCATCCAGAAAAGCCACCCGGACCATCTCGCGGTGGGGGAGGCCGTAACCCGCGCCGTGTACCCGGCCGTGGAAAACCCCTTCGCCTACCCGGAACTGGCAGAGGCAGGGCTGGAGGCCTACAAGCTCCCGTGGCTGTGGCTCTATGCCGGGCCCGAGGAGCGGGAGAACCACTTTGTGGATGTCACCGACCACGTGGAGTCCAAGCTGGGGGCGATCCATGTCCACGTCAGCCAGCACCCTGATGTGGAAGCCATGGAGGCAACAGTCCGGCAGGGCATGAGGGTGAACGCTGCCAGGGCGGGGCTTGCGGACGGGCGCAGTGCTGAGGCCTTCCACGTGGTGGCGGTCAACGGGCCCGGAACCATCGCCGGCTTCTGACAAGTACAGGCAAAAGCGCCCCGCTCCTTCCCTTGACGGAATGGAACGGGGCGCTTTTGGCGTCCTGGCTGGTGCCTCAGGCCCCCAGCGGGGCGGCGGCAACCGTGGGCAGGGTTGGGGACTGGGATCCGCCCGCCGGCTCCACCGTTATGCCGAGCGCTGCTGCGGAGGAAATCCCCTCCACCACTGCGGGCTTGGACAGAGCTTCCTCATCCATCAGGCCTTGGGACACCGGCGCCGAGCCGTCCTTGGGGATCAGCCACATCTGGTAAACCTTTCCCTCCGGCGGGGCGGGAACGCCGTTCATTTTGACGACGGCGGCATCCTCCGACGAGGAAATCAGGAGGGTCGCGGTACCGCCGCCCGCTACGTCCACCGAGGCTTCGCGCAGGTCTCCGGCACGCACCACCTGGTTCATTGGGTCATTCTGGTCAGCCAGGTAGGACCCCACGCCTACACCGCCCAAGGCTATGGCGGCGGCAGCCGCGACGCCGGCGAGCCAACGGCGTGTGCCTCCAGGACGGCGCCGTTCTTCGCGCCGCTGCCGGGCCCTGGCAAGTTCGTCGCCGCCGGCAAAAGGCGCTTGCCCTGCTGCCGGCTGTCCCGGTGCGGACTGACCTGCTGCACTTTGTCCTGGGGCAGGAGGAGCCGGGTTGCCGGCGTCCGGGCAGCTGCCCTGGACGGGCAGCTGGGCAACGATACGGTCGAAAAGATCAGCAGGCGGCTGATCCTCGACGCGGAAGGTCCGTGCCAGGGTTTCCCTCGCCTGGCGCACCCGGTCGAAGAATTCGGTCCGTTCCGCCGCCGGGGCGGCAGACATGTACTGTTCGATTGCCTGGCGTTCCCCATCGGTCACAGCATCCAGTGCATAGAGCTCGGCCAGGTCCACAGCGCGGCCCGAAGCCAGGTCCATGGCAACGGTGTCGCCAAAGGAACCGGAACGGCCATTGCGGCCATTGTTGGTTTCAGTCATCTCAACTCACCCCCAGACAGGTCTTCAGTCGGATCAATCCATCGCGGATGCGGGATTTTATGGTTGGAACTGCGGCGTTCAGGCGTTCGGCAACTTCCCGGTAGGTGAGGCCGCCGTAGTACGCCAGGCGCACGGACTCCTGCTGTGTTTCGGTCAGTGTCTCCAAACACCGCACCACAGCCTCCGCCTCCAGCCTGCTTCCCACCTGGTCCGCCACGGAGTCGTGGTCGATGTCCTGGGTGCTGGCGCCGTACTTGGCCTCGCGATCCGTGGAGGACTGCGAGGACCGGACCCTGTCCACGGCCCGGCGATGCGAGATCGTCATCAGCCAGGAAAGCGGGCTCCCGGCTTTGGGATCGAACTTGGAGGCGTTCTGCCATACCTGGAGGAAGACCTCCTGCGTAGTGTCCTCGCTGAGTTCGGGATCGATCAAAACCCTGCGGGCCATGCCAAAGACGCGGCGGGACGTGAGCTGGTAGAACTCGGCGAAGGCCGCCTGGTCACCCCGGCCTATGCCTTCCAGCAGGACTGAAAGCCGGTGGCTGAGGTCGGCCGGGGGGTCTGTCACCGCGGCGTGGGCCTCGGAATGTGGCGCGTTGGGGGTTTCCATCACTACCAAGCATAAGTCTCCCGGCCGTGAATCCTCAGCAGTAGCGCCGTGGCTGCTGCGTGAGGTCCTGGATCTTGACTCCAGCAATGTCACCTGCAGCTCCTCGAACGCCTGGAAATGTTGTCAGGAGTGATTCGGAGCAGCCGCCAGGATGGATGGGCCGGATGCGCAAAGAAGTTGCCGGCCCCTGCGGTGTCAGATTTTGGCGCCGGCAAAGCCCTGCTGGCGCCAGGCCTCGTAGACGGCGATGGAGGCGGCGTTGGCAAGGTTCAGGGAGCGCAGGGCCGGAAGCATGGGCAGCCGCACCGTGGCGGTCACATGCGGATCCGACTTCAGTTCCGGCGGCAGTCCCACGGACTCCCGGCCAAACATGAGGACGTCGCCCGGCTGGTAGGAGATATCGGTATAGCTGGCGGCACCGTCGGAGGTGAAGGCGTAGACCCGCTCCGGTCGCAGGTGCTGCCACGCCTCCTCGATGCCGGCGTGCACTGTAACGACGGCGAGGTCGTGGTAATCCAGCCCGGCACGGCGGAGCTTTGCATCCGAGAAGTCGAACCCCAGCGGTTCCACGAGGTGCAGTTCGGCACCCGTGATGGCCGCGAGCCTGATGGCATTGCCGGTATTGCCGGGGATTTCGGGGGCGTGGAAAAGGATGCGGAACACCGTTCCATCCTAGCCACCGTTGTCAGTGCATGCCGCGCAGCAGCCTGGCCAGCACCGGAACATTGACCGTATTGGGCGCGGGCCCGGCAGCAAGGAATTCCTTCAGCCCACGCACCATCCCCGCCGCGTTGACAACCTGGACCGCCTCGAGGGCGCCGGCTGAACGGCGGTGGTTGTCTATGACGGGCTCGTGGAGGTTGCCGCCAGGGTTGAGCACCACGGTCCAGCCCGTGACGTTCAGCTCCGGGAAGATGTCCTGCATGGCCCGGACAACGTGCGTGAGCTGCGGCGGGGCGATGGCGCGGCCTCCGTGGTTCAACGTGCGCCCGTCCCAGGCATAGGCGCCCTTAGGCAGGAGCATGGAGCCGATCAGTGCGAGCCGGTACCCGGACAGGACTGCGTGGTCGATGTGGCTGTTGTCGGCTGGGGACTGGAGGCCGTTGACCAGGCGTGCGGCAGGGATGGCCGGCAGGACCTGGCGGGTCAGGAGCTGGACGGTGCGCATCTCCCGCTGGATGCGGGCCTCGGCCCCGAAAATACCGCGTTTGCGGGGCATGCCGTGCACCTGCTGGCTGGCGACCGAAAGGGGAACCAGCGGGACCCCGCCGGCGGGGGAGTCATCATACGGCGGGACGTACACAGGTGGGTCTCCCGCGGTGTTCCGGGCGTTGCCTTGCCTGTGCACGGTGGCCGACGCGCGGCTGCCGGCCGGAGGCGCGTCGAAATGCGCTTCCCCGTCCGAGTCCTCGTTGCGGAGCGTGCCGGCTGCGTAGGAGCGGTCGTAGGCTTTCCTGCGGGTGGGGTCGATGAGGGTCTCGTAGGCACGGGTCACCTGCCGGAACGCGGCGGCGTCTCCGCCGTGATCGGGATGCGCGGTCCTTGCAGCCCTGCGGTAGGCCACCTTGATCTCCTTCTCCGTGGCAGTTACCGCCACGCGAAGTACCTGGTAATAGGAGCTGCTGCTCTCGGTCAAGCCCTCATCCTTCTGTTGGTATGGCCAGTCTTCGCAGGTAGCCCGGTCCGCACAGTTTAACGGCCTGTCTTGAACAACGACGCTCCAGCCCCGCAAGGTTCCCCCGAGGGCCACGGACCTGGTGCGGCCCCCGGGCAGGTGCATTTAGACTCGTGGATGCGCGGCTGTCCTGGCCGCGGCGGAACGTATTGGGGCAGGGATGGATATGCCGACGACGGCGGGATTGGCCGGCGGGGCCAGGCGACGGGTGGTGCCGGTGCTGGCAGCCGCCCTTGGAGCTGTGCTGGCCGGCGGCTGCAGCGTGGACGTGCGGGACCCTGCGGCTCCGCAACCTGCCGCCAGTACGCCGGTGATGGCAACGCCCACCATTACCCCTGGCCATGACGCTGCTGCGGTGGCCGCGCAGGATCTTCCCTTTGCCGCCGGCGGCAGCCTGGCCCCCGGCAAGCCCATAGGCATCGCGGACGGGCTGAAGGAGGCGCCGGGATGGAAGGCCGCCGGCGGCAACGTGGCCGGCGAAGCCCGGTACGTGAAGGGGGACGGTTGCCTTGTGGCGGCCAAGGTGCGCACCAACCAGGCCGCCCTGGTCCGGGGTGATGACAAGGAATCCACCGTTGCACTTTTTGAGTATCTGGACCCGTCCATCCTGCCCGGCTACCTGAAGGCCGAGACCCTGCGGTGGGGCGAGGACCCGGAAGGGCCCGGCAGGACTGTTGAGGTCCTGGCCCTGGAGCAGGCAGCCCAGCCGGCAGGAAGGGCAACTGCAGTGCTGGCCCGGGTGTTCGGCACAGCCGGTTCGTCCGTCTATATCTCCCTTTCGTGCCCCGACGCTGCCGCGCTCGCAGGGGCGAGGGCCGACGTCGCCCGTTTCCTGCCTCTGATCCCGCCATCCGCCTAGCAGCAGGACGGCATCAGCCCGGGAGGGCGGGCCGGTAGAATTGTGGCGTGCCCGTTTACCTCGATCATGCAGCAACCACCCCCCTTGCACCTGAGGCGCTGGCCGCGCTGACCCGTGAACTGGCCCGCACCGGCAACCCGTCATCGCTGCACGGTTCCGGCCGGCGGGCCCGCCGTGCCGTGGAGGATGCCCGGGAGGCTGTTGCTGCCGCCGCCGGGGCCCATCCATCGGAAGTCATTTTCACCTCGGGTGGTACGGAGTCGGACAACCTGGCCGTAAAGGGGCTGTACTGGTCCCGTGTGGCCGGCATGCCCGCACGGCGCCGCATCCTCTGCTCCGCCGTCGAACACCACGCGGTCCTGGACACGGTGGAATGGCTGGAACGGCACGAAGGCGCGGAGGTCGTGTGGCTGCCGGTGGACAGCGACGGAGTGGTGGACCTCGCTGTCCTTGAAGCGGAACTGTCCCGTGAGCCGGACACCATTGCCTTGGTCACAGTCATGTGGGCCAACAACGAGGTGGGCACTGTCCAGCCGATCACCAGGATCGTGGAGCTGGCGCACGCCGCTGGCGTCCCCGTGCACTCGGACGCGGTCCAGGCGTTCGGCTCGCTCCCCGTGGATTTCAAAGCCTCAGGCCTGGACGCCATGTCCATCTCCGGCCACAAGATTGGCGGACCGGTGGGGGTGGGCGCACTCCTGCTGGGGCGGGCAGTGAAACTGACCCCCGTCCAGCACGGCGGAGGCCAGGAACGAGACGTCCGCTCGGGCACCCTGGACACCGCATCCATCGCAGCCTTCGCAGCTGCCGCGGGGAAGGCTGCAGCCACCCTGGGCGCCGAGTCCGAACGCATCGCGGGCCTGCGCGACAAGCTGGTTGACGGTGTCCTGGAACGGATTCCGGAAGCAGTCCTGCGTGGTGCTGCCGGGAACGGCCGGCTCCCCGGCAATGCGCACTTCACCTTCCCCGGGTGCGAGGGGGATTCCCTGCTGTTCCTCCTGGACTTGGCAGGCGTGGAGTCGTCCACCGGTTCGGCCTGCACAGCGGGTGTGCCCCGGCCTTCCCACGTCCTGCTGGCCATGGGCCTGGACGAGGAGACCGCCCGCGGCGCGCAGCGCTTCACCCTGGGCCATGCCTCCGTGGAGGGCGACGTCGACGCCCTCCTGGCCGCACTGCCTGATGCCTACGCACGGGCCCGCCAGGCGGGGATGGCCGGGCATGAGTCCAGCATCCAGACGGCAGGAACCCTGGCCCGCCGGGCCTCCAGCGGCGGCTGAAGGAGCCCCGCCTTAAAGAACGTGGGGCAGTGGCCGTAGAATAGATAGGCAAGGATCGTTTTCGGGAGCCTGCCTTCCTGTTACCCAGCGCGTCCGCCAGCACCGGCCAGAGCCGGACCTTCCCCAACAGAAAGCCACCATGCGAGTTCTAGCAGCCATGAGCGGCGGAGTCGACTCCGCCGTTGCCGCCGCCCGCGCCGTCGAGGCGGGGCATGACGTCGTCGGCGTCCATCTGGCGCTCTCACGCATGCCCGGCACGCTGCGCACCGGAAGCCGCGGCTGTTGCACCATCGAGGACTCCCGCGATGCCTGGCGCGCGTGCGACGTCCTGGGCATCCCGTACTACGTCTGGGATTTCTCCGAGCGGTTCAAGGAAGACGTCGTCCAGGACTTCATCGATGAATATGCGGCCGGACGCACGCCCAACCCCTGCATGCGCTGCAACGAGCGGATCAAGTTCGCCGCACTCCTGGAAAAGGCCATCGCCCTGGGGTTTGACGCTGTGTGCACCGGACACTACGCCAAGGTCATCGAGGATGCCGACGGTAACCGCGAGCTCCACCGTGCCGCGGACTGGGCCAAGGACCAGAGCTACGTCCTGGGCGTCCTGACGCATGAGCAGCTCAAGCACTCCATGTTCCCGCTGGCCGACACGCCCTCCAAGGCTGAAGTGCGTGCGGAAGCCGAGCGCCGCGGCCTCTCGGTGGCCAACAAGCCGGACAGCCACGATATCTGCTTCATCCCTGACGGTGACACCGCGGGATGGCTCGCCGAAAAAATCGACATGTCCACCGGGGACATCGTGGACGAAACCGGCACGAAGGTCGGGGAGCACCCGGGCGCCAACGCCTTCACCGTGGGCCAGCGCCGCGGTTTGAAGCTGGGCACACCCGCAGCCGACGGCAAGCCCCGGTTCGTCCTTGAGATCCGGCCCAAGGAAAACAAAGTGGTGGTGGGCCCCGAGGCGTTGCTGGCGATCGACGAGATCCGTGGCATCAAGGTCTCCTGGGCAGGACTGCCAATCACCGAGATAGGGACTGGCGAGGAATTTGACTGCCACGCCCAGGTCCGGGCCCACGGCGACCCCGTGCCTGCGAGCGCCCGCATGGAAACGGCCGGCGACGACCCGGGTGCCCCCGGACAATTGGTAGTCCGGCTCGCTACCCCGCTGCGGGGAGTGGCTCCCGGCCAGACGATCGTCCTTTACCAGGGCAGCCGGGTGCTGGGCCAGGCGACGATTGACGCTGCCCGGTCCCTTCAGCGCGCCGAGCTCTAATCCATCATTACAACAACACCGCCCCGGTTCCGCCGGGGTGGTGTTGTTGGTTATGCCTCGGGTTACCGGTGGCTGTGGAGCAATCAGGTAAATTTTGTGTCTCAACTCACAAAATGGGCCGGTCTGAGTGTTGACTCTCTGATTGAATCTAGGCATCAGCACCGCGCGCTTCCCGCCTGAGCAAATGCACCCATCAGCGGTCGGCGGGCGCGCACTCATCGAACAGAAAGTTCACAGATGACGAAGAGCAATAAAGCACTGCACGGCGCAATCGCGCTGGCAGGCATTTCCGCCCTCGCACTGACGGCCTGCACGGGCCCCTCAGGCGGAGGCGGCGGGACCTCGACCGGCGATGCAGGGGGTGGTGCCATCACGTACGGCACCACGGACAAAGTGGTCACCCTTGATCCGGCCGGGTCCTATGACGGCGGATCCTTCATGGTCATGAACCAGATTTATCCCTTCCTGCTCAACTACAAGCCCGGCACTGCCGATGCCGCCCCGGACATCGCCGAGTCCGCCTCCTTTACCAGCCCCACCGAATACACGGTGAAGCTCAAGCCCGGCCTGAAATTCGCCAATGGCAACACGCTGGATTCCTCCGACGTGGTGTTCTCCTTCAACCGGGTCAAATCGATCGATGACCCCAATGGGCCGGCGTCACTGCTCTCCAACATGGAGAAGATCGAGGCGACGGACGCCAACACCGTGGTGTTCACCCTTGCCGCCGGCAACGACCAGGTGTTCCCGGGCGTCCTCGCTTCCAACCCGGGCCCGATCGTGGACGAGGAAGTCTTCCCGGCAGACAAGATCATGGACGACGACGCCATCGTCGCGGCCAAGCCCTTCGCCGGCCAGTACACGATCGAAAGCTACAAGAAGAACGAACTGGTCAGCTTCAAGCCCAATCCGGATTACCAGGGGATGCTGGGCGCAGCGGCCAACGACGGTGCCACCCTCAAGCACTACGCCGACCCGAACAACCTGAAGCTCGACGTCCAGCAGGGCAACATCGACGTCGCCGGGCGGATCCTTACCGCCACCGACGTCGCAGACCTCGAGAACGACGACAAGGTGAAGGTCCACAAGGGCCCTGGCGGGGAACTGCGTTACATGGTCTTCAACTTCGACACCATGCCGTTCGGCGCGAAGACCCCGGAAGCCGATCCTGCCAAAGCCCTCGCTGTACGCCAGGCCATCGCCCACCTTGTTGACCGCGACGTGATTGCCTCGCAGGTCTTCAAGGACACCTACACCCCGGTCTACTCCTACGTGCCCAAGGAATTCGAAGGCGCAACGGAGCCGCTGAAGAGCCTTTACGGCGACGGCAGCGGCAAGCCGAGCCTGGACAAGGCAAAGCAGGTCCTGGCCGACGCCGGCATCACCTCGGTGGTCGACGTGAAGCTGCAGTACACGGACCGCTACGGCACCTCGGCAGCCGACGAGTACGCGCTGGTGAAGGAACAGCTCGAAAAGTCAGGGCTGTTCACCGTGGACCTCAAGTCGACCGAATGGACCACCTACACCAAGGAACGCCGGGCCGACGCTTACCCCGTGTACCAGCTGGGCTGGTTCCCGGACTATTCGGATGCGGACAACTACCTGACGCCGTTCTTCATCCCGGGCAACTTCCTCGGCAACCATTACGAGAACCCGGCCGTGACGGACATTGTCAAGAAGCAGCTGGTCACCGCGGACAAGGCGGAGCGGAGCGAACTCCTGGGCCAGGCCCAGGAAGCCATCGCCAAGGACCTTTCCACGCTGCCGCTGCTGCAGGGTGCCCAGGTCATGGTGGCCGGAACGGATGTCCAGGGAGTCGAAAAGACCCTCGATGCCTCGTTCAAGACCCGTCTTGGCGTGATGTCCAAGTAGGTCCACCGAACCATCCGGCTCTGACCGCACACGGGGCGGGACGCGGTGCACCTGATGCCAGGCGCACGTGTCCCGCCCCGCGTGCTGGTCGGGAAGCGGTGCAGGCCCAACGCGGGCACCGCAAAGACAACCTGAGGTACCCATGACGACATTGATCGACGCGCCACCAACTGACGCGGACGGCCTGCTCCCGGCCGCCAAAAAATCATCCGGCGGCGGACTGGGACAGTACATCCTGGTCCGTTTCCTGCTGATCTTCCCCACCATCTTCATACTGGTCACCATGGTCTTCTTCCTGATGAGGATCACCGGTGACCCCATCACCGCAGCCATGGGCGGGCGCCTGCCGGCGGACCAGCTCCAGGAGCGGATCCAGGCCGCCGGCTACGACCGGCCCATCCTGGTCCAATATTTCGAGTACCTCGGCCAGCTGGCCACCGGCAACTTCGGACGGACGCTGACGGACAACCGCGCCGTCGTCGAAATGCTGACAACCTACGGTTCGGCCACCCTTGAGCTGAGCATCAACGCGCTGCTCGTCGCCCTCCTGGTCGGCATTCCCCTGGGCATGGTGGCGGCCCACCGCCGGGACAAGGCGCCGGACGCCGTCCTGCGCGTCTTCGCCATTCTTTGCTACGCAACCCCCGTGTTCTTCGCCGGCATGCTCCTGAAGCTGACCTTCTCCGTCTGGCTCGGCTGGCTGCCGGTCGCAGGGCGGGCAAAGACGTCCAGCGAACTTGCCCTGACGTCCCTGGAAGCGCCCACCGGAATCTACTGGCTCGACGCGCTTCGAAGCGGCAACATGGCCGCCCTCGGAGACGTCATGGCCCACGCCGTGCTGCCCGCGGTGGCCTTGGGCCTGCTGACAGCCGGCATCTTCCTCCGCCTCGTCCGGACCAACGTCATCGGCACCCTGGGCAGGGACTACATCGAGGCCGGCCGGTCCAGGGGTGTCAGCGAATACCGCCTGGTCACCAAGCACGCCTACAAACCAGCCCTGATACCCATCATCACGGTGATGGGCCTGCAAATAGCAGTGATGCTCGGCGGGGCGGTGCTGACCGAGAAAACCTTCGAGTGGAAGGGCCTGGGATTCCAGCTCGCCAACTACCTCACGGCCCGTGACTTCGTGGCCGTCCAGGGCATCGTGGTGCTGCTGGCCATCATCGTGGCCATGACCAACTTCATCGTGGACATCATCGCCGCGCTGATCGATCCCCGCGTGAGGTACTGACGATGAGCATCCCGGCCGTTCCCGTCCCGATGGAAAGCCCGCGGGCCCCCTGGTACCGCCGCCTTCCGGTGGTCTCGCACTTCAACAAAAGCGTTGGCCTCCAGCGCGGCATGCTGGTGGCCGGACTGATCCTCACCGGCCTGTTCGTCCTGACGGCGCTTTTCGCACCGCTGCTGGCACCCTACGGTTTCTCCCAGCTTTCCGACGCCGATGGCAACTTCCCCACGCAGCAGGCCCCTGGAGGCAAACACCTCCTGGGGACGACAGTGGGCGGCTACGACGTCCTGTCGCGGGTCATTTGGGGAGCGCAGACGGCGATCCTGGTGATCGTCGTCGCCGTGGCCATGTCAATCGTCATCGGCGTCGTCCTTGGCCTGGTCAGCGGCTACCTCGGCGGGTGGCTTGACCGGATCCTGGTGGTCATCGCCGATGCCGTGTACGCCTTTCCCTCGCTGCTGGTGGCCATTGTCATGGCCATCGTCATCAGCGGCGGACAATCCAGCCTCATCGGCGGCATCTTCGCTGCCGGCACTGCCATCACGCTGGTCTTCATCCCGCAGTATTTCCGGGTCATCAGGGCAGAGACCGTCCGGTTGAAGGCTGAGCCGTTCGTCGAGTCCGCAAAAGTGGTGGGCGCGTCCAACATCCGCATCATGACCCGCCATATCTACCGCAACGCCACCCGCACCCTGCCGCTGATCTTCACCCTGAACGCCTCCGAAGCCATCCTCACCCTGGCCGGCCTCGGGTTCCTGGGCTTCGGCATCGAACCCAGTTCGGCAGCGGAGTGGGGTTTCGACCTCAACAAGGCGCTCGCCGACACCACGTCCGGGATCTGGTGGACGGGCCTGTTCCCCGGCCTGGCCATCGTGCTGACCGTGGTGGGACTGACCCTGGTGGGCGAGAGCATCAACGACCTGAACGATCCGCGCCTCCGCGGCCGCAAGAGCACGGGCGGCAGTTCGCCGGCCCCGGTGGCCACCGCCGCCAATGCAACAGAAATGGGTGGACTATGACCGTCAACATCGATCCGCTGTCCGGGTGGAACTCCAACGGGGAGCCCGGCGACGGCCGTCCCGTTCTGGACATCGACCACCTCCGGGTCACGTTCGCCACTGACGGCGGTCCTGTCCTGGCAGTCAAGGACGTCAGCCTGGAGGTCAGGAAGGGGGAGGTGCTGGCGATCGTGGGGGAGTCCGGGTCCGGCAAGACTGTCACCGCCAAGACCATCCTGGGCCTCCTCCCGGAAACGGCCAGCAGTTCAGGGGCGGTGGTGATCAACGGGGCCGACGTCATCAGCGTCAGCGCGGCACGGCTGCGCCAGATCCGCGGCCGGGACGTTGCCATGGTGTTCCAGGAACCGTCCACCGCGCTGAACCCGGTGTTCACCGTGGGCTGGCAGATTGCCGAAGGCATCCGGGCCCACACAGGAAGCGACGGGAAGCGGGTCTCGGCCAGGGAAGCCAAATCCCGGGCCATCGAGGCACTGCGCAAGGTGGGCATCCCCGATCCGGAACACCGGGTCAACTATTACCCGCACCAGTTCTCCGGCGGCCAAAAGCAGCGGGTGGTTATCGCCGCGGCGCTGGCCCTGAACCCCGGGCTGATTGTCGCCGACGAGCCCACCACCGCCCTGGACGTTACGGTCCAGGCGGAAATCCTGGAACTGCTCCGGGACCTGCGGGACAAGTACGGTACGTCCATTGTGCTCATCACGCACAACATGGGGGTGGTGGCTGACCTGGCTGACCGCGTGGTGGTGATGTACCAGGGGGACGTGGTGGAGGAAGCCCCGGCGAGGACCCTGTTCGCAGAACCGCGGCAGGACTACACCCGGGCCCTCCTGGCTGCGGTTCCCCACCTCGGGCGGAACTCCGCCTCCGAGGGGCTCAGCAGCCGGGCCCACCAGGAGGAGGAGGTCCTGGTGGAGGCCAACAACCTGTCCATCGAGTACCCGGGCAGGCTGGGCACGCCGGCGTTCAAAGCAGTGGACAGGGTCAGCTTCACGCTGTCCAGGGGCGAAGTGTTCGGCCTGGTGGGGGAGTCGGGTTCCGGGAAGACCACCATTGGGCGCGCCATCGCCGGCCTGAACAGGACAACCGGCGGCAGCCTGAAGGTGCTCGGGTACGAGATGCTGAACCTCAAGGAACGCACCTTCAAGCCGCTCCGCAAGGACATCGGTTTTGTGTTCCAGGACCCTGCGGCCTCCTTCAACCCCCAACTGACCATCGGGGACTGCATCGCAGAACCCATGGTCATCCACACAAAGCCAAGCCCGGCGCAGGCGCGCAAACGCGTGGGCGAGCTCCTAGAATCAGTCCAGCTGCCGGCGTCGTACGCAGGACGGTACCCGCACGAACTGTCCGGCGGCCAGCGGCAGCGGGCGTCGCTGGCACGGGCACTCAGCCTGAATCCGCGGCTGCTGATAGCCGATGAGCCAACGTCGGCTTTGGACGTTTCGGTGCAGGCCAAGGTCCTGGAACTGTTCAGGGACATCCAGCAGGAGTTTGGTTTCGCCTGCCTGTTCATCAGCCACGACCTCGCGGTGGTGGACACGCTGTCCTCGTGGGTGGGCGTCCTGTACAAAGGCCGGCTGGTGGAGCAGGGGATCGGCAGCCAGGTGATGGGAAACCCGCAGCACGATTACACGCGGCGGCTCATCGCGTCCCTGCCGGTGCCCGATCCGGATGAACAGGCGAAGCGGAGGGAAGCGCACCGCGCGCTGCTTGGCATCTGAACGCTAAACCGCAGGCCCACGCCGAGGCCTGAAGCGCCGGTGCCGGATACCGGCACCGGCGCTTAACACCCGGATGATTCCGGTGCCTGCCCATAGACTTGAACCATGACGCAGCACAACCTTCACACCCCTGACTCCGATGACTACGACCCCTCAGCCAGTTCGCTGGCGGACCAGGTGGACCAGTCGGTGATGGCTGAACTGCTCTCCATCCGTTCGAGCATCGACAACATTGATGCCACCCTGGTTTACCTGCTGGCGGAGCGCTTCAAGGCCACCCAGAAGGTGGGCTTCCTCAAGGCCGCCCACCGGCTGCCCGCCGGGGATCCCGGCCGTGAGGCCGCGCAGATCGCGAGACTTCGCCGCCTTGCCGAGGACGCCCACCTGGACCCGGCCTTTGCCGAGAAGTTCCTCAACTTCATCATTGGCGAGGTCATCAGGCACCACGAGGCCATCGCCGAAGACCATGAGGCTGCCTCGGGCCAGCACCCGCAGGCATCAGCCCTCGCGTGAGTATGGTCGAAAGGCACGAATCCCGCACCGGCACTCCGTCGCCCGCGCCGGCGCCGCCCCGTGAAGTAACGGCCACCGCGCTGGGACCGTGGCCGGGCGAAGACCCCGTCGAGGCGGCAAGGATCATCCGGGGTGAACTCGGCAGCCCGCACCTGCCGTTCCTCGCCGAACTGCCGGACCGCGGAGTTGGTTCCGATGCCCTGGGGCGTACGGCCTCCCTCCTTGCGGAGCTGGCCGTAGACGTCCAGCCCTATGGGTGGCGGCTGGTTGACCGTCCCGGCAAGGACTTCCGCCGCGCCGCGTCAGCCCTGGCCACGGACATCAACGTCCTTGCAGAAGTAGCCGGTGCCGAGGAGAACCCGGCCATGGAGATCAAGGTCCAACTGGTAGGCCCGCTGAGCCTGGCGGCGGGGCTCCATCTGCACAACGGCGAGCGGGCCCTCCTCGACTACGGTGCCCGACGGGATCTTGCAGCCTCGCTTGCCGCCGGGGTAGGGGCATACCTCTCCCGGGTGACGGCCGCCGTGCCGGGCGCGCGCCTGGTAGTCCAGGTGGATGAGCCGGACATCGCCGCGGTGCTGGCCGGCACCATTCCCACCTCCAGCGGCTACCGTACGCTCCGGGCGGTGCCGGCTTCCGAAGCACGCGAATCATGGCGGGTGGTCCTTGACGCCCTGCGGGCCGCGGGTGCCGTCGAAGCAGTAATTTCTGTCCCCGAGGTGGAGGCGCCGTTCGAGCAGATCCTGGCTGCCGGGGCGGACGGCATCGCTGTTCCACTGAAGGCCTTGACCTCGCGGCAGTGGGAGCAGCTGGCCGGAGCGGTGGAATCAGGCACAAGCCTCTGGCTCGGCGCGCTGGAGGCGGCCGGCGGGCCACTGCCAAAGGTCGCTGAATCAGTGGAGGCAGTGTGGCGGCCCTGGCGGCAGCTGGGGCTACCGGCAGACACCCTGGCTTCCATCCGGGTCACACCCTCGGCCGGGCTTGCCGGCTGCTCGCCATCGCAGGCCACGGCCGCGCTGGGCAGACTCACCCAGCTTGCAGACGCGCTTAACCAGCTCGCCCAGGGCTAACTGGCGGGGTTGCCGCCAACGGCATCAGACCCGGTTCTCCCAGCGGTCCGGCTGCGCGTAGCGCGGCAGGAAGCTGTGCGCTGAACTGCCGCCGGTGTAGGGCCGCAGCCGGTAGTCGAAGCTGCCGGCGTAGACCAGGACCAGCCCGATCTGCGGCTGGATGACCTTCACCTGGATCCGGTGTTTCCCGGCGGGCCCTTCTGCCGGGTCCCACCACTGTTCGGCGTAGGCCTTGGCGTCCAGGGCGGCAGGAAGCGGAATACGGAGGGGACCCAGAAGGAGCCGTGATGCTTCCGATACGCCCCGCAGCCGGCCCTCTGCCGTGACGCTCAGGTTCAGGTCGGTGACCAGCCGCCGGTACCGGCCCACGTAATCCACCAGCTGGGGCGCTCCGTCCCGGCGGGTGGCGCTTGTGGTGTCCTGGAAGATGCGGGTGCGCCCCGGGAACCGGATCTCACGGCGGGCCGTAAGGCTGGAGCGGCCAAAGGGGTCCTGGTGGGCGTGGTTTTCGATGCGGAACGGAATGTTTTCGCCGTACTCGGGAAAGAACGCTTCCTCCCCGCTGGTGAGCCGCAGCAAAGGCCGCAGCCACTCCTGCCGGCAGCCCACGACGTCGAACGTTCCTTCACCCACGCCGTAACGGCCCGAGCCGGGCACCAGGGAAAAGTAGTCCTGCAGCTCGGGCTGCAGGCGCGAAAAGTCCGCGCCGAGGGCCTGCTGGTAGATGGGAATGTTCATGGGAACCTCCTGCTGGGAATGTGGCTGGAACAAGGTGCTGTGACCTCACAATGTACCGGCAGCCTTGAGCCTGATGTACATGTCCGCCAGCCGTGGCGGCAGCTGGTGGGGTTCGGCATCCACCACTGACACGCCATGCTGCCGGAGCTCTGCGCTGATCGCCGCGCGCTGCAGGAGCGCCCGCTCTGCCGCGGCGGCCCGGAAGACACCGGTGGCGTCGGCGCGTTCCCCGAGCATGGTTCCCAGCTGCGGGTCCCGGACCGCCGCAACCACCACCACATGCTGCCGGGCCAGCTGGGCCGCAACGGGAAGCAGGCCTTCCTCGGGTGCGCCGCCATCCAGCGACGTGAGCAGCACAACGAGTGACCGGTGCGCGGACACGGCGCGGACCTGCGCCGGGACGGCCGGCCAGTCCATCTCGATGAGGTCGGCCTCAAGCGGTGCCATGGCCTGGACCATTTGTCCTAGGAGGTTCCCCTGCCCGGCGGACCCTGCCCGGGCGCGTGTCCGGCGGTCAAAGGCGAGGAAATCCACCCGGTCCCCGCCACGCTCCGCGAGGACGCCCAGCAGGAGCGCCGCTTCCATGCCCGTATCCAGGCGGGTTTCGTCGTCGATCCTTGCTGCGGACGTCCTCGAGGTATCAAGGACCATGACCACACGGCGGTCGCGTTCCGGCCGCCAGGTGCGCACCACCACCGCGGACCGGCGTGCCGTGGCCCGCCAGTCAATCGACCGGACATCGTCGCCGCGGACGTAGTCCCGCAGGGAATCGAACTCGGTGCCCGCGCCCCGGATCTGTACCGCGGCTTTGCCGTCGAGCTCGCGCAGTTGACGCAGCTTTGACGGCAGGTGCCGCCGTGAATGGAAAGGAGGCAGCACCCGCAGCGAGCCGGGGCACTGCACGGTCCGCTGGCGCGCCGCCAGCAGGAGGGGGCCAAACGAGCGGAGGGTGACGTGCGGTGTCCGCAGGTCTCCGCGCCGAACGGGACGCAGCCGGACGGTGACGCGCCTGCGCTCGCCGGCCGGAACCTCAATGTCCTGTACCGCATTCTCCGCTCCGGCCGAGGGTTGCCAGGCATCGCGCAGGACTCCGCGGAGCCGGCGGCCGCCGTCGTTCCGGACCGTGAGTAGAGCATCCGCAGACGCATGCAGGGTGACGTTTCCGGGCTCTGTGCGTTGGAGGCTGACCGTCCGCAGTGGTGCCGCTGCCAGAAGGTCGACGGCGGCAAGGGCCGCCAGCAGCCCGGCCACCAGCAGCACCGTTCCCCAGCCGGGCAGCAGGAGAACCGGCACCATGCCCAGCAGCACCAGCAGCACGAAACGGCCGGAGATGGCCATCAGCGGGGCACGGGAACGGAAGCCAGGATGCTGCCCAGCACGTCATCCACCCGGACCCCGTCCATCTGGGCTTCCGGCTGGAGCGCCACGCGGTGGCGCAGGCAGGGGAGGGCGAGAGCCTTGACGTCGTCCGGGGTCACAAAGCTCCGGCCTGACAGCCAGGCCCAGGACCTGGACGTGTTCAGCAGGGCTGTGGCCCCTCGTGGCGAGACTCCCAGCAGGAAGGAGGGGGCAGAGCGGGTGGCCCGCACCAGGTCCACGATGTAGGCGATGATTTCGGGGTCCACCGCCACCGAAGCCACCGCCTGCCGGGCTTTGGCCAGGTCTGCCGCGCCCGCTACTGCGCGGACTCCGGCAGCTGTGAGGTCCCGCGGGTCAAAGCCGGCAGCATGGCGGCGGATGACCTCCATTTCATCCTGCCGTCCGGGCAGCGGCATGGTCAGCTTGAGGAGGAACCGGTCCAGCTGTGCTTCGGGCAGGGGATAGGTGCCTTCGTACTCCACCGGGTTCTGGGTGGCAGCCACCAGGAAAGGTGCGGGCAGTGGACGGGAGACCCCGTCCACGGAAACCTGCCGTTCCTCCATGGCCTCGAGCAGGGACGCCTGCGTCTTGGGCGGCGTGCGGTTGATCTCGTCCGCCAGGAGGATGTTGGTGAACACCGGCCCTTCACGGAACGTGAACTCTGAGGTGCGCGAGTCGTAGACCAGGGATCCCGTGACGTCACCGGGCATGAGGTCCGGCGTGAACTGCACGCGCTTCGTGTCCAGGCTCAGGGCTGCAGACAACGCACGAACCAGCAGGGTTTTTGCGACACCCGGGACGCCCTCCAGCAGCACGTGCCCCTGGGAGAGGAGCGCAATCAGCAGCCCCGTGACGGTGGCGTCCTGCCCCACCACGGCCTTGGCTACCTCATGCCGCACGTCCAAAAGGGCCTGCCGGGCGGAATCGTGGTCCATGTGGTCCAGCACCCGGGGGCTGCTGCCTTGCTCGCTCATCGGCTCTTAACTTCTTTCTCTAGGGTGTCCAGCTCCCGTGACCAGGCCACAAGCCTCGCTTCGGTGCCGGGACGTTCGTTAACGAGTTCCTGGATATCCCGGGCCGGCCTGCCGAGGTGTTGCGCGGCTGCTTCGATGACCTGGCCGGCAGTGGCGCCTGGCCCGGTGCGCAGATGCCCGGAAAGCCGCACCAGCGTACCGGCCCGGAGGTTGTCCCGGGCCTGGTCCACGGCGCGGGAGTCTTGATAGAGCCTCGCCCGGCCCTCTGCCGTCTCCGCTGCCTTGACCACAACCGGCAAGGGCTCAAACACCAGCGGGCCAAGGCGCCTGCCACGCCAGGCTATTGCCGCGAGGGCAACCAGGACGAGCCAGGGGCCAAGGAATCGCACCCAGTCGGGGGCCAGTTCGTCGAGGCTTTCGGGGCTGCCCCGGGTTTCCAGGTCTTCAAAGGTTGGGATGTACCAGACAAGGTCCGGGGACGGGCCGAGGGTCCGGATGGCCAGCGCGGCATGCCCAAGCCTGTCCAGCTCTCCGTTACTGAAGACGGCGGTGCTGCCGACGACGATGAGCCGTCCGTCGCTGCTGGCGGCAACGAGTCCGGCGCCGGAACCGTCCGGCCGGTAGCAGGACGTCCCGCCGTCGTACAGGAAGCCCGACTCCCCGGAAACCGCACCTGCGGCCTGTGGGTCAGGCAGACTGCACCCGGGCTCCAGCACCGGAGAGGCGTCCGGCACAACCCCCGCCTGGCGGATGCCGGCATCGAGGGCGTCGAGGGTCTGCAGCCTGGGGGACACCACCACCATCCTCTGCGCGGACGCCGCCAGGTTGAGGAGCCGGGGCCCGTCCAGGAAGCCGTTCCTGTCGTAGAGCAGCAGGGTGGGGGAGGAACCCGCCTCCAGCGCTGCCATGGCTGCTTCGTAGCTTCCTGCATCCTGGACCGCAACGCCGTGCCTTCCCAAGATCTGCGTGAGGGCGCGGGCGCCCTCGGGGCCGGCGTTATGGACCGACAATGGAACGGCGTCGCCTTTCGGACTGAGCTGCGCCCAGAGCACCAGTCCCAGCGCGGCAGCCACCACGGCGCTGAAAGCCGCAATTGCACGGTGCCGCCGGAGCCACCCTGTCCTGCGGAGGGGAGCCCGCTCCGCGGGGGTTTCATGAAGTGTGGAAGCCGGCGTGGTCCCCGTCATGGCAGGGCCGCCGGATGCGATACTCCGAGGTCCTCGTGGCTTCCGTCCTGATGGTCCGTGCTGCGGACGGGCTTGAGGGCTTCGAGCGCGTCGTCCAGGCCGGCCATCGCCCGGTAGTCTCCCTCGTCCGCCGCCCTGTTTCCATAGCGGATTGCATCGAAGGTCCCCGCCGCCCGGCCCAGGCGCTGTGCTTCGGTGCTGAAGGGAAGCGCCAGGTCCCGCGCTACCTCATCGGCCGTCCGCCCCGGCTGGGGGTCCAGGATGGTGCGGTCTTCGGCAGAGCGGACCAGGGCCCGGAAACGGTCCACGGCGGCGTCTGCCCACCTTCCAGCCTCCGCGGAAGTTTCAGCGCGCCGCCGGTAGTCGCCGGCCGCCAGCACGCCCTCGGGCTCAAACACCTCCCTGGCCTTTCGCGCCTTGGGGTTCAGCCGGGGCTTGGCGATGATCACTGCGGCAGCGATGATCACGGCGATCACGAGTCCAATGACGGGGCTTGGCACCGTGCTGGCCGGATCCGGGGACCCGTCCAGGGACGAAAGCCACTCCAGGAAGTCCTCCCAAAGCGTCTCCACCCAGGGCGGGGCGGCGTCGCGGTATTCAGGTTGTGAAAGCTCCTCTGCTGCCCAGCGGCGGGCTTCCTCCGCGCCGGGCAGCACCGGCGGTTCAGCGGCCATCCGGCCATGCCCCCGCCGCAGGACCGGTGCCGGGGTTCCAGCCACCGGCGTACCCTCCGGGCCGGGCGGCTCCCTGGCCGCGGCCGGGGATGCCGTCCGGATCCGCGCCGGACTCCATCATGCGGAGCAGCGAGATATCGAGTCCGTCCTTCCGCATCCGGAGGTCCATGTAGATCAGCGCCATGACGGACGTCTGGAAGGCATAACCCAACGCTCCTGCAAGTGCGCCGAGGACCGCGGTGATGATGCCGACGGCGACGGCGATGGCTACGTCCTGCCCGGCACCCCCGTGGGGTGACAGGAAGCCTGCCATCAGCGGAGGCACAAGGCTTACCGGGATCATGACCACCTGGCTGATGACGCCCACCATGATGCCCACCACCAGGGTGATTCCAAGGATCCGCCACCAGTTGGCCCGGGTCAGTTCCCAGGACCTGCGCAGGGCGGCCAGCGCGCCCAGTTCTTCAATGACGACGGCGGCCGGGGCCACCATGAGTTTGATGTAGATCCAAACGAACAGGGCAACAAAGCCGAGGAACATGGGGATGAGCAGCAGGATGCCTATCCCCTCCATGCTGGCTATCAGTGCGACGGTTGCCGCTGCCGGGACGAGAACGGCGAGCAGGCCGCCAACCATCAGCAGTGCCGCCAGCCGCATCAGTGCTCCCACCCGCGGCCTGGCCAGGGCCCACATCTGGCGGAAACCGGTGGGACGGTTCAGGATGGACCGCGCCACCGGCACCACCATGGCGCCCTGCAGGACTGAGGCCAGGAAGATGGTCAGGACAGCAACCAGCATGATGGCAGCAACGAAGCCCAGGCCGAGCGATGTGAGGTCGGAGGGGCTGGCGCTTTCCGCCCAGGCCTCGATGGAACCCATCGATGTGGCTGTGGCAGCCGTAAGGACAGCCGTCAGGATGGCGGCAAGGGACTGGGCCAGGAGGGAAGCACCCAGCATGGCCTTTGCATTCCGCCTGATCGTTTGGAAGGAACCGTCCATGATCTCGCCGAACATCAGGGGGCGCAGGGGGACGATGCCCGGCTTGGGCGGAGCCACATATCGTGGCTGGCCGTAGGGGGAGCCCCCATGGGGATAGCCGGCGGGATAGCCGGCGTTGGGAGGTTGCGCCCGCGGCGGGCCCGGGTATGCCGGACCGGGCTGGCCCCACGGCTGCTGCTGATTTGGCGGCGGACCCCAGGGGTGCTGCTGATTTGGCGGCGGCCCCCAAGGGTGCTGATCCGCTGGCGCGCCCCAGGATTGCTGCCTATCCGGCGGTGGACCCCAGGGTTGCTGCTCGGGTTGCTGCCCTCCCGAAGGCGGGTGCTGCTCCGGAGTCTGCCGCCATGCAGGCAGGCCAGGGTCCCCGGGCTCCTCCGCGTCCGAATCCTTTGGTGACACCATGTTCCTTCCCCCATCCAGTCCGCCGTCGGCCTGGCGCGGCTCCGCAACTCCCGCGTGGCGCTCGAAACGTCCGGCGTGGCACCAGCCTATAGTTCCGGCGTCGGGCATCCTAGCGCCCGCCATGCCGGAAGGCGCTGAACAGGACAAAGCCATCCTGATAAGGGAATATATAACTATGAAGGCACGCATTCTGGTGGTAGATGATGATGAAGCGCTGGCCGAAATGATTGGAATTGTCCTTCGCAACGACGGCTTCGAGCCGGTCTTTTGCGCGGACGGCGCCCAGGCGCTCGACGTTTTCCGGTCATCGCGGCCGGACCTTGTTTTGCTGGACCTCATGCTTCCGGGCGTGGACGGCATCGAGGTCTGCCGGCAGATCCGGGGAGAGTCGGATGTGCCCATCGTTATGCTCACCGCCAAATCGGACACGTCCGACGTCGTCCGGGGACTTGAATCCGGTGCAGACGACTACGTGCCCAAGCCTTTCAAGCCTGCGGAACTGGTGGCACGCGTCCGCGCCCGGCTCCGCCCCGGCGACCAGAAGGCTCCGGAAACCCTGCGCATTGCCGACATCACCATCGACGTTGCCGGGCACACCGTGAGCCGGGGCAACGACCGGATTTCGCTGACGCCCCTGGAATTCGACCTCCTGGTGGCCCTGGCCCGGAAACCATGGCAGGTGTTCACCCGCGAACTGCTGCTCGAGCAGGTCTGGGGCTACCGCCATGCTGCCGACACACGCCTCGTGAACGTCCATGTCCAGCGCCTCCGGTCCAAGATCGAACAGGATCCGGAAGCTCCGGAAGTCGTATTGACGGTGCGTGGTGTCGGCTACAAAGCAGGGGCCTGAACCCGCGGCGCAGGACGGTGCACCGGATACGGGCGCGCCCGCTCCCGCTGGGAGTTCCGCTTCCGGGCATGACGGCTGGGCGGGTCTGCCTCCCGGGCCCGAACACACCGACGCCGTCACTGCCCGCCTCCGGCGCCTGACGTTCCGCTCCCACCTGTGGCAGCGGCGTGCCCTGATCGTCAGCCTGCGGGTCGCACGGCTGGTCAGGACCGGATTCCGGCGATTCCTGCCGGCGCTGCGGTTCATCGGCCGGTCCCTTCACCGGCGGTGGCGCCGGTCACTGCAGTTCCGGACAGTCCTCACCACGCTCCTCCTTGTCGTCACCTCCTTCGCGGTTGTGGGGGCCTACCTGTCCAACCAGATCGCCAACAACCTCTTCCAGGAGCGTCTGGCGCAGGCTGAGTCGGAGACCAGCTACCACGTCAAGCAGGTTCAGGACACGTTCGACGGCGCGCAGGTCACCGACCAGGCCAGTGTCATCACCCTGGTGTACGACACCCTGAACGCGGTGGAAGGGCGCGGCTCGGTCATCCAGCGCAGGTACGTTTTTGAGGCCATGCCGGAGCAGACAAAGCCCAGGAACCGCTGGGTCGAATCCCGGGCCTCTGACCAGCTGACTGTGAGCGTCATCCCGCCTGAACTGCGGAAGGCCGTGCAGGAGTCGGGTAAGGACCAGTACTGGGCCTCCACCGTCATTCCGGTGGGCACCGAAGACCGCCCCGGCATTGCAGTGGGGAACAAGGTGACCTTTAACGGCACCGTCTATGAGCTCTACCTCATCTATGACCTGAACTCCGCACAGCAGACCCTGGATGAGATCCAGAGCGTCCTGTGGGCCGGCGGTGCGGTGCTTGTCCTGCTGGTCGGCGCCGTCGCCTGGTACGTCACCCGCAACGTGGTTAGCCCGGTCAGCCATGCCGCCATGGTGTCGGAGAAACTCGCCGCCGGCCAGCTGCAGGAACGGATGGTGGTCCGGGGCGAAGACGAAGTTGCGCGCCTGGGTGCATCCTTCAACCACATGGCAGCCAGCCTCCAGGAGCAGATCACCCAGCTGGCAACCCTGTCGCAGATGCAGCAGAGATTCGTTTCCGACGTTTCCCACGAACTGCGCACACCGTTGACCACGGTGAGGATGGCGGCGGAAGTCCTGTACGACGCACGCCACGACTTCGATCCCATTAATAAGCGCTCCGCCGAGCTGCTTTACAACCAGGTTGAACGCTTCCAGTCACTCTTGTCGGACCTGCTCGAAATCTCCCGCTTCGATGCCGGCGTGGCAGTGCTCGACGCCGAAGCGGAGGACATCCTGCAGGTGATCACACATGCCATCGAGGGCGCGGCCCCGGTAGCTGCGGAATACGGTTCGGAGATCGTCCTCAGGGCGCCGCAGGGTGCCGTCATCGTGGAGATGGACGCCCGGCGTATCGACAGGATCATGCGGAACCTGATCCTTAATGCGGTGGAGCACGGCGAAGGGAAGCCGGTCACTGTCACCGTCGGAGCCAGCCAGACCGCCGTCGGAATTGCCGTCCGGGACCATGGGATCGGAATGGCGCCCGCAGAAGCGGCGCGCGTCTTCGACCGTTTCTGGCGGGCCGACCCCGCACGTGCCCGCACTACCGGCGGAAGCGGCCTGGGCCTGTCCATCGCCATGGAGGACACCAAGCTGCACAACGGCTGGCTCCAGGCATGGGGGAAGAAAGGCAGCGGTGCCAACTTCCGGCTGACGCTGCCCCTGCGCCAGGGGGAAGAAATCGACAAATCGCCGGTCCAGCTCGAGCCGGAGGACATCGTTATGCCGGGAGAACCGGGGAACAGCAACATGCTGGTCCTGGGATCAGGCGCCCCGGCCGGAACGGGACCTGCCCAGGAGGAGAGAACATGACAGGCTGTGCCGGCCGACAGGCGAAACTGTCTGCTTCCCTGCTGGTCCTCCTGCTCGTCCTGATGGCGGGCTGCGCCAGGATTCCCACGTCCGGGCCGGTGGGCAAAAGCAGTGAGGGCAGCGCGGGCAACCTCAGCGCGCCGGTATTCCTGCCGGCGGCGCCGCAGCCGGGCGCTTCGCCGGAGACCATCATCGATTACTTCTACCGGGCCGGAAGCGGCTACGAAGACGATTACGCCGTGGCCCGCCAGTACCTGACACAGGCCTCCTCCGTGTCCTGGAAGCCGGACCAGCGCGCCCTCGTGTACCGGGAGGCGCGGGTGGTGGCAACCGCCACCGAGAACGTCTACAACTACGAGCTGGACGTCGCCTACACGGTGGACGCAGACGGCATTGCCCTTCAGTCGCCGGAGGGAACGATTGAAAACATCCCGGTGACCGTCACGCAGGTGGAAGGCGAATGGAGGATCTCCGCCATTCCGGACGGCACTGCCATCGCGGAGGAAACCTTTAAGGTCATCTACGGTGCCTACCCAATTTATTTCTACGATCCCTCCTTTACGTTCGCCGTCCCGGACGTCCGATGGTTCATTAAGAACAAGACCGTCAAAGCGATGACCAGTGCACTGCTGGCGGGCCCGGCACCCTACTTGCGCGGCGCCGTCGCAAGCGCCTTTCCTTCCGGCATCAAGCTGGCCCGTGAGTCGGTCCCGGTCGTTTCCGGCGCGGCGCAGGTGGATCTCACGGCAAAAGAGCTGATGGAAACGTCGCCTGAGGACAGGCTGCGGATGCAGATGCAGCTGACGTTGACTTTCCGCAGCCAGCCCGACGTCGTCAACGTCGAACTGCGCGCAAACCAGGACCTCGTGCGGGTGGAAGACGACGGATCAGTGCTTCCGCCGGTGCAGGACAAGAACGTGCCCTCCCGCCAGATAGCCATCAGCGGCAATGAGCTGGTGCGGTACGAAAACAACAGGGTTTCGCCGCTGCCCGACATGCAGCCCGTCTCCTCCCTCAATCCCAGGCTTCCCGCGGAATCTCCGGTGTCCCAGACTGCGGCCTTCCTCAATGACAGCCGCACCACCCTGTACAGCATCAGTCCCGGCCAACCGGCCAGGGCGCTCACCACGAGAAGCACCCTGACCCGGCCATCCTTCGGGCTTAATGAATGGGTCTGGTCGGCTGGGCCGGGAGCAACGGGGGGCACCGAAGTGGTGGCTTACCGCCCGGAAGGTATTGCCGAGGGCGCCACCGTGCCCGCCGTTACCCTGACTCCGGCCTGGCTGGCCGGGCGGACAGTCAAGGAGTTCAGGATCTCCAGGGAAGGGGTCCGTGCCCTGGTGATTTCGGAGCAGAACGGAAAGACCCGCGTGCAGGTGACCGGCATAATCCGCGGCGGCGACGGGACGCCCCGTGAGCTGACACCACCCGTTACTTTGGCAACCGGCAGCGAGCCCGACCAGGGCGCGTGGGTCTCCGACACAACAATCGCGGTCATGAAGGGGTCGGCGGCATCAAACGTGACGCCGGTGTTGCTGTCACTCGCCTCCGGGCAGCCGCAGCAGCTGGCGCCGTGGCCGGGCCTCGTCGCCATGAGCGCCGGGAATGGGCCTGAGGACATTTATGCCCAGTCCGCTGAGGGCATCTTCCAGCGCCTGGGCAACGGCTGGTCTCCGCAGATCAAGGGGCCTACGGATCCATCCTTTCCCGGCTGACCACCATGTCCGGGAAGCGGCGCGGGGCCCGGCGGGACCGGGCTCTGTCCACATAAGGCAGGTGGGTGCTGTCCCGGGGCCGCCGCCCGGGTGGACAGTCAAGGAATGGCCACCAGAACAGGACTGCGTGACAGCGCCCGGACATTGTTGCAGCTGGACCCTGACCTGACCCCGCCGCCCGGATACAGCGCCAGGCACCGTGCGGACCACGGCAGCAGGGTCCTGCGCGTGCTGGACCAGCTCGCGGGCGCGTCGGCTGACCTGCTTTCCCTGGCAGTTCCTGTGGACTGCGTGTGCTGCGGCGCGGAAGACCGGGCGCTCTGCATCCGGTGCGACCGCCACATCCGGCGGCTCACCGCGGCCCCGTTCCGAGCGGAGAGCGCTGCCCCGGCGCTTATGGACGTGGCGGGGACGGTGCTGCTTCCTGTGGTTGCCGCCGGCGTATACCGGGAAGAACTTGCCCAGGCGCTGCTCTCCTTCAAAAGGCATGGCCAGCACCAGCTCAAGGGAAGCCTTGGACGCGCGTTGGGCGGCGCGGTCCGTGCCGCTACGGAAGGGGCAGGAGAATACTTCCTGGTCCCCGTACCCACCAGCACCGGAGCGTACCTGAACCGGGGGTTCAGCCCCGTTCATTTGCTCCTCGGCGGCGCGCCAGGACGGCTGCCCGGGCTGGGTATTGCAGATGTCCTCACGAAAGGACGCGGGCCGGGCCTGCAGTTGCCCGGCGGGCAGAAAGGCCTTGGCCGTGGTGCCCGGGCAAAGCGGGTGCGCGGTTCCATGCGGGTCCGCCGGTGGGCCCGGAACAAGGTCGCCGGATACCCCTGCGTCATCGTCGACGACGTCCTGACCACCGGAGCCACGCTGGCTGAAGCAGCCCGGGCCCTTCATGCGGCCGGCGCGCAGGTGGCGGGCGCCGTCGTCCTCGCGGCGACACGCCCGCCGGACGCCGATGGCTACGCCGCAGCGACCGCACAGACCCGCGGAACCCGCCATGACTTAGAAAAAAATAAACCGGGAAAGGATGAATAACGGGTGCCTATGAACTAACGTCGGTGGTGGGTACCAAGAACAGAATGTACCTTTCGATGGCGGCTCGGAGAGGGGCTCGACTGTCAGGCAGATCGGCCCAGGGAAGCGCCGCCGTCGTGTCACCGAAGTCATTTGGAGGGCACCATGGAGTTTATGATCAGCGGACGAAATCTGACAGTTTCAGACCGGTTCCGCGAATACGCCGGGGAAAAGATCTCGAAAATCGAATCGCTTGGGGACAAGGTCCAGCGGGTCGATGCGAAAGTCTCCAAGGAGACCAATGCCCGGCAGACCGGCGATCAGCTGACCGTTGAGGTGACAGTCCTGGGCAGGGGGCCCGTGATCCGCGCTGAGGCCAGCGCCGCTGACAAGTTCGCAGCATTCGATCTCGCCTATAACAAGCTGCTTGAACGCCTCCGGCGCGCCAAGGACCGCAAGAAGGTCCACCATGGACGGCACACACCCAAAGCTGTCCGCGAAGCCACCGCCTCCCTCGAACCGGCCAGCCCGAACGAGCCCCTCTACGTCGAGGCAAGCCACCGGAACGAGGCTGCGGCTGCCCCCGACGACAAGTCTCCCTACGATGTCGAAAACGACATCCCGGCCGGCAATTCCCCGGTCCTGATCCGGCGGAAAGTCTTCCCCGCCGCTTCCCTTTCCCTCGACGATGCCGTGGACAACATGGAACTCGTTGGCCACGATTTCTACCTTTTCGTGGATAAGGCCACTAACACGCCATCCGTCGTCTACCGCCGCCGCGGCTGGACCTACGGGGTGATCACCCTGGACCACGAATGCGAACCCGGTGACACCGTGGTGGAGGAAAAAGTCCTTGCCTACCGTTCGGACGACACCCCGGCCAACGCCTAGGTTGGTGAAAACCATCAACAGAGAGGACTGATGTGCCGGCAACGCTGAGCCTGGACCAGGCACGGCGGATCGCTTTGGCAGCTCAGGGACTCGATAAAGGACGGCCCGCCGGCCCCGTGACATCACGGACGGTGGGCCGCACCTTTGCCCGGATCCAGCTCGTCCAGATCGATTCCGTCAATGTTGTAGCCCGGAGCCACTTCCTTCCGTTCTTTTCCCGGCTCGGCAATTACGACCGCACGATCCTCCAGCGGATGTCCGCCGTTCATCCGCGGCGCATGGTGGAGTACTGGGCACACGAAGCCAGCTACATCCGGCCGGAACACTATGCGGACCTCCTTTTGTGGCAGAAGCGGTCCTGGGTGGGTGCGTCCCGCATGGACCCCGGACTACGTGCCGACATCTCCGGGCGTATCCTCGACACCCTCGCCCGTTCCCGCCCCCTGACCGCTGCCGAGCTGACCACCCGGATAGGGCACGTTGAGGAAACGCAGACGGCGAACTGGGGCTGGAACTGGAATGCCGTGAAGAGGGTCCTGGAGCACCTTTTTGAGGAGGGCCTGGTGTCAGCTGCATCGCGGACGGAGCAGTTCGAGCGCAGGTACACGCTGGCTTCCAAAGTGTTGCCGCAGCTTCCCATCCAGGGAACAGGCGCCGATGCGGCCGCCGAGGCGATGCACCGCCTGATCGACGCCGCCGCGCAGGCCCACGGCATCGGAACCGTACGCTGCTTCGCGGACTACTTCCGCACGCCTGTCAAAGCGGCTGCGGCCGCCGTCGGACATCTTGTGGAGCGGGGAAGGCTGGAGCCGGTCACCGTGGCCGGCTGGGACCGTGCCGTCTTCCGCCACGTCGACGCGAAAATGCCGCGACGGGCCACAGGCCGTGCGCTGCTGAGCCCCTTCGATTCACTGGTCTTCGAACGCCGGCGGCTCGAGGAACTGTTCGGCTTTCACTACAGGATCGAAATCTACACACCTGAGCACAAAAGACGCTTCGGCTACTACGTCCTGCCGTTCCTCCTCCGGGAAAACATCGTGGCGCGGGTGGACCTCAAGGCTGACCGGAAAGAAGGGAAGCTGCTGGTGAGGTCTTCCTTCGCGGAACCCGGCGCCCCGCCGGACACCGCCGCCGAACTTGCTGCGGAGCTTTGGCTCATGGCTGGCTGGCTGGGCCTGCCTGATGTGGAGGTTTTCCCCGCTGGCGACCTTGCAGCCAGCCTCGCCCACGCTGTAGTCATTGGAGCGGACTCCGCTCTGAGGGAACAAGCGGGCACCTCGGCGGTGTCTCTCCCGTAGACTAAAAACGCCAGAATTCGGCGGCAAAGACTGGGAGCATCTTCACGTGGCATCACTTATAGAAAAACTTCTCCGCACCGGTGACAAAAAAACCCTCCGGCAACTGCGGAACTATGCCGACTCCATCAATGCCCTGGAAGATTCGTTCAAGACTTTCACGGACGCCGAACTCCGGGAGGAAACCGACCGGCTGAGGGAGCGGCACCAGGACGGAGAGAAGCTGGATGACCTGCTTCCGGAAGCGTTTGCCGCCGTCCGGGAAGCTTCCTCGCGTACCCTGGGGATGCGCCACTTCGATGTCCAGATGATGGGCGGCGCCGCCTTGCACCTGGGCAACATTGCAGAAATGAAGACCGGTGAAGGCAAGACCCTGGTGGCGACCGCTCCCGCCTACCTGAACGCGCTCACCGGCAAGGGCGTCCACGTGATCACCGTGAACGACTACCTCGCTGAATACCAGTCGGACCTGATGGGACGTGTCTACCGTTTCCTCGGCCTGAGCAGCGGTTGTATCCTTTCCAACCAGGATCCCACCGTCCGGCGCCAGCAGTACGCGGCTGACATTACATACGGCACGAACAACGAGTTCGGGTTCGACTACCTCCGCGACAACATGGCCTGGGACAAGAACGAGCTGGTCCAGCGCGGGCACCACTTCGCCATCGTTGACGAAGTGGACTCCATCCTCATTGACGAGGCCCGCACGCCGCTCATCATCTCCGGCCCGGCGCAGGGGGACACCAACCGGTGGTACAGCGAATTCGCCAAGGTGGTCCTCCGGCTCCAGCCTGACAAGGACTACGAGGTCGACGAGAAAAAGCGCACCGTCGGCGTGCTGGAGAGCGGCATCGAGAAGGTGGAGGACTACCTCGGTATCCAGAACCTGTACGAGTCCGCCAACACACCCCTCATCGGATTCCTCAACAACGCCATCAAGGCCAAGGAACTTTTCAAGCGGGACAAGGACTACGTCATCCTGGACGGGGAAGTCCTGATTGTCGATGAGCACACCGGCCGCATCCTTGCCGGCCGCCGCTACAACGAGGGCATGCACCAGGCGATCGAGGCCAAGGAAGGCGTCGAGATCAAGGCCGAGAACCAGACCCTGGCCACAGTGACGCTGCAGAACTACTTCCGCATGTACCAGAAGCTCTCAGGCATGACCGGTACTGCCGAAACCGAGGCAGCGGAATTCATGAGCACCTACAAGCTGGGCGTGGTGGCCATTCCCACCAACCGCGACATGCAGCGCATCGACCAGCCGGACCTGGTCTTCAAGAACGAAACGGTAAAGTTCGACGCCGTAGTCCGGGACATTGCCGAACGGCATGAAAAGGGCCAGCCGGTCCTGGTGGGCACCACAAGCGTGGAGAAAAGCGAATATCTTTCCCGGCTCCTTGCCAAGGAAGGCATCCGGCACGAGGTCCTCAACGCGAAGAACCATGCACGCGAGGCTGCCATCGTCGCCCAGGCCGGGCGCAAGGGCGCCGTCACAGTGGCAACCAACATGGCCGGCCGCGGTACGGACATCATGCTTGGCGGCAACGCTGAATTCACCGCCGTGGCCGAGCTGGCAAAGCGCGGGCTGGATCCGGAGGAGAACTCCGAGGAGTACGAGTCCGCCTGGCCGGCAGCGCTCGAAGCTGCCAAGCAGTCGGTCAAGGACGAGCACGAGGAAGTCCTGAACCTCGGCGGACTCTACGTCCTTGGAACAGAGCGCCACGAATCGCGCCGCATCGACAATCAGCTCCGCGGACGCTCCGGCCGTCAGGGTGACCCTGGCGAGTCCCGCTTCTACCTGTCGCTGACCGATGACCTCATGCGGCTCTTCAATTCGGGCGCTGCGGAACGGCTCATGAACAGCTCCGTGCCGGACGACGTCGCACTGGAATCGAAGCTCGTGTCCCGCGCCATCGCCTCCGCGCAGGGCCAGGTTGAGGGCCGCAACGCCGAACAGCGCAAGAACGTCCTGAAATACGACGACGTCCTCAACCGCCAGCGTGAGGCAATCTACAGTGACCGGCGGCGGATCCTCGAAGGCGACGACCTGCACGAGAAGGTCCAGTTCTTCGTCGAAGACACCGTCACTGCCCTCATTGACGCTGCAACGGCAGAAGGCAACGGCGACGACTGGGACTTCAACCAGCTCTGGACCAACCTCAAGACCCTGTATCCCGTGAGCGTCACCCCGGAAGAGATCATCGAGGAAGCCGGCGGCAAGTCCAGGCTGACGGTGGAATTCCTGAAGGAGGAACTGCTGTCCGACGCGCGGCTGGTGTACCAGGCGCGGGAGGAGGCCCTTGGTTCCGAGAGCATGCGCGAACTTGAGCGCCGCGTGGTGCTCTCGGTCATTGGCCGAAAGTGGCAGGAACACCTCTATGAGATGGACTACCTCAAGGAAGGAATCGGCCTGCGCGCCATGGCCCAGCGTGACCCGCTGGTGGAATACCAGCGTGAAGGCTTCATTCTCTTCCAGGGCATGATGGAAGCCATCCGGGAAGAAAGCGTCGGATTCCTGTTCAACCTCGAAGTTGAGGTCACCCCCGCACAGGACGTCGTGGTCGCGGACGACGCCGGCGAGCACACCGAGCACGTGCAGCCGCAGGTCCACGCTGCCGGGCTTGAAGCGCCGGAGAAACCAGCCCAGCTGCAGTACACCGCCCCCAGCGAAAGCGGTGGAACGCAGACCCGTGTGGAGACACGCTCCTCGGGCAGGTCAGGCAACCCGGCCAAGGCGGCAGCACAGGATGCGGCCAAACGTCCGGCGAAGAAGAAGCGCCGCTGACGGAGGATTGAGCTGCGGCCACGCTGGGGCTCATGTTGTTTTGGCAGGGCCGGGAACAGTGTTCCCGGCCCTGCCGTGTTCCGTCCCCTTCAGCCGATGACAAGTTCCGTCACCCGCCACACCTGTTTGCTCCGTTCAAGCCGGACGGCCACGGCACGTGCGCGCACGTCGTCCACCACAACCGCGCTGGCTTCGTAGATGCCGTCGGAGATTTCGCAGACACGGACGGAGCGGACCGCGGAATTTCGGTGGAGCCGGGCGAGCGCCGGATTGCCGGTCCTGGTGATTTCCCGCCTGATCAGGGCAGCGCGGTGCTGCAGTGCGGCAAGGCAGCGGGGGTCAAGGCGCCTGGCGAGCTGATGGATCGGCCTGATTCCGGCAAGGACTTCCATTGCCGCCTGGACTGTGCTGCGGGTGATTGCGCGGACTTCCGCCATGGGATCCACAGGACGCAGAGGTGCCGAGGTTCCGTCGCGTAAAGGCACTACGGGGGCTGTTGCAGCCGGCCCATGGGGTGGCTGGGCGGGTTCTGCTGCTCCGGGAGCAGTCCTCTCCCGAACGGCGTGTAATGGTTTTGCTGCAGTCATCGGTCTTCCCCTTACGTTGTTTGACTGATCGGGCCGGGCTATTTCCGTCCGGCCAGCGGTGGCTGAAGAATTTGCCCCGGGAGCAATGCATCAGGATCCTGGCCGATGACGCCCCGGTTGGCCTCGTACCAGCGGGGCCATTGAAGTGCGATGTCCAGATCGGAAACGCCGGGTCCCAAATGGCGGGCCGCTATGTCCCAGAGCGTGTCTCCGGCCTGGACGGTGACACCTTCGTCCGGCAGGCCGCCTTCTCCTGCAGCGGCACGGGTGGCCGGAGCTGCGAGCATTCCAGGATCTGTGACGGGTGGGGCAGGCCGCCAGCCGGGGTTGAAGGTAGATGGAGGAGCGGCCTCTACTGCTCCAGCTGGCTCCCGCGAAGGGACCTGTTGAGGTGCACTGGACGGCTCCGGTACGGTGGCCGCCGTCCCGGCGCTGGCCTGCGGGGTCTGGTCCTTCACCGGGTCTGTCGCGGCTGCCCCCGTTTCCCCTTTAGCGGGCTTCTCGTTGGCGGGGATGGCGGGAGCCGAGGAGAACTGTCCTTGCGTGGGAGCCCATTCCGGCCCCGGAACGGTGACTGCGGCATGCGCTACGGGCCCGGCCAGAAGGTGGACTGACAGTGCGCCCAGAACCAGTCTCTGCATGAACGCCGGTGAAAGTCTTCGGGTCGCTGCCGCGGCGCGGGTACGGCCGGTCCGGTCCAGGAGGGCGGTCACGGCAGCACATACCAGCGACAAGATCCACCAGGCCACAAGGCCTGCCCCGGCGGCGGCTGCCCCCACACCCAGAAGTTCATCGACGCGGGTCTCCTGGTGCCGCCCAAAGGCGTCCTTCAGCTCACCCACAAGGCCCAGACCGATAAGGCAAAGAGCCAGTCCCAGGAGCAGCAGAGCAAGCGCTGTCAGGATGTCACCCGACTGTCGGGAGGCTCCGGACCGAGGGGCGGTAATTGCTTTTGATGCGGTTTGATGCATTTTGATGTGCATAGACACAGTTTGCGGGCGACTGTCACGATTTGTCCAGACACTGGAGAGATGTTTCTTCCGATTGACCGTGTCTCGCGCAGGGCCCTACGCTGACGGAATGCGCTGGGATGCCCTTTTCGATGACATGGAAAGCCAATTCGCTGAATCAGAGCGGCTGGCGATTGACTCTGAGATCAATGAACGCGCCAGGGCTGAGATGGTGTCCACAGAACTTGCGGATCGGCTGCGGGCGGCGGTTGGCTGCCGGATTGCGGCCCATCTCGACTGTGGGGATGTTGTCCGGGGCGCGTTGAGCCATGCGGGCGCGGATGCCTTGCTGGTGGACGAGGAGCAGCATCAGGTTCTCATGCCATACACGGCCGTCATGTGGTACGAAGGGCTGGGCCGCGCAGCCGTGGCAGAGCCGTCACGGGTGCGCAAGGGTCTTGGACTTGCCCACTCCCTGCGGGGCCTGGCAAGGGACCGCGCGGAACTGTCAGTGACGGTGAAGGGGTGTGGTTCCGGCCCTGTCAGGCTGGTTGGAGTCATCGACAGGGTGGGCAAGGATCATCTGGACCTGGCCGTCTTCACTCCCGGGGAGGTGCGACGCAGCAACCAGGTCAAGCAGGTGGCAGTCATCCCCTTCGCGGCGTTGGGAGCCATCAGGTCCCGAAGGTCCGCAGAATTCTAGCGGCCTGGCCCCCCGGGGGTGACCAGCGCGGATTTCAGACGGATTTGGCCTTCGACTCCTGGATCATCCGGCTGGCCTCGGCGTAACGCTCCTCGATGTACTGCTCCAGCATCTTCTCTTCCACGCGCCACTGCCCCCGGCCGCCAACCTGGATGGCTTTCAGTTCTCCGCTGCGGACCAGTGCGTAAGCGGCCGGAGAATTGATCTGGAGCTGTTCGGCAACATCTGCGAGCGTGAGGAACCTGGGCATAGTTCCATTTTGCCATCGAATGGCTTCAAGTGCTGCTGTTATCCACAGATTGGCCTTGTTGGCAGATATGACTTCTGTTCCGGCGCCCCGGCGGTAACAATGAGGGTGATACGGCGAGCAGGGCCGGCTTATAGGGGGAGAAGAATCAATGGTGCCTGAAGTATCTGCCACAGCGGCACGGCTGAAGCGGCCATCCTGGAAGGATCCCCGGCTCCTGGTGGGTATCCTCCTGGTCCTGGTCTCGGTGGCGGGAGTCGTTTTCCTTGTCGGCAGCGCGGACCGGACAACAGAAGTGTTCGCGGCGCGGGATGGTATCGCTGTAGGGGAGAGGCTGACCCAGGACAACGTGGTCCGTGCGAGGGTGCGCCTGGGGGATACCGAGAGCCAGTACATCACGGCAGAGTCCGGGCTCCCTGAAGGCGTCGTGGCACTTCAGCGCATTGGAGAGAACCAGCTGGTTCCTCGGGCCAGCCTTGGCGCGGCGGACGAACTTGACCGAAAGCCGGTGGCTATCACCATTGAGGAGACGCTCCCGGCACAGGTCGTAGCCGGAGCCAGGGTGGACGTCTGGGTTGGGCAGCCGGATGCACGCAATGGGTTCAGTGAGCCGAAGCTCCTTCTTCCCGGCGCTGAGATCGCCGAGGTGGCGGCCGGCTCCACGGCGTTGGGGTCATCGAAGAAAACCGTCCTGATGGTGCTGGTGGAGGACAGCCACATGCCTGCCTTGCTGGGAGCCCAAGCCAACGGAGCAAAGATCTCGGTGGTCTGGAACCCGGGTGGCGGCACCAAATGAGCATTCCCGTGGTCACCGTCGGCCAGAGCCGGGAGGATCTGGTCGGTGGGTTGGAGCGGCTGCACGGGCCGGTAACGGTGGTCCGGAGGTGTGCGGAACTTCCCGAACTCCTCGCCGCATGCCAAAGCGGACTGGCGCGGGCCGCCGTCGTGGCGGAAGGGTCCGAAGGGCTGACCTCCTCGCTGGTGGACCGGCTTTCAGCGGTGGGGGTGGCTATTGTTGCCCTGACAGACAACGCTGATGAAGCTGCCAGGCTCCGGACGATAGGGGTAGCGTCGGCCCTGACCGGGGTGGAGTCCGCTGCATTGTCGGACAGGATTGCCGAAGCTGTGTCCCAATTGTCGGGAGCGGGACTGCGCGCTTCCGCCCGGAGCAGCCCGGCTGATCCCGGCGACGCGCTGAAGCCGGTGCCTGCGGAGCCGCCTCCAGGCACGGACGATCCTGGGCCGGGCAAGATCATTGCCGTCTGGGGACCGGCTGGAGCGCCGGGCCGGACCACCTTGGCTGCAAACATTGCCGGCGAGCTGGCGGCGGATGGCAAAGGAGTAATTCTTGTCGACGCTGACAGCTACGGCGCCAGCATCGCTGCCGTGCTCGGGCTCCTCGACGAGTCCGCTGGCCTGGCGCAAGCTTGCCGGCTCGCAGACCAGGGACTGCTGGACAGCGGAGCCCTTGAAAAGATCGCAGCGCCTGTCGCAATGAAGTCCGGTACCTTCAGGGTGCTCACGGGCATAACCCGCGCAGACCGCTGGACGGAGCTCCGCGCCTCAGCCCTCGCGCTCGTCCTCGGCCGGGCGCGGGAAATAGCTGAGGTTGTGGTGGTGGATGCCGGGTTCTGCCTTGAAGCGGATGAGGAGCTCAGCTTCGACACAATGGCGCCGCGGCGGAATGCGGCAACGCTGCGGTCCCTCGAACTGGCCGACACGGTTTTCGCAGTCGGCGCCGCCGATCCTGTGGGGGTTCCAAGGCTGGTGCGCGGCCTTGCCGAGCTCGACGAGGCCGTGCCCGGCGTCTCGCCCGTTGTCGTTATGAATAAGGTGCGTGCTTCGGCCGTGGGCAGGGGGCCCGAACGCCAGTTGAGGGATGCGTGGGAACGGTATGGGCCGGCATCCGACCTGAAGGGGTTCCTGCCCCACGATGGTGCCGCGGCCGATGCCGCACTCCTGGGAGGCTCGCTGCTGCTTGAAGCGGCACCAGACTCTCCTCTTCGCCACGCCATCCGGGAACTGGTTTGTGCACCCGCCCAGCAAAAGCGGAGATCCTCTGTCTTTTCTTCTACAGCAAGCCGCCAGGGGAAGGACTAGGCTCGCCATAAGACCTGCAATGGTGCAGCAAATATTTCGTGATGGAGGCGTTTGTCGATGTCGTCTGGATCCAGCGTGGAGGATCAGCCCCTTTCCATAGAAGGCGATGAGAGTTTCATCGGGGACTACTACCAGCACCTAGCCGAAGAGGACGCCAGGGCCTACCATCGGGACGTGCTCGTGGCGCGGGCGGGCTATCACCGCAAGGTTGCTTCGGTCCGGCAGCGCGGACAGGCGAACATCGCCGTCATGGACGAGGAAGACAGCAGCGTCGTCTTCGTAGTCACGGATGACATGCCGTTCCTGGTCGACTCCGTGAATGCCGAACTTGTCCGGCAGCATGCCGCCATCAAGCTGGTAATCCACCCGCTTTTTGTAGCGGCACGCAACCGGGAGAGCGGCCAGCTGACCAAGGTCAGCAGGGTCCCCGCCCACCTCGGTATATCCAGCGGCGACACGGCTGCCATGCCCAGCCTTTCGCACCTGATTGCCCAGGGCGGGGATGCCTCGCACATGGAGTCCTGGATTGCCGTTGAGATCAACCGTGTGTCCAAGGAAGCAAAGGCTGCCCTCCTCGAGGGCCTTGAACGTGTCCTTAAGGATGTCCGCGCCGCCGTTGAGGACTGGCCGAAGATGCGCCATAAGGCCATCCAGATCGCCGAAAGCCTGGACCAGATCGCCCATCCTGCACAAATCGCAGAACTGCGGCAAGCGAAAGACTTGCTGCGCTGGCTTGACGATGGAAACTTCACCTTCCTTGGTTACCGGGAATACGACCTGGTCAATGTCGACGGTGAAGACGTCCTGGAGCTGCGCGATAACAGCGGCCTTGGCCTGTTGCGGGATTCCGAGGACTCGCCCCACATCCAGCACCTGACAGACACCGGCCGGAAAAAAGCCCGTGAAAAGCGTGCACTGGTCATCACCAAGGCGAACTCCAGGTCGACCGTCCACCGTTCGGCGTACCTGGACTACATCGGGGTCAAGAGCTTTGATGCCGAGGGCAACGTCAATGGGGAGCGCCGCTTCATTGGACTTTTTGCCACCAGTGCCTATACCGGCTCCGTCCGGGACATCCCCATCGTGCGGGAGAAGGTGGACGCGGTGCTCAAGAGCGCAGGCTTTCCGCCGGACTCCCATTCCGGCAAGGACCTGCTGGGAATCCTGGAGACGTACCCGCGGGACGAGCTGTTCCAAATCGAGATCCAGGACCTGGCCGCAACGGCTCTTGGGATTCAGAAGCTGCAGGAGCGCCGCCGCACCAGGCTTTTCCTCCGGCCGGACATCTATGGCAGGTTCATGTCCGCCGTGGTGTACCTCCCCAGGGACAGGTACACCACCAACGTCCGGCTCCGTATCGAGCAGGAGCTCCGCGAAACGTTCCAGGCTGTTTCCATCGACTACGAAGCCCGCATGACGGAGTCGGCGCTGGCGCGGCTGTTCTTCCGCATCAGGCTGCCCAAGAATGCGGACTTCAGTGGCGTGAATACCGTGGAGCTCGAGAAGCGCCTTGTCCGTGCCGCCCGGTCCTGGAGCGAGGGCATCGCGGAGGTGTTGCGCGAGAAGGGTGACGTTGCGGGGGCAAAGGAGCTTGCCGCCATCTGGTCCGAGGCCTTCCCGGCCAGCTACCGCGTGGACTACGAAGTCGAGGACGCCCTCGAAGACATTGCGCGCTTCGAGAAATACGGCGCGGCCGCGGAACGGTCTGAAGGCGCCGTGCAGGAGCGGCCCGGCGTGCACGTTTACCTCCCGGAAGGAGCGGGCGCGACGCTGGAGGAAGACGCCCGCGTCAAGCTCTACATGCTGGAACCCAAGAGCCTCAGCCAGATTCTGCCCTACTTCCACAACCTTGGCCTGGAAGTCCTGGACGAGCGGCCCTTTGAAATTGAAACCGCGGACAGCCGCGACTTCTTCCTGTACGACCTCGGCCTGAAGTACCCGGCCAAGGTGGATCCACTCTCAACCGGGCAGTTGCTGGCCGATTCCTTCGGCGCGGCAGTTACCGGCGCAGCCGAATCGGACAGCTTCGACCGCCTGGTCCTGAGGGAGGGCCTGCAATGGCGGCAGGTCACCGTGCTGCGGGCCTACGCGCGGTACATGCGCCAGATGGGCAACACCAATTCCTTCGGGTTCATGGCAGATACCCTGCTGGCTAACCCGCATGTAACCAAGGGGCTCAATGCGCTGTTCGCGGCGCGCTTCGATCCGTCCCTTTCCGAAGACGAGCGGGCCGAGGCGCAGGCTTCCGTCCGCAAGGATCTTGAAGTGTCCATCGAGAAGGTGGCAACGCTCGACGCCGACAGGGTCCTGCGCACGTTCGTCAACCTGATCGAGGCGACGCTCCGGACGAACTACTACCAGAACAGAACCCACCTGAGCTTCAAGCTCGATCCATCACAGATCGAGGGACTGCCCTTCCCACGTCCCATGTTCGAGATCTGGGTCTACTCGCCGCGGGTTGAGGGCGTCCACCTCCGCTTCGGCAAGGTGGCCCGCGGCGGGCTGCGCTGGTCCGACCGCCGCGAGGATTTCCGGACCGAGATCCTCGGACTGGTGAAGGCACAGACTGTCAAGAACGCGGTCATCGTGCCGACGGGCGCCAAAGGCGGGTTCTTCGCCAAGCAGCTGCCGGACCCCACCGCCGACCGCGCTGCCTGGATGGCGGAAGGAATCGAAAGCTACAAGACCTTTATCAGGGGCCTGCTGGACATCACCGACAACCTCATTACTGAGGGTGACAACGAAAGGCTTGTGCCGCCGTCGGACGTTGTCCGGCACGACGACGCCGATTCGTACCTCGTGGTGGCCGCCGACAAGGGCACGGCGACCTTCTCGGACATCGCCAACGGACTGGCCGAGGAGTACGGATTCTGGCTGGGCGACGCGTTCGCGTCCGGCGGCTCCGTGGGGTACGACCACAAAGCCATGGGCATCACCGCCCGCGGCGCCTGGGAGTCGGTGAAGCGCCACTTCAGCGAGCTCGACCTTGATACCCAAACCCAGCCGTTCACCGTGGTCGGCGTGGGCGACATGTCCGGAGACGTGTTCGGCAACGGCATGCTGCTGTCCCGCCATATCCGCCTTCTCGCTGCCTTCGACCACCGGCACATCTTCCTCGATCCCAACCCCGACGAGGAATCCTCGTTCGTGGAACGGCAGCGGTTGTTCGAGCTGCCGCGGTCCTCCTGGGACGACTACAACAAGTCCCTAATCAGTGAGGGCGGCGGCGTCTTTGCCCGGCAGGCCAAATCAATCCCGGTGTCAGCCCAGGTTCGTGCTGCACTAGGGCTGCCGGCTGAGACAACCGAGCTCAGCCCGCCCGAACTCCTCCGCGCCATCCTCCTGGCCCCGGCGGACCTGCTGTACAACGGCGGCATCGGTACGTACGTCAAGGCGAGCACCGAAACCAACGCCATGGTCGGGGACAAGGCGAACGACGCAATCCGCGTCGACGGCCGGGACCTGCGCGTCAAGGTGGTGGGCGAAGGCGGAAACCTCGGCATGACACAGCGCGGCCGCATTGAAGCAGCGCTGCAGGGCGTCATCCTCAACACCGACGCCATTGACAACTCTGCCGGCGTTGACTGCTCCGACCATGAAGTCAACATCAAGATTTTCGTGGACCGGATGGTTGCGGCTGGAAAGCTGTCGCCGGAAGAGCGTGCTGGCTTCCTGGCATCAATGACCGATGAAGTGGGCCGGCTGGTGCTCGAAGACAACATCGACCAGAACATCCTGCTCCTCAATGACCGGACCAGGGTTGCCGAGTGGAGCCCCAGCTACGAACGCCTGATGGACTGGCTGGAGAAGAAGACCGACCTGAAGAGGGATCTCGAAGCGCTTCCCACAACGGAGGCCCTGCACGAGAGGCTGCAGCAGGGGCAGGGACTGACGTCTCCGGAGCTCTCCGTTCTGGCCGCCTACGCAAAGATCGAGCTGGCGACGGCTCTGAGGGAAAGCGACCTGGCCGACGACCCCTGGTTCAGGCAGACGCTGCGCGCCTATTTCCCGGCCCAGCTGCGCGAGCGCTTTGACGCCGAACTGGACACCCATCCGCTCCGCCGCGAAATCATCGCCACGGTGGTCGCCAACGACATGATCAACCTCGGCGGGATCACGTTCGCCTTCCGGGTCATGGAGGAAACCTCCGCCAGTGAAGTGGCCGTGGCCAAGGCGTTTGTTGCGCTGAGGGAGGTCTACGATCTGGACACCATGGTGGGGGAACTGAACAGCCTCCCGGCGTCCTTCCCCACAGAGCATTGGAGCACCGTGCACCTGGACATCAGGCGGTTGCTGGACCGGGCAGTCCGCTGGCTCCTGGGACAGGGAACGCTGTCGCGGCCCATCGCAGACGTGGTCTCCGAGTTCAAACCCGTAATGGAGCCAATGCGGGGGCGCCTGCTGGAATACCTGCGCGGTGATGACCGGGAACGCGTGGCCAGTTGGCTGGAGAACGCACGCGAGTGGGAGCTGCCGGAAGGTCTTGCCCTGCGTTGGGCAGAACTTTTCGAAAGCTTTGTGCTGCTCGACATCGCCAAGATTGCCCACGTGCGCAAGGACCCGGTCGAGGAGATCGCGGCCGTGTACTACACCGTCTTCAACCGGTTCCACGCCGATTCACTGCTGGAGCGGATCAGCAGCCTCCCCCGGCAGGACAGGTGGCAGGCGCTGGCAAGGGCGGCTTTGCGGGATGACCTGTACTCCACCATTTCGGACATGACGACGGCGGTGCTGGACGCCACTGCCGCCGCTGACTCGCCGGAGGCGCGGCTGAAGGACTGGGAGGCGCGGAATGCCGAGCAGCTCACCAGGGCCAAGAGCATGTTCGACGAGGTGAATTCGCTGGAGGCCGACGATATGGCTTCACTGTCGGTAGCATTGAGGCTCTTGAGGTCAATCGTCCGACGCTAGCAAATCCGGCGTCGAAAATGGAGGTGCAGTGGCAATCTTTACGGACCCTATCAGGGAACACGCTGATTTTGGGCCGGGCGATGCCGAGTGGCTGCACCTCCTGGTGGGGGACTGGCAGATGGTTGCGGACCTTGCGTTCGCCGACCTGGCCCTGTGGTTCCCACACCCCGAGCTTGGCTACGTGGCGCTCGCGCACGTGCGGCCCTCCACCACGCACACCGTGTTCCACGGGGATTTCGTGGGGGAGGGCATCCGCTCGGACCTGCAGCCCCTTGTGGACAAGGCCTGGAACAGCCGGTCCATCGAGCGTTCCAGCGAAACCAACTGGAGCAGCGATATGGCCCTCCGCGTGGAGGCCGTTCCCATGGTCCGCAATGGGCGCACCCTGGCGGTGGTCACCACCCACATGGACCTTTCCAGCTCGCGGATGCCGTCGCGCCTTGAACTGACGTACCGCCAGTGCGCATACGACCTCCTGCGGATGGGCACGCTGGGGCTGTGGCCGGACTTCGCCTCGCCCACCGGTTCCCGCCGCGGCGCACCCCGCGTAGGGGACGGGCTCATCAGGCTGGATGCGGAGGGAATCGTGCAGTACGCGAGCCCCAACGGCGTCTCGGCGTTCAGGCGGCTCGGTGATGGGGAATCGTTGGAGGGCCGCTCACTGGCCGAGGTGACCGCCAGCCTGCTCAAGGACCGCCGCATGGTGGACGAGACATTGCCCCTGGTGGTCACAGGGCGGATGCCCTGGCGCAGTGAAATTGAATCACGTGGAGTGAGCCTGTCACTGCGCGCTATTCCGTTGCGGGATGAGCAGCAACGGTTCGGTGCGCTGGTCCTTTGCCGTGATGTGTCGGAGCTTCGCCGGCGTGAAATGGAGTTGGTGACCAAAGATGCAACCATCCGTGAGATCCACCACCGGGTTAAGAACAATCTCCAAACTGTCGCGGCGCTGCTGCGCATGCAGTCCCGCCGCATGGTCAGCGACGAGGCAAAGCAGGGGCTGGAGCAGGCCATGCGCCGGGTCGCCACTATCGCGCTGGTCCACGAGACTCTATCCCAGGGGCTCACGCAAAGCGTTGATTTCGACGAGCTGATCGGGCGCCAGTTCCGGCTGTCGGCCGAAGTCGCCTCACCCTCGCAGCAGGTCCGGACGGAACGATCCGGCACTTTCGGAGAGCTGCCGAGCGATCTTGCCACCCCGCTGGCCCTGGTCATCAATGAACTGGTGACCAACGCTGTGGAGCACGGGCTCGAAGGCAGGGCCGGGACTGTCTGGCTCATCGCTGACCGGTCCGAGGGGGATGATGGTGAGGAACTCACTGTCACCATTGCCGACGACGGCGTGGGGCTTCCCGATACGCCTCACGTTGAGGGTCTTGGGCTTCAAATCGTTCGGACTTTGGTGACAAGCGAGCTGGGCGGGACTATCCAGTGGCGGCCGCGCGAAGGCGGCGGCACCGCAGTGGAGATCAGGATAAGCCTGGCAGGCAAGTAGGTCCTCGGGACGGGAAGCTTCGGTTAGCCCGGCCTTCACGTTGGGTAGGCCGAACAAGCAACAGCCCCGGCTGCGACCTTGCGGTTGCAGCCGGGGCTGTTGTCTGTTCGTTGCGGCGTGCCTAGGAAGCGCGGCGGGCGCGTGCAGCGCGGCGCTTCAGCGCACGGCGCTCGTCTTCGCTCATGCCACCCCAGACGCCTGCGTCCTGGCCCGATTCCAACGCCCACTGCAGGCAAGTATCCACAACGGGGCAGCGGCGGCAGACGCTTTTTGCTTCTTCGATCTGCAGAAGGGCTGGCCCGGTGTTCCCGACGGGGAAGAAGAGTTCAGGGTCCTTTTCGAGGCACGCTGCGCGGTTACGCCAATCCATGCTGATCAGTTGCTCCATTTCTGGGAAGAGCCCTTGTGAAATTATTCACTAGTAGCTACAAAGGAAAAGGGCCCGGCAGGGCCCCCTTGGTCATCTGAATCAAGCCTGTCATGTTAACGACGTGTAAACAAGAGGTAATAAGGCTTGATATCCGCAGAAAGCTGAGCGATACATCACACTGGCGCTGGCGGCCCCAACCACTGTCCGACTATGTCCGGTAGGGTGCCAGTGTGTCAAGACCCCCGATAAACCCAACGAACCCCCAGCCTTCCTCCCAAGAACCCGGCCAGGGCCCGCAGCGGCCTGACGGGAGTGCCCATGGACACCGGCCGCCGGCCGTTATTGTCGTGGCCCTGGTGGTAGCTGTGGAAGCCACGGCACTCCTGCTCGCCGCCGGATGGTACGGGTACCAGTTGGCAATCGGGAGCCCGGTCCTGTCCTTCTGGGGAGCTGTATTCACCTTAGGCTTATTGCTTGCCTTTTCTGCGTGGCTGTACGCGGTTGCCGCCTTCCTTTACCGGGGGTACCGCTGGACCCGTGCCGCTGCCCTTGTGGCGCAACTGTTCGTTTTGACCATCGGGTTCCCAACCCTCAGCAGCGGCCTCGTGCCCGCCGGCCTCGCAATGCTGGTTCCTGCGGTCACCGCGATCGTGCTCCTGTTCCACAACAAGGTAATCAGCTACGCCTCCCGCACCGGAGGCGCCACCCCGGCATTATGACCTGGCCCCGTCGCATCAGGGCGTCCCGGCCCAGGCCACCTGCACCGCCGAGGACTTCCCGCGGGCAATCAGAACACTCCTGCCCGGGGGAGGATTGGGTTCTACCTCGAAGCGGATTCCGAAAAGGTCGCCCTCCGACGTCGATCGCGGCGCCAGCAGGAGCCCCCTCCCGGCGGCCCGGGCGTCCATCGCCAGCGGAACGCGCTGGATCAGCAAAGGACTGTAGCTGGCCGTGAAGACCATTCCGTGGCCCAGGCTGTGCAGCTCGGAGAGATCCCTGAGGGTACCGGCAGCCATCATATCGATGTCGTCCACCAGCATCGCCGCTGATCCTGGCAGGGTTCCCTGCCTCGCCTTCTCCAGGGCTCCCTTCCAAAACTCAGCGGGGTCGCGCACTGTGCCAGGGTGAACCCAAGCATCCGTACCCGGGTTCAGCGCCTGCAGGGCCCGCAGGAAGTTTGTTTTCCCTGATCCGGGTCCTCCCAGGACGGCAAAGGTGCCCCCTGGCGGCACATGCACAAAGACGGGGTCCAGCTCGTCGCCACCGACACCGAGAAGCACATCCCGCGGCACGGATGCACCGGCCTCAGGCCGTTGTCCGGCAACCCGGGCCGGTGCGGGCGCGGATATGCCTTCCGGCGCGCTCTCCCCGGCTTGCCTGGGACCGTCTTTTGCGGCTCCTGCAGCCTTTGTCTGGGCCACAGCATTTCCAGCGGTAGACTGTCCCCGTCCCGTCTCGGTACCTTGAGTTCCATGTGCTGCGGCCCTGACCTCCGCGATTGTCACCCGGACGGGCAGCGGCTCAATCCGGAAGGGTCGCGCCAGGAACTGCTGGGTCCCGGCCCTGCCGGTCCCGTGGGGCCCGGAAGTGTCAGCAGCGGGCTCGTAAAGCTGGCACACAGATGCGGTGCCGCAGGCGATTGAGCCAAACGCCACGCCTCTGCCCCTGACCGCCGCTGTGGCAGGCAGTTTTGGCCACGCTATCCTGCTGTCCTCGTTTGAACCGGCGGGGAAATAGATGCGGTTGGGAAGCGATCCGCAGAACCTGGCGGTGACGAGTTCCCGCTCCCCGGAGATGATGACAGTAATTCCGGCCCTCATTCCGTCGCGGACAAGATCCAGCATTACTTCCTCGGCCCAGGCGAACGGGCCAGCCCGAAAAGCCGACACCCAGGAACCCCATCCGGAGATGGCGAGAACCAGCGGAACACCCCCGTGGTCAGTCCGGCTTAGCCGGGTGGCCAGCTCCTGGCCCAGCCGCTCGAGGACGCGCACGCCCCGCCGCAGCTCATGCAGACCGGCGTGGGCTCCGGTGCGCGGGTGCGCTGCCAGCCTGCGTAAGGCCGCAGCCGCATCCAGGAAGTACAAGTGGGTTTCTTCCGCATTCTCTGCCAAGCCATGGACTGCCAGTTCGAGGGCTTCGGATGCTCCGGACAGGGGACCTCCTATCAAGGCAAGATGCCCGTCCGTTGACGGGCACCAGACCAAGGACCTGATTTCCTGCCGATGGGGCATATCGAGCAGGCCCAATGCAATCGCTGGACCCTTTGTCCTGCCGTCCCCCGGGTGCAACACGGCCATGCCGGATTCGGGGCGGGCGGGCTTCAGCGGCAGCGGAGGGGCCACCGGAAGCCGCGGTGCTGGACCCGCCTGTGTGGTCCAAAGATGCCGAACCATAGCGACAAGAGGGGCTGCAGCCTGCGCGGGAGTCCGGCCGCTGGCACCTGCAGGTGCCAGGCTGTCTTGGCCGCGGGTAGAGAGGAAGTCGGCGGCGAGCTGCACATTGACTTCTACCGTGTCCCCGTCCGGGGCAGGTATCCCGGTTGATGCAGCTTGAAACTCCACAGGCGGCTCCGTACCGCGGGCGATGAAGGCACGCCCCGGGGTGTTGAGGCTGATTCCTGCAGCAGCGTTGCTGTGGAGGATATCGTGCGACTCCATATCGGATTGAACGCGGAGCGCGATGCTCGAGGTGACGTTTGCCCGGATATCTGCGGTCAGTGCGCCCTGGGGCCGCTGGGTGGCCATAACCAGGTGCAGGCCAAGCGAGCGGCCGATCGAGGCGATGCGCATCAGTTCTCGGAGCACTTCGGGCGCATCGTCCACAAGCATGCGGAACTCGTCAATGACTATGACCAGGTGGGGAAGTGGGTTGTCCCGGGAGGCAGGAGAGGTTCGGTAGGCTGCAAGGTCCGGGACCTCTGCCGCAGCGAGGGCTTGCTCGCGGAGCCTGATCTCAGCATTGAGCGAGGTGAGCGTACGTTCGAGCTCATGGGCGGACAAGTCGGTCAGGACGCCGACGCAGTGGACCAGCCCGCCCAGGGGACCGAGCCCGGCACCGCCTTTGAAATCAATAAAGAGAAAATTGACGCGGTCCGGCGGATGGGCCAGGGCCAGTGCCAGCACCAGGCTGCGCAGCAGCTCGGACTTTCCTGATCCAGTTGTTCCTGCAACCAGCACGTGCGGACCATCGCTCTGCAGGTCCAAGATCAAGGGGCCCGTTGCCTGGAGGCCCAGGGGGACTGCCAGAGTGCCCGCGAGCGCAGGGGAGTTCCAGCGGGCAGCAGTGTCCGCGGGGGAGGGAGGCAGCAGCCCGTCAAGGGTGCAGGCCGGGGGAACTAGGTTCTCCGCGCGGTCCAGCCGCTGCGGGGAGGCCGCCAGTTGCCGGCAGTAGCTGCTGAACACATCCTCAGGCGCGAGGTCCGGGATGAACGTGGTTTCCCTGCCTGGCTCGCGCAGGCGCGACTCCTTTTCGGTGAGTTCTGCGTCGGCGATACCGGGAGGGCTGTCGGCCGAACGAAACTCCAGCACTTGCCAGCCCCGTTGAGCCGCCTGCTCGAGCAGCCCTGCCTCATCCTCGCCCAAGGCGGACGTGAGCAGGAGCACGCCGTAATCATGGTCGTGACTGAAACCTTCCGTGAGCGAGCGCAGGCACGACTCCGGGGAGGCGGCCAGCGTGACACTGCGGAGAAAGCGGGCAGGGAGGGGAAGGGTTCCCGGATGGCCGCAGATCACAATGCGTGCCCTGCAGCCTCCTGGGTACCCGGCGAGTTGCATAACCAGTGACCGCAGCATTCCCTCCTGCACTGTCCGGGGTCCCCACAAGGTGGCGGGGCTGTGCGCCGGGTTCAACATCACGGGCATCTCCCCGGCGGACGGAACCGCCTGCGGAGCGTTCCCCGATTCGATCTTCAGGTTGGCGGCCTGGGGAGCCAGTCCAAGCCGCAGCCACACCCTGCCCTCCCCGGGAGCTGCCGACGCCGCAACCTTGCACTGGGCTGCAGCGAGCACCAGCAGCGCCAGTGACGGGCCGGCGCGCTTCCGCCGCTCCTGGTCCGCCTTGACGGCGGCGCTGATCCTGCTGGCGAATTCGCGCCGCTGCCGGCGCCCGGCAGCCAGCGGGATGAGCACGGATACTGCCGAAACCGCCGCAAAAGCCAGGAACATCCACATGCCCGTGAGGACGGCGAGTCCCACGCCGATGGCCAGGGGGAGCACTGCGGTGAGCACAAGGATTCCACGGTTGCCGGACTCCGGACGGCCCGCAACGGTGAGGGGATCCTGGACTGAAGCGCCGGCGTCGGCAAGTGCTTTGTCCGGTGTATTGAGAAAGACCAGGGACATCGTTGAACTGCCGCAGCGGATTGAGGTAGCCGTGGAGATCAGGGCATGGCGTACCCGCTCGCCGTCGATGAACGTGCCATTGGCACTGCCCAGATCAACGATCATGATGTCCTTTTCGGTGACTACCAGGCGGGCGTGTTCCCGGGAAAGCTCAGGATCCGGGATGACGATGCGGGTATTACTTCTGCCGATGGTGTAGGTGCCGCGCTGCAAGGGGATCAGGGTGCCGGCTCCGGCACCGCTGTGAATGGCCAAAGCGATGGGGGCACTGGGATCGGAGGCAGGCCGCTGCCGGGTTTTCCGGCCAGCGGGCCGGCTTCCGCCGTCAACCAGGACGGCGCCCGCGATCAGGGGTGCCGTTCCGAGGCTCAGGGAACACAGGTTCTCACCGTCAACATAGACAGCTCCCGTGCCGAACGTCCTGACAAGCTCAGTGTGGATTGCCTTCCCGGACGTGCCGGACGGAGCCGTGACAGTGAGTTCCAGGGGCGGTCCGGCCTGCGGTGACCGCGGGCCTCGGACCAGGGTGCAGTGAAGCGTCATGGGTGCAGATCCTTGGGTGCCTTTGCACTTACGCTAGCCAGGGTCACACAATGCGCGACACTCCGGAATGTCCTATGTGGACAAGTTCCGTATGTCCGTGGCAGAGGTGCTGAGAGCATCCTGGTGCCCAGCCGATTCGACGGGTGCCACAGTCACTCGGGTACGCTAGAGCAGCAGACAATGCGCATCATTGCGCTGCCCGCATTCAAACCAGGAGATTTTGTGACCGCTGACCTTGTCATCGTAGGGTCCGGCTTTTTTGGCCTGACAATCGCAGAACAGGCCGCTACTGAGCTCGGCTTAAAGGTCGTCGTCATCGACCGCCGCCACCATATCGGTGGTAACGCCTACAGCGAAAACGAAGAGCAGACCGGTATCGAGGTGCACCGGTACGGGGCCCACCTTTTCCACACGTCCAACGAGCGCGTGTGGGAGTACGTCAACCGTTTCACCACGTTCACGAACTACGTCCACAAGGTGTACGGCGTCCATAAGGGCGAGGTTTACTCCCTGCCGATCAATCTGGCCACCATCAACCAGTTCTTCCGCGCGAATCTCACGCCCGGCCAGGCGAGGGAGCTCATTCAGGAACAGGCGGGCGAGCTCGCCGGTACCGACCCGCAGAACCTGAATGACAAGGGTATCCAGCTGATTGGCCGCCCGCTGTACGAGGCGTTCATCAAGCATTACACCGGCAAGCAGTGGCAGACGGATCCCAAGGACCTGCCCGCCGGCATCATTTCGCGGCTCCCGGTGCGGTACAACTACGACAACCGGTACTTCAACGACAAGTACGAGGGCCTGCCCACCAACGGCTACACGGCGTGGATTGAAAGGATGGCAGAACACCCGAATATCGAGGTACGGCTTAATACTGATTTCTTCGATGAGTCGCATGAGTACAGCAAGAACAAGGTAGTCGGGAATATCCCGGTGGTTTACACGGGCCCCGTGGACCGCTATTTTGACTACGCCGAAGGTGACCTGTCCTGGCGCACTATCGACTTCGAAGAGGAAGTTCTCGATATTGAGGACTTCCAGGGCACGTCAGTTGTGAATTACAACGACGACGACGTCCCCTACACCCGGGTTATCGAGCCCCGCCATTTCCACCCGGAGCGCGACTACCAGACGGAGAAGACCGTCATCATGCGTGAGTTCTCACGCTTTGCCGAGAAGGGCGACGAACCCTACTACCCGGTCAACACCTCCTCTGACAGGGAACGCCTACTCAAGTACCGCGACCTCGCTGCCGCGGAGAAGGATGTCCTCTTTGGGGGCCGGCTCGGCACTTATAAGTACCTGGACATGCACATGGCCATCGGATCGGCACTGAGCATGTTCGACAACAAGATCCGGCCGCATTATGAAAGCGGCGCAAAGCTCGAAAGCGGAGGGGTGGACGCATGAGTGTCTCAACCGAAAGCCCAAAGAACAGGACGTCTGCTTCGGACAAGGGTGCCTCTGAACGATGGGACACACTGCAGAGGGTGATTCTCCCGAGTGCAAGTCAGATGGATACGGTCCCCCTCTACATGGATATGGGGACTGCGACCGGTATTCAACTGCCCACCGTGGGTGATCGGGACGGGAAACCTGCGAGTGCCCGGACTATCAGCAGCCCTACAAAGGAAGCCCACGTTGAGGACTTCCTTTCCCGGCATTCGACATCCGTCCGTGCAGGCGAGCGGGTGTCATTTGGCAGCTACTTCAATGCATTCCCTGCCAGTTACTGGCGGCGCTGGACCACCGTGGACAAGATCCGCCTCCAGGTCCGGACTCAAGGCACGGGCTCAGTCATTGTGTACAAATCCAACGCCCGGGGCTCTCTGCAGCGTGTGGACACGCGCCGTGTCAAGGGGATAGCCGATAACCACTTTGAGCTTTCCCTCGCGCCCTTCGGTGACGGCGGCTGGTACTGGTTTGACCTTCTCGCCGGCACGGAGCCGCTCATTATGCTCGACGCCGAGTGGCAGGGGCCGGCTGCGGAGAGCAAGCCGGGATCTGTCACTCTTCAGATCACAACTCTTAACAAGACTGACTTTTGCCTCAACAATCTTCGGCTCCTTGCCGAGAGCGAGGAAGCCCTCGAGCATGTTCAAGAGATCCTCATCGTCGATCAAGGCACCCAGAAGCTTGCAGAGGCAGAAGGCTTCGACGACGTCAAAAGGTCGTTGAACGGGAAACTACGCATTATTAACCAATCCAACTTGGGCGGGTCCGGCGGGTTCGCCCGGGGCATGTTTGAAGCGGTGGAGAACGGCAGCGACTACGTGCTGCTCATGGACGATGACGTCGTAGTCGAACCGGAAAGTATCATTCGGCTCCTGACCTTTGCCGATCGCTGCAAGACGCCCACGCTCGTGGGCGGCCACATGTTTGACCTGTACAACCGAACTGTGCTGCACACCTTCGGCGAGATTGTGAACCCGTATAGGTTTCAGCCGTCCCTGCCCAGCGAGGACATGATCCTGGGTCACGACTTCATGTCCTCGAATTTGCGTCAAACATCCTGGCTGCATCGCCGTTGCGATGTCGATTACAACGGATGGTGGATGTGCCTGATCCCCACCCAAGTAATCCGGGAAATCGGACTTTCGCTACCGCTCTTCATCAAATGGGACGACTCTGAGTACGGGCTTCGCGCTAAGGCCCATGGTTATCCGACTGTTTCGCTTCCCGGCTCCGCCGTATGGCATGTCTCCTGGATTGACAAGGACGACCTTGTCGGCTGGCAGGCGTACTTCCACGCCCGGAACCGGGTGGTGGCTGCCCTCCTGCACAGCCCCTACGAATTTGGTGGCCGTGTGATCAAGGAATCCCAGTACGCCGACGTAAAGCATCTGGTTTCGATGCAGTATGCAACAGCAGAGGGCCGCCAATGGGCGCTGGAAGACGTCCTGAAGGGCCCGGCCGCTCTGCCGGAGTTGCTTGGCACGAAACTGCCCAAAATCCGCGAGATGATGTCAGGACACTCCGACTCTGTTTTCCGTCCCGACCCGGAGGACTTTCCCTCGCCGAAAATGGACAAACCGCCCCGCCGCGGTCATGGACCTTCGCAGCCATCGAAGATCACGCTGTTGCCATGGGCAGCGAAGACCGTTGTCCGGCAGTTGGCAAGCCCCGTCAAAGGCAGTACTGCCGAACGGCCCCAGACCACGGTTGCCCACCAGGACAACCGCTGGTGGCGCATGGCGCAGTACGACAGTGCCGTCGTCTCGAACGCCGAAGGAACCGGGGCGTCCTGGTACCGGCGCAATCCAAAGCAGCTTCGGAAAATGTTAGCGGAGAGCGCTCGGGTTCACGCGGCCCTCCTCAAGGAGTGGCCCGCGCTCAGCAAAAACTACAAGGCTGCCCTGCACGATCTCACCTCCATTGAATCCTGGAGGAAGACGTTCGAGGAGCACACCCAGAACGAGATCAAGTGAGCGCAATTTCTCCAAGCGAACTAACCACACCTGGGCTTGGGAGCGGCCTGCGCGATATAAGACAGTCGAGCTTTCTGCTCAAGCTGTTGGTGCGTAAGGAACTTAAGGTTCGCTACCGCGGTTCGGTTCTCGGACTGTTGTGGTCGTACGTAAAACCTGGCGTGCAGTTCGTCGTTTTCTACGTGGCCCTGGGCGTTTTTCTTGGGCTGGAGCGCAGCCCAAGAAACCCCGACGGCCTGGCAAACTACGCAGTCTACCTTTTCTCCGGCATAGTTTTGATCAACTTCTTCTCAGAAGCTCTAGGAAATGCCGCAAGGTCAATCGTCAATAACGGGAACCTGATCAAGAAGATCTACCTGCCGCGGGAGCTCTTTCCGGTGGCTTCGGTCTGGGTATCAGCAGTCCACTTTTTCCCGCAGTTGGTGGTGCTCGTAGCCGGCTGCATCATCGCCGGCTGGCAACCTAACTTCTTTCAGTTGCTGGCCGCTGTGGCCGGATTCCTCATCGTAGGGCTGCTTGCCACAGGCTTGGGGCTGCTCTTCGGAGCCGCCAACGTCTACTTTCGCGACTCGGAAAACCTCGTGGACATGTTGTTGATGGTGGCGACTTGGGCTTCGCCCGTTATGTACGCCTGGACCATGGTGCACGAAAAGTTGGGCCCAGGCTGGTTTGCCGTTTATCAGGCCAATCCGATCACCATCGGGGTCGAACTGTTCCACTACGCCTTCTGGTTCCCCACCACGGACGGCTCCGCTGCCATGCCACCTGATCTCTTCAACCTGTGGCTGCCAGTGGGCCTCGCGGTCTCCTTGGCAGTAGTCACGCTGGGCCAATTCACCTTTCGGCGCCTCGAGGGCCGTTTCGCGCAGGAGCTGTAAGTGGTCAACGCAATAGAAGTTTCAAATATCAGCAAGCAATTCGTGTTGCGGCATACCCGCTCGATCAAGGAAGCAGTGGTGTGGCTGGTGAAAGGTCGTAAAGGCGACCTCTCAGAGAAATTCCATGCGCTGAAAAACGTGACTGTGGAGGTGAAGACAGGGGAAACTGTGGCGCTCCTGGGCCTCAACGGCTCCGGTAAATCCACGTTGCTCAAGCATATTTCCGGGGTCATGCTTCCCGACTCCGGCACCGTTAAAACAAGGGGCCGGGTTGCTGGCCTTATCGAGGTGGGTGCTGGTTTTCATCCTGATCTGTCGGGGCGGGACAATGTGTTTCTGAACGGCGCCATCCTGGGAATGACCGAGCAGCAGGTGAAGGATCGGTTTGACGACATTGTCGAGTTCTCCGAGATTGGCCAGTTCATCGATACCGAGGTCAAGTTTTACTCCTCGGGCATGTACCTCCGGCTTGCATTCTCGGTGGCCGTGCATACCGATCCGGAAGTATTCCTGATCGACGAAATCCTTGCTGTCGGCGACGAACCGTTCCAGCGAAAATGTATCGACAAAATCCAGGAACTGGCCCGCGACGGGAAGACCCTCGTCGTGGTAAGCCACGACCTCGATCTTGTTTCCAGGATCTGTGAGCGCGGCATCCTGCTGGAGCACGGCAACGTGAAGTTCGATGGACGGATAGATGAAGCAGTTGCCATTTTGCGGTCATAGTCTTTGGCTGAGACAGTCGCAGTGCCGGAGGCTTGGACAAGATTGTTCGTAGGACCACGGTGCTCTGACATCGCTAAAGGGACCTAGCTCTCTTGGCGCGATTATCGGGTTAAGGGATCGGGCATGACCTGCTACCCTGGGAGCCTGGGTCGTCCAATACGACAGGACTTTGTTCTTGGAGGGCTTGCGGGGAGCGGAGTGTAAGCTTCAGGGTCCTTGTTGGGGCGCTCGGGTACTGCATGAGCTAGGCAGCAGTCAGGTAAGGCACATTCGACAGTGACAATGCTGTTGTGACTGGTAGGCGCTACGCGGGGACATTTGATCCGCCAGAACGTTGATGAGAAGTTGTGCCGGTGGACCGCAAGGCCGCCATAGCCCTGAATAGGGGGCTCTTTCCGGCCCGAGCTGAATGCTCATGCAGCCTCTCAATGCACGGAAGCTGTTTCACCATCAACTACACCAAGCAGCGTGAAGCCGGTTGAGTTGCCGTTGCTAGGGCCGACCCGGGCGCTGGATGGTTCCCGCGCAGATACCGCCCGGAATGACGGTAATGGCGGAAGTGTCCACGTGTGGCAGATAGCTTCTGTTGGCACGGCTGGTCTGGATAGTTGGTACTTGGATTCTGGGAACATGGTACTGGCCCTTCGCTTGTCTGCTCGGGGCCGACACCATGTCCTGGGTGGTGTCTATTCCCAGTGGTCCGGTTGGGCACGGGCCCTGTCGTCGCGGAGTCGTGGCATGTCGACTTCGCCGAGGTTGAGTTGGCAGGCGTTGTGGGCCCGCCGGTTCACGATCGAGTCCGCGGCCACCCGGTCCGGTAGGGCCTCGACCCAGTATGCAGGGCGGACTGCGAAGCGATGAGCCTGGGCAGGCGGTGCTCCCGGTCGGCCAGAACCGCGAAGAGGTCGTTGGCCGCTTCGGGGTCGATGCCCACGGTGAGGAAAATTATCGATGACCAGCAGGTCCACGTCCGAGAGTTCGTTGAGCAGCTTTTGGTGGCTGATGCCGTCACCGCGCTCGATGACCAGCCGGCGGGCGAGGTCGTCCATCCGGGTGTAGGCGACGGTCTGTCCGCCCGGGCGGGCGGCGATCCCGACGGCGCAGGCCAGGTAGGTCTTGCTGCCACCGGTCGGTGAGATGAAAAAAGCAGGTTCGTGGGGTCCTGGCGCCATTGGTGGGGGCGTAGCGTTTCATCCGTACCGGGGTGGTTGCGCGTCCTTCCTGGTAGTTGATCTCGGCGACCGAGGCTTGTGGGATGGGGAACCTGGCTGCCCGGATGAGCTTGTCGATCCTGTGGGCCCGGCGCTGTTGGAGTGCGTCGTCCACGGCGGTGAGGAAGATCTGCTCTGATGTGAGCTCGTCATTGGCTCGTCGGTGATCAGTTCCTCGCACCGCACGGCCAGGTACGCGGGCGCAGGGTCCGGAATTTCTCGTGGTCCTCGCTGGTGAACATCAGTCTTGGCCTCCCCGTCCGTCGCGGCGGTAGTGCTCGGCCGAGTGCACGTGCACCGCGGCCCCGGGGCCTGCGCCGGGGTCCTCGCCGCCGGCTGGTTTGCGAGTTGGCCGCTGCCGGTGTGATTGTTCTGGGTTTCTTGGTGTCCGCGTCGATGGTGGCCATGATCCGCTTGAGCGTGCTGTAGATTCCCGGGCCCTGACCGGTGTCGAGCAGGACCTGGCAAGCGGCCTCCAAGTGGGCCTTGTTTCGCTTGCTCATGGACTCCAGGATGTTCTGGCAGTCCAGATAGCACAGCACCACCAGCCCGGCCGGGCGATGCTGGTGGGCTGGGCCGGGGACACCCTGGAGGTCGTGGACGCGGTCAGCGGGGAGGTGGTCGGGGTCTATCTGTCGTGGCGGTGCCGTATTTCGGGCAGTGTTCTGCCGTGGGTACACGGACATGACATCGCTGTCCTGGATTGCCGCACACGTGGCGGCCTTCTCGTTCTACGGCGGGGTCCCGCAGTTGGTGGTCCCGGACAATCCGGAGACCTCGACCCACCGGCCGAAGCGGGGCGATTCGGCCCGGTGCTCAACGCCCGGTACCAGCAGCTGGCCGAGCAATATTCGACGGGGATCGTGCCGGCCCGAGCGAAACGCCCCCGCGATAAGGCCGCGGCCGGCCGACGGGTTCGACACGGTGGAATGGGAGCATCTCAAGGCCGGACGAAACTACCACGTCAGCTGCGATTCCCAGCATTATTCGATGCCCTACACTTACGCCGGACAGCTACTGCGGGTCCGGGTCACCTCCACGACGGTGACCGTCTTCGACGGGGACCAGGTCATGTGCGAACACGCCCGACGGCATAGCCGGAACGGCCAGTATTCCACCCACGTGGTGCACGCCCCGACCCGGCACCGGGTATCGACCGGTTGTGGTCCAAGCGGTGGTTCACGGACCGCGCCCGGGCCCGCCACCGAGGCGGTCATCGCCGGGATCATCGACCACACTGTGGGCCCGTCAGGGTCATGATGGCCTTGAACTCGGCCATGCTGCCTCTTCACATAGGAAGAGGCGGCGCCCAGTGCACCGCTTCACCTACAGCGCAGCACCCACAGGCCACGACATTGTTAACTCACGCTATCTGCCATACGAGCGCCATTTTGGACGCGTTGTTGCATTCGTGTCGCCCATCGCGGTCCCGCTAGTCGCGCCTGAATGGTCACAAACACCTCCAGCAAGATTTTAAGATAGCTCATGGCCATGTATACGTGGACTATCTCTGCGGCAGACCTCTGAAGAAGCGCCTGATCACAACCAGTTGGTAGATCGTCACCACTAGCTCGGAGGCAGCCACTGCCCAAGCCACGCCAGTGACGTTGGTGTTCAACGCCGTAATGAGGATCAGGGGCGCGCCGGCAACAGCCCCAAGAACCGTGGATTTTGCGAGGGCCGCCCCACGTCCAATTAACACAAGGCACGCCAGCCCTAGAATTTGCGAAAGAGCGACTGAAAAAAACGACAGTGCAACGGGCAAACTTAGGGATGTGGGAACTACTAGCTTTCCATCAGAGAGCAGTGAAGAAATAACAGGAGAAAGCAAGAATATCGCCGCGCTGCCGAGGGCTCCCAACATAGCTCCCGCTTGTATGGCTCGTTTTATTCTGTGACGGAGGCTCTCGTCGCCGCCCTCTGGAACCCAGCCCTGGACAAACTGCAGCACCGGGGAAAAGGCTGTCACGCTGTACCTAAATATGCGGTCAATCATTGCGTAGAGATCAAGCTGGAGAGGCAGCCAAGCGCTGACGGCCACGAGCGGGAGGTTGACGTATAGACTTCCGGTAGCTGCCGTGATGACTCCATGCCGTTGATGCGAAAGTCGACTGAAGGATGCTTTCAGGCCCAAATCGCAATGGAATAGGCCTTTTCCGCCCCGCAACACAACAGAGGCACTGAGGATCACTCCGAGCAATGTGAAAACCATTTGGCAAAAGACCAGTGCTTCTATTTGGCCTGTCCAATAAAGCCCCACAATGCCAACAATTGTTCCTAATAATTGAGGTGAGGCATCAAGAAAGAACAGCCGCTTGGGGTTAGACTCTCCGATGAAGTACCACGCCGCGCCAACAGATGGCAATAAGTAAGCGACCGTCCCTAGTACAACTAGGGCTACGTAATTCGGCTGCAAGACAATCATTAGTGTCGCCATAGCCGGAGCGCCAATAATAAACAAATATGTTCTGCTGACCAACGAATCAGCGAAGAGCTGGAAGCGCCCCTGTCGCGGTGTGCTCGCCACCATCGACGGGCCCGTAGTTCCCCAGCCAAATCCGATCACTACGGCGAACAGTGAGGCCACCGATTGGCAAACGACTTGCACCGCCCAAGCTTCCGTGCCAGCAACCCTGATGATGATTGGAATTGCAAGAATTCCGACAAGCGTACTCGCGCCGACTGTTGCTGCGAATGTCGTCAATCGCCTCAAAACGGAAAAATCGGGAGCCATAAAAAACTATTCCTTTTAATCGAGCGCTTAGACGTCCATTCAATCGGCATGACTACGGGTTTGGTGTCGGCATCTTCCTGCGCGAGAAGCGGCAACATTTCCTGAGCAGACTGCCTGTCCAACTTTGAGAATCAACGGACGGTTTTCCGCTAAATGACATGCCTTCACAAAATGGATGGCTTCGTAAAATCGGGTTTTCAAGTGTCATGGGAGACGCGATTCAAGCTTAGTCGCAGCCCGTCAGCTTATATAGTTTTGCGTCTCCCTGCTGGTCTATTAAGGTGCCGACTGCATTACCAGCGAGGTCATCGAGTCCACGGAAGCCATGGTCACCGCCATGCACTTCTTTATGACCGAAGTCCAAGACGTACTTGGCCCGGAGTTCACGTACCGCAGGGCAAACACTCGGATCTGATTTCGCCCTATTTAAACGCTCGTAAAGGATTTCTCCACCTTGTGGTACTGCGCTGAGAATATGCAGTTGGAGGGTCTTACGTCCTACCAAGGCGTACGCCAGTGGGCTACCGTTCCAAGGGTTTCCAAGCAGGACCGCGTCAGGAGGCACATGTTCATCCAGTCTGTCGATGAGGGCCAACTCGTCGGAGGAGAGCAGCGGGGACGCCTCGGTCGCCTGGTACCCGGGGGCCGCTGCCGACTGCGACTGCCGGACGTTGGCCTGCTGCGTGGTCCAGACCAGCCCGACCAAGAGCAATGCGACGAGTGCGCCGCCGGAATAGCGGGGCGCACCGGATAACTGATGCTGGAGGCTTGGGCCCGTTACGGTCCTAAGCTTTGGTAGGACCTGCCTCGCTCCGAGATCCGCGAGGTGCATAGTTCCCATGACCGCCACGGGTAAAATCAATACAGGGAGAAGTGCGGCAAGCCTTGGCGGATCGTTGTACCAAACGCCGGTGATGAATGTTCGAACGTCGCCGAACGGCATAGAACTGACAACAACGAATAAGAAGCCCACAACGAAGTACATCCCGACAACCCAAAGTTTGTCGCGTCGCTTCACACGCTCATAGAGTCCCACAACAGCCAAGAGCGCCACAGCCCACGAGACGGGTCGCCCCATGGCAGAGCTCGTGATGACTTCTCCTATGGCACGCCCAGTCGTTTGGATCGGAGGCCAAAATGCGGCTACCTCAGCAGGTCGCACGAAATCCCAGGTAAGGAAAAGCATGCCGAATGCGAGTATAAGTCCGGTGATGTAAAGACCGAGATATCGCCAGGTGCTCCGCCACGAGAGCAGATACGCCTTAACCCTTCCCCACCAGAGCACCAAGACAACCGGAACCAGGATGACCATCAGTGCCATGACACAGCTTGTGTGGGCCAAGGCTAGTCCGGGCAGTATGGCCAGCAAGAGTAGGGAACCAACGACCTTTGGGAACGCGTTCGTCTCGGACTTGCCCAGGAGTTGCAGGCAGACGCCAAGAGTAATGGGTAACAGGCTAATACCCAGTGCCAGGGGGTAGAGGACACCGAAGTCCATCAGCATGATCGGGAAGACGCCAAATGCAGCTGAAAGGACGCCGGCGCTCAGGCTGGCTAGCACATCTCGTCCCACGATTTGCTGAACGAGAAAAATGCAGCCAACGGGCCAAATTACGGCTCCAACTACAAGATTCACTACGTTTACCCCGACTGGGATAGGCGTCGCTGTTAGTCCAACTAACAGAGAAACAATGTCGTGCCATGCCGCGGGATAGAAGCCTGATCCACCTGTCATCCCGGCAATGCTGAATGATGAGGCAGAACCCGTATCAACTATGTAACGGATGGCGTTCAGATGGAAAACATTGTCGAAAGTCTGCGAGAAAGCCTCGGGCTGTCCAAAAACGGCTACCAGTCGGCGGCCGATGAGCAAGGTTCCAATCGCGACGGCCAGCAGTTCAACGATCAGTAGTCTCCAGTTGGCAGGTGGTCTGCTCTGTTGGGGCACCGGCTCGCGGAACTGCCGCGATACGAGCAACGCCACTAGGGCCACCAGGACGGCTACTAATAAGACCGGCAGCGGGCTCCAAGTGAGACCCAACACTGGAGCCACCATTCCGGCTATGGCCAGCGTACTAACTGCAAGGGCCGGCGCGAGCGCCACAAGGCTGAAATCCCTGAGTCCGCTGGCCCAACCGATCAGGACTCCGGGGATGAAGAGGATCGCTAACGTAGCAATCAACAAGGGGAGCGTGGACCACCAGGACACAGAAAACCTTCCTAAATATGAACGTGTGGGCGTGCGGCAGGTCTCCGAACCCTTTAATAGTCTTGGGCCGGACCGCCCTTTGGATCCTACGCGACCACACCACCTGACCCGTGCCAGTAGGTGAAGCATGCCACGGAGGGAAGAGGCGTCCTTGAAAGGTAATAATCAACGCTTTACAGCTTGGGCCGAAAAGCATTCAATTCTCAACCCGTGGGAGGGCTAGAATTCCTCTGGACGGCTAGGGGCGCCGTGTCGCCGTTCATGTCCTCTGCAATCGCTACGAATTCCTGGGCCCTGCTCCTCCAGTCGAAGGTCTCTATAAGTCCCGGGAGCGGTGCCGCCCAGCCGTTCTCAAGAAGATCCTGGACTTGGGCAGACCAAACGTCAGCTTCGCGGCTTTGCACGATCCTTACCTCGGCACCTTCCTTCGCCAAATAAACGGCAGCAGCCACTGGCGTGCTGACCACTGCAGCCCCGGAGGCGATGGCTTCCAACAATGTTGTCTGGAAGCCTTCAGCCAAGAGGGTTGGGTTGAGCAGAATGCCGTTTGCGAGAACGTCTTGGATTTCAGACCCGCGCAAGTAGCCATGGTAAACGGCGTTCTCAGCAAGGGGCGACGACTCCAAAGACATCAGCAGCCTTTGGCGTTCTATGCCGTCACCGATGAAGTGCACTTCAAGGTCCGGGAAGTTCCTATGAAGAGACTCCGCAACCTTGAGTGTTTGGTCCCATCCCTTGCCTGGAACAATCCTCCCCAGGAAAACGAGTCTCTGCCTGTGAGGAGCTGATGGCGTCGCCGTGAAGGATTTCGTGTCTATTGCATTGTGGAACACAATGCTGTGAACTCCGGCGAGACGTTTGACGAAGTCCCTCGCACTCGTCGAGATAGCAAGTACTCCGGTCGCTTGTTTGAGGATGTAGCGTCCCATTGTGCGGTCGACAACTCGGCTGACCATACCTATGAACTGTGATACACCCTTGACGTGATCCGAGCCATGCTCCGTATGGACCACGGGGACCCGCAGCGTCTTACCCAGCCTCAGGCCGACAAAGGACATTGGAAAAAAACGGGTATGCACGGAGATTAGAGTCACGCCCTGATCCTTGAGGAGCGCGTGAAGACGCCGTTTCGTTCCAGGATAAGGCGCCGAGAAAACGCCCGCAATGGTCCGGCTCCCGCGGAGGCGATGGACCGTCACCTTGCCCTCTTCCACGCCTGCACGCGAATTGTCGAGTGCGATTACGGTCACCCGATGACCTAGTTCTGCCACATGGTGCGCCAGTTGATGCACATGTTGTTCCAAGCCGCCAATTTTTGGCGGGTAGTTATTGACGACGAAGGCTATATGTTGCTGGCGGTGAGTCACGAACGTTCTAAACCTATCTACAATTGGTCATGCTAGACCTCTGAGCTGTTTCTGCCTTCGATAAGAAGGCGGCTCAACTCGTCAATGTCCGACTGCATTTTTTCTGTGGCAGCTCGGAGGATCGCCGTCTCTTCAGCCAAAACCCGCGTCTCATCCTCCACTGTGGACAATTCCCAAGACAAGTGCAGGGTCACTCCAACAAGCAGAACTAAAGCCATTGAGAAAATAAGGTTGGCTGGCACGACGACGCCAAACTGTTGGCTTGTCCAAACGAGTATCTGGGGAAAACCCGTCAAAACGATGGTCAGTATGCCCAAGAAAAGCCATAGTACAGCGTATTTTTCGCGTAATTTTCGTTGGCGGACCAAGGCAATAACTATTCCAACGGTGAGGACCGCGACGCAGAATGTTATAGCGCTGCCAATCATCGGACACCACCTTCGTCTAGCCTCAGACCGGAACGTTTTCGCGTGAGGGCCAAGAACAGAGCAAGAATGGACCGGGCCAGATAGATGCTGGACTTGAAGGGGTTGTGGCTTGGCGTCCCGCCCTGACGAACGCGCATCTCGACAGGGACCTGAACCACTTTGCAGCCGGAGCGCGCTGCCACCACGAGGGAATCAATGGTGTCTCCCAGATACTCGGCAGGGTAATGGTCAAGATACTGGGCAATTGCCTTCGTATTCGCAGCGCGGAAACCGCTGGTCACGTCAGTCAGTTTCGTCCTGGCCACTCGGGAGACAACTGCTGCTAAGAACTGCATCGACCATTTCCGTGGACCGGACACTTGATAGCTGCCGCGTTCTGCGAACCTCGCGCCGATGCATATGTCGGCCTGAGATAATCCCTCTAGAACATGCTCGATATCTCTCGGGTCGTGCTGACCATCGGCATCGACTTGGACAACTTGTGTGTAGCTCTTGCGTTCGGCGTACCTAAAGCCCGCCCGCATAGCCCCGCCGACGCCCAGGTTGAAGGGCAAAATCAATACCTGCGCCCCAGAGTCGATGGCCACCTTGGCTGTTCGATCCGTTGAGCCGTCGCTCACAACCAGTACGTCGCAGTGCGGTGCATGCTCCTGGACTTCCTGAATCGTTGAACCTATGATCGCCTCTTCATTCCACGCAGGGATAATGACAAGGGTGCGGGCTTGTTGTGCTGACATCACCCCCAATGGTACCAACAAGGCCTAGGCAGACTCACTCCGGGTCGCGACTGGCTGGGCGAGCGAAGTCATATGAGGCCAGTCAAGATTTGCGTGACGCTCCTACTGTGACAAGCCCCAGGTAGGGGGTGCCTGCGGCTCATGCAAAACCTCGGGAACGTCTGGCGCGCTTGTCGCGCAAGCCCAACGCTGAGCTATGCATACTTTGCAGCGGCCGGTAGTAGAGTGCCTCTGCCACTGATGAAGTTATTCGTGCCTGAAAGACGACTCTCAGTCACTGGAAACAGGACACAAACAACGTTTTGGAGCGGCGAGGGCACAGCTACCGCGAGCGCCTATGTGTATGGCCAGAACGGACTCCTAGAAGCCTCGTGGTCGAGTTACAGTCACGCTGATTTCTGGGAAGAGCTGTGACGTCGGGACATAGACGGGCGACTTGAGCCTCGTGTCGATCCCCTGAAGGCCTACCTTGCTCATAGACCAAGCCCGGCATGGTGCGGACTGAAGGGGCGATTGCGAACCCACCTCTACGGCCAAATCAGGGGGAATCGAGCGCTCCGGTATGATGGCTGGGTAACCCGCTCTTGTAGGTCAGGAAGAATATTGTCGGTAGCTGCAGTTGTCGTTTCATTCAATCGTGTTGAATATCTCAAGAAGTGCATGCTCGCCCTCACCCGCCAGACACGCAAGCTGGACGAGATCATTGTCGTAGAAAATGGATCGACCGACGGAAGTGCCGAGTTCATTAGGGCCAACTATCCTGGGGTCACCCTGCACGAGACCGGTGAGAATCTGGGCGGGGCCGGCGGGTTCGCCCTTGGTGTAGATATTGCGATTGCCAACGGACACGAAAGCGCCTGGCTCATGGACGATGATGCGGAACCGCACAACGATGCAGTCGAGCATCTGTGCAACGCGATGAAAAACGCTACTCGCAGGCCGGGTTTCGTGACTTCTCTGGTCGTCAATGATCAAGGTATCGCGAGCCGTGACCATACGCTGGATGTTTCCAACGACACAAAGGCCCAGCTCGAAGCCACAAATTTGGACGCCATTGCAGTATCAAGTGCCAGTTTTGTTGGGGTTCTTATCGACCTTCAGTTAGCTGCCCGTCAGCCTTTGCCGTACAGCGATTTCTTCATCTGGCTGGACGATGTCGAGTACACCAGACGCCTCGCCAGTCAATCTGGGGGGCTATGTATACCACTCAGCAAGATCAAACATCCTGAGAAGAATAATCGCACTGACCTCGGGGGCCGTCTTTTTTTCTTTATTCGGAACTCCATCTGGCTGAGTAAGCTCAAAACGAACCGAACCACGATTCTTGACAGGCCGAGCATTGTGACATTAGCGATGCTGGGGTTGTCGCTTAAACAGCTGAAGGTGACTGAAAACAAAAAGCAGTGGCTCAGATGTTCGGCGACGGGCCTTTGGCAGGGCGTATTTTCCAACCCCAAAGTCGATATGCCCGGAAGCCTGGTCAGCAAAGTTGCGGACGGCAACGTCGCCCCTCTGAGTTAGGTCTGCGAGTTCCTTGCAGATGCCGAGGAATGGCAACCGTCTTTGCACGACCGAACCGCGGAATTGCGAAGTTCGTCCATTTGAGTCCGTAGCCACGGCATCTTAGACAGATTCTCTCACGGTGGATAACAAAGCTTTCCGCCGATATAAAAAGGGATTGAGCTTTTTGAAAGATAATGATGAGGCACCGGCGCCGCGGCCTGTTTTTGCTATAGTAGCGGCATTTAATCCGGACGCGGAGTTTGTCAGGCGGTTTGAGCTTCTTCAACCCCACGTTGACAAAGTCATTGTCGTAAACGATGGGTCGGATCAACGTTACGCCGAGACATTTGACGCGATTTCTGAGTTGGGCGCCTTGGTTATACATAACTTGAGGAATTCCGGTATTGCCACGGCACTAAATGCTGGTGTACGCCGGGCGCTGGAGCTGGCCAACCCCTTTTTTGCCTTGACCATGGATCAGGACTCTTCTCTTGATGTCGACTACGTGCGGAGAGCGATATCGACATACGAGGCCGCGCGAACGGCGGGCGTTAATGTCGGTTTGGTGTCAGCGGAGACCTTCAATGGCGTTCCTGCCCTAAAAGACGGCTTCATTGGTGGAACCTTTGGCGTTCCGTTTGACCCTTGGCAGTCGGGGATGCTCGTTCCCTCAGAGGTCTTCGATACAGGTGTTTGGTTTAATGAGGCGTATTTTATCGATAATGTGGACTCGGAATTCGCTCTCCGCATCAAGGCAATTGGTTATGCGCCCATCATGGGCGAAGGTTGCAATCTCAATCATAATTTAGGCGAAAAAAGAACTGGAAAGTTTTTCGGGCGTCAGGTTGAGTATACTTATCATGCGCCGAAGCGAATCTATTACATTACTCGGAACAGTTTTTTTCTTGCCCAAGACTTTGCGGTTAAGTATCCTAAGTGGTTCGTTCGCAAGGCATTCCACGACATCCTGAACCAGGCAGTTCGCTTAGTTCTCGCGGAAGACAAAACGACCGTAGTGAGAATGATAGTTGCTGGGGCCAAGGACGGCTTGGCTAGACGGGCAGGCCGCTTCGAGGACGGCCATGCCGTCTAGACATGCTCCTAGGAACCAGGCAACCAGTAGCCACCCTGGATTTTGTCAGCCTGCTTCAGCCCGGTCTTGGCCAACCTGAAGTTAACTCCCTTTGCTACGAATACTAGGATCAGTTAATGCCAAATGATCGGGACCTGCTCGCGGGAGCCCTCATTCCACAGAACATGGCCTTTGGCGTCATTGCCATGGCCGCTTACCGCCCCAACATGGATCTCTTCCGCCGACAGATTGAGTCGATAAAGCTTCAGACGCACGAGAACTTTCTCTGCCTTATTTCGGCGGATGGAGGTTCTGCGGCGCTTGAGTCAGAGCTTGCACGTATCGTCGGCCGCGACCCGCGTTTCAAAGTTTTGGGGTTTGATGAACGGCTTGGTTTTTACGGGAATTTTGAACGAGTTTTAAGGAACGTCCCATCGGCGGCTGAATGGGTTGCCCTCAGCGACCAAGATGACTATTGGTATCCAAACAAGATTGAGCGTTTAGTCTCAGAGCTCGTGGCATATCCTTTGGTTGCAAGCCAAGCGAGAGTGGTGGAACACCCAAGTGGATTGGTTTTGTCTCAACGGACCCGACGCAACACTGTGAGACCGCAGAGCTACTTTGTGGAGAACCAATTCACAGGAGGAACCATGGTGTTCCGTCGAAATGTCCTTGACGTTGCCCTACCTTTTCCGCGCTTTGACTCGCCGTCCGAGGTCCACGATCACTGGATCGCAGTCTGCGCATCCTCTGAGGGACAATGCATTGTCATTGACGACGTTCTCCAAGACTATGTTCAACACGGAGAGAACGTACTGGGGGAAGCGAAGGAGGGATTCAGTCTCTGGCGGAGTTGCACAAACCTGCTCGCCATTTCGCAAAAAACTCGAGGATCGAGTTCTGTCCGCAATCTCTTCCGGACCATCTACGATGTCGGCGCCGGGTGGCGCGAAGTCATGGCCGATGAGCTAGGCAAGCGAGCTCCCAACCTGGACGGTGACATTGCGGTGGCTGTTCGCATTTTCGGTTCAGGCCGTGAAAGGTGGCGCACCTATTGGTCGGTATTCGGCGGGTGGCGGTCTGGTGAAATAACCGTGCGAGCGGCTCTCGAATATATCATCGGCGATGCCGCAGTTTCTTTTGGAAGAATTGTTATGCGTCCAGCCTGGACTAGAGGCCGACAGTAGCCCGCCAAAAAGGTGCCCATGCTTCAAAGCTATAGCCGGCGTCCACTGCATTTCTACCCGCCTTGCCGATTTCCGAACGTGCTCGGGCAGAAGTAGCAAGCAAGTCCCGTATTGCATCTTCCCAGCCGGACGGCGTCGGAGCGGACAATCCTTCTAAATCATCAAGTACCTTTTTGTTGGTCCCGACTGGACTTCCGACAACAGGTAGACCTGCTGCTGCGTACTGAAGGAGTTTGTAGGCGCACTTTCCACGTGTAAATGGGGTATCAGGTAAAGGCATCAAGCCGATGTCTGCGTCTGCCAATGAGGAAGCGAAGCTCTCTGCACTCCACTGAACTCGGTCAACGATTTCCTCCAAGGCTCCAAGGCTCCGAGCACCACTTGAGATCACGCGCAGCCGTATGGGTGTGTCAGCGTTGATTCGTAAGAGCGGTTCAGTGAGCATCTTGAGAAAGGGTTCCGTTGCAGGAGAGCCCAGCCAAACCAATGTTGGGATCTCGGATAGTTCGTAGCTGGACTTTAGTGGGTAGGCACTAGGGTTGACACAGCTCGGAATCATCACCACTTGCTGGCTGATTTTCGCGGCGAATTCGGCCAGGTAGTCGTTGCCTGCAATGACCGTGGAGGCTGCACGGACTGAACGATGCCAGACCCTTCCCTTCGGGTACAGGCTGTAGGGGAAGGGCGCACCGTTGTGGAAGATGGCGTCATCGAAGTCGTATACCGAGTACTGCGCAGAACGCAGCAGGCGGCTTTCCAATCGACCGTTGCTCAACGGTGACGCTTCCCTGCTCATCAGGAGAGTCTCCGATGTGCCTGACTCGGCCAGATGACGCAGCGAAATCTCAGCAGCTATCACCTGCGGGAGATGACTGGATAGGGTGGTGATGCTGTTGTCAGCCTTGCCCAAGTAGCTATAATGTCGCGTGGCTTCGATCCTGAGATAATCCAACCAGTCGTGTATGCGAACCCTTGCGCTGCTACCGTTCCTGCCGTAGGTGGCGACTGTAATCACTACGCGAGAGCCCCCCGCTTAGCGACTTCGGCCAGCCATGCCGATTCCACAATGTCTATAAGAGTCCGCCGGGCGCTCCACCCCAGCGCGGACTGAATCTTTGTGACGTCGGCTATAAGCTTGGGAGGGTCCCCCGGTCGGCGCGGAGCAACCAAGGGATCAATTTTCCGTCCGGAAACAGAACGAAGGACGTCAAGAACTTCGCTGACGGACGCCCCATGCCCTGTTCCGACGTTCAACACTGTTTCCAGTGGCGCACTACCTGCCGTGGAGTCCAAGGCAGCAAGGTGCGCGTCGGCCAGATCGCCAATGTGGACGTAATCGCGAATACACGTGCCATCGGGGGTCGGGTAGTCATTGCCGTAAATAACCGGTTCTTCCCCGTTGAGAACTTTGTTGATCACAATGGGGATTAAATTGAGCGCGGCAGGGTCGGCCAGCTCGATGGATTGAGCGCCAGCCACATTGAAGTATCTCAGGTTGATGGGACGAAGCCCCCAAGCGGAGGCCGACGCAGCCGTCATCCATTCGCCGATGAGCTTGCTTTGTCCGTAGGGACTGATGGGGTGGGTGGGAGTGGCCTCCGTGACTGTCTCAATTCCAGGCATGCCATAGGTGGCGGCGGAAGACGAGAACACCAGGCGCTTTACGGCGCAGTCCTCCATTGCAGATAGCAGGGCGATCATGCCGCCGACGTTCTCACGGTAATAGAGCAGAGGGTTGGCCATTGACTCGCCAACCTGTTTGAGGGCGGCAATGTGTATGACGGATTCAACGCTCCAGTTACGCATGACCTGCACCAACTGTTCCTTGGCATCAGATGCTGCGAGATCCAATTCGATAAGCGGCGCTGCGCCGATCCGGTCAGCGAGTCCCGTGGACAAATTGTCCACCACTATGACGTCCTCGTTTCGCTGGGCCAGCAAGCTCACTACGTGCGCGCCAATGTACCCGGCACCACCGGTTACCAAGATGCTCATTTGCTGTGCCTATCCGTTTCTTTGCATTTGGACTGACTCCAAAACGAGTCCCCGAACGTAGTCGGTCAATCTGTGAATAGATTCGTGAGGTAAGTAGCCTGTGTCCTTAATTTTGCGCAGATCCAGGGTGCTGTTTAGCGGGCGCGGTGCGGCTGGCCTGTCAGCGAAGTATTCCGTGGTGCTCACGCCGCTCACTGACTCCCGTGACGCTCCGGATAGCTCGTACACGTCCGCGGCGATGTCAGCCCAGGACTGCTCGGGGCCGTCACTGGTCAGGTTGTAAGTGCCATAGGGCGCCCCGGATCTCAATAGATGGTCAATGCCGGCGGCAATGTCGGTCGTGAAGCTCAACCGGCCGATCTGGTCGTTGACCACGGACGGCTCGATGCCGCGGCCGGCGAGCGATGCCATGGTCCGCACGAAGTTGTTTCCCTCACCGATAACCCAACTGGTCCGCACGATGTAGTGGCGGGGAACCACGCTGACCACGGCGTCCCCTGCTGCCTTGGTCTGGCCATAAACACCCAGGGGCGTGAAGGGTTCAGTTTCGTTATGGCTCTCCCGCGCACCATCAAAGACGTAGTCGGAGGAGACGTGCACCAGTGTGAGGTCATGGTCGACGGCGGTACGCGCCAGCCGTGCGACGGCAGCAACGTTGACGGCCCAGGCGGCTGCCCGGCCTTCCGCGGTTTCCGCGGCGTCGACCGCGGTGTACGCGGCGGCATTGATAATTGTCGAGTAGTTCTTCCAGTTCCGCTCCGCGAAGGACGCTTCACTGCACAAATCGAAGCCGGCGCGGCCGGCAAACTCAACTGTTGCATCGCCGTCGTACTGTTCCCGTAGGGCCTTGCCCAACTGGCCGTCGGCGCCTACCACGAGGATCTTCTTGGCCGGCATCGGAACAACGTCCGCGAGGCGGGGGTGCGCTTTGTCCTTGTCGGACAGTTCTGCCTCCTCGAGCGGCACCGGCCAGCCGATCGCCGCCGTCTCGTCGGCGAGGTTCAGGAAGGTGTACTGACCCTGGGCATCCGCTGACCAGTGGTCGTTGACCAGGTAGGTGTAGGCCGTGTTGTCCTCCAGGGTCTGGAAGGCGTTGCCCACGCCGCGTGGAATGAAGATCGCCTGGCTGGCGTCCATTTCAGCGGTGAAAACGGCACCAAACGAGGGACCTTCGCGCAGGTCAACCCAGGCGCCGAAGATCCGCCCGGTGGCCACCGAGATGAACTTGTCCCATGGCTCCGCGTGGATGCCGCGGGTGGTGCCGGCCTTCTCATTGAAAGAGATGTTGTTCTGCACCGGGCGGAAGTCCGGCAGCCCGAGTGCCACCATTTTTTCCCGCTGCCAGTTTTCCTTGAACCAGCCACGATTGTCGCCGTGGACCGGCAAGTCGTACAGGACGACGCCGGGGATCGGCGTTTCGTGTGCGGTCAGCTTCTTTGAGAACTCGATCGACATCGTTTTACTGGCCCTGTTCCTTGTACTTGGCTTCGGTCTGGGCCTTCTGCGGGCGCCACCAGTTTTCGTTCTCGCGGTACCAGGCGATGGTGTCCTCGATGCCGGCGTCGAAGTTGGAGAACTTCGGTTCCCAGCCGAGCTCGTCGCGGAGCTTGGAGGAGTCGATGGCGTAGCGCAGGTCGTGGCCCGGGCGGTCGACAACGTGGTCGTACGCGTCGGGGGCCTGGCCCATGTGCTTCAGGATCAGTTCAACAACGTCCTTGTTGTTCTTCTCCCCGTCGGCACCGATCAGATAGGTTTCACCGATCCTGCCTTTGGCGATGATCGCCAGCACGGCCGAGGAATGGTCGTTAGCGTGGATCCAGTCGCGAACGTTCTCGCCCTTGCCGTAAAGCTTGGGCCGGATCCCGTCAATCACGTTGGTGATCTGGCGCGGGATGAACTTCTCCACGTGCTGGTAGGGCCCGTAGTTGTTGGAGCAGTTGCTGATGGTGGCCTGCAGCCCGAAGGAACGGACCCAGGCGCGGACCAGCAGGTCAGAGCCGGCCTTCGTGGAGGAATACGGGCTAGAGGGGTTGTACGGGGTCTGCTCGGTGAACCGCTCCGGGTCATCCAGTTCCAGGTCGCCGTAGACCTCGTCCGTGGAAATGTGGTGGAAACGCTTGTTGTGCTTCCGTGCAGCCTCGATCAGCGTGTAGGTACCAATGATGTTGGTATCCAGGAAGGGGCGCGGGTCGTGCAGGGAGTTGTCGTTGTGCGACTCGGCAGCGTAGTGCACCACCACATCGGTGTCAGCGACGAGTCCGTCCACCAGGGCGGCGTCGGTGATGTCTCCCTCAACGAACGTAAAGCGTTCCTCCGGGAGGTTTTTCAGGGACGCGATGTTGCCTGCATAGGTGAGCTTGTCCAGCACCGTGACGTGATCGTCTGTGTTTCCTAGAACGTAGTGGACAAAATTCGAACCAATGAATCCGGCACCACCGGTAACAAGAAGTCGCTGCATAGTCCCCAAGACTACCGGATTTGCCGCGGCCATTAGCGAAAGGAAGGATGGGGGCATGCGCGGAATAATCCTTGCCGGCGGTACCGGCTCTCGGCTTCACCCCATCACACTGGGCGTTAGCAAGCAACTCGTTCCAGTCTACGACAAGCCTATGATTTACTACCCGCTGTCGACGCTGATTCTGGCTGGCATCCGGGACATCCTCATTATCACCACACCCCACGACGCAGAGCAGTTTGAGCGCCTATTGGGGGACGGTTCCCGCTTCGGCGTCTCAATCACCTACAAACAACAACCATCTCCGGACGGGCTGGCCCAGGCGTTTATATTGGGCAAAGAGCACATCGGTGACGACAATGTTGCCCTTGTACTGGGCGACAACATCTTTTACGGGCAGGGCATGGGCACGCAGTTGCGCCGATTCCGGGACATTGAGGGAGGGGCTGTCTTCGGGTATTGGGTGAAGAATCCCTCGGCTTATGGCGTTGTCGAGTTTGACGAAAATGGAAAGGCACTCTCACTGGAAGAGAAGCCCTTACAGCCCAAGAGCCATTACGCGGTACCAGGCCTTTATTTTTACGACAACAACGTCGTCGATATTGCCAAGGACCTCAAGCCGTCCGCTCGCGGTGAGCTCGAAATCACAGACGTCAACCGTATTTACTTGGAGCGCGGCAAGCTCCAAGTAGACATCCTGCCGCGAGGAACAGCATGGCTGGACACCGGTACCTTCAACGATCTCAACGATGCGTCGAACTTCATCAGAACCGTTGAGAATCGACAGGGGCTGAAAATTGGCGCTCCGGAAGAGATCGCTTGGCGCCTTGGCTTCCTTAGCGATGATGAGTTGAGGGCGAGGGCCGAACCCCTGGTGAAAAGCGGTTACGGGACATACCTTTTGGAACTCCTCGAAGGAGAATAGCGCTATGCGGAGATGCGGGAGACCCCGCCATTTAGGCGTGGTCTCCCGCTTTCCCGCGTTTATAGGTGCTTTCCTGCGTTAATAGGTGAGTGTCCGGCAGCCCAACTGCGAGTTGTTCGAGCTGAGCACGGAAACCGCGACCCCATATGCGCAGACTGTGTATTGACCCCGAACGCTCACCGGGACAGAAGTCGTGTAGCCGTGATCGCCGACTGTATTGAGTGTCTTATTTACGTCCTGTCGCGGCAGGTTTGCGGTGAAAGCGACACCCTTAGTGCTGCCGTCGGGATACGTGACGTACACGTGTACCGGATTGGATGTGGCGGGAAATGCGGGGTCCAAGGTCCATCCTTGAGTCTGGATGGACGCCTGTCCGTTGAGAACTTGAATGCTGGCGCGGTCCAAGAAGCCCATCGTAGGCGGAGTTGGAGGAGCCGTGATTTCCTTGCAACCAAGCGAAGTTGGTCCCGCAGAGATGGGTTCTACTCCGACGGCCTGAATGCAGACCGCGTAGGCGCCATAAGTTCGAATCGGAATAGACGCTTGGAAGCCGTGGTCGCCGACAGTCGCCAAAGCAGTGTTTACGTCAGGTCGCTTCAAGTTGGCTGCGAAAACCGTCGCAGGGCCTGTCACACCCCTGTCGTCCTTATAAGAAACGGAGACGTTCACACTGATGCTCTTGGAAGGTTGAGTGGGATCCAGAGCCCATCCGCTTACGCGCAGCATGGCTGAATTGGGATCCAGAAGCAGCCTGAGCGTGTCAAAGTTGCCGATTGGTGCTGGGCTGGGCTCGACATTAAGGGTCTTGCAACCAAGTGGTCGATTCGAGTTTTGACCGATCGCATAAGTACAGGCCTGATAGATTCCGGGAGACGTAATCGTCACTTGTTGGTCGAAGCCGTGGTTCATACCCAATTCCGTTACGGAATGCACGTCCGGGCGTGCGGTGTTTGCGGTCATTCGGTAGCCCGTCGTGGTCCCGTCTGGGCGCGTGATGTAAGTGTCGGCATACGTGGGGGCGCTCGGGTTTGCGAGGTCAACCGCCCAGCCGCTCACGCGCAGGGTCACTTTCTCTGGCGCCCTGACCTGGTCAAAGCCGTCAAACGATCCGATAGGTGGCTCCACGTTTGTCGCCACAATACTTTTACAGCCAAGTGGCGTGTTAGCAAAGATGCCGATGGAGTAAGCACAAACCTTGTACGTCCCGGATCTCGTGATGGGAACGGCCCCGTCAAACCCATGTGAGGGGCCGTAACCAAAAACTTGATTAACGTCCGGCCTGGAGACGTTGGCTGTCCAAGGATATCCAGTTGTTTGTCCGTCGGGCGAAGTTACGTAGATATGAGTTTGATTAGAAGCAGGTACGTTGGCTAGGTCGACTGACCAACCTCGCGCCCGGAGGTTTACTTCAGGCCCATTGCGGCTGACAGACAGTTCGTCGAAGTTGCCAGTGGGTAAGTTCGCACCGGCAAATCGTTGGAGCGAAGCGTAATCCCCGTTCCAAACGTTCGAGTCACCGGCGAAGGGGCCCGTGCTGCTGTACTGCCACATGCTGTAGGTGCTCCAGCTCGCCGTGGGAACCGGTCCTGCATTGTTCGTGGGGGAGCTGGGATAGGCCGCAACCCACAGCGGGTAGTCACCAAAGCCGGCGGGATTGCCCAGGCATTGGTTCCACCAACTGGTGTTGGTGTAAATGACAGGCAACCGGCCAGTCATGGCCTGCATAGTGTTGCCGAAGTCCCGTACCCATGACGTGAGCTGGGCAGGAGACATGTTGTAGCAGGTGTTGCCGAAGTAGAAACCGTTAATCGTGCGGCCTTCGTACGGATTGAACTCAAAGTCGAGCACTGGCGGCATGGTATAGCCATCTGCCGACCAGCCGCCGCCGTTCTGTACGAAGTAGCGTGCCTGGTCTGCTCCGGAAGACCAATTGGGAATGGCGAAGTGGTACGCGCCGCGGATCATCCCAACGTTGCGGGAACCCTGATACTGGGAGCTGTATGAAGGGTTCTTGTAGTAATTGCCTTCAGTCGCTTTGACGTAGGCAAAGCGGGCACCCATGTTCCACTGGTGCTGCCAATCCACGGTCGGTTGGTGGCCGCTAACGTCCAGTCCCTGGATGCCGAAAGTAGGCATCCAGGTGCCTTCGGTAGACAGCGACTCCGCATTTAGCCGCCTGAAGGAATCGGATGAAGCCGACGCCGTAACGCGTGCAGACCGCTGTCCCATCTCAGCTCCGCCAATGCCGGCTGCTTCCGCCATTGACTGTGTGGCCTCGGCCGTGGGCTGGGCAGCAGGTGCTTCCGCAGGGACTGATTCTTCGGCGGATGACGTTGCCGAGGGAACCGCCGGAGAGGGTGCGACAGCAGTCGAGGTTTCACTCGGCAGCGAGGACATTGTCGGCGTTGGAGCGGGCTCAACGGCGGACGCAGTACCCGTCAAACATGGGCCGGCCACCAGGGATGCAGTCAGGAGGGCTATCCCAAAGGACTTCATGACGGGGCGACGGGACTGAGACAGGTTCCGCTTCATATTGGCTCCGGAAACAACGAGGCGCTCCTGGGAGTCCTCATCTGGGTTGCTGTTTCGGATGGTTCCCCCAGGAATCAGCCGAACAGGGATTTGACACTTAACGCGCTCACCATAGCACCATGGTGCTGGTGACAACAGAGGTGCTGGTGGTGCATGTGTGGATCCTGTGACAATCCTGCGTTTATCCACAGACAATGTTTATGACTTGGCAGCTTCTTGTCCGGTCCCTAGTCTTTATCCCAGTTGCACTGCCTCCGCCGGGGGCGGCAGTTGTATTGGGGAACGTATGGACGCGCTGGGAATAGTCGAGGATGAAGTTCGCGAGCTTATCCGTCGTCGAGGGCTTGATCCGCTTCATCAGGCCGGCGAGGTCCGCCGCCTGGTAGAGGCGGCCGTAACGGACTACGATGAGCGGGCGCTTTTGGGTCCGCTCCCTCCCCTCGGGCCCCTGGACGCGGCCCGCAGATTCCTCTTTGACGCCGTCGCTGGTTTCGGCGTCCTACAGCCGCTGCTGGACGATCCAACCGTCGAAGAGATCTGGCTGAACGCTCCCAACGAAATTTTTGTGGCCCGGAACGGTGAATCCGAGCTGACCTCGCTAAGCCTTACTGAGCAGCAGGTCCGGGACCTGGTTGAGCGGATGCTGAAAAGCTCCGGCCGCCGGCTGGACATGTCCTCTCCGTTCGTGGACGCAGCGCTTCCTGACGGGTCAAGGCTCCACGTGGTCATCCCGGATGTGACCCGCAAGCACTGGGCAGTCAATATCCGGAAGTTCGTGGTCAAGGCCAGCCGCCTTGAACATCTTGTCGAGCTGGGCACGCTGACGCCGCAGTCCGCCCGTTTTTTGGGTGCAGCCGTTTCCAGTGGCCTCAACATCCTGGTATCAGGCGCAACCCAGGCCGGCAAAACCACAATGCTCAACTGCCTGGCTGCGAGCATAGGCAGCCGGGAGCGGGTGATCACCGTTGAGGAAATCTTCGAACTGCAGTTCCCCCTGCGCGATGTCGTGGGACTCCAATGCCGCCAACCGAACCTGGAGGGGGAGGGCGAAATTCCGTTGCGGCGCCTGGTCAAGGAGGCGCTCCGCATGCGCCCGGACCGCCTGGTGGTGGGGGAAGTCCGTGAAGCTGAGAGCCTGGACATGCTCATCGCCCTGAATAGTGGTCTGCCAGGCATGTGCACCGTACACGCGAACTCGGCGCATGACGCGGTCACTAAGATCTGCACGCTGCCCTTGCTCGCAGGCGAGAACATCTCGTCAGCCTTTGTCGTCCCAACGGTCGCATCCTGTATCGACCTTGTGGTTCATTGCAGCCGGAAGGCCAACGGCCGTAGGGAGGTCACCGAAATCCTCTCGTTGGGCCGGCGAGTGGAGAACGGCATTATCGAGTCGTCTCCCGTCTTTGCGATGGTGGACGGTACCCTTCAGGCACGCGCCAGCTCGATGCCGGCCGCGGAAAAGTTCAGCCGGGCAGGGTACGACGTCGCGGCGCTGCTGGATCCGCGATGACGTCGGCTTTGCTGGGTATCGGCGCCGGGACGGGCCTCTTCCTCATCTGGTGGTCCTTCTGGGAGACACCTGAGCAGCGCCCCATGGCGCCGAAGGTAAGCCGCCTGGCCGACCTTCTCGCCTCCGCCGGCGTCGACAAAGTATCCCCGGGTGGCCTCATCGGCACCTGCGCGGGGCTGGGGCTCTTTGTGGCATTGGTGTTTTACGCCGTCAGCCGTTCCTGGCCTATCGCCTGTTGCTTCGCGCTGTTTGCTGCATGGCTTCCCATCAGCATCCTGCGCTGGAGGGCAAAAAAGAGAAGCGCGTTGTTGCGCCAGTTGTGGCCCGACGTCGTTGATCACCTCCGCTCCGCCATACGTGCCGGCCTGCCGCTGCCGGAAGCCCTCATTCAGCTGGGGGAAAAGGGGCCTGACGAGCTTCGTCACGTATTCCGGGAGTTCGGTGCCGACTACCGCGCCGGAGGCCAGTTCGACGCCTCGCTCAACAAACTTAAGCACAGGCTCGCAGACCCGGTCGCCGACCGTATAGTCGAAGCCCTTCGGCTGACCCGCGAAGTTGGAGGCTCGGACCTGGGAAAGTTGCTCGGCACGTTGGCTGAGTTCCTCCGCGAGAGTGCCCGCACCCGAAGTGAACTGGAGGCCAGGCAGTCCTGGACCGTCAACGCCGCACGCCTTGCGGTCGCTGCCCCGTGGATCGTTATGCTCCTGCTGGCAACAAGACCGGAGGCGGTGCAGGCATACAACACCGCCATGGGTGCAGCAGTCCTGCTTGGTGGCCTGGTAATTTCGCTGGTCTGCTACTCCATCATGCTGAGGATTGGGGCCCTGCCCCAGGATGAGCGGGTGCTCAGGTGATCGACATATCTCCTGCCGCCGTCGCCTGCGGGATTGTCCTGGGGACCGGTCTGTGGCTCGTCATCTTCAGATCGCCGTTGATGCGCGCCACCACCCTGGCAGAACGCATTGAGCCGCAGTTGAAGTCCCAAAACCTTGAATCCCGGCTCTTGAGCCTGGGGGAAGCCAACCTGACGCCTTTCGGTCCGCTTGAAAGGATTTTGCGTCCGGTGATCCGGGACGGCATGGCGGCATTGGGGAGGCTGAATCCATCGCCCGGAGCGACCGCACGACGGCTGGCGCAGGCGGGAATCACCAAGACCTCCATCGACTTCCGGGCCGAGCAGCTACTGTGGGCCGCTGCCGGATTCGTGGCCGCCCTTGGCGTCACTGCCCTGGGAGCCGCAGCCGGGAGGTTCAACCCACTGCTCGCCGCGGTCGCCGTCCTGGGCAGTGCTGTGGGCGGCTTCATGCTGCGGGACTATTGGCTTGGTGTACAGGTCAAACGGCGTGAATCGAGGATGATGGCGGAGTTTCCGAGCCTGGCTGAACTGATGGCGCTGGCCGTCAGCGCAGGGGAGAGCGCCACCGGAGCCCTCGACCGGGTTTGTCGCAGCGCCAAGGGGGAGCTCACCAAGGAGTTCGCGGACATTCTTGCCGAGACCCGGGCGGGCAAGCCCCTGGTGCAGGCATTGCAGGAGTTCTCGGCACGGACCGATCTGGCCCCTCTGGTGAGGTTCGTAGACGGCATCATTGTCGCTGTCCAGAGAGGCACGCCCCTGGCGGATGTCCTGCGTGCCCAGGCCCAGGACGTGCGGGATATCGCCAAACGCGACCTTATGGAGGCCGCCGGCAAGAAGGAAATCGCCATGATGGTGCCGCTTGTTTTTGGCGTGCTCCCGCTGACTGTGGTGTTTGCCGTTTTCCCAGGGCTCGCGGCCATCAACCTGGGGTTTTAGGAACAACCAGTGGACGCCGGAATGCAATTGATCGAAGAACCGAACCAGGAATAGGACGGGAAATGAAAATGATGGGAACTCGCTGGGCATCCCTGCTCCTTGTTGTGAACACCGCCCTGGGCACTGCCCTTTGCGCGGGAGTCCGTCGCGGTGGGAACCACAATGACAACCACAATGAAAGGGGAGATGTGCCTGGATGGGTCATGATCACCCTGATGTCGGCTGTGCTGGTGGCGGCGCTGCTGGCGCTTGCCGGACCGGCGCTGGAGTCGATGTTCAACCAGGCGATGGATACGGTCGGAAGCTAGCCCGTGTCGAGGTCCTCCCGCCCGCCAAGCCAGGCCTGCAGGGTTCGCGGCTTGCCCGCGGCGCGGGAGCAGGGTTCGGCGGTGGTGGATTTTGTCCTGGTGGGTGGACTCCTCACGATGTTCTTCCTGGCCATCATCCAGCTGACCTTGATCCTGCACGTCCGCAACACGTTGATCGATGCTGCGGCCTCCGGCGCCAGGTACGGCACCCTCGCGGACAGGGGACCAGCCGACGCCGAAGAGCGGACACGCAGCCTGATCGGCTCAGCGCTGAATGCCGGATTTGCCGAACAGGTGAGCACCAGCGAAGTGACCGTTCAAGGCCTCCGAACCCTGGAAGTGACAGTGCGGGCGCCGATGCCGGTCATCGGGCTTATCGGTCCCCGGGACATGCTGGAGGTGAAAGGCCATGCAGCCGTGCAGCCGTAGGCTCTGTGCGCTGTTCCTGAAACGCAGGCTGGTCCAAGCACTGTGCCTGAGGCCGCAATCAGCAGGCAATGGCCAGAAAGGCAGGGCAGAACACGAGCAGGGGAGTGCCGTTGTGGAGTTCACTTTTCTTGCCCTCCTGCTTATGGTCCCGCTGGTTTACTTTGTCATTACCGTGGGGCAAATCCAGGGCGGCTCTTTTGCCGTGGTGGGAGCAGCGGACCAGGCAGCCAAGGTCTACGTCGCCCAGCCTGACCAACCGACGGCCCAGGCTGCCGCCGAACAAGCGGTGTCTATCGCCCTTGCCGACTTCGGCCACCAGCCGGACAAGGCAAGCATCTCAACGACGTGCGACCCCGCAGACTGCCAAGCTCCAGGCTCAGCGGTGACCATCACGGTGAGCCTGTCGGTGCCCCTGCCGTTTGCGCCCTTCAACAGTGACTTCCGGTTGGCCGCAAGCGAGGTTGAGGCCTCCGCAACACAATTGGTGGGCAGATTCCGATGACCGCCAGGACCAACCATGAAGACGGCCAGATGATGGTCATGATCCTCGGCTACGTGACCTTGGCTCTGCTGGTCGCCACTGTGGTAATCGGCATTTCCTCCGTGTACCTGGAACACAAGCGGCTGCTTTCGCTCGCTGACGGCGCCTCCCTGGCGGCAGCGGACAGCTACACCCTGGGCGACGTGGACGCGCAAGGGGGGAGTCCTTCTGCAACACTGAACCCGGCACGGGTCAGGAACGTCGCGGCGGACTTCGTCTCAAGGAGCCCTGCTGCCCAGCGATTCAGCGGACTCGCCGTCGCCGGGGCAACGGGCAGCCCCGATGGTTCCACCGCCGTCGTGGTGCTGACAGCCGCTGTCCACCCTCCGGTGGTTAACTTCCTGGTGCCGGACGGCATAAGGATCGAAGCGACGTCAACGGCACGCTCACGGCTGACGCGCTGACCGATCCCCGGCGGGGCCACATGGCCGGTACCGGCTGGCCTCTTGCCCAAGCCCCGGAAGGCAGCAAAACCAGTCCATGCCGCAGGCTTTGCCGGATAGCGTAGGCTTAAACAACCATGGCCAATATTGATTTTTCCGCTGAAATCCGCGCCCTTCGCGCCACCTACGACTCCATTGAGCGGGTCTCTGATGTCGACGCGCTTAAGGAAGACATAGCCGAATTGAGCGAGCGGGCAGGCGAGCCGGACCTGTGGGACGACCCCTCGGCAGCGCAAAAAATCACGTCAAAGCTCTCGCACAAGCAGTCCGAACTCGAGCGCCTTAATAAGCTCGCCTCACGGATCGACGACCTCGAAGTCCTGGTGGAGCTGGGACAGGACGAGGACGACGCCGATTCGATGGGCGAGGCGGCCGCAGAGCTCGAGTCCATCAAGAAGGCCCTGAAGGAACTCGAAGTGGTCACCCTGCTCTCCGGTGAGTATGACGAGCGGGAAGCCGTCGTCTCCATCCGTGCAGGGGCCGGTGGCGTGGACGCCGCGGACTTCGCCGAGATGCTGATGCGCATGTACCTCCGCTGGGCGGAGCGCCACGGCTACCCCACAACAGTCATGGATACCTCGTACGCCGAAGAAGCCGGCTTGAAGTCCGCAACTTTCGAGGTGAAGGCGCCATACGCGTTCGGAACGCTCAGCGTCGAGGCGGGCACCCACCGGCTCGTCAGGATCAGCCCCTTCGACAACCAAGGTAGGCGACAGACGTCCTTTGCCGCCGTGGAGGTCATCCCGCTTATCGAGCAGACAGACTCCATCGAAATTCCGGACAACGAGATCCGGGTCGATGTCTTCCGCTCATCGGGGCCCGGCGGGCAGTCGGTCAACACCACCGACTCCGCCGTCCGCCTCACCCACATTCCCACCGGCACAGTGGTCTCCATGCAGAACGAAAAATCGCAGCTGCAGAACCGCGCCGCTGCCATGCGGGTGCTGCAGTCCAGGCTCCTGCTACTCAAGAAGGAGCAGGAGGACGCCGAGAAGAAGGCACTGGCCGGCGATGTCAAGGCCTCCTGGGGGGACCAGATGCGGTCTTACGTCCTCAACCCCTACCAGATGGTGAAGGACCTTCGGACCGAGCACGAAGTAGGCAACACCTCCGCCGTGTTCGACGGCGAAATTGACGACTTCATCGACGCCGGCATCCGCTGGCGCACGGATAACCGCAACGCCGCCAAGTCCTAGGTTGCTCCGACCGGTGGCTGATCGCCGGTCGGGCTAGGGGCTGGAGGTAGTGGCTGAAAGCCGGTACATGAAGGCGGCCATGGCCTCGCGGGACACGGCGAGGGTTGGACGGTAGGTCTTTGTGCCGTCGGCTTCGGTCCAGCCGTTGCTGATCCCGTTACCGGCGAGCCAGGTTATCTCTTTGTAGAACCCGTGATTGGTGGATATGTCGGTGAAGGGGGAAGTTGCCGGTGGAACGTACGCGGGACTTCCTGCAAGCCGGTACATGAAGGCGGCCATGGCCTCGCGGGACACGGCGAGGGTTGGACGGTAGGTCTTTGTGCCGTCGGCTTCGGTCCAGCCGTTGCTGATCCCGTTACCGGCGAGCCAGGTTATCTCTTTGTAGAACACGTGATCGGTGGATACGTCGGTGAAGGGGGAAGTTGCCGGTGGAACGTACGCGGGACTTCCTGCAAGCCGGTACATGAAGGCGGCCATGGCCTCGCGGGACACGGCGAGGGTTGGACGGTAGGTCTTTGTGCCGTCGGCTTCGGTCCAGCCGTTGCTGATCCCGTTACCGGCGAGCCAGGTTATCTCTTTGTAGAACACGTGATCGGTAGATACGTCGGTGAAGGGGGACGCTGTAACCGGCGTCGAGGTCTTGGCCGGCCGAATATGCAGCAGTCGGTTTGGCGTGTTAGCCCCGGACCTGGCAATGACCCCTGTCACAGCGGCAGAGACAATTGTCTCGGCTACTTGGGCAGGCGTCAGGAAGGGGTCCTGGGTCAGCAGGAGCACCGCGGCCCCAGCTACGTGGGGTGCCGCCATTGAGGTTCCGCTCGCCGACGCGGTCGCGGTTGTCGACGTGTGCCAAGCGGAACTGATTCCGACGCCCGGGGCGTACAAGTCCACGCAGCTTCCGAAGTTCGAGAAGGAAGCCTGCCGGTCAGACGAATCGCTGGCCGCGACACTGAGGGCAGCGGGAAGCCGCGCAGGAGAACTGTTGCAGGCATCTATGGCGGAGTTTCCGGCAGCCACCACGGCGGCGACGCCGTCGTTAATGACATTTTGGACAGCGACGTCGAGCATTTTGCTGGTCGGCCCGCCCAGGCTGAGGTTGACTACGGCAGGGCTTCCTTCACGGTGGTCGGCGGCAACCCAGTCGAGACCGGCTATCACATCTGAGTAGTATCCCGAACCGCTGCAGTCCAATACCCGGACCGGGACGAGCATCGCAGACTTGGCCACCCCGTGGACTTGCCCGCCGACGGTTGCAGCGACATGCGTGCCATGACCGTTGCAGTCGGTCGTTCCACGTCCGTCATTCAGTGCAGTCCAGCCGGAAGTCACGCGCCCGCCGAAATCGGAGTGGGATGCGAGGATCCCCGTGTCCAGAACGTAGGCCCTGACACCCGATTGGCCGGAGGGGAATGTATAGGAGCCGGACAAGGGAAGGTTTTGCTGGTCCAACCTGTCCAATCCCCATGGAGCTGGTTGCTGGGTTTCGGAAATGCTCACCCGTGCATCGATCTCCACGGCAGCAACCCTTTCTGAGCGGGCCAATGCCTCCGCTTGCCGCACCGTCGCCTTGATTGCTGCACCGCGTAGCGCTGTCCCAAACTTGCGGCTGACACCGATTCCCTGGGACTGCAGTGCGAGCACTTCCCGCGGGACATCCACACCCGGTGCGAACTCAACCAGGTAGCGCCCGGGTTCGTTCGCCGCCATAGGGCGTGCAGTCGCTTGCGCCATTTCCCCAGCCACCGCCATTGGAGCTGAGATGAGAATGACGACTGAGATCAGGAGGACGACAAGGGCGCCGCGCCCAGGGGAAGCGAAAGGCATGTTTGATTCCTCATAGAACTTGGCGGGTGCTGAAAATGCATTCGCGCCTTCGAATCTGAGCTTATGGGGCGTCCAGTGTCCTCCAGACGAACCTCAGGTGATCCTGTGGGGAATTTGTGGAACCTTCGCAAAACCGAGCGGTCTTTAGGCGGCGTTTCCGCTCACGGAGCCACAGGGCGGCCATTTGCGGGCAGCACCGTAGGTGAGGCACAGCGGCGCCGCTCCAGCAGATCCGGCGACACGCCTCCTGAAAGCCGTGTGAAACGCGGGAACTCCTGCGTATAGTCAAGGGGCCGGGGCCCTACTTCCCCCACACGAAACCCGCGCACCGGCTGCAGAACTGGGCTGCATCAGAATCAGCCATGCCCTGCAGGGTACTTAGGGCCATGATCCGATTCGAAAATGTCACCAAGGTCTACGACCAGAAAGCCCGGCCCGCGCTGGACGCTGTCAACCTTGAGATTGACCGCGGCGAATTCGCCTTCCTGGTCGGTGCATCCGGCTCCGGCAAATCCACCTTCCTCCGGCTCGTCCTCAAGGAGGACCGGGCAACGTCCGGTGCCGTCTACGTCGCCGGCCAGAATGTCGCCAAGATCTCCAGCTGGCGCGTGCCGAGGCTCCGCCGGGGAATCGGAGTCGTCTTCCAGGATTTCCGGCTCCTGCCCCAGAAGAACGTCTTCGCAAACGTCGCCTTCGCCATGCAGGTCATCGGCAAAAGCCGCAGCGTCATCCGCGACACCGTCCCCGAGGTCCTTAAGACCGTCGGCCTTGAAGGCAAAGAACACCGCATGCCGCACGAGCTCTCCGGCGGTGAGCAGCAGCGCGTGGCCATCGCCCGCGCCGTCGTCAACCGTCCCGGCATCCTGCTCGCCGACGAGCCCACGGGAAACCTTGACCCCACCACCTCAATGGGCATCATGGGCGTCCTGGACAAGATCAACCAAAACGGGACCACCGTGGTCATGGCAACGCACGACGACGACATCGTCAACGAAATGCGCAAACGCGTGGTTGAACTCAAGAACGGCGTCGTGATCCGTGACGAGGCAAAGGCGCTTTACACCTCGATGATTCCGGTAGTAGGGCAGTCGCGCAGGCTCAAGGATGCCAGCGGGCGGGAGACCCCCGAATCAGGCCTTCCCGGCGAAAGAGAGGCGAAACGATGAGGCTTGCGTTCATCCTCGGTGAGATCGGAAGCGGACTCCGACGCAACGTGTCCATGGTGGTGTCGGTCATCCTGGTCACCTTCGTCTCGCTCACCTTCGTGGGCGCGGCGGGCATGCTGCAGATGCAGATCAACCAGATGAAGGGCTACTGGTACGACAAAGTCCAGGTGGCCATCTTCCTGTGCAGTGAGGGCTCGACGGCGGCAGGTTGCGCCAGCGGACCGGTCACCGCCGAACAGCAGGCCAGCCTCAACGCACTGCTGGAATCGCCCGCCGTGTCGCAATATGTCAACGACTTCCAGTTCGAGTCCAAGGAGGAGGCCTACAACCACTTCAAGGACCAGTTCTCCAACTCGCCCATCGTGGACTCGGTAACCCCGGACCAGCTGCCGGCTTCCTTCCGGATCAACATGAAGGATCCCGAAAAGTACCAGATCATCAGCGAGACCTTTTCCTCCCAGCCCGGAGTTGAAACGGTCATCGACCAGCGCCAGCTGCTTGAGCGCCTGTTCTCGGTGATGAACGGCGCCTCCCTGGTGGCAGTCAGCATCGCCGGGGTCATGATCGTCTGCGCAATCCTGCTGATCGCCACCACCATTAGGCTCTCGGCGTTCAGCCGCCGCCGCGAAACGGGGATCATGCGGCTGGTGGGCGCATCCAAGACGGTGATCCAGCTGCCGTTTATCCTCGAGGGGGTCATTGCCGCGGTGATCGGCGCCGCCCTGGCGTCCGCAACGCTTTGGGCCGTGGCGCACTTCTTCCTCGGCGAATTCATGTCCCAGCAGTACCCGGACACTGCCTTCATATCCTCCGGCCAGACGCTGATCCTGGTTCCCGCGCTGCTAATCCTTGGTGCATCCTTGGCTGGAATTTCGTCTCTCTTGACCTTACGCAGATACCTTCGCGTCTAGGTATGCAAACCAAACAAGGAATGCCCATGAATGCACCGGACAAAAACGCTTCCCCCTCCCGGCGAAACGGCGCGCGCAGTGCAGCGCCCCGCACCAGCCTCCTGAGTGGTGTGCTGGCCGTCGTCCTCGCCGCAGGCCTGGCATCCTCCACGCCGGCGGCCTTCGCTGACGAGCTTGAAGACCGGCAGAAAGCCCTCGAAGCTGAGGCTTCGCGGGTCCAGCAGTCTCTGGAATTCGTCGATTCGCGCATCGCCAAGGCAGCCGGCGACCTCGTGATCTACCAAGGCCAACTTCCCGGTGCGCAGCAAGCGCTCCTTGAGGCGCAGGGCCGTGTAGCCGGTGCCGTCAAGGAAGTCGAGGCGCTCTCTGCGCGCGTTGACATGGCCCAGCAGAACAAGGCCAAAATCACGCAGCAGCTCGAATCGGACAAGCAGAAGATTGCCGACACCAAGAAGCTGATCGGCCAGATTGCTACGCAGGCCTACAAGTCCGGCGGCGTGCCGTCCAACCTGTCCCTCTTCTTCGGGTCCAACAACGGCGGCAGCCTGACCGAAACCATGGACCTGGCGGATCAGGCCATGCGGAGCCAGAACGCTGCCATGGACAAACTGTCCCAGCAGAGTGCCACCAACGTGAACTCTGAAGCGCGCCTCCAAGCCGTCGAGGCCGAGATCAAGGACCTCAAAGCCAAGGCTGATGCAGCCCTGGAGCGTGAGAAAGCAGCGCGCGACGAAGCGGCCGCGAAGAAGGAACAGGTCGATAAACTCATCGCTGACACCACCCGCCTGGACGCGGAGCTGCAGGCTGCCAAGCCGGGTATCCAGTCGCAGCTGGCCGGCGTCCAGGCCAGCCAGAATGCGGTGGCGGCCGAGATTGAGGAGCGTGACCGCAGGCTGCGGGAAGCCTGGGAAGCAGAGCAGCGCAGGAAGGCTGAAGCAGCCGCCGCTGCGGCTGCGGCTGCTGCTGCAGCAGAAGCCGCTGCGCGAAACCAGCCGCCGCCTCCCGCCCCGCCGGCGCAGTCATTCATGCCGCCGGTAGGTTCGCCGTCGGCCTTCGGCCTCCGGCATCCCTTTGACGGCAGCGTTCCCATTACGTCCGGTTTCGGGTGGCGGGCCACCCCGCCGGGAACCATCGACTTCTACGGCCAGGGCGGGTACATGCACACCGGGCTGGACTTTGGCGCGGCCTGCGGCACACCCGTCTACGCGGCAGCAGCAGGGGAGGTCTTCAGCTCCGGCTGGAACTCCGGTGACGGTGGCGGCTGGCGCGTGAAAATCTCCCACGGCCTCATCGAAGGCAACACCCTGAACACCATCTACTACCACAACGCCAGCATCGTGGTCTCCAACGGCCAGCGGGTCTCGCAGGGACAACTGATTGCCTACTCCGGCAACACGGGCAACTCCACAGGCTGCCACGCCCACTTCGAAACCTGGCTGAACGGCAGCCCGGTGGACCCGATGAGGCTGCTGTAGCACCTTCTTTGACCTGCCGTACACTGGTATGACTCCGCGCCGGCTGGCCCGGAGGACAACCGATTTATAAGGAGGAGCTTTCCCTTGCCTAAAGAAAGTGGCCGTAAAGTGGTGGCCACCAACCGAAAGGCCCGGCACGATTACCACGTGCTGGATACCTACGAGGCTGGAATCGCGCTCATGGGCACGGAAGTGAAATCCCTGCGTGAGGGCCATGCCTCCATGGTGGACGGCTTCTGCACCTTCTACAATGACGAGCTGTGGATGGAGGCCATCCACATCCCTGAGTACAACCAGGGAAGCTGGACCAACCACGCGGCCCGCCGGCGCCGCAAGCTCCTGCTGCACCGTGAGGAACTCATCAAGATCTCCCACAAGGTGCGCGAATCGGGCTACACCATCGTCCCGCTGCAGCTCTACTTCGTGGACGGCCGTGCGAAGGTGGAAATCGGCGTGGCCCGCGGCAAGCGCGAGTACGACAAACGCCAGACCCTGCGCGAGCAGCAGGACAACCGCGAAGCGCAGCGCGAGATGCGGGAGCGCAACCGGCGCCGCTAGGAATGTTTTTCTGCGCAGGTGCGTTATGATTAATAGTCCGGTGGGCCAGCCTGCCGGTTTGATAAAAAAATATGGGGATGATCGGTTTCGACGATGTTAGTCGCGACAGGTGAAGCGGGCCGAGGATGCAGAATTATCTCGTAAACGCTGTCTGCAAACCAATAAGTGCCGAATCTAAGCGCACTGACTTCGCTCTTGCTGCCTAAGCAGTAAGACAGTCCGTCAGCCCGAGGTTGCTATCGCCCCGGATCCTGGCGTCATTTAGATAGCCACTGCTGTCCACCTCCGTCATCGGGGTGAACGGGACTTTTAGATGACTGGGCCCGGATCAGCCAGCTGTTTGCAGCATGGCTGGGGCCGAGAAAATCCGACGCAAACTGCGCCCGGAGAAGCCCTGACAACACGACATCGGACGGGGGTTCAATTCCCCCCATCTCCACATTTGCAAAACGCCGCGAGGCGCAACGAAAGACCCGGACACTTGGGTCCGGGTCTTTCGTTGCTTAACTGGGGGCGTAATGCCCGGCCGCGCGGCCACCGCGCAGGTGGGCCCAACCCCGGGAACACAAAGATCTGTTTACCGACGGAGTGGCGGCTCCGGATCACGGGCCGCTGTTCTTGGCTCGTTTCCCTATATCCAGGCGCCCCAGCCGCGGCGACCGGAACAGCCATGAGGTAGGCCAGGGCGGCAGCACGGATCCACTCCGGAAAAGTTCGACGACGGCCCGCTGGACTCATATGCGGAGACGCGGTTATGCGCGCGGCTGGGTTGGTTTCACCGCACCGGGCACCGTCGTCACCTTCAGCGGCCGCCGGAATGGAACGCAAGCCGACGGCGGGGGGATTACCGGCGCTTCTTCAAGTGAGCTACCGGGTCCTGGGCGGCTTCAGGGTGTTTCGCCTTCTTTTCGGCGCGTTTTTCCTTGATGGTCTTGACCGGCTTCTTTGCCAGGTTTTGGTGGGGTGTCTTGTCCGGCATGGCGTGCTCCTTACAGCAGGGGACGGGCTGCGTCCCTCCTCGTAAACTACGCCTTTTCAGCCCCGAATGTAATGGCCTGGAGCAGCAGGAAGTCAGTCCGGGACAGGCACATCCGCGATGCCCACGAAACGCGTGCCCACGCCGTCGAACTCGCTCCGGACCAAGCCCGGACGGGCAGCGGGCACCTCGTCCGGACGGTGGTGGCCGCAGATCACGTAGGTAAAGTCGGGCCACCACTTCTTGGGCCGGGCAGCTTCCTCGTAACCGCACACGGCGCATTCGAGGTGGACCCAGACCGGCCGCTTACCCGTCCGGTTCGCACGGGACTGAACCAGCCAGGGCGGAGGGTTATCCAGGATCTCACCCAGCTCCGCCTCAGTCAGCCATTTCGGAAGGCCGTGGCGCTGTGCCATCTCCATCGGTACGTCAAGGGCAATGGCCGCGTCGCGTCTGCTAATCATCACTATCCACGATACGGGAGCCCGCCAAATCAGTGCTTTCCGGCCCGGGCCGCGCTTCCTATCCCCAGGACACCAGGGCGATCCCTGCAGCGGCCGCAGCGAGGCCCAGGACCAGGTTGGCGGCAACGTTCGCCGCGGCAGATCCGAGGCGTTCTTCTGCCACCAGCCGCACCGTGGCCGTGGTCCACGAACTGAAGGTGGTAAGCCCGCCAGCCAGGCCGGTAGCCAGCCCAGCCTGCCACTCTGCCCCCAGCCCCAGGTCCGCTGTAAGGCCGTGGGCGGCCCCGATGATGAAGCATCCTGCCACGTTCACCAGCAGCGTTGCCCAAGGCCAGTGCAGCCGCGCGGGGCCGTTCTGGCCGCCGGCACGGACAGTCCGCCTGGAGCTGTGGTGGGCAAACCAGCTGTCAATGCCGAAGCGGAGGAGGGCACCGGTTACCCCAAGAACTCCCACCAGGACCGCGGTAATCACTGACGGCTCCGGGACGGGCGGCCAATAATCTTTCCTGTCCGCCACCCAAGGCCAGCCGCCGCCAGCCCCAGCACCAGCGACACCGCGAGATACGCAGTCCACACTCCGTGCTGCCCCGCCCTCACCAGCTGGTCCAATGAAAAGACCACAGCGGAGAACGTGGTGAACGACCCCAGCAGACCCGGCCCCAGCCCTGCCCGCAACCAGAAGGGGGTGTGCGGGCGGGCCATCCACGCGGTGGTCAGGGCGGCCAGGATAAAGCTGCCGGCCACATTGATGCACAGGGTGGTCCAGGGAAACGATCCGGGAAACTCAGGGAAGGCCAGCCCCAGGCCATAGCGAAGTTCCGTCCCCACCAGGCCGCCGGCAGCAACGGCCAGCCAGGCTCCAGCCCTGGGTGCCCATGAAGTCTTCAGCCCGCTCATGCCTTGGGCAAACCGGCATCCCCGAGGAGGCAGCCTGGATGGGGCCGGTCGCTGTGTACCCACAGCGCCGACGTGATTTCATCAGCCAGGTCGTAGTCGCGCGTACGCCCTGAATCCCGGACGCGCACCATCAGGGCGCCTCCGAACGGCCTGCGGCCCATCACCTCCACCTCGGCATCGAGGTCTATTTCCTCGGCCGCAAGGTAGCGCAGCAGGTCCGGGTTGTCGTCGCTGATCCGGGTGATCCGGCCCGTGTGGCCCTGGTCCAGCTCGCCCATGAGGTGCGCGCGGGGCATAAAGACCGTGCCGTCCGCCGTCGGAATCGGATCACCGTGCGGATCCCGCTGGGGGTTGCCCAGCTTCGCCGCTACGCGTTCTATGAAGGTGTCCGACACGGCGTGCTCGAGCAACTCGGCCTCATCGTGGACCTCGTCCCAGCTGTACCCCAGCTGCTGGACGAGGTAGGTCTCGATCAGGCGGTGCCGGCGCACCATGGAAAGGGCGAGCTGCAGGCCGGCGTCCGTGAGCCTGATGGCACTGTACGGCTTGTGGTCCACCAGGCCCTGGTCCTTCAGCTTCCGGACCATCTCTGAGACGGATGAGTTCGCCACCCCCAGGCGCTGGGCCAGCTGGGAGGACGTGATGGGTTTGTCCTGCCATTCAGTGAAGGAATAGATGACCTTGACGTAGTCCTCAATGGAGGAGGAGGGCGCGCTGGTCTTCACAGGATCCAGCCTACCGGCTGCCCCTGCCCACGCGCGGGCTGCCAGCCGCTCATGCCCTGACCGCCCGCCATGACAGTGTCAGGTACGGCAGCTCCAGTGCCTCGTCCGGCCCGTGGCCGAGGTGGTCATGGAGATACCAGTCAAGGTTTGCAAGCACCTTCGCCCGGGTGGCCTCACCGGCGCGCAGGTAATAGCTGCGGGATTTCGTCAGTTCCATCAGGTCCGCGGTTGTGACGGAGTCCTGCCAGTGCGTGACATGCTCCTCCAAGCCCTCAAACTCAGGTCCTATGAGCGGGCGGTGGCCGGGTTTGTAAACGTCCCCGGCATGCATGATCCTGGAAAGCCGGTGGACCCAGGGAACCGACGTGTCCAGCTGGTTCCAGACCAGTCCCAGCGTTCCGCGCTGGCGGAGGACGCGGGCAAGTTCCGTGCTCGCCCGCAACGCGTCGCACCAGTGCCAGGCCTGGGCTACGGTAACGACGTCGAAGGCCTCGTCAGGCAGGCCGGTCGCCTCCGCGGTGCCAAGGACAGCCGTGGCGGCGGGATAGTGCTCGGCCAACTGCCTGAGCATGTCCGCTGAGGGATCTACGGCCGTGACGGACAGCCCCAGGCCCAGCAGCAGTTCGGTGAATTTGCCGGTGCCGGCGCCAACGTCGAGCGCATCGCGGGCCGCGGAAGGCACCAGCCAGCGCGCTGAGTCGGCAGGGTAGCCGGGCCGCACCTGCTGGTAGTGCTTGCCGCCGTCCTGGAAACTCAGGCCGAGCTCCCGGCGCCGGCCGTGATCCAGCCGTGGGCCACCCCGTGCCACGCGCGGCCTCCTTCATCCGGTACTTTTAGTGTCCTCCGAATTTACCGCATGAGCTGCAGCAGGGCGGCGGCCGACAGGCCGGCCCCAGGTCAGTCGTCGAGGCAGGGCGCGGCGCCGGCTGTTCCCGGGGTGTTGGGCGCCCAATGGGGGTATGTACGGTTGTCATTGGCGGGAACCCAGCGGCCCGCGTCCACCACATAGTCCCAGCCCAGGCCCTTGCTCCGAAGGTCCCGGATGCCCGCCAGCAGCCGCTCGGCATCTTCCAGCCTTGAGCCGACGCCGAAGCTGGCTCGAAGGGAACCGGACGGAAGTCCCAGCCGCTTCAGCAGCGGGTGCGCGCAGAACCGGCCGTCGCGCAGGCCCACCCCGTGTTCGGCCGACAGGTAAGCGGCCACCAGGCCGGCGTCGTATCCTTCCACGGAGAAGTTGACCACGCCGATCGTGTCGGTGTCCGGGTTGGTGTCCTTGAAGATCTGGTGGACGGTCACGCCGTCGATCTCCTGCAGGCCGTCCACCAGGAATGAACGGATGGCGGATTCGTGGGCGTGCCAGCGGTCCTGGTCCAGCTCCGCGATGACCTGGGTCGCCCGGGCCAGCGTCGCCGCACCGAGCACGTTGGGTGATCCGCCCTCGTGGCGGGCCGGACCGGTTGCCCAGCTGACGCCGTCGAGCCTTGCTTCCTTGACGGCGCCTCCGCCTGCGAGGTGCGGTGTGCCGGCGTCGAGCCAGTCCGGCCGGCCAACCAGCACGCCGGCACCAAAGGGTGCGTACAGCTTGTGGCCCGAGAAGGCGAGGTAGTCGACGTCGTCCGTGGTGATGTTGACGCGCCGGTGCGGCGCCAGCTGGGCCGCGTCCACAGCGATCCGTGCGCCGTGCTCGTGCGCCAGCGCGGCAAGGGCGCGGATGGGGAGGATTTCGCCGGTGACGTTGGAAGCCCCGGTCACGGCGAGCAGGCTCACGCTGCCCTGCTGCAGCTCCGCACGGACGGCGTCAATGGTTCCGGCAATGGTGTCCGCTGCCACGATGCTGCGGTGGGGGACGCCCTGCCACGGAAGCAGGTTGGCATGGTGCTCGATGTCGAGGTACAGGACGTCGCCGTCCGGCCGTCCGTCGGTGGCCGGCAGACAGCCCGCCAGCAGGTTCAGGGAGTCTGTGGTGTTCCGGGTGAAGATTACCGAATCGTCCGGACGGCCGCCCACGAAGTCGCGGACGATCGCACGGGCATTTTCATACACCGAGGTGCTGATCTGGGAGGCGTAGCCTGCACCGCGGTGGACGCTCGCGTAGAAGGGCAGGATCTCGTTGAGGTAGGCCGACACCACCGAGAGGGCGGGAGCGGACGCGCCATAATCCAGGTTGGCGTACCGGACGTGGCCGCCGTGGATCAGGGGAGCCAGGATTTCGGCACCGCTGACGGCCGCGAGCGGACGGCCGGCGGCGGCCCGGCGCTGGTCGAAGAGCGCTGATGATTCCGGCGGAACGGCCTGATGCCGGACAGCGGCTTGGGGGGAGACAGCGGCTTGGGGGGAGACGGTGGCAGTTGTCACAGAGACCTCACTTCAAAACAGGACTCCGTGCAGGAATCCGCGCTTGCCGCATCCCTTCCGGACCGGCCTGGTCGTCACCCGGGGCACCCCACCGCGAATGGAGGGTTGCCGGCCAGCAAACCGGGGTTTTGCGCTGGCACTCGTGACCTGCTTAAGAGCGTAGAACATGGGCCGCGAAGGTTAAAAGCCCGCAGGAATGTTAAGGGCTTTGTTACGCGCGGTTGAAAAGGAGCGGTTGAATCGAAGATCACGACGGCGGACGCCTCCTTTCGGGGGCGTCCGCCGTCGATTATTTCGTGATCCGTGGACTAGAGGAGGTCGTCCAGATTCGGATTCAGGCGCCGCAGCACCTCGGAGTGGAGGATGGAATTCGTGGCCAGGGCGTTCCCGCCGAACGGACCGTCCTCGCCCTCCAGCGAGGTAAAGCGGCCCCCCGCTTCCACCACAATGGGCACCAGCGCGGCCATGTCGTAGAGATTCAGTTCAGGTTCACAGGCGATGTCCACCGAACCTTCGGCCACCATGCAGTAGGACCAGAAGTCGCCAAAGGCCCGGGTCCGCCACACGTCCTCGGTGAGCCCTAGAAATTCGTCAAGGTTTCCACGTTCCTTCCAGCCGCCAAGGCTCGAGTAAGAGAGGGAAGCATCGGACAGGCTGGACACATTGGACACCCGAAGGCGGGTTGCGGCGGCGAGCGAACGCCCCATATAGGCTCCCATGCCCTTGGCGGCCCACCAGCGCTTGCCAAGGGCAGGCGCGCTGACCACGCCCACCACCGGTTCGCCTTCATCCACCAGGGCGATCAGGGTGGCCCAGACCGGGACGCCCCGGACGAAGTTCTTGGTGCCGTCAATGGGGTCGATAATCCACCGCCGCGACCCATGCCCCGTGCTGCCGAACTCCTCACCGAGGACGGCATCGCGGGGACGGGAGCGGGAGAGCTGGCCGCGGATGGCTTCCTCGGCTGCCTTGTCCGCATCGGTGACGGGCGTCAGGTCCGGCTTGGTCTCAATGTGGAGGTCCTGGGCCTTGAAGCGGCTCATGGTCTGGTCATCCACGGAATCGGCCAGGACATGGGCCAGGCGCAGGTCATCGTTGTAGCTCGAAGCGGGTTGGATCATGGTTCCAAACTACCGTCTGCGCGCCGTTCTGCCGGGAAGCGGGCCCGTCAGGTGACGCTGCCCAGTTCCTTGGCCTCCTGGGCTTCCATCCTCGGGTCCGTGCCGAGGAGGCGCCGCAGGGACCCCAGCCTCGCTGCTCCGGTGGGGCCGGCATGCCCCGCACCCACCCATGCGTCCAGCCCGCAGTTGACCGCGGTGGCGGTGTGCTTGCACCCGCGCTCACAGTCGTCTATGCCGGGGGAGAGGTCCGGGAAGGAACGGAGGATCCGGTCGGGGTCCACGTGCGCCAGGCCAAAGGAGCGGATGCCGGGGGTGTCGATGATCCAGCTTCCGGACGGCGCGTCCGCGAGCTTCAGTGCAAGGGCCGACGACGACGTGTGCCGCCCGCGGCCCGTCACGGCGTTCACTCCACCGGTAGCCCGTTCCGCCCCAGTCAGCGCGTTGACCATGGTTGACTTGCCAACGCCGGAATGCCCAAGCATGACGGTGACCTTGCCGTCCAGGTGGCCGCGCATCTCGGCGACGGCGGAGAGGTCGAGTCGCGCGGACAGGCCGTCATCGGAACGGGCGTCAATGCCGGAAGCGCTGGCATCGGCGGTCCGGCTGATGATCACGGGAAAGTCCAGATGGGTGTAGTTGGACAGCAGCTCCGCAGGGTCTTTAACGTCCGCTTTCGTGACCAGCAGGATCGGATCGATGCCGGCGTCGTACGCTGCCACCAGGGCACGGTCGATAAAGCCGGTCCGTGGTTCAGGGTTGGCTGCTGCCACCACAATCACCAGCTGGTCGGCATTGGCCACCACTGCCCTTTCAACGGGGTCCGTGTCGTCGGCGCTGCGCCGCAGCAGGGTCTTGCGGTCCTGGATCTTCACCAGGCGCGCCAGGGTGTCCGGCTCCCCGGAGACGTCGCCGACCAGCGAGACGAAGTCTCCTGCGACTACCGGGTTCCGGCGGAGTTCCCGGGCCCGGGCAGCAATGACTATCCTTTCGTTGCCCGAGTCCTCTCCCACTACGGCGGTGTACCTGCCCCGGTCGACGGTGATGATGCGCCCCGTAACGGCGTCGTCATGGCTGGGCCTGTCCTTGGTGCGGGGCCGGGAGCCCTTCTTGCTGGGCCGGATCCGGACGTCCGATTCATCCCAGGAGTCAGTGCTCCGCGCCACCGCTGGAACCTTCCGACGCCGTTTCGGCAGGGCCGTTCTGCGCCAGCATGCCTGTCCACAGCCGGGGGAAATCCGGCATGGTCTTGGCCGTGGTGCCGATGTCCTCCACCTGGACGCCCTCCACAGCCAGGCCAAGGATGGCCCCCGCGGTGGCCATGCGGTGGTCGGCGTAGCTGTGGACGACGCCGGCATGCAGCTTTGCGGGCCGGATCACCAGTCCATCGCTGGTTTCCTCTGCGTCACCGCCCAGGCGGTTGATCTCTGTGACAAGCGCGGCCAGCCGGTCTGTCTCGTGTCCCCGCAGGTGTGCGATGCCGGTGAGCCGGGAGGGGCCGGTGGCCAGCGCGCACAGGGCGGCCACGGTGGGCGCGAGTTCGCTGGTGTCCGCGAATTCTCCGCCCTTGATGTGGGGGCCGCCGGTGACCGTGAGGACGCCGCCGTGCAGGGTCACCTCGGCGCCCATGGCGGCCAGGATGCTGCGCCAGAGGTCACCGACCTGCTGCGTTTCGTCCGGCCAGCCGGGGATCCGTACCGTTCCGCGGGAGGCCAATGCCGCTGCCAGGAAGGGGCCGGCGTTGGACAGGTCCTGCTCGATCCGCTGGTCGAAGGCGCGGATGGGGCCGGGGCTGACCACCCAGTGGTTGGGCACCGAGTCATCAACGGCAACCCCGGCGCCGCGCAGGACCGCCACGGTCATGTTGATGTGGTCCAGGCTGGGCACCGGCTTGCCCACGTGTTCCAGGTGCAGGCCCTCGGTGAATCTTGCGCCCACCAGGAGCAGCGCCGAGACGAACTGGGACGACGCGCTGGCATCGATGACCAGGTGGCCGCCGCGGACCTCACCGGTGCCCTCCACCACGAAAGGCAGGGACGACGGCGTGCCGCCCTCTTCTGCGGAAACGGCGACGCCAAGCGCAGAGAGCGCTTCGATGATCGTTCCCATCGGCCGTTTGCGGGCGTGGGGGTCGCCGTCGAACACGCTTTCGCCATTCCGCAGCGCGGCCAGCGGCGGAACGAACCGCATAACCGTACCCGCAAGCCCGCAGTCGATCCTCGTGAGGGATGATGCAGCATCCGGGTCCAGCGGAACCACTTCCAGGTCGGGCCCGAAGGCGCCGTCCCCGGGAACCTCCGTAATGGTGGCTCCCAACTGCCGGAGTGCCTCGATCATGAGCGCTGAGTCCCTCGAATGCAGGGGTGCGCGGAGGCGGGACGGCCCGTCGGCCAAAGCGGCAAGAACCAGGTACCTGTTGGTCAGGGACTTGGAACCGGGAACCGTGACGGTGGCGTCGACGGGCCGGGATGCGAAGGGTGCGGGCCAGTGGGGAACATGCATTCCGGAGTCATCCCGGACATCGGCTGCTGCGGTCATGCGTTGTTATGCCCCCGTGGCCTGTTCAACAGCGCGCCGTACAACCTTGTCTGCCTTGTGGAGCTTCTTGTTGGTGGTCTTGCGTGCGTCCGCTGCCAGGTGCGAGGCGCCCCTGCGGGCGTCTGCCGCCAGGTGTTCCGCCCGCCAGGCCAGGCCCGGCTTGCCGGCTGTGTCAACGGATGCCAGCAGGGCGCCGCCGCTCAGGGACAGGTTCTTGAGCAGCTGGTTACGGCGGTTCTCCCGCCCTTCCTTGGTGCTGATATCTGCGCTGCGCCACTCAACAAAGGTGTTGAGCAGGGAGATCACCGTGAGCAGCGTGGCCGACAACCTGGAGAATTTGCCCAGTCCGAAAAGCACGCCGGCGCCCACCTGTGTTCCGCCGATGACGCGGGCCAGGGTTTTCTCGTCTGACTTGAAGGGCAGGGACGCGGCCGCCTTGCGAAGCAGCGGGGAAAGCTGCTGCGCCGTGTCATCGGCGTTCTTGAGCTTATCCACTCCGGCGATGACAAAACTGGAGGCCAGCATGGGGCGGGCGAGCGTGCGGAAAAAGGACATGGATTTCCTCCTGGATGGACGAACCGCGTCGAAAGCGGCGGAGTCCGTTCTAGTCTTGCACTTTTGGGGAATATTTGCCGAAGGCATGAGGTTATTCATGACGCATCCGGAATGCGCTGCCGCAGGGAAATCATGGGCTACAGCATGCAATTGCCGGCCGAAAAAGCTCCGGATGCAGATAGCCAGATGCAGATGCAGGACGGACAAGCAGAGCGGAGTTGTGCCCTTGGCACGGGTGTTGGACGGAATTGAAACAGCAGGCCCGGTGGCTATGGACTCATTCGAGGCTGAACCCCCGAGCTATGGCTCGCCGCGTGCGCGCAGCCTCCCAGTAGACTTGAAGGCAATGAGTACCCTGGATCCGGCCGTCGCGGCCATGTATGAGGCTTCCCAAAGCGAAGCGAAGAGCAGCGCAGCAGCTGGTCCTGGGGCTGCGGGCTCCGCCGCTGTCCCGGCGCCTGCCGAATCCGGCGGGGACCTGGTGGATGTTTCCACCGAGTCGGTGGAAGAACGCCGCCTGAGGTTTGAACGCGATGCTATGCAGTATGTCGATCAGCTGTACTCGGCGGCAATGCGCATGGCCAGGAACCCCTCTGACGCCGAAGACCTCGTCCAGGAGGCTTACACCAAGGCTTTCTCTGCGTTCCACCAGTACCGGCCCGGGACCAACCTCAAGGCCTGGCTGTACCGCATCCTGACAAACACGTACATCAATTTGTACCGAAAGCGGCAGCGCGAACCGCTCCAGTCCAATTCGGACACCATCGAGGACTGGCAGTTGGCGCGGGCCGAGTCGCACACCTCCAGCGGACTCCGCTCCGCCGAGGCAGAGGCGTTGGACCACCTTCCGGATTCCGACGTCAAAAGGGCACTCCAGGACATTCCGGAGGAATTCCGCCTTGCGGTCTACTTCGCGGATGTGGAGGGGTTCGCCTACAAGGAAATTTCAGAAATCATGAACACGCCCATCGGTACGGTGATGTCCCGGCTCCACCGCGGCCGGAGGATGCTGCGGGACATGCTGGGGGAGTACGCCGCAGAGCGCGGGTTCAAGACGGCCGCTGATCCACAGGACGCGGCAGGAAGCACACAACAGGAGAGCAGGAAATGAGCGACTGCCAGGGATTGGGCGACTGCGACGACAGCCGGATGCAACGCATTTACGAGTACCTCGACGGTGCCCTGACCCGCGAGGACATCACGGAAATCAAGAACCACCTTGATGACTGCCCGGAATGCACGGAGCAGTACGACCTTGAGTGCGTCATCCGCAACATGGTTAGACGCTCCTGCACCGAGGCTGCTCCGGAGAACCTGAAGAACGCCATCCTGGACCGGATCCATACCATCAGGCCGGTGGACGCCTAGAACAGCGCCAGGGCGTTGCGGGCGCCCTTAGCCCGCTGACAACAAAGGACCCCGGAAGCCATGTGGCTTCCGGGGTCCTTTGTTTGAACCGTAGTTCCTGGCATGTGCCTAGGTGTTGGGGCGCTTCCCGTGGTTCGCGCCGCCACGCTTACGGTCACGACGCTTGCGTGCACGCTTGCTCATAGCTGGCCTCCTTAAATGTTGGTACTCAAAAGAGCTGCCCTCAAGTCTCCCACATCAAGGGGCAGCCCGCGAACCAGGAACCGCCGGATGACCTGCGTATTGAGGCCGGCCGGGTGACTGTGGGGGCTAGGAATTGAGCGAGTTGCGGATAGAGATGCCGGCCTGTTCCAGCACCGTCCTGACAGTTTCCAGCGCAAGGGGACTGAGCGGCTGCCTGCCCGCCTGCAGCCGAAGCTCGGCCCGAAGGTCATCCCGGAATTGCTGCAGCATCATTTCGGCTTCCTTGAGCGACCGCTGGCTTTCCGCCGGCAGCCGTCCGGGAACCCTGAAATCCGTGGACAGTGCGGTAGCCCGGGCCGCCTCAGCAGTGGCGGCAAGATCAGCGCGCAGCCCCCTCATGTTGCTGCGGATGTCCTCCCGCAGGCTGTCCGCGAGCCGGCGGACCGAGGCTGAGATCTCGCTCTCCACGCCTGCCAGCTCATCGCGGCGGCGGTTGAGCTCGGCCAGCCCGGAGGCGGTGATGCGGTAGTTCGTGCGGCGGCCGGCGGATTCCGTGGCCACCAGGCCTTCCTCCTCAAGTTTGCCCAGCCGGGGGTAGATGGTGCCGGCGCTGGGGGAGTACGTTCCGCCGAACCGCTCCTTGAGCGCCTTGATGAGTTCGTAGCCGTGTTTGGGGCCGGACTCAAGAAGTGCCAAAAGGTACAACCGGAGCGCGCCGTGCGCAAAGACCGGTGCCATCAGGTCCCTGCTTCTGCAGATCCTGCCACGGTCCTGTGGAATATCGAGGTTTTTCCGGATACCGAGTTGGTACGTACCAGCATGAGCTGGCCGTCAGGGCCCGCGATGGTCTCCACCTTGCCGCCGACCACCGTGTACCGCTGGTCACCAATCACCACCGCACCGCTGGCGGACTTGGCCACGATGTCCACCCCTACGTCATGGGGCAGCCGGATGGTGAGGTCTCCCGAAACCGAGTTCGCCCCGAAATCATGGGTAAAGCCCAGGAGGTCGAAACTCATGTCCCCGCTGACGGTGTTCGCCCGGATATTGCTGAGGCGCCCGGACGCCGTCACTTCGCCGGAGACGCTTTTGGCTGTCAGGACGCCCGTATGGTTGCGGACTGATACTTCCCCGCTGACGGTCTGGACGTGCAGTTCCCCACTTGTGGTGTCCGCCATGACTGACCCGGATACCGTGTTGAGGCGGATGTTCCCGGTTACCCCGGACACCAGCCCGTCGCCGCTGACCGTGCCGGCCTCAAGGCTGACGTGCGCGGGAACGGCGATGCTGATGACGGCGGAGTTTTCGCTGTTGTGGTTAACAGTCCCCATCAGGTTCTTGAACCAGCCCTGGGGGCCGTGCAGCTGGTGGCGGACTTCGAGCCTGCCGCCGCTGAGGGACACGGCCACAGGATCGCCATGCACATCCGAGATCTCAAGCCGGGTGACGGGCTCCTGGTGCATGACGACGTCGAAACGTCCCTGCACCATTCCAAGCTTCACGGACGTCACGCCGTCCACGTCTATGGTCTGGGGACTGGTGACAGTCCACTCTTGATCGGTCACGGGCCCTCCAGGCGATATATCGTGTTGACCCTCCCCAACGTACCCCCCGCCGCAGGGAAGGGTCAAGATATATCGCGAGAGGCGTTACTCCGGAGCGTCCATGCCGAGCCACTGGAACCAGCCGCGGTGCAGCACCAGCCAGGCCATGAGTCCGTAGCCTGCCTGCCCGGGGGTGCCGCCCTGGGCTGCCAGGTCCTGGCGCCACTGTTCATGGTTCAGCAGCGGGGAGAAGGTGTCCACGTACAGGTGCTTGCGCCGGGTGGTGACGTCGGCGAAGGCCGTGTTGAGTTCATCAAGCCGCCTGTTCTGCGCGGGGTCCAGAGTGGGCGGCGGGCCCACGACGAACACTTCGATACGGTTCTGTGACGCCGAATCCAGGATGTTCGCCAGGTTAAGCCGGCTGCGCGCGGTGGAGAGCCCGAACTCGATGTCGCGTCCGGAAAGCCCGATTACCAGGCGGTTCTCCGTCTGGTTGCTGAAGCGCCGGCCGGCCTCGTCAAGCCAGCGCGCGGCCAGGCCTTCCGTTCCTTCCTCCGGGCAGGGGAGGGCGTAGCTTTCGAGGAGCATGCTGTCCCGGGGAGTGCGGGCCAGCACACGGCCCAGCCAGCCGAGGGCCCGGGGATCGCCCAGTCCGGCCAGCAGTTCATCTCCTACAGCTGCAATCCGCAGCTTCCTGTCTTCCACGCGTTCCTCTTTACGTCGGTGCGGTGCCGCCGCCGTGGAACCTGGTTCCGGCCACGGGGTTGGGCTGTGCATGCGATTGGGGCTTGTCATTCAGCGCTCTGTATTTCCATCAGCGCTGTGAACTCCATTAAACAGAACCGCCCGGCCGGAGTCTGGGATTTCGACGTCCGGCCGGGCAGCCTTAGTGCTTACTTCCGTGCAAATGCCTGCTTCAGGAGGACATCCTGCTCAGCGGCGTGCCGTTTCATGGACCCTGCGGCAGTGGATGCCGACGCCGGACGCGAAACCAGCCGGATATTGCGCTCCAGGGCGCCCGGCAGGTTCAGGCCAATAAACGGCCACGGCCCCTGGTTGGCAGGCTCATCCTGGGCCCAGACAACTTCTGCGTTCGGGTACTTGGCAAGTTCCTTTGCGATTTCCTCGTGCGGCAGCGGGTAGAGCTGCTCCACGCGGATGATCGCGGTGGTCTTGTCGTCCGTCTTCTGCCGCGTGGACAGGAGGTCGTAGTACAGGCGGCCGGAGACCAGGAGGACTCGTTCGACGGCGTCTCCCGCCAGCTGCTCGTGTTCGCCGATGACAGGGCGGAAGCTGCCGGTGGTGAAGTCCTCCACCGACGATGCGGCGGCCTTGAGGCGCAGCAGCTGCTTGGGCGTGAAGATGATGAGCGGCTTGCGCGGCCGGTTGTACGCCTGGCGGCGCAGCAGGTGGAAGTGCGAGGCCGCCGTGGTGGGGTTGGCCACGATCATGTTCTCTTCGGCACACAGCTGCAGGAACCGCTCGATCCTTGCGGAGGAGTGGTCCGGGCCCTGGCCCTCGTAGCCGTGCGGCAGCATGAGGACCAGCGAGGACCGCTGTCCCCACTTCTGCTCTGCTGAGGAAATGAACTCGTCGATGATGGTCTGTGCACCGTTGACGAAGTCGCCGAACTGCGCCTCCCACAGGACCAGCGCATCCGGCCGCTCCACGGAGTAGCCGTACTCGAAGCCCATGGCCGCATATTCCGAAAGCAGGGAGTCGTAGATCCACAGCTTTGCCTGGTCGTCGGAAAGGTTGCTCAGGGGCAGCCACTCCTTGCCGTTGGCGCGGTCGTGGAACACGGCGTGGCGCTGCACGAACGTGCCGCGGCGGGAATCCTGCCCCGCCAGGCGTACGGGTACACCCTCCATGATGAGTGAACCAAAGGCTGCGATCTCACCGAAGCCCCAGTCGATGCCGCCCTCGCGGGACATCTGCTCACGCTTCTCGAGCAGCTGCTTGAGCTTGGCGTGCACGGTGAAGCCCTCGGGAATTTCCACGTGGGCCTTGCCGATCCGCGCCAGGGTATCCGCGGAAATGGCCGTCGAAACGGGTGCGCTGGTGCCGGAGTCGGACTGCTGGGCGTGGGGACGCTCGATGTCCGAGACGGCGGCAGTGTCCGCCGTAACGATCGGGATGGGGGACGTCTGGGCCGCGTGCGTTTCGGCGAAGACGCGTTCCAGCCTCTCCTGGTAGTCGCGGAGCAGCTGCTCGGCTTCTTCCTCGGTGATGTCTCCGCGGCCGATCAGGGACTCGGTGTAGAGCTTGCGGACGGACCGCTTGGCTTCGATGAGGTTGTACATCAGCGGCTGCGTCATCGAGGGGTCGTCGCCCTCGTTGTGCCCGCGGCGCCGGTAGCAGACCATGTCGATGACGACGTCCTTGTGGAACCGCTGCCGGAACTCGTAAGCGAGCTGGCCGATGCGGACCACTGCCTCGGGATCATCGCCGTTGACGTGGAACACAGGTGCCTGGATCATCTTGGCAACGTCCGTGGAGTACGTGGACGAGCGGGATGATGACGGGGCCGTGGTGAATCCGACCTGGTTGTTGACAACAACGTGGATGGTTCCACCGGTGCGGTAGCCGCGGAGCTGGGACAGGTTGAGCGTTTCAGAAACAACGCCCTGGCCGGCGAACGCCGCGTCACCATGGACCATGATGGGCAGGACCGGGAAGGACTCGCCCTGGTCCAGGCGGTCCTGCTTGGCGCGGACAATGCCCTCAAGAACGGGGTCCACGGCTTCAAGGTGGGACGGGTTGGCGGCGAGGTAGACCTTGGTTTCCTTGCCGTTGTCCGAGGTAAAGGTCCCCTCGGTGCCCAGGTGGTACTTGACGTCGCCGGATCCCTGCACGGAGCGGGGGTCCTGGGTGCCTTCGAATTCGCGGAAGACCTGCGCGTAAGTCTTCCCGGCAATGTTGGTGAGCACGTTCAGGCGGCCGCGGTGGGCCATGCCGATGGCTACCTCGTCCAGGCCGTCGTCGGCGGCGTCGGACATGATGGCGTCGAGCAGCGGAATCAGGGATTCGCCGCCCTCCAGGGAGAAGCGCTTCTGGCCGACGAACTTGGTCTGCAGGAAGGTTTCGAAGGCCTCGGCGGCGTTCAGCTTGGAAACGATGCGCAGCTGCTCTTCGCGGCTGGGCTTGGAGTAGGGGTGCTCCAGCTGGTCCTGGAACCACTTGCGCTCGGCAGGCTCCTGGATGTGCATGTATTCGATGCCGGTAGTGCGGCAGTACGCATCGCGCAGGACGCCCAGGATGTCGCGGAACTTAAGCATGGGCTTGCCGCCGAAGCCGCCGGTGGGCCACTCGCGGTCCAGGTCCCAGAGCGTCAGGCCGTACGTGAGGACGTCGAGGTCAGGGTGCTTCCGCTGGACGTATTCCAGCGGATCGGTATCCGCCATCAGGTGCCCGCGGACGCGGTAGGAGTGGATCAGCTGCTGGATCCGTGCCACCTTGTTGATTTCGTCGGCCGGGTCCACCTGCTTGTCGGCGCTCCAGCGCACAGGCTCGTACGGGATGCGGAGCGACTCGAAGATTTCGTCGTAGAAGTTCTGTGCGCCGAGCAGCAGCTGGTGGACAAGCTTGAGGAACTCGCCGCTGCCGGCACCCTGGATCACGCGGTGATCGTAGGTGGAGGTCAGGGTGAGGACCTTGCTGATCGCGTTCTGGGCGATGATCTTTTCGCTGGCGCCCTGGAATTCGGCGGGGTAGTCGAGGGCGCCGACGCCGATGATGGCAGCCTGGCCCTTGGACAGGCGGGGCACCGAGTGGACGGTGCCGATGCCGCCGGGGTTGGTCAGCGAGACGGTGGTGCCCTGGTGGTCCTCTGCCGTCAGCTTGCCGTTACGGGCGCGCTTGATCAGGTCTTCGTAGGTGTGCCAGAACTCGGAGAAGTTGAGGGTTTCGGCCTTCTTGATGTTCGGCACCATGAGCAGGCGGGTGCCGTCCGGCTTGGGCATGTCGATGGCAATGCCGAAGTTGACGTGGGCCGGCTGGACCGCAACGGGCTTGCCGTCCACTTCGTCGTAGTTCACGTTCATGGAAGGGAACTGGGAGAGCGCGCGGATGACGGCGTAGCCGATCAGGTGCGTGAAGGAAACCTTGCCGCCGCGGGCGCGGGCCAGGTTCGAGTTGATGACCACGCGGTTGTCGATCAGCAGCTTGGCCGGGATGGCACGGACGCTGGTGGCGGTGGGCACCTGGAGGCTGGTAACCATGTTGGTGGCAATTGCCTTTGCCGGTCCGCGGAGGACGGAGACGACGTCTTCCTCAGGAGCGGTAGGTGCCTTCACGTTCTTGGGCAGCTGCGCCGGGATGGGCTGGGAGCCGGTACCGGCCTCGGTCTTCTTGCCGCCGTCGCGGGCAACAGTGGCCGGAGCGTTCTTTGCCGACGCGGGCGCGGAGGCGGGAGGGGCCGGCGGTACCGGCGGGACGGCGGGTGCTGCCGCCGGCGACGGTGCCGGGGCTGCGTTCACTGCGGGCATTTCCCTGGTGGCGGGCCGGGCTGCGGCGTGCTCCGAATTTCCGTTGGAAGAAGAACTGCCCGACCCGAACGATTCAAACAGCGGCCACCACTTGGCATCCACGGCGTTCTTGTCCTGCTGGTACTGCTCGTACAGTTCGTCAACGAGCCACTCGTTTCCGCCAAATTCCTCTGGTAGACGGTGGCTAGGCTGCTCTGGCACTTGAAATACGCCTCTTCCATGAGTTTGATTTCTCCCCGGCCCCACGGTGCTTCAGCAACACGTTCGAACCGATCTCTGCGTCCTCTGAACCCAGACCTTTGCAAGTCTAGTGAGCATCCTGTGTTAACTGCCAATAAGGGTGACCCAAATCATGAAGTGACGCCGGGATCGCGGAATATGGCGGGAAAAGACCTCTTCCCCGCGTGTTGCGCAACGGCCGAAAGGCCGCCGTTGCGGCACCCGCCGGGGGCAGCGCCGGTGAAGCGGGCGCAGGCGCCTCCTGTAGACTGAAGCCCTTATGGACAGTAAATCTAGGTGCCGGCCTGGGGGCTGTCAGCGGAGCATGAAGAGCAGCACCGCGCAGTCCACCCGCAGAGCCGGCAAACCCCGAACACGAGCCCATCATCCGCCGGCGGCGCAGCCGGCCAGAGCCCCCGGGGAAAGAGCGCCGGTTTCCGCCGACCATCCTCCGCCGGGAAGACCCTCCAGCCTCCGCAGTTCAACTTCCTTTTTCGTGCCGCCGGCCACCGCCTTCCAGGCGGGATGCTGAATGGAATGGCTTCTCCTTGCAGCGGGCCTGCTGCTGATCGCCGGCACGGGCTTCTTTGTGGCCGTCGAGTTCTCCCTCATTGCCCTGGACCAGCCAACGGTCCAACGCGCCATTGACGACGGCGACACCGGCGCTGTTCCCCTGCTCACGTGCCTTAAATCACTGTCCACCCAGCTTTCCAGCTGCCAGCTGGGCATCACGCTCACAACGCTCCTGACCGGCTACGTGATGGAGCCATCGGTGGGACGCCTCCTGGAAGCCCCCCTGGCCGCCGTCGGACTTCCCGACGTCGCAGTAGCTTCGGTCTCCCTGGTCCTCGCCATGGTGCTTGCCACCCTGCTCTCCATGCTCCTGGGCGAACTGGTGCCCAAGAACATGGCTATTGCGCTGTCCTTCCCGGTTGGCCGGGCGCTTGCACGGCCCCAGCTGATGTTTACGGCCGTCTTCAAGCCGGCCATCGTGGTACTCAACGGGTTCTCCAACAAGGTGCTGAACGTCTTCGGACTGGAGGCGAAGGAGGAAATTTCAGGGGCCCGCACACCGGCGGAACTCGCATCGCTGGTGCGCCGTTCCGCGGCAATGGGAACGCTCGACGCCGGCACAGCCAACTTCGTGGCGCGCACCCTGAACTTTTCCACCAGGACGGCAGCGGATGTCATGACACCGCGCATCCGGGTGGAAACGATTGATGCCGACCAGCCCGTTTCGGATGTCCTCAGCGCTGCACGCCGGACCGGATACTCGCGGTTCCCGGTGATCGGGGATTCCGCGGACGACATCCGGGGGCTGGTTCACGTCAAGAAAGCTGTCGCAGTGCCGTGGGACCGCCGGCAGAACCTGGAGGCCGGTGCCATCATGACCGAGGTGCTGAGGGTCCCCGAGACAATCCACCTCGACGCCCTGCTTGCCGAACTCCGCGAGGGCAACCTCCAGCTCGCCGTCGTCCTGGACGAGTACGGCGGAACCGCCGGCATCGCCACGCTTGAGGACCTGGTGGAGGAAATCGTGGGAGAGGTTGCTGACGAGCACGACAAGGTCCGCCCAGGACTCCTGCAGAGCGCCTCCGGCGACTGGTATTTCCCGGGCCTGCTCCGCCCGGATGAGCTGTCCGAGCAGATTCCCCGGCTGAGCGTCCCTGACGAAGCCGCCTACGAAACGGTGGGCGGATACGTCATGAGCAAGCTGGGCCGGATCGCCGCAGTTGGGGACAATGTCCCCGTTGGCGGCGGCACACTGAGTGTCACCAGGATGGACGGCCGCCGCATTGACCGGATCTGTTTCCGGCCGGGTGCCGGGTCCGAAGACGCCGACCGGGCAGACAGCAACCAGCGCGATGACAAGTCCACGCGTAACGGCAGGAACCAACGCGACGACAGGGCTGAACGATGAGCGACTGGGCCGGAATCCTCTGGCTGGCTGTGCTGCTGCTCGGCAACGCCTTTTTTGTGGCCGCTGAGTTCGCGGTCATGTCCGCCCGGCGCAGCCAGATCGAGCCGCTGGCCGAGGCCGGGTCGAAGCGGGCGCAGACCACGCTTCGCGCCATGGAGAACGTGTCTCTGATGCTGGCCTGTGCCCAGCTTGGCATCACCGTGTGCTCCCTCCTGATCCTGCTGGTGGCCGAGCCGGCCATCCACCACCTGCTGGCCGTCCCGCTGGAGACGCTGGGAATGCCGAAGGAAGTTGCCGATGTGGCTGCCTTCGCGGTGGCGCTGATGCTGGTGACGTTCCTGCATGTGACCTTTGGCGAGATGGTGCCAAAAAACATCTCGGTCAGCGTGGCGGACAAGGCGGCGCTCCTGCTGGCCCCGCCGCTGATGTTCGTTGCCCGGTTGGTGCACCCGGTCATCTCGGTCCTCAACTGGTCGGCCAACCACATCCTCAAGCTCCTTCGCATCGAGCCAAAGGATGAGGTCAACTCCTCCTTCACGCTGGAGGAAGTGCAGTCCATTGTGCAGGAGTCCACCCGCCACGGACTGGTGGATGACGACGCCGGGCTCATCACCGGCGCGCTGGAGTTCTCCGAATACACGGCGGCGGACATCATGGTTCCCCTCGAGAAGCTGGTCATGCTCCGGGCGGCCACCACCCCCGTGGAGTTCGAGAAGGCAGTGAGCCGCACCGGATTCTCACGGTTCCCCATGCTTGACGAGGACGACATGCTCTACGGCTACCTCCACGTCAAGGATGTACTCTCCATCCCCGAGCAGGCCTATGAGCGGCCAATCGCCGAGAGCCGCATCCGCTCCCTGGCCAACCTGGCGCTGGACGATGAGATCGAGAAAGCAATGTCAGTCATGCAGCGCACCGGTTCCCATCTTGCAAGGGTGATCGGGCCCGATGGCAACACCAAGGGCGTCCTGTTCCTGGAAGACGTGATCGAGCAGCTCGTGGGCGAGATCCGGGATGCTACCCAGGCCACCGGCATCCGGCGGCTGGGGCAGCCGAACGGGGGCTAGCGGGGCTGTGCCCTTCCGTGCGGGAGGGCACCGCCCCCGAGCATCCGGCTTTTCTAAATAGGAATGATTCCCATTTAGTTGTAAGCTGGAGTGGTTGTTTTCGCCTTTCCCCTTCGAATGAGGTTTCCGTGCGCCGTTTCACCGCTGCCCGATCGTCCCTCGCCGCCCTCGCCGGGCTTGGCCTGCTGCTCACCGGGTGCAGCCAGCAGGCGGAACCCGCGCCGGCCGCCGCCGATGGGCTGAACATTGTGGCTTCCACCAATGTCTACGGTGACATCGCCAGGACGATCGGCGGGGACAAGGTCAGCGTTACCGCCATCATCACCAAGACCAGCCAGGACCCGCATTCCTACGAAGCCACCGCCCAGGACCGGCTTGCAGTCTCCAAAGCCGACCTTGTCCTGGAAAACGGCGGCGGCTACGACGACTTCATCCACACCCTGGCCGAAGACAGCGGCCTCGACGACGCCAAAGTGCTGAACGCCGTCGAACTTTCCGGCCTGGCCCATCCCGAAGGGGAGGAAGCCGAGGAAGCCCCGGCCACGGAAGCGGCGGCGGACGATGAGTCCTCGCACGGCCACGGTGAGTTGAACGAGCACGTCTGGTACAGCCTCCCGGCGGTGGAACGCCTGGCCGACGAAATCGCGGCAAAGCTGGGTGAGCTGGATCCTGGCTCGGCTTCGATGTTCCAGTCAAACGCCTCAGCCTTTAAGTCCAGTATTGAAGAACTGCATGGCGAACTGGACGCACTAAAGGCCGCTTCGGCGGGTACCGAGGTGGCAGTGACTGAGCCGGTGCCGCTCTACCTCCTGGCGGATGCCGGGCTGGTGAACGCCACGCCGGAGGACTACACTGCTGCGATTGAGGAAGGCTCGGACGTCCCGCCGGCAGTACTCAAGGCCGCCACGGACCTCGTGGCTTCGAAGTCGGTGCGCCTGCTGGCCTACAACAGCCAGACTGAAGGCCTGCAGACGGAGTCGCTGAAGAAAGCGGCCGAAACTGCGGGGGTTCCTGTGGTCGACTTCAGTGAAACACTGCCGGAGGGCAAGACGTACCTCCAGTGGATGACGGACAATGTGGACCACATCGCCAAGGTTCTGGAGACAAATAGTTGAAACCCGTGGTCAGCCTCACCGGTGCGTCCCTGAAGTTCGGTAAGCGGGCGCTCTGGGAGGATCTGGACCTGGACATCATGCCTGGCGAATTCTTCGCCGTGCTGGGTCCCAACGGAAGCGGTAAGACCAGTTTCCTGAAGGTCCTGCTGGGGCTGCAGGACCTCCATCAGGGGCAGGCCACGCTTGGCGGACATCCGGTGGAACGGGGCAGCAGCCTCATTGGCTACATCCCCCAGCAGAAATCGTTTGCCCCGGACACCCCCATGCGGGCCCGGGACCTGGTGGGCCTGGGCGTGGACGGCCACCGGTGGGGCCTGCGCCTGTCCCCGGGCAAGGCAAACCGCAGGATCGATGAGCTCCTCGAACTCGTAGGGGCCACGGAGTACGCGAAAGTTCCGGTAGGACAGTTGTCCGGCGGGGAGCAGCAGCGGCTGCGGGTTGCGCAGGCCCTTGCCACCGATCCGCAGATCCTGCTGTGCGATGAGCCCCTGCTTTCCCTGGACCTCCACCACCAGCAGGCGGTCAGCGCCCTGATCAACAAGCAGTGCCGTGAGCAGGACAGTGCCGTGGTTTTCGTGACGCACGAGATCAACCCCATCATCGACTACGTGGACCGGGTGCTGTACCTGGCCGGCGGCCGTTTCAAGGTGGGTACCCCCGAAGAGGTCATGACCACCGAGGTCCTTTCCGACCTTTACGGCAGCCATGTTGAGGTGATCCACGCCAACGGACGCATTGTGGTGGTGGGCCTGCCCGATGCCACCACCCATCACCATGCGCCAACGCATGTGCTGGCCGGAGAGGCAGCCTGATGGACGCGGACAGTATCCTCGGCGCCATCTTCAGCTTCGAAAACTACGGCGAGCTCCTGGTCCTGGTACAGAACTCCATCTGGGCCGGGGCCGTCCTGGGCCTCCTGGGCGGCCTGGTGGGGACCTTCGTGATGAAGCGGGACCTGGCATTTGCGGTGCACGGCATCTCTGAACTCTCCTTCGCCGGGGCCGCCTTTGCGCTGCTGATTGGCGCGGACATTGTTTTTGGATCGCTGATCGGATCCGTCACCGCGGCGCTGTTGCTGGGCCTGATGGGCGTCCGGGCCAGGGACAAGAACTCGATCATCGGCGTCATCATGCCGTTCGGGCTGGGGCTGGGGATCCTGTTCCTGTCCCTTTATGAAGGCCGGGCCGCCAACAAGTTCGGCCTGCTCACCGGACAGATCGTCTCGGTCGACACCGTCCAGCTGCAGGCGCTTGCCGGAACGGCAGTGGTGGTGATGGTGGCGCTGGCGGCCATCTGGCGGCCCCTCAATTTCGCCAGCGTGGATCCCGAACTTGCCGAGGCCCGGGGCGTTCCGGTGCGGACGCTTGCCATCGCCTTTATGGTCCTGCTGGGCGTCAGCGTGGCCCTGTCCATCCAGGTGGTGGGAGCCCTTTTGGTACTGGCACTGTTGATTACGCCGGCCGCGGCCGCACTCCGGGTGACGTCCTCGCCCGTTGCGGTGGTGCTGCTCAGTGTGGCCTTCGCTATGACGGCCACTGTGGGCGGGATCCTGCTGGCGCTGGGAGGCCGTATTCCCATCAGCCCCTACGTCACCACGTTGTCATTCCTGATCTACGTGGTGTGCCGGGTGGTTGGATCGGTGCGGGCCCGAAAGGGAATCAACGGGCGGGTCCTGGCGGGAACGGCTTAGAGGCTGCCGGCGGCCTTGCGCGCCGTGCAGTCAGGACACAGGCCAAAGATTTCCACGGTGTGCGCCACCTCTGTATATCCGTGCTCTGCTGCCGTGCGCGCCGCCCAGGTTTCCACGGCCGGAGCCTCCACTTCCACTGCCTTTCCGCAACTCCGGCACAGGAGATGGTGGTGGTGTCCCGTAACGGCACAACGGCGGTATACGGCCTCGCCGTCACCGTTGCGCAGGACGTCCACCAGGCCCTCGTCGGCGAGGGACTGGAGAATCCGGTAGGCAGTTGCCAGTGATACCGAAGCGCCCTGGTTTTGGAGGATCCGGTAGAGCTCCTGGGTGCTGACGAAATCGTCCAGTTCATCCAGGGCCGCGCTGACAGCCATGCGCTGCTTCGTGACGCGCTGCTCCTTGCCGCCGCCCGTCGCAGGGGATGACGTGGTGGAATCAGCTTTGGCGCCGACGGGCATGAAAGGACTCGCTTCCTCAGGTTGGTGGCAAAGATCCAGATTACCAGCCGGAGCTTCGTGGACAGGGTCCGGAGAGGGACCCTAGGCTGGCGCTATGAAGTTGACGAAATACACCCACTCCTGTGTCCGGCTTGAAAAAGACGGCAGGGCGCTGGTCCTGGATCCGGGCAACTTCTCGGAATCGGCTGAGGCCCTGGAATCCGCTGAGGCGGTCCTGGTGACGCACGAGCACGCCGACCACATTGACGTTCCAGCCGTGGTGGACGCCCTGCGCGCAAATGCCGCGCTTGCAGTGTTCGCCCCGGCGCGTGTTGCCGGCCAGCTGCAGGACAAGGCCACCGGCGAAGCCGCCCGCATTCATGCCGTGAACCCGGGCTCGACCTTCCAGGCTGCCGGCTTCGAAATCCGCAGCTTCGGCGGCCAGCATGCCTTGATCCACCCGCAGATCCCCGTCGTCGCCAATATTGGCTACCTGGTGGACGGGAACGTCTACCACCCGGGGGATTCATTCGTGGTTCCGGACGGCATCACCGTCAAAACGCTGCTTGTTCCCCTGCACGCACCGTGGAGCAAGTCCGCCGAGGTGCTGGACTTCGTGATTGCCGTCAGGGCCCCGCGGGCATTCCAGATCCACGACGGACTGCTCAACGGGAACGGCCTGAAGATCGTCGAAGGCCATGTCCAGCGGATCGGCGCCAAGTACGGCACCGAATACACCCATCTTGCGGCCCGGGAGTCGGTGGAGGTTTAAGCCGCGTCTCCGGTCCAGATGCCCGTGTCCATGAACCGCCGGATCACCGCTTCGTACGGTGCCGGGTCCAGCCCATGGGCAGCCAGCCAGTCCTCGTTGTAGTAGTTGCCCGCATAGCGTTCGCCGCCGTCGCACATCAGGGAAACGATGCTGCCTTGGCGGCCAGCGGCAACCATCCCTGCCACGAGCTGCCATACACCCCAGAGGTTGGTTCCGGTGGAGGGGCCGGCGTGGAGCCCCGCAAGGCTGTGGAGGTGGCGCATGGCAGCCACTGACGCGTCGTCCGGAACCTGCACCATGCGGTCGATCACGGAGGGCACGAAGCTGGGCTCCATCCGCGGGCGCCCGATGCCCTCGATCCGGGACGGCAGGCCCGCCGGGGCGCCGGAGGTGCCCCGCCAGCCCGGGTAGAACGCCGAATTTTCCGGATCCACCACCAGGAGCTGCGTGGGATAGCTGTGGTAGCGGAGGTACCTGCCGATGGTGGCACTGGTTCCGCCGGTGCCGGCTCCCACCACGATCCAGTCCGGCACCGGGTGTTCCTCCAGCCCGAGCTGGCCGAAGATCGATTCGGCAATGTTGTTGTTGCCCCGCCAGTCAGTTGCCCGCTCGGCGTAGGTGAACTGGTCCATGTAGTGGCCGTTGCAGGTTTCCGCCACCTCCTGGGCGGTCGCGTACACGTCGGACGCGTGCTCCACCAGCAGGCAGGAACCGCCGAACTGCTCGATCAGGGCGATTTTCTCGGGGCTGGTGGTGCGTGCCATCACGGCAACGAAGGGCAGGCCCAGGAGCTGTGCGAAGTACGCCTCGGACACGGCCGTGCTGCCGCTGGAGGCCTCCACGATGGTGGTGTCTTCCCGGATCCAGCCGTTTACCAGGCCAAAGAGAAACAGGGAGCGGGCCAGCCGGTGCTTCAGGCTGCCGGAGCGGTGGGTGGACTCGTCCTTGAGGTAGAGGTGGACGCCCCAATGCTCCGGAAGCGGGACTGAGTAGAGGTGGGTGTCGGCGGAGCGGTTGTTTTCTGCCCTGATTTTGCGGATTGCCTGGTCCGCCCAGTCCCGGTCCGCGGTGTACCGGCTGGCGCTTCGCTCGATCTTCACCGCACCAGCCTACCCGCGGCGGGAAGGGCTGCCGTTAGAGTGGACCCGTTGGTCCAACCACCGCTGGAGGAGTGAAATGAGCCCCCTGATGGACGTTGCCGGTCTGCAGGCCCGCCTTGCGGATCACCGGCGCACCGTACTGCTGGATGTGCGCTGGGCCCTGGGTGATCCCCACGGCTACCGTCACTACCTGCAGGAGCACCTGCCGGGCGCAGTGTTTGTTGACCTGCAGACGGAGCTTGCCGCCCCTGGAGCTCCCGAACGGGGAAGGCATCCGCTGCCGGCTCCGGCGGATTTCGAAGCGGGTGCCCGGCGCTGGGGCATCAATGACGGCGACGTTGTGGTGGCCTACGATGACAGCGGCAACATGGCTGCGGCCCGGGTGTGGTGGATGCTCCGGGACGCGGGGCTGGCGGAGGTGTACCTGCTCGACGGCGGCCTGGCCGCCTGGCGTGCCGCGGGACTTCCGCTTGAGGCAGGCCCCGTTGTTCCGGCCCCCGGCGGCGTGCACCTCACGCATGGAAAGATGCCGGCGCTTGACGCCACGGCGGCGTCCGCCTGGCCGGAGGCGGGCCTCCTGCTGGACGCAAGGGCGGGGGAGAGGTACCGCGGCGAGTTTGAGCCCATCGACCCGCGGGCCGGGCATATCCCCGGCGCGATCAGTGCGCCGACGTCGGAAAACGTGGACGGCAGCGGGCGGTTCCAGCCACCTGGCTCCTTGCGCCGCCGGTTCGAGTCGATGGGCGTCCGCGACGGAGTGCAGGTGGCGGTGTACTGCGGATCCGGAGTTACTGCCGCCCATGAAGTCGCAGCCCTGGAAATCGCAGGATTCCCCGCTGCACTTTATCCGGGCTCGTTCTCGGAGTGGTCCAACAACCCGGACCTGCCCGTGGCCACCGGGGCCGAACCGGGCCGCGGCAGCGGAGGACCGGGTGGCACCACGCCTCCGGGCAAGGGTAGCGTCGCACTATGACTCCAGGACGCCCGGTACCTCCGCCCCTTGCACAACCTGCCGCCCCTTCCGCAGCTGCCCCTTCCGCAGCACCGTCCGGCGGCGTGCTCGCCGCAGCTTACGGCGCGACGTCACCGGACAGCGGACTCGTGCCGCTGACGCTCGCCCGGCGCGCTCCCGGGGCGGACGACGTCGAAATCGCCATCGAGTTCTGCGGCCTGTGCCACTCGGACGTGCACGCCACCCGCGGCGAGTGGGGCGGCAAGGTCTGGCCGCTGGTGCCCGGACACGAGATTGTGGGCACCGTCAGCCGGGTGGGTTCCGCTGTTGTGGACTTCGCCGTGGGTGACCGGGTGGGTGTGGGGTGCATCGTCGATTCCTGCCGGACTTGCGAGAGCTGCCTGGACGGCCTGGAACAGTACTGCGAAAACGGCATGACCGGCACGTACGGAGCCGTGGACCGCCGGAACGGTGATGCCGTCACCCAGGGCGGATATTCCTCGTCCATCGTGGTGGACCGGCGCTACGTCGTGCGGGTTCCGGAATCACTTGACCCTGCCGCCGCCGCTCCCTTGCTCTGTGCCGGCGTCACCACATTCTCGCCGCTGCGGCACTTCGGCGTCGAGGAAGGGGATGTTGTGGGTGTGGTGGGGCTCGGCGGCCTGGGCCACATGGCCGTCAAACTTGCCAGGGCCATGGGGGCGAAGGTGGTGGTGTTCACGACGTCGGATGCCAAGGTGGCGGCGGCCCTGGAGTTGGGTGCCGATGAGGTTGTCCTGTCCCGGGATGAAGAAGCGATGGCAGGAGCAAACCGCAGCATCGACCTCATCATCGACACAGTGGCAGCCCCGCACGACCTCAACCCCTACTTCCGGACGCTCCGCGTTGACGGTGCGCTCTTCCAGTTGGGGCTCCCCTCGGAGCCGATGCCGCCCGTCAACCCGGGCGCACTGATCCGGCGCCGGATTGCCTACGCCGGCTCGCTCATCGGCGGCATAGCGGAAACCCAGGAGATGCTGGACTTCTGCGCCGAGCACGGAGTGGCCGCGGAAATCGAGATGGTCCGGGCCGGCCAGCTCAACGAAGCCTACGACCGGATGGTGGCAGGCGATGTGAAATACCGGTTTGTGCTGGACGCCAGCACACTGCACGCACCCGCCAAGGAGGCACACGCATGAGCACTCTCTTCACCAGGATCCTGAACGGCGAAATCCCCGGCCGCTTTGTCTGGCGGGAACCCGATGTAGGCGCTTTCCTCACCACGGGGCCGCTCGCCGATGGCCACACGCTGGTGGTACCCACCGAGGAAGTGGACCGCTGGACCGACGCGTCTCCTGAAACGCTGGCCAAAGTCATGGAAGTGGCCCGCCGGATCGGCGCGGTCCAGGTGGATGTCTTCGGCGCGGCAAGGGCGGGCCTGATTGTGGCCGGCTATGAGATCAACCACCTCCACGTGCACGTCTGGCCTTCCCGGAGCATGGCGGAGTTCAACTTCGCGACCGCGGACCAGAACCCGGACCCCGACGTCCTCGACGCCAATGCGGAGAAACTCCGCCAGGGCCTCCGCGCCGCCGGATACGGGGAGTTCGTCCCGGCCTGAAACCCGGTGCGGCGCGGACCCCGGTGCGGGTCCGCGCCGCGGCAGGGGGAAGGGGCTCCTACGCCGGGGCCAGCGCCTTGTTGAGCGCGGCCCGGATGCGCTTCTCGGACACCGAATACGCTGTGCCGAGTTCGACGGCGAACAGGCTCACCCGCAGCTCTTCGAGCATCCAGCGCACCTGGGTTAAATCAGGTCCGGCCTTGCGTCCGGGAAGCAGGGCAGACACAGCGTCGTCGTAGTCGTCCTCCAGCCGCTGCACCACCGCCATGTTCAGGGCGTCCCGCTGGACGTTGCCCGGCAGGCGTTCCAGCCTCTTCTCGATGGCCGAAAGGTATCTGGGCAGTTGGCTGAGCTGTGCGTAGCCCGTCCGTGCCACAAAGCCCGGGTATACCAGCTGCTCCAGTTGGCTCTTGACGTCATTAAGGGCAGAAATGAGCGCCAGGCTGGTGGTGCCCTTCAGCTGCTTTTCGATCCGCCGGGTGCTGGCAAGGATGCGCTCCACCACGGCCGTCACGCTGAACACAGTATCGATCAGTTCGGCCCGGACCACCTCGTACAGGCGGTCAAAGGACGCCCGGTCCCACGGCAGTTCCTGGGGCGTGAGCTTGTCGATGGCCGCCAGCGCACAGTCGGCGATCAAGGCGGAGACAGAGCCGTGCGGGTTCTGGCTGAACGTCAGTTTCTCGGTGTTGCTCAGGTGCTCCAGCACGTAGCGGTCCGGTGCCGGGACGCGCAGGGCCAGCAGGCGGATCACGCCCCCGCGCATCGCCTCCGCCTGTTCTGCCGCCGTCTGGAAGACCCGGAGCGCCACCGACGTTCCCTGGTCCACAAGTGCCGGGTATCCCGTGACGGTGTGGCCCTTGACCGTGTTGCTCACCTGCCGCTGAAGGGTCCCGAAGTTCCATTCCGTCAGGCCGTCCTGCTCCCTGAAACCTGCCGCAGCTGCGGCTGCCGGCACCGTGGCCGGCTGCCGTGCCGTGGGGGATCCGGCGTCGTACTCTTTGCCGGCTGCCTGCCCGGCCTTCCTGCCGTTGCCGGAAGCCTTGCCGGTGCCGGGAGCCGTGGAGGCGGGCGTGGCACCCAGGGATTCGGCAATGGCCCGCCGGGTGGCCGGAGCCAGCTTCTCCTGCAATACCGCGAGGTCCTTGCCCTCATCCAGGACCTTGCCCCTGCTGTCCACCACCTTGAAGGACACGCGCAGGTGGGCCGGGACGGCACCCCAGTTCCACGATCCAGGCGGGACGATATGCCCGCGGATGCGGCGCAGGGCAAGCTCAAGGGACGGTTCCAGTTCATCCGCCGCCGGATCAAAGTCGGCTTCCAGCACTGCCACTGCCTGGCGCGCCACGTCCGGGGCAGGAACGAAGTTCTTCCGGACCTGCTTGGGCAGCGACTTGATCAGGGCCGTCACCAGCTCCACGCGCTGCCCGGGAATCAGCCAGCGGAAGGCTTTGTCGTCCAGCTGGTTGAGGAACAGGACCGGCACTTCGGCGGTCACACCGTCGGAGGGGTTGGGCGGTGACCCCGGAGCCACTGGGTGGAACTCGTAGCTCAGCGGAAGTTCGAAGCCCTTGTGCAGCCAGGTTTTGGGGTAGGCGGAGTCGTCGAGGTCGTCTGCATCGTCGCTGAGCAGGAGTGATTTGTCGTAGTCCAGGAGGTCCGGGTTCTCCTGCCGTGCATCCTTCCACCACTTGTCGAAGTGCCGCTCGGACACCACGTCAGGTCCGATCCGGGCATCGTAGAACTCGAACAGCGTCTCGTCATCCACCAGGAGGTCCCGGCGGCGCATCCTGGCCTCCAGCTCCTCCACCTCATTCAGGAGGGCGCGGTTGCGGTGGAAGAACTTGTGGTGCGTTTTCCAGTCGCCTTCCACCAGGGCGTGCCGGATAAACAGTTCCCGGGCCACGACGGGGTCAACCCTGCCGTAGTTGATCCTGCGCTGGGCGATGATGGGCACGCCGTAGAGGGTGACCTTTTCGTAGGCCATCACGGCGCCTTGCCGGGTGGACCAGTGGGGTTCACTGTAGCTGCGCTTCACCAGGTCCGGCGCAACCTGCTCTGCCCACACAGGATCGAACCTGGCAGCCACCCTGGCCCAGAGCCGGCTGGTTTCAACCAGTTCCGCGGCCATCACGAACGTGGGCGACTTCTTGAAAAGGGCCGAGCCGGGGAAGATCGCGAACCGGGACCCGCGGGCTCCGGCGTACTCGCGCTTCCGCTCGTCCAAAATGCCGATGTGGCTCAGCAGCCCGGAAAGGAGGCTGATGTGGATGCCCTCGTGGTTGCCCACGGGATCGGCCAGGCGCTTGTTGTCCAGGCTGATGCCCAGGGGCCGGGCCAGCTGGCGCAGCTGGGCAAACAGATCCTGCCATTCGCGCACCCGCAGGTAGTTGATGAATTCTGCCCGGCACATCCGGCGGAAGGCCGACGACGACAGCTCCTGCTGCTTCTCCTGGAGGTAGTTCCAGAGGTTAAGGAATCCGGTGAAATCCGAGTTCTCGTCCTTGAACCGGTTGTGCTTTTCGGCCGCGAGCTGCTGCTTGTCTGTTGGACGCTCGCGCGGGTCCTGGATGGTGAGCGCGGCCGCCAGGATCATGACTTCGCGGACGCAGCCTCGTTTTCCTGCTTCCACGATCATCCGGCCCAGCCGGGGGTCCACCGGCAGCTGGGCAAGCTTCTGCCCGACGGCGGTGAGCCCGCCGCCGCTTTTCGCTCCGTCCGTGCCGTTCTGGGGCCGGGCGGCTGCGAGGGCGCCGAGTTCGCGGAGCAGCGTGACGCCGTCGTTAATTGCCCGCGTCTCAGGCGGTTCCACGAACGGGAAGTTTTCAACGTCCTTGGGGCCGCGGGCCACTCCCATGGCGGTCATCTGCAGGATGACGGCAGCGAGGTTTGTCCGCAGGATCTCCGGGTCCGTGTAGAGGGGCCGGGAGTCGAAGTCTTCCTCGGAATAGAGGCGGATGGCGATGCCGTCCGACACACGCCCGCACCGCCCCGAACGCTGGTTGGCGGACGCCTGCGAGACCCGCTCGATGGGCAGGCGCTGGACCTTGGTCCGGTGCGAGTACCTGGAGATGCGGGCGGTTCCGGTATCGATGACATATTTGATGCCCGGCACGGTGAGGGACGTTTCGGCCACGTTGGTGGCCAGCACGATCCGCCGTTTGTTGCCCGGGTGGAACACCTTGTGTTGTTCCTGCAGGCTCAGCCGGGCAAAGAGCGGAAGGACTTCGGTTCCGGCCAGGCGGCGGTTGGACTGGATGCGGGCCTGCAGCGCGTCGGCCGCATCCCGGATCTCGCGCTCGCCGGAAAAGAAGACCAGGATGTCGCCAGGTGCCTCGGCGGCGAGTTCGTCGACGGCGTCACAGACGGCGTCGAGCGGGTCGCGGTCTTCCTCAAGTTCGTCGTCCGAGCCATTCTCTTCGTCATCCGCGCCGGCTCCACCCGGCGGCTGCGACAGCGGGCGGTAGCGGATCTCCACGGGGTAGGTCCGTCCGGAGACCTCGACGATGGGGGCGGGGTTTTCGGCTGTGCCGAAATGGTTGGCAAACCGCTGGGGGTCGATGGTGGCAGAGGTGATGATCACCTTGAGGTCCGGCCGCTGCGGCAGGATCCGTTTCAAGTAGCCCAGGATGAAGTCGATGTTCAGGCTGCGCTCGTGGGCCTCATCGATGATGATGGCGTTGTACTTGCGGAGCAGCTTGTCCCGCTGGATTTCCGCCAGCAGGATGCCGTCCGTCATCAGCTTGATCTTCGTGGCACGGCTGACTTCGCCGGTGAAGCGGACCTGGAAGCCCACCTCCTGGCCGATGTCCACGCCCAGCTCCTCCGCGATGCGCTCGGCCACGGTGCGCGCGGCCAGCCGGCGGGGCTGGGTATGGCCGATCAGGCCATTCTCACCCAGCCCAAGCTCAAGGCACATCTTGGGTATCTGGGTGGTCTTACCGGAGCCGGTCTCGCCGGCGATGATGGTGACCTGGTTTGCTGCGATGGCTGCCATCAGGTCTTCGCGCCGTTCGGAAACCGGCAGCTCAGCGGGATAGGCGATGTGAAGTGTCATGTCTGCTGACAGTCTACTGCGGGAGCCCGGGCATCCCGTTTCGACTGTCTGCAGTTGTTTCCGGATTGGTGGGTGGTTAGAAGACGCGAAGCGTGTAGTTGATGCTGGGAAGGTCCAGGGCGGACCATGCCTCGTGGGATTCGACCGGAGGCGTATGTCCCCTTCCGTCACGCAGGAGTGCTGAAAGGGTGGCGGCGATAACGAGGAGGATCACGATGAGGAGGGCGGTTATGAGGATTTCCATGCCTCCATGCTTCTCCCTGTGCCAACCGGAAAAAAGTGGCAGAAATGCCCAATAAGCTCTAATTCCTGCCACAATGGAGACATGCTCAAATCAGTGGCAGTCATCGTGGTTCCCAACTTCTCGATGTTCGAATTCGGGACCGCGTGCGAGGTGTTCGGCATCGACAGATCGGCCAGGGGCAGCGGCGTCCCGGCTTTCGATTTCCGCGTGTGCACCGCTAACCCCGGAAACGTGCCGCTGAAGTCGGGACTGTCCATGAACGTAGGACTGGGGCTCGAGGCCACACAGGATGCGGACCTGGTCATCATGGCACCCTACGGCAGGGACGAGGAGCTGCCCGGACCGGTTTTGGAGGCGCTCCGCGCTGCCGATGCCCGGGGTGCCTGGGTGATGTCCATCTGCTCTGGCGCTTTTGCCCTGGCCCGTGCCGGCCTGCTGGACGGGCGCCGCTGCACCACCCACTGGCACTATTCGGGCCAGCTCGCTGCCGAGTATCCGCTCGTGCAGGTTGACGAGAACGTGCTGTACGTCCAGGACGGCAACATCATCTCCTCCGCCGGCACCGCCGCGGGGATCGATGCGTGCCTCCACCTGGTGCGCGTGGAGTTGGGGGCGCACGTGGCTGCCGCGATAGCAAGGGACATGGTGGTTCCTCCGCACCGCGACGGCGGCCAGGCGCAGTTCATCGACCGGCCCATGCCCACCTGCGGTTCCGCACCCATGGAGAAACTGCTGCGCTGGATGGTGGAAAACCTGGAGCACGAACACACGGTGAATGACCTGGCGGCACGGGTCCACATGTCTCCGCGGACCTTTGCAAGGCGGTTCAGGTCCGAGACCGGAGCCACCCCTGCCGCGTGGCTCAACTCGCAGCGTGTACTCCGCGCCCAGGAGCTCCTTGAATCCACTGACCTGAACATCGACGAGATCGCCAGGGAGTCCGGCTTCGGCCATCCTGTCCTGTTGCGCCACCACTTCGCCAAGGTCCTGGACACCAGTCCGCAGTCATACCGCAGGGCCTTCCGCGGCCAACTGGCTGAAGCGGGGTAGCTACTGCCTGGCCGGAGCGTGTTCCGGCCTCCGGCTGCAGCGGAGCCTTCCGTGCACCCAATTGAGCCTTCCGTGCACCCAATTGAGCCTTCCGTGCACCCAATTGAGCCTTCCGTACAACCAGCCGAGCCTTTCGTACAACCAGCCGAGCCTTTCGTACAACCAGCCGAGCTTTCCACGCAGTCAGCCGGGGGACGCGCCGTCCTGCCGCCGCTGGACCCGGGATGCCTCGGCGGCTTCCCGGGTACTGTCCACCAGCACCCGCCACGGCCCGGTGACGGCCTGCTCCGGAAGCGCGGCCCGGTGCTGGCCGGCCCGAATGGAGTAGATGAACCGGTCCGGCTGGTGCCCGGCGAACTTCTCTGCCGCAGCCCGGGGTGTCCGGGGCACCGAATCCCATGGGCAGGCTTCCACAATGGGCTGCCACTGGCTGATAGCGGTCTCGGAGCGGGCTTCCACAGTCCACACCCGTGGTATCGCGGCGATTCCTCCGGTGCGCTCAACGCTGATCTTCATGGCCTGGTCCTTGGGCTTCCCCTGCAGCCCGGCGGCCAAACTGCGCCAGCCGGGCGTTTGTTAGAGCTTGACCTTCACAGTTTCCCACGCCAGCTGGACGGCGTCATGCTCCGGAGACCCGGAACCGAAGAGCTCTACGGCAGATTCAACCGTGGCGCGGGCGAAGACCCTGAAGGTGGCGGCCGGCGGAAGCGATCCGCCAGTGAGTGCCTCGTACCAGATGCGCCCGGGGGAGTCCCAGGCATTTCCGCCGAGAGACTCCGCAACCAGGTAAAAGGCGCGGTTGGGGATGCCGGAATTGATGTGGACACCGCCGTTGTCCGCGCTGGTCCTTACGTAGGTGTCCATCGAGTCCGGCTGCGGATCCTTCCCCAGCACGTCGTCGTCGTACGCCGTTCCGGGGGCCTTCAGGGACCGCAGGGCCCTTCCTTCCACTTCAGGAGTGAAGATGCCTTCGCCAATAAGCCAGCTGGCCTCGGCGGCGGACTGGTTCCTGACGTACTGTTCCACCAGCGCGCCGAAGACGTCGGACATGGATTCGTTGAGTGCGCCCGCCTGGTTCCGGTACACAAGCGCAGCCGAATGCTGGGTAACGCCGTGTGCGAGCTCGTGCCCGATGACGCTCAGGGACTTGGTAAACCGTTCAAAGACCTCACCGTCCCCGTCCCCGAAGACCATCTGCTTCCCGTCCCAAAAGGCGTTGTCGTAGAGCCGGCCGAAGTGGACCGTGGCGTTCAGGGGCATCCCGCGACCGTCAATGGAATTGCGCCCGAACACGTCGGCGTAGAGGCGGTGCGTGTGGCCCAGCCCGTCAAAGGCTTCGTCAGCCGCGGGGTCACCCGCAGGTGGCCCGCCTTCCTTGCGCACCAGCGTGCCAGGGAGGATCTCCGAACTGTTTGCGTCGAAGATGCTCCGATCTGGCGGCCCGGGCTTGGCCTGGCGGACACCTGCCGGAGCGCCCTGCACGGACTGGGCCCGTGCTGAACGGAACGACTCGACATGGCCTAAGGCTTCCTTGGCTGCCCTGGCCGCGGACGAAAACTCCGGCGCACCCTGCCTGGCCAGCCTCCTCAGCATGTAGGGCGGGATGATGGAACAGAACGGACCGTGCATGGCGTACCCCCTCAACTTGGTGAATTCAGACTACGAGCAGGCACCGACAATCCCTGGCAGGCTCCCGGCACTGCCCCTAGCCGGACCCTCCGGCCAGCACATCCACATGCACGTGGTCGAGGTGGCGCAGGATCTCGTTGCGGGGCTCAGGTGCACGGTATTCCTGCCATTGCCCGCGGGAACTGTGCACGCTCCAGAAGCGGTCGTCAAAGATCACGTACTGGATATCCAGCGCCCCCGCGTGGGCAACCAGCCAGTGGGCCAGCACCCACCCAGCGCGCCGGTTTTCCTCGGTCACGGGACGGAAGAAGACATCCACTGCCCGGCCGTCATAGTGCGTGGAGTCAGCTCCGTGTCCTTGGCCGACGCCGCCTGGGGCGAACCCGCCCAAACTTTGGGAGCCAAACACCTCCGTCATCGCCGCGCGCAACCGCTCGGCACGGGGTGTCAGGCCCGTGGCAGTCAGCGGCTCTTCGCCCAGTCCGCTGGTGGCCGAGCCCCGGCAGGAGAGGGAAGGGCCTGCGTCATCGGACGGGCCGGCAGCCAGCTGCTCCAACGCCGCCGCATCAATGCCGGAGGTGTCCGGTGGCTGCACGCCGCTGGCCAGCAGTGCGACGGCTGTTGTGGCCCGTTGCGCCTCCTCCCGGTTGAGCCCTACCTTCCCGTCAGGGGTCTCGACAACGCACTCCGGGTTCCACACCAGCGAGCCGCCGGCGCCCCGCAAACCGCTGGGCAGGCCTGGCGCGAGGAGTACCAGCGCTGATGCGAGCAGCACAAAAACGAGAAACCCGGGGAGCAGCCGAAGCGGCCCGCGCCGGCTGTCCCGGGTCCTGTCGGAGTTCAGCACGAGACCACAAAGATATGCCGCAACTGGGCATCGGGGTTGTTGTGACTGGGCAGGACCAGGGGCAGGGCTGGCCCGGGAGCTTTTGTACTGGTCACGGTGTTCCGGCCTACGATGACGCGCCTTTCGTTCGGTGGCAGCGCTCCGACTGTGGCGCTGGGCTCTGCTGAAAGGTTTAATCGACAGCCGTGGCCAATAGTTCCCACGGGAGGGGCCCGGGCCTGAGGTGGCATTCAGAGGCAGCACCCACCGAAATGCAGAGAACCGCCAGGAATCATTGATTCCTGGCGGTTCTCGTTGGTGCCCTCGATAGGATTCGAACCTACGACCTTCTGCTCCGGAGGCAGACGCTCTATCCCCTGAGCTACGAGGGCAATCCGGGGTTCCTGCCGTTGCCGGCGGGACGTCCTAGAGCTTAGCAGCAAGGTGGCCCGCAAGGGAAAATCGGCACTGCGCCAGGAGGAGCCGAACGGTGGAAAGTCAGTAGCCCGAGAAGGAATCAACGTGGACTTTTCTTGCCCCGGCCTCTTTTGCAGCCCGCCTCAGTGAGGCCACGCTGGCAGGGGAACCCGAGATGTACACCTCACGGTCAGCGACGTCGGGGACCAGGGCGCGGATGGCCTCACCATCCACCCGCGTGCCATCCCAGGACGCGGTGGCCAGGCCCGGGGGCGGCACGGAACCGTCCGCCACGCGGACCAGGACGCGGATACCTGCCGCCTGCAGCTCCTCGGCATAGGCAACCTCCTCCGCGCTCCTCGCCAGCAGGAGCAGCACCGCATCCCGGTCCCGCAATCCACCGGACGCCAAGTGTGAAAGGTAGGGCGTGATGCCGATCCCGGCGGCAATCAGCAGGACACGCTTGCGTGGATCGCGGGGAAGGACAAAATCACCTCCAACCGCCGTGGCCGTCACTTCATCCCCCGGCTTCAGCGACAGGAGGACCTTCTTGGCTGCGGACAGGGGCTCCGCGGTCCGCACGCCGAACTTGACCACGCGTTCACTGGGTGAACCCGTCAGGCTGAACACCCGGCGTCGTCCCTTGCCGTCCGATTTTGCATGCGGAAGGTCCAGTTCCATGTACTGCCCCGGCACGAAGCGCACGGGCCGGGACGGCTCGAAACTGAACTCCGTGGTGCTGCGCGTCAAGGGCCTGGTCCCGGTCAGGCGAAGGGCCACCCTGCCCCGCTGCCCCATCAGGAACGCGATCGCATTGCCCAGCAGCAGCGCTGCCTCCGGCGAATTGGCCAGGAAACCGAAGTTGTAGGGGACTGCGAACACCACGCCCACTACGGCGGCAAGTGCCAGCTGCTGTCGCCTCCGTGGCGGCAGGGTGAGTGGTTCGGTGAGCATGAAGCCAACAAAAAACAGCAGCGGCCGCTGGGCCAGGGATTGCCACAGTGCCATGCCCACGGACATCCCGGCCTGCAGCAGTTCCGCCGTGATGATGGCAGTTGCCACAGCAACGAAGACGGACGCCATCAGGAACTTCCGTGTTCTGTGCAGGACCAGGAGAACACCGGGCACCAGCACCCACAGCATCGCAGGAGTGGCGGCCCACCAGGTTGCGATGTTGAGCCCGGTGAGCCCGGCCACGAAAGCTCCCGCCGCGGCGGCGTTGAAGATGTGCCGGCCGCGCCACGCGAGCGCATACTTCGATGCCGACGCCAGGACGCAGGCCAGGGCCACTCCTGCCACGTCCAGCGGCGCGAACGAGGGCCAGAACAGGAAGTACAGCAGCAGGCCCGTGATGAGCGAGGACTCAGAGTGCGGCCGGACCCGGAACAGCGGCGCCAGCGCCCTGTTTGAGGCGTATGTCAGGCCGAGGCACAGCACCAGGTGCGCCAGCATTTCGGGAATACCGAACGTCAGCCAACCAAGGGCATCGAGGACCAGGCTGTATACAGCCAGGACCGCGAGGACTAGGAGGACCAGCCGGTACATGGTGAACCGGCCCAGTGCGGTGTCCAGCCGGGCACCCAAGGCGGCGCCCGGCGGCGCTTTCGGCGTTTCAACAGGGCTCATGTGAACAGTGTCCCCTCAAACTCTGCTGAATGGGCGGCGCTTCCGTCCGAGAAAACGGTGAGCCAGGAGAAGTCGAAGGACCGTTGGAGTTCAGCGCCGGGTACAAAGAAGAGCGCTGTTGCCAGGGCATCGGCCAGCATGGTGGTGCCGGCCAGTGCCCACGTGGCCACGGCCGTCCTGACGGGCCGGCCGGTCCTCCCGTCCAGGACGTGGTGCAGGCCGTCGCCCCAGGCGCGCCGGTTGGCCGCAGAGGCGCACAGAGCACGGTCCGCCAGTTGCACCACCCCAATGGCCTGCGTCGTGTTGTACGGGTGTTCCAGCGCCACGGCAACGGGTTCCGGACCCTTCCCCAGCAGGTCTCCGCTGCCATCAACGGCATACGCCTCGAGCCCGGCCTCCTCAAGCTGGGCAGCCAGTAGATCCACCAGCAAACCCTTGCCGGCAGCCCCGACGTCCAGCACAACGGGAGCCGAGGTGGTGAGGGTGCTGCCGGCCCACTCCAGCACCCCGTCCCAGGCCGGCGCCGGCAGTGCGGAGCCCGAGGGGCGAAGGGAGTAATTCGCGTCGTACCCCAGGCGCTCCAGACTGGGTCCGATCAGCGGCGTCATGGCCCCGCCGGTGGCCTCATAAAGGCTCCGGTACAGCTGCCCCAGCGCCTGCGCCTCCGCGGGAAACTCATACCTTCCGGGTGCCCTGGCCAGGGCGCTGACAAGGGAATCCGCCCGGAACCGGGACCAGTCGGCGTCGAACCGTTCCACCAGGGCCAGCAGGCGCGTGCGGAGGGCGGAATCGAGCGGCTGCGGCGTTGAAATTTCCCAGCGCGTTCCGATCGCCTCAAACGCAAAATCCTCCCAGCCGCCCGGCACGTCCTATCGCGCTTCCGACTTGATCTGCTCCACGGCCTGGTTGAAGCCGCCACTGGTGAGCGAGGAGCCGGCAACCTTGGAAACATTGAGCTGATCAATGCTCTTGCCCACCACCTGCCCCGCGATCCCACCGGCGAACTCGCCCTGGAACTTGCGGGTGTTCGGGTTGGAGGGGTGCTGCGTGATCTGCACGTCCGTGACGGTCCCGGATGCCAGGGTCAGTTCCACGCCCACAGTTTCGGTGCCGTTGGGTGAGACGTACGTCCCATCCGCGCTGTAGGTGCCGTCTTTGTAGTCTGCTCCGCTGCCGGCCGGGGTTGACGCGCCGGGCGCTGGAGTACTTCCGGTAGTGCTGCTTCCGGTGGCTGCGGGGGAGGAGTCCCCGGCAGAAGGGGCGCAGGCGGCCACCGTTCCGGCCAGGGACAGGCCGGCGATCCCGGCATAAACACTTTTACGGACTGCGGGTCTCATCGGGGTTCTCGTTTCGTCGGTGGACTCGGTGCGGAAATGCCAGGTGGTTACGTGTTGTCAACGCCGAACCCAGCGTATTGGTTCAACCTGTACCCGCATTCCCTGTTTCCTGTGGATCCCCGGTGCATCAAAAAGGCCTGAATTACTTGCTGTTACTGGGCCCCCGGTAGGCTAGAGGGGTGACTCCCGAAGAACTCTCCCTCGCCATATCCGCCTGCCTGAAGGAAGCCGTCGCCGCCGGCGACATCGCCCTTCCTGCATCAGCCGTGCCTGATGAGGTGCGCGTGGAGCGGCCAAAGAACAGGGACCACGGAGACTGGGCCACCAATATCGCCCTTCAGCTGGCCAAGCAGGCAGGCACCAACCCCCGGGAATTCGCCACGATCCTCAGCGCGCGGCTGAAATCCATCGACGGCGTTTCCGCGGTGGACATCGCCGGGCCGGGGTTCCTGAACATCACCGTGGACGCCGCCGCTGCCGGCGCCCTCGCCAAGGCGATTGTGGAAGCCGGAAAGCAGTACGGCACCAACTCGGCGCTCGCCGGCCACACGGTGAACATGGAATTCGTTTCCGCCAACCCCACCGGGCCCCTGCATATCGGGCACACCCGCTGGGCAGCCCTGGGGGATGCGATCGCCCGCGTCCTGCGCGCCTCCGGTGCCGAGGTCACCGCTGAGTACTACATCAACGACGCCGGCACCCAGATGAACGTGTTCGCCCACTCCGTTTACAACCGGCTCCACAGCCTGCCCGTGCCCGACGGCGGCTACCCCGGCCAATACATTGCCGACCTCGGCCATGAGGTCCTCACCGAGCACCCCGACATCCGCGAACTGACCGAAGTGGCTGCCCTGCCGGTCATCCGCGCCGCGGCCTACAAGGCGCAGATGAAGGACATCAAGGCCACCCTCGCGGACTTCGGCGTGGAGTTTGACGTCTTCTTCTCCGAGCAGGAACTGCACGACGCCGGTGCCATCGAAAGTGCCGTGGCGCGGCTGCGCGAGCAGGGCCACGTGTTCGACGACGGCGGTGCGGTCTGGCTGCGGACCACGGACTTTGGCGACGACAAGGACAGGGTGATGATCCGCGCCAACGGCGAACCCACCTACTTCGCCGCGGACGCCGCCTACTACCTGTCCAAGAAGGACCGGGGATTTACCGAGAAAATCTACCTGCTGGGTGCGGACCACCACGGGTACATCAACCGGCTCAAGGCCATTGCGGCCGCCGCCGGCGACGATCCCGAAGTCCATATCGAAGTGCTGATCGGCCAGCTTGTCTCTGTCAACGGGGCCAAGCTGTCCAAGCGCGCCGGCAACATCATCGAGCTCAAGGACCTGATCGACTGGCTCGGGAAGGACGCTGTCCGCTACTCCCTGGCCCGGTTCCCTGCGGATTCGCCGCTGACCCTCGACCCGGAGCTGCTGAAGAAGCACAGCAACGAAAACCCGGTGTTCTACGTCCAGTACGCCCACGCCCGCTCCCGGGGCGCCGCCCGGAACGCCGTGGCCGCCGGTGTGGAACGCCAGGTGGACGGCACGGACTCCTTTGACGCTTCACTGCTGGACCACGCCACGGAGAACGAGCTGCTCTCCTACCTGGGCAGCTACCCCTCGATCGTGGCCAAAGCCGCCGAACTGCGCGAGCCGCACCGGGTGGCCCGGCACCTTGAAGTCATTGCCGGTGCCTACCACCGCTGGTATGACGCCTGCCGTATTGCGCCCATGGGCGACGAAGCCGTGACCGACGTAAACCGCACGCGCCTGTGGCTTAATGACGCCACCAGCCAGGTGCTGGCCAATGGCCTGGACCTGCTGGGTGTTTCCGCGCCGGAACGGATGTGATCTCCATGTCACCGCAGCACGAAGATTCCCCGAGCCAGGCGTCCCCGCTGGCACCCGAATGGCTATCGGTCCCCGCCGACCTGAATGCCTTGGAGCCCAAGATGTGGGCACAGGACGCAGCCCGGAACGATTCAGGTCAACTCACCGTCGGCGGCATTCCGGTCAGCGAGCTCCAGCAGCAGTACGGAACCCCGCTGTTCGTCATGAGCGAGGATGATTTCCGCGCCCGGGCACGCGCCTTCAGCGACGCGTTCAACAATGCGTTTGCCGATATCTGCGGGGGTGTGGACGTCTACTATGCCGGCAAGTCGTTCCTGTGCACCGCCGTGGTGCGCTGGGTTGAAGAAGAAGGTCTCCGGCTGGATACAGCCTCCGGCGGGGAGCTGGCCGTGGCCGCAAAGGCCGGCATCCCCGGGGCTGACGTTGCCCTGCATGGCAACAACAAGTCCGACCGTGAGATCCACCGTGCCCTGGACATGAAGCTGGGCAGGATCGTGGTGGACAGCCTCGGCGAGCTGGTCCGGGTGGGAGACATCGCACAGCGCCGGGGCGAGCAGGCCAAGGTCATGCTGCGCCTGACGCCCGGCGTGCACGCCCACACCCACGAGTTCATCGCCACTGCCCACGAGGACCAGAAGTTCGGCCTTTCCATGGCCGCGGATACCACTGAACAGGCCGGCCTGTCGGCTGCCGAGGAGGCCGTCGCGGCTGCGTCGGCGCATCCGGGCATCGAACTGCTGGGGCTGCACTGCCACATCGGCTCCCAGATCTTCGAGCCGGACGGTTTTGCCCTGGCCGCCCAGAAGCTCCTCCGCTTCCTCGCCGCCATGCAGGAAAAGTACTCCATCGTCCTGCCGGAACTGGATCTTGGCGGCGGCTACGGCATTGCCTACACGCCGGTGGACACCCCCCGCCCCGCATCGGAAATTGCGGAGGCGATGGCCGCCGTCGTGCGTTCCACCTGCGCTGAACTGGGCATAGACTCTCCCCGCATCTCCATCGAACCCGGCCGCGCCATTGTGGGCAGCACCACCTTCACCCTGTATGAGGTGGGAACGCTCAAGACCGTCCGCGTGGATGCGCCCGCCGCGGACGCGAGTGACGCGGGCAACAACGTTACGTATCCGCGGCGCTATGTTTCGGTGGACGGCGGGATGAGCGACAACGCCCGCCCGGTGCTGTACGACGCGGATTACTCCGCAATCCTGGCGTCCCGCACGTCTGCCGCCGGCCCGCAGCTGTCCCGCGTGGTGGGCAAACATTGCGAGAGCGGCGACATAGTTGTTAGAGATGTATATCTGCCCGAGGACGTGGCAGCCGGTGATCTGCTTGCTGTACCGGGTACCGGCGCCTACTGCTGGGCCCTGTCAAGCAACTACAACTATCTGGCCCGGCCGGGCGTTGTCGCGGTGCGCGACGGATCTGCCCGGCTGATTGTCCGCGGGGAAACCGAAGAAGATCTGCTGAACCGCGACATGGGAGTCTGAATGACCGAATTGCGAACCCTGAAAGTAGCCCTGCTGGGCTGTGGCAACGTTGGGGCCCAGGTTGCGCGGATTCTCATCGAGGACGCCGACACCCTTGCCGCCCGCGCGGGAGCGAAGCTGCAGCTGAGCGGCATCGCCGTGCGCAATGTCCACGCCAAGCGCGACGTCGACCTTCCGCAGGACCTTTTCACCACCGACGCCGACACGCTGGTGAAGGACGCGGACCTGGTCATCGAGCTGATGGGCGGCATCGAACCCGCCCGCACCCTGATCCTTTCCGCACTCCGCAACGGTGCCTGCGTTGTCACGGGCAACAAGGCGCTTGTGGCGCAGGACGGCCCCACCCTCCACGAGGAGGCTGACAAGGCCGGCGTCCAGCTCTCCTACGAGGCCGCCGTCGCCGGTGCCATTCCCATCCTGCGGCCCATCCGCGACAGCCTCGCCGGCGACCGCATCACCCGCGTCCTGGGCATCGTCAACGGCACCACGAACTTCATCCTTGACCAGATGGACACCACCGGAGCCCAGTTCGCCGATGCCCTCGCCGAAGCGCAGCGCCTCGGCTACGCGGAGGCGGACCCCACTGCCGACGTCGAAGGCCACGATGCCGCCGCGAAGGCCGCCATCCTTGCCTCGCTCTCCTTCCACACCAGGTTTGCCCTGGAAAACGTCCACTGCGAGGGAATCACCTCCGTCACTGCGGCGGATATTGCCGCGGCCAAGGACGCGGGCTTTGTCATCAAGCTGCTGGCGATTGCTGAAAAGCTCAATGTTGCAGACACAGATACAGGCGGCGGCGAGGGCGTCTCCGTGCGCGTGCACCCCACGCTGCTTCCCCGCGAGCACCCGCTGGCCGCCGTCCACGGCGCCTTCAACGCAGTGTTCATCGAAGCCGAGAACGCCGGCGAACTGATGTTCTACGGCCAGGGAGCCGGCGGCACCCCCACGGCGTCCGCCGTCCTGGGCGATCTGGTCTCGGCCGCGCGCAGCCTGGTCCTCGGCGGCCCGGGCCGCACGGAAACCACCACCGGCCAGGTTGCGGCGCTGCCGATCGACGCGGCCGTCACCAGCTACTACATCGGGCTCGACGTCGCCGACCAGCCCGGCGTGCTGGCACGGATTGCCCAGCTCTTCGCTGAGCATGGCGTGTCCATCGAGATCATGCGGCAGACCATCCACCGTGATGCGGAGTCCAACGTGGAATCCGCCGAACTGCGGATCGTCACCCACCGCGCGTCAGAGGCTGCCCTTGCGGCCACCGTCCAGGCCGTGAAGGGCCTGGACGTCATCAACTCAGTTACATCCGTTCTGCGGGTAGAAGGAGTCTAAGTGGCTCACCAATGGCGCGGTGTCATCCGCGAATACGCTGACCGTCTGCCCGTGACGGAATCCACCAGGGTGATCACCCTGGGCGAGGGCGGCACGCCGCTGGTGCACGCGCAGAAGCTTTCGGAACTCACCGGTTCCGAGGTGTACCTGAAGGTGGAGGGCATGAACCCCACCGGTTCCTTCAAGGACCGCGGCATGACCATGGCCATGACGGCGGCCGTTGCCTCCGGCGCGAAAGCGGTAGTCTGTGCCTCCACGGGCAACACCTCCGCCTCCGCTGCTGCCTACGCCACTGCCGCCGGCCTGAAGTGCGCTGTCCTGGTGCCCGAAGGCAAGATTTCCATGGGCAAGCTCAGCCAGGCGATCGCCCACGGCGCCACGCTGCTCCAGGTGGACGGCAACTTCGACAACTGCCTGGACATCGCCCGGAAGCTGGGGGAGTCCTACCCGGTGTTCCTGGTGAACTCGGTGAACCCTGCCCGCATCCAGGGACAGAAGACCGGCGCCTTCGAAATCGTCGACGCCCTGGGCGACGCTCCGGACATCCACGTCCTGCCGGTGGGCAACGCCGGAAACATCACCGCGTACTGGAAGGGCTACAAGGAGTACTCCGCTCCGTTCGAGTCCGAGACGGCCGGCACCCTTCCCGCAGTCTCCACCCGGACCCCTGCGATGTGGGGCTTCCAGGCGGCAGGTGCGGCGCCGTTCGTCGCCGGCCACCCCATCACCGAGCCTGACACCATCGCTACGGCCATCCGCATTGGCAACCCCGCCTCCTGGGACGGTGCCATCGGCGCGCGGGACGAGTCCGGCGGGCTGATCGACTCCGTCACGGATGAGGAAATCCTGAGCGCCCACCGCTGGCTGTCCTCCCGCGAGGGCGTCTTCGTTGAGCCGGGCTCGGCTGCCGGAGTGGCAGGCCTCCTAAAGAAGCACGCCGCGGGGGAAGTCCCTGCCGGCAAGACCATCGTCATCACCGTCACGGGCCACGGACTCAAGGACCCCCAGTGGGCCCTGCGCACCGAGGACGGCAGCGACGTGCAGCCGGTCAAGGTACCCAACGACGTGGTCACGGTTGCTGCTGAACTGGGACTGGAAGAAAAATAGCCTTGGAAACCACTTCGCCGGCCGCCGTCGGACTGCACCCCATCGAGGCCGGCCAGATTGTCACCGTCCGGGTGCCGGCAACCACGGCCAACCTGGGCCCGGGCTATGACAGCCTGGGCTTGGCCCTGGCACTGCACGACACCCTGACAGTGGAAAGCCTGGAAACGGACGAGCTGCTGTTCGAGCTTCGCGGCGAAGGCGCGGAAACCCTGCCCCGGGATGCAAGCCACCTGGTGGTCAGGGCCATGGAAGCGGCGTTCGAAAGGCTCGGTTTCCGCCACGGCGGCCTGAAGGTGACCGCCGACAACATCAACCCGCACGGCCGCGGCCTCGGCTCGTCCGCCTCCGCCGTAGTGGCGGCAGTATCGGCGGCCAATGCCATGGTGCCGGAGGCGCACCGACGGGGCCGGGACTGGATCCTGCAGCTGACCAGTGAAATCGAAGGCCACCCTGACAACGTGGCACCCGCCATTTTCGGCGGACTGGCGCTGTCCTGGCAGGACAGTGACCAGTACAGCAGCACCAGCGCCACGGTGGTTGATTCGGTCATCCCGGTCGTGGCGGTCCCGGACTTCGAACTGTCCACGGAGGCGGCACGCGCCCTCTTGCCGGCATCGGTGGGCCACCACGCCGCTGCCATGAACGCGGGCCGCGCAGCCCTCCTGATCCACGCACTGACGCAAAAGCCCGAGTTCCTGCTGGCCGGCACCGAGGACTATCTGCACCAGAGCTACCGGGCCGAGGCAATGCGGCCCAGCGCGGCCCTTATCGGTGCGCTGCGCGCCGCGGGCCACGCCGCCGTCGTCTCGGGTGCCGGGCCCACGGTGCTGGTCCTTGCCAACGGTGAGGCCGAAGCCGCCGCCGCTGTGGCTTTCATCGGGGAGTTCAACGCGGCCAACACGCCGGATATCTCCTGGCGGGTGCTGAAGCTGGCAGTGGACGTCGAAGGTGCTAAGGTGGACTTGCACCGGCGGTAATTCCGCCTATCTGATCTGCTATTGCACTTAGTTGCCGCCTGGTCTCTTACTGCGCAATCTATTCCGGTGCCGCCTGCTAGGTCTGTCGCAGGAATCTGCAGCACTTAAACTGCCCCTGAAGCGTCAGTCCGGCGTCCCGTCATGGGCGGAGCGCAAGGTGAATCAGTATCCGGCCCTGCTGGCCGAAATCCAACCGGCAAGGCCGAACAATCCGGCTGCAGATCTGAACTGCAGCCCAGATCAAATCATCGCGCCCAGCTCCCAGTCTGGACGCCGTCGAGGGGGAAGGATCCTTCGTGACCGAAACCACTGAGCTGTCGCCAGCTGTGGAACTATCATCTTCTGCTGCCGAATCACCGGCAGCACCCGCCAAGAGCAGCGGCCTTGCCGGCCTCAAGCTCGCCCAGCTGCAGGCACTGGCCAGCCAGCTCGGCATTTCAGGCGGTTCCCGGATGCGCAAGGGGGACCTGGTTTCGGCCATCTCCGCCCACCGCGCCGGCACCCCCCTGACCAAGGCTCCCGCCAGGGCAACCGAAAAGGCCGTCGAAGCCCCGGCCGTCTCCACCGCGGTGACCTCCCCGGCCGCCGCCGAGGCAACGGAAGCTCCTGCTGAAGGAACCCGGGCGCGCCGCGGCCGCAGCCGCCGCGCCGTCAGCGACGGAGTTGTGGCCCCTGCCGCTGCCGAGCCGGCCGCTGCCGAAACCAGCAGCGCCGCTTCGGTTGAGGCACCCGCCGCCGAGGCAGCCGAAGCACCCGAAGGCGCCACCGAGCGCCGCCAGCCGCGCACCCGCAACCGCCGCCGCGGTGAAGCAGCCGCTGCGCCGCAGGCTGCCGAAGCCGCCGAGGCTCCCGCTGAGCAGGCCGACGCCGACCAGCGCGTGTCAGAACAGCGCACGTCAGAACAGCGCTCGTCAGAACAGCGCACCGAAGCCCCCGCCGAAGCCGGCGAGGCAGGCCAGCGCACCGACCGCCGCGAAGCCGGCCGCACCCGTGGCCGCGACAACAGCGGACGCGACAACGCCGGCCGTGACAACGCTTCCCGCGACAGTGCAGACGGCGGCCGGGACAACACCGGCAGCCGCGAGGCAGGCCAGCGCGATGGCGCCCGCCGCGATGACAACCGCGACACCCGCGACGGCGATGACTCCGACGGCGGCAGCCGGCGCAACCGGCGCAACCGCCGCGACCGGAACGACCGCAATGACCGTTCCGGCGGCCAGGACCGGGACAACAACTCCCGGAACGACCGCTTCCGCGACCGCAATGACCGCCGCCGCGGCCGTTCCCAGGGGCCGGACGTCGACGACGTCGAGGTTACCGAGGACGATGTCCTGCTGCCCGTAGCCGGCATCCTCGACGTCCTGGAGAACTACGCGTTCATCCGCACCTCCGGCTACCTGCCGGGCCCCAACGACGTCTACGTTTCCCTGGCCCAGGTCAAGAAGTACAACCTGCGCAAGGGCGACGCCGTCGTCGGCGCCATCCGTGCACCCCGCGAAGGCGAAGACCGCAGCCAGCAGTCCGCCCGCCAGAAGTTCAACGCCCTGGTCCGCGTCACCTCGGTGAACGGCAAGACCGCCGAAGAGCTCAAGGACCGCGTCGAGTTCGCCAAGCTGGTTCCGCTCTACCCGTCCGAGCGCCTGCGGCTGGAAACCGATCCCAAGAAGATCGGCCCCCGCGTCATCGACCTCGTGGCTCCCATCGGCAAGGGCCAGCGCGGCCTGATCGTTTCGCCCCCGAAGGCCGGCAAGACGCTCATCCTGCAGTCCATCGCCAACGCGATCACCACCAACAACCCTGAGGTCCACCTCATGATGGTGCTGGTTGACGAACGCCCCGAAGAAGTCACGGACATGCAGCGCACCGTCAAGGGCGAGGTCATTGCCTCCACCTTCGACCGTCCTGCCGATGACCACACCACCGTGGCCGAACTTTCCATCGAACGCGCCAAGCGCCTCGTGGAAATGGGCATGGACGTGGTGGTCCTGCTGGACTCCATGACCCGCCTGGGCCGCGCCTACAACCTGGCAGCGCCGGCCTCCGGCCGCATCCTGTCCGGTGGCGTGGACTCCGCGGCGCTGTACCCGCCGAAGCGCTTCTTCGGTGCAGCCCGCAACATCGAAAACGGCGGCTCGCTCACCATCCTGGCCACCGCGCTCGTGGAGACCGGTTCCAAGATGGACGAGGTCATCTTCGAGGAGTTCAAGGGCACCGGCAACATGGAGCTCCGCCTGTCCCGCCAGCTGGCAGACAAGCGCATCTTCCCGGCCGTGGACGTCAACGCGTCCGGCACCCGCCGCGAGGAGAACCTGCTCTCGCCCGAGGAAGTCAAGATCATGTGGAAGCTGCGCCGCGTCCTCTCCGGACTCGAGACCCAGCAGAGCCTCGAACTCCTGACCAACAAGATCCGGGAAACCCAGAGCAACGTCGAGTTCCTCATGCAGGTCCAGAAGACGACGCTTGGCGCGAAGTCGGATAACGACAAATAAGGCTCCGGTGAGCGGCTGATCTGCTGCCCCGGTGCTGACGCCGCACGGATTTTCCGCCCCCGCCCCTACGCTGGGAGGCTTTCGATCTTCGATCGTCAGCCTCCCAGCTCCGGCAGGCCCGATGCCACTCCCGGGGCGGAAAAATCCGTGCGGCTTCGTCGTTAAGCCACCAGCCGCGGTTCCGTCTTTGTTTGTTACTAGACTTGTACAAGTCGAAAGAGGTTTATAGATGTTTGAGTCCGTACAGGGCCTGCTTGATGAGCATGATGCTATCCAGGCGCAGTTGGGGGATCCTGCTGTTTATGCTGACCAGCGGCTTGCCCGGAAACTGGGGCGGCGTTCGGCTCAGCTCAATGGCATTGTTGAGGCCTACCACAAGTGGGAAGGCCTCCGGGATGACCTTGCCGCTGCCAAGGAGATGGCCTCGGAGGATCCGGAGTTCGCGGCTGAGGTCCCTGAGCTGGAAGCCGCCCTTGAGGTGGCTGCTGCGAAACTGCGCCGCCTTCTCATCCCGCGCGATCCTGACGATGCCCGTAACGTGATCCTTGAGGTCAAGGGCGGTGAAGGCGGCGACGAGGCCGCCCTGTTTGCCGGTGACCTGCTGCGTATGTACACGCGGTACGCGGAGTCCCGGGGCTGGAAGACCGAGATCATTTCCGCCACCGAATCCGACCTCGGCGGCTACAAGGACGTCCAGGTTGCCGTCAAGGGGAGCTCGAACGATCCTGCAGAGGGCGTCTACGCGCGCCTCAAGTTCGAAGGCGGCGTGCACCGGGTCCAGCGCGTTCCCGTCACGGAATCGCAGGGCCGTATCCACACCTCCGCTGCCGGCGTCCTTGTCCTCCCCGAAGTGGATGAACCCGAAGAGCTGGAAATCAACCAGAACGACCTCAAGATCGACGTCTACCGGTCTTCCGGTCCCGGCGGCCAGTCCGTTAACACCACTGACTCCGCTGTGCGCATCACGCACCTTCCCACGGGCATCGTGGTGGCCATGCAGAACGAAAAATCCCAGCTCCAGAACCGTGAAGCGGGCATGCGCGTGCTCCGGGCTCGCATCCTGGCGCACCAGCAGGAGCAGATCGACGCCGAGAACTCGGCCCAGCGGAAATCCCAGATCCGCACCATGGACCGTTCGGAGCGCATCCGGACCTACAACTATCCGGAGAACCGCATCGCGGACCACCGCACCGGGTACAAGGCGTACAACCTGGACCAGGTCATGAACGGCGACCTCGAGCCCGTCATCCAGTCCGCCATCGAGATGGACGAACAGGCGCGCCTGGACGCCATCGGCGACTAGTCCTTTCGGCACACAGCAGACATGACACTCGAGCCAGGCCAGTCGCTCGCGGACGCCGTCAGCGCGGCAACGGACATACTCCGTGACGCCGGCGTCCCCAGTCCGCGGGTGGACGCGGAGCTGCTGGCGGACCACCTGCTGAATGTGGGGCTCGGCCGGCTGCGTGCCATGATGCTGGGGGATGCACCGGCGCCGGAAGGCTATGCGGCGCTGGTGGCGGAGCGCGCCAGCCGCGTACCGCTGCAGCACATCACGGGGGTCGCGTATTTCCGCTACCTCGAACTGGCCGTTGGCCCCGGCGTTTTCGTGCCCCGCCCCGAGACCGAATCGGTGGTGCAGCTGGTCATCGACCACGTCCGGGGGATGGCCCACCCAAGGATCGTCGACCTCGGGACGGGCTCCGGCGCCATCGCAGGCTCCATCGCCCACGAAGTGCCGGGCGCGGAGGTGCACGCCGTCGAGTTCAGTCCCTTCGCCCATGCCTGGGCAGCAAAAAACCTGGGCCCGCTGGGTGTCCGGCTTGTCCTGGGGGACCTGCGGAACGCGCTGCCCGAGCTGAACGGGACTTTCGACGTCGTGGTGTCCAACCCGCCGTACATCCCCGCCGAAGCCGTCCCCAACGAGCCGGAAGTGGCCCTCCATGATCCGCCTGAGGCGCTGTACGGCGGGGGAGCGGACGGCATGGAACTTCCGACGGCGGCCGCTGCCTCCGCCGCCCGCCTCCTGCGCCCGGGCGGCTACTTTGTGATGGAGCATGCAGAAGTCCAGGCGGGATGGATTTCCGACCATTTGGCGGGTTCAGGAAACTGGACCGGAATCAGGACGCACCTGGACCTCAACGGCAAGGAGCGCGCCACCAGCGCCCTGCTCGCGGATCCGGACCACAGCGAATGAAAGAATAGGCGAGTGACCACTACCTACAACTGCACCAGTGACGACGAGCGCGCCAAGGGACTCGAGCACGCCCAGCGTGCCATCAGCGAAAAGAAGTGCGTGGTCTTCCCCACGGACACGGTCTACGGGATTGCCGCCGACGCCTTCTCGCCCCAGGCCGTGACAATGCTCCTGGTGTCCAAGGGACGCAGCCGCACCATGCCGCCGCCCGTGCTGATCCCGCGGATCAATGCCCTGGACGGCCTCGCCACGGAAGTGTCGGCCGACGCCCGCAAACTGGCGGAGGCTTTCTGGCCCGGTGGCCTAACCCTCATCCTGCACGCGCAGCCTTCCCTGGACTGGGACCTTGGCGAGACCAAAGGCACGGTGGCACTCCGCATGCCGGACGATGAGATCGCCCAGGAGCTCCTGACTTTGACCGGCCCCCTGGCTGTTTCCTCGGCCAACCGCACCGGCCATGCCCCCGGACAGACGGCTGCAGCCGCGCGCGAACAGCTGGCTGACTCCGTGGAGGTCTACCTTGAAGGCGGCTTCCGGCCGGTCGAAGGAGAAGCAGCGGTACCGTCCACGATTGTCGATGCCACGGGTCCGCGCCTGCGCGTGGTCCGCAACGGTGCGGTGACCCTGGACCAGCTTCGTGAACACGTACCCGGGGTCCTGGGCCTCGGAGAGATCCCCATGGCTGAAGAGGAACCGGTGGAAGCAACGGAAGAACCTGCACCCGCCAACGAGTCTCCGGCCGTTGTGCCTCCTGCTGTTGAATCTCCTGCTGCTGAGTCTGTCTCGGACGGGATTGCAGGAGTCCCGGCTGACGCTGCTGACGAGTCCGCAGCTGAACCGGTTCAGCCGGCGGCATCCGGTTCCTCCGCGGTTGACCCAGCAGCGGCCAAACCTTCGTCTGCTGCTGCCCCGGCGCCGGTTCGGAACCCTGAACCGTGATGGCTCTGGACCGCCAGCGGATTCCGGTCCTGGAGGTTGATGCGACACCGCTCCGGGTTCCCGAGCTGATGGCGGAACTCAGCCGCTTCGTCGCGGAAGGCTCCACGCGCACGGTGCTGGGGCACAACCTGCACAGCGTGACGCTGACGCTCTCGGATGAAGGCTTCCGGAACCTCTACCAGCGCAGCGACGTCGTTTTGCTGGACGGTGCACCCGTGCTCTGGCTGTGGGGGAGGACCGGCAAAGCCGAAGGGCCGGTCATGGACTACCGGCTGGGCACCACAGACTGGCTTCCGGCGCTGGGCCAGGTTCACGGTCTGGAGCGGATTGCAGTGATCGGCGCCGGCGCCGAGGCAAATGCTGCGGCCGTTAAGCAACTGGAGTCGATTGTCCCCGGGGCCCGGGTGGCGGGACTGCCCGGTGAGGGCTGGAACGGGGACCTGGAAGACCAGGCTGTTGCGTGGCTGCACGCGCAGCAGCCGCAGCTTGTCCTGCTGGGCCTGGGCATGCCCCTGCAGGAGGAAGTCCTGCAACGGCGCCTGGGCGACATGCCGCCTGCCATCTATTGCGCCGTGGGGGGAGCAATCGAACAGCTGGCCGGCTTCCAGAAACTTGCACCGCGCTGGCTGGGCCGGATGGGGCTGGAATGGGCCTGGCGGCTGCTGCTGCATCCCCGACGTGTTGCCTACCGCGTGCTCGGAGAGCCCTGGGTCCTGCTGTGGCTCCTGGGAAACCGGCACTTGAAGCGGCAGATCCCCAGGTCCGGCAGGTAAAAGCCGTTTGACCGGAGGTGCGTCACTGGAACTTCTGGTCCTCCAGCGGGGCAAAGCCCTTCCCGCGCAGGCCGGTGGTGAAGGACCTGGCCCAGCCGACGAACCCCCGCAGGTCCCGCCGCTGCGCGAAGTAGCCCACATAACCGCCCACGTCCGCAACAAAAGAGCGGACACGGAAGTAGCGGCGGATCAGGTAGCCGCGGTTCCGGTAATAGTAGTAGCGCTTGAACGCGGACTCCGGAACGATGACGTGCCAGCCTGCGCCAAACACATGCTGGGTTTCGGAAAAAGCATGCGGGTGGGTGATGGCTGTGGTGGTCACGGTGCCAAACCTGATGCCCGCCTTGCGCAGCCGGATGGTGAAGTCGACTTCGTCGCCACGGATAAACAGCCGCATGTCCGGCAGGCCCACTTTGAAGAAGACATCGGAGCGGATCAGCGCCCCGTTGAAGAAGTGGCCGTCGTTGGGGAGGAAGCCAAGCTTCTCCACCTCGGCGCGGCTGTGCGTCACCTTGCCGTCGAGGCGGAAGAAGAAGGAAAGCCGGTCCGGCTGGCCGGGCGCGGTCACAAGCGGAACCACCGCCTCAAGGTCCCGTGCCTCAGCCTCACGCAGCAGCGTGGCGAGGCATTCAGGATCTGCCGGCTCGGCGTCGTCGTCCATCATCCAGATCCACCTGGCGCCGCTGGCCACTGCCTTGAGCGCTGCCAGGGCGAAGCCGCCCGCACCGCCAAGGTTGGCCTCCGAACGGACGTAGTCGACGTTCGAATGCAATCCGGCTGCTTCGCGCGCCGGGGTCTTGCCGCTGTCAACAAGGCAGATTGTGTCCACCGCAGCAGTCTGGGCGTTGATGGAATCCAGCAGGACAGCAAGTTCCTTCGGCCTGTCGAAGGTCACGGCAGCAACTGCTATGCGGGGGGTCATGGGGGTCCTTTCAGCATGGCTGACAGGGATTTCCCCGCTCGCAATGCGCCAGTGTGGCGCGAAGCCATGAAGCTGTTGGCGCTAGTATCTTTGACTAGAGTCCACTGTAATACAGCCCTGTACGGCACTGCGTATGAGGAAATACGCGCTGCCTGCCGCGCGCTCGGCGACGGAGAAGTTTCATTTATCGAAGAACAGATTCCCGGCCAGTGAGCCCAATAGCCAAGGACCAGCTGCCAGTGCCGTTGCCTGCCTCCAGCGTCCCCCCGGAAACGGAACCCGCCCCATGATCATGTACCTGCTGATGGGACTGACGGCTGCCGTTGTGTCCTACGCGGCAACGTGGGGGGCACGGGTCGTCGGTCACCGGCTCGAGCTCCACATGCCCATCCGCAGCCGCGACATGCACTCCATTCCCGTGTCCCGCCTGGGCGGCGTGGCGATCTTCCTCGGCGTTATGGTGGCCCTGATCGTTGCCAGCCAATCGTTTTTCGTGAAGGACATCTACCGGAACAACTTCTCGCCCTGGGGTGTCCTCGCAGGCGCTGCAGTCATTGTCCTGGTGGGCGTCGCCGACGACCTGCTGGACATCCGGTGGTGGGTAAAGCTGATCGGCCAGAGCATTGCAGGCCTGACCGTAGCCACCTGGGGAGTCCAGATGAGCATCGTCCCCTGGGTTCCCGAACCGGTCTACCTCGAGAATGAAACAGTCCGGGTCCTGTTGACCGCCGGGCTGATTGTCACCACGATGAATGCGTTCAACTTCATCGACGGGCTGGACGGCCTTGCCGCGGGTGTCGCCATCATCGGCGGCACTGCGTTCTTCTTCACCGCCTACTGGGTGCACCGCAATGCGGTCCTGCTGGACTATTCAGACCTCGCCACCCTCATAACCGCCGTCCTGGTGGGCAGCTGCCTGGGCTTCCTGCCGCACAACTGGTTTCCGTCCAAGATCTTCATGGGCGATTCCGGCGCCATGCTGATCGGGCTGCTGATGGCCTCCGCCGGTGTGGTGTCCACGGGACAGATCACCTCGGGACTCTACGACAGGGTCAACGGCATCTCCACGGTGATTCCCATCCTGCTTCCGTTCGCGGTGCTCTTCCTTCCGCTGCTGGACCTTGGCCTGGCCGTGGTGCGACGGACTGCCCGCGGCCGCTCACCCTGGTCCGCCGACCGCGGCCACCTGCACCACAAGCTCCTGGACATCGGCTACTCGCACCGCACGGCAGTCATCCTGATGTACCTCTGGACCGGGATCCTCTCCTTCGGGGGACTGGCCTTCGCCATCTTCCCCTGGCAGATCGTGCTGTCGGTTGACCTCTTCGCCACCCTGGTCATGGGCCTCGTCACTGCCTGGCCCTACCTGGCACGCCGGGGCGAAGAGAGCCGGGCGTAACGTCCGTGCAGAAATATTTCTATCTCATGTAGAATTTAGGGGCAGCCAAAGCTGCCCCTCCACACAGCCTGTTGATGATCTGCCGCAGGTGCCGACGATTGGGATCTAATGACCTCCAACGCCGAGTCCGGACCGCTGTCCGGCAACGGAAACGTTGGCGCATCCGGCCCCACGCCGTCACTCTGGCTGCACCTCCTCAAGCTGAGCTCGATCGCTTCGGCGTTCGGATTACTTCTTTGCGCTGTCCTGGCCTTGCTGCTGGATGGCATGGACGGGGCGCTGTCCAGTACGTCCGGTGGCCTGCTGGTGATGCTGTTCTTCGGGATCAGCCTCCTCGTGGGGCACTTCGTGGGCCGCACCAACCCCTCCGGAGCCATCGGAATGTTCGTGGCAACCTACTTCGTCAAGGTGGTCGGCTTCGCCGTCGTCCTGTTCGTCGTCGGAGCGCCGCAGTGGCTGGACGGGCGCTGGTTTGTTGCCGGTGCTGTCACCGCCGTTGTGCTGTGGCAGGCTGCTGAGGTCTACGGTTTCAGCAAAGCGCGCCTCCAGATTTACAACGATCCACAAACCAAGGAAAACCCCGATGCCTGACCCGAAGAAGCCCCATGACGGCCGCAACGGCAACGGCGGATCGAGCGGTTCCGCTCCCGGTGTATCAGGCGACGGAACCAGCGGCGGATACAACGCCGGCATGGCCGTATTCAGCTACATCATTGGCGGAATCATCGTCTGGAGTTTGATAGGGTGGGGACTGGATTACGTGTGGGGAACGCGCTGGATTGTGCTCGCAGGCGCTCTGCTTGGAGCCGTCGGAGGTTTTTACCTTTCCCACATGCATGGCCTTACCAGTTCTCGAAACAACGCTGGGGAGCGCCATGCTGCCAGCGGGCCGTCCCAGGACGGCGACACTAATGCCAAATAATTTCACAGGGGGAACAGCAGGCCATCAGGCTGCCGGTCCCCGCCCAACGCCCAATGATGGACACTGCAGAGAGGAAACGCGTTGATCGCGCTTGCGCTCCCGGCCCAAGATTCAGGAGAGTTCACTCCTCCTGGTATTAACGAAATGCATTTGCCGGCAATCCTGCCGTGGGGTGCCGCAGAAGGATTCTCCAAGCAGATGCTGCTGGTCCTCCTCTCTGTCGTCTTTATCGCCGTCTTCTTCGTGCTCGCCGCACGCAAGCAGCAGCTGGTACCCGGCAAACTCCAGTTCGCCGGCGAGGCCGCCTACGGCTTCGTCCGCAACGGAATCGCCAAGGACATCATCGGCGGCAAGGACTTCATCAAGTACGTCCCGCTGTTGTTCAGCCTCTTCTTCTTCATCCTGGTGAACAACATCTACGGCGCCATCCCGTTCTTCCAGCTCCCCACCTTCTCCCACGTGGGCGGTGCCTACGTGCTGGCGGGCATCGTCTACTTCACCTGGATCGCCATCGGCGTCAAGAAGAACGGCCTCCGTTACTTCAAACTGGCCACTGTGCCCTCAGGTGTTCCCTGGTACATCCTTCCGATCGTGATCCCGATCGAGATCATCTCCAACTTCCTGGTCCGGCCGGTCACCCACAGCCTCCGTCTGTTCGCCACCATGCTGGCAGGCCACCTCATCGTGATGATCGCCGGCTACGGCATCGAATTCCTCGTCATGCAGGAGAACATCCTGCTCAAAGGATCCTCGCTCCTGGTCCTCGGCGGCGCGATCGCCATGTACATGCTTGAAGCACTGATCATGGTCCTGCAGGCCTACGTCTTTACCCTGCTGACCGCGATCTACATCGAAGGCGCGCTTCACGCCGACAGCCACTAGGCACCCGCCGCACGGCACCGTGCCGGAAGGCACACAAAGACTTCCCCTCGCGGGGATAGAGCAACCCAAACAACCTGCCACATGGGTGGCATCTTGAAAGGAAGAAAAATGGAAGGCAATCTCAACCTCGTAGGTTACGGTCTGTCCGCAATCGGCGGTGGTATCGGTGTTGGCCTCGTATTCGCTGCCTACATCAACGGCGTTGCACGCCAGCCGGAAGCACAGCGCGTCCTGCAGCCGATCGCATTCCTCGGCCTTGCGCTCACCGAAGCCCTCGCCATCCTCGGCCTGGTCTTCGCCTTCGTTCTCTAGTCCTTAGAGCGAAGCGAACTTACAGAACCGAGTAGAAAAGGACGGGTGAAATATGAATCAGCTGATCATCTCAGCCGCCACTGAGGGCGAAGTCAACCCCCTGGTTCCCAATGTCTGGGAAATGGGCGTTGTCCTCGTGGGCTTTGCCATCCTCATGTTCATCGTGGTCAAGTTCGTTGTCCCGATGTTCGAAAAGACCTTCGCCGAGCGTGCTGAGGCCATTGAAGGCGGCATTGCAAAGGCTGAAAAGGCCCAGGCTGAGGCTTCTGCTGCACTCGAAGAGTACAAGCAGCAGCTGACCGACGCCCGCACCGAAGCCAACCGCATCCGTGAGGAAGCCCGCGCCGAAGGTGCCCAGATCCTTGCGGATCTCAAGGAGAAGGCAGCTGCAGAGTCTGCCCGCATCACGGCCCAGGCGCACGCACAGATCGAATCCGAGCGCCAGGCGGCCGTTGTGTCCCTGCGCTCAGAGGTCGGCACCCTGGCCACCACCCTGGCTGGCCGGATCGTCGGCGAATCGCTCAACGATGACGAGCGCGCAGCTCGGGTCGTAGACCGTTTCCTGGCTGATCTGGAGACCCAGAACGCAGGTGCAGCTAAGTAATGGCAGGCGTATCGAGCGAATCGCTGGCAACAGCGCTGACAGCGTTGGAAGCCAAGCTTCCGACGGCGTCGCTGCAGCTGGCAAAGGAACTCTTCGGAATTCTGGGAATGGTGGACAGCTCGGCTGGCTTGCGCCGCGCCCTGACTGACCCGTCCCGCAACGGTGACGAAAAGTCGGCGCTGGTCAGGCAGCTGGTTGGCGGAAAAGTCTCCGCTGATGCTGCAGAGATCGCGGGCGGACTGGCCAGCTTGCGCTGGGCAACCGCACGTGACATCGGCGATGCACTCGAGACTCTTGCCGCAACGGTGGTCATTTCCGTTGCCGAAAACAAGTCGGCCGTTTCTGCCTCCGGAATCACTGGCCTGGAAGAACTGGAGAACGATCTGTTCTCCTTCAACCAGGCTGTTGCCTCCAGCCACGAGGTACAACGTGCTCTGTCCGAAACACAGGCCAGCGCTGCTGCCAAGTCGGCATTTGCCGAAAAGCTGGTGCCCGCCGCCAGTGAGGAAGCAAAAGTCCTCATCCGGCAGGCCGTCACCGAGCCCCGCGGCATCAAGCCCACCCGGCTGGTGGAACGTTTCGCGGAGCTTGCGGCCAAGCGCCAGCAGCGCTGGATTGCAACGGTCAATGTGACCCGTCCCCTGACGCAGACGCAGCTTGCACGCCTCCAGGCGGGCTTGAACGCCATGTACGGGCGGGAACTGAAGATCAACGTCAACGTTGATCCGGCACTCATTGGCGGCATCCGCGTCCAGGTCGGTGACGAAGTGCTCGACGCTTCGGTACTCACCAGGCTGGGCGAGCTGCAACGCCAGCTGGCCGGCTAGCCGGACAAGCACAAACAAACTGATAGAAACCCCGGTCATCGGCAACGGTGATCACAAAACAGGAGAGCAGGGACTGCAGATGGCCGAATTGACCATCAACGCCGACGACGTCCGTAATGCGCTGAACGAGTTCGCGGCGTCCTACGAACCCGGAAACGCAGAACGCGTAGAGGTCGGCCGCGTATCTACCGCTGGTGACGGCATCGCCCGTGTTGAGGGCCTTCCCTCGGTCATGGCGAATGAGCTGCTTCGCTTTGAGGACGGCACGCTGGGCCTGGCCCAGAACCTCGACGTCCGCGAAATCGGCGTCATCATCCTCGGCGACTTCACCGGCATCGAAGAAGGCCAGGAAGTCCACCGCACCGGACAGGTTCTGTCCGTTCCCGTGGGCGACGCCTTCCTTGGCCGCGTAGTCGACCCGCTGGGCATGCCCATCGACGACCTCGGCGAGATCAAGGCCGAAACCACCCGCGCACTGGAGCTCCAGGCTCCCGGCGTGACCCAGCGCAAATCGGTGCACGAGCCGATGCAGACCGGACTCAAGGCTATCGACGCCATGATCCCGATCGGCCGCGGCCAGCGCCAGCTCATCATTGGCGACCGCCAGACCGGTAAGTCGGCAATTGCGATCGATACCATCATCAACCAGAAGGCCAACTGGGCTTCGGGCGATGTGACCAAGCAGGTGCGCTGCATCTACGTGGCTATCGGCCAGAAGGCGTCCACCATCGCCGCCATCCGCCAGACCCTTGAGGACAACGGCGCACTGGAGTACACCACCATCGTGGCGTCTCCGGCTTCCGACCCCGCCGGCTTCAAGTACCTTGCACCGTACGCCGGTTCGGCCATCGGCCAGCACTGGATGTACGGCGGCAAGCATGTCCTCATCGTGTTCGATGACCTCTCCAAGCAGGCTGAGGCCTACCGTGCAGTGTCGCTGCTGCTCCGCCGTCCGCCGGGCCGCGAAGCCTACCCGGGCGACGTCTTCTACCTGCACTCCCGCCTGCTTGAGCGTTGTGCGAAGCTCTCCGACGAACTGGGTGCCGGTTCCATGACGGGCCTGCCGCTGATCGAGACGAAGGCGAACGACGTTTCCGCCTACATCCCGACCAACGTCATCTCCATCACCGACGGCCAGATCTTCCTGCAGTCGGACCTCTTCAACGCCAATCAGCGTCCCGCTGTTGACGTGGGTGTGTCCGTGTCCCGCGTGGGCGGCGCCGCACAGGTGAAGTCCATGAAGAAGGTCTCCGGCACGTTGAAGCTGGACCTTGCCCAGTACCGCGACATGCAGGCATTCGCCATGTTCGCCTCGGACCTGGACGCCGCGTCACGCCAGCAGCTGACCCGTGGTGCACGCCTCATGGAGCTGCTCAAGCAGGGCCAGTACTCGCCGTTCCCGGTGGAGAACCAGGTTGTGTCCATCTGGGCCGGCACCAACGGCTACCTGGACGACGTTCCGGTTGAGGACATCAGCCGCTTCGAGTCCGAGTTCCTGGAGCACCTGACGCACAAGTCCTCGATCCTCACCACGCTGGCGCAGACCAACGTGCTGGACGATGACACCGCGGCAGCTCTGAAGTCGGCCATCGTCGACTTCAAGAAGGGCTTCTTCGGCGAGGGTGACAACCACCTGGTGGGTGCGGGGCATGAGGAATATGCCGCCATCGACGAGGGCCAGGTTGACCAGGAAAAGATCGTCAAGCAGAAGCGCTAGTTCCACTGGCCGGGTGTGCCGGGTCCGCAGGACCCGGCACACCCGGCCTACGGAACGCTAGGAAAGGATAAGTATGGGAGCCCAGATCCGGGTCTACCGCCAGAAGATCAGCTCGACCACGTCGATGCGCAAGATCTTCAAGGCGATGGAACTGATCGCTACCTCGCGCATCGGCAAGGCCCGTGCGCGCGTAGCAGCTTCACTGCCTTACGCGAACGCGATCACGCGCGCCGTTTCTGCTGTCGCAAGCCAAAGCGAAATCGACCACCCGCTGACCACTGAGCCGGAGCAGATCCGCCGTGCCGCCGTCCTGGTAATTACCGCGGACCGTGGACTGGCAGGTTCGTACTCGGCCAGCGTGCTCAAGCAGGCGGAAGGTCTCATCGAGCTGCTCCACGAAGAAGGCAAGGAAGTCAAGACTTACGTCGTTGGACGTAAGGCCCAGGCCTACTTCGATTTCCGGAACCGTGAGTATGCACGGGTTTGGACCGGAGGGACGGATTCGCCTGAGTTCAGCACCGCGCGCGAAATTGGCGAGGCACTGCTGGCCGAGTTTGCGACCGACTACGAAGAGGGCGGCGTGGACGAAATCCACGTGGTTTACACCCGCTTCAAGTCCATGGTCACCCAGGAGCCCACGGTCATCCGCCTGCTTCCCCTGGAAGTAGTGGAAGAGCAGGCCGCTTCTGAATCGGACCTGTTGCCGCTGTACGAGTTTGAGCCGGAAACGGAGCGCGTTCTCGACGCCCTGCTGCCGCGCTACATCGAGTCACGCATCTTCGCGGCAATGCTGCAGGCAGCAGCTTCTGAGCTTGCTGCACGCCAGCGGGCCATGAAGTCCGCCGGCGACAACGCCACGGACCTCATTAAGAAGTACACGCGTCTGCGCAACACGGCCCGCCAGGCTGAAATTACGCAGGAGCTTTCCGAGATTGTTGCCGGCGCCGACGCCCTCGCGTCCTAGCCTGCACCAGACCGGATTCCGCTGGACCTGCACCACCACAGATAAACTTAAACCCACGCCATCTACTGAGTGAAGTGAGAGAGATGACTGCCACTGCTACCGAACACGTAGCCGCAACGTCCGGTGCCACCGGCCGCATTGCGCGCGTAATCGGCCCGGTTGTCGACGTCGAATTCCCGGCCGACGCAATCCCGTCCATCTACAATGCCCTCACCACCGAGATTACTCTCAACGGTGTAACCAAGACCATCACGTTCGAGACCGCCCTGCACCTGGGCGACAACCTCATTCGCGCCATCTCCCTGCAGGCTACCGACGGACTGGTCCGCGGAACCAACGTAGTGGACACCGGTGCCCCCATCTCCGTACCCGTTGGCGACGGCGTCAAGGGCCACATCTTCAACGTGCTGGGCCAGCCCCTGGACGTTGCAGAGTCGGAACTGGACATCAGCGAACGCTGGCCGATCCACCGCAAGGCACCCAGCTTCGCCTCGCTGGAAGGCTCCACCGAGATGCTGGAAACCGGCATCAAGGTCATCGACCTCCTCACCCCCTACATCAAGGGTGGAAAGATCGGCCTGTTCGGCGGCGCCGGCGTGGGCAAGACGGTTCTGATCCAGGAAATGATCACCCGTGTGGCACGCAACTTCGGTGGTACCTCGGTATTCGCCGGTGTTGGCGAGCGTACCCGTGAAGGTAACGACCTCTGGGTTGAAATGGAAGAGGCAGGCGTCCTCAAGGACACCGCCCTTGTGTTCGGCCAGATGGATGAGCCGCCGGGAACGCGCCTGCGCGTGGCACTGTCCGCACTGACCATGGCGGAGTACTTCCGCGATGTGCAGAACCAGGACGTGCTGTTGTTCATCGACAACATCTTCCGCTTCACCCAGGCAGGTTCCGAGGTTTCCACCCTCCTCGGCCGTATGCCGTCCGCTGTGGGCTACCAGCCCAACCTGGCAGACGAGATGGGCCTCCTGCAGGAGCGCATCACGTCCACCAAGGGCCACTCCATCACCTCGATGCAGGCCATCTACGTTCCCGCAGATGACTACACCGACCCGGCTCCGGCGACGACCTTCGCACACCTCGACGCGACCACGGAACTTTCCCGTGAAATCGCCTCCCGTGGTCTGTACCCGGCCGTTGACCCGCTGACGTCGACCTCCCGCATCCTGGATCCCCAGTACATCGGCAAGGACCACTACAACACGGCTGTCCGCGTGAAGCAGATCCTGCAGAAGAACAAGGAACTCCAGGACATCATCGCCATCCTCGGTGTGGATGAACTCTCCGAAGAGGACAAGATCGTGGTGTCGCGTGCACGCCGCATCCAGCAGTTCCTGTCCCAGAACACCTACACCGCCAAGCAGTTCACCGGCGTTGAGGGCTCCACGGTTTCCATCAAGGACACTGTGGAAGGCTTCACAGCGATCTGCGACGGCGACCTTGACCACATCGCTGAGCAGGCGTTCTTCAACGTCGGCGGTCTCGACGACGTCGAGCGCCAGTGGGCCAAGATCCAGGAACAGACCAAGTAATATGGCTGAGCTTGAGGTTGAGATTGTCGCAGCGGACCACTTCGTGTGGTCCGGAGCGGCCAAGATGGTCAAGGCCCGCACCAGCGATGGTGAAATCGGAATCCTGCCCGGCCACTCGCCCCTGCTGGCGATCCTGGCCGAGGGTGAACTGGCGATCCAGCCGGTATCGGGAGACCGTATCGCGGTAGACGTCGACGGCGGGTTCTTCTCCGTGGACAACAACCGCGTGGTCATCGTTGCTGACAACGCCCAGCTGCGCGGCTCGGCTACCGCTGGGATCCGCTAGCATCACCTTGATGGACGCTTCGAGTCTTCCGTTCATCGCCATGGCAATCGCTTTCGGATTGCTGATCTTTGCACTGTGCCTTTCGGGGGTGCGCCGCTTCAACCTGCGGCGTGCCCTCGGCACGGTGGACGCCTCCATTTGCATGGCTGGAAACAGCTGGCAGATGGGGGTTTGTCGTTATCAGGACAACGACCTTGAGTGGTTCCGCCTGATCTCTTTAAGCGTCCGGCCCAAACACAAGTTCAAGCGCCACAGCCTTGAACTTCTGGGCCGCCGCAAACCGACGGAGGCCGAGGCCGTGAAGGTCCAGCCCGACGTCGTGATTGTGGAACTGCGCTATGAAGGCAAGGACCTCCGCCTCGCCATGAAATTCGACGCCTACACCGGCCTCTCGTCCTGGCTGGAGGCCGGTCCGGTCATCGGCGTCGGCACCTGGCGCTAGCCGGCGTGGACTGGCTCTTCGATGTCCGGCTCGTGGACGGGCCGGCCTACTGGGTTTCCCTCGTCCTGGGCCTCGCCGGGGCCCTATACCTCCTGGTGCCCCCTGCCGGCATCCGCCCCCGCCCGTGGCTATACCGGATCCTGGCTGCCGCGGCTGCGGCGCTGGTATTGGTCGGCGCCGTGCACTGGGCCCTCATTAACGTCTTCTCGGTCTTCCCCGCGAACATCCCGAACGCTGTGCTGCTCTGGGTGGCGGTGGGTGCAGCTGCGCTCATCCTCCTGGTCCTGCGGCTGCCGCGCGGCGGGTGGCGAAGCCGCGCCTCCGGCCTTGCAGCGGCACTTCTGGTGGCGGTTCTCTGTGGCGTGCAGATCAACACCTACTATGGGCTCAACCGCACCGTCAGCGATCTCTTTGGTACGGCTCTGGCCCGGATCCCCGTTTTGGAGCAGGAGCTGATGCGCCAGCCCGGGGAGTCCGACGGCGTCCAGCTTCAGGGATGGGCACCGCAGGGGGAGATGCCTGCCGTGGGAGCCCTGCGACGGCACGTTATCCCGGGGGACGTTTCCGGAATGGATACCCGGGAAGCCTACATCTACCTCCCTCCCGCCTACTTTGCGCAGAACCGTCCCGCCCTCCCGGTGCTGGTGCTGGTGGCGGGGCAGCCGGGCGGTCCGGCAGACTGGCTGACCGGAGGCCAGCTCCAGTCCCACCTGGATTCCTATGCCGCCGCGCATGGGGGAGTCGCGCCCGTGGTGGTGGTGCCAGACCCCAACGGATCACAGTCCGCCAACACCATGTGCATGGACAGCCGGATCGCACGCGCGGACACCTACCTCGCGCAGGACGTTCGGCAGTGGATAAAGTCCACGCTCGCCGTCGATACAGACCACCGCAAATGGGCCGCCGGCGGGTTCTCTTTCGGCGGTACCTGCGCGCTGCAGCTGGGCACCAGGCATCCGGACCTATTCCCCTCGGTCTTGTCCTTCTCCGGCGAGGCGGAGCCGGCGATTGCCAAGGAGCGCCACAAGACCATCGAGGCGTCCTTCCCCGGAGACCCTGAGGCCTTCATCCGCCAGACGCCGCTGGCCATCATGGAGCAGCGGCGGTTCGAAGGAAGCGGACTGTACCTGACCGCCGGGCAAGACGACCCCGAATTCATCGGATACCTCCGCACCCTGGCCGCTGCGGCGGAGGAGGCCGGGTTTACGGTGCGCTCCTACGAGGTGGAACACACCGGCCACTCCTGGGATACATCCTCGAAGCGTATTGCGGACGCACTCGATTTCCTGGCCGAGCGGTGGGGACTGAGCGGGTGACCGCGGAAAAACAGGTGCGGACTGCCCGCCTTGCCTGGTCCACGGTGGCGCTGCCCGCCCTCCGGGATGCAGGGGCCGCGCTGAAGTCCGCGCCCTTCACACTGGGCATGCTCGGACTCTTCCTGGTGACGGCGGCAGTGACCGGGAGCTTCGCGGCGGGGCCACCCGAACAGCTGATGGGGCTTGCGGGAGTCAGCGGTCCCGGGCTCCGGGACGGTAACTGGTGGTCCCTCTTCACCAGCCTGTTCTTCGCCACAAATCCGGCTGCTTACTTGGTGGCTGCCCTGATGATCGTTGTGCTGCTGGGTCCCGCCGAGCGCAGGCTGGGAACCCGTGCGGCCGTTGCGCTGTTGCTGGGCGGCCAGTTTGCCGCCGTCACGCTGTTCCTGTTGGTGACCCAGGTTGCCGGATACGTCGGGGACGGCTGGCTGGACCGGATGGCCGATGATGTCCTGGTTGGCCCGTATGCCCCGCTGCTGACCGCAGGCCTGGCGGCAAGCGCGCGGCTGCCGGTCCTGTGGCAGCGCCGGCTGCGGACCGCAGTGCTGTCCATCTCGCTCCTGCTGGTCCTGTACGTGGGGCACGCTGAAACTGTTATCGGATTCCTGGGCGCCGTGCTGGGGCTTCTGGCGGGGTGGTGGATCCAAGGGGACCACGGCCAGCTGCACCGGCACCGTTCAACGGGGCGGGAAACAAGGAACCTCCTGGCCCTTACCGTCGCCGTGTTTGCCGTGGGGCCGATCCTGACGGGCGTCGCCAGGGCGCCCACGGGTCCGCTGGCCCTTCTGCGCGACGTGGTCCTGAATCCGCTCCCAACGCTGGGCCAGCTGGCGTTCAACTGCGGCGCCACGGTGGAGGCTTCCTGCCTGGAAGCGGGCCGGGCAGGTTTTGCCGGCCCGGTCGGGCTGGCCCTGGCGGTGGTTCCGGTGGCCCTGCTGCTGATCTGTGCGGACGGCATGCGCCGCGGCCGGCGCCTTGCCCTGAACATCGCCATCGGCATCCAGCTGGCAGTAACGTCCATGGCCGCCGTCTACCTTGCCCTCTTCGCCCTGCTGACCTCAAGGGGCCAGGTTCCCAATGCCGGACCAATGGGTTCCGCGTTTGCCCACGTCCTTCCCCTTGTGGTGGTGCCGCTGCTGCTTGCCCTGGTCTTGTGGCTGAACCGGCGGCAGTTCCGGGTGCAGACAGCGCCGTCCGCGCGCCGCCTGCTTGCCGTGGTGGCGGGAGGAACATGGCTTGCCCTGGCCGGCTCCTACGCGCTGGCCTGGTTCTGGTCAGGAGGGCTGGAGCGCGACGGCGGGTTGCTGGGACTGCTGGCCGAGCTGGCCAGGCAGTACGTCCCCATTCCCATCCCGCAGCACTACCGCGGCATTTTTGCGGACCGCAACGTCCTGGAGTCCGTTCTTTTTGCCTATTCCGGACCGGTGTTCTGGGTCATCGCGCTGGCGGCAGTGTGGTGGGTGCTGTTGGGCAAGGCCCATGGCACCGATTCCGGCGTGGAGGACAGGGAGAGGGCCCGGTCGCTGCTGCGCCAGGGCGGCGGCCCGCTCTCGTGGATGGCGCTGTGGGAACCCAACACCTACTGGTTTAGCCCCGACGGGAAGGGTGCGGTCGCCTTCCAGCAGCACGGGAGTGTTGCCCTCACCCTCGGGGGAGCCTTCGGACCCAAGGAGGCACAGCAGCGTGTCACCGGGGAATTCCTGGCCTACTGCCGGAGCCACGCGCTGATTCCGGCGCTGTACTCGTGTGATGACACACTGTGGCCGGCCCTGCAGGAACAGGGGTTCGCCCGGGTAGCCGTTGCCCAGGAAACACGGTTGCCGATCCGCGAGCTCGAGTTCAAGGGAAAGGAATGGCAGAACGTCCGGACAGCGCTGAACCGGGCCGCCAAGCTGGGCGTGCGTGCCGTCTGGGGGCCGTACCACTCGCTGCCGGCGGCGCTCCGGTCCAGGTTGAGCGAGGTGTCCGAGGAATGGGCGGCAGGAAAGTCTGTCCCTGAGATGGGCTTCACGTTGGGCGGCGTGGACGAGCTTGAGGACGAGGAGGTGCTGTGCTGCCTCGCCGTGGACGGCAACGGAACCGTCCACGGCGTGACCAGCTGGCTTCCCGTGTACGACGGCGGGCGGCTGGTCAGCCGGACGCTGGACGTCATGCGCCGTGGCGCCGAAGGATTTCCCGGGGTAATGGAATTCCTCATCGCCTCTGCGGTCCTGGAGCTGCGCGGCTCCGTGGAGGTCATCTCCCTGTCCGGTTCTCCGCTGGCGAAGGTTCCCGTAGGTCAGGAAGGTTCCCTTGGGAACGGTGCTGCCGGGAACCCGGGTGGCGGGGAGGAGGGGCAGCCGGGGCCGGAGAACCTGGTAAAGATCCTGGACCTGGTGGGGCATGCGCTCGAACCTGTCTACGGCTTCCGGTCCCTGGCGGCGTTCAAATCCAGGTTCAAGCCCGAGTACCGCGCGCTGTACCTTTACTACCAGGACTCGCTGCACCTGCCGGCCATTGGCCGCGCGCTGACCCGTGCCTACCTTCCCGGACTTTCGCTTGCGCAGGGCGCCCGCCTGGTGCGCAGTTTGGTGAAGTGAATATCGGCGCAGTTTTTGACGAATTTCCCGCCGTTTATGGGGGCGGCCGGAATCCCAACGCGCTGTGTTTTGAATTTGTGCGACTGTAAAGCGGCATAAAAAATGGCCCCGGCATGAATGCCGGGGCCATTTTCGCTGCCGGCCGCAGGTGCGGCGGCGGGCGAAGACTAGACCAGCGTTACGCCGGTAGCCTGCGGACCCTTTGCGCCCTGGCCGATTTCGAACTGAACGCGCTGGTTCTCATCGAGGGTCTTGAAGCCGCCGGTCTGGATTTCGGAGTAGTGGACGAAGACGTCCCCATCCGAATTATCCGGGGTAATGAAGCCGAAGCCCTTTTCAGCGTTGAACCACTTGACGGTTCCCTGTGCCATTTATTTCTCCTCATTGTGGAACTTTTTAAGATCGGCACACCTCGTGCCGGCCTTGGTCACTCCGCGAGAAGAATCCTGGTTAGCTGGTCCCGGAAAGGGAACCGGCGGTGCAGGAGCTTCGCGCTCGCAACTTGTCTTGCGAGCATGAAAAAACACCTACACAAAGACTGAGATAAGAATTTCATGCCCGTTCCCGCAGGTCAACGGTTTTGGCTTCCAAACGGATAAATTTTGGGCAAAGAGGAGGTGAATGCGCACGTCAGGCGCAGGTTCAACCGTCCCTGAACTGTCAGGGGCCACAGTCAGAAAAGGCGGGATTCGCTGTCGTCAACGCCCCGCATGGCGTCGTAATCCAAGGTGACGCAATCGATGCCCCGGTCATAAGCAAGGACCTTGGCCTGCGGCTTGATTTGCTGGGCTGCGAAAATTCCGCGGACCGGGGCCAGCAGCGGGTCGCGGTTAAGCAGCTCAAGGTAGCGCGTCAGTTGCTCGACGCCGTCGATGTCGCCGCGCCGTTTCAGCTCAATGGCCACCGTGGCGCCCTCGGCATCACGCGCCAGGATATCCACCGGCCCGATGGCGGTGAAGTATTCACGGCGGATGAGGGAGTAGCCCGTCCCCAGTGTTTCAATCTGTTCTGCCAGCAGCCGCTGCAGGTCTGCCTCCACGCCATCCTTGATCAGCCCGGGGTCCACGCCGAGATCGTGGGATGACTCATCGAGTTTTTCATGGATGTTGATGATCAGCCGGTCGTCAGTCTTGGCCGACTGGACGGTCCACTGCTCCATCACCCCCAGTTCAAGGTCCACATCCTCCGGCGAGGCAACCCGGAGGGTGGCCGGGGGGCTCATCCAGTTGAGCGGCTTGTAGGAACCGCCGTCCGAATGGACCAGGACGGAGCCGTCGGCCTTCACCAGCAGGAGCCTGGTGGCAAGCGGGAGGTGGGCTTTAAGCCGGCCAACATAATCAACGGAGCATCGGGCTATGACAAGTCGCACGCCGTACAGACTACCGTCTGCCGCGCACGCAGGTGGCAGGCGGTGTCCCACCCAGCGAGGGCGGCCCGCAGGAAACCGCGCGGCGGCTGGGGCAGAATGGATGCATGCCGCGCTCCAACCGACCCCGCCGTCCCGTGTCCGGGAAGGGTTCCGTGTCCGGAAAGGCGGGGGCTGGAAGGAAGGGCAGCCGGGAGGTTCCCGAGCTTGACCTCGAACGCGCGCGTGCCGGGATTGCCCGGCGGGAGAGCGCCCCCGACGGCGAGTGGATGGTCCGCACCATGACGGCCAGGAACGCGGAGAAGACGTATATCTGCCCCGAGTGTTCCACCGCCGTGCAGCCCGGTGTGGCCCACCTGGTGGTCTGGAAGGACGACCACCTGTTCGGCGCTGCCGCCGGACTGGCTGAGCGCCGGCACTGGCACACCAACTGCTGGATGTCGCGCAGTTACCGCTACCGCTGACGTGTGGGCAAAGATGCGCCCGCTGGCGCTAAGCTGGCAGGCATGAGTTTTGATCCGGCGTCGTACGAATTCCGCCAGGGCCCTGGCCCCACTCCTATCCGTGCCTCCACCGTGCTGCCCGCGAAACGTGAACTGGTGCAGCTGGAAACGGAAGACGGCCACACCCTGGTGGCCGAGCTGGCGCTGCCGGAAACCGGGCCCGTGAATGCCACGCTGATCACGCTGCATCCTCTTCCAACGCACGGCGGCTTCATGGACTCGCATGTCTACCGCAAGGCGTCGTACCGGCTGCCGGCGCTCGCCGGCATCGCAGTGCTGCGGTTCAACACCCGCGGAACCGCATCCCCGCACGGAACAAGCAGCGGGGCCTTCGAGGAAGGCGTCGGGGAACGCCACGACATGGAGGCGGCGGTCCGCTTCGCCGTCGAACGGGGCCTGCCCAACCGCTGGCTGGTGGGATGGTCCTTCGGCACGGAACTTGCCCTGATGTACGGAGCCGTGGAACCGGTGGCGTCCCAGGTGGAGGGAGCGGTCCTGCTTTCACCTCCGCTGCACCGGGCCACTGACAAGGACCTGCTCCAGTGGGCCTCCTCAGGCAAGCCGCTCACGGTACTGGTTCCCGAGCACGACGACTTCCTCAAGCCTGCAGAGGCGGCCGAACGCTTCAGCCTGGTGCCGCAGGCCCGCGTGGTGGGCGTGGACGGTGCCAAGCACCTGTGGGTGGGGGAGAAGTATGCGGCCAGGGTCCTCAATGAAATCGTGGACGAAGTCAGCGGGGCAGGATCTGGCGCCGCGGGGCTGCCGCAGGAGTGGGACGGGCCTGTGGCTACGGCCTCCGCCTAAGGAGCCTGGCTAGTGCTGGTCCTGGCGGACGATGTAGATCTCCCTGACCAGCAACAGGACGGCAGCCGCCGTGGGAATGGCGATGAGGGCGCCGAGCACGCCCAGCAGGCTGCCGCCGGCGATGACGGAGATAACAGCCACGGCGCCGGGGACCGCAACGGCCTTCTGCATGATGCGCGGGGAGATGAAGTAGGCCTCGAACTGCAGGTAGGAGAAGTAGCAGATTCCGTAGATGGCGGCGGTCTGCCAGCCCTCGGTGAGCGAGACCAGCAGCACCACGATCCCGGCAATCATGCCGCCCACCAGCGGAATGAACGCGAGCAGCGCCACCACGAAGGCCAGCAGCAGCGCGAAGGGAATTCCCACGATTGACATCACGATGAAGGCAAAGGTGGCGTTCAGGAGGGCCACCACCGCCTGTCCGATCACGTAGTTGCCCACCGAGCGGGTGATTTCCTCGGACAGGGCCTCCACCCGGTGCCGGCGGGACCGCGGCGCAAGCCGGTAGCCCCACTTCTTCATCGCGGGCAGGGCGGCAAGGAAGTACAGGCTCAGCACCAGGACGATCAGGGTGCCGAAGAGGCCGTTGGCCACGGTGGACCCGAAACCGACAACGCCGCCAAAGATTCCCCCCATGGCGGCGGGGTCGTTGACGAACTTGTCCAGCTCTTCCGTGACCCGGTCACGGACACCGAACTGGTCGTCCAGGCTGCGGAAGAACTCGGAGTCGATGAAGTCCCGGATCCACACCGGCGCCTGCTCGACGATCTGCGTGACCTGTTCCACGATGGTTGGAATAAGGGTGGCGAAAAAGCCGACGACGGCGCTGATAAGCACCGTGACGGACAGCAGGATTCCGGCGGGGCGGGGGATCTTCCGGCCTTCCAGCCAGCTGACGACAGGTTCCAGGCCCAGGGCGATGAAAAGCGCCGCAACGATCCACAGGAGCAGTTGCGTGGTGTTGGAACCGATCCAGTAGACCAGCAGCGCAAGTCCAACGCCCACGGTTCCCATGAAGCCCAGGTACAGGGGATGCTGCGGCGAAATCCGGGGGCCGGGACTGCCAAACTGCGGCTGCACCTCGCCGTCCTCGCCGGCGTCCCCGTCCTGGCGCGTGTACTCCGGCGGCATCTCGAACCGGAGCCGTGGCTGGGCGCCCGGCAGGGGCTGGCGCAGCCGCTGTGCCAGCATCCCGAGTGCGGCCGCGGCCGGCCTCTTCCGGCGGGCAGTTCCAGGACCTTTTCCAGGGCCTTTTCCAGGACCGTTGGCGGCGGCTGCCGGCGGCTGCGTACCCCCCGGATTCTCTGGTGCCGCGGAGGATTCGTCCGTCTTGTCAGTCACTGGTTTTGGGGGCCTGTTCCGTACATGGCGCCGCGTCCGCGGGCCGGTGTGATGATCATCGCAAACACTATCAGCAGCCTTGTCAACAACAGCTGAAGGGCCTGTTCAGCGGCCTGCTGGCGCTCCTGCGGGATGCACCGATCCGGGCTCCCGATAACAAAACGGATACTATTGAAACTAAACCCCCGCTGATGATAGGTGTTCCCTTGCGTTTAAAGACTGCAGTCGCACTCGTGCTGCTCGGCCTCCTGACACTTTTGGCCGGCATCGGCCAGAGGACCATCTGGGCCCCCTCCGAGACCTTTACGGCTTCCGCACCGGCCGATGTTGCCGGGGCGCCGATCACCGTGATCAACCAGGACCTGCGGACCCTTCATGGCGGGACAGTCAAGATCGACATCGAGGGTGACGGCAACTTTATGCTGGCCGCCGGCAGGCCCGACGATGTGGAGGCGTGGGTTGGCCAGGCCGCCCACAACACCATCTCCGGCGTCTCCGAGGACGAAAAGTCGCTGCAGGTTGAGCACGCCGACGGCGAGGCCACCGCACCGAACCCTGCCGGCTCGGACCTCTGGGTTTCCACCGAGAACGCCAGCGGCGAGCTCGAGTACTCCTGGACCCCGCCGGCTGACGGTGACTGGACGCTGCTGCTGGCCTCGGACGGAACCCAGCCAGCGCCTGCCTCCATCTCCATGACGTTCCCGAACGACACCTCCACCCCCTGGGCTGTTCCACTGATGGTCCTTGGTTCCCTGCTGGTGATCGGCGGAATCGTCCTGGCTTTGCTCTCTGCCCGCAGGCGCAACGGTGAAGGCGACGGCGAGGGCAGCGGTTTTGCCCGGCGTGCCCGCGCCCGCAGCGAGGCAAAGTCGTCCTCCCGGGTGACCATGGCTGCCGCCGGCGTGGTTGCCGCTGCCGTGGTGGCCGGCACGGGTGTGGCCGCAAATGCCACCTCGCCTGCGCCTGCCCCGGAGCCGTCCGCATCGGCGTCGCCCGCTGCGCAGGAGGCAGGTTCGCCCGTCCTGCTGGATGCCCAGTTCCGGCGGATCCTGGAACAGGTCTCCAGCGCCGTTGATGCAGGGGACGCCGCAAAGGATGCTGCCAAGCTGGCCGACCGGGTGGGCGGGACCGAGCTGGAAGTCCGCACCCAGAACTACAAGATCCGTTCACAGGTGGGCTCCTACGAGCCGCGTATGCCGGTGCGTTCCACCAAACTCCTCACCACTGTTGTGACCAGCGACCGCGAGTGGCCGCGGTCCGTCATGGCCGTTACCCAGGGTGAAGGCAACGTAGTGCCGCAGCTGCTGACCCTGGTCCAGGCCTCGCCGCGCGAGAACTACAAGCTCGTGGAAACCAACCCCCTCCAGCCCGGGACCACTTTCCCCACCATCAGCCGGGACGGCACCGAAACGCTGGCCCCAGCAGACAAGACCGGCCTGCTCTACAGCGGGGAAGAAGCCCTGTCCGGCCTGGCCGACCGCCTCACCTCCGAAGATTCCGCCTTCAAGGACAAGCTGGTGGAAGGCGAGTCCTCGCCGTACATCGCGGACACCCTCTCCTACCAGGCCGAAGTGGTGAAGGCCGGCGAGAACGGCAACTTCTCCTTCACCCACAAGGTGGTTCCCGAAAGCACTGTTGTTTTCCGTACGGCTGACGGCGGCGCGCTGGTCCTGGGCCGGATCAACTTCGGCTTCGAGGGGACCCCCAAGGCCGCAGGCGACAAGCTGACCATCGGTGACGATGCTGCAGCGCTGGCCGGCGGCAAGGAAACCACCACCGGCATGGTCCTGAGCTTCGCCGAGTCGGTGGCCGTGTACGTTCCGCCGGCAGGATCAACGGACCCGATGAAGCTCGTGGCGGCAACCCGCGGCCTGACGGGGGCCAGCTTCAAGTAATCCCCCTCCCGGCAGTAGCACCGGCAGCGGCCGGAGTGGCTAGAGTGGAAAGCATGAGTTCGCCAGCTTCCCGCCCAGTCCCTCCTGCCGCTGCCAACCTGCTTAACCTGCGCGGCGCCGTCGACCTTTCCAGCCTGAAGCAGCGCCCGGCCTCCCCGGCCGGTGCCGGCACGCCGCAGGAGGGCGCCCAGCAGGGTGCCGCTGCCGGCGCCGCGGAACTGAAGGTCAACGTCACCGAGGGCAACTTCCAGCAGCTCGTGGAACTCTCTGCGCAGGTGCCGGTGGTGTTCGCCCTGTGGGCCTCCTACTCGCCGGAATCGGCAGCCGTGCTGGAGGTCCTGGAACGGGTGGTTGCGGGCTACGGCGGCCGGCTGGTCCTTGGCGCCGCGGACATTGAAGCGTTCCCGCAGCTTGCCCAGGCCTTCCAGGTACAGGCCGTCCCCACCGCTGTTGCCGTCCTCAAGGGCCAGCCCGTGCCGCTCTTCCAGGGCAGCGCGGATGAGCAGCAGGTGCGCAGCCTCTTTGACGAACTGCTGAAGGTGGCCGCTGCGAACGGCGTGACCGGGAGCCTGGGGGCCGGCGCTGCGGAGGAAGGGGACGCCCCGGCGCCCCTGCCGCCGCTGCACCAGGCGGCATTCGACGCCATAGAGGCGGGAGACTATGCCGCCGCGGCAGATGCCTACCGCCAGGCGCTGACCGAGATGCCTGCGGACCACGAGGCCAAGGCCGGACTGGCCCAGGTGGAGCTGATGGCGAGGCTGCAGCCGCTGTCCGCCCAGGACAGCGAAGCCCTGCGAACCCTCGCGGCCAATGAGCCGGACAACCTTGAGGCCCAGCTGGGGGTGGCTGACCTGGACGTGGCAGGCGGCCATGTGGAGGACGCGTTGAACCGGCTGGTGTCCTTCATCGGCAGGAACTTCGGTCCGGAGCGCGAGACGGTCCGGGTCAGGCTGCTGGAGCTGTTCGATGTGGTGGGTGCCGCGGACGAGCGGGTTGCCAAGGCACGCCAGGCGCTCGCGAGGGTGCTCTTCTAGTGACGGCACTGTTCCAGCCCCTGCGGCTCCGCTCGCTGGAGCTGCAGCACCGGGGCTGGGTATCGCCGATGTGCCAGTACAGCTGCGATCCCGACGACGCCCCGGGAGTCCCCAACGACTGGCACCTGATGCATTTGGGGTCCTTCGCCGCCGGCGGCGCCGCCCTGATCCTGACCGAAGCCGCCGCGGTGAATGCAGAGGGCAGGATCAGCCCCCGCGACGCCGGCCTCTACAACGGTGCGCAGGCCGAAGCGTGGGAACGGATCACCTCTTTCGTCCACCGGCACGGCGCCGCGAAGGCAAAGATCGGCGTGCAGCTCGCCCATGCCGGCAGGAAGGCTTCCACTTACTGGCCGTTTTCCGGCAAGCACGGCAGTGTTCCGGCGTCCGACGGCGGCTGGACCACCGTGGGGCCGTCACCTTTGGCCTTCGAAGGGTACGCAGCTCCCGCGGAGATGAGCGCCGAGCAGATCACGGGCGTGGTGCGGGACTTCGCTGACGCGGCGGTGCGGGCCGTGGACGCAGGCTTTGACACCATTGAGATCCACGGCGCCCACGGGTACCTCCTGCACCAGTTCCAGAGTCCGCTGATCAACACGCGGACCGACTCCTGGGGCGGGGACGAAGCCGGCAGGAACCGGCTGATGCTGGCTGTGGTTGACGCCGTCCGGGCCGTCATTCCGGAGTCCATGCCGCTGCTCCTGAGGATCTCCGCCAGTGACTGGGCGGAAGGCGGCGTGGACCTGGCCGCCTCCGTTCGCCTGGCACGGCAGGCGGCCGGGCGCGGTGTGGACCTCATCGACGTTTCCAGCGGCGGCGCCGTAGCCCATCAGCAGATCAAGGCCGGCCCCGGCTACCAGACCGGGTTTTCGGCTGCCATCCGGAAGGAAGCCGGCGTGGCCACCGGGACCGTGGGCCTGCTGACCTCGGCGGGGCAGGCTGAACACGCCGTCGCAACGGGCCAGGCTGACGGCGTCCTCATCGCGAGGGCAGCCCTGCGGGACCCGCACTGGTGGCTGCGGGCCGCGTTCGAACTGGGCCATGACCTTTCCTGGCCGCCGCAATACGAGCGTGCCGTTCCGCGGCGCACCTTCTGAATGCCCATGACGGCCAACCGGGACCGGCGCGCTGCCCCAAACCCTGAAGAGGAACCGAAGAACGGGGTGGACCAGCAGTTGGAAGCCGCCATCCTGGAACTCCTGGCCGCAAGGGCCGCCACGTCCACCATCTGCCCGTCGGAGGCGGCCCGCGCCGTTGGCGGCGGGACATGGCGTGACCTCATGGAGCCTGCCCGCAGTGCGGCGCGGCGGCTGGTTGACGCAGGCGAGGTCCAGGTCACCCAAGGCGGATCGGTGGTAGATCCTGCCACCGCCAAGGGACCCATCCGCATCCGCAAGGTCCGTTAGGGGCCCCGGCGCGATAGCGCGGACAACGTCACCGGAAGCGCGGGCCCTACGCCTTTTTCGCTACTCCTCCGGGAGGACCCCGCAGCGGGGACCCGGGGACTACTCTGGCATCATGACTGCCCCGCACTCCGAACCGGTCCCGCAACCAGACCCGGCTCCGCAACCAGGCCCGGTCCCGCAACCGGACCCGGCACTGCACTCCGCGCCGGCGCTGGCCCCCGCCCCGTCGCTGCGCCCCGGTGCGGGACCCCGGGTGCCGGCACTGTCCATCCGCGGACTGGCAAAGCGCTTCGGCGACAAGATCGCCGTGGACGGCATCAGCCTGGACGTGCCGGCTGGCTCCTTCTACGGCATTGTGGGCCCCAACGGCGCCGGTAAAACCACCACCCTGTCCATGGCAACGGGCCTCCTGCGCCCGGACTTTGGGACAGCGGCAGTCCACGGCGTGGACGTCTGGCAGCGGCCGTTGGAAGCGAAGAGGCTGATGGGCATCCTGCCGGACGGTGTGCGGCTGTTCGACCGGCTTACCGGCGAACAGCTCATTACCTATGCGGGACTGCTGCGGGGAATGGACAGGGAAACGGTGGCCACCCGCGTTGCGGACCTCCTCGCCGCCATGGATCTCCAGGAGGCTGCCGGGACCCTGGTGGTGGACTACTCGGCGGGCATGACCAAGAAGGTTGCCCTGGCCTCCGCCCTCATCCACGCACCCAGGCTGCTGGTCCTGGACGAACCCTTCGAGGCGGTGGACCCGGTATCCGCGGCCAATATCCGCTCCATCCTGGACAGCTATGTCGCCTCGGGCGGCACGGTTATTGTGTCCAGCCATGTCATGGACCTGGTGCAGCGCATGTGCGACCACGTGGCAGTGGTGGCGAACGGACGGCTGCTCGCCGCCGGAACCGTTGACGAGGTGCGTGCCGGGGCATCGCTGGAGGACCGGTTCGTGCAGCTGGTGGGCGGCCGCAGCCACACGGAAGGACTGGAATGGTTGCGCACCTTCTAAGACTCAAGCTGACACTGCTGCGCAACGGTTTGCGGCGCAGCCCGTGGCAACTGGTGGGGATGGCCTTCGCCGGGCTCTACGCACTGGGGATGGTGGCAACGCTGGTGATGGCACTGGTGATGCTGCGCAACGCGCCGCACGACCTTGCCCAGACCGCTGTGGTGCTCGGCGGGTCCGCCGCCATCCTGGGCTGGGGCATCGTCCCGGTGGTTGCCTCTGCCACGGACATGACCCTGGATCCCGCACGGTTCACCACCTTCGCGATTCCCATGAGGCAGATGCTGGCCGGGCTGGCCCTGGGCGGCGTCATAGGCATTCCCGGGGTGGCAACGTCGCTGGTGGCGCTGTCCACAGTGGCTACCTGGTCCCGGGGTGTCCTTCCTGCGCTCGCCGCGCTGGCGGGGGCAGTGCTGGGCGTGCTGACCTGCGTGGTGCTTGCCAAAGTGGTGACCACGGCAACGGCAAGCCTGGCGGCATCGCGGCGGTTCAAGGACGTCAGCGCCATCGCGTTCATGGTGCCCCTGGTACTGATGGGGCCCATTGTGGCCGGAGTAGGCCAAGGCCTTTCAGCCTCCTCCGGTTTCCTGCCCGGCTTTGCAAGGACGCTGTCCTGGACCCCGCTGGGCGCACCGTGGTCCCTGGGCGGCGATGTTGCCGCGGGGCAGCCGGGGCAGGCGGCACTGAAGCTGCTGGTGTCGGTTGCGTCCCTGGCTGCGCTGGCGTGGGCTTGGAAATCCTTGTTGGAACGGGCGCTGGTAACGCCTCCCTACGCGGGAAGCGGCAAGCGGAAAGGCGGCAGGCTGGGGCTGCTGGGGATGCTGCCCGCCACTCCCGCCGGTGCGGTAATGGCGAGGTCCCTCACCTACTGGTTCCGGGACCCAAGGTATTCGGGATCGCTCGTGGTGATCCCCCTGCTTCCCGTGGTGCTCGCCTTCCAGGGCAGCCAGAGCGGGGACTTTACCAGCCTGGGCATCCTTGCCCCGCTGTCCGCATTCATCCTCGCCTGGTCCATCTCCGCCGACGTGTCCTACGACAACACCGCGTTCGCCCTGCACCTTTCCACGGGTGTCAGGGGAGTGGCGGACAGGCTGGGCCGCGCCCTGGCCTGTATGGCCTTCGCCCTGCCGGTGGTGCTGGTGTTTGCCATTGGCTATTCGGCCCTGACCGGGGACTGGGCAGGCCTGCCCGGCCAGCTGGGCCTGAGCCTGGGCATCCTGTTCACAGGACTGGGACTGTCTTCGGTGGTCTCGGCCCGCTACACCGTGGCCGTCCCGCTGCCCGGCGACAGCCCGTTCAAGAAACCGCCCGGCAACGTGGGGCAGACCCTCGCCGTGCAGTTTGGAGGACTGCTGGTCCTTATGATCCTGGTGCTGCCCCAGGCGGGCCTCCTGGTTGCCCAGGTGGTGACGGGCAACAGCCTCTTCGGCTGGATCAACCTCACTGCCGGGACAGCCCTGGGCCTGGGCCTGTTTGTTGCAGGCGTCAGGCTGGGCGGAAAATGGCTGGACGCCCGCGGGCCCGAGCTCCTGGCCCAGGTGTCCGTCAACCGCTGAAAAGCTTTGGGAAGGAAACAGCATGGAAGTGGTCATCCTCAATGGCAGCAAACAGATTGCCAGGCTCGCCGCCGACGCCGTCGAGGACCTGCTTCGCAGCAAGCCGGACGCCGTCCTGGGGCTGGCGACGGGTTCGTCCCCGCTGCCGGTCTACGATGAACTGGCGGCCCGCCATGAGCGGGACGGCCTGGACTTCAGCCGGGCCTCAGGTTTTGCCCTGGACGAGTACGTGGGTCTTCCTCCAGGCCACCCCGAGTCCTACCGGGAAGTGGTCCGCCGGGAGTTCACCAACAGGGTGAATATCCGGCCGGAAAACGTCCACGGGCCGGACGGTGCCGCTGCGGACATCCCGGCTGCCTGCAGCGCCTACGAGGAGGCGATCGCTGCGGCCGGCGGGGTGGACCTGCAGATCCTTGGGGTGGGAACGGACGGCCATATCGCGTTCAACGAACCGGGATCCTCCTTCGCTTCCAGGACCCGCATCAAGAGCCTCATCGAACAGACCCGCCGGGACAACGCCCGGTTCTTCTCCAGCCTGGCGGACGTCCCGCACCATGTCCTGACGCAGGGGCTCGGGACCATCATGGAGGCGCGGCACGTCATCCTGCTGGCAACCGGTGCGCAGAAGGCCCAGGCTGTCCGCGAATTCGTTGAAGGTCCCGTCGCCGCCATCTGCCCGGCGTCGATCCTGCAGTTCCATCCGCACGCCACCGTCCTGCTGGACGAGGCCGCCGCGTCCGCGCTGAAACTGGCGGATTTCTACCGGCACACGTATGACAACAAGCCCGCCTGGCAGGGAATTTAGGGGGCACCGACCGCTGCCCACGCGCGCCGCAGCAAAGTCCGACGGCGGCCGGCGGGGACGCGCCGCCGTCGAACGTCCGGCCGGTGGAACAGCTAAGATGGTTGGCATGACTAGCACGACGGACCCTCTCGAAACCGACCCGATGCGCGAGCTTTCCGGGGCTGGAACGTCCACAGCCACCATTGAGCGCGAGGAACTGCGCCAGGAAGTGGAGCCCGGGGACCGGGAGCGCTTTTCGCACTATGTGCGCAAGGAAAAGATCATGGAGTCCGCACTGACCGGGGAACCGGTCATCGCGCTGTGCGGCAAGGTCTGGACGCCGGGCCGGGATCCCCAGAAGTTCCCGGTCTGCCCGATGTGCAAAGAGGTCTATGACGGCCTCCGCCCGGGCAACGACGGCGGCAAGGGTCCCGGAGGGGACTCGGGCAACAACAAATAGTGACGGAGACGCTCTTTGGCGGCCCCACCCTGCCTCCGGCTTATCCGGAACGTGCAGCCTGGGGAACCGCCCCGAAACTCCGTGCCTGGCAGCAGGAAGCCCTGGACCTCTACCTGCGTAACAGTCCCCGCGATTTCCTCGCCGTGGCAACGCCCGGCGCCGGCAAGACCACCTTCGCGCTGAGGGTGGCGTCCACCCTCATCGACTCCGGCGCCGTCAACAGGGTGACCATCGTGGCGCCCACGGACCACCTGAAGCGGCAGTGGGCGGATGCGGCGGCCAGGGTGGGCATCGCCATCGACCCCAACTTCAAGAACTCCGACGGGCAGCACGGCCGGGGCTTCATCGGCGTTGCCGTCACCTATGCGCAGGTGGCCAGCAAGCCGCTGCTCCACCGCGCCAAGACGGAAGCTGCACGCACACTGGTGATCCTCGACGAGATCCACCACGGCGGCGAGGCACTGTCCTGGGGTGACGGGCTGCGCGAAGCTTTCGACCCCGCGGTCAGGCGGCTATCGCTGACGGGAACGCCGTTCCGTTCCGACACCTCTCCCATTCCGTTCGTCGAATACGCCGAGGACCGGGACGGCATCCGCCGCTCCAAAGCGGACTACACCTACGGGTACGGCAATGCGCTGCGCGACCACGTGGTCCGTCCGGTGATGTTCATGGCCTATTCCGGGCAGATGCGCTGGCGTACCAGTGCCGGCGAGGAAATGGCGGCGTCGCTGGGGGAGGCCGCGGTGACCAAGGACATCACGTCCCATGCCTGGCGTACCGCCCTGAACCCGGCGGGGGAGTGGATTCCCGCTGTGCTGGCCGGCGCGGACAAGCGCCTCAGCGAGGTCCGCCGCACCGTTCCCGACGCCGGCGGCCTGGTGATTGCCACGGACCACGAGGACGCCCGTGCGTATGCAGGGCAGCTCAAGAGGATCACGGGGGAGTCGCCCACGGTCATCCTTTCCGACGACGCGAAGGCGTCGAGCAAGATCGAGGAATTCACTGCCAGCGAGAAACGCTGGATGGTGGCCGTCCGGATGGTGTCCGAAGGCGTGGACGTGCCGCGGCTTTCCGTCGGCGTGTATGCAACGTCAACCTCGACCCCCCTGTTTTTCGCCCAGGCGGTGGGTCGCTTCGTGCGTGCCCGCAAGCGGGGCGAAACGGCGTCGGTCTTCCTGCCCTCGGTGCCGCAGCTGATGGCCCTTGCCAACTCCATGGAGGCGGAACGGGACCACGCCCTGGACCGCCCGGAGAAGGAAGACGGGGACGGCCTGTTCAACCCCGAGGACTCGCTGATGGCCGAGGCCAACCGCGAGGACAAGGCATCGGACAGCCTGACCAAGGGCAAGTTCGAGGCCCTGGATTCGCAGGCGTCCTTTGACCGCGTTTTGTTCGACGGCGGCGAATTCGGCACGGGCGGCGAGGTGGGGTCCGACGACGAGATGGACTTCCTGGGCATCCCCGGGCTGCTGGACGCGGAGCAGGTGGGTACGCTGCTGCGGCAGCGCCAGCACGAGCAGCTGAACCGCAAGAACCGGAAGGCGCCTGCGGCGGCGGAAAGCCCTGCACCGGCCGTCCCAGACCACCGGATGCTGATGGACCTCCGCAACGAGCTTGCCAAGAACGTGGCGGCCTGGTCTGCCCGCACGGGCACTCCCCACGGCGTGGTGCACACCAAGCTGCGGACGGTGTGCGGCGGACCGCCCGTTGCCCAGGCGAACGAGGAACAGCTGCAGTCCCGCCTGCGGAAGCTCCAGGACTGGTTTATCGGCCGGAAATAGCAGGGCCGGACACACGTGGGTGGCCCGGTGCCTAATGGCTTGCTCCCCGGAAGTTGGATGGAAAAGCCAGGGACGGGCCTTCGCCTGTCAGCTGCCGCCGATCGGGTCAGGCCAGCCAGCGCCACCAGCGTGGCTGCTCCGGTTCCGGCGTCGGGTCCGGCTCCGGCTCCGGCTGCTCGCCCAGGGCCAGCGCGGCTTCGACGATATCGTCCGCGGTGAGCGTCATGACGGCATCACGATCGAGCGCGTCGAGGCTGTGTTCCTCGTCGAGCGACAGGCGCAGCGCCTGGCGGTTGAGCGCCTGCTCGAACAATGTGCGGGCAAACCGTGCGTTGCCGGAGTCCTCGCCCGCGTGGAGCCCGGTGAGGATGCGGCGCAGCATCTGGTCCGCACCCGGCTCCAGCGTGTACTCGTGCTGTGCCAGCATCTGGTGGAAGATCGTCTGGAGTGCGTCGACGGAGTAGTCGGGGAACGTGATCTCCCGGGCGAACCGGGAGCGCAGTCCGGGGTTCGAGAGCAGGAAGGACTCCATGAGCCGCGGGTATCCTGCCACGATCACCACCAGGCGGTGGCGGTGGTCCTCCATCCGCTTAAGCAGGACCTCGATCGCCTCGGGGCCGAAGTCCATCCGGCCGTCCTCCGGGGCCAGCGCGTAGGCCTCGTCGATGAACAGCACGCCGTCCAGCGCACGCCGGATCACCCGGTCCGTCTTGATAGCCGTCGCGCCGACGTACTGCCCCACCAGGCCCGAACGGTCGACTTCCACCAGGTGGCCTTTCTGCAGCAGTCCGACCGCGCGGTACATCTCCGCCAGGAGCCGCGCCACGGTGGTCTTGCCGGTGCCCGGGTTTCCGAGGAACACCAGATGCTGTGATGTGGCCACCTCCGGCAGGCCGTGCGCCTTACGGCGGGCCTGGACCTGGAGCAGTGCGACGAGGGCCCGCACCTGTTCCTTCACGGTTTCCAGTCCCACCAGCGCATCGAGCTCGGCCTGCACCTCGGACAGCGGCCGGGCCGGCCCGGGCCTCGCACCAATGAGATCACCCATTAAGTCATCGACGCGCTCCGAATTGGGCAGCTTGAACTGATCGGCCAGATGGCCGATGGTTTCGCGCAGGTCGTCGAGCGGATGCCGGCTGGGAGCCATGCATCCACTGTAATACCCGATTCCCGGCCGGGTGGGGGTGCGGGGAAACAAAGAAGTGGTCCGGTGCTAAGCACCGGACCACTCCTGTTGCTGACCTAGGCCACGTCCACGCCGCCCAGTTCCATTTCGGCCACCGCTTCTTCAAGGTCCTCGGCGATCCCGGCCGTCAGCGAGCGGAGGACGGTGACGGAGTAGCCCGCCTGGACGGCGTCCAGGGCCGTTGCCCTAACGCAGTAATCGGTGGCGATTCCCACAACCACGACGTCCTCCACGTCGTGGCTCTGCAGCCAGTCATCCAGCCCGATCGCGTCTTCGTCCGGCGCGAACCTCTCGGCGTCCGCGGGGCCGGGAAGGGCCCCGGGCTGCCGTTCGCCGGTGGGCACCGCGTCCTCAGGGGCCAGGAGGCCTTCAAAACCCGAGTAGGCAGCGGAGAACTGCCCTTTCTGGAAATAGGCCTGGATGTATTCGGTGTCCAGGTCGGGATGCATTTCAGCGCCAGGGGTGCCGGCCACGCAGTGCGGCGGCCAGCTGTCCTTGAAATCGGGGGTGTCCGAGAAATGATCTCCCGGATCGATGTGCCAGTCCTGGGTGGCAACGATGTGGTCGAACTCGCCGTGGTGGCCGTCCACGTACTCGCTGATGGCGCCGGCTACATCCGCGCCGCCGGAAACGGCGAGCGAACCGCCCTCGCAGAAATCGTTCTGGACGTCGACGATGATCAGTGCCCGGGACATCGGTTCTCCTCAGTTTTCTTCATAGAGAGTAGGGATGGCGGCTTCTCCGCGCTGCAGGCGGTTGACCACCGGTGGCAGCTCCGCCATGGAGTCCGCATGGCGCTGGCGGGCCCGGAGCACGCCCTCGTGGCCTGTCCACCCCGGCAACAGCTCCCCGTTCTTCATGAACTGCTGCAGGAGGGGCCGGTCGTTGCCGTCATCCTCCGGCCGCCGGCCGACGCCCACCACCTCCGCGGTGGCAATGCCGCGTTCGTTCAGTTTGCGCAGCGCGTACTTGCGGCCGCCCACGCTGGCCTTGTTCTTGGCCGCCTTGGCCACCGAGACGAATGTGCCGTCGTCGTCCGTGCGGCTGACCAGCTTGTACACCATGCTGGCTGTCGGGGCGCCCGAGCCCGTGACCAGGGAGGTGCCCACGCCGTAGGAATCCACGGGGGCGGACTGCAGCGCGGCGATGGCGTACTCATCAAGGTCTGAGGTGACCACGATCTTGGTGTTTTCGTTGCCGAGGTCGTCAAGGAGCCTGCGCACCCACTGCGCCTGGGCCACAAGGTCGCCCGAGTCCAGCCGGACCGCTCCCAGGCGTGGACCTGCAAGGTCCACGGCCGTGCGGACGGCCGCTTCGACGTCGTACGTGTCCACCAGCAGGGAGGTGTGGTCCCCAAGCGAGGCAATTTGCGCCTCGAAGGCGTCCCGCTCGGTGTCGTGCAGGAGGGTGAAGGAGTGGGCGGCCGTTCCCACCGTCTTGATCCCGTAGCGGATTCCGGCCTCGAGGTTGGAGGTGCTGTCAAAACCGGCAATGATTGCCGCCCTGGCGGACGCGGTGGCCGCTTCCTCGTGGGTGCGCCGGGACCCCATTTCAATGCAGGGCCGGCCGCCGGCCGCGGTGACCATCCGGGAAGCCGCCGAGGCAATGGCGCTGTCATGGTTCAAGACGGACAGAAGGTAGGTCTCCAGCATGCAGGCCTCGGCGAAGGTGGCCTCGACGATCAGGATGGGGGAGTTTGGGAAGTACGCCTCGCCTTCGGGGTAGCCCCAGATGTCGCCGGAGAACCGGTAGGACGCGAGGTACTCGAGGGTCTGGGCGTTGACCACCTTGGTGCGCTCCAGGAACTCGAGCTCGGCATCCCCGAAGCGGAAATTGGCGATGCCCTCAAGCAGCCGCCCCGTGCCGGCCACGATGCCGTAGCGCCGGCCGTCCGGCAGCCGCCGGGCGAAAGCCTCGAACACCGACTTGCGGTGCGCGGCCCCGGAATGCAGCGATGCCTGGAGCATCGTCAGCTCGTAGTGGTCGGTGTAAAAGGACGTGCGGGGATGCTCCCAGCCGGCGGAGGTACTCACGAAAATCACTCTAGTCCCCACCGGCTCCCACGTCTCGCTTCGCTTCGCCGCGGGGCCCCACCCGTCGGCTCCCACGTCTCGCTTCGCTTCGCCGCGGGGCCCCACCCGTCGGCTCCCACGTCTCGCTTCGCTTCGCCGCGTGGCCCCACCCGTCGGCTCCCACGTCTCGCTTCGCTTCGCCGCGTGGCCCCACCCGTCGGCTCCCACGTCTCGCTTCGCTTCGCCGCGTGGCCCCACCCGTCGGCTCCCACGTCTCGCTTCGCTTCGCCGCGTGGCCCCACCCGTCGGCTCCCACGTCTCGCTTCGCTTCGCCGCGGGGCCCTCGCCAAAGTGGGGCCATCCGGCGTGGGCCCAGCATCCCCATAGAATGGACAGATGACCTTAAGCGTTGCGCTCGGCCCTGATACACAGGAGGGCACCCGGACCGGAACAGCGGAATCCACAGATTCCCTGACCGCACCGGACATCCCCTGGAACCTGGTGATCTGGAACGATCCCGTCAACCTCATGAGCTACGTGAGCTATGTTTTCCAAAGCTATTTCGGCTACTCCGAGAGCAAAGCGAACAAGCTCATGATGGAGGTCCACAAGAAGGGGCGGTCCATTGTTGCCTCGGGCAGCAAGGAGCAAGTGGAGCGCCATGCCGTGGCCATGCACGGTTTTGGGCTATGGGCCACCGTGGAAAAAGCCAGCGGCGGAAACGGCAATTCCGGCAACTCCGGCGGAGGCCAGGGCAAGGGGAAACGTGGCTAAGGCATTCAAGTACGGACTCAAAGGCATCACCGGCTACCTGGAGCCCGCGGAACGCGACCTGCTGCGCAGCCTGATCCATGACGTCATCTCCATGCTCCAGCCGGAGGACCGGGACGGCCAGGATCCCCTGGCTGCCCTGATCGGCCTGGACATGGACGTGGCAGAGCCTGCTGACCGGGCCGTCAAGCGTCTGCTTCCCAACGTCATGAAGGACGACGCCGGCGCCTCACTGGAGTTCCGCCAGCTCACCGAACGCTCGCTGCGGGAAACGAAGATCGGCGCCCTGCGGGCGGCCGCCCTGGACCTGGACAAGGACGAGATCGTGCTGACGCCCGACGGTGCACGGCACTGGTCCATGGCGCTGAACGATGTCCGGCTGGTCCTTGCCGAGCGGCTGGACATCCAGGATGAGGAGGATGCCGAGCACGTCCACCTCATGCAGGACTGGTCCCAGGCCGAGGATGTGGAGAGCTACCTGGCCCTGGTCTACAACTTCGCCACATGGCTCCAGGAGTCACTGGTGCAGGCCATGCTGCAGTCCCTGGACTCCCGCCGATGAGCGGCGCGGATTCTTCCCCGTCCCTGCGCTGTGACACACCAGACATGAGCTCCCGGCCACAGGTTCATGACTGGAGCCGCGGGGAAGACCTATCCTCGAATAATCATGAGTAGAGCCTCAAGCATGGATCCGGCAGCCGGCGCTGCCGCGGGGTCCGACGCCAGCGACCTGCCCGCCGCCGCCCTGGAGTCGCGGCCCATCGGCGTTTTCGACTCTGGTGTTGGCGGCCTCACGGTGGCCCGCTCCATCATCGACCAGCTTCCCAACGAGTCCATCCTCTATGTGGGGGACACCGCACACGGACCGTACGGCCCCCTGCCCATCGCGGAGGTGCGGGCCAACGCCCTGGGCGTGATGGACGAACTGGTGGACTCCGGCGTCAAGCTGCTCACCATAGCCTGCAACTCGGCGTCGGCCGCTGTCCTGCGGGACGCCCGCGAGCGGTACACGGCCAAGTACGGCATCCCGGTCATCGAAGTCATCCAACCGGCGGTGCGGCGTGCGGTGGCAGCAACCCGCAGCGGGCGGGTCGGCGTGATCGGCACCTCCGCCACAATCGGCTCGCGCGCCTACGAGGATACGTTCGCCGCCGCCCCGGACCTGGCGATCACCTCGGTGGCCTGCCCGGAATTCGTCAGCTACGTCGAGGCCGGGATCACCACCGGGCCTGCGCTGCTGGCCGTCGCCGAGGAATACCTCGCCCCGCTCAAGGCGGCCGGTGTGGACACGGTGGTCCTGGGCTGCACGCACTACCCGCTGCTCACCGGCGTCATCTCCTACGTCATGGGCGCCGATGTGACCCTGGTGTCCAGCGCGGAGGAAACTGCCAAGGACGTCTACCGTGCACTGGCCACCCACAACCTGCAGCGCACGGACGCAGCCGCGCCGGAGCACCACTTCGTGGCCACCGGAGACGCCGGCCAGTTCGAGGCGCTGGCCCGCAGGTTCCTGGGACCCGAGGTCCTCTCTGTCCGCCACGTGGACCATGTGTCCGCCCAGTACCCCACGGGAAGCCTGGCCAGGATCACGCCGGAAATGATCGCCGCCGCGCAAAGTGCCGCCGCGCGCCCGCGGATCTCCAACTTCGTGGGCAGTTCAGTGGCCGGAGGCACCGGCCAGTGAAGCTCACCATCGTAGGCTGCACCGGTTCCTTTCCCGGCCCCGGGTCACCGGCGTCGTGCTACCTCCTGACCGCGAACGACGGCGAGCGGACCTGGAAAGTGGTCATGGACCTGGGCAGCGGGGCACTGGGTGCCATCCAGCGGTACACCGACCTGGAGGACATCGACGCCATCTTCCTGACCCACCTGCACCCCGACCACTGCATGGACCTGTGCGGGCTGCACGTGGCTGTCCGCTGGAAGCCCGGCGGCTGGGGACGCGGCCGGATCCCTGTCTGGGGACCTGCGGCCACGGCAGACCGGATGGCCACAGCGTACGGCCTGGAGCTGGATCCCGGGATGCACGAGGAATTCGACTTCACCAACTGGGCAGAACGCGAAGCCGTGACCGTGGGCCCGTTCACCGTGACCCCCTTTGCCGTGAACCATCCGGTGGAGGAGGCCTATGCCCTGCGGGTGGAAGTGGTGGAGCCGGGCAAGGACGGCGCGCCGGTGTCCCGGGTCCTGACGTATTCCGGGGATACGGATTCCTGCGCCGGGCTTGAGGAAGCAGCCAAGGACGCGGACCTGTTCCTGTGCGAGGCAGCCTTCGAGGAAGGCCGCGACGACGGCATCAAGGACGTCCACCTGACCGGCAAGCGTGCCGGGGAAGCCGCTGCGGCGGCGGGCGCACGGCGGCTCCTGCTGACGCACATTCCGGTGTGGACATCGCAGACCACGGTGATGGCCGAGGCCCGCCCGGTGTTCGGCGGCGACGTTGCGGTTGCGGTTGCGGGAGTGCACTACACCATCTAGCCCTTCTGTTGATCCTGGCTTCGAACCGGGGGCCCGGCATTGGTTTGGCATGCAGTCGATAAGCTAAAGGCATGACTTCTGAAGCAACTGCAGTGCCCATCGTGCGTGCCGACGGCCGCGCCCCCGACCAGCTCCGGCCCATCAGCATCACCCGCGGATGGTCCACCCAGGCCGAGGGATCGGCCCTCATCGAGTTCGGCAACACCCGGGTCCTGTGCACCGCATCCCTGACCGCGGGCGTGCCCCGCTGGCTTAAGGGTGAAGGCCGCGGCTGGGTCACCGCCGAGTACGCCATGCTGCCCCGGGCCACCAACACCCGCTCCGACCGCGAGTCCGTCAAGGGCAAGATCGGCGGCCGCACCCACGAAATTTCACGGCTGATCGGGCGTTCGCTGCGCTCCATCATCGACACCAAGGCCCTGGGTGAAAACACCATCGTCCTGGACTGCGATGTCCTCCAGGCAGACGGCGGCACCCGCACGGCAGCCATCACCGGTGCCTACGTCGCGCTCGCAGACGCCATCCGCTTCGCCCGCGACAACAAGCTCATCGCAAAGAACGCCCAGCCCCTGGTCGACACTATTGCGGCCGTGTCCGTGGGCATCATCGACGGCGTTCCCATGCTGGACCTGCCGTACGTTGAGGACGTCCGGGCCGAGACCGACATGAACGTTGTGGTCACCGGGTCAGGCAAGTTCGTGGAGGTGCAGGGAACGGCCGAGGGCGCACCCTTCGACCGGGCCGAGCTGGACCAGCTCCTGGACCTGGCGCTGCTGGGCACCACCCAGCTCGCCGCCATCCAGCGGGAGACCCTGGCGGACACGCTGTGAACCCGGCAGGCGGCCCAGCTCCCCGCCTGGTCCTGGCAACCCACAACAAGGGCAAGCTCCGGGAGCTCCGCGAGCTGCTGCGGGGACAGGTCCCCGGGCTCGACGTCGACACGCAGGTGGTGGACGCGGCAGCGGCAGGTGCCCCGGACGTCGTCGAAACCGGCGTTACTTTCGCCGAGAATTCGCTGCTGAAAGCCCGTGCCGTTGCGGAGGCCACCGGCCTGGCAGCCATTGCCGATGACTCCGGCCTTGCGGTGGACGTGATGGGCGGGGCACCCGGGATCTTCTCGGCCCGGTGGGCCGGGACGCATGGGGACGACGCCGCCAACCTGCGGCTCCTGCTCAGCCAGCTCTCCGATGTGCCGGACATCCACCGGGGTGCGGCCTTTGTCTGCGCGGCGGCCCTGGCAGTGCCGGACACAGACGGGCGGCTTGGCCATGAGGTGGTGGAGTACGGGCAGCTGGAGGGTGTGCTGCTGCGCGAACCTCGGGGCAGCGGAGGATTCGGCTACGATCCGGTGCTGCAGCCCGCGGGGGAGGACCGGAGTTGCGCTGAGCTGTCCGCAGAGGAAAAGAATGCCATCAGCCACCGCGGCAAGGCTTTCCGCGCGTTGCTGCCGGCCATCGTCGAGGCGCTGCGCCGGGCCGAGGCCTGACGGGCGCCGCACCAGCGGCGGCCGGTTAACCAAAAAGGTGTGCTTCCCGCCGCAGCGGGGAGCACACCTTTTCTGTGTATCTGGCGCCTTACGGGAGGCGGGGGGTCTTCTGTTCATCTTCGGGGGCGTGCTCCTCGATGAACTCGTCCACGGGGTCAGTGCCGTAGGCCTTCGCCTGGCGCTTGGCGGACAGGCCGCGGAGGACCTCCACGCCGATGGGCAGGACAGACACCAGGACGATCGCGATGAAGATGATGTCCAGGTTGTCCCGGACCCACGGGATGCGGTCGCCCAGCAGGTAGCCCAGGAGCGTCACGCCGCCGCCCCAAAGTACCGCGCCGATGACGTTGAAGAGGAAGAACTTCTTTTTGTTCATCTGGGCGACGCCCACGATGACGGGGACGAAAGTCCTGATGATGGGGACGAAGCGCGCCAGGATCAGGGCCTTGCCGCCATGCTTTTCGAAGAAGGCGTGCGCGTTCTCCACGTTCTCCCGCTTGAACAGGCGCGAGTTGGGCTTGTTGAAGATGGCCGGGCCGGCTTTCGACCCGATGAGGTAGCCGGTCTGGTTGCCCACGATTGCCGAAATGATGATCAGCAGCGCGAAGACCCACACGTTGAACTTGATGGTGTCCGTGGCCACCAGGAGGCCGGCTGTGAACAGCATGGAGTCGCCGGGCAGGAAGAAGCCCACCAGCAGGCCGGTTTCCGCGAAGACGATGCCGCAGACCAGCAGGACCACCCACGGCGCCAGGGCGGGATCGGCCAGGAAGACCTGGGGGTTCAGCCAGTCGGGCAGGAAGGAGGCCAGCTGGGGCTGGACCGGTCCTGCTCCGCCCAGCATGGACACGGCGAGGTCATTCATCACAGGAAAGTTCACCCCTCAAGGGTACTTGACAGAGCTGTGCCTGCATGGAGGGGCAGCATTCCGGCGGTAAGGTGGGGCCGTGGGTTTGGACTTTACGGCGATCGACTTTGAAACTGCGAACGGCTTCCGGGGCTCTCCCTGTGCGGTGGGCCTGACGAAGGTACGGGGCGGGCAGATCGTGGAGGAGGCGTCGTGGCTGATGCGCCCGCCGCAGAACCACGACCACTTTGACTACCACAACGTCCGGATCCACGGCATCCGCGCTGACGACGTTGCCGGGCAGCCCCGCTTCGGCGAACTCTTCCCCGAAATCGGCGCCTTTATTGGCGATGACATCCTGGCCGCGCACAATGCCGCCTTCGACCTCGGCGTGATCCGTTCGGGCCTGGAGGTCTCAGGCCTGCCGGGGCCGGCCTACGACTACGTGTGCACGGTCATGCTCTCCCGGCGGTGCTATTCGCTGGTGTCCAACTCCCTGCCGTTCGCCGCCGAGGAAGCAGGCGTGCCGTTGGTGAAGCACCACGACGCCGCAGAGGACGCCCGGGCGTGCGCCGGCATCCTGATCGACATTGCCCGGCGGAACCAAGCCAACAGCATCGCCGAACTTTACCTTTCGCTGGGCCTGGTGATGCCGCGCCAGCAGGCTTTCGACCCGGCCACGGACGGGCTGTCCAAGGCCAGCATCGCGGCCCTTGCCGCTGCCGGCGGCGGCACTGCTGCGCCGCTGCGGCCCTTCCAGGCAGGCTGGCCGGAGGAGGGCGACAAGCCGCTTCCCAACCCCGAAGCCGAGCCGGGCCACCCCCTGTACGGCCAGACCGTCGTCTTCACCGGGGAGCTGTCCATTGGACGTCCGGAAGCCAAAAGGCGCTCTGCCGAGGTGGGCGCCCGGCCGGAAAGCCGGGTGACCGGGCGCACCACCGTCCTGGTGGTCGGGGACGGCTTTGTTGCCTCCGACCTCCGCTCCGGCAGGCTGACCGGCAAAGCCCGCCGGGTGCTGGAACTCCACGGACGGGGCCAGGCCATCGAAGTATTGTCAGAAGGCGAGTTCCTGCAGATGGTGGGCGACTTCGCGGCGGCAGCCGTCGCCTGAGGCGCCCGGCTGGGCTGGTTCTTCATGGGGCGCAACAAAGCTTTGCCCGCGTTCTCCACGCTCCTAGCCTTGGCTCATGGGCTCTCTGTTCGCTTTCCCCAATCCGGTCAACGAGTACGCCGCGCGCGTCACTGCCGGGCTGGTGGTGGCACTCGCCGTTGTAACGCTTGCCGTCGGCTCCGGGTGGGGCCTGCTGGCCATCGCCGCCGGGTTCTGGCTGCGCGTGCTCTTCGGACCGAAGATTTCCCCGCTGGCACTGGTGTCCGTCAAGGTCATCACGCCGCGGCTGGGACGGGTGAAGCTGGTGCCCGGGCCGCCCAAACGCTTTGCGCAGGGCATGGGCGCGGCAGTCTCCACCACGGCCCTTGCCCTGTTCGCGGCCGGAGCCGTACCCGCCGCCTGGACGGTGCTGGGCGTCCTGATCGTGGCCGCATCCCTTGAAGCCTTTGCCGGGTTCTGCCTGGGCTGCCTGGTCTTCGGGTTCCTGCAGCGCCGCGGACTGATTCCGGAGGACGTCTGCGAGGCATGCAACAACATCAGCCTTCGCCGATCGTGACCCCCACCAGCAATTTGGCCATGCCGCGGATTGCCTCGGGCGCCTCCAGCGACTCCAGCCAGTCCGCGGGCAGGCACTCCTCGCCGTAGAAGGCCCCCAGGATGTTCCCGGCCAGGGAACCCGTGGCGTCGCCCTGCCCGACGTGGCTCACCGCCAGGGACACCGCCTCGCGGAAGTGCCGGACGGGCAGCGTGTCCGCAACGCCGTTGTCAGTGCCACCGCCGTCAGTGCCGCCGTCGTCTTCGCCGGCGTTGCCTGAGGCAGCGCCGGGGAGGGTTGCGAGCACCGCGTAGAGCGCGACGGCGAGGGCTTCCTCCGCGGTCCGGCCGTCACCGAGTGTATGAGTGAGCTCCTCCGGCGTCACCACGCCCCGGGTGGCAAGCGAGAGTGCGGCTTCCAGGCGTTCGGGCAGTTCCGGTTCCACCCCGCCCAGGGCGCGGGCGTGGGCGGTCACGGAAGAGGCGGCGTCCGGGAGCCCCTCACCCGAAACCAGCCGGTGAACCAGCAGGCTGAAAATCCCGGCAGCCTGGCGCGCTGCAGGGTGCCCGTGGGTCAGGGAGGCGGCGTCGGCACTCAGCTTGTAGACGGCGTCGGGCGCAATATGGGGGATCAGCCCAAACGGTGCTGACCGCACCACGGTCCCGAAGTCCTTCGATCCGGGGTTCACGGGGCGGACGGAGGTGCCCATTTCACCCGTGGCCAGCCCGGAGATACATGTAGCGCTGGGGTTCCGGCGCTGGCGGAGCGCAGCGTGCCCGTCTATCCATCGGGGCTGCGGTGTGGGGGCTGACGCCGGAGCGGCCTCGCCCTGCGCCGCCAGCCACCGGAGATACGCCAGCCACAGGCAGGCGTTTACATCCGCGCCCACGCCCGAGTTCGCCCATTCCAGCGCCTCCACCAGCCCGTCCACCGTATAGAGGGTCAGCTGGGTCTCGTCGGAAAACGCGCCTGTGACGGGACCGGATCCGGTGATGCCGCGCCCGCCTGGGCCGCGCCGGACCTCCTCCACAGACTGCGTGCCGATGGTGTAGCCCAGGGAATCGCCCAGCGCGCCGCCGAGCAGGCAGCCATGGATGCGGGACTTCAGTGCGGGCACGGAGGATCCGGGTTCAATGCTCATGCCTGTAAATTTACCGTGGCCTCCGGCGGCGCCGTGACGCCCGCGGGCTCACGGCCCTCCGGGAAACATGAGGCCCCAGCAAACGTCCAGCGTCGGCTGGAATAATGGAAGGGTTGCCCGGCGGCAGCACCGCCATCTTCTGCCTACCAAAGGGTCCCACCATGAGCACCCCCGCCCCCGTTCCACACGACTTCCTGCTGCCCCGCGGCCCGGAGACCGCCCGGCCGGGACTCCTGCCCAGGCTGGGGGCGGAGGCGTTCGGCACGTTGTTCATCGTGGTGGCCGGCCTTGGCGTGCCGCTGTTCACTATCCCCGATTCCAGCCCGGTCCCTGCGGCACTTGCTGCCGGCCTGGCCGTGACCGCCGCGATGCTGGCGTTCGGCCATGTTTCGGGCGGCCACTTCAACCCGGCCATCACGGCAGGACACCTTGTGGCCGGCCGGATCAGGGCAGGGGCTGCTGCCGCCTATGTGGGCGCCCAGCTGGTCGGGGGACTCGCAGGCGCCTCCGCGCTGTTCGGGATCCTGCGCACCTTGCCGGGAATCGCGGACAGCCGAACAGCTTTTGACACCGTGACCGCCGGCTTCGGCGAACACTCCATCATCCAGGCGCCGCTGGCGGCGGTACTGCTCCTTGAAATGCTCGGAGCCGCAATTGTTGTGGCGGTCTTCCTGGGCGCGCCGGGCCGGGAAACCGGCTTTGGCGTGGACGGCGGCCCAGCGGGGCAGTCCGGCAGGGACAGCCGGGACCGGGGCAGCCGGTCAGCAGCCCCCGTGGCCGTGGGCCTGACCTTTGCGGTGCTCCTGCAGCTGGGCCAGTCGGTGGGGAACCTGCCGTTCAATCCTGCCCGCGCCGTTGCGTCCGCGGTGTTCAGCTCGGGCTGGGCCGTTGGGCAGCTCTGGGTATTCCTGGCCGCCCCGCTTCTGGGTGCAGCCACTGCAGGACTGGTTTTCCGGAGCTTCGGAGCGCCTGCCCATGCCGGTGCCGCCGCCCAGGCTGCGGGAGAATCCGGTGAAGCAGGGGAAGCCGGCGGAACCGGCGGAACCGCCGAAAGCGCGGCAACAGTTGAAACCAACAAAACCGGCCAGGGAGCCGAAACCGCCGCGGGCGCTGCGGTGGGCGGACAGGGCGCCCATGCCGGCCGCGGCACACATGGATCCGGGCCCAGTGAAGCCCAGCCCAGTGAAGCCCAGGAATTCTTCGAGGGCAAGCGGGGCTGACGGTGGATGCGGCGGTTGCTCCCGCTGTCAGTGGCAGCCGATAGCTTAGGAACATGCGGTTACTTCACACATCGGACTGGCACCTGGGCCGGTCCTTCCATGGCGTTGGCATGCTGGATGCCCAGCGGGACTTCGTAGACCAGTTGGTCCGTGCGGTCACCGAGCACGGCGTTGACGTCGTCCTGGTGGCCGGGGATGTCTATGACCGCGCCCTTCCCGGCGTCGACGTGGTGAACCTGCTGGATGAGGCCCTGGTCCGCCTGACAGCTGCGGGTGCACAGGTGGTGCTGACCAGCGGCAACCATGATTCCGCCATCCGCCTGGGTTTCGCCTCCCGCCTCCTGGAACGCGGGGGAGTCCACCTCCGCACCAGGATCGAGAGCCTGGACACGCCGCTGCTGTTGCCCCTGGACCAGGCCCCTGACGCCGGCACCGCAGAAGCAGTGCTGGCCATCTACGGCATACCCTGGCTCGAGCCCCGCCTTGTCGCCGAGCAGCTCGGGGCGGACACCCCCAGCCACTTCGAGGTCACCCGGGCGGCAACCGCGATGATCCGGGACGATATCGAACGGCGTTCAGCTTCCGCTGCCGTCCATTCCGTGGTCCTGGCGCACACTTTTGCCAGCGGAGGGATCAGCTCGGACAGCGAACGCGACCTCAGCATCGGCGGCGTCGGAGCCGTTCCGCTGGACCTTTTCGACGGCTTCAGCTATACCGCGCTGGGCCACCTGCACGGACGCCAGGCACTGTCCCCGCAGGTCCGCTACTCAGGCTCGCCGCTCGCGTACTCCTTTTCCGAAGCCGCGCACCGCAAGGGCGGGTGGCTCGTGGACGTTGATGCAGAGGGAGTCAGCTCTGTGCAGGAAGTCCTGTGGGAGGCGCCCCGGGCGCTGGCCGTGCTGCGCGGTCCCCTGGAAGAGCTCCTTGAACGGCCCCAACACCAGTGGGCGGAAACAGCCTACTGCCAGGTCACGCTGACAGACGCCCAGCGCCCCGCCCGGGCCATGGAGCGGCTCCGCACCCGTTTCCCGGACACGCTGGTCCTCGGTTTTGATCCGGAGGGCGGAACCCCGTCCAACGCTTCCAGCTACAGCAGCAGGCTCGCCGAGGCACCTGATGATCTCTCGGTATGCTGCGGCTTCCTGGAACACGTGCGGGGCAGGGTCCCCGATGACACCGAAAAGACTGCGCTCGCTGCCGCGCTGGAGAACGTCCGCCTCCTGGAGGCTTCACGATGAGGATCCACCGCCTGCTGATCTCCGGGTTTGGCCCGTTTGCCGGCACCGAGGAGATCGATTTCGACCGGCTCAGCGCACACGGCCTGTTCCTGCTCAATGGCCCAACAGGTGCCGGGAAGACCAGCGTGCTGGATGCCATCTGTTTTGCCCTCTACGGTTCCGTTCCGGGAGCCCGCCAGGACGGTAAACGGCTCCGCAGCGACCATGCCGAGCCTGCCCAGGAACCCGCGGTGACCTGTGAGTTCTCGGCCCAGGGACGCCGCTTTGAAGTGACAAGGTCCCCGGCCTGGGACAAACCGAGCGCCCGGGGCAAGAACGGCTTCACCACCCAGCAGGCCAAGACTCTGCTGCGGGAACGGGTAGGAGGGACGTGGACGGAAAAGTCTGCGCGCAATGACGAAGCAGGCGCTGAGATCCTGGCCCTGCTGGGCATGGACCGGGAGCAGTTCACCCGTGTGGTGATGCTGCCGCAGGGAGACTTTGCCGCTTTCCTGCGCTCCAAGGCCACGGACCGGCTGGAACTCCTCCAGAAGCTTTTCGGTACCCAGCGGTTCGAATCGGTGGAGCAGGAACTGTCCCGCCAGGCGCAGCTTGCCAAGGAGGAGGTGTCCCACCTTGCGGGCCGGCTCGAGCTCCTGGCAGCCCGCGCCGAGGCCGAGGCCGCACGCCTCGGCCTTGACGTGTCCAGTGCGCCTTCTCCGGAGAACACCGCGGTGCGGCTGGACTGGCTGGAAGCAGCAGTGGCGGGCCGGCTGGAGGAGCTGACGGGCGGGGCCGGACAGGCCGAAGCCGCCAGCACTGAATGCAGGAAGGCCGCGGACGCTGAAGCATCGCGCGCCGACCGGCGCCGGAAGCTTGATTCCGCGGCCACCCGAAAGGTGGCGGTGGAGCAGGGCGCGCAGCTGCTTGACGATCACATCCTCCGGCTCGCCCGGCACCGGAAGGCCGAGGTCCTGCAGGGGCAGCTGCGGAACGTTGATGCCAGTGCCGCCAAGGCCCGGAGCGCCGCAACCGCCATGGAATCAGCCATGACCCTTCTGAGCCTGGCTGCGGGGGAAGACCCTGAACTGGCTGAGCTGGAACTCCACTTTGCGCCGGGCCCCGCTGCCGATGCGGCAACGCCCGTCGCTGGAGCCGCGGCGGAGCTGGCGCGGCTGCGCTCCCTCCTGGCCGTGGTCGAGGCCAGGCTGCCGGACGAAGACCGGCTGCAGGCCCTTCGGAAGCGGCACTGCACCCTGGTAAAAAAGCAGGAGGAGCTTGCTGCCGCCCTTGCAGAGGCCAACAAGCTTGCCGATGCGCTTACGGACGAGCGGTGCCTGCTCCATGACGGGCTGCCGGTCCTGGAACAGCACGCGGCTACCGCGCCTTTGCGCCAGAAGGAAGCTGCGGCTGCCGAGGAACTGCTGGACGTGGTCAGGCGCTACGGTTCCGCCGTTGCCGCCCGGGACCTGGTGAAGGTCCGCCATGACGAACGCCATGACCGGCAACTGGAGGCGAAACGCCGCTGGCTGGACCTGAGGGAACGGCGACTTGCCAATGCCGCCGCCGAGCTGGCAGCCAAGCTGGTCCAGGGGGAGCAGTGCCCCGTATGCGGCAGCCCGGACCATCCTGCCCCGGCCGCAGGCAGTTCCGGAGGCCCGGAACTTGCGCAGGAGGAGGAAGAAGCGCGGCTGGTCCACGAGGCGGCAGAGGCGGCCTATGCCCAGGTGGCCCACGAACTCGGGGAGGCCAGGCAGCTGGTGGCGGTACTCGCCGGGCAGGGCGGTGACACCGCGGAGGACGAGGCACTCAACGCGGCGGACGGTGCGCGGCGGGCAGCCGCCGATGCCCGGGCTGCAGTCAAGGAACTCGAAGCTGTCAGGTTGAGGCTCGGCAAACTCGACACCGCTGCCACGGCTGCGCAGGAATCCCGCACCGGCACCGAGGGCGAGCTGGCCAGGACCGCGGCGACACTGGCCGACGTATCCGAACAATCCTCGGCCCTTGACCAGGCCCTGGCCGGGCTGCGGGGCACCCACCGTACCCTGGCCCAGCGGTTGCGTGCACTGGAGGGCGCGGTGACGGTGCTCAACAAGGCGGTTGAGGCGCAGTCCCACCTCGAACGGATGGAGGCCCAGGCCGCCGAGGCGCTGGAGCAGCTCGACCTGGCGCTGCCTGCGGCCGGTTTCACCTCAGCACGCGAGGCACGTGAACAGTTGCTCGACGCCGCCGAGGCCGCCGCACTCGAGGCACGGGTGCGGGCAGCCCAGGACGAGGAAGCCAGAGTGGCGGAACTGTTTGTCTCCGATGACGTCCTGCAGGCGCTGGAGGAGAAGTCCGCAGGTTACGAGTTGGATGGGAAGCGGCTCGAGGACCTTCGTGAAGCTGCTGCACAGGCACTCCAGGCCGCACGGGACGCCGACCTGGCTGCCGGCATGGGCGCACGGTGCCTTGCCGCGCTGCGCAGCATCCGTGCCGAGTACGAAGACGTGGCAGGATCAGCGCGGCAGCCGGCAGAGCGGGCGCAGATGCTGGCCGGGCTGGCGGATGCCGCGGCAGGCCGTGGCGAGAACACCTACCGGATGAGCCTGAACAGCTACGTCCTGGCTGCCCGCCTGGAACACGTTGCCGCGGCTGCCTCAGAACGGCTGATGGCCATGAGTGATGGCCGCTACCTGCTCCAGCATACGGACGCCAAGGCCGCCCGCGGGGCAAAATCGGGGCTTGGACTGGAGGTGGTGGATCAGTGGACCGGGTTCCGCCGGGACACCTCCACCCTGTCCGGCGGAGAGTCGTTCATGGCATCCCTGTCCCTGGCGCTTGGCCTGGCGGACGTCGTCCAGCAGGAAGCCGGTGGAGTGGAAATCGAAACCCTGTTTGTTGACGAGGGGTTCGGCAGCCTCGATGAGCAGTCGCTGGAGCAGGTGATGGACGCCCTTGAAGGGCTGCGGGACGGCGGGCGCGTGGTGGGCCTGGTCAGCCATGTTGCGGAGATGAAGCAGCGGATCGGCGCCCAGCTCCAGGTGCTCAAGGGCCGGAACGGCTCCACGCTCCGGATCTCGGACGCTGCAGACGCACCAGTTTGACAGGGTAGTGGCCCTGCGCTCCAGCCGGACTGGCGGGCTGCAGGCCGGATAGGTATACCGTCCGGATATAATTGCACTGTTACCGGGTTGCGCGCATCGGGAGGAGGGACGATGCGCACGAGATGAACGAGCCCGGAATTGAACTCACCCCTTACACCTGCCAGCACGCAAGTACCCGGCCCTGCCGCCGGAGAGCTGTCACCAACCCCGGACCCAGCTACCGCCGCTCCGCTCCTTCCGGGAGAAACCCCCGCGGCCTCCCGAAGCCGCTTCGCCAGGCTGCCCCTCCTGGCCGGCCGGGCCTTTATACCCCTTGGCCTGTTTGCCCGGCTGCCGCTGGCCATGCTGACAGTGGGTACGCTGACCCTGGTCACGTCAGCCAGCGGCTCCTACGCGCTCGGCGGGATGGCGGCAGGAGCCGTGGGGATCGGCTCGGCTCTTGGTGCGCCGGTTCTGGGCGCCCTTGCCGACCGCCGGGGACAACGCCCGGTGCTCCTGCTCGCGGCCCTCCTCAACAGCGTTGCCGTGGTGGCCCTGATCCTCGCTGTGTGGGCAACGGCGGAATCCCCGGGTATCCCGGCCGCGGTACTGGCCGCCGCCTTCCTGTCAGGTGCCAGCTGCCCGCAGGTCGGCCCGCTTGCCAGGGTCCGCTGGATGGCACTGGCCGCCCGCGGCCCGGACAGGGACCAGGAACGGGACCTGGACACTGCCCTTTCCTACGAAAGCACGGCAGATGAGGTGACCTTTGTCCTGGGCCCGGCACTGGTGGGAATCTTGGCCAGCCTGCTGGCGCCCTGGCTGCCCCTCGCAGTGGCGGTGGCACTGACCATCACCTTCGTTCCCGCCTTCGCAGTCCACCGTACACACCGGGCGGTTCCGGCCAGCAGGCCAGCCACGGGAAACAAGATGCCGGCCGGTTCACGGAGCCGGGCCGGAAAGCTCCCGGCAGCGGTGGCCGTGCCGGTGCTCGCCATGGTCTGCATGGGGACGTTCTTCGGCTCCACCCAAACCGCCCTGAGCTCCTTTTCGGCAGGGTTTGCAGGCTCTGAGGCGGCCGGCCTGCTCTACGCCGTAATGGGGCTGAGCTCGGCCGTGGCCGCACTGTCCGTTGCGTACTGGCCGCAGCGCTTCGGCCCGGCCCGGCGCTGGGTGCTGTGCGCCGCGCTCATGGCTGCGCTGTCCCTGCTGCTGCTCCTGCCAACCTCGATGCCGGCGATGGTGGCGGCGCTGCTGATCCTGGGCGTCCCGGTGGGGCCCGTCATGGTCACAGTCTTCGCCGTCGGCGGGACCATCGCTCCTGCCGGCCGCCTAAGTACTGTGATGACGTCGCTGGCCAGCGGCATCGTGGCCGGCACTGCGCTGGGATCTTCGCTGGGCGGCCAGCTTGCCGAAAGCCACGGCTACGCAGCGGCCTTCCTTGTCCCGGTCTGCGCCGCCTCCGCGCTGGCACTCCTGGGGGCGGGAGCCGCCGTCGTCCTTCGCCGGAAGCCCTAAGCGAGCTGCCGCTCAATCCTGGCCGCGCTCTCAACCAGCGCGGCTCCAACCGTAGCGGGATCATGGGATGAGCGGATATAGACAACGGACAGCGCAGCGGGGCGGCCGCCAGGAACCCGGACCGGGGCCGCCAGGGAGGAAACCCCCGCAATCACCTCGTCGTGGCTGGCGGAATAGCCGGCGCGGCGGGCTTCAGCGGCTTCGGGGCGGTAGGGGATGCCCGTAGCCAGCCGGTCCCATTCCGCCTCCGTGAGCGCGGACTGGATGGCGATGCCGGGCGCACCGGCGTTGATGGGATGGCGGGTGCCGGGACGTTGCGCCACCGTGGCGCCGGAGTGCCTCGGTTCCACCGTGAGCAGGGTGATGCAGTCGTGGTGGTCCCAGACAGCGACAAACGCCGTCATGTCCAAAGCATTAGCCAGCTGCGTCAGTTCCGGCAGGGCGGCAGCCTGGAGGTTGCGGGAAACGCCGCGGGCCAGAACCGCAAGGCCGGGCCCCGGCTGGACACGGCCGGCGTCATCACGCACCAGGAGTGAATGGTCCTCCAGGGTGCGAAGGATGCGGTAGGCCACCGACCTGTGCACCCCCATGGCGTCCGCAAGTTCCGCAATCGTCAGGGGCGCGGATGCCGCTGCCATAATCTCCAGGGCGCGGATACCCCGCGACAGGGTTTGGGAGGGGGAAGCCTGCGCCGGCGCTGCTCCGGCCGGGGCTGCGGCGGTGGGGTTCATGGTCTCCATCCTAGGTGGCGGGTACGCGCGACGCCCCGGTTGCCGGGGTTTGTGGCCGGGGTGCGTCCTGAATACGAAACGGCATTCCAAATATAGAACTCACACGCCGGGGAGTCCACGGCACCGAAGTCAGGGCCCCCGTTGCCCGGGGCGCATCCGGTGCCGCAGGCTGGCCCGGCAAGAAAGTTCCGGAAGCCCGTGTTCCGCCTCACATTTTCGGTGTACCCTACTAACTAACTGACCGTTCTGTCGGTAATCCTGAAGGCGTCCCGGCAGCTCTGCTGCCTTGAACAATGGAGTTTCAATGACCACACCTTCCAAGGTGGACACACTCGCCGGTCCCAGCTCCCGGCGGGAGGAACGCAAGGTCCTCGCCGGCACCCTCGTCGGTACCACCATCGAGTGGTACGACTTCTTCATCTTCGCGCAGCTGACCGCAACGCTGCTGTCACCGCTGTTCCTTGCACCGCTGAACCAGTCCAACCCGGGCCTGGCGCAGATCCTCTCGTTTGCCCTGATCGGCATCAGCTTCCTCTTCCGGCCACTCGGCGCCGTGGTGGCCGGGCACCTGGGCGACCGCCTGGGACGCAAGGCCATGCTCGTCTTCACCCTGGTGATGATGGGGGCAGCCACCGCACTCATCGGCATGCTCCCCACCTACGCGCAGATCGGCGCCTGGGCTCCCATCCTCCTGATCCTGCTCCGCATCATCCAGGGCTTCTCGGCGGGCGGCGAATGGGGCGGCGCAGCGCTGATGGCCGTTGAACACGCCCCCCTGAACAAGCGCGGCCTCTTCGGCGCCTACCCCCAGATCGGTGTACCGATCGGCATGATCCTGGCCACCGGGCTGCTCTTCTTCCTCAACTCCAGCATGTCCAAGGAAGACTTCGCAGCCTGGGGATGGCGCGTGCCGTTCCTGCTCTCCATCGTCCTGATCGTGGTGGGCTACCTGATCCGGCGGGCCGTCGCCGAAAGCCCGGTCTTCCAGGAGATGGCCGCCCGGAAGCAGGAAAGCAAGGCGCCCCTGGGCGAACTGGTCCGGAGCCACAAGAAGCCGGTCCTTTACTCAACCATGATCTTCATTGGCAACAACGCCGCCGGCTACCTGCTGATCGCCTTCTTCATCGCCTACGCCACGCGGACCCTGCAGATGCCTACCCCGCAGGTCCTCCTGGCCACCACCCTGGCATCCTTCGGCTGGCTCATCTTCACGCTGGCAGGCGGCTGGATCTCGGACCGGATCGGCCGGGTCAAGACCTTCCTGACCGGCTACGCAATCATCTTCGTCTGGATGATTCCCATGTTTGCCCTCATCGATACCCGGAACATCTGGCTGTACGGACTGGCGCTGTTCGTCCTCACCATCGGGCTCGGGCTGTCCTACGGGCCGATGTCCGCAATGTACGCCGAGATGTTCCCGGCCAACGTCCGCTACTCGGGAATCTCCATCGGCTACGCCTTCGGCGCCATCCTGGGCGGTGCATTCGCGGCGACCATCGCTGAAACCCTGCTGCAGGCCACCAAATGGACAGGCTCGATCGGCATTTACATCATGATCCTGTGCGTCATCTCCGCCATCGGCGTGGTTCTGGCCAAGGAAACCAAGGGGCGGCCGCTCGGCGTCAGCCACCACTGACGGCGTGGACCCATCACCGTCTTCCTAACGAAAGCGGGCCCGACCATGGCGGTCCGGCCCGCTTTGCCGTCCCCGCGAAGTAGCAGGGCCCGCGTTGTCACTGCTCGAGGATGCTGATCGCGTCGTCGTCGGACAGTTGGTCAAAGTGCCGGTAGAAGCTGCCCACCGCCCGGAACTTGCCGGGCAGGTGAAGGCACAGCACGGCGTCGCACACCCGCTCCAGGGAAGCCTCCGCCTCGACGGAACCCACCGGGGCGGCTGCAACGACGGTGGCCGCGCCGCCCTCGCGCACTGCTTCGACAGCTGCCCTCATGGTGGCGCCGGTCGCCAGGCCGTCGTCGACCAGCAGGACGGTCTTGCCTGCCACGTCCAGGTCCGCTCCGGGGTAAAGTTCCACGCGGCGGAGAAGCTCCATGCGTTCGCGCTGTTCCACCGCGTCCAGCGACACCTGGCGCACACCGTGTTCGAGGACCCGGTCCAGCAGGGGTTTGTTGATCAGCCGGACGGTGCGGCCCCGGACCCACGCCAGTGCCCCGTAGGCCGTTTCATCGTGGCCGGGGATCCCCAGCTTCCGGACCAGGACTGTTCCGAGGGGCAGGTAGAGGGCCTTGGCGACGGCGGCCGCAACCGGGATGCCGCCCCGGGCCAGGCCCAGGACCTCTGTGTCCGGCCGTTCCCGGAACTGCGTGAGCACAGCAGCGAGCCGTTCACCGGCGTCCGTGCGGTCTTCAAAAAACGTGCCCATCAGTCCCTCCAGGCTCTTCCGGCCTAAAGTTCAGCCTACCGTTTGCGGGGGCGGCAGGCGCCACCGGGTGCCGGCAAAATCCGGCGCAGGAACTGTCCTCGGTGCGGGCTGGAAATAGCGGCCGTCAGGCAGGTTCCTGGCCCGCCAGGAACCTGACGGCAGCTTGCTTGAAGGCCCTGCTGGTGATGGCATTTGTGTGGTTCCGTCCGGGCAGGATCAGCTGCTCGGCCGCGCCCCCGGCTTTCCTTGCCAGTTCGGCAAGCTGCGGCAGGCTGCCGGCACGTTCGTCCTTGTCCCCGGCCACCAGGAGCATTGGGACGTGGGGAACGGCCTCCGTGGGATCGTAGGGCTCGGCTTTGATGGCCTCCACCAGGGAGAGCAGCGCGAAGATGTTGTTGCTGGGCAGCAGCAGGGCCATCTTGAGCAGCTGCGCCGTGGACTCGTCGGCAATGGGTGTGCCGTCGGCCAGGTAGTCCTGTGCCGCCCGCAGGTCGAACTCCGCCAGCGGATCAGCCATGTTGGGACCGCCCAGCACCAGGCGGTGGGTGATTTCCGGCTGGGTGGCGCCGAACTCCCAGGCAAGCCTTGAGCCCAGGGAATAACCCACCACGTCCAACCCGCTGGAAGGCTCACCGTCCTGCAAAGGCCGCACGCCGGCGTCGAACGCTGTTTGCAGCAGGTCCGCCCGGATCCTGCTGGGGGAGTACGAGTCCAGGTCTTCCGGAGCGCCGCTGCGGCCGTGCCCGGGCAGGTCCACCGTGATGACGCGCCGCCCGGCGTCCAGGAGCGCCGCCACCCAGCCGGTGTCCTCCCAGTTGAGCTTGCTCGACGAGGAGAAACCGTGCACCAGCAGGACGGGGCGGAGCCCGGCGTCGGCGGCGGGCTCGTGCACCGCCACGTAGAGCTGTGGATCCGTGCCCTCCACGGTGTGCGTCTGCTGTTGGCCGCTGTGCCTGCCGCTCATGGTGTCAGTCCTCATCAACTACGGCGCCCGGGCGGACCCGGCGCTTCGGAACCTCGTGCTTTCGGATTTACTCTACCTGCCGCCGGACCTGCCGCTTCCCAACACCCGCTGGCCGCTTTACGCCCCAACCAGGTAGCAGCAGATGTCGTTCCGGGCCTCCATAACAGCATCTGCTGCTACCTAGTTGGGCTGGCGGTTCCGGGAGGTGAGCCGGGCGCCCAGTGCGCAGGCCAGCGCGATGCCGCCGATGAGTGCGAATGTGCTGAACAGCTGGATACGGCTGGCCTCAGCGCTGAACCCCACGGCGAAAATGACGGCCAGGAGCGCCAGTCCCAGGATGGTCAGGCCGGGAAAGCCCTTCATCCGGAGGGGCAGGTGCGTGCCGGCGTGGTCGGCGCGCCGGCGAAGGATCAGCTGCGATACGAGGGCGCTGCCCCACACCACCAGGCAGGTGGAGCCCACCAGCTGAAACAGCGCAGGCAGGATCCGTTCAGGGAAGAGGAGCTCCAGGACTGTGGCGATGAATCCGAACGCTACAGATACACCGACGGCCAGCATGGGGACGTTCGCGCCGTAAAGCCGCGTCAGGAACCGGGGTGCGGCGGAGCGCTGGGCGAGGGAGTAGGCCATGCGTGAGGCCCCGTAGAGGTTGGCGTTCAGTGCAGACAGCAGCGCGACGACGGCCACCATGGTGATGGCCGCCCCGGCGCCGGGGATTCGGGCGGCGTCCAGGACGCCGGCGAAGGGCGAGGACAGGCTTTGGGATGTTGCCGGCAGGACCGCGGCGATGACGAAAACGGAGCCGATGTAGAAGACCAGGATGCGCCACACCACAGTGCGGATGGCTTTGGCCACGCTCCGCTCGGGGTCTTCGGTCTCCGCTGCGGCGACGGACACGATCTCCGTTCCGCCGAACGCGAAGATGACCACAAAGAGCGCTGAGGCAATACCACCGAGGCCCTGCGGGGCGAAGTCGGCGGTGAGGTTGGACAGTCCCGGCGAGGCCACCTCCGGCAGCAGGCCCAGCAGCAGGGCTGCGCCCACCGCCAGGAACAGCACGATCGCGGCAACCTTGAGGATGGCGAACCAGAATTCGAACTCGCCGAAGTTGCGTACCCCGGCAAGGTTGATGCCGGTGAAGAGCACCATGAATGCCAGCGCCAGGGCCCAGGCCGGGAGGACCGGCCAGACGGAGAACAGGAGGGCCGCCGCCCCAAGGGCTTCGGCGGCGATCACCACCACCAGCTGCAGCCACCACAGCCAGCCGATGGTGGCACCGGCGGTCTTGCCCAGGGCGCGTTCGGCATAGACGGAAAAGGCGCCGCTGTTGGGGTTTGCGGCGGCCATCTCGCCCAGTGCCCACATGACCAGGATGATGAGCGTCCCGGCCACCAGGTACGAAATAAGGACGGCCGGCCCGGCTGCCTGCACGCCGGCGCCTGAACCCAGGAAGAGCCCCGCGCCGATGGCGCTGCCCAGCCCCATCATGGTGAGCTGCCGGGGCTTCATGCTGTGGACGGGGTGCAGGGGGTTTCCTTTGGGACGGGCTGTGGTGGACTTCGTCGTCATAGTGCCGTGAACCTTCTTGGGGTCTCGATGGTGGCGCCTTGTGGGCCCACTCGAATTTACCGCCTCTACCGCGTGGGCGGTATTCGGTGCAGCGGTGGCCTCAGTGCAGCGCGCGATGGAAGCCGGCGGACAAGGCCAGAAACATTTGGCATTTCCCCGGCGCATGCCCGTACAATTAGTTTTGGTCAATGTGACCATAACTAGATTGGGTGTCCTTCCGCGGAAAGGGCCCAGCTGCCAGGAAGGCGGTGGACCATGTACTCCAGTTCGGCAAACGTGTCGGAGCGCCAGGCGGCACCGCCCTCACTGGCCATCTCCACCGTCATCTTTGCCCTCCGGCCCAGTGAAAGCTCCGGCCGGCCTACGCTCTGGCTGCCCCTGGTCCGCCGGATCCGGGAGCCCTTCAAGGGACTCTGGGCGCTGCCCGGCGGGCCGCTCAGCCACTCGGAGTCCCTCCAGGACGCTGCATCCCGCAACCTGAGGGAAACCACCGGGCTCACCCCCAGCTACCTGGAGCAGCTCTACGCCTTCGGCGGGCTGCACCGCTCACCCACCCAGCGGGTGGTATCGATCGTGTACTGGGCCCTGGTCCGCCCTACGGAGGCAGCGCTCGCCGACGAGTCCGAAAACGTCCGGTGGTTCCGGGCGGACCGGCTAGGGGAGCTGGCGTTCGACCACAACGCGATCGTGGACTACGCGCTCTGGCGCCTGCGCAACAAGCTGGCCTACGGGTCCGTGGCGTACCACCTCCTGGGGGAGTACTTCACGCTCGCCCAGGTCCGCGAGGTCTACGAGGCAGTGCTGGACCGCGAGCTTGATCCGGCGAACTTCCGCAGGCAGCTGAAGTCCACACCCGAAATAGAGGAAACCGGCGAGTACCTGCAGGGCGGCAAACACCGCCCCCCGCGCCTCTACCGCTTCACCGGCCGGCCCGGCCTTGACCCAGACAACAGGAGCACACTATGAGCAGCGTCAACACAGCGATCCAGCTGATCACGCGCGAACAGGCGGAAAAAGGCGCGACGGCGGCAGGCAGCACCTGCAGCCCCGCCCTGGCCAAGGGCCCGTGGGACTACGACCTCGCCGAGGCGCTCGCCGGCATTCCCGCCTATGGTCCCGGCGCTTCCAGTGCGGACGTTGCGCCGGCCGCCACCCCGCGCCAGGGGCAGCTGCCGGAGGAGTACAAGCTCGCCAGCGACGCCGAGCTGGGCGAACGCATCCTGGCGGCGAAGGCGGCCCTCGGTGACCGTGCCGTCATCCTGGGCCACTTCTACCAGCGGGACGAAGTGATCCAGTACGCCGACTTCGTGGGGGACTCCTTCCAGCTGGCCAACGCCGCACTCACCAGGCCGGACGCAGAAGCGATCGTGTTCTGCGGCGTCCACTTCATGGCGGAAACCGCTGACATCCTGTCCGCACCAGACCAGGCAGTCATCCTCCCCAACCTGGCGGCCGGCTGCTCCATGGCAGACATGGCGGACGCCGACTCCGTGGCCGAGTGCTGGGAGCAGCTCGAAGAGATTTTCGGCACCGAACCCGACGCCGAGGGCCGGGTCCCGGTGCTGCCCGTCACCTACATGAACTCCTCGGCAGCCCTGAAGGCGTTCTGCGGCGAGCACGGCGGCATCGTGTGTACGTCCTCCAACGCCAGGACCGTGCTTGAGTGGGCGTTCCAGCGTGCCCAGCGCGTGCTGTTCTTCCCCGACCAGCACCTGGGCCGCAACACCGCCAAAGCCCTGGGCGTGCCGCTGGAGCAGATGCTCATGTGGAATCCGCGCAAGGACCTCGGCGGCAACGACGAACAGGCACTGCTCGATTCCAGGGTCATCCTCTGGCACGGGTTCTGCTCGGTCCACAAGCGCTTCAACGTGGGACAAATCGAGAAGGCCAGGATGGACTTCCCCGGCGTCCAGGTTATTGTCCACCCCGAGTGCCCCATGGACGTCGTGGACGCCGCCGACTCTGCCGGCTCCACCGACTTCATCAAGAAGGCGATCGCCGCGGCCACGGAGCCCACCACGTTCGCGATCGGCACCGAAATCAACATGGTGAACCGGCTTGCAGCGGAGTACCCGCAGCACACCGTCTTCTGCCTGGATCCCGTGATCTGCCCCTGCTCCACGATGTACCGCATCCACCCGGGGTACCTGGCCTGGGTGCTGGAGGAGCTGGTGGCCGGCCGGGTTGTCAACCGCATCACCGTCGCGGAGTCCGTCCAGGACCACGCCCGGACCGCCCTCGAGCGCATGCTCGCCGCCAGGCCGTAATGAAGGCCGAGCCCCTTGTGCCCGTTGGGCCCGTGATGCCTGGCCGCCGCCGGCTGGTGGTCATCGGCAGCGGCATTGCCGGACTGTATGCGGCGCTGCTGGCAACCGACGCCGGCGCCTCCGTGGTTCTCCTGACGAAAGGCGGCCTGGACCACAGCAACACCTGGTACGCCCAGGGCGGCATCTCGGCCGTGCTGGATGAACCAGCCCCGGGTGACACCGCAGCGGCCCACATCACCGACACGCTCCAGGCAGGCGCCGGGCACTGCAACGCCGACGCCGTCCGGCTGATGTGCACGCAGGCCCGGCACGACATCGCCGGACTGCAGCGCTTCGGCGTGCACTTCGACCTGCAGCCCGCCGGGAGCCCGGCACTGGGGCTGGAAGCCGCCCACTCCGCGCCCCGCATCCTCCACGCCGGCGGCGACGCCACGGGCGCGAAAGTGGCCGGTGCCCTCATCCAGGCGGTGCTCTCCCGGAAGGCGGCCGGTGTCCTGACGGTCATCACCAATGCACACGCCACCTCACTCCTGCACGACGACGGCACCATCACCGGGGTTGAGTTCCTGAAGGGCGGGAACAGGGCAGAACTGCGCGGGGACGCCGTCCTGCTGGCAACCGGAGGCGCCGGCCGGCTGTTTGCCCAGACCACCAACCCCGCAGTGGCCACCGCTGACGGCCTGGCGCTCGCGGTCCGTGCCGGAGCGCGGACAGCGGACCTGGAATTCTTCCAGTTCCACCCCACCTGCCTGGTCCGGAACGCCGGGCCCGCCTCCTCGGGCCTTGCCGGCGAACCGCTGCTGATCTCCGAGGCTGTCCGCGGCGAAGGGGCGGTCCTCGTTGACGGCAACGGAAAACGCTTCATGCGGGCATACCATCCGGACGCGGAGCTCGCCCCCCGGGACGTGGTCTCCCGCAGCATAGCCCTGCACCTGGCCAAGCTCGGCGACCCCAACGGCCACGTGTACCTTGACGCCCGCGTTATCGAGGCGGCCAGGGGTGCCGGTTTCCTGGCCCGGCGGTTCCCGACCCTCACCGAAAAAACCCTCGCCGCCGGCATCGACTGGACCCGGGACCTGGTCCCCGTGGCCCCGGCAGCCCACTACTGGATGGGCGGCATACTCACCGACCTGCACGCCCGGACCAGCCTCCCCGGACTCTACGCCGCCGGCGAAGTCGCATGCACGGGCGTCCAAGGGGCAAACCGGCTGGCCAGCAACTCCCTCCTCGAAGGACTCGTCTTCGGCCGCCGCGCTGTTGAGGACTTCCTCTCCGGTGACTTTGGCTGGGGGTCGCCTGAGGGCGCCCCTCCGCATGCTAGGTCGGCCGCGGGCGGCCTCCCCTTTACGCATGCTTCCGGGGCACCCTCAGGCGACCATTTGTCCGTCACCTTCCCTGCGGCTTCAGCAGGCGCGGGTGCCGGGTCGGGTGGCCCGTTCGGGGGCGTGCCGGCCAGCTCCGGTGGAAGTATCGACGTGGAAACCCCGTTCTGGCGTGATGCTCTTCGCCGGTTGATGACTGCCAAGGCCGGGGTGCTTCGGGATGGGGTGCTTTTGCAGGAGGCGGCGGAAACTCTTGGCCGGTGGGCCGCCGTCGTTCTTCCCGGAACTGCAGCCGCCGGGGCGGACCCGCGGGAGCATGAGGACCGCAACCTGCTGCTGGCCGCCCAGCTGCTGGTGGCTGCCGCCCTGGAACGGACTGCATCCCTGGGCGCCCATTACCGGAGCGACAGCCCCGCTGATGCCGCCGGCATTGCTGATGAACTCCAAGAACACTCCCGCCTGCGCCCGAAAGCGAGCCTTGTCCGTGACTGAAAACTCCGTGATTGCACCCGTGGCGGCCAAGGCCGTTGGCCTGGACCTCACCCTGCCGGCGGCTCCCGTCCGCGAGATCCTTGAACGGGCCTTCGCCGAGGACGCTCCGGGCGGGGACATCACCTCCCAACTGCTCATTCCCGCCGGCGCCCGCGCCACGGCCGTCCTGAACGCCCGCGTGCCCGGGGTCTTCAGCGGAGCCACCGTCTTCCGGGATGCCATGCAGCTGGTGGACCCCGGCACCGAGGTGGAGCTGCTGCTGGCGGACGGGGACAGGTTCGACGCCGGCACGCACCTTGCGCGGGTCAGCGGACGGGCACGCTCGGTCCTGCTCGCCGAACGGGTCGCCCTCAACCTCGTTCAGCGGATGTCCGCGATCGCCACCAGGACCGCCGAATTTGTCCAGCTGGCCGAGGGGACACGGGCCAGGATCACCGACACCCGGAAGACCACCCCCGGCCTGCGGATCCTGGAACGGTTCGCCGTGCGGTGCGGGGGAGGCGCCAACCACCGGTACAGCCTCTCCGACGCAGTGCTGGCGAAGGACAACCACCTTGCCGTGATGACCGGAGGGGACCCCGCCAGGCTGACGGAGCTGCTCCGGGCGGCCAAGGCCCAGCTGGGACACACCACCCACTTCGAAGTGGAGGTGGACCGCATGGACCAGATCGAACCTGTCCTGGCCGCCGGCGTGGACACCATCATGCTGGACAACTTCACGCTGGACGAGCTCCGCCAGGGTGTAGCCCTGGTGGCAGGACGGGCCCGCGTGGAAGCAAGCGGCAACGTCAACCTCAACACGGTCGCAGGAATTGCCGCGGCCGGGGTTGACGTCATCTCCATCGGTGCCCTCACCCACACGGTGGCCTCCCTGGACCTTGGCCTGGACGTGGAACTGACAGCCGGGTAAGCCGTGATTTTCCTTGACGCAGCCGCCACCACTCCGGTCCGCCGCGAGGTGCTGGAAGCCATGTGGCCATACCTGGCCGGCGACTTCGGAAACCCCTCCAGCCGCCACACCCTGGGCGAGGCCGCCGCGCGCGCCCTCGCGGCTGCGCGGGATTCGGTGGCCGCTGTCCTGGGCTGCCGGCCGGGTGAGCTGACCTTCACGTCCGGCGGAACGGAGGCGGACAACCTGGCCGTCAAAGGCATTGCCCTGGCGCGGCAGGCTGCCAACCCGAAGCTTGACAGGGTGGTAATCAGCGCCGTCGAACATCCGGCCGTGGAGGAATCCGCACGCTACCTGGAACGCTTCCACGGATTCACGGTGGACGTGGTGCCCGTGGACGGGACAGGACTGGTGACGCCTGAGGCCTTTAGTGCGGTCCTGCGCCCGGAGACCGCACTGGCCAGCATCATGTACGCCAACAATGAAGTGGGAACCGTGCAGCCGGTGGCCGGGCTGGCAGCGGTTGCGCGCCAGGCTGGAGTTCCGTTCCACACGGACGCGGTGCAGGCGGCGGGATGGCTCCCCCTGGACACCAGGACGCTGGGCATTGATGCCATGAGTATTTCGGGCCACAAGCTGGGGGCCCCCAAGGGCTGCGGCGTGCTCTTTGTCCGGGGCCGCACCAGGATCGAGCCGCTCATCCACGGCGGTGGCCAGGAACGGGGCCGCAGGTCTGGGACGGAGAACGTGGCAGGTGCCGTGGGCATGGCCGCGGCGCTGGCGCTGGCGCAGGCCGGCCAGGAGGAACAACGGCGACGTGTTGCGGCCCTGCGCGATGCCTTCATCAACGCCGTGCTCACCGGCGTGCCGGGCGCGGTCCTTACCGGGCATCCGTCCCGACGGCTGCCGTCCGTGGCGTCCTTCTGCTTCCCGGGAACCAGCGGGGAATCGGTGCTGCTGGAACTGGAACGCCAGGGCGTGGTGTGCTCCAGCGGATCAGCGTGCGCTGCCGGGTCCGACGCCCCCTCGGCTGTCCTCACGGCCCTGGGTATTGAAGCCGAGGTGGCCCAGACGGCTGTCCGCTTCAGTTTCGATGCAGCGGTCACGGAAGAGGACCTCAACACCGCAGCGGGGGCGGTCCGGCACGCAGTGGAGAGCGTGCGGGCGCTCGGCGGCTAACCGCCACGCAGCGGCCGGGGCCGCTGCCCAGAGGTCAGTACAGTTCGCCGACCGGTATCTCCACAGCCAGCCGGTTGGAAGGGCCCGGCAGGGGACACGCCCAGGCCTCGTTGTAGGCGCAGGACGGGTTGTAGGCGAAGTTGAAGTCAAGGACGAAGGCGGCGTCCGGGCCTGTCCCGCTGACACCGTGGAACGCGCCCTTGATGGTATCGAGCAGGTACCGGCCGGCGCCGTAGCTTCCGCCGGGCTGGCCGGCCGTCGCGTCCCGGAAGGGCACGAAGATGCCGCCGCCGTATCCCCGGAGTTTCCACACAGCGAGCTGCCCCATCTCGGGGAGGTCGAACGTCCCCAGCCGCACGAAGTTGACCACCCCGTCGGTTCCGGTTTCCACGCTCATTTCCCGCCCCGCACCCTCCTTGGTCAGCGGGACGTGGAAACGGTAGATGGGATCATAATCAGCCGTCTTAAGGCCGGAGAATCGCGCTTTATCCGTTGCGGACAGCGCGGAGGCCGGGTGCGTGGCAAAGAGAAGGTCACGCTGGTGGCGCCAGTAGGAATGTGCTTCCGCCGGGCTTTCCACGGAGAGTTTGCGGACATTGTCATACAAGGCAAAGGTCCGAAGCCGCCAGTCAGCAATGTCGACGGCGGAGATATCCGCCGGGTTCTCTTCGGCTGCGCCGTGCTGGAAGTCCGCCATAGCACCAGCCTAGTCCCCGGGACCGGCGATGCCCTCCGGCCGCGACACGCACCGCTTTAGCCCGGCGGCGTCCCCTCCATTTCGGGGCGGGGGAGCGGCAGGAAACACCGCTCCGGGCCACGTCCCGCCGCTGCCACGTCCCGTTAGGCTGGCTGCATGAGACGCATAGCATCAGCTGGGGTCCTGCCCGGAACCGCCCTGATCATGGCAGGCGCGCTCCTTGCCGGCTGCTCCACCCCGTCAGGCAGCGGGCCCGCATGGACCGCGGAGCCCAAGGATTCCGGCGCCACCGCCATGGCTTCACCGGACGGGTCCGCATCAGCTGGGGCATCCTCCGCTACCACGCCCGCTGCGTCCGGTTCCGCAACAGCCGGGCCTGCCGCCACAGCCTCCGCGTGGAAGACCTTCTCCGATCCGGCAAAAACCGTTGCGTTTGAACTGCCGGAGACCTGGATCGCGCAATCGGTCCCTCCTGAGGAGGGAACCCTGCCCGGTGCGTTGAAAATTGAGGTGAAGAAGCCGGACGGCACTTTCGTGGCGGCGCTTCGGACGGGACTCCCGCCGTCGTCCCCTGACTGCCCGGCGGACGCCCGGCGGCCCTACACGGTGCTCAGCAGCGTGCCGGTGGAGCTGTCCGCCGAAGGCGGGGAGGGGACCATCCCGCCCAGGGTGGTGTTCCGGGCAATCCAGGGATACCGCTTCTTCGGCTCCTACGGCATCACGAACATCGTTGGCGGTGCAGACGGACAGGCCTGCGAACTGCGCAACATCGTCCGCGGGCCGGCGGACAAGGGCGACTACTCCTTTGGCGACCTCGTGTCCGTCAGGGCCTTCGCGCCCGATGAGAAAGTGGAGCCCGCCAAAGCATTCGACACCCTTGACCAGGCCGCAACGTACGCCAGCGAGAGTGCTGACTTTGCCAACGTCCAGCGGATGCTAATGTCTCTGGAGATCAAGAACTAGCCCCCGTTCCCTGCCCGCATCCCTGGCCGGGACAAGCGGCGGCTTCTTTCCTGCCGACACCCCCGGAGAGTCATGGAACGCACCGTTTCCGCACGCCTGGTCTTCAAGACCGCCCCCAACACCAAGGTGGCCATGGCCATAGCCGCCGCCAGGAACACCGGATACTCGTCCTTCGAGGAAAGCCTGTCCATCACGGCCGGCGGCGGGCAGGTTCCCGTGAGCGAGGTTCCGGACCACCACGGCGGCCGGCTCCACTACATGGAGTTCGCCGAACCGTCCGAGGTGGTGGTGGAGTACACCGCGACTGTGGCAGGCCGGGCCCGGCCGGAAGAAGCCGGGCTGGCTGACCGCATCCGCTACGTTCGGCCCAGCCGCTACGCGGAGTCGGACCGCCTCCTGCCCACCGCATACGCAGAATTCGACGGAGCCGCCGGCGGGGAGCTGCTGCACGCCGTGCGGAACTGGGTGAACGGGGAACTGCGGTATATCAGCGGCTCCTCCCGCGGGACGGACGGCGCGGTGGAAACCCTCCTGAGCCGCCGCGGTGTCTGCCGGGACTTCGCGCACCTGGCCATCGCATTGCTGAGGTCCAAGGACATTCCGGCCCGCCTGGCTGCGGTGTATGCCCCCGGCCTGAGCCCCATGGATTTCCATGCCGTCGCAGAGGCCTACGTGGAAGGCGGGTGGCACGTGATCGATCCCACGGGGCTGGCCCCGCGGGAGTCGATGCTGCGGATCACGGCTGGCCGGGACTCGGCCGACACGGCCTTCCTGTCCACGGTGGGCGGAAGCCTGACGTTGAGCCAGATGCAGGTCACGGCCGTGGTCAACGGCACCCTGCCGGTGGAAGACCCCGCCAGGCTGGTGGCCCTGGGCTAGCGGAGTCCTGGGCTAGCGGGAGTCCTGCCGGGGCTGCCGCTGGTCAAGGGAACTGCGCAGCTTGGCGGTGAGCCGCATGAGTTCCTTCTGTTCCGCCTGCGTCAGCGCGGGGCCCATGAGTTCGGAGATGTCGCGCACATGCTCACGGCCAATCTCCTTCTGGAGTTCCCGCCCCTCGTCAGTAAGTTTCAGGAGCACACCACGGCCGTCCTCAGGCGCCGGCATCCTCGCGATGAGCCCGCGCTTCTCGAGCCGCTCCACCAGCCGGCTGAGGCTGGACTGGCTCAACAGGACGTTGTCGTTGAGTTCGTTCAGCCGCAGCCAGCCGGAGGGACAGCGGGACAGGGTGAACAGGACGTCGTACTCGTTGACTGCCAGCTTCCGGAAGGCCGGGCCGGACTGCAGCTTCCGCATCACCGCAACCTGGGCCCGGAACAGCGACTCCCAGGTTTCTGCGGCGAGCCGCACCGGCGACTCTGCGCTGTTGCCGGCCATCACGCGTCCGCGGCGGACTTTTCCGCGTCCTGGGCGGCGAGCAGCGCGGCCACCCGGCCGGCGTGCGTGGGCGGCTCGGGAACGTGGGCCGGCTTGCGGGCCGCGTACTCCTTCCGCAGGACGGGCAGGACCTCCTCGCCGAACAGGTCCAGCTGCTCCAGCACGGTTTTCAGCGGCAGGCCCGCGTGGTCGATCAGGAACAGCTGGCGCTGGTAGTCGCCGAAGTACTCCCGGAATGTCAGGGTTTTCTCGATGACTTCCTGCGGGCTGCCCACGGTGAGCGGTGTTTGCGAGGTGAAATCCTCGAGTGAGGGGCCGTGGCCGTAGACCGGCGCATTGTCGAAGTAGGGGCGGAACTCCTTGACGGCGTCCTGCGAGTTCTTCCGCATGAAGAACTGTCCCCCGAGGCCCACGATGGCCTGGTCTGCCTTGCCGTGGCCGTAGTGCTCGTACCGTTCGCGGTAAAGGCCGATCAGCTGCTGGTAGTGCTCCTTGGGCCAGAAGATGTTGTTGGCGAAGAAGCCGTCGCCGAAGTACGCCGCCACTTCGGCGATCTGCGGCGTGCGGATGGAGCCGTGCCACACAAAGGGGGCGACGCCGTCGAGCGGGCGGGGAGTGGACGTGAAGTTCTGCAGCGGCGTCCGGAACTTGCCGGACCAGTTCACGGTGTCCTCGTCCCAGAGCTTCCGCAGCAGGCTGTAGTTCTCGATGGCCAGTTCCACGCCGTCCTGGATGTTCTTCCCGAACCACGGGTAGACCGGCGCTGTGTTGCCGCGCCCCAGGACCAGGTCAACACGGCCGTCAGCCAGGTGCTGGAGCATCGCGAAGTCCTCGGCGATCTTGACCGGGTCATTGGTGGTGATCAGCGTGGTGGCCGTGGACAGTGTGATGCGTTCCGTCTGCGCGGCGATGTACGCAAGGGTGGTGGTGGGGGAGGAGGAGAAGAAAGGCCGGTTATGGTGCTCGCCGAGGGCGTAGACATCCATGCCGATTTCCTCGACTTTTTTGGCGATGGCCACCGAGGCCTTGATGCGTTCGTTCTCGGTGGGGGTCTGCCCCGTGGTGGGGTCAGTGGTGATGTCGCTGACGCTGAAAACACCGATCTGCATGATGTGCCTTTCCCTTCCTGGACTCTCCGGGCTTGGTTCCAGTGTAGTCCAATGTAGATGCATTTGCATCTATCGGCATGTACAACGCATCCCGGAGGGAAATATTCCGTGGGGCCTGCCCGCAGGCAGTACGTGCCTAGGCGGGGCCGCCGGGGGCGGCACGGCGGCCGCTGGTCTTGGGAACCATTCCCGTGGTCCAGTCCCTGAATTCCTCGTCGACGTCCGGTCCGGGCCCGAATTCCGGACGTGCCTGAAGGTCCCGGAGCAGGGCCTTCTTCTCACGCCTGCCCTCCACCAGCCTGTACAAGACCGGCACCAGGACCAAGGTCAGCGCAGTCGAGGAGATTAGCCCACCGATAACCACAACCGCCAGCGGCTGCGAAATGAAGCCGCCACCGCCGGTAAGGCCCATGGCCATGGGCGTCAGCGCGAACACGGTGGCGAGCGCGGTCATCAGGATAGGGCGCAGGCGCTGCCGTGCCCCGTGCGTGATGGCGTCCGCCACGTTCATGCCCGGCCGGCCGTCCCGGGGCTGCCGGTACTGGTTGATGAGGTCGATCAGCACGATGGCGTTGGTGACCACGATCCCCACCAGCATGAGCATGCCGATCAGCGAGGGAAGTCCCAGGGGCACGCCCGTCACCAGGAGCAGCGCCACGGCGCCGGTGGCTGCGAACGGGACCGATACCAGCAGGATCAGCGGCTGGATGAGGGATTTGAAGGTGGCCACCATGATCACGTAAACAATGGCGATGGCCGCCAGCAGCGCCAGCCCGAGCTGCTGGAAGGATTCCTGCTGCTGGGTGGTGGCCCCGCCGATTTCGGCGGTGACCCCCGGCGGCAGCTGGACGTCCGCCAGGCGTTTCTGGACCTCCGCGTTGACCGCACCGAGGTTGGAGCCCGACGGCGTCACGGACACGCGTGCCGTGCGCTGGCCATTGCTGGCGGTGATGGACACCGGCACGTCCACCTGTTCCACTGAAGCGATGCTTCCCAGCGGCACAGGCCCGCCCGCTGCCGGGAGCGGAATGCCACGGACGGCGTCGATGCTGGTGAACCTGGTGCCCTGGCCGATCTGGACAGGGAAGTCGTTGGTGTCGATCCGGACTTCTCCGGCCGGGATGGGGCTGATGGTGGAGGCCAGGACCCCGGCAACCTGTTCCTCGTTGAGCCCGGCGGCTGCCGTCCTGGCCCGGTCCACCTTGACCTGGACCACGGGTTGGCTGGCCGCGAGGTTGGTTGCCACCTCGCTGGTGCCCGGCACCCCGGTCATCGCCGCAACCATGGTGTCGCTGGCTTCCTGGAGGTCGGCAGTGGTGGCTGCCTTCAGGGTGATGTCCACAGTGGAGGATGTGCCGAAACCGCCCTGCTGGGTCCCTACTGAGATCTTGCCGGAATCGGGCACCTTTGCCAGTTCGCTGCGCACCGTCTCCTGCAGCTGCTCCTGGTCCGCCTTCTCGTCCGTCACCACGGTGAAGGTGGAGTTGGACGAACCGGTGGAGGTCAGGGCGGCGAAACCTGCCTGCGCATTGCCTGACGTCACCTGGATGTCCTTGACGCCGTCGATGCCCCGCAGCACTTCCTCAAGCCGGATGGCTGCCGCGCTGGTGTCGGCGAGGGTGGTGCCGGCCGGCAGGACCTGGCGGACTGTGAGGCTGTTCTGTCCCGAGTTGCCCAGGAGGTTGGTGGCCAGCAGCGGTGTCATGGCGGCGGTGGCACCGAGGACCAGGGCTGCGGCCACCAGAGTGATCACGGGATGCTTCTGGGTGTTGGTGAGGATGGGCAGGTAGCCGCGCTGGAGCCTGCTGCGCTGTTCGGCTTCCATCGCCCGGGCACGGGCCTCGTCCGCGTTCCGCCGGGCAGCAGCCGGCCCTGCCGCAGCCGCGGCTGCCGGGGCATCGGTGTTTTTCAGGAACCAGTACGCCAGCACGGGAACGATGGTCAGCGAGACCAGCAGCGATGCGAGCAGAGCCATGGTGACGGTGAGGGCGAACGGCCTGAAAAGTTCGCCCGCCAGCTCGCCCACGAAAGCGATGGGGAGGAATGCCGCCACGGTGGTGAGGGTGGAGGCGGTGATGGCCCCGGCCACCTCCCTGATGGCGGTCAGGATGGCTGTGACCTTGTCCTCGCCGTAGCTCAGGTGCCGCTTGATGTTCTCGATGACCACGATGGAGTCATCCACCACGCGGCCGATGGCGATGGTGAGCGCGCCCAGCGTCAGGATGTTCAGGGAGTATCCGGTGGTGGACAGGCCAATAAACGTGATCAGGAGCGAGAGCGGAATGGAGACCGCCGTGACCAGGGTGGAGCGGGTGGACATCAGGAAGACCAGGATGACCGCAACGGCGAAGCCCAGGCCCAGCAGGCCCTCGGTGGTGAGGTCCTTGATGGACTTCTCAATGAACGGGGCCTGATCGAACACCGGCGTGAACTTGGCATTCGAGCCCAGTTCGGCCTCAAGTTCGCCAAGCGTGTCACGCACCGCGTGCGAGATGCCCACCGTGTCGCCCTCAGGCTTCTTGGTCACGGACACGGCGAGGGTTTCCTCCCCGTTGGTCCGTGTGATGGACGTCCGTTCGTCATCCTTCAGGGACACCTCCGACACGCTGCCAATGGTGGCCCCGCCCTGTGCACCCGCCAGCGGCAGCGCCTCGATGGCTGCCAGGGAATCCACGGGGCTGCCGATCTGCAGCGAGAGGGTCTTGCCCTGCTCCTCGAGCGTGCCGGCCGGGACCAGCGCGCCGTTGTTGGCCAGCGCGTCCCGGATGGACGTGATGCTCGCACCCGCCGCGGCCATGGCGTCGGCGCGCGGAAGGATCTCGATGTGCTGGGAGGCGCCGCCGGTCACGTCAGCGCCGCGGACGCCGTCGATCTTCTGCAGCCGGGGCACGCTCAGCCGCTGGAGGTCGGCGTTCAGCTCGCTGAGCGTCTTGTCCGAGGACACGGCCAGGAAAACAATCGGGAAGTCGCTGATGCTTCCGGCGATTGCCTGCGGCTGGACGTCCTCGGGCAGGGAGCGCTTGGCGTTCGAGATGGCCCGGTCGATCTGGTTCCGCGCCCGGTCCAGGTTTGCACCATAGGTGAACACCATGGTGATCTGCGAAACGCCGTTGCGCGAGGTGGAGGAGGTGGATTCGAGCCCTTCCACGCCGTTCAACGCAGTTTCCAGCGGCCCGCTTACCTGCTTGTCCACCACCTCCGGGGAGGCCCCGGGCATGGCGGTCAGCACCGTGATCTGCGGAAACTCAATCGAAGGGATGAGTTCCTGCTTCAGCGACGACATGGTGATCACGCCGAAGACGGAAGCGAAGACGGTGATCAGTGCGATCAGTGCCCGGTTTGCAAGTGAAAGTTGTGCCAGCCGGAACATCGCATGATCTCCTGTGGGGTTGAGGGACTGATACGGACCCGGAGGTGCCGGCCGCCGGCCCCGGCAGGGTCAGCGGCTGGCGGAAACGCTCTCCAGCTGAAGTGATGCGGCCGTCGCCTTTTCCAGCTCGGCAGCCAGGTCCGGGTTCTCGTCCAACTTGACCCCGTAGCCGGGCATCATGTCCTTGAGCTTGGACTGCCAGCCCTTGAAGTTCCGGGGGAAGGTCCTCTTCAGCAACTCGATCATGATAGGTACCGCGGTGGAGGCTCCGGGCGAGGCGCCCAGGAGCGCACCGATGGAACCGTCACGGCCGGCGATGACTTCAGTGCCGAACTGCAGCACGCCGCCCTTCTGCGGATCTTTCTTGATGATCTGTACACGCTGGCCGGCGGTGATCAGTTCCCAGTCGCCGTCCTTGGCCTCCGGGTAGTACTCACGCAGGGCCTCCACCTTGTCGGCGTGCTTCTTGGCCACTTCCTTCACCAGGTAGGCGGTGAGGTCCATGTTGTCCTTGGCCACTGCCAGCATCGGAATGATGTTGCTGGGCCGGATGGACAGCGGAAGGTCCAGGTACGAGCCGTTCTTCAGGAAGTTGGTGGAGAATCCGGCGTAGGGGCCGAACAGCAGCGACCGCTTGCCGCCGACGTACCGGGTGTCGAGGTGCGGCACGGACATGGGGGGAGCGCCCACCGATGCCTGGCCGTACACCTTGGCGCTGTGCTGCGCGGCAATGGTTTCGTCGGTGCAGCGGAAGAACTGCCCGGAGACCGGGAATCCGCCGTAGCCTTTGCTTTCCGGGATCCCTGAAGCCTGCAGCAGGTGCAGGGCGCCGCCGCCGGCGCCCACAAACACGAACTTGGCGTGGATCTTGCTGTGCTCCCCGGACTTGGGGTACTTCAGCGAAAGGTCCCAGCCGCCGTCGGAAGCCCTGGAGATTCCGGTGACGTCATGGCCGTAGTTGATTTCGACGCCGTTGTTTCCGAGGTAGGTGGTCAGCTCGCGGGTCAGTGCCCCGAAGTCGACGTCGGTGCCCTCGGCTGCGCGCGTGGCGGCAACGCGCTGCTTCGGGTCGCGTCCCTTCACGATCAGGGGCGCCCACTTGGCGATCTGGGCGTGGTCCTCGGAGTACTCCATGCTCCGGAACAGCGGGTGGGGCTTGAGGGCCTCGTAGCGCGTCCGCAGGAACCGGGTGTGGTCCTCGCCGATGACGAAGCTCATGTGCGGCACCGTGTTGATGAAGCCTTTGGGGGATCCGATCAGCTTCTGGTCCACCAGGTGGGACCAGAACTGGCGCGAAAGCTGGAACTGTTCGTTGATGAGCAGCGCCTTGGAAGGGTCCACTGAGCCGTCTTTGGCTGCTGGGGAGTAGTTGAGCTCGCAGAGGGCTGCGTGGCCGGTGCCGGCGTTGTTCCATGGGTCGGAGCTTTCCAGCCCCGGCTGGTCCAGCCGCTCGAACAGGGAGATGGTCCAGTCCGGCTCGAGCTGCTTGAGGAAAGCCCCCAGCGTGGCGCTCATGATGCCGCCGCCAATCAGGACGACGTCGGCATGTGGGGTCTTGGAAATGAAGGTCACGATCAGTCTCCGATTGCAGCGGCTCTGGCTGTCACAGAATATCCCCGGGCAGCGGACATACTGAAATTGGACCGCTCCGTCAAGGCTTTAGTTGCACCTTCGTGAAAACTTCATTTAAGACCGGGGAGGCCGGATAGCTCAGTACGCGGTCGGAGAGGGCCAGTGCAGAGATGGGGAATGCAACGGGGACGGCCGGGACGGTGGCGGCGATCTGGGCGTTGATGGTGTGATATTGCTCATCCCGTTCCTCCCCTTCCGGAAGCCCTCGCGCCCGGTTGATCTTCGAGAAGACCTGGGGATCGTGGTAGCCGAATTCACCGTTCTTCTCCCCGAAAAGGGGTCCCACGAAGTTGTCGGCGTCGGAGTAGGAGCCGTTCCAGCCCAGGAGATGGAGCGCATGGTCGCCGGGGGACTGCACTTTCTGCAGGTAGCCGTCGGCCCAGTCCACCGGAACGGGCCGGATGTTGACCCCGACGGCTGTGAGCTGGCGGCTGATCTCGGCGTATACCTTCTCGGGTGTCGGCAGGTAGGGGCGGGTGACGTTCAAGGGATAGTAGAACTTCAGCTCCTCACCGGCATACCCTCCCTCTTCGAGATATTCCTTGGCCTTGGCGGGATCGTGGCCAAGCTCCGGGGCGTCGTTGTTGAAACCGCTGATCTTGGGCGGGACGAACTGTGTGGCCTTGGCAGTGTTGTCTATGAAGAACCGGCGGATCAGCGTTTCCTTGTCGATCGCCATTTCGATCGCCTGCCGCACCTTGAGGTTCTTAAGCACCGGGATGTCCTGGTTGATGCCCACGTACATCACGGAGAACGGGTCACGCTGGACAATCTGCTTTCCGCGTTTCACCAGCTGGTCGAAGTTGCCCACCGTGACGGCGTCGTAGCCGTCGATCTTGCCGTCCAGCAGGGCCTGGAGCCGCGCCTGCGGGTGGTCGTAGGCGACGAAGTTGATGGTGGCAATCTGGCCGCGTTCCCCCCAATAGGAGGTGTTGGTGGCCAGGGTGACACTTCCTTCGTCCCAGGAGGCGAGGCTGAACGGTCCGGTCCCCACCGGACTGGTCCCGAAGACGGACACGGGCTGCCCGCCGCGGTTCTGGTCCAGGACCTCGGCCGTGCCCGCGGCGAGGGCAGCCGGCGAGGCGATGGCGAAGGCAGGCAGGGTGAGGGCCTGCAGGAAGGCGGTGAAACGCTGGGTGAGGTCAATCTGCACAGTGTCCGCCGATACGGCTGTGCAGCTTTTGAAGATCGAAAGCTCCGGCTCGTCCGAGTGGGCCTTGAAGACATCCTTGAAGGAGCTGCCGGGGGCCTGCCGCCGTAATTCGGGGGAGAAGGCAAACCAGCGGTTGAAGTTGGTGCACACGGCGTCGGCGTTGAACGGGGTCCCGTCCTGGAACACGACGTCGGTCCGGAGCTTGAAGGTGTAGGAGCGGCCTTCGTTGGATTCGGCCCATTCCGTTGCGAGCAATGGCGTGGGTTTCCCGGTGACCTGGTCCACGCCCACAAGTCCCTCGAGGATCTGGCGGGTGATGCGCTGGGACTCAACGTCATTGGAAAGGGCAGGATCCAGGCCCAACGGCTGGGCCGCTGTTCCGAAATTGAAGGCGGCGGCGGGCTCGGGGGCGGCGGTTGCGCTGGGGGAGCCGGATGTCGGCGAGGGGGCTGGAACAGCGGTGCACGAGGTCACGCCCAGGGCCAGGAAAACAGCGCCGGCCTTGATGACCGTCCGCCGAGATGTACTGCTGGGCACTCGATTATCACCTCAGGATCTTGCCGGTTCCGCCGCGTGCGGACCGTAGCCCAGTCTAGTAGACGCTGCCTGGAGCTACCGGGACCCGGCCGGACCCGCCGTGGCAAAAAGCCGGGGGCCGTCCCTTCGGACAGCCCCCGGCTTTACCGGAAGGAATAGACCTGCCTGGTGCTTACTTGGGCATCAGCACCGAGTCGATCAGGTAGACGGTTGCGTTCTTGGTCTGCACGCCGCCGCAGATCACGTTGGCGTCATCCACCTTGAGCTCGTCGCCGCTGCCGGTCACGGTCACGCTGCCGCCCTGGACGGTGGCGTGGGTGCCGGCGATCATGTCAGGAGTGATCTGGCCCGGAACCACGTGGTAGGTGAGGATCTTGCTCAGGAGGGCGTCATCCGTCTTGAGGGTTTCGATGGTGGCCGCATCGATCTTGGCGAAAGCGTCATCCACCGGTGCGAAGACCGTGAATTCGCCACCGTTAAGGGTGTCCACCAGGTCCACCTTGGGGTTCAGCTTTCCGGACACTGCTGACGTGAGGGTGGTGAGGATCGGGTTGTTGGATGCTGCGACCGCAACCGGGTCCAGGGCCATGCCCTCAACCGAGCCTGCGCCTGAGGGAACCTGCTCGGCGTAGGCAGCACAGCCGGGGCCAACCAGGTTGGCGGCCGGGTCCATGGCGGCAGCAGAGGCGCTGGCCGAGGGCGAGGGGGCCATGCTGGACGCGGACGGCTCGGCTGCAGGGGCGGATGAAGCGGTGGTGCCCGCGGAACCGCCGCAGGCAGTCAGGCTGAGAAGGGCTGCTGCTGCAACGCCTGCGACGGTGAAGGTTGTGCGCTTGATGGTCTGCATGTCGGTTTCTCCTTGATTGTGGCAATTACCCGCCGCGGACGTGGTGCCTGTGGCGTCTTTCGAAACTTGCTGGTGGGCACCTGCCCTTGGCTGGTGTCTCACTGTCTATTCGGCCGGCGGCAGGATGCGGATGGGTAAATTCCCTGGAGTTTTTCGACGGGAGCTGAATCAGCCCTCTGTGCCAGTGCGGAAGGGACGCGGCGGAAGGGACGTTAAATGCAAAGGTCCCCCGGCCAAAGCCGGGGGACCATGCAGTGCGCAAGGGGGGACTTGAACCCCCACGCCCGAAGGCACAGGAACCTAAATCCTGCGTGTCTGCCAATTTCACCACTCGCGCAGGGCTTCCGGCCGTTGTTGCCCAAAAAGGCCCGACGGCGGATGCCAGTGTCCATTGTAGCGTCGCCGCGGCAGGACCTTAGGTAGGGACCGCTGGCAGCGGCACCTTCTCAGGCGTCCAGGTTCAGGTCCCGCCGAAGTTTGGCCACGTGGCCGGTGGCCCTGACGTTGTACTGGGCCAGCGCAACCTTCCCGTCCGGGTCCACAACAACGGTGGAGCGGATGAGCCCCTCGTAGGTCTTGCCGTAATTCTTCTTCTCGCCCCAGGCGCCATATGCCTCGGCAACTGCATGGTCTGCGTCCGAGAGCAGAGGAAAGCTCAGGCCTTCCTTGGCTGCGAACTTGGCGAGTTTCTCCACGGGGTCCGGAGAGATGCCCACGACGTCGTAGCCTGCTGACTGGAGGGAGGCCAGGTTGTCCCGAAAGTCGCACGCTTCCTTGGTGCAGCCCGGCGTTGCGGCTGCCGGGTAGAAATACACAATCGTGTGGCGGCCTGGACGCGGAGACAAACTGACGTCGGTGCCTGCGGAATCCTTCAAGGTAAATCCGGGCGCGTCGTCACCGGTAACGAGTCTTTCAGCCAATGTTTTTCTCCTAGTTGCAGGCGGGACACACCAGCCTAGTAAGCGCCGGGAACCAGCGCTAATCCCCACTTGGCTATACTGGCTGCTATGCCTGATATGGATCACTGGCCCACGGGGCGCCTCTTGTCCACTGCCGCGCGCCTCGTCGAACACTCCTGGAACGAAAAACTCGGCGCCATCGGCCTCACCCACGCCGGGGTTATCGCCATCGAGGTCCTGGATGCCCAGGGCCCCATGACCCAAGCCCAGCTTGCGCAATACGTTCGTGTCCAGGCCCAGACCATGGGCAAGACGCTCAGCCGGCTGGAAGCCCACGGACATATTGTCCGTGTCCGCAGCACCTCGGACCGCAGGAGCCATGTCGTTTCGCTTACCGAGCAGGGCAAGGAAGCGGTTGCGGCTGCGGTGGAAATGGAGCGGTCCGTGCTGGCCTCCGCTTCGATCGATCCGGACCTGCTGCGGCAGGAGCTCCAGGCAGTGGTGCGGGAACTCGCCAGCCAGTTTGCCAATTCTCCCGGCGACGGGGCATTGGTGGAGAATTCGCCGTCTACACGCTAAACCGGCGGTCTTGACGCCCAGGCGTGGCCACAGCTTCACAGCTGGGGCCACGCTTTTTTGTTGCCGCCACATCTGCCGCCGCGGGTGCCCGGTGGCCGGAGCAGAAGCGCAAACAATACGGCAAGGTTAAACAGGAAGACTGTTGCCGGAAGCCAAAGAGCAGGGCGGCCGCATTGCGGCGCACAACAAAACAGCCCCCGGTTCGCGTTTCCACGAGCCGGAGGCTGTTTTCCCAGTGGTGCACCCCCCGGGACTTGAACCCGGAACCCATTGATTAAGAGTCAATTGCTCTGCCAATTGAGCTAGAGGTGCATCTTGTTTGCTGTGGTCATCGGGCTTTTCTTTCCCCGTTGACCTCCGCAACGACATGAAACTCTACACGAACTTTCAGCCCATGTGAAATCGGCGTCCCGGCCGGCTCCCGCCTCACGGGGATGGGGGCAAAACCAGCACAAAATCAGGGTTTTCGTTGTTGGTCAGAAGCCAGAACCCGCCTTCCGGGGTACGCACGACGTCGCGGATCCTGCCGAACTGGCGTGTGAAATGGGCCACAGGCGTCCCGGCTTCAGCACCTTCCAGGGGAACTGTCCACAACCGCTGACCCCGAAGCGCCCCCAGGTATGCGGTGGAGCCCACGATCTCCAGCCCGCTGGGGGAGGATTCGGCCGTTGAAGGCCACACGACTTTTGCGTCCTGGAACTCGGGGCGGCCCGGCGCGCCGGTCACCGCAGGCCAGCCGTAGTTCCCCGCGGGAACAACCAGGTTCAGCTCGTCATTGACGTCGGGGCCGAACTCGCTGGCCCACAACCGTCCTGCGCTGTCCCATGCGAGTCCCTGGACGTTCCGGTGGCCCAGGCTGTAGACCGCGTTGCCGAAGGGATTGCCCGGCGCGGGACCGCCGTCGGGCGTCAGCCGCAGGATTTTGCCGCCGAGGGCTTGGGGGTCCTGGGGCTGGTCCCTGCGCTGGGAGTCGCCCGTCCCCACGTACAGGAATCCGTCCGGGCCGAAACGGATCCTGCCGCCGTTGTGGGTGTTGGCCTTCGGAATGCCGGTGAAGATGGGCTCGGGTTCGTCCAGGGACAGTGCGCCGCCGGATTCCTGCACCCTCACCCTCGCGATCCTGTTGTCCTCCCGTGCCGTGAAGTACATGTACAGGTATCGGTCGGCCGCAAAGGCGGGGGACAGTGCAAGCCCCAGCAGGCCGCCCTCACCGGCGGCGGCCACCCCCGGAACTTCGCCCAGGGTTACGTCCCTGCCTCCTGCCGGCACGGTTTTGAGGAGGGCAGTATTCCGCTCGGAGATGATGGCCGTACCATCCGGCAGGAACACGGCGGACCAGGGGATGTCCAGTTGAAGTTCAAGGCGTTCGGCGGCGTCCGGCAAGCGCACCCCGGTTGCCTCCGGGAGGGTGGTGCTTCCGGTCGGCCCACTACCGGGCCCGCCTGTGCAGCCCGCCAGAAGCAAAGTGAGGCAGGCCGCGGCGGCAGCAGGCAGACAATTTTGGAGGCCGGAAAAGGCCTGGCCGGACCCGCCCGGTCCGCGCCTAGAGACGCCTGCGCCGCGGAGTCCGGAAACCCGCTGCCTCGGCATGCGCCTCCGACTCAAACCAGACGTCAGCCCGGACCTGTTCATAGTCGGGGTGTCCCTCCTCGTAGTAGACCATGGCCCCGGCATCGCCCTTCACGGTGTATCCGCCAGGGCCGCTGCCGTCTGCTCCGGCGGCCGCTGAGCCGGCGCCGTAGGGCTCGTCCGCTGCAAGGTGGCCCGCGGGTTCGGGCGCTGGTGCTGCCGGGGGCTGCTGGGTGCGGTCCGCTCCGGTTTCCACCAGCGCGGAGGACTGGGTGCGGTCCGCGGTTTCAGTGGTGGCGGCGTGTCCGGACACAACGCCAGGCGCTGAGGGTGCCGTTGAGCTGTCCCCGTGTACGGGCTGTGGTGCGCCGGCGCCGGCGCCCGTAGGCGTCGGAGCCTGTGCTGCGGTCCCGGCGTCGTCAAAGCCCTCCACAGCAGCTGTTTCTGCGCCCGGGAGCGTTGGAGCGTGGGGCTCGGTGTACTCGGGGTGGTGGACCGGGGCGCGGTGGTATTCCGCATCCGGCACTGCCGCTGGTTCAGCCTGCTGTCCCGTAGCAGCGGGCACGCCGCTTCCTCCGGCCGGATTCACCTGGGCCGCATGGGTGGGAACGCCACCCGTCGAGGTGCCGCCCCTGGATGCCGCACCGGGGGAAACAACGGAGGAGCCCGAAGCCTCCGACCACTGTGTTTCCCACTCTTCGTTGTCCTGGCGGCGTGCGTCCTGGCCGGACGCAGCCGGGGCTGCACCGGTTCCGGACGCTCCGGACGTGCCGGTTGCTGCAGCGGCCGGGGAGGCCGGGCCGTACTCGTCCCGCTCCTCCGTGCCCGCGGTCCGGTCCGTAGCCGTTGCCGGGGCCGGCGCCCCCACGTGATCGTCAGCCGTGGTGGGAGCCGCAGGTTCGGCGGGGCGGCCGAAGCCTGCTGCCCCGGCGATGCCGGTGGTGCCGGCGGCTTCAGCGGACGCCGCGGCGCTGCCGCCGGAAAGCGCTCCGTCCGCCCGGGTCCGCTCCGCGGTGGAAGCCCCCGGTGCCTTGGCTGAACTGCTCCGTTTGAGCAGCCACCACACGACGCCCACTATGACAACAAGCAAAATAATCCAGAAAACAAAATCCATGGCAAGCCCTTCAGTCCGGATGGCGAGGTGTACTTTCCCTGACGCTACGTCCGGCGGTCACAACTGTCCAGATTGAGGGGAACTTCAGAAGTGTCTGTGCAGGTTGCCGAGCTTCCGTGAGGTACGCCACAGACGGGGGAGGTCATTCCCGGGCCGTCTCATTATCTGAGATGCGTGTCCATCATCTGATTGAAATTTTCTGTTTTTTGGGCGTAAACGTCCCGGATCTGTCGTTGCGCCGTTCGGCGGAGCCATAGACTTTCCCCTATGAGTGACACCCACATCGCAACCGAGAACACGCCTGACATCAAACCCCGGAGCCGGGTTGTAACCGACGGAATCCACGCGGCTCCAGCACGTGGCATGTTCCGGGCGGTCGGCATGGGGGACGACGACTTCGCAAAACCCCAGGTCGGTGTGGCGAGTTCCTGGAACGAGATCACTCCCTGCAACCTCTCCCTGAACCGGCTCGCGCAGGGCGCCAAGGAAGGCGTGCACGCGGGCGGCGGTTTCCCCATGCAGTTCGGCACCATCTCCGTGTCCGACGGCATCTCCATGGGCCACGAAGGCATGCACTTCTCCCTGGTTTCCCGCGAAGTCATTGCCGACTCCGTAGAGACCGTGATGCAGGCTGAGCGGATCGACGGATCCGTGCTGCTGGCCGGCTGCGACAAGTCCCTTCCCGGAATGCTCATGGCAGCAGCCCGCCTGGACCTGTCCAGCGTGTTCCTCTACGCCGGATCCATCATGCCCGGCTGGGTCAAGCTTGAGGACGGCTCCGAGAAGGAAGTCACCCTCATTGATGCCTTCGAAGCCGTCGGCGCGTGTGCTGCCGGCAAGATGAGCATGGAAGACCTGACGCGTATTGAAAAGGCCATCTGCCCGGGCGAAGGCGCCTGCGGCGGCATGTACACGGCCAACACGATGGCCTGCATCGGCGAGGCACTCGGCATGTCCCTGCCCGGCTCCGCCGCGCCGCCCTCGGCAGACCGCCGTCGTGACGAATTCGCCCGCAAGTCCGGCGAGGCGGTAGTCAACCTGCTGCGCAAGGGCATCACCGCCCGCGACATCATGACCAAGAAGGCCTTCGAGAACGCCATCGCCGTAACCATGGCATTCGGCGGCTCCACGAACGCCGTCCTGCACCTGCTGGCCATCGCCCGCGAGGCCGAGGTCGAGCTGACGCTGGACGACTTCAACCGCATCGGGGACAAGATCCCGCACCTGGGCGACCTCAAGCCCTTCGGCCGCTACGTGATGACCGACGTCGACAAGATCGGCGGCGTGCCCGTCATCATGAAGGCACTGCTGGACGCCGGCCTGCTGCACGGCGACTGCCTCACCGTCACCGGCAAGACCGTGGCCGAAAACCTCGACGCCATCAACCCGCCTGACGTGGACGGCAAGATCCTCCGCGCGCTGGACAATCCCATCCACAAGACCGGCGGCATCACCATCCTGCACGGCACCATGGCACCCGAAGGCGCCGTGGTGAAGAGCGCAGGCTTTGACGCCGACGTCTTCGAAGGAACCGCCAGGGTGTTCGAGCGTGAGCAGGGTGCCCTGGACGCGCTGGACAACGGCCAGATCAAAGCCGGCGACGTCGTGGTGATCCGGTACGAAGGCCCCAAGGGCGGCCCCGGCATGCGTGAAATGCTGGCCATCACCGGCGCCATTAAGGGTGCCGGCCTAGGCAAGGACGTCCTGCTCCTCACCGACGGCAGGTTCTCCGGCGGCACCACCGGCCTGTGCATCGGCCACGTGGCGCCGGAAGCGGTCGACGGCGGCCCCATCGCCTTCGTCAAGGACGGTGACCGGATCCGCGTGGACATCGCCGCCCGCAGCTTCGACCTGCTGGTGGACGAGGCAGAGCTTGAAGCCCGAAAGGTGGGCTGGGAGCCCCTGCCCGCAAGGTACACCAAGGGTGTCCTGGCCAAGTACGCCAAGCTGGTGCACAGCGCCAGCACGGGCGCATACTGCGGGTAGCAGCTGCGTTTCGGCGGCTAACCCCAACTAGGTAGCACTAAGTGTCGTTTTGGACGCTCAGAACGACACTTGCTGCTACCTAGTTGGGGGAGCCAGCCAAAGAGTGGACAATGAAGTCCACATGGTGAGATCGGGTGGTGCCTCGTTGACACCCGTCACACCAGAGGGAAAACTGAACGCATGACTTTCGTTACCGGCATCGTCGTCGTCCTTACCAAGCGCGTGGCACATTAGCCCCGGGTAACGAACCGTCACGCGCAACCCCTCGAAGAGCCGCCAGGCTGAGGGGTTTTTTTATTTCCCGCAGTATCCACGAACCACAGATGATCCACAAGGAAGAGTCCGATGAGCAAAGGATCGCCGATCAGCCCCTCGCTGATGGCTACTAAGTCCGCTGGAGCCACCAAGGCTCCGGAACGCGCCGACCGGACGGCTGAGCAGGCCGTCGTCGCCGCCGACCTTGCTGCCGCCTCTCCTGTCCTTGGGCCGAACAACGTTGTACCCCCAACGGTGATGTCCGGCTCGCAAGCTATTGTCCGCTCGCTCGAAGAACTCGGCGTCGACGATATTTTCGGTTTGCCCGGTGGCGCGATCCTGCCCACCTATGACCCCTTGATGGCCTCCAGCATGAACCACGTGCTGGTCCGTCACGAACAGGGAGCCGGCCACGCCGCGCAAGGCTACGCCATGGTGACCGGGCGGGTGGGCGTGTGCATCGCCACCTCGGGCCCGGGCGCCACCAACCTCGTTACCGCCATCATGGACGCCCACATGGACTCCGTTCCCCTGGTGGCCATCACCGGCCAGGTGTCCAGCGGCGTGATTGGAACCGATGCGTTCCAGGAAGCCGACATCGTGGGCATCACCATGCCCATCACCAAGCACTCCTTCCTGGTGACGGACCCTAACGACATTCCGCACGTCATGGCGGAAGCGTTCCACCTCGCTTCCACCGGACGCCCCGGTCCTGTCCTTGTGGACGTGGCCAAGGATGCCCAGGTTGGGCAGATGACGTTCTCCTGGCCGCCGAAGATCGACCTGCCCGGCTACCGCCCGGTTACCCGCGGGCACAACAAGCAGGTGCGCGAGGCCGCCAAGCTGATCGCAGCGGCGAGCAAGCCCGTGCTGTACGTGGGCGGCGGCGTCGTCAAGGCGCACGCCTCGGCGGAACTGCTGGCGCTGGCCGAGGCCACCGGAGCCCCTGTTGTCACCACACTGATGGCCAAGGGCGCCTTCCCGGACTCACACCCCCAGCACATGGGGATGCCCGGCATGCACGGCACGGTCTCGGCCGTGACCGCCCTGCAGCAGTCCGACCTTCTCATCACCCTCGGTGCCCGGTTCGATGACCGCGTAACCGGTGTCCTCAAGACCTTCGCACCCATGGCGAAGGTTATCCACGCCGACATCGACCCTGCCGAGATCTCGAAAAACCGCACGGCGGATGTGCCCATCGTCGGGTCCGTCAAGGAAATCATTCCTGAACTCACCGAAGCTGTGCGCACGCAGTTCGAGGCATCCGGAACCCCTGACCTCACCACCTGGTGGGCCTTCCTGAACAACCTCAAGGAGACCTACCCGCTGGGCTGGACCGAACCCGATGACGGGCTCAGCGCACCGCAGCGTGTCATCGAGCGCATCGGCGCCCTGACCGGGCCCGAAGGCGTGTACGTTGCCGGCGTGGGCCAGCACCAGATGTGGGCAGCGCAGTTCATCAAGTATGAGCGTCCGCACGCCTGGCTGAACTCGGGCGGTGCAGGGACCATGGGGTACGCGGTTCCGGCGGCCATGGGCGCCAAGGTGGGTGAGCCGGACCGCGTGGTCTGGGCTATCGACGGCGACGGCTGCTTCCAGATGACCAACCAGGAACTGGCCACCTGCGCCATCAACAACATCCCCATCAAGGTGGCGGTGATCAACAACTCCTCCCTGGGCATGGTCCGGCAGTGGCAGACCCTCTTCTACGAGGGCCGGTACTCAAACACCGACCTCAACACCGGCCATGACACCGTCCGCATCCCGGACTTCGTCAAGCTGGGGGAGGCCTACGGCTGCGCCTCTTTCCGCTGTGAACGCGACGAGGACATCGATGCCACCATCCAGAAGGCACTCGAAATCAACGACCGCCCGGTGGTCATCGACTTCGTGGTGAGCCCGAACTCAATGGTGTGGCCGATGGTGCCCGCCGGCGTGAGCAACGACCAGATCCAGGTTGCCCGCAACATGACCCCGGAATGGGAAGAAGAGGACTGACCATGAGCCGCCACACACTGTCCGTCCTGGTTGAAGACAAGCCCGGCGTCCTGACCCGCGTCGCGAGCCTCTTCGCCCGCCGTGCCTTCAACATCAACTCCCTGGCTGTTGGTCCCACCGAGGTTCCGGGCATTTCCCGGATGACCGTCGTCGTCGATGCCGACGGCGACCTGATCGAGCAGGTCACCAAGCAGCTCAACAAACTGATCAACGTCATCAAGATCGTTGAGCTGACTTCTGAATCTTCCGTACAGCGAGACCACATCCTGGTCAAGGTACGTGCGGATGCCGCGACACGTCTGCAGGTGACCCAGGCTGCAGACCTGTTCCGTGCCGCCGTCGTCGACGTGTCCACAGACTCGTTGGTGATCGAGGCAACCGGTACCCCGGAGAAGCTTGCAGCACTGCTCTCAGTGCTGGAGCCCTTCGGCATCCGCGAAATTGTGCAGTCCGGCACCCTGGCCGTTGGACGGGGATCCCGCTCCATGAGTGACAGGGCGTTGCGTTCCGCCTAGGAAGCTGCCCGGGCCCGGCCCGGCAGCAGGCAACGCCCGCAACCGCACCACAAAGACACCTATCTACAACCCACTCAAGAGGAGTTACGCAAGTGACTGAAATGTTTTACGACGACGACGCCGACCTGTCGATCATCCAGGGCCGCAAGGTAGCCATTGTTGGCTACGGCTCCCAGGGCCACGCCCACGCGCTCAACCTGCGCGATTCCGGCGTCGAGGTTGCCATCGCCCTCAAGGAGGGCTCGACGTCGATCGCCAAGGCCGAGGACGCAGGCTTCACGGTCAAGAACGTTGCCGACGCCGCCGAATGGGCCGACGTCATCATGATCCTGGCGCCGGACCAGCACCAGCGCTCGATCTACAACGACTCCATCAAGGACAAGCTGAAGCCCGGCAAGGCACTTGCCTTCGCCCACGGCTTCAACATCCGCTTCGGCTACATCCAGGCTCCGGAAGGCGTTGACGTCATCCTGGTTGCCCCGAAGGCTCCCGGCCACACCGTGCGCCGCGAATTCGAAGCCGGCCGCGGCATCCCGGACATCATCGCCGTCGAGCAGGACGCCACCGGCTCCGCCTGGGACCTGGCCAAGTCCTACGCCAAGGCAATCGGCGGCACCCGCGCCGGCGTCATCAAGACCACCTTCACCGAAGAAACCGAAACGGACCTCTTCGGCGAGCAGGCCGTCCTGTGCGGCGGTGTGTCCCAGCTGGTCCAGTACGGCTTCGAAACCCTGACCGAGGCCGGCTACCAGCCGCAGATCGCCTACTTCGAGGTCCTCCACGAGCTCAAGCTCATCGTTGACCTCATGTGGGAAGGCGGCATTGCCAAGCAGCGCTGGAGCGTTTCCGACACCGCGGAATACGGCGACTACGTTTCCGGTCCCCGCGTCATCACCCCCGAGGTGAAGGAAAACATGAAGGCCGTCCTGGCCGACATCCAGTCCGGTGCCTTCGCCAAGCGCTTCATCGAGGACCAGGACAACGGCGGCGCGGAGTTCAAGGCACTGCGCGCCAAGGCTGAGCAGCACCCCATCGAGGCTGTTGGCCGCGAGCTGCGCTCCCTCTTCGCCTGGCAGCAGCAGGACGTGGACTACGTCGAAGGCTCCGCAGCCCGCTAAGGCTGGCTCAACGTGCCGTTATAAAGACAGACTGTGAGGCCGGGTTCACACTTAACAATGTGAGCCCGGCCTTTCCGTCGGCCTAGACTTGTTTTATCCCCCGGACTGCAACGCAGAGGATCAGCCGTGTCAAAACCCGTAGTACTGCTCGCCGAAGAACTTTCCCCCGCCACCGTCGAGGCCCTGGGCCCGGACTTCGAGATCCGCCAGACCGACGGCGCCGACCGTTCCCAGCTGCTCTCCGCCATCGGCGACGTTGACGCGATCCTGGTCCGCTCGGCCACGCAGGTGGACGCCGAAGCGATCGCCGCTGCGAAGAACCTCAAGGTCATCGCCCGCGCGGGAGTTGGCCTGGACAACGTGGACATCAAGGCAGCCACCCAGGCCGGCGTCATGGTGGTCAACGCCCCCACCTCGAACATCGTTTCGGCAGCTGAACTCACCGTTGGCCACATCCTCAGCCTGGCCCGCCACATCCCGCAGGCAAGCGCAGCCCTGAAGGACGGCGAATGGAAGCGCTCCAAGTACACGGGCATCGAGCTCTTCGAAAAGAAGATCGGCATCATCGGCCTGGGCCGGATCGGGGCCCTCGTGGCCGCCAGGCTGAAGGGCTTTGACACCAAGATCCTCGCCTACGATCCCTACATCACCTCCGCACGTGCGGCACAGCTCGGCGTGCAGCTCGTGACCCTGGACGAGCTCCTGGCCCAGGCAGACTTCATCACCATCCACATGCCCAAGACGCCGGAGACGGTGGGCATGCTGGGCGCGGACGCCTTCAAAAAGATGAAGAGCACCGCCTACGTGGTCAACGTGGCCCGCGGCGGGCTCGTGGACGAGGAAGCTCTCTTCACCGCCCTGCAGGACGGTGAAATCGCCGGCGCCGGCGTGGACGTCTTCTCCAAGGAGCCCAGCACCGACCTGCCGTTCTTCAAGCTGGACAACGTGGTGGTCACCCCGCACCTCGGCGCATCCACGGACGAAGCACAGGAAAAGGCAGGCGTTTCAGTCGCCAAGTCCGTCCGCCTTGCCCTGGCCGGTGAACTGGTTCCCGACGCCGTGAACGTGGCCGGTGGCGTCATCGCCCCCGATGTCCGTCCAGGCATCCCGCTGATCGAGAAGCTCGGCAGGATCTTCACCGCCCTCACCCATGCCTCCCTGACCCAGTTCGACGTTGAAGTTGCCGGTGAGATCTCCTCCCTCGACGTCAAGGTCCTGGAACTGGCCGCCCTCAAGGGCATCTTCGCGGACGTTGTGACCGAGCAGGTCTCCTACGTCAACGCTCCGGTCATCGCCGAGCAGCGGGGCATCAACGTCCGCCTGATCACCACGCCTGAAACCGAGTCGTACCGGAACGTCCTGACCCTCCGGGGCGCCCTGAGCGACGGCACCCAGATCTCCGTGGCCGGTACCCTGACCGGCCCCAAGCAGATCCAGAAGCTGGTGGGCATCAACGGGTTCGAGGTTGAAATCCCCATCAGCGAGCACCTCGTGGTGGTGGCCTACACGGACCGCCCGGGCGTCATCGGAACCATCGGCCACATCCTGGGCATGAACAACATCAACATCGCCGGCATGCAGGTGGCACGCTCTGACGAAGGCGGCCAGGTGCTCGCGCTGCTGACCATCGACAGCTCCGTTCCCCAGCAGGTCCTGGACGCCATTAAGGCCGGCATCGGTGCCGAAATGGTGCGTGAAGTGGACCTGGAAGACTAGCCCCCACCCGGGAAACACCGTACGGCCGGCCGCCCCTCGGCGAGTCCCGGCACGGCCACGTATGATTGGCCGGTCTGCTTACAATGGCTGGGTCCTGATTCGGGACCGGGCCGGCAGGCCGGCCAATACCTTTTGCACATCCGTCCCCGTCCATGTCCGCATGGGCGGGGCGCGTATGTGCGCACGCAATCCAGGTTTCAGGGAGTTCCATGAACGCCGTCCAGAGGTTCATCAGAAGCAAAGTGCTGCTGTTGACCGCGGCCATCTTGATCGCAGCCATGTGCTTGTCGGTCCTTGTCCAAAGCCAGTCCCAGGCCGCGCTCAACAGGACCGTGGATGAAAATTCACGTGGCCTCTACGACGTCCTGGTCCAGGCCAAAGCGCCCTCAGGCTCGCTCATGCAGCCCGAGATTGCCAACGGCACCGGCGGGATCAGCTTCGAGCAGCTGGAGGCCATCAGGAAGCTCTCCGGAACCTCCGTGGCAGCCCCGATCAGCCTGGTCTCCCGCGTCACCCAGAACCTTGAATCCCCGCGCCTTGATGCCATGGACTACCTCGGCTACAACGCCGGGCTGGCCGGCACCGCCACCGCGGACCAGGCCGCCGGGGCAACCGCGCCGGACCAGTGGCCTGCGGCAGAGTCGGTGCTGGGCGATGAAAGCAGGAAGTACCGCCTGACGGCCAGCGCAGTCAGCTCCGATGGAGTCTCCGAGCAGACCCTGTTCAAGTCCACCGCCGAGGGCACCCTTGGCAAGGCCAGGCTCGTGGAGGAGCAGGCCGCCGGCGGCAGCAGCATCCGCATCGCAGCGCCCGCTGATGAAACCGGCATCAAGTTCCCCGCCCCGGCCGGCGGCTCCGAACACAACCTCTTCAACCTCTCCGTTTCCCTGCCCATGGCCCCCGAAATCACGGAATCCGTGGTCGCCGTCGATCCGGCTGCCGAACGCGCCCTCCTGGGATCCGCGGGCGACTTCCTGTCCCCGCTGGAAAAGGCACCGCCGGGCGATGCCCGCGGCGCCGGCGCGGTGGGACGCTACCTTGAGGGACTCTTCACCAACGGCATCAGCCTGGACGAGCTGGAGGAAGGGCCGGATTTCCTCGGCGTCAAACTGAAGTATTGGGCGCCGCTGATGACCCAGTACCAGCAGGCCAAGCGGAACGGGCAGCTGACGGATGATTCCCAGGCCATTCCGCTGATCGTCCGGTCCGGCACCTCCATCGACCTGAAGTACAACGTCAAGATCGAGGAGATCGACGACGCCGGAAAGGTCGTCAAGGACGTCGGCACCGTCTCACGGTCCCTGGACAAGGACTACCTGCCGTTCGTTTCGAAGGAACCCTTCGTCCTCTCCTGGCCGGGTTCCACGGACCACTCCTCACTGCTCGGCAGTACCGGCAACTTCAACCAGGGCCTCTACAATCCTGCCACCTGGAGCACCGACTTTGCCGCGGCGCCCAAGTACACCGACGGGGAAGCAACCGCCAACGGCGCCGAGGAAAAGACCGCAGTGCCCGGCGAGTGGGTCACCGTCAACAGGCTTCCCGAGAAGGGCGCCAACGGCGCGCCCGTTGACCAGACCCAGCGCGAACCCGTGGATGAGCGCTCCTACCGGGAGAACCTGGAAACCGGGGAGCAGGCAGCTGCCCCGCTGGCCATGGTGTACGGCACGTTCGATCCCTCGGCCGTTGCTGCTGCCGCCGGGGACGTCAACAAGCTGCCCCTGGGCGGTTACGATCCCACCCCGTTCACTCTGGTCAAGGACGCCGCGGGCAACGATGTTCCCGCCACGGAACTTGAACCCTCCCTCAGCGCCACCGGGCTCGCCAGCCAGTCCGCCGGCGCCATCACCGACTACTACGGCCTTGCTGCTGCCCGCGGCTACACCGAAAACGCCAGCGTGATCGACGCCGTCAGGGTCCGTGCCAAGGCGCCCGGCAGCTGGAAGGAAGCGCAGCCCGACGTCGAACAACTGGCCGGCGAGATCCGCGCGATGGGCCTGGAAGCCACCATTGTGGCCGGTTCCGCGCGGGAGGATGCCAGCATCTTCGTCCCGGGATACAGCAAGGACGACGCCGGCAAGGAATCTGCCCTGGGCACCGTCCAGCAGTCCTGGGTCCGGCAGAACGCCGCAGAGGCCGTCACCGGATCGCTGTCCGGCACCAACATCACGCTGCTCTTCCTGACCCTTTGCGGCGCAGCCCTCCTGACCGGCGCGTCCACGGTGAGCTACATCCGCAAGCGCAGGAGCGAGGCCGGTACCCTGCGTGCCATGGGGTGGACCCAGGGCCGGATCCGCCGCTGGGTGCTTGAGGAATTCGGCGTTGGGGCGGTCCTGCTGGCCGTGGCCGGGATCGTGCTGAGCCTGGCCAGCTGGAGCCTTTCCACAGCCCTGGTGTCCGCGTCCGTCCTGGTGCTGTACGCGGCGGCGGCCTTCTTCGCCGCTCAGCAGCTGCGCCACCGTGACGAGATCGACCAGGAACCGCAGCATGACGAACGGCTGATCCCGGTGGACTCACCGCTGACCTTCGCCAACCGCCAGCTGAGCACCAACAAGTTCAACACTTTGTCCCTGGCCGTAGCCGTGGGTGTGTTCGGGGCGGCAGCGGGCGGCCTGATTGCCCTGCTCATCGACATTCCGCGCGCCGCCGGCGCCAGTGCCCTGAGTGGTTTGGCCGCGGCAAGCGTCGCCTTGCCCAGCATCCTCCTGGCCCTCGCCGGTGTGGCTGTGGGCCTGGTGCTCACCCTGGTCACCGGGCGGTTTGAACTCAACGCCAAGCGCCAGTACCTTGGCATCCTCGAGGCCATGGGCTGGAACCCGGACATGCTCCGCCAGGTCCGGTTGTTCGAGAACGCGCTGGTGGGAACCGTGGCCCTGCCCCTGGGCGTGCTGGGCGCCCTGGGCATCGGCCTGCTGCTGGCCCCCTACGCCGCACTGTGGGCGGGCGTGGCCGGCCTCGTGGCTGTACTTTGCTGGATACCGATTGCAACGAAAGTGGTCCAATGACAAACCCGACCAACGTCCAGCGGAGCCGCAGGTCCGGCTCCGGTGAGGTCCCCCTGCAGACCCGGGCCAACACCATCGTCAAGGCCGCCGACCACGCCACCCCGCTGGAACTGAGCGACATCACCATCCGCTATGGCGGCGGCAAGGGCGGCGCCGAGGCAGTCAGCGTGGTGGAAGGCTTCGACCTCACCCTGCACGCCGGTGAGATGCACTGTGTTGCCGGGCGAAGCGGCTCCGGCAAGACCAGCATCCTGACCGTCGGCGCGGGGCTGACCCTGCCGACGTCGGGCCGCGTCTTCTGGGAAGGCGATTCGCTCGAAAGCATGGGCGACGACGAAATCGCGGACCGCCGTCGTGCATTGATCGGTTACGTTGACCAGGGCGGCGCCCTGATCGACGGCATGAGCGCCCTCGAGAACGTGCTCCTCCCGGCGGTTCCCGACGGCGAGGTGGACCAGCGGCGGGACATGGCCAAGGACCTGCTGGACCTTGTTGGCCTTGGCCGGCGCATGCGGCACCGTCCCGCCCAGCTGTCCGGCGGCGAACGCCAGCGCGTGGCCATCGCCCGGGCACTGATCCTGGGCACCCGGGTCCTGGTGGTGGATGAGCCCACCGCGAGCCTCGACCGTGCCTCGGCAAACCGCATCATCAGCATCCTGAAGGACACCACGTCGGACGGAATCGCCGTGCTGGTGGCCTCGCACGACCACGAACTGGTCCGCCTCAGCGATACCCTGACCGAACTCATCTAGCCCGTCCCTCCCCACCGAAGGTAACGTCCTCCACGTGACTGCTTCAGAGAAAACGCCGTTCTACATCACCACGGCCATCACCTACCCCAACGGCGTGCCGCACATCGGCCACGCCTACGAGTACATCGCCACTGACGCGATGGCGCGCTTCAAGCGGCTGGACGGCTTTGACGTGATGTTCCTGACCGGCACGGACGAGCACGGGATGAAGATTGCCCAGACGGCCGAAAAGGAAGGCATCAGCCCCAAGGAACTGGTGGACCGGAATGCCGAGGTTTACAAGGCCGCCCACGCCGCCCTGGGGATCACGTACGACCGCTTTATCCGCACCACGGACGAGGACCACTACGCCGCCTCGCAGGCCATCTGGAAAAAGATGGAAGCGAACGGCGATATCTACCTGTCCAAGTACGAGGGCTGGTACTCCGTCCGGGACGAGGCCTTCTACGGCGAGGACGACACCGTGGTCAAGGACGACGGCGTCCGCTACTCCAAGGAGACCGACACCGAGGTGACCTGGACGGCGGAGGAGAGCTACTTCTTCCGACTCTCGGCCTACCAGGACAAGCTCCTTGCCCTTTACGAGGCCCAGCCCGAATTCGGTGCCCCGCAGTACCGCTTCAACGAGGTCATCAGCTTCGTCAAGCGCGGCCTGGAAGACCTGTCCATCAGCCGCACCACCTTCGACTGGGGCGTCCCGGTTCCGGGCAATGACAAGCACGTCATGTACGTGTGGGTGGATGCCCTGACCAACTACCTCACCGGAGTGGGGTACCCGGACGTCGATTCGGAGAAATTCCGGAAGTACTGGCCGGCGGATCTGCACATTATCGGCAAGGACATCTCCCGGTTCCACGCCATCTACTGGCCGGCTTTCCTCATGAGTGCCGGCCTTGAGCTGCCCAAGCGGGTGATGATCCACGGCTTCCTGCACAACAACGGCGTCAAGATGTCCAAGTCGCTTGGAAACGTGGTTGCTCCGGCGGACTTCGTGGCGCAATACGGTTTGGACCAGGTGCGCTTCTTCTTCCTGCGGGAAGTGCCCTTCGGCGCGGACGGCAGCTACAACCACGATGCAATCGTGGGGCGGATGAATTCGGACCTGGCCAACAACTTCGGAAACCTGGCCCAGCGTTCGCTGTCCATGGTGGCCAAGAACTGCGGCGGCCGCGTCCCCGTTCCGGGGGAGTTCACCGACGCGGACACGGCCATCCTGGCCCAGGCAGACACCCTCCTTGCGGCAGCCCGGGCAGCGTTTGAGAAGCAGGAATTCAGCCGCGCCCTTGAGGCGATCTGGGGTGTCCTGGGCGACACCAACGCCTACTTTGCGGAACAAGCGCCGTGGGTGCTGCGGAAGACCGACGTCGAACGCATGAACACTGTGCTGTACGTGACGCTTGAGGTTCTGAGGATTGTGGCCATCCTGGCGCAGCCGGTCATGCCCCAGGCAACGGGTGCCCTGCTGGCGACCCTCGGCCAGCCCGAAGGGGAAGCCCGCCAGTTCGCAGCCATATCCACCCGCATTGCGGCCGGCACCGAGCTGCCCGCTCCGTCCCCGGTTTTCCCCAAGTACGAGGAGCCCGCCGGGGCCTGAGCAGCAACGCTCTCGCAATTAATGTGCGTTTTTGCCGGATGCTCTCTCACTCTGTGAACTGGTCCCCGATAGTTGGACTGGCTAAATTGGGATTCTAGGCTGCGAGGGTCTTGGCCCGGTATTGCACCGGGCTCAGGCCTTTGAGCTTTGTGGAGTTTCTTTCGTTGTTGTACCAGTGGATGTACTCGTTCAGTGCCGTTGCCAGTGCTTCGGTGCTGAGGAAGCGGACGTGGTGGAAGAGCTCTTCCTTGAGATGTCCAAAGAAGTTCTCCATCACTGCGTTGTCGTAGCAGTTGCCCTTGCGGGACATCGACTGGACAGCGCCGGCGCCCTTGAGAAGGATCCGCCAGGTGACGTGTTGGTATTGGATGCCTTGGTCCGAATGCACGAGCGGCTGGTGGCCGGGCTTGAGGCTGGCCAGAGCCTGCTTCAGGGACCCGTTGGTGAGAGCCAGGTTCGGGGACGTGCTGATGGCATGGGAGATGATCTGCCGGTCGAAGAGGTCCATGACCGGTGAGAGGTAGAGCTTCCGGTCCCCGACGCGGAACTCCGTCACGTCCGTGACCCACTTCTGGTTCGGCGCGTCAGCATCAAACTTCCGGTTCAGCAGGTTCGGGGCAATAGCGCCCTGCTCGCCTTGGTAGGAGTTGTAGCGCTTCCTTCGCCGGACCTTGCAGAGCAGCTGAAGTGAGCGCATCAGTTTCAGCACGGTCTTCTTCGCAACCGCCCACCCTTGCTTGGTTAGCTCGCTGTGGATCCGGCGATGGCCGTAGCGGCCATGGTTTGTCGTGAAGATCTCTGTGACCGCGGCCTTGAGTGCTTCCTTCGGATCTGGAGACCGGAGCCGGGCCTGGTGATAAAAGAACGTCGAGCGGGCCAGGTCCGCGACCAGCAGCAGGACCGGGAGAGGGTAGTCAGCCTTGAGGGCAATGAGGGCCTGAACCTTCACTGTCGTTCCTGAGCCCTCAAGGCCCGCAATTTTCCCAGATATGCCACCTCCGCGCGGAGCCGCTCGTTCTCCCGGCGCAACCGTTCCAGTTCGGTTAACTCGGCCGGTGGAGGTAGAGCTGCGGACTTCGCGGGCCTGCCTTTGGCCTTGGGACGCAATGCCTCAGCACCGTCACGGCGATACGCCCGGACCCACTTTTGCAGCAACTGACGCGAGGACAAGCCGGCCTCCATAGCCAGGTCCGGGCCGGTCTCTCCCGCGAGGAACCGCTCCACTAAGGCCAGCTTGAACTCAAACGAGTACGACTTCGCCGGTTTGCTCACCAGCACTCCTTGCCCATGAATCCTCCACCGCCCATACAGGGCCCTGACGGGCACCCACGGCGCATCCAGCAAACGAGCCGCTGCCCGATACCCGACGCCCTTCTCAAACCACGCTACCGCCGCCTCGCGCTGGACCTCAGACAACGAACTATGTGCACGCATAAAACTGCTCCCCGGTAGTCGGAACTGAATTTCTCAGTCCAACTTCCGGGGAGCAGTTCACTGCCGAACGGGCGGTGAGAGAGCATCCGCCGTTTTTCTGCATCAAATGGGAGAGCGTCGTGGGGTGTTCGGATAATGAGACGGCTTGACCAGCATATGGATGACTTGGCTAACCTGAATCTATGAGCGCATCCTCCATTGATCTTGCAGTTATTCCGGGCGACGGCATTGGCCCCGAGGTGATTGCCGAGGCCCTCAAGGTCCTCGAAAAGGCCGTGGCGGCGGAGGGCGTCGAGCTGAAGCAGACGCACTACAAGCTTGGCGCCGAGCACTGGCTGGCAACGGGGGAGACCCTGCCCGACGCAGTCCTTGCGGACCTCCGGACGCGGGATGCCATCCTGTTCGGCGCAGTGGGCGCAGCGCCCGGGGACACCCGGATTCCGTCGGGGATCATCGAACGCGAGATGCTGCTCAAGCTCCGCTTCAGCTTGGACCACTACGTCAACCTCCGCCCGTCGAAGCTGTACCGCACGGTGGGCAGCCCCCTTGCCAACCCCGGCGCCATCGACTTCATTGTGGTCCGCGAAGGTACCGAAGGCCCCTACGTCGGCAACGGCGGCACGCTCCGTGCGGGCACTCCCCACGAGGTTGCCACCGAAGTCTCGCTGAATACCGCGCACGGTGTGGAGCGTGTTGTCCGGGACGCCTTCCGCCGCGCAAGCGCCCGGGAGCGCAAGCACCTCACCCTGGTCCACAAGCACAATGTCCTGGTCTTCGCAGGGCACCTGTGGAAGCGCACGGTTGAGGCAGTGGCCACCGAGTTCCCGGAGGTCACCCACGATTACCTGCACGTGGACGCAGCCACCATCTTCATGGTGACGGATCCGTCACGCTTCGACGTGATCGTCACGGACAACCTTTTCGGCGACATCCTCACGGACCTCGCCGCCGCCGTGACTGGCGGCATCGGACTGGCCGCGTCAGGCAACATCAACATGGACCGCACGGCGCCGTCCATGTTCGAGCCTGTCCACGGTTCCGCCCCGGACATCGCCGGCCAGGGCAAGGCCGACCCCACCGCTGCGATCCTGTCCGCCGCCCTCCTGCTGGACCACCTCGGCTACGCCGCTGCGGCCCGGAAGATCGAAGCGGCAGTGGTTGCCGACGTCGAAAAGCGCGACGGCGGTGCCCGCAGCACGAGTGCCGTGGGCGACGCTATCGCAGCCCGACTCTAACCCGCGCCGAGGCCGCAGGCATCGGGCGTAAGCTTGTCTCGAATCACCAAATGCCGCCTTGCCGTTCAGTGCTGAACCCGGGGCGGCCGATCGTGGAGGAACCATGACTCAGACTGCCCATGGCGTCGAATTCAGCCAGCAGCCCTCGGCCAACCCGAAGTCTGCTGAAGAGCGTGCAGCCATCCTGGCCAACCCGGGATTCGGCAACCACTTCACCGACCACACCGCCGTCGTGGACTACAGCGTGGACGAGAACGGCAATGGCGGCTGGCACAACGCCCGGATCGAGGCTTACGGGCCCATTGTCCTGGACCCCTCGGCTGCCGTGTTCCACTACGGCCAGGAGATCTTCGAAGGGCTCAAGGCGTACCGCCACGCGGACGGCTCCATCTGGACCTTCCGTCCCGAAGCGAACGCGGCACGGCTGAACAAGTCGGCCCGCAGGCTCGCCCTTCCCGAACTGCCGGCCGAGTACTTCCTCGGGGCAATCCGTGAACTCGTTTCCATCGACAAGGAATGGGTCCCCGCCGGCGAAGGGGAGGCGCTGTACCTGCGGCCGTTCATGATTGCCACCGAGGCCTTCCTGGGCGTCCGCGCCGCACGTGAAGTCTCCTTCCGTGTCATCGCCTCACCGGCCGGCAACTATTTTGGCGGGGAACTGAAGCCCGTTTCCATTTGGATCTCACGGGAGTACGCCCGCGCCGGCCGCGGTGGAACCGGTGATGCGAAGTGCGGCGGCAACTACGCGGCGTCGCTGATCGCGCAGCAGGAGGCAGAAGCCAACGGCTGCAAGCAGGTCCTCTTCCTCGACCAGTTCAACGACAACGCGGTCGAGGAACTGGGCGGCATGAACGTCTTCTTCGTGATGAAGGACGGCTCGCTGGTCACTCCCGCGCTGACCGGCACCATCCTCGAAGGCATCACCCGGATGTCCGTCATCCAGGTAGCCAAGGACATGGGCCGCGAAGTCACCGAGCGCAAGATCACCCTCGATGAATGGCGCGACGGCGTTGCCTCCGGTGACATCACGGAGGTGTTCGCCTGCGGCACGGCAGCTGTGATCACGCCGATCGGAGTCCTCAAGGACGCCACCGAGTTCATCGGCTCCGACGACGCCAAAGCGGGGGAGACCACTATGGCCATCCGCGAGCAGCTCCTCGGCATCCAGACCGGCACCGTGCCGGACACGCACGGCTGGCTGACGCGACTGGCGTAGCTGCCGGGTTCAACCACCGCAAAGAACGACGGCGCCTGCCGGGCTTGGTCCCGGCAGGCGCCGTTTGTGCGTCGAACCGATCCCGGCCTTGTTCGCAAAACCTGGCCTTGAAGGTCCGGTTTCGAGAACACGCCTAGGACCGGCGACGCGCAGACTATAAAAGCCCGACGCGGCACTCAGCGCCGGGCGGCCTTCCGGGCGGCGTTCTTCAGCGCCTTGCGGGACACGGGCTTGAGTGCCTTTCGGGCCGCTTCTTCGGCGATGGCCTGGTTCCGGCGGGCATCAATGATGTCGTTCCACAGCGTTGTCGCAAAGACACCGCCGTCCTGGGCATAAACGTCGTAAGGATAGCCGGCAAATATTGAAGGCATTGTGCTGCCGCTTGGCAGGTCCTGTCCTGATGCCTCGGCGGCAGTGTCGGCGATAGCCCAGGTTCGCGTCAGGTGCGGAACCAGGTTCTCCTGCACAAAGATGTTGGCGTCACCGGAAGCAGCGGCCTTGGTCAGCAGCAGGTCAAGGTCCTGGCCCAGCAGCTCGGAAGCGGATTCCTCCACCGGCGCCGTCCCTGAGCTGAAATCCCTGGTTAAGCCGTCCACGGCCTCGCGCCAATCAGCGGTCTCCCGGAACTTCTTCCACGTGGGAAACCAGACAATGCTGCCCGTAGCGTGATTGTGGATGTGCTGGAGTCCGCTGTTCTTCTCCGTTGCGGCATGGTCGTGGCCGGCGGCATCGGCGGAGGCGAGGAGGGCTGCAAGGGTAGTTGTGCTCATGGTGTCTGGTTCCGGCTTCCTGAAGATCGTGTGGTGTTCACTGGTGGTCAACCCGGTCCGGCCGGCGTTCTATTCCGCGGCCAGGACACCGCTATCCCGTGGTCGGTGCAAAGATGGGGTGGTGACTCCAGCTTCCGGTCCCGTTCTGCAGCGCAGCTCCGCCCTGACGCGGTTCGTCCTGGCCCCCAATCCCGGGCCCATGAGCCTGGAGGGAACCAATTCCTACGTCCTGAGGGCGCCCGGCAGCCCGGCCGCCGTAGTGGTCGATCCCGGACCGCTCGATGAGGTCCATCTTCAAGCCCTCGCTGCTGCCGGCCCCGTTGAACTGATCCTCATCACCCACCGCCATGCGGACCACACTGCCGGTTCGGCCCGCCTGCATGAACTGACCGGTGCCCCGGTGCGGGCGGCAGACAAAGCCCACTGCCACGGCGGCGATCCTTTGGAAGACGGCCAGGCAATCCTCGCCGGAGGCCTTGAGGTCAGGGTGGTGGCTACTCCCGGCCACACGTCGGATTCGGTCTGCTTCCACCTTCCCGCCGACGGCCCCCATGGTTCGGTTCTCTCCGGCGACACCATTCTTGGCCGCGGCACCACCATGCTCGACTACCCTGACGGGACCCTGTGCGACTACCTGGCCTCGCTGGACAAACTTGAGGCACTTGGGCCTGCAGCGGTCCTCCCCGCCCACGGCCCACCCCTTCCCTCCCTGGCGGGCGTCGCCCGCGCCTATCGCAGCCACCGCCTCGAACGGCTGGAACAGGTGCGCGCTGCGCTGGCCCGCCTGGGCGCGGAAGCCTCCGCCGGTGACGTCGCGGACGTCGTCTATGCCGACGTCGACCCTTCCGTACGGCGCGCGGCCGAAACGTCCGTCTCGGCCCAGCTTCACTACCTTCGGGGAGACGCTGGGCAGCGCCGGGCCCGGGAAGCCACGCCCGGCGAGACGGTAGGGTAGGGGCCATGCGTATTGCCAGGTTTGTTGTTGATTCTGATCCCCTATACGGCGTCGTCGAAGGTGACCCGGGCAGTGAGGAAATCACTGTCATCCATGGAGACCCCTTCTTCAACGGCGTGGAGCGTACCTCCGTCCGCCACAAGCTGGAGGACGTCCGGCTGCTCGCTCCCATCATTCCCCGCAGCAAGGTCATCGGCGTGGGACGCAACTTCGTGGAGCACGCACACGAGCTCGGCAACGAAGTCCCCGCCCAGCCGCTCCTGTTCCTCAAGCCGAACACCGCCGTCGTGGGCCCCAACGATCCTGTGGTGCTGCCGGACTTCTCCGAGGAAGTCTCCTTCGAAGCGGAACTGTGCGTGGTAATCGGACGGATCTGCAAGGACGTGCCCGAGGACCGCGTGGATGATGTCATCTTCGGCTACACCTGCGGCAATGACCTCACCGCCCGGGACGTCCAGAAGACCGACCTGCAGTGGACCCGGGCCAAGGGCTTTGACACCTCTGCGCCCCTGGGCCCCTGGATCGAGACCGAACTGGACACCGAGGACCTGCAGATCCAGGGCCGGCTCAACGGGGAACTGCGGCAGGACGGCAGCACCAGCCAGATGATCAGGGGAGTCCGCGAGCTGGTGTCCGTCGTCTCCCAGGCCTTCACCCTCCTGCCCGGCGACGTCATCATGACCGGAACACCTGCGGGAGTGGGCCTGGTCAACGCCGGCGACCGCTTTGAGGTGGAGATCGAGGGCATCGGCCGCCTGTCCAACCCCATCGTGCGCCGCTGACCCCCGGGCCGCCCGGACCCCTGGCGGCAGACGGTAAAGTTGGAGCCACTATGACTACTGCTTCCGCGTCGAATGCTGCCTCCCTGCCCCCTGTTTCTGCCGATACGCCCGTGCGGGTCCGGTTCTGCCCGTCGCCCACCGGCACCCCGCACGTCGGGCTGATCCGGACGGCCCTGTTTAACTGGGCCCATGCCAAGCACACCAAGGGCACTTTCGTGTTCCGCATCGAAGACACGGACGCGGCGCGCGACTCGGAGGAAAGCTACCAGCAGCTGCTCGAGGCCCTGAAGTGGCTTGGCATTACATGGGAAGAGGGCGTCGAGGTGGGCGGTCCCCACGAGCCCTACCGGCAGTCGCAGCGGCTGGACCTCTACAAGGACGTGGTGGCCAAGCTGATCGAGGGCGGCTACGCCTACGAATGCTATTCGTCCCCCGAGGAAGTCGAGGCACGCCACCGCGCCGCAGGCCGCGACCCCAAACTCGGCTACGACAACTTCGACCGCGAGCTGACCGACGAACAGGTGGCCGCCTTCAAGGCAGACGGCCGCCAGCCCGTTCTGCGGGTCCGGATGCCCGACGAGGACGTCACCTTCACCGACTTGGTCCGCGGGGAAATCACCTTCAAGGCCGGCAGCATCCCGGACTACGTCATCGTCCGCGCTGACGGATCCCCCCTCTACACGCTGGTGAACCCGGTTGATGACGCACTCATGGGTATCACCCACGTGCTGCGCGGCGAGGACCTGCTGTCCTCCACGCCGCGCCAGGTTGTCCTCATCCGTGCACTCATGGAACTCGGTGTTGCCAGCTACATGCCGGAGTTCGGCCACCTGCCCTACGTCATGGGCGAAGGCAACAAGAAGCTCTCCAAGCGTGATCCGCAGTCTAACCTGTTCCTTCTGCGGGACCGCGGCTTCATTCCCGAGGGCCTCCTGAATTACCTGTCCCTGCTCGGCTGGAGCCTCTCCGCCGACGAAGACATCTTCACCGTGGACCAGCTCATCGAAAACTTTGACGTCCACGACGTCCTGGCCAACCCTGCGCGCTTCGACATCAAGAAAGCCGAAGCCATCAACGGCACCCACATCCGCATGCTTGCCCCTGAGGACTTCCGGGACCGGCTGGTGCCGTACCTGCGCACTGCCGGATACGTGGGGGAGCAGCTCACCGCGCGGCAGGAAGAAATCCTTACCGAAGCTGCGCCGCTGATCCAGGAGCGCATCACGCTCCTGGGCGAGGCGCCGGACATGCTCGGATTCCTGTTCAAGGACGACGACGCCATTGACGTTGCCGACGACGCCCGGAAAGGCCTGCCCCAGAACCTCGATGAGGTGCTGGACGCAGCTATTGCTTCCCTGGACAGCGTCCAGGAGTGGAACGCCGAAGGGATCCAGGCAGCTCTCAAGCAGGCCCTCGTGGAAGACTTGGGCCTCAAGCCCCGGCTCGCCTTCGGACCCGTGCGTACTGCCGTGTCCGGCCGACGCATTTCACCGCCGCTGTTCGAGTCCATGGTGATCCTGGGCAGGGAATCATCCCTCCGCAGGCTCCGGGCCTTCCGTGGCTGATGACTGCACGGCGATGACTGCTCCCCGAAGGGCAGGGGCCGGGGTCCTGGACACGCCCTTCGGGGTAGTCCGAGGGATCCTGTTCGACATCGACGACACGCTGGTGGACCTCGAGTTTTCGATGACCACAGCCCTTCGGGAAGTCAGCGAACACCTCCTGCCCGGTATGGACCAGGCCGGCTGGGAAAGGTTCGGGCGCATCTTCACGCACGAAACCACCCACTATTACGACCGTTACCTCTCAGGTGAACTGACCTTCAACGAACAGCGGTTGCTGCGCGGCCGCGCAGCCCTGGGCCACTTCGGGGTTGAACTTGCCGAAGGTGAGCAATCCCACCAGTGGCTCACGGCGTACATGGAAAAGCAGCCCGCCTATGTGAAGCCGTTTCCGGATGTTATGCCGCTGCTGGACCTGCTGGACCAGGCCGGCGTCCCTTACGGCGCGGTGAGCAACAACGTCCATGACTACCAGCGCGCCAAGCTGGACGGCGCGGGACTCGAACGCGTCCGGCGCCTGGTGGGGACAGATACGTTGGGTGTGGCAAAGCCGGATCCGTCCATCTACCTTGAAGGTGTCCGGCTTCTGGGCACCGGGCCTGCGGAGACCCTCTATGTGGGGGACAACCGCCTGCTGGACGCAGAAGGCTCGACGGCGGCCGGCCTCCTGGGAGTCTGGCTCAACAGGGCAGGGGAACGGGTGCAGGAATTCCGGGGCAACATGGTGTCCTCGCTGGGCGAACTTATCGCCTAGGTACGGGGACGCGGGCCGGGCGCACGCCTGGCCCGCGTCCCGGAACCCCGGGCCGGTGGCCGATTTGTGCGAGCACGAAGTCTCGGGTAAAGTAATTTCTCGTGCTGAGGCGCACGGAGCAGGGCAAAAGCCCTGAAAACCGGCCCGAAAGTATCATTGGGATATGGTGTAATTGGCAACACTACGGTTTCTGGTACCGTCATTCTAGGTTCGAGTCCTGGTATCCCAGCTCTGGTTTGAGAAGCTAACAAAAGCTCAAAACAGAAGGTTTCAGCCGGTCCGCCGATTTGAAACCGAAGCGAAATGTGTGAAACAATCACTGAGCTTGACCAGCGGAAACGCCGGTCAGAAGTACGGTAAAGTACACGGCCCCATCGTATAGCGGCCTAGTACGCCGCCCTCTCACGGCGGTAACGCGGGTTCGAATCCCGCTGGGGTCACCAAGGAAATGGTCCCGGGCACGCGCCCGGGACCATTTTTCGTTTGTGCTCCCACGTTGGGCCGGTGCCCACCAGCACCGCGCGTCGAAACTGCGGCCGGGCCGGGCCTGAACTGGCATGATGTTGCTGTGACCTCCCCGAACGAGCAGGACCACCCAAACCACGCACAACGCACGCCCACGGGCAGCGCCGGAGCCCTGGCAGCCATAGCGCTGCTGGAAGAGGTGCGGGAGGATCTGGCCGCCACTGAACTGCCGCTTGCCCTGCCTGAGGCGGAGCAGGCTCGGCGCGAGGCCGCCAGTGCCGTGGCCCAGCTCGATGACTACATCCTTCCGCGATACCGGAGCCTTGACGCCCCGCTCCTGGCCGTGGTCGGAGGTTCCACGGGGGCGGGCAAGTCAACCCTCGTCAACGGGATCGTGGGGCATCCGGTCACCCGTGCGGGTGCCATCCGCCCCACCACGCGCCAGCCCATCCTCCTGCACCACCCGTCAGAAGGCGACTGGTTCAAGGGCCAGCGCGTGCTGCCGAGCTTAAGCAGGATCCGCGGGTTTGTGACTAACAGCACAGTGCCGGCAAACCGGGCCGGCGCGGTGCCGGATGCAGGAGCCATGTCATCCCTCGTCCTTGTGGCGGACCCGGGAGTGCCTGCAGGAATTGCGGTCCTGGATGCCCCGGATGTGGATTCCATCTCCGATGACAACCGAAAGCTGGCCTCCCAACTCCTGGCCGCCGCCGATCTGTGGGTTTTTGTTACCACTGCCAACCGCTACGCCGACGCCGTTCCCTGGAAGCTGCTTCTCAACGCCGCTTCCCGGGACATTATGGTGGGGGTCGTCCTGGACAGGGTGCCCCCGGGGGCGGAAGAAGAAGTCAGCGAGGACCTGCGCAGCCTCCTGGACAGGGAAGGCCTGGGCGCGGCTCAGCTGTTCGTAATACCGGAGACCACCCTGGACCCGATGGGCATGCTGCCCGCAGGGTCAGTACAGCCGCTGCGGGCCTGGCTGGCGGACCTGGCCGCCGACGCCGCCGGCCGCTCTGACATCGCCCGCCGCACGTTGAACGGGACCGTCAGGGCGATGGCCGGACGCGTCGCCGCCGTCGCGCAGGCCGCGCGGGAGCAGCAGCACGCCGCCGCCAACCTGGAGGATGCCGCCGCCGCGGCCTACCGGGACGCCGCGGACCGCATCCTGGAAGCCACGAGGGACGGCGCCCTCCTGAGGGGGGAGGTGCTGGCCCGCTGGCAGGACTTTGTGGGTACGGGTGAATTCTTCCGGGTCCTCGAGCAGAACGTGGGGCGGTTCCGTGACCGCGTGGGTGCGTTCTTCCGCGGTGAACCGGCCCCCGCCGTCAGGGTGGAAGCCGCCATCGAGACCGGCCTGCAGGCAGTCATCGTTGACGAAGCCGCCAACGCCGCAGAGGACACGGACCAGCGCTGGCGCAACGACCCCGCCGGGCGCCAGCTGCTGGGTACGGATGATCTTTCCGGCACAACGCCGGGCTTTGAAGACCGCGCCGCCGCTGAGATCCGGGCCTGGCAGGAAACGCTGATGGACATGATCCGCACCGAGGGCCAGGGAAAGCGGACGCAGGCCCGCTGGCTGTCCTTCGGCATCAACGGACTTGGCGCGGCGCTGATGATCGTCGTTTTTTCCATGACAGCGGGACTCACGGGCCTTGAGGTAGGCGTTGCCGGCGGCACCGCCGTCGTGGGCCAGCGCCTGCTCGAAGCCGTCTTCGGCGAGGACGCCGTCCGGCGCATGGCCGAAAAAGCACGCGAGGACCTTCATGCCCGCTGCCAGGTCCTGCTGCAGGAAGAGCGGCGCAAGTTCCTTTCCCGGCTGCCCGGGTACGACGACAAGGCCCCTGACACCCTCGCCGCGCACGCTGCCGCGCTGGTCCGCCTGGCGGATAACGCATGAGCCGCCACAGCGACACCCGCGAGGCGTCCCGGCTTGACCGCCGGCTTTCCGCCCTCAATGACGCACGCGAGCTCGGCGAAGGCGTCCTTCCGGATGAGTCCCTGCAGGAAGTCTTCAGTGTCCTGGAGCGGGCAAGTTCACGGCGGTCGCTCTCTGCAGACCACACAGTGGTGGGATTCTTCGGTGCCACGGGAAGCGGCAAATCCTCGCTGTTCAACGCGGTCAGCGGCGCGGAAATCGCGACGGCGGCTGCTCGCCGTCCAACGACGTCGGAACCTTTGGCGGGGGTGTGGGGTGCGGACGGCAGCGAGCCGCTGCTGGACTGGCTGGAAGTCCGCAGCCGCCACCACGCCGCCGCCGTGGAAGGATTCGCGGACGAGGACACCGGCCTGATCCTGCTGGACCTGCCGGACTTCGACTCCACCAGGGCATCCAACCGTGAAGTGGTGCAGCGGATGGTGGGAATGGTGGACGTCCTGGTCTGGGTCCTTGATCCGCAAAAGTACGCCGACGCTGCCGTGCACAATGACTTCCTGTCCCGCCTGGCGTCCCACGGCGCGGTGACCCTGGTGGTCCTGAACCAGGTGGACCGGCTGCCCGAACGTGACGTGCAGCCTGTCCTGGAGTCCCTGCGCTCCATCCTTGCCCGGGACGGACTTGCCAAGGTCCAGGTGCTTGCGGCTTCCGCGTTGACGGGGGCCGGCGTTGACCAGGTCCGGGCTGCCATCCATGGAGTTGCCGTGAAGCGCAAGGCACAGTCGCAACGGCTGGCTGCCGATATCACCAGGGCATCAGCCGAGCTGGGCGCTGTGTCCGGCGAGGGGACCGCGGCCGGAGTACGGCCTGCGGCCGTTACCCGGCTGGCCGACGAATTGTCTGTCGCAGCGAACGTTCCGGTGGTGGTCCGCGCAGTGGGCCAGTCGTACCGGCTGGAGTCGGTCAAGCGCACCGGCTGGCCGGTGACCAGGTGGCTCTCCCGGTTCCGTGCTGATCCGCTGCGGCGGCTCAATCTGCGCAGCACCGCGCCATCGGAGCTCAACCGGACATCCTTGCCGCCGGCAGGAGCGCCGGAGCGGGCACGCACGGACGCCGCAGTGCGTGAATTCGCCGACGCCGCCAGCGCCGGTGCCCCCGGGCCCTGGCGGGCCGCCATCCGGGGAGCCGCCAGGGAGGGGCGGGAACGCCTGCCTGACGCCCTTGACCAGGCCATCGCCGGAACGGACCTCGCCGCCAACCGGAAGTCCTGGTGGTGGGGAGTCTTCAACGTGGTGCAGTGGCTGGCGCTGCTTACCGTCCTGGGCGGGCTGGGCTGGCTCGGCGTCCTGGCGGCTCTGGGCTATTTCCAGATGCCCGTGCCCGAGGTGCCCCGGGTGGAGGGGTGGCCAATCCCCACGCTGATGATTGCCGGGGGAGTGGTGCTGGGTCTTTTCCTGGCCATCACCGGCCGCTTTATTGCCGCCGCTGCGGCGAAGGCGCGGGCGGCCAGGGCGCGGATGCGGCTCAATGCCGCAGTGGCGGCCGTTGCGCAGGAGCTTGTAGTGGAGCCGGTGGAACTGGAGGTCAGCAGGCAGGCCGCATTCGATGCTGCACTCAGGAAGGCTGCAGCCGGCTAGCTGCGTCCCGGACCTTGACGAGGGTGCGCAGGTTGCGCGTGGTGGTGGCTTCCTTGAACCTGGCTTTCGCGGAGATCTTGCTGAAGGGGCTGTCCAGGGTTCCCCCGGCCGGTGCCAGCCACGCCAATGCCTCCGGCCCCAGCCTCTTCTGCTGGTGTCCATCCAGCGCGGACCCGGCCGCATCCAGCTCATCGAGCACTGCGTTGTCCGAGGAGAGCGTGATGTAGGTGTGGGTGGCCTTGTCGTCATCCGGGTAGGGGCACGCTGCCACCAGTTCGGAGACCCGGCCGGCCTCGAGGACCACCACCCACGCGTCATAGCCGAAGGCGTCCCGCAGGCACTTCTCACATGTGCGCTTTACAGCGGCGGCGCCCTGGTTGCTGGTGAGGACCACGTTCCCGCTCGCAAGCAGTGTCCCGGCATCCTGGAAGCCCGCGGCCTGGAGGGCCTCCCGTAAGGCGGCCATCTTGATGTTGATGCCGCCCACGTTGATGCCCCGGAGGAAAACCGCATAGCTGGTCATGGCGAAATCCTAGCCCCGGCCGGGCGGGTTGTGGCTGCCTTTGCGGGGCGTCAGTCGTTGTTCTTGCGGAGGGCCTCGGTAAGGAGCCGTCCGGCGTTGCACACCACTTCCGCGTGCAGACGGCCGGGCTGGCGGGTGAGGCGCTCGATCGGCCCGGAAATGGAGACAGCCGCGATAACCCGGCCGGAGGGTCCCCGCACCGGTGCGGAGACGGAGGCAACCCCCGGCTCCCGTTCGCCGAGGCTCTGGCCCCAGCCCCGCCGTCGTACTCCTGCCAGTACCGTTGGCGTGAAACGCGCTGACTGCAGTCCTTCGAGAAGGCGGTCGTGGTCTTCCCAGGCAAGCAGCACCTGGGCGGCCGAGCCTGCCTTCATGGACAGCTGCGTGCCCACGGGAATGGTGTCGCGGAGGCCGATGGGGCGCTCGGCCGACGCCACACATACGCGCCAGTCACCCTGGCGGCGGAAAATCTGGGCGCTTTCGCCCGTGGCGTCGCGCAGCTGCATCAGGACGGGCCCGGCCGAAGCTATCAAACGGTCTTCACCTGCGGCGGACGCCAGCTCAACCAGGCGGCTTCCCAGGACAAAGCGGCCCTGGATATCGCGGCTGACCAGGCGGTGGTGGACCAGGGCCAGGGCGAGGCGGTGGACAGTGGGCCGGGCCAGGCCCGTGGCTGCTACGAGCTGCGCCAGCGTGGTGGGGCCGGCTTCGAGCGCATCAAGCACCTGGGCCGCTTTATCAATGACACCGACTCCACTAGAATTGTCCATGTAATGATATTGCCGTCTCAATATCTGAGATGCAAATCTTTCGGCTGGCGCAGTGCCAAGCCGTCCTGATTCAGTTGAGCTCATCAGCCAAACAGCAGTGAAGGGAGATGGCCATGGCAAAGACATTGGCCGAGAAAGTCTGGGACGCACACGTGGTGCGCAAAGGGGATGGCGACGGAGCCAACGCCCAGCCCGACCTTCTTTTCATCGACCTTCACCTGGTCCACGAAGTAACGTCCCCACAGGCGTTCGAAGGCCTGCGGCTGGCCGGCAGGAAACTGCGCCGCCCGGACCTCACCATCGCAACGGAGGACCACAACACTCCCACGCTGGACATCGACAAGCCTATCGCGGACCTCACCAGCCGCACCCAGATCCAGACCCTGCGCAACAACTGTGCGGAGTTCGGCGTCCGGCTGCACAGCCTGGGGGACGCGGAGCAAGGCATCGTCCACGTGGTAGGCCCGCAGCTGGGCCTTACCCAGCCTGGCATGACGGTGGTCTGCGGCGACTCGCACACCTCCACGCACGGCGCTTTCGGCGCCCTGGCCATGGGCATTGGCACCTCCGAGGTGGAGCACGTCATGGCCACCCAGACACTCTCCCTGAAGCCGTTCAAGACCATGGCCATCAACGTTGAGGGGACACTGCGTCCGGGCGTGACGGCCAAGGACATCATCCTGGCCGTCATCGCCAAGATCGGCACCGGCGGCGGGCAGGGCTACGTCCTGGAATACCGCGGGTCCGCCATCCGCTCGCTGTCCATGGACGCGCGCATGACCATCTGCAACATGTCCATTGAGGCCGGCGCCCGCGCCGGCATGGTGGCGCCGGACGAAACCACCTACGGCTACATGAAGGGCCGCCCGCACGCACCGCAGGGCGCGGACTGGGACGCCGCCGTCGAGTACTGGAACACGCTGCGCACTGACGACGACGCCGTCTTCGACGCCCAGGTTGACCTGGACGCCGATACCCTGGAGCCCTTCGTCACCTGGGGCACCAACCCGGGCCAGGGCGTTTCGCTGTCCGAGTCCGTGCCGTCTCCCGAGGACTTCGGCGACGAGAATGCCAAGGCCGCCGCCGAACGTGCACTGCAGTACATGGGGCTGGAGGCCGGAACCCCGATGAAGGACATCCGGGTGGACACCGTCTTCCTGGGCTCCTGCACCAACTCCCGCATGGAGGACCTCCGGGCCGCCGCGGACATCATCCGCGGACGCCAAAAGGACCCGAACGTCCGCATGCTGGTGGTGCCAGGCTCCGCCCGCGTACGGCTCGAGGCCGAGGCTGAGGGCCTGGACCGCGTCTTCAAGGACTTCGGCGCTGAGTGGCGCTTTGCCGGCTGCTCCATGTGCCTGGGCATGAACCCGGACCAGCTGGAGGTGGGGGAGCGCTGCGCTTCCACCTCCAACCGCAACTTCGAAGGACGCCAGGGCAAGGGCGGCCGCACCCACCTGGTCTCGCCGGTGGTCGCCGCTGCCACCGCCATCCGGGGCACCCTGAGCTCGCCCTCGGACCTCGACCCGGCCCCCGAATCCGCCGCCATCCGCACCGACGCAGCCTAGGACACGCCATGGAAAAGTTCACCACCCACACCGGAATCGGCGTCCCGCTGCGGCAGAGCAACGTGGACACGGACCAGATCATCCCCGCCGTCTACCTCAAGCGGATCACCCGGACAGGCTTCGAGGACGCCCTGTTCTCGGCATGGCGCAAGGACACGTCCTTCATCCTGAACAAGGAGCCCTTCAATGCCGGCTCCGTGCTGGTGGCCGGCCCGGATTTCGGGACCGGATCGTCCCGCGAACACGCTGTCTGGGCACTGAAGGACTACGGTTTCAAGGCCGTCCTCTCCTCCCGCTTCGCCGACATCTTCCGAGGGAATTCCGGCAAGCAGGGCCTGCTTGCCGCCGAACTCTCCCAGGACGACATCGAGCTGATCTGGAAGGAGCTCGAGAATGCCCCGGGGACCGAGGTCACCGTGGACCTGGTGTCCAAGACCGTGGTGTGCGGAAACATCGTTGCGCCCTTCGAAATCGACGACTACACGCGCTGGCGCCTGCTCGAAGGCCTCGACGACATCGGGCTCACCCTGCAGCATGAGGCAGACATCACGGCCTACGAAGCCACCCGCCCGTCGTTCAAGCCCAAAACCCTGCCGGCGCGCCTTTCCTCCGCCGGCTGAAGCAGAGTTGCCTGTTTAAAAAGGTGCGACGGCGGCACGCCACGCCCTGCCGCCGTCGCCCGCGTATTTCGGTTCGGTAACGCAACCTCCTATGCTTGGTTGGAGCCTTTGCAAGGATTTGGGGGCGAGTGATCGTAAGGAAACCGGTATATGAGTAGTGTTCTGACAATCCGCGGCGGAGTCCCGCTTACAGGCCGCGTCAGCGTCCGGGGAGCGAAGAATCTTGTCCCCAAGGCGATGGTGGCCGCGTTGCTGGGCAACGAACCCTCGGTGTTGCGGAACGTGCCGGAGATCAAGGACGTGGAGGTGGTCACCTCACTCCTGCAGCTGCACGGCGTCACCGTGGTCAAGGACCCCGTCAACGGCGACCTCACGCTGGATCCCAAGGCCGCCAAGACGGCGTCCAGCACTGCCATTGACGCCCACGCGGGCGACTCCCGGATCCCCATCCTGCTCTGCGGGCCGCTGATCCACGCCATCGGTGAAGCCTTCATCCCGGACCTCGGGGGCTGCAAAATCGGTGACCGCCCCATCGACTACCACCTGGACGTGCTGCGCCAGTTCGGAGCCGTGGTGGAAAAGCGCCCCGGCGGGATCCACATCTCGGCGCCCAAGGGCCTGCACGGCGCAAAGATTTCCCTTCCCTACCCTTCCGTGGGTGCCACCGAGCAGGTCCTGCTGAGCGCCACCCGCGCCGAGGGCATCACCGAACTCTCGGGCGCCGCCACCGAGCCGGAGATCATCGACCTCATCGCCGTGCTGCAGAAGATGGGCGCCATCATCAGCGTCCAGACGGACCGGACCATCCGCATTGAAGGCGTCCGGGATCTGGGCGGCTACAACCACCGGGCCCTCTCGGACCGGAACGAGTCGGCGTCGTGGGCCTCCGCTGCGCTGGTCACCAAGGGCGACATCTTTGTTGAGGGCGCCTCCCAGCGGGACATGATGACTTTCCTGAACACGTACCGCAAGGTGGGCGGCGGGATGGACATCGGCGAGGACGGCATCCGGTTCTACCACAAGGGTGGCAAGCTCAACCCGCTGGTCCTGGAAACGGACGTGCACCCCGGCTTCATGACGGACTGGCAGCAGCCGCTGGTGGTTGCCCTGACCCAGGCCGAGGGCGTCTCAATTGTCCACGAGACCGTCTACGAGAACCGCTTCGGCTTTACCGACGCGCTGATCCGGATGGGCGCCAGCATCCAGGTGCACCGTGAATGCCTGGGCAGCGTGCCGTGCCGCTTCGGCCAGCGCAACTTCCTGCATTCCGCCGTGATCTCCGGACCCACCCAGCTCAAGGGCACCGATATCGACGTCCCCGACCTCCGTGGAGGCTTCAGCCACCTGATCGCCGCGTTGGCGGCGACGGGAACCTCACGCGTCACCGGCATTGACATCATCAACCGCGGCTACGAACGGTTCACCGAAAAGCTGGCCGGGCTGGGTGCCGACTTCGACATCACCACCACGAAGTAGCGGGCAGACGTGAAGGAACCGGCCAAGAGCCGCGCCACCCTTGCGGTGGTCGCCGGAATAGTCCGCCCCCTGTTCAACCTCATGATGGACAAAGAGTGGAAGGGCACTGAGAAGCTGCCTGCCGGCGGCTTCATCGCGGCGCCCAACCACTGCACCGAGATCGATCCCCTGATCGTCGGCCACCTCCTCTACAACCACAAGGTTCTGCCGCATTTCCTTGCCAAGTCCGGACTGTTCAAGGTTCCGGTGCTCGGCTGGGTCCTGCGGGCCACCAAGCAGATCCCTGTGGAGCGTTCGACGGCGGGAGCGAACCGGTCCCTCCAGCTAGCCCAGGAGATCGTCGCCGAAGGTGGAGCCATCATCATCTATCCCGAAGGCACCCTCACCAGGGATCCGGACCTCTGGCCCATGAAGGGCCACACCGGTGCCGCACGGCTCGCCCTTGAAGGCGGCATTCCGGTGGTCCCGATCGCCCACTGGGGCGCCCACGAGGTCTTCCCCCGCTACGGCAAGCGGTTCCACCTGTTCCCCCGCAAGAAGTCGCGGGTAGTGGTGGGTGAGCCCGTGGATCTCAGCCCTTTTACCGGCCGCCCCCTCGACAAGGCCACGCTGACAGCGGCCACCGATGCCATCATGGACGCCATCACCGCCCTCCTTGCGGAGATCCGCGGGGAGCAGCCTCCCGCCGAGCGGTGGGACCCGGCCAAGCAGCAGCAGGCGAAGCACGGCAGGTTCATGGAACGCGGTAAGCAGCAGCCCGGCACCGGAACGGACGTTCCGTGACCGCTGGGGGAAGGCAAACGGGTTCGGCCCGTTCCGTTGCCGTCCTCGGTGCCGGCTCCTGGGGGACGACGTTCGCCAAGATCCTGGCCGATGCAGCGGCTGCGGCGGGGGATCCGCGCACCATCAGGCTGTGGGGGCGCCGCGCTGAAGTGGTGGACCAGATCAACACCAGCCACGTCAATGCCCAGTACCTCAAGGATGTGCAGCTCCCGGAGAGCATCTCGGCGTCCACGGACGTCGCCGCCGTCCTCAAGGATGCCGACCTCGTGGTGATCGCCGTCCCGGCGCAGTCGCTGCGGCCCCAGCTGCGGGAGTGGAAGGGCCTGATCGCGCCGGACGCCATGGTGGTTTCCCTCATGAAGGGCCTGGAGCTTGGCACGGACGCCCGGATGAGCGAGGTCATCGGCGAGGAGCTTGGCCTGTCCGCCGAACGCATCGCCATCGTGTCCGGGCCCAACCTGGCCATGGAGATCGCCCGTGAAGAGCCAACCGCGTCCGTAGTTGCCTGCACTGATTCCGCCGCGGCCGGCTGGATCGCCAGGAGTTGCACAGCCCCCTATTTCCGGCCCTACACCACGGCGGACGTTGTTGGGGTGGAGATCGGCGGAATCGTGAAAAACGTCATTGCGCTTGCCGTGGGCATCTGCGAGGGCAAGCAGATGGGGGACAACACCAAAGCGTCCGTCATCACCCGCGGACTGGCCGAGACATCCCGCCTCGCCCTGGCACTTGGCGGTGAGGCCAAAACAATGGCCGGCCTGGCCGGGCTTGGGGACCTCGTGGCCACCTGCTCCTCGCCGCTCTCGCGCAACCACACCGCGGGCCGGCTGCTGGGCCAGGGCCTCACGCTCGAGGAGGTTGGCCAGAAGATGACCCAGACCGCCGAAGGCATCAAATCCGGCCAGGCCGTCCATGAACTGGCCGGCAAGCTGGGCGTCGAGATGCCCATTACGGCCGCCGTCGTTGCGGTGCTGGCCGGCAAACTGTCCGTTGACCAACTGGGGCCGGTCCTGCTGTCCCGGGAATTGAAACCTGAAGGCGATTACTGACGATGTCCCAAGAAAACCTGGCCACGGGGGAAACCGCACCGCGGACAAAGCCCCGGGTGGCTGTACTTTTCGGCGGCCGCTCCAGCGAGCACGCCGTGAGTTGCGTAACGGCTGCCGGAGTGCTCGGCGCCATCAACAAGGACAAGTATGAGGTGATTCCCATTGGCATCGCCAAGACCGGGCAATGGGTCCTCGCGGGCGCGGACACCGCCCAATGGTCCCTTTCCTCAACGGCCCTGCCCGAGGTGGCGCCCTCGCCGCAGACGGTGACCCTCGCCGAAATTGGGGGCGAACACCAGCTGATCGTTGCCTCCCCGAACGAGGTGCCCCGGGAGCTCGGAACCGTTGACGTTGTGTTCCCGCTGCTGCATGGCCCCTTCGGTGAGGACGGCACCATCCAGGGACTGCTGGAGCTCTCGGACACCCGCTATGTGGGCGCCGGCGTCCTGGCCTCCGCCGTGGGCATGGACAAGCACTACATGAAAGTGGTGTTCGAGGCCGCCGGACTGCAGGTAGGCCCGTATGTGGCCGTCACGGACCGGCAGTGGCGCAAGGACCCGGAGCTGGTCCGGAAACAGGTTGACCGGCTGGGTTTCCCGGTCTTCGTCAAACCCGCCCGCGCCGGATCCTCGATGGGCATTTCCAAGGTTGATTCCCTGGCGGACCTGGACGCCGCCATCGAGGAAGCCCGCAAGCATGACCTCAAACTGGTGATCGAAGCCGGGATCACGGGCAGGGAAATCGAATGCGCTGTGCTCGAAGGCAGGGGCACCGACGCTCCACGGACCTCCATGCCCGGAGAGATCTCCGTGGCCGGCGGCACGCACGAGTTCTACGACTTCAACGCCAAGTACGTGGAGGACGATGCCGCCTCCCTCAGCTGCCCCGCGGATCTTCCAGAGGAAGCCATCGCCCGGGTCCGGGAGCTGGCAGCGGCAGCGTTTGACGCCGTAGGTGCCGAAGGACTCAGCCGCGTGGACTTCTTCTACACTCCCGCCGGTGAACTCATCATCAACGAGATCAACACCATGCCCGGGTTCACGCCCAAGAGCATGTACCCCCAGATGTGGGCGGCCTCCGGCCTGGACTACGCCGACCTCATCGATGAACTAATCTACCTGGCGCTGAACCGCAAAACCGGGCTGCGCTGACACTCCCCACCGGCACCCTGACCTCGCTCCGCTTCGGCCAGGGAACCCTGCCGCCGGGAGCCTACTGGCTGGGCGGCAGGTTCTGCAGGTCTTCCTGGCCTACGCAGTTCCTTGCCGCCGGCACCTTGCCTGCGGCCGCTGCGAGGTCTGCCAGGACTGTGGCGGAGCTGATCTTGTCCGGGTCCATCAGGATCTCGGTTGCCGGTTCGCGGCCGTAGGTCGTCAGGGTCCAGACGGGGTTGCCCTCCTTGATGACCCAGTCGATGCCGTTGACGGTCACACAGCGGTCTGTGGTGGGGCCCGGGACGTTAACGCCGCAGCGGAGGATCACCAGGGAAGGGTCCCCCCAGGCTGCCGTCGCCTGGCTGTTCGTCTTCCGGAGCGGGTTCTCGCCGATCGCGTCCGGCAACGCCACCATCATGGGAGCGCAGGCGGGGTTGGCCGCGTCCTGGGCGGCAGGAACATCCACGGGAGGCGAGCACGACGTCAACGGTATGGCCGCGAGGCTCCCAATCAGTGCCAGCCTGGCAACACGGGCGGGCAGGGAAAGCTGGGCACGGTGCATTCCTCCAGCCTATCGCCGCAAACGGGCCCTGCCCGACGCCCGGCACCGCCTGCCCTCAATGTCAGGGCCCCGCGATAGCGTAGTGGGGTGCCTGAAAAACCCTCGTCCTCCCGCCCGCAATCCGATGTGCAATCCGGCGATGACCAGCCCGACGCGAACCAGCTGGCCGTCCCCGCCCCGGCCGTCCCTGCGCTGACTGTCTCTGCCCTCTCCGAGGGCGAGCTGCTGGCCCGCATCTTCCCGCGGCTGGCCATGGAAGGCACGTACGGCGCCGCCACGCTGCTGGGGCCGGGGGATGACGCTGCCGTGATCGCCGCTCCGGACGGCAGGACTGTCATCAGCATCGACACGCAGGTCCAGGACCAGGACTTCAGGCTCCAGTGGCCAAGCGGCTACAAGACCACCGGCTTTGACGTCGGCTGGAAAGCAGCGGCGCAGAACCTCAGCGACATCAACGCCATGGGCGCCACCGCAACCTCCCTGGTGGTAAGCCTGACCCTGCCCCCTGAGACCCCTGTGGGCTGGGTTGAGGACCTGGCCGACGGCCTCACCTCCGCGATCAGGGAGCTCGGTGCGGCCAACTGCTCGGTGGCGGGCGGGGACCTGGGCCGCGGGCGGGAAATTTCCGTGACCGTCGCAGTGCTCGGCACCCTGGATGGCGGCCCGGCCGTCCTCCGTTCCGGAGCCAAACCAGGAGACATCCTTGCCCTCGCTGGCACCGCCGGCCACGCCGCCGCAGGCCTCGCCCTGCTGGAGTCCAGCGTTCCACTGGATAGTCTCGGCCCTGATCTGCGCGGCCTGGCGGAACTCCAGTGCAGGCCGCAGCCGCCCCTGGCCGCCGGGCCCGCCGCGCGGGCTGCCGGTGCCACTGCGATGCTGGACATTTCGGACGGAATGCTGCGGGACGGCCTGCGGCTGGCGGCGGCCAGCGGTGTCGCCGTCGACCTCCTTCCGGGCCCGCTGGAACGGCTGAAGGACGTCCTTCTGCCCGCCGCGGAACTGCTGCATGCGGATGCCCGGGACTGGGTGCTCGGCGGCGGGGAAGACCACGGGCTGCTGGCCACATTCCCCTCCGGCACCCTGCTGCCCCCTGGATTCACTGCGATAGGCTCAATACAAGCACTGGGAATGAACGAGCGCCCGGGCGTCACAATAGCGGGCCGGTCCGCGGACACCGGGGGATGGGATCACTTTGCACACTAAGGTTGCCGCCAACGCGCAAGCGATGAAGAGGTGGTTGGGCAAGGCTGAAACGGCACTTGGCAACCACAGCGACCGCCTGAATGCCATTAATATTTTTCCGGTGGCCGATGGCGACACCGGGACCAACCTCTACGTCACCGTGCGGGCAGCCGCCCGGGCCGTGTCCGCCGGCGGGGACCAGCCGGCCCACATGGACGTGGGCGCCGTCCTGGCCACCGCGGGACAAGCCGCAATGGAGGAGGCGCGGGGAAACTCCGGAACACTGCTCTCGGTGTTCCTGTCTGCCGCCGCTGAACCACTCGCAGGCCACACCCGCCTGACGTCCACCCTCCTCGCAGCAGCGCTCAACCGCGCCCAGATCCGCGCCTGGTCCGCCCTCAGCGACCCCGTTCCCGGAACCATGCTCTCGGTCATGGAAGCGGCAGCGAGGGCTTCCGCGGCCGTGGACGCAGGGCAAAACGGAGACGACAGCAACCATGCCCTGGGATTGGCCCTGGATGCCGCTGTCGAAGCTGCCCTCGCAGCCGTGATCCACACCGAGGACCAACTGGCCGCCCTGACCTCCGCGCACGTGGTGGATGCCGGCGGGGTGGGAATGCTTCTGATCCTCGATTGCCTGCGCTCGGCGATCCTGGGGGAGGAACTCCAAGGCGAGCTCCTTGACGGGCTGCACGGCTACGACGTGTCGGATCCGCACATCCACACCGCCATGCCGGACGACGACGGCGTGGAAGTCATGTGCACCATCAGCCTTTCCCCGCTCAACGCAGCCACCCTCCGGCAGCGGCTGGACGAGATCGGCGAGTCAGTCATCATGAGCCAGGTAGGCAGCGGGCCTGACACCGAGGGCAACTACCGGTGGCGCGTCCACGTCCATGTCCCCGAGGGGGAGCCCGCCGTCGAGATCATCCGGTCCCTCGGTGAGCCCGCCAACATCAGCATCAGCGAACTTGCCCTGCCGCGCGATCCGGCAGCGGATGCAGTGAACTCCAGCGGGCATGAGCGCTGAACTGGACCTGGCCCTGGAACGCCGGCTTGGCAAGCGTTCCGCCGCCGTCATTGAAAAACACCTGGGCATCACCACGGTGGAGGGGCTGCTCAACTATTACCCGCGCCGTTACATGAACCGCGGGGAGCTGACCCCCATCAGCGAGATCCCGCGGGACGAGGAAGTCACCCTGATCGCACGGGTCCTGTCCAGCAGCACCCGCCGCATGCAGGCGCGCCGCGGCACCATCACGGACGTTGTGGTTTCCGACGACGACGGAAAACAGGGACTTCGGCTGGTAGGTGGCACGGAGTACCGCGGGAAAGCACCTGGGACCCTCAAAATCAGCTTTTTCAACGGCTACAAGGCCCAGGCGGAACTGCTCCAGGGCCGGCTTGCCCTCTTTTCCGGCAAGGTCACCAGCTTCAAGGGGTCCCTCGGCCTCACCAATCCGGACTACCAGCTCCTGGACGAGGACATGTTCAGCGACAACGGCCGCGATCCGGAAAAGATGGCCGCCATGCCCATCCCCGTGTACCCGGCCACGTCCAAGCTGCCCAGCTGGAAAATCCAGAAGGCCGTCTCCACCCTGCTCGAAACCGCTGACCTCGACGCCCTCCCCGACCCCATCCCGGCCGCCATCGCGGAACGGGAGAAATTCCTGCCCATCGCCAAGGCGTACCGGCTGATCCACGAGCCGGAGTCAGCCGGTGACTGGCAGCAGGCCCGCCGCCGTTTCCGCTACCAGGAAGCCCTGGTGCTGCAGTCCGCCCTCGCCCGCCGCCGCGCCCAGCTCGCGGCGGAGGAAGCCACGGCCCGCCGGCCCGTCCCGGACGGTCTCCTGTCCCGCTTCGACGCTGACCTGCCGTTTACCCTCACTGCCGGGCAGTCCGCCGTCGGGGAGACTCTCGGGCGCGAACTGGCCCGGGACACCCCCATGAACCGGCTCCTCCAGGGTGAAGTGGGCTCCGGCAAGACCGTCGTGGCCCTCCGGGCAATGCTGCAGGTGGTGGATGCCGGGGGCCAGGCCGCCCTGCTGGCACCCACGGAAGTCCTCGCCGCACAGCATTTCGATTCAATTCGCCGCACGCTGGGAGCCCTGTCCAGCGACGGGCTGCTGGGCGGAACGGACGGCGCCTCCGTCCAGGTTTCACTGCTCACCGGGTCCATGCCTACGGCCGCACGCCGCCAGGCCATGCTTGACGCCGCGTCCGGGACTGCGGGGATCGTCATCGGTACCCATGCCCTGCTCAGCGGCAATGTTTCCTTCTACGACCTCGGCCTGATCGTGGTGGATGAACAGCACCGGTTCGGCGTGGAGCAGCGTGACGCGCTCCGGGCCAAAGCCAGGAAGCCCCCGCACCTGCTCGTCATGACGGCCACGCCCATCCCGCGCACGGTGGCCATGACCGTTTTCGGCGACCTGGAAACGTCCGTCCTGGACGAGCTGCCGGCCGGCCGGGCGCCGATCTCCACCCATTTGGTGGGACTCGCCGAAAACCCGGCATGGGCGGGCCGCATCTGGGCGCGGGCCCGGGAAGAGATTGACGCGGGCCACCAGGTGTACGTCGTCTGCCCCAGGATCGGAACGGACGACGACGGCGATTTCAGCCCCGGGGAGGCGGCGCCTCCGGCAGGGGACACGGAAGGCGACGGCGGGCGGGAACTCGCATCGGTGACAGCCGTCGTCGAGCATCTGTTGGAGGAGTCGTCCTTGTCCGGGGTGCCCCTGGCGCCGCTCCATGGCCGGCAGGAGCCGGACCTGAAATTCGGGGTGATGGACGATTTTGCGGCGAACCGCATCAAGCTGCTGGTCTCCACCACCGTGATCGAGGTGGGCGTGGATGTCCACAACGCCACCCTGATGGTCATCCTCGATGCCGACAGGTTCGGGATCTCCCAGCTGCACCAGCTCCGCGGCCGCGTGGGCCGGGGCGGGCTCCCGGGCATGTGCCTGCTGGTGACCTCCCTTGAACCGGGCCACCCCAGCAGGCGCAGGCTCGAAGCAGTGGCTGCAACAACTGACGGGTTCGCGCTCTCCGAGGAGGACCTCAAAATGCGCCGCGAGGGCGACATCCTTGGTGCCTCGCAGTCAGGCGGACGCTCTACCCTGAAGCTGCTGCGGGTCCTGGAACACGGGGATGTAATTGCCCGGGCACGGGAAGATGCCCAGCAGATCGTGGGCGAAGACCCCGCCCTGGCGGCCCGCCCGGAGCTTGCCGAGGCGATAGAGAAGTACCTCAATCCGGAAAAGGAGGCGTTCCTTGAACGCGGATAGCATGGTGCGCGCCGGACTGCCTGGCTTTGCAGACAGGAGTGTCCAGTGAGCCGGATCATTGCAGGGGCCGCCGGCGGCTCCCCCCTCACGGCCGTTCCAGGCTCCTTGACCAGGCCCACCACGGACCGGGTCAAGGAAGCGCTCTTCTCCCGGCTTGACGCCTTCAACGTCATTGCCGGAGCCAGGGTCCTGGACCTTTACGCGGGCTCAGGCTCCCTGGGGGTTGAGAGCGGCAGCAGGGGAGCCCAGACAGTCGACCTCGTGGAGTCAGACGGCAAGGCAAGCGCAGTGTGCCAGCGCAATGCCGACCTCGTCAACGGCGTGCTGGGGCGCAAGGCCGTCACCGTACACCGTTCCAAGGTCGAACCCTTCCTGGACCGCGCCCCGGAGACCGCTGAGTGGGACCTTGTTTTCATGGACCCCCCGTACCCGCTTGAGGAAGTGGCGCTGAATGCCGCGCTCCAGAAGCTGGCCCCCCACCTCTCGGCTGCCGCGGTGGTGGTGGTGGAGCGGTCGTCCCGATCCCCGGAACCACAGTGGCCTGACGCCCTGACCCGGTTCGCGGAGAAGAAATACGGGGAAACCAGGCTTTGGTACGCGGAGCCCTACGTGCCTGACGCCATTGACGGGGACGACATTCCGGACGGGCAGGAACCGTCGGAAAGCTAGCCTGTCCTGTTCCGGCGCCCGTCCTGGTCATTGGTCACCCCGCGAAAGGGTCCAGATCCACCCCGGCCAGGACTTTCGCCGGGTGCGGCCCCCGGGCAGTCAGTTCCGCGGTCCATTCCCTGGGCCATGGGGTCTGCGTGCCCGCAAGGATGATGTTCCCGGGATAGCGGCCCTCGAACATGCCCGTTTCAGCCAGGGCAGCCACATCCGCCATGGCCTCCCGCATGGCCGCCACCTGGCTCCGGACCAGTGTGAGCCCCGGTTCGTCACCCACATTGACGATCAGCACACCGCCGGGGCTGAGCCGGTCCCGCACTTCCCTGTAGAACGCGCTGCATGCCAGATGCGCCGGTGCCTCCGGCCCGGAGAAAATGTCCAGGATGACGACGTCGAACCGGAGTTCCGGGTCCAGCCGCGCCAGTGATTCCCGGGCATCGCCGGTGACGGTGTGGAGATCCGTGCCCTCGGGCAGGGGTAGCTGGCGCAGGACGAAGTCAAGCAGCTCGCGCTCCAGCTCCACGGCGTACTGCACCGATCCGGGCCGCGTTGCCTGGATGTACCGCGCCAGGGTCAGTGCCCCGGCTCCCAGGTGCAGCGCGCGGACAGGACCGCCGGCAGGTGCTGCCAGGTCAACCAGGTTGCCGATCCGGCGGAGGTACTCGTAAAAGATCTCCTCCGGCCGGACAAGGTTGACGTGGGACTGTTCGGCGCCGCCGATGCTCAGGACGTAGCTGCCCTCGGTGAAAGCGTCCGGTTCGATGGACGCGTGCTGCCCTGTGGTCCGCAGGAACCGCGCGTGGGTCCCGCCCCCGGCGGGCATCAGAGCCTGCCACTGAGGGAAGACAGGCGTTCGGCAGCCTCATGGAGGATTCCGGCCTTCTTGCAGAAAGCGAACCGGAGCAGGCTCCGGGTCCGCTGCGCCCCTTCCGCGTGGCAGAACACGGGCACGGGGATCGCCGCGACTCCCACCAGCGCCGGAAGCCTCCGTGCCAGGTCCACGGAGTCGGTGATGCCCAGGGGAGCAGTGTCCACGTTGACGAAGTAGGTGCCCTGCGGGGAAAAGACGTCGAACCCTGCGGCGCGGAGCCCTTCGCTCAGGATGTCGCGCTTCTCCTGCAGGGACGACGCGATGCCCTCGTAGAAGGAGTCCGGCAGGGCCAGCCCCAGGGCGATGGCCGACTGGAACGGCGTGCCCGAACTGTACGTGAGGAACTGCTTGACCGTCCGCACGGCGGCCACCAGGTCTTCCGGGCCCGTGAGCCAGCCGATCTTCCACCCGGTCAGGGAGAAGGTCTTGCCTGCGGAGGAGATGGTGATGGTGCGGTCCGCCGCGCCGGGCAGGGATGCCACCGGCAGGTGGCCGACGCCGAACGTGAGGTGTTCATAGACCTCGTCCGTGACGATGATGCTGTTGTGGGTGCGTGCCAGGTCAACGATCCGCTGCAGCACTTCCCGCGGAAAGACCGCGCCGGTTGGATTGTGGGGATTGTTCAGGAGGACAACCTTCGTCCGCGGGCTAAAGGCGGCTTCCAGCGCTGGCATGTCCGGCATGAAGTCCGGGGCCAGCAGCGGGGCGGTGACGTGGGTTGCGCCGGACAGGCCGATCACCGCGCCGTAGGAATCGTAGAAGGGTTCCAGGGTCAGAACCTCGTCACCGGGACCGGCGAACGCCAGGAGCGAGGCGGCAATGGCCTCGGTGGCGCCGGTGGTGATGACCACCTCGGTGGCGGGATCGGGCGACAGTCCGTAGAAGCGCCGCTGGTGGACCGACACTGCCTCCCGCAGTTCCGGGATGCCTTTGCCGGGCGCATACTGGTTCGCGCCTGCTGAGATGGCGGCCCGGGCGGCTTCCCTGATTTCCAGCGGTCCGTCCTCATCCGGAAACCCCTGGCCGAGGTTGATGGCGCCGGTCTGGACAGCCAGGGTGGTCATCTCCTCGAAGATGGTGATGCCAAGCCCCCCGTCCGGGGAGAGGAGGTTCGCTCCGAGGGCCGTGCGCTGCCAGGGAGCGGGAGCCGTGGGGGCGGAAACTTCCCGTGGTGCATGCATCCAGTCATGGTATCCCGGCCTTTCCATGGGGTAGGTTCGGAGCATGAGACGCGCTGTCTGCCCCGGATCCTTCGACCCCATCCACAACGGCCATCTCGAGGTTATTGCACGTGCGGCCGGCCTCTTCGACGAGGTGATCGTGGCCGTCTCCACCAACCAGGCCAAGAAGTACAGGTTCGCCCTGGCCGAGCGCCTGGAAATGGCACGGGAAACCCTCGCCTCACTCAAGGGCATCGTGGTCGAACCCGTGGGGGAAGGGCTGCTGGCCGAGTACTGCCGGCAGCGCGGGGTCTCAGCCATAGTCAAAGGCCTGAGGTCATCCTCGGACTTTGACTACGAACTGCCCATGGCCACCATGAACCGACAACTCAGCGGCGTGGAGACAGTCTTCCTGCCGGCTGAAGCGCACTATCTTCATCTGTCCTCCACCCTCATCAAGGAGGTGGCAGGCCTTGGCGGCAACGTGTCCGACTACGTGCCCCGGTCAGTGCAGCGGCGGATGCTCGCGGGCGAGCCTCCACGGAACCAGCAGCCGAAAGGGTAGGCTTGTCCGGTACTTCGGCACTGTACGCCGGCCGGTTTGAGTCCCCGTGGCTCTTCAGGCTAAGATGGTACGTCGGTCATATGTTCAACAGGAGTTCTCATTAAAAGAGATGCTGGTTCGCCCTTGGCGTTCGACGTCAAGGACCTCGGGCGCAGCCCGGGAAGCATGCGGACACTGAAGGAACATGTACCCGCACCAGGTGACCTTGGTGTGGCGCTCATTGGCGTTCAGGAAGGCTCGGATGTCGAGCTGGATCTGAGGCTTGAGGCCGTACACGAAGGAATTTTGGTATCAGGTACTGTCCTCACCGAGGTAACGGGTGAGTGCGGCCGATGCCTGGATCCCCTTGCGTATGACCTTGAGGTCAATGTGCAGGAACTTTTCTTCTATGAAGGCGTGGAGCTTTCGGACGAAGAAGATAATGAAGAGCAACGTCGAGTCGAGCACGATGTAATCGATCTTGAACCGGTGTTGCGGGACGCAGTGGTGACCGCGCTGCCGTTCCAGCCGGTGTGCCGGGAAGACTGCCAGGGCCTTTGCTCCGAATGTGGAGTTCGCCTGGAAGACGAGCCGGGGCACCACCACGAGGTCCTGGATCCTCGCTGGGCTGCCCTAGCTGATATGGCTAAGCCTGACCGGCAAAATTGATTTGTACGTGTTTGTCTAGAGAGAAATGAGTTAGCCGTGGCTGTTCCCAAGCGGAAAATGTCTCGCTCGAATACCCGCGCCCGCCGCTCCCAGTGGAAGGCGACCGCCCCCCACCTGGTGAAGACCGTCGAGAACGGCCAGGTCACCTACAGCCTGCCGCACCAGGCAAAGGTCGTCACCGACTCGGCCGGCACTGCGCTGTTCCTTGAGTACAAGGGACGCAAGGTCGCTGACGTCTAATCGGCCACTCAGGCTGACATGATGTCTTCAACTGAAGAGCTTCTGAAGCGTCTCGGTGTCTCTATTGACGCCGGGACGCTTCGTCTTGCGCTCACCCACCGTTCCTACGCCTACGAAAACGGCGGCATTCCCACGAACGAGCGCCTGGAATTCCTGGGCGACTCCATCCTGGGTTTCTCTGTCACGGACGCCCTGTACCGGGACAACCCGGACCTCCCCGAAGGCGATCTCGCCAAGCGGCGCTCCGCCGTCGTCAGCACACGGGCGCTGGCCGGCATCGGCCGCAGCCTGGGCATCGGGGAGTACATCTACCTTGGGCAGGGCGAAAAGCTCACCCAGGGAAAGAACAAGGCGTCCATCCTGGCAGACACCATGGAGGCCCTGATCGGCGCCACGTATGTCTCCAACGACATTGAGACAGCACGCCAGCTGGTCATGCGCCTGATCGGTCCGCTGCTCAAGGACGCCGCAGCCCTGGGGGCCGGGACCGACTGGAAGACCAGCATCCAGGAACTCGCCGCCAGCCGCCAGCTGGGCACCATCCACTATGCCGTGGATGGCTCCGGGCCGGACCATGCGCGGACCTTTACGGCAGTCCTGCATGTTGGCGGCACCGCCTACGGGAAGGGCTCCGGCCACTCGAAGAAGGAAGCGGAGCAGGAAGCGGCGGCCGACGCCTGGCGGGTGCTCTCCGGAGCCGGCAACACTCCGGGGGCAGCCTCGTCCGCCGGTCCCGTCCCCGCAACCTAGCGCCGTGCCCGAACTTCCCGAAGTCGAGGTGGTCCGGCGCGGCCTGGTGAGCTGGGTCCGGGGACGGACTATCGACGCCGTGGAGGTGGTCGATCCACGGTCAGTCCGCCGCCACGCGCTGGGAGCCGGGGACTTTATCGGGAACCTGGAAGGCGCCACCGTCCTGGACGTTGTGCGGCGGGGCAAGTTCCTCTGGATGCCGCTCCTGGACACCGGTGCCGGCGGCCCGGCGGGAACGCCGGGCAGTGCCGGCATCCCGCAGGTGGCGCTCATGGCGCATCTTGGCATGAGCGGCCAGCTCCTGATGCAGGGCGGGGATGTGCCGGACGAAAAGCACCTCAAGGTCCGTTTCCGGCTCAGCCCCCGCGACGGCATGCCCGGGCAGTTGCGGTTCGTGGACCAGCGGATCTTCGGCGGACTGTTCGTCACGGACCTCGTTCCAACGGACGACGGCGGCCCCGGCGGACTCGCTGAATCACCCCTTCCGCTGATCGCGGCGGAAGCGGCGCACATCGCACGGGATCCGCTGGACCCTGCCTTCTCCTTCGACCTTTTCTACCGGCGTCTCCGGAAACGCAAAACGGGGCTGAAGAGGGCACTGCTGGACCAGGGTTTGGTGTCCGGCATCGGCAACATCTATGCCGATGAAGCCCTCTGGCGCGCCCGGCTGCACTACGCCAGGCCCACGGACACGTTGCGGCGTGCCGAGGCGGAACGGGTCCTCGCGGAAGCCAGCGAAGTCATGCTGGACGCCCTCGCCGCCGGCGGGACCAGCTTTGATTCCCTCTACGTGAACGTCAACGGCGCCTCCGGCTACTTCGACCGGTCCCTGAACGCCTATGGCCGCGAAGGCCTCGAATGCAGGCGCTGCGCCGCAGCCGGCGTTTCCAGCCGCATGAAGCGCGAGCAGTTCATGAACCGCTCGTCCTACACCTGCCCTGCATGCCAGCCCCGTCCGCGGAACGGCCGCTGGTAGCGGAAAGCTCCCGGCAGGCCGGACAAGGCTGCCGCCTACCGGGCGCGGTAGTGTCCGGCCAGCTTCGCCAGGCCCTCGTCAATGGATACTGCTGGTGTCCAGTCCAGGAGCCTGCGGGTTTCACGCTGGTCGAACCAGTGGGCGGTGGAGAGCTGCTCAGCGAGGAACCTGGTCATCGGTGGTTCCCCGGCCCGCCCGGACCGGGTCCAAAGAACTTCGATGAGCGATCCTGCTGCCCGGGCCAGGACACCGGGCGCCGACCAGGAGGGTGCCGGAACGCCGCCGGCGGCGCAGATGCCCGCCAGCAGCTCGCCCACCGGCCGCGGTTCACCGTTGCTGACCACGAGTGCCCGGCCGTGGATGTGCTCCATGCGGTGCAGCGCCGCGGCGATGGCAGAGGCCGCGTTGTCCACATAGGTGGTATCGATCAGGGCAGCCCCGCCGTCGAGCAGCGGCAAGCGGCGGCGGCGTGCGCGGTCCAGTACACGTTCCACCAGTTGGGTGTCCCCGGGGCCCCAGACGATGTGCGGGCGCACCGCGGCGACCCGGAAATCCGGCGCGTCAGCAGCCAGCGCAAGAAGTTCGGCCCGGGCCTTGGTGCGTGAATAGTCCCCGTGCGCCCGGTCCGGGTCCGCCGGTTCAGCGCCCAATCCCGCTATTGCGGCCCCCGAGTTGGCCACCGACGGCGAGGAAACAAAGACCATGTCCTGCACGCCCGCCGCACGGGCCGCACGGAGCAGGCGGCGGGTGCCTTCCACGTTCACGGCGTCGAATTCCGTGGCCTTGCCCGTGAAGGAGACCTTGGCCGCCAGGTGGATAATGCCCTCCGCGCCGGCAACTGCCCGGCGGACGGCGTCGTCGTCCGTGATGGACCCGGTAAGGTCCGTGGCGCCGTCGACCCCGGCGGGGCGCCGCTGGAAGGTGGTCACAGCGTGGCCCTGGCGGAGCAGCAGCCGGGCCACCTCGCCGCCCAGCAGGCCGCTCGCGCCGGTGACGAGGACCCTCACAGCCTGCCCGCCCGCCCGCCGGCCAGCACCGCGCCAGCCCACAGGGAGAGGCGGGTCCGGTCAATCTTGGCGTTGTGGCGGATGTCGGTGGGTTGGGCGGGCACAACCAGGACGGCGGAGACGCTGGCGCCTGCCGCGCGGGCCGCTTCCCGGACCCGCGCTGCGAGCTGCGGCGCGGCAGGGCCCGCCCGGCGGGCACGCGGCACGGTCTCGACGACGGCCACTACGGCCTGCGTCCCGGACGGGCCGACACCGACGACCGCGGCCAGTCCGACGCCGTCCAGCCGTTCGATGGCCTGTTCGGGGCCCACCGGGGTCACAACGGCGTCCGGCGCGGTCACGACATGCGCCAGGCGTCCCTCCACCCAGAGCCGGCCGGCACTGTCGAGGTGTCCGACGTCGCCGGTGCGGTGCCACCCCGCCGTGCGGCTGCTCTCACGCTGGGTCAGCCAGAGCCTGTCGTAGGTTTCCTTCACATGCGGGGCGCCCACCAGGATCTCTCCGGTGACTCCCGGCTCCGTGATGGGGACGTTGCCGGCGGCGGTGCCGTCCGCGGCAAGCGGGATGACGGCAACGCGGGCGCGGTGCACCGGCAGGCCCACACACACGCCGTTGCCCGCCCCTGCCATGTTTCCGGCGGCAGCGTCTGCCGCGGCGGCGCGGATCTGTTCAAGGCTGATGTCCGTGACGGGCAGCGCCTCGGTCATTCCGTAGGGGGTATGCAGCGAGGCGTGGGGCACCAGCCGCTGCATCTCCGCAAGGAGCGGTTCGGGGACGGGGGCGCCGGCCGAGAGGAGCAGCTCCACGCGGTCCAGGGCCTGCCGGCCGGCGGGGCCCATGCTGTTTTGGGTGGCGAGGACGTTGCGCAGCGCCGCGGGGGAGGCGAAGACCACCGTGGCGTCGATGGCCGCAGCGGCGTCCGCGAGTGCGCGGGCTGTCAGGGTCCGCGGTGCGGTGACGTCCATGGCTGGCGTCACGGAGACGGCCCCCAGGGCCGGTCCCAGCAGCGCGAAGGGCGCGAACCCGGCCACCAGGCGCGCGCCGGGACGGATCCCCAGCGTCGCGGCAACGGTGTCCCGCATGGCCGCCAGCCGCCGCTGCGTGTACACCACGCCCTTGGCGGGTCCGGTGGATCCGGAGGTGAAGAGCACCGCCGCGGGCGCATCCGGGTCCGGGTCCTGAGGCGCCGGCGCCGTTCCGGCCGGGATGCTGCCCCGGCGGGCCAGAGCTGCAAGGGAGGTCTCGACGGCGAGGAGCCGGCGGCGGGCAGCCGGCAGATCCTTCACACTGATGCGGCGCCCCGGCCAGCCGAGCACCGATGCTGCGGCGAGGGCCTTGTCGATGCCGATAAGGAAGTCCGGGGCGGCGCCTTTGACGGCGCGGCTGAGGCCGCGGGTGCCGAGTCCGGCGTCCGCCACCACCACTACTGCGCCCAGCCGGAGGCAGGCGTAAAGGACCACTGTCAGGTCCACGCCGGGTGGAACCATGAGGCTCACGCGGCTGCCCGTCCGCACGCCGGTCTGCCTGAGCCCGTTGGCTAGGGCGGCGATCCGCTGTTCAAGCTCCTGCCAGCTAAGGGCACGGGAGACACTTCCGTCCGCAGCCATCTCGGCGACGGCGGTGTCCCCGCCGGCCGGTCCTGCAGCGAACTGCGTCAGCGGCGCCCACAGGGGAGCGAAGCCGGTGCCGGAATCTACCGCAGGGGAAGACACAGCAGAAGAGGGCACAGCAGGGGAGGGCGCAGCAGTGTAGGGCACAGCACGGATAGGTGCAGGAAGCGACGGCGCGGCAGGGGGAGGTGCTGCAGGGGAGTGCGCAGCGGGAGGCGCACCAGCCGCCGACACCGTTTCGGCACCAACAGGCGTCCTGTCCCCGCCGTACCCGGCGAGCCAGTCGAAGACGGGACCGGCGATATCCCGGTCCTCCGCGACCAGGTGGCCCGCACCTTCGAAGCGGTGCACTTCCGCGGCCGGCAGGCGGCCGATCAGGTCCTTGAGGTAGCGGTCAGAAAAGATCGGGTCCCGCGGTCCCCAGAGCAGCAGCGCCGGAACGTGCAACCCGGACAGCCCGTCGGCGACGCGGTTGAGCGCGGCAAAGCTTGGATGGGACGCATCGGCGGGGATGTCCGCAACAAAGTTCCCCACTCCCTCGCGGCGGCCGGCGCCCACATAAGGGGCCATGAACGCGCGGCGGACCTCGGGGGCAAGCGGCGGGCGGGCCAGGGAATGTGTCACCCGCAGGAAAGCGTCCGACGTCGTTGTGCCCCACCTGTGCACCGCGGGGTGCAGGGCAATCCGCAGCGCCGGCGGGATGGGCGAGCCCGGAGGCTGGTGGACGGCTGTGTTGGTCAGCACCACGCCGGCGAGCTGCTGCGGATGGGCCAGCGCCCAGCCAAGGCTGACCACGCCGCCCCAGTCGTGGCCGACGGTGACTACCGGGCCGTCCAGCTCCAGCGCATCGGTGAGGTCGCCGAGGTCATTGATCCGGTCCGCCAGCCGCCGGAACGTCCCGGTCCGCTCCGAGAAGCCCATGTCCAACTGGTCCACGGCCACTACGCGCCAGGGCTGTTCTGCACGGGAGCCGGCGGCCAGCAGCGTCCGCCACAAGTAGGACCAGGTTGGGTTGCCGTGCACGCACAGCAGGGTGCCGGCAGGGGACAGGCCGCGGCGGGACAGCTGGGGCCCGTTGTCCAGCAGGTGCCAGCGGCGGACCGTTTGGGGGTCATCCGCGGCAGAGGTGGACGGAACGTCGATTTCGCGCGACCATTCCGGGTCGACGCCTGTCCAGTCTGCGGTTACCAAACGATTTCCACCATGGCGGTGTTGAGGCCGGACCCGACGCCCATGCACAGCACGCGGTCCCCTTCGTCAAGGTTCTGCGCTTCGGCGGCCAGGGTCATCGGCAGGGATGCCGGGCCTACGTTGCCCCAATGCGGGAACGTGATGGGCACCTTGTCCGGGTCCAAGTCGATAGCGTCAACGATGGCCTGGGTGTAGGCCGTACTCACCTGGTGCGTGACATAACGGTCCATCGAGCCCCAATCCCACTCCGGCTGGGCCTCGTGCCAGGCGTCGAGCACCAGCTGCAGGCCGCCGTCGAGCAGGCCCTTCGTGTCGGTGGCCATGCCGTCGATGCCGCCCACGCACAGCTCATGGTGCTCCGTCCCGGCGCGCATCACGCCACCAAGGATCCGGTGCGCCCCCGGGTGTTCATCCCCCGGCCCCAGGACGGCAGCAGCGGCCCCGGAGCCCAGGGTAAGCGTGGCGAACTCGCGGTTGAAGTCCTCCCGGGTTGTCTCCGGCCGCTGCAGCCTGGCCAGGGTTGCCTCCTGCGTGGCCTGGGCATCCTCACCGTTGACGATCACCGCGTACTTGATCTGGCCGGAGTCGATCATGTTGGCGGCCAGGGTCATGCCATTGACGAACCCGAGGCAGGCATTGGCGACGTCGAAGTTCATGGCGGAGGACGGGAGGCCAAGCCCGTGGTGGACCTTGACCGCGACGGACGGTTCGAGGTTCCGCCGCGTCACGGACGTGTTGATCAGCAGCCCCACCTCGGATGCTTCGATGCCGGAATCGGCCAGGGCCTTTGCGCCCGCCTCAATGGCGGCGTCGTCAAACGAGGTCCCGGGGGCCCACCACCGGCGGTGCGTGACACCGGCCACCCGTTCGAGCAGCCTGGGCGGGAATTTCAGCCGGCGCAGGGTGGACGCCAGCCGGTGGTCGAACTCCGTGGAACTGACAATCCGCGGAGCCTGGACGCCGATCACCGAGAGCAGAGCGGTGTTGTGGTGCCGGAACGTTGCATTCCCTATCAAATCAAGCCTCTGTTCGTGTCCGTCCTGTGCTGTGGCGGGTAACCGCCCCCTCAAGCACAAAGCCCAAGGACTAATCATGCCCGGTGGCGGTCCATTCCTGCACATGCAGAACAGGACATCCTGCCCGGCCCGGACGGGCTTCTGCGCGAAAATGTCCCGGCCCCGCAGTAGATTGTAGGTATCCGTGGCTGTCCCCACCATCCGCGTCCGCCGAGCAGGAGAACCGAAACGCCTTGCACCTCAAAAGCCTGACCGTCCGGGGGTTCAAGTCATTCGCGTCCGCCACCACCTTCAATTTCGAGCCTGGGGTTACCGCGGTGGTTGGCCCCAATGGATCCGGAAAGTCCAACGTGGTGGACGCCCTGGCCTGGGTTATGGGGGAGCAGGGTGCCAAGACCCTTCGCGGCGGGAAAATGGAAGACGTCATTTTCGCCGGCACCTCGGGCCGGCCGCCCCTGGGCCGTGCCCACGTGTCGCTGACCATCGACAACACCGACGGCGCCCTGCCCATCGAGTACAGCGAAGTGACCATTTCGCGGACCCTGTTCCGTTCGGGCGGCTCCGAATACGCCATCAACGGTGCAGGCTGCCGCCTGCTGGATATCCAGGAACTGCTCTCCGATTCCGGCCTAGGCCGCGAGATGCACGTCATTGTGGGCCAGGGCCAGCTTGACCGCGTCCTGCACGCCACACCGGAGGACCGCCGGGGCTTTATTGAGGAAGCGGCGGGCATCCTGAAGCACCGCCGGCGCAAGGAAAGAACGGTGCGCAAGCTGGACGCCATGCAGGCCAACCTGCAGCGCCTCAACGACCTCACCGGAGAAATCCGCCGCCAGCTCACACCCTTGGGGAAACAGGCCGAAGTGGCCCGCCGGGCCCAGCGCGTGCAGTTCGATGTCCGTGATGCCCGCGCCCGCCTCCTGGCAGATGATCTCGTCCAGCTTCAGCTGGCCCTGGAAAGGGACGTAGCGGACGAGGCTGCCCTGAAGGAACGCCGGACGGTCGCTGCCGGGCAGCTGGAGGCCGGCCGCAGGCAGCAGGCGGCCCTGGAACAACGCGCAGCTGAAGCAACCCCCCAGCTGAACGCCGCCAGGGACACCTGGTACCGCTTGTCCGCCACCAGGGAACGCCTGCGGTCCCTGGGCTCGCTGGCGCAGGAACGCAACAGCCTCCTGGGATCTGTCGAGGCCCCGGCGCCCGGCCGGGATCCGGAACAGCTGGAACGCCAGGCCGCCAGGGTCCGTGAGGAACTTGCCGAACTCGAGCGTGGCATCCTGGACCGGCGAGCTGCCCTTGAGGCAGCCTCAGCGGACAAGGCTGAAGCGGAACGCGCCGCCCTGGAAGAGGACAAGCGGCTCACCGCAGAACTCCGTGCGGCAGCCGACCGGCGTGAGGGACTGGCCCGCCTGGCCGGCCAGGTGGCAGCGGCAAGGTCACGGGTGGAATCCGCCCAGGCGGAACTGGGCAGGCTGCGCGAATCACTTGCCGCAGGAACCGAGCGGCGGGCCCGTGCCCAGGCCGAATTCACTGCCCTGGAAAACCAGGTGGCGGGCGTGGAGGAAGGGGAGGAATCCCTCGACGCCGACTACGAGGCCGCCAGTGAGGCCCTGGACACGGTGATCCAGAAGATCGAGGGCCTCCGGGCAGCTGTCAGCGAGGGGGTCCGCAAGCGGGATGCCTTGGTGGCGCGGCGGGATGCCCTGAAGCTGGGCCTCGAACGGAAGGACGGCGCCAGCCACGCCCTGCACGCAGGCCTCGACGGGATCCAGGGATCCCTGGCAGCGCACCTGGCCGTGACACCGGGCTTCGAGACCGCCATCGCCGCTGTCCTGGGCGAGGCGTCCGAGGCAGTCCTGGTCCAGGATACGGCCACCGCTGTTGCCGTGATCCAGCTTCTCAAGGACAACGACGCCGGGCGGGCGTCGCTGCTCGTCGCCGCGGCGGCGGCCACGGCGGGAAAGGCGGGGGACGCCACGGCGGCCCTCCCAGCGGGGGCCCGCTGGGCAACGGACCTCGTCACGTGCCCTTCCCCCTGGACACCCCTCGTGGCGCACCTGCTGTCCGGCACCGCCGTCGTGCCCGACATCCAGGCTGCGTCCGCCCTGGTGGCGGCCCACCCGGAGCTGACTGCCGTGACCCGGGCCGGAGATATTTTCGCGGCCCTGTCAGCCACCGGCGGCTCGGCGAAGGCGCCGTCCCTCCTGGAGGTGCAGGCCGCAGTGGACGACGCCGAGAGCGAGCTTGCCGGGGTCACCGCGGGCCTGGAGCGGGACAGGTTCGCCCTGGCCGGCGCCGAGGCGCAACGCGCCGAGGCGCAGGAGCGCGCCGACGCCGCACTGGACAGGCTGCATGACTCGGATGCCAGGCTGGCCGCCGTCGCAGAACGCCTGGGCCACCTGAACTCCGTCCTTCGCAGCGCGGTCGGGGAAAGCGACCGCCTCGCAGCATCCCTGGCCAAAGCCGAGGAAAACGTTGCCGCAGAGGAGCAGGCGCTCGCTGCCGTCACCGCGCGCCTGGCGGCAGCCCAGGAAGTCCCGCTGGAACAGGAGCCCTCCACCGGGCACCGCGACGCGCTGGCACTGGCTGCCTCACACGCCCGGAGCGCCGAGGTCGAGGCGCGGCTGTCGCTCCGCAGCGCCGAAGAGCAACTCACGGCCACAAGGAACCGGGCCGCTTCCCTGGAGCGCGCAGCCGGCACGGAACGCAGGGCACGCGAGGAAGCTGCCGAACGGGCCCGGGTCCGCCGCATCAAGGCGCGGCGGGCAGCTGCCGTTTCCGCAGCCGCCGGCCTGGCGCTCCGCTATGTGGACGTATCGGTGGATCTGGCACAGCATGAGCGGGACCTGGCGGAAGAGAACCGGGAGCAGAGGGACCGGGAGCTCGCGGAGATCCGGACCGCAAACGAAGTGCTGGCCCGTGAACTCGCCGACCTCACGGACAACGTCCACCGTGACGAGCTCGCCCGGACCCAGCAGAAGGCACGGATCGAAGCCCTGGAAAGCCGGTCCATCGACGAGCTGGGGATAACCCCGGACGCCTTGGTGGCCGAGTTCGGGCCGGACGTCCCGGTTCCCGCCGGGGAGAGCGGGGACAAGTGGGCGGCCCTTCGCGCCCCGGTGGACCACACCGGCGCGGACATCGTCGAGGGAAAGCCCTATGTCAGGGCAGAGCAGGAAAAACGCCTGCGGAAAGCGGAGCGGGACCTCGCCGGCCTGGGCAAGGTCAACCCCCTGGCGCTGGAGGAATTCGCCGCGCTGGAGGAACGCCACCAGTTCCTGAGCAGCCAGCTGGAGGACCTGAAGGCCAGCCGAAAGGACCTCCTGGACATCATCAAGGAAGTGGATGACCGGGTCCAGCGTGTCTTCACGGAGGCGTTCGAGGACACCCAGGCCCAGTTCACAAGGGTTTTCGCCAGGCTTTTCCCGGGCGGCGAAGGGCGCCTGGTCCTCACCGACCCCGCCGATATGCTCACCACCGGCATCGAGGTGGAGGCCCGCCCGGCCGGCAAGAAGATCAAGCGGCTTTCGCTTCTGTCCGGCGGCGAACGCTCACTGACTGCGGTGGCCCTGCTCGTGGCAATCTTCAAGGCGCGGCCTTCACCTTTCTACGTTATGGACGAGGTGGAAGCTGCGCTGGACGACACCAACCTGGGCCGGCTCATCACGATCTTCGAAGAACTCCGGGAATCCAGCCAGCTCATCGTCATCACCCACCAGAAGCGGACCATGGAAGTCGCCGACGCCCTGTACGGCGTCACCATGCGCGGCGACGGCGTCTCCACCGTGATCAGTCAGAGGCTGGGGGCCGAGGTCTGATGTGGCCGGCGTAACGGCAGGTCAACTGCCTTCCCGCCCCCCAAAAGAGCCCCGGCGTCTATGAGAAGCTAGGGGAGTGAATGACATCCTTCCCATAGTTCTGTCCATCCTTGCTGCCCTGGTGGTTCTCGGCGGGCTGATTCCGGTCTTCCTGAGGACCCGGAAGAACATCACGCGCTACCCCGGCCCGCGGGACGCCAACGACCCCCTCCTGCCCCGGAGCGGCAGCACGGCCGTGGAGGACCGGCCGGGCGCGGTGGCAGACCGCACGGCCCCTAGCGGCGCGGACCTGGACGGGCTGGAGACCACCGAGGTCCCGGACAACGCCGCAGGACTCGAAGTCATTCCAGTGGAAACCCCGCTGCCGGTGGCAGGCCGGCTGGTCCGCCTCCGCGAACGGCTGGTCCGCTCCAACAACGTCATGGGCAAGGGACTCCTGGCCCTGCTCTCCAGCGACAAGATCGACGAGAACGTCTGGGACGAAGTGGAGGAAACGCTCCTCCTCGCAGACCTCGGCACCGAACCCACCATGCAGCTCGTGGACGCGCTGCGCGAACGCGTCAAGGTGCTGGGCACCCGGACACCTGAGCAGGTCAAGCTCCTGCTGCGGGAGGAGCTCATCAAGCTGGTTGATCCCACCATGGACCGCACGCTCAATGTCCAGCGGCATGCGGACAGGCCTGCGGTGATGATGGTGGTGGGCGTGAACGGCGTCGGCAAGACCACAACCGTCGGCAAGCTTGCACGCGTGCTGGTGGCCGAGGACAAGGACGTCCTGCTCGGTGCCGCGGACACCTTCCGTGCCGCCGCCGCCGAACAGCTCGCAACGTGGGGCCAGCGCGTCGGCGTTCCCACCGTCAAGTCGGACATCGACGGCGCGGATCCCGCCTCGGTTGCCTACGAAGCGGTCAAGGCCGGCATCGACCAGGAAGTCGACGTCGTGATGATCGACACCGCCGGACGGCTCCAGAACAAGGTTGGCCTCATGGACGAACTCCGGAAGGTCAAGCGCGTTGTGGAGAAGCTCGCTGAAGTGGACGAGGTCCTCCTGGTGCTTGACGCAACCACCGGCCAGAACGGCCTGAACCAGGCCCGCGTGTTCTCCGAAGTGGTCAACATCACCGGCATCGTCCTGACCAAACTGGACGGAACCGCCAAGGGCGGCATCGTCGTCGCAATCCAGAAAACCCTGGGCGTCCCCGTGAAGCTGATCGGACTGGGAGAAGGGGCGGACGACCTTGCCCCCTTCGAGGTCGAGGGCTTCGTGGACGCGCTGCTGAACTAGCCGCAGCCGTACCCGCAGCCCGTCCTGGCCTGACGTCAGCCCGCCGTCAGGCCGCAGGCTTCCGCAGGCTCTCCCGGGCGGCAAGCCACGTGCACGCCGCCACCACCATGACGCCGCCGGTCACTCCGAACGCCCAGCCGTAGCCCAGCCGGTCGGCCAGCACACCGGCCAGGACCGGCCCAACAATCGCGCCGACGTCGGACGTCATCTGGTAAACGGCGAGTACCTTGCCTCCGGACCGCCCGTTTCCGATCACATCGGCGACCGCGGCCTGCTGGGCCGGGCCGAAGAGTCCCGAGCCGACGCCGGCCAGCGCCGATGCCGCCAGGAACCAGCCCAGTCCGGTGGTGAAACCGATGGCAGCCGTGGAGGCACCCGCCACGAGCAGCCCGGCCACCATCATGGGCTTGCGGCCCAGGGTGTCGGCCAGCCGGCCTGAGAACGTCAGGGCCGCAGCGTTGCCGGCGGCAAAAACAGCCAGCGCAAACCCCGCCGCCTCAGGCCCCGCGCCGAGGGCCGCCACCGCAAACAGCGGAACTGTGGCCATCCGGACGCCGAAAGTGGCCCAGCCGTTGACGAAGCTGGAAACCAGCGCTGTCCGGTACGTTCCTGCGGCAAGGGCCTCGGCCAGCGGCATGTCGGCACGGTCCTGCTGCGGCCCGCTGCCGCGTCGCTGATGGCTCAGCTGTGTTTGGACCACGACGGCGGCCACCACCAGGGCCGCCGCGTACGCCAGGAACGGAACCCGCAGGCCGAAGCCTGCCAGCAGGCCGCCCACGATCGGTCCGCAGACGTTCCCGATGAGGAAAGCGGACGCGTAGGCGCCCGAGACCCGGCCCCTGCTTTCCGGCGGCGCGAGCCGCACCACCAGCGCCATCGACGCGACCGTGAACATCACTGAGCCGGCGCCGCCAAGCCCGCGGAACAGCAGCAGCTGCCAATAGTCCTGCGCGAAGGCGCACGCAGCCGTGGACGCCGCCACGATCAGCAGTCCCGTGACGTAGACGGGGCGTTCGCCCAGCCGGCCTATCAGGGCGCCGCCCGCAGGGGCAAAGACCAGCCGCATGAACGCGAAGATCGCCACGATCACGGACGCTTCGGTATTTCCCACTCCGAAGGTTGTGGCGAATTGCGGCAACACGGGGGCAACAAGGCCGAATCCCAGCGCGATGAGGAACGCTGCGGCCAGCATCACCTTTATGTCGCGCGGGAGCTTCTGCCGGTCCTTGCGCAGCAGGGAAAAAATCCGCGATGTTGCGCGGCTCACGCGGGTATCTGCCGTCATGGTCCAGTGGTCCTTGCGTATGTGGGTGCCGGGCTTCGGCGGGAGCGGTGAAACATAACCGTAACAAGCCAGATATGCACCATTTACTTCCTAGAGGTTGTTGTAACAGCCCCGCAATACAAATCCTCCGCGGCCGAAACACAGCGCCGACACACTCGTTACAGGACGCAAAAGGCGTTGGCAGGCGGATCAGCTCCGCAACTTTCGACCAAATAGATAAGAGAGGCGTGCACCATGGAACTTACCGCAGGTCACGTATGGATCATGGTGTCGGCGGCGCTCGTGCTGTTGATGACACCGGGTCTGGCATTTTTCTACGGCGGCATGACCCGGGCCAAGGCCGCGCTGAACATGATGATGATGAGCTTCATCTCCATCGGCATGGTGGGCGTCATCTGGGTCCTGTGGGGTTACTCAATGACCTCCGGGGACGGCTTCCTCCAGATGGTGGGCAACCCGTTCGCCAACTTCGGGCTTGAAGGCATCGACAGCCCTGACGGGCTCATCACAGTGGGCTTCGGCGCCACCTTTGCCATCATCACGGTTGCCCTCATCAGCGGCGCCATCGCGGACCGCGCCAAGTTCGGCGCCTGGACCGTCTTCGTTCCGGTCTGGGTCACGCTGGTCTACTGCCCGCTTGCCTACATGGTGTGGGGCGGCGGCCTGTTCAGCACCGAAGGCGCTGTTGGTGCGGCACTCGGCGAGGCCATCGACTTCGCCGGCGGCACTGTGGTCCACATCAACGCCGGTGTTGCTGCCCTGATCCTCGTCTTCATCGTCGGTAACCGCCGCGGCTTCGGCAAGGACCCCAACCACCGCCCGCACAACATCCCGTTCGTGATGCTCGGTGCCGCAATCCTCTGGTTCGGCTGGTTCGGCTTCAACGGCGGCGCTGCCTCCACTGCTGAGCAGGGCGGGCTCATCTGGGTCAACACCCTCGCCGCCCCGGCCGCAGCAATGCTCGGATGGCTGGTCACGGAGCGCATCCGCGACGGCCACCCCACCTCGCTCGGTGCAGCGTCCGGCGTGGTCGCAGGCCTCGTTGCCATCACCCCCGCCTGCGCCAACGTCAGCCCGGTCGGTGCCCTTGGCCTGGGCGTCGTGGCAGGCGTCGCGTCCGCCCTGGCAGTGGGACTGAAGTTCCGCTGGGGCTTCGATGACTCGCTCGACGTCGTGGGTGTCCACCTGGTCTCCGGCATCATCGGCACCGTGGCCCTTGGCTTCATCGCCCTTCCCGAGGAAGGCGCCGGCGGCGGCCTCTTCTACGGCGGCGGCATGGCCCAGATGTGGGCACAGCTGGCAGCAGCGGGCATCGCTATCGCCTACTCCGCAATCCTGACCACCATCATTGCCCTGGCCATCCACAAGACCATGGGCTTCCGGGTCTCGCAGGAACAGGAAACGGTGGGTGTGGACCTCAGCCTGCACGCCGAGACCGCCTACGAGTTCGGCGTCGGGGGACACGGCGGAAGCTTCCAGCCCCTGCACGACATGATCACCGGAAAGACCCAGACGGACGCTGCGCAGGCATCCGACGCAGCAACGGGTGCGCAGAAGACCGAATCAGCAACAGGTAAGGAAAGCGTGGGGGCATGAAACTGATTACAGCGATCGTCAGGCCGGAAAAGCTCGAAGCCATCCGGGAAGGACTGGAGGCCTATGGCGTGCAGGGCCTGACGGTCAGCGCGGCCAGCGGCTACGGCCGGCAGCGCGGCTATACCGAGGTCTACCGCGGAGCGGAGTACAACGTGGATCTGCTGCCAAAGATCCGCGTGGAGGTCCTGGCCACGAACGAGCAGGCGGACGACATCCTCGATGTCATCATCGCCAGCTCCAACACCGGCCGGGCAGGTGACGGCAAGGTCTGGACCATGGATGTCTCCGAAGCCGTCCGGGTCCGCACCGGTGAACGCGGCGTCGCCGCAATCTAGGGCCGGCGGCACTCCACGGAAACATCCGTGAGCAGACGTCAAAGAGCGGGCAGGAAACCCCATGGGTTTCCTGCCCGCTCTTCCGTCGTTCCGGGCAGGCCCGCAGATCTTCGGCGGGCCTGCCGCCCGAAGCCGCTGCGGCTCAGTCCCTTGGCACCGCGGTGGGCCAGGCTGCGGGCCCGGCAGAGCCGGCGTCGTACTCCTCCAGCGGGACCGCGTCCTGCTGCCAGGCCTTCAGGACCGGCTCCACAATCCGCCAGCACTCCTCCGCCGTGTCTCCGCGGACGGACAACAGCGGGTCGCCCGCCAGCACCCCTTCCAGGACTTCCCCGTAAGGGAGGAGATCGGAGCCGCTGAGCTCGGTTTCCAGGGTTGCACGGCTGAGGCTGAAGATGTTGCCGGGCCCGTTGACGTCGACGTCGAACCTCAGGGTGTCCGGGCCGAAACCAATGCGCAGCTTGTTGGGGGAGTCGACGCCGGTAAAGCCCCGGGGCAGGTGGGGAACCGGGCGGAAGGTCACCACGGCCTCCTTGCGCTTGGCGCCCAGCGCCTTGCCGGACCGAAGAATGAACGGGACCCCGTTCCAGCGCCAGTTGTCGATGTTCACCTGGATCTCGGCCAGGGTCTCGGTTCCCCGCCCGGCGTCCACGCCTTCCTCCCGTGCGTAGTCTGGAACGTCCTTTCCTCCTGCCTGGCCGGCTGTGTAGCGGGCCCTGCGGGTGGACGCGGCATAAGGGACAGGAACGCTGCTGGCCCGCAGAACGGCGGAAATGGCATCCCGCAGGTCCCGTTCACCGATGGTGGCCGGAGGCTCGATGGCCAGCAGCGCCATGATCTGCAGCAGGTGGCTCTGGATCATGTCCCGCAGGGCACCGGCGCCGTCGTAGTAGCGGGCCCGCCCCTCCAGCGCGAGGTCCTCGTCAAAGATGATCTCCACTTTTTCCACGTGGTGGCGGTCCCATACCGGTTCCAGGAAGTTGTTGGCGAACCGCAGGCCCAGGATATTCAGCACCGTGGCCTTGCCCAGGAAGTGGTCCACCCGGTGGACGTGGTCTTCAGGGACCAGCCGGACCAGGGTCTGGTTGAGCGAGCGGGCCGATTCCTCGCTGGAACCAAAGGGCTTCTCCATCACCAGCCGTGTGCCTGGCGGGACCTGTTCCGGCCGGAGGGATTCGCAGGCAAGCTGGCTGATGCGTGGCGGCAGGGCAAAGTAGACGGCGGTGGGCCCGTCAAGAGTCCCAAGAAGCGAGGCCAGCGCCCCCTCTGCGGTGACATCCAGCTGGTGGTACACCGTTTCCTTTTCCAGGGACTGCAGGGCTTCCTTACCCTCGGGGCCTGCGGACGCGGCGGCTGCCTCGAAGGACGCATGTACCCGTTCCCGCCACTGTTCGGGGGTCCAGGGATCCGATCCGGCACCCACCAGCCGGAGGCCCGCAGCGCGTCCCCTCGCTACCAGGCGCGCCAGTCCCGGCAGGAGCAGCCGGCCCGTCAGGTCCCCCGAGGCGCCGAGGATGAGCAGGGTCTTCACAGTTGGTTGGCTCGTCATCTGGCCAGCATGCCACCTTGCGGGCCCGGCTTGGTACCCTAGATAGTCGAGTCCCGATCATCAACAGCCTTTGATCATCCACTGCCCTGATCATCCACTGAAAGAAGTGCACGTCGCGTGTTCAATTCACTCTCTGACCGGTTGACAGCAACCTTCAAGAACCTGCGCGGTAAAGGCAGGCTTACTGAAGCCGACGTCGATGCCACAGTCCGCGAGATCCGCCGCGCCCTTTTGGACGCCGATGTTGCCGTTCCGGTTGTCCGTGAGTTCACCGGCCGGGTGCGGGAACGCGCCCTGGGCGCTGAGGTTTCCGGTGCACTGAACCCGAGCCAGCAGATCGTCAAGATCGTCAACGAGGAACTCGTGGAGATCCTCGGCGGTGAAACCCGCCGGATCCGCCTGGCCAAGAGCGGGCCCACCATCATCATGCTCGCCGGCCTCCAGGGTGCCGGCAAGACCACCCTCGCCGGCAAGCTGTCCAAGTGGCTGAAGGCACAGGGCCACAGCCCCATGCTCGTGGCCTGCGACCTCCAGCGCCCCAACGCTGTGACGCAGCTGCAGATCGTCGGCCAGCGCGCCAAGGTGCCCGTGTTCGCACCCCACCCCGGCGCCACCTACACCGAGCTTGAGCACCCGGCCGGGGACCCGGTTGAGGTGGCCCGCGCCGGTGTTGAGGAAGCACGCCAGAAGCTCCACGACGTCGTGATCGTGGACACCGCCGGCCGGCTGGGCGTAGACGCGGACATGATGGAGCAGGCGCGCCAGATCCGCCGCGCCATCGTGCCCAACGAGGTCCTGTTCGTCATCGACTCCATGATCGGCCAGGACGCCGTCAACACGGCGCTCGCCTTTGATGAAGGCGTCAACTTCACCGGCATCGTGCTGTCCAAGCTCGATGGCGACGCCCGCGGCGGTGCCGCGCTGTCCGTGGCGTCGGTCACCGGCAAGCCCGTCATGTTTGCGTCCACTGGCGAAGGCCTGGACGACTTCGAGCTCTTCCACCCGGACCGGATGGCCTCCCGCATCCTGGACATGGGCGACGTCCTCACCCTGATCGAGCAGGCCGAGAAGTCCTGGGACAAGGACGAAGCCGCCCGGATGGCGAAGAAGTTCGCCGACCAGGAGGACTTCACCCTCGACGACTTCCTGGCCCAGATGCAGCAGATCCGCAACATGGGCTCCATGAAGAAAATGCTCATGATGATGCCGGGTGCCCAAAACATCCGCCAGCAGCTGGAGCAGTTCGACGAACGCGAAATTGACCGCGTTGAGGCCATTGTCCGTTCCATGACGCCCCATGAGCGCGTGGCCCCCAAAATCATCAACGGCTCCCGCCGTGCCCGCATCGCCCGCGGTTCCGGCGTCCACGTTTCCGAGGTTAACGGCCTGCTGGAGCGCTTCGCGCAGGCCCAGAAGATGATGAAGAAAATGGCCCAAGGCGGGATGCCGGGCATGCCCGGGATGCCTGGCTTGCCCGGAGCCGGCGGCGGTGCCCGGAAAAACGCCAAGAACGCGCCCAAGAAGAAGGCCAAGTCCGGAAACCCGGCCAAGGCCGCCCAGGAGCGCAAGGACGCCGAGGCCCGCCGGGCTAACGCCGCCAAGGCGCTGCCCACGGGCGCGGCCTTTGGCCAGCAGGCGGGCGACTTCGATCCCTCACAGCTGAACCTGCCCAAGGGCTTCGACAAGTTCCTCGGCAAATAAGCACACCTGGCCCAACCAGGTAGCAGCAGATGTCGTTTTGAGGGCTCAAAACGACATCTGCTGCTACTTACATGGGATGTTGGGGCCGTGGAATAGGGTTGGGTCATGTTCAAGCAGAGGGTAGTGTTCGTGCACGGCGCGGGCAGCTTCGGTGCCGCGGCCTGGCCCCGCCAGCACGGCGTGGCCCTGTCCTACGATGCCCTGTTCCTGCGCCGCCACGGCTTCGATCCCCTTGCCGAGCCCACGGAGTCCTCGTTCGAGGAGGACACACGCATCCTGCTGAGCTCCCTGGGGGACGACGGCAGGGGCATCGCCGGCGGACATGTCGTGGCGCATGCGCAGGGCGCCATCGCAGCCATGATGGCCGCCGTCGAACGTCCGGACCTCGTCTACTCGCTGACCCTGGTGGAGCCGGCCTGCCTGTCCCTGACCGCTGAACTGCCGGCCACGGCAGCGCACATCGGGCTGATGCAGCCCCTTTTCAGCGTCCGGCATCAACTCAGTGACGAGGATTTCCAGCGCGAGTTCGTCCGCAGGGTCTATGCCGCGGACCTGCAGCAGCCGGTGACCGACGAGGAGAAGCGCTCCGCCAGGCGGCTGCGGCTGCAGGCACCTTCCTGGGAAGCCCCGCTGCACATCGTGCCCGGCGTGCCGACGCTCGTCCTGACCGGCGGCTGGGAGCCGCTGTACGAAGAGATCGCCGGCTACCTCCGTGAGACAGGGGCGCTCCACCGCACGGCCGCCGGCGGCCACCGGCCCCATGACTCCGTTGAAGGGGACCGCATCATCCGCGCATTCATCAGCGACGCCAGCCGCATTCAGGCACGCGCTTCCTGACGCCTGGCCTGATCCGCACAATCCCGTCCGGCCGGCCCCCAATGACCAGCCGGACGGAAACTGCAGGCTGCTACCGCCGGCCGCCCGGCGGAACGCTCAGCTCCGGCAGGTAAACCTTCCCGCCGGCGGCCAGGAATTCCTCGCTCTTGCCCCGCATGCCGGCTGCGGCTTCAGCCAGGGCTGCCTGGGCCTCTGCGGAGCCGTATTCGTCCCTGATGTCCTGGCTGATCCGCATGGAGCAGAACTTGGGCCCGCACATGGAGCAGAAGTGCGCGGTTTTCGCCGGTTCGGCCGGGAGGGTCTCGTCGTGGAAGGCCTCGGCCGTCTCCGGGTCCAGCGACAACGCAAACTGGTCACGCCACCGGAACTCGAAGCGTGCCTTCGACAGCGCGTCATCCCGTGCATGCGCGCCTGGATGGCCCTTGGCCAGGTCCGCGGCGTGCGCGGCAATCTTGTACGTGATCACTCCCGTCTTGACGTCGTCTTTGTTGGGCAGCCCCAAATGCTCCTTGGGCGTGACGTAGCACAGCATTGCCGTGCCGTAGCGGGCGATTTCCGTTGCGCCGATGGCGGAGGTGATGTGGTCATAGCCCGGCGCCACGTCGGTCACCAGCGGGCCCAGCGTGTAGAAGGGCGCGCCCTTGCACAGCTCCTGCTGGCGTTCGACGTTCTCCCGGACCAGGTGGAACGGGACATGGCCCGGGCCCTCCACCATCACCTGGACGTCGTACTCCCAGGCACGCTGCGTGAGCTCGGCGAGGGTGTCCAGCTCGGCAAACTGGGCTGCGTCGTTGGCATCGGCTGTTGCCCCTGGCCGCAGCCCGTCGCCCAGGGAAAACGCGACGTCGTACCTCGCGAAAATCTCGCAGAGTTCGTCGAAGTGTGTGTAGAGGAAGTTCTCCCGGTGGTGCGCCAGGCACCACCCGGCCATGATCGATCCGCCACGGGACACGATGCCGGTGACCCGGTTGGCGGTCAGGGGAACGTACCGGAGCAGCACGCCGGCATGGATGGTCATGTAGTCGACGCCCTGCTCGCACTGCTCGATCACGGTGTCACGGAAGATCTCCCATGTCAGGGCGTTGGCTTCGCCGTTGACCTTCTCCAGGGCCTGGTAGATGGGGACGGTGCCGATGGGAACCGGGGAGTTGCGGATGATCCATTCCCGGGTGGTGTGGATGTCATCCCCGGTGGAGAGGTCCATGACGGTGTCTGCGCCCCACCGGGTTGCCCACTGCAGTTTGTCCACCTCTTCGGCGATTGAACTGATGACCGAGGAGTTGCCGATGTTGGCGTTGATTTTCACCAGGAAGGCCTTGCCGATGATCATCGGCTCGGATTCCGGGTGGTTGATGTTGCTGGGGATGATGGCCCGGCCCGCGGCCAGTTCGCTGCGGACCAGTTCAACATCGCAGTTCTCGCGCAGCGCCACGAAGCGCATCTCCGGGGTGATCACTCCTTGCCGCGCGTAGTGCATCTGGGTGACGGTCCTGCCGTCGACGGCGCGGCGGGGCACCGGAGCTGCTCCTTTCCACTCTGCGCTGGCGGCGCCGCGGCGCACAGCCGAGCGGCCGTCGTCGAGCAGGTTCCTTTCCCTGCCGCTGTACGCTTCCGTGTCTGCCCGTGCTTCGATCCAGTCCTTGCGGACAGGAGGAAGGCCTTGAACGGGGTCGCTCCCCGGACCGGCGGTCCGGTAGGTCCGGAACGGCTGGTTTGGCACGCCGTTGGGTGACGGTTCCAACCTGATTTCGGTCACGGGAACGCGGATCCCGTTCCCGGCGTCCTCGAGGTATGCCAGGGAGTGGGGTTTCAGGGATTGCGTTACGGGGGGCTGGTTGCCGGCAGGACCGGCACCCGGGTTGTTGAGGGCAGGGTTCAGCTGCTGATTGGGTGTACTCAAGGAATACTCACTTCCTTCGCCGGCATTACCCGGACAGGTTCGACGGTCGCAGGCTGCGTCAGCCCGATCTCAGCCCCTGCAGGGGCACCCGTGTGGTCAGGATGAAAGCTACCACACGCCTTGAAGCGGGGCTTGTCACATCACGCGGTGCTAGCCTGTCCCGGCGGGAAAGAGGCAAATTCATGGCAGAAATTATCGAGTTCACGGGGACGGTCCTGACCGGGCCGGGCACTGAGCAGCACGGGCTCTGGTCCGTTGGCGGTCGGCTGACGTTCCGCCGGCCGGCAAAGGCCCCGGACAGGATTCTGGCGGGATGGGTGCTGCCTGGCTTTGTGGATGCGCACTGCCACATCGGGCTGGGTGCGGGCGGGCCGGTGGATGCTTTGACTGCCGAAGAACAGGCACGGACGGACCTGGACGCCGGCACCCTGCTGGTCCGCGACGCAGGTTCCCCTGCGGATACCCGATGGCTGCAGGGCAGGAACGACGTCCCGGTGCTGATCCGAGCCGGCCGCCACGTTGCGCGCACGCGGCGGTACCTGCGGGGGTTCGCTGAGGAAGTGGAACCGGACGGCCTGGTGGAAGCTGTGCGTAAGCAGGCCAGGGAAGGTGACGGTTGGGTCAAGCTTGTGGGGGACTGGATTGACCGCGACGCCGGCGACTTGGCGCCTTCGTTTCCTGCCGCCGTCGTCCGTGACGCCGTCCACGCCGCCCATGATGAGGGCGCACGCGTTACGGCGCACTGCTTCGCGGAAGAGACGCTCGACGACGTGCTGGACGCCGGCATCGACTGCGTGGAGCACGCCACAGGCCTCCTGCCGCGGCACCTGCCCCGGTTCGTCGAGCAGGAGGTGCCCATTGTGCCCACCCTGGTCAACATCGCCACCTTTCCCGACATTGCAGCGCAGGCTTTACCCAAGTTCCCGCGCTATGCGGCGCATATGCGTTCATTGTGGGAACGCCGGGAGGAACGGGTGCTTGAGGCGTTCGAGGCAGGCGTGCGGATCTACGCCGGGACCGACGCCGGCAGCGTGATCAGGCACGGCAGGATCGGCGACGAGATCCTGGCCCTTCACGCAGCCGGGCTGCCCATGGCCTCCGCCTTGGACGCCGCATGCTGGGGCGCGCGGGAGTGGCTGGGTGCGGAGGGCCTGGAAGAGGGAGCGCGGGCAGACGTGGTCCTGTGCCGGGAGGACCCGCAGAAGGTGCCTGAGGCGGTCAACGGCCTGGCACACGTGATCCTGGGCGGACGGGTGATCCGCTGAAGGCAAGTTCTTGGGACTTGGAATAAATTGAAGCTTCAAGTAATTTTAAGAATGTAAGGGCTGCCAACCGGAAGCCCCACAGCACCGGGAGTTTTCAATGACTGCACAAGCCGCCAGCCAGGATCTTCTTCCTGCCGATCTCGCCATGGGCACCGTGATGCTCAAGGTGGGCGACATGAAGGTGATGACCGATTACTACCAGCGGGCCCTCGGTTTAGAGGTCATTGCCGAGCAGGACGGCGGAATCTACCTGGGCCGGCTGCAGAAGCCGCTTGTGCACCTGGCCCCCGCGCCCGGACTGAACCTGCCGGGCAGGGGAGAAGCCGGCCTCTTCCACACAGCGTTGCTGTTTGAGAACCAGGCAGACCTGGCCGCCACCATCGCCACGGCCGCCCGGTTCGAACCACGCTCGTTCACGGGCAGCGCCGACCACCTTGTCAGTGAAGCCTTCTACTTCAACGACCCCGAAGGCAACGGCATCGAGCTCTACTGGGACCGGCCGCGCAGCAACTGGTCCTGGAACGGCACGGACGTGGTGATGGACAGCCTGGCCCTCCCGCCGCAGCGGTACCTTGAGCAGCACCTCACGGAAGATTCCCTGGAGCGCCAGCTCGGGTCCGTGGCGGGCGTTGGCCACGTTCACCTCCAGGTGGGCGACGTCCAGACGGCGCGCGACTTCTATGTGGAGACCCTCGGCTTCGAGAAGACCGCCGGCTGGCACGGGCAGGCCCTCTTTGTTTCCGCGGGCCGCTACCACCACCACATGGCCATGAACGTCTGGAACAGCCGCGGCGCGGGGCCGCGCAAGGACACCCTCGGCCTGGGTGAGGTCCTCATCGAGGTGCCGTCAGGGGACGACGTCGGCGCCCTCGCCGACCGCCTCAAGGTTGCCGGAGTCGCCGCCCACCACACCGGAGCGGAACTCCGGTTCGAGGATCCGTGGCGCAACCGCATTCGTGTAGCGGTGCGCTGATTCTTCTGCCTTGCCGGTGCGCCACGCGCCGGCACCTGGGTTGAACTCAGACCAGATTGAACTCGAGCCGGGTTGACTCCGGACCGGGCCTAATCCGGACAGCGCTGAATCCGGACTGGGCCTAATCCGGACTAGGCTGAATTCGAACAGCCGGGCAGGCGCTGCCTCCCGGCGCCGCACCGCCAACGGAATGAGGGCAATCGCCATGGGCTTCACCGAGATCTTTGTTGCCACCCACGACGCAGCACTGAAGCGTGCCGGCGTCCTTGACGGGGGCGGCAGCGCGCCCGCAGGCGACGCAGTCCGGATCCCGGACATCAGTGATTTCGAAGTGGAGCAGCTGGGTGACCTGGCCGGCACCGCCGTGCACGCTGGAGGGGCGGACTACGAACTGACCATGGTGGATGTGGCCAGCGATTCGCTCCTGGCCGTTCCGCCGGCCATGGTCCGCGCCCTGGCCGACCTGCTGTCCTATGAAACCGAAGGCGAGGGCGACGTCCTCGAAGAGGTGGCCGAACAGTGGGCGGCGCAGGATGACATGCCGTTTGGCGCTTCGGAGGCGCGGACGTACGTGCAGCGGGTGGCAGAACTCGCCAGCGGAATCGACGACTCGGAGCGTACCGGCCTGTACGTCTGGTCCGCCTGACTACTTCCGGCCGCACGCTCCGGCGGGCGTCGTCCGTGTCACGCCGCGTCAAGTCGAAATGTTCACGCTGATCTGGCACAATAAACAGGTACTCGATCTGCGTGGCCCCTCTCTCCGCGTCTGGATCCTGTCCTTCGAACCCGCAAGTACGGCCCGCCCCACGGGTGCAGAACGCCGGGTTCACCCCCTTTTCTGAAACAGGAGTGACCACAACAGTGGCCGTAAAGATTCGCCTTAAGCGCTTTGGCAAGATGCGCGCCCCGTACTACCGCATCGTCGTCGCGGACTCACGCACCAAGCGTGATGGCCGCGCCATCGAAGAGATCGGCAAGTACCACCCCACCGAGGAGCCCTCATACATCGAGGTTAACTCCGAGCGTGCCCAGTACTGGCTGTCCGTCGGCGCCCAGCCGTCCGAGCAGGTCGCCGCGATCCTCAAGATCACCGGTGACTGGCAGAAGTTCAAGGGCCTGCCGGGCCAGGAAGGCACCCTGAAGACCAAGACCCAGAAGGAAGCCTTCGTTGCCCCGGAAAAGGGTTCCGTGATCATCCCGGAAGCCATCACCAAGAAGGCATCCAAGTCTGAGGCAGCCGAAGCTCCCGCCGAGGCCGAAGCAGAGACCACCGAGGCTGAGTAGATTGCTGGCAGAAGCGCTGGAACACCTGGTCCGGGGAATCGTTGATTCCCCGGATGACGTCAAGGTCAGCTCCAAGAGCAACCGCCGCGGGGACACCCTCGAGGTGCGCGTTCACCAGGACGACCTCGGACGGGTGATTGGCCGCCAGGGCCGCACGGCGCGCGCACTGCGCACCGTTGTGGCAGCCTTGGCCGGCGGTGAGCCGGTGCGGGTCGACGTTGTCGACACCGACCGCCGCCGCTGAGCGCTCGGCACTATTCAGTTTTTAGCTCCGGCCCCTCCACCCCTGCGGTGGAGGGGCCGGAGTGCTTTTACCAGAGCACCGTCAACCACATCCAACACAGAGGAACACATGCAGCTTCAGGTGGCACGAATCGGCAAACCGCACGGCATCCGCGGCGAGGTGACGGTCCAGGTCCTGACCGACGCACCCGGGGACAGGTTCGTGCCGGGCACCGAGTTCGTGGTTGAGCCGGCCTCAGCGGGCCCGCTCACTGTGAACAGCGCCCGCTGGAACAAGGACATCCTGCTGCTGGGCTTCGACGAAATTGGGACCCGCAACGAGGCGGAGACCCTCCGGGGCGCCAAGCTCTTCATCGAAACGGAGGAACTGGACGAAGACGACGACGAGGGCTGGTACGAGCACGAACTTGTCGGCCTGGAGGCGAGGGTCGGTTCCAGCGTGGTCGGCAAGGTCACCGCCCTGAACACCATGCCCGTCCAGGACCTCCTGATGGTCACCACGCCGGAGGGCAAGGAAATCCTGGTTCCCTTCGTGGAGCAGATCGTGCCTGAGGTCAACGTTGAGGAGGGGTTCATCCGCCTCACGCCGCCGGACGGCCTCTTCGAGCTGAATGCGGAGGACGAAGCAGCCGCTTCGGAGCCGGAGGAGAAAGCCTAGATGCGGATCGACGTCGTCAGTATCTTTCCCGAATACCTGGCACCGCTGGAACTGTCCCTGATCGGGAAAGCCCGCCAGGACGGGATCCTGGACCTGCGCGTCCACGACCTCCGCGCCTTCACCACGGACAGGCACCGCACCGTCGACGACACGCCCTACGGCGGAGGCGCCGGCATGGTGATGAAGCCTGAACCCTGGGCGCAGGCCTTATCCTCCATTGCGGCCGACCGCCCGGAGGGATCGGGCAGGCCGGTCCTGATCGTACCGTCGCCGGCAGGGGAGAGGTTCACCCAGGCGCTGGCCTACGAACTGGCCGAGCAGGAGCACCTGGCGTTCGCCTGCGGACGTTACGAAGGCATCGACGAGCGCGTCATCGAATGGTCCCGGGAGCACTTCGAGGTCCGCCCCGTCAGCCTGGGGGACTACGTCCTCAATGGTGGGGAAGTGGCCGTCCTGGCCATGGTGGAGGCTATCGGGCGCCTGCTGCCTGGCGTGGTGGGCAATCCGGAGTCGCTGGTGGAGGAATCCCATTCAGACGGGCTCCTGGAGTACCCCGTCTACACCAAGCCCTCCGTGTGGCGCGAGCGGGAAGTGCCGGCCGTGCTGCTGAGCGGCAACCACGGCAAGATCGCGCAGTGGCGCCGCCACGAACAGTTCCGGCGGACGGCGGAGCGCCGCCCCGACCTCCTCGAAGCGTTCGACGCCGGGAAGCTGCCACGTGCCGACCGCACTGAACTGCAGGACCTGGGGTACGACGTCGTGGACGGCCGCCTGCGCCGCCGCCCCGGTACGGAAGATGTCCGGCGGGACTGACCTCGCCGGCAGGACAGCTCCGGCTGGGGTGCCTGAGTCGCGGGATTGGCTGTAGCCTCCGCAGTGTGGCAAAATTAGTCCTTGTGTCTACTGGGTCCGCACCTGCCACAGGGGGAGCGCAACCAACAGCTAAGACAACCGGCCTCATCAATCAGTGAAGGGGCCGGGCCACTTAACTTTCGGTGGAGATCGCCGGTGCGCCAAGGGCGCACCAGGTTTTCCTGCCGTGACCCAAAGTGAATGACCTGTGGCGTTCACCAGGAGTGCAATTATGCATATTCTCGATTCCCTCGATGCAGCCTCGCTGCGTACCGATATTCCCCAGTTCCGCGCGGGTGACACCCTCAAGGTGCACGTGAACATCATCGAAGGCAAGAACTCCCGTGTCCAGGTGTTCCAGGGCTTCGTCCTGGGCCGCCAGGGCGACGGCGTCCGCGAAACCTTCACGGTCCGCAAGGTTTCCTTCGGCGTCGGCGTGGAGCGTACCTTCCCGGTTCACTCCCCGATCATCGACAAGATCGAGGTTGTTACCAAGGGTGACGTCCGCCGCGCCAAGCTGTACTACATGCGCGCACTGCGCGGTAAGGCTGCGAAGATCAAGGAAAAGCGCGACTTCACCACCTCCAAGTAAGTCCTTTCGGACCTGCAGAGGCCGGGCCGAGGCCGTATCCGGCCAGCGCCGGAGCCATTCAGCACCAGCGCCCAGGATACGGACCATGGACCACACAAAACGCCAGCCCCGAAAAGTGGGCTGGCGTTTTGCGTTCATGGCCGTCATCCTGGCCGTGGCGGTCAGCGGACTGGTCCGTTCGCTCTGGCTGGATGTGTACTTCATCCCCTCCGCATCCATGGAACCTGTGCTCGTCGGCGGCGACCGCATCCTTGTGTCCCGGACCGGCTTCCGCACCGAACCCATCCGGCGCGGGGACATCGTCGTCTTTGACGGCAGGGGCACCTTCGCCCCGCTCAACAGCGGCAACGGTCCCCTGGTGGACACCGCGGCCGCCGTCACCCAATGGCTAGGCCTCACCGGCAGCGACACTACGTATGTCAAGAGGGTCATCGGGCTTCCCGGCGACTCGGTGGCCTGCTGCGACGCCGGCGGCAACGTGACGGTGAACGGTGAACCCCTGGCGGAGCCTTACATCTTTAGCGGCGATGCCCCCAGCACCCAAAAATTCAGTGCCGTGGTCCCCGACGGCCGGCTGTGGCTGATGGGGGACCACCGGTCCCTGTCGGCCGACTCACGGAGCCTGCTCGGCGCCCCCGGCGGCGGCATGGTCCCGGTGGACAGGGTGATCGGGCGGCCGGTCCAGATCATCTGGCCGCTTGATAGATTTGCTTCAGTACCCCGTCCGCCTGCAGGACCAACAACAGAGAACGGACAGTAGATGCCCGAGAACCACGCGCGGACACCCGAACCACGCCACGACGGCGCTTCGGACGTTCCGGCCGATGCCGTTCCCGGGACTTCCGGCCAAGGTCCTGACGCACCTGCGTCCGGCGCCACGGGCAGCCGTGCCGCCGCCAAGTCAGCGGCGAAGCCCGCCGGCAGCCCCGTCTTCGCCTGGCTGAAGGAAGTGGCCACGGTGGTGGTGATCGCCGTCGTCCTCTCCTTCCTTATCAAGACATTCCTCTTCCGGGCCTTCTTCATCCCGTCCGAGTCCATGGTCAACACACTTGAAGTTGACGACCGCATCTTCGTCAATCTCCTGGTCCCAGAGCCGTTCGCGCTGAACCGCGGAGACGTCGTGGTATTCCGGGACACCAAGGGCTGGCTCCAGGCAGCGCCTGAACAACCGCAAGGCCCGTTCACCTGGGTCCAGGACGGACTGACGTTCGTGGGCCTGCTGCCCGACAACTCCGAGCAGCACCTGGTCAAAAGGGTCATCGGACTTCCGGGGGACCACGTGGTCTGCTGCGATGCCGGCGGTAGACTGACGATTAACGGGACCCCCATCAACGAGAGCTACATCAATCCGGCTGAGGTCCCGCAGATCCGGAACTTCGACGTAACTGTCCCCGAAGGCAAGGTGTGGGTGATGGGCGACAACCGGAACCATTCAGCCGACTCCCGGGCCCACATGGACTCCGACGGCGGATTCATCGACATCGCCGACCTCGAAGGCAAGGCCGCCGTCATCGCCTGGCCGCTGAGCCGGTTCACTACCCTGGGCAATTATCCGGACGTGTTCCGCAACGTTCCGGCGGCGCCCTGACCATGCCCGCCGCACTTAAGCCCAGGATGGGCTCCACCAGGATTCCCCAGGCCAGGGCCCCCACACTCAGGCACGAGCGGACGTTCAAGGCCCAGGGGATCCGGTACCTTGCAGGCGTGGACGAGGTGGGGCGGGGCGCGCTTGCCGGGCCCGTCAGCGTGGGCATCGCCGTGGTGGACCTGGAACGGCAGAAGCCCCTGGCCGGGGTCCGGGACAGCAAACTCCTGGCCCCGGCGGAGCGGGAACGCCTTGACCCTCTGGTCCGCCGGTGGAGCGTGGCCTCTGCAGTTGGCCACGCCTCAGCGCAGGAAATCGACTCGGTGGGAATCATCGCCGCGTTGCGCCTTGCAGGAACCCGGGCGTGGCTGGAGGTCCTTTCTGCGGGGATCCGCCCCGAGGCAGTGCTCCTGGACGGAAGCCACAACTGGCTCTCACCTGCCGAACAGCTGTCCCTGTTCGACGAGCCGCTGGTGGCAAGTTGTGACGCCCCCGTGCACACCAAGGTCAAGGCGGACATGCAGTGCCTGAGCGTGGCGGCGGCCAGCGTCATCGCCAAGGTTGAGCGGGACAGGATGATGCGGGAGCTCCATGCTGAGTTCCCGGCCTTTGGCTGGGACATCAACAAGGGCTACGCCACCGCACTGCACCGGGATGTCCTCCGAGCCGCCGGGCCCACGCCTTACCACCGGGTCAGCTGGCGGCTCCTCGGAGGGGAACTGGCTGACGGCGGGCTGCCGGACAATGCAGGCCCAGGCTTGGAAGACGCCGCCGCCGGGGACTGAGCCCCGCACCGGGCACCGGCCGCCCCGCCGATAGTGCAAGATGGAAGCATGAGTGCCGAGGATCTTGAAAACTATGAAACCGACATGGAGCTTCAGCTCTACCGCGAATACCGGGATGTCGTCGGACTGTTCAGCTACGTTGTCGAGACCGAACGCCGCTTCTACCTGGCCAACCACGTGGACCTGCAGGCCCGCAGCGCCGACGGCGAGGTCTACTTCGACCTGACCCTGCAGGACGCCTGGGTCTGGGATGTCTACCGCTCAGCACGGTTCGTCAAGAGCGTCCGGGTCCTGACCTTCAAGGACGTCAACGTCGAAGAGCTGCCGCGCAACGAGGAGCTGGCCCTGCCCAAGGATGTCGACCTGGGCAACTAACACTCCGCGCTGCCGCGCACTTCTCCGGCACAGCTGACCTTTCCTGCACAAGGCCTGACGGCCCGCGTTCATCCACATAGGGGGCGGCCGTCCTGTCCTTCGCGTTCCAGCCGGTCCAGGCTGGTTGCGGAGGTAGACATGAAATCAAAAGACCTGTTGGGCCGGCACGGCGAGGACCTTGCCGCCGGTTACCTGGAAGCCCTTGGCATGCTTGTGGTGGAGCGCAACTGGCGCTGCACCGAGGGCGAAATAGACATCGTCGCGCTGGACGGCGATGCCCTGGTGATCGCCGAAGTCAAAACCCGCCGCACCCTCGATTACGGGCATCCCTTTGAAGCCGTGAGCCCGGACAAGCTGGCGCGGCTGCACCGGCTCGGGGCCGCGTGGTGCCGGGACCGTGAGCTGAGGATGCCGCTGCGGCGCATTGACGTCATCGCGGTGATTGACGACGGCGGCGGGTCGCCCCTGGTGGAGCACCTTCGGGGGGTGGGCTGAATGCCCCTGGGACGCACCTACTCCATTGCACTGGTGGGGCTGAACGGATACATCGTGGAGGTCGAGGCTGACATCGGCCAGACCCTTCCGGCCTTCGTGCTCCTCGGCCTGCCGGACGCCTCCCTCAACGAGGCCAAGGAAAGGATCCGCTCGGCCGCGAAGAACTCCGGAATTCCCCTGAGCCGCCGGAAGATCACCGCCAACCTCATCCCGGCCTCCCTGCCCAAGCGGGGATCGGGATTCGACCTGGCGGTGACCATGGCCGTGCTCCGCGCCGCCAATGACATCAAACCCACCGGGCGGACGGTGTTTATTGCCGAGCTGGGACTCGACGGCCGGCTGCGCCCGGTCCGCGGCATCCTTCCAGCGGTGATGGCCGCGGTGCAGGCCGGATATCCGGACATCGTGGTGGCGCAGGCGAACTTTGCCGAGGCGTCCTTGGTTCCTGATGCCCACGTGCGGGGATACAGCACCCTTGCCCGGCTGGCGCTGGACTTCGGCGCGGACCCCCAGGAGCTTGCCTTGGATTTCGAACCCGAGGACGCGGACGGCGCCGGGGACGCATGTGCGGAAGCCGGCCCCTATCCTGACATGGCTGACGTCTCCGGCCAGGGGGATGCCCGGCGCGCATTGGAAGTCGCAGCCGCCGGGGCACACCACCTGCTCCTGACGGGCCCGCCCGGTGCCGGCAAGACCATGCTGGCCGAACGACTGCCCGGGCTCCTGCCGGATCTCGGGGACCATGAGTCCATGGAGGTCACGGCCATCCATTCGCTGTGCGGACTTCCATCGTCATCGGTGCAGCTGCTCCGGCGGCCACCGTTCGAAAGTCCGCACCATTCCGCAACCGCCGCCGCGATTATCGGGGGAGGCTCGGGGCTTCCCCGGCCCGGAGCCGCCTCCCGCGCCCACCGCGGCGTCCTGTTCCTCGATGAGGCACCCGAGTATGAGCGCCGGGTGCTGGATGCCCTCCGCCAACCCCTGGAAAGCGGTGAACTGGTGATTCACCGGTCGGCCGGGACCGCTGCCTATCCCGCACGGTTCCAGCTGGTCCTCGCAGCGAATCCCTGCCCCTGCGGCAAGGCCTCCGGAAAAGGGCTCGACTGCACCTGCACGCCCATGATGCGGCGGCGGTACATGGCCAGGATGTCCGGCCCGCTCCTCGACAGGGTGGACGTCCAGCTGCAGGTGGAAAGGGTTTCCCTGGCCGACTTCGGACAGGCAGTGGCCGAGGAAGACACCGCAACCGTCGCACGGCGGGTGCTGGGCGCACGGGCCCGCCAGAGGGAGCGGCTGACGCCCTACGGGCTGGAAACAAATGCGCAGATCCCCGGCCGCATCCTCCGGGGCGAGCTTCGGCTCGCACCGGCAGTCACCCGCATCCTGGACCATTCCCTGGAACGCGGCGTCCTGACGGCGCGCGGCTATGACCGCGTACTCCGGCTTGCATGGACCCTCGCCGACTTGGGGTACCGGGAGCAGCCGGACACGAACGACATCGGGCAGGCGCTGGGACTTCGGCAGGCAGCGGCGGCTGCAGCATGAAGGAGACAGCCATGCATCTGGACATCGAGCGGCGTTCACGCGCCGCCCTCTCACGCCTGATGGAACCGCAGGACGCTGCAGGCCTTGCCCTGGTCCAGGTGGCCGGGGCCGTGGACGCCCTGCGGATCGCCACGGGCCAACTTCCGGCCGGTCCGGAGCTGGAGCAGGAGATCACTGCGCTGCTTTCGGGCGATGGTTCCACCACGGGCTGGGCTGGAATGGCCGCCTCCCTGAAGCGTTGGCAACCACGCATACCCGACCTGGCTCCCGAGCGGGATCTGGCCACCATGGCGCGCCTCGGCGGGCGGCTGATCATACCGTCGGACGAATTGTGGCCAAGCCAGCTGGCTGACCTCGGAATCCAGGAGCCGATCTGCCTCTGGTGGCGGGGACAGGAACAGCAGCTGCCCGGAGCGGCAACGTCCATAGCCCTCGTTGGCTCACGGGACAGCACCAGCTACGGCGCCGCCGTCACCGGTGATCTTGCCTACTCGCTGGCCCAGCGCGGCTTCACCGTAGTCTCGGGTGGTGCGTACGGGATCGACGCGCATGCCCACCGTGCGGCCCTTGCGGGGGCAACCGGTACGGTTCCCACCATTGCTGTCATGGCAGGGGGAGTGGACCGGTTCTATCCCTCAGGCAACGAGGATCTCCTGCGGGCCGTGTGCAACCAGGGCGCTGTCCTGGCCGAGGTTCCGCCAGGGTCTGCGCCTACCCGTTACCGGTTCCTGCAGCGTAACCGCATCATTGCAGCACTGTCCGGTGTGACCGTGGTGGTCGAGGCCAGGTGGCGGTCCGGGGCGTTGAACACCGCCCACCACGCGGAGACCCTTGGACGTGCCGTCGGGGCTGTTCCGGGCTCGGTGCATAGCGCCAACTCAGCCGGATGCCACCGGCTTCTGCGGGACGGGGGAGCAGTCTGCGTTACGGATGCTGCCGAGATTGCCGAGCTGGCCGGCCCTAGCGGCTCCGCCCTCCCTGATCCGCGCCAAGGGGCGGCTGCGGTGCAGGACGGCCTTACGCTCGAGGACCTGATCCTCCTGGACGCGCTGCCGCTGCGCTCCACCACGTCCGTCGAAAAGCTGTCAGTGGTGGCCGGCCTGGGCCAGGAGTCAGTCCGGGCCGGTCTCGGCCGGTTGGGCCTGCTGGGCCTGGCCGTCTCAGAGCGGGGAGGCTGGAAACGCGGCAAGGCAACGGGCTGATGCGTACTGCCGGGAAGGGCGGGCCGTCCTGCACGGGAAGTTGCAGGCACCGTCTGGAGTGGAGCGTGTCACCCGTCCTTTCCATGCTGAAGCTGGGACAGTGGATGGGTGGAGAATGAACACCTGCCTGTGGAGCTTGGCGAGGCCCTTGCTGCCTTCGGGCGGTATCTTTCCGCAGAACGTGCCGTTTCACCGCACACGCTCCGTGGATACCTGGGTGATGTGCTGGGCCTGCTGGAGTCTGCTGCCGCCGAAGGCGCCAGCCGGCTCCAGGACCTGGAACTCGGGACGCTCCGGCGCTGGCTCGGGGCCCAGAGCCAGGACGGCGCGGCACGCAGCACGCTGGCCCGCCGGTCTGCCTCCGTCAGGGTTTTCACGGCCTGGGCCCTGGCGGAAGAACGTATTGCCAGCGATCCTGCCCTCCGGCTCAAGGCTCCGAAACGCGAACAGTCCCTGCCGGGGGTCCTGCAGGCCGGTCAGTTGACCCGGCTGCTGGCAACGCTGGAAGAAGCGGCGGCCGAGGGTGCGCCGCTCGCCCTGCGGAACCGTGCCATCGTGGAACTGCTCTACGCCACCGGAATCCGGGTGGGCGAACTGGCGGGGCTGGACATTGATGACCTGGACCCGGACAGGCGGACGTTGCGAGTCATAGGCAAGGGCAACAAGGAACGCACTGTCCCGTATGGTGTTCCGGCGGCCGTCGCCGTGGACGACTGGCTGCGGCGCGGCCGGCCCCTGCTGGCCAGGGACAACAGCGGGCCGGCCCTCTTCCTGGGGGCCCGGGGCGGACGGGTGGACCAGCGGCAGGTCCGCGCCATGGTCAACCACCTTTTTGCGGGGCTCGGTGACACCTCCGCGTCAGGCCCGCACGCGCTCAGGCATTCAGCGGCCACGCATCTGCTGGATGGCGGAGCCGACCTGCGCGCAGTCCAGGAAATCCTTGGCCACAGCAGCCTCGCCACCACGCAGATCTATACCCACGTCTCTGTTGACCGGCTGCGGAAGAGCTACCAGCAGGCCCATCCCAGGGCATAGGTCCGGGGTCCGGAATCGCACTGGCGTAATTTGGTGCCGTACGGCACAATAAGAATCACGTCCGGCAACTTTCAAGTCCCGCTTGAAGCTCACAGCTTTTTGCGCCACAGCAAGTCCGGACACTGTTTTATCTGATACATCTGAATACGCAGGCAGGAACCACAGCCGCAGTGCAAGGCACGGCAGTTCCATCCAGGCAGAGGTCGTTGGGGAAGACGTACCTAGAGCTATGGAGGATGGAATGTCTGTTGCAATGACCCGCGGTGTGCTGTTCGTTCACTCGGCCCCTACGGCTCTGTGCCCCCACGTTGAGTGGGCCATCGGATCCGTCGTGGATAAGCGGACGGACCTCGAGTGGACCCCGCAGCCTGCTGCGCCCGGAATGTTCCGGGCAGAGCTGTCCTGGACCGGTACCCCCGGTACGGGCTCAAAGCTGGCGTCATCCCTGCGGGGATGGGCGCATCTTCGCTATGAGGTCACGGAAGAGCCGAGCCAGGGTGTCGACGGCGGCCGCTGGTCGCACACCCCCGAGCTGGGCATCTTCCACGCTGTCACCGACGTGCACGGCAACATCATGGTCTCCGAGGACAGGATCCGTTACGCCTACGAATCGGGCGCCGGCGATCCCGCAGCTGTCTACCACGAGCTCTCCCTCGCCCTCGGCGAAGCCTGGGATGAGGAGCTGGAGCCGTTCCGGCACGCCGCTGAAGGCGCGCCTGTCCGTTGGCTCCACCAGGTGGGCTGACCGCCGTCGACCGTACGTTTCTCCATAGCAAAGAGGAGGCCCCGCCGAAACGGCGGGGCCTCCTCCTGTAGGCGGTACAACGTTCTGAAGATCAGACGCTGCGGACCGCGATGACGGCGTTGTGGCCACCGAAGCCGAACGAGTTGCTGAGGGCCACGATGTTTCCGGCAGGCAGGTCGCGCGCCGAGGTAACCACGTCGAGCGGGATCTCCGGGTCCTGGTTTTCCAGGTTGATGGTGACAGGCGCCTTCCGGTCGTAAACAGCCAACACCGTCAGTACGGCCTCCACGGCACCGGATGCGCCCAGGAGGTGCCCCATCTGGGACTTTGTTGCGGATACGGCTACGTTGTCCACGTGGCTGCCCAGTGCGGCCCGGAGGGCGGTGTACTCGGGCTTGTCGCCAACGGGGGTTGAGGTGGCGTGCGCGTTCACGTGCACCACGTCCTCCGGCTGGATCCTGCCATCGAACATTGCGGCCTTCAGTGCACGGGTGGCACCGAGGCCCGCGGGGTCTGGAGCGGTGATGTGGTACGCATCGGCCGTGACGGACGTTCCCGCCAGTTCACCGTAGATGCGCGCTCCGCGTGCCAGGGCGTGCTCCTCGGCTTCGAGGACCAGGGCGCCTGCACCTTCACCCATGACAAAGCCGTCGCGGCCCGTGTCGTAGGGGCGGGAGGCGCCCTGCGGGTCGTCATTCCGGCGGGAGAGTGCCTGCATGGAGGCGAAGGCTGCGAGGGGCATCGGGTGGATGGCCGCTTCGGCGCCGCCGCACATGACCACGTCGGCCTTGCCTGAGCGGATCAGGTCGAGCCCAAGGTGGAGGGCTTCGGTGCCGGACGCGCAGGCGGAAACGGGGGTGTGTGCGCCGGCGCGGGCGCCGAGGTCCAGGCTGACGGCTGCGGCAACACCGTTGGGCATCAGCATGGGAACGGTCATGGGGAGGACCCGGCGGGGGCCTTTTTCCTTGAGGGTGTCCCAGGCATCAAGCAGTGTCCAGACACCGCCGATGCCGGTGGCGAAGGCAACAGCGAGCCTGTCCTTGTCGAAGTCCGTGATGCCGGAATCGGCCCAGGCTTCGCGGGCTGCGATGACGCCGAACTGCGTGGACGGGTCCATCCGCTTGGCCTCGACGCGGCTGAGGACCTCCAGGGCGGGGGTGCTGCAGCGCGCGGCGAAGTGGACGGGAAGCTCGTACTTGGCTACCCAGTCGTCCTCCAGGGTGCGGGCACCGGAGACCCCCTTGAGCGCGTTGTTCCACATCGTGGGTACATCGCCGCCAATGGGCGTGGTGGCGCCCAGACCGGTAATGACTACTTTGCGTGTCATGGGATCACTCTTTCGTCGGTGGGGAATCCGTCTGCCGGAGGTCCCGCGTGTTGATGATCGGCATCCTGCTGCAAGCAACAACGCTGCCAAGGACAGCGCCGGAGGAACGCTGGCGTGCAGGGCTGGATGCCGGAAAAATGCGGCGGGCTGCCGGCCCGGTCGTCCGGACCGGCAGCCCTGCCATGCCGATGAACGGCGGAAGCCTTGGCTAGGCCTGTGCTCCGGCGATAAAGCTGACGGCGTCGCCGACGGTCTTGAGGTTCTTGACCTCTTCGTCCGGGATGCGCACGCCGAACTTCTCTTCTGCGTTGACCACAATGGTCATCATGGAGATGGAGTCGATGTCCAGGTCCTCGGTGAAGGACTTGTCCAGCTCCACGGCCTCGGGGGCCAGGCCGGTTTCTTCATTGACGATTTCAGCCAAGCCGGCCAGGATCTCTTCGTTGCTAGCCATTGATGGCTCCTTTTCTTGTATTGCCGGCAGGGGCTGCCGGAAATGGTTCAGGACGCGGTTGCGGCCTGTTGGGGCGTTCCTAAGGAAGGACAACTACCTGGGCGCCGAAGACAAGCCCGGCGCCGAAACCGATCTGGAGGGCAAGTCCGCCGCTCAGCTCCGGCTTTTCGGCCAGCAGGCGGTGGGTGGCCAACGGGATGGACGCTGCGGAGGTGTTCCCCGCATCGGCGATGTCCCGTGCCACTGTAACCGTCTCGGGCAGCTTCAGCTTCTTGACCATCTCGTCGATAATGCGCATGTTGGCCTGGTGTGGGATGAAGGCCACGAGGTCCTCCGCCTGCACGCCGGCGGCGTCCATGGCCTGCTGGGCCACCTTCGCCATTTCCCACACGGCCCAGCGGAAGACGGTCTGGCCGTCCTGGCGAAGGGTGGGGTACAGTTCCTGGGCTTCCTCGAGCAGGGCAAGGTCCCCTGTCGAGTCCGACTGCCGGGCAGCCAGGCCAAGGTCCCGGACATCGAGCATGGAACGGGTCATTCCGATGGCGTCCCACTTGCTGCCGTCCGACCCCCAGACCGAAGGCGCGATTCCGGGAGTTTCGGAGGGGCCGATGACGACGGCGCCGGCACCGTCCCCGAGCAGGAAGGAGATGGTGCGTTCGCGGTTGTCGATGACGTCTGACAACTTCTCCGCGCCAACCACCAGGACATACTTGGCTGCGCCTGACCGGACCAGGGCGTCGCCCTGGGCAATGCCGTAGCAGTAGCCGGCGCAGGCCGCGGAGATGTCAAAGGCCGGCGCGGGGGTGGCGCCGAGGCGGTCAGCCAGGGCGGCCGCGGCAGAAGGCGTGGCGTAGGGATGCGTCACGGTGGAGACGATGACAGCGCCCAGGTCCGAGGCCTGAATGCCGGCCTTTTCCATGGCCTCCAGGGCAGCGCCCTCGGCCATGTCGATGACGCTCACCCCGGCCGGTGCCCGGTGCCGGGTCACGATGCCGGTGCGTTGGCGGATCCATTCGTCAGAGGAGTCGATCCACTGGCAGACGTCCTCGTTGGTGACGATGACATCCGGCCGGTAGGCTCCCAGGCCGAGGATCCGGGTGTGCTCCTGAATCGGGGCCTGTTTCAGCGTGGGGACGCTCATGCGTTGCCCTCCAGTTCTGCGAAAAGCGCCAGTGCGGCGGAAAGGTCGTCCGGGGTTTTGACCGCAACGGTTTTGACGCCGGGCATGCCCCGCTTGGCGAGGCCGGCAAGCGTGCCGGCAGGAGCGAGTTCAATGACGCCGGTGACGCCCCGTGCAACCATCGTCTCCATGCACCGGTCCCAGCGGACGGGGCGTGACACCTGCGCAATGAGGCTTTCGACGGCGGCGTGGCCGTCGGTGACTTCACCGCCGTCGAAGTTGGACAGCAGCGGCACCTTCGGTGCCTGCGGCTTAAGCTGCGGTTCCAGGGCCTTGAGGGCACTGACTGCGGGAGCCATGTGGCTGGTGTGGAACGCGCCCGCCACCTTCAGGGGAATAACCCGGGCCTTGGCCGGCGGGTTCTCGGCAAGGGCCTTCAGCTGGTCAAAGGTGCCGGCGGCAACGGTCTGGCCGGCGCCGTTGACGTTGGCCGGGGTGGCGCCCGTGGCCGTGATGGCCGCCAGGACCTCGGCGGGGTCGCCGCCCACCACTGCGCTCATGCCGGTGGGGGTGACGGCTGCGGCTGCGGCCATGCTGTTGGCACGCTCGCGGACGAAGGTCATGGCCTCCTGCTCGGTGAGGACGCCGGCAAGGGCGGAGGCGGTGATCTCACCAACGGAGTGGCCTGCCAGGATGACCGGAAGGGAGCCGAGTTCAACATCGAACAGGGACGCGGCCGCAACCAGGCCGGCGGCAACGATAAGGGGCTGCGCTACGGCAGTGTCCTTGATGGTTTCTTCGTCCGAGGTAGTCCCGTGGGCGATCAGGTCAATGCCTGCGATGTCGCTGAGGGAGGCCAGCTGGCCTGCCACCGGGGGCAGTTCCAGCCAGGGGGCCAGAAAACCCGGGGTCTGTGAGCCCTGTCCAGGGCAGACTATTGCAAGCACGTATCCAGCTTTCCAAATTACTGTGTGATTCAGCGGTGTTTGTCCGCACCAAGCTCACGGGGTCAGGTTGTAGGAAGTCTACAACGCCTCAGGGCTGATTCCGGGACGGCTGGCGCTCGGCCGCAGCTTTCGGTGGCGTCGAAAGCCGGCCTACAACCAGTGCGGCCTGCAATACGAAGGCCTCCCTCGGCAGAAGCGGATCCCAGCCCGTGACGTCGCAGACGCGCTTCAAACGGTACCGCACAGTGTTCGCGTGAACGAAGAGTTCCCGCGCGGTCGCCTCCAGCGAATGCCCCAGTTCCAGGTAGGTGCCCAGGGTTTCAACCAGCCCGTTGGACGCGGCCAGCAAGGGGCGGTAGATGTTCTTGACCAGTGAACGGCGGGCGGCGTCGTCCCCGGAAATGACGCGTTCGGGCAGCAAATCGTCGGCAGCCACGGGACGCGGGGCGGACGGCCATGCCCTCGCCGCGGTCAGGCCGGCGAAGGCGGACTGCGCGGACCCGCTGGCTTCCAGCAGCGAACCGGCCTCGGGGCCGTAGACCACGGGGCCGGGAGCAAACATTTCGCTGAGCTTCACATACGCGGTTTCCCTGTCCTGCACTCCACCCAGGATGAGGATGAGCCTGTCGCCCTGGATGCCTACCAGGGCGTCCTCCGCGTACCGGCCGGCCATCCGGCGCAATTCGCTGACGTAGCTGGCACTGGGCTCCGAAGGGGAGTTGCCCACCATCACCGTGAAGCGCTCCTGGGCTTTCCAGCCCAGCGCTGCGATCCTGGAGCGCAAAGCGTCCGTGTTCTCGCCGCGGAGGATGGCGTCGACGATCAGGGCCTCAAGGCGGGTATCCCAGGACCCGCGGGATTCCGCGGCGCGCGCGTAGACGTCGGCGGCAGCGAAGGCGACCTCCCTTGAGTAGCGCAATACGGCTTCACGGAGGGACGGCTGGTCAGCCTCCGGCGCAATGACCGGCACCTGGTCCTCCACCACCTCCACCACGATCCTGATCAACTGCAGCGCTTTCTGAAGGCTGATCGAGCGCGTGAGTTCGGTGGGTGCCGTCCCAAAGACGTCGGTCAGGATCCATGACGGGGAGCTGGGCCTCTCGTACCAGGTGACGAAGGCCGCAATGCCGTTTTGTGCCACCATGCCCAGCGCGGAGCGTTCGTCCGAGCTGAGCCGGCTGTACCACGGCAGGGACTTTTCCAGCTCGCGCATGGTGGTGGTGGACAACTGGCCCACGTTTGCCCGCAGTTTCTTGAGGGTCTCCGACTTCTCCGGAGTGACCCCCGGAGTGGACGGTTTGCGCTTGGCGGACGGGGTGGCGGGTGCTGGCATTCTTTGAGCATACGGCCACCGTCCCGCAACCTCCATTTGTGCAAAGGCTACAATCCGGTTTGCCCTGCGTCACATGGCCCAGGGCCTTAACGGACGACGGCGGCCCCCGCCTTTCGGAGGGAGCCGCCGTCGCGTCTTTACTCAGCGAACAGGCTAGGCCTCGCCGCCGGCGTTGCCCGTGGTGCCCGCATTGACGTTGTGAAGCCTGTACTTCTCAATCGCCTTGATCGGAGCCTGGACATCCACCTCGCCGCGGCGGGCGAGCATCTCCAGTGAACGCACCACGATGGAGTGGGTGTCGTTCTTGAAGAAGCGGCGGGCTGCTGCGCGGGTGTCGGAGAAGCCGAAGCCGTCGGCGCCGAGGGTGGCGAATTCGTTGGGGACGAACTGGCGGATCTGGTCGGGGACGGCTTTCATGTAGTCGGAGACTGCGACGACGGGTCCGGTGGCTCCTTCGAGTTGCTGGGTGACGAAGGGGACGCGGGCGGGCTCGCCGGGGTTGAGGAAGGCTTCCTCTTCGGCGGCGAGTCCGTCGCGGCGCAGTTCGTTCCAGGAGGTCACGGACCAGACGTCGGCGGAGACCGACCAGTCTTCGGCGAGGATCCGCTGGGCCTCGAGGGCCCAGGGGACGGAGACGCCGGAGGCCAGGATCTGGGTCCGCGGACCGTCAATCTTCGCCGGGGCAAGAAGGTAGATGCCCTTGATAACACCCTCGACGTCCAGTTCCTCCGGTTCGGCCGGCTGGGTGATGGGCTCGTTGTACACGGTGAGGTAGTACATCAGGTTCCGGTCCTCCGAGTCCGGCCCGTACATGCGTTCGAGGCCGTCGCGGATGATGTGGCCCATTTCGTACCCGTAGGCGGGGTCGTAGGTGATCACGGCGGGGTTGGTGGAGGCCAGCAGCGGGGAGTGGCCGTCGGCGTGCTGGAGTCCTTCGCCGGTGAGGGTGGTCCGTCCTGCGGTGGCGCCGATGATGAACCCGCGGGTCATCTGGTCCGCGGCTGCCCAGAACGCGTCGCCGGTGCGCTGGAAGCCGAACATGGAGTAGAAGACGTAGACCGGGACCAGGGGCACGCCGTGGGTGGCGTAGGCGGTGCCGGCGGCGGTGAACGCTGCCACGGCGCCGGCTTCGTTGATGCCGGGGTGGATCAGCTGGCCCTGGGCGGATTCCTTGTAGGCCAGGACCAGGTCGCGGTCCACCGAGAGGTAGTTCTGTCCCTTGGGGTTGTAGATCTTCGCGGTGGGGAAGAACGCGTCCATCCCGAAGGTCCGGGCCTCGTCCGGGATGATCGGGGCGATGTGCTTGCCGAAATTCTTGTCCCGCATCAGGTCCTTGAGCAGGCGCACGAAGGCCATGGTGGTGGCGGCCTGCTGTTTGCCGGAGCCGCGTTTGGCGACCTCGTAGGACTTGGCGTCGGGCAGGGTGATCTCGGCGTGCTTGGACCGGCGTTCAGGGACCGCGCCGCCCAGGGCTGCACGGCGTTCCATCATGTACTTGATCTCCGGGGCGTCCGTGCCGGGGTGGTAGTACGGGGGCTGGTACAGGTCGTTTTCGAGCTGGTCATCCGTGATGGGGATCCGCAGGTGGTCGCGGAACTTCTTCAGGTCGTCCAGGGTGAGTTTCTTCATCTGGTGGGTCGCGTTGCGGCCCTCGAAGTGCGGCCCGAGGCCGTAGCCCTTGACGGTTTTGGCGAGGATGACGGTGGGTTTGCCCTTGAATTCGGTCGCTGCCTTGTACGCGGCGTAGACCTTGCGGTAGTCGTGGCCGCCGCGTTTGAGGTTCCAGATCTGGTCATCGGTGAGGTCCGCGACGAGGTCCTTGGTGGCCGGGTCCTTCCCGAAGAAGTGCTCGCGGACGAACCCGCCGGATTCGGCCTTGTACGTCTGGTAGTCCCCGTCGGGGGTTTCGTTCATGATCTTCACCAGCGACCCGTCGGTGTCGCGGGCGAGCAGGTCATCCCATTCCCGGCCCCAGACGACCTTGATCACGTTCCAGCCCGCGCCGCGGAAGAACGCTTCGAGTTCCTGCATGATCTTGCCGTTGCCGCGGACCGGGCCGTCCAGGCGCTGGAGGTTGCAGTTGATGACGAAGTTCAGGTTGTCCAGGTTCTCGTTCGCGGCGAGCTGGAGCAGGCCGCGGGATTCGGGCTCGTCCATTTCCCCGTCGCCCAGGAACGCCCAGACCTGCTGGTCGGAGGTGTCTTTCAGGCCGCGGTTGTGCAGGTACCGGTTGGACTGGGCCTGGTAGATCGCGTTCATCGGCCCGATGCCCATGGACACGGTGGGGAACTCCCAGAAGTGCGGCATCAGCCGCGGGTGCGGGTAGGAGGAGAGCGCGTGGCCTTCCTTGGACTTTTCCTGCCGGAACCCGTCCAGGTCCTCCTCCGAAAGGCGGCCTTCCATGAACGCTCGGGCGTACATGCCGGGGGAGGCGTGGCCCTGGAAGAAGACCTGGTCCCCGCCGCCGGGGTGGTCCTTGCCGCGGAAGAAGTGGTTGAAGCCGACCTCATACAGGGTCGCGGCCCCGGCGTAGGTGGAGATATGCCCGCCCACACCGATGTTCGCCCGCTGCGCACGGTGGACCATCACAGCGGCGTTCCACCTCATGTACGCCCGGTAGCGGCGCTCGTACTCCTCGTTCCCGGGGAACTCGGCTTCCTGGTCCACCGGGATCGTGTTCACGTAATCGGTGGTGGTCACCATCGGCACCCCGACGCTCTGCGCACCCGCACGCTGCAGCAGGCTCCGCATGATGAATTGGGCACGCTCAGTGCCCTGTTCCCTGATCAACGAATCCAGGGACTCAACCCACTCGGCAGTCTCTTCCGGATCACGATCAGGCAGCTGGTTAGTCAACCCGCTGAGGATATGGGAGGTATCTTCTCCTGCAGCCACGTCCAACCTCTCTTTGCGCGCATTGATGGCGCACTCAGGCCGGGCAGGGTGACCGCCCGGCGTACATACGCCGTGTGCGACGTATCGGTTACAACAGCCCGGTCATGTGTGCCGGGCAGGGTCCTAGCATTCCTACGTCTGCATTGGAGTTACAGGGTTGTTGCCCCGCAGGCATAGTTGTCACCTGCCACTCTAACTCTGTCCCCAACGCGATGCGTAGCCGCGGCTTGGGCGGCTCGGTTGTATTTCGCCGTCATACTGGTTGTGTGACGAAAAGCCGCTGTGCTGCGGGTTGGCGGATCCTGATGTGACGCAGAATATGCCGCATCGCGGGGGCGGCAGCTTGAAGCTCAGGCACAAAGGGTGTTGGCTGGGAGTAATGGAAATCACTATGCGCACTGCGCGTAAAAGGCATTGGAGGTACACGTGAGCGAGGCCGACGCCGCCACTTCGGTAAATGTGGCGGAAAAATTGGGTTTCAAGAATGGGGATCTGATTCAGGAGTTCGGTTACGACGACGACGTCGATTTCGACTTGCGTGACGATATTGAGGACCTCACGGGTTCCGAGCTGCTGGACGAGGACGACCATGAAGTGGCGGACGCCGTCGTTTTCTGGTGGCGCGACGGCGACGGGGACCTGGTGGACAGCCTGATGGATTCGCTGACCACACTGAGCGAAACCGGTGTTGTCTGGGTCCTGACCCCGAAGTCCGGAAGGACTGGATACGTCTCCCCGGCGGACATCCAGGAGGCAGCGCCGACCGCCGGGCTGCACGTGACGACGTCTGCAGGCGTGTCCAAGGACTGGAGCGCAACGCGGCTGGTGAGCAGGAAGAACAAGTGACGGCAGCGCTTGCCGCTGCCTCCGTTGCCGTCCCCGCCGTTGGCGGTGCGGCACCCGACTTTGAACTGGTCAACCAGTACGGCGAGCCGGTCAGGTTGTCCGCCTTTCGCGGCCAGAACGTGGTTTTGGTGTTCTACCCCTTTGCCTTCTCCGGTATCTGCACCGGCGAACTCTGTGAGATCAGGGACAACCTGGCCCTGTTCGAAGACACGAACGCAGTTGTCCTCGCGGTCTCGGTTGACAGTAAGTTCACCCTGCGGGCCTACGCCGAGCAGGAGGGGTACACCTTCGACCTGCTGGCGGATTTCTGGCCCCACGGCGCTGCCGCCAGCCTCTACGGCGTCTTCGACCCCGAAAGCGGGATGGCGCAACGGGGCACATTCATCATCGATGCCAGCGGAAGCATCCGCTACACCGTGGTGAACCCGCGCGGCCAGGCCCGGGACCTCGGCGAGTACCGCAAGGCACTGGCCGGGCTGGAAAAGGCCTGACGGATCATGGCTGAGCGGCGGCACGGTGTGGGCCTCACGGGCTTCGCCAGCATGCCGCCCGTTCCCACCGCCCTGCCTTCCGCCGATGAGCTCGAGGTCCTGGTCCGGATCAGGGACCTGCTGGCAGGTGCCCGGTTCGCCCTCCTGACCGGTGCGGGCCTGAGCACGGACTCGGGCATTCCGGACTACCGCGGGCCGGGCTCGCCGCCGCGGACACCGATGACCTACCAGGAGTTCGTCAAGGCTGCCGCGAACCGACAGCGTTACTGGGCACGGAACCACATCGGATGGTCACACCTCCGCCACGCTGATCCCAACCAAGGGCACCGTGCCGCTGCAGAGCTGGAACGCCGTGGACACCTGACGGGCCTCATTACACAGAACGTGGACCGGCTCCACCAGGACGCCGGAAGCGTCAATGTGGTGGACCTCCATGGAAGGTATGACCAGATAGTGTGCCTGGACTGCCGACGGACCTACTCCCGCCGCCTGCTCGCAGCAATGCTGGAGGAGCTGAACCCGGGATTCCTTGACCGGGCGAAGGAATCCGGCCTGGTGGAAATGGCGCCGGATGCCGATTCAACCGTGGAGGACCAGGCCCTGATCAGCAGCTTCGTTGTTGCTGTGTGCCCCGCCTGCGGAGGAACGCTGAAGCCGGACTTTGTGTACTTCGGGGAGAACGTGCCCAAGGACAGGGTTGAAATGTCGTATCGGATGGTCGACGACGCCGCTGCGCTTGTGGTCGCCGGCTCCTCCCTCACGGTAATGAGCGGCCTCCGGTTTGTCAGGCACGCGTCGAAGGACGGCAAGCCGGTGGTCATCATCAACCGTGGGGCCACGCGCGGGGACGACAAAGCGACCGTCAAGCTTGAAGCGGGCGTCAGCGAATCGCTGACCTGGCTCGCCGCCGAGCTCCCACCGGTATAGCCGGACAGTGGAATGGGGAGGGCGGGCGCGCCGATTCGCACTTTATGCCCGGCGTCGGGTAGAGTCTATGTTCGTTGGTCAGGGCGCAGCAGCGCCTGATCCGGCAGTAATGGGTCTTTAGCTCAGCTGGTAGAGCGCCACGTTTACACCGTGGATGTCATCGGTTCGATCCCGGTAGGACCCACCGCAAACCCCGCAGTTTCCGCCTTCAGGCGGAAGCTGCGGGGTTTTTTGTTGCCCCGCACCTACTCTGGTTTTTCCCTCGCGGGCTTTGCCTCGCGGGCTTTGCCTCGCGGGCGTTCCCTCGGGCTGAATGTCGGCCCCCTGCCATAGGTTGCAGGCATGGAACACGTGATTGTAAGGACAGGCACTGACGGCAGGCCGACGGCGGTGCTCAGCAGTGGCAGGGAATGGGCCGTGGGTGCCGAGCCGGTGAGGTGGTTCGAGCGCGTCAACTGGTGGGAGACGCGCCGCCGCATGCCCAAAGGGTTCAGCAGGGTGGACGTCGAGGTCCTCCAGCTCCAGGTACGGCTGGGCAGGAACGCGGGGTCGGCCCTCACCACCATGCTCCTGGAACGGGACGGGCTGGGCGGTGGCTGGCGGCTTCGGGAGTCGGTTGCGGATGCCGCCTAGTGGAGGCCCGCCGGCCGGAACAGGCCCGCCAAAGCAATGGAAAACCGCAATGGAAAACCCTCCACCGCGACTATTGGGGGATGCCGCGGTGGAGGGCCTGAATTGAATATACCGTGAACTTACGGAAACAAAAAGTCGTTTCCTGCTGTGGCCCGCATCCAACCCGGCTATGAGTTGGGAATGGCGCAGCGGGTCGATGCTCCGACCGCGGACCGGGTCAGCGGTTCACGGGGATGAAAACCCGGGGCTGTTCCGTCCAGGTGTCGGACATCTGCGACATTGTCCGCCTCATGATCTTGTCGGAGGCCTCGCGGGCGGCGCCGGCGTCGCCCCGGGCAATTGCCTCCGCCACGTCCACGTGCCATTGCAGTGCAGCCTCGTGCGGATGGTCCGGCATCAGTCCATGCACCGTCCGGCCGGTCAGTGTTTCGGCCACCTGCCCCGAGAGGTTCGCAAACATCTCATTGCCGGACCCGGAGAGCAGCAGCGAATGGAACTGGATATCCAGCTCAAGGAAGCGTGGCACTTCCCCCCTTTGGCCGGCGTCGCGCATTGCATGGGCGACGTCCACAAGCTCCAGCCGCAGCGGCGCGGGGGCATTCTGGGCGGCAAGTTCGGCAGCGGCAGGCTCCACGGCGGAGCGCAGTTCGGCAAGGGAGCGCAACTGTGCACCCCGCGCGTTGCTGGCAAGACGCCACCGGATCACCTGCGGGTCGAAAGGGTTCCAGCGGCTCGGCGGGAGTACCCGGATACCCACCCGCTTGGTGGTTTCCACGAGGCCCAGGGACTGCAGTACCCTGACGGCCTCGCGGACCACAGAGCGCGAGACCTTGAGCTCAGCCTCCAGCTTTTCGGCCAGCATGATGTGACCGGCAGGAAGCTCGCCCGAGATAATGCGCGTGCCCAGGTTCTCAATGGCACGGTGGTGCAGGCTGCTGGTCATGCAGCTAAGCCTAGTGGGAACAGGTGGGTGGGAAAGGAGCAGTCCTTGACGGCCGGCGACACATTCTGTTCCATTACGTGGGCGTTACTTTCCTGTGACCTCAGGAATATATATGCTTTATTCAGACCCTCGGTCTGCATCGTGCTTCCGCGCACTGGAAGCCACTGCACATCCATCGCACAGTACGAATTGGAGTTTTTATGTCTGCACACATCGGTGTCACCGGCCTAGCGGTGATGGGCGCCAACCTGGCCCGCAACCTGGCCCGGAACGGCTTCACGGTCGCCCTGCACAACCGCTCAGTCGAAAAGACGGACGCCCTGCTGGCCAAGCACGGAACGGATGGCGAGTTCATCCGCACCGAAACCCTGCAGGAACTGGTGGACTCCCTCGAGAAGCCCCGCCGGGTACTCATCATGGTGAAGGCCGGCAAGCCGGTTGACTCCGTGATCGAGCAGCTTGAACCCCTCCTGGAGCCCGGCGACATCATCATCGACGCGGGAAACTCCCACTACGAGGACACCCGCCGCCGGGAAGCCGCCCTGGCCAAGAAGGACCTGCACTTCGTAGGCGTCGGTGTTTCCGGCGGCGAGGAGGGCGCCCTTAACGGACCGTCCATCATGCCCGGCGGTTCCAAGGAGTCCTACAAGGCACTGGGCCCGCTGCTGGAAAAGATCTCCGCAAAGGTCGACGGCGAGCCGTGCTGCGCCTGGGTGGGCACCGACGGCGCCGGCCACTTCGTCAAGATGGTCCACAACGGCATCGAATACGCTGACATGCAGGTCATCGGCGAAGCCTTCGACCTGCTTCGTTCCGGAGCCGGCATCGAGCCCGCGGAGCAGGCCAAGATCTTCACAGAATGGAACAAGGGCGAGCTGTCCTCCTTCCTGATCGAGATCTCCGCCGAGGTCCTGGGCCACGTGGACGCCAAAACCGGCAAGCCGTTCGTGGACGTTGTGGTGGACGCCGCTGGCCAGAAGGGTACCGGCCGCTGGACCGTCATCTCCGCACTGGAACTCGGTTCCCCGGTCTCCGGCATCGCCGAATCCGTGTTCGCCCGCGCGCTCTCCTCCCAGGCAGCCCAGCGCAAGCTCGGCCAGGAACTGCTGGCAGGCAATGAGGCCGACGTCGAAATCCCCGAAACCTTCGTTGAAGACGTCCGCCAGGCGCTCTACGCCTCCAAGCTGGTGTCCTACGCCCAGGGCCTGGACATGCTCACCTCCGCAGCCAAGGAATACAACTGGGACCTGAAGCTGGACGAGATCGCCTCCCTGTGGCGGGCCGGCTGCATCATCCGCGCCGAACTGCTCAAGGACATCACCAAGGCCTACGCCGCTGACGAGAAGCCGGCAAACCTGCTGTTTGCTCCGGCCTTCACGGAAGCCATTGCCGCAGCCCTTCCCGCCTGGCGCCGCGTGGTGGCCACCGCGGTCCAGCTGGGAATTCCGGTCCCGGTCTTCTCCTCCTCGCTGGCCTACTACGATGGCCTGCGCCGCAAGCGCGTTGCCGCAGCCCTCATCCAGGGCCAGCGTGACCTGTTCGGTGCCCACACCTACGGCCGTGTCGATGCAGAAGGCACGTTCCACACCCTTTGGGGCGAGGACAAGTCCGAAATCGAAGCAGTAGACACCCACTAGGTTCCGCTGCAGGTATGCAAGAGGCGGGCAGTTTCCGGTGATCCGGGAACTGCCCGCCTTTTCTTCGTGTGCAGCTTGTTGCGGACGGCCCAAGGGCCGGCCGCTACCGTCAGATGCGGTATTCGATGTCGTATTCCGCCGGGTCCACCGCAGGCTTGGTCTCGCGCTGGGCGTCACGGTGGCGCCACTTCGCGGGAACGCCGGTGACGATCGATTCCGGCGGCGCGTCCTTGACCACCACGGCGTTGGCACCCACGGCGCTGTCCCGGCCGATGGTGATCGGGCCCAGGATCTTCGCTCCCGCGCCGATGGTCACGCGGTCGCCGATGGTGGGGTGGCGTTTGATCCGCGCGAGTGACCGGCCGCCAAGGGTGACCCCGTGGTAGATCATCACGTCCTCACCGATTTCGGCAGTTTCCCCGATGACCACGCCCATTCCGTGATCGATGAAGAAGCGGCGGCCGATGGTTGCGCCCGGATGGATCTCGATCCCGGTCAGGAACCGGCCGAGCTGCGAGAGCAGGCGCGCCGGAAAACGCAGTGCCGGATCCTGCCACAGCCTGTGCGTCAGCCTGTGGATCCAGATGGCATGCAGCCCGGAGTAAGCGAAAAAGTTCTCGAAAGAACCTCGAGCCGCCGGGTCGTGGGACCGGGCGGCGTCGAGGTCTTCCTTCAGTCTTGCGAAAAAGCCCACAGAGTTCTTTCTACAGGAAACGGGCGAAGGGCGGCCTGATCAGCCGCGGATGTCGTCATAGAGCACGGTGGAGATGTAACGCTCGCCGAAGTCGCAGACAATGGCAACGATCAGCTTGCCCGTGTTCTCGGGGCGCTTCGCCAGCTCCAGGGCGCCCCAGACGATGGCGCCGGAAGAGATGCCGCCAAGGATGCCCTCCTTGACGCCAAGCTCGCGGGCCACGCGGACCGAGTCCTCAAGGGTGGCGTCCAGGACCTCGTCGTAGACGTTGGTGTCCAGGATTTCCGGGACGAAGTTGGCCCCGATGCCCTGGATCTTGTGCGGGCCGGGTGCGCCGCCGTTCAGGATTGCGGAGTCCTTGGGCTCGATCGCCACGATCTGGACGCCGGGCTTGCGTTCCTTCAGGACCTGGCCGACGCCGGTGACGGTTCCGCCGGTGCCGACGCCCGCAACGAAGATGTCCACGGCGCCGTCGGTGTCAGCCCAGATTTCCTCCGCCGTGGTGGTGCGGTGGATCTCGGGGTTGGCTTCGTTGGCGAACTGCTGGGCCCAAATGGAGTTTTCCGTGTTGGCCACGATCTCCTGGGCCTTCTCCACGGCGCCGCGCATTCCCTCGGAGCCGGGGGTCAGGACGATCTCCGCACCGAAGGCGCGCAACATAACGCGGCGCTCGGTGGACATGGTCTCCGGCATAGTCAGGATGACCTTGTAGCCGCGGGCTGCGCCCACCATGGCCAGGGCGATGCCCGTGTTTCCGGAGGTGCCTTCAACAATGGTCCCGCCGGGCTTCAATGCACCCGACTTCTCCGCGGCGTCGACGATTGCCACACCGATACGGTCCTTGACGCTGTTGGCCGGGTTGTAGAACTCAAGCTTGACGGCGACGGTGGCATCCAGCCCCTCGCTGAGCCGGTTCAGCTTGACCAGAGGCGTGCCGCCGACCAGCTGGGTTACATCGTCATAGATCCGTGCCATGTACATACGCCTATCTCTGAAGGGTGAATACTGAGGTCAGCCTAACGAGGCCGCGTAACGGTGGCTAAGCGTTAAGCCATGCAGAGTAATATTTCCGGGCCTTGGCGAGTTTGGGGTTGATGATCACCTGGCAGTACCCCTGCTCGGGATGCTTGGCGTAGTAGTTCTGGTGGAACTCCTCCGCCACATGGAAGCGCGGCAGCCGGCTGACCTCCGTGACAATCGGATGGGCCCACAGCGCCTGGTTGCGGTCAATCGCTTCCTCGAAAAGTATCTTCTCCTCTGTGGTCTCGTAGAACATCGAGGAACGGTACTGGGTTCCCACGTCATAGCCCTGGCGGTTCAGCGTTGTGGGATCGTGCAGGGCAAAGAACATGTCAAGGACCACCTCTTCCGGGATGATCTCCTCGTCGAACGTCACAGCCACCACCTCGGCGTGACCGGTGGTGCCGTTGCACACGGAGTAGTAGTCGGGGTTGGGATCATGGCCGCCGGTGTAGCCGGACACCACAGCGCTGACACCCTTGGTCTTCTGGTAGACAGCGTCGAGGCACCAGAAGCAGCCTCCGCCTAAAACAAAAGTTTTCATGACCTCTTCAATGGTTGGGGGCGCCGGATGATTCCCCGGACGCCGCGGGCGCCGCCTGTCAACGTGCGGCGCGGACGGTGCCATGGGGTAAAACTAAGACTATGGAACCTGTGGACACCGACGTTACCGGCCCTGAGAATCACGACGGCGGGCCTCGCGGCGGCGAGGCCCCTTCCGGCAGGGAGGCGGCCGCCAGTGACGAGGCTGGCAAGGACGAGGCCGGCAAGGACGCCGCCGTCAGGCAGCCCCAGGCGCCCACCTTGGGCGAGATGCTCCTGGCTGTGGAGGAACTGTGGCCCGAATCCCTGGCGGAGAACTGGGACGAGGTGGGGCTGGTCGCCGGACACCCCTCCGCTCCTGTCACGAAGGTCATGTTCGCCGTGGACCCCACCCTGGAAGTCATCGAAGAAGCCGTGGAGTGGGGCGCCGAACTTCTGATTACCCACCATCCGCTGCTGCTGAAGGGTGTCACCACCGTCGCTGCCACCACGCCTAAAGGCCGTGCGGTCCACCGGTTGATCGAGTCCGGCACAGCCCTCCTGACGGTCCACACCAACGGTGATTCTGCCGTCGGCGGCGTTTCCGATGTCCTGGCCGACGCCCTGGGCCTGCAGGACGCGGCCCCGCTCACGGTGGCAGCAAACGGTCTGCCGGAGGAGGGCATCGGGCGGGTAGGGGACCTGCCCGAGGCCGTCAGCCTGGGGGACTTCGCAGCCCGGGTGTTTGGCATCCTGCCTTCCGTGGCAGGGGGAGTGCGGGTGTCCGGCGACAAGGACGGTCTGGTGCGGCGCATCGCCGTCTGCGGCGGCGCGGGGGACTCGCTCTTCAACGAGGTCCGGGCCAGCAACGCAGATGTCTACGTCACCGCGGACCTCCGCCACCATCCGGCGTCGGAGGCGCGGGAGGCTTCCCTGAACGGAAGGCCCTACCTGATTGACGTTTCGCACTTCGCCAGCGAGTGGCTGTGGCTGCCTGCTGCCGCAGCCGCGCTGGGCAACGTCCTCGCCGACCAGGGCCACGACGTCGAAATCCGGGTCAGCACCACCAACAGCGATCCCTGGGACTTCATCCTTACCCCGGGCTAAGCCCGGAGCCGCTGGGTAAGCGGCGAGGCGGGGGAGCAGGGCAGGCGCTAGAGTCTAGGAAGCGCCGTCCAGGCGCCCGGCTCCGGCCGGAAGGGATCAAGCGGAGGTAACAGTGGCGAAGGCAGCACCGGCGGAACAGTTGAAGTTGCTTGGACTGCAGGGGCTGGATGCCAAACTGAAGTCGCTCGCGAACCGCCGCCGCGCGCTGGAAAACGATCCGCGGATCAAGGACCTGGAAGCTGCCCTCTCCGTGGCCAACGGTGAGCTCGGCGCGGCGAAAGTGGCCGTCCACGACGCCGAAGCCGAACTCAAGCGCGCCGAGGCGGACGTGGAACAGGTTGCCTCGCGCATCCAGCGGGATGAGGCCCGGCTGAACAGCGGCACCGGCCTGTCCAAGGACCTGGTGGCCCTCCAAAAGGACATCGCCTCGCTCAACAAACGGCGCTCGGACCTGGAGGACATTGAACTCGAGGTGATGGAGCGCCTTGATTCCCTGCGGGCCACCCAGGCCCGGCAGCAGGGGATTGTGGACGACATCCAGGGATCCTTCGGTACCATCCGCTCCGAGCTGGACGCGGAACTGGCCACTGTGGAGGCTGAAGCCAGCGGACTTCGCGCCCAGCGCACCGAATTCGCCGCCGGCCTCGAGCCCGGCATGCTGGCCATCTACGAAAAGACATTGGCCAGGCGCGGAGTGGGCGCCGCCAGGCTCTTCCATGGCACCTCCGAGGCGTCCGGCATGAAGCTCAGCCCGGGCGACCTCGCCGAAATCAAAGCCGCGGCTGCCGACGACATCGTCTTTTGCCCGGACTCCGGCGCAATCCTGGTCCGCTCCGAAGAGTGGGCCTGACCCAACCAGGTAGCAGCAGATGTTGTTATGAGCGCTCATAACAACATCTGCTGCGACTCAGTTGGGAAGGGGCGGGGGAATCAGCCCGGCAGGATGATGTTCAGGGCGTGCGGCTTGCGGGCGGAACCCTCCACGAGCTCAGCGTCCCACACCTCCCGCGTGGCCTTCAGGAGTTCCGACGGCGTTGCCGGGGCCTTTCCGCGCCGCACCAGCAGGTGCCGGGCCAGTTCGCCCCTGGTGTGCTTGGCGAAGTGGCTCACCACCTTGCGCACTCCGTTGACCTCGGTAAACACGTTGACCGAGACGGTCTGCGCCGCAGGCGGCGCCCATGCCGCCGCGTAGGTGCTGGAGCGGCAATCCACAAGCAGGTGCCCTTCCACTGCAGCGGCGAGGGCATCGGTAAGCTGCGGCTTCCAGAACGGGGCGAGGCGGCCGACGTCGGGCAGTGACGTGCCCATGGAAAGCCGGTAGGCGGGCACGCTGTCGCCAAAACGGATGGCGCCCCAGAGCGCGGAAACCACCAGCACGGACTCGTTGGCCTTGCGGCGCTGCGCAGCCGTAAGGGTTTTGTAGCCCAGGGCGTCATAAAGCACCCCCGAATAGATCCGGTGGGCGGGAGCCGCCGGTTCGGCATGAAGCCGGGTGTTGCGGCGGACATCCTCCTCCAGCGACGCCCCCACACCCAGCAGCGCGAGCGCATCCTCGTGGGCGCTCACCGTTCCCAGCGCCTCCAGTACTTTGGCGCGGCAGGAGTTCAACTCCGGGAAGCTCAGGGAAGGCCAGTCGACGGCGGAACCGCTGCCGGCGGGTGTCTTGCCTTCGGAAGGGGGAAGCAGAATCAGCACCGTCCGATCCTACCGGCGGCAGGAAAGTGCCAGCTCGCCGGTAGACTGGGGGGTGGATGGGTTGACCAGGCGGCCGCGCGTCACGCAAGTGGCTCGAGGAACGTCCGGGCTCCGCAGGGCAGGGTGGTGGGTAACGCCCACTCGGGGTAACCCGCAGGCCAGTGCCACAGAGAACAGACCGCCTGGGTCGCGCCGGTTTGAAAGCGGCACGAACCAGGTAAGGGTGAAACGGTGGTGTAAGAGACCACCAGCTTCCCGGGTGACCGGGAAGGCTAGGTAAACCCCACCCGGAGCAAGGCCAGACAGGACACGTTTGAGGGCTGCCCGCCCGAGTGTCCGGGTAGGCCGCTGGAGGGCGCCGGCAACGGCGTCCGTAGATGGATGGCCGCTACTCCCGTGCCGGTAACGGAACGGGAGCACAGAACCCGGCGTATCGGTCAACCCATCCATTCTTTCCCGGTTTGACCTTGGACGATGTGTTGGGGATGCTGAACCGTGGCCGCAAATCATGACCCGCAAGAGAACCCCGGTGCTCCCGCTCCGCAGCAGCTTCTCGGACGTGGTCAGCAGGCTGTAGCCCTGGCCGGATTCTTTTCGCTTTCGTTGGCCGCCTGGGCCGCGGCGTCCGTCCCCATCATCCTGCATTCCAGCGGTTGGTTCGCGGTGTCGGTGAAGGCGCCCTGGATGCCGCCGGGCTGGATGTTCAGGAGCATGTGGATGCTCCTTTACGTGGCGGTGGCGGTGGCCGCCTGGCTGGTCTGGCGCAGAGGGTCCCTCACGGGAGGCACCCTGGCGGGCTACCTCATCCAGTTGATGCTCAACGCCGCATGGCCGCTGGCCTTCTTCGGGCTCTTTCCGGTGTTCGGCGCCGCTGCCCTCTGGGCGGCCTTCCTGTTGATTGGCGGCCTGGGGGTATCTGTTGCCTTCCTCATCCTGCGGTTCGGTCCGGTCAGCCCTGCCGCGGGGCTGTTGATGCTTCCCTATCTGTCCTGGGTGGTTTTTTCATCCAGCCTCAATCTCTATTCGGCCATCCACAACTGACAGGTCCGCTGCGGCGGTTTTCCCTGTGAGTGATTTCACTCGATCGGGGCCGTTTTACGGAGGCCAGCCAATTTAGAATGGATCCGGACGCAGGAGTTCCTCCGTCGGAGTTGCGTTCGCAGCCGGCGGTTTTTCTTTGCGTAATCCAGGTGCCCGGGGGCCGACCCCCGCGGGCGCAGGTGCCCCTGCACGACATGTGGTGGCCGACAACCGTGTACGAGGACGTACGCGGCTGAACCGAGGAAGGTATTTCTGTGAGCCAGACGTCAGATTCTTGTCTTGATACGTGGATGGGCCGCGAGGCCCTCGCCGAGGCCATGATTCCGGTGATCGGCCGGCTGTACCGCGAAAACAACGTGGTGACCAGCATCCACGGCCGGAGTTTGATCAACAAGTCCACCATGAACATCCTCAAGGCGCACCGTTTTGCGCGCCGCATGAGCAAGGATGAACTGCTCCTGGAGGAGACCGCGCCGCTCCTGAACACCCTGGCCAACCTGGAGCTCGGTGCAGCAGCGATCGACATCGCACGGCTTAACCAGAAGTTCAAGGAAGAGGGCAACGGCGCCACCCTGGAAGAATTCCTCCGCGCGGAACTGGCCGACGTCGTAGGCAAGCGGGGCGGCGATGACCGCACCAGCACCGATGTGGTGCTTTACGGCTTCGGCCGGATCGGCCGGCTGCTGGCCCGCCTCCTGATCGAAAAGGCAGGCGGCGGCCACGGCCTGCGGCTGCGCGCCATCGTCGTGCGCAAGGGCTCGGACAATGACCTCTCCAAGCGCGCCAGCCTGCTGCGCCGCGATTCCGTGCACGGTTCCTTTGAAGGCACCATCCGGATTGACGAGGAAGCCAACACCATCACGGCCAACGGCGTCCAGGTGCAGGTCATCTACTCCGACAACCCGGCAACCATCGACTACACCGCCTACGGCATCAACAATGCCCTGGTAGTGGACAACACCGGGCGCTGGCGTGACGCCGAAGGACTTTCCCAGCACCTGCAGAGCAAGGGTGTTGCACGGGTGCTCCTGACTGCCCCGGGCAAGGGCGACCTGAAGAACATCGTGCACGGCATCAACCAGGGCACCATCGAGGACACGGACCAGATTGTGTCCGCAGCGTCCTGCACCACGAACGCCATCACGCCGGTGCTCAAGGCCATCAACGACAAGTTCGGTGTGGTCCACGGGCATGTGGAGACGGTCCACTCCTTCACCAACGACCAGAACCTGATCGACAACTTCCACAAGGGCGACCGTCGCGGCCGGTCCGCAGCCCTGAACATGGTGATCACGGAGACCGGCGCCGCGAAGGCAGTGGCCAAGGCCCTCCCCGAGCTGCTTGGCAAACTGACCGGCAGTTCCATTCGCGTTCCCACCCCGGACGTGTCCCTTGCCATCCTGAACCTGAGCCTGGAGAAAGGGACCACCAAGGACGAGGTCAACAACTACCTGCGGGAAATGTCCCTGCACTCGGACCTGCGCAAGCAGATCGACTACATCGACTCGCCCGAAGTGGTGTCCACCGACTTCGTCGGTTCCCGTCGCGCGGGCATCGTTGACGGCCTTGCCACGATCTCCAACGACAAGAACCTGGTGCTGTACGTCTGGTACGACAACGAGTTCGGCTACAGCTGCCAGGTGGTCCGCGTCATGGAGGAAATGGCAGGCGTGAACCCGCCGTCGTTCCCCGCGAAGGAAACCGCTGCAGCCCTCGCTGCGATCGCTGTCTAGGCTCCCTTCGGGTCTCGCCCGATTTCCCGGCTGATGGTGCTGGAATCAGCCGGGAAACGGGACCACACTGGTGGCATGGAAAATGATTCGACGCTTCAGCACGAGACAACCCTTGAGCACGCCCTTGACGTCGCCAAAGCCAACCACAAAGAGGCGGTCCGGCTGCTTGAGGGCGCCCGGGCAGCCTATAAAACGGGCGACGCCGGCGCGGACCGGGTGCGCCAGCTGGAAGGGCTGCTGGCAATAGCCGAGGAAGACCTCCGAAGGGTGATGCGGGAGCAGTAGTCCCGCCCGGTGTGACCTTTCACTCGCCCTCAACACTGTGGATATCAGCGGGCATGCCGGGCGGGTGTCCTAGGCTCTTCTGGTGCATGAGAACACCGGAAGTCCAGGAACCGCATGACCGTGAACTGGTCCTCGTACAGACGGGCGCGCCGGCGTTCCCGGCAGGCGTGGGGAATCCTGGCAGCAGCCGCAGTGTCTGCACTGGCGGGCCTGTTCTGGTTCTTCACCGCAGGGCAGTTCGCCCTTGCCGAACCTGCGGTTTCCGGCCCCACCGAAGCCGCTGTTTTTGATCCGGCCTGGATGAAGCCCGTTGAGCCTGTGCACCCGGTGCCCCAAGGTGCTGCCCTGGCCGCACTGGAAGGGCTCGCCGTGAAGGGACGGGCCGCCGCGTCGGACTACAGCCGGGAAGCCTTTGGCCAGGCCTGGCAGGACGTGGACCGGAACGGATGCGATACCCGCAACGACATCCTGCGCCGCGACCTCACTGCCGTGGTGATGACGGAAGGCTCCAAATGCCGGGTGGCTGCCGGGTCGTTCCAGGAGCCTTATACCGCACAGTTCGTGGACTTCCGCCGTGGTTCCGAGAGCAGCCGGGCAGTCCAGATCGACCATGTGGTTGCCCTGTCTGACGCCTGGCAGAAGGGCGCCCAGGCCCTGGCGGCCGGGGAGCGCCAGAGGCTCGCCAACGATCCCCTGAACCTCATCGCCGCCGACGGTCCGGCCAACCAGCAGAAGGGCGCCGGCGACGCCGCCACGTGGCTCCCCAAGAACAAGTCGATCCGGTGTCATTACGTGGCGCGCCAAATTTCGGTGAAGGCAGCCTACGGCCTCTGGGTCACCGCAGCAGAAAAGGACGCCATGAAGCGCGTCCTGGGATCCTGCCCCGGACAGCAGACTGTTGCCGCCCGCTGAGCCATAACGCGGCTGGATCGCGTTACCCGCCAAGCGCGGCTGCTGCCGGGCCAAGGCACCCGGGCCGCTCCGCCGTCGGGCCTAGTGGCCGAAAGGGTCCGGATCCACGCCTGGCATCCAGGTCAGGCCGGGAACACCCCAGCCGTTCTTCTTGGCCAGCTTCATGGCCTTGCGCTTGTAACGGTCCATGAGCCGGTTCACGTAGAGCTTGCCGTCCAGGTGGTCATATTCGTGCTGGATCACGCGGGCAAACCAGCCCGTGGCCTCGAACTTGACCGGCTGCCCAAACCCGTCGAACCCTTCAACGCGGGCCCATTCCGCACGCTTAAGCGGGTACTGTCCGCTGGGAAAGGACAGGCACCCTTCTTCTTCCTCGTCAGGATCCGGAACGGCACCGGAAATCTTGGAGAGGGTCAGGACGGGATTGACCACCACGCCAGTGGGGGGAGCGCCGTCGTCGTTGGCGTATTTGTACACGAAGATCCTCTTGCCCACACCTACCTGGGGCGCCGCGAGGCCCACGCCGTTGGCGGCTTCGTTCGTTTCGAACATGTCCGCTATCAGGGTGCGCAGTTCGTCGTCGAAGACTTCCACCTCGGAAGCCCGGCGGTGCAGTACGGGTTCTCCCCAGATGGTGATTGGCAGAACGGTCATCTTCAGGTGGTCCTTCGGCGGTTTTTCGTGCAAAGAAAAATGTGCAGGAACAGTCAAAAAAGAAGGAGGCCGCACCGGATATCCGGTGCGGCCTCCTGTGCGGACGGCTGCACATACCGTCCCATGAGGGTGAGCTACGGGGGTTGAACCCGCGACCTCCTGGACCACAACCAGGCGCTCTGCCAACTGAGCTAAGCCCACCATGTGCCTGCAGATTTACCGGCGAACCGGCCCTCTGGAAAGGCAACTCATATAGCTTACCTGCTCTTCAGGGGTGCTTTGTCCACTTTGGCCGATTTCACGGAAAAATCCGCGAAAGGTGGCGCAGATTACGCTTCCGGCGCGTCCCCGGCCGCCGTAATGCGCTTGGCGATCCGCTGGGCTGTGGCGCTGTCCGGTCCTGGCGAGGGCACGAACACAGCTTCGCGGTAATAGCGGAGCTCGTCAATGGAGTCCTTGATGTCCCCAAGGGCGCGGTGTCCGCCCTTCTTCGCCGGCGACTGGAAGTAGGCCCGGGCGAACCAGCGGCGGGAAAGCTCCTTGATGGTGCTGACGTCGATCACCCTGTAGTGCAGGTGCTCCACCACTGCGGGCATGTCGCGGGACAGGAAGACGCGGTCCGTTCCCACGGAGTTGCCGCCCAGGGGGGCCTTGCGCGGATCCGGGACCCACTTGGAGATGTACTCCATGACGGCGGCTTCGGCCTCGGCCATCGTCTTGCCATGTGGCAGCTCGTTGAGGAGTCCCGATTTCGTGTGCATGTCCCGGACAAAGTCGTTCATCTGGGCCACCGCGGCGTCATCGGGTTTGATGACCACATCGACGCCGTCGCCAAGGATGTTCAGTTCCGAATCGGTGACCAGGGCGGCCACCTCGATCAGGGCATCGTTCTTGATGTCCAGACCGGTCATTTCACAGTCGATCCAGACGATTCGTTCGTTAGATATAGGCACCGGACCAGCCTACCGTTTCACCTCCCGGCCACCGGCCGGTGCTAGGATTTCGGAGACGCGGCGGGTCGTGCCGCTCCCGTGGTGACTCGCCCCGGCCGGTTCCCCGCCAGGCGGAACCGCAAACGAGAAAGATTGGACGTTCCTGAGATGACGGCGCCTGTGCCTGCGACGAGGGAGACGGCGGCCGCCGCTACTGCCGCAGCGGGCGGTGCGGAAGTGGATAATCCCCGTTCCCCGCTCCTTGCCGGATTCGTGGGCTCCATGTTCATGCTGATCGGATCCCTGGGAGTGGGCTGGCTGGCTCCGGTGTCGGAGCTCCGCCGGATGCCGTTGTTCATCTGGATGCGTGCTGAAGCGGCCGGCGTTGCGCTCTCGATCATCCTGCTGGCGGTGGGAGGCATGCTCCTGGTGCGCGCCTGGCTCAGGCTCGGGCAGAGGGTCCGGGTGTGGGGTGGCGAGGCCCGCAAAGCCACCCTGATGGCGGTGGCGGCCTGGGGGCTGCCCATGATGTTCAGCGTGCCCCTCTTCAGCCGGGACGTCTACGCGTACATCGGGCAGGGCCGGCTGATGGTGGAGGGCTTCAACCCGTACGAGAACGGCATCTCGGCACTGTCCAACTACTTCCAGCTGGGCGCGGACAAGATGTGGACCGAAGCCCCCGTTCCTTACGGCCAGCTCTTCTTGTGGATCGAGCAGTTCGTTGTGTGGTCCACCAACGTCCAGCCCGAAGCCAGCGTGATGCTGTTCCGGCTGGTGGCCCTGGCAGGAGTTGTCCTGTGCGTTATCTACGTTCCAAAGCTCGCTGAGCTCCACGGCGTCAACCCGCACCGTGCCCTGTGGCTCACCGCCGCCAACCCGCTGTTCCTGACGAACTTTATCGCCAGCGTCCACAACGACGCACTGATGATCGGACTGGCGCTCGCCGGACTCTATTACTCCGCCACGCACAGGGTTGTCCGCGGCGTTGTCCTGGTGACCCTTTCCATCGCCGTGAAGCCCATCACCATCGTGTTCCTGCCGTTCATTGGTCTCCTGTGGGCGGGCAAGGACGCGGGCTGGCTCCGCAAATTCACGTTCTGGGGCCTGACGGCAGCGCTGAGCCTGGGCATCCTGGCCGCAATGAGCATGGTCAACGGTTTCGGCTTCGGCTGGATCAACGGACTCTCCGCGCCAGGAAGCATCTCCATCTGGTACGCGCCCGTTGGGCTGATCGGCATGGTGGTCGCCTCACTGGCCAACTCGTTCGGACTCGACGGCGCCACCCTGGCAGGATTTGTGTCCGACGCCGGGAAGCTGCTGGCCGTGGGCGTCATCGCCTGGCAGATCTTCCGCGGGGACCATGACCGGCTGATACGCCGCCTCACCCTTGCCTTTGCCTCGGTGGTCCTCCTGGCTCCCATGATCCAGTCCTGGTACGTCGTGTGGCTGATACCGCTCTTCGCCGTGACCGGAATCAGGAACGACTGGCAGGTCAAGGCGCTCTACTTTGTTGTCTCCTTCTTCATGATCTACGCAATCTCGGACCAGCTGGAAGTCTTCCCCTACCTGCAGACCGAGGACCTGGGATTTGCGCTCGCAATGGCCCGCGTGGCTGCCGCGGTGACCGGCCTGCTGTTCGGCCTGTACCTGATCTTCTGGGATCCCCGCACCCGCCGGCTGTTCCGAAAGACCCACGAGAACGTCGTCGAACGCCCCGTCATCTGACCGGCGCCAGGTGGCGGACTGCCTCCCTCCGCGACAGGGGACTCATGGCGGCAGCATGTGCAGCCACAAACGCGGCAACCCATCCAGGATCCGTTTTGCCGTACTCGCGCAGAGCCCAGCCAATGGCCTTCCGGATGAAGAACTCCGGGTCCGCCAGGTTCGCTTCCACAACACGCGCCAGCAGCGCGGAATCAGTTGCGGCCTTCGCCTTGAGCTGCGACAGGATGGCCGCCCGCCGAATCCAGAAATCCGGATCGGTGCTCCAGCGGAGCAGCACTCCCGTCATCTCCGCCCGGTTGGCCTGGAGAAGCCCGCACAGCCGTCCCGCCGTGCCGTCCACAAAATCCCACCAGGCGCCACTGCGGATGAATTCCTCGTAGGCAGGCAGCATCCCCATGTCGCCGCTGACCATGCGGTTGGCGGTGAGATCGATCGCGGCATACCGCTCCTCCCTGGCAGCGGCGCCGCGCCACAGCTCCAGGGCGGTGGCCCGGAGCTGCTCCGGTGAGTCGAACGGAGCCCCGGCCGCCGCCGCTGAAACGATGTGCCGTACCTCGGGCACGCGCACCCCGAGGCAGGGAATTGTGGATTTCAGGTAGGCCCCCGCGCCGGCTGCCCGTACGGGATCGGCTTGTTCCCGCAGTCCGGTGCGGACGGCAGCGAGCACGCGGCCATTCACGGCCTCCCCGTGGTTCATGATGCAACCTTAGCCAGCGCAGGGGAGCGGCAGCAGCGGGCGCCGCGCTCCCGCAGCAGGCGGTTCTGCAGATCCGCGCTGGAGAAGATTTACGCTAGGCTGGTTAGCGCTAACAACAATGAACCGGCTGCCAAGAGGAACCCCATGCCATCGACGGAACTCAGCATCGCCAGCGGCCCCTACACTGCGGTGGTCACAACCCGCGGGGGCGCCTTGCGCGAGCTGCGGCACCAGGGACGGGACCTGGTGGTGGGCTTTGCTCCGGAGGGGCCCATCCCGGACTACCGGGGCGTCATCTGCGTGCCCTGGCCCAACCGGCTGGCGGACGGCAAGTACACCTATGCGGGCAAGGACTTCGAAGCCGCGATCAACGAACCCGAGCGCGGCTCCGCCCTGCATGGGCTCGCAACCGGACTGGACTGGGAGTTGCGGCAGGCAGCCGCGGACTCCGTGGTGCTTGCCTGCAGGGTGGAAGCCGGCCCGCACTACCCGTCTGACCTTGAGGTCTCCGTTACCTATTCGCTGGGTCCTGACGGGCTGCGCAGCACGGTAGAGGCCATCAATGTTGGCCGGGCCACCGCCCCCTACGGCGCCTGCCCCCATCCCTACCTGGTTGTGGGGGAGGGAAAGCTGGACGACTGGATCCTTGAACTGCCGGCAGCCGAATTCCTTGAGGTGACGCCGGACCGGCTGCTTCCCACGGGGATGAAGAGCGTGGAGCGGCATGAGTTCGACTTCCGCAGCCCCCGCCGGATCGGTTCCTTGAAGATCGACCACGCTTTCACCGGAGTCTCACGGGACCAACATGGGATGGCCCGCGTCCGCCTGCAGGATCCGGCGGGAACCGGCGTGGAACTGGAGTGGGGCGCCGAGTGGCCCTGGGTCCAGGTCCACACCGCGGACAAGCCCGTGGGGCCGGACCGGCTGGGACTGGCCGTGGAGCCCATGACCTGCCCGCCGGATGCCTTCAACTCGGGGACCGACCTGCTCCACCTCAAGCCCGGGGAGTCGCATGCGGCGTCCTGGATCATCAGGGCACTGGCCTAGTCCGGACTGTCCGCTGTAGAAGGTCCGGAGGTCCAGCCCGCACGGTCCAGCCAGGCGGCGCACAATTGTGTCCACTGGTCCGGCCCGGGCTCCTCCGCCGCGAGGCCAAGGCCGTGGCGCCCGCGGGGAAAGACGTGCAGTTCAGCAGGAACGCCCGCGCTCATCAGTGCCCCTGCGTAGTCCAGGCTGTGGCTGACCGGGACGGCCGCATCATCCGCCGTGTGCCAGACGAACGCGGGAGGGGTTGCGGCGCTCACGTTGCGTTCTGCGGAGAGTTCTTCGAGAAGGTCCGACGACGGCGCGCCGCCAAGGAGGTTGTCCACCGACCCCTGATGCACGTACTGCGTATAGGACACCACGGGGTAGCACAGCACCGTTAGGGCCGGGACGGCCTCCGGCACGTCCAGGTGGACGCTTCCGGTTGGCGTGGCCGTGGACAAAGTGGCGGCAAGGTGCCCGCCGGCGGAGAATCCAAGGACGCCCACGCGGTCCGGATCCACGGCGAGGCCGTGGGATCCGTTGCGGATGTGCAGCATGGCTTCCTTGGCGTCCTCCAGGGGTGCCGGGTGCCGGTCCGGTGCCACGCGGTACCTCAGCACGAACGCATGGATTCCCAGCGCGGCGAGCCACTCGGCCACCGGCTCCGCCTCGTGGTCCGCCTGGCGCGCATAGCCGCCGCCGGGCAGGACCAGGATGGCTGGCCTGTTCGTGCCGGCACCCTTGGGTCCGGCGGAATGGCGTGCGGGGACGGCGGTCAGCGCGGCCGCCATGCCTAGGCCACCGCCTCGGTGCTGCGACGGAGCGTCACTTCACCGCTGACGGTCGGTTGCTCTCCGTCCGCGTCGGCATCGCTGCTGCCGGTGGCGGGTCCCGTGGCCTGTGTTGCAAGCCGGCCAATCTCCTCCAGCGGCAGCCGCACGGTGGACAGCGCAGGGCGGAAGTCCCGCAGTGTCTCGATGTCATCGAAGCCGGCGATCGTGGCGTCCCTGGGTATCCGCAGTCCTTCAGCGCGCAGTGCCGCCGAGGCGCCGATGGCCATGACGTCGTTGACGGCGAAGATGCACAGCCTTGGGGCCGCGGCGTCCCCGGTGCCCTTCCCGCCGGCCTTGATCCGGGCTGCCAGAGTGAGGCCGGCTTCATAGCCGCCCGCACGGTTGAATGCGGTGCGCAGGATTTCGGCGGGTGCGCGGCCTGCCCGGGCCAGGCCTTCCTGGAAGCCGCGGACCCGGTCATCGGATGTCAGGAGGCCTTCCGGGCCGCCGATGATGACGAAGTCACCGTCCCAGCCGGCAGCAAGTTCACCTGCCAGCGCCCCTGCGAGCTCCTGGTTGGGGACGGCCACCACGTGGTAGCCCTCAGCAGCGGTTGCGCCCACCACGGGGTGCCCCACCACGGCCACCCGGCCGCCGTTGCGGCAATACCGGTCAAGCTCCGCCGCAAGTTCAGCGTTATCGTCCTGGTCCTCGGTCCTGCACGAGCGGGAGCCCGCGATCACGATCGAGTCCGCACGCCGGGCGGCGAAGGCCGCAACGGCTTCGCGCTCCTCGCCGGGGGCCCCGCCGGTGGTGGCCAGGAGCACCATCTTGCGCTGTTCCCGGGCGGCAGCCTGGACGCCCCTGGCTATGGCGGCGAAGTAGGGGTCGGCGATGTCGTGGACGATCAGGCCGATGAGGCCCGAGCTGGATTTCGCAAGCCCCTGTGCCTGGGCATTGGGGATGTAGCCCAGGGAGTCGGCCGCCTGGCGCACCCGGTCCGCAATGTCCTTGCCCGGCTTGCGCGCAGAGCCGTTCAACACCCGGGACGCGGTGGCGGGGGAGACTCCGGCCAGCCGGGCCACCTCGGTCAGGGTACTTGCAGCCACGGGATCTCCTGGATAAAGGGGGCCAATAAGGGGTCACCACATTATGGCAGTTTGAAGTTCTTCCGGAAAGCGCTTGCCAAGTGTTACCCGGACGGTGCATCATGGACGTAGTGGGAATGCGCTTTCCCAAATCAGCTTGAGTACAAACTGCTCACTCACCGTGGAGGACACATGGGCTTCGAAACTAAAACCATCCGCATCGCCATGAACGGCATCACCGGGCGGATGGGCTACCGCCAGCACCTGCTGCGTTCCATCCTTCCCATCCGCGATGCCGGCGGCTTCACCCTGGAAGACGGCACCCGGGTCCAGGTCGAACCCATCCTCGTTGGCCGCAATGAGGCTAAGATCCGCGAACTGGCCGAAAAGCACAAGGTCGCTGAATGGACCACGGATCTGGACTCGGTGATCAACGATCCCACCGTGGACGTCATCTTCGACGCGTCCATGACCAGCCTCCGCGCAGCCACACTGAAGAAGGCAATGCTCGCCGGAAAGCACATCTTCACCGAAAAGCCCACGGCCGAAACCCTTGAAGAGGCCATCGAACTTGCCCGCATCGGCAAAGAGGCCGGCGTCACGGCCGGCGTCGTCCACGACAAGCTCTACCTGCCCGGCCTGGTCAAGCTCCGCCGCCTGGTGGACGAAGGCTTCTTCGGCCGCATCCTGTCCATCCGCGGGGAGTTCGGCTACTGGGTCTTCGAAGGCGACATCCAGGCAGCGCAGCGTCCCTCCTGGAACTACCGCAAGGAAGACGGCGGCGGAATGACCACGGACATGTTCTGCCACTGGAACTACGTCCTTGAGGGCATCATCGGCAAGGTCAAGAGCGTCAATGCCAAGACTGCCACCCACATCCCGGCACGCTGGGACGAGGCCGGCAAGGAATACAAGGCCACGGCGGATGACGCCTCCTATGGCATCTTCGAGCTCGAGACCCCGGGCGGCGACGAAGTCATCGGCCAGATCAACTCGTCCTGGGCGGTGCGCGTGTACCGCGATGAACTGGTGGAGTTCCAGGTGGACGGTACCCACGGCTCCGCCGTCGCCGGCCTGAACAAGTGCGTTGCCCAGCAGCGCGCCCACACCCCCAAGCCGGTCTGGAACCCCGATCTGCCCGTCACCGAGTCCTTCCGCGACCAGTGGCAGGAAGTCCCCGCCAACGCCGAGCTGGACAACGGCTTCAAGCTGCAGTGGGAAGAGTTCCTCCGCGACGTCGTGGCCGGCCGCGAGCACCGCTTCGGGCTGCTGTCCGCCGCCCGCGGCGTCCAGCTTGCCGAGCTCGGCCTGAAGTCCAACGATGAACGCCGCACCCTCGACATCCCGGAGATCACCCTCTAATGACCTCGCTCATCCTTCCCTCCTCCGACGGCGGCACCCGCGAATACCGGCTGCAGGGCGGCACCTCCTGGGCCCGCCCGACGGCCCCGCTGACTGCCCGGCGCGCCTACGCTGCCGCGCACGTCATCCCCGAAGTCCTCGCTGACAACACCCCCGGCGCCCCCGCCCGGCTCGACTGGGACGCGACCATGGCCTACCGCCATGAGCTGTGGTCCTACGGGCTCGGCGTGGCAGACGCCATGGACACCGCCCAGCGGGGCATGGGCCTTGACTGGGCAGCCACGCAGCAGCTCATCAAGCGGACCGGCGTTGAAGCGGCCTCGGTGGTCTCGGCAGGAAACGCGGCGACAGCCGGGAAATCGGTCCGGGACCTGGTTTCCTGCGGAGCCGGCACGGACCAGCTGGACATCGACTCACTGCCGGTCGGCGAAGCCGGCATCAAGGCCGTGCTTGAGGCTTACCGCGAGCAGATTGCCGTGATCACCGAGGCCGGTCCAAAAGTCATCCTGATGGCATCGCGTGCCCTTGCCAAGGTTGCCACCGGGCCTGACGACTACCTGAAGGTGTATTCCACCCTGCTGCAGGAAGTGGACCAGCCGGTGATCCTCCACTGGCTGGGCACCATGTTCGATCCCGCCCTCGCCGGCTACTGGGGATCGGACAACGTTGCCACCGCCACCGGGACGTTCCTGGGCCTCATCAAGGACAACGCGGACAAGGTGGACGGCGTGAAGGTCTCGCTGCTGGACGCCAGCCACGAGGTTGCCCTCCGCGCCGCCCTCCCCGAAGGCGTCCGCCTCTACACCGGTGACGACTTCAACTATCCGGAGCTCATCGACGGCGACGGCACCCATCACTCGGACGCCCTGCTGGGCATCTTCGCAGCCATCTATCCGGCCGCCTCGGTGGCCCTGCAGAACTACGAGGCCGGCAACACCGCCAAGGCACGCGAAATCCTGGACTCCACCCGCGAGCTGGGCAAGCACATTTTCAGCGCCCCCACGTTCTACTACAAGACCGGCATCGCATTCATGTCCTGGCTCAACGGCAAGCAGCCCGGCTTCCAGATGGTGGGCGGCCTGCACTCCGGCCGTTCCGTGTGCCACCTTGCCAGGACCTTCGAACTGGCCGACCAGGCCGGCCTGCTGCGTGACCCCGCCCTGGCCGCCTTCCGGATGTCTGATTACCTGCGGATCAATGGAGTGGGAGTATGAGCGACTTCTCACGCCTGTCCATCAACAGCGCCACCACCAAGAAGTGGACCCTCGCCCAGGTGGTAGACGGCTGCGTCGACGCCGGGATCCCCGCCATCGGTCCCTGGCGGGACCGGGTGGAGGAAGCCGGCCTGGACAAGGCTGCCCGCCTGATCAAGGACGCCGGCCTTCGGGTTTCCTCCCTGTGCCGCGGCGGATTCCTCACCGCACCTGACGCAGAGGGGCAGGCTGCAGCGCTTGCTGACAACCGCGCGGCCATCCTCGAAGCCGTCGCGCTGGACACCCGGGAACTGTTCCTGGTGGTCGGAGGGCTGGCTCCGGGGGAGAAAGACGTGGTGGCTGCACGCCGCCGGGTCGCCGACCGCCTGGCCGACCTGGTTCCCTTCGCAGAAGAGAACGGGGTCCGCCTGGTCCTGGAGCCGCTGCACCCGATGTACGCCGCGGACCGCGCCCTGATCTCCACCCTGGGCCAGGCCCTGGACCTTGCGGCGCCGTTCGACGCCGCCACGGTGGGCGTCGCCGTCGACACTTTCCATGTCTGGTGGGACCCCGAACTGAAGGCGCAGATCGAACGCGCCGGCCGGGAAGGCCGTATCGCTTCCTACCAGGTCTGCGATTTCAACATGCCCATCGCTGCCGATCCGCTGCTGTCCCGTGGATACATGGGCGACGGCGTAGTGGACTTCGCCACCATCGGCACCTGGGTGCGCGACGCCGGCTACACCGGTGACATCGAAGTGGAAATCTTCAACCAGGACATCTGGGACACGGACGGCAACACGGTCCTGTCCACGGTGAAGGAGCGCTACGCGGAGCTTGTCCTCCCGTACGCCTGACCCACTCTGGATGTCCTGACCAGACCGCGGGCTCCTGCTAACGTCACGGCAGGAGCCTGCGCCCCACCAAAAGAACCCGGACCGCATGTGCGGTCCGGGTTCTTTCCTGCGACTGGTACTTAGGCGTACAGCGAGGCGTACCGGCGGTAGCGGGCCAGCACGCCGGCGTCGTCCTTGCCTGCGGGGAGGTCGACGGCGTCAAGCGCCCACTGCGGGAAGTGCCCGGTGAGTACCCCTGCGGCCTGGCGGGCGGCGCCGTCGGCCACGTACTCGCCGGGACGCGGCACGGTGATGTTGATCCCCAGCAGCTGTGCCGCCACCTCCTGCACCGCAGCCGATTGTGCCCCGCCGCCCACCAGGATGATGCGGCGGGCTTCAACACCCTGTGCCTGCAGGGCCGCCAGGCCGTCTGCCAGCGAGCAAACAACGCCTTCGACGGCGGCGCGCGCCAGGTTGGCAGGCGTGTAGTTCGCGCGCGTAATGCCGTGCAGTGAGCCGGTGGCATCCGGCAGGTTGGGCGTGCGCTCGCCGTCGAAATAGGGCACCAGGGTCAGGCCGCCGGCGCCGCTTTCGGCGGACAGCGCCAGGTCGTTGAACTCCCCGATACTGACGTCCAGCAGCGCAGCGGTGGCATCGAAAACGCGGGTGGCGTTCAGCGTGCACACCAGGGGGAGGTAGTGCCCTGCGGCGTCGGCGAACCCGGCCACCAGCCCGGACGCATCGGCGGCCGGGGTAGCCGACACGGCGAACACTGTTCCCGAGGTGCCAAGCGACATGACCACGTCGCCCAGGCCTGCACCCACTCCCAGCCCTGCAGCGGCATTGTCCCCGGCCCCTGGGGCCACGAGGGCGCCGGCGGGAGTCTTGCCTGCGACATCCAGCGGGCCCAGCACCTTGGGAAGCAGCGGAACGTGCCCCAGCGAGGACTTCAGGACCTCCGGCAGATACTCACCTGTCGCCGTCGAGAAGTAACCCGTTCCCGAAGCATCGGAGCGGTCAGTCCTCAGGGCCGCCAGGCCTTCCTGGCCGCTGCCCTCGCCGTAGCCCAGAAGCCGCCACGACAGCCAGTCATGGGGTAGGCACACCGCCGCGATCCGTGCCGCGTTCTCCGGCTCGTTGGCGGCCAGCCAGTGCAGCTTGGTGAGTGTCAGCGACGCTACCGGGACAGTGCCTGTAGCCTGAGCCCAGTAGCGGGCGCCAGCGGCAGCATCGCCGTCGCCCGCTTCTTTGATCAGGTCCGCAGCCGCACCGGCACTGCGCGTGTCATTCCACAGCAGCGCAGGCCTGACTACTCCACCTTCGCTGTCCAGGCAGACCATGCCATGCTGCTGGCCGCCAACGGACACTGCTGCCACGTCGTCCAGTCCGCCAGCCGCTGCCACTGCCTCCTGCAGGGCAGTCCACCAGTGGTCGGGGTGGACTTCGGTGCCATCAGGGTGGCTGGCACGGCCCTGGCGGACCAGTGCTCCGGTGTCCGCATCACGGATCACCACTTTGCATGACTGGGTGGAACTGTCGATGCCCGCTACGAGTGCCATAGCTTTAGCGGGCGCCCATGAGGTGCTCGATGGCGAGCTGGTTGAGCCGGACGAACGCGAAGGAGCGTTCGGCGGCCTTGTCGGCGTCGAAGTCCTCAAAGGCGGTGGTGTCGCCCAGCAGGTCGGCGGTGGTTTCGCCGGCGGCGAGGGTGGGCTCGCCGAGCTCGAAGACGCCGGAGGTGGTGAGGGCTTCCTGGACCTGGGGGTCGGCGCGGAAGGCCAGTGCGCGTTCCTTCAGGAGCAGGTACATGTTCATGTTGGACTTCGCGGATTCCCAGACGCCGTCGTAGCCATCGGTCCGGGAAGGCTTGTAGTCGAAGTGGCGCGGACCTTCGTAGCGGGGACCGCCGCCCGGGAAGCCGTTCTCGAGCAGGTCCACGGTGAAGAAGGCGCTGGTGAGGTCGCCGTGGCCGAACACGAGGTCCTGGTCGTATTTGATGCCGCGCTGGCCGTTGAGGTCGATGTGGAAGAGCTTGCCGGCCCACAGGGCCTGGGCGATGCCGTGGGTGAAATTCAGCCCGGCCATCTGCTCGTGTCCGGTTTCGGGGTTCAGGCCCACAATGTCGCCGTGTTCGAGCTGGGCAATGAAGGCCAGTCCGTGGCCGACGGTGGGAAGGAAGATGTCGCCGCGGGGCTCATTGGGCTTGGGTTCGAGGGCGATGCGCAGGTTGTAGCCCTTGTCCTTGATGTAGGCGGCGGCGGTGTCCACGCCTTCCTTCATCCGGTCCAGGGCTGCGGAGAGGTCCTTGGACCCGTCGTACTCGCTGCCTTCACGCCCGCCCCACATTACGAAGGTCTCGGCGCCGAACTCGGCCGCGGAGTCGATGTTGCGCAGCACCTTGGACAGGGCGAAGCGGCGGATGGAGCGGTCGTTGGAGGTAAAGCCGCCGTCCTTGAACACCGGGTGGCTGAACAGGTTGGTGGTCACCATGGGAACCTTCAGCCCTGTCTCGGCAAGGGCCGCCTTGAAGTTCTTGAGGATCAGCTCACGCTCAGAAACCGTGGCATCGAAGGGCACCAGGTCATTGTCATGGAAGGTAATGCCGTAGGCGCCGAGTTCGGCCAGGCGGTGCACGGCCTCAACGGGATCCAGGGCTGCGCGCGTGGCGACGCCGAACGGATCGGCGCCGGTCCAGCCAACGGTCCAGAGGCCGAAAGTGAACTTGTCAGCGGGCGTCGGAGTGAGTGTCATGATGCGTCCTTGCAGTCAGTTTGCCGCCGGTTCGGCAAGTTAGTTTATCGCTTGAACTATATAAGCGTGATTACGCTAGGGTCAATAGGGACCGGAGACGGACCCGCATCGAATCCAAGGAGAGCGGCCATGGCGAGTACGGCACCTGCTACTGCCCCGTCCGACGCCGGGTCACCGGGAAACATGGCGGACGTGCGGCGGAACAACCTCGCCCTGGTCCTGGCCAGGGTGGCGCAGTCACCGTCCGGATTCCACCTCACCCGGGCGCAGCTTGCCGCGGCCACGGGGCTGACCAAGGCATCCGTTTCGAGCATCGTCCTGGAGCTGCTCGAGGCCGGCATCCTCCGCGAGGTGGGCCTGAGCAGGCAGGGGGAGCGGGGCCGGCCGGGGGTGGGGCTGGAACTGAACCCTTCGCGGGGCGTCATGGGCATGGAAATCAACGTCGACTACATTGCCGCGGGCGTGACAAGCCTGTCCGGGGAACTCGTGGTGAAAGAGATCCGGGAGCGGGACAACCGTGACAGCCCGGGCGAAGCCGTGATGTCCGCCCTCGTCCTGCTGGCATCGGAGGTGCGGGAGGCGGCTGCCGCCAAGGGGGTCGACGTCCTGGGTGGCGGACTTGCCGTTCCCGGCCTTGTTGAAGCCGGCAGTTCGACTGTCACCGTTGCCCCCAACCTGGGCTGGGTGGACACCAGACTGGATGTGGCCCGGCTGCTTCCCGGAGTGCCGTTGGGGGTCTCCCTCTTCAACGAGGCCAATGCTGCCGCGCTCGCAGAACTTGCCCGCGGCCCCCAAAGGAGGGACTTCCTGTTCGTTTCGGGCGAAGTAGGCGTCGGTGGCGGGCTGGTCCTGAATTCCGAGCTTTTCACTGGTCCTGAAGGCAACGCGGGCGAGGTGGGCCATATTGTGGTGGACCCTGGGGGCATCACCTGCTCCTGCGGCGGGACAGGGTGCCTGGAGACCGTGGCCGGCCAGGACGCGATATTCTCTGCGGCAGGAATCAGCGTAAAGGGCCGGTCAAGGTCGGAAAGCATGGCGGACCTGCTGGGCGCCCTGGCTGCCGGCAGTCCTGCCGCGCTGACAGCTGTTCAACGGGCGGGTACGGCGCTGGGGGTTGCTGTGGCATCGGCGTCCCGGGTGGTCAACGTCCGGGCGGTGGTGCTCGGAGGGCACTTCGCCGTCCTTGACCAATGGCTCCACGGGCCACTTTTGGAAAGCCTGGCGAAGTACGCACCCGGAGCGCTTTCCCCTGAGCACGTCATCACGTCCACGGTGGGGGAGGCCGGGGCACTCCTGGGGGCGGCCGGCAGCGTGGTCAGGGCGCTGGTGGAGGCGCCGCACCGGCTGCAGGCGTGAAACGCACACGCCCTGGTGCGCGTTACTCATTGCCGCTTTGCCGCCGCCACATAAAGGGGCCATAAAAGGTAGGGCAGCGGGAAAAGCGAAACACCCCGGTCCGTGGACCGGGGTGTTTCAGTTTGGTGCCCCAGGAGGGAATCGAACCCCCGACCGGCGGATTAGAAGGCCGCTGCTCTATCCCCTGAGCTACTGAGGCATGGCCTTCCGGAGCTGATCTCCGGCGCCTCAAAAAGTTTACATTGCCCGGAGTGCCGGCACAGTCATCCGCCGCCGGCCTGCCGACTTTTCCTCCACAGGCAGGGCTCAGGCCGGGTTGTCCACATATACGGGCCACGCCCTCGAACCTGAAGAGGGCGACGGCGATGCTGGTTCTGCCTGCTAAAGGCACCACCATTGAAGACAGGACGTAGAGATGAGCGAAACCATAACGATCCGGGGCTTCGTTGCCACCGAGGTCAAGAGCTCCACAACACCAGGGGGAGTGGCCACCGCTTCTTTCCGGATTGGGTCAACCTCGCGGCGGCGTGACAGGGAAACGGGTACCTGGTCCGATGGCCACACAAACTGGTTCCTGGTCCAGGGCTATCGCCACCTGGCGGGAAGCATCGGCTGCAGCATCAGGAAGGGACAACCCGTCATAGTGGTCGGCAGGCTGAAGATCCGCAGTTGGGAACGGGACGGCCGGGTCTACTACTCACACACCATTGATGCCGAGGCCGTGGGCCACGACCTCACGTGGGGCACGGCCAACTTCATCCGGTCCTCTGCCAAGCCGGTCCTCTCGCTCGTGGACCAGGAGCCTCCCCTCGCCGAGGGCGAACACCCTGCTGCGGACGGACCGTTCGACGAACCCGAAGACAGCGATGAAGACCCGGACGGCGGCGGAGATCCGGCGGTTGCCTTCATCGAGGACACAAATGGCGAAATGGTCCCCTTGGACCTGGAAACGGGGGAACTCGCCGGATCAGGAGTGTAGAAGAGCTGTTGTCGTCGCTCTCATGGCCGCCTTGGCGGGCAGGACCCAGGCACCCCCCGGCCGTGTCCTGCCCGTCCAGGTTGTGAAGGAGATTCACCGGCTCGTGGCAGAATGACTGCATGCAGCCTCCCCTCGACCACCGGCAGATTGTCACGGCCGGGGCCTCCCGGGTTGAACGCCCCACCTCAGGGAAAACTGCACTGTTGTCAACGCAGCGGCAGGCCCGCCGTCTGCTGGTTGTGCTGTCCGTCGCTGTCCTGGCCGGATCACTGTCAGGCTGCGTGGGCGGGACGCCGTCGGTCAATCAACCCGGATCAACAGGTCCGGGAGTCGCAGCGCCAGAGGCTAGCGGCCCAGCCGCTGCAGATTCAGAGGCCGGCCCCGGCACGCCCGGGCCCCAGGCCTCCGGACCCCTGGCCGATACCTCCGCGGGGACCCCGAATGCCAGCGCTGAAGCTGCCGCCACGGAAACCGTCCGCCAGACCGTCACTGACGCCCTGGGCCGGCTGGCGGCGGGAACACCCAAACCTGCCACTGCCCAGGTGAGCGAGGCGCTGACCGGAGCGGGCATCGCAGCCGGGGTGCTTGAAGTCTCGCAGAGCCGGACCCCCACCGGTCTGGAAGCAGATGCCATCGAGGCGGCAGTGCTCCAAGGAGGCGACTGCGTGATCGGCCAAGTCCGCGACGGAGCCGTGGCGGTGACCGTGCTGCCTGTCCTGGCCAGCGGCAAGTGCTTTGTAGGCACCTAAGCAAGTCGCGCGGAATGTGAGATATGCCTGCCAACCCACTAGATTTGGAACCATGGCGGAATTTATCTACACAATGACCAAGGCCCGCAAAGCCGTTGGCGAAAAACTTATTCTTGACGACGTAAGCATGTCCTTCTTCCCGGGCGCCAAGATCGGCGTCGTGGGCCCGAACGGTGCCGGTAAGTCCACCATCCTCAAGATCATGGCTGGACTGGACACCCCTTCCAACGGTGAGGCCCGGCTGAGCCCCGGCTACACTGTGGGCATCCTGCTGCAGGAGCCCCCGCTCAACGAAGAAAAAACCGTCCTGGGCAATGTCCAGGAAGGCGTGGGCGAGATCTACGGCAAGATCCAGCGCTTCAACGAAATCTCCGAGGAAATGGCCAGCCCCGATGCTGACTATGACACCCTCCTCGAGGAAATGGGACAGCTGCAGGAAGCCATTGACGCCGCAGATGCCTGGGACCTGGATTCCCAGCTGGAGCAGGCAATGGATGCCCTCCGCTGCCCGCCGGCGGATGCTGACGTCACCAACCTCTCGGGTGGCGAACGCCGCCGGGTTGCCCTGTGCAAACTGCTGCTGCAGAAGCCCGACCTGCTGCTGCTGGACGAGCCCACCAACCACCTTGACGCAGAGAGCGTGCTGTGGCTCGAGCAGCACCTGTCCTCCTACGCGGGCGCCGTCCTGGCCGTCACCCACGACCGGTACTTCCTGGACCACGTGGCCGAATGGATCGCCGAGGTGGACCGCGGCCACCTGTACCCGTACGAAGGCAACTACTCCACGTACCTGGAGAAGAAGCGTGCCCGCCTGGAAATCCAGGGCAAGAAGGACGCCAAGCAGGCCAAGCGCCTGAGCGAAGAACTTGAGTGGGTCCGCTCCAACGCCAAGGGCCGCCAGACCAAGTCCAAGGCCCGCCTGGCCCGCTACGAGGAAATGGCCGCAGAAGCGGACCGCACCCGCAAGCTGGACTTCGAGGAGATCCAGATCCCGCCGGGACCCCGCCTGGGCGGCCTGGTGCTGGAAGCCAAGAACCTCCAGAAGGGTTTCGAGGACCGCACCCTGATCGACGGGCTGTCCTTCAGCCTGCCCCGCAACGGCATTGTGGGCGTCATCGGCCCCAACGGCGTCGGCAAGACAACGCTCTTCAAGACCATCGTGGGGCTGGAACCTCTCGACGGCGGAGACCTCAAGATCGGCGACTCGGTCAAGATCTCCTACGCGGACCAGAGCCGCGGCGGCATCGACCCCAACAAGACCCTGTGGGAGGTTGTCTCCGACGGACTCGACTTCATCCAGGTGGGCCAGGTCGAAATGCCGTCCCGCGCCTACGTGGCCGCCTTCGGCTTCAAGGGCCCGGACCAGCAGAAGAAGGCCGGCGTGCTCTCCGGTGGTGAGCGCAACCGCCTGAACCTGGCGCTGACCCTCAAACAGGGCGGCAACCTGCTGCTCCTCGATGAGCCCACCAACGACCTCGACGTCGAAACCCTCAGCAGCCTGGAAAATGCACTGCTCGAGTTCCCCGGCTGCGCCGTGGTGGTTTCGCACGACCGCTGGTTCCTGGACCGGGTGGCCACACACATCCTGGCCTACGAAGGCGACGAGGAGAACCCCTCCAAGTGGTACTGGTTCGAGGGCAACTTCGAATCCTACGAGGAGAACAAGGTGGAACGCCTCGGCCCGGACGCCGCCAAGCCGCACCGCGTCACGCACCGCCGCCTCACCCGAGACTGACAGGCAGCGGCCGAACAGGGCCAGCGCTCATAAGGCAGCGCAGTTAAAGACAGTACGGAACAGGCCGGCACCCACTGGGTGCCGGCCTGTTCTGCGTTTAACGCCCTGGAGGCGGGATTCCCGGTCAGTCCCGTCCGGCTTTGCGGATCTGATGCTCCATCACCTTGGACTGGAAGGCGCCCACCACCTTGTTCTTCAAGTCGGTGGGCACCCGGACCATGCCCTCCTGCGCCACGGATGCCACGTGCTGCCCCGCCTGGTTGAAGATCTTCCCCGTCGCCAGCCCGCGGGCACCCTGCGCGCTCGGTGACTCCTGGACATACAGCAGCCACTCGTCCACGCGCGCGGGGCGGTGCCACCACATCGCATGGTCGAGGCTGGCCACGTTCATTCCGGGGGTAATCCAGCTCAGGCCGTGGCGCCGCAGGATGGACTCAAGAAGGGTGTAGTCGCTGGCGTACGCCAGGGCCGCCCGGTGCAGGTTGGGGTTGTCCGGCATCGGCCCGAAAGTCTTCATCCAGACCGCATTGCGGGCTTCCCGCTGGCCCTTGGCGGAGACGTACAGCGGCGGATCCACATGCCTGATGTCGAAAGGACGCTCATAAGCCCAGTGCCGCGCCACGGGGTGGTCGAATTTGCCCAGCAGGTCGGCGGTACTGGGCAGGGACTCGGGGTCCGGGATGCCGCTTGGCATCGTGGACTGGTGCTCAATCCCTTCGTCCTCGCCCTGGAAGGAGGCAATCATCGACAGGATGGGCGTGCCTTCCTGGTAGGCGTGGACCCGGCGTGCCGAGAAGGACCGGCCGTCCCGGAGCCGCTGGACGCCGAAGGTGATGGGCTTGTTGGCGTCACCAGGGCGCAGGAAATAGCCGTGCATGGAGTGCACAAAACGGTCGGGAGCAACAGTCCTGATGGATGCGATGAGTGACTGCGCCAGCACCTGGCCGCCAAACACCCGGTGGTGGGGCTGCTGCTGGGAAGGTCCCAGGAAGATGTCCTCATCCGTCCGTGCCCCCTCCAGCTCACCAAGGTCAAGGAGGGAGATGAGCGATGAGGTGGGATCTTCGCTGGGGAGCGCCAGCAGTCCGGCGTCGGCTTCAGTCATGGTTCGACTCTAGACGGCACCCCGGCACTGCTCAACAAAGCCCCAGCCGGTAGTGTTCTTGGTGTGTCTGATCTCCTCACCTCGTCCTTCCGTTTCGCCGACTCCCAGGACCTCGCCGACCTGAAGACCTTCGCCACGCGCGCCAAGGCCATTGACGACGGCGCCATCCGGCTTCAGGCGGCAGGTTCCGTCCTCGCCGCGTATGTGTGCGTGCTCCGGCCGAGGCTTTTGGGCGAATCGACCCCGACGATCCTGGGGCTGCGCACCATGGCCCTGGCGGAAGCCTCGGCGACGGATGTGACCGTGGCATTGTCCGCTGTCCTGGACCGTTTGGCCCGCGCCGGCCAGGACGACGTCGAACTTCCCGTGCCGCCGTCCACCGTCAGCGAGTCCTGGACGGGCGTGGGCGCTCCGCGGAGCGGGTGGGAGCTGATCGGCTCCCGGCCCGATGCGGAACTGCGGGCGGCGGCCGAAGCAGGCATTGCCGAAGTGGCTGGAATCGTGCCGGACAGGCCCGGCGCACTGATCGTTAACAACGCCCGCGCTGCGGTGTGGGGCCGGGAACTCGATGCGTCAGGGCTGCCCGCCGGAGCCGCCTTCGCAGCACTGGCCCTGGGATTCCTCGCCGACGGTGACCAGAAGCTTTACCGGGCCGGCCGCTGGTTCCGCCTCACGGGCAGCCGCGGCCACGTCCTGGCGCGGACCGGAAGCGGACTTCTTTAACCGCCGGTTACGGCGTTATCAGTCAGGATGCCGAGGGGCTGTTCACCATGGACAGTGCAGCCCGCTCCATGTAGTCCCACAGGGTGCCCTCGTACAGCGGCGGAAGTTCCAGGGCGTCCACGGCGGTCCGCATGTGGAAAAGCCAGCGGTCCTTGGCCTCAGGGGTCACCTTGAACGGCATGTGCCGCATGCGGAGCCGGGGATGGCCGCGTTCCTCGCCGTAGGTGGTGGGCCCGCCCCAGTACTGTTCAAGGAACATCAGGAAGCGGCGCTTCGCCGGCGCAAGGTCTTCCTCGGGGTACATCGGCCGCAGCAGGGGATCTGTCGCCACGCCGTCGTAGAAGACGTCGATCAGCTTCACGAACGTTTCGTGCCCGCCCACGGCATCGTAGAAGTTGTCCGTGTAGCCGGGCTTGCTGAACGGATCGTTCTGCATCAGCTGCGGCCGCTGCGGTTCGATGGGGATCGTCATCGCTATTCTCCGGCTTTCTGCTCGGTCTTCGTATTCTCGGCACCGTGGTCAGAGCCCTGGTCCGTGGTGCCGTCCGGCGACTCGTGCAGCGGCACGTAGTTGCCCTGGGAACGGTTGCCGACACGGAGGATCTCACCGTTGCGCAGGTACCAGATGGCGCCGTCGTCGGACCGGACCCGGGTGATCCGCAGCCCCATGGATTCCACCACGCCCACAACCTCGCTGGTCTCGATCACGTCGCCAATGCCGAACTGGTCTTCAATCGTAATGAAGATACCTGCCAGGAAGTCGCGGATCAGCTGCTGGGCGCCGAAGCCGATGGCCACACCAAGGATGCCGACGCTGGTGAGCAGGGGCGCGATATTGATGTCCAGGTTCTGCAGCACGTACATGCCGGTGATGACCACCACCAGCACTCCCACGATGCTGTTCAGCAGTGAACCGATGGTCTCCGCACGCTGGACGCGCCGTTCATGGTCCAGCGCCCGGAAGGCGGGGGCGGCCCACCGGAACGTAGGTTTCTTGAAGAAGTTGCTGCCTGCCGCCACGCGTTTGGTGATGCGGGAAATGACGAAGGTGGCCACCAACCAGACGGCAACGCCGACGCCGAGACTGATCACGATGCCGGTGACGCTGATGCCGTCCGGCTCGCTGGCGGCGGAAGGAAGGATGGACAACGTGCTGACCATAAGGGGGGAGTACTCCTGCTGTTGTCCGGCTGTGCCGGGAAGGGGGGCCGTGCTGCCGGTTACGCCCGGCGCGGACGGCTCTGTTCTCCTTCAACACTATCGCCGTAGCCTCTCAACATGCGCATCCTTGTCCTCGGCGGAACGGCCTTCCTCTCCGCAGAAATCGTCCGCAGCGCGGTGGCGGCCGGGCACGATGTCACCTGCCTGGCCCGCGGCTCCGCGGCTGTTCCGCCCCCGGGCGCATCCTGGCTGAGGGCGGATCGTTCACTGGGCGCGAACGCCTACGCCGATGCAGAGGGGGAATGGGACGCGGTGGTCGACGTCGCCCGCGACCCTGTGGCTGCCACCGAGGCCCTCGAGGCACTCGCAGGCCGTGCAGCGCACTGGACGTTCGTGTCCAGTTGCTCCGTTTATGCGGATGCTTCGGTTCCCGGCGCGGACGAGGCCACTCCCCTCCTGCCTGCGCTCCCGGCGGGCACACCGTCCACGGCGGACACGTACGGCGAATCCAAAGCGGCCATCGAGGAGGCAACCCTGCAGGCCGCGGGCGGGAAAGTCCATCTGTGCCGTGCCGGCCTGATAGGTGGCCCGGGAGACAGCTCAGACCGTTATGGCTACTGGCCCGCCCGGTTCGCCCGGGACAGCAGGCCGGTCCTCGTTCCCGCCATTGACACCAGCCCCACCCAGGTCATCGACGTCCGCGACCTCGCAGCCTGGATCCTGCGCGCGGCAGAGAAGGGCGTAACCGGGCCGCTTAACGCCGTGGGAGGCCAGGTGCCTTTCGGGACGTTCATTGCGGCTTTCAGGGACGCCGCGGACCACCGCGGCCGGGTAATCCCTGCAGCGGAGGCCTGGCTGGCCCGCCAGGGCGTCAACTACTGGGCAGGCCCGGATTCACTGCCGCTCTGGCTCCCGCCCGGGCATGATGGATTCATGGCCCGGAGCAACAGTGCAGCGCTCAACGCCGGCCTGCAGCTCCGGCCCTGGCAGGAAACGCTGGCCGGGACGTTAATGGACGAACGCACGCGCGGACTCGATCGGCCCCGGAAAGCAGGCCTGTCCCCGGGGACCGAGGCACGGCTGGCCAAGAAGCTGCCGCGGAGCCTTTGAGTCCGCCCGCCCAACTAAGTAGCAGTAAGTGTCGTTCTGAGCCCTGAAAACGACACTTAGCGCTACCTGGTTGGCCCATCAGGCCGTTAGCGTCACCGGTTCATGACCCACCGGAAAGTTCACGCTTCGGGCAATGAAGCACACCTGGTTCGCTTCATGGTGCAGCCGGCCGGCCAGCTCCACATGCGCCGGATCCGCCACCGTAACCGTCGGGCGCAGCATGACACTCTCAAACTGGCCGCTGCTGTCCCGGTTCAGCTTCAGCATCCCGGACGCCTCGTCGCGGTAGTCCGTGACCACCACGCCGTGCTTCACGGCCACGTGCAGGTAGGAGAGCATGTGGCACTGGGCCAGGGCCGCAAGGAGCAGCTGCTCCGGGTTGTAGCGCTCCCTGTCCCCATGGAACGTGGGGTCCGCCGAGCCCTTTAGGACCGGCAGCCCGGGAATAAGGATGTCGTGGTCCCTGGAGTAGCCCCGGTAGGACGCCGTCCCCCCACCGGTGTTGCCGGTCCATTGGACGGTCAGCCCGTACCGGTGTTCGCTGAGTCCCATCCCGCGCTCCTACGCTTCGCCCGGGAGGACATCAGCCGCACGGGCGCGCAGGGCCCGGGCAACGCCGTCGCGGTTCTCCAGCATCATTCGCCGCAGCGCGGAGCTGGCCGGCGGAAGCGCCGCCAGGAAACCGTCGGTGCGGTCGATGGTCGCCTGGGTGGTCAGCAGCGCCGGGTAGAGGCCGACGACGATCTGCTGGGCCAGTGCGTGGGTGCGGGTGTCAACGATGCCCGGCACGGCCTCGAAGTATTTTTCGGCGTACGGCTCCAGCAGGGAGCGGTCCAGTACCCGCATGAAGCCGGTGACCGCCGAGCCCTGGAGCGCGTTGGACAGCTCGCCCTTGACCACGATGGAGTCCCAGGCTGCTGCCTTGGCTTCGGGAGTGGGGATGGCTGCCTTGGCCAGGGCCGCGGCATTTTGGCCGCTGGAGGTGTTGTCGCGCTGGAGTTCAGCGTCGATGCCCTCCTGGCCGAGGCGACCGCCGGCCACCAGGGACGCCACCAGCTCCCAGCGCAGGTCCTGGTCCACGGCCAGCCCCTCCAGCGTGGCCGAACCGTCCAGGAGTCCCGCCACCCGGTCCAGTTGGGACCCGCTGCGTGCCAGCAGCGCAAAGGACTTGACGAACTGCAGCTGCGCATCGGATCCACCGGCAACCCCGGACGCCAGGTCCCACAGCCGGTCCGCGGCCGCCACCGTAGTAGCTTCCCGGTGCTTCTCCGCCACATAGAAATTCAGGGTGGTGGCCAGCTGGCGGAGCTGGACCAGGATCACAGAGGAATCCGACTCCGCCGCCACATTGGAGAGGACCAGGTCAACGTACCGACGTGCCGGGGTCTCGCCGTCGCGGGCCGCGTCCCAGGCCGAGTTCCAGACCAGGGTCCGCGGCAGGCTCTGGCTGAAGTCCTTCAGGTGCGCCGTAGCCGTCAGCAGGGATTTTTCGTCGAGCCGGACCTTGGCATAGGCGAGGTCGTCATCGTTGACCAGGATCAGGTCCGGACGCGCGAGCCCCACCAGGCCGGGCACCTCGGTGCGTCCGCCGTCGACATCCAGCTCCTCGCGGTGCACCCGCTCAAGCTTGCCGGAGCCACTGAGGTTGTAAAAGCCCACCGCCAGGCGGTGCGGGCGGATGGTGGGCCATTCGTCCACGGCCGACTGCACAATCGCAAAGGACGTGAGGCGACCCTCGCCGTCCACCTCAAGCTCCGGCTTCAGGGTGTTCACACCGGCGGTTTCCAGCCACTGCCGTCCCCAGTCGTCAAGGTCGCGGCCGCTTGCCTTCTCCAGTTCCACCAGGAGGTCGCCCAGTTCGGTGTTCTGCCAGGAATGCTTGGCAAAGTACTCACGCACGCCGGCCATGAACTGTTCCGGCCCAACCCACGCCACCAGCTGGCGGAGGACGGAGGCGCCCTTGGCGTAGGTGATGCCGTCGAAGTTGACTTCCACGTCCTGGAGATCATTGATCTCGGCGAATATCGGGTGCGTGGTGGGCAGCTGGTCCTGGCGGTTGGCCCAGGACTTTTCCACGGAGGCGAAGGTGGTCCACGCGCTGGTGAAGGACGTCGCCTCCACCGCCGCGAGGTGGGACATGTACTCGGCAAAGGACTCGTTCAGCCACAGGTCGTTCCACCAGCGCATGGTCACCAGGTCCCCGAACCACATGTGGGCGAGCTCGTGGAGCACCGTGATGGCACGGCGCTCAACCTGGGCGTCCGTGACCTTGCTGCGGAAAACGTAGCCTTCCAGGATGGTCACCGCGCCGGCATTTTCCATGGCGCCGGCGTTGAACTCCGGAACAAACAGCTGGTCGTACTTCTCGAACGGGTAGGGGCAGCCGAACTGCGCCTCGAAGAAGGCGAAGCCCTGCCGGGTGAGCTCAAAAATGTTGTCCGCGTCGAGGTACTGCATCAGCGACTTCCGGGCGAAGACGCCCAGCGGAATGGTCCGCCCGTCAGAGCTCACCACTTTGCTGCGGACGGACTGGTAGGGGCCGGCGATCAGGGCCGTGACATAGGAGGACAGCCTGGGCGTGGGGGAGAAGGACCAGACAGAGCGGGCGCCGCCGTCATCCCCGGGCGTGGTTTCCACCGGTGCCGGCGTGGGCGAGTTGGAGATGACGTCCCAATGCGAGGGTGCCGTCACCGTGAAGGTAAACGTCGCCTTCAGGTCGGGCTGTTCGAACACGGCGAACATCCGGCGGGAATCCGGAACTTCGAACTGTGTGTACAAGTAGACCTCGTTATCCACCGGGTCCACGAAGCGGTGCAGCCCTTCACCGGTGTTCATGTACGGCGCATCGGCCACGACCGTGAGCTCGTTCTGCTCACCGAGGTCCGGCAGCTGGATCCTGACGCCGTCCGCCACGGTGGCGGGATCCAGGCTCCTGCCGTTCAGGGTGATGCTGTGGACTGCGGAGGTGACGGCATCGATGAAAGTGGTGGATCCGGGCCTGGCGCTGAACTTCACGGTGGTGCTGCTGCCGAACACGTCTCCGCCCCGGGTCAGGTCCAGGCTGACATCGTAGGACTCGACGGAGATCAGTTGGGCACGTTCCTTGGCTTCAACGCGCGTGAGATTCATACCTGGCACAGTGGGCCCTCCAGAAAGATTGCGTCTGCGCAGCTGGCGGTGCCCAGCGGCGGCACTGCTCATTCTTGCATTCCCTGGCCCCTGGGCACGTAGCGCGGCTCACAGCGGATGGGGAAAGGGGGCAGGACGCCAGGTGCCTGCTGCCGGAGTAGCGTTGGACCATGGGCAAGCTTATGGATTCGGTGGACACCAGGGCGCTGCGTTTCGCCGCAGGGTTTCCGGTGCTCCTGGCCGCCGGTTTTGTCATATGCGCTTTCCTGCTCCGGCCGGACCTTCCGGAGCCGCTTGCCATCCGGTGGACGGACGACGGCGGCGCGGCCTTTGCGCCCTTCGGCACCTATGTGGGCGTGGGCGCGGCGGCGATCGTGGTGGCGGGCTGGCTGGTCCTCTCCCAGGCCGTGACTCTTAACCGGCCTGCAATCATGCGCCGGATCATGATGGGCGCCGGAATGTTCCTCAGCCTTTTCGTCACCAGCGCCCTCGCTGCAGGCCTGGTGGGGCAGGCAGGACTGGCCGACGCCCGTGAGTCCCACGTGGACATGATTGTCCTCGCCCTCGGCAGCGGTGCGGCCGTATCGCTTGGCGTCATCATTGCCTTCGTTTTCAAGGCCGACCAGCAGTGGTCGCTCGACGATGACCGCGCGCTCCAGCTGGCCCTGGCCAAGGAAGCCGACCCGGACCTGGCACGGGACAGCATCCGCTTCTGGGTGCACGCCCGCAGCTCGGTCTTCATCATGATCGCCATAGCGTCGCTGTTTCCCTCGGCGCTCATTACCGTCGCCGTGCCCTGGCTCGGGATGCTCCTTGTGCTCCTTGCGGTGGTGGGCGCCGCCTTCCTGTTCGCACGGGTCAAAGCGGACCGCAAGGGCCTGAAGGTCCTCCTGGCCGGCATCGTGCCGGTCATGAACGTGCCGGCGGGAGCCATCTCCGGCGCCACAGCGGCGGATGTGAAGGCGGCAGACTATGGTGGGTGGGGCTACCGGCACCACGGCGGAACCTCAGCCATGCTCGTCAGCAGCGGTCCCGCCGTCGTCGTCAGCAAGACTGACGGCCAGCGCCTCGCGGTGAGCGGCGGCAGCCCCGCTTCCGCTGCCAGGCTGGCCGAGGTCCTCACCCGTGTGGCCGCAAGGGCGCGCGGCGGAGGCGGCGGCCAGCCACCAGCCGCCCCGCCGGAGTCCTAGTATCCTTGACCCTGTTGTCCTGACCCTGGCCTGCGCCGTCCCGGCCGGCTGCCGGCGCCCCAACCGAACGGATTCTGCTCGTGACTTCTTCCCCTGCCTTCCCGCGGGTCCACATCGCCACCGACCATGCAGGCATGGAGCTCAGCGCCCACCTGGTGCAGCACCTGTCCGCCAAGGGATATGAGGTGGTGGACCACGGTCCCAAGGCCTACGACGCGCAGGATGACTACCCGTCGTTCTGCATTAATGCCGCCCTTGCGGTGGTTGCGGACCAGCAGGCAGGCGTCCACGCACTGGGCATCGTCCTCGGCGGCTCGGGCAACGGGGAGCAGATTGCCGCCAACAAGGTCAAGGGCGTTCGTGCGGCACTGGCCTGGAACCACTCCACAGCCGTCCTGGCCCGAGAGCACAACGACGCCAATGTTGTTGCCGTGGGGGGCCGCCAGCACACCGTTGAGGAAGCAACCGGGCTCATCGAGGCCTTCCTGTCGGAGCCCTTCAGCAACGACGAACGCCATGTGCGCCGCATCGGCAAGATTGCCGCCTATGAAACAACCGGCGAGGTCATCGAGTAGTGCCTGAAGGGCATTCCGTCCGTCGGCTCGCGCGCCAGTTCGGGGACGTCTTCGGCGGCCGCCGGCTCAGTGTGTCCAGTCCGCAGGGCAGGTTCAGCGCAGGCGCCGCGCTGCTGGACGGGCACACCCTCCTCGCGGCCGACGCGCACGGCAAGCACCTGTTCCTGCACTTCGACAACGCGCTGGTGCTGCATGTGCATTTGGGGCTGTACGGGGCCTGGAGCTTCGGCGGTGACAGCACTTTCGCCGGTTCATCCAGCATCGGAGCGCCGCGCCGCGTGGGGGAGCGGGAAACTTTTGCGGAAGGAAGCGACGACGGCGGAGGCCCCGGCAGCGACGGAGACGGCGCCTACGCCGGACCGCCGGCTCCGGTGGGCGCCGTCCGGGTCAGGCTGTCCAGCAGCAACGGCTGGGCCGACCTGCGGGGTGCCACCACGTGTGAGGCCATCACCCTGGCCGAGACTGACGTGGTGCGGGCACGGCTGGGGCCTGACCCGCTGGTCAACCGCAGGGGTGATGCCGGCCGCTTCGCCGCCAACCTCCAAAGCCGCAAGGCACCCGTGGCTGCGCTGCTGATGGACCAGAAGATCATTGCCGGCGTGGGGAACGTCTACCGCGCGGAAGTCCTGTTCCGGCGTCGGCTGGACCCTTGGCTGCCCGGCAACAATCTCCAGGACGGTGAGGCACGGAAGCTGTGGCGCGACGTCGTCTCCGTTATGAACGATGGCGTCGCCGACGGCAGGATCATTACCACGACGCCCAGGTACTGGACGGGAAACGGCAGGGCGGCCAAACCCGCGGCCGAAGCCGCCGCGATGAAAAGCGGAACCTTCCCCGCCCGGGACAACGCCCATTTTGTGTACAAGCGTGACGGATTGCCCTGCCGGGTCTGCGGCACCACGGTGCTGGCCGCAGAACTGGTGGGCCGCAAGCTCTACTGGTGCCCCTACTGCCAGCAGTCCTGAACAGGGCACCGCCGGCTTACGGCAGACCGAATCGGGGCACTTCGACACGGACACTCCGGCCACAGACGCTGGTTGGGGCCCCGGCGCCGTCAAAGTGCCCCGCGATGGCCTGCCGGCACGGCGTCCTGGCGATTCACAAAAAAAGGCCCCTCGGATGAGGGGCCTTTTTCGTGTCTGGAGGGGACGACGGGAATCGAACCCGCGTAATCAGTTTGGAAGACTGAGGCTTTACCATTAAGCTACGTCCCCGAAGAAGCTGCATCTGCAACATTAGCAGGCCTGCGACTTCGGGCTGGCTGTTCAAGCCGGATACAACTAAACCTAATCCATGGCCTACGTGTCAAATGTGCAAACTCGGCGCGTATGACCGTAGACTTGCCTGTGCACTTACGGGGTGTAGCTCAGCTTGGCTAGAGCGCCTGCTTTGGGAGCAGGAAGTCGCAGGTTCAAATCCTGTCACCCCGACTCTGCGGCCCGGACCTGTTGGCCTGGACAAAACATTGCGTTTGCAGAAACCCATCCCACAAACCCAGGAGTACTTAGACCGTGAAGAGCGCTGTCGAGAACCTCACCCCCACGCGGGTCAAGCTCAATGTTGAGGTCCCCTTTGAGGAATTGAAGCCCAGCATCGACTCGGCCTACAAGACCGTTGCTTCGCAGATCCAGGTCCCTGGTTTCCGTAAGGGCAAGGTACCGGCAAAGCTCATCGACCAGCGCGTTGGCCGCGGCTACGTTCTGGAGACTGCCATCAACGAGGGCCTCAACGGCTGGTACCAGGCTGCCGTGCAGGAATCCGGCATCCGCCCCCTGAGCCGTCCCGAGGTTGAGATCACCGAGGTTCCGGACCCGTCGGCTACCGACGGCGGCCTGAAGTTCGCTGCCGAGGTCGATGTCCGTCCCGAGATCGAACTCCCGGACTACGCCGGCATCAAGGTTGAGGTTGCAGCCGCCGAGTCGTCCGAAGAAGACGTGGACAAGGCCCTTGACGAACTGCGCGGCCGCTTCGGCACGCTCAAGTCGGTCGAGCGCCCCGCTGCCGACGGCGACTTCCTCACCATCGACATCACGGCCACCATCGACGGCGAAGAGGTGGATTCCGCCGCGGGCCTGTCCTACCAGGTTGGTGCCGGCACCATGCTCGACGGGCTCGATGAAGCCGTCACCGGCCTCAGCGCCGATGAAGACGCCATCTTCAACACCACTCTGGTGGGCGGCGACCACGCCGGCGAAGAGGCCCAGGTCAAGGTTGTTGTGAAGGCCGTCAAGGAGCGCGAGCTCCCCGAGGCCAACGACGACTTCGCCCAGCTGGCTTCCGAGTTCGACACCCTGGCCGAACTCCGTGAAGACCTCGCCAAGCAGGCCGCCGACTCCAAGGTAGTGGAGCAGGGCGTTGAGGCCCGCGACAAGGTCCTGGACAAGCTCGTTGAGCTCGTTGAGGTTCCCGTCCCGGACTCCGTGGTCGAGGAGCAGCTCGAGGCCCACTTCAAGGAGGGCAACGGACACGGTGAAGGCGAGCACGACACCGAGGAGCACCGCGAAGAGGTCCGCGCCAACACGGCCCGTGCCTTCCAGAACGAAATCATCCTCGACGCCATTGCCGAGAAGGAAGAAGTCAACGTCAGCCAGAACGAGCTGATCGACTACATCGTCACGACGGCCAGCCAGTACGGCATGGACCCGAACCAGTTCGCCCAGATCATCGACCAGAGCGGCCAGGTGCCCATGATGGTCTCCGAGGTCCGCCGCCGCAAGGCGCTGGCCGTTGTCCTTGGCCAGGCCGAGGTCACCGACACCGAGGGCAAGGCCGTTGACCTCAGCGACTTCGTACGCCCCGGCGGTGAAGAGGAAGCTCCCGTAGCCGAGGCTGTGGAAGCTGAAACCGCGGAGGCCGCCGCTGACGAAGACAAGGCAGAGGCCAAGGCCTAGGCTTCAGGACGCGCCGCCAAAGGGCTCCCGGATCACCTGATCCGGGGGCCCTTTGCGTTAATATCCGGCCACTGCCCGCCCGGCCCGGCCGATCGTGCGCCGTCAGCGAACAGCCGCGGGTGTGCGAACAAAACGCCGGTGAAACCGGTTAGTGTCCAAGTAGTGATTTTCAGTGATGTCACCGTCACCAGCGAGAGGTTAGTACACATGTCACAGCACCCAGAGTCCCCCCGGATGGCGACTGTCGATCCTGCAGCCCAGGACAACTACATCTACAACCGGCTCCTCAAGGAGCGGATCATCTGGCTCGGCTCAGAGGTGCGTGACGACAACGCCAATGCCATCTGCTCGCAGCTGCTGCTCCTGTCCGCTGAGAACCCGGACAAGGACATCTACCTTTACATCAACTCCCCGGGCGGCTCCGTGACAGCCGGCATGGCCATCTACGACACCATGCAGTTCATCCCGAACGACGTCGTGACGGTTGCTACCGGCCTGGCCGCATCCATGGGGCAGTTCCTGCTCTCGTCCGGCACCAAGGGCAAGCGCTACGCCACCCCGAACGCCCGCGTCCTGATGCACCAGCCCTCGGGCGGCATCGGCGGCACCGCCTCGGACATCAAGATCCAGGCGGAACTCATCCTGCACATGAAGAAGGTCATGGCCGAGCTGACCGCAGAGCAGACCGGGCAGACCGTAGAAACCATCCTCAAGGACAACGACCGTGACAAGTGGTTCACGGCGACCGAAGCGCTCGAGTACGGCTTCTTCGACAAGATCGCCGCCCACGCCGGTTCGGTGTCCGGTGGCGGCGGAACCGCGAATGCCTCCTCCGGCGAGTCGTCATCCGAGAAGTAACCCGGCATTTAGAACACTTAGATCAGGAGCACCAAAAATGAACTACAACTTCGGATCGACTGCCGGTAACCTTCCGACCAGCCGCTACGTCCTGCCCCAGTTCGAAGAGCGCACGCCATACGGCTTCAAGCGCCAGGACCCCTACACCAAGCTCTTCGAGGACCGCATCATCTTCCTCGGTGTCCAGGTGGATGACGCGTCCGCCGATGACGTCATGGCCCAGCTTCTGGTCCTTGAGTCCACGGATCCGGACCGGGATATCACCCTTTACATCAACTCCCCGGGCGGTTCCTTCACCGCCATGACGGCCATCTACGACACCATGCAGTACATCCGCCCGGAGATCCAGACGGTCTGCCTTGGCCAGGCCGCAAGCGCCGCGGCGGTCCTGCTGGCGGCCGGTACTCCCGGCAAGCGCCTTGCCCTGCCCAACGCCCGCGTCCTGATCCACCAGCCGGCGCTGTCCGGCGGCCAGGGCGGCCAGGCATCAGACCTCGAAATCCAGGCCGCTGAGGTCATGCGGATGCGTTCCTGGCTGGAGGACACGCTTGCCCACCACTCGGGCCGGACGTCGGAGCAGGTCAACAACGACATCGAGCGCGACAAGATCCTCACGGCTGCGGAAGCCCAGTCCTACGGCCTGATCGACCAGGTCCTGGACTCGCGCAAGATCAAACCGCAAGCAATCACACGGTAAAGTAATGGGCCGGTGGAGCCAATCATTTGGCCCCACCGGCCTTTTCCTTCCACCCTGGGAAGCGAATGTGACCTAGAGTGGATGTTGTCACAACCGGTTCATGCAGGCTGGTGGAGATTCCAGCAACGGTGCAAGGCTGCCTGGCAGCAAGATACTAAGGGGTTCACATATGGCTCGGATTGGCGAGAGCACGGATCTGCTGAAGTGCTCTTTCTGCGGAAAGAGCCAGAAGCAGGTGCGCAAGCTCATTGCCGGGCCCGGTGTCTACATCTGCGATGAATGCATTGAGCTTTGCAACGAGATCATCGAAGAGGAACTGGCGGAAGTTGCCGATCTGGGGAGCTTCGAACTCCCCAAGCCCCGCGAGATCTTCGATTTCCTGCAGGAATATGTCATCGGGCAGGAACCCGCGAAGCGTTCGCTCGCCGTCGCCGTCTACAACCACTACAAGCGCATCCAGGCCGGCCATGCCCCCAAGTCCGGAAGCCTCGCTGACGGCGGGCACCATGACGACGTCGAAATCGCCAAGTCGAACATCCTCCTGATCGGGCCCACAGGATGTGGCAAGACGTACCTGGCACAGACCCTGGCACGCCGGCTGAACGTCCCCTTCGCCGTTGCCGATGCCACTGCACTGACCGAAGCCGGCTACGTGGGCGAGGACGTGGAGAACATCCTCCTCAAGCTCATCCAGGCCGCTGACTACGACGTCAAAAAGGCCGAGCAGGGCATCATCTACATCGATGAGATCGACAAGATTTCACGCAAGAGCGAAAACCCCTCCATCACCCGGGACGTCTCGGGCGAGGGCGTCCAGCAGGCGCTGCTGAAGATCCTGGAGGGAACCGTTGCTTCCGTTCCTCCCCAGGGCGGCAGGAAGCACCCGCACCAGGAATTCATCCAGATTGACACCACCAACGTGCTGTTCATCGTGGCCGGCGCCTTCGCGGGTCTCGAGGAAATCATCGGATCCCGGTCCGGGCGGAAGGGCATCGGCTTCGGAGCGCCCCTCAACGAGGCCAGCAAGAAGGTGGACTCCTACGGAGAGGTGATGCCGGAGGACCTGCTGAAGTTCGGCCTCATTCCCGAATTCATCGGGCGGCTGCCCGTGATCACCACCGTATCCAACCTGGACCGCGATGCTTTGATCCAGATCCTTTCCACACCCAAGAACGCCCTGGTGAAGCAGTACCAGAAGATGTTCCAGATCGACGGCGTGGAACTGGTGTTTGACGACACCGCCCTTGACGCCATCGCCGAGCAGGCACTGGAGCGCGGAACGGGCGCCCGCGGGCTGCGCGCGATCATGGAGGAAGTACTGCTGCCCGTGATGTTCGATCTCCCCAGCCGCGAGGACGTGGCCAGCGTGGTCATCACGGAGGACGTCGTCCTGAAGGGCGCAGAACCAACCATCGTTCCGCACGTCACCAAACGCCGTAAGTCGGCCTGATTCCCCGCCGGGCGACTCCGGCACAGCTCATGGGCCTGTCACCGCCCCGCCCGCAATAGACCTGACCACACCGTGGCTATGCTGCGCCACGGAGACCAGCGAAGGAATATCCCATGACTGAAGCCGTAAAGAACAGAGCCGATTTTTGGTTCGATCCGCTGTGCCCCTTCGCCTGGATCACCTCCCGCTGGATCGGCGAAGTCGAAGGCGTCCGCGACATCGAAACGGTCTGGCACGTCATGAGCCTGGCCGTCCTCAACGAGGGGCGCGACCTTGAACCTGCCTACCGCGAATCCATGGACAACGCCTGGGGGATGGTCCGCGTGATCATTGCAGCCCAGCAACAGCATGGTGATGCAGCAGTCAAGGCGCTCTACGACGCCATGGGCTCCCTGATTCACGAATCCGGCGAGCAGGACCGTGACCTGGTCATCACCAAAGCGCTTGCGGACTGCGGGCTTCCCGCCACGCTTGCCGCGGCCGCCTCCACGGACGCCTTCGATGACCAGCTCCGGGCAAGCCACCAGGAGGGTATCTCGCTGGTGGGCCAGGACGTCGGGACTCCCGTGGTGGCCTTCAACGGCACCGCTTTCTTTGGTCCCGTGCTCACCCGGATTCCCCGGGGCGAGGAGGCCGGCAAGCTGTGGGACGCCACCACCGCGATTGCTGCATACCCGCACTTCTTCGAGCTCAAGCGCAGCCGGACCGAGCGGCCCGAATTCAGCTAGGCCCGGACTCAGCTGGCAGTGATACCGGCCGGCCCTATCGGCTTCAGGAGCCCCGGCAGAACTACCCTGTTGTAGTTCTGCCGGGGCTCTTGCGCTTGCCGGTAGGCAGGACAACAATGGTTCTTACCCACTTCGAAAGAAGCGGGACGCAGGAACCAAAGATTCAGTGATATGTCATCCGACGCAGCCATCGGCAAAGTCAGATGCAAGCTACCAGTGACGTGGTAGGAAGACCTGAAGATCAGCGGATCCTGCCAGACCATCAAGACGTCACCGGATGGCCGAAAAGTCGAAGCCCCACCAACGGCAAAACGCTGATGGGGCTTCCCCTTTGCCCTGAAACAGGGCCGGCCTGAAACGAGGCCCGAAGTGTGGCTACGCCTTCGCCGGCTCTTCCGTCGCAGCAAGTGCCACGTCGCTGACGCTCAGCTCGCCCTCACCGACCACAAGGATGATCTCGCGGGCGTTGGAGGCTGCCTTCAGGTCGGCCAGGCCGGCCTGCAGCTGCGCGGTCAAGGCTTCCGGCGCCGTGATGGTCGCGGTCAGAACCTCGGTGCGCTGCTTGACCTTCGCTTCGGACTTGGCTTTCCGGACACCGCTGAGGGCCACCCCGACCGTTGCGAGCATGGAGGTGTCGCCGCCCGGGACATCCAGCGGCGCGGGCCACTGGGCGCGGTGGACGGAGCCCTTGCGCCACCAGCTCCACACCTCTTCGGTGGCGAAGGGCAGGAAGGGCGCAAAGAGCCGCAGCAGGGTGTCCAGGGTGGTGGCCAGGGCTGCCAGCACGGAAGCCTGTTCGGCCTCACCGGCGGCACCGTACGCCCGGTCCTTGATCAGCTCCACGTAGTCGTCGGTGAACTGCCAGAAGAAGCTTTCCGTGATCTGCAGCGCCCGGGCGTAGTCGTAGTTCTCGAAGGCCTTGGTGGACTGGGCCACCACCTCCGAAAGCTGCGCCAGGACAGCCCGGTCCAACGGGTTGGTCAGGACGGAAAGGTCGGTGGACAGCACGGAGTCTTCCGTGGCGCCCAGGTTCAGGACGAACTTGGACGCGTTCAGGAGCTTGATGGCCAGGCGCCGGCCGATCTTCATCTGCGCAATCTCATAGGCCGTATCGGCCCCGAGCTTTGCCGAAGCTGCCCAGTAGCGCACAGCATCGGAGCCGTACTCCTCCAGGACGTCGGTGGGTACCACCACGTTGCCCTTGGACTTTGACATCTTCTTGCGGTCGGGGTCCAGGATCCAGCCGGAGATGGCCGCGTGCTTCCACGGTGCGCTGTTCTCCAGGGCGTCCGCGCGCACCACGGAGGAGAAGAGCCAGGTCCGGATGATGTCGTGCCCCTGGGGCCGGACATCAAAGGGGAACACCTTGGCAAAGAGGTCCTCGTCGCGCTTCCAGCCGCCCACGATCTTGGGCGTCAGGGAGGACGTTGCCCACGTGTCCAGGATGTCGGCGTCGCCCGTGAAGCCTCCGGGAACGTCGCGCTGGGATTCGTCGAAGCCGGGAGCGGCGTCGGCGGCCGGGTCCACGGGCAGCTGCGCGTCGGACGGGACAATGGGGGAGTCGTAGTCCGGGTTGCCGTCGGCATCCAGCGGGTACCAGACCGGGATGGGCACGCCGAAGAAGCGCTGGCGGGACACCAGCCAGTCGCCGTTCAGGCCGGCAATCCAGTTCTCGTACCGTGAGCGCATGAAGGCCGGGTGGAAGTCGATCTCATGCCCGCGTGCGATCAGGCGTTCGCGGCGGTCCTCGTCCCGGCCGCCGTTGCCGATGTACCACTGGCGGGAGGTGACTACTTCAAGGGGCTTGTCACCCTTTTCGTAGAAGTTCACGGGGTGCATGATCTTCTTGGGCTCGCCGTCGAGCAGTTCCGCGGCGGTGAGGAGCTTCACCACCTCTTCCTTGGCGCTGAAGACGGTCTTGCCCGCAATCGCGGCGAAGGCTTCGCGGCCGATGTCGGTGGTGATCCATTCGGGAGCCTCGCTGACAATGCGTCCGTCGCGGCCCACGATGGCCCGGGTGGGCAGCTGCAGTTCGCGCCACCAGGTGACGTCGGTCAGGTCACCGAACGTGCACACCATGGCGATGCCGGAACCCTTGTCCGCCTTGGCGAGAGGATGCGCCTTGACTTCCACCTCCACGCCGAACAGGGGGGACGTGACCTTCTTGCCGAACAGCGGCTGGTAGCGTTCGTCGTCGGGATTCGCCACCAGGGCGGCGCAGGCCGCCAGCAGTTCCGGGCGGGTGGTCTCGATGTAGATCTTCTCCCCGTCCTCGGTGAAGAACGGGTAGCGGTAGTAGGCGCCGGGCATCTCGCGGTCCTCGAGTTCCGCCTGAGCCACGGCGGTCCGGAACGTGACGTCCCAGAGCGTGGGCGCCTCTGCCATGTACGCGTCGCCTGCGGACAGGTTGGCCAGGAAGGCGCGCTGCGAGACCGCCCGCGAGTTGTCATCGATGGTGCGGTAGGTGAGTTCCCAGTCCACCGACAGGCCAAGCGTCTGGAAAAGGTTTTCGAAGACCTTCTCGTCCTCTACCGCGAGCTCTTCGCACAGCTCGATGAAGTTCCGGCGGGAGACGACGTCGAAGTCCCGCTGGTTCTTCGCGGGCTGCGCCGGCGGCTGGTAGTCGGGGTTGTACGGGATGGAGGGGTCGCAGCGGACGCCATAGAAGTTCTGCACCCGCCGTTCGGTGGGCAGGCCGTTGTCGTCCCAGCCCATGGGATAAAAGACGTTCTTGCCGGTCATCCGCTGGTAGCGTGCCAGCACGTCGGTCTGCGTGTAGGAGAACATGTGCCCCACGTGGAGTGATCCGGACGCGGTGGGAGGGGGAGTGTCGATGGAGTAGACCCGGTCCCGGGTGGTCTCGCGGTCGAACTTGTAGGTCCCCTCCGCCAGCCACCGCTGCGTGAGGGCAGCTTCGAGGCCTTCGAGGGCCGGCTTGTCCGGAACGTTGATAGGGGCGGTGGTGGGCGTGTCTGTACCCTGAGTGTCTTCAGCCATTTGCCAATTGTTTCATGTCCGGGCATGTCCGCCTGCCCGCAGGTGGCCCCTGCCGCACCGATCGTGCGGGCGGGCCGGGCAACGGCACCAAGGCGGCCACCCGGCTAGGGTGGTGCCATGACTGATGTTTCGCAGAAAAAGGCAGCTTTGGTGACCGGCGCGAGCAGCGGGATCGGTGAGGCCACAGTCCGCGCCCTTACGGCGGAAGGCTGGAAGGTGTTCGCCGTGGCGCGCCGCGCGGACCGCCTGGCCGAACTGGAAAAGGAAACCGGCGCCGTCGCGCTCCCCGCCGACATTTCCGAGGACGACGACGTGTCCCGGCTGGTCTCGCAGGTGACCGGTGCGGGGGGAATAGACACGCTGGTCAACATCGCCGGCGGCGCCAGGGGCGCGGACGCCATCAGCTCTGCCAGCACCGGGGACTGGGAATGGATGTACCGGGTGAACGTGCTGGGCACCATGAAACTCATCAAGGCGTTCCTGCCGATGCTGCGGGCCAACGGCGAGGGGACGGTCCTGAACCTGACCTCCACCGCGGGGCTGGCCGCGTACGAGGGCGGTGGCGGCTACAACGCGGCAAAGTTCGCCCAGCGGGCCCTGACGGAGGCACTGCGGCTGGAGGAAGCCGAGCACAACGTCCGCGTGATCGAGGTGGCGCCCGGGCTGGTCCAGACCGAGGAGTTCGCCCTGAACCGGCTCGGTGACCGGCAGGCAGCGGACAAGGTCTACCAGGGGGTAGAGAAGCCGCTGACGGCCGGTGACGTGGCTGATGTTGTCCGCTACGCCGTCACCGCTCCGCACCACGTAAACCTGGACCAGATCGTCATCCGGCCGGTGGCGCAGGCCTCAAACTACAAGCTCATCCGCAAGGGCTAGCACCTACGGCAGCACCAGGCGCGCCGCCACCGCGGCATGGTCCGTTCCCGGGAGCGTCACCACATCAAAGTCCAGCACCGCAATCCCCGGGCTTACCAGGACATGGTCGATGGCCACGAAGGCCGGTGCCGGGGAATTCACCGGCCAGGTGGGGGCCAGGCCCTTCCCGGTCACCTCCGCGGCATCGGAAAGCCCCGTTGCCAGGAGGTCACGAAACTCATCGTGGTCCGCGCTCGCGTTGAAATCGCCGAGCAGGATGGCATACCGGCTGTCCGGCAGCGCCTGCCACAGTTCGCCGAGCTGCCGCAGCTCGGCCCGCCACGATGCTATGTGGCCCCGGCGCGGGGAATCGACGTGGACGGCGGTCAGGTGCACGGGCCCGGCAGCGGTGGGAAGGCTGGCCACGGCGCGGCTCTGGTGGAACGCCGAACCGGGCACACGATCCACCTGCTGGAGGGGGAACCGCGAGAAAAGGGCGCTTCCAATCTTGTCCCAGCCCACATCCGTGGCCCGGAACGGCAGCAGGGATGACAGCGCCGCTCTATCGAGCGCCTTCAGGCCTGCGGGCGCAAGCTCCGGCAGGGCCAAAACGTCCACGTTGCGGCTCCTGATCTCCGCCAGCAGGGCCCCGGGGTCCACTCCGGTGTACCCCACGTTCAGCGCCATCACTGTCAGCACCGGCCCCCGGGCCTGATCCGCGGACGGGGCAGGGGACTGGACGTTTGCCGGCTGTATGTTTCCGGACGCCACCGGGCCCGGGGTGCCGGGAGGCAGAACGCGGTCCAGTACCCAGGCAAGTTGGATGACGAGCAGCATGGCCACGAGGGCGGCGGACACAGCCCTGCGGGGTTCGGTACGGAGGCAAAGGGCGACGACGGCGGCCGCGAGTGCCGCCGTCGTCGTTGACAGCACTGCCGGAAACAGGGCCAGAAGCTGGATCCAGGGGGTGCCGAGATCCCAGGGAACCAAGCGCAGGAACACCAGCGCAGCACCCGGCAGGGCCAGGACGGCGGCTGCTACGGACCAGCGGGACACACGCCGGCGCGACCCACCGCCCCGCCCTCCGCCCCCGTGCTCCTGCATAGGTTCAATTATTGGTGGCCCGGCCCCGGAAATAGTAGACTCAAAAAGGCTATGACCCGGCAATCACCGGCGAGCTTCCGGAAGAACACGCGAACCGCCTTGGTCGAGCCAGTAGAGGCGAACCAATAGGTGGGTACGCGCAAGTAGAACCGGACGGGTAAGCCCGTTACAGCAGTAATGAGTGGCCGTCGCGGCACATGTTCCCCCGGGGACGCGTGCAACGCCGGTAAGTGAGGTGGTACCGCGGTGAGCGTGGAGTCCGGACGGACACCACACCAGCCGTCCTCGCATCCTGAACGGAACAGAAGGCGCAAGCCGGCAGTTCGCCAAGCTCAACCCAGGATGTCGACATGTCGTATTACCCCAAGGCCTCAGCCTCCGCCGACCCTTCCTCCAGCGGCGGTGCCACCGTTTCCGCCTCCGTGAAGTTTCCGGAGATCGAAGAACGCATCCTGAAGTACTGGGACCAGGACGGCACGTTCCAGGCCAGTATCGACCAGCGGAGCGCCGATGCGCCGGGCGGTGAGCCCGGCAGCAACGAGTTCGTGTTCTACGACGGCCCGCCCTTCGCCAATGGGCTGCCCCACTACGGGCACCTGCTGACCGGTTATGCCAAGGACCTGGTGGGCCGGTACCAGACCCAGCGCGGGAAGCGCGTGGAGCGCCGTTTCGGGTGGGACACCCATGGCCTGCCTGCCGAGCTCGAAGCCATGAAGCAGCTGGGGATGACGGACAAGACCCAGATCGAAGCCATGGGCATCGACAAGTTCAACGACGCCTGCCGTGCCTCGGTGATGAAGTACGCCGACGAGTGGCGGAACTACGTGACCCGCCAGGCGCGGTGGGTGGACTTCGACAACGACTACAAGACCCTCAACGTGGAGTACATGGAGTCCGTCCTCTGGGCGTTCAAGCAGCTGCACGAGAAAGGGCTGACCTACAACGGCTACCGGGTCCTGCCGTACTGCTGGAAGGACGAGACGCCGCTGTCCAACCATGAGCTGCGCATGGACGACGACGTGTACAAGAACCGCCAGGACCAGACGGTCACGGTGACCTTCCCCATCACGGCAGGGGAGTCGGACCTGTCCCGGCAGCTCGCCGGTGTCCAGGCCCTCGCCTGGACCACGACGCCCTGGACGCTGCCCACCAACGCCGCGCTCGCCGTCGGCCCTTCCATCACCTACGCCGTGCTGCCGGCAGGCCCCAACGGCATCAAGGCCGCCGCCGCGGATGCGCCCGTCACGGGCAGCTTCCTGCTGGCCGCGGACCTGGTGGGCAATTACGCCAAGGACCTGGGGTACGACGATTTCGAGGCCGCCCAGGCCGCGGTGGTTTCCACGCACACCGGCGCCGAGCTGGAAGGCCTGGCGTACCAGCCGCTGTGGAGCGATTTCGCGGACAACGAAAAGTACGGCATGGAGAACGCCTGGCGCTTCCTGGTTGCCGATTACGTCACCACCACCGACGGCACGGGCATCGTGCACCAGGCTCCGGCCTACGGTGAGGACGACCAGAAAGTCTGCGAGGAAGCCGGCATCCCGGTGGTCCTCTCCGTGGACGAGGGCGCCAAATTCCTCCCGCTCTTCAAGCACGGGGACCTGCACGACATCGTGGGCCTGCAGGTCTTCGAGGCCAACAAGCCCATCACCCAGGTGCTGCGCGCCCAGGGCCGGCTGGTCAAGCAGGCCAGCTACGAGCACAGCTACCCGCACTGCTGGCGCTGCCGCAACCCGCTGATCTACCGCGCCGTGTCCTCCTGGTACGTGGAGGTCACCAAGTTCAAGGACCGGATGTCCGAGCTGAACCAGGAGATCAACTGGATCCCCGGCAACGTCAAGGACGGCCAGTTCGGCAAGTGGCTTGAAAACGCCCGCGACTGGTCCATCAGCCGCAACAGGTACTGGGGCAGCCCCATCCCGGTGTGGCAGTCCAGCGACCCCGAATACCCCCGCACCGACGTCTACGGCTCCCTCGCGGAGATCGAGGCGGACTTCGGGCGCCTGCCGCTGAACAAGGACGGCCAGGTTGACCTGCACCGGCCGTTCATCGACGAGCTGACCCGGCCCAACCCGGACGACCCCCGCACGCCCGAAGAGGGCCAGTCCGTCATGCGGCGCGTGGAGGACGTGCTGGACGTCTGGTTCGATTCCGGCTCCATGCCCTACGGCCAGGTGCACTACCCGTTCCAGAACGAAGCCTGGTTCGACACCCACAATCCGGCAGACTTCATCGTGGAGTACATCGGCCAGACCCGCGGCTGGTTCTACATGCTCCACATCCTCTCCACGGCACTGTTCGACCGGCCGGCTTTCCGCAACGTCATCAGCCACGGCATTGTGCTGGGTTCCGACGGGCAGAAGATGTCCAAGAGCCTGCGCAACTACCCGGACGTCTCCGAGGTGCTGGACCGCGACGGCTCGGATGCCATGCGGTGGTTCCTGATGTCCAGCCCCATCCTCCGCGGCGGCAACCTGGTGGTCACCGAGCAGGGAATCCGCGACGGCGTCCGGCAGGTCATCCTGCCGCTGTGGAATGTGTACAGCTTCTTCACGCTCTACACGAACGCTGCTGATGGCGGCAACGGGTATGACGCGAAGCTCCGCTACGACGGCTACGCCGACACGCTGGACCAGTACCTGCTGGCCAACACCGGCGAGCTGGTGGGCACCATGACCGAACGGCTGGACGAGTACGACATCTCGGGTGCCTGCGATGCTTTGCGCAGCTACCTGGACATGCTCACCAACTGGTACGTCCGCAGGAGCCGCCAGCGCTTCTTCGACGAGGACCAGGACGCCTTCGATGCGCTGTACACCGCGCTGGAGACGGTTTCCCGCGCGGCGGCGTCCCTGCTGCCGCTGGTGTCCGAGGAAATCTGGCGCGGGCTGACCGGCGGACGCTCCGTGCACCTGGCAGACTGGCCGGACGCTGCACTGTTCCCCGCGAACCCTGACCTGGTCCAGGCCATGGACAAGGTCCAGCAGATCTGCTCCACGGGCTCCTCGCTCCGCAAGGCCGCAAACCTCCGCGTCCGCCTGCCGCTGCAGGAACTCACTGTGGTGGCACCCGGTGCCGATGCGCTGGAAGGCTTTGCCGCCGTCGTCGCAGATGAGCTGAACCTCCGCTCCGTCCGGCTGCTGGATGCTGCCACGGCCTCGCCGGAAGAGTTTGGGATCCAGCAGAAGCTGGTAGTCAACGCCCGCGCTGCGGGCCCGCGCCTGGGCAAGAACGTCCAGCAGGCCATCAAGGGCTCCAAGTCCGGTGACTGGTCCGTTTCCGAGGCAGGCGTGGTCACCGCCGGCGGCCTGGAACTGGAGCCGCAGGAGTACACGCTGGAAACCGTGGTGGCTGAGTCCGAGGGCGGTGCCGCGTCCGCCAAAGCTGTCGCAGTACTGCCCGGCGGCGGGTTCGTGGTCCTCAACACCGAGGTCACTCCTGAGCTCGAGGCGGAAGGCCTGGCCCGCGACATGGTCCGCGCCATCCAGCAGGCGCGCAAGGACGCCGGACTCAATGTCAGCGACCGGATCCGGACCACCGTCACCGCGCAGCAGAACGTCGTCGACGCCCTGCTCGCCAATGCCGCCCTGGTGAAGGGCGAGACCCTGTCCGTGGAACTCACGGCAGAACCCGGGGACGCCGCAGAGCCGGCCGTCGCCGTCGAAAAAGTAGGGGCCTGAGCCATGGCAGACGAATTTTCCGTAGAGAGCGTCTACGCCGAGCTGCTGGGCCGGGCGCCGGAAAACAAGATGGAGCCGCGGCTGGCCCCGCTGTTCCGGGCGATGGACGTGCTGGGCGAGCCCAACAAGGCGTTCCCGATCATCCACGTCACCGGGACCAACGGCAAGACCTCCACAGCGCGCATGATCGAATCCGTCCTGCGGGCGCATGGACTGAGCACCGGCCGCTACACCAGCCCGCACCTGTCCAGGGTCACGGAGCGGATCAGCATCGACGGGCACCCGGTTCCCGATGAGACCTTCGTGCGCATCTGGGACGAAATCCGCCCCTACCTGCAGATTGTCGACTCCGAACTGGAGGCTGCAGGCGAGCCCCGGCTCACCTACTTCGAATGCCTGACCATCCTGGGTTTCGCTATTTTCGCGGACCAGCCGGTCAATGTGGCCGTCATCGAGGTTGGCCTCGGCGGCATCACGGACGCCACCAACGTGGGGGACGGGCAGGTGTCCGTCATCACCCCCATCTCGCTGGACCACACGGACCTGCTGGGTGACACCACGGAGGACATCGCCTACGAGAAAGCCGGCATCATCAAGCCCGGCGGCTACCTCATCAGTGCCGCCCAGCCGCTGGACGCCGCCCAGGTCCTGCTGGACAAGGCCAAGGACGTGGGGGTGCCGTTCCGCTTCGAAGGCGTGGAATTCGGCGTCGAATCCCGCACCGTGGCCGTGGGCGGGCAGGTGGTGAACATCCAGGGCATCGCCGGCCGCTACCCGGAACTGTTGGTCCCGCTGCACGGCGCCCACCAGGCGCAGAACGCTGCGGTGGCAGTGGCGGCCCTCGAAGCCTTCTTCGGGGGAGAAAAGGAACTCGACTTCGAGGTGCTCCAGGAAGGCTTCTCGAATGTCACCTCACCGGGCCGCCTTGAGGTGGTGCGGACAGCTCCCACCATCGTGGTGGACGCTGCCCACAACCCGGACGGCATCAGGGCCTCCGCCGCCGCCCTGCAGGAAGCCTTCACCTTCACCAGGCTGGTCCCGGTGGTCGGCGTGCTTAAGGAGAAGGACGCCGAGGAGATCCTCCGCCAGCTCAAGGAGTCCCTGGGCGGGATGGCGGAGGAGTTCTGCTTCACGCAGTCGAACTCCCCGCGGGCCGTGCCGGCCGCTGAGCTGGCGGAACTGGCGGTTGAGCTTGGCTTTGGCGAGGACAACGTGCACATCGCCGAGAAGCTCGACGACGCCCTGGAATGGGCTGTGGAACGCGCCGAAGCCAACGATGATCTGTCCGGCGGGGTCCTGGTGACAGGCTCCATCACTCTGGTGGCAGAGGCACGGATCCTGCTCGGCAAGACGGAGGCCTGATTCCATGGCCAAGTTGACCAAAGCGCAGCGCGAGTGGCGGCCGGGCATGCCCAAAAAGCGCCGTTCCACCAAGGTGATGTTCGCTTCCACGGTCCTGCTGCTGGAAGCCTTCGTGATGTTCTTCGCCACCCTGGCGGTGTTCGGCCTGCGGCGGGGGGAGTTCCCGCCGGCGGTCATCCTGGGGGTGGGGATTGCGCTGTGCGTGGTGATGATCGTCGCGTGCGCCTTCCTTACCAGGCCCTGGGGTATCGGGCTGGGCTGGATCCTGCAGCTTGTCCTGATCCTCACCGGCATTTTCGAGCCGGCCATGTTCCTGGTGGGCGCCCTGTTTGCAGCGGCGTGGTGGTACGGGATCCGCACGGGGATCCGGCTGGACCGGGAAGCAGGGGAACGGGCCCGCGAACAGGCCGCCTGGGAAGCGGCCCACCCGGATGGGTCCGGGCCAGGCCAGCAGCCGCAGTCCCCGTAGACTTGACCCGAAACCCCTTACCAACGCATTGGAGCAGTTGTGACCACTGAGCGCACCCTCGTCCTGATCAAGCCCGACGGCGTCGCCCGCAACCTTACGGGCGCCATCCTGGCCCGGATCGAAGCCAAGGGCTACACCCTGGCCGAGCTGAAGAAGGTTGACGCCTCCCGCGAGCTCCTGGAGCAGCACTACGAGGAGCACGCAGGCAAGCCCTTCTACGAGCCCCTGGTCGAGTTCATGCTTTCCGGACCCGTGGTGGCGGCCATCTTCGAGGGCCACCGCGTCATCGAGGGCTTCCGTTCGCTGGCCGGAACCACCGACCCCACCACGGCAGCCCCCGGCACCATCCGCGGCGACTTTGGCCGCGACTGGGGCCTGAAGGTCCAGCAGAACCTGGTCCACGGCTCCGATTCCACCGAATCCGCCGAGCGCGAGATCAAGATCTGGTTCCAGGGCTAACAGCCCCAGGACAGCAGAAAGCCCCTGGTTCTTAGGAGCCAGGGGCTTTTTGCTGCCAGCCGGCCTAAAAGCCCGAGGTTCCGGCGAACACCTGGATAAAGGCGAAGAAGATGGTGGCGATGACCGCCACATACAGCAGGGCGGTGATGATCCAGCCCGAGTCACCCAGGATGCGGGCGGCATGTGCGGGAACGGGGATGACCCCGGCACTGATGTTCCGGATGGTCACCCAGACAAACAGCGGGATCATGGCCGCCCAGACAACCATGCAGAACGGGCACAGGATGTGGATGACGTAGAGGGCCTGGGACCACAGCCACACCACGAACGCAAAGCCGAGCGTAACGCCGGCCTGCAGGCCCAGCCAGTACCACCGGGCAAAATTGGCGCCGGCCAGCAGTGACATGCCCACGGTGATGGTGATGGCGAATGCCACGATTCCGATGAACATATTCGGGAAGCCAAACAGGGAGCTTTGCCAGGTCTGCATTACCTGGCCGCAGGAGATCCACGGGTTCACGTCACACACGGTGGTGTGGTTGGGGTCCTTGAGGACCTCCAGTTTCTCCAGGACCAGCGTTCCGGAGGCGAGCCAGCCGATGATCCCGGTAATGACCATCAGCCAGCCGAGCGGCCGGTTGCGGGTCATCGGCGGACGGGCTCCGGCTGCACTGCTGTCCGGATCCTCGGTCCGTTCGGGCGCGTGGGTGCCGCTCAAGGGGGAGATGCTGGGCATTGGCAAGGCGTCCTTTTCGTCGGGTGGTCCTTGCCCGATTGTAACGCCGGACGCTGGGAAGAGGTTCCAGGGACGGGAACAAGTGCTGCGGCTTCCGCCGTGGAATAGCCGGGGTATGAGAGAATGAACGTGGCTGGAACCCGATCCACATTCGGACTCCGGTCCGGCAGCTTGTTCGCAAGACCGCCAATGATGAGCAGCGCAGGCTTTGGATTCTTCGATCCGGACTCCCGCAACTCCATTGGGCGGCACCTGGTTGTGGCATGTGGAACAACGGGTTCTTGAACATCCTGCCGGCCCCCACGGGCTGCCGCACCCCCCTGCCGGTGCGAACCTGGGGGTATCCACTTGACTTCTGTCAACGCCCGCGGGTTTTGACAATATGTGCCCCAATGGGTGCCGGATGTGGCGGTACGTCAGGGGCAGGAGTGTTGCCACATATGGATAATGAACAAGTTTTAGCCGTTAACGATGAAGCAGCGGCCGCGGAGGCCGACTCCGTGCCGAAGAAGGCCACGAGGACGCGGCGGAAGGCCGCTCCAAAAGCCGGCGAGGCTGTGGCCGCCGAAGCCGCCCCTGGTGCCGTAACTGCAGAAGCCGCCGAGGCACCAAGCGCAGAGGCTGAAGCGGCCGAGGCAAAGGCGCCCGCCCGGCGGAGCCGTTCGCGGAAGAAGGTGGAGACCCCCGAACCGCTTCCTGTCTTTGCCGCGGAGGCCGGCGCAACCGCGGCAACCACCAACGCCACCGACGACGACGGCGTGCTGCAGGCGCCTGCCGCTGCGCCTGCCGAGGCCGCCGCGGAGGAATCGAAGCCTGTCCGGCGCCGCCGGGTGGCCACGCGCAAGACCTCCGCCCCCGCCGTCGTCGAGGCAGGGGAACCGCAGGCAGGGACGGCTGCGCAGGGTGAGTCCGTTTCAGCCGGGACGGCATCCGCCGAACCTGCATCCGCAGTGACTGCACCCGATGCAGGGAGCAGTACGGCCCCCGCCGGTGCGCCCACCGGCACTGAACCTGCAGTTGAGGCAGCCGCCCAGGCGCCCTCAGCCGGTACAGCCGCCGACGATTCCGCGCAGGCCCCCTCCGCCGTGGAGCCGTCCAGCGAAGCCGCGGCCAATGCTTCCACCGAAGCCGGGGCTGAGCCCACCGCAGCTTCCGCCACGAACAGCCCGTTTGGGTCGCTGTTCATGGAACCAGGGTCCGCCACGTCGGTACTCTTCCAGGCTCCGGACCTGAGTACCGTAGTCCGGCCCGCACCGGCAGCAGCCGAAGAAGCTGAAGCTGACGACGCCGAGGATGATTCAGACGACGCCGGCAGCCGCCGGAGGCGCCGCGGGCGCGGCCGCCGCGGCCGCAGCAGGACGGGCGAGCGTGACGGTGAAGATGCCGACGCCGCCGCAGACGGCGACGAGGCCGACGACGCTGATGAGGAGTCCGCCGGCCCGGCCGATGAAGGCGTGACGTCCCGCCGTCGTCGCCGCCGCCGCCGTGGCGACCAGGACCTTGAACTGACGGGCGGGGGAGACGACGACCCGCCCAACACGGTCACCCGGGTCCGCGCCCCGCGGGCCGTGAGCGAACCCGCAGTGAACAACCGCGTCACGTCCGTCAAGGGTTCCACCCGCCTGGAAGCCAAGAAGCAGCGCCGCCGCGAATCACGCGATACCGGCCGCCGCCGTACCGTCATCACCGAAGCCGAGTTCCTGGCGCGCCGGGAATCGGTGGACCGGCAGATGATCGTCCGCCAGCGCGACGACAGAATCCAGATCGCCGTCCTCGAAGACGGCGTCCTGGCCGAGCACTTCGTGTCCAAGACCCAGCAGGACTCCCTGATCGGCAACGTGTACCTGGGCAAGGTCCAGAACGTCCTGCCGTCCATGGAAGCTGCGTTCGTGGACATCGGCCGCGGCCGCAACGCCGTCCTGTACGCCGGCGAGGTGAACTGGGAAGCCGTTAACCTTGAGGGCAAGCAACGCCGCATCGAGAACGCACTGAAGTCCGGCGACACCGTCCTGGTCCAGGTGACCAAGGACCCGGTGGGCCACAAGGGCGCACGCCTGACCAGCCAGATCTCCCTGCCCGGCCGCTACCTCGTCTACGTGCCCGGCGGCTCCATGACCGGCATCTCGCGGAAGCTGCCCGACGTCGAACGCAACCGCCTGAAGCGGATCCTCAAGGACCGCCTCCCGGAGCACGCCGGCGTGATTGTGCGGACAGCCGCGGAGGGTGCGTCCGAGGAAGAGCTGACGCACGACATCAACCGGCTCCGTGCCCAGTGGGAGGGCATCGAAAGCCAGTCGAAGTCCACCAAGATCCTCGCCCCGGAGCTGCTCTACGGCGAACCGGACCTCACCATCAAGGTGGTCCGCGACGTCTTCAACGAGGACTTCTCCAAGCTGATCGTCTCCGGCGAGGAAGCCTGGGACACCATCGAGGCGTACGTCACCTATGTCGCCCCGGACTTGGTGGGCCGGCTCGAGAAGTGGACCAAGGACCAGGACATCTTCAGTGCCTGGCGGATCGATGAGCAGATCCACAAGGCCCTGGAGCGGAAGGTCTTCCTGCCCTCAGGCGGCTCACTGGTGATTGACCGGACCGAAGCCATGACCGTGGTGGACGTCAACACCGGCAAGTTCACCGGCAGCGGCGGCAACCTGGAAGAGACAGTCACCAAGAACAACCTGGAAGCCGCAGAGGAAGTTGTACGCCAGCTCCGCCTCCGCGACATCGGCGGCATCATCGTCATCGACTTCATCGACATGGTCCTCGAGTCCAACCGCGATCTTGTCCTGCGGCGGATGGTGGAGTGCTTGGGCCGTGACCGGACCAAGCACCAGGTTGCCGAGGTCACTTCACTGGGCCTGGTGCAGATGACCCGCAAGCGCATGGGCACGGGGCTCCTGGAGGTCTTTGGCGAGCAGTGCGAGGCCTGCGCCGGCCGTGGCGTGGTCACCCATGACGACCCCGTGGAGCACCGCCGCGCCAACATTGTGGCCGCTGAGCATCACGTGCAGCGTTCCGAGCACCGGCCGGAGGCGCGCGCCGAGGGCAACCGCCCCGAGGTCCAGCGCACGGACAGCAGCCAGCCCGGTGTCCGCCCTGACCGGAAGCGCCGCCGCGGCCGTGGCGGCCAGCAGCCGGAGGCCGCTCCGGCAGCCGCCGTCCACGTCCACACGGTCCACCCCGATCCGACGGACGCCGAGCGGCACGCGAAAGCGGAGGCCACCAGGCTGGCCCTTGCCAACATCGCCGCGGCTGCGCACGCTGCCCACCTGCATGACGATGAGTTGGCTGCCGCCAGGCAGGCAACGCAGGCCCAGCCTCCAGCGCCTGCAGAAACGGAGAAGCACGACGGCGATGCGTCCAGGCCCGCTGCCGTCCTGACCTTTGGCGGGGAGAAGGTAGTCCTGCCCTTCGTGGAGCACGCAGAGGAGCAGCAGGCGAAGCCTGCCCTTACCCTGGACCGCCTTGCCGCGGCCTTCGCCCACCTGGGCGAGGCCGCTCCAGCGGCGGAAACGCCGGCCGAAACGGCAGTGGAAACGCCGGCTGAAATGCCGGCAGGGCAGCCGGCCCGGCGCGAGGCCGAAGAGGCTGCGCGCCAGGCCCTCCAGCCCGAACGGGACAGGGAGCCGCGGGAAGCTGAAACTGGCCGGCAGCAGCGGCCGGCGCCTGCTGCAGCGGAGAAGGACTACTCGGACCACACGCTGGAGCAGTCGCGCCCGCGCAGGGCACGCCGCAACCGCAGTGCCAGCCGCGCGCAGGGAGCCGCCAACGAGACCTCGGTCCAGCAGCATGACAATGTTCCTGCCGCCGCGGCCGGGCATTCCCATGCAGCCAAGGCACCGGCAACAGGCCAGGCGGGTGCTTCCAAGCCGGCCAGCAGCAAGCCGTCGGATGCACCGATTATCCTCGGTGTCGGGGTTCCTGCCTCAGAGCTGTAGCAACTGGAGATCCAGCAACCGGATCTCCAGCAGCGGGAGTAGTCATTGACCGGATGCCCGGCCAGCCACAGGAAGTGGCCGGCCGGGCATCCGTTGCTTAAGGGCGCGCGTTCAATCCGCCGTTCAAACTGCGCGTTCCACCCAGCGCCGGTCGCACTGTGTCACCTTCAGCCCGCGGACCGCAAAAAAGCTACGCTAGGGAACCGACACGGGGTGCCGCGCAGAGAGCCGGCTGAGATCCAGACCCGTTGAACCTGTCCGGCTAGCACCGGCGAAGGGATGTCTCTTGTCTTCCACTCTCGCAATGCCCACTGCCTTCTTCCAGGGCACACCTGCGCTTTCTTCTCCATTTGCTGCTGCTTCTGCCCCTGGAGCGCAGGCCGGCCAGTACCGCGACGTGCCCCGGGTCCTGGCCATCGCCGGTTCCGACCCCTCCGGCGGGGCCGGCATCCAGGCGGACCTGAAAAGCATCGCAGCCCACGGCGGCTACGGAATGGCCGCCATCACCGCACTCACAGCGCAGAACACCCGCGGCGTGCGCGGCGTCCATGTTCCCCCCGCAGCCTTCCTCACCCAGCAGCTCGATGCCGTCAGTGACGACATCAGCATCGACGCCGTAAAAATCGGGATGCTGGGCGACGCCGCGGTGATCGAAGCTGTCCGGGCCTGGCTCGAAAAGGTGCGTCCCGGCGTCGTGGTGCTGGACCCGGTCATGGTGGCCACCAGCGGTGACCGGCTGCTCCAGGAATCCGCCGAGGCCGCGCTTCGCGGCCTGCTGCCGCTGGCGGACCTCATCACGCCCAACCTGGCTGAACTCGCCATGCTGGTAGGCGGCGAGGTGCAGGAGACCTGGGAAGGTGCCCTGGAGCAGGGACACCGGCTCTCGGCAGCCACCGGGGCAACGGTGCTCGTTAAGGGAGGGCACCTGGCGGGGGATCAGTGCCCCGATGCGCTGGTCGATGCCGGCGGCAGGCTGAACCAGGACGTGGTGGTGGTTCCGGGACAGCGCGTGGCAACGCGCAACAGCCACGGCACCGGCTGTTCACTCTCGGCAGCGATGGCCACAGTCCAGGCACGGCTGGGCGACTGGGAGGCCACCCTCCGCGAGGTCAAGCCCTGGCTGGCCGGGGCGCTGGAGGCCTCGGAAACCCTGGAGGTGGGGACGGGCAACGGACCTGTGCACCACTTCCACCACGTGCCGGCGGTGCGCGGGGAGGGCAGCTTCGCTGCACAGCTGTGGGCGGACGCCAGGAAGGACCTGGCGGACATCTACGCGCTGGACTTCATCCGCGGACTGGTTTCGGGCAGCCTGCCGGAGAAGGATTTTGCCTACTACCTCGCCCAGGATGCCATCTACCTCAACGGCTACTCGCGGGTGCTCGCGCGGACCAGTGCCCTGGCACCCACCGAGGCAGAGCAGCTCTTCTGGGCACGTTCCGCGGCGCAATGCCTGGAGGTCGAGTCTGAGCTGCACCGGTCATGGCTCAGTACGCGGACCGTTGAGCCGCAGCTGGGACCTGTCACCAAGTCCTACGTGGACCATCTGGCCGCTGCGTCGGCCTCCGGCAGTTACGCCGTCCTGGCCGCAGCCGTCCTGCCCTGCTTCTGGCTGTACGCCGAGGTGGGCGCAACGCTGCACGCCGAATTCTTGGCCGCCGGGGAACCCGCAGGCCACCCCTACGCCGAGTGGCTGCGCACGTACGCTGACGAGGACTTCGCGGCGGCCACCCGCAGGGCGGTCGCCATTGTGGACGGAGCCGGCCGCAGCGCTTCGGCGGCGGACCGGGACGCCATGGTGACGGCGTTCAGGCAGTCCTGCCGCCTCGAAGTGGACTTTTTCGACGCGCCGCGCCTCCATTCCTGACGCAGGACGGGGCGTCCCGCCGGTACTATGGTGGGGCACGGGTAAGGGTGCGGACTGGGCTGTGGTTCCTATCACAGACAACGCGCCGGAACCAGCCTCATTTGCGGCCGAAGCCAAAACTAGCGTATTCTAGATCTTCGGTGCTTACGCCAACACTTGGGTTATGACCCCACGGCGTTGAGGCACAGCGAGAGCCCACCCAATTACGGAACCGGGTTCCGCACGCAAATTTGTAATAAACGTCGAGAGAAGTGAGTTCCCAAGTGGTGTACGCGATTGTCCGCGCAGGCGGCCGCCAAGAGAAGGTTTCCGTTGGAGACTTCGTTACCCTGAACCGCGTCGCCGGTGGAGCTGGCAGCACCATTCAGCTGCCCGCACTGCTCCTGGTTGACGGTGACAAGGTCACCTCTGCCGCTGCTGACCTGGCCAAGGTAACTGTTACGGCTGAGATCCTCCAGGACCTCCGTGGTCCTAAGATTGTGATCCAGAAGTTCAAGAACAAGACCGGTTACAAGAAGCGCCAGGGTCACCGCCAGGAACTGACCAAGGTCAAGATCACTGGTATCAAGTAACCTTCCGTTACTGTTCAGGTTTTTCAGCAGATTCCCCAGAATTTAGAGGCAGGCATTTCAGATGGCACATAAAAAGGGCGCGAGCTCCACTCGCAACGGTCGTGACTCCAACGCACAGTACCTCGGCGTCAAGCGCTTCGGCGGCCAGGTAGTTTCCGCCGGCGAGATCATCGTCCGCCAGCGTGGCACCCACTTCCACCCGGGCGCCGGCGTTGGCCGTGGCGGCGACGACACCCTGTTCGCACTGACCCCGGGCGCCGTTGAATTCGGTACCCGCCGCGGTCGTCGCGTCGTCAACATCGTTGCTGCTGCAGCTGCAGAGTAACAACCAGTTCTGAAGCGGTGGAGCGGGCCATATGGTCCGCTCCACTGTTCTTTTAACCGCATTACAATCGTCTTGGCGCTTTTGGGCGTCCAGGAAACAGCACTGAGGAGATCCACGTGGCCAGCTTTGTAGACCGGGTAGTACTGCACGTATCCGGCGGTACCGGCGGCCACGGGTGCGTCTCCGTCCACCGCGAGAAATTCAAGCCGCTGGGAGGGCCCGACGGCGGCAACGGCGGCAACGGCGGCGACGTGATCCTTCGCGTGGACCACCAGACCACCACGCTCCTGGACTACCACCACGCACCCCACCGCCATGCCACCAACGGCGGCCCCGGCATGGGCGACTGGCGCGGCGGCAAGAACGGCGAGACCCTCATCCTCCCCGTCCCGGACGGCACCGTGGTCAAGTCCAAGGACGGCACTGTCCTGGCGGACCTCGTCGGCGAAGGCACCGAATACGTGGCCGCGGCCGGCGGCATTGGCGGCCTGGGCAACGCCGCGCTTTCCTCACAGAAGCGCCGCGCGCCCGGTTTTGCCCTGCTCGGCATCGAAGGCGAATCCAGCGACATCGTCCTGGAACTGAAGTCCATCGCAGACATCGCCCTGGTCGGCTTCCCGTCCGCCGGAAAATCGAGCCTCATCGCTGCCATGTCCGCAGCCCGGCCCAAGATCGCCGACTACCCGTTCACCACGCTGGTTCCCAACCTCGGCGTGGTCCAGGCCGGCGACGTCCGCTTCACCATCGCCGATGTGCCCGGGCTGATTGAAGGCGCCAGCGAAGGCAAGGGCCTGGGCCACCACTTCCTGCGCCACGTGGAGCGCTGCGCGGCCCTGGTTCACGTCCTGGACTGCGGCACCCTCGAGGCCGACCGCGATCCGCTTTCGGACCTGGCCGTCATCGAGGCCGAGCTGGAAAAGTACGCCGTGGACATGAGCTACGCCGGCCAGGACGGCGAGGTGGTTCCGCTGAACCACCGTCCCCGCCTGGTTGCCCTGAACAAGGTGGACCTGCCCGACGGCAAGGACATGGCCGAATTCGTCCGCCCGGAACTCGAGTCCCGCGGCTACCGGGTGTTCGAAATCTCCGCAACCAGCCACGAGGGCCTGCGCCAGCTGGGCTTCGCGATGGCCGAAATTGTCCAGGCGGCCCGGGACGCAGTGGCCGCCGCACCGCCCAAGGTCCAGCCGGTTGTCATCAAGCCCCGTGCTGTCAACGAAACCGGCTTCCGGATCCGCCGCGAGGAAAAGGGCCTTGAGCCGCTGTTCCGCGTGCTCGGCGAAAAGCCGGTGCGCTGGGTCAAGCAGACCGACTTCACCAACGAGGAAGCCATCGGCTACCTGGCCGACCGCCTGGCCAAGCTCGGGGTGGAAACGGAACTGTTCAAGCAGGGCGCCAAGCCCGGCGACACCGTTGTTATCGGCGAGGATGACGGCGTCGTCTTCGACTGGGAGCCCACCATGATGGCGGGCGCCGAGCTGCTGGCCTCGCCGCGCGGCACCGACGTCCGTTTTGCGGACATCGGCGACCGCCCCACCCGTGGACAGAAACGCGAGGAGCAGCAGGAACGCAAGGACGCCAAGGCCGCTGCCCGCGCCGAACTGGAAGCGGAGCGCAAGGCAGGCATCTGGACCGAATCCGTGAGCAGCCGCAGGATTGCCAAGCCTCTCAAGGAGAGTGGACTGGGCGCAGACGATGACTTCTAAGGCTGCATCCGCGGAGCCGCTGGCCGGGTCCGTGGACAGGAGCGTGCTGGCGAACGCCCACCGGATCGTGGTGAAGGTGGGCTCGTCCTCCCTCACCAGCATCAAGGGCGGGATTTCCGAAGAGGCGCTGACCGCCCTTGCCGACGCGCTGGCCGCCAAGCGCAACAGCGGGGCCGAGATTATCCTCGTGTCCTCCGGCGCCATCGCTGCGGGCCTCGCACCGCTGGGCCTGGCCAAGCGCCCACGCGACCTGGCCACCCAGCAGGCGGCAGCCAGCGTGGGGCAGGGCCTGCTGATGGCCCGGTACACGCAGGCCTTCGGGGCCCACGGCGTAACGGTCAGCCAGGTGCTGCTCACCGCTGAAGACCTGATGCGCCGCAGCCAGCACACCAACGCGTTCCGTGCCCTCAACCGGCTGCTCAGCCTTGGCGTGGTTCCCGTCGTCAACGAAAACGACACCGTGGCCACCCACGAAATCCGCTTCGGCGACAACGACCGGCTCGCTGCCCTGGTGGCCCACCTGGTCCGCGCCGATGCGCTGGTCCTGCTGTCCGACGTCGACTCCCTTTACGACGGCCCGCCGTCGCTTGGCGCGAAGCGGATCCCTCTTGTGGAGGGGCCACACGACCTCGACGGGGTCTCCATCGGCAAGACCGGCAAGGCCGGCGTCGGCACCGGCGGGATGCTCACCAAAGTGGAGGCAGCGTCCATGGCGGCCGGGTCCGGCATCCATGCCCTGGTCACGTCCACCCCCAACGCCGCCGCTGCCCTTAACGGCGAGGACGTGGGCACCTGGTTCACGGTCAACGGTGCCCGGAAGCCTGTCCGCCTCCTGTGGCTGGCGCACGTCGCTTCCGTGCAGGGCCGGCTCGTGCTGGACGACGGCGCCGTGAAGGCTGTCCGCCACCACCGCACGTCACTCCTGCCGGCCGGTATCTCCGCCGTCCAGGGCGATTTTGAAGCGGGCGACGCCGTGGAAATAGCAGGTGCGGACGGAACGGTGGTCGCACGGGGACTGGTCAACTACTCGTCCGCGGAACTGCCCCAGATGCTGGGCCGGTCCACCAGGGACCTGGGCGAAGCATTGGGAACCGGCTATGACCGTGAAGTTGTTCATGTTGACGACCTGGTGCTGGTCTGAGCTCCCGGCTCGCCTAAACTTGGAACATGACTGAGGCCCTGACCCACACGACTGCTGCATATTCCGAAGACACTGCTGCTGCCACGCAGCCCCTTGGTTCATCGACAGCACCGGTCCCGGCTGACGTCCCCCTGTCTTCCGGCGATGTTGAGGCAGCAGTGCACGCCATCGCCGACCGTTCCCGCCACGCGGCGCGGCGGATGGCCATGGCCAACCGTGCCTGGAAGGACCGTGCCCTCCGCGCAGTAGGCACCGCCCTGCAGGAAAACACGGAGTCCATCCTCACCGCCAACGCCATGGACGTGGCAGCAGGAAGGGCCAACGGCACATCCGCTGCCATGCTGGATCGCCTTACCCTCACGGAAACCCGCATCGCGGGCCTCGTGGCGGCGCTGGAAAACCTGGCCAACCTGCCCGATCCCGTAGGCAACGTTGTGCGCGGACAGACGCTCCCCAACGGCCTGCGTCTCCGCCAGGTCAACGTTCCCATGGGTGTGGTGGCGGCCATCTACGAGGCCCGGCCCAATGTCACTGTGGACATCGCCGGGCTGGCCCTCAAGAGCGGCAACGCCGTGATCCTGCGCGGCGGCAGCGCCGCCCAGGCAACCAACGAGGTGCTGGTGCGGGTTCTGCGCGAAGCTCTCGAATCCGTGGGCCTGCCCGCTGACGCCGTCCAAACGGTGGACCAGTACGGCCGCGCCGGCGCCAACGTCCTGATGAAGGCGCGCGGCAGGGTGGACGTGCTGATTCCCCGCGGCGGCCGCGAGCTGATCCAGACCGTAGTCACCAACTCGGCCGTTCCCGTCATCGAAACCGGTGAAGGGAACGTGCACATCTTCATCGACGAGTCCGCCAGCGAGGACATGGCGGTGGAGATCCTCCTGAACGCCAAGACGCAGCGGCCCAGCGTCTGCAACACGGTGGAGACCCTCCTGGTCCACTCCGGCTCAAGCGTGCTCCCGGCCGTGGCGGCCGCCCTGCGCAAGGCCGGCGTCCGGCTGCACACTGATGCGCGCACCCGCGCCGCCCTGCCTGACTCCATCGAGTCGGAACCGGCTACGGACGAGGACTGGGGAACCGAGTACATGGACCTCGACCTTGCCGTTGCCACGGTGGACAGCCTCGACGAAGCCGTCCAGCACATCCGCACCTGGTCCACCGGCCACACCGAGGCGATCCTCACCAACGACCTTTCCAACGCCGAGCGTTTCATCGCCGAAGTGGATTCCGCGGCTGTCATTGTCAACGCCTCCACCCGGTTTACCGACGGCGGCGAGCTCGGGCTTGGTGCCGAGGTGGGCATTTCCACGCAGAAACTCCACGCGCGCGGGCCCATGGGGCTGACCGAACTCACCACCACGAAATGGATCGTGCAGGGCGAGGGCCAGGTCCGCGGGTAGCGCACGGTAACATAGACCAGAAGCCAGAAACGGCGGATCTTTCCGCTGCCACAATCGTTTGAGCCCAAGGGGAGAACATGCTGTACCAGCAGATTGCCACGTCCATCGCCGAAGGCGAAGAACACGAACTCGCGCCGCTGTGGGCTGAGCCGTGGGTCTTCGGTGTGGTGATCTTCGCCATCCTGCTGGTCATGATGTTCATCACGCTGTCCTACTCCAACCTGGGCAACCGCCACACAGCCACGGAGGAGCACGCGGATCCCCACCGCCAGCACCCGAACAAGCACGATCACGGGCAGGGCCACTAACATTTCCCGCGTTTTGCACCGCTCGGGTGCCAGCGGCAGGCTGCGGCTGGGCGTGATGGGCGGGACATTCGATCCCATCCACCACGGCCACCTGGTGGCTGCCAGCGAGGTGGCGGCGGAATTCGATTTGGACGAGGTGGTTTTCGTCCCCACCGGCCAGCCCTGGCAAAAATCGCACAAGCACGTCAGCGAACCCGAGCACCGCTACCTCATGACCGTGATTGCCACGGCATCGAACCCGCGCTTTACGGTCAGCAGGGTGGACGTCGACCGGCCAGGTCCCACCTACACCATCGACACCCTCCGCGACCTCCGGGCCCAGCGGCCCGACGCCGACCTCTTCTTCATCACCGGCGCGGACGCGCTGGCGCAGATCCTCTCCTGGAAGGACATCGACGAACTGTGGTCACTGGCCCATTTCGTCGGGGTCACCAGGCCTGGGCATGTCCTGGACGGCATGGGACGCGACGACGTCAGCCTCCTTGAGGTGCCGGCTATGGCCATCTCCTCGACGGACTGCCGCGCGCGCGTGGCTGCGAACCATCCGGTCTGGTACCTGGTGCCCGACGGCGTGGTCCAGTACATCGCCAAGTACGGCCTGTACGAAGAAGCCGCGGAAGCCGATGCCCCACCGTCCCTAGCACGTGAACCAGCCAGTACTGAATGAGTTCTCAATGAGTCAGGAACAGCCCCCCATTCGCAGCCGCCGGGAACTCCGGAAGGCCAGGGACGCCCAGCAGCAAGCTGCTTCAAAGGGCACGGAGCAGCTCCCGCCTGCCCCAGAGAAGGGTGCTGCTGCCCCCTCGGGACCCGATGCCGCCGAAACTGCAGCTGGGCACGCACCTGCCCAGAGGTCATCCCAGATCCGGGCGCGGGACCGTGCAACCCTGCGTGCCATCAAGGAGCTGGAGGAAAAAGAAGGCCAGCTCGCCGCCGGTGGTCCTCCCACCCGGCGCCAGCTCCGCCTCCAGCAGCTCAAGGAACAGGCGCTGACGGCGGCCAACCCCATCGTGCCGCCTGCCCGCGCTCCGCAGGGCCCAACGGAGGGTTCCCGGAACGTTGGCATCCAAAAGGACGTCGGAAGCAAACAGGACAAGAGCCAAAGCGGTATCAGCCAGGGCAGCGGTCCGTCTGCCGGCGTTAAAAACGCAGGTGCGGGGGAGCAGTCCGTTGAGGGCGGGAAATCCAATCCTGGCGTGACACCCGGCTCCCCGGCCCCGCAGGGCATGACCGTGGAACAGGCGCTGGCGGCCCGGGCCCTGCTTGCGGAGCAGGCCAAGAACCAGATCGCCAAAATGGAGCACATCGCCTCCTTGGACCCTGAGGCGGTTGACCCGGAAATCCTGGCGGAGCAGATCGCCCTGGCGGAACGCGCGGCTGTCATGAACCGCCGCGCCATGGCCAAGCAGAAGCTTGCCGAGCAGGCCGGGGCCCCGGCGGCTCCCGCAGCCCCGCCAAAGAATGCCGTCCAAGGAGCTCCGCGGGACCCCGCAAAACCTGCAGGGGACGCAGGCAAGAAGGACAAGGCCGTGAAGCCGGCGGGTCCCGGCCAGCGTCCGGCACCCTCCACTGCCAGCAACCTGGCCATGGTCACGCCGCTGGAGTTTGTGCAGGTGCCCGGCATCGACCGGCCGGTCATGAAACCGCCCGCCACCTCCCATGTCCCGGTCACCACACGTCCGGGAACAAAGGTGACGCCGGCCGGCACCAAGAAGCGGCGCTCCCAAGGATCCCAGCGCACCGCCCCTGCGGATGCCGGCCCTGGCCGCTCGCAGGTGATCGCGAGGGCCGAAGCTGCTGCCCGGGCCGCTGCGCGCCCGCAGCAGGCGGTGGCTGAAGAGCACCACGGAGACGACCTCTTCGAAGACCTGCCCCGGATCCCGGCCTCGTCCGCACATGGCCTGGATCCCCTGGACGCGGCCACGGCGGGACTTGCCCGGGCGAACAGGACCAGGGTCCTGCAGTTCCTGATCCTGGCATTCGGCATCGTGGCCCTGGTCTCAGGCATCATCTTGATCATCAATGGCATGTCCCGCTGATCACCAACAGCCCGCCGGCAAGGTCCGGCCCCCGCATCTTTAACCCAACAAGGAGTCACGTGACTGCATCAGAATCGTCCATCACCATAGCCCGCGCTGCCGCCAAGGCAGCCGCGGACAAGATTGCCCAGGATATTGTTGCCCTGGACGTCAGCGAGCGGCTCGCCCTGGCCGACGTTTTCCTCATTGCCTCGGCACCCAGCGAACGCCAGGTCAACGCCATTGTTGACGGGATTGAGGAAGAGCTCGCCAAGCAGGACCTCAGGCCCGTCCGCCGTGAGGGCCGTTCCGGTGGCCGCTGGGTGCTGCTCGACTACTCGGACATCGTCATCCATGTCCAGCACGAGGAAGACCGGGTGTTCTACGCCCTGGAACGCCTCTGGAAGGACTGCCCTGTGGTGGATCTCCAGCTCGGGGACGACGCATCCGCCAAAGCCGCGGCAGGGTCCGAGACCGAATAAATCGGCGGAATCGGGCGGAATATGCCCGATTTGGAATTTTCGGAATTGCTGTTCTAAGATATTTGAGTTGCTTCGGGGAAAGCCGAAAAAGCTCGCAAGGGCAGCAATAGTTCGGGGCTGTGGCGCAGCTGGTAGCGCACCTGCATGGCATGCAGGGGGTCAGGGGTTCGAGTCCCCTCAGCTCCACCGAATGATCCGCCGGAATCACATGATTCCGGCGGATTTTTTTGGTTGGGCCGCCGCTGAGGACCCGAACGCCACCCTGGCCAAACGGCACTCCACCACGATTGGCGTGCGGGGCGAAAGTGCATTAAGCTGATCAGGTTGCTTCGCGGAATTACTCCGGGAGCGGCACGTCCGGGGCTGTGGCGCAGCTGGTAGCGCACCTGCATGGCATGCAGGGGGTCAGGGGTTCGAGTCCCCTCAGCTCCACCGGCACACATCCTGCAACAAGCCGGAAGGCGCAGGAGCATCGGAAGGGACGGTCCCCAATCGGGACCGTCTCTTCCGCGTTAATCCGTCCGCTTATCAGACCCAGGCTGTCCGCCGCAGCGGGGGTTCATTACCGCCGGGCCGCTGGACCAGGACCTGGTTGACGCCCGTCAGGCCGTTTTCAAAGCCAAGGGCGCTCGAAGCCATGTACAGCCGCCAGACCCGTGCCCGGCCCATGCTTGTCAGCTTCACGGCGTGGTCCCAGTTGGCCTCCAGCCTGCTGACCCAGGCACGCAGGGTCAGCGCATAGTGCCGCCGCAGGGCCTCCACATCGAGGACCTCGAATCCCGTGCCTTCCAGGGCGGTCACCATCTCGCCAAGGCTGATCATCTCCCCGTCCGGAAACACGTACCGGGGGAGGAAGGAATCGGGATCAGGCTTGGTAGGCCCGGCGTTCCATGAAATCGCATGGTTCAAAAGCCGTCCGCCAGGCCGGAGCAGGCCGAACAGCGCGGCCGTGTAGGCCGGCGTCTGCTCCCTGCCCACATGTTCGGACATCCCGATTGAGCTGATGGCATCGAAAGGACCGTCCCCGACATCGCGGTAATCCTGGACCCGGATGTCCACCCGTTCCGTGAGGCCGGCCTCGGCGGCCCGCTTGCGGGCAAGGTTCGCCTGCTCGGTGGAAAGGGTGATGCCCACAACTGTTGCGCCGTATTTTCCGGCCGCATGGAGCGCGAAGCTTCCCCAGCCGCAGCCGACGTCCAGCACCCGCATTCCCGGCCGCAGTCCCAGCTTCCGGCATACCAGGTCGAGTTTCTCCTGCTGGGCTTCGTCGAGGCCGGCGGCGAGCCGGTTGCCGGTTTGCGCGGATTCCGCGCCGCTGGTGCCGTCCGGCCAGACCGCGCATGAGTAGACCATGGACTGCCCCAGCACCAGGGCGTAGAAATCGTTGCCCACATCGTAGTGGTGGGAGATGGCTGCTGAGTCGCGCGGGCGCGAATGGAGCCTGCCTTTCCCCACCTTTGCCTCCTCGGGCGGCGGCGCCGGCTGGGGGCCTATCGCACCCAGCCGGACGGCCGCGCGCAGCAGTGTCCACATTTCCCCGGCCGTGGGCCGCCGGAATGGGCCGGGCTCCGCGAACTTACCCGCTGAACTCAAGGCAGTGAAGGCAGCGAAGATGTCCCCGGGGGAGTCGATATCTCCCGCCACGTAGGCCCGGCTCAAGCCAAGCTGGCCCGGGGACCACAGGATCCGGCGGAGGGCGCGGCGGGAATGGAACTCCAGCACAGGTGCACCCTCCGGCCCTGCCTCTGATCCGTCCCAGGCCCGCAGGCGCAACGGTATCTCTTCGGTACCCAGCACAACTGACAGGGCCTGGGCCAGGCGCGCTGCGTGTCCTTTGCTTGTGGTCATGGTGGTCCTCCCGTCTCCATGGGCCAAGACTAAGGCCGGGACAGGCCCCGCGACTATCATGGGGGAGTGAATTCCGCCCGAGCCGACGTCGTGGTCATTGGCGCAGGCCAGGCGGGGCTTTCGGCCGCGTACCACCTTCAACGCCGCGGCGTGGACCACATAATCCTCGACGCCGAGGACGGTCCCGGAGGTGCGTGGCGGCACCGGTGGAAGAGCCTGCGGATGGAAACGGTCAACGGCATCAGTGATCTTCCCGGAATAGCCAAGCCTGCGGTTGATCCGCGGGAACCCAGCTCGGTATTCCTGGCGCGCTACTTCCGCGGCTACGAAGAGGAGCTGGGGCTGTCCGTCCGGCGGCCCGTGAAGGTCCGGTCGGTCAGCCGGGTGGACGCAGACCCCGCCGGCTTGCTGGGGATCTCCACATCAGGCGGCGACTGGACAGCCAGGGCAGTCATCAACGCCACCGGCACCTGGACCCGCCCGTTCTGGCCCATCTACCCCGGGCAGTCCACCTTCCGCGGACGCCAGCTCCACGTGGCGGACTACGTTTCCGCAGACGAGTTCATCGGGCAGCACGTGATAGTGGTGGGCGGCGGCATCTCGGCCGTGGGCCTCCTTGACGAGATCTCGCGCGTCACCACCACCAGCTGGTTCACCCGCCGGGAACCTGTGTGGCGGAACGAGGAGTTCGACGCCCAGGCAGGACACGACGCGGTGGCCCTGGTGGAGGAACGGGTCCGCAGGGGCCTGCCCCCGCAGAGCGTGGTGTCGGTGACCGGCCTGATCTGGACGCCGGCACTCAAAGCGGCAGCGGCCAGGGGCGTCCTGGACCGGCAGCCGATGTTCTCCTCCATAGAGCCTGGCGGCGTCAGGCTCGCTGACGGAGGTTTCCAGCCGGCAGACGCGATCCTGTGGGCCACCGGTTTCCGTGCGGAGCTGGAGCATCTCGCGCCGCTGCACCTGAGGGGATCCGGCGGCGGGATCGTGATGGAAGGAACCCAGGTAGCCTCGGAACCCCGCGTCCACCTGGTAGGTTACGGACCGTCGTCGTCCACTATCGGGGCCAACCGGGCGGGACGCGCCGCCGTGGCGGCCATCCTGAAACTCCCCGGGATCAGTCCGGCGGCAACACCAGTAAGTTGGGGCTGACGGCTGGGGCCATTGCCCCGTCCCCGGTCCACGCCCGGAAGCAGAAGCACACAGTAAGCCCACAATGGAAGCGGCAGGAACAATTGGCACCACACACTCTTGAGGACGTCTTCAGCGCACTCCGGCGCAGGCCGGATGTGGAAGCGCCCAACCTCCAGGCGTGGGACGCCACGGACCGGCTCCTCCTGGAGACAGCTGCGGAACTCGTGCCGGGCGGAAGCACCATCGCCGTTATCGGGGACCGGTACGGCGCCCTGACCCTCGGCGCCCTGGCCACCCTCGGCCCGGGCGCGGTGCGCGTGCACCAGGACCTGGTCACCGGAGAACGCGCCCTGCGGCTCAACGCGGCCGCACTCCGCAGCGCCGGCCTCCTGCCGGACACCACAGCAGGAATGCCCGACGGCGGCGCCGGGAAAGAGCCCGGCTTCACGCAGGTGCCGCTCGGCCCAGAGCTCCTGGCAGGCGCCGGTGCAGTGCTCCTGCAGCTGCCCAAGACCCTGGCGGAACTGGACGAAATCGCTGCCGCTGTGGCCCGCTATGCCGCCCCGGACGCCACGCTGCTCGCGGGCGGGCGGGTCAAGCACATGTCGCTCAGCATGAACGCTGTGCTGGAACGGCACTTCCGCTCGGTCCGGCCCCAGCTCGCCAAGCAGAAGTCGCGGGTCATCCTGGCGGACGGGCCGCAAGGATCGGGGGAGCCGGAACGCTTTCCCGTCGTCGAACACCTCACCGAACTGGACCTCAGGGTCGCCGCCCACGGTGCCGTTTTCGCCGGCACCAAACTGGACATCGGCACCAGGTTCCTACTGACGTTCTTGCCCAACATAAAAGCTGCGCGGCACGCCGTGGACCTCGGCTGCGGCACCGGAATCCTGGCGGCCATGTACGCGCGGCAGCACCCCGGTTCGCAGGTGACCGCCACGGACCAGTCCGCCGCCGCCGTGGCCTCCGCCCAGGCCACGGCGCAGGCCAACGGCCTGGCCGGGCGCATCACCGTCCTGCAGGACGACGCCCTGAGCACAATGCCGGACGGCAGCGTGGACCTGGTGCTGCTCAACCCGCCCTTCCACGTGGGGGCCGGCGTCCATGCAGGAGCAGGACTGAAAATGATTGAAGCCGCGGGCAGGGTGCTCGCACCCAACGGGGAACTGTGGACGGTCTACAACCGCCACCTGCCCTACCTGCCGGCCCTGGAGCGGCACGTGGGGCCAACCGTGGTGAAGGGCCGGAACCCCAAGTTCACGGTGACCTTGAGCACGCGCCGCAGCACGGGCCCGGCAGGGGCGTAGGCCCTGGCCCGCCCGCGGCCTGCCCGCTGCACTGCCGCCGCGCCGCGCCGTCGTACCGTCCTATGGGTCTCTGACCACGCGTAACGTACGATTCAAGCATCACCATATGTACGTGGCCGAAGACGTTTAGGGGACGCTGTGACTGAGATCCGCCAATCCTCACCGAGGCGCGGAACCAACCTGCCCAAGATGGGGGACTTCAACCTCACGGTGATCCTGGATGCGATCCGCAGGTCCTCCGGCGGCCTGAGCCGGGTGGAACTTGCCCAGATTGTGGGCCTCTCACCGCAGACCATCTCCAACATTTCACGGCGCCTCCTGGACCAGAACCTGATCGTGGAGGCGGGCAAGGAAGGCAGCGGCCCGGGTAAGCCGCGCACCATCCTCCGGCTCAACCCCGGCGGCGTGTTCGCCCTCGGAGTCCATCTCGATCCTGCGGTGACCACGTTCGTGGTCCTGGACCTCGTGGGCTCGGTGGTGCGGCATTCGCGGATCAAGACCCCCGGCGGCAACGACCCCTCTGCGGTCATCACCACCATCGCGGACGAGATCGACCAGTTGGTGGAGGCTTCCGGCGTGGACCGGGAGAGGATTGCCGGCCTGGGAGTCGCCGCGCCCGGTCCCATCGACCTGGACAACGGCACGGTGGTGGATCCTCCGCTGCTTCCCGGCTGGGACAGGGTGGAATTGCGCAGCGCCCTTTCCGAGGCCACCGGATACTCGGTCCTGGTGGACAAGGACGTCACCAGCGCTGCCGTGGCGGAAACCTGGGCCGGTGGCCCCAGCGGTTCCGGCAGCTTCATCTTTATGTACATGGGCACCGGCATAGGCTGCGGCATTGTCCTCAATGATGAGGTGGTCCGGGGAACCTCCGGAAATGCCGGTGAGATCGGCCATATCGTGGTGGACCCGGACGGCGCACCCTGCGACTGCGGCCTGCGCGGCTGCGTGAAATCCACGTGTATCCCGCAGGTGCTGGTGGCGGAAGCGGAAGATGCCGGCATCCTGGACGGCTCCCGTTCAGGGAACAGCGGGGCGGAAATCCAGCAGAGCTTCTCCCGGCTGTGCGACCTCGCGGACCAGGGTAACGAACAGGCCCTTGCCATCATCGACAGGTCGGCGGTGCGGGTGGCCCGTGCCGTGGCCGTGGTGACCAACACGCTGGACGTTGAACGGGTGGTGTTCGGCGGGCCGTTCTGGAGCCGCCTGGCGGACCGGTACCTTGAGAAGGTCCCGGCGCTGCTGGATGCCCACAGCGACACCCGCCTCATCCATCCCATCGAGGTTGTGGGCACGGGCGTGGGGGAGGACGTCGGCGCGATCGGGGCAGCGTCCCTGGTCCTGGAACACACGCTGGCGCCGCGGGCCCAGCGGCTGCTCCTCGAAAGCTGACCGGACCGGCAGCGCGCAGCACCTTGCCTGCCGCAGGACGTCCATCTAGCATGTGCATACTGTGCGGTTTGGGGCCCGCCAACACCAGGGCCGCCGCCATCGACCGAATGGAGCGCCATGCGTCGCCGGGCCCTGAAGACCATGTCCCTGATTGCCGCGGCAACGGTAGCCCTGGCGGCCTGCAGCCCCGGCGATCCGGGCGGTTCGTCCAAAACTCTGAAAGTGGCCTACCAGAAGACGGACTCCTTCACCGCCCTGGACACCATGCTCCAGGCCGCCAAACAGGAGTTTGAGGCGGCGAACCAGGGGGTGACCGTTGAGCTGCAGCCCATCCAGGCCAACGATGACGACTACGGCACCAAACTGGCCCTTGCCCTGCGCTCGCCGTCCACCGCGCCGGACGTGTTCTACGAGGACACCTTCAAAGTCCGCTCCGATGTGGACGCCGGCTACCTCCTGAAGCTGGACAGCCACCTTGAGGGCTGGGAGGAATGGGACACGTTCGACGACGGCGCCAAGGCCGCAGGGCGGGCGGACGACGGCGGGACGTACGCCGTGCCCCTGGGCACCGACACCCGCGCCATCTGGTACAACCGGAAGGTCCTGGAAGCTGCCGGGGTCGCCCTTCCCTGGGAGCCGCGCAGCTGGCAGGACATCCTGGACACGGCTAGGAAAATCAAGGCCAGCGACCCCACGGTCATCCCGTTCAACATGTACGCCGGCAAGGGAACCGGCGAAGGGACGGTCATGCAAAGCTTCTACGAGCTGCTGTACGGCACGGGATCCTCGCTCTATGACGAAGAGGCGGGGAAATGGGTGGTGGGCTCGGCCGGCTTTCAGGACTCGCTGGACTTCCTCAAAACCCTTTATGGCGAACAGCTGGCCGTTTCTCCTGCCGAGGCCCTCGACGCCAACGTGTGGAAGAAAGTGTTCGGCGAATGGCTGCCCAACGGAAAGATGGGCGCCACCGTGGAAGGCTCCTACGCTCCGTCCTTCTGGCAGGACGGCGGAAGCTATGAGTGGCCGGGCTACGAACAGGACATCGGTGTTGCCCCCTTCCCCACCCAGGACGGCCAGGCTCCGGGAGCTGTGAGCATGTCCGGAGGATGGACGCTGGCACTTGGGGCGCAGACCAAGGAGCCGGACCTGGCGTTCAGCTTCCTGACCACGGCGCTCAACGAAAAGAACTCCCTCGCCTTCACCGTGGAAAGCTCCCAGATTGCCGTCCGGAAAGACGTGGCCGCGGACCCCGGCTACCTGGACGCCAACCCGTTCGTCAGGGATGTTTCCGCGCTCGTGTCGGTCACCCGGTACCGCCCGGCAACTGCCGAATACCCCCGCATTTCGGCCGCGGTCCAGGAAGCCACCGAGGCCGTCATCACCGGGACCAGGTCACCCCAGGAGGCAGCGGCGGACTACGATGCCGCAGTGGCGGACATCGTGGGTACCGACAAGACCGTCCGGAAGTAGCGGGTGGGCTCTCCCGCGGCGGCACGGCAACTGCTCCGTTACCTTCCGGTCCTTCCCGCTGTCCTGCTCCTGCTCGTCTTCCTTGCCGGCCCTGTGCTCTGGGCCTTCCATGCATCGCTCACGGACGCGGGCCTCACCGGCCGCAGTGCCCGGAATCCTTCGTGGGTGGGGCTGGAGAACTACCAGCGGCTGCTGGCGGACCCGGTGTTTCCGCTGTCCGTCCTCCTCACGGTGGTGTTCGTTGTGGGTTCGGCGGTGCTGGGCCAGAACCTGCTGGGCCTGGCCCTGGCCGTGCTGATGCGCAGGGCACGGCCGCTGGTGTCCGCCGTCGTGGGCACCGCCGTGGTGGCCGCCTGGGTGCTGCCGGAGATCGTGGCCGCCTTCGCTGCCTACGCCTACTTCAGCGGGGACGGGACCCTGAACCAGCTGCTGGGGAGCCTGGGACTTGTCCGGCAGGACTGGCTGTACGCCTTTCCCATGGTGGCCGTGATGCTCGCCAACGTGTGGCGGGGGACGGCCTTTTCCATGCTGGTGTACCGGGCGGCATTGAATGAGGTTCCGGCCGAGGTGACCGAGGCGGCACAGATGGATGGCGCCCACGGCTGGCAGCGGTTTGTGTTCATTACGCTGCCGATGATCCGGGGGAGCATCACCACCAACCTGATGCTGATCACCCTGCAGACCCTCGCCGTTTTCACGCTCGTGTGGGTGATGACCGCGGGCGGGCCGGCGAACGCCAGCACCACGCTGCCGGTCCTTGCGTACCTGGAGGCTTTCAAGTTCGGGGACATCGGGTACGGGACAGCCGTGGCATCGGTGCTGATCCTGATTGGCGCCGTGTTTGGCCTGGCGTACGTGCGGCTGCTCCGGGAGCCCAGGCCGTGACCGCCCCCGTGAATTCCCTGCGCACCCTTCCGGTCCGGCCTGCGGCTGCCAGGCGGCGCCTCGCCCGCAGTACTCCGGCCGACCTGGTGCTGCTGCTGATTGGCGGCTGCTTCCTGCTGCCCCTGCTCTGGCTCATCCTGGCTTCCCTGGACGCCGAAGCCGGACATGAGCTGAAGCTTCCGGACCGGGCCGGCCTGGATAATTTCGCTACCGTGCTGACGCCGGAGCTGCTGCTCCGGCCGCTGTGGAACAGTGTGCTGCTTTCCGGGGGAACGGCCACGGTCACCGTCGTGGCAGCTGTCCTGGCGGCGTACCCGCTGTCCCGCTACCGGTCCAGGTTCAACCGGCCGTTCATGTACGCCGTCCTTTTTGGGACCTGCCTGCCCATCACGGCCATCATGGTCCCCGTGTACGGGCTCTTCGTCCAGCTTGAACTGCTCGATTCGATGGCAGCCACCATTTTCTTTATGGCCACCACCACCTTGCCCATGGCCATCTGGATGACCCGGAACTTCATGGAGGGCGTGCCGGTGTCGCTGGAGGAAGCAGCCTGGGTGGACGGCGCGTCGCGGATGACGGCACTGCGGACCATCGTGCTGCCGCTGATGAAGCAGGGACTCGGCGTGGTGTTCATCTTTGTGTTCATCCAGGCCTGGGGAAACTTCTTTGTCCCGTTCGTGCTGCTCCTCTCGGAGGCACGGCAACCCGCGGCGGTGTCCATCTTCAGTTTCTTTGGACAGCATGGTGCAGTGGCCTACGGCCAGCTGGCCGCGTTCTCCATTCTGTATTCGCTGCCGGTGCTGGTTCTCTACGTCATCGTGGCCAGGGGCGGCGGCGGTTCCTTTGCCCTGTCCGGAGCGGTGCGGGGCTGAGCCGGCACCGCTGCCGGAAAGGCTGCAGGAACGGTTTCAGTCGATGTCCTCCACCACCACTCCGAACGGAATGGAATCGTCGAGGTGGGCCTGGTGGCCGGTGGAGCCCGGGTTGTAAACCACCCGAACGCCGTGAAGCCTGTCCGCCGCAGACTGCTGCAGGACGGGCTTGACGGTGCTGATGAACATCTCGCTCTTGTCGGCGAGAAACTCCTTGTAACTGGCTGGAAGCTCGCTCATGGCAAAAGGATAGACCCGGCAATGGCTGATGGGGAGGGGTCCCCATTGTCCGGAATGCCGGGCCGGTCTTGGATAGGATGGCGGGCGGAGTGCAGCCGGCCGGCAGCCACGCCCAGTTCAGCCACCAGGGGGAAATCCAGTGCTTTCGACCAGTGCGTCCGCGAGAATCGAACCGTCGGAACTGGCCCGGGCACAGCAGGTGGCGGCGAACATTGCCGCCAGCTTTGACACGAAGGTGGTGGGGCAGTCCCGGCTGCGGGAATCGCTGCTGGTGGGACTGCTGACCGGCGGGCACATCCTTCTGGAAAGCGTCCCGGGCCTGGCGAAAACCACGGCTGCCCAGGCCGTTGCCGAGGCCGTGAGCGCCGATTTCCGGCGGATCCAGTGCACCCCGGACCTGCTGCCCAGCGACATTGTGGGAACCCAGGTCTACGATGCCGCCAAAGGCACGTTCACCACACAGTTGGGCCCGGTCCACGCCAACATTGTGCTCCTGGACGAGATCAACCGTTCCAGCGCCAAAACGCAGAGCGCCATGCTTGAGGCGATGCAGGAACGCCAGACCTCCATCGGCGGCCAGGAGTACCGGCTGCCCTCGCCCTTCCTGGTCCTGGCCACCCAGAACCCCATTGAACAGGAGGGCACGTACCAGCTGCCGGAAGCGCAGATGGACCGGTTCATGCTCAAGGACGTGTTGGACTATCCCTCCCCGGCGGAGGAGGCCGAGATCATCCGGCGCATCGACGCCGGGGTGTACGCACCGGATCAGGTTCCGGCCGCGGCCGCCTCGCTTGAGGCCGTCACCGCCGCCCAGGAACTGGTCCGGCGTGTGTACATCGATCCCGCGGTGATCAACTACATTGTGGGCCTGGTCTTCGTCACCAGGAACGCCCACCAGTACATCGATTCCCGGCTGGCGGGCTTCATTGAGTTCGGCGCCAGCCCCCGGGCCAGTATTGCCTTCAGCCAGGCTGCCCGCGCGGTCGCACTGCTGAACGGCAGGGACCACGTCATTCCCGAGGACGTCAAAACGCTGGCCCACCGGGTACTGCGCCACCGCCTGATCCTGAACTTCGACGCAGTGGCGGAACAAGTGCGGGTGGAAACGGTGATCGACGCCGTCGTCGCTGCCGTCCAGACCCCCTGAGGCCCGCGTGACCAGCCTCCTCCGGCGGGTGAAGTCGGACATGGCCATCTTCGCCCACCGCAAAGCCCGCGGCATGCTTGACGGCGAATACGGTTCGGTATTCCGCGGCCGCAGCCTGGACTTCGATGACCTCCGCGCCTACATCCCGGGCGATGAGGTCCGCGACATTGACTGGAAGGCGTCCGCACGGCACGGTTCGCCGCTGATCAGGCGTTACGTGGCCGTCCGCCGACAGACAGTCATCCTTGTCACCGACACCGGCCGCAACATGGCCGCGGCGTCCCGCAGCGGGGAAACCAAAAAAGACATTGCCGTGATGGGACTGGGCGTCATGGGGTACCTTGCCCACCGGCACGGCGACGTGGTGGGACTGGTGGCCGGCGATTCCGGGGGCACGACGGCGTTGCCCGCCAAGGGCGGCGAGCCTCACCTGGAACGGCTCCTCCGGCAGGTCGCTTCTGCGGCAACACTGGACGCCGCGCCCAGCAGGATCGAGGACCAGCTTGAGCACGTGGCGCGGACCATCAAGGGCCGCAACCTGCTGTTTGTCGTGGCCGACGAGGTGGCGGCGAGCCCGGACACCGGCCAGCTGCTCCGCCGGCTGCGCGCCCAGCACGAGATCCTCTGGCTCACTGTCCGGGATGCGGGGCTCGTCCCGGACGATCCCTTCCTGCGGCCGGTCCAGGAGCCTGACTCCTACAGCGTCTCCGGCTCCTACCCGCTTCCTGCGTACCTGGCCCGGGACCCGGGAATTGCCGCGGCCTATGCCACAGCCGTGGCCGAACGCGACGCCAGCCGGAGAGCTATGCTGCGCCAGGCCGGAATCACGGAGGGTGAGGTGGCAGGCAGCCAGGACGTTCTGGCCGCACTGTTCGCCCTCCTGGAAAGGCACCGCCGTGCAGGCTGACCCCGAATTTTACGGCCCGCTGCAGTATGGCCCGGTATGGATGTGGACGGCCGTGGCGCTGCTGGTCTTGGTGGCCGCCTGGTACGGCTTCGTGCTTGCAGCCACGCGCCGGCCGCGGGAGGCGCGGGGAGCCCAGCGTCCTGCCCAGCTGACGGACCTGGCGGCACTGAAAGCGGCGTACCTGCAGCGGATAGATGACGTGGAACGGGACGCAGCCGCCGGTAAGCGGGGTGCCCGCGACTCCCACCAGGAAATCAGCCTCCTGCTGAGGAAGTTCGTCCGGGACGCCACGGGAGTGGATGCGCCCCGCATGACGCAGGCGGACCTGGCCAGCCATCCCCTTCCAGCGGCCGCGGCCGCCGTCGGGGAGCTGTACCCGGCCGCCTTTGGTCCCGAACCCGTTCCCTCCGTTGCCTCGTCGGCCGCAGCAGCCCGAAGGGCGGTGCAGGCATGGAGCTGATGTGGTGGTGGCTGCTTGCCCCCGCCGCGGTGGCCGTATGCGCAGCCTGGTGGGCAGCCAGGCGGACGAACGGCAACGCCAATGCACGACGGCGCCCGGTGGCCCATGCGGACCGGCTCACCCTCCTTCCGGAATACCAGGCGGCACTGCGGCGGCACCGCCGCCGGCTTACCGTCGCCCTGCTGGCCTGCGCCGCGCTGCTCGCCTCCACGGCGGTTGCCGCCGCCCGGCCCATTGGGGTGGCAACCACGCGGCCCGAACAGCACAACCGGGACATCATGCTGTGCCTGGACACCTCGGGGTCCATGAGCAGCGCTGACGCCGCGGTGGTGGACGTGTTTTCCAAGTTTGCCGCTGAGTTCGACGGCGAGCGGATCGGCCTGACCATCTTTGACAGCACGGCCATCCAGGTCTTTCCGCTGACCGACGACTACCACTACGCCCAGGAGCAGTTGAAGCTGGCACGGGACGCGTTCGACGGCAAGCCCGGCAGTTCCGGGTTCCTGGACGGAACGTGGAGCGGCCGCGGCTCCTCCCTGATCGGGGACGGCCTGGCATCCTGCCTCAACAGTTTCCCGCGCACCGCCGGCCAGGCAGGGGACCGCGATCCCGGCGGCACCCAGGATACCGGCGCCACCCAGGACGCTGCCTCTCCCCAGGATCCTGCCTCTCCCCAGGATCCTGGGCAGGTGCCGCGCTCGCGGTCTGTTGTCCTGGCGACGGACAACTTCCTCTCCGGCGAGCCCATCATGACCCTTGGTGAAGCGGCAGCCCTGGCACGGGACAGGGCCGTTCGCGTTTACGCGCTCAATCCGGGGGACCTCGATTATGGCGCAGGCCCGGACCAGCCTGGAGCGCAGCTGCGGGCCGCGGCAGAGTCCACCGGCGGGGCCTACTACGCGCTGGATAACCCCGAAGCCGTGCCGGGCGTGGTGCGTGGCGTTGAGGAAACGGAAAAAGCGGCGCTTCGCGGCGTCCCCCGGGCAGTTGTGTCCGATGAACCGGGCCTGCCGCTGACCGCTGCCCTCCTGTCCGGGCTGGTCCTCGCGGCCGCCGGCTGGCGGTTGCGGCCATGACCTTCCAACCGGTGCTGCCCTGGTGGCTGCTTCTTCCCCTCATCGCCGCTGCCGTGGCCTTCCTGGGGTGGCAGCTGTACGGCGGGCGGGGGAAAGGCCGGCAGCGGCACGTGGGATCCAGCCGCCGCGCCGGGCTTCGGCATGCCACGCTGGTCCTGCTGCTTGCAGGGGCGGCGCTGCGTCCCGGGCTCCCCGGGGGAATGGCGCCGGCAGCTTCAGCCGACCTCAACGTGTTCTTCGTGGTGGACACCACCACCAGCATGGTGGCCGAGGACTACGGCAACGCGGAACCAAGGATGGCGGGTGTCCGGCAGGACATTGCGGCCATTGCCCAGGAACTGCCCGGTGCACGTTTCTCGGTTATCACCTTCGACACAACCGCCCATGTCCGGATGCCGCTGACCACCGATACGCTGGCGCTCGAAACCATTACGTCCGTCCTCGAGCCGCAGGTGACCTCCTATGCAAAGGGAAGCAGCATCACGGCGGTCCGCCAGGTGTTGTCCGAACGCCTTGCCCTTGCCAGGCAGAGCCACCCCGGGCGGCCCCGGCTTGTGTACTACTTCGGCGACGGCGAACAGACCAGTGCGAAAGCGCCGGAGTCCATGGACCTGGAGGATGGACTCGTGGCCGGGGGAGCCGTGCTGGGCTACGGCACTGCCGGCGGCGGCAGGATGCGGGAGAACACCGGGGAGGATTACGACGACGGTTCCACAGGAGCGGAGGCGCCCTATCTCCGGAACGGCGGCGGTGACGGCGCGGGATATGCACTGTCCAGGATTGATGAAGGCCGGCTCCAGCAGATCGCAGGGCAGCTGGGCGTTCCGTACGTGCACCGGTCCGCCGGGGACCCAGCCGCCCCGATGATGCAGGACGCAAGCCCAGCCACGCTGGATGCCGGCGGCCCCGGAGGCGACGGCCAGGGCGGTTCCCTGGCTGCACGGACCGAGCTGTACTGGATTCCGGCAGCAGCGGCCTTCGTCCTTGGCCTGGGGGAGCTGGTCCTGCTCCTTCGCCAGTTCCGCGAACTCCGCAGGATCCCGGCAGGCCCTCCTTCAAACACGGCTCCTCCACGCTCAGTTCCTCCCCGCACCGTTTCGGCGGCTGCCAAACGGTCCGGCATCCAGAAATCCAGCGGCAACAAGGCGGTGATCCGGTGAGGGCCGCCGAGGACGGCGTGGACCGCAGGGCAGCAAGGCGCCGCCTCCTGGCGTGGTCTGCCATCCCGGTGATCCTTGTGCTTTGCATGGCGGCCAAGCTCCTGAGCCTTGGCCTGCTGGGAGCTCGTGCGGCCAGCGCCTACGAAGCTAACGACGCCGCCTCAGTCCGTTCTGCCGCGGAAGCCCTCCACGTCGCGAACTTCATCGAACCGCACAAGGCGCCCTTCGCGGCCGGCGGCGCCGATGTCCTTGCCGGGGACTATGGCGCCGCGCGGCTCCGGTTCGAGGAGGCACTGCACCTCGTCCCGGCCCGCCAGTCCGGATCGGCCGGGGCCTGCGCCATCAGGGTGAACCTGGTCCTTGCCATTGAGCGGCTCGGCGACGAAAAGCTGAGTGCGGGAGACCAAGGCGCGGCCGCCGCCCTGTTCGGGGAAGCGCTCGCAGCGGTGGCAGCAGCGCCGGAAGGCTGTTTTTCCGACGGGCTTCCGGCAGGAACGGGGAACAGGCTGGCCGGAGCGGAAGCACGGCTGCAGGACAAGCTCGCGGGCACCCGCCAGGAACAGGACCGGGAGCCCGCCCCGGAAACCGGGCAGGAGGAAAGCCAGGGTGAAGACACCCAGGATTCCGCCCGGCAGAGCAAGCTCGAACAACTGGAAGACAGCGCCCGGCAGGCCCAGCGTGAACGCAACAGCGGACGTGAAAGGGAGCAATACCTGGAAGACACCGGTGGCTCTGCCGGCACGGACCGGCCGTGGTAGGGCAGCGGCACGAAGAAAATTCCGTGGGGCACCCCACCAGGACGTAAAAGTGCGTCTTAATTCGGAAGCCAACTTGAAACAGTTCCCTGCCCCTCATAGAGTCTTATACAAGTTACCGAGGTAACGTGTCAGCGATCCTCCTTGTGGAGGGTGTGGGTGCCCCCATGTGGGCCTGACATTTGCTCACGGACAACTTCAATTCAGGCGTAACAGTCGCGGCTGCGTCCTGTGGAGTTCTTCCGTGTTCCCCAAACTCAAATTCATTGCCGGAATGCCGTCGCTTTCGACGGCAGCCCCCAATGGCCCAAAGCCAAGGATGCAAATGTCTCCACCAAGCCTTATTGACACACACCCGAATCTCTCCGACACCGCTCCGGTGGCGCTCTCCTACGAGCTGTTCCCGCCCCGTTCGCCGGCAGCCGCGGAAACCCTCTGGACCACCATCCGGGAACTGGAAACCACCGCTCCGGACTACGTCTCCGTCACTTACGGTGCCAGCGGCTCAAACCGGGACACCGCCGTCGAACTCATCAACCGGCTCCTGCTGGAGACCACCCTCCGGCCGCTGGCCCACCTGACCTGCGTGGGCAACACGCCCCAGGAACTGGCGGGCATCATCGGTGAGCTGCTGGACACAGGTGTACGGGGGATCCTGGCGCTCCGCGGCGACCTTCCCAAGGACGGCGCGGCGCCGGTTGCCGGTTCGCTCCGGTACGCCCAGGACCTGATCGAACTGATCCGCCGCGTTGAACAGCGCCGCTCGGCACTGCTCTGCGCAGGAAAGATCGCGGTGGGCGTGGCGGCGTATCCCACCCGCCACCCGGAGTCGCCCAGCGAGGCGCACGACGTCGAGGTGCTGCTTGCCAAGCAGCGTTCCGGCGCCGACTTCGCCATCACGCAGGTCTTCTTCCACACCGAGCAGTACGCGGACCTCCTCACCAGGGCGCGCCGTGCCGGGGTCACCATCCCGATCATTCCGGGGGTCATGCCCCTCACCAGCCTCCGGCGCGTCCGGCGCCTCGGCGAACTCACCGGCGTGGAGCCCGCTCCTGAGCTGCTGGAGCGCCTGGCATCAGCGGACAACGACCTTGAACGGCTCCGCATTGGTGTCGACGCCACCGTGGACCTTGCCAACGCAGCCCTGCAGGCCGGTGCGCCCGGCATCCACATCTACACGTTCAATGAGCACCAGAGCGCCCTGGAACTGCTGGACAAACTGGCCCTTCCACGGCGCACCCATTCCGGCATCCGCCCGGACGCAGTTGCTCGCCAGCTCGCCAGCTGAACCTCGTACCCCTGCCTCCTCCTGCACTGCCTTCTCCGCGCCACCGCGGACCTGTACCCAACTCTTAGGATTTGCCATGTCTGAAAACAACACGCCCAACCGCACTCCGTTCCCCGCCGCGTCCCTCCTGGGCTACCCCCGCATCGGCCGCCGCCGCGAGCTCAAGAAGGCCGTCGAAGCCTTCTGGGCGGGAAAGATCGACGCCGCCGCCCTGGACGCCGCCGCCAAGGACATCCAGCTGACCATCGCCAACCGCCTGCAGGAACTCGGGCTCACCGAACCGGCCGCAGTGCCGGGCACCTTCTCCTACTACGACCAGGTCCTGGATACCACCGCCCACCTGGGCGCCGTGCCCGCCCGGTTCGGCAAGCTCATCAACGCCGAAGGCCAGCTGGACCTCGACGGCTACTTCACCCTGGCCCGTGGCACGAAGGACCAGCAGCCGCTGGAAATGACCAAGTGGTTCGACACCAACTACCACTACCTGGTCCCGGAGATCGGCCCGGAGACCGAGTTCACCCCCGCCTCCACCGCCAAGGTTGACGAGTTCGCCTTCGCACTGGCCAACGGCATCGAGACCCGCCCCTACATCGTGGGTCCTGTCACGTACCTGCTCCTGTCCAAGGCTTCGGACGGCGCACCCGCCGGCTTCGCGCCGCTGTCCCGCCTCGAGGACATCCTGCCCGTCTACGTCCAGCTTCTGGAGAAGCTCGCCGCCGCGGGCGCCAGCTGGGTCCAGCTCGACGAGCCTGCCCTGGTGGTGGACCAGGACACCCCGGCCGGCGAGATCGAGGCCGCCGTGGCCCGCGCCTACGAGGTTCTCACCTCCGCGGCCAACCGCCCGCAAATCCTTGTCTCAACCCCGTACGGCTCACTGGACGGCCAGCTCGGCACCCTCGCTGCCACCAACATCGACGCCCTCCACATCGATGTCTTCAAGGGCAGTGTTCCCTCCGCCGCGGCACTCGCCGGCCTGGGCAGCAAGACCCTCGTTGCCGGCGTCGTGGACGGCCACAACATCTGGCGCAACGACCTCGCAGCGTCCGCCGCCAAGCTGGATGCACTGAAGGCAGCTGCCGGCAAGGTTGCAGTCTCCACTTCCACCTCCACCCAGCACGTCCCGCATGACGTCGCCGAGGAGACGCAGCTTTCCGAACAGCTCCGCAGCTGGCTGGCGTTCTCCGACCAGAAGGCCGTGGAGGTGAAGACCCTCGCGTCCTACCTGGCGGATCCCGCTTCTGCCCGGGCGGCCATCGATGAAGCAACGGCAGTGATCGCGTCCCGCGCCACGGCAGAAGGCGTGCGCCGCCCCGACGTCCGTGCCCGTACCGAAGCGCTGACCGCTGCTGACTTCACGCGCTCAGCCTACGAAGTCCGCGAGGCCGCGCAGGAAGAGGCGCTGCACCTGCCGCCGCTGCCCACCACCACAATTGGCTCCTTCCCGCAGACCTCCGAGATCCGGTCGGCCCGCGCCCGCAACAACAAGGGCGACCTCACCGACGGGCAGTACGAAAAGCTCATGAAGGACGAGATCAGGCGCGTCGTTGAGCTCCAGGAGGAACTCGGCTACGACGTCCTGGTGCACGGCGAGCCGGAGCGCAACGACATGGTCCAGTACTTCGCCGAGAACCTCGAAGGCTTCGACGTCACGGTCCACGGCTGGGTCCAGTCCTACGGCTCACGCTGCACCCGTCCGTCCATCCTGTGGGGCGACGTCACCCGCAGTGCTCCGATCACGGTTGAGTGGGCCAAGTACGCACAGTCCCTGACCAGCAAGCCGATGAAGGGCATGCTCACCGGCCCGGTCACCATCCTGGCCTGGTCCTTCGTCCGCGACGACCAGCCCCTGGCCGAGACCGCCAACCAGGTTGGCCTGGCGCTCCGTGACGAAATCGCAGACCTCGAAGCTGCCGGCATCAAGGTCATCCAGGTGGACGAACCCGCACTGCGCGAACTCCTTCCGCTGCGCAAGGCAGACCACGCCGACTACCTGAAGTGGTCCGTGGATTCCTTCCGCCTGGCCACCGCCGGTGCTGCCGACGCCACCCAGATCCACACCCACCTCTGCTACTCCGAGTTCGGCGTGATCATCGACGCGATCGACGGACTGGATGCGGACGTCACGTCCATCGAGGCCGCACGGTCCCGCATGGAGGTTGTCCACGACCTCGAGTCCCACGGCTTCGGCCGCGGCGTTGGCCCGGGCGTCTACGACATCCACTCACCGCGCGTGCCGGGCGAGGCTGAGGTGACCGAGCTGCTGGCCACCGCCGTCAAGCACGTTCCGTCCCGCCAGCTCTGGGTGAACCCGGACTGCGGCCTGAAGACCCGCGGCTACGCCGAGACCGAGGATTCCCTGCGGAACCTGGTCAAGGCAACCCAGGCGGTCCGCGCCGGACTGCTGCAGGCAGCCAAGCAGTAGCAGCGAAGTAGGCATTAAGCAGAAGCGGCGGCTGTTCACCTTAGGTGGGCAGCCGCCGTCGGCATCTAACCATCCATTGCTCCGTACTTGCCGTTATGGACGCTCAAAACGGCAAGTACGGAGCACTCGATTCAGGACTCCCAGACGATCTCGTCGTCCACCACGCCGTCCTCGTCGGCCGAGGCCACCAGCACCTCATCGGTGAAGTGCTCGCCCAGGGTGAAGTCCAGGACGAAGTAGCGCTCGGGCTGGCCGGGATAGATGCCCACGTGTCCCAGTTTCAGGGCTTTGAGGAAGACTTCGTTGGTGAGCTGGCTGCGGTCGGTGACGCCGAAGACCTTTTGCAGGTGCTCGTCCTTAAGGGCGTTGCAGTGGAAATGCAGGTACTCCTGGGGGCTGGTGCCTTCCTGCTCCAGCTCCTCGGCGATTATGTCGCGGACCTCGTCCACGAGCTCGGGCAGGAACCGCAGGCGGTAGTCCACTTTCCGGATAGCGGCTTCATCGAAGTGGTCGTGCGCCGTGATGTTGAGGTCGAGTTCCAGCGGATGCCCGCGAAGTTCGTGCTTCGCGGCCACTAAGTGATCTTTGCCGTGGTTGAGTTCGATCTCTCCGAAGTGCCGGCTCGCTACCTTGCTCATAGTTTCAACATAGACCCGAACAGCGGCGCATTCCAGCATTCAGGCCTAATTCACGGCCGTGCGCATTCCGGCGAGAGTCTCGGCCAGGAGGTCCACGAAGAGCTGGACCCGTGCCGTTTTCCTGTCGTTGATGATGAGGGCAAAGACGTTCCTGGCCAGCCGGATCTCCGGAACGTCCAGCACCACAACACCGGCGGGCTTGTTCCGCAGCGCCAGTTCCGGAACCAGGGCCGCCCCCAGGCCTGCCGCCGCCATCTCAAGGCTGGCGTGGAAGTCGTCGCTGTGGGCCACCACGCGCGGGTGCAGGTTGCAGCCGGCGAAGAGGCGCTCGATCACCATGGCGTCGCTGGTTCCCGGATGGTGCATGATCCAGGGCATTCCGGAAAGGTGGTCGGCGGCGACTTTTGCGTCGCTGCGGAAGCCCCAGCCGGCAGGCAGCACCACCCGGAAGTCGTCGTCGCCGATCCATTGCCGGTTGATGGTGTTGGGCCACGCGAAGCCCGTCTGCCCCACCTGAAACACCACGGCGAGGTCCAGTTCGCCGCCGGTGCGCAGCCCCTGGATGGTCTGCCCGGGTTCAGCCACGGACACCTGGAGGTCGATGCCCAGCTTCTTCCATGCCGGGTTCTTCAGGATCCGCGGCAGGACGTACGTGGCCAGGCTGGGGAAGATCCCCAGCCGCAGTTCCTGGTTGGCCGAGTCCTGGGTCCTGGAGGCGGCTGCCATGAGGGCTTCAATGTCCGTAAGCACTTTGGCGGCGTGCCGGGTCATGACGACGGCGGCTTCCGTGGGCACCACGCTGCGTGCCGAGCGCTGGAACAGGACGACGCCGGTGTCCCGTTCCAGGGCGGTCATCTGCTGGGAGACGGCTGAGGCCGTATAGCCCAACGTGGCGGCCGCCGCCGCAAAGGAGCCGAGCCGCGTGACCTCCAGGAGGGTCTTCAGGTGTACCGGGTTTACCACCTGCCCACAGTACTCCGCCGCCCGGCGCTGAAGAAGTTGCCCGGCGCCGCACCCATCCGCTGGCGCGACGGTGCCGAATTGCCCTCTAGCATTGGCAAATGTCCAGCAGAGGAGCATGCATTGTCACCTGACCCAGCAGTAACCGGAGGCGGGCGGCGGCGGGTGGCCGTCATCGGCAGCGGCGTGGCCGGCCTGACCGCGGCCTACGTCCTCAACAGGCAGGACGACGTGACGCTGTTCGAAGCGGATTCCCGGCTGGGAGGGCACGCCCACACGCATGACATGCCGCAGGCGGACGGCTCCACCATCGGCGTTGATACCGGCTTCATTGTGCACAACACGCGGACCTATCCCACGCTGCTGCGGCTCTTCGCGGAGCTCGGGGTGGAGACGCAGGATTCCGAGATGAGCATGTCCATCCGGTGTGACGGCTGCGGGCTGGAGTACGCAGGGGCCCGCAAGGGCGGACGCGGCATCATCGCCCGGCCCTCAAGCCTGCTGCGCGGCCGCTACCTGCTGATGCTGCTGGAGGTAACCCGCTTCTACCGCAAGGCGCGGGCGCTCCTGGCGACGGCACCGGTTTCCTCGGTCAACCCGGACCTGGACGTTCCTGAGCCCACCCTGGGCGAGTTCCTGGAGCGCGAGAAGTTCAGCCCCTACTTCGTTTCGCACTTCATGACCCCCGTGGTCAGCGCCGTGTGGTCCTGCGACCCCACCACGGCCCTGGCCTACCCGGCCCGCTACCTCTTCACCTTCCTTGGCCACCACGGCCTGCTGGGCGTGAAGGGATCCCCGCAGTGGCGGACCGTCAGCGGCGGTTCAGCCAGGTACGTCGAGAAGCTTGCTGCCACGCTGGCGGACGTCCGGCTGAAAACGCCTGTGACCGCCATCCGGCGCCATCCCGACGGCGTGGAGGTCACCACTGAACGCGGGACGGAAGACTTCGCCGCCGTCGTCATTGCCACCCACCCCGCCCAGGCACTGGGGTTCCTTGCCGACGCCACTCCTGAGGAGAAGGAGGCGCTGGGCGGGATGCCGTACTCGGTCAACCACACTGTTTTCCACCAGGACCCGGCCGTCCTGCCCTCCGCGGACAACGCCAGGGCGTCCTGGAACTACCGCCTTCCCTCCTGCGAAGCCCGGCCGGACAAAGTCCTTGTCAGTTACGACCTCACCCGGCTGCAGCGGCTCAGCCCGGCGGACGGCAGGCCATACCTGGTGAGCCTGGGGGAGTCGGAGCTGATCGCCGACGACCGGGTCCTGGAACGGATGGTGTACGAGCACCCGCAGTACACGCCCGAATCACTGCGCGCCCAGCAGGCAATCACCGGGCTGAGCGACAGCAGGATCGCCTACGCCGGTGCCTACCTGGGCTGGGGCTTCCATGAGGACGGTGCACTCTCCGGCGTGCGGGCCGCCGAGGCGCTGGGCCGCACGTGGCCGGTGGCCGGGGCTGCTGATCCTGTGGATTCGCGGGACGGCGGGGAACGGGAGCTGCTTTCCGCGGCTGAGCCCGCATGACCATCGAGGCAGCGATCTACCGCACAGCCATCTCGCATGTGCGCCGCACGCCGCTTAAGAACGCCTTCACCTACCGCAGCTACTCCTGGTTTGTTGACGTGGACCGGCTGCCACGCCTTCCGTTCCTGCTCCGCCCGCTGGCCGTGTTCCGCTCCGGCGACCACCTGGGGGATCCCGGCGCCAGCATCCGGAGCAACGTGGAGCGGTTCCTGCGCACCCAGGGCATAGAGCCCGACGGCGGCGCGATCCACATGCTGACCAGCGCCAGGGTCTTCGGCTACGTCTTCAACCCGCTGACGCTGTTCTGGTGCTACCGGACCAACGGCGAACTTGAGTGCGTGGTGGCCGAAGTCCACAACACGTACGGGGAGCGCCACTGTTACCTGCTGCATACGGACGCGGCGGGCCGCGCCTCGGTGCCGAAGGCGTTCTACGTTTCGCCGTTCAACGAGGTGGACGGGCAGTACCGCATGAAGCTGCCCGCGCCGGGAGAGCGGCTGGGGGTGTCCATCGTGCTGGAGCGCGAGGGCCACCGGCCATTCGTGGCATCCATGGATGGAGTCCGCCGGCCCGCCACAGTCCGGAACATCCTGGCGGCGGCGGTTGCCGTGCCTGCCGCGCCACTGCTGGTTTCCGCACTCATCCGGGTGCAGGGCATTACACTCTGGGCAAGACGCCTGCCGGTCGTCGCCCGACCCCACCACCCCTCACAGGAGGCAGTTCAATGACAATGACGGACGACAACCAGGCAACTGCATCCACCGGAGGCAAGGCGCAGCGCAAGACGCTGGAGGATGCTGCCACTCCGTATGCCGCAACATGGACCGCAACCGGGGTGCCGGCGTCGCCCGCCACCATCGATCCGGATCTGTGGCCGGAAGTTGCGCAGCCGCCGTCGGGAGCCAAAGCGGCGGTGGCCGGAAAAGCTGCAGGCCTCCTCTTCAAGGGGGCCGTGAAGCGGCTGCCCCTCCGCGTGCAGTACCCCGATGGCACCGTGCTGGGCACGGGTGGACCGGAGGCGCCGGTGATGACCATGGTCCGGCCGGACGCGTTTGAAGCCCGGATCGGCGACAACGGGCTGATCGGGCTGGGCGAGTCTTTCATGGCGGGGGACTGGGAAGCCAGCGACCTCGCGGGAGTCCTGGAGGTCTTCGCGGCCTCGGTGGACACGCTCATTCCCACGCCGCTGCAAAAGCTGCGCGCGCTGTACCTGCCACGCACGCCCCGGCAGGAGCGGAACGCAGAGCAGAACACCCGGAGCAACATCTCGCGGCACTACGACCTGTCCAACGAGCTCTTCTCCAACTTCCTCGACTCCACCATGAGCTACTCGTCGGCGCTGTTTCCGCTCGCCGCGGGACCCCTGGCTTCTGTTGGCTGGGAGGCGCTGGCGGAAGCGCAGCAGGCGAAGATCGACAGGCTGCTGGACAAAGCCGGCGTCGGAGCCGGCACCCGGCTCCTGGAAATCGGCACCGGATGGGGCGAGCTGGCCCTCCGGGCAGCGGCCCGCGGCGCCACTGTCTACAGCGTCACCCTGTCCAGTGAACAGCAGGCCCTCGCGCAGGAACGCATCGCGGCTGCCGGTTATGCGGACAAGGTAACCGTGGCCCTCCAGGACTACCGGGCTGTTGAGGGGGAGTACGACGCCGTTGTTTCCGTGGAGATGATCGAGGCCGTGGGCTACGAGTACTGGCCCATCTACTTCCAGACCATCGACCGGGTGCTGGCGCCCGGCGGCAAGGTTGCCATCCAGGCGATCACCATGCCGCACGGCCGGATGCTCGCCACCCGGAACGCCTACACCTGGGTGCACAAGTACATTTTCCCCGGCGGCTTCCTGCCCTCCGTCCGCGCCATCGAGAGCATCACCCAGCAGCACACCACGCTGCGGGTGCGCGAACGGATGGGCATGGGGGACCACTACGCCGCCACGCTGCGGCTGTGGGAGGAACGGTTCCTGGAGCGCTCCCGCGAGGTGGGCGAGCTGGGCTTCGACGCGGTGTTCCAGCGGATGTGGCTGTTCTACCTGTGCTACTCGCGGGCAGGTTTCCAGTCCGGCTACCTGGATGTGCAGCAGGTTGTCCTGGACCGCCGGGAGGCCCAGCTGTAGCTGCTGCACCCTGGCGGCTGCCGCTGCCGTGCGTTTGATCACCATAAGGGGTTCCGAAGGTCACGTCGGGGCCCCTTTTTGGTGCCCTGTGCGGCGGGAGCCGGCACCATCCGACACGCCGTCTTTTCCCCGACACGCTGGGCGAAAAATGTGGCTAAGTACTCCACAGGGTGTGGACTTCGTCCACAAAATCAGCGGGATTCCGGACATTTTGGGGGTACCTGCCTGTGGATTAAAAGTGCATTAAATGACATACTTGTAATACATCATCTTGGGGTTCCAAAGAGGCGTCTGCACTAGATGTAGTATCTAGGTACAGCTTGGGCGGGGACACCGGACCAGCAAGTTTTCCAAAAAAGGGGACAGGAACCATGACCGTAACGGTTTACACAAAGCCTGCTTGTGTTCAGTGCAACGCCACCTACCGGGCGCTCGACAAAAAGGGCATCACCTACCAGAGCGTTGACATTTCCCAGGACGCCGAGGCCCTCGAGCGCCTGAAGTCCCTGGGCTACATGCAGGCCCCCGTTGTGGTCACGGACCAGGACCACTGGTCCGGTTTCCGCCCGGACAAGATCGAGGAACTGGCCCTCTCAGCCGTTTCCTCTGTGGCATAAGACCCTTTCCCTGGCGGCTTCCGGCAGCCAGCAACCAGCCGAGGTGACTTCAACGGCAGCACCAGCAGTCCAGGACATCCACGCGGCTCAGCGTGTGGATCTTTCAGTGCCGGCACCGCCGGTGGTCACAGGCAGCAGGCTCATCTACTTTTCCTCGGCATCCGAGAACACCAGCCGCTTTGTCTCGAAGCTTGGCCGTGAGGCGGCCCGGATCCCGCTGCTGGCCAAGGACGCACCCCTCCTCGCCACCCGGCCGTTCGTGCTGGTGGTGCCCACCTATGGCGGCACCGGGGGAGAAGGTTCCGTGCCCAAGCAGGTCATCCGGTTCCTGAACAACCCGCAGAACAGGGAGCTTCTGCGCGGTGTTATTGGGGCCGGCAACACTAACTTTGGGGACAACTACTGCATGGCGGGGGACATCATCGCCGCCAAGTGCGGAGTGCCGCACCTCTACCGCTTCGAATTAATGGGCACGCCAGAAGACGTGGCCCGCGTAAACAATGGATTGGACACGTTTTGGACACGACTGTCGCAGACACAGAAGTAACCAGGGCCGAGAAGCCCGAGATGCCCGCAGCGTACAAGGGCCTGGGCTACCACGAGCTCAACGCGATGCTGAACCTGTACGGCCCCAACGGCGAGATCCAGTTCGAAGCCGACCGTGAGGCTGCGCACCAGTACTTTCTGCAGCACGTCAACAACAACACCGTGTTCTTCCACGACCTGGAAGAGAAGCTCGAGTACCTGGTCAAGAACGACTACTACGAGCGCGAAACCCTGGATCAGTACACGATGAACTTCATCCGTGAGCTGTTCAACCGCGCCTACAAGAAGAAGTTCCGTTTCGAGACCTTCCTGGGCGCGTTCAAGTTCTACACGTCCTACACGCTGAAGACGTTCGACGGCAAGCGTTTCCTGGAGCGCTATGAGGACCGCGTCTGCATGGTTGCCCTGCACCTGGCACGCGGCAACGAGCAGCTTGCCCTGCAGATGGTGGACGAGATCATCGAAGGCCGCTTCCAGCCGGCCACCCCCACGTTCCTGAACGCCGGCAAGAAGCAGCGCGGGGAGCTCGTCTCCTGCTTCCTGCTCCGCATCGAAGACAACATGGAGTCGATCGGCCGCTCCATCAACTCCGCCCTGCAGCTGTCCAAGCGCGGCGGCGGCGTGGCTTTCGCGCTGACCAACATCCGCGAGGTGGGCGCGCCCATCAAGCAGATCGAGAACCAGTCCTCCGGCGTCATCCCCGTGATGAAGCTCCTCGAAGACAGCTTCTCCTACGCCAACCAGCTTGGTGCCCGCCAGGGTGCCGGCGCCGTGTACCTGCACGCGCACCACCCGGACATCTACCGGTTCCTGGACACCAAGCGCGAGAACGCGGACGAGAAGATCCGCATCAAGACCCTCTCGCTGGGCGTCGTGATCCCGGACATCACGTTCGAGCTGGCCAAGCGTGACGAGGACATGTACCTGTTCTCCCCGTACGACGTCGAACGCGTCTACGGCATGCCGTTCTCCGACGTCTCGGTCACCGAGAAGTACTACGAGATGGTGGACGATTCCCGGATCAAGAAGACCAAGATCAAGGCGCGCGAGTTCTTCCAGACCCTCGCCGAGATCCAGTTCGAGTCCGGCTACCCGTACATCATGTTCGAGGACACCGTGAACCGGGCCAACCCGATTGACGGCAAGATCATCATGTCCAACCTGTGCTCCGAGATCCTCCAGGTCTCCCAGCCCACCACGTACAACGATGACCTGTCCTACGACGACACCGGCAAGGACATCTCCTGCAACCTGGGCTCGCTGAACATCGCCAAGACCATGGACTCGCCGGACTTCGGCCTGACCATCGAGACGGCCATCCGCTCGCTCTCGGCAGTGTCCGACATGTCCAACATCACCTCGGTGCCGTCCATTGCCAAGGGCAACGACCAGAGCCACGCCATCGGCCTGGGCCAGATGAACCTGCACGGCTACCTGGCGCGTGAGCGGGTCCACTACGGTTCCGAAGAGGGCCTGGACTTCACCAACATCTACTTCTACTCCGTGGTGTACCACGCGGTCCGCGCCTCCAACCTGCTGGCCATCGAGACCGGCCAGACCTTCGGCGGCTTCGAGAAGTCCAAGTACGCCTCCGGCGAGTTCTTCGACAAGTACACGGAGCAGGAATGGGTTCCGCAGACCGAGAAGGTTGCGGAGCTGTTCAAGAACGTGCACATCCCCACGCAGGCTGACTGGCTGGCGCTGAAGGCTTCGGTCATGGAGCACGGCATCTACAACCAGAACCTGCAGGCTGTTCCGCCCACGGGCTCGATCTCCTACATCAACAACTCCACCTCCTCGATCCACCCGGTGGCGTCCAAGATCGAGATCCGCAAGGAAGGTAAGCTGGGCCGCGTGTACTACCCGGCGCCGTACCTCACCAACGACAACCTGGAGTACTACCAGGACGCGTACGAGATCGGCTACGAGAAGGTCATCGACACCTACGCCGCTGCCACCCAGCACGTGGACCAGGGCCTGTCCCTGACGCTGTTCTTCAAGGACACGGCCACCACGCGGGACATCAACAAGGCCCAGATCTACGCCTGGAAGAAGGGCATCAAGACCATCTACTACATCCGTCTCCGCCAGCTCGCGCTGGAAGGGACTGAGGTTGAGGGCTGCGTTTCCTGCATGCTTTAATTTTCAACTAAATGTGCCAGTACGACGGCGGGTGCCCGCCCGCCGTCGTACGCTTTAACTTAGAGAAACCCACCCAACGCTTAGGGGATGACATGACCGAGAAGGTCAAGCTGCTTAGCCACGTCGAGGCCATCAACTGGAACCGGATCCAGGACGACAAGGACGTGGACGTCTGGAACCGACTGGTCAACAACTTCTGGCTGCCGGAGAAGGTGCCGCTGTCCAATGACGTCCAGTCGTGGAATACGCTGACGCCGGCGGAGCAGCAGCTCACCATGCGCGTGTTCACGGGCCTCACCCTGCTGGACACTGTGCAGGCAACTGTCGGCGCCGTCTCCCTGATTCCGGATGCGCTCACCCCGCACGAGGAAGCCGTCTACACGAACATCGCGTTCATGGAGTCAGTGCACGCCAAGAGCTACTCCTCCATCTTCTCCACGCTGGCCTCCACCAAGGAGATCGACGAGGCATTCCGCTGGTCCACCGAGAATGAGAACCTTCAGAAGAAGGCCCAGATCGTCATGGACTACTACCAGGGCGACGACCCCCTGAAGCGGAAGGTGGCCTCCACCCTGCTGGAGAGCTTCCTGTTCTACTCGGGCTTCTACCTGCCCATGTACTGGTCCTCACGCGCCAAGCTCACGAACACCGCTGACCTGATCCGCCTGATCATCCGCGACGAGGCAGTGCACGGCTACTACATCGGCTACAAGTTCCAGCGTGGCCTCGAGGCCGTTTCCCCGGAGCGCCGCCAGGAGATCAAGGACTACACGTTCGAGCTGCTGTTCGAGCTGTACGAAAACGAAGTCCAGTACACCCACGATCTCTACGACGGCGTTGGCCTGGCCGAAGACGTCAAGAAGTTCCTGCACTACAACGCCAACAAGGCCCTGATGAACCTGGGCTACGAGGCCATGTTCCCGGCTTCCGTCACCGACGTGAACCCGGCCATCCTCTCGGCACTGTCCCCGAACGCGGACGAGAACCACGACTTCTTTAGCGGGTCAGGTTCTTCCTACGTGATCGGCAAGGCTGTCAACACCGAAGATGAGGACTGGGACTTCTAAGAGTTTCCGTCTGAGGCCCGCCCGAAGGGCTGGTCAAGGCCCGGACCCGCGTGATTCGCGGGTTCGGGCCTCTTTTGTGCCTTGTTTTGCAGAAGCTGCGGTTCCTGCTCAGAACAGCGGCCAGGGCACCGCCGACATCTGACCGCTTGGAGCGGGGAACCGGCCAGCAAGGCGCAACCGGGCGCAGCGCGCAGCGAGCGACGCAATCTCTTCGGCGGTGAGCAGGTCTGCCAGGTTTCGGCCCAGCTCACCGTCCAGTCCTGCCCTGACACGGTCGATGCCCTCAAGTTCCTCGACCGTCAGGGCGTCTCCCAGCCAGCCCCACAGCACCGTGCGCAGCTTATGGTCGCGGTGAAAGGTAAGCCCGTGGTCCACACCGTGCCGGTGCCCTCCTGACATGGCAAGGATGTGGTCGCCTTTGCGGTCGGCGTTGTTCACCACGACGTCGAACACCGCCATACGTCGGAGCGCCGGAGAGTCCTCGTGTATGAGGGCGACCATCCGTCCGGTCTCATCCTGACCCTCGAGGACGTGTTTCCAACCGGCCTCCGGTACGTCGTCCGACGCGACGAGGTCCACCGCGTTCTGGTCGGGGTCTCTCTCCTGCCAGAGCTGCACCATCCCTTCGCCCAACGGACCATCCCGCAGCCAGGTGCGGGGCACCACGTTCCAGCCGAGGACCTCCGAGACCAGGTAGGAGGCAACCTCCCGGTGGGCAAGGACGCCGTCAGGAAAATCCCACAGCGGTTTTTCCCCGGCTATCGGCTTATAGACAACCGTGGTATCGCCAATGCTGCCCACGAAGGTGGCGTTCGACGCCGTCGTAATGCGCCCGGTGAGCGTCAGCTCGGCCGCCACCAGGTCCGGCGCCGGCATCAGGCCTCGGGCAAAGTGCAGACGTGCCCCTCGGCGTCCACGGGGTAACCGCAGAGCGGGCACGCGGGACGCCCGGCGCCCACAACCTCCCGCGTGCGCTTAGCAAATGCGCGGGCGGTGCCAACTGGCATCCGCACCAGCAGCATTTCGGGCACTTCGGCGTCATCCTCATCTGGCGATTCGTCGTCACTATCAGCGTCGACATCGGTGATCGGGTAGGCCTCGATCACGACCTGCGCCGTCGTCGGGTCCCACCCTAAGCCCATGGCGCCGGTCCGAAACTGCTCCTCAACGGCCTCAAGCCCGTCATTGTCAACCAGTTCAATGGGAGTGCTGGTGGGAACGCTGTGAGGGTTGCCCTCGACGGTGAGAAGCTGGTCGAGGATTTCGTCGATCTTCTCCGCGAGCAGGGCCGCCTGCTGCTTCTCCATGGCGATACTGACGATCTGGTTCCCTGCCCGCACCTGCAGGTAGAACGTCCGTGCCCCCGGAAGGCCAATGGTGCCGACGACGACCCGATCAGGCCAGTCGAACTCATGAACACGTGTAGGCATAAGAGCATTTTAGGCACAGGCGCCTCATGGCGCCTGTTGCCCTGCACCGCCGCCCACCGGCGCGTCGGCAGAAAGGATGCTGTTCGACAGCCACGACAGGTCCCCGGCCTCGGTGTTGGTTGCGTAAACGCTTGGCCGGGTGCCGCTGTAGCGCACGATCGATACGGAGGCAGGGCTCACGTTGATGCGCTGGAACAGGTCGAGGTGCATGCCCAGCGCGTCGGCAAGGATTGATTTGATGACGTCACCGTGACTGACCGCGACCCATACGGCTGCTGGCCCGTACTCGGCTTCGAAGGCTGCATCGTGGCGTCGAATGGCTGCCACCGCCCGAGCCTGCATCCCGGCCATGGACTCACCGCCGGGAAAGATGACGGCGGACGGCTGCGATTGCACAGCAGCCCACAGATCTTCGGTTGCGAGATCAGTGAGCGTGCGGCCCTGCCACTGGCCGTAATCGCACTCGGTAAGATCGGGTTCCAACGGTGCGTAAGGAGTGCCGGCCTGGCGGTCGAGGATGAGCTGGGCGGTTTGCTGACAACGCTCGAGGGGGCTCGATACCACCCCTGCCAAGGGCACTGCCGCGAGCCGGTCTCCGGTAAGAGCCGCCTGCTCGCGGCCAGTCTGGTCAAGGCTGACACCGGCAGCCCGGCCGGCCAGCAGTCCAGTGGCATTGGCTGTGGTGCGGCCGTGCCGCACGAGGATTACTGTCGCCATTGACCCAGCCTATCCACCCGCTCGATGGCAGCGCCCACCCGGACCCATCAAAATCTGCCGGTCACAGGCCACTCACGGTGATAGTTCACCCACCAAGAAGACCACCGGGGGAGTAGTGACCGGGCCGGGGCAAGGACTGAAGGGGTCTTCCCTGGTCCACTCCAGATCGTTCACCTGCTCGGCAAGCACCGAGCCGTCCTCAGCGAGGGCGCGCAGGGTGATATGGCTTGGTACCGGACCAAGGATGAAGGTGAACCGCCAGGTGTCCCCGCCCTGCCTGCTGCCGATGTAACGGGTGTCGGGGTAGGCGGGCGGCGGGACACTTGGGCCGGGCGCGGGGGAGAATCCTCCCCCGGGCAGCTCTATCCAGTGGTCGGTGACCGCAATGGAAGGGGCTGGGGCCGCAGTGGGTTCCGGCGCCGAGCACCCCTCGTCCGTGCATAGCTGGACGTCGTCGACAGCCTCCGCACCGCCTTGAACGGTCACTTCGAGGGTGCTGACGTAGCCAATGGCGGGACACGCCGTACTGCAGCCCGCAGCCGGCAGCGTGACCGCGATCAGCGCGGCGACGCCCAGGATCCCCCAACCCGTTTTCATGGATGCAGTCTATGTCTGGAAGGTGTTCGCCGGTCACATTCGAAAAACAAGCGTTCCCGGTGCAGCGTCCCACCAATGCGGTTATGGTGATTTCACCACGTGTATGCGTGACCTGGGAGCAGCGGGCAGGGTTGTAATGAGCTGGCAGAACCGCCCGCGACCCAAGGACTTTCATGAACGTGTTCACCTCCCGGCCAACAGGCGTCTTCCCGTGGTAGCCGGAACCTCCCACTCAAGGCTGCGCCGGAAGAGGATCCGGCATCCCCGGTTCACAATAGGGGAGAGGGTGAGCTTTCTGGACGCCGGCCTTTCCGGCACGGGCGTCGTGGATGCCATGACGGGCGACTACTCAATTGTCTGGATTTGGGCTGATGGCGGTCTTGGCCGGCGAATGTTCTTCCAGGGCTGCGGCAGTATCATCGCCTCCCTTGAGGACCAGCCGGAGTGAGCAGTGGGACGTTACCGTCCGCCTTCATCTGCTGCCGGGACGGGGCCTGTCACACGCACCCCGCCAACTGCCCCCGTCCACGGAGTATCACCGGGCCCGGGAAGGACCAGGTGCGCGAAAACGTAGCCCTGCTCGAGTTCAATGACTTTCGAAGTGGCCCCAGCACAATCCAGCGTGAGCTCCAGAGGCTGGAAGGGCGCTCCAGGGTGCTCCTGGCCGACGGAAACCTTGGCGCCTGTTGCACCAACACAGGCAGCGGTGACGGTGTACTTCCCGGCCGCCGGCACCTTCTCCATTGTTCCAAAGCCCCTGACCGGCCCATCCAGTGGCCCCTCCTCAAAAAGGATGGCGGGTCCCGGCACAGCCTTGAGCAGCCGGTCCAGCTCACCATAGTTCTTGACCTCCCGCTCCAGGACCAGCGGGTCGACATAAACCGGCGGGGACGCAGCCGACGCATCAGGGGCAGTGGTTGGCTTGTTCAATGAATCAGTGCCACCTGGTGGCGGATACCCCGGCTCAGGGTAGTCATAAGAGCACCCCGCCAGAGTGATCAGCGAGCACGCGGCAAGCGCAACCAGATGTCGCGTGCCCCTCGCTTCCATGGTCGTACCAAGTCCTGCCGGTCAGGCCGGCTGCCAACTCACCGGGAGTGCCTTCAGTCCGTAGACGATCGTGCTCTCCATTCGTTCGAGGCCCGCTCCCTGATCCAGGGAAAGCCCGGGCAAACGGGACAGCAGGGCCTCCAGCGCGATCCTGGCTTCGAGCCGGGCAAGGGGCGCGCCGAGGCAAAAGTGAACGCCGTGGCCGAATGCCAGATGCCGGTTCTGGCCGCGGTCTATGTCGAACTCGGCAGGCCGCTGGAACTGCCGCTCGTCGCGGTTGGCCGAGCCTATCCAAGCCACGACCGGTGCGCCGGCGGGAACGACTTCGTCTCCCAAGGCAGTCTCCGCGACAGTCATCCGATACATGGACTGGACCGGCGATCGAAAACGCAGCACCTCTTCGATGGTCTGGGGCAGCAGGGCGGGTTCCCTCAGCAGGCGGTCCATGGTGCCGGGGTTCTCAGTAAGGCACAAAACGGCGTTGCCGATCAGGTTGGTGGTGGTCTCATTGCCTGCGACAAGCAGCAAAGCGCAAAAACCGAGCAGTTCCGGCACCGTCAGTTTCTGGCCGTCAATCTCCGCTCCCAGCAGGGTGCTGATCAGGTCATGTCCCGGCCGGCTCCTGCGTTCGTCGATCAGGGCCAGGAAGTACTGGGTCATCTCCATGTTTGCGGCAATGTGGTTCTCGCTGGCCGACCCGCTCCGCGTTTGGCTGACAATCACATCGGACCACTGTTTGAAGCGCTCACGGTCCTGGGCGGGGATGCCCATGAGTTCGGAAATCACTATGACAGGCAACGGGTAGGCCAACTCTTTAATCAGGTCGGCGCTGCCCCGGGCCGCGATTCCCCCCAGAAGCTCGTCCGTGAGCCCGGCAATGCGGGGCGCCAGTGCGTCCACCGCTTTGGGAGTGAACGCCTGGGTGACCAGGGAACGCAGCTGCCTGTGCCTTGGGGGATCTGTGGCGATCAGGCTGGAGGCGAACAGTTGGCCCGTCCCCGAAGCATCGTCACCGCCCATGTGCGAGGAGAACGTTGCATATTCGGACAATGTCCGCTGAACGTCGTCGTACCGGAAGACGTGCCAACTCCCCGACTGTTCGTCGTAATAGACGGGGGCGGTTTCCCGCATGTGTTCGTAGTAGGGGAAAGGGTCGAGCTGATATTCAGGGGACGTGCTGAAATCCATGGCTGGCCTCTCTGCTCGCCTGGGACTCTTCGGCTCCACGGACGCCGTGCCTCAGCCGGTTGGAGCGTGGAACCCTGATTTTAGCCACTGCCAGCTCCCGGGTCATTAGCCGGCGTTGGCCCCGTTGATTCCAAATCACTGCCTACTGGTGCAGGCGCTCCCGCCAGTCTGCCGGTACCTTGTCTGCCGGTGCGGGTGCCGGCTGCTCCGGTGGCCTGGACTGGGGATCCGGAAGCCTTGGTCCGCGGAAGAACTTCTTTGTGGTGTGTTCGTAGAACCAGGCCTCCCCAGGTTCAAAGGACCTCATCACGGGGTGACCGGCGGTGCGCGCGTGGGCACTGGCGTGCTGTGAGGGTGAGGAGTCGCAGCATCCGATGTGGCCACATTGGGCGCAGCGGCGAAGATGCAGCCACCATCCTGGGCCGTCGCCGCTGAGGCACTCCAGGCACCCCGTTCCGCTGGGTGTGGCGGTAAGGCTGATTCCCGGGATAAGGCGGTCCTCCATGGGCTCCTCCACTTCCATCGCTCCGGTCCTGTCCAGGTCATGCTGCCGGCCCGTCGTCGGGAGCCATTCTGGCAGAATCTCCGCATCTTTGGAATGACAGAATCCCGGCCGCCGGCGGGCTTAATGCAGCCTCGGCCCCGGTAAGGAAGGACCTTTGCGGAGGTGTGCAGGACCCCTTGTCGCGTGTGTCCTGCCGCGAGTATCGTGAGCGCCACCGAACCATTGAACCGGAAAGACGGCGGCCATGGATGACTCGGTTCCGATCATGCTGATTGCTACCACAGACCCGGATTCCCGGCGCATTCTTGGAGATGAATTACGCCGGCGCTACGGTGCCGACTACGAGGTGGTGGCCTGCGCCGGCCACGCCCACGGGCGGGCTGTGCTCGAGGGGCTTCGGCGCTGGAACCGGCCGGTGGCCCTCATACTCGGGTGCTACGGACCCGCCGACCGCGGCGGCCTCGATTTCCTGCGTCGTGCTTATGGCTTTCATCCGGCCGCCAAGCGCGCGGTTGTGGTGACCTGGGGTGACTTCGCCAGCGCCCCCACCGTATTCCGGGCAATCGGGCAGGGGTATGCCGAACTGCTGATCATCCGGCCTGAACGCCCGCGCGACGAAGAATTCCACGGTGCGATCACCGACGCCCTCGACGACTGGCACCTGGCCCAGGGGGTGGGGTTCGAGGCGGTCCGGCTGATCGGGGGGATAGGCGACGAAAGGACCCATGCGCTGCGCGACTCGCTGAGCCGAAACCACATCCCCGTGGGCTTCCACCCTGCCGGGTCCGAGACTGCCGAACGGACACTGGAGGGCCTGGGCCTGCGCGACCCCGTGCTGCCGGTCCTGGTGCTGCAGTTCACCGCGTCCCCCATTGTCCTCCAGAACCCCAGCGACGTGGAGATCGCCGAAGCGATTGGCGTGACACGACCGCCACCGGCGGACAAGATCTTCGATGTGGTGGTTGTGGGGGCCGGCCCTTCCGGTCTTGCCACCGCCGTGTATGCCTCCTCGGAGGGCCTCGCCACCATGGTTGTGGAGGGCGAAGCCGTGGGAGGCCAGGCAGGCACCAGCTCGTTGATCCGCAACTACCCTGGCTTCTCCCGAGGTGTGAGCGGCGCCCACCTGGCCTACCGCTCGTTCCACCAGGCCTGGACGTTGGGAACGGACTTCCTGTTCATGCGGAAGGTGGAAGGGCTTCGTGCGGACGGAGCACTCTACGCCGTGTCCATTTCCGACGGCAGCGTGGTGCGGTGCCGCACAGTGGTGGTGGCCACCGGCGTGGACTACCGCCGTCTCGGCATACCCCAGCTCGAGGATCTGGTGGGCAGGGGCGTCTTCTACGGGGCCACGGTGTCGGAGGCGCCGTCGATGGCCGGCAAACAGGTCTGCGTTGTAGGTGGCGGCAACTCGGCCGGACAGGCGGTGCTGCACCTTGCCAAGTTCGCGAAGAAGGTGACGCTGCTGGTGCGCGGACCCACGCTGTCGGTCAGTATGTCGGATTACCTCATCTCCCAACTTGAGGCCACCCGGAACGTGGCGATCCGCTATGGGGCCGTGATCGTGGGGGCCCGCGACCGGGACGGATTCCTTGCCGCCGTCAAGGTCGCGGCAGCGGGAGCCCCCGAGGCAATCCCGGGCGAGGAGATCGAAGCGGGCGGCTTGTTCGTTCTCATCGGATCGGTGCCGCGGACCTCCTGGCTGCCCGACACAGTGGAGCGCGACCCGGCCGGTTTTCTGCGCACGGGGACCAACCGGGATGCCAGTGGCACCGGGTCCGTCAGGCCGGACAGGCCTCCGCTGGCGCTGGAAACCAGCATGCCCGGCATCTTCGCGATCGGGGACGTGCGGGCCGGTTCGATCAAAAGGGTAGCCACCGCCGTGGGAGATGGCGCCACCGTGGTCTCGATGCTCCACACCTATCTGGCCGAGCACCCCCTTCCCGTTTCGCCGGCTGCTCCTGCTGGGGAAGCCGTACGCGAGGAGTTGCCCGGTGATGTCCGCTTCAACTGAGGCCACACCGTTGATTCCGGCAATGCGGCGGCTGCTCTACGCCGCCGCATTCCTGGTGTTTCTTGCCGGACTGGTGCTGTTCGTGTTTCCACTGCGGACGGCGGAATGGTTCGCCTGGACAGTCAATCCGCCTATGACCGCAGTCTTCCTGGGGGCGGCGTACTGGTCCGCCGCCGGCCTGGAGGTGACGGGTGCCCGGTCCGCGAGTTGGGACTCAGCGAGGCTGGCAGTGTGGCCCGTGTTCGTCTTTACCACGCTTACTCTCGGAGTCACCCTGCTGCACCTTGACCGCTTCCACCTGTCGCCGGATAGTGGTCCCCTTGCGCAGGTAGCCACCTGGGCGTGGCTGGCAATCTATGCAATCGTGCCCGTGGCCATGCTGGTGATCAGCTGGATTCAGATCCGGGCCCTGCGTAGCGCCCCAGGGTCCGTGAGGGCGGGGCGGCCGGTACTGCCCCCTGCGCTCCGCCTGCTCATGGTGGCAATTGCCGGGGTTCTGCTGATCTATGGCGTGGCGCTCCTGGCAGTACCCGCCTATGCTGCGGCGTGGTGGCCGTGGACACTGTCCGAGCTCACAGCGAGGGCGGTTGGAGCGTGGCTGGTCGGCCTTGGGTGGTCCGCCGCGCAGGGCCAGCTCAGCGGCGACCTCCGCACTGTCCGCCCCGTGGCACTGACCTCGGTTGCCTTCGTCATTCTGCAGGCGCTTGCCCTGCTGCGGTATGGAGGTGCCCTGGCATGGACGAGCGCGCAGGCGATCGGCTTTGTCGCGGTACTGCTTGCCATTGGGGTGGCCGGTGGATGGGCACTCGCTCTGTCCCGTTCGCCGCGGGTCCGGGCAGGAGTTAGGTGAGCAGGCTTCCCGCCCCGGCTTGCTCCTTCTTTTGCGTCCCCCGCTCAGCGCGCTGCTTGATGCCCAACAGCATCGCGCGGTCCATGACCAGGTAGGCCGGCTGAAGCAGGAAATCCAGGAAGTGCAGCACTGCGGGCCGGTCCGGACCGCTGCGTGTGCGCAGGAGCAGCCGCGTCCCGCCGTCGTCGGCATCGCGGAGAATAAACTGCCACGTGCCGGTTACCGTGCCTGCCGGGGCGCCCGGGCTTGCGTCGAGAACGAGGTGCCGGTCCCTCTCCAACTCCACCACCCGGGGCCCCATACGCCCTCCGGGGTAACGGGCGGGCGTGAAGGCCATGATGTCGCCTACTGCGAGGTCCTGCCACTCCGGGTGGATCCGATCTGCGTTGGTCACGCCCAAATGCAGCAGCCCGTTCTCAACCCACGTGTACGAGTACAGTCCGGCCCGGTCAACGCCCATCTGCACCAGCCACGGCCAGACCTGCTCGGGCGGCGCGGCGATGGTCACGGCCATCGTCTGCACGGAGCCGGGTTCAGGGATCAGGTGATCGCCCGGAAGCGGCATACCTACTTCTGACCCGGCAGCACCCCACCTACCTAAAAGACGGGGCAGCACGAGGTGAGTAAGGACACCGACAGCCACTGCGGTCCCGATGGTTCCTGGCACCCAACGTCCCGGAAGGCGGGCCGTTCTGCGGTGGTCCGCGGTTCGAAGTGAAAGCATCTTCCTGTCTCCTGAGGTAAGTGTCCGGGCATCCTACGGAACCTGTGCACACCGCCACGGAAATCCTGGATGTCCTGACACTACGGCCCTGCCGGCTCGGCACCCAGAGCCCAAGGTCCCTTTGGAACTGACACGGCTGCCAGCGGTGCAGATGCAGCACGGCAACATCCCCACGTGCCGGATTAAAACTTTTGGTCCGGGACCCGCATCGTCCCAGGTGAGATGACTTACTATCGAACTCACGTCGAAACCGGCTTATTCGATGACATCTCGATGCGGACCCAGGAAGCGAACCGGGACACCAGCCGTTGGGGCGGTCCAGGTCCTGGCCCGCACTAATCCTGGGGGAGCCTGATGGTGCAGCACCGACCGAACAAGCATGACTGTACTGTCCACACCGCTGATGTTCTGCACCGTCTTGGACTCCTCGTGCCGTGCATTGCAGGGGTGGATCTCAGACCGGTTGGTGCGGCGGAGCTGGCGGACTGGATCGATGTGGAGCTCGAGGCCGAACCCGAGATTGCCGGTCACACCTGGCAGGTGGGACTGGGCGATGAAGTTGGCCTGCTTGTCCGCCCCGACCACGACGATCTGGCCGAACTCCTGGGCGGGCAGGCCGGCGTCCGCTCGGTTGTCCAGCTCGATCGGGAGGTGTTCGCCGTTGACGCGCCCCGGTTGTGCGCCGATGGACTGCGCGCAGCCGTGATGCAGGCTGTCGCAGCTGCCAACGCCAGGGCGCATGATCCCTCTGCCGCGGAGCAGCCGGATGTCCCGCCCGGAGGCGGCGTCACCCTGGACGTTTCAGCATCCACGTCCGATCCGGAGCAGCCGGTGGAACCTGAAGAGGATGATGACCTGTGCCGGCTGGTTTGCGGGGATGCCGCCAGCGGTGGCCGGCGGGTTCAAGTGTGGGTCAACATGAACGGCATCCTTATCCTGCCCGCTGGAACCATCCCGCACGGTCCGTTGGACCGGGGCGAGAATCCCCGCTTCCAGCGCGCCACCGTGACGCCGGCGCGTGCCGTCAGGCTTGCAAAGCAGCACGCAGGGCGGTGGATCCCGTACGCCTACCTCAGCCATCTCCGGCTCCGCCGTCCCGGGCTGGTACGCCGCCGTTGGTCGGCCACTGTTGTGGAGCGGGACGGCTTTTCTGTCCCCTTGAGCTGGCGGGGAACGCGTCCACACGCGCTGTTGCTGTGGGGGTACGTTGTGGCCCGGCGTGGGCTCGGCGCGTCGGACGGGCTGCCCTAGAAGGGACGGGGCGGGAGGCTGCGAAGCGTTGGATAGGGCACCACATTTCATGCTTCCGCAAGAAGTGCTCAACGTCCTGTCAATATTCCGGAAGCATTCAGGAACCGGGCCGTCAGCCGCTGTTTTTCAAACCCTTCCGGATCTACGCTGTCCAGCATCCGAAACTTTGGGAGACGGCCATGGGCGCTGATGCCACACCACTGCTGTTGGGCGAACGCGTTCCCGGGCAGGCAGTGCTCGAAGAGCTGATGGCGCTCCAAAGCCGCGTTCCGCCCCGCAACTGGCTGCAGCGGGTCTTTGGTGCCAGCCCGCTCAGACCGGAAACCATCACGTGGTACAAAGGAGCGCTCGGCGAGATCGCCGTCGGGCAGATCCTTGAGGGACTCGGTCCCGAGTGGCTGGTCCTGCATGCAGTGCCGGTGGGCACAGGCTCCGCGGATATAGACCACGTGCTGGTAGGGCCGGCGGGAGTGTTCACCTTGAACACCAAGAACCACTCCGGCCAGCCCGTGTGGGTGGCCGGGCGGGCCCTCCTGGTTGCGGGAAAGAGGACCCGGCACCTTCATTGCTCTGCGCACGAAGCCGCCCGGGCAGCAAAGCTTCTGAGCACGGCGGCTGGCTTCCCTGTCGAGGTGACCGGCGTCGTCGTCATCGTCAACCCGAAGAAGCTAACCATCAAATCGCGGCCCGAGCGCGTGGCTGTGGTGAGGGAGGCGCGGCTCCTTGCCTGGCTGCGCCAGTTGCAGCCCGTGCTGGGCACGGAGCAGGTGGCACAGATCGCGGAGGCGGCCGTCCGGCCGGGGACCTGGTGCCGGCAGCCTCCTGCCACCACCGATCTGCCGGCCCTTCAGCGCAGCTTCACTGCCCTCCGGCTGCTTGTGGACCAGGCACGACGGCGGCAGGCAGCCTGGGCGTTAAGCGTTCCGGCCATCGGGTTAGTGATGCTGGCTAACAGCGCACAGTGGGGCGCCGCAATCCTCCAGGTCCTCGGCGGGCCCTGAACCAGCCGGGACGTTGGCCTCTGGATGCGGCAGGGGAGTGCCGCACAGACTGGGGTGATGCAAGCCCACCTGCGTTGGAGCGTTGTGCTCATATCCGCTGCGGCGATCGCCGCTTACGCCCGGTTTGTGCGTCCCTGGCAGCTCCACTGGGGTGCGACGCCGGAAGAAGTCTCGCGAGCTTTGCCCGGAGATGACCTCGTGCTGAGGCCAACGTTCAACGCCACGCGGGCCATCACGGTCGGCGCGCCACCGGAGCAGATCTGGCCGTGGCTGGTCCAGGCCGGACTTACCCGGGCCGGTTGGTACAGCTACGACCTCCTCGACAACCTGGGCCGTCCAAGCGCGCGCCGCATCATTCCCGAACTTCAGAAGCTCGCCGTGGGCGACATCGTGCCGATGAGTCCCGACGGCAAGCACGGCATGCCAGTCCAGGTCATCGAAGCTCCAAGGTCCATGGTCTGGGGTACGCCCGGTGACACCACCTGGACATGGCAGCTTGATCCCATTTCGGACGGCTCAACGCGGTTGATCAGCCGGGTGCGTTCACGGTACCGGTGGCTCTCGCCCAGCATCGCTTTCTCCCTCTTGCTTGAGTTCGGCGACTTCTGGATGATGCGCAAAATGCTGCTGAACCTGCGCAGCCGGGCTGAATCAATCGGCTCTGGATCATGAGGTACACCAGGTCTAGATTAGTGCTTGGCTTATGCAGCGGGCCCGCCACAGCGAAACGAGGAGGGGACCATGAGCCCCACGCCAAAACAACCGATCACAGATGACAGCATCCAAGTCCGGCAGGTCAACCATTACCAGTTCAGCTGGGTGGCCGGAGACGCAGGAAAGCCTGGTACGTGGACCCTTCAGCTGGTCCTCGACCAAGGGGCCTGGGAAGAAGTGCTCACTCTGGACGCCGAAGATGCCGAGGTTCTCCATGGCCTCCTGAAACGGTCAGACACCGTCTACTACGATGTGCGGCGGCGGACCCTGATGTTTGGAACCACACAAGCTGGGCAGTGATGAGCCGAGCGCTTGTTGCCCTGCCGGTGGGATTCGAACGGTTCCACCGGCGGGACTTCATCAACTACCAACTCAACCGCGCACATGCCCTGGGCTTTGCCGACCGGGATGAGCTGTTCGGTGCCGCCACACACATACGGGGGATGGATGACTGTGCCGCCGTGTTCGAGGACTTGTCCAACCGGGCCGCAGCCGAGGACCGGCACCGGCAGGCGGCGGGTTACGCGAGGATCGCGGAGTTCTTCACCCCGCCAAGGTCAGCGGAGAAAACGGACCGCTACCGCCGCTACCGTCAGCTCCTCGACACCGCATTCGCCGGCGCCGGCCTGACACGCCACAACATCCCCTACGGCGGGGCGTCGCTGCCGGCCTATGCGCTTCCGGCGTCCGGCCCACCAAACGGCGGCACGGTGCTGCTGCGCGGCGGGTTCGACTCCCTGATCGAGGAATTCTTCCCCATCTGCCAGCGGATTGCGGCCGCCGGATTCCACGTGATTGCCTTCGAAGGGCTGGGCCAAGGCGGTGCCCGGGTACTGAACGGGCTCACCTTCGACCACGACTGGGAAAAGCCGGTGGGGGCGGTTTTGGACCACTTCCGGCTCGGCCAGGCTGCCCTGGTGGGCATCTCGATGGGCGGGTACTGGGCATTGCGTGCCGCAGGACGCGAGCCTCGGATCCAGCGTGTGGTGGCCTGGCCGCCGGTATATGACTGGCTTTACAGGGTGCCGAGCGTGGCGCGCGGCCCGATCCGTGCCATGGTGCGGCACCGCGGCTTCATGCGGTGGAGCGTACGCACCCGTGCCCGGCTGGTTCCCACCCTCCGTGCAGTGGTGGACCAGGTGCTGTACATGCTGGACAGCGACGATCCGGCGGACGTCGCCGAGTGGTTCCTGGGAATGAACAAGGAGCACTTGGGCAGCGGCCGGGTGAGCCAGGACGTGCTGCTGATGTGCGGCGAACATGACGCCTTCCAGCCGCCGGCGCTGGCCCGGGCGCAGGCAAAGGCGCTGGTGGCTGCCCGAAGCGTCACCACGCGCACCTTCACCCGGGCCGAGCACGCCGACCAGCACTGCCAGATGGGAAACCTCGAGCTCGCCTGCGGGGTTCTGACCACCTGGCTGCAGGCCGTTGACACGAGCTCGACCGAAACGTCCCCAGCCTGAGGACAGGTGGTCCTGAGCGCCGGGACCACCTCCCCGTTTCAGCGTCCGACGACGTCGAGCGCCACGAGGTGCGCGCCCCCACCTTCCGCGAAGACCGCCAGGGCCGTGCTTGCCTCTACAGGGAACACAAGGTCCGTGATGGTGGCGAGCCCGTCCTGGGCGAAGACCTCCACGGAGCAGCGGTCCAGATGGATCCCCAGGCGGAGGCGGCCATCCTGCAGCGGCACCGCGACGGCTTCAACGGAAGGGAAAGCCGCATGGAAATCTGCCTGTCCCGACTCCCGCCGGTCCAGGCGAAGGATGCAGTCCGCAACGTCGTAGCTGATGACGGTGCGTTCGGCTCCGCCGGCCCGGACCAGTAGCCCCACACTGTTTGCTGTGCCCGGCTCGAATTCGACGTCAATACGGGCCACAGCGGCCGCAACCGGCAGCTCCTGGACGCCAGGTGCCAGGGCCTGCGGACCCAGACTGAAGCTCGGGGAGTCCTGTCCGGCAAACGGGTCAATGGCCGTTTGCCGAAGCACCACTTTCCCGTCAATCCGTGCCAGCGAGACCTCCCGCGGCAGCGACATCGCACTGCGCCAGCTGCCGGTGGGAATGGAGCCGGCGTAGTCCCAGTTGTTCATCCAGCCGATCATGATCCGCCGGCCGTCAGCGATCCCGCTGAAAGAGACCGCAGCGTAGTAGTCGCGGCCCCAGTCCAGCCAGCCATACTCCCGCATGAGACTGCCGTCCTGTTGGAGGCCCTCGGTGACGGTGGATTCGGAACGGAACTCCACGCCGTCGAACGCTCCCAGGAAGTACTGCCCCGCCGAGCCGCCGGCGATGCCGCCAGGGTTGATGTTCACAATAAGGACCCACCGGCTGTCCGCCGGATTCCCGTCCACGGGCAGCTCGAACAGGTCCGGGCACTCCCAGACCCCGCCGGTGGCGTTGGCAGGTCCGAACGTGCTGAGGTGCTCCCAGTTCTTAAGGTCCGCCGACTTGTACAGGACCACCTGGCGCTCCACCGCCTCAACGGCGACCATGACCCAGTAACTGCCGGCACCGCCATCGTACCAAAAAACCTTCGGGTCCCGGAAGTCAGCGGACGCGCGGTCCAGGACGGGATTGCCGGAGTACTTGGTCCAGGTGGTGCCCTCGTCGAGGCTGTAGGCCAGCGACTGCGCCTGGCGGCCGGCCAGCGGCGAGGCGCCACTGTAGGCGCTGGTGTAAATGGCCACCAGCGGAGGAGTGCCGGCAGAGCCCAGCCCGCTGGTGTTGTGCTCGTCAAACACGGCCGACCCGGAAAAGATTGCCTCACGCTCGTCGCACGGGATGGCCACCGGCTGCTCTTCCCAACGGAGCAGGTCCCGGGAGGTGGCATGGCCCCAGGACATGTTGCCCCACTCCGGGCCGAACGGGTTGTGCTGGTAGAAGAGGTGGTAGGTGCCGTTCAGGTACACCAGCCCGTTGGGATCGTTCAGCCAGTTCCGTTCGGAGGTGAAGTGCCACTCGGGCCGGAACGGGTCCGCCGCGGGACCGGCGGGGCCGGCGGGACCGGCGCTCCCTGTGGTGGAAGCGGACGGCGCCCCCGCCGCCGTCGTCAATACATTCATGCTCAGCCCTTCACGCCGCTGGAGGCGATGCTGTTGACGAAGGAACGCTGGAAGGCGATGAAGAGCACCACCACCGGAACCGTGATGAGCGACGCGTACGCCATGACCTCGCCCCATGAGACGTTCAGCTGGAAGAAATACTGGATGCCGATCATCACCGGGCGCAGCTCTTCCGACTGGACCACCATCAGCGGCCAGAGGTAGGAGTTCCAGGCCGGCAGGAACGTCAGGATCGCCACGGTGGCGGTGGCCGGACCGGACAGCGGCATGACCACCTGGCGGTAGATCTTGAACCAGCCAGCGCCGTCGATCCGCGCGGCCTCGTCCAGTTCCTTGGGAATGGACTCGAAGTACTGGTGGAACAGGTAGATCGAGAAGGCGTTGGCGATGAACGGGATGATCTGGACCTGGTAGGTGTCCAGCCAGCCCTTGGAGAATTCAAGGCTGAAGCCGTTCAGCTCGAAGTAGGGGAGCTGGTTGACCCACCACACCAGCGGCAGGGCCAGGGTCTGGAAGGGAACAATCAGCGTGGCCAGGATCGCTGTGAACACAATCTTCTTGCCGCGGACCTGCATACGGGACAGGGCGAAGGCGCAAAGGCTGTTGACGAAGATGCCCAGGATGACCGTGACGGCGGAGACGCCCACGGAGTTGAGCAGGAAGCGTGCGGCCGGGACGCGGTCGAACACGGCTGCGTAGTTGTCGAAGGAAATGTTGCCCACCGGCAGGAACGCGGCCAGGGAGGACATGTCGCCGAAGATCTGCTGGTCCGGCTTCAGCGAGGACACCAGCATAAAGACGATGGGGAACGCGGCGACGACGGCGAAGAGGATGCGCACCAGCATGGTGCCCGCGTCTTTCAGGAACAATTGGTTTTTCATGTCAGTCTTTCTCCCGCGTGAGGTGGCGCTGCACCGCGGAGACGATCAGCACAAGGACGAAGAACACCAGCGAGATCGCGGAGGCGTAGGAGGTTTCCTGCTGCCGGTAGCCGGACTGGACAGCCTCGTAAATGATGGTGGTGGTCGAGTCCATCGGGCCGCCCTGGGTCATCACGCTGATCTGGTCGAAGAGGCCCAGGGCCTGGATGGTGATGGTCACCAGGACCAGGCTGCGGGTGTGGAACAGTCCGGGCCAGGTGACGTAGCGGAACTGCTGCCAGCGGCTGGTGCCGTCCAGCTGCGAGGCCTCGTACAGTTCGCCGGAGATGCCCTGGAGCCCGGCCAGCCAGATGATCATGTGGAAGCCGGCCGCCTGCCAGATGGACAGGATGATGATGGCCGGCATTGCCGTGTTCGGGTCGCCGAGCCAGTCCGGGCCGTCGATCAGGCCGAAGCTGACCGCGGAGAGGATCTCGTTGATCAGGCCGTCCTTGCGGTACATGAACAGCCACAGCAGCGACACCACCACCATGGAGGTGACCACGGGCAGGAAGTACACGGTGCGGAAGAAATTGACGCCACGGAACTTCTTGTTGATCAACAGCGCCATCACCAGGGCCAGGCCGGACTGCACCGGCACAATCACCACCGTGAAGTAGGCGACGTTGAGCAGGGCCCGGTAGAACGTGGGGTCCGAGAAGAGGCGGGCGAAGTTGTCCACGCCCACGAACTCGACCGGACGGGGCGAGATGAGCCGTGCGTTGGTGAAGGCCAGGCCGAAGCCGAGGATGGCCGGGATGAAGATGAAGGCCAGCAGCAGCACTGCCGCCGGGGCGATCATGCCCCACCCGCTCAGCTGCTCGCGGCGGAAGCCGGGGCGGCTGTGGGCCTTGGGGGCCTTGCCTTTCGCGTTCGACGGCGGCAGGGCAGTTTCAGGGGTGGCTGGACTTGGGCGTGTGGGAAGGGAAGCAGTTGCCATGGGGGTCTCCGTAGGTCGGGCTGCCGGATGGCTGCGGCGCGTTGCGGCGCCGCAGCCATCCGGCGTGCTCCGGCTAGTTCTTGTAGCCGCCGTTGGACTTGATGTTGGCGTCGATCGCCTTCACGGCGCTGTCCAGCGTGGACTTGGGGTCGGCCCCGTTCAGGATGTCCTGGGTGGCCTTGCCGAATTCGGTGGCGATGAAGGGGTAGGCGGGTGTTTCAGGACGCATGACGGCGTATTCCCGGGAGAAGTCCATGAAGATCCGGTTGGCACCGCCCTCGGCAAAGCTGGGAATCAAGGCGGCAGCCTCTTCGCTGGCCGGGATGGCGCCGGTGGCTTTGGCCACCGCGGCGATGTTTTCCGGCTTCAGCGAGTACGTCAGGTAGTCCATGGCAGCGCCGGTATCGGTGCAGCCGCTGGTGACGCCCCACTGCCAGGATGCGCCGCCGATCTTCGGGCCCTGGCCGAGGTCAACCGGCGGCATGACCACCAGGTCATCGCCGAGGGCCTCCTTGGCCTTGTCCGCAGCCCATGAGCCGGTGTACACGATGCCGCTCTTGTTGTTCAGGAAGTCCTGGGTGGAATCCTTGCCGCTCTTCTTGGCCATGAAACCTTCGTCGGCAAGCCCGCGGAACCAGTTGGCCCACTGCACTGCTTCGTCACCGTTCAGTTCACCCTCGGCACTCTGGAAGCCGTCGCGGTTAACCAGGTCGCCGCCGAAAGACTGCAGGAAGGGGGAGTAGGCGTAGGGGAGCCATTCACCGGTGCCGGCCGTGCCGAGGTCCAGCGGGTGCTCCCACTTGCCCAGGGCCTTGAGCTTGGTGAGGGCGTCCTGGAACTCTTCCTTGGTCCAGGGCTGTTCAACCGTGGCAACCCGGACACCCGCCGCCTCCAGGTCTGAAGCGCGGGCCATCATGGCCAGGGCGACGTCGTAGTAGCCCACGGCGTAGGGCTTTCCATCCCATTCAGCCACTGTGCTGGGCAGGTGCTTGGACAGGTCCGTGCCCAGTTCGAGGGGCTCCAGGTACCCGGCCCACGCCCAGTTGGGCACGTTCGGGCCGTCGATGTCCACAATGCAGGGGAGGTTGCCGGCGGCGGCCGCGGAGACCACGGAGTCGTTGTAGGAGTCCTGGGGGAAGGCCTGGACCTTGATCTTCACTTTGTCCTGGCTGCTGTTGTAGGAATCGACGATTCCCTGCACCGCGGCCAGCTCCTCCGGATTCCCGGCGTTGTGGGTCCACAGGGCAATTTCGCCGGATCCTTCCGTGGAAGAGGAGGCGCTGCCTTTGCCGCAGCCGGCGAGGGTGGCGGTGAGGGCGGCAGCGGCTATGCTGGTCGCCAGGATCCTGGTGAGCTTCTTGTTCATGGGTCGGTCTTTCTGCTTGGACAGGGTGGAGGGATTGATTGGGTCCTGCAGGGAACGCGGCCGCTGCAACGGCTGCGTTCCCGTTTTTGTGGGGGAGGTGGAGTGTGGCCAGGCCTGTAGCTGGGCCGGCTGCCGGTCAGCCCTTGGGCGGAGCGACGGACTGCCGCTCAACCAGAGGGCAGGGGATTTTTTCGTGGGTCCGGGGCGCTTCGGGGTTTTCGAGTTCGTTGAGGAGCTTCAGGACAGCCCACCGGCCCATCTCGTAGTGGGGGAGTGCCATGGTGGACAGGCCCGGCCAGAGCCCATCGGCGATGAGTTCAAGGTTGTCCACGCCGACCACGGAAATATCGTCCGGGACGCGAAGGCCGAGGTGGCCGGCGGCCTGGTACGCGCCCATGGCCATCTGGTCGTTGAAGCAGAACAGCGCGGTGGGACGCTCCGTCCTTGACAGCAGGTCCAGCGCCGCTTCCCGCCCGCCCGCTGTGCTGGGATGGCCCGCAACCAGGAACTCCGCGGGCAGCCGGAGCCCGTGGCGGTCCAGGCCTGCCCGGAAGCCTGCGAGCCGCCCGTGGGCGGCCGGAATATCGTCCTCGTTGTTGATCATGGCGATCCTGCGGTGCCCCGCCGCGACCAGCAGCTCGGCGGCGGAGTCGCCGGCGCCGAACTCGTCCGGCACCACGGAGGACAGCCCGGGGTTGTCCGAGGTGGCATCCAGCACGATGGTGGGCACTGCCCGGAGCTCCTCCGGGACGGATACCTGCTGGTTGAACATGCGCGCGAAGATGATGCCGTCCACCTGGTGCTGCTGCAGTGCCCGGATCTCCTGGCGCTCGAGTTCGTTGTCCAGGCCGGAGTTGACCACCATCAGCAGGTGCCCGTGTTCGGAGGCGGCGTCCTGCGCCCCCTGGATCATGGCACCGGCAAAAGGGGTGGTGGTGATTTCGTCGCTGACAAGGCCAAGGATCTGGGAGCGCTGGTTGCGCAGCCCGCTTGCCAGCCGGTTCGGGGCGTAGCCGAGATCGCCGGCCACGGCCTTGATATGCTCCACGGTCCGGGCGTTGACCCGGGAGCTGTGCGCTTCACTCAGGGCGTGCGACACAGTGGTCACGGAGACGCCTGCGGCTTTCGCCACGTCCCGGATGTTTACCTTTGTCGCCATTGACTTCGTTCCTTTGCAAAACGTTTTGTATGTTGCTTGCATCACTATATGCAAAACGTTTTGCAGCCGTCAAGCTTTGGGGCGGATTCCGCTGCCGGTTACTTCGCGCAGACGGGGACTAAAGGCCTATTTCCCCGGGGTAAGCCAGCCCGCCTCTTCCCGGAAAACTCCCCTTGACAGGCGTGGAACAGGGGACTCTCATCAAAGAAGGACGTGGATCAGAGAGGGGGTGGCGGCCGTGCCGGCCATCCAAACTACTTCCGCAAAGCAGTCACGGCTCCGGGCCGGAGCCGCCCTGATGGCACTCGCCGGGCTGGCCTTCGTGGGGTACGCCGCAGTCTTCCTGGCACTCAACTTCTCGGGCGCCTTCCTGGAGCTGGGCATCGGCCCCGAACAGGTGGACAAGGGCAGGGCGGAGGTCCAGGCGTTCAGCCCCCAGCTGTCCCACTACATCAGCCACCTGCACATTGCGCTCAGCGGCTTCATCGCTGCCACCGGGCTGGCTATCGCAGCGTTGTCCTGGTTCGGGGTGCGGCGGGGGGAACGGTGGGCCTTCGCCGCAACCGTCACCGTCACGGCCGTCAGCCTCGCGGTGTCCCTCCCGGCGCACTACCCGTGGGGCCTGGCAACACTGGGACACCTCGGCCCGGTCTACCTTGCCGTCCTCATATTCCTGGCGGGGGCCGCCACGGCCTACAGCGGAATGCGGGACATGACGGCTAAAGCAGTTGAACGCCGCTGACAGACGGTCTTTGTGCCCTGCGCAGGGACGTACCTGGCGTGCAACACTTTGCGGATGAGCAGCCCACGCAAGTTGGTTCCCCTGGAGGCGTATCACCGTGACCCGGGCAGGGCCCTGCACCCGGACAGCCCGTGGGTCAGGGTGGTCCGGCCGCTGGTAGGCGGGTTCGTGCTCGCTGCCCTCGTGCAGAAGACCTACGATGCAACCCTGCCGGGCAACGACGTCGACATCTTTCAGCTGTATTCGGAATTCACCGTCCAGGCGAACCTCGGCCTCGGGCTCCTGCTGATCGCATCGGCGGCGTGGCCGGCGGCCAGGCTTCCGCGTTGGTGGGACCACCTCTTCGGCGCGTTTGTCCTGTACCTGGTGATGACGGGACTCATCTACATTGTCCTCGTGGCGCCCCCGGGTGAACCCTGGTGGAGCTGGGACCTGTACTGGCCGCAGATGGCCCACCACCGCCTGGCTCCGCTGTATGTTCTCCTCGATTGGCTCCTGGTCACGAGGACGGTGCGCGGTCCTTGGTGGCGGCCCCTGGCGTGGCTTGCCTACCCGGTGGCCTTCCTCATTTTTTCCTGGGTGCGGGGTTCCGTGGACGGCTGGTACGTCTACGACTTCCTGGATCCCACGCTTGAGGGCGGCTGGCGTGCTGCCCTGGCGTCCGTAGCACGGGTCCTGGTTGCCTTCCTGGTGATCGCGTCCCTGGTTCATCTTGCCGGCAACGCGCGCGCCGCTCTCGCCCGTGGACGCCTGCGGCGCGAACGCCCGGCAACCTAACCCCGGGGCTCCTGCCGGTGAACCGGCGGTCCTTCAAGAATCCTCCGCGCATCGTCCTGGGCTTGGAGGGCAAGGTCGCTGACCACCTGGCCCCTCAGGTGGCCGGAGGCGGAAATGATGTGCCGGAGCTCAGACACGGTGCGCGGCGGGCCGGCACTGCAGTGTGCCAGGGAGTGGCAGTTGGGGCACAGCGGCACGAGGTCGGCAACAGGATCCAGCTGGTACCCGCTCCCAAGCAGCTCCGGCGGCACCACGTGGTGTACATCAATCGACCCGGAGCCGGCGTCGCCATAAAAGGCCTCGAAGGAAAACCCGCAGGCAGCGCAGGAGGTGCCATGGAACGCCAGGCACACCCGGCGGGCGTCAGGGTTCCGCTCATAGCGGTTCACGTCGAGCGTGCTGACAGTCTCCGGCGGGCAGGTCCCCGAAACAACATGCGGAAAACCGGTCGCCGCAGGCCCGAGGTCCCGCCACAAACGGCGAAGGCCCGGCTCCGCATGGCCAGGAACGGCAACGCCTGGGCGGTTCATCGCCGCACCCCAGGGAATCCCGGGGGCTGCTGCGCGGAGGGCATCCTGGCGAACCTGCTCACCGAGGGGGAGCAGCGCGTCGAACAGGATGCTGACGTGCCACTCTGCGGGGCTGTCTCCGGGCAGCGTCTGGTACGGCTCGGACATGGCCACCCCATGGCCGATCAGCCCGGTGCCGGCGTCGCTGCTTCCCTGGACGAACAGCCAGGCTTCAGTTCCTGCGGTGACGTTGAGTGGCTGGTCACCGCTCCAGCGCTGCAGATACCTTCCGGACTCCGCCAGGAGGTCGACGGCGGCACGGTAGTCCCAGCGTGCGGGTCCGGTGGGGTTCCATCCAAGAATTACTGCAGCCACTACTCACCCAATCCAGCACAGACGTGCGTTGGCCTTAACAGCCTGCAGAACGGAACCTAGATGGGTTCCTTGGCCAGCGCCTTGGTCCTGGCGGGGGTTTCGCGGCCGAGCCGCTGGTCGAGCGTGACGCGCAGCCTGGCAGCAGCCACCTGGACCCGATGCTCGGCGGGGGTGGCTTTCTTCGGGGCCGGCTTGGCGGCGGCGCTCCGCGGAGTATGGACGAACCGGTGTTCAGACGATGCCGCGCTCATGGTCCAACCTCCTTGGTATTGTCTTCACCCGTGGTTCCATTCTCGCCTAAGTTGCCACCGGCGTCCACGAACGCCGTCTCCTGGTCCGCCCCGGTGCCCTGCCCGTCGTCGTCCGCGTTCTCATCGCCCCACACGCTCTTCCAGGCTATGTCGAACAACTCAAGCTCTTCGTTGCGGGCCAGTTCGCTGCGCGCCAGGACCTCCAGGGTTGCCAGTCCCAGGGCCTTTGTCCCTTCGTCCTGGTCCAGTGCCCGGTCCAGGGCCCACTGCGTCCGGCGCCACCATTCCGCGCGGCTGTCCGCCTCGGTTTTTTGCAGCAGGGCATGGGCGTCCGCTTCCCGCTTCTGCTCCAGCGCAGTGGCATCGGCAGCAGTGCGCTGCTTGAGCGTTCGCCAGTTGATGTAGAACGCCAGCAGGGCAGCGATGAGGACGGCCAGGGGACCGAGCCCGGCAAGGATGACCCACCAGTCAGCCGGTCCGGAATGGACGACGACGTCGAGCGGGCTTGGGGAGGGGGCAGCGGTCACTGGACCAGCATAGGCCTCAGTCTGGCTGCCAGCCGGGGACGCCCGCGCCGTGCCCATCAGGAAGCGCACGTCAGGAAGCGCCCGTCAGGCGGTGATGACGACCTTCAGTGCGTTGGTCTCGGCGGCCCGGGCGAAGGTGTCGTACGCGTCCATGAACTGCTCAAAGCGGAAATGGTGGGTGGCGAACTTTTCTGCGGGCAGCTTATTCTGCGCAACGAGTTTCAGGAGCATCGGCGTGGTGTTGGCGTTAACCAGTCCCATGCTGATGTTGATGTTCTGGATCCAGAGGTTCTCCAGGTGCAGTTCCACCGGTTTGCCGTGCACGCCAACGTTGGCAACCGTGCCACCGGGCCGGACGATCTCGGTGCACATGCCAAAGGTAGCCGGAATGCCCACGGCCTCAATGGCAACGTCCACGCCCTGCCCGTCCGTCCGGGACAGCACCTGCTCCTTCCAGTCGGAATCACCGGACAGCACAACGTGGGTGGCCCCGAACGCGCGGGATTGCTCCAGGCGGTTCCGGTCAAGGTCTATGGCGATGATGGTGGCCGCCCCGTAGAGCCCCGCCGTTGCAATCGCAGCCAGTCCCACCGGGCCGGCTCCCACCACCGCCACCGTGTCCCCGGGCTTGACGCGGCCGTACTGGACGCCGATTTCGAAGCCGGTGGGGAGGATGTCCGAGAGCATGACCGCCTGTTCGTCGGTGACTCCCTCCGGGAGGAGGTGAAGGGAGTTCTCCGCGTAGGGGACACGGACATACTCGGCCTGGGTGCCGTCGATGAGGTGGCCGAAGACCCAGCCGATTCCCGATGCGCCTTCGTCCCCCAGGCAATGGGAATAGAGCCCGGTCTTGCAGTTGGCGCAGTGGCCGCAGGATTTGATGCAGGAAATGATGACCCTGTCGCCTGGTTTCAGGGTGGTCACGGAGGACCCCACTTCCGTGATGGTTCCCACGCCCTCGTGGCCCAGGATCCGTCCCTCCTGCACTGCCGGCACATCGCCTTTGAGGATGTGCAGGTCCGTTCCGCAGATGGTGGTGGTGTCCACCTTGACGATCGCATCGCTGGGATTGATGATCGACGGGTCCGGCACCTCGGTCCAGGATTTCTTCCCGGGCCCGCCGTAGACAATGGCTTTCATGGCTGCTCCTTGCTGGTGGCCCGATCCGGTTGTTCCTGGATGCTGCGTCAACCTCAAGGATGGAGGAGGGGCCCAGGATCGGTAAGGGTCCTAGGTCCCGGGGCCGGGATTGTGCCGCCCGCGGGTGTCAGCCTTCCTGCAGTTTCTCGGCGAGCATCACAAGGATCCCGCTGGGACCGCGGAGGTACGTGAGCTTATAGGCGTCGCCGTAGGTCGCCACACCGCGTAGAGGATGGCATCCGTGCTTCGCCGCTATCTCAAGGGCTGTGTCCAGGTTGTCCACCGAGAAGGCCACGCGGTGCATGCCGATGTCGTTGGGGCGGGTTGGGCCCGTCTCGTTCGCTTCCGGGTGGATGTACTCGAAGAGCTCAAGTTGACCATGGCCGTCCGGGGTCTGGAGCATCGCAATCCTGGCGTGGTTGCCATCCAGTCCAACGGCAGTATCCGTCCATTCGCCGCTGACCGTATCGCGGCCGACGACCGTGAGCCCGAGGTCGGTAAAGAAGGCGATGGTTGCTTCGAGGTCCCGAACGGCGATACCGACGTTCTCGAATTTGATGGCCATGCGTTGAAGCTACCAAGGCGGAACCATTAGCTCCAGTGGCCTTATTGTTCTCCCCTGATACGGGCGGCCGTGCCGCGGCGGGAGATGAGGACCGGACCGCGGGCATGGTGCAGCACAGCGTGGGCTGTGGAACCTATTGTCTCCCGGAGGAACCCCTGGCCCTTGGTTCCCACAACCAGGATCCGTGCACCTTCCGAGGCCCTGAGGATGGCATGGGCCACCGATGTGTCAGTGAGCACCTTTCCCTCGACGGGAACCGCTGGGGCCAGGGTGCGGGCACGGCCCAGGGCAGAACTGAGGACCTCCCCGGCGGCAGCGTCGGCGTCGGGCATTTCCCGGTGCCCGTATCCCGGCGGCGTGTGGCGGACATGGACGAGGGTGAGGCCCGTCTCCCAGGCCGAGGCGAGTTCACAGGCGTCTTCCAGCGCGGTGGGGGACCCCAGTCCGTCCACCGCGACGACGACGGGCCCGCCAGGGTGAAGATCAGGCCTGATCACGGCTACCGGACATGCTGCGGTGGCCGCCAGTTCCAGGCTCACGGATCCCACCAGCAGGCCCAGGAACCCGCCCAAACCCCGGCTGCCGACGACGATCATCTCCTCGCCGGAAGAAATTTCGGCGAGGTACGACGCCGGCAGTCCGTGCAGCAGGGTGCCTTCAACCTTCAGCCCGGGTGCCGCCGCTTGGGCACGGCTGATGCCCTCCTCAAGAATTTCCTGCGCTGCCCGCTCCAGCCCGCTGTCCGCAACTCCCGGAACCGGGCCCAGGTTCCTGGTCAGCAGCGGCCAGATGGAGCAGTGCACCACAAGTAGGGGGCGGCTGCGCAGGCGCGCCTGTTCCGCCGCCCACTGGATGGCCGCTGCAGCTTCAGCCGAACCGTCATAGCCGGCAACGATAGATTTCGAATCCTGCATAGCTCCTGCGCTCCTGGTCGGGGGACCTTCGGCCCTGTGGTGGTTTCTCCTGAGGCTCCATGATGATGGCGGGGGTTCCTGTGTAACCGCTGATCCAAGCAGAGCACCACACAGCAGCGGGAAGCAACACGTGCTGAGGATTGAGGAGCACCGCATGGCTGCGTGGCAGGAAAACATCACGCCGGGCCGGTTCGAGGGCCAGGCCGCGCGCAGGGGAGCAGCCGGGTGGCGCAGATAAACACAGCAGTGCACAGGCTTGTGGGCGTGCTGCTGGTCCTGGCAGCGCTGCTGCCGGGCGGAGCAGCCGTTGCCTTCGCTGATCCGCCGGTTTCTGTATGGGTGGAGGACACTGCCGGCGTCCTGGACCGGAACAAGCTGGTTCCGGCCCTGGAGGGCATTGACTTCTACGCGCCCACGCGGGTTGCCGTCTACACCTACAACGGCAGCGCCGAGGATAACCTCAATGAAGAGGTCCTGAGGTATGCCCGGAGCGAGCACCCGGAATGGATCAGCGCCGACGGGCAGAAGTGGGCCGACGGGCTCTTCATCTTCGCCCTTGATCCGGTGGGCCGCCACGTTGGAACGTACATGGGCGAGGACCGCAAAGTGTCCCTGGAGCAGCGGAACGACATCCAGGACGCGGCCAAGGATCTCCTCCGTGACGCGCAGTGGACGGACGGAACCATCGCCGGGGTACGCCGCGCCGCCGGGCTCATCAACCAGCCGTGGTACCGGTCCGCCGCTTTCCTGGTCACGGCCTGGGTGACGGCAGGAACAGCGGCACTGGGCGCCGCCGCCTGGCTCATCGTGCGGGCCGTGACCAGGTCCTCCAGCCGGAAGGAGATCGAGCGCGGTGACCAAAGCTACGCCAACGTCAGCATGGACCTTGAGGTGACAGAACTGAACGCGGGCACCATTCCGGAATCGTCGCGGTACGGAGGCCACGTCCTGGAGAAGCACCGCACTTTCCTGAACCGGTACAACACCGCCAGCCAGCTCTCAAACAGGGTGCATGCGCTGTCCAGCCGGGACCTGGGCCGCCGCAGGCACCTGAAGCTCGCCCGGGAGTACGCGGATGCGGCATCCGAGCTCGACGCGCTGGACGATGTCATCGCCGACACCAACGCCCTCCTCAACAAGGCCGGCACGTGGCCTACCGCGTGGGACCGTCAGCTCGCCCCCTTCCGCAAGGACCTCGCGGGCCTGGAGCAACTCCTCACCAAGCGCCACGGGCAGGGGGATTCGGCAACGGCGGCGGCGCTGCGGTCCTTCCGCGACCAGAGCCTGCGTGAAATCGAACGGTGGACGGCGGAGCTCGCCGAGGAAAAAATCAGTCCGGAAAAGGCGCTCGACCGCCTCTACGATGCCCGGTCCAGGCTCGCCGTGCTCCTGGAAAACCATGCCCAGACAGTCATTGGGGGATTCGCGAAGAACGAACGCGAAGCGCAGCTGATGCGCAAGGAGATGGAGGCAGCCCAGGACGGACTCAACCACAAGCGCCGGCGCAGCTACGAGCCCAGCATCCTGGGCACCGTATACCCGTCCTACCATTTCTTTTCCGTGGCCACCTTCAATTCCGGGCTGAACACGGGAGTCAGCAGCGTCAGTTCCGCCCGGGGCGGAGGCGGCAGCACCACCGGATATGGAAGCAGCGGCGGGAGCTTCTCCGGTTCCGGCAGCTCATCCAGTTTCTAAATCCCGGCCCGGCGGCAGGAGTGGCGGGCAGGGCCGGTCAAACTGCAACTACAGCGCCCGGCTGAGGCTCCGGCGCAGCAGGAATGACCCCAGCGCCAGCAGCGCCAGTGCCATGGCGGCCAGGACGCCTAGCTGCGGAAGGATGTCCACCAGGGTGCCGTCATGCCGCTGGATCTCCGCAAAAGCGTCATACGCCCAGCGGTGCGGCGTCGCCCGGGACACTGCCTGCAGCGCCTCGGAGAAGAATTCCGCCGGCACCATGGAACCGCCCAACCCTGCCAGCACCAAGCCCAGGCCCACCCCCACACCGGCCGCGGCGGCGTCGTTATCCATCAGCGCGCCAACCACCATTGCTGCCGCGGCCGAGACTGCGCAGAAGAATGCCAGAACCAACCCCGCCAGCAGGGGATCCCCCCAGTCGACGCCGAACAGCAGCGCCGTTCCAGCCATGATGTACCCGCCCTGGACCGCCGCGATGCCGAACCGGCCCAGCGCCTGGCCCGCGAGCGCCTGCCAGCTTGAAACGGGCGCCGCCATGACGCGGGCTATGACCCCCAGCCGCCGGGCCTTGATCAGGGTGGCGGCACCGGTGAGGGAACTCAGGAAGACGAACAGGAGAAGCTGCTGGGTGGCCCCAAGGTCGAACCGGCCCAGTCCCTGGAAGACCTGCGTGACGTCGTTGGTGTCCACCAGCTCCACCCGGGGCTGTTGCACCGATTCCTTCGCCTGCTTCAGCGCCGCAGCCGCCTCCGGCGAGCCCACTCCTGCTGATTCGAGCAGGGACTGTTGCCGCCGTTCCGTGCTGACGGCCTGGATGGAGGCGCGCACCTCCTGGAGCACAGCCTGCGCGGCTGACTGCGAAGCTGTCACCACTTCGATGTCCGCCGGCCGGCCGGCTGCGAAGGCCGCGGCGTCGTCGTCGCTGATGAAGATCCCGACGTCGGTCCTTCCGCGGCTCAGCTGGTCCCGTGCTGATGCGGCTCCGGCTGGGGACACCTCAAGGCCGTCCTCTTCCAGCTGCCCGGACAGGGCTTCCGCAAGCTCCGTCCCCGGCGCGCCGGACAGTGCCACGCGTGGCTGGGCGCTGTTGGCGCCGAACTGCGAGCCCAGCAGCAGGATCAGCAGGAGGGGGAAAACAAAAACAAAGAAAATGTTGGACCTGTCCCGCAGGAAGAGCCGGACCTCCACCACGGCTATTCCGAGGATGCTCCTCATGCCCGGACACCCCTGTCCGGAAGCAGCCGGGACGCCAGGGTGGCCACGGCGGCGAAGCCCAGCATGATGGCGAGGGGGGTGGCGATGTCCGGCACTCCGCCTCCTCCCGCGGTGATGCCCAGGCCGCGAATGAAGGCCGCGATGGGGTTGAGGTCCATGAGCGTGGCCAGGAAGCCCGAGGCTTCGACGGGGAAGAACGCGCCGCCGGCGATTCCCAGGAGCATGGCAACGATGGACTGGGCAATGTTGGCCTGTTCGGCGCTGCGGACAAGGCGGGCCACGATGAACGTCAGGCTCGTGCCGGCCGCGGCCACAGCCAGGACCAGGAGCGCCACCACCGCCGGTGAGCCGAACGAGACGCCGAACAGCACACTGCCCGCAGTGAGCAGGACGGTTGTTGCCGCCACGCCGAGGATGAATCCCACCAGGGCTTTGGCCGAGATGATTGTCCCGGCGGCCACCGGGGTTGACTGCAGCCTGGCGAGCGTGCCCTCCTCCCGCTCGGCCAGCAGCCCCAGTACCCCGAACCCGACCGTGAAGAGCAGGAAGAGCCCGGTCTGGCCTGCCACGAGCGTTCCCTTGAGTGAGAGCTGCTCAGCCGACGCCTGGCCTTCTGACAAAGTCAGGGCGGGCGTGCCTGCTGCGGCCTGCTGTGCAAGCCCGCCGAGGACCCCGTGGGGGAGTCCGGCGATTTCCCCGGCCGTGGCTGTCACGGTGCCCGCCGAGAACTGCTGCAGGAGCCCGTCCACCACGGAGACCAGGACACCGGTTTCCAGGCCCGCCGCATCCCCTTCGATGATCTGGACCGAGAACGCCCGTCCGGTGGACAGGGCCGTCGTGAAGTCCGCCGGCAGGATAATGCCCAGGTCGGCCCCCGTGTCCTTTGTTTCCTGCCTGACGTCTCCGGCCGCGGCCCGTCGGACGGTCACGTCCATGGTGGGCAGCGAGTCCACCGCTTCCAGTAGTGCGCTGCCAAGCGGCCCGCTGTCTTCCGAGTTTGCAATGACGACGGCGGGCTTCAGGGTGGCGCTCCCGCTGTCGAAGCCGCCGAATGACAGATTCAGGACTCCCATGAGTGCCAAGGGAACAAGGAGGGAGAAGATCAGGACGGACTTGTCGCGGATACGCTGCCGGAGGTCGTTGGCGACCATTGTCCAGAGTCCGCGCACGTCAGTCCCGCAGTGCTTTGCCGGTCAGGTGCAGGAAGACGGATTCAAGGTCCGGCCGGACGATCTCCACGGACGTCAGCGCCATGCCGGCTCCGCCCGCCTCAGCGACAATGGGGGCGAGAAGGCCGGGGCCGTTGTGCACCGTCAGCGTCAAACCCGCCGCACCGCCGTCGACGTGCTGCACCCCTGCAAGCCGCCGCAGTGCCGTGGCAGCGGCACCGGTATTTCCGCTGCCGTGCAGGTCGATGCGGTCAACTCCGCCGGTCAGCTCCACCAGTTCGCTCCTGGTGCCCTCTGCCTGGATCCGTCCTTCGTCGATGATGGCGATCCGGTCGCACAGCCGTTCCGCTTCTTCCATGTAATGGGTGGTGTAGAGGACGGCCATCCCCTCCGTTGCGAGCCCTTCAACCGATTCCAGAATGGAGTTCCGGGACTGGGGGTCCACCCCCACGGTTGGTTCATCCAGGATCAGCAGGGTTGGCCGGTGCAGCAGCCCGATGCCGATATTGAGCCGGCGTTTCATCCCGCCGGAGAACTTCTTGGTCTGCTCGCCCGCCCGGTCCGCAAGACCGATGAGGTCCAGGACCTCCCCGGTCCGGCGCTTCAGCTCCTGGCCGTGAAGGCCCTGGAGCCGGCCGAAGAACCGAAGGTTTTCCTTCGCCGTCAGGTCCGGGTAGATGGCAAGTTCCTGCGGGACCAGGCCAATGTGCCCCTTGACCCGCGTACTCCCCGGCGTCATCGCCGAGCCTGCCAGCTCGATGGAACCCGAGGCTGCCGGAATCAGCCCGGCCACCATGGAAATGATGGTGGTCTTGCCCGCGCCGTTGGGGCCCAGCAGCCCGTACGTTTCACCGGCCCCGATGTGGAAGGAGACGTCGTCGACGACGGTGTGGGCGCCATAGCGCTTGACCAGGCCTTTGACGCCCAGGACCTGGGCACGGTGCGTCTGGACGTCAGCCGTCACGGGCTCCACGGACTTCTACGCGGCACCGAGCGACTTTTCCTTGTTTGGCATGAAAGGTCGGACCTGGTGCGGGCGCCTGGAAGCCCTGGCCTTCGCCGGGCCGGGCGCAGGAGCGAGGTCACGGATCAAGCCCGTGCCGGCGCACTCGCGGACATCCTTGATGGCGGCGGCAGCCTGGTCCTTGTCCCGGTACTGTCCGGACACCGCCAGCACGGTTCCATCCGGCGCAACAAGCCTGAACCTGATCCGCGAATCCTCATCGGCAAACAGCTCGAACGTTCCCGCCATAAATGTGCTCTCCTCGATGGTTGTGCATCCGGCCTCCGTCCACCGTGCCAGAGGACGGGCCAATCCATTAGGGGCCAAGGTCCCGTTATGGGTGTCTGCCCGGGCCTACCGTGCCGGCGGGCCAGGGGGACAACGGCGGGAGCTAGTTGTACCCATTCAGTCCGCCTGGGCAGGCCCTGGTCCGCTGCCCGTTTTTACGTCGGCTGCTATGCGGTCCGTCCAGGCGTCGATGGCATCCCAATCACGGAGGTCACCTGCCGGCAATGCGTCCTTGGCCGCCGGAGCGAGCCGGACCAGGCGCTCGCCGATGCCGATGGGAGGAGACTCCGGGTTCCACGACCCGAAAAACACTTCTTCACCCCTGGGCTGGAGCAGCGCCTGCAGTTCCGCGAATTCCTTGGGCCGCGCACTGTGCAGGACATCCCCGCCGTCTTGATCCACAACGTCGTTTCCGAGCGGGCCGCTGCTGAAGAGCCAGACTTTCCGGGCCTGCAGCTCCCACTGGTGCCGCTTGGCGAATGATGTGGCGTCCTTCAACCAATGCCCCATGTAGGCGGCGCCGCCAAGCACCACGGCGTCGTACAAGCCCACGTCGTCCACGTCTGCTACCGGGTGGGCCTCGGCCGGGATACCGTCCGCGGCAAGGCGGGAGGCGATGCGTTCGGCGATGCCGGCCGTCGCACCATGGCGGGTTGCATAGGCAACGAGGATTCTTACAGGATCTCCTGGGGTCAGGGCATTCACACGAAGGGCCAGATGACCCGCGTCTGCCACTTTTCGGGGTCGGGCTCCGTTTCGGGGTCGCTCAGGTAGTACTCCCACATGATGTCCGCCGGTGTGAGGCCTTCCGCCTGCATCTGCCCGAGGACCGCGTTGTACGTGTTTTCCAGGGTGTCGTAAGGGCCGATGTGCAGGGCTTCGAGGGCATCAGTTTCCGGCAGGGTTCCGGCGGCCACTCCATCAGCATCCCTGAAGCTGCCGGCCATGGGAAAGCCGGCTTCCACGTCAACGGTCTCACCGGGGATGCCGCGGTACAGCGCAAAGGGAGGCCCGGCAGGGGCCGCGCCCTGCTTCTGCGCTTCTGCCATCACGGTCCCGAAGGCCCGACCAAAGAACTCCGTCAGCGCGTCCATCCGGACCCGTTCACGGACGACGGCGACCGGCTGCTTAGCGAGATGGACTTTCCTGGGGTGCGGGCCGGAGTCACTCATGGCTCCAGCCTGCGCCTGCCGGCACCGGGCCTGACAGGGCCTTAGGACTCTAAACCGTGCCGTCCCGCAGGCCGGTTCGGACGGCGGGATTCAGCCGGCAGCCTCATAGGCCTGGCGCATCCATTGCTCCACCTCGCCGTCCAGCTGGCTGCTGTCCAAAAGCTCAAGGTGATGCATCCAGATCCCCGGGGCAGGGTGCGCTGTTTCCTTGAACCGGGGCGAGGGGATCGCGTGGGGAAGCGCCAGCGACAGCACAACAGGAACACCTGACTTGATGTACATGCCCGGCCGCCAAACGAACGCAAAGCCCCGCCGGCGGCGGAACGAAACCTGGCTCTTTGACACGCGGACGGTCATGGGGCCCATGCCGGACGCCATGCGTTCCGCCGCCCCGTAGATGGCACGGGCAGCGCCGGAACCTTCAAAAAAACGGTCAACAGTCCAGGGCTCGGCGCCTTCCACCGGGACGGCTGTGGCTACTCGAGGCCTGCGCGGGTGGCTTCGTTCAACGGGGTCTGCCAGGTGCCGGTGGCTGTCAGCGCGAACCTCCGGCCCGTCACCGACTGCGGAATGATCCGGATGAGGTGGTCCTGCCCAACGCCCTGCCAGGGAAAAAGCCCCCGCCGTGTCTCATTCAGGACGGGTGAGGCGGCGTCATCCTCGACAGCCGTACCCTTGACCACAACACTCCAGGCCAGGCCGAATTCGGCACTCACGCTGTCCGCTTCCAGGGCGACCATTGAGTTCGCCTCAATAGCCTGCAGCTTTGTTCCGCTGCCCGTCCGGAAGACCAGGCCCTCGCCGTCACGCTTGAAACTCACCGGGAACACGTCGGGCTGTCCGTCGACGACGACGCCAAGCCGTCCAATACTCGTTTGTTCCAGCAGTCTCCAGCACTCGTCGGAGTCGAGGATTTCTGCTTCAGGAGCGATTTTCTTGTCGGTCATGCCCAGATCCTAAGGCGCGGGCCACATCCCTGACAGGGCCCAAAGACCTTTGTCCTGCCGGCCTGACCCCACCCCTTCGCCAGTGGCCGGCCCGGGCCTAAATGCCCTAGCGGTTCCGGCCGGCCAGCAGTACTTTCAGCTGTATGCGCAACAACAGACCGGGCCGGGAAGCCTCATCCGCAGTGGAAGTCCTGGATGCGAATGCCTGCTGGGACCTCCTGCGCGGGGTGTCGGTCGGCCACCTGGCCGTTCTGGTGGACGGCCATCCGGAAATCTTCCCCGTGAACTACAAGGTGGATCACGGGTCGGTGGTCTTCCGCACCGGAGAAGGGACGAAGTTTCACGCCGCGGCCCGGCCCACCGCCGTCGCACTCGAAGCCGACGGCACTGACCAGGACAAACGGACCGCATGGAGCGTCCACGTGAAGGGCCATGCCGAGGTCCTGGAGCCCTCACCGGAGCTGATGACTGGCGTTGGCCTCACCCTCTTTCCCTGGCAGGCAGGCCACAAGGACCACTTTGTGCGGATTGTTCCGACGACGGTAAGCGGCAGGCGGTTCACCGTGACCTCCCCCCTGACCTGGTGGAGCCACCTGGATGATCCGGCGCGGGCGGGCCTTGCCTGAGGGAAAGCCGGCCGCCCCGCCCGGCACCCCCGTACCGCCGCAGGCGGCCAGCCCCGAGGAGGAGCCCGGCCAGTCGCTCCCGGGCCGGGCCTCGGCGCTGATCCGTCAGTACCCCCTGGTGGCGCTGACGTGCCTGGTGCTCGCCGTCACCGGAATGCTGCTGCAGTCCGGACTGGAACAGCCCGCCAGGCTCGGCGCGTCCGCCTATGCCGCCGTCGTCGCCGTCATCCGTGCCGCAGCGATGTTCCGCTCGCTCCGCGAGGGCCGCTGGGGCATCGACGTCCTGGCGCTGATGGCCATTGCCAGCACCGTCTGGGTGGGCGAGTACCTCGCTGCCCTCGTGGTGATCCTCATGCTCTCCGGCGGGGAAGCGCTCGAAACCTTCGCCCAGGGACGGGCAGCACGCGAACTGGAGTCCCTGCTGGCAAGGGCGCCCCGCTTCGCCCACCGGGAAGCCGCCGGATCAGTCCTGGAAGAAACACCCGTGGGCGAGGTGGTTCCCGGCGACGTGCTGGTGGTGCGCCCCTCCGAGCTGGTCCCGGTTGACGGTGAGCTCCTGTCCGACGCCGCAAGCATGGATGAATCCTCGTTGACGGGGGAGAGCCTGCCCGTTGAACGGACCCGGGGGGAACTCCTGCTCAGCGGCTCCGTCAACGGCGAGACGGCCATCAGGATGCGGGCGGCCGCCACGGCCAGGGATTCACAGTACAGCCGCATCATCGCCCTGGTGGAGGAAGCGGCGTCCAGCCGGGCCCCGGTGGTCCGCCTGGCGGACCGGTACGCCGTCCCCTTTACCGCGCTGGCGATCCTCATGGCCGGAACGGCCTGGGCCCTTTCAGGGGATCCTGTGCGCATCGCCCAGGTCCTGGTGGTGGCAACCCCCTGCCCGCTCCTGATCGCGGCGCCGGTGGCGTTCCTCGCCGGCACCAGCCAGGCAGCCCACCGGGGCATCATCATCAAGAACACCGGGACCCTGGAGCAGCTGGCCAAAGCCAGGACAGCCGTCTTTGACAAGACCGGAACGCTGACCTCAGGGCGGCCCGTCCTGGACACGGTCCAGGTTGCACAGGACCAGGGACCAGCCGCCGGTGCCGCGATGCGCGCGGAGCGGATCCTGCAGCTCGCCGCCTCAGCCGAGCAGTACTCCTCGCACGTCCTGGCGGCCTCGGTCATCGAAGCCGCTGCCCAGGGCAACCTTGAGCTCCTGCCCGTCACCCGGGCCACGGAACATGCCACCCAGGGCGTGGAAGCCGTCTGCGGCGGGGACACCGTGGTGGTGGGCAAGGCCGGGCTGGTCCGGAACGCGTCGGAGGGCTTCCTGGAAGCTGCCCTCCACAGCGGCCAGCTGGCCATCTACGTGGCCGTCAACGGCAGATACGCCGGAGCCCTGATCATGAAGGACCCGCTGCGCGGCGATGCCGGTGACACCCTGGCCCGGCTGCACCGGCTGGGAGTCCGGCACACTATGCTGCTGACCGGCGATGCCCATGGGACTGCGGCCCACATCGCCGAGGAAGCGGGCATCCGGCATGTCCGGGCAGACTGCCTGCCGGAGGACAAGGTGAATGCCGTGGCAGCCGTGAAGGAACGGCCTGTCATCATGGTGGGCGACGGCGTCAATGACGCCCCCGTCCTGGCCGCCGCGGACGTGGGCATCGCCATGGGGGCAAAAGGCGCCACCGCCGCGAGCGAGTCGGCGGATGTTGTGATCATGCTCGACGATCTGTCCAGGGTGGCCGTGGCGGTCGAAATCGGCAAGCGCACCGTGGCGGTGGCCCTGGTGAGCATCTGGACAGGAATAGGCCTGAGCATCGGCCTGATGGCCGTGGCTATGACAGGTTACATTCCAGCGGTCACTGGCGCCCTCCTGCAGGAACTCGTGGACCTTGCCACGATCCTTAACGGTCTGAGGGCGCTGCGCCCGGTCCGGCGGGGGAAACCCACGGGCCGGGGCTGAGCCGGAAGGCACCGGCATGACCTTCGGCCCTTCCGCCGTCCGCCGGGAGTGGCGAAGGTGGTTGGTATGAACGCAGAAACAGTGTCCAAGCCTGTGATTGTGGGCGTTGACGGTTCCGAGTATTCCTCCGCCGCCCTGCGGTACGCCGGATCCCTCGCTGCCCGCCTTGGTGCGCGGCTGGAGGTCATTACCTGCATCGGCATGCCCGATTACCTGGTGGTGGCGCACCTCGAAAGCGGTGAGCACCCCTTGACCGCGCGGCTGGAGGAAACCGCCGCCCGCCTGGTGGAGGAAGCCCTGGGGCGGGCATTCACCGGTGAGCGTCCGCAGAACATCGACGTCACGGTCAGGTTCGGGCCGCCTGGAAAAGTCCTCGTGGACGAGAGCCGGCGGGCGCAGCTGCTGGTAGTCGGGCGGCACGGCGAGGGAGGATTCCTCGGCACATCCATGGGCTCGGTCAGCAAGGCGTGCGCGGCACACTCCGTGTGCCCGGTGCTCCTGGTGGGCCAGGAGGCGGACGACGTGCCATGACAACGGCGGGCCTGACCTCCGGCCAGGCTGCGGAACTCCTGGAGAAGGCAGGGCCCAACGTCCTCCCTGCCGAGAAGTCCATATCGCAGTGGCGGAAACTCTGGGGGGAGCTGACACACTTCTTCGCCCTCATGCTGTGGTGCGCGGCAGCCCTGGCCTTCCTCGCGGACCTGCCGCAGCTGGGCGTGGCGATCATCGTCGTCGTCCTTGTCAACGGGATCTTTGCCCACATCCAGCAGGAACGGGCCCAGCACGCCGCGGCCAGGTTGCGCGGGCTGCTGCCGGCAGACGTCATGGTGCGGCGTGACGGGCGCGTCCGCAAAGTCCACGCCAGTGAGCTGGTGGTCAACGACGCCGTGCTCCTGACGGCAGGCGACCGCATCCCCGCAGACGTCATCCTTGTTACGGCACAAGCGTGCGCCGTGGACGAGTCGATGCTGACCGGCGAAAGCGACCCGGTGCCCAAAACGGCCGGTGACTCCGCCTGGGGCGGAACGTTCCTGGTCAACGGCGACGCCGAAGCCACTGTAAACGCCACCGGTGGCGGGACCCGCCTGGCGGGGATTTCCGCGCTCACCAGCGGCGCAGTTCCGCCGCCCACCCCGCTGTCCCTGGAACTGCGCCGGATAGTCCGGGTGGTGGCATCCCTTGCCCTGGCAATCGCCGCCCTGTTTTTCCTGGTCTCCCTGCTGGTGGGGATCGAATGGCGAAATTCCTTCCTGTTCGCCATCGGCGTTGCCGTCGCGCTTGTCCCGGAAGGCCTGCTCCCCACCGTGACGCTGTCGCTGGCGATGGGAGCGCAGCGCATGGCCTCCCGCAACGCACTGGTCCGCAACCTTGAGGCGGTGGAAACCCTCGGCTCCACCACCTTCATCTGCACCGACAAGACAGGAACGCTCACGCAGAACCGGATGAACGCCGTCGAGGTTTTCACCTCCAGTGGTTCGGTCAGCATCGTGGGCGAGGGGTACAACCCGGAGGGCGCTGCCCAGGGAGACGGGCAGGAGAAGGCCGCGGAAACGGCTCTCGCGGCGCTCGCCGCCTCGCAGGGCCGGGCCGAACTGCATGACGGGCAGTGGCGGGCACTGGGCGACCCCATGGAAGCCGCAATCGACGTACTGGCGCGGCGTTTGGGCGGGGCGGCGGAGATCCGGACGGCGCCTTCGCGCCGGTTCGCCTTTGATCCTTCACGACGGCGGGAGTCGGCGATCGTGGGGCACGACCTCTTCTGCAAGGGCGCACCGGAGGCCGTACTTCCGCTGTGCAGCGACACCGACGGCCAGGTTGCAGGCCAGGTCCAGCTCATGGCCTCCCGCGGACTCCGTGTCATCGCCGTGGCGCGCAGGCGGCTCGATGGGCCGTCCGAAGCCTGGGAATCCCGCCCTCCCGGGGACATCGAACGCGGCATGGAGCTGCTGGGACTGATCGGGCTCCACGATCCGCCGCGGCCGGACGTGGCCGACGTCATCCGGACTGCCCGCACGGCAGGGCTCAAACTGGCCATGATCACCGGCGACCATCCTGCGACCGCAGCGGCCATTGCCCGCGAAATCGGGCTGATGGGGGCGCCGGAGTTCATCCTGGAGGGCTCGGACCTCCCCGACGACGAACAACTGCTGGGGGCACTCCTGGACCGGGACGGGGTAGTGGTGAGCCGGGTTTCCCCGGAGCAGAAGCTCCGGGTTGCCAAGGCCCTGCAGTCCCGCGGCCATGTGGTGGCCATGACGGGCGACGGCGTCAATGACGGCCCGGCCCTCCGTGAGGCCGACATCGGGGTGGCAATGGGCCTGAGCGGGACCGACGTTGCGCGGGAAGCCGCCGACCTGGTGCTCCTTGACGATCATTTCGCGACGATCGTGGCAGCCATCGAGCAGGGCCGGGCCACCTACTCGAACATCCACCGGTTCCTGACCTACCACCTCACCGACAACGTGGCGGAGCTGACCCCTTTTGTGGTCTGGGCCCTCTCGGGCGGCCAGTTCCCGCTGGCCCTGGGGGTCCTGCAGATCCTTGCCCTGGACATCGGTACGGACCTGCTGCCTGCCCTGGCCCTGGGCGCCGAGCCGCCCGGCAAGCGGGTGCTGTCCCGGCCGCCGGAGCGGCGGCACCTGATGGACCGGCAGCTGATGGTGCGGGTCTTTTGCGTGCTGGGCCCGGTGGAGGCCCTGGTTGAAATGTCCGCTTTTTCCGTGGTGCTCTTTGGCGGCGGCTGGACCCGGGGCGAACCGCCCGAACCCGGGCTTCTCATGGCCGCGTCCGGGGCGGCCTTCACTGCGGTGGTACTGGGCCAGCTGGCCAACGCCTACGCCTGCCGGAGTGCCACCGTGCCGCCGTGGAGGCTGGGGTGGGGCTCGAACAAGCTCCTGGCGTGGGCCGTCCTGGCTGAACTGGCCGTGCTTGCAGCCTGCCTGTACGTACCGCCGCTCGCCGCCCTGCTGGGCCAGGCCCCGCCGCCGATGGCCGGGCTGCTCCTGGCCGCCCTGGCCGTACCGGCGGTCCTGGCCGCCGACTGGGCCTACAAGGGATTCAGGGGCCGCGGCGCCCGCTGAGCAGCACGCAGGAACCCCTGCCGGTGGTCTTGCCTGTGCTTGCAGCCGGGCCGGACCGGTGCTCGGGACCAAAGACTCTGCATTGCCTCCGGGGCACGGCCCAGAATCAAGGCATGACTGCTCCCGCAACGTCCCCGGCCGATGTTCACGTCAAATGGTTCGAGGACACCGGGATCGGGGACATCGCCTCCGTGGGAGGAAAAAACGCATCGCTGGGCGAGCTGAGCCGCTCCCTGCAGTCCGCCGGTGTGAGGATCCCCGACGGGTTTGCCACCACCGCCGGCGCCTACCGCGATTTCCTGGCATCGAACTTCCTGGAGCCGCGGATCAGGACGTACATCGAGGAGTACCGGGCCGGACGCGCAACCCTGCGCCAGGCCGGAGCAGCCATCCGCGAGCTGTTTTTGTCGGCAACGTTCCCGGACAGCATCGGCGAGGCGATCCAGGAGCGCTACCGGCTCCTTTCCAAGCGGGCAGGCCAGCACGAGGTGTCGGTTGCAGTCCGCAGCAGCGCCACGGCCGAGGACCTGCCGGATGCAAGTTTCGCCGGCCAGCAGGAGACATTCCTCAACGTGGCCGGCGGGCGCGCCGTCCTCGATGCGTGCCGGAACTGCTACGCCTCGCTGTTCACCGACCGCGCCATCAGCTACCGCGAAATGAAGGGCTACGACCACCTCGACGTCGCCCTGTCCGTGGGCGTCCAGCGCATGGTCCGTTCGGACCTCGGCGCTGCAGGGGTCATGTTCTCCATCGACACCGAGTCCGGGTTTCCGCAGGCCGTGCTCATCAGCGCAGCGTGGGGCCTCGGTGAGACCGTTGTCCAGGGGACCATCAACCCGGACAAGTACCAGGTTTTCAAGCCGCTGCTCTCCGACGAGCGCTTCAGTCCCGTGATCGAGAGGGAACTGGGCGCGAAAGAACGGAAAATGGTCTACAGCCACGGGGGCAACGCGCGCACCCAAATGGTGGAAACCACCCAACGGGAGCAGGGTTCCCTGGTGCTGTCCGACCAGGAAGTGGTCCTGCTGGCACGCTGGGCCAAGGCCGTTGAAGACCATTACGGGCGGCCCATGGACATGGAGTGGGCCAAAGACGGCCTAACGGGCGAGCTGTTCATGGTGCAGGCCAGGCCGGAGACAGTGCAGGCCCAGCGCAGCAGCACGTCCTTCAGGACGTACCACCTCCAACAGCAGGGCCGGCTGCTGACCGCGGGGGCGGCCATTGGCGATTCCATCGCCAGCGGGCAGGCCTGCGTCATCCGGGATGCAAAGGACATCGAATCGTTCGTGGACGGTTCAGTGCTGGTGACCAGGATGACGGACCCGGACTGGGTCCCGGTCATGAAGCGGGCCGCCGGCATCGTCACTGACCACGGCGGCCCTACCAGCCACGCAGCGATCGTCAGCCGGGAACTCGGCGTGCCCGCCGTCGTCGGAACCCGGAACGCGACCGAAGCCGTCACTGACGGTGCCCCCATCACCCTGTCCTGCGCCGAAGGCGAGGAAGGCCGCGTCTACGAAGGGATGCTGGAGTTCACCGTGGAAGAGGTGGACCTGGAGGCCCTTCCCGCCACCCGGACCGACGTGATGGTCAACATCGGCAGCCCTGCCGCCGCCTTCAAGTGGTGGCGTCTGCCGGCGGCGGGCGTTGGCCTGGCACGGATGGAATTCATCATCAACAACCTCATCCGCATCCATCCCATGGCCCTGGTGCACCCTGAAAGAGTGACGGATCCGGAGGAAGCCGCGCTCATCCGGAGGCTCACCAGCGGCTACAGCGATCCCACGGAGTACTTTGTTGACGTGCTGGCCACCGGGATCGCCAAGATAGCGGCGCCGTTCCACCCCAAACCGGTGATCGTGCGGCTCAGCGACTTCAAGAGCAACGAGTACAGCCACCTGATCGGTGGCGGGTTCTTCGAACGCCCGGAAGAGAACCCCATGCTGGGCTTCCGCGGAGCCTCCCGCTACTACAGCGACCACTACCGCGAAGGCTTCGCCCTCGAATGCAAAGCCCTCAAACGGGTACGCGAAGAGATTGGCTTTTCCAACATCATCGTTATGATCCCGTTCTGCCGGACCGTCCGGGAAGCGGACCTGGTCATCGAAGCGATGGCCGGGCAGGGGCTGGTGAGGGGCAGTGCCGGGCTGCAGCTGTACATGATGTGTGAAATACCCTCGAACGTGGTGCTTGCCGAGCAGTTCGCCGAGCGCTTCGACGGGTTCTCCATCGGCTCCAACGATCTCACCCAACTGGTCCTGGGCGTGGACCGCGACTCCGAGCAGCTTGCCGGGCTGTTCGATGAAAGGGATCCTGCCGTCAGTGCCATGATTGCCCAGGCGATCGACAAGGCGCACGCAGCAGGCATCAAGATTGGAATCTGCGGGCAGGGGCCAAGCAACCACCCAGATCTTGCCGAGTTCCTGGTTGGCCGCGGCATAGATTCGATTTCGCTGAACCCTGACACCTACGTGAAGACCGTCCCAGTCATTGCCGCGGCCGAGCAGCAGCTGGGCAGAGGGGCCTAACGGCACTGTCAACGGAGGACGGCCTGCTGGTATCCCTGTCATATGACCGCGTCGTCACCCACCGCTGCAGCTGCCAAGCCGCCCTTTGACGCCGTCATTTTCGATCTGGACGGGGTGGTGACCAATACGGCGCTGGTCCATCAGGCCGCCTGGAGGGACGCGTTCGAACGCATCCGGCAGGATCCGCGGGTGCCGGACACCGCCAACCGCGCACCCCTTTCCAAAGCCGACTACCGCACCTATATCGATGGCCTTCCCAGGGAGGAAGGCGTGCTGAAGTTCCTGGCGTCAAGGGGGGTGAAAGTCGAAAAGGGGTCGGACGGCGATGAGCCCGGCACCTGGACCGCGTTCGGCCTCGGCGCCCTGAAGAACCGGCTGTTCCAGGAGCGGCTCAAGCGGGACGGCGTCCAGAGCTATCCGGGAACGGTGCAGCTGCTGCAACGGCTTTCCGACGCCGGGGTCCCCACCGGAGTGGTCACGTCCAGCCGCAATGCGTCCTCAGTTTTGGACGCGGCCGGGCTTCCGGATCTTTTCGGCGTCATCCTGGACGGGACTGCTGCCGCCAACCTCGGCCTGCGGGGAAAGCCCGCTCCCGACGTCTTCCTGGCGGCCGCCTTCCGCCTTGGGGTATCTCCGTCCCACGCCGTGGTCATCGAGGACTCGGTGGCAGGGGTCCTCGCAGCTCACAAGGGCGGGTTCGGCCTCGTGGTGGGCATCGACCGCAGCGGAACCCGGCGGGAGCTCGAAGCCGCCGGTGCCAGCACAGTCCTCAACGACGTCAGTGAACTGGACCTGGGGCTCGTCCTTGGCGATCCCTGGCAGCTCGTCTACGAGGGCTTCGACGCCGGACACGAGGGCCACCGGGAAGCGCTGACCACCCTTGGCAACGGCTACCTCGCCGTCCGGGGCGCATCGCCCGAAGGTGGGGGCAGCGCCCGGTACGCCGGCATGTACCTGGCGGGAGTCTTCAACCGCCTGGCCGCCGAAGTGGCCGGCGAGGTGCTTGTGGAAGAACACATGGTCAACGCCCCGGACTGCCTTCCCCTGGACCTGCGGCTGGCGGACGGGCAGTGGTGGTCGGAGGGAGGCCTGGTGGCTGTCCGCGAGCGCCGCACGCTGGATCTCCAGCGCGCGGTTCTGGAACGGCGGCTCCTGCTGGAAACCGGGGACAGGCGGCGCATGGAAATCGTCCAGACGAGGTTCGTCTCCATGGCGGAGCCCCACCTGCTGGGACTTGAAACGAAGATCACGCCGCTGGGCTGGAGCGGAGCCGTGGAAGTGCGCAGCGGCGTGAACATGGGCGTCACCAACTCGAATGTCCCCGAACCGGTCTCCAGCCCCGGGATCCACCTTGTTGACCGGACCATGAACGGCGGAGGCTTCAAGCAACCGGCTCCGGATGACGTTTCCGTCGTCGAGGCTGAGACAACCCAAAGCCTGGTCCGGATAGCCGTGGCATACCGCACCAGTGCGTCGGGGGCAGCAGGCAGCGGCGTACAAGGCACAGGGCAGCCCGGCAGCATCGGCCCGTTCCACTTCCGGACATTCCAGGTGGCCCTCGCTGACGGGGCTGCAGCAAGAATCTGCAAGACAGTGGCGGTGGTGACATCCCGTGACCGGGCCATCGCCTCCCCGGCCTCCGCCGCCGTGACAGTGCTGACCCGCGCCGGCGGGGACTTCGACGCCTTGCTGACCGCACACCAGGACGCGTGGCGGCACGAACTCCACCCGTTCCTGGTGGACATCGAGGCGCCGGTGCAGGTGCGCCTGGTCCTTAACTTGCACATCTTCCACCTGCTGCAGACCCTCACCCGCCACACGGCAGAACTCGACGCCGGGGTCACGGCCCGGGGACTCCACGGCGAGGGATACCGGGGCCACGTCTTCTGGGACGAGTTGTTTGTCCTGCCGCTCCTGACCACCAGGACGCCGGATGTGGCCCGCTCCCTCATCGAATACAGGTGGCGCAGGCTTCCGGCTGCCCGCCACGCGGCAGCGCTTCAGGGCTTCCCGGGGGCGCAGTTTCCCTGGCAAAGCGGGAGTGACGGTACGGAGGAAACCCCCAAGTGGCTCTACAACCACAGATCCGGCAGGTGGGTGAAGGACCACTCGCACCTGCAGCTGCACTCCGGACTGGCTGTGGCCTTCAACGTCTGGCAGTACTTCCAGGCCACCAGCGACAAAGCCTGGCTGCTCCGCAAGGGCGCCGAACTGGTGATCGACGTTGCCCGGTTCTTCGCAGCACGGGCCGGGTACAGCCAGGACACAGGGCGGTACCACGTCCGCGGCGTCGTGGGGCCCGATGAGTACCACACAGGATATCCGGGCCGCCCGGATCCCGGGCTGGACGACAACGCCTACACCAACGCCATGGCTGCCTGGGCCTGCCTTCGGGCCGCGGAGATCATAGGCATCTTCCACGGGAACGAACTCGACGGCCTGATGGAGAGGCTTGGCGTCACCGGTGAGGAGGCCGCCGGCTGGGAGCAGGTGGGCAGGGCCATGTTCATCCCCTTCCACACGGACGGCGTGATCAGCCAGTTTGCCGGATACGAGGAACTCGACGAACTCGACTGGGAACGGTACCGGGAAACCTATGACAGCATCGAGCGGCTCGACCTGATCCTGGAAGCCGAGGGGGATGAAACCAACCGGTACAAGCTTGCCAAGCAGGCCGATGTCCTGATGCTGCCCTACCTGCTGGGCCATGAAGGTGTGATCGCCCTCCTCCAAGAACTGGGATACGCGTTCACGGGAGACCTGTTGAACCGGACCATCGAGTATTACCTCGCTCGGACTGCCCACGGGTCCACCTTGAGCCGGGTAGCCCACGCGTCCGTGCTGGCGGCGCTGGACGCCGACCGTGCCTGGGACAGCTTCCGCGAAGCGCTCGACGCCGACCTCGACGATACCCAGCACGGCACCACACGGACGGGCATCCACCTGGGCGCCATGGCTGGAAGCATTGATGTCATCCAGCGCAGTTTCGCCGGGCTGAGGCTCAGCGGCGACGCAATCGTCTTCGCCCCCAACCTGCCCACCGGCCTGCGGTCCGTCGCCTTCAGGGTCCGGTACCGGGGGCATCACCTGAACATCGAACTCAAGGACGGGCGCATGAGGATTGCATCGGCGGCCGGGGACGCCGAACCCATCAGCGTGCGCGTCAACGGCAGGAAGGCGGCGCTCGCGGCCGGCCAGGCCAGGACATTCCGGCTTCCCGTGCCGGTGGAGGGATCGGCTGCATCATGAAGAAACTCGGGATCCTGACAAGCGGCGGAGACTGCCCCGGCGTCAACGCAGTCATCCGCGGGGCAGTGCTGGGCGGCGAGGTTGTCCACGGTTATGGATTCGTGGGGTTCCGTGACGGCTGGCGGGGAGTCCTGGAACAGGATGTGGTGCCCTTGCCCCGGCGCAGTGTCCGGGGATTATCCAGGCTCGGCGGGACCATCCTTGGGACATCCCGCACCAATCCGCTTGAGGGCGGCGGAACCGATGCGGTGCGGGACAGCCTGCGGCGCAACGGCCTGATGGGCCTGATCGCCATTGGCGGCGAGGGAACACTGGCCGCAGCGAAGGAGCTGTGCGACCAGGGCATCAACGTGGTCGGGGTTCCCAAGACGATCGATAACGATCTTGGTGCCACGGACTATACGTTTGGGTTTGATTCCGCCGTCCAGACAGCCACTGAAGCCATTGACAGGCTGAGGACCACCGGGGAGTCCCACCACCGGTGCATGATCGCGGAGGTCATGGGCCGCAATGCCGGCTGGATCGCGCTGCACTCCGGAATGGCCTCTGGTGCCCACGCGATCCTCATACCGGAGCATCCGGTGTCCCTGGACCAGATCTCCGCGTGGGTCCTGTCAGCACGGGACCGGGGGCGGGCGCCCCTGGTGGTGGTGGCTGAAGCCTTCGTACCGGAGGGGCAGGAGACACCCTACGCGCCGCGCGGGCTGGATACCTTTGGCCGGCCGCGTCTTGGAGGCATCGGCCGGCTGCTGGAGCAGCAGCTGCAGCACACCACCGGGATCGAGACCCGGGCCACTGTCCTGGGCCACATCCAGCGTGGCGGAGAACCCACCGCTTACGACCGTGTCCTTGCCACCCGGCTGGGCCTGGCCGCCGTCGAGGCAGCGGCCGGCGGCTCATGGGGGACCATGGTGTCCCTCCGCGGGACGGACGTCGTCACCGTAGGCCTGGAGCTTGCCCTCGGACGCCTGAAGGTGGTGCCCGAGGAACGGTACAAGGAGGCGGCAGTCCTGTTCGGGTGAAAGAACACTTCGATGGCGTGACCGTGCCTGGCCCCGGAGGGACCAGGCACCAAACCTCAGCCCCTGCTGATCGGGATCTTCGACGCCGAGGCTACCTCTTGCTGGTCCGGAAGGGGAGCGCGGACTTCCAGGACGCCGTCCTTGTATGAAGCGGTGACGTCAGCCTGCTGCACCCCGCTGGGAAGGGGGAGCCGCCGGACGAAAGAACCGTAGCGGAATTCGGAACGGTAGCTGTCCTTGTCCTTGTGTTCCGTTTTTTCCTGCCGTTCGGCCCTGATGGACAGGACACCGTCGGTCACCGTCACGTCCACGTCCTTTTCCGGGTCGATCCCGGGCAGTTCCGCGCGCACCACCAGGGTGTTGCCATCCACCACTTCCTCCACCCGGATGGCTGACGAACCCATCTCTCCTTCGAAGAGTCTTTCGATCATATCCATGGGGGAGCGGCGGGAATCAAACCACTTCATCAGGTCAGTCATTGTTGCCTCCTGCTCATTGTGAGCCGGGCCGACGCATTTGCCCGGCATTAACACCATCCGCCCTCTGCGGGTGCTGTTCCAGAGTCCAAGGTCCCACCGTGGCCCCGCGGTGTTTACGGGCGGACCCGCAGGACGGCCGAGCCGGTAATCCTGTCCGCAGCGAGATCCTCGAGGGCCGTGTCCGCGGCATCGAACGGGTAGGAGGTGGTGGTTGGTGCCAGTGGAATCCGGGCCGCGAGGGCCAGGAACTCATTCCCGTCGGCCCGTGTATTGGCCGTAACGCTGCGGACCTGGCGCTCGTAGAAGAGGTGGGCCTCATAGTTCAGTGGCGGGATGTCGGTGAGGTGTATACCGGCAACCGCCAGCGTCCCGCCGCGGTCAAGGGCAGCGAGCGCGGCCGGCACCAGGCCGCCCACAGGGGCGAACAGAATCGCCGAGTCAAGCGGCACCGGAGGAGTGTCATAGGCGTCGCCGGCATATTCCGCTCCCAGCTCCAGGGCCAGGGCACGGGCCTCCTCAGAGCGGGTCATGACAAAAACGGATGCCCCCTGGTACATGGCCATCTGCGCGGTCAGGTGGGCGGAGCTGCCGAACCCGTAGATGCCAAGGCGCCCTCCGGCCGGGAGGTTGGCGCGTTTCAATGCTCGGTAGCCGATAATGCCCGAGCACAGCAGCGGCGCGGCCTGTTCATCGGTGAACACGTCCGGAATGAGGTACGCGAAGTCCTCGGAGACGGTGAGTTTTTGGGCGTAGCCGCCGTCCTTGTCCCAGCCCGTGAAGACGGGCGCCGAGCACAGGTTTTCGTCCCCGCGGCGGCAGTAGGCGCACCTCCCGCAGACACCGCCCAGCCACGCTGCGCCCACCCTGTCGCCCGGCGCGAACCGGGAGGCCTCCGGCCCTGTTTCCACCACCACGCCTACCGCCTCATGGCCCGGGACAACTCCGGGGCGGCGTGGTTGCAGGTCCCCTTCGGCCAGGTGGAGGTCGGTACGGCAGATTCCGCAGACGCTGACGTTCACCAGCAGTTCATTGGCCGCGGGCCTGGGGTCCTCGCGGGTGCTCTTGACCAGGGGACGGGCAGATATGGGGCCGGGCCGGCCCACCCACCATGCGAGCACGCTGTCCTCCTTCCGCCGGCTTAGTCAACAATGGCCGGGGCCGGGACGCGCATGCCAGAGCCGAAGGTCACCAATGCCATCAGTCCTCCGGGCGTCCGGCGAGGCGCCGCTGGAAGTACCGGATGGCTTCGATGACCAGGCTGCCGGCCACGGCTACGGTGACGGACGCGGCCAGGAGGTCCGCGGGCGGCCAGTCCAGCCGGAAGAATTCTTTTGCCGGGGGCACGGTGAACAGGAGCGCCAGGCCCCCGTACATGCCCGCCAGGATCAGGGTCTTCGTCCAGTTGAGCGGCCGGGATGCCGTCACGAGGATCCAGGAGGCCACCAGGGCCAGGGTGATGACGGCGGCCGACTGCGTGGCTTCGGCACTGCCAGGTGCGGCGAAGTGCGCGTACATGCTGACAGCGAGCACACACAGGGCGCCGCATAATCCGGCTGGCACGGAGAAGGCAAGGGACCGCTTCAGGAATCCGGGCTCATAACGCTGCGCACCGGGCTGCAGTGCCAGGAAGAATGCCGGCAGGCCGATGGTCAGCCCGTCGAGGACTGACATCTGGCGCGGAAGGAACGGAAAAGGCCACAGGAGCAGGGCAAACGTCAGCGAAATAACGGTTATGTAGACGGTCTTGCTGAGGAAAACCATGGAGACCCGCTCGATGTTGCTGATGGCCCTGCGGCCTTCCGCAACAACCGCCGGCAACCTGTCGAAGCGTCCGTCCAGGAGGATAAGCCGGGCTACTGCCTTGGTGGCCGGTGACGCCGTGTCCATGGCAATGCCCAGATCGGCTTCCTTGAGTGCCAGGACGTCGTTGACCCCGTCGCCTGTCATGGCCACCGTGTGCCCGCGCCGCTTCAGCGCCTGGACCATGTCCCGCTTCTGGGACGGGGACACGCTTCCAAAAACGTGATGGTTTTCCACTGCTTCTTCCAGCAGCAACGGGTCCGTGGGCAGGTTCCTGGCGTCGTAGGCCTTGCCCGTCCCAAGGCCCACCGCGCGTGCGAGCACTGCAACGGTGCGGGGGTCGTCCCCGGAGATGATCTTGAGGCCTACGCCCTGCTGCCGGAAGTAGGCAAGGGTCCCCGGTGCTTCCTTCCGGATGTCCTCGCGGAAGGTCAGCAGCACCACAGGAACGAGTTCAGCGGGCAGTGCGCCGCTTGTCGCGGACCCGGGAAGGGCCCCGGGCATGTGGGCCAGCACCAGCGTCCGCAGGCCGGTGGAGGCCAGGGCTGCGGCGCTCCGGCGGGCGTGGGCGCCGGCGGACGAGTCCGCCAGAACAAAGTCCGGTGCCCCAAGAACCCAGGAACCGGCGGCCGGCGAGCCCGGCGGGAACGTTACTGAACTCCATTTCAGGGCGGAGGTGAACGGCACCGATGACGCCTCCGGCAGGACCTCGGCCGCGGGAAACGCGTCACCGATGGACTTGGCGGTGGTGCTTGCCTCCTCCTTGGCGCCGAACCATTCAAGGGCCTGCCGCCACCCCTCGGCCGCCGGCACTCCGGCGTCGTGTACGGCGTCGAACGCCGTGGCGCCGGAAGACAAGGTACCGGTCTTGTCCAGGCACAGGACATCCACCCTTGCCAGTACCTCTACGGCCGCAATCTCCTGGACCAGGACCATGTGGCCGGCCAGGCGGACCCCGCCCACCGCGAAGGCCATGCTGGTAAGCAGGACCAGGCCAAGGGGAATCATGGACATGATGCTGGCCACCAGTCCCACTGCCGCAGGTATCCACTGGCCGGAGCTGAAGGCAGCCGCCCAGCCGCCGGCGTTTTGGACCTGGGCATGGGTGACCAGGACCGCAGTCGGCAGGAGCAGCCAGGTGATGACGCGAAGCACCCTGTCCAGGCCGGAGCGTATCTCGGACGTGACCAAAGCGAACCGCCTCGCTTCGGCAGTCAGTTTGTAGGCGAACGTCTCGGGGCCCACCCGGACCACCGCCGCCCGTCCGCTCCCGGCCATGATCAGCGACCCGGACAGGAGCGCTGCTCCCGGAAGCTTGGGAACCGGGGCTGACTCGCCTGTCAAAAAGGATTCGTCTGCCTCCACGTACCCGCCGTCCAGGAGGCGCACGTCAGCGGCCACCTGTTCGCCGGCGCTGAGCAGGACGATGTCATCCGGGACCAGGGCCTCCGCCGGGATAAGCTTTGGGCTGCCGTCCCGGACCACCCTGACCTGCGACGCGTGGAGAATAGCCAGCCTGTCCAGGGACTGCTTGGCGCGGTATTCCTGGATGATTCCGATCAGGGAATTCCCCAGCGCTGAGAAGCCAAACAGCGCATCCCGCCACTGGTCCAGCACCAGCAGCAGGACAAAGCAGCCAGCCACGATGGCGTTAAAGAGGGTCAGGACGTTCGCCCGGACAATGTCCCACACACTGCGGCTTGTTGCCCCGGGGATGCTGTTGATCCGTCCGGCCCTGGTCCGTGACAGGACCTCGTCGGAGGAGAGCCCGTCCACCGCCGGCCGACCCGCCGGAGCACCGGACCCCACGTGGCGTCCGGTGCTTTCCCCTGCTTCAAACATCACGTGGAGCGCAGAGCCCACCCGTCATGCGTCATGCCGGGATTTCTTCAGCCGGGTGATCACCGTGGGGCAGGGAGGCTGGGTGAGGACGCCGTGCGCCGTCGATCCGAGCAGGAGCCTGCCAAAGCTGCCCCTGCCCCGGCTGCCCAGGACCAGCATCCGGGCGTCGGCGGCTGCCCGGACCAGGGCGTCTGCGGGTTCCATGACGGTTTCCAGGATTCCGTGCACCACAAGGCCGGGGTAGTCCTGGCGCAGCCCCGCGACTGTCTCGGACAGGACAATCTGTTCCTCTTCAACCACGTGCCCGGCGAAGCTGCTGGACGGGAGGCCCGCTTTGATCCACCGGTTGGGGCCAGTGAACGCATACAGGACGGTGAGTTCCTCGCCCAGTGCGTCAGCCTCGGCCGCCGCGAAAGCCACGGCCTGGGTGGACTCTTCCGACCCGTCAACGCCCACCACAACACCCTGCCCGCTGCTTTTGCCTGTGCCGATCACCGCTACCGGGGATTCGGCCGTGGCGGCTGCCTGGAGTGCCCGGTCGGTCAGTGCGCCGCGGGAGTGGCCGCTGCTGCCCAGGACCAGCATCGAGGCGTCCTTCGAGTACTTCCCGAGCGAGGCCCCAACGCTTCCCTCCAGCAGTTCCTGTGACACCTGAAGGTCCGGTTCGGCGCTGCGCACCGTTTCTGCGGCGTCTTTCAGCATGTCCATCGCGGACTGGCGCAGGACGTCGATGTAGGGGAGCGCTTCGATCCTTTCGCCTGCCATCCAGCGGTCGTCGAGGACATGCAGGATTGCCAACGGCACCTTTTGCCGCCGCGCGCGGGCCGCTGCCCATAGCAGGGCCGCTTTGGAAGGGGCGGAATCGGCGATGCCGACGGCGACGGGCTTGTGTGCGTCCATGGGGTACCTTCCGTGGTGCTGCTGGTGGTTGAGAGTTTTAGTGCCGGAAAGGGCTTCAGGCCCTGTCGGCCGGTTCCTGCGGGGCCCACCACCGGGTGGGCGGGGTGATGAAGAATCTCCTCCCGGTGATCTCCTCGGGTGTCACCCGGATGAGGCTGTCCTTGGGGCCAGCCTGCCAGGGAGACAAACCTGCGTCGGAGGCATCCTGGAAGTCTTCGGTGTCGTCCACAACGGCCGCGTGCCCCTTCACCACTACGCTCCAGGCAATGGTGCCGTACTGGTTCAGTCCGTCGGCCTCCAGGGACACTGCTTTGCGGCCGGCCACTGCGTCCATTTTGGTGCCGGGGCCGGTGCGGATCAGCAGGGTGCCGTTGCTGGGCACGAAGTTGACCGGGAAGATCTCCACCGTGTCCCCGCGGGTGAAGGCCATCCTGCAAACGGACGTTGACCGCAGGTATCTCCAGCAGTCATGCACGCCAAGGTTTTCGGGTTCCGGTTCTGCTGCAGCTGTGTCCATGGCCGTAGCCTAGGACGCGCAGCGGGGCGGGGCTAGGGAAGAAGGTCCTGCTGCACCCGGTCCCGGCGGCTGCTGCTGTCCGGCTTTCCGTAATTGGGGCATTTCAGACCTTGACTTACTCTCCTAGACTGGTGCCGGACGTCGCTTCGTCCTGGGGCGGAAGCGGCGTTGCCGGGGGAACCTACCTCCCGGACGCGTGCAACACCGCTGAGGGCCTGCAACGACGCAGGCACTTTCCACAGGAGGTCGGACATGAGCACTGAACCGTGGAGCTCTCCCATGAAGGAACGGGCCGAGGATCTCCTTCGGGACTTTGTTGCCCGCGCAGATGAGCTGCTGCAAACCCAGGAACGCATGAACGGCCTGCTTGCCGCCGTCGTCGCCCTCGCCCAGGATTTGAGCCTTGAAGCCGTGCTGGACCGCCTGGTCCGGTCCGCGTGTGAACTTGTGGGCGCGAAGTACGGGGCGATGGGCGTGATCGCGGAGGACCGCAGCCTGAGCCACTTCATCACGGTGGGCGTGGATGAGGAGGACATCAGGTCCATTGGGGACCTGCCTACGGGGCACGGGGTCCTGGGCCACCTGATCCGGGAGCCGCAGCCATTGAGGCTGCACGATCTCGGCCAGCACCCCATGGCTTCAGGCTTTCCGCCCAATCATCCACCGATGAACACCTTCCTCGGAGTGCCGGTCCGGGTCCGGGACGAAGTGTTCGGAAATCTCTACCTGACGGAAAAGGACGGCGGGCAGGACTTCACGCCGGAGGATGAGGACCTTGCCGTGGCCCTCGCCGCTGCCGCCGGTGTGGCCATCCAGAATGCCCGCCTGTTCGAGGACAGCAAGCGGCGCCAGAAATGGCTGGAGGCGGGGATGGAACTGAGCAGCCGGCTGATCATGGCCCCGCACCCCGGGGACTCGGACAACCTTGACCTGGTGGCCGAAACAGCCTTGCGGGTGTCAGAGTCCGCGCTGGCCGTGATTGCTGTTCCTGCGGGTGACGGGGTCCTCAGGTGCAGGTCCTCCCTGGGCGTCCAGGGCCTGCAGGCGGGGCAGGAGATTGGTGCTTCCGACGCAGTCTCCTCGGTCATCGAGACGGGGGAGTCCCGCGTGGTGCGTGATCCCCAGCGGGTTTTCGGCGATGAGGTGGCGGAAAAACTGGGTTCGGTGCTGGTCTGCGCAATCGGCCACAGCAACAGCGAGAACGGTGTTCTGCTGCTCGCCCGTCCACAGGGCTCAACCGCCTACAGCCAGGCCGAAGCGGACTCCAGCTCGATTTTCGGGAGCAGGATCGGGCTGGCACTCGACCTTGCCCGTGTCCATGCGCTCCGTGAACAGAACCTCCTGTTCACGGACCGGGAGCGGATTGCCCGCGACCTGCACGATCTTGTCATCCAGAGGCTTTTCGCCTCCGGATTGAGTATCCAGAGCCTCCGCCGCTACACCCTAGATCCCATAGCGCACGAACGGATTGCCACCGTCACCTCCGAATTGGACGACACCATCCGGAAGCTGCGGGACACCATCTACTCCCTTCGGACCGGGGAGGAAAACCGTGAACCGCTGACAAACCGCATCCTGGGGGTGGTCCAGGACAACTCCCGCAGCTATGCCGTTGAACCAAAAGTGGCTTTTGCCGGCCCCGTGGACACCGTCCGGGAAAACGTTGCCGGCCATGTGCTTTCCGTGCTTTCCGAAGGACTGAGCAATGCCGCCCGCCACTCAGGTGCCAAGGAGATACGGGTTGCGGTGTCCGTGACCCAGCGGCAGGTTGAGCTGGTGATCCAGGACAACGGGTGCGGTTTCGAAGAACCCGCACGGGTGAGTGGCCTGGCCAATATGCGGCGCCGGGCAGAGATGCTGGGCGGCAGCTGCACCATCCGGAGCACGCCGGGGGAAGGCACCCGGATCACCTGGTCCGCCCAGCGTTTGTGACGGACGGGAAGGCAGCAGGCAGCTTCGGTCAATGGGACTGGTTTATTGCCCGTCCGGGGTGTTCCGTGTGACGTACACGGCGGCCTGGGTCCTGCGCTCGAATCCCAGCTTCGCCAGGATGGATGACACGTAGTTCTTCACTGTTTTCTCGGCCAGGAAGAGCTCCTCGCCGATCTGGCGGTTGGTCATGCCCTGCCCGATCAGCGTCAGGACCTTCTTCTCCTGGGCACTGAGCGCATCCAGCCGCGGGTCCGTCGGGGCCTTGGAAAGTCCGGCGATGATCCGCTCCCTGACGCCGGGCTCAAAGAGGGACTCGCCTGCGGCCGCCTTGCGGATTCCGGCGAGGAGGTCATCGCTCCTGATCTGCTTGAGGATGTATCCCGACGCTCCTGCCAGGACGGCGCCCCGGATGGCCTGCTCGTCGTCGTAGCTTGTCAGGATCAGGCAGTGCAGGCGGGGGTCCAGCGAGCGCACATCCCGGCATACCTCGATGCCCGTGCCGTCGGGGAGCCGTCCGTCCAGGATCGCGATATCCGGCTGGAGTGCGGGGATGCGGCGCGTGGCCTCCGCCGCGGATCCGCTCTCACCGACCACCTCGAACCCTTCGCCCTCAAGTAGGTCCTTCAGCCCCTGCCTAACAAGCTCGTGGTCATCGAGAATGAACACGCGCAGCGGCTCCTGGGGACCTGCAGCCCCGTCCGGGCCCGACTCATGCCTTTGCACCCTATGCTCCCAATTGTCTTAAGGACTATGCCTGCACTGCTGTACAGGCAGCCCGTGCCAGGGGCCTGGTCCCATCTTTCCGTCTGTGCGGACCAGCAGGAAGGGACCAAAGTCGCGAGTCCTGATCATACAACCGCAGCCCCTCGCCGGCGGTTGCCCCGTGCCGGCCCGCGACCAGCACCCGGCGGTGACTTTCGGCCCTATCCCGCTGCCCGGACCCTGTACAGTCTGGGAGCAGACCAAACAGATCGGAGCCTCATGGACGCCCCCGAGGAGCACCCCAGGATTGTTGTTGGCGTGGACGGATCCGATGCCTCGATCGCCGCCCTCCGTGCAGCCGGGGACCTGGCCGGGCCCCTTGGCGCAACTGTGGAGGCGTGGGCATGCTGGGACGTTCCTCCCGGCTATGGGCTCTACCTTGTGGTGGGCATCGAAGGCTTCGAATACGCAGCCAGGCAGTCGCTGGAGCAGGCCCTTGCGGACGCTTTCGGCCCGGAGCTGCCGGCATTTGTCCACCCGCGGCTGGTGCGGGGCAAAGCCAGTGAGCAATTGATTGAGGGGAGCCGGAACTCGTCCCTCCTCATCGTGGGGCGGCGCGGCCATGGCAGCCTGGTGCTGGGCTCGGTGAGTTCGGCGTGCGTCAGCCACGCGCACTGTCCGGTCCTGGTGGTCCACGCCCCGGAAGAAGCCGCGCACCGGAAAAGCGGCGGCGGGCAATAAGCGACGTGTCATCAGCGATGCTGCGTGCCGTCGTCGTGCGTTCCGGCGTGGTGGCCCGCGCCTTCTCCTGTCAGTTCGTGAAGCCCCTGCACGGACGCGGCGAGGGACATGTCCGGGGACTCGACGATGAAGGGCATCAGGAGGCGGTTTTCCTTGTCCAGGTGCAGGGCAAACAACCGCTGGATGGCAGAACCTGCCACCGCGGCGGCTAGTCCGTTGGAGGTGCGCAGTTCCTCCACAAGGTCCACAATGACGCGGTGTTCGGCCAGCATCCCCTCCACCAGCAGCCTTCCCCCGGAGGTAGCGTGCGGTCCGCCGTATAGGGGGCCCTCCTCGGCCAGGGCATGGGGGATGAGGTGGCTGTCGCACCAGTCCAGGAGCGTTGCCTGCGCTGTTTCCTCGGCAGCGGCATCACGTGCCTCCACTGCTGCCATCAGGAGGGCCACGAGTCCGTTCAGATGCTTGAGCATGTGTGCGTGGTGTCGTTCAACCGCCTGGAGTGCTTCTGCCTCGGCGGCAGCGTCCTTGTCCTGGTTCATGGTCCCTTCCTCATCGTCCCTTCCCGATCGTCCTTTTCCAGGGTGTGGCAGGCCTGTGCCTGCAGGCTGCCGGCAGCGTCCCACCCGTCCCTTGCCTTAACTATGGGCAGTGGGGCCGGGCGCGTGGCAGAGCCGTTGGTCCCCTACGCTGGAAGAACCATGAAGGGAGGGCCGTGCCTGATGGGTGCTGAGGCAGCCGATTCGCCGCGCAGGACCACCTTTCTTGTCCGCTGGGTGGCATGGGTGAGCGCGGGCGAGAGCCTCGGCTTCCTTGCCCCTGCGGCGGCCCAGTCCGTTTCGGTTGCCTTCTGGCCAGCGGCCGGGGTTCCGTTGCTGGTGTTTGCCGGCCTTGCAGAGGGTGCCGTCCTGGGGTGGTTCCAGGGGCGGGTTCTCGAATCAAGGCTTCCCGCCGTGTCCGTCCGGCGCTGGGTCCTGCTCACCGCCGCCGCAGCTGCCGTTGCCTGGACGGTGGGCCTGTTGTCCTTTAGCAGCGAGTCCTGGCACGGGTGGCCGGCAGCAGCCCAAATAGTTACGGGAACCGGGGCCGCCATGGTGCTCCTGGTCTCGATCGGCCTGGCGCAATGGTTCGAACTGCGCCGTCATGTCCCCAGGGCCTGGCGGTGGATCGCCGGAAGCGCGGCTGCCTGGGCCGTGGGACTGGGCGTTTTCATGGCCGTTGCGACTCCGCTGTGGCAGCCCGGCCAGGACTTGTGGCTGACAGCCGCCATTGGAATTGGGGCGGCGGTCCTGATGGCGGTGGCAATGGCCGCAGTGACGGGACTGGTGCTGGTCCGGCTCCTGCCAAAGCCATGAGGCCCGCTCCTGCAGTACCTGGAACGGCGGGACCGGGCTAGAACGAGTGGCGCCTGAAGCGCTTGTCCACGGCGACGACGAGTGAAGCCAGCACTGCGATGCCCAGGATCCGCAGCCAGGTCTCCGGGCCGATGGGGGCTGTGTGGAAGAGTTCGTTCATTACGGGGGAGTAGGTGATGGCCAGCTGGCCGGCCGCCTGGACCAGGACACCGAGAACCACCCAGCGGTTGCTGAAGAACCCGATCCGCCACACGGACCGGGTGAGGGAACGGCAGCTGAAGAGGTAGAAGGTCTCCACCGCCACAAAGAGGTTGACTGCAGCGGTCCGGGCTTCGGCAAGCGATGCACCACCGGCCAGTTCGAGTTCGAAAATCCACCAGGTGCCTGCCACAAGGAGCGTGGAGACCAGCAGGATCCGGAGGGTGAGGGTCCAGGTCAGGAGTGGGCGGCCGGGTGCCCGGGGAGGCCGGGACATGAGGCCGGGCTCCTTCGGCTCGAACGCCAGCATCAGTCCCAGGGCCACCGCTGTGGTCATGTTGATCCACAGAATCTGCGTGGGCAGGACGGGAAGGGTTGCTCCGGCCAGGATCGCCACGAGGATCACCAGGCCTTCCCCCATATTGGTGGGCAGGGTCCAGACGATGAATTTGGTCAGGTTGTCAAAGACGTTCCGGCCTTCCTCGACAGCCGCCTCGATGGTGGCGAAGTCGTCATCTGTCAGGACGATGTCCGAGGCCTCCTTTGCCACTTCCGTTCCAGACCGTCCCATGGCGATCCCTACGTTCGCCTGGCGCAGTGCCGGCGCGTCGTTGACGCCGTCGCCCGTCATGGCAGCCACGTGCCCCCGGGACTGGAGCGCACCGATGAGGCGGAGCTTCTGCTCGGGCGACACCCTCGCGAAGACTGTTGCGCGCTCCACCGCATCGGGCAGCTGGTCCTCGGGGATCGCGTCCAGCTCCGTTCCCGTCAGCGCGGTCCCGTCCGCCCGGTCCGCAGTGATGCCCACTGCCCTGGCAATGGTAGCTGCAGTACCAATATGGTCGCCGGTGATCATCTTGACGGCCACCCCCGCCTGGTGGCAGGCATGCACTGCTGCCGCCGCTGCCTCCCGCGGCGGGTCGAACATCGCCTGGAGCCCCGTCAGCGTCAGCTGACCGCGCAGGTTTGCCTCGTCAAGGGAGGTGCCGGCGGGCAGGTGCATCATGGCCGTCGCCAGGACCCTCAGCCCGGTGCCGGCAAACCGGTGCGCAACCTCCAGGACAGCCTGCTTGTTGAGGTGCCCGTTGTCACCGGGGCCGTCCATCTGCCAGGCACACAGCTCCAGCACCCGTTCCAGGGCGCCCTTGACCAGCACGGTGTTCTGCCCCGTGCCGCTGCCGTCCGTGAGCCGGGGGGCGTGGAGGGTGGCCATGTACTGGCTCTCTGACGTGAACGGGAGCGCCCCGCGGCGGGGATAGGCGGAAAGGAACTGCGCGGTATCCACTCCGCCCTTCCCGGCGGTCACCAGCATCGCAGCCTCCGTGGGATCCCCCTGGACGCGCCAGGCGTCGCCCTCCCTCACCACCCTGGCGTCATTGCAGGCGGCTCCCGCCAGCAGGGACCAGTGCAGCGCAAAGTCCCGCGCCGCCGTCGCCTCGGTCCCTTCCGCGGCGCTCCCTTCCGAGGCGCCCTGTACACCCGCACCTGCGGGAAGGACGCGCCCCTCCGGGCCATATCCGGAACCTGTCACGTCGTAAGCTCCGGATGAAGTCCACAGTGCCCGCACCGTCATCTGGTTTTCGGTGAAGGTGCCGGTCTTGTCGGAGCAGATAACCGTGGTGCTGCCCAGCGTCTCAACAACCGGCAGCCTGCGCACCACTGCGCGGCGCCGGGCCATCCGGCGGACGCCAATGGCGAGGGTTACCGTGACTGCCGCGGGAAGTCCTTCGGGGATTGCCCCCACCGCGAGCGCGACGGCGGCGGTGAACATTTGTGGCGGCTGCTGGCCGCGTGCCACGCCTGCAAGGAAAGCCACGGCGGCAAGTGCCAGGATGGCCACCGTCAGCGTCATGCTGAAGTGCGCCAGCTTTTGGGTCAGCGGGGTGGCAATTTGCTGCACCGAGCCCATCAGCCGGTGGATCTCACCGAGTTCCGTCTCCCCACCGATGGCGACAACAACCCCCGCGCCGGTGCCGGCCGTCACCAGGGTGCCGCTGTAGACCATGTTCCGGCGGTCCGCCACCGGCGTGGTCGGGGGAAGGACCACCTCGTTCTTCTCTACTGTCTCGGACTCGCCCGTCAGGGCGGATTCATCGGCACGCAGGCCGGACAGCCGGACCAGCCGCAGGTCCGCCGGGACTTTGTCGCCGGCCTCGAGGATTACTAGGTCTCCGGGGACGAGGTCCTCCGAGGGGACCTCTTCCCGTTGCCCGTCCCTGACCACCACAGCGCGCGTGCGGACCAGGGAGTGCAGTGCATCCAGGGCAGCCTCCGCCCGGACTTCCTGGACAAAGCCGATCAATGTGTTCACCAGGACGACGGCGAGGATGACGCCCGAGTCCAAATATTCACCCAGGAACAAGGTGACGGCCGCCGCGGCCAGCAGCACGTAGACCAGCGGATTATGGAACTGCCGGGCCAGTTTCCGGAAGATTCCCCCGCCGCGTGAGCGCGGCAGCACGTTGGCTCCGAACTCGGCCTGGCGGCGGGCAACCTCCGCGGACGCGAGGCCCTGCACGTGGTCCGTCCCGAGCAGCAGGACCACCTCATGCAGGGGAAGCCCGTGGTGTGCGGGATCAGCCGTTCCGTTGGCTGCCGGAGCAGGACGCCTGCCGGCGGCTTTTGCCTGCCTGGTCTTTTCCATTAGCGGCCCTTCCTTCAGTTAGGGGGCCAGCAGCGCGTCAAGCGTGGCGAAGCCGTACCCGGCGGCGGTGATGCGGTCGATGATGTCCGGCAGGGCGTCGGCGTCAAGGGTGGAGCCGTCGTCGGGATTGGAACCAATGTGCATGAGGACAATTTCGCCGGGCTGCAGGGCGGCCAGCGTGCGGTCTGCGACGGCCTGGGTGCTGACGCCGCCACTGGTACCTTTCCACCCCAGGGTGTCCACGGTCCACCGGACGGCAACGTAGCCGAGGCTGTTGACAGCGGCAATAGTGCGGGCATCCCTTTCGCCGAACGGGAAACGGAACAGCGGGCGGGGGTCGGCGCCGGCTGCCAGGATTGTTTGTTCCGCTCCGCGCACCTGTTGGGCAATCTGCCCGTCGTCCAGGCCGGTGAAACCAGGATGGGTCATGGAGTGGTTGGCCACCCGGTGCCCCGCAGAAACGATCTGCTTCACCCCGCCGGGGTTGGCATCCACCCAGTTGCCGGTGAGGAAGAACGTGCCCGTGACCCCCTTGGCGGACAGGGTGGACAGGATCTTCGGCAGTCCTGCCGCATTGGCTCCGGCATCGAACGTCAGCGCCACCACGCGCCCCGCGTTCGGAATGACCGTGAGGTCCTGGCTGATCAGCCAGGAGGGGAACGGCGCCGCCGGCGGGACAGGATCCGGCCCAGGGCCGGGCTCGCCGTCCGTTGCGGGCGGCGGGACCGGGACAGGAGGCACAGTGGCGGGAGGCTGGACAGGGTTCTGCCCTGCCTCCGGTGTTTCCGTCGATGCCTCCACAGGCTGGGATGCGGAGGGGTCTGCTGTGGATGGCCGTGTTGTGGCGGGAGGGGCGCTGGAGGCGGCCGGGCCGGGGCTGGTGGAGGCGCCGGGAGAGGAAGGTGCGGCCGGCTGTGAAGAAGTTCCCGCCGGTGACCGCAGCAGTACGGCAAGAACGATGGCTAGGACAATCAGGGCGAGCACGACGGCGGCAGCCGCCATCCGTCGTCGTGCGTCACCCCGCAGCGGCTCCGTCAACGGACTGCGCCTGCCGTGGTCCCGGCCACGTGGACCTCCTTCAGGATGCCCCCGGGCGATCTTCCGGCGTGTGGACCACCAGCACCGGACAGTGGGCGTGGGCCACCAGGGCTGAGCTGACCGAGCCCAGGAGCAGCCCGCCAAAACCGCCGTGCCCGCGGCGTCCCACCACCACCATGTCCGCATCACGGCTGGCGTCGATCAGCGAATCCCGCGGATGGCCGCGGATCAGGCTGGGAAGAACGTTCGACGGCGTCTCGCCGCCGAAAGCCTTCTTGACCGCGTCATCGAGGATCTCCCCGGCGCGCTCCTCGAAGCCTTCGATGCCCATCATCACGTAGCCGGCATAGACCTGCGGGTAATCCCAGTAGGCGTTGGCCAGGACCTTGGCGCCCAGCGGCGTTGCCAGGCGCTGGGCCTGCCGCAAGGCCTCGATGGACGGTTCCGAGCCGTCGACGCCCACAAGGATCCGGGCAAATGGTGTTCCAGCAGTACTCATCTCAGCTCCTCAGGTGACCCGGGCGGTCCTTGGTACATGATGTCCCGGCGGGACAACGGGAGGTAGGGCCGAAAGTCACGGCAGGGGCCACCGGCAGGTTAGGGGAGAGCCGACGGTGGCGCCTGCGCAGGCGGTTCACGGCGCGGTGGTTCCTGCTGCAGTGTTTCCTGCCGCAATGGTTCCGGCTGCGGTGGCTCCGGCACCCCCGGCAGGACGTCCGCAGGTCCCTGGTCAAGCCGGAATGGCGGGTATTCATCACGCATCAGTGCCGTGTAGGCCAGGACGCGGTAGATCCAGCGGTTGATGCCGAGGATGAAATCGAACAGCGGCCGCTGGTACCGCCCGGTGAACAGCAGCGCCACCACGGCCACCAGGACGAGCAAGCCCAGCAGGGACGGCCCTGTTGCGCGCTCATAGGTCGTTCCGAGGTCGTCGGCCTCTGTTTCCCAGGTCCAGGTGGCCCCGGACAGGGCGGCGACAATCAGCAAATGCGGAAGGGACAGGAGCCACCACTTCACCAGAACCAGCCCGCGGGAAAGCTTCTCCGGGTAGTCCACTTCGAAGTCCGCCGGATAATCGGTGCGTGCCAGGGTGAAGGGCGGGTAGCGGTCAGTGCCCCCAGCAGCGTACGCGTAAAAGGCCACCCGCCAGTTCCAGCGCAGAACTCCGACGTTGAAGTCGAACAGGGGGCGCGGGTAGCGGCCGGTGAACAGGATGGCGAAGCCTGCCACAATCGTGGTCACGAGGAACGCGAACCACAGGAAGACCAGCACGATGAAGTGCGGAATGGCCAGGAACCACTTGACCAGCCACATCGCCCGGGACAGGGCCGGATCAAGGTCACCGAAGAGCCTGGCGGGATAGGGAGCCCGGTCTGCCCGGTCTGCGGCCCCGGGGTGCGGCACCGGTGGGATACCAGGTGCTCCGGCTCCCGGCACAGGTGATGCTCCGGCCCCTGGCGCACCTGGTGCTCCAAGGGCTCCGGGGACTGGTGTTCCGGGCACTGCTCCGGCAGGCCCGGCAGGCGGCCCATAGCCGGTCGACGGGCCGTAGCCCGCCGCATAGCCGGACTGTGACCCATACCCCTGCGCGTACGCGGGCTGTGTTCCATACCCCGGCGGCGGCCCGTATCCAGGTGGCGGTGCGGCAGGCCCCCGGGGATGCTGCCTCGCGTGCCGGCCGAGGCCCACGGCTCCCAGGATCAGCAAGGGGATCCCCAGTGCCAGCGCAATTGCCCCTCCCACCAGCAGGCCTGTGGCAGCCGGCATGATCAGGTCCGAGCGGAATCCCGCCTGCACCTCGGCGTCCACTCCAAGGCTGCCGTCAGCGTTCATGATGACGATTTCCCAGCTGCCGGCGGCAAGGTCCCATGTGAGCTCCTGTTCGCCGGGCCCGGAGGCGGACGTGCTCCAGAACGTTTGCTCTGCCGGAGGTTCGGGCGTGCCGGTGCCTGGAATGTCACGGTATTCGGCCCGGAAGGGCCGGCTGTCCACTTCGAGCAGTTCGGAATGGTGCACGCCCGAAAGGTAACGCTCAACGTCGTCCTGCGGGGCAACCCCTATGAAGATTTCCTTTCCCGGGTCCGCGGACGTGGCCCGCAGCCTCAGCGTCCCGACGTCGAAAGGCAGGCGCGGAGGGACGCCCTCGCCGACGGCATCAAGCCTGGGCGAGGTCAGGGCGTGGGACCCAACGGCCAGGCGGGCAGTGCCGGACGTGAGGTAACCATCTCCCTGCGCGGATCCCACCACTGAGGCCGCCGCCCCTCCGGCGAGAGTGGCGAGGCCGACCATCGAGATGAGGATCCCGAGGATGAGCATTATTACCGAAGCAGTCTTCTTCATGACGCCAACCCGAACGTAGGAGGTGGGTACAGCTATGGGGAGAAGCAGTAGGCCCGGTCCGGCCTAGTTCTTGTTCTTGGTGGCCTGGATGCGGGTAATAACAGTGGGGCAGGGCAGGTGCCGCAGAACGCCGTGGGCCGTGGATCCCAGCAGGAGCCGTTGAATCCCGCCCCGGCCGCGGCTCCCCACCACGAGCATCCTGGCGTTCACCGCGGCATCCACCAGCGCATCCACCGGACTCCTCTCGGTTTCCAGCACCTGGTGCACCTGGAGGCTTGGATAGTCTTCCTTCAGCCCTGCCACCGTCTCTGCCAGGACAAGCCGCTCCTCTTCGGCAATAAGCTCGGCGAGGCTGGTGGATGTCAGGCCGGCATCCACCACACGGTCGGGGGCGATGATGGCGTACACCACTGTCAGCTCGTCACCTTCCCGGTCTGCCTCAGCTGCGGCGAAAGCCACGGCCTGCGTCGCTTCCTTGGAACCGTCAACACCCACCACCACGCCGGAGCGGCCCTCCAGGTCCTGCGTTCCCACCACGGCCACCGGAACCTTCGAAGAGGCTGCAACCTGAAGCGCCCGGTCGGCCAGTGAACCGCCCAGGTGGCCGGTGCCTGAGCCGATGACCACCATGGACGCCTTGGCGGAATACTTCGCCAGCGAACGTCCTACGCTTCCGGTAAGGAGCCGGGTGGTAATAGTAATGGGGAACGCGTCCCGGACCCGTCCCGCCGCAGTCTGCAGGAGCCGGTCACCGGCCTCTTCCATAACGCCGATCCAGGGATACGGTTCCGCCACCCACCTGTCGTCCACAACATGGAGGATCACCAGGGGCACACCGGAGCGCTCCGCCCGGCGCGCAGCCCACAGCACCGCCGCCTGGCTCTGCGGAGAGTCATTGGTGGCGGCGGCGATTGGTTTACGAGTTGTCATGACCGGATCTCCTCATTCGCACGGGCGTGGGTCACCTATAAGACTGGCCCCGCAGCCACGGCGGACATAGGGCCAAAGGTCACGGCAAAATGCGGGTTGGGGACGGGCGGGGTGCGGAGCTCGTCGAAGAACCTGCACGAATTCCTGGCGATCAGTCGCGGAGACGTTAGCAACGCCGCGGGGTCGTCAGTATGCTTACTATTGTTCACTCCAGCTGTCCAAAGAGAAAGGCATCACCATGACGGAACAGAACCTTCCCGATGAGGGGCTCGACATTGTCCAGGATGACGACGTGCTCCTTGATGAGACTCCGGGTGCGGCTTCCTCCCTTGAGCTTGACCCTGTGAATGGCGAGCCGGACACCTACCCGGGCGCGGCAGAGAACAATCCGGACCGCTGGCAGGAGGATCCGTTGATCCAGGATGAGGCGGTTTCCGGTGAGGAAGAGGATTTCATCAGCGAACAGACTTTCCGGGATGAATCAGCGCAGGCCCGCTCTGAAGCTGAGGGGCAGGCCGCCTCCGCTACGCCCACCCTGGGGGAGGCGGTTGCCGACGTCGACTTTGGCGAAGAACCCACAGGGCTTGAAGCTGATGCCAGCGACGACGAGGAAAACTTTGGCGGTTCACCACTGAGCGAATTCGAACCCGACGACCTGGAACGTTGAGGAACAAAAGGACACACCGCAGAGGGGCTGGCTGCTCCCCGAACGTTGGGCCGGGAAACCGTTCCGGCTTTCGGGGAGCAGTTTCCGCATAGCGGTTGCCGGGAATCGGGAGGTACCGCGCGCTGCAACCGCCGCGAGCCCCGTCAGTGGATCCGCGGGACGAAAGACTCTGGCTCCAGAAGGCCTTTTACCGGGACAGTCAATCAGGGGCCGGCAGCAGGGCGGGAGGAGCAGCGATGATGTACTGGGATGGAAACATGGGCGCCTGGGGCTACGTCCTGATGGTGGTGAGCTTCATCCTGTTCTGGGGAGCAGTCATTGCGGCCCTTGTCCTTTTTGCCCGCTCCATGTCCCCGGGTAACCGCGGGCGCGGGAGCAACGGACCCGGTGGAAGTGCTGCGGAGGACCTGCTGGCCGAACGCTTCGCCCGCGGCGACATCGACGAGACTGAATACACGGCCCGGTTGGCGGCCCTGCGCCGCGCCCGCGGGGCCTAAGCACCCGGCTCCACGCCCTTTCAGCGTTGGCCATGGACGTTCGGATTGTGTCCCGGGTGTTGTTCCTCCGGGCTGCCTGGCGAAGGCGGGACCACTGGGACGCCACGACAATTGCCGCTCACCAGGACCGCGCACTGCAGGAACTGCTCCGCGCGGCCTATGCGGGTTCGGAGTTCTACCGGCGTCATCATGCGGGGCTGCAGGAGGCACCCTTTGACCAGTTGCCTCCCGTGACCAAAGCAGACCTCATGAGCCACTTCGACGAGGCCGTCACCACACCGGACCTTAAGCTGGCGGACGTGGAGCAGCATCTCCGCGCACTGGCCGCGGAAAACGGTGACCCCGGCGTGCCCTGGAGGGGACGCTGGTGGGCAGCAGCGACGGCCGGTACCGCAGGCCCGCGGGGAACCTTCATCTGGAACCGTTCCGAGTGGGCAACAGTGCTGGCCTCCTACGCCCGGGCAAACGACTGGGCCGGGATCCAGGCCGGACTGGGACGTCCATTGAAAGTAGCACTGGTGACGTCCCGCGTCCCCACGCACCAGTCCGCCGTCGTTGGAGCGTCACTGCGCTCCGGGCTGGTCCCCACGCTCCGCCTGGATGTCACGGCTCCGATGGGCGAGACTGTTGCCGCACTCAACAGGTTCCAGCCCAGGGCGCTGGTTGGTTACGCCTCGGCCCTGCGCCCCCTGGCCCTGGAGCAGCTGGCCGGCCACCTGAAAATCTCGCCGCAGGCGGTGATGTCAGCCTCCGAGGTGCTCACGCCCTCCGCCGCGCAGGAACTGGCGAAAGCCTGGGGAAGCGCGCCGGTCGATGTCTACGCTGCCACTGAAACGGCCGGCATCGCCTCCCCGTGCGTCTACCGGAACCGCCATCTCTATGAGGACCTGCTGATCGTCGAACCCGTGGACCGGGACGGGAATCCGGTGCCGCGGGGAACCACAGGGGCGAGAGTTCTGGTCACAGTCCTGTTTTCGCGGACGCTGCCACTCATCCGGTATGAAATGTCGGACACCGTGAGGCTGGGCGGCCGGGGCTGTCCGTGCGGACGCTCCTTCACTTTGCTGGAGGACATTGAAGGGCGGATCGAGGATGTTCTGGACATGCAGGGTTCGGCGGGTCCGGTCAGGGTGCATCCCATCGTGTTCCACCACGTGCTGGACCAGGCCGCTGCCGGTGGATGGCAGGTAGTCCAGGAGCCGGCGCGGCTGCGTGTCCTCCTGGCAGGTCTTGCCGCGGGAAATTCCCCCCAGGCAGTACAGGCTGCGGTGGCCGGCGCGCTCCGCGCGGCAGGCGTCGTCGGGACCCCTGTTGACGTGGCCGTCGTGTCACAGCTTGAACGGACACCATCAGGCAAGGCGCCGTATGTCCGCCGGCTCATCCGCTAAGCCTTCCGGCCATGGCGGATTCCCCTACTGGAAGTCGGCCTGCCAGAGGTCCGGACCGAACACCTCGTACTGGATGTCCTTGGCCGGAACGCCCTTGGAGATGAGGCTGCTCCGAACGGACTGGAGGAAGGGCAGCGGGCCGCAGAGATAGTACTCGGCGTCGAGCGGGAGCTCAACGGCGGCCACGTCCATGAATCCGGTGAAGCTGGAAGACCCGGAGTCCTGGTCCTGGTTGAGGAACCAGGTGTGCATGGAGCCGTCGGACAGCAACGCCAGGTCCTCGGTGACTTGCCGGCGCAGCGGAAACGATCCCGGGCTGTCATCGGCATGCAGGAGCATCACCTGGCGCTGGCTGCCGGATTTGACCAGGTGCGAGAGCATGCCGGCCATCGGCGTCACCCCGATCCCCGCACTGGCCATAACCACCGGCCTGTCCGTGTACTCCAGCACTACATCCCCGAAGGGCGCCGAGAGGACCACCTCGTCGCCCACTTTGACGTCGTTGTGCAGGAGGTTGGACATTTCGCCGTCAGGCGTTCCCTGCCCGTGCACCCGCTTGACGGCGAAGTGGCGGTGCCTGCCGTCGTCGGCGCGGGTGAGGCTGTACTGCCGTGGCTGGTGGACGCCGTCCTTCATGAGCATCTTGATGGTCACGTACTGTCCCGGCAGGGAAGGTTTCACCGCCCTCTCGTCGATGCGCTCCACAACGAAAGTGACGACGTCGTCCGTCTCCTGGATGCGTTCAGCCACCCGCCAAGTGCGCCAGATGGTTTCCGGCGACAAGTGAACAGCGTTTTACAGCCCCCGTTCCTGGTTGATCAGCATGTTGCCCATCAGCCAGTAGACCTCATCCCAGGCAGCGGCTACCTCGGGCGTCACGGCCTCACCGAGCACATCGACGATGGCCCAGAACAAGTGCTCGTGGACAATCTCGTACTGGTCCGGGCTCAGGCCCAGGGAGACGTGCTTGTGGGCAACCCTGGACAGCAGGTGGTCAGGCAACTGGTCGGGCTTTTCCACGAGGTACCGGGCAAACGCTGCGATGGATCCGGCCAGCGCCTGTTGCTGCCGCCCGTCAGCCTGGTTGCCCCGGTTGAACAGGCCGTCCAGCAGGTCCGGCCGTGCGTCAAACATGTGCTGGTAGAACCGTTTGGCGATCTCCTGGATGTTTTCGCCCACCACAGGCAGCGTTGCCCTGATCACGGGGAGGGAGGTGTCTGAAAGCATGTTGGTTACCTTCCGGATAGCGGGTTCCCTGGCGGGGGAGGTGGCCTGAGGCGTGCCAATTTAGCAGCCGCACGAACCCGCCGATAGGGGCAACCGCCCCTATTCCCGAGCTCCCAGGCCGCGCCCCCAGGAAGCAAGCTTGAGCGGGGATGTTCGGCCTGTCCCCTCGACGTGGGGCCAAACTGCGCTAAAATCATAAGCAGGCTGATGAATATCGGTTGGCAGGATCACTACTGAAGGAGTTTCACATGAACTTGGGAAGCATGATCAAAAATGCCGCTGGACGATTCGCAGGCAGGACGGGGACCGGCGGGACTGCCCGCGGGACCGGGCTGAATGCAGCCCGCCGGACGCCCGGCACAACGGGTGCCGCAGGGGCCAGGCCGGGCGGCGTGGCCGGCAGGATCATGGGAATGCTCCGGCGGCGCTAAGCCGCCGCCGCATCCAAGAAAGCAGGTACCGGATTCTCCGGCACCTGCTTTTTGGTCCTTAAAGCCATGCGCGAGCTCGTTGTCCTCGGCACCGCCTCCCAGGTCCCCACACGGACCCGGAACCATAACGGCTACCTCCTGCGCTGGGACGGCGAGGGCATGCTGTTCGACCCCGGCGAGGGAACGCAGCGCCAAATGATCCACGCCGGGGTCTCAGCGAACATGATCACCCACATCTGCCTCACCCACGTTCACGGCGACCACTGCTTCGGGCTGCCGGGGGTGCTCTCGCGCATGGCCCTCGACGCCGTGCCCCATCCGGTCCATCTCCACTATCCATCCTCCGGCGGGGACGTGGTCCGCGCCCTTGTATCCGTCAGCACACCGGGTATCGACCTCAGGCTGCACCCGCACGGCGAAGGCGGAGCGGTGGCAGAAGGACTGGAAGTCCGGCCCCTCAAACACCGGATAGAAACCTACGGCTACCGCCTGGCCGAACCGGACGGCCGGACCCTGCTGCCGGAACGCCTGCAGGCGGCAGGGATATCCGGGCCGGACGCAGGGCGGCTGCAGCGCCAAGGGAGCCTGGGCGGCGTGCAGCTTGAAGACGTCAGCGTCGCCCGGCCGGGCCAGCGATTCGCCTTCGTAATGGACACCGCGCCCTGTCCGGGCGCAGAGGAACTTGCCGACGGCGTCGACCTCCTCGTCGCCGAATCGACCTTCGCTGACGACGACGCCGGGCTGGCCGGCCAGTACCGCCACCTCACAGCCGGGCAGGCAGGAGAACTGGCGGCACGTTCCGGCGCCCGCACCCTGGTGCTCACGCACTTCTCCTCACGGTACGGCGACGACGCCTCACTGCTCCTGGCCCAAGCCGGTGCCCGCGCGGGTTCTGCTGCGGTCATCGCGGCTGAGGACCTGCAGCGCATCCCCTTCCCCCGGCGGCGGCGCTTATCCCACGGCCCCGCACTGCGCCGCGGGCCAGCCGATGCACCAATGCCAAGCCCCTCACCCAGCCCAGTCAGCCTTGGAGGCCACACATGAGCGCAGCTTCAGAAGAAGTCTCGGACGTTACTGCCCACGGCAAGGAGCCCACCCTCAAGCGGGTGCTGGGACCCAAGCTCCTGCTGCTGTTCATTGTGGGCGACATCCTGGGTGCCGGCGTCTACGCCGTAACCGGAACCATGGCCGGCACCGTAGGGGGAATCGTCTGGCTGCCGTTCCTGCTGGCCTTCGTGGTGGCAACGCTCACCGCCTTCTCCTACCTCGAGCTGGTCACGCAGTATCCGCAGGCTGCGGGCGCCGCGCTGTACACGCACAAGGCATTCGGGATCCACTTCGTCACCTTCCTGGTGGCATTTGCCGTGGTCTGCTCAGGAATCACCAGCGCGTCCACGTCTGCGAACGTCCTTGCCCAGAACTTCTTCGGCGGCCTCGAGATTAATGGCTGGATGGGCAAACCCGGGCAGGGCGTGATTACCGCGGTTGCCCTTGGATTCATGCTCCTCCTGGCTGCCATCAACCTGCGGGGCGTGGGGGAGAGCGTCAAGTTCAATGTTGTGCTCACAGTGGTGGAGATGGCAGCACTGTGCATCGTGATCGGTGTCGGGTTCTTTGTCATGGCCCAGGGGACGGGAAACCCGGGCGAGATCTTCGTCTTCAACGACTCCCAGGACAAGGGGCTCTTCCTCGCCGTGACCGCAGCGACGTCCATCGCGTTCTTCGCCATGGTGGGCTTCGAGGATTCGGTCAACATGGTGGAAGAGACCCAGAACCCCGAAAAGATCTTTCCCCGCACCATGCTCACCGGCCTGGGCATAGCAGTGCTGCTGTACATGCTGGTAGCTGTGTCCGTGGTGAGCGTCCTTTCGCCCACGGAGCTCGAGGGCATCCGGGAAGCTGAAGGCGCTGCCCTGCTGGAAGTGGTCCACAAGGGCTCGCCGGACTTCCCGATCGACAGGGTCTTCCCCTTCCTGGCCGTCTTCGCCGTCGCCAACACGGCACTCATCAACATGCTCATGGCCAGCCGGCTGATTTACGGCATGGCCCGCCAGCACGTCCTGCCCGGCGCCTTGGGGAAAGTCCTTCCGGTCCGGCGCACCCCGTGGGCGGGGATCGCCTTCTCCACTGTCCTGGCCCTGGGCCTCATCCTGTATGTCACCAGTGATCCCGAAAGCAACATCGTGGCCAACCTGTCCGGCACCACCGCCTTCCTGTTGCTTTGTGTCTTCACGGTGGTCAACGTGGCCTGCCTGGTGCTGCGCCGCAAGCGGCATCCCCACCGCAAAGTGTTCTTCACATCCCCGGGCCCTCTGCCGCTCGTGGCCGCGCTGCTCTGCGCCTTCCTGGCCGGCCCGTGGGTCGGCAGGAACATCATCCAGTACCAGATTGCCGGCGGACTGATGGCCATTGGAGTCATCCTGTGGCTTATCACCTGGCTGATCAACCGGCGCGCCAACGACGGCGATAGGGTTGATTCATGACTGCAGCAGCAGAATCAACTGTCACCTTCGAAGGCCTTTTTGCCCGCGACCTCCCGGAACTCTCCGTTCCCTGGCAGGCAGAGGAAGCGCCGGAACCCTCGCTCCTGGTCCTTAACGAAGTACTGGCCGGTGAGCTGGGGCTGGCTCCCGAATACCTGCGGACCACCGAAGGCGTGCGGCTCCTCCTGGGCAACCATGTCCCGGCCGGCGCCACGCCCGTGGCCCAGGCATACGCCGGGCACCAGTTCGGCGGTTACTCGCCGCTGCTCGGCGACGGCCGGGCACTCCTGCTCGGCGAACTGCCGGACGGCGGCGGGCGCCTGCGGGACGTGCACCTCAAAGGCTCCGGCCGCACACCTTTTGCCCGGGCAGGCGACGGCCGCGCCGTCGTCGGCCCCATGCTTCGCGAATACCTGGTGAGCGAGGCAATGCATGCCTTGAACATTCCCACCACACGCGCTTTGGCCGTTGTGGCCACAGGACGCCCGGTACGGCGGGACACCATGCTGCCCGGCGCCGTCCTCGCCCGGGTGGCCAGCAGCCACCTCCGGGTGGGCAGTTTCCAGTATGCCCGAGCCACGGACAACATGGAGCTCCTGCGCCGGCTCGCGGACCACGCCATCAGCAGGCACTACCCGGCCGCAGCGCAGGCTGAAAATCCCTACCTGGAACTGTTCGCCTCGGTGGTGGCTGCCCAGGCCGGGCTGGTGGCCCGGTGGATGCTGGTGGGGTTCGTGCACGGCGTCATGAACACGGACAACATGACCATTTCGGGCGAAACCATCGACTACGGGCCCTGCGCCTTCATGGATGCTTTCAACCCCGGTGCCGTGTACAGCTCCATCGACGTCGGCGGGCGCTACGCCTACGCCAACCAGCCGGTGGTGGCCGAGTGGAACCTGGCGCGGCTGGCGGAGGCGATGCTGCCGCTCTTCCACGAGGACCAGGAACAGGCAGTCGCGCCCGCAGTGGAGGCGCTGGGGAAGTTCCGCAGCCAGTACAGCGACGCCTGGTTCGACGGCATGAAGGCAAAGCTGGGCATCGCCGCCGGCCCGGCCGGAAGTGAAGAAGGCGACGAGGCATCGGAACTGGTGGACGGGGTCATCGGCCTGCTGAAGGACGGACCTGTCGATTACACACAGTTCTTCCGGAGCCTTGGCCAGGCAGCCAGGGGAAATACCAGGCCGGCGCGCGGCATGGTCCTGGACCTCGCCGCGTTTGATGCTTGGGCTGAGCGCTGGGCCCGCCTGAAGCCCGACGCCGGTCTGATGGACAGCGTCAACCCGGTGTACATTCCCCGGAACCATCTGGTGGAGGAAGCACTGGCAGCAGCAACGGAGGGGGACATGGGCCCCTTCAGCCGCCTCCTGGAGGTGGTGAGGTCCCCGTTCGAGGAACGCCAGGGGCTGGATCGCTATACCGAAGGTCCGCCGGAAGACTTCGGCACCTACCGGACGTTCTGCGGTACCTGAGGCGGGGCCCGGGAGAAACCGTGCGTGAGGAAGTCCCGGGGAGACAAGGCAAGGGCGGCAGCCGGGAGAACCCGGCTGCCGCCCTTGCCTGGAGTGGCCTGGCCCTTACGGGCCGGCTGCGCCTGTGTCTGTGGTGACTATGCCACGCGGACGAAGGAAGCGCCGCTGAGCCAGCTGATGGAGTGAACTGCGGTCTGGTTGCCGTTCACGCCGCCGCTGACAACCTGGCCGTCGCCGGCGTAAACGCCAACGTGGCCGGCGGTGATCACCAGGTCGCCGGGGGCGGGGGTGCCCACGGTGGTGCCGTACTGGTAGAACTGGCCGGGGGCAAGGTCGCCGACGGACTTGCCGACCGTGCGCAGGGCCTTCTCCACCATCGCGGTGCAGTCCTGGATCTGGCCCACCTGGCCGTAGGCGTTGGCCAGGATGGCTGCTCCGGCGCCGCTGCCGGTGGCTGCAACCGGTGCGGACGCGTAGGACATGTTCATGCCGGTGTTCGCCGGGGTGGTAACAGCAGCGGTCTGGACCGGTGCCGGTGCTGCAGCAGGTGCAACGTAGGCCGGTGCAACGTAGGGCGCAGCCGGAGCGGAACCGGCGGCAGGAATCTGGATCTGGTCGCCCGGGTAGATGATGGTGGAAACCGAGAGCCCGTTGGCTGACAGGACGTCATTCAGGCTGACACCGTGGAGCGACGCAATGGCACCAAGGGTGTCGCCCGATACAACCGTGTGGGTGGTGCCGGCTGCTGCGGCGGGGGCTGCGGCTGCCGGAGCAGGGGCGGCGTAAGCCTGGACGCTAGCGGTCTCGGTGGTGTCCGGACCGTTCACACCGGCGTGGGCCGGGGCGCCGACGCCGAAGGCAATGCCGGAGGCTGCTGCCACGGCGAGAGCCGGACGGCCCAGGGACTTGGCCGAAACAGACAGTCCTTCGATCACGATGGAGCGGGCCGGGGTTGCACGGTGACGGGCAGTGATGGAATTTTTTGACACAGTTGATCGCCTCTCCCATGCCTGCGGGGTGAGCTGTCGGGTTCGGGTTGGAGATACCCGGCCGGCAACACCTCCGAATGGAACGGACGCGCTATCGACTTAACCCCAAGGCCTTCAAAAGGCCGCGGAAACTTGGTTCCCCCGTCCCTGCCAGCTGGAAAGCGTTGGTTCCCGGGTCAGTGGCAGGGCTCGGCATTCTGACGGGGAATGTCCCGTCTGGGAGGGACACCTGAAGACCATAACCCGACTTACCACCCATTGTCACATTTAGATAACATGCGAGGCGCGGCTCTCGATTACGCAATCAACTGGATTTCCCAGTGCCACGGCGGTCCAGCCCGGACGGGCAGGCGCGCCGATTTTTTGGGACGTGTTATTTATCACAAAGACGTTAAGGTGGGACCGAGCCCGCCCGGCGACCTTGTTCTTCACGTGCCCGGGGGAGGAGTATGTTCGGCACCCCACGAGGAGGCATTGTGATGCAGCTTGGCAAGTATGAGAGATACCTGATTGAGGAATTCTTCGACGATTACAAGTCCGGCGCGCTGAGCCAGCGCACCTTTACCCGGCGGGTTGCCTTCATTACCGGCAGCATGGCGGCAGCGTCGGCGGCGATGCTGCTGGTGGGCTGTACCCCCAGCGAGGTGCCGCGGAGCACCGATCCCATGCCCACCCCGGAACCGTCCCCTACGTCCGCTGCCGGGACCCTCGGGACTGCGGGATCGGGTGCGGTCCCCGGGGCAAAGAGCCCGCTCTCCGTTCCGGAGGGGGCGCCAGGATTGACGACGGCGTCCGTCCAGTTTCCGTCCGGCGGCGCCTCCGTCAGTGCCTACCTGGCCAGGCCGGAGCGGGACGGTCGCAGTCCTGCCGTGCTGATCTGCCACGAGAACCGCGGACTGACGCCCCACATCGAAGACGTGGCCCGCCGCTTCGCGAAGGAGGGGTACGCCGCCCTCGCGCTTGACCTGCTCAGCCGTGAAGGCGGGACGGCCGGAATGGACCGCGACGCCGTACCCGGTGCCCTCACCCAGGCCGGCGCCCAGCGGCACGTGGCCGACTTCGCAGCAGCCCTGGAGTATCTCCAGGCCCAGGACTTTGTGGATGGCGGACGCATCGCCATGACCGGCTATTGCTTCGGTGGCGGCATCACCTGGCAGGCGGCAGCGGAACTGGACGGGCTGAAAGCCACCGCGGCGTTTTACGGGCCCGCCCCGGACCTGGCCAAAGTGCCGGACATCAAGGCAGCCGTTTTCGGCGTCTACGCTGAACTGGACCAGCGCATCACTGGCCCTATGCCTGCACTCAAGGATGCGCTGGCAGCCTCCGGCGTTGTCCACCAGCTCACGGTCTACCCCGGCGTGGACCATGCCTTCCACAACGACACCGGCGACCGCTACAACGAAGCCCAGGCCACGGCCGCGTGGAACGACACCCTTGCCTGGTTTGACCAGCACCTGTAAAAACCCGCGTCCCGGCCCTGTTCGGCGAAACTGAACTTCCTCCGCTCCATAACGATGTAGAAACGTCCGCCTTCAACCTGCGGATCAAGGCGGTAGGCTTCCGGACTATGTCCCGGTTCGTTACCAAATCCAGGGCGCCGCTGCCCGTGGCGCTTCTTTCGTGTGCCCTGGCAGGAAGTCTGTGGCTGGTGCCGGCAGCCGCCGCGGACAGCGGTCCCGGGGATTACCCGTCCTGGGAGGAGGTGCAGGACGCGAAGGACAGCGAGGCCGGAAAGGCCGCGGAAATCGCCAAGATTGATGGCCTGCTCTCCAGCCTCCAGGAGCAATCCGAGGCCGCCGGCTCCGCTGCGGTGCAGGCGGCGGCGGAGTATGCAGCCACCGACGCGGCATTGCAGGCCGCCGCTTCCAGGGTGGAGGCCCTTGCACAGCAGGCACTACAGGCTGACTCGGAGTTGGTCCAGTACAGGAAGGAACTTGGTGCGCTGGCGGCCCAGTCATACAAGACGGGCGGCACGAACATGGGGTTCTTTGTTGCCCTGGACGCTGTCCAGGCCAACACCGTGCACGGGCTCAACGTGGTGCAGATCGTGGGGGACAAGACCGCCGCGCTCGTGCATAAGGCGCGGGCCGCAGGGGAAATTTCTGCTGCACTGGCTGCCCAGGAACAGGCCGCAAAGGATGAGCGCGGACGGCTGGCCCTTGAAGCCGAAGCCAGGCTCGGAGCTGCCCGCTCCGCCCAGGACGGCCTGGCCCGCAAGGCGGCGGAGGAAAAGGAGCGGAGCGCGCAGCTGACAGCGCAGTTGGCGTCGCTCAAAGGTACGACGGCGGAGGTGGAGAACGCATACCGGCAAGGCGAGGCGGCGCGCGCCGCCTACGAGGCATCCCAGGCGGCCAAACGGGCCGCCTCCGAAGAACAGTCCCGCCGACAGGCCGACGCGGCCACCAGGCCGGCGCTGCCCGCCGCCCGCCCCGCGCCTGCTGGTCCTGCACCCGTCCCGGCTGGTCCCGCCGCTGCTCCGGCAAACCCTGCGCCGGCAAACCCTGCCCCGGCACTTCCTTCCCCTGCAGTCCCGCCGCCCGCCCCGCCCAACCCGCCGCCCGCCCCGCCCAACCCGCCGCCCGTCGTCGTGCCTTCCCTCCCCGGCGGCGCGGTCAATGACCCGGCAGGAGCCAAAAGCTACGCCTCCGGCAGGCTGGGCGCGCACGGCTGGGGCCAGGACCAGTTCCTTTGCCTCGCCCAGCTGTGGACCAAGGAATCGAACTGGCTGACCACAGCCACCAACCCCTATTCCGGCGCCTACGGAATCGCCCAGGCCCTCCCGCCGGGCAAGTATTCAAGTGCCGGCGCCGACTGGCTGACCAGTTACCGGACACAGATCGACTGGGGACTGGGCTACATCCGGGAGCGTTACGGCTCGCCTTGCGCCGCCTGGAACCACTCCATGGCAAAGAACTGGTACTGACCCCGCGTAGGCTTTTCCCATGCCCGACTATGAACGCTTCCGGATGATGCTCGAGGAGGAGCGGGAACGGAAGGTGGCCCTGCTTCCGGCGCTGCGCGCGGACATCGCCGCCGCGAACTCGGCGCGCCAGGATTCGAACGTGGACGACGAACATGACCCGGAGGGCTCCACTATCGCCTTCGAGCTGTCCCAGGCGTCAGCCCTGTTGAAGCAAAGCAGTGCGGGGCTGGACCAGGTTGACGCAGCCCTGGCCAGGATCGCCGCCGGCACGTACGGGACCTGCGCCGTCTGCGGGGAAGCCATCGCCGAAGGCAGGCTGGAGGCACGCCCCTGGACCCCGTTCTGCATCCGCCACGCATCGGCAGGCCGCAACCAGTGAGCAGCGGCGCCGGCCCGGTGATGGCTGCTGCAGAATTTATTGACCGTACGCTGCAGAATGAGGGCGCCTGGCATCGGGCGGACGACGTCGAGGGCAGGCTGGGCGGCCGGCTCTCCTCTTACGGCTCGTCGGTGGGCGCTGTCCGCGGAACCGTCCGCGACGCCCTGCGGAAGTACAAGGACCTCGACCACGACGGCGTTGTGCAGCTGGCATCCGCCCTGTGGGGCCAGCCCCGCCCAGGTTCCAAAGCGGTTTTTGAACGCCGGTTGGCCGCCATTGTGCTGCTGCAAACCAGGGTGCCGCTCCTGCGCCACTCGGACCTGACCCGCATTGAGGGGTTCCTGCGGTCTGCCGGGACCCGCGAGCTGGCAGAACCCCTGCTGGCCGACGTCCTGGCGCCTTTCCTTTCCCGGCTCGGCGGGCGGGACCGGCAGCGTGCAGATGTTGTCCTTGCCCGATGGCGGACGGACGCCGACAGCCAGCTGCGCACCGCCGCCGCCTACATCCACCAACAAGCCGCCCCCGAAGCACCACCACAAGGAGACACCCATGAGCGATCCCTATAACCTCGACCGGTTCGTTGCTGCGCAGGAGAGCGGCGGCGCTTACGATCAGGCCCTGTCAGAACTGCAGCTGGGCAGGAAGTCCGGCCACTGGATGTGGTTCATCTTTCCCCAGATCGCAGGCCTGGGGCACAGCGAGATGTCCCGCCGGTACGCCATCAGCTCCCTCGCTGAAGCGCGGGAGTACCTGGACCACCCGGTGCTGGGCCCAAGGCTGCTCGAGTCCGCCCTTGCCGTCACCAACCACTCAGGCGCCCCTGCGGAGGACATCTTCGGGAGCATCGACGCCCGGAAGCTGCACTCCTCCATGACGCTGTTCCTCCGGGCAGCCCCGGGGGAAACGGTGTTCAAGACCGTCCTGGCCCAGTTCTTCGACGGCCAGCCCGACGCCGCCACCGACGACCTGCTGGCCGAGACTGACGAAAAATAGGGGCCGAACCGTAACAGCCGACGGCGGTGCCTTGCGCACCATGCGCGAGGCACCGCCGTCGGCCGCTTTTCTCTGGAGCCATGGGCTACGGCGTGGGGCTGCCGCCGTTAACGTTCAGGGTCTCGCCCACAACATAGCTGGATTCCGGTGAGGCGAGGAAGACGTACGCGGGGGCAAGCTCCGCCGGCTGGCCGGCCCGGCCCAGGGGCGTCGACTGCCCGAACTCCGGCAGCTCCTCCTTCGGCTGGCCGCTGCTGACCTGCAGCGGGGTCCAGATGGGACCCGGCGCCACCGCATTGACGCGGATGCCCTTAGGCGCAAGCTGCTGCGCCAGGCCCTTCGTGAAGTTGTTGATGCTGGCCTTGGTGGTGGCGTAATCCACCAGCGTCGGGGACGGGTTGTAGGCCTGGATGGACGTGGTGTTAATGATGGTGGACCCGGCCGGCATGTGGGGGAGTGCAGCCTTGGTCAGCCAGAACATCGCGTACACGTTGGTCTTCAGGGTGTGGTCGAACTGCTCATCGGTGATGTCGGCGAGGTCCTCCTGGGCCACCTGCTTCCCGGCGTTGTTGACCAGGATGTCGATGCTGCCCAGCACCGCCACGGCAGTGTCCACTACGTCGCGGCACACGGACGCGTCCTTGAGGTCGCCCGGGACCTTGACGGCCTTGCGCCCGGCGGCCTCGATAATGCCGGCAATGCGCGCGGCGTCCTCCTCCTCTTCAGGAAGGTAGGACAGGACGACGTCGGCCCCCTCCCGGGCGAAGGCAATGGCCGTTGCCGCGCCGATGCCGGAGTCCGCGCCGGTGACGATCGCCTTGCGGCCTTCCAGCCGGCCGGTACCGCGGTAGGTTTCCTCACCCAGGTCGGCCTTGGGTGCCAGCTCCGCGTCCAGTCCCGGCTCGGGCTGGTGCTGCTTTGGCGGGGAGATCTTTTCGTACGCGGTGACCGGATTGCGGAAGGTGTACTGGTCTGTCATTGCAGTCCTCCTGGTGCTCGGGTAACAAAAAGCTAAGTATGCTTACCGTTCCAAGCCTAGGCACCTGATGCCTCCCTTGCCAACCCGGGTCAATCCCTGATGACCTCGTGAAGCCGGACGTCCCCCAGCGTTCCAGCGTCGACCGTGGCCGTCATGAACGTGCAGGCCGGCTGCCGGCGGCGGTCAGTGGGCGACCCCGGGTTCAGAAGCCGCAGCCCGCGCGGGGTGGTGGTGTCCCACGGGATGTGACTGTGCCCGAAAACCAGCACATCCGCTTCCGGGTACAGCGCCTCGCACCGGGCCTCGCGCCCTTTGGCCTGCCCGGTCTCGTGAACCATGGCAAAGCGGACGCCTTCAAGCGTGATCTCCGCCGTTTCCGGAAGCTTGCGGCGCAGCTCAGGGCCGTCATTGTTTCCATAGACGCCCACCAGCAGGCGGCTCCGCCGCTGGAACTCCTCCAGATGGGGCGCCGACACCCAGTCGCCCGCGTGAAACACCACATCAGCGCTTTCGACGGCGGACCACACCTGTGCAGGAAGGTCGCGGGCGCGCTTGGGGACATGGGTATCGGCGACCAGGACGATGTTCAGCGGCATGGGAAAATCCTGCCACGCCCGCCGGGGTACTGCGGAACCGCCGGTGACCTTCTCCAGTGCGCCTTTCCGGCCGGTGTTCCGATTCGCCCTTTTCCCTTTTCCCTGCGGGCAGCCAGTCGTACTCTGGGCTCGGAGGTGATTGCCATGGAGGCAACGCAGGGCGACCGCATCATTGTGCATGGCAGGACGGTGGGTGCCGCAGACCGGCATGGAGTGATTCTTGAGGTGCGCGGCCAGGGCGGAACGCCGCCCTATCGTGTCCGCTTTGATGACGGGCACGAGACCATCATGTACCCCGGCGGTGATTTCGCCGTCGAGCGCGGCACCGCGAACCAGGCCTGACCGGGGCGGCGGACTGGCGGGTGCAGCCCACCCGCTGCACCTGTCAGACTGGAGCGATGGATCACTTTTCTGCCTCCACCGCGTCCTCCGCCCCTCCCGTCCGTACTGGCCCGAGGGACCCCGGCGATGCCTGGGTGGAAGGAAACCGCGGCCGCTTCTGGGGCCGCTTTGGCGCGGCTGGAGTGCTGGCCTACGATCCCGGCAAGGGGGTGCTCCTGCAGCACCGTGCCGTGTGGAGCGATAACGGCGGAACGTGGGGGCTGCCCGGCGGCGCACTCCATGAGGGTGAGGAGCCCGTCACCGGTGCGCTGCGGGAGGCCTATGAGGAAGCCGCCGTGCCCGCGGGCAACGTGGAGGTGCTTTTTACGTCCCTGCTGGACGTGGGGTACTGGACGTACACCACGGTTGTGGTGCTGGTGAGGGAGCCTTTTGACCCGGTGATCAGCGATCCCGAAAGCCTGGAACTCCGGTGGGTCCCGCTGCCCGAAGTGGCTGGACTGGAACTTCACCCCGGGTTCGAAGCGTCCTGGCCGGACCTCCGTGCAAGGCTCGAGTCCTAGTAGTCCGGGCCGTACTCCGCCGTGACCAGGATGGGAAGGTGGTCTGAATTGCCGCGCGGCAGTGTCTCCACGCTGGCAATATCCAGGCCCAGCGACGTCGCGAAATCGAAGTGGCCCTTGAACACCTTGTACCGGGTGTAGGTGCGCCTATTGCTCAGGGACAGTGCGTAGCCCGAGTTTTTCATGTGCAGGTCAAGGTTCTTGGTGAAGAACGGGTAGTTGAAATCGCCCACCATCAGGGTCATCAGGCCCTTGCCCATGCTCAGCAGCTCAGCGTGGGCAGCGTGGATCTGCTTGCGCCGCAGCGAGTTGGAGGCCGTGAGCGGTGCTGCGTGGAACGAGCCGATCACCAGTTCATGCTGTGTTTCGTTGTCCATGACCCGGGTGCCGATCAGACGTTCATGGGCCGGGGCCAGGACGCGGTCATGCATCGACTTCTTCAGCGCGAAGGACTGGGTGTCCAGGGCGGTGAAGCGGCTGGTGCGGTAGTAGATGGCCAGCCCCAGGCGGTTGCCCTTGGTGGCATCGGCCAGATGGAGCGGCCCCAGTGTTTCGGGAAGATCGCTGGAATCCACCTCCTGGAGGCACAGCGCATCGATGTCATGGTTCCGCGCCAGTGCGAGGAGTTCGCCACTGGCTTTGTGCTTGCGGAGGTTGTAGCTGATGACGCGCATGGAACACCTCTTCAGAGGTTGCTGACAGGACCAGTTCCTGAGTCTAGCCGGATGGATACTGCTAGTGGCCAACATTTCGCCGCGTCCCTTCCGGTGGAATGACGGGCCGAGGGTCCGGGACAGCCGCAAGGCCCGGCGCAGCTAGAGTTAAGGCCGATTCACTGGAACTCCGAAGGGGCCAACGTTGACCGCAGAGCTGCCTGAACTGGCTGAGGGAAACTTCTACTACCTGAACCTGGGGGGAGGCCGTTTCCGTTCCACCATCCATGCCCAGGGTGCCTGGAACGTTCACGAGCAGCACATGGCGCCGGCGTCCGGCCTGCTCGCGGACAGCCTGGAACGCCATGACCCGCGGCCGGACATGCGGATGGCCCGGATCAGCTACGAGATCCTCGGACTCATCCCTGGCGGCGAATTCTACATCGCAGCCAGCACCCTTCGGCCGGGAAAAACCATCGAGCTCCTGCAGGCCGAGCTGGTGGCGGGCGGTCGGACCGCCATCCGTGCCACCGCCTGGCGGCTGGCTACCAGCGATACAACGCCGGTGGCCGCAATAGAGGACACTCCCATCCCCGGCCCGGAAGACTGCAAGCCGTACGACGGCGCGTCCGTGTGGCCCGGCGGCTACATCCGCTCGCTGGAAATGCGCGTGGCGGAAGGGCACCGCCCCGGGGCCGGAAAGGTCTGGCTGCGCACGGAACATCCCTTGACCGACCGAGGGGACAGCGGTGCCCTGGCCCGGCTCATGGGCATGGTGGACACGGCCAATGGCATCGCGGCCAGGGTTCCGCCCGGCAAGGACAGCTACTCGTTTCCCAACCTTGACCTGCAGATCCACATGTACCGCCGCCCGGAAGGGGAGTGGTTGGGGCTGGACAACGCGGTCTCGTTCGGCGGGGACGGGATAGGGCTGACCTCCACAGTTCTGCACGACCTCCAGGGGTCGTTCGGGCGCGCAGAGCAGATCCTTACGCTCCGAAAGACCTGACCGGCCCGCCGGGTGTGGAGCACGGCATCGGATGGCGGTATTTTCGCGATCCTTGCTGGCGCCCGGATGGTTATTGAATGATCGTGAGCCTGCAGAAGGCTGCTCGATACATCCCAGGCTCGAGGGCACCTTGCGCTTCGGGATCGCCGTCTGCGTTGCCAGGTTCGTCGTCGAAGACGGACATGCGCTGGATGGGTTGCCCGAGTCTGTCCAGGGTTGATATGGCCCGGGTGTCGTTTCGATCAGCGCCTCGAGGGCCGGACGGCATAGGGGCGTGAAGCTCTCGCTTCAGACATGCCGTACTCAACGTAGTGGTCATAAACGGCGGACGCCGGAGGCCAGAAGGTCCGCCTGTTCTCGATTAGTGGAGCGCTGCCGGGCCGGGCTACTGGGTAGCAAATCAGTTCTGTCACGGGCTGCTTCGAGGTGTCTCATAACTAAGGCTAAGTACTCGATTTTTGCCAGAAGGTTATGAGACATAGTTACGAGAATCGCCAATGCCATCGCGCGTCCAAGATTCCGCAGAAAATCTGTAACCGTGCAGGTCAGGCGACTGCTAGCTCGTCGAGACGTCTCGTTTCCCAAGGGTTATGAGACGACAACGTGCCTCGAATGAGAGACGCCCCCGGGAGGCTAATCGGACAGGCCATACGGGCTTCCGTCGCCAGGGCCCGCCCGTGGCGCAGCCGCAATCGTAACGCCTGGAATCCCTAGAACTGGCGCGTCGCCGCTAGTTCTCGTCTGAGCGATCGGGAAAGCGATCAGGATGCTTAGGGTCTCTGCCGCGTTCGCGCCAGTACTCGTCACGTTGCCACAATGAAAACCGCGTGGCCCAGATGGCGAATATCGTCGTCCCGGCAGCAAGGATGACCAGCTTTATCCAAACCCAAGGCTCGGAATTAATTGGCATGAGGTTCAGCGTGATCATCACCAACGCCAAAGCCCCGCCGAAGTAGACCAGGCGACTCAGCCGGCGCTTGACCTCAGGATTCGCGTCTACTGGGTGCGGGCTTGCCCGCGGTTTCCTCCGGAATTGTGATGCCATACGTGAACTGAAGCACGAACGTTAGTAATCCGGTAGCCAGCTCCTTTGGGTGGTGAGCCGGGCCAGTGAGCATTCGTCTTTTGTAGGGTGGAGGCCCTCAACGCTGATGCGCGAAAAGTTGTGCCTCAAAACATGGAACCTTTCCATGTGTGCGGACACTATGGGGTATGGGCGGAGATTTGGAAGGGACAGACGAGGTTCTTTGGAGGCTCGTCGTAAATGGGGACGGTGACGCCTTTGGCGCAGTCTTCGACCGTCACCGTGACAGAGTGCTGCATCACGCACTGGGGGTCATAGGCTCCGCTCACGCAGCCGAGGACGTCACGGCGATGGTGTTTTATGAGGCGTGGCGTCGCCGGGAGTACGTGCGGATGGTGAACGGGTCCATTGTTGCCTGGTTGCTGGTTACTGCGAACAACACACTCCGGAACGAGCTGCGCCAACGCCGGCGGTACAGGAGCTTCCTGGGCCGGCTCCCGCCCCCAGCCAACAGCCCTGATATCGCTGAGGCGTTCGCCGACGGGGATCAGCAGGAGTTTGAGGCCGCCACGTTAGAGCGGGCTTTTGCACGGCTGCGCCCAGGGGACCGTAACGTGCTGACGCTCTGTGTGGTTGAAGAAATGAGCATACGAGACGCTGCGGCCGCACTCGGCGTCCCCGAAGGCACCGTGAAATCCAGACTGAACCGGGCCAAAGCAAGGCTCGGGGATTTATATGACGAAGTTTCCAGCACGTATGCGATCGACCGGCAGGCCGCGCAAGGACAGAGGCCCTTATGAAAACCCATCAGTTCCAGCCCGACAGGAGCGATGCGCTTCGCAGGCAGCTCGTAGACATGGCGGAACAAGAATTCCCCCGCAGACGGCTAACCGGGAGCTCGGGCAGCGATGCAACCGATCTCGTGGACAGAGATCGTGACTCGATTCGTCGGCCGCACCGCACGCGCCGAGTGGTACTGACAATGGCCGCAGCCAGTCTCGGCGTGATCGTTTTGGGGCAAACCAATATATCGATCCAAAGCGCCCATGCGGCAAGTCTCCTGCGGTCAGCAGCCGAACAGACCATGGCCTTTTCCGACCCCACCCCGGGCCGGGGCGAGTACCTGCGAGTCCATACGCACGCAAACTGGCTGGTCTCCGGGAACACGATCGAGACCCACATGAACGCCCAGACCATCGACGTGTATGTTCCAGGGGACCCCTCCCGGGACTGGGTACTGGATCGAGACTGGGGATCAGTGGCCCCGCGCCCCGGTCAGAAGGACACCATTCACGCGCCTAATGGCGAGTTCTACGGGATCCCGTGGACCGTGATCAGTGACCAGGAAATCCAGGACCTGCCACGCGAAGGCAAAGCCCTGATCGATCACTTCAATGCCCAATATCAGGGTGGGTCCGCCTCCAGGGACGAGGACAACTTCGTGCGCATCACAGATCTGTTGCGGACCGGACTCATCTCAGCGGACCTGCGCGCCGGTCTCTATGAGGCTCTGGCCTTAATCCCGGGGGTGAACGCCAGCGAACAAACCAACTTCGATGGCAAACCAGGGATCGCAATCGGAAGATCTGAGCCGCTCCGGGCCGGACAACGCGATGAAATCATCATTGACCCGGCCACTGGCCTGGTCATCGGCGAACGAGTGGTCACCACCTATGCGATCTTTGGAGTAGGAGCGAATAACCTCATAGCCCATACCGCCATTGACTACAGCATCGTGGGGTCAGCACCGCCCGCCAACCAGCCAGCCCAGGAGGCCGGAGGACCAGTAAAGTGACCCACCGAAACGCATGGACCACGGCAAGGCCCAACCGCAGAACACTCCTCGTGCTTCTGGCGGCGTTCACAACAGCCCTCCTCTGGTGGATCGGCATCGTCGGAGTCATAACCACCGGAGGCGGTGCGCTCATGTTCCTGACCATCCCGGCCCTGGCCACCATCGGAACCATCATGATCGGAAATCGCACCAGACGCCGCTGGCGAATCCAACCGCTTCAACGACGACACAAACACAGGAACGTGACCCTATCCGGCGCCCATCATTCAGTTGTGCCCCTGGCAGCATTTGCCTCTGCCCTGCTGTGGTGGATAGGCATCGCCGGACTAATCAGCACAGGGCCAAACGGCGCACAGGTCTTCTTGACAGTTCCAGCCCTCGCGACCGCTGCCACACTGATAATCGCCCTTCGTCACCGCCGGGGAAGATCCACCAGCCCGGGAAGTTAGCCACCCTCCACGTCCGACAGAGCTATGCACATTCAGTGTCGAGGTGAACCCATAAGGCTCCCAATCTAGGTGTCTCGTAAGCTGGGCGCCTCGAATCCCTAGGGTTATGCGGCGGAGGCTTCCGGTCTTTCGTCGGAACTTTGCGAGATCTGTGCCATGGAGGGTTGGTTGATGCCCAACCAGCCCAATACACGGCCGGCATTCGCATACCTTAGGGGTGTGAATTCCTTGGAGTATGAGTTACAGAGATCGGATGAAGGGGTCGACCTGGTTGTAAAGGGTCCCTGGACATCTTTATGCCAAGATGTTGTCACTAGCGGAGCAGTCGATGGTCTGGTCCTTAACACTGCTCATGGATTTGCTGCGCCGGATCTTGAGTTCCTGGAGTCCTGGCCATTGGCCAGGTTGAAGATCCTAGCCCGGCACATCGCTGACCTTTCCCCCATTTATCGTTTGAGCGAATCACTTACCGACCTTGACGTTCTGACTGCGCCGTCCACAGCTCTTGACCTCTCAGAGCTGCCACATATTGCAAGCCTCGGCGCGGACTGGGAGCAGGTGTCAAAAACCCTCTCTGGGCTTGAACATCTCAAAGCCCTGTTCCTGCGCCATTTCAACCCCACTGACCTGCGAAGTCTTGGAGTCCACCCTGAGCTCGAAAGTGTACGGCTCAAAGATAGGCCAAAACTCGTCTCCTTGGACGGGCTGGAGGATCTGACACATCTTAAGGAGCTCGGCATATTTCTGGCGACTAAGTTGCAAGACATCTCAGCACTGTCATCCATGTCGGCTCCGCTAAGCAGACTTGAGTTGGTTGCCTGCAAGGGAATTTCCGAGATTGGCCCACTTCAAGGGCTTAAAGCACTGAAGTTCTTGAATCTAAGCGAATGTGGCGCCATCCAATCTATCCGCCCCCTCGCCCACTTAGAAGGGCTGGAGGAGTTCCACGCCTACGGCTCAACAAGAGTCAGCGACGGGGACTTGGCTCCTTTGCTGCAACTTCCAAACCTTCGGGCCCTATCACTTCAATCCCGAAAGTTTTACGTTCCCAGTCGCCAGGCAATTTCGGAGGCCAAACACCTTCTCTAGCCCACGGAGCCCAGTCAGATCCTTGTCGCGGGACCCGGCCAAATGCGCTGACGGCAAGAACACGTGCGCCGTCCGGCAGGGGCGACGGTGATGGAATGCCGGCTGCAGTAAAGCCACCGAAGGCGAATTGCTCAGGGCTTCCTGACCGAAGTTTGGGCACCTGCGGCTTCCCACCGCGCCACTAGGGCCTCCTGCCCGTGCTCATCTGCCTGGAGTACGACATGGAATGGCACTGCGGGCCGGTCCCACCATTCTCCTAGCGCAACTGGGGCTGCGTACTCGTTGATCGCATCTGCCAGTGTCCGGGCAAGGATTACGAGCTGGTGGGGGTCTTCATCGGCGAGTACCTGGCCGGCGTTACGGACCAGCAGGACAATTGCCGGTGCTGGCAGAAGCCAGTCCATATCGGAGAGACAATCATCCAGCGCTGCCCAGTTTTCGCTGAAGTAGTACGGGAACTGCAAGGCCGCTGCCATTTCATCCATGGCGGCAGTGGTCGTGCGCATCTTCGCTCCTCGGACAATGCGCACGAGCAGCCCGTTGTCGGCCCATCCCCGGGCGAGAGTGTCGGCTGCGCCGGGGTCCGAGACCAACACTTGGAAGGACGGGCTGGTGGGCACCTCCAGGAAGTCTGTCGGGTTCTTCATCCGTGCCTCACCCCCACACGTCCGGGCGCAAACTCAGGTGGCCTCTTCCGCCCGCATCCCTTTGGCTCATGTCCTACACCCTATGGGAGCAGCATCAGGGAAGTGAGAATCAGACTAAGCAGTCAGACCGCGGTATGACTGTTGGCGATAAATGGCGGTGTTTTTGCGCCGCTCCGTGTCGCCCTCGGATAACTATCCCAGGGCTGGCACGGGCCCAGCAGGCCCGCAGGCGCCGGCTCGAACTCGCCTCGAAACTCTAGGGATTCAACACGCCGAGGTTATAAGACACAGGAATTCAGCTGTCCCGTAAGCGGATCCTCTACCGGGCGCCGCACCGCAGCCCCGCGGTCTTCCATGGCTGGATTTTCCAGGCACAGAGGTTTCGAGAAGTTTTGCTTCCTTAGAACCCTGACGTTCCTGCGAAGACCTGGATGAATGCGAAGAAGATGCTGGCGATGACGGCGACGTAGAGCAGGGCTGTGATGATCCAGCCGGAGTCGGAGATGATGCGCGCGGCGCCTGGCGGGACGGGGATGATGCCGGCGGTGATGTTTCGGATGGTGACCCACACGAAGAGGGGAATCATGGCTGCCCAGACGATCATGCAGAACGGGCAGAGGATGTGGATGTCATAAAGGGCTTGGGACCATAACCAGACGACAAAGGCGAAGCCAAGGGTGATGCCGGTCTGGAGGCATGCCCAGAACCACCGGGCAAATGTCGCCCCGGAGACCAGCGCCATGCCCACGGTGAGGATGACGGCGAACGCCACGATGCCGATGAACATGTTGGGGAACCCGAACAACGAGCTCTGCCATTTCTGCATCACTTGGCCGCAGGAGATCCAAGGGTTTACATCGCAGACGGTCGTATGGTTTGGGTCCTGCAGCACAGCAAGCTTCTCCAAAACCAGGACGCCAGAGGCTATCCAGCCGATGGCCCCAGTTATGACCAAGAGCCAGCCAAAAGGCAACTCACGAGTCATCTGAGGTCGAGTCCTGGCATGGCTTTCCGGGGTCTCGCTCGTATGGCCGGAGTGGTCGACAATCCCAGCTGCGTTGGGGTTCATGGATTTGTTTTCCTTCTTCGTGAGTAGCCAGGCCAGTACGGGGAGACTTCTCAGAAACCAGCTGAGAACAGGGCTATGAGGCCAATGACGACTCCCGCAACGACCATCCAGAGAACTCCGTTTGAGGACAATCTCGCCCTACGGTCGGCAATCCGGTCAGCAGCAAAAGCATGAGCAAGGCCAAGGACTACGACCACTAAGATTGCGATCGTCGCAAGAGTGGAGCGAGTAGCTGTACTGACGCCGTGGCTGGGTGGGGCAATGGCAGGGATAGCCACGGGGGTCCTGGCTACCCCAATCAATGCCAGCACCAATAAGGCCATGACAGCGAGAATTAGCCCCCAACTAATAGTCCTGCTCATTCACGTCCCCCTACGTCATATGTGAGCTACATCCGATACTACGGAACTCAGCCTTGCCCAGGCGTCGAGCAGGGACGGTACCCTCGGCAGCGCGCCGGTGGAGGATCCTTCACCCGGACGCTCGTAGCCGAGAATTATGGATGCTTGAAGAGCTAGTCTCACTTCATGAAGCGTCGGGGGGCAGTCCTACTTGCAGTAGGCATAGGTATCGCAGTGTTGACGGTCATCGCTGTGATCAGCGGAATGTATCGGGTGCCCCGAGTGTGCCCAGCCATTGGATATGCCTACACAGGTCCCGTGGAGTTGGTTTTTTCCACTCCACCGTCGTCAGTTGCAGCTTGTTTTGGGGAAGGGTGCCAGCCTGAGCCGGTGTCACAGAATGACGAGCGAAAGTGGCTGGTGCCGCAATCCGCGCCGTACCTGAACGGTCCTGTCAGCATCACCTCGATCCATGTCGAAGCGATAGCTGCGATTGGCGGCCGAATAGCGACTGACATGCCAGTAGAAACGGAATCCACCGGTGAATATCCGTTCGGGCTTGGATGCGGAGGTCCTTTCAGATTCAAGCCCGTGCACCTCACCCTCAACTGAAGGCCGTAAGCCGATCGGCTTATGAGCTCTTCTACCGCCTGCTGGTTGGTTCTCCAATGGGGTGTGACTCAGTGAAAGGGAAGTTTTGAGCCTTGGGGGAAGGACATGACTCCTTGCGTGGGGGTTATGGTGAACCACTCGCCGCCTTGGTTGTTGGCAAAAATAATGACTCTTTCAGCGGTGTCGAGTGGGTCGCCGTCAGGGTAGGACTCTCCTGCAGTGCAGGTCGGAGGCGTGGAGGTGATGCGCAGGTTCCCCTCCCGGGGATTCCCTTTGAGTACCTGTTCGACTTCCACGAGGTGAGTCGTGGCCTGATGACCGTAAATTGTGATCTCTCCGGCCTGGCTTACAGATTTTCCGATGAGCACCAGGCCGGCGTTGTCGTATTGGTCCTGCGGGTTGGCGAACCGGACCCAGTCCACGCATGCGAAGGGGCCACCGCTCGGAACGGGGCTACCGGTGGAGCCAGCGATTGAGCTAGTGGCCTTCGTCGTGGGTTCCGCAGTTCCCGGTCCTCCCGCCAACTTGTCGCCGCACGAAGTCACCAGCATCGTGACAAGTAGGGGCAGGATCAGGCATTGCCATAACCGAACGCGCTTCATTCTGTTCCCTCAAAGGTGGATGCTGATCGGTGGAAATAGAGTTGCGTACCTGCACTCACGGATGTCGCTCTCGGACCGGAGGGGGAGCGACATCAAACGGCGCAGCATGTGAAGGCCGGCGACTGATCGGTTCATTCTGGCGGGGCACTTCGCGTGGGGTAGGAGGGTATCCCTCCGCCGGAACCGGAGGCCATGAAGATACCGATCTGGGTTTCTCCGTCGCTTTGGAAGACGGGGATCTCGTGCGGAGGGCGCGGGGTGCTGAAGTTCTTGACGGCGTCTTCCGGGCTGGTTGGCATGGGGCCGCCGTATAGGTCACTGGCGTAGGCGTAACCGGATTGCCCGTTGGTGGCCATCACCGCGATCAGGTCGGGGGTTCCGTTTTCCTGGCTTTCGACACCGTAGGTTTCACCCTTGGCATTGACACCCAGGGGCGTTCGTTCCTGCTTCACATACTCGGCCGTAAGCTGCCAGTGGGCCTCCGGGCCGGCCTTGATCGTTACACTGTCCTGGCCGGGTGCGAGGGGGATGGTGTAGCCGCTCCAGCCCAGCCTGTCGCTGGCTGCATCCTCCTCGGAGCAGCTGCTGGACGCACCGTCGGGAAACTCAAACCAGCCAGGGGTCAGGCACCTAAGTTCCATTTGAATCCCGGTGGTTCCCTCGGGAGGAGTGCCCAGTTCAACGGTTGCTGTGCCGGCGTAGGTTGTGGTCACAGGCGAGGCCAACGGTGTCACCTTTTCACCGCCGGGGATGACGAAGAGACCTGCCGCCGCCGCTCCAATGCCAAGCAGTCCCGCACCGGTCAGAGCGCCGGTACCAAGCCACACCCTGGTGCGCCTCCGCTTGGCGGCCGGTGTTTCCTTGTTGACTTGGGAGACGAGTTCTGCCCGCAGGGCGTCACTGAAACGGTCATCGACGTGGAGCTGGTTCATTGCCGTCCTCCTTCCAGTACCGGGGTTGGAGCGGTCGGCGGGTTTGTTGATGCATCTCCGTCGAGGGCTGCTCTGAGCCGCTGCCGGGCTCGGTGGATCCTTGATTTCGCTGCTGCAGGGGTCAGATTTAGAACAGCGGCGGCGGCAACGATGGTGTGTTCCTCGAAAACGACCAGTGTGACCAGGTGCAGGTCCTCGGCCGTCAGTGTGGCCAGAGCCCGTGCAAGGTCATGGTCAAGAGCGTCCTGGTAAGAGCGGTAAGAATTTGCTGTTGGGTCGCTGATGTCCTCGGATCGGGGCAGGGCTTTCAAGAGGCGTTGATAGCGCAATGCCGTCCGGGCGCTGTTACGTGCCATGTTCGTGGTCGTCACCAGCAACCACGGAAGGATTGATCCTTCCACGACCCTGACCTGCTTTCGCCGCCGCCAGAGCTCGAGGAAGGCGGCAGCCATAATGTCTTCAGCGTCGTGGTGATTCCCGCACAGCCGGTATGCATGGCGGAAGACCCTGTCCCGATGCCTGTCGTAAAGGGCACCAAAGGGATCTCCCTGGCCCAGAAGACTCTGGCGCCACAACCCCTCTTCGCTGTCTCCGTTGTTCCCCATGCCCTTTAGTGTCCGGCAAAGCCCAAAAGGTTTCACCGAATCCGAAAAAGTTTAAGGCCCACGGCCGAATGCACAGAAATACTTCGAAAGCGCCGAACCAACGAGCGGCCATTCCCAGGGCAAATGCCACTTCTAGAGCCGGGGGCCTGAAGATACCCGTCGCTCAGTCCTTTTGAGTTTCAAGACCAGCGCCCTCCGCCACAACCGGGCTATGGGCAATTGCCCCTAGACGGTCGCGGTAGCCGATCCATTACCGAAGACCGAGGGCTAGACGATGGCGCCGTTATCGATCTGCCGGTGCCGGGAACGGCGGGGGAGCCTCCAGGCCCAATAGGCGATCATGAGTCCAGCAGTGGCGGCCCCACCCGCGTAGGTCCAGGGCGAGGACCATGACCCTTTGGGGGTGGGAATAGCAAAAGCAATCACGATGGCAGCCACGGCCAGAACGGCCTCCACGGCCGCCTGCAGCGGTCTGGCGCGGTACTCAGGGTAGGCCAGCCGGACAAGGGGAATGATCGGGAGCAGGAACAGGCCCAGGCTGGGGATCGGGTAGATCCCGTTGAACGTGTAGATCGTCATGCCTAGCAGTAACAGCCCCAGGAATTTCAGCACCTGCACTGCCGGGAGCGGATTCTCCGGCGTCCAACGGCTCAGGAGCAAGCCCCAGGCCGGCAGCCCGAGCAGCCAGCCGCCGCACCACCAGCCGACGTTCGTCAGCGCCAGCGGCACGAGCAGGGCGCCGGGAAGCAGGAACGCACCGGCCTGCCGCAGCGACGGGAACTTTCTTGTCGGGCCAAAGATGCAGGCGCCGATCAGCAGGTAGGTGGCCACGTACCAAGGCAGCAACTGGATCACCGGATCGGCCAGGTTGAACACCATCAGCGTCAGTGTCGGGACCATGGCGCAGACCGCGGCGAAAGTCCACGGGCGGCGGTCAGTGTTCGGCGTGGCATCCCCCAATGTCATGGACGCACTCTACCGGCTTTGGTGCAAGGTCCCTTTGGAATCGTTGTTCACGAGGGTGAGTCTTCTATACGCCAGGTCATCGCCACCCGTTAAGGGATCCTTCAAAGGACGCCTGCAAGCCTGATTACCGTTGAGATGTCGCTGTCGCATTCAGGGATCTGACGGGAACGCGGGTGTCACAAGAACTCCAAATTTACGGCGCGCTCTATCGGTTTGAGAAGTAGCCCCACTCCATGGCCTTATGGAGGCTCCGGTTGTTGAAGCCGGGGTGGGAGTGCATCAATTCCTGCCACCGAGCCTTTCCGGCTTCGGGGTCATATTCGACACTCCTTGCTGCATCCCTGATTAGGGCATCGACCCGGACCACGGCAGCGTCAATGTCGGCCTGGTCGTAGAGATCTCGGAGGCTTTCGTAGATATTGACCTGCCCGAGGTCGTACTCCGTTACTCGACCAGAGTACCGGTGGTTGAAGTAGCGCAAAACGAAGACGGCGTTCAGGACATCCTCTTTTCGCGCGGCCCGTACGAGTTCGGCCCTGCGTTGACGGGAACGCTCGAGATCAGCCCTTACCCAATTCTCTGCTTCATCCAAGGCCTGCTCGTAGCGCTCAGTCGGGAACCCGGGCACTTTGGCCCTTACCTTCAGTAGGACTGCTTGCCGATCTGCGTTGTTGAGCACGACCTCGCGGACATGAAACTGTGACACCGAACTGAGGCGCGACGCGCGGTCCTCGTCCGTCTCCGCCGAACGTTTTCCATACATAAGGCGCTTTTTGAACCCCAGGTGCTTGGTGAAGGTGAACGGCAACCACCCCATCTTCATATGCGAAGCCTAACCGCCCCGGGAGCCAGCTCTAAAGAGGTCGCATCACGTCCGTAGTGTTCGGTCTAGAGCATCCGAACGGTCTCGGAAGAGAATCGGACGCTCCACTGCCCGATGCAGGTTCCCCTTGCGGGACAGATGAACTCCTGATGTCTTATAACCTCAGCGCCTCGAATCCCTAGAGTTCCGAGACATGCAGTGACAACCTCAAGGTCTCACACTGGTTAGTCAGATTGGCGGGAGAACAACTCTCGTTTCTCCATATTCGAGCGTGACCTCCCTGGGATACACCACGCCCGTAGAACACGAACAGTTCCTCACCAGTGATAAACCTCAGCCAGCACAAGCCGCCTGATCAACTGTCCACGATTTGCGGGTAACCCCAGCGGACGGGCGACCGGCCCGGGCGCGTAGGGAATGGCTCAATGTTTGGTGAGGCCACGATAAGGGCCGGAAAAGGCAAGGCTGCACACGCCGAAGTTCTAGAAAGTTCTAGAGGGTTCTAGAGAAAAACCAATTTGTCAGTAGAACTTGCTATTTTTGGCTCATGCAGCTCGAACTGAACCCCTCAACCCTGGCTCCGGCGCACAACCCATGCACCTCGCAAACTTGTACGCAATGAGCTAGCCGTTGGTGTTCCCAACCCGCAGCGATTCGTTGATGAGTTCCTAGATTTCAATGACGCGGCTCCAACTCCGGGCCAAACTTCTTAGAGGAGATCTCCCGATGGCATTCTCATTCAGCGCGAAGCAGCGCCGAGCGACTAACCGACAGATAGCTGAGGTGCAGCAGATGCTTGCCACTGCTGAAACCTACGATTTCAACCGTGGGGAGAGCTATGAGGCAGATAAACTGGGCGACTTCGTCTCACATTTCAGTGCAGAAATTCTGGGTTCACCACTTCCCAACTCGCGCGAACTGGGGCGTCAACTAGCAGCTGAAACCGTCAACAGCCGGTTCCCCGATGCTGTCAATGCAGCCTGGCTTGTCGCTGTAGAGCTTCCCAGCAGCAAAATAACGGAGCTGAGCAACATGCTCGGCCCCATGGGGGTTACTAACGGGGCTACATTCTTCACTGATGAGTTCCCAGACAGAGTCAAGGAGCCGATTCTGGGTCGGAAGCTCAATCTCTGGCGCGGTCCTGCTGCCATAGCGACAATAATTCTTGCAACCCACGCTGCGCAGATGGGCTATGTGTGGTCTGGCAGGGAGCTCTCATAGGCGTTAGCGTCGACCCTGCTCAAACTCGTCCACACCAACAGCATCAAACACTCCAGCCCAAGCTCCCTTGATTGGGCCCCCGTTAGCTAGCGCATAGACGCTGGACTGCTAACGGGGGCCCAATGAGTCTGAACATCGTCTCGGCTGGGCAATCAGTCTTTGTAGGACACGGCCAGTGGGAATGCGGAAACAAGAGCAATGATCGGTTCTCACAGCGTCTCGAAACCTTGCCGTCTCGAATTCCTAGGATTTCGAGACGACCGGAGTCAGATGGCCACGAGGTCAGACCCGAGGCCGCATGGTGCTAGTAGCCGATGGGCATCCTGAGGGTGTAGGGCTCTTCCATGGTTTTGATTTCCTCGTGTGTCAGGCGGACGTCAAGGGCGGCGACGGCATCGGGGAGGTGGTGTTCCTTGGTGGCACCGACGATCGGTGCGGATACAACAGGGTTTTGCAGCACCCAGGCGAGGGCGACGTGCGCCATGGGGATTCCGCGTTCTTCTGCGATTCTTTGGACTGCATCGGCAACGGGTTTGTCTGCGTCGCTGAAGCTGCGTTCGGCTACTGGGTCGTTGGCGGACCGTGCGGTGTTGCCGCCCCAGGGTCGTGCGAGCCGTCCTTTGGCGAGGGGGCTGTAGGGGATGCTGCCTACGCCTTGGTCGGTGAGGAGTCCGAACATTTCGCGTTCCTCTTCACGGTGCATGAGGCTGTATTGGTCCTGCATGGACACGAACCTTGTCCATCCGTGCAGATCCGCGGCGTGCTGCATTTTGGCGAACTGCCAGGCCCACATCGCGGATGCGCCGATGTAGCGGACTTTGCCGGCCTTCACGAGATCGTGCAGGGCTTCCATGGTTTCCTCGACCGGGGTTTCGGGATCGAAGCGGTGGATCTGGTAGAGGTCGACGTAGTCGGTGCCCAGCCGGGTGAGGGAGGCATCGATTTGTTCCATGATGGCTTTGCGTGAGAGGCCGGCGCCGCCGGGTCCGTCGTGCATTTTGAACATCACTTTGGTGGCGAGGACGACGTCCTCGCGGCGGGTGTATTTCGTAATGGCCCGGCCCATGATTTCCTCGGCGGTACCGAAGCCATAGATGTTTGCAGTGTCCCAGAACGTGATGCCCAGTTCGACAGCCTGCCGGAAGATCGGTTCGGCCGCGTCGTCATCCAGCGCCCAGTCCGTAAATCCGCGGGAGGAATCACCAAAACTCATCCCTCCAAGGGCGATGCGGCTGACTTTCAGGCCGGAACGACCCAGACGTGTGTACTCCATAAAGTGTCCTTTCAACGGCGCACGAGACTCCGGACGGGGACGTGCAATTGGTGGTGTGCGGCGACGGGTTCCGGCGGCGACACAGCGGAGCCTCGCCACGGTCCTTGTGGTGCTGGGGGCAGCTAGGGGTTTTGGGGTGCTGCGGCTGCGGAGTCGGTGCTCTGCTGGGTTGCGGCCCAGCTGGAAAGCAGCTGCAGGGCGTCGTGGGACGGCGACCCGGGTTCGGCACTGAACGTGATGAGCATCAGGCCGGGATCGGCCGTGAGTTCCAGGACTTCGAAGTCCAAACTGAGTTCCCCGACGGCGGGGAGGTGGATGCGTTTTGATCCGCTCTTGTGCTGGTGGACGTTGTGCGCTGCCCACCGCAGCCGGAACTCATCACTGCGGGTGGAAAGCTCCCCGACAAGGTCCGAGAGCTGACGGTCGTGCGGGTCACGTCCGACCGCGGCCCGCAAAATGGCGACGCATTCATTTGCCGCGCGGTCCCAGTCGGGTGCGAAGTCCCTCCCTCGCGGATCCAGGAAGATGAACCGGGCCTGATTCGGCGGCAGGATCGCGGTGTCGAACTGGGCGGCGTAGAGTGCCCGGCCCATCCGGTTGGCAGCGATGATGTCAAGCCTGCCGTTCTGAACGATCGCGGGCAGGTCAGTCATGGCGTCGAGCATCCGCTGCACGGTGGGCCGAACGCGCTGCTCCGAAGCCCGTGGGCGCCGGGGGCGCACAGTGTTTTCCGACGCGCGAATCAGGTCCCGCAGGTGCCGCTCCTCGACGTCGTTCAGGCGCAGGGCCTGGACCAGGGACTCGAAGATGCTCTCGGAGACGCCACTGAGGTTTCCGCGCTCGAGTCGGCTGTAGTACTCGACGCTGACCTGGGCGAGCATCGCCACCTCTTCCCGGCGCAGCCCCGGCACCCGCCGCCGGCCATAAGACTGCAGGCCAACCTGCTCGGGCGTCAACCGGGCCCGGCGGGAGGTCAGGAACTCCTGAATGTCATCTCGGATGCTCATGCCTTCAACGGTATGCCCGAGGTCCGGGGCGTAACCATGCCCTGTCAGTACATGGCTTAGGCGGGTCTGTTTAGGCCCATATGGTGCGTGGTCTCGTAGATATAGACGGCGATCAAGCGCCGACCACATCCCCTCGAAGCGAAGGTTTACCCCATGCCCTCCACCACCAAGAAAGCCAAGCTGCCGCTGGTTGTGCTGCTCCTGGCCATTGGCACGTTCCTGATGAGCACCACCGAGTTCGTCATCGCGGGCCTGCTGCCCAATATGGCATCAGACCTCGGTGTCAGCGTCTCTCAGCCTGGGCTGCTGATCACCGCGTTTGCCATCGGCATGATCGTCGGTGCCCCCACCATTTCCGTCGCGACCATGCGCCTGCCCAAACGCCTCACCCTTATCCTGTCCCTGCTGATCTTCGCGGCCGGCCACATCGTTGCCGCCCTGAGCCCGGCGTTCGAAATCGTGCTGATCGCCCGCGTCATCACCGCCCTGGCCACCGGCGCCTTCCTGTCCATCGCCGCCGTCGTTGCCACCTCCGCAGCCGGCCCCGCGAACGCTTCCCGCGCCATGGGCGTGATGATGAGTGGCATGGGCCTGGCGATCGTGGCAGGCGTACCCTTGGGCTCCTTCATCGGCCAGGCCATCGGCTGGCGCGGCATCTTCTGGGCACTGGCCATCCTCGCCGCCCTCGCCGCCGTCGTCATCGGCAAGTTCGCTCCCGCCGAAGATCACCAGGAAGCCGTCACCCTCCGTTCCCAGCTCGGTGTGCTGCGCGAAGGCAAGCTGTGGCTCGTCCTGGCGACCACCGCACTGGTCTCCGGAGGATTCCTCGCCGCCTACTCCTACATCTCCCCGCTCCTGACCGAACGCACCGGCATCTCCGAAGCGGCCGTTCCGCTGCTGCTCGTCGGCTTCGGCATCGGCGCCCTGCTCGGTACCGTTGTGGCCGGACGAACCGGGGACCGCAAACCGCTCGCCACGTACTTCGCCATCGGCGGCGGATCAGCCCTGGTACTGCTGCTCATGATCCCGCTCTCCACCTTCGTCATCCCGACCATCGTGCTCGTCATCCTGCTCGGCTTCACCGGCATGGGCGTCACCGCCATCGCCACCCCCCTGGCCGTCCGCTTCGCACAATCCGGCCCGTCCCTCGCCGCAGCCCTGACCGTCTCCGCGTTCAACGTCGGCATCGCCGCTGCCACCTGGCTCGCCGGACTCGCCCTCGACTCCACCCTCGGCACCACCGGCCCGTCAATCGTCGGCGCAGCCATGGCCCTCCTTGGCCTGATCCCACTGATCATCCTGGCCCTCATGCGCGCCACCCGGACCACCACCCCGGCCCCGGCCGACGCGGAGCTCGATGACAGCGTCCTGGTCTGAACCGGCGTCACCAGCAATTACATGAACCAAAGGATTAGCAATGACTGAGAACAGAGAAGTCTGGATGATCACCGGCGCCGGCCGCGGCATGGGAGTCGACATCGCCAAAGCCGCCCTCGCCGCGGGCCACCAGGTTGTCGCGACCGGCCGCACCGGCACTGTAGAGAGCGCCCTCGGCGCATCCGACGACCTGCTCATCGTGCAACTGGACCTCACGAAGCCCGGGGACGCCGAAGAAGCTACGGCCGCGGCGATCGACCGGTTCGGCCGTATCGATGTCCTGGTGAACAACGCCGCGAACTTCTACGCCGGGTACTTCGAGGAAACCAGCGACGCGCAGGTCCGCGCCCAGCTCGAAACAAACCTGTTCGGACCCATGAACGTCACCCGCGCCGTCCTGCCCATCATGCGCAAACAGCGCAGCGGCCACATCATCACGATCTCCTCGCAGGCAGGCATCGTCGGCGGCGAGTTCATCGCCGCCTACGCCACCAGCAAGTTCGCTGTTGAAGGATGGATGGAATCGCTTCGCTACGATCTGGAACCCTACGGGATCCGGACCACCATCGTGGAGCCCGGCTTCTTCCGCACCGAACTGCTCGTCGAGGACGCCTCCACCATCTGGGCCGAACTCTCCATCGATGACTACGCCGACCGAACCGCAGCGACAATCCCGGGATGGCGGAACATGAACGGCCAACAAGCCGGCGACCCCGCCAAACTCGGTACTGCCCTCGTCAGGATCGCCGGCGAAGACCACCCCCCGCTGCGATGGGTTGCAGGAGCCGACGCCGTTGCCGTCATCGAACAGAAAGCCCGCGACATCCTCGCCCAGATCGACGCCCACCGCGAACTCTCCATTCACCTCGCCCACGACGCCTGAGGAGTCACTCATGACCGACGAGAACACGCAATCCGACATGGAGAAGATGTTCGGCGGCTTCGCCCCGAAGTTCGTCTCCCTCACCGATGACGCGCTCTTCGGGGACGTCTGGGAACGCGAGGGGCTTTCCCCTCGTGATCGGAGCCTCGCCACGATCGCCGGCCTCATCGCCGCCGGAAACATCGACCAGCTGAACTGGCACATCCCCTACGGCATTCAAAACGGCCTCACCGAGACCGAGATCAAGGAAACCATCACCCATCTGGCGTTCTACGCGGGCTGGCCCAAGGCCGTCTCCGCGATGAACGTCGCCAAGAGCATCTTCAACAACCAGTCCTAGACGCCATGAAGGAAGAGAAGAATATGACAGAGCAGAACCCGTACGTCACCTTGAACAATGGCGTCCAGATGCCCGCCCTGGGCCTGGGCGTTTACCAGAGCTCACCGGAAGACACGACAGCCGCAGTCCAGGCCGCGCTCAACGGCGGCTACCGTCTGATCGACACCGCCGCCGCGTACTTCAACGAACGCGAGGTCGGCGAGGGCATCCGCCAGTCCGGTATCGACCGGTCGGAGATCTTCATCGAGACCAAGCTCTGGATCAGCGATTACGGCTACGACGAAGCCCTGCGCGGCTTCGAGAAGAGCATCAGCAAACTCGGCGTTGACCAGGTCGACCTGCTTCTGCTGCACCAGCCCCTCGCCGCCGACTTCGAGAAGACCATCGCCGCCTACCGGGCGATCGAAAAGCTCCTCGCCGACGGACGCGTCCGTGCCATCGGTGTCTCCAACCAGACCCCGGCCCAGCTCGAGGAACTCATCGCCCGCACCAGCGTGGTGCCCGCCGTGAACCAGATCCAGGTCCACCCGTATTACTCCCAGCCGGAATGGCGGGCGGCCAACACACGCCACGGCATCCTTACCCAGTCCTGGTCACCCATCGGCGGCTCCTACATCTACGGCGATTACGAGAAGAACCCGCTCGAGGACCCCGTCATCACAGAGATCGCCGCGAAATACGCAAAGACCCCGGCCCAGGTCATCCTCCGCTGGCACCTCGAGCACGGCTTCTCCGCCATCCCGAAGTCCGTCAAGGCCCACCGCATCGCCGAGAACTTCGACGTCTTCGACTTCACCCTCACCCCCGAGGACGTCGCTGCCATCGATGCACTCGACACCGGTGTGCGCGGCGGCCCTGACCCCGACTCCCTGACCCTCGAGAACTACGGCTTCCCGATCCCTGCCTGACCCGACGGATCCGGGCGGGACGGGTTAGCCGTCCCGCCCGGCCCCCGCCACGCTGACCTAAGGAAAGGACTATCGTCATGGCCCGCATCTTCGTCACCGGCTCAACCGACGGGCTCGGCCTCGCCAACGCCCGCACCCTTATCAACGCCGGCCACGAGGTCCTGCTGCACGCCCGAACCAGCGAACGCGCCACAGCCCTCAATCATCTCGCCCCGCAAGCGGCCGGGATCGTGATCGGTGACCTGGCCAGCGCCGCCGAAACCCGGAAACTCGCCGGGCAGGTCAACAAGCACGGACGGATGGACGCCATCATCCATAACGCCGGCATTTACCTCTCGCCGCAACGTATTGCTACCCCCGAGGGGCATTCCCGGACCTTTGCCGTCAACGTGTTCGCCCCCTACATCCTCACCGCCCTGATCGAACGGCCGGACCGGCTGATCTACGTCAGCAGCGGCATGCACCACGGCTCCACCGGAGACCTGCAGGACATTGACTGGACCCAGCGGCGCTGGGACGCCGACGCCGCCTACTCCGAGAGCAAGCTCTACGTCTCGGCACTCTCCGCCGTCGTTGCCCGTTACTGGCCTACTGTGCTCAGCAACTCCGTAGACCCCGGCTGGGTGCCCACCAAAATGGGCGGCCCCGGTGCGCCGGATGATCTGGCCATGGGCCACGACACCCAAAGCTGGCTGGCCGTCAGCAATGACCCCGCTGCCCTGGTCTCCGGCAACTACTGGCACCACCGCCGGCAGCTGACCCCGGCACGGGAAGTCACCGACCCAGACTTCCAGGACAGGCTCACGGACAAACTCGCCGAACTGACCGGCATCACACTCTTCTGAAGAACAAACCGAGCAAGAAGGAACACAGCATGCAGTTGGAAGGCAAAATCGCCCTCGTCACCGGCGCAGGCACGGGCATCGGCCGGGGCACAGCCCGCCGCCTGGCCGAGGAAGGCGCCTTCGTCTACGTCACAGGCCGGAACCTCGAACCCCTCGAGAAGGTCGCAGCAGACATCGGGGGGCGTGCGCGTGCTGTCCGCGCGGACGTCACGAACAAAGCCGACATGGACCAGCTCGCGGAGCTCATCCGCCAGGAACACGGCGGGCTGGACACCATCTTCGCCAACGCCGGTGGCGGCCACCCCATCTCCCTGGAACAGATCACCACCGAAGACTTCGACCGGCAGTTCGGCGTCAACGTCAAAGGCGTCCTGTTCACCGTCCAGGCCATGCTGCCCGTGCTGCGCGACGGAAGCTCCATCATCATCAACACCTCCATCACCGCCGACATGGGACTCAAGGACTTCAGCCTCTATGCCGCCACCAAAGCCGCGGTACGTTCCTTCACCAAAAGCTGGACAACAGACCTCAAACACCGCCGGATCCGCGTCAACGGCGTCAGCCCCGGCGTCATTCCCACCGACGCCTACACCACCGAGCTGGGCATGACAGAAACCCAGGTCCAGGAATACGTCGACCTCGTCACCCCCGAAGTCCCCGCCGGCCGGGTCGGCACCGCCGAAGACATCGGCGACGCCGTAATCTTCCTCGCCTCCGACGCCAGCAGCTACATCACCGGCATCGACCTCGTCGTCGACGGCGGCATGACCGCCGTCTACGCCGGCAAAGCCTGAGCCCTCGTGTGGCCCGCGACCGGAGCGGGCCACAGCACCAAAACCAACCCCCGCGGCCACAGGAGACAGGAGACCCGCGTGCGCGCAGACAGCCGCCCTACCACCAGACCCGCCCACAATCCCAGCTCACCCGCCACCGCCCTGATCGTCGGGGCGTCCCTCGCAGGGCTCATGACTGCCCTGACGCTCTCCAGGACCGGCGTCCACGTCACCTTACTCGAACGCTCCGATGAGACCGGACGCACAGGAGCTGCCCTCCACGTCCAGGACGGCCTCCTCGAACGCATCACCGGCCTCCCCACCTCCCAGGTACCCCAGCCCCTCGCCCCCGGAATCCAAACCTGGTTCGCCGTCCACGGCGCACTCCGCGCGGCCATAGAAGCAAACCCGATCATCGAACTGCGGCAAAACACCACCGTGCGCAAAGTCGGCCAGGATGCACATTCCGCCTGGGCCCTCACCTCAGAGAGGCAGAGGATCACTGCGGACATCGTGATCGGGGCCGACGGCCACCGCAGCACCGTCCGCCGGCACATCGCACCAGAACACCCCGACGCCACCTTCGCCGGCTACGTCATATGGATCGGCATCGCCGACGAATCAGCCATCAGGACCCGGCGCTGGCCACAAGACGTCGCCTTCCTCGGCGACAACGACAACACGCTGCTCGGCTACCCGCTCCCGGGCGCCAACGGTTCCCACGCGCCAGGATCACGCCGCCTGGGCTGGGCCTGGTACGACTCCAGCAGAAACGGACTGCTCCGCTCCACTGGTAGCGTCAACGGTTCCGTGGTGCGGCACTCGCTCATGCCCGCCGGCATCCCCAATGCGACCTACCGGGAACTCGCCGCACAGGCCCGGGAACTGTTTCCCTCGCCCTGGAAAGAGGCAATCCTCGACAGCATCGAACGGCGAGCCGTCATCGGCACACCCATCGCCGAATACGTCCCCGCACGACTCGCCAACGGCCGGGTCGCCATCGTCGGAGACGCCGCCCACGTGCCAACCCCCATGACGGGCAGCGGCTTCGCCGAATCCCTCTACGACGCCGAAGCCATTGCCAACGCCATCTCAGACTCCGGCACCACCACCAATGCACTGCTCAACTACGAGAGCGCAAGAATCCGCAGTGCCCGGAACCTGGTGCAATCAGGACAAGGATTCAGCCGCTCCTTCGCCCGACGCGCAGCCTAAACCAATTCAGGTACTTTCCGATCACCCAAAACAGACCCAGACACACCGAAGCCCAGCAGAGTCTCCGGCGCCAACCACCACCTGTGTCTCATAACTCCCGTGTCCCGAATTCCTAGGGATACGAGACACAGCGGCACCCGAACAGACCCCGGGCCCTGATGTGAAGCACCACTTGGCCATCGAGAACGTCGCCACACAGCGGCAGCCACCGCAGGGTCGGTGGATGTATCGTTGAGTATCGTTGTATATCGTTGGCGGTTTTCAAAGGAGATCATCATGCGTGGTTCATACCCAGCAGCCGGATTCGGCGGGAGCAACATAGACGGTATGTGGCAGGCGGTCGAGGAGCTGCGCTCACGGTTCGAAAAACGCGCTGGAACCCGTGCCGGCAAGGGGGAGGTGCGGTCCGCGGTGCTGGCGCTCCTCGCTGAGCGGCCGATGCACGGCTACCAGATCATCCGCGAGATCGAGGAGCGCAGCGGCGGCAGCTGGAAGCCCAGCGCCGGGTCCGTCTACCCCACCTTGCAGCTGCTCGCGGACGAGGGCACTATCAGCGCCGAGGAATCCAACGGCCGCAAGATCTATTCGCTGACCGAAGCCGGCCGTGAAGAAGTTGCGCAGGACCGAGGGGCAACGCCGTGGGACTCGCCAGGTTCCCAATCCGGCGGGTTTGGATCCCTGCCCAAAGCGGGGGTGGAGCTCGCGCAGGCTGCAGCCCAGGTGGGCCGCACGGGCTCCCCGGACCAGGTGCAGCAGGCCGTGGCAGTGCTTGACGACGCACGGCGCCGGATCTACGCGATCCTCGCCCAGGACTGACGCGGGTGGCGTCTGTCCGCCTGACTCGGGTGTCTCCGGCCGCGGGCGCCGGAGACACCCGCGCCCGCTACCGCCGCATCCTGCGCTTCGCCGCCTGGAACCTGGCGGTGACGTGGTGGTTTGAACTGTTCCTCCCGCGGATCGGTCTTGCCCTGATCGCGGAACGGACACGGTCACGCCGGATGCAGCGCTTCGCCCGGCGCTTCCATGGAATGGCCGTGGAACTCGGCGGACTGATGATCAAGGTAGGGCAGTTCCTCTCCTCACGGCTCGATATTTTACCGCCCCAGATCACCAAGGAGCTCGAAGGGCTCCAGGACGAGGTGCCGCCGGTTCCGTTTCCTTCGATCCGCGCCTTGGCCGAGGAGGAGCTGGGCGCTCCGCTTGAGCAGGTGTTCGCGTTCGTGGAGGAGTCGCCGATCGCCGCAGCGTCGCTGGGGCAGGCGCACCGGGCACGCCTTCATTCCACTGATGCGGCCGACACCGGGTTCACCGACGTAGTGCTCAAGGTGCAGCGTCCCGGCATCGACGCGATTGTCGACGTCGACCTTGCAGCGCTGCGGAAGGTAGGCAGCTGGCTCAGCCGGATCCGGCTGGTGTCCAGCCGCGCCAATATGCCGGCCCTGGTGGAGGAGTTTGCGCAAACAAGCTTCGAGGAGATCGACTACCTGCACGAGGCCGCAAATTCGGAACGCTTCGCCGTCGACTTTGCCGACGACGGGAGGGTCTGCGTGCCAGGCATCGCCTGGGAGCGGAGCACACGTCGTGTGCTCACCCTTGAAGACGTTACGGCCATCAAGATCACGGAGGCCGGGGCGCTCCGTGCAGCGGGCATTGATCCGGCCGAAGTGGCTCCGGTGTTCGCCTCGGTCATGTTCGACCAGATGTTCACCAACGGCTACTTCCACGCCGACCCGCACCCGGGGAACATCTTCGTCACGCCCGTGGCCGCAGCGGCGGGGGACCGCCCCTGGAAGCTGACGTTCATCGATTTCGGCATGATGGGCGAAATCACCTCCTCCACCCGCAGCGGACTCCGGAAGCTGCTGATTGCGGCCGCCGCGCGCGACAGCAGGGGCCTGGTGGCGGCGATCAACGACGTCGGAGTGCTGGCGCCGTCAGCCGACACCGTGGAGATGGAGCGAGCCATGACGCACCTCTTCGCCCGCTTCGGCGGCATGGGGTTCGCCGAGCTCCGGGAAGTAGATCCGAGGGAGTTCCGCGACTTCGCGGTGGAGTTCGGCGACGTGGTCCGTTCGCTGCCGTTCCAGCTTCCGGAGAATTTCCTGCTCATCATCCGGGCGATGTCGCTGACCTCGGGGGTGTGCAGCTCGCTCGATGAGCGCTTCAACCTGTGGGATTCCGTGGAACCATACGCGGCCAGGCTTCTGCGCGACGAGCGCGGCAACATTGTGGAGGACGTGGCCCAGCAGGCCCTCGACGCCGCAGCGACCGCGCTGCGCCTGCCGAAGCGCCTGGACGCACTGGCCGGACGGCTTGAGGAAGGCTCCCTCGCTGTTGCCAACCCCCGTCTAGAACGGCAGATCGCCCGGCTGGACCGCAGCAACCGGCGCTCTGCTTCTGCCCTGGTGTTTGCCGCCCTGCTCATCGCCGGCGCCATTGTGCGGGCTGACGACGCCGTCCTGGGCGGCATCCTTATGGCAGGTTCTGCAGTCCCGCTGCTGCACGGGATGTGGGCAGGCCGCCGCGGGCTTTGAAGCGGCAGCGCCGGGGGCGCAGCCGCTGCCTGGGCACCGCCGCAGCGGCCTTGGCGCGAGCGTCAGGTCCGGGTGTGAAAAACCAGCCAGCCTGCGAGTGTTGACAGGCCGGTCAGCACTGCGCCCCACAGCATGTCCACGACGATCAGCTGCAGCGGCCACACCTTCAGGGTGGCTGCGTTGGTGAGGTCGTAGGTGGCGTAGGCGAAGGCGCCCAGGGCCGCACCGTAGCCCAGGGCAGTTAGCCAGCTGCCGCCGTCGAGCGCGGGCCGCAGTGCAAAGAACACAATCCCGGCGATGTAAATGACGTAGAACGCCACGGCGTAACCTAGGTGTGGTTTGTCCGCCAGCAGCTCGCCAATATGGCTGCGGTAAAAGGGGTTCATCAGCTTGAGCCAGACGGCGTCGATCGCGGCGAAGGCGGCGGCGACAACGAGGAATTGCAGAATGACCATAAGGGAGCTTAGCAATATGAACGACGGCGGTCCGCGGCCCCGCGCGCTGACAGTGGTGCGGCAGGAACAGACGCTGGGCGCAGGCCGGGACCTGGAGTTCGGCCTGGAACTGCTGGCCAGGGCCAAAAACGGGGACATTGGCCCCACGCTGCGGCTGTACCGGCCCGCCCCCACGGTCGCGTTCGGCCAGCGTGACACCCGCCTTCCGGGATTCGAGGCCGCCGCCATGGCCTGCCGCGCCAATGGCTTCGAACCCCTGGTCCGCCGGGCAGGAGGGCGGGCGGCCGCCTATCACGAGGGAACCCTGGTGGTGGACCATATTGAACCGGACGCGGACGCCATCGCCGGCTCCAAGACCAGGTTCGGATATTTCGCGGAGCTGTTCGCGGACGCCCTGCGCCGGGTGGGCGTGCAGGCGGCTGTGGGCGAGATTCCCGGGGAATACTGCCCCGGCGAGTTCAGTGTGCACGGCACGGATCCCTGTGACGGCACCCATCGGGTCAAACTCGTGGGCACCGCGCAGCGGGTAGTGGCCGGCGGGTGGCTGTTCAGCTCGGTGATCGTGGTGGAAAACTCGGCGCCGATCCGCAAAGTGCTGACCGACAGCTACGCTGCCCTGGGGCTTGACTGGGATCCTGCTACGGCAGGGGCGGTGGACGACCTTGTGCCTGGTGTGGACGTCGCAGCGGTGGAGGAGGCCCTTCTTTCCGTGTACGCGGGCAATGCCACCCTGGAAACCGCTTCGTTCAGCAGCCTGGGGGCATGACCCGGCTGGTTGCTGCCGGGCACAGCGAACGGGACCAGCATTGGGAAATGTTGGTCCCGTTCCATTCGTCCCTGGCCCGGACCCCCGGTTCGCGTGCGGGTGTGCCGGCCGGGGCGGCGTGCCGGCTAGGCTGCGAGGCGCTGCTTGACCTCGGCAGCGGAAGGGTTCGTGGCGGCGGTGCCGTCCGGGAAGAGGACGGTGGGGACGGTCTGGTTTCCGCCGTTCAGCTGCTCCACGAGTTCGGCGGTGCCTTCCACTTCCTCGATGTTGATCTCGGTGTAGCCGATGCCCTGGGCGTCAAGCTGCTTCTTCAGGCGGTTGCAGTAGCCGCACCAGGTGGTGGAAAACATGGTGATGGTGCCGGATTCGGGAGTGAAGTCCACGGAGCTCTCCTCTGTGCTTGATAACGGTTTCGTTCCTGTAACGGTAGCGTGCAGTCCGCTATTCCCCGCTACTGGGGCCCGCGGATGACAGCTCCTGCCCGCGATGGCATGCTGGAGCCATGTGTGGACGTTACGTAATGGCACGCGCGGTGGGGGACCTCCTTGCCGAGTTCGACGCCGAACTTGAGGACGAAGTCAGCATCCCGCCGTCGTGGAATGTGGCTCCGACGGACGACGTCCCGATCGTCCTGGAACGCCTGGTGGACGGCGAATCCGGAAACAGGCAAGTCCGCCAGCTCCATGTGGCCCGCTGGGGGCTGGTCCCGTCATGGGCCAAGGATCCCGGAATCGGTTCCCGGATGATCAATGCCCGCAGCGAGTCCGTCCTTGAAAAGCCGGCGTTCCGGAAAGCCATCCAGTCCCGCCGCTGCGCTGTCCCGGCAGACGGCTACTACGAGTGGAAGCAGGGGCCGGGTAAGTCCAAGCAGCCGTACTACGTGCACCCGGGCGCTGGCCATGGCTTGGTGTTCGCAGGGCTCTATGAATGGTGGAAGGATCCCACCTGGCCGGCAGGGGAGCCGGGCGGGTGGCTGCTCTCAACGTCCATCCTGACCACTGACACGCCCCCGCCTGGCAGTGAGTCGACCGTATTTGGAAAACTCACGGCACTCCATGACCGGGTCCCCCTGCCCATGGACAAAGCCACCATGCAGGCCTGGCTTGACCCCCAGGCCGATGATCCGGCAGGACTTGTGGACCTGGTGCGGGCGGGCGTCAAGGACGTGGCTGCTGACTGGCACGTGGAATCCGTAGGGAAAGAAGTGGGCAACGTCAGGAACAACGGGCCCGAACTCATCGAGCCCGTGGAAGCTCTCTTCTAGCAGCGGGCCCTCCAGCAGCCCGGACCAAACCTTAAGGAAGGGCTATACGGTGACCGCGCCGTCGTCGTCCACTGCCCAGGTGGGGTTGTACGCAACCTCCCACCGGAAACCGTCCGGGTCCGCGAAGTAGCCGCTGTAGCCGCCCCAGGGCTGGGTGATGGGCTCGGAGATGATGTCCGCCCCTGCGGCGGCAGCTTCCTCCATGACGCGGTCCACGTCCTCCGTGCCGGGAAGGTTGTGGCTCAGCGTGATGCAGGGGACACCCCCGGACGCCGTGACGCCGGCGTCTGCCTGCATCTGGCGCACATCCCACAGGGACAGCACCAGCCCGTGGTTCACCTGGATGAACACCACGTCACCTGGAACCTCGCGGTGGACAGGCCAGCCCAGCCCGTCAACGTAGAAGGCCCGGGACGTGGCAACACTGCGGACGCCCAGCGAAATGAAGTCGACTCTTGGCTGCATGCTTCGATACTGTCAGACGATGGCGACAATTCAAGGAAACGATAGAGATGCTTTGGCCGACAAGGAACAGCTCGCTGCCGTCCGGGTTGCTGTTGACGAAGTGGATGAACAGATCGTCACCCTCATCGCCCGCCGCGAACGGCTGATCCGTATTGCCGGGACGCTCAAGGGCGACGACGCCGAGGTCCGTGCGCCCGGCCGGGTGGAACGGATCATTGAGCACGTCCGTTCAGCCGCGGAAAAGAAGGACATAGACCCGGACATCGTCGAGTCCACGTACCGGGCCATGATCTCCGGCTTTATTGAACTGGAACTGAAGGTCCACAAAGAGAACAGCTGATCTGCCGCTGTTCGGGCCCGGCTTACAGGTTTTCCGCCACGGGGACGCCGTGCTGGTATTCCCTGCCCTCGGCCTCGCTGAAGGCTGACATGAGGTGCCCCTTGCCGAGCCCGTTCAGGGCGGCAAGGGGAAAGCTGCCGGTGATGCTGTTCTCTGAATGGGTTACCCCGGACAGGTCGTAGTCTTCCTCGACTCCCTGTTCGCGGTTGAAGGAATAGAAGGCAATGGCCTTCCCGTTCATGAACTCAATACACAGCCTCCGTTGCGAGGAATAGTCGGGCGTAGCCCCCACCAGCCCCACTACGTAAGCACCGGAATCCGGGATGGTGCCGTCTATATCGAACGTGGCCACCACGGTGGAGTCCTGGGTTGTGATGCTTGCCTGCTTCAGAAGTGCGTCTTGGGTTTTCATGGCACAATCCTGCTCCCTGGCGATCGGTCCGTCCACCCTTGACGGCCAATCTTCTTTGTCCCTCCCATGGCCCATCTATGCCCCCGTTCTGGGCAGGGGTAGACTGATGTTATTCGAATATGTGTTCGAATATTTCCAGTTCTATCCAGCCGGGGAGGCGCCATGGGGATGTTCAGCGAATCCGTGGATGTCCAGTGCGCTGCGGACGGCGAACCAAGCAGCCTGCTGTGGGCAGGCCGGTCCTATACCGTCTGCACTGAACCCGTGCGCTGGTACGAACGCAGGCAATGGTGGGCCGAAGAAAGCCGCGCGCCGCTGGGCAGCGGACCCGGAGTGGTGGACCATGAGATCTGGCGCGTCCAAGTCCTTCCATCCAATCCGGGGCGAGGTTCTGAAGCGCCGGAAGAACCCCTGACCCTTGACCTCACCAGGCATATCCGCAGCGGCCGCTGGCGGCTCCTGCGCATCCATGACGCACTCCGGCCCAGGACAGCATGAGTTTCACCCATCTTCACGTCTCCACCGCTTTCAGTGCCCATTACGGCGTCTCGTGGCCCGAGGAACTGGCGCAGGCCGCGGCCGCTGACGGCGCAACCGCGCTCGCCTGCACGGACAGGGACGGTCTGTACGGAACCATCAAACACCTCAAGGCATGCATGGCAGCAGGCATCGACCCCATCGTTGGGGTTGACCTTGCCGTTTTCGACGACGACGGCGATCACCGCACGCAGCTGGCCGGCAGGGTGGTGGTGCTGGCCCGGGGCCACAACAACGGGGCCGGCTACCGTGCCCTCTGCAGATTGATTTCCGACGCCCACGCCCGCACCACGGGAAAAGCCGGGGGAGCAGTCCCCGTGGCCGTCACCCGGGCAGAGCTGGCTTCCCGCACCCTTGATCCCCAAACCCTCAAACCGGTGTTGACGGTCCTGATCGGGCCTGATTCCGACGTCGGACGGGCCATGGGAGGGCGCCGCTACCTTCGCCCGCGCACCCTTTTCAAACAGTGGCTGGAGGCCATGCCCGCAGGCACGCTGGTGGCCGAGATCGTGTCCCAGCTCAGCGCACCGGGAAAGCCGTTGAGCACAGCCCATGCCGTCCGGATGCTCAGGCTTGCCGAAGAGCATCATGTTCCTGCTGTCCTGACCAACGCCGTCAGGTACTGCGCAGCAGACGGTGCCCCCACCGCCGATGTTCTCGACTCAGCCCGCACCCTGAAATCCCTGCCTGAACTCGCGGATGAACCGCTGCTTCAGCCAACCGGCCAGGGATGGCTGAAGTCTTCACCGGAAATGCTCCGGCTGGGCAAAGAGATCATTTCAGCGGCAGGATACGGTGCCGCGGACCTGAAACAGCTGATGGCCCAAACCGAGGCGCTCGCCGACCGCTGCCGGATGGATCCGGCCACGGACATGGGCTGGAAGCAGCCGGTAGTGCCCGAAGCCTCAGTCATAGGCATCAGCCAGGATCCACACGTTGAACTGGTCCAGCGGTGCCAGGCCGGTATCAGCCGGCGCTTTCCGGGAATTGCTGGCGCAGCCGGAGAGAGGATGCTCTCCCGGCTCGACCATGAGCTGGGCATCATCCGCAACCTCGGGTTTTCCTCCTACTTCCTGACCGTCGCCGAGGTATCACGCATGATCCAGGAGATGGGAGTGCGGGCGGCTGCCCGGGGATCAGGCGCCTCAAGCCTGGTCAACTACCTGATTGACGTCAGCCAGGTGAACCCCTTGCAGCACGACCTCATCTTTGAACGGTTCCTTTCACAGGACCGCGCAACCCTTCCGGACATCGATATTGACGTTGAAAGCGCGGAGCGGCATAACGTCTACCACCGCATTTTCAAGAGATTCGGTTCCGAGCGGGTCACCCTGATGAGCATGCAGAACGGATACCGGGCCCGGGGTGCGGTGCGGGACGCGGGGATGGCGCTGGGCATGGACGACGACGAGGTGGGGGAGATCGCCAAGCAGCTGTGGCGTTTTTCTGCGCGGAAATTCCGTGAGGCACTGCAGGAAAAACCTGAACTCCGGGAATTCGCCGGCAGGGTGGAGCAGCGCGATCAGGACGGGAACCAGCAGCTTGACCTGCTGGTTGACCTGACGGAACGCCTGGACCGGCTGCCCCGCCACATATCCATGCACCCCTGTGGCGTAATCCTTGGCGACGCTACCCTCCTGGACCGCACCCCGGTGCAGCCCAGCGGGCTGGGGCTGCCCATGAGCCAGTTCGATAAGCACGACATGGATCCCATGGGCATGCTCAAGCTTGACGTCCTGGGAGTCCGGATGCAGAGCGCCATGGCGTTTGCCGTCCGTGAAGTCATCCGCATCCACCCGTCCAAACAGGAAGTGGTGGCCGCCGGAAGACATCCGTCCGGACCTGACGGCACAGGGCCCGACTACATTGCTGACAATGGCCACATCAACCTCAATGCAGTTCCCCTTGATGATGAAGCCACCTTTGATCTCATCAGAAGCACCCACACCCTGGGCTGTTTCCAGATTGAATCACCCGGCCAGCGGGAACTGATCGGCAAGATGGCGCCCCGGGAGTTCAACGATCTCATCATCGATATCTCGCTGTTCCGTCCCGGCCCCATGAAGTCGGACATGGTCCGGCCCTTCCTGGAACACCGGCACGGTTTCGCCCCCGAGGTCTATCCGCATCCGGACCTTAAACCCGTGCTGGCGGAAACCCATGGCGTTACCGTCTTCCACGAACAGATACTGCGGACCTTTGATGTGATGACCGGCTGCGGGCTGGCCCGCGCTGACGAATTCCGCCGCGCCCTGGGAAATGAGGCACTCGAGCTGGAGGTGGAGGAATTCTTCCGCAAAGCTGCCAGGATCAAGGGTTACCAGCCAGAGGTGGTGGACAACGTCTGGGGGACGCTGAAGGCCTTTGGAAGTTTTGGATTCTGCAAAGCACACGGCGCCGCCTTCGCCGTTCCCACCTACCAGTCGGCCTGGCTGAAGGCCCATCATCCGGAAGCGTTCCTTGCCGGCCTGTGGGAGCACGATCCCGGCATGTACCCCAAGAGGCTCCTGGTGGCGGAAGCCCGGCGGCTCGGGATTCCCATTTTTCCCTTGGACATTAACCGCAGCAAGGCTGAGTACCGGGTGGAACGGATCGAAGAAGGCAAGGACGCAGGAAAACTGGGTATCAGGCTCAGCCTCAACGGCATCTATGGGCTTTCCGCAACAGAACTCAAACGCATCGTCGCGGGCCAGCCCTATGACTCCCTTGCGGACCTGAGGGCGCGGTCACGGGTCAGCAAGCCCAATATCAAGCGGTTGGCCCAGCTGGGGGCTTTTGATTCGCTTCACCGTGAGGCGGGCGGCACGGCAAACCGGGCCGACCTCGTCCACCACCTGCAACAGATCCAGGGGTCCAGCAGTGGGCGGAAAGGCGTGGAAGTCCTCGAGGGCCAGCTGTCCCTGCCCTTGGGGGATGTTGAACTGCGCAATGTTAAGCCGGGGCTCCCGTCGCCAACACTTGTGGAAAACGTGCGGGCTGAACTGGACCTGATGGCCGTGGACGTCAGCAGCCACCTGATGGACAGCCACCGGCCCATGCTGGACAGGCTTGGTGTCACCACGGCGGACAAACTCCTGGGCCTGCGCAACGGAACGGAGGTATTGGTGGCCGGAGTGCGGGTGGCAACACAGACGCCGCCCATGAGGGGCGGGAGGCGCGTGGTCTTCATCAGTATCGACGACGGCACCGGCTGCATAGATTCGGTCTTTTTCCACGAAGCCCAGGAAAAAGCCGGCATGCTCCTCTTTGGGACCAGGCTGCTGCTGATCCGCGGGACAACCCGGCGGACCGGGCCTCGTGGGATCAGCCTAAGTGCAAGCATGGCCTGGGACCTTGGCAGGACAGAGACCCTGCCCTTCCCGGATTCCCGTCCGCAGGAACCCGAAGCCCCGCATCCGCTGGATGGAATCAGCAGGAGCCTCGCCATAACGGGATTCAGCGGCTGACCCTTCCGTGCGCCGCGTTGGTCGGGCCTCAGCGGAACCGATAGCATTGACGATGGCTGGCTGTGGTCCCCGTATGCCACAAGCTATGAAGCCTTAACTTTGAATAGGAGACACCCGTGTCAGATGCCCAGCAGATCACCCTTCTCGTCGATGGCGAAGAGACCAAGGTGACTACCGGGACAACCGGTGCGGAACTCTTCTTTGAGCGCCGTGATGTTGTTGTAGCCCGCGTCAACGGCGAGCTGAAGGACCTTGACCAGGAGCTGCCGGAAGGCGCCGACGTCCAAGGCGTCACAATTGACTCTCCCGACGGCCTTAACGTCCTCCGCCACTCCACCGCCCACGTCATGGCCCAGGCTGTCCAGCAGTTGCGCCCCGACGCCAAGCTGGGCATCGGCCCGTACATTACTGACGGGTTCTACTTCGACTTCGATGTGGCAGAACCGTTCACTCCCGAGGACCTCAAGACCCTCGAAAAGATGATGCAGAAGATCATCAACCAGAACCAGAAGTTCGTCCGCCGCGTGGTGAGCGAGGACGAAGCCCGTGAAGCCATGAAGAACGAGCCCTACAAGCTCGAACTGCTGGGCAAGAAAAACGAGGCCGCCGAGGCAGGCGAGGGCGTGAACGTGGAGGTCGGCGCAGGCGACATCACTATTTACGACAACGTTGAGCGCAAGGAAGGGACCACCGTTTGGTGCGATCTCTGCCGCGGCCCGCACCTGCCCAACACCAAGCTCATCTCCAACGCCTTTGCCCTCACCCGCTCGTCCTCCGCATACTGGCTGGGCAACCAGAAGAACCAGCAGCTGCAGCGCATCTACGGCACGGCCTGGCCCACCAAGGACGCCCTCAAGGCCTACCAGGAACGCATCGCAGAGGCAGAACGCCGCGACCACCGCAAGCTCGGCTCGGAACTTGACCTGTTTTCCTTCCCGGATGAACTCGGCTCAGGCCTTCCGGTCTTCCACCCCAAGGGCGGCATCATCCGCAAGGAGATGGAGGACTACTCCCGGCAGCGCCACGTCGAAGCCGGTTACGAGTTCGTCTACACCCCGCACATCACCAAGGGCCACCTGTACGAGGTCTCCGGCCACCTGGACTGGTACAAGGACGGCATGTTCCCCGCGATGCACGTGGACGCCGAACTCAACGAGGACGGCACTGTCCGCAAACCCGGCCAGGACTACTACCTCAAGCCGATGAACTGCCCCATGCACAACCTGATCTTCCGCGCCCGGGGACGGTCCTACCGCGAACTGCCCCTGCGGCTCTTCGAATTCGGCTCCGTGTACCGGTACGAGAAGTCCGGCGTGGTGCACGGCCTGACCCGGGTCCGCGGCATGACACAGGACGACGCCCACATCTACTGCACCCGCGAGCAGATGAAGGTCGAGCTCACCAAGACGCTGACGTTCGTGCTGGACCTCCTGAAGGACTACGGCCTGAACGACTTCTACCTGGAGCTGTCCACCAAGGATCCGGAGAAGTACGTTGGGGAGGACGCGGCCTGGGAAGAAGCCACCCGCACCCTCGCCGAAGTGGCCGAGGAATCCGGCCTGGAACTGGTCGCGGATCCGGGTGGGGCCGCCTTCTACGGCCCCAAGATCTCGGTGCAGGCCAAGGACGCCCTTGGCCGCACCTGGCAGATGTCCACTATCCAGCTGGACTTCAACCTGCCTGAACGCTTCGAACTCGAGTTCCAGGCTGCAGACGGCAGCCGGCAGCGGCCCGTGATGATCCACCGTGCCCTGTTCGGATCAATCGAGCGTTTCATGGGCGTGCTGACCGAGCACTACGCCGGAGCCTTCCCCGCGTGGCTGGCACCGGTACAGGTGGTGGGCATTCCGGTTGCTGAGACCTTCAATGAGTACATGTTCGACGTCGTCGACCAGCTGAAGGCCGCAGGGATCCGCGCCGAAGTGGACACCTCCTCGGACCGGTTCCCCAAGAAGATCCGAACGGCCAGCAAGGACAAGATTCCGTTCGTGCTGATCGCCGGCGGGGACGATGCCGAAGCGGGCGCCGTTTCGTTCCGCTTCCGTGATGGAAGCCAGGACAACGGCGTGCCCGTGGCAGAGGCAGTCAAGCGGATCACGGAAGCCGTCCGTAACCGGACCAGCTAGCGGAAACGGAACAGCACCGTGCAGGAGAACACAGGCGCAGGGTATCCAGGAGATGCCGGCGTTACCGACGACTTTGACCTCGCCGGTGTCCCGGACGCCTTCCAGCGCCTGTGGACTCCGCACCGCATGGCGTACATCAAGGGCGGGCAGCACCAGTTCAAGAACGAAAATGACTGCCCCTTCTGCGTCGGGCCCGGAAGGTCGGACGAGGAAGCACTCATCGTCCACCGCGGAAAGACGTGCTACGTGGTGCTCAACCTGTTTCCCTACAACCCCGGGCATCTCCTGGTGTGCCCCTACCGGCACATCCCGGACTACACCGACCTGACGCTCGATGAGACGGCGGAGTTTGCGGACCTCACGCAGACGGCCATGCGGGTGCTGCGTAAAGTGGCCAACCCGGGCGGTTTCAACCTGGGCATGAACCAGGGAGTTGTGGGCGGTGCCGGCATCGCCGCGCACCTGCACCAGCACATCGTTCCACGCTGGGGCGGCGACGGGAATTTCTTCCCTATCATCGCCCACACCAAGGCCATCACCCAGACCCTCGACGAGGTCCGCCAGCAGGTGGCCGACGCCTGGCCCGGGGAGACGGATGCTGAATAAGCACGCGCGCGGGTTTTTCACCGCGCTGTTCACCCCGCTTGCCCGCTGGCTCCTCAAAATCGGAATCTCGCCTGACGCAGTTACTGTCATCGGCACCGCCGGAGTGGTGGTGGGTGCGCTGGTGTTCTACCCGCTCGGCCAGCTCTGGTGGGGAACCCTGTTCATCACGGCGTTCATCTTCTCCGACGTCCTGGACGGCATCATGGCCAGGATGAGGGAGGTGGGCAGCCGCTGGGGCAACTTCCTTGACTCCACCCTGGACCGGATTGCCGACGGCGCCCTGTTCGCCGGCGTGGCCGTATGGTTCTTCACCGGCGGGGCCAACGTCCCGGTCGCCGTCGCAGCCATCGTCTGCCTTGTCCTGGGCATGGTGGTTTCCTACGCCCGTGCGAAAGCGGAATCGTTGGGGTTCACAGCCAACGTCGGAATCGCCGAGCGTGCCGAGCGCCTCGTCTCAGTATTGGTTGTCACGGGATTCACCGGTCTTGGGCTCCCTGAGGTGGTCCTGCTGGTGACTCTCCTGCTGCTGGCCGTCGCCAGCCTGATCACCGTGGTCCAGCGCGTGGTTTCGGTCCGCCGGCAGGCCCTCGCGGAACCGTCAACTGCCGATTAACGCGAATTAAGCCGGCCGGCCGCGGTGAGACTAGTATTAGGAATGCCCGGTCATTGGATCCGGCAACCCGGTGTGTGCACAGATGGCATCTTTGTGCCGCCCTGCACGCCCGGCGAAGGTCATCTATCTACCCATAGGGGTTTTTGTGTCTACACCTGATGTAAGCAGCGGGGCCGGTACGTCCGCGAACAGCGTCACGGGCAGCAACCGCGTCAAGCGGGGCATGGCTGAGATGCTCAAGGGCGGCGTCATCATGGACGTCGTCAACGTCGAGCAGGCCCGCATCGCCGAAGACGCCGGTGCCGTTGCTGTGATGGCGCTGGAACGCGTTCCGGCTGATATCCGCGCCCAGGGCGGCGTGTCCCGCATGTCCGATCCCGACATGATCGACAAGATCATCGACGCCGTCTCCGTGCCGGTTATGGCCAAGGCCCGGATCGGCCACTTCGTCGAGGCGCAGGTCCTGCAGTCCCTCGGCGTGGACTACATTGACGAGTCCGAGGTCCTGACCCCGGCCGACTACATCAACCACATCGACAAATGGAACTTCAAGGTTCCCTTCGTGTGTGGTGCCACCAACCTCGGCGAGGCCCTGCGCCGCATCAACGAGGGTGCGGCGATGATCCGCTCCAAGGGCGAGGCCGGCACCGGCGACGTCTCCAACGCCACCGGGCACATGCGCCAGATCCGCTCCGAGATCGCCAAGCTCGCAGCCCTTCCCGAGGACGAGCTCTACGTCGCGGCCAAGGAACTGCAGGCCCCGTACGAACTGGTCAAGGAAGTTGCCGCTGCCGGCAAGCTTCCGGTGGTGCTGTTCACCGCCGGCGGCATCGCCACCCCGGCCGACGCCGCCATGATGATGCAGCTCGGCGCTGACGGCGTGTTCGTCGGCTCCGGCATCTTCAAGTCCGGCAACCCCGCCCAGCGCGCCGCCGCCGTCGTCAAGGCCACCACCTTCTTCGACGACCCCGACGTCATCGCCAAGGCCTCCCGCGGCCTGGGCGAAGCCATGGTGGGCATCAACGTCGACGAGATCCCCCAGCCCCACCGCCTCGCTGAGCGCGGCTGGTAATTTCTCTGGTTCGCGCTTGGCGGCGCTGATCCTCTGCGCGCTATTCCCCGCGTCCTGCTAAGGCCGCTTCGCGGCGAGCCGGGACGCGGGGCCCCTTTTACGCGCGCTGCCGGATCACCCCCGCCCGTCGCCCCGGCTCTGTTAAGTACGACGCCGGTTCCTCACCTTTCTCTGGTGGGGGACCGGCGTCGTACTTCTTTAAGTGGGGTGGGGTGGGTGGGGAGCTTGGCTATTCCAGGCCGCGGCGCTTCAGCAGCGGTTCCAGCCTTGCCTCGCGGCCCCGGAGGATGCGGAATGATTCCAGGGGGTCGCGGCTGTTTCCCCGGGAGAGGAGCTCCTGGCGGAAACGGTCGCCGTTTGCCCGGGTGAGCCCGCCGTTCTCGGTGAACCAGTCCACCGTCTCCGCATCCAAAACTTCGCTCCAGATGTAGGAGTAGTAGCCGGCCGCGTACCCCGCACCGGCAAAGACATGCTGGAAATAGCCGGTCCGGTAGCGCGGCGGGATCAGGGCATGGGCGATGCCGGCGGCGGCCAGGGCCTTGTCTTCAAACGCAACGGCATCCTCGGGGATGTCGCTGCCGTCCAGGACGTGCCAGGCCAGGTCCAGCAGTGCCGCGCCCAGGTATTCGGTGGTGGCAAATCCTTCACCCCACAGCCGGGACGCCTCCAGTTTCGAAACCACCTCCTGCGGAAGCGGCTCGCCCGTTTCATGGTGGCGGGCGTAGTTCTGCAGCACGTCGGGCCACATGATCCACATTTCGTTGACCTGTGAGGGATATTCCACAAAGTCGCGGGGGACCGAAGTGCCGGAAAACCGGGGATAGGTCACGTTGGAAAACAGCCCGTGCAGGGCGTGGCCAAACTCGTGGAAGGTGGTCCGCAGCTCGTCCAGCGTCAGGAGCGTCGGTTCACCCGCGGGCGGCTTGGAGATGTTCAGGTTGTTGATGACCACCGGTTTTGTTCCGAGCAGCGCCGACTGTTCCACCAGGGAGTTCATCCAGGCCCCGCCCCGCTTGGATTCACGGGTGTAGTAGTCACCCAGGAACAGTCCCAGGCCCATGCCGTCCCCGTCGCGGACCTCCCAGACGCGGACATCGGGGTGGTACCCGGCAAGGTCCTTCCGCTCGTGGAATGTGATGCCGAAGAGGGAAGTGGCGGCGAAGAAGACGCCGTCTTCCAGCACACGGTCCAGCTCGAAATAGGGACGGAGTGCCTGTTCATCAACGTCGTAGCGTTCGCGCCGGACCTTCGCGGAGTAGAAGGCCCAGTCCCAGGCCTCCAGCGGATGGCCTGCGGCCTCGGCCAGGGCCGCGGCTTCGGTGTCGGCGTTCCGCACGGCTGCTGGCGCCATGCGGTTCAGCATGGACTGGACCGACCCGAAATCCGGGGCCGTCTGCCGGTCCACCACCAGTTCGGCGTAGTTTGCGAAGCCCAAAAGCGCTGCTTTTTCGGCGCGAAGCCGGGCCATTGACGTGGCCAGATCCAGCACGTCGAGGCTTCCGCCCCCGCTGCCCCGCGCCACAGACGCTTCGAACAGCCGACGCCGGACGCCCCGGTTCTCGAGGGCGGACAGGGCAGGCTGGTTGGTCGGCTGGATCAGAGTCAGCAGGAATTTGCCGTCATGCCCTGCGGCGCGGGCAGCCTCCGCGGCGGCGGCAATGTCATCGGCCGGCAGTCCCGCCAGCTCGCCTGCGTGGTCCAAAAGCAGCGCAGCGGATTTCATTCCTTCTTTCACGCGCTGCCCAAACTCGGTGCCCAGGCGGGAGAGCTCGGCGTTGACCTCCTTGAGCCTTTCCCTGGCGGGCCCCTCCAGCTGGATGCCCGACTGCCGGAACTCCTTCAGGTACTCCTCGACAAGCCGCACGGACTCCGCATCGCAGCCGGAGGTGTAGATGGCGGCAAAGCGCTCAAACAGTGCCCGGTTGAGGAAGACCTCGTCCTGGTGTGCGGAGAACAGCGGGGCCAGGGCAGTTTCCAGATCCCGGATCTCCTGGGATGCATCAGCCGAAACGAGGGTGAAGAAGGATGCAGCCGCGCGGTCCAAGAGCCGGCCGGAGCGTTCCATCGCCACGGCCGTGTTCTCGAAAGTGGCGGGGGCCGCGTCATCAACAATGGCCTGGATCTCAGCCAGATGCTCTGCGAGGCCTGACCGGACGGCGTCCTCATAATCGGCGGGTGTGATCTCCGCGAAGGGCGGAAGTCCATAGGGCAGGGGACTGGGTGCCAAAAGGGGGTTGGTCATGGAGTAAAACCTTTCACAGCAGGCCACGCTTCTCAATGTGAGCCACGCCATGGCCCGCTCCCTAGAATGCTCTTATGGGGACTCTAACCGGCAGGGGGCCGGTGCATTTTCGCCGCGTCATCCCTGCCCTTGCGCTGGCTGCCGCACTGTCTATAGCTGGAGCGCTCGGCGGCTGCGGCCTGGTCGCGGAACAGGCCGGGCCCGCGGCTCCGGCAGGAGCGACCGGTTTGGCCCGCACCGGTCCCGGCGGCCCCGGCCCCAGCAGCCCTGGCACCGGCAGCTCTGGCACCGGCAGCACCGCGGCTTCCCCTCCAACCCCGACGCCGACTCCCACGCCCGGCGAGGGTCCGGCCTGCCCGGTGCTCCGGTGCACGTCCGTGCTGGTCACCGGACACATGCTGGTTCACGCACAGCTGTGGCAGCAGGCGCAGCAGGACGCGGCAGCATCGGGCAAGTCCGGACTGGACTTCGTGCCGTTGCTTGACGGGCAGCGGCGGTACATCGGGAACAGTGATCTGGCCATCTGCCACCTGGAAACGCCGGTGGCCGTCCCGGAAGGTCCGTTCGCGGCCTATCCGTCGTTCAATGTTCCGCCGCAAATCATCGCAGCATCAAAAGAAGTGGGGTACCAGGCCTGCACAACGGCCAGCAACCACACCATTGACCGTGGAACGGACGGGCTGCTGCGCACCCTGGACCAGCTGGACGCTGCCGGCCTGAAACACACGGGTTCGTACCGGACTGAAAAGGAGTCGCAAGGGATCCTCATCATGCAGACTCCCGCCGCGAAGGTCGCCGTCATCCAAGCCACCTACGGACTCAACGGACTGCTTCCCGAGCACCCCTGGCAGGTGGACATGCTGGATGCCCCAACCATGATCGCCAAAGCGGAGAAGGCCAGGGCGCTGGGGGCGGACATCGTGCTGGCGGCCATCCACGCCGGAGACGAATACACCAGCGGTCCGAACGCCCGGCAGCGGGAAGTGGCGCACGCCCTGGTGGACAGCGGCCAGTTCAACCTGGTCTACGGACACCACACGCATTCCGTGCTCCCCATCGAGAACTACAAGGGCACGTGGATCGTATACGGCCTGGGCAACGGCATCACCGAGCTTTCGCCCTGGTACGCGGTCAACAACGAGGGCCTCCTGGTGCGGGTGCAGTTCGGCCAGGACGCCTCCGGAAGATGGACTGCCACGGACCTGGCCTGGGCGCCCTCCGTCATCGTCCGCGATCCCTACCGCTGGTGTTCGGTGGCGACCGACGCGCCACAGGGGCCCTGTGTCGGGCAGGAAGCCGACGCCGCCACCCGGAACAGGACAGCAGGCGTCGTGGAAGCAATGGGCGCAGCGGCAGCCGGAGCGCACGAACTTCTGATCACCCGCGACCCCTGACCCTCCGGTGCGGGCCGCCGCCCACAGGTATGTGCCAGTCCGGTGACCTGGTCGCGGGCCTGGTCAGCGCGGGCGGCGTGCGGCGTGTTCCCGCGCCAACACCGCGTAGCTGTCATCCGGATGGCCCGGAACAAAGCTGCCGTACTTGCGCTCCGCTGCCGTGCGGATCAGGAAGTCCGCGATGGCCGGGTTCTTGGGCAGGAGCGAGCCGTGCAGGTAACTGGCCACGATGTTCCGGTACCGGGCACCCTCGTGGCCGTCACTGCTGTTGTTGCCCATGCCCTTCGGGGTGGAGCCCAAAGGCCGCACGCCGCTGCCCAGGGTTGTCTGGCCGCTGTGGTTCTCGTAGCCAAGCACTTCCCCGAACTCCGCGGTGGCAACTTTGACGTTGCCGATCAGCCGCTCCTCGGTGCCGTGCGTCTCAACATCCAGGATGCCGATGCCCGGGATCACAGCGCCGGTGCGGGTCTTGAAGAAGTGTCCGAAGAGCTGGTACAGCCCGCAGATGACAAGCATGGGCGCACCGTCCTCCGCCAGGTCCTTCAGCACACCGGAGCGGGCCTGAAGGTCGTCCTGGATGACCAGTTGGCCGCTGTCCTGGCCGCCGCCGCCCACAATAATGTCCACGTCCTCAGGGAACGGATCCCCCACGTTGTACTCAAGCAGCTCCGGGGTGTAACCGTGCCAGCTGATGCGCTGCTGGAGGACCAGGGCGTTGCCCCAGTCGCCGTAGATGTTCATGTCGCGCGGGTAGAGCTGCACCACCCGGAGGGTGCCCTTGCTCCCGGGGTTTTCCTGTGCGGGACCAGCACCTGCCTGGCTCAAGAGACAACCTCCACGGTAGTGATTTTGGACAGTTCGCGGCGGATGGCCAGCATCGCCGTGTAGGTGCAGAAGATGCGCTTTGGCTTTCCGTGGGCTTCCCTGATGAAGGCCGCGAGTGCAGGCGTGATGTCCGGTTCGACGTTGCCGATGCGGACGTCGTCATATTGCAGCCGCAGTGCCATGTCGTAGGCCCGTGAACCGGCGAGCTGGTCAACCCCGCCCTCGCGCAGGGACTCGAATTCAACGTCCCACAGCCAGGACATGTCCCTGCCGTCGGCGTAGTTGTCATTGATGGCGATCATGGTGGCGTAACCGCCCGCGGGGAACGACTTCAGGCCCAGCCGGAAGCCACTGGGATTCTTGACCAGGACCAGGTCCAGGGGGTGGCCGTCAACGGTGAGGCTTTCCCCGCGTCCGAAGGCCGGAGCCACCCGGGACAGGGCCTCAAGCAGGGCGTCGTGGTTGGCGGTGGCGGCACCGCTGCCGCAGATGCTGCGCGCAAGCGTCAGCGCGGCGGCGGCGTTGAAGATGTTGTAGACACCCCGAAGCTTCATGCCCGTGGTGACCGTGGCGCCGTCGTACTCAAACTCAGCGGTGTCCGCGCCCACCTTGCGGAGGACGACGTCGGCTGCCGGCTTCTCCGGCAGGCCCGCCGGAGCGGGGCTTCCGGGAGCAGCCCGCATGTCGTCGTCGTTGGGGAAGGTGCTCAGGAGCGAGTCGTCCAGGCCAAAGTACTTGACGTCCTGCCCGGTGAGGGTGTCCGCGATCCGGGCAACCCGGGGGTCTTCCCGGTTCAGGACCACCGTTCCGGTGGTCTTCGCTGCGATGTGCTGAAGGAGTTGGGCTGTCTTGTCGATTTCGCCGAACCGGTCCAGCTGGTCCCGCAGGACGTTTAGGAGGAGGCAGTAGCGCGGCGGGACGCTGTTGACGAAGTGCACGGCGTGCGCTTCGTCCAGCTCCAGGACAGCGACGTCGGCGTCCAGCCGGCCGCGCCAGTCAACCTCGCCGAGCAGGGCCGCAGCGACGCCGCGGGTGAAATTGCTGCCAGTGCGGTTGGTGAAGACCTTCAGGCCCTGGCTTTCCAGCAGTTCCACCACCATTTTGGTTGTGGTGGTTTTGCCGTTGGTGCCACTGACCACCGCCACCCCATGGGGGAGGGTCCTGAGTGTCCGCCGCATAAAGCCGGGGTCGATTTTTTCGACCACCAGCCCGGGCAGGGCGGACCCGCCGCCCCGAAGCCGGGACACCCGGCGGACCAGTTTGCCGAGCGGAACACTGAAGTAGAGCATGTTTTGAATATATCCCAGCAAAGGCATGCAACCGCCGACGACGCCCTCCCTGCCGGTCCCTGTAAAGGGCCACCCGTATGCTGGATGGATGACAAATTCCCTTTCGGCTGCTCCTGCGCGCGCTGGAGCCGGCCTTCGGATCGGTGTGCTGGCGCTCCAGGGCGACTTCCGTGAGCACCTGCGGGCCATCGAGGACACAGGCGCCGAAGCCGTCGGCATCCGCCGGTCCAAGGAACTGGACGGCCTGGACGGGCTGATCATTCCCGGCGGCGAATCCACCGCCATCGACAAACTTGCCCGCGCCTTTGATCTTGCCGAACCGCTGCGGGAGCGCATCGCCGAAGGCCTCCCTGTGTATGGCTCATGTGCAGGAATGATCCTGCTTGCCACCGACATTGCGGATCCCGCCACGGACCTGTCCGGGGCTCCGCAGCAGACCTTCGGTGGACTGGACATCACCGTGCGCCGCAACGCTTTCGGCCGGCAGCGCGAGTCCTTTGAAACGGACCTTGACTTCAAGGGCCTCGATTTCAGCGCCACGGCGTCCGGCGTTGCGCCGGTCCACGCCGTCTTTATCCGCGGGCCGTGGGTGGAACGTGTTGGTCCCGGCGTGGAAATCCTCGCGCAGGTTGAGCCTGCCGACCCTGAGCACGCGTCCCACGCCGTACCGCTGCCGGGGACGGCTAGAATTGTTGCAGTGCGTTCCGGCCACCTGCTGGCCACCTCCTTCCACCCGGAAGTGACTGGGGAGAAACGCGTACACGAACTTTTTATCCGCATGATCAGAGGAGAAGCGTAAAGCATGTCAGGCCACTCCAAATGGGCAACGACCAAGCACAAGAAGGCTATCCTCGACAGCCGCCGCGCCAAGTCGTTCGCCAAGCTGATCAAGAACATTGAAGTTGCCGCGCGTATGGGCGGCCCGGACCTCCAGGGCAACCCCGGCTTGGAACTCGCCGTGACCAAGGCCAAGAAGACCTCGGTGCCGGCAGACAACATCGACCGTGCCATCAAGCGCGGAGCCGGGCTTACCGGTGAAGTGGTTGACTACACCGAGATCATGTACGAATGCCGCGGCCCGCAGGGTTCTGCGCTGCTTATCGAGTGCCTTACGGACAACAAGAACCGTGCGGCCTCGGAGGTCCGGCTCGCCATCTCCCGCAACGGCGGCACCATCGCCGATCCCGGTTCGGTCAGCTACCTGTTCAGCCGCAAGGGCGTGGTGACCCTTCCCAAGAAGGACCTGACCGAGGACGACGTCCTGATGGCTGTCCTGGACGCCGGTGCCGAGGAAGTCAAGGACAATGGCGACACCTTTGAGATCCACTCGGACCCCAAGGACCTGCAGGCTGTCCGCGATGCCCTGAAGGACGCAGGGATCGAGTACGACACCGACGAGGCGGAATTCGTTCCGTCCATGGAAGTGCCGCTGGACCTGGACGCCGCAAAGAAGTTCATGAAGCTCGTTGACGCCTTGGAAGACCTCGACGACGTCCAGAACGTCTACAGCAACGCCGACCTCAGCGACGACGTCCAGGCCGCCCTGGACTCTGAGTGAGGCCCCGCCTGTTCGTGAGGCGTTCCCGCCTGTGACGCTCCGCGTCCTGGGGGTGGATCCCGGCCTGACCCGCTGCGGGATCGGCGTTGTGGACGTCGAGCGGAACAGGCAGGCCACCATGGTTGCCTATGGCGTGGTGGGAACCTCGCCTGAGGACACCCTGGACCAGAGGCTGCTGGTGATCGCCCTCGCCATCGACGAGTGGCTTGACCGCCATGAACCGCACGTCCTCGCCGTCGAACGGGTCTTTTCCCAGCTCAACGTCAGCACCGTGATGGGCGTGGCCCAGGCATCCGGGGTGGTGATCGCGGCAGCGGCCCGGCGGGGGATCCCGGTGGCGCTGCATACGCCGTCGGAAGTCAAAGCGGCCGTCACCGGCAGCGGTACCTCGAACAAGGATGCGGTGACCAAGCTCGTCACCAAGATCCTGCGCCTTGACGCACCGCCGCGGCCTGCGGACGCCGCCGATGCCCTTGCGCTGGCCATCACCCACGCCTGGCGGGCGGGCAGCGGCGCCGCCGTTGCTACCACCGGCCCGGGCAGTTCCTCCCTGACCCCGGCCCAGCGGGCCTGGGCTGATGCCGAGGCGAAGGCGCGCCGCGCACGCTGAATGTCCTGGCTGCTTGCTAGGGTATTCGTAGATATGTTCGGATAGCCGGTCCTGCTCCCTGGAGCCCGGCAAAGACACCAGGAGCCAGGCCTTGATCAGTTTCCTTCGCGGGACGGTAGCGCATGTGGGACTTTCCACCGCCGTGATTGACCTCAACGGGGCGGGCATGAGCGTCAACGCCACCCCGCAGACCCTGAGCAGGCTGCGCACCGGCGAGGAAGGCCAGCTCTTCACCTCCCTGATTGTCCGGGAGGATTCGCTGACGCTCTTTGGATTTGCGTCCGACGACGAGCGCGAGGTTTTCGATGTCCTGCTCAGTGTGAGCGGGGTGGGGCCGCGCCTGGCGCTGGCAGTCCTCGCGGTCCACGAACCGGAGGCGATCCGGGTGGCCGCGCACACGGGGGACAGCAAAACGTTCACCAAGGTTCCCGGCATCGGCCCCAAAGTCGCTGGGCGGATTGTCCTGGAGCTGGCCGGAAAGCTGGTTCCGCACGGTACAGCCGGTACCGCCGCGGCCTCCACCCCGGCCGAAGCCGCCTGGAAGCCCCAGGTGGTGGCCGCCATGACCAGCCTGGGCTGGTCGGAAAAGGACGCCTCCTCAAGCATCGACAAGGCGCTGGCGGACGATCCCGAGGTGTCGTTCCGCGGCAACGTGCCGGAGATCCTGCGGACCACGCTCCGGTGGCTTGGACAGGACGGTGCACGGGCCGGCAACCGCGTAGGCAGCCGTGGCTGAACCGTCCCTGGTGGCCGCGGGGGAGGAGCCCGAGGAGCGTGCCATCGAGGCAGCGCTCCGGCCCAAGAACCTGGACGACTTCGTGGGCCAGCACCGGGTACGGAAACAGCTGTCCCTGGTTCTCCAGGCGTCCCGGATGCGCGGGCGCAGCGCGGACCACGTGCTCTTCTCGGGCCCGCCGGGACTGGGCAAGACAACCCTTGCCATGATCGTTGCGTCAGAAATGAGTGCGCCCCTGCGGATTAGCAGCGGCCCTGCCATCCAGCACGCCGGGGATCTCGCCGCCATCCTTTCCTCCCTTTCCGAGGGCGAAGTCCTGTTCCTGGACGAGATCCACCGGATGTCCAGGCCGGCCGAAGAGATGCTGTACATGGCCATGGAGGATTTCCGGGTGGACATCGTGGTGGGCAAGGGGGCCGGTGCAACGGCAATTCCCCTCGAGCTGCCGCCCTTCACCCTGGTGGGCGCCACCACCCGCGCTGGCCTGCTGCCCGGGCCGCTCCGGGACCGGTTCGGCTTCACCGGCCACCTGGAGTTCTACTCCGTGCCGGAGCTTGAACTCGTGCTGCGGCGCTCCGCCGGCCTGCTGGACCTCAAGGTCAACTCGGCGGGATTCTCCGAGATCGCCGGTCGCTCCCGCGGCACTCCCCGCATTGCCAACCGGCTGCTGCGCCGTGTCCGGGACTGGGCCCTGGTCCACGGAATTGACCAGATCGACGCCAGGGCGGCGTCCGCTGCGCTGGACATGTATGAGGTGGACAAAAAGGGCCTGGACCGGCTTGACCGCGCCGTGCTCGAAGCACTCATCACCAAGTTCGGCGGCGGCCCGGTGGGACTCTCCACGCTGGCCATCGCAGTCGGCGAAGAGACCGAAACCGTGGAAACCGTGGCAGAGCCGTTCCTGGTCCGTGAGGGCCTCCTGGGCCGCACCCCGCGTGGCCGGATTGCCATGGCTCCGGCCTGGACCCATCTTGGCTATGCCATTCCGTCAGGCGTCTTCGCCCAGGAGCAGCTGGACCTGTTCGAGCCTGCCGACGACGACGCCTGAGCCCGGACTGACGGGCCCCGAAATCCAATAGCAGGCTCCGTTCAGCTTTTCCCTTTAGACTGGTATGACGCTCGGCACGTTCGGGTCTTTGTTCCGCGGGTGGCCCTGGCCTCATGCGTGGCTGGGGAAGGAACCCGACAGGCTTATGCCTGCCTGACCGTCCTGCCCCTGCCGGAGCGAAGCCGATGTTGCTGGAAAATCAGCTATGCAAAAAAGGACGGAATTCCCCTTGGATCCAATGTCAATTCTCCTGTTCGTCATGCTCGGTGTGTTCATCTTCATGATGTTCCGCCGCAACAAGAAGACGCAGCAGCAGCAGGCGGAGCTCCAGTCGAAGTTCGGCCCCGGCGTAGACGTCATGACCAGCTTTGGCCTGTTCGGCCGCATCGTTGACATCGACGACGAGGAAAACAAGGTCACGCTGGAGCTTTCCCCCGGCAACCTTGCTACCGTGCACCGCCAGGCAGTCACCAAGATCGTAGAGCCGGCAGCGGTTCCGGCGGCTGACGCCCCGGCTGTCCCGGACGATGCGTCGTCGCTGACCGCGCAGGAGACCGGCAGCTCCGCAACGCCGCTCGAAACACCGGATGAAACCCCGAAGCGCCTCAACGACGAGGGCAAGAAGGACATCTAGTCCCCGCTGCATCCACAACACCTCTACCGCTGCGGACCGCCGCCGGTGCAAGCACAAGCAGGCACCGGCGGTTCCTCCGTGAATAAGAGAAAGATCGACAATGGCACGAACTGGCCCCAAGAAACCAGGCCTCAGGGTCCTGGTCTGGCTCGGTGTACTCCTCGCCACCCTCACTGCCGTCCTGGCCGGCGGAACCCTTGCCGGGCAGGCAAGCTGGGCGCCCAAGCTGGCGCTGGACCTCGAAGGCGGCACCCAGATGATCCTGGCGCCGAAGGTCGAGGGCGGTTCGGACATCAACGAGGAACAGCTCAACCAGGCCGTGGCGATCATCCGCCAGCGCGTTGACGGTTCAGGTGTTGCAGAAGCAGAGATCAGCACCCAGTCAGGGCGCAATGTGGTGGTCAGCCTTCCTGGCACCCCCTCGAGCCAGACGCGCGACCTGATCCAGGCATCCGCCGACATGAACTTCCGGCCCGTGCTGCTCGCCGGTGCCGGTGCGCCCGTGCCGGAGGAACAGCGGGCGCCGGAGGACCAGCTGCCCAAGCCGACGGCGGAACCCGCCAACAGCAGCGACATCAACTGGATCACTCCGGAGATCTACCGCGAGTTCGAAACCCTTGACTGCGACAACCCGGCGCAGGACGAACGGGAACGGTCGGACCCTGCCAAGCCGCTGGTCACCTGTGAGCCGGCTTCCGAGACGAACCCTGCGATCAAGTACATCCTGGGTCCCGTTGAGGTCAAGGGAAGCAACATCGTCACGTCCTCCTTCCAGCTCCAGCAGGGTGCGCAGGGTGCCGTCACCAACGACTGGGCAGTGAACATCCAGTTCGACGACGAAGGCACGGCCAGGTTCAAAGAGGTCACCGAACGCCTGAACCAGTTCTACGTTGCCGCCGGCGGCGACGCGGGCAACGACCCGAAGGCCCAGTTCGCCATTGTGCTGGATGACCAGGTCATCTCCGCTCCGCGGTCCCTCGCTGTCATCACCGACGGCCGCCCGCAGATCACCGGCGGGTTCACCGAGCAGAGCGCCAAGGCCCTGTCAGACCAGCTGCGCTTCGGTGCACTGCCCATCAGCTTCGAAATTCAGAGCGAGCAGCAGATTTCGGCCACCCTTGGCGGTGAGCAGCTGCGCATGGGCCTCCTGGCGGGCATCATCGGCCTCCTCCTTGTGGTGGTCTACTCCCTGTTCCAGTACCGGGCGCTCGGCTTGGTGACCATCGCTTCACTGGTGGTCGCCGGCGTCCTGACGTATCTGGCGATCGCCATCCTGGGCTGGACGGAGAACTACCGGCTGTCCCTGGCCGGCGTCGCGGGCCTCATCGTGGCAATCGGACAGACGGCGGACTCCTTCATCGTCTACTTCGAACGCATCCGGGACGAGCTCCGTGAAGGCCGCGGCCTGGTTTCCGCCGTCGAGAACGGCTGGAAGCGGGCCAAGCGGACCGTGCTGGCCTCAAAGGCCGTTAACCTGCTGGCTGCACTGGTCCTCTACTTCGTGGCCGTGGGCAACGTCCGGGGCTTCGCCTTCACCCTTGGCCTGACCGCCATTGCAGACCTCATCGTGGTGTTCATGTTCACCCACCCGACGCTGCAGATGCTGGCGCGCACCAGGTTCTTCGGCGAGGGGCACCGGCTGTCCGGCCTTGATCCGAAACGTCTGGGAGCAGTGCCGCTGTACCGCGGCGCCGGCCGTGTCCGCACACCTGCAGACAAGCCTGCCGCCGCTGTCCGTACCAAGAACGCCGGTGCGGCCGCCGAAGCGGAACGCAGGATGACCATCGCCGAACGCCGCCTGGCGGAGAAGCAGGAGCAGCTCGCGGGCTCCTCGAAGTCCTCAGCGAAGGAGAACAAGTAATGTCAGGCTTCGCCAACTTCGGCAACGAGCTCTACACCGGAAAGCGGTCCTACAACTTTGTAGGTGCCAAGAAACTCTGGTTCATCATCGCGGCCGTGGCCGTTGTCCTGTCCATCATCATTCCGCTGGCCAAGGGCGGCTTCAACCTCGGCATCGAGTTCCGTGGCGGGTCCGAATTCACGGTCTCTAACGTGCAGACCACCGATGCAGCGCTGGGGGAGAAGGCCGTTACTGACGTGGTCCAGGGCAGTGTGCCGCGCGTTGCGAACGTCGCCGGCACCACCATGCGGATCCAGACGGACAAGCTGACGGACGATGAGACGCTCCGCATCAAGGAGGGGCTCACCAGCGCCTACGGCGTCACCGACAATGAGGTGACCTCGACGTTCGTCGGTCCGACCTGGGGCGCTGACGTTACCAAGCAGGCCCTGATCGGCCTTGTGGTGTTCGTCCTCCTCGCGGCAGTGCTGATGGCGCTGTACTTCCGCACGTGGAAGATGTCCCTGTCCGCCATCGCGGGCATGGCGGTGACCATGTTCATTACCGCCGGCGTCTACGCCCTCAGCGACTTCGAGGTCACTCCGTCCGCGATCATCGGGTTCCTCACCGTGCTCAGCTACTCCTTGTACGACACGGTGGTGGTCTTCGACAAGATCCGCGAGAACACCGCCGATCTCGATGCGTCCACCCGCCGCACGTTCACCGAGGAGGTCAACCTCGCCGTGAACCAGACCCTCGTCCGGTCGATCAATACCATGATGGTGGCGATCCTTCCCGTGGGCGCCATCCTGTTTATCGGTGCCGGGCTGCTGGGTGCCGGTACGCTGCGCGACCTTTCGCTGGCACTGTTTGTCGGAATCCTGATCGGCACGGCAGCCACCATCTTCGTGGCAGCCCCACTGTATGCGTGGCTGCGCCAGAACGAACCCGACCTCGCCAGGCAGGCGAAACGGGTTGAGCACCGGCGTGCCGGTGCCGGGTCAGGCTCCGGCTCCTCAGTAGTAGAAACAGCCAAGGCGTAAGCCAGATTCCACGGGCCGGCCACCGCCAGAATCCTGGCGAGGGCCGGCCGTCCGTGTTTAAGGCGCTGGTTATAAATCTCACCGCCGCGGGGAATAGACTGAAGTAATTAAACGGTGGTGAGGGGTACTTCATTGGAAGAGCGTTCGGCGTCAGCGCCAGCGGCACAAGGAGACAAGAGTGCTGCCAACGGTACGCAGGCCGGGGTGGCCTCGTCCGCGCGCCCTGGTCCGCTGGTTCCGGTCGACAACTCCGGCTCACGCCCCACCTTTCCCGGCCGCCGGGAACGGACCCGCTCCAGGCTCGCCCGGCTGACGGGGCGCAGCACAGCGACGTATTCGCCCATCCTTGAGCCCCTGCTAAGGACTGTCCGGGCCAACAACCCCAAAGAGGACTTCGACCTCATCCAGCGGGCCTTCGACGTTGCGGAGCAAAGCCACCGCGGGCAGAAGCGCAAGAGCGGCGACCCCTACATCACGCATCCCGTGGCCGTGGCCACCATCCTGGCCGAACTTGGGCTGAGTGGAACCACCTTGGCCGCGGCCCTGCTGCACGACACGGTGGAGGACACGCCCTACACCCTCGCCGACTTGAAGCGGGACTTCGGTCCCGAAGTGGCCATGCTGGTGGACGGTGTGACCAAGCTGGACAAGGTCAGCTTTGGTGAGGCCGCGCAGTCCGAGACCGTCCGCAAAATGGTTGTTGCCATGGCAAAGGACATCCGTGTCCTGATGATCAAACTGGCGGACCGGCTGCACAACGCACGGACCTGGCGGTTCGTCTCCGCGGAATCCTCCGCCCGGAAGGCCCGCGAGACGCTCGAGATCTTTGCGCCCCTGGCCCACCGGCTGGGCATGAACACCATCAAGTGGGAGCTGGAGGACCTCTCCTTCGCGGCGCTGTACCCGAAGGTCTATGAAGAGATCGTCCGGATGGTGGGGGACCGGACCCCCGAGCGGGAGAAGAGCCTGAGTGTCATCCGGGACCAGATCACCGAGGACCTCCGTACCGCCAAGATCAAGGCGACCATCACCGGCCGCCCCAAGCACTACTACTCCATCTACCAGAAGATGATCGTCCGCGATAAGGACTTCGACGACATCAACGACCTCATGGGTGTCCGTGTCCTGGTGGACTCCGTCCGTGACTGCTACGCCGCCCTGGGCGCCATGCACTCGCGCTGGAACCCGCTGCCCGGCAGGTTCAAGGACTACATCGCGATGCCCAAGTTCAATATGTACCAGTCACTGCACACCACGGTGATCGGGCCCGGCGGCAAGCCGGTTGAGATCCAGATCCGTACCCATGAGATGCACCGCCGTGCTGAATATGGCGTGGCTGCGCACTGGAAGTACAAGGACCAGCCCAACCGGACCGCGGTTGGTCCCGGCAGCCCCCGGGACGGGGACATGGGCTGGCTGCGTTCGCTGGTGGACTGGCAGCAGGAAACCTCGGATCCGGGTGAATTCCTGGACTCCCTCCGCTTCGAAATCAATGCACGGGAAGTTTTCGTCTTCACCCCCAAGGGCGAAGTCATGGCGCTGCCCGCCGGGTCCACTCCCGTGGACTTTGCGTACGCAGTCCACACCGAAGTCGGGCACCGGACCATCGGTGCCCGGGTCAACGGCAAACTGGTTCCGCTTAACAGCGAGCTGAACCACGGTGACTGGGTGGAGATTTTCACCTCCAAAGCGGAGGGCGCTGGCCCCAGCCAGGACTGGCAGCACTTCGTCAAGAGCGCCCGGGCCCGCAACAAGATCCGCCAGTGGTTCAGCAAGGAACGCCGGGAAGAGGCAATCGACCGCGGCAAGGAACTGTTGACCCGTGCAATGCGGAAGCAGAACCTTCCGCTGCAGCGGCTGATGACACACGAAGCCCTCGCCGCAGTTGCAGAGGATTTCAAGTACGTTGACATTTCAGGCCTCTACGCCGGAGTGGGCGACGGGCATACGTCCGCCCAGTCGGTCATGGAAAAGCTGGTGGAAAGCCTCGGCGGCAATGAGAGCGCCGACGACGACATCACCGAAGTCAGTATCCCCACCCAGGTCACCAAGGCACGCTTCTCCGACTCGGGCGTGGTGGTCCGCGGAGTAGGCGACGTCTGGGTCAAGCTGGCCCGCTGCTGCACGCCCGTCCCCCCTGACCCGATCCTTGGCTTCGTGACCCGGGGCTCGGGAGTCTCCGTGCACAGGACGGACTGCACCAACATCTCGGACCTGAAGGACCAGCCCGACCGCATTGTGGACGTGGACTGGGCGCCAACGCAGTCCAGCGTCTTCCTGGTCGAGATCCAGGTGGAAGCGCTGGACCGCAAATCGCTGCTGTCCGACGTCACCCGGGTCCTGTCCGAGAACCACGTAAACATCCTGGCAGCCAGCGTGCATACCTCCACGGACCGGGTGGCGATCTCAAAGTTTGCCTTCGAGATGGGCGACCCCAAGTACCTGAGCCACGTCCTCAGCGCTGTCCGCAGGATTGACGGCGTGTTCGACGTTTACCGGACCACCGGCAACAAGCGCCGGAGCTAGCGCGGCAAGCTTCTCCAGGGCCGCGCGCTTGTGGGGCACGCGGGGCGTCGCTTCTATGGCCAGGACAAGCAGGCGCAGGCGCACGTCCTTTTGCGGGCGTGCCAGCAAGCCCTCCAGTGCGGGGATGGCCCTGCCGGCGTCCACGTGCAGGGCAATGTCCAGGGCAGTCCGCAGCGGGCTGGAGACCATCAGGCCGCCGAGGCTGACGACGTCGAAGGGTCCAAGCTTCACCTCGTGCAGGGTGCAGCCCCTGGTGTTCCGGAGGCTTGAAACCCTCCGTTTGGCATCCACCAGCAGGGCCAGTCTGTCCGGTTCTGGCGCGCAGCCGTAGATCCAGGCTGCCGTCATGCGGCCGGCAACCACCCTTTGCCTGACCGGCAACGGCACCGCCCCGGCCGCCGCACGTGCACGCAGCTGCGGGGATGCGGCCACTCCGGGCAGCGTATACCCACGGTGGTGCAGCCGGTCCAGGAGTCCGTCCGCGGCGAGGGTTTGCAGTTCCGGCATGGCGAAGGGCATGTCCGGGACATAGAGCTCGGGGAAGCGGGGTGCTGCCGCTTCTGCCGCAGGTGGTTGGTCATTGTCCGCGGAACCCGATGGAATCGCCATTCATCCATCCTGCCGCGCAGGCCCTTAACAGGGACAGGCCCGGTCCGGTTATGTGGATAACCGGACCGGGCCTGTCCCAGACGCCAGCCTGCGGAGCAGGCGGACGAGCCAGAGCGTGGCGGCTTAGGAAAGTTCGCTGGCCGAGCGCTGGATCTGGTCGAGCCAGGCCTGGCGCGCCTCGAGGGCTTCCTGGGCAGCTTTGATCTTGCGCTGGTCGCCGGTCTTCTCTGCCTTGGCAAGATCGTCCTGAAGGCCTGCGATCGCAGATTCCAGCTGGGACAGGGCGCTGTTGGTGCGCGCCTTCCGCTCCGGGTTGGAGCGCTGCCACTGCTCTTCCTCAGCGTTGCGGACGGCATCTTCAACCTTGCGGAGCCCGGCCTCGATACGGCCCATATCGCCGCGCGGGACCTTGCCTGCTTCTTCCCACCGGTCACGGATCGACTGCAGTGCCTTCTTGGCTGCGGCCAGGTCCTTGACCGGAAGGATAGCGTTGGCTTCCACCAGGAGCGCCTCCTTGACGGTGAGGTTGGCCGAGTATTCCTGGTCGATCTCGTCGTTGGCAGCCTGGCGGTTCGTGAAGAACACATCCTGGGCCGCACGGAACCGGGCCCACAGTGCGTCGTCGTCCTTGCGGCTGGCGCGGGGTGATGCTTTCCACTGGTCCATCAGCCTGCGGTACTCGCCGGCGGCAAAACCCCAGTCCGTGGAGGTGGACAATGCTTCGGCCTCGGCGATCAGCTTCTCCTTGGCGGACTTCGCCGCGGAGTTGTTGCTGTCCAGCTGCGAGAAGTAGGCGCGGCGGTGGCGGTCGAAAACAGTCCGTGCTGCCCGGAACCTCTTCCACAGGGCGTCCTCGTTGCTGCGGCCCAGGCGCACGCCGCTCTTCTGGGCTGCTTTCCAGCTCTCGAAGAGTTCGTTCATGCGGGCACTGGAGGTCTTCCACTGAGTCTGCGCGGGGTCCTGGCCGGAGATCTGCTCGGCTTCGGCAACAATTGCCTCACGGGCTGCGAGTTCCGACGCGCGGACGGCGTCGTGCTCGGCCTTTTCGGCCTTCTCCAGCTCACCGATCTGTTCGGCGAGCTTGTCCAGCCTCGCCTCGGCCGCACGGAGGTCGCCCACCATGTTCCTTTCCGCAAGCTGCTCGCGGAGATGGGTGACGGTTTTCTGCATGTCCGTGCTGGGTGCCTTGGAGCTGACGCGCTGTTCGAGCAGCACAATCTGGGCCACGACGTCGTCATACTTCCGCGCAAAGTAGGCAAGGGCCTCGTCGTCGCTGACGCCCGGGTACTGCCCGACGGCATGCTCGCTGCCGTCAATGGTCAGGAACACATGGCCGTCGCCTTCAACCCGGCCCCACTTCGAGGCCTCGGCCAAAGAGGTGGCAGGCGCTGCCGGAACAGCAGCTGCAGCAGGGGCGGCAGCGGCAGGCTTCGGGCGGGAAGCGAACGCGGCCGGCGACGGTGCCCGGGGGGAGGGTGAGGGGGCCGGTGCAGTTGCCGGTGCGGGGGCAGGCACGGAATTGTCATCCGAGGGAGTGCCATCAGCAGGAGTGTCATCCGCGGGAGCGGAGGGACCAGCCTCCTTTGCAGCAGGTTCTGCTGCGGCAGCCCCGGCTTCGGGAGCTTCCACTGCCGTGGTACCGGATGCCTCAGTTCCTGCGCCGTCAGCCGCGGGGGCCGCCGCTTCGGTCAGGTCTGTTGCTGTTTCGTCGGATTTCTGACTGTCTGTCACCGCTAAAAGTCTTTCGCTTGGAGGGAAATACTCACGTACTGCACCGCGGCCGTACCGGCCGGGCTTCCTACTTCAGAGAAAACGAGTCTATCGTGACTGGTTCGACGGGCGCGCCGTCCGTGTCGCTGCTGCCCGGCGTGATGCCGGCGGCGGCCAGGTTGGACACCACGTCCAGCCCCGATGTCACTTTCCCCACCACGGTGTAGCCGCCGGCGCTGTCCGCGGGGATGACCGTGTCTTTGTAGACAATGAAGAACTGGGTGCCGTTTCCGTACGCGTTGTTGCCGGTCCGGGCTACTGCGATGGTTCCGGCCGGATAGGCATTGTCCGCTGGCGTGTTCTCCAGCGGACCCCAGGTGTAGTCCGGGTCGCCCTGCCCGTCGCCGGTGGGGGAGCCGCACTGCAGGACGCCGAAGGTCTCCCCGGTGGTGAGGCGGTGGCAGGTCTTGCCGCTGAAGTAGCCCTCGTCGCTGAGCGACTTGAACACGGCTGTTGCCTGGGGAGCGTCCGTTCCGTTCAGCTCCACGCCGAGCGCGCTGCCGTTCAGGACGAGCTCGCCGGTAAAGGTCTGCCCCGCGGCGGTGTCCGCAGCGGGGATGTTGGGGCCGTTGGTTGCCTGGGCGGACGGGCTTGCGGACGGCTCCGCCGACGCGGACGGGCTGCTCAGCCCGGCTTCTGCGGCGGCGAACTCTTCCTCGCTGGGGTTGCCGGCAAAAGCAGTGAGTTGAAGGACGACGGCGAGGACCACGGCGGCCGCCCCGGCACCGGCGGCGATGAGGTTGTCGCGCTTGCGGCGGCTTTCCTGGTCCCGCCGCATGGCCCGCTTGGCTTCCATCTGCTGGATGCGCCGTCTGGTTTCGCGGGCACTGCGTGAACTGGCCGCCAAGGGTCCTCCTCATAGTCGGGCTGCAGCAGGGTGCGGGTGTGGACCGCGTGCTGGCATGGGGCGGCCGGGCCTGCCGGTCCGCCGCATTGGAGAAGCCGGCGGAAGACGACATAAACTGACTGCCGCACATAGTTTATGCATGACTGGCCGGGGTGCCGCCGCCGTAAACCCGTTTCGGGCCAATTGCCGCGCACGTCCCTGCCGCCGTTCACCAAGAGGAGAAACTCCACCATGGCACGCACCGCCTCCCTGTCCGGATTCCCCGAGTGGCTTCCCGAGGAGCGGCTGGTGGAGCTCCATGTGCTGGATACCCTGCGCCGGGTGTTCGAGCTGCACGGGTTCTCTTCCATTGAAACCCGGGCCGTGGAAACGGTTGGCCAGTTGCTGCGCAAGGGGGATATCGACAAGGAGGTGTACGGGCTGAGCCGCCTCCAGGAGGACGAAGGTGAGGCGAAAGGCAAAGGCGATGCGCACGCACTTGCCCTGCACTTCGACCTCACTGTCCCGTTCGCCCGTTACGTCGTCGAAAACGCCGGCTACCTGGCGTTCCCCTTCCGGCGCTACCAGATCCAGAAGGTATGGCGCGGCGAACGCCCGCAGGAAGGCCGCGCCAGGGAGTTCACCCAGGCGGACATCGACGTGGTGGGCGACGGCGAGCTGCCGTTCCGCTACGACGTCGAGATTGCCCTGGTGATCGCTGAAGCGCTGAGCGCCCTCCCCATTCCGGACTTCCGCCTCCGCATCAACAACAGGAAGCTCGCCGAGGGCTTCTACCGCGGTCTTGGCCTGGACGACACGGCCGGCGTGCTGCGGAGCATCGACAAACTCGAAAAGATCGGCCCCGCCAAGGTCGCTCAACTGTTGAAGTCGGAACTGGGCGCCACCGAGGACCAGGCGCAGAAAGCCCTGCAGCTGGCCGGAATCCGCACCGAGGACACCTCGTTCGTGGCGCAGGTCCGCGCGCTGGGTGTTACCAATGATCTGCTGGAAGACGGCCTCACCGAGCTTGAACAGGTCATTGACGCGGCCGTCCAGCGGGCGCCGGGCAAGGTGGTGGCGGACCTCAGCATCGCCCGCGGCCTTGACTATTACACCGGCACAGTGGTGGAAACCGTCCTGGTGGGACACGAACAGCTGGGCTCCATCTGCTCCGGCGGCCGGTATGACGCGCTGGCCTCGAAGGGGAACCGGAAGTTCCCGGGCGTGGGACTTTCCATCGGCGTCACCCGGCTGGTGTCCCGCATCCTGAGCCAGGACCTGGCCAAGGCCTCACGCTCGGTTCCTACTGCCGTGCTGGTGGCACTCACGCACGATGACAGCTGGGACGCCGCGCAGGACGTGGCCGCCCAGCTGCGCAGCCGCGGAATTTCCACCGAAGTGGCCGCGAAGGCGGAAAAGTTCGGCAAGCAGATCAAGTTCGCAGACCGGCGCGGCATCCCGTTCGTCTGGTTCACGGACGACGACGGCACGCACCAGGTCAAGGACATCCGGACCGGCGAACAGGTAGTCGCAGCCCCGGAGACCTGGACGCCGCCGGCCGAAGACCTGGCAGTGCAGGTGTCTACGGCTGCTGAGCCAGCTGCAGCAGCCGTATAACTGCTCTGCACCCCTGGTGCCGGCTCCACCGTCGTGGGGCACTTTGGCACGGACCCGCCGTCGATTCTTCCGCAGACGGCTTGCGGGCCGACCAATGTGCCCCGCGGCGGTCCCGCTCAAACGGTCCCGCTCAAACGGTCCCGCTCAAACGGTCCCGCTCCAACGGCCCCGCTCAAACGGTCCCGCTCCACGGGGTCGGGCCGCGCTAGTGCCGCAGCCGCAGCACCAGCCACCGCCCCGCCACGCCTGCTGCCAGCACGGCCACCATGGTCAGGACTGACGCCGGCGGCAGGGTGAAGGCCAGCAACAGGCAGGCTGCGAAACCGGCGGCGTTCAGCCACTTGGGTGCGTATCCCGGGTGCGCCGCCAGGGTGTAGGCGGAAGCGTTGGCCACAGCGTAGTAAATCAGCACGCCAAAGCTGGAGAAGCCCACCACCGTCATGACGTCCGTGGTGAGGAGAAGCAGGATAACGACGGCGGCCACGGCGAGTTCGGCAACGTACGGAACAGTGTGTTTTCCCCCCACCTTCGCCAGCGGCGAGGGCAGGTCCCGTTCCCGTGCCATGGCCATGGTGGTCCGGCCCACGCCGGTGATCAGTGCCAGCAGGGCTCCCAGGCAGGCGGCGGCGGCGCCCACCTGCACCACTACTGCACCGCCCTCAAACCGTGACTCGATCACCGCGTCCAGCAGCGGCGTCCGGGTTGCGGCGAGCTGCCCGCCGGGAAGGTGGTTCAGCAGGAGCAGCGACAAGGCCAGGTAGATCGCGAACGCTGCAGCCAGGGCGGCAATGATTGCGCGCGGGATGGCCCGGGCAGGATCCTTGACCTCCTCGCCCAGCGTGGCGATCCGCGCGTAGCCGGCAAAGGCAAAGAACATCAGTCCGGCTGCCGGCAGCACCCCGCCCAGCGACGCTTCGACCGCAGGGCCGCTGCCGGCGGCGGGATGGGGGCCCACGGCTGCGGCTACGGCAACAAAGGCGAGGGTGGCCAACACGATGCACAGCAGGATCCGCGTGAGCAGCGCCGTGCGGGTGATGCCCAGCAGGTTGACGCCGGTGAGGACAACCACGGCCGCCACGGCCACCGGCACTGCGTAGCCGGGCCAGGCATAGCTGCCGAACGTCAGTGCCATGGCGGCGCAGGACGCAGTCTTCCCGGTGACGAAGCCCCAGCCGGCAAGGAACCCCGGCCACTGGCCAAGCTGTTCGCGGCCATAAACGTAGGTCCCTCCGCTGGTGGGATACTTTGCGGCGAGGGCGGCCGAGGCGACGGCGTTGCAGTAGGCAACCACCCCGGCGATGACCACCGACAGGGCCAGCAACTGGCCTGCCAGCGCGGCCGCAGGCGCGAAGACAACAAAGACCCCCGCTCCCAGCATTGAGCCGAGTCCGATGGCCGTGGCATCAAACGTGCCAAGCCTGCGTTGAAGTTGCTGGTGTGCGCTCATGCGGTGGCAGTCCCTTTGCAGCGGGTAAACTCGAACGGGATTGTTCCCGAAACGATCTTATTTAACTTCCCGATCGACTTCCCGCCGTAACCCCGCAGAAAGGCGTGCTGTGCTGCGCACACATGACCTCGGATCCCTTCGTTCCGAGCACATTGGAGAAACCGTAACCCTGGCCGGCTGGGTTGGCCGCCGCCGTGATCACGGTGGTGTGGCCTTCGTGGACCTGCGTGATGCTTCCGGCGTGGCACAGGTGGTGGTCCGCGAGGAAGAAGTTTTCCACGGCCTGCGTAACGAGTACGTCCTGCAGATCATCGGCACCGTTTCCAAGCGGCCGGAGGGCAATGAGAACCCGGCCCTGGCCACCGGCGAGATCGAGGTCATGGCCGAAAAGGTCACCATCCTCAACACCTCCGACCCCCTTCCGTTCCAGATCGACGAGCATGTTGAAGTGGGCGAGGAAGCACGCCTGAAGCACCGTTACCTGGACCTCCGCCGCCCGGGCCCCGCCCGCAACCTGCGGCTGCGTTCCGAGGCCAACCGCGTGGCCCGCGAACTGCTGCACCAGGACGGCTTCGTTGAGGTGGAGACCCCGACGTTGACCCGTTCAACACCTGAAGGTGCCCGCGACTTCGTTGTGCCGGCCCGCCTGGCGCCCGGTTCCTGGTATGCGCTGCCGCAGTCGCCCCAGCTGTTCAAGCAGCTCCTGCAGGTGGGCGGTTTTGAGAAGTACTACCAGATTGCCCGCTGCTACCGTGACGAGGATTTCCGTGCGGACCGGCAGCCGGAGTTCACGCAGCTGGACATCGAAGCCAGCTTCGTGGAGCAGGACGACATCATCGCCCTGGGCGAGAACATCGTCAAGGCACTGTGGAAGCTCATCAACGTCGAAATTCCGACGCCGATCCAGCGCATCACCTACCACGACGCCATGGCACGCTTCGGCTCGGACAAGCCGGACCTCCGTTTCGGCGTGGAGCTGACGGAGCTGACTGAGTTCTTCAAGCACACCAACTTCGGTGTCTTCAAGGCCCCCTACGTCGGTGCCGTGGTGATGCCGGGCGGCGCCTCGCAGCCGCGCCGGACCCTGGATGGCTGGCAGGAGTTCGCCAAGCAGCGCGGGCACAAGGGATTGGCATACGTCCTCTTCAAGGAAGACGGCGAACTGGCCGGCCCCGTGGCCAAGAACCTCACCGAGGCAGAACGGGCAGGCCTGGCGGATGCCGTGGGAGCCAAGCCGGGCGACTGCATCTTCTTCGCCGCCGGCGACAAGTCCTCCGCCCGCGCCCTGCTGGGCGCCGCCCGTGTTGAAATCGGCCACCGCACCGGCCTGATCAACCCTGACGACTGGGCTTTCTGCTGGGTGGTGGACGCGCCGATGTTCGAGCCGGCAGCAGCAGCTGTGGCTTCCGGCGACGTGGCCGTCGGCGCCGGCCAGTGGACCGCAGTGCACCACGCGTTCACGTCCCCCAAGCCTGAGTACATGGACAGCTTCGATACTGACCCCGAGTCCGCGCTGGCATACGCCTACGACATCGTCTGCAACGGCAACGAAATCGGCGGCGGCTCCATCCGTATCCACCAGAGCGATGTCCAGGAACGGGTCTTCGAGGTCATGGGCCTCTCGCACCAGGACGCCCAGGAAAAGTTCGGCTTCCTGCTTGAAGGCTTCAAGTACGGTGCACCTCCGCACGGCGGCATCGCCTTCGGCTGGGACCGCGTCGTGGCGCTGCTGTCCGGCGTGGATTCCATCCGCGACGTCATCGCCTTCCCCAAGACCGGCAACGGCTACGACCCCCTGACCGCAGCTCCGGCGCCCATCACGCCGCAGCAGCGCAAGGAAGCGGGCGTTGACTTCAAGCCTGAAGCGAAGAAGCCGGAAGAGGGCAAGTAGGCACTGTCCGTTTGGCCTGAAGGCCCTCCTGGAAGGGGGGCCTTCGGTCTGTCCAAAATCAGGAGTCCCCGTGGCCCTCAACCGTTCGAGCCAGCCCGCCCGTACCTACGAAGCGCTGATGGATGCAGCCTGGCCCGCCCCCGAACGCCATGACCTGGGGGAGTGGGTCCTCCGGGCTGCGGACGGCGTTACGCAGCGGGCCAACTCCGTGTGGCCGCGGGACCCTGCACAGGAGCCGCAGGATGCGCTCCGGGAGGCGGCGCGGTGGTACCGCACGCGGCGTCTCCCGCTGATCTTCCAGGTAGCGGACACGCCCGCCAACTCCGGGCTCAACCAGCAGCTGGACGCCCAGGGCTTCACCCGCCAGTCCGAAACACTGATCATGGCCCGGCCTTCCGGATCCCAAGCCGGGCATCCGGAAGGCACAGGAGTGGAGATCCTCGACGAGCCCAGTGAGGAGTGGCTGCACCTTTGGTGGAGCGTGGACGGCAGGGGCGGTGGGCAGGAACGGGAGGCAGCGCGCACCATCGTGACGGGGTGCCCTGCGCTGTATGCCCTCGCCAGGGACGACGACGGCGGCCCGGCCGCCGTCGGGCGCCTCGCCCTGGTGGGCGCCACCGGAGGAATCTACTGCATGGCGACATCGCCCGCGCACCGCAGGCGGGGCTATGCGACAGCGGTGCTCCAGGCGCTCCTGTCCGCCGGGGACGCACGGAACGTGGAATGCTTCTGGCTGCTGGTTACTGCTGCCAACTCCGGCGCCCGGGAGCTCTACCAGCGGGCAGGGTTCAAGGAAGCAGGCCGCTATCTCTACCGCCAGGAGCGCCCGCGCCGGGCGCTGACAGGCTGCTAGTTCAGGGTGCGTCGGTGACCTGGATCCGCACCGCGCATGAATCCGCGGCTGCCTTGCGCAGCACGGCAGCCTTGGGATCCGGGACGTCAAGGTACGCCAGCCGTGGCATGGCGGCATAGCCCTGCAGGGAGGTGTGCTGGAGGACAAGCCCCACCAACGCCCGGTCACCCCCGGGAACCACATATTCAAAGGGCTCACTGCTGAAGATGCGGGCGGCCTGTTCCGCAACAGCATCCACCAGGGCGTCCGCCTGGTTGGACCGCCGCCGGGCGAACCGCTGCTGCGACTGTCCGCCCGCGGCCGTCCGCGACTGCACATACGTGGATCCCACCTTCGACGCCAGCGCGTGGCCCTCACTTACCACTGCCACGCCGTAGCCTCCGCGCCTGGCCAGCAGCAGTCCCAGCCGCCGCGGCTGCGACGCCAGGGAGGCCAGCCGCTCAAGGGCATCCACGCCGCGGCCGGGCCGGCCGTCAACCGGCCAGGGGGACTGCAGGAGAGCTTCGGCGCCGTCCGCCGCCAGAAGTCGGAGGCCGTCGTCGTCATCGCTGAGCTGGTATCCGCCGTGCGCCGCGCCGAACCTGTCTGCCCATCCGGCCAGCCGGCCGCCGGAAATGAAAGCGGTGCGCACGGAGGCCGGCCTGGCTCCGCCGGTGCTGCGTGCGGACATGGTGGCATTCCTTCACTGGGCGGCCTCCCGGGGAAAATCCGGAAGTGAACTCGAAGTAGCCTATCTATGTGGAAGATCTCTTCGGGCACGGCCGCGGCAATAATGATGACGACGACGACGGTTCCGTCGCCGCCGTTCGGCCTGCCGGGCCAGGGACCATCTCTTCCCCCCGCGGTCCGCTCGCCGTCCGGATGCGTCCCCGCACCCTTGACGAGGTAGTGGGCCAGCAGCACCTCCTCGGCCAGGGGTCGCCCCTGCGCCAGTTGGCTGCAGGAGCCGGCGCAGACACAACAGGCCCTGCGGGACCCACCTCGCTCATTCTTTGGGGCCCCCCGGGAACCGGCAAAACGACCCTCGCGCACGTTATTGCCCGCGGACAGGGCAGAAAGTTCGTGGAGCTCTCCGCAATCACCGCCGGTGTCAAGGACGTGCGGCGCGTGATGGACGAGGCCCTGACTGCCCGCGACCTCTACAAGACCACCACGGTCCTGTTCCTGGACGAGATCCACCGCTTCAACAAGGCCCAGCAGGATGCCCTGCTGCCCGGAGTCGAAAACCGCTGGGTGGTGCTGGTGGCCGCCACAACCGAGAACCCGTCGTTCTCCGTGGTGTCACCGCTGCTGTCCCGCTCCCTGCTCCTGACGCTCCGCCCGCTGACCGACGCGGACATTGAAGGACTGATCCAGCGCGCCGTCGCCGACCCCCGCGGGCTGGGCGGCAAGGTAGCCCTCAGCGACGAAGCGCTCGAACACCTCGTCAGGCTTTCCGGAGGCGATGCACGCCGTGCCCTGACGGCGTTGGAGGCCGCCGCCGGCGTTGCGTTCGGGGATGCGGACGACGCAGGGGACGGGCCCGTCGCCGTCGAACTTAAACACACCGAGCGTGCCCTGGACGTTGCCGCCGTCCGGTACGACCGTGCCGGCGACCAGCATTATGACGTCATCAGCGCGTTCATCAAGTCCATCCGCGGCTCCGACGTGGACGCGTCCCTGCACTACCTGGCCCGCATGCTCGAGGCGGGGGAGGACCCGCGCTTCATCGCCCGGCGGATCGTGATATCCGCGGCGGAAGACGTTGGGATGGCCGATCCCACAGCACTGCAGACGGCAGTGGCAGCGGCGCAGGCGGTGCAGCTGATCGGCATGCCCGAAGGCCGGATCATCCTGGCGGAGGCCGTGGTGCACCTGGCCACCGCCCCCAAGTCCAACGCCGCCTACATGGGCATCAACAAGGCCATTGCCGATGTTCGGGCAGGGCTGGGGAACGGGATTCCCGCCCACCTAAGGGACGCACACTACCCCGGATCCAAACAGCTGGGACACGGCCTCGGCTACAAATACGCGCACGACGCCCCGCACGCCGTGGCCACCCAGCAATACCCGCCGGATGACTTGGTGGGGAAGGACTACTACCAGCCCACGGCCAACGGCGCCGAACGTGACATTGCCCTGCGCCTGGAGCGGCTGCGCAGGATTGTCCGGGGCAAGTGACCGCCGTGGTAAGGTAGATGTTTGTCTGGCAAGGCACAGACGCACAATCTCCCCAATTTCACGTTGAGAAGGTTATGCCCTGCGCCCAGTAGCAAAAGGCAGCGGTTGGCCGATGCTCTCCATCGTGGAGGCCAGTAACACTGACACACCGCAGATATTGGAAGGACACAAGTGGCTAACAACACTCGTGCTCGCCGTCAGGCCCGCCTCTCGCGGTCCCTCGGCATTGCTCTTACCCCCAAGGCCGCCAAGTACATGGAGCGCCGCCCGTACGGCCCCGGTGAGCATGGCCGTGCCCGCAAGAAGCAGGACTCCGACTACGCCGTACGTCTGCGCGAAAAGCAGCGCCTGCGCGCCCAGTACGGCATCCGCGAAGCACAGATGACCCGTGCCTTCGAAGAAGCCCGCCGCACCAAGGGCCTGACCGGTGAGAACCTCATCGAACTGCTCGAAATGCGCCTTGACGCCCTGGTCCTGCGTGCCGGCTTCGCCCGCACCATCGCCCAGGCCCGCCAGCTGGTTGTGCACCGCCACATCATGGTTGACGGCGTCCGCGTTGACCGCCCGTCGTTCCGCGTCGGCGAGGGCCAGCTGGTCCACGTCCACAGCCGCAGCGAGACCATGGTTCCGCTCCAGGTTGCAGCAGCCGGCGCCCACCGCGACGTCCTGCCTGCCGTTCCGGCCTACCTGGACGTCAAGCTGGAAGCCCTCCAGGCCCGCCTGGTCCGTCGCCCCAAGCGCTCCGAGGTCCCCGTGACCTGCGAAGAGCAGCTGGTCGTCGAATTCTACGCACGCTAAATTCCAGCAGCGTATCCAAAGAAGCCCGTGGCAAGCGCCGCGGGCTTCTTTGTATGTAAGGTACTTGGGGGACATCTGCGGAATGCGCTTCACGCGCACCCGCCGGGATGCAACCGAACCACAGAATTTCGAGGAGATGAACGTCTATGTCTGGTGGCGATATTGCCGGCCTGATCGCTGCCGGGGTGTTTGCAGTCCTGGTGCTGCTGCTCGCGGTGCCCATCCTTAAGCTGGGCCGGGTCCTGGACGAGGTCCGGACCTCCATCCGTTCCCTGAGTGACGGCGCCACACCGCTCATGGACGAAGTCACCGCCACGGTCTCCACCACCAACCAGCAGTTGAAGAAGGTGGACGGCATCTCGTCCAACGTTTCGGACGCATCCGCGAACCTTTCCGCCCTGTCCTCCCTGGTGGCCGCCACCGTGGGGTCGCCGCTGATCAAGGTGGCAGCTTTCAGCTACGGCGTCCGTACCGCGCTGGCCGGCCGCAGGAAGCCTGCCGCCGGCCGCCGCAGCCGCTAACACCCGGGAGAAGAAAATGAAACGTATTGTCTGGATGGGAATCGGCGTGGCGATCGGAGTGATCGCTTTCCGCAAGGTGACCGAAGTGCAGGCCAGCATGCAGTCATCGCTGGGCCCGGAGGGCCTCAACCGCTCCGTCAACCGCCTCGCCGACGGTCTCTACGACTTCGCCGACGCCGTCCGCTCCGGAATGCGGGAGCGGGAAACCGACCTCCGGTCCGCCCTCGGCGTCGAATCGGCAGACCTGGTCCGCCGCTGACCACCCCGCTGACCGGCAACGGCCGGGCGGCACCACACGTTAGAACCATATCGGCGGGGACCCCAACGGGACCGCCAAGCGAAAGAACCTCCGCGACCCACAGGGCGCGGAGCAAGAAGGGTAAGTACACAGCTCATGAAGTCGCAGGAGATCACAAAGCGCTGGGTGGACTTTTTTGTCAGCAAGGGCCACACCGCGGTTCCCTCCGCATCGCTGGTCTCCAGCGACCCCTCGCTGCTGTTCACGGTTGCCGGCATGGTGCCGTTCATTCCCTACCTGACCGCCAGGGAGGAAGCACCCTATTCGCGCGCCGTCAGCGTGCAGAAGTGCATCCGCACCGGTGATATCGAGGAAGTGGGCAAGACGGCCCGCCACGGAACGTTCTTCCAGATGTGCGGCAACTTTTCCTTCGGCGACTACTTCAAGGAAGACGCCATCAAGTTCGCCTGGGAACTGCTGACCAAGGCCGTTGACGACGGCGGTTACGGCCTGGCGCCGGAGCGCCTCTGGGTGACGGTTTACGAAGCGGACGACGAAGCCAAGGACCTGTGGCTCAAGAACACCGGTGTTCCTGCCGAGCGCATCCAGAAGATGGGCAAATCGGACAACTACTGGCACACCGGCCAGCCGGGCCCTGCCGGGCCCTGCTCCGAGATCTACTACGACCGCGGCCCCCAGTACGGCGTTGAAGGCGGACCGCTGGCTGACGAGACCCGCTACATCGAAATCTGGAACCTGGTGTTCATGCAGTACCAGATCGAAAACGTGCGTTCCAAGGAAGACTTCGACGTCGTGGGCGAACTGCCCAAGCGCAACATCGACACCGGCCTGGGCATGGAACGCCTGGCCATGATCCTCCAGGGTGTCGAGAACATGTACGAGACGGACCAGGTCCGCCCCGTCATCGACAAGGCCGCCGAACTCTCCGGCAAGGAATACACGTCCGCCGAGACCGATGAGGATCCGCACCACACGGACGATGTCCGCATGCGGGTGGTCGCCGACCACATCCGTTCCGCCCTGATGCTGATTTCCGACGGCGTGACCCCCTCCAATGAAGGCCGCGGCTACGTCCTGCGCAGGCTCATCCGCCGTGCCGTCCGTTCCATGCGCCTCCTGGGTGTTGAACAGGCCTGCCTGCCCGAACTCCTGCCCGCCTCACGCGATGCCATGAAGGGCGTCTACCCTGTGGTGGACACGGACTTCGCCCGGATCAGCCGGATTGCCTACGCTGAAGAGAAGGCCTTCCTGCGGACCATCGCCTCCGGAACCGCACGCCTTGAGGACGCCGTCAAGGAATCCAAGGCCGCCAACAAGCCCCTGTCCGGGGCCGATGCCTTCGCGCTGCACGACACTTATGGTTTCCCCATCGACCTCACCCTGGAAATGGCCGAGGAAGCCGGACTCAAAGTGGATGAGGCCGCCTTCCGCAGCCTCATGCAGGAACAGCGCCAGCGCGCTCAGGCCGATGCGAAGGGCAAGAAGGGCGGCCACGCTGACCTGAGTGCCTTCCAGGACATCCTGGCCCAGGGCGAGACGGTCTTCACCGGCTACACCGAGCTCGACGGCGAGTCCCGCGTCCGCGGCATCCTCACCGGGGGCCGCGCGGTGCAGCAGGCCTCCACCGGCGACGAAATCGAGCTGGTCCTCTCCGAAACCCCCTTCTATGCCGAAGCAGGCGGCCAGGCCGCCGATACCGGCCTGATCACCGGTGACGGGTTCGTTGTGGAGGTGCTCGACGTCCAGCGCCCCCTGAAGGGCCTGAGCGTCCACAAGGCGATCGTCCGCGAAGGCGAAATCGGCGCTGATTCGCTGGTTCGTGCCGCCGTCGACCGCGAACGCCGGCACGCCGCTGAACAGGCGCACACGGGCACGCACATCGTGCACGCCGCGCTGCACCAGATCCTCGGCCCCGAGGCGACCCAGCGCGGCTCCTACAACAAGGCCGGCTACCTGCGCTTCGACTTCGCCTGGGGCGAGGGGCTGAGCACGGCCACGCGGTCCGAGATCGAGGAAGTCTCCAACCTGGCCATCCGGAACAACTTCCGCGTGGAAACCAAGGTTATGGGCCTGGCCGAGGCCAAGGCGCTCGGCGCCATGGCGCTCTTTGGCGAGAACTACGGCAGTGAAGTCCGGGTCGTCGAGATCGACGGCGCCTGGTCGCGGGAACTTTGCGGCGGCACGCATGTGTCCAACACCTCCCTGATCGGCAGCCTTTCCCTGCTGGGCGAGCAGTCCGTGGGGTCGGGAAACCGGCGCGTGGAGGCCTTCGTGGGCATGGATGCGTTCCGCCACCTGGCAGCTGAGCGCGCCCTGGTTACCGAGCTCACCGACATGCTGAAGGTTCCCTCCGGCCAGCTTGCAGACCGCATCGCCACCACGCTCGCGAAGCTCAAGGCGACCGAGAAGGAACTGGACCGCCTCCGCAAGGAACAGCTTGCAGGAGCTGCTGCCCAGCTGGTCACCACCGCCAAGGATGCCTCCGGCGTCAGTGTCATCGCCCACGACGCAGGCCAGGTCAGCGGCGCTGACGACATCCGCGGCCTGGCCCTGGACCTCCGGAACCGCCTGGGCTCGGCACCCGCGGCCGTGGCAGTAGCCGGAGTCTCCAACGACCGTCCCGTCATCCTGGTGGCCACCAACGAGGCCGCCCGGGAAGCAGGGGTCAAAGCCGGAGCCCTGGTGCGCCTGGCTGCAGGGATCCTCGGTGGCGGCGGCGGCGGAAAGGACGACGTCGCCCAGGGCGGCGGAACCGACGCCGGCCAGGTAGGCCAGGCGCTCTCCGCCGTCGTTGACGCCATTTCCCGGCGCTAACCCTCCGATGACCGATCCTGCTGCTGCCGGCGACTACCCCCAGGGCATCAAACTGGGGGTGGACGTCGGCACCGTCCGGGTGGGGGTTGCCATCTGCGACCGGGAATCCATCCTGGCCACCCCGTACAAGACGCTGGACCGCAACGCGAAAAAGAACTCGGACGTCCGGGTCATCGCCAAACTGGTCCAGGAACTCGGCGCCGTGCAGGTTTTTGTGGGCCTGCCACGCACCATGAAGGGTGAGGAACGGGCCTCTGCCGTGATGGCCACGGACTACGCACACCTGCTGGTCGGCGAGCTCGCTGCCCGGGACCTGCCGGTGCCGGTGAACCTGGTGGATGAACGCCTGAGCAGTGTCAGCGCCCACCGGAGCCTGCACGAAGCTGGCATGAGCAGCAGGAACCACCGTAAAGTAGTTGATCAGGTCGCGGCGGCAGGTATCCTTCAGCACGCCATCGACATGCAGAAAGCCAGGGGAGCGGACGTCGGCTCACGAGTGACGGCGCCACCCTCTTCCGTGGACATGGAAGGCAGCGGGCCGGAAACAGCGCCCGCCGCACCCGGTGATACGGACCGATCTTCAGATAATGGAAGGCACCAGTGAGCCCTGCCAACATTGACGACTCTTCCAGCCCTCTGGACGCGGGGGCAGGAAGGCCGCTCACCCGCAAGGAACTCCGCGCACGGGAGAAGACCCTTAACACCGGCGGCCTCGATGCCGTTCCGGAGCAGGCATACGAGACCGGCCACGACATTCCACCGCTGCCCGCGGAACCCCCCGCGGCCGCAGAAGCAGACCCCCGGCGTCAGGATGAACCATTGCGTGAAGAACCGGCACCGCAGGACCGGGCGGACGAGCCCGTGATTCCGGCTGCTCCTGCCATCCCGCCGTCCATCCAGGACGAGCCCCACGAACCCGCCGGGCATGATTCATGGGAGCCGGCCCTGGCAGGGCACCAGCACGCAGCAGACGTGAACCACAACGACGAATCCCACTATGACGAACGCGGTTACGCGGACAGTCACGGCTATGCTGCAGGCGTGCACCAGCACGATGGCCACTACGACGGGACGCACTACGAGGAAGGGCACGGTGACGGGACCCACTTTGAAGAGGGGCACGACGACGATGCACACCACCATGGACTTCTTCCCGCCTCGGCCGCAGCAACCGTAGTGGCCAAACCCTCCAAGAAGGTGCGCCGGCGCCGGCGGCTCCTGGCGCTTTTCCTGACCCTTGCCGTCTTCGTCACGGCTGTCGCCGTCGGAGCGCAGTTCCTCAAGCCGCTGCTTGGCAGCGACAAGCCCAGCGACTTCCCCGGCCCTGGTTCCGGAGAAGTGATGGTTACCGTCGAAAACGGCGAAGGCACGCGGTCCGTCGCCTCCAAGCTGGAAACCGAAGGGGTGGTGGCCAACGCCGACACGTTCCTTCAGAGCTTCAGCGCATCCGGCGGCATCCTTTCCCCGGGTGACTACACGTTCAAGTCGGAGATGAAGAACTCCGACGCCGTGAACGTCCTCCTGGGCAAGGACCAGGAAAAAGTCATCTACTTCGCGCTCAGCGCCGGACTGCGCATTGGGGAGTCACTGCAGGCGATCTCGCAGGGGTCCGGGATTTCCTTCCAGGACCTGCAGGCCCTCAGCAACGAGCCGGCGCAGTTCGGTCTTCCGGCCAATGCCAAAAACCTCGAGGGATACCTGGCGCCGGGGGAGCACCGCTTCCCCCTTGGCACTCCGGCAAAGGACATCCTCCAGTCCCTGGTTAAGATCACAACTGACGAACTTGTGTCGCAGGGCATCACGGACCCGGCCAAGCAGTACGAGGCCGTGATCGTCGCCAGCATCGTCCAGGCCGAGGGCGGCCAGGCGGAGTACGGGGACGTGGCCGGTGCCATCTACAACCGGCTCAAGCCCAACGACCAGACCGGCGGCTTCCTGCAGGTGGACTCCGCCGTGACCTACGGACTGGGAACGAAGAGCTACAACTTCACTGACGAACAGCGCCAGGACAAGTCCAATCCATACAACACCTATGCGAACCCCGGCCTGCCTCCAGGACCTATCGGGTCTCCGGGAAAGACGGCGATCGACGCTGCCGCCAAACCCAAGACCAATGACTTCCTGTACTGGGTGACCATCAACCTGGACACCAAGGAGACCAAGTTCTCCAAGACGCTGGATGAACACAACCGCTACGTTGAGCAGTACAACGCCTGGTGCACGGCCAACGTGGGACGTTGCACGTGAGCCTTCGGGCTGCCGTCCTGGGCCATCCGATAAGCCACTCAAAGTCCCCGGCACTGCACCTGGCTGCCTACGGCCAGCTTGGGATCGGGATCAGCTACACGGCAATCGACGTCACGGAGCAACTGCTGCCATCCCTGATGGGGCAGATCCGCGACCAGCCGGGCTGGCGCGGCCTCTCAGTGACAATGCCGTTGAAGACGGCCATGCTCGGGCAGGTGGATGAAGTCCGCGGGGTTGCCAGGACGTTGGGCGTGGTGAACACCGTCACGTTTGAGGAGGACGGGGGCACGCGGCGCGCCGTTGGCTCCAACACCGATGTTGCCGGCATCGTGAATGCACTGCGGCACGCGGGCGCCGGTGAGGCTCCGGCCGCGGTCATCCTTGGGGGAGGGGGAACGGCCGCTTCGGCCGTCGCGGCGCTCAAGGAGCTTGGTGCCACCCATGCCCGGGTCTTCGTCAGGGACACATCCCGGACGGCCGATGTCCGCGCTGCTGCGGCGGGCCTGGACTTCTCCTTGGAGATCCTCACCCTGGCTGAGGCGGCCCGCCACACGTCAGCGGCCGACGTCGTCATTTCCACCCTCCCGCCGCGTGCGGCGGACGGACTGGCGGCTGACCTGGCTTCCCTGAAGACCAGCCTGCCCGGTGTCCTGCTGGACGTTGCCTACGATCCGTGGCCCAGTTTGCTCGCCTCCGTATGGCAGGCCGGAGGCGGAACCGTGGTGCCCGGCCTGGAGATGCTGCTGTACCAGGCAGTGGAACAGGTACGCCTTTTTACCCGCCGCGGCGATGACGTCAATGCGGCCGTCATAGATGTGATGTGCGCCTCAGTCGGCCTTCCCCGACGGGCTTTGTAACCGCCCCCCGTGGCAGGATGGAAGATATGTTGCGTTGGTTGACTGCCGGTGAATCCCATGGTCCGGCTCTGATGGGAATTATTGAAGGCGTCCCCGCCGGTGTGGAAATCACCAGCGGGCACATCGCAGACTCCTTGGCGCGCCGCCGGCTGGGCTACGGCCGTGGAGCACGCATGAAGTTCGAGCAGGACGTCGTGACCATCCTCGGCGGCGTCCGCCACGGGCTGACGCAGGGCGGGCCCGTCGCCATCCAGGTGGGAAACACCGAATGGCCCAAGTGGGAGCAGATCATGTCTGCCGACCCCGTGGATCCGGAAGTCCTTGCGGACCAGGCACGGAACGCGCCGCTGACCCGCCCCCGTCCCGGCCACGCGGACTTCACGGGTATGCAGAAGTACGGCTTTGACGAGGCCCGGCCCGTCCTGGAGCGTGCCAGCGCACGCGAAACTGCAACACGGGTGGCCATGGGCACCGTGGCGGCGCAATTCCTCAAGCACCTCGGCATCGAGCTGGTCAGCCACACCGTCAGCATTGCGAGCGTCACGGTTCCCGAAGGGCGCCCGCTCCCCGTGCCGGCCGACGTCATTGCGCTCGACGCCGATCCACTGCGCTGCTTCGACCGGGAAACCTCCGACGCCATGGTGGCCGAGGTGGACGCGGCGCACAAGGAGGGCGAAACCTTGGGCGGCGTGGTAGAGGTCCTTGCCTACGGGCTCCCGCCGGGACTGGGCAGCTACGTCCACTGGGACCGGAGGCTTGATTCCCGCCTTGCCGCGGCACTGATGGGAATCCAGGCCATCAAGGGAGTGGAGGTCGGTGACGGCTTCCTGACCGCATCCCGCCGCGGCTCTGCCGCCCATGACGAAATCGTCAGGGACGCCGACGGCCGGATCATCCGTACCAGCAACCGTGCCGGCGGCATCGAAGGCGGCATGAGCATCGGCGACGTCCTGCGTGTCCGCGCAGCCATGAAGCCCATTGCCACCGTCCCGCGCGCCTTGAAGACCATCGACGTCAGCACGGGCGAACCCGCCAAGGCGCACCACCAGCGTTCGGACGTGTGCGCTGTGCCGGCTGCCGGCGTGGTGGCCGAGGCCATGGTCGCCCTGGTGCTGGCCGAGGCAGTCACCGAGAAATTTGGCGGCGACTCAGTGGCCGAAACCGCACGGAACATCAAGGGCTATCTGGACAACATTCCGGCGTCCCTGGACTCGATCGGCCAGTAAGTGCCCCACCGCAGCAAGACCGGACCCGCAGGGCGGCCCATCGTCCTGATCGGGCCTATGGCGGTCGGAAAATCGGCCATCGGGCAGCAGCTGGCGCTGCAGCTCGGAGTTCCCTTCGTCGACACAGACGCTGTTATCGTTGCAGGGCACGGATCCATTTCGGACATCTTTGCCGGCCGCGGCGAGCACGCGTTCCGTGAGATCGAGGCACGGACGGTAGCCGCCGTCGTCGAAGCGGCAGACGATACCGTCACCGTCATCTCCCTGGGCGGCGGGGCGGTGCTCGACTCCGGGACACAGCAGCTCATCAGCCGCTGCACCGTTGTGTACCTCGAATGCGACGCACAAACTGTCGCCGGCCGCATTGCCCGGAACTCCGGGCGCCCGCTGCTGGCCGGGGACGCAATGGGCCGCTGGACGGCCATGTTCGCCACCCGCAAGCCGGTTTACGAACGGCTTGCAGACATCACCCTGGACGTGCGCCACGGCTCGGTTTCCGAGCTGGGCGGCCGGCTCGAAGCAGCACTGCGCGACCACGCAGCTGCCAAACAGGAAGTTGAAAAGTGAGCACCCAATCAACAGTCATCAGCGTCACCGGCGGGACCGCTGCCGAGAATTATGACGTCGTCGTCGGCCGGGGGCTGCTCGGTGACCTGCCCGGTTTATTGGGGGAACGCGTCCGCCGTGTTCTCGTGATCCATCCGCGTGCCCTGCGGCTGACCGGTGACACCGTCCGCGACGAACTGGCTGCAGCCGGATTCACCTCGCTGACTGCGGAAATCCCGGACGCCGAAGAGGGCAAGCACATCCAGGTGGCCGCCTTCTGCTGGCAGGTCCTTGGGCAGAACGACTTCACCCGCTCCGACGCCATTGTTGCCGTCGGGGGAGGTGCGGTCACGGACCTCGCCGGTTTCGTCGCCGCCACCTGGCTGCGCGGCGTCAAGGTCATTCACATGCCCACCAGCCTGCTCGGCATGGTGGATGCGTCCGTGGGCGGGAAGACCGGAATCAACACCGCGGAGGGCAAGAACCTCGTGGGTGCATTCCACCCCCCGGCCGCGGTCCTGGCTGACCTGGACACCCTTGAGACTCTGCCGAGGAACGAGATGATTTCCGGAATGGCGGAAGTCATCAAGTGCGGCTTCATCTCCGATCCCGCGATCCTGGACCTCGTGGAAAAGGACCCCACGGCAGTAGTGGATCCCCAGTCCGACGTACTTCGTGAACTGATTGAACGTGCCATCGCCGTTAAAGCGAAGGTGGTCTCCGAGGACCTGAAGGAATCCGGGCTCCGGGAAATCCTGAACTACGGGCACACCCTGGGCCACGCCATCGAACTGGTTGAGCGGTACTCGTGGCGCCACGGTGCCGCCGTTTCGGTGGGCATGATGTTCGCCGCCGAACTGGCCCGCAGCGTTGGGCGCCTTAGCGATGCCGACGCCGACCGGCACCGGAGCATCCTTGAGAGCCTGGGGCTGCCGGTCACCTACCGGCGGGACCGCTGGCAGGGGCTGCTTGACGGGATGCGCCGGGACAAGAAGTCCCGCGGGGACCTGCTGCGGTTCGTCGTCCTGGACGGCGTTGCAAAGCCGGGGATCCTTGACGTCCCGGACACCTCGCTGCTGTTCGCGGCCTACCAGGAAATTGCTTCCTGATGCAGGGCGACATGGGAGGTACGGCAGACTGGCCGGATGCCGGTTTCCCGGGCATCCGGATCAACCCGGAATCCCTGCTGCCGGAAATTGTGAACCAGGACGCCTGCCGGGCGGCGCTGGCGGTATCCACGGACCCCGCCGACCATATTTTTGTTCTCCTGGTGGAAGGACATGCGTCCGAGGCCGCCGAACTGCTTGCAGAGGCGCGTTTCAAGGATCCGGAGTCCTTCCGGCTGCGCACCTTCGAGGCTGAAGTGCTTCGCGTCTCCAACCGGCTGGACCGCGCCGTTGAACTGTTCCGCCAGCTTCTTGCCGAGGTGCAGGGAACGCCGCGGGAGGCCCTTGTGTGGCAGTTCCTGGGCAAGACCCAGTACAGCGCCGGTCAGACGTCTGCGGCCGTTGAATCCTTTGCACGGGCCTTGGACCTTCGGGTGGCACAGTCCGCCGACGCGGCGCAGATCTACTCATCCACAGTGGCGCTGCAGCGTGCCCGGGACGTGCTGGAGCTTGCCTGCTGAACGCTGCCGGGATCCCCGCTTGCGGCCTTGGCCCAAAGGTGCCCGCAATTTACCGGTAGAATGGTTCTTGAATTTTTAACCTCCCGATTTTTGACAAACACGCGCCGGCAGCCCTTTTGGTCTGTCTGCCCGGCATACAACGTCTGACAACGCGACCAGACAGAGAAACCAGAGGAAACAGTGGCAACCACTAACGACATCAAGAACGGAACGGTCCTGAAGCTTGAGGGCCAGCTCTGGAACATCATTGAATTCCAGCACGTCAAGCCAGGCAAGGGTGGTGCGTTTGTCCGCACCAAGATGCGCAATGTGATGTCCGGCAAGGTTGTGGACAAGACGTTCAACGCCGGGCTCAAGATCGAGACCGCCACCGTGGACCGCCGCGACTACCAGTACCTGTACCAGGATGGTGCGGACTTCGTGTTCATGGACACCTCCGACTACGACCAGATCACGGTCTCCGGAGCCACCGTGGGCGACGCCACCAACTTCATGCTTGAGAACCAGATGGTCAACATCGCCATCCACGAGGGCACCCCGCTGTACATCGAACTGCCCCCGAGCGTTGTCCTCGAAATCACCTACACCGAGCCGGGCCTGCAGGGCGACCGCTCCTCCGCAGGCACCAAGCCCGCAACCCTGGAAACGGGCTACGAGATCCAGGTGCCGCTGTTCATCGAGAACAACACCAAGGTCAAGGTGGACACCCGCGACGGCAGCTACCTGGGCCGGGTCACCGAGTAGTGAGCGCCCGCGGTAAAGCCCGTAACAGGGCACTGGATGTTCTTTTCGAAGCTGAGCAGCGCTCGGTTTCGGCCTTTGACGTGATCCGCTCGCGGCGCGAAAAGACGGACCAGGTGGTTAATCCCTACACCATCGAAATCGTTGAGGGCGTTGTCTCCCAGCAGGCAGCCATCGACGAGTTCCTGGAGACGTACTCCCAGGGCTGGAGCCTGGAGCGGATGCCCTCCGTGGACCGCATCATCCTGCGCATCGGGACCTGGGAGCTTCTGTACAACGACGACGTCCCGGACGGCGTCGCGGTCAGCGAAGCTGTGGCGCTGGCGAAGACGCTGTCCACCGACGAATCACCGCAGTTCATCAACGGCCTGCTGGGACGGCTGCAGCAGCTGAAGCCGTCGCTGCTCGCCTGAGCAGCAGTTACACCCAGCTGTACACAGCAACACCAGAAGGCCGGCCGCCACGCATGTGGCGGCCGGCCTTCCGCTGTTAAGGTCCGCTTGGCTGGACGGAAAAATTTCAGCGTGCGACGGCGGCCCGCAGGGCCAGGATGCGCTGCAGCTGCTGCCGCTCCTCGGCCTGGTGGAGCTGGACGTCACGGCCGCTCAGGATACGCTGGCGTGTGTTGGCCAGCTGGGTGGCGGCCTTCAAGAACTCCTTCATTTGCCGTTTCTTGCCGTAGCTTCCAGCCCAGCCCAAGGCAGTGCGCCGGCCACCCAGGGTGGCCATCAGCTCCACCTCCGCCGGCGTGAACCAGCCGGCTGCGGAGTACTCCAGCAGGCGCTGCCGGGTCAGGCGCTTTTCCGCCACCCGCAAGAGGATGATGCCGCCCACGGCGAGGAAAAAGATGGGCACCTGGACCATGATGTACTCCGCCAGGAAGCCCTGCCCCATGCTGTTCCAGCGGTTGTGCAGGAACATGGCCGGCAGCAGCCCCACGAAAAAGGCTGCCACCGAGGCCCCCACATGCCAGCGCCGGGCCGCGAACCCCATGACCAGCCCCGTGGTGCCGGTGAAGATGGCGTGGGCAAAGGGGGACATGACGCCGCGGAGGAAGAAGACCTGGGCGAAATCACTGGCGGGATCCGCGGACTCCGCCACGGCCCGGCCGAAATACAGGATGTTCTCCGTAAAAGCGAAACCTCCTGCGATGGTGAACGCAAATACCACACCATCCACCGGCCCGTCAAAGTGCTTCCTCGCCAGCAGGAGGATTATCAGCAGCCCCAGGGACTTTGCGAACTCCTCCACGATGGGCGCCTGCACCGTGGCCATATACGCCTGAAGGTCGGCTTCGTCGGAAAACTGGAACGCCAGGACAAAGAACGGCTGGATCAGCAGGGTGACCGCAATGGACACCGCCGAGCCCCAGGTAAAGGCGAAGAAAAGGAGCCGCTTCGGCTCAGGCTCCCACTTGTCGATGATGTGCACGGCCAAAAGAACCACGGAAAGGGGCACCAGGGATGCGAGGAAGCCCACCAGGAACCCGGCCGGCCCTGTGTTGGACAGCAGGAACGGGATCACCAGGAACAGGCTGAGGAAGGCAAGGGTACTGCCGCCGACAGTCAATCCCACCAGGCCGCTGCGGGACCGGCTGCCCTTCACCACGGCTCCCTGGACCTGTGGCGGCAATACCGTGTCCACCGGCCTGCCAACGTGCCCCGGAGCCGGGCGGTAGTTCCCCGGCTCCACGTGCCCCATCCAGCTAGGGTTGGCTTCGCCCGGGAGCGGCGCAGTTCCTTGCAGCCAGGGATCGTCGGGATGCCCGGAGGCAGGGTGTCGGGGATTTATCGGCATAACGAAAGCCTAGGTGCGAGCCGCGGCCCCTCCAAGGACCGCGGTACCGGGCCGTTGCAGTGTGATCAGTACCGCGTCATTCCGGCAGGGGCTCCGGGAAACCCGTGTGGTAATTTTGAAACGCACATGATCCTTTTTTAATTCCGTCCTGTGAGGCGGGGAAAGGGGAGACGAGCGTTGACATCTGTCACCAGCGCACCGGTTCCAGCCAGGGTTGTCCTCAGCCAGGCGGACATTGACCGGGCCCTCACTCGTATCGCCCATGAGATCCTTGAAGCGAACAAGGGATCCCAGGACCTCGTCCTGCTGGGCATCCCGCGGCGCGGCTACCCGCTGGCGCTCCGGCTCGCCGAAAAAATCGCCGCCGCGGACAGCAGCGTTGATGCCGCCGCCATCGTTGGCCAGCTGGATGTCACAATGTTCCGCGATGACCTTTCTCACCAGGGGACCAGGCCGCCGTACCCCACCAAACTGCCCCGGACGGGAATCGACAACAAGGTGGTTGTCCTCATTGACGACGTCCTGTACTCCGGCCGCACCATCCGCGCCGCACTCGACGCGCTCATCGACCTCGGCCGTCCGCGCATCGTCAGGCTCGCCGTGCTGATCGACCGCGGCCACCGCGAACTGCCCATCCGTGCAGACCACGTGGGCAAGAACCTGCCCACATCGTCGGCCGAAAAGGTCCGGGTCCGGCTGGCTGAGACCGACACTGCCCCTGGCGGCACGCCGGTCAACGAGGTAGTCATCGAGGGCCGCTCATGAAACACCTGCTCTCCACCGAAAACCTCAGCCTGGCCAATGCAATCCGGATCCTCGACACCGCTGAGGAGATGGCCGCGGTAGGGGACCGCGAGGTCAAGAAACTCCCGGCCCTGCGCGGACGCACCGTGGTCAACCTTTTCTTCGAGGACTCCACCCGCACCCGGATCTCCTTTGAAGCTGCCGCCAAGCGGCTCAGCGCGGATGTCATCAACTTCGCGGCCAAGGGCTCCTCGGTGTCCAAGGGTGAGTCGCTCAAGGACACTGCCCAGACGCTGTCAGCCATGGGAGCGGACGCCGTCGTCATCCGCCACTGGGCCTCGGGCGCACCGCACCGCCTCGCAGCGACGGACTGGATTGACGCTGCCGTGATCAACGCGGGCGACGGTACGCACGAACACCCCACCCAGGCCCTGCTGGATGCATTCACGATGCGCCGGCACTGGTCCCGCCTGGCCGGCACCGGCTCCGAAGGCGCGGACCTCAAGGGCATGCGCGTGGCCATCGCCGGCGACGTCCTGCACTCCAGGGTTGCCCGTTCCAACGTCTGGCTGCTCCGCACCCTCGGAGCGGAAGTCACCCTGGTGGCGCCGCCCACGCTGCTTCCCATCGGCGTCGAAAAGTGGCCCTGCAAGGTCAGCTACAACATGGACGAAACGCTCGAGCAGGGCGTAGACGCCGTCATGATGCTGCGCGTCCAGGGCGAGCGCATGAACGCATCCTTCTTCCCCAGCACCCGTGAATACTCCCGGCGGTGGGGATTCGATGACAACCGCCTGAAAGCCCTGGACACCCTGGGCATGAAGGACACCATCATCATGCACCCGGGCCCCATGAACCGGGGCCTGGAAATTTCCGCTACGGCCGCCGATTCACCCCGTTCCACCGTGCTGGCCCAGGTCCGCAACGGCGTCTCGGTGCGGATGGCCGCCCTCTACCTGCTGCTTTCCGGGGATACCCGCGAACCAGCCGCCACCCCCGCCCTGGCGTACGCCGGCACCCATCCCACCAAGGAGAGCAACTGATGGCAGGCAACACCGGAACCTACCTGATCCGCGGCGCCTCGATCCTGGGCGGCGAACCGGCGGACCTGCTGATCCGTGACGGCGTCATCGCCGAGACCGGAACCGGCCTGTCAGTTGACGGGGCCACCGTGATTGATGCCGCAGGCCTGGTGGCACTGCCAGGCATGGTGGATGTCCATACCCACCTGCGCGAGCCCGGCCGCGAGGACGCCGAAACCGTGGAGACGGGCACCCGCGCAGCGGCGCTCGGCGGCTACACCGCGGTGCACGCCATGGCCAACAGCACGCCTGTGGCAGACACCGCAGGCGTGGTGGAGCAGGTCTACACCCTCGGCCGGACAGCAGGCTGGGTGGACGTGCGGCCGGTCGGTGCGGTCACCGTGGGCCTGGCGGGCGAGCAGCTGGCCGAGCTGGGCGCCATGGCCGATTCCCGGGCACGCGTGCGCATGTTTTCCGATGACGGCATCTGCGTCCACGACCCCGTGCTGATGCGCCGCGCCCTGGAGTACGTCAAGGCGTTCGACGGCGTGGTGGCCCAGCACGCGCAGGAGCCGCGCCTTACCGCCGGCGCGCAGATGAACGAGGGCGAGGTGTCCGCGGTCCTCGGCCTCGCCGGCTGGCCCGCCGTCGCCGAGGAAAGCATCATTGCCCGCGACGTCCTGCTGGCGCAGCACGTCGGCTCCCGGCTGCATGTCTGCCACGTCTCTACTGCCGGCTCCGTGGAAATCATCCGCTGGGCCAAGGAGCGCGGAATCAACGTCACGGCGGAGGTTACCCCGCACCACCTGCTGCTGACCGATGACCTTGTCCGCAGCTACGACCCCGTCTTCAAGGTCAATCCGCCGCTGCGCACCGACGCGGACGTCCAGGCGCTGCGTGCAGGCCTGGCGGACGGCACCATCGACGTCGTGGGTACGGACCACGCCCCGCACCCCAGCGAGCACAAGGAGTGCGAGTGGGCGCAGGCTGCCATGGGCATGACCGGGCTGGAAACCGCCCTCTCGGTGGTCCAGCACACCATGATCGAAACCGGCCTCATGACGTGGGCGGACTTCGCACGCGTCACCTCCACCGCCGCGGCGAAGATCGGCCGTCTGGCCGACCAGGGCAGGCCGCTGGCAGCGGGGGAGCCCGCCAACGTCATCCTGGTGGATCCGGCGGCGCGCTGGACCGTTGATCCGTTCCGGATGGCCACCATGGGCCGGAACTCGCCGTTCAAGGGACGGGAACTGCCCGGCAAAGTGGTGGCCACGTTCTTCAAGGGGCACCCCACCGTCCTTGACGGTGAACTCAACACGCCCTACCCGTACGCCGACGCAACCGCAGGCGTCGCCTGATGGACAAAATCCTTCCCGGACTGGCGATGCTGGCGATCATCGCCGTCGTCTTTGTCCTCCTCGCCATCGGCTGGCGCAGCAGGCTCCGCCGCCAGTCCGACGTCGACCGGCTGCCTGCGGTGCCCGCCGAACCGGGGGAGCCGATCGCCGGCGCGGAAGGCCAGTACGTGGCCACCACCACCGCGGGGGACTGGCTGGACCGGATCGCCGTGCACGGCCTGGGCATCCGCACCAATGCCACACTCGAGGTGTTTCCGCACGGCGTCCTTTTCGACCGGTCCGGTGCGCCCGCCCTCTACATACCGGCCGCGTCGCTCACCGGAGTCCGGCAGGACAGCGGCATGGCAGGTAAGTTCGTGGAAAAGGACGGACTCGTGGTGCTGGCGTGGGTGCATGGCAGCCACGAACTGGACTCCGGCTTCCGCACCCGCCGCGCGGCGGACAAGGACCGGCTCTTCGAAGCACTTCAGGATTTGATTTCTTCAGCCCCGGCGGCTGACGCCAACAGTGGAAAGTAAGACAGTGACAACAAACACAGCAACAACCGCCCCAGTATCAACTTCTGTTTCCGCTCCAGCTGCGCTGGTGCTCGAAGACGGCCGCATCTTCCGCGGCAGCAGCTACGGCGCCACCGGAACCGCCCTCGGAGAAGCAGTCTTCGCCACGGGCATGACCGGCTACCAGGAAACCATCACGGACCCCTCCTACGCCCGCCAACTCGTGGTCCAGACGGCCCCGCACATCGGCAACACCGGCGTGAACAGCGAGGACGCTGAGTCCCGGCGCATCTGGGTTGCGGGCTACATTGTCCGCGACGCCGCCCGCCGCCCCTCGAACTGGCGCTCCGAGCGCTCACTGGACGAGGAGTTGGTGGCCCAGGGGATCGTGGGCATCCAGGGTGTGGACACCCGCGCCATCACCCGCCACCTGCGCGAGCACAAGACCATGCGCGCCGGCATCTTCTCCGGGGAGGCCGCCCAGGCTACGGACAAGGAACTGGTTGATGCTGTCCTGGCCAGCGCACCCATGGAGGGCTCCCGCCTTGCCGAGGAAGTCAGCGTTGACGAGGCCTACGTGGTGGAGCCGAAGGACCACGGCTGGGAGGGTGAGCCCCGCTTCACCATCGCGGCGATCGACCTTGGCATCAAGGCTATGACTCCGGTCCGGTTCGCCGAGCGCGGCGTCCGCGTCCACGTGCTGCCCGCCACCGCCACCCTGGCGGACGTCAAAGCCGTCAGCCCGGACGGCTTCTTCATGTCCAACGGTCCCGGTGACCCCGCCACGGCAGACGCACAGGTCAAGCTGCTCCGTTCCGTCCTGGACGAGAAGCTGCCGTATTTCGGCATCTGCTTCGGCAACCAGATCCTGGGCCGCGCGCTTGGCTTCGGCACCTACAAGCTCCGCTATGGACACCGCGGCATCAACCAGCCCGTCATGGACCGCCGCACCGGCAAGGTGGAAATCACCTCCCAGAACCACGGCTTTGCCGTGGATGCACCGCTCGACGGCGCCACGATGGCTCCGGAGGAGCGCTACGGCCGCGTGGAGGTCAGCCATGTGAGCCTGAACGACGACGTCGTGGAAGGGCTCGCCTGCCTGGACATCCCCGCCTTCTCCGTGCAGTACCACCCGGAGGCTGCGGCCGGTCCGCACGACGCCGCCTACCTGTTCGACCGCTTCATCGAGCTGATGGAGGGCACCCGGGACGGCAGGACCGCGAACCTGTCCAAGGAGCCCGTGGACTCCGCACACCCCGCGCAGGCGGACAACACAGGCGCAGGCCCGGCAACGCCGAAAAATTCCGACAACAAGACTGAGGACAAGAAGTAATGCCGAAACGTACAGATCTCAAGAGCGTCCTCGTCATTGGTTCCGGCCCGATCGTCATCGGCCAGGCCGCCGAGTTCGACTACTCCGGAACCCAGGCGCTGCGCGTCCTCAAGGAGGAAGGCCTGCGGGTCATCCTGGTCAACTCCAACCCGGCCACCATCATGACCGACCCCGAGTTCGCCGACGCCACGTACATCGAACCCATCACCCCCGAGGTGGTGGAGAAAATCATCGCCAAGGAACGCCCGGACGCCGTCCTGCCCACCCTGGGCGGACAGACCGCGCTGAACACCGCCATCGCCCTGGACAAGAACGGCGTCCTCGAGAAGTACAACGTGGAGCTCATCGGCGCCAACATCGCCGCCATCGAACTCGGCGAGGACCGCGAAAAGTTCAAGGGCGTCGTGGAGCGCTGCGGCGCCGAGTCGGCCCGCAGCCACATCATCCACACCATGGACGAGGCCCTGACGGCCGCCGAGGACCTGGGCTACCCCATGGTGGTCCGCCCCTCCTTCACCATGGGCGGCCTGGGCTCCGGCCTGGCCTACAACGAGGACGACCTCCGCCGCATCGTGGGCCAGGGCCTGCAGTACAGCCCCACCAGCGAGGTGCTGCTCGAAGAGAGCATCCTCGGCTGGAAGGAATACGAGCTCGAGATGATGCGGGACAAGAACGACAACGTCGTGGTGGTCTGTTCCATCGAGAACTTCGACCCCGTGGGCGTCCACACCGGCGACTCCATCACGGTGGCGCCGGCCCTCACCCTCACCGACCGCGAGTACCAGCGGCTGCGCGACATTTCCATCGCCGTCATCCGCGAAGTGGGCGTGGACACCGGCGGCTGCAACATCCAGTTCGCCATCGACCCCGCCACCGGCCGCGTGGTGGTCATCGAGATGAACCCCCGCGTCTCCCGCTCCTCGGCGCTGGCCTCGAAGGCCACGGGCTTTGCGATCGCCAAGATCGCCACCAAGCTCTCCCTGGGCTACACGCTGGACGAAATCCCCAACGACATCACCCAGAAGACCCCGGCGTCCTTCGAACCGACCCTGGACTACGTTGTGGTCAAGGTTCCGCGGTTCGCGTTCGAGAAGTTCCCGGCAGCGGACAACACGCTGACCACCACCATGAAGTCGGTGGGTGAGGCCATGGCCATGGGCCGCAACTTCACCGAAGCCCTGCAGAAGGCCCTGCGCTCCCTGGAGCAGAAGGGCTCGCAGCTGGACTTCAGCTCCGTTCCCGAATGGGAAGTTCCGGAGCTCATCGAGAAGGCCAAGCGTCCCACCACCGAACGCCTGCACCAGGTCCAGCGCGCGCTCCTGGGCGGCGCCACCGTGGAGGACCTCTTTGAGGCCACCAAGATCGATCCCTGGTTCCTTGACCAGCTCCAGCTGCTCAACGAAATCTCCCGCGAAATCCGCCAGGCCGGTGCGCTGACGGCGGACATGCTGAAGCGCGCCAAGCGCCACGGTTTCTCCGATGAGCAGATCGGCGCCCTCACGCACAACTCCGAAGCCGTGGTCCGCGGCGTCCGCCAGGCCCTGGGCATCCGTCCGGTCTACAAGACCGTGGACACCTGCGCGGCGGAGTTTGCCGCCTACACGCCGTACCACTACTCGGCGTACGACGAGGAGGACGAGGTTGCGCTGCACTCCAAGCCGTCCATCCTGATCCTCGGCTCCGGCCCCAACCGGATCGGCCAGGGCATCGAGTTCGACTACTCCTGCGTGCACGCCTCCATGGCGCTGCGCAAGGCCGGGTACGAGACAGTGATGGTCAACTGCAACCCGGAAACCGTCTCCACCGACTACGACATCTCCACCCGCCTGTACTTCGAGCCGCTGACGCTCGAGGACGTGCTGGAGGTCATCGCGGCTGAGGAACGCACCGGCGGCGTGATGGGCGTGTTCGTCCAGCTCGGCGGCCAGACCCCCCTCAAACTGGCACAGCAGCTGGCGGACGCCGGCGTTCCGATCCTGGGCACGTCCCCGGAGGCCATCGACCTCGCCGAGCACCGCGGCATGTTCTCCCGCGTCCTGGACAAGGCCGGCTTGATTTCCCCGAAGAACGGCACCGCCGTGTCCTTCGAGGACGCCAAGAAGATCGCCGACGAAATCGGCTACCCGGTCCTGGTCCGCCCGTCCTACGTGCTGGGCGGCCGCGGCATGGAGATCGTCTACGACGAGCCCAACCTTTCCCGCTACATTGCCAACGCCACGGAAATCACCCCGGACCACCCGGTACTGATCGACCGCTTCCTGGAGGACGCCGTCGAAATCGACGTCGACGCCCTCTTCGACGGGACCGACATGTACCTGGGCGGCATCATGGAGCACATCGAGGAAGCCGGCATCCACTCCGGCGACTCCGCCTGCGTCCTGCCGCCCATCACCCTGGGCACCAACGTCCTGGAACGGGTACGGACCGCAACGCGCGCCATCGCCGAAGGCGTGGGCGTCCGCGGGCTGATCAATATCCAGTTCGCCCTGGCCTCCGACGTCCTGTACGTCCTGGAGGCAAACCCCCGCGCCTCCCGCACGGTGCCGTTCGTCTCCAAGGCCACCGGTGTGCAGATGGCCAAGGCAGCTGCCCTGATCGGCACCGGCGTGACCATCGGCCAGCTCCGCAGCGCCTACAAGATGCTGCCCGAGGTGGGCGACGGTTCCACTCTTCCCCTGGACGCCCCGGTGTCCGTCAAGGAGGCAGTCCTGCCGTTCAGCCGCTTCCGCACCCTTGAGGGCAAGGTGGTTGACTCCCTGCTCGGCCCCGAAATGCGCTCCACCGGCGAGGTCATGGGCATCGACAAGCACTTCGACACCGCGTTCGCCAAGAGCCAGGCCGCAGCCAACAACGCCCTGCCCACCGAAGGCAAGATCTTTGTCTCCGTGGCCAACCGGGACAAGCGCTCCGTGATCATGGGTGTCAAGCGGCTCTCGGACCTCGGCTTCGAAATCGTGTCCACCGGCGGCACCGCGGACGTCCTGCGCCGCAACGGCATCCAGGCCACCCCTGTCCGGAAGGTGGCAGAGGGCAGCAGCGCCGAGGGCGAAGGCACCATCGCAGACCTGGTCATCGCCGGCGAGATCGACATGGTCTTCAACACGCCGTCCGGCGGCGAGGCCCGCAGTGACGGCTATGAGCTGCGCGCAGCCGCCACCTCCATCGGCATTCCGTGCATCACCACGGTGGCGGAGTTCAACGCCGCCGTGCAGGCGATCGAGGCGATGCGGACCTACGAGTGGTCCGTCACCAGCCTGCAGGAGCATGCCGCAGCTCTGGCTGAGTCCCAGAGGGTGGCGCTGCAGCATGCCTAAGCAGGCAGTGCCATCCCCTGAAACACCCGGCCGGGAGTCTTTCGGCTCCCGGCTGGGTGCCGCCATGGCCGCCCGCGGCCCGCTGTGCGTCGGCATCGATCCGCACCCTGCCCTGCTGAAGGGCTGGGGGCTGGACGACGACGTCGCCGGCCTGAGGCGCTTCTCGCTGACGGTCTTGGAGGCCGTGGCTTCGCTCGCTGCCGCCATCAAGCCCCAGGTGGCGCTGTACGAACGCCACGGCTCCGCGGGGATGGCTGTCCTTGAGGAGCTCCTCGCCGAAGCACGCGACGAGCAGGTGCTCACCATCGCTGACGCCAAGCGGGGCGACATCGGCTCCACCATGGCGGCCTATGCCGACGCCTGGCTCCGGGACGATTCGCCCCTGGCGGCGGATTCAGTCACGCTCAGTCCCTACCTTGGCTTCGAGTCGCTGCGCCCCGCGCTGGACCTGGCAGCCGAGACCGGCCGCGGCGTTTTCGTCCTTGCCCTGACGTCCAACCCCGAGGGCGCGTCCGTCCAGCACGTCGGGGGAGCGGACTCCGTTGCCCGCCGGATCACACAGGCGGCTGCGGTGGAGAACCGCCGTTACCAGGGGAGCCTCGGCTCCGTAGGACTGGTGGTCGGGGCAACCGTGGGGTCTGCCCTGTCCGAGCTGGACCTGGACCTGGCCGCCGTGCGCGGCCCGGTCCTGGCCCCGGGGCTCGGCGCGCAGGGTGCAACACCGGCCGACCTCCGCGCAACCTTTGGCGCAGCGTACCCGCAGGTCCTGGGCACCTCGAGCAGGGACATCCTGTCCGCCGGGCCGGAGCGGCGCGGACTACGGGATGCGGCGCAACGGACCCTGGATGGGCTCCGCGGCGAATAGTGGTCCGTTTCTCCGGATGCATTGATTCGGGCAGCACCAAAGGGTAGTTTCAGGACAGGTCCAAGGGCGGTCGCCCCTGGACCCGTCCACCGAATCCGGGGGTGTGCACCATGGTCCTGCGACCGTTATCCGCATCGGAACGGGCTGAGGCCCTAAATAAGGCAGCAGCAGCCAGGGCCACCCGTGCGGCGGCCAAGGAAAGCCTCAAAAACGGCGAGAGGTCCGCCGCGGACATCATCAGTTCCGCGCTGCAGGACGAAGCGCTGGCCCGCATGAGGGTCTCCGAACTCCTTGAGGCCCTCCCCGGCATCGGAAAGGTCCGGGCGGCAGCCATCATGGACCAGCTGGGAATCGCGGCCTCCCGCAGGGTCCGCGGCCTGGGCATCCACCAGCGCCGCGCGCTGGTAGATTTTATAGACGAGAGTTAGGCCGGGCCGCCAGGTCCGCCCACCCCAAACCCCGGCAAAGGAATACGTGAGCAAGAAACCTGGACTGACAGTCCTCGCTGGTCCGACGGCTGTTGGCAAAGGCACCGTGTCCACCTACATCCGCGACAACTATCCCGAGGTGTGGCTGTCCGTTTCCGCCACCACCCGGGCGCCCCGCCCCGGCGAGCAGGACGGCGTCCACTACTTCTTCAAGTCCAAGGAAGAGTTCGAGCAGCTTATTGCCGACGGTGAACTCCTGGAATGGGCCGTGGTCCATGGGCAGAACACCTACGGGACGTTGAAAAGCACCGTCAACCAGGCCATCGCCGAGGGCCGGTCAGTGCTCCTGGAAATTGACCTGCAGGGTGCCCGGCAGGTGAAGGCCGCCGTTCCGGACGCACAGTTTGTTTTCCTGGCCCCGCCCAGCTGGGACGAAATGGTCCGCCGCCTGGTGGGCCGCGGCACGGAAACACCGGAGGAACAGCAGCGCCGGCTGGAAACCGCTAAACTGGAACTTGCTGCTGAACCGGAGTTCGACTACACCGTCATCAATGACGACGTTCGCCGGGCAGCGGACGAGCTTGTTTCACTCATGGGGCTGACCCCGCACCCGCATGGAGCGCCGGAACCGTCAGCCCGCTAGAACTTTGGAGAATTCGTGTCCACGAACCTTGAAGGCATCATCAACCCGCCGATCGACTCGCTGCTCGAGGCAGCCGATTCCAAGTACGGCCTGGTGATTTTCGGTGCCAAGCGTGCTCGTCAGATCAACGCTTACTACGCCCAGCTGCACGAGGGCCTTTTCGAATACGTCGGCCCGCTGGTTGACACCAAGCTGAACGAGAAGTCGCTTTCGATCGCACTGCGCGAAATCAACGAAGGCAAGCTGGTTTCCACGCCGATCCAGCCGGCAGAGTAAACTGCCGCCGAACTGACTTGCTGTTGACGGAGGTCACGTGCGCATAGTCCTCGGAGTCGGGGGAGGGATTGCCGCCTACAAGGTGGCATCGCTCCTCCGGCTTTTTACTGAAGCCGGCCACGACGTCACGGTGATCCCAACCGAGGCGTCCACCCGGTTCGTTGGCACTGCCACGTGGGAGGCGTTGTCCGGAAACCCGGTCAGCAACAGCGTCTTCGACGACGTCCACCAGGTCAACCACGTGCGGCTGGGCCACGAGGCTGACTTGATCGTCATTGCCCCGGCCACCGCCGACCTCCTGGCAAAAGCGGCCACCGGACAGGCCGGGGACCTGCTGACCAACACCCTGCTGATGGCCCGCGGCCCCGTTTTGTTTGCCCCGGCCATGCACACCGAGATGTGGCAGCACCCGGCAACCCAAGCCAATGTGGAAACGTTGCGAAGCCGCGGCTCCGCCGTCCTGGAACCTGCCAGCGGCAGGCTCACGGGGGCTGATTCCGGTCCGGGCAGGCTCCCGGAACCGGATGCTATTTTCGATGCCGCCATGGCGCTGGTGGAAGGACAGGCGGACTTCCAGCTGCCGCTGGCAGGCCGCATTGTCACCATCAGTGCCGGTGGAACCCGCGAACCCCTGGATCCGGTGCGCTTCCTGGGCAACAGGTCCTCCGGGAAGCAGGGGGTCGCCCTCGCCGTAGCCGCCCGGAACGCCGGCGCGACCGTCCGCCTGCTGGCAGCCCACATGGACGTTCCCCCGCCCTCCGGCGTCGAGGTTGTTCCCGTGGAAACTGCCCTGCAGCTTCGCGAAGCCGCGCTTGCGGCGGCAGCCGACTCCGACGTCGTCATCATGTCCGCGGCCGTTGCAGACTTCCGCCCCGCGGCTGTTTCCGACACCAAGATCAAGAAGCGCGACGACCGCGACGACCCCGTCATCACGCTGGTCCGCAACCCGGACATCCTGCACGAACTCGTGGAACTCCGGAACAGTGCCGCCCCGGGCGGGCGGCAGCAGCTGATTGTCGGCTTTGCGGCCGAGACCGGAGACAGCGACGGTGATGTCCTGGCGCACGCCCGGGCGAAGCTGCAGCGCAAGGGCTGCGACCTGCTGGTGGTCAACCACGTGGGCACGGACAGGGTCTTCGGGCAGGACACCAATTCCGTTGTCATCCTGGCCCGCTCCGGCTCCGAACCACAGGAGGCGTCCGGAACCAAGACGGAGGTTTCCGCAGCCGTCATCAGCCGGATCGGCCATGAATTGAATTCTGTGTCGCCGCGACCCTGAGTGTTCCACGCCACGTTTGCTTAGTACGGAGACATCTCCAGAGGCTTCCCTTCGGGGAGTCCGGATTCCAACCAGTAAGGTAGTTGAGTGACTTTACCGCTGCACCTTCCCCACACGTCCGAAGCCACCCCCAGCGCGCTGCGGCTCTTCACTTCCGAGTCGGTTACCGAAGGCCATCCGGACAAGATCTGCGACCAGATCAGTGACGCCATCCTGGATGCGCTGCTGGCTGCGGACCCCGAATCGCGGGTTGCGGTGGAGACCATGGCCACCACGGGCCTGGTGCACGTTGCGGGCGAGGTCACCACTGATGCCTACGTCGAGATCCCCCAGATCGTGCGCGAGACCATCCTGGGCATCGGCTACGATTCATCAGCCAACGGATTCGACGGCGCCCGCTGCGGGGTGTCCGTGTCCATCGGCCAGCAGTCCAACGACATCGCCGGCGGCGTCTTCAACTCGCTCGAAGCCCGCGAAGGGCGGCAGGAAGACGACTACGACCTCCAGGGCGCCGGCGACCAGGGCCTGATGTTCGGCTACGCCAGCGACGAAACACCCTCCTACATGCCATTGCCCATCTGGCTGGCGCACCGGCTCTCCGAGCGGCTCACCGAAGTCCGCAAATCAGGCGAACTGGCATACCTCCGCCCCGACGGCAAGACCCAGGTGACGGTGGGCTATGACAAGGATGTCCCGGTCTCCGTGGAAACCGTTGTCATCAGCAGCCAGCATGCCGAAGGCGCGAGCCTCGAGCGGCTCCGCGCGGACCTTGCCTCGGTGGTCATCAAGCCGGTGCTGGCAGGGGCCAACCTCGATCTCTCCCGCGTCCGCAACATCCTGAACCCGGCCGGTGAGTTCGTGATCGGCGGCCCCGTTGGTGATGCCGGCCTGACCGGGCGCAAGATCATCGTGGACACCTACGGCGGCATGGCCCGGCACGGCGGCGGCGCCTTCTCGGGCAAGGACCCGTCCAAGGTTGACCGCTCCGCCGCATACGCCATGCGCTGGGTTGCCAAGAACGTGGTTGCCGCAGGGCTGGCCAAACGTGCAGAAATCCAGATCGCCTACGCCATCGGCCAGGCACGTCCGGTGGGCACCTACGTGGAAACGTTCGGCACGGAAACGGTTGACCCGGCCCGCATCAGTGCCGCCATCGCGGAGATCTTCGACCTGCGCCCCCGAGCCATCATCGACGCACTGGACCTGAAGCGGCCCATCTACGCCAAGACCGCGGCGCACGGACACTTTGGCCGCGACGAGCCTGACTTCACCTGGGAGCGGCTGGACCGCGTGGACGACCTCAAGGCGTTCTTCAACGCCTAGGCCCCGCACCGCCGGACTGGCTGCCTGTAACTACGCCTGTATCTCGGCCTCCGGCAACATGTCAGTGCCCTGTGCTTGGCTGGGCTAGTCCATCAGGGAGCCGAACGGAGGTTACTGCAATCGCTGCTGACAGTCCTGTCCAGCCGTCCCTGGACCTCCCCGGTGCCGTGCAGCCCTCACTCCTGCAGGGCTTTCCGTCCACCGCCCGGCCCGCCGGCCCGCAGCTGGCCAAGCACCTGCCCGTAGCCCGGGTGTTGGTGGAATCCTCACTGCCGCACCTGGACCGGCTCTTCGATTACGGGGTTCCGGACACCCTCGACGAAGCTGCCATGCCGGGCGTCAGGGTCAAGGTCAAGTTCAACGGCCAGGACCTCAGCGGTTTCCTGATGGAACGCGTTGCCGAATCCGACGCCGGACACACCCTGGTGCCCCTGGCAAAGGTTGTGTCCCCGGTTTCCGTGCTCACGCCCGCTGTCCGGGAGCTCGTAGCTTCCGTCGCCGCACGCTACGCCGGCACGGTCAGCGACGTCCTCCGGGTCGCTGTCCCGCCCCGGGTCGCGAAACTGGAAAAGGAGTTCGTCGCGGCGGAACCGGACGCGCCGGCAGCGCCGGACAAGGCAGAACCGCGCGAGGCCACACAGCTTCAAGCCGGTCCCGCGCCGGCCACCCTGCCGGGTGCCTGGGCGGCCTATCAGAACGGCCAGGCCTTCCTCCACCACCTGGCCGGGGGCGGTTCCCCAAGGGCCGTACTGAACCCGCTGCAGGGATACGGCCCGGCGGGATGGCCCCGGCTCTTGGCGGAAGCGGTGGCCGCCGCCTACGCTTCAGGGCGGGGCGCCGTGGTGGTGGTACCCGATTACCGTGACCTCGACCGCCTTGAAGAGGCGCTCCATGCCCTGCTGCCCGAAGACGCCGTTGCCCGGCTGGTGGCCGATGACGGTCCCACCCCGCGCTACCGCAATTTCCTTCGGCTCCTGGCGGGGACCGCCCGGGTTGCCATCGGGACAAGGTCTGCAGCTTTTGCCCCTGTGCAGGACTTGGGCCTGGTGGTTTGCTGGGACGACGGCGACGACCTCCACATCGAGCAACGCGCCCCGTATGCGCACGCCCGCGAGGTGCTGCTCCTGCGGGCCGAACAGGAAGATGCCGCCTGCCTCCTTGCGGGCCACTCCCGCAGCACGGAGGCCCAGCGGCTGGTAGCGGCAGGCTGGGCGCGTGCTGTCGAAGCCGGCCGCCCTGACGTCCGCAGGACGGTCCCGCGCATCGTCAACACTGCTGACAGCTTCGAGCAGGAGCGGGATCCGCTGGCCAGGATCGCCCGCCTGCCCGGTGCCGCATGGCGGGCCGCCAAGGAAGGGCTGGAGCGTGGACCGGTCCTTGTCCAGGTGGCCCGCGCCGGATATGCGCCGTCGCTCGCCTGCGAGATGTGCCGCGAGCCGGCCCGCTGCGGCAGCTGCCAGGGACCCTTGGCCGTAGCAGGCGCCAGCGGCACGTCCGCAATGCCTCAATGCCGCTGGTGCTCCACGCCGGCGCCGGACTGGCACTGCGTGCACTGCGGCGGCCGGCGCCTGCGCAAGGGCGCCACCGGAGTCATCAGGACAGCCGAGGAGCTCGGCCGCGCCTTTCCCGGCAAGGCCGTCGTCACTTCCTCGGGGGACCAGGTGAAGGCTGCCGTCGGTTCGGGCAAGGCACTGGTGGTGGCCACGGTGGGTGCCGAACCCGTGGCGGATGGGGGATACGCGGCAGCGCTGCTCCTGGACGGCGATTCCCTCCTGCGCCGTGAGACACTGCGCGCCGGCGAGGACACCGTGCGGCGGTGGTTCAATGCGGCCGCGCTGGTGCGTCCTGCATCGGACGGCGGGCTGGTGGTGGTCACCGCCGCGGATACAGCTGCCGTGGGTGCCCTGCTTCGCTGGGATCCGGCCGGTTATGCGGAGCGGGAACTGTCGCTGCGGGCGGAGCTGCAGCTTCCCCCCGCGGTCCGCACCGCGTCCGTTACCGGGCCGCGCGCCGCCGTCGAGCATTACACGGCGGCCGTGGCAGCGGACCTGGCCTCCGGGGGAATCACCTTGCGGACAGCCGGACCGGTACCCGTGGTGCTGAACGGTCCGCCATCGCCCCGCCGCTCAGCGGAGGATGTGCGCACCCTGCTCTTCTTCCCCTATGGACAGGCCGGCGCCGTCACCCGTGTCCTGCGTGTCACCAGGGCTGCAGCCGCGGCCAAACGCTCCAGCGAACCCTTCCAGCTCCGGCTGGACGGCATCGACGTCCTCTAGGGCGGTACCCTAGCGGCGGCGCCGGACCACGATTTCGTGGGCTGCATCCACCAGCTGCCGTGCCGACTCGTCCCAGCTGAACTCCCGGGCACGGGCAACGCAGCGCCGCGACAGTTCCTCCCAGCGGGCGTTGTCCTGGAGTGTGTGCACGGCTTCGGCAAACTGCCGGGGGGATGCAGGGTCAACGTAGAGGGCGGCGTCCCCGCCGACCTCCCGGAAGATGGGGATATCGCTGGCAATAACGGGAGTGCCGAGCGCCATGGCTTCCACCAGGGGAAGCCCGTAGCCTTCGGCCCGTGAAAGGCTTACCAGCGCCGCAGCCGAGCGCAGGAATTCGTGATATTCCCCGTCCGTGACGCCGTTGTGGAACACCACGTGCGCCCCTGGTGGAACCAGCCTTTCCAGTTCGGCACGGCGTTGGGGCGTGATGCGGCTCAGCAGGTGGAGGGTGTAACCGGGCAGGCCCGCCATTCCCGCCACCATGGTTTCGACGTTCTTGTACGGCATGAAAGAGCCCATGTAGACCAGCGCGCGGTCTTCCCCGGCGCCGGCTGGCCGGGGCCCGTGCTCCTGCTCCGGCTGGGGGGCGTTGCTGATAATCCTCACGGGGCGGCGCGTCAGGCGGTACTTTGCGATCAGCGCCTCGGTGGTGCGGCTGATGGTGGCCACGGTGTCGGCCCGGTTGAGGAGCAGGCGCTGCGGCCAGAACGCCTTGTGGTAAAGCCGCCACAGAAGCCGGACCGGTGCCGGCAGGAACCCCGGCGGCGCAGGGTGCTCGTAGTAGATGAGGTCGTGGAGCGTCAGCACCAGGCCGTACTTGCGGCCCCAGGTGCCCATCGTCTGCATGGGACACACCACCACGTCAGCGCCAAGCCTGTTGATGGTGCGCGCCACAAAAAGCTCCCTCGGCGACAACGGACTGCTGATCAGCGTGTAGGGAACATCGGGGAGCAGGGGGAGTTGCCGGACGTCGGAGACCAGCATGGATACGTCCGCGATTTTCGCAGTGGCTGCGATCAGGCTCGCCCCGTAGCGGCTGATGCCGTCGTGGTGGTCGGTCCGGGTAAAACGTGCGTCGATGACAATCTTCACGCGCGGTGGTCCTTAAGGAAGCTGCGGATGAACGAGGCCGCCGGTTCGGGCGTTTCGTAATGGATGAGGTGTCCGACGCCGGGAATGACCTTGAGTTCGCCGTCCGGCAGCAGCGCAGCGAGGCGGCGCTGGTCGGGGAGGACGGCGATCTCATCTTTTTCCCCGGCGATCAGCAGCACCGGAAGGGTGAGCCGGCCGGCCACCTCGGCCACGTGGCTGCTGACGGACGCGGTAAAGGATTCAAGCAGGCTGTCACGGCTGGCAAAAGCGCTGAAGTAGGCGCTGTGCTGGCCGTGGATGAAACGGCGCAGGTTCCTGTCGGCGGTCTTGGCCATGGTTTCGCTCATGATCCGGACTATCAGCGGGCTCCGCAGCAAAGCCAGTCCCAAATGCCTGGGAAGGCGCGCGGCAAGCCGGTAGTAGAGGACCGCGAGCCGGGTCATCACGCCCTTTGGCCCTTCCAGCGCCGGTGCCGCGATGGGGTTGATGAGGATCAGGGGGTTCACCGATCCCGGATGGTCGGCCACGAAGTGCGCGGCAATGATCGAGCCGAAGGAGTGTCCCAGCAGGACCGTCTCGGGGCCGAGGCCAAGGGCCGCCATGAATCCGGTAATGAAGGAGCCATACTGCTCCACGGAATGCCGGCCGGACGTGAACGCGTCGGAGCCGCCGAATCCGGGCAGGTCAGGCATGATGATGCGCATCTCGGAAAGCTGGTCTGCCACGCGCAGGAGTCCGTGGTGGTCTCCGCGGAAGCCATGGATTACCAGGATGGTTCGCGTTTCCGGACCGGCGTGCACCGGCTCGTACGTCCAGAAGGCAACCTTCCCGCCGTCGATCTCCACCGAGGAGGACGACGTGCGGGAGGCAAGTCCATGGCTGAAGTAGGCCGGCGAGGCAGGCCCGGGCCGTGCTGTGGTCATCGGTGCTGCCTTAATTGACGTGGTCCGGATGCGAGCCGGTGCGGTGCCCCCGGTCCAGGCCTGCAAGCGCAGCCATGTCCCGGTCCGAGAGTTCGAAGTCGAAGATGTTGAGGTTTTCCCGGATGCGGCCCTCGGTGCTGGCCTTCGGAATGGCAATGTTCCCCAGCTGCATGTGCCAGCGCAGGATTACCTGGGCGGGCGTCTTGCCATGTTCAGAAGCGCAGGCGTGGACAACGGGATCCGCCAGGACCTGTCCGCGGCCCAGCGGGCTCCATGCCTCCGTCCTGATGCCCAGCCCGTCATGCAGCGTGCGCAGTTCCGCCTGCTGCAGCCACAGGTGCAGCTCAATCTGGTTGACGGCGGGAACCACCTCTGCAGTCTGGAGCAGCCGGTCAAGGTGGGCCGGCTGGAAATTGCTGACGCCGATGGCACGGACCTTCCCTTCCCGGTACAGGGTCTCCAGGGCCCGGTAGGTATCGGGAAACAGCCCGCGCCTGGCGCAGGGCCAGTGGATGAGGTACATGTCCACATAATCCAGGCCGAGGTTGACCATGGAGTCGTCGAAGGCCCGCAGCGTCGCGTCGTAGCCGTGGTGGTCGTTCCACACCTTGGTGGTGATGAACACGTCTTCCCTGGACAACGCCGGGAACAGCTCGCCGGAGCCGCCGCTGCCGGCGTACCCGCCCAGTTGGGAATTGATCCCGCGGGCCACTCCGGTTTCGTTGCCGTACATAGCTGCGGTGTCAAAGTGGCGGTAGCCGGCAGCGAGCGCGGTGGCAACGAGCCCTTCCGCGTCCGCGGCCGGGACCTTGTACAGTCCGAAGCCGAGCTGCTGGATCAGCACGCCGTTGTTCAGGCTGAGCCGCGGTGAGGTTCTCATAGCCACGACTCTACCCATTGGCCGCCGTGAGGCCCTCGAAATCCACCAGGCGCCGCGCGGTGGCCTCGTCCAGGATCAGGTCGGTGGCCAGGCCGGCGGCCAGGGCGCCGCGGAGCCCTTTGATCTTGGAGACCCCGGACACCACGCAAATCCTTCGCCGGACCTGCCGCAGTTCGGCGAGGGCAGGCCCCGTGGATCTTTCGTTGAGGATGATGCCGTCCGAGGATCCGTCGCCGCGGAAGAAGACGGTGGCAACGTCACCCACGACGTCGGACGTGGCCAGGATGTTCAGGTCCGTCTCATCCAGGTATCCACCGGCGTAGACGTGGCTGGGGTAGTCCGCATCCACTGATCCCACACCGAAAATGGCAATGCTCATCTTGGCCTGGAGTTCCAGGATCCGTTGCACGCTGCGCTCATTCCACATGGCGGTCTTGGTGGCGGCGTGGTCGAAAAAGGCCGGTACGGGGAACTGTTCCACCCTTGCCCCGTAGGCGCTCCCGAACCGCCGCATTATGTCGCTGGCGTAGGTGATGCCGGTGGTGTGCATGTTGCCTGCGCCGTTCAACTGCACGATCACGCTGTCATGGGTGATCTTGCGGGTGAGGTGGCGGCTGACTGCGCTCAGGGTGGATCCCCAGGCAACGCCGATGATGGCGTTCGAGTCCACCAGTGGCCCGATGGTCCGCGCTGCCTGCATGGCCACGCGGTCCAGGGTCTCGGCTTCATTCAGTGTTTCCAGGACCGGCACCACATGGACGTCGACGCCATAGCGGTGCCGGATCCTGCCCTCGAGCTCCGGGCCGGTGTCCAGGGGGTTGCGGATCTGGATCTGGACCAGTCCGGATTCGCGTGCGGAGGACAGAAGCCGGGACACGGTGGATCTGGAGGTCCGCAGTTCGCGGGCTATCGCATCCATGGTCAGGTCCTGCAGATAATACATTTGTGCAGCTCGGAGGGCCTCAGAGTGTCTTGACGGGTCCATTACCCCTCCCTCGTGCACGTTTGTGCATAGTGCTTGACTCCATTTTCCATTAGTCCAAACAATAGTGGAGAACGGCGGGCCCGCCCACTCGGTTGCCCGCGCCACACAAAGCCCCAAGGGAGTCGTTTTGGGACCCAAGGATTTAACCGGCCGACCTTCGGCAGCACCTGCGGAGAAGCCGGGAGCCGAACGCAGTTCCGTCCACCATCTGCGGCGCCGGCCGCACGCGAAGGTGCTGGTGGTTGGGGGCGGCATCAACGGCGTAGGAACCTTCCGTGACCTCGCGCTGCAGGGTGTGGACGTTGCGCTCGTTGAACGCGGAGACTACTGCCAGGGAGCCAGCGGGGCCTCCTCGCACATGATCCACGGCGGCATCCGCTACCTCGAGAACGGCGAATTCCGCCTGGTCCAGGAATCAGTGGTGGAACGCAACCGGCTGCTGCGCATTGCTCCGCACTACGTGAAACCGCTGCAGACCACCATTCCCATCTTCAGCACTTTTTCCGGTGTGCTGTCGGCCCCCCTGCGTTTCCTGACGCACAAGCAGCAGGGCAAGCCCAAGGAACGCGGCGCCTTCCTCATCAAGCTTGGCCTGAGCCTCTACGACTCGTTTTCCCGCGACGGCGGCACCGTCCCGCGGCACCAGTTCCGCAGCGGCCAGCGGGCCCGTGCGGAACTGCCGGCCCTCCGCCCCGACGTCAAGTACACCGCCACCTACTTTGACGCTTCCGTGCACAACCCGGAGCGGCTCACGCTGGACGTCCTCCAGGACGGGGAAAAGGCCGGCCGCGCGGCTGTGGGCGAAGGCAACGCCCAGGGGTATACGGCCCGTGCCAGCAACTACGTTTCCCTGCAGTCCATGACCGGTAAGCCCAATCCGGGCACCGGCAAGGGAAGCACCGTCCGGCTGCGGGACGAACTGACGGGTGAGGAATTCGACTTCACCGCAGACGTCATCGTGAACACCACGGGCGCCTGGGTGGACCTGACCAACGAGGCAATGGGCACGGCTTCTGCCTTCATGGGCGGCACCAAGGGCTCCCACATCGTGCTGGACAACCCTGCGCTGCTGGAAGCCTGCCGCGGCAGGGAAATCTTCTTCGAGCACACGGACGGACGCATCGTCCTGATCTACCCCATGGGGGACCGGGTCCTGGTGGGGACCACCGACGTGGACGCTGACATGGCGCAGGACGCGGTCTGCACCGACGAGGAAATCGAGTATTTCTTTGACCTGGTGGGCCACGTCTTCCCGGACATCGCCGTTACGCGTGACCAGATCGTCTACACCTTTTCCGGCGTCCGGCCGCTGCCACGCCATGACGCCACCCAGCCCGGCTTCGTGTCGCGCGACTACCGCATCGAGCGCCGCGAACCCGGACAGGACGGAAACGGAAAGGGCGCCGTGGTCCTGAGCCTGGTGGGCGGGAAGTGGACCACCTTCCGTGCACTGGCCGAACACATGACCAACGACGTGCTGGCCGAGATCGGGATGGACCGCAAGGTCTCCACCGCCCAGCTCCCCATCGGCGGCGGCGCAGGCTTCCCCGCTGACGAGCCCGGCGTGCAGAAATGGATCAAGGCGCACATGGCCTCCGGCCGTGACGCCGACCGCACCGCGGTACTCCTGACCAGGTACGGGACCCGTGCCGAAACCGTCATGGAGTACCTCGACGCCGGACCCGACAGGCTGCTGCATTCCACCCGCGAGCTCAGCGTCCGTGAACTGGAGTTCATGGCCGCCAACGAGCAGGTGGGGCACCTCGTGGACGTCCTCATCCGCCGGACTTCCCTGGCATTCAGGGGCCTGGTAACGGGCGAACTGCTGAATGAGGTGGCGGATGTGCTCGCGGTTCCCCTTGGCTGGAACGCCGCGGTCCGCGCTGCGGAGATCAAGCACGCGCAAGATGTGCTGCAAAGGTTCCACCGTGTAGAAACCCACAGCCTGGTCGCCTAGCACCCGGCTGCCGGCCGGGGCGGCAACCCGCCCCGGCCCACGGTCCTTCAACCCACGAAGGACCTCCATCAGAAAATAAAGGAGTCAAAGATGTCTCTTGGAATAGTTTTCCTTTCCGAAGTATTCGGAACGGCGATGCTGACCCTCCTGGGTTGCGGCGTCGTCGCCAACGTTGCCCTGCGGGGGACTAAAGGCAACAGCGGTGGGTTCCTGATGGTCACCTGGGGATGGGGCATCGCTGTCTTCGCGGGCGTCTTCGTTGCCGCGAAATCGGGTGCCCACCTGAATCCAGCCGTCACGCTCGGGCTGCTGGTCAACGGAAAAGCCGAATACGCGCCGGGCGTGCCGGTGGACTTCGCCTCGACGCTGACGTACTTCGGCGGCGAACTGCTGGGCGCTTTCCTTGGTGCCGTGGCCTGCTGGCTGGCGTACAAGCAGCACTTTGATGCGGAGCCGGAGGTTGCCAGCAAGCTCGGCGTCTTCTCAACCGGTCCCGCCATCCGGTCCACACCCTGGAACCTGGTCACCGAAATCATCGGCACCTTCGTCCTGGTGTTCGTCATCCTTACCTTCGGCGGAACCCCCTCAGGCCTGGGTCCGCTCGCTGTCGCACTGCTCGTCGTCGGCATCGGCGTGTCCCTCGGCGGCCCCACCGGCTACGCCATCAACCCGGCCCGTGACCTCGGTCCCCGCATCGCCCACGCCCTGCTGCCCATCAAGGGCAAGGGCTCCAGCGACTGGGGATACTCCTGGATCCCGGTGGTAGGTCCGCTGGTTGGCGGCGCCCTCGGCGGCATCGTGGCCAACATCGCTCCCATCATCGTCACCGCCGCATCCTGACCCCCTAAACCAATACCCTGCCCACAGCACCGATACAGACAAGGACGTCCATCATGAACCAGTACGTAATCGCCATCGACCAGGGAACCACCAGCACCCGTGCCATCATCTTCGACCACAGCGGGAGCATCGTGTCCTCGGGGCAGATGGAACACGAACAGATCTTCCCGCAGGCCGGCTGGGTTGAGCACAACGCCGCCGAAATCTGGAACAACACCCGCGAGGTCATTGCCTCCGCCCTGTCAAAGGCGAACCTGACACGGCACGACATTGCCGCCGTCGGCATCACCAACCAGCGCGAAACTGCCGTGGTGTGGGACAAGACCACAGGTGAGGCCGTCTACAACGCCATCGTCTGGCAGGACACCCGCACCCAGGACATTGTGGACCAGCTGTCCAAGGACGGCGGGGCTGACCGCTTCAAGCAAAAAGTGGGCTTGCCGCTGGCCACCTACTTCTCCGGAACCAAGATCAAGTGGATCCTCGACAATGTGGAGGGTGCCCGGGCCAAGGCCGAAGCCGGTGACCTGGTGTTCGGCAACACCGACTCCTGGGTCCTGTGGAACCTGACCGGCGGCGTCAACGGCGGAGTCCATGTCACCGACGTCACCAACGCCTCCCGCACGCTGTTCATGGACTTGGAAACCCTGCAGTGGGACGACGAGATCCTTGGCATCTTCGGTGTTCCCCGGACCATGATGCCGGAGATCAAGTCCTCCTCCGAGGTGTACGGCACCGTGCACACCTCCCAGCTCCTGCGGGAAGTTCCCGTTGCCGGCATCCTGGGCGACCAGCAGGCGGCCACGTTCGGCCAGGCAGCCTTCGAGGCCGGCGAGGCGAAGAACACGTACGGCACGGGCTGCTTCCTGATCTTCAACACCGGCGAGGAGATCGTCCATTCCAAGAACGGGCTGCTGACGACTGTCGGCTACAAGCTCGGAGATGCTGCCCCGCACTACGCCCTGGAAGGTTCCATCGCCGTCACCGGCTCGCTCATCCAGTGGCTGCGGGACAACCTGGGAATGATCAGCAGCGCCCCTGAAGTGGAAACCCTCGCCGCGTCCGTGAAGGACAACGGCGGCGTGTACATCGTGCCCGCGTTCTCCGGCCTCTTCGCGCCGTACTGGCGCTCGGATGCCCGCGGCGCCATTGTCGGGCTGACGCGGTTCGTGAACAAGAACCACATCGCCCGTGCCGCGCTGGAGGCCACCGCCTTCCAGACCCGCGAGGTGCTGGACGCCGTGAACGCGGACTCGGGTGTTCCGCTCACCGAGCTGAAGGTCGACGGCGGCATGGTGGCCAATGATGCCCTGATGCAGTTCCAGGCGGACATCCTGGGCGTTCCCGTCATCCGGCCGAAGGTTGTGGAGACCACCGCCCTTGGTGCTGCCTACGCGGCCGGCCTCGCCGTCGGCTTCTGGAAGGACCTGGGGGAGTGCTCGGCCAACTGGTCCGAGGACAAGCGCTGGGAGCCGCAGATGGACCAGGCCGAGCAGGACCGCCAGCTGCGCCTGTGGAAGAAGGCCGTCACCAAATCCATGGACTGGGTCGACGAGGACGTGAAGTAGCCAGCTAGACAGCAGTTCGTGGTTGCGGCGGCCCCCGTCTCACCACGCAAGGAAGGCGGCCCCTGCCCCGCCCGCTTCGCGGTGCCCACCACACCCGGGCGAGGGGCCGCCTTCCTTGCGTTCGCTGTAGTCACCCTTATCTACGAAGGGTCTTCGCTGCTGCCTCAGCCGCTCGTTTGCGACTGGAGGCTATATAGGTGCGCTAAAGTGGTTGCATGCGTGCGATCCTTCTGCTTAGCCAGCCGCCCGGTATCCCAAACAACGGATAGCGTGCGGCAGCCCCTCCATGGTGAGGGGCTTTTGTGTGTCCGGGAGCATTTCCGGTGGCAGCAGGAGGATCAGGCCGTTATGGCAGCACCGATGCCGTAACAGAACAGAAGAGGGCAGCAGTGGGCGTTCAGCCGGAGACAGAGAACGGAACAGCAGCAACAGTGTCAGCGGACGTGCCCGAGGAGGGCACCTACAGCTTCACGGCGATGGAGGCCAAATGGCCGCAGGTGTGGGAGGACCTTAAGGTCTTCACCCCCGTCGACGACGGGTCGCGCGAGCGCCGCTACGTGCTGGACATGTTCCCGTACCCGTCCGGTGACCTGCACATGGGCCACGCGGAAGCGTTCGCCATGGGCGATGTCGTGGCCCGCTACCTGCGCCAGAAGGGCTACGACGTCCTGCACCCGATCGGCTGGGACTCTTTTGGCCTGCCCGCCGAAAACGCCGCCATCAAGCGCAACGCCCATCCCAGCGAGTGGACCTACGCCAACATCGACACCCAGGCGGCGTCCTTCAAGCGGTACGCCATCTCGGCTGACTGGTCGCGCCGGCTGCACACCTCCGACCCGGAGTACTACCGCTGGACCCAGTGGCTGTTCAAGCGCTTCTACGAGCGCGGCCTGGCCTACCGGAAGAACTCGCCGGTCAACTGGTGCCCCAAGGACCAGACCGTCCTGGCCAACGAACAGGTAGTCAACGGCGCCTGCGAGCGCTGCGGCACCACCGTCACCAAGAAGTCCCTCAACCAGTGGTACTTCAAGATCACGGAGTACGCGGACCGGCTGCTCGATGACATGGAGCAGCTGCGCGGCCACTGGCCTGAGCGCGTGCTGGCCATGCAGAAAAACTGGATCGGCAGGTCCGAGGGTGCGCACGTCAACTTTGTGATTGAGGCCGACGGCGGCAGGCCCGCCAAGGAGGTCACGGTCTTCACCACCCGCCCGGACACCCTGTACGGCGCAACGTTCTTCGTGGTGGCCGCAGACGCGCCGCTCGCCGTCGAGCTCGTCACGGACGAGCACGCCGCCGCCCTGGACGATTACCGCGAACAGGTCAAGGCGCTCTCCGAAATTGAACGCCAGTCCACCGAACGCGAAAAGACGGGCGTCTTCACCGGCCGGTACGCCATCAATCCCCTGAACGGCGAGAAGCTGCCGGTATGGGCGGCGGACTACGTCCTGGCCGACTACGGCACCGGAGCCATCATGGCCGTGCCCGCCCACGACCAGCGCGACCTGGACTTCGCCCGCAAGTTTGACCTCCCCGTACGGGCCGTCCTGGACACCGGCGAGGAAGATCCGGCCGTGTCCGGTACCGCTACTGCGGGCGAGGGGACCCTGATCAACTCAGGCGACCTGGACGGCCTGCCCAAGGCCGAGGCCATTCCGGCCGCGATCGCCGTGCTGGAGAAGCAGGGCACGGGCGAGAAGTTCGTGAACTTCCGGCTCCGGGACTGGCTGCTGAGCCGCCAGCGGTTCTGGGGTACTCCCATCCCGATCATCCATTGCCCGTCCTGCGGCGAAGTTCCGGTCCCGGATGAGCAGCTGCCCGTTACGCTGCCCTCCGACCTGCGCGGCGAGGACCTGTCACCGAAGGGCACCTCGCCCCTGGCCGCGGCCGAGGCCTGGGTCAACGTCGAGTGCCCCACCTGCCATGGGCCGGCCAAGCGCGACACGGACACCATGGACACCTTTGTGGACTCGTCCTGGTACTTCCTCCGCTTCGTCTCACCGCACTACACCGAGGGCCCGTTCGATCCCCAGAAGATCAACGACTGGATGCCGGTGGGGCAGTACGTCGGCGGTGTGGAGCACGCGATCCTGCACCTGCTGTACGCCCGGTTCTTCACCAAGGTCATCAACGACCTCGGCCTGATCGAAGCCAACGAGCCCTTCACCGCACTGCTCAACCAGGGCCAGGTCCTCAACGGTGGCAAGGCGATGAGCAAATCGCTGGGCAACGGTGTGGACCTCGGGGAGCAGCTGGACAAGTACGGCGTGGACGCGGTGCGCCTGACCATGATCTTCGCCTCCCCGCCGGAGGACGACGTGGACTGGGCTGACGTCTCGCCGTCGGGCTCTGCGAAGTTCCTGGCCCGCGCCTGGCGCCTGGCCCAGGACGTGGCCAGCGAGCCCGGTGTTGACGTGGCCACCGGTGACCGCGCCCTGCGTTCCGTCACGCACCGGACCATCGCAGACGCCGCCGAACTCCTGGACGCCAACAAGTTCAACGTCGTGGTGGCCAAGCTGATGGAACTGGTCAACGCAACCCGGAAGGCCATCGATTCAGGCGCAGGCGGAACTGACCCGGCTGTCCGTGAGGCGGCGGAGGCGGTTGCCGTGATCCTGAGCCTGTTCGCCCCGTATACGGCTGAGGACATGTGGAACGTGCTGGGGCACCCTGCCTCGGTGGCCAATGCGGGCTGGCCGGCGCACGACGAGTCCCTGCTGGTGCAGGACACCGTCACCGCCGTCGTCCAGGTACAGGGCAAGGTGCGTGACAGGCTGGAGGTTCCTCCTTCCGTGACAGAGGACCAGCTGCGCGAGCTGGCGCTGGCCTCGGAGAACGTCCAGCGCGCCCTCGACGGCCGTGGCATCCGCACCGTCATTGTCCGCGCCCCTAAACTGGTCAACATCGTCCCGGCCTAGGCCGGACCAGGCCGCCGGAGCCCTCCGGCGGCCTGCTTGATCCCAGGAGGCCCCCTTGCCCGACCGTGACGCCGCCTGGCCCTGGGTCCGTGCACGCCTGCTGGCACGCCGCCGCGGGCAGGAAGCCCCTGGGAGCCAGCCCGCCGCCGTCGTACGTACTGCCGTGGTGACCGACTCCGCGGCGGCGCTGCCGGCTGACTGGACCGCTGGGCTCAGCGGTGACGGGCGGCTGGCCGTGATACCCATGCCCGTAATGGTGGGGGATGAGATCTACGGCGAGGGCGAGGATGACATCTCCGAAACCATCGCCCTGGCACTGGCCAGTGGAACGTCCGTAAAGACCTCGCGGCCGTCACCTGGCCAGTTCGAGCAGGCCTACCGCGCGGCCTCGCAGCGGGGCTTCGAAGCGGTGGTGTCTGTCCACATCTCCGGAGAACTGTCCGGGACGGCGGATGCTGCCCGCCTTGCAGCGGCCCGGGTCGGCATCCCGGTGGAGGTAGTCGATTCGCGGACCGTCGGGATGGCCCAGGGCATGGCGGTCCAGGCAGCCGTCCGGGCCGCGGCCGACGGCGGTGATGCCGCCGCCGTTGCCGCTGCCGCGGCGGAACAGGCAGCGCGGACCAAAGTGTATTTCTACGTTCCCAGCCTGGAGCAGCTGCGGCGCGGGGGCCGCATCGGCGCCGCGGCATCGCTGCTGGGAACCATGCTGGCCATCAAGCCCATCCTGGCGGTGGAGGGCGGCAAGATCGTACCGCTGGAAAAGGTCCGGTCGGCCGCAAAGGCGGTAGCCCGGCTGGAAGAGATGGTTGCCGCTGATGCCGGTGCCCGGCCGGCCCCCGCCGTTCGGCTCGCCGTCCACCACTTTGGGAATCCTGAAGAGGCTAAGAGCCTGGCCGAACGGTTGGCGCGCGCATTGCCGCTGTGCCCCCCGGCCCAGGCAAGTTCCCTCCCGGCCGTACTTGCTGCCCATGCAGGGCTGGGTGTCCTGGCCGTCATCGTGGGGGAGGAACCGGGGGATACCGGCACTTTTCCGGGAACGCTTTCCTCGTAGCAGGCATTGGCTGTGGCTTGCCCCTGGCCGTGTGAGCCGGAGCAGAAGGCAATCAGTGCACTGCTTCGGCCAAAGCATCGTTGAAGAGCTGGATGGCCTGATCGATGGTTTCTCCAAGAACGGGTGGCTCCCGGTCCAGCCCAAAGATGAGCTCGTCCATGTGGCGCAACCCGGCACGCTCCAGGAGCCGCTTCTCGTTGGTGATCCACTCGCCCCGGGCGGCGAGCACGGCGTGTGCTGCCATCGCAGCGGAGATGGCCAGGGCGCCGGCCAGTTCCGTCAGGCGCCCGTTGGTGGCGTATGCGCGGCGCGCGTAGCCGAGCGTCATGTGGGCCCGGTCCATCCAGACGCCCGGGGCGGTCCTGCGGAGGACCTGCGGGTACTCCGGCTGCGGCACATCCCCGCGAAGGACGCGGTTGATGCCGAGTTCGGCCACAACCAGATAGCTGGGGATCCCGGCCAGATGGAACAGAAGCGGCTCAATGTGGAACCTGCCGTGCTGCGCCTCGGCCAGCTCATGCTCAACAACGTCGAGGTTGCGGTAGTGGATATCCACGCTGCGGCCGTCGATTTCCAGCCACGCCCCGCCGTTGAAGACTCCGCCGCCCCAGCCGCCGATCTCGGAAACCGTTCCCTGCCAGCCGACGTCCTTCAAGTCACCAGGGTCGAAATGTTCTCGGTAGTACACGGCGAAATCCCAGTCGCTGGCCGGGCCGTGGGTGCCGGTCGCCCGGGACCCCCCGAGAGTTACCGCAAGCACTCCGGGAAGAGCGGCCAGATGATCGGCCACATAGTCAACTAACACTGATTCGTCCACGTCGAACCGCCTCCTGGAAATGACCTGTGGAGATACCGTACGGCGTCTCCGTGGGGAACTTCCATTAGGCTCTGAACATGGAGGTTCAGGATTCGCCGGGAAACTCGACTGTGGACATTAACCAGGAGCTTAGTCAGCGGCGCGGCTGGATTCTGATAATCGCCGTCGGGTTTGCCCTGCACATCCTGAGTTTTGTTATCGGAATGAAGACAGTGGGGCCGCTGTGCGGCAGCCCGCTGCTTCCGCAAAGCAGTGCTGCTGAAGAGGCCGACATCCAGATGCGGACCACCGGGCTGGCGGCGGAGTGCTACCGGAACATCGATGCCGCCTCGGTACCGGTATGGATTTTGATGGCGCTGGGAATTGGCCTGGTCCTGACGGGGGTTGCCGTCAGGATCGTGGGTATCCGCCGGTCGTTCGCACAGTCCCGGAAGTTGACCGGGGGATGAACACCGGAAGGCTGGATAGGGATGCCCGGGAAATACGAGAGGATTGGTCAGTGACTGATGTCTATTTGACCGGACAGCTCGTGTGCCGTGACAGCGACGAGGTTGCCATCGTCGTCCAGCATCTCGACCGGCACGTCACGCTAACCCGGGCTGAACCCGGCTGTGTCTCCTTCAGCGTGACGCCTACCGGCGACCCCTTGGTCTGGCAGGTCGACGAACATTTCAGCGACCCCGATGCTTTCAGGCTTCACCAGGACCGGGTGGCGGGCAGCATCTGGGGGCGGGCCACGGCCGGGATCGAGCGCCGCTACACGATTGTGGGGCTTTAGGTCTTCTCCGCGTTCACTTCCAGACCCGGACCAGATAGTCTCTGCGGGAGGTAACGTCACAGGGATGGGGATGACAGAGAAGGGCCATGGCCAAGACGACGCCGAATCAAGTGCCCGAAAGTTGAATGCAGGTCTTCTTGCCTTGCTGATTCTGGTGCTCAATACGGCAGGAGTCTTCTGGGCTGTATGGGCTGCGGGGGACGGTGTCGACTCCGGGATTGGCCTGGTCCACTTCCTCCTTACCGTCACCTTCCCCGCAGCTCTTGCCACTATCGCCCTGGGCGTTGTCAGTCTCGTCCGCCGCCGGGGCCGCGTTCCAGGCACCATCGCCCTCTCCATCAGCTCAGGTGTCCTGATCTGGTTTGTTTACGGATTCCTGGAGTCGCAGGTGTTCTGAAAGGCCCCGTCACAGGTTCACCTGTTACTCCTGCTTTCTGGTCCGGCACCGTTCGCAGAAGGCGCGCGAGAAGGACGGCCATGCCTACTGCGTCGAATGTGAGGGCCTAACGGTTCTGGCCGGCTGTCCCGGAGCGCATCTGGGACAGCATCCGCGAAGAATCCACGCTCCCGCCGCTGACCTGGAGTGTTTGCCGCATGGAGGTCAGCCCGCTGCCGGTCCGGCTGAAGGGAGCCTTTCCACATATGATGCGGCTGCCCTGTTGCCCCCGCGCAGTGGTCCCTAGCGTGAAGCTATGTCACGCCGGGACGCTGGAGCAGCAGGTCACTCGGCGCGCCATGCCAGGACCCGGCTGCAGGCAGCCCTGGGCGAGGCGCCGTCCGGCCTGTTGCTGGACCCCGACGGGAATCAACTCTTTGAGTACCAGGGTGCCGGCGGCCACGATCCGGACGCTTCCGGCACGGCGTTGCCCGGGGGATCCGGACAGGACGCGGATACCGCGTCCACCGCCCTGGGGCCGGCACTCCGCTGGCGGTTGGGCCCCCGCCTGGCGGTTCTTCTTGGCGTCCTTGCTGTTGCTGCCGCGGCGTGGTTCTGGTGGCAGGTGGCGGCGGGCCGGCCGGAGATCCTTCCGCTCAGCGGCGTAAGCCCCGGCAGCCCTGCCGCTAACCCTTCAGCCGGGGCCACCGTTACGAGAGATGAGGGGGCCGGTGGCAGTGGGCCGGGCGTTGAGAACGCGGAGGCTGAGACCGCCGCTGCGGTGGTGGTCCATGTTGCCGGAGCCGTGACCAGTCCCGGAGTGGTGCAGCTGCCGGCGGGAAGCAGGGTGCACCAGGCCGTCACGGCCGCTGGAGGCGCAATCCCCGGCGCGGACCTTGGCCGGCTGAACCTGGCCCTCGTGGTGGAGGACGGCCAAAAGATCCATGTGCCGCGCGAAGGCGAGCAATTACCGGCAGCAGGTACCGGAGGCACAGGTCCGGAACCCGGAGCCGGAAGTGTGGCCGAGGCTGGTACCGCGGGAAACGCTGCGGGAGCGAAAATCAACCTCAACACGGCGGGCGTGGAGGAGCTGGATACCTTGCCCAAGGTCGGGCCGGTGCTTGCCCAGCGCATCGTGGACTGGCGCAACGAGCATGGGGCCTTCAAAAGCGTCGAGGAACTGGACGCAGTAGACGGCGTTGGACCCAAGATGCTTGGGGCATTGCTGCCGCTGGTGACGGTGTGATGGGACGACGTGAGGGGTGTGTCTGATGGGTAGCCTCAGGGAGAAGCCCACGGGCAGCCCATGGCAGCGGTATGTGGAGTCTGCAGTCAGGGGGCCCACAGCTATGCCCGGACCAGCGCGCACAACTGGTGCCGAAGGAGGCCTCCGGCGGACCAGGGATGCGACGGCATCGAGTTCCGGAACAGAGCCGGGACAGCGCCGGAGCTTCACGGTTCCCGCGACTTTTGGGAAGCGTGTCCAAGAGCAGTGGGACGGGGTGCGGGGTTCTGCCTGGCAGGGAAAAGCGAAGGGGAATGGAGGGAAAGACGCAGCTGCCGGCAGCGAGGAGTCCCGCCGCCGCTCCGACGTCCGTCTCGCCGTGCCGGCTGTGGCCGTATGGGCCGCCTCCATCGCGGGGCTTTGGCTGCAGCCGCTGGCACTGGCGGCACTCTGTTGTAGTTTTGCTCTTGCAGGGATGCTGTTGATACGCCGGAGCCGCTTGCGATTCACACCAAGGACAGAACGCCCGCGCGCCCGGCGCAGTTTCCTGTCCACCTGCGCGGCAGCACTCTTCCTAGCGGCGGCCACGGCCGCACACTCGGCTGCGGCAGCCAGCCAGCGGTTCGAGGGGCCCCTGGCTGAGGCTGTTGCTGCAGGGAAATCAGTAGTGGCCGTCGTCGAAGTGGCCGGCGGCCCCCGGGCGCTTAGTGCGCCGGGCCAGGCAGGAACGCCGGGACGCTGGTCAGTGCCTGTCTGGACCCGCGATGTCAGCACCGGCGGTGTCCTGCTCCGAACCCGGGCACAGTTTGTGGTTATGGGCGGCGGCGACTGGGGCAGTGTGGTGACCGGCCAGCTGGTCCGCGCAACGGGAAACCTTCGGCCGCCAGTGCCAGGAACGGAGGAAGCTGCGATTCTCACAGCCTCCTCAGGCCCGGGCCAGGCCACCGCCGTGCCAATCCTGGAGGGATCGGCCAAAGAACTTCGGGAACAATTCGTGGCCGCGTCCTCCTTCCTCGGCCCCGATCCCCGCGGCCTGCTGCCGGGCATGGTCACGGGAGACACCACGGCGCTGGACGAGGGACTGGCGACTGCCATGAAGGGGGTGGGCATGACGCACCTGACGGCCGTCAGCGGCGCAAACTGCAGCCTGGTCCTTGGGGCACTGTTGCTGGCATGCCGGGGCCTGCGCCTGCCGCGCCTCCCCGCCGCTGCCCTGGCCGGCGCCGGCCTCTGGCTCTTCGTGCTCCTCGTGGGGCCGGATGCCAGCGTCCTGCGGGCAGCCCTCATGGGTGCCATCGCCGTCGTATCACTGGCCGGCGGGCGGTCCGGACGGGGCCTCAGCTTCCTGTGCCTTGCGGTGATCGGCCTGCTGCTGATGGACCCTGGCCTGGGGTCCAGCTTCGGGTTTCTCCTGTCCGTTCTGGCCACCCTGGGAATCATTGTCCTTGGCCGGCGAATCATCAATTGGATGCCCGGGTTCGTTCCGCGCTGGGCGGCAGCAGCGGTGGCCGTCCCGCTGTCAGCCCAGCTGCTCTGCGGACCGGTGATCGTGATCCTGCAACCCCAGTTTTCCACCTACTCGCTGTTGGCAAACGTTATCGCCTCGCCCCTGGTGGCTCCTGTGACATTGCTGGGGACGGCAGCTGTTCCCCTGGTGGTTCTTGTCCCGTGGGCTGCAACGGCCCTCATCGCGGTGGCCGGGACGTTCAGTGCCGGCGTCGCCGCCGTGGCAAGGTTCACGTCACAGCTCCCGGGAGCATCGCTGCCCTGGCCGGAAGGCATTCACGGGCTGCTGACCATGCTGTTCCTGTCTGTTCTGACGTATGGAACCGTCTGGGCTTGTGCCCGGCCGCGCCAGGCCGGCGGGTTGGTAATGTCCTGTCACCGGAGTCTCGTTTCGCTCATCGAAGCCCTGGAGGATAGGGCTGTCCCGGCGCTCCGCCGCTGGGGCTTCCGGCAGTCATCCGGAATGATGTGGAAGATGGCGCGGCAGCCCGGCCCTGGCTTGGAGCGGGGAGCCGGACGTGGCAGGCTGGGATACTCCACAAAACTTTCCGGAAGGAACCCACGATGGCCGCTGCGCAGAAGCGAGCAACCCGTTCCCCGGCATCCAATGCGGCCACCTGGCGGGACGTAGCACCTGCAGCGGTGGTGCTGGTCAGCGGCCCGGAAGAGTATCTGGGCATCAGGGCCATGGACCGCATCCGCGCCCAGGTGCGGGCGGCGGCACCCGACGTGGAGGTCAGCCGGATCAACGCGGCTGCCTATGAGCCGGGCACCCTGCTGATGCAGGTCAGTCCCTCGCTGTTCGGCGAGAGCAAGCTCATCGAGGTTGAAGCCGTCGAAGCCATGAACGATGCCTTCCTCGCTGATGCGCTTCGGTACGTGGAACACACGGAACCCGATGCCGTCCTGGTCCTCCGGCACGGCGGGGGAGTCCGGGGAAAGAAGCTCCTGGACGCCGTCAAGAAGGGCGGCTGGCCGGTGGTGGACTGCCAGCCGCTCAAGAAAGACGCAGACAAGGTGGCCTTTGTGGCGGCCGAATTCAAGGCGGGCGGCCGCCGTATTGAGCAGGATGCCGTCCAGGCCCTGGTCAACGCGGTTGGAGCAAACCTTTCGGAACTTGCCGCCGCATGCAGCCAGCTCATCGCCGACGCGGGAACCACCGTCACCTCGGACATCGTGGACCGCTACTACGGTGGCCGTATCGAGGCGACAGCATTTAAGGTGGCTGACGCTGCCATGGCGGGCAATGCGCCCTTGGCCCTGTCCACGCTCCGACATGCCCTGGCCACCGGAGCGGATCCCGTACCGTTGGTGGCCGCGCTGGCCGCAAAGCTCCGAACGGTTGCGCGGGTTGCCGGCGCATCCGGATCCTCCGCCCAGATAGCCGCAGAGCTTGGCATGCAACCCTGGCTGGTTGAGCAGGCGCAGCGGGACGTGCGGCGATGGACGCCGGACGGGCTGGTCCGGTCCATCCAGGCCACCGCCGAGGCCGACGCGCAGGTCAAAGGACTTTCGCGCGACCCCGTCTATGCCGTGGAGCACGCGGTTACGGTCATTGCCATGTCTGTCCAGAGCCGCTGACCGTCGACCAGGCCCCCGGCGAAACTTTCCCGGGGCGCCGGTCAGCCGAATTTCCTAAGCTTGTGAGCGGGCCGGAAGCTACAAGGCTTTAGTCCGCGCATGAGGTCAGGCAACGGACCTAACTCTGCGCTTAAAGATGTGTGGCCGGCACCCGAGGGTACCGGCCACAACCATCAGTTCAAACGAACTGGAAACCTTACAGTGCGTTGACCTTCTTGGAGATCGCCGACTTGCGGTTCGCTGCGTTGTTCTTGTGCAGGACACCCTTGCTAACAGCCTTGTCCAGCTTGCGGCTGGCAGCAACCAGGGCAGCAGCAGCTGCATCCTTGTCCGTGGACTCAACGGCAGTGTTGACGGCGCGGATGGCCGTCTTCAGCTCGGACTTGACTGCGTTGTTGCGCAGGCGTGCCTTCTCGTTGGTGAGGATGCGCTTCTTCTGGGACTTGATATTCGCCACGTGTGAACTCTCTTTTTAATGCGGAAATGGTCTAGAGGGCTTTCAGGTTGGCCATTGACTGAGCGGCGTGGGGATACCTATGGCGGCCAACCATCAGTGGCCGTCGACCTGCACGGACACACAGCTATAAAGAATAGCAGGTCAGGGGCAGCTCCTGCCATTTCAGAAGCTCAGTCCCAGCCGTGTCGCCGTCGCAGGGAGGAGGCCACCCGCTCGAAACGGTTGCGGTCCAGTACGGCACCCTCCCGCCGGATGCCGTCCGGGCGGAGCTGGAGGACGCGGTCCAGCCGGGCTTCGCTGGGGCGTCCCTGCCGGTCCCAGCCTCCAACTCCGATGTCCACGTAGTCCGCTGACGCTGCAGTATCCGGAACCCGGTCCCTGCTGGTCAGCATCAGTCCGAGCAGGTAGCCGCCGTTGCGGCCCACCAGCAGGACCGGCCGGTCCTTTCCGCGGCTGTGGTCTTCTTCGTACGGCACCCAGGCCCACACCACTTCCCCCGGATCGGGCTCGCTATCGGGCCTGGCCACATACCTGACGGTGAACTTGCCGTGGAAATCCCCGGGGTAGGCGGTAGCGGCCCCGCTCCGAACCTGTAAATTGCCGGATGCCGGCGTGGCCCGGCCGGGGGAGGGGCGGCCAGCTGCCCCGGCAGCCCTTCGCGCCCTTTGGAGTGTCCGCAGTCCTGTCCTGACCGCGTCCTGCAGTGATCGGAGATTGAAAACCATCCAGCCACCCTATAGCTGCCTCACGCACGGGAGAATGACGGCGGCAACTCCGGCCAGGATGCGGTGTGGCAGCTTCCGACGTGGGACACTGGAGGTTGAAAATGTGCGGCCTGTCCGCGGGCCGCCCACGGCGCGCCCAGCGGTGGCCGTGTGAATGCCAAGAGTAAGGACCCCTGCGTGTCTCCCATGGCCCGCACCGCACCGGTGCCCGCCGCGACAGATCCGGCCATTATTCGGAATTTCTGTATCATCGCGCACATTGACCACGGTAAGTCCACCCTGGCCGACCGGATGCTGCAGTTCACCGGCGTGGTCCAGTCCCGTGACATGAAGGCCCAGTACCTGGACCGGATGGACATCGAGCGCGAACGCGGCATCACCATCAAATCCCAGGCGGTCCGCATGCCGTGGGAACTGGACGGCACCAGCTACGCGCTGAACATGATCGACACGCCCGGACACGTCGACTTCACCTACGAGGTCTCCCGCTCGCTCGCGGCGTGTGAGGGAGCAATCCTCCTGGTGGACGCTGCCCAGGGGATCGAGGCCCAGACCCTCGCCAACCTGTACCTGGCGATGGAAAACAACCTCACCATCATTCCGGTCCTTAACAAGATCGACCTTCCGGCAGCGCAGCCGGAGAAGTACGCGGCGGAGCTGGCCAGCTTGATCGGCGGCGAACCGGAGGACGTCCTGCGCGTTTCCGGCAAGACCGGCATGGGCGTCGAGGCGCTGCTGGACAAGATCGTCCGCGACCTTCCGGCGCCCCAGGGCGACGCCAATGCCCCTGCCCGCGCCATGATCTTTGACTCCGTCTATGACACCTACCGCGGCGTGGTGACCTACGTCCGGGTGGTGGACGGCATGCTGCATCCCCGTGAGCGCATCCAGATGATGTCCACCCGGGCCACCCACGAACTCCTCGAAATCGGTGTGAGCTCACCGGAACCCACACCGTCCAAGGGTCTGGGCGTCGGCGAAGTGGGCTACCTCATCACGGGTGTGAAGGACGTCCGCCTGTCCAAGGTGGGCGATACCGTCACCAACATGGCCAAGCCTGCCGCAGACTCTCTTCCCGGCTATGCGGATGCCAAGCCCATGGTCTTCTCCGGCCTCTATCCGCTGGATGGCACGGACTACCCGGTGCTGCGCGATGCGCTGGAGAAGCTGATGCTCAACGACGCCGCCCTGGTATACGAGCCCGAGACATCTGCCGCGCTGGGCTTTGGTTTCCGCGTGGGCTTCCTGGGCCTGCTCCACCTTGAAATCACCCGCGAGCGGCTCGAGCGCGAGTACAACCTGGACCTGATTTCCACCGCACCCAACGTGGAATACGAGGTGACGCTGGAGGACAAGAAGGTGGTCCACGTGACCAACCCCAGCGAATACCCGTCCGGCAAAATCTCCGAGGTCCGCGAGCCCATGGTGGCCGCCACCATCCTGGCGCCAAACGAATTTGTCGGCGCGATCATGGAGCTGTGCCAGAGCCGCCGCGGCGTGATGGGCGGCATGGACTACCTCTCAGAGGACCGGGTGGAAATCCGGTACCGCCTGCCGCTGGCCGAGATCGTGTTCGACTTCTTCGACATCCTGAAGTCCAAGACCCGCGGCTACGGCTCCCTGGACTGGAAGGCCGACGGCGACCAGGTGGCCGACCTTGTGAAGGTGGACATCATGCTCCAGGGCGAACAGGTTGACGCCTTCTCCGCCATCACCCACCGGGACAAGGCCTACGCGTACGGCGTCATGATGACCACCAAGCTGCGCGAGCTTATTCCGCGCCAGCAGTTCGAGGTGCCCATCCAGGCGGCCATCGGCTCCAGGATCATCGCCCGCGAAAGCATCCGCGCCATCCGCAAGGACGTCCTGGCCAAGTGCTACGGCGGTGACATCTCCCGTAAGCGCAAACTGCTGGAGAAGCAGAAGGAAGGCAAGAAGCGCATGAAGATGGTGGGGCGCGTCGAGGTCCCCCAGGAAGCCTTCATCGCTGCGCTCACCACCGACGAGTCCAAGGACAAGGCCAGGAAGTAGTGGTTACAGCAGCCGGTACTGCCGGAGGCCCCTGCAGTGCCTAGCGTTCTTCCCCTTGGCGACCCGGCGCCGTCGGACGGTCTGCTGCCCCACCAGGCAGCCGATGGTGCGGCGGAGCGGGCGTTCGGGCTTTATGTACACATCCCGTTCTGCGCGGTCCGCTGCGGGTACTGCGATTTCAACACCTATACCGCCACGGAACTTGGCGGCGGTGCCTCCCAGGACGCCTATGCCGCCACCGCAGCCTCGGAAGTGTCCCTGGCAGCCAGGGTCCTCACGGAATCAGGTCTGCCCGCGCGGCCGCTCAGCACGGTGTTCTTCGGGGGCGGCACGCCAACCCTGCTTCCCGCGGAGGACCTGGCCCTGATCCTGGGACGCGCCATCGACCAGTGGGGGATCGAGGAGGGCGCCGAGGTCACCACGGAGGCGAACCCGGACTCCGTCACCCCCAAGTCCCTTGCCATCCTCAAGGATGCCGGCTTCACCCGGATCTCGTTCGGCATGCAGTCAGCTGTTCCCCACGTCCTCAAGGTCCTGGACAGGACCCACACGCCCAGCCGCGTGCCGCAGGTTGTGCAGTGGGCCCGCGACGCCGGACTGGCCGTCAGCCTGGACCTCATCTATGGCACGCCCGGGGAGTCCCTGGAGGACTGGCGGTACTCGCTCGAGACGGCGCTTTCCTACCAGCCGGACCACATCAGCGCCTACGCGCTGATCATCGAGGACGGAACGAAGCTTGCCGCCCAGATCCGCCGTGGTGAAGTCCCCGGGATCGACGACGACGACCACGCCGACAAGTACGAGCTCGCCGATGAGCTGATCACCAAGGCCGGCCTGGGCTGGTACGAGGTCAGCAACTGGGCGCGCACGCCCGGACAGGCCTGCCGCCACAACCTGGCCTACTGGCGCGGCGACGACTGGTGGGGGATTGGGCCGGGGGCCCACTCGCATGTGGGCGGTGTCCGGTGGTGGAACGTCAAGCACCCCACTGCCTACGCGGGGCGCCTGGCGCAGGGAGTGTCACCGGCGGCCGGCAGGGAAACCCTGGATGGGGAAACACGGAACATGGAGCGCGTGATGCTTGAGGTCCGCCTTCAATCCGGCCTCGAGATCTCCTCGCTGGGCACCGCAGGACGGCGCGAGGTGGCCGGGCTCATCGCGGAGGAACTGATTGATCCCGCCGCCGCCTTCGCAGGCCGGCTGGTCCTCACGCTGAAAGGCCGGCTGCTGGCTGACGCCGTGGTGCGCCGGGTCCTGCCGGACTAGCGGGTTCAGTGCTGGGCTGCGGGCGGTGGGCCCACGCCGGCGAGGGCCCCGGCGCGAGCTTGCGAGTGCTGGGAGCTGGAGGGGACTACTTAATCCAGCGCAGGTTGTACTGGTAACGGTGCGGCTGGCCCTTGTTCACATGGATGCCGGCCGCCACGGAGAAACAGGTCAGGGCAATCCAGATGAGGGTGGCAATCACGGCGAAGATGTTGCCGATCACCGGCACGAACACCAGGATGTTCGCCACCACGGCGGCGATGGTGGGAGGCAAGCTGAAGTTCAGCGCCTCCTTGGACTCCTGCGCCGTGAAAGGGCCCCTGTCCCGGAAAATGAGGTAGATCAGAAGAGCAGGAACGCAGCCAAGGATTCCGCCAAAGTGCGCCATGGTGGCCCACTGCCGGTCTTCGCTGGCTGTCAGGGGCAGCGCATTCGCCGGAACGCCATGGTATTCCGAACGGCCCTGGCCGCCCTGGGTGTCCCTGTGATCGCGTGCGTTTTCTGCCACAGTCTGTTCCTTCTAAAAGTGCAATGGTGCTGGCTAAGAATGCATATCAGTTGAGAGGGACTGCAAATGACGCAGATCCGCAGTACCAAGAATACTGGCTGGAGGCGCGGATGCTGCTCCGGGGCCCCGCGCACGGCGGCGCGGCGGTCCGGTCAGGGAACCGTCAGGAAGTCAATGACTTCCTCCACCCTCCCCAGCAGGGAGGCTTCCAGGTCCGCGTAGGTGCGGACAGCACCCAGCAACTTCTGCCACCCAAGCCCAATATCCTCCTTGGTGGCATGGGGCCAGCCGAACGCGGCAAGGATCCCGGTCTTCCAGTCCTGCCCGCGCGGCACCACCGGCCATTTTTCGATGCCCAGCACGGCAGGCCGGATCGCCTGCCAGACGTCCACGTAGGGGTGGCCCACGATCAGCACGTTCCCGGCAGCCCCCGGTGAGGCCATCACGGCGTCCGCAATGCGGGACTCCTTGGAGTCCGGCACCAGGTGGTCCACCAGGACCCCCAGCCGCCGGCCCGGACCGGGCCTGAAGTCTGCCACTGCCGCGGCAAGGTCGTCAATGCCGTGGAGGGGTTCGACGACGATGCCTTCCACCCGAAGGTCGTCTCCCCAGACCTTCTCCACCAGTTCGGCGTCGTGCTTTCCCTCCACCCAGATCCGGCTGGCCTTGGCGACCTGCGCGCGCTGGCCGGCCACCCGGACTGAACCTGATGCTGTCCTGCCGGTGGCGGCAGGTGCCTGCCGCGGCGCCGGGGGAAGAAGCTTAATGGCCTGGCCTTCGAGGAGGAAGCCGAAGCCCAGGCGGAAAGACCTTGATTTGCCGCGCCTGTCTTCCAGAGCCACCACATGCATGCCCCCGGATTTCTCCACGCGTGTCACGGCGCCCACCCAGCCGGACTGGACGTCCTCCAGCACCATTCCCCGTTCAACAGGAACTTCAGGCAGTTCAGCCTTTGACGGAGCGGACATGTCCTGGGGACCCCAGTTCTGGTACTGCATGATTCACTCCGCCTAGCGCTCGATCACAGGTCCGGAATTTCGCCCGGAGCGGTACCAATGCTAGCAACGGGGAGAGGCATAATAGACTGTTAGCACTTGGGCATGTCGAGTGCTAAACGATGAGCGGCACAGCGCGGGCGGCGCGGCCGCCCCGAACCCTGGATGGAGGTGGAGTGTGAGCGAGCCACGCAAACTTGAAGTACTCCGTGCCATCGTGGAGGACTACGTCCACTCCCGCGAGCCCGTGGGGTCCAAAGCCCTGGTGGAGCGCCACCATCTCGGTGTGTCCAGCGCAACCATCAGGAATGACATGGCAGCCCTGGAGGAAGAGGGCCTGATCACGGCTCCGCACACCAGCGCCGGCCGGATCCCCACGGACAAGGGCTACAGGCTGTTCGTCGACCAGATCTCCGCCGTCAAGCCGCTGTCCCAGGCGGAGCGCCGCGCCATCCAGTCCCTGCTTGAAGGATCGGATGACCTGGACGACGTCCTGGACCGGACCGTCCGGCTGCTGTCGCAGCTCACCAACCAGGTTGCAGTGGTCCAGTACCCGCACCTGAGCAGGGCACTGGTCCGGCATATCGAATTCGTCCTCCTGGCCCCGCGGAAGGTGCTGGTGGTGTTGATCGCCAACAGCGGCAAGGTGGAGCAACGTGTTATCGACGTCGGACAGGACCTGGGGGACGAAGCCCTGGCGGCTCTTCGGTCCCGGTTCCTTGGATCGCTTGCCGGAACACCGCTGAGCCAGTTGGCCCTGTCCCTGCCGGCGGTGGTGGCCATGGCCGCCCCGGGGCAGCGGCAGGCGGCGCATGCCCTCGCCATCGGCCTGGAGGCGCTGGCACAGAGCAGCCGCGAGGAACGCATGGTAATGGCGGGCACAGCCAACCTGGCAAGGTCCAACGTGGACTTCCCGCTCAGCATCGGCCCGGTGCTGGAAGCACTTGAGGAGCAGGTTGTTATGCTCCGCCTGCTGAGCGAGATGGCGCAGGACCACCGCGGGGTGGCTGTCAGCATTGGCCGCGAGAATCCCTACGACGGGCTGGCCGAGGCATCGGTTGTAGCCACGGGCTACGGCCCGGACAGCGCAGCGAAAATCGGCGTGCTCGGACCAACACGCATGGACTATCCCACCACCATGGCCGCCGTCAGGGCAGTTGCCCGCTACCTTTCCCGGATCCTGGGCCCCTGAGGTCCAACCCGGGCCACTGGACACCCACAGCATTTCCAGCAGTCCAACTGCAGGCAGTACAACAAGGAAGAGATACGAACTTTGAGCAGCCACTACGACGTCCTTGGAGTCTCACCGGAGGCCACGGGAGAAGAGATCAAGAAGGCCTACCGCAAGCTGGCACGCACCCTGCACCCGGACGTCAACCCGGGTGAGGATGCGTCGGACCGCTTCAAGGCTGTAACCCACGCCTATGAAGTCCTGTCCGACCCGCAGAAACGCCGGGTGTACGACACCACGGGCAACGAAAACGGCACGGACAACGGCTTCGGCGGAGGCAGCTACGCCGGCCAGGGGTTCGCGTTCCAGGACATTTTCGACACCTTCTTTGGCGCCGGCGGTTCCACCGGCCCGGCTTCCCGCGTGCGGCGCGGGCAGGACGCCCTCATCAGCGTCCGGATCGAACTGCGCGACGCTGTCTTCGGTGTCAACAAGAAGCTCGAAGTGGACACTGCCGTTACGTGCCCAACCTGTGAGGGTTCCTGCTGCCAGCCTGGCAGCCATCCGGAACGCTGCGACATCTGTGGCGGCAGCGGCCAGGTCCAGCGCGCCGTCCGTTCCATCCTGGGACAGGTCATGACAGCGGCCCCATGCGGAAGCTGTGAGGGCTTCGGCACGGTCATCAAGGATCCGTGCAACGAATGCAGCGGCCAGGGACGCATCCGCAGCCGCCGTTCGCTGACCATCAAGGTTCCCGCCGGAGTAGCCACTGGAACGCGCATCCAGCTTTCCGGCCAGGGGGAGGCAGGCCCGGCCGGCGGACCTTCCGGTGACCTGTACGTTGAGATCCGCGTCAACAACGACGCCACCTACGTCCGCGACAACGATGACCTCCACGCCACCCTGCACATCCCGATGACGGCTGCCGCCCTGGGCACCGAAGTAAGCCTGGAAACGTTCGACGGGGCACAGGAGATCGACGTCAAGCCCGGAACCCAGTCCGGTGAAATCATTACCCTTCGCGGACTTGGCGTGACCCACCTGCGCGGTTACGGCCGCGGCGACCTCAAGGTGCACCTGCAGGTTGAAACGCCCGCCAGGCTTGATGCCGCGCAGGAAGAGCTCCTGCGGCAACTGGCCAAAATGCGCGGTGAGCAGATCACCGAGGGCAAGCTTGCAGCCGGCGGGGGCATGTTCGCCAAGCTCCGGGACCGGCTCGGTAACCTGTAGCGGTGAGCAACCCTGTCTTCTTCACCCCGCCCGGGTCCCTTGACCACATGACGGCGGGACGGGCCTTTGTCCTCGAAGGGACCGAGGCGCGGCACGCTGTCACGGTCAAGCGGCTCGCCCCGGGCGAGCCAGTCGACATTGTTGACGGCGCGGGTACGCGGATGAGCGGACGGGTGCTTGCGGCGTCGCCCGCCGCCCTCGAGGTGGAGTGCACCTCCGTTGCTGTGGAGGAGCGTCCGGCCACAAGGCTGGTGCTGGTGCAGGCCCTGGCCAAGGGCGACAGGGATGAACTCGCCATCGAAACGGCCACCGAACTCGGAATCGACGCCGTCATACCCTGGCAGTCCGAACGGTCCATCGTGCGGTGGAAGGGCGACCGGGCAGCTAAGGCCCACGCGAAGTGGCAGTCGGTGGTGGCGGCAGCAGCCAAGCAGGCGCGCCGCGCATGGGTCCCCGAGGTGCGGCCCGCCGTCGACACTGCCGCGCTGGCCGGACTCGTAGAGGCCGCAGGGCTGGCCATTATCCTCCATGAAGATGCCGTGCGCCCCCTGCGCACCGTACTGGAAACCTGGCAAGGCCGGGATGGAACGGAACCGTGCGAAGTGCTGCTGATCGTCGGGCCGGAAGGCGGCATCAGTCCCAAGGAAGTAACAAGGCTCTGCGGCAAGGGCGCCCTCACCGCCCTGCTGGGGCACCATGTCCTGCGCTCGTCAACCGCCGGGCCGGCCGCCGTCGTCCTTGCCAGCGATGTCCTGGGCCGTTGGACCGCGCCCCTGCCCTGAACCTGCCGGAGTTTTCCGGCTGGGCAGCTACCGGACCTTGAAGGCCCGCGAGTCCTCATTCTGGTCCGGCTGATCGCCGGCGCCGGCCTGGGCCACCTTTAGTTCGTAGTCGCCGGCCGGCAGCGTGAGGGCAAGCGTAAACAGGCCTGCCTGGCCCGGCTCCGCCGCCGTCGTCTCCCCGGTCAGGAACGGCACCTTGGTGCCGTCCTCCTCCGCCCGCAGGATCTGCCAGCGGAGCTTCCCCCCGGAAAGGGTGCTGCGTCCGGTGATCTTGACACTCCCGGCGGCAACTTCTGAGCTTTCCTGCGGATCAATGATCCAGACAGGGGCCACCATGCCGGTGGCCCTGGTCATCAGCTCACCCAGCTGGATGTGGCCGAAAGCAACGTAGTCGGTGTGCCCGTCCACCAGGATCCGCACCCGGATCTGCTGCCCGGAATCGATAAGCCCTGAACTCGCCGCAGCGGCGGTGGCCGTGTACACAAGCTGCTGGACAGCGCGGCCGGCCATGTCGGCGTCGAGGTTGCTGTTGAAAGCGTCCTCGGAGACATCCACGGTGATGACGTCCTTGCCCGAGATGGACGTGGCCAGCTGGCTTGGGCTCTGCCAGGGGGTAAAGAAATCCGGGTCAAGGGGCTTGTCCGACATCATCGCCCGCAAGGCCCGCGTCACTGGGTTCTCCTGCTCAGGCACATCCCGGAATTCCCGGTAAAGGAAGACGCTGCTGTTGCTCCTGCCAATCCAGTAGACGGGCGCTTTGTTGGACGACTGCGTCGTCTCCAGCGGCGCGCTCGTGGAAGGCGCGGTCCCGGTCGCGGCGGGGCCGGAGCCCAAGGCGCTGGTGGGTGAGGGGCTCGGCTCGGCCAGGCAGCCCGCCAGGAGCGGAGCCGCCATCAGAACCACTGCCAGGACGCCAGGGCGCACAGAACCGCCAGGTCGTCCTGCCCTGCGGGGCGCAGCAGATTCCGGCACGTTTGTTGCCTGTCCTTTCATGAATGGCGGGCCGCTCCCCAGGCGGCAGATCCAGCAGTGGCTGGATTTCCAGCATGGCACAGGGCCTGGAGCTGAAGGGACGGATACGGGCCTCCTGGAGGAACTGCAACGGGAACGATATGAGGCCGATATGAAGTTGATACCTAATGGCGGAACCAGCGGCCCTGCCATGTTGCCGAAGGCCGCCGGCCATTCCCCTTTCAGTCGTTGATGCGGTCCTGGCGTAAGATGGAAGGATCGCTGGTCAAGGCGCAACCGGTACATCGTCCAAGTACAACGTCCCCGGCCGCCGGCAGCGGGAATTGTTCCGGACTTTGAGGGGATCACGGGCCTGCGGGCCATCACTATGACTGAATCAGCGAATGGCAAGCGCCGGCTCAACACGGGAGAAGGCGCTGCGGGGGAATTTCCCCATACCCTCCCCGGCAGCCGTACCGAGGTAGTCCTTTTCGACAACTCCGACCAAATGGTCCAGTCCCTTGGCAGCCACGATGAGGCCCTGCGGTACATCGAGGAACAGTTCCCGGACGTCAACTTCCATGTCCGCGGCAACGAGCTCTCCATCACCGGTCCCGCCAGCGACGTGCCCCGCATCATGCGCCTCCTCCATGAGGTCCGCGGCCTCGTGGCCCGCGGCACGGTGATCAGCCCGGCGGTGCTGCAGCAGCTTGTCGCGCTGCTCCGCACCCAGTCCCTGCAGAACCCCGTGGACGTGCTGACCCACGACATCCTGTCCAGCCGCGGAAAAACCATCCGCCCGAAGACGCTGAACCAGAAAACGTATGTTGATGCCATCGACACCAACACGGTCATTTTCGGCATCGGTCCGGCAGGAACCGGCAAGACCTACCTCGCGATGGCAAAGGCCGTCCAGGCACTGCAGCAGAAAGAGGTCAGCCGCATTATCCTGACCCGTCCGGCTGTAGAGGCGGGGGAGCGGTTGGGTTTCCTTCCCGGGACCCTCAGCGACAAGATCGATCCCTATCTGCGCCCGCTCTACGATGCCCTGCACGACATGATGGATCCTGAATCCATTCCCCGCCTGATGGCAGCCGGCACCATCGAAGTTGCGCCCCTGGCCTACATGCGCGGGCGGACGCTCAACGATGCCTTCATCATCCTTGACGAGGCGCAGAACACCACGCCGGAGCAAATGAAGATGTTCCTTACCAGGCTCGGCTTCGGGTCAAAGATGGTGGTCACCGGCGACGTCACCCAGGTGGACCTGCCTTTCGGCACCCGATCCGGACTCCGCATCGTCGAGGAAATCCTCCAGGGCATAGAAGGCGTCAGCTTCTCGGTTCTGGATGCGGCAGACGTCGTCCGGCACAGGCTCGTAGGCGATATCGTCAACGCCTACAGCATCTGGGATGAAACCCAGCGCAGCCGGGTGAAGCACTCGGCCGGCGCCGCCAAACGGGGGGAACACGCGTGAGCATCGAGGTCAACAATGAATCCGGCGTCCAGGTGGACGAAGCGGAAATCGTGGCGTTGTCCCGGTACATCTTTGAGCAGCTGTATATCCATCCGCAGGCCGAACTGTCCGTTCTGCTGGTGGACGAGCCCGCCATGGAGAAACTCCACATCGAGCTGATGGATGAGCCCGGTTCCACCGATGTCCTGTCCGTTCCCATGGACGAGCTGACTCCCGGAACACCGGACCGGCCCACCCCCCAGGGCATGCTTGGCGACATTGCCATTTGCCCGCAGGTTGCCCGGGTGCAGGCCAAGAACGCCGGCCACACCCTGCAGGACGAGATGCTCCTGCTGACCACTCACGGAATCCTCCACCTCCTCGGATACGACCATGCAGAACCCGAGGAGAAGGCCGAGATGTTCGGGCTCCAGCGTGAGCTGCTGTCCGGCTTCACCGGCAAAGAAGCGCCCGCCGAGACCACCCAGTGACGCCTCTCCTCCTTGTCGCAATGGCCCTGGCTTTCCTGGCTGTTGCGGCCGTATTGACCGCGGCCGAGGCCGCCTTCAACTTCATTCCGCGCCACGACGCGGAAGAAGCCCTGCTGAAGAGCCGCGGGACCGCCCTGCGGCAGATCCTCTCCCGTCCGGTGGCCCACATCAGGGCGCTGCGGTTCTGGCGCATCTGGTTTGAGATGGCGTCCGCCGTTGCGGTGGCCGTCCTGCTCTACAGCCTGCTGGACAACGTCTGGCTGGCAGGCCTTGCCGCTACCGGCATCATGGCCCTGCTGGGTTTCGTGATTGTGGGTGTTTCCCCGCGCCAGCTCGGCAGGCTCCATTCAGCGGCCGTTGTCCGCTCCACCGCCCCGATGATCCGGTTCCTGACCTGGGTTTTGGGGCCAATCCCCGGCTGGCTGGTCACGCTGGGCAGCACGGCTGCACCCGGGGCCCCCGGCGGCGACGAGGCGTTCTTCAGCGAGCAGGAATTCCGCGAACTCGTGGAACGCGCCAGTGAGTCCGACATGATCGAGGACACCGAGGCGGAAATGATCCAGTCCGTCTTCGACTTCGGTGACACGCTGGTCCGCGCTGTCATGGTGCCACGAACGGACATCCTCACCATTGAGGCGGGCTCGAGCCTGCGCGAGGCGATGTCCCTGTTCCTCCGCTCCGGCTACTCCAGGATTCCGGTCATTGGCGAAAGCACGGACCAGATTCTGGGCATCATCTATTTGAAGGATGTTGCCGCCGTCATCCACGAACTCGCGCCCCACGAGGAACCGCCGCTGGTGGAGTCGCTTGCCCGGGAAGTGCGGTACGTTCCCGAATCGAAGCCAGTCAGCGACCTGCTCCGCGAGTTGCAGAAGGAGTCCACGCACGTGGCTATTGTGATCGACGAATACGGCGGAACTGCCGGACTGGTCACCCTGGAAGACCTCATCGAGGAAATCGTGGGGGAGATCGTGGACGAGTACGACACCGAAAGCGCCGAGGCCGTGGAGCTTGGTGACGGTTCCTACCGGGTCAGCGCCCGAATGGGCATCGATGACCTGGGTGAGCTGTTCGACATTGAACTGGACGATGACGAAGTGGACACCGTTGGCGGCCTGCTTGCTAAAGCGCTGGGCCGTGTACCCATCGTGGGAAGCACGGTTGAAGTGCAGGGCGTGTCCCTGCGGGCCGACAGGCTCGAAGGCCGCCGGAACCGCGTCAGCCACATCATTGCGGCGCGGATGGCAAAAGAAGACACTGACCTTGAGGACCTCTTCCAAGAGGCGGAAGCAACCCAGCAGGGAGTTTCACGTGAGCAAGAAAAATAAGGCCGAAAGCCACGACGATTTCGGCGGTTTCCGCGCAGGGTTCTCGGTCCTGGTGGGCCGGCCCAATGCGGGCAAGTCCACCCTGACCAACGCGCTGGTGGGCAAGAAGGTGGCCATCACGTCCGCCAAGCCCCAGACCACCCGGCACACCATCCGCGGCATTGTCCACCGCCAGGACGCGCAGCTGATCCTTGTGGACACGCCAGGACTCCACCGTCCCCGCACGCTTCTGGGCAAACGCCTGAATGACCTCGTTGCGGACACACTGGCGGAAGTGGATGCGATCGGGTTCTGCCTCCCGGCCAATGAAAAGATCGGCCCGGGGGACAAGTTCATTGCCGCCCAGCTGGCCGCAGTGGGCCGCATACCCGTCATCGCCATTGTCACCAAGGCCGACACTGTAGACCGCCAGGCCCTGACGGAACAGCTCCTGGCCGTGGCCGCTCTGGGCCGGGAAGTGCTCGGGGAGGAAGGCTGGAAGGACATCGTTCCCGTCTCGGCTACCGACGGCTTCCAGGTGGACACCGTCGCTGACGTCCTTATCAGCCACATGCCGCCGTCGCCGCCGCTCTACCCGGACGGTGAACTCACCGACGAGCCCGAAGCCGTGATGGTGGCGGAACTCATCCGGGAAGCGGCACTCGAAGGCGTCCGTGACGAGCTGCCGCACTCCCTCGCTGTGGTGGTGGAGGAAATCGTTCCCCGCGAGGACCGGCCGGAGGACAGCCCGATGCTCGACGTCCGGGTCAACCTCTACGTGGAGCGCCCCTCCCAAAAAGCGATCATCATCGGCAAGGGCGGCAGCCGGCTGCGTGAAGTCGGCACCAATGCGCGTAAAGGCATCGAGGCCCTCCTGGGTACCCGCATTTACCTGGACCTCCATGTGAAGGTGGCAAAGGACTGGCAGCGGGACCCGAAACAGCTGGTGAAGCTGGGTTTCTGAGCCCTTCATGAGGCGCGGCCGTTGGGCCGCCCGGCAATTTCCCAGCCTGGACCACTAAAATGGGCCGGATTTCGAATTTAGAGGAAGGTTCACCACGTGGGGCTAGGCCGCGATATGCGCGACGACGGAGCTGAAGTGCCAACCGGAGGACCCGTGTCACGGCACGCGGAGGAGGGCACCCTTGGAGCCGCCCGCCACCTTGGTTCCCTGCGCGCCATGCCGGTGTGGCTGAAGGTCGTCACCGCCGTAGTCTCCGTGGCCATGATTGGCGGGATCGCCTTCGCCGGTTTCTGGTTCCTGCGCCTTCAGAACAACATCTCCAGGGCTCCTCTGAACGCCGGCGGCGGCAACAACGAGCAGGTGAGCGACGCCACCGGGCGGATGCAGATCCTGATCCTTGGCTCGGACACCCGCGACGGCGAAAACGCCGAGTACGGCACAGCGGACGATTCCAAGGGCTATGGCAAGTCGGACGTCATGATGATGATGGACATCTCCGAGGACAACAAGCGCGTCAGCGTGGTCAGCTTCCCCCGGGACCTGCTGGTGGACATTCCCGAATGCAAGGATGAAGAAACCAACCAGGTCTATCCCGCCCGCAGCGGCGTGATGATCAACGAGGCCATGGCTGAAGCCGGCATCGGCTGCGCCGTGGACACAGTCAACCAGCTTACCGGCCTGGAAGTGGACCACTTCATGATGGCGGACTTCACCGCCGTCAAGGAATTGTCCAACGCCGTTGGTGGTGTCGAGGTTTGCATCAGTGACGCCGTTTACGATCCTGATTCCCGCCTTCGGCTGCCCGCGGGCACCTCGGCGGTCCAGGGTGAAATGGCCCTCGCGTTCCTGCGGACGCGCCATGCATTTGCCGACGGCGGCGATTTGGGCCGGATCAAAGCCCAGCAGGGCTTCCTGTCCTCCCTGACCCGCAAAATCAAGGACGACGGGACGTTGTCCGATCCGGGTCGGATGCTCAAGATCGCCGACGTCGTGACCCAGAACCTGACCGTGGACGAAGGGCTGGCCTCGGTGCCCAGCCTGCTCACCATCGGCAACCGGCTCAAGGACATCGACATCAGCAAGGTGGCCTTCGTGGCCGTGCCCACCACTCCGGCGCTGGCGGACCCCAACAGGCTGCAGATTGCCGAGCCCGATGGTTCCCAGCTATTCGCCGCCCTCCGGCAGGACGTGGATCTGACTGATCCCACGGCACCGACACAGTCGCCCACTGAGTCGCCTGCACCCCCCACAGCCACGCCAACCGAGACCGCACCCCAGCTGCCGCCCTACGACAAATCCCTGCAGCCGGTCACCGTGGCCAACGGAAGCGGCGTGCCCGGACGCGCCCAGGAAATCGTGCAGGCACTGGTCTCGGGCGGCTTCTCCCAGGCCGGCCAGTTCGAGGCCACAGCGGTGGAACAGTCAGTGGTCTATTACGGCACGGACTTCGCGGACGTGGCTGCGGACGTCGCCGCAGTGCTGGGAATCCCTGCCGCGCAGATGCTTCCGGCCCCCAACGTCGCGGGCGTCCAGGTGTACCTGGGCACAGACTTCACCACGGGAGTGACGTACGGGGCTCCGGCCGCGCTCCCGGAGGACATAGTCAACCAGACGGCGAAGGATGCGTCCTGCCAGCAGGCCAACCCGGCGCTCATCGTCCAGGATTAGCCGCCGGCACGGAGCGGAAACGGCGCCAGGAGAGCGTCGGTTAATGAATCAAGCGGGGCCCACCAGTTCAATCCGGTGGGCCCCGCTTTACGTCCTGCTACCAGATGCTGACGCGTTCCTCCGGCGGCATCCACATGCCGTCCTGTTCAGTGACTTCGAAGGCCTCGTGGAAGGCGTCCAGGTTTTTCGCGATGGCGTTGGTGCGGAACTCGTTGGGGGAGTGCGGGTCCGTTGCGAGCCGGCGGACGGCTTCCTCGGGCCGGATGACCTGGCGCCAGCCGGCCGCCCAGGACGCGAAAAAGCGCTGTTCCCCGGTAAGGCCGTCCAGCACGTCCGGTTCCCTGCCCTCCAGGCTGATCCGGTACGCCTTGTAGGCGATCGCCAGGCCAGCCAGGTCGCCAATGTTCTCACCGAGGGTGAGGCGTCCGTTGACGGTATGCCCCGGGGCTGCGTAGGGGGAAAGGGCATCGTACTGTGCCACCAGCTTCGAGGTCAGCTTTTCGAACGCCTCCCGGTCCTCTTCCGTCCACCAGTTCCGGAGGGCGCCGCCGCCGTCGAACTGGGAGCCCTGGTCATCAAACCCATGGCCGATCTCGTGCCCGATGACCGCGCCGATTCCACCGTAGTTCACTGCGTCATCGGCATCCGCCGTGAAGAACGGCGGCTGCAGGATCGCGGCCGGGAACACAATCTCGTTCATCATCGGGTGGTAGTAGGCGTTGACCGTCTGCGGTGTCATCAACCACTTGTTGCGGTCCACCGGCTTGCCTACCTCGTCAAGGTGCCGGTCGACGTCGGCGTTGTGCGCCCGCTCAACGTTGCCCAAAAGGTCGGTGGGATCGATCTCGACGGCGGAGTAGTCAATCCACTGGTCCGGGTAGCCGATCTTCGCCCGGAAGCCCTCCAGCTTCCGGAGTGCCTCGGCCTTCGTGGCGTCACCCATCCAGCCGACGGCACTGATGCTCTGGCGGTATGCCTCAGTGAGGTTGGCAACGAGTGCCTGCATCCTCGCTTTGTGCGTTTCGGGGAAATGCCGGTCCACGTAGATCTGCCCCACGGCTTCTCCCAAAGCGGCCTCGACGACGCCCACCCCGCGCTTCCAGCGGTCCTTGTTGCGGGGCGTGCCGCTGATGGTGGTGCCATAGAAGGCGAAGTTGGCGTCCACGACATCCGAGGAAAGGTATGGTGCCGCCGCGCTGACCACCCGCATCGCCAGCCATTCCTGCCAGTGGGCCAGCGGCTCGGACCCGAGGAGGGCAGCGGCGCCTTCAAAAAACGGAGGCGTGCTCATGACCATCTCCTGCCGCTTGCCGGCATCGATGCCGGCGGCCTCAAACCAGGTGGGCAGGAGCGGGAACAGTGCTGAGGCCTCGTCCGCCGTCTTCAGGTTGTACGTCTTTTGCGGATTCCGAAGGGTGACGTTGTCCCAATGGTGGGACGCGAGCTTGGTTTCCAGTGCCACTACGCGCGCGGCGGCTGCGCCGGGATCAGCAACGCCTGCCAGGCCGAGCATCGTCTTCACGTGCGCGGCATAGGCGGCGACCATCGGAGCGAACTTTTCTTCCCGGTAGTAGGACTCATCGGGAAGCCCAAGGCCACCCTGCCCGGTGTAGAGGAGGATCCGGTCTGGGTTACCCGCATCCGGCGCAGGATAGATGTAGAAGAGACCGCCAACATCGGCGCGGAACAACCGCCCTGCAAGCGCCACAAGTTCTTCCACAGTGTTGGTGGCGAATACCTCTGCAAGGCGCTGGCGGATCGGCTCAAGCCCCTTCGCTTCAACGGCGGCCTCGTCCATGAAGCTGTTGTAGAGGTCCCCGATTTTCCGTTGGATCCCGCTGGCCGCCCCGCCCTTCGCTGCGGCTTCTTCGATAATGTCGCGGACAGCGATCTCCGAACCGTCCCGGAGGGCGGTGAACGTGCCCTCGAGCGGCCGGTCATCGGGAATTTCGGTGGCCTTCAGCCATGCGCCGTTGACATGCTGGTAAAGGTCATCCTGCGGCCGGACCGTGTGATCAATGGTGGACAGGTCGATCCCCGAAATGGGCACTGAAACTCCTTCTTATGGAGAGCGGCGGCAGGAAACACAGCGCGCGGCGTCTGCATGGTGGACTTTACTGACGGTAGTGCCCTTTCATCTTACGCACCCGTGTTACTCTCAAAAGGTGCGTGCAGAGCTCCTTCTTCTTAGCTGCCGCGGCGAGGCCTCAGACGCGATCTAGCGCAAGGCCCACCCTCGCTGCGGAGTTTGTGTTGCCCGGCCACCCTTTCAACGTAGAACCACAGAAAAGGCCCCGATAGTAATGCGAAACGCACAGAAGCCCTCAGGAATGCCTGCCCACCGCTACACGCCGTTCCAGGACCAGATCAAGGTTGAACTGCCGGACCGCACCTGGCCGGACAAGGTTATTTCCAAGGCCCCCCGCTGGTGCGCAGTGGACCTCCGCGACGGCAACCAGGCCCTGATCGATCCGATGAGCCCGGCGCGCAAGATGAAGATGTTCGATCTGCTGGTCCGCATGGGCTACAAGGAGATCGAGGTCGGGTTCCCCTCCGCCTCGCAGACGGACTTCGACTTTGTCCGCCAGCTGATTGAGGGCAACCACATCCCGGACGACGTTACCATCCAGGTCCTGACCCAAGCCCGGGAGCACCTGATCGAGCGCACCTACGAGTCGCTGGTGGGTGCCAAGCAGGCCATCGTCCACCTTTACAACTCCACCTCCGTGCTGCAGCGCCGCGTGGTCTTCAACCAGGATGAGGACGGAATCCTGGACATCGCGCTCCAGGGTGCCCGGCTGTGCAGGAAGTACGAGGAAACCCTCGCGGACACGCATGTGACCTACGAGTACTCCCCGGAGTCCTTCACCGGCACGGAGCTGGAATATGCGGTGCGGGTCTGCAACGCCGTCGCCGACGTTTTCGAAGCCTCCGCGGACCGCCAGGTCATCATCAACCTGCCCGCCACCGTGGAAATGGCAACGCCGAACGTCTATGCCGACTCCATCGAGTGGATGAGCCGTCACCTGCACCCGCGCGAGGGCATCATCCTCTCCCTGCACCCCCACAATGACCGTGGAACCGGCGTCGCCGCCGCCGAACTGGGCTACATGGCCGGGGCGGACCGGATTGAAGGCTGCCTCTTCGGCAATGGCGAGCGGACCGGCAACGTGGACCTGGTGACCCTCGGCCTGAACCTCTTCGTGCAGGGCATCGACCCCATGATCGACTTCTCCAATATCGACGACGTCCGCCGGACCGTTGAGTACTGCAACCAGCTGCCTGTGCCGGAGCGTTCACCGTACGGCGGCGACCTCGTGTTCACGGCGTTCTCCGGTTCCCACCAGGACGCCATCAAGAAGGGCTTCGAAGCCCTGGAGCGGGACGCCGCAGCCGCAGGCAAGGACGTTGCCGACTTCACCTGGCAGGTGCCTTACCTGCCGGTTGATCCGAAGGACCTGGGCCGCAGCTACGAGGCCGTCATCCGGGTCAACTCGCAGTCCGGCAAGGGCGGCGTTGCCTACCTGCTCAAGAATGAGCACAGCCTGGACCTGCCGCGCCGTGCCCAGATCGAATTCTCGGGCGTCATCCAGAAGCGCACCGACACGGTGGGCGGCGAAGTCAGCGGTGCCCAGCTGTGGCAGGTCTTCCAGGACGAGTACCTGCCCTCAGGCAAGACCGACGGCCAGTGGGGCCGGTATTCCCTCGGCTCGGTCAAGACAGAAACGGACGACGACGGCGGGATGACGCTTCACGCGTCCCTCACCATTGACGGGGCACAGGTCAGCCGGACGGGCACCGGCAACGGTCCCATCGCCGCGCTGTTGAGCATCCTGCGGGAAGACGGCGTGGATGTCCGGGTCCTGGACTACAGCGAGCACGCACTCTCCGAGGGCGGCAATGCCATGGCAGCCGCCTACGTCGAATGTGCTGTGGGGGAGCGGGTGCTCTGGGGTGTCGGCATCGACGCCAACACCAGCATGTCCTCCCTGAAAGCGGTCATCTCCGCCGTGAACCGCGCCATCCGGGACGCCCAGGCCTGACCTTCGCACTGCCGTGCCGCAGGAAGCTGCCGGCGGCACGGCAGCACGCGGCACGGCTGTGCCGGCAAAGAATGGGAAGATAAAAGGCGTGGCCCAACACTCTTTCGCCTCCCGCGCGTACCGGGACGACGCCGTGGTGCTGCGTACCCACAAGCTGGGTGAGGCGGACCGGATCATCACCCTGCTGACCAAGCACCATGGCCAGGTCCGGGCTGTCGCGAAGGGGGTGCGCCGCACCAGCAGCCGGTTCGGGGCGCGCCTGGAACCCTTTATGGTGGCGGACCTCCAGCTTGTGTCCGGCAAAACGCTGGACATTGTGACCCAGGCAGTGGCCAAGGGGGCGTACGGGGGAAACATCGCCGCGGATTACGGCCGTTACACGGTGGCCGCCGCTATGACCGAGACGGCCGAGAAGCTGACGGACGTGGACGGCGAGGCCGGAACAGCCCAGTACAACCTGCTTGTGGGTGCGTTGGCTTCACTCAGCAGGGATGAACATGCTGCCGGCCTGATCCTCGACTCCTACCTTCTCCGGGCCCTGGCCACCGGTGGCTGGGCACCCAGCTTCACGGACTGCGCCCGGTGCGGCATGCCGGGCCCCCACAGCGCCTTTTCCGCTCCCCTGGGGGGAATGGTCTGCAGCGGATGCAGGCCCCCTGGCTCGCCGGCTCCGGCGGCGGAGACGGTGGTCCTGCTGGCGGCGCTGCTGACCGGGGACTGGACAACGGCGGACGGCTCCCTTCCGCTGCACCGGAAAGAGGCCGCCGGCCTGGTGGCCGCATACCTGCAATGGCACCTCGAACGGGTGCTGAAGTCCCTCAAACATGTGGAGCGTAGCTGACAGTGGCCCTCGGGAAGAAGAACACCGCCTCACGGAAGCGCACCCACCCGGTGGTTGCCCCGTATCCGCACCCCTCCGGCGCCGTGGCGCCCTCCATCCCCGCGGAGTTCATTCCCCGCCATGTTGCGATCGTGATGGACGGAAACGGCCGCTGGGCAAACCAGCGCGGCCTGCCGAGGATTGAAGGGCACAAGGCAGGGGAGCCTGCCCTGCTGGATGTGATGGCGGGGGCCATTGAGCTGGGTATCGAGTATGTCAGCGTCTATGCGTTCTCCACCGAAAACTGGCGCCGGTCACCGGAAGAAGTCCGCTTCCTGATGGGATTTAACAAGGATGTGCTGCGCCGGCAACGGAACCAGCTCGATGAATGGGGAGTCCGGGTACGGTGGTCAGGCCGGCGGCCGCGGCTGTGGGGCTCGGTCATCCGCGAGCTGGAGGAAGCGGAGGAGTTCACTGCGGGCAACAGCACCTGCACGTTGACCATGTGTGTTAATTACGGCGGCCGGGCAGAGATCACGGATGCCGTTTCCGCCATCGCTGCGGAGGTGGCTGCCGGCAGGCTGAAGCCCGGTGCCATCACCGAGCGGACCATCCAGAAGTACCTTGACGAGCCGGACCTGCCCGACGTGGACCTGTTCCTCCGCAGTTCCGGGGAGCAGCGGCTCTCCAACTTCCTGCTCTGGCAGTCCGCTTACGCAGAGTTCGTGTTCATGGATACCCTGTGGCCCGATGTCGACCGCCGGACGCTCTGGGCCGCCGTTGAGGAGTACGCCCGGCGTGACCGCCGCTATGGCGGTGCCGTGGATGCGGCCGCGCCGGCCGGGTCCTGACTCCCGGGTCCACTGGCCAAGGTGAGCCCTTGAAACGGCAAGGCCCTGCGGGCACCCGTCAGGTTGAATACGCCCTGAGCCACGCTGCCAGGTCACGGCAGGCTTCCTCCCGCACCGCGCGGCGGGACAGGAAGACGTCATGGATGGCGCCAGGATAGCGGAAGACGGCCACCCGCCGTCCCAACCGCAGCGCACGGTGGGCCGTTTCCTCGACGTCGATCACGGCGTCGGCCTCCATCATCTCCGCGGACCACTCGATCTGGATGCGCGTACGGTTCGAGAGCAGGACGAGCGCCGGGGCCCTGATGTCCAGCCTGCGCTCCACCGCGGCATGGCCGGCAAGGACCGCTTTGGCCCAGCCGGCCCTGATGGGAAATGATGCCCTGGGACGCCACCGGGGGTCGAAGTGCCATTCCCCGTGGGCCTCGTCGCTGACGCTTTGCCAGTATCCGGGCATCTCCGGGAGCCACAAAGGACGGCGGGGGTCGGCCCTGGACAGCGGATCCACCAGGTGCATGGCAATGGTGCGGATGATACTGCTGCCCTGCAGTTCCAGCCACGGGGCGTTCAGGATCAGGGTGCCCAGTGCCGTAGGGTTCCGGTCAGCCCACAGCGCCGTGATGAGCCCGCCCAGGGAGTGGGCCAGAACGTGGACGGTGGGTTCCACCCCCGGACCCAAGAGTTCGGTGACGTCTTCCTTGATCGCCGCGAGGGCGGCGGCCAGGTCCTCGTCATAGACAGCCAGATCTTCGGTAAAGCCCGGCGTCTGCCACGGGCGGAGGCTGCGGCCGAACTTGCGGAGGTCCACGGCGTAAAAGGGGAACCCTGCGTCGGTCAGGTACTCTGCTACGTCCGCCTGGAAGAAGTAGTCAGCCCAGCCGTGAACGTAGAGGACCACGTTGATGGCGGGCTGGTCTGCCGTCGCCGGTATGGGCCCCGGCCCCGTGGCGCCGCAACGGACGAGGGTCGCACAGACGTCGCCCTCGTCATCCGGGGCAAGGGGAAGGACCCGCTGCTCGAAGCGCGGGCCCAGGATGTCGGCCGTCCACAGAGCCTCATCCGTCTCCCTGCCCACCTGTGTGCCGCTCATTCGCTGTCCCGGCTGCCGGATGGTTCCGGTTCCTCGTCCCCGTAGGCCCGAAGCCAGCGCGCCAGCCTGGCGTAGGCGTCCGCGCGCACGGCGGCGGGGGAGAGGAACACGTCATGCAAGGCGCCGTCAATCCGCTCCACGGTGACGGTGCGGCCCAGGGTCAGGGCGCGGGCGGCAATGATGTTCACGTCGAGGACGGCGTCCGTCCGCCGCATCTCTTCAGACCAGAAGAGCCCGTTGGCGCTGCCGCTGGACAGCAGGACAAGGATGGGCACCTCGATGTTGAGGCCCCGCGCCACCCGTGCGTGCCCGGCCAGCACGGCACTGAGCCACCCCGCCCGCACCGGAAAAGCCATGGGGGGACGGTATCGGTCATCCAGCGTCCACTCGCCGTCGGCCGAACTGCTGATGGTGCGCCAATAGAAGCCACGCTCCGGCAGCCGGAGCACCGCCTCTGGACGGAACCGGGCCACGGGCCCCACCATCCCCGCCGTTGCACGCCGTACCAATGAACTGCCGTGCATCTCAAGCCAAGGACTATTCAGGACCAGGCGTGCCACCCTGCCGGGATGCCGGCTTGCCCAGAGCACGGCCACCAGCCCTCCCGTCGAATGCCCCATAAGGGTTAAGGACGGGTCCGCTCCATCCTGGCCGATCAGCCGGCACGCGGTGTCGATTTCGGCGTCATAATCCCCGAGGTCCGAGACATACCCGCCCGGTGATTCCGGACGCAGGCTCCGGCCGTGGTTGTGCATGTCCAGCGCGTAGAAGTCGTATCCGGCCGAAGACCAGAAGCGCGCAAGGTCCACATTGAAGAAATAGTCACTCCAGCCATGCAGGAAAAGGACCACCCTGCGGCGCGCGGATGAGGCGGGCAGGGTCTTCAGGGCAGGACGGAAGCGGACAAGGGTGGCCGTGCGTTCCACGCCGTCCGGACCCGTGGCCAGGAAGGCGCGCGACTCGAAGTCCTCGCCGAGGATATCCTTCTGCCACTCCATGGCTTTATGCTAATCCGCTCCCAGTTCGGCCTGCTCATTTTGGTCTGGGCCCTCCAAGACGGAAAACTAGAGGCATGCGCGTTTACCCCACATTCTTCAGGCTTGCCTTTTCATGGATGGACGCCGAGCGCGCCCATAAAATCGGGTTCAAGGCCATCAGGCTGGCGCACCGCTCCGGCGCGGGAAAGGTCCTGGAAAAGCTGACTGCGCCCGCACCGTCCCTCCAGACCACGGCTTTCGGTTTAACGTTCCCGTCCCCGTTCGGGCTTGCTGCCGGATTCGACAAGGAAGGGCACGGCATCGAGGCGCTGACCGAACTCGGGTTCGGCCACGTGGAGGTGGGTACCATCACCGGCCAGGCCCAGCCCGGCAACGAGAAGCCGCGGCTCTTCCGCCTGGTCCAGGACCGCGCCGTCATCAACCGGATGGGGTTCAACAACGACGGCGCAACCGCTGTGGCCCCGCGCCTCAAGGCTGCCCGTGCCGCCCTGCAGCGCCGGCACCCGGACGTGCGCCCTGTCATCGGTGTCAATATCGGCAAGACCAAAGCAGTTGAATTGGCCGACGCCGTTGGTGACTATCTTGTGAGTGCCCGCAGCCTTGCGCCCGCCGCCGATTACCTGGTGGTCAACGTAAGCTCGCCCAACACTCCCGGATTGCGCCTGCTCCAGGATGTGGAGTCGCTCCGGCCCCTGCTGGCCGCCGTAGGTGAAGAAGCTGACCGGGCTGCCGGGCGCCACGTGCCCCTCCTTGTGAAGATCGCACCGGACCTCAGTGACGAGGATATCGACGACGTCGCCCGCCTTGCGCTCGATCTCAAGCTGGATGGCATCATCGCCACCAACACCACCATCACCCGGGATGGGCTCGCCTCGCCGGCGGAGCAGGTGGAGAAGTGCGGTGCGGGCGGGCTTTCCGGCGCCCCGCTGAAGCAGCGTTCCCTTGATGTGCTGCGCAGGCTCAAGGATGTCACCGGCGACGCCCTTACCCTGGTGGCAGTGGGCGGCGTGGAGACAGCGCAGGATGTCCAGGACAGGCTGGATGCCGGGGCGACCCTGGTCCAGGGCTACACTGCGTTCCTTTACGAAGGACCCTTCTGGGCGGCGCGCATCAACCGGGAACTGGCGAAGAAGCGCCGGCCCTGACTGATGGAACGCGGCGCCCCTGCGCCCTCCTTTTAAACGCGAAACCCCGGCGGATCAACCGCCGGGGTTTCGCGTTATTGGAACCTCTGCCGGTCAGGCTGGGTACTGCCCGCGCTTAACCTGGGGCTTGGGAAGGCGGAGTTTGCGGAACTGCAGGGAGCGCATGGAGCCATACCAGACGGTTCCGCGCTCCACCTCGCCGAATTTGGCAGTCAGGCGCTTGCGGAGTTGGCGGGACAGGATGAACACATCCACGAAGACGGCCAGGAACATCACCCAGAACCCGCCAAGGACGTAGATCATCATGTCGCTGGATGCCGGGACCACCAGGGACACCAGCACGAAAACCAGGGCGCCGAACATCAGGTATTCACCCAGGCTAAAGCGGGCGTCGACAAAATCACGGGCAAAGCGTTTCTGCGGGCCCTTGTCGCGCAGGGGCAGGAACTTCTCGTCGCCGGTATCCAGCGCCTGGCGCATCTTGAGGCGCTGGTCCTGGATGGCCTGGCGCTCGGCAGCCTTCGATGCCTTGCGGTCTTCCGGGACCAGCGGGCGCCTGCGGGCTGCTTCCTGTGCCTTGCGGGTGGGAGTCGGGGCCCCCTTGCCGCTCAATCCGTTGGCCCGCGCCGCGGCCTCTGCAGCCTGTTGGTCTACTGTTTGCTGCGCCGAGGGCGCTTCCTTTTTACGTCCGAACACCTGAACAGAATACCTTGCGGCGGGCTGCGGATTTGATGCCCGGCCATAGCCGCGCCCCGCAGCGGCGGATGTGACGCGGGTAATGTTTTGGCCATGACTTCATCGCCCACGGCCATGCCGCAGAATCCCAGTGCCCGCCCGTCCCCGGGCTTTGCCGGAAACAGCTCGACGGAAGATCTCCGTACCGCCATCGACGCGTCCTTCGGCCAAACGCTTGAACAGCTCAAAGGGCTGGTCGCCATCCCCGGCATTGCGTGGCCCAGCTTCGACCGCGAACCCCTGGAACGCAGTGCCGAAGCCGTAGCGGACCTGCTGCGCGGCGTTGGCCTGGACAATGTGCAGATCCTGGCCTGCGACAAGCCGGACGGCACCCCGGGCGGCCCCGCCGTCGTCGCACGCAGGCCCGCCGCGGACGGCAGGCCGACGATCCTCCTGTACGCTCACCACGACGTCCAACCCACGGGGGACACCGGCCTGTGGGAGACCGAACCGTTCACCGCCGTCGAGAAGGACGGGCGCCTGTACGGCCGGGGCGCAGCGGATGACAAAGCCGGAATCATGGCACACGTTGCCGCCTACGCGGCAGTTTCGGAGGTGCTCGGCAGCGCTCTTGGCCTGGGCGTGACGTTCTTTTTTGAAGGCGAGGAAGAAGCGGGATCCCCCACCTTCCGGTCATTCCTGGAGGAAAACCGTGAGCTGCTGCGCGCCGATGTCATCGTGGTGGCCGATTCGAGCAACTGGAAGGTGGGCGTTCCCGCGTTGACCACCAGCCTTCGGGGCCTGGTTGACGGGACCATCGAAGTCCAGGTCCTTGAGCACGCCGTCCACTCGGGCATGTACGGCGGTCCCGTGCTGGATGCGCCCACCCTGCTGTCCCGCCTCATCGCCACGCTTCACGATGACGGGGGCAACGTTGCCATCAAGGGTTTGGTGGCAAAGGACACCGCCGCCGTGGACCTTCCGGAGGAGGATTACCGGGCTGACGCATCCGTGCTCGACGGCGTCCGGCTGGCGGGCTCGGGCAGCATCGCCTCACGGCTCTGGACCAAGCCCGCGCTGTCCATCATCGGGTTCGACGCTCCGTCCGTGGACGCAGCTTCGAATACCCTGCTGCCGCGCGCGAGGGCAAAGTTCAGCCTTCGGCTGGCGCCGGGACAGGTACCCGCCGAGGCAATGGATGCCGTGCGCCGGCATGTGGAGGCGAATGCCCCGTTCGGTGCAAGGGTGACATTCACGCCGGGGGAGAGCGGAAACCCGTTCCTGACCGACACCTCATCGCCTGCGGCATCACTGGCGATGTGGGCACTGGGGGAGGCCTGGGGAGTACCGGCGGTGGAAACCGGCATAGGCGGTTCCATCCCCTTCATCGCCGACCTGACGGAACTGTATCCGGACGTGCAGATCCTGGTGACGGGTGTGGAGGATCCGGACTCCCGCGCGCACAGCGCCAACGAATCCCTGCACCTTGGCGACTTCCGCAAAGCCATCCTGGCCGAGGCGCTGCTCCTCGTCCGGATCAATGAACAGGGGCTCTAGGTCCTCCGCCGGCCGCGGCTGCCGGGACCAAATTATGGGCTTTCTCCGGGAACAAGGAGGGACCAACCATGGTTACGTCAGGAGTTAGAGCTACACCTCCGCCCCGCGTAGCATGTAGCTATAGCCCATACCGAAACCGTAGGGGCAGGCACCGCCAGCGCGGCGCCGCCAGACCGTCCTAAGAAGGTAGGCCAATGAGCACCGCAACAAATGAGAACAGCACCGGTACCACCAGCACGGCCAGTGATGAACTGCCCGTCCACGAGGTCAAACTGACCGACGTCGCAGCAGGCAAGGTGCGCAGCCTTCTCGAGCAGGAAGGCCGTACGGACCTGCGCCTCCGGGTTGCCGTGCAGCCCGGCGGCTGCTCCGGGCTGATCTACCAGCTGTACTTCGATGAGCGGCTCCTGGACGGAGACGCAGTCCGGGACTACGACGGCGTCGAGGTTGTTGTGGACAAGATGAGCGTTCCGTACCTGAGCGGCGCTTCCATTGACTTCGAGGACACCATCTCCAAGCAGGGGTTCACCATCGATAACCCGAACGCCGGCGGCTCCTGCGCCTGTGGGGATTCGTTCCACTAAGCCGGTTATTTCGCCCGATGCCGGCGCCGGGCCACCTGCCGAAAATAACGGTATGGGGGCACGGCGCCGACATGTGGGCGAAACGCCCGGCGGAGCGGTAAGCTCTACACCGAGTAGTAAAACTTTTAGTGTGCCCGGGGCGGCCGAGTCTTCCCGGACAGCAGCAACAAGTAGGAAGGGCCGTCTGTGAGTTCGCAGAACCGAACCGGCAGCCGACGCAAAACGATCACAACGATCTCAAGCTTGGCAATTGCCGGCGCGTTGGTTTTGACCGGATGTTCGCCAGAGGTAGAGAAAGGGTGGCTGCCCACGGAACGTGGCACCACCAGCAACACCGACCGCATCATGGACCTCTGGGTCAACTCATGGATTGCCGCCCTGGTTGTGGGCATCATTACCTGGGGCCTGATCGTTTGGTGCCTGGTCGCGTACCGCCGCCGCAAGGGCACCGTCGGGTTCCCGCGGCAGACCAGCTTCAACCTCCCCCTGGAAGTCTTTTACCTGACCATCCCGCTGTTCATGGTTGTGGTGTTCTTCTACTTCACGGACCGCGACCAGCAGGCCATCGATAACCGCTCAGAGCCGGCCGACGTCGTTGTTGACGTCCGCGGCAAGCAGTGGGCCTGGGACTTCAACTACCAGGCCGGCGACGTCATTGAAGAGGACGTCTACGAAGCCGGTGTGCAGACGAACCTCACCGGAAACACCATTGACATGGAGCAGCTCCCCACGCTGTACCTGCCGGTGAACAGGTCCGTTGACCTCGAGCTCAACGCACGCGACGTGATCCACTCCTTCTGGGTTCCCGCCTTCCTGCAGAAGCGCGACATGATCCCGGGCAAGACCAACTACATCAGGTTCACCCCCACCAAAGAGGGCACCTACGACGGCAAGTGTGCCGAACTTTGCGGCGAGTACCACTCCGAAATGCTGTTCCGCGTCAAGGTGGTGTCGGAATCTGAATTCCAGGCCCACATGGACGAACTGCGCGAAGCAGGCAACACGGGTCTCCTCGGCAATGAGTACGACCGCAACCCGAACGTGAACGAAATTAAGTAAGGGGAGCGACGTGGCTACGTACACTCAATCCGCACCCACCGGAGTCCTTCCAGCTCCCGTGGTTCCGAAGTCCAAGGGACGCATCGTCGTCAACTGGATCACCTCCACCGACCACAAAACCATCGGGTACATGTACCTGATCGCGTCCTTTGTGTTCTTCTGCCTGGGCGGCGTCATGGCGCTGCTCATCCGCGCTGAGCTGTTCGAACCGGGCATGCAGATCCTGCAGACCAAGGAGCAGTACAACCAGCTGTTCACCATGCACGGCACCGTGATGCTGCTGATGTTCGCCACCCCGCTGTTTGCCGGCTTCGCGAACGTCATCATGCCGCTGCAGATCGGCGCCCCTGACGTCGCGTTCCCGCGGCTCAATGCCCTGGCTTTCTGGTTCTTCCTCTTCGGCTCCACCATAGCGGTGTCCGGCTTCATCACCCCGCAAGGTGCAGCGTCCTTCGGCTGGTTTGCCTATGCTCCGCTGTCCAACACCACCTTCAGCCCCGGCATCGGCGGTGACCTGTGGGTCTTCGGCCTGGCGCTCTCGGGCTTCGGAACCATCCTGGGCGCGGTCAACTTCATCACCACCATCATCTGCATGCGCGCCCCGGGCATGACCATGTGGCGGATGCCGATCTTCACCTGGAACACCTTGGTCACGGCCATCCTGGTCCTCATGGCCTTCCCGCCGTTGGCAGCAGCCCTGTTCGCGCTCGGCGCCGACCGGCGCTTCGGTGCCCACATCTTCGACCCGGAGAACGGCGGCGCGGTCCTCTGGCAGCACCTGTTCTGGTTCTTCGGCCACCCCGAGGTGTACATCATCGCGCTGCCGTTCTTCGGCATCGTCTCGGAGATCTTCCCGGTGTTCAGCCGCAAGCCGATCTTCGGCTACAAGGGCCTCGTGTACGCAACCATTGCCATTGCCGCACTGTCCGTTACCGTGTGGGCGCACCACATGTACGTCACCGGCTCGGTGCTGCTGCCGTTCTTCGCGTTCATGACCATGCTGATCGCAGTGCCCACCGGCGTGAAGTTCTTCAACTGGATCGGCACCATGTGGCGCGGTTCGCTGACGTTCGAAACCCCCATGCTCTGGAGCATCGGCTTCCTGATCACGTTCCTGTTCGGCGGGCTGACCGGCATCATCCTGGCCTCACCGCCGCTGGACTTCCACGTCTCTGACTCCTACTTCGTGGTGGCACACTTCCACTACGTGGTGTTCGGCACCGTTGTCTTCGCGATGTTTGCCGGGTTCTACTTCTGGTGGCCTAAATTCACCGGCAAGATGCTCAACGAACGCCTCGGAAAGATCCACTTCTGGCTCCTGTTCCTGGGCTTCCACGGCACCTTCCTGATCCAGCACTGGCTGGGTGTCGAGGGCATGCCCCGCAGGTACGCCGACTACCTGGTGGAAGACAACTTCACCTGGATGAACCAGTTCTCCACGGTTGCTTCCTTTGTCCTTGGTGCATCGCTGATCCCGTTCTTCTGGAACGTCTACATCACCTGGCGCAGCGCAGAGAAGGTGCAGGTGGACGATCCCTGGGGCTTCGGCGCCTCGCTGGAGTGGGCCACGTCCTGCCCGCCGCCGCGGCACAACTTCACTTCGCTGCCCCGGATCCGTTCGGAACGGCCCGCCCTGGACCTGCACCACCCTGAACTTCGCCAGGTCCACACCGTTGAGTCACCCGCTCCCGCAGCCCAGACGCTCGGAAACGCCGACCAGAGGGATAACTGACAATGAAAATTGAATCCTGGATTTTTGGTGCCGGAGTCTTCTTCTTCGTTCCCGTGTCCCTGGTATACGGTTTCCTGACCAACTGGGGCGAGTGGGTGGGCATCCTTGGCATTCTCCTCGTGGGCGGCCTGGCCGGCATGATCGGTGGATACCTCGGTTTCACCGGCAAGCGCGTTGGCCTCCGCCCCGAAGACCGCAGCGACGCTGAGATCCACGAGGGTGCCGGCGAACAGGGGCACTTCAGCCCCTGGAGCTGGTGGCCGCTGGTCCTGGGCCTCTCCTGCGCCACGGGTTTCCTGGGCCTGGCAGTGGGCTTCTGGATCGTCTACATCGCAGCCGGCATGGCCGTTGTTGCCCTTATTGGCTGGGTCTACGAGTACAGCCGCGGAGACCACGCACACTAGCAACAAACTAGTACAAAACAACGACGTCGGGCCCCACCGGAAGGTGGGGCCCGACGTCGTTATTATCAGCGCCTTGAATGGCCTCAGGCGGCGCCCTGAGACTCCAAAAGGTCGCTAAGCGCCCGGAGGGCGTCCTCAGCATCCCGACGGCTCTGTGCGCCATCCAGCGCAGACTCACTGATGCCGAGCTTCACCTCGCAGCCGTGGTGGAAGTCTGCCGCCATCACCTGGAGGAGTGACCGCGCATCAACCTGCGGTGTACCGTCCTTGGCGATGGTCACTGGCAGGCCGGTTTCCGTAACAGCCCGGACGAACACGGCGGCAGGACGTGCGTGCAGTCCCACCGAGGCTCTGACCACTGCCTTGAGTATTGGCAACGGGACTCCTTCTTTGTTGCGGCCTTCCGCCGCCAAATGACATGTGCCAGACGAATATAGTCGTCCGGCGGCCCGCCCTACCAAGCGGCGGGAACGCGGACCGTACCGGTCTAGACCTGCCCTAAAATTGGAGGGTGAACTTCAACGCAGGGGAGACCCGCCATGGCATCTAGCGCGGCAGCAATCGCCGGCGAGATTGACCGGACCAGCGGAACAGCGATATATGTCCAGCTCCGTGAGATCCTCCGTTCCTATATCGCCCAGTCCTGCCCGCCGGGCTCCGCCCTGCCGTCAGAGCGCGATCTTGCTGAGCGGTTCGGCCTGGCACGAATGACCGTCCGCCAGGCCATCGACGCCCTGGTTGGTGAAGAGGTCATCGAGAGGGTTGTGGGACTGGGGACGTTCGTCCGTAGGCCCAAGCTCGATCTCCAGGTCAAGCTGACGTCGTACAGCGAAGAGATGCAGCGGCGCGGGATGGTCCCGGCTGCAAAGGTACTGAGCTTCGAGCAGATAGCCGCGAGTGCGTTCCTGGCCCGCGAACTGCAGTTGGACGAGGGAACCCCACTGGTGCGGTTCCGCCGCCTGCTGCTGGCGGACGGCGAACCGATGAGCGTTGACGAGAACTTCATTCCCGCGCACCGTGTGCCGGGGCTGCTGGACGGGGAACCGCCCACGTCGCTGTACAACGTGCTGAGCGAACAGTTCGGGCTGGTGATGGAGTGGGGAGAGGACATGATTGAGGCCACGGCGGCCTCACCCTCCACTGCGCGCTTGCTGAATGTGGAGGTGGGCTCACCACTGCTGAAAATCCAGCGCCATGCCTTTGTTGCCCGGGCGATGGTGGACTACTCCGTGTCGTATTACCGCGCTGACAGATACAAGCTATGGGTTCCGCTGCAGCGGCCCGGTGCGCGCAGGGCCCGGAACCACTAGAGGTCTGCGGGTTTCGAAAGGAGAACCCACTCGAAGGTCTGCCCTTCCGTAGCAAACTTAAAAGCGAAGGCCCGGTCCAAGCGGACCGGGCCTTCGTCGTCGGATCTTAGAACCTAGTGGGACAGGCTCTTCGTTGCTTCTGGTGCCTCCACTGCCTCGTGGCCGTGGCCATGGGCGGCTTCCAGCTCAGCCGGAGTAGCCGGGGCCACACGGTCCTCGAAGAACCACTTGGAGAGGAACGCACGGCGCTTCTCCTTGCGGGTCACCACACCGTGTTCGTTGGGTACGGCCGGGAGAACCTCAGGGGACTCGAAGCCCACCAGCTTGTAGCGCTTGTACTCGTCCAGCGGAGCGTGTACCTCGATGAACTCGCCGTGCGGGAGGCGGACAATGCGGCCCGTTTCCCGTCCGTGGAGTGCGATTTCGCGGTCCTTCCGCTGAAGGGCCAGGGCCACGCGCTTGGTCACGATGAAGGCGATGATCGGGCCTACGAAGAACAGCGCCCGCAGCCAGTACGTGACATCGTTCAGCGAGACGTGGAAGTGGGTGGCGATGAGGTCTGAACCGGCAGCGGCCCACATGACGCAGTACCAGACAAAGCCGGCCATACCGATGGCAGTCCGCGTGGGGGCGTTGCGGGGACGGTCCAGCACGTGGTGCTCACGGTCATCCTTGGTGATCCAGCGTTCGATCCACGGGTACATGAACATCACGGTGAACAGGATGCCTGCAGGCACCAGGGCCGGCAGCAGGACATTGAACGAGAAGACAAAGCCAAGCCATGTCTGCTCCACTTGCCAGTCGCCGAAAGTACCCGGCATCAGGCGCAGCGCGCCGTCAACAAAGCCGATGTACCAGTCAGGCTGGGTACCGGCGGAGACAGGGGAGGGATCGTAGGGGCCGTAGTTCCAGATCGGGTTGATCGTGAAGAAGCCTGCCATGAGCGCCAGGACGCCGAACACGATGAAGAAGAACCCACCGGCCTTGGCAGCGTAGACAGGGCCCAGCGGGTAACCGACAACGTTGTTGTCGTTGCGGCCGGGGCCGGGGTACTGGGTGTGCTTGTGCACGACCACCATGAAGAGGTGGAGGACGATCATCAGCAGGATCAGCGCAGGCACCAGCAGGATGTGCAGCATGTACAGGCGGCCGATGACTGCGGTACCCGGGAACTCGCCGCCGAACAGGAAGAACGAGATGTAGGTACCAATGACCGGGATGGACTTGATGACGCCGTCAATAATGCGAAGGCCGTTGCCCGAGAGCAGGTCGTCCGGCAGCGAGTAACCGGTGAAGCCTGCAGCCATTGCTAGGATGAGCAGCACACTGCCCACAACCCAGTTCATCTCACGGGGCTTGCGGAAAGCTCCGGTGAAGAAGACCCTCAGCATGTGCACTGCGATGGAGGCTACGAACAGCAGGGCGGCCCAGTGGTGGACCTGGCGCATGAACAGGCCGCCACGGATATCAAAGGAGATATCCAGCGATGAGCTGTAGGCCACGGACATCTCCACGCCCTTCAACGGAACGTAGGAACCGTCGTAGTGCGTCTCCGCCATGGACGGATCAAAGAAGAACGTCAGGAAGGTGCCGGAGAGCAGCAGGATGACGAAAGAGTACAGCGCCACTTCGCCGAACATGAAGGACCAGTGGTCCGGGAAGACTTTGCGGCCGAATTCGCGGAGGATTCCGGAACCGCCAACACGCTGGTCGACGAAGTCGGTAAACCGGCCTGTCTTGGTTTTGGCGACGAAAGCGGGCTCAGCTGTTGATGCTGCGCTCATGCATATCACGCTCCCAGTAACTTGGTCCTACGGGTTCTTTGAAGTCGCTGGTAGCGACCAAGTAGCCCTCGTCATCAACTGCGATGGGCAGCTGGGGGAGAGGCCGGCTGGCCGGGCCAAAGATCACCTTGCACTCTTGCGTGAGGTCGAAGGTGGACTGGTGGCACGGGCACAGCAGGTGGTGCGTCTGCTGCTCGTACAGAGCAACGGGGCAACCGACGTGGGTGCAGATCTTGGAGTAGGCAACGATGCCGTTGTATCCCCAGTCCTCGCGGCCTTCTGAGGGGTTCAGCGACGCCGGATCCAGCCGCATGAGCAGCACAACGGCCTTGGCCTTTTCGTTGAGCTTGCCCTCGTGGAGGTCGTTCAGGCCTTCGGGGATAACGTGGAATGCCGATCCGATGGTTACATCGGATGCCTTGATGGGCGTTCCGTCGGGGTCGCGGGCAAGACGCTTGAGCTTGCCTTCCTGGGGTGCCCACAAGGTGTGGGCCAGCTTGTTGTCCGGACGCGGACCGAGGTCGCCGAAGATGGCAACTGCCGGCAGGGGTGCGAGGGCGACGGCTCCCAGGAGGGTGTTCCGGATCAGAGGACGGCGCTTGATGCCCGTCTCTTCAACGATGTCGTCCACGATGCGTACTGCAGCCTGGCGGTCCTCTTCGTACCGGATCGCGTGGCGTTCCTCGGAAACCTCGTGGTCCGGCATAAGGGCTTTGGCCCAGTGCACAATGCCGGTACCGATGCCGAGCATCGCGAACGCGGTTCCCAGCCCCAGGAGCATGTTCTGCAGCCGGATGGCGTCAATGCTCGACTCCCCGGCTCCCAGATCAATGGCGAAGTACGCCACCAGGAAGATTAGGGTTCCAACAACAGAGATGCCAAATAGTAAGGCGACCTGCCGTTCTGCCCGCTTTGCGGCCTTCGGGTCCGTGTCAGCCAGGCGCAAACGGTGCGGAGGAATTCCAGGATCCTGGAACTTCTCCACCTCATTCTGACCAGCCGTAGCTACGGTGCCCGAGTGGTTCGGACTGCCGTCACTATGGTTGCCCATAATTCGCCTCATCCTTCTCTCGTCCCGGCGGATACCGGGTTAGTTTCTAATATCAAGCTGCTGACGGATCAGCAGAAGTGTGCGGTGACGCGGATGTCAGGACGTCCGGGAGGTCAACCAGATCGTGAATGCGATGATGACGCCAAGGCCGGCGACCCAAACGAACAGGCCTTCAGCTACCGGACCCAGCGAACCGAGGTCGGCGCCGCCGGGGGAACCGCTGCTCTCGATCTGCTTCAGGAAGGTGATGATGTCGCGCTTGTCTTCGGGAGTGATGTTGGAGTCGCTGAACACAGGCATGTTCTGGGGACCGGTCACCATCGCCTCGTAGATGTGCTTGCCCGAAACGTCTGCCAGGGCAGGTGCAAACTTGCCGCGGGTCAGGGCGCCGCCGGCAGCGGCAGCGTTGTGGCACATGGCGCAGTTCACGCGGAACAGCTCGCCACCGGCAGCGGCGTCGCCGCCTTCGTCAAGCAGGCCTTCTTCAGGAATCGCCGGGCCGGCGCCCAGGGACGCGACGTAGGCTGAGAGCTGGTTGGTCTGCTCATCGTTGAACTGGACAGGCTTCTTCATCGCCTGGGGACCGTTCATCTGCATCGGCATGCGGCCGGTGCCCACCTGGAAGTCAACAGCGGCTGCTCCCACGCCAACCAGCGACGGACCTGCCTCGCTGCCGCTGGCGCCCATGCCATGGCACGTGGCGCAGTTGGCCTCGAAGAGCTTGCCGCCCTCTTCGACGTCATCTGCGCTGTAAGAGGTGGTGGAGGCTTTCGCCTCGTTGACGGTGGTAGCCACGGCGTAGAGCCCACCCGTGATGAGGAGCCCCATCAGAAGCAGCGCTATTGCTGCAAGTGGGTGACGCCGCTTTTGTGAGAGTGCCTTCACGTGGTGGTTCCTTTATTCGATCCTGCGCCGGCTCCGGGAGCCGCTACCTGAAATTCTGCCTCTTGTAGAAAAAGAATCAAAGCTGGCTACTTGAGTACGTAGATGACCAGGAAGAGGCCGATCCACACGACATCCACGAAGTGCCAGTAGTAAGAGGTGACAATCGCCGATGTGGCTTCAAAGTGCCCAAACTTCTTCGCCGCAAAAGACCGGCCCATGATGAGCAGGAAGGCGACGAGTCCGCCAATGACGTGCAGGCCGTGGAAGCCGGTGGTCATGTAGAACGCGGAACCGTAGGCGTTTGAGGAGAGCGAGACGTGCTCGGAAACCAGCATCGCGTACTCGGTAGCCTGTCCGGCGACGAAGAAGGCGCCCATGAGGAAGGTGAGGGTAAACCATTCATTCATTCCCCACCGGGCGAACTGGAACACACCCCCGGTCCTTCGCGGCTGCAGGCGCTCCGCAGCGAAGACGCCCATCTGGCAAGTGAAGGAACTGGCCACGAGGACAATCGTGTTGGCGAGCGCGAACGGGAAGTTGAGCTTGGCTGTCTCGTCCGCCCACATCTGTGCGCTCGTTGAGCGCAGCGTGAAGTACATGGCGAAGAGACCGGCGAAGAACATCAACTCACTTGACAGCCACACAACGGTTCCAACGGAAACCATGTTGGGGCGGTTCAGCGTGGGGTGCGCCGGGGTACTGGGGGCATGGGTCGCAGATGTCACATAGACATTATGTCTGTAAAAGTCCGTGCTGCCCAACGCAAACCGCCTTTTTGGGGGACTTTTTCTACAAAGACGCGAATTCGCGGGGAAAAGTTCCCGCAGGGGTTCATATTGGTCAGTCCCCGCCAACCCTAGATAGCATCAGGAGGTGACTTCACAGGCTTCCGCACCGTCCGCCAACTCGTGGCCCCGCGTGATCTCGGCACTGATCAGCGGCACCGACCTTACTGCCGGTAACACGTCCTGGGCCATGGACACCATCATGTCCGGGGAGGCCACGCCGGCACAGATCGCGGGATTCCTCGTAGCCCTTAGCGCCAAGGGCGAGACCGTGGAGGAGCTTTCCGGCCTGGTGGATGCCATGCTGGCCCACGCAAAACCCATCGGCATTTCGGGCCAAAAACTGGACATCGTGGGTACCGGCGGAGACCAGCTCAATACAGTCAACATCTCCACGATGGCGGCCCTTGTAGCCGCCGGAGCCGGCGCCAAGGTGGTCAAGCACGGCAACCGCGCGGCGTCGTCGTCGTCCGGTTCCGCTGATGTGCTGGAGGCTTTGGGGGTCCGGCTTGACCTGACCATCGAGGAAGTTGCCCGCAACGCCGAGGAGGCGGGTATCACCTTCTGCTTCGCGCAGGTGTTCCATCCGTCATTCCGTCACACCGCGGTCCCCAGGCGGGAGCTGGCTGTTCCCACGGCGTTCAATTTCCTCGGCCCCCTCACCAACCCGGCCAAAGTGCAGGCCTCTGCTGTCGGCGTCGCAAATGCCAGGATGGCGCCGCTGGTCGCGGGAGTCCTGGCGCAGCGGGGGAGCAGGGGACTGGTCTTTCGGGGCAATGACGGCCTCGATGAGCTCACCACCACCGGCCCGTCCACCGTTTGGGAGATCCGGGACGGGGCTGTGAGTGAAATGACGTTCTCGCCGCAGGACCTTGGCATCAGCCTGGCAACAGTGGAGCAGCTGCGCGGCGGCAACGCAGAGGTAAATGCCGCTGTAGTCCGGGACGTCCTTGCCGGCAAGGAAGGCGCCGCCCGGGACGCTGTTCTGCTCAACGCTGCTGCCGGACTCGTGGCCTTCGATGAGTCTGCCGAGGGGCCCTTCGTGGACCGGATGAAGACAGCCTTTGCCCGCGCGGCCGAATCGATTGATACGGGCGCCGCTGCGGCCGTCCTTGAAAAGTGGGTTTCCCTGACCGCCCGCTGAGGGGGGCCTTGGCTTCCTACTGTTCGAAGCCCAGGGAAAACGCCGCGTCCAGGTCATGCTGGGAGTAGGCGCGGAAAGCAATATGCGTCGTGGTGTGGACAACAGCCGGGACCTTTGAGAGCCGGTCTGCGATGACGTCGGCCAGGTCCTCGTGCCGGTGCACCCTGGCAACGGCAATCAGGTCCCACTCGCCGGTCACGGAATATACCTCGCTGATGCCCTCGATCGCCGAGATCTCCTCAGCCGTCTCGGGGATGCGGGAAGCGTCAGTCTTGATCAGGACGAATGCGGTGATCACGTTGAACCCTTTCGGATCTGTTGCGCGGTGGGAGTACCCGGCGGACTTCTGCTGCCAGCCTATTACATCCGCCAGGCCTCAGGACGGGCACAGGTCAGGCGTCAGGCCGGTCGGGCGCCGCGACACGGCCGCGGCGCCTCGCGCCTGCAAGCAGAAGGCGGTAGCCGACCAGCAGAAGTCCCAGACTGAGCAAGGCAACGATGACGAACGGGAGCACCACGGTCTGCCCAGTCACGGCCCTCAGAACCATCCCGCCCGCTACGCTGCCGAGCCAAACGGCAAGCCCTGCCCGGCGCACCGAGAGCGGATCACGCCATGCCCTGCCCACCAACCAGCCAAGGGCCGCGCCGGCCAGGAACGGCCATGCCGTCAGCAGCACGCCGGTCAGAATGTCGCCGCGCTGGTGTGCGTCGCGTCCCACGGCGGCAAACACCATGATCAGGACTGCATCGGCCGTTGCGGCTCCCAGCAGACGGGGGAGTGCGGGCGGTTTTGGAGATTTACCGGTGTGGGAACTCATGGTTTCGAGCCTAATGCCAGCCGTTGTGCGGGGTGGATCGCGGCATTAGGCTCGAGCCGGAAGGGAGCCACGTATGCCACGGAAAATTGGGACCTGCCTGTGGTTCGAGAACCAGGCGGAAGACGCGGCGCAGTTTTATACATCCGTTTTCGACGACTCAAGGATCATCAATGTTTCGCGCTTCGGTGAGGGTGGACCGGGTGTCGCCGGTGAGGCAATCGCCGTCGACTTTGAACTGGAAGGACGCGGGTTCACTGCACTGAACGGTGCCAGGGGCTCCAGCTTCACGGAAGCGGTCTCGTTCGTGGTGGATTGTGAGGACCAATCCGCCGTGGACCGGTACTGGGCGGCGCTCACCGACGGCGGCTCCGAGAGCCAGTGCGGCTGGTTGAAGGACCGTTTTGGAGTGTCCTGGCAGGTAGTTCCGGCTATCCTGCCCTCGTTGATCGCCGGCCCGGACCCCCACGGCTCTCATCGTGCCATGCAGGCAATGCTGGGCATGCAGAAGCTGGATATCGCGGAACTGCAAAGGGCCTATGCCGGGTGACGCCGCCGGTGCAGCAATGACATCAGGAGACATGTGAATAAGCCGCTCTGGATCTGTTCCCTGCTTGGCGCTGCTGTGGGCATAACCCTTGGATTGGCCGTGTTCGACAGCCCGTTCCTTGGTTTTGCGCTGGGCCTGGGAGTTGGAGCGCTGGTAGGGGCGGGGATCGGGTCCACGCGCTGACTCTGCCCTACCGATAGTGGCCTCTCCCCTTGGAAAAAAGGGACAGAACACATTGACAAGGGCAATCGAATTGAGGATCCTCAGTTCTACTGATCCACCACCTTTAGTTGTACCGAAATCAGGTTCCCATGGACGACGACGGCTATGGAGAAATAAAACTGGACCTGCTCGGGTCCTGGTGCCTACGCCGGGACGGCGTAGTCGTCCACGTCGCAACACGGCAGCAGCGGCTCATCGCAGCCCTGGCCATCAAGGGCCCACGTCTACGCAACTATCTGGTAGGACTGCTGTGGCCCGAGTACCCGGATTCGAAAGCCCTGGAAAGCCTCCGGGTCAGCGTCCACTTAACATCGCGCCAGGTGCAGGGCCTGATCGTCAACGAAGGCAGGTTGCTGTCCCTGAACGATCAGGTCGATGTCGATTTGAACCGGATCCGGGCACAGGCGCGGGCACTGGGGCAGGCGGGTTTCGGCGCTGGGGCCGGCTCTCTGCTGGACGAGCTGCGTGACGCGCAACTGCTTCCCGGCTGGTATGAGGACTGGGTGGTGTTTGAACAAAGCCACCTGCAGCAGGACCGGTTGCGGATCTTCACGGATATTGCCGCGCGGTCGCTCGCCCTGGGTGACTGCGGGATGGCACGGGAGGCCGCTGAGGCTGCCGTGGGCATAGAACCCCTCTATGAGAATGCCGTCGGTCTCCTGATCCGGGCCGAATTGCAGCGAGGTAATCCGGCGGCCGCGCTTCGGGCCTATGAGCGCTACCGGGAGCAGCTGCAGGAGGACATGGGGCTGATGCCCGCGGAACCGGTCCGGGAGCTCCTTGCTGCTGTCCTTGAACGGCAGCAGAACGTGGTCAAGGAGCGCCTAGTTCCGGCCGGTGACTCCTGGCTGGGCGGCCAGCCAGCGCTTAACCACTCTTAGCACCTCGGCTGGGTCCGCGGTGGCAACAGTGTCCTGGCGGCTGCCGGATTCCTGGGAGTAGGTGATTCGTGCCCTGAAGCCCTGGGGATGGCCTGGTTCGTGCCAGGTGCGGATGATGAGCAAGCCTGTGGAAGGGGCATCCGGATCTTCGCCGGGCCCGGCCGGTTCGGACCAGTTGTGCTCTTGCATCGTCGCGCTCGCCCCTCCCGGTTGAGTTAATGCCTGTGGAAAGGCCGGGGCTGTGCCCGGGTCCCTAAGTCTGCCTGGAGCTGGCTTTCCTTGGCGGGATGCGTCCTTCTCAGGTGTTTTGATCTTGCTGGAGGAAAATCAGGAGTTGGCTCGCGTTTCCGAAATATTGGCGCAAGAATGGCCGGCGCGGTCACCAGTGCATGACTGCGGTCTGTCCAGACTCGCCGGCCCAGTACAGCCGTACACGCACGACGTACCGCCTGCCTTGAAAAAGCTTGGCGGAGACCCGTGAGTTCCGGTCTTCCCCGCTGTCGTCGTCTCCGGCGACGAAGCGCAACTCGCCTTGCACTTCCTCGAACAGGACCAAAACAGTGTCGGCCGCGCCAAAGGTGCTTATCTCATATTTGCGCGATGCCTGGGGTTCCAGCGCAAAGTCGGCCTGGCCGCCCGGAACCAGCGAGAGCGGCACCGATTGGAAGGGCTGGAGAACGGGAAGCCGGGAGTGCAGTGCCGGGAAGAATTTCCGGACCCATTCCTTGTCCGCGGGGGACAGGCCTCCCGGCGGATTGAGCCCCGCCTGGAAACGGGCAGGTTCCTTGATCAGCCCGGCGGGGAACCAGTATTCCATGACGGAATCAGGGTCCCAGGAGGATCCCTCGACTTCACTGGTGTCAATCTTCCTCAGGACGTTGTGCAGTGTCTGCTCTTGCGGCCAATGGTTGGGGGCGCCGCCGAAGTATTCATAGACCTTGGCTTCGTCCCAGATGATCCCGGAGAAGGGGTTCTGGTGTTCGTGCGGCAGGCCCAGGGTGTGGCCGATCTCGTGGAGGGCAGTGGTGCGGCCGTAGTCGTCGGTGAGGTCCCAGCCGAAATTCATGGTGGGCTCGTTGGCGTTGATCCCCAGGACGTCGCGCCCGACGTAGGACCACGAGCCGTCACCCTGGTCGAAGGCGATGCGAACTTCGGCCTCACTGCGGTCTGCCACTTCGGAGAATTCCAGTCCTATGCCGAGGTCTTTCCATTCCTTGAACGCCTTGCGGACCGCTTCCTTTTGTGGAGCCGGAGCATCCAGGAACCAGTAGTGCAGGACGGTACCGTTGACCCATTTGAGCCTTAGCAGGCGGATCAGGCGCTCCCTGCGGGTCGAAAGATCCGGGCGGAGCACCGGGCGCGTCTGCGGCTTTACGTCACAGTGCGGACCAGCTGGCTGGCTATTAGCGGCTACTTGCTCATCCATTACTGGCTCCTTGAAAGCTGGTCACTTCAGACCAGTACACTGCGGTACCGTTACGGCCGCGTTATTACGGCCTGAGCCCGGCGAATTCAAGGAAAACGGCAGCTCCGTAACGCGCCAGTAACGCCCGCGGTGGTCCACTGCCCAGAGCAAGGCACAGCACCTCTTACTGAAAGAGGGCCCGTTTTCGTGGTGCAGGAGGGACAAGTCATGGGATTCCCCGGCGATGATGGCAGGCTGCCGGTGATTTATGTGCGCGGATTCGCGGGGACAGGCTCTGCCATCAACAATGCCGTTGATGATCCGTTTTACGGGTTCAGCCAAGGCTCTGTCCACGTCCGTGCCGACGGAAACGGACGCGCCAAGTTCCACCAGTTCGAGTCCCCGATGCTGCGGCTCGTTTCCGACCACAAGTACGAGGTCCCGGTCCATGGCGACCAGTGGGCCTTCCTGAACAGCGTGGATTCCGGCTCCGTAAACCCGGCATCCGTATGGATCCATCGTTTTTACGATGATTCCGCGGATACCTTCGGCGAGGAGGGGGAGAGCTTCTCCTTCGAGGACGCCGCACGGGATCTGTTCGGGCTCATCAAGCTGGTGCTCAATAAGACCGGCGCCCCCAAGGTCTTCCTGGTGGCCCACTCAATGGGAGGGCTGATTTGCCGCTCGCTGCTGCAGCGGGTCATACCCGAAACCCTTGCCGGCGAGGAGGGCACCATCGACCCCGCGGCCGGGGCCCGATACGTGGCACGGGTGTTCACCTATGCAACACCGCATGGCGGAATCCGTTTCGCAGTCGGTTTTGGCCTCCTGGAGAAGATCCGCGACGTCCTTGGTGTTCAAGGGGCGGACATCTTCGGGCCGGACAGGATGTATGACTACCTCACTCCGCCGGCCCTCAGGCGGACACGGACCCGGGAGGCCTTCGTAGGGACGCAGATGCCCGACGACGGGTTCCCGCTGGATGAGCTGTTCTGCCTTGTCGGCTCGAATCCAGGCGATTACGACGTGGCCTTGGGCCTTTCGTCCAAAGCTGTAGGAGCAAGAAGCGACGGCCTGGTCCAGATTGACAATGCCGCAGTCCAGGGGGCGCCGCTGGCCGTGGTGCACCGGAGCCACAGCGGCCGCTACGGCATCGTCAATTCCGAGGAGGGCTACCAGAACCTCCAGCGCTTCCTCTTCGGCGACCTCAAAATTGAAGTTGAACTCGCCGGTTTCACCGTCGGCAAAGCTGCACCCCCTGAGGTGGAGTTCCAGCTTGACGTGGGGCTGGCCATTCGGGGGCTGCCGGTCATGGTCCATGAACAGAGCGCCGCCCACTTCTGTCCCGTCCAGATTGAGCACTGGAGGGAAGGGGACCCGATCGACTCGCCGCTGCCGCTGCTGACCACTTTCCTTTCCTCGAAAGCACCCCGGCCCCGGGTGGGCGGCCGGGAAGTACCGCGGCTGCGCCACGCGCTCAGGCTGCGGCTGATGTCGATCAGGGAAAAGGAGGGACATTTCTTCTTCGACGACCACCTGGAGCAAACCGAGGACTGGCAGGACACCCTGGTGGTCGATATTGAGCCTCCCGGCAGAGACGGGCCGCTGCCCAAAGCATGGGCCGCCTGGAACAGTGCCATTTCCACGGCAGTCCGCGATTGGAATCCCGAAGACAAAGACCAGCTCACGGATATAGACAACACACCCTCCCGTTGGCGGGGACACATCGCCGTCCCGGAATTTGCCAGAGACCTGCTTGGCCCCAATGCCGGAATCAACCTCACCGTGACCCCACGGACCCTGCTCCTCTAGAGCCGGCCCGCGCCGCTGATCCGTCTGGAGTCGCAGCACGGTCCTTGTCACCCGCGGGAGCCGCCGCGGGGGAGCGGCCGCAGCCCCCGCATTACCCCCAACGGCTACTCAGCGGACTGCAGCCTTGATCTGCGGCTCAAGACAGCGGATGCGGGCTGAATGATCTCAGGGTACCGGCGTGTTTATCCAGTCGCCAGAGAAATCATCCTCAAGATTTCCCAAGGTTCTAGTCCACTGGGCGGACGATCATGGTGACGATCTGGGATTCGTTCAAGCCAGGGCTGGCGACATTGACCATGTAGGTGTAATCGCCATCTGTGCCGGAGAATCTACAGATGGTGATGTTGCCGGTTGCATTCGAGGGCCGCTGGCAGGGAGTGTCGGCCTTCATCTCGAACCCGACCCCCGACACGACAGCTGTGACGTCGCTTGTGTTCAACTCTTTCCCTGCATTCCATTGCCGGGAAGGCTGGGGCAAGGATTGGTACTCATGCACAGAAAACGCTCGGAGCGCACGATTTCGTCAGTCAGCTTCCAGTCTGACGGGATGGCGAAGCGTCCGGCGCGGGCAAGCATATCCGCCGTTGCCTCGTCCTCGGCGGACCGGACGATGAAGAACGCGATCGTACCGAGGACACAGACCCCTGCCAGGACAATTCCGATAATCCGCTTCACAATGTTCCCCAAACTATCGGCACTCGGGCACCGATCACCTGCATTCTTCCGCATCGGGATACCGGAGGACGAGCGATAGAGGATGTCTCTCAAGGGGCGTTAGGGGGAGCAGGTTGCATGGCCAACTGTGTTCTACTTTACATAATGTAGATTATCGGCGTTAAGCTCAGGGCCGCAGAAGCGGCCGCAGCCGCCATAAAGCAGCGACCCGGATCCAGTGACAAGTCCGCAGGTCAGCACGTCGCACACCGTTGCCAATATCCCGCCGCTCGCCAAGAATGAACCAATGACGGTCTACGTGCGTTCCCTTGAAACCGCAGTTCCGAAAACGATGCTGATCCAGTCCGAGGCCCGGGATGTTTTTGCGGCGCAGCCCGGCCTGACCCGGCTCGGCTCACGCCTGGTGGGCACATGCTTCGACGCGGCAGCCATTGACACTAGGTTTACTGCCGTTGAGGAAATGACCAACGATTTCCAGGCTGAAGACCCGCAGTTCTACGATGCCGCCACCGGCCTGCTGCTGAATCCCAGCACCAAAGTGCGCAACGAAATTTTTGGCCGCGAGGCCACCAAGCTGTTCGTCGCGGCCGCCCGTGCCGCCGTCGAATCCTGCCCGGAACTCGATTTACTTGACATAACTCATCTGGTGACCGTCTCCTGCACCGGATTCTTCAACCCCGGGCCGGACTACAAGATCGTGCGTGAACTCGGCCTGGATCCCGCCGTCCAGCGCTACCACCTCGGTTTCATGGGCTGTTATGCGGCTTTTCCAGCCCTCCGCGCCGCGAAACTGTTCTGTGAGGCCGACCCCAACGCGGTGGTCCTGGTTGTCTGTGCGGAACTGTGCTCGCTGCACGTGCGCACCTCCAACGACCCGGACACCATTATGGGATCCGCGCTGTTCGCCGACGGCGCCGCGGCCGCCGTCGTGACAGCCAGGCCAGGCGCTGAGGAAAACGCCCTGCTGCAACTGGACCATTTCGAAACCGTCCTCACGCCCGTCGGTGAAGACTCCATGGCATGGAACATCGGCGACAACGGATTTGAAATGGTCCTGGGCAATTACGTCCCGCACATCATTGACGACCACATCGTCGGGGCGCTGGAGCCGCTCCTTGCCCGGGACCCTGAACTCGCTGCACTCCCCTACTCATCTATCCGCCACTGGGCCATCCACCCCGGCGGCCGGAGCATCCTGGACAAAGTCGAGTCCCGGCTCGGCCTGACGGCGGAACAGCTGGTTCCGGCCCGCGAAATCCTCAGGAACTACGGCAACATGAGCAGCGCCACAGTCCTGTTTGTCATCAAACGCATCCTGGAACAAGCCCCTGAACCCGGCGACGAACGGATCTGCTCCATGGCGTTCGGGCCAGGACTCACGGTGGAAACCGCACTGTTCACCAAACTGCGGCAGGCTCAAGTCGTAATCCCAGGCGGGCGCACGGGGCAGGAACGGATGCCGGCGGACGCTCCAGTGGCCTGAACCCCGTGGACTTCCTCCTGCGGCAGCGCGATGCCGGCGCCACAGAGATCATGGACCTGCCCGACTGCGACCCTGAGGCGCTGGACAACACGTACCGGCAGTTCGCCTTAGTAAACCGGGTGCTGTCGGGATGGCGGCGGCTGTACGTGCGGGAACTGCGCCCGTTCCTTGCTGCCACTTCCCGGCCGGCAACCGTCCTGGATATCGGGTCGGGCGGCGGCGATCTTGCCGTTATGCTGGCGCGCTGGGCCGCAGACGACCGGCTCACCCTGCACATCACGGGCATCGATCCGGATCGCCGCGCCGCCGCCTTCGCCCTCCGCAGGCCTGCCGTGCCAGGCGTCAGTTTCCGGCAAGCCCACAGCACCGACCTTGTACAGGAGGGCCGGCAGTACGACTTCGTGATCTCGAACCATGTCCTCCACCACCTCGATGCCGGCCAACTGAAGGAGCTGCTGGCACACTCAGAAACGCTTGCCCGGAAAACAGCGCTGCACAATGATCTGCGCCGCAGCCCGGCAGCCTACGCCCTGTTCAGCGCTGCGGCACTTCCTTTCCGCCACTCCTTCATCCGCGCGGACGGGCTGACCTCCATCCGCCGGAGCTACACGCACGGGGAGTTGAAGGCCCTCGCTCCCCCGGGCTGGGTGGTCCGGACCGGCAGCGCGTTCCATCAGGTCCTTGCCTACCCGGGGAACTGACGTGGCCCCCGACGTGGTGATCGTTGGCGGCGGGCCGGTGGGACTGTTCCTGGCCGCGTCCCTTCTCCAGGAGGGAATCTCGGTCCGCATCCTCGAGCAGAGAACCGAACGGAACCTCCACAGCCGCGCCATCGGAATCCACCCGCCCGCCCTCGACGCGCTGGACCGGGTGGGGCTGGCCGGCGCCATGGTGCAGGAGGGCGTGCCGATCCGTACAGGCCTCGCAGTCAGCGGGGGGAAAACGGTGGCCAGCATGTCCTTCAACACCGTTTCAGAGGCCTTTCCGTTCGTGCTGGCCCTCCCCCAGCACCGAACCGAACAGCTCCTGGAGGACCGCGTCCTTTCCCTTGACAGCGGGGCCATCGTCAGGGGCGCGAGGGTCACAGGACTGTACGACGACGGCGGAAGGGCCGCCGTCGTCGTCGAGCCTTCTGCTGGAGGTGCGGGTCAGCGGGACTTCTGTGCATCCTTTGTGGTGGCCGCGGACGGTGCGAGGTCGCAGCTGCGGAAGGTGCTTGACGTGCCCGTCTGCACAAAGGCGTATCCGGACCACTACCTGATGGGCGATTTTGCCGAGTCCGGGGACCACGGGCAGATGGCTGTCCTGTTCCTTGAAGCAGGGGGAATCGTTGAATCTTTTCCGCTGCCGGGCGGCCTCAGGCGGTGGGTGGTACGGCTCGGCACGCCGGCGGAGACAGCGGACGCCCATCGGCTGGCCGGACTGGTCCTGCAGCGTACGGGCATCCTGCCCGATGTGGAGACCAACACCATGATGAGCGCCTTCAGCGTAAGGTCCACGCTTGCCCGCCGCACGGTGGCGGGACGGGTGCTGCTGATCGGCGACGCTGCGCACGAAATCAGCCCAATCGGCGGCCAGGGCATGAATCTTGGCTGGCTGGCTGCCCACGCCCTGTCGCCGCTGATTCGCAGGGGCGTGGCGGGAGAGCCAGTTGAAGGACAGCTGAAAGAGTTCGACAGCGGGCGGCGGCGTGCCGCCGTCATCGCCAGGCGCCAGTCCGAGGTCAATATGATGCTGGGCCGTCCGCTGCCGGCACCCTTCCTCCAGCTGCGAAACCTGGCCATTGGCGCCGCTGCTTCGGTGCCAGCCGTTAACCGGTGGACCGCCAGGCGCTTCACCATGCAGTAGCCGCGGGCCGCCGGTGAGGGCATGCCGGTCAGGAACCACTCCGGAAGTAGCAGTCGTAGCTGTCCTGGCTCACGATTCTGCCGTCCCTGACCTCGAAGACCGATGACGTCCTGGCGCGGATGGTCTCTCCCCTGTCCCAGTAGGGCAGATCCATCAGGACTGTTGCTGACCAGTCCGCCTCCACGGCCACCCTCCCGCCTTCACAGGTGGTGCGCCTGATGCTGAACGCCTGGTCCGCCACCACCTCCGTGCCCTGGTCAGCACCGGCAAGCACAGCGGCCAGCGTCCGGGTGGAACCTTCCGGCGCCAGCAGATGCGGCGCTTCGACCAGCACGAAGGCCTCCGCCAGGAACGGCCGGATTCCAGCAGACCCTCCACCTGATTCCAGGACGCGGAGGAAGCCCAGGACGCAGTCCAGGGCAGGGGTACTCGGGGAAGGGTGTTCAGCCATGGGAAAGACACTAGCCCAGGCAGGCGGGCCGGATCTCCCACCGCCAGTAGGCTTTTCCTCATGAGCCAGAATCCGCCGGAGACCACCCTCAGCGACGAACAGATCAGGGAAACTGTGGAGCGGATCCTGTCAGCAGGCACACTGCCGCCCATCGTGCAGGCCGGCCATCCCGCCCTGCGCCAGCGCGCCGCCGCCTTTGACGGCCAGCTGTCTCTCCAACAGCTTGACCTGCTCATCGCGCTCATGCGGCAGGTCATGCACGAGGCCCCGGGCGTGGGGCTGGCAGCACCGCAGCTGGGCATACCCCTCCAGATCGCCGTCGTGGAGGACCAGTTCGACGTCGACCCCGAGGCAGCTGCCCTGCGGAAGCGGCGTCCCCTGGAATTCATGGCGCTCCTGAACCCCCGCTACACCCCGGTGGGCACGGAGCTGGCGTCCTTTTACGAGGGTTGCCTCTCCCTGAACGGACTGCAGGCAGTGGTTGCCCGGCCGGAAAAAGTCCTGCTGGAATTCCAGGTGCCGGACGGCTCGCACGTGCAGAAGGAGTTCGCAGGCTGGCAGGCCCGCATCGTGCAGCACGAGACAGACCACCTGAACGGCGTGCTCTACGTGGACCGTGCCCAGTTGCGCTCGCTCAGCAGCAACGCCGAGTACGCCGCCAGGTGGGCGGAGCCCGGAATAGAGAAAGCGCGTGAGGGGCTCGGGTTCGGCGACGGCCCCGCCCTCCTCCCCTGATCCAGGACCGGCAGCGCAGAGCCGGGGCAGCCCCGGGCCACTGCTCCCGGCGACCGGGGAAGTCCGCCGGACAGCCCTAAGATAGTGCCTATGCCTTCCCCCGCGGACCTCCCGCTGCTGTGTCCCGTGTGCTCCCGGCCGCTGGAGCGGGAGCGGCCGGACCTCGCGGGCCCGGCGCGCCTTGCCTGCGGTTCCGGGCACAGTTTCGATGCAGCCAGGCAGGGCTACTACAACCTCCTCGTGGGCAAGGGCACCGCCTTCGAAGCTGACACCCCCGGGATGGTGGACGCCCGGTTCAACTTCCTGGGGAGCGGGCACTACCGGCCACTCGCAGATGCTGTCGCTGCCGCCGTCGTTTCCTGCCTGCCCAGGGACTCCGCCGTCGTCCTGGACTCCGGAACCGGGACCGGACATTACCTGCGGGGCATCCTGGATCACGCGGCAGCAGAAGGCCGGACTGTAGCCGCCGTGGGCATGGACATCTCCAAGTTCGCCCTGCGGCGCGCTGCCCGGCTCAACAGTGAAGCGCTGAACCTGGCCTGGGACGTGTGGCAGCCACTGCCGTTGGCCGGCACGTCGGTAGACGCCATCACGGTCATTTTCGCGCCGCGCAATGCGCCGGAGTTCGCACGCGTCCTGAAGCCAACAGGCCGCCTGGTGGTGGTCACACCACGCTCCGGACACCTCGGCTCGCTTGCCGGCATCACGGGCATGCTCCACATCGAAGAGGACAAGGAGAGCCGGCTGACCGGGGCGATGGCCCCCCATTTCACGGTTGCGGAAACCCACGACATCGGCTTTCCCTTGGCGCTTACCCACGAGGAGGCAACCAACCTTGCCTTCATGGGACCCGCGGGGCACCACCTCGACCGGAGCGACATCGCCGGCCGGCTTGAAGACCACCCCGGGATCATCGAGTCCGAGGCAAGGTTCCGGCTCATGGTCTTCCAACCCGCGGAAACCCTGCCAGCGTAACGACTTGGCCACTATCCCCCCACAAAAGTGCAGTAACCCCCATAAGCCGGACGCCAGCACTACGATGTAAGGACAGTTACTGGCGGGCCAAAATGGGCCTTCCCGTAGCGAAGGGGGAGCACGATGTTTGAATGGTTGGGCGAAAACTGGTGGGCACTGTGGCTATCGGCTTTCCTCGCTTTTGCAGTGATCGAGATGATCACCCTTGACCTTTTTTTCATCATGCTCGGCGGAGGTACCCTCGCCGCCATGGTGGCGGACTTCGCCGGTGCGGACCCCTGGCTGCAGATCGTGGTTTTCTGCGTCGTCTCCCTTCTCATGATCGCGTTTGTCCGGCCCGTGGCCCTCTCGCACCTGAAAAAGGGGCCATCCGAGCAGCGGACCAACGTCGACCGCCTGATCGGCGAACAGGCAGTAGTGATGGAGTCCGTCTCGTCCGACGGCGGCCTGGTAAAAATCGGCGGGGACATCTGGAGTGCACGCTCCGCGGCGGGGGTCCTGCCCGCCGGACAAAAAGTAGTCGTAGCCGCGATAGACGGCGCCACCGCCGTCGTCTCGGCGGCATCGGACGCCGACGGCAAGTCCTGATACAGCCTGAACACTTGGGGAAAAAGGAGATGTATGGATAACGCAGGAGGAGCCGCACTGGCCATAGTGCTGGTGGTCCTGATCGTGTTTGTGATAATCGTTCTGGTCCGTGCGGTCCGGATCATTCCGCAGGCCCGCGCAGGAGTTGTTGAGCGGCTGGGCAAGTATCAACGGACACTCAACCCGGGACTGACTATCCTGATACCTTTCGTCGACCGGCTGTTGCCTCTGCTGGATCTTCGTGAACAGGTGGTTTCGTTCCCGCCCCAGCCCGTCATTACCGAGGACAACCTGGTGGTCTCCATCGACACCGTGGTCTATTTCCAGGTGACTGATCCGCGGGCGGCAACATACGAAATCGCCAACTACATCCAGGCCGTGGAGCAACTGACCACCACCACCCTGCGCAACGTGGTGGGCGGACTGAACCTGGAGGAGGCACTGACCTCCCGCGACCAGATCAACGGCCAGCTCCGCGGTGTCCTGGACGAAGCCACCGGCCGGTGGGGAATCCGGGTTTCGCGTGTGGAACTCAAAGCCATCGATCCGCCCCACTCCATCCAGGATTCAATGGAGAAGCAGATGCGCGCCGAGCGCGACCGCCGCGCGGCCATCCTGACTGCCGAAGGAACCAAGCAGTCGGCCATCCTGACCGCTGAGGGCCAGCGCCAGGCCTCGATCCTTGCGGCTGAAGGTGACGCCAAAGCCGCCATCCTCCGTGCCGACGGCGAAGCGCAGGCCATCCAGAAAGTCTTTGACGCCATTCACAAGGGCAACCCGGACCAGAAGCTCCTGGCCTACCAGTACCTGCAGACGCTGCCCAAACTGGCGGAGGGCTCCTCCAACAAGCTGTGGATCATTCCCAGTGAGGTGGGCGAAGCACTGAAGGGAATCGGCAGCGCCCTGGGCGGGACCGCTCCGGAATCCGCCGGCGGGCTGTTTGATGAAGTCGGCGCGAAACCGTCCGAACCCTAAGCACAGCGGCAGCACCCGTAATCATCATCCTGGCCGGCTGTGAGGGAGGGATCCGCTTCGGCGGGTCCCTCCTTTTGGCTGTTCCGGCGGGCTGACGGTATAATTGTGTATTTGTCCGGCATAATTGTGTATTTGTCCGGCCGGAGCAGATCCGCTGGAACAAGAGAGCTTCGCGATGCGTTGAATCATAAGATGCAGCACAGAGCACAGAGTAGTCCGGCGGCGCTTTGCCGCCACCGGCTAGCGCGGTGTTGTACACCGCGAACCGACCAGAGGGAGAAATCATGAGCGATCGCAGCCTGCGGGGCATGCGCCTTGGTGCACAGAGCATGGAGACCGAGTCCGGAGTAGAGCCGGCTCCGCGCCAGCGTGTCGAGTACCGGTGCGAGGACGGCGAGCAGGTCTTCGTCACCTTCTCCTCAGAGGCAGAAATCCCGCCTGTCTGGGTTTCCAAGACCGGCAAGGAAGCGCTCCTCGTTGATGGCGAACGGCCGGACACCAGCAACGACAAAGCTGTCCGTACCCACTGGGACATGCTCCTGGAACGCCGCTCACTCCCCGAGCTTGAGCAGATCCTCGAAGACCGGCTGACCATCCTGCGCGAACGCCGCGGAGAGCGCCGCTCCGCATAAAGGCTCCGGCCTGTCGTTCTGACAACAAAAGGGAGCCGCCCCTGCACTTTCGTGCTGGGGCGGCTCCTCTTTTTGCTGTTTCAGCGGTCCGCGCTGGCGGCGGCGCGTACAGCCTAGGGCTGGCTGGCTGCCTTCTTGCGGGTCAGCGTGTTCCAGCGGGCCTGCAGACCCCACTTGGTGACGTTGATCATGGCTTCCACCACGATGTTGCCGCTCATCTTTGAGGCTCCAAGCTCACGCTCCACAAAGGTGATGGGACGTTCCTCGATGCGGAGCCCCATCCGGGCCACGCGGAAGGCGAGGTCCACCTGGAAGCCGTAGCCGACGGAGTCGACCTGGTCCAGGTTGAGCTTTTCCAGCGTTGTCCTGCGGAACGCACGGTACCCGCCGGTGACGTCCTTGATGTTCAGCCCAAGCATCAGGCGGGCGTAGGTGCTTCCCACCCGGGAAATGGCCTGGCGGTAGAGCGGCCAGTTAACTACCTTCCCGCCGGGAACCCAGCGGGAACCCATGGCAAGGTCAGCGCCCTGCTCAACAGCTTGCAGCAGCTGGGGAAGCTGCTCCGGCTGGTGGGAACCGTCCGCGTCCATTTCCACGAGGACGTCGTAACCGGCGTCCAGGCCCCACCTGAACCCGGCGATGTACGCCGCACCGAGGCCTTCCTTGCCCTTCCGGTGCAGGACATGGACCTGGGAATCCTCGGCGGCGAAGCCGTCCGCGAGCTGCCCGGTACCGTCAGGGCTGTTGTCATCCACCACCAGCACATCCGACGCCGGAACTGCCGTGCGAAGCCGCTGAAGGGTCTTGGGCAGCGATTCCAGTTCGTTGTAGGTGGGAATGATGGTGAGGACGCGCACAGGGGGCCTTTCCTGGGGGAAATGGTCAGTGCGCCCGGCTGCGAACGGATCGGCGGAGGGCGCAACTATCAATTATAGGTCGGCCGCGCTCCGGTCAGGACCGCAGCGCCGGACTTGCGTAAAGTTCGACGCCGTTGCGGACCGTCTGCAGGCACACGGGGTCGGTGCCGGTATCCAGGGCAGGCAGCAGCGGCGTGCGCGCCCGCGGGTCGGTGCTCCAGGACTGGACCCGGCCGTCGGCAACCTGGACCATCAGTTCCTCCACTTCCCATACAGCGAAGCTTGCGGGAGCGCCTGGTACGAGCTGGCCGGCCATGGGGTCGGCGTACCTTGCTGCCCGCCAGCCCGCCCGGGTGTGGCCCAGGAAAGCCGCGCGGGCGGAAATCCGTTCACTTTCGTTATGGTGCTCCAGGCACGCCCTGACGCTGGACCAGGGGCGCAGCGGCGTCACGGGGCTGTCACTGCCGAAACATACGGGCACGCCGGCTGCGTAGAGCGAAGCAAACGGGTTCATGGACCGGCTCCGCTCCCCCAGGCGCCGCTCATAGAGACCTCCCGGGTTTCCCCAGGCGGCGTCGAACGCCGGCTGGGCGCTGACCGTCACGGCATACCGGGACAACACCTCGATGGCCGCTGGATCAACCATTTCCACGTGTTCAAAACGGTGTCCGGCTGCACGCACCCGCTGCTCCCCCACTTCCCTGGCGGCCAGTTCCAGTGCCGCCAGCGCGGTGTCCAGGCCGGCGTCGCCAATGACGTGGAAACCGCCCTGCACTCCCACAAGCGAACAGGCGGCGAGATGTGCCGCGGCTTCTTCCACGCTCAGGTAGAGGCTGCCCTGCTCGTCAGGGGCATCGCTGTACCCGGTCCGCAGGGCAGCGGTCCGGGAACCAACGGAGCCGTCAATGTTCAGGTCGCCTGCGAGCCCACGCACGGCAAAGCCGAACTGGTCCAGGAGGCTGCGGGCATGCTCTTCCGAGGACGCCAGTTCCCCCCAGTAGGGCAGGACTTCAGGAACCCCTGCGCTTCCATCCGCCCCGCTGTTCCAGGCTCCTGCAAGCCGCAGGTCCTCCGCACCGCCAATATGCGGTGCCCCCATTTCCGCCACCGCCACGTAACCGTTGGCTGCCGCTTCGGACAGTGCCCTGGCCTGGTGACGCTTCAATGCTTCTTGCGGGAGGCGCCGGGTTGCCTGCCGGGCGGCCGTATGCGCGGCGCGGCGGACTCTGGCGCCGCCGTCGAACCCGTCCAGCTGCCGGACACCGGCAGCATGGGCCAGTGATCTGGAGATCAGTGCGGAGTGCACGTCCACCCGGGACAGGTACACCGCACGTCCCGCTGCCGCACGCTCAAGTTCACCTTCGGTGGGGAGGCTGCTGTCCGGCCAGGTGGTCTCGTCCCAGCCGTGGCCCAGGACCGGGCCGTCACCGGGAACTGCGGCCACGGCGTCCAGCAGCTCCCTGGCTGACCGGACTCCGCCCAGCTGAAGGGAGTCCAGCGCAATCCCCGTCTCCGTCAGGTGGATGTGGGAGTCCATGAAGCCTGGAGCAACGAGGGCTCCGCGGAGATCGATGATTTCCATGGAGCTGTCCGCGATGGAGGTGGCAGCCTGCTCGGATCCCACCCACGCCACTGTGCCCCCATCCACCACCATTGCCGTGGCAAAGGGGTCGGCGGCCGTGTACACGGATCCGTTCCGGTAAAGGACCGTTTTTGCACGCGGGGCGGGCAGCTGTTCAGGCTGGGACATACGGGAAATGCTCCTGGCGTTGGGGGTGCCGGCGGTCAGCCGGCACGGGTGATCAGAGGACGGAGGAATAGGCCACGACACCGCGGCGGATCAGCGAGATGGCTTCGGCGCAGAGCCTTGCCAGGCGGGGATCCAGGCCGGGGATTTTGGCGAGCTGGTCCAGCAGGTCGACAACTTGCTTGACCCAGCGGACGAAGTCGCCCGCGGCCAGATCCGTACCGCTGAGGACGTCCTGCAGGTGGCGGCCCTTGGCCCACTTGTACACAGGCCAGACAAGCCCGAGTTCAGGTTCGCCGGTCAGGGGAAGCTTCTTGTCCTCTTCCACATCCTCAAGGGCGGACCATTCACGGACGACGATATCCACCGACGTCTCAAGGGAGATGCTGGGCATCCGCGGCCTCAGCCCCCGGTCCTCGCGTTTCGCCTGGTACACCAGCACGCTCGCGAGGGCCGCGATCTCGGCGGCGTCCAGGTCATCGAACGCTCCCAGTCGCAGAGACTGGGAGATGAGCAGGTCCTTTTCCCCGTAGATCCGCCGGAGCCGCTGGCCGTCGGGGCTGATGGAGAGCCGCCCGTCCGCTGTCTGTTCGAGGTACCCGTAGGTGGAAAGGACGTCACAGACGCGGTCGAAGGTCTTGGCGATGGTGTTGGTCCTGCCCTGGATCTGCCGGACCAGCCCGTCGGTTTCGCGGCGCAGCTTCCACCAGCGTTCGGACCAGCGGGCATGGTCTTCGCGTTCGCTGCAGCCGTGGCACGGGTGGGCCCGCAGGGCGCGGCGGAGCTCGGCAATGCGTTTTTCCTGGTTCGGCAGGGCGGTTGCGAGGCCAAAGTCGTTGTTGCGGTTGTTGCCCGGGGCAGGCGGCCGGTTTTCGCGCAGGGCATTCCGTGCCGAGGACGCCAGGTCCCGGCGGGACTTGGGAACTTTGGCGTTGAAGGACTTGGGAATGCGGATGCGCGTCAGCGGAGAGATGGGTCCCTCCAGGTCGTCGGTCCCGATCCTGCGCAGCTGGTTGTCCAGCGTCAGGACGGCGGGCCGGGGTTCCCGGCTGGTGTGGTCCGAGCTCAGCACGATTGCCGGGCCGGGTGCCCTGCCGCCGGGAACATCCACCACGTCCCCCGGCAGCAGGCGCGCCAGGGAATCGTCATTCAGTGATTTCCGGACGCGCGACTTGGTGCGGGAGCCGGCGTTTTCGGCGTCGGACAGTTCCCTGCGCAGCCGTGCGTACTCGGTGAAGTCTCCCAGATGACAGGTCATTGACTTGGCGTACCCGGCCAGCGACTCCTCCCGGCTGCGCACCTGCCTGGCCAGACCCACAACGGAACGGTCAGCCTGGAACTGGGCAAAGGAGGACTCCAGGATTTCGCGGGCCCTTGCCCGGCCGAACTGTGCCAGCAGGTTGATGCTCATGTTGTAGGTGGGCCGGAAACTCGAGTTCAGGGGGTAGGTGCGCCGGGACGCAAGGCCGGCCACCGCCGTCGGATCCGTTCCGGGCTGCCACAGCACCACCGCGTGGCCCTCCACGTCGATGCCGCGGCGGCCGGCACGGCCGGTCAGCTGGGTGTACTCGCCGGCAGTGATGTCCACGTGGGCTTCGCCGTTGAACTTGTCCAGCTTTTCCAGCACCACGGAGCGGGCTGGCATATTGACGCCCAGTGCCAGTGTTTCCGTCGCAAAAACCGCCTTGACCAGGCCGTCGGCGAAAAGTTTCTCCACCACTTCCTTGAACGTGGGAAGCATGCCGGCGTGGTGCGCCGCAAAGCCCCGGATCAGGCCGTCACGCCAGGTCCAGAAGCCCAGGACGTCCAGGTCATCCGGGGGAATGTCCTGCCCGGCCTCGTCAACGCGCTGGGTAATGATGCGCTGTTCCTTCTCGGTGGTGAGCCACAGTCCGGACCCCACGCACTGCGCCACCGCAGCGTCACAGCCTGCCCTGGAAAAGATGAAGGTGATGGCAGGCAGCAGGTCCATGCGGTCAAGGCTTGCGATGACCTGTGGCCGGCTGGCCGGACGGACACCGCGTTCGTCGCCGCCCCGGCCCGGCCGGTCGTTGCCGCGCCTTCCGCGCTGGCCGCGTCCGCCAGGTCCTCCCTGGCGGCTGCGGAAACTCTGCTGGATTTCGCTGCGCGCCACCTTGAGGAGGTCCGGATTTACGTCGAAGCCACGCCCCTTGGTGCTGTCCGCGGACGGGACCGGCTGCGTTCCGTCCCCGTCCACCGGCGGGGCGATCTCGTCGAAAGTGGTTTCCCCGGCGAACAGTTCCATAATCTGGCGCCCCACCATCACGTGCTGCCAGAGGGGTACCGGCCGGTGCTCGGAGACAATGATGTCGGTGTCGCCCCGGACAGTGTCCAGCCACGCACCGAACTCCTCGGCGTTGGAGACCGTGGCGCTGAGCGAGACCACCTGCACCTCGCTCGGCAGGTGGATGATGACTTCCTCCCAGACAGCGCCGCGGAACCGGTCGGCAAGGTAGTGGACCTCGTCCATCACCACATAGCCCAGGTCATCGAGGGTTGCGGAGTCCGCGTACAGCATGTTCCGCAGCACTTCCGTGGTCATCACGACGACGGGCGCGTCGCCGTTGATGCTCGTGTCGCCAGTGAGCAGGCCGACGTTCCGGGCGCCGTACTTCTCGGAAAGCTCGGTAAATTTCTGGTTGCTGAGGGCCTTGATGGGCGTGGTGTAGAACGCCTTGAGGCCGCGCTCCAGCGCCAGGTAGATGGCGAATTCACCAACAATGGTCTTCCCGGCTCCAGTAGGCGCCGCCACCAGCACTCCCCTGCCCTCCTGCAAGGATAGGCACGACTGCCGCTGGAAGTCGTCGAGCTCGAAGTCCAGCGTGCGGATGAAGGCTCCGAGGTACGTCGCTGCCTCGGCCTGGCGTTTGGCGCTGGCCTGGTACCGCTCGGCGGGTGAAAGCTCTTCGAAGTCAGGGGGTCCGGGAGTGAACGGTCCAGAGGAAGAAGGCCCGGTGTTGGAGGACATACCCCAAGCCTAACGGGCGGCTAGAGGTTCTTCAGCTCACTGCCCGGGGTGGCGATGTCTGCTGTTGCCTCTGTTTCGGCTGCCCGCTTGGCCTCACGGCGCGCCCGGCGCTTGTCGTTCATCAGGCAAACACCGATTGCGGCAAAGAACAGCACCAGAAGCGGCCCCGCGAGCATGAACATCGAAATGGCGTCCGCGCCGGGAGCGGCAATGGCGGCAAGGACAAACACCAGGAACACGGTGATGCGCCAGGCCTTGAGGATGGTCTGCCCGGAAATGACTCCGGCCATGTTGATGCCCACCAGCACCACCGGCACCAGGAAGGCGATACCCAGCACCAGGACCATCCGGGTGACGAACTCAATGTACGTGCGCGCGTCAATGACGCTGGACGAACCGTCCGGGGTGAACTGGGTGAGGGCCCGGACCACTTGCGGGACCACAAGCCAGCCCGCCCAGATGCCGGCAAGGAACAGCGGGACAGCGGCAGCCATGTACCCCAGCGTGTACCGGCGCTCCTTGGAGGTCAGCCCCGGTGTGATGAAAGCCCACAGCTGGTAGATCCAGATCGGGCTGGAAATCACCACGCCAATCAGCAGCGACATCTGCAGCTTGAAGTCGAAGGGAGAGGCGATGGTGCCAAAGTTGATTGCCGAAAGCCCGCCCGTCTGCTGGGAGATGCGGTTGACCGGATCGGCCAGGGCTTTCAGCAGCGGATCGTAAAGTATCCATCCTCCGATGCCGCCAATGACGACGCCGATGGCCGACTTGATCAGCCGGTTCTTCAGCTCTTTGAGGTGGTCCCAAAGAGCCATCCGCCCCTCGGGGTTGGCTTTACGGGCCCGCGACAGTGCCACTGGGGGTCAGGCGCGGTTCGACGGCGGAACGTCAGTGCCGTCGGTCGGCTCGCCGGGCTTCGCCTTGGGGTGATTAACGATGGTTCCTTCCACCGGGCCTGAGGCGTCGGTGGTGTCGGGCTTGCCGTCGTTCTTCATTTCCTTGACCTCGGACTTGATGATCCGCATGGACTGGCCAAGGCTGCGTGCCATGGCCGGAAGTTTCGGAGCGGCAAAGAGAAGCAAAGCAACAACGATGATAATTACGATGGGCCAGGGGCCATCAAAGAGTCTTCCCACGGGAAATCCTTTCGTCTAAGTACATTTTACTTCTAAGTAAAGTCGAGATCGCCGAGCGCCTGCGGCTGGCCCCGGTCTTTCTTGCGCTGCACGCGCCGCAGGCGGCGCATTTCCCGTCGGGACGACTTGGATGCCTCGTAATCATGTCGCATGAGCGTGGGCGAGGCAAAAACCGCCGCGCCTTGCGGGGGCGCCGCCGGGTTTGAATCATTCGGCGTATCCATGGGGCCCAGGTGCCCCAGCTTCTCACCGGCTGCCCCCAGATCCTTGACGGTCGCCATGAACCGGCGGAACAGGCGAATGCCCAACAGGACATAGAAGAGCAGTGAGAGCGCAACGAGCGCCACCCATATCAGGATCCAGGACCACCAAGGCATGCTGAAAAGTCTAGCCGCCGTACCTGGCCAGGGCTGCCGCCAACCAGCTGCGGGATGCCTCCGCCAGCTCAACCGGTGCCAGGATCCTGGCAGAACCGCCGTGCTGGGCCACGAACATCGGCAGCCAGTCCGTATTGCCGAACCGGATCTCGGCCACCAGCCCGCCGTCGGGAAGTTCTGCGCTGCGTTCCGCGTAGTAGTCGTCTGCAAGCCCCCTCCCCTGCCGGGTGAGCTGGACGGTGACGGTGGTGTCGTCGTCGTTCGCGGTGAAAAGCCTGGCTGGAACCCCCTCCGCAGGCGTGATGCCGTCCGAGACAGGAGCGCCGCTCAGGCGAACCGCCTGGACCCGGTCCAGGCGGAAGTTGCGGAAGCCGCGCACTAGGTGGCAGTACGCCTCGAAGTACCAGGTGTCGTCCAGCGAAAAGAGGCGGAGCGGATCCACGTTGCGTTCCGTAATGGTGTCCCGCTGGGGCGAGAGGTACCGAAGGTGAAGCTGGGAGCGGGATTCGATGGCCTGCCGGACGGTGGCGTGTGTGGCGGCGTCAGCCGGGGCCACTTCCGGACCGGCCAGGGAAGCTGCCCGGAGGCCTTCTTCACCAGCGGCCGCCAGCAGCTTCATGGTCACCGATTCCAGTGCTCCGCCTTCAGCCACTTCCGGCAGCCCGTTCAGCGTCTCCAGCCCGGCCAGCAGGGCGCAGGCTTCCTCCACAGTGAAGCGGACCGGTTTGGTCAGGTCCAGGTCCTGGGTGATGTAGACATGGTCGTCGTCCCAGTGGATGTCCAGGAGGTCGTCCGGGTATCCCTCCGGCAGGCCGGAGCAGATCAGGATCTGCAGATCGTCCTCCAGCTCCTTCCTGGTGATCCCGAACCGGTCTGCCACGTCCTGGATGTGCAGGCCCTGGTTGTGCACCAGGAAGGGCACCAGCTGCAGCATTCGCTTGAGCTGGTCCTCGGACGTGCGCTTGCGGACGGCAGCGGCCCGGGCAGCGCCGAGGGTGTAGGCGGGTTCAGGTTCGGAACTGAACACCGCAGCCGCGCGCAGCCTGCGCAGGACCGCAGAGACCAGTTCAGGAGGCTCTACCGCCAGAGCATCCGGTCCGTAGGAGGCGAGCTCTTCAGCAAGCGCCTCGGGGTCCCGGTACTGCACGGACAATCGCTCATAGCCGGCCGCCGGCCGGCCGGCCATACTGCCTTCCCCGGAGCTCCGCCGCCGCAGTGCCAGGAGGCGCCCTTCGCGGACGTCCACGACGGCGGTGCGCAGCGGCAGTTCGGGGAGGCGGTCCAATTCCCGGCGGACGTTGAAGCCGGCCGGCGGCGTATACAGTTCCTTGTCCAGGGTTGTGACGGCACTGGTAATGCGGGAAAGACGGAAGTGCCGTGGCGCTTCCCGGACACGGTCGTGGCCTACCAGGTACCACTGGCCAAACCGGCTCCCCAGGCCCCACGGCTCCACGGTCCGCAGCTCCTCATTGCCTGTGCTGCCCGCAAGGTACATGAAGGTGACGGGGTGCCGCGAGTGCATGGCGGCGACAAGGTCGTCGAAGGCCTGTCCTGCCGGCTTAATGCGTGGCTGGACGCCGGCGGGCAGGGCGGCGTCCGTGAGATGCGCTGACGCCTGGAGTTTCCGGAGTGCGCTCTGGGCTGCATTGCCAAGGGCAGCCCGCTCCCACAGCTGGGAGGCCAGGAGGAGGACAGTCCATTCGTCCGGCCCCAGCTGGACATCGGGAAGGCGGTTGGATTCCTTGCCGATGCGGTAGCGGGTGGTGGCGGGGTCGTCCTCGCTCCACCCCATGTCCGTGAGGGTTTCCACCTCAAAACCGAACTGGCGCAGGTCATTCTTGTCCCGCTCGAACATCCTCCCAAAGGCGACGTCGTTGCCGGAAGAATCGTGGTAGACCTTCTCGCGCAGCTCACTGCGGCGCAACCCATACCGGGTGTTCAGGAGTGCGATCAGCAGGTTGAGGAGACGTTCAGTACGGGATACGGGCACTCTGGTTACGTTACTAAAGTCCGGGGCGGAACGCAGAAAGCGCGGCAGCACCAGGACATTGCGTCCTGGTACTGCCGCGCCCTGGCGGTAGCGGAGGCCGGTAATCCTTGCTTAGCGGACTCCCACCAGGTCCACCACGAAGATCAGGGCTTCGTTCGGAGCGATCGCTCCGCCGGCGCCGCGGGAGCCGTAGGCCAGCTCCGACGGGATCTCCAGGCGGCGGCGGCCGCCCACCTTCATGCCCAGCAGGCCCTGGTCCCAGCCCTGGATGACCTGGCCCACGCCCACACGGAAGTCCAGCGGAGCTCCGCGGCCCCAGGAGGCGTCGAACTCCTCGCCGGTGGACCAGGCGACGCCCACGTAGTGGGTGGACACGGTGTCGCCGGCCTTGGCTTCGCGTCCGTCACCCTCAATGAGGTCGGTGATGACCAGCTCGGTGGGGACGTCGCCCTCCGGGAAGTCGATCTCGGGCTTCTGGCGGTCGAATTCACGCTGACCAAATGACATGGTTGCTCCTTAGATGTCAGTGCTGCTTTTCTTTGTGCTGCTGGTTCCTGCAGCCGCGGGCCAGCCGCGGCGTTGCCGTAACCTGTGCTGCTGTGACTGTAAGTGTTGCTACTTCGCCCCGAGGATGTCCACTACGAACACCAGGTCTCCCTTGGCCTCGCCCTGTCCTTCATCGCCGTAGGCAAGGTCCTTCGGGATGACCAGCAGGACGCGGGAGCCGACCGTCTTTCCGGCAAGGCCCTGTGTCCAGCCTTTAATGACGCCGGTGAGCGGGAAGCTTGCAGGCTCGCCACGGTCAAAGCTTGAGTCGAACTTGGTGCCGCCCTCAAGGGTGACGCCCACGTAGTTCACGGTGAGGGTATCAGTTTCCTTCACCGTGGCGCCGTTGCCCTTGATGAGGTCCTGCGATACGAGGGCCGTGGGAGCAGCCACACCCTCAACGTTGATCTCGGGGACCCCGTCCTTTTCGGACACGGTAGGCAGTCCTGCCGGCGGGGTGACAGTCTCGCCCTCAGGCTTTTCCAGTACGGGCGCCACGTCCTCGGCGGACAGGACCTTGATGATCAACAACTGGGTGGGCTCCGCCGCGGCGGACGGGCCGGGGCTGGCTCCGTCCGAGGGGCTCGGGGCCGGTGCACTCTGCTGCCCGGGGACGGCCAGGGCCAGGCTGGAACCTACCTTGGCGCCAACAAAGGCGTTGTAGATAACCTCGCTGCTGGTCTTCAGTTCGTCGTTGAGTTCAAGGGGCTCGGGCTCGCCGGGAAAGGTGTCCTCAAGGGTACTGCCGTCAGTGCCGTTGAGCGCCAGAATGGAGATATTGGCGACCTGGTTTGCCTTCACCGCCTCACCGTTGCCCTCGGTGATGACCTTGATGGTGGGCTCTGCCACTTCCAGCGGCTTGGTGAATTCCACGCCGGGGGCTTTTTTGTCCCCGTTGTCGGTCAGTTTGAGGGAGTCGAACTTGGCAGTCTCGCCGGCGGATACGCTGGTGGGCTCCGGCTCTGCGGTTGAGCCGCCGCAGGCGGTCAGCAACAGCAGACCGGGAAGAAGGATTGCTAGTAGTCGGCGCACGTAAGAAAACTTTCGTCGGGGCAGGGTGGCTGCGATGTTCCGCATGGCAGCGGCGGGCATCGCGGGGTCCCTCTAAAGGGCCCTATCCAGAATAGCCCCTGAAGCTGGGTGTCAGCCCATAGAGTCGAGGAGGGCGTCCACGCGCTCGTCGACGCTGCGGAAGGGGTCCTTGCACAGGATGGTCTGGTGAGCCCTGTCGTTCAGCTTCAGGTGCACCCAGTCAACGGTGTAGTCCCGTCCCAGCTCCTGGGCACGGCGCACGAAGTCTCCCCGGAGCTTGGCCCGTGTGGTCTGCGGCGGGACATCCACTGCGTCCTTGATGACGGTGTCGTCCACGATCCGCCGCACCGCACCGCGTGACTGAAGCAGGTAGTAGAGGCCGCGGCTTCGGGAGATGTCATGGTAGGTGAGGTCCAACTGGGCTATCCGCGGGGCATCCAGCCCCAGGCCGTGGCGTTCACGGTACTTGTCCATGAGCTTTTTCTTGATGGCCCAGTCAATTTCGGTGTCGATCCCGCGGAAGTCGCCGCTTTCGATGGCCTTCAACGTCCGCTCCCACAGGTCGAGGATGACCGGGACGTGCGGGTTGTGCGGGCCGTGCTCCTTGACGAATGCCGTGACTTTGGTCAGGTATTCCTGCTGGATTTCGAGAGCGGTGAGCTGGCGTCCGTTGGCCAGCCGGACCAATGCCCGGCCGCTGAGGTCATGGGAGATTTCGCGAATGCTGCGGATGGGGTTTTCCATCCGCATGTCCCGCATGATCACTCCAGCCTCGATCATGCGCAGGACGAGGTCCACGGTGCCGATCTTCATGAGGGCCGAGGCTTCGGACATGTTCGAGTCCCCCACAATGACATGGAGGCGGCGGTAGAACTCGGCATCAGCGTGCGGCTCGTCGCGTGTGTTGATGATGGGACGGGACCTGGTTGTCGCGGAGGAGACACCCTCCCAGATGTGGTCCGCCCGCTGGGAGAAGGCGTAGGTTGCGCCGTGGGGTGTTTTGAGGATCTTTCCGGCGCCGGCGATCAGCTGGCGGGTAACCAGGAACGGGATCAGGATCTCGGCGAGCCGGGAGAACTCGCCGCGGCGCGGAATGAGGTAGTTCTCGTGGCTGCCGTAGGAATTCCCCGCAGAGTCGGTGTTGTTCTTGAAAAGGTACACCGTTCCGTTAAAGCCTTCGGCCGCGAGCCGGGCCTGCGCCTCGTCCACGAGGTCGTCCAGGATCAGCTCTCCGGCCCTGTCGTGGGCAATGAGCTGCGCCAGGTCGTCGCATTCGGCCGTGGCATACTCCGGGTGGGATCCCACGTCGAGGTACAGCCTGGAGCCGTTGGTCAGGAACACGTTGGACGAACGCCCCCAGCTGACCACCTTGCGGAAAAGGTAGCGGGCCACTTCCTCGGGGGCAAGGGGCCTCGAATCCGGGCTCGAGTATGAGATCCCGAATTCGGTTTCGATGCCGAAGATTCTCTTGTCCATCTGTCCTGTCCTCCTAGGCCAGCAGTGCAGTGATGTCCGCGTCGTTGAGCCGGCGGAAGGCGCGCCTGGACCCGCGGGTGGTTTCCGATTGCCGGTCCAGGACTGCGACTTCCAGCGCCCCTGCCGGAAGTGCTTTTGCCTGTTCTTCCGGCTCTCCGGGCGGGATCAGGCCGGTCATTGCAAGGCGTACGGCGTCAGCGAAGTTCAGTGAGCTGCGCCAGCCTTCTCCAATAACGGAGGAGACTTTGTCCGCCTGGCCGCCCATCACAACGAACGAGTGTTCGTCGGCAATGGAGCCGTCAAAGGTCAGCCGGTAAAGGTGGTCTTCCGCCTGGGTGGCGCCGACCTCGGCCACGGCAAGCTCCACCTCGAACGGTTTTTGTTCGGCGGTGAACACCGCTCCAAGGCTCTGCGCGTAGACGCTTGCCAGTCCCCTGGCTGTGACGTCCTCGCGGTCGTAGGAGTAGCCGCGCACGTCGGCGTAGCGGACACCGGCCTGGCGGAGGCTTTCGAATTCGTTGTATTTTCCGACGGCGGCGAAAGCGATTTTGTCGTAGATCTCGCCGATCTTATGCAGGGACGGAGAAGGGTTCTCGGCGACGAGTGCGATTCCGTCCTGGCAGCTGATGACGACGACGGACCTGCCCCGGGCGATGCCTTTACGGGCAAAATCCGCGCGGTCCTTCATCAGCTGTTCGGGTGAAACATAGAACTGCTGTGTCATCTCAGGCCTCCCGTCCGGCGATGGTCCGTGCCTCGATCACGTTCCGGGACGCCGCGGCAAGTTCGTTGTCAGGCACGCGGCGCGCGCCCGAACTGTCCACGGTGTAGATGACGGGCCACAGCTGCCGCACGGTGTCGGGACCGCCGGTGGCCGAATCGTCGTCGGCTGCGTCGTAAAGCGATTCGACGGCGACGGCGACGGCTTCGGCCGCCGTGAGGTTGGGCCGCCAGAGCTTTTTCAGGGCACCGCGGGCAAAGACGGAACCGGATCCCACGGTGTGGTGTTCACGTTCCTCATACCGGCCCCCGGTGACGTCGTAGGAGAAAAGCCTGCCGACGCCGGCGCTGGTGTCGAACCCGGCAAAGAGGGGCACAACGGCGAGTCCCTGCATCGCGAGGGGAAGATTGCCCCGGATCATGGCGCCCAGCCTGTTGGCCTTGCCTTCAAGGCTGAGGAGCGTGCCCTCGATTTTTTCGTAGTGCTCAAGTTCCACCTGGAACAACCTGGTCAGGTCGATGGCGATTCCGGCCGTTCCGGCGATCCCCAGGACGGAGTAGCGGTCCGCGGGGAAGACTTTTTCGATGTGCCTACTGGCAATGACGTTGCCCATGGTGGCGCGCCTGTCCCCCGCCATCAGCACACCGCCGTCGTAACTCATGGCGACAATGGTGGTGGCATGGGGAACCTGCAGGGGGGCAGCCGCCGGCGCGCCTGCCTGGAGGGACCGGTTATACGGAAGGAGTTCCGGCCGGTCCCGTTGCAGGTGCTCGGTAAATGATGAGGTGGCGTTGGCGGCTACCTGGTTGGCGGTTGATTCCTGCACTCATGCACTCCTTGAACGTGGTCCTTCAACGTCGGTACAGATTCGGGCCTTCCGCGGCTTCCGCCAGCCTCCGAATCCGGGTTACTGACCGCCCTTTTGGACGAACGCCCGGACGAATTCTTCAGCATTGGATTCGAGGACGCCGTCGATCTCGTCGAGAAGGTCGTCGACGCCTTCAGTCGATGCGGATGCCTGTGCCTCCGGCGGCGCGGGCGGCGCCTCGGGAATGTCCTCATCGACCTGGCTGTCGCGCGATTGCGGCTGCTGCTGCTCCTGGCCTGCCATTGTTACCCCTCCTTATATCCGTCATCGGATCCGGCGGATCCTCCGATATGCCCATCCTGCCACGGTGTGGGCTTCCGGGGGCGGTTTACGCCGCAGGCGGAGCGTTATGTCCCAGAAGCTCTGCCAGGAACGGGCCCGCTTCCCGGTAGCGTTCGAATAACGCGCCGGTCAGGGCTTTGGTTCCCCGGAGGGGTTCCCTGGTGGGCACGCGCTGGAGCCGCCCGTATCCCGGGACATCGAAGATGACGGAGTCCCAGCTGGCGCCCACCACATCCTTGCCGAAGCTGCTGATGCACCTGCCGCGGAAGAATGCCCGGGTGTCCGCCGGAGGTTCGGAAACTGCTCCCGCAATCGCCGCATCTTCAAGGATCCTCTGCATCCGGTTCCTGGCGAGGAACCGGTAGTACAGGCCCTTTTCCGGCCTGATGTCTGCCCACTGGAGGTCGACGAGTCCCAGCCGGGCGTCGTTCCATTCCAGCCCGTCACGTTCCCGGTATCCGTTGAGCAGCGACAGTTTGGCCAGCCATTCCACCGAGGAAGCGGCAGCGGCGCGGTCGTTGTCGAGCTGGGTGAGGACGGCGGCCCAGCGTTCCAGGACATCGTGCGTGTGCCCGTCGCCGTCCACCTTGTCTCCCACACCGGTGTCCTGCGCCAGCTTGGCAGCGGCCTCGTGGTACATCCATTGGAGGTCCAGGGCGGTGACCCGCCTGCCGTCGAGCAGCCGCAGCCTGGCGGTGAGCGCGGTGTCGTGGCTCACTGCCTGGAGTGCGGCGACCGGCTCGTAGACTTCGACCTTTGGCGCCAGTCCTGCCTCAATCAGGCTGAGCACCATCGCCGTGGTTCCGAACTTCAGGTAGTTGGAGACCTGGCTGAGGTTGGCGTCCCCAATGATGACGTGGAGGCGCCGGTACTTGTCTGCGGTCGCGTGGGGCTCATCCCGGGTGTTGATGATAGGCCGGCGGATGGTGGTTTCCAGGCCGACTTCGGCCTCGAAGAAATCCGCGCGCTGGCTGATCTGGTATCCCGGAGTCGAGGCGTCCTGGCCGATGCCCACCCGGCCAGACCCGCACATGATTTGGCGGCTGACGAAGAACGGCGTCAGCCCGCGCACAATATCGCCGAAGGGCACGGAGCGCGGCATGAGGTAGTTCTCATGGGAGCCGTAGGAAACGGATTTGTTGTCCGTGTTGTTCTTGTAGAGATTGACCGGCGGAAGGTCCGGATCCGCAGCAAGGCGGCGAACGGCGGCCAGCGCCACCAGGTCGCCGGCCGCATCCCATCTCACGGCATCCCGGGGATTGGTGACCTCGGGGCTGGAGTACTCGGGATGCGCGTGGTCCACATAGAGCCGGGCACCGTTGCCCAGGACCATGTTCATCAGGAGGGTCCCGGACTCGTCCTGGCCGTCGAGCTCAAGTTCCTCGCGGCCGTAAGCCAGCGCCACCGCCTCCGCATCCAGTACCGGCGGCTGGTCCGTCAGCTGGCTTGGGTGGGCGGAACTGCGGTCCACTGTCCACCCGCGGGCGTCATGGAGCGGCTCCTCGTCCGTGTAGTCCCAGCGGGTCTCGGCGCCGCCGGCGGCGCGCTGGCGGGTTACCTGTGCATAGGCCTGGACCACCCTGGCGCTCATCATGGTGGCATTGGCCGAAGGTGCGGACGGGGCGTGGATGCCGTATTCGGTTTCCGCGCCCATGACCCGCATGGCCCCGCCGGCCGGCAATGCTCCCCCGGCGGCGGGCTCCGGTGCAGCGGTCATAGATACTGGCCTGTTGTCGGCATCGTCTCAATGGATTTGCCGGGTTCCTGGCCGGCTTTGCCCTGGACAATGGTGCGGATGTACGTGATCCGTTCGCCCTTCTTGCCGGAGATCCGTGCCCAGTCATCAGGGTTGGTGGTGTTGGGCATGTCCTCGTGCTCGCGGAACTCGTCCACGACGGCGCGCAGCAGGTGCTCGATCCGAAGCCCCTTTTGGTGGGTGGTCAGGAGGTCCTTGATGGCGTACTTCTTGGCCCGGTCCACCACGTTTTGCACCACGGCGCCGGAGTTGAAGTCCTTGAAGTACAGCATCTCGGTGTCCCCGTTGGCGTAGGTGACCTCCAGGAACTCGTTGGACTTGTCCGTGGAGTACATGGCTTCCACCGTCCGCTGGACCATGGCGTCCACCGTGGCCTGCACGTCGCCGTCATGCTCTGCCAGGTCCGATTCGTGGAACGGAAGGTCGGTAGTGATGTACTTGTTGAAAATGTCAGCGGCGGCCTCGGCGTCGGGACGGTGGATCTTGACCTTCACGTCCAGCCGGCCCGGCCGGAGGATGGCCGGATCGATCATGTCCTCGCGGTTGGACGCGCCGATGACGATCACGTTGTCCAGCCGCTCCACGCCGTCGATCTCGCTGAGCAGCTGCGGCACGATGGTTGTTTCGACGTCGGACGAGATACCGGTGCCGCGGGTGCGGAAAAGCGAATCCATCTCATCGAAAAACACCACCACAGGGCTGCCGTCCGAGGCTTTTTCGCGTGCCCTGGAGAAGATCAGCCGGATGTGCCGTTCAGTTTCACCAACGTACTTGTCAAGGAGTTCGGGTCCTTTGATGTTCAGGAAATAGCTTTTGAGGTCCACGTTTCCGGAACGCTCCGCAGCACGCGCCGCCAGCGAGTTGGCCACGGCCTTGGCAATGAGGGTTTTGCCGCAGCCGGGAGGACCGTAGAGCAGGATGCCCTTGGGTGCCTTGAGCCCGTGCTCGCGGTAGAGGTCGGGGTGGAGGAACGGCAGTTCGACGGCGTCGCGGATCTGCTCGATCTGGGGCCCCAGGCCACCAATGTCCTCATACGTGATGTCCGGGACTTCTTCCAGGACCAGGTTCTCCACCTCGGAGCGCGGCACCTTTTCGAGGGCGTATCCGGTCCTTGAGTCGATGGAAAGGGCGTCGCCCACCCGGAGCTTTTCGGCGAGGAGCGCCCCGGAAAGCCGGACGACGCGTTCTTCGTCGGCGCGGCCCACCACGAGGGCGCGGTCCGCTCCCAGCATTTCCTTGAGCGTGGCCAGCTCACCGGCGCGCTCGTAGCCGAGCCCGGCAACAACGAGGAGCGCCTCGTTCAGGAGGACCTCCTGGCCAACCGCCAGCTGGTTGATGTTCACCAGGGGGCTGATGCCGACGCGCATTTTCCGGCCGGCGTTGAAGATGTCAACCGATTCCTCGGTTGCCGCCTGTCCGCTGCTGCCGGGGGCCGGCTGACGCTTGGGATTGAGCTGGAGTATGGTGCCGAAGCTGTAGGGCGGCTGGCCTTCCTGGTCCAGGGCGTTCTTCAGCCGGAGGATTTCGGCCTTGGCGGTCTCAAGCATGCTGACCAGCTTGGTGTTGTTCTGCGTTGCCGCAGCCAACTGCCGGTCAATATGCCTCAGCTTGTCCCGGAGGATGTTGACCTGGCGGTCTGCAACCGAGAGGTCGTTGGCGGCAGACTGCTCTGCCGGTGTACGTCCGGAGTCCTGGTTTGGTGTCTCCATGATGTATCAGCCCCTTCCTGCGCTTCTATTAAGACATTAGCCCCAAGATGGCAGGTAGGGATGGAGACTCCCGAAATGTGGACTAGTTCGTGACCTCTGGATCATCCTTGACGTGGGTGCCCGCGATAGCGTCCCGGGCTGCCCGCCGAAGCTTCTTGTCGGAGACCTGCCGCTCCCCCACCGCACCCGGCGTCCACGCGTTGACGTCCTCTTCGTTGAAGTCTGTCTTGGACGGGCGGCGCTTGACGGAGATGCCGGTGACGCCGTCCGCCAGGCGCCGGGTGACCAGCAGGAAGCCGGTATGTGCCACCATCCGGTGGTCAGGCCGGACGGCGAGCCCTTCCAGGTGCCAGCCGCGCACCATGGATTCCCAGGCATCGGGCTCGGTGAAACGGCCGTCCGCCCGGATGGCTTCGGCAGTGCGGGAAAGCTGGGTGACGGTGGCGACGTAGTTGATCCAGACACCGCCGGGAGCGAGTACGGTGGCCACGGCATCGAGGCATTCCCAAGGGGCCAGCATGTCCAGCACCACGCGGTCCACGGAGCCAGGTGCCTCACTGCGGACAACCTCTTCCTGGAAGTCGCCCAGCGATACCTGCCAGGCGGGGTGCGGGCCGCCAAAGATTGTCTCTACGTTGCCGCGGGCGATGTCAGCGAACTCTTCACGCCGTTCAAAAGAGTGCAAATATCCGTTGTCCCCCACGGCCCGGAGCAGCGAGATGGACAGCGCACCGGAACCAACGCCGGCTTCCACGACGCGGGCGCCGGGGAAAATATCCGCCATGGTAACAATCTGCCCGGCGTCCTTGGGGTAGACCACGGCGGCGCCGCGCGGCATGGACAGGACAAAGTCGGACAGCAGGGGGCGCAGGGTCTGGTACTGCTGCCCAACGTTGTTCACAACAACGGAACCGTCCACCTTGCCGATGATGTCGTCGTGGTTCAGGAAACCGCGGTGGGTATGGAATGCGCCGCCGCTCTCGAGGGTGATGGTGTTCATGCGGCCGCGTTCGTCCGTCAGTTGGACACGCTCCCCCTCGCGGAAGGGACCCCGGCGCCGGGCGGCGCCCACCGGCTGCGAGCCGCTGGCTGCAGCCCCGGCCGGGACCGCTGCTTCTGTGGCTTCGTTGACGGCGGTTTCGCTGCTCATGACTTTCCTCGCTCCTGTAAAACTGTGGCGCCTGCATGTCGTGTGGAAACAATCCGGCGTGTGCGGCGGCAAAGCACCGGCCGGCAGGTAACTCTACCGGTTTTGGCCCTGCCGGCGTGTATCGGGCCGCCGGGGTTTGCCCGTGATGGCGGCCAGGACAGCGTCCTGAGCGAGCAGTCCGGTGACCTTGCCGTTGTGGTCTACGACGGCGTAGTGCCGCCCTTCCAGCTGGGACAGGAACTGGAGCAGCTCCTGCCCCTTGGACCATTCGGGGACGTAGGCGCCGGGAGACAGCGCGTAGGAAACGGCGGTGATGGGGGTTGACGCCGCGGCGTGGGCAGGAACCGAGGACAGTGCAGCGGAATCCACAACGCCCTCCGGCCGGCCGCCCGGTCCGCAGACCACCAGCGCCGTAGCGTCCCCGCGACCGTATTTCAGGGCGTCCTCCACCGTGGCGGTAGATGGCAGGCCGGCAGCGGGAGTCGAAAGCCCCGCCGCGCTGACCAGGTGGAGCCGGCCCCGAAGGGTCCCCTGCTGGATCGATGCCGAGGCGCCCATCCACAGGAAACCACCCACCAGCACAGTGATCATCAGGAGGCTGAAATCAGGAGCATCCCCGGCAAGCAACGGCCTGGCAACAAACCAGTAACCGATGGCGACGACGATGATCCGGCCTCCCCAGCCAGCCGCAACCGTGCCCTTGGCCTGGCTGCCGGTGGCCTTCCACACGGCCGATTCGACCAGCCGTCCGCCGTCCAGGGGAAGACCCGGGAGGACGTTGAACACGGCAATCAGGAAGTTCGCCCACATAAAGATGTTGGTGAGGATTTCCGCAACGCTGCCCATGCTTGCCGTGCTAAGGAGCAGCCAGGCTCCTCCGGCCAGGACGAAGTTAGCGGCAGGTCCGGCGAGGGCCACCAGGACGGAGCGTCCGGGCGACGCGGTGAAGCTTTCAAACTGGGTGTGTCCGCCCCACAGGTTGAGCACGATCTTCTGCGTGGGCCAGCCATAGATTCTGGCCGTCAGGGCGTGGGCGAGTTCGTGGACCAGGACCGAAACGAGGAGCAGGACGGCGTACGCGAACGCCACGATGTAGGCACTGACGCCGAGGGCCGGGTTCTGCCGGGCCAGGACGGGCCCGTAAACGATCACCGTGAAGGCGGCGATGATGAACCAGGAATAGGCCAGCACCACGGGGACGCCCGCGATCCTGCCCAGCGGAATGCCTTCGCGCCTGACCGGGACGGTAGTTTCCGTCACCGGTGGTCCCCGAACGGACGGGCCGCGTCCACGAACCCGTGCAGTCCCTGGCCGCCGGGCAGGAGCGATTCGAGGTCGGCCACCGTGCGGCCGGCCAGGGAATCCCAGAGGGTGTAGCGCTCATCCTCGGGCAGCGGAACAATATGCGGTATCGCAACAGTTGCCACGCCGGACGCCACGGCAGCGGACACGCCGGGCACCGAGTCCTCCAGTGCCACGCAGTGGTGCAGGGCCAGGTCCGGGTCCGCGTCCCGCAGCCATTCGACGGCGGTCAGGTACGCCTCGGGGTGTGGTTTGCCCTGGGCAACGGTGTCCCCGGTGACCAGGATCTCGAAGTATTGCCGCGGAAGGCTTGCCACTACCTGCCTGGCCAGCGGACCCTCGGACATGGTGACCAGTGCGCACCGGACACCGGCAATGTGGAGTTCCTCAAGGAGCTCACGGGCACCGGGCCGCCACGGTACCTGGCGCTGGACGCTGCTGACCACCGAGCCGGTGAGGGTGTCGATGATGTCCCGGATTTCCAGCTCTACGCCGGCTTCCTGGAGCAGCCCGGCGGAGAACGTCAGCGACTGGCCAACCAGCTGCATGGCCTGGTCATGGGACCAGGTCCCGCCGTGTTCCTCCACCAGCGCGCGCTCGGCGGCGATCCAGTAGGGCTCAGTATCAACGATCGTCCCATCCATGTCCCACAGGACGGCTTTGAGCGGGGAACTGTCGGCTGGCAATCGCATGCCCCAAGTCTACGGGGACTGCCTGGGCGCCGGCTGATGGCTACGCCCTTGGCGAATATGGGGCTCCCCCTGACCGGCCGCACTGCATTTGCGCGATGTTCTGGCGCTTCATTCAATGCACAGCCGCGGTCCTTGGACGTAGGGTGAAGAAATGAATAGCTTCGAGGGAGACACCACAGAACCGGGTGCCGGGCCCGAACGGGAGCGGTTCCTGCAGCCTGTTGCTGACGGACAACGCGTAACAGTGATGCTTGCCGCCTTTGAAGGCTGGAATGACGCCGGGGAAGCGGCCAGCGACTCCCTGCGCTACCTGAACAAACTGTGGGGCGGCAAGAAAGTGGCCTCCATCGACGCCGACGAGTATTACGACTTCCAGTTCACGCGCCCCACCGTGCGCCGGAACGCAGCCGGAGAACGCAAGATCAAGTGGCCCTCCACGCGCATCTATAAGGCAAGCGCTCCGGACTCGAACGTGGATGTCATCTTTGTCCAGGGCACAGAGCCGTCCTATAAATGGCGTGCCTACACGGCGGAACTCCTGGTCCACGCCGAGGCGCTGAACGTTGACTACGTTGTGCTGGTGGGAGCTTTGCTGGCGGACGTTCCGCACAGCAGGCCGATTCCGGTCAGCACCTCGTCGGACGACGCCCCGCTGCGCGAACGGATGAACCTGGAGGCCTCGCAGTATGAAGGCCCGGTGGGTATTGTCGGCGTGCTGTCGGAGGTGGCGTTGCTGGCAGGCATCCCCACGATTTCGCTGTGGGCCGCCGTCCCGCACTATGTGGCCCAGGCGCCCTCGCCGAAAGCCCAGCTGGCGCTGCTGCACCGGATCGAGGAACTGCTGCAGGTTCCGCTGGATACGCACGAACTGGCTGAGGAAGCGGACGCCTGGGAGCGGGGGGTGGACGAACTGGCCACCGAGGATCCCGAAATCGCGGCCTACGTCCGGCAGCTCGAGGAAGCCAAGGACACGGCGGATCTCCCGGAAGCCACCGGCGAGTCGATTGCCCGGGAATTTGAGCGTTACCTCAAGCGCCGGGGCCAGGACCGGCCCTGAACGGCACCGCCGTGCAGTCAGGGTGCGGCACCATGCCGTGAGGGGCCGTTTTAGAGGACCACTCCCAGCAAAGCGTCCACCGCGTCCCTGACCAGGGCCTGGTCGGCAGGACTTGCCGGTCCGCCGTCGGCGTTTGCCTGCTCCGCCCAGCGGGAGACCGCCGCAACTGCGGCAGGAGCGTTGAGGTCGGCGGCAAGCGCTGCGCGCATCCCGGCCACAAGCGGCGCGGCGGATCCCTCGGGAGCGTGGCGCAGGGCCCGGCGCCACGCAACCAGTGTGGCCTTCGCCTCCTCGAACCCTTCGTTGGTCCAGGACCAGTCGGAGCGGTAGTGGTGGGCGAGGATGCCAAGGCGGATTGCGGCCGGCTCCTCCCCTGCCGCCCGAAGTTTCGAGACGAGCACCAGGTTTCCCTTGGACTTGCTCATCTTCTCGCCATCGAGGCCCACCATGCCGGCGTGGGCGTAGTGCTTAGCCAGCGGAACACCCGCAAGGGAGTAGGCGTGTCCGGCGCCCATCTCGTGGTGCGGGAATATAAGGTCCGAACCGCCGCCCTGGACGGTGAAGGGTGAAGGCAGGTACTTCTGTGCGATGACCGTGCACTCGATATGCCAGCCTGGCCTGCCTGCTCCCAGGCTGCCGCCGGGCCAGCTCGGTTCCCCTTCGCGCGCAACGCGCCAAAGGAGCGGGTCAAGGGACTGCCGCTTGCCGGCCCGTCCGGGGTCGCCGCCGCGTTCCGCAAAGAGCTCGAGCATCTCGCTCTCGGACAGCCCGGAGATGCAACCCAGGGACCACGCATCCGGTGCGACGGACTGTTTGCCTGCCGCCTCGACGTCGTAATAGACATCCCCGTCGGGTTCGCCATTGGTGCCCGGCACTGTGTAGGCCAACCCAAGGCTCACCAGCCGTTCCACTTCCGGCACTATTAGTCCGATGGACTCCACAGCCCCCACGTAGTGGTCCGGAGGCAGGACATTCAGTGCTTCCATGTCCGTCTGGAAAAGCTCGATCTGGCCGGCAGCCAGGTCCCGCCAGTCGACACCCGTGGCCTCGGCACGTTCCAGGAGGGGATCGTCAACGTCCGTGACGTTCTGCACATAGGCTACGTCGCGGCCGGAGTCCCGCCAGGCGCGGTTCAGGAGGTCAAAAGCCACGTAGCTGGATGCGTGCCCCATGTGGGTGGCGTCGTACGGCGTGATGCCGCAGACGTACATGGACGGCCGTTTCTCGTTCTCCAATACCACCTCGCGGCGCACCGCTGTGTCGAACAGCCGGATGGCGGGCATGCTTCCGGGCACGTCAGGAACGGGGCGGGATATCCAGGATTTCACACACCAAGCCTAGTGCTAGGCGCTGATGACATTGAAACCGAGCAGGAGGTACAGGGCCAGGCCAAGGAAGATCCGGTACCAGACAAACAAACGGTAACTGCGGGTGGACACGAACTTCAGGAACCAGCCGATGATGACGTATCCCACAACGAAGGCAATCATCGTGGCCAGGGCGGTTTCCGGCAGTCCGTAGGGGCCGGCGATGCCCTCATTGGTGACCGTCTTGTAGAGCTGGTAGAACCCGCTGCCGAACACCGCAGGGATGGCCAGAAGGAACGAATAGCGTGCGGCGGCCTCGCGGGTGTAACCCATCAGGAGGCCGGCCGTGATGGTTCCGCCGGACCTGGAAACGCCGGGAATCAATGCCAGGGCCTGGGCGAAGCCATAGAGGATGCCGTGCTTGTAGGTCAGCCGGCTGAGGTCCCGCTCCTGCGTGCCGATGGCATCAGCGACCGCCAGGAAGAGCCCGAAGACGATCAGCATGGTGGCCACGATCCACAGGCTGCGGAGCACGGACTCGATCTGGTCCTGAAACAGGAGGCCCAGAATGATGATCGGAAGGCTGCCCAGGATGACCAGCCACCCCATCCTGGCGTCCGGGTCCTGCCGCGATACCTTGCCGGTCAGCGAACCCGTCCAGCCCTTGACGATCCGGACGATGTCCCGCCAGAAGTAGACCAGGACCGCGGTCTCGGTACCCAACTGGGTGATGGCTGTGAACGCTGCCCCCGGGTCAGCCGCATTGGGCAGGAATTGCCCCACAATCCGAAGATGCGCACTTGATGAAATCGGTAGAAATTCGGTCAAACCCTGCACTAGGCCCAGCAGGGCCGCCTCAAACCAGTTCACGCTAAGACCCTACGTCATAGGCGGTGCCTCTTCTGGCCGTAAGCTTGCTGCTATGCAGCAGCGTTACGTCGGCAACAGTGGATTGCGTGTGTCCGCCCTTTCCCTCGGCACCATGGGCTGGGCCGGCGAAACCGACGAACAGGACGCCTCGGAACTCCTGCGCACCTTCCTTAATGCGGGCGGCCGCCACGTTGATACTGCCGCGTCCTACGCCGACGGCCGCTCGGAGGCCATGATCGGATCGCTGCTGGGCGACGTCGTGGCGCGCACGGAGATTTCCATCTCCACCAAGGCAGGGATGACGACGCCGGACGGCCGGCGCGGCGTGGACACGTCCCGCAACGCCATGCTCACCGGACTTGACGCCAGCCTGGCCCGGCTCGGTACCGACTACGTGGATATCTGGTTTGCCCAGGCCTGGGACGCCAACGTTCCGCTGGACGAAACCCTGTCCGCCCTGGAATTTGCCGTCCGCTCCGGCCGGGCGCGCTACGCCGGCGTTTCAAACTTCAACGGGTGGCAGACGGCGAAGGCTGCTGCGGTTGCCGGGTTCCCCCTGGTGGCCGCCCAGGCCGAGTACTCGTTCCTGCAGCGACGGCCCGAGGCTGAGCTTATCCCTGCGGTTGAAGACGCCGGACTGGGCCTCATGGCCTGGGCGCCATTGGGACGCGGCGTGCTGACCGGCAAGTACCGCGGGAGCATTCCCTCCGGATCCCGGGCGGCATCGGCAGCCGAGGCCGGGTACGTCGAGCCCTACCTTGAGGAGAAGCCCTCCCGGACCGTGGAAGCCGTGTGCATGGCGGCCAAGGGACTGGGGCGGACACCGCAGGACGTATCCCTCAGCTGGCTCCTGTCCCAGCACGGCGTGGCTACTGCCATCGTGGGTCCGCGCACACCCGCGCAGCTGAAAGAGCTCCTGGACGCGCAGCTCACGCCGCTGCCGCCCGAAATTGCCCGGGCCCTTGAGGATGTTTCAGCGCCGCTGTAAGTCCGCGGCCCTACTCCTGGACGATTTCCAGGTCCTCATCGTCATCCACGTCGCTTTCTTCGTCCTCGTCGTCCTCGTCGTCAAAGACCTGGAGCGGCGTCACCTCGTTGTAGGCCTCATAGAGCGCATCTTCGTAAACTTCGAAGGCGTCTGCGACCGCAAAAAACGCTGCCTCCACGGAGGGGTCACCATCTCCGCGGCGGTTGGATGCTGCTATAAGGTGTTCTTCCATAGCGGTGGTCAAGGACTGAAGCGCGACACGCGGATCGATGCTCATGACTTCACGTTAGCCGGAAAAGGACGAAAATGGAGAGCAATGAAGGAACAATTTCTCACCAGCTCGGTCCAGCGGGAACGGGACTATTTGAGGCAGTACGAGTACCTCGTGCTGACGGTCAGTCCTGAGGATTCACTGCCTGAGGCAAGGCGCCGCCTGGTGGAACATTCCGAGTACGGCAAGTGGGAGCTGGAGCGCAGCAAGCTTTATGTGGGCGGCGGACGGCGGTTCTGGCTGCGCCGGCGGGTCCTGCAGGTCCAGCGTACGGTCTAGCCTTCCAGCGGACCCAGCCAGGCGTTGGCAACAGTGTTGTGGGCGGACTCGTCATCGGACGGATGGAACATGCCTGCCAGCACGTCCCGGTAGAGCCGCTCCAGTTCTGAGCCGCGAAAATAGCTCGATCCCCCGCTGACGCGGATGGCCAGGTCCACAACCTTCCGCGCAGTCTCCGTAGCGTTCACCTTCAGACCCACCAGCTTTGGGAACCACTGCGCTCCGTGGTCTGCCAGGGCGTCCACGTCCGCGGCCACCGAGGACAGCTGCGGATACAGAGCGTCCATGGCCATGGCTGCCTCCGCAACCTTCCAGCGGATGTCCGGATCCTGAGCGTAACTGCGTCCGTTGTTCTTGAACGAGGTGCGCCGCTTCACGGTTTCCACGCCCACCGCGAGGGCACGCTCCCCCACCCCCGTGTAGACGGCCGAGAGCAGTGTCTCGAAACAGGCGAAGATGGCGAAGATCAGCGGGTCCCTGCTGGGACCGACGGGGATCTTGCGGAAGATCCTTTCCGGCGGGACAACGGCACCATCCAGGACGGTGGTGTTGGACTGGCTCGCCCGCATGCCCAGGGTGTCCCAGTCATCGACGATGCGGTATCCCGGCGTGTCCCGGGTGATAAAGCCGTGGACCAGTTCGCCTTCCCCTTCCCGGGCATCCGGGTCCTTGCCGAAAATCCCCAGGCGGGTCCACGCCGGCGAGAGGCTGGTGAAAATCTTCGTCCCTGTGAAGGAGTACCCGCCGTCCGGCAAGGGAGCCGCCGTGGTCCGTGAATCGAACAGGACCGAATCGTTGCCGGCCTCGGAGTTGCCGAAGGCGAAGATCGCGCCGTCCGCCGCTTCCTTGAGGATGAAGTCAAGGGAGCTGTCGCCGCGGGCTTTGAGGACATGCGCGACGCCGGTCCACACCAGGTGCATGTTGACGGCCAGTGCGGTGGCGGGGGCGGCCGTTGCGAGCCTGCGCTGGCACTGCGCCACCGCTTCGAGGCCAAAGCCCAGGCCGCCGTCGTCCGCTGGAACGAATATTTTCAGGTAACCGGCCCCCACCAGTTCCTCAAGGTCCTCATGGAAGAACGCGTTGTCCCGGTCATAGCCGGCGGCACGGCCGCGGATCCGCTCCAGGAGGGCGTCGGGCAGGACTTCCTCGGGGGTCATGGCGGCCGCGTCAGTAGTTGGTGAGGAGGGTGTTGAGGACCCGCGCACCGAACTTCAGCGAATCTGCGGGAACCCTCTCGTCCACGCCGTGGAACATGCCGGTGAAGTCCAGCTCGTCCGGCAGCATCAGGGGCGCGAACCCATATCCGGTGATGCCAAGCCTGCTCAGTGACTTGTTGTCCGTGCCGCCGGAGAGGGTGTACGGCAGGACCTTGGCACCCGGGTCCTCGGAGTGCAGGGCGTCGATCATGGAGTCCACCAGGTTGCCCGCGAAGGGCACCTCCAGTGAGACGTCCTGGTGCACGTAGCTGACGTCGACGCCCGTGCCGGCCAGTTCGCGGACGATCTCAAGGACGTGTTCCTGCTGGCCGGGCAGGGTGCGGCAGTCGATCAATGCCTCAGCGGATTCCGGAATCACGTTGTGCTTGTAGCCGCCCTTGAGCAGCGTGGGGTTGGTGGTGTTCTGCAGTGTTGCCCCAACGAACCGGGCTACGGTTCCCAGTTGGCTCAGCAGGACATCAGGGTTGTCGGCGTCGAACTCCACGCCCGTGAGTTCCGTCACCCCGTCAAGGAACTGCCGGGTGGTGGGGGTCAGCTCGATGGGCCACTTGTATTCGCCGATGCGCGTGACGGCTCCGGCCAGGCGCGTCACGGCGTTGTCGGTGCTGATTTGGGAGCCGTGGCCCGCCCTGCCGTGGGCCACAAGCCGCAGCCATGAGATGCCCTTCTCCGCGGTTTGGAGGAGGTACGTCCGCTGGCCGCCAATAGTGGCCGAGAATCCGCCCACCTCGGAGATGGCCTCGGTGGCGCCCTCGAACAGCTCCGGACGCTTGTCCACGGCGTAGCGGGCACCGTAGGCGCCGCCGGCTTCCTCGTCCGCGAAGAAGGCGAAGATGATGTCCCGCTTGGGCTTCTTGCCCGTGCGGGCGAATCCCCGCAGCACCGCAAGGATCATGGCGTCCATGTCTTTCATGTCGACGGCGCCGCGTCCCCAAATCAGCCCGTCCTTCAGTTCAGCGCCGAACGGGTCCACAGACCACTGGTCCCGAAGCGCCGGGACCACGTCCAGGTGTCCGTGGACCACCAGGGCGCTGGCGGACGGGTCTTCGCCCGCCATGCGGGTGACCACGTTTGCCCGCCCCGGTGCGGACTCAAAGATTTCGGCGTCCAGGCCGACTTCCTCAATAAGGCCGGCGGCATACTCTGCCGCCGCGCGCTCACCCGGGCCCGAGCCGTCGCCGAAGTTGGAGGTGTCTATCCGGATGAGTTCCTGGCAGATCCGGACAACTTCATCCTCGGGCAGGACGTCAGGCATGGAGGGCTCCTCACTGGGCAATGACTGGCTGGTGCAGCGCTGATGTGCTGCCCTCAGCCTACCCACTCAGCCCGATTCGATGTTTCGGGAAAAGTCGTGTTAGAGTTTTTCTCGCTGCTTCGGAGAAACGCGAAACGCTGAAAGGCGGAAACGGTTTCCGAATCACCACCTGCGCGGGTGGCGGAATGGCAGACGCGCTAGCTTGAGGTGCTAGTCCTCGAAAGGGGGTGGGGGTTCAAGTCCCCCTCCGCGCACAATGGGAAAGCCCCGGAAAATCACTGATTTTCCGGGGCTTTTTGTGTCTCCAACCACGCCATGATGGATGTGCGCCACCAAGGGGGCCGCGCGCGTAGTCAATTGCATGGCCTGTATCGAAAAATGCACACGTCGGCCCGGCTCAGTAACGTTCGTGTGTGAGGACACCGCCCCCTCCATGAATCAGCGCCCGCAGTCCTGATTCGGTGTTATGCGCCATGTATGCGGGGAGCACTGCCGTTTGCCGGCATTACCGACTGTCACCTCGGCCATTGAGATGAAGGCGTTGGTGGTCGACGTCGGTAGAGTGCGGTCTATGACATTGGGGGATGCCGCCGCGGTGGCAACAGATCCACGGGTCCAGGCCTTCGGCTACGCGCAGCGCCGGACGTGGGTGTTCTTTGCCTGGTGGTACGGGGCCGTGATCACTATCCCCGGGGCGGTCGATGCGGGGCTCTCCGGGTTGCTTGGCCAGGACCCCGAGCGGGGCATCTTCACGATGGCTCTGGGCGCGGGGCTCTCGGCTCTGGGCTGGCTCGTCACGCTGGGCGTCCGGTTCTCACGGAAGCTTCCGAAGCCGGCCTCCGACATCCCGCGCGTAGAGCAGGCGCTCCGCACCAATCCGCTGGCCATCAAAGTCTCGGTGATCGTTTCTGTAGTGATCGTAGCCGCCTTGATCCTGTTCATCCCCGAGGGCAAGTCCCACGAGCTCCTTCCCATCATTGGCTTTGTCGGCGCAACCCTGATGAGCATCACCGGCGGCCTGGCCTATTCGACCTCGGTCCTGAAGAACAGCGGCGAGCTTTACGCACGGTGGCTTGAGCGTCGAAAGTGATTACCGGCAACACAACGGGTTCACGCATTCTCATGGATAACCGGTAGCAGCTCATCGTGGAGGAGGGCTCGTCACAGGGAGCAGTCGCCGCACCGGGACGCGGGCTCGACCGGGCGCAAGCCGGCGTCGGCCAGCACTCCGCTGGCGCGCCGGGTCCTGCTCCACCCTGTCGGCGTGGACGTTATCCGGTCGATCTCAACACACACCTGGCTGTCGGCCAATGTGAGGTCAGGGGTGAGGACCGGGTATTTGTTCCTGGCCTCGTCGATTCCGCACTGGATCCCGAGACGCTAACCCACCAGGTCGACGCCGGCGGCGATCAGTTTCGTACGGGTCGCCTCGTCAAGCTTGGAGGTCAGGCTGCTGCCCGGGAGCAGGGGTGCCGATTGGGTGCTCCCGAACGCTCGGTGCTGGCCTTGATTGGTGACAATTTCTGGCCCTGGTCCCCCTGGCAGTCATATCGTTTCCGGCAGAATACCGGGCGCGCGGGGTCCCACTGATGGACGTCTATCAGTGGGTCGGCAGCGGGTTGACGTGCACGATGACGACCTGGGTTTCCTTCGACCCGTCGTACCGAAGGTCGTAGGTGATTTCCAGCCCCGTCGATGTTCCCGGGGTGATAGCGAAGTCACTCTTGTCATCCGAGCGGCTGGAGATGGACTGGATCCACTCCTCAGCCGATTCCCTGTCGATGCCGTAGCGGTCCACTCCGTCGCGGATCAGTGCAACGTAATCCTCCAGGGACGGTGCGGTGAGGAAATAGCTGACTTCGCTGAAGTCAGAACCGGTGTTCATGCCGTTGAGGCGTAGCCTGTCAGTCTCGGCGCTCACCGTGCCGCTTGGCCCCTGGATTTCCAGAGCCATCAAACCATCACGCAAGAGGACGTCGGGCGCCTCGCTGCTGCCATCTTCCAGTCCGACGCTCTTCTTGGTCAGCTGCCCCGAGGACATGTCGAGGCGCGCGACCTTGGACGCCTTGATTTGTTCGATGCCTGCCGCATCCAGGCGCGAGTGGCCGTGACCGGGAACTGCCGTGGCGGCACCCCTGAGGTTCTCTCCACCGTAGGGCACAAGACAGCCGGTCAGCACCAGCGGCGCGGCGAGCAGTACGGTGGCAAGGCGTTTCATTAGTCCCCCAAGGATGATTCAACGGTAGCTTCAGGCTACAGGCCCGGCCAGCCGTGGTTCCGTATCTGGCTCGGGAGCCGGGTTCGGTCATGTGCCCAAAGGGAAGCCCCGGGAAATCATTGAATTCCCGGAACTTTTGCCTCGGTACCTACAGTGCAGGTTGCCAGCACGGTGGGCCGCGTACGGGGTTCTGCCAAAGCAGGTACCAGCTACTCGGGCGCAGTCCTTTCCCGGATCCTAGTGTGGTTCACGGAACCGGCGACGAGAGCATACGCCTGAGACCACGTGTGCTCGCCCCCAGCCGTCGCCGGTTCCGCTCACCCCGTCCTGAGATTGAGCTGCTGTGCGCACTGCGTCCGTGATTATTTCCGGATGCTGAACGAATCTGAGAAGGTGTAGCCGTCCGCCGGGACAAGCTTCACGTCCATGCGGGTGTTGGTCGCCGTGACGTCCAGCGTCCCCAGTGTCGAATTGTGGTTACCGGCTGACCAGGATGCGAAATAGTGCGATTCGGGGTCGTCGATATTGATTTCGCGGGGTGTCCGCCCTCCAATACCCACAGTGACGAAGACCGTTCCCCTCCCTTGGGTCATGGCATCTCCGGTGTCCACCACACATCTTTTCTCAACGGTTTTGACTCTCATAGACTCACACCGGTCACTGAATCCGAGTTGGCGGGTCCGCTGGTACAGGTGCTCATGGCCGCTAAGAACGAGGTCCACCTTCTTCTCGATCAGCATGTTGGTGAGGGCTTCTCCCGCTGCGCAGGCATACCGCCCCATGGTGAAACAGGGGGTATGCATGGCGACAACGGTCCAGGGGATATTCTCCTCCCGCGCTCCATCGATTGCCTTTTCCGTCCAATTCCACCGCTCGCTGTCCTTTGAGTAGTCGAGCTTGCCAGCAGGGAATTCAATGCCAGGTGAGACGACGATGATCCGTGCCAGTGGTTGTTCCTGTGGAACGTCTGCGAACCACTGCTCGGCGTATTCGCCTTGCAGGCCGGGAAGCCGGTTCGGCAGGCATTGGGCCAGCTTCTTGATGTCCCCGTCCGAGCCGTCACTCTCATGGTTTCCAGGAAGCAGCTGGTACGCGAACTCCGCGCCCAGCTTTCCTGTAACCATGTCGCAGAATTTCTGGTCGGCACCGGACTCGTAAGGGAAATCACCCAGCGCGATGTTGAAGTCCGGCTTCAGTTCAGCCACCGTGTCCAGCACTGCCAATGCGCCGTCGCCCAGGCCTATGTCTCCGGCGGCGGTGAAATGTACCGACTTTTCATCCGGCGATCCGCAGGCGGCCAGGGCAACCAGGCTTAGCGTTGCTATTCCGGCGGCCAGCAACTGCCTCACCGATCGCTTGCTACGAATCATGGATGAACCAACTCCCGCGGAAGTGTAGTGGCCTTGCAGCTTGAAGCGATCCTACCGGTGCGGCCGGGAAGGACAATGGGCAGGCCGGGCCCACACCGGCCGCCGCCGCTGTGACAACCCCGGCCGACTGGCCCGACGGGCCCCGACGGGCAGCGTCAATGCGGGTGAAGTGACCGTGGGGGCCTGGTGCCTTTGGCGAGCCGCGAACCCTTGACTGCCGTCCTGTACAGGACGCGGCGCTCACCCGCCCGGCTGGCCCGGCGCTCCCGGCGCCGGGCCCTCCTCTCCGGGCGGTCAATGGCCGACAGGATTGCGAATGTGCCAATGATCCAAAGGAACGCCGTGGACAACACCAAGGCAATTTCCAGCTCAGTGCCCATACCTGCATTTTAAGCACCACGGGCGCACAGAGAGCCCGCTCCCGGTGCGATTTCGTGGCCCTAAAGGACGCCCAGCTCCCCCACAGCGGCCAGCACATCCTGCACGGTGACAGCCAGCAGTGCGGGGTCGGGTTCATGGGCAAACGTGTCGCCCCGCCGCAGCTCAGCCCGGGTCAGGACTACGTGGGGCCCCGGGGGCGGGCCCCAGATTTCGGGCGGAGCAGGCCCAAACAAGACCACCGACGGCGTCCCGTAGGCCGAGGCCAGGTGCGCAGCACCGGTATCCGCGGAGATCACCAGCCGGGCAGCTGCGATGGTGGCGGCAAACTCCCCCAGCCCCAGCCTCCCCGCCAGCACGGCATCGTCGGGAAGGCCGGACTGACGGCACACCTCCACCGCGCGGTCCCTTTCCCCGCCGCCGCCTGTTAAAACAACGTTGTGCCCGGCCACTGCGAGCGCGGAGGCAACAGCGGCGAACCGCTCCGCAGGCCAGAGGCGGCTGCCGTAGGCTGCCCCGACATGCAGGACGGTGGCTCCGGGAACGGGGCTGGGCTGATGGGGCGCCTGCAGCTGGATGTCCAGCGGATCGGCTTCGATGCCGTGCCACTCCAGGAGCGCGGTCCAGCGCTCCCTTTCATGCAGCTGGGCACGCCACGGCGGGCCGTCCCGGTGCCGGCTTCTGTGCCCGATAGTCTGCCGCGCCTGCAAGGCCTCGATTCGTCCTTGGCTCTCAGGGCCGCTGCCGTGGAGGTTGACTGCCACATCCACCACGCCGGGTTTCAAAGCCAGCGGCTCGTCCAGGCCGTGGGTGGGCAGGAGCTCATAGCCGCCCACCAGCCCCAACGCCTCCGAGAGCCAGCCCTGGGCCGCATACCGCAGCCGATGATCGGGAAAGGCGCGGCGGAGGGCTTTAAGGGCGGGTACGGCCACCAGCAGGTCCCCCAGCTTTAAGGCCCTAAGCACCAGCAGTTCCGGTTTTGCTCCGCCAAGGTTCCCCGGCGCGGGCTCAGTGAGGACCTCTTCGCCGCTCATGCGTCCTCTTGAGGCAGCTCGGTCGCGGCCAGGCTCCGCACGTCCTCATAGACGTCACGGACCGCGACATCGGCCACGGCTGAGTCGTCGTGAGGGCACCGGGGCGCCGTCCAGCCAACCTGGGTGACGTCTATCCCGCAGGAGGGGCAAGCCGTCACCCAGGATGCGTGGATGCGGTGCAGGCTCCGGCCCAGCGCCCCGGCGTTGATGACGTTGCCCGCCCAGAACACTCCCACGGTGGGCACTCCCAGCGCCTGGGCGAGGTGCCGGGGGCCACTGTCATTGCCAACCACCACTGCCGCACGGGCCAGCAGCGCCACAAGCCCGCCCATGTCCAGGTTCCCGGCCAGGGAACGGACGTGGGCGGAGGCTGCCTGCTCCGCGACCTGTCCGGCCAGTTCCTGCTCGCTCTCATCCCCGATAACCACCACCCTGAACCCGTCCGCAGCGCACCCTGCCGCCAGTTCAGCAAACCGCTCAACCGGCCACCGGCGGCGGGGATCAGTGGCGCCCGGATGCACCACTACCAAAGGCCCGCTGCCGCCGTCGTCCATAACGACGGCGGGGCGCGCCAGTCCCGGCGCCGGCGCCAGGCGTGCCTCCAGGTCGACGGGGAAGGCGCCGGCCAGGCCAGCGACTTCCAGCGCCCTCAGCGGCTCGTGCTGGTAATAGAGGTAGGGAACGGTCCGCTCCAGGCTGGCGGCGTCCGCCGTTCGCGTGCCCACCGTGTGCCGCGCTCCCAGGCGAAGGAGGAATGGGTTTGAATAGCGCCCGCCGCCATGGAGCTGGACGGCAAGGTCGAACCGGCGCCCGCGCATGCCGTCAAAAAATGATTCCAGTTCTTCCGCGTCCTCCTGCCCCGGGCGGACGCCTTCAGCAAAGGGCAGGACGCACACCTCGTCCACGGGACTTGTGGTTGCGTCAAGCAGTGCCTTGTGCACGGGCGTGCCCAGCAAAGTCAGTGTTGCGCCGGGATATGCCGCTTTGAGGGCGGACATGGCCGGAATTGCAAAGACCAGGTCGCCCAAGCCTCCGCCCCGCAATACAGCGATCCTGGTCACGTCCTCGAACTTTTCCAGGACCGGACCAACACCGGTACCAACCCGCCGGGAACCACCGAACTCTGCAGTGAGCTGCTCCACGTATACCCCTTACTCATAATGCAGAGACCGCGCTGTGCGTTGCGTCCTCCGCTGCCCTGCCACCCATGCCGCGGTGATAAACCGCGGGCTGCCTACTTTGAACCCTTACCCAGCGGAGGGTCAACATACTCCGGCTATTGGGGAATAGCCTCGTGATGCTGTACGTTTCATACGCGACAGGCGAACCAAAGAAAAGAGAAGCACCTAAAGTGGCAACCGATTACGATGAACTGCGCTCCGACGTCAAGGAATCGCAGGACAACTCACTCGAGCAGCTCCAGTCAGCAAATGCTCCCGACGCACGCAGCGTTGTGCTGGAGCTGGATGAGGCTGACGGGCTTGACGGCGCAGGCGTGCCCGGAGGCGAGTTCGTGGCCGAAGAGCTCGTGGTACAGGTCATCCCGCAGGCTGAAGATGAATTCACCTGCTACTCCTGCTTCCTGGTCCGTCACCGGTCCCAGATAGCACGCCAGAAGGATGGCCACAGCTACTGCACCGAGTGCGAAGGCTAGTTAACACAGTCGACGTGGGGCTTCGGGAACGTCCGCGGCCCCACCGATCCTAAGGCACGCCCCTTTCGTTGGCGTGCCTTTCGGCTTTAAGCCGGCACCCAGGAGGTCCCGGTACTGTGGCGCGTATGGCATACGCTGACCCGGCCGGCACCTGGCTTTGATGAACATATCCGTCGACCTCTGGAATAAGCTTCTGGATGCCTTCAGCCGGGCGGACGCCCCCAGAGTGACTCTTACCGAACTCGCGCTGGCGCTGGTGATCGCTGCCGCCTTGTCCGTTCCCCGGCGGTCGTGGAAGTACTTCGGACTGCTGGCCACGGCAACGCACGAAATGGGGCATGCGGTCGCTGCGCTGCTGAGCGGCCAGCGGCTGTCAGGCATCCGCCTGCGCCTCGACCATTCCGGAACCACCACCACATACAGCCGCAGCAGGCTCGCAAGCGCATGGTCGTGCTTTTGGGGTTACCTGGTCCCGGCCATTGTGGGTGCCGCGTTTGTCTGGTGCGGATTCAACGGATGGGGCCCGGCCGCCATCACGGCCGGCGGCCTTGCCCTGGCTGCCTCGCTGCTGTTCCTGCGGAATCTTGCCGGCATCCTTATTACTTTCACCGCAATCGCCGTGACACTTCTCCTGGTGCTCCTGGTCCCGGAGGCATTCGTCGGGCACGTGGCCGTCATCCTGGGGATGGCGCTGCTGGTGGCCGCCGTGCGCGACCTCATCAAGCTGGCGCACCTTCACCTGCGCCGGCGGGAAAGGCTGGCGAGTTCTGACGCCTACCTGCTGTGGCGCGCCACCTCAATTCCCTCCGCCGTGTGGATCGTACTCTTCGCGGCCCTGGTGGCGGGCTCCTGGCTGTGGGCCTGGCAGCCCATCTCCACAGTCCTCTACGCGGGAGCATAGGCTGGTCCCATGAGCCAGGAAACCGACACCACGCAGCAAGCCACCGGGGCAGGCGGCACAGAGCACAGCACCCGGGGCGCCTACGTCACCGGCGGCGCGGAATTCAACCGTGATACCAATTACATCGAGGACCGCATCACCAGGGATGCCTCCCCTGGCACTAATGGCGAGCCCGGCTGGCCCGTGGAGGCGGGACGGTACCGGCTGATCGCCGCACGGGCGTGCCCCTGGGCCAACAGGACCGTCATCGTCCGGCGCCTGCTCGGCCTGGAGGACGCCATTTCGCTGGGACAGCCCGGCCCCACCCACGATGCGCGCTCGTGGACCTTTGACCTCGACCCCGGAGGAGTGGACCCGGTCCTGGGTATCGAAAGACTGCAGGATGCCTACTTCAGGCGTTTCCCTGGCTACCCGAGGGGCATCACCGTTCCCGCAATCGTGGACGTGGCCAGCGGCGCCGTGGTGACCAACAACTTCCCCCAGATCACCCTGGACTTCGCCACCGAATGGACCCAGTTCCACCGGCCGGGAGCGCCGGACCTGTACCCGGAAACACTTCGGGAGGAGATCGACCAGGTGAATAAGCGCGTGTTCACTGAGGTCAACAACGGGGTGTACCGTTGCGGCTTTGCAGGGTCCCAGGAAGCCTATGACGCCGCCTACGCCCGGCTGTGGTCCGCACTGGACTGGCTGGAGGACCGGCTCTCGCGGCAGCGCTACCTGGTGGGCGACACCATCACTGAAGCGGACGTGCGGCTGTTCACCACGCTGGCGCGCTTCGACGCCGTGTACCACGGCCACTTCAAATGCAACCGCCAGAAGCTCACCGAGATGCCCGCACTCTGGGGCTATGCCCGGGACCTCTTCCAGACCCCCGGGTTTGGGGACACCACCGACTTCGTGCAGATCAAGCAGCACTATTACATCGTCCATGAGGACATCAACCCCACCGGCATCGTTCCTGCGGGTCCGGTCCTGGGCGGATGGCTGGAAGCCCATGGCCGTGAAACGCTGGGCGGCCGGCCCTTTGGTGATGGGACTCCGCCGGGACCCGTCAAGGAGGGGGAGGAAGTAGCTCCCGGCCACGGGGCCGCCCCGGAACACTAGGTGGAGCCGAGCCGGTAAGCGCTTTCCGTTTAGACTTGGGCCATGCAGACATCACTCGGCTTTGTGGCGCCCGGATACGGCGGCGTCCTGGAACTGTTCGACTCATTCCTGCGTGGGGACCCACAGTACAGCGGGCAGTTGGCCGCCTACCAGGACGGAGTCCAGGTAGTGGGACTGGCCGGCGGCCCTGATATGGATGCGGACACCGTGACAGGGGCGTACTCCTGCTCCAAAGGGGTTGCCGCCATGGTGGTCGGGCTGCTCGTGCAGGACGGGCTGCTGGACCTGGACCAAACGGTCGCCCACTACTGGCCGGAATTCGGGGCGCATGGAAAGGACCGGCTCCTGGTCAGGCAGGCTTTGTCCCACCAGGCCGGGCTCATGGGCATCGAAGGCGGCTTCGCCCTGGATGAATTCACCACTCCCGCCGCCGCTGCCCGGCTCGCCGCAGCAGTTCCGGTGTGGGAGCCCGGGAGGCAGTTCGGCTACCACGCGCTGACCATAGGGATCATCATGGAGGAACTGTGCCGCCGCACTGCCGGTGAAACGCTGCAGGAGGTCTTTGACCGGCGGATCCGGGGTCCGCTCGGCATCGATTTCTTCCTCGGCCTGCCGGAGGATCAGGAATCCCGCTACCGGAACGTCCTCTATTCGGCCGGCCCGGAGCAGCCCTGGCTCGATCCGCTCAGCTTCGAGGGCATGAACAGCAATGCCCCCGTGAGCACCATCATGGAACTTCCCAACATCCGCGCGGTCCGGGCAGCAGGAATGTCAGCGGCAGGCGGGGTAGGAACCGCTGAGGGCCTGGCCCGCCTATACGCCGCGGCCACCACAGGCATAAATGGAGGCGGACCATTCCTTAACGCTGCGACCGTTGACCTCATGTCCCGGGAACAGGTGTGGGGCCTTGACCGTTCCTCCGGCCTGGACAACGCATTCGCCGTCGTCTTCATGAAACCGCACCCCTCGCGGAACTTCGGCAGCCACCGCGCGTTCGGGCATGAGGGGGCCAACGCCGCGCTCGGGTTCGCGGACCCAGCCTACGGCCTGGGCTTCGGCTACATCCCGCAGCGGCAGGAGGACGGACGGACACCGGGGCGGGCCCACCGCCTGGCTGCCGAAGTACGCCGTGCGGCGGCTGCTTTGTCCTAAACGGGTCTTTCCCCGCGCCGGCTCGGACGCCTGACCAGCAGCTTTGTCCGCAGCGTCAGGTCGCCCGTAACGTTGTGCGGATGACCAAGCCTCAAGTACGCCCGGATGCCCGCTGGGCCGGGGGGACCCAATTTCTCAAACAGGCGGTATCGGGGCTGTCTGCGGCCTTTGCAACGCAACGGCTCCAACTGGCGGCGAAGGCTGCAATTGCTGCCGGGGTAGCCTTCCTTATCGCCCCGCTGATGCCCGGCGCGGCTGCCAACTACCCCTACTACGCGCCGCTGGGCGCGCTGGTGGCGATGTACCACAATGTTGCCGGCTCGGTTAAGCAGGGACTGCAGGCCCTTGCCGGACTCGCCATGGGCATCGGCCTTGCGTTCGTGCTGGTCAACGTGACCGATCCATCCCCCCTTGCCGTCGCGCTGATCATGGGCATCGGCGTCGTGCTGGGCGGCCTTCCGGGAATTGGCAAAGGCAGTGACTGGATTCCGACGGCGGCGCTGCTTGTCCTGCTGGTCGGCGGCAGTGATCCGGACGATTTTTCGTTCGGCTACCTCGTGCAGATGGGCGTAGGGGTCGCCGTGGGCATCGGCGTCAATTTCCTGATCTTTCCGCCGCTGCACTTCAACGCCGCGGCAGCCAGCCTGGACGATTTGCGCGTCGCACTCGGCAAACAGCTCACGGACATGGGCAAGGCGCTGCTGGAAGAGTGGCCGCCCAAGCACGAGGACTGGTCGCGCCGTTCGGACGAGCTTTCAGCCGCCGCACGCTCTGTCCGGCATCTGGTCAAGGAAGCGGACGCGAGCCGCAGGGCAAACCCCCGGCGCAAACTCCACCCCCGCGACGTTGATCTTGACTACCGCAACCTGCGCGAACTGGAGCGCGTGACCTTCCATATCCAGGACATAACGGACGTGCTCTCGGATGTCATCTATGAGAGCGACGTGCCGTATGGGGTTCCGCTGCAGGATAACGAGCCGCTGGCTGATGCCCTGAAGTCAACCGGTGATCTTCTGCGTTCGTTCAGCGAGGATGACCCGGCGAGGCAGGAGGAGAAGCTCGAGGCGGCAAAGACGGCGGTGGAAGCGCGCATCGCTTCCACCGCCGGCAGGCAGCCTGAACAGGGCATGGTTCCCGCATCCGAATCGGTCCTCCTGAGCCTCCACCGGATCCTGCGGGCTGTCCGGACATCTGGCTGAGCAAAGCTACAGAGCGCTCACTGAACCGTGGAAATGGCGCCGGCCTGAACGGGGATTCCAAGCCACGAACTCGGACCGGTCCCAGGATCGGCCAGGACCCTCCTCCGTTTTGATCTCCAAGGCAACCCTGCAGGGAAGAAACACTGGGGCATCAAAGTCCACATCCCAGGCGAAGGAATCGCCGCGGGACGGCCCCACGTCCGCGAGCGCCCTCGAGGCAAGGTACATGCCGTGCGCTATGGACCGCCGCATTCCCAGTGCCTTGGCCGAGAGGACGCTTAGGTGGATGGGGTTGAAGTCGCCTGATACCGCTGCGTAAGCCCGTCCGGTATCAACGCCGAGGTGCCAGAGGGCCGTGGGGTCGGGTGCCTTGAAGTCGGCCCGGGCAGGAGCTGGCGACGGTTTGTCGATGCCCGGAAGGAAGACTCCCTTGGCCAGGTATGTGGAGATCCCAAGCCAGCAGATTTCAGCCGTCCCGGCCCGGCGGACCTCGGCGATGACGTCCACCTGCGTGCCTGCACGGTGGCCCCGCAGGTTCTCCACCCTGGCGGTGATGTCCAGCTCGTCGGTGAAGACAACGGGGATTCGCTGCTCCACGCTGTTGCGAAGATGGATCATACCCAGCAACGGCAGGGGAAAGTCGTCCCTGTTCATCACGCTTATGGCCAGGGGAAAGGCGAGTGCGTGGATGAACCCGGCAGGCAGCACGTCACTGGCTGTTTCGCCGATAAGGTGCTGGTAGGCGGTGAGCGTGGCAACATCAACGTCGACTCCCCGCACTTCATGGCTTTCGGCCGGAAGGGCCGTTCCGTCGTGGGTGCCCAACAGCCGGCGGCGGGCGGCCTGCGCTGCTGCATTGACGTACAGTTTCGAGAGCGACGGCATCTCCCCCAAAATGACCGGCTGGGGGGACGTCATGCCCCCACCATGTTCTGCCCGCATACCCGCAGGACCTCCCCGTTGATCCCTGCGGCGGCGTCGCTGGCCAGGAACGCGATGGCTTCGGCAACGTCCGCCGGCTGGCCGCCCTGCTGCAGGGAATTCAGGCGCCGTCCGATCTCCCTGACTGCGAAGGGGATCCGCGCCGTCATCTCGGTTTCGATGAAGCCGGGGGCCACGGCGTTGATGCTGCCGCCGTGCGCTGCCAGGAGCGGAGCGCTTGCCCTGACCATTCCCATTACCCCCGCCTTGGACGCCGCGTAGTTGGTCTGCCCCCTGTTGCCGGCAATACCGCTGGTTGAAGCAACTGACACAATACGCGGGGATTCACGGAAGTGCTCAGACGCAAGCAGAGCTTCGTTGATCCGGAGCTGAGCGGTGATGTTGATGCCGATCACCGAGCTCCACTTCGCGTGGTCCATGTTGGCGAGCAGCTTGTCCCGGGTGATGCCCGCGTTGTGGACCATGATGTCCAGGCGTCCGTGGCGCTGCGCCGCGTGCGTGATGATCCGGTGCCCGGCGTCGTCCCTGCTGATGTCAAGCTGCAGGGCAGTCCCCCGGACTTCGTTCGCCACGGCCGCCAGCTGGTCGCCGGCGGCGGGGACGTCCACGAGGATGAGCCTGGCGCCGTCGCGGTACAGTGTGCGGGCAATGGCTGCGCCGATGCCGCGGGCAGCCCCGGTGACAACGGCAATCTTGCCTGCCAGCGGCTGGTCAACGTCGCCGGGGAGTTCTCCGGCTGTGCTGGACACGGTGATGAATTGCCCGTCCACGAAGGCCGAACGGCCCGAGAGGAAGAACCGGAGGGCGGCCAGGGAGCCTGCGCTCGTTGCCTGGACGCCTTCGCGGAGGACGATGCCATTGCCGGTGGCGCCGGCGCGCAGTTCCTTGGCCAGCGAGCGCAGGAACCCGTCAATTCCCTGCCGGGCAGCGGCGGCTGCCGGAGAATCTGCCTCTGATGCCGGCCGGGAGACTGTGACCACCCGGCCGCCGGGGGCGAGGTCCCGCAGTGAGGCTGCCGCCGTGAGGATTGGTTTTTCAAGATCAGCGGGGCTGGCCACGTCGTCCAGGACCAGGATGATGGCACCCAGTTTTTCGCGGGGTACCGCATGCCGCCGGACATCGAGTTCCCAGGAGAGCAGTTCGGCGGCCAGGTTGTCGGTTTCGGCGGTATTCCCCTGAACCAGCACTGGGCCCGTGATCAGGGGCTGCCCGGGCTGGTATCGGCGGAGAACCGCAGGCTGGGGCAGTCCCAGTTTCTTGGCCACATTCCTGCCAACGCCGTGGTGTACCAGTTGTGCGTATTTGTCTGTCATCTGGGTCCCCTACAGTGATTCGAGAATTGCGACGACGCCCTGGCCGCCGGCGGCGCAGACCGAGACCAGGCCGCGTGCGGGCCGGCCGTCCGCACTGCCTTTGGCATGGAGCTGTTTGGCCAGGGAGGCAACAATCCGGCCGCCGGTAGCGGCGAAGGGATGGCCGGCGGCCAGGGAGGAGCCGTTGACGTTCAGGCGCGAACGGTCAACGCTGCCAAAGGCTCCGTCCAAGCCGAGCCGGGTCCGGCCGAATTCCTCGTCCTCCCAGGCCGCCAGTGTGCTGAGGACAGTGGCGGCGAACGCTTCATGGATTTCGAAGAAGTCGATGTCCGCCAGCGTGAGGCCTTGCCGGGCCAGCAGCCTGGGCACGGCAAAGACGGGGGCCATCAGCAGGCCATCCTTGCCGTGGACAAAGTCGACGGCGGCAGCCTCGGCATCCACCACGGCCGCGAGCTTGGGCAGGTCGCGGGCATCCGCCCAGTCCTCGGAAGCCAACAGGACAGTTGAGGCCCCGTCCGTCAGCGGTGTGGAGTTGCCGGCAGTCATGGTGGCGTCTGCACCAAGGTTCTTGCCGAAGACCGGCTTCAGGGTGGCGAGCTTTTCGAGCGACGTATCCGCACGGAGGTTCCCGTCGCGTGAAAGACCCCGGTACGGCGTGAGGAGGTCATCGAAAAACCCGGAGTCGTATGCGGCGGCGAGGTTCCGGTGGCTGTTGTAGGCCAACTCATCCTGCGCCTCGCGCGAGATCTTCCACTGTGACGTGGTCAGCGCCTGGTGCTCCCCCATGGACAGGCCGGTCCGGGGCTCGGCCGTGCCGGGAGCCAACGGGGCCAGGTCCTTGGGCCGCAACCGGCTGAGCACCTGCAACCGCTGCGGAAGCGTCTTGGCCCGGTTGAGGTCCAGGATCACTTCGCGGAGGCCCTCGCTGACCACAACCGGGGCGTCAGAGGCGGAATCCACCCCGCCGGCGACTGCCGAGTCGATCTGTCCCAGCTTGATCTTGTTCGCCAGGCCAACGACGGTCTCCAGGCCTGTGGCGCACGCCTGCTGCAGGTCGTAGGCAGGCGTCTCGGCCGAAAGCGCGGAACCCAGCACCGCTTCACGGGTGAGATTGAAGTCCCTGGAATGCTTGAGGACCGCTCCAGCGGCCACTTCCCCCATGCGCTCATCCTGCAAACCGAACCTGGCAATGAGCCCGTCCAGGGCCGCGGTCAGCATGTCCAGATTGGAGGACTTTGCGTAGGCACCGCCGGCGCGGGCAAACGGAATCCGGTTACCTCCGACAATCACTGCCCTGCGGAGGCTAGGGGCCCCGGCGTTCAGGCTGCCTGCTTCTTCGGGTCCAGCGGTGGACTGTCCGTCAATGGACATGGATATCTCCTCGGGTCACGTGCGGTTACCGATACCCAGCGTACCTGATACGCTGAGTATCGTGAACAACCACGAAACCAGTCCTGCACTGCCGTCAGCACCCGGCGGTGCTGACGGGCGCTCTTCGCGCTGGCAAAGCCACCGGGAGGAACGCCGCCGGGAGCTGATCAAGTCCGCCCGGCGGGCAGTGCACAAGCTGGGCAGCGACGCTTCCATGGAAGAGATCGCTGCCGCGGCCGGCACCTCGAAGTCCGTCTTCTACCGCTACTTCGGCGACAAAGCCGGGCTCCAGCAGGCGGTGGGCGAAGTTGTCCTGAGCCAGATGCAGCGCCGGATCCAGGAAGCCGCCCAGAACGCGGACACTCCGCGCGAAGGTCTCCTGGCCATGGTCTCGGCCTACCTCCAGATGGCTGACACCAGCCCCAACGTCTACACCTTTGTCACCCGGTACGGCAGCGGCGATCCGGAGGGGACCTCAGGCGCCGTGTCCGGGGCGCTCGGGCACTTCTTTGATGCCGTGGCTGACATGATTGCCACCCCCATGCGGTCGCACCTTGGCGACGATAAGCAGGCCGTCATCGGCTACTGGCCCAAGGCGGCGATCGGCCTGGTGAGGAACGCCGGCGAACAATGGCTCAGCACTCCGGACTCCCCCGCCAAGCCCGGGCAAGAGGCGATGGCACGGCAAATCACTGCCTGGCTTTGCGTAGGCATCGCGCCCGAGCTCTCACCGGCGTCACGCGGATGACCTGCACTGCCCGCCAACAGACCTGACCCCGCAGCCCCAATCCGTAAACCCGCCAGGCACCCAACCAACCACCCGAAACCACGTAGCAATAAGCACTGTCAGCACCAACGAAGGACATTGACATGACTGAAGTAGTGGACCGTCCCGCCGGCAAGGGGCAGCGCCCCGGTGCCGCAAGCAAACCCGCGCCGGGCCCTTTACGGGTCCAGCCCGCCGTCGACGTTGAAGCGCTGGGCCGGCAGCTGCTGGGCAAGTGGGCCGATGTCCGGCTCCAGGCCCGGGAGCTTGCCGCCCGGCCCGAGCTCCACAAAATCGAGGGCCTGACGCACACCGAGCACAGGAAAAGGGTGTTCGGACAGCTGCGGTACCTGGTGGAGAATGAAGCCGTCCACCGCGCGTTCCCGGCAGCGTTGGGCGGCTCCGATGACCACGGCGGCAACATCGCCGGCTTCGAGGAGCTTGTGGTGGCCGATCCCTCACTGCAGATCAAGGCCGGGGTGCAGTGGGGCCTCTTCGGCTCCGCGGTCATGCACCTCGGTACTGCCGAACACCATGCCGCCTGGCTTCCCGGCATCATGAACCTGGACATTCCCGGCTGCTTCGCCATGACCGAAACGGGTCACGGCTCGGACGTGGCCAGCATTGCGACCACCGCCACTTACGACCCCTCAACAGAGGAGTTCGTGGTGCACACCCCCTTCCGCGCCGCCTGGAAGGATTACATCGGCAACGCCGCCACCGACGGACTGGGCGCCGTTGTGTTCGCCCAGCTCGTCACCCGCGGAGTTAACCATGGCGTCCACGCCTTCTACGTGGAGCTCAGGGACCCGGAGACCAGGGAGTTCCTGCCGGGTATCGGGGGCGAGGACGACGGCATCAAGGGCGGGCTCAACGGCATCGACAACGGCCGGCTGCACTTCACCAACGTCCGGATCCCCCGGACAAACCTCCTCAACCGCTACGGTGACGTTGCTCCTGACGGAACCTATTCGTCGCCCATTGCCAGCCCGGGCCGGCGGTTCTTCACCATGCTCGGCACCCTGGTCCAGGGACGCGTGTCGCTGGACGGCGCTGCGGTGGCGGCCTCCAAAGTGGCGCTGAAGGCGGCCATCGGGTACGCCACTGAACGCCGCCAGTTCAACGCCTCCTCACACACCGAGGAGGAAGTCCTGCTCGACTACCAGCGGCACCAGCGGCGGCTGTTCACGCGGCTCGCAACCACCTACGCCGCCGGGTTCGCCCACGAGCAACTGCTGCAGAAGTTCGACGACGTCTTTTCAGGCGCCCACGACACCGACGAGGACCGGCAGGACCTGGAAACCCTCGCTGCCGCACTCAAGGCACTGAGCACCTGGCACGCTTTGGACACTCTCCAGGAATGCCGGGAAGCCTGCGGCGGGGCCGGCTTCCTCATCGAAAACCGTTTCGCCTCGCTGCGCGCGGACCTGGATGTCTATGCCACATTCGAAGGTGACAACACCGTGCTGCTGCAGCTGGTGGCCAAGCGCCTGCTGGCTGACTACGCCAAGGAGTTCCGGAGCGTGGACTTCGGCGTCCTGGCCCGCTACGTGGTGGGCCAGGCCACCGGCGCCGCAATCCACCGGACCGGCCTGCGCCAGGTTGCCCAGTTCATGGCCGACACCGGTTCCGTGCAGCGGGCGGCCATCGCCCTGCGCGACGAGGAAGGCCAGCGCGCGCTGCTCACCGACCGGGTGCAGACCATGGTCGCTGAGGCAGCGGCCTCGCTCCGGGGCAGCAACAGGCTCTCGCAGGAAAAGGGGGCCGCGCTGTTCAACCGGCACCAGAACGAACTCATCGACGCCGCGCAGGCACACGCCGAGCTGCTGCAGTGGGAAGCCTTCACGGACGCGCTCCGCGAGGTGGAGGATCCCGGAACCAGGCTGGTCCTGACCTGGCTGCGGGACCTCTTCGGCCTCTCGCTGATCGAGAAAAACCTGTCCTGGTACCTCATGAACGGGCGTCTCTCCATGCAGCGCGGCCGGACGGTGGGCGAGTACATCAACAGGCTGCTGGTGAAGATCCGGCCGCACGCGATGGACCTCGTGGAAGCGTTCGGCTACGGGGATGAGCATGTGCGCGCCGCAGTGGCGACGGGCGCCGAAAAGGGCCGCCAGGACGAGGCACGGGCGTACTTCCGCAGCCAGCGGGCCAGCGGCCAGGCACCCGTGGACGAGAAGGTACTGCTGGCCAGGACCGCAGCGGCGAAGCGCAGCTGACCGTCCTCTGGCGTCATTAACGACGACGGCGTCGCTCCCCTTGCGAGGGAAGCGGCGCCGTCGTCGTCATGTGGGAAGGACCGCTAGCTCCGGGCCGGCAGCACGGAGCGGTACACCTCGAGGGTGGTCTCGGTGATGGACTCCCAGGAGAAGTGCTTCTCGGCACGCAGCCGGCCGGCCTGCCCCATGGCGCGGGCACGCTCCGGGTCGGAGACCACCTCCGTGAGCGCTGCCGCGAACTCGGTCACGAACTTTTCCGGATCGAGGGGCGTTCCGGTTCCGTCGGTGACCTGCTCAAGGTCAACCAGGAGCCCGGTCCGGCCGTGTTCCACCACCTCCGGGATTCCGCCGGTGGCGCTGGCAACCACCGCGGCGCCACACGCCATGGCCTCCAGGTTGACGATGCCCAGCGGCTCGTAGATGGAGGGGCAGGCGAAGGCGGTCGCGTGGCTGAGGACCTGGATGAGCTCGTGGCGGGGCAGCATGCGCTCAATGAGCACCACGCCGGTCCGCTGGCTTTGCAGTTCCTCAATGAGCCGTGCCGTTTCGGCAGCGAGTTCGGGGGTGTCCGCGGCGCCAAGGCAGAGGACCAGCTGGACGTCGGCGGGAAGCTTCGCTGCTGCGCGGAGGAGGTAGGGCACACCTTTCTGGCGCGTGTTCCTGCCCACAAAGACCACGCTGGGCTTGGCGGGGTCGATGCCCAGGGAGCGGACGGCGTCGTCATTTTCGTCACGCTGCCACAGCTCAACGTCGATGCCGTTATGGACCACCCGGACCTTTTCCGGATCGACGTCCGGGTAGCTGCGCAGGATGTCCTGGCGCATGCCCTCTGAAACGGCGATGATGGCCGCCGCTGCCTCGTACGCCGTCTTCTCCACCCAGGATGAGAGCGCGTAGCCGCCGCCGAGCTGCTCCGCCTTCCAGGGCCGCAGGGGCTCCAGGCTGTGGGCGCTCAGGACGTGCGGGATGCCGTGCAGCAGGGAGGCCAGGTGCCCCGCCATGTTGGCGTACCACGTATGCGAATGGACCAGGTCCGCGCCTTCCACGTCCGGCACAATCCGAAGGTCCACGCCGAGGGTTTGCACTGCGGCGTTTGCTCCGCCAAGGTCCTCCGGCACCTGGTAGGACGTTACGGTGGCGCCATGATAGTCGGTGTCGCGGGGAGCCCCAAAAGCACGAACCTGCAGGTCAACGTGCTTGCTAAGCACCCTGCTCAATTCGGCCACGTGGACTCCGGCGCCACCGTAGATCTCCGGCGGGAACTCTTTGGTCACAATGTCTATACGCACAAGACCCAAGGTAGTCCTTCCCGCTTAACTGTTCTAGTGTGAAGGGGTCCGGGCCTACCGGACTGTCTTGGGGAGTTACGAAGGCGTACAGGAGCGACCATCATGCCGTTGAACAAAAAAGTCCTGGCCATTGTCCTCGCGGGTGGCGAGGGAAACAGACTGATGCCATTGACGGCAGACCGGGCCAAACCTGCTGTACCCTTCGCCGGGAGCTACCGCCTGATCGATTTTGCGATTTCCAACCTGGTGAATTCGCGCTACCTGCAAATCGTGGTCCTCACCCAATACAAATCCCATAGCCTCGACCGGCATATTTCAGAGGCCTGGCGCATGTCCACCCAGCTCGGAAACTATGTAGCCTCCGTCCCCGCACAGCAGCGCGTGGGCAAGAGCTGGTTCCTGGGCAGCGCCAACGCCATCTACCAGTCCCTGAACCTGATCCACGACGCCAACCCGGACATCGTGGTGGTTGTCGGCGCAGACCACGTCTACCGCATGGACTTCGCCCAGATGGTGGAGCAGCACGTCAACAGCGGCGCCAAGGCGACGGTTGCCGCCGTCCGGCAGCCCCTGCACATGGCGGACCAGTTTGGCGTGATCGAGGTGGACCAGGAGAACCCGCAGAAGATTTCGGCGTTCGTGGAAAAGCCCTCAAGCACTCCGGGCCTCGCCGCCGATCCCTCGCAGTTCCTGGCCTCCATGGGCAACTATGTCTTTGACGCCGACGCTTTGGTTGCCGCCCTCCATGTGGACGCCGAGCGGCTGGACACCAAGCACGACATGGGCGGGGACATCATCCCCTACTTCGTCAACCAGGGCGAAGCGGACGTGTACGACTTCACCCTCAACGACATCCCCGGCTCCACCGAGCGTGACCGCACCTACTGGCGGGACGTGGGCACCATCGATTCGTTCTACGACGCCCACATGGACCTTATTTCCCCGCTTCCTGTCTTCAACCTCTACAACTCCGAGTGGCCCATTTACACGAGGCAGAGCATCTCCCCGCCTGCAAAGTTCGTGCGCGGCCAGAACAACACGGTGGGCACCGCCCTGGACTCGATCGTCTCCAGCGGCGTAGTGATTTCCGGCGGCATCGTGGAGGGCTCCGTCCTGTCCAACGACGTTTACGTGGCCACCAGCAGCCGGGTTATCGACTCCGTCCTGATGGACAAGGTGCAGATCGGTGAGGGCGCCGTTGTGAACCGGGCCATCATCGACAAGAACGTCAAAGTGCCGGCAGGTGCGGCGATCGGACTGGACGCGGACCTGGACCGTGCCCGCGGCTTCAAGGTCACCGAGTCCGGCATCACGGTCCTCTCCAAGGGGCAGACCGTACCCGAACCGACCGACGACGAACGGCAGCTTGCTGCCCGTAACCTCCACCTCGTCCCGAACGCAGTAAAGGCAGCCGCAGGCCAGCATCCCGACCTGCAGGAATCCGTGGACAGGGTGGCCGAGACACACGCTGCGGCCGCTGCCGACGCCGCACCGGGCGCCAGGATCTAGCGCCTAACCCGGAGGGCCGGCCCGCCTGCACAGGTGCGGCCGGCCGTGTCCCAGGCTGTAAAATCGGTACAGTGAGCTCCCCCGATCTGACCCCTGAGGAAATCCAGGCCTGCCTTAAGGTCCTGAACACCATCCACGCCTATGACGAGGAGCACCCGGACTACATCTCGGTGCGGCGTGCCACGGGGAAGATGTTCAAGGCCGTCAAGAGGCACCGGCGGGTCACCAAGCGTGACCTGATTTCCGAGGCGGACCGGGCAGTCCTCGCCCAGACCGCCACTGCCGCTCCCGACCGCATCGACGACGAGACCCGGGGAAACAAGCTGGCCACCTCGGCCACCGGCAAAGTGGCAGGACACCTCATCCGGTCGCGCCCGTGCTACATCTGCAAGCAGCACTACACCCAGGTGGATGCCTTTTACCACCAGCTGTGCCCGGAGTGCGCCGCCTTCAGCCACGGCAAGCGGGATGCCCGGACCGACCTCACCGGCCGCCGCGCCCTGCTCACCGGCGGGCGGGCGAAAATCGGGATGTACATCGCGCTCCGGCTGCTGCGCGACGGTGCGCACACCACCATCACCACACGGTTCCCCAAGGACGCCGCCCGTCGGTTCGCCGCGATGGAGGACAGCGGAGAGTGGCTGCATCGGCTCCGCATTGTGGGCATCGACCTGCGCGACCCCGCCCAGGTGATGGCCCTGACGGACTCCCTCAATAAGGCGGGCCCGCTGGACATCATTATCAACAACGCGGCCCAGACCGTCCGACGTTCGGGCAATGCCTACAAGCCGTTGGTGGATGCCGAGGACGAGCCCCTGCCGGCAGCGCTGGAGCAGGCAAACGGCGGCCCCGAACTGGTGACGTTCGGCCACGCGCATGACAAGCACCCCCTGGCGCTGGCCAGCAGCGTCACCGAACACCCGGTCCTGGCCGGAGATGCGATCACGTCCCTGGCGCTGTCCACCGGCTCCGCTTCCCTGGAGCGGATCGCCTCTGGAACGGCCATTGATGCCGGGGGGCTGGTTCCGGACCTGGCCACGATCAACAGCTGGACCCAGGTGGTGGACGAAGTGGATCCGCTGGAGATGCTTGAGGTGCAGCTCTGCAACGTGACGGCGCCCTTCCTGCTGGTGAGCAGGCTGCGCGCCGCCATGAAACGCTCCACGGCCCGCCGGAAGTACATCGTGAACGTCTCCGCCATGGAAGGCCAGTTTTCCCGCGCCTACAAGGGCCCGGGCCACCCGCACACGAATATGGCCAAGGCAGCACTGAACATGATGACGCGAACCAGCGCCCAGGAGATGCTGGACAGCGACGGCATCCTGATGACCGCGGTGGACACGGGCTGGATCACCGATGAGCGTCCGCACTTTACCAAGGTCAGGCTTATGGAGGAAGGCTTCCACGCGCCCCTGGACCTCGTTGACGGCGCCGCCCGTGTGTACGATCCCATCGTCATGGGCGAGAACGGCGAGGACCAGTACGGGGTGTTCCTCAAGGACTACAAACCCAGCCCATGGTAAGGGTATGCTCGCGGCATGAGCGGCGAACCGATATCTGAAGTGCAGAATCTTGAACACCACGAGTGCTGGGCCATGCTCCGGAACGTGTCCGTCGGCAGGCTGGCTGTCCTGGTCTCGGGACGGCCGGACATTTTCCCCATCAACTACACGGTGGACGGGGGCACCCTGGTGTTCCGCACGAGCGAAGGGACCAAGCTGTCCGGGGCCTCGGAAGACGCAGCGGTGGCCGTGGAAGCCGACGGGGTGGATCCTGACACCGGGCTGGCCTGGAGTGTGGTAGTTAAGGGGACGGCCGCCGTCGTCACCGGAACCGAACAGGTCCTGGACACCACACAGCTCTTCCTCTTCCCGTGGCAGGCCGGCAAGAAGGATGTGTTCGTGCGCATCACCCCGGACACCGTCACCGGCCGCCGCTTCAGGGTGACCGAGCCCATGACCTGGTGGACCCAGCTCAGCGGCGCCATCAGGACCGCACAGGAGTAAAACCCCGCACTGCCACGGCCGGAGTGCACACCTGCCGCGGCCTAACCTGTCGGTGGCTGAGCCCTGCCGGGTACTGTCGCGAACTTTGGTGCCGGACGCGGCGGCGGGAAGTTAGCCCACGAGGGCGGAGGCAACAGTAAGGTAGATCGTCACGGTCAGGATGTCCTGTACCACCGTGGCGAGGGGCCCGGAACCGAAGGCCGGGTCCTGGCCCAGCTTGCTGATTACCCAGGGCAGAACCAGGGCGATGACGGTAGCGATTGAAGCGGCAGCCAGCAGTGAGAGAGCGACGGCCAGGGCCACGGCCCAGTCCTGCCAGATTGATCCCACAATGAGCAGTGACACCCCTCCGAGGAGCACGCCCAGAATCACGCCAGTGGCGATCTCGCGGCCTATGATTCGCTGCACGCCTACACCAAGCGAAAGGCCTCGAATGACGAGCGCTTCCGTCTGCGTTCCGATCGCGTCGGCGAGATAGACCACGCCGGGGACAAAGAATGCGATGAGGACGTGCTCAGCCAGATCGGCCTCAAAGTTGCCCACCACCCCGGCCGCGAGCAACGCACCGATGAGCCCAACACCCAGCCATGGAAGTCGATGCCATAGGCGACGCAGCAGCGGCTCCACCGTCGTCAGCTGAGCGGGCGATGCAGAGCGCAGGAATCCGCCCAGACGCACCATGTCCTCGTCATGCTCAGTCAGCAGTACCTCAAGCATTGCGTTGGCGGGTATCAGACCGGCGAACCGGCCATCGTCAATGACGGCGAGGGTCGGCTCATTGTGGTGGACGGCCTTCCAGGCCGCATGCTCCTGCACGGTTGAGGACGCGACAACCGGAGGGTTGGCGTCCATCAGCAGGCTCATCGGAGTGGCAGGCGGGGCGGCGAACAGCTTCTCGATGGCGACCAGGCCGAGCAGTTGGTCACCATCAAGGACTGCGACCGCTGCGGCACTGTCGTAGTGTTGGCCACGCATGGCGTCCAGAACGTCGGTGGCCAACTCGTCGCGGCGCGCTGTGGGCACGTGGAATGAAGCGTGCTGCGCCGCTGTGCGGAACTGGTCGGACCTGGCAGGATCGAGAATCGTCATCGGACATCCTTCGACAGCTTTAGGCGCGGTACCTGCGCCACCTCAGACGAGCCTGGAGCTACGCCTTGCCGCTGCCGCGGGCATCGTACAGTGCTACCAGCCCATGCTATCGCCCCACTCATAGTCCCGGCGTAAATAAAGCCTGCGACGACTCGGTCGCAACCCTTCGTCTGCGCAGCCTCGTGCCCAAAGTGACCCCTACGCAGACAACAGTCACTGACTTAATGATCCAGGGGAACCGGGTGCTTCACCTGAGCTGTCAGGTACGCCGCCGATCGATCCGGCGGAGAAGGCCATTCTTGGCCGCGGCAGGTGCCTGGGCCGGTTAGGCTGGGACAACGCGGACGATTTCTGAAATGGGGACCAGATATGAACCGAACCGCTACGGGCACTGCCGCAGTCATTCTCGCCTTCTCCTTGGCATCATGCGCTGCTTCCGAACTCAGTCCGCCGCCGGAGGATGGCGGAACGTTTGAGTCGGTAGGCGACTTGAAGGAAGCTGTGGAATCTGCAGGCTTGGCATGCCCGGAGCTGGTTGTCGATTCGCCCCCTTCCAAGTTCGCTGCCTCCTCGGCAAGCTGCGGTGAGTTCACCTACCTTGCGATCTACACCGACGACGTGTACTTGGAGTCGCAGCTGGATCTTTGGAAGCCGGGTGGGCAGCGTGCCGTCAATATCGGAAAGAACTGGACCGTCGTCAGCGAGGACCCGGACCTCATCCAGAAAAGCCTGGGCGGGTCCGTCCTTCACACAGGGCCTTAGCGCGAGCTCTGTGTACCGCCGCGGCGAAATCGCTACTCGGGTGGAGGCAGTCTCATCGCGGATGTCCTCCCGGCCCAGTGTTCAGGTTCTCGAGAACTGGGCACCCGCACACAGGAGCACTGCCCAGTGGGTAGCCCACCGGGCAGGCCCGCTGGTCAGGCGAGCTGCGTGATCTCCACGCTGACGCTCAGCGCCGAGCCCCCACCGCCGGACAGGATCCCCTTCAGCGGCGGCACGTCACGGTAATCCCGCCCCCGGGCCACTGTCACATGGAAGTCGCCGGCGGGCTTGTGGTTGGTGGGGTCCCAGCTGCGCCAGTCGCCGTCCCAGAATTCCAGCCAGGCGTGGGACTGCCCTGCCACTGTCTCGCCGATGCCGGCACTGGACCGCGGGTGCAGGTAGCCGGACACGTAGCGTGCCGGGATTCCGCAGCTGCGCAGTGCGCCGATCGCCAGGTGCGCCAAGTCCTGGCACACACCCTGGCGCTGGCCCCACGCCTCTTCCGCGTTGGTGGTCACCGCCGTTGAGCCGGACATGTACGTCATCTCGCCGCGCATCCACTCAAACACAGCCATGGCGGCCTCGTGCGGGTTTTTCCCGGCCACGACGCCGGGAATAATGCCCAGGACCTCGTCCCCCGGACCGCTCAGCCTGGACTGCGGCAGCCAGTCGCTGAACGTATTAAGCGTTTCCGGTGAAGCGAGGACATCCCAGCCGGCAATGTCCGCCTCGGCGGGGATCTTTTCGGCGCGGTGGACTTCCACCGTGATGTTGGAGACCACTTCGAGGTGTTCGTGCGGCATCTGCATGTCGAACGCCGTGACCCTGGTGCCCCAGTAGTCGCGGTAGGTGCTGACGGCTGCCTGCGAGGGCGAGACCTTGACCACCGATTCCAGCACCACCTGCTGGGAATCGGTGAGCGGGGTCATGCGGGCCTCGTTATAGGACAGGGTGACCCGCTTGTTGTACTTGTAGGCCGTCTTGTGCACGATGCTCAGCCGGGTCATGAAACTTCTCCCACCCAGGCCAGTTCATCCGCCTGATTGAAGTACTTACGGGAAATGGCGTCCGACGCCTGCGCAACGGCTTTCTGCACACGCTCCATGTGCTCCGGGAGCTCGGACATCAGGTCATCCGTCCGGTGGAACTCAAGGAACGTGCGGGCCTGGCCCACGATCCGCCGGGCGTCGTTGATGAACCCCACGCGCTGGGCGGAAGGATCCAGCTTGGCCAGGCACTCGTCGGCGTCCCGCAGGGCGTAGACGATGGAGCGCGGGAAGAGCCGGTCCAGCAGCAGGAACTCGGCGGCGTGCTGGTCGCCGAAGGCTGCACGGCGGGTACGCAGGAAGGACTCGTACGCCCCCGCGCACCGGAGCATGTTGACCCAGGACATTCCGGCGGACAGCACGTCCCGGGTGGAGAGCATCCGGGCGGTCATGTCCGCGCGTTCCAGGGACCGGCCCAGCACCAGGAAGAGCCAGCTTTCGTCATGGCTGACGGTGGTATCCGCCAGGCCGCTGACCATGGCGGTCCGTTCCAGCGTCCAGTTGCAGAACCGGTAGGTGCCCACCACGTCCTTGCGGTGCTGGCTCAGCCCGTAGTAGGTGGTGTTGAGGCTCTCCCACAGGCCTGAGGAGACGGTTTCGCGGGCGCGACGGGCGTTCTCCCGCGCGGCCCCCAGGGACCCAGCAATGGAGGTGGCGCTGGTCTTGTCATAGGCCAGCGCGTGGAGAAGCTCGGGCAGGCCGAAATCCTCGCTCTGCGGGCGTGCGCCCATGACTGCCAGGAGTTCCTGGGCCACGCTCTTGCGCTCGTCCATGGGCAGGTGGTTGAGCCGCTCGAGGTGGACGTCGAGGATACGGGCGGTGCCGTCCGCACGCTCCACATAACGGCCGATCCAGAATAGGGACTCGGCAATACGGCTAAGCATTCGCGGCTACCTCCTGCGGGCCCGAAACTGGAAAAGGAAACTGCCAGGTTGCGGCCCGGCTCACTGCTGCTGCTCCGACTGGCGGTCCCGCCAGTTGCTCTCAACCGGCCATACCGAGACGCGCTCACGGACGGAGATGGACGGCCGGGGCACGGTTTCCACCGGCACCTGGGGCGAGTCGGCCAGAACCCAGGTGTCCTTGGACCCGCCGCCCTGGCTGGAATTCACGATCAGCGAGCCTTCCTTGAGCGCCACGCGCGTCAGCCCGCCAGGGAGCACCCAGACGTTGTCGCCGTCGTTCACGGCGAAGGGCCGCAGGTCCACGTGGCGGGGGCCGAACTTGTCCCCGCTCAGCGTGGGGACCGTGGAGAGCTGCAGCACCGGCTGGGCAATCCAGCCGCGGGGATCGGCGATAACCCGCTGGCGGAGGGCATCGAGTTCGTCCTTTGACGCGTCCGGGCCGATGACCAGGCCCTTGCCGCCGGAGCCGTCAACCGGCTTGACCACCAGTTCGGCCAGGTTGTCCAGGGTGTATTCGCGGGCTTCCTTCTCCTCCAGGCGGTACGTGTCCACGTTGGCGATGATGGGTTCCTCGCTGAGGTAGTAGCGGATGAGGTCAGGGACGTAACTGTAGACCAGTTTGTCGTCCGCGACGCCGTTGCCCACGGCGTTGGCGATGGTGACGCCGCCTGCCCGGGCAGCGTTGACCAGGCCGGGGCAACCCAGCATGGAGTCCGAGCGGAACTGCAGCGGGTCCAGGAAATCGTCGTCGATGCGCTTGTAGATGACGTCCACGCGCTGCTCGCCGGCAGTAGTGCGCATGTAGACGCGGTTTCCGCGGCAGATGAGGTCGCGGCCCTCCACCAGCTCCACGCCCATGAGGCCTGCGAGCAGGGTGTGCTCGAAGTAGGCGCTGTTGAACACGCCGGGGGTGAGGACGACGACGGTGGGATCGTCGACGCCGGAGGGCGCCGTCTTGCGCAGGGCAGAGAGCAGGCGGCGGGGGTACTCCTCGACCGGGCGGATGAGCTGCTGCCCGAAAGCCTCCGGCAGGCCCTTGGCCATGGCCCGGCGGTTCTCCAGGACGTAGCTCACGCCGGAGGGAACGCGGACGTTGTCCTCGAGCACGCGGAAGGTCCCGGCGGCGTCGCGGACGACGTCAATGCCGGAAATGTGGACCCGGACGCCGCCTGCCGGTTCGAACCCGTGGACCTGGCGGTGGAAGTGGGCGCTGGTGGTGACCAGCTGCCGGGGGATCACGCCGTCGGCCACCACCGTCATTTTGTCGTAGACATCGTTGAGGAAGGCTTCCAGCGCACGGACACGCTGGGCGACGCCGCGCTCCAGGACGTCCCACTCCCCGGCCGGAATGACCCTGGGAACGATGTCCAGCGGGAAGGGGCGCTCCTCCCCCGCAAAGTCGAAGGTCACGCCGCGGTCCAGGAAGGTGCGCGCCATGGAGTCGGCACGGGCGCTCACATCGGCGAGGGAGAGCTTGCGGAGGGCGTCCGCCACCTGCCCGTACGAGTCCCTGGCCTGTTGCCCGGGCGCGAACATCTCGTCGTAGGCTCCGGACCGGCCGGCGGCCACGGAGTAATCCTGGAATAGGTCTGACATGTCCAATAGCCAACCATCTTTTTGTTTCGAATTCATTACTGCCATCCATTCTGGCGTGTTGGCGCCGGATGACTGGTTCGTGCATTGCGCCGCTTTTCCGGCACAGTAGGTGAGTGCCAGTCCCCAGATCGTTCAGAAACCCCGGCAATGGCCGCCCAAGGCGGGCGGAAAGGCTGCTGCCCGGCCTGGCCACAGCTGCCGCCGCCCTGGCGGCAGCCTTCCTGGTTCACGGCCTGGTCCCGGCGCTTCCCGCGATGACACTGGCAGTGGTCCTGGGCGTCCTGGCCGCCAACCTTCCCGCCGCCGGGGTGTGGACAGCCGGCAGGGCACGGCCCGGACTGGACTTTGCGGGGAAACACCTGATGCGCGGCGGCATCGTGCTCCTGGGCCTGAAAGTCAGCATCATGGACGTCCTGGGCCTGGGCTGGCTGGCACTGGTCCTGATCGTCAGCGTGGTGGCGGCCAGCTTTGGCGGCACCTACCTGATCTCCCGGCTGTTCCGGCTGCCGCCGGTCACTTCGCTGCTGGTGGCCACTGGTTTCTCGATCTGCGGCGCCTCCGCCATTGGCGCCATGGCCGCCGTCCGCCGGATCCGGCACGTGGACACCGTCCTGCCGGTGGCGCTCGTAACACTCTGCGGGACCCTTGCCATCGGCGTCCTGCCCCTGCTGGTCCATCCCCTCCAGCTCAGCGCGCCCGTATTCGGCGCCTGGACAGGCGCCTCCGTGCACGACGTCGGCCAGGTGGTGGCCACAGCGCAAACCGCAGGGACGGCGGCGCTGGGCATCGCCGTCGTGGTTAAGCTCACCCGGGTGCTGCTGCTGGCACCGGTGGCGGCACTGGCCGGTGCGCACCACCGGTACGCGCCCCGGCCGGAGAACCCCGCGGGCCGCAACAACGCGAAACTGCCGCCGGTGGTGCCGCTGTTCGTCCTGGGCTTCATGGCGATGGTGGGCCTCCGCTCCACCGGCTGGCTGGACGCAGGCTGGCTGGACGCCGGTGCAGCGCTCCAGGACATCCTGCTGGGCGCCGCGCTCTTCGGCCTGGGGTCCGCCGTCCGGATCCGGACGCTCCTGCACACCGGCGGTCGCGCGCTGCTGGCGGCACTGGCATCGTGGTTCCTGATCGCCGTGCTGGGGCTGGCGGCGGCCCTGCTGATCGCCGGATAACCACGTGATTAGATAGCTGGGTGTCACATGAGAATCTGCAGCGCGATGAAGCCGCCCACCGTTCAGCCCTGATCGGCACCACCGGTTACGACGTATCCCTGGACGTGCGGCAGGCGGCGGATCCGGACGTGGCGGGCTATCCCACCTGCAGCATCATCACCTTCACAGCCGCCCGGCCGGGCGAATCGACGTTCCTGGACTTCATTGGCGAGGTCCACAGTGTGTTCCTCAACGGCCGCGAACTCCGCGTGGAGGACGTGGCCGATGGTGCCAGGATCAGGCTGGACAACCTGCAGCCCGAAAACCAGGTAACGGTCACCGGCACCGCCCTGTACAGCCGCTCCGGCGAAGGCATGCACCGCTTCTTTGATCCGGCGGACGGCCAGTGTTACCTGTACACGCAGTACGAGCCCGCCGACGCCCGCCGCGTGTTCGCCAATTTCGAACAGCCCGACCTCAAGGCCCCGTACACCTTCCACGTGACCGCACCGGCCGGCTGGCAGGTCGCCTCCAACGGCGCGGAAGCTGCCCGAACCCTCCTCACCAGTGATCCCTCTGCCGCCCGGTGGGACTTCGCCACCACGGAGCGCATGTCCACCTACATCACCACCGTGCTGGCCGGGCCGTACTTCAAGGCCGAGGACCGCTGGCAGGCCACGCTCGACGACGGCACCTCCCTGAACGTGCCGCTCGCCCTGTACTGCCGGGCGTCCATGGCAGACTCCTTTGACACCGGCGAACTGTTCCGGCTCACCAGGAACGGCCTGGACTTCTTCAACCGGCTTTTCGACTACCCCTACCCCTGGGGCAAATACGACCAGGCCTTCGTACCCGAATACAACCTCGGTGCCATGGAAAACCCCGGCCTTGTGACGTTCACCGAAAGCTACGTCTTCACCTCGCGCGCCACCGACGCCCAGTACCAGGGACGGGCCAACACCCTGATGCACGAGATGGCGCACATGTGGTTCGGTGACCTTGTCACCATGCAGTGGTGGGATGACCTGTGGCTCAAGGAATCCTTCGCCGACTACATGGGCACCCTGGGCGTGGACCGCGCCACGGACTGGGACACCGCGTGGGTGAACTTCGCCAACAAGCGCAAAGCCTGGGCCTACGTCCAGGACCAGCTGCCCACCACCCACCCGATCGTGGCGGACATCCCGGACCTTGAAGCGGCCAAGCAGAACTTCGACGGCATTACCTATGCCAAGGGCGCCTCGGTACTGAAACAGCTGGTGGCCTACGCCGGGTTCGAGGCGTTCATCACCGGCTCCCGCGACTACTTCCGCAAGCACGCCTACGGCAACACAACCCTTGGCGACCTGCTGGAGGCACTGGGTGCCTCCTCCGGGCGGGACCTGGCCGGCTGGGCGCAGCAGTGGCTGCAAACCTCGGGCATCTCCACGCTGTCCCTGGACATTGTTCCGGGAACGGACGACGACGGCGTGCTGGGCCGGGTGGCGATCCTCCAGGACGCCCCGGACCCGGTCACCGGACGCGAGGAGCTGCGGCCGCACCGGCTGCGCGTGGGTTCCTACAATTTCGACGGCGGCGGGGCACTGGTGCGGACCGACAGCTTCGAGACGGACGTGGCGGGTGCCCGGACGGAACTCCCCCAGCTCGCCGGCAAGCCCCGGCCAGCGCTTCTGCTGGTCAACGATGACGACCTTACCTACGCCAAGGTGCGGCTGGACCCGGCGTCGGAGGCAACCGTCCGTTCGTCCCTCGACCGCATCGAAGACCCCATGGCCCGGGCGCTGTGCTGGACGGCGCTCTGGAACTCGGCCCGGGACGGGGAAAGCCCGGCTGCGCGCTACGTTGCAGCAGTGGCTTTGTTTGGTCCGGCTGAAACGGGAATCGGCGTCCTGCTGAATATCCTCGACAACGCAGGCACCGCCGTCGAACGCTACACCCCGACCGGCGAACGTGATGCCCTGCGCTCCACGTTCCTGGCAGCCGCAGCAGCGGAACTGGACAGGGCCGCACCCGGCTCGGACCAGCAGCTGGCCTGGGCCCGGACCCTGGCCAGCGCCAGCCGGCACGATGCCGCCATGCTGTCCCGGCTGCGCGGCCTCCTTGACGGCACGGCACCGGTAGCCGGACTGGCCGTGGATGCCGAACTGCGCTGGCACCTCTGGCACGCCCTGGCGGCCAACGGTGAGGCGACAGTGGAAGAACTGGACGCCGAGCTTGCCCGCGACACCACTGCCTCCGGGCGCGCCGGCCACGCAACGGCGCTCGCTGCCCGCCCGGCCCCGGACGCCAAGGCGGCAGCGTGGAAGGCGGCGGTGCACGGGAACGAGCTCTCCAACCAGCTGCTGACCGCCACCATCACCGGGTTCATGACGGCGCCGCCGGATTTGCTGGTGCCGTTCGTGGAGCCATACTTCGAGTGCCTGCGCAGCGTCTGGGAGGAACGGAGCATCGAGATTGCCAGCAGGATTGTCCGGGGCCTCTACCCGCTGGGCCAGGACCTGGCCGAGGGCACGGACCCGGCGGGGCACCCCGTCATCCGGCGCACGGACGCATGGCTGGCCGCCAATGCAGATGCTCCGCGCGCCCTGCGGCGAATCATCGTGGAGCAGCGCAGCCACCTGCTGCGGGCACTGACGGCGCAGGCCGCCGTCGTAGCTTCACCATCGATTGCTCCGTAATTGTCCTTTTCGCTGGCCAAAACGGCAGTTACGGAGCAATGGATGGGCTCACGGAACCCGGTGCAGCCACTCGGCGGTGCCGAATTTGCCGGCGACGCGCTCGCGGGCGGCAGCGAGCTCGTTCTCCGTCAGTTGTGAGGGTGTGGCGCCGTACCGGTCCGCGAAAACGTCCGCCATGGCGGTGATGATGGCTGTGCGCGCCAGTCCGGTCTGGCGCCGGAGCGGGTCCACCCGTTTCTTGGCGCTGCGGGTCCCCTTGTCCGAGAGCTTTTCCTTGCCGATCCGCAGGACTTCGACCATCTTGTCGGCGTCGATGTCGTAGCTCATGGTGACGTGGTGCAGCATGCCGCCGTTGGCAAGCCGCTTCTGCGCAGCCCCTCCGATCTTGCCCTGGTCCGTGGCGATGTCGTTCAGGGGCACGTAGAAGGCGTTGATGCCAAGCTTCTCCAGTGCCGCCATCACCCACGCGTCCAGGAAGGGGTAGGAGTCCGCGAAGCTGAGCCCGTCAACGAGGGTCTGCGGCAGGTACAGCGAGTACGTGATGCAGTTGCCGGCCTCCATGAACATGGCTCCGCCGCCGCTGATGCGCCGGACAACCTTGATGCCGTGCTTCGCCACGCCGCCGGGGTCCACCTCGTTGCGGTAGGACTGGAAGCTGCCGATCACCGTTGACGGCTCCTGCCAGTCCCAAAAGCGAAGGGTGGGATGGCGTCGGCCGGCGCCGACTTCCTCGGTGAGGACCTCGTCCAGGGCCACATTGATCTCGGTGGGCAGGACGGTGGGTGCAATGACGTTCCAGTGGTGGTCCGCCCAGGACGTTGCCTTCGCCAGGGCACGGCGGACGGTGACGGCGACGGCGTCCGCGGAGAAGCCGAACAGGGCAGCGCCGGGCGGCAGCGAAGAGGATACGACGGCGGCAAGCTCGGCCGCCGTCGTGGTGTCAGGCAGGCCCGTGAGCCCCCGGTTGATGTCCAGGAGGGCCTCATCCGGTTCCAGGAAAAAGTCGCCGCTGAGGCTGACGTTGGCGAGGTGGCCGTCCACAACATCCAGGTCCACCACCACGAGTTTGCCGCCGGGCACTTTGTATTCACCGTGGCGGCGGGAGGCGGAGCGGTTGGCTGGAGAGGGTGTAGCGGTCATGCCTTCCATCCTGCCCCAGAATTGCTGGCTACCCGTAACAGGCCGCCGCCGGGACGCAGAAAGCCCGCACCGTTTACCGGTGCGGGCTTTCCCAAAAGAACCTTGCGGAAGAATTTTACTTCTTGCCGCCGAAGCCCTTGAAGCGAGCGTTGAAGCGCTCGACGCGGCCTGCGGAGTCCATGATGCGCTGCTTGCCCGTGTAGAACGGGTGCGACTCGGAGGAGATTTCGACATCGATGACCGGGTAGGTGTTGCCGTCTTCCCACTCGATGGTCTTCGAGGAAGAAACGGTGGACTTGGTCAGGAACTTCGTGCCGGAAGCCAGGTCGTTGAAAACAACAGCTTCGTACTTCGGGTGGATATCAGACTTCATAATTGGACCTTTGTTCGCACAACTGGATTTTGCCAGCTGCCAGGTATGAATGGGATGGCCAGCAGCACTGCCCGGGGGCGCACTACAGCCAGCTATCAATAATAGCGGAGAACGCAGGTGCCCGCGAACCAACTGCGCGGACTAATTCCGGAGCCGCAGCTCCCAGAACGCAACTGCCGATGCAGCGGCAACGTTCAGGGAATCCACGCCGTTGCGCATGGGTATTTTCACGGCGATGTCGACGGCGGCGAGTGTCCCTGCGCTCATGCCGGCACCCTCGGTGCCGAGCACCAGGGCAAGCTTCTCCGGGTTCCGGGCGGCGACGGCGTCCACATCCTGCGCGTCGTCCGTGAGCTCCAGCGCCGCAACGGTGAAGCCGTTCTCCTTGAGTACGTGCAGGTCCTCCGGCCAGCTGGTGAGCCGGGCCCACGGCACCTGGAACACCGTGCCCATGCTTACCCGGACGCTGCGCCGGTAGAGGGGGTCCCCGCAGCGGGGCGAGACGAGGACGGCGTCGATGTCCAGCGCGGCGGCCGACCGGAAGATGGCGCCCACATTGGTGTGGTCCACGATGTCCTCCAGGACGGCCACCCTGCGCGCCCCGGCCAGCAGTTCCGGCAGCGGGACGGGCGCCGGGCGCTGCATGGCCGCCATGGCCCCGCGGTGGAGGTGGAAGCCGGTGATTTCCTCCAGCAGGGCTGCGCTTCCGATGAAGGCAGGAACCTCCGGGTAGGCATCCAGGACGTCCTGCAGGTCCCCGAGCCACTTTTCGGCCAGGAAGAAGGAGCGTGGCCGGTGTCCTGCCGCCAGGGCACGCCGGAGCACCCGGGATGATTCGGCGATGTACATGCCCTCGGCCGGTTCACGCAGCTTGCGCAGGTGCACGTCGGTGAGCTGCGTGTAGTCGGAGACCCGGGGGTCCGCGGCGGATTCAAGATAGTGGATTGTCACCGGGTGATTATTTCAGCAGATTCGCGATCATGAATCCCAGCGCCACCAGGCCCAGGACCAGGATCACGGCACGGAGCACGGAGGGTGAGAGCCGGCGGCCCACCTTCGCCCCGAGAAGTCCGCCAATGCTGGAGCTGACCGCGATCAGCAGGACCACAAGCCAGTTGATCCTGTCGAAGGCGAAGAGCACGTAGGAGACGGCGGCCACGAGGTTCACGCCCAGCACCAGGATGTTCTTCATGGCGTTGGCGTTCTGGATGGTGCCGGTGAGGAAGACGCCCAAAATTCCCACCAGCAGGATCCCCTGGGCGGCCACGAAGTAGCCGCCGTATACCCCGGCCAGGTACACCAGGACCACCAGCAGCACGCCGTGCCGCTTGTCACGCACAGCGTGTTCCGGGTTCTCCTGACGGGACCGGACCCAGGCCTGCAGCCGTGGCTGGAACACCACCATCAGGAGGGCCAGGACAATAAGGACGGGGGCGACGTAGTGGAAGACCTCCTCCGGCAGGTGCAGGAGCAGCCACGCACCGGAGATGCCACCAAGGAGGGATGCCGGCAGGAGCCGCATCAGCTGGCGGCCGCGGCCCTTCAGTTCACGCCGGTAGCCGAACGCCCCGGCGGCCGTGCCGAAGACCAGACCCATGGCGTTACTCATGGAGGCCACCACCGGGGCGACCCCCAGGGCGATAAGGACGGGGAACGTCACCAGGGTGCCGGAGCCCACCACGGCGTTGATGGTGCCGGCCCAGAGGCCGGCGATGGCCACAAAGATGCTGCTGAGAAGATCCAAGGTGCTGCGCTGCCGCCTTAGCGGCGGGCTACGGCGGTGTACCGGCCGGCGTTGACGCTCATGTCCAGGTCAAGCCCGAACGTCTTGCTGAGGTTCTCCGCTGTCAGCACATCCGTGATGGGGCCGGCGGCGACCACTCCGCCGTCGCGCAGCAGCATGGCGTGGGTGAAGCCCGGCGGAACTTCCTCAAGGTGGTGGGTGACAAGGACCATGGCCGGGGCGTCCTCATCCTGTGCCAGTTCTCCCAGCTTGTGGACGAGTTCCTCGCGGCCGCCAAGGTCCAGGCCCGCTGCCGGTTCGTCGAGGAGCAGCAGCTCGGGATCGGTCATCAGGGCGCGGGCAATCTGGACACGCTTCCGCTCCCCTTCGGACAGGGTGGCGAAGGTCCTGTTCAGGAGCGGCCCCATCCCCCAGTCGTTGAGCAGGCGGAACGCCCGCCGCTCGTCGTCGCGCTCGTATCCCTCCCGCCAGCGGCCGGTGACGCCATAGGCGGCGGTGACCACCACGTTGAGGACGTTTTCCTGCTCCGGGATCTGGGTGGCCAGCGCGGCGGAGGACAGGCCGATGCGGGGACGGAGCTCGAAGACATCGGTACGGCCCAGGGTCTCGTCCAGGATGCCGGCTTTGCCGCTGCTGGGGTGCAGGCGCGCGGCCGCGACCTGCAGGAGGGTGGTCTTGCCGGCACCGTTGGGCCCAAGGATTACCCAGCGCTCGCCTTCATTGACTTCCCAGTCGATCTTGTCCAGCAGGGTTTTTTTACCTCGGACAACGCTGACGGAAGCCAATTCCAGAACATCACTCATAGGAGTAGACACTAGGACAAAAAAGAGGCCGACTGATAACCGGGGCAAGGTAACAGTGAAACGCTGATTGCGCAGCTCCGCCAGGTGCGCGTCAGCCCGGTTGCGTAAGGATGACGGGTCCGGATTCGGTAACAGCGACGGTGTGCTCGGAGTGGGCGGTCCGGCGGCCGTTGGAGCTGCACAGGGTCCAGCCGTCAGGAGCCGTCACAAGTGTGCTGGTGCCGTCCATGACCCATGGTTCTATCGCCAGGAGCAGGCCTGGGCGGAGTATGTATCCGCGGCCTGCTTTGCCGGTGTTCGGAATGTGGGGGTCCTGATGCATGGTGCTTCCAACACCATGTCCGCCGAACTGGGTGTTGACCTGGAAGTCTGCTGACTCGAGCACGGAGCCGATTGCGTGGGAGATGTCCCCAATCCGCGCTCCGGGCTGCGCCGCACCGATGCCCGCCATCAGTGCCCTCTCTGTGGTTTCGATCATGCGAGTGTCTTCGGGGGCAGCGGATTCCCCGACGACGAAGCTGATGGCGGAGTCGGTGACCCAACCGTCGACGCTGGCTGCGAAATCCAGCGTCAGCAGGTCCCCGTCCCTGAGGATGTAGTCATGAGGGAGCCCGTGCAGCACGGCGTCGTTGACGGACGTGCAGATGACTTTCCCGAAAGGCCCGCTGCCGAACGAGGGGGCGTAGTCGACATAACAGGAGCGGGCTCCCGCTGCCCGGATCATGGCCGCAGCCCAGTCGTTGATCTCCAGGAGATTCGTTCCGGGTCCGGTCCTCTCCCTCAGGTTTTGCAGCGTATTAGCCACGAACTGGCCTGACGGGCGCGCCTGGTCAATCTCTTGCGGCGTGAGCAGTTCAATCAATGGTTCCTCCAGGTGTGGCCGTACCTATTATCCGCTTGCCACCTTCCAGCAGCCGTGAAATGAATTCAAGGGACACCTCCCCGCTGGCTAAGATGGCAGGCATGACTTCGAACGTGACTGCGGTCAGCTATGGCCTGAATGTGTCTCCGACCGGGCTGGAGCAGCTCCGTTCCATCCTCGCTGCACAGGGCGCCGCAGTGCTGTCCGAAACCTCCTCCGGCGACGGGCGCTACCAGATCCATGTGGCCGAAGTCCAGCTTCCGGACGCCACGGCCGCCGGGCTTGCCGCACTCCGCCACGCCGTGGCCGAATCCCCCATCGCCGGCTTCGACACGGCGCTTGTCCCGGCCGGCTTGCGGTTGGCGGAACGCAAGCTCCTGATCATGGACGTCGACTCCACCCTGATCCAGCAGGAGGTCATCGAACTCCTGGCCGCCTACGCGGGCAAGCGGGAAGAAGTGGCAGCCGTTACCGAGGCCGCCATGCGCGGCGAGCTGGATTTCACCCAAAGCCTCCACGCCCGCGTGGCGGTCCTCGCGGGGCTGCCCGCCGCCGTCGTCGATTCCGTCCGGAACGAAGTGAGGCTGAGCCTGGGAGCCGCCGAACTCGTGGCCGCCTTCAAGGCCGCGGGGCACGTGGTAGCCGTAGTCTCCGGCGGCTTCAACCAGATCCTGGAGCCGATCGCGGCCGAACTGGGCCTGGACTACTGGCAGGCTAATGAGCTGGAGATCGTGGACGGCGAGCTGACGGGCAAGGTGCTGGGCCCTGTGGTGGACCGCGCTGCGAAGGAGAAGTTCCTGCGCGAATGGTCAGCCGCCGAGGGCATCGCCCTGGAGCACACGGTGGCCGTGGGCGACGGCGCCAACGACCTGGATATGCTTGGTGCCGCCGGGATCGGCGTGGCGTTCAACGCCAAACCTGCGGTGCGGGCCGTGGCGGACGCCGCCGTCAACATGCCGTACCTCGACGCCGTCAGGCATGTGGCCGGCGTCTGAGTCTCGTTTCAACCGCGAGATGGCAGTTGGCGGCAGTGTTCGAGAGGAACATTGCCGCGAACTGCCATATCGCGTGGGGCAGCGTAGGGGCTACCGGTTGGCCTAGTTCGTGCCCTTACCGAAGTAGTCCGCTCCGCCGGCGTATTCAGTGTGGCCGGATTCGACGTCGGCTGTGACCATGCCGGCCACAACCTCGGCAAACTCCTCCACCGAGTACAGCTTGCCGGCTTCAGCGCGGCGGGCCTCGATGGCGCCCGGCGTGGAGCGGTCAAGCAGCGTGGCCGTAACGGTTCCCTCGATCATGTCGCCGGAGACAACCACCAGGGTGATGCCCTTCTCCGCAAGGTTGGGGATGAGTTCGCGCAAGGCGTCCTCGCCGGCGCGCTTGCTGCGGGCCACCGGCTCATAGGCCTCCATGGTGGGCACGGTGTTGATGAAGTGGGCCTGGTGGCTGGTCACAAAGACCACCCGCGAGCCTTCCTTCATCAGGGGAACGGCCGCGTTGAGCATGTTGACCTGGGCGTCGCGGTTCAGCTTCAGCGCGTAGTCCTCGCCCATGCCGGTTTCCATTCCACCTGATGCGTTCAGCACCAGGATGTCCAGGGAACCGAAGTTTTCCATGGCTGCGGACGCGAGGGCCTGCACGCCTTCCTGGGTGGTGAGGTCCGCGCCCACGGCCACCGCCCGGCCGCCGTCGGCCTCGATGCCCTGGACAACCTTGTTGGCGCGCGGCGCCTTCTGGCGGTAGTTCACCACGACGGCGGCGCCCTCGCGGGCAAGGTTCTTGGCGACCTCCGCGCCGATTCCCCGTGAGGATCCGGTCACGATGGCAGTCTTGTTATCCAGCAGTCCCATGCGGGCTCCTTTTGTCTGAAACGTCTAAATTGCTGATGGCCTGCAGTCCATCATGCCAGCGGCAAAAGCCAATTCCCTTGTGTGACCTACACAAAGAAGCGCCTTGCTGCTAGTTTTGCGGGCCGGTCAGTGACCCATGCCCAGGCCGCCGTCAACGGGGATAACGGCTCCGGAGATGTAGGCTGCCTCGTCGCTGGAGATCCAGCGGACAACGTTGGCAACCTCGCTGGCCTCGGCAAAACGGCCTGCCGGAATGCTGGAGAGGTAGTCCTTCTGCGTGGCTTCGGGGAGCTCGGCGGTCATGTCCGTGTTGATGAAGCCGGGCGCCACGACATTGGCGGTGATCCCGCGGGAACCGAGTTCACGGGTCAGGGAGCGGGCGATGCCCACCAGGCCGGCTTTTGACGCCGAGTAGTTGATCTGGCCCGGGGCCCCGTACAGGCCCGACACGGAGGAAATCAGGACAACACGGCCTTTGCGGAGGCGGATCATGCCCTTGGAAGCGCGCTTGATCACACGGAAAGCACCGGTGAGGTTGGTGTCGATGACGGACGTGAAGTCCTCTTCGCTCATGCGCAGCAGCAGCATGTCCTTGGTGATTCCGGCGTTGGCCACCAGGACTTCCACGGGACCGTGGGCAGCTTCCACTTCCTTGAAGGCCGCGTCCACGGAAGCCTCGTCCGTGACGTCGGCTTTGACTCCAAGGATCCCGTCCGGCAGCTTCGTTTCGCTGCGGTACGTCACGGCAACTTTGTCGCCGTTGGCCAGGAACGCCTCGGCGATGGCCATGCCGATGCCGCGGTTGCCGCCGGTGATCAGGACGCTGCGGGGTGCGGTGGCTGCTTCAGTCATGTAGGGGCTCCGGAATCTGCGGCACGCGGGGGCCGCTGTAGCTGGGGGGATTTAACTGACTTCGATCTTAGCGCCCGCCCCGGGCCGGGTTTGGGCGCCACTGCTGATGGTGAGAGAATTGATGCAAGCCTTTGGAGCGTGATAAACCACCGTGACCCTTGAAAACCATGCGGGACAATCCGCGCCTGGAGAACCCGGCCGGTTCTCCGGCGATTCGGAAGTCCACAGCATCACGGATGCCGCTGGAGCCCATTCGGAAGACATGCGCCAGCGCATGATCAAGTACGCGTTGGCCATGGGAATCCGCATGGTGTGCCTGGTCCTGATTTTCGTGGTGGACGGCTGGTTCAAGATCATTCCAGTGGCCGGTGCGGTGTTCCTGCCCTGGATTGCGGTGATCATCGCGAACGGGAATGACAAAGCGGAGGGCCACAGCGACCTGCTGCTGGATTCAGCCCCCCTGGCCGAGCTGGAAAGCCCGCCGGCGCGGATCGCTGGAGAGGATCCCGGCAGTGAACTCCTGCAGGGCGAGCTGATTATTGACGACGACGAATCTCCGTCCGGGCGGGAAAGGAAGGCCTCGTGAGCATCTTTGACTTCGCCGCCGCAACCGATCCCGCAGCGGCGGAAGCCGGTGCCATCTGTTCCCGCAAGGCGTGCCGTGCGCAGGCTTCCTGGCAGCTTCTGTGGAACAACCCGAAGATCCACTCCCCGGAACGCCGCAAGACCTGGCTTGCCTGCGCCGAGCACCGGGGTTGGCTGGAAGACTACCTTCAGACCCGGGGCCTCTGGAAGGAAACCCTTCCCCTCGAGGACTCGCGGACGTCCGGTGACCCTGGGCGGGACAGCTGAATGTACCGTTTCCTTTTCTCCAGCAAGTGGCTGGGTTATCTGCTGCTGGCTGCCATCTTCGCCTCTGCGTGCGTGTTCCTGGGACGCTGGCAGATGGACCGGCGTGCGGAAACCCTTGCTGAGATCAACCGCGTGGTGACCAACTACTCGGCAACTCCCATACCGTTCTCGGATGCCCGGGAGCAATTCAACCAGCTGGACCCCGCCATGGAGTGGACCCAGGTGGAGCTGCGCGGCACCTACCTCACCGATGGCCAGCGCGTAGTCCGGAACCGTCCGCTCAATGGCCAGCCAGGCTATGAAGTGGTTGTCCCGTTCCGCCTCGCCTCCGGTGAAACCGTGGTCATCGACAGAGGGTGGCTGCCGATCGGCAACAATAATCCGGGTGCCCCCGACTCGGTGCCGGAACCTCCCGCAGGTGACGTGACCGCCGTCGTGCGTTTGAAGCATCCTGAACCCGAACTCCAGCGTGGTGCACCCGAAGGCCAGCTGGCGTCCATCGACCTTGCCGCCTACGCCGGCCAACTCGGGTATCCGCTCCTGACCGGCGCGTACGGCCAGCTGGCGTCGGAGACTCCGCCGGCGGCGGACATGCCGTTCCCGTTCCCGAAGCCTTCCACCGAGGAGGGGACGCACCTCTCCTACTCGCTGCAGTGGTTCGCGTTCGGCGTCCTGATGTTCGTCGGTTTTGGTTACGCCGCACGGCAGCAGGCGCGCAATGCCGCCATTGATGCGGAGGACGACGGGACACCGCAGGGTGCGCCGCACCCCGCAGCCGGCGCGCAACGCCGTCGTCCGTCACCTCCCAGGAAACGGAAGAAGGCCACCTCCGAGGAGGAGGAAGATGCCCTCCTGGACGCGCAGGGGTACTGACGCATGACGGAGTACGACGGCGGCCCGGTCGGCCGGGTGAGCTCAGCATTGGTCCGTTCCGGCGTGGGCGACACCGTGCGGACCTTTCCGGCCGGAGTCCCGACGGCGTCCGCGGCGGCGGAGGAATTGGAATGCGACCTCGCGGCAGTCACCAACAGCCTGATCTTCGACCTCAACGGAGAGCCCCTGCTGATCCTGGCCAGCGGTGCAGCCCGCGTGGACACAAAGCTGGTGGCTGAGCACTTGGGTGAAGGCCGAATCCGCCGGGCCTCCCCCGACTTCGTCCTGAAGCACACCGGCCAGCATGTAGGCGGAGTAGCCCCGGTGGGCCATCCCGAAAAGATCAGGACGCTCCTGGACGAGTCGCTCCAGAAGCACGATCTCCTTTGGGCGGGAGCAGGCGACCACAACTCAATGTTCAGCATCACCTATAAAGACCTGCTCAGGATCACCGACGCCGAAGAGATGCCGGTCCGCTAAGCCAGCGCAGCAAGAGCAACTACTTGGCCGGGAATTCCAACTTCATGACAACCCGCGGCCAGTCATCCAGGCCATGTGCAGCCTCTTCTTGCACCATCTGCCCCATGCCGTCCGGCCACTCCGATTCCGGAACCGTCCGAAACCCGAGGCGGGCATAGTATGGAGCGTTCCATGGAACATTTGCGAAGGTGGTCAAGGTCATTCCCCTAAGACCACGCGCCGTTGCCCAGGAAGCCGCCGTGTCTATGAGTTGACGGCCGAGTGCCTTCCTCGACATGAGCGGGTGGACGCTCACCTGCGCTATATGGGCAAAGGAGTCGACCACGTCGATTAAGAGGTAAGCAACCGGCTCGTCACCCGCATCGCTCGCGACCCATGCCCGCCCTTCCTGCTGATAGGCGGCAAGGGTTTCGAGCGCCGGCGGTGGGTCATCCGCGATTGCGTCCATTCCAACCAACCGGAATGCTTCCCCGGCTGCCACTTCGACGTCGCGGATCTTCAGAAGGTCGCTTGCGCGCGCTTCCCTGATCATCCGGCCGTTCCCCAAGTGCCTAAGCGAGCGTAATCAGGTCCAGGTAGTCTTCGTTCCAGTGGTCCTCGACGCCGTCCGGCAGGAGGACAACGCGCTCCGGGTTGAGGGCCTCGACTGCCCCCTCATCGTGGCTGACCAGGACGACGGCTCCGCTGTAGTTCCTGAGGGCACCCAGGATCTCTGCACGGCTGGCGGGGTCCAGGTTGTTGGTGGGCTCGTCGAGGAGGAGGACGTTGGCGCTGGAGGCCACAATGGTGGCAAGGGCCAGGCGGGTCTTCTCGCCGCCGGAGAGGACGCCGGCGGGCTTGTCGACGTCGTCGCCTGAGAACAGGAACGAACCCAGGATGCCGCGGACCTCGGCGTCCTTCATGTCCGGGGCGGCCGAGCGCATGTTCTCCAGGACGGTCCGGTCCACGTCCAGGGTTTCATGCTCCTGGGCGTAGTAGCCCACCTTCAGGCCGTGGCCGGCAATGACGTCGCCGGTGTCAGGCTGGTCCACACCAGCGAGCATCCGCAGGAGGGTGGTTTTGCCGGCACCGTTGAGGCCAAGGATGACCACCTTGGAGCCGCGGTCGATGGCCAGGTCCACATCGGTGAAGATCTCCAGCGAACCGTAGGACTTGCTGAGGCCCTCCGCGGTGAGCGGGGTCCGGCCGCACGGCGAGGGGTCCGGGAAGCGCAGGGCTGCCACGCGGTCGTTCTCGCGTACGGCTTCCAGGCCGCTCAACAGGCGCTCGGCGCGCTTGGCCATGTTCTGGGCTGCAACCGCTTTGGTGGCCTTGGCGCGCATCTTGTTGGCCTGGTCAAAAAGGACCTGGGCCTTCTTCTCGGCGTTGGCGCGTTCCCGCTTACGGGCGCGCTCATCCGTTTCGCGCTGGGTGAGGTAGCGCTTCCAGTCCATGTTGTAGAAGTCGATCTGCGCCCGGTTGGCGTCCAGCAGGAACACCTTGTTCACGGTGGCTTCGAGCAGTTCGGTGTCGTGGCTGATCACGATCAGGCCGCCCTGGTGGTTCTTGAGGAAGTCACGCAGCCATGCGATGGAGTCGGCGTCGAGGTGGTTGGTGGGCTCGTCGAGGAGCATCGTCTCGGCGTCCGAGTAGAGAATGCGTGCCAGCTCCACACGCCGCCGCTGGCCACCTGACAGGGTCTTGAGCGGCTGATTCAGCAGGCGGTCCGGCAGGGCGAGGTTGGAGCAGATGGCCGCCGCCTCGGCCTCGGCCGCATAGCCGCCGGCTGCCAGGAACTCGGATTCAAGCCGGTCATAGCGGTTCATCGCCTTGCGCTGCACTGCGGCGTCCTCGCTGGCCATTTCCTCGTGCGCCACGCGGAGTTTGCCGACGGCGATGTCCAGGCCACGGACAGACAGGATCCGGTCCCGTGCGAGCTGCTCCATGTCCGGCGTCCGGGGATCCTGCGGCAGGTAGCCGATCTCGCCGGTGCGGGTCACTTTCCCCGCGGCAGGGAGTCCTTCGCCGGCAAGGACCCTGGTGAGGGTGGTCTTCCCGGCGCCGTTACGGCCCACCAGGCCGATCTTGTCTCCCTTGTCGATGCGGAAGCTCACCTGGTCCATCAGGAGCCGGGCGCCGGCACGCAGTTCAAGATCCTGGACAGTAATCACAGCAGGTAAGGCCTTTCACAACAGGGAACGCCGCAGCCCTCACACGATGTTGGGAGGGAGCCGGGGCAGAGTGGCCGGAGAACGGCCCATCCAAGTCTACCGTCCAGGGCCGTCCACGCAGAACGCTCCGTCTGCTGCCGCCTGTTCAGTTAGCGTTGGGGGCATGACCGCGATGGACTTCCCTGCCCGAACTTTTGGAGTCCGGACCGGGCCTGGAGTCCACATTCACGGCTTCGAGATGGGGCCGGCCGACGGAGCGCCTGTTGTCATCCTGCATGGATTAGCCGGCAGTGCGCGCGAGTTCTTCACGACGGCACGTGCGTTGCCGGAGTTCCGGACCATCGTGGTGGATCTGCGCGGGCACGGCAGAAGTACCACCCGGCCAGGCGACCTTTCCCGCGAGGCCTTTGTTGCCGACGTCGTACGTGTTATCGAATCAGTGGTCAGCGCACCCGTGACGCTCATTGGACAGTCCTTGGGCGGGCATACGGCGATGCTGGTAGCGGCCGCACGCCCCGAGCTGGTGTCCCGGCTGGTCCTCCTTGAGTCCGGCGCAGGCGGCGGAGGCGGGCAGGACCATGAACATCTCGGTAGGTACTTCCGGTCCTGGCCCCTGCCCTTTGCAAGCCGCACGACAGCCCGGGAATTTCTTGGTGACGGCCCCCTGGCCCAGGCGTGGGTGGCTGACCTGGAGGAAAGAGCGGATGGCCTGTGGACGCGGTTTGAGGCTGACGTCATGGTGGCCGCCATCAATGCAGTGGCCGCGCCCCGCTGGGACGAGTGGGAGAGCATTGCCGCACCCGCGCTCGTTGTGTATGGAGAACACGGCATGTTCACTGCGGAGGACAAAACCGAATTCTGTGAGCGCGGCCGTAACGTCCAGCGCGTGGATCTGGCCGGAGCTTCCCACGACAGCCATCTGGATGCGTTCGACTCCTGGATGAAGGCTCTAAGACAATTCATGGACGCCTAAGGCAGAGCGGGTTGCAGCGTGGGCGGTTTTGGCGTTTCCCAGCGAAGGGGGTGAGCCATCAGACTGTCCTGATGGAGTGGACTCGTGCGAAGGACTGGCTGATCGGTGCTGTTGGGATGGTCCTCGTCCTGGGGGCTGCAACTGCAATCACGTGGTGGGTGGTGAGCGATCCGTCCACCGGGGTTGAGGCTGCGCCTGCGCCATCGCCAACGGCGGGTGAGCGCGTGCCGGAGGCTAAGCCTCCCGCAGGCCTGGGCACGGACGAGGTGTGGCTCGCTGATGTCGCCCTGGACGCCGGGACGCTGGCGGCAGCAGGCTCGGTGCTCCATGACGTCAGGGCCGTAGGGCAGGACGTGGTTACGGGACCGGACGGGATGGTCGCCCAACGGCTCACGGTGGATGCGACTGTTCCGTTCGAGGTCGTCGCCGGCAAACTCGGTGATGGGACCGTGGTCCGCGCCGCCGAGGGCGGCCAAGTCATGGTGGTACGCACCGTCGAGGCCCTGGGCCGCCAACTGGCCGTCACCGCTACTGGCACGGTTGAGGCCGACGCCGGCAGGCTCGTTGTCGAGCCGCGTTCGATCGACTTGGGCGGGCCGGGCATTGTCTCCGACGCCGTCGGTGCCGTGGTGAACAGGCTCGTGACCATTGAACACGACATCGAGGGCCTGCCCGAGGGGCTCGTACTCCAGGACGTCGCGGTCCAGGAAGACGGTTTCCGTGCCAGGCTCAGCGGCGAGGACGTCAAGCTCGGTCCGTGACGGCGAGTGGCCGGAAAATGCTCCGGCAGCTCCCCATGGGGAGCGTTGCTGTTGCGAAAACCCTAGGTGGGCTTTTTGTTCAGCACGTCCGGAACGTCCTGCCGCCGCCGCAGTTCCAGGAGCCCAACAGCATTGGCTCCGGTGAACACGGCGCTGAGGGTGATCAGGAAGTCCCTGACTGTCGCAGACGCAGGGTCACCGGCCTGGGCGATCAGCGATATGGCGAGGATCAGGCCTCCTACACAGAGTCCGCCCGCGCTGGGGAAGTTCCGCTGCCGCATAGGGTCTTTCACTTTCCGGGTCCCGCCGCACTGGCGCCTTCCCTGCTCGGTCTTGGAGTCATGCACCTGACCGTAGGCCTCGCCAGCCAGCGGATCAATGCTCTTGATCAAATCCTGAGCATTGGAACCGGGTACCACGTTGGATGTTCATGCTGGTGCTTCGCATCGGTCGGTGCTGAGAACACCGAAGGTGGAACCATGTTCCTTGCCGGTGCGCGCCTGCCAGCGTGCGGCCAGCTCGATCGTCTCCGCGCTGCCGTAGGCGGTCTTCGTGCCCGGGCCAAGCTTGATGATGTTGTGGTGCAGGTTCAACCCTTTGGGGGGCTTCTTGTCGCCGCTGATGTTGAGGTAGCTGTCCCGGGCGCGGATGAACTGGTTCCGGGTGACCTCCACATCCATGGGCAATTCCGTGTCATACGTCAGGATGTGGGTACCCTTGCCTTCCCTGTCCGGCCGGAGGGTGGCAGCCCACGAGTAGCCCGCGTTGACGCAGATGTTGTGGTTGAACATGCAGCGGATATGTCCCGAGCCCGGGGTCGCTTCGCCGGCAGACCACATCTCGAAAGTCTGGTTGCAGTTCTCTACGCGGTTGTTCCGGAAGTGGATATCAGTCCACGCCTTTGCCTCCTTGGTTGCCGTCCCCTGCATGGTGAAGGCGACGTCATAGCATTCCCGGATGGTGCTGTTCTCGATAACGATGTTGGACGCACCGATCCAGACCTCGACGCCGTTGCCGTAACGGGTTCCGTCAGAGGCCAGTTGGGATCCGCCAAGGTCCTCCAGGCGGCAGTTCCTGATGCGGATGTTCTCGGAGCCGCCAGTCGCAATGCCGTGTGCTCCATGGCCCTCGATGTGGATGCCGTCGAGGATGCTGTGGGAGGCTGGCCGGAAGCCGTCCTGCTGGACCGCGATAGCGACGCCGTCGCCCGGGGCAAAGGACGAACTAACGTACACAAAGGCCTCGTCGCTATAGAAGTCCCACTGGTTCTCCAATGCCTCCAGGCTGGTGCGCTTCCCTCCACGGATGAGGCCTGCCACCTTCAGGAAGCCAACGTTGGTGGACGGCGCGGCGGTGTTGCCCCTGTACTGGCCGGAACGGGCGGTGATGTCCAGCTTCCATATCCCTTTGGCGTGCTGGGTCCAGGCTGCTTTGCTGATCTTGTAGCCGCTGACTTTCGGGCGCGGGCCCGTGCCGTAGGCGCCCACCGTGAAAACGCCAGCCGTGCCCTGGATGGAAGGCTCGTGGAGAGTGCCGAAGAATGTGTCGCCGCGCTTGAGCAGGACGGCGTCGCCGCGGCGCAGTTCCCCTTCGCGGAGGGCGGCACGGACGCGCGCGAGGCTATGCCACGGGGCGGCCTCCGTGCCCGGGCCCGAGTCGGATCCAAAAACGCTTACGTACCGGGTAGTGCTGCCCCCGCCGGGCGGAGTGTGTTCGTCCGTGAACAAAGCGGAACCCACGACGGCCGCGCCGGCGCCTTTGAGGAGGGTGCGGCGGCTTAGTGGTCTCAGAGCTGGTTGCATTGCCGGGGGTGTTCCTCACGGAGATGTCACCAGCGATTTTATCCGGCGGCAACGGGCAGGGGAACGGTCAGCGGCAGCCCGGACCATCCACCCCAGGCCCCTGCACGCGGGGCCGGTCCGGGTGCGCGCTGCCGCGTTATTCATTGACGAGGACGGGCACCCCTACTGCCGCGGACACAGCCCGGGGCTTGAGCTCGGCCGGTACAGGGATGTTGAACTCTTCACCGTCGTCGGACGGTCCCGAGTGGCCATGGTCTTCCGCGCCGAGATGGTGAACGAAACGGGCAGTGCCAAGGAGGTTGCCGCTGTCATCGTAGAACCCGGCGAGCACCTGAAGTTCGAGCAGGTCGCTGACATCGCTGGTGACCTTGACGGATCCGGTGGCGGCCTGTCCATCGAAAGCCAGGCCTTCGAACTCAAGCCTGTCATCGAAGGCGCCCTGGACCTGGAGAATTTGGCCTGGGGACGGGCGCGTTGTCCGGAGTCCTGGCAGGTCCGGTTCCCCCTCGGCACTGGCAAGGCCGGGAAAGGTTGTTTTGGCGGCGGCAGCAGGCGGGGCAACGGCCCCGGGGCCTGGCGTGGAAACCCGTCCCATGAGCACGACGGCGGTCAGCAGAAACAGTGACGCGGCGATGAGGGCCCCGAGCAGGAGGATCCGCGACTTGCGGTTCATCGCGTCCCCCTTGGGTGTGCTGTGACCGCGGGGTGGTCCACCGCCCGGACAGCGACGGCCAGCCGGCTGTGGTTCAGGCTGCTCTCAGCGCAGAACACGCAAAGCCTGGCCCACGATGTCGAAGAAATCGGTGTTGTCCACGCTGCCCTGCAGTTGTTCCGCACCCGGCCCGTAGGCGTATACGGGCACGTCGGCTCCGGTGTGGTTTCCGGAGGCGTAGGACAGCCAAAGACTCGCGTCCTTGGAACCGTCCTCGACTTCGGCGGGATCATTGGGGGTTCGGAAGGTGGCTGGGCCGAAGTTCTTTGGATCCGTGGCGCCCTCGCCGTTGATGATGCCTGTGGAGCGCTCCTCGTCTTTGAAGATTCCGCCGCTCCGCGCCGGAGTGGAGTTGTTCGCGCTGTTCCTGGAATCCACATTGGCTGGGGGTACTGCTGCTTCGGCGTTGGTGAAGGAGCCCTTTTCGATGATGTTGAAGCCGCCCGTTTCGTGGTCTGCGGTGGCAATCACCAGGGTATTGCCGTCCTTTTTCGCGAAGTCAAGGGCTGCGGCGACGGCGTCGTCAAAGGCCTTGACTTCATCCAGTGTCTGGGCCGCATCATTGTCGTGGGAGCGCTTGTCGATCAAGGCGCCTTCAACCTGCAGGTAGAAACCTTTGCCGCTTGACTGCTCCTGGTTCAGCAGTTCGATGGCCTTCTTCGTCATCTCCTGCAGGGATGGCTCGTCCGCCTCGGGTGCTTCCGGGTTGTCCTTCTTGGACTTTTCGAGGGTGAGGTTTCCTGTATTGAACAGGCCAAAGACCTTTTCACCGGAGGCCCCGTTCAGGTCTGCCCGTGTGGCGGCGATCTGGCTCGAGACCGAGCCCAGGATCGAGTAACCCTGCTCCTTCAGCGCCGTTTCATCCTCGGCGTCGAAGCGGGCCATGCCGCCGCCGAAGATAACGTCAGCAGTGCCGTTGCGGGCGATCTGGTCAGCTATGGGGGTTACCCGGACATCGCTGGTGGACAACTTGTCGCCGGTGACATCGGTATCCTGGCACGCGTCGGCGGAATAGTCCGGTCCCTGGCAACCACGCGCAAGGACGTGGCTCATCTGACCGGCCGGCGTTGCGTCGGTAACTTCGGCAGTGGAAACGTTGCCTGTGCGGTAGCCGGCCTGCTTGGCCAGCTCCATAATGGTGGGCACCACAGTGCCCTTGGCGTCCACCCCGATGGCATTGTTGTATGTCTTCACGCCGGTGGCGAAGGCTGTGGCAGCGGCAGGAGACGCGGTGACCATTTCAGGCTTGAAGTCCGCCTCACCTGGCTGGCCGGAGTTTTTCTCCACGGAATAAGTGCTGACGGAACCGTGGGACGGGAGGGTTTCCATCACCAGCCTGCCCTCGGCACCGTAGAAGCGCTCCCTGGCAGCTGTGACATGGGAGCGGCCCATACCGTCGCCCAGCAGGTAGATGACATTCTTCGCCGGCGATTGAAGGGCTGCGGGCGCCGGCCTGGTAGCGGTAAACACCGCGAAGGCGACCAGCGAGACCGCCACCACCGCGCCAAGGACGATCCACACAATGCCGCGCGTTTTCCTGGCAGGACCGTCGGCCAGGAGTGCGGGCGGACCGTATCGCATCAGCAGGCCCCTCTCACTCGGGGGTGGCCGTCGAAATCTGCACGGCCTTCAGCGGGAGAGGACGGATTTCGTCCCGGGCAAGGGACAAACAGGCCGCGTACGGGGCCTGGCTGCTGGTGAATGGCGTTACATGTCCTGATCCCAGCAGGCGCAACGGCGGCTACCAAAGAATCCCCCCTAGACGAGCGTGTTAGAACACCATAGGAAGCAGTGACGGCGGAAGGAAGGGAACGTTTCCATCCTTCCGATTTCTTCAGCGAATCTTGAGGTGCCGTGAACCCCGGGCCCAACGGCCCTGTTCCAGAACCGCACCGGACTCGTACCGTAAATCAAGGGGGGACTCATCTTTCGAGCGAAAAGAGTCCGTGATGTATCTAACCCGACGCCAGCTGTTGCAGGCCGGTGCGGTAGCCGGCGCAGGCATCCTGGTACGGCCGGATGCCGCCCTGGCAGCCCCCACCCTTGCCCGGCAGGCCGGTCCCCTGACTATGTTCTCCGAGCAGCTGCCCACGCTGGCCGAACTAGGGGTCCTCGATATGCGGGCGGGCGGCCATACCGAACTGTGGATGCACAACGCCGAGCACAACTTCCACAGCCAGCTTGGCTCCACGGACACGTTCGCCTACCGGGCCGACGGCGCATCGCAGACGTACCTCGGGCCGGTCATCGTCGCCCAACGCGGCACCCCGTTCGCCCTCACCGTGCACAACCGGCTGGGAGAGCACCCGCTGGCGTTCGCCATCGACGATGAACTGGTGCCGCGCGGCAGCGACGACGACAAGGCCCCGCGCACCTCGACCCACCTGCATGGCGGCAACACCAGGCCAGGGTCCGACGGCGGCCCGGAACAGGTCTTTTCCCCCGGCAGTTCCTACACCTACCACTACGACAACAACCAGGATGCCGCCGGGCTCTGGTACCACGACCACGCGCTGGGCATCACCCGCCTGAACGTCTACGCCGGACTGGCAGGCGGCTACCTCATCCGGGACACCCCAGGGCCGTCCGGGACAGGCATCGACACCGGAGACGGAACCCACCTCCCGCCGCCCCCATTCGAGGTGCCGCTGGTCATCCAGGACCGGATGTTCAATCCCAACGGGTCCTTCGCCTACCCGCCCAATCCGGACCTGACGGACAGCGACGGCACCCCGCGGCCCTGGGCGCCGGAGTTTTTCGGGGATGTGGCAACGGTCAACGGGAAATGCTGGCCGAACCTGGACGTGGACCGGGGCAAATACCGGTTCCGCGTTTTCAACGGCTCCAACGCCAGGTTCTACAACCTCAAGTTCGTGGCGGGCGGAAACGCGCTCCCGTTCGCCCAGATCGGTACGGATGGAGGTCTTCTCGATACCCCGGCCAAGCTCAACAAACTGGTCCTGGGCCCGGGCGAGCGGGCAGACCTTGTGGTGGACTTTGCGGGTTTGTCCGCCGGATCCAAGGTGGTCCTGGGCAACAATGCCCCCACCCCTTATCCGGACGGCCCCGTTTCGGCGAAGCGTGGCGGGGTTCCCCTCCGCGAAATCATGCAGTTCACCGTGCAGAGCACCGCCGGCTACACGGCGCCGCTGCCGGCGCAGTTGCGGCCCCAGCCCATGACGAGGCTGGCAGGAATGCCCACAGCGGCCACCCGCCAGATGACCCTCGTGGAAGTTCTCAATGCGGCGGGCATCCCCATCATGGCCCTGCTGAACAACCGCCCCTTCCACACCACCGACATCACCGCTGTGAAGGGCGACACCCTTGAGGAGTGGGAGCTGATCAACACAACAGTGGACGCGCATCCCATCCACCTCCATTTCACCCAGTTCCAGGTCCTCAACCGCCAGCGCTTCGATGTCGGCAAATACCTTGCCGCCACCGGATACGTTGATCCCGGCACCGGGCTGGTGACGCCGGGCCAGGGCAGCAGCGTGCCGGTCACGCCGTTCCTGATTGGCCGCCCGATGGCGGCACCGGCCAACGAGCGGGGCTGGAAAGACACCGTGGTGTCGATGCCCGGCGAAGTGACGCGGATCCGCGTTCCGTTCGGGGCGGGCGCAGCCGGTGGAGCGCCATTGGCCATCGGCTCCTCGTTCAAGGGCGAATACGTCTGGCACTGCCACATCCTCGAGCACGAAGACAACGACATGATGCAGCGCTACGTCATCGAATAATGGCCGTCCACCAGGGCACCCCCGGCGCGCCGGGCAGGATATAGCCCGGCTTTGTGCCCTGCCTGAAGCGTCAGGCAACCCGCTTAGTAGACCCCCTACAAAAACCCCGCAGTTCCGCACCAGTAACGTCGGCAGTACATTAGATTCCGCTTGTACAACCCCGACAGGACTGCCATGAGCAACACCGACACCGCCGTTAAGAATCCCGCCAGCGCCGGGCGCCGCCGCTGGAACGCCACCGACCTTGGCCTGATCGCGGTCTTCGCCGCCCTGGTTGCCGGCGCAGCCCTGGTCCCCGGCCTGGCGGTGAACGGATTCGGCGTCCCCATCACTTTCCAGACCCTGGCCGTGATGCTGACAGGCCTGGTGCTCGGCCCGGGACGGGCCTTCGCAGCCGTGGGACTCTACACCCTCCTGGGACTCGCCGGCCTGCCCATCTTCAGCCAGGGCCGCAGCGGCCTGGGCATCCTCGCCGGCCCTTCAGCCGGCTACATCATCGCCTTCCCGATCGCGGCCTGCGTTGTTGGCTGGCTGGCCACCATCGTTATCCGGCGGACCACCAAGGCCAGGGCGCTCTGGTTCTTCGTCTCCGCCGCCGTCACCAGTGCCGCAGTGGTGCACTCCCTCGGTATCGTGGGGATCGCCCTGAACACCAAGGCCACCCTGGGGCAGGCTTTCCTGAGCGACCTGGTGTTCTACCCGGGTGACATGGTGAAGAACATCCTGGCAGCCGTCATCGCCGTGGCCCTCCACCGCGCCTTTCCGGACATCCTGGTGCGCCGCGTCCGGCGCAGTGCCGCCCAGCCTGCCAGGGCCTGAGGGACCCGCCATGCCCGCCGTGACCTTTGACCACGTAACGGTTGCCGTAGAAACGGACACCACACCGGAACCCAAAGTCCTGCTCGACGCCATAAGCCTGCGGCTCACAGAACAGCGGATCGGCGTGATCGGTGCCAACGGCTCCGGGAAGTCCACCGTGCTTCGCCTGGTCAACGGGCTCGTCCAGCCGACGGCAGGCAAGGTCACGGTGGACGGCAAGGACACAGTCCGCGACGTCCGGGCAGTGCGCCGGAATGTGGGTTTCGTCTTCACCGATCCCCTGTCCCAGCTGGTGATGCCCACGGGCCGGGAGGACGTCGAGCTGTCCCTGCGCCGCTCCGTCCACAACGGTACGGAGCGGCGGAAAGCAGCCGAAGCGGCACTGGAACGCCTGGGCCTGCTGGAATTGGCGGACCAGAGCATCTACGAACTCTCCGGCGGGGAACGGCAGCTGATGGCCCTGGCCGCAGTGCTCGCCGTGAACCCCTCAGTGCTGGTCCTCGATGAGCCGTCCACCCTCCTGGACCTCCGCAACCGCGAACTCCTCCGCAGGACCCTGGCAGGACTGGACCAGCAGATCATCATGTCCACCCACGACCTTGGGCTCGCGCTGGAGATGGACAGGGTGCTGGTGATCGAACAGGGCGAGGTAGTGTTCGACGGCGGCGCGGCGGCCGCCGTCGACCACTACCGGACACTCTGCGCGGACGGCCTGCCGGCGGGTGAACCACGGTGAGGGGCCACGGCTTCCTGCTGGCCAACTACGTGCCGGGACACTCCTTCATCCACCGGGCACCGCTGGTGCTGAAGTTCCTGCTGGTCTTTGGCTGCGGCCTGGCCTCTTTCATTGTGGTGGATTGGCGGGTGTCTCTGGCAGTGCTCGCCGCGCTCTGCTGCCTGTTCCTCCTGACTGGCGCCGGACTGAAGAAGCTGTGGGCCGCCATCCGCCCGCTCGCCGCCGTGCTGCTTGTCATCGGAGTGTTCCAGTGGTGGATGCTGGGAGCACCCACGGCCGCGCGTATTGTCCTGAACATCCTGGTCTGCGTGGTGGCTGCTTCCCTGCTGACCGCCACCACTCCCGTACAGCGGCTCCTTGACGGAGTGGTCAGCGCAGCCGGCCCCTTCAAACGGTTCGGCGCCGACCCCGAACGGTTTGCCCTGACCATCGCCATCATGCTGCGCAGCATCCCCTATATCGCCGGCACTTTCTCCGACGTGCGGGACTCCGCCCGGGCAAGGGGGCTGGAGCGCAATCCGCGCGCCCTGATCCTGCCTGTATTCATCACCTCGGTGGCATTCGCCCGCCAAACGGGCGAGGCGCTCGCGGCCCGCGGCCTCGGCGAAGCAGAAGACTGAGGCCCCGGGGACGGGTTCAAAGCCGCTGGTATTCCAGCAGCGCTGCAGTTCCCATGCCGCCGGCGCTGCTGATCATGGCCAGCGCCAGGCTTCCCGGTGTTCCGGCCCGGCGTGCCTGGGCCAGCAGCCGGGTCACCAGGACTGCCCCTGACGCGCCGTAGGCATGGCCCAGGGCCAGCGCGCCGCCGTCGAGATTGGCCCGCTCAGCGTCAATTCCCACCTGGTCAAGGCAGGCAAGCGTCTGCGACGCAAAAGCCTCATTGAATTCCACCAGGTCCACCTGGTCCGCGGAGAGCCCCGCGGCTGACAGCACGTCCCGCGCAGCGGCGGCCGCACCGACGCCCAGCAGTTCCGGGGCCACTCCCGCAGTTCCGCTGCCCAGCACCAGCAACCCGTCGTCCGCACCTAAACGCCTCGCACGTTGCAGGGACGTTATGACGACGGCGGATGCGGCGTCAGCGTCGAAGCAGGAGTTCCCTGCGGTGACAGTTCCCCCGTCAACAAAGACGGAGGGGAAGCGCGCCAGGACCGCGGCGTTCAGTCCCCGCCTGGGACCATCATCCGCACCGGCCGTCCCGCCGTCCGTGTCCAACGGAACCAGTTCGGCGTCGAACACCCCTGCGTCCCTGGCCGCCAGTGCCAGTTGGTGGCTGCGCAGCGCAAATGCATCCTGCCGTTCCCGGCTGACGCCGAACTCCCGCGCCACGTTTTCTGCGGCAACGCCCATGTCCGGATCGCCGAAGCCTTCCGGCACGAACTGTGCCCGCGCGTAGAACTCCGGCCCGCCGTCGTCGTTCCTGTACGCGCGCAGCGGCGCTGTACTCGTGCTCTCCACTCCCCCGGCCAGGTACAGCGGGTTTCCGCCCGCAGCCACCAGCCGCGATGCCAGGACCACCGCGTCGAGCCCGGAGCCGCACTGGCGGTCCACGGTAATGCCCGGAACGCTGACGGGCAACCCCGCCTCCAGCAGGGCCAGGCGGGCAACATTTCCGCCGCCGCCCACGGCGTTGCCGATCACAACATCGGCCACACTGCGAGGTTCCACCCCCGTTCCCGCCAGGAGTTCACGGAGCACGGGCGCGAGCAGCTCGTGGGCACGCAGGCTCCGGAGGGCACCGTTGGTGCGGCACACCGGGGTCCGGAGGGCGGCGATGATGACGGGCTGCCGGTCCGGAGGGAGCATGTCAGCTGTCAAGGCTGCGTACCCTGCGGTCCCGGGACCTGATCCAGTCCAGCAGCAGGCTCCGGCTGACTTTGCCCCTGTCCGTGGTGGGCAGTTCGCCCAGCAGGTAATACTGGAGGGGGCGCTTGTCCCGGGCAAGGATGTCCTCAAGCCCGGCGCGGAGCTGGGTGGCCGTAATTCCGCCATGGGAGGCAACAATGCCGGCCACAACCCGTTCGCCGCGCAGGTCGTCCGGCATTCCGGCTGCCACGGCCGCGGACACACCCGGCACCGCTGACAAGGCCAGTTCTACCTCATGCGGGTAGACATTCTTGCCTGAGGTGAGGATCATGTCCGCGCGGCGGCCCAGGATGTGCAGTTCTCCGTTGGCCAGGTATCCCTGGTCCCCAACAGTGAACCAGCCGCCAAAGGACTTCAGGGCTTCCCCGTCGTCACCCCAGAGGTAGCCGTTGCTCACCAGGGCGCTGCGGACGCAGATATTTCCGGGTTCCCCGTCGTGCAGCGGCAGCCCATTGTCATCGAGGATCCGCACGTCAACCCCCGGGAACGCCCGGCCGATGCCCGTTCCGCCAACAACTGCCGGCTGGCTGGCGGCCAGCCCTGCCCCCGAGACGAAACTCAGCTCGGAAGCACCGTAGTACTCGAAAATGGTGGCGTTCGGAGCCCACCGGCGGGCGGCCTCGAGGGTCCTCGCGTCGAGCTTCGAGCCGGCACAAATGATGGTCCGGACGCCGGAGGCGTCCACGCATCCGGTCAGGCCGCGCTCGCTGAGCATCCGGAGCATGGTGGGCACCAGCACCAGCCGGGTGACCCGATCGTGGGTGATGGCGGCATGGACGTCGCCCACGTCGAAGCTTTCGAGGGTCTGGAATTCCGAACCGGCGTAGAGACATTCGGCCAGGGCATACAGGTTGAGGCTTGCGGCAAGGGGGCCCGGCGCCAGGGTCACATCGTCCGCGCGGAGCCCGAAGAATTCGATAGAGGCCTCAAAGGATTCCTGCCAGGACCGCCGGGACCGCGTGAAGGCTTTCGGAATCGATGTGGTGCCGGAGGTGAGGCCGATCAGGAAGGTGGACCCGGGATCCCCGTCTGTGAGCTCATCTTCCGCGGACACCGCGGCGGGCTGCGCGCACGCGTCCACGCGCCGCTTCATGTCTTCCTGCAGCGGGCCCGGCCACGCGGGGTCGAGGACCGCGCATTGCCGTCCACCGGCCACTGCCGCCGCGAACTTCGCCGCAAAATCCACCGAGTTGGCTTCGCACAGTGAGGTGACGGACTTAGTGTGGGGTACCAGCGCCGCAGCGGAATCCCGGAGCTCCGCCCAGGAGAGGCGGCGCCCGGCAATCACGACGGCGGTGTCGTGGGGCCGTTCCCCGGCCCAGCGCTGGATTCTGTTCAGGAAAGGCATCGCACCAACTTTACCGGCCCGCACGGGTTGATCTCCGGGTCCGCGGGTAATGTGACTCTATGAGTTTCAACGACAACGTGCAGCTGGACCCCTCCCAGGTCCAGGACCGGCGCGGCATGGGCCGCGGAGTAAAAGTGGGCGGCGGCATCGGCGGTGGGCTCATCCTGCTCATCGCGACACTCCTGGGTGTCAATCCACAGTTGCTGGAAGGCCTGGCAGGAGCGGGTCAGGAGCCGCAGAGCCAGGGCACCGCACCGGCCTGCCAGACAGGAGCCGACGCGGACGCCCGGGTGGACTGCCGCATCACCGGCACCGTGAACAGCCTGAACGCCTTCTGGCCTGCCTACCTGCAGCAGTACAACGTGCAGTACCCGCAGCCGGAGACGGTGATCTTCGAGCAGGGCGTCAGCACGGGCTGCGGCACGGCTTCCAGCGCCGTAGGACCGTTCTACTGCCCCGCCGACACCACTGCCTACTTTGATCCCGGGTTCTTCCAGGAGCTGGTGGACAGGTTCGGCTCCTCCGGTGGACCCCTGGCGCAGGAGTATGTGGTGGCCCACGAGTTCGGACACCACATCCAGAACGTACTGGGCAACCTCGACCAGGCCCAGCAGGATCCCCAGGGACCTGAATCCGGCGCCGTGCGGGTGGAACTGCAGGCCGACTGCTACGCGGGTCTCTGGGCCAAGCATGCGTCAACCCAGCCCGGGCCCGACGGACAGCCGTTCCTGGAGCCCCTCACGCAGCAGGACCTGAACGACGCCCTGTCCGCTGCCTCCGCTGTGGGTGACGACCGGATCCAGGAGGCGGCCACAGGACGGGTCTCTCCCGAGGCCTGGACCCATGGTTCAAGTGAACAGCGCCAGCGCTGGTTCTACACGGGCTACGAAACCGGCGACATCAACCAGTGCGACACCTTCAGCGCCGCCACCCTATAAACCCGTCGATTGCTCCGTAGATGTCGTTTTGGGGCCTGAAAACGACAAGTACGGAGCAATGGATGGGGGCCGGTGGGTGGTTCACGCTCCCGAGGTACCCCAATCGAGCTTGCGAGATTGGGTAGGGAGCGGGGAACGACGACGGCCGGTCACCTTCGCGATGAAGGTAACCGGCCGTCGTCGTACTGCTAGATGTTGAAGCCGAGGGCCCGCATCTGGTCCTTGCCGTCGTCGGTGATCCGTTCCGGACCCCACGGCGGCATCCAGACCCAGTTCAGGCGCCAGTCGTCAACAACGCCGTCCAGGGCTTTGCCCACCTGCTCCTCGAGCACGTCGGTGAGCGGGCAGGCCGCGGTGGTCAGGGTCATATCGATCAGCAGCGCGCCGTCGTCGTCCGAGTACTTCAGGCCGTACAGCAGGCCAAGGTCAACGATGTTGACGCCGAGTTCGGGGTCGATGACATCCTTCAGCGCCTCCTCGACATCCTCAAGGCTGGTGCGTGCCGCGTTGATTTCGGTCATGGCGAACGTCCTTACTAGGCCTGCGCCACGGCGGGTGCAGCGGCTGCGCCGGCACCCTTGGCGTAGCGGTCGTAGCCTTCTTCTTCGAGGCGGTCGGCAAGCTCCGGGCCGCCTTCCTCAACAACCTGGCCATCCACGAACACGTGCACGAAGTCAGGCTTGATGTAGCGCAGGATGCGGGTGTAGTGCGTGATGAGCAGCGTGCCCATCTTGCCTTCGGCGTGCGCACGGTTGACGCCCTCGGAAACAACCTTGAGCGCGTCCACGTCCAGGCCTGAGTCGGTCTCGTCCAGGATCGCGAACTTGGGCTTGAAGAGTTCCAGCTGGAGGATTTCAACCCGCTTCTTCTCGCCGCCGGAGAAGCCCTCGTTCACGTTGCGCTGGGCGAAGTCGGCGTCGATGCGCAGCTGCTCCATGGCAGCCTTGACGTCCTTGGTCCAGGTGCGGAGCTTGGGTGCTTCGCCGTCGATGGCGGTCTTGGCGGTGCGCAGGAAGTTGGTCATGCTCACGCCGGGGACCTCCACCGGGTACTGCATGGCCAGGAAGACGCCGGCGCGGGCACGCTCGTCAACGCTCATCTCCAGGACGTCTTCGCCGTCCAGGGTGATGGAGCCGCTGGTGACGTTGTAGCGCGGGTGGCCGGCAATGGTGGAGGCCAGCGTGGACTTGCCGGAGCCGTTGGGGCCCATGATGGCGTGGGTTTCGCCGGTCCGGATGGTCAGGCTGACGCCCTTCAGGATTTCCTTGGTGCCCTGCTCCGTCTCAATGCTGACGTGCAGGTCCTTGATCTCAAGAGTAGACATGTGTCTTGTTCTCCTCTGCACCGGGCCTGGGCGGCGGTGCGGTCTCTGTCTGGAAGGTGGTTCGTAATTCTGTGGTGCTAGCTGAAGTTGGGAGCCTCGGCGCCATTGAGGACATTGGTGACGTCCACGTAGACCTCGTCCCCGACGATCTCGACGGCGAACACCGGAACGGGATCGTAGGCGGGCAGCTGCAACGGTTCGCCGCTGCGCAGGTCGAACTGTGAGCCGTGGCCCCAGCACTCGATGGCGCAGCCCTCCACTTCGCCCTCGGACAACGAAATGTCCGCGTGCGAGCAGGTGTCGCCGATCGCGTGGATCTCCCCCATGGAGTCCTTGACGATCGCCACCGGGTAGTCATCAATCAGGATCCGCAGCGCCTGCTTCAGCTGGATTTCATCCACCTTGCAGACAAGCTCGCCCTTTGGCTGGTCAGTCATCTGTAACCGTGCTCCGTGCCTTCTAGTTGTCCGTCAGAGCAAGTTCGTGCTCAACAGCCTCGGTCAGCCGCTCCTCGATGGAGGGGACCTTGATCTGCTGGATGATCTCGTTCAGGAAGCCGCGGACCACCAGGCGGCGGGCAACATCCTCGGGGATGCCGCGTGCCATGAGGTAGAACAGGTGCTCGTCATCCATCCGGCCGGTGGCGCTGGCGTGGCCCGCGCCCTCAATCAGCCCGGTCTCGATTTCGAGGTTGGGCACGGAGTCGGCGCGCGCGCCGTCCGTCAGCAGCAGGTTGCGGTTGGCCTCGTAGGTGTCGGTGCCTTCGGCTTCCTTGCGGATGAGGACGTCGCCAACCCACACCGCGTGGGCGTTGCGGCCCTGCAGTGCGCCCTTATAGAGGACGTTGGATTTGCAGTTGGCCACGGCGTGGTCAACGAACAGGCGCTGCTCAAGGTGCTGTCCGGCGTCGGCGAAGTACAGGCCGAACATTTCGGCCTCGCCGCCGGGGGCGGTGAAACGGGCCGACGGCGTGACGCGGACCAGGTCGCCGCCGAGGCTCACCATGACGTGCTTGAGCTTGGCATCGCGGCCGATCTTCGCCTGCTGGGAGGAGGCGTGGACGGCGTCGTCGTTCCATTCCTGGAGCGTGATGACGGTCAGGCTGGCGCCGTCTTCCACGATGATCTCCACGTTTTCGGAGACGATCGCGGATCCCCGGTGGTTCAGGACAACAACTGCCTTGGAGAACTTCTCCGCAACAATCACCAAGTGCTGGGCAGCCGGGTCAAGTGAGGTGCCTTCAATATCCACGCTGACTTCGGTCAGTGCTTCGAACTCCGAAGGGATGGTCACCACGGTGGCGCCGGCAAAGTTCTCCCAGGCGTTGGCGGAGACGCGGTCCTCGGGAATACCAGCGGTGCCGATGCGGCGGTCGTCGCGGCCGACGCTCTCCACGGTGATTTCCTCCGGGCCGGTGACGACGACGGTGGGCGCCGCGCCGGAAAGGACCTCGGAGTGCAGCCCGCGGAGTCGCTTGAGCGGGGTGAAGCGCCAGTCTTCCTCCATGCCGGTGAGCGGCTTGAAGTCGGCAAGCTTGTAGGACGTGAGGCGGCCGGCGCGTGAGCTGTCCGGAACGCCTACGCCGCCACCGTGGGAGTGGCTCTTGACCGCTTCGCCGGCCAGCGGGGCCTTGGAGGCTGCCGCGTTGATGGGCGAGAGGCTTTCGCCTTCTTCGGTGAAGCCGTCGATGAACGGCTGGGCTGAAGGCGCGCCGATGCGTGCCTTTTCAGTAGTGATTTCAGTCATCGTTATCCGACGGACCCTTCCATCTGCAGTTCAATCAGGCGGTTCAGCTCAAGTGCGTACTCCATGGGGAGCTCGCGGGCAATCGGCTCGATGAAGCCGCGGACGATCATCGCCATGGCCTCGTCTTCGCGCATGCCGCGGGACATCAGGTAGAAGAGCTGCTCTTCGCTGACCCGGGAAACAGTTGCCTCGTGGCCCATGACAACGTCGTCCTCGCGGATGTCAATGTACGGGTAGGTGTCCGAGCGGCTGATCGTGTCAACGAGCAGCGCGTCGCAGCGGACGGTGTTGGCCGAGTGCTTGGCGCCTTCGCGGACCTGGACCAGGCCGCGGTAGGCCGCGCGTCCGCCGCCGCGGGCAACGGACTTGGAAATGATGGAGCTCTTGGTGTTCGGCGCGATGTGCACCATCTTCGAGCCGGTGTCCTGGTGCTGGCCTTCGCCTGCGAACGCAATGGACAGCGTTTCGCCCTTGGCGTGCTCGCCCACGAGGTAGACGGCCGGGTACTTCATGGTGACCTTGGAGCCAATGTTGCCATCGACCCATTCCATGGTGGCGCCCTCTTCGCAGATGGCACGCTTGGTCACCAGGTTGTACACGTTGTTGGACCAGTTCTGGATGGTGGTGTAGCGGACGCGGGCGCCCTTCTTCACGATGATCTCCACAACGGCGGAGTGCAGCGAGTCCGAGGTGTAGATCGGCGCGGTGCAGCCCTCGATGTAGTGGACGTAGGAGTCCTCGTCCGCAATGATCAGGGTCCGCTCGAACTGGCCCATGTTTTCGGTGTTAATGCGGAAGTATGCCTGCAGCGGGATGTCCACGTGGACGCCCTTGGGGACGTAGACGAAGGAGCCGCCGGACCAGACGGAGGTGTTCAGGGACGCGAACTTGTTGTCGCCCACCGGAATGACCGTACCGAAGTACTCCTGGAAGATTTCCGGGTGTTCCTTGAGTGCGGTGTCGGTGTCCAGGAAGATGACACCCTGGCGCTCAAGGTCCTCACGAAGCTGGTGGTAGACAACCTCCGACTCGTATTGGGCGGCGACGCCGGAAACCAGGCGCTGCTTTTCGGCCTCCGGGATGCCCAGCTTGTCGTAGGTGTTCTTGATGTCCTCAGGCAGGTCGTCCCACGTGGCAGCCTGCTTCTCCGTGGAACGGACGAAGTACTTGATGTTGTCGAAGTCGATGCCGGACAGGTCCGCACCCCAGGTGGGCATGGGCTTGCGGTCGAAGTACTTCAGGCCTTTGAGGCGGAGGTCAAGCATCCACTCCGGCTCGCTCTTCTTGGCCGAAATGTCCCGGACCACTTCTTCGTTGAGCCCACGGCGTGCGTTGGCGCCGGCGTCGTTCTTGTCGGCCCAGCCGTACTCGTAGTTGCCGATGCCGTGAAGCTCGGGATTCTTCTCGAGAATCTCCGAGATCACAGTGTTTTCGGCTACTGCTTTCTCTGATAGTTGGTCCGTCATCACGGCCTTTCTTGCTGATGGTTGTTTACTTCAGTCAGGCTGGCGGGGGCTTCCGGGGGCGTTGTGGGCCCTCCGGAAGACAGCCTGCCTGTGGGTATGTGGGTGGTGCACACGTGGCCGCCGCGGGCCAGGGTGGAAAGCCGGCGCACGTCAACGCCCACCAGCCTGGAGAACACTTCGGTTTCCACGTCGCAGAACACGGGAAAACGGGCCGCGAGCTGCTGGATGGGGCAGTGGCCCTGGCATAGCTGGACGCTGGAAAGGGCGGCCGGCAGCGGAGCTTTGGCCTCGATGGAGGCTGCCGAGGCCACGAAGTTATCGCGGCTCAGGGCGTCTGCCAGCGCTTTGGCGCGATCGGTGATGTCCGGGCCGGCTTCGTCGATTTCCGGCGCATACCTGCGCTCCATGTCGGCAAAACGCTCGACGGCGAAGGCCCGCACGGCATCCGGCCCTGCAACCTTCTGGAGCTGCTGGAGGGCGAGGGCGGCGATGTCCAGGTAGTCATTGCCGAGGCTCGACTGGCCCTGGGAACTGAGGACATAGCGGCGTGCCGGACGGCCTGCGCCGCTGCCGGATTTGGCAACCCGCTTGACTTCAATGACGCCGGCACGGGAGAGGTGGTCCAGGTGCCTGCGGACGGCGGCCGGTGTGAATCCGAGCAGATCCCCGAGTTCGGCGGCGCTGACGGGTCCATGTTCCAGCACGGCCGCAAGGACGCGGTCGCGGGTGCGCTCATCGGCATCGGCCACCGGGCCCGCGGGCATGGCGCCGCGTTCCGCTGTAACAGCGGAGGCCCCGTGCCGGGCAACAGGCACAGCAGTAGCGTTGGTCATGGAATACACAACACAATAGTGTCGTAATTTAGTCCCGCATTCCAGTAAGGCGAGGCTGACCTGTGCTGAAACCCACCCTTGGAGTTTTGGTCCACATATGCAGGCTTCAGCGGCCGGGAGCCCTGCATACCTGGACAAGAACTCCGGGCTGGCGAACGCAGCGGACTGCCGCTAATACTACTTCCCGTAGAATCTTGGGGTGCGATTGCCCCTGTCCCCCGTTCTGTCCATCAACGGGCTTGTTAAAGATGTAGGCCCGCTCTCCAGCATGGACGGAAGAATGCTCCGGGTGGTGAGCGGCGTCTCACTGACAGCCGGGCGCGGGCAGGTCACGGCGCTGCTGGGTGCCAACGGCGCCGGAAAGACAACCACCCTGGAATGTGCCCAGGGCCTGCAGAAGCGCAGCGGCGGAACCATCTCCCTGCTCGGCCAGGACCCCGCAACCGCAGGCGCGGACCTGCGCTCCCGCGTCGGTGTGATGCTTCAGGACGGCGGCCTCCCGCCGTCGGCCCGTCCCCTCCCCCTGCTGCGGCACATTGCCGGCCTTTATGCACACCCCTGGCCCGTGGACGACCTTGTCCAAAGGCTCGGCATCGACACCTTCAGCCGGACCACCGTCCGCCGTCTTTCCGGCGGACAAAAGCAGCGATTGGCCCTCGCCGCCGCTCTGGTGGGGAGGCCGGAGGTTCTGTTCCTTGACGAGCCGAGCGCCGGCCTGGACCCGCAGTCCCGCCAGCTCGTGTTCGAGCTGATCGGGGAACTGCGCGATTCGGGGATGGGAATCATCCTCACCACGCATCTGATGGACGACGCCCAGCGGCTGGCGGACTACGTGTACATCATTGACGGCGGCCGAAACGTCGCCGAGGGAACAGTCCAGGAACTCCTGCAGCGCGGTCCCGCCGTGGACGCAGGCGCAGACCATGTGCGCACCCTCTCCTTCGACGCGACGCCGGGGCTGGACCTGTCCGGCGTCCTGCCGGCCGACGTCGTTGTCCTGGAAGAGCGGGCCGGAAGCTATACCGCTACCGGCGCCCTGACTCCCAAGCACCTTGCCGCACTGGCCGAGTGGTGGGCAGCGCACGACGTCATGCCCGCCGCCATGGCCCTGCAGGCGCGTAGCCTTGAAGACGTCTTTCTGGACATCTCGGGAAAGGACAACCGATGAACCCGACCCCCGCGGGCACCGCACCCGCTACCGGGGCGGAAGCACCTGCCATGCAGCGGCCTGCCACCCTGCTTCGGCGCATCCTGCTGCAAGGCAAATACGAAGCACTGGCCATGCTGCGCAACGGCGAGCAGCTGATCCTCGCGGTGGTGCTGCCGCTGCTTGCCCTCGTTGGCCTGACTGTTACGCCGTTCCTGGACGGCCTGGGTCCGAGCCGTATTGATGTGGCAGTCCCGGGGATCCTTGCACTTTGCGCCATGTCCACGGCGTTTACCGGGCAGGGCATCGCTACGGGATTCGACCGTCGATACGGTGTGCTGCGCTTCCTGTCCACCACCCCCTTGGGCCGGGGCGGGCTGATCGCCGGCAAGGTGCTTTCCGTCCTGGCGGTGCTGTGCTTGCAGGTTGCCGTGGTGGCAGCGGTCGGGTTTGGCCTCGGATGGCAGCCGACGGCGGCAGGCTGGGTTCCCGGGCTGCTCCTCCTCGCGCTGGGCGCGGCAGCGTTCACCGCCCTGGGGCTGCTGGTGGCCGGGACGGTCCGTCCCGAGGCCACGCTGGCCATCACCAACCTGCTCTGGATCCTCCTCGGAGCCCTCGGCGGAATCGTGATTCCTGCCGAACGGCTGCCCGCCGCCGCCCAGCAGATCGTGGGACTCCTCCCCTCGGGCGCGCTCGGCGAAGCCCTCCGGGACGCCTTCCTGCACGGTGCGGTCAATGGCGCAGCCTCCCTCATACTGGTGCTCTGGACAGTTACTGCCGGGGCCGCAGCAATCCGTTGGTTCAAGTGGAATTGAGATACTCGTGAGCACCGCCTTCCGCCTTCCCCAGTTCGCCGGCCGCCTGGCGTCACGGCTGCCCCGCACCGTGGACAAGAGCGTCCGCCGTCTGGCCGTGGCATCCCTGATCGGGCAGACCCTGCTGGTGCTCACCGGCGGAGCGGTCCGGCTGACCTCCTCCGGCCTGGGCTGCCCCACCTGGCCCCGCTGCACGGACACGTCCCTGGTGAACACGCCCGAGATGGGCATCCACGGGTTCATCGAGTTCGGCAACCGCCTCCTCACCTTCGCGCTGGCCGCCGTCGCCGCACTGATGCTGGTCTACCTGTGGAACCTCCGCAAGGAGCGGCGCGACCTCTTCCTGCTGGCACTGGGCCTGCTGGCCAGCATTCCCGCGCAGGCCGTGATCGGCGGCATCACGGTCCTCACCAACCTCAACCCCTGGGTGGTAGGCCTCCACTTCCTGGTCTCCATGGCACTGGTGGTGCTGGCCACGCTGCTGGTCAACCGGGCCTTCGGCCGGACCGGCCGGTTCCGCACGGCAGCCCTGGCCGCCCTGCCGGGGTTCATGCGTCCGGTGACGGCCGCCGTCGCGCTTTTTTCCGCCCTCGCCGTCATGCTGGGCGTGGTGGTCACCGGAGCCGGTCCGCACGCAGGGGACGCCGATGCACCGCGCAACGGGCTGGACTGGGACCTGTTCTCGCACATCCACGCCGTCCCGGCCTACCTGGTGACCGCCGGAACCCTGGTTGCGCTGGCGCTGGTGCTGCTGCGGCGGATCACGGGCCCCATCCGGACAGCTGTCCTGGGCCTCCTCGGCGTGACTGTGCTGCAGGCCGTCATCGGTTTCACCCAGTACTACAACGGCATCCCGGCACTGCTGGTGGCAGCCCACATGCTCGGCGCCGCGATGCTTATGGGCGCTGCAACGAACGCGTGGGACATCGCCAGGTCAAGCCCCGTGGACTGACCACGCCTGCCTGCAACCGAAAAGGGCGCCCCGGTTCGCGAACCGGGGCGCCCTTTCGCTTGCCTGCGATGCCGTGCTTAGCCGGCCTGCGCCCGGGCCCTGGACATGTCCGCAGCCTGTTCCGGGTCGAGGAACTCGATGCCCGTCTGGCGTACAAGCACCACCCTGGCCGTGGCGATGTCATAGAAGAGGCCTGTTGCCTGGACCCGTCCGTCGGCGAGGGCGGGACCTGCCAGCGGATGGCTTTCCAGCTTGGCGAGCTGGACGGCGACGTTCACCATGCCCAACTGGTCCACAGCGGAATAGCCCGCGGCAGCAGCGGCGGCCGCCACTGGGTGATGGCCCAGGAGGCCGTCGTAGCTCGGCCTGGCGTGGTCCAGCCAGGCGTCGAAGCCGGCGCCCAGCGCGCCGGCCCCCTGGCCCTCCGCGTCTTCCATCAGGGCCTTCATGGCCCCGCAGTTGGAGTGCCCGCAGATAACGATGGAGTCCACCTCCAGGCCTTTCAGGGCAAAGGCGAGGGCAGAGTCGATCGAGGCGTCCTGGCCGTCATGGCAGACGACGTTGCCGATGTTGCGCAACGTCAGCAGGTCGCCTGGACCACTGCTGGTAATCAGGTTGGGGTTCACGCGCGAGTCCACGCAGGCCACGAACAGGGTGTCCGGGTTCTGCCCCTCTGCCAGGTCCTGGACCAGGGGCCGGACCTTGTCCGCGAAGCGGCGGTGGTACTTGTTGATGCCCAGCAGGACCGGCGACGGCGGCCGCGTGCTTTGTCCTGCGATTGCCACTGCCAGTTCGTCCTGGGCGGGCTGCCATGAGGTCCGCGGCGGCAGCGGAAGCTCCTGCGCCTCCTGCCGTTTTGGCGCCTGGTCAGCCGCGTCCCGGAACAGCGTGTTCCCGTGATGTTCAAGGACCACCGATCCGCCGGCGGCCTGGTACTGCCGCTGCCAGGCGAGCAGCGCCTCCCGGAACGCGTGGTCCACGTAGTCCGCGTTGAGCTCCACAAGCACGTGCTTGCCGGCCGGTACCGAGTGCAGCACGCGGTTAAGCCGCGGCAGGGCGAAGAAGCTGCACGATCCTTCAATGCCGACCCGCCAGGATCCGGACGGCAGCACGGGTGCCTGCGCGTGGACTGTTGCCCTCAGGACACGCCACAGTACGCTGGCCGCTGCGAAGGCAAGGCCGATCATGACGCCCTCGAGCAGGTTCAGGAAGACCACACAGAGCAGGGTTACTGCGTAGATCGGCAACTCACCGGTCCGGAGGCTGGTCCGGATATCGGCCACCTTGATCAGGCGTGCGCCAATGACCACCAGGAGTCCGGCAAGGACGGATAGGGGAATCAGCTGGATCAGCCCTGCGAAAAGGGCGGAGAAGGCCAGAACCCAAATACCATGCAGCACGGCGGAGGCCCGGGTCACAGCCCCGGCCTCCACATTGGTGGCACTGCGCACAATCACTCCGGTGACGGGCAGCCCGCCCAGCGACCCGGAAACGATGTTGGCAGCACCCTGCCCCACGAGCTCACGGTTCAGGTTGGTTCGCGGCCCGTTCTGCATTTTGTCCACGGCTACGGCGGACAGGAGGGATTCAATGCTGGCGATCAGAGCCATCGTCAGCACGGCAAATGCTGCTGCCCGCCAGCTGCCGTCCGGCAGCTGCGGCAGGGTGACTGCATCGAGTATCGAGCCGGTGAAGGAGATGCGTTCAACGTTGGGGGCGAACGCCGCCGAGAGTGCCGTTCCGGCAGCGACGGCGGCCAGCGGTCCCGGGACACGGCGCACCGCGGCGGGCAGGTACTTCCAGCCGAGGAGGATGACGACGACGGTAAGGCCCAGCAGCGCGGCGTGCAGTTCGACGCCCGTGATGGCTGCCGGCAGGGCTTCAAGGTTCTCGAGGGCCGAGCCGGCTGCCTGCGATCCGAACAGGACGTGGAGCTGCTGAAGGATGATGGTGACGCCGATGCCGGCCAGCATGGCTTTGACCACCACAGGCGAGACGGCAAGGGCGGCGCGTCCCACGCGGCTGATGCCCAGCAGCAGCTGGACCACGCCGGCAGCCGCGGTGATCGCGCAGGTCACCTGCCAGCCGAACTCCTGGACAATGCCGGCGACGACGACGGTCAGCCCGGCCGCCGGTCCGCTCACCTGCAGGGGTGATCCGCCCAGGCTGCCCGCCACGATGCCGCCGACCGCCGCAGCGATGAGGCCGGCCATGACGGGGGCCCCGGATGCTGCGGCGATGCCCAGGGACAGGGGCAGGGCAACGAGGAACACCACCAGTGAGGCAGGGACGTCGGCCCCGAGATGCGACAGGAAGCCCGGCCGGCGGAACCCGGAGCTGTTGTTGCCGCCCGCCCTGGGCGGGCTGTGGCTCGGGACCGTATGGATGGGTGCGTGGGGCGGCTGCGGCATTGACATTCCTCTGATCGGGAGCAGGTCCAGACCCACCGTAACCACACCGTCACGTGTCATGACAGCTTAAAGTGACAAACATGACACGCTTGTCATGCCCGCCTTCATGAATGGTTGCCTTCGCGTTCCATCACGTAGCGCCCAACAAAAAACCTCCCCCGGCCACGGCCAGGGGAGGTTCAGGAATTCGATGGTGTGAGGGTCAGCCTGCCATGACGGCGGGCCCGATGAACGGGTCGACTGCCAGGGCGATAAACAGGAGGGTGAGGTAGCTGATGGAACCGTGGAAGACCTTCATGGCCCGCTTGTCCGAGATGTCCTCACGCTGAGCCCTGTTGTAGAGCGCGTGTGATTCGTAGAGGAACCAGGCGCCGGCGAGGACTGCGGTGACGGTGTAGACCCAACCCGCTCCGCCGGCCGGAACCATCAGCAGGGAGCAGGCAACCATGGCCCAGGCGTAGAGGACCACCTGCACCGAGACCACCTTGGCGCCGGCGATGGCGCCGAGCATGGGGACCTTGGCGTTGCGGTAGTCCTCGCCGTAGCGCATGGACAACGGCCAGTAGTGCGGGGGCGTCCAGAGGAAAATCACCATGAAGAGAATGACGGCCGGCCATTCCACCGAGTTGGTGACCGCCGCCCAGGCGATCAGCACCGGGAAGCAGCCAGCGGCGCCGCCCCACACGATGTTCTGGGCAGTCCGGCGCTTGAGGATGATCGTGTAGATCACCACGTAGAAGAAGATTGCACCCAAACCGAGCCAGGCGGACAGGGGGTTGGCGCCGAACCAGAGGATCGCAATGGCGGCGGCACCCAGGAGCCAGGAGAAGATCAGTGCTTCACGCGGCGTGACTTCACCGGTAACCAGCGGGCGGTTCTCGGTACGGTGCATCAGTTTGTCGATGTCCCGGTCGATGTAGCAGTTGAAGGCTCCGGCGCTGCCTGCGGCGAAGGCGCCGCCAACCAGGGTGGCAAGGATGAGCCCGATGGACGGAAAACCGCGCTCTGCGTAAATCATGGTGGGCAGCGTGCTGACCAGGAGCAGTTCGATGACCCGGGGCTTGGTGAGGGCGAGATACGCCTTTGCCTTACGGGCGATCCCGGGCCGCGAAGCCCGTGATGCGTTCAGCGTCGTACCTGTTGTGCTCACGGTGGCAGTCACCCGTTCTGTTGGCAGTTCTGTCTGGCTGTCCAGCTATGTCATCCGGCCCCGCCCTGAACCGGGCGCCCGCGGAACAGTGATCCACGCAACAGCGGGAGTCCGGGCGGCTGGCACGTGTCCCCCAGCCCGGCGCTAGCCTCCGAATATTATACCGCGCCGGCTTCCCCGCCACGGCCGTCCCGAGACCCGGCCGCCCGGTCCCGCCCCGGCCGCCTGTTGGTGCTGATGATCGCTCGCGCGCCAATTCGAGCAGATTAACTCAACCTCACTTCAGACGCATTCACATAAGCGGAAATTGCGTCCAAAACGTGAGATTTGGGCCGCCCGGAGAATGGAATGGAGCTAAGCTGTCACCAGATCAGCACGCAGCAGGGAAGCGGCGGAAACCGCATTCCCAACTGCCAGTGGCTGAGTGAAAGATCAACGTTTCGATGGTGAACGGCTGGTACACACCGCAGCGGGCGCCACACAGCGTGCCTTCATGCGGACCCGGTGTGCCACCTGCCATCAGCACAGAGAGGGGCCCGGTTTTCGTGCCACATTTGGAAGAGCAAGAACTGTCCTGGACCAGCCTGGACCAGCGTGCGGTGGACACTGTCCGCGTGCTGGCCGCGGACGCGGTGGAGAAGGTTGGAAACGGCCACCCCGGAACGGCCATGAGCCTGGCGCCGGCCGCGTACCTTCTTTTCCAGAAGCTGATGCGCCATGACCCGCGGAATCCGGACTGGCTGGGCCGCGACCGCTTCATCCTGTCCCCGGGCCACACTTCCCTCACGCTGTACATCCAGCTGTTCCTTTCCGGCTACGGCCTGGAACTGAAGGACCTCGAGGCCCTGCGCACCTGGGGATCGCTGACCCCCGGCCACCCCGAGTACAAGCACACCGCCGGCGTCGAGATCACCACCGGCCCGCTGGGCCAGGGCCTGGCGTCGTCCGTTGGATTCGCCTACTCCCAGCGCCGCCAGCGCGGCCTGTTCGACGCCGATGCTGCCGCCGGCGAAAGCCCCTTCGACCACACCATCTGGGTCATTGCGTCCGACGGCGACCTCCAGGAAGGCGTCACGGCTGAGGCTTCCTCGCTTGCCGGCCACCAGGAACTCGGCAACCTCGTAGTGATCTACGACGAGAACCACATCTCCATCGAGGACGACACCGACATTGCTTTCACCGAGGATGTCCTGAAGCGCTACGAGGCCTACGGCTGGCACGTCCAGCGCGTTGACTGGACCAAGACCGGCGAATACAAGGAAGACGTCCAGGAGCTCTACTCGGCGCTCCTCGCAGCCAAGGCTGAGACGTCCAAGCCCTCCATCGTCTCGCTGCGCACCATCATCGGCTACCCGGCGCCCAAGAAGCAGAACACCGGCAAGATCCACGGTTCAGCCCTGGGGGCCGAGGAAGTGGCAGCACTTAAGGAAGTGCTGGGCTTCGACCCCGCCAAGTCCTTCGACGTGGACCAGGATGTCCTGGCGCACGCCCGTGCCGTGGTGGACCGCGGCGCTGCCGCCCGCAAGGAGTGGGAGGAATCCTTCAACGCCTGGCAGGCCGCCAACCCCGCTGGCGCAGAGCTGCTGCAGCGTATCGAGGCCAAGGAACTGCCCGAGGGCCTCGACGCAGCCCTTCCGGTCTTCCCGGCCGGCAAGGACGTCTCCACCCGCGCAGCCTCCGGCAAGGTCCTGAACGCCCTGGGCCCGGTCCTCCCCGAACTCTGGGGCGGCTCGGCGGACCTCGCGGAGTCCAACAACACCACCATCGAAGGCTCGCCGTCCTTCGTTCCTGCCTCCAAGCAGACCGACGCCTGGTCCGGCAACCCGTACGGCCGCGTGCTGCACTTCGGCATCCGCGAGCACGCCGCAGCCTCCATCGTGAACGGCATCAGCCTGCACGGACGGACCCGGGCATTCTCTGGCACGTTCCTGATCTTCAGCGACTACCAGCGCCCCGCCATCCGCCTCGGCGCCCTGATGGGTGTTCCGTCGCTGTACGTCTGGACGCACGACTCCATCGGCCTCGGCGAAGACGGCCCCACCCACCAGCCGGTGGAACAGCTCGCGTCCCTGCGCGCCATCGTGGGCCTGGACGTTGTCCGCCCCGGTGACGCCAACGAGGTAGCTGTCGCCTGGAAGACCATGCTGGAGAACCACAGCAACCCCGCCGGCATCGTGCTGACCCGCCAGAACATCCCCACCTGGGAGCGCGGCGAGGGCGACGCCGACGGCGACACCTTCGGTTCCGTTGCCGGCGTCGCCAAGGGCGGGTACGTCCTTGCCGAAGCATCCAAGGACGGCGCCACCGTCCCGGCTGACGTAATCCTCATCGGCACCGGATCCGAGGTCCAGCTGGCCGTCCAGGCCCGCGAGGCCCTGCAGGCCGAAGGCATCGCCGCACGCGTTGTCTCCATGCCCTGCGTCGAATGGTTCAGCAAGCAGGACGCCGCCTACCGCGAATCCGTGCTGCCCGCAGCCGTCAAGGCCCGGGTATCGGTCGAAGCAGGACTTGCCCTCGGCTGGAAGGAATTCGTCGGTGACGCCGGCCGTTCCATCAGCCTGGAGCACTACGGCGCTTCCGCAGACTACAAGCGCCTCTTCCAGGAGTTCGGCATCACCGCAGAGGCCGTCGCCGCTGCCGCCAAGGACTCCCTCGCAGGCCTCCAGGCCTAACCAACGATTTCCAGGAGATACAGAATTATGACTACTCCCACCAAGCAGCTCTCCGACGCCGGAGTTTCCATCTGGCTCGATGACCTTTCCCGCGGACGCCTGGACACCGGCACCCTGGCGAAGCTCATCGAAGAGAAGAACGTGGTTGGCGTAACCACCAACCCATCCATCTTCCACGCCGCCATCACGGCAGGCACCGACTACGACGCCACCATCGCCAAGCAGGCGGCAGCCGGCGCCAGCGTCGAGGACACCATCTTCGAGATCACCACCACCGACGTCGCGGACGCCTGCGACCTGTTCGCACCGGTGGCCGCAGCCACCAAGGGCGTGGACGGACGCGTCTCCATCGAGGTTGACCCCCGCCTGGCCTGGGACACGGCAGGAACCATCGCCGAGGCCAAGCACCTGTACAAGCGGGTCAACAAGGACAACGTACTCATCAAGATCCCGGCCACCCTCGAGGGCCTCGAAGCCATCACCGCAACCCTGGCCGAAGGCATCAGCGTCAACGTGACCCTGATCTTCTCCCTGGAGCGGTACCGCGCCGTCATCAACGCCTTCCAGTCAGGCCTGGAGCAGGCCAAGGAAAACGGCCACGACCTGTCAAAGATCCACTCCGTTGCCTCGTTCTTCGTTTCCCGCGTGGACTCCGAAATCGACAAGCGGCTCGACGCCATCGGCACCGAGGAAGCCAAGGCACTCAAGGGCAAGGCCGGCCTGGCCAACGCCCGCCTGGCCTACCAGGTCTACGAGGAGCTCTTCGCCACCGAGCGCTGGGCCCTGCTGGCCGAAGCCGGCGCACTCCCCCAGCGCCCGTTGTGGGCCTCCACCGGTGTGAAGGACCCGGCCTACCCGGACACCCTCTACGTCACCGAACTCGTCGCCCCGGGCGTCGTGAACACCATGCCCGAGAAGACCCTGGACGCCACCTTCGACCACGGCGTGGTCACCGGGGACACCGTCACCGGCACCTACACCGAAGCCAACGCCACCCTCGACGCCCTGGAGAAGCTCGGCATCTCCTACAACGACGTCGTCGCAATCCTCGAATCCGAAGGCCTGGACAAGTTCGTAGCCAGCTGGAAGGAACTGCTGGCCGACGTCGAGGGCGCCCTCGCCTCTGCACGGAAGGCTTCCTAACCCACTATGACCACTCTCAGCTACGACGCCACCGGTGCCGCACAGCAGGCATTGGAACTGCACCTCCCGGTCTTCGTGGAGGACCGTATTGCCACCCGCATCTTCGCCAAGGACCACACCCTGTGGGGTACTGATGCGGAGGCCGAGTCGGCAATCCGCCTCGGGTGGGTGGAGGCGGCCACCGTCTCCCAGCCGCTGGTCAAGGACATCCTGGAACTCCGCGACGCCCTGAAGTCAGAAGGCGTTACCCGCATCGTGCTGTGCGGCATGGGCGGCTCCTCACTGGCTCCAGAGGTTATTGCCGGCACCGCCGGCGTCGAGCTGACAGTGCTGGACAGCACGGACCCCGACCAGGTCCGCGCCGCCCTCGCAGACCGGCTGGACGGGACCGCGATCGTGGTCTCGTCCAAATCCGGCTCAACCGTTGAAACGGACTCCCAGCGGCGGGTCTTCGAGAAGGCGTTCAACGACGCCGGAATCGATGCCAGGAGCCGGATCATCATCGTCACCGACCCCGGTTCCCCGCTGGACAAGGCATCCCGCGAGGCCGGCTACCGCGCTGTCTTCAACGCCGATCCCAACGTCGGCGGCCGCTTCTCCGCGCTGACCGCCTTCGGTCTTGTTCCCTCCGGCCTGGCCGGGGTGGACATCCAGGCCTTCCTGGATGAGGCCGAGGAGGCAGCCGAGATCCTGAACGATGACGCGCCGGAGAACATCGGCCTGGCACTCGGAGCCGCCCTGGGCGGCACCAGCCCCCTGCGGAACAAGATCGTCATCGCCGAGGACGGCTCGGGCATTGTGGGCTTCGCCGACTGGGCTGAGCAGCTGATCGCCGAGTCCACGGGCAAGCTGGGTACCGGTGTGCTTCCGGTGGTTGCCGGCCCCAACTCACCCGAGGCCACCATCGGCGCGCCGGACGTCCTGGTGGTGCGGCTGGTGGCAGCCGATGCCGACGTCGAACTCGGTGAGAACGAGGTTGCCATCGCCGGCGGACTGCCCACCCAGATGATGGTCTGGGAGTTCGCCACAGCCGTGGCCGGACGCCTGCTGGGCATCAACCCTTTCGACCAGCCCGACGTCGAGGCCGCCAAGGTGGCCGCGCGCGGACTGCTGGACGCCCAGCCCGAGCCCACTCCGGCAGCGTTTGTCGACGGATCCATCGAGGTCCGCGGCGGTGACTGGCTCGGAGATGCCCGTACTGCCGAGGACGCCGTAAAGGCACTGCTGGACACGCTGGAGAGCGACAGCTACCTCAGCGTCCAGGCCTACTTCGACCGGCTGGCGTTCGCACAGCTCGAAGGCATCCGCGACGAACTGGCCGCCGTGTCCGGCCGCCCCGTGACGTTTGGCTGGGGCCCTCGGTTCCTCCACTCGACGGGCCAGTTCCATAAGGGCGGCCCGGGCATCGGGGTGTTCCTCCAGGTCACGGCCGCATCCGCGGAGGACCTTGCCATCCCGGAGCGTCCCTTCACGTTCGGGGAACTGATTGCCGCGCAGGCCGCCGGCGATGCCCAGGTCCTGACCGACCACGGCCGCCCCGTGCTCCGCCTGCACCTCACTGACCGGGCCGCCGGTGTGGCACAGTTGCAGGACATCATTGCTGCGCTGTCCGCCAGGTCAGCCTCCGTTACTGAAAGCTAAGGCACAAAAAGCACCATGCCAGAAACTGAATACGGCAGGAAGTCTGCTGGCCGTGGGCGGAATCCGCTCCGCGACCCGCGTGACCGCCGCCTGAACCGGATCGCCGGTCCGTCATCACTGGTCCTCTTCGGAGTCACCGGCGACCTTGCCCGCAAAAAGCTCATGCCCGCCGTGTACGACCTCGCCAACCGCGGCCTGCTGCCCCCCAGCTTCGCCCTGGTGGGTTTCGCCCGGCGCCAATGGGACAAGGAGGACTTCGCCGCCGAGGTGAAGGCCTCCGTGCAGGCCTACGCCCGCACCCCCTTTGATGAGGCAGTGTGGAACCAGCTCTCCGAGGGCATCCGGTTTGTGCAGGGGGAGTTCGACGACGACGACGCCTTTGAGCGGTTGGGTGAAGTCATCGACGAGCTTGATGAGTTGCGCGGCACCCGCGGGAACCATGCGTTCTACCTCTCCATCCCGCCCAAGGCGTTTGAACAGGTCTGCCGCCAGCTGTCCAAGCACGGCCTGGCACAGGCCGAGGGCGACAAGTGGCGCCGCGTGGTGATCGAGAAGCCGTTCGGGCACGACCTGGAGTCCGCCCGGCAGCTCAATGACATCGTCGAATCTGTCTTCCCGCCGGACGCGGTGTTCCGGATCGACCACTACCTGGGCAAGGAAACAGTCCAGAACATCCTGGCGCTGCGTTTCGCGAACCAGCTGTTCGAGCCGTTGTGGAACGCCAACTACGTGGACCACGTCCAGATCACCATGGCCGAGGACATCGGCACGGGCGGCCGTGCCGGCTACTACGACGGCGTGGGCGCGGCCCGCGACGTGATCCAGAACCACCTGCTCCAGCTGCTGGCCCTGACGGCGATGGAGGAGCCCATCTCCTTCAACGCAGACGACCTGCGCGCGGAGAAGGAAAAGGTGCTCGCCGCCGTCAAGCTCCCCGAGGACCTTTCCACGCACTCGGCGCGCGGTCAGTTCACCGGCGGATGGCAGGGCGGCGAACAGGTCCAGGGCTACCTGGAAGAGGAAGGCATCCCCGCCGATTCCACCACCGAAACCTTCGCCGCCATCCGGGTGGACATCCACACCCGCCGCTGGTCCGGGGTGCCGTTTTACCTGCGCGCCGGCAAGCGCCTGGGACGGCGGGTGACGGAAATCGCCGTCGTGTTCAAGCGGGCACCCAACCTGTTGTTCCGCGACCATGCCGAGGACGACTTTGGCCAGAACGCCGTGGTGATCCGTGTCCAGCCGGACGAGGGCGTCACCATCCGGTTCGGCTCGAAGGTCCCGGGCACGCAGATGGAAGTCCGGGACGTGACCATGGACTTCGGCTACGGGCACTCGTTCACCGAGTCCAGCCCGGAGGCGTACGAGCGGCTCATCCTGGACGTGCTCCTGGGCGAGCCGCCGCTGTTCCCCCGGCACGAGGAAGTGGAGCTGTCCTGGAAGATCCTGGACCCGTTCGAGGAATACTGGGCGCAGCTGAACGAGCAGCCCGAGCCCTATGCCCCGGGCAGCTGGGGCCCCGCCTCGGCTGACGAGCTGCTGGCCCGCGACGGACGAACCTGGAGAAGGCCATGATTGTAGACCTGCCGGACACCACGACTTCAACGGTTTCCAAGAAGATCATGTCCCTGCGCGAGCAGGGCGGCGTCATTGCGCTGGGCAGGGTGCTCACCCTCGTGGTGGTCACCAAGTCCGGGCTGGAGGAGGAGGCCATCGAGGCCGCCAACGAGGCCAGCCGTGAACACCCCTGCCGGATCATCGTCCTTGCCGACGCCGGAGCTACGGCCCCGGACCGGCTTGACGCCCAGATCCGCGTCGGCGGTGACGCCGGCGCCTCCGAGGTGATCGTGCTGCGCGGCTACGGACAGCTCTCCCACGAGAGTGAATCCCTGGTGGCCGCGCTGCTGCTCCCGGACGCACCGATCGTGGCCTGGTGGCCGCACGGCGCCCCGGAGAACGCCTGCGAGACCTCCATCGGGAGGATAGCCCACCGCCGCATCACCGATTCCGCCAACGAACCCGACCCGCAGCGTGCCCTGGAGAACATCCGGTCAACGTACAAAGCCGGGGACACCGACCTCGCCTGGACCCGGTTGACCAACTGGCGCATCCAGCTTGCTGCCGTCCTTGACCAGGTGGACTCCTCCCCCGTCACGTCCGTGGCCGTCGAGGGTGCCTCGGATTCCCCGAGCACCATCCTCCTCGCGGCCTGGCTGACGCTCACCCTGGACGCGCCGGTGACCATCGTCGCCGACCCAGCCGGCACGGGCATCCGCCGGGTCCGGCTGACGCGGCCCGGCGGGGACATCCAGCTCTTCCGGCCCGGTTTGTCAGTGGCCGAGCTGACCCAGCCCGGCCAGCCGGCGCAGCGGATTTCGCTTCCGCGCCGCAGCCTGCGGGACTGCCTCGCCGAGGAGCTCCGCCGCCTGGACCCCGACGAGGTGTTTGGGGAAGTGATTACTATTGGACTGCCACGTACCAATCTAAGGAGCGTCCGACCCAGTGAGCGTTGACCCAAGAGTAAGCATTCATCCTGACTCGTCCGTCCTGATGGCCGCCATCGCCGCCCGCCTGATCACAAAGCTTGTTGATGTGCAGGATAAATTCGGCGAGGCCACCGTGGTGCTCACCGGCGGAACCGTGGGTATCGGCACGCTCAAGGCTGTTGCGGACTCCCCGGCGGCTCCCGCCGTCGACTGGTCCAAGGTGAATTTCTGGTGGGGCGACGAACGCTTCCTTCCCGCCGGGGACCCCGACCGGAATACCACCCAGGCTTACGAGGCCCTGCTCTCGCACATCCCGGTGGACCCTGAACGGATCCACGAGCCCGGAACCTCGGATGACTTCGGCAGCCCCGAAGAGGCGGCTGAGGACTACGCCCAGAGGCTTCGGCAGGCTGCGTCGGCCGAGCACGCTGCGGACATGTCCGATGACCGGCCGGAGGAACCCGCTGCGCTCCCCCGCCTGGACGTTGTTTTGCTGGGTGTGGGCCCCGACGCGCACATCGCCTCGCTCTTTCCTGAGCAGGGCGGCGTCCGCGAAAAGGACCGCACCGTGGTGGGTGTCCGGAATTCACCGAAGCCGCCGCCACTGCGGATTTCTCTGACCCTGCCGGCCATCAACACCGCTTCTGAAGTGTGGATGGTGGTAGCGGGAGAGGACAAGGCTGGCGCCGTAGGGCTGGCACTGGCCGGTGCCAATCCGGTGCAGGTCCCGGCAGCCGGGCCGCGGGGCACGTCCCGGACCCTGTGGCTGATTGACGAGAACGCCGCTTCACGTGTCCCGCAGCAGCTCGTCCGGAAGGACGCCGCGGGCGCGTAGCTTTTCCAGCGCTCCGGCCAGGACGTCTTCGGCGTCCTGGCCGGAGCGCCGTTCTTTAACGTATTCGAGGTGTGTCTTGTAGCCGTCGTCCATAGCGTCCGCGGCGGCCGCTGCCTGACCGTCCCGTGATGCGGGGGCACCACAGCGCCGGCAATCCCACACAGGCGGAATCTGGTCCTCGGGAAGCTTGATGAAAACCGGCCTCGTCTCGTGCCCCTTTGCGCACCAGTAGGAGATGTGGATGCGGGGAAGAGCCTTGCCGTGGTCCACGGACTCGAAGCTGGAACCCGTCCCTTCCGTGACGCCCGCCCGGGTACCGCGGAAGCCTGATGCCGGGTGAATCATCGAAGGGACTCCTGCCTGCTTAAACAAGAACTGTGGCTGTCGGGAACCGACAGCCACAGTTTAGTTCTCTGAGCCGCGCGGCGGCAGTGTCCGCGCAGAGCCTTTCCCGGTTTACGGGATCAGGAGTCCCCGCCGCCGCTGAAGCGCATGATGAGGCCCAAGGCAATAATGACCATGCCCCAGGTGACTCCGAGGACTACGGTGAACCTGTTCAGGTTGCGCTCGGCAACGCCCGAGGAGCTGAGCCCGGAGCTCATGCCGCCGCCGAACATGTCCGACATCCCGCCGCCCCGTCCCTTGTGAAGGAGGATGAGCAGCGTCAGCAGGAGGCTGGTGATGCCCAGGAGGATCTGCAGAATGACATGAAGAACGTCCACGACGGCCTTTCAGGAGGTTGGAATTGCGGGAGTGTGCGCGGCGGGACGGACTAGTCCGTCACCAAGTGACTCTCGAACCTGACAATATTAGCAAACTCAGCCGGATCGAGGCTTGCTCCGCCCACCAGCAGGCCGTCAACGTCGCGTTCCTTGAGGATTGCGGCCGCGTTGTTGGCCTTGACCGAACCGCCGTACAGCAGGCGGGTCTTCGCGGCGGTGTCCGCCCCGAACAGCTGCTCGAGCTCGGCACGAATGGCAGCGCACATCTCCTGAGCGTCTTCCGGCCCGGCTACTTCACCGGTGCCAATGGCCCAGACGGGTTCGTAGGCGACCACCAGCTCAGCAGCCTGGTCAGCGGTCAGCCCGGACACACCGGCACGCAGCTGCTCCAGCGTGTGGTCGACGTGCGTGCCCGCCTGGCGGATCTCCAGGCCCTCACCGACGCAGAGCACGGGCGTGACGCCGTGCTTGAAGGCAGCCTTGACCTTGGCGTTGAGGACGTCGTCGGATTCGTTGTGGATGGTGCGGCGTTCGCTGTGGCCCACCAGGACGTACTTGCAGCCGAGCTTGTTCAGGAACTGTCCGGAGATGTCGCCGGTGTAGGCGCCGGAGTCGAACTGTGAGAGGTCCTGTCCACCGTAGGCGATGTCCAGGTCGTCGCCCTGGACAAGGGTCTGGACGCCGCGGAGGTCGGTGAACGGCGGGAAGACGGCAACCTCGACCCGGCTGTAGTCGTGCTTGGCGTCGGAAAGGGTCCAGGCAAGCTTCTGCAGCAGGGTGATGCCCTGCACGTGGTCCATGTTCATCTTCCAGTTGCCCGCGATGAATGGCTTGCGGTCGAAAGCGCCGTTCGTTGACGTTGTCACGTATTCTCCAAAAAGTTCTTGATAAGTGTTCGGCCGGCAGGCTGCCGTGGGCAACCTGCCGGCCGGAGGGACTGAAGGTTCAGGTACTGCTGCCGGAAGTACCGGGCAGGGCCTAACGGTCCAGGACGCTGAGCCCCGGCAGTTCCTTGCCTTCGAGGTATTCCAGGCTGGCGCCGCCGCCGGTGGAAATATGGCCGAACTGGTTGTCGGCGAACCCGAGCGTGCGTACGGCAGCGGCTGAGTCGCCGCCGCCCACCACGGTGAAAGCTTCCGTTTCCGTGAGGGCCTGGGCGATGGCGCGGGTTCCGGCGGAGAACGCTTCGAACTCGAAGACCCCCATCGGACCGTTCCAGAACACCGTCTTGGCCCCCTTGATCCGTTCGGCGAATACTGCCGCCGAATCCGGACCAATGTCCAGTCCGATGCCCTGGGCACCGAAGCTGCTGCCCTCGATGTTGTCCGCGGGGACAGTCTCGTGGGCGGCGTCTGCTGCGAACTTCTCAGCCACTACGACGTCCGTGGGGACCACGAACTCCGTGCCGGCGTCTGCTGCGCGCTTGAGGTAGTCCTGGACCACGGGGATCTGGTCTTCCTCGAGCAGGCTGGCGGCCACTTTGTGCCCGGCTGCGGCAAGGAACGTGAAGAGCATTCCGCCGCCCACCAGGATGGTGTCGGCCTTGCCCAGCAGGTTCTCGATGACCGCAAGCTTGTCGGACACCTTGGAGCCGCCGAGCACCACCACGTAGGGGCGCTGGGTGTCCGTGGTCAGCTTCCGCAGGACCTCCACCTCGGTGTGCACAAGGTCGCCAAGGTACGACGGAAGCCTGGTGGCGACGTCGTACACGCTGGCGTGCTTGCGGTGCACCGCCCCGAAGGCGTCGTCCACGTAGGCGCCGTTCCCGCCGGTCAGGGCCACCAGCTCGTCAGCGAAGGCGCCGCGCTCGGCGTCGTCCTTGCTGGTTTCGCGGGGATCGAAGCGGACGTTCTCGAGGACGAGCACTTCGCCGTCCTGCAGGGACGCTGCTGCTTCTTTGGCGGCGCTGCCGACGGTGTCGGCGGCGAGGGTGACCTTGAAACCGGCCAGTTCAGCCAGGCGGTTTACTGCGGGCCGAAGGGAGTATTTCTCCTCGGGCGCGCCCTTGGGGCGGCCAAGGTGGGCTGTTACCAGCACGCGGGCACCGGCGTCCGTGAGCTTTGACAGCACTGGCAGGGAGGCCTTGATGCGGCCGTCGTCAGTGACTGTAGAGCCGTCGAGCGGCACATTCAGGTCACTTCGAACCAGAATGTACCGCCCGCGGACACCTTCAGCGATGAGTTCGTTGAGGGTGTTTGATGTCATGTGTCTAACCCTAGCCCAGCTTGGCTGCGACAAGCTCCGTGAGGTCGACGAGGCGGTTGGAGTAGCCCCATTCGTTGTCATACCAGGAAACAACCTTGACCTGGTTGCCGATCACCTTGGTCAGGCCGGAGTCGAAGACGGACGAAGCGGGATCGCCGACGATGTCGCTGGAGACGATGGGCTCGTCCGTGTAGGTCAGGAAGCCCTGCAGCTCTTCGGACTCGGCAGCGCGCTTGAGGGCGGCGTTGACTTCCTCCACGGTGGTCTCGCGGGAGACGGTGACCGTGAGGTCGGTGGCGGAGCCGGTGGGCACGGGAACGCGGATGGCGTAGCCGTCCAGCTTGCCCTTGAGCTCGGGCAGGACCAGGCCGATTGCCTTGGCAGCACCGGTGGACGTGGGCACCATGTTGATGGCGGCGGCGCGGGCGCGTCGCAGGTCCTTGTGCGGGCCGTCCTGCAGGTTCTGGTCCGCGGTGTAGGCGTGGACGGTGGTCATGAGGCCGCGCTCGATGCCGAACTCATCGTTGACCACCTTGGCCAGCGGGCCGAGGCAGTTGGTGGTGCAGGATGCGTTGGAGATGATGTGGTGCGTGGCGTTGTCGTACAGGTTGTGGTTCACGCCCATCACGATGGTGATGTCCTCGTCCGAGGCAGGAGCGGAGATCAGGACCTTCTTGGCGCCGGCGTCGATGTGCTTCTGGGCATCGGCAGCCTTGGTGAAGAAGCCGGTGGATTCGATCACTATGTCCACCCCCAGCTCGCCCCACGGCAGGTTGGCGGGGTCGCGCTCGGCGAGCACCTTGACGACGGTGCCGTTGACGACGATGTTGCCGTCCTTGACCTCGATGGTTTCCTTCAGGCGGCCGCCGACGGAGTCGTACTTGAAGAGGTGCGCGAGTGCTTCGGGGCTGGTGAGGTCGTTGACTGCAACGATCTCCAGGTCCGCGCCCTGTGCGAGTGCTGCGCGGAAGTAGTTGCGGCCAATACGGCCAAAGCCGTTGATACCAATACGGGTCGTCACTTTTTCAGTCTCCTTGGTGCTTTCAGAAGCACAACTAGTTGAGCGGGCTATCAAGCCAACTAACAGATCCCGCACGCCATTGGGCAGAGATGATTTACATACGGAGGGCGACCAGCCTCATTGCTGAAGGCTAACCGCCTTCCGTGACCTATCTTACGTTTAACTTGGTCCGCCCCCGCAAGTGCGGGGGCGGACCGTCCACATCCCGGCCTTTATATGTCCGGATTGTGAAGTTTGTTACACGTTGGTGCGGCGTACTTCACTACGGGAGGGTGATGAGGCCCGTGGCGTTGGTGCGGGCTGCTTCGAAGCGCTTTGCGACGTCGGCCCAGTTGACGATGTTCCAGAACGCCTTGACGTAGTCGGCCTTGACGTTGACGTAGTCAAGGTAGAAGGCGTGCTCCCACATGTCCAGCATCAGCAGCGGGGTGGTGCCGAGCGCCACGTTGCCCTGCTGGTCGTACAGCTGCTCGATGACCAGGTTGCCGCCGATGGGTTCGTAGGCCAGGAAGCCCCAGCCGGAACCCTGCAGGCCAAGTGCTGCCGCGGAGAACTGGGCACGGAAGGCGTCGAAGGAGCCAAACGCGTCATCGATGGCCGCCGCGAGTTCGCCCTCGGGCTTGTCGCCGCCGTCCGGGGAAAGGTTGTTCCAGAACACCGAGTGGTTGACGTGCCCGCCGGTGTGGAATGCGAGGTCCTTGGAGAGCCGGTTGATGTTGGCGAAGTCGCCCTTCTCCCGGGCTTCCGCCAGCTGGGCCAGGGCGTTGTTGGCGCCGGCCACGTAGGCTGCGTGGTGCTTGCTGTGGTGCAGCTCCATGATGCGCGCGGAAATGTGCGGCTCCAGGGCGGCGTAATCGTAGCTGAGTTCGGGCAATACGTACTCGGTCACAAAATCCTCCAATATCGTGGACATTCGGTCCGGTTGGTAACTCTCGGATTATGCATCCGGGCGGCTGGCGCCCGGAATCTTTTTGATTCTATGGGGCTGTCACTCGTCCAGCATTTCAGGCGTCACATTGGCGTCAGTCCCGGGGATGCCCAGGTCGAGGGCGCGCTTGTCCGCCATGGCCAGCAGCCGGCGGATCCTGCCTGCAATGGCGTCCTTGGTCATGACCGGGTCCGCCAGGCGTCCCAGCTCATCCAGGCTGGCCTGCTTGTGCGCCACCCGGAGTTCACCGGCGTACTTCAGGTGGTCCGGAACGTCGTCGCCAAGGATCTCAAGGGCCCGGTCCACGCGTGCGCCTGCCGCCACGGCTGCCTGGGCCGAGCGCCGCAGGTTTGCGTCGTCGAAGTTTGCCAGGCGGTTGGCGGTGGCACGCACTTCCTTGCGCATCCGCCGTTCTTCCCAGACCATCAGCGCATCATGGGCGCCCATCCGGGTGAGGAGGGCCGCGATGGTGTCCCCGTCGCGGATGACCACCCGGTCCACGCCGCGGACTTCGCGGGCTTTCGCCTGGATGTCCAGCCGGCGTGCCGCGCCCACAAGCGCCAGTGCGGACTCCGGCCCCGGGCACGTGACCTCAAGGGACGAGGAACGTCCGGGTTCGGTCAGGGAACCGTGCGCCAGGAAGGCGCCGCGCCAGACGGCTTCGGCATCAGCGGCGGAACCGTTGACGACGGCGGACGGCAGTCCGCGCACGGGACGGCCGCGGCCGTCGAGGAGGCCTGTCTGGCGTGCCAGCGCCTCGCCGTCGCGCACCACCCGGACCACGTAGCGGCTGGCGCGGCGCAGTCCCCCGGCGGAGACCACGATGATTTCGCTCTGGTGTCCGTAGACTTCGGCGATGGCTGCCCGCAGGCGCCGGGCGGTGGAGGCGAGGTCCACTTCCGCCTCTATGACGATCCGGCCGGAGATGATGTGCAGCCCGCCCGCAAAGCGGAGCATGGCGGATACCTCGGCCTTGCGCACTGATGACTTTTTGATGTCCAGACGGGACAGTTCTTCTTTGACCGATGCTGTCAGTGCCATGGCACCTTCCTAACTGTTCCCAAAAATGTCCTGGTACGCCGTTGCCAGACGTAAAGGGTCGTGGACGGGACGGCGGCCCGACGCCCCTACTTTACCCAAGACAACCTCGGCGCCGATCATCGCGGCGGCTTTCTCGAACTCCTGCCGGTCCGGGACGGAAGCGGGATCGGCAAGGACCACGTCAACGCTGAACTCCGGGGCGTAACGCCGCAGGACGTCGAGGTGGTCGGCGGCGGTCATGCCTGTTGTTTCCTTCGTGTCCGTGGCCAGGTTCATGGTCAGGCAGCGCTTGGCCGGAGTCTGGCACAGAGCCTGGCGCATCTCGGGCAGGAGGAGGTGGGGCAGCACGGAGGTGTACCAGGAGCCGGGGCCCAGGATGACCCAGTCAGCCAGTTCGATGGCCGTGAGGGCTTCGACGCAGGCCGGGGCAGCCTCCGGGAGGAGCCGCACCTGCTCCAGCGACCCCGCCACGGCGCAGCGGGCCTGGCCGCGGATGGTGTGCAGGGCGGAGCCGCCGTCGGGTGCGTTGACCCGCACGTCCCCTTCGATGGTGAGCGGCACGGTGGACATGGGCAGTACCTGGCCGCGTGCCCCCAGCAGTGCGCCTGCCCAGCGAAGCCCGGCAACGGCGTCGCCCAGCAGTTCCCAGAGGGTCACAATGAGCAGGTTTCCCATGGCGTGTTCATCCAGGGAACCGCCCGGACCCCTGCCTGGACGGAACCGGTGCTGCATGACGTCCCGCCAGGTTCGCCCCCAGTCCGTATCGTCGCACAGGGCGGACAACGCCATCCGCAGGTCGCCGGGCGGAAGGACGCCGTACTCTTCGCGCAGACGCCCCGACGATCCGCCGTCGTCCGCTACTGTCACCACGGCCGTCAGGTCGGAGGTGAGCAGGCGCAGGGCAGAAAGCGACGCGGAAAGGCCGTGGCCGCCGCCCAGGGCAACAACCTTGGGCCCCTTGTCATGCTGGCCCGCTGCTGACCCCGCGGGCGGGACCAGTGGCAGGGCGCCGGTGAAGAGCGACATTACTCCCGGCCCAGATCCCGGTGGGTGGTGGTCACCGTGACTCGCGGGTACTGCGCCAGTTTCTTGGAAAGTTCGACGGCGACTGCCACCGAGCGGTGCTTGCCGCCCGTGCAGCCCACGGCGATGGTGGCGTAGTGCTTGTTCTCGCGGCGGTAGCCGTCCAGGACGGGCTCGAGGGCCATGACGTAGCGGTCCACGAAGTTCTTGACGCCCTCTGCCTCCAGCACGTAATCGCTGACGTCCTTGTCCAGGCCGGTGTGCGGGCGCAGCTGGGGAACCCAGTGTGGGTTGGGGATGAACCTGACGTCGGCCACGTAGTTGGCGTCCACGGGCAGGCCGTACTTGAAACCGAAGCTCATGACGTTCAGCCGCAGTGCCACGGGGCCGGTTTCGCTGAACAGTTCGGTGATGGCCGTGGCCAGGCCGTGCACGTTGTAGCCGGAGGTATCCAGCACGACGTCGGAGCTGTCGCGGAGTTCCTGCAGCAGCTCCCGTTCGGCTGCGATGCCGTCCAGTATGCGGCCGCCGCCCTGGAGGGGGTGCGGCCGGCGTCCCTGCTCGAACCGGCGGACCAGGACGTTGTCGCTGGCATCGAGGAAGAGCACGCGGAACGCAACTCCGCTGGCGGCCAGGGCCCCCAGCGCGGCGCGGATATCCGCGAACAGGCCCTTGCTGCGCACATCGATCACCACTGCCAGCCGCGGAATGGATTGCGGGGCATGGGATACCAGCTCCGCCAGGGTTCCCAGCATCTGCGGCGGCAGGTTTTCCACGACGTACCAGCCGTGGTCCTCGAGGGCGTCAGCGGCTGTACTCCGCCCGGCGCCGGACATTCCGGTGACCACCAGCAGCTCCGCTTCGAGGGGCTTGACGGGCTGCAGACCGTCCTGCCCGGCTCCGGATTCCGCCGTCGTGTCTGCCATCAAGTCCGCCCCGTTCCTGTTGTTGTCGCGCAGGCTGCCGCGTTGGCGGAAACCCCGTTCTTTACCCTAGCCAAGTTTCGCCGAACTCCGCTAAGTTTCGATCACTTCGCCGGTGGTCATATTGATGGCCGGCACCGGAGCCGCGTCTGGCCCGTCCGGCGCGAAGTGGTTGACGATCGCGCTGGCAAGGGCCGGCCCGATGCCTTTCGCCTGCGACAGTTCGGCGGCGGAGGCCGCCTTGACGCCCTTGACGGACCCGAAGTGGGCGAGCAGGGCTTTCCGCTTGGAAGCCCCGAGCCCCGGCACGCCGTCCAGCGCCGATACCGTCATGGCCTTGCCGCGCTTTTGCCGGTGGAAGGAAATCGCGAACCGGTGGGCCTCGTCCCGGATGCGCTGCAGCAGGTACAGTCCCTGCGATGTCCTGGGGAGGATCACCGGGAAGTCACTGTCCGGCAGCCATACCTCCTCCAGGCGCTTGGCAAGGCCCACCACGTACACGTCTTCGATGCCCAGGTCCGCGAGGGCGCGGGCTGCAGCGTTCACCTGGGGCTTGCCGCCGTCCACCACCACCAGGTTGGGAGGGTAGGCGAACTTTGCCCGCGGCGCAGGCGTGGTGGTATCCAAGGCAGTGTCCCGCGCCTGGTTGGATGTGGGGTCCGGGTCCGCTCCGTCAGCGGCACCGGCCAGGGCGGCCTCATCCACCTGCGCGGACTTGTCCTGGAGGTAGTGGCGGAACCGGCGCGTGAGCACATCATGCATGGCGGCGGTATCGTCCGCCGCAGCGGGTCCGGTAACGGAGAACTTCCGGTAGTCCGATTTCTTCGGCAGTCCGTCCTCCACCACCACCATGGAGGCCACCACGTTGGTGCCCTGGACGTGTGAGACGTCGAAGCACTCTATGCGCAGGAGCGGGACCGGAAGGTCCAGTGCTTCCTGGAGCTCCTGGAGCGCCTGCGACCGGACGGTGAGGTCCCCGGCGCGCCGGGTCTTGTGAAGTTTCAGGGCGTGTTCGGCGTTCTCCCGCACCGTGGACAACAGCGTGGCCTTGTCCCCCCGCTGCGGCACGCGGATGTCCACTTTGGCACCCCGGAGTCCGCCGAGCCACTGCGCCAGCTCTTCGGCGTTGCTCGGGCTGACGGGCACCAGGACCTCGCGGGGCAGCCTCCCGTGGCTGTCGCCGTCTTCACCGTAAACCTGCTGCAGGAGATGCTCCACGAGGTCGGGTGTGGTGGAATCCTCCACCTTTTCCACCACCCAGCCGCGCTGGCCGCGGATCCGGCCGCCGCGGACGTGGAACACCTGGACGGCGGCTTCGAGTTCATCCTCGTGCAGGGCGAAAATGTCGGCGTCAGTCTCGTCTGCGAGCACAACGGCATTGCGTTCAAAGACCTTGCGCAGGGCGGAGATGTCATCGCGGACCCGGGCGGCGCGCTCGTAATCAAGCTCGGCCACCGCTTCTGCCATCTGCTTTTCCAGCTTGACGATGAAGCGTTTGGCTTCCCCGCCCATGAAGGCGCAGAAGTCCTCGGCCAGGGCACGGTGGTCCGGCGGGGAGATCCGGCCCACGCAGGGGGCTGAACACTTGTCGATGTAGCCCAGCAGGCAGGGCCGGCCGCTCGCTTCAGCGCGCTTGAACACACCGGCGCTGCAGCTGCGCACGGGAAAGACGCGGAGCAGGGTGTCCATGGTCTCGCGGATGGCGCCAGCCGTGTAGGGGCCGAAGTAGCGGGTTCCCTTCCGCTTGTCGCCCCGCATCACCTGGACCCGCGGATACTTCTCGTTCAGGGTCACGGCCAGGTAGGGATAGGTTTTGTCGTCCCGGAAGACCACGTTGAAGCGCGGCTTGAATTCCTTGATCCAGGTATACTCCAGCTGCAGCGACTCAAGTTCGCTGCCCACCACGGTCCATTCGACGCTGCTGGCAGCGTGGACCATGGCGTAGGTCTTGGGCAGCAGTCCTGCGGGGTTGGCGAAGTAGGAGTTCAGGCGGGAGCGGAGGCTTTTCGCCTTCCCCACGTAGATCACCCGGCCGTGCTGGTCACGGAACCGGTACACCCCGGGGTTGGTGGGAATTTCACCCGTCTTGGGCCTGTAACTTGCTGGATTTGCCACCTATACAGTCTACTGAGGCGCGCCGGGTAGAAAATTCCACCCGGCCGCCTGCGCAGCCGAAACCGGCGGTATTCTGCTACTCGGCTGCCTTGCTCTGGTTGTAGCTGGTGGACCGTTCCTGGCCGCTGAGTTCGGCGATGGCGTCCATAATGCGGTCCGTCACTTCCCGGCGGGCCGGCAGCGAGTGGTCCGGGCCGGTCTTGTCGAAGTACAGCGGCTCCCCCACCTTCATGGTGAAATGCTGGGGCTTTACCCCGCTTTCGCCAGCGCGCTGGAGATTCTCGGTTCCGATCAGTCCAACAGGTATAACCGGCGCACCAGTGGTCAGGGCAAGCCATCCCACGCCGGTGCGTCCGCGGTAGAGGATCCCGTCCCGGGAGCGGGTCCCTTCCGGATAGATGCCGATGCCCTTCCCGGATTCAAGGATGTCCAGCAGCGTCCTGAGCGCCTGCACGCTGGCCGCCTGCTCGCCCCGTTCCACGGGGATGGAACCGACGGACTCAAAGAAGGCCTTCATGACCTTGCCCTTGACGCCGCCGGTGGTGAAGTATTCGGCTTTCGCGAAGAAGGCCACCGGCCGTGGCATCAGCGCCTGGACGATCACACTGTCGAAGAATGAGAGGTGGTTGGGGGCCACGATGAACGGCCCGTCAGCCGGGACGTTTTCAAGGCCGACGACGGTGGGCCGGCAGGTGCCCGAGATCAGGCTGCGCGTGGTCCAGCGCACCGCATCAAACATGGCCATCGTTGCTCACCCCGCTCATGGCAGACGCGTGGGCAGCCTGCATCCGTCCGATCAGTTCCGCCAGGCCTTCCGCGGTTTCCACGATGGCCACCGCGCCCGCCTCTTCCAGTTCGCCGTCCGGGGCGAATCCCCACGCCACTCCTATGCAGTCCAGGCCGTTGGCGATGGCACCGGAAACATCCTGCGCCCGGTCCCCCACCATCACGGCGTGCTGCGTGTCCAGGTCTTCGAGTGCAGCGGCGATGATCCCGGTCTTGCCCACCGGGACCCCTTCCACAGCGCTCTCGTCATCCGCGGAACCGTGAATGCCGTGGAAAAGCCCGTCCACCCCATGGTGCTCCAGGACCGTGCGGGCCAGGCGCTGTGGCTTCTGGGTGGCAACAGCAACCGGAAGCCCGGCCGCAGCGAAGGACTCCAGGACTTCGCGGACGCCAGGATAGATCCGGCTTTGCGCGATTCCGGTAGCCACGTAGTACTCGCGGTAGAGGCGGATTACCTCGTCCAGCAGCTCAGCCGGCACCTGCGCCACGGTCAGCAGCGAATCACTGAGCTTCGGGCCGATCATCGAGTGCAGCAGGTCCTGGCCGGGAACCGGCAGCCCAACGGCACGCAGTGCCGACGCTATTCCGTCTGTTATCCCACCGGCCGGATCGACAAGAGTGCCGTCCAGGTCAAAGATCACGGGCACTGTTGTTTGAGTCACCGGGTTAGTTTCTCATGACAGCACTCATGCCTGAAACTCGCATACGCGCAGGGGAATATAACGGGGTGGTTTTCCGTCCTTTACCCGAGGATTTCCGCGAGGAATGTTGCAGTGTGGCTGGCCGTGGACTTGGCAAGCTGCTCCGGCGTTCCCGAGGCAACCACCTGGCCGCCGCCGGAACCGCCGTCAGGCCCGAGATCCACGATCCAGTCTGCGCTCTTGATGACGTCCAGGTTGTGTTCGATGGTGATCACTGTATTGCCTTTGTCCACCAGCCCCTGCAGGACCATCAGCAGCTTGCGGATGTCCTCGAAGTGGAGCCCGGTGGTCGGCTCGTCCAGGACATACACGCTGCGGCCGTTTGAGCGCTTCTGCAGTTCCGCAGCCAGCTTGACGCGCTGGGCCTCGCCGCCGGAGAGCGTGGTGGCGGGCTGGCCCAGCCGAACATAGCCCAGCCCCACGTCCACCAGCGTGTTGAGGTGCCGGGCGATGGGTGAGAAGGCGGCAAAGAACTCCGCCCCTTCCTCGATGGGCATGTTCAGGACGTCCGCGATGGTCTTGCCCTTGTAATGCACCTCCAGGGTTTCCCGGTTATAGCGCGCCCCGTGGCAGACCTCGCAGGGGACGTAGACGTCCGGCAGGAAGTTCATCTCGATCTTCAAGGTTCCGTCACCGGAGCAAGCCTCGCAGCGGCCGCCCTTGACATTGAACGAGAACCTGCCCGGAAGGTAGCCGCGCACCTTGGCTTCAGTGGTTTCGGCGAAGAGCTTCCGGATGTTGTCAAAGACGCCCGTGTACGTGGCGGGGTTGGAGCGCGGGGTGCGGCCGATGGGGCTCTGGTCCACGTGGACAACCTTGTCCAGGTGCTCGAGGCCCTGGACAGTCTTGTGCCGCCCGGCCACCTGCTTGGCACCGTTGAGCTTGTTGGCCAGGACCTTGTACAGGATCTCGTTGACCAGGGTGGACTTGCCCGAGCCGCTCACCCCGGTAACCGCAGTGAAGAGTCCAAGCGGGAACGCGGCGTCCACGTTCAGGAGGTTGTTTTCCCGCGCCCCCACGACCTTCAGCTCACGCTTCTTGTCGTACTTGCGGCGCTTCTTGGGGACTTCAATTTTCTTGCGCCCGGACAGGTAGTCGCCGGTCAGCGACGCCGTGTTGTCCAGCAGTTCCTTGTAGGAGCCGGAGTGGACCACCTGGCCGCCGTGCTCCCCCGCTCCGGGTCCGATGTCCACAATCCAGTCGGCAACGTGGATGGTGTCCTCATCGTGTTCAACAACGATGAGCGTGTTTCCCATGTCCCGCAGCCGGGTCAAGGTGTCAATCAGCCGCCTGTTGTCGCGCTGGTGCAGGCCGATGGACGGCTCGTCCAGGACGTAGAGGACTCCCACCAGGCCGGAACCTATCTGGGTGGCCAGGCGGATGCGCTGCGCCTCGCCGCCGGAAAGCGTGGCGGACGGACGTTCAAGGTTCAGGTATTCAAGTCCAACGTCCAGCAGGAACGTCAGGCGTGCCTGGATCTCCTTGAGCACCTGGTGCGCGATCTGTGCTTCACGGCCGGTCAGCACCAGGTTGTTCAGGAAGTCGGCGCAGTCACGCATGGGAAGGGCCGCGACGTCGGCAATCGACTTGCCGTTGATCAGCACGGACAGCGACGCCGGGTTGAGCCGGGCACCGTTGCAGGCGGGGCAGGGAATCTGCCGCATGTACTCTTCGTAGCGGTCACGGGCCCAGTCCGAGTCCGTCTCGCCATGCTTGCGGTGGACGTACTGGATGGCACCTTCAAACCCGGTGCTGTATTTCCGTTCCCGGCCAAACCGGTTCCGGTACTGCACCACCACTTTGTGGTCCTTGCCGTGCAGGACGGTCTGGCGTACGTCCTTGCCCAGCTTCTCCCACGGGGTGTCCATGGAGAACCCGAGCTCCTTGGCAAGTCCCTCGAGCAGCCTGTTCCAGTACTCTGTGGTGGCCGTGCCCAGTGACCACGGTGCGATGGCGCCCTCGCCCAGTGAGAGTTCAGGGTTGGGAACGATCAGTTCCTCGTCCACTTCCAGCTTTGTGCCGATGCCGCTGCAGGCGGCGCAGGCGCCGAAAGGGTTGTTGAACGAGAAGGACCGGGGTTCAATCTCGTCAATGGCAAGGGGGTGTTCGTTGGGGCAGGCCAGGTTTTCCGAGAAGGCCCGCAGCCGGCCGGGATCCTCCGCCTCAAGGTCCACGAACTCTGCCAGGACGCGGCCCTCCGCCAGGCCCAAAGCCGTTTCGATGGAGTCCGTGAGCCGCTGGCTGATGCCTTCCTTGACCACCAAGCGGTCCACGACCACCTCGATGGTGTGCTTGAACTGTTTGCCAAGCTTCGGCGGATCGCTCAGCTGCACCAGGTTTCCGTCCACCCGGGCACGGGAGTAGCCCTTGGCGGTCAGCTCCTTGAAGAGGTCAACAAACTCGCCTTTGCGCCCGCGCACCACGGGCGCCAGCACCTGGAAGCGGGTACCCTCATCCAGCTCCAGCAGCTGGTCCACGATCTGCTGGGGCGTCTGCTTGGCCACGGGCTCGCCGCACACCGGGCAATGCGGACGGCCCACGCGGGCCCAGAGCAGGCGCATGTAGTCGTAGATTTCGGTGATGGTGCCCACCGTGGAGCGGGGGTTCTTGCTGGTGGACTTCTGGTCGATGGAAACCGCAGGGGACAAGCCTTCGATGAAGTCGACGTCGGGCTTGTCCACCTGGCCCAGGAACTGGCGTGCGTAGGCGGACAGCGATTCAACGTAGCGGCGCTGGCCCTCGGCAAAGATGGTGTCGAAGGCAAGGGAGGACTTACCGGATCCGGAGAGCCCGGTGAAGACGATCATCGCGTCCCGGGGCAGATCGAGGTCCACGTTGCGGAGGTTGTGCTCGCGGGCACCTTTCACCACAAGGCGGGAGAGGTCCGGGCGCGGCGGGACAGCCGCAGGGGGAACAGTTAAGGCTGTGGAGGGGGCGGAGGTTTCTTCAGCTACGGCTTTAGGCACCCCATAATGCTAATCGAAAACTTCTTCGAACTTGCACGGTTCCGCCCTCAGGGAACATCGTAGGCAGCAGCCAGCAGCTTCACTGCCTCGGCGAAGCTGGCACCCTGGGCTTTGGCCGCGGCGGCGTAGGCTGCGGCCGCGTTGGAGAGCCCGCCGAGACGTTCATCACGTGCGCATACCACCGTGCCGTTCCTCCCACGGGTGGCGACGATTCCGGCTGCCTCAAGCTCTTTGTAGGCCCGGGCCACCGTATGCGGAGCGACGTCGAGGATTTCGGCCAGCGCCCTGACGGCGGGCAGCTTTGTCCCGGGTGGCAGGGATCCGTTGTCCGCCAGGTGGATGACGTGCAGCCGAAGCTGCTCGAACAACGCCACGGTGCTGGCGGTGTTGGGCCTCCACGTCCCGGGAAAGCCGGCTGCGGGGGTCAAATGCCGGCCTCGAGTGCATCAGTCCGGCCGGAACCCGCCGAGAACTGGGCGTTGTGAAGCCGGGCGTAGTAGCTGTTGGCGGCCAGGAGGCTGTGGTGCGTGCCCTGTTCAACGATGCGTCCATGATCCATGACCAGAATTAGATCAGCGTTGCGGATAGTGGACAAACGGTGGGCTATGACAAAGCTGGTCCTGCCTTGCCGCAGGCGCTGCATGGCCTGGCGGATGAGGAGCTCGGTCCTCGAGTCAACAGAACTTGTGGCCTCGTCCAGGATCAGGACCGCCCTGCCCGCCAGTTGCGCGCGGGCTATGGTGAGGAGCTGCCGCTGGCCCTGGCTCAGGGGTTCACCGCCGTTTTCCAGGACGGTGCTGTAACCGCACGGCAGCGCCCTGACGAACCTGTCCACGTAACTGGCCTCGGCCGCCGCGATGAGGCAGCTTTCCGTGGCTCCGGGCCGGCCGTAGGCAATGTTTTCCCGGATGGTGCCCCCGAAGAGCCACGCGTCCTGGAGCACTACCCCGAACTGCTCCCGGAGCCGGTCCCGCGGCATGGCCGCAATGTCCGTCCCGCCAATGGTTATCCGGCCGGAGCCCGGCTCATAGAACCGCATCAGGAGATTCACCACGGTGGTTTTTCCCGCCCCCGTGTGCCCGACTATGGCCACTGTCTGGCCGGGCTCCACGGAGAAGGAGAGGTTGTGCACTGCCGGGGCCGAGTCCGGGTAGCCGAAGGTGACGTCGTCGAAAACGATGCGGCCGCCTGCCGGAACCGCCTTGGCCGTCTCCGGATCCGGCGGATCCTCCTCAGTATCAAGGAGGGCAAAAACACGCGCGGCGGAGGCGATGCAGGACTGGATGAGGTTCAGCATGCCACCGATCTGGCCCACCGGCTGGGTGAAGAGCCTGCTGAACTGGATGAAGGCCTGGATGCCGCCGATGGTCATGGCACCTGCAATGACCTGGAGGGCTCCCACCACGGCCACGGCGATGTAGTTGAGGTTGGAGATCAGCACCATCAGGGGCTGCACCATCCCGGCCGAGTACTGGGCCTTCGTGGCTGCGCGGGCAAGCCTGTCATTGCTCCGTCCGAAGGTCTCTGCGGCCTGGGCCTGGTGTCCGAAAGCCTTGATGACCTCGTGTCCTGAGACAAACTCCTCAACATGCGCATTCAGCTCGCCGGTTTCCGTCCACTGCCCTGCGAAGTGCGCCTGGGAACGGCGGGCCACGAGAACGGTTATCAGGGTGGACAGCGGGACGGTGGCAATCGCGATCACAGCGAGCAGGGGCGAGATCCAGAGCATCATGGCCAAGGAGCCGCACAGCATCAGGACAGACATGATCAGCTGCGTCAGGAGCTGGTTCAAGGCCTGGGAAATGTTGTCGATATCGTTCGTGGCACGGCTCAGGACGTCTCCCCGGGACCGTTCCTGGAAATAGGCGGACGGCAGCCGGTGCAGCTTGTCCTCCACTGCAGCCCGCAGGCCGTACATCAGCCCCTGTACTGACCTGGCAGTAAGCGCCCCCTGGATCCAGTTGAACAGGGAGGCGAGGACATACATCACGGCCACTCCGGCCAGCAGGAGACCCAGCCGACCCTGGTCCAAAGCTCCCTGGAGCACGCCTTCCACCACGACGTCCGTGGCATCGCCGAGGTACTTCGGCGACGCCACGTTGAGGCCTGCGAAGACGCACGTTGCAGCCACGGCACCGAGCATGAACCGCCTGAACGGCCGCAGCCGGCCAAGGAGCCGCCCGGCCGTGGGCCAGAACTTTTCAGCCGCTCCCGGGGCTACAGCCGGCGGCGTCATACCGGCCCGTCCAGTGCCAGCTGCGAGCCGGCGATCTCCCGGTAGGTGGAGGAACTTTCCAGCAGCTCAGGGTGGGTGCCCTGCGCCACCAGGTGCCCGTTGTCGAGGACCAGGATAAGGTCGGCGTTCTCTACCGCGGAGATCCGTTCTGCCACCACGATGACCGTTGCGGCAGAGAGCCTGGCTGCCAGCGCCTGGCGGAGTTTGGTATCGGTGTCGTAGTCCAGCGCTGAGAAGCTGTCGTCAAACAGGTAGAGCGGACTTTTGCGGAGCAGGGCCCGCGTGATGCACAGCCGCTGGCGCTGGCCGCCGGAGAGATTGGTTCCGCCCTGCCCGACGGGCGTGGCAAGGCCCAGCGGCAGTTCACTCATGAAACGCATGGTCTGTGCTGCCTCAAGGGCTTCCCACAGCTCCGCGTCCGTGGCATCCGGCGCGGCCATCCGGAGGTTGTCCGCAATGGTGCCCGTAAACAAGTGGGAGTGCTGGGGAACTATCGACATGGCTGCGCGGAGGGTGTCCAGCGGGAGGTCCTTGATGTCTGTGCCGTCCAGGCTGATGGTCCCTGCCGTGGAGTCCAGGAAACGGGGGATCAGGTTGAGCAGCGTGGACTTTCCACTCCCTGTTGAGCCCACGATGGCCGTGGTTGTGCCGGGCCCGGCTGTGAAGCTGATCTCCGCCAGGACGGGAGCTTCCGCGCCGGGGTGCGAAAAACCCACCCGGCTGAACTGCACAATCCCACGGGCATCCTGCAGCCGGAAGCGGCTTCCTGCCGTCGACGGCCTGCCGTTGGTTTCCTGCCGGTCACGCACCGACGGTTCAGTGGTGAGGACTGCGCCGATGCGCTCGGCGCAGACGGCCGCCCGCGGCGCTGTCATCAGGACGTACATTGCCATCATGATGGCGAGCAGGATTTGCAGGATGTAGGCAATGAAGGCGGCCAGCGCTCCGATGTTCATCAGGCCGGACTGGATCCGGTGGCCGCCAAACCATACGACGGCCACGGAGGAGATGTTCACCACAAGCATGATCAGCGGCAGCATTCCTGCCACCAGAAGGGCCGAGTGGAGATTGTTTGCTGTCAGGCGGCTGTTGGTCCGGGCAAAGCGCCGGACCTCGTGGTCCTGGCGGACGAAGGCGTGGATGACGTTGGCGCCCATGATCTGTTCGCGGAGGATGTCCCCGGCCCGGTCCAGGAGGTCCTGGCCCTCGCGGTAGAGGGGAATCAGGCGCCGCACGATGAGGTACATGATCAGCAGGAGCAGCGGCACGATGACGATCACCACCGCGGACAGTGCCACGTCCTGCTGGAGGGCAAGGACGATGCCGCCCAGGCCCATGGCCGGTCCCGCCACCAGCATGGTGAACACCAGTACGGAGAAGGCCTGGATCTGCTGGGTGTCGTTGGTGGCCCGGGTGGTAAGGCTCTGGGTGCCGAAGGCTGCCACTTCCTGCGAGGAGAGTGACTGGATTTTGGTGAAGATTTCGGCCCGGAGCTGGTGTCCGATCTTCATTGCCACGACGGCCGCCAGGTATCCTGCCGCGATGGCAGCCGCCGCCTGGACCACCGCTACTGCCGCCATGACAGTGCCCAGGCGGGTAATCACCGCATTGTTCCCGGCCACGATTCCATCGTCGATGATCGCGGCATTGACGGTGGGCAGCATCAGGGTGGCGGCCGCCTGGATCAACTGGAGAACAACGATGGCAACCACATGGGCCTTGTGGGCCCCGAGCAGCCGCCTCATTAGTCCGATCAGCAACGTACCTCCACTCAGGTCTGTCAGCCGATGGGGCAGCCGGCGGTAGCCTCTCCCCCTTCAGCCACCCCGTTATTGTAAGCCAGATCACTTTCTGCCGTTGTCACGCCACGTGACGCCATTGTCGAAGCAAGCCGGCGGAAACATCATGGTCAGGGATTCTTGCAGCCAACCGCGAAGATCCTGCGGAAGGGATAGACCGTGCCGTGCGCGGTCTGCGGGTACGCCTCCCGGAGCGCCGCCGCGTACTCCGCCTCGAACTCAGCGGCATCGTCAGCGGAGAGGGCAGCCAGGACGGGACGCAGCGCCGTACCGCGGACCCATTCCAGGACAGCGTCCCTGCCCGGCAGGACCTGCTGGTACGTGGTCTCCCAGGCATCGGCTGAATACCCGGCGTCGAGCAGGATGTGGAGGTAGTCCGCGGGCTCGCCCACCGATTCCCCGCCCCGGAGGACCCCTTCCAGCTTTGGCGCCCACCTCGCGGAGCCCGCCAGCCGGCGCATCAGTGCGTGGGACGGGGCGTTGAAGTTCCCCGGGACCTGCAGGGCGAACCAGGCGCCCGGCCGGAGCGCGTCCAGCCAGGCGCCCATCATCTCCTGGTGGCCCGGCACCCATTGCAGGGCGGCGTTGCTGACCACCACATCCGTTTCCGCAGAGGGCTTCCAGCAGGCGATGTTCGCCTGCTCGAAGCGCAGGCCCTGGCCATCACCGGCGAGTTTCGCCGCTTTGGCCAGCATCTCGGCAGAGGAGTCAATACCCACCACGTCCGCGGCAGGCCAGCGCTCCGCCAGCGTCGCCGTCAGGTTCCCCGGTCCGCAGCCGAGGTCCACCACCTGGACCGGATGGCCCGCGTGGACCCTCCCTGTAAGGTCGAAAAAGGGCCGATCCCGGTAATCGCCGAACTGCACGTATTTCGCCGGATCCCATTCCATGTCCATCTCCACGCCTTGATACCGTCACGTTTACCGCCGAAGCCTAACCCGGGCGCGGCGGAATCTCGGGCCCGGCCGGGCACTAAGCTGGAAATCAATGAAACTCCTTGATCAGCTGACCGAACTTTCCGCCCCCAGCCTGCCTGCCGGCGTCGACCCCGATGACCTCTACACCCGGTTTGTGGAGTGGACAGAAAGCCGGGGGCTGGCCCTGTACCCTGCGCAGGACGAGGCGATCATGGAGCTGGCAACCGGGGCCAACGTCATCCTGGCCACACCCACCGGGTCCGGGAAATCCCTGGTGGCCATCGCAGCGCATTTCCAGGCCATGGCACAAGGCCGCAGGAGTTACTACACAGCCCCCATCAAGGCGCTGGTGTCCGAGAAGTTTTTTGCCCTCTGCGACATCTTCGGTGCAGAGAACGTGGGAATGATCACCGGGGATTCCGGCGTCAACCAGGATGCGCCCATCATCTGCTGTACCGCCGAAATCCTGGCCAACACCGCCCTCCGCGAAGGGGCGGCCGCGGAACTGGGCACCGTCATTATGGACGAGTTCCATTTCTACTCCGACCCGCAGCGCGGCTGGGCCTGGCAGGTGCCGCTGCTGGAGCTCCCGCAGGCACAGTTCCTCCTCATGTCCGCCACGCTGGGCGACGTCAGCCGGTTCGAGGAAGGCCTGACGCACCTGACGGGGCGGCCCACCACCACCGTGAGCTCGGCAGAGCGGCCCATTCCGCTGCATTACTACTACCACGAGACGCCGGTCCACGAGACCCTGGAGGAACTGCTCTCCACCAAACAGGTGCCGGTCTACGTGGTCCACTTCAGCCAGATCGAAGCGATTGACCGCGCGCAGACCCTGATGAGCATCAACGTCTGCACCCGCGAAGAGAAGGACAAGATCGCGGAACTCATCGCAAACTTCCGGTTCGCGGCCGGCTTCGGCAAGACGCTGAACCGGCTGGTCCGCCACGGCATCGGCGTGCACCACGCGGGAATGCTGCCGAAGTACCGCCGGCTGGTGGAGCAGCTCGCCCAGGCGGGGCTGCTCAAAGTCATCTGCGGCACTGACACGCTGGGGGTGGGCATCAACGTGCCCATCCGCACCGTCCTGCTGACTGCCCTGAGCAAGTACGACGGCGTCCGCACCCGGCTGCTGAACTCCCGTGAGTTCCACCAGATTGCGGGCAGGGCCGGCCGGGCCGGGTACGACACCGCCGGAACAGTAGTGGTGCAGGCCCCCGAGCACGTGACCGAGAACGTGAAGGCTATGGCCAAGGCCGTCGCCAAGTTCGGTGACGACCAGAAGAAGCTGCGCCAGGTGGTCAAGAAGAAGCCGCCGGAGGGCTTTGTGAGCTGGGGCGAACCAACGTTCAAGCGGCTCGTCGAATCCGTGCCGGACCCGTTGACGTCCAGTTTTACCGTGACACATGCAATGCTGATGAACCTGATGGAACGGCCCGGCGACCCGTTTGCCGCTGCCCGACGCCTGCTGACCGAAAACCACGAGCCCCGGTCCTCCCAGCTGCAGCTCATGAAGAAGGCGCTGGGCATTTACCGGGAGTTGCTCGCGGCGGAAGTCGTGGAGCGGATCCCCGCCCACGAGCAGGGGCCAGATGGCCGCACAGTCCGGCTGACTGTCCATCTCCAGCCGAACTTCGCACTGAACCAGCCGCTGTCCCCCTTCGCGCTCGCCGCACTGGAACTGCTGGACCCGGAGTCGGCGTCGTACGCCCTGGGCGTGGTATCCGTGATCGAGGCGACCCTGGAGAAACCGCGCCAGATTCTCTCCGCGCAGCAGAAGAAGGCCCGCGGCGAAGCGGTGGCAGCCATGAAGGCGGACGGCATCGACTACGACCAGCGGATGGCCATGCTGGACGCCGTCACCTACCCCCAGCCCCTGGCGGAGATCCTCGGCGAAGCGTTCGAGGTGTACCGGAAGGCCGCGCCCTGGGTGGGCGACTTTGAGCTGGCGCCCAAGTCGGTGGTCCGGGACATGTACGAGCGTGCCATGAACTTTGGGGAGTTCGTCCAGTTCTACGGGCTGGCCCGTTCGGAGGGCATCGTGCTGCGCTACCTCGCGGATGCCTTCAAAGCCCTCCGCCAGACCGTACCGCAGGACATGCTCCGCGAGGACTTGGAGGACCTCGTCGCGTGGCTGGGCGAACTGGTCCGCCAGGTGGATTCCAGCCTCCTGGACGAATGGGAGGAACTTGCCTCCGGCCTGGCGCCCACCCCGCATGACGCTCCCCCGCCTCCCCCGCCGTCCCTCACATCCAACATCCGGGCCTTCCGTGTGATGGTCCGCAACGAGATGTTCCGCCGCGTGGAACTCTTCGCTGACGAGGACGCGGCAGCGCTGGGCGACCTTGACGGCGCGGCGGGCTGGAACGCCGAGCGCTGGGAAGACGCCCTGGACGACTACTTCGACGAACACGATGACATCGGCACCGGGCCGGACGCCCGCGGACCGGCACTGCTCATCATCACCGAGGAACGGGACCGGTGGAAGGTACGGCAGATCTTCGACGATCCGGCCGGCAACCACGACTGGGGAATTTCTGCCGAGGTTGACCTGGCCTCCTCCGACGAGACCGGGACCGCCGTGATCAGGGTGACAGAGGTCAACCGGCTCTGAACGGTCAAAAGGCTGAACGGTCAAACGGCTGGGCGGTCAAACGGCTGGGCGCTGACCGGCGGTAAGCTCGAACAATGAGTGTAATCCGCCCCGCAAACCGGCAAGACGTTCCCGCAATCCTTCGGATGATCCACGAACTGGCGCACTACGAGAAGGAGCCGGACGCGGTCCGGAACACTCCGGAAATGCTCCAGGAGGTGCTGTTCGGTGAGAACCCGCGCGTGTTCGCAGCCATGGCGGAAAACGGGGCAGGGGAAGTCCAGGGTTTCGCCTTGTGGTTCCTGAACTATTCCACCTGGGAAGGCGTTCACGGCATTTATTTGGAGGACCTTTACGTCAGTCCGGAGGCCCGGGGGGAAGGACACGGTAAGGCCCTGCTCCAGCACCTGGCCGCCACCGCAGTGGACAACGGGTACGCGAGGGTGGAATGGAGCGTCCTTGACTGGAACGAGCCGTCCATCAATTTCTACCGCAGCCTTGGCGCCAGGCCCATGGACGGCTGGTCCACGTTCCGGCTGACCGGCCAGGCGCTTGAACAGTTCGGCAGCGCCGTCCCGGCCCGCGCCAATGGCTGACGCAAGGATGCCGGCTCCGGCCCGCCCGGCGGCGCGGGTACAGCACGAGGTCAGGGCCCGGCATGCGTTCCGTGGCATGCGTACCGCAGAGCATTTCTTCACGGTGCCGCTGGACCATTCCAGCAACTCCCCCGACGCCGAAACCATCACCGTTTTTGCCCGCGAGTATGTCTCGGCAGCGCATTCGGAGGAACAGGCCGCGGAGCTTCCGTGGCTGCTGTACCTCCAGGGCGGCCCGGGCGGGCGGGGCAACAGGTTCGGATCCCTGGGAGGCTGGAGCAAGGCGGCCGCCAAGGACTTTCGGATCCTGATGCTGGACCAGCGGGGCACCGGACTCTCCTCGCCCATTGACCGGAACACGCTTCCGCGTCGCGGCCCGGCCGCGGACCAGGCCGCGTACCTGGAACACTTCCGCGCCGATTCCATCGTGGCCGATGCCGAGCTGGTCCGGGAAGCCCTGGGGGCAGCCCCGTGGACGGTCTACGGGCAGAGCTACGGTGGCTTCTGTGCCCTGACCTACCTGTCCTTTGCCCCGGAGGGCCTCCGGGAAGTGCTGGTCACCGGCGGCCTTGGGCCCCTGGCCGGTCCGGCCGACGAGGTCTACAGCGCAACGTTCCAGCGCGTGGCCGCCCGGAACGCCGAGTACTTCGACTGGTACCCGGAGGACCGACCCACTGTTGAGCGGATTGCCCGCCACCTGCGGCACACCCCGGAATTCCTGCCCGACGGCGGCCCGCTCACCGTGGAGCGCTTCCAGATGGTGGGTGCTTTCCTGGGCGGCAACACCAGGGTGGACAGCCTACACCACCTGCTGGAGGACGCCTTCACGGAAACCGCCGGAGGCCCACGGCTTTCCGACGCCTTCCTGGACCAGGTGCAGGGCATCGTCTCGCGCCGCTCCAATCCGCTCTACGCACTCATGCACGAGTCAATCTACGGCCAGGGGCAGGCCACCAACTGGGCGGCCTGGCGCGTCCTTGACGAGTATCCCGAGTTCAGGCCGGACGCGGAGCCGCTGCTGCTGACCGGCGAGATGGTCTATCCATGGTATTTCGAGCAGGACCCGGCACTACGGCCCCTCCGGGAAGTGGCGGACCTGCTTGCCGCCAAAGAGGACTGGAAACCGCTCTACGACCGCGAGCAGTTGGCAGCCAACACCGTTCCGGTGGCCGCCGCCGTCTACTCGGACGACATCTATGTGGACCGGAAGCTGTCCCTGGAAACGGCATCCGCCGTGCGCGGGCTGCAGGTGTGGGAGTCCGCGGACTTCCACCATGACGGAATTGCCGACGACGGGGAAGGGATCTTCGCCCGGCTCCTCGGCATGGCACGGTCAGGCGGCCGCTGACTGCCGCCGTGCCCCCACGATGGTCAGGAAAGCCGCAGCCAGGACAGTTGCGCCCACCGCACCTCCAAGGAGGTTAAGTCCCAGGTATCCGATCCAGCTGAGGACCAGGCCGGACACTGCCCCGCCCACGGCGCCGGCAGCGCCCATAAGCATGTCCGACACGCCTTGGACCGCAACCCGGGAGTCCTGACCGACGCTTTCGGCCAGCAGCGTGGAGCCGGACACGGTTGCCGCGGACCAGCCCAGGCCAAGCAGGACCAGGCCCACCGCCACGGCTGCAGTGGATGCCTGGCCGAACCCGGCGACAGCCACGGCGGTTATGAGCAGGCAGAACCCGATCATGATCGTCTGCGCCCTGCCCGCCTTGTCCGTCAGCCATCCCATCACCGGCGACAGGGCGAACATGCCGGCGATATGCAGCGAGATGGTGAATCCGATGATCACCAGTACGTCGCCGGACGCGGTGTGGTCTGCATGGCTGGCGCCCGGCCCCTCCACCAGCTCCTGCAGGTGCAGGGGCGTCATGGACATCACGCCCACCATGACAGCATGGGCCCCGACGACGGCCGCCACAGCAAGGAGCGCAGTCCGGGAGGCGCGGATGGCGCGCAGGCCGCGGGCCAGCGTGCCGCCGTCGTGCAGGGCCTGCCCGGCAGGGCGGGTACCTGCACGGCTGTCCACCCCCGGCGCCGCCAGGGGCTCCACGGCCTGCTTGTCCTGCACGGCCTGCTTGTCCTGCACGGCCTGGGTGTCCTGGGCAGCCCGCGAGTCCTCGCCCGCCTGCCGGGCGGCGAGTTCCCTGGCCAGCAGCAATGGATCCGGCCGGAGCCCAACAAAGAGCAGGACGGCGGCCAGGAGCAGCCCGGCACCGGAAATCACGAAGGGCCCCGCAACGGGCGGAAGGCCCAGCGCCTGGCCCACCACAGTGCCTGGCTGGATCAGGTTGGGTCCGGCGACGGCGCCGATGGTTACTGCCCATACGACCGTAGACAGTGCCAGGCCACGGTGTTCAGGTTCGGCAAGGTCCACTGCGGCGAAGCGCGCCTGCAGGCTGGCCGCGCTGCCCACTCCGATGCCTGCCGCGCCCAGTACCAGCAGGAGGAAGAGGCCGGACACCACCGCGAGCACCATCAACACCGCCCCCGCCAACGCCGCTGACAGCCCGGCAACCTGGCCGATCCGGCGTCCCCGGCGGTCTGCCAGGGCGGCAAGAGGCAGCGCTGCCAGCGCCGCGCCAAGCGTCATCACCGTGGCCACGGCACCCGCCCAAGCGCTGGAGCCTGACAGTTCGACGGCGAGGATCGACCCGATGGACACGGTGGCGCCGGTACCAATACCGCCAAAGACCTGGGCCGTGCCCAGCAGCGCCACGGTGCGCCGCTGCACGTGGCGCACCCCTTGTTCCGTCATCAGGATTGGACCCATGCACCGAGCATAGTCGCCACGGGACCGCGCAGCAGGACTGGTTTAAAGCAGGCAATCCCGGCCGCACTGCGGCCGGGATTGCTTGATGGAAACGGAAGGAGAGGCTACTCGGCGTCGCTGTGGCTCTTCCGGATGTCCTCTTCGAGGCGGGGGTCAAGGTGCGATTCCTTGGCCTTGGAACTGATAAGGCTGGCGATCACGGCGATCACAATGGTGCCAACGATGACAGCCAGGGACACGAACGTGGGGATTTCGGGAGCCCATTCGATGTGCTGCCCGCCGTTGATGAACGGCAGTTCGTTCACGTGCATGGCGTGCAGGACGAGCTTGACGCCGATGAAGGCCAGGATGAAGGACAGCGCGTGCTTCAGGTAGATCAGGCGGTTCATCAGGCCACCCAGCAGGAAGTACAGCTGGCGCAGGCCCATCAGCGCAAACAGATTGGCCGTGAACACGATGAACGGGCTCTGGGTGAGGCCGAAGATTGCGGGGATGGAGTCGACGGCGAACAGCAGGTCCGTGAGGCCGATGGTGATGAACACGATCAGCATCGGGGTGAAGACCTTCTTGCCGTCCACGGTGGTGCGCAGCTTGCCGCCGTCGAACTTCTCCGACATGGGGATGACCTTGCGGATCTTGGCGATGAGCGGGTTTTCCCGGTCTTCTTCGTCTTCGCCCTCATCCTGGGCCTGCTTCCAGGCCGTCCACAGCAGGAACGCACCGAAGATGTAGAACACCCAGCTGAACTGCTCGATCACGATGGCGCCGAGCAGGATGAAGATGCCGCGCAGGATCAGGGCGATGATGATGCCCACCATCAGAACTTCCTGCTGGTACTTCCGGGGTACGGAGAAGCGGGCCATGATGATGATGAAGACAAACAGGTTGTCGATGCTGAGGCTGTATTCCGTCACCCAGCCGGCGACGAACTGGCCGCCGTATTCAGGGCCGGTGAAGGCAAACATGGCCCCGGCGAACACCAGGGCGAGGCTGACGTAAAACGCTACCCAGAGTCCGGCTTCCTTCATGGAGGGTTCATGGGGGCGCCGGACCACCAAGAGAAGGTCGATCAGGAGGATAAGGCCGAGGACGACAAGTGAGCCGACTTCGAACCACACGGGCAATTCGAGCACAGGGTAGCCTTTCGCAGGGTACAGAGATGCGGTGTAAGTCTCTCCGGCCTGCCGGTGCACTTGGTGCTGGAATGGCGGCCCGCTACGCCCGGCCGGGCAACTATGCCCTGCGTGTTGACGATCGTAGCGCTCGGGATACTCCCCTACGTGACCTTAACTGTACCGCAGTCCTCCATGCTGCCCGTCCCCGTTACCTTTGTGTCAGGCGTGCCCCGCCGCCTGCATCTGGCGCAGCTCCTTCTTCAGCTCGCTGACTTCGTCCCTGATCCTGGCCGCAACTTCGAACTGCAGTTCGGCGGCAGCACCGTGCATCTGCTCCGTCAACTGTTCGATCAGCCCCACGAGGTCCTCGGCCGGGGCTGCTGCGAGGCCGTCGGAACGCACCTGCGCGGCACCCTTGGCTGCGGACTTCCGCTTGCCGCCCTTGGCGAGCCTGTTGTTCTTGAGCAGCTCCTGGGTATCAGCGTCTTCCTTGGCCAGCTGGTCCGTGATGTCCGCGATTTTCTTCCGCAGCGGCTGCGGGTCCACACCGTGCTCGGTGTTGTAGGCCACCTGGATGGCGCGGCGCCGGTTGGTCTCGTCGATGGCATGTGCCATGGAGTCCGTGATGCGGTCAGCGTACATGTGCACCTGCCCGGAGACGTTACGGGCTGCACGGCCGATGGTCTGGATCAGCGAGGTTGAGGAGCGGAGGAAGCCTTCCTTGTCAGCGTCCAGGATGCTGACCAGCGACACCTCCGGCAGGTCCAGGCCCTCTCGAAGCAGGTTGATGCCCACCAGGACATCGAACTTGCCCATCCGGAGTTCGCGCAGCAGCTCAACGCGGCGCAGGGTGTCCACGTCGGAGTGCAGGTACTCCACCTTGATGCCGTGGCCCAGGAGGTAGTCGGTGAGGTCCTCCGCCATCCGTTTGGTCAGGGTGGTAACAAGGATGCGCTCATCCTTGGCGGTTCGGGTCTTAATCTCCCCCAGCAGGTCATCGATCTGGCCCTTGGTGGGCTTGACCACCACCTCGGGATCGATGAGTCCGGTAGGCCGGATGATCTGCTGCACGAAACCGTCCGCCTTGCCGAGCTCGTACTTGCCGGGCGTGGCGGACAGGTACACGGTCTGGCCAATGCGCTGGAGGAACTCGTCCCACTTCAACGGCCTGTTGTCCATGGCCGAGGGCAGGCGGAAGCCGAAGTCCACCAGGTTCCGCTTGCGGGACATGTCGCCCTCGTACATCGCACCGATCTGCGGGATGGTCACGTGGGATTCGTCCACCACCAGCAGGAAGTCGTCCGGGAAGTAGTCAAGGAGGCAGTGCGGGGCTGTTCCGGGGGCGCGGCCGTCAATGTGCGAGGAATAGTTCTCGATGCCGTTGCAGAAACCCATCTGCTGCATCATTTCCAGGTCATAGTTGGTCCGCATGCGGAGGCGCTGCGCTTCCACGAGTTTGTTCTGGCCTTCCAGCACCTTGAGCCTGTCGGCGAGCTCGTCCTCAATGCGCTTGATGGCCCTGGCCATGCGCTCTGGCCCGGCCACGTAGTGGGAAGCCGGGAAGACGTACATTTCCTCTTCGTCCCGGATCACCTCGCCGGTGAGCGGGTGGAGCGTCTGGATGTTCTCGATCTCGTCGCCGAAGAACTCGATCCGGATGGCCAGTTCCTCGTACATCGGGATGATCTCCACGGTGTCCCCGCGGACCCGGAACGTGCCACGGTGGAAGTCCATGTCGTTACGGGCGTACTGCATGGCGACGAACTTCCGGAGGAGGTGGTCCCGGTTCATCTCCGCGCCCTTGCGGAGCGTGACCATACCGGCGATGTACTCTTCCGGCGTGCCGAGGCCGTAGATGCAGGACACCGTCGCCACCACAATGACGTCCCGGCGGGTCAGCAGGGCGTTGGTGGCGGAGTGGCGGAGCCTTTCGACTTCCTCATTGATGGACGAGTCCTTCTCGATGAAGGTGTCCGTCTGCGCCACGTACGCTTCCGGCTGGTAGTAGTCGTAATAGGAGACGAAGTACTCCACCGCATTGTTGGGCAGCAGTTCGCGGAATTCGTTGGCCAGCTGGGCGGCGAGGGTCTTGTTTTGGACCATCACCAGGGTGGGCCGCTGGACCTGTTCGATCAGCCAGGCCGTGGTGGCGCTCTTACCGGTTCCGGTGGCGCCGAGCAGCACAACGTCCTTTTCGCCGTTCCTGATGCGCTCGGTCAGTTCGGCGATGGCCGCGGGCTGGTCGCCCGCCGGCTTGAACTCGCTGATGACCTCAAAGGGTGCTACAACACGGTTGATATCCTGCGCAAGGCTCATGGATCTAATCTACAACCGGGCACCGACAGTCAAGGGCCCAATCCGTTACGGGCGAACACGGCCGCGAACGCGTCAGGAAGCGTACGACGGCGGGTGCCAGCCCGAGCGTTCAACCCACCGTTCCAGGGGTTCTTCCGCGGCCGTGAACCAGTCCTCCTTGGCCGCTGCGTAGCCGTCCGTGGAGCCATCGCCGGCATGGGCGGCAGCAAGCCGGTGCTTGAGGGCCAGGTACTCAGCAGCCGCCTCCGGATCGGCCCTCAGCCAGTCCCGGAAGCAGAGGGCGAACCGCCACCCGGCCGAGCCGGCTGCCCTGACGTGCAGGTTTACCGCCCGCCCTGGATCGGCGTTCGCGTGGAACCGCTTTTGCCAGTCCTCAGGCCGCGGGTGGGCGGGCTTCGGAGTATCAGCCGTGTTTCCCGGGACCGCCGGGAAACCTGCAGCGGCCAGGGCCGGGGCAAGCGCGTCGGCTGCCTCCAGGTCCGGTACGGCCAGCTGGAGGTCGATGACGTCCTTGGCGTCCAGCCCGGGAACGGAGGTGGAGCCGATGTGGTCCAGCCCAAGCACTGCATCCTGATGCCCGGCGGCCAGGGCTTTGGTTATGCGGTCCATCAGCCGCCGCGCATCGCGGGGCCATGCCGGCTGGGAGGGCAGCAGTTCCGGACCCCCGGGGCGCCCTGCCCGTACTCCCGCCGAGAGGTTCCGGGCGAAAGGTTCCAGGCGCTCCTCCCACAACCGGTCCACGCGGCCCACCAGGTCCGTAATGCTGCCCGAGTTGTCGAGGACGACGTCCGCCGCTGCCAGCCGTTCCTCCCGCGTTGCCTGCGCGGCCATGCGGGAGCGTGCAGAGTCCTCCGTCATGCCGCGGTGCTCCAGCATCCTCTGCAGCCTGGTCCCGTCCGGGGCGTCCACCACCACCACCAGATGGAAGTCGCTGCCCTGGCCGGTTTCCACCAGCAGCGGGATGTCCTGCACCACCACGGAGTCTTCGGCCGCGGCAGCCGCAATGCCCGCGGCGCGTGCACGGACCAGGGGGTGGACGATGCCGTTCAGGACAGCGAGCCGCTCAGGGCTTCCAAACACCAGCGCGCCAAGTTTGGGGCGGTCAAGCCGCCCGGCAGCGTCCAGGACGTCCCTGCCGAACTCGGCGACGATGCGGTCCAGGCCCTCGGTACCCGGTTCCACCACATCGCGGGCCAGGGCGTCCGCGTCCACCAGCACCGCACCGCGTTCGCGCAGCCGCGAAGCAACAACTGACTTCCCTGAGGCGATTCCACCCGTCAACCCGATCTTCAGCACTCCACCACACTAATCCCCGCCCGCCCTCCCCCTGGCCGGGGGCAGGGTGCGTCTGCTGAACCTTCGCCGGGATCCTGGCCGCGCCAATTGCCGCTCCGCCGCGAAGTTGGTCCGGCTCCTGAATGAACGTCGGCGCAAAAACGCCCTGCCCGGGGAGACCGCCAGCACTAAAGGCCTGCCGTCGCCCTCGACCAGGGCGTCGTTTAGTTGTTCTGGTACATATGGCCCATGGCGTATTGGTTGGCTGTGATTCGTGAACTGGCGCCAGCAAAGTCACCACGCTGCTGCAGGCTTCGGATTTCCTCTTCACTGTAAGGTGCGGCTGTAGTGGCTACCTGCAGTCCGGTGTCATCCATCGTCGTAGCGGCATGCGCCGGCATTGCAAGCACTGCTCCTGAAAGACAGGCTGCGGCTACAGTTGCGATGGAAATGGCAAACTTCCCTCTTTTCGCCCCCGCAGACGTCCCGTTCTCCATGCCCGCCGGTCCGGCTTTGTGGGCCGAAACGCGGTGATTTGTCTTGAGCGTGAACACTGTACTGCTCCTTTCGTGCGGTGCCACTCACTACGAATGGCATGGTTTTCCTGAGCCAATGTGGTTCAGGCCTGCGCCGGGCCCAACTCCTGGTGTTCCAAGAATCCCGCTGGCCCCTTAACCGGGCCTTAATCCTTTGGGCGGCCTGGGCCTAGACTTGGGCGGGTGCAAGGGGAAGAGAGCAGGGCCACCAGTTACACCACGCTGGCGCCGGGCTCCGATTTCCGCCACGAGCTGGAGATCAAGCGTTCCCGGTTCATTACGGTGCTGCGCCGGGCAGACAGCGAGAACGCGGCGCGGGACCTGGTGGCCGGCCTCCGCCGCGAGTTCCACGACGCCCGCCATCATTGCTCGGCATTCATCATCGGGCCCGACCGGGGCATCCAGCGTTCCAATGACGACGGCGAACCGTCCGGGACAGCGGGCGTTCCCATGCTGGAAGCCTTGGCCAAGCGGGAGACGACGCCCGGGGCGGCCGACCTCAGTGACGTCAGCGCCGTCGTCGTCCGATACTTTGGCGGTGTCCTGCTCGGGGCGGGCGGACTGGTGCGTGCGTACTCCGAATCCGTGTCTTCGGCGCTTTCCCTGGCGCCGCTGGTGCGCCGCAGCCGCCTCCGGATCTGCTCGGTGGAGGTGCCGCACGCCGCGGCGGGGAAGCTCGAGAACGACCTGCGGGCCGCAGGGCTGGTCATGGCCGGCACCAGCTATGAAGCGCGGCACGCCGTCCTGCAGGTGGCGGTCCCGGATGACGCCGGTGCAATTGCGGACGCCGCGGAGCGGGTGCAGTTGCTGACGGCCGGTGGTGCCACGCTGGTGGCCGCGGGAACGGAGTGGGTGGATGTCCCGCTCCCCTGAGGTGTCCCTGGTGGACGTGGATGAGGCCGTCCTGGACAACCTCCTCGCCCTGGCAAAGCGCGATGCTTCCCCCGATGAAGTGGCTCCGCCGCTGGGCGGCCCGGGGTGGAACCTGGAACGGACCGCCTGGTTCCTGGGCTACCACCGGGCTGCGGCGCATGGCCTCGGCGGGGAGGCCGGGGAGAAGACGTGGGGAATCCTTGCCGATGGCCGCCTCGCCGGATCCATCCGGCTGCGCCGCAGCACATCCGGCACCGCGGAATCCGGACCTGGCGGCGCGGTGGCTGATACCGGGATCTGGCTTGGCCGCAGCTTCCGGTCCCGGGGCGTGGGCGGCGCCGCTTTGCGCCTGGTGCTGGAGGAGGCCCGGAGGGCGGGGCTTTCCCGGGTCACAGCCCGCACCCTGGCGGGCAACCTCGGCGCCCAGCACCTCCTGGCCTCCGCCGGGGCCGTCCTGACGCACGACGACGACGGGACGGTCCGCGCCGTCGTCGAACTTTAAGGCGCGCCCAGCAACGCGCGGCTGACGGTTGATGCAGTTGCGTTAACGCAACAGACCCCCTGCCTGTGGGCAGGGGGTCTGTTGCGTTTGCCCGGAAAACCGGGCCGGCGGCAATTAGTTGCCGGTCAGCTTCTCGCGCAGGGCAGCGAGGGCCTCGTCGGATGCAAGCGTGCCTGCACCGGTGTTGGACTCAGCAGCCGGCTCCGAGGAGTAGCTGGTGGTGCCGGAATCGCTGTCACCGGACGTTGCAGCTGCAGCGTCGTCGGCAGCGTGCTGGGCAACCTGCTTCTTGTGGGCTTCCCAGCGGGTCTGGGCGTCAGCGTACTGCTGCTCCCAGGCGGCGCGCTGGTTCTCGTAGCCTTCAAGCCACTCGTTGGACTCGGGATCGAAGCCCTCGGGGTACTTGTAGTTGCCCTCTTCGTCGTACTCTGCGGCCATGCCGTACAGAGCCGGATCGAATTCGGTGCTGTCGGCGTCGACGCCTTCGTTGGCCTGCTTGAGGGACAGCGAGATGCGGCGGCGTTCGAGGTCGATGTCGATGACCTTGACGAACAGCTCGTCGCCAACGGAGACAACCTGCTCGGCCAGCTCCACGTGGCGGACGGCCAGCTCGGAAATGTGCACCAGGCCTTCGATGCCGTCTTCGACGCGAACGAACGCACCGAACGGAACGAGCTTGGTGACCTTACCCGGAACAACCTGGCCGAGGGCGTGGGTGCGGGCGAAGGTCTGCCACGGATCTTCCTGCGTAGCCTTGAGCGACAGAGAAACACGCTCGCGGTCCAGGTCCACCTCGAGAACCTCGACGGTGACTTCCTGGCCAACCTCGACAACCTCGGACGGGTGGTCGATGTGCTTCCAGGACAGCTCGGAAACGTGAACCAGGCCGTCTACGCCGCCCAGGTCCACGAAGGCACCGAAGTTGACGATGGAGGAAACGACGCCGGGACGGACCTGGCCCTTTTCCAGCTTGTTGAGGAACGTGGAGCGGACCTCGGACTGGGTCTGCTCGAGCCATGCACGGCGGGACAGAACAACGTTGTTGCGGTTCTTGTCCAGCTCGATGATCTTGGCTTCGATCTGCTGGCCGATGTACGGAGCCAGGTCGCGCACACGGCGCATCTCGACGAGGGATGCGGGCAGGAAGCCGCGCAGGCCGATGTCGAGGATAAGACCACCCTTGACGACCTCGATGACGGTACCGGTGACAACACCGTCTTCTTCCTTGACCTTCTCGATGTCGCCCCAGGCACGCTCGTACTGAGCGCGCTTCTTGGAGAGGATCAGGCGGCCTTCTTTGTCTTCCTTGGTGAGCACCAGGGCTTCGACCTGATCGCCAACGGAGACGACGTCTCCGGGATCAACATCGTGCTTGATGGACAGCTCACGGGAGGGGATGACACCTTCGGTCTTGTAACCGATGTCGAGCAGGACTTCATCGCGGTCGACCTTGACGACGGTACCTTCGACGAGGTCTCCGTCGTTGAAGTACTTGATGGTGGCGTCGACAGCTGCGAGGAAGTCCTCAGCGGTACCGATGTCGTTAATGGCGACTACGGGGGTACCGGGCTTCTCGGTGGAGGTGATGGTCATGTAGTAGGGGCTCCGTTGTGGATAGTTAGTTGATCAGGCGACCACCACTTCCGGGTACTGACCTGGAGGCGGAGCGCGGCGGATTTGCCGGGTCATCCTGATTGCGCGGTGTTGACATGCAACCAAAGCTGGGCACACGTAACACACGCCTGTTCATTCTAGTCGTTGCCCGTTACGGGGGTCAAAGCGAGGTGCGCCCCGGAGGGGGTTCAGTCCTTGATCCGCAACCGGAGTTCACCGATGCCGTCCCGTTCAAGGATCCAGGACACGGCAACACCAAACAGCAGGGACCAGAAGTAAGGGCCAAGTCCGAGCATTGACACATCCGAGACGGCGACGGCAAAAGCCACCAGCGGCCCGTGGGTGAGCGGGCCGCTGCTGATCCGGCGGAGGGCCATGGCCAGGACACCGATCACCGCAAGCCCCGCAATGGCCACCAGCAGCTCAAGCGGCAGGACGCCGGCAGCGCCGGCAGCGAAGACCGCCAAGGGGGTAAGGGCCAGGAACACGGCATACGCCAGGACCACGGCCCTGTGCCGGTACTGGTGCGGACCGGCGTCGGCGCCTGCCACCATGGCTGTCGCGGGCAGGGACAGCGACACGCCCGCCGGGCCCAGGAATGATGCAGCCATGGTCCCCGCACCGCTCACGTAGTCCAACAGCCGGGCCGGCGGCCGGTACTGTTCACCCCGCAGGAAGATCAACGAGGGGACGTTGGACTGGAGGACAATGAGCACCACCATCACGGGGGTTGCCGTCAGGATCGCACTCCACGTAAAGACGGGAACAGTAAGCAGCGGAAGCGACGGCCCAACACCAGCGGCCGCACCGCCAAACTTGCCCAGGACGGCAGCAGCCCCAATCCCCACCGCGAGTGCAAGGAAGATCGGCGGCACCCGGCTTTCCATGTACTTCCGGCCAAGGATATAGGCCAGGAAGGCTGCGCCCACCACTGCCGGCTCCGAGCCCATACCCGTGAAGACGCCGGCGACGAATGGCAGCGTGGATCCTGCCAGGAGGCCAACCACAACGGGTTCGGGGATCAGCCGCGCCAGGTGATCCGTCAGCCCGAGTGCGGAAATGGCCACCACTGCGGCCCCTGCCACCAGGGAGGCGCCCGCAAGTTCGGCAAACGGCACCCTCCCCTGGAGGGACACGATGAAGATCAGTACGAAGATGTTGCCCGTCAGGAGCAGGGGCTGGCGGAAGTGGAGCGTCAGGACGATGCCCAGCACACAGGGAACGGTGTAGATGGTCATCACCCAGGCGGTCACCTGGCCGTCCGCGAGATTCAGTTGCCCGGCAGCAGACAGCGGCACGGCAATCAGGGAGGAGGCCAGGGTGACCATGGCCAGGCCCACGCCCAGGGATTGGGACCATTCCCGGAGCCACGACGACCAATTCCCGAATCCCACCGCCATGGCGTCCGTCCCACAATAGGTCCAAATCGATTGCCCAGCTGTCGGCAAGCGCCCGGCTGGTCCCGGACCGGAGGTGCCTGCAGTGCCCACCATACTCTCCGCCGTATTGCCGCGGAATGACACTGTTATGCAGGGCCAGGGACCAGCAGAAGTCCTAGAAGTGCGTGAGGCAATGCGTTGCCCGCTCAACCGCGAACATCTGCCGCGCTTTCAGTGCAGCGCCGGGGCTGTTCTCCGTGAGCCGCCCCGCCGCGGCCAGCGTGACGGGACACACCCCGCCAAGGTACATCGAGGACAGGGCGGAGACATCCAGCGCAAGGTCCGCCTGGGCACTGTCCGGCAGGCGTTCGACGGCGGCCTGGCCGCCATCGATGTTCAGGGCGTACTTTCCCGCCGTGAGGCCGAGCGGATCCGCAACGGCGAAAACAAGCCGTCCGTCCACGGGGTAGTGCCGGGCTTCCAGCGCCTTGGCAGCATCGAGGATGCGGAGCCACAGCATGTCCCGGCTGTCCGATGAATCGATGCAGCGCGGGTCCTCGAGTGCCCAGGCCAGCGGATCGTCAATGGGTGCTTCGTTCCACGAGACGCGCTCCACCAGGTCGATGGCGCCCAGGAACTGCCACAACTCCAGGTAGGCATCATTGCTGCCGGCCAGCAGGTCCACTACTTCCACCGTGTAGGGCTCGGTGTCCCAGCCGAGGAACTTGTAGGAGACATAGCCGTCAATGTCGCCGCCCGGACCGTAGTGGAGTGCAACCTTGATGGCCGGGTCCTCCTTGCCGTCGCGGGCCAGGGATCCGGATGCAAGCTGCCGGTACCAGTCCTGCCGGCCGATGGACCCGGGGGTAAGCCGGTGCACCCGTTCGAAGACCTTTGGCGCCAGTTGCAGCAGGGCTTTGGGATCTGCAATCTCCACGCTTCCCGAAGGCAGGTGCCGCAGGTTGAAGCGCGCGGTGGTGTCCACCTTGACTGCGCGCTCAAAGCTTGAGACGCCGTAACCGAAGCGGCCGTAGATGCTCCCCTCCGAGGCGGTCAGGGCAGCCATGGCGATGCCGTCGTCCTTGGCGAGTCGCAGGTCCTCGCTCATCATGCGCCGCAACAGGCCGCGCCGCCGGTGGGAAGTCCGGACGGTCACCGACGTGACCAGCTGGGACTCCAGCATCCGGCCAAATCCGATATTCAAGGTTTTGCGGAAGGTCGCGAACGTGGCCACCGGCACCGTTGCCGGCATGGAGCACGGTGCCACCGCCCCGGCCTGGTAGACGCCGGTGAGCACGCGGCCGTCAGCCTCGTACGTGGCGAGCGATTTTGCCACGTGCTTGGGTGTCCTGGTGGATTCGTGGAACCCGAAAGACACGGCACGGGACCACGCTTCCGCCTCCGCGTAACCGTCCTTGCCCTCGGCCACTGCGGCGAAGCGCCGGATTTCATAGTTGCCACTCACATCAGCCACGGGTACGAGCCTAGCCACGGCCGGCGGCCTTCACCAGTCACCCACGCTCCCCGGCCGAAGCTCATGTGCAGGCACCCGCCGTCGGCATCCCGCCCAAATACGGCTGCAGCATCCTGAGCCAAGGCACAGTGCGCGGGCAGCCTTGGGGGTCTAAGTTAGAGCAAGAAGTGACGCGTTTCACATACGTGGGACATGCGGTTTGGGCCCACGCGACATTTCTGCCCGCAGTACCCGACCCTAGCGAGGACACATGCAAGTTTCTGAAGCGGAAAAAACGCCGGACGCATCCCTGCTGAAAGTCCTGGGCAACTGGGACGCCCTTGCGCTCGGCTTTGGAGCCATGATCGGTTTCGGCTGGGTGGTCCTCACCGGCGGCTGGATTGCATCGGCCGGCACCATGGGAGCCGTCCTGGCAATGATCACCGGTGGCGCCATCATGGGCGTGGTGGGCCTGACCTACGCCGAGTTGACCGCGGCCATGCCGAAGGCGGGCGGTGAACACAACTTCCTGCTCCGCGGGATGGGCCCGCGCTGGTCCTTCATCGGCTCCTGGGCCATCACCGGAGGCTACATCACCATCGTTGCCTTTGAGGCCGTGGCCCTGCCCCGGACAGCGCAATACCTCTTCCCGAACCTCAGCCAGATCCCCCTGTGGGAAGTGGCCGGCTACCAGGTCCACCTGACCTGGGCGCTGGTGGGGGCCGTAGCGGCGGTGGTGATCACGGGAATCAACATCCTCGGCGTGAAGCTTGCGGGCGTTGCCCAGACTTTCGTGGTGGTCTTCCTGCTGGTCATCGGCCTGATGCTGGTGTTCGGTTCCTTCGTTGGAGGGTCGGCGACGAACATGGAGCCGTTCTTCACGGGGGGCCTGAACGGCTACTTCGCCGTCCTGGTGGTTGTCCCGTTCCTGTTCGTAGGTTTCGACGTCATCCCCCAGTCAGCCGAAGAAGTGAACATCCCGGCACGGCAGTTAGGCCGGCTCGTCGTCGTCGCCGTCATCCTCGCAACCATCTGGTACGTCATGACCGTCCTGACCACGTCCTCGGCGATGCCCGCCGGCGAGATAGCGCAGGCCGATATTGCCACTGCCGATGCCATGGGCGCGCTGTTCGGCAGTGACGTGATGGCGAAGATCCTGATTGCCGGTGGAATCGCAGGCATCCTGACCTCGTGGAACTCGCTGCTTCTGGGCGCCTCCCGCCTGATGTTCTCGATGGCGCGCTCCGGCATGCTGCCTGCATGGTTCGGCAAGCTGCATCCGAAGTACCGCACTCCGGCCAACGCGCTCGTATTCATCGGTGTCCTGTCCTTCCTGGCGCCGTTCTTTGGCGTGTCGATGCTCGGCTGGCTGGTGGATTCAGGGGCGCCCAGCATTGTCATCGCCTACATCCTGGTTGCCGTGGTGTTTGTGATCCTGCGCCGGCGCGAGCCGGGAATGGACCGCCCGCTCCGCGTAGGCGGACAGGGCAACGGGGGCATCATGATCGGTGTCACCGCGGTGATCCTCTGCGTCGCACTCCTCAGCCTCTACCTGCCCGGCATGCCCGCTGCCCTTACTCCGCCGCCGTGGATCCTTTTTGGCCTCTGGTGGGTGCTCGGAGCGGTGCTGCTCTTCCGCATCCCTTCCGGCATCACTCCCGGTGAGGACGCTGAGCACGATCTCCTGGAGCGGCTGAGGCAGCGGCGGGAGTCAGCAAGGAACATCTGACAGCAAGCCCTGCCCGGGAGGCTGGACCTGCCGGCAACGCAGAAGAGGTGGGACGGTTCTCCGTCCCACCTCTTCTGCCTTGCGCGGGGCTTAGTGCCCGGCGTCGTACCAGCTGGGACCTACGCCGATCTGGACCTCCAGCGGAACGCTGAGGTCCGCTGCGGCGGCCATCTGCTCGGTAACCAGCTTCTCCACGGCTGCGCGCTCGCCCGTGGCGACTTCCAGGACCAGTTCGTCGTGGACCTGGAGCAGCATCCGCGATTTCAGTCCCTGGGCCTTCAGTTCAGCGTGGACGCCCAGCATGGCGCGCTTGATGATGTCCGCCGCCGAGCCCTGGATGGGGCTGTTCAACGCGATCCGCTCGGCGTTCTCGCGCAGCTGCCGGTCCGTGCTGGTCAGGTCCGGCAGGTACCGCCGTCGTCCCTCGATGGTGGCCGTGTAGCCGTCCACGCGTGCCTGGTCCACCACTCCGCGGAGGTAGTCGCGGACGGCGCCGAACCGGTCGAAGTAGTCCTTCATGAGGGTGCGCGCCTCATCCACGGAGATCTCCAGCTGCTTGGACAGGCCAAAGGATGTCAGGCCGTAAGCCAGTCCATAGGACATCGCCTTCACCTTGGAGCGCATGGCGCTGGTGACCTCTTCCGTCGGCACGTGGAAGATGTTTGAGCCGACGAACCTGTGCAGGTCCTCGCCGTCCTTGTAGGCCTGGATCAGGCCCTGGTCGCCGGACAGGTGCGCCATGATGCGCATCTCGATCTGCGAGTAGTCGGCGGACAGCAGGCATTCATAGCCTTCCCCCACCACGAAGATTCCACGGACGCGGCGGCCTTCCTCGCTGCGGATGGGGATGTTTTGCAGGTTGGGGTTGTTGGAGGAGATCCGGCCAGTTGCCGCCACGTTCTGGGCGTACGTGGTGTGGATGCGGCCGTCCTCGGCCACCGACTTTTTCAGGGACTCAAGCATCTGGCGCAGTTTGGCGGCTTCCCGGTGGGCCATCAGCTGGACCAGGAACTCGTGCCCCGTCTTCTCCAGGAGGTTCTTCAGCGACGCCGCGTCTGTGGTGTAGCCGGATTTGATCTTCTTGGTCTTGGGCAGCTGGAGTTCCTCGAAGAGGACAGTCTGGAGCTGCTTTGGCGAACCCAGGTTGACCTCGTGGCCGATCGCCGCGAACGCCTGTTCCTGTGCCTGGTCGATGACCCTGGCCAGGTCGGCGATCTGGTCATCCATGCGTGCCATGTCGATGCCGATGCCGGCGAGTTCCATGTCCGCCAGGACCCGGCTGACCGGCAGCTCCAGGGTGGACAGGAGCTCCTCTGCGCGGCGCTCCTTCAGTTCCGATTCGAAGTAGCTGCTGAGGGCAAGGACGACGGCGGCGGCCTGGACCAGTGCATCGGCGGCGGCGTCGTCCTCGCCGTCGAAGGAGAGCTCCAGCTGACCTGCCTTGGCAGTGGCGCCCGGGATGGCCACGTTCAGGTGGTGCTGGGCAAGCTCAGCGAGTTCATAGGTGCGCCGGTCAGGCTGGATGAGGTAGCCGGAGATGGAGGTATCGTCCACTACGCCTTCAAGCTCCAGCCCGCGGGAGGTCAGGGCTTTAAGGGCGGCTTTGAACCCGTGCAGCACTTTCGGGGACGCGGGGTCGCGCAGCCACGCGGCCAGGACGTTCTCCGTCTCGGCGTCCTGCCCCGAGAGGTCGATGTAGGCGGCGGCGCCGTCCCGGACGATGGCCAGCGCTGCGGCGTCCTCGCCGATACGGCCGGGAACCAGGTCCACGGCCACCGCGGAACGCTGTCCTGCGCCGCCGTCGAGGAACGTGGACAACTCCGCGGCATTGGCGGGGGTGACGTACTCCGGCGTGTCGATGCTTTCCCGCTCGGCGGCCGGCTTGTCTTCATCGCCGTACAGCGCGAAGAGCCTGTTGCGGATGGTCTTGAATTCGAGCTTGTCGAAGAGGTCCTCAAGTGCAGCCTGGTCCGGGCGCGGCTGGTACAGGTCATCGAGTGTGACGGGGAGTTCCAGGTCCGTATGGAGCTGGTTCAGCCGGCGGTTCCGCTTCACTGCGTCCACATTCTCACGCAGTGCGTCGCCCACCTTGCCGCCAATGGAATCCAGGTGTTCCAGGACGCCCTCAAGCCCCCCGTAGAGGTTGATCCACTTGGCGGCGGTCTTCGGCCCGACGCCGGGCACACCCGGAAGGTTGTCCGCGGTTTCGCCCACCAGTGCAGCGAGGTCGGAGTACCTGCCGGGGCTGACGAAGTACTTTGCCTCGATGGCGGCGGCGTCCATCCGCGGAATATCGCTGACGCCCTTCTTGGGGTACAGGACAAAGACGTTGTCCGTGATGAGCTGGAAGGCGTCGCGGTCCCCCGAGACCAACAGCACTTCATACCCGGCCTTTTCACCCATGGCCGCGAGGGTGGCCAGGATGTCGTCAGCCTCATACCCGGGCATTTTGATGGTCTTGATGCCCCAGGCCTCCATGACCTGGCCGATGAGGTCGATCTGGTTGTTCATTTCCCGGGGGGTTTCGTTCCGGCCACCCTTGTATTCGCTGTATTCGGTCTTGCGGTGGGTGGACTCGTCGGAAACGTCAAAGGCAACCGCTATGTGTGTTGGCTGCTGCTCCTTGATGAGATTGATCAGCATGGACGTGAATCCATGGATCGCGTTGGTGTGCTGCCCGTTGGTGGTTGAGAACTTGTCCGCAGGGAGAGCAAAAAAAGCGCGGAATGCCATGGAGTGGCCGTCCAGGACCAGGAGCCGCGGCTGGCCGGTCATGGGAACGACGGGGGCAGCGGTTGCTGAAACAGACGCGGCGGCCGGGACCTCAACATTGTCCTGACCTGCACCTTCCCCGGCTGAAGCGTCCTTGAGGGCGGTTGAGCCCAGCGGGGCGTTGTCCTCCTGCAGGGTTTGGGACGGGAAAGGGGCCGGTTTGGTTGTTTCACTCACAGGTGCCAGCCTAGTTGCCATGATGGACAATTTCACGCCCGGCCCCTTCGCCGAGGAGCTTTCCGCCGCCGGCATCCCTGAGCACCTGCACGCCTGGCTTGGTCGGTTCGGGATTGGTGCACTGGTGGTGAAAATGGGGATCCGGTTCCAGGAGATGAGCCCCGAGCGCAGCGTTGCCACCATGCCGGTGGAGGGCAACACGCAGGTTGCAGGAATCCTGCACGGCGGGGCGCACGTGGTGCTGGCCGAAACCCTGGGGTCTTTCGCGGCCGGGATGCACGCCGGGCCGGGTCGCCATGCGGTGGGCATTGAGGTCAACGCCACCCATCACCGCTCCATCGCTACCGGAACCGTGACGGGGACGTGCACCGCCATCCATTTGGGCCGGACACTGGCCACCCACGAGATCGTGATGACAGACGAGCAGGGCAGACGGCTCTCAACGGCACGCATCACCAATATGATCCGGGACAACGTCCCACCACGGCAGGAGTAAGGGTTAGCCTGGCTCCCCGTTTTCCCTTGCCTTCGACAGCGTGAAGATCCCATAGCGCATCGCACCGGTGCGGTAGGCCAGGATCAGCCGGGGGATGCTCAGAACAAAGATGCGATTGCGTGCGCCAAGGGCGAGGCGACGGGTCTCGCGGTCGGCGAGCAGGGCCTTCACAAGTCGACGGGCGCAGATCGTCCAAGTGCGCGCGACGCGGCGGCTGACGTCCTCATAGCCATCGATCGCAAATCCCGCCGCCCTGGCCATCGCCTCATAGTCTTCGCGCGTGCCCATCGAGGGCAGGCGCCCTTCGCGGCAGATCGGTTCGAGCAGGTGGCGGACCTTCCAGCCGCCGGCATCGGTCTCGGCGAGCCATGCGCAGACGACGAAGCGGCCGCCGGGCAACAGCACGCGGTTCGCCTCGGCGAAGAACCTGGGCTTGTCCACTATGTGCTCGCTCGACTCAATCGCCCATGCGGCACTCGCCGAGGCATCGGGCAGCCCGTTGGCCAGCCAGTCGCGGAGATGGATGTGCACGTCGGGTACGGGATGCGCGGCGGCGTAGTCGGCCTGCGCAGCGGAAAGCGTAAAGCCGGTGACGCGGACACTTCGTGCCACCGCGAGCTGCCTTGCGGTGGAACCGTAGCCGCAGCCGATGTCGACGCACGCTTCGCCTGGCAGAAGCTGCAGCCGACTACCGACCGAGTCGACTAGCGCCTCGACGGCCTCGGCGGGCGTCTCGCCACCCGTACTCCATAGCCCGTGATGGACATGCTCACCCCATACCCGGCGATAAATCGGATCGAGCTCGTCGTAATGATCCGCGACCGCCACGGCATTCGGGGAACTCTTCGGGACGATCACGCCATTTACGTTATATCGCCGGCCCATTCACCGGAAGGTCTCAGCACACGACTCCACAGCTTCCACGGTTGTGCCGCGAACGCGGCGGGAATTTCATCAAAAGGTTGCCAGATGCGGAAAGATCAACCCGGGAGCTTCACGGCTCATCATCCTTGATGTGACTGCTCGAGTTTTTCGCCACGGAGTCAAAATCTTGCGCCGGCGGGCGGTACCCGTGATTGTCAGACCCTGCCCCGATGATTAGTACATGGGCAGGGAAGTGGTGGAGAAGGCGTTTGCGGACATCCGCGCCGCCCTTTTTGTGCTCAACGTGGAGGTGAACGGGTGTGGTGCGGAGCCGTTTTCGGCTGCTGATCCGTTGGCCGGGCTGGCCGATGGAAACCTGGACATCCTCGCCGGCGCCAGGGAGGCAGAAGCCGGGCTCGCAGGCCTGAAGGCCCGGGCCGCCATGAGGTACGCGGACACCGCCCAGGCCCTGGCACCGGAGATGCCGGTGCAGGCGCAGGAGATGGCCATCGCGGCGGAAATCGGGGCCGTGTTGGCCATCGGGCCGCGGGCCGCAAGCTCGTTCCTGGCCACGTCCCACGCCCTGGACACGACCTTGCCCCTGACCCTCTCCGCCCTGCAAGCAGGTTCACTCTCGTGGCAGCACGCCCTGGCCCTCGCGGACGAGGCCGCCACCCTCGACCCCGCCGGCGCCGCGGCCCTCGAGGCCCACTTCCTCGACCCCGACACCCCCAGGCCCGCCACCGCCGCCCCGGTCGGGGAAATCCCCGCCCACCGGCTCCGGCATAAAGCCCGCACCTGGCGCGAACGCCACCACACAGACTCCATCGAGAAACGCCACATTAAGGCTGTGGCGGACCAGGCGGGTCGACTACCGGCCGGACCAGGACGGCATGGCCTGGCTCACTGCCTACCTCCCCGCCCATCAGGCCATGGCGGGCTGGAACCGGCTCAACGCCCTCGCCCGGGCCGCACAGGGACCCGACGAACCCCGCACCCTCACCCAGACCCGGGCCGACGAGTTCGCCGAAGCGATCCTCACCAGCGGCAGCAATGGCGGTACCAGTCGCGGGTGTGACGACATGTCCAGCGTCCTTGCAGGCAACAGCACAGGTACCAGCGACGGGGCGGGTGCAGGGACGGATCCCGCCGAGCTGTCGTCGACGATCCGTGCGCAGGTCCTCGTCACCGTGCCGGTATTCTCCCTGACGGGAGAGACCGATGAGCCGGCCATGCTCGACGGCTTCGGGCCGATCCCGGCGTCCATGGCGAGGGACCTGGTCGCGAACGGTGCCGATTCCTTCCACCGGGTCCTCGTCGATCCGCGGGACGGGGCGCCGCTGGAAATCGGGCGGACCAGCTACCGGGTTACCAAAGCGATGCGGAACTGGCTGCGGATGCGGGACGGCAAATGCCCCTTCCCCGGCTGCAACAACAACTCACTGGATAACGAGGCAGACCACCTCCTGGCCTGGCAGCACGGCGGAACCACCGGGATCAGCAACCTAGGACAACCCTGCCCGAAACACCACAAACTTCGACACAGCAGCGGGTGGATACCAACAGCGGCCACCAAGGACGAACCACTCGGCTGGATCTCACCGTCCGGGCGGCACTACAAAAGCGAACACCAGGACTGGGAACCACCCCACTGGCCGGAAACTGTCTCTTCGGCCCTGCCCGCGCACCTGAAACCCCGGGAACGTCATAAGGGGCAGGCCCACCGCCCGCCGCCCTGTACGTCCATGCCCACTGAGCCTGGCGGCCACGCAAATCTGTTTCATCGACCGCTATCCCTGGCAGAAGTCGAACTGGAGCGGTTTTTCGACTCCAGCGGAACGACCGCCAGTCCAGTCCACGGGCAAGTGCATTGGTAGCAGCCTCGAAAATAAGTCCGCAGTATGGGAACCTCCCTTGGGCGATAGCGTCGTCCACCGGTTCAACGTCTGCGGTCCATGCACTCTGACTGCTGCAGCTGTTGCTTACTGCGGCTGGACTTAGGTGGCGATCCTGCGCGGCCGGTCACGTAGTGCTGGCGGCCGTGCGGCCGTCCAGGCGATACCGCAACTCCACGATGCCCCTGCCCATGGTGCGTGAGGCAACCAGCTCAAGCGGCGCCGTCGGCCCTTCCAGAGGAAGCAGCCGCTTGCCGCTTCCCAGCACCACGGGAATCACAGACAGGATGATTTCGTCCAGCAGGCCGGCAGCAGCAAACTGCGCTGCCAGGTTGCCGCCGCCCACCACCCAGATGTTCTTGCCGCCCGCGTCCCGTTCGAAGTCCGCGGCGAATTCGGTAACGTCCCCGCGGACAAACGTTATGTCAGAGCCCGACGGCGCCGTGTACTCGTGGTGGGTGAACACGTAGGACGGGGTGTCCGGGTACGGCCAGTTGTCCGGTTCGTGTTCCAGAAGCCAGGAATAGGTTTCACCACCCATGACGATGCAACCCACATCCGCCATGAACGACTCATAGCTTTCCTTGCCGCCCTCGAAACCGTCGAACTGCAGGAGCCAGCCCAGGTCGTCAGTGGGGGTGGCAATAAAGCCGTCCAGGGATGCGGCAACAAAGTACTGGATGCGGGGCATGGGCCAAGCCTAGCCAACCGCGCCAGCGCCTGCCAGAGGCGGGTGGACCATGCACGGGCCGAGCAGAAAACATCCTCGATCAGAGATTCAGGCCCAGCCAGGTCCACCCTGGCGCAGCGGCACCAGGGGGCCTCGTCAGCCGGAGAAGTAGGGGATGATCAGGTACAGCCCGAAGAGGACTGCCAGGCTGCACAGGCCGAAGCAGATGTAGGCAAGGGACCGCTTGATGCCCGGGGATGTCTGCTGGACGTCCGCGGCGATTGCCGTGAGCCGCACGCCGAGCGAGTACAGGACCACCACTGTTACCGCAGCAGCCAGGGTGGCGCCGGCAACGGTCAGGAGTTCCAACCACTTCATCGCTGAGTCTCCTTCTGGTTGTTGGCATCAGCGTCAGCATTTGCCTGCGCCTTGGCTTTGGCATGGGCACGGGCCCGCGCCATGGCCTTCTTCTTCGCGAAGCGCACGGCCTGGCCGGCTTCCTCGACCTCGATGGCGTTGTGGTGGCCGACGGCGGACTTCCGTGAGTAGAAGAACATAAAGAGGACTGCTGCCGTGCCGGCGACGGCGGCGATCAGGACGCCGATGACGCCGGTCTTCACCAGCAGCGCGGTCAGGGCACCAACGATGCCTGCGGCTGGGAGGGTGAAGAGCCAGCCCAGGGCGATCTTGCCCACCATGCTCCACCGCACGCTGGTCCCTTTGCGGCCCATTCCGGATCCAATAACGGAACCGGAGGCCACCTGGGTGGTGGAGAGCGCGAAACCGAGGTGCGAGGATGCAAGGATGGCGGACGCGGTGCTCGTCTCGGCCGCGAAACCTTGGGCGGGCTTCACCTCGGTGAGACCGGCGCCCATGGTGCGGATGATGCGCCATCCGCCGGCGTACGTGCCGATGGCGATGGCAAACGCACAAGCGGCGATGACCCAGAGCTGGGGCCCGGAGCCGGTCTCCTGGGTGCCGGCGGCGATGAGGACCAGCGTGATGATGCCCATGGTCTTCTGCGCGTCGTTGGTGCCGTGCGCCAGGGCCACCAGGCTTGAAGTGAAAATCTGCCCGGTGCGGAAGCCGCCGCGCTTCTGCGTGAGCTTGCTGCCGGTCTCCGGGTCATGCCGGGATGTCAGGGCGTAGGCCAGGCGCGTGCAGACGTAGGCGACGATGCCGGCGATCAGCGGAGCGAAGATGGCAGGCAGGATGACCTTTTGCATCAGGCCCTCGAGGTTGATCGAGTTGAAGCCGATGCCGGCGATAGCGGCGCCGATCAAACCACCGAACAACGCATGCGAGGAACTCGACGGCAGGCCCTTAAGCCATGTGATCATGTTCCAGAGAATGGCGCCCATGAGCCCGGCAAAAATGATGTCCGGGGTGATCTGGATCCCGTCCGAGCCTTCACGGATGATTCCGCCGGAGACCGTCTTGGCAACCTCGGTGGACAGGAAGGCGCCCACGAGGTTCAGGATGGCCGCCAGGGTCACCGCGGTCTTCGGCTTAATGGCGCCGGTTGCAATGGGCGTGGCCATGGCATTCGCGGTGTCATGGAAACCGTTCGTGAAGTCGAAAAATAGTGCCAGTGCGATGACCAGCGCCACCATGAAGGTGATATCCACCTGTTGCCCAATCTGCAGAGTCGACGTTCAGCAGTTTCATCTCCCCCGGCTGCCTTGCACAGCATAATTCACCAGCTGTTTGCTTGGAATGACCTGTGGCGTTAACACAACCGGCGTGAAACCCTATCGATCGTACGCGTCCACGCCATCAGGTCAAAACAACGGCCGCACCAGAAACGACCGCACCTGCTGCAGTTCGGCAGGCGAAATTCCGTGCCTCGGGTCCGGAGACAAAGCCAGGATCCGGCGGCCAAGGAGCCTGGCCCAGAACTGCGCCTCCGCCTCGAACCCAAGCTGGTCATCGATCCAGGCCACGGCTTCCGGGCCGGTCTTTTCAACATCGTCCTGGATGGCCCGAAGCTTCCACCAGCCGGCGCCAGTACCCGCCCCATCCGCCGTCAGGCAGGGCCACTGGGTCCCGTTAAGGCCGATGGCGGGGCATAGATACTGCGGTGCGAGTTCCTCCCAGCTTGTAAGCCATACGCACCGCACCCCTGCCATGGCGGCAATCCCGTTCAGCGCGTCCACCAGTTCCGGCGCGTAGGCCACGGGCAGGAGCCCCGCATCGGAATGTTGCCAGCCGGATCCCCAACCGCTGGCGCCCTCCGGTCCGAAAGGACAAATAACGCCGTCCACATCGATGTAGAGCGTGCGGGTCACGGCCGGCAGTCCAGGAAACCTAGCGGTGCCGGAAGTCCGACGGTTCCCGGCCGGCGTCCAGCCCTGGCGCCACCTGCGCTTCGAGGGCGGCGACCGCGGCATCGGGCAGGACGATCAGGCCATCGAGCTCGCGGCGGGCGCGCTTGTAGGCCGCCTGCCGCTCGGCTGGCGTGGCGGCATGGTCCCCGGCGATCCTGAGCAGCTGCCGGGCAGTGGCAAGGCGTTCACGTTCCAGGCCCGTGAACTTGCTGTCCCTGATCCGCCGGGCTTCACGTTCGGCCACGTCCAGCGCCACAGCGAAGCTGTTGACTGCCTTCCGGTAGGCCTCCAGCCTCGTTGGCGAAGCCATGTCCGCAGCGGAATCCGGGCGCATGCCGTCCGCTTCCCTTTTCGCCCGGAGGAAGGCGACGGTGAGCGGTTCGCGGACGTCGGTCATGAGCGGAAAATCAATGAGCTTCCCAACGTCCAGTTCGTAGTCCAGCCAGCGCTTGTTGATGGCGTCGTGGGTGGCAACGAGCGCTTCGACGTCCGCGGCGGAAGCCCGTTCGGACTCCCGGGCCTGGTTCCTGAGCTTGTACAGCTCCACCCGGCGCTGGTGCCGCCGCTCACCGGCTTTACGGAGCGAGTTTGCCCAGTGCCCGGCAAAAGCGATCGCCGGGAAAACCAGCCACCATTTGTCGTCAAGGAACTCAAAGAGGGATTCCACGCGTCCATCCTCGCACCGCCCCGCAACCTCCTCAAGAACCCGGACCCGACGTCAGAATCCGGCCCCGGACTCAGGAGGCGGGGGCCCTCAGGAACAGTGAACCTCCGTAGTTGCCAGTCAGTCCTGGCGCGTTTCCGGGGTGCCGTGGGCACTGTTGACGTTGACCAGCCAGGCCACGCCGAAGCGGTCCGTGCACATGCCGAAGATGTCACCCCACGGCGACTGCTCCATGGGCACCGTTACCGTCCCGCCATCGCCGCTGAGCTTCTCGTAATAGCCGCGGAGCTCCGCTTCATCGTCGCCGCTGAGGGAGATGGAAATGGACGCCCCCGGCGTGTAGCCCATGCTGTTGGGCGTGTCGGCGCCCATCAGCACCATTCCCTGGGTGGTGGTCAGCATGCCGTGCATGATCTTCTCCGACTCCGCAGGATCGTCGCTGGCCTGGAATTCCCCGAAGGTGCTCAGGGTCAGCTCCCCGCCAAAAACGGCCTGGTAGAAATTCATGGCTTCGCGGGCGTTGTCGCGGAAGCTGAGGTAGGGATTAAGGGTGGTCGGCATGGTGGATCTCCTTGGAGTGGGGACGGAGCATGGTGGAACCAGACACCATCCTGCCTCAAACGAAGGGCCGGTGGTAGGGGAAAACGGGACGGGTGGTGCACAAGTGTCCGGCTGGGCCGTAGGCTCTGGGTCATGGCCAGATACTTTGACGTTCACCCCCAGGACCCCCAGCCGCGCGCCATCACCCAGGCGGTCAAGATAGTGCTCGACGGCGGCCTGATCGCCTACCCCACGGATTCCTGCTATGCGCTGGGTGCCCAGGTGGGAAACAGGGACGCCCTGGACCGGATCAGGAGCATCCGCCGCCTGGACGACAAGCACCACTTCACGCTGGTCTGCAGGGATTTTGCCCAGCTGGGACAGTTCGTGAACATTGGGAATGATGTTTTCCGCAGCATCAAGGCAGTCACCCCGGGCGGCTACACCTTCATCCTTCCGGCAACAAAGGAAGTTCCCAAGCGGTTGCTGCATCCCAAGAAGAAGACTGTTGGCGTAAGGATCCCGGACAACCGCGTGGTCCAGGCACTGCTGGCGGAACTGGGCGAGCCGCTGCTCTCCAGCACCCTGCTGCTGCCGGATGAGGAGGATCCGCTGACCCAGGGCTGGGAAATCAAGGAACGCCTGGACCACCAGGTGGACGCCGTGATCGATGCCGGTGACTGCGGTTCCGAGCCCACTACCGTTATTGACTTTTCCAGCGGCGTGGCTGAGGTGGTCCGGCGCGGAACAGGGGACCCGTCCCGCTTCGAATAAAACGTTCCCCCTGACCGGTCCGGTCGCAGGTATATCGACGGTGGCCCGCCCCTTCCGGGGTGGGCTAGTCCTGTCTCCGGGCCCTGCTGGGCTGCACCCGGGGCGGCTCCCCCGGCATTTTGGGGTAGTCCGGCGGGAAGGGAAGCTCGCCCAGCCCGGACTTAAGGTCCCGTTCCCACCAGTCCAGCAGGGTGTCAATGGTCCCAGGCTTGCTGTGCATGTCAGCCCACGGGTCACCGACCGTTTTGAGCCGGTCCGGCACGGTCAGGATGGTGAAATCCTTCGGTTCCACGCGTTCCAGCTCATCCCAGGTGATGGGGCAGGACACCGGAGCATGGGCCAGCGGCCGCGGGCTGTAGGCGCCGGCGATGGTCCGGTCCCGGTTGGCCTGGTTGAAGTCCACGAACACCCGCTGGCCGCGCTCTTCCTTCCACCAGGCCGTGGTGACCTGGCCCGGCATGCGGCGCTCCAGTTCCCTGGCCGCCGCAATCACGGCATGCCGGACGTCAAGGAACTCCCGGGACGGTTCGACAGGCGCATAGACGTGCAGTCCACGGTTGCCGGAAGTCTTGATGAAGCATTCCAGTCCTGCCTCTGCCAGCACCTCCTTCAGCGCCAGCGCAGCCGGGACGGCGTCGTCAAAGTCCGTTCCGGGCTGGGGGTCGAGGTCGATGCGCAGCTGGTCGGGGTTGTCCGTGTTGTCCGCCCGCGAAGGCCAGGGGTGGAACACGATGGTGTTCATCTGCACGGCCCACACCGCCGCGGCAGGTTCGTCCAGTATCAGCATGGGATGCGAGCGGGCGCTCGGGAACACCACAGGGGTGGACCTTATGAACTCCGGGGCGCCCTTGGGCGGGTTCTTGGAGAAAAACATCTCCCCCTCAATGGTGCCCGAGTACCTCTGCAGCGCCACCGGCCTGCCGCCGTTGGCAGCAATAAACGCGTCGCCGACGTCGGTGATGTACCGCGCCAGGTCGAGTTTGGTGATTCCGGGTTCGGGCCAGATCACCCTGCTGGGGCTGGAGATGCGCATTTCGCGCTCGCCGTGGGGGCCCTGGACCGTGAGGGTGGTCTGTTCACTCGCCATGGGGACAACGTACACCCCCGGATCGGAGGACCAGCAGATTTGCGCAGCCGGTCCGGCAAGATGGAGGCATGTCCGTTTCAGCATCAGACTTCCGCATCCCCGTGGGCGAGGGCACGGTGCCTGCCGTCTTTGCCCGCCCCGACAACCCGTCCGCCACTGTGGTGGTGGCCCATGGTGCGGGCGCCGGCATGGAACATCCCCTCATGCTCGGGTTTACCGACGGCTTGAACTCCCTGGGAATTGCCACCCTGCGCTTCAACTTTCCCTACCGGGAGGCGGGGCGGAAATTTCCGGACCGGCCACCCGCGGCCATTGCCACCTGGCGTGCGGTGATGACAGCCGCGGCAGAACGGGCCGCGGAACACGGCGATACCGGTCCACTGTGGGCGGCGGGAAAATCCTTCGGCGGACGGATGGCCTCCATGGCCGTCGCGGAGGGGATGGAAGCCGCCGGGCTGGTGTACCTGGGGTACCCCCTGCACGCTCCGGGGAAGCCCGAGAAGCTGCGGGACGGTCACCTGTACGGCATCACCGTCCCCATGCTTTTCCTCCAGGGCAGCCGGGACACGTTCGCCACCCCTGCGCTCCTGGAAGATGTGGTGGCCCGGATTGGGCCCTCCGCCGTCCTGCAGTGGGTGGACGGCGGTGACCATTCCTTTGCGGTGGCCGGCCTCAGGCGGTCCCCGGCAGAGGTGGGTGCCTCCCTGGCGAAGCCGGTGGCCCGCTTCATCCGTGCCTCCGGCTGAAAAACGGGTTCCCGAAACCCTGCTCCCGTAATCCGGGGTCCCAACCCTGAGCGGCACCACGCCCGGAGGGCTCACATCCCGAGAGGCGCGGACGCCTTGGCGGCCCAAACCCTGAGCCGAACCATGACCCGGAGGGGTGCCAATGCGCCGCCCGCGTAACTGCGGCTGTCAGGCCGCTTCTTCGTGCCACCAGCCCTCCCAGGCTGCGGAGGTGAACTGCCCTTCGGGACATTCCGTGTTTCCGGTGCCTCCGGTGTGGAACCGGCTGTCATCGCCCCGGCGGCCGTCGAGCAGGAGATTGAGGTTGTTGAGGAGAAACATCTTTAGGTCCTTCCATGTCTGCGTGTGGACCACGCTGTCCAGGTGAAAAAGAGCCTATGCGGCGCATGTTTCAGCGGGTCGACGGGAAGTAACAAGCGTGTATCGGAGATCTCACGTGCCGTTCACGGGCCGGGGAGGCTGCCCCGGCGGGACGCTATTTCCGCTGTTTGGTCCGTGCAGTGGCCGGCTCGGACCAGGGATCTTCGGGCCAGGGATGCTTCGGGTAGCGGCCCCGCATTTCGGCGCGGACCTGGGCATAAGGACCGGACCAGAATGACGTCAGATCGCCTGTGACGGCCAGCGGGCGCCGGGCCGGTGAGAGCAGATGGAACAGCACCGGCACCCGGCCGTTGACCAGGCGGGGCGTGGCGGCCAGCCCAAAGCACTCCTGGAGCTTGACTGCCACCACCGGCGGCGCCGTCACGTCCGACCAGTGAGGGTAGTCAATCCGCACCCTTGAGCCGCTGGGAACGTCCAGGGCTTCCGGAGCGAGCTCATCCATCCTGGCTGCGTCCGGCCAGGGAAGCAGCCGCCGCAGCGGCTCAGCAAGCTCCACCGCGTTCACGTCCGCACCGGCCGCAAGCGACTCCAGCTCCGGTCCCAGCCAATCCTGCAGACGGCGGAGGAGGCCCGCCTCCGACATATCCGGCCACGGCTCCCCCAGCTCACGGTGCAGGAAAGCGAGCCGCCTGCGCAACGCCGCTGCCGCCGTCGACCAGTTGAGGGCATCCAACCCTTCCTTCTGCAACGCTCCTGCCAGCGCGGCCCGGCCCTCGGCAGGCGACGGACGCACCGGGGTGGAGGCGAGCACGATCGCGCCGAGCCGCCGGATCCTGCGCGCGGTAACCCGGCCCTGCGTGAAGGCGGCCTCCACCGCCTCAGCCATAAGGTGGGACGCGGCTGATTCGGCGAAGCTGGCGGAGAGCGGGGCTGCGGCGCGGATCACGGCACCCGTGCCGGCTGAGTCCCTCCCTCCGCCGCGGGACACCTCAGCCACTGCCAGCCATTCATGCCCGGACAGGCTGCTTCCGGCGGGCAGTCCTGCCCGGGTTCCAGAGGACAGCAGGTACTGCTCGGGCCCGCCGCCGGGAACCCTGCGTGCCACGCGGTCGGGGAAGGCAAGGGCGACGACGGCGCCCACCAGGGCGCTCCCACCGGCAAGGGGCGGCAGGGCCGGAGCGCCTGGCAGGGGCCCCGCCTGCTGCGCAAGGACCTGGAGGCGGCGGCTTTCATCTGCCCAGCGCCTGCCGGCGGGGCCTTTGTCGCTGCGGAGTTCGGACAGGAGGCGCGGCAGGTCAGCGCCGGACGCCCGCGCATCACCTGCCACGGCGGCCACCACCTCTGCCGCCGCCCTGGGGCCGGCGGCAGCGGCGCCGTCGAGCAAGGCGCGGCCCAGACGCGGATCAACCGGGAGTCCCGACAGGGTCCTGCCGGCACTGGTAGCGTGGCCGTCGCCGGCCACGGCACCAAGTTCGTGCAGGATTTCCATGGCATCATCCATGGCCGGCTCCGGCGGGGCGTCCGGCAGGGCCAGGCCTTGCCCGCGCGGTGATCCCCAGCACGCCATCACCAGGGCGGCTCCGGCGAGGTCCGCCACGGTGATTTCCGGGGTCACATGGGCCGGGGCGGCGCCGAATGCCTGCTGGCTGTAGCAGCGGACCACCGTCCCGGGGCCCTGGCGGGCGGCGCGTCCGGCACGCTGGTCAGCGGAGGCCCGGGAGCAGGAGACCGTCACCAGCCCGTTCATTCCCCGTGCGGCGTCGCGCCGCGGCTCACGGGCCAGCCCCGAGTCAATGACGAGGCGGACCCCCGGCACGGTCAGCGATGACTCGGCCAGATCCGTGGAGACGATAATCCTGGCGTTCTCCCCCGGCCCGCGCCCGGACACGGCCCGGTCCTGCTCGGCGGGGCCCACCCTGCCGTGAAGTTCCAGCACGTCAGTCCCCGGCCCCACGCGGCTGCGAAGCCCGGCCGCGACCTGCGAGACTTCCCATGCACCCGGGACGAAGACCAGGGCGTCCGCAGCGCTGTCTGCTGCCAGCGCCTGCCGGTGGGCCTCCGCGGCGGTCCCTGCGACGAAATCCAGGAAAGTGCGGGTCACTCCCCTGCCGTCCAACCGCTGGCCGGGCGCCGGACGCCACTCCGTCCTCAGTGGATGGAGTGCCGAGGGACAGTCGACGACGGGGGCCGGCCCGCCGCCGTCGTGATCCCCCAGCAGGGCAGCGAACCTCGGAGCGTCCAGGGTAGCGGACATGGCGACGACGGTAAGGTCACCGCGCAGCTGGCGTACTTCCGTGAGCATGCCGAACAGGAGGTCCGTTTCGAGGCCGCGCTCGTGGACCTCATCCAGGACCACCGCACCTGCCGACGGCAGGTCGGGATCGGCCAGCAGGCGGCGCAGCAGGATGCCTGGCGTGACGAATTCTATGAGCGTTCCGGATCCGGCCTGCCGCTCTCCGCGGACTGTATACCCCACCCGGGTGCCCAGCGGGCTGCCGTCCAAGGCTGCAAGCCTGCGGGCGGCGGCACGGGCAGCTACCCGCCGCGGCTGGGTGACCACAACCCTGCGGTGGCGTCCGCCGGGGCCCCCAGGGAGTCTTCCCACGAGGTTTGCCAGCAGGGCCGGAACCAGGGTGGTCTTGCCCGTTCCCGGGGGCGCCTGCACTACTGCCGCTCCTCCAGGCTCGCCATCGCCCAGCGCTTCGGCCAGGGCCGGGAGCGAGTTGGCAAAGGGCAGGCCGGCGCCGATGGCCCGGAGGTGGAAGGCCTGGACAGGTGGCGGCTCCTGCCGTCCGCTCGGGGAAGTCATCCCTCCATTTTGCCCGGCCAACCGGTGCACTGCGGACACGTCCTGGCCCGGCGCCCGGTTCCGGGCTTAAAGCGGCGAGCTAAGGCTTTCCGGCGCCCTTGCCCTTTTCCCTGGCTTCCTTGGCAGCATCAGGCAGGTCCTGTTGCTGGGGGGCAGGCTCAGGTGCCGGCGCGGGCGCTGCGGGGGCTTCCGGCTGGACTTGAACAGGCTGGGGCTCTGGCACTGGCTCCGGCGCCGGCTCCGGGGCGGTGACGTTCACCGCGGGCGTTTCCGCCGCAGTTACCGCTGCTTTTGCGTCGGCGGCGGAGGCTGCCTGTGCCGTGATGGTGCGGGTTACGTCTGCCCGGACCGCTTCCAGTGCAGCGTCGATGCCACGGTACCGGGCCGCCGAGATCGCACCCTGCCCGGCAGCCAGGTCAAGGTCCCGTTCAAGTGCCTCAAGGGCATCGAGGACCCCGTCCAGCCGGTTCTCCGCGGCAGCCTGGGTGACGTTAAGAACGCGGATCTGGAAACCCCGAAGCGTGGCGTCTTCCGAATCGGCACCGCCGAGATTCGGGGAAACAGTGACGGCGGCGGCGGTGAGGGCGGCCGCTGCCAATACGGCAGCTATTCCGGTCCATGCCCTCCGCTGCGGGCGCTTTGAAGAGGCGCCCTGCACCGGAGCAGGCTGGAGATGGTCAGGCGGCATGCCTGCCCCGCAAGGGGACGACGGCGGCGGGCCGGGGGTAGAGGACGGTCACGGCCGCCGTGTCCCCGGCGGGCGCGGCCACTGCTGCGGCGTCCATTGCCGGGACCGCCGCGAGGGGCGCACGCGATGTCCGCGACGGGGTGCCGGCAATCATCCGCCGCACGGCAAACCGGACCACAGCAGCCAGCAACTGACCGAGCCCAAGGCCCAGGAGCACATGGCCGGCGAGGTACTGGCCTCCGTGGCCTACAGCACCATACGGGGCGGTGGCAGCCAGGCCTGCTCCGGAAGCGGCCACCAGGGCCCAGATGGCAACAATAACTGCACTCATTCGTTCGACCCGCTCCCGCTACTCCAATTAATCAGCAAGCTTATTACTATTGATCAGCAAGCTTACTACCCGAAGTTGATGATGCAAGCGCGGCGCGGACGAAGAATGCGCCGGGGCCTACTGCCGCAGGTCGAGGGCCGCGAGGAGCCGCCTTACCGAGCCACCCAGGTTCCACTCAGTGGCGAGCCGCTCGAGCTCGGCCCGCGGCTCGCCTGCAACGGGATTCAGTTCCGCGCCCGCCTGCTCGGGCGTGGGCAGATCCAGGTCCCGCACCAGCCTCACCACGGCGGGGGCAACCGAGAGGTAACCTGCAGCGGCGGCCAGCTTGGCCTTCACGGGGGCGGCCATGCCGCCCCCGGGAAGTTCAGCCGCCTCCAGCAGCCCCTCCAGGGTTCCATACTTCAGCAGAAGCGACGCCGCGGTTTTTTCACCGATTCCGGCAACCCCCGGCAGGCCGTCCGAGGCGTCGCCGCGCAATGTCGCGTAATCGGCGTACTGCTGGGGCAGCACCCGGTACTTGGCCACCACTGTTTCTTCGGTGATGACCTCAAGGTTCTTCATGCCGCGGGCGGTGTAGATCACGCGGACCTGGCGTTCGTCGTCGCAGACCTGGAAAAGGTCGCGGTCCCCGGTGACTACATCGACGGGAAGGTCCGCGTGGCTCGCGTACGTGCCCACGACGTCGTCGGCCTCATGGTGGGGCGCGCCCACAATAGCGATGCCGGCGAGCCCAAGCACCTGGCGGATCATGGGAAGCTGCGCCTCCAGCGCGTCCGGGACAACTTCGATGTCCGGGGCACCCGTGACGGCTTCCGCCACCCGGTGGGCCTTGTAGGTGGGCAGGAGATCCACCCGCCACTGCGGGCGCCAGTCGTCATCCCAGCACGCGATGAGGTGCGTGGCCTGGTAGTCCGTGGTCAGCCGGGCGATCATGTCCAGCAGGCCGCGGACGGCGTTGACCGGTGTGCCGTCCCCGCGGCGGATCGTATCCGGCAGGCCGTAGAAGGCGCGGAAGTACAGCGATGCAGTATCCAGCAGCATGAGGCGGTCAGGCATGCTTCGATCCTCACATGGATTCGCCCGGGAATGGGGTAACGCCTGCGGCCCTTTCCCCGGCGGCCCCCTGGTTAGGAGGCCCAGTCGGAATCGCCGAAGACCCGTCCCCGGAAGTGCGCGCGGAGGTACTCCCCCACCACGGCGGCGCCCAGTTCCCCTGCCTCGGTAGCCACAACCCGGCCGCCCACCCTGCGTACCATGCGCTGGACAAACCGTTCCAGGCTGGGGTCCGAGCCCAGCCGGAAGAACGTGGCCTGCGTGCCCGCGCGCCCCAGCCGGTCGAGCTCCGCCACTGTCACGCGGATGGTTTCCGGGTCCGGCGGCCAGCAGAACCACGGCTCGCCTTCCGGCAGCAGGTGGGCCGTGGGTTCGCCGTCGGTCACCACCAGGAGGACAGGCTGCATGGAAGGGTGCTTGCGGAAGAAACGGCCGGCCAGCAGCAAACCGTGATGGAGGTTTGTTCCTTGCTCCCGCAGCGGCGGCAGTGCGGTGAGTTCCCCGATGTCCATCGCCTGGGCATGGCGGCCGAACGTGATCAGTTCCAGCCTGTCGCCGCGGAAACGGGTGGAGACCAGGTGGTGCAGCGCCAGCGCGGTGCGTTTCATGGGAACCCACCTTCCCTCGGCGGCCATCGAAAAGGACACATCGACAAGAAGGACGACGGCGGCCTGCGTGCGCGCTTCTGTTTCGCTCACTTCGATGTCCGCCGGGGTGAGGCGGAGGCCGCTGCCCGGGGTTCCACCGCCCGCCGCTGTGCGGCTGATCGCGTTGGTCAACGTTCGGGTCACGTCCCAGGGCTCGGCGTCCCCGAACTCCCATGAACGGCTTGATCCGGTCTGCTCCCCCGCCGCCCCGGCCACGCGGGTGTCCCTGCGCCCCTGCCGGCCCGACAGCTGCCTGGCGGTGTCCCGCAGCAGCGACTTGCCCAGCCGCCGCATGGCCTGTGGTGAGAGCCGGAGGTCCCCGTCCGTGCCCCGCCGCAGGTAGCCTCCCTCCTGCATGGCGCGTTCGATGTCGGCAAGCGTGCGGGCGGTGACGGCGGTGTCCTGTCCCAGCTGGCGGGCCAGGGCATCCAGGTCCAGGTCGCCCAGGGTTGAGCCGTTGTAGGACTGGGAGAGCTGTTCGGCGAGCTCGTCCAGTTCGGCGATGTCCTGGAGCACTCCGGTGCCGTCGCCCAGGCCCAGGCCCAGGCCCTCCTGGCCTTCGAAGCGTTCCGAGCCGGTCCAGTCCTCACCGGGGCGCAGGGCGCGCAGGCTGTCGTCGAGCTGGTCAAGCTGGGCCATGAGCTCCGGTGATCCGAAGGCCTGGGCGGAAAGCCGCATCAGTTCTTCGCGCTGCTCGGGTGACATGGACTGCAGGAGCCTCTGGGCAGCAGCGGCCCGCTTGGCAAGGGCGTCGATCAGTTCCTCAACCGACTGCGGGTTTTCAGGAAAGTAGTCGCCGTGCCGGGCCATGAACTCCTGGAAGTCGGCCTTGGTATCCTCGCCCCGGCGGTGCTTGTCCAGCAGCGCGTTCAGGTCGCGCAGCATTGCGCTGACGGCTTCCCGGTCCTGCTCCGTGGCGCCCTCCAGTGCCTGCTTCATGCCCGCGAACCGCTGGTCCAGGGCCTCGCGGCCCAGCAGGTCCTTGATCCGCTCGTAGGCTTCCCGTGCCGTGCCGGATTGCCAGTCATAGGAGGCCAGGTCCTTGACCGCCGCAGCGGTGGACGCGGGCAGGTTCTGCAACTGCATTTCCCGGAAGGCACGGTCTGCGTTGTCCATCATGGCATCGCGGGCCAGCTGCTTGCGTTCCTCCAGCACGGCAGTGTCCAGGAGCTTCTTCACCTCGTTGAGGGTGCCGTCCAGGTTGTGCCGGCCCAGCAGGTCATTCCGGCGCTCCTGCACGCGCCTGGCGAGATCGTCCAGGCCTTCCCGGTTCCGCCCGCCGCGCCGGAGGAACTCCTGCAGGGCGTGGCGGGGCGAGTACCCCGCCATCACGTCCTCGGCGACGGCGTCCAGCGCCTCCACCAGGTCAACCGGCGGGGCGAGCGGGTCCGGCCCGCCGGCGTACCGTCCGTACCTGGCGGAATGGTTATGGATGTTCATGGTGCCGCCCGTCCCTCGCTTCAGCCATTTGCCCAGCTACGCACCGTGGTGCCGTCAGCCGTAGACGGTCTCTTCGTCGTCGGACTCCTTGGAGATCCGCCGGGCCAGGTAGAGCCCCTCCAGCGCCAGTTCGATGGCGGCGGCCCGCTGGCCCTCGTTCGCCGCTCCGAGGCGGCTGCCGATCTCGTCATACAGGCCTGCCCCGTTCAGGGACGGCAGGCCTTCAAGGAACTCCCGTGCTGTCACGTGCTCCCCGGTGGTCACCGTGGTGTGGCCGTCCAGCGCTGCCACCAGCGGGCCTAGGTCCAGGCCCTGGTAGTGCGCCCGGACGGCTTCGGCGGTGGACGTGCGCAGGAGGTGGTCAAGGACGGCCTGTTCGCGGCCTTCCTCACCGGATTCGAATTCGATCTTGCCGCTGAGGACTTCCACCGCGGTGTCCAGGTCCACGATCCGTGCTACAGCCTCTGCCTCCCCGCGCATGCTGGCACGGCGGAGCGCGGCGGCTGCCACCGTTTCGGCCCCGGCAATGGCGAACCGTGCCGAGACCCCGGACGTCTGGTTGATCGCCGGGGACTGCCGCAGCGCACGGGTGTAGCGGGCCAGGATTTCGAGGATCACCGGCGGGACATCGGCCACCAGCTGCCCCTCCTGCCGGATCACGGCCACCTCGTCGTCCAGCTCTATGGGGTAGTGGGTCCTGATCTCCGCGCCGAAACGGTCCTTCAGCGGCGTGATGATCCTGCCGCGGTTGGTGTAGTCCTCCGGGTTGGCGGAGGCGACAACCAGCACGTCCAGTGGAAGCCGGAGCACATAGCCCCGGATCTGGATGTCGCGCTCCTCCATCACGTTGAGCATTGAAACCTGGATCCGTTCGGCAAGGTCCGGCAGTTCGTTGATGGCAATGATGCCGCGGTTGGAGCGCGGGACAAGGCCGTAATGGATGGTTTCCGGGTCCCCCAGGCGGCGTCCCTCGGCCACCCGCATCGGGTCGACGTCGCCAATAAGGTCCGCGACGGAGGTGTCCGGGGTGGCGAGCTTCTCCACATACCGTTCCGACCGGTGGCGCCAGGCCACCCGCAGCCGGTCGCCCTCCGTCAGGGCAAGGGCGCGGGAATGCTCCGTAATGGGCTCGAACGGGTGTTCGTTCAGTTCCGAACCCTCGATGACGGGCGACCATTCGTCCAGGAGCCCGGCCAGGGTGCGCAGGAGCCGCGTCTTGCCCTGCCCGCGCTCGCCGAGCAGGACCACGTCATGCCCGGCGATCAGGGCACGCTCAAGCTGGGGAAGCACGGTCCGGCCGAAGCCGTACATCCCTGGCCATGGATCCTCACCGGCCGCCAGCGCGGCGAGCAGGTTTCCACGGATTTCCTGGCGCAGGTCCTTGAGGACATGGCCGGAGGCACGCAGTTCACCAACGGTGAAAATATCGGGACGATGGGTCACCACTACACCGTAGCCCCGCAGCAGCCGCGGATCGAGGACTTTTTCCCCTCAAGCCCGGGCGGGGCCCTGCCGTTACGCTTAGCGTCATGACTGCTGATCGCACTCTGCTCCACACTGTTCAGCGTGGCGGTGCACTGTGGAGCGTGGAGGCGATGGCATGACCGGGGAATCTGCAGGTGGCGCGTCCATGGTCTCGGTGGTGATCCCCACCCGCAATGACGCCGCCATGCTCGCGGCATGCTTGGACCTGCTGTCCCGGCAAACCCGGCCCGCGGACGAGATCATCGTGGTGGACAATGCCAGCAGCGACAATACTGCCGCCGTCTGCAGCGCAGCGGGAGTCCGGCGGATCCTGGTCGATGTGCCGGGAATTCCGGCCACCACCGCTGCCGGGTTTGATGCGGCAACGGGAGACATCACCGCCCGGCTGGATACGGACTCCAGGCCCCCGGCGGATTGGCTGGAACGGGTGGAAGCCATCCTTGGCGCCGCGGGCCCCCTGTCCCTGGTGACCGGACCCGGCGAGTTCTACGGCGGGCGCCGCTGGATCCGGTGGGCCGGACGGCACGTCTTCCTGGGCGGCTACTTCAAGGTGGTCGGCTTTGTCCTGGGCCATGCGCCCGTTTATGGGTCCAACTTCGCGCTGCGCCGGGCTGTGTGGCAGGCGATTGGCGGTAGCGTGGTGAGGAACAATGCCGAGGTCCACGACGACCTTGACATCTCGTACCACCTCCGCCCGGAGATGGCGGTCATCTATGACCCCGCGCTGGTCATGGGCGTCTCCGCCCGGCCACTCACCAGCTGGCCGTCCTTCCGCCGCCATGTCCGCATGTCGCTGGTTACCTTCCGGGTGGAGTTCAAGGAGGAACCGCCGCTGCGGCGCCGCCTGGAGCGGGCACGGGCGCGGCGCAGCCTGGAGGCGCAGCGCAGGCGGGCAGGAAGAGACGACGGCGGATAGCGCTCAGGCGGGCCCGCTGTCCTTCGCGTACAGGGCCAGGAGATCGCGGCTGAACTGGTGCGGCGACGTCTCGCAGGGGCTGTGCCCGCCGCGGTAAACGGCGATCCTGGCGTTAATGGCCTGGGCGAACTTACGGTGCAGCTGCAGGGGCCAGAGATCGTGCTCGCCCACCGCCACGAATTTCGGAAGGTCGGCTCCAGCCAGGAGGCCGCGGAGGTCCGGGACGTTCTTCATCAGCACGTAGATGTCCCGGACCGATGAGCGGCGCGTGAAGCGGAAACGGTAATTGACGAACTTCTGCCGGCTCCTGGGCACCCGGACGAAGCTCCGGCGGATGCCCCAAATGAGCAGGGCCGCCCCTATCCGGCCATTCGCCCAGCTGCTGAACCGGCCGATCCGGCTCACGCTGCGGAAGCTCTGCCCTGGCTCCGGCGGGCAGCTCAGGAGCGTGAGCGTCTGGAACAGCTCCGGACGCTTGGAGAAGGCAATCTGGACAATGATCGCGGCGAACGAATAGCCCACAACATGGGCCGGTTTCCCGGCGGATTCAAGGACCGCAAGGAAGTCGCGCACAAAGAGGTCATAGTCGTAGTGAAGCCGCGGCGGCACCAGGTTTTCCGGGCCTGCCGCCGCCGACTGGTACTGGCCGGCCATGTCGTAGCTCAGCACAAAGTATCCGGCGTCAGCCAGGTCCGGCATCATCAGCGAAAAATCTTCTTTCGAACCGGTGGCCCCTGGAATTAGGACGATCCACGGGTCAGCGGCGTCACCCATGATCCAGGCCGCGAGGTGCCCGCTCGGCGCCCGGATCCGCATGGGCCTCGACCCCGGGGGCGGGCTGGTCCAGTCCACGTCACCCAGCCCCGCATCGAGCAGGGCAGCCCCGTCCACGCGGGCCGAGCCGAACTCGTCAGGGCTGACCCCCAACGGCGGCTGGTCCTGGGCTCCCATCGTCCCAAGATAGCCCCGTTACCTGTGTTTAGAGAGGGGCGTGCGCCGTGGGACGCTGTGCGACCTTCCGGACGAAGGCATGCAGCCGGCGGTAGACCTCCTGGGATTCCGGATAACGGTAGTCCTGCTGCCACGTGTGCTCGGTGTTGGCATTGGACCAGTGGTAGATCAGGGTGTCCACCGGAACGTCGTGTTCTTCCAGCCTGCTGATGAAGTTGATGTTGGCCTCGTAGAGGAAGTCACGTTCCGAGGTAGTGACGAATACCGGAGGGAAGCGGCCGTCGAGCCATTCGATCGGAGACATAAAACCGGCCTGGGCCTTCAGCCGTTCAACGGCTTCCGGTGCGGTGAAAGGGCTTCGGATCCGGCTCGGGGCAACATCGGTTGGGGGCAGCAGCATCCGGACGAAGTTCAGGCTCATGATGAAGCCGCTCCTGAAGAACACGGAAAAATCAACCACGCTGCAGTGCTGGACGAGCCCCTTCAGGTGGTGCCCGGCCACGGCAGGGTGAAGCGAGTAGTGCGCGGCCAGTTCCTCCCGCAGCGTGGCAGCCGTGAGCAAAGCCGCGATCTGCCCGCCGGCGGAGTCGCCGCCAAGGACCACGCACTCAGGATCGCCCCCATAGCGTCCAATGTTGCCGCGTACCCACGCCAGCGCGGCGTTGGCGTCGTGGAGCACATGGCCCATGTGGAACCGGGGCGGCCTCCGGTAGTTGGCGTTCACCACCACCATGCCGCCGGCGGCCTGGTTGGCGCAGTACTTGGTGAGGGCTGACTTGTCCCCGGATGTCCATCCTCCGCCGTGGAAATACACATAGACGGGCAGGGCCTTGCCGCCGTCCCTGCCGGAGTTCCGGGGCGTGAGTACATCGAGCTGATGGGCACTGGCGTCGTCGTCCAGGTAGCGGATGTCATGGACATAATCGACGTCGGTGAGGGGGTCCCTGTTGAACCGCACCCGCTCCCGCGGGCCCACGCCCGCCATCAGGAGCCGCCAGCTCCACACCGGTACCCGGCGCAATAAGCCCCGCACTTTGCGCGCCAGCGAAAAAGTGTTGCGTGGGTTCCGGACCGCACTGGTCATCCCTTAATGGTAGCGAGCAGGACCGCAGTTGCTTCCCGCCAGGTGTTGCGGGACGTCAGTCGGCGTCGGTGGGCGCCGCCCGGTCATCCACAGCTGCGGTGTGGTGGTCGATGCGTTCAAGGGCTGCGGTCAACTGCTCGACAGCCGACCACAGGCCCGGGTGCTGCTCCCTGATCTGCTCCAGCGTGGCCCCGGCAGACCTCAGGGTGGCGAGGTCGAAGCTGACATTGGTGCGCGCCCCCGCCACCGCCGCCCTCAGTGCCCCGAAGCCAACGACGACGTCAGCTATGAGCGCCGGATTGCCGTGGACGGCAAGCCAACCAAGGTCATCGATGGCAGCTACAGCCCGCTCCCCCAGGACGGCCGATGCCCTGGCTGCAGCGATGGATGCACGGTGAATCGCCGCGTCCCGTTCCGGGCCCTGTTCGAGGCGAAAGGCGGCGCCGAACGCTTCGGAGGCGGCAGCGTCGTCGTCGGCCAGCTTGAGGGCGGCCTCCCGAAGTGACTGTGCGCGCTCATGCAGGGAGGCGAGCTCCGCCTGCCGGCCCTCCTCCGGTTCGGTATAGCCGGCAACCATTGATGCCAGTGACGCGGCAATGGCAAGCATCACGCCCGTCCCGGCCCCTCCGCCCGGCGAACCCTTGGACTCCGCAAGGGCACGCGTCCATTCCTCAACGGTTGAGTGCCCGGTGGTGGCAGCATCGGTATCAGTCATGCCATCAAGTGTGCCCGATCCCGGCCAGTCACGATGGTGCGTGTCCGGCGCATCCGGCTGCTAGGCACTGGGCAGGCTGGTGCTGCGCGGCGGTCCGTCCAGGATTGTGGGGATGTATTCGAGCAACTGCAGCCTGCCGTCGAAGGTCCGGCTGTCCACCATCTCGAGCGCGACGTCCGGGTAGCCGTCGTAGATCCGCTCCCTGCCGGTGCGGCCCGTGATGACAGGGAAGACCACCAGCCGGAACCTGTCCACGAGGCCGGCAGCCAGAAGCGACCGGCACAGGCTCAGGCTGCCGAGGGTGCTCAAGGGACCGGAGCCTTTCCCCTTCATTTCCCCTACGGCCTCCACTGCGTCCCTGCTGACCAGCTTCGAGTTCGGCCAGCCCAGCGGCCCCTGGAGCGTGGAGGAAAACACAACCTTGGGCACCGCTGCCAGGCCGGTGAGGCTCGCCCCTTCTTCCTCGGAAAACCCCGGGCCTCCCGCAGCGGCCTCCTCCGACATGCCGGACATCAGCCGGTAGGTGTTCGCGCCCAACAGGTACGTGCGGTCCTTGTGGCCCTCCTCCTCCAGCCAGGCCAGGTATTCCGGCCCCTCCAGGCCCCACCAGCCGGGCCATCCCTCAGCTGAGGCGCAGCCATCCAGGGAAATGATGAGGTCAACCATCAGCTCCGCCGAGGATGGCTCCCGTTCAGATGCCGCGCCCATGACGGTCTCCTTCTGGTGGCAGGTGGCGGCAATCGTAGCCCCCGTGCCAGCAGGACCTCAAGGCCGTACTGACCTATGGGCAAGGCCCCGGAAATTCCAGGCTCGAGCCAACGGAGGTAGGCGGCACGCGATTGGCACCCGTGCGCTGCAAGGTGCCGCGCTACCGGCCACCTTCCATCCTGCGGCTGCGCTGCTCCTGCGCCATGGGACCATACGGGTAGACCCCTGTCCGGGGTTGGCTGACTTGGGTTAAGTGGCCGGCTTCGTCAGGGCTGAGGTGCAGATCGGCGGCGGCAAGGTTGTCCGCGAGCTGCTCCGTGGACCGCGCACCCAGGATCACCGAAGTCACCGCCGGCCTGTCCACCAGCCACGCAAGCGCCACCTGGGAGGAACTCACGCCGCGGGCAGCGGCGATTTCCTCCACGGCGCCGATCACCTGCCAGGTACCAGGATGGTCATTGCGCGCCTTCCAGGCCTCCATGCCGCGCTCGGGGTTCTCGCCGAGCCGCGTGGCACCCTGGGGAGCCTGGTCCCGCTTGTACTTGCCGGACAACCAGCCACCGCCCAAAGGGGACCAGGGCAGCAGCCCGATTCCGGCGTCGAGCGCGGCCGGCACAATCTCGGCTTCAATGTCCCTTACCAGCAGGCTGTACTGGGGCTGCAGTGTCACCGCCGGAGACCAGCCGTGTGCGCGGGCAAGATGGACGGCCTTGGTCAGCTGCCACCCCAGGAAGTTGGAGAAACCGTAGTAGGCGATCTTTCCGCGGCTGACCGCGTCGTCAAGGAACCGCAGCGTTTCCTCGAGCGGAGTGATCGGGTCCCAGGCGTGCAGCTGGTACAGGTCGATCTGTTCCACGCCCAGGCGCCGGAGCGAATCGTCCAGGGCGCGGGTCAACCTTCGGCGGGAGGTGCCGACGTCGTTCGGTCCCGTCCCCATCGGAAAGCGCCCCTTGGTGGCGATCACCGCCGCATCCCTGGCTTCCGGGCGCTTGCCCAGCCAGCGTCCGATGATCTCTTCCGAGACTCCCGCGCTGTAGACGTCAGCGGTGTCGATGAAGTTGCCGCCGGCGTCGAAATAGCTGTCCAGGATGGCGTGCGACGATTCCTCGGTGGCCTCCGCCCCGAACGTCATGGTTCCGAGCGCAAAGGTGGACACCACCGTGCCGCTGCTTCCCAGGGTTCTGTACTGCATGGTTGTCCTCGCTATCAGTTGCCGGCGGAAGTCGCGGCCCGGGCGGCCGCATCCCGCGTTGTGGTGCGGATCCGGTAGAGGCTGGTGGTGGCCGTGATGTAAAGGTCCTGGCCGTCCGGGCCTCCGAAGCATACGTTCGATACTTTTTCAGGCACTTCAATGGTGTCCAGGAGTCCGAACGACGGGGAATAGACACGCACTTCCGCTCCGGCTGAGGTCCAGATCCTGCCCTGGACATCCACGCGCAGGCCGTCGGCGGCATGGTCCTCTCCAAGCTCGACGGCGGATGCCCGGCGCTTGCACGCGCCGTCCAGCACACTGTAGGAGGCGATCCTCAGCGGCACGCCATGGGCCGGACCGGCCGTGTCCGTCACGTACAGCACCGACTCATCAGGCGAAAACGCCAGCCCGTTCGGATATACGAGGTCCGTCACCACAGCAGTAAGGGTCCCGGAAGCAGGCTCAAACCGGAAGACGTAGCAGCCCCCGTACTCCTGCTCCCCCTCGTGCCCTTCCTTTGTTCCCGGCAGGATCCCGTACGGCGGGTCGGTGAACCAGATGCTGGAGTCGCGTGCAATGACGACGTCGTTGGGTGAGTTCAGCCGCCGGCCCTGGAAAGAGTCAACCAGCCCTGTCACAGTCCCCCCGACGTCCCGCTCCACGCGGCGGCGCCCGTGGCTGCACTGCACAACGCTGCCGTCCGCGTCCAGGGTCCGGCCGTTGGTGTACCCCGCGTCGGTGGCGTATTCCCTGGTGGCACCTGTGGCCGCCGTGAACTCAAGAATGCGGTTGTTGGGGATATCGCTCCACCGCAGGGTCTGCGAGGAAGGAACCCACACGGGCCCCTCCGCCCAGACCGAGCCCGTGGACAGGCACTCCAACCGGCCTTCCGTAAAACCGCCGCCCATTCAGGTCCCCTCGCAATCCGTTGTACTGAGTGGCACGCAATAGAGGAAACGATAGCGCGAAGAGGTAAAGCGGCACGGCATTAGGGCCAGCAGCGCGCTGGACGGGGCTGTTGTCACCGGCCCTCCCGGCAGTAACGCTGATGTAACGCTTCGCGGCGTACAACTGGCCACGGGTGGGACCAGACGTTCACCATGCCGGCTGATACGTCCGCTGCCGCCGCTGCGCCATCGGCGCAGACCGTTCCGCGTAGAGGCCAAGGAGCCCAGGATGACCAAGCTGTTCAACCAGAAAATCATGATTCTGCGCGCGCCGTCCCTCGGCGCCACCCGTGACCCGTTCGATGGACCGGGAGCCTCCCCGGGGCTCGAAAGCGCAGCGCAGAACATCGCCGAACGGGCTGTGGGCATGACTGTCGAGCGGGACGAGAACCCCTCCGCTGCGACCCTCAACGCCCTGCGGAACGACCCCACGGTCCTGGGTTTTGCCCCCGCCATGCCCATGAAGCTCATTGAACCCTTCGACGCCGATGCTGCGCCGTCCGCCGCGGCAACGTGGGGCGTCAAGGCTGTTGGCGCGGACACCTCCCCCTTCTCCGGCACCGGAGTGACCGTCTCGGTGCTGGACACCGGCATCGCCGCCAACCACCCGGCCTTCACCGGCGTCAACCTGGTCACCAAGGACTTCACCGGCGCGGGGAGCGCCGAGGACGACAACGGCCACGGCACACACTGCGCCGGCACGATCTTTGGCCGCGACATCTCAGGCCAGCGCATCGGCGTCGCACCCGGCGTCCAGAAAGCGGTCATCGGCAAAGTCCTCGGAGGCCCCAACGGCGGCAGCAGCGACATCCTTGCCTCCGCAATGCTGTGGGCCACCGACAACGGCGCCCACGTCATCTCCATGTCGCTGGGCATTGACTTCCCCGGATGGGTGGACGAGCTGGTGAACGTGCACGGGCTGGCCATCCCCGCCGCCACCTCCATAGCGCTCGAAGGCTACCGCGCCAACATCCGGCTTTTCGAACAGCTCGCCAACCTTCTCAACGCGCGGGCCTCCGTTGCCCAGACGACGATTGTGGTCGCCGCTGCCGGCAATGAGAGTGAACGGAACGGCAACCCCGCATACGAGATCAACGTGGCACCACCGGCTGCCGCCTTCGGGATCACGTCAGTGGCTGCCCTGGCCGACGGCGGGGGCGGACTTACCGTGGCGCCCTTCTCAAACACGATGGCGACTGTGGCGGGTCCCGGCGTCGGGGTGTTCAGCGCCTGGCTCAACGGCGGAACCAGAACGATCAGCGGCACCAGCATGGCCACCCCGCACGTGGCCGGGGTGGCAGCACTCTGGGCGGAGCGGCTCCTGGCGCAGGGGCCCCTCAGTCCTGTGCTCCTCCAGGCAAAACTGATCGCTTCCGGAACGTTCAAGCCGCTTAAGGCCGGCACTGATCCCGTAGACGTTGGGGCGGGCCTGGTGCAGGCACCTACGAATGCCAACTAGGTTGGCCCGGCGCTTTATCCGAAGCGGCCAATGACCGCCTTGCTGTAAGTCCCAAGGAGCGGACAAATGGCCATACCGGACGACGTTCTTACCGCCACCCAGGCGCGGTTCCATGCCCGCAAGGGTCCACGCGCGGGAACGGAGGAAAAGATCGCGGAAGCCCATACTCCGCAGGGAAGCATCCTCAACGTCGATTCGACGGAACGCGTGGAACTGCGCAGCAGGCGGGTCATGCGCCAGCCGGTGGTTGCGGACGCGCTGAGGGCGACGGCGGACACCTCACCGGCAGCGCCTGGCCAGGTGCGGGATGAGGTGGTGCTGGAAAGGATCATCGGCGGAAACAACCTGCTGGGCATCGCTTTCCTGGAGTTGGGCACGGCGGTCTCACGCAGTGTGGGCAGGGTTATTGTCCGCGACCGTTTCCAGATCCGCTCTTTCGGGACGGGCTTCATGATCTCGCCGCGCCTGGCGCTGACGAACAACCACGTGCTGGCAGACGCACAGTCCGCCCGCTTCTCCCGCCTGGAGTTCAACTTCCAAAACGGCCTCAGCGGCCTTCCCCTTGCTGCATCGCAGTTCGATCTTGAGCCGGACACCTTCTTCCGGACGGACGCCGGACTGGATGTCACCGTAATAGCGGTTGCGGCGGCGTCACGTCCCGACGGGGCGGGCGCCTCCCTGCCGCTGGCCGGCTTCGGCTTCAACCGCACCACCAGGGATCAGGGCAAGATCCTGCTGGGCGAATCCATCAACATCATCCAGCACCCGGAAGGCCAGGAGAAACAGCTCGCGCTGCAGCAGAACGAACTCATCGACCGCTTTGACCAGTTCCTGCACTACCACACGGACACATCGCCGGGCTCCTCCGGTTCACCCCTGTTCAACAACCAGTGGGAAGTGCTGGGCCTCCACCATTCCGGCGTCCCGGCCCGCAATGCAGCAGGAGAGATCCTGACCGTGGACGGCACCGTGTGGGACAAGACCCAGGATGAGCTGCGGATTCAATGGGTGGCAAACGAGGGGATCCGCATCAGCAGCATCCTGGCCTGGCTCGGTACGCACGCCGACGGCATGACAAAAGAAGAACGGGCCCTGCTGGAGGAAGCCCTCAACCCGCCTCCCCTGGTTGCTGAAAAGCCACACCCGGTGGAAGAACACCGGACTTCGGTCCAGCCCCAACCGCCTCAACCGGCGGAGCCATCGCTGCTCCCTGCGGATGGGGCCGTGTCCCTCACCATCCCCCTCCACATCACTGTCCGGCTCGGCGCGGTACAGTCGGCACAAAATCCGACCCCTTCTGCTGCAGACTGGACCGTCGACGCCGTTCCGGGCAGCGGGGGCGCGGTGGCCGAGGAAGCCGTGGCCATAGACCCCGACTATTCGGGGAGGAAAGGATACGACCCCGATTTCCTGGGTGTGCGTGTTCCGTTGCCGGCCCTCACAGCCGAACAGCACGCCGACGCAGCACAGAACCGCCGCGCGGCCCCAGGGCAGGATCCAACGGTGCTGGACTACCACCACTTCAGCCTCGTCATGAACCGCAGGAGGAGGCTGGCCCTCTACACTGCCGTGAACGTCGATGGCAGCCTCAGCCAATCCCCGAAGCGGGAACGGGACAAGTGGTACTTCGACCCCCGGCTGGACCGGTCCGAACAACTTGGCGGAGATCTCTACGCGGGCAACGACTTTGACCGCGGGCACCTTGTACGGCGGCTGGATCCAGTCTGGGGCCCGGACACCGTTGCACGGGCAGCCAACGATGACACCTTCCATTTCGCCAACTGCTCCCCCCAACACAAGAAGTTCAACCAGGGTGCATCCCTATGGGCCGGCCTTGAGGACTACCTGCTGGACACCGCGAAGGCTGACAAGCTGCGGCTCACGGTGTTCACAGGCCCGGTCTTCACCGACAGCGATCCGGAGTTCCAGGGAACACGCGTCCCGCTGGCCTTCTGGAAAATCCCCGTTTTTCAACGCCCGGACGGCAGCCCCTCAGCCAGTGCCTACATGATCAGCCAGCATGAACTGGTTGGGGACATGCTGAAGGAGGCCTTCACGCCGGTTACCTTCCAGGTCCCGGTCCGCAGGATCAGCGAACTCACCGGCCTGGACTTCGGCTATCTCTTTAGCTGGGACCCGATGAACAACGAGTTCGAGCCGCTCCCCCACGCCCAGGAAGCGCTGGCCACAGCAACGCCAGCCCATGAGCTTCATGCTTTCGAGGACGTGCTGCTGTAACCTCCCGGCTGATCTCATGACGGGGAAGGATATGCGGGCCACTGCTGAGGCGGAACGGATCGGCTTGTGCAGACAGACCTGAAACTGGCACCGGTGGCAGCGCAGGGATCCAGCGGCTAAACCCCCGTCAAACAGGGGGAACAATAGAGCCATGGCACGAGGTAACCTGCGCATCTTCCTGGGAGCCGCCCCTGGGGCGGGCAAGACGTTTGCGCTGCTGGAAGAAGGCCACAGGCTGGCCAGTGAGGGCTTCTCCGTCGTGGTCGGTGCAGTCGCGCCAAAAAGCCGTGCCGACAACGTGAAACTGCTGAAGGGCCTGGAACTGTGCCCGGAACCAGGGAGCCAGGGTCTGGGGAGCGGGCTGGACGTCCAGGCGCTCAAGGACCGGGCCCCGGACATTGTCCTGGTTGACGATTACGCAGATTTCTCAGCCGGTGCACGCCGGTGGGAGCAGGTGGACGCCCTGCTCGAAGCAGGGATTGATGTCATCTCCACCCTGGACATCAGGAACCTCGAATCACTGGCCGACGCGGTCCGGGAGGTCACGGGAGTGCAGGAAGTCTCCACTGTCCCGGACGCCGTCGTGCGGGGTGCCAACCAGATTGAGCTGGTGGACGCCTCACCCGAGCTGCTGCGCCAGCGGCTCGCAGACGGAAAGATCTACTGCACCCGGGACGAGGCGGACGCCGCTCTTGGCGGCGTCTTCCGCATTGGCACACTTTCCGCTTTGCGGGAACTTGCGTTGTTGTGGCTGGCCGAGCGCGTGGACGCGGACCTGTCGGACTACAAGGATTCCAAGAGTGTCAGGGACAGCCGGCCGGCCCGGGAAAAGATCGCGGTCGGGGTGGGCGGGAAGAGCCAGGACCAGGCATTGATCCGCCGGGCAGCAAGGATGCTCGCCGCTGCTGCTGGCGGGGAGCTCCATGTTGTCCACGTCCGCACCAGCACAGAGGGGCATGATCCGGAGTCCGGCAAGGACTTGGAAGTGCTGCGCAGGCTTACGGCAGAATTCGGCGGGGTGTTCCACGCCATTGGCGGACAGGACGCTGGTTCCTCCCTGCCTGACTTCGCCAGGAGCATCAACGCAACCCAGATCATGGTGGGCTCCCCCTCCCGCCGGTCCCTCTTCAAGGGCCGGCACGGGGTGGCCGCAGACGTGATGCGGAACGCCGGCACTATCGACGTCCACCTCATCAACCTGCTTCCCGGCCCGTCCGGGCGCCCAAGACGGACACCTCCAAGGCTGGGCCGGCGCCGGGAGATACCGGCGTTCGCCCTGGCGGTGGGGCTTCCTCCTCTCCTGCAGTTCACTCTGGACCTCCTCCCCCACAACCAGCTCTCAACGGACATGCTGGTCCACCTGACCGGCATCGTTGGTGTCGCGCTGCTCGGCGGGCTGTGGCCAGCCGTGGCGGCGGCTGTGGTTGCGGGGCTCATTGTGAACTACTTCAGCGTCCGGCCGGTGGGGTCCCTGTCGGTAATCGACCCCGAAAACGTCCTGGCCCTGCTGATCTTTGTCCTGGTGGCAGTGGCGGTCTCGCTGGTGGTTGACCGCTCAGCCAAGCTCAGCAAGGAAGCACACATTGCCGGCGCGGAAGCCGCCGTCCTGGGTGAATTGAGCCGCCGGGCCGTTTCTGAAGGCAACAGCATTCCCGCCTTCCTGGATCAGGTGAGGGAGCATTTCCAGGTCAAGGGTGCAGGGCTGTGGGCCAGGCGTGGAACCGGTCCGGGCAGGGCCGCTGTGTGGGAGCTTCAGGGATTCTCGGGGGCATCCCGCCCTGCTGATGTCTCGGAGGCGGACACGGTGGAGCAGCTCGACGGCGACAGGATGCTCACCCTGGCAGGAAGGGAACTATCCCAGGACGAAAGGCGCCTCCTGGCCGCCTTCGGCGCGCACCTGCTGGCCATGGTCCAGCGCGAGGAACTTTCCGCCAGCCAGCGTGAAAACCTGCGCCTGGCTGAGGGGAACACCATGAGGACCTCCATTCTGCGGGCGGTTTCCCATGACCTGCGCACACCCTTGGCGGGCATCAAGCTGGCCTCCAGCAGCCTGCGCGACAAGACCATCACCTTCGGAGCCGAGGAGCAGGAAGAGCTGCTTGCCACCATCGAGCACGGAGCGGACAGGCTGGACCGGCTGGTCAGCAACCTCCTGGACATGTCCAGGATCACCGCCGACTCGGTGGCGCCGCTGATCCGGCCGGTCTACTGGGTGGACGTGGTGGGCGAAGCGCTGCGGGGAACGGCCTCGGAGCGGCTCCGGGTGCTGTTGCCGGACAACATGCCCCCGGTTGACGCCGATCCCGGGATGCTGGAGCGCGTTATCGCTAACCTGGTGGAGAATGCGCTCAAGTATGCCCCCGACTCTGACGTGGTGATTGCCGGAGCAGTGGGAGGCGCGGGCAGTGCAAGGATTGGGGAGGTCCCTGCCAGTGAGCTCACCGTGGTTGATCACGGCTCGGGCATCCCCGCCACTGAAGTGCTGGCAATGTTCCGGCCCTTTCAGCGCGCGGATGACACCACTCCGGGGACGGGGGTCGGCCTTGGCCTTGCTGTCGCGAAAGGTTTCACCGAGGCCATGGGCGGGGTCCTGCTGGCTGAACCGACTCCGGGCGGGGGGCTGACCATGGTGGTCCGGCTTCCGCTCTCCACCGGCGTTGCGCCGGAAGCCGGCATGGAAGGAGCACCATGGCAGCGGTCCTGATCGTTGATGACGAGGTCCAGATCCTCCGTGCCCTGCAGATCAACCTGAACGCCCGGGGTTACTCCACGGTGACCGCCTTCAGCGGGCAGGGCGCGCTGGAGCAGGCTGCGAAGCATCAGGTGGACGTCATCATCCTGGACTTGGGGCTCCCCGACCTGGACGGCGTCGAAGTCATCCGCCGGCTGAGGCGCTGGAACGAAGTACCCATCGTGGTCCTCTCTGCACGGCACGGCTCCGATGACAAGATCCAGGCCCTGGACGCAGGGGCGGATGACTATGTGACAAAGCCGTTCGGGATGGATGAACTCCTTGCGCGCCTCCGCGCCGCCCTGCGCCGCGGGGCACCGGGGGACGCACCCATCGTGAAGACTGATGGCTTTACCGTCAATTTGCCCGCCAAACAGGTGACCCGGCGCGGGGTCGCAGTAAGGCTGACCCCCACCGAGTGGAACATCCTTGAACTGCTGGTCAGGAACAGCGGGGCCCTGGTCACCCACGAGGAGATCCTCACCCAGGTGTGGGGACCCGGCTACGCGGGTGAAACCGCCTACTTGCGGGTTTACCTCGCACAGCTGCGGCGGAAGCTTGAAGTGGACCCGGGCAACCCCCGGCACCTGCTGACTGAAACAGGGCTGGGTTACCGCTTCCAGGAGTGACCGGCAGACAGGCGTTAAGAAAGCATTAAGATCCCCGGAAATGCCAGCCGGGGGCTTCCTGCCCGGTGCTACGCTCCGGTGGTTATCAGCACAGCGCCGCGCCTGGAAACGGGACCCGTGTGCCTGTGTCCGGCAGTAAAGAAAGACACGTCCTTGACGGCTCCCGCCCAGTCCTCCCTTCCCGCCACCGTTCCAAACCCCGAACGCAAGATTGAGCCCGGCAACGGGTTGGTCCGGTGGCTGATGGAACACCGGGTCCACCAGCCCGTCGGCCCGGAGGCAGCCGAAGCCCATGCACCCCAGCAGAGCTGGTGGAAAGTCATGTGCCTCACCGGGGTGGACTACTTTTCGACGCTGTCCTATCTTCCCGGCATCGCCGCCCTTGCAGCCGGCGCCCTGTCCCCGCTTGCAACCCTGCTGATCGTGGCCCTGACACTGCTCGGGATGCTGCCGATGTACAGGCGGGTGGCCAAGGAAAGCCCCCACGGGCAGGGATCTGTTGCAATGCTTGAACGGCTCCTGCCGTTCTGGCGCGGGAAGGTTTTCGTGCTCATCCTGCTCGGTTTCGTGGCAACTTCCTGGATCATCACGATTACGCTGTCGGCCGCCGATGCGAGCGTGCACCTGCTCGAAAACCCCTACCTGCCGCCCTTCCTTGAAGGCCAGGCCGTGGCAATCACCGTGGTCCTGCTCCTGATCCTGGGCGGGGTGTTCCTGCTGGGCTTTTCGGAAGCCGTCGCCGTCGCAATTCCGCTCGTGGCGGTCTTCCTGCTGATGAACGCCGTCATCATCGTGGCCGGAATGATCGAGATCTTCACTACCCCTGGCGCTTTGACCGGCTGGACCGCTGCCCTGACCTCCTCCGGCGGCGGTTTGGGCGGGGCGATCGGGCCCGCCCTGCTGGCTTTCCCCCTGCTGGTGCTGGGGCTGTCAGGCTTCGAGACCGGTGTCAGCATGATGCCCCTGGTGGCTTCCAAAGGCGACACGGCCGCGGAAAAACTCGCCGGCCGGATCAAGAACACCCGCAAGCTCCTGACTGCAGCGGCCCTGATCATGAGCGTCTACCTGCTCGGCAGCAGCTTCGTCACCACCGTGCTTATTCCGGCGGAACAGTTCCAATCCGGGGGCGAGGCCAACGGCCGTGCACTTGCATACCTGGCCCACGAGAACCTCGGCAACGGCTTCGGCTCCGCCTACGACATCAGCAGCATCCTCATCCTCTGGTTCGCAGGCGCGTCCGCCATGGCGGGCCTGATCAACATCGTTCCGCGCTACCTGCCCTCCTACGGCATGGCCCCGGACTGGTCCCGCGCCGTCCGGCCCGTGGTGCTGGTCTACACAGCCATCAGCATCCTGATCACCATCGGATTCAACGCGGACGTCAACGCCCAGGCGGGGGCGTACGCCACCGGAATCCTTGCCATGATGGTCTCCGGCGCCGTTGCCGTCACCATCTCCGCCATCCGCAGGAAGCAGCGCGCGGCGTCCATCGGTTTCACTCTGCTCACGCTGGTGATGCTCTACGCCCTCGCCGCGAACGTGGTCGAGAAACCGGACGGCATCACCATCTCCGTGTTCTTCATCCTCGGCATCGTCGCAGTCTCCCTTGTCTCCCGGGTCAGCCGCACCACCGAACTGCGCGTGGACAGCATTGAGTTCGACGAGACCGCGCGGCGCTTCATTGCCGACACGCTGGAGTTCGACGGCCGGATCAATGTCATCGCGCACCGCCCACAGGACCGCGACAGCGCGGAATACAGAGATAAGGAAACCGAACAGCGGGAAAACAACCCCGTGCCTGGCACTGCGGACGTCATCTTCCTGGAAATCGATATCACCGACCCCTCCGAGTTCAGCGACACCCTGGACGTTCGGGGCGTGGAAGTGGACGGCCACAGGGTATTGCGGGCCCACAGCCCCGCCGCACCGAACGCCATCGCAGCGATCCTCCTTGCCCTGCGGGATGGCACGGGCGTGCGGCCGCACGCCTACTTCGAGTGGTCGGAGGGAAACCCACTGGCCCACCTGATGCGCTACCTCCTCCTGGGCCGCGGTGACACTGCCCCCGTTGTCCGGGAAATCATCCGCGAAAACGAACCTGACCCGGACCGGCGCCCGGGCATCCACGTGGGATGAGTCTCCGCAGGAGCGGCCCGCCGCCGCAAACCGGAACCCCGGGGCCGGACCCTGCCAGTGTCGCCGCTGTCCAAAAAATGCTGCGGGAAGCCAGGAATGGCAAGCCCGGAAAGGAAAGCTTCGTCCGCAGGCTGATGACCCACCCGGTCAGGGCAGTCCCGGTCGCGTTCCTGCTGGTCATCATGATCGGTACCGCACTGCTGATGCTCCCGGCGGCAAGGACCGACGGCGGGTCTGAAGGGTTCCTGCCCGCCGCGTTCACCGCGGTCTCGGCCGTCTGCGTCACAGGCCTAATCACTGTAGATACGGCAACGTTCTGGACCCCTTTGGGGCAGGGCATCATCCTCGGCCTTATCCAAGTAGGCGGATTCGGGATCATGACCCTGGCAACGCTCCTGGCGCTGCTGGTCCGGAAGAGCATCGGGTTGCGCGGCCAGCTCGTCGCCCAGTCAGAGACGCACACACTCAACCTTGGCGACGTCCGGGCGGTGCTGCTGCGGGTAGCAAAAATCATGCTCTCGTTCGAAGCCGCAGCAGCCCTAATCCTGACCACCCGGTTTTGGATCGCCTATGACCAAAACCCCGCCACCGCCCTCTGGCACGGAATCTTCCACGCCATTTCCGCATTCAATAATGCCGGCTTTTCCGTCTATAGCGACAACCTCATCGGTTTCGCCGAAGATCCCTGGATCATCACCCCCATCTGCCTGGCCATCATCGCCGGCGGGCTGGGCTTCCCGGTGATCATCCAACTCACGCGCGGTGAGTTGGCCCCCAAATACTGGAGCATCCACCTGCGCCTGACAATCTACGGAACGCTCCTGCTGCTTGCGGCCGGGACAGCACTGTTCGCGGCTTTCGAATGGAATCGGAACGAAACCCTGGGCCAGCTCTCCCCCACCGGCAAGATTCTCGGTTCATTTGCCGGCAGTGTTTTTCCCCGCACCGCCGGCTTCAACAGCATCGACTACGGTGTTGCCGCGCCGGAAACGCTCATGGTAACCAACATCCTGATGTTCATCGGCGGCGGCAGCGCCGGCACCGCCGGCGGCATCAAAATCACCACGTTCCTGGTCCTGGGTTTCGCCATCTGGAACGAAGTCCGCGGCCGCGACCAGGTCACCATTGCCCACCGATCCATTAGCTCATCCTCCCAGCGCCAGGCACTGTCTGTGGCGCTCCTGGGCATCGCTGCGGTCATAGCCGGAACCATGCTCCTGCTGATGTTCACCGATTACGGCCTTGAAAAAGTCCTTTTTGAATCCATCTCCGCCTTCGCCACGGTAGGTCTGAGCACCGGCATCACGTACCACCTCCCCCCGGCGGCCCAGTGGGTCCTTATGGCGCTGATGTTCACTGGACGCATCGGGACCGTGGCAGTCGCGTCGGCCCTTGCGCTTTCGGCCCACCCCCGCCTGTACCGCCTCCCGGAAGAGCGGCCCATCATTGGCTGATCGCTGCTGACTGATCCTGGTGGGCACCTCTAAACCTCACACGAGTTAGGTATGCTAGGCCGAAAAGCAAGGGGGCCCGGTATGGTCAAACGTAAAGCGACGGCATTGGACGTTGCACGGCGGGCGGGAGTGTCCCGCAGCGCGGTATCACTGGTGCTCAACGGCAGGGCGACCGGCAACGTCACCGCAGAGCGCCAGGAGCGCGTGCTCCGCGCCGCGGCAGAACTGGACTACACGCCCAATTCGGTTGCCGTCAGCCTGCGCAACCAGCAAACGTCAACGATCGGCATCATTACGGATGACATCGTCACCAGCCCCTTCGCGGGGCGGCTGATCAGCGGCGCGTCCCGCACGGCCCTGGCCCGCGGGTACATGGTCCTGGTAGTCGACACAGAACATGACAGGGCCCGCGAGAGCGCCGCGGCCCAGCAGCTCGTCCACCGGCAGGTGGACGGGATCATGTATGCCACCGGCAGCCTGCGCGAAATTAACGCCCCGCCGGCGATGCTGACCTTGCCGGCCATTCTGGCCAATTGCACGGATGGGGCAGCCGGGCTCCAGTCGGTCATACCGGCAGAGGTAGAAGGCGGGCGCGCCGCGGCACAGCTTCTGATTGACCTGGGCCACCGCCGCATCACGTTGCTGACCGGAACCCTCAGCTCCCCTGCCGCCCCACAGCGCGAACAGGGTTACCGCGAGGCGATGGAAGCAGCAGGGCTGGGCCGTGAACAACAGCACGTCCACGCGACCGGGTGGGACATCGATGAGGGCTACCGGGCCGCTTCCTCCGTGCTGGGCGGCAGCAACCGGCCGACGGCGATCGTCTGCTCGAACGACAGGGTGGCCACCGGAGTACTGCTGTACGCGGCCGCCGCAGGACTGCGCGTACCGCAGGATCTGTCCGTGGTCGGCTACGACGACCAGCAGAATCTGGCCGCGAACCTTGTTCCCGCGCTGACCACGGTGGCGCTTCCCCACGCCGAAATTGGAGCGGCGGCCATGTCCATGCTGCTGGATGCGGTGGAAGGAAAAACTACGGCGACGGAGGACACGGAAGAGGGAACGCTCCGCGTGCCCTGCCGGGTCATCCCACGGGCTTCAACCGCTGCCGTCCCCGCGGGCTAAAGCAAACGGACGCCTTCACCACCGCCAAGTGAACCCGGCAGGAACGGCCAGTACCAGCCCTAACCTCTGTGCCTTGCGCCGAGAAGGGCCTGCCTTCCTGAGCCTTCCGGATGGCACCCCACAACCAAGCACGCTAAATCACTTGACACGTGTTAGGCCCCGAACCTACTCTACTTAACACGTGTTAGGAGGAGCCGACAATGACGTCTGAAAAGACAACGGGGCAACCCAACCCCCCGTTTACGCCGCGGTCCGTCAGCGGGATTTCACAATTCACGCGGCGTTCCATGCTGGGCCTGACGGGTCTCGCGGTGGCGGGAGCCACCCTGGGAGCCTGGCCACGACTTACCGGAACCGACATTCCGGGCCGTGGCAGCAAGGCCCTGAACATCGCCATCCTTGGAACTGCAGCGGACGCCGCGGCGCGCCAGGGCCTCGTTCAGGCCTTTACCGCCGCCCATCCGGATATCCCGGTGCAGGTGCAGGCCATCCAGGGCGCGGACTGGAAGGATTTCTTTTCCAAAATCCTCACCATGGTGGCGGCCGGCACGCCGCCGGACGTCGTCTACGTGGCCACCGAGGGCGCCCAGCTGTTCGCCGACAAGCTCGCCGAGCCGCTGGATGACTATGTCCGCCGGGACGCTGCCGATATGCGCGACTACTTCGATGACGTTCATCCGAGCTTGCTGGAAGCCTTCATGTACCAGGGAAGCCTTTACCAGCTTCCGCTGGACTGGAACGCGGCGAACATGTACTTGAATACCACCACCTTCGCCCAGGCCGGCCTTGACCGGCCGAAGGACGACTGGACGCAGGATGACTTCAGCGCCACCCTCCGCGCCCTGCGGAAAGCACGGCCGGCGGACTTCACCCCGTACTACTGGACCAACCGGCTATTTGGCGGAGTAGTGCCGTGGCTGTACGCCAACGACACCAGCTTCCTCACGGAGAGCAAGGCTTCCGGCGGGGACTGGCTGTGGGACCGCTTTTATCCCAAGGACCCTGCCCGGTCCACCCGCGGCGGAGGGTATCAGTGGCTGGCCCCCAACGCCGAGGACGCGCGGGTTGTGGAGACCTTTGACTACCTGCGCGAACTTGTTGCCGAAGGACTGGGCGTGCGGCCTGAATCCGGGGGCGGCAACGCCCTGGTGGGCCTGTTCGCGAACAACCGCATCGGCACCACGCCGGCGGGGGGCTACTGGGCGCAGGGCCTGCATGAGGCCGGCATGACGGCCGACCAGTTCGACGTGCAGTTCTTCCCCCGCTGGCGGACGCAGCGGCACCAGTTCGGTGCTGCCGGCTATGCGATCATGCGCACGGCGAAGGACAAGGACGCAGCCTGGGAATGGGTGAAGTTCTGCTCCAGCCGCGAAGCGATGCAGTTGGCCATTCCCAAGCCGAACACCACTCCCACCCGCCGTTCGATGGTGAACGAGTCCTTTTATGCGGCCACCGGGCCCCGGCACTGGAAGGTCTTCTACGACACCCTGGACAGGTTCCCCACCTCAGGTCCGATCCCCGCGCCGCCGCAGCAGGCCGCCGTGGAAACTGCCCTGATGAAAAACGTTTCCGCCGCCGTCAGCGGCAGCTCCGCCGGCGTACGGTCAGCGATGGGCACCCTGCAGCGTGATCTCGAACTGGCCCTCAGGAGGAACGCATGACCACCACTTCCGCCGCCCCGCGCCACACCGTGAAGCCACCGGCAGCGCGCCGCTCGTTCGTCGAGCGATGGCTGGCAATGATCTTCCTGGCCCCCACACTGCTCGGGATGGCCCTGTTCACTTTCCTGCCGATCATCGGCTCGCTGGTCCTGGCCTTCTTCCGCTGGGACATCATCTCAGCACCCCAGTTCGTCGGTTTCGCCAACTTCGCCTCCCTGGCACAGGACCCCACCGTCCGCGTGTCCTTCCTGAACACCATCGTGTTCGTCGTCGTCGCAGTAACCCTTCAACTCGGCATCGCACTGTGCCTGGCTTCCATGCTCCAGGCCAGGATGCCGTCCTGGCTCAGGGTGTTCCTCCGTTCCACCTTCTTCTTTCCCCTGGTGCTCTCCGCCGCGTCGGTGTCCATCTTCATGCGGTACATGTTCAACGAACAGTTCGGCGTGGTGAACTGGCTCCTGTCGCTCATCGGCATTCCCGCAGTCCCGTGGCTGACCAGTCCCGTGGCCTCCGCCGCCGTCGTTGTCCTGGTGTACGTCTGGCAGAACTTCGGGTTCTCCTTCCTCCTGTTCCTCGGCGCCCTGAGCAACATTCCGAAAGAACTGCACGAGGCAGCGAACCTGGACGGTGCCACGGGCTGGAAGCAGTTCAGCAACGTCACCCTTCCGCTGATCAGCCCCACTGTGCTGGTCGCTTCCGTCATGGCGATCATCAGTGCCCTGCAGGTCTTCGACCAGCCGTACGTCCTGACCAACGGCGGTCCCGGGGATTCCACCCGCACCGCCGTCATGGTGATCTTTGAATCCGCCTTCCAGCAACTGGAATTCGGCGAAGCCTCGGCCATCGGCCTGGTCCTGACCGTGCTGATCCTTGCCGTCACCGCCCTGCAATTCCGCCTCAGCCGCCGCTTCGTCTTCTACCAGTGAGGTCCCTTATGTCCAGCCAGACCCTCCACACCGGGACCGACGAGCATTCGGGTTCCAGCACCGGCACACCGGCCACCCGCAACACCTACCGCAACCGCCGCCTGCCCGCGGCAGGAACCGTCGGCAGGTACGCCGCGCTGGCGGTGGCGGCGGCGCTGACCCTCGGCCCTGTCCTGTGGACCCTGTCCACTTCGCTGCGGACGCCGTCGGAATCCTTCAACCTGCCGCCGTCCTTCCTCCCCATCAACCCTGACTTCACCGCCTACCAGGAGGTGTTCAAGCAGATCAACGTCGGCCTCCTGGTGCTGAACAGCGCCCTGGTGACCGGGCTGATCGCGCTTGGCCAGATGGCTTCCGCCACGCTGGCCGGCTACGCCTTCGCCCGCCTGGACTTCCGCGGCAGGAAGGCCATCTTCTCGTTGGTGCTGGCCACCATGATGGTTCCAGTGCAGGTCACCATCGTCCCGGTGTTCATGCTCATCCGCGGGATGGGCCTGTCCGATACCCTGCTGGCCCTGATCCTGCCGGCCATTCCCACCGCCTTCGGCACCTTCCTGATGCGCCAGTACTTCCTGGGCCTGCCGAATGACTTTGCGGAAGCGGCCGCCCTGGACGGTGCCGGACCGTGGCGGATCTTCCGTTCCGTCTACGCACCCCTGGCGGTCCCGGGGATGGCCATCGTTGGGATCCTCGCCTTCAACTTCCACTGGAACGAGTTCTTCCGGCCGCTGATCCTCACAATCAGCGAACAGAACTTCACTCTCCCCCTCGGCCTGGTCACGCTCCAAGGCAACCTCGGCACCGGAAGCATATCGGTGGTCCTCGCCGGGGTGATCCTGTCCATGCTGCCCGCACTGGTCGTCTTTATCTTCGGCCAACGAACCCTCCGCGAAGGCCTTACGGCCGGCGCGAGCAAATAACACGTACTTTCAAAAGGAACCCCATGGATACACTCACCCCGACCAGCACGGCAGCCACGACAGACAGCTACCGCCCGGCCCTGCACTTCACGGCCAAGGACACCTGGCTCAATGACCCTAACGGCCTTATTTTTCATGACGGCGTCTACCACCTCTACTACCAGAACAATCCGGTGGGAAACGTTTGGGGAAACATGTCCTGGGGCCACGCCACCTCTACCGACCTGCTGACCTGGACCGAGCATCCCGTCGCCATCGCCTGCGACGAGAACGAGGACATCTTCTCCGGCAGCATCGTCCATGACCGTCACAACACCAGCGGCTTCGGCGACGGATCCACCGCGCCCCTGGTGGCGGTCTACACCAGCGCGTTCAAACCGGGCTCCTTGCATGAGGGCGTCCAGGCCCAGTCACTGGCCTACAGCCTGGACGGGGGCTACAGCTGGACAAAACACGGAGGCAACCCTGTGCTTAACCGCGGGTCCGCCGAGTTCCGGGACCCCAAAGTCATCTGGTACGACGGCGGCGCGGACAGTTACTGGGTGATGGTCGCCGTCGAAGCCACAGACTTCCAGGTGGTGCTCTACAAGTCCCGCGACCTGAAGGCCTGGGAACCGCTGAGCACCTTCGGGCCCGCAAACGCCACCGGCGGGGTCTGGGAATGCCCCGATCTGTTCCCCCTGCCCGTGGACGGCGACCCGGAAAACGTCAAGTGGGTCCTCACCGTCAACCTCAATCCCGGCGGGCCGAACAACGGCTCCGCCGGCCAATACTTCATCGGTGACTTCGACGGAACCACCTTCACCTCCGCCAGCACCGTGACCGAAGGCCTCCAGGACCCGGACCGGCTGGGCGACTACCAATGGCTGGACTGGGGCCGGGACTACTACGCCGCCGTCTCCTTCAGCGACGCGCCGGAGAACCGCCGCCTCATGATCGCCTGGATGAACAACTGGGAGTACGCCAACCAGATCCCCACCACGCCCTGGCGCAGCCCCATGAGCCTCGCCCGGGAAATTTCACTCCAGGCCCGCGACGGAGAACTGTGCCTGGTCCAGCAGCCCGCGGGCGACTGGACTGCCTTGGCCGGCACGGAGTCGTTGCACCTTTCCGGAACCACCATCGACGACGGCGTGCAGGTTCTGGCCGGCGCGGCCGGCACCGTCCAGCGCATTGACGTCAGCTTCACGCCCGGAGGCGCAGAGGAATTCGGCCTCATCCTGCGTGGGGACGGCACGAAGGGAACCCGCGTTGGCATCCGCCCGGGCGAAGGCACACTGCTCGTGGACCGGCGCGAATCCGGCAGGACAGACTTCCACGATTCCTTTCCCTCCATCGATAGCGCCCCCATCCAGGCAACCTCGGGTTCCTATGACCTCACCATCTTCGTGGACCGCTGTTCCGCTGAAGTCTTTGCCCAGGACGGCCAGGTCACCATGACTGAACTGATCTTCCCGGCGGAGACCAGCACCAGCCTCGCCGTCTACGCCGTAGGCGGCACGGCGACCATGAACAGCCTCCAGGTCGCTCAGCTCGGCTAGGGCAGCACCAATTCAAGGAACAACAGACATGCACAACAACGGGAAACCGAACCCTCCCGGGCAGGCTTTGGACGTCGTCGTTATCGGGGAGGCCCTGATCGACGTCGTGACAACGCCCGAGGGAACCCATGAACATCCCGGCGGGTCACCGGCCAACGTCGCCTACGGCCTGGCCCGCCTGGGAGTCAGCACCGGACTGCTCACGTCCATGGGCAACGACCACCGTGGTGACGCACTTGAGGAGCACCTCACGGGCGCCGGCGTGACGCTCCTGCCCGGCTCCCGGTCACTGGAGAGAACGTCGACGGCGACCGCCACCCTCGCCCGCGATGGCTCGGCGAGCTACGCCTTCGACATCGCCTGGGATGTGGCACCGCCGGATCCTGCCCTTACTCCGCCCAGAATCGTCCACACCGGTTCGATCGCGAGTTTCCTGCCACCGGGCGCCGCCGGCGTCAAAGCCATGCTCCAGGAACTCCGCAGCGAGTGCATCGTCACCTACGACCCCAACATCAGGCCGGCCCTGCTCGGAACCCATACCGAAGCACGTCGCACTTTCGAGGAACTGGTTCAGCTCACCAGCGTGGTCAAACTCAGCGATGAGGACGCCGAATGGCTCTACCCGAGGAAGACTCTCGAGGAAACCGCAACCCACATCCTGGGTCTGGGAGCGGAGCTGGCAGTCATCACCAGGGGCTCATCAGGCTCATTGCTCGCCACATCCAGCACCACCCTCAGCATTCCTGCGGTGAAGACCTCCGTGGTTGACACCATCGGCGCCGGTGACTCCTATATGGCGGCCCTGATCCTGGGACTCCTCACGCGCGGAACCGGCGGCCTGGCCCCTTCCGTCCTAGACCAGCTGGGGCGCACGGCGGCAGCCGCGGCCGCGATCACCGTATCCCGGGCCGGCGCCCGGCCCCCCACCGAAGACGAACTCCGCACACAGCTTCAGCTTCAGTCCCGGCTGCATTCGCACGCCTAGCACGTACCCTCGGTGCGGGGTGCGTTGATCGCCCGTTGTGCGGCGACTCCCCCGCCCGGAAATGTAACCCTTGACACACGACTAGTAACGCGCGTAACCTCTCTATATGCGCGAAGTAACGCGCGTTACTTAACTGGCAGCAGTACCGATTACACCGGAGCATTCAATGGCGAAAACCACCACCTCGAACCATGCCGGGGCCGCGCGGCAGCGGGGTGTCACCATGAATGATGTTGCCAAGCACGCGGGGGTTTCCCGGACTGCGGTTTCGTTCGTGCTGAGCAACCGCGAAAATGCCAGCATCTCCGAAGAGACCCGCACCCGGATCAACGAAGCTGTCCAGGCCTTGGGCTACCGCCCGAATGCCGGAGCACGTGCACTGGCATCCCAGCGCAGTGACTGGTACGGGATTGTCACCGAGATCGTCACGGCACCGTTCGCCGTCGACATCATCAAAGGTGCACAAGACCAAGCCTGGCTCGACCGCAAGTTCCTGCTCATCGCGCCCTCCGACCAGGCCGATGCCGTAGGACCCAACCAGGGCCTGGAGGACGCAGCAACCGAAAAGCTGCTGGAGCAGCGCGTGGAAGGACTTCTGTACGCAGCCACGTTCCACCGTGGCGTGCACGTGCCCGAAACCGCCAAGGAAGTACCCACCGTACTGATCAACTGCTTCGACGCCGACGGGAAGCTGCCCTCGATCGTCCCGGACGAACGCGCTGGCGGCCGCACCGCCGTCGAACGTTTGCTCCGGGCCGGCCACCGCAGGATCGGCGTCATCAACCTGGACCCGGCCATTCCGGCAGCAATCGGGCGCTTGGAGGGTGCACGCGAAGCACTCGCCGACGCCGGACTTGAGCTGGACCCGGAGCTCGTGGTGCCCGGATATGCGACGGCCGACGGCGGGTATGAGGCCGCGTGCCGCATCCTGGACCGCTACCCGCAGGAGGACAGGCCAACCGCCCTGTTCTGCCTCAACGACCGCATGGCGATGGGCGCTTACGACGCCATCAAGGAACGGGGCCTGACCATCCCCGGAGACATCGCCGTGATTGGCTTCGACAACCAGGAACTGATTGCGGCCTACCTCAGGCCCAAGCTGACCACGGTTGCGTTGCCGTTTGAAAAAATGGGCGCCCTGGGAGTCCAGACGCTCGCAGCTCTGACAGCAGGACAGCCGATTATTGCCGACCAGCAATTAATCGGCTGTCCGCTGCTAGAACGCTCTTCGGTCTGACCGCGAAATCACTTTCGAAGAGCAACCCCTCCCCCACCCCTTCACCTTGCTGATGAAGATAGGAAAGAGATAACCATCATGACACAACCCCGATTCCTGAGGGCTGCCCGCACCACGGCGGCCGGGCTGGCGGTAGGCGCACTGCTGCTGACCGGCTGTGCGGCCAACGGCAACAAGGCTGCCGGCACCGACGCCGCAGCCAACGCCAGCGCCTTCCTCACCATTCCGCGTGAGGACATGGGCACGTTCGTGCAGAACTTCAACCCGTTCGCCCCCACCGTCAACCCGATGGTCCAGCAATCCATCTACGAGTCGCTGCTGATCTTCAACCCGGCCAAGGGTGACACCGTGCCGTGGCTGGCCACTGAATGGAAGGCCGCCGACGACGGTAAGTCCATCACCTTCACCCTGCGCGACGGCGTTAAGTGGTCCGACGGCCAGCCCTTCGTGGCCGAGGACGTCGCCTACACCTTCGAGCTCCAGAAGAAGATCAAGGGTGGCTTCGAGTACCTGGACACCGTGAGCGCCGAAGGCACCAACAAAGTGACCTTCACCTTCAACAAGCCGTGGTCGCCGGCCCTGTACGACGTCGGGCACCTCACCATCCTGCCCAAGCACATCTGGTCCGCCCTCGCCGATCCGGAGAAGGAGGCCAATGCCAAGCCCGTCGGCACAGGCCCTTACACCGAGGTTGACAGTTTCCAGGCCCAGTCGTTCGTGCTGAAGAAGAACCCCAACTACTGGCAGCCGGAAAAGCAAAAGATCGCCGGTATCAAGATGCTTGCCTTCGCAGGAAACGACGGCGCCAACCTCGCCGCCGCGAACGGCGATGTGGACTGGGCCCCGCAGTACATCCCGAACATCGAAAAGACGTTCGTTTCCAAGGACAAGGAACACCGCCACTACTGGTTCCCGGCCACCGGCGCCATGATCAACTGGCAGCTCAACACCACCAAGGCGCCCTTCAACGATGTTGACGTCCGCAAGGCCCTGAGCATGGCCGTCGACCGGGAGCAGGTCACCACGATCGGCATGAGCGGCTACGCCGAGCCTGCGGACTGCACCGGGCTTTCCGGCAACTACGAGACCTGGAAGAACAACGAGGTCAAGGAGAACTGCACCTGGACCAAGCTGGACGTCCAGAAGGCCAATGAGCTGCTGGACAAGGCTGGCTACCCGAAGGGTGCCGACGGCAAGCGCACGCTCAAGGACGGCAAGCCGTTCGAATTCAAGATCTCCGTGGGAGCGTCCTCTTCCGACTGGCTGTCCGTGGCCAACGTGATCGCGCAGAACCTGGCAGAAGTCGGCGTCACGGCAAAGGTGGAGTCCCCGGACTGGGCTGCCGTGGTTGCCGGCTACGAAACGGGCGACTTCGACTCCGGCATCGTCTGGAGCGCCAACGACCCCAGCCCGTACAAGTACTTCAACTCCTCCATGGGCACGTCGACCGTCAAGCCCGTGGGCACCAAGACATTCGACAACTACCACCGCTTCGGCGACGCCCAGGCTGACGCCCTGCTGGCCGAGTTCGCGGCGGAGTCGGACGAGTCCAAGCAGAAGGACATCGCCAACAAGCTGCAGGAAGAATACGACGACGCAGCACCGCTGGTGCCGCTGTTCTCCGGTCCGGAGTGGGGCGCCTTCAACGACACCCGCTTCACCGGCTGGCCCACCGAGGACAACCCCTACGCAACCCTTTCGGTCCGCTCACCTTCTACGGTGCTCGTCCTGACCACGCTGGAACCGCGCAAGTAACGCAGCGCGCCACCCACACCTGCTGGCCGCCGGATCATCCGGCGGCCAGCCCCCAAACTTTCCGTAATTCCCGAATGGAGGGAAACCGTGCGCTTCATCCTGCGCCGCCTGGGTTTCTACCTGATCGCCTTCTGGGCATCCATCACCCTGAATTTCCTGCTCCCCCGCTTCATGCCCGGGGACCCCGTCTCCCGCATGTTCGCCCGCTCCCAGGACAGAATGCAGCCCGAACAGATCGAGGCCCTGCGCAAGCTGCTGGGTGTTGATGACCGGCCCCTCTGGGAGCAGTACATCGGATACATGACCAACATCTTTACCGGACAGATGGGCGTCTCCATCTCCCGGTTCCCCACCCCGGTCACCGAGGTCATCTCGTCCCAGATCGGCTGGACCCTCCTGCTCGGCGGAACCGCACTGGTGATTGCCGCCGTCGTGGGTAACCTGCTGGGCGTCCTCGCCGCCTGGCGGCGCGGCGGCGCGATCGACTCCGCGCTTCCACCGCTGCTCGTATTCATCGGCTCCTTCCCGTACTTCTGGCTCGCAATGGGCGCCCTGTACCTTTTCGGCGTAGTACTGAACTGGTTCCCCATCCGCCACGCCTTCACCGCCGGCCTGGAGCCCGGGTTCACGTGGGAGTACATCGGCGACGTCGGAGCCCACCTGGTGCTTCCGGCACTGACCATCGTGCTGGTCTCCATCGGCGGCTGGATGCTGGGCATGCGCAACACCATGATCGCCACCAACTCCGAGGACTACATCACCATGGCCGAAGCCAAGGGACTCCGCCCGGGCCGCATCATGCTCCGCTACGCAGCCCGCAACGCCATGCTCCCGTCGGTCACGAGCTTCGGCATGGGACTGGGTTTCGTGGTGGGCGGTGCGCTGCTCACCGAGGTGGTGTTCGCCTACCCCGGCGTCGGCTACCAGCTCCTCAACGCCGTCCAGGGCCTCGACTACCCGCTCATGCAGGGCCTGTTCCTGACCATCACCGCCGCCGTGCTGCTGGCCAACTTCCTGGTGGACATCCTCTACGTCCGCCTCGACCCGCGCGTGCGCAGTAACTAGAGGGAGCGATCATGACAACCGCAATCCTGAAGCAACCCGGCACAACGGCCGCCAAAACCCCGGCGGCCCGCAAGCCCAACCGCAGTTTCGTCCACGGCATCCTCACCAACAAAAAAGCCCTGACAGGCATGGCCGTGATGCTCGTCTTCATCGCACTGGCCCTGCTGGCACCGGTACTCTTCCCCGGCGACCCGTCGCGGATCACCGCCATGGCCTCCATGGAACCATCAGCCGAGCACTGGCTGGGAACTACAGCCAAGGGGCAGGATGTGCTCGCCCTGACAGTCCACGGCTCCCGGAGTTCCCTCTTCGTGGGGCTCACCGTGGGCTTCGCGTCCACCTTCATCGGCATCCTGGTGGGACTTGCCTCGGCGTACTTCGGTAAGTTCATCGACGAAGCGCTGTCCCTGGCAACCAACGTCTTCCTGCTCCTTCCCGGCCTGCCGCTGCTGGTCATCCTGGCCGCATTCCTCCCTCCGGGACTGGGCACAGTGATTCTTGTCCTGGTGGTCACCGGCTGGGCAGGCTCAGCACGCGTCCTGCGCTCGCAGGCCCTGTCCATCCGCTCGAAGGACTTTGTGGCCGCGGCCGTGGTGTCCGGTGAACGGGCCGGCCGGATCATGTTCCGCGAAATCCTGCCCAACATGGCCTCGATCGTGATGGGCACCCTGCTGGCCTGCGTCATCTACGGCATCGGTGCCCAAGCGGGCCTGGAGTTCCTGGGCCTGGGCGACGCCAGCACGGTCTCGTGGGGCAACAACCTCTTCTGGGCAGGCAACGAAGGCGCCCTGCTGACCGGCAGTTGGTGGGTGTTCATTCCCTCGGGCGTCTGCATCGCACTGGTCGCCTTCGCCCTGGCCCTCATCAACTACGCCGTGGACGAGGTCACCAACCCGCGCCTGCGGAAGATCAAAACCCCGAAAGATACCGAAAGGAGGGCCTCCAAATGACCATCTCCCAAGTGTCCTTCGGCTCCCACGAACCCGTCCTGGACGTCAAGGACCTCACCGTCAAGTACATCGGCGACACCCGCTCCACCACCGCCGTGGACCGCGTTTCCTTCAGCATCGGCACCGGTGAGGTGTTCGGCCTCGCAGGGGAATCAGGCTGCGGAAAATCGACCATCGCCAACTCGATCATGCGGCTGCTCAAGGATCCCGCGAAGATCGCAGGCGGCAGCATTTCCTTTGGCGGCAAGGACGTCCTGGCCATGAGCCCGGAGGAGCTGCGGCGCTTCCGCTGGCAGGACGTGGCCATGGTCTTCCAGTCAGCCATGAACTCGCTCAACCCGGTGCTCACCATCGGCGAACAGATCGTGGACATCTTCACCACCCACGCCGGCTACTCCCGCAAGGAATCCCTCCGGCGCGCCGGTGAACTGCTGGAACTGGTGAGGATAGACCCCGCACGCCTCAAGTCCTACCCGCACCAGCTCTCCGGCGGCATGCGTCAGCGTGCAGTGATAGCGATGGCCGTGGCGCTCAAGCCGTCACTGTTGATCCTGGACGAACCCACCACCGCGCTGGACGTGGTGGTGCAGCAGGAGATCATGGCCCAGATCAAGGACCTCCAGCGCGAGCTCGGCTTCTCTGTCCTCTTTATCACCCACGACATGTCGCTCATGGTGGAACTCTCGCACCGCATGGCCGTGATGTACGGCGGCAGGATCGTGGAGACGGCAAAAGCGCAGGACGTGTACACCAACCCCCGCCACCCCTACACCCAGGCGCTAATGGGCGCGTTCCCGCCGCTCACCGGCCCGCGGGTTCCGCTGACGGGACTGCCCGACGGCGTGAAGTTCCGGAACATCCCGGACCTCACCGAGGCGGCACCGGGCCACTTCGTGGCTCCGCTTGGTGCCGACGCTCCAGTAATTGATTCCGCAGACCTGGCAGGAGCCGCACGATGAGCCACTCCCTGGCATCCCCGATGGCTGCGTCCGCCACACGCACTCCCGCCCTTGAAATCCGTGGCCTCGGCAAGTCGTTCCCCATTGGAGGGCTGTTCTCCCGCGACTCAGTCCGCGCCCTGCACGGCGTGGACCTGACCATCAACCGCGGCGAAATCGTCGCGCTTGTGGGAGAGTCCGGTTCCGGCAAAAGCACCCTGGCCCGCTGCGTTGCCCGGCTCGAGAAGCCGACCCGCGGCGCGATCCTGATCGACGGCGTCGACATCCTCAAGCGCGACCGGTTCCAGGCGTCGCGTGCGTTCCGGTCCCAGCTGCAGATGGTCTTCCAGGACCCCTTCGGTTCACTGAACCCGGCCCACAGGATCGAGCACTTCCTGCGCCGTTCGCTGGCGATCCACGGCAAGGGCGGCGGTTCCGCGGAGGAGACCGTGCGGCGGCTCGAAGAGCTCATGACCACTGTTGGCCTGCAGGCTGACATGCTGAACTCGTATCCGCACGAGCTCTCCGGCGGTCAGCGCCAGCGCGTTGCAATTGCGCGGGCCCTCGCTGTGGAACCCCAAGTCATCCTGGCGGACGAGCCTACCTCCATGCTTGATGTCTCCGTCCGGATCGGTGTGCTGAACCTGATGCGCAAGCTCCGTGACGAGCAGGGCATCTCCATGCTCTACATCACCCACGACCTCGCGTCCGCCCGCTATTTGGCGGACCGGACGGCGGTCATGTTCGCCGGTGAACTCGTTGAGGAAGGGGAGTCCCTGGACCTGCTGTCCAATCCCGCACACCCCTACACGCAGCTCCTGGTCTCGGCTGTCCCGGACCCCGCACGGGCAGGCTCGTATGATCCCGTCCGCCGGGCCGAACTGCGGCAGGCGGTCATGGCTTCGACCACGTGCGCCTTCGACGGCGACCCGAACCAGGCCTGCTCGGACGAAGAACCCGTGCGCCACCAGGTTGGAGACCCGGAAAACCGCCACTGGGTGCGCTGCCACCTCTACCGGCCGTGGGCCGGCGCCGCCGGCCATGCCCTGGCGGGCGAACCAACCCAGCCCAACCTCCCGGCGTCGAACGCTCAAGAAGGGGCTTCCGCATGACTGACCTGACCCACCCGCTCGCCACCGTTCCACAGGATGAGCTGGTTGCCCGGGCCGAAGCCGACCCCCTCCGGCCACGCTTCCATTTCGTGTCACCGGCCGGCTGGCTCAACGATCCCAACGGCGTCAGCCAATGGAACGGCACCTACCACCTCTTCTACCAGTACAACCCGGAGGGCGCGTTCCACCACCGCATCCAGTGGGGCCACGCCACCAGCACGGACCTGGTCACGTGGACGGACCAGCCCGTCGCCCTGGAACCGTCCGCAGGACCGGACGCCGAGGGCTGCTGGTCCGGGGTCCTGGTGAACGACGGCGGCACGCCCACCCTGGTGTATTCGGGGCGGTCCGAGGGCAAGGAGCTGCCCTGCGTCGCCGTGGGATCCCCGGACCTCCTGAACTGGACCAAGGACCCCGCAAATCCCGTGATCGCGGCGCCGCCGGCTGGAGTAGACATCACGGCGTACCGCGACCACTGCGTCTGGCGTGAAGGAACGAAGTGGCGGCAGCTCGTGGGTTCGGGCATCCGCCAGCGCGGCGGAACGGCGTTCCTGTACGAGTCAGCGGACCTGCGGCGATGGGACTACATCGGGCCGTTGTTCATCGGTGACGCCTCGCAGGGCGACCCTGCGGACACTGACTGGACGGGAACCATGTGGGAATGCGTGGACCTTTTCCGGGCAGGGCAGGGTTCGCTGGGGTCCGCACCCTCTGACGGCTCGCCGGATGTGCTGGTTTTCTCAGCATGGAACGACGGCGACACCCGCCACCCGCTGTACTGGACCGGCCGGTACGCCGGGGACAGCTTCGAACCCGCGGCCCTGCACCGGCTCGACTACGGCGGCCGCTTCTTCTACGCTCCGCAGTCGTTCCAGGATGAATCCGGCCGGCGCGTCATGTTCGGCTGGATGCAGGAAGGCCGAAGCGATGCCGCGATGGTGGAGGCCGGCTGGTCAGGGGTGATGAGCCTGCCGCGAACCGTCACGGCGGCCGAGGACGGGACCCTCCGCTTCGCACCCGTACCGGAAATCAAGAAGCTGCGCCGTGGCCACGTGAGTTTGTCCGGACAGGTGCCGGGCGGTTTGCTGGAGCCCCTGGACACCGGTGTGTCCGGCAGGCAACTCGACCTCGAACTGGAGCTCCAACTGGCACCGGGCGCACTGCTGCGGCTCGGTGTGCTGGGTTCCACTGGCGGGGGCACGTCCGGCAGTCCCGCAGAGGAAACGGTCATCGAGGTGCGAAGGGCGGCTGACGGCGCCGGCAGTGGCACGCTCCGCCTGGACCGCACACGAAGCAGTCTTGATCCAGCCGTTGATGCGGAAGACAAGTCCGGACCCATCCCCATGCCCGACGGGCGGGTGCACCTGCGCGTCATCCTGGACCGGTCCGCCGTCGAAATTTTTGCCAACGGGATAGCGCTCACTGCCCGCGTCTACCCCACCCTGGGCGGGGACCACGTGAGCCTTGCCGCCGAAGGCACGGCAGAGCTACTCTCCCTCGACGCTTGGACCATGGCCGGCATTTTTGACGGTGCCCGGAGCCTCTTTCCCTAAAGCGGGGCAGAACAACACACCAACTCTTACAGCAGCATCGAGGCTGCCCATAAAGAAGGAACCCATGCAAAATTCACCCACGGTCTCTCGACGGTCACTCCTTGCCGGAAGCGGGGCGGCTGCGCTCAGCGGATCTCTCGCACTGTCAGCGGCGATCGCCGAATCAGCCGCAGCCGCACCGGCCAGGACACCAGATCCGGCATCGAACGGCTCAATGTCAAAAGGATCACGCCGGATGCGCCCCGCCTATCACTTCAGTGTCCCGGACAACTGGAAGAACGACCCCCAGCGCCCCATCTACATGGACGGGGAATACCACTACTACTACCTGTACAACGCCGACTACCTGCAGGGCGGCGGAGGCACGTCATGGCGCCGCGCGACCACTACGGACCACGTCGAATTCACTGACCACGGAGTCGCGATCCCGAAGTTCAGCGACGGCAACGGGGACTGCTGGTCAGGGTCCCTTGTGGTGGACGAGCTGAACACCGCCGGATATGGCGAGGGTGCGGTGATCGCCCTGGTGACGCAGGCGCCCGAAGGCCGCCAGGCGCAGTACCTCTGGTACTCGACCGACCGGGGGCGCTCGTTCAAGGCCGCCGGGACTGCCCCGGTGCTGCCTAACCCGGGAGTGCATGATTTCCGCGATCCCAAAGTCATCTGGGACGCTGACCGCGGACGCTGGTTCATGGCGAACGCCGAGGGGCAGAAGCTCGGCTTCTACACGTCGGCCGACCTGCGCTCCTGGCAGCGCGTCGGCGAGTTCGTCCGTACCGATCTGGGGCTGCTGGAATGCCCTGACATCTTCCGCATGACCGCCGACGACGGCACCTCCCACTGGATCCTCGGCACGAGTGCCAACGGCAAAGGCCGTGGCCTGCCCGCAACCTATGCCTACTGGACCGGCACCTTCGACGGAACATCGTTCACGCCTGACCAGCCGGAGCCCGAATGGCTCGACTACGGCTATGACTTCTACGGGGCAGTCACGTATCCCCACCACGACGCTTCCGGGGTGGAGGACGAGACTCTGCGCCGGGCCATCGGGTGGGCGAACTTCTGGGACTACCCCCACAACACGCCGACCCTTGAGACGGACGCGTACAACGGCGATGACATGATCGTGCGCGACATCCGCCTCAAGAAGGTGGACGGCGGGTACTGCCTGGTCTCCACGCCCACGTCAGCGCTGGAAAACCATGTGAAGCGCACCCACCTCCTGGGCGACTTAGTTGTCAAGGGAACCCGTGACCTGGACGTCCGCGCGTCCGCTTACGACCTCACGTGCGAGCTTGTCTGGGACCCCGCTTCCCCACCTGCCAACGTTGGCCTTGAAGTGTGCCGCGCAGAGGGCGGGGGCAGGCACGTTGCCGCCGGTGCATTCCTGCGAGGCCCCTTCGCCTACCTCAACAGGCGTCCAACGATCAACCCGACCGGCGGCGAAACCCAAACTCCGATAGACCCCTCGGCAGGACGGCTCAGCATCCGCATCCTCGTGGACCTCACAAGCGTGGAGATGTTCCTCGGGGACGGACGGGTGGTGCATTCGCACCGGGTGTTCCCCCTTAAAGGCGACAACGCAATCCGACTTTATGCCCACGAGGGAGCCGCCACTTTCCGGGACCTGACCATCCGCGAAATTAAACCGATTCGGTAGTTCCAAAGCCTGGCTGCTGCGGCAAGCCATTCTGCAGGCCCGGTGACGGTCTTGCAGAATGGCCCGCCGCAGCACTCTTATTAATTCGGCAACGGCTTGGATCAGGCGCTCAGGCGGGGACGCCCCGGCAGCAGCAGGACCAGGCGGGCAAGGCCCCCTCTGCAGTTAGTGCTGCCGCCGCGAAGCGATCCGACGTTCCGCGTTACGCAACGGAACTGGGCTATTCAGGAGTAGGGCTCATCCTGCCGCGCCTGTGTTCGCGGCGTAGGCCGTGGCCTGGTCCCGCACCTGCCTGATATAGGCATCGGACTGGTTGTAGGCGTAGATCGCGTCGGTCCAGCCGTCCGCGGTTGTCAGGTCGCGGCCGCCGGCACACAGGTAAGTCGCCGCACCAAGGGCGGCATCGTCGATATTGAACGGGTCCGCCGTTCCATCCCCGTTCCCGTCCCGCCCGACGAGCTTCCACGTGGAAGGAATGAACTGCATCGGCCCCACAGCACGGTCCCAGCGGGCGTCCCCGTCCAGGACACCTGCGTCCGTGTCGGCGATGGCGGCGAACCCGGCACCGTTGAGAACCGGGCCCGTCACCGGGCGGCTCACCTGTCCCGATGCCGTGAGGGTGCCGCCGCCGTACGTTCCGTGTGCTGTTTCAACGAATCCCACGGCCGCCAGAGTGTTCCAACCGATTCCGCACGCCGGAGCAGCAGCATTCACGGTTACCGCCGCGGCAACATATGCCCGCAGGGCACGGCCAGGAATTCCAGTCTCCTTTGCAGCCCGGAGCACCCACTCGGCATCCGGGTTTCTGGTGACGTTCACTGCGGTGGTCATACCGGAAGACGTCGTTTCGAGCTCGGCCTCCGCTCGCGGCGGTGGAGAAAAAGCTCGACGAGCGTCCGCGGCAGGCTGCCCAAGCGCCCAGGACAAGGAAGCGGTGGTGACAGCAACTGTAAACAGGATAAGAACAACGAGGCGTCTGAGACGAAGCACCGACTAATCAAACCATCCAAAGCGCCCACCGTTGACAACGGTCTCAGCCGGGACTTCGTTCACTCCTGCGCCAAACCGACTCCGCCCCAGAAAGGTCACGCATCGAATGACCCGACGAGGGGGTCGCTGTCCCGACCGTTGTTCGCTTCCATTTAAGTCACTGCACCTGAAGGGGTGGGCTGTGCCTGAGACGGAGCACTGTCCTGAAGGAATTGCGTGATCTTCTTAGCCATGGCCGTTGACTGCGTCCATTGCAGGTTATGCAGACCCTGGAGTTCGACGATTGACGCTCCTGAGAGTACCTTTTTCATATTTCCCCCAATAATTTGCGTACCCGGCTCTGAAGGCCGGGTCTACTTGCGCGCTATATGCGCATTGATTTGCGAAGCTACAGCGCTAGGTTGGTCAGCGGACACAATCCACCGTCGTGTAGAGGATTCCAGACCGACAGCGGGACCGCCGACTAGGACGCCCCGAGTCCTATCGCCTAGGGCTCGAACACCATATCCCTCGGTCATGGTCGTTTCAGAAGCCGGCTTGGCTGCTATGACATCGGAGACACTAATCGTCTTGGCATAGAAGGGCTTGCAGCGGATAACTACGTTCTCCGAGCCAACATCAATGGAGACAGTCATACTCAGGATCAACCAAGTGAGTGCTGCGATTCCAAGAACAATGGCCATTCCTGGCACCAGAATATTCCCAGCCACTGCCGAAACTAGGACAACAATGCAGGACGCTACAACAATTCCCCAAATGATCCGTTTCGGCTTGGATGCAAGCCGTGCCTCGGATACCACCATGTCTCCCCCCGACTACGTAGATATGAAACGTTAGCGGTATCTATCGAAGTTACAAACCGCCGTTTGCATGGGGAATCTCCAAGGATTTAGCAGGACTATCAAGATATCTACTGCGCCCCTCCTCTTAACCGGGATCATAAGCGCCTCGTAGAACGTAGCGTCCCTGACAACGATCAGCTCAGTCCACTAAGTGGATGTTGTCGACGTCATTTGTTACCCGGGATAGGACGTCGCCGCGCTGGCGAGAGCAGCTTGCGGTCCAGCGCGCCCAGCAGAATAAACGCATCCGGGCGGGAGAGGGTCTCGATTCAACATATCGACTAGTGCCGACGGCAGTTTCCGGGTGGGCATGCGGCCCAAAGACGTAGGCATTTCCACTGGCGCCCCCGTCCACCTCTTTGTGTCGGCACCTACAGTAAACCAGCGGTGGGCGTTCCATGACCGGAATCTTCCGCCCCAAGCCGGTGCTCAAATTGACGGCTATAGGAGCATCGTCGTGGCAACGCTCTACATCCCCGTCACGGTGTTCAACGCGGCAGGGGCGTCCTGGGACTGGGCTCTCTACTACGGCTTCCACATCACACTCGAGGTGCTGCTCCTGGACTTCATCCTGCGCTCCGCCTGGATCTGGCCCCGGACCGCATTGTCAGCGAACATGCCGACCAGAGGTCAGGCCGACCGCGCCCAGCAGCAAGCGTGAACCCACGAGCAGTCCCTGTCCTGTTCGGAGCCGTCTGTCTCAGTGCTTCGGTTTGGGTATCTGGCTTGCGCACATAATCCTAAGCATGCTTATGATGGTTCCAGTCGGATGGGGATGCGACTGTGAGGGGAATCGAGAAGGGTGCGCTCAGCGAACGGGGCGCACCTTTTTCGTGCTCTGATGCTGCGGTGTTGCGACCAGGATTTCCGGCCCCTCGGTCCTAGACTTTCGGAATGCACCCCTTAGTGGCGATCGGCCTGGTGTTCCTCACCGCGATTGCCTGGACGGTCACCATCCTGACCATGCTGATTGTTCTGGTCAAAGACCGGCGCCGGCCGCCCACAGAAGTCAGACACGCACTCCAGGGTGCGGAGATCCAAAGCTCCGAAGAAAGGGCCGCTTAGTTGAGACCGGGCGCCACCGGCACCGCCCTTGAGTGGAGCAGATGGACTTCGCTGTACTGCGCGACACCCTCGACGTCTCAGACGCGACCCTCTCAAAGCATCTTAAGACCCTGACTGAGGCTGGATACGTCAGCCTGACCAAAGCCGCATCTGTCTCTCGCAGCGACGCCCCCTGCCTTTGGCCCAGTCAAGCCTGGTGGAGAGGAAAAGTTTCTGGTCAGCCCGGAGAGGACGCGCCCATAATGGTTCATGAGCCTGGGAACGGCGATCACGGACGACCGACCCGCGGAGTGCGGCGGCTTCCGGGCGCTTATCAAGACCGGGTGCTATCTGCACATCGAAGTCGCAGCAAACAGAAGAACCCGCACGTTGTGCCCGGCCGCCGTCGTCATGACCTCCAGGGGCGAGCGGGCGGCCAAGCCCGGTGGCATGCCCTCCGCCGCGAGCACGCAAAGGGGCGGCCGAGTGCATGCGGTGCTGCCGATCCCGTCATGACCGGACAGCCACGGCAGCGCCTGCCGCTCGACGTCATATTCCTCAGCGGTGACATCGGGGGGAACCTCCCGCCGACTTTCGCGATCGCCGGAGAACTCGCGCGGCGCGGGCATCACGTGACCATTGCCGGCGTGCGCGGGCGCGCCCAGGGGTCAGCCCCCGCAGGCGTGACGATGGTGCAGTTGCCCGCCCTGGCACGAATGGACGTCACCAGGCCTACGGGGACGTTCGGACATTGGCCTGCGCTGATGCGGATGGCACTGGGGCGAGGGACCGCCCGGGATGTCCGGTCTTTGCTTGCCAGTCAACGCGCCGACGCGATCGTTGTTGACGGCGTCATGCTGACTTCGCTGCGCGAAGCCCTCAGAACGGGCACCCCGTCCGCCGTGCTGTTTCATTCCCTTGGGAAGTTCTGGGAGCAGGGCATGGGCAACCCTGCCGTGAACGCGACGCTCCGGCCGTTTGGCCTCAGCCCCATGGCTCTCTTTGAGCGGTGCGCTGCGCGGCTCCTGCCCACTGACCGCGACATAGATCCGGCCGGGCAAGGAAGGTGCCGGATCGCGTTCGACTGGATCGGCACAACGGAGCACGCAATTCCCCCCGCCCTCCGCGTTGCCGGAATCCCGCCGCTCGTCCTGGTCAGCCTCAGCACCGTCTGGCAGAAGAACCAAGAGGACGTGTACCGGAGAATCATCACCGCGTTGGGGCAGCTGACAAAGGGCACATCAGCGGTGCGGGCCATAGTGACCACCGGCGGAGTGCCGATAAAAACCGAGCAGCCGCTGCCAGCCAATGTGGAGCTTGTAGGGCGAATCCCCCACGAGCACATCATGCCTCACGTCGACCTTGTCATCGGCCACGGCGGACACTCCACGACCCTCAAAGCCCTCGCTCACGGGATCCCGCTCCTGGTGCTGCCGCTGGACCCGTCATCCGACCAACCACTCACAGGCAACGTCATCGAACGCAACAGGCTCGGACGAACCCTCTCCGCAAGCGCGCCCCCAGAAATCATCGGCCAAACCGTTAAGGACATCCTCACCGACCACGCGGTCACCGCAGCCGCCGCACGCACGGGCGAACGCCTCCGAGCCCAGAACGGGGCACGGAACGGAGCCGACTGCATCGAAAGGATCGGGTACGGACCCTGAGTCACGCACGCCTCCCGGTGCCCAGCAGAACGTGACGGCACCAAAGATCCGCTCTTACCGGGCGGCCACCCGGACCACCCCTCATGGTGTTTCTAAGGGTGCCGCTAACCCTGCATCATCCGGCGGTTTCCCCGCCTGTCAGGCCGGGTGCCAGCCGTCTTGCACCTCTCCTTCGATGGGGTGGGTGATGGCCGCGGTCAAGCCGGTGATCCGCGCGGCGGGTATCCACAGGCCGATCTCTGTCCCCTGCGAACCCCTCGACCGCACGGCCGTAATCTCTGCACCCCGCGGCGGCACCGGGGAGCGCCGTGTCGGAATGTCCGGGAGCTCCCAAGAGGCGCGCAAGGAACGGCGCCTGAGGGGGCCCGGCGGAATGGTGCCGGGCAGTGTAGCGACGACCGTGAGGACATGGGGCGGTTCGGTCGCGGGATCGGCGCTGGTCAGCAGGCTCGCCACGTAGCCGCGGCCGGCGATCCGGAAGACGTCGATGATCTTCAGGGTCAGCTCGGGCCGCGGCTCGACCCAGCCGGGCACGAGCACAGTCTGCTCCGCGACCCGCCCGAGCGGGTCTGCCACGCGGACGGTCGCCTGAACCGGCACGGACGGGTCGTCGCGGCGGCCCCAGACCCGCAGCGGCGTGCGTCCGGCCTCGCGCGGCAGCCGCTGCACGACGGGGCCAGCGGTGGTGTCGGGGGCGGTGGACTCGTCCGCCACCCGTGCGGTCGCCTCGAGCGGCTGGACCGGACCGGTGACCGCGCCCAGCGTCACCTGGACCGTATGCGACCCGGCGGGCACCACCCGGTCGGGGGCGGACGTTCCGGTGCGGATCAACAGGCCTGTATGGTCGGCCCCGACCACCTCCGCGACCAGCGGGTCGAGCTGCGGCGCCGCCGAGGGCAGGACGACGGCGGTGACTACGTCCGAGGCCGGCGACACCAGGCCGCGCACGGCGGAGACGGGCACCGTGCGCTCCGGCACGGCGACGGCCCGCAGGTGCCAGGGCTCCCACGAGGGCGGCAGGGCGCCGGACCAGTCCGCGGTCCAGACCCGCTGGCGGGTGATCGGGTCCAGCCGGGGATCCGCCGTCCCCGGATCGAATGCGGCGCCGGCAGGCACCTGTGCCAGCGGCGGCCCCATGGTCAGGTGGTCGCGGGCCGCGAGCTCGGAGCGGGTCGCGAACACCTCGAAGGCCGTGACGGGGATCGGTGAGGCCGCCTCGATGGCCACGGTGAGGCTGCCGTCGGGCTGGACGGCAGGCCGGACGAGCGGCATGACAGGGCGCCGCAGCCGGGGCGCGGCGGCCGCCTGCAGGTGGGCGTGCGCGGGCAAGCCGCCGCCCGGGCCCGGCCAGGGGGACTCGACCCCGGTGGTGGTGACGGCCGTGACAAGGAACAGGTGGATGTCCTCGCTCCCCCGGGCCAGGGTGAGATCGGCGGCGGGGGGAACCGCGGGCACCTCGGCAGCCCGGCGGAAGCCGAGGGGGCGCTGGGCGGCGGGCGCGGCGTCGTACAGGTCCCACAGCTGCTGGAGCCGGACCCCGGGCAGGAGCGTCCGGTCCGGAGGGCTGCCGGGCGCGAGCCGCTGGCGCAGCGTGGTCTCCGAAGCCTCCCAGACGACGACCCGGTCCACGTGCGGGCCGGCCAGGCCCGACCAGCCCACCTTCACGTGGGATACGCCCTGCGCGTCCGGGGTGCTGCCCAGCGGCACCCCCGGCGGCAGCGGCGGCGGTGTCGGCACAGCTGGGACCGGGCTGCCCGCGACCGCCGTGGCAGGTTGTGCGGGCACGGGAACCCAGACGCTGGGCGCGGCGATGCCGGGCGCGGTCTGCCGGGCCCAGACCCGGACTCCCCAGCGCGAGACCGCCCCGAAGTCCAGGGCGGGCCCGGGCACCGTGAACCGGTAGGAGCGCGCCTCGCCGCCCTGCTCCGGGGCGCCCCAGCTGGGCGCGACCGAGCCGTCCTCGCGCAGCGGCACCACGGTCCCCGCGGACGCCGTGGCCGCGTCGCCTGTGAACGTGAGGGTGCTGTCCAGCCCGAGGTTGGGCGCCGGCGGGGGCAGTGGCGGCGGCGCCCCGAACGGCGGCGGCGTCGCGCCGGTGGGCATTGGGTAGAACACCGCGCGCAGCTCAATCGCCGCGGGCGTGCGCTGCGTCCACTCTGTGGCCAGGTCCACGGTCAGCACCGAGGGGCAGACCGGGGATCCAGCATACGTGGCCACGAGCCCCAGGTGCGCGAGCCGCGGCGGCGCCACACCCGGCGAGGAGGTGGTCAGCTCCACGTCCTCCCAGCGCGACCAGACGCCGAAGATGTCGCACTGCGCGACCGCGTACCCCCGGTCGATGGACCCGTCGACGGGCAGCTCCTGGTCGCCCTGGACGACCTTCGGCCGGTCCCCGCCGGCCAGGGTGGCGTCGTCGGCGTCGGGGCGGGGGATGGCCCGCGGCTGGGACCCGCCGAGCAGCCGCTCTGGCATTAGGTCCTCGGCAAATCCCGCGCCGTGACGCCAGCCGGCGAAGGCATGCGCGACCGGCCCGGTCATCGTCGCCAGGCGCGGGCCCGGCCGCCAGCTGACCTCGATCGCCTCGTGGAACGGCCCGTCGGGGAGCGCGGGCGGCAGCAGTGCCGCCCGCCCGGCACGCAGGTCCACGACCGGCGGCACCACCGCATGCCGTTGTACCGGCGGGATGTACGCGGCCACCTCGACGCCGTCGCCGAGGACCGAGCGCCGGTAGTGCCCGGTGACCAGGTACTCGAGCTCGCCCCGCTGGTCGGGCATAAGCTCGGCCAGGTCGGCGGCCCGGTAGGCGGTGCCGAAGCCCGCCGCGAGGTTCGCTGCCGGGTCGGTACCCGCGGCCAGCAGCAGGAGGGCGAGCGGCTTGAGCCGGGCTGTCGCAGGCTGGTCGGCGGCGGTGCCGTCGGCGCGGGAGGGAGGGTCGACGGCGCGCCGGTCCTCGAGCGCGTGCTGGTCCGTCTCGCCGGTCCCGGACGCGTAGAGCGGGCGCAGCTCGGGCAGGAGAAACTTGCGGGTCTCCTCGACCAGCCCGTCGGGGTCCGAGGGCTTCCACGGCGGGGCGGTCCGGCCGGTTTCAGTCACGGGGTACCAGCCGATCGGCGCCCCGGCCCGGCCGATGCGCTGGGCGGCGGCCTTCGGCGGGGCGGTCGGGGCGACGACGAGGCCCTGCTCGTCTGGAACGTACTCGCCGAGCTCGTGGCCGTCCACCGGCAGGCCGACGCGCTCGAGCGGCTGCCAGTCGTCGGCGTCGACGACGTCCTGCACGGTCTGGATGCGCACCGTGAGCGCGTGCGCGTTGACCAGGACGGCGTGGGTGGCCGCACCCGCGCTGGCGGTAAGAGTCACGGTGGGGCTGCCTGCAGGTGCCACGGCGGCGGTGCCAACGGCGCCGGCCGGGTCCAGCCCCGTCCGCAGCAGGAACAGCGCGACCGGCCGGGCCGGGTCCTGCACCTGGCACCGGACTTGCACGTGCGCGGCCTCCTCACCGCCCCACCAGACCAGCTCCCCCTCGTCGACGGGGACGCCGGCCAGCTCGGCATCCCGCAGCAGGCGGTCCCGCACCGGCCGGCCCCACACCGTGAAGGCATCGCGCGGCACGCCAAGGTCCTCGGAGCAGCCCCAGGCCAGCCGGGTGTCCGGGCCGCGCTCCTTGAGCCGCTCGAGCAGCGCGTCGTCGATCCCCTCGCCGTGCCCGGCCCGCAGCATGCGACGGGCGATGTCCAGCCAGTCGAGCCGTGCGCCCACGGCCCGGAACTTCCTCACGTCGTGAGCGCGCATCAGAACTCCACCTCCCAGGGTGCCCCTGTCAGGGTCACGTCGACGATCGTGACGGCCCGGCCCGGGTCGGCCGCGAGCGGGTCGGGCGCCTGCACCAGTTCGAGGGTCAGGCGCCGGCCGCGCTGCCCCGCAGCCAGCAGCATCATCGCCCGGGTTCCGCCCGGCCCGCGTACCACCCGCCCGACGCTTGCGGCGGCCGCCGGGTCCGGGGGCGTCGCGGCGGGCCGTACGTCCAGCCAGGTCGCAGGCCGGGCGGCCCACCACGCGTGCGAGGGATCGACGCCGTCGGGCGGCGAGCTCAGCTGCACCGGCATGACGCGCTCCCGCACGAGCTGCTCGGAGCACTCGATGACGACGGCGAGCGGCTGCGGTACGGCGTCGGCGGACCACCAGACCTGCACAGCCGGCGCCAACGGGGTCTGCGGGACGGGCTGCCCGGCCTGCTGCACGGCGTCGTCCCACTCCCGCCCGGTCGGCCTTTCCGGAAGGCCGGCGAGCGGGGCGGCGTCGCGGACCACGCGGTGGTCGATCGGCGCCGGCGCGATCCACGAGGCCAGATGCTCGACGCCGTCGAAGCGGGAGGTCGTGAAGTTCGCCCGGTGCACCCGCTTCCGCGGCCCGGCGCCGCCGGTCGGCACCGCGTGGATGTCGAGGAGGTAGTCGGTCAGCGGCTCGAGCTCGTAGGCCAGCACGATCTCCTCCACCTCCCGGGTGACGTGCTCGGCCTCGATACACTCGAGGGCGTTCACGAGCTCCCCGACGGCCTGGTCCCACGGCGTGAGCACGACGGCGTTGGCTTTGGGCTGCAGCACGGACCCGGGAGCGAGCACCGCCTCCACCGGGAGCACGAGCGGCTGGCCGGGTGCTCCCCCGCCGGGCGGGGCGGGGTGGTGGCCGGAGGCGGCGAGCACGGTCACCTCGAGCCGGTGGTCATAGGCATCGAACAGCCGCAGCACGTTCTGGGTGGCAAGAGTGACCCGCAGCGGCTCCCGGCAGAACACGCCGGCATCGCCCATCCCCGGGTTGGTGTCGAGCAGCCACGGCCCCAGGTCGGTGGGGACCTCGGATGCCGGGGCGGTCGCGAACCGGAAGGTCTGCCTGTGCTCGTCGGCGAAGGACGGTGTCCGCGTCGGCACCGAGTCCCCTGTCTCGACGTCGTACGTCCAGCTCACGGTGACGTCGTAGGTCTGCCCCGGCTCGAGCAGGGCGTGGTCGGAGGGGTCCTGGGCCAGGCCGGTCTCGAGCGCATCCCGGTCGCGGGAGACGATCGTCTCGTCGTACTCGTACCGGCGCACCTCGGCCCGGGTCAGGCCGGCAGCCGCGACCACCCAATAACGCTGGGCGCGGATCCGCTGGCCGTTGTCCTCATCCCAGCCGACGACGACGGCGGCCGCACCCTCCGGCAGCTCCTCCCAGCGGATCAGGGCGAGCATCGGCCGGTCCCGGTCGGTCCCGGCGACCTTCGCCGCCATGCGCCCGGCCAGTTCGACCGGCCCGGCCCAGGGCCCGTCGGGGGCGACCCAACGTTTTGGCAGGGGGTTGTCGGGGCCTACCATTGCCGGCCAGTCCACCTCGCGGCGGTCCAGGGTCTCCCCCGTCCCCGAGCGGACTTCGATGAGCAGGGACCGGTGCTTCTCGCGCGGCACGAGCAGCAGCAGGTCGAACGCGGCGAGGTCCTCCCCCAGCGAGAGCGCGACCGCGTCTGCGAGCGCGTCGGGTTTCCACCCGGCCTCCTGCCGGGCCCGCTCGACCAGCTCCCGGTCGCCCCTGCTGCCGAAAGTCGCCTCGCCGTCGGTGCGCACGGGCGAGGCCAGGATCCGTCCCTCGCAACCCTTGAGCCGGCCAACCTCGGGGTCGGGGCTGCGCTCGATCCACTGCCCGGCGACGTCGTTGGCGGTGGCGCCGGCGGCGAGCAACTCTGCCAGTTCGGCGTAGGAGGCAGCCCCGGCGCCCGCCCAGGTGGTCGGGTCGAGGGGGCCGTTGTCCTCGGCCCAGCGGCTGAACGGGTCCTCGGGCGGGGTGCGGTCGGTGGCGCAGGCGACGGCGTCGCCTGCCACCTCGGCCGGGGCGCCGCCGGCCAGCAGGTCCGCCGCGGCGTCACCCGTGCGCCACGGCTCGGTGACCCGGAGCCTGCGGCCTGCCGGGGCAGTCCGCAGCAGCCCGTCAGGGTCCGGCCACAGCACCGGATCGAGCCGCCAGCCGGTGGCGCTGGGCCCGAGCGCCTCGCCCAGGAAGCTCCACAGCTGCGGCTGCGGCGGCGAAGCCGGGCGGCAGACGGTCCCCCAGCGGTGCTCGACCTGCTCGCGCAGCACCTCGCCGTACGTGACGGTGCTGGTGAACGGCGTCGGCAGCCAGTGCAGCAGCGCCAGGGCCGGCGGCTCGGCGGTTGACGAGCCGGGCGCCGACGCGCTCCACCAGACCGACGGCGTCGTGCCCGCGGTGAGGGTGCCGCTGAGGGTGACGCCCGTGACCTTGTAGGCCCACCAGCGCTCCCCGATCCGGCGCCAGGCGCCGGCGCCCACCGCGCCGGTTGAGCCGAGCGGGGCCTGGCCCAGCACGCTCAGCCCCTCGGCGTCGGGCGCGACCTGGAAGCGGAGCACCGGGACGGCGTCGAGCGGCACAGTCGGCACCTCGCCGTGGACGACGGCGCCGTCCACCTTTGCAGCCTGGCCGACGGTCGAGTCGGCGGGCCGGCCGGCGGTGCCCTCGAGCAGCGCCGGCGTCCGTCCGGCGAGGGACAGTCCTGCGACGAGGTCGCGCACGGGCGGGTCCGGGTCAGGCTCGTGCCCGATGGTGATCCCGACGCACCCCTTGACGCTGAAGAAGAAGAAGTCGACCCTGCCGCAGACCTCGCCGTGCAGGTATGGGTCGTCACGGGGCACGCCGTCCTGGATCCGGGTGCCCACCATGAGCGTGAGCTCGGCGCTCACGCCGATCGAGACGATGAACAGCCGCAGCTCGCCCCGGACGTAGACCTTGCCGGCCAGGAAGAACGGGTCGAAGCCGAGCACGGCGTCGAACCCCGCCGCCGCCTCGACGTACAGCCGGGCGGCCTTGGAGCCCATCAGCACGGCCTGGATGTGGAAGCCGGTGGCCACGGACAGGCCGGTCGTGGCCGGCAGGGGCGGGATGGTGATGCCGTCCCCGTGCACCATGAGATAGCCGGTGCCGGTGAACACGTCGAGGACCTTCACGGTCACCCGGTCGTCGTAGGAGCCGAGGTCGACGAGCCACTTCTCCGGGTTCCGCGCGTCGAAGAACGCGGTGACCGGAACGTGGATGCGCAGGATCCGCTCCACGGCGTAGTCCGCAACGACGCCGACTGTGATTGTGCCGGCGCCGAAGTCGATGTCCAGCACGGCCAGGAAGGTGGCCTCCTGGGTGGAGCCCATTGCTGGCGGGAGTCTCAGGACGTCCGCCTTCATCACGAGCAGCAGCCGCGGCCCGGGCACCTCGATGAGAATGATGCCCTTGAGGTGCAGGATAAACCCGCCCTCGGTGGTCCCGAGCAGCAATCCCGCCGCGACGGCGAAGGAGCCGGCTCTGTGGGTCCAGCCGTCCGGGTGCATCACGCTCTTCCGCGGCGGGGCGAGCTGTGCCATAAGCCAGTCGAGCGCCGGGACCCTCGCCGCCGGGTTCTCGAGCCGGGCGTAGTTGATGCCAACCCCGCCGAGCAGCCCATACAGCGCCAGGCCGGAGTTGCCCAGCGGGAGGGGCGCGGGGAACTCGACCTCGACGCCGATCAGGAGGCCGGTGACGCCGGCCTTGGTCTCGATCGCCAGGGTCGCGGCGGCGCGGATGCTCAGCGGCACGATGGTGAGGTCGAACGCCGCCTTGAACCCGGCGCCGGTAAGCTCAATCGAGCCCGCGCCGTGGACCGTGCCGGGGATGTCGAGCGTGGCGCCGAGCTTGGTCAACTGCGGGAGCTCGATGACGTCGAGCCTCGCCCGGACCCGGATGGTGTCGACGGTCACGGGGCCCAGCGGGACGTCGATGCCCGCCTCGACCTCGAGGTAGGTCGGGTTGTCGCGGCTGACCCGGACCCCGAACACGCGCAGGATCTCGTCCAGCGGCGGCTTTGCGACGAGGGAGCCGGGCTGGATGTCGAGCTCGTAGCCCCGGTTGGGGTCGAACACGGGGATCGGCACATACTCCACCTCCGCACCAGTGCCCCACTCCGACCGGACGCCGACGGCCTTGTAGCGGGTCCGGATGGGCCGGTCCTCGGGCACGCGGATGACGGTCAGGTCGAACCAAAACTGCACCTCAACGTCCAGCAGGACGCTGACCTGGGTGCTCCGGTTGGTGGCGGTCGAGCCGTCCGGCGCGATAATGCCGTCGCTGACCATGACCTCGGCGCCGCGCAGGGTCAGGATGCGGGTCCGCACCAGATCACTGGCACCGAGCGCGACCGAGCCGAGCTGGACGAGGGTCCCGGCCGCCGGGGAGAGGTCGGCGGCGCCGGCGGCGAGAGGTCCCATCACTGCCAGGGCTCCAAGCACGTTGAGGCTGCCGGCGTCGATGCCTGTGTCGGTGTGGCGGCCCTCCCACAGCCCGTCGAGGTCCGCCTCGAGGGCGCGGAACTCCCCGAAGACCTGCCAGGACTCACGGTCGGTGGCCAGCCGGAGCCGGACCCGGAACGCACACAGGCCGTCGCCGGGGTTGGGGCCGCGCCCGCCCAGCGGCGGTTGGCCGCCTTCGTCGAGTGAGGCCTCGATGGCAGTCTGGACGTCGAACTCACCCCAGACCTCGAGCCGGACGAACGTGGTCCGGATCAGCTCGACCTCGACGCCGAGCCGGCGGAAGCAGTCGGGCCGGCCTGTGCCCGGGGGCTGCGGGTCGCGCTGCTCGGGCGGCTGGCTGGCCGGGGGGCGGGACAACTCGGCGCGGACGGCCTCAGGCGCTGGCGGCGCGGCGGCCCTGGCGCGGGCGAGCCACCACTCCCCCGACGTTTCGGCCGGCGCCGCCTCGGGCGGGTCCAGCGGCGTGCGGTCCCGGGCGTCGGCGTGGCCGTGCGGGGTGCCGGCGGTCGCGGCGTAGCCCAGGTCGCGCAGGATTTCGACCGCCGCATCGAGGCGGCGCCGGCTGAGCTCCAGATTGTCGGTCCGCTTCGTGGGGGTGTCGTTGCCCTCGTAGGAGGCGTAGCCGTCCACGACGAGCGGGGTGGCGCCGATGTCTGCCTGCCGTGACCGCGCCAGGTCGGTGAAGGCTTGCCCAGCGGGGGCGGCGGTCCGCCCGGACGCGGGAGCCGAGCCGGTGTTGGCCGGGTTGCGCCACCAGGAGTCGGTGGTCTCGCTCGGGAAGGGGTGGTTGAACCGGAAGTAGCAGTCCAGCGTGGCCGGGCGCGCGTCCGCGGGCTGGGTCGGGGTGCCGGAGACCGCCACTGCGCTGCCAGCCATCACCGGGACGGTGGCCCGGGTCCCCGTCGAGGTGCCGCCGGGCCAGGCCCAGTCCGCGGGCACCTCCGGGTCGAGCCGCACGGTCACGTCGGCGGCGCCCTGGGAGACGATGACCATCCGCCCGCGCTCGGGCGTCAACATCCGCAGGGCGGCCGGGTTCGCGAGCGCCGGGGCTGCCCCCTCCCCAGCGGCAGGCCGCAGCGCCCGGAAGGAGACCGGGCCGTGGGAGTGCCCGCCGGCGTCGGTGACCGTGACCCGCAGCTCGACAGTGCCGGCCGCGGGCACCGTCACGGGCAGCCGGTCCCCCGCGACGGTCGGCCCGCCGACGACCTCAATCCTGGTGGTGTGCGGGGCCAGCCCGCCCGAGGTGTCGACGAGGAACACGCTCTGGTCCGGCGCCTCGACCGCTCCACCGGCGACCGCCGCGATGTGCCGCCCGGCCGGGCTGATGAACCGGGCCAGCACCGTCGGGGAGCCGCCGCGGTTGACGACCTCGGCACTGAAGGCGCCCGTCACGCCGTCGTGCACTCCGATCCCGATCCACAGGTCCCGGACGCCCGCCGAGACGGCCAGGCCCTCGAGCCCATCCGGGGCGACGAACAGCCGGACCTCCGGCAGGTGCAGCCCCTGCCACTCGCCGGGGACCGCTCGCGCCCCGGGCGGCAGCCCGGGCGGGTCGGCGAGGGAGGACAGGTCGAGCTCGGCGGTGCGGAACGCGAAGCCGACCGTGTTGCCCGGACCGATGATCGCGTGGCCCGGGGTCATGCGGATGAAGGAGTAGATGTCGTCGACGGGGCTGCCCGAGGTCGACGCCGAGCGCAGCCGGGTGCCGACCGCGGCCCCGGCCAGCTGCATGGTCCGGATGACGATGCGCGGCAGGATGAACCGGACCTGCGGGTTGGCCGGGTCGAAGACCAGCTGGCCGCGGATGTCCAGCATCGCACCCCTCAGGTAGGGCACGAGCAGCCGGATCCCGGGCACGTCCAGGTCCAGGTGCCAGCCGCCGTCCTCCGTGCCGCCCGGGCCGGTCAGGTGCCGGCCGTACGCGACGGTGACCTGCGTGCCGGCGAGCTCGATGGGCGTGGATGACCCGGCCCCGCCCCAGCGCCCGGTCGCGGGGTCGACGCTGACCCCGGCGAGCTGCGGCACATCCACCGCGACGGATCGCACGCTCCAGGTGCCATCTACATCGGTGACCTCGCGCGGCGTCAGCCCGGCGGGGTCAATCGCCCGGAGGGCACTCTCCAGCGGACCCAGTGCTCCACTGTCGCGGACGCCTGACGGGAGCTCGTCCCAAAGGCTCATGACAGCGCTGTTCCGTTTACAACAACCAATCCCTCTCGGATTTCCAGCCCTCTCGCGGCATCAGCTAAAGAATCGAGTCCACTGGCCAGCAGCCGCTCCTGAATCTCATTCCAAAGTCTGAAATTGGCCATATCAGCTCCCCGGGCATCCCTGAAAACAACGTAAAGGTATTGGGACCCTAAGACGTGAGCGTTACTGCAGCGTTACCCACCACAATTAGGTCGTTGACCGTAGATCGACGGGAACAGCGTTCGTAAGGGTTGCTAATTATTTCGTCGATGTCGCGGCGGTCCCTGCCGGAGGAGTCTCGCGAGCCGCGTCGCATGCAACGGGCTAAAACGACGCCACCGTGAAGGTCATAGTGGGAGGATCGCTAGGATTCGCTATTTCCCGTGGATAGTCTGGGACAGGACGCCACCCTACGGAGGGTCAGTGAGAACGTGATCGAAGCAGTTGCTGCCGTAATCGGCCGGAACAACGTCACCATATCCGGCCGGGATGATGGGCCCGTGATGATGTTTGCCCACGGTTTCGGCTGCGATCAGGCTATGTGGCGGAAGCTCCTGCCCTATTTCGTTGATGATTACCGGCTGGTGCTTTTTGATCATGTTGGTGCAGGACACTCCGACATCAGCGCCTATGACTGGGAGAAGTACGGGTCCCTGAACGGGTACGCGTCGGACCTGCTGGAGATTTGCGCCGCCCTTGAACTTGAGGACGTCATCCTGGTGGGCCACAGCGTCAGCACGATGATCGCCGTGATCGCCGCCGTGCAGGACCCCAACCGTTTCTCCCACCTGATCTTGCTTGCCCCTTCGCCCCGTCATACGGATGACCCGTACGACGGCTACGTGGGCGGCTTTTCGCGGGAAGACATCGAGGGCTTGCTGGCATCTTTGGACAGCGACTATTTCGCCTGGGCCGCGGCCTTGGCCCCCGTGGTTATGAACAACCCGCAGGAGCCTGAATTAGCGGAGGACCTGCGTGTCAGCTTCTGCCGGACAAATCCGGCCATCGCACGGCACTTCGCCGGAGTAACCTTTTTCTCCGACACCCGCCCTGAACTGAAAAAGCTGCGCACTAACTGCCTGATCCTGCAGTGCTCCAACGATCGGCTTGCCCCGCCGGAAGTGGGCGCCTACCTGCACAAAAATCTGGAACACAGCACCCTGGTGCAGCTTCAGGCCACCGGGCACTGCCCCCACGTCAGCGCCCCGGAGGAAACAGCCCGGGCGATTCTGCACTACCTCGACGCCCACTCCTGACAGGCGCCGCTGGCCCCCGCCCGGTTTTCAAACACCCCCGAGTGCCTGGATAACGGATGAAATGGCCGCAACTCAGGTGACCTGCAGGATCCGGGTTCAGGCGAGTTTGGTTACCTCGTACGTGTGGCCGGCCGCACGGAGTCGCTGGATGAGCACATTGCCCAGTGCAGTGGCCGGTGTAAGCGAGCCTTTCGCGGTCGGCAGCCGGTCACCGTCGAGAGCAAGAGCGAGTGCAGTCTCGCCGGCCATCACAGCGGTGGCGGCATAGCCGGGATCACCAGCGCCTGCAGCAATCGCCTGGTATCGGTGCCCGTTCTCGGTGCGGGCGGTTACTTGGGAGTGGAACCAGCCTGCGCGCTGCGTGTCGGTGCTCGGACCCGCACCTGGTGCTGGAAGGCAGCGGTCGAGCACCCTCCGGGTCGGCGGGAACGCCATCGCGCCGGTGAACGCCCGGAGCCCGAGTGCCGTTGCCCTGGCGATGACCGCTCCTGCCGGTCCACGGGCCACACCCATCACCTCGCCGTATTGAAGGGAACGGCCGTAGGCCCAGCCCTGCAATGCGTTGCTGCGGCGCACTATCCGGGTGTTGAACGAGGCCATGATGAAAGGCGCGGTCCAGGTGCCGTCATCGGAACGGCGCACAGGACCGGCATCGGGAGGCTGTGGTGTCGTCGGCTCCCGTGCGCGGTCGGGGCTCAGAGCGTAGGGGTCAGCGGCTAATAACCTCAGGGCGGTGCTCGACCGCATCGCGTCAAGCTGTCCGCGCATGGATTCGAGCGTGCCTCCGCTGATGCCAGCCTTGGCCGTTGCAACGAGTTGGACCTCGGCCAAACCGCCGGCGCCATCGGCTTCTGCCGCCTGATGAAGCAGCAGTACGGCGAGGTCGGACGGCACGGAGTCGTAGCCGCAGGAGTGCACGATCCTGGCCCCCCTCGTCCTGGCCACAGCGTCGCAGCGATCGATCGCCTCCCGGATGAAGGACACCTCACCGGCGAGGTCGGCGTAGTCGGTACCGGCTTGTGCGCAGGCCTCGACCACAGGTAGTCCGTGTTGCGCGTACGGACCGACAGTTGTGAAGAGCACGCGTGTGCTCGCAGCCAGGGCGGCGATCGAGTCCGCGTTCCCGGAGTCGGCTTCGATGAGGGCCCACCCCTGCGCCGCGACCGGCAACTGCGATCGAACCGCCCCGAGCCTGGCCCTTGACCGGCCCGCGAGTCCAACCCGCATACCGGCCGGTGCATGCTCCGCAATGTAGCCGGCGATTAGTCGGCCAACGAAACCCGTCGCTCCGAAGAGAACCAGGTCATGGTCCCGAAGTGAGTTGTCCATAGCTGCAGCCTTTCACATCGGCAACTCCAAGCTGACACACGGCTCCTTGCTTTGCCCACGGGCCGCCTAATGTGTCCCAGCTGCAGCGGGGACGTCGGCTTGAGCAGCGGTTCGGGAGGGCAAAGTAGCTGCGGCAAGTATTCCTGCAAGCAACAGGAGGCCGGCAGCGACGACAAGTGCAGTAACTGGTGACGGTCGTGCACACCCGGCCACACCTTCAGCCTGGACTTCTCCGCCCCGGAGAGTTGAACCGACCCGGGGAACGCTCGACGCGCGAATAAACAAGAGTCCCCTGCGGCCTGGAAGGTCGTGCTGGGCCAACTCCGGAGCAGGCGGCGCGAGATACCCCCTCAGGTATGACTGCCGGTGGCGACATCTATTGCTGCGGTCCGAAGTTCCCTCAGCAACTTCGCAACTTCTGTCAGATGATGAAGAACGACCAGGGCGGCACGCCACCCCTTGCGAATCGCCGGACAGCCCGGATGGTCTCGAGATACGCGTCGGTTCGCCCGATATCCGGAGACCCGTCAGGGTGAGCGAAATAAAGGTCGGGGATTCGACCTGGTCCATTATCGAGCGAATGAAGAATGCTCCGGCACACCTCTAGTAGTTGCTTCCGGCCTAGCCCCTTCTGTAACTCATCCGCGCGTTTGCGGAACCAAACCGAGGACTCCTCTTTGTCGAGCTCGTCCAAGTACCTGGACAGCTTCAGCAACAGCGCGACACCCTCATTGAGCCTACTACTTTTCATTTCAATTCCAATTCCCATTTGTCGATTATGGTCCCGTGCTTATAGGACTGAGGAATGAGAACCTGTGGCGTCCCGCCGGGGTATACGGTCCCATCAAGTCCTATCTGGCGCCTGACCGTGCCCGTGTACATCGTGGTTCCCTCTGGGAAACTGGCCGTATACCCCATACTAAGCGGGCTATACGCAGTTATTTCACCATTCTTGTCGTACCACTCAGGGAGAATCGCCTTGTCCTTACGCGCCTGGAGAACGGACGTCGGAGCATCAGCTGACCAAAAACTGCCAAAGTCCTTTTGGGGTCCAGAATCCCCCGCGCGCGACAAGATGCTCTCCCCGTGCGAGTACCCGGAGCTATAGAGTCCGTACTTGAAAGTCTTCATATCGGCGATTCCGAGCCATTTTGGTTTGTATCCCGTGATTCCCCCCGTAGCTCCGCCAACTGCGGCTCCCGTGCCCGTCGCTTGTATAAACCCACCGGGCGTATGCTGGCCCGGCGACATCGCATAGCTGGCACCACCGCTGGCACCCCCCTCAACAGCGCCTCCAGTTGCCGCAGTAGCTGCACGAGCGGCCAGGCCAGACCCGGACCTCGCCGCGATTATCGCACCCGTACCGCCACCAAGACCGCCAGCGAGTGCGCCGATGACGGTGTCGACTCCCACTTGGTACCAATCGACTGAGCCGTTCCCGGCCTTTTGGGTCGCGGCAGAGATACCACCAGAAACTAAGGCACCAGCACCCATCATCAAGGCCAGCCCAGCAGGCCCCCCCACGCCGGTGCACATGAGCGCGATGCCCCCCACGATCGCCGCCCCAGCGACGAGGTATTCCCAGTTGTCCCCGAGCCAGTCCCCGGCGGCCGCGAGTGCTCCCCCGGTGGACCCGTCGTAGGCCTTCAATTCGTCGTCCGTGAGGGGACGCAGGCCAGTTGGGTCCGTAGTGTTGAGCGGGTTGTTGCCGGCGTAGGCGTAGGGGTTGCCGTCCCATCCTGCGCCGAGGACGGGGTTAAGGGGGTCGGTGGAGAGGAAGCCTCGGGCTGCGGGGTCGTAGACGCGTGCCCCGAGCCATTCCAGACCGGCCACATCGACGCCGCCGTTGCCCGTCAAACTGATACCTTGCGGCAGCGCTCCGGCGGCTCCCGGACTGGCACCTGCCGCTCCGCCGGCAGCGGGAAGGGCGGGGGTGCCAATAACGGCCCACGGGTCGGTTTGATCGGTGGGCCGGACGGTGCGCCAGCCCGGCGTCGTCCAAACATCTCCAATGCCGGTGAGCCCGCCGGGCAGCGGAAGAACTTGGCCGCCGCTGATGCCGGCCAAGGTGGGGATGGCGTTGGCGCTGTCCCACCACACCTCTGCACCATCAATGCCCGCGAGCTCGCCCAGGGCGTCCACCCACAGTACGTGTCGGGATGTTGCGGCACCGTCGGCAGTGCGTTCTGTGGTGCCGCTAAGATGCCCGGTGGGGCCCCATGCGTACTGGGTCGAGGACCCGTCGGGGAGGATGAGCCGGACGCGGCGGCCCAAACCATCATGGACATACTCCGTCCGGGACCCGTCGGGTTCGGTCACGGACAGAAGCTGCCCCGCAGCGTCGTAACCGTAAACCCGGGACCCGCCCGGCAGCTCCTCACGCAGAAGCCGCCCGCCGACGTCGTACTTCCACCCCCAAACCACAGCGGGCTCGCCAGATTCGCCGGAACCGGTGGTGGAGGCGGTGACCATTTGCCCGGCACCATCATATCCGTACCACGTCACCGCCCCGCCGCGAGTCAGCCCGGTGATCCTGCCGTCGTCATCGCGACCGATCATCGTCACGTCGGCCGCACCGGAACCGGCCCGGTCGACCCGGCTGTGCTCAGCGAGCGCGCCGTTGCGGTATACCCACTCCTGCAACAGGTCCCCTGCGGTGGCGGAGGTGATCCGGCCAGCGTCGTCGTAGCTAAAGGACACGTCTCCGAGCTGCGGGTTCCCAACAGCCGTGAGCTGCCCCGCGGCGTCACGCGTGTACGTGGTCATAGTTCCGTGCGCATCGGTGAAGCTGGTCCGGTTCCCATCGGCGTCGTACTCCCAGGACAGGCCCTGCGAACCACGGGTGCGGGAGGTCAACCGCCCGCACCGGTCAAAACCGAGCTCATGCTCCACGGCCAATCCGCCCGGGCCGGTGTAATCGGTGATGACTACGCGGCGGCGGAGCGGGTCGCGGCTGATCGAAGAGATCAGCTTCCCGTCCACCGTGGTAGTAGCTTCTCGGCCCGCAGCGTCATACGTCCAGGTGGTGGTGTGCCCGTCCGGATCCGTCTGCGACAGCTGCCGCCCGGCCGGATCGTACGTAGCCGTAGTGACCCGACCCAGCGGGTCCGTCACGGAATCGACGAGGTCCGTGACCGTGTACGTCCGGGTGATGACCCCGCCGTTCGGGTCGGTGATCCTGACCAGCCGGCCCCGGTTGTCGTACTCGAACCGGGTCCGCCCGCCCACGCCATTAACGGATTCAACCAGTTCCCCGGCGACGTTGTACTTAAACCTGCGGGTGCCGTACCAGGTGTCCTGCGAGAAGGTAAGCCGCCCGCACGAGTCGTACCCATAGCGGGAAAGCCCCTGCCCCGGGGTTCGCCGGGCAGTCAGCCGCCCGCCGGCGTCGTACCCAAAAGTCTCCACCTCACCGGTGGGCAGCGTCCGGGAGCTGACCCGCTGGTCGGCGTCGTACTCCAGCTCCGTGACCGCGCCGAGCGGGTCCGTGGTCCGCCAGGGCCGCCCGCAGCCGTCGTACTCGTACCTCGTGACGGCACCGCTGGGCGAAGTGATAGTGGTGATCTTCCCGGCCACATCCCGGCCAAGGACAGTCAGCCCGCCCTCACCATCAACCAGCTCAATCGGGTTACCAGCCGCATCATAGGTGATTAGTTCCGCGGACCCGTCACCAGCTTCCACTTTGATGGGGCGGCCGAACTCGTCAAAGCGGATGGTGGCGGACCCGAAAGCCTCCGTCAGCGTGGCCGTTCCGGCCCTGCGGTCCGAAACAGAATCTGTGCGGACCCCTGTTGGGTCGATGACGGCCGTCAGGGCGCCAACCTTGTCGTATTCCCGGATCCAGTCGTGCCCTGCCGGGTCGGTGACGCCCACCAGCCGTGAAAGCGCGTCGTGGGTGAAGCCCCAGGCAGCGCCGTCGGGTAACAGTGCCCCGGTGACGTTCCCCAGCTCGTCGAAAACCCGCTCGATGGACCGGCCCAACGGGTCGATGGTGCGGACCAGCTCACCGTTGAGGGCGTACTCAAGCTCAGTCCGGCCGCCATCCGGGGCCACCGACGCTGTGACCCGCCCCGCTGCGTCGTGTTCAAAGGCCCATACGGCCCCGTCCGGGTCCTCACGCCGGACCAGGAGCCCCGCGCCGTCATAGGTGAAACGCGTTTCCGCGCCCGAGGGCGTCACTGCCGTCACCGGCCGGCCCGCCTGGTCACGGACAATCCGTACAGTGTCGCCCGCGGCGTTCCGCGTTGCCACGAGGTCCCCGAAGGCGTCGTATTCAAAGCCGACCCGGACCCCCGCCGGGTCAGTGACCCGGATTAGCTGGCCATCCTGCCACTCCAGTTCGGTGCGCCCACCCAAGGGATCCAGGACCACTACGGGGTCACGGGACACTTCATCGCCGTACTCGTAGGACACCACGGCGCCGGAGGCGGTCACCAGCGTGGTGATCCGGTCCTGGTCATCCCAGCCGTAGGTCAGATCGGCGCCTTCCGGGGTGACTGTCCGGGTTTTTCGGCCCCGTTCGTCATACGCATGCACGGTGACCGCGCCGTCGCGTTCGGTGAAGGACACCAGGTTTCCGTGCGCGTCGTAGGCCATCGACTGGCGCTGGTCATGGGAATCCAGCACGCCCACCAGGCGGCCTTTCGCATCCGCGATCCACGAGTTGGAGCGCGTGCCGTCCTCATCCGAGACAACAGTGACCCGGCCCGGCAAATACGCGAACCGGACCCGGCGCCCATGCTGGGTCACCTGCAGGACCACCCGGCCGGACGCATCGTAGGTGTTTTCCGCTTCAAGGACACCCGCGGCGGAATACACGGCATCGATCAGGCCCGCATCATTCCACCGGTAAGTCCTGGCCCCGAGTTCGGTAGTGACGCGTACCAGGCGGCCCGCGGTGTCATACCCGTACTCGATGCGGCGGCCGTCGGAGGCGCGCACGACGGCGGCACGTCCGGCCGCGTAGTCGACGTCGAGGAAGCGGCCCCGCACGTGTTCAAGCCTGCCCACCAAACCGGCTGTGACGCCGTCGGCCGATTCTTCCCGCAGGGCCGAAACGGTCCGGCCCGGCGCCGATCCCGTACCCAGCCACAGGCCCGAAGGGCTGAATGCCCACCACGCGCCCTGGTTGTCGCGGACCACGAGGAGCTCCGCCGTGCCCGCAGGAAGGGAGCTCAACTCCTGGAAAACGGCCTGGGTGGCAGGTTCGCTGGCAAGCCAGTAGTTCTCCCCCACGGCCCGGCTCCAGCCGGCGCCTTCGCGGGGAAAGTCCACCGCCCGGCCATCCGCCATCACCCAACGGCAGCCCTCGTCCGAAAGCAGCAGCGACTGGTCCAGGACGGAGGCCCAGCCCGGACCAAACACACCCTCGCCCTCCAGGCCCGAACCGAGGGAGTTGTACATCCGCGACAGCACCAGGTTCGAGGAAGCGCCGGCGAAGGCCAGATCGGACTCGGGTTCGATGAAGTTACCCGTCGCGGTGTTCACGGGGTCGTTCGCATACCCGCTGGTGGGCATCGCGCCGGCAGCAGTGGGTGGATCAATGGCAAGTGAGGACCGCGTAGCACTGACCCCTGCCGCGGCCAACGCAGCGTTGACAGCTGCGTCTGACACGCTGGAGACCGCACCCTCACCGCCAGCGGCTGCGAAGGCATCCGCTACCGTCACGGCCCAGACGGCGTCGTTTTCATTCGCCTGCAAATACCGCCGGTAAGCACTGATCACGCCGGAAGCATCGATGGAACCCCAGTCGCAGGAGGACGCGAACGAAGACATTTGCCCGTCCAGGGAGCCCGGTTCCGCTGCCAGGCTGTCGTCCAGGCCGCGTGAACCGGCTGCGAAGGAACGCAGGTCGGCTGGCCGGGCCGAGGAAGTCCCCCCTCCGTACCCGCCACCGGGCGCCGGGTTTTCCCGGGAGCCCAGGTTAGGGGACGGCGAAGCGAAAGTCGGGGCGGGGCCGGGGTCTGCGCTGGGCCGCTCTGCCTCGCCAAAGAACCAGTCCCTGACCTGTTCGAATCCGTTCCGGTCGTTGTGCTCGCGGACCCATTCGTTGTTCCGCCGGCGCCGGTTGTCTTCCTCGTGCGCGGCCTCGATCATCTGCCCCACGTAGCCTGCAACGGTCCGCATGGCCGAGGCCAGCGCTTCCGCGTCCCCGGCAGCGGTTGCGGCGTTTGCGGCAAACAGCTCCGAAAAATGGCCCCGGAAGTCCGCTTTCGCCGTTGACGCATAGGAAGCCCGTGACCCCGCCTGCTCCTCAACCCGCGAAGCGGCGGATTCGAATACCGACTGCACCGTCTCAGCCACGGCGTAGCTGAACCGCCCGCCGTTGGAAGCATCCGACGCCGGTAACAACGGCACCTCAACGAATTCGGTCACAACCAACGCCCCCCACTGAGCAATAACGCGAAACGAAAAAAGGACACACAGGAACCGCACCCCACCCGGGACAACACCACCGGACAGCGGGAAGGATCCCCAAACCTAAGAACCGGACCAGGACACCCCAGCACCGGACACGCACCAGAAAATGGACGGCGCAACGGCCGGGTGGATGCCCCTTGACGGAACACCCACCCGGCCGTCACACCGGGAAGTACGGGCTAGGCGCCGCCGCCGGCGGAGAAGATGTCCTGGGAGATCTTCTCCAGCTGCCCGCGCAACTGCTCCAGCTCTTCCTTGGCCTTGTCCAGGGCTGCCTTCGTCTCGGGCCAGGTGGACCCACGGAACTGTGCGGCCAGCGGACCATCCCAGACGTTCGGGTCTGACAGGACACGGCCCTGCGCGTCGAGCGCGGAGATCTGGTCCGTGAAACCGCCGTTGATGATCGACTGGACCTGCCCGATGGCAGCCTTCGCTTGCTCTGTAGACAACACACGCGACATAGAAATTTTCCTCCCCAAAAGAATTCAACCAGGACATCGCCGGACGCATGTCCGGCCGGCGACCAGACAGTCATGACGCTACCAACTCCGGATAATAAATCCAACAAAAAGAGTAACTGTTGTTGCTGCTCATCACGGATTTTGCGCATCGAACGCCCGGCGGAACCTAGATTAGTCCATTCGCCAGCGCAACCACGTATATCCTTCTCTAGGCACCGTGAACGATTGAGGGGACAATCATGGCCAGAAGGACCAATACTGACCAGCGGGCGGGCGACCGGCGCATGGCGCCGGGACGGGCATTGGGGGCGCTGCTCATTACGTTGGGGTTGGTCGCCACGGCTGCCTGCACTCCGCCTCCCGAGCCGGAACCGGTAGCCAACCCGGTCAAGCTCCTCCAGAGCGTCCGCGTGGGACTTTCCGCCGCCGCCGACGTGCAAACGATCGAGGGCACCACCATTTCCGTGTCCGCGTCCGGCGATTCGTCCGCTGCCGAGACGACGTACAACGCCGCTGACGTTGTGGGTGAACTGCCGGTTCGCGTAAGCCTGCAGTACCGGGCCGGCGAAAAGTCCGGCTCCGACCTTTCCGACCTGCAGGGCCATACAGGCCCCCTGGAAATCAACCTGACCCTGGAAAACCTGACGGTCAAGCCGCGGGCCGTCGAATACGACGCCGCGGGCCAGGCCCGCTCGGAAACGGCTCTGGTCGGGGCGCCGCTGACCATCGCGGCTGCTACGAAGCTCGCCGGTGTCAGGGCCGATGACGTCACTGCAGGGTCCGCCGACGGCTCATCAGGCACCAACGGCGTGCTGAGCAGCACCAGTGACGGCGCCACCGTGGTGCAGTGGGCCACCGTCCTGGCCCCGCCGCGGTCCGGTGCCAGCACCACGCTCCGGCTGGTCGCAGATGTCCGGGACTTCCAGGTGCCCACCCTTGACGTAGCCGTCCAGCCGGGCCTGAACACCGATCTCAGCGCGGACGGCATCCTTGCCGGGGCATTCTCCTCCGGGACGGGCTCCGAACTGGAGCTGCAGCGCCGCACCATCTCGCTGGTGTCAGACGTCAACACCGTTCTGACCAAGGCCGGCTCCACCATCACCGATGTGCGCAGGAATCTGCAGGTCACCTCCCAGACCTTGGGCGCCAAAACCGCCGGCGAATTGAGCGCCAGCTCCAAGGCGCTGGCCGCCACCATGGTGGACCTCAAGGAACAGCTGCAGCGGCTCGGCACCGACCTGGAGTCGGCCACCCAGTCAACGCAGTCCACCACCACCTCGCAGCTGAAGTTAACGGTGTCCGCCGTCGATGCGATGCTGGGCGATACCTCGGCAGCACCTGCGGCCGCCCCCATCGACGGTGAAGGCTGTTCTGCCGAAGTGCCGAAGTCCGGTTCGTCAGCCACTGTCTACTCCAGCATCCAAACCGTGGCCTCCCAGCTGGACGCCTATGCGAAGGTCAGCTCGGACTGCCGCGATCTTGTGGCAGGGGCCATCAAGGCCACCATGGGCCCCGAAAACCCCACCCTTGAAGAATGTGCAGAGCAGGGTTCCATGACGTGCTCGCTGTACGGATCGGCCGTTACCGTCACCGGAGCCCTGCTTGGCCTGGTCCTCAAGGGCGATGAGCTGGTGGCGGACCTGCAGCCGCAGCTGGTCGAAAACGCCATCAAGGACCACGCCGCATCCGCGGCAACGCTGGAGAAGGTGCGCGCTGACTTTGCGGCGGTTTTGGAAGGCGCCAAGACGTCCGAAGACTACAAGACAGCCCTCAAAGCCGTGGACGAGGCCCTGAAGTCTGCCCGCGACTCAGTCTCAGCCACCAGGGAGGCTACTGCTTCAGCCCGCAGCGAGGTCGATGGCCTCCGCCAGAAGCTGGTGGGTATTGCCAAGACGGCCCGGGACGCCCGGAGCGAATATGCCGACGGACTGCTTCTTGACGGCTCAATGACCAGTCAAACGCAGCAACTGGCAGAAGAACTGTGCGACCTGGCTGACGGTGACCTGCCCCGCGAAGGCCGGCTTTCCGCCGCGCAGGCTGAACAACTTCGTTCCTACCTGACATCAGTTCCCTGCGCCTCAGCCGATGATGGCGCGAAACAGTTGGGCACTGTAAAGCTGCCCAACGGCATCAAGGAACCGCTGGACGCCAGGCTGGAGGCCCAGGCAGCGGCCTGGGACGAGGTACTGGCGGCTACGGACACCAGCGCGCAGGACGAAGCAATTGGCCAGGCCTTCACTGCACTGGAGGAAGCCGCGGACCGCACCGATTCCAGGCTGGACGCTGTTGAAGCAGGCGTAAAGACGGTCGACGGCGCCGCCACCGGAGGCATCGAGGGAACCAAAAAGGGCCTCCAGAACCTCTACGAAGCCCTCTTCGAAGCCGTCGATTCCTCCGCGCAGGTGGGCACGACGCTCACCAAGCTGAAACAACAGCAGGATGAACTTGGCGCGAAGATCAAGGAATCCCTTCGCGAAGTTTCCGCCGAAACCGCCGCCGAAGTTTACAAATCCGTGGATCAGCAGGTGCGCCAGGTCGCCGAAATCGGCGATGCCGGTTCCAAGTCCGTGATCACTGCCTTCAACCGCTCCATTGCCGGCCTGAAAACCACCTCCGATGAGGTGGTCAAGGACGCCGGGGCGACCGTGGACAAGCAGCGCAGCGAACTGCTCGAGCGGGAGGAAACACTGGCCGCATCCCTGGCCAAGGGGACAGAAGCCTCGCTGGAAAGCATCGCCACCAGCACCTCGGGCTCAACACGCGACGTCGAAGGCGCCAGTGCACTCCTGTCCTCCAGCCTCAACAAGGTGATGCTGGACCTCGGCGACCGCTCGGTGAACGGGTCAGGCCTGCTGGGCTCCATGGCCACCAGCGCCGCCAAGGCCGACACCGCGGACTATCAACTGGCCCTGGCCTCGCAAAACGCCGAAGGGTACGCCAACATCCGCTCCCGTGACGTAGCCGGTCTCCTGCTCCGCCAGGCGCAGTTCAAGGCCTCCCTCACCGCCGCGGACCAGCTGCCGCCGTTCCACCTGGAAGTTCCCGCCGGTGCCACGTCCCAGACCCTTTACACCCTGAAGATCGGCGGCACCGCATGAGTTCGCGCAACAGGCTCATCACCCTCATTGCCGCCGGCACCGCAGCAGTCCTCATGGCCGCAGTTGCCCTGGCTGCGGTGCTGAACCAGCCCAAGGAAACTGCCCGGCCCGAGCCTGTGGCCGTGACGGTTCCCGTTGCCCTTCGGGCCGATGGACTGGCCAAGGACGTCTCCGTGGGCGTCATCCTGACACTGGGCCAGTCCGGCGAGCCCGGATCGGAGTACAACCGGGCAGCCCAGGGTGCTGTCGTAGCCGCCCAGCGTTTCGCCCAGGGCGGCACCCCGGTGTCCCTTCAGGCCGAGAATGACAAGGGTACGGAGGACGGCGCCCGCGCCGCTGTCCGGGCGTTGTCCGGGCAGGGCGTGTCCGGCGTCGTCATCACCAGCACGGGCCCCCAGGCGCAGGCTGCGGCGCAAACTGCTGCGGAACTGGGGCTGCCGGCAATCCTCCCGTACAGCGAACCGACAGCCGCAGCCCCGGCCGTTTGGACCACCGGTCCCACGGCCGCGGCGGTGGACACCGCCCTTCAGACTGCCCTGGCGGGAAAGGCCAGGGTACTGCTTGTTGAAGACGGCGCCACTGCCCCGGCATCTGTTCCGCGCGTCCAAACGCTCAGCCTCGGCAACTTTGCCGATGTGCTGGCGATGGCGCAGGAAGCCGCCATCCAGACCGGAGACCAGCTGCGGCCGCTGGCTGACGGCGCCCCCGACGGCGCCGAACCCAACAGGATCGCTGAGCCTGCAGACGCTGTGGTCGTCACCGCCGCGACCCCGCAGCGGTTGGCCCGCATTGTCCAGGCCCTGCAGTCCCGCGACGTCTCCGTCCCGTTGATACTTCCCGCCGGCGCCGCATCACCGCAGTTCGCCACAACCCTCGCAGAGCTTGACGGCACGGCCTCAGGGCAGCTGGTCACGGTCGCTCCGGCCGGTGGCGACGCGACCGCGCTGCAGCAGAATGCGCAGGGACGCGGAATGTCAGCATTCCTTTCCGCCGTACGCCTGGCAGCCGGGGATACGGGAGTGCTGAACCTCGTGGGTGATGCCTCCTTTGCAGCCGATGCCTGGGCGGCGGACCCCCGCAGCCATGACGCCGTCGTCGCCTTGACGCGGGCGGCAGCGCTGGCCCGAAGCAACGAGCCCGGAAAGGTGGGCGCGGCACTGGAAACCATGTCCTTTGGTCCCGGTGAAGGCCTGGCCGGGCCGGCTCTCGACTTCTCCCAACCGGCAGCGCTTACCGCACCTGCCGTTCCCGCCTATGCCTCGGCACAGGACCTGGGGCTGCGGCCGGCGGACAACGACGCGCCGCGCCTTGTCTGGGTGCCAGCGCCCGCCGGTTCCTGACCCGACCTACCTGCCCCGCCCCGGTGCGGACCGGCACCACTTCACCACGGAAGGACCGCCCCGATGCGCGTGCTGATCGATCTGGACGAACGCCGCTTTGAGTGCGAGGTGGCCCGTGCTGCAGCGGCCACCACCCTGTCAGATCTGGTGACTGCCGCAGGCGGACCGCATCTGGCCGCGGACGAGGCGGTGTTCGTCAACGAGGCGGAAGTGCATGGTTCCACGCCTGTTTCGGAGCTCGTCCTCCTCGAAGGCAGCCGCATCTCCCGCCGGCCCTGGCAGTCGCCGCACCGCGTGCAGGACTGGACCGTGACACTCGCGGGCGGCCAGCGCGCCGGGGGTGTGGTGGCCGTTCCCCAAGGACGTGACATGCTGATCGGCCGTTCGCCGCAGGCCGACCTGACGTTGCCCACCGAGAGTGCTTCCTGGGACCACTGCCGGCTGCGTCGCGAGGATGGCGGGGTGCGCGTGATTGATGGCGGATCAACGAACGGCACCCTCGTGAACGGCGAACGCGTGGACGGGGACGGCGTCCTGGTCACGGGAACCGCCACGGTCACGGCGGGCGGTACCGTGCTGCTGGTCCGTCCCGGACTGGAGGAAACTCCCGCTCCGCCTCCGGGCAGCCTGCACAATCTCACACCCGCCGCGACAGCGCCGTTCAACCGGCCGCCGCGCCCGGGCCGCGCCCCCGCCGGGGACCCCCTGGTCCCTCCCAGCCGGAAGGACGTGCCGCCGGCCGGCAAGTTCAGCGTCATCACAGTGCTGGCTCCCCTGGTGATGGCCATAGGGATGGTCCTGATCCTGCGGGACATGCGGTTTGCCATGTTCGCCATGCTGAGCCCCGTGATGGCGGTAGGCATGTGGTTTGAGCAGAAGCGCCGGCACGCCCGCGGCCTGAAGGAAGAGGACGCACGGTTCGCGGGCGCCCTGGAGGAGTTCGAAGAACAGGTCCGCGTTGCGGCTGCAGCAGAGACCGCCCGCCGACACAAGATGATCCCTGATCCCGCCACCGTGGTGCGTCGCCCGGCCCTGCCCGCCACGTCCTTGTGGCAGCGCCGCGCGCACTCCGACGATTTCCTGGCCCTGCACGCGGGGACCGGCGACGTCCCCTGGAAGCCCGAGCTGGAACGTACCGCGAGCACCAGGCTCGACAGCGAGGTGAAGGATTCCCTGAACGCGTCGCGACTGCAGGCAGCACCGGTCCTCGTTGACCTGACCGACGCCGGGGTGGTGGGCATGGTGGGCCCCCGCGAGGGCACCCTGGCGCTTGCCAGGTCACTGGTTGCACAGGCCGCAGTCCACGTAGGCCCCGCAGACCTCACCATCGGCGTCTTCTGCGACTCCGGCCGCGCCGATCAGTGGGAATGGGCATCCTGGCTGCCACATACGCGCCAAGCGGGCAGCAGCACCGGCGAACGCTGGATGTCTGCCCAGCGCGAGAGAGGCGTGGCGATGCTGCGCGCGCTCAAGGACAGCGTGGATGAACTGCCCACCCCCGCAATGCTGGTGGTGCTGGATTCCGAGGTGCTAACCGAGGGCCGCGACGCTCCCGCCCGTGCACTGCTGGGCATGGGCCGCTCCACCCCCAGCGGCCACGTCAACCCGCAGCAGCGGCCCTCCCGGGTGGCAGGCATCGTCATCGCGACCTCCGAGGAACAGCTTCCCGCCTCCTGCACCACGATCATCAGGGTAGGGTCAGACGCTGCGGCAACCGTGGAGCAGCCAGAGGACCTGACTCGGGTGGAGGACGTCATCCTTGCCGGCCTTGATCAGGAGGAAGCCCTGAGATGCGCGATGCGGGTGGCACACTTCGACGATCCCGAACTGAGCGTCCCCGGGGCGTCCCTGCCTCCGCTGGTTCGGCTTCCGGCGCTGCTGGACTACGACCGCCCGGACGCCGCCGCCATCAGGCGCATGTGGCAGGCCAACACGGGAATCTCGACGCCGATCGGCACCGGGGAGAACGGGACCCTCACCCTGGACCTCGTGAAGGACGGCCCGCACGGCCTGGTGGGCGGAACTACAGGTTCCGGCAAATCGGAATTCCTCCGCTCGCTCGTAGCAGGCCTGGCAGCACGCAACGATCCCACCCGGCTGAACTTCATCCTGGTGGACTTCAAGGGCGGGGCCGCGTTCAAAGCATGCGAACAGTTGCCGCACACCATCGGCACCATCTCAAACCTCGATGAACAACTCGCCGACCGCGCCCTCCGTGCCCTGGAAGCCGAAATGGAACGCCGCCAGCGCGTCTTTGCTGCCGCCGGAGAAGGCGTCGACAACCTCTCCGCCTACCTTGCCACCAACCCCACAGAACCCATGCCGCGGCTGCTGCTGGTCATCGATGAATTCGCCATGCTGGCCAAGGACTTCCCGGACGTCCTCAAGGCCCTGGTCAGCGTGGGGGCCGTGGGCCGCACGCTGGGTGTGCACATGATCCTGGCAACGCAGCGCCCTGCGGGAGTGGTCAGCGACGACATCCTGGCCAACACCAACCTCCGGGTGGCCCTGCGGGTACAAAGCCGCGAGGACTCCAACAACGTGATCGGTGTGCCTGCCGCTTCGGCGATCGGCCGCGCGCAGATGGGCCGGGCTTTCGTGAAACTGGGCCAGGACGACATCACCCCTGTCCAAACCGCCCTGGTGACAGGGCAGGCGCTGGTGGGTGACGGTCCGGCAGTGGACGTGCGCGAGGTCCGCCAGTTCGGTGTTCCCGTCCCACCCGCTGCGCCGGCACGCCCTGCCTCCGCTGACGAAAACGACCTGGACCTCCTGATCGATGCAGTGGTCCAGGCCAACGCCGAAGCCGGCTACGCACCGCCGCGGCAGGTCTGGCCGGAAGCACTGGGCGAACGCGTGGAACTGGCGGGCTTCGTGGCCCAGCCGGACGCCGGTTTCCATGATCCGGTGGCCGCCGGGCCGGCGCCGCTGCCCCTGGCGGCACCCCTGCCGCAGGTGGGAGCGGTGGACGGTGACACGGTCCTGGTGACTGTGGTGGACGAGCCGGACCTGCAGCGCCAGTCCGCCTCCGGCTGGGACATGTCAGTGGGCAACCTGATGCTCATGGGCGTCGCCGGTTCCGGGACCAGCACCACGTTGGCCTCAATAGCGCTGGCCCTGGCCAAGGACATCGACCCGGCGGAGCTCGACCTGATGATCCTGGATATGGGGTCCCGTGACCTTGAGGCCCTGAAGGACCTGCCGCACACGGTGGCCTACGTGGGAACCGGCGCGGGCGCCAAAGAGCAGCAGGCACGCTTCCTCCGGCACCTCAACACTGAGCTGGAAAACCGGCGCGCGGCACCGGACACACGCCGGCGCACCGTGGTCCTGCTGGACGGGCTGGCCTCGCTGCGGGACGAGTTCCAGGACTTCGAGGGCCAGCAGCTGCTGGCTCTGCTGTTCCGCGCCTACGCGGACGGACCGGCCCTGGGCCTGTCCTTCGCAGTCTCCACCACCCGGGCGAAGGCGGTTCCCTCGGCCATGAACGAGGTGACCCTGCAAAAATGGCTTTTCCGCCTGGCCGACGCCTACGACTACTCCTCACTCGGCGTCCGCGGCAAAGACATCCCCGCGCCGCTCCCCGGACGGTGCGTAGACCCGCGCACGTCCCTGCAGATGCACGTGGCGACCCCCGGCGTCGGGATTGCGGCCGCCGTGGCGCAGGTGCGCCGGTCCTGGGCGCAGGCACCGGCGAAGGCAGCGGCCATCAGGCGCCTGCCGACCAGTGTCACCCTGCAGGAGCTGGCGGTTCCGGCGCGGCTGGACGCGGAACCGTGGCTCGTGCCGGTGGGCCTGCAGGAAGCTGACCTCTCCCCCGCGTTCCTGGAGATCTACGAGGGCGAGCACGCGCTGGTTGCCGGGCCTGCGCGGTCCGGCAAATCCACCCTGCTGCTGGCCATGGCACAGGCCTTGCACGGTGCCCCAACGTCCCGCGGTCCCGCACAGGTGTGGGCCATCTGCGACCGCCGGTCACCCCTTGCGCTCGACGGTGCCGGCCTGGACCGCGTGGCCGTAGGCGCCGATGAGGTGCCGGCCCTGCTGGCGTCACTGCGGCTGGAGCGTGGCACGGTGTTCCTGCTGATCGACGACGCCGAACGGTTCGAGGACGGCGACCAGTCCATTTCCGGTGTGGTTGCGTCCGGCCAGCCGGGGTTGTGCATCGTTGCCTCCGGGCGGGCGGCCGACCTCCGCGGGCTGTACAGCCACTGGTCCAAAACGGTGCGGAAGTCCCGCCTGGGCGTCCTGCTGCAGCCGGATGTCAACTACGACGGCGAACTTCTCGGGACAGTGCTGCCGCGAAGGTCTCCGGTGGCATTGACCGCCGGCCGCGGCTACCTCAGCGTGGGCGGCCAAACAGCACTGATCCAGTCGATGAGCCCGGCGCACGCAACAAGTGCGGCGGTGCAGCCGCAATGACGATCATGACAGGGTGGCCGCAATGGGTGGACCCGGGGCCGGATCGACAGTGTTGGAGAGTACGAAATGCAACTCGCACAAACGGGTGAGGCCCTGGGGGCCTCCTACCGCTTCAGCGGACGGGTAGGCTCCGGCGCCGTTGGGGAGGTCTGGACCGTGACGGCCGCGGCGGACGGCAGGACGCTGGCAGCCAAGGTGCTCCGCCCTGAGCATGCCGACGACCCGTCCCTGGTGGAACGGTTCGTCCGTGAACGTTCGGTGCTCCTCGCACTGCAGGACCCCCAGATTGTGATGGTCCGCGACATGGTAGTGGAAGGCCCGCGGCTGGCCATCATCATGGACTACGTCCCCGGCGGCTCGCTGCGGGACGCCCTGCAGCAGGAGGCCGGCGCACTGCGCCCCGAAGACGCCCTCAACGTCACCGCCGAAGTCTTCGACGCCCTGGCCGCCGCACATGCACGGGGTGTCACCCACCGCGACATCAAACCGGACAACGTCCTTCTGGCCCGGCCCTGGTCCGAACGTGGCCAGGGCGACGTCCGCGTTTCCGACTTCGGAATCGCCGACGTCGTGGGCGAACGGGTACGGCAGACCACCGGCCTCATCGGCACCCCCCAATACATGCCGCCCGAGCTCATCAGCCAGGGCAGGTCCGGCCCGCCGGGTGACGTGTACTCCGCCGGCGTGCTGCTCTACGAGCTCCTGGCCGGCCGCACCCCATTTGCCGGGCCCGGCACGGACTTCAGCGTCGCCTACCGACACGTCTCCGCACAGCCGCCGCGGATTCCGGTAACAGACGCCGTCTGGAACATGCTGGACCGGCTGCTCGCCAAGGACCCCGACCAGCGCCCCACCGCGCGCGAGGCAGCGTCAACCCTCCGGCGCCTGGCGCCAGGACTCGCCGGCGCCGCCCCCCTGGCCCGTGCCGAGGCACCCGCGGATTTTGACGACGTCGAACGTCCCGCAACAGTGGTGCGTGGAGCCTTCACCGCCGCCGAGCTCGACGCCTTCGCCGCCGCCCCCCAGGACGACGGCGAAGTTCCAGAACTCGGGGAGGCAGGCAGCGCAACAATTGCCCGGCCGATGCCCCGGCGCGAGGTCCGGCCGCCGAAGGCTGTGCGACCTCCCGAAGAGGATACGGTCCCCTTCTGGCGCACCCGCAAGGCGTTGCTCCTCGCCGGCACCGCCGTCCTCCTTCTCGCGGCCATGGTGGTGGGGTTCATAGTCCTGTCACCGGCCCATCAGGCCGCACCGCAGGCCCGCGGGGAGCGTCTGGCAGCACAGCTGCAGGACACGGCGCTGCCCACAGGCCTGACCGTGTCCCGTTCAGCCACCTACGAGCCGTCCACCGGAGAGGTGCGCCTCACGGTGACCTACGCGGCACAGAAAGCACCCTTGTCCGGCGATCTCCTTGAAGTCGTACCGGCTCTTGCCGAGACAGATGCCTGCCCGGCCGTCACCTGGGACGGGGCATCGGCCGGCAGGAACCAGGCATCCATCACAGGGCTGGACATCGAGTGCGGCTGGAAAGTATCCGGGCTGGCCATACCAGCCGGCGGCTCCACCCAGGTGACCGCAAAGGTTCCGCTGGCGCCCGCGGACCAGCAGGGGCTAGACGCTTGGCTGCGCGCTGGATCCGAGGCAACACGGAGAGCCATCCAGGATCCGACTGTCAATGGCACCGCCTATCCGGTCCAGCGCCTCCAGAACGTGGAGGTGCGCACCCCAGCACGCGTTGTGACGCCCAGCCCGCTGACCATCACCCTGATACCCGTCTGGGCCAGCGGGGCGGACGAGTTGAACCCGCTATACGTCAGCCCCGCGTCGGGTAAACCGTCACAAATGTTCGAGGCGGTTTCTGGCGGAGAGAAAGCCCTGCGCTTCTCCGACGCCTGCGGCGGGGCGCTGGCAGTGGACAGCTCCGGGCTCACCGTAACGGCGCTGCAGATTTCACCTCAGTGCACCGTTAGGGCGAGCGTCGGAAACTTCACTGACCTGCAGTCGCCGCCCTTCAGTATCACATCACGCGAAAACTCAGTCGGTTGATCCAATCAAGGATGTAGCCACTCGGGATTGTCCAGAGACCTCACACGAGAAAACAGTGGGGAAACGGCATCGCGCTGCCTAGGACTCTTGGCAGGTTTCCAGGAAGAACTACCCCTGCAGGAGCTACCGCCCGTTAGAGGGAAGCAATGAGAGCAGCCCGCCGGACAACGGCGAGAGGGGCAGTGGTCAAAGCCTAGAGAACCAGGACGGCGCGAGCTCGTTCCACAGGATGAGGTCCCAGTCATGATCCGCGGAGGTCCCCCTGCCTCTGTTGTCACCCGCACATACCCGGCATTGCGGAGGCCTACCTTCTTCACACGGTCCAGACCCGGATGCTCGGCATCAGCGTCAGGACCTTCGCCGAATCCTTACCGGGGTGGCCCGGAGCACTTTGCCAGCGCGGCCCCCTGACCTCCTACGGGATCTGGCTTCAACCCCTATCCAGCTGGAGATCGGCCAAACAGTGCTGAGCCCCTACCGGACATGCGCGGCCCCTGCTGCGCGCGTCGAATAAACTCCGCGGACGTTTGTCGGGACGCCAGTAGGCCATCCGGTCATCGCTGCAAAGTGATGAATGTTGAGGCGAGGATGTGGCTGCAGTTGCCTCGATCAAGCGTCAGCCCCGGCGACACCCTGAAGCAGATGTAAGTGTTGACGCTGTCAACACCCTCTCGGCACGCCAAACGCCCCGGCAGCGCTCCTGGTCAGCCGCCAAGAGCCGCACGGGAAGCTCCGAAAGGAAAAGTCTGCGGGGTCATTTAGCAGCTACAGCGCCGAACCATGAATAGGTGTTGGCCACCCCGGCCAACCCGACAAGAACCGAAAGGAGGACCCGCATAAACCAGTCACAGCAGGCGGAAGGCCCACTCGCCAGAGACTTTGGACCCGCCACCCCACGCACCTGAATTGGCTCAGCGGCGGCTAGGCCAAAGCCCGCGCCCTAGCGTCAGAGGGAGGCCACCACACAAACCATGTCAACACGTTAAAGCAAACACCCCTCTGACGACGGGATATGCCGTGCCCGAGGTGGGACTCGAACTGTATTCCGGCCCCTGTAAACACTGGAAACCAGCCAATACATCAGCAAACCACCCCAACCCGGCCGACCTACGACCCGATCTGAAGCCAAATGTGTTGACACTGTCCACACGATCTTCTGTACCTATCCCAACAGTCAATCCGGGACTTCTTCGAGGACACCGCCTTCCTCGACGGAAGGCATCTCCCAATGGGTCCTCCCTTTGAAGCCGCAGAGAGATTGGAGTCACTGCGGGCTATCTAAGGAGCAGCATATGGCTACACCCACCATCACCGCAACACACCAAGGCATCGTCGATGCGACAAAATCTCGAAGCTTCCGGTGTCGCTGTCTGCGGACCCCCGGAGTGAAGGCCTGCCCTTCCTCGGCGAAATCATGGGCATCAAGCTTAACGGCTTGGCCGAAGCAGGCGGAGCATCTGCGACGTTCTCCCTCCCTAACGCCGGGCAAGGAAAGTAATCCCGCTGGCCATTGACGGTCCCTCGATGGAACGCCGTCGCAACTCTCCCAGCCGGCCAGCTCACCAGCTCGGCAGTGCTGGCACCTCGCCCTCCACCTCGATGTGCGCAACATCTCCGCGCGCCAGCCACTGCAGCATGCCTTCCCGGTCCGACTCGATCCGAAGTGCACCGTCACCGATAACCCATTGGTCGCGTTCCTCAGTCACCAGGGTCATGCCCGGAGCATGCTTGGCGCGCAACGAGCGCACTGCGGCTTCGAGGGCATCAAGGAGGGAGTCCGGGTCAGCTTCCTCAATGGTCCAGGCGGTATCCAGGTCGTGGTGGCGCACTACGACTTCAGAAATCCGGAGCGCCACGATGGACGTCGCCGCCAGCGGGCTGCCGTTCAAGCCGATCTCCGGGGCTGCGAGGGTGCCCGCCAGCCGCTGGGCCTGCTCGGCGAAGTGCTCGGCCGAGGACCGCAACTCCGCCAGCAGCTCTTTCCGGGGCAATGCGGCCAGGGCGGTGGTGGCCTCGGCGCGGGCTTCGGGCGAGACGTACAGCCGACGCTCCTCACCCGTAGCGGCCCACTCGATGAGTTGCACCAGCGCACGGGCGTTCGCGCTCACGTGTGCAACCACGTCGGCCCTGGACCAGCTCTGGCAGAGCGACGGGGCAGCCATCTCGTCGTCCGACAGGGACGCGACTGTGGCAAGGAACATGTCGGTTTCCCGGCCGAGGCGGGACAGGTCCGAGTGCAAGCGTGCGGGTGTGATCATGGCGTCAGCCTAGCGGTCACGCCGACCCGTGTCATATATATTTCTTGTTTCTAAAAACTTATCTATTGATTACAAATACCGACACAAAGACCCCCGGGTGGAACCCCGGGTATTTGCCTCATATGCCGTGGGTCACACACCTGTCAGGCTGAAGGGAACCCGGAAACGGCCGCTGGCCCACAGGCGCGCCAGCGCATGCAATCACCCTGAGAGGACCCGGACATGACACAACCGCACGCGGTTATCGCTGCAAACCCACAAAAGGAGGCCCGCACCGCCAACTGGGTGGCCTTCATCATCTGCACGGCCCTGCTCTTTGACGGTTACGACCTGGTCATCTACGGCACCGTCCTGCCGGGCCTCCTGGCAGACCCTGGCCAGATCGGAAAGTTCGACATGGCCACCGCCGGCCTCCTGGGCTCCTGGGCGCTCATCGGCGTGCTGGTGGGATCGCTGATCTGCGGTGCCGTAGGCGACTTCTTCGGCCGCCGGCGGCTGATGCTCCTTGGCATCGCCTGGTTCTCAGTGGGCATGTTCGTCACCGCCCTCACCACCACGGTGCCGGCCTTCGGCGCCATGCGCTTCATCACTGGCCTGGGCCTGGGCGTGGTCATCGCCAGCGCGGGCGCCACCATGGCCGAGTTCGCCCCGGCTGGCCGCCGCCAGTTCTACAACGCCATCGTCTACTCGGGTGTCCCCGCCGGCGGCGTGGTTGCCTCCATCTTGGGCATCCTGTTCCACGACAGCCTCGGCTGGCGCGGACTGTTCATCATTGGCGCACTGCCACTGGTCATACTGCTGCCCCTTGCCTGGCGCAAGCTACCCGAATCTCCACGCTGGCTGCTCTCCCGCGGCCGGGAAGAGGAAGCCGCAGCCGCAGCGGAGCGCACCGGTGTTCCGCTGCTCGAGGAGCGCGTCATTTTGGACACGGGCGCAGCACCGCAGAAGTCCGGGTTCGCCGCGGTCTTCTCCAGGCAGTTCGCACTGGCCTCGGTCCTGCTGGGCCTCATGTCCTTCTGTGGCCTCCTGCTCACTTACGGCCTCAACACGTGGCTACCCAAGATCATGGAAGGTTACGGCTACGGCCGCACGTATTCCCTGTTCTTCCCCCTGGCCCTGAACCTCGGTGCAGTGGCGGGCGGCCTGATCGCCTCCCGACTCGCGGATAAGAGCGGCCCGCAGCGGGTCATCGCCTCCACGTTCGGGCTGGCCACCGTGTCGCTGGTCCTGATGACCTTCAACTTCCCGTTGCCCATGCTCTTCACCTTCATCGCCGTAGCCGGAGTGGGAACCCTGGGCACGCAGGTGCTGATCTACGGATTCCAGTCCAACTACTTCACCACCAACGCCCGCGCGGCCGGCGTTGCGTGGTGCGCCAGCGTAGGCCGGCTGGGCGGCGTACTCGGCCCGATCATCGGCGGTTGGCTCGCGGCAGCGGGCATCGGCGGCTCCACGGCCTTCTACATCTATGGCGGCGTTGCACTCCTGGGCGCCCTCGTCACCGTCGTGGTCCCGCACCAGCGCAAGTTGGAAGAGGCCGAGCACCAGGTCGAAGAAATCGCTGGGCACCGCGCCGAAACGGACGTCGCGGCAAAGCAGCCCCAGTAGCGCGCGCAGCGGCCTGCCCTAGACATTATTGAGTCGAAAGAATGCACTAGTAAGTCTTTTTAGAGTTATTCTTTGAATCAATAGTCGTCCAGGGCAGAGCCTTGGCAGGGCGCATGGGAAGGCATCACAGTGGACATCCGGCAGCTGAACTACTTCATCGCGGTGGCGGAAGAACGGCACTTCGGCAGGGCCGCGAAACGCCTCCACATGGCCCAGCCGCCTCTCTCCCAGCAAATCCGCCAGCTCGAAGAACAGCTGGGGGTCCGGCTGCTTAACCGCACCACACGCCGCGTGGACCTCACCACAGCCGGCGAACTCCTGTTAGACCGCGGGCGGCAGATCGTCAATGACATGGAGACGCTGAAGGCGGACGTGTACCAAGTGGGCAAGGGAGCCACGGGCGTCCTTCGGGTGGGATTCTCGGGATCGGCCACCTACGGCGTCATGCCGCAGATCGCGCGGCTGGCCAAGCAGATGCTGCCGGGCCTGTCGCTGGCTTTGCATGGCGAGATGCTTACCCCGTCCATGGAAGCCGGACTCCGGGACGGCACGCTGGATGCAGCACTCCTCCGCCCTCCCGTCGCCTCCCAGGACATCGACTACCGCGTTGTCGACCAGGAGCCGCTCGTCCTCGCGGTTCCGTCCTTCAGCGCCCTGGCCGAGGACAAGCCGGTGGCGATGCACGAACTGCAGGACCAGGACTTCATCAGCTACGCGCCCGAATCCGTCCTGTACCGCATCACCTCGGACCTCTGCCGCCACGCCGGCTTCCAGCCGCGCATCACCCAGGTGGTAGGTGAAACCTCCACCATGCTCGCCTTCGTCGCCGCCGGGGGCGGGGTGGCGGTCATGCCGTCCCGGGTCCGGGCCTTCCAGCTCGACGGCGTCGCCTACCGGGAGATCGACAACGCGCCTCCCGTGGAACTCGCCGTCGCCTGGCTCCGCGGCCACCGCTCCGCCCTGCTGCACAACTTTCTGGACGTCGTCGTGGCGGCCACCGCGCCAGGGCGTGACCCCCTTCCCACCGATGAAAGGTTTTCCCCTTCATGAAAATCGCAGCCCTTGAGGCGATTCCCTACTCGATCCCCTACCGCCACCCGCTGCACTTCGCCTCCGGGTCGGTCCACGAGGCCGACCACGTGCTGGTCCGCCTCCGCACGGACGACGGCGTGGTGGGCCTCGCGGATACCCCACCGCGCCCGTACACCTACGGCGAGACGCAAAAGTCCATCGTCGCGGTGGTGCAGGACGTCTTCGCGCCGCAGCTGATCGGCGTCGACATCTTTGACCGGGAGAAGGTCCAGGAGATCCTCTACCGCACCGTCCACAACCAGACCGCCAAGGGTGCCGTGGATATCGCCCTGTGGGACGTCATCGGGAAGGCCCTCGGCCAACCGGTGACCAAACTGCTGGGCGGCTACTCCGATTCGCTGCGGGTCTCCCACATGCTTGGGTTCAAGCCCGCCCGGGAACTGCTCGCCCTGGCGCTGGAGTTCCGCGAAACGTACGGCATCAACACATTCAAACTGAAGACCGGCCGCCGCCCCCTCCACCTGGACATCGAAGCGGCCCGCGTGCTTCGCGAGGGCCTGGGCGAGGACGCCGAACTCTACATGGATGCCAACCGGGGCTGGTCCGCGAATGAGGCCGCCGAAGTGCTCCGCCTCACCGCGGACCTCGGCCTGCAGTTCCTCGAGGAGCCGGATGACGCCCGCGAAGTCCTGGGCCGCCGCCGGCTTGTCGCCAACTCCCCCATACCCATCGCAGCGGACGAATCCGCCCCCAACCTCGGCGAAGCCGCCAAGGAAATCCTCAACGGCGGGGCCAACCTGCTGGCGGTCAAGACGGCCCGCTCCGGATTCACCGAGGCCGCCAAAATCGTGGGAATGGCCGAGGGCATGGGCATCGACGTCTACATCGGCAACCAGATCGACACCCAGGTGGGCACCGTGGCGTCCGTGGTGTTTGGCGCCGCCTTCGCCCACACCGCCAAGCGCGCCGCGGAACTGTCCAACTACCTGGACATGACGGACGACCTGCTGGCCGAACCGCTGCAGATCATTGACGGGCGCATCCGCGTCCCCGAAGGCCCCGGCGTGGGCACCGGGGTGAATGAGGAAAAACTCGAACGCTACCGCAGCGACCGTTAACACCACCCCTTCCACGAAAGGAAACCCAGTGAAGTACCTGGTCCACATGGACGTGAAATTGCCCGTAGACCTGCCCGCCTCCGAGGCGGCCGGGATCAAGGCGAAGGAGAAGGCCTACTCGCAGGAGCTGCAACGCTCGGGGAAGTGGCCGGAAATCTGGCGCGTGGTCGGTGAGTACGCCAACTATTCGATCTTTGACGTTGGCTCCAACGACGAACTCCACGACATCCTGCAGAACCTGCCCCTGTTCCCGTACATGGAGATCTCGGTGGTTCCGCTGGCCAAGCATCCCTCCGACGTCAAGGACTGACCCAGAACGCCCGTTCCGGGTCAGTCCTTGACCTGGAACGCGGCGGCGAGCTCGCTGCGCGAGCGGATGCCCATCTTCCGGTACAGCCGCGTGAGGTGGTACTGCACGGTCTTCTCCGCGAGGAACAGGGCACGGGCCGCCTCCTTGTTGGTGGCGCCCCCGGCCACAAGCTCGGCCACCGCCTGTTCCTGCGCGGTGAGCTGGATGTGGTGGTCCCGCGCGGCGGTGAGCACTGCGTCGGCAGGATCGGGGAGGTTTCCGACGTCGAGACCGGTCGCTTTGAGCTCCCTGTCGCAACGCTCCACATAGGTAGCCGCCCCGAGGGAGTCATAGAGGTCCCGGGCCGCACGCAGCACCGACGATGCCAGCCGCCGCTTGCCGGCGCGGCGCATGCTCTGACCGAAGGCAAAGCTTATCCGGGCCCGCAAGTAGGGCCGGTTTAGCCCGCGGAGGTGGCCCAGGGCCGCCTCGAAATACTCCCGGGCCGTGTCGGGATCCCCCTGCGCCGCCAGAAGCCGGCCCCGCGCCCACGCCATCCGGGCCATATCGGAAGGGATTTCGCGCTCGCGCCGCAGTCCCTCGAAGGACGTCAGGAACGCGTCGGCGGTATCCAGCTGATCGGTCATGACAAGTGCGTTGACGTAGGTGTCCTGCCACGGCCAGAAAGACGCCCGGTCCTCGGTCCACGGGTCCAGCTCGGTCAGGGGCTGCAGCACGGCCAGGGCGCTCTCGTAGTCCGCCCTTGCCTCATGGAAGCGTGCCCGCGCCAGGCTTGCCGGAACCTGCATGGCCCGGTACGTCCCCGGCTGGACCGCGGCCTGGGAGACGTAATAGCGGGCCCGGTCCCAGTCCCCACGCATCGACCATAGCTCCGCGGCGGTCCAGTACAGGAGGGGCCGGATCAGGGGCATCCGGGAGGTTTCCAGGCGGACGCTCGACCGTGCGATGGTGGCCGCCGCGGCATCCCAGTTCCCCAGCACCAGGTGGGTGCGGGCCAGCCACGCCTCGGCCCACAGGGAAATCCGCAGGGACCCGCCGCGGTACTCGGTGGGGGCAGCCGACTCGAAGTTCACCAGGGCCGATTCGACATTGTCCATCCGCAGCGCCAGCCAGCCGGCACCCATCTGCACCCGCTGCTTCTGCGCATTCTCGGCGGCGTGGCCGAACGCGCGCTGGTACGAGGCCTCCGCCTCCCCCAGCCGGCCGCGGGCGTACAGGCCCAGGCCGTAGATGGCTTCAGATTCGACGTGCGCCGGCGTCCCGGGCTCGGTCAGGGACATGGCCCGTTCCGCCCAGCGGGTGATCATCGGCCCGTCCCAGGACGCCACCCCGTGGAGGACAAAGCGTTGGGCCACCTGGGCTGCTGCCTTGGGATCGCGCTCCGGGTTGCTGGTGCGCCACGCCATTTCCAGCTGGCTCTGGGCGCTGTCATTCTGGCCGGACACCGTGGACAGGTAGCCCAGCACCGAGGAACGCAGCGGTGAGGGCGGCAGGGCGTCCACGGCGGCGGACCAGGTCTGCGCCTCGGCAACATTGCCGGCCCCCACCAGGGCGTCCACTGCGCGCAGCAGCCGGTCGTTGCGGCCCCGGAGGTCCAACGACAGGCGGGACGCGGAAAACAAGGCCGTCGCCACGTCCTGCCATGCGCCCACGGCCGCCTGGCGGCCGGCAAAATCCTCGAGCTCCTCGGCAAGCGCCTGGTCCGCGGCGGGCGTCGCCGAAACCCGGTGCCCCAGTTTTTCACCCTCCGGCTCCACGGCTTCGGCGGCCAGGCGGTGCAGCGCGATGCGGCGGCTGGGAACGATCTGCTCGTAGATCGCCTCGGCAGTGCCGGGTTCGACGAACACGACGGCGGAGCGCGCCTGGTCCACGGACAGCCGCAGGAGTCCGGCGCGGTGCCCTTCGTCCAAGGCTTCGAGGACTGACTCCACTCCGCTGACGGCGGCCACTTCCGGCAGGCCCGCACTGCGGCCCAGCACGGACGCGGCTTCGGCGACGGCAACGAGTCCGGGCGACGCGGCATCCAGGACGCTGTGCACCCTGGCACGCAGCCGGGAGGTGGGCGGTAGCGAGGGGAACCAGGCCAGCCATGTTTCCGGGGGCAGCTCGCGCAGCAGCTCCACAACGGGCTGCGGCAGGCCGCCCGTGTGCCGGACCAGGCCGTGGGCCGCGGTGACGCTGAGGTCGATACCGTGCAGGCGCCGGGCCACTTCCTGGACCTGCTGCGCGGTGAGCGGTTCCATGGGGATCCGGGCCACCTGGTGCCCCGTCAGGAAATCCAGAACACCGGCGGGGATGCGCGGCGCGTCCGCCGGGTTCAGCGTGAGCAGGAAAAGGATCCGCTTGCCGTGCAGCCGGCGCATGACGAACGTGAGGATGCGCAGGCTTTCCACGTCCAGTTTGTGGACGTCGTCGACGGCGACCACCACGGTTCCGTGAGACTGCAGCCCTTCGAGGTGGGTGCTCAGCGTTGACGCGTAGTTGACCACCTGGTCCGCGCTCAGGGCGGCGACGGGCGTCGCCGGAAGCTGCGGACCGCCGTCGTACGCCTTTGCCGAACGCAACGGCGAAGTGAGCATGAGCTGGGAGTATCCGGCGAGGGCAAACTGCGCCTCCCACTCATCCCCCATGGCGGACAACAAGCGGACTCCGCGTGCGCCGGTACGGCAGTGCTCCAGGAAGGACTCCAGCACCGCGGTCTTTCCCGAACCGGCCGCTCCGGTGAGGACCACTGTGGCCACCTTGCCTTTACGCACGGCGCGGAGAATGTCCAGGAGTTCCCCGAACACCGCGTCCCGCCCCACCAGCGGCGAATCCGCACCGATGTCGCCCTGGACGGACCCCGCAGTCATGGCCGCCAGTCTACCGGAGCGGCCGGCCCACTCCCTGCGGCGGGGGTCCAAGCGCTAGCCCAGGTCCCCGCCGGCCACCGGAAGGATGCTGCCGGTGAGGTAGGACGCTTCGTCGGAGGCGAGGAACACGATGGGCGCGGCCTGCTCGTCCAGGGTGCCGTAGCGCTTCATGAAGGACGATTCCACGGTCTGGTCCACGATCACCTGGTACCAGGCCTTCTCCGTGGCGGATTCGGCTTCCGGGCCACGTTTGACCTTCCGCGGAGGAGCTTCGGTGCCGCCCGGCGCAGTGGCAACCACGCGGATGCCGCGGCCGGCAACCTCCATGGCGAGGGCCTGGGTCAGGGCGTTGACACCGCCCTTCGCCGCTGCGTACGGAACGCGGTGCATGCCGCGGGTGGCCACCGAGGACACGTTGACGATGGTCCCCGACTCCTGTTCCAGCATTGACGGCAGTACCGCCCGGCAGCTCCAGAGGGTCGGAAAGAGCGAGCGGCGGATCTCCTTTTCGATCTTGTCCTCGTCGTATTCCTCGTAGGGGCGGGCCCAAATGGTGCCGCCCACGTTGTTGACCAGGACATCCACGCGGCCGTGGGTGGCAAGCGCAGCCTTGACGGCCTGGGTGGCGCCGGCGAAGGTCTCCAGGTCCGCTGTGACGGACGTGGCCGAACCCCCGGAGCCGGAGGCCTTGGCGGCCTCTTCGATGCCGCGGGCCACGTCGTGGACCAGTTCCGCGCGGTCCACAAGGACCACTGCCCCGCCTTCGGCGCCGATGCGTTCGGCCACCTTCCGGCCGATCCCCTGGGCGGCACCGGTGACGACGGCGACCTTGCCGCCGAAGCGGCCGGGGGTCACGAACTGCCCGGCGTACGGCGCAGCCATCAGAGGGCGGCCTTGGCGTCGATGGCGCCGGCCATGGTGTCCTTAGCGTCGTGGGCGTGTGCGGTGATGACGGCGCGGAGACGGTCCTTGTCACCACGTTCAAAGGCGTCCACGATGTCCAGGTGGTCCTGGGTGACCCGCTCGAAGATCGGCGTTCCGGCGTCGAGGGCCGCGGCCATCTGGGCGTGCACATCCAGGCGCCGGTAGGACTCCAGCAGCATGGGGTTGTCGCAGATCATGAAGAGGTACTCGTGGAATTCCTCGTTGGTGCGCGCGAACTCCTCGGGGTCCGTGATGTTCCCGCCGTCCACTGACGCCGTGGTGGCTTCGGCGAGCCGGCGGAACTGGCGCAGCTGCGCTTCGCTGAGCCTGCCCAGCAGCAGTTCGCTCACCGCCAGCTCCAGGCCCATGCGGGCGTCGAGGTGGGCGAAGCTGTCCTCCTTGCGGAAATCCAGCCGGCCGGTCTCCAGCGAGGACACTGCCTCGCCGCGGCTCATCGTGTCGCCTTCGGCCTGGATCTTCCCGGCCGGCGCCGGGGCACCCGTTTCGGCGTCGCCTCCGGTGGTCTCCTTCGGAGCGAACCGCTCGAAGTAGAAGTTGGCGGGCTGGATGCCTTCAGTGTCCAGCCACTTGGAGACGGCGTTGACCATGGGGGGCGGGCCGCAGAGGTAGATGTCCACGTCACCTTCGTTGAGGTGTTTCGGTTCGATGATCTGGGTGACGTAGCCGGTGTGCGGGGCCGAGGTGCCGGGCTCGGAGGCGATGTAGTCCCAGGTGAAGCCGGGCAGCTTCGCTTCGTAGGCACGCAGCCAGTCCAGGCCCACGATGTCCGCCTCCCGGGTGAGCCCGTAGATGAGGTGGACCGGGCTGGACGGCGGCTTTTCGGAGAGTTTTTCAAGGATGGACAGGAGCGGGGCCAGGCCGGTGCCGCCGGCCAGAAGCAGCAGGGGCCGCTTGGGTTCGCGCAGGAAGAACGAGCCGTAGGGGCCGGTGAATTCAACGGAGTCGCCTACTGCCGCGCGGTCGCGCAGGTATTCGGACATGGCGCCCTGCGGGGTGACGCGGACCATGAAGGATGCGTCCTGAACCTCGGGGCCACTGCTGAAAGAGTAGGATCGCTCGGCGTCGGTGCCGGGAACCTTGAGGTTGACGTACTGGCCGGGAAGGAAGGCCAGCGCATCCCGGTTGTCCACCTCGAGGGTGAAGGACACCGAGGTGTCCGTGTGCCGGTTGAGTTCCTTGATGGTGGAGGTGAAGGTGGCCGCCGCCGTCTTCGCTGACTCCGACGTGGCCGGGATCTGGATGGCCAGGTCGGATTCCGGGACTGCCTGGCAGGTCAGCAGATAGCCCTTTTCCAGCTCCTCTTCGGTCATGGCGTCGTCGATGTAGTCGCCCGGGTCGAAGGAGCCCGAATCGCAGAACGCCTTGCAGGTGCCGCAGGCGCCGTCGCGGCAGTCCGACGGGATGTTGATGCGCGCCTTGTAGGCCGCATCCATGACAGTCTCATAGTCGCCGACCTTGATGACTTTGGTAACGCCGTCTTCGAAGCTGAGGGCTACTTTATGGCCCATGGGGTCCTCCTGGCTGGGCGGGCGCGTCGTCGCGTCCCGCGAAAAGTTCTCGTGTGCCCGGCGGGCACGGAATGTGACCTGCAGTGCGGCGCGGGGGAACTCCGCGCGCCGCACGGGCAGGTCAGATCATGTAGACGTCCACCACGTGGTGGATGTAGTCGTTCTTCAGGACGACCTTCTTCTTCAGGATCACCGGCTGCGGGCCGGAAAGGTCGATCGTGTAGTAGCTGGTGCCGAAGTACGTGTCCGTCGTGTTGTAGCGGAAGTAGAGGGTGAACCAGTTGAAGCGCACCTCGACCCGGCCGCCGTCGTTCGCCAAAACCTCAACGTCCGTGATGTTGTGGCCCGTGCGCGGCTCGGGGAGGGAGGTCGCCGAAGACCGGTCGGTCTTGATCCGGAACACCCGGTCCTCGATGCCGCCGCGGTTGTCGTAGTAGATCAGGGAGATCTCGTTCTGGGGATCCTGCGTCAGCTGGTCGTCCACGTCCCAGGCCGGCATCCAGAATTCGGAATCCGGGTGGTAGCACGCGAGCCATTCGTCGAACTGGCGGTCATCCAGCAGGCGGGCTTCCCGGTAAAGGAACGCCCGGACTGTTTCCAGGGTTGCGATCTCCTCCGCGGTCTTCAGGACCGGGGCGGTTTGGGTCAGGTTGGTCATGGGTTCTGCGCTCTCTGTGGTTCCGGTGGGCTCTGTCAGGCGGAGGCGGGGACTGAGTCCAGCGCGGAACGCTCCTCTTCCTCCGCCAGGGCACGGTCCATGACTTCCTTCCAGTACCCGTGCTGGATGGGGTAGAGCCCTTCGTCTTCGGTGCGCACGCCGGAGGCGATGACCCTGGTCATCCCCAGGGCCTGGGCCTGCTCGTCCGGGCCGGAGATCTCGTGGGTGGAGCCACGGGTCATGTCGTTCCACGGGGCGCTGGTGGCCCAGTAGGTCTTGTTGCAGGAGCGGAATTCCTCGAGGTCGTCCGGCGTGGCCATGCCGGTGGCGTTGAAGAAATCCTCGTACTGGCGGATGCGCTTGGAGCGGTTCTCCTGGGACTCGCCCTTGGGCGCGATGCAGTAGATCGTCACCTCGGTCTGGTCCGCCGAAATCGGCCGGAAGTGGCGGATCTGTGAGGAGAACTGGTCCATGATGTAAACGTTCGGGTACAGGCAAAGGTTGCGTGAGATGTTGATCATGAAGTTCGCCATTTCCTCGCCGTACTTCTGCACCAGTTCCTCGCGCCGGTCCCAGAGCGGACGGTCCTCGGGATTGGTCCATTCCTGCCACAGGAGCAGGTGGCCGTGGTCATAGGAGTAGAAGCCGCCTTTGACCTTGCCCCACTTGCCGGCGTCCATGGCCTTGGTCTTGTTGGCGGAGTCACCGGCGCTGCGGCGGGCTGTGGTGGCGGCGTAGTTCCAGTGAACGGCCGTGACGTGGTAGCCGTCCGCGCCGTTCTCGGCCTGGACCTTCCAGTTGCCGTCGTAGGTGTAGGTGGATGATCCGCGCAGCACCTCCAGGCCTTCGGGCGACTGGTCAACGATCGAGTCGATCACCTTGGTGGCATCGCCCAAGTGCACCTCGAGCGGAAGCACGTCAGCCTTCAGCGACCCGAACAGGAAGCCGCGGTAGGACTCGAAACGGGCCACCTTGGTGAGGTCGTGCGAGCCTTCTTTGTTGAAGGTCTCGGGGTAGCCCGCGTTCCTGGAGTCCTTGACCTTCAGCAGTTCGCCGGAGTTCTTGAACGTCCAGCCGTGGAACGGGCAGGTGAAGGTGGTGCGGTTGTCCGTTTTGCGGCGGCACAGCATGGCGCCGCGGTGCGAACAGGCGTTGACCAGGCAGTTGAGTTTCTCGTCCTTGTCCCGGGTGATCATCACCGGGGTGCGGCCGATGTACGTGGTGAAGTAGTCACCCACGTTGGGGATCTGGGACTCATGGGCCAGGTATACCCAGTTGCCTTCGAAGATGTGCTTCATCTCGAGTTCGAAGATCTCCTGGTCGGTGAAGATTTCGCGCTTGGCCCGGATGATGCCGTTCTCACGGTCGTCGACCACGGCGTCGGCAAGGACCTCGCGGGTATGGATCAGGTTCTCGGTCATGGCGTGCTCCCTCATTGGAGATTGCTGGACGGATGGGCGGGAGGTCCGGGCTGGCGGCGGCGCCGGCGGTGGACGTTAGAGGCAATTCTTCCCCGCCGTGACTCGTCTCACATCAGGCAAACACCTAGGGTCGACCAAGGGTATGTTTATGTCCCAATAATGACTAAAAACAGGCCCTATCAATATTTGTTTCGTCATTATCTTCCGACCTACGATGAGACAGACATCACGCGACGCCACGGCCCGCAGGTTCTCCTGCGCCGGCGTCCCGCGGCGGGTACAGGAGACCTTCCTGGGCCCAATTTCAAAGACGAAGGTGGAGACCGCCATGACTGAGACCCAAGTGGATATCCGGAACGAGAACGAGGGCACGGCCGTTGAAGCCGGCTCGAAGGCCACCGAACGCTTTACCGCTTCCGGCAAGCTTTCGGAACTGAACGTGCCGAAGGAACGGGTGAGCCTGCTGGCCGGCGCGCTCATCAAGGCCGCGAATGACATCGTCGTTGAGCACGAGGTCACCTATGAGGAGTTCAACGCCCTGAAGGCGTGGCTCATCAAGGTGGGTACCGACGGCGAGTGGCCGCTGTTCCTTGACGTGTGGCTGGAGCACACGGTGGAGGACGTCAACTCCCAGGAGCGCCCCGGCACCAAGGGCACCATCGAGGGCCCCTACTACGTGCCAGGGTCGCCGGAGCTTGCTACGCCGGCCACTGTCCTCATGCGTGACGGCGAGGAGGGCACCCCGTTGCGCTTCACCGGCCAGTTCACGGACACCAACGGCAAGGCCCTCCAGAACGCCCAGGTGGAAATCTGGCACGCGGACGCCGCCGGTTTCTACTCGCAGTACGCCCCGGGCCTGCCCGAATGGCTCTTCCGCGCCACGGTCAAGGCCGACGACCAGGGCCGCTTCGAAATCAACACCATGCGTCCGGCGCCGTACCAGATCCCCACGGACGGCGCCTGCGGCCAGCTCATCGAGGCGGCCGGCTGGCACGCCTGGCGCCCGGCCCACATCCACATCAAGGTCTCGGCACCCGGCTACCAGCCCGTCACCCAGCAGCTCTACTTCCCGGGCGACCCGCACAACGCCGACGACATCGCCTCGGCCGTCAAGCCGGAACTGATGCTGGACCCCAAACCGCGCACGGACGGCGGAGCCGGCGAGGATGTTGTGTACAACTACGTCCTCGCCAAGGAAGGCGAGACCAAGTAGGTCTTTGCCCCTGCTTGCTTGAGGCCGGGCGCCAAGTCCCGACAACCCAAGCGCCCCGGAGCTGCATCTCCGGGGCGCCTGCCTTTTCTGACCACGCAGCCAGGAGCCAGGATGCCCACTTCCCGCCAGGACCCATCCACCCAGCCCGAAACCGCAGCAGCGCCCGTCCATGCAGAGCCGGCGCCCGGGCTGCCGGCCGCGGAGCTGCCGCCTGCGCAGCAACCGCTCCTGGAACGGCCCGGACGCCGTCCGGCCGGACCACGGCGTTTCCTTCGGGACGTGGCACCGGCCTACCTGTCCAACGGCGCCATTGGCCTGGTCTTCACCGCCTCCGGGCCCATCGCCGTCACCCTCGCCGTCGGGGCAGCGGGCGGGCTGAGCCAGGACCAGCTCGCCTCGTGGGTTTTCGGCATCCTGTTCTCCGGCGGCGCCGCGACACTCCTCATGTCGCTGATGTATCGGCAGCCGCTGGGATTCGCCTGGTCGATTCCAGGCACGGTACTGCTCGGGCCGTCGCTGCAGCACCTTTCCTTCGCGGAAGTAGTGGGTACGTTCTTCACTGCCGGCCTGCTCATCCTGGCGCTGGGCGCCACAGGGGTGGTCCGGCGGATCATGGCGATGATTCCCATGCCGATCGTCATGGCGATGGTCGCCGCTGTCTTCCTCCGCTTCGGTACGGACATCGTTTCCTCCAGCCAGTCCAATCCGGCCATTGCCACACCGATGGTGGGCGCCTTCCTGCTCCTGACCGCCGTACCCGCCCTGGGGAAATTCCTGCCCCCGGTCCTCGGGACCCTTGTGGCCGGCTGCCTGGCGGTGGCAGTCAGCGGGCAGTTTGTCGCCGGTGAACCCGGCCCTCTCCTGGCAGCCCCGGCCTTCACCCCTCCGGTGTTCACGTGGGAGTCGCAGCTGGAACTGGTGGTCCCCCTGGCGCTGACGGTCCTCTTCGTCCAAAACGGCCAGGGCATCGCCGTGCTCCGGGCCGCCGGCCACCGGCCACCGGTGAACGTCTTCGCCATCGTGTCCGGCGCGTTCTCCCTGCTAAACGCCAGCCTGGGTGCCGTATCCGCCTGCGTGACGGGCCCTACGAACGCCCTGTTGACGTCGTCGGGAGTTAAAGAACGGCAGTACACAGCAGCGGTGACCTACGGCTGCCTCGCCCTGGCCTGCGCGGCGCTGGCTCCCACCCTGACCCGGCTGATGCTGGCCACGCCCAAGGAATTCGTCCTGGTCCTTGGCGGAATCGCGATGCTGCGGGCACTCCAGCAGGCGTTCGTGACCGCCTTCTCCACCACCTTCACTCTGGGAGCGCTGGTGGCCTTCGTGGTGACCATCTCCGGCCTGGATCTGTTCAACATCCACGCAGCCTTCTGGGGCCTGGTCATCGGATACTCCGCCTCACGGCTGCTGGAGCGTCCGGACCATCTCGATCTCGAGAGGGTCAACCCACAACGTCGTCCTCGGACCAGCCCCCACCCAAGCGGAGGACCTCAGCGTCACTGAGGGATACTCAGCTCCGCCGCCCACAACGCCAGGTCGTGGATGCGCGACAGCTGAAGCATCACGCCAACTATCAACTCCGCCGCGTTTGAGTACGTAGAGTAAACCGCTGGCGCCCGCGCCGGCGGTTCCGTTGACGCCTGCGTTGATCGCTAAGTAACCACCAAGCTGTGACAGCGAGGACGCAGCTGCCATAGTGCTTCGTGCGGCAACAAAGCCCGCCCCACCCACAAGGCCTGTCACCCCCACTGCAGCAGACTGGGCCCAGTTGACGTGACCGGTAGTTGCCTTCTGGATTACGACGTCGTCGCCAAAACTCATTAGCCCCATACCTGCAATCTGATCACCGGGGACAAACATCAAGGCGGCACCGACCACCACTGAGAAGCCACCTACAATAGAACTGCTCATCATCGACGAATCCGAACGCCTCAGCGCCACAGCTCTGGAACTGTTGCGTGACCGATACGACCGCGACAACGTAGCCGTGATCCTCATCGGCATGCCCGGCATCGAAAAAGGTTCAGTCGGTACCCCCAGCTCTACAGCAGGGTCGGATTCGCCCACGAATACCGTCCCCTCGAACAAGAAGAACTGCATTTCGTCCTGCAGCGCCGCTGGCACAAACTCGGACATGCCCTGGACCCCGAAGACTTCACTGACGCTCAGGCCATTGCCGCCGTCGCCCGCATAACCAGGGGAAACTTTCGCCTCATCGACCGGCTCTTCATCCAGGTTGAACGCGTCATGAAAATCAACGAACTCAACACCATCACCGACGACGTCATCGAAGCCGCCCGCTCAACACTCGTCATCGACATCAGCTAGCCGCAACCGTCATACCGGCGGCTGACGCTGTTCACATCCAAAACGCACACAAAATTCAAAAACCCAGAAACCAACCACGAATCAGACAAGCGGAGCGAAAGGGCAACCATCGGATATGACAGAGTCAGAACCGGAGAGCAGTCCGCCGACCCTCAGACAAGCGCGCTGCGAGAAGCCGGCTGTGACCGGATTTTCACCGATCACGATGTGAAAGGCCCGCGGATCGCCGGGCTCGAGCTGAATATCGTGCTTGATCACCTGCGCTCCGGAGACGAGCTGGTGATCTGGAAGCTGGACCGATTGAGTCGCTCCACGGCTTGCCTACGCTGTCAGGACACCAGGCACTGCCAGCAACCCTTAGATTCGCTACGTCAGTCTTCCGCCCCGGCGATCAAACCAAGCAGACATAAGTGTGGACAATGTCCACACCCCCCTTGGCAGGACAAACCGTGCACCCGCTGCCCCCTTGACGTCGAAGAGGAGCCCCCGCAAGAACAGTTCCGCCCCAAGTGCTGCGACGTCATGTCGTCCCCGCTCCCCCGGACCATGAACGAGTGTTGGCCACCCCGACCAACCCGACAGAACCGGAACGAGGACCCGAACAAACCCAGCCACAGCAGGCGGAAGGCCCACCAGCCAGGACCCTCCCCGCCACCCACACACGTGAATAGGCTCAGCGGCAGCCCAGCCACAGCCCGCAAAGCTAGCGTCAGAGGGTCGCCACCACAAGCCATGTCAAAACGTTAAAGAAGAAAACCCTTTGACGAGGGGATATGCTGTGCCCGAGGTGGGACTCGAACTGTATTCCAGGCCTTGCAAACATTGGGAAACAGCGAAAACACGCGGAATCCAGAGCAGTCCGAAGGCAGTAATCCCCAGTCCGGAGCCCAGGGTGTGGACAAAGTCCACACCCTTTCTTCATGCGAGCGGGCCCCGAACTGGTCCAACGCCGACAGCGATGCCCCAGAAGGCGTGTATGGCACGCCTTACAGGATCATGAGCGGGCGGCGGCCTGCCGTAAGCGCGCGCAACGACAAAATAGGTGACACTATTGCCACCCGTGATCGTTAGGCCGTTCGCTGGTGCAGTGCCTTGACGGAAGGTACGTTGCGGCCACATAAGTTAACGCGGGAAGAAGCTTCAAAAAGGGCTCTTGCCAGGTGTCGGCAGATTGGCCATGGGCCGGGAGACTCTATCGAGGCGGCGCCTGGGATGGGCGGGAAAGACAAACCGGGCGACCGAGCTGGTTGAGCGCCGACAGTCCTGTTCTAAAGCCGTCATCGCCTCCGAGCACGGCATCAACAATGCGCCACCGTGTAACCGCAAGGAGTGGCACACGAAAGCGGACGACGACGGCTGGTCCCGTCGTCGTCCGCAGCAGTCAGGCGGGGCTAACTGGGGCGCACACGCTATGCAGCCGCAGCCTCTGAAACCCTTTTGGGCGCCACAGGGGGAACGCCGTCGCCATCCTGCCCGTACAGCCAGTCGTTGTACTGGAAGTTGTTGTCCTTCCGGCTCTTGAACAGCAGGTTGCGCAGCGTGCGGGCCAGGCCGGACACGTGCCAGGACTCGCCCCACACACGGGCGGTGCGCTGGACTCGGGCGGTGCGCCCGGCACGAACATCATTGAAGTCACGAAGAGCCACATCCCAGGCCTCGGGGTTAATGCCCTCCGAAGTGAAGACGGTACCAACGGAAGCATCCTGCAGTGCTGCAGCATCCTCGAGGGCCTGGCAGGCGCCCTGGGCCAAGTACTGGAGCATGGGGTGCGCAGCGTCGCCCATCAACACCATCCGGCCAGCCACCCAGTTCTCGATGGGGTCGCGGTCGTACATGGGCCAGCGAATGCCGGTAGCCAGGTTCTTCAGTGCTTCCTGCACCGCCGGCACGCAGTCCTTGTAGGCGGCCTCCAGCTCGTCCACTCCCCCGTACTGCTCTTCGCCGCGTTCGAATGACGGCGACTTGAAGACTGCCACAGTGTTGAGCAGCTCGCCCTTCCGCAAGGGGTACTGCACCAGGTGGCAGTCCGGTCCGAGGTAGACAATGACATCCTCAAGGTCCGCCTTGGGCGTCTCGTCGGTGATGGGCACGGTGCCGCGGTATGCGACGTAAGCCGAAGAAACCGGCTCATCGTTCGCAACGAGCGGTCGCAAGGTGGAACGGAGGCCGTCAGCGCCGATCACGACGTCGGCCTCGAAGTCCACGCCGGCCAGGGTGTGGGCCACGCCCCGGTTGCCGACCGTCTCCACGCTCTCCACCGTGACATCGTTCACGAGCTTGACGCCGGCGGCCTCACAGCCTTCCAGCAGCACCCGGTGCAGGTCGCTGCGGTGGATCACCACGTAGGGCGCGCCGTAACGTTCCTCGAATTCCCCATTTAGGGTTTGGCGGGTGAGCTCCTCACCGGTAACGGCGTCGCGGAACACCAGGTGCTTGGGCTGGACGCCGATTTCCAGCGCCTTCTCCAGCAGGCCCCAGCGGCGGAGGACGCGGGAGGCGTTGGGTGCCATCTGCAGCCCTGCCCCCACTTCGCCGAATTCGGGGGCGCGCTCCACGAGGGTCACGTTGGCACCGTTCTCGCGGAGTGCGAGGGCGCCGGCCAGGCCGGCCATCCCTCCTCCGATCACCAGGACATCGGTGGACGTGGCGTGCTCAGACATTGCTAACTCCTGTTGTTGGGGTTGAAGAAGGAAGGGAGAGTTTTGCTTTGAGGTTGATGCCGACGGCGGCCAGCAGGACCGCTGCGATGGCTGCGGCTCCGGCGAAGGCAAGGAAGTTGGAATTGACTCCCAGCCCGGCGGCCAGCAGGAGGCCACCCACCTGGGGCGCTGCGACGGCGCCAATCCGGCCCGTGCCGAGGGCCCAGCCAAGTGCCGTTCCCCGCAGGTGTGCGGGATAGTGGCTTGCCACTGCGGCGATGATGAGGCACTGGGTGCCATGGGTTCCGACGCCGGCGAGGACCAGCATGAGGTAGACGATGGCGACGGAAGGTTTGCTGACGAGCACCACCAGTGCGACGGCGGCGACGGCGGCTGCAGCGATCGCCGTCGGAATGGGTCCAAAGCGCGTTCCCGCCCAGGCGGTGATGACGGATCCGGCCACTGCCCCGAGGTTCAGGGCCAAGGCGAACGTCAGTGCGGACCCCAGGTTGTAGCCTGCCAGCTGCATGAGGTTCGGCAGCCAGGTCCCCAGCCCGTACCAGGCGAACAGGGTAGCGATGGTGGCAACGGCGAACAGCATGCTGATGCCCAGGTAGGGTGCGCGGAGGAGCAGGGAGAAGCCGGACGGTTCCTTGGCAGCGGCAGTCCCAGCTTCCGTTTTTGAGGCTGCCTTGCCGGCGGGCGCCAGGGTCTCCGGCAGGTACTTGAGCCCCAGCGGCACCACGATCACCAGGGCCAGCACGGCCACAAGGAACATCGACTGCCAGCCGAAGGCCGGAATGAGCTGGATGCCAACAAGGGCGGCGATGGAGCCGCCGATCGGGACACCGGACATCATTAGGGTGGCCACAATGGACCGCCATTTGGCGGGAACCAGTTCCGCGACCAGCGCATTGGCGGACGGGACCAGGCCGCCGAGCCCGATGCCGGCGAGGAGCCGCAAGGCACCAAAAACGGCGGCGTTGGGAGCGAAGGCACAGAGGACGGTGAAGATGGAGAAGACGATGGCGCAGCCGAGGATGGTCCTGCGGCGGCCCCAGGAGTCGGCCATGCGGCCGGCGAAGATCGCCCCGATCATCATGCCCAGGAAGGCCATGGAACCGACGGTCCCGGCGGTGGCCTTGGTGAGGCCCCAGCCGGTTTCGGTGATCAGGGAGGACTGGACAGTGCCGTACACGATGAGGTCGTAACCATCGAAGACCACCAGCAGCCAGCATACGAGGACTGCGGCCGCCGAGGCCTTGGAGAACCGGCCGCGCCCCTTGTTGGACCCGTCCTTGGAGGCGGGGGCGGGGGCGGAAGCCCCGGGTGAGGACCGATGCGTCGCTGCAGCGGGAAGTGTGTGATTCATCCCACTACTGTCATGGCCACCGAGGATGAACCACAATACAATTCTGATGTGCAGAAAAAGCAGACCGCCCCCAACGCGCCAGCGCGCAAGCCTGCACAGAAAAAGCCTCCTGTGCAGAAGCGGCCCACCTATTCCATCGAGGCGGTGGACAATGCGCTGCAGCTCCTCCAGCTCCTGCGCGACGGCGGGACGCTGCGCCTGAAGGACGCGGCCGAGGAGCTGGGGGTGGCCCCCTCCACCGCCCACCGGCTCCTGGCCATGCTGGTGTACCGCGGCTTTGCCGTGCAGGACGAGACCCGCCGCTACGTTCCCGGGCCAGCCATGGGAGTCGGCCCCGCCGGGCTGAGCTGGACCAGGCTGCTCCGTTCGCTCGCCCAGCCCCATATGGAGCTCCTCTCGGCCCAACTCAACGAGACGGTGAACCTCATGGTGCGCGTGGGCACCAAAGTCCGCTTCCTGGCCACGGTGGAGGGCAACAATGTGCTGCGGGTCGGCGACCGCCAAGGCACTGTGATGCCCGCGAACAAGACCTCCGGGGGCAAGGCAATGCTTGCGGAACTCGAACCGCACATGCTGGAACAGCTGTTCCGCAGCAACAACGCCGAAATTGGCGGAGACACCATCCCCGAGGACGAGTATCCGAAGTTCCTGCGCGAACTGGAGTCCATCCGCGGCAACGGCTTCGCTGCCAACTTCGAAGGGACGGAGGACGGCGTGAGTGCCTTAGGGATGGCGCTGCACAACCGGCACGGACTCGTTGTGGGCGCCCTTAGCGTGGCCACGCCCGCCACCCGCTTCCGCGCAGTCTTCGATGCCGGGCTGGTCCCCGCCTTGAAGGAATGCTGCCGGCAGCTTGAGATCGACATCGCGGCAAACCCGGCAGAGCCGGACTAGAAGCAGCCGGACCAAACACAAGCGGGACGAAACACCGGCTGACTGGGGACGCTGCCTCCGCGCCCACAGTACCGTCCTGGAATTCTGAACAGCAGAATATGTTGGAGCTCACACACCGCCCTTCCGTAGAGTCAGGCCACGCCGAAGAACTGTTCTGACCTACAAAGGAGGCCCACGTGTCCATCAGCGCCGAGAACACGACCCATGAATCAGTGGCCGCGGGGATCACCGCCCCGGAGCCGACGCCGGAGGAGGCTGCGCAGCTTGAGCAGCTCTACAAGGACTTCGACAAGGAGAACCTGATCCCGCTGTGGACCGAGATCGGTGACCTCATGCCGATGGTCCCGTCGCCGAAAGCTGTGCCGCATGTGTGGCGGTGGAGCGACCTTTACCCGCTGGCCGCGCGTGCCGGTGACCTGGTTCCCGTGGGCCGGGGCGGGGAGCGCCGTGCTATTGCCCTGGCCAACCCGGGACTGGGCGGCACCGCCTATGCAACCCCCACGCTGTGGGCAGCAATCCAGTACCTCGGCGGCCGCGAAACCGCCCCGGAGCACCGCCACTCCCAGAACGCGTTCCGCTTCGTCGTCGAGGGCGAAGGCGTATGGACCGTAGTTAACGGCGACCCCGTACGGATGTCCCGCGGCGACTTCCTGCTCACCCCGGGCTGGAACTTCCACGGCCACCACAACGACACCGATGAGCCCATGGCCTGGATCGACGGCCTGGACATCCCGTTCGTGCACTACGCTGACGCCGGGTTCTTCGAGTTCGGCACCGAACGGGTCACTGACGAGGCCACCCCGGACGTCTCGCGTTCGGAGCGGCTCTGGGCGCACCCCGGCCTGCGCCCGCTCTCCGGCCTGGATGACACCACCAGCTCCCCCATCGCTGCCTACCGGTGGAAGTACACCGACGCCGCCCTGCGCGAGCAGCTGCTCCTCGAGGACGAGGGCCACCCCGCCACGGTCTCCCAGGGCCACGCCGCCATCCGCTACACCAACCCCACCACCGGCGGGGACGTGATGCCAACCATCCGGGCCGAGTTCCACCGCCTCCGCGCCGGCGCCACCACCGAAACCGTCCGCGAGGTGGGCTCCAGCGTCTGGCAGGTCTTCGAAGGCACCGGCTCGGTGGTCCTGAACGGCGAAACGAAGGAGCTGGCCAAGGGCGACCTGTTCGTGGTCCCGTCCTGGGCTGCCTGGTCGCTTCAGGCCAACACCGAATTTGATCTGTTCCGCTTCAGCGACGCCCCCATCTTTGAGCGCCTGAACTTCAACCGCACCTACATCGAAGGACGCACCAAGTAATGAAACTCCTCACCCTCCGCACCTCCGAAGGCACGACGGCGGTCCGCCAGGACGGCGACACCCTCACCGGGATCCCCGGTTTCTCGGACGTCGGCGCCCTGCTGCAGGACCCCAACTGGGAAGCCACGGCGAAAGCGGCCAACGGCGCAACGCACGCCCTCGACGGCGCGGACCTTGCCGCCGTCGTGCCTTCACCGGGCAAGATCATCTGCGTGGGCCACAACTACCGCAACCACATCAAGGAGATGGGCCGGGAAGTCCCCGAGTACCCCACCCTGTTCGCCAAGTACGCCGAGTCCCTGATCGGGCCCAATGACGATCTTGCCCTGCCGCGGGAATCGGACACCGTGGACTGGGAAGCCGAGCTCGCCGTCATCATCGGCAAGCAGGGCCGCCGGATCAGCGAGGAAGATGCCGCCGGCCACATCGCCGGCTACGCGGTCCTGAACGACATCAGCATGCGGGACTACCAGTTCCGCACCATCCAGTGGCTGCAGGGCAAGACCTGGGAGAAGTCCACCCCGTTCGGCCCGGCCCTGGTCACCAAGGACGAGTTCACCCCCGGCCCGCTGATGACCTCCGCCGTGGACGGCGACGTCCAGCAGAGCACGCCGACGTCGGACCTGGTGTTCACCCCCGAATTCCTGGTGTCCTACATCTCCACGATCATCACGCTGAACCCGGGCGACGTGATCGCCACCGGCACCCCCGGCGGCGTGGGCCACGCGCAGGACCCCAAGCGCTACCTGCAGGAGGGCCAGGTCCTGGTGACCACCATCGAAGGCCTCGGCCAGCTGAGAAACCGCGTGGTCAAGGAAGCCTGATGGTTGCCCGCCACGACCAGACGCAGGACCCGGCCCTCCTGGACGCACTGCTCCAGGCGCGCCGGGGCACCGCGTTCTTCGCCCGCAAGCTCAACGAGCTCTCCGACGCGGACCTGGACGGCGCTTCGCTGTTGCCCGGCTGGACGCGCCGCCATGTCGTGTCACACGTGGGCTACAACGCCCGCGCCATCGCACGGCTCATCGAGTGGGCGGCCACCGGAACTGAAACACCTATGTACGCCTCACCCAAGGCCCGCAACTACGAAATCGACTTCGGGTCCACCCTCTCCCCCATCGCCCTACGGCACCTCTTCGACCACTCGGCCGTGCACCTGAACGTCGAATGGCGCGACCTGCCCGCTGACGCCTGGCATCACAAGGTCAAAACCGCCCAGGGACGTATTGTCCCGGCGGAGGAAACCGTGTGGATGCGGACCCGGGAAGTCTGGATGCACGCCGTGGACCTGGACAACGGCGCCACTTTCAGTGACATCCCCGCCCCCGTCTTGGAACGCCTGCTCAAGGACATCACCGGCGCTTGGCACACCCGCGGCACCGACACCGGACTCCTGGTCAAAGTCACGGGTACTTCGCTGGCGTTGGGAGACTCGGGCGCCGCGGACCCGACGGTCATCACCGGGCCGCTGCCCGCCGTCGTCGAATGGGCCGCCGGCCGCGGTTCCCGCGGCGTCACGGCCACGGGCCCGGCCGTCACGGAAGGCGTCCCTGCCCCACCGAAATGGATTTAGGCACGTCCTGGCGGCACCACGAAAGCCCCTCTCCTGAACTGGACTCCAGATCAGGAAAGGGGCTTTCTGCTGTCTCAGTGCCCGCCGTCCGGGGGCACTTCGAGTATGACGCACGACGGCGGCCGCTAGTTTCCCGGCGTGTCCGCGCCAAAGTGCCCCGGGACTGCAGGCGTGGACTCAGCCCAGGTGGACCGCCGGGGCGTCCCCGTCTGTACCTGTGAACGTCCTGCGGTCGATGGTGATGAGCAGGAGCGCAATCGGGGTGGTCAGGATGGCCACGCCCGCCGCCCAGAGGAACACCGTCGAGTAGCCGGCCGACAAGGCAGCGAGTGAGGCTCCCCCGGCACTGGCCGCCGCGGCGATGGTGCTGAACAGTGCGATGCCCAGGGATCCGCCAATCTGCTGTGAGGCGTTCACCAGGGCACTTGCCACGCCGGAATCGTCCTTGTCCACGCCGAACAGGGCAAGGTTCTGCATCGGCACGAAGACCATGCCCAGTCCGGCGCCCAGCAGGACCAGGGCAGGCAGCGTGGTGACCAGGTACGTTCCCTCGGCTGTGACCTGGGTGAGCCAGAGCATGGCCGCAGCCATGAACACGGGACCCACTGCCGTCGGGATTTTTGCGCCGAGCCGCGGCAGGTTCTTTGCCACGATGCCTGCGGTCACAATCACTGCCACAGTCATGGGCAGGGAGGCGAGCCCGGCCAGGAACGGTGCGAAGCCGAGCACGATCTGGATGTAGAAGTTGATGAACAGGATTCCGCCGATGAGGACGGCTCCGGCAAGGAAGGAAGCCAGGAATGCGGCCGCGCGGTTCCGCTCGGTGGCCACGCGCAACGGCAGCAGCGGGTGCTTCACCGTGCGCTCAACCAGGACGAACAGCACCATCAGCACGGCGCCTGCAGCGATGAAGCCCCAGGCCTCGGGCGCGCCCCAGCCGTGCTCGGCATTCGTGAAGCCGTATACCAGGGAGCCAAGGCCCAGCGCCGCAAGGATGACGCCCGGCCAGTCATACTTTGTGTTCCCCTGGGCACGGCTTTCGGTGGCCAGGAACCACACGCCCACCAGGGCCACGACGGCGATGGGCACGTTCACGAAGAAGCACCACCGCCAGCTCACGTGTTCGGTCAGGAAGCCGCCCAAAAGGACACCCGCGGCAGCGCCGACGCCGCTGATGGAGCCGAAGAAGGCGAAGGCAGTGCCGCGGTCCTTGCCGCCGGGGAAAGCCACGGTGAGGAGCGCCAGGGCGGCCGGGGCCAGGAGCGCTGCAAAGAGTCCCTGCAGGGCCCGGGCTCCAATCAGTTCCAACGGCTGCTGCGCGATGCCGCCCAGCAGCGAAGCGACGGCAAAGCCGATGGCGGCAACGATAAAGGTCCGCTTGCGTCCCCAGAAGTCCGCAATCCTGCCGCCGAGCAGCAGGAAGGCGCCGAAGGCAAGCGCATAGGCCGTGACCAACCACGATCGGGTGGAGTCGGTGATCCCCATCTCCTGCTGCAGCCGCGGCAGGGCGAGGTTCACGATGGTGCCATCCAGGACCACCATGAACTGGGCGAGAGCCAGGAACACCAGCGCCCACCAGCGCCCCCGGGACGGGGCCTGGTGCCTGGCCTCCGACCAGTTCTCCTGCGCTGCTTTTGTGCGTGCTGTTTGTAGTGCCGATCCCATAGTTACCCTTCAAGTAGTTATACTTATAAAAGTATAACCGTCCATGAAGCGTGCAGTACCGCCTCCTGGAGGGTGATCTGCGCTACTCGGGCTCGGCAAGCAGTGCGGCGAGCCGCTGCAGGGCAGGCAGGCTCGCTGCTATCTGATCGCGTTCTTCGGGCAGCAGCCGGGAGCTCGCCGACGCCAGCGCCTCCGCCCACGCCCCCTCAAGAAGCGCCTTGATACGCTGCGACTCCTTGGTCGGATGGAGCGCAACGTACCGCTTGTCGGCGCCGTCCCGGACGCGTGTAACCAGCCCGAGTGCCACCAGCTCCCGGAGTTGGGAGCTGGTATTGCTCAGCTGCCGGCCCAGCCGCGATGCCACTTCCGCAACGGTGATGCCGGGATGCCGTTCTATCACCCGGATCACGTCGAGCACGCCGCTGGACAGGGGCAGCACACCCGTCCCCTCATGCGACTTCCTCCGCACTTCAAAGGAGATGTCCAGCACCGCCACGGCCAGCTGCTTATCAGCCTGCGGCGCTTGCCCTTCAGGATGGGCGGGTTCTTCGTGAAGGGACTGTTCGTGATCAGAGGACGGCGAGGAACGCATCCCCCAAGCATAGGAGAGCGTACTGCCGGCTACTTCTTCCCCGCCTTGCCGGTGGTGAAGGGCAGGACGAGCCGGGAGTGGTGGGCGGCGTCGCGGTAGATCTTGTGTGTGACGGGCCGGCCCACCGGCAGGTGGAACGCGTCAGGCGGCAGCAGCGCATTGTGCTCGTCGGCAAGGGGTTCGGCGTTGGACAGCTCCACCGTCAGCTTGTGCCCCGGCATGAAGGTGTTCGCGAACGGGTAGAGGCGCAGAACGTATTCCTCCACCGTTCCGGGTTCCACCGGCACGGTGCGGGTGTGCGGGTGGTACGGGTTGCCCTCGGTGGTGCGTTCGTCCAGTTCACGGTGGGAGGCCTTGAGGTAGCCGCTGGTGATGAGCTGACGCTTGCCGTTGGGTGCGTAGTCCCAGAGCCGCAGGATGAAGTTGGTGTCCGGCTGGTCGATCTCTGCGAAGATGTGCGCGGCCCCGCTTCCGATCATCTCCGTTGCCTCCTCGAAGGGCGGGGTTGACCAGCTGAGGATCTCCACCTTGTCGGTCACGGTAAGCGGCGCCTGGTAGAAGCCGTCCGGGGCGGCGTAGTCGGCGCCCATCGGCTCAGGCTCCGTGGACAGCGAGCGCCGCGGTCGCAGGTACAGCGACGTGTACTCGATGTCCTTGGGCGGCCACTGGTCGGCGGTGACCACCTCGCGTGAGCCTTCCACGAAGACGCTGACGGCGGGCTCGTCCATGACCCCGTTCTCGATGCCCTTGATCCAGTAGTCGTACCAGCGGAACATCTTGTCGTGTTCTTCGATGAAGGGCCGGGACTGCATGGGCGGGTAAGGGCCGATGTCCAGTTTCTTGGGGCCCTTGAGCTCGTTGAAGAGCTCGACAGTGCCGTCCAGGGTCCAGCCGCGGCCCTGGTCGAGCTGGAGCCAGACGGGGATGTCGATCTTCGGCGCCAGGGTGATGGGGTTGCGTTCCTCGTACCAGTCACCGTCGAGTTCGTTCATGACAATGTCGAACCAGGCTTCGTGGTTCTTGGGGTAGTTCAGGACGTGCACCAGGTTGGGCCAGGCGGCCACGTCCGGGTCCTGCAGCCGCTTCTCAACGAGCTTCTTGAGCTCGGCGGGCGGATATTCCTCGATCATGCGGGACTTCACGTTGTCCGTGAACGCCCAGCCGGAGTCACCGCCGCGGCCTTCGCGGGCGGCACGCGGCATGAACCACATGACGCCGCCGTGGTAGGTGGTCTCGTAGAAGTCGTAGTGGCCGCCGGAGACGAAGATGGCCTTCAGGCTCGGCGGGCGTTCGGCTGCTGCGAGGACCTGCATGGAGCCGAAGTAGGAGATGCCCACCATGCCCACGTTCCCGTCGCACCACGGCTGGGCTGCGACCCACTCGATGAAGTCGTAGGCGTCCTGGCCCAGTGAAACACCGCCGGCGTTGTAGTTGCCGATGTGCTCGCCGCCGGAGTGGCCGGAGCCGCGCAGGTCTCCGATGACGTGGACGTAGTCTTCCTTGACGATGCGGGCAATGTCGCCGGCCTCGATGCAGCCGTCCCACATCGGGCTCGGGCGCCGCTGCGGCGGGGTGGTCAGGGCCAGCGCCTGCAGCTCCTTGCCGTAAGGGCTCAACGCAACCAGCGCCGGGCGCGGCTTGTCATCAGTGCCGTGGTAGGCGTCCGCGGCGAGCTCCACGCAGTCGCGCATGGGAACCCGCAGGTCCTTGCGGACAGCGATCTTTTCCCCGCCGGCATTCAGTAACTGGAAGTCATCCATGGGTGCTGGTCTCCTCATCTTCGGTCAAGTGGTTCATCGGCGGGTGGTCCAACGCCTTGCGGTAGCCGTGGAGCGTGGTGAAGAACGGGGACGGCTCCAGGGAGGGGTCGGCGTCGTAATGAAGCGCCTCGGCAACGCCGGCGAAGGGCGAGTACGGCGAGTCCGTCTCCTGCAGGCCGGCAGCCAGGCAGCCGCAGGCCGCCTCTTTCACGCGTGCCTCAATCTCAAGGCTCCCTTGGAGCGCCTCCCGCGCCTGCCCGGCGTCGAGTTCCACGCCGTAGGGTGTGCCGTCTGCGCGGCGGTAGGGGTGCCCGAGGTAGAGGTGCCGGGGGCGGATCACGTCCCTGAGGTACTCCAGGCTGGAACGGTAGCCGGCCGGGTCAACGAATCCCGGGAAGCCGTTGGCCGCGCCGTGGACCTGTACGGCGTCGCCCACGAACACATCGTTTTGTCCGTCAACCACATAGGCCACCGACCCGCGGGTGTGGCCCGGAATCGAGTGGACGGAGACTGTAACGCCGCCTCCGAGGGAGATGGTCTCACCGCCACGCACCACCATGGCGGGTTCCATCTCGCCCGAGATCACAGCATTGGTGGCGGCCGTCAGCTTCGCCTCACCCTCGGGGTCGTGCAGGTACTGCGCCCGTCCGGAAAGGTATTCGTCCACGTGGCCCCGGCGCGAGCGGAGCATGGGTGCGTCGGCCTCGTGGATGACCACCTGCGCGCGCCGTCCGGTGAGCTCCCACAGGGCGTGGGCGCCGCCGATGTGGTCGATGTGTCCGTGGGTCAGGAAGATCCAGCGGACGTCCTCGATCCGGCGGCCGATCGCCTCCAGCGCGGGCACCATGCCCTCGGCCGGCGAGGACGCGATCCCGGTGTCCACGATGGCGGGCTCAGGGGCGTCGATGAAGAAGCTGTAGAGGCCGAACCGCCCCCACGGGGAGACCATGGGATGAATGGCGACCGGCGCCGTCATTGCGCTGTGCTCCCGGCAGACGCTGTGCCCGCGTTCAGGAATTCAGCTGTCTCCTCGAACGCCCGGTAAAACTCCGGAATCCAGGAGAAGTTCTGGACGAATCCGTGGTTGGCCCCGTCGTAGCGGCTGACCGTTGCCTCCACGCCGGCCTCCTCCAGGCGCCGGCCGTAGAGTTCGCCTTCATCCCGCAGGGGATCGTGCTCGGCCGTGATGACCAAAGCGGCCGGAAGGCCGGTGAGGTCCTGGCGCTTGATGGGGGAAACGAGGGGATTGGCAGGGTCGGCGCCGCTGTTGATGTAGAAGGCGTTGAAGGGTGCCAGGCCTGCCGTCTCCAGCCCGTACCCCTCGGCGTTCTCCCGCAGCGATGGGTAGCGGTCGCCGTCGAAGTCCAGGTCCACGGACGGGTAGAAGAGGACCTGGTGCGTGATGCGGTCAAACCCGTCGTCGTGGGCTTTCCCGGCCACGACGGCGGCGAAGTTGCCGCCTGAGCTGTCACCGGCGATAGCGAGGTTCTTCCCGTTCCAGCCAAGGCTGCTCCCCTGCTCGGCTGCCCAGCGGACCACGCCGTAGCAGTCGTCGAGGCCTGCCGGGAAGACTGACTCCGGGGCCAGGCGGTAGCGCACCGAAATCACCTTGTGGCCGGTTTCCTTTGCGAGGGCCCGGGCCACGTGGTCGTGGGTATCCAGGCTGCCCAGGAAGAACGCGCCGCCATGGAAGTAGACCAGCAGGCGGTAGGAGTCCGCCTGGGCAGGTGTGTAGATGCGCACGGGCACCTCGCCGGTTGGCGTCACGGCCGTGGCGTCCTCGACGGCGTGGAGCGGCAGCCGGTCCTCCAGCGGCGGGACGTGGGCCGCTTCGCCTGCGCGCATGGCTTCCGGGTTCAAGGGCGAACCGTCCGGTGCCGGCAGGGTGGCCAGGATTTTGGCAATTTCGGGATGGATGGTCATGGCTTTATGCGTCCACCTGGACGGGCTTCTGCGACGCCGGCTTCTGCCCCGGGAAGACGTCGTTGACCTCTTCCTCGCTCCAGCCCTGGCGGGAAATGCGCTGCAGCTCGTCCGTCACCGGCTTGCGGGTGGCCTGGAACAGGGCCAGCGCCTCCTTGACCGAACCGGCCTGGGCCAGTGCGTCTGCCAGCGCCCCCGCGTCCTCGATGGCTGAGTTCGCGCCCTGGCCCTGGTGGTGCAGCATGGAGTGGGCCGCGTCCCCCATAAGGACAACGGAGTCCGTGTGCCAGGACTCGACGGGGTCGATGTCGTAGACGGCGCGGATGTTCACGGTGTCCATGTCCAGGCCGCGGGCGATTGCCACGATCCGCTCGTCGAAACCTTCCACAGTCTTCAGGAGGTCCTCCTTGCTGATCGCGGGCGCCCAGGTGCCGTCAGGGTTCAGGGCGGTGATGTCGAAGGACATCTGGTTGCGGTGGCGCAGCGGCAAAAGGTAGACCTTGGTGCCCTTGCCGATGTACATGCGCAGGTTGTCGTCGCTCACCATGCCGTGGGCGTCGTCGGCGGAGATCACCACGCGGTAGGCGTGCTCGCCGGAGAACACCGGGCCTTTGCGGCTGAAGAGCTGCTCGCGCACAGTGGACTTGATGCCGTCGGCACCCACCACCAGGTCAACCTCGGCGGTCTCGCCGTTGGTGAAGGTCAGGACGGAGCGGCCACCCTTGTCTTCGACGGTCTCCAACCTGTGGCCGAGCTGCACCATGCCCTCGGGGAGCACGCCGAGGAGGGCCTCGATGAAGTCGCGGCGGTGGATGAGGTACGTATTCTTCTCTGCGCCGAACTCCGGCCAGGTGTCCTTCATGATCGGTTCACCGGTGGCGGTGAGGATCTCAAAGTAGTCGCTCGGCGAGCTCACCTGGGCGACGGCGTCGAAGATGCCCCACTGGCGGAACCGGGCCATGGTGGCGGGACGCAGGCCGATGCCGGCGCCGACTTCTCCCATCTGGGGGGCCTGTTCGTAGACTTTGACGTCGGCACCGAGCAGGCTCAGGGCCTTGGCAGCGGCAGCGCCGCCGTAGCCCGCGCCGACGATGGCGATCTTGAGGTCCTTGATCTCCGAAGACTTCATGGTTTCATCACTTTCTTGGCTGTCTGCGTTGTGGGGGTTTGCCTGGGGTCAGGCGCTCAGCGACAGGAAGTCGGCCGGGTTGTCCTGGAGCAGGAGTTTGAGGGTGGCGTCGTCGATGCCGGCCGCCCGCATGTCCGGGATCATGTCCTCGAAGATGTAGTTGATGGTGTGGCCCTTCACACCCGGCCAGCCCAGGGGGCTGCAGTTTGCGTCGGCCGAGACGAGGAGCTTGTCCGCGTAGCCTTTGTTGACGAGCTTGACGAAGTGCTCCATGCGTTCGGCGCGCTTTCGTCCCCAGAACGGCGGATCCGGCAGTTCGAGGTCGTAGCCGAAAGTGTCGAAGCCGATCCGGCCGCCCTTTTCGTAGATCCAGTCATGCGGGGTGATCGGGGCGTTCAGGCCGTCGTCGGCGTGGCCGAAGAGCACGCGGTCCAGCGGGAGGCCTTCTTCGCTGAAGATGCTTACCGCCGGTTCGGGGTCGATGGCCAGGTGGGTGAGGATCGGGGCTCCGGTAACGACGGCGGCGCGGGCCGCAGCCCGGTAGATCCGTTTGTCCAGGTCCGTCATCCGTCCGCCGCGGCTCACGCCCACCTTGATGACGCCGGCTTTGGCGCCGGTGCTGCCGATGCCAACGGTGATCTCGTGGATGAACACCTTGGTGAGGTAGTCCACGGTGGCGCGGGAGAAGTGCGGCAGGGCGGTGTCGCCGCCCACGAAGCCGGTGCACGCCACGATGTGTACGCCCGTCTTCCGGGACAGGGACTTGTAGTAGTCCACGTCCCGGCCATTGCAGATGCCTGTGGCGTCCACGAAGGTGCCGCCGCCGTATTCACGGAACTTCCGCAGCTTCGGAACGGTTTCCTCGTAGGCCTGCTCCGGGGACTTCCACCATTTGGTGTCCAGCTCGGAACCGGGCATGCCGTAGCCGATGTGTTCGTGGACCGCCACGATTTCCAGTTCTTCGGCGGGGATGGTTCCCAGCACTGTGTTGACTTTGCTCATTGAAAAGTCCTGCTCATTCCTTCATCTCAGGGTTCGAAAGCTTTGTTTGTGGATGGGCCGGCGCGTACTTAGCGCACGGTGAGCAGGTTGCGCGGGTTGTCCACCAGGATGCGCTGCGCGTCTTCTTCGCCCAGGCCGCGGGCCTTCAGGAAGGGCACGAACGTACTCAGTACGTGGCTGAAGGGGAGGTTGTACTCCGGCAGGCCCTTGGCCACGCCAATCGAGTTTCCCGAAAGAATGACCTTGCCTGCATGGCCGGCGTTGACCAGCTCAAGCACCAGATCGGCGCGCTCCTGGTCGGTGACGTAATCGGCATGGTCGTTGAGTCCCACATGGTCGATGCCCACGAAGGCCCCGCGTTCAGCCACCTCGAAGGCGGAGCCTTTTGCATCCCGGCGGTCCAGATCACCGACAAGCACGCGGTCGGCACTGATCTTCTCGTCCAGGACGATGTCCAGGTCGTGCAGGACATCGCCGCCGAACCGGATGGAAACCGGGACGCCGGTGTCCTTGGCGGCGCGGGCGGACCCACGGAAGAGGCTCTCCTCCGTGGGGGTCATGCCGGCACGGTCGGCGACAGTGGCCACGATCCCGGCGGGGGCGCGGCGTTCCACGCGGGGAACCACCATCCCCTCCGTGACCTCCTTGCCGAAGAGATCGCTGAACTTTTCGGCCGGCCACGGCGTGGGCGGGTTGGTCTGTGGTGTCAGGAAGTACCCGCCGAGCTCCTCCTCCGGGCCGAGGCCCGTGGAGGCGACGATGTGGACGCCGGTAGAGCGGGACAGTGCCTCGTAGAGCTTGAGGTCGCGGCCGTGGAACATGCCGGTGCTGTCCACGATCGTCTGGCCGCCATGCTCGCGGAAGTCCTTGAGCTTCGCTGCCAGGGCCTCGAAGATCTCCGCCCTGTCCATGGAAATGTCCGGCGCGTACTGCGCACCGGGGAGCACCGACAACAGTGCCTCGTGGACCGCGACCACGCCCAGTTCAGACGCAGGGACGGGACCCAGGACCGTATTGACGGCCTTCCCGGCCTCGGGCTGGAACGCGCCGCCGGCAGCGACTGGTGTTGAGTGACTCACTTGGCTTCTCCCTTGGAGATCGGGTGCTGAATGCAGGAGCGCCGCGGAGTTCGAACGTGCCGTCGCTCCGTTGCGGTGCAGCCAGCATCACATATTTCTTTACATAGTGTCAAGGAGTCTTTTTCTACCAAATTTCCTTGACACCATGTAAGAAATTCCTCCAAACTGTTACGGACATCACTTGAGCGAGGAAACAAAGGAGTTTCACCGATGAGTCAGGCCGCCACCGCGCAGACAGCATCACCGTCCAGCCCCGGGTCCATACGGGCCACCTTTCTAGCCGCCTACAGCGCGGTCACCCTGGCCCAGATCACCAATGCCCTGCCGGGCGCACTCAACGGCACCTTCGCGGTGGAATTCCGCACCTCGGGCGCAGGCCTGACCTGGATAGCGGGCATGTTCATGATGGGCATCGTGGTGTTTGAGCTCAGCTGGGGGCTGCTGGGCGATATGTTCGGCCGTAAGAAGCTGCTGTACGCAGGTGCCGCAGTCAGTGTCGCCGGCTCCGTGCTGGCTGCGCTGGCGACCACCACCGAAATGATGATCGCGGCGCAGGCGGTCGGCGGCATCGGGGCGGGCATCCTCTTCCCCATTTCGCTGTCCATGATCGCGGCGATCACCCCAGACCACCGCGCCCGGGCAAAGGTAATCGCCACCTGGGCCGGCTTCCTGTCGCTTGGTGCGGTGATCTCCCCCGTGCTGGCTGGCCTGACCTCCCAGGCATTCACCGTGGCAGGTCCGGCTGCGGGTTCGCCCAACGTCTTCAGTGGCTGGCGGGTGGCCTACTACGCAGCCGCCGCGATCGCCGTCGTCGTTATTATCGTCGCGGTCCGCGCGAAGGACTCCGCGGCCGCCGAGGGACGCAAGCTGGACCTGCCCGGCCAGTTCACCCTCGCGCTCGGCCTGATCGCCGTCCTCTACGCCACGGTGACGGCGGTCGACGCCGGCTTCGGCAGCGCCGAGGTCATCGCAAGCTACATCGTGGGCGGTATCCTCCTTGTCGCCTTCGTGATCATCGAAACACGCACCGAGCAGCCGCTGATCCACCTGGCGCTGTTCAGGAACAGCGCCTACTCAATCACCGGCATTGTGGCCGTCACGGGCATGTTCGCCTTCCTCGCGATCGCGTTCAGCACAAGCGTCGCCGTCGGCGGGCTCGCCCTCGCCGAAGCCTGGAAGGTGGGTGTGCTGTTCATCTTCATCCAGGGCCCGGCCTTTGCCTTGATCCCGGTGGTGGGCTGGCTGATCCACCACGTCGCCCCGCGCTGGGTGCTCACCGCAGGCTTTGCCTTTATGGCTGTGTCCGGCTTCTGGCTCTCGACCTTCCCCCTGGGCACGCCGGAGGCCTTCGGCGGGACCCCCTGGACTGCGTTCATTCCGCCGCTGCTGCTGCTGGGCATCGGATTCGCGCTCACCGTCGGCTCCATCACCGCCGTGGCCATCAACACCGTTCCGCCGCAGCAGATCGGCATGGCCTCGGCAACAACGAACCTCCTGCGCGACCTGGGCTTCGCCCTGGGGCCCGTGATCGGCTCCGCCATTGCCTTCGGGGTCGGCGCCACTGCCTTTGCCGGGCCCCTGGCCGGCATCCTCGGCGGGGCAGGGCTGCCGGCAGAGGCCGTAGCCGGACTGTCGAACGTGCCGCCGCTGGGCTACCTCTCCGGGTGGGACGGAGTCATTGCGCAGTTCTCCGGCCAGGCAGCGGCCGGTGGCGCACCGGCACAGGCCGTGGACGCCATGGTCAAGGCCCTCACCTCGGCTCAGCCGCAGATCCAGGGCGTGGCGGGGACTTCGCTCGGACAGGGCTTCCAGACTGTCTACCTCGCCGCCGGCATCGCGGCGGTCCTTTCCGCTGCCCTCACCCTCTTCATCTCCGCGCGGTCTTCGGCGCCATCAGCCGACGCCATCGCCGCAGCCCAGGAAACGACTGCGGCCAACGCCGAAGCCGCCGTCTGACGCTGACGGCCGGCGTCCGCCACTACCTGCCCCTACCAAAAGGAGAACACCGTGACTGCACCTACCGAACCCGACATCGACATCTGGGATGACCGCATCCTTGTGGACCCGTACCCCACATACGCCGCCCTCCGCGAGCAGGCCGCCGTGGTCCACCTGCCCAAGAACGACCTCTACGTCCTGACCCGCTACGACGCCATCCGCGACGCCCTCGGTGATCCGGCAACCTTCTCGTCCACCAGCATCGGCTTCAACCCCATGGTGAACGACGCACTGCAGGGCACCTCGCTCGCCTCCGACCCGCCCATCCATACGCAGCTGCGCGCCACGCTGTCCCAGAACCTCACCCCGCGGGCACTCCGCGGCCTGAAAGTGGTCATCGACGAAAAAGCGGACAAGCTCGTGGCGGAGCTTGCCGCCGGCGGCAGCTTCGAGGCCATCGATTCCCTGGCCCGGGCCTTCCCGATCGAGATCGTTGCAGACCTCATTGGCTTCCAGGGGCACGTCAAGGACAACATGCTTCGTTGGGGCCAGGCCGCCATGCAGGTCATTGGCCCGCTGAACCAGCGCACGCAGGAGAGCTTCCCGATCGCCGGCGAGCTCTACGGCTGGTGCTCATCGGTCACGGCGGAGGACCTCGCACCCGGCTCAATCGGCCGCGGGATTTTCGACGCCGAGGCACGCGGCGACATTCCCCAGGGCTCTGCGGGACACATCATCCACCAGTACCTGGGGGCGGGCGTGGACACCACCATCGCCTCCATCGGGAACATCATCGCGCTGTTCGGGCATCACCCGGAGCAGTTCCAGCTGGTGCGCGAAAACCCTGAGCTGGTTCCCGCAGCCTTCGCCGAGGTGCTGCGCTACTGGGCGCCGGTCCACATCTGGGGCCGCAAGGCGACCCGCGACGTGGATATCGACGGCGCCACCATTCCGGCAGGCGCCCAGGTGGGCATCCTCTTCGGCGCCGGCAACCGCGACCCGCGGCACTACGAAAATCCTGACACCTTCGACGTGCTGCGCAACCCGGTGGACCATCTTTCCTTCGGCTACGGCCCGCACGGCTGCGCTGGCCAGGGCCTCGCGAAGCTCGAAGCGCACGCCATCATCGAGGCGCTTGCCCGCAGGGTGGTATCACTGGCCGTTTCGGATGAGCTCCGGGAGCCCAGCAACATTACCCGGAGCTTCGAGCTGCTCCAGGTCGAAAAGGTGGTGGCAGCATGAGGATCGAACTAAACCGTCCCCGCTGCGAAGGACACGGCCTCTGCGAGGAAGCCGCGCCCACGCTGATGCACCTGGATGACGACGGCGAACTGGTCATCGATGTGCCGGAGGTGGACGGGGCCGACCTGGACGCCGCCAAGGCTGCGGTCAGGGTCTGCCCGGTGGCCGCGCTGCGATTGGCTGCCGCGGCATGACGATGCGCAGGATCGTGGTGGTGGGCAACGGCATCGCCGGGCTTACGGCCTGCGACTCGTTGCGGGATGCGGGGTTCGACGGCGAACTGACGGTGGTGGGTGCAGAACCGCACCGCCCCTACAGCCGGCCCGCACTGTCCAAGGCGCTGCTGCACGGTGTGGAGGGAGGCAGCACCGGCGGGACCAACGACGGCGGCCTGGCCGCCCACGGGCTGCCGGCACCAACGCACGGGGCAACGGAGCTGCTTGGAGTCGGCGTTGCGGGCCTGGACGCCGGCGCCAAAGTGGTCCGGCTGGACGGGGGCGGTGAGCTGCCCTACGACGGCCTGGTCATCGCTTCAGGCTCCCGGGCGAGGCGCCTCTCCCCCGGGCAGGCAGCCCGGGAATTTACCCTGCGCACCATTGAGGACGCGATCCTGCTCAGGGAACGCGTCGCCTCACGGCCATCGGTGGTGGTGATCGGCGGCGGACCGCTTGGCATGGAAGTCGCGTCGGGCTGCCTGGACGCCGGGTGCGACGTCACGCTCGTCTCCGATGTCCCGCCCCTGCAGCGCCAGCTCGGCGGGCATCTGTCCAGGATCTTCGTGGATGCGGCCACCAGGCGCGGCCTGCGGCTGGCCAGGGGCGGCAAGGCGCGGCTGGAGGGCTCCGGTGGCGGAACGCATGTTGTCCTGGCCGACGGCACCCGGCTGGAAGCGGAGCTCATTGTGACGGCCATCGGCGACGAACCGAACGTCGAGTGGCTGGGCGGTTCCAATCTCCTGGTTAACGGGTCACTGCACGTCGATTCCCGGGGACGGGTCCGTCCGGATATCGTTGCGGCCGGCGACGTGGCCTTCTTCCCCACCAGCCGCGGGTTGTCCCGGGTGCCCTTGTGGACCAGTGCCATCGAGCAGGCCAAGGTGGCCGCCCACGGCCTGCTCAAGGGCGACGACGCCGGGGAGCTGGACTTCCAGCCGTACTTCTGGACCGAGGGTTTTGGCCTGGCCCTGAAGGCAGTGGGTCGCACGCCCGTGATTGGTCCGCCAGGATACTTTGAGCAGGGAGCGGACCCCGGGTCAATGCTGCTGCGCTGGGAAAACCCGGATGGCTCCGGGACCGCTGCGGCGCTCAACTACCGGATTCCCATTCCCCGGCTCCGCCGCCTTGCCGGTTCCGCCGCCTTGCCGGTGCGGCCGCCTGAGCCGGCGGCACTTTGACCCTGCGGAGCCCCGATAGGATTGCTTCATGCCCTCACTGCGAGAAGCCCAGAAGCAGCTGACGCGCGACACCATCGTCGAGAAGGCCCTCGAGCTCTTCACCGAGAAGGGCTACGCAGCCACCACCATTGACGAGATCGCCGCGGCGGCCGGCACCACGCGGGTGACGTTCTATGCGTACTACCCGACGCGCAGCGACCTGATGAAGGACTTCATGGCCCGCGTTAACGCGGTGCTGGACCGTGCTGACGGGCCCGGCCGCGCCTCCACTGCCGCCGACCTGGTGGATGTGGTGCGGGCCGGCGAGCTGCCTGGCATCCTCGCGTGGCTGGAGTCGCGGGCTGCACTGTGGCCGGTCTTCCGCCCGTACCTGGACGTGCTGGACGAGGCTGCCGCCGTGGACCGCGAGGTCCGGGACCTGGTTGAGGGCTGGCATGAGGAGGTCATCTCGGACATCGTCCGCGGTCTGGAACTGGCCGGCCGCTTCCCTGAGGAGACGCGCCACATCCGCGGCACGCTCGCCTTCACCCAGCTCGACTACGTTGCCACGCTCTGGACGAGGCGCAAGCTTGAGCCAAACCGCGAACACGCCCTCGAGGTCCTCGCCGACGCCTGGTACCACCTGCTCTGCGACGACGGCAAAGGGCAGTAGCCGATAGCCGGCTGCTGCCCTTTGCTGGGGTCCGCTCCTAGAGCCTGGTGTCGAAGGAACCGCAGAACACGTTGTCGTTGAACGTGCCCTGGAAATCCGACTTGCCTTGGATCTTTTCGATGGTGGCCCGGATGGCCTCGCGGGACCCGGCGTGGGCGTGGATTGCCGTCTTCACCATGGGCACGTCAATCAGGTGGTTTGGCTGGTTGAGCGAAACGAACACGGTGGGAACCTCGGTGGCGTACCACGGGATTTCCGCGGCCATGGGAGTGGACCACTTGATTCGGATGGCCGCCTCCTGGGCGAACCCCTTCACATTGGCGAACACAAAAGCGGCATCGTACTTCTCCGCATAGTCCCCGGTGGCTTCCTCAGAAATCACCGACATGAAGTTCACGCCGGTCTCCCCCGCGGCCTCCCGCTGGTCCGCCGTCCTGAACAGGTGCACCTCGAAGCCGGCCGCTTCCAGTTCCTCCTTGACCGTGTCCAGGTAGGCGAGCGGGTCCGCACGGGTGAAATCGGCGCCGCCGGAGATGCCGTACAGGCGGATCCGTTTGTGCGTCTCCGGGGTGATGGGCAGATTGCGGGCGGTGTCCTTGACCAGGGTGACGGTCTTGTCCGCGATCTCCGCTGCTATGGCCCGGTGCGCGTCGCTGCCGATCACGCCGAGCGCTTCCGCCGGCGGGACAAGCCCGTTGCGGGCCCTCACATGGAGGCCTAGCGAGGCCTTCAGCCCCAGGATCCGGCGCAGGGCATCATGGAGCCGCTGCTCGGTGATGACGCCGGACTTGTAGCCGTCCATCATGTACTGGAAGTCCTCCGCGGGGTTGCGGAAGAACAGGAACATGTCGCAGCCGGCGGCAATGGTGGCCGGCACCAGGTCCTTGCGCTTCATGGCCTGGGTCAGTCCGATCATCTGGGACGCGTCCGTGAGGACCAGCCCGTTGAAGCCGAGCTCCCCGCGGAGCAGGTCCTGGAGCAGCTCCGGAGACAGTGTGGCCGGGAGGATGTCCGCGTCCGCCATGCCGGGGCGGAAGTGCCTGGACAGTTCCGGTGCCCCGATGTGGCCGATCATGATGGACTGCACGCCGTGGCCGATCATTTCGCGGTACACGTGCCCGTAGGTCCGGTTCCACTCCTCGTAGCCGAAGGTGTTGTAGGACGTGACCACGTGCTGGTCGCGTTCGTCGATGCCGTCGCCCGGGAAGTGCTTCATGGCACAGGCGGTGGGTGACTCGCTGATGCCATCGAAATATTCTTTGGCCCGCTCCACAACGATTTCCGGGGTGTTGCCGAAGGACCGGGTGGAGATGACCGTGTTGCGCCAGTTGTAGTGGATGTCCACGATCGGGGCGAAGGCCCAGTTGCAGCCCAGCGCCGCGGTTTCGACGCCGGCAACCTGGCCCATCTGACGGGCGATGGCCTTGTCCGGGTGGGAGCCGGCCTGCAGGTGCGTGGACACGAACGTTCCGTCGTCGCAGCTTCCGGCTCCCCCCATTTCCGGGTTGGAGGCCACCAGCAGCGGGATGCGGGTCCTGGACTGCGCATAGCGGATGTGTTCCTGCACCGCGGCCGAGGGGCCCGGCCGGTACCGCATGCCGCCCACGTGGTAGGTGTCCAGCACGCCGTCGAGGTACTCCGCGGAGTAGTCGTTGTTGTGGTTGATGAACAGCTGCCCGATTTTTTCCTCGAGGCTCATGCCGGCGATGGTGGTTTCCACCCAGGTGAGGGCGTCGTCGTCGAGACTGAACGGCGCGGCCTGAAGGTCGACGTCGAACTGGCGGGCCTGGGTGCCCGCGGCACCCCCTGCGCTTCGTTCTGTGGAAGGGCCGACGGCGGCCAGTCCGGCGAGTGCCTCCCGCACCACCTGCTGCACGGGCGCCGCGATGTCCACAACGATGCCGGTTTCGCCGGCGTCGAGCGGTTCGAGTGTTGCCAGCTGCGAATCCAGGAGGGCCGGCGGCATGAAGTGGCCGGAGCGCCCTTCTGTCCGGGCCCGGAGGACGTCCTTGCTGCCGTGCAGGTGCAGGAAGATGGTGTCCGGGGCCTGTTGCCGGATGGCGTCGCGGTAGCTGCGGCGCAGCGCGGAGCAGGCCAGGACCAGCCCGCCGTCGCCCGCATTTGCCAGCTCGGTGCCCACGGTGGCGAGCCACGGCCAGCGGTCCTCGTCGGTCAGCGGCGTGCCGGCAGCCATCTTGGCGACGTTCTCCACGGGGTGGAGGGAGTCGCCGTCCAGGAAGGGAACGCCCAGTTCGCGGGCAACGAGGTCTCCGATGGTGGTCTTGCCGCAGCCGGAGACGCCCATTACGATCACGCGGAGCTTGGGATGTCCGGCAGCGTGAACTGTCATTTCGGGATTAGGCGTACTCACCAGTCGTGGACCGTTCCGTCGATGAGGCGGTTGTAGGGCAGGTAGGCCTGCTGGTACGGGAATGCGGCGGCGGCTTCCTCATTGAATTCGACACCGATGCCGGGGTTGTCGCCGGGGTGCAGGTAGCCGTCTTTGAAGGTCATGGACTGCTGGAAGACCTCGTTGGTCTTGTCCGAGTGCTGCATGTATTCCTGGATGCCGTAGTTGTGGATGGCCAGGCCTACGTGCAGCTGGGCGGCAAAGCCCACCGGAGAGATGTCCGTGGGGCCGTGGAAGCCGGACTTGATCTGGTACTGCGCGGCGAAGTCCATGACCTTTTTCAGCGGTGAGATCCCGCCGAAGTGGGTCGAGGCGGCGCGGACATAGTCGATCAGCTGTTCCTTGATGAGGGTCTGGTAGTCGTAGACGGTGTTGAAGATTTCACCGATGGCCAGCGGGGTGGTGGTGTGCTGGCGGACCAGGCGCAGGCCTTCCTGGTTCTCGGCAGGGGTGCAGTCCTCCAGCCAGAACAGGTCATAGGGCTCCAGCGCCTTGCCCAGCTTCGCGGCTTGGATGGGCGTCATCCGGTGGTGGCCGTCGTGCAGCAGCGGGATCTCGGGGCCGAACTCGTTCCGGACAGCCTCGAACACGGTGGGCAGGTGGCGGAGGTAGGCGCGGGTGTCCCAGTCCTCCTCCACCGGGAACGCGCCGCGGCCGGCGGGTTCGTAGTCGTAGCGTTCGCCCGAAGCCTGCGCCTGGGCCGCCACCCCGTACACGGCCTTGATGCCGGGAACGGCGGTCTGGATGCGGATGGACTTGTAGCCGAGCTCCAGGTGCTCCCGGACCGAATCGAACAGGGACGGCAGGTCAGCTCCCGAGGCGTGGCCGTAGGCGCGCAGCCCGTTGCGGGATGCCCCGCCCAGGAGCTGGTAGACCGGCATGCCGGCCATTTTGCCCTTGATGTCCCACAGCGCCATGTCCACGGCGGCGATTGCGGCCATGGTGACCGGGCCGCGGCGCCAGTACGAGGAACGGTACAGGAACTGCCAGGTGTCCTCGATCCGGTGCGGGTCCTTGCCGATCAGCAGCTGCGCCACGTGCTCCTTCAGGTAGGCGGCAACGGCGAGCTCGCGGCCGTTCAGGGTGGCGTCACCGATGCCGGTCACACCGTCCTCGGTGGTGATCCGGAGGGTCACGAAGTTGCGGGAGGGACTGGTCACGAAGACGTCGGCGGCAATGATTTTCACTGCAGGTCCTTTCAGGGCTGGGATGGAGGCGGGGCTGGTGGTCAGTTGGGGGTGGCGGCGGAAGGTGCCGCGGGGGCGTTGGCCGTGCGGCCGGACTCGGGAGCGGAGGCCCCACCGTCCGGTGCGCCGCTTTCCCGGCGGGCGCGGATCTCTGTGAGGATTTCGGCGTGCATGGCATCCGTGAGCTTGTATTTGGACATCACCAGGACGGCGAGGAGGGTAAGGATGGCCGGCAGGGCGCCTGCGGCAACCTGGATTCCGAACACTGCCTCGGCGGACTGCGTGGCGCCGGACTTGTACCCTCCCAGTGCCAGGGCGTAGGCGGCGAGCGCGCCGCCCACAGCCTGGCCCGTCTTGCGGGTGAAGGAGAACAGGGCGTAGGTGATGCCCTCGGTGCGGACGCCGGTCTTCCATTCGCCGTATTCCACGGTGTCCGCTTCCAGGGCCCACACCACGATGTTGACGGCGAGGACGCCCACCACGCTGATGAGCAGGCCGGTGAAGCCGATCCACACCTGGCTGGCCGGCGTGAAGAAGATGATGGTCCCGCCAACCACGGTCACCAGGGATGAGTAGATGTAGACGCGCTTCTTGCCGATGGCGCGGACCAGCCTGGGCATGAACGCGGCCAGCACGAAGGTCAGGACCAGCTGGGCGATGGACAGCACGGGGTACAGGTCCAGCCGGCCCAGGACGTCGCGCAGGTAGTACAGCTGCACGGACGTCAGAGCGAGGTAGCCGGTGAGGAAGAAGAAGGAGCTGAGGCAGAGCATCAGGAGTGGTTTGTTGGTCCTGAGCGTGTCCATGCTCTGTTTCAGCGTCACGTTGGGGACGGCCCGGTGGACGCGTTCCTTGGCCGTGAGGACGGTGAAGAAGTAGAGCGCCGCGCCGATCGCCACGAAGACCAGGGTGATGGTGGTGAAGGTTCCCTGGAGGTCGGCGCCGGGTTTGATCAGAGGGGCCACAAAAATGCCCAGGGCTGACCCGACCAGGAGCGCACCCACCATCCGGGCAGAGCCGAGCTTGGCGCGCTCCCCCGGATCCTGGGTCATCGCCCCGGCCAGGGAGCCGTAGGGGATGTTGACCAGGCTGTAGGCCAGGCCGAGTGCGGCGTAGGTGACGTAGGCGTAGAGCAGGGTGCCGGATTCACCTAGCTGCGGCACCGAGAAGGTTGCGACGCTCAGCAGGAGCAGCGGGATGGAGCCGAACATGATGAACGGGCGGAACTTGCCGAACCGTTTGCTGAAGGTGCGGTCCACCACGCGGCCGGCGAAGACGTCGGCGAAAGCGTCGAAGATGCGGACGGAAAGCAGCAGGGTTCCGGCTGCCGCTGCCGAGATACCGGCAACGTCCGTGTAGTACACGAGCAGAAACATGGTGGCGGTGGTGAAGGCCAGGTTGTTGGCGGCGTCGCCGGCGCCATAGCCGACGATGCTCAGTTTGCTCAGCTTTTTCATGGTGTGGGCTCCTTTACCCGGTACCGCCGGTAGGGGGCGGCAAAAGTGAAACGTTAGGGGTTGGAAACGGTTTTGGTGCTGCCGTTCTTAGTACCGGCCAGTGCTGTCCACCGCTGGCGGAGCGCGAACGCTGCAGGCTTGGGGCGTCGGTCGCGGGTGAAGACGCCCTTCTTGTTGCCGTCCACGCGCATGATGCCGTTGGACGTCTGGAAGTCGGCGAAGTTCCAGACCTGCTCGCCCACCATGGCATCCACGCGGTCAAAGACGCGGTGGTACATGGCCAGGAAGGCGGCCTGGTATTCCTCGCTCCAGGGCTGTTCGTAGATGGAGTGGAAGCCGGGCATGGTGTCAGGTCCGTATTCGGTCATGATGATCGGCTTGCCGTACTTGGCTTCCCATTCCCGGAGTTCCTTTTCCAGGACCTGTTCAGCTGTTTCTAGGTCCCCGTTGTTCAGGTACCAGCCGTAGTAGCGGTTGAGCATGATGACGTCGAAGAGGTCGCCGAGCAGTTCTTTGTCCGGCGTATCGAACATGACGTTGACGTAACCGACGGGACGGGTGGGATCGAGCTCCCGGGTGAGCTGTGCCAGCGGTTCGAAGTATTCGCGGGCGCCTTCCTCTGATCCGTTCGGCTCGTTGGCGATGGACCAGATCACCACGGAGGGGTGGTTTTTGTCCCGGGCAACGAGTTCCTCGATGGCCTGCCGGTGGCTGGCGGCCGTCTTGGCGTCCACTCCGCCGTCCTCATAGGTCTTCTTTGCGATGCCGCCAAAGACGGCGCCGAAGCCCAGGTGCAGCCCGACGGCGGCGGTTTCGTCGATGACCACGATGCCGTGGCGGTCGGCGAACTCCATGACCTCTTCGGCGTAGGGGTAGTGCGACGTCCGGAATGAGTTTGCGCCCACCCAGTCCAGGAGCTGGAAGTCGTTGACCATCTGAGCGTTGCTGTGGCCTTTTCCGATGGCTACGTGGTCCTCGTGCATGCCGAAGCCGGTGAAGTAGAACGGCTCGCCGTTGATGAGGAATTCCTTGCCGCGGACTTCCACGGTGCGGACGCCGACCGGCAGCGTGTAGCTGTCCAGCAGGTTGGTGCCGTTGCGGATCTCGGCGGTCAGGCTGTACAGGTAGGCGGCACCGGGCTGCCAGAGGACGACGTCGTTGATCACCAGTGCGCCGGTGGCGCCGTCCGCGGTGGCCACTTCGACGCCGTCCGCATCGTGGAGCGAGACGGTCACCGTTTCGCTCCCGCTGCCGCCCGCCGTCGTGATGGCGTAGTCAACAGTGCCGGTGGGGCCCTCGAAGCCGGTGACGACGGTGATGTCGTCCACGGTGACGGCCGGGGTGCTGTAGAGCCAGACGCTGCGGTGCAGGCCCGCATAGTTGTAGAAATCGTGCAGGTAGCTCTGCTGCCGCCGCCCATCCGCGGTAACAGTGATGGTGCCGGGCGGGATGGTGGCCTGGGTGAGCTCGTTGTTCACGGAGATGGTCAGGCGGAAGGCCCGGCCGGGGGTGACGTGGTCCGTGATGTCGGCGCTGAACGGCATGTAGCCGCCGGTGTGCTGGGCGACCAGGACATCGTCCACCCACACCATTCCCTCGTGCGTGGCGGAGTCCAGGCGCAGGTGGATTCGCTCCCCTGCCCAGCCGCGCGGAACGCGCACCTCGCGCTGGTACCAGACGTAACCTACGTGGTCGCGGATGGCCTTGTCGGGGAAGACGTCGTTGTAGCTGGCCGGAACCCCCATTTCCAGGGCGGTGTCCAGCGGTGCCTTGAACCAGCCGTCGCGGTGCCCGGTCCGGTCAAAGTCAACCTTAAACCGGTACAGGCCATCCAGGTTGACGAGTTCGCGGCTTTCGCTCGCTTGGGGCTTGAGCATTTGGGATTCCTATCGCGTCTTTGCGGGCTTCGCGTGAAGAAGAAATGTCTGGGGTGGCCACCGGCCGGGGTTGTGCTCTTGATGTAATGCTAGTCACTTGGCAAACATTTGGCAAGCGGTTGCCAAATGTTTGTTGAAAAAACAAGCAACAAAGACTGCCCGGCACCCCAGGGAGGGGCCGGGCAGTCCTTTTGTGCCTGCTCCTGCCGTGCTCCTACCCGGAGGCAGGGTGCCCGGCGAACCTCCCGCACTGGCCCTGGACCAGTTCAACCACGGCATCATCAGCGGCCAGGGCCGGGTCCACGACGGCAAGCAGTGCCCGGACGCGTCCCGCTCCTGCGAGGCTGTTGGCGGCTGCCACCTCATCGCCCAGCGGATCCTGGAAGCCTGGCAATGCAGAACTGCAGTCCATCCACGCAGCGATCATCAGTGCGGCAGCGGCTCCGGACCTGCCTGCGGCGCGTTCGGCCTGCAGGACAGGGACTGCCCGCATCCGAAGCTTGGTACTGCCGTCCAAGGCAATCTGCGCGAGGTTGTGGGCAATCCTGGCGTTGCCGAAACGGGCCAGCAAGGCGGCACGGTACGCAGGGATCTGCAGGTCCGCCGTCGCCTCCGTCCCTGAAAGGTTGGCCTCAGCCTCGTCCCAGAATGCTTCCACGGCTTGCATACACAGAGGGTCCGCCAAGGCCTCCGCCACAGTGCTGTGCCCCCGCAGCTGCCCGGCGTAGGCCAGCAGCGAATGGGCACCGTTGAGCAGCCACAGCTTGCGGTTCTCGTAGGGTTCGATGTCCTCCACGAACAATGCGCCCGCGTCCTCCCAGCGCGGCCGGCCGGCCGGGAAGTCACCGCTCAGCACCCAGCTGGAAAAGGGTTCCGCAATAACCGGCGAAGAGTCCCTGTAACCGCACGCGGCCTGGACGCCGGCCACATCCTCCCCGGTGGTGCGCGGGGTAATGCGGTCCACGGAGGTGCTGACAAAGCTGACGTTCGTCCCGATCCAGGCAGCCAGCCCGGTGTCCCACGCACCGGCGAAGCCGGCCACGGCCTCCCGGGCAACCGTGCCGTTACTGGAGAGGTTGTCGCAGCAGACGACGGCCAGCGGACCTGCCCCGGCATCACGGCGCGCTGCCAGCGCCAGCACCAGCCGGCCAAGGGGCGTCGCGGGATTACCCTGGTCGGAGCCCAGCCGCGCGAGGTCGGCCGCGACCTCCGGCGCAGAGATGTCCAGCTTTCCGTCGGAGCCCAGGCCGTAGGCCGCTTCGGTGATGGTCAGCGTGACCACTGCGGTAGCCGGTGCGGCCATGACCTCCGTCAACCGTTGGATGTCGGCGCCGTCCACGGCCTCAACGATGCTGCCCACCACGGTGAAGGAGTCGCCGGTGTCGGCGCGTTCCACCAGTGTGAACAGGCCGTCCTGTCCGGCCAGGGCCGTTGCGGCGTCCGGCCGCCGGCCGGTGAAGGCCGCGATGCCCCAGTTCGCGGCGTCTCCGGCCTGCTGGGTATACCAGGCCTGGTGGGAACGGTGGAAGGCTCCCAGCCCGAGGTGGACGATGCGGACCGGGGCTTTCGGGATGGGGTGAAGGGCGCGGTTCAGCAGCGGAAGGTCCACGGCCGGAGCGGAGGCGGACACGGTGCGCAGTCCGGTGCTCACAGCTTGAACACCCGCCGCGGCGAGCCGTCCACGATGTCCACGATGAGTTCATGTGCGCGCTCCTCGCTGACCCGGTGTTCGGCCACCAGCCGGGCCAGGAAGGAGGCTTCGATCCGGCGTGAGGCGTCGTGCCGGGCAGGGATGGAGCAGAAGGCCCGGGTGTCGTCGATGAAACCGGAGGATCGCGAGAATCCTGCTGTCTCGGTGACGGCGGACCGGAACCGCAGCATTGCATCCGGCGCATCCAGGAACCACCACGGTGCGCCCAGGTAGACGGACGGGTAGAACCCCGCCAGGGGTGCCAGTTCGCGGGAGAACACCGTCTCGTCGAGGGTGAAGAGGACCAGGTGGAAGTCCTTGGCGGTGCCGAAGTCCTGCAGGACCGGTCGGATGGCCTCGGTGTAGTTGATGGCGAACGGGATGTCGTGCCCGGTGTCAGCACCGAAGCTGTTGAAGGTTGGTTCGTGGTGGTTGCGGTACGAGCCGGGGTGGATGGTCATCACCAGCCCGTCCTCCACCGACATCCTGGCCATCTGGTACATCATGTGGGCCTCGAAGTCGTCCCGGTCCCGGGCCGTTGCCGTGCCCGAGCGGGCGCGGTCAAACAGCTTCGCAGCGTCCGCTGGATCAAGCTTCAGGGTGGCCGGGGTGCGGACCCCATGGTCTGCCGAGACCGCGCCGTGGTCCACGAAATAACGACGCCGGTTCTCCAGTGCGGTGAGGTAGGCACCGTAGCCCGTGCCGCCGTCGCCCGCTGCCGCAATGAGCCGGTCCACGTTTTCCGCCCACGCGGGGTGGGCGATGTTGAGGTAGGCGTCCGGGCGGAAGGTGGGCAGGACGCGCCCGTGGAAGGTGGGGTCCTGCGCGATGGCTTTGTGGCTGGCCAGGGTGTCCAGCGGATCGTCGGTGGTGGCCAGGACCTCGATGTTGAAGTCCTTGAACAGTTCGCGGGGCCGGAAGCCTGGCTCCTGGAGCTTTGCGGAAATCGCGTTGTAGCTGGCATCGGCTGTGTCCGCGCCCAGCTCCCCCTCAAGGCCAAAGACGCTGGAGAACTGGGTGCGGAGCCAGTACCCGGACGCGGTGCCCTCGAACAGCGGCCATGCGTTGCAGAACTCGCGCCAGACTGAACGGCTGTCCGGCTGTGATGTGGTGGAGGCCCGGAGCCGGTCCAACGGGACGCCGCTGGCATGGATCAGCCGGGTGACGTAATGGTCCGGGCTGACCAGCAGCGCTGCCGGATCCGGGAACGGCGTGTTCTGCTCGATGACGGAGGCATCAACGTGCCCGTGCGGGGAAATGATGGGGAGGTCCTGGACGCGCTGCAGGAGGTCCCGCGCGATGCTGCGCGTTCCTGGGTCCGCGGGCAGGAGCCTGTCTGGGTTGGCGGCAATCGACTGTGACATAGGTCAATGGTCCGGGTTATGCACTCTTTTTGTCAACCGGTTGCCATTAATTGCCATACGTTGCCTTTGGGCGGTGGAGCCTTGGTCGAGGTCAGGTGGAACCCAGGAGGCGGCCGCTGGAGCCGCGCAGCACCAGTTCGGTTTCCACGCGGAGGGTCCCGTCCGGTTCCCCTTTCCCTTGCAGCAGGTCGAGCAGCCAGGTGGCCGCCCCGGCGCCGCACTCCCCCAGCGGTGAGCGCACTGTTGTCAGCGGAGGGGTGGTGAAGTCTGCTCCGAAGATGTCGTCGAAGCCAACGATGCTGATCTGGTCCGGGACCGCCATGCCGCCGGCCTGGAGCTCCTGCATCAGGCCGATGGCCAGGAGGTCGTTGTACGTCAGCACAGCCGTGGCGTTGGTTGCCAGCACGTCGCGCGCCACCTGCCGGCCGCCGTCGACCGTTGGTTTGGTGGATTCCACCCGCACAGCTTCGAGCCGGGACCACTCGCAGGCGGCCTGGACGCCCTCCCAGCGGCGGGCGGACATCCAGGACCTGGCGGGGCCCGCCACGAAGGCCATCTTCTTGTGCCCGTTGGCCGCGAGGCTGCGGACTGCTTCCCCGATGCCCTTCCGGACATCAGGGATGACGCATGGCATGCCCTCCACTTCCCGGTTGATGACCACCACGGGCTTGTCGCGGGCCAGGGCGCGGATGTCGTCGTCGTCCATGCGCGGGCTGGCCAGGATCAGGCCGTCAGCCGTGGTCATCATGCGCCGCGCCGCCGTCAGCTCGGTGGCTGCGGATTCGGCGGATTCGGCCAGCACCAGGGTGTAGTCCCGCAGGGTTCCGGTGGTCTGGGCGCCCCGGATGATGTCGAAGAAGGTGGGGTTGGTGATGTCGGCGACAATCAGCCCGAACGTGTTGGTCCGGCCGGTGGGCAGGGCCCGGGCGAAGGGGTTGACCTGGTAGTTCAGCTCTGCGGCCGCGTCCTCGATGAGTTTCTGCGTCTTGGCGCTGACCCTGCCGGGTTTGCTGAGCGCCCTCGAAACGGTGGAGGGGTTGACGCCGGCCACTTTGGCGATGTCGTAGATGGTGGCGTTGCCCTTGCCGTCCCGGGCCGGTTTCCTGGCGGTGTGCGGCGTTGCGGCGGGGCCGTGCGTCTTGGGTTCGGTCACCGCCCCATCCTAGCGAGGAAACAACCCAACCAGGTCGCAGCAAGTGTCGTTTTGACGGGTCTAAACGACACCTGCTGCTACCCAGTTGGGCGGTGGCAGGGGGCTAGCTGCGCTCCGGGAACGTGCCTTCTTCAGCGATGCGCTTATTGAGTTCGGCGAGGAACACATCCTCGTCGAAGTCCAATGACACCTCAGTGCCGGTCCAGCTCGAGAGATGGATGGCGTTGGCCAGCCTGACCCCGCTGATCCCGTCCGAGCCGGGGGCCAGCAGCGGCGTGCCGTCCAGGATGTTCGCGGCAAAGTTCTCCAGGACGCCGGAGTGCTGCGCTCCCCAGGCGGACTCGAATTCGATCACCTCGGTGCTGTAGTACTCCTCCGGGTTCAGCTGTCCCATGAACAGCTTCCGGACATCGTCCATGCCCATGCCGTCGCTGAGTTCGCGCTCCGGCTTCTTCAGACGGGTGACCGTTGCCGTTTTGGAATTCTCGACGACGATCTTGCCCTGGTCGCCCAGGATCTCGAAGCGGTCGGTGCCCACGATGTCGTGGGTGGCGGTGACAAACACGCCGGTTGCGCCGTTGCCGTAGTCCACCACGGCGGTGACTTCGTCCTCGACGGCGATGTCCCGCCGGAAGCCGTACGCCACCTTCGAATACACGGACTTCGGGACGCCGCAGATCCACTGCCAGAGGTCCAGTTGGTGAGGTGCCTGGTTGACCAGCACGCCGCCGCCCTCCCCGCCCCACGTGGCCCGCCACGCACTGGAGTTGTAGTAGCCCTGCGGGCGCCACCAGTTGGTGATAATCCAGTTGGTCCGGCGGATGGCACCGATTTCGCCGTTCTCCACGATCTCCTTCAACCGGCGGTACAACGGGTTGTTGCGCTGGTTGAACATGATGGCGAAGGACAGTTCCGGCTTCGCTGCCGCGAAGCCGTTGAGTTCACGGACCTGCTTCGTGTATACGCCGGCGGGCTTCTCCACCAGCGCGTGGATGTTGCGCCTGAGCGTTTCAATGCCCATTTCCGGGTGCAGGAAGTGCGGCACGCAAGTGACCACGGCATCCACGTTTCCGCTCTCCAGCATGGCGATGTAGTCGTCGTAGAAGGGGACCCCGGGATAGGAAGCCGCAGCAGCGTCCTTCTTGGCGGGATCGGTGTCGCAGAGGGCTCCGATCTCCATATTGGGGACCAGTCCGTCGGTGATGAACTTTGCGTAGGCGCCGCCCTGCTGGCCCAGGCCGATGATGCCTAGGCGTACTTTCTTGGCCATGAATTGGTTCTCCGTATCTTTTTCTGGAATCTAGAAAAGGTCGCCGTGGCCCATGGCCACCAGGTTGTCGTGCGAGGTCTGCAGCGCATCCCACACGGTGCGGCCATAGAGGTCGTCCTGCTCCGCCAGCAGGTACTTTGCCCCGGCGGCCTGGGCCGCAGGAATGATGGAAGGGAAATCCAGGTTTCCCTCACCCACTTCGGCGAACTGCACCACGTCTTTGAAAGCCTGCATGAAGCCGGCGAAATCACCACTGCCCAGCATTCCGAATGCTGCTTCCGGCATGGAGCCGATCCGGTAGTCCTTCAGGTGGACCATGGCGGTCCGGCCTGCGTACTTCTGCAGGGTCCGGACGGGATCAAGCCCGCCCCGCTGGACCCAGTGCACATCGATTTCCAGGCCCATGGCCGGTGAGTTCTCGGCGATGATATCCAGCATGTATTTGCCGTCGAACTTCGCGAACTCGATGTGGTGGTTGTGGTAGTACAAGCTCAGCCCATGCTCCTGGAGGCGCTCGGCGTACCCGTTGGCTTCCCTGGCAAAATCGATCACGGCGTCCAGGGACTTCATTGCGGGGAAGGGAAGCATGCCGATCCGCAGCAGCGACGAGCCCAGCCTGGCGGCATCGTCCACGATCTTGTCGAAGTCGTCGCGGAGTGAATCGCCCGGGCGGCCTTCCGGCTTTTCCAGGGCTACCGAAAGCGCGGCCACGTCCATGCCGAGCTCGGTGCGGGAGCGCTCCAGTTCGGCCACGTTTTCCGGTGTCATGGGGATCTGGGAAATTTCGACGGCGTTGTAGCCGATGGCGCTGACCTTGCGGAGCGTCTCGAAGGGTCCGATCTCCGCGAAGCTGTCCTTCAGCATCATGGCCTGTACGCCGATGGTGGCAGTGCTGCCCATGTGTAGTCCTCCGATTTTGTTGAATGGTGGTGGTCTTATCCGCGCCCCTAGGCGGCTGTGCTTGCCTGCCGGCGCTGGGCCTCGAGGAGCCGGTGGCGGTCGGCGCGGCGTTGTTCCTGCCGGTCGGGGTCAGGGACCGGGGAGGCGAGAAGCAGCCGCTGGGTGTAGGGGTGTTCGGGGTTGGTGGTGACGGTGTGGGCGGGGCCTTGTTCGACGATTTCCCCGTGGTACATGACGGCGACACGGTGGCTGATGTGGCGGACCACGTCCAGGTCGTGGGAGATGAAGAGGTAGGAGACGCCGGTGTCCTTTTGGATTTGCAGGAACAGGTCCAGGACGCGGGCCTGGGTGGAGAGGTCCAGGGCGCTGACCGGCTCGTCACAGACAATCAGCTTCGGCGACAGTGCCAGGGCGCGGGCGATGGCCACGCGCTGGCGCTGGCCGCCGCTGAACTCGCGGGGCAGGCGGTGGATCGCGTCGGCGGGCAGGCCCACCTGGTTCAGGAGTTCCCTGACGCGTTTCCTGGCCTCCGCGGGTGCTTTGCCCTGGACTCCGAGGGGTTCGGCGAGGATGTCGCCGATTTCCAGGGCCGGGTTCAGGGAGGTGTAGGGGTCCTGGAAGACCACCTGCAGGTCCCGGCTCAGGACGCGGCGTTCCTTGCGGGTGGCGTGGCTGATGTCCTTGCCCTCAAAGATGATCCGTCCGCCGGTGACCGGGGCCAGGCCCAGGACGGCGCGGCCCAGGGTGGTTTTCCCGGAGCCGGATTCCCCCACCAGGCCCAGGGTTTCGCCCTGGCCGATGCTGATGTTGATCTCCGTCAGGGCACGGAACGGCCGGGAGCGCCAGCCCTTGCCCGGGTATTCCACCACGAGGTCTTCAACAGCGAGCAGCCCGGCGCCGCTGGTTCGTTCATCCGGCGCGGTGGCGCCAGCGTTGGCCGTGGAGGCGGTCATGATGTGGCTCCGTTCGGGGTGGCGGTGACGAGCATGGTCATGGGTTCCCTGCCTTCGAGCATCGAACCAAGCAGGGTCCGGGTGTAGGGCTCTTTCGGGGTGGACAGGATCTCCCGGACCGGTCCTTCCTCCACGAGGCGGCCGTTCTGCATCACCACAACGCGGTCGCAGAGATCGGCCACCACACCGAAGTTATGGGTGACCAGCAGCACGCCCACCCCCAGGCGGGCCTGGAGGTCCCGGATGAGGTCCAGCACATCAGCCTGGACCGTGACGTCCAGGGCCGTGGTGGGTTCATCGGCGATGATCAGGTCCGGTTCGCAGCTGATCGCCCCGGCGATCAGCACGCGCTGGGCCATGCCGCCGGAGACCTCGTGCGGGTAGGCGCTGAAGGTCCGGTCCGGGTGGGTGATTCCGACGTCGGCCAGCAGCTTCAGGGCCCGCCGCTTGGCTTCGGCCTTAGAGATTCCCAGGACGCGGACCATGGGGGTAACCAGCTGGTAGCCGATGGTGAACGCCGGGTCCAGGTTGGACATGGGCTCCTGCGGAATGTAGGAAATGCGCTTGCCGCGCAGTGCCGCGACCCTGCCCTGGTTAACCTTCGTATCCCCGGGTGCCACGGTGTAGTTCCCGTCGAACTGGATGGATCCGGCCACGATGCGGGCGGTGTCCGGGAGCAGGCCCAGGATGGAGAACGCCGTCTGGGACTTGCCCGAGCCGGACTCGCCCACGATGCCCAGGATCTCCCCGCGGTCCACGTGGAAGGACACGTCATCGACCACCTTCTTGATGGAACCGTCCGCCTGGGGATACCCGACGCCGAGGTGGGTGACCTTCACCAGGTGGTGTTCGGTCCCTTCCTCCACGGTGGTCATGCCCTTGCGGGACGGACGCACCCTGTCCCCTCGCGCCGTCGTGCTTCCTGCCGGCGCAGCCTGCTTTTTGTGCTTGATCTTCTCGCCGTCCTCGAGGGCGTCGCGGATGGCGTTGCCCAGCAGGACCAGCGCGCCGATGGTGAGCGCCATCGCAAAGGCGGGCCAGAAGAGCAGCGTGGGGGTGAGGTAGACGTTCTTGAACCCCTCCGAAAGCATCACGCCCCAGCTCGCCTTGGCCGGGTCCCCCAGGCCCAGGAACTCCAGCCCCGACTGGATGGCAATGGCCACCCCGGCGATCGCGGCGGTCTGGATGATGATCGGGGCCCGGACCACGGAGAAGATATGCCGGGCAATGATGCTCGCATCCGAGAGCCCGGAGACCCGGGCGGCGTCCACGTAGAGTTCGTTGCGGACCGACTGCACTGCTGAGCGGGTCAGCCGGAAATAGGACGGGCTGATCAGGATCCCGAACGCGATCATCGCGATCCAGACCGACGGGCCGAATGCTGCGCGGATGGTCAGCAGCACGATCAGGCCCGGCAGGCTCATGAGGATACTGACAACCCAGTTCGAGATGGCTTCGAACCTGCCCGCGTAATAGCCGGCGATCAGCCCGGCAGGCAGGCCGATGCCGATCGCTACCGCCGCGCACAACACCGCCGAAAGCAGCGTCAACCGGGCACCGAACAATAACCGGCTCCACACATCGCGGCCGGAACTGTCCGTGCCCAGGATGTTCATCTCGTCCGGGGCGGCGAGGGTCTTGGAGATGTTGGCAAAGTTCTCATCAAACGGGGCCAGGACGTCAGCGAACACCGCCAGCAGGGCCATGCCCAGCAGGACCGCCATCGCGATCACGCCCAGCGGATTCCGGAGCAGGCGCTTGAGCACCGTGGACCGGACCACCGTCCCGGACTGGCCCGGACCGCCAGCGCCCGTGGTGCTGGTGCCGGGGGAAGGGGTTCCTGGCGCAGGGGTCAGGGCTGTGGTTTCAACGGACTCGGTCACGAGGCACGCACCTTCGGGTTGAGCCAGCCGTTGAGCAGGTCCACGATCAGGTTGACCACGATCACAACGGCGACGGTGTACATAACAACGCCCATGACCACCGGCTGGTCACTCTGGCTGGTGGCGGCGACGGCGAGCGGGCCCATCCCGGGCAGGGCGAAGATCTGCTCGATGATGACCACGCCGCCCAGCATGCCGATCAGCTGCAGGCTCAGCACGGTGAGCCCCGCCGGGGCGGCGCTGCGCAGGACGTGCTTGAAAAGGATCTCCCTTTCCTTGATGCCGCGGCTGCGGAGCGTGCGGACGTAGTCGCGCTCCAGCTGCTTGATCACCGCGCTGCGGATCTGCTGGGCGCCGCCGGTCACCCCATTAATCAGGAGCGCAATCACCGGCAGGGTCAGCGAAAGCACCCACGCGTCGGCCCCGACCCCTGGTGAGATGGTGCTGGTCGCGGGGAACATGCCCATCTGGATGGCAAGGATGGTCACCAGGATGATGCCAATGACGAAGCCGGGAACGGAGTCGCCGATGATCGCACCGACCTGGACCACACGGTCCACCCAGCCCCGCTTCACCGCTGCCGCCATCCCGATGAGGGTGGCAATGATGGCAATGAGGATCATGGCGGTGAACACCATGGTCATGGTCACGGGGATCCGCGTGGCCAGTGCGTTGGCTACGGGTTCGGAGGTGAACCAGGAGCTGCCCAGGTTCCCTTGTAGGGCGTTGGCCACCCAGTCGAGGTACCGGGCCAGGATGGGCTGGTCCAGCCCCAGCTCGGTTTCCTTCAGCGCCACCTGCTCTGGTGTGGCCTGGTCACCCACGATGTTCCGGGCGATGCTTCCGCTGGAGAGGTAGAGGAGGAAGAAGGTCAGCGCCGAAACGGCGACGAGGACCACGAGTCCGCTGCCGAGGCGTTTAAGGATGAACTGAATCATTAGCTGGCCGGCGCGTAGTTGTAGATCGACGGAACAGCCTGCTGGATCTGAGGCGTGACCGTGATTTTGTCGTTGTGGTAGTACATCTGGTTGACACGGAACAGCGGGGCAAACCATGCCTGCTCCACGACGTACTTGTTCACTTCCTGGGCCAGTTTGCCTGCATCCTTGCCACCCTTTTCCACGGCGTCGATCTTTGCCTGGAGTTCGGGGGTGGTGTTTTTGAACGGGTTGTACAGCGCCTTGGTGGAAACGATCTGGTTGATGGCAACCCACGGCTCCCCCTGGAACAGCGAGAAGTACATGCTGGTGAACTTCTGGGCCGCAACGTCCGACGTGAAGGTATTCGTGATGGCAGAGCCCACGTTCAGGGTGATGCCCACATCGGCCAGCTGCTGCTTGACCACAGCGATCTGGGTTTCCCATCCCGGTACCGACGGGAGTTCGAGTACTACATCGTTTTCATGGCCCGCTTCCTTCAGCAGGGCCTTGGCCTTCTCGGGATCGTAGGGGTATTTGTCCTCAAGCTCTTCAACCCAGGCGCCGCTTTCCTTGCCGAAGGGCTGGGAGGTGGGGGTGCCCTGTCCCAGCAGCACCTGGTCCAGGATGGTCTTGCGGTCGAACGCGTGGTTGATGGCCTGCCGGACGCGGACGTCCTGCAGCGGGGCATTCTTGGCGCCGTCACGGTCCAGGAGCAGCAGTCCCTGCCAGTCCACCTGGTTGGAGGCCAGCTGCATTTTGGCGCCCTCAGCCTGCTTGCCGGTCTTGGGGTCAAGCAGCGTAGCGTCAACCTGCCCCGAAACCAGGGCGTTGGTCCGGGCGGTCAGATCCGTCAGGGTCTTGAAGGTGACCTTCTCGAACTTCTGGAGATCCTTGTTCCAGTAGTCCTGCCGGGCCGTGAACACCGACTGCGAGTCCTTGACCGTTGCGGCCTTGTCCATCACGTACGGGCCGCTGCCCACGGGTTCGGTCTTGATGGCCTCGGTGCCCAGGGCCTTCGGGCTGCCCATGAGGCCTGCTGCCTGGCTGAGGTAGAACTCCAGCGAGGGATCGGGGGTGGTGAGGTTGAGTTCGATGGTGTCAGCATCCACCACCGCTACGTCGGAGACCGCGGTGAGCTGGGCCATCTGCGGGCCATTGGCCTTCTTGAAGTGGTCCAGGTTGGCTTTGGCTGCTTCGGCGTCGAAGGTGGCGCCGTCGCTGAAGGTTACGCCTGTGCGGAGGTCCAGCGTGAGCTTGGTGTTGGCCTCGTTGTACTTCCAGGCGGTGGCCAGCATGGGGCTGAGCGTGCCGTCCGGTTCGCGCAGCAGCAAGGAGTCGTAGGCGGCCTGGTACGGCTGCAGGATGTGGCCCACATGGGCCTGGGCCGGATCCCAGGAACGTATTTCCTGCACGGTGCCCAGGGAGAGGGCAGCCGTCTTGGGGCCGCTGGGGTTGTTGCCCTGCGCGCCGCCGCCGCAGGCCGTGAGCGCGAGGGCTGCGCTGGTAATGATGGCGGCGGCTGCCGCACGGGGACCTAACTTCATTGTTGGCTCCTGGATCTGTGGAACGTGAGGGTAGTGAGAAGGGTCGTGTGGTGTGCACCACACCCGCCTGTGCGAATTACAGTACGCATTGTTGCCATTCTTGGCAACCGGTTGTCAATTATCCGGTCACATGACTTCCTGGACGCTGTCCGGATAGCTTTGCCGGTAGAGGTCCTTCACGATCCGCAGCGACTTTTCCGCTTCGGCGGGATCTATCCAAAAAGGAAACGGATCGTCCAGCCGGGCGTAGAAGTCTGCAATCAGCAGCTCATGCGAGGCGCCCCAGTAGTCCCGCCCGCCGGACGTCGAAGCGCGTTCCGGGACAGTCTCCACGCGCCCGTCCGCGTAAGTCACCGTCAGGTCGCCCCGGAGGCTGAGCGTCGCCTTCTCCGCCACGATCTCCAGGGTGACCGGCGCGTTGACCGCGTTGGCTAGCGTGGCATAAAAGGCGCTCCGCGCCCCTCCCGCATGCTCTGCCACGAATTCGGCGGTGTCCTCAACGTCGATCGAGCCGCCGAGGAACCGCGTGGCAGCGTGGCCACTCAAGGACACCACGTCTCCCACCAGCCATTGCAGCAGGTCAACAGTGTGGATTGCCTGGTTCATCATGAGGCCGCCTCCGCCGCCCTCCCAGGTTCCCCGCCACGGCCGGCTGCGGTAGTAATCCGCGTTGCGGTGCCACATGACCGTTGCGGACGCGCCCGCCACGGCACCCAGTTCTCCAGAGGCCAGCAGGGCGTGCATGGCCTGCGCGGTGGAGTTGTAGCGGTTCTGGAAGCAGACCCCGATCTTTGCGGTGCCGTTCCGGGCAGCCTGAACCAGCCGCCGCCCTTCCGCAAGCGTGTGCGCCAGGGGCTTTTCCACAATGGCGCTGACGCCGCGCTCCAGGCAGTCCGAGGCCACGGAAGCATGCATGTTATGTGGCGTGGTTATGTGGACAACGTCCGGACCCACTGCCTCCAGCAGGCTGAGGTGGTCCGGATAACCTGGCACACCGTAGGCCTGCACGGCTGCGGCAAGCCGGCCGGGATCCGTATCGCACACCCCTGCCAGCTGGACGCCGTCGAGCTTTTCCAAAGCTTGAAAATGAACGGCGGAAACATCACCGCAGCCGATGACGGCCGCCCTGATGCTCACGCGAGCTCAACTCCGTGCCGCGCAGCAAGCCCCGCGAAGGCACGGGCCGCGGCACCAAAGGCCACAGGGCCGGAAAAGCCTCCCAATTCGTGGGCGCTGGCCAGATGCGGTTCAAGGGATGCGAAGCCACTGTAACCGTCCGCGGCCAAAGCCTTGATGGTGTCATCCAGTTCGCCGTCCCCCTCGCCCGCCGGCACCACTTCGCCCGTGCCCGCGATCGCGTCCTTGACTTGCAGGTACTCAAGGTAGGGGCGCAGCATGGCATACCCCTCCGTGTAGGGCTTGACGCCCACCTGGACGAAGTTCGCGTTGTCCCAGGCCACGCGAAGCGCCGGCGAGCCGACGGTTTCCATGATGTCCAGCACCCGTTGGGGCGTATCGCCATAGATGTCCTTCTCGTTTTCGTGCAGCAGCACGACGCCGGATTCCTCCGCGAGTGCCGCGAGCGCGGCCATGCGGACCATCACCTCGCCACGGACATCCTCGGGGCGCCGGCCCTCGGCCCGGTAGAAGGAAAAGATCCGGATGTACCGGGAGTCCAGCGCCCGGGCCACTGAAATGACCTTTCGCAGGCGCTCCAGCTCATGCTCAACGGGAAGAGCAGCGTCCACCTTGCCGATGGGGCTGGCAATGGCGGAAACTTTGAGCCCTTTGCCGTCGAGGATGTCCTTGAGCTCTGCCGCCTGATCGGCAGAGAACTCTGCAACGTTGGTTCCCCACGCACTGCGGACCTCGATATGGGTGGCGCCGAGGGCGAGCAGGACGGACGCCTGGATGGCCGGGTCCGGATCCACTTCGTCGCCGAATCCAGAGAGCGGCCACACGGCTGTTGCTTGCTTTGTCATTGGAGTCTCCTTGGTGCACCTCCGGCAGGGCGGTGGTCCAGGCCTGGCGGGGTGACTCAGTTCACGGGCAGTCCGGACATCGTAAGCTCATTGCCGCACCAATGACAACCGGTTGCCATTTTATGCAACCTGTGGCATCCTTAGAGCTGTTCCGCTGTGTCAGGAGTCACAGGGACTCTGTGTCACTACGCTTGAAGAGGAGCGCCATGGCGATGCAAGCTGCAGGGATGGACCGTCCGGCCACCATCCATGACATCGCTGTCCGGTGCGGTGTGGCGGCCTCCACTGTGTCGCGGGCCCTTTCCACCCCGGACCGGGTGAGCGTCCGCACCCGTGAACGCATCCAGGCGGCCGCCGCAGCCCTGAACTACATGCCCAATGCGCAGGCAAAGGCGCTGAGCTCCGGTCGCACGGGAGCAGTGGGAGTGCTCGTGCCGGACATCACCAATCCCTTTTACTTTGACCTGATCCGGGGAACCCAGCTGCAGCTCAAGGCCGCAGGCTATACGCAGCTGCTGGTAGATACCGAGGAGTCGGACGAGGTCGAAGCCAATACCCTGGAGCAGCTTCGCAAGACCGCCGACGGAGTCATCGTGGCGGCGTCCAGGCTCAGTGATGCCGAGCTGCTTTCCGCTGCCGGCAGGGCACCCTTGGTCACCATCAACCGTGACGTTGCCGGGGTTCCTGCCGTCATCATCGACACCCCCTCCGCCACCAGCCAGGCCCTCGACCACTTGGTTTCACTGGGCCATTCCAAGATTGCCTACATTGCCGGCCCCCTGACCTCCCAGTCCAGTGAACGCCGCTGGGCCGCGCTTTCCGAGGCAGCACAGGACCGGGGTGTGGAGGTGCGCAGCCTCGGGCCCTTCGCCCCCAAGACGCAGTCCGGTGCAGCAGCCGCGGACGCCGCAGTCCACAGCGGAGTGACAGCCTGCATCGCCTTCAACGACCTCATTGCCATTGGCATGCTCCAGCGCCTGCGCGAGCGGGGAATCCGGGTGCCTGAAGAGATAAGCATCGTGGGCTGTGACGACATCTTCGGCGCAGACTTCTGCAATCCCCCGCTGACCACCATGGCCTCGCCCATTGAACAGGCAGGCCGAGTTGCGGTGTCCATGCTGCTGGCGAAGCTCAATCCGTTGGCTGGGGGCGGCATCCGCAACCGCTCTGTCATGCCCACGCACCTCACGGTTCGAGGCTCCACCGGACCGATACCGGCATTGGGCAGCCGTCACGAAGGGTTGTAGGGCCGGACGCAATTTTCCTCGGGCCTATGGGCCCGGTTCTTCGCATTCCTACTCAATACGCAATGAGACGCTGTTCCGCGGTGTCGTACCAGCGTCCACCCCCTGGAGGCTATTGCTCTACACCGGCGAGGCTGTCGGGACGGCCGGCCCAAACCTGTTCCGCAAGCGTGAGGACCGGTGGGAGGGCCGGGTTGTCCGAATCCCCGCGCCAAGCCATCCTCAGGTAGACCGGCAGGATGCCCAGACTGGCCATCATCACGGTAAGGGATCCCCTTACGGTCTGCGCCACGCAACAAATAGCGCCGCGAAAAGGCCGCCATTTACCGCAGAAAGTCACAGGAATGGGAGCAGTGAGCGTCACAGTCTCACGAACCGTCGTTCACAAGACGTCCCGTATGAGCTACCCCCAATGCGAATGAGGGAACGTGGGCCGGCCCGTAGCGACGACGAAGGCGAAAAGGCCACAGAGAATAGCATTGGCGTCACCCTTAACGGTGAACGCGACATCCTAGGGCTGTGGGCCGCGGACGGCGGCGAAGGCTGCATCGTGCACCTGGTCCGCAACACACCTTATGGTAGGCGGCCCGGCAATACTGGACCGAAATGTCCCGGGACCTCAGCCCGGTCTACACAGCACCCTCGCGAGGCCGCGGCGAATGAGCGCTTCGTCGAGTTCTCGAGCAAGTGGGGCAAGCGGTACCCGGCAATCATCCGGCTATGGGAAAACGCCTGGAGCGAGTTCGTGCCATTCCTAGACTACGACGTCGAAATCAGGCGGGTCATATGCAGCACCAACGCCGTCGAATCCCTCAAAGCCCGCTACCGGGGCGCGGTCAGGGCCCGAGTGCATTTCCCCACAGAGCAGGCGGCGCTGAAATGCCTCTGCCTCGCCACCCGGGCACTGGACCCCACCGGCATAGGCAGCGCACGATGGGCCACACGATGGAAGCCGGCGCTCAACGCCTTCGCCATCAGCTTCGACGGAAGAATCAACTAAATGCCAACCTTGGATCCACCGAAAATCGGACAGTTCCACATTAGAGAGCCGGGGCTTGGCCCCGGCTCTCCGCCTTGCGCGAAACTACTGGCGTGCGATGGTCACGGCCCGGTGATCGTGATGTAGTCGCCGGTGAAGCCGGCGAAGTGCAGCTTATAGGTGAAGCTGCTGAGCGTGATGGTTCCTCCAAGCAGTTCCTTGGTCCAGTTGCCGTTGGGGCAGGTCGCAAGGGCCTCGAACTGTGCCGCCGTCGGGACGGGCGACGAGCTCAGAGCTGGGACGCTGAGCCTGCCGTTCTTGGGCTCGAGGCTGCCAGTGGTCACCGGCACAGTCTTTACCTGAGACTTGACCTCGACGATCTGGCCACCGCGGTTGCGGCATTGGACCGTGGCTGTGTAGGTCGTGGACAAGGTTGCTTCGGCGTTGGCGTTTCCGACGCCCGCCAATTCGAACGTGGTGCAGCTGACGAGCTGTGTTGTTGGGTCGACGCTACAGCCGATAGTTCCCGTCTGAAGATGCGTGCCCGTCGGGGCGGCAGCGGGATTGGTGGTGGTGGCGGCCAGTGCCGCTGTGGTGACGCCGAACAAGAGCATCGCCAGTGCGGCGATGATTGCTAGAAAACGCTTAGACATCTTTGTCTCCTGCAGCAAAAGAGGTAGGACTTGGCCTCCGCTAATTAGCGGGGAATTGGACCCCCAGCCAGTCCCGACAATTGCTTCTCGGGATTTCTGTTCCCGGCCCTTCAAGAGGACCAGATAGCGGCTTGGGTTGGGAGGGCTCCCAGCCATTCCCTGCATCATGGGTCAGCCCGCTATGCGGAGGCTCCCGTACCTTTGACGCTACACCCCTCCTGCTTCTCGGGGAGGTGTTGCCCTACCCTACTTTGGGTACGGTTCTAGCCCCCGCTGCCGGCGGCCGCGCACTCTGATGACCTCGGCGACCCCGCCCAGGACCATCTGCTTTGACACCTTGAGCCCCTTCTCGGAAACGAAGAATTTGGATATCCATCGAAATCGAGAATCCAGTGGCCGTCGCGCTTCACTGAGATGAGGATTCCTGGCAGCTGAAAGCCGGATCCGGCTAGCGGGAAAGCAGTTCCATACCGTCGGGGCGCAACTCCCCGGTCGGCGACACACGCCGATACAGGGTTTGGCGCGTGACACCAAGTTCACTGCAGAGTTCAGCAATCTTGGTACCGGGCTTGCCCATCGAGGCCATCGCCAGCCTCAGTTTGGCGGCGGTCATCTTGTAAGGTCGTCCACCGTTGCGGCCGCGGGCCCGGGCGGAGGCCAGACCCGCGAGGGTGCGTTCGGCGATGAGTTCGCGTTCGAATTCAGCGAGGGCCGCGAAAATGCCGAAGACGAGCTTTCCCGAAGCCGCGCACCGTTCGCGTACGGGGCGCCTTGAATCTCATGTGGCCCGCTGTCGTAGCGCCGTAGGGGACGTTTCATCGCCGGTAGTACTGCGAGGAGTCCGAGGATTCCGGCTACGGTGAAGGCCAGGACCGGTGAGACGTGGTCGAACAGCACAGCGCCACGGAGGAATACGCGCTAAAGGGAATGCTCGGTGCCAGACCCAGGACGATGGTCGCCCCTGCCATGACCAGCGAGGTCAGGTTCCAGGCCGTCCGCAGGCTCCAGGCCTGCACGATCTTTCTGGCGGTCGCGCTGAGTACCCCAAAGGCGCCCAGGACCATCCACGCAAGGATGGAGCATGTCTCTTCACCGGTGCGGGAAGCGGCCATGACCGAGCGACCGAAAGTCCAGACCGCGGCACTGGACGCCCCGGCCAGGACTGCCGCGGCGATGGGCCAGGCCAGTGGCGCCAGGTCGGGGGCCCGCACCTGGGATGGCCGGCCGACCGCCCTGTCCCGGCCGGCAGCCCGGTCAGCACGGAGGGTGGCAACTGCTGCCATGGCAACCAGGGCCGCGATGGCCACCCAGCCCAGGCGCCATTGGCCAACCGTGAGAAGCATAAGGATGCCCGCGACGACGATGCCCGCCCCGGTGCCGGCATTAACAATCGTCTGCGCGCTCTCCTGGCGTGCAGGGGCGATATTGCGCTCGATGAACGTGACCAGGCCCGGCGTCGCGAACCCTGCGCCGGCACCGGCCAGGACGACACTCACTGCGAGGACAGCGACGTTGGGCGCAACCGCCACACCGATTGATCCCAGGGCAGCAGTCGTGCCCGCGCACATCACGACCAGCGTCGGACGGGCAGCAAGGCGTAAAGCCAGGACTGCCGCCAAACAGAATGAAAGGAAGCTCCCGGCCTGGATGAACCCCGCAGTGGCCGAACCCATCTGAAAAGCCTCCGTGAACCGGGGCAGGAAAAGCCCGTAACCGAAGCGCGCCAGGCATAGGTCGCCGCTACCAGGGCCATTCCGCTGACCACCATCGCCCGCACGGCCTCGATACGACCCCGAACTGGCGTGACCAGCCGATCAAACGCGACGCCGACGCAGCCAGGTGGAAGCAGCGCCTGGCCGAGGTGGCTGCCTACTTGGCCGCCAGCAACGAGTGGCCGCGGGGCAACAGGATCGACGACCGGGCCGAGCGGGCCCTCGGGGTCTGGCTGCACACCCAGCGCATAGACTACCCGGGCCGGGAAGCTGACCGCAGCCAAGGAAGCCCGGCTCAACGACGTCATCCCCGGCTGACGCCAGGGCAGGATGCGACGGGGAGCGAACAGTTGGCGGAAACCTTCACGCTAGTGCGAATTCCTCACCTCTTCGAGAAACTCCTTCGCGATCTGCGACATCAGGTTCAGCGCCTCTTCCTCAGTTATCGCCAGCCCTGTGTTGGACCCCATGTCGAGAGACACCGTTCCAGCTAGGACGCGGAGCCCGACCCCAGCAGCGTTCCCGCTAAAGGACTCCTTGGTGACATAAGCCTTCTCCCCGATGTCCGGACCGGGGAGAAGCTGGATCATCATCTTCTGGGGCCCGGCAGCTCCGGACACCGTCTGGTCGAACGTGGCGCAGCGAACCATCAGGTCCTGGCTGTAATCAAAGTCAGCTTTAGCGAGAGCCTCCCGGGGGGCACTTCTGACATCAAAGAGGATCATGCCGGTTCCGTGAGCTCCCAGGTTGAAGACCTCGCCCTGCGCGAAGCCCATGGAGAGATCCAATTGCACCTGGTGCTGCCACGACCTGTGGAAGACGTTGCACTCAGCCGGCTCGGTCGGACCCAGTATTGACGAGGTCGAAGCAGACGCTGGCGGCTGGGGCATCAAGGCATAAGACTTGCGGGCCATGGCTGTGTCTTCGGCCCTTCCGCCGTGCGGCTCCAGAACTCTGCTGCTGATTGCCATGAGCTCCTGGTCCGTGAAGACTTTCTGTGGCGTGGCGGTGACCTCAGCCGACGGCGAGGCGGTAACACTGGCAGCTGGCGAGCTGCTGATGTCGCTGGACGGCGTGGTGCCACCAGGCTGACCGGGTCCGCATGCCGTGAGGATCAGTAGCCCAGCAACCAGCACGACCGCTGGGCGGAAGCTGTCAGCACGCAGGGGCCTTCGCACGCATCTTCCGGCTTCCAGATGCACCAGGGCTTCCTCCGATTCATTCCTAAGAGCTTGTGGGGCGGCAAGCATGGGCTGGCTCAAAAGTCGATCCTCTTAACCAAAGTGACGAACTGTTCCTTGACCTGCTCTTCGTTGGGGCCGGCCGGTGAGATCAGGATCTGCGCCGTGAAAATAGCCATGCTCTGCCCGCGGGCCACCATGAGGGACAGGACCGTGACCGGCACATCGCTCTCGGGCCTGAGGGACTTCGGTCCACCCGGTTCCGACCGGATGATGAGGATCGCTTTGTCGCCAACACTCTCGATGCTTTGGCCATCGGGAACCTGACGGGACAGCAGGGACGCACCTCCCTCGTGAAGTTCGATGGAGAATACAAGCGAGTCCGGACCAGGTGTCCCCAATGCGCCAAAGCTGTACCGGCAATTGCCCTCGCCCGGGAGAACCTGCGCCTGGGTTGTGGCGCCAAATGCCTGCTTGAGCGCGTCGTCGCTGACCAGGGCACATACGGGACTGTTCGTAGAACTTTGCGGACCGACAGGTGGCGCAGGGGGAACCCGAAGCTCAGCCCCGTTGCCCCACCCGGCCTCGACAAGGGCCTGGGCAAGTGCGCGCGCCGCAGCATCCCCATCCGGTACCGGGAACTCCGGCGATATTGGTGGGAATTCGACGATGCGCAGGTCGAGGGACTCGTTGCCCCGGACAGCCTTCAGGACAGTATTGGCCGACGCCCCTCCGGACTCGCCACGGAACCACCCCGTCCACTGCATGCATGCGAAGTCACCGATGCCCTCAACTGCTGAGCAGTCCGGGGTCTTTCTCGTCTCGGCAATTTGCGCCGCCGACGCGGGCGACGTCAACGAGACGGACAGTGCCCGGCTCTTGCTCGCTTTACTCATGTAGCCGCAACCGTACGCCGGGCTCCCCCCGAACTTGCCTTCCGACCCCATCTGCGCCAAATCGGGATCGATCTTGGCAGCGATCTCGGGGGTGATCAGATCACAGGCCGGGCTGCCCGACACGGCCATTGGAGACTCGGCTGCTTTGGTTGAGGGAGACTGGGCAGATCCGGATGACGAAGACTGGGTCGGGGACGAGGGCGTGCCCCCTTGCGTACACCCGCCAAGGAGCAAGGTCAGTGCCGCGGACAGAATAACAACTGTCCGAGGGGCAAGCTTCCGGTGAGCGCACATTGCTTCCCTCTCATCTTCCACAAGCTGCCGCCTGAAACGGCGCCACTAATGCGCTCATGCTATGGACGCGAAGGCCGCGTCAAAAGAGGCTAAGGACCTGCAGGCCAGCGGAACCTGCGGGACCTTCTCGACCTTTACAAGGTCAAGGGCCAACTGCCATCAACGGGAACTTCCGCACACCGATGGTCTATTCAACGGTGGCAGAAACCGGGGTAACTGATAGCCGTGGCCCCGTTTGTCGGCCCTGGACCCCTTCCTTTAGATCCACCTACCTAACACGTCCCGTAAATACTCGAAACGGTGGACTTGCAAAGGTCCCGGCGAAACAATGGGTACCGAGAACTTTAGGAAAGCAGGACGGTATGGCCGACCCGCCTCTTGAACGACGGACGACGACGCCTTTAGCTCCTGGATTGCTCCGTCCACGGCTAATGTCGGCGCCCCATGGTGTCGTCAATCCGCGGCTAAGACTTGCAGTAGGCCCCACCGGAACCGGAAAAACCACTCTGCTCATGCAATGGGCAGCCCAGTACCCCGGCGATGTGGTTTGGTATCAATCGGGAAGCCCGGATGCGAAATCTGGGGAAATGTTCTCCTTCCTTGCGTGTGCGTTAGGTGCCGCCATTGAACGTGAGCCGGCAAGCTCCTTTCCCGGTCTAGCCAACGCGGCAGAATTGCTCGATCGGCATATCTACTTCGTTGTTGATGATTTCCACCTTCTCGCAGGCACCCCTGCAGAGGAGGAGCTGGAACAACTCATTGCGGTCAATTCACCGCACATGCACTTCCTTATTGGAAGCAGGCATTTCCCCCGTATCAATATGGCCAAGTCTGAAATGCGGAACGCTTTCAGCGTTTTTGGTGACGACCTGCGGTTTCGCGATTATGAAATTGAGCAGCTCTTCCGCACTACCTTCAAGCGCCCACTCAGCGTGCACGGTGTATCGAATGTGGCCCGGGTAACGGATGGATGGGCTGCAGCTCTGTACCTCTTCCATCTGGCGACGACGAACCGTTCGAACGTAGAAAGGCGCCGTGCCGCGGAGTCACTCAACTCCAGGTCGCGGTTTGCCGGAGACTACCTGGTCAATCACTTCCTAGCCGGCACAACGCCGGATATGAATCGGCTGTTAACCGTGACGAGCTTGCTGGACTTCATCACGCCGTCTCGGTGTGACGCCCTGCTCGAATGGCACGACAGCCGAGCCGTGCTTCACAGGCTTGAAGAGTTGGGCATTATCGCTACGGATGACGATGGGGCCACATACCGAATGCCGAAGGTATTACGTCTGTATCTCCTTGCCGGTATTGACGAGATGGAGCCCGAAGAACAGGCTGGCTTGAGGCAACGTACTGCCGCTCTGCTTGAACGGGAAGGGGAAGTCGGAGAGGGTTTGCGGATCCTGGCCGAGGGCGGTGACTGGGAGAGCGTCAAACTCCTGCTGGCCAGGGCTGGCGGGTCAGCCCTGCAGCCCGGCCGTTGCGGATGGGCGGCTTCCATCCCGGACCGTGTGATGCCGGACGACGCCTGGGTCCTCGCCGCCCGTTCGAGGGAAATGCTCGACGACGGCCGGGCCACGGCGGCAGAGGGTGCTGCAGCTCGGGTTCGGGACCTGACTACCGACCCCGAGTGCCTGCGGATTGCCAACGGCCTACGTCTGACAGCGGCGGTCTGGTCCGTACGTGGCGAACCGGAAGGCGCTGACAGCCCTGTTCGGAATTTGCGCAAGGCCATCAAGGGAAATCCGCGTTCGACGACCTGCTCGTCGTCCATCAAAGGCCATCCGGAATACCTGTTCACAGGGTTAGCGTTTCTGCTTGCGGGCGATCAGCGGTCCGCGTTGCCGTTGCTCATTCAGTGCGCCGAGCGGCTGGACCTGGACCCTGCAGCTGCCCTCGCAGCACAGCTTGCATTGGCCGTATTCGGACATGACTCCGCTGGCTCGGACTCCTGGGATATGGCTGCCGAAGTCGACTCCGTGCAGCGTCAGGCAGAACGGCGTGGCTTCACTTGGCTGGGGCGCCTGGCCGGGGGTATCCAGGCGGCCCTCCCGGGAACTCCTGCAGCATTCGTGGCGGCCAATTCTGTTATCGCAGCCTGCGAGGACCGGGGCGACGAATGGGGCGCCGCCCTCATCGCCGCAGGTGCAGTCCTGTTGCGGCTGCGGACCGGCGCCGCGGATCTTGGGCAACTTGAAGCACTGGCCAAGCGTTTCCGACGGCTTCCCGCAGGCACACTTGAGGCCTGGACATACTCCGCGGAGGCACTTGTCTCCGCAAACCTCGACTTGCCTTGCGCTCCCGAGGACGCTCAGTCAGCAGAGGCTTTCGCCCGAACAGCGTCGGTTCCGGGAGCGCTTGCCGTCGCCTACGCGGCAATGGCGCTTCACAAACCGGAGGAATACCCGGAGCTCATGCGTCAGGCCTCCGAAACCGCACAATCTGCAGGCCTGGTGTGCCGTCCCTGGACGTGGTTGGCGCCGTGCCGCCACGAACTGGTCCCGCCGCCAAGCCTGCCGCCGGCGGTGGCCAGCGACTATGAGCCGCCAATACGACACAGTGACGGCAACACCGAACCCATGCCAGAGCGTGCCCGGCTGCCTTCACTTCAAATCACTTGTCTGGGCGAATTCGCCCTCAGCCGTGAAAGGGTGCCTGTGGATCTGTCCAGAATCCGGCCCCAGGCCAGGACCGTCCTGCGGATTCTTTGCCTGAACGCGGGCCGCCTGGTGCACCGGGAGCGGCTTGCAGGGATACTGTGGCCCGATTTGGATGCACCGGCAGCTTTGCATGCCCTTCAAGTGAGCGTGTCCTGCCTTCGGGGTGCTTTGCAGCCTGAGGGAGTATCTGGAGGCGGGCAGCTTCTAGTCCGGCAGGGTGCGGCCTACGCGCTGGTTCTCGGCACCGGGTCGACGTTTGATCTCGCCGATTTCGACCAGTCTCTGCACGCCGCATCCTTGGCGAAGTCCGCTGGCGGCTCCCTTGGCGCGGCGCAGGAGCTCCGCCACGCTGTCGAACTCTATTCCGGTGAGGTGCTGCCGGAGGATGGTCCGGCGGAATGGGTCTCAGATATACGCGAAAGGTACCGCCAACGGGCGGCTGAGGCGGCAGCTACCCTTGCCAGCGTTGAACTGAGTCTGGGTAATACTGCTGCTGCGGCCGCCGCCGCAACACGAAGTGTTGAAATCGATCCATGGCGCGACGAATCATGGCGCACCCTGGTGGAGACATTTCAACGACTGGGTAATCCGGCTGCCGCACAACGCGCGCAGAGAAAATACGACCGCATGTTGAATACTCTCGGCGTTGACGCGGAATATGGCTTCGCCGAAGGAAAGGATCATTAGCGTCCCGAGAACTGTACCTCCGCGATAGCTACCGGGGCCTCCTCCGGACCCGTCGAATCCAGAATCCTAAGCCGCACTGCCGAGACCCGGTCCGCAACGATGGAGAAGGGCTGCCTTTCCTTCACATCCTTGAGTTCGAAACTTTCAATCTTCGGCTGCCCGTCCGCCTGGACCGCTGTCACCTCCACATTGAGTGGGCGCCGATCCTTGATGAAAACGTTTGAGTCGTCTGACGCGCCGCCGGTGATGAATATCTGGGTCAGCCGGAACTCCCTTTCGAAAACAAAATCCAAGAACTGGTCGCTGGTGTTGCCCGCTACCCCGGCGGCCCATGACCGGTTGCTAAAGGTATCTATGGCAAAGTCAGGCAGGCGGTCCGGCTGGGAACTGGAAGCGGTGACGGACATGGCCCGCTTATCTGAACTTAGGAATCTGTCCTGAACCTGTGCCACGGCAGTGTCGATGGCGCCCCTCCCTGCATATGCCGCGCCGCCTAAAACCCCAAGCACCGCAAGGAAGGACACCAGCCTCACAGGAAAGTGCCGCCGCTTCCGCTTCGGCCGGGTCCCGGCGGGCAGCGGAGCCTTCGGCCGGCGGCTGGCGAGCCTCCGCCACCAGGGAAGAGGCGGTACGACGGCGGCCTCGGCGAGGCTCGCTGCGCACCGTCGACAGTAATGGCGCTCGCGGTTGTTCCCTGCACCGCACCGTCCGCAGATCAGCTCGCCTGGAACTGGCGGCGTTTCATCCTTGGGAGGAGGAGGGCTGGTTTCCAGAGGTGTCGTCCGCCGGCCGGGCTTCACCTCTGGAGGCGGCTCGGTCCTGTCGCCACCGGGAACTGGCTTCAGCGGTTTTTCCGCTCTAATGACCCCAGCAGCTTCCTCCTCCGGGAAGGTTCCGGGGAGAAGCGTAACGCGCGGCACGCTTGAGGGCTGGTCCATTCTGGTACTCCGCTGCGACGCCGGGCCATGGTCGGGAGGCGCCGGGACCTTCGGCATGAGAACCGTCTTTCCGTCACCGGGGTCCGCCTCCGGCCCTGCTTTTGCATCTCTTGAAGGTTTCTCCTGATCACCCTGCCATACGAGGTAGGCTCCGCAGTTGGCGCAGAAGCTCTCGCCGTCGTTATTTCGCGTACTGCATTCTCCGCAGATCAACACCTGGGCCTCCTCAGGAATCGTCAGGCAGACGGGTAACTCGCGGCACTACTTCCAAGGTGTGGGGAACGTGGGCCGGCTTCACAGCGTTGACTATTCCTTCCAGGCGCCGCACATTCACGTCCTCCACCGCGGAGGCGTACACGCGAACGTGCAACAACGCAGCAGCGTTTCCGGGAAGGCGCCCACCCGGAGTCGAGGACCACGTGGCGCCGCCGCTGTCATCGACCCTCACATCCAGCACCCCTCCCACCGCAAGCCGTACGGCGTCCGCCACTCCGGCGACAGTGCCACGGCGGCGGTGGATGGCTGCTGCATTGGCAACAACAGCTCGCCGCTGGGATGCGGGCCAGGTCTCGTCCAGCCGAACGCCCACCCAGTCGGCCAGCCAATCGAGGAAATCCTCGGGCGCCAAGCGGGGGTCAAAGTAGGAGGGCAGGCCGTCCAGGGTGGTGAACACCGGCGCAAGGGCGTCGTCGAAAGCCATCAGGAACCTGCGCAGGAAAGCGTCTTCCTGTAGGACGGCCGGGAGTTGCGGTGCCAGCGGCACCGCGCTGGGCAGTCCTCTGACCATCCCCCGCATCTCATGCACCTTCCGATACGCGAACGCGGTGGTCGAAGGAGAAGACCAGGGCATTGCGTTCCACCTCGACCTGCTGCAGCGGTTCCCCGCGCCGGCCCGTAATGGGGTCCGCGGCGAACACGAGCACCTCGTCCACGATTTCCGTTCCGGACAGTCCCTGAAGCACCGCGTGGACTTCCCCGGCGTGAACGGGACGGCCAAAAGGCCAGCCGTCGCCATCAGGGCCGCCGCGGATGGGGTCGAAGTACCGGTAGAGCGCCCGCAGGGCCTCCCGCTGCAGGACCTCGCGGGAAATCCTGGGCCGTGCCGTCAGCCTGGCCACGACCGTAACACCGCGGTAAAAGGGCGGTTCCACGAGAACCCGTGCGCCCACCGGTCGCCGAGCATCCAGGTACGACGCAATGGCGGAGAGCGTTTTATCATCGGGCACCAGGTCCTCGAATGCGAGGCGTTCTTCCTTGTCCGGCACCGCTGCCGGGACCACCAGCACCCGCACCCCGCCGGCCTCGTCCTCTGCCAGCGCCGGAATGCAGCGGACCCGGGCTACGTCCGGCGCCGCCCGCTTCGCAAGCTGTTCGTAGTCCTCGGCGGTGATGGCCCGGTCCCGGGTCCGCAAAGCCAAAGGCCCCCGGATTTTGGCCTGCTCGATCGTTTCCGGAGCCACGCCCCCGTGGGCAGCCCGCCGGTTCTCGACGCTGTTGACGAAGGGAATCGTTGACCGCAGCACTGATACTGCCCGGGCAGCCACGTTCCCGCGCGGTCCTCCCCCGGTGCGGTAACGCGGCACCCTGACGGGGCTGCCGGCCGGCGGCACTGCCCCGAAGTGCCGCAGCGAACCGTCAGGTTCGCGGACGGCGGGCGGGAAGTGCACAGTTCCCGCTGTGCGGTCGACTACAACCACATGGTCCTTCGGTCCGCACCCCGCAAACGAGTCCACCTCCGTCCAGGATTCCCAGCCTGGCCCGGCAGCGATCTCGACAATGAAATCCTCACCGCCGGGCACAACGGGACGTCTGCCCAGTTCGAAGCTCTCCCCGGGAACGCCCTCTGACATGCCGATGATTTCATCGGTGATGGTCTCCGCATGGACGGCCGGCACGGAACCGCCGATGGTGAACGCGCTGGCCGACCGGACTATGGGCGATGCGCTGTAGGACGGGTACCCCGGTGGCGGCTCAACGACGCGGCACCGCAGCCAACCTGCCCGGGACCCGCCCAACAGGGAAGCCGCGTGCGTGTCGGGAAGGTGGATGACTACGTCACCTGGCCGGTTCAGGCCTCCGGTCCCGTCGCTGTCGAGCTCGCAGGCGATCCAGTCAGCGCCGTTCCACGCCTCCCATACGAGGGGAGGGTTCCGCGGGTTGACTCCGACTCCCCTGACTTCGCACTCAAACCGGAGGGCAACCGCGCAGGATGGCGCCTGATCGTTCAACCCGAGCAGCAACGCATCCCCGAGCGCCGGCGGAGTGCCAAAGCAGGCGAAGCCGCTGTCTCCGTGCAGTACCTCGGCATGCGGCACCGGTGTGCCGCCGCTCCCCTGCGCCATGACATACGCCAGGCGGCGGGGCGGAATGGTCAGCTCCCGCGTGGTCGTGAACACCACTGCCTCTTCCTCCTCGGTCCGCCGTGTGGAAGCTTCTGTTCCGGCTGGGATTACGACGGCGTCCGGCTGGGGGGCGGAGAGCCACATCAGGAGTTCGGCTGAGGCCGCCGTCGGCGGGTGGAGGGTGACGCCCAGGAGCTCCAGGAATGCGACGTACAGGCGGTCCGGCACGCGGTTGAGCCGGTAAAACAGCTGGTCAACCATGAAAGCGAAGGATTCGATGAGCGTTACGCCCGGATCGGAGACGTTGTGGTCCGTCCACTCCGGGCAATAGTTCGCAACGAGGCGTTTCGCGTCGTCCACGAGGTCTTGGAACCGGCGGTCATCAAGGTTGGGTGAGGGCAGCATCAGTAGTCACGCTCTTCGCCGTTGCGCGGGATGACATAGAAGGGGAAGACCAGGTTGCGGGGGTCGTTGGTCCCCCTGATGGTGTATTGGATGTCAATCAGAAGCACGCCGTCGTCAACACCGTCAAAATGGACCAGCACGTTTTCGAGGTCAATCCGGGGCTCCCAACGGTTCAGGGCCACCCGGACCACGTAGGCAATGTCCCCGGCCGTGGCTGCGTCGGCGGGTGCGAAAACGTAGTCGTGGACGGCGCAGCCAAACTCGGGTCGCATGGGCCGCTCCCCCGGTGACGTGGCAAGGATCAGGTGGATGCTTTCTTCAATCTCGCGCTGGTCGTGGACCAGCGCGATGCCGCCTGTCCTGTCGGTGCGCAGCGGGAACGCCCAACCGGCGCCAATGAATTCTTGTCCCACGCCCTTGCCTCCTCTCGTCAGTCTGGAACGCCTGTGTTCGGTCAGTTGATGCGGACCATGCCGCCTCTCACGGTGGTGGTGGCGCCGGCGGTAAGTTCGGCCGTCGCGTCCCCTGCCACCTTCACGCTGGGTGCCTTGAGTTCGGCTGATGCGCTTCCGGTGATTTTCACCGTGGCGCCTTTCAGCTCCAGGCCGGTGGAGGCTTCCAGGGTCACTTTTTTGCCTTTGATGGTCACCTCGCCGGTGGTCGTGGTTACCGAAACATCCTTCTTGGCCGTCACGGTGACGGGTCCCTCCGAAAGGATCTCGATTGCTGCGTCCGGTTTCTGGATAAGCGAGATCTTCTGCTCGCCGCCCTGTGTGCTGACGGTGAGTTGTTCGCCGTCGGGCGATTCCAGGAACTCGACCAGCATTCCCGAGCGGGACACGAAGGCCCGGCGTTGCACGGCGCCGTCCGTGGAACCCACGTGGTCTGCCCACGGTTTGTCCGGTTTGTCCTTGCCGTTGTAAAGGCCGCCCAGGACGAAGGGCTGCTGGAAACTTCCGTGTCCGAAGGCGACGAGGACCTCGTCCCCCACTTCGGGGAGGACGACGGCGCCGCGCGAGGCGCCTGCGCCCGCCTGGACGGTCCGCGCCCACCAGCTCTCGTAGTTGTCGGAGAGGACCGGGAACTTGACCTTGACCCTGCCTTGGTTCTCCGGATCCTTCGCAGCGGTCACTACGGCGTTGACGACACCGGGAACAGCCGTCCTGCTGTTTGCGCCGGAGGCAACTCCGTAGAGTGACCGTTCGGATTCGTGGCTAACGGCGAAGGAGGTGAGGTAGCCGCTGTGCGGGCTGAAATCGTGGCGCGTGGAGCTCAGGGTGTACATGCCGTCGAACGGCTTGCCGGCGCCTTTCAGCGAGACTGCGGCGCCGGTCCGCAGCTTGGGGTTTCCGCGGGCAACGCCGTCGAGCTCGGCAAAGGCCCCGCCCAGGTGGGATGCCAGGGCGGCCGCCGTCGCGTCGCATTGTGCCGCCTGGTCGTACGCTGTGGCAGGCGCGATGTACCTGGGGCTCTGGAAGGTCTTGGCAAGGTCGGCGGGGTTCGCATCCGGAAGCTTGGCGCTGTTGGTCTTCGCGGCCGCGACGGCGACGATGGCCCGCTTTGCTGTGACGTCCCATCCCCGGACTTCCACGTCCGGGACCTGGTCCGCGGAGGTCACCGTGCCGCGGAGGGACACCAGGTTCACGCCGCGCTGAAGGATCAGGGGCTCGCTCCTGGCCCCGGCGGCGTCCGGAGGTGCCGTGGCGGCGTCGGTGGAGGCTGTGAAGTGCAGCGCCCCGCCGGAGACGGACAGGACCACCCCGGCTTCCACTGCCAGCCGATGCAGGAAATCCCAGTCGCTGATGCCGTCCTGTGCCACATGCTGCAGCACCGGGCCCTTCGCGTCGACCTTGCCGGCCTTGATCCCTGCTCGCTGGGCGACCTTGCGGACTATGTCCGCGGCAGTGCTCTGCAGGTATGCTTCCACCCTGCGGCCCCGGAACAGCCGATGGGAATGGTCCAGGCCCCGGACGATCGTGTACAGGCCATCATGGTCCATCTCGGTTTCCAAAGCCGTGACTTCCCCCGACAGCAGCGGCGCTGGGCCACCCGGCCCGCTCTGCTGCACCAGCAACTGGACCGGCACGCCAACCTTGAAGCCAGCCTTGTCCAGGACCGTCGAATATTCATCGCTGAAGCGGAGCACAAAGAGGTCCGGAACGTTGCTGCTGTCGTCCACATAGCCGGACACCAAACGTGCGGCGATGTCGGGCGGAATTGGCGTCCCGGCGACTTCCACCAACAGCATGTTGCTGAACTCTTCATTGAAGGCCACGGACAGCCACCCCCTCCTGCGCAACACGGTCAGTGGGAGCCCCGGCGGGAAGCTCGGTTACAGCGGGCAGCATGATGGAGGTTCCCGGGCGCAGGCGCATGGGATCGTCAATCCGGTTGACAGTGGCCACAGCCCGCCACAGGGATGCGTTTCCATATTCCTTATAGGCGATGCCTGCCAGAGTATCCCCCTCAATGATGGTGTGAACGCGGCGCGGTACGAGGCCTCCTGAGGTGGGGTTCTGTTTCGGCGGATCCCCGGCGATCTCCTCCAGGGCCACGGTGCACGTGGCGCGGATGGGGATTCCCGCGGCCGTAAACAGCGTGTACTTGGCCTGCACGCTGGCCACGTAGGCATGGAATTCAGTGTGCTGACCCCACCGAAACATCACCCACGGCGGCGAGCCCTTCCCGGCCTGCACTGACGCCGGCGTGGGCGTGCAACAGTCGAATAACTGCTGGACGCGCTTCACCACGGAGTCATCCTGCTTTCCGGAGGCGTCAAAGAACATCTCAAGCGTGATCTTGGAGGGCATGGCGCCCAGGTACTGCGGGGCTCCCGCCTTCTTATTGCCCTTGGCTGTCTGGCGTACCCACGAAGCCGCCTTTCCCAGACTCAGCTCCTTGGGGTTGAACTGGAAATGGATCAACCCGAACTGCGGGCCCGGTTTGTCCAGTGAACCGTCGACAGAAGGTTCGGAGAGGATCAGGTATGCGTGCGAGAGCTTAAGCGCTTCCTCCCCTCCGCTGCGGGGACCGCGGCCGGCCGCGGCTGCCGCAGCAGCCGCGGGATTGTCATCTTGCTCTGCCGCGGCCCGGGCTTCGAGTGCGCCTTTTGCCATGTCAGCCGCCTACCCGCCCATTTTCGAGACAAAGCCATGGTGGGCGATCTCCAGCGACTCCATGATGACTTTCGGCTGGTCCGGGTTCAGCGACGGGCCCTTCCACCGCACGGGCACCACGTCGTAGAGTTCCCAGCCAGCAATCTTTCTGCCGTTTGAGGTCATGACTTCGATGATGCCGGTACAGCGTGTGTAGCCGGTTGCGATCCCGGCGAACCACTTGGCGATCTTTTCCGTATCTTTTCCCAGTGGCCTGGTCAGGGTGATGTTTGGATACTTAAGCCGGGTGGGCAGTTGCCAGATGAAGGCGTTGTTTCCGCCTTCCTCCCTGGATTCGATGACCACTTCACATCCCAGGCCCTCGCACGTGGCGAACGTCCCCAGGTCCGCGTGGTCCAGGGCCAAGGTGTACCGGACACTGACGGCGGTATCCACATCCTCGAGCATTGTTTCCTCAGTTCACATCGGTCCGCAGGCCGCGGCGCTCGCGGTCCAGCAGCATTTCTGCCTTGATGCGGCGGATCAGCGGCCCGGTAAGCCGCTTGGCCAGTTCCTCCAACTGTTCAGGCGTGGCCGCCGGTGCGCCTGCTGCCTGTTTTCCTGCAGGGCCGATGGCGGCCGCCCCTGTAACCGGCTGGCCTGCCCCGGCGGGAGGCGACCCGGCGTCGGCCTGCACCGATGTCTCGGTATCAAATGAACTCGGTGAAGCCGCAGCGGAGGGTCCTCCGACGCTCCCGGCCCCTTGGGCGGGGACACCGGTCCGCGACCCCGCCCAAGGGGCCGGATCAGCTGCGTCCCTTTGAGCGGTGGCGTCGCCGACGGTCCGGGACACGGGCTGTAGCGCTAGGGCCAGTACAGCGGGCCCCGAAGGGTTGTCCAAGGTCGGTGCTACGTTCGTCGCTTCTGGAAAGGCTGCGCCGGGTACGGTTCCTGCGCCAAAAGCAGAGCCATCAGGATCCGGCCGGACAGGATGAGCAAGAGCCGACGACGAAGCAGCCGAGCGCTGCAAGTTCACCGGTCCCCGTCCCCCGACTTGGGTCATTGGGCCCGCCGCTGCGGGGATCAGTTCCGCCGGCCGCCAGGAGTCGGGTGCGGACCATGGCCCACCGCCAGCAGCAGAGGCTGGGGCTTCTGGCGCAAGGGTTCGCTGAATGGAGCGGCCGACGGCGGCAGTCACCTGGGGCGCTTCCACCGGCCAGGCAACGGCGCCGGCAACGGACAGCTGCAGGGGAACAGGCTCGTAGGCCGGGCCGCCGGGGCCTTCAGGGCTGTTGATTCCGGGAAGGCCCGATAGCGGCACCGGCATAACATCAGGTCCGGGGTATCCGTGGAGGCTCGGCGGTGCGTTTGGTGCAACGGCGGACGTGGATCCTTGTGCTGCGCGCCCCAGGTCGGCAGCAGTAAAGGACCCTGGGGAAAGGGATGCCCGCTGCGGTGCGGCCGGCATTTCTGTGAGGCGTTGCACGCTGTCCGGGGTGGAGTCGGCCGTGGCGGTCCGTGCCATCCGGAACGCCAAGGGTCTTTGCGGAGCGGTGTTGCTCTGTGGAGTGGTGTTGATCATTGGAGTGGCGACACCTAGGGCGGCGGAAGTGCTGCTGAGCGGGCGGCCAGTGGCTGGCTCGACGGCTCGTTGGAGCGGGAGGACGGCGTTCGAAGCGGGTGCTTCCGGAGTTGTTGCTTGACCGGCCACAGGCTCGCGGTCGTCGGTTTGAGGCCCGCCCCGCCAGCCGGCGTCCGGAGGTGCTGCCGGCGGATCGACGGGGTGTTCGGGAGCCCCGTCCGGCGCGGGGCCGGACAGCTCCTCAGCGGCTGCGTCAGTGATCGCAGGCTCACCGGGTGCCTCCTCCGGACCTGATATATAACCGACCGCAGGTCCAAAGCGCGAGACGAGGGGCATGCCGGATATACCGCCCGCATCAAACGCGTGCGTGGCCGGGGCATCGTCAGGGACGCTGTGGCCTGGGCTGCCGAGCGACCCGTCCAATCCGCCAGCGGAGAGCAGCGGGGCAACCGTTGGTTCCGGATGCATCGCCGGCTCATCGTTTTCCTGGCCGTCTGCCGGCCCGTCCTGCCGGTCCTCCCCGGCGTTGTCCACGGTGCGATCAGGCATAACAGCTGAAGATTCGACCTCTCCAGGACCGGCTGCTCCTTGGTCACCGTGATCGTTGGAAGCGTCCCCCGAGCCGGCGTCTGTCGCTTGTACCGGTACGGCGGGCAACGGCGCCGGGTCGGCCTGCGGGCCAAGAAGGGGCAGGTGGACCGTTCCGCCTACGGGGTCGCCGCTGATGGGCGTAACGAAGGTATCGGCGGCGCCGGTCCCGTGGTCGTGGTCACCATCGCGTCCATCAGGTCCGCCACCATCTGCAGGGTGGGACTCCTCAAATCCTGGAACTGGTCGCGTGGCCGGGGCCGGCACTGACGGTTCCGGGGCAGCTGAACGCTGGACCGGCGGAGGGATGTGCCTTAACGCGGCCGCGGCAAATGACTCCGGTTGACCTGCTGGTTCCGAATAGGCCAATGGCATGCCGAGGCCAAGTTTCGACGCGGGCGGCACTTTCCACCTCGCCGCTGCGGCGTCCGGCGTCCGCGGCTGTGCCCGCTGCACTGCCGGGGGCGGCAGGGGCACGTACGTGGCGCTCCCATCGGAGGTGCTGCCGACCGTGCGGATGGGCTGGCTGGAAGTCGGGGCGACGGCGACGCTGGACATGTCCTCCTCAGGCGGCAGTACCGGCACGTCCGTTGCCGGAAGTTCTTCGGGCGCCTTCGATTCCTGCTCGGGCTGTGCCTGGGCGTGCTCCGGCGCGGCACCCTGCCCGGGGTCGGCTTTGGTTTGCTCCGGTGGGGAAGCGTAAAGCTGAAGGACGGGAAAGGTGCCCGCTGCTGCGGTGAGCCCACGGCCAACGGGACCGGGGGCACCTGCCGAAGTGACGCCGTCAGGCGCTGAACGCTGGACCGGGCCCGCGGTGCCGGCGTTGCGCGGGGTGGGGCCGCTGCGCGGAGCCGGGGGTGGCAGCAGCGTCATTTCCACGGACGACGGCGGGTACGCGCCATCGCCGCCAACGGGACCGCCGCCGTCGACGTCGATGATCCCTGCCGGTGCCGCCGTGCTGACCAGGTGCGCCATGGGGCTGGTGAAGGACGGGTCGCCCCAGGCGGCGAGGGCGCCGGTGAAGCGGTCGGGTTCGGAGATCAGCTGCATGTTTGCGGTGGTGCGCTGCAGCGGCGGAAGGAAGGCCCAGCCGACGGGCGGGATGCGGGGCGGTGCCGCCGCCTGTTGCTGAAGTCCCCTGCCGGCGTCGTCAGTTGGGGGCTCGATCCGCTCGCGCTGCCAAGGCCACCGCATGGTCTACCGCTCCTGTGAGAAGCGGGTGTTAATCCCGGCGATTTCCTGGATGTAGCGCAGACGCTGGCCGTGTTCCAGATCGAGGATGTCGTTGAGCGGCCAGTGAAAGTGGTAGGCCACGTACGCCACCTCCTCATAGATCCGGTCCGGGGCGTACGTCATGATTCCCCCAGGCGCCCACCGGCAAGGTCCGCCGTGAACCGGTGGGAGCATTCCGGGCAGGTGACGGCTATCCGGGTGTGTCCCTCCGCGTTAATGCGGCGGTAGAAGTCCTGTAGGAAAGCGACGTCCGAGGCGAACATGTTCTCCACCACCGCTGACGTGACGGCTGCCAGCGTGCCGAGGGAAGTGATGACACGGCCGAGGAGGACCACGGTGGTGTAGGCGGAGTTCTCCTGGACGCGGGCGTCGTAGAGGGGAAGCAGTTCGTCGCGGGCCGTCGCCAGGCGCATGACACCGTCCTTGTGGACGGTTCCGTCCTGGTCCACGTAGCCGCGGGGCAGGACGAAGCTGAACTCGGTGCGGAGCTCCTGGCGCTCGGCTGGCCCTCCCCTTTCAATTTGCCGGTCCGGTTGCTGCCCGTCATTCACGTCCGGGTCGGCGAACACGGCGGCGCCATGCGTCCGCTGCATCACGAGATGGTGGACTCGTCGTAGCAGATGACGAATTTCTCGGTGGCCTGTTCAGTGGCGCCGGCCTTGAGGGAATTCAGTTCAACGCTTTTCACCCAGCAGTTCACAAAGTTGTACGTCTTGAGCGTCTCGCCCTTATAGTCCAGCAGGGCGACGGCGGCCGTCTTCCGGGCACCGGCGACGTCACCTTCCATGACGGTCTTGAGCCAGTCGGAGACGGTCTTGCTGTCGGTGAGTCCCCTGGTGACGGTCAGCTCGCCGGCCTTGGGACGGCCGATGAGCTGGCGGACCACGTACTTTCCGTCCTTGGTCTGCTGCTTCAGCTCAATCTTGTCGACCTCCGTTTTGAGGCCGCTCACTTCGATCACCCTGGGCACTTCGATGCCATCAATCGTGACCGTGAACGCGTTGGCCGGTGAGTTGTCAAAATCGCCGAGGGCCATGGTCTTGCTCCTTTTGAACTGGGATTACTCGCTCACGAGGCTGGTGCCGCCGGAGAACTGGGATAGCTGGAAGACAACGAATTCGGCCGGCTTCACCGGGGCTACGCCAATCTGGCAGACCACCTGGCCGGCGTCGATGCCCTCGGCCGGGTTGGTTTCCGAGTCGCACTTGACGTAGAAGGCCTGCTCCGGGGTAAGCCCGAAGAGTGCGCCCTTGCGCCATTCGTTCGTCAGGAAGGCGCTGATGGTGCGCCGGATGCGGGCCCACAGGGCAGGGTCATTCGGTTCAAAAACGGCCCACTGGGTGCCCTGGAGGATTGACTCCTCCAAGTAGTTGAAAAGACGCCGGACATTCAGGTACCGCCATTCGGCATCGCTGGACAGGGTGCGGGCGCCCCAGACGCGGATTCCCCGGCCCGGGAAGGTGCGGATGCAGTTGACCCCTAGGGGATTCAGCAGTTCCTGCTCGGTCTTGGTGATCTGGGTCTGCAGGCTTGTGACGCCGCGGATGACCTCATTGGCTGGGGCCTTGTGGACGCCGCGGGTGTCGTCGTTGCGGGCCCAGACGCCTGCCATGTGGCCGGACGGGGGGATGAACCTGCTGGTGCCGGTGGAGGGGTCGAAGGTCTTGATCCAGGGCCAGTACAGGGCGGCGAATTTGGAGTCGTAGCCGCCGCCGTCCATGCGCCAGTTCTTGATCTGCTGGGCGTTCAGGCTTGGGGGCGGGTCGATGATGGCGATGCGGTCGCCCATCAGTTCACAGTGCGCAATGGCGGCAAGCTGGACGGCCTTCACGGTTTCGCCGTCGATGGAGCCCTGTTCGTAGGCGGCCATCAGGTCGGGGACGGCCACCATGGTGACCTCGTCGACGGCCTCCAGGCCGCTGAACCCTGTGCGGTCGGCGGCGTCGCCGACGTAGTCGTCCACGTTCAGTTCTTCGGTGCTGGGAGGTTCAGGCTCCGGTTCGGGGGCGACCAGCTGGATGGTTCCCTTGTCCGGTTTAATCAGGGCACCTCCCGTGGCGACTTCCTCGAGGGTGACGATCTTGGACTCGGCGCTGACCTTGATTGCGGCGTTGTTCGCGCCGCGCTTGGTGGTGACGTTGTCCCAGATCTCCGGCGGTTTGCCCTCAGCCGTGATGACGATCTTGAACTGGTCTTCGGGGGGATTTTCCCCGCCGGGATCGGCGATTTCCACGGTCACAGGCTTGGGGTTGGCCGCGTTGGACTTGGCCGTCAGGCGGTACCCTCCGAGTTCCGCCATGGGGGCGGCGGCTACCGCCTTGGGCTGCTGCTTTGGTTTTTCCTCACGCCGGCCATCAGCGCCAATGCGGACGACGTAGCAATTACCTCCGCCGTTCAGGAAGTAGCCGTACACGGCGTGGGCCAGGTAGGAGCCCGGGATGAAGTCCCCGAAGGTCTCGGAGAACTGGGTCCAGTTGGACACGAGGGTGGGTTCGTTGTCCGGGCCCTTGGCGGCGAGCCCGACGAAGGCGGCCACCGCAGTGCCCACGCCCTCGATCGGACGGGTGCCCGCTTCGACCTCATGGACGTATACACCTGGCGAAAGATAGCTTGGCATTTTTGTCTCCTCGATGAACCGAAACGTGATTCAAGGTTCCAGCGGGGAGAAGGTGCGCGGTACGGCCAAGCGGATGCGCTGACGGGAAGGATGGGGTGCACGAAGGGGCAGGGCGGTAGCATTATTTCTGACAACCGACAGTCAGAAGGCCGCTAGTGCAGAGCTTTCAACCCACGTCACCCGCCAAAACGGTCACGGTCTCTGGGCCCGGCGGGGAGCCGCTCGGGGCATACCAGAGACCAGCGGCTTTGGCCTCCCTGTAGCCGGCAACAACAACTTCTGCATAGATATCGGCAATTAAATCCTGGATAACGTCAAGCTTTAAGCGTTGCCCTCGTATGTCGACAATAATCGCTTGAAGCACCATGTGTGCTGGCAGATGTTCGAGCCTGGCATTGAACTGCCTTCGAAGCTCGGCTATTAGCTCCGCTTTACCCTTACCGCCTTGGCGCATGATGATATATCGCTTGGTTTCGATGTTCCACGAACCAGCTTGAAGATCTGGGCGTGTGCTTCCCTCGCCCCATTGCTCCTGCCGGTCTCGGTACGAGACCTGAGTTCGGGCCCCAATGATCTCGTGAAGCCAAGCGATTTCACGTTCAGATGCCCGAGGGTCAGGCAGCCTTCCGGTTTTCGCATTGGCTGCCCACTTCTTGTACAGCTCGGCCTCCCTGGCCGGGGCCGATGCATAAAGTGCCATCCATCGGTCATGGAGTTCATCTCGCTCAACCTGGGACAGCACTGCCACTCCTGGCGGCGCTGCGGCTGGGTCAAGTCCAGAAGATTTGAGAGGTCGAGAAGGACGGGAAGCGGCCGTTGCTTTGGACATCTTTACTTTTAGCTTCGCCGTTACGGTAGACTCTGCGGTCGCCCTCATTCTTGTTTTTCGCTTACTTCTAGGGTTGATCGCACCCTCGACAGTCCACATGCCTCCGTCAGCGACCGGCCGCAGGGAAGTAAGACCATACTTCAGCCGAATGCCTGTCAGTAGCGGTATGAGCATTTTTGCCAAGACCGGCTTTCCAGAGAACCGACTCGCAAGCGCTTGAGCGGCAGTCATGGCCTTGTCTAGTCGCTTCTGCTTCCCCTCGGGCGAATCGTCACCCCCTCGAACTTTTGCAAGCGCCTTTTGGCCCAGCTTCTTTGCGCCGGCTTTCACCTTCCCTGCAAAACCCTTGATCCCTCGAATAATCGGGCCGGCGAGCTTCAGGCCCGTCTTGATCACGAAGTCGAGGGCCTGTTTCACCGGTTTCTGCAGCGTCTCGATGATCTGGCGGATCTTCTGGCCAATGCCGCCGATGCCGATCACGCTTGCCAGGAACCCGATGAGGATCGGAACCATCTGGCCCAGAACGTCCTCGATCTTGTTCACCACGGCGCTGACATTGCCGCGGACGATGTCGGCCACGGAGTCGATGATGGTGTTAACGAACTTCATGATCCGTTCGGCGTTGTTCACGAAGAACATCACAACGTCGTAGATCAGCTTGCAGGCCTTGATGAACGCCGCGGCGGGATTGAGCAGGCCGATGAGCCACGTGATGCCTGCGGTGATGATCTTCGTGATGACGAAGTCCTTCACCTGCTCGAGGATCATGTCCTTGATGTTGCCGAGCTTGTCCAGGAGCATCTGCCACAGGCCCGCGACGCCCTGGCCGCGGATGATCTGGAAGATCTCCACGCCCTTCTCCACCGCGGCCATCGCAGGCTCGCCGATCTGCTTGACCAGCCGGTTGCGGATGTTGGCCCACGTCAAACCAAAAATCGAGGTGAGCAGCTTGATGATGCCCTTAAGGTCGAAGGTTTCCGGGAGCTCGACTCCGCCCTCGGCCAGGGCGCCGAACAACCAGCCCATCAGGCCCTTCTTGAGGTGGCCCAGAATATTGTCCTTAAACTTGAGGATGCCGCCCTTCACGCCCTCAATCAGGTTGCCCAGGAACGCCACGGGGTTCTTGATGATGTCCCCAACCACACCCGCTGCCCGGGAGAGGACATTCTTCAGCATCCCGGCAAGCTCGCGGATGGTGTTGATGATCGCCTTGAGCGCACCGATCGCCTTGTCCACCAGGCCCTTGTTCTCCGCCTGCAGCGCTTCGATGCGGTCGTTGAGCCCCTTGCCCGCCTCGACGTACTTGGTCGCCAGGGCATCCACAACCGATTCCTGCTTTGCGTTGACCTCGCCCTCAAGCGCCTCGAACTTGTCCCCGATTTCCTTGGTAGCGTCGGCGCCGACTTTCTGAAGGTCGGCCGGGAGACCCGCAACGTAGGTCGAAATCTCGGCGCGGCCCTTGGCTATCCGCTGTTTGGCCCCCGTCAGGGCCCTCCCGACGATGTCCGCAACCCGGGAAATGACGCCGTTCATCTTCGAGAGATACAACTCGCGGCCGGCTTCATAGAACTCGTTGACCTTCGGGGGCATGCCCGTAATTTTGTCCCGTAGCCAGCGGTACCCGCCCAGCCACCCGCCATACCGGTCCTTCTTGTACGCCGACATCTTCGCCTCAACATAGGCCTCAAACGCCGCGCGTGCCCCGGCCTCTCCCGTCTCAAACTCTTTATCGACCTCCGGGTCGATCCCGTCGAGGGTCTTCTTCACGTCCGCCTCAGTGGCGGCGAAGATGGCCTGGACCTTGGCCGTCACTTCGGCGCGGCGGGTCTCGTCCTTGGATTTGGTCTTACCCTTGTCCGCGGCCAGTTTGGCCAGCGCCGAAGCCTTGGCGTTCTGCATGCCCGAGACGCCGCCGGCCGTGACGGCGCCGGCTTCCGCTTTGCCTTGCTGAAGGACCTGCTGTTCCTGTTGCCGGTATTCCACGGGCGCGGTCTGGGCATGCTCGGCAGCGGCCTGCTTGTCCTTGAGGCCCTGCTGGAATTCGGGCTCGTTGGACTGGGCCAACTGCTGTTCACTGACGTCGGCGTCGGCCGTTTCCTGGTTGGCCTGCTGCGGGCCGGCGGCAAGATTGACTTGGTCGGCCGGCGCCGGTTTGGGCGCGGCCCCGACGGCGGTGACGGCCGGAGCCTGTCCCGGCTGCTCCTGGGCCATCGGGGTGACGGGCTTCGGAACCGCCTTCGACTGGTCAGGCGGAGCCTCCGTGGCGGCCTCAATGTCCTTCGCCTGCCCCTCCTTGCCCTGCGAGACGAGGCCCTTGACCTCTCCTTTAGCCTGCCCAGCCTTGCCGGACTTCCTGTACTCATCCGCTTCCTCAAGGGTCTTCGGCGACTTCGACTCGATGGCCGCCTTGACCGCGGCAATGAATGCCTGCTTGTCGAAGGTGCCCGGCTGCTCGGCGTCCATGGCGTCGACTTTGGCGGCCTTGGCCTGGCCTGCAACATCGTCCGTAGGCGGAAGTGCGGCACCCTGGGCTTCCTGGGCTTTGGCCGCGGCCGGAGGGTGGGCCTTGCGGGACTGTGCAACGCCCTTGATAGCGCCGGCAACCTGCGCGAATCCCGGATCCTCCTCAGGCCTGACCGCAAACGGTGCTACAGGGGGCTGCAGGAGCTTGTCGGCGGGCAGGGCGAGGGGCGCAGGCATGGCTGGGGCCGCCGCTCCCCCGCCTACGCTGGCGGCGGCGGGTTCGCCTGCTGCCGATCCTTTGGCCTCGCCCTGCATCTTCGCGGCACCGGCTTTCCCCAGAGGACTGACGGCAGGCACCTGCTTGGGCGGCTGTGCAGGCTTTTTCGCCGGTACCGACCCCGGGCCAAAACCCGTCTTCGTTACGGCGAGCGCCGCAGCCGGCGGTTTGGGTCCTTCGAGCTCCACCGGCACGCCTGCAGTCTTGGCGGCCTGAAGTCCCTTTTCCACGGTGCCGATTACCGGCTGGTCCGTGCGGATCTCTTTCAGGGCTGCGTCGATCTCGCTGACTGCCTGCTCCCCCGGACTCTTCAGCTTCGCTGCCATCAGGGCACCCACAGCGGCATTGCCGGCCTGCCGCTGCAGCGCCAGCATGGCGCGCGGATCGGCCCCTGCCCTGCGCCTGCCGTCAATGAGGGCGCTGGCGACCTCGATCCCCGCTGCTCCAGCCGCCTGCCGCGAAACAGCCGGCACAACAAGCGCAACTGGACGCCCTGCCCGTTGGGCGGGGGCCTTTCCCGGGCCGCCCTGGAATGTCGTCGCCATGGGTCACACCGGCTGGGTCAGCCCGTTGGCTCTTCCTTTTCGGCTTCTTCCCGCTGGACGGACCCTGCGTCCGCGAAGGAGCCCTGGGCAGTTTCCTCTTCCTCTTTCTCTTCGCGCTGGACAGGTGCGCCGTCCGTGAACGTCCCCTGCGCGGTCTCCTCGTCCGCGTCGCGCTGCACGACGGCGGCACCCGCCGTCCGCTGCGCCGTCGCCGGGGCTGCGGGTGCGGACACAGCCCTCTCGGCGGTGGCGGCAGCCTCCCGTTCAAACCGGTCGGACGGGTCGCTGACCCGCACCCCGGTGCCCGTGGCGGTTCCGTCCACGGGCCCGCTCCGCTGCTGGACCACGTGCGTCAATTCATGGGCAATCATCGTCCTGCCGGCATCAGAGCCGGGGTCGTATTTGTCGCGCTGGAAAACGATATTGGAACCCACCGTGTAGGCATGGGCGTTCACGGACGCAGCAGAATTGTGCGCGGCCTCGCCCGTATGGACGCGGACGTCCGAGAAGCTGTGGCCCAGCCGGTCTTCCATGTCGGCCCGGACCGGTTCCTCCAGCGGCCGGCCGCTGCCGGACGAGACGACGTCCAGAACCGGTGACCACTCTTCCTCGGCCAGGCCGCGGACGCCGCTGTTCCCCACAGCGCGCTGCAGCGCCAGCATTCCGTGGGAGCCGACGACGTCGGCCCGGCCGGCAGCTGCAGCCCGGAACAGCACCGCAGAGTCCGCGGCTTCCTTCCGGGCGGGTTTGGTGAGCAGCCCGTCTACATCGGACTGGTCGTGGTCATAGCTGCGCATGATGGACACCTTTCATCAGACCTACACCGACGATGCACCGTGCACTCCGGGCCGGCAAGCCCCGCCGCCGCGTACCAACGGGCAGCCAAAAGTGCCCAAAGGGGCAACCTCCCCCTACCCGCCGGACCGACGCGCCGCCGTCAGCATCCCCCAGTACGGGCCGAACTCGCTCTCCAGCGTCAGCCGCCCCAGCTTGCGGTACTCGCGCTGCACCGCGGTGACCAGATGGGTCATGGTGACCGTGCCGCCGTCGTCCGCCGCCAGGTACGCGGCCGTGACGGCAGCCGAGCGGATCGCCCCGCCGGCCAGTTCGAAGGCCTGGCCGAGGAAGGCGAGGTCGATGTCCCCCGCCCGGCCGAGTGTCCGCCCGAGGCAGCGGTCCCATAGGATGCGGCGGTATGCGGCGTCCGGCAGCGGGAAATCCACGACGACGTCCAGCCGGCGGGTGAACGCCTCGTCGATGTTTGCCCGCAGGTTCGTCGCAAGGATGGCCAGGCCGTCGAACGTTTCCATCCGCTGGAGGAGGTAGGCGCTTTCAATGTTGGCGTAGCGGTCGTGGGCGTCCTTGACCTCGGAGCGGCGCCCGAAGACGGCGTCCGCCTCGTCGAAGAGCAGGACGCCATTGACCCCTGCCGCAGCGGTAAAGATCCGTTCCAGGTTCTTCTCGGTCTCACCCACGTATTTGTCGACGACGGTGGCCAGGTCCACCACGTACAGGTCCAGTCCCAGCGCCCGGGCCACTACCTCCGCGGACATGGTCTTGCCCGTCCCGGAATCTCCAGCAAACAGGGCGGCCACGCCGTGTCCGCGGCCCGCCCCGGGCCGCATCGCCCAGTCGCCGAGGACCTGCTCGCGGTGCTTGGCCCGCAGTGCCACTTCCTTCAGCGCCAGGAGGACGGCGTCCGGGAGAACCAGGTCGTCCCAGCCCACCACCGGCTCCACCCGCCGGGCCAGGCGGTCCAGGGCTGAACCGTTCTCTGCTCTGGCCCCCGCACCGAGGTGTGAAGCGGTGAGGCGGCCGTCGGGGGTCAACGTCGCCTGCACCTGAGCCGATCCGGCGGCCCGGGCCACCTGCTCGGGACGCAGCCGGAACGCCGAGGTGGCGGCCCCGATGTCGAGCCCATTGAGGGCCCCGAGCGCGGTGCGCCACAGCTTTGAACGTTCGGCGGTTGTGCTTGCCGGGACATCCACCAGGAGCGGAGGCCTGGTGGTCCATGCCGGATCCCAGGTGCCGTCGCCAATGAGCAATACGGGCATCGGTTCGGCATGCAGGGATTCGAGCACGGCGGGCCGGTCCGCCACCGCCGCCAGCGGCCCGGCTACGAGTCCTGCGCCTCGAAGCCGCGTTTCCCGCACGGCGGCGTCAATGAGTTGAAGCGGATCACGCTCGGCGGCCAGCCGGGCCAGGTCCAGCAGGACTGTTCCGTAGCCCGCGGCAGTCAGGGCGCTTGCAGCGAGGACACGGCCGGAGCCGGTGGCCGGTTCCCGCAGGTAGGCCAGCCGGACACCGGCCCGGAGCGCGCGTTCTAGCGGCACCGCATCACCCCAGTCGACGTCCGGGGGTTCGGCCAATACAGCTTGAAGGGACAGTTCGGGCATGTCACCGCCCAGGAGATGGCCGACGACGCGGTCCGGCACCCGGAGCGCCCTCCCCGGCAACGGGCGCTCGGGGTCCTCGACGGCGAGCAGGCCGCCGGTGATCAGCGGACCGGACAGCACCCTCGCCCGCCCGTCTGCGGCGGACAGGGGGCTGCCGCACAGGGCCAGCGCGACGGCGACTGACGGGCGGCGCCGGGTGACGTCGTCATTCAGGTAGCCGAAAAGCTGTTCGAAGCGCGGGTCAAGATCGGCCGCGAGCGCCACCAGCAGCAGATCGACGTCGAGGGGTTGAAGGCCAAATGTGTCCGTCAGGTCCCGCAACCGCAGCCGGTGTCCGTTGGCCTGGGCCTCATCCGCATGAGTCTCGCATTCCTCGAGCCGCGATGAACCGCCGGGACCCGCCTTTCCTTCCTCCTCCGGGTCTGCAGGTTCCTGACCGAGAAGACGGTCGACGGCGTCGTCGCTGAGGTAGAGCCCGCGGAAGGGGTCATCGGGTTGCGGGTCATCGGCACGGCGCGTTGCGACGAGGAGACGGATCCGCTCCTCCACCACCCCCACGCGGCCAAGCAGGTGGGCGAGACTGGGATCCCTGGTCATTGTGCCCGCGCCATGACGGTCACCTCGGGTGGCGGCGGGCGGGTCCGCGCACGGAGACCGGCGGCGGGACGTGCTGGTGCCGTCCCGTATCGGTGCCGCCGCCGATCAGGTCGGACATGTCCACGTGCGTGCCCTTGGAAGCCGGCAGTGCCGCTTCGTAAACGATGCCCGTAGCAACCGGTGCGATGACCACTATGTCGAGTGACGGCTTGAGCTCACCGCCAAGGGCCGACCAAACGTCCGCAAACGCGCGGTCCTCTGGCGGGGGCAGCCCCACCGTCATGGGGACCACGAGTCCTGTCTCGGCGAGCGGACCGACCACCAGTTCATCAGGCAGCGCCTCATGCTTAAGGAAACAGCGCAGCAGCTGGTCCAGCAGGCGGTGCTCGTCTTCGGGCCTTTGGGTCCACGCGGTGACGAGGTAGGAGAGCTTGAAGTGGCGGGGCGCCGGCCTGCGGGTCCGGACATAGCCGTCATCTCCACGTTCTTCTGACAGCCCGCGTTCCCGCCGGCGGAGATCTTCCCTGATGTCGTAGAGGTAGATGTTCACGGTCGGGGCGTTCCGCCGGCTGGCCCAATCCTTTGTGGGCGCATCGAACACCACATCCACCTCCGAACCGTCCAGCGCTTCAGAACGGACCAGCGACCGCAGGGCGTCGTCGATTTGAGCTATCACGTTTGTCCCCTCATCCCCGCCCAATCAGATCCGGCGACGGCGTCATCGGACGGGCGACAACGAGGACCGGTGCACGGAGTTCTCCGAAGAGTTTCTCCTTGTCCGCGCTGGTGACGATGATGTCCCGCGTTCCCAGCTGGTCCCGGCGAACCAGCAGCACTCCCCTTCGCAGGTCGGTGCCGTCGTGTTTGATGGCTGTTGAGTCCGGGGGAATACCCTTCGACCAGGCAAATATCACTGGGGCGCCGGGTGGCAGGCCCTCCGCCACGATGGTGACCACGTCGCCCGGTTTGGCCACCGCGGGATAGACGGAGACGCCGGGCTGGCGGACAGTTAACCCTTCGCTGTCTTTGTTGTTCTCGAGCTTCGGATCCGTACTCGATGTGCTGGCTTCAACGTTGATCTCCGCCGACTGGGCCGAGACTCCCCCGGTAGGATCACTTTCCGGCAGGCTAAACTTCAGGTCCACCTCCCGGCTTGCTCCCGAATCGAGATTGTCCAGTGGACATCCAGCATCCGTGCAGCCGTCGGCCGGTTCGAAGGTGAGCGGACCTGTGGTGGCGGCCTTGATGCTGATGCCCGATGCTGTGCCCGGGCCGTTGTTCGTGACTTTTGCTGTGGCGGTTGCCGGCTGGCCACCCGTCCAGCCCTCGCTTTGTTGAAGGGTGAGCTCCACACCGATGTCCGCCGAGGAGTCCCCTCCCAGCGTTCGCGTGGTGGTGGTGGCCTGGTTGTCAGCCGGGCTTGGGTCGGGGGTTCCGGCGGTGATAGTCGCAGTTGAGACGTGTTCGCCTGCGGCGTCGCTCCTTACCTCGACATCGATATCCATAGCTATGCCCTTGTTTAGCCGTCCGTCAATGTTGCACTGGACAGACCTGGCGGACACTTCGCACCCGTCGCCGGTTGCCTTCAGGGCGGTCATGCCTTCGGGCACCTCAATAAGGACCTTCGCCGACGCCGCCGAGGACGGTCCGTTGTTGACTACGGAGGCCTTAAGCGTGGCCGTGTTCCCTTGCGCTACGGTGGCCGGATCGCCGGCCAGCTTGATGGCGAGGTCTGCCCACGGTTGAAGGGCCGGCTGGGTTTCGGCGCGGCGGCTCTGGACGACGGGCCGGACGTTGCTGCCATCAGGCCTGACGGCATAGATGCCCGGATGGTCCGGCTGCCCGGCGGGCTGGCCGGTGAAGTAAATCTCCGTCCGGTCCAGGGCCCAAGCGGGATCCTCCGCGGAACGGATCTCGCCACGGCTGGCAGTGGGCGCGCCTGCTGCGTCGAAGCCAGTAACTGCGGCGATGGACGCGGCGGCGTGCGGGACGTCCGGACCGTTGGCCCCGTCGTCGTCCCTAAGCGTCACTGCCGCAAGCATGCCGCGGTCTGTGACCACGATCCGGGTCCCGTCTGGCGACCAGGCCGGATGAGCGCCTGCGACCGGGCACTCGGCCACGCACCGGCCAGGGGCTTCCAGCGGCTTCCCCTCACCTGTGGCGGCGTTCAGCACCCACACCTCCGGCGGCGAGGTAATGGGTTCCGGCGGTAGGGACAATGTCAGCAGCGATTGAGCAGGCAATGTTTGGGCTCTTGGAACGCCCGGAACAGCGCTGGTTGAGGACAGAAGCCGGAGCTCGATCTGGTGTTCCGGCGGAGTCGTCGGAGGCGGAGTCTCCTCCCCCTCCGATGGACCTGGTCCCTCAACGATCACCTCGGGGACGTCCACCGTGGTCACGGCAGTATTGTTCGCGAGCATCGTCTCGCCGATGACATTTGCAACTGTTCCTGTGACGCTCTTCGTACCCCACTCCTGGGCACGGATGGAGACAGTCAACTCGATAGGCCTGTCTCGCGGCGTTAGGGAGGGAATGGCACATCTAATGCCCCGGCCCTCTGGAGTGCATCGCTCGGTCGGATCAGTTAGGTTGAGCCCCCGTGACGGACTGAACGTCACACTCGTAGCATCGGTGCGGCCAAGTCCGTTGTTAGCGATAGCGGCTGTTACGTCCACAGACTGGCCCAGGTCCATGGTCATCTTTTCCGGAAGGGTGATCTGCAGGTCTCCCGCGACAATCTCAATAACGGATTCGGCGGCATCGTTCTTAGAGTCCGAGTCGCCGGACAAGTTTAGTCGCACGGCAATGCGCTTACTTCCGGCAACACTGCCGCTCACCGTCCACTCCTGAACTGAACTCGCACCCGGCGGAAGCGGGCCTATGGGGCAAGTATCAGTTTGGGGCATGCTGTCGCATGATGATCGCGCGCTGACAGACATTCCCTGGGGGAGGTCAAGAACAACATTTGCTGAATCGGTAGGGACCCGCCCAACATTCGTTATTGTCGCAACTAAACTTAGCTCCTGTCCGGCATTCGCCGAGGCCGGAGCCTTGAGTTCGATTTGGAGATCCGGGGCGTAGCGCCTGTCGACTGCGAGGAACATCCCGTCCGGTGACCAGGCCGGGTTCTCCTCGCCGTAGCGGACACCTTCAGGCGGTACCCCACCAACTCGTCGGCTGGGCGCGCGGGCGCCTTTCTCCCGTTCCGCCTCCAGATCAACAATCCAGGTGGCCGGGTCGCCGTAGTCGCTCCCCCTCCATTCATAGCGGGTGAAGGCAATCCGCCGGCCATCCGGCGACCAGACCGGATCAACGTCAACGTCCTTGTCGCCCCGCTCATAATTGAGCATGCCCGCATCCTGACCGTCAGCCTGACCGCGGTACAGCACACGAGGGATGGCCCCATCTACCTGGCCGACTTCTTGACTCCACGAGATCGACGTTCCGTCAGGCGAGTAGGCGGGGCCGGCGTCGTCCAGGGCGGCAGCAGCAATGACGCGCTGCGCCCCGCCGTCGGACGCATTGGCATCAGAAATATTCGCATCTGCGGTCCGGGACGTGAAGCCAATGGATGTAGAGCCTCCATCTACAAGCCAGGCTGCATGGGACTCGGCTGTTCCAGGATCCACGGCAACTTCCACGACCCGCGCCGGGTCAATTTCGGGGGCACCGTTGCTGAAATTCAAAGCAGCTATCAGTACGTCGCCACCGGGATCACTACGAATTGAAGTAAAGGCAATCCAGTGGCCATCTGGGGACCAGGCCACCTCCGAGCTGCCATATCCCGGGGCCAACCGGGGACTAGGCTCGGATGCTGCAGGCCAGACGGGCAAGACTTGTGGATTCTTGGCGCCGGCGGAGGGGAGCTCAAGGATCGCCAGGCTCCCGGACTGTTCGAACAGAGTACTGGTGAAGATGACCCAGGTTGATCCGGAGCTTTCAATCCGACCAGTGGGCCGGTAAGCAGCCGGCTGCGTATCCGCATCGGGACCGGCAGTGAGCTGCATGAGGCCGACCTCTGACGTTGCGTCAAAAGTTTCATTCAGGTCTGGAACAGAGAGCTGGAAGAGGTCACCGAGTGGATCCTCGCGGGTACTGCTGAAAATTACTGCCGAAGAGTCCGGCGACCAAGTGGGCCAGGTATCTGTGGCTGTTGACAGCGTCAGCTGCCGGGACGGCGGGCAGTCGTCCGGGTTCTCCCCCAGCCGGACAACCCAAATGTCCAGGTTTCCGGCCGCCTCCGAAGCGTACGCCAGCATGGCGCCGTCGGGCGAAATGACCGGATGAAACTCCGCTGAGTTGTTGTCGCAGGTGATGCGCTGATGGCGCGCGCCGTCAGCATCACCTCGAACGGCATATACGTCCCCTTGCTGGCTGTCTTTGCTGCTGACATACGCCAAGCTCGGCGTCCCATAACCTGCTGATAGCTCCGCCTTGACTGCGGCGGGATCGTCACCCCAAAGTTCCGGCTCGGGAGCACCGCCACGCTCGGAACCACCGGAAATAGCGACCTTGTAGATATCGGCCCGTCCGTCTGTGAACGCCACCTTTGGTGCTGCCAGCTCGGGGACGTTGACTGCCGTAGACAACAGCATGGCCGGGTCCGTTATTTCTGCGGAGGGTACCGCCAGTCCGGCAAGAGCGATCGCCCACACCATGAGCGACGCTCCTGCCCACCTTCGCTGTTGCACTGGCCTCTCTCCTGCGCTGTCGAACCGACGTCACGGCAGGGGCGAACCTGACGGCACACCCCTACAACCCTAGGAACCACAGTGCTGGCCCGCGCCGCGGTCCGGCTCGGTGCCCCGGACACACGTTTGGGAACCAGATTCTGCCCCAAAAGGCAGCCGATCAGATCAGGCCCTCCCGCAAGGCGTACGCCACGGCGTGGGACCGGTTGCGGAGCTGCAGACGCGTAGTGACATCGTGGACAACATTTTTTACAGTCCGCTCTGAATACGCGAGTTTCCGTGCTATTTCGGACGTATCCAGACCATCGGCAAGAAGGCGGAGAACCTCCACCTCGCGGGGGGCGAGCCCTGTAAACATGATGCCCCGCGGGCCAAGGACGTGCCGCTGCAGTTTGCCCACCTGGTCCAGGAGGCGTCCCAACAGATCTGGTGGCACACTCCCTTCGCCTGAAGCGGCCGCCGCAATAACGGAAACCAGCCGGTCCGGTGTGGCTTCGCTGCGCCGCACCAGCCCAACAACGCCCGTTTCAACCGCTTTGACGAGATCGCCGTCGTCGAGATGGCCTGCAACCAGGACGGCGCGGGACACGCCTGTCCGCTGGACAATGCGGAGAAGCGTCAGGGCGTCGTCGTCTACGGAATCCGTAACAATAACGACCACCCGCACCTGTTCAGAGTCATTTGTCTTCACCACCCGCACCTCGGGGCGTGCACGCAGCTCGCTGGCGACGCCAGCTTCAGAAATTGGGTCGCGTGCGTGGACGCGGACCGTTATTGGTTCCATGGTTCCTCCCTCAACGTACAGGGCCGACGGCTGCGGTGGGCTAGCCTGCAGTGTCTGCCCAGATTGCCCTGTGCCACCAATGTAGAGGCGAGTCCTCTTCGTGCAATCAACACAGGCTCAACGGGCAACCCCTGTGCCCGTAAGACCGCCTGTCCGGTGTGATGCCGGTTGTCACGGGAGCCCTAGCCTCGAAAATACCGACGAGCGCGGTGCGTCCCTCGGACGCTGCTCTGTTTGCAAGGAGAGGCCATGAGCACCACTGCAACGCTGGATTCGCGCCCCCTGACCCTGGAGGCCGGCGCCCAAGCGTCTGTGCCGCTGCACATTCGCAATGATGGCGAAATCGTCGAGGAGTACAAACTTGAGGTTGTGGGACCCAGCGGCCCGTGGTCTGAGGTTGTTCCCGGGCTGGTGTCCTTGTACCCGGGCCAGGATGCGACAGCCTCCGTGGAGTTCAGGCCTCCCCGTTCTGCTGCCGTCCAAGCAGGCGAATTTCTCTATGGCGTCCAGGTCCTCCCCACCGAACATCCGGAAGAGGCGGTTGTGCCCGAAGGGGTGCTGAGCCTCCTCCCCTTCTATGAAACGACAGCTGAACTGATGCCGCGGACATCGCGGGGTCGCTTCGGTGCCCTTCACCGCTTAGCCGTGGACAACAGGGGCAACATTCCCATTGCCGTCACGCTCACCGGTACCGATCCGGGAGAAATGCTCGACATGGGACTGCCCGAAGAGGCGCTGACTGTTGAGCCGGGAACGGTTCAGTTCGCCCACGTTCGCATCCGTCCTGTCCGAAAGATCTGGCGCGGCATGTCCGCCACGCATCCTTTCGCCATAACGGCCACACCGACCGATGGGCCGCCGGTGGTGCTTGATGGGACGTACCTACAGGAGCCGATTCTGCCGGCATGGATCACCAAAGCTGCCATTGCATTGTTGGCGTTGGCTGTTGGCCTTTTCGCCGCCTGGCAACTGTTGTTCAAGCCTGCGGTCGAAGCGACTGCCAAAGCGGCTGTCCAGGATTCCGTCAACCAGGCTGGCCAGAGCGCTTCCGAGGCGGCAACCAAGGCATCCGAGGCCTCGGCGGGAGCTGCGGATGCGGGGGTAGCAGCCCAGTCGGCCGGGGAGGCAGCCACGAGTGCGGCAACGTCCGCAGAAAAAGCATCGCAGGCGGCCGGAAATCCGCCTCAGCCGGAAATTGTCAGTTCTATCGCAAAGCGCCTGGAAGTTGAGTCGGCGGCAGGCGCCTCCAGCTCAGCACCTTTCGTTTTTGACAATCCGACCGGAGTCCTAAAGCTGACCGACCTTGTACTTAACAACCCGCAGGGCGACTTCGGACGGTTGCGCCTGGAGCTTGATGGTGTCCCGCTCCTGGACATGGCATTGGAAAACTTCCGGGACATGGACTACCACTTCCTCACTCCGGTCAGGGTCACTGCAGGACAGAGCCTTACCCTAACAATGTCCTGCAACCGCGTGGGGTCGCCTCCCGATCAGGCCGCGCCTCCCCAATGCAAGTCGGCGGCCTTTCTTAGCGGGACAATAACGATTCCAAACCCGTCGTCAGCCCAACAATAGGAGGCGCGCTGTGCCTACAGGGCCCGCCCTGAGGGTAGGAGACACATCCCTGTGTCCCCTCTTCGACGGGCCAAAACCGCATGGGGGCGGACCGGTCACACCTGCCGCAGCCACCGTGACGGTGCTCATTGGTGGCATGCCGGCCGCCGTGGCCAACTCAGCACCCGGCGGAATCCTCTGCGTTTCGCCTGCCCCGAATGGAATCGCGTCCGGCAGCCTCACGGTGCTGATCGGAGGCTTTCCGGCAGCCCGGGTTGGTGACCTCTCGCTTCACGGGACCCCTATTGCGCCAGGTCCGGGATGCCCGACCGTCATTATCGGCGGGTGAGCGATAGCGGACTTTCCGTTATGCATCAGTAGACCGGAGATTAAGGAGAAACTCTCGCTTTGCCGGTCTTCTGAGGACCTGCCGTTGATGAAAGCGCGGGCAACGGATCTTCCTCTACAGTCGAAGTCGTTGACGATTCCTCCACCGACATTGTGGCCGGCTCCGTCGTGATTGGGGCAGGACCAGGCAGATCCTCCGTAACCGGGGCAGGACTCGACGTCACCGGGGCAGGACCAGGCGGATCCTCCGTAACCGGAGCAGGACTCGACGTCACCGGGGCAGGACCAGGCGGATCCTCCGTAACCGGGGCAGGACCAGGCGGATCCTCCGTAACCGGGGCAGGACTCGACGTCACCGGGGCAGGACCAGGCGGATCCTCCGTAACCGGGGCGGGGCTCGTCGTGACAGGGGCAGCGCTCGTCGGGTTGGTGGAAGAAGGCGACGTCTCGGTGGACGAAGAATCGGTTGCAGTTGGCTGCGGGGTATTGCGCTTTTCGTCGCTGGACACGGGCGGCTTGACGGCAGGTGCCTCCATTTCACCACCCGAAATTTCACGGTTGGTGGGCCGATTGGCCGGAATTGCCCACACCGTAGGCTTGTCAGTCTTGCTGCCTGTGCCCGGATCAAACCTATTCCTGGGCAGATCGTCCAGCTGGTCCAGCTGGGAGACGGGCAGAAGTTCCCAGTTCGATGGGTCCGTATGAATGCCCCTAACTAGCGTTTCGAAATGCAGGTGGCATCCTGTAGAGGATCCAGTGGTGCCAACATGCGCGATGACCTCACCAACTTTTACGGATTCGCCTTGCTCCACCGCAGTGGATTCCAGGTGGTTGTAGGTTGAGATGATCCCGTTGCCGTGGTCAATCTCCACGCGGTTGCCGCCGCCCCAAGGGTGCCAACCGACTGCCCTGGCTACGCCAGAGTCGGCCGAATAAACGCGGGTGCCGCACGGGGAGCCGAAATCCTGCCCCCAGTGGAATTCACCTGCCGCGCCAGTAATGGGACTAATCCGAGAACCGTATGAAGACGAGAGGTTGAGAACTTCTAGTGGCGCAAGCAACCAACCTGCCGGGGGACGACCAAGACCGCGCGACGCGACCCGCATCCTTCGAGAACCGTCAGCCCCGATCGATTCCACGTCCACGCGTTCGAAATAAAGGAACCCGGCAGAATCAGCCACCACGGGATCTGGTACACGTTCCTGGGGCACGCCCCCTTCTAATCCGGCTGGCCCTTCGGACTTTACCGTTATCGATGGAATTGGCGTTTCGTCGTTCCCTCCAGCGGCGGTTGCAGGCAAGGAAGCGCAGAAGCAGAGGAGCGCGGCTGTAAAGGTTGCACCCAGCCAAGACCTCGATGGCATCAGTAAGAGCCCATGCAGGCCACGTTCGTCTTTTTTGGCCACGATGTTCCTCACCCCGGATCCTGTAATCCTTTGGCTTCTTTTCTAAAGCCGACAGGCGCTGAAAAGACGCCCAAATGGGCAGTCAAGTGGGCACTGTGCACCTCCGGAACTCTGCAGGAGCAACAACTCTTAGGGGCTTTTGGGATGGGCCCGAGCCATAGGTGGAGTTGGCGGGATACCCTCTTTAGCCTTGCCCACCAGCAGGACAACGCTCTGGCCCTCACTAAGAACCGTCCCGGCAACCGGGTCGACTTCCAGCACAACGCCGACACCGGCGTCCTCGGTTTCCCGATAAGTAACGGTGTAAGGGATGCCCTTGGCGGACAGATCTGCCTGGGCAGCATTCACGGGCTTGTTTACGAGATCCGTTGGCACGGTCGGCCCTATGGTCTCCGTGGGCTTTCCCACCAACAGGACAACGCTCTGGCCCTCACTAAGAACCGTCCCGGCAACCGGGTCGACTTCCAGCACAACGCCGACACCGGCGTCCTCGGTTTCCCGATAAGTAACGGTGTAAGGGATGCCCTTGGCGGACAGATCTGCCTGGGCAGCATTCACGGGCTTGTTTACGAGATCCGTTGGCACGGTCGGCCCTATGGTCTCCGTGGGCTTTCCCGCCAACAGGACAACGCTCTGGCCCTCACTAAGAACCGTCCCGCCAACCGGGTCGACTTCCAGCACAACGCCGACACCGGCGTCCTCGGTTTCCCGATAAGTAACGGTGTAAGGGATGCCCTTGGCGGACAGATCTGCCTGGGCAGCATTCACGGGCTTGTTTACGAGATCCGTTGGCACGGTCGGCCCTATGGTCTCCGTGGGCTTTCCCGCCAACAGGACAACGCTCTGGCCCTCACTAAGAACCATCCCGCCAACCGGGTCGACTTCCAGCACAACGCCGACACCTGCGTCCTCGGTTTCCCGAAAGCTAACCGTAAAAGGGATTCCAGCGGCGGACAGATCTGCCTGGGCAGCCTCCACGCTCTTACCTACAAGGTCTTTTGGCACACGCTGTTTCATGGCGTCCGTTTTAGACACGGTTGGATTCGGGGTTGTCTTGCCAATGGCAGTCGGAGAACCACTCGACAGGGGCCCAACCGGCCCAGCTGCACTCGCAGTAGCAGAACTGGTCGATTGTGGACCACGAACAGTAGGCGTCTCGGTCGACACCGGAGCGACCGCTGTCGCAGGCGCAATCGACAGCGGCGGGACCGGAACCTGCTCACAGGCAGCTATCGAACCGCTGACCAATGCAACCGTAGCTAATACAAGCATCCACGTGGTCGCGCTGCGTCTCAACCGTTCCATCTGATTCCTCACGAAATAACTGAAGGTCCGGTTCGGTTGTCCTGTACCCCAATAGGACTGATCCGCTCCCAGCCCAGTTGACTGGATCTGTGAAGATATACGCGGCAAGAATAGGCTTGGTCCCCTTATGCGCGGCCGATGGTTGAGGTGAACTAATGGACCGATGATTCTGCCCATAGGGGCACTTTCGTCGAACTGGAGGAAGTGGTTATGCCGTCCGGATGGACACAACGTTGAAGTCGCTGATTACCCGGCCCCACCGGCATGATGGAGAGCTGTTATCCCGGTTGACGGCGCTCTGCCTTGCTGGCCCCCGACGCTCCGAGACCGTGGCGCAGTGTCCGGGATCGGCAGCGGCGGGCATGTTCGCCAAGTCACATTGATTCCTGCCCCTTCAGCTTCGAAAGTCACGGCAGCAACTTTCGGTGCTTCCAGGCGCCGAGCATGGCCACTCCAATAAAGCAGACGTAAGTGTGGACAGTGTCCACACCCCCTTTGGCAGGACAAACCATGCAAGCCCAGCTCCCGCGACGACTAAAAGACGCCTTCAAGAGAATTTCGTCCTGAAGTCGCCGAAGTCATATTGCACCCCACACGCCGGACCATGAATAGGTGCTGGCCGGCCCGACAACCCGACAGAATCCAAAGGAGGTAACGCATGAACCCAACTGCAGCAGGCGGAGGGCCCATTAGCCAGGGTCCTGAACCTGCCACCCCACACACCTGAATAGGCCACCGCGGCGGCCAGGCCACAGCCCGCGACCCAACCCGCCAGACGACGCGACGGCAAGCTTTGTACACACGTCAAAGCAAAATCGCCCCTGACGAGGGAAAACGTTGTGCCCGAGGTGGGACTCGAACCCACACACCTTTCGATACCGCATTTTGAGTGCGGCGCGTCTGCCAATTCCGCCACTCGGGCGCGGAATACACAAAGCAAACCGGTACGCCCACAGCTGATTGTGAGCAACGCGATCGCTTCACGTACGCGGAATTACTCTACAGCCAGATAGGCTGAATTCCAGAATCGCGCCGCCGACGCCGCAACCGACCATGCAGATCATGTACAGGACCGGGCGCACCTAAGATAGTGATGTCCCCGCCGTACCTTTCCAAGGAGATCCCGTGACTGAACAGACGGAGTCAAAGCCCACGTCCCAGCCGGCGCGCCGCGTCATTGTGGCCGAGGATGAAACCCTCATCCGCCTCGACATCATCGAAATCCTGCGCGGCGAAGGCTATGACGTTGTGGGCGAGGCGGACAACGGCGAGAAGGCCGTCCAGCTCGCCGAGGAACTGAAGCCGGACCTCGTCCTGATGGACGTCAAGATGCCCGTTATGGACGGCATTTCCGCGGCCGAGAAGATCGTCAAGGCCCGCATCGCCCCCGTAGTGCTGCTGACCGCATTCAGCCAGAAGGAACTCGTGGAGCGCGCCCGCGACGCCGGTGCCATGGCGTACGTGGTGAAGCCGTTCACTCCCGCAGACCTCATCCCGGCCCTGGAGATCGCACTCTCCCGCCACGAGGAAATCAAGGCCCTGGAAAGTGAAGTCTCGGACCTCCAGGAGCAGTTCGCCACCCGCAAGCTCGTGGAGCGCGCCAAGAGCCTGCTCACCACCAAGATGGGCCTCACGGAACCGGAAGCCTTCCGCTGGATCCAGAAGACCTCCATGGACCGCCGCCTGAGCATGCGCGAAGTGGCTGAGACCATCATCAACCAGGTCAACTAGTTCCGCCTGGTTGGGTCTGCCAAAAATCCGGCAGGCCAAACCAGCAGACCACAACGAAAAGGACCCCTGCCAGCCGGCAGGGGTCCTTTTGCGTAATCCGAAAGCCTAGGCCTTCTTCTTCTTTTCCGGCCAGGGGCCGAGCTTTTCCTTGTTGCTGGTCGCTTCGCCAACGCGGGTGGAGTCGGCGAGGTCGCCCACCTTGTGCACCTTCAGCGAGTTGGTGGAGCCGGCCTTTCCGGGAGGGGAACCGGCGGCAATAACCACCAGGTCACCGTCTTCCACGAGGTTCATCTCCATGAGGCTGCGGTCAACCTGTGCGGTCATCTCATCGGTGTGGTCCACCATCTGGACCAGCACCGGCTGGATGCCCCAGGTCAGCGCCAGCTGGTTCCAGACCTGCTCCACCGGAGTGAAAGCGAAAACCGGCTTGATGGGACGCAGGCGGGACAGGCGGCGTGCGGAGTCACCGGACTGGGTGAAAGCACAGATGTACTTTGCGTCCAGCTGGTCGGCGATTTCGACGGCGGCACGGGTGATGGCGCCGCCACGGGTCTTGGGCTTGGTACCCAGCGGCGGAACGCGCTCAAGGCCGTGGACCTCAGTGGACTCGATGATCCGGGCCATGACCTTGACGGTCTCGATGGGGTACTTGCCCACGCTGGTCTCGCCGGAGAGCATAACGGCGTCGGCACCGTCGAGGACGGCATTGGCGCAGTCGGAGGCCTCTGCACGGGTGGGGCGCGGGTTGTCGATCATGGATTCCAGGACCTGGGTTGCCACGATGACCGGCTTGGCCCAGCGGCGGGCCAGTTCAATGGCGCGCTTCTGGACGATCGGCACTTCCTCCAGCGGAAGCTCGACGCCGAGGTCGCCACGGGCCACCATGATGGCGTCAAACGCATCGATGATCTCGGGCAGCTGTTCCACGGCCTGCGGCTTCTCGATCTTGGCGATGACCGGAACGCGGCGGCCTTCCTCGTCCATGATCTCGTGCACGCGGACGATGTCAGAGGCATCGCGGACGAAGGACAGTGCCACCAGGTCGACCCCGCGGCGCATGGCCCAGCGGAGGTCGTCCTCGTCCTTTTCGCTCAGCGCGGGCACGTTGACGGCCACGCCGGGAAGGTTGATGCCCTTGTTGTTGGACACCATGCCGCCCACGGTCACCTCGGCGACAACCTTGACGTTGTCCACAGCCGTGGCACGCAGGGCCACCTTGCCGTCGTCGATCAGCAGGGCGTCGCCCACGTTGACGTCCTCGGTGAGGCTCTTCAGCGTGGTGGAGCAGATGTCCTTGGTGCCCGGAACGTCTTCGGTGGTGATGGTGAAGGTGTCACCAACGGCGAGGGCGTGCGGACCGTCAACAAAGCGGCCCAGGCGGATCTTGGGACCCTGCAGGTCAGCCATGATGGCCACGGCCTTGCCCAGGTCCGCGGCGGCCTTGCGGACGTTCTCGTAGGTGTTGTCGTGCACGGAGTAGTCGCCGTGGCTCATGTTCATGCGGGCAACGTCAACACCGGCTTCCAGCACCGCGAGAGTGTTTTCGTAGCTGGCGATGGCCGGGCCGAACGTGGCCACAATTTTTGCGCGTCTCATATACCTACCCTATTGGTCTCTTGCATTGGTTAAGTTGTCGCGGAGGTGAACCCTCCGTTGCATCGCTAGAGGACGGCGATGGCGCGGTCCGTCGGGGCCACGGGAGCGGGCAGGATGGTGCTGCCCATCAGGTACTTGTCCACGGCTGCCGCTGCGGCGCGCCCTTCGGCAATGGCCCACACGATCAGGGACTGGCCGCGGCCGGCGTCACCGGCCACGAAGACGCCCTCGGTGTTGGTCATGTAGTAGCCGTCGCGGGACACGTTGCCGCGGCCGTCGAACTCCGCCTTCACCTGGTCGGTGATGCCGGCGGGCTCGGCTCCGGTGAAGCCCAGGGACAGGAACACCAGGTCCGCGGGAATGATCCGTTCCGTTCCGGCCTTAGGCAGGCGCTTGCCGTCAACGAACTCGGTTTCGGCAACCTTGACGCCGGTAAGCTGGCCGTTTTCGCCTACGAACTCCACGGTGGAGGCGAGGTACGTGCGCTCTCCGCCTTCCTCGTGGGCGCTGGCAACCTCGAAGAGGGTGGGGAACGTCGGCCACGGCTGGTGGCCGGCGCGTTCCGACGGCGGCTGCTTACCGATCGCGAGCGTGGTCACCGAAGCTGCACCATGCCGGTGTGCGGTGCCGAGGCAGTCCGCGCCGGTGTCGCCGCCGCCGAGGATCACCACGTGCTTGCCCTGGGCGTGGATCTGGTTTTCGACAGCCTCCCCCGCCACGGCGCGGTTGGCCGGAACCAAGTAGTCCATGGCAAAGTGCACGCCTTCAAGGTCGCGGCCCGGAATGGGCAGGTCGCGCGGGACGGTGGCGCCGGTGCAGACAACAACAGCGTCGTAACGCCGCCGCAGCTGCTCCCAGGTCACGTCCGTGCCGACTGCAACGCCGGTCCGGAAGCGGGTGCCTTCGGCCTTCATCTGCTCGACGCGGCGGTCCACCTGCTCCTTTTCCATCTTGAAGTCGGGGATGCCGTAGCGGAGCAGCCCGCCGATCTTGTCGTCGCGCTCGTATACAGCCACGGTGTGGCCCACTCGGGTCAGCTGCTGCGCAACGGCCAAGCCGGCCGGGCCGGAACCGACCACTGCGACAGTCTTGCCGGTGAGGCGCGCCGGCGGCAGCGGCTCCACCCAGCCGTTGTCCCAGGCCTCGTCGATGATAGAGACTTCCACCTGCTTGATGGTGACCGCGGGCTGGTTGATGCCCAGGACGCAGGACGCCTCGCAGGGTGCCGGGCAGAGCCGGCCGGTGAACTCCGGGAAGTTGTTCGTGGCATGCAGGCGCTCGATTGCTTCCTCGCCCTTGTCCCGCCACGTGAGGTCGTTCCACTCGGGAATGAGGTTGCCCAGCGGGCAGCCCTGGTGGCAGAACGGCACGCCGCAGTCCATGCAGCGGCCGGCCTGGGCCTTCAGGGTGCCCTTCTCCTGCGCCTCGTACACTTCCTTCCAGTCCATGATGCGCACGGGAACGGGACGGCGCGGCTGGGTTTCACGCTGGCGTACTTTCAAAAATCCGCGTGGATCAGCCACCGGTTACCTCCAGGATTCGGGACCAGACTTCTTCGCCGTCGGGGTCCAGGCCCTCTTCGATGGCGTCAAGACGGGTCTGCAGTACGGCAGCGTAGTCGCGCGGCAGCACCTTGGTAATGCGGGCGGCGGTGTCATCGAAGTTCTCGAGGAGGCGCGCCGCCAGCTGGGAATCAGTTTCTTCAACGTGCTTGACCAGCAGGCCGTGCACGATGTCGCGGTCCTCGGCGTCCAGCTCGCGGAGCTGGAGTTCGCCGGACTGCAGGGCGTCCTTGTTGACCCGGGCTGAGTCCAGGTCCAGGACGTAGGCGGTGCCGCCGGACATGCCGGCGCCGAAGTTGCGTCCGGTACGGCCGATGATGAGCGTCTGGCCGCCGGTCATGTACTCGCAGCCGTGGTCGCCGATGCCTTCGACGACGGCGGTGGCGCCTGAGTTGCGGACCAGGAACCGTTCGCCCACCTGGCCGCGCAGGAACATCTCGCCGCTGGTGGCACCGTAACCGATCACGTTGCCTGCGATCACGTTGGTCTCTGCCTTGAAGACGTTCGTGCGGTCCGGGCGGACGATGATGCGGCCGCCGGACAGGCCCTTGCCCACGTAGTCATTGGAGTCGCCGAACAGCCGCAGGGTGATGCCTGCGGGCAGGAAGGCGCCCAGTGACTGGCCGGCGGTGCCGCTGAGGGTGATGTCGATCGTGTCCGTGGCCAGGACATCGGTGCCGAACGTCTTGGTGACAACGTGCCCCAGCATGGTGCCCACCGAGCGGTCCGTGTTGATGACGTCCACGGCGATCCTGACCGGGCTGCGGTCCGTCAGCGCCTCGGTGGCCATGGTGATAAGGCGCTGGTCGAAGTGCTTGTCCAGCTCGTGGTTCTGGCCGGTCATGTTCCGCAACGGCGCGTCGTCGTCGAACTCCAGCCCGTGCAGGATCGGGTCCAGGTCCAGGCCGTCTGCCTTCCAATGGTTGACGGCGTCGCGGGCGTCGAGGACCTCGGCGTGGCCGATTGCCTCTTCCAGGCTCCGGAAGCCCAGCTCGGCCAGGATCTCGCGGACTTCCTCGGCAAGGAACTCGAAGAAGTTGACCACGAACTCGGGCTTGCCGGTGAAGCGTGCGCGCAGTTCCGGGTTCTGCGTGGCCACGCCCACCGGGCAGGTGTCCAGGTGGCAGACGCGCATCATGATGCAGCCTTCCACCACCAGCGGTGCGGTGGCGAAGCCGAATTCCTCGCCGCCCAGCAGCGCGGCGATCACCACGTCGCGGCCGGTCTTGAGCTGTCCGTCCACCTGCACCACCACGCGGTCGCGCAGGCCGTTGAGCATCAGGGTCTGCTGGGTCTCGGCCAGGCCGAGCTCCCACGGAACACCTGCGTGCTTGAGGGAGTTCAGCGGCGAGGCGCCGGTTCCGCCGTCATGGCCGGAGACCAGTACGACGTCGGCCTTCGCCTTGGTGACACCGGCGGCAACGGTGCCGATGCCCACCTCGGAGACGAGCTTGACGTGTACCCGTGCCGAGGGGTTGGCGCGCTTGGCATCGTAAATCAGCTGCGCGAGGTCCTCGATGGAGTAGATGTCGTGGTGCGGGGGCGGGGAGATGAGTCCGACGCCGGGGGTCGAGTGGCGGGTACGGGCCACCCACGGGTAGACCTTCTGCGCCATCAGCTGGCCGCCTTCGCCGGGCTTCGCGCCCTGGGCCATCTTGATCTGGATGTCGTCGGCGTTGGTCAGGTAGAGGCTGGTCACGCCGAAACGGCCGGAGGCGATCTGCTTGACGGCAGAGCGGCGCTTCGGGTCGAGCAGGCGGTCAACGTCCTCGCCGCCCTCGCCGGTGTTGGACTTGCCACCGAGCTGGTTCATGGCGATGGCCAGCGTCTCGTGGGCTTCCTGGGAGATTGAGCCGTAGCTCATGGCACCCGTGGAGAACCGCTTGACGATGCTGGAGACGGGCTCCACTTCCTCGAGCGGAACGGCCGGGCGCTCGTTCTTGAACTTGAGGAGGCCGCGGAGGGTCATCAGGTTCTCGGACTGGTCGTCCACTCCCCTGGTGTACGCCTTGAAGATGTCATAGCGGCGCTCACGGGTTGCGTGCTGCAGCCGGAAGACGGTCTCGGGGTTGAACAGGTGGGGCTCGCCGTCGCGTCGCCACTGGTATTCGCCGCCGCCCAGCAGGGGGCGGTGGGGCTGCTCGATGCCGCCCTCGGGGTAGGCCATCTGGTGGCGCGCGGAAACTTCCGCGGCGATGACGTCCAAGCCAACGCCGCCAAGCTGCGAGTGGGTGCCGGCGAAGAATTCGTCCACCAGCTCCTGGCCCAGGCCGAGCGCCTCGAACGTCTGGGCGCCGGTGTAGGACGCCACGGTGGAGATGCCCATCTTGGACATGATCTTCAGGACGCCCTTGCCGAGGCCCTTGATCAGGTTGTACACGCCGTCCTGCGGGGTGACCCCGGTGACGTCCCCGGCAGCAATGAGCTGTTCCACTGACTCCATGGCCAGGTACGGGTTGACGGCGGAGGCGCCGTAGCCGATCAATACAGCCACGTGGTGCGTCTCGCGGACGTCGCCGGCTTCGACCACCAGGGCGGTCTTGGTGCGGTTGGCGCTGCGCAGCAGGTGGTGGTGCACGGCGCTGACCAGCAGCAGCGACGGGATCGGCGCCCACTGGGCGTTGGAGTCACGGTCGGAGAGCACCACGTACTGGACGCCGCGGTTGATGGCACCGGACACCTGCTCGCAGATCTCGGTGAGCCGTGCACGGAGCGCGTTCTCGCCGCCCTCGGGGCGGTAAAGTCCGCGGACCTTCATAGCAACGCGGTTGCCGTCGGCATCCTCGATGTTGGCGATCTTGGCCAGCTGGTCGTTGTTGATTACCGGGAACGGCAGCTGGACCTGGGGCTGGCGGACCTGCTTGGTGTCCAGGAGGTTGCCGTTGGGGCCGATGGCACACGTCAGCGACGTAACGAGTTCTTCGCGGATGGCGTCCAGCGGCGGGTTGGTCACCTGGGCGAAGGACTGCACGAAGTAGTCGAAGAGCAGGCGGGGGCGCTTGGACAGCACGGCCACCGGGGTGTCCGAGCCCATGGCACCCAGCGGCTCAGCGCCGGTGCGGGCCATGGGGCCGAGGAGGATCTTCAGTTCCTCGGTGGTGTAGCCGAAGGTGCGCTGGCGGATGTTCACCGACGCGGCGGTGTGGACCACGTGCTCGCGCTCGGGGAGCTCATTGAGGTCGATCAGGTTGTCCTTGACCCACTCCGCCCACGGGTTGGCGGCGGCGACCTCAGCCTTGACCTCTTCATCGTCAATGACGCGGCCGGCCTCGGTGTCCACCAGGAACATCTTGCCCGGGGACACGCGGCCCTTCTTGACCACCTTGGAGGCTTCGACGTCGATGACGCCAACCTCGGAGGCGAAGACGATCAGGCCGTCCTCGGTGATCCAGTAACGGCCGGGGCGCAGGCCGTTACGGTCCAGAGTGGCGCCCACCAGGCTGCCGTCGGTGAAGGAGACAGCCGCCGGGCCGTCCCACGGCTCCATCAGCAGGGAGTGGTACTCGTAGAACGCGCGCCGGGCCGGATCCATGGTGGCGTGGTTTTCCCAGGCCTCGGGGATCATCATCATGATCGAGTGCGTGATGGGGCGGCCGGACAGCCACAGCAGCTCGGCCACCTCGTCGAAGGACGCGGAGTCCGAGGCGCCCGGGGTGCAGATGGGGTACAGCTCTTCCGGGGTGTCGCCCAGCAGCGGGTTGGCCAACTGCGACTGGCGTGCGCGCATCCAGTTCCGGTTGCCCTTGACGGTGTTGATTTCACCGTTGTGGGCGATGGTGCGGAACGGCTGGGCCAGCGGCCAGGACGGGAAGGTGTTGGTGGAGAAGCGCGAGTGGACGATGGCCAGCTTGGTCTTGAAGCGCTTGTCCGAAAGGTCCGGGTAGAACGGCTCCAGCTGGGCTGTGGTGAGCATGCCCTTGTAGACGATGGTGCGCGAAGACAGCGAGGGGAAGTAGACGCCGAACTTGTTCTGGGCGCGCTTGCGGATCCGCCATGCGCGGGAGTCCAGTTCGTTGCGTTCCAGTTCCTCACCGGTGGCAGATGCCAGGAAGGGCTGGGCGAAGTACGGCATGCAGGCGCGGGCCATGGCGCCGACCAGGTCAGCGACGATGGGGACTTCGCGCCAGCCAAGGACCGTCAGGCCCTCATCGGCCGCAAGGCCCTCGATGCCGGCCTTCGCGGCGTCGGCCTCGCGCTGTTCGGCGGGAAGGAAAGCCGTGCCGGCCACGTACTGGCCGGGAGCGGGAAGTTCGAACTCCGTGACAGCCCGGAAGAACTCGTCCGGGATCTGCATGAGGAGGCCCGCGCCGTCACCGGTACCCTCGTCCGCGCCCACGGCACCGCGGTGCTCGAGGTTGCGCAGGGCGGTGAGGGCGGCGTCCACAATGTCGTAGCCGGGCTCGCCGCGGAGGGTGGCGATGATCGCAAGACCGCAGGCGTCCTTCTCCTGCTCCGGGTTGTAGAGCCCGGCAGCCTCCGGCATCGCTGCGAAGCGCTTGAACGGCGACATGGCAGTCTCAGGCTGGTCCGGTTCTGACCAGCTGGGAGTGTGAAGAGTTTGGGTCATGGGAGACGTCCTTCCTCCTGATCGTGCGTATGGAAGGGACACCGTTGGCCCCACTCGTCGGGCGCCGCTCTCATGGGCACAACAAAGTGTTATTTACTGGAAATTGTAGGTCAGCGTGGCCTGCTGAACTAACAGTTACGCAGGCCCCTGCCCCGGGCAACACCGGACAGCAGCTCTATGCTGTCCAGGGTGGCCCCGCTGCCACGACGCTGTGGTGATTGGGCGCTTCGAGCGGTGGCTCTGCTGCCCTGCCTGGCCCGCGCGCTACTTGGTAGCGCCGGCTTCCGGCGCGGTTCCTGTGGCAGTGCTGCCGGACTTTCCGGAAGCCGTTGCGTCCGGTCCGGGCGTGGAGCCCGCCGGCGCAGCCGCGGCCTCTTCCGTTGGCACGGAAGCACGCCGGGAACCGTTTTGGTTATCAGGGAGATTATCACGCGATTCACTATCTGAGACAACAGGGTCCGGATCACGGACGTCGTCGCCGGCGGCGGCTGCCTCTTTCGGACCGGCCACCTTCTCCGGTTCCCGGCCCGGCAAATACACGCTGTCCCTCTCGGTGCGCTTCTTCATTCCCAGCAGGATGAAGGCCACGAGCGCTGCCAGGAACACGAAAATGCTGGTCCAGACGTTCAGGCGGGTGGTGATGCCAAACAGTTCGATCTGCTCGGCATCATCGATCCGCATCGCCTCGATCCAGACCCGGCCCAGCGTGTAGTACATGGCGTACAGCCAGAAGAGCCTGCTGCGGCGGAAGTTGAATTTCCGGTCCAGTGCGAGCAGGAGGACGACGCCGGCAAGGTTCCACAGCGATTCGTACAGGAACGTGGGGTGGAACAGGGTGTCCGCCGGCGTTCCGGCCGGAAAGTTGGGATTGTCGGCATCGACCTGCAGGCCCCACGGCAGGGTGGTGGGCCCGCCGAAGAGTTCCTGGTTGAAGTAGTTACCCCAGCGGCCCACTGCCTGGGCCAGCAGCAGTCCGGGCGCGGCGGCGTCCAGGAAGGCGCTGAGCTTGACGCCGCTGCGGCGGCAGCCGATCCAGGCGCCCACGGCTCCCAGCACTACTGCACCCCAAATGCCCAGCCCGCCCCGCTGGATCTGCGGAATGAGGGAAAGGTCGCCGGTGCCGTCGAAACCGGGGCCGAAGTAGGCGTCCGGCGAGGACACCACATGGTAGAGCCGGCCTCCGATGATGCCGAAGGGGATGGCCCAGACCACGATGTCCCAGACGCTGCCTTCAGGCGCGCCGCGTTTGGCCCAGCGGACGGAGGTCAGCCAGAGGCCCACCATGATGCCCGCCAGGATGCAGAGGGCGTAGGCGTGGATGCGCAGCGTTCCCCAGGGCAGGGGAATATCGAACCCGGACCAGTCCGGGCTCGGAATACTGGCCGGCACCAGTGCGGCGGCCTGAAGGAGGATCTGCATTGACTAGGCTTCTTCCGCTGTCAGTCCGGTGTCACGGCTCAGTAAGGTGCCACGGCTCAGTCCGGTGCTCAGGTCCTTGGTGAGGGCGGCAACTGCGTCGACGCCGCCGTCGCGGATTGCGGCCACGAGCGCGGTGCCAACGATGACGCCTTCGGCGTACGCGGCAATCTCGCGGACCTGGCCGGCGTTGGAGACGCCAAGGCCCACGCAGACGCGCTCAGCGCCGGCGGCGTGTGCTGCTGCCACTACGTCCTTCGCCGCGGTGCTGACTGAAGTCCGTGCGCCGGTGACGCCCATGATGGAGACTGCGTAGACGAAGCCGCGGCTGGCGTCCACTGTCCGCTGCATGCGCTCGGGCGTGGAGGACGGCGCCACGAGGAACACGCGGTCCAGGCCGTACTTGTCGGAAGCGGCCATCCACTCGGCCGCCTCGTCCGGGATGAGGTCCGGTGTAATGAGCCCTGCTCCCCCGGCTTCGGCCAGGCGGCGGGAAAACTCGTCCACGCCCATCCGGACCACGGGGTTCCAGTAAGTCATCACCAGGACGGCGGCGTCGGTCCTGCTGGTGATGCCCTGGACAACGTCGAACACCTGGCTGACGGAGAACCCGTTGGCCAGCGCCTCGGTGGTGGCGGCCTGGATGACCTGGCCGTCCATCACGGGGTCGGAATAGGGAATGCCGATCTCAATGAGGTCGGCACCGTTCTCCGCCAGGGCGATGCCGGCGGCGATGGTCTGCTCCACGCTGGGGTAGCCGGCGGGAAGGTATCCGATGAGGGCGGCGCGGCCCTCGGCACGGGCCTTGTCGATGGCCGCCGCTGACTTGCTGGTTGCCTGTGCCGTGGTCACAGCTGCTCCCCCTCTTTGCCGATTTCCGACTCGGCGGAATCCTTGTCCAACAGGTCGAACCATTCGGCTGCGGTGGCCACATCCTTGTCACCGCGGCCCGAAAGGTTCACAATCACGATCTTGTCCTGTGCCGTACCGCCGCTTGCAGCGGCTTCGGCTGCAAGGCGCTGGCCCACCTTGATCGCTCCGGCCAGGGCATGGGAGGACTCAATGGCGGGAATGATGCCTTCCGTGCGGCACAGCAGCCGGAAGGACTCCATGGCCTCGCTGTCCGTGATGGGCTCGTAGCTGACCCGCCCGATGTCCGCCAGGTAGGAGTGCTCGGGGCCCACGCCGGGGTAGTCCAGGCCGGCGGAGATCGAGTGGGACTCGATTGTCTGGCCGTCGTCGTCCTGCATGAGGTAGGAACGGGCACCGTGGAGGACGCCGGGCTTGCCCAGCGTGATGGTGGCTGCGTGCCGTCCCGTGTCCACGCCGTCGCCGCCGGCTTCGAAGCCATAGATCTTCACGGACGGATCGTCAAGGAAGCCGTGGAAGATGCCGATGGCATTGGAGCCGCCGCCGATGCAGGCACAGACGGCGTCCGGGAGCCGGCCTTCCTGCTCAAGGATCTGGACGCGGGCTTCCTCGCCGATTACCTCGTGGAAGTAGCGCACCATGGCCGGGAAGGGGTGCGCGCCTGCCGCGGTGCCCAGGAGGTAGTGGGTATTGTCCACGTTGGCCACCCAGTCGCGCAGGGCGTCGTTGATGGCGTCCTTGAGGGTCTGCGATCCGCTGGTCACGGGGATGACGGTGGCGCCAAGGAGTTCCATGCGGGCAACGTTCAGTGCCTGGCGGCGGCAGTCCTCGGCACCCATGTAGACAACGCACTCAAGCCCCATCAGGGCAGCGGCGGTGGCGCTTGCCACGCCGTGCTGGCCAGCGCCCGTCTCGGCGATGACGCGGGTCTTGCCCATCCGCTTGGCGAGCAGCGCCTGGCCGAGGACGTTGTTGATCTTGTGCGATCCGGTGTGGTTGAGGTCCTCGCGCTTGAGGAAGATGCGGACCCCTCCGGCGTGCTGGGAGAAGCGCTTGGCTTCGGTCAGCAGGGACGGCCGGCCGGAGTAGTTCTTGTTCAGGTCCGCGATCTGTGCCCGGAATTCGGGATCTTCCTTGGCCTTGTTAAAGGTGTCCTCAAGCTCGTCCAACGCGGCGATCAGGGATTCCGGCATCCAGCGTCCGCCGTAGCTGCCGAAGTAGGGCCCCGGGGCGTGCTTGAGGGAGCCGCCCTGCAGGAATGCTTCGGCGGCATTGTTGTCAGTATCGTTGCCGGCGTTGCCGGAGGGTGCTTCAGCCATCAGTCCCGTCCTGTTCCAGTTGGATGTTTCTCAAAGTGTGGTTCCGCGGGCTGGCCGGGCAGGACCGCCGGGCGGGGCAAAACCCGCCTTCCGCTCCTGCACCGGTGTGGGCGTCAGCCGCGGGCGGCAATAGCGGCGGCGCCGGCCGCCTTGAATTCGGCGATCCGCTCCCGCGGCGTCGAGTGGCTGACCAGGGCCTCGCCGACTAGCACGGCGTTGGCGCCGCTGGCGGCGTAATGCGTGACGTCGTCGGCGTCGCGCACGCCCGACTCGGCGACCACCACTGCCCCGGCCGGGATCTGCCCGGCCAGCGAGGCAAAAACTGAACGGTCGACGTCGAGCGTCTTCAGGTTCCGCACGTTGACGCCGATGATGCGCGCCTGCGCGGCAACCGCCCGCTCTATTTCCTCTTCAGTGTGCGTTTCCACCAGCACGTTCATGCCAAGTTCCCGGCTGAGGGCGCTGAACTCGGTGAGCTGGGCGTCGGAGAGCGCGGCAACGATGAGGAGGATCAGGTCCGCGCCGTGGGCACGGGCTTCCCAGATCTGGTACTCGTCAAGCGTGAAGTCCTTCCGCAGGAGCGGAACGTCGACGGCGGCCCGCACGGCGTCGAGGTCCGCGAGGGACCCGCTGAAGCGGCGCTGTTCGGTGAGGACGCTGATGACGGAGGCACCGCCGTCGGCATACTGCCTGGCGAGGGAGGCGGGGTCGCCGATGGCGGCAAGGTCTCCCTTGGAGGGGCTGCGGCGCTTGATCTCCGCGATGACTTTGAGCTCAGCCCGGGAGGCTGAAGGGCCGCCGAGCGCTGCCCAGGCATCGCGGGCAGGTGCCGCGGCCTGGGCCAGGTCCTTCAGTTCAGCCAGCGAAACAAGCCGTTTCCGGGCCTCCATATCCTCCCTGACACCGGCGTTGATGTCATCGAGAACAGTGGACATCAGTGGCCGGAGTTCTTCAGCTTGCTGCCTTCAACGCCGTAGCCTGCCTTGCGCATGACGTAGCCCAGGATCAGGCCCAGCACCATGACGCCGCCGCCGGCGATGAAGATGGGGGTGTTGGCAATGACGAATGCGATTGACATGATCAGGGCGCCCACCAGCATCACGATGACGCAGGTCCAGGCTGCGGGGCTGTTGCCGTGGCCAAGTTCCTGGCTGTGGTCGATGACGCCCGGGGCTACCGTGCGGGTGCCGGACTTGGAAACGGACGCAGGTGCTTTGCTCATGGAAATCTCCTCAGGGTGAATACTGCTTACATTCTGCCATTTTTTGGCCCGCAACCGGTTATCGGGCGGCGCGCTGCCGGTGCCTGCGGCTGGTATACGCCGGGTCAGGTGGGATCGTCGCCGCGGGAGAGCCGGTCCCAGCTGTCGATCTCGTCCACCGGGCCTGCCGCCGCGGGACTGCCGGGCGCCGGTGCGTCATATTTAGTCCGCGCTTTCCAGTACCGTCCTGCGGGGACGATCAGCAGGGCTGCCAGTGCCAGCAGGCATCCGGCAACGACGGCAAGGACCGGGAAGGCGGTGACCGCCACCTGGGCCTGGCTTCCGGTGACGCCGGTGGCTTCGGCAATGGAACCCTGGGCCGCTGCCAGCGGGTTGGTGAGGACGGTTGCAGCGGCAGCAACGATTCCGGCGGACGCCAGGACGATGATGGCGGTGATGATCCACCGGGCGATCCTGCCCGCGATCGCGGCTGCCAGGCCGCCGGCCAGTGCCACCAGTGCCAGGGCCGTGACAGCGGTGGCTGCCTTGCTGCCCTGCACCGGGAGCGGCTCCTGCGCGGCGCCGCCCTGGCCAAGCTGGTTGGGATCGAGGGTGACGCTGATCCAGGTCTGGGTGGTGGTGCCGAACACCGCCAGCGCCAGGACGGAAATGAGCAGCACCAGCGTGGACCTGCGTGCCCAGGCGGGCGCAACCGGGCCCTTGCCCGCAGCTGCCGCCTCTCCTGCACCTGCCCGCGCTGCTCCGCCTGCCTGTCCTGCTGCGGGTTCCTGCCCTGTTCCGGGTCCCGGACCGGGCATCAGGAGTCCGACCTGCCGGGCAGCGAGTCCGCCGAGATGTTCTGCAGCGTGCCCGCGGTGTGGACGGCCCGGAGGGGCGCTGCGGCCTTGTTGACGGTTTCCAAAGCCTCGGTGTCGTTGACCGAATCAGCCACGATGCCGCCACCGGCCTGGACGTAGGCGCGCCCGTCGCGGATCAGGGCCGAGCGGATGGCGATTGCCATGTCCATGTCGCCCGCGAAATCGAGGTATCCCACCACTCCGCCGTAGATGCCGCGGCGGTGGGGTTCGAGTTCATCCAGGAGGCGCAGCGCACGGGGTTTGGGGGCGCCGGAGAGGGTGCCGGCCGGGAACGTTGCCTTGAGGACGTCGTACGCTTTGGCCGGGGGTGAGAGCTTGCCCACCACCGTGGACACCAGGTGCATGATGTGGCTGAAGCGCTCCACTTCCATGAACTGGGTGACGTCCACCGTCCCCGCCACGCAGACCTTGGACAGGTCGTTCCGTGAGAGGTCCACCAGCATCAGGTGTTCGGCACGTTCTTTCTGGTCCGCCAGGAGCTCCTCGGCAAGCGCCTTGTCCGCCTCCACCGTCCTGCCCCGCGGGCGCGATCCAGCGATGGGGTGGGTGATGACTTCCTCGCCGGTCACCGTTACCAGGGCCTCGGGCGAGGATCCGACGATGGAGTACTCGCGGCCCTCCGCGTCCTCGAGGCTGAAGATGTACATGTAAGGGCTCGGGTTGGTGTTCCGCAGTACCCGGTAGACGTCCAGGGCCGATGCCTGGCACTCCATCTCGAAGCGGCGGGAGATCACCACCTGGAACACCTCGCCGTCAACGATGGCCTCCTTGCCGCGGTCGAGGGCAGCCAGGTACTCGGCTTCGTCCCAGCGTTCCTGGACGCTGGAGGCGAAGTCCAGTGCCGCCGGAGCCAGGACTGAGACGGGCTGGGCCACGGGGGTGCTGACCTTGGCAAGCAGCGCCTTGACCCTGGCCACGGCGTCGTGCCAGGCCTCATCCACGCGCTCCGAACTGTCGTCGAAGTTGATGGCGTTTGCGATGAGCAGCACCGTACCGTCCACGTTGTCGTGGACCGCCATGTCCGTCACCAGGTTCAGCGCCATCTCCGGGAGTTGCAGGTCGTCCTCGGGCGGGCTGACCAGGCGTTCCCAGTGCCGGACTGTTTCCCAGCCCAGGAAGCCCACCAAGCCTGAGGTAAAGGGCGGCAGTCCGTCGAACCTGTCGGTGCGGAGGGCCTCAATGGTGTCGCGGATGGCATCCACGGGGCTGCCGTCCACCGGGACGCCGGCGGGAGGCTCGCCCAGCCAGTGCGCGTTGCCGTCCTTGGTGGTCAGCGTGGCCCTGGACCGCGCGCCGATGAAGGAGTAGCGGGACCACGCCCCGCCTACAGCGGCCGATTCCATCAGGAACGTGCCGGGCTGGCCGTTGGCGAGCTTCCGGTACAGGCCGATGGGGGTCTCGGCGTCGGCGAGCACCTTGAGGCGGACGGGGATGACGCGGCTGTGCCCGGCGAGCTCCCGGAATTCCTCGAGGCCCGGGCTGATGATTCCAAGGTCCTGCATGGCTATGCTGTTCCGCCTGTTCTCGTTGGGCCGTCTGCGCCGGCGCGTCTGGGTGTTCTTGCGGGGGTGGCCGGCCCTCCCCCGCGTGACCGCAGCTGGCTGCGGGTCGTGAAGAGTTTCAGCCGGCCTGGCCGGTGGTGACGGCGAGGTCCCGGCCGTCGAAGCAGGTGCGGGTGCCGGTGTGGCACGCTGCGCCCACCTGGTCCACCCGTACCAGCAGCGCGTCGCCGTCGCAGTCCATTGCCACTGACTTGACCCACTGCACATGCCCGGAGGTATCGCCCTTGCGCCAGTACTCCTGGCGGGAGCGCGAGTAGAAGGTGACCCGCCCGGTGGTCATGGTGCGGTGCAGCGCTTCGTCGTCCATCCAGCCCAGCATCAGGACCTCGTTGGTGTCGTACTGCTGCACCACCGCGGCAACCAGGCCGGCGCTGTCACGCTTGAGCACGGCGGCCAGGTCCGCGGGAAGCGGGCTTGGCGATGTAGCGGCGGCCGGGCCGGGCGGGACAGCCACAGGCACGGCGGGGCCGGAGTTCGGGACGGGGGCGGGGTACTCAGACATCAGGTCAAGTCTAGTGCCTGTACGCCGGCCCGAACGTGTGTGAACGACGGCACGCCAGCAGGGGTGGCCGCGCTGCCCAACTCCGCGCCGGTCATGCTAGTTTCACAAGTGATGCATTTCGTCGAACCGTCCCGAGAAGTCCTGGCCGAGACCCTGCTTGCGGCCGGTCCTGATGCGCCCACGCTGTGCAAGGGCTGGCGCACCAGGGACCTTGCCGCGCACCTGTACCTGCGCGAACGCAAAGCAGCCGTGGGGCTGGGCCTGATTATCAAACGCCTGGCCAAAGCCTCGGACCAGGCCACTGCCAGGCTCGCGGCGAAGCTGACCACTGCCGAAGCCTATGCAAAGCTGGTCAACACGTTCCGGGCAGGACCGCCGGCGCTCTCCCCGATGAACATCAAGGCCCTCGACGAAAGTGCCAACCTCATCGAGTACTTCGTGCACACGGAGGACATCCGCCGCGCAGTTGACCGGTGGGCGCCGAGGGCACTCGACGAGGCGTACTCGGAGGCCCTCTGGGACGAGCTCGTCAAGCGCGCCGCGATCCTTTACCGCGGCGTCGACCTGGGAATTGTCCTGGTCCGGCCGTCCGGGCCCCGGCACGTCGCCAAGCGCGCACCTGTTTCGGTGGCCATCGTGGGCGAGCCGGGCGAGCTGCTGATGCACGCCCATGGCCGCACCCGCCACGCCCTGGTGACCTTCGAAGGCCAGCCCGACGCCGTCGCGCTCCTCCAGTCAGCCGAAGTGGGCCTTTAACCCCTCCAACTGAGTAGCGCCAAGTGTCGTTATGAGCCCTCAAAAAGACACTTGGCGCTACTCAGTTGGGTTGGGACACGCGTTAGCGGACCTCGAAGCCTGCGTCCCGGATGGCGTCCTTAACTTGGGACATCATGTTGTCCGGTCCCCAGTGGAAGATGGAGGCTGCCAGCACCGCGTCGGCACCCGCGGCGACGGCCGGCGGGAAGTGGGCAGGCTCCCCTGCTCCGCCGGACGCAATGAGGGGCACCTTGACCGCAGCCCGGACCAGCCTGATGAGTTCCAGGTCGAAGCCGTCCTTGGTGCCGTCAGCGTCAATGGAGTTGAGCAGGATCTCGCCCACGCCGCGGTCCGCGGCTTCCTTGGCCCACTCGATGGCGTCGATCCCGGTGCCGGTCCGTCCGCCGTGGGTGGTCACTTCAAAGCCCGACGGCGTGGGCTGGGAACCGGGGCGGGTGCGGCGGGCATCAAGGGACAGGACGAGGACCTGCGAGCCGAAGTGCCGGGTTATTTCGTCAATGACACCGGGCCGGGCAACGGCGGCGGTGTTGATGGACGCCTTGTCCGCCCCGTACCGCAGCAGCTTGTCCACCTCTGCGACGCCGCGGACACCGCCGCCAACGCAGAGCGGGATGAAGACTTCCTCGGCAGTCCGGCGGACCACGTCAAAGGTGGTCTCCCGGTTGCCTGAGGACGCCGTGACGTCGAGGAAGGTCAGCTCGTCCGCACCGGCGTTGTCGTAGCGGTGCGCCAGCTCCACGGGATCGCCGGCGTCCCGCAGGCCTTCGAAGTTAACGCCTTTGACGACGCGCCCGGCGTCCACGTCGAGGCAGGGAATGACGCGTACTGCTACTGCCATGGGAACTCCTGGAAATTCTGGCTTGACTGCGCGGGTGGGTGCTGCGGGGGACGGCTCAGATGCGGCAGGCGTGGATGCTGCTGACCAGGATGGCGCGGGCGCCGAGGTCGTAGAGCTCGTCCATGATCCGGTTGGTTTCCTTCTTGGGCACCATGGAGCGGACTGCCACCCAGTCCGAATCCCGCAGCGGGGAGACGGTGGGTGATTCAAGGCCGGGGGTCAGGGCAGCGGCACTTTCCACAAGTTCCTTGCGGATGTCGTAGTCCATCAGCACATACTGGCGAGCCACCAGCACGCCCTGCAGGCGGCGGATCAGGACTTCGATCTCCTTGGCTGTGCCGTTCGCGGCGCCGCCTTCGCCGGTGCGGCGGATCAGCACGGCCTCGGACTTCAGGATGGGATCGCCGAAGATTTCCATGCCGGCAGCCTTCAGGGTGTTGCCGGTTTCGACGACATCGGCGATGGCGTCTGCCACGCCCAGCCTGACCGATGACTCAACGGCGCCGTCCAGCCGGACAACCTTGGCGTTGATGCCCTTCCCGGCGAGGTAGCCGCGGAGCAGGCCGTCGTAGCTGGTGGCCAGCCGCTTGCCCTCAAGCTCCTCGACTTTGGCGAAGTCCCCCACGGGCCCCGCGAAACGGAAGGTCGATGCAGCGAAGCCCAGCGGAAGCAGCTCTTCGGCCTCCACCTCGGCGTCCAGGAGCAGGTCGCGTCCGGTGATGCCGACGTCGAGCGTTCCCTGGCCAACGTACACCGCAATGTCGCGGGGGCGGAGGAAGAAGAACTCGATGTCGTTGTCCGGGTCCACCATGACCAGTTCGCGGGTGTCCCGGCGCTGGCGGTAGCCCGCCTCGGACAGCATGGCGGAGGCGGCTTCGGACAGGGAGCCCTTGTTGGGGACGGCTACTCGCAGCATTGGAGGTCTTTCTGGTTTGGGGAGGTCTAGGTGTTCAGGCAATGCAGGCCACGGCGGGCACCGGCGGCTTGGAGCGCGCCGGACCGGTGGCTACAGATGCTTGTAGACGTCTTCCAGGGTCAGGCCTTTGGCGAGCATCAGAACCTGCAGGTGGTACAGCAGCTGGGAGATTTCCTCTGCCGCGGCTTCATCGGATTCATATTCGGCAGCCATCCAGACTTCGGCTGCTTCCTCAACGACTTTCTTGCCGATGCCGTGAACACCGGAGTCCAATTCAGCGACGGTGCGGGAGCCTTCCGGGCGGGTGGCTGCCTTCTCGCTGAGCTCAGCGAACAGCGTCTCGAAATTCTTCACGCCCTCCAGCCTACTTGCTGCAGCCCACGGGGCGCTTCCCGGGCCGTTGCATGACGGGCGCGATGTGAGCGAATACACACGCGCGCCCGTCCTGCAGGGTCCGTTATTTGCCGTACTGCTTGAGTACGACGGCGGTGGCCAGCGCCGCGGTGACGGCCTCGTGGCCCTTGTCTTCCTTGGAGCCGGGAAGTCCTGCCCGGTCAAGGCCCTGCTGCTCGGTGTCGCACGTCAGGACGCCGAAGCCCACGGGGACGCCGGTGCGCACGCTGACGTCGGTGAGTCCCGACGTCGCTGCCTGGCACACGTAGTCAAAGTGCGGGGTTCCGCCGCGGATTACGACGCCGAGTGCAACAACGGCGTCGAAGTGCGGTGCCAGGCGGGCGGCAGCGACCGGCAGCTCAAAGCTGCCTGGAACGCGCAGGACGGTGGGCTCGGCAATGCCGGCGTCCTTGGCTGCCCGGAGTGCACCGTCCAGGAGGCCGTCCATAATCTGGGTGTGCCAGCTTGCCGCCACAATCGCCAGCCGCAGCTGGGACGTTTCCGCGGGGTTGAGGGTGCTGAGGTCGATATCGGGGGCGCCGTGTCCGCTCATGGGTCAGTCTGTTCCGTTCAGTCGTGGTGGTGTGTCTTGCCGGTGCTGCGGCCCGTGGTGTGCCGCAGCGCGTCAGTCTTGTTCGTGCTCGAAGGTTTCCGGGGTGGTGACGGGAACCGCAACCACATGGGTGTCCAGCAGCAGCCGGTGCTCCATGCGGTCCTTCTTGGTCCGCAGGTAGCGGATGTTCTCATCGCGGGACGGCACCTCTGTGGGAACCATCTCCACAACCTTCACGCCCGCCCGTGCCAGCCTGTTCTGCTTGTCCGGGTTGTTGCTCAGGAGCCGCACCTCATGGAGGCCCATTTCCGCTAGGACCTGAGCCGCGGCGTTGTAGGAGCGGGCGTCCACGGGGAGCCCCAGCTGCTCGTTGGCCTCCACCGTGTCAAAGCCCGCCTCCTGCAGCGCGTAGGCCTTGATCTTGTTGGCCAGGCCAATGCCTCGGCCCTCCTGCCCGCGCAGGTAGAGCAGCGTCCCGCCGTTTTGCTGGATCATTTCCAGGGCGAAGGCAAGCTGCTCCCCGCAATCGCAGCGGTACGAGCCAAAGATGTCGCCGGTGAGGCATTCCGAGTGCAGCCGGACGAGGGGCGCCTTGCCGTCCTTGGGCGGGTTGGGTGAACTGACGGCGAGGTGCTCAACGCCGGTGACCAGGTCCGTCCAGGCCTGCGCCACGAAATCACCGAAGGCCGTGGGCAGCTGCACTACCGGGCCGCCGCTTACCGGATGCGGGGTAACGCCGCTGCCGCTGCGTTCCTGCCCGCTGGCAGCGGGTTCGTGGCTGTCCTGGGAAGTAGGGTGGCTGTTCAGGGAAGCCGCAAGGCCCTCCGGGGAAGTCCCGTGGCCGTTCGGCGAACCGCTGCCGCGGGCTGTCGAAGAGGTCATCGTGTCTCCTTCTTGCCGCCCGGAACCTCGCGGGCGCTCTTCGTGGGTTCGCTTCCCCCCGCTGCGAGGTAGGCCGCCAGATCCTCAATGGAAATCAGGGGGCAGCCGTGCTCAGCTGCGAAGGTCAGGAGCCCGTCCAGGCGCATCATCTCGCCGTCGTCATATACAACTTCTGCAATCACGCCCACCGGCTCAAGCCCGGCCAGGCGGCACAGGTCCACCGCGGCCTCGGTGTGGCCGGGACGTTCCCGCACACCACCGTCAACTGCACGGAGCGGGAATATATGCCCGGGCCGGGTCAGGGACGCCGGCACGGCGTGGGGGTCCGCCAGGACCCGGGCGGTGAGGGCCCGGTCCGTGGCGGAGATCCCTGTGCTGACACCGAGGGCGGCGTCGCAGGAAACGGTGTAGGCGGTCCCCTTGGCGTCCTCGTTGACCGCCACCATGGGAGGCAGCGCAAGGGCATCCGCCCGGTCCCCGGACAGCGGAACGCAGATGACGCCGGAACTGTGGCGGATGGTCCATCCCATCAGCGCGGGGGTGGCATGCTGCGCCGCGAAGATGATGTCGCCTTCGTTTTCGCGGTCCTCGTTGTCCACCACAAGCACCGGCCTGCCGGCGGCCATGGCCTGCACGGCTGCCTCGATGGAGTCCAGTCCGCGGGTACCCGGGGTAGGTTCAGCGCCTGTTTGCGACGCCTCGGGCTCGAGCCGGAGAACGGCGTTCACGGTGCACCTCCGTCAAGGACAGCAGACGCTGGTGTGCTGAAGGCAAGCAGGCGTTCGGTGTACTTGGCCAGGACATCCGCCTCAAGGTTGACCCGGCTGCCCGTGGTCTTGGAACCCAGCCCGGTCTCGGCCAGGGTGGTGGGAATCAGGCCGACTTCGAACCAGGGCTCGCGCTCGGCGGCGTCGCTGACGGCCGTGACAGTGAGGGAGACGCCGTCGATGGCGATGGAGCCCTTTTCCGCGATGTAGCGGGCCAGGTTGGCCGGCACGCCGAACCGGAGCCGCTCCCAGTTGCCCAGGGCTTCCCGTTCCAGCAGCACGCCCACGCCGTCAACATGCCCCTGCACCACATGCCCGTCCAGCCGGCCGCCCGCGGGAACGCAGCGCTCCAGGTTGACGGAGTCGCCCGGCGCCAGTTCCCCGATGGTGCTGCGGACCAGGGTCTCCCCCATCACGTCGACACTGAATTCGGTGCCGTTGATCTCGGTGGCCGTAAGGCAGACCCCGTTCACGGCGACCGAGCCGCCCAGGGCGAGCCCTTCAGTGCTGCCGGGTGCGTGCAGCCGGAGGGTGGCGCTGGCGTCCCCGTCCCTCTCGACGGACAAAACGTGCCCTTGTTCGGCAATAATTCCGGTAAACATCAGTGGCCTTCCTGGGCTTGCTCCGCGGTTCCGCGGGATGGTTGGGGGTCTAGGGCAACGGTTCGTTGCGGTCTTAGGTGAAGTCTCAGGTCGCGGCCCAACCTGCGCACGGCACCGCCGTCGGACTCGTCCCATTCCCACTGCTGGGCGTCGCCGAGGGTGGTGATTCCAAGGCCGTCCAGGGCGGGGGTGCCGGAGCCGAGCAGTGTGGGCGCCAGGTACACAATGAGTTCATCAACAAGCCCGGCGGCAAGGAAGGCGCTGAGGATGCGCGAGCCTCCCTCCACCATGAGGTGGCGGGTCCCGGACGCATAGAGCAGGGACAACGCCTCGTGGGGGTCGCGGGTGCGCAGGTGCGCGACGCGCCCGTCCGTTCCGCGCACGGCGGCCCCGCCGGGGACGTCCCGCAGGCCCATGACAGCCCGTACCGGCTGGTTCGGCGCCGGTGTTCCCTGCGGGTCGCGGGCGGTGAGCCGGGGGTTGTCCACCAGGACGGTCTGGGTCCCCACCAGGATGGCGTCGATCCGCCCGCGGATGGCGTGGTTGTCCGCCAGGGATTCCGGGCTGGAGATCCACTGGCTGGTGCCGTCCTGGGCAGCGATGCGGCTGTCCAGCGTCTGGGCGATGTGGAGGGTGACAAAAGGCCGCTTTGCCGTCACCGCTTCAAACCACTGCCGGTTCAAGTCCAGTGATTCAGCAGCTCCCAGGCCGCTGCGGACGCGCACGCCGGCGGCACGCAGCGTTGCCGCTCCACCCGCAGCAGGGTCATGCGGATCGTCCACGGCGTACACCACGTCCGTGATGCCGGCGGCAATGATCGCCTGCGTGCACGGGCCGGTGCGTCCCAGGTGGTCGCAGGGCTCCAGCGTCACCAGCATGGTGCAGCCCGAAAGGTCCAGGCCAGCTGCTGCCGCCTGGGCAATGGCATCGGCCTCCGCATGCGCGGTGCCGGCGCCGCGGTGGAGCCCGGTGATCAGGTGGTTGCCCTTAGGATCGACGACGACGGCGCCCACCAGGGGGTTCGCCCCGCGCGGGCCCCGCAGGGCTGCTTGCAGTGCAGCCTCCATGGCCCGGGTCTCGCCGGCGCTGAAGGCGGTCACCACACCGTCGGCGGGCTGGAGCGGGTGGCCCGGATGGAGGGTGGTGGCGGCGGCACCGGTTCCAGGAAACTGGTTGGCCGCCGTCATGCAGCGACCATCGCCGCGGCGGCGTCCTGCGCTGAAGCGGCGGGACGTTCGGCAGTTAAGAGCCATCGCTGGGGGTTCATGCTGTGTCGTTCCTTCCCTCTCGAACCGCGATGGCTCCGGGGGTATACGACAGCAGAAGGCTGCGGGACCGGGACGGGCCCACAGATACAGCTGTACGTGCTTCTCTCATCCAGACTTTAACTGTCGGTACCGGAATTTCACCGGTTCAACCGTCTGCCGGGCTTTCCTTGCGGAAGGCACCTGCTCGCGGGTCGCGGACTGTCACCGCCGGTTCGGACTTACACCGACCCCGGAGCACGTATGTGTGTTGCTATTGTGCCATAACAGGCGCGGGCTCCCCGCTATTCCGCAGACGCCGCACGTAACGGACGGCTGCCCTGGACACGGAGCCGTTCGATGGCTGCGGCGGGATCGTCAGCACCGTAAACAGCGGAACCGGCCACAAAAATGGTGGCGCCGGCTTCTGCTGCCCGGACGATGGTTTCCTCCGTGATGCCGCCGTCCACCTGGATGGCCACGCCGGCTCCGGACCCGTCGATGGCCGCCCTTGCCCGCCGGATCTTCGGCAGGGTGAGGTCCAGGAAGGCCTGTCCACCGAACCCGGGCTCAACGGTCATGATGAGCAGCATGTCCAGCTCGGAGAGCATGTCCAGGTACGGCTCAACAGGGGTGGCGGGCCGGAGCGCCATTCCCGCTTTTGATCCCCTGGTGCGAAGTTCGCGCGCCAGCTTCACCGGCGCAATCGATGCCTCGGCATGGAAGGTGACCGAGGCCAGGCCGGCGTCGGCAAATCCCGGCGCCCACCGGTCGGCATCGGCGATCATGAGGTGCGCGTCGAGGGGGATGGGGCTGACAGCCTGAATGCGCTGCACCACGGGCAGTCCGATGGTCAGGTTGGGGACGAAGTGGTTGTCCATGACATCCACATGCACGGCGTCAGCGGTGCTGATGCGCTGCAGTTCGGCCTCGAGGTTGACGAAGTCGGCGGAGAGGATGCTCGGGTTGATGCAGCATTGCGTCATGGGGTTGCCTTTCACTGGTCTGTTGTTGCTTGCGCCTAGGCCTTTTTATGGATGAGCGCCAGGAACATGGCGTCCGTGCCATGGATGTGCGGCCAGAGCTGCGCCGTGGACTCGTGGCCCGCGTCCAGCTTCCCCGGAAGGCTGACGGCGTCCACCGCTGCCCCGGCGTCCAGGAGTTCCAGGTCCTCACGCTTGCGGAGGGCGTCGGCAACCACGGCCGTCGTCTCCGCCGGATGCGGGGAACACGTCACGTAGGCCACCACTCCCCCGGGCCGCACGGCTGCCAGGGCCGAGGCGAGGAGCTCGCGCTGCAGCGGGCCAAGGTCCGCCAGGTCCTTGGGCGACCGGCGCCAGCGGGACTCGGGCCGGCGCCGCAAGGCGCCCAGCCCGCTGCAGGGAACGTCCACCAGGACGCGGTCAAAGGAGCCGGGCTTTTCGGTGCCGAGCTCGCGGCCGTCGCCGGTCCGGACCTGCCAGGTTTCCCGCGGGACGGCGGCGAGGGCCTGGCTCACCAGCTTGGCGCGGTGCGGGGCGGGCTCATTGGCCAGGAGCGTGGCACCCCGTTGCTTCGCCAGTGCAGCCAGCAGGGCGGCCTTTCCGCCGGGGCCGGCGCAGAGGTCCAGCCACGCCTCGGCTTTTCCATCGCCAGGTCCGCCTGCCGGCCCGCCAAGATCGACCGATGCCATGGCCCTGGCCACCAGCTGCGAGCCGACGTCCTGGACGCGGGTGGTTCCTTCCCGGACAGAGGAGAACCGTCCCAGGTCTCCGCCGCTGGAAAGCGCGGAGCCCTCAACAAGTTCGCCCGGAGCAGCGCCGTGCTCCAGTGCCTCGTCGAGGTTGCCAAGGCCGGGAAGGGCTACCAGGTTGACCACGGGAGCTGCGTTGTCCGCCTCCAGCAGGTCCTGGATTTCATCGGCGGAGCGCCCGTGTGCAACCAGTGACTGCCGCATGGCACGGACGATCCATTCGGGGTGGGCGTAGCGGAGCGCAGCGATCTTCGTTGCGTCGGTTTCCCCTGCCACGAGCTCATCCAGCCACTCCTCAAGGGTGCGCGCGGCAACTTTGCGCAGCACGGCATTGATGAGCGCAGACGGGCCAGCTCCAATCACGGCGCGCGCCAGGCCGACGGTCTGGTCCAGGGCCGCGTGCGCCGGGACGCGCATGGCCAGCAACTGGTGCACGCCAATCCGCAGGGCGTCCAGCACGGCAGGGTCCAGCTGGTCCAGCGGGCGGTCCACACAGCGGGCCAGGATGGCGTCGTAGGTGCCTTGGCCGCGCAGGGCGCCGTACGTCAGTTCGGTGGCGAATCCGGCATCGCGCTTGTCCAGCCCGTGGTGGCGGATCCGTGCCGGCAGCACAAGGTTGGCGTAGGCGTCCTCCGCCGCCACGGCCCGCAGGACTTCGAAAGCGACCAGCCGGGCGGGATCGGCCCGGCGGGTGCGCTGGGAGGGGGCGCTGTCCGTGAAGTTCCGCTGCGGACCGCGGTTGCGTTCACGGCCCTGGGCGTTTCGACGGCTGTTATCCCGGGGTCCGCCTTTGCCCCGGCCCTGCCCTGTACTGTCTTTCCCGGAGCTGCCTTTGCCTGTGTTGCCCTGACCGCCGCTGCCGCGCCCGCCTGGATTGCCGCCGGACCCGCTCATTCGAACACCACGCTTTCAAGGGAAGCCATGCCGCGTGCCCAATCAGCAGCGGCCATCATCTTTTTGCCCGCAGGCTGGATCCGGGTCAGTTCCACGGCATGGGAGCCCGTGCCCACCAGAACGCTCTTGCCGTGCAGCGACAGGGCGCCCGGAGCAAGCGTCGTGACATCGGGCCGCAGCCGGACAGGTTCCAGTTTGACCCGCTGTCCGTCCAGGACCGTCCATGCCCCCGGTTCGGGAGTGACGCCGCGCGCCTGCCGGCCAATGGCAAGTGCGGGATGGTTCCAGTTGAGGTGGCCGTCCTCAAGGGTCAGCTTGGGTGCCAGGGAAACCTCGCCTGCCTGCGGCTGCGGCGCCGCTTTGCCAGCCTCGACAGCAGACAGCGTCTGGGCCATGAGGACCGCCCCGCTCCGGGACAGCCTTTCCAGGAGTTCACCAGCGGTATCCTCCGGGCCAACGGATTCTGTCAGGGTACCGAAAACAGGACCCGTATCCAGCCCCTCTTCCAACAGGAACGTCACGGCCCCGGTGACGTCGTCCCCGGCCATGACGGCACGCTGCACGGGTGCGGCTCCGCGCCAGGCCGGCAGGAGGGAGAAGTGCAGGTTGACCCAGCCGTACCGGGGAACAGCCAGGGCTGCAGGCGGAACCAGTCCGCCGTAGGCCACGATCGCGGCCACGTCCGGGTTTACGCCGGAAATCCTGGCAGTCGCCTCGGCGTCTACACGCGCTGCGTGGATGACCTCGATGCCGAGCTCAGCTGCGCGCGCAGCCACGGGCGACGGCGTCAGGACCCGCTTGCGGCCCACGGGGGCATCGGGACGGGTCAGCACGGCAACGACCTCGAAGCCTGCCTCCACCAGCGCATCAATGGACGGGACGGCGACAGCGGGAGTCCCCGCAAAGAGGACCCTCACCCGGCGTTACCGGCCGCTCCGGCACCAAAACTGGAGCCGGGCGTGGAGCCGCCGAAACTGGACCCCACCGTTTTGGCCCGTTTGGCGGCCGTCCGCTCGGTGACAGAGCCGTAGTTGGCGTTCCTGATTGACCGCAGGGCGGCCTTGCGGTCCTCCCCCTCAAGCCGATCGGTGTAAAGGATGCCGTCCAGGTGGTCGTTCTCATGCTGGAAGCACCGTGCCAGCATCCCTTCCCCTTCCACCGTGACGGGGTTTCCGTGCATGTCCACTCCGGTCACGCGGGTGGAGCGGAAACGCCGCACGGGAAAACCGAGGCCCGGGATGGACAGGCAGCCCTCCACCTGGTCCTCCTGGTAGTCACCGCTGTTTTCCAGGACGGGGTTAATGATGTGGCCTTCCACGCCGCCAATCCGGTAGGTAAAGACGCGTTGGCTGATGCCCACCTGGGGCGCGGCCAGGCCTGCACCGTCCACGTCCTCCATGGTTTCGGTCATGTCCGCCACCAGTTTGGCCAGCTCCGGCCCGAATTCCGTCACGGGATCGGCCACTGTGCGCAGCACAGGATCGCCGATGATGCGGATATTCAGGATAGCCATGCGCAGTAATTCCTTACAGTTGGCGGTAAAGGGAACCTGTCCAGTTTAGGCGCAGTCATCTGGTCCGCAGACATCCCAAGAGCAGACAAAGCGCTAGGCCGTGCGCGCCTGTGCCAGCGGCGGCGGTGCGATGGGAAGCAGCGCGGCACCGGCGCTGATGGTATCCGCGTTGAGCTCCCACACCCGCCGCAGGGCACAGAACTTCCACCAGTGGTGCTTGAGGACGTCGGGGTTGGCCCGCACGGGACGAACTTCGGTTTCGCCGATGGCCACCGCCAGCAGGACGGGGTCCTCACCGTATTTCCACGGCTCCCAGGTCCCGGCCTCGGGATCAACCAGGCTCTCTTCCGCCTTCATCCCGGCGACGAGCTGCATCACCACCTTGTCATCGAGCGGTTTGACCAGGCCGTCCCGGGTGGTGCCTTTGGTTTTGTAGTCGATGAGGCAAACGCGGCCGTTGATTCGGGCCACCAGGTCCAGCGTTCCCGCATATCCCACCGCGTTGTTCCACACGGTGATTTCCGGGGCGATGGGTTCCACCCGGAACAGCTCCCACCACTCGTCAAAGCGCACCGCGAAGGCTTCCTCGCCGTTAACTGCCAGGGCCTCGCGGGCTTCCTTCATGGTGTGCGGGCGGCCCAGGGCGCGGAGGGCCACCTGCTCGCAGTAGTTGTGCACGCGGTCCCCACGCTTGGCGGCGTCGTCCCGATAGGTCTCGGCTGCCTTGGCTGCGCGGCTGACAGCCTGGCGGATTTTGGCAGGACTTCCCAGGCAGTCAGCCAGCAGCGGATCGTTTGCCAGGCTGCTGGCGCCCATGTACCCGAACCAGCCATCCAGCCCGTGCGGCTGCTGGCTGATAACAGTGGTGATGGACGGAACCGAAAATTGCTCCGACGTTGAACGGGCGTACATACGGCCGTATTCGGTGGCGTGGGCGAGGAGTGGAGCTGTCATGGAAAAAACTCTTTCACAGGGGGCCGACAAAATCTGCAGGCATGGATCCGCGCATAAAAAAGGTCCGCTTCCGCTGCGAGCGGAAACGGACCTTTGTGCGGTGGGCGATACTGGGTTCGAACCAGTGACCTCTTCGGTGTGAACGAAGCGCGCTACCACTGCGCCAATCGCCCTGGTGCACTTGAATGCTAGCCGACACCGCACCCAATTCAAAAATCGGCGCCCGCGCAGCCATGCCGGACAGCCGGAAGGGGGCAGGCGCGTCCCGCCAACCCGCCGGACGCGGCACCCAGGCCACCCACCCGTCGTCGTGAATTACACGGCTGTAAGTACGCGAAAACCGCGCCCTTGCTGGGAAGGACGGACACAAAGGGTGGGCGAGGCACTGGCGATTTGGAGAATCCCTGAACCTCCTATATTGTTTTTACTCGTTGGAACGCGAGGAAATGCCGGGAACGGCAGGGAATCAGCCTCCAAAATGCGGACGTAGCTCAGCTGGTAGAGCACCACCTTGCCAAGGTGGATGTCGCGAGTTCGAATCTCGTCGTCCGCTCGCAGGACACTGTCACAGCAAAAATTCTTCGGAATGGGCGCTAACACGGTGGGTTGGCCGAGAGGCGAGGCAGCGGCCTGCAAAGCCGTATACACGGGTTCGAATCCCGTACCCACCTCGGTGAAAACCATGGTTTCCGGATAATACCCGGATGGACATGGGCGATTGGCGCAGCGGTAGCGCGCTTCCCTGACACGGAAGAGGTCACTGGTTCGATCCCAGTATCGCCCACCAAGCAAGGAAACTTGCTTCAGGCAGTTCGCCCGGCCCTGGCCGGAACGTACTCCATTTTGCGGACGTAGCTCAGCTGGTAGAGCACCACCTTGCCAAGGTGGATGTCGCGAGTTCGAATCTCGTCGTCCGCTCTCTTGTTTTTACAATCCCATAAGCCGGACTTCCGGTTCCGGGCGATTGGCGCAGCGGTAGCGCGCTTCCCTGACACGGAAGAGGTCACTGGTTCGATCCCAGTATCGCCCACATCCAGCAGCTCCCCCCGGGAGCTGCTTTTTTCTTGCCCGGCCACCCCTCCCCCCACTCGCCATCACCGGGCGTCCCCCTCCGCGGCAGCCACAGCAGACAGAGCGATCCCGTTGGCGGAACGGCATCCGCTGCGGGCGAACGCCCGGAACCCCCGATTTCCTTGGCATGCCTTCCCGGCGGCGCTAGGATCGAATGCGGAGGAGCGACCTGGCTCCGCGATTGAAGGGAGGTGCTCGTGGGACTGATTGACGATCTAAAGGGCAAGGCTCAGGGTCTCATCCGCGGCAACGAGCAGGCCATCAAGAACGGCATCAACAAGGCCGGTGATTTTGTGGACACCAAGACCGGAGGCAAGTACTCGGGCCACGTCAACAAGGTCCAGGATGGCGCTTCCAAGCTCATTGACAAGAACGGAACCCCGGGACAGGCACCTGCCGCCGAGCAGGTTCCGCCGGTAACTCCCGTCAACCCGGTTCCGCCGGCTGACAGGACTCCGTAACAGGATTTGGCCAGGGTCTTGCCCTAGCACGTCAAGGGGGTGCAGGTCCCGCCGGGAGGCGGCACCTGCACCTTCGGCGTTTAACCGGCATGTCAGGGCCGATGAAGGGTTCGCGAAAGAGGGCCGGTAACCTGCCCGTATGGCGAAATCCCCTACCTTCACCACGGCACACCAGCCACCCGGGCAGTCCCGGCTCGACTCCCGGCCCATTGTGGCGGGCATTGTCACTGCTCTGGTGGGCTTCACGTCGTCCTTCGCCGTGGTGCTGGCCGGGCTCAGGGCAGTGGGTGCCAGCCCTGAGCAGGCAGCGTCCGGACTGCTGGCGCTGACCGTGGCCGTGGGCCTGGGGGTGCTCTGGCTTGCGTGGCGTTCCAAAGTGCCGGTGACACTTGCGTGGTCCACGCCCGGCGCTGCCCTGCTGGCAACGTCCGGAGCGGTCGACGGCGGGTGGCCTGCCGCCGTCGGGGCCTTCCTTGCCACCGGGGTACTGATTGCCATGACAGGTTTGGTGCCTGCCCTGGGCCGGCTGATGGCGAGGATCCCGGCAACCCTTGCGCAGGCTATGCTTGCCGGCGTCCTGCTGCAGCTCTGCCTTGCCCCCTTCAAGGCGCTGGGGACTGTTCCGCTGTTCATTGCGCCGGTCATCCTGTGCTGGCTGCTGATGATGAAGCTGGCGCCCCGCTGGTCCGTGCCGGCAGCCCTGCTGGTGGCCCTGGCCGTGATCGGCATTTCCCTGGCCGCAGGGGGCAGCTCCCCGGGTGACGGGGAGATCCTTCCAGGCTTGGCCTGGACCGCGCCTGCGTTCAGCCTGCAGGCGATGGCGGGTATTGCGCTTCCCCTGTTTGTGGTGACGATGGCGTCACAGAACGTTCCCGGCGTGGCTGTCCTGCGGTCCTTCGGCTACGACACCCCGTGGCGTCCGGCCATGCTGGTGACCGGCGCCGGTACCGCGGCGGCAGCTGGGTTCGGCGCCCACGCCGTCAATCTGGCAGCGCTCAGCGCCGCCCTGGCAGCTGGCGAGGAGGCAGGTCCGGACCGGCACCGCCGGTGGGTGGCCGGCTTCACGTCCGGATTTGCCTACCTTGTGCTGGCTGCGTTCTCCGCTGCGCTGGTGGCCCTGGTGACCGCCGCACCGGCCGGCATGCTCGAGGCAGTGGCCGGCCTTGCACTCCTGGGAACCCTTGCCGGTGCCGTTTCAGCCGCGCTGGCCGACCCAGAGGACAGGATAGCCCCGGCGGTCACCTTCCTCATGGCGGCCTCGGGCCTTGCTTTCGCCGGTATCGGGTCGGCGTTTTGGGCCCTCGCCGCCGGGCTGGCGGTTCGCCTGGTGCTGAAGCCGCACAGTCCCGGAGCAGCAGGCTTACCAGGCTGTACCTCCGCTAGGAGGGTTCGTGGTTTTGGCCTTCGCGGGCCAGTGCGGTGAGCCGGGAGACGGCGCGGAAGTACTTCTTCATGTAGCCGCCCGTCATCATTTCCTCCGTGAACAGCTGGTCGAACGGCACCCCGCTGGCGAGGATGGGGACATCCTTGTCGTAGAGCCTGTCAGCAAGCACCACGAACCTCAGCGCCACCGCCTGCTCAGTGATGGTGTGGACGTTGCGCCACACCACCCCGTCAATGCCGTCAATCAGCTGGCGGTAGCGGCTGGGGTGCACCCCTGCAAGGTGGTGGATCAACGTGCTGAATTCGTCCTGGGCCACCGTCTTCCCGTCGAATTCCGCTTTCATGTGCGAGGACAGTTCAGTGTTCTTCAGCGGTGCCGGCGCTGCCGGCAGCCCGCGGTGCCGGAAGTCTTCCCCGTCGATCCGCAGGACGTCGAACTGGTCCGCGAGGACCTGGATTTCGCGCTGGAAATCCACCGCCGCGAACCTGCCGTCGCCCAGCGAACCGGGCAGGGTGTTGGAGGTGGCCGCAAGTTTCACCCCGGCGTCTGCCAGTTCCCGCATCAGCCGGGACATGAGGACGGTGTCGCCGGGATCGTCGAGTTCGAACTCATCGATGCAAACGAGCTTGTAGCTGCTGAGCGCGTCCACCGTCTTGCGGAAGGAAAGGGCGCCCACCAGGTTGGTGTACTCCACGAAGGTACCGAAGGCTTTGGGGCCGGGCGAGGCGTGCCACAGCGAGGCCAGAAGGTGGGTCTTGCCGACGCCGAACCCGCCGTCGAGGTAAATGCCGGCGCGGGACTCATCCTTCTTCGCGAAGAACTTCTTGAACAGTCCGCCCCCGCCCGCGGAGCCAACGCCGTCGGCAAACCCCTCGAGTGCCCTGACGGCTGCAGACTGGCTGGGCTGCTTGGGATCGGGGCGGTAGCTGGAAAACGAAACCTGGCCGAACCGGGGCGATGGATAGAAACCTTTGAGGAGCTCATCCACCGAAACTGCCGGAGTGCGGGCGGCAAGCTGTTCGATCTGTACCAAGGGGGTCCGTTCTGCTGGTGGTTGGTCCCCAGAAAGAATACCGGCAATGCGGCGTCTCCTTGCCCATATCCATGCCCTCACGTACTGCCGCCCCACGCTGTGTCACTGGTGCCTGGCCAGCCCGGGGTGATGAAGGCAACATTTCGTCGTATTAACGGAATACGGACACCGGCCGGGGTGCTGGCTAGTGTGGAAGCAGGTCCCAATGCCGGCCCCGCCAAGGTCCAGCAGGCTATCCGTGTCCTCAATGAAAGGCCAAGATCATGCCCTACCCCGTTGAACAGAACGAGAAGTTCGCTGCCTACGCCCATCCGGAGCGGCTGGTCTCCACCGGGTGGCTCGCTGCCGCTGTCGAAAGCGGCGCCGTCGCCAACGGCGAGCTGGTGGTGGTGGAGTCCGATGAAGACGTCCTTCTCTACGAAACCGGCCACATCCCCGGCGCCGTGAAGATTGACTGGCACACGGACCTGAACGACGACGTAACCCGCGACTACGTGGACGGCGCCGCGTTCGCCGAACTGGCGGCGTCGAAGGGCATCTCCCGTGACAGCACAGTGGTGATCTACGGGGACAAGTCCAACTGGTGGGCTGCCTACGCCCTGTGGGTTTTCGAGCTTTTCGGCCACCAGGACGTGCGCCTGCTGGACGGCGGCAGGGACAAGTGGATTACCGAAGGACGGGAACTCACCAGGGAAAAGCCGGCTCCGGCCAGGGGCGACTACCCCGTCGTCGAGCGCAATGACGCTCCCATCCGCGCCTTCAAGGAAGACGTCCTTGCCCATCTTGGCAAGCCGCTCATCGATGTACGCTCCCCCGAGGAATACACGGGCCAGCGCACGCACATGCCGGCCTACCCGGAAGAGGGCGCCCTGCGCGGCGGCCACATTCCCACCGCCGCTTCCATCCCCTGGGCCCGCGCCGCCGCAGCTGACGGCACCTACCGCAGCCGCGAGGAACTCGAGGCCCTCTACCTCGGCGAAGCGGGGCTGGCCGAGGGCGACGACGTCGTGGCCTACTGCCGCATCGGCGAGCGTTCCAGCCACACCTGGTTCGCTCTCAAGTACCTCCTGGGCTTTGAATCCGTCCGCAACTACGACGGCTCCTGGACCGAATGGGGCAACGCCGTGCGGGTACCGATCGTCAAGGGTGCCGAACGCGGTTCCGTTCCCGTTGCAGTCGGAGCCTGACGCGGCCCGCTCCACAGCGATTGCGTAGACTTGGACCGATGACTACTCAAGCTTTGCCTTCCGCCCTGGCGGCCATCGTGGACGATTTCCAGGCCATGTCCGAACCCGAGCGGCTGCAGCTGCTGCTGGAATTCTCCGAGGGCCTGCCGGAGCTGCCGGACCGGCTCAAGGACCACCCCGAACTGCTCGAGCAGGTTGTGGAGTGCCAGTCGCCGCTCTTCCTCACCATCGAAACGGAAAAAGACGGCGGCCCGGCCGGTACCGTGCGGCTGTTCTTCAAGGCTCCCGCCGAGGCCCCGACAACACGCGGGTTCGCCGGTGTGCTGCACGAGGGGCTGGACGGGCTGTCCGCCGAAGAGATCCTCGCTGTCCCGGACGATATGCCCGAACTCCTGGGACTCACCCGGGCCATCACGCCGCTGCGCATGCGGGGCATGACGGCCATGCTGGGACGGATCAAGCGCAAGGTCGCTGCCGCTTCCGGCGTGCGCTCCTAGCTGCTGCCCGGACCAGCACCATGGCCCGCAGGAATGCTTCACAGGGAACCCCGGCAACGGCGGCGCTGGCCGCGGCCGGGGTTCCCTTTGTGCTGCACCCCTACACGCACGATCCCTCGGCAGCCAGCTACGGGGCCGAGGCGGCCGAGGCCCTCGGGATCGACCCCTCAAGGGTCTTCAAGACGCTGATGGTTGAGGTGGAGGGCCGGCTGGCGGTGGGCATCGTCCCGGTCAGCGGAACCCTGGACCTGAAGGCGTTCGACACCGCTCTGGGGGCCAAGAAGGCGGCCATGGCGGATCCGGCCGCAGCCCAGCGGCGCACCGGCTACGTACTGGGCGGCATCTCCCCGCTCGGCCAGCGGCTGCCCTCCCCCACGGTGCTGGACTCAAGCGCCGTGGGCCTGCGAACACTGCTGGTCTCCGGCGGAAAGCGCGGCCTGGACATAGAACTGGCGCCGGCTGACCTGATCCGCCTCACCCAGGCAGTCACGGCACCCATAGGCTCGTTGTCCGCCCCATAGGGGTCGCAGCCCGTATACACCTGGCCCTTTTGCGGCGCTACAATCGATGCACCGATTCAGCACCAAAAATGCCACTTCTCTCATAGCCCCAAAACACGCCGCCGGCGCCGCCGTCGTATGTTCAAGGCACACAAGATCCGTCAGGGCGCACCTACCTGCAGCAGGATCAGCCCGACCGGCTGACGCAACGCCACTGGTCGGTTCAGCCGTTAGCCGGCCCGGCCTGACGCAGGGCCGATGTTTTATGGACAAACGTCATGCTCAAAACCCTGTTTTGCAAGGCAAACCTGGGGCACCACTGGGTGGCGGAAGCGGACCGCGACGGCACCTTCACGCGCCACTGCGTGAAGTGCGGAAAAGTCGATCCGCACGCCGCTCGATGGTCAGGACGTCTGTCGGACCGCGACCGTCCCACCCATTCCAACTTCGCGGATCCCATTACCCCTTCGGACGGTCCAGGCTTCAGCTGAAGCTGCTCCGGAGCAGGCGCGTCCCGCAACGGATTCAGCGCTGACAGTGGAACCTAAACCGTGTCAGGGGCTGACCGGGTTCAAGGCGCCCGGATTCAGCCGGGGTGCCAGCTGCTGCCGCAGCCACGCCTTGACCAGGCTTTCCCACCGCTCCGGATCAACGTTCCATTCCTTGGTGTGCCGTGCCTGGTGGAACGGCTCGAAGGTCACCATCTCCGGATTGCGCTCGGCGAGCAGGGCCGATGGCCGGTAGGGCACGTATTCGTCATCGACGCTGTGCACCACCAGCGTGGGCGTGCGGAGTTCGACTGCCCGCGACACCCAGTCCATCGCCTTCAGGTCAACCGGGGCGGACAATCCCGTGAGGCGCCGTCCCAGGGGATGCCCCAGCATAAGCTGGCCATACCGGCCCACAAGGGAGGGAATCCTGTTCAGCTGCGCATGATGGGCCAGGACATTCACCCAGTCAGTGACGGGCGCATCGAGCACCATCGCCCGGATGAGGTGGCGGTAGCGGGAAAGGTCGGCCGTCTGCAGGCAGATGGCGCCTCCCATGGACCACCCGAACAGCACGATCTCTTCCGCACCGTTGGCCAGCGCGTACTCGACTGCCGCTTCGACGTCACGCCACTCCGTCGAACCCAGGCCGTAACGGCCGTCATCGGCGGAGGGCGCAAGGCCGTCGTTGCGGTAGGAAACCAGGAGGCTGGTAAGCCCCAGCTCCAACGCCGGGCCTACAGCGCGCAGCGCCTCCTGCCGCGTGGCTCCGCGTCCATGCACCATTACCGCCCAGGTCCGGGCCGTTCCGCCGGCGCGGACGAGCCACGCGGGAGCCTGCCCCCGGTCGACGTCGATCATCACTTCCTCGTGCGGGATTCCGACGGCGGCAGGGTCCGGGTGGACAGCCCCGCTCCACCAGCCGCGGCGGGCCTTTGAGAGGTCACCGGCATAGACCGCTTCGACGTCCCGCAGGACGGTCCGCTCGGCGGGCGAGTAGGAGACGATGCGGCCGATCCGCGCGTGCCCTTTGCCGCCGTCGAAGAAGAACCCGTAGACACCGTCCACGGTGGTGTCGTCCGTGGCGGCAAAAATTGCCTGCTGCCGCTGGCCGTCCCTGATGAGCGCGAGCATTTCCTGGTCTGCTGCCCGCTGCCGCGCCGGCGTGATGACCCGCCGCGCGAAGTACACGGCGAGCGCCGATGACCCTGTGGCCAGCAGCCCTGCCAGGCCGCCTCCGCCGATCGCTCCGCCGATTGCCCATTTGGCGCGCAGCGACATCCCCCCGGTTTCGGGGGTGCTCTGAACGGGGGCGGGGCGGGTTTGCTGGAAAGATGCCATGAAACTATTCTTACCGGCCCGGCACCGATGCCCGCATTCCGCCGCGTGTGGCCGCTGCCCGCCGGCCCTCAGGGACGGGCGTGGCGGCCACTGCGCAGGGCAGCGCTGCAGGACTAGGCTAGGGCCATGAGTGAACCCATCGTCATCCTGACCGAAGAACCCCTGGGGGCGGACGACCGCCTGAACATCGAACGCCTCGTGGACGGCTCGGATACCCGCCTGGTTGTCCTGGTGCCGGCAAACACCGAGCGGCACCTGCTGGTGGACTTCCTCGAGAACCTTTCGCTGCTGGACATAGCAAAAGCCTTCCGGGAGTTGACCTCCCACGCCCCGGATCCCACCCAGGAACGTGCCAAGGCAGCCGAGACCCTGTCCGTATCCCTGGCGGCCCTGGAAGGACTGGGCTCAGGCGTTACAGGGGAAGTCGTGGACGGCGGGGCCGTCAGCGGACTGGTCTCCAAGGTACGCGAGACCGGCGCTGCGCAGGCTGTGGTGATTACCCGGCCGCATGCCGTATCAGACACCTTCCACACGGACTGGGCCAACAAGGCACAGGACCAGCTGGGCGTACCGGTGCTCCACCTGTACGCGGGCTCGGGATTTATTGGCGACTCGTGAGCGTTGAGAAGGCTATGAGCATTTTCGGAAACAGCATCTTCGGACATAAGGCCCCAGATACGGCCGCGCCTGCCCCTGAGGCGGCATCCGCCGGTTCCGCCCCCGGCGGCAAGGGCGTTGAAAAGAGCGATGCCCAATGGCGTGAGGAACTCACTCCGGAGGAATACCGCGTGCTCCGCCAGGCCGGTACCGAGCGTCCTTATACCGGTGAATACTGGGACACCCACACGGCAGGCGTTTACCAGTGCCGCGCATGTGGGACAGAGCTCTTCACCAGCAACGAAAAGTTCGATTCCCATTGCGGCTGGCCGTCCTTCTGGGCACCGCTTGCGGAAGGGAACGTCCGCTACATCCACGACCGCACCATGGGCATGGACCGGGTGGAGGTCCGGTGCGCAGCCTGTGATTCGCATTTGGGCCATGTCTTTGAGGGTGAGGGTTTCGGAACCCCCACGGACCAGCGCTACTGCATCAACTCCATCTCCATCCGGCTGGTCCCGCAGGAGGATCAGCAGGTCAGCGGAACGGAACCGGAGAAGTAATGCCCCAGCTGGCGGCCTCCTCCGGCAGCAATCTACGCACTCGAGCCTAACGCTTTCTTAGGCTTAGCCCCTTTCTGCATTAGCCCTACTGGTTGCTTGCTACGCTCGGCATTAGGTAGCAAGCAACCAGAAAGGCAGCCGACGATGACCGAAACCCTGACCACCGCCGTCACCGGGATTTCCGCGGAGAACCAGGACTGGAAGCGGCTCAAGGCCGCCGCCACCGCCCTCCAGGCCCTCCAGGCCCAGGACGGCTCCATCCCCGACGCCGCCCACCATTCCGAGGCAGCTTCGAAGGTGGAAGACATCGTCAGCGCCGTCCGCGCCCTCGCCCCCGCCTTCCCCCACGACGCCACATACCTGGACGCTGTGTGCACGGACTTTTCCAGCTGGGCGCGCTCCGGGTTTGCCATCCCTGACTTCCTGTCCTCCCTCCTGGCCTTCCAGCCTCAGGAGCAGCGGCGGAACGGCCTCCAGCACCTGGTGGTCTTCCCCATGTACACGCAGAACGGCAGCAGCAGCCGCCTCGTGGAGGCAGTCCTGATCGAGGTGATCTGGCCCGAGTTCATCGCCGGCCTCGAGGCGGGCGATTACTCGAACAAGCTGTTCGTTCCCATCCGCTTCGTGGACTTCACAGCCGGTTATGACACCAACTCCGCAGTACTCTTCCCTGAGACCGTCTCGGTCAGCAAGACCCCCACCTTCACCTGGGGAGCCATCTTCGCGGACCGGGAGGCGGCCAGGTTCCGCCGCGTCCTCAAAGCCGCAGCCGAGACCACCAGCCTGGAACTGCCCGACGGCGCGGCGGAAATGCTCGCCGACCAGGACCTGACCGAGGCCACCTTCGTCATGTGGGACCTGATCCACGACCGGACCCACATGCGTGGCGACCTGCCTTTTGATCCGTTCATGATCAAGCAGCGGATGCCCTTCTTCCTGTACTCGCTCGAGGAACTGCGCTGCGACCTGACTGCTTTCCGCGAGTCCGTACGGATCGAAAATGACGAGGACGCCGACCCTGAGTCTAGGCGCCACGCCAAACTGGTGCAGTACGCCATCATCTTCGACCGCATCTTCCGGTTCGCGATCACCGGCAGCCGGGTACGGAACTACGACGGACTGGGCGGCCAGCTCCTGTTCGCCTGGCTGCACCAGCAGCGGGTCCTGCACTGGACGGACACCCGGCTCACCATCGACTGGGACGAGGTAGCCAACGCCGTCATCGCGCTCGGCGCGAACATCGACGAACTGTACTGGCGCTCCATAGACCGGCCGAAGACCGCCCATTGGCTGGCCGCGTACCAGCTGATCTCCGCGACCGTCACTCCCCACCCGGCCTCCGTCTGGGCCAAGGGGCCGGAGGCACTGCCGCTGGCCGGTCCGCCCCGCGGCCTTACGGACCAGGTGCTTGACGACGAATTCCCGCTGTCCATGTTCTACGAAGCGCTGGAGAAGAAGATGCGCCCTGTCATCGAGTCCACTGCCGGGATCACCGGAGCCTCCGCCCTGTGACGGAAGCACCGGGTACAGCACCACAGCGGCTGAACGTTCTTGTTACCGGCGGCAGCGGAGCGTCCGGCATCGCCGTGGCCCGCGCGCTCCGGGAAGCAGGCCACCGCGTCTTCACCGTGGGGTCGGACCGGGCCAGGATCAGCGCGGCGGCGGAACAGGCGGGCGACGGCGTTGCCCCCTTTGTGTGCGACCTCGCCCAAATGGAAGAGGTCCGGCAGCTGCGCGCCGAGGTCTCCGCTGCCGCCGGACCAATGGACGCGGTCATCCACCTGGTGGGCGGCTGGCGCGGCGCACGCGGCATCACGGACCAGACGGACGAGGACTGGGACTTCCTTGAACGGGGAGCCATCACGACGCTCCGCAACGTTTCGCGCGTTTTTTACGACGACGTCGCCGCCTCCCCGAACGGCCGCTTCGCCCTGGTGTCCTCCACCGCCGTCAGCAAGCCCTCGGCGGCAGGAGCCAGCTATGCCGCAGCGAAGGCCGCCGCTGAAGCCTGGACTATGGCCGTGGCGGACGGCTTCCGCCGCGATTCCGGGAACGGCGGCGGCGCGGCAGCCGCCGTCGTCCTGGTGGTCAAGGCCCTGGTTGACGAGGGGCTGCGCCGCAGCCATCCAGGGCGGACTTTCCCGGGGGCAACGGACGTCGGGGACCTGGCGCGCGCCGTCGTCGGCCTCTTCCAGGCCCCGGCCGCTGAACTGAACGGCAGCCGGCTGCTGCTGGCGCCCTGACTTACCGGCGCCCGACTTTACTTAGACTGAAAGCGTGAGCAAAGCGATGACAACAACTGCTGAAACCGCCGCCGGGGTCCGCCTCCACGATCCGAACGTGCGGGGGTTTGCCTCGGACAACTATTCCGGGGTGCACCCGGAAGTCCTCGCGGCACTGGCAGCCGCGAACGGCGGCCACCAGGTCTCCTACGGCGAGGACGAATACACCGCCAGGCTGCAGGAGCTGATGGAGCATCACTTCGGGCCCGGGATTGAGTGCTTTCCGGTCTTCAACGGCACCGGCGCCAACGTCCTTTCGCTGCAGTCGCTGCTCCCCCGGTGGGGTGCGGTGGTCTGCGCATCCACAGCCCACATCAACATGGATGAGAACGGCGCCCCGGAGCGCGTCGGCGGCATCAAGCTGCTGCACGTCCCGACACCGGACGGCAAGCTGACCCCCGAACTCATCGACCGGGAGGCCTGGGGCTGGGGCGACGAGCACCGCGCCCAGCCGCTCGCCGTCTCCATCACCCAGACGACCGAACTTGGCACGTGCTACACGCCTGAGGAAGTCCGCGCCATCGCCGACCACATCCACGCCAGGGGCATGAAGCTCCACATGGACGGCGCCCGGCTGGCCAACGCCGCAGCCCACCTCCAGGTTCCGCTGCGCGCCTTCACCCGCGACGCCGGCGTGGACATCCTGTCCTTCGGCGGGACCAAGAACGGCCTGCTCTTCGGTGAAGTGGTGGTGGCGCTGAACCCGGAAGCCGCCCACGGGCTCGTGTACCTGCGCAAGATGAACATGCAGCTGGCGTCCAAGATGCGCTTTATGTCCGCCCAGTTCATCGCGCTCCTGGAGGGCGATCTGTGGCTGCGCTCCGCCGCCCACGCCAACGCCATGGCCGCACGGCTCCGCGCCGCCGTCGACACCATCGACGGCGTCCAGCCCACCCAGAAGACCGAGTCCAACGGTGTGTTCGCCATCCTGCCCGACGGCGTGGCGGACCGGCTGCGCGCATCCTTCCGCTTCTACGACTGGAATGAAGCCGCCGGGGAAGTCCGGTGGATGTGTTCCTTTGATACAACCGAAGAGGACGTGGATTCCTTTGCTGACGCCATCCGCCGGGAACTTCAGCAGCGTGCCGGCTGACGCTGCCGGCACCCAGGGCAAGGGACCGGCGGCGAGCCTACCCGCCCTGCCCGGCACAGTTGCGTAACCTGCGAAGGTGAACGCACTTGACCAGGTTCCCCCGGAGTTTCTCCACGCCTTGGGAACCCTCAGGAAAGCCCAGTGCCGCCGGGAGCTCCGCCTGGCGGAGATTCCCGCGCCTGCCCGGCTGGCACCCTTTGCCGTGGCCTTGGGCGCCGAGGTTTATGCTCCCGGCGCCGGCACGCCCGGAACGCCCCTTCACGGCCCGGCCGCCATGGCATTGGCTGCCGCCTCGGGAACGGAAGACGACGGCGGCACGGAACTGGCAACCGGCCGGTTCATCCTCCTGCATGATCCGGAGGGATCGGAGGTCTGGGGCGGGGAGTTCCGCATCGTCACCTATATCCGCGCGGAACTGGAGCCCGAGATGGGCAACGACGAGATGCTCGGAACCGTCGCCTGGACCTGGCTCGTGGAGGCACTGGAAAACCACAAGGCGCCGTACCGGGCTGCAGGCGGCACCGCCACCCGTGTCCTCTCCGAAAGCTTCGGCACCCTCTCGGAGCGGCCGGGATCCATCGACATTGAACTCCGTGCGTCCTGGACACCTGCCAGCTCCGATGTCCGGGCCCACCTCGAGGCGTGGTCCGATATGGTCTGCACGTTCGCCGGCCTGCCACCGCTTCCTGACGGCGTTACGCCGCTGACACACCGGCGGCGGAACTGAGATCCCTGGCCGGTGGCGTCCAGATGGCGCGCGGCGCACAGGGCGGCACTGCGGGACCGTACGCACGCCCGCACGCAGGCGTGGACCGGCCGGCCGGTAAACTGAAGGCATCATGACCCCTAACATTCCGGATAACACCACGGCCGGCGTCCCGGCTGCTGATACCGCACCCCACATCACGGTGGAAGGCTTTGACAGCCCCGTCCCCGAAATCGTTGAACTCGCCTCGCCCCGGGACGGCGTTCCGCTGGTGATCGAAACGCAGTCCGGCCTGGAGCGCTGCGCCGCGGCCATAGCCGCAGGAACAGGGCCCGCGGGGGTTGACGCTGAGCGGGCTTCCGGCTTCCGCTACGGGCAGCGGGCTTTCCTTGTCCAGATCCGGCGTGAAGGCGCCGGAACCTGGCTGATCGACCCCGAACCCTTCGGCAACCTGGACATCATCAACGACGCCCTGCGCGGCGTCGAGTGGATCCTGCATGCCGCCAGCCAGGACCTGCCTTGCCTCTCCGAGCTGGGCATGTGGCCGGACAGGCTCTTTGACACCGAACTCGCGGCACGGCTCGCCGGGCTCCCCCGGGTGGGACTCGCGGCCGTCATCGAACAACTGCTGGGCTTTGGTCTCGCCAAGGAGCATTCCGCCGCCGACTGGTCCACCCGTCCCCTGCCGGAACCCTGGCTGAGGTACGCCGCGCTGGACGTTGAGGTCCTGACGGAGCTGCGGGAGGAGCTGATCGAACTCCTGGAGGCTGACGGCAAGCTGGAGTACGCCGAGCAGGAATTCGCGGCGATCCTGGCCGCGGGGCTGCCGCCGGCCCGCGTCGACCCATGGCGGAAGACCTCCGGGCTCCACCAGATCCGGGACCGCCGGCAGCTCGCTGCCGTCCGCGAGCTGTGGCTGGAGCGCGACTCCCTGGCGCAGAAACGGGATGTTGCTCCCGGCAGGCTGATCCCGGACTCTGCGCTGGTGGCTGCAGCCAAGGCGATGCCGTCCACGGTGCCGCAGCTTTTGGGAACCAAGGGCTTCCACGGCCGGGCTGCCCAGCGGGAGGCTCCCCGCTGGCTGCGGTGCATAGCCGCAGCCCGCGACCTCAAGGAGCTCCCGCCGCTGCACCTGCCCACCAATGCCCCGCCCCCGCCGAGGGTCTGGGCCGACCGTGATCCGGCGGCAGCTGCCCGGCTGGCCACCGCCCGGCCGCTGCTGCAGGCCAGGGCCGAGGAGCTGAACCTGCCGCTGGAGAACCTGCTGACCCCTGACTACCTGCGCCGGGTGGCCTGGCGCCCACCGGCCGATGTCAGCAAAGACGCGATTGCCGCGGAACTCCGCGCCCTGGGCGCGCGGGACTGGCAGGTGGAACTGGCTGCACCCCTTATTTCCGCGGCTTTCCTGAACCCCCAGCCACTGCCTGCCAAGGAACCAAAAGCGGACGCAGCCGCAGCAGGACAGTAGGTCCCGCCGCCGGCCACTGGCTCCCGAACCGGATCCCCAAACGCTCTCTCGGTTGATGCGTGAATATTGGCAACGCTCGCTCACTTTCCTGAAGAGAGTGAGAGAGCGCCAGCCAAAAAGGCGCATTAAATGAGAGAGCGTCCCTTCAACCCGGGGCCTTGCGGGCTAAGTTACTCGCGAGTAACATCGAGGGTATTGCCGCCAGGCTGGCTGCCGCATTCCGGCACGCAGCCGGCGCCTACGTCTCGATGAGGAGTTATACGTGAGCCACCAGGAAAGCGGCGCATCCATGCGCACTGTCCGGGACGTCGTCTTTGTGGACGGCCTCCGCACACCGTTCGGCAGGGCCGGGGAAAAGGGCATCTACGCCGGCACCCGGGCTGATGACCTGATGGTGAAATGCATCCGTGAACTGCTGCGCCGGAACCCCTCCTTGCCGCCGGAGCGGATTGACGAGGTGGCCATTGCTGCCACCACCCAGACCGGAGACCAGGGCCTCACCCTGGGCCGGACCGCCGCCCTGCTCGCCGGCCTGCCCAGGACGGTTCCCGGGTTCGCCATTGACCGTATGTGCGCCGGGGCGATGACTGCCGTGACATCCGTTGCCGGCGGAATCGGCTTCGGAGCCTATGACGTGGCGGTGGCAGGGGGCGTCGAGCATATGGGCAACCACCCCATGGGCTCGGGCGCCGATCCGAACCCGCGCTTTATGTCGGAGCGGCTGGTGGACCCGGCCGCCCTCAACATGGGGAACACCGCAGAAAACCTGCATGACCGTTTCCCGTCGATCACCAAAGAACGCACGGACGCCTATGCCGTGGCATCCCAGGCCAAATATGAGGCCGCCCGCCGCAGCGGCCGCATCCAGCCGGACCTGGTGCCGGTGGCAGCCATGAAGCCCGGCCAGGGGTGGTCGCTGCACACCGTGGACGAGCCCCCGCGGCCCGGGACCACCCTGGCCGACCTCGCAGGCCTCCGCACCCCGTTCCGGGCACACGGGCGGGTCACCGCAGGTAACGCCGCGGGCCTGAACGATGGCGCAACCGCCGCTGTCCTGGCCTCGTCTGACACCGCGGCGGAGCTCGGACTGCCGGTCAGGATGCGCCTGGTCAGTTATGCCTACGCGGGCGTGGAACCGGAAGTCATGGGCATTGGTCCGGTGCCCGCCACCGAGAAGGCCCTGAAGAACGCGGGGCTTTCCATCGGGAATATTGGCCTTTTCGAGATTAACGAAGCGTTCGCCGTCCAGGTCCTGAGCTTCCTTGAGCACTTTGGCATTGCCGACGACGACACCCGGGTCAACCGCTACGGCGGCGCCATCGCAGTGGGACACCCGCTGGCCTCCTCCGGCGTACGGCTGATGACCCAGCTGGCCCGGCAGTTCGAGGAAGACCCTTCCGTGCGCTACGGCATCACCACCATGTGTGTTGGCCTGGGCATGGGCGCCACCGTGATCTGGGAAAACGCCCACCATGCCGATTACAGCGGAGCCCGGCCGGCAAACTCCGCCACCCACACCGTTTCCGAAGGAGCCGCATGAGCGCCGCAGATTTCACCCGACTTGCAGACCTGTTTCCCAACGAAACAGTGACGCATTCCTACGTCCAGGACATCGAGCTGCCGGCACCGGCCGGGAAGCCAAGCCCTGGCACGTTCGCCCTCATCACCCTCGACAACGGCCTGGACCATTCCAAGCCCACCACACTGGGGCCCAACACCCTGGTGGAGCTCGGCAAGGTCCTGGAGGGTCTCCGGGAACGCGCGGCCCGGGGTGAGATCGTCGGCGTGGGAGTAACGGGCAAGCCTTATTACCTGGTGGCGGGCGCCGACCTTTCCGCCGTCAAGAACCTGGACAAACGCGAGCACGGGCTGTGGATGGCGCAGCTGGGCCACGATGTGTACAGCACGCTGGCCGGCCTGGGGGTCCCCAGCTTCGCCTTCATCAACGGCGCGGCGCTGGGCGGAGGGCTGGAGATTGCCCTGCAGTCCACGTACCGCACAGTCTCCACCGGAGCAGGCGCACTTGCGCTGCCTGAAGCCGTTCTGGGCCTGGTCCCTGGCTGGGGCGGCGTGTACATCCTGCCGCGCCTGATCGGCCCGGAAAACGCGGTCAAGGTGATGATTGAGAACCCGCTCAGCAACAACCGGACCCTGACCGGACCCCAGGCGTTCAGCCTGGGTGTCGCGGACGCCCTGTTCGAGCCTGCGGATTTCCTGGAGCAGTCCCTTGCGTGGGCGGCCGGCGTCATTTCAGGCGACCTGGTCCCGGAACGGACCAACGCCGTCGATCCCGCCGACCCAGCAACCGCCGCGCGCTGGGATGCAGCCGTCACGGCAGGGCGGGCCTTCGTGGACGCGAAGACGTCCAATGCTGCGCCTGCGCCGGGAAAGGTCCTGGACATCCTCGAGGCGAACCGCACCATGACCCAGGCGCAGTCTGCTGCCCTGGAATGCGAAACCCTCGCCGACCTCATGCAGACCGACGAGTTCCGTGCCACCGTCTATGCCTTCCTGGACCTCGTCCAGAGGCGGTCCAAGCGCCCCGCCGGAGCCCCGGACCGCAAGCTGGCCCGTCCTGTCACGAAGATTGGGGTGGTTGGCGCCGGCCTCATGGCAAGCCAGCTGGCACTGCTGTTCGCCCGCCAGCTCAAGGTCCCCGTGGTGATGACGGACATTGACCAGGCCCGGGTGGACAAGGGCGTTGGCTACGTCCACGCCGAGGTGGACAAGCTCCTGGGCAAGAAGCGCATCAGCCAGGACGCCGCCAACCGGACCAAGGCGCTGGTCACGGGCTCCGTATCCAAGGAGGTTTTCGCTGACGCGGACTTTGTGATTGAAGCCGTGTTCGAGGAACTGAACGTCAAGAAGCAGGTCTTTGCCGAACTGGAGGCAGTCGTCTCCCCGGACTGCATCCTGGCCACCAACACCTCCTCGCTGTCCGTCACCGCCATGGCGGCGGACCTGCAGCACCGGGAGCGCGTGGTGGGCTTCCACTTCTTCAACCCCGTGGCCGTCATGCCGCTCCTGGAAATCGTCCGTGCTCCGAAGACGGACGACGCCGTGCTGGCCACCGCCTTCGAACTGGCCAAGGGCCTGAAGAAGACAGCGGTGCTGGTCAAGGACGCCCCCGCGTTCGTGGTGAACCGCATCCTGTTGCGGCTGATGGGCGAGGTCACGGCCGCCTTTGATGAGGGCACCCCCGCCGAGGTGGCGGACAACGCCCTCCGTCCCATGGGCCTGCCGATGACGCCCTTCACCCTCGGCGCCATGGTGGGCCTGCCCGTGGCCCAGCACGTCCAGGAATCCTTGCACGCGGCCTTCGGCGAACGCTTCACGGTCTCCGCCAACCTGCAGAAACTCATTGACAACGGTGTGAAGGGCCTGTGGGCGACCGGCCCGGACGGATCGCAGGAAATCCCCGATTCCACCCTGGCACTGATGTCCTTCGGCACCTCCCCCTCAACGGCGGAGCAGGTGCTGCGGCGCACGCAAGACGCGCTGGCGGAGGAAATCGGCCTCATGCTCACCGAAGGCGTGGTTGCCGCTCCCGAGGACATCGACCTCTGCATGATCCTGGGCGCGGGCTGGCCCATGTTCCTCGGCGGCATCACCCCCTACCTTGACAGGGTGGGAGCCTCCGAGCGCGTCAACGGCAGGCGGTTCCTGCCGCCGGGAATGGCGTCCCGCCCCGCCTGATCAGCCCTCCAGCCGCCCGCCGTCGAGCGCTACCACCCGGTGGGCAGCAGCGCGGGCATAGCCAAGGTCATGCGTGACCAGCACGACGGCGGCGCCCTCCCCTGCCGCGGAACGCACCGCAGCGTCCAGCAGGGCGAGGCCGCCGCCGTCCAGCGCCACGGTGGGTTCATCCAGGGCCAGGACTGACGGTTTGCGGGCAAGGACCGTGGCCAGGGCGAGGAGGCGCTGGCCGGAGGCGGGAAGTTCGGCTGGGTGCGTGTGCGCCGCCCCTGCCAGGCCGACGGCGGACAGTGCTTCCAGGGCCCGGGAGGCTGCCTCGCCGGGGTGGAACAGGCGGTCCAGGCCGAAGCGCACTTCGCGGAGGGCGGTCCGCTCGAACAGCTGGTCCCGGGGCTGCTGGAACAGCAGGCCCACGGAGCCGGCCGCTTCCCCTGGCGGCACCCCCGCAATGTCCCTGCCGTGGACCAGGACGCGGCCCGCGGTGGGCCGGAGCAGTCCGTTGAAATGGCGCAGCAGCGTTGATTTTCCTGCCCCGTTGGGCCCGGTCACCGCTACGATCTCGCCGCTATGGATGCGCAGGTTGATGCCCTGCAGCACCAGAGCGCTGCCTGCCGCTTTTCCGCCCGGGTCCCGGCGCCGCATGTTCCTAAGTTGCGCTTCCTTGCCCCGGGCGCTGTAGCCAAAGGAGACGCCGCGGAGCTCAAGTGCGGGAACGCTGCCATCGTTGCGCGGCGGCAGCGTCTCCGTCTGCACTGCTTCCTTGTGGCCCTGCCCCGGCGCCGTCCCGCCGCCGGCGTACCGGATACCGGACGGCAGCAGCCCGGGGCCGGCCCCCATTTCGGCCGGCGTTCCGCTCCCCATGACGCTGCCGTCCGCCAGAAGAACCCAGGTTCCGGCGTCCAGGAGTGGCGCGTCAACCACCTGGCTGAGGACCACGACGGCGGTACCGGCCGTCGCGAGGTCCTGCAGCAGGCGTGCCAGTTCGGCAGTTCCGGCGCTGTCCAGCGATGCGAAGGGCTCGTCCATGATCAGCACCCGCGGCCCGGTGATGATGGCACAGCCGATGGCGAGGCGGCGGAGCTGGCCGCCGGACAGCGCGGCGGGGTTCCGTCCCAGAAGCTCCGAGAGCCCCAGGAGGCCGGCAGTGTGTTCCACCGTGGCTTTCATGGCCTGCCGTTCCAGTGCCGCGTTTTCCAGTCCGAACGCCAGTTCTTCCGCCACCGTTGCCCGGACGGTGGACAGGACGGCGGCAGGGTCCTGGGGAACGAAGCCCACCTGCCGGCCCCACTCCGCCGGGTTGATCCGCGGGTCCGCGTCACCGCCGAAGTCCAGGCGCGTGCCTGCGAGTTCCAGGAAACCGCGGAGGGTGCCAGCGGTTCCGGGGGGAAGCCAGCCGGACAGCAGCCGGCCCAGCGTGGACTTGCCGCTTCCGGACGCTCCGAGGATGGCCGTGAACGTTCCGGGGACGAGGTTGAGGTCAATCCCCTCCAGGACGGGGGCCTCATCCCCGTGGTAGGTGAAGCTCCGGATTCCGGCTGACAGTACCGGCTGGGTTCGCATCGGGTGGGTGGCGGACATGGCTCAGCTTCCCGCCCGGGTCAGCAGCAGCCGCGCAGCAACCGCGGCTGCAGCGGCCGCCAGCAGCACACCCCGAAACACGCGCTGGCGGATCGGATCCGGAACGTTCCGGTAGCTGGTCCGCGGCCCGGGATTGCTGAAGCCCCGCGCTTCAAGGGCGGCTGTCCGCGTTCCGGCATCCTCGATCAGGGACAGGACCAGCGGCACCGCCTGCAGCCGGAACGCGGCCGCGCGGTGCAGCAGTCCGCGGCGGACCACCAGTCCACGGGACTCCTGGGCCTGCCGGATCCGTTCCGCCCGGGAGGAGATGGCCGGCAGCAGGGTCAAGGTGGAGGCGAGCACGAAGGCGAACCGTCCGTGGACACCGCGGGAGGACAGCACCGCCACCAGGTCCGGCACGCTGACGCTGAAGGAGAACACCAGGAAGCTCAGGACCACCGCCCCCAGCTGCGCTGCCCGCTCCAGGGCGAAGACAAGGCCCTCGGTGGTAATGCGGGCCACTCCCCACTCGGCCAGGACTGTCCGGCCCTCGGGAAAGAACAGCCCATGCATGGCCAGCAGCGACAAGCCCAGGGGCAGCAGCACTGCCGCAGCCGCGGGCAGCAGCTGCCGTGCCGTGCCTCCCCTTGCCGAGAGGACCACGGCAGCACCCATGACGGCGAGGGACAGCGGCCAGCTGGCTGCCGCCGTCGTTATTACCGCCGTGCTGCCGGCGGCGGCCAGGGAGGTCAGCGGATGCAGGCGCATCGGCGTGGGGGTCAGGAGCCCTGTTCGGGCGACGTGCCGGCCAGCACGCGGTGCCGGCGGACGAACGGGAACTGCAGGCGCGCGCGTCGGGGAAGCGCGTAGGCCAGGACGGCCACCACGGTGAAGACGATGGCCTTGTCCATGGGATCGGAGATGAGCGCCTGCTTGGTGATGGCGGCCAGGAGCGTGTCCCCCATGGACCGGAAGGCGCTGACGATTGCTCCGGTGGCTACCCCGGAGGTGCCGCCGAAGACGAAAGCCGCCACCGGCGCGGACACCACGCCGCCGATGATTCCGGTGACAAAACCGGCCACGGGGGCGAGGTAGAAGCGGCGGAACATCCCGTGCCGCGCGGCAAGTCCCGCCAGGCAGCCGATCAGTGCGGCGCCGGCTGCGAACGGCAGCACCGTGGGGTTGAAGAAGGACCAGACAATGCTGCTGAGCGCTCCGGTTGCGGCGCCTGCGGCCGGTCCTGCCAGCACGGCGATGAGGACCGTGCCGATCGCATCGAGGTAGAACGGGACCAAAGTGCTGCCCACGAACTGTCCCAGCACGATGTTCAACACCAGTGCCACGGGGATCAGCACCACGGTGGAGGCCGGCAACGTCGGCAGGACTGCCACGATCAGCAGGATGGCGCCCACCAGGAATCCGGAAAGGGCAATCAGCGCGGACGCGCTGCCGGGCCCGCCGGTGATGTCGGCCGGCTGGTTGAGGACAAGGTAGACATAGGTGGCGGCGATGGCCGCCGCGCCGAGAATTTCCAGCAGCCGGCGTTTACGGGCGGCAGCCGGTGCCGGGGCAGGCAGCGTCAGGGAGGGCGATGACATGGGGTTCCTTCAGGGTGCGCGTGGAGGGCCCGGGAAACCGGGCCGATGGAACGCTGCGTATGTCACCTCGGCAGCTGGCGGCAGGCTGCTGCGCCTGTTCCGTCCGCGATTATTCTACTGGCGCCGCACCGCTGCCGGGGCATCCGGTCCGGATTGGCCTAGACTGCCCGGACAGGCAAAATCCGCCTGCCGCTGCCGTTTCGGAAAGACCTGCCATGCCCCACTATGACCTTGCCATCATCGGATCCGGCTCCGGCAATTCCCTGATCACCCCGTACTGGGATGGCAAGCGGGTGGCCCTGGTTGACGGCGGCGTCTTTGGCGGCACCTGCCTCAATGTGGGGTGCATTCCCACCAAGATGTACGTGTACCCCTCCGGGCTTGCCGCGGCGCAGCAGGAGGCAGCCCGGCTTGGAGTGGACCTCAGCCTGGACAAAGTGCACTGGAATGCCATCCGCGACCGGATCTTTGGCCGGATAGACTCCATCTCCTCCGCCGGCCGGGACTACCGGGCAACGGAACTGGACCACGTTGACCTCTATGAGGACTACGTCCGCTTCACCGGCCCGCGGGCCCTGCGGACCGAATCCGGTGTGGACATCACGGCCGGGCAGGTTGTGGTTGCCGCCGGGTCCAGGGCGGTCCTGCCCGAGGTGCCGGGGATCGGCCTGCCGCAGGTGCATACCTCGGACACCGTGATGCGGATCGACGGGCTGCCCGAAAGGGTGGTGGTAGTTGGCGGCGGCTACATCGCTGCCGAGTTTGCCGGGATTTTCCACGGATTCGGCTCCAGCGTGACCCAGGTCAACAGGACCAGGCGCCTGTTGCGCGGCCACGACGCCGAAATCTCCGGGCGGTTCGCGGCGGCGGCGGCAAGCCGCTGGAGGCTGGAACTGGGCTTCTCGCTCCAGTCCATCGAGGACAACGGCGACAGCACCGTAGTGGTGAACTTTGCCGATGCTGACGGCCGGCCGCTGCGCGTCCCTGCGGATGTTGTACTCATGGCCACCGGCAGGGTTCCCAACGCGGACCGGCTGGGCGTGGAGGCCGCCGGGTTCGATGTGAACGACGACGGCACCCTGGCCGTGGATGCCAACCTGCGGATCCTTTCCCGCGGCACCCCAGTGGACGGCGTCTACGCCCTGGGCGACGTGGCCAACCCGTACCAGCTCAAGCACGTGGCCAACCGGGAAGCCCGCGTGGTGTCGCACAACCTGGAACACCCGGACCGCTTGCGCCGCATCGACTACACCGCCGTGCCCTCCGCAGTCTTCTCCAGCCCGCAGGTGGCATCGGTTGGCCTCACCGAAGCAGAGGCCCGTTCACAGGCAGCCGCGGGAACCCACGTGGTGACGGCGGTCCAGGACTACGGCACCACCGCCTACGGATGGGCCATGGAGGACGGGGAAGGCGTGGTGAAGCTTGTGGCCGAGCGGGCCTCGGGCAGGCTGCTGGGTGCCCACATCCTGGGCCATGAAGCGTCCATCCTCCTCCAGCCCCTGGTCCAGGCCATGGCCGGGTCCGTGCCCGTCCATGAGCTGGCCCGGGGCCCGTACTGGATCCACCCGGCCCTGACCGAGGTGGTGGAAAATGCCCTCCTGGCATTGGACACCGACCTGCCGGAGGACGCCCCGCTGTAGTCCCGCCGTCGTCAGCGGTCCCCTCAGCCGACCCGGGCGGCGAGGCTGCCCACAGCGGAGACCAGCTCCCGGAAGGCCGCTGCCGGATGGTTGGCGGAGACCACGCGTGCGTTCGGCGGGGCACCCCACAGCCCGCGGAAGTCTGCCACCGTGGTGCCCATCAGGAGCGGCGACCCGGTCTCGACGTCCACTGTGGCGGGACGGGCCTGAAACTCCAGGGTTCCCGCTGCCACCCCCGCGGCGAAGAAGTCGTGGACATGGGCCAGGTATCCCTGGTCGTAGTGCCGGTGGAACTCGAAGTAGAACCGCAGGGCGTCGGACAGGTGCCGGACCAGAGTGTTGTCCGAGGTGCTGCGCAGTCCTTCCGGCTGCTCGGGCAGCACCAGTTCGGGGATGCGCGCACCGGCCGCTTCCGCCAGCTGCCGCACGTGGTGGGGGTGCAGTTCCATCCGCTCGGTGGTATCCAGCGAGCACACAACCGGAAGCTTCTCCTGCGGCAGGCCGCGGAACGCGGCGTACACTTCCTTGGCCGCGTGCGGGTCAACGTGGGTGTTCCACTCGGCCGTGGGCGTTGTGTTGCCCTGGTGGTAGAAGCTGCCGCCCATGATCACCACCCCGGCCAGCAGGCGCGGAAGTGCCGGTTCCTTCCGCAGGGCCAGCGCAAAATTGGTCAGCGGCGCAGTGATGAGGGCGGTGAGCTCCCCTGGGCGGCGGCGGGCATGTTCAACCCAAAGGTCCACGGTGTTCCGCCCGGACACCGCGCCGGAGGGTTGAGGCAGGACCGCGTACCCGATCCCCTGGGGTCCGTGGGTCTCGGGAGTGGTGAGCAGCGGTATGGCCAGGGGCTTGCGCGCGCCGATGGCCACTTCCACACCCGGCCGGCCGCACAGTTCGAGCAACGCCAGGGTGTTGCGTGCCACCTGGTCCGCGTCCACGTTTCCCGGTGTCGCGGTGACGGAAACGAACTCTGTGTCCGGCAGGGCGGCAAGGTAGGCCAGGGCAAGGGCATCGTCGATGCCCGTGTCCACGTCCAGCAGGAAGGCGGTCATCCCGGTCCTAGAACAGGGCAACCTTGGGAGCGGCCGGGAAGATACTGTCCAGCTCCGCGAGGTCCTTCTCGGAGGGCACCCAGCCAGCTGATTCAGCGTTCTGGCGGACCTGGTCCGGCGTGGTGGCGCCGGCGATGACGCTGGCCGCCGAGGGCTGGGCCGCCAGCCAGGAGAAGGCCACCTGGATTTCGGTCAGGCCGCGGTCCCTGGCGAAATCGCCGAACCTGCGCAGCTGGTCCCAGTCGGCGTCGTGGACCAGGTGCTGGCGGGTGTGGCTGAGCCGCGATCCGTCCGGGGCGTGGCCGGGCGAGTACTTGCCGGTCAGCAGTCCGTTGGCGAGCGGGAAGTAGGGCAGGACGCCCAGGCCGAATTCTTCCGCAGCCGGCGTCACCTCAAGCTCGGCGCGCCGGTCCAGGAGGTTGTAGTGGTTTTGCGTGGAGATGAAGCGGGTGCAGCCCAGTTCCCTGGCCACGTACTCGGCCTGCGCGATCTGCCAGCCGGCCCGGTTTGAGTGGCCGATGTAGCGGACCTTGCCGCTGTTGACGAGGCTGTCCAGTGCGGACAGGGTCTCATCGATGGGAGTCAAGGGGTCAGGCGTGTGGAACTGGTAGAGGTCGATCCAGTCGGTGCCCAGCCGCCGCAGCGATGCCTCCACGGCCTGGATGATGTAGCGGCGTGATCCGCGGGCGCCGAAGTCGGGGCCGCTGGCACCCTTCATGTCCATGCCGAACTTGGTGGCCAGGACGACGTCCGCCCGCCTTGCGCCGAGCGCCTTGCCGAGCATCGCCTCGCTGAGCCCGGGTTCCCGCCCGTAGGTATCGGCGACGTCGAACAGCGTGATCCCGGCGTCGATCGCTGCGTGGACCACGGCGTCCGTGGCGTCCTGGGATTCGGTGGCGGTGTTGGCGCGGCCCAGGTTGTTGCAGCCCAGGCCGACGGCGGAGACGGTCAGGCCGGATTTTCCGAGCCGGCGGTACGTGGGCATTGTGCTCCTAGAGGCTGAAGCCGGCAGCCGGCTTGGCGGAATACTTGAGCTTGAAGTTGCCGGGCTCGTTGAAGGGGGCTGCGCCGATGCTCAGCTTGGTGAAGTCCAGGTCCTCGCCGCGGATGCACACCTTGACGGCGTTGACGGCCTTGTTCACCTCCGGGCACAGGCAGAAGATGTTGAGCTTGTAGTCCGTGAATTCGGAACGTTCCACCGTTCCCAGTCCACGCCAGGCCAGGTGGCTGATGAGCGCGTCGGTGGCCTTTTCCTCCAGGTAGCGGTCCCTGTCGGTGCCCTCACGGGTCTTCAGCGCGAACTGGGCCACCACCCAGAACTGTTCCTTTTCCGGAATCTCTGCGTAGCCGTCCTCGGCGCACTGGGCTGCGAAAGCGTCCAGGAGGCTCTCCGCCGCCTCGGGGGTGGAGACATCTGTCTCCTCGGTTTTGCTTTGGTGGCCCACAGCGCCGTAGTTCATCACGAACTGGCTGTAGTCCTCGTCATACCAGGCCTCCCGGAAATGGAGGGTGCCCTCGTCGTCGCGCTTGTAGACCCTGACAATTCCGCTCATGACCGTCCCTTGGTAAACCATTCGACGTCGGTGCCGTCGAATGGTGCGTTCTGCGCCTTTACGGCCTGGTAAAGCTGGTCCGCCGAAGCCTCGAGGGATTCGGCAAGTGCGGCGGGGTAGTCCATGGCCACCCGGTGCTCGGCGAATTCGTCCTCGTCGTCAATGAACACGCCCCTGGCGGCCGTCCGGACGACGTCCAGGTCCATGTCGATGACATGGAATTCGGTGACGGCGGGACGGATGGTGCTCCATTCGTGGGCGACGGCCAGGTCGATGTAGACCCGCACCCCACCTGGGTGGGCGTCGTCGTAGAACGTGGCCACCCAGTCGCCTTCGCGCGGCACAAGGAGCACGGCATCAGACTGGGTGTAGAACGCCGCGCCCGGACGGGAACAGAATTCATTGGTTCCCTGGAAAATCCACCAGCCGTGCCGGTCCTCGCCGAGGTAGCGTCCGGGTACCACCCAGTGGGCTTTGCCGTTCCATTTCCGGTTCCGGGCGACCACCAGCTGGCCGGGATGAAGGTTCTCCGGTACCCGCGTTGCCCCCGGGTGGTTTTCCCCTGCAGGTTCCCCCAGGAGACCGGGGTATTTCAGTTCAGCCTCTCCCCTCACAGAATCGGAAGGCTTCCGGTGGTGGGGTGCTGCTGGCCGGGCAGGGGACGCGCAAAGGGGACCTTTGTGCCGAGAACCTGCGCAACGACGTCGTGCGTGATCTGCTGGGCGGTCAGGCCGACGCGTTCGAGGATCTGGGCCCGGGTGCCGTGGTCCAGGAATTCGACCGGAAGGCCCACCTCGTTCAGGGCGGTGTCCACGCCCGCGGCCCGCATTTCCTGGCGGATCCGCGAACCGACGCCGCCGGCACGGACGCCGTCCTCAATGCAGATCATCAGGCGGTGGTGCGACGCCAGCGCGATGATGGAACGCGGGACGGGCAGGACCCAGCGCGGGTCCACCACGGTGGTGCTGATGCCCTGCGCGCCGAGGCGGTTGGACACGTCCAGCGCGAGTTCGGACATGGCACCCACGCTGACGATCAGGACATCGTTTTCTGTGGAGCCGCTGGGCCGCCGGGCCAGCACGTCAACGCCGTCGCTGAGGCGTTCAAGGGCTTCCACTTCCGCGCCCACGGATCCCTTGGAGAAGCGGACCACGGTGGGAGCGTCGCCGATTGCCACCGCCTCGCGGAGCTCCTCGCGCAGCCGGCTGGCGTCGCGCGGGGCTGCAAGGTGGAGTCCGGGGACGATCTGGACCATGGACATGTCCCACATGCCATGGTGGCTGGCCCCGTCCGGACCGGTGACGCCTGCGCGGTCCAGGACGATGGTGACGCCGGCCTTGTGCAGGGCCACATCCATGAGGAGCTGGTCGAAGGCCCGGTTCAGGAAGGTTGCATAGACGGCAACCACGGGATGCAGCCCGCCAAAGGCCATGCCGGCGGCGGATGTGAGTGCGTGCTGTTCGGCAATTCCGACGTCGATCACGCGGTCCGGGTGCCGGGCCGCGAATTTGTGCAGGCCAACGGGGATGAGCATGGCGCCGGTTATGCCGACGACGTCCGTCCGCTCATCGGCGATGGCTGCGATTTCGTCGGCGAAGACCGAGGTCCAGGACTGGGCGCCGGCGGCGCCGGTGGGCTCGCCGGTCTCGGGGTCGATGATGCCGACGGCATGGAACTGGTCTGCCTCGTGGGCGCGGGCGGGGGCGTAGCCGTGGCCCTTTTCGGTCATCGCATGCACAATGACGGGCCCGCCGTAGTGCTTGGCCGTGGACAGTGCGTGTTCCATTGCCTGGAGGTTGTGGCCGTCCACGGGACCGATGTACTTCATGCCAAGGTCTTCGAACATGCCTTGCGGGGCCCACCAGTCCTTGATGCCCTTTTTCATGGCATGCAGGCTCTTGTAGGTGAACTGGCCCGCCGGTCCCCCGTTTTGGAGTTTCTTCTTCCACCAGTCGAGGGCCACTTCGTAGGCCGGTGCCGTCCGGAAGGAGTCGATCGTGGGGCGCAGGGACGCAAGGTAATCCGCGAAACCGCCCACGGTGGGCGCATAGGACCTGCCGTTGTCATTGACCACAATCACGACGCGGCGCTTTTTGTCCGCGGCGATGTTGTTGATGGCTTCCCAGGCCATGCCGCCGGTCAGCGCACCGTCGCCCACCACGGCGATGACGTACCGGTCGCCTTCCCCGGTGAGCTGGCGGGCACGGGAGATGCCGTCCGCCCAGGACAGCGACGAGGAAGCGTGCGAGCTTTCGACGATGTCGTGCTCGGATTCGGCCCGGGAGGGGTAGCCGGAGATTCCGCCCTCCTGGCGCAGGGTGCTGAAATCCTGGCGCCCGGTCAGCAGCTTGTGGACGTACGACTGGTGGCCCGTGTCGAAGACGATGCTGTCACGGGGCGAGTCGAAGATGCGGTGCACGGCGAGCGTCAGTTCCACCACGCCGAGGTTGGGTCCGAGGTGCCCGCCCGTCTGGGAGACGTTCGTGATCAGGAAGTCCCTGACCTCCGAAGCCAGCTGCTTCAGCTGGTCTTCTGACAACTCGTTCAGGTCCTGCGGATTCCGGATGGTCTCCAAGATTCCCACTGACCCCTCCTTCAGGTGGTAGACGTGCCGTTTAACTCTAACGCCTTGGTCCACAGGACCAGACGTATCTGCACAGCCGAAGCCCCGGCTGGTCGGTGACCGGCCGGGGCTTCGGGATGGTGGTGCCTGCTTGGCAGTTACCGCTAGTTCGCGGAGATCTGGCGCAGGACGTACTGCAGGATGCCGCCGTTGCGGTAGTAGTCCGCTTCACCGGGGGTGTCGATGCGCAGGACGGCGTCGAACGTGGTGGAGCTGCCGTCCTCGGCGGTCGCCGTGACCTTGAGGGTCTTGGGCGTGGTGCCCTCGTTCAGGGCGGTGACGCCCTCAACCGAGAACGTTTCCGTGCCGGACAGGCCCAGTGTGGCGGCGGATTCGCCGGCCGGGAACTGCAGCGGCAGGACGCCCATGCCGATGAGGTTGGAGCGGTGGATGCGCTCGTAGCTCTCGGCGATGACGGCCTTGACACCCAGCAGGGCGGTACCCTTGGCAGCCCAGTCACGGGAGGAACCCGATCCGTACTCCTTGCCCGCCAGGACCACCAGCGGGGTGCCGGCTGCCTGGTAGTTCTGCGCGGCGTCGTAAACGTAGGCCTGCGGGCCGCCGTCCTGGGTGAAGTCGCGGGTGAAGCCGCCCTCGACGCCGTCCAGGATCTGGTTCTTGATGCGGATGTTCGCGAACGTTCCGCGGATCATGACCTCGTGGTTGCCGCGGCGGGAACCGTAGGAGTTGAAGTCCTTGCGCTCCACGCCGTTGGCCAGGAGGTACTGGCCGGCAGGGGTGTCCGACTTGAACGAACCGGCCGGGGAGATGTGATCGGTGGTGACCGAATCGCCCAGCTTGAGCAGGACGCGGGCGCCCGTGATGTCCTTGACCGGCTCCGGCTGCGCCTGCATGCCCTCGAAGTACGGGGGCTTACGGACGTAGGTGGAGTTCGGGTCCCAGGCGAAGGTGTCGCCGGCGGGCGTGTCGAGCGCCTTCCAGCGGTCGTCACCCTCAAAAACGCCCTCGTAGCCCTTCGCGAACATTTCCTTGTCGATCGAGGAATCAATGACCTGCTGGACCTCGACCGGGTTGGGCCAGATGTCCTTCAGGAAGACGTCGTTACCGTCCTTGTCCTGGCCCAGGGCGTCGGTTGCGAAATCGAAGTCCATGGAACCGGCCAGGGCGTAGGCGATGACCAGCGGCGGGGATGCCAGGTAGTTCATCTTGACGTCCGGGTTGATGCGGCCTTCGAAGTTGCGGTTGCCCGAGAGGACGGCCGCGACGGCGAGGTCATTGGCCTGGATGGCTTCCGAAACTTCGGCTTCCAGCGGGCCGGAGTTGCCGATGCAGGTGGCGCAGCCGTAGCCCACGATGTAGAAGCCAAGCTTCTCCAGGTAGGGCGTCAGGCCCGACTTCTCGTAGTAGTCGGTGACAACCTTCGAGCCGGGGGCAACGGAGGTCTTGACCCAGGGCTTGGAGGTCAGGCCCTTGTCCACGGCGTTGCGTGCCAGGACTGCCGCGGCCAGCATGACCGACGGGTTGGAGGTGTTGGTGCAGGAGGTGATGGATGCGATGGTGACTGCACCGTGGTCCAGCTCGAACTCGCGGCCGTCAGCCATCTTGACCGGGACCGGCTGGGAGACGCGTCCCGCGCCCCCGTGGCCTGCCGAGTACTTCGGCGGCTCGCGGTCGGTATCGGAGACGTGGGTCGCTCCCCCGGTGAAGGACGGAGCGTCCGAAGCCGGGAAGGTTTCCTCGAGCGACTCGTCCAGGGTGCCGGCGTTGGCGTCGTGGGAGACGTAGTTCTTCAGGTCGTGGCGGAATTCGTCCTTGGCCTCGGTCAGTTCGATGCGGTCCTGCGGGCGCTTGGGGCCGGCGATGGACGGAACAACCGTGGACAGGTCCAGTTCCAGGTACTCAGAGAACTTGATCTCGCGGGAAGGATCGTGCCAGAGGCCCTGTTCCTTGGCGTAGGCCTCCACGAGTGCCACGTTCTGGTCCGAACGGCCGGTGAGGCGCAGGTAGTCCAGGGTGACGTCGTCGATCGGGAACATGGCAGCCGTGGAACCGAATTCCGGGCTCATGTTGCCGATGGTGGCGCGGTTGGCCAGCGGCACAGCGGCAACGCCTTCGCCGTAGAACTCCACGAACTTGCCCACGACACCGTGCTTGCGGAGCTGCTCGGTGATGGTGAGCACCACGTCGGTGGCGGTGGCGCCGGCCGGGATGGAGCCGGTCAGCTTGAAGCCCACAACACGTGGGATCAGCATGGAGACGGGCTGGCCCAGCATGGCAGCCTCGGCTTCGATGCCGCCGACGCCCCATCCGAGGACACCCAGGCCGTTGACCATGGTGGTGTGCGAGTCGGTACCGACGCAGGTGTCCGGGTAGGCGCGCAGGGCACCGTCAACTTCGCGGGTCATGACCGTGCGGGCCAGGTATTCAATGTTGACCTGGTGAACGATGCCGGTTCCCGGCGGGACGACCTTGAAGTCGTCGAACGCAGTCTGGCCCCAGCGCAGGAACTGGTAACGCTCCCCGTTGCGCTGGTATTCGATCTCCATGTTGCGCTCCAGTGCGCCGGAGTTGCCGAAGGCGTCGATCTGGACCGAGTGGTCAATGACCATCTCGGCAGGCGCCAGGGGGTTGACCCGCTTGGGGTCGCCACCCAGTTCCTTGACCGCTTCGCGCATCGTCGCCAGGTCAACCACGCAGGGAACGCCGGTGAAGTCCTGCATGATCACGCGTGCCGGCGTGAACTGGATTTCTGTATCGGGCTGGGCATTCGGATCCCAGCCTGCCAAGGCGCGGACGTGATCGGCAGTGATGTTCGCGCCGTCCTCGGTCCTCAACAGGTTTTCAAGCAATACCTTGAGGCTGAACGGAAGGTTTTCTGCACCTTCAACGGAGTTCAACCGGAAAATTTCGTATTCGGTTCCGGCTACATTAAGTTTGCCTTTTGAACCGAAGCTGTCCACAGTGCTCATCGCAGGACTCCTCTCGCAACAGTTTCATCTTTGTCGCGCGGTTGACCGCCTGCTAGTTAGGAAGCCCTAATTAGATCCGGGCCCGAAATTGCACACGGCCGGCCGTGATTACGGAGCGCGACGTGGGACTACTACGGCCATCGTAGTCGAAAACCCCGGTGGCATCATGGACGGTTTCCTCAGTCGCGCGGCGCAAGCAGGGCCACTGTCTCCAGGTGGTGGGTGTGGGGATACAGATCGAAGGCCCGGAGTCCTGACAGGTCCCACCCGGCCTGGCGGAAGTACCCCACATCCCGGGCGAACGACGCCGGATCGCAGGACACGTAGGCAATGGCGCGCGGCTGCGCATCGACCAACTGCCGGACCACTGCCTTCCCCGCGCCTGCACGCGGCGGATCAAGGATCAGCGCGTCAAAATTCCGCGGTTTCTGGCGGAGGACCCGCTCCACCCTGCCCTGGACGATCTCCACCTGGGGCGCTGCGTGCAGGTTCTTGCGCGCGTCCCGGCTGGTTCCGGGAGCCCCCTCCACCGACAGGACGGAGCCGGTCTCCCCCACGGCGTCCGCCAGTACGGCAGTGAACAGTCCTGCCCCCGCGTAGAGGTCCGCCACCACCGCGCCGGCGTGGAGGAAGCCGCCGTCCTGGAGGAATTTTGTGACGCCCCCCACAAGGGCCCCGGGCGCGTCGCGGTGGATCTGCCAGAACCCGGCACCGGTGACCCGGTAGTCATGGCCGGCCGCTGTTTCATGCACCCACGTGCGGCCCCGCAGCTGCTGCACAGCTTCGGTCGCGGGGTCGAAAGAGGCTACTGACACCTCGCCTGGCAGCTGGGCTGCGACGGCGTTGAGCCGCTTGGGCTTGGTCCCCGGGGCCGGCGCCAGGAGCACCAGCGGACGCGAGCCGTTGGCTGGGGCCGCCACTTCCACCCGGTCGATGCCCTGCAGGTCGATGTCCCAGAGGCGCAGGGCATTGATGGCATCAACGGCCAGCGGCATCTCCCGGACGGGAACGATGTGCGTGGAGCGGTGCGCGTGCATTCCGAGCTTCCCGCCCGGGGTGACCGAGAAGCTGGCGCGCGTCCGCCACCCGAGGCCGTTCCCGCCGTCGGAAGCTCCACCCACCGCCTCCACGCTGGTGCCGGCCCAGCCGGGGACCTGTTCGACGCCGGCCAGGCGCCTGAGCTGTTCAGCCAGCACCTCTGCCTTCAGGGCCCGCTGCCGGGCCAGGGAGATGTGGCCGAATTCCGCCCCGCCCACCGGCGGATGCCCGTGGCTCCACGCCCGCAGCGAATCGGCCGCATGCCAGAAATGCTCCACGCGGTCCGGGGAGGCTTCAAGAACCTCAACTACGTCCGCCCGCCAGAACTTGGCCGTTTCTTCTGCGTCGGTCAGCCGTACCCTCACCTTCTCGCCGGGTATGCCGTGCCGGACGAAAATTACCCGCCCCTCGTGCCTGGCGACGCAGTGGCCGCCATGGGCCACCGGGCCGACGTCGAGCACTATTTCAGTGCCCATCGCTCCTGCCGATGCCTGGTGGCTGGTTTGCAACTGGGTCTTTGCGCTCATTGGACGTCCTGCAGGTTCTTGGCTTCTTCGGATGATTTCAGCTGCCAGGGAACGCTCGCCACCATGACGCCTGGTTCAAAGTGCAGCCGGGTCTTGATGCGGAGGGCTGTCTGGTTGTGGACCAGCTGTTCCCACCATTTGCCCACCACGTACTCGGGGATGTACACAACGATCAGGTCCCGCGGCGAGTCCCGCCGCATCTGCTTGACGTACTCCATGATGGGCGTGACAGTCTCGCGGTAGGGGCTCGCCAGTACCGTCAGCGGCACGGGAATCTCCAGCTTTTCCCAGTCAGCCACAGTCTGTGCGGTCTCTTCGGCGTCGATGTCCACTGTCACCGCATCGAGCCGGGAGGGCCGGGACGCCCTGGCGTAGGCCAGTGCCCGCAGCACGGGCTTGCGGACATGGGACACCAGCAGGACGGCGTGCACCCGCGTGGGAAGGGCACGCGGCGAGGAATCCTCATCCACTGCCAGTTCCCTGGCCACATTGTCGTAGTGGGCCCTGATGCTCCACATGATCAGGAACAGGATGACCATGGCGAGCAGGGCGATCCAGGCGCCCTGCTCGAACTTTGTCACCAGGACGATGACGAGGACCGTGGCGGTCATGCCGAAGCCAATGCTGTTGATGATCCGTGACTTGAACATCCTGCGGCGGACGGCTTTGTCCCTGGCCAGTTTGAGCTGGCGGCCCCAGTGCCGGATCATTCCCAGCTGGCTGGCCGTGAAGGAGATGAAGACGCCCACGATGTAGAGCTGGATGAGCTTGGTGACGTCCGCGTTGAACGCCAGGATCAGCACCAGTGCACCCGCGGCGAGGGCCAGGACACCGTTGCTGAAGGCCAGCCGGTCACCCCGGGTGCGCAGCTGGCGGGGAAGGTAGCCGTCCTGGGCCAGGATCGAGCCGAGCACGGGGAAGCCGTTGAAGGCCGTATTGGCCGCGAAGACCAGGATGACGCCGGTTGCGGCCACCACGATATAGAACGGTATGGATCCCGGTCCGAAGATGGTGTGGGCGATCTGGCTGATGGCCGGTGTCTGGATATACCCCTCGGGGAGCGGGCTGCCGTTGAGCAGGAACTCCGTGGCGGGGTCAAGGACGATGTGTACCTTGGTGGCGTTGGCCAGGTACATGATGCCGGCCAGCATGGTGGCGCCGATAACGCCCAGCAGCAGCAGGGTGGTGGCCGCGTTCTTGCTTTTCGGGGGACGGAAGTTGGGCACGCCGTTGCTGATGGCTTCGACGCCGGTCAGCGCCGCAGCGCCCGACGAAAAGGCGCGCAGCAGCAGGAAGGCGCCGGCGAGGCCCACCAGCCCTTCGTCGAACCCGGGAGCGGGGACGATCGTGAACGCGGCGGAGGGCGCCTCCCCCAGCTGCCCGGTGGCCGCCTGGAAGATGCCCACGGCCGTCATGCCCAGGATGGATGCCATGAAGAGGTAGGTGGGAAGGGCAAACATCGTGCCTGCCTCTTTCACTCCGCGCAGGTTCACCAGTGCAAGGACGGCGACGCCGACGGCGGCAATGGCCGCCTGGTTGCCGTGCAGCGACGGGACCGCGGTGGTGAGGTACGTGGCGGCCGAGGAGATGGACACCGCAACAGTCAGGACGTAGTCCACCAGCAGCGCTGAAGCCACGGTGAGGCCCGCGTACTTGCCAAGGTTTTCGCCGGCAATCTCGTAGTCGCCGCCGCCGGAGGGGTAGGCGTGGACGTTTTGCCGGTAGGAAGCCACAACGGTGAGAAGGACCACCATGACCGCCAGGCCCACCCAGGGCGAGAACGCCACGGCGCTGACGCCCGCCAGCGCCAGGGTGAGCAGGATCTCATCGGGTGCGTACGCCACGGACGAAAGGGCGTCGGAGGCGAAGACGGGAAGTGCAATCCGCTTGGGAAGCAGCGTGTGGGCCAGCCGGTCATTTCGGAATGGACGGCCCACCAGCACACGCTTGGCGGCGTTCAATATTGTCAGCACCCCACAAAGCTAGTCTGATTCCCGGACTATGTCATGACGGGCACCGGACGGCTGCAGCCCGGATGCTGGCGGTAGAGTTCTAGCAGCAGGACCTTGACAGGATTACAGAGGAGAAACACCGTGGCGCATTTCGTGATCATGGGATGTGGCAGGGTGGGGGCGACGCTGGCGCACACGCTGGAGGACGCCGGGCATTCTGTGGCCATCATCGACCAGGACGACCGCGCCTTCCGCCGGCTCCGGCAGGGGTTCACCGGCCGCAAAGTCACCGGTGTTGGCTTCGACCGGGACACCATGAAGCAGGCGGGGGTCTCTGAGGCTTACGCCTTCGCGGCGGTGTCCAGCGGTGACAACTCCAACATCCTCGCCACCCGCGTGGCGCGGGAAACGTTCCACGTCCCCCACGTGGTGGCCCGGATCTATGATCCCGGCCGCGCAGAGATCTACCAGCGCCTGGGCATTCCCACTGTGGCGGCGGTCCGCTGGAGTGCGGACCAGGTGCTCCGGCGCATCCTGCCCGAACAGCACCTCGCCGGTGATTTCCGCGAACCCTCGGGCCGCTTGGTACTGGCCGAACTCGACCTCGACCCCGGGTGGATCGGGCACGCGGTCAGCAGCATCGAAAAAGCCGCGGACATCCGGATTGCCTACCTGACCCGCTTCGGTGAGGGAATCCTGCCGGCCGCGGGCACCGCGTACCAGGACGGCGACACCGTGCACGCCATGCTCCAGGTGGACCGCAGCTCGCGGGTTGCCCAGATCCTGGCCAAAGCCCCTGCCAAGGAGTCCCAGTGAAAGTCGTGATCGTTGGCGCGGGAAGCGTCGGATCGTCCATCGCCAGGGAACTGCTGGCGCACAAGCACGAGATCCTCCTGATCGACCTCAAACCGGAAGTGATCGGACGGAGCGGCCTGCGGGGGGCGCACTGGCTGGTGGGCGACGCCTGCGAACTGAGCACCCTCCAGGGAGCCAGGGTTGAGGACGCGGACGTGGTGGTGTCGGCCACCGGTGACGACAAGGTCAACCTGGTGGTCTCGCTGCTGGCCAAGACCGAGTTCGGGGTGGGCCGCACCGTGGGGCGGGTCAACAACCCCAAGAATGACTGGATGTTCAACGATTCCTGGGGCGTGGACGTTGCGGTCAACACCCCGCAGCTCATGACCGCCCTGGTGGAGGAAGCCGTGGAAATCGGCGACCTTGTCCGGCTCCTCACGCTCCAGACCGGAGTGTCCTCACTGGTGGAGTTCACCGTTCCGCACGATTCCCACGTCATTGGCAGCACCGTGGGCGAGATCCGGTGGCCGGAGGACTCCACGCTGGTGGCCATCCTTCGGGACCACGCACCCATCACGCCGAGCCGCGATGACGTGATCGACGGCGGGGACGAGCTGTTCTTCGTGACGACTATCGCCGCCGAGGACGAACTGCGCGCACTGCTCTCCCCGGACTCCTCGGAAGCGCCGCAGCCCCGGCCCGCCGACGACGCCGGCCACCTGGAGCAGCAGGGCCCGGAGGACGACGGCTTCGACGGCTAGTTTCCGGCAGCCTTTGTGTGCTCCGGCCCGGCCTCTGCCGGGCCGGGCCGTGTGACGAGCCAGGCAATCCAGACGCCGAGGATGTAGAGCGGTGCGCCCATGATGAGCCGGGTGGTGGCCAGGGCTGCAAGTCCGTCCGGACCCATGAGGTAGAGCGGAACCTGCACCGCGAGCCGAAGCGCGAGGACCGCGACGATGATCCACGTGCCCATCTGGTACGCCTTGACCCGCGCCGGGTCCTTGCGCCAGTCGAGGCCCTCGTTCCGGATGAAACCGAAGAGCAGGCCCGCTACCGGCCACTTAAGGAAGATGGAGAGCACCATCGCCAGGATGTACCCGGCATTGGTGAAGAAACCGGGCAGGTAGAAGTCCTCTGCCTTACCGGTGGTGTTGGCGAGCCAGGCAGAAATGCCCACGCCCACCACACCGGCAAGTGCCTGTGTCAGCGGCTTGCGCTGGACCAGCCGGACTACTGTGAAGACTGCTGCGGACGCAAGCGCCGCCACCAGGGACAGGGTGAGTTCCCGGGTGACGGTGAACGCCACCAGGAAGACCAGTCCGGGGGCTATGCTTTCGGCAATGCCCTGGACGCCGCCGGCGCTTCGGAGGACATCCACGCGGCCGTCGTGGGTGCGGTGCAGTCCTGCCTTTGCGGCATATTCCGCTGCAAGGCCCGCCATGGGAGACGGCTCCTGGCCAGGTGCCGGCTTTCCTGCCTGGCCGGTAGAATCCGGGCCTTGGGATCCAGCGGAAGGGTCGGGCTGGGGCGAGGTCATTCGTCCTCCTGGCGGGACAGTATTTCGTAGCGTGGGTTGAACATGGTGGGCAGTCCGTTGTTCATGGAAAGCATTCCTTCCAGCCGGATCTCCGCGCCGGCTTCAATGCCCGGCACGCGCCGGCGTCCCAGCCACACAACGCGCAGCCTCCCGCGCCTGCCACCGGCCCGGGGGGCAAGCCTTCCCGGCTCGGCGTCGGACACCATGGCGCTGAAGGCGGCAGCCTGGTCTGCCGGGAGGAAAGTCACCGATTCGACGCGCCCCTGGCAGGCGACCCGGCCCTTGTCCGGAAGCTGGCTGATGGGCAGCGTGCCGGGGTGGTGCCGGGGCCCGCCCTCCGGTGCAGAATCAGCCAATCTGTGTGGTTTCCGGACCACGTTCCGGTTCCTGGAGCGAGGAGGTCGGCGGCTGGGTGGCGGAAGGCGGCGGGGTGGCGGCTGCGTCCTTGGGCAGCCGGAGCTGCAGCAGGTCCCGGGGCGGCATGGGGCTGCCGCCCCGGATCACCACAACCTGCCTGAAGAGGGCTTCGAGCGGCTCGGCGGCCGCACGTTCCAGGGCCGCCGGGCCCCCCAGCACGCCGCGGAGGAACCAGCGGGGGCCATCGACGCCAACAAAGCGCGCCACCCGGTAGCCCTGGCTGCCGTCGGGCAGCCCGGCGGGGAGTTTCGCCACGAGTTCAGTCCCGAAGCCGCCGTCGACTTCCTCGACCTGGCCGCCCTGCGCTCCGACGGACTGGCCGATCTGCTCCCGGATTTCATCCCACAACCCTTCGGTCTTGGGAGCGGCGAATGCCTGCAGCTGCAGGCTCGATCCGTTCAGGTCCAAGGTAACGGCCACCACGCGCTGGGTGGCTTCTTCCACCTCGAGCCGCAGCTGCAGGCCCTCACTGGGGGCGATCAGCAGCGCGCCAAGGTCCACGTAGCCGTCGCGGCTGGTAATTTCGGATTCATCAAACGGTCCATTGGCGCGGACGCCGGAGCCGGCCTCCACGTCCTCCGGGGACTCCGCGGTGGTCAGGGAACCATCCGGTGCGGATGCTTCTTCCTTCTTGGCTTTCCTGCCGAGCCCAAAGACCATGAGGGTGTCTCCTTAGTTATGAAATGTGCCGGTCCGGGCCCCAGGGGGTCCCGCCGTCGTGCTCTGCCGCTGCCCGGCAGCAAGCTGCCGGAAGGGAAAAATGTTGTGCCTCAGGCGCCAGGCCGCTTGAAACCGCCGGTCGATCCGAATCCTCCGGTACCGCGCACGGATCCGCTTAAATCGTTGACGGGGATGAACTGCGCGTATTCCACACGCTGGATGACCATCTGGGCAATTCTATCGCCGCGGTGCAGCTCAATGGGCTCGGTGGCGTCGGTGTTCAGAAGCGTGACTGCTATTTCCCCACGGTACCCGGCGTCCACGGTTCCCGGGGCGTTGACGATCGTCAACCCATGCTTGGTGGCCAGCCCGGAGCGGGGGTGGATAAGGGCCACGAACCCTTCAGGCAGGGCGATTGCCACTCCGGTGGGCACGAGCTTGCGCTCCCCCGGCTGCAGGAGAACGTCTTCCCTGGCACGAAGGTCAGCGCCGGCGTCGCCCGGGTGCGCGTAGGACGGCGCTTCCAGGCCAGGGTCCAGCATCTTCAGCTGGACCTGCAGGGTAGGGGCTGAGGCAAGGGGCGCAACCCCGGCAGGGTGCGACGGAGGAAAGGTGGCTACTGCTGCGGATTGATCAGTCACAGTCACTCACTCTAACCCGCGCCCGCGGATGGAGCCTAGGCCGCGGCCGGCCGCCGACGGCGTGCAGTCTGCCACGGAACCGCCCGGCCGGCGCCGTGCAGGGCTGGCACGGCAACGCCGGGACGGCACCGCCGGGATGAAATAGCCAGGGAAAGGTGGAAAGCTTGGTCCATGCCCGAATCCAGCTCAGCCGCGCCCGTTCCCAGCACTCCCTCCGCAGAGGCTGCAGTGATCTATCGCGAGAAGTTGTGGCCGAACGCATGGATCTGGATCATCGCGGCAGGCGTTTCCGGCGCGGGAATCCTGGTATTCGCTCCCATCAGCGCGGCCGCCGGGTACACGGCTGCAGTGGTGCTTTTTTCCATCATCGCCGTTCTCCTGATCCTTTCCACCCCAAGCATCCTGGTGACCCAAAAAACGCTGACCGTGGGGCGGGCCACCATCGAACGCCGCTTCGTGGGCGCCGCCCAGCCGTTCCGCGGCCAGGAAGCGACGGCGGAACGCGGCACACGGCTGAACGGGCTGGCCTACCTCTGCATCCGGGGCTGGATCGATCCAGTGGTCAAGGTTGAGATCACGGATCCCTCAGACCCGACGCCGTACTGGCTGGCCTCCACCCGCCGCCCCGATGAGCTGACCGCAGCCCTCACGCGGCAGTAGCCTTCGGCGCCTCCTTTCAGCCGGATGTCCCGGAATATCGCGGCGCGCCCTGCCCCTTGAGCCAAAACACGGCCCCCGGATGGCAAAGTTTCGAGTGATAGTAATGCCAGGGTGGAGGATTTGTATGCAGGATCTACGGCTTGTAGGCGTACACGACGACGGGACTCACCTCCTGTTGAGCGGGGCCGGCGGCGAGATGTTCCAGCTGCCGATCGATGAAGCGCTGAGGACGGCAAGCAGGTCTGCGGTAAAGCCGCGGGTCGAGCGGCCTTCCGTTCCCATGTCCCCGCGGGACATCCAGGCCCGGATCAGGGCAGGAGCCACGGCGGCGGACGTGGCCGAGGCTTCCGGGCTGCCGCTCGCCAAGGTTGAACGGTACGAGGGCCCGGTCCTTGCGGAACGGGAATACGTGGCCCAGCAGGCCCGCAAGGTGGAAGTGGCCGCGCCCTCGCCCGGGCACGACATCTACCGCTCGGCATTCGGCGACAACCCGGCGACGCTGGGCGACATGGTGGCCCACCGCCTTTCGGCGCATGGCATCGACTCCGCCTCCGTGGAGTGGGATTCCTGGCGCCGCCAGGACGGAACCTGGACTGTGTCTGCCATGTTCGAGAAGAAGAACGGCGGCGCTCCGGGCATCGGCGAGGAGCCGCCGGCGCTGTGGACCTTCAACCCAGCCCGGAAGGCCCTGCATAACGCCAACCGCTGGGCACAGCAGCTCAGCGAGCTGGAGCCTTTGGACGGGCCGGTCCCGGCACGCAGGTTGTCCGCCGTTTCGGACCGGCCCTTTGATTTTGAAACCGATGCCGACTCCGCTCAGGGGAACCAGGGCGGCAACGCCGGCCAGGCAGCCGCCAAGGACAAGGAATCCGACGGCCTCCTGGACATGCTGCGTTCGCGCCGGGGCCAGCGGCTTGGCGTGGATGAGGATTCCGACGACGCCCTGGCGCTGCTCCTGACGAACGGTGTGCCTGCAGCCCACCCCCGGCCCTCTGAGGTCACCCCCGAAGCGGAAGAACACGACGCCGGCACGGAGCCGGACCGCACCGAAGCTCCTGCCGCCCAGGGCGATTCCTTCGTCCGGCGGCGGGATGCCCGGCCGTCCATGCTGTCCCGGCTCAGCCTCCTGCCTCCGCAGCACGAGCCCGCCGACGAAAACCTGCGGCTGCATAACGGTGTCAGCACCGACACCCGGGAGATCACCATTGTGGCTTCACCGCAGCGGGCTGCCGGCCCCGCAGACGCTGCACAGGGTAGCGGGAACGGCACGTCAGGCGGTGCGGGACTGGACGAGTTGCTGGGCGGCACCCCGAAGCGCCCGGTCCGGAATGATGATCCCTCCCCTACCACGGGGCAACTGCCTGAGGCCGGCGCTCCCGAACGCCAGCCGGCCAGGCCCAAGCGCTCCAGCGTTCCGTCCTGGGACGAAATCGTCTTCGGTACCCGCGGGGACTGACTCCCGGGCCAGCGCCTGGCGCAGCACGGGAACGCGGCTTTAGGCGTCGGCGCCGTTACCGCCGGTGCCGCGCCACAGGCAAGCGTCCACCTCGAACGGCAGCAGCTGGTCCTGTTCGGCCATGAGGTTTGCGCCATGCGCCGTGACGCGGCGCATGAAGTGGCGGCGGCACAGCGTCTCATATCCCACGACGGGGATGTGGCCTGCCGCCGTGGCGGCCGGTCCGTCAACTGCCATGTCCACGTCCCCCACCACAACCTGTGCGCCCTCGGTAACCATGACGCCGTCCACCGTGCGTGCATTGTGCGTTGCCCGGCGGCCGCACCAGCACAGGGCCTCAACCTGCAGGACCTGCACCCGGTCCGCGAGTTCGATCAGGCGCTGGGAGCCGGGGAACAACCGGGTTCGGAAGTCAGCGGTGATGCCAAAGGCAAAGACGTCCACATCGATCTCGTCCACGACTTTCGCCAGCTGTTCCACCTGCTCCGGCGTGTAGAACTGCGCTTCATCGCAGATCAGGTAGTCCACGCGCTGGCCCTGGGTGCGCCGCCGCATGACTTCCTCCCAGAAGTCCGTCCCGTCCACCACTTCCACGGCGTCAGTTTCCAGTCCAAGGCGGCTGGAGATACGGGACTCCCCGGCGCGGTCGTTGCGGCTGAAGCGGACGCCGCCCCGGCCCCGGACCCGGTGGTTGTGGTCCATCTGCAGCGCGAGCGTGGACTTTCCGCAGTCCATGGTGCCGGAGAAAAAGACGAGCTCAGCCACGGCGGCCGCTCCTGCCCTCAGCGGTGAAACACAGCAGCGGAACCTCCCGCTCAGCCTTGGTCAGCGATCCGTGCTGGCCCACGACTTCCATCGCGGTGGGCCGGACACGCCTTGTGTCGTAGAGGGCCAGCTCGTCCCGGGCCGCAATCATCAGATCTCCAATCCTGCCCTCGACGGCGGGCCGGACCGGGCCGAAAAAGCCTGCGGCAATGGCGTCGTCCCTGGTGAAGGCCCAGATGCGGTTGCCGAAGCGGGCACGCCAGGCTGCGAGGAGCCGGTCCCGCGCACCTGGATCGGCCGTGTTTTCCAGGTACAGATGCACCATCCGCGGTTCGCCCGCCGTGTGGCGTACTCCTTCCACCAGCTGCGGATCCGCCGAGAAGTCGATGCGCTGCTGCTCCGGGACGTCGAGCATGCCGTGGTCCGCCGTCAGCAGGATGCTGGTGCCCGCCGGCAGGGAGGCATTCAGCCGCTTCATCACGGCGTCCAGCTCCTCCAGCTGGTGTTCCCACTCCTGCGACTGGCAGCCGTACCGGTGCCCGGCCTTGTCCAGTTCGTTGAGGTAGAAGTACATCAGGCCCGGACCCGGCGCGGCGAGAGCCTCGGCGGCGGCAGCGGTCCGGGCGTGGGAGGTGGTGGCGGGCAGGAAGGTGCCGCCGCGAAGGGCGGCGCGGGTCATGGGCGAGTCCCCGAACTGGGGAAGGCTGACGGTGGTCACTGCCGCCTGGCCGGCGGCGCGCTCCAGCACTGTGGGGAACGGCTGCCAGGCCAGGGGGTCAACGCCGGGGTCCCAGTTGCCAAGAAGGTTGACCACCTTGTCCTGTTCCGGATCCAGCACGTCGTAGCCCACCATGCCGTGCTGGCCCGGGGGCAGTCCGGTGCCGAAACTCGCCAGGGCGGCCGCGGTGGTGGAGGGGAACGCCGAATCAAGCCATACGGGGACCGCACCCTGGCCGGCCTGGATGACGGACCGGAGGAACGGGGTGTGGGCCGATTTCTGCTTCAGCAGGTTCCGGCCAAGACCGTCGGCGACGACGACGCACACGCGGGACGCGGCAGGAAGGCTAAGGGTGTTGGTGAACCCATCGAGGCCCAGGCTGGCTGCGGCACTGGTCAGCACGTCCGCTACGGAACGCCGGCCGTAGGCAGGAGCGGGCGGCAGGTCCGGCGCGTTGGCCGGCCGGCCAGCGGAGGCTCCGGCCGGGAAGGGCGCGTCGCTGGCGGGAATTCGTGGGACCGTGCCGGTTGGTGGGACGTTGCTGCTTGTTCGTCGTTCGTCCGGCATCTCAGCGCTGCTGGTGCCCGCGGCTGAGCCGGTTGCCGAACACGCCTGAACGCGGCCGGGCCGGGAGTGACTGGATGTGGGGCGCCGGGGCGGCGGAGCCCGTGTTCACGGCGCGCAGTGCGCGGGCAAAAAGCTTGGCATCCTGGACGGCCTGCAGTCCGTCCGCCTCGGCGCTGATCCGCAGGACGATGTCTTCCTGGGCAATGGTGCCGCTGTACCCGTGGTCCGCCTCGCACTGCGGATCCCCGCAGCTGGCGGGGCCCATGTCCAGCCGCTGGCCGCCGGACCATGCTATGGACAGCGTCACTTCGCGGACCGGGTCTGAGGGCTTGTAGTCCTGCGGCTGGGCGTACATGTAGCTGAGGACCACCGAGCGGATCTGCGCCACGGGCACGGACTCGGTGGAGATCTGGGCCACGATCTGCTCACCCGCCTCATCCAGCTGCTGGTCGTCCACGTGTGTGATGACCAGCATGTCCGCAGTCAGCACCAGCACGGTGATGTGGCGGCGCACCTCGGCACGGTCGAAGTGGGTTTCCAGGTGCACCAGGTGGGCGACGCACTCGCGGCCGTCCAGTGCGTCGTCCACCACGTCAGCCACGAGGCGGGGGTAGAAGCCCGCTTTCTGGAGCGCGCCGTCCAGGCTCTGGCCCTGGGCGCTGTGGCTGTGTGAGCTGTGGCGGACTGCCTGGTTTTCATTGCCGGGCGTTTCGGGCGCCGACGCGGGAGGCTGTGAGCTCATTCCCCCATTTTCACAGATCGGCCCTCCACATTGCTAACCGCGTCAGCCCAGCATGGCCCGGCGGGCGCTGTCGGTGCGCTGGGCCGCGTTGCCGATCCGGACATCGGCGGCCAGGATCACCGCCCCGGACACGCCGCACAGCACCGGGTTGAATTCCACCAGCGCAATCTCCGGATGGCTGTCCTTGAGCCAGGCGAGCCTGCCGGCCAGGTCCTCAAGGGCGGCCACGTCCACTGCCGGCAGGCCCTGGTAGCCGAACAGCTTCCGGGCCGCCCGCGGCCCGCGGATGAAATCGTGCACGTCTGCGGCGGACAACGGCGGCACCCGGTGCGCCCAGTCGTCCAGCAGGTTGACGGCGTCCCCGGCCAGGCCGAATGAAATGACCGGCCCCAGGAGCGGGTCCTCGATGGCCCGGAAGGTACAGGCCTGCCCCACCGGCGCCATGCTCTGCACTTCCAGCGCCGGGTCACCGTAGCGGGACAGCGTCCGGCGCATCTGCAGCACGTTCAGGCGCAGGGACTCGGCGTCCTGGATGTCCAGGCGGACTCCCCCGAGGTCCAGCCTGTGGCGCAGCGAGGGGTCGGTGGTTTTCAGCGCCACCGGCCAGCCCAGCATGTCCGCCGCTTCAACAGCCTGGTCCGGGGTGTCGAAGCCAACGGAAGGCAGCACGGAGATGCCGTAGTGGCCCAGCAGGGAACGCGTGGCCGCCGGGTCCAGCTGCTTGAGCTGCTCCCCCTTCACGTCGCGGAGGAGGCCCTCCAGTTCAGCCCGCGCGCGCTGCGGATCACAGCCTTCAGGCTCAACGAAGTGCCCATGGTCGCGCGAGACCCACTCCGAGTACCGCACCACGGCTGCGAGCGCGGCCACCGCAGCGCCCGGGTTGGAAAAGCAGGGCACGGTTTGCCCCACGGAGCCCACCATGCCCTCAACGTAGATCGAGGGATCCAGGATTCCGGTGAAGGCGGCCACCACGGGTTTTCCGGACTTCACCGAACATTCGGCAAGCACCTCTGCGATGTTGTCCACGGTGAGCCCGCGGGCCGGAAGCAGCGCTGCGACGGCCCCATGGACGGCATCGGACTCGAGGGCTGCGAGCAGGGACGAACGCAGGGCGGGAAGGGCGACTGACTGGCCGGCGTCGAGGTCCACGCCTGTCACCAGCCGGGCAACGCTGAGTCCATGCGACGAGGCGCTGTCTGCCACCACTTTCCCCAGCGCCTGGGAGTTGCTGAAGATGGCCAGCCCGGGCCCGGCGGGCAGCGGCTGGTTGGACACCACCTGCGCCACGTCCACGAGCTGCTCTATGGTCTCCACCCGGATGACGCCGGACTGGCGGAGCATCGCGTCAAGCGCACCCGCAGGCGCCTGGGTGGTGCGTACGGCGTGGCCGGGCGGGAGCCGCAGCCCCATGGCATCGGACTTGGCGACAATGACCGGCTTGATGCGCGCCAGCCGCCGTGCCAGCCGGGAAAATTTACGCGGGTTGCCGATCGATTCCAGGTAGAGGCCCACGGCGGAGGTGTCGGCGTCGTCCTCCCAGTACTGCATCATGTCGTTGCCCGACACGTCCGCGCGGTTTCCGGCGGAGAGGAAGGTGGACAGGCCCAGCCGGCGCCTGCTGGACGCGGCGTAGAGCGAAACGCCGATGGCCGCTGACTGGGAGAACAGCCCCAGCCCGCCGCGCAGCGGCAGTGCGGGCGCCATCGAGGCGTTGAGCGACACGGCGGGGTGCGTGTTCACGATCCCCAGGGACGCCGGTCCGATCACCCGCATCCCGTTGGCGCGTGCCTGCCGCACCAGGTCACGCTGCCGCACCAGGCCGCGTTCGCCGTCGTCCGCGAAACCTGCCGAGGCGATCACCAGGCCCTTTACCCCTGCCGCTGCGCAGTCGGCGACGACGGCGGGCACTTCCTCGTACGGCACGGCGACGACGGCCAGCTGCACGGGCTCCGGGACCTCTGGGAGCTTGCCGTAGGAGATCATGCCGGCCAGTTCCAGGGCCTCGGGATTGATGGCATACACGGGCCCGTGGAAGCCGCCTTCGATGATGTGCTCCAGCAGCTGGTAGCCAACGGTCCCCCATTTGCGGCTCGCGCCGATCACGGCAATGGACGACGGCGTCAGCAGGTCCCGAACGCTCCTCGCCTCCGCGCGGTGCTCGCGGGATTCCATCACGGCCCGTGATTTTTCGGTGGGGTCGATGTTGAACTCCAGGCTGACCACGCCGTCGTCGAAATGCCGTTTTACGTCATAGCCGGCGTCTGAAAAGACCATCAGCATCTTGCGGTTTTCCGGCAGCACCTCGGCGCTGAAGCGGCGGATCCCGTTCTCGTGGGCGGCGGCAGCAAGATGTTCGAGCAGGATGGAGCCGATTCCCCTCCCCTGGTGCGAATCGGCGATGTTGAACGCCACCTCCGCCTCCGTGGGGTCGTCCAGCCGGTCATACCGGCCAATTCCCACGATCTCACCGCCGATGGTGATGACGAACGCAACCCGGTCCCGGTAGTCCACCTCCGTGAACCGCTTGAGCTCCTTGCTGGAAAGCTTGGCCTTGAAGGCGAAGAAGCGCATGTAGATTGAATTCTGCGACTGTCCCATGTGGAACTTCTGGACGGCGTCCGCGTCCGAGGGGTGGATGGGCCGCAGATGCGCCGTTCCGCCGTCCCGCAGTACGACATCGGCTTCCCAATGTTCCGGATATTCGCCGTCCACGGGCTGTTCCACCATAGGCTTAGCCTAGCCAAAAACTCCCGCAGCACCGCCGCTTGCGCTCAACAAACCCATTGCACAGCTCTGCAGAAGGATTTACCAACCCCATGGCCCGCCGCCAAAGTTCAGCCCCGCCCGAAGACACCACCCCCTACACGGAGAACATCGTGGACATCGATGTCACCTCCGAAATGGAAGGTTCCTTCCTGGAGTACGCCTATTCGGTGATCTACTCCCGGGCGCTTCCGGACGCGCGCGACGGGCTCAAGCCGGTGCAGCGGCGCATCCTCTACATGATGAGCGACATGGGTCTGCGCCCGGACCGCGGCCATGTGAAGAGTGCCCGCGTGGTGGGCGAGGTCATGGGCAAGCTGCACCCGCACGGCGACACCGCCATCTACGACGCCATGGTGCGCATGGCGCAGGACTTCTCGCTGCGGCTGCCCCTGATTGACGGGCACGGCAACTTCGGATCGCTCGACGACGGCCCCGCGGCCCCGCGCTACACGGAAGCGCGGCTCGCGGCGGCCGCCCTGACGCTCACCAACCACCTCGACGAAGACGTGGTGGACTTCGTCCCCAACTATGACAACCAGCTCACCCAGCCGGATGTCCTTCCGGCCGCGTTCCCCAACCTGCTGGTCAACGGGGCCACCGGCATTGCCGTGGGCATGGCCACCAACATGGCCCCGCACAACCTGGTGGAAGTCATCTCCGCCGCACGGCACCTGATTGCCCACCCGGACGCCACCCTGGATGACATCATGCGGTTCGTGCCGGGCCCTGACTTGCCCAGCGGCGGGCGGATCGTGGGGCTGGACGGCATCCGCGACGCCTACGCCACCGGACGTGGATCGTTCAAGACCCGGGCCAAGGTGGAGGTGGAACAGCTGTCCGCGCGGCGGACCGGCCTGGTGGTCACCGAACTGCCCTACATGGTGGGCCCGGAGAAGGTCATCGAGAAGATCAAGGACGCCGTCAACGCCAAGAAGCTGACCGGCATCAGCGACATCGTGGACCTGACCGACCGCAAGCACGGCCTGCGGCTGGTCATCGAGCTCAAGAACGGTTTCAACCCGAATGCCGTCCTCCAGCAGCTGTACCGCTACTCGCCTATGGAAGACTCCTTCGGCATCAACAACGTCACCCTGGTGGACGGCCAGCCCCAGACCCTGGGCCTGGTGCAGCTGCTGACCGTCTACGTCAACCACAGGATCGACGTTGTCCGCCGCCGGACGGTGTTCCGGCTGGGCAAGAAGAAGGACCGCCTCCACCTGGTGGAGGGCCTCCTCATCGCCATCGTGGATATCGACGAGGTCATCCAGATCATCCGCTCCTCCGATGAGGCGGCAGCGGCACGGGCCCGGCTGATGTCCATCTACGACCTCACGGAAATCCAGGCGAATTACATCCTGGAACTCCGGCTGCGCCAGCTGACGAAGTACTCCCGGATCGAGCTGGAGAAGGAGCAGGACGAGCTGCGCCGCGAGATCGCGGAGCTCGAGGCGATCCTGGGCTCCGAGGAGCGGCTCCGGACCCTGGTGTCCGACGAACTGGGCGAAATCGCCGAGGAGCATGGAACTCCGCGGCGCACCGTCCTGCTGGAATCCGAAGCCGTGGCACCGACGGTGGCTGCCGATCTTGCCCTGGCGGCGGGGAAGAAGGGCAAGGCGGCGCCGCTCGCCCTGGAAATCGCCGACGATCCCTGCTGGGCCATCCTGACCACCTCGGGACAGGTTGCCCGCACCAGCAACCAGGAGCCGCTGGCGGAGGCGGGCCCCCGGGCGAAACACGATGTGTTCACCTCCGTGGTGAAAACCTCGGCGCGCGGCGAGATCGCGGCGGTCACCTCGCTGGGGCGGATGCTGCGCCTCCAGGTGATGGACATGCCGGTGCTGCCGCCCATGTCCGGCCTGCCCAACCTCGCCGGCGGGGTTCCGGCCAAGGACTTCCTTACCCTGCTCAAGGGGGAAACCCTGGTGGCGTTCGTGCCGCTTGACGAAGTGCTGGCAATCGGCACCTCCCAGGGTGTGGTGAAGCGGGTGCAGCCGGACTACCCCCTGAACCGGGAGGACTGGGAGGTCATAGCCCTCAAGGACAAGGACTTCGTGGTCAACGTGGTGCCGGCGGGAGCTGATGATGCCGAACTGGTGTTCGTGACCAGCCAGGCCCAGCTGCTGAAGTTCGGAGCGGCCGGCGTTCGCCCGCAGGGCCGTACGGCCGGCGGCATGGCGGGAATCAAGCTGGCGGCCGGTGACCGGGTGCTGTTCTTCGGCGCGGTCCAGCCCCAGGACGAGGCCGCAGTGGTGGTAACCATCGCCGGGACAACAGGCGCCCTTCCCGGGACTGCCCCGGGAACGGCGAAGGTCACGGCGTTCTCCGAGTACCCCGTCAAGGGACGCGCAACCGCCGGCGTGCGGGCACACCGTTTCCTGAAGGGCGAAGACACGCTGCTGCTGGCCTGGGCGGGGCACGGCCCGGCCAAGGCCGCCTCAGCCGCCGGGGTTGCAAGGTCCCTGCCGCAGGAGCATGGCCGGCGGGACGGCTCTGGCGTCCCGTTGTCGCAGCCGGTGGATGTGGTGGGTCCCGCCATGGCGTGGGCCGACCCCGCCCAGACTGCCTGATCCGGCCATAGACTGCTTGCATGCCTATCGTGCCTGATGAGAAGGACTGGACCTGGGTCCTGACCCGTCCCTGCCCGGAATGCTCGTTCGACGCCGCAACGGTGACGCCCTCCACCGTTCCGGGGAGCATCGAGAACATGCTGCCCCGCTGGCGTGCCGTGCTGCGCAGGCCGGACGTGGCGGAACGGCCCAACGGGGACACCTGGTCTGCGCTGGAGTATGCCTGCCATGTCCGGGACGTCTTCAGCCTCTTTGACCAGCGGCTGAACCTTATGCTCGATTCGGATGACGCGCGTTTCGAGAACTGGGACCAGGACCAGACGGCCATCGACAAGGACTACGCCAACGCGGATCCGGCGGTCGTCAGCGCGGAGCTGACGGCTGAGGGGAAGCAGGCGGCGGAGTCCTTCGCCGGCGTCCGGGAATCAGAATGGGGGCGGAAGGGGCTGCGCAGCAACGGTTCGGAGTTCACCGTCCTGACGCTGGCCCAGTACTTCCTGCATGACGTTGTCCACCACCTTCACGACGTGGACGGCTGAGCACCTTCAGCCACTACGGCGTAGGCCGGCGCTTCGGCCCGTCCCGCGCCCCCAGCGTTCCCGGAACCGGCCAGCACCAGCCGCGCGTCCTCCGGGTGTATGTCAGCCGGGTTGTGGGTCACCAGCACCACGGTCCGTGCCTCGAGCCCCGCGCGCAGGTCGGCCAGCATGGCCTGGGCCGATTCAGCATCAAGGTGCGCTGTTGGCTCATCCAGCAGGATCACCTCCGCGCCCGTCATCAGCGTGCGCGCCACGGCCAGGCGCTGGCGCTCTCCCCCGCTCAGGAACGCCCCGCCCGGACCGATCCTGGTGTCCAGGCCGGCCGGCAGGCGCTCCACCAGGCCTGCCAGTCCCACAGACGCCAGTACGTCCAGCAGCTCCCCGTCCCCTGACGGGCCGCTCGCGGGGGGCCTGCCCAGCAGAAGGTTGCCGCGGATGGTCGAGTCGAAAAGGTGGGCTTCCTGCGGACACCACGCGGCCCGGCCGGTCACACTGGCGCTACCCTCCGCGGCAGGAAGGAAGCCCAGCAGGACCGAGAGCAGAGTGGACTTTCCGGAACCCGATGGCCCGGTGAAAGCCAGCCACCGGCCGGGTTCCGCAACAGCGCTGAGCCCTGAAAACACGGGAGCGCCGCCGGGCCAGGCCACGGCCAGGTCAACAAGTTCGACGCCGGGAGCACCGTTGCGCCGGGCAGGCACCTTGTGCAGGCCGTCATCCGGGGCGCCTTCCGCGGCGGCGTCCAGGGCGCCGGAGGCCGCCACGCGGCGCATGACTGTCCGCAGCGCCGGGAACTGGCGCACCGCCGTCGTCATGGCTGCGTAGGGTTCCACCAGCGCGAGGAGCAGCAGCACCACCACCGCAGCCGTTGCCGGGGCAATCCGGCCTTCGAGCACGGCGGGAGCAGCCAGCCAGGCGGCTGCGAACGCCGCCGCGCAGCAGGAGGCGGTGGTGACTGCGTGCCCCAGGCCGTCGGCCCAGGCTGACCGCTGGGACGCCCGGGTGGCTCTGCGGTCCTGGGAGCGCAGTCCGGCCAGCACCGGAGCCGCAACACCGTTGGCATGCAGTTCCGCGCGGGCATCAAGGGCTGCCGAAATCCGGTGCAGGACCCCGGACCTGAGGACCTGCTCGGCACTGGCGGATTTCCGGTCAGCCCACAGCGCCACCGCCGGGGCCAGGAACAGGCTCGCTGCCGCGGCGGCCAGCACGGCCGGGAACGCATCCGGGACCAGCAACCAGGTGGTGGCCAGGGCCAGCGCGGACACTGCGAGCGCGGTGACCGGCGGCAGCACAACGCGGGGCAGGAGGTCGCGGACGGTATCGACGTCGTCAATGACCGTCCCCAGGACGTTGCCGCCCTGGAGCAGGCGGCGGAGCGCGAGGGCCCTGCGGCTCAGGGATTCCCAGAGACGTCCCCGGAGGCGGGTGAGGGCGGCAAACACTGCGTCGTGGAGCAGGAGCCGCTCGCAGTAGCGCAGCACGGCCCGCCCGATCCCGAAGAACCGTACGCCGACGATGGCCGTCAGCAGGTACAGGATGGGCGGCTGCTCGCTGGCACGGATGATCAGCCAGCCGGACAGGCCGGACAGCGCGACGGCGAAGACGGCCGCCAGGATGCCCACGGCGGCGGCGGCCGTGAACTTGCCGCGGACCGGCGCCAGGAGCGCCGCAAGGAGCCTGGCTGCCGGCTGCCGGTCTCCGGACGCGCCGGGGGCACCGGCAATGGTGCCGGAGGCCGGGGCAGTACCGGGGGCCGGGGCAGTACCGGGGGCCGGGGCAGTTCCGAAGGCCGGCCCGGCCTGCTGCGGGCCCGCAGCCGTGCCGCCAAGGGACGTTTCAGCGCCGGGCGCAATCCCTGCGGCGGCAGGGTGCACCATGGCCCGCAGGCCTGGTTCCCCTGCCCGGACAGGCCCTGTCCGGACAGGCTCGGGGTGGACAGGCTCCGCGTGGGCAGCCACGGGCACCAGGTGGTCGGCCAGGTTGCGGGTGCGCCCGTTGTGCGCCACCAGGATGACGGTGACGCGTCCGCGGAGGTGGCGGATCGCGTCCTCAACCACCATGGCCGAGGCATCGTCCAGGTGGGCTGTGGGTTCATCGAGCAGCAGGACCGTTGCGCCGGCTTCTATCCGGGCAAGCCCCCTGGCGAGTGCCACCCTCCGCAGTTCGCCGGGGCTCAGCTCCGCGGGGTGCTGGTGGGCCAGGTGGCCGGCGGCGGCGCGGGCCAGGCATGCGCGGGCTGCGGCTTCCATCCCTGCGTGGCCGCGGGAGCCCTCGATATCCCCGGTAAGGTACAGCAGCACCTCGCCCAGGACGGTTTCCGCGAGCATCACCGGATGCTGCGGCACCCAGGCCAGCGCATCGCGGTCAAGGCCCTGGATGGTGCCGGTGACGGTGGTGCCGGCTCCGTCCCCAATGGTTCCCGCGAGCACGCCCAGGACCGTGCTTTTTCCTGCGCCGCTGGCTCCGTCCAAGGCAGTGATCCTGCCTTGCGGCGCGGTGAAGGTAAGGGGGCCGACGGCGGGGCCGGACCGTCCGCTGTAGTCAACGGCCAGGTTTGTGACGGTAACCGGGGCGCCGGGCCGTCCCGCCCTGGCAGCGGGCAGCGGCCGGGGTTCGGGGGCTTCGGTGACCGCGGTGGTTTCCGCGAGGGCCACCCGCCCGTCGTCGCTGGCGTGGTGGGCGGTGCCCAGTTCACGCAGCGGGAGATAGCAGTCCGGGGCCAGGATCAGTGCCAGCAGGCCTGCCTCGAGCGGCATGTCCCCGTGCACCAGCCGGACGCCGATGAATACCGCCACGACGGCGACGGAGATCGTGGCGATCAGTTCCAGTGCCAGCGCTGAGAGGAAAGCGGTGCGCAGGGTTCCCATGGTGCGGGTCCGGTATTCCTCGGAAATCTCCTCGAGGGCCTTCCGCTGGGCCGTGGCCCGTCCGAGCCCCACCAGGACCGGCAGGCCTTTTGCCAGCTCCAGCATGTGGGCGGACAGCCTCCCCAGGGCAGCCTGCGCTTCACGGACGTTGTCCTCCGTGTACCGGCCGATGAGCACCATAAAGAGCGGCACCAGCGGTACCGTCAGGACAATCACCACCGCGCTGACCCAGTCCGCGAAGAGGATACGTGCTCCCAGCAGCAGCGGGATGGCCGCGCAGTTCACCAGTGCGGGGAGGAACTGGGTGTAGTAGTTGTCCAGTGCGTCCAGTCCACGGGTTGCCAGGACGGCGAGCCCGCCGTCGGCAGGGCCGGTTCCCCTGGCGCCGTTGCGCAGCGCCCGTTCTAGCAGCCCGGCCCGCAGTTCCTCCTTGATGCCAAGGGCGGCCCGCCGGGCAGCAACGGCCTGGCCCCAGACCGTCAGGGACCGCAGGACCGCTCCGGCCAGCCCCAAGGTAACCTGGCTTGCCCAGTCCGGATCCCCCGCCACCAGACCGGCCAGCACCGACGCCACGGCCTGGCCCATCAGGACCAGGGACAGGGCCTTCAGGGCTGCCAGCAGGCCGAGCAGGTAGATGGCCGAGCGGGTGGCCGGGCCGGGAGGGAAACTTGGCCGCATGTCAGCCCTTCGTTGTGAAAGCCCTGGCGGCGATGGCCGGCAGGAAGCTGTGGGCCTCCGGGATGTGCGCTGCACTGACGCGGCGGCGGAACACCCAGTAGGTCCAGGCCTGGTAGGCGATGACAAGGGGAAGCCCGAAGGCCGCCACCACGCTCATGAGCCCCAGGGTGTATTCGGAGGAGGAGGCGTTGGAAACGGTGAGGTCAAAGGCCTCGTTGAGGGTGGACGGCAGAACCACCGGGAACACCGCGGCAAAAATCGAAGCCGATCCCAGGGCCAGGAACGCTCCAAGGGCGGAAAAGGCCTTGCCCTCCGCTCCCCTGCGGCCCCACACCCAGGCTGCGGCAGCGGCGGCAACAGCCAGCAGGACAAGGGCCCAGGTCCAGGGCTTGCCGTCCAGGAACTGGATGCTGAGCGCCCAGGCCGCGATGGGCAGGAGCAGGACGGGAAGCAGGCGCACGAACCAGGCCCGTGCCCGGTGCCGCACGTCGCCGTCGGTCTTCAGTGCCAGGAAAGCCAGGGCATGGAGCAGCGAAAAGCCCACGACGGCGAGGCCGCCGAGCACGGCGTATCCGCTGAACCACGCGAGCGGGCCTCCCTCGCGGTCGCCATTGGCGTTCAAAGGCAGGCCTGTGGTGGTAAGCGCCAGCGCTGCACCCACGCCGAAGGCCGCGAAGAAGGATCCCAGCGCAATGGCCCAGTCCCAGCGGGCACGCCACTGGTCGGTGTCCACCTTGCCCCGGTACTCGAAGGCAACCGCCCGGAAAATCAGGGCAACAAGCACCACCAGCAGCGGCAGGTAAAGGGCCGAAAACAGGGAGGCGTACCAGAGCGGGAAGGCGGCGAACGTGGCGCCGCCGGCCGTCAGGAGCCAGACCTCGTTCCCGTCCCAGACGGGACCGATGGTGTTGAGCAGGACACGGCGCTCGGTGTTGTTGCGGGCGAAAAGCTTCATGAGCATTCCGACGCCGAGGTCGAAGCCCTCCAGGAAGAGGTACCCGGTCCACAGCACCGCAATGGCAATGAACCAGACGGTTGGCAGCAGTTCCATTTCTTTGTTTCCTCTGCTTTTTCGTGCGCGGCTTAGTAGGCGAAGGCCAGGACGTCGTCGCCGGGTTTGCCGCCGCCGGGGCCACCGGATCCGGGGGTGGCGTCCTCGTTTTCGTCGGCCGGCGCATGGACCAGCTCCGGCATGGCGGAGACCACTCCACCGCGGATGTACTTCACCAGCAGCTTGACCTCAACCACCAGCAGGACTGCGTAGACCGCCGTCAGGGTGACCAGCGAGGCCAGCAGCTCTCCCGCAGTGACCCCCGGTGAAACGGCGGCGGCGGTGAACATGAACACCTGGTCGATGCCGCTGGGATCGGGGTTGGGGGCCACCACGAACGGCTGGCGGCCCATCTCGGTGAAGATCCAGCCGGCCGCGTTGGCCCCGAACGGCGCCAGGATGCCGAACACGGCGAGCCGCATGAGCCACCGGGATTCGGGAACGGTCCCCTTCCGGGTGATCCACAGCGCCACGAGGGCTGCCAGGGCGGCGAGTCCGCCGAAGCCGATCATCATTCGGAAGCCCCAGTAGGTGACCTCCATGACGGGAAGGTAATCAATTTCCTGGCCGGCGCGTTCGCCGTAGATGGGGTTGTCCGGCAGGTGGGTCCCGTAGGCCTCCTTGTACTGGGGCAGGAGGCTGTTGACGCCCTGGACTTCGGTGGTGAAGTCGCCCTTCGCCAGGTAGGAGAGGATGCCCGGTACTTCGATCAGGGCAACGATGTCATCGCAGTCCTGTGAACCGAGGTTGCCGATGCTCAGGACGGAGAAGCCGGTGCCGTCATGGCAGGCGGCTTCCGCTGCGGCCATCTTCATGGGCTGCTGTTCGAACATCAGTTTGCCCTGGAGGTCCCCGGTGAGGGCGGTGCCGGCGAAGGAAATCATGGCCACCACTGCGCCGATGCGCAGGGACCGGAGCCAGACTTTGTGGTCGTCGCGGTCGCGGCCGGGAATATCCTCCGCTTCCCCCGGGATCACCTTGCCGTCGGCACCCACCGTGTCGACGCCGTCGCGCCGCCTCCGCCAAAGGTGGTACCAGGCGATGCCCAGCAGGAAGCCGCCGGCCACTGCGAGGGCGCCGAAGAGGGTGTGCGGAACCGCGACGAGTGCGGTGTTGTTGGTGAAGACGGCCCACGCATCGGTCATGACCGGCCGGCCGTCGACCATCTCCACGCCCACAGGGTGCTGCATCCAGCTGTTGGCGACGATGATGAAGTAGGCCGAGAAGACTGACCCGATTACTGCGATCCACAGGCACGCCAGGTGGATGCCGGGCTTGAGCTGCTTCCAGCCGAAGATCCACAGGCCCAGGAAGGTGGATTCGACGAAGAACGCCAGCAGCGCTTCCAGGGCAAGGGGCGCACCGAAGACGTCGCCCACGAACCGGCTGTATTCGCTCCAGGCCATGCCGAACTGGAACTCCTGGACGATGCCCGTGGCCACGCCCATGATGAAGTTGATGAGGAACAGCTTTCCCCAGAACTTGGTCATCCGCAGGTATTCGGGGTTGCCCGTGCGGTGCCAGGCGGTCTGGATGACCGCGACAACCAGGCCAAGGCCAATGGTCAGCGGGACCATCATGAAGTGGTAAACGGTGGTGATACCGAATTGCCAGCGTGCGATTTCCAGCGCGTCCATAGCGTCCAAGGCGGTCCCTCGTGTCGGCGGATGCGGATCTTCTACGTTTTGTAGAACTCCAACTTCTACCGAGTGTAGAACAACGTCGGCAGCGGTGTAAAAACCAGCTTCCACTCCCCCGCCACGCCAGGCAAGGGCGGCATCGCGCCACGTGTTCTACCCAACGTAGAAAGTCGCGGGAAAACCGGGTAAATTGGAGGTTGTAGTTCAAACAATGCATGCAGTCACCGCCGCACGGGCGGCGGTGGCGCGGGGAACAAAGGAAAAGTGCAATGGCTAGTCTTGGTGAACTGGAACGGGCAGTGATGGATCTGCTCTGGGCGGGCCAGGAAGCAGCCACAGCCAACACCCTGCGGGACAGGCTCGCGCAGACCTCCGCAGGGCAGGGCGGCGCGGCCGGCCACGAGGGCAAGGAACTTGCCGTGACCACCGTGCTCACCGTGTTGTCCCGGCTGGAGAAGAAGGGCCTGGTGGAGCGCGAACGCGGCACCCGTCCGCACCGCTACCAGGCTGTTTCGAGCCGCGAGGACCACACCGCCGAGCTGATGCACGAGGTACTGGGCTCGGCTCCGGACCGCGAGGCAGTGTTGGCCCGCTTTATCGGGTCCGTGTCCGAGGGCGAAGCCGAGACTCTGCGCAAACTGCTTGGCCACCTCTAGCGGACCATGTTCTGGGCCTCGTACCTGCTGGCGGTCCTTGCGATAGTCCTGGCGTGGCCGGTGCCTGTCCTCCTCTCACGGGCGCAGTGGCCCGCCCGCTCACCGTTCACTGCCATGATTTTGTGGCAGGCGATAGCGCTGGCCGGCGGGCTGTCCATGATCGGCGCGATGCTGGTGTACGGCCTGGAGCCGATCGGGGACAACCTGATCGCAGGCCTGCGGGCGCTGGCGGGCATGGTGCTGTACAACGCCCCCACCACGGCTCTGGGTTTCTGGCATATTTTCGCCCTGTCCGCGGCGGCGCTGCTCACCGCCCACCTGGTGTTCACGCTCCTGCTGACCTATTACAAGATTGAGCGCCAGCGGCGGCGGCACCGCGAACTGCTGTCCCTGCTGGCCTCGCCGTCCGCTGAGGGCACGGGAACCCTGGTCATCAGCCACAACTACCCCGTGGCGTACTGCCTTCCCGGCGGCGCCCGTTCGGTGACCGTCCTTTCGGATGGCCTGATGGCGGCCCTTGAGCCGGCAGAACTCCGTGCGGTCCTGATTCATGAGAACGCCCACCTGAGCCAGCGCCACCACCTGCTGCTGTGGGCCTTCGCCGCCTGGCGGCAGGCATTGCCCTGGCTGCCAACCACCCGACTCGCCCAGGAATCCGTGAACTCGCTGATCGAGATGCTGGCCGACGACGTCGCGCTTAAGACTGAAAGCAAGGCCACGCTGATCAAGGCCATCGCCATTGTGGCCAGCGGCTCGGCCGGGAGCACCGGCGGCGCGGAGCTCCGGCAGGAGGTTTCCAGCCTGGCGCTCTCCGGACTCGACGCCGCCGCCGGCACGTCCGGCGCGGACTCCGCCCGGACCACCGCCTCACGGGTCAGCAGGCTGCTCTCGCCCCGGCCCGAGCTGCCGGCGCCGGTCCGCAGCATGGTTATGGCGGGCTCCGTGCTGCTTCTGGCGCTGCCCACCGCCCTGCTCGTGGTGCCCGGCCTGCTGGGCTGAGTCCCGCCGTCGTCCTCCCCTTGCGGCGCCGACGCCCATGCCGGCGCCCGCGCCGACACCTGTCCTGGCGCCTGCGGCCGTCAGGCGTCGATGCGCTCCCGGTCCAGGCTTGAGGCGCCCGCAATGATGAAGTCCTTGCGCGGGGAAACGTCCGAGCCCATCAGGAGGTCGAAGATCTCCTCCGCCTGCTTGGCGTTCTCGATGCCCACCTTCCGCAGCGTCCGGTGGCGGGGATCCATGGTGGTCTCTGCAAGCTGCTCCGCGTCCATCTCGCCCAGGCCCTTGTAGCGCTGGATGGGCTCTTTGTACCGCTTGCCCTCCTTCGCCAGCCGGCCCAGCAGGACGTGGAGTTCCGCCTCCGAGTAGGTGTAGATCATTTCGTTGGCCTTTTGGCCCGCGTTGATGACCTCCACCCGGTGCAGCGGCGGGACCGCAGCGAAGACGCGGCCCTCCTCGATCATGGGGCGCATGTAGCGGAAGAATAGAGTCAGCAGCAGCGTGCGGATATGCGCGCCGTCGACGTCGGCATCAGTCATTAGGATGACCTTGCCGTAGCGGGCGGCCGCGAGGTCGAAGCTGCGGCCCGATCCCGCCCCCACCACCTGGATCAGGGCGGCGCACTCGGCGTTGGAGAGCATGTCCCCCACGGACGCCTTCTGGACATTGAGGATCTTCCCGCGGATGGGCAGCAGTGCCTGGAAGTCGGAGGACCGGGCCAGCTTGGCCGTTCCGAGCGCCGAGTCGCCTTCCACGATGAACAGTTCGGAACGTCCGACGTCGTCCGTGCGGCAATCGGCCAGCTTGGTGGGCATGGAGGAGGTTTCCAGGGCGTTCTTGCGCCGTTGGGTTTCCTTGTGCACGCGGGCCGAGATGCGGGACTTCATCTCGCTGACGATTTTTTCAAGCAGCAGGGCGGACTGGGCCTTGTCGTTGCGGTTCGCGGAGCTGATCTTGGCACTGATCTCGCGCTCCACCACCCTGGCCACGATGGCGCGGACGGCCGATGTGCCCAGGATTTCCTTGGTCTGGCCTTCGAACTGCGGCTCGGCCAGCCGTACCGTCAGGACGGCGGTCAGGCCGGCGAAAATGTCGTCCTTTTCGATCTTGTCGTTGCCGGCCTTGAGCTTGCGGGCATTGGTTTCCACGGCTTTGCGGAAGGTCTTGACCAGGGCCTGCTCAAATCCGGACTGGTGGGTTCCGCCCTTGGGCGTGGAGATGATGTTGACGAAACTGCGGACCGTGCTGTCATAACCGATCCCCCAGCGCAGCGCGACGTCCACCTCACAGTCCCGCTCCACCTCGGCAAGCTGGCTGTGCCCGCGCTCGTCCAGGACGGGAACCGTCTCCTTGAACTTTCCGGAGCCGTGCAGCCGCCACACATCGGTGACTGCCGGATCGGCGGCGAGGAACTCGACGAATTCCGAGATGCCGCCGTCGTGATGGAACACCTCTTCGTGGGCTCCCGCCTCGCCGGGGGTTCCCGGGACCCTCCGCTCGTCCCGCACCGTCAGCTTGAGGCCGGGAACCAGGAAGGAGGTCTGCCGGGCGCGGGCGGCGAGTTCCTCGTAGGAGAACTTCGCATCCGGGGTGAAAATCTGCCGGTCGGCCCAATAGCGGATCCGGGTACCCGTGACGCCGCGCTTGGCCTTGCCCACGACGTCGAGGACCGAGTCGTCAACGAACGGGGTGAAGGGTGCGGCGGGATCCGTTTTGGAGCCGGTGTCCTTGAAGCGCCCGGGTTCGCCGCGGCGGAAGGACATCTTGTAGGTTTTCCCGCCCCGGTCCACTTCGACGTCCAGGCGGGAGGACAAGGCATTGACCACGGACGCGCCCACGCCGTGCAAACCGCCTGAGGCCGTGTAGGAGCCGCCGCCGAACTTGCCGCCCGCGTGCAGCTTGGTGAAGACCACCTCGACGCCCGTCAGGCCCGTCTTGGGTTCCTTGTCGATGGGAATGCCGCGGCCGTCGTCGTGGATCTCCACGGAGTTGTCCGAGTGCAGGATGATCTTGATGTCGTGGCCGAACCCGGCCAGCGCCTCGTCAACGGAGTTGTCGATGATTTCCCAGAGGCAGTGCATGAGGCCCCGGGAGTCGGTGGAACCGATGTACATGCCCGGGCGCTTGCGGACGGCCTCCAGGCCCTCCAGTACAGACAGGTGCCGGGCAGTGTAATCAGAACTTGGTGCCACTGGTGGTGAGCTCCTTCAGGGACGTAAGACAGCGGGCTGGGGTCGCTTCCTCTAGGGTAGTCGGCGCGGCGCCTGCGGTCCGGCTGCCACACCTTAAGGAGGGTGTGGACCGCGCCACGTCGGCGCCCCCTAACGCTGCTTGGACGTTCTTGAGCCAACATTGCGGATACGCGCACAGCGAACTTGCCCCATCCTTGCGATGGTTTTGTTACGAATGCTGGTTATATAGACGTACTGATCTACTAAGGAGGCCGACATGACAACAGCAGTGGCAGACCGCACACTCAATGCACTGGACCGGTGCGATCGTTGCGGAGCTCAGGCCTATGTCCGGGTTGTATTGGAGTCCTCCGGCGGTGAGCTGCTCTTCTGCGGCCACCACGCCCGTGCAGTCGAGGCGACTCTGAAGCCCTTGAGCTCCGACTGGCACGATGAGACGGGCAAGCTTCACGAGAAGGCAGCCGTAGCAATCGACTAGCTTCCCCCAAGCTGTTGGGACCCCACCGGAAGGTGGGGTCCCAATTCGTTTAAGCCCACTCCCTGGAGGACGGCCGCCGGGACCCAGCCAGGGGCACCTGTTCCTGCTCCGTACATCTCCCGGGAACCGCAAAAGCGGCCTGCCCGCTGCCGCACCCGCGAAGGGCAGGCAGCCGGCAGGCCGCTTCTCCAGATGTTCTGGTTCTTAGTCGAGGTAGTCCCGGAGAACCTGCGACCGCGAGGGGTGGCGGAGCTTGGACATCGTCTTCGATTCGATCTGGCGGATGCGCTCACGCGTTACTCCGTAGACCTTGCCGATTTCGTCTAAAGTCTTCGGCTGTCCGTCGGTCAGGCCGAAGCGCATGGCCACAACCCCCGCTTCGCGTTCGGACAGGGTGTCCAGGACCGAGTGCAGCTGTTCCTGCAGGAGCGTGAAGCTCACGGCGTCCGCAGGCACGACGGCCTCGGAATCCTCGATCAGGTCCCCGAATTCGGAGTCGCCGTCCTCGCCAAGCGGCGTGTGCAGCGAGATGGGCTCACGGCCGTACTTCTGGACCTCGACAACCTTCTCGGGCGTCATGTCCAGCTCGAGCGCCAGCTCTTCGGGCGTGGGTTCGCGGCCCAGGTCCTGGAGCATCTGCCGCTGGACGCGGGCCAGCTTATTGATGACCTCGACCATGTGGACCGGGATACGGATAGTCCGGGCCTGGTCGGCCATGGCGCGGGTGATCGCCTGCCGGATCCACCAGGTGGCGTAGGTGGAGAACTTGAAGCCCTTGGTGTAGTCGAACTTCTCCACCGCACGGATGAGGCCCAGGTTGCCTTCCTGGATCAGGTCCAGGAACAGCATGCCGCGTCCGGTGTAGCGCTTGGCCAGCGAGACCACCAGGCGGAGGTTGGCTTCGAGGAGGTGGTTCTTGGCCCGCTTGCCGTCATGGATGATGAATTCAAGCTCGCGCTTGTACTTCGGATCCATGGAACCGTCGTCCGCGTTGATCTTCTCTTCGGCGAACAGCCCGGCTTCGATCCGGAGGGCAAGGTCCACTTCCTGCTCGGCGTTGAGCAGTGCCACCTTACCGATTTGCTTCAGGTAGTCCTTGACGGGGTCGGCCGTGGCTCCGGCGGACATGACCTGCTGGACGGGGGCGTCGTCGTCGTCAGCGTCCGAGTAGACAAAGCCCTTGCCTGAGCCGGCGACCGCCTTGGCGGGATCGGCCTCGGCGTCCTCCTCAATGACTTCGGGTCCTTCGAGGACGATGTCGTCGAGGTCTTCCTCGACTTCTTCTGCGTCGTCAGTGTCACCGGCAGCGGACTTCGCAGCTGCTGCCTTCGCGCCGGGCTTGGGGCCGCGCTTCTTGGGCTCGGGCTTGCCGTCCGCTGCTGCCGCACCGGCCGACGCCTTGTTGGCTGCCCGCGTAGCCGCACGCTTGGCGTTGGTCGCCGCATGCTTCTCCTCGGCGGACAGTTCGTCCTGGGCGGCGGGGTCCTTCTTCGTGGAAGACGGGGTCACAGAAAACCTTTCTAGCGGTGGTCTGTGGAATCACCATACGGGCAACACCACTATGACCCTGTCAAGTCCGTGGTGAAAACCAAGCGCCACCACGGCCTGCAGAGTCTGTTAAGACAACTGCCGGAGCCGCTGTTATGTTCCCCGGAGGGTTCACCAATGTGCGCTCAATACACGGACCCAACCGGGTCTCGGCCTCCATTGTCTCATGTTTTCCCCGAATCGGGCCTCCCCGTCATTCGCCCGCCCGCGGCGGACCCGCCGGTCCTGTCCCACCCGCCGCCGCCGGTATTCTTCCGGCGGCCGTCACGCCGCATCCGGGCCGAACTTCTGCCAGGCGGCTTCCCGGCGCGCCGCCCAGCCGCACAGTGTTCCGCGCCGGACAAGTTCCAGCAACAGTTCCGCGAGGCGGTATCCGGGTTCCGCTTCAAGGGCCTGCCGGAGATAAGCCGCCGAATAGGAGCCGCGTCCCCGGCACCAGGCAATCCAGCCCCTGCCCGTGAACGCTGCGGCCGCCGCCCGTCCGCCCGCTGCGGCAAGCTGCTCCAGGGCCAGGTCCAGGGCGTTGAGCCGGTCCCAGTCCGGGGCGGCCGGGGCAACGCCCATCAGGACGTCGCCATAGGCGGGTAGGCCCGCACCGGGCATTCCCTGCCCGCACAGTTCTTCCTGCCCCCACAGTTCTTCCTGCACTGCTCCGCCCTGCAGCCCGTCCGCGGATGCTCCGGCGCCCGGCAAGTGCTCCTGGGGCGCTACAGGGTCCAGGGGGCACCCGCCCCGGAAGAGCCCGCCCTGTCCGGCGCCGGCTTCGGCAGCCCGGACGCCTGCTGCCGCCATCATCAGCAGGGCATCCCGGTAAGCGGGGACCAGCAACGACGCCCGCAGGAATCCGTCGCGGTCCGCTTCAGGCACCCAGGCTTCCCCCTGGGGGCGGCTCAGCAATGCCCACCAGAGCCCGAGGACCGCATCGAACTGCGGCCTGCTTGCCCGGCGAAGGTCCAGTTGCGCGGACCACGCGGCTTCAGCCTCGCGGACGGCAGCGAGGTGGAGGCTTGAAACCGGAAGCACGGACGGCAGCTGCTCCTCCGGCTGCGGGCCAACGCTGCTTCCGCGGTACACCATCTCGGTGTTGAGCATGCTGTCACGGATTTGCTGGACGGGGCGGCCCGGCACCGGACAGCATGAAGCATCCATGCACCACGCCTCCCGCCAGAAATCCTCGCCGACGTACCAGGCTTCCCGGACCGGCATCCCAGCCCTTTCCAGCATGGAGTCCAGGCCGGCCAGCAGACCGTCATACCGGGACGGCGAGGACGCGTTGCCATTGCTGGTGAAGAACGCCAGCAATGTGCCGTCAGCCTCCTTGTCCGCCTCCAGGTAGCGCCGGACGGCCAGCAGGAATTGTGCCGGTGAGGCCAGGACTTCGCGTCCCGGCAGGTCCAGCCGCAGGGTGGCGCCAAGACTCTTGCCCTGCAGGGTCATGGCCACGAGGCTCTGCGCCGGCCAGTATCCCAGCGAGTGGGGAATGAAACCCAGGATGTCTTCCGGGCCGCGGACTGTGAGCCGTTCTGGAGGTGTCATGGCTCCAGCATTCGCGGACCAAGGCCCGCTTGACAGTGCGGGCCGCTGTTATGTGGAAACCGGCGCCTGCACCGGCCTGTGGAGGACCAGTGTCATTCGTCGGGGAGTGCGGACCCGCGCCGCCGGGCAAGGTTTTCGCGCCGCTGGCGGGCCAGCGCGCTGCGCAGCGGCGGAACAACCACGCCCTGGGCGGCCATCTGCCGCCGCACTTTGCGCCGGCAGACCAGCATGGCTGCCGCCCCGAACCCCAGCAGCAGGAATTGGACGCTCAGGGCGATGCGGAAGGGATCCAGGCCGTAGAGGACGCCCTGGGAGAAGCCGCTGGCAAACAGGATGTCCAGCACCAAGCCGATCAGGAAGATGGCAACAAGGGCGGCGATGAACCCGCCCACGTTGACGATTCCCGTGGCCGTACCGATCCGGTGCGCAGGGTTGAAGGTGCGCGCGAAGTCGAAGCCGATCATGGATCCCGGGCCGCCGACGGCCAGCACCACCACAAGGCCGGCCAGCATCCACAGAGGTGCGCGGCCGGGGGTCAGCAGGACGGCAGCCCACGCGGCGGCGGTTGCGCCGGCGATGAGCAGGACCATGGTGGAACGCCGCAGCGGGTGGCGGGAAACGAACCGGCCGATGAAGGGCCCCACCGCCATCGCTGCGGCGACGTAGAGGGCCATCAGGGCCGCAACCGTTCCGGCGTCCAGGCCCTGCCCGGAGAGCAGGAACGGGTAGCCCCAGGTCATGGCGAACACGGTGCCGCTGAACTGGATGGTGAAGTGGCTCCAGAGGCCGAGGCGCGTCCCCGGCTGGCGCCAGGCGCGGGCAAGCGACGTTCCGGTGGCCCGAAGCCCCTGCTGGGCGTGCGGGCGCGCGGTTCCCCGCGGGACGTCCTGCAGCAGCACCAGGGTAAGGACGACGGCGAGGGCTGACATCCCGGCCAGCATGAGGAACGCCGGGGTCCAGCCGGCGAGATGCAGGACGAACGCAAAGGGTATGACACTGAACAGCTGGCCGAGCTGGCCGGACATGCCGGTCAGCTGGGTTACCAGGGGTACCCGGGCGGGAGCGAACCAGAGCGGGATCAGGCGGATCACGGAGATGAACGTCATGGCGTCCCCGGCGCCCACCAGGACCCGGCCGGCCACTCCCCCGGGGATGCTGTCGGCGAAGGCGAGCTGGAGCTGGCCCAGGCCCATAAGTACTGCGCCGCCGGCGATCATTGCACGGGAGCCGAACCTGTCCACCAGCAGCCCCACGGGAATCTGGAGACCTGCGTAGACAAGGAGCTGAAGGACGGTGAAGAAGGAGATGGCTGACGCGCTGGCCTGGAAGCGCTCGGTGGCTTCCAGCCCCACCACGCCGAAGGACGTCCGCTGCGCCACGGCCACTAGGTACCCGAAGATTCCGATGGTCCAGATGATCCAGGCGCGGGGTGCAGTCACCACTTCATTATGCCGGGCGGACGCCGCAGGCTTTTATCGGTCCAGTCTCTTACTGGCCCGGGTTCTCCCTGGCCAGGTACGCCTCCACTGCAGCGCCGAGGTCGTCGGCGTTGGGCAGCTCATCGTTCTCGTCGGCCAGGAGCGACCGGCGCACCGTGCCCTCGGCCTTTTCGTCGTAGCGGGCCTCCAGCCGCGACACCACCTGCTGGACATCCTCGGAGGCGTCGATCTGCTCCGCAATCTGCCGGCTTACCTCGCGGCCTGCTTCACGGAGCCTGTCCGAGGGCAGCATCAGGGAAGTGGCGGCACCCAGGTATTCAAGGCCTGCGACGGCGGCGGTGGGGTATTCCGCCTCCGCCAGGTAGTGCGGAACGTGGATGACGTAGCCGGCCACGTTGCGTCCTGCCTCCACCAGCCGGAGTTCCAGGATGTGGCCCACCGCGGCGGGGACTTCAACTGTCGGTTTCCAGACGGAGATGCCCTCGATCAGCTCGGGCCGGTTGCCGTGTACCGTCACGCCCACCGGCCGGGTGTGGGGAACGGGCATGGGGATGGAATGGATCCAGGTCACCAGGTTCACGTCCAGTTTCTCCACGATGCCCACCACGGCGCGCGCGAACCTCTCCCACTGCAGGTCCGGTTCGAACCCTGCCAGCAGCAGGAAGGGCTTGCCGAGCCCGTCCACCAGCCGGTACAGGGCCAGCCGGGGCTCTTGGTAATCCTGGAGGTGGTCCTCCACGAACGTCAGGTGCGGCCGGCGCGAGCGGTAGTCAATGAGCTGGTCCGCATCAAAGACGGCCACCGGCTCCGCATCGAGGGAATCCAGCAGTTCGGCGTTGATCTGCTTCACCACGTGGCCGGCGTCGGCAAATCCGGTAAAGCCCATCACCAGGTTCAGCCCGCGGAGTTCAGGGCTGTGGAACAGCTCGATGTTGCTCGCATAGAGCGCATCGGGGTCCAGCAGGGAGCCGGAGATCCGTTCAAGCACGGCATGTTCCTTTCATGGGTGCGGGTGGACATTCTGTACAACGCCCCGGGACAGCCGGGCATTCCGGCGCCGGCTGTGGCGCACCTCTCACGAAATTCACCAGCTCAGACACGGACGGGCTACGATCGGAACTGGCCTGCCAGGCGGGCCCGCAGACACCCGGACTGCGTTCCGAACGGCCGTACCCGGGCAACCATGGCAGAGCGCCGAACATGCACCCCTGCCCGAACATCTTTCGAGAATCGAGGACTGATCCGCGTGGTCAAGAATACTGAAATCAACCTTAGTACCCTCTCGCGGGACCTGAAGAAAAGCCCCAGTGACGCCGTCGTCATAGGTGTGGGGCAGGGTGCGGACGGGCCCGTCCTCCTGGACAACCCGCTGACCGCCCGGTCCGCCGAGGCGCTGGCTGATTCCCTCAAGGCCCTCGGTATCACGGGCGCCGCCGACCAGCTGGTGCGCCTGCCGGGCCTGCCTGAGACCGGCGCGGGCGTGCTGGTCCTGGCGGGCGTGGGCAAGGTGTCAGCCTCGCAGCCCCTGGCAGGGGAAGCCCTGCGGCGGGCAGCAGGTTCCGCCGTCCGCCAGCTCGCCGGCCTTGCGACCGTTGCCCTGGCATTTCCGACGGCGTCCCTCGCCGATGTTGAGGCCGTGGCTGAAGGTGCCGCACTGGGGGCCTACTCCTTCAGCGAGTTCCGCTCCTCCAAGGACGGCCTGAAGGACCCCGTCCGCAACGCCGTGATCTTCACTGAACTGGCCGGCCAGAAGGAACTGGACGAAGTCCTCAAGCGGGCCACGCTGATCGGCAGGGCTGTCAACGCCACCCGGTCCCTGGTCAACCAGCCGCCCAGCCACCTTTACCCGGAGACCTTCGCCGAGGCTGCGAAGGACCTGGCCAAGGGCCTGCCCGTCAAAGTGACCGTCTGGGACGAGAAGCGCCTTGAGAAGGAAGGCTTCGGCGGCATCATGGGTGTGGGCAAGGGGTCCGCACGCCAGCCCCGCCTGGTGAAGGTGGAGTACTCCCCGGCCAAGGCAACCTCGAAGATCGCGCTTGTGGGCAAGGGCATCACGTTCGACACCGGCGGCATTTCCATCAAGCCCGCCCTCGGCATGGGCGACATGAAGAGCGACATGGCAGGGGCCGCCGTCGTCCTTAATACTGTCCTGGCCCTCGCGGGACTTGGCCTGCCGGTCAAGGCCACCGCGTGGCTCTGCATCGCCGAGAACATGCCCTCCGGTGCCGCTTCCCGCCCGGCTGACGTCCTCACGATGTTCGGCGGCAAGACCGTTGAGGTCCTGAACACCGATGCCGAAGGCCGCCTGGTGATGGCCGACGGCATCGTCGCCGCCAGCCGCGAGTACCCGGATGCCATCATCGACGTAGCCACCCTCACCGGCGCGCAGCTGATCGCCCTGGGCAACCGGACCGCCGGCGTCATGGGATCGGACAGCGTGACGGGCCCCCTCAAGGCAGCAGCAGACCGGGCCGGCGAACTCGTCTGGCCCATGCCGCTCCCAGAAGAACTGCGCCCCAGCCTCGATTCGCAGGTCGCCGACCTCGCCAACATCGGCGAACGCCACGGCGGCATGATGACTGCCGCCGTTTTCCTCCGCGAGTTCGTGGGTAAGGGCAAGGACGGGGAACAGATCCCCTGGGCCCACATCGACATCGCCGGGCCCTCCTTTAACAACGGGAGCCCCTATGGCTACACGCACAAGCAGGGAACGGGCTGCACGGTCCGTACCCTGGTGGCGTACGTGGAGGACATCCTGGCTGCAGCCTGACCCCTTTGGCCGCGCCTCCGGCATGCTGTCACGCGGCTTTGCGGGACCGGTGATCCCTGTGCCACAAAGCCGCGTGACACTCGACACAAGCGCTCCACAAACGTGGTGCCAGGGTGGAGCATGGATAAGTGGTTCGCTAAGGTGAACCACGGTAGTCACAAATGCAAGAGAATCGGCCTGCTGGCATAATCACGGCAGTGCAAGTTCCAAGACCAGATGATGCGCAGGACCGCGTCATCGTTCACGCGAGGGAGCGTTTTAGTGGCCGATCAGGCAACTGCGCAAGAATTCGACATCCTGGTACTCGGTGGCGGCAGCGGCGGATACGCCGCCGCGCTCCGGGCAGTACAGCTTGGCCTCACCGTCGGCCTCGTGGAGAAGGCAAAGCTGGGCGGCACCTGCCTCCACAACGGCTGCATCCCCACCAAGGCCCTCCTGCACTCAGCGGAACTGGCCGACCACGCCCGCGACTCCGCCAAGTACGGCGTGAACGTCACCCTTGACAGCATCGACATCAACGCCGTCAACGCGTACAAGGACGGCATCATCGCCGGCAAGTACAAGGGCCTGCAGGGACTCATCAAGTCCAAGGGCATCACCGTCATCGAGGGTGAAGGCAAGCTCCAGGGCAACGACACCGTCGTGGTGAACGGCACCGCCTACAAGGGCAAGAACATCGTCCTGGCCACCGGTTCCTACTCGCGCACCCTTCCCGGCCTGGAGCTCGGCGGCAAGGTCATCACCTCCGACCAGGCCCTGACCATGGACTTCATCCCCAAGAGCGCCATCATCCTGGGCGGCGGCGTCATCGGCGTCGAGTTCGCCTCGGTGTGGAAGTCCTTCGGCGTGGACGTCACCATCGTGGAGGGCCTGCCTTCGCTGGTCCCCAACGAGGACGCCACCATCGTCAAGAACTTCGAGCGTGCCTTCAAGAAGCGCGGCATCAAGTTCTCCACCGGTGTGTTCTTCCAGGGCGTCGAGCAGAATGACGACGGCGTCAAGGTCACCCTGGTGGACGGCAAGACGTTCGAGGCTGACCTGTTGCTGGTCGCCGTGGGCCGCGGTCCCGTCACCGCCAACCTGGGCTACGAGGAAGCGGGCATCACCATTGACCGCGGCTTCGTCATCACCAACGAGCGCCTCCACACGGGCGTCGGCAACATCTACGCCGTGGGCGACATCGTACCCGGCGTCCAGCTGGCGCACCGCGGCTACCAGCAGGGCATCTTCGTGGCCGAGGAAATCGCCGGCCTGAAGCCTGTGGTGGTCGAGGACATCAACATCCCCAAGGTCACCTACTCCGAGCCGGAGATCGCCACCGTGGGCTACACCGAAAAGGCCGCTAAGGAGAAGTTCGGCGAGGACCAGGTGCAGACGCAGGAATACAACCTCGCGGGCAACGGCAAGAGCTCCATCCTGGGCACCTCCGGCCTGGTCAAGCTGGTCCGGCAGAAGGACGGCCCCGTGGTGGGCGTCCACATGATCGGCGCCCGCATGGGCGAGCAGGTGGGCGAAGCCCAGCTGATCGTGAACTGGGAAGCGTACCCGGAGGATGTGGCCCAGCTGCTGCACGCCCACCCCACCCAGAACGAGTCCCTGGGCGAAGCCCACCTGGCACTCGCGGGCAAGCCGCTTCACGGCTAGTCTCCCCCAACACCCAAGGGCCTGGTGCGCCCGGCACGGAATGCCGGGTGCACTAGGCTGGCCAACAGGCAGCATTCATCCGCACTAAAGATCAATAAGGAGAACGGGGACGACATGTCTGAATCCGTTAACTTGCCCGCCCTCGGTGAGAGCGTCACCGAAGGAACCGTCACCCGCTGGCTCAAGCAGGTAGGTGACCGGGTAGAGGTGGACGAGCCGCTGCTCGAAGTCTCCACCGACAAAGTCGACACTGAAATCCCCTCTCCTGTAGCTGGCGTGATTGAGGAAATCCTCGTGGCCGAGGACGAGACCGCCGAAGTTGGCGCTCCCCTGGTCCGGATTGGAGACGGTTCCGGCGGAGGCGCACCCGCCGAAGAGGCCCCCGCGGAAGAGGCACCGGCCGCCGAGGAGGCACCGGCTCCTGCCGAAGCTCCCTCCACCGAGGCGCCCGCCCCCGCAGAAGCACCCGCGCCGGAAGCGTCCGCACCAGAGGCACCGGCTGCCGGCGGCGAAAGCAACGAGGTCACCCTACCGGCCCTCGGCGAGAGCGTTACCGAAGGCACCGTCACCCGCTGGCTCAAGGCCGTAGGCGACGCCGTGGAGGTGGACGAGCCCCTGCTGGAGGTTTCCACCGACAAGGTCGACACCGAAATTCCCTCCCCCGTGGCCGGTACCCTCCAGGAAATCCGCGTCAACGAGGACGAGACCGCAGAGGTGGGATCCGTCCTTGCCGTCATCGGCTCAGGCGCTGCAGCCGCCCCGGCCGAAGCCCCTTCCACCGAGGCACCGGCCAAGGAAGAGCCCAAAGCCGAAGCGCCGAAGGCTGAGGCACCCGCACCGCAGGCCGCTCCCGCCCAGGAAGCACCCAAGCAGGAAGCCCCCAAGGCTGCGCCCGCTCCCCAGGCTCCCGCAGCAGCGCCGGCTTCCGCCGAAGCTGCAGGCGGATCCGAGTCCGGCTATGTGACTCCCCTGGTCCGTAAGCTGGCAAACCAGCACGGCGTGGACATCACCTCCCTCTCCGGCACCGGCGTCGGCGGCCGCATCCGCAAGCAGGACGTCATCGCCGCCGCCGAGGCAAAGGCAACTCCCGCTGCCGCTCCGGCAGCCTCCGCCCCGGCAGCCTCCGCGTCCGCCGGCCAGGCGGCTTCCTCGCTGCGCGGCACCACCCAGAAGGCCCCGCGCATCCGGCAGGTCATCGCCCGCCGCATGCGTGAATCCCTCGAGGTCTCCACGCAGCTGACCCAGGTCCACGAAGTGGACATGACCAAGGTCGCCAAGCTCCGCGCCCGCGCCAAGAACTCCTTCCAGGCACAGAACGGCGTCAAGCTGACCTTCCTGCCCTTCATCGCCAAGGCCGTCGCCGAGGCCCTCAAGCAGCACCCCAAGCTCAACGCTGCGTACGACGAGGACAAGCAGGAGATCACGTACCACAACGCCGAGCACCTGGCGATCGCCGTGGACACCGACAAGGGCCTGCTGGTTCCGGTCATTTCCGACGCCGGCAGCCTGAACCTGGCCGGACTGGCGGGCAAGATCGCCGACGTCGCCGGCCGCACCCGCGATGGCAAGATCGGCCCGGACGAGCTGTCCGGCGGCACGTTCAGCATCACCAACATCGGATCGGTCGGGGCCCTGTTCGACACCCCGATCATCAACCAGCCGCAGGTGGGCATCCTCGGCACCGGCGCCATCGTCAAGCGCGCCGTGGTGGTTGCAGATGAGAACGGTGACGATTCGATCGCCATCCGATCCATGATGTACCTGTCCCTGACGTACGACCACCGCCTGGTGGACGGCGCGGACGCCGGCCGTTTCCTCCAGACCCTGAAGGCACGCCTTGAAGAAGGCGCCTTCGAAGCGGACCTGGGGCTGTAACAGCCACAACGCGCACGACGGCGGCGCAGGCAACGGCGGGAAACCTGCCGGACGGCCTGCACCGCCGTCGTCGTTTAACCATCCGGGTGCTGCTGCGGGCGCCGGCCCGTGGAGCACGGCGGACGGGGCACCCGCCTGAGCCAGCTACTACGGCTGGTAGAAATGGCTACACTGGTCCCATGAACATCGTCTATAACATTGTGGTCTTCCTGCACATCATTGGCGCAGCCATGATCGTGGGCATCTGGATCGGCCAGATGAAGAAGCCCACCGTCCATCCCCGCCAATTCGACGGCGCCATGCTCCAGCTGCTGACCGGCGTCGCCCTGATGGGGCTTATCCCGGCCCTGGACATGGACGCCAACTACTTCAAGCTCGGCATCAAGTTCGCGGTGGCCCTTGCTGTCGGCGTGCTCGCCTTCATTGGCCGCCGCAAGTACAAGAAGGGCGAGGACATCAGCGCAGGCCTGGCGCACGGCGTAGGCGGACTCGCGCTGCTGAACATCGCCATCGCGACGCTCTGGCAGTAGCAGGTCCGTGCGATAAAGCACAACGGCGACGCTTCCCTACGCGGGGGCGTCGCCGTCGTTGTTTAATGCCCTGGTCATAATCCTCTGACAGCGGACAGCCGGTGCATGCCGCGGGTGTTGTCCCTAGGATGGGAGACGGCGGGGTCCAGGCAGCAGCCTGCCCCGGTACACATCGACCTGAGGAGTGAACATGGCAGCAACACGTTCAGCAAACGCAGTATGGAACGGCAACCTGACGGAAGGTTCCGGCACCACCAGCCTGGCCACCTCAGGCCTGGGCACGTTCGACGTCACCTGGAAGGCCCGCACCGAAGCGGCCAACGGCAAGACCAGCCCGGAAGAACTCATCGCCGCAGCCCACGCCGCGTGCTTCTCCATGGCCTTCAGCAACGAGCTCGACAAGGCCGGCCACACGCCGGAGGAAGTCCGCACCAAGGCTGACGTGACGTTCGTTCCCGGCACGGGGATCACCGGCAGCCACCTCACCATGTCCGCGAAGGTCCCCGGCATTTCCGAGGAGGAATTCCAGAAGATTGCGGGCGAGGCCAAGGTGGGCTGCCCCGTCTCCGGCGCCCTGGCCAGCATCGACATCACCCTGGACGCGACCCTGGAGTCCTGATCCGGCAGCAGTAAAAAAGCCCTGCCTGGCCATTGTGGCCAGGCAGGGCTTTTTGCGCTGCTGCTCTTGCTGCCTGGACTACTGGCCCTGGCGGCGTGCGGGCAGCGGGGCGGGACGCAGCCGGCGGTACCCTTCGCGGGCCGGCGGACGGTCGGTGGGCAGTTCCTGGATCATTTCCTTCAGCGCACCAATGCCGTACTCCAGCTGGGGGTCCCGGCCCGCCGCGTAGGCATGGGGCGGGAACGTGACCTCGATGTCCGGGTCAACGCCGTAGTTCTCCACGCTCCAGCCCACCCCGCCGCCGAACCAGGTGGCGTACCGCGGCTGCGTCACTCCGGTGCCGTCAGCGAGGGCGTAGCGGTTGTCGATGCCCACGACACCGCCCCAGGTGCGCGTCCCGATGACCGGGCCGATCCCCCTGAGCTTGGACACCTGCGTGATGATGTCCCCGTCGGAGCCGGCAAACTCATCGGCCAGGATGATCACCGGTCCGCGCGGTGCGTGGTGGGGGTACGTTCGCGGCTTTTCCCCGCGCGGCATGCTCCACCCCGTGACCTTGCGTCCGATGAGCTCTGCCACCAGCTGCGAGGTGTGCCCGCCGCGGTTGCGCCGGACATCGACGATCAGTCCGTCCAGCGCGGTCTCGGTGTCAAGGTCACGGTGAAGCTGTGCCCAGCCGTTCGCCATCATGTCCGGGATGTGCAGGTAACCGAATTTGCCCGCTGACGCTTCGCGGACGGTGCGCCTGTTCGAGGCCACCCATTCCTGGTACCGCAGGCGCTCCTCGTCCTTGACGGGCACGACGGCGACGCGGCGCTGGGTGCCTGCCGCGGCACCGTGCGCGGAACCGTTCAGGAGGGTCAGCTCCACGGCGCGGCCTGCGGCTCCCACCAGCTGCATGGCGGGCGTGACGCTTTCGGACAGCGGTACGCCGTCGATGGCGAGCAGGATGTCCCCTGCCTTCCCGCCGACGCCGGGCCGTGTCAGGGGCGAGGTGGCCAGCGGGTCGGAGGACTCGCCGGCAAGGATGCGGGTGATTTCCCATCCACCGGATGTGTAGGCCAGGTCCGCACCCAGCCGGCCCTGGCCGTGGCTGCCGTTCTCGGTGACAAGGGCCGGCCGGACGTAGGCGTGCGAGGTTCCCAGTTCGCCATGCAGTTCCCACAGGAGGTCCACCAGGTCATCGTGCGAGCCGAGACGCCCCACCAGGGGACGGTACCGGCTATGGATGGATTCCCAGTCCTGTCCGGCCATGTCCTCGGTCCAGAAGAAGTCGCGCTGCAGCCGCCAGGCCTCGTCGAACGCCTGGCCCCATACGCTGAGCGGGTCCATCATGACCCGGATCCGGCCCAGGTCCACCTTGACCAGCTTCCCGGAATCCTCATCTGCTTTGGCGTCGGCGGGCACCACCGTGACCTGTTTGTCAGAGACCAGCACCACCTTGCTGCGGTCCCCCGACAGCCGGTAGCTGTCCAGTGCATCCACCAGGGTGGTCTGCTTGCGCCGTGCAAGGTCGAACCGGACCAGGCTGGGGCGGGCGTCCTTGTCGTCCTGGCTGGCCTTGCCGTCGCCGGTGACCCCCGCGAGGGCCCAGTCGAGCCAGAGCAGCGCTCCCTCAGTGGCTTTGAGGGAGGTGTAGTTCCCCTGCGGCACGGGAACGGTGATGACCCGGTGCGCCAGGCCCTCGGCCTCCACCCGGACCTCTGGTACTGCCGGTTCGGCGTCGGGCCCAGCCCCGTCTCCCCCTGCCGCTTCCCCCGCATCGGAGTCCACCGCGGGGCCAAAGGGCGACGGCGTGTCAGCAGAGAGTGCCACGAGGTACGGCTTGATGGGGGTGGGGAAGGAGAGGTCGAAGGAGTGCCCGTCGTACACAGGGTCGAAGCTGCGGTTCGACAGGAACGCCAGGAACTTCCCGTCCGGGGTAAAGACCGGGGACTTGTCTCCGAAGCGGCCGTCCGTGACATCCACCGGGGCGGATCCCGGCGTAGCCACGTTGGCCAGACGCAGCCTGCTGCGGGAACCGAAGGACGTGACCGGCTCTGACCAAACGAGCCACTGCGAGTCCGGCGACCACGAGAGGTCGGCAACTGTGCCCTCGCCGATGCTGGAGACCAGCGTCAGTTCCCCGGTGCGGGTATCCGCCACGTAAACCTCGCCGAAGGACGTGCCGAGGGCGAGCCGGTTTCCGTCAGGACTGGCCTCCAGGGCGCTGGCCCGCGAGGGGCGGGGAAACTCGATGCGGGTCTCAACCGGAAGCGCCTGCGCCTCCGCAGCGGAGGTACCGGCCCCGGGGGCGACGTCGGCCTGCTCATCAGAGGCGTGGGCAGGAACCGCATTCCCGGCCTGCCCTGTGTTTCCGGCCTGCGCGTTAAGCCCGGCCAGCGCGTTGTTCCCGGCCAGCGCTGCAGCACCGGCTGCCGGAACCGGCTGCGGCAGGATCACAGCTTCTTCCCGTCCCGCGGCCACGGGCGCGGGGACGTCATCCGTGCTGCGGGCTGCCACGGCATCCTGCCCCGCGTCCGCACCGCCAATCCCGGCATGCGGCACAGGAGCGGCGATGTCCTTGATGTACAACGCCTCCACATTGCCGTGGTCGGCAAGGTAGGCAATCCGGCCGTCGCCAAGGGGCCGCGGCAGGCGGGCACGGACGCCCGGCGTCGCCTCGATGATCCGGGACGGCCCGTCCTTGTGGCGGAGCCAATGGATGGTTCCGTGGGATTCGATTGCACTGGCGGAGCCCGTGGTGTCCGGCACCGCCGCACCAAGGTGCTTGGCGGTCTTGAGCAGTGCAGGACGCCTGGACTGGGACGCCGAGCCAAGGGTGATGTCCAGCCGAACGGCGTCGGAGCCGAGATCGTGCAGTACCCACAGCTCGCCGGCGGATTCGAAAATGACACGTTTGCCGTCGGTGGCGGCATGCCGGACGTAGAAGTCCTCGTGGTCCGTGTGCCGGCGCAGGTCCTTCCCGCCGGGAAGGACCGAATACAGGTTGCCGTAGCCCTCGTGGTCCGAAAGGAACGCAATGCGTCCGTCCACCCACATGGGATCAGCGAGGTTGCCGTCAAGCTCCGGCACAAGGCGCTCAAACTCCCCGTTGCCGTCTGCGTCGATCCACAGCTTCCCGGCAGTGCCGCCGCGGTACCGTTTCCACCAGGCGGGTTCGCGGGACAGCACGCTGCCCACCACCACAGGCCGTTCGTCGCCCACCTCCGGGCCAAAGGCCACTGACTCAACCGGCCCGAACGGGAGTTCCTCGGCCCAGCCGCCCTCCAGCGGGACGCTGTAGGCGTGGGTGTGCCTGCTTTCGGCCTGGCGGAACGCGCTGGTGACCACCACTGAACCGCCGGCGGTGAAACCCTTGACCCGCGTTGTGCTGTGGCCGAAGAAGGTCAGCTGCCGGTACCCGCCGCCGTCGACCTCTGCCGATACCACTTCCGGCGCCGTTCCCTGGACCACGGACCACACCAGCCTCTTCCCGTCAGGGGTGAAGCGGGGGTTGCGGGCGGGTAACTGGAGCGCCGAGACGCGCCAGGCGCGGCCGCCGCCCAGGGGCGCAATCCACACGTCGTCCTCGGCCACGAAGGTGACCAGATCGCCGTGCAGATGCGGGAAACGGAAGTAGCTCGAAAAGGTCATCGTTTGATCATAGTCAACCGTCCTGCGGCCTGTCGGGAGGTGCCGCCGGCGCTGCGGCGTGGTGAGATGGACCATGCGCATCGTCATGGCCGGCGCCTCCGGGCTCATCGGCACTTCCATGTCAGAAACCTTCACGAAGGCCGGACACGACGTCGTGTCCCTGGTCAGGGGGAACCCGGCCTCCGCGTCCGAGGTCAGGTGGGATCCCGCGGCCGGTGAACTGGATCCGCAGGCGCTGGCCGGGGCGGACGCCGTGGTAAACCTGTCCGGCGCCGGCATCGGGGACCGGCCCTGGACCCGCAAACGGGTGGAGGAGCTCTTCAGCTCACGGATTGGTTCAACGCGGACACTTACGCACGCGATGCGCCAGTTGGATTCCCCGCCCGCGGCCTTCATCAGCCAGTCCGGGTCGAACTACTATGGCGACGCCGGCAACACGGTTCTTCGGGAATCGGCGCCGCCGGGCGCAGGGACCTTGTCCCGGATCTGCGTGGAGTGGGAGGAAGCGGCCCGCTCGGCCCCGGCAGGGGTGCGGGTGGTGACCACGCGGACGGGTGTTGTCCTGAGCCGGTCGGGCGGAGCCCTTGGCAAGCTGCTTCCCCTGATCCGGCTGGGCGTGGGCGGGCCGCTGGGGAACGGCCGGCAGTACTGGCCGTGGGTCACGCTGCCGGATGTCTCAGCGGCGTTCCTTTTCCTGTTGGAGTCCCGGGTCAGCGGGCCGGTTAACCTGTCGGCCCCCGAACAGGCTGACGTGGACACCCTGGTGGGGGAAATTGCCCGTGCACTGCACCGGCCCGCCGCTTTGCGGGTCCCCGCCCCTGTGCTGCGGCTGCTGATGCGCGATCTGGCCGAAGAACTCCTGCTGTCCAGCCAGCGCATGGAACCCGCGGTGCTCCTGGAAGCCGGGTTCGTGTGGCAGCATCCCACGGTGGCACAGGCCGCCCAGTGGGTTGCCGGCAAGGATTAACGGGGCCCGAATCAGGGCGGAGGCTTCGCGGCGTTCGTTCAGCGGGAAGTGCTTTGTGCAGGCGGACGCGGTACACGCCCAGCGGCACGGCGGGCGGAAGCGATAAAGGTGAAGCGGACCAGGGCATTACAAAACGGACCAGGGAAAACCGGGCCCGCGAGGCTCAGTCTCCCGGAAGGATCTCGCTGATCCTCCATGTACCGTCCACTGCCACGAGCACCAGCCGGAGCTGGCGGCTGGTGCCGGCAGGGCCCGCCGCGACGACGGAGCCCGCAGCATCCTTTTCCTCATATGAGGAGGAACTGGAGCGCACCCGTACCAGGGCGCGCTCGGCCGTAGCACCGTCCTCCGTGCGGAGGTCTGCAAGGGTGCTGGAATAACCGGCGAGGACGTGCCCGGAGCTGCGAAGCCGCTCGGCTGTCCGCGCATCGGCGGCCGCTGCCGGCGAACCTTCTGCGTTCACCTCGTCCAGCAGCCCGAGGTCTCCGGTGCTGAAGGCCAGGTCCCGGAGGGAAGCGAGTCCTTGGACGGCCTGGCTGGGGTCCGACGCCCTCGCCTGATGCCTGGCAACCGCCGTGCGGCTGTCACCGCCGGCGCTTTCCCCTTCAGCTCCACCGCCGGAGACAGCCTGCGCTGGTTCAGTCGCCGGGGCTCCCGCTGCTGCAGTGCCGATCCCCCGTTCCCGGTCGGATTCCTGCGCGATGACGGACTCGGGCGTGATGCCGGACTCCGTCGGAGAAGCAGGAACGGCCGGCAGTCCCGCTGCTCCTGCAACCCACCACGCCGCGGCTGCCCCCACCAAGGCCGCCGAGGCAAGGACGCCCCGCAGCCGCGGTACGCGCAGCTGCAAAGGCGGGCGGCGCCGTTCCCTGCCGGATCGGGCCCTACCGGATAGGGGCGTGAGGGGTTGAGCCGTGCTTGGTTGAACTGCGCCCGGTTGAACTGCGCCCGGTTGAACTGCGCCGGACAGTGCCGTGCCCCGTTGTGTTGTGCCGGGTCGAGCGGTGCTTGGTTGAACTGCACCGGAGAGTGCCGTGCCGGTTTGTGCTGTGCCGGGCTGTGCTCCCCCGGTTCGTGCTGTGCCGGGTTGTGCTCTGCCGGCATGTTTCCCGACGGAAGGCCGGCGGTCCTTGACGGGTTGCGGAAATGGCATGCGCAGCCCGGAAAACGGCGGGCCGGACCATTTGGCCGTGGCGATCCACCTGCCCGCTGCCCTGCACTTCTCCGCAGCCGCCCGCGGCCGGGACGTTGCCGAAACCTGCCGGCGGGTCAACAGCTCCGGAATCACGGTGGGATGGACAGAGGCCGCGAGGTCCAGCGGCCGGGGCGACGCGCTGCGGTAGATGGCCGTAGCCAGCGCGGCGGCCGTGGGCCGGCCCCTCCGGTCCTCCTTCAGGCCTGCCTCCAGGGCAGCCGCCAGCTCCCGCGGAACGTCCGGGACCAGGAGGGGCAGCGGCGGCCGGGCAGAGGTCCTGGGCGGAGCCTGGCCCGTCAGGCAGAACCAGCCGAGCGCCGCCGTCGAATAGACATCCCTTTCGGGCTGCAGGCCACGCACAGCGTCCACGGGGGACGGGTCCACGAAGCCCGGTGTTCCTGATGCGGCAGCAGAGCCCGGGTCACCCAGCATGCGCGCGATGCCGACGTCGGACAGCAGGGGTTTTCCCTGGCCGGTGAACAGGACATTTCCCGGCGAGACGTCCGAATGGGTAAACCCCTTGCTGTGCAGATACCCAAGGGCCTGGGCAATGGGTGTCAGCACCGTCACCGTTTCGCCAACACTCAGTTTCCCGCGGCTGGCCACCAGTGCGGCCAGTGACCCGCCGGGCGCGTAGTCCATCACCAGGGCGGTTCCGCCGTCCGGCATCGCTGGAAGCCGGACGGCGTCGTGTGCCTTGACCAGGTGCTGGTGGTCCAGCACCGACAGGATGCGGATCTCGCGCCGGACGGCGTCCTCCGTGACCGCGTCACTGCCGGCTGGCCCGTCCTGGCCCGGGTGGAAGCACTTGACGGCAAAGTCCCGTCCGGTCCGGTTTTCCCTGGCCAGCCAGACCGTCGCGCTTCCTCCGCGGCCCAGGAGCCGTCCCACGGCGAAGCCGGGAACCTCTGGCACCTCCGAAATTTCCATAGGACATGTCTACTCGAATCCACTTCCCCGTGCAGAAGTTATCCACAGGCTGCGCGCTGGCATGCCGCATGCCCTTGCCCGCATGTGACGTACCCCTGGAAGGTGGGTGAGCTTAAGCACTAAACCGGGCAAGGGACGCCACGGCGTCTAAGCTGGATGCCATGACTCTTGAGTTTTCACAGCTGGGTCTTGCTCCCGATTTTGTCGACTACACCCAGGGTTGGCAGATCCAGGGCGAACTCCACGACAAGGTGGTCGCGGGGGTGGCCCCCAGCACTGTCCTCCTCCTGGAACATGCAGCCGTCTACACGGCCGGCAAAAGGACCGAGGATCATGAAAGGCCGTTCGACGGTACCCCGGTTGTCCCCGTGGACCGCGGCGGAAAACTGACGTGGCACGGCCCCGGCCAACTGGTGGGATACCCCATCATCAAGCTTAAGAACCGGGCGGGGATCCGCGACTACGTGGAACGCCTGGAAGCCGTAATCATCACGGTGCTGGCCGATTACGGGATCTCCGCGGTCCGGATCAAGGGCAGGGCCGGAGTGTGGATCACTGCGGACAGCAAAGGCCCCGACCGGAAGATTGCCGCCATCGGCATCCGGGTGCACGAGGGCGTGACCATGCACGGGTTCGCCATCAACTGCAACAACGACCTCGCCCCGTATTCCCAGATCATCGCCTGCGGCATTACTGACGCCGGAGTTACAACCATTGCCCAGGAAACCGGCCATGACGTTGCCCCGGCCGACCTGGTGGACCGTATTACCGAAGAACTGCGCAAGAATGAAGACGCCCTGGTCGCTACCCCCGAAGGAGCTCTACTGTGACATTGGCACCTGAAGGCCGGAAGCTTTTGCGCGTTGAACAGCGTAATTCTGCTGTCCCGGTGGAGCGTAAGCCGGAGTGGATCAAGGCGAAGGTCCAGATGGGCCCGGAGTTTGTCCAGCTCAAGAACCTGGTCAAGAAAGAGGGCCTGCACACGGTGTGTGAGGAGGCCGGTTGCCCCAACATTTTCGAGTGCTGGGAGGACAAGGAAGCCACGTTCCTGATCGGCGGCTCGGAGTGTACCCGTAGGTGTGATTTCTGCCAGATCGATACCGGCAAGCCGTCCCCGGTGGACAGGTTCGAGCCCACCAAGGTGGCCCGCTCGGTGCAGGCGATGCAGCTGCGCTACGCCACGGTCACCGGGGTGGCCCGCGACGACCTCGCTGATGAGGGTGTGTGGCTGTACGCCGAGACGGTCCGGAAGATCCACGAGCTGAACCCCGGCACCGGCGTGGAACTGCTGATCCCGGATTTCTCCGGCAAACCCGAGCACATCGCCGCGATCTGCGATTCCAAGCCCGAGGTGTTCGCGCACAACGTCGAGACCGTGCCGCGGATCTTCAAGCGGATCCGCCCGGCGTTCCGGTACGAGCGGTCCCTGGACGTGATCACGCAGGGCCGGAACCTGGGCATGGTGACCAAGTCCAACCTGATCCTGGGCATGGGCGAGACCCGCGAGGAGATCTCCGAGGCCCTGCGGGACCTGCACGAGGCCGGCTGCGACCTGATCACCATCACCCAGTACCTGCGCCCGTCCGAGCGGCACCTGCCGGTGGACCGGTGGGTCAAGCCGCAGGAATTCGTGGACCTCCAGGATGAGGCCACCGAGATCGGCTTCCTCGGCGTGATGTCCGGGCCGCTGGTCCGTTCCTCCTACCGCGCCGGCCGGCTCTGGGCCACCGCGATGCGGAAGAAAGGCTGGGAAATCCCCGCCGAACTCGCCCACATCGAGTCCTCCGGCAGCACCCGCCAAGAAGCCAGCTCCCTCATCGCAGCACACCACTGATCTGCAGTTCACAACAAAACACACCGTCCCCAAAGGGCCGGCACCTGAATAATCCGGTGCCGGCCCTTCGGCTTTGGTCACGTAGAATTAAGGCACTATGGCGAAATCCCCTGATTCCAGCAACTCCACTCCGTCTGGCTCCAGCGCAGTCAAGCGTGGCCTCTTCTCCCGCAAGCCGAAAGAAGCGAAGGCCAAGAAGCCCAGCCGGCTCAAGCAGATCCGCGAAGTCTTCACCATGACCCGCCGTCATGACCCCATGGTCCCGTGGCTCATGCTGCTGGTTTTCCTTGGCGTCGTGGCCGTCAGCTTCCTAGTGGGCTTCTGGCTGGATAACTGGATCACCGGCCTGATCATCGGCATACCCCTGGGCCTGCTCGGCGCCACGTTCATCCTGTCCCGCAGGGCAGAACGCGCCGCCTTCGCGCAGATCGAGAACCAGCCCGGCGCCTCCGGCGCCGCACTGGGAACGCTCCGCCGCGGCTGGATCACCGAGGAACAGCCTGTTGCCGTCAACCCGCGGACGCAGGACGCTGTGTTCCGCGCCATCGGCCGTCCCGGCGTCGTCCTGGTCAGCGAAGGCCCCACGCACCGCGTGAAGCCGCTGCTGGACGCGGAACGCAAACGCCTTGCGCGCATCCTGCCGAACGTCACGGTGCACGTCATCGAAAGCGGCCGGGGCGAGGGCCAGGTGCCCATCAGCGAGGTGGCCAAGAAGATGGGCAAGCTCAAGAAGGAACTGACCAAGCTTGAGGTGAACGCGGTGTCCAAGCGCATCGCCTCACTGGGAAACCGCCTCCCGATCCCCAAGGGCATCGACCCCTACAAGGCGCGTCCCAACCGCGGACGCTAGATTTTGAACCTGCCCCGGTTCCGGCTCCGGCCGGCAGCCGGGGCGTTTCTTTGCGGCCCTCACGGCAGGAGAGGACATCATTATGACCTTCAAGAAAACAGCGGTGATCCGCGCATTCCGGATCCTGGCAGTCGCCGAAGCCTTCAGCTGGGCAGCGCTCCTCATCGGCATGTACTTCAAATGGATCGCCGGCACCACCGAGCTAGGCGTACAGGTTGCAGGCCCCATCCACGGCGCACTGTTCGTGGGCTATGGCATCGCCGCCCTGGCCCTCTGGAGGCTGCAGCGCTGGCCATTCGTCGTGGCGCTGTTCGCAGGAGTCTCCGCCGTCTTCCCGTTCGCCACCATCCTGTTCGAGCGCTGGGCGGACAAGCGGAACTACCTGGATGCCACCCCGGTAACGCGTGGCGCCGGGGAAGTTCGGGAACCCAGCTCCGTCTAGCGCCGCCCCGGCACGGCTCCGGGGCTGCAGGTCTTAGCGCCGCACCAGCAGCGTGTCCATAGCCTTGTCGTGGAGGCCCCGGTGATCGGGGTCGAAGATGACCGCAGGGATGACGAGGCAGAGCAGCAGGGACCTCACCAGCGCGGCCAGCGGGCCCGCCGGGCCGCCGCCGGCCCTCACCACGTGGATGCCCATGGCACGGTGTCCGATGCTGTAGCCAAGGGTTCCGATCAGGAGGGTCTGCTCGACGGCGAAGATCGCCAGGGTTGCCCAGGGATCGCCCCCGAAAGCGAAGTTGCTGATCAGGAGCGCGATGCCCCAGTCGATCATGATGGCAGCGATCCTGCGGCCGGCCCGCGCAATGGAGCCCGGCCCCGACTCCGGCAGTCCCAGCCGCTCCCCCGGATATTTCGAGATGCCCGAAGTGTCGGGGCCGGAGAGCCAGGAGCCGATGTCTTTGCGATCTACCACGGTCCAAGCTTAGCGACTTCCCGCCGACCACACTGTGGATGGGGTTAGACCACAGAGTGGACGGAAGATAGCGTTGCCATATCAGGGCATTATGTAACCTGCCCGAAACAATGCGGACACGGACGGGAAATGCCGCGTCCATAGGCTGTTACCAGTTTCAAGCAATCCGCCGCCAGGCAGTACGGGGCAGGTTTACACAGCAGGTACTCACAGCAGGGAAACTGCGTTTCCCTGCCCGTCGGATTGCGCTGGATCAGCTGGCTTGCCAGCCAGATATTTACATATGCGTTAGGAGCATAGATGTTCAAGACTGCGGACGAAGTCCTCAAGTTCATCAAGGACGAAGATATTAAATTCGTCGATATCCGCTTCACCGACCTCCCGGGCGTCCAGCAGCACTTCAACGTGCCGGCCAAGAGCGTTGACGCAGACTTCTTCGTCAACGGCCAGCTCTTCGACGGGTCTTCCATTCGCGGCTTCCAGGGCATTGCAGAGTCTGACATGCAGCTGATCCCGGACGTCACCACTGCGTTCCTGGACACCTTCCGCATGGAGAAGACGCTGGCGCTGAACTTCTCCATCGTCAACCCTCGTACGGGCGATCCCTACCACCGCGACCCCCGAGGCGTTGCCGAGAAGGCCGAAGCCTACCTGGCCTCCACGGGCATTGCCGATACCGCATTCTTCGCCCCCGAAGCTGAGTTCTTCGTGTTCGACAACGTGCAGTACCAGTCCTCCCCGCAGGGCAGCTTCTACAAGATCGACTCCGAAGAAGCCCACTGGAACACGGGCCGCGAGGAAGAAGGCGGAAACCTCGGCTACAAGACCCCCGTCAAGGGCGGCTACTTCCCGGTTTCCCCCACCGACAAGCAGGCTGACCTGCGCGACGCCATGTGTGTCGCCCTGGATGAGGCCGGCCTCGAGGTCGAGCGCAGCCACCACGAAGTTGGATCCGCCGGCCAGGCTGAGATCAACTACAAGTTCACCACCCTGACCCACGCTGCCGATGACCTGCAGAAGTTCAAGTACGTCATCAAGAACACCGCAGACGCCTGGGGCAAGTCGGTCACGTTCATGCCCAAGCCGGTCTTCGGTGACAACGGCTCCGGCATGCACTGCCACCAGTCGCTGTGGAACGGCGGCGAGCCGCTGTTCTACGACGAGAAGGGCTACGCCGGCCTGTCCGACACCGCCCGCTGGTACATCGGCGGCCTGCTCAAGCACGCCTCCGCCGTCCTGGCCTTCACCAACCCGACGGTGAACTCCTACCGCCGCCTGGTCAAGGGCTTCGAAGCTCCGGTCAACATGGTCTACTCGCAGGGCAACCGCTCCGCAGGTATCCGCATCCCGATCACGGGCTCCAACCCCAAGGCCAAGCGCATCGAGTTCCGCGCTCCGGACCCCTCCTCCAACCCGTACCTGGCGTTCGCTGCCCAGCTGATGGCCGGCATCGACGGCATCCGCAACCGCATTGAGCCCCCGGCCCCGATCGACAAGGACCTCTACGAGCTCCCCGCAGAAGAGGCCAAGGACATCCCGAAGGCTCCGGGCACGCTCGAGGAAGCGCTGGAGGCCCTGCGCGAGGACAACGAGTTCCTGCAGGCCGGCGGCGTGTTCACCCAGGACCTGATCGACACCTGGATCGAGTACAAGTACGAGAACGAGATCCGCCCGCTGTCCCTGCGCCCGAACCCCTACGAGTTCGAGCTCTACTACGGCGTCTAGCATCACAGTCTCCTGAGACACCAAAGGCGGCCACCGGTTATCCGGTGGCCGCCTTTTGCGTGCGGCCCGAAGGTGGGAGCCCGGCTCCAGACGTGCTGAGACCGGGAGCCGGACCCCCTGACGAATGCCCCCCGGGACGAAGACCAGTTTCAGCCCTCCCCCCAACAAGGTTGAAGAACACCGCCATTCCACATGATCGGGCAATCGCTTTCTCAGCGCAATGCGGCCCGCCGCCCGTTATGTCATTGTGGTCTAAAACTGCGGAACATGATCCGCTGGGGACCTGCCTGCCCGCCGGTGTACCGGCCCCGGTCCACGAACCCGGCACGGTGGTAGGCGGACAGGCCAGCAGCGTTTGCTTCATTGACGGAAAGAACGACGCCGGCCTCCCCCGTATGGTGCCTGGCCGTAAGTTTTTCCGCGGCGGACACAGCGGCGGCCGCCGCGAGCGGACCGAGCCCCCTCCCCTGTTCACGCCTGTCGATCAGGAAGCCCCTGAGGAGCCACGCGGAGTGGTCGTCCGGCCAGCCTGCCAGGCGTGCCGCCCCGGCCTGCAAGGTGAGTACCCCCACGGCCAGGCCGGCGGACTCGATCACATAGGGCCGGCGTGATTCCTCAGCCAGCCCGGCGAGGGCCATGCGGAGCGGATCGCCAACAAACCTGTCCTGCCCGGGCCCTGTTTCGAGTCCCGCCACTGCCTCGAGGTGGATGGCGCGGGCGTCGTCGTCGAGGTCCTGGAGTGAAATCAGCCAGACGCTCCGGTCCATGCCGCTGTTATTGGCCATGGGCTACTGGCCGTAGAAGACCCGCTCGAAGACCGCCCGGGCCCGGCGGCTGACCCTAAGGTAGTCCTCCTCCAGCGCCGCTGCCTGTCCGGGTTCATATCCGCACCAGCGGGCAACGGCTTCCAGGTCGCGCCGGGACGAGGGCAGAAGGTCCGAGGCCTTGCCGCTCCAGATAACGTTCGCAGACCGGATCCGGCTCGCAAGGCGCCAGGCGGTACCCAGCAGGCCGGCGTCATCCTGTGTGAGCAGGCCGAGCCGGGCGGCGGCGTCCAGTGCTTCCAGGGTGGACGTGGTGCGCAGCTCCGGGTGGCTGCCGGCGTGCTGGAGCTGCAGGAGCTGGACGAGCCATTCGACGTCGCTGAGTCCGCCGCGGCCGAGCTTGAGGTGGCGCGCGGGGTCGGCTCCGCGGGGCAGGCGTTCAGACTCCACGCGTGCCTTGATCCGCCTGATCTCCCGTACGTCGGTCTCAGCCACCGATTCCGGATACCTGATGGGGTCGATGAGTTCCAGGAAGTCCTTGGCGAGGTCGTCGTTTCCGGCCATGGGCCTGGCCCTGAGCAGCGCCTGGGCTTCCCAGATCAGTGACCAGCGCCGGTAGTATTCGGCAAAGGAGTCGAGGGAACGGACCATGGCACCGTTTTTCCCCTCCGGCCGCAGGTCCGCATCCATCTGGAGCACCCGCTCAGCCATGATGGCCGGCTTCAAGGGCTGGGTCAGCAGGGTGGACACCTTGTTGACGATCCGGGCTGCCTGCTCCTGCGCTTCCTCGGGAGTGAAACCGGGCAGGGCCCTGTGCACGTACATAACATCCGCGTCCGAACCGTAGCCGATCTCGCGGCCGCCCTGGCGCCCCATGGCAACCACCAGCACGGTTGTTTTCAGCGGCCCGTTGGCGGAGACGATACCCTCAGCCACGCGCAGGGCGCCCAGCACCGCGGCCCTGTCCGTGTCCGCCAGGGCCCTCCCCACCTGGTCCTGGTCCAGCAGGCCCGCTGAATCGGCGATGGCGATCCGGAGGATCTCCCGGCGCCGGATCAGGCGGATGAGGCGCATGGCGCTTTCCGGATCAGCGTGCCGCGACATCTTGGAGGTGATTTCCTGCCATTGGGCATCGAACCCCACGGGCGCCAGGTCCTTGTCCTGGCCCAGCCAGGCCACCGACTCAGGCGAAACCTCCAGCAGATCCGCGATCAGCCGTGAGTTGGAGAGCATGTGGCACAGCCGCTCCGCGGCCGCATTTGAGTCCCGGAGCATCCCCAGGTACCAGTGCGTGGTTCCCAGGGCCTCGCTGACGCGCCGGAACGCGAGGAGCCCGGCGTCCGCGTCCACGCCTTCTGCCAGCCAGTCGAGCAGGATGGGCAGCAGCTGCCGCTGCAGGGCTGCTCGCCGGCTGACCCCCGCGGTCAGGGCCTCGATATGGCGCATGGCGCCCTTCGGGTCCCGGTAACCGAGGGCAGCCAGCCGGCCCTCTGCCGCTTCCGGGGTCAGCTTGGCGTCTTCACTGCTGAGTTTGGCAGCCGTGTTGAGCAGCGGCCGGTAGAAAATGCGCTCGTGCAGCTCCCGGACGGAGCGCTTTGTTTTCTGCCAGGTGGAGAGCAGCGCGTCCGGGTGGGGCCGCTCGTTGGAGAAGGGGCCCAGCACGGCCTTCGCCAGCGACCTGAGCGCCGGCTCGGCAACGGGCATCAGGTGGGTCCTGCGAAGCTGGAAGAGCTGGATGCGGTGTTCGAGCAGGCGCAGGTACCGGTAGGCGTTATCGAAGGCAGCGGCGTCGGAGCGGCCGATATAGCCGCCCGCGGACAGTGCTGCAATGGCGGAGGTGGTGTCCCGCCGCCGCAGCGTTTCGTCTGCTTTCCCGTGGACCAGCTGGAGCAGCTGGACGGTGAACTCCACATCACGGAGCCCGCCGCGGCCAAGCTTGATCTGCCGCTGCTCCTCCGCAGCCGGAATGTGTTCGGTCACCCGGCGGCGCATGGCCTGCACCGATTCCACGAATCCATCCCGGCTAGCCGAACTCCAGATCAACGGCGCCACGGCTTCCTCGTAGCGGCGGCCAAGATCGGCGTCGCCGGCAATGGTCCGCGCCTTGAGCAGCGCCTGGAACTCCCAGCTCTCAGCCCAGCGGGCATAGTACGTCTGGTGCGAGGCAAGGGTCCGGACCAGTGGCCCGGACTTTCCTTCCGGGCGGAGGTTCGCGTCCACCTCCCACAGCCCCGGCTCACGCGCCACGGAGGAGATGGCGCGGGAAATTCCACTCGCCAGGGCGGTCCCTATGGTGTTCGCTTTCGCATCATCCAGGGCGCCGGGATCCACCACGTAAATGACGTCCACATCAGAGATGTAGTTCAGTTCGCGGGCGCCGCACTTGCCCATCCCGATCACGGCCAGGCCGACGTCGGCTACGTCCCCGGTGCCGTACTGCTCACCCGCCTCGGCACGCGAGACCGCGAGGGCCGCCTCGATGGCTGCCCCGGCAAGGTCTGCCAGCTCCGCGCCCACCGAGGGGAGGAAGTCCAGGGGATCGGCCGCACACAGGTCCTTGACAGCGAGATCCACCACGCCCCTGCGGTACGCCGTGCGAAGCGCCGCATAGGCCTCATTTCCGGTGGCGGCCGCCACCGGCCGGGCGGCACGGGGATCGGCGCCCACGGACTGCAGGAGGACCCCGCGCAGGGCGGCGGCATCGGCCTGCAGCGGCTCCGGGCTGGCGCGGACGTGGAAGGCCTCCAGGTGTTCCGGATGCCGGATCAGGAACTCCCCCAGGGCTTCGGACGCCCCCAGTACCCGGTACATCGGTTCGCTGGTGTCGGGGTCGGCCGCGGCCAGGTCCCGGAGGTCCGGATGCTTTTCGATCAGGCGGACCAGGGACTGCAGCGCTGTGTCCGGGCTGGCTGCCATCTGCAGGCCGGCGAACAGCCTGTCCTGGTCCAGCCCTTCCAGTTCCGGCGCAGCAAGGAACCGCTCCCCCTTTTCGAGGTCGCTGAATCCAGCCGCGATGAGGCGGCGAGCCAGGCTCACGCCCGCAGCCTAGAGGATGCCGAGGTTGCGCTGCAGCTCGTAGGGCGTCACCTGCAGGCGGTAGTCCTGCCACTCGGCGCGCTTGTTGCGCAGGAAGTGCTCAAACACCTGCTCGCCCAGGATCTGCGGCATGAGCTCTGAATCTTCCATGGTCCGGATGGCGTCGTGGAGGCTGGCCGGCAGCGGATCGTGGCCCATGGCGCGGCGTTCGGCCGAGCTCAGCGACCACACATCGTCCTCGGCCGCGGCCGGGAGGTCGTAGCCTTCCTCGATGCCTTTCAGGCCCGCTCCAAGCAGGACGGCGTAGGCCAGGTAGGGGTTCGCCGCGGAGTCGATGCCGCGGTACTCGATGCGCGCGGACTGGCCCTTGCCCGGCTTGTACAGCGGAACCCGAACCAGGGCGGAGCGGTTGTTGTGGCCCCAGCTCAGGTAGCTGGGAGCCTCTCCGCCGCCCCAGAGCCGCTTGTAGGAGTTGACGAACTGGTTGGTCACTGCGGTGAACTCGGGCGCGTGCTTGAGGATGCCGGCGATGAACTGGCGCGCGGTCTTTGAGAGCTGGAACTCGGCCCCGGCCTCGTAGAAGGCGTTCGTGTCGCCCTCGAACAGCGAGAAGTGCGTATGCATGCCGGAGCCCGGGTGGGCGGTGAACGGCTTGGGCATGAAGGTGGCGTAGGTGCCCTGCTGCAGCGCAACTTCCTTGATGACCGTGCGGAAGGTCATGATGTTGTCCGCGGTCTGCAGGGCGTCGGCGTAGCGAAGGTCGATTTCGTTCTGGCCGGGGCCGGCTTCGTGGTGGCTGAATTCCACGGAGATGCCTACGGATTCGAGCATGGTGACCGCTGTCCGGCGGAAGTCCTGGGCCACGCCGCCGGGGACATGGTCGAAGTAGCCGCCTTCGTCCACAGGCACCGGCGCGCCGTCCGGCCCGGGTTCCTGCGACTTGAGGAGGTAGAACTCGATTTCGGGGTGGGTGTAGCAGGTGAACCCCATGTCGGCAGCCTTGGCCAGGGTCCGCTTCAGGACGTTGCGGGGGTCCGCGGCGGACGGTTCACCGTCCGGGGTGAGGATGTCGCAGAACATGCGGGAGGTCTGTTCCGTCTCCCCGCGCCAGGGCAGGATCTGGAAGGTGGAGGGATCGGGCTGGGCCAGCATGTCGGACTCGAACACCCGGGCCAGGCCCTCAATGGCGGAGCCGTCGAAGCCCAGTCCCTCCTCGAAGGCACCCTCAACCTCGGCGGGGGCAAGTGCCACGGACTTGAGCGAACCCACGACGTCGGTGAACCACAGGCGCACGAAACGTACGTCGCGCTCTTCGATTGTGCGCAGGACAAACTCTTGCTGGCGGTCCATGATGGCCTCTTCTCCGGTCAACGTCCATGCTCCGGGCCCGCAGTAAAGGGAAGCCGGCAGCAGTTCACCAACACTGTACTAAGCATTCGGCGCCGATGCTGAAGCCTGCGCCGCGCGTAACACAGCGTTAACGCCCCGCCGCCGGATTTCAGCTGCGGAACCGGTGTCCGCGCCGTCCGGACCCGCCTGGGGGGAGGCCCGTATGACCCTTATCACCAATGGAGCCTTCGGCCGGCGGTAGCTAGGACAGCGGCTCCCGCACTACGCTCATGCCATGGCCTCAAGCAACAGCTCCGATTCCAGCATGTCCGCCGACGTCCCCGCCCCCTACGGCAGCGGGCCGGCCCAGGCAGCTGCGTCTGCTGCTGCGCCGCAGCGGAAGCCGGCCAAGGTGCGCATCCACCACCTGCAGCAGGCCAAGAGGGACGGGACGAAGTTCGCCATGCTGACTGCCTACGAGCAGTACACAGCCGAAATTTTCGATGAAGCCGGAATTGAGGTCCTCCTCGTCGGTGATTCGGCCTCGAACAACGTCTTCGGCAACGAGACCAGCCTTCCGGTCACGGTGGACGAGCTGCTGCCCCTGTGCCGTGCCGTGGCCCGCAGCGCCAAGCGGGCGCTCATCGTGGCCGACCTGCCGTTCGGCAGCTACGAGGTGTCCCCGGAGCAGGCAGTCGGCGCCGGCGTCCGGTTCCTCAAGGAAGGCCTGGCCCACGCTGTCAAGATCGAGGGCGGCGCCTACTATGCCCCCACGGTCAAGGCCATGGTCCAGGCCGGCATCCCCGTCATGGCCCACATCGGTTTCACCCCGCAGAGCGAGCACGCCCTCGGCGGCTACCGTGTCCAGGGCCGCGGCGACGACGCACAGCGGCTTATCGATGACGCGGTGGCCCTCGCCGGGGCCGGGGCGTTCTGCGTGCTGATGGAAATGGTTCCTGCAGAGACCGCAGCCGCAGTGGATGCGGCTGTCCCCGTCCCTACGGTGGGCATCGGCGCCGGCAAGGAAACAACCGGACAAGTGCTGGTCTGGCAGGACATGGCCGGGATGCGGGGCGGGCGGATGGCCAAGTTCGTCAAGCAGTACGCAGACCTGCGCAGCACCCTCCTGGACGCCGCCACCCACTATGGCAACGACGTCAGGTCAGGGCAGTTCCCCGGGCCGGAACACTCTTTCTAGCAGCGGTTCCCACGGGGCAGCCGGGCCGGCACCCGGCCCGCACGGCCGCGCAACGCTCAGTCGTCGTCGTCCTTCTCCCAGGCCTCGTTGCGTGCCCGCACCTTTTCCAGCGCGTGTTCGGCCTCCTCCCGCGTTTTATACGGCCCGATCAGCTGGCTCCAGTCGGACAGCCGGTCCTCTTCGATCTCATGCGTATTAACGTTGTACCAATACTCAGTCATCGGTGCTCCTCGTTCCGGCGGCGGGAAACCTGCGGCGTGATCCGCGTAACTTAAACTCTTACGCGGGCCGCGCGCGGCTTCCGGTTGTTAGGCGTTCTGCAGTGCCTTATATGATCAATCTATGCCTTCCCTTGCCTCGACTGCACCCATCGGCACCCTCACCCCGGGAACCATAGGTCCGCAGCGTCCCGTCCCGGCGTCCATCCCCCGGCCGGAGTACGTCGGCAGGCCCGCACCGGCGAAATTCACCGGATCGGAGGTCAAAACCCCCGAAACGATCGAGAAGATCCGGATCGCGGCGAAGATCGCAGCGCAGGCCATCGTGGAGGTGGGGAAGCATATCCAGCCCGGCGTCACCACCGACCAGCTGGACAAGGTGGGCCACGAGTTCCTCCTTGACCACCGCGCCTACCCGTCCACCCTCGGCTACCGGGGCTTTCCGAAGTCGCTGTGCTCATCCCTGAACGAGGTCATTTGCCATGGCATCCCGGACAGCACAGTGGTCCAGGACGGGGATATCCTCAACATCGACATCACCGCCTTCATCAACGGAGTCCACGGGGACACCAACTACACCTTCCTGGTGGGTGACGTGGACGAGGAATCCCGGCTGCTGGTGGAACGCACGCAGGAGTCACTGAACCGTGCCATCAAGGCTGTGGCTCCCGGGCGGGAAATCAACGTCATCGGCAGGGCAATCCAGTCCTATGCCAAGCGCTTCGGCTATGGTGTTGTCCGTGATTTCACCGGGCACGGCGTGGGCGAAGCCTTCCACACCGGGCTCATAATTCCGCACTACGATGCGGCACCTGCCTACAACACCGTGATCGAGGCCGGCATGGTCTTCACGATTGAACCGATGCTCACCCTCGGCACCGTGGAATGGGACATGTGGTCCGATGACTGGACCGTGGTCACCAAGGACCGGAAGCGCACTGCCCAGTTCGAGCACACGCTGCTGGTCACGGACTCCGGCGCGGAAATCCTCACGCTGCCCTAGCCCGGCCCAACCAGGCACCACCCCGACGCACGCACCAAGGCCCTACCCCTTCCCGGTTCCCGACCGGACATCTTTTCCCGGCCGGCCACCGGCCGCCGCAACCCTGCCCGCCCCTGCCACGAACGGAAAACCCATTGGCCAAGAAGGACGAGAAGTCGCACAAGAACGCCCCGCTGATCGGCATCGACATCGGAGGCACCGGAATCAAGGGCGGCATCGTCGACCTGAAGAAGGGCAAACTGCTGGGGGAACGGTTCCGGGTCCCCACCCCGCAGCCCGCCACCCCTGAATCAGTTGCCGAAGCCGTGGCCCTGGTGGTCTCCGAGCTGTCTGCCCGGCCCGAGGCGCCCGCTGCCGGCTCTCCCGTCGGCGTGACCTTTCCGGGCATCATCCAGCACGGCGTGGTCCACTCTGCCGCCAACGTGGACAAGAGCTGGCTCAACACGGACATCGATGCGCTCCTCACTGCCCGCCTGGGCCGCCCGGTCGAGGTCATCAATGACGCCGACGCCGCCGGCCTGGCTGAGGCCCGCTACGGCGCCGGAGCCGGCGTCAAGGGCACGGTCCTGGTGATCACGCTCGGCACCGGAATCGGCTCGGCCTTCATCTTCGACGGCAAACTCGTCCCCAACGCTGAACTGGGCCACCTGGAAATTGACGGCCACGACGCCGAAACCAAAGCTTCCGCAGTGGCCCGCGAACGCGATGGCCTGTCCTGGGACGAGTACAGCGTCCTGCTGCAGCGCTACTTCTCCCACGTGGAATTCCTGTTCTCGCCCGAGCTGTTCATTGTGGGCGGCGGCATTTCCAAGCGCGCCGACGAGTACCTGCCCAACCTGCGGCTGCGCACACCCATCGTGCCCGCGGTCCTCCGCAACGAGGCCGGCATCGTGGGCGCTGCGATCGAAATCGCATTGAAGCACAAACTCGCCAAATAGCGCGGCCTGCGTGCCGCCGTCGTCAGCGGTCCAGCAGACGACGGCGGCACGGGAGTTTAAGCGCGCAGATGCGGCAGCTACATCCCGCGTTTGTCCGCGCGGCCTGGGTGCGCGGGCGCACAGGAGGCGCCCGTCTTTTGGGTTTTACTGGAGTTGGCCTTTTTTCATTTGGCCGTGGTGCCGGTGGCGGCTGCGGCTTCCCCTCCGCTGCCGCCACCGGAGTCTACAGGGGGCTCTTCTCGGAGCTCTTGGCGCCCTTCGCGGCAACGCCCCGGGCGTCCTGTTCTTCCTGGCGCAGCAGGGCAATGGCAGTCTCGAAATCCTCAAGGGATTCGAAGGCCTGATAAACGCTCGCGAAGCGGAGGTAGGCGACCTTGTCCAGCTTCTGCAGGGGCCCGAGGATGACCAGTCCCACCTCGTGGGCGTCGATTTCCGCTGCGCCGGAGGAACGGATCTGCTCTTCCACTTCCTGTGCCAGCAGCGCGAGGTCGTCCTCGCTGACCGGACGCCCCTGGCAGGCTTTACGCACGCCGTTGATCACCTTGCTGCGGCTGAAGGGCTCGCCCACGCCGGAACGCTTGATCACGGAAAGGCTGGTGGTTTCAACGGTGGTGAACCGGCGTCCGCACTCAGGGCACTGGCGGCGGCGCCTGATGGCTGAGCCGTCGTCAGCCATGCGGCTGTCCACCACCCGGGAATCGGGGTTGCGGCAGAACGGACAGTACATTGTGCCTCCCTCTCCCAGGACCTGTGCCAGCAGAACTGACGCTGCAGGCGAAACTACTTCCAGGCGAAACTACTTGCAGGCGAAGCTGCCTGCAGGCGCAGCTGCGCCGTCTCCTAGTTTACGGCTCCGCTCCCGCTAATAACAAGCGTGTAAGTACTACATGTTGTGGTTGCCACCACTACATGTCGTCTTTTGCCGATCAGGAGAAGCGTATGGTCACCGCGTCCCCGTGCGCGGGAAGGTCCTCAGCCCCGGACAGGCTGACAATGTGGCCGCTGACTTCCGCAAGCGCGTCACGGCTGTAATTCACCACCTGGATGGCCCGCAGGAACGTGGTGACGTTCAATCCGGACGAAAACGCAGCCGTGCCGCTGGTGGGCAGGACGTGGTTGGATCCGGCACAGTAGTCCCCCAGGCTGACCGGGCTGTAATCGCCCACGAAGATGGCACCGGCATTCCGGATCCGGGCGGCGACGGCGGGGGCATCCCGCGTCATGATCTCCAGGTGTTCCGCTGCGTAGGCGTCGCACGCGGCAATCCCCTGTTCCAGGCCGTCCACCAGGACCACGCCGGACTGCGGACCGGAGAGCGCCTCGCGGACGCGGGCGGAGTGCTTGGTGGCCGCAGCCTGCCGGTCAAGCTCGGTACGGACGGCGGCGGCGAGGGCCTCCGAGTCGGTAATCAGCACGGATGCTGCCTTGGGGTCGTGCTCGGCCTGGCTGATCAGGTCCGCTGCCACCAGGCGGGGCTGCGCCGTGGAGTCTGCAAGGATGGCAATTTCCGTGGTGCCCGCCTCCGAGTCGATCCCCACGACGCCCTTGACCAGTCGCTTTGCGGTGGCAACAAAGATGTTGCCCGGTCCAGTGACAACATCCACCGGTTCCAGCGCCGGGCCGGCCTCCGTTGCGGCAACACCGTAGGCGAAGGCGGCGATGGCCTGGGCGCCGCCGATGGCGTATACCTCGGTGATGCCCAGCAGGGCGGCAGCGGCGAGGATGGTGGGGTGCGGCAGTCCCCCGAACTCCTTTTGCGGAGGGGACGCCAGGGCGATGGACTGGACACCCGCGGCGAGGGCCGGAACGACGTTCATGATCACGGAGGAGGGGTAGACCGCCAGGCCGCCCGGGACATAGAGCCCCACGCGCGCCACCGGCACCCAGTTCTGCGCCACCACTGCACCGTCGCCGAGCTGGACCTCGATATTGCGCGGACGCTGGCCGTCAGCGAAACGGCGGGCCCGGCTGATGGATTCCTCCAGCGCGCCGCGGACGGACGGTTCCAAGGCCTCCAGGGCGGACGCCAGGGCCTCCCGGGGAACCAGCGGGTGGTACTGCACCACGCCGTCGAAACGTTGGGCGAGTTCGCCCAGCGCCACGAAGCCGCCCTGGCGGACAGCCGCAATGATGTGGTGGACCTTCTCCTCAGCGTCGGCCACGGTCTGGCCCTGGGCCCGCGGTACGGCGGCCCGGAGTGCGGCGAGGGTGAGGCTTTGGCCGCGCAGGTCAACGGTGCGGAAGTCCACGGCGGTGGCAGCGGGGCTGGCGGGGTTCTCCGAAGAAATGGTCACCGGCCTATTTTACTGGCCTTGCCGCAGCGTCCGGCGACCCGCGTGTTCCGTTGCCGGTTTGCGGCCCAGGAGGCTGAGAAGCTCCAGCACGAAAACCGAGACTGCCGCGGCGGCAGGCCACAAAAGCAGCACCGGCCAGGCGCGGAGCGAAAAGGCAATACTGGCGTTTGCTGAGGCATCAACCGCAGGCGCCCACAGCTGCGCGGCCAGGAGCCCCGCCTGCCAGGCCAGGACTGCACCGCACAGGGCTCCTATAAGCCCTGCCACCAGGTCCGCCTGCGGGTCCTTCCGCTTCTTGTCCGCCAGCACAACGGCCAGGAGGCACCCGGCAAAAACCAGCAGTGCTGCCAGCGTCAGGTCCCGTGGCAGCCAGACATCCGGGTTGGTTCCGCTGCCAAATGCCGGGTCCCTGGTGACCAGATTCAGGCCTCCGGGCGCCAGGAGCCACCAGAGGATGCCCAGCGGGACACCTGCCGCTGCCGGAATCACCAGCATTGCCCAAGGCAGCCGGGAGCGTGTGCGGCGGGTGGCTTTCGTCATGCAACAAACCTTAACAAATGTTCCGCGGGGTCCAGCGCAGAACCGGGGCCTGCCAGGAATTCACCGCCGGCACGGCAGGGCCATACCCTTGGAGGAGACCCATGTACACCACTTGCCAGCACCAGGAGTTTCCGTGACAACACATGACGTTCCGTTCGAGCGGACGTTCAGGGAGATGTTCCGGCGCCACGCTGCCGGCGTCGCCATCATCACGGTGAACTACCAGGACCAGCCCTACGGTTTCACCGCCACCTCGGTGGCCTCACTCTCGGCGCACCCGCCGCGCTTTACGTTCAACATGGCCCGCAGCTCCCGGTCGTGGCCGGCCGTCGCAAACACCACCTACCTGGGCGTGCACATGCTGGGCCTGGACAACCTGCAGCTCGCCGACAGGTTTGCCGGCGCCGGCAACCGTTTTGAGGGCGACCACTGGGAAACGGGCCCGCACGGGGTGCCCATCCTCAAGGATGTGGCCGGCTGGCTGATTGGCGAGGTGCAGATGCGGCTGTCCTTCGAGAACAATGCCGTGGTGGTGGTCCAGGTGGTGGACGGGCAGGTGGGCGGCGACACCTCGCCGCTGCTGTACCACGGCGGCGCGTACGGCCAGCCCGTTCCGCTGGACTACGAGATCTAGCAGCGGCCCACCACAGTTGGCAGCGAAGAGGCGGACGACGACGGGACGCGCCTCCCGTCGTCGTCCTTCCGCCGCCGTCCTTCCGTACCCAGGCCGCTTAGGCGTCCAGGCAGGCCGGGCCGAGCAGCACCTTCAGGTCGCCGAACAGTGACGGGCTGGGGTTCACGCGCAGGTGGACCGGCAGACCCATGATTTCCGTCCGTGTGTCACCCTGCAGGTGCAGGCGGACTTCGGAGTTGCCGCGGTGCGTGCGGAGCACCTCGCCCAGTTCCGTGACCACAGCCTCGGTGGCTTTGTAGGTGGGCATGGTGATCACCAGCGGGCCGTTGAGCCCCTCGCTGAGGTCGGGAACGGACAACTCCATGCAGTTCAGGGTGATGGCACCGTCGTCGCGTTTCTGCAGGCGTCCCTTGACCACCACGATCAGGTCCTCCGCCAGGACAGAGGCGATGGGTCCGTAGACCTGGCCGAAGAACATGACTTCCATGGAACCGCCCAGGTCCTCAACTTCTGCCCGGGCGTACGCGTTGCCGCTGGCTTTGGCGATGCGCCGGCTCAGCGAGGTGATCATGCCCGCGATGGTGATGATCGCGCCGTCCTGCGGCCCGTCTTCACCAAGGACAGAGGTGATGCTCATCTCCGCGTGCTGGCTGAGCAGTCCCTCCAGGCCCTGCAGCGGGTGGTCCGAGACGTACAGTCCGAGCATGTCCCGTTCGAAGGACAGTTTGTCCTTCTTCTCCCACTCCGGCAGGTCGGGGATCTCGATGCTCAGCGATGACTCGGATTCGGCTTCATCGAACCCGGCGAAGAGATCGAACTGCCCGATCGCTTCGTTCCGCTTGAGGGTGATGACGGAGTCGATGGCCTCTTCATGGATCATGGCCAGGGCCCGTCGGTGGTGGCCCAGGGAGTCGAAGGCGCCGGACTTGATCAGCGATTCGATGGTCCGCTTGTTGCAGACCACCGCCGGGACCTTCATCAGGTAGTCCTTGAAGGACGTATACGCGCCCTCGCTTTCGCGGGCGGCCACCATGGCCTCCACCACGTTCACACCCACGTTGCGGATTGCGCCCATGCCGAAGCGGATGTCGTTGCCCACCGGGGTGAAGTTCAGTGCGGACTCATTGACGTCCGGCGGCAGCACGGTGATGCCCATGCGGCGGCACTCGTTAAGGTAGATCGCCGACTTGTCCTTGTCATCCCCCACCGACGTCAGCAGGGCAGCCATGTACTCCGGCGCGTAGTGCGCCTTGAGGTAGGCGGTCCAGTACGAGATCACGCCGTACGCGGCAGAGTGTGCCTTGTTGAAGGCGTAGTCGGAGAAGGGAAGCAGGATGTCCCACAGCGTTTTGACGGCTTCCATTGAGTAGCCGTTGTCCTGCATGCCCTGGGAGAAACCGGCGAACTGCTTGTCCAGTTCCGATTTCTTCTTCTTGCCCATGGCGCGGCGGAGGATGTCCGCCTGGCCCAGCGAGTACCCGGCCAGCTTCTGCGCCACCGCCATAACCTGTTCCTGGTACACGATCAGGCCGTAGGTCCCGCCGAGGATCTCCTTGAGGGGTTCCTCCAGTTCCGGATGGATGGGGATCACTTCCTGGATCCCGTTCTTGCGCAGCGCGTAGTCAGTGTGGGCGTTAGCGCCCATGGGGCCCGGACGGTAGAGCGCCAGCACGGCGGAGATGTCTTCGAAGTTGTCAGGCTTCATGAGCTTAAGCAACGACCGCATGGGTCCGCCGTCAAGCTGGAACACGCCCAGGGTGTCGCCGCGGGCCAGGAGCTCGTAGGACGGGGCGTCGTCCAGTTCAAGGTTTTCCAGGTCCAGGTCGATGCCGCGGTTCATCTTGATGTTCTCAAGGGCATCGGAAATGATCGTCAGGTTCCGCAGGCCCAGGAAGTCCATCTTGATCAGGCCGAGGCCCTCGGACGTGGGGTAATCGAACTGGGTGATCACCTGGCCGTCCTGGAACCGACGCATGATGGGGATGACGTCGATGATGGGGTCCGAGGACATGATCACGCCGGCGGCATGCACGCCCCACTGGCGCTTCAGGCCTTCGATGCCCAGGGCGGTCTCGAAAACCTTTGCAGCTTCGGGGTCGGTGGCAATCAGCTGCCTGAAATCCCCCGCCTCGCCGTAGCGCTTGGCTTCCGGGTTCTGGATGTCCGCCAGCGGAATATCCTTGGCCATGACCGCGGGCGGCAGGGCCTTGGTGAGCTGCTCGCCCATGCTGAAAGGATAGCCAAGCACGCGGGAGGAGTCCTTGAGCGCCTGCTTGGTCTTGATGGTGCCGTACGTAACGATCATCGCCACGCGCTCGTCACCGTACTTCCGGGTGACGTAGTCGATGACTTCGGAGCGGCGCCGGTCATCGAAGTCGACGTCAAAGTCGGGCATGGAGACACGGTCGGGGTTGAGGAAGCGCTCGAAGATCAGGCCATGGCGCAGCGGATCGAGGTCGGTGATGCGCATGGCGTACGCCACCATGGAGCCTGCACCGGAACCACGGCCCGGACCTACCCGGATGCCGTTGTTCTTGGCCCAGTTGATGAAGTCGGCCACCACCAGGAAGTAGCCCGGGAAACCCATCGAGGTGATGACGCCCAGCTCGTAGTCGGCCTGCTTGCGGACCTCGTCCGGAATCCCGCCGGGGTACCGGTACTGGAGCCCCTTGTCCACCTCTTTGACCAGCCAGGAGGTCTCATCCTCCCCCGGCGGGCAGGGGAAGCGCGGCATGTAGTTGGCGTCCGTGTTGAAGGACACCTCGCAGCGTTCGGCGATGAGGAGGGTGTTGTCGCACGCCTCGGGGTGGTCCCGGAACAGCTCCCGCATCTCCTGCGGAGATTTCAGGTAGTAGCCGCTGCCGGAGAACGCGAACCGCGAACCGCCGTTGTCGTAGGTGGGTTCCAGCAGCGTGGAACCGGACTGGATGGCCAGCAGGGCCTCATGCGCTTTGGCGTCGTGCTCGTGCGTGTAGTGGAGGTCGTTCGTGGCCACCAGCGGGAGGTTCAGATCCTTCGCGAGCCGCAACAGGTCCCCTGTGACCCGGCGTTCGATGTCCAGCCCGTGGTCCATCAGTTCGCAGAAGTAGTTCTCCGCACCAAAGATGTCCCGGAACTCGGCCGCAGCCTCCAGCGCCTCGCGGTACTGGCCCAGGCGCAGCCGTGTCTGGACCTCGCCGGACGGACAGCCGGTGGTGGCGATGAGGCCCTCGGAATAAGTGTTGAGGAGTTCGCGGTCCAGCCGGGGCCACTTGCCGAAGACGGAGTCAAGGGAGGCGATGGAGGACGCCCGGAACAGGTTCCGCATTCCCACGTTGTTGTAGCTCAGGAGCGTCATGTGGGTGTAGGAGCCACCACCGGAAATGTCGTCCTTGCGCTGGTGCTCCTCGCCCCACCGCACGCGGCTCTTGTCACCGCGGGCCGTTCCCGGAGTCACATAGGCTTCGACGCCGATGATCGGTTTGATCCCTTTGTCAGTGGCCTTCTTCCAGAAATCGAAAGCGCCGAAAAGGTATCCGTGGTCAGTGGTGGCGAGGGCGGGCATCCCCAGCCGCTCGGTTTCATCGAACAGTTCACCGAGCCTGGCGGCACCGTCCAGCATCGAGTACTCGGTGTGGGTGTGGAGATGGACAAACGAGTCATTGCTGGAAGTCACCGCACTATTCTATGCGCCGGTCAGGCGGGTCTAGCGCTAGGCCTGCCCGGACCCGAGGACTTCCAGGGCGTACGCCAGGTCCTGCGGGTAGTCGCTGGTGACCCGGACGCGCTCCCCCGTCACAGGGTGGTCGAACCCCAGTTCGCGGGCGTGCAGCCACTGCCGAGTCAGGCCGAGTGTGGCGGCCAGCCGCGGGTCGGCGCCGTAGGTGAGATCTCCGGCACAAGGATGCCGGAGCGCGGAAAAGTGGACGCGGATCTGGTGGGTGCGGCCCGTTTCCAGGTGGACCTCCACCAGGCTGGCCTTGCCGAATGCTTCAAGCACTTCGTAGTGCGTGACGGACGGACGCCCGTCCTCAATCACCGCGAAGCGCCAGTCATGCCCGGGGTGCCGGCCAATCGGCGCGTCGATGGTTCCCGCCAGGGGATCGGGCAGGCCCTGCACCACGGCATGGTAGACCTTGTCCACCGTGCGTTCCTTGAAGGCCCTTTTCAGGGCCGTGTAGGCACGCTCGGACTTCGCCACCACCATCACGCCGGACGTCCCGACATCGAGCCGGTGCACGATCCCTGCCCGCTCCGGCGACCCGGACGTGGAGATGCGGTAGCCGGCGCCGGCAAGGCCTCCGACGACGGTTGGTCCCACCCACCCCGGCGAGGGGTGGGCGGCAACGCCGACCGGTTTGTCGACGACGACGAAATCCTCGTCGTCCAGCAGGATCTTCAGGCCTTCCACAACTTCCTCCACGACTTCCAGCGGGTCACGCCGTTGCGGCATGCTGACCTGGAGGACATCACCCGCCACCAGCTTTGCCGACTTGCCCAGCGCCTTGCCTTTGCTTTGGACACGGCCCTCGGCAAGAAGGGATGCCGCGAGGGACCGCGAAATGCCCAGGAGTGCGGCAAGGCCGGCGTCCGCACGGGCTCCGCCGAACTCGTCGGCAACAACAATGTGCTCAGGCATCGTCTCAGGCATCGCCGGACTTGTCCTTGTGTTCGTGGGTGAGCCTGCTTCCATCCAGGGCGATGCCGCGCAGCGTCAGGATGCAGATGATGGCGACCGCGGACACCACCGCCGAGTCCGCGATGTTGAAGATGGCGAAATTGGGGAGCTGGATGAAGTCCACCACATGCCCCATGCCGAAGGACGGTTCCCGGAACAGCCGGTCGGTGAGGTTGCCCAGCGCCCCGCCCAGGAGCAGCCCCAGCGCCAGGGACCACCACACCGAACCCAGCTTGCGGACCTGGAAGAGAATGGCCACGGACACCGCGGCCATGATGATGGAAAACACCCAGGTGACGTTTTCGCCGATGGAAAAGGCCGCTCCCGAGTTCCGGATGAAGTACCAGTGCAGCAGCGGCGGGAACACGGGGATCCGTTCGCCCTCCACCATGCTGGAGGTAACCCAGAGCTTGGTGAGCTGGTCCAGGACGTAGGCGAAAAGGGAGAACCCGGCGAAGACGGAGAGCAGTACCGCCCGGCGCGGGCGCGGAGAGGGTGGGACAGGGCGTGCGGGATCCGCAGCAAGTTCGTCAGTCATGGTGCTTTCATTCGTACTACAGGTCTCAATGCCAAAAGCCGGTGGCCGAGGAATCCTCAGCCACCGGCTTTCAGAATACGTGCTTTGACGGACTAGTTGGCTTCGCTGACTTCCGGCGTAGCCACGGAACCGCGGGCATCAAGGTCGCGCAGCTGGCCTTCGATGTAGGCCTTCAGGCGTGAACGGTAGTCGCGTTCGAAGCCGCGGAGCTGCTCCACCTTGCGCTCCAGGACCGAACGCTGCTGCTCGAGGGCGCCCAGGATCTTGCGGGACTTCTCCTGTGCGTCGTTGACCAGGCTGCTGGCTTCGATCTGCGCCTCGGCGATGATCTTGTCCTTCTGGGCCTGGCCGTCGGCCACGTGGCGGTCGTGCATCTGCTGGGCCATGGCCAGGAGGCCGGCTGCGGATTCGGCAGAAGGTGTTGCAACGGCGGCGGGTGCGGAGGCCGCGGGGGCTGCAGCGGCAGCCGGCTGGACGTCCTTCTTCTTGCTGGCTTCGGCAGCCTTGGCTTCGGCTTCTGCCTTTTCGCGTGCCTCGTCCTTGTCGGCCTTGACGGGCGCGGGGACCTTCTCCACAACGGGAGCGGCGGCCGAGCTGGCCGGAACGCTGGAACCGGCTTCGGCGAGCTTCTTGCGAAGTTCGTCGTTCTCCTGGTTCAGGCGGCGGAGTTCAACGACGATCTCGTCCAGGAAGTCATCAACTTCATCCTGGTCGTACCCCTCGCGGAACTTGGTCGGCTGAAAGCGCTTGTTGACAACGTCTTCTGGCGTCAAAGCCATCTGGTCACCTCACTGGTCTAGTTAGTCAGTAGGCCTTCCGGCCGTCAAAACTACGGTACCTAAATTTGGTCTGGTTACTCTAATTCAACACTGCGGTGTCAAACGTGAGTTTTCTTCGCTTCACAGTAGCTGTTCCCGGTCGGGTCAGCCCTGTGCTGCTAGGTCTAAAGGGGGTAAATCAGGCCAGGCCCCTGGTGATTCCCATCGCAATGCTGACGGCGATGAACAGAACCAGGAAGCCCAGGTCCAGGGAGATGCCGCCGAGTCGCAGGGGCGGGATCACCCGGCGCAGTACTTTCAGAGGCGGATCGGTGATGGAGTACACCGCATGGGCAGCCACCAGGGCAACACCGCGCGGACGCCATTCACGGGCAAACATCTGCACCCAGTCGAAGACGAGGCGGATGATCAGGGCAACGAAGAACAGAAGCAGCGCGAGATAGACAAGCCCGAAAGCAATTCCCATGACTTAACTCATATCTCCATGTTCATCTGGGGTACCGCGGCTTCCTGCCGATGTGTCCCGTCTATTTCAACACAGATGCCAGACAGGTGTCCCTGCCTGGCATCCGCCTGCTGCCCGAGGTTCAGCTCTGGTTGAAGAAACTTGCCTGCGTTTCGCTGATTTTCTTGTCGTCACCGATGACTTCAACGTACGACGGCGAGAGCAGGAACACCTTGTTGGTAACCCGCTCGATGCTTCCGCGGAGTCCGAAGACCAGTCCGGCGGAGAAGTCCACCAGGCGCTTGGCGTCGGCCTCGCCCATGTCCGTAACGTTCATGATCACAGGGATTCCATCACGGAAGCTCTCACCGATGAGCTTGGCATCGTTGTAGGAGCGCGGGTGGATAGTGGTGATCTGGCGAAGCCCGCTGGTCTCTTCGCGGCTTGAGGCCGCACGTTTGATGGGGGTCACTGGCGCGCGGTATTCCTCTTCGGGGGTGTAGGACGTTTCGCGGCTGACCTCACGGACGGGTGCGGGTGCACGGCGCTCCTCGCGGTCAGCTTCCATAGTTTCGTCCTCATCCTTACGTGTTGTCTGTTGCTCGGACTCGTAATGCTCATCGCCGTCGGCGAGCCCAAGATAGATCATTGTCTTGCGCAGAGCGCCGGCCATGGTCGACTCCTAATCGTGTCCCGTAAGCGGGCCGCCCAATGACTTGACTGCACTGGAGTCCCCCGCCCATCACTTGCAATAGCTCCGACGCTACCCCACGGCGGGACGCGATCCGAGAATATCGGAACCGATTCGCAGGTGTGTCGCTCCGAACGCGATGGCGGCCTCAAGGTCCTGGCTCATGCCGGCGGAGATGGCGGAGGCTCCGGGGTGCTGCGCCACCAGCTGCGAAGAGACTACGGCCAGTTTTGCGAAGGCGGGCTCCGGCGGTGCGCCCAACGGGGCCACTGCCATGACGCCTGCCAGCCGCAGGCCGTCGGCTGCTGCTATCCGGTCCGCCAGGAGCAGCACGTCTTCGGGTGCTGCGCCTCCCCGGTGCGCACCGGCGTCGCCGGCTTGGTCTTCAAGGTTGACCTGGATGAAGCAGTCCAGGGGCGCGCGCCCTGTGGCGGCGCGCTCGTTCTGCATCGCCTTCGCCAGGGCATCCACGAGTTGCGGCCGGTCCACCGAGTGCACGGCTGAAGCGTAGCGGACCACCGACTTGGCTTTTTTTGTCTGCAGTTGGCCCACAAAGTGCCAGGTCAGCCCGCAGTCGGCCAGGATCCCGGCTTTCCCTGCAGCCTCCTGGTCCCTGTTTTCCCCGACGTCGGTGACTCCCAGGGCGGCGAGCCGCCGGATGTCTTCCGCGGGATGGAACTTGGTGACCACAATCAGGGTGGGCAGCCTGTCGGTGCGTCCGGCCGCCGCGGCAGCAGAGCTTATCCGGCGCCTGACCGCTTCAAGCCGCCCGGCCAGCTCAGCCGCGCGCGGATCACCGGCGGCTGCACCGCCGTCGTTCAGCGCGGAGTCAGTCATGGCACCAGACCAGGCCGGCGAAACGTCCCGTGCCCGTGTCGCGGCGGTAGGAGTAGAGGGAACCTGTTTCCAGGGTGCACGGACCGGCGTACTCGATGCCAACCCCGGCGTCTTCGAGCTGGCTGCGGGCGCCGGCCGGAAGGTCCAGCGCCGGGGTTCCCCAGGACGTGGTGGACCAGGTGGCAGGTACGGCCGCAGCCACCTCGTCCCGCAGGGCAGCCGGGACTTCGTAGCAGGAGCCGCAGATGGACGGGCCGAGCCAGGCGCGTATGCCCGTAGCTCCAAGGGATTCCATGGTGTCCACGGCGGCGGGAATGACCCCGTTGGCCACCCCCGGCCGCCCTGCGTGGACAGCGGCCAGGACAGGACCGTCCGCGGACGCCCCTGCCAGCAGGAGCGGGATGCAGTCAGCCACCATGACCGCCAGCGGCACGGACGTCGAGACCATTGCGTCAGCGTCCGGCGTACCGGTCCCCCGGTCCATCACGGCAACCGTGGTGCCGTGCACCTGGTTCATGAACCTCAGGCCGCGGGGCTCAATGCCCACGGCGGCCTCGAGCCGTTCGCGCCGCCGCTGCACGGCGCCGGGGTCGTCGCCCACGTGCAGTGCGAGGTTCCCCGCGCCGCTGTCCGTAAAAGCGGCCGAGACCCCGGGAAGGATCTCGGCCCGCCAATGGAACAAGCTACGGCCTACTTCAGGAAGTCGGGGACATCCAGGTCATCCGAGCGGCTGCCGGTGAGGTCCGGTTCCACCACGGAGGGAAGGTCCACGTCGAAGCCGGAGTCGGCAGGGACGGCCGTCGGGCGCTGCTGTCCCCAGTTGCTGAGCCCTGCTGCGCCTACGCCCGCGTGGACGGGCTGGACGTGCACCTGGTGGTTTCCGGCGGAGGGTGCCTGCGACGGAGCGGGAGCCGCTGCCGGGGCGGCGGGCCGCTGGGGCGCAACCTGGGGCTGCGACTGGTCCATGGACGGCGAGGTGGCTTTGACGTCGTCGAAACCGGCAGCAATGACCGTTACGCGGGCCTCGTCGCCGAGGGCGTCGTCGATCACGGCACCGAAGATGATGTTCGCCTCGGGGTGGGCGACCTCCTGGACCAGGCGCGCGGCTTCGTTGATCTCGAACAGGCCGAGGTCGGAACCGCCCTGGATGGACAGCAGGACGCCGTGGGCACCATCGATGGACGCTTCCAGCAGCGGTGAGGCGATGGCAAGCTCGGCTGCCTTGACGGCGCGGTCTTCACCCCGGGCGGAGCCGATGCCCATAAGCGCGGAACCGGCACCCTGCATGACCGACTTCACGTCGGCGAAGTCGAGGTTGATCAGGCCCGGGGTGGTGATGAGGTCCGTGATGCCCTGGACACCCGAGAGGAGCACCTGGTCTGCTGAACGGAAGGCGTCCAGGACGGACACGTTGCGGTCGCTGATGGACAGGAGCCGGTCGTTGGGGATCACGATGAGGGTGTCCACCTCGTCCCGGAGGGCGTCGATGCCGGCCTCTGCGGAACCGGCGCGGCGGCGGCCCTCGAACGTGAAGGGACGGGTGACCACGCCAATGGTCAGCGCTCCCAGGGAACGGGCAATGCGGGCGACCACGGGGGCGCCGCCGGTGCCGGTGCCGCCGCCCTCGCCGGCGGTGACGAAGACCATGTCCGCGCCGCGGAGCACTTCCTCGATCTCGTCAGCGTGGTCTTCGGCGGCCTGCTTGCCGACCTCGGGGTTGGCGCCTGCACCGAGCCCGCGGGTCAGCTCGCGTCCGACGTCGAGCTTCACGTCCGCGTCGCTCATGAGCAGAGCCTGGGCGTCGGTATTGATGGCGATGAATTCAACACCGCGGAGGCCGACCTCGATCATGCGGTTGACTGCGTTCACGCCACCGCCGCCGATGCCGACGACTTTGATGACGGCCAAGTAATTCTGCGGAGCTGCCACGTTACGTGTCCCTTGTTCGTGTCTTATTGCGAAAACTGATGGAGAGCTTGAAGCCTGTAACCTTAACCTTCGAGTTGAAGGTTATAGTTATGTCAAGTAACTCATGTCTGTGACGGTATTTCCTATGGTTGCCACATTCAATAACCGGCTCCGCGTGTCGGATTAATACCGGAAAGAAAGCCGTCAGCGCGTCACCGGGTGCCGGGGCACGCTGACGTCGTAAACCTTGACCGGGGTCTTGGGATCAGCAGGAACTTTTAGGAGTGCGGCCAGGACTTTAGCCTTGAGCTCCTTCTCCCCCGCATTGCCCCAGATGATGGTCTGGCCGTCCACCAGCTTGAGTTCCACCGCGTCCACCGACTGCGCGGAGGCGTTGGAAAGCCTTGCGAGGACGTCGGCAGGCAGGGCGCCGAGGACGGCGGCCGTTGCACGGAAGAGATCCTGGCCGATGGTTCCCGCTCCGCCGTCGATGACGGGCAGGGAGACGGACGGGGGGTCGGCGGTGGCAGCGAGCTGTACGCCCTCGACGTCCACAAGCTGGTACTGCTCTCCCTGTTTCACCAGGGCTACCGGCACCCGTTCCCGGACCTGCACGGCCAGCCCTGAGGGCGGCCGGGCTTCAGCGGAGACTGACTTGACCTGGACCAGGGGCTCCAGCAGCCTGGCCACCTCATCGTCACTGATCTGCGGCAGGGGCTTCCCCCGCAGGGGCTCAAGTGCGGACTCCACCTGGGCCGGCGTCAGGAGGCGCGTCCCTGATACGGAGATGGTGTCAACGGCCAGGACTGGCGAGAAAATGGCCGCCGCCAGGAGGCCCGCCACAAGGGCGACGAGCGTGGCGCCCACGGCGAGGATATTGCGCTTGCGGCGCTTACCCTTCGGCTCCGGAAAAGCCACCACGTTCTCCGCGGCTGCCGCTGGCGGCTCCGCTTTCCTGCCCCTGCCCAGGCCGGGAATGCCTGCCAGCTTCGGCTTTGCCGGCTCCTTTGCTTTGGCGCCGCCCGCGGGAGCCGGCTCCGGAACGCTCCGGGAGGCTGAGATCACGTCGTCCGCGGCGGGTGCCGTACTTCCACCGGCGCCGGCGTCTCCAGCGGTGCCGCCGGACCGGCCCGGGCGGCCTTTGGAGGTGTAGGTGGGGCGGCGGGTGCTAGCCACGCAGGGCCTCGACGATCTGCGGCCCGTACGCCGTGACATCGCCGGCGCCGGCCGTCAGCACAATGTCGCCGGGCTCGGCTGCGGCCGTCAGTGCGGCGACGGCGTCGCGGGCGGCCACCAGGCGTCCTCCGTGGTCCAGGTGGTCGGCGATGAGCTGGCTGGTCACGCCCGGAATGGGATCTTCGCGGGCGGGATAGATATCTAGCACAAGGGCGGTGTCTGCAAGGTTGAGCGCCTCGGCGAACTCCTGCGCGAACTCGCGGGTGCGGGAGAACAGGTGGGGCTGGAAGAGGACGTGCACCTTGTGCGTGCCGGCCACCGAACGTGCCGCGGCGAGGGCGGCCCGGACTTCGGTCGGGTGGTGGGCGTAGTCATCGAACACGCGGATCCCGCGGGCCTCGCCTTTGAGCTCGAAGCGGCGGGAGGCCCCGGAGAAGTGCGCCAGGGCGGCCGCGGCCGCTGCGGGGTCGACTCCAAGTTCAAGCGCGACGGCGAATGCGGCCGCCGCGTTCAGCGCGTTGTGGCGCCCGGGCACCTGCAGCGCCAGCGGAAAACGTCCGGAGGCCGCGGAGACCGCCACGTCACCGGGACCGCCGTCGTGCAGCACGAGGTCCGCACCCTCGCTGGTTCCATAGAGCACCACGCGGGTGTTGCCCCTGGTCCGCGTCCTTTCAGCGAGGGCCAGCGCACCGGCGTCGTCCGCGCACGCAACCAGCACGCCGTCCGCGGGAAGCAGCGCGGTAAACCTGTCAAAGGACTCGTAAACGGCCTCGGCCGTCCCGTAGTGGTCAAGGTGGTCCGGTTCAACGTTGGTGACCACGGCTATCCTGGGCCGGTAGTTGAGGAAGGAGCCGTCGGATTCGTCAGCCTCTGCCACGAAGATTCCGGAACTCCCGTGCGCCGCGTTGACCCCAAGGGCTGGAACATTGGCGCCAATGGCGAAGGAAGGGTCCAGTCCGGCGCCCTGCAGCAGGACAGTGACCATGGATGTGGTGGTGGACTTGCCGTGCGTGCCGGCCACGGTGACCACCGTGTCGCCGCCCATGGTGGCGGCCAGGGCCTCTGACCGGTGCAGCACGGGCAGCCCCGCTTCCCTGGCGGCAACAATTTCGGGGTTGTCCGGGCGGATGGCGGATCCTGCCACGAGCGTCTGGGCATCGCCAAGGTTGGCGGAGGCATATCCGACGGCGATGCGGGCACCCGCGGCGGCAAGGTCCGCCATCACCGGCAGGTCCTTCGCGTCGGAGCCGCTGACGGGAACGCCGCGGGCAACCATGATCCGGGCCACGGCCGACATCCCGACGCCTCCGATTCCGACGAAGTGGACGCGGCCCAGGGATTCGAGGCTGGGGACGGTGGCGTGGTTCATGATGCTGCTGCTTCCAGGATGAGGTCGGCCATGCGCTGATCGGCATTTCGGATACCAAGCCGGGAGGAACTGCTGGCCATGGCCGCAAGACGTTGCTGGTCCGTGGCGAGCGGGATCAGTTCCCTGTCCACCCATTCGGGGGTGAAGTCGCGGTCATTCACCAGCAGGGCGCCCCCGGCAGCCACCAGTCCCGCAGCGTTCAAGGCCTGCTCGCCGTTGCCGATGGGCAGCGGCACCAGCACAGCGGGAACGCCGACGGCGGCAACCTCGCAGACGGTGGCCGCGCCGGAGCGGGCAAGCAGTACGTCCGCGGCCGCGTAGGCGAGCTCCATGCCGTCGACGTACTCCACCTGCCGGTAGTCCTTGGCGGCCAGCGGCAAGCCGTCAGTGCCCATGACAGCCTTGCCGCGTCCGGTGATGTGCAGGGTCTGGATACCGGCTGCGGACAGCCGGTCAACGGCTGCGGCAATGGTGCGGTTGATGCTCTGGGCGCCGGAGGATCCTCCAGTGACGATCAGCGCGGGCTTTGCGGGATCCAGTCCGAGGGCCGTGCGGGCAGCGGTGCGCGCGGCTGCCCTGTCCAGGCCCGAAATCTCGGTGCGCATGGGCATTCCCACGTGCATGGCGTGGCGGAGCGGGGTGTTGGCGAAGGCTACCGCGACGCGGCGGGTCATCAGGGCACCGACCCTGTTCGCCAGTCCGGGACGCGCGTTGGCTTCATGGATCACAATGGGGATCCGGCGCTTGCGGGCGGCCAGGTACATGGGCGTGCATACATAGCCGCCCACCCCCACCAGGACATCGGCGGCCGCTGTGTCCAGGATTGTTCCTGCCTGGCGTACCGCCCCGGCCAGCCTGGCGGGGAGCCGGAGCAGGTCCGCTGAAGGCCGCCGCGGGAACGGCACCCGGTCGATGGTTGCCAGTTCCACCCCGGCGGCGGGAACCAGCCTGGTTTCCATCCCGGACGGCGTGCCTACGGCAAGGATGGCGGCGTCCGGGGAGGCGTTCCGGAGTGCCGCGGCGATGGCGAGCAGCGGGCTGATGTGTCCGGCAGTGCCGCCGCCGGCCAGGACGATGGACGGGGTTTTGGTGGTCATGGAGGGCTAGGTACGCTTTCTTGCAGTTTTCTTCCGGTCCGCGTTTTTCCGCGCCGGCTTGGCCTTGAACTTGAGCATCCGCTTGGGCCTGATCGCCGGGGCCATCTGCTCCCTGGCCAGGGAAAGCACAACACCAATGGCGCAGAGCGACATCAGCAGTGCCGAGCCGCCGTAGGAGATGAAGGGCAGCGGCACGCCGATGACGGGCATCAGGCCGGTCACCACGGACATGTTCACCGTGGCCTGGCCCAGCAGCCACACCATGATGGTGCCGGCGAGGACGCGGTGGAACATGTCCTCCTGGGCCACCACCACGCGGTAGATTGCGGCTCCCAGGATGGCGAAAAGGATCAGGACGACGACGGTCCCCACCAGTCCGAGTTCCTCGCCGATGATGGCGAAGATGAAGTCGTTGTGGGCTTCGGGGATCCAGCTGTACTTTTGCCGGCTTTGTCCCAGCCCAACCCCGAACCATCCGCCGGAGGCGAGCCCGTAAAGGCCGTTGGTTGCCTGGTAGTTGGCGTCAATGCCGTCGGCACAGGACTGCCCGGTCCACCACGAGGTGATGCGGCACATGCGGTTGGAGCTGGTCACGGCCATCACGGCCGTTCCGGCGGCGGCGGCCAGGCCAGCGATGCCGAACAGGTAGAGCGGTGCCCCGGCGAAGAAGAGCGCGGCGGCCGTGACCATCATGATGATCATGGCCGTTCCAAGGTCGTTCCCCACCAGGACCAGTCCAACGATGATGATGGCCATGGGGACGGCCGGGACCGCGACGTGCTGCCAGCGGCTGAGCAGCTTCCCCTTCCGGGCCAGGACGGTGGCCATCCACAGCGCGAGTGCCAGCTTGGACGCTTCGGACGGCTGGAAGGTGATCCCGCCAAGGTCGATCCAGTTCTTGTTGCCGTTGACCTCCGCGCCAACGAGCTGGACCAGGCCAAGGAGGACAACGGCAGCGATAATGGCGGGCCATGCGAGGCGCTTGAGCCACACCACGTTGATCCTGGAGAGCACGAACATGGTGAAGATGCCGATAGCGGCGAACATGCCCTGCTTCAGGGCATCCCCGTACGGCGACTTGCCGGCGGCGATCGATTCCACGCTGGAGGCGGAGAGGACCATCATGATGCCGATTGCCGTCAGTGCGAGGGTGGATCCCAGGATGAGGTAATACGTGGAGCCGTTCCTGGACGTTCCGGTCCCCTCCAGCGCCGACCAGAATTTGCGGTAGGCGGCCCGCAGGCGGGTGCCGGCAGCGGCCGGGGGCCGGACTGGTGATGCGGAGGAGCCGGGACGCGGCTTGCCTGCCTGCTTCCGGGCTGGCGGGCGTGTGGGCGTGCTGACCATTGTTACTCCTCGCCGGTCTGGGCCTGCCCTTCCACCAGCTCGCGGACAGCTTCGATGAAAGTGTCACCACGGTGAGCGTAGGAAGAGAACTGATCCATGGAAGCAGCTGCCGGAGCCATCAGCACAGTATCGCCGGACCCGGCCAGCTGGGCTGCTGACGCAACTGCGCGGGACATGACGGCTTTCCCGGCGGCGGGAGAACCGGCCTCTGTGCCGTCTGTTGCAGCAGTCTGCACCTGTTCAGTTTCACCCGGGGCCGTCCCGATCACGGGGACATCGGGCGCGTGTCGCCGGAGGGCATCGGCCAGCGCTGAGGAATCAGTTCCGATGAGCACCACGGCCTTGAGCCGCTGGGCGTGTTCCCGCACCAGGTCGTCATAGGTCACTCCTTTGGAGAGTCCTCCGGCGATCCAGATGACGTTGCTGAAGGCTGCCAGGGAGGCCGAAGCCGCGTGCGGGTTGGTCGCTTTGGAGTCGTTGATCCACAGGACACCGTTGTGGCGGGCTACCGGCTGGATGCGGTGGTCTCCCGGTACATAGTCCTGGATCCCCTGCCGGACAGCCTTGGGTTCGACGCCGTAGGCACGTACCAGTCCTGCGGCCGCCAGGGCGTTGGCCACCATGTGCCGGGGCGCCAGCGCGCCGAGGTCGGTCATGGCGGCAAGTTCCGCGGCGCTGTTTCGGCGCTCTTCGATGAACGCCCGGTCCACCAAAAGCCCTTCCACAACCCCAAGCATGCTGACGGCGGGGGTGACGGTGGTGAATCCGACGGCGCGGCAGCCTTCCACCACGTCGGCGTTTTCCACCATCCGCTCGGTTTCGATCTGCTCCGCATTGTAGAGGCAGGCCTTTTGGGTGCGTTCATAGACCTTGGCCTTGTCCGCAAGGTACGAATCGTAGGATCCATGCCAGTCGACGTGGTCCTCGGCGACGTTCAGGCAGACACTGGCCACCGGCGAGAGGGATTCGGACCAGTGCAGCTGGAAACTGGAAAGCTCCACGGCCAGGACGTCGTACTCCACCGGATCCCGGAGCGCATCCAGGATGGGCGTACCCACGTTTCCTACGGCGATGGCTTTCAGCCCGGCCGCCCGCAGCATTGATTCGGTGAGCCCCACAGTGGTGGTTTTTCCGTTGGTTCCGGTAATGGCAAGCCAGTCCGCGGTCTTGCGGCCTTCCCGCACGCGCACGCGCCAGGCCAGTTCAACATCTCCCCATACCGGGATGTGGGCCCGTGCGGCCGCGGCCAGCAGGGCCTGGTCCGGGCGCCACCCCGGCGACGTGACAATCAGTTCCGGCAGTTCGCCGTCGATCCTGGGAATGCGCGTGACGGCGTCCTCGCCCAGCAGGACGTCCGCAGCGCCGACAATTTTAAGGGTGTCGGCGTGGGCTTTCGCCTTGTCGCTGGTGGCCGCGTCCACAACCACCACCCGGGCACCGAGTTCGATCAGGGTGTCCGCAGCGGCGAACCCCGAGACCCCGATGCCGGTGACGACCACCCGGAGTCCGGACCAGTCGGAGTCCCAGCTCACAAGATTCTGGAGGCGTGGGAAAACGGTCATAACAGCACAACCCATTCAGCGTAGAAGATTCCCAGGCCCACGGCGACGAAGAGTCCGCCGAGGATCCAGAAGCGGACCACCACCGTCACTTCCGCCCAGCCCTGGAGTTCAAAGTGGTGCTGCAAAGGCGCCATCTTGAAGACGCGTTTGCCCCCCGTGGCTTTGAAGTAGCCCACCTGGATGATGACGGACAGCGTGATCAGGACGAACAGCCCGCCGATGATGCCCAGCAGCAGCTCGGTCCGGGAAAGGATGGCGAAACCCGCGATGGCACCGCCGATGGCCAGCGAGCCGGTGTCGCCCATGAAAATCTTCGCCGGCGAGGTGTTCCACCAGAGGAAGCCCACCAGGGCCGCGCTCATGATGGCTGCCAGCAGTGCGAGGTCCAGGGGGTCCCGGACCAGGTAGCAGCCGCTGCCCGCCTCGCGGGGGGAACCACAGGCCTGGTTGCTCTGCCAGATTCCCATGAGGGTGTAGGCGCCGAACACCATCACCGAGGCCCCGGCCGCCAGCCCGTCAAGGCCGTCGGTGAGGTTCACCCCGTTGGTGGCAGCGGTAACGATCAGGTTGGACCAGATGACGAAAAGGATGGCCCCCAGCACCGTCCCGCCGAAAGCCAGGTCCAGCCACGGCAGGTCCCGCACCAGGGAAATCTTGGTGGAAGCCGGCGTGAGGCCGGTTTCATCGGGGAAGTTCAAGGCAAGGATGGCAAACATAATGCCGACGGCGGCCTGCAGGATGAGCTTGGCCTTGGCGTTGAGGCCCAGGCTGCGCTGGCGCGAAATCTTGATGAAGTCGTCCAGGAAACCCACAAGTCCCATGCCGACCATCAGGAACAGCAGGATGAGGGCAGATGCCGAGGGGCCTGGGGAAGCCGGGTTCACCATCAGCATGATGAGGTGGGTCAGTCCGTAGCTCAAGAGGACGGCGGCAACCACCACGGTCCCGCCCATGGTGGGCGTTCCGCGTTTCGTGTGATGGGAGGTGGGTCCGTCGTCACGGATGAACTGTCCGTACCCGCGGCGCACCAGGAGCCGGATGAAGAGCGGCGTGCCTACCAGCGCGAACAGCAGGGCCAGTCCGGCGCCGATCAAAAGTGCAATCACAGCAGAGAGCTCCTTTCATCGGCGGGTTGCGGGGTTTGTCGGGGTAATGCTATCCGATCGCCCAAGTGGCGAAGTCCAACGCTGTTGGACGATTTGAACAGCACCAGGTCGCCGGGTTCGAGTTCGGCGTCCAGCAGTTCGAAGGCTTCATCGGCGGTCTCGGCGAAGACGCACTCGTCCCCCCAGGAGCCCTCCTGGACGGCGGAGACGTAGAGCGCGCGGGCTTCCCTGCCCACCACCACCAGCCGGGAGATATTGAGCCGGACCACCTGGGTGCCCACGGCCGTGTGTTCGCGGATGGAGTCCTCGCCGAGCTCCAGCATGGCGCCCAGGACTGCCCAGGTGCGCCTGCCCTGTCCAAGGTCGGCGAGCGTGCGCAGCGCGGCCCGCATGGATTCGGGATTGGCGTTGTAGGCATCGTTGATGATGGTCACGCCGTCAGCGCGTTCCGTGCGCTCCATGCGCCACCGGCTCGCGGCCGCCTGGCTGCTGAGCGCCGCGGCGATGTCTGCGCCGGGAATACCTGCTGCCCACGCGGCCGCTGCCGCTGCCAGCAGGTTGCCCGTGTGGTGGGCGCCGATCAGCCGGCTCCTGACGTGGTGCGGCGTGCCTTCTCCGGGGAGGAGGAGGTCGAATTCTGGGTTGCCGTCAGTGTTGGTGTCCGCGTTCAGCGCCTGCACGGCGGCGTCGGGCCGGCCTTCTGCGGAGAAGCCGACGACGGACGCAACGGTGCGTGCGCGCATGGCCGCCACCCGGTCGTCGTCGAGGTTGATGACAGCGGTTCCGGAGGCTGCAAGGCCTTCCACCATTTCGCCCTTGGCCAGGGCAATGTTGTCCACTCCCCCGAATTCGCCGGCGTGGGCAGTTCCCACGCCGAGTACTACGCCGATATCCGGCTTGACCATGTCTGCGAGGTAGCTGATGTGGCCGATGCCTGTGGCGCCCATCTCGATGACCAGGTACCGGGTATCGGTTCCGGCGGTGAAGACCGTGAGGGGCACCCCGATCTCGCCGTTGTAGGAACCGCGCGGCGCCACCGTGTTGCCGTGCAGGGCGAAGATCCCTGCAAGCAGGTCCTTGGTGGTGGTCTTTCCCGCCGAGCCGGTGATGCCGATGACTGTCAGTTCGTCCTGTGCTTCGGCACGGGCGGCGCGGATCCTGCGGACGGCCTCCGCAGCGAGCGCGCCCATGGCCAGCACCGCATCAGGAACAACGATGGAAGGGTAGGGGACGCCGTCAGGGCCGGCCACCGGGCGCTCCACGAGGGCCAGTGTGGCACCGTCGGCGAAGGCGTCCGCTGTGAAGTCGTGGCCGTCAGCGTACTCGCCGGGTTTCGCCACGTAGAGCGACCCCGGCGTGGCTTCGCGGGAATCCGTGACCACCGAAAGAGGCGTGATTCCAGGATCGGCGTCCAGGCGCCCCTTGGTGATATCGGCAATTTCCGCCGCAGTAAATGCAATCATCTCGGTCTAGGACTCTATCCGGTCGTCTTGGAGAACGTTGAATCCCCTGGCTGTCAAGGCGCTGCGCAGCTCCACCCTGTCGTCGAGTGCGAGGTTGACGCCTTTCACTTCCTGCCACACCTCGTGGCCGCGGCCGGCCACCAGGATGGTGTCGTGCGGCCGGGCGAGTTCCACGGCGCGCTGAATGGCCGTGTCACGGGGGAAGACTTCAAGCACGGTGCAGGGCAGCTTTTCCGTCTCCTGGGCCTCCCTGGCCCCTGCAAGGACATCGGCGCGGATGGCTGCCGCGTCCTCGTCGTGGGGGTCGTCGTCGGTGATGATTACGGTGTCGGCAAGCCGGGCGGCGATGGCGCCCATGGCCGGCCGTTTGCCCTGGTCCCGCTGGCCTGTCGCACCAAACACAACGATCAGCCGGGACCCCGGTTCCGGTGACCGGACCGCTTCGAGCGCCCGGGCCAGCGCGTCGGTGTTGTGGGCGAAATCCACGACGGCGGCCGGCTGTTCAGAGACCAGCTGCATCCGTCCCGGCACGGCCACCGTAAAGGGATCGCCGGCGTCGAGGGCAGCCTGCAGGGTGGCGGCGTCCACGCCGCCGGCGAGCACCATCACTGCCGCCAGGGCCGCGTTGGCGACGTTGAAGCTTCCGGGAAGCCCTGTGTGGACGCGCAGGACGGTGCCGCCGGGCCCGCTGAGCGTGAACTCCGTGCCCAGCCCGCGGGGCACGGTTTCCGTAACGGTCCAGTCGGCTGGGTTTTCCCCTGAGGTGCTGAGGGTGGTGACCGGCACCCCGGCGCTGCCAACAAGGCGGCGGCCCCATTCGTCGTCGACAGTCACTACGGCCTTCCGCGCACGGGCGGGCGTGAAGAGCTCCGCCTTCGTGGCGAAATAGTCCTCCATGGTGTGGTGCAGGTCCAGGTGGTCCTGGGTGAGGTTGGTGAAGCCCGCGACGTCGAAGAATACGCCGTCCACCCGCTGGTAGGAGATCGCGTGGGACGAGACTTCCATCGCTGCCGCGTCGATGGCCTTTTCCTGCATGAGCGCCAGCAGCCCGTGGACGTCCGGGGACTCCGGAGTGGTGAGGAGGCTGGGGATGGGGTCCCCGCCGGCCAGGATCTCTATGGTGCCGATCAGGCCGATCTTTTTGCCAAGCGAACGCAGCAGCGAGGTAATGAAGTAGGTGGTGGTGGTCTTGCCGTTGGTGCCTGTCACGCCGAACAACTGGGGGGAAGCATCCTGCCCGCTGCGGTAGATCATGGCGGAGAGCGGCCCCACCACGTTCCGGGGGGTGTCAACCACCAGCACAGGGACCGCTGTGTCGGAGGACAAGGCAAGCAGGCGGGCACCGGCGTCGTCCGTCAAGACGGCCGCCGCTCCCGCTTCAATGGCCTGGGCGGCGAAGTCGGCGCCGTGGCTGACAGCACCGGGCAGGGCCACGTACAGGTCGCCTGGTTCCACGGTGCGGGAATTCAGCGAGATGCCTGTCACCGCAACATCCGCCGAGGCCCCCGGGATGACGACGCCGACAGCGTCACCAATGCTTTCCAGCCGGACCGCCTCCACAGCGGAGGGGCGGAAGCGTGCCTGGCTGCCCTGTCCCTGCGGGGCAATTCCCTGAGGGGCAGGGCGCTGATCGGACGCGTTGAACTCTGACAAGGGATCTCCGATGGTGCTAGTGGACCGTGCCCGGCGTAAACCAGCCGAAGCAGCCGGGGCTGCTGCGGCTGCTGCCGGAGTATTACTTGGCGAACTGGGCCAGCCTGGCCGGTTCACCCGTGGACGGTTGGACGTTGTAGGTCCGCAGTGCCTGGCTCATGACCGACCGGAAGACCGGCCCGTTGGTAATCCCGTAGATGCTGCCCTTGGGCCGCTGGAGTACCACCTCAACAATAAACCGCGGATCATCCATGGGGGCCATGCCCACGATCGAGGCGGTGTAGCCGCAGAAGCCGGACTTGCCGTCGTCGCACGGGGACTCCGAGGTGCCGGTCTTTGCCCCCACCCGGTAGCCATCGATGCCGGCATCCTTGATCTGGCCCTCAGTCACCGCGCTCTCCAGGATGTCCTGCACCTGCTGGGCGGTGCCTTCCGACACGATCTGGCGTGGTTCCGCAGGCGCAACCTTTTCCTCGGTTCCATCCGCGGAGATGTACGAGTCGATGAGGCGCGGCTGCAGCATCACGCCGTTGTTGGCGATTGACTGGAACGCACGCACGGTCTGCAGCGTGGACTGGGAGACGCCCTGGCCGAACAGGACCGTGAACTCCTGCCGGCCGTCCCACTGCTGCCAGGGCGTGAGTATCCCGGAGGCCGTGGCGGGCAGGCCGATGTCCGGAGCTTCGCCGATGCCGAACTTCTTCAGCCAGTCATAGCGCTGTTCCTTGCTCAGCCGCTGCCCGGACATGACGGTTCCGGTGTTCATCGAGTAGCCCAGGATGCCGGCGAGCGTCCGCTTCTCCGTGCCGTGCGCAAAGGAGTCGCTGAAGGTCTGGCCGTTCACCGTGTAGGTCGGGTCCAGGGTGAATTCGTCGAGCGGGCCGGCCTTGCCCTCTTCAATCAAAGCGGCCACGGTCATCATCTTCTGCACCGAGCCTGGTTCGTAGGCTGCTGTGACAGAGCGGACACCGCGGTCCTTCGCTGCCACCCTGCCGGGATCGTTCGGGTCCGGCGAGTTGGTGTCCGCCATGGCCACCAGGTCTCCGGTCTTGGCGTCCATCACAATGATGGAGCCCCACTCGGCGTTCAGTTTCTCCGTCTGGCTTTGGATGGCCTGCTGCGCGAAGTACTGGAGGTCCGAGTTGAGGGTGAGCTTGACGTCCTTGCCGTCCTCCGGCGGGGTCAGTTCATCCACGCCAACAGGGATGCGCAGGCCGTCCGCACCGATCTCGAACAGCCTCTTGCCGTCCGCACCCTTCAGGAGTCCATCCTGGGTCTGCTCGATCCCCGCCTGGCCGGTGGTGCCGTCCTGGAGGAAACCGATGATGCCGCCCGCCACAGACCCGTTCGGGTAGACACGCTTGCTGACGCCCTCAGTCACAATGCCGGGAATCTGGAGCTGCGAGATGCGGTCCTCAACGTCCGGCTTCACGTCCTTGGCCACAATGTAATAGGGCTGCTGCCCGGTGACGGCCTCGCGGATCGCGTCCTTTTCCATGCCAAGGGCGGCCGCCAGTTCCGTCAGCCCCTGTTCCCGGCTGACGTCCACCAGTTTCTCCTTGGCGTCGTCCAGGCGCTTGAATGTCTCCGTTTTGGTGTTGACGCGCTGGTCCACCACCACGTTGTAGCGGATCACGCTGTTGGCGAGCACGGTACCCCGGGAGTCCAGGATGCTTCCGCGTTCTGCCGGGAGGACGGTTTGCTTCATCCGGCTGTTCAGGGCGGCCTCGGCCATGCCGCCGACGTCCAGTCCCTGCACCAGGAAGAGCTTGCCGCCCACCACCAGCAGGAGCGTCAGCATGATGCCGAGGCCCAGGCGCAAGCGCTTGGTGGCGTTGGGCACCCTGCCGTTGTTTGCCTTGCCGGTCCTCTGCGCCACCCTGATATTCCTTGCTGTTCGACCCTGCTGCCTGCCAGACCTGCCGTCTTACTGTCCGGGCACCTTCTGTTCCGGTGCGGGGACGGATCCCCCGTTCAGCTCAACGGCTGCCGCGGCGGCGGCTGTTGCAGCTGCTGCAGCTGCCGCTGCCGCAGCAGCGGGATCACCGGCTGCCGGGGCCGCAGCACCCGATGTTGCCGTGCCGGACGCAGCAGCATCGGCTGCTTCGCCGCCCTGGGCTGCGGGAGCAGCCGCTTCGGCCGGCTTGCGGCTCGCCAGCGGTTCGCCCTTGGTTGCCGGCGGGACGACGATCAGCTGTCCGGCTACGGCCGGCGCGGGGATGACAGCCCCTTCCGCGCCTCCCTTGACGGCGGGCGTCGCCTTGCCGGTGACAGAAAGGGTGGACAGATCGATCTGGCCTTTGACGGTGGAGGCCACCATTCCCAGGTCCTTGGCTTTGGCGGCCAGGTTCTGGGGTGCTTCGAAGTTCTGCACCTGCTGGGTGAGGTCCTGGTTCTGCTTGGTCAAGGTGCTCTGCTTGGCCCGCAGTTCCACCAGCTGGTACTGGGCGGTGGACACCGAAATGTTCAGCACCAGCACGGCAATCAGCGCCAGTGCAAGCATGGCGAAGCAGAGCACCACAAACGGTGCCCGGCGCTTGCGGGGCGCACTGCGTACCACCGACAGCGGAGTCCGGGACTTCCGGCCGTCATCGGAGGTGCGGGCCGGAAGATTCCTGCCGGCCGCCGAACTGCCGGAAGCGACGGGAAAGTTCTTGACGGCAGCGGTGCTCATGCAGCTCTCCTGGCTCTGATTCGTTCCGCCGCGCGCAGTCTTGCAGAGGCAGCACGCGGGTTTTCGGCGATTTCGACGGCGGTGGGCACCTCGGTGCCTTTGGTGAGGGTTTTCAGTTCGGCCTTATGCTCTTCCAGCTCCACCGGGAATCCGAGCGGAGCGGAGGATTTGGACCGTGCCTGCAGGACGCTCTTGACGATCTTGTCCTCCAGGGAGTGGTAGGACATGACAACAATCCGTCCGCCCATGGCCAAGGAGTCCACTGCGGCCGGAACGGCACGCTCCAGGACGTCGAGTTCTTCGTTGACCTCGATCCGGAGAGCCTGGAAAGTCCGCTTGGCGGGGTGCCCGCCGGATTTTGCCGCGGACGCCGGAACCACTGACCGGATCTGTTCAACAAGCTCTCCGGTTGTGGCGAACGGCTTGGCGGCCCGCGCTGCAACAATCCTGTTTGCGATCCGGCCCGCGAACTTTTCCTCGCCCCACTTCCGGATGATCCTGACGAGTTCCTCTTCGGAGTAGTTGTTCACAACGTCCGCCGCAGTCTGGCCTCGGCTGGTGTCCATCCGCATGTCCAGGGGGGCGTCAAAGGAGTAGGCGAACCCGCGTTGGCGTTCGTCGAGCTGGAGGGAAGAGACACCGAGGTCCATCAGGATGCCGTGGACCTCGGGGACGCCAAGGTCAGCCAGGACGTCCTGGATCTCGTCATAGACGGCGTGTACCAGGTCGGTGCGGGCGGCGAACGGGGCCAGCCGCTCGCCGGCAAGCGCGAGCGCTTCTTCATCGCGGTCGATGCCAATGAGGTGCAGGTCCGGAAAACGCTGCAGCATGGCCTCGGAATGGCCGCCCATGCCCAGGGTGGCGTCGACGGCTACCGGTGTTTCGCCGCGCAGCCTGGCTGCCTCGAATCCTGGTGCCAACAAATTGATGCACCGGTCCCGAAGGACCGGTACATGGCGTTCGGACGTGGGCTTCGGGTGTTCGTTCATGCCTCGTCCTTTCTCGCCGTCGGGTGTTGCCTTTGGTGCTTCTGGGACCAGATCCCCATCCGCGCCTATCGTCCGCCAGCCTGGCTCCGGGGAAGTGAGCCAGGATGGCCAGCCGATGGGCGGCTGGAGATCTCATCCAAGAAACTGCCTGCTGTCCACCCGGTCAGAGAATGCCCGGAATGGGGTCATCAGTCTCAGAGAAGGCTGTTTCCTTCTCCGCGAGGTATTCGGTCCAAGCCTGGGCGTCCCAGATCTCGGCGCGTGAGCCGGCGCCGATGACGGCAAGCTCCCTGCCGAGGCCTGCATACTCCCGGAGCGCCGGTGGAATAGTCACGCGCCCCTGCTTGTCAGGTACCTCGTCCGAGGCTCCAGAGAGAAAAACGCGGATGTAGTCCCGCGCCTGCTTGGAGGAAATTGGTGCCTCCCGCATTTGCTCGTGGACCCGCGCAAATTCCTTCTCGCTGAAGACGTAGATGCAACGTTCCTGGCCCCTTGTGAGCACCAGCCCGCTGGCGAGTTCCTCACGGAACTTGGCGGGGAGGATAATCCGTCCCTTTTCATCCAGACGCGGCGAGTGAGTGCCAAGAAACACTGGCCCACCGCCTGTCCATGTCAGGAACTGCACATCCCCTATGTTGCAACTACCCTCTTATGTCCTCCACATTACTCCACTTTCCCCCACAGTCAACGCAAACCGGGCTGGTGGACCTCCACTTCGTGGGAAAGGAACGCTGAATTGGCGCGGATTTGAGGGCGGGGGTGGAAAGTGGAGGAATTCTGCTGCCCGGCGATTCCACGCCGGCAGGACGTGGGCGCCGGCTCAGCAGCAGACGCAGTGGCTTTCCCGCCCCAATCGCCAGCTAATCAAGGGCATTTCGGCGAAGGGCATGTTAAACGGGAACAGACCCGCCACTGGCGGGTCTGTTCTCGTTTACTCCACAGGGGAGGAAAGTGGGGATGCCCTCACGGGCGGCTCCCGGTGGTTCAGGGTTCGCCCCTGCGCCTTTCGTCCCAGCGTTCCTCGAGGCTGCTCATGAAGGAGTTCTTCTGCTTGCCGGGCTTTCGGCTGCCTGCCTTGGATCCCGGCTTCGCGGCCGCGCTGCTGCGCATGGTGGCGAAGTAAACGCCGCCGCCCATCACTATGAAGCCCAACACTCCAACAAAGATATTTTGGAGAGTGACACCCACGAGCAACAGGAAGACGCCGGCCAAGGCGCAGAGGACGCCAATCACCACGTGCCTCGTGGACCATGAACGCCCTGGGTCTGAACCCATGGAATTTGCGAACTTCGGGTCGTCCTCGTGAAGCTGCTTCTCCAGCTGCTCAAGCAGCTTCTGTTCGTGCTCCGACAGCGGCATCACGACCTCCTTTTGTAGGCCAACGTCCGGGCTGATCCCAGCCACTACTTCTGCACCGTTAACGGCTGTTGTGCCTAAGAGGTTCCCGCCCCGCCCACATTGGCAAAAGTCGGTAACCAGGCACGCCGCCGCGGGAGCGGGAGCATGTCCAAGAGGGTCCGGCAGTAAGTCCAGTCACTCAAAAACTATGTACATCTAAGGATAGTTTGTTGAGGGCTGTTCTGAAAGACGGCAATGACTTAACGAAGAGCCCCCGGCCGCCGCAACCAGGGCATTATTCAGGGCCGGCTCCTGGCTCCATCAAGCGGGCAGGAAGGACGGATTTGCTGCCGAACTTGCGTGCCACCTCGTCGAGGGCCTGTTCGGCCGCGCGCCAGTTCTCGTCCCGCCGGTCGATGCTCAGCTGCAGCGAGGTGCGGGCTGCATCTTCCAGTTGTTCGGCGCGTACGCCCACAAGCCGCACGGTCATGGTCCTCTCCCCTACCGACTCCAGCAGCTGAAGCGCCACCGAATAGATCAGCTGGGCGCTGTCCACCGGGGTGTGGACCGTCCGGCTGCGCGTGATGGTTGAGAAATCGGCAAACCTTAATTTCAGCGCGATGGTCCGGGCCACCATCCCGGAGCTTCGCAGGCGCGAGGCCGTCCGGTGGGAGAGCCGCAGGAGTTCGCGGTGGAGCACGGCGTCGTCCGCCGTGTCGACGGCAAAGGTCTCCTCGGCGCCGATGCTCTTCTCCAGCCGGACCGGAGTCACTGCGCGGTGGTCAATACCCCAGGACAGCTGGTGGACATGCTCTCCCGTGGCACCCAGCATCCTCTTGAGGGTGGCCACCGGCGTTGCTGCCACATCCGCGACCGTCCTGATGCCCATCTTTGCCAGGACATCCGCCGTTTTGGCACCTACGCCCCACAGCGCCCCAACCGGCAGGCTATGCAGGTAGGGCACGGTTTCGTCGGGGCCAATCAGGAGCAGTCCGTCCGGCTTGCAGCGTGTTGACGCAATCTTTGCCACGAACTTTGATTCCGCGATGCCTACAGACGCGGTGATGCCCAGCTCCGAAGCTACCTGGCGCCGGATCATTTCCCCGATGCCCCGCGGCGGCCCCAGGCGGCGGATGGCGCCGGTGACATCGAGGAACGCCTCGTCGACGCTGAGCGGTTCCACGAGTTCCGTGACTGACCCGAAAATAGCCATCAGCTGGGCTGAGACCTCGTAGTACAGCTTGTGGCGCGGTTCGATGATGACCGCCTGCGGACACATCCGGGACGCCACGGCCATCGGCATGGCTGATTTCACTCCAAACGCCCGGGCCTCGTAGGAGGCGGAGAGAACCACGGAACGGTCCGCGGGGAAGCCAACGATGACAGGCTTGCCGCGGAGCTCAGGACGCGTCCGCAGCTCGACAGATACGTAAAAGGCATCCATGTCCACGTGCATGATGCACTTGCGCCTGCGTCCCGGAAGCAGCGCTCCGGGTGGCTGGTTCTTACCTTCGGGCCCCACGGCTGCAATCCTAGCCGTTTTGTACTGACTAAACTGAAGGCTGAATCCGGCATCAACACCAGGAGGAAAGTCCCTGTGACGGTCTTTGGAAACCTCAAGCCAGCAGGCGCGGCAGTTCTCGCTGCCGGCGCAGTCCTGGCACTTGCAGCCTGCAGTCCAACTCCGTCAGCAAGCCAGGACCCTTCGGCCTCCGTATCGGCGCCGGCGACTTCCGCGTCCACCATAACTGCTTCCCCGAGCCGTTCGGCTACGCCCAACACCTCCGCCACCGTTGGCGCCCTGGTGGACGGGTTCCCCCAACAGCTCCTTCCCCTCATGCCGGGCGCCACAGTTGTCTCAAGCAGTTTCGATAAGGCATCCACCCCAGCCACAGCCGCGCTGGTGGGTACCGTTGCGGCCCCCACCGCGGCAGTCCTCGAATTCTACGTCAAGGCGCTTGAAGGGCAGGGTTTCAAGGCCGTACCCGGCGAAGCCGTGGGGGCAGTGGCTTCCAGGGACTTTGTCCGGGGGGACAGCGAGACTGTTAACATCTCGGTTGTTGAAGCAGCGGGAGTTTCCACTTTCACCATCGGCGCCAACGTGCCAGCTGAGTCAGCCAAGTGACGGCGGCCGAGCAGCTCCGGCATGAACAGGCGGACTTCGTGGCGGCGGTGGCCGGCGAGCTGACCGGGTTCCTGGCCTCGCGGCAGTCTGTCATGTCCTCCATTTCCCCGGACATTGATCCGATCATGGGTTCAATCTCCAATCTGGTCACCGGCGGCAAGCGCCTGCGGGCCTTGATGTGCTATTGGGGCTGGCGGGGGGCCGGCGGAGAACCGGCAGCCCAGCAGGTGGTCACGGCAGGCGCCGCCCTCGAGTTGTTCCAGGCCGCTGCACTGATCCACGACGACATCATCGACCGTTCCGATACCAGGCGGGGCGGACCCAGCGTCCACCGCCGGTTCAGCGATCTGCACGGCTCACAAGGCTGGGCGTTGGACAGCGAACGCTTCGGGCAGGCCGCGGCCATTCTGGCGGGAGATCTTTGCCTGTCCTTCAGTGAGGAAGCCTTCACCGACATTGGCGAGCGGGCTGCTGCGGGCAGCAGGGCAAGGCTGATCTTCAACCTCATGCGGGCCGAAGTGATGGCAGGCCAGTACCTGGACATCCTGGAAGAAGTGGCCGGGCCCGCCAGGGACCGCGCAGGCGCAGTTTCGCGGGCGCAGTCCATCATCCGTTTCAAGTCCGCCAAGTACTCCACCGAACATCCGCTGGCCCTCGGAGGAGCCCTCGCGGGAGCGTCTGATGACCTGCTCCGCGGCTACTCGGCGTTTGCACTGCCCCTGGGGGAAGCGTTCCAGCTCCGGGATGACGTGCTCGGCGTGTTTGGCGACCCGCTGACAACCGGCAAGCCGGCCGGCGACGACCTGAGGGAGGGGAAACGCACCGTGCTGGTTGCCTTGGCCATGGACCAGGCAACGGCTGACGAGGCGGCCTTCATCGACGCCAGGCTTGGGAGCCCGGACCTCTCGGAAGAAGACATCAACGAGCTCCGGCGGATCATTGAGGAGTCCGGGGCGCTGGCGGCCACCGAGGTCCTCATCAATGAATTCGGTGCCGCCGCGTTCGAGGCCCTGGAGGCACTCCCCCTGGTCGAGCTGCCGAAGACTGCCCTTCGGAGGCTGGCTGAAGCGACCGTCAGCCGGGCCTCCTAGCGGCCTGCGGCCGGCCGGCGAAGTGCCGTGCCGCAATTACCGGGCGAGTGCCCGGATTTACGATTGCCTGGAGTTACCAGGCGAGGGTCTGGGCCCTTCGACGTATTTCTGTTTTCCGGCCCTCACGCAGGGCATCAATGGGGCGTCCGCGTAATGACTCATCCGGGGTAAAGAGCCATACGATCAGGTCCTCGTCCGAATACCCTGCGTCGGACAGGACAACAATTGTTCCCTTGAGGCTGTCCACCACTTGGCCGTCCTGAATAAATTCCGCAGGCACCGACCTGATTCTCCGTTCACCAACCCTCAGCGCCGCCAAGGCTCGTTCATCAAGCAGGCTGTGCACCTTCGTGATGGAAACATCCAGTAAACGGGCGACGTCGGGCAGGGGCAACCATTCGCCCACAAGGTTTTCTACGTTACTCACGGATCAAGGTTGCCACGGCGTGCGCCCCGTCGCCTAGTTGATGCATTCAGCGGGTATCCATTGACCTGCGGACACTCCCGAAATTATTCCTTGCAGCGGTTCCCCGAATTCTTGTGCTAATCAACAATCCGTGAGAGATTCTCATTGACCACATTTGTAACAGCATTAACAGCAGTAACAGTAGTATCGGAAACAGCGGCATCCCTGCCCGCGCCCGCAGTTGAGAAGAGGATTCTTTCCATGACGATGTCCCGCTCGCACAAGCAGCCCCCCAAGCCGAGCCTTCCTATGCTCGCCGCAACGACGGCAGCGCTGCCAGCGGTTGTATTGTCATCCCTGGCCCTGGCCCAGCCCGCTGCTGCCGAGCAGCCCGTCCGCTCCATTCCGGGGACCCTTGCAGCAGCCATGAAAGCCCAGGCCGCACAGGCGACCGCGGCAGTGATCCCGGCGTCGTCGGTTTCGACGGCCATCCCCTCCGCTTTCAAGCCGGCACAGCCGCAGGCCCCGGCCGAGTACACGATTGCCCGCGGCGATACGATCAGCGCCGTTGCCGGCAAATTCGGGCTGGACACCGCTGAGGTTCTGAAGCTGAACAACCTGCAGGCGAACACGATCATTTACCCCGGCCAGAAGATCAAGCTTTCCGGTTCGGCCACTGCGCCGGCAGCACCCTCCGCCGCCCCCGCTCCGGCCGCACCCGCAGCCGCACCTGCCGGCGGAGCCACCTACACGGTCAAGCCCGGTGACACGCTGGGTGCCATCGCCGCCCGGCACAACGTAGGCCTGTCCGATGTGTTCTCGTGGAACAACCTCAACATGCGCTCCATCATCTACCCGGGACAAGAGATCAAGGTGGGTGCCGGTGATGCGGCTCCCGCGCCCGCCGCGGCTCCTTCCGGAGGCGGGCTTGCCTCAACGTCGGCTCCCGCCGCGCCTGCGGCTCCGGTTTCCGGCTCCTACACCGTCAAAGCCGGAGACACGCTCTCCGCGATAGCATCCCGGCACGGCGTCAAGCTCTCCGAGCTGCTGTCCGCCAACCGCCTGGCCATGACCAGTGTCATCTACCCGGGCAACAAGCTGGCCATCCCGGGGGCCAACGGCCAGGGCGCCGCGCCGCAGCCGGCCGCCTCGGTCACCCCGCTGGTTCCGAGCTCATTCCTGGGATTCAGCTACCCTGCCGCAGTGGTCAGCTCCGCCAACGAGAACAAGGCGTTGCTGAACGCCTCTCCTGTGCCCTCCCGCGCCGAAATGCGAAACATCGTGGCGGACACCGCGCGCCGCATGGGCGTGGAACCCTCCCTGGCCCTTGCGTTCGCGCACCAGGAATCCGGGTTCGACCAGCGGGCAGTGTCCCCGGCCAACGCCATCGGAACCATGCAGGTCATCCCTACCTCCGGCCAGTGGGCATCTGACCTGGTAGGACGCAAGCTGAACCTGCTGGACCCCTATGACAACGCAACGGCCGGTGTGGCAATCATCCGCCAGCTCCTGGCCACCAGCAAGGACAAGGACACGGCCATCGCAGGCTACTACCAGGGCCAGTACTCGGTGAGCAAGTACGGCATGTACGACGACACCAAGGCCTATGTCGCAGCCATCAAGGCACACCAGAAAAACTTCGGCTGAGCTGCCGGGGCGGCCGCGCCCTGGGGGGACGAAACATTCGGCACGGGTCCGGACCGGTATTGGTTCGGGCCCGTTCCGTTGCGGGGATTAGGATCGTAGGGTGCAGGAACACGTGTCTGACCCTCTTGTAGGAACGCTGGTGGACAACCGGTACGCCGTGCGGTCCAAGCTCGCACGCGGCGGCATGTCCACGGTCTACCTTGCCGTGGACCAGCGGCTGGAACGGGACGTGGCCCTCAAGGTGCTGCATCCGCACCTCGCCGCTGATGACAACTTCCTGGGCAGGCTAGGCCGGGAGGCCAAGGCGGCTGCACGGCTGTCCCACCCCCACGTGGTGGGGGTCCTCGACCAGGGGAACGACGGCCCCACGGCGTACCTGGTCATGGAATACATCAAGGGCCACACCCTGCGTGACCTTATTAATGAGAAGGGCGCCCTGCCGCCGCGGCTGGCACTGGCGCTGATCGACCCGGTGGTCGAAGGGCTCGGCGCCGCCCATGCCGCCGGTTTCATCCACCGCGACGTCAAGCCGGAGAATGTTCTGATTTCCGACGACGGTCGGATCAAGATCGGGGATTTCGGCCTGGCCCGCGCCGTCACCACCGCCACCAGCACCGGCGCGCTGATCGGCACGGTCGCTTACCTCTCCCCTGAACTCGTCCTGGGACGCCCGGCTGACGCGCGCAGCGACATCTACTCCCTGGGCATCATGCTGTACGAGATGCTTACCGGACGGCAGCCGTTCGACGGCGAGGTCCCCATCCAGGTCGCGTACCAGCACGTCCACGGGACGGTGGGGCCGCCGTCGGCACTGGTCCCGGGCCTGGCCGCCGAACTGGACGAACTCGTGCAGTGGTGCACCGCCAGCGACCCCGAGAACCGGCCGGTGGACGGGAATGCCCTGCTCCAGGAACTGCGGCACATCAGGACCAACCTCACGGATGCTGAACTGGACCTGCGTCCGCCCGCGGCTGCAGCAGGGGCAGCCGTCCCCGTGCGCGGGGACCAACAGCTTCCCCCGCGCCGGTATCCTTCCCCGCCCCCGGGCCCCCCTCCGTCCCGCGGTCCAGCCGGGGCCGATAAAACCGAGTTTATTGACGGCACGCGTACTGACACCGTGCATGTCCAGCACCCCACCGAGGTCATCGGCCGCACGAACAATCCCACAACGGTGATGCCATACGGACAGCGGGCAGCGCCCGCCTACCCGCCCCCGCCGGGCCAGTCACGGTCCAATGTGCAGCCTTCGGGCCTGGCGCCCGGTGCTGCCAGGCCCACCCTTTCACCACCGGACGAGGACCAGGCATGGCCTCCCCCTCCGCCGGTGCTGGGCAAGCGTGCCCAGCGCAAGGCAGACAAGGAGGACGAAAGGGCACGTGCCCGGGCTGCGGCCACCCCCGCGCGGACGCTGAGGGAGGGAAACCCCCGGCGCCGCGGCGTCCTGTGGGTGATAATCCTGGTGGTTGCCGCCCTCCTGGCAACGGGCGCGGGCTGGTTTTTCGGTATGGGCCCCGGCGCAGCCGCCTCAATTCCTTCAGTCGCCAACAAAACCGTGGCGCAGGCGCAGCAGTTGCTCAGCGACGCCGGCTTCCGGTCGGTCACAAGGGACGTCTTCGACGATGACGTGCCTTCGGGCCTGGTGGTGGGCAGCGAACCGGCCGAGGGCGCCGAAGTCCGCAAGTTCCAGCCCGTGTCCCTTTTTGTCTCCAAGGGGCCTCAGCTTTTTCCGCTGCCTGAGCTGGCTGGCGGCACCCTTGAGGAGGCCAAGAACGGCCTCAACGCGGCGGAAATGGCGCTGGGCCCTGTGACGGAACAATTCAATGAGCAGGCCCCCGCCGGCACAGTCCTGTCGCAGGATCCCTCGGCAGGTACGGATGTCCGGCGCGGTACGCCCGTCAGCCTCGTCGTGTCCAAGGGGCCCGAGCCTCTACCGGTGCCGGTGGTGGTGGGCCAGGAGCAGGACGACGCCGTTGATGCCATCACGGCAGCCGGGCTCCAGGCGGACGTGGCTGGCGAGCAGGTGTTCAGCCGGGACATTCCCAAAGGCGCTGTGTCCAGCCAGGCACCCGCGGACGGAACGCTCACCCGCGGCGGTACCGTGACCCTGACCATCTCCAAGGGTCCCCGGATGGTGGAGGTTCCCAGCTACATCGGCAAGCAGGCCAAAGACGCCGAACAGGCATTGCGCCAGCTCGGCTTCGATGTGAAAGTGAACAATATCCTCGGCGGCTTCTTCGGCACGGTCCGGGACCAGGATCCCGTAAACACGGAGGTCCCCGAGGGCTCAGTGATTACCCTGACGGTGGTGTAGGCGGAGGAACCGCCCACACCACCGGATGGTGTCAGTGCTTGGCCAGGGCTCCAGCTACCAGGAAGGCCATTTCGAGGGACTGCATGTGGTTCAGCCGCGGATCGCAGACGGACTCGTAACGGTCCAGGAACGCGTCCTGGTCCACGGGGTCGGCGCCGCCGAGGCACTCCGCGACGTCGTCGCCGGTCATTTCCACGTGCAGGCCGCCGGGAACGGTCCCCAGCGCGTGGTGCACTTCGAAGAAGCCGCGCACTTCGTCGATGACGTCGTCGAAATTGCGTGTCTTGTAGCCGTTGGGGGACGTCACGGTGTTGCCGTGCATGGGGTCGGTGACCCACAGAACCTGCGCGCCGGACGCGGTGACTTTTTCGACGACGGCGGGCAGCTTCTCGCGGATATTGCCGGCCCCCATGCGGGTGATGAATGTCAGCCGGCCGGGCTCGCGCTCCGGATCCAGCTTGTCGATCAGCCGGAGGGCGTCATCCCCGGTGGTGGACGGGCCCAGCTTCACGCCGATGGGGTTCCGCACCCGCGAGAGGAAGTCAACGTGTGCGTGGTCCAGTTCGCGGGTCCGCTCGCCGATCCAGAGGAAGTGGGCGGAGGTGTCGTACGGGAATCCGGTGCGTGAATCGATCCGGGTCAGCGCCCGCTCGTAGTCCAGCAGCAGGGCTTCGTGGCTGGCAAAGAATTCGACCCGCTTCAGGGCTTCGAAGTCGGCGCCGCAGGAGGCCATGAACTTGATGGCACGGTCGATGTCGCGGGCCAGGGACTCGTAGCGTGCGTGTGCCGGGTTTTCGGTGAAGCCCTTGTTCCACTGGTGCACCGAACGCAGGTCCGCGAACCCGCCCTGCGTGAAGGCGCGGATCAGGTTCAGCGTGGAAGCGGACGTGTGGTACGCGCGGAGCATACGGGAGGCGTCGTGGCCCCGGGACTCAGGAGTGAACTCGTAACCGTTCACGATGTCGCCCCGGTAGGCGGGAAGTGTTACGCCGTCGCGGGTCTCGTCATTGGATGAACGGGGCTTGGCGAACTGTCCGGCCATGCGGCCCATCTTGATGACGGGCATCGCGGCACCATAGGTGAGCACCACGGCCATCTGGAGGATGGTCTTGACCCGGGCGCTGATCTTATCTGCCGTGGCGGCTTCGAAGGTTTCGGCGCAGTCACCGCCCTGCAGCAGAAAGGCCTTGCCCTGGGCGGCGGCGGCCAGCCGCTCGCGGAGGACGTCCACCTCTCCGGCAAAAACCAGCGGGGGAAGGACGGAGAGTTCCTTCACCGAGGCGTCGAACACGTCCCGGTCCTGCCAGCTGGGCTGCTGGGAGATGGGCAGGTCCCGCCAGTTATCAAGTCCGGGATAGTCGGCTGCTCCGCTCTGGGCGGTGCTGGACAGCGAAAAGGCGGGTTTTGCAGATAGCTCAGTCACCATCTAAGACTAGCGGTCGTGCAGGGCCCCGGGACACCGCACTGTCACGCACACCGCCCGCAACGTCACAAGCCGCTCACCCGGCGGCGGCAGCCCCGCCGTCGTCCGCTTTGCGCATGTCCTGCGGGGTGCCCTGGCTGGCGCCGGGCGAGGTCTCCCCGCGGCCGGCATCAGCCGCCGGAGAAGCCAGGGGCTCTGCGGCAGCTGCCGGTTCCACGGCCTTGCCCGCCAGCCGCAGCTTTACCACTGCAGCGTACTCGTCCACGTATTCCTGCCCTGAGAGCCGCATCAGTTCGAACATGATCTGATCGGTGACTTTCCGCTGGATGTCGCGGTCCTCGGCCTGGTCCCGGTAGCGGCTGAAGTCGAGCGGCTCGCCGAAGATCATGCCGATCCTGCGGATGTTCGGCAGCCGCTTGCCGATGGGCTGCACCTTGTCCGTTCCGATCATTGCCACTGGTATCACCGGAACCCCGGCCTGCAGCGCAAGCCTGGCCACGCCAACCTTGCCCCTGTAGAGCCTCGAGTCCGGGCTCCGCGTCCCCTCCGGATAGATGCCCAGCAGTCCACCATGCAAGAGGACCTCCATGCCGGCAGTCAGCGAGGCTGCCGAGGCAGCTCCCCCGGACCGGTCCATGGGCAGCTGGTTGGTCAGGCGGAAGAACAGGGCAGTCAGCCTGCCCTTGATGCCGGTGCCGGTGAAGTACTCCGATTTGGCCAGGAAAACCACCGGCCGGCGGACCATCAACGGCATGAAGATCGAATCGGAAAAGGAGAGGTGGTTGGACGCAATAATCGCCGGGCCGTCAGCCGGAATGTTGTCCAGCCCCTTCACCCAGGGGCGGAAAAGGAGCTTCAGCACAGGACCGAGGAAGATCCGCTTCATGACCCAATAGAACACGTGAGAAACCCCTCCGGAAGGCGGCCTGCAGGCCCCGCGTCGGGCCTGTCCGGCAGTTCAATGCAACCCTACTCTAGTGAGAATTGTCCGGAACAGTGACACGATGGAGGCATGAGCGAAAGCAGCACCCCGTCCCCTCCTGCCGCTTTCAGCTACCCCGGACACGGGCCCAATGCGCGGATTGGCATAGCCATCTGCCATGGCTTCACGGGAAGCCCCCTCAGTGTCCTGCCGTGGGCCGAGCACCTTGCCTCGCAGGGTTACGCCGTGACGGTCCCCCTGCTGCCGGGCCATGGTACCGACTGGCGCCAGCTGGCGAGGACGCGGTGGAGCGACTGGTACCGCAGCTTCAAGGCCGCCTACCTGGAGCTCGGGCGGACAACCGAAACATGCTTCGTGGCCGGGCTTTCCATGGGTGGTGCCATTGCGCTGCTGACCGCCTCCCGGCACAACGTTGCCGGGGTGTCCGTGGTCAACCCGGGCCTGAGCTTCTACGACCGCCGGGTCCGGGTGATCGGAGTGCTGAAGTACTTCCAGCGAACGACCCTCCCTATAGGGGAGGAACAGGCGACGGCGGCAGTCACCAATGACGGGGACTACTCACGCACTCCCCTGGCTGCCGTGCACGAGCTGAAGAAGCTCTTTGGCGCCGCCGCCCGCGGCCTGCCCAAGGTCACGGCACCTGTCCAGGTCTTCAAGTCCCGCACCGACGCGGTGGTGCCGCCGACTTCCCTGGCTCTGCTCCGCAAAGGCCTCGGCGCGCACCTCACTGAGGTGGTGGACCTCCACAGCAGCGGACATGTGGCTACGCTGGACGTGGACGCCCCGGAGATCTTTGCGAAATCCAGTGCTTTCTTCCACGCCCTCGCCCGCCAAAACACCGCATTGGAGACTCCATGACCTCCAGCCTGGACCACAGTCCCTTCAGCAGCAGCTGCACCGGAGGCGGGCCCCGCATCGGTGTGGTCCTCTCCCATGGGTTTACCGGCAGCCCGCACGGGCTGCGCGCCTGGGCCCAAGCCCTGGCAGGCGCCGGCTTCGCCGTGCGCATGCCACTGCTGCCCGGACACGGCACCAGCTGGCAGGAACTGGCCCGTACGCGGTGGCAGCAGTGGCACGGTGCCTTGGATGACGCCTACCTGGAGCTGGACGCGGACTGCGACTACGTCTTTTCGGCAGGATTGAGCATGGGTGGCGCGCTGGCCCTGCGGATCGCTGCCACCCGGCCAGTGGCCGGGGTGGTCCTGGTCAACCCGGGGCTGGTCATTGACGATCCGCGCGCTCCGCTGGCCGGCATCCTGAAGCTGGTCATGAAAAGTACGCCGGCCATCGGAAACGACATCCTCAAAGAGGGCATGGACGAAGGCGCCTATGCCCGGACCCCGGTAGCTGCCGCGCATGAGCTCAACAAGCTGTTCAAGGACACCATCAGGATCCTGCCCCGGGTCACCGCCCCCGTCCGGGTCTACCGGTCCGCCATTGACCACGTGGTCTCGGACTCCAGCATCCATGCGCTCCGCCGCGGACTGACGCACGCTCCCCTGGAGCTGGTCCGCCTCGAGAACAGCTACCACGTAGCGACCCTGGACAACGACGCCGAGCAGATCTTCCAGGGCTCCGTGGAGTTCATCCGGGCGGTGGTTTCCGGTGGAAGTCCGGAACGGCCGGCGGCAAGTGCAGCATCGGACCTGGAGGCCACGCACCATGGACAGGCCTGATTCCGGTTCCCCGGACCAGGGCGCCAACCAGGACGACGCCGTCTGGCTGGACCTGGTGGCCCGGCTTGAATCCGGTTCCCCCGACGCAGGCACCGGCAGCACCACCGGCACTGGCACCGCCATCGATCCCGCCACGGATGCGGCACCGCGCCAGGATACGGCGGCGCCGGGTGGAAGGCCGCCCGCGTTCCGCGACTTCGATCCGCTCGGCCTTGCGGGAACAGCTCCTGCCGAGTTGTCCGCGGCAGAGCGGCAGGCCCCCGCGCAGACCCCGGTCCCCGGCACTGGAGCAGGCTTCCCGTCGGGACCCCGTGATTACGGTGTGAACCCGGATGACGGTGAATTCGTCCCGGAGGAACCGCCCAGCCTGGCCGGAACGGATCCGTTGACCATGCTGGCATGGCTGGCCGCCGTGGGCGGACCGGTAGCGCTCCTGTTGTCCGTGATGTTCTGGCGCTCCGCCCCGCTCCTGGCCATCGTGGGAATCGTTGCGGCGTTCGTCCTGGGAACCGTGTACCTGATCATGAAGCTGCCGCAGGAAAAAGACGAGAACGACGACGGCGCACGCGTCTAGCGCGGCCGGCCCTCCCCGGCTGCGCGGCCAGGCAACAGAGCGCCGCCAGGCACAGAGGAGGAGTGCGCGGGATGACTTCAGCGGCGCGCCCGGCTGCTGACGCGGGACAGGTCTGCGGCGCCGATGAGTCCCGCGTTCGGCCCGAGGGCAGCGAGCTGGATGCCGGCGGCCGGCCGGAAACCCCGCCCCGTCAGGTTGCGGGCGAATGCCTTCCGTGCGGGCTCCACCAGCAGGTCCCCTGCTGAGCACAGTCCGCCTCCGATGACGAAAAGCCCGGGGTCCAGGGCCGCCGCCAGGTTGGCCAGCCCCAGCCCGAGCCACTCCCCCACTTCCTCGATCAGCTCCCGGCACGCCGGGTCGCCGGCAAGTGCGAGCTCCGTGACAATCGCTCCCGTGATGAGCTCGGTCCGCCCGCCCACCGCCGCGAGCAGGTCCTGGGCCACCGGGGAGTTTGCCTGGGCCAGGATCCGCGCTTCACGCCCCAACGCATTCCCGGACGCATACTGTTCCCAGCAGCCGCGGTTTCCGCATTCACACCGGTGCCCGCCGGGCATGATGATCTGGTGGCCAAACTCGCCGGCCACACCGAACCGTCCGCGTTCCACTCTGCCGTCCATCACCATGGCACCGCCGATGCCGGTACCCAGGGTGATGCAGACCAGGCGGTCTTCCCCCTGGCCGGCTCCAAAGCGCCATTCCGCCCAGGCCGCGGCATCGGCGTCGTTGGTCAGGAGCACCGGCCGGCGGAGGAGCTGCTGTAGGTTTGCCCGCAGCGGCTCATTGCGCCAGGCCAGGTGGGGGCTGAAAAGCACCGTGCCGCCGTCGAGGTCCATCCACCCGGCGGCGCCGATGCCCACGGACCAGATCCGGTGCCCCCTGCCGAGCTCCTCCACCAGCTCCACGATGACCTGCTCCACTGCCCGGGGGTCACTGCCGGGGGTCGCGCGCCGCGCTTCGCTGAGTATGCGGCCGTCGGCATCCACCACTCCCGCTGCCACCTTGGTGCCGCCGATGTCGATGCCAATGGCGAGGCCTTTGCGGCCGAGGCGCAAGTGCTCACGGAAGCCACCGCCGTCGTGCCGTGTCCGCGCCCGGCGCGAGGTGGGCCGCGCCCTCCAGGGGGCAGGTCTGCTCAGGGGCCCGGGCTGCTTGCCGGGGGGCGGTGCGTACATAGTTCCCCATTCTAGGTGGGCATATTCCACGGCACCGTGTGGACAGGCGGAGTTGCCACCCACGTGTCGCAGCGCACCGTTGACGGCAAAGTTACTGGCCAGTAACTTTAGATACTGCATGGTCCGGCACGGGCGTACTAGTCTTTAGGCATGCCCCTGTGCGGGACCTCGGATATCAAAGGAGCTATAGTGCGCGAATTCAGTGTTCCGCCTCTTGTTGTTGTCCCACCGGAGACCAACATCACCGACCTTGTGCTGCGGCAGGCAGCAAAGGCCAGCAACCCGGCACTCTTTTCGCGACTCGATGCCTCCGGAACCTGGCAGGACATTTCCGCCACCGATTTCCTGGCTGACGTCAGGGCGCTGGCAAAGGGGCTGATGGCCAGCGGCGTGGGAGCCGGCGACCGCGTGGGCATCATGTCCCGCACCCGCTATGAATGGTCCCTGGTGGACTTTGCCATCTGGTTCGCCGGAGCCGTCTCCGTTCCCATCTACGAAACGTCCTCACCCTCCCAGGTTGCGTGGAACCTCGGTGACTCCGGTGCTGTGGCCGCCTTCGGCGAGGCAGCCCACCATGAGGACATCATCCGCCAGGCGGTTACGGCTGAAGCACTGACCTCGCTCCAGCATGTCTGGCAGCTCGAAGGCAACGGTCTCGATGCCCTCCGCGAAGCCGGCCGGGGCGTCAGCGACGACGACCTTGAGGCCCGCAGGAAAACCGCAGGGCTGCGCGACACCGCCACCATCATCTACACCTCCGGCACCACGGGCAGGCCCAAGGGGTGCGAACTCACGCACGGAAACTTCGTTGAGCTCTCGGACAACGCGCTGGCCATCATTGGCGAGATAGTCCATGAAAACGCGAAGACCATCATGTTCCTCCCCCTGGCGCACGTCTTCGCCCGCTTTATCTCTGTCCTCGCCATGGCCGCCGGCACCACCGTGGCCCACACCCCGGACATCAAGAACCTCCTGGCAGACCTGCAGAGCTACGAGCCAACCTTCATACTCGCGGTGCCGCGCGTCTTCGAAAAGGTCTACAACTCCGCACTGACCAAGGCTGAGGACGGCGGGAAGGGAGCGATCTTCCATAAGGCGGCCGATACCGCCATCGCGTACTCCAAAGCACGGCAGGACGGCCGCATCGGCCTGGGCCTCAAGCTCCGCCACGCACTGTTCGACAAGCTCGTCTACGGGAAGCTGCGGGCGGCCATGGGCGGGCACGTGGCCCACGCAGTCTCCGGCGGAGGTCCCCTGGGCGAACGCCTGGGCCACTTCTTCCAGGGCATCGGACTGCAGGTGCTCGAAGGATACGGCCTGACCGAAACCACCGCCCCCATATCCGTGAACACCCCTTCACTGATCAAGATCGGCTCCGTTGGGAAGCCCCTGCCCGGCAACTCGGTCAGGATCGCAGAGGACGGGGAGATCCTTGCCAAGGGCGTCTGCGTGATGCGCGGCTACTACCAGCGGCCCGACCTCACCGGCGAGACCTTCGACGACGGGTGGCTGCGTACCGGCGACATCGGCCGCCTCGATGAGGACGGTTTCGTCTGGATCACCGGGCGCAAGAAGGAAATCATCGTCACCGCCGGCGGCAAGAACGTCATTCCGGCCCTGCTGGAAGACCAGATCCGCGCGGATGCGCTTGTCTCGCAGGTGTTGGTGGTGGGAGACAACCGGCCGTTCATCGGCGCCCTGGTCACCCTGGACCAGGAAGCCCTGCCCGGCTGGTTGCAGCGCCACAACCTCCCCGCGGACACCTCCATTGCGGACGCCGCAAACAACCCGGTGGTCAAGGCGGCAGTCCAGGACCTGATCACTGCGGCCAACGCCTCCGTCTCACAGGCCGAAGCGATCAAGTCGTTCCGCATCGTCCCCGCCGACTTCACAGAGGCATCCGGCCACCTGACGCCGTCCATGAAGGTCAAGCGTGCCCAGGTCATGAAGGACTTTGAAACGGTCATAGAAGAGATGTACGCCGCGCCGCGTTCGTAGCAGGCACCGCTGCCTCAACCACTACCGCAACGAAACGAGAGGGCCCTCCTGACGGGGGACCCTCTCGTTGTTTTTCTCAGCTGCTCCGGCTACTGCTCCACCACCAGGAGAAGGTCTCCGCCTTCCACCTGTTCCACGGCGGAGATGGCGAGCCGGGAAACCTTGCCGGCCACCGGCGTCGTAATGGACGCCTCCATCTTCATCGCCTCGATGGTGGCCACGGTGTCGCCTGCCTTGACGTCGTCGCCCTGCTTGACCGTCAGGGTGACGGCACCGGCGAAGGGCGCCGCAACGTGGCCGGGCTGGGCCGGGTCCGCCTTCTCGGCAGCCTTGACGTTGCTCACCACGGACCGGTCGCGGACAACAACGGGCCGGGACTGGCCGTTGAGCGTACACATGACGGTGCGCATGCCCTTCTCATCCGGCTCCGACACCGCTTCCAGGGAAGCGATCAGGCGCACGCCCTTTTCCAGCTGGATCTCATGTTCCGCGCCGCGCTGCAGGCCGTAGAGGTAGTCGCGCGTGTCCAGGACGGACAGGTTGCCGTAGGTCTCCACGCTCTTGAGGTAGTCCTTGGTGGGACCGTCGAAGAGCAGCCGGTTGAGCGTGTGCTGCCGGGTCTTGGAATCGGATTTCAGGGCAGCACTGTCTTCGGCACTCAGTTCAACGTCCCGGACCTTCACGCTGCGGCCCTGCAGGGCCTTGGTGCGGAACGGTTCCGGCCACCCGCCCGGAGGGTCGCCAAGCTCGCCGGACAGGAACCCGATGACCGAATCAGGGATGTCGTAGTTCTGCGGGTTCTCGTTGAAGTCTGCGGGGTCCGCGTTCAGGCCCACCAGGTGCAGGGCAAGGTCGCCAACAACCTTCGACGACGGCGTGACCTTGACCAGGCGGCCAAGGATGCGGTCGGCGGCGGTGTACATGTCCTCGATCGCCTCAAACCGTTCGCCCAGGCCCAGCGCCATGGCCTGCTGGCGGAGGTTGGACAGCTGTCCGCCCGGAATTTCGTGCTGGTACACCCGGCCGGTGGGGCCCGGCAGGCCGGATTCGAAGGGCGCGTAGACCCGGCGGACCGCTTCCCAGTACGGTTCGAGGGAGCTCACGGCGGCCAGGCTCAGCCCGGTGTCGCGCGGGGTGTGGGCCAGTGCCGCAACCAGGGCCGAGGCCGACGGCTGGCTGGTGGTTCCGGCCAGCGATGCGGAGGCCACGTCCACGGCGTCAACGCCGGCGTCCACGGCAGCCAGGAGCGTGGCCAGCTGGCCGCCCGCGGTGTCGTGGGTGTGCAGGTGCACCGGCAGGTCGAAGCGATCCCGGAGGGCCGCAACGAGCTTCGCGGCAGCGGCGGGACGGAGCAGGCCCGCCATGTCCTTGATCGCCAGGATGTGGGCTCCGGCGTCCACGATCCTTTGCGCCAGCTCCAGGTAGTAGTCCAGCGTGTAGAGCGTTTCTTCCGGGTCCAGCATGTCCGCCGTGTAGCACAGTGCCACCTCGGCCACGGCGGTGCCGGTTGCCCGGACCGCCCGGATGGCGGGTGCCATCTGGCTGACGTCGTTCAGGGCGTCGAAAATCCGGAAGATGTCGATGCCGGTGGCCGCTGCCTCATTGACGAACGCCTCGGTGACTTCCTCCGGGTAGGGCGTGTAGCCCACGGTGTTGCGGCCGCGCAGGAGCATCTGCAGGCACACGTTCGGGAGCGCCTGGCGAAGGGCGGCGAGCCGGTCCCAGGGGTCTTCGCCCAGGAACCTGAGGGCCACGTCATAGGTGGCACCACCCCAGGCCTCGACGGACAGCAGTTCCGGCAGGAGCGCAGTGACCGCGGGGCCGGCAGCCACCAGGTCCCTGGTGCGGACCCGGGTGGCCAGCAGCGACTGGTGTGCATCGCGGAAGGTGGTGTCCGTGACCGCGACGGCGTTCTGTTCCCGAAGCGCCTTGGCAAAGCCCTCGGGGCCCAGCTCAAGCAGCTTCTGGCGTGAGCCGGGGGCCGCCTGCTTGTCCTTGACGGACGGCAGCTTGCTGGCCGGGTTGGAATGGACAGTCAGTTCGCCGTTGGGCTTGTTGACGGTGACTTCAGCCAGCCAGGTGAGGAGCTTGGTGCCGCGGTCGGCTGAGACGCGGGCCTTGAGCAGCTGCGGACGCTCGTCAATGAAGGAGGTGGCGACGTCGCCCGCAATGAAATCGGGGTCATCAAGTACTGCCTGCAGGAACGAGATGTTGGTCGAGACGCCGCGGATGCGGAACTCTGCCAGCGCACGGCGGGCCCGGGCGACGGCGGACGGGTAGTCCCTGCCGCGGCAGGTCAGCTTCACCAGCATGGAATCGAAATGCGGGCTGATTTCGGCACCCGAGTACACCGTGCCGCCGTCGAGCCGTACTCCTGCACCGCCGGCGGACCGGTAACCGGTGATTTTTCCAACGTCGGGACGGAAGCCGTTCGCGGGGTCCTCCGTGGTGATTCGGCTCTGCAGCGCAGCGCCCTTGAGGTGCACCGTATCCTGCGAGAGGCCCAGGTCCGCCAGCGTCTCGCCGGAAGCGATGCGCATCTGCGCCTGGACCAGGTCGACGTCGGTGACTTCCTCCGTGACGGTGTGCTCCACCTGGATGCGGGGGTTCATTTCGATAAAGACGTGCTGGCCGGCGCGCTCACCGACAGTATCAACGAGGAACTCAACGGTGCCGGCGTTGACGTAGTTCAGCGCCTTGGCGAACTTGACGGCGTCCCGGTACAGCGCCTGGCGGATGCCTTCATCCAGGTTGGGGGCGGGCGCGATTTCGATGACCTTCTGGTGGCGGCGCTGGATGGAGCAGTCGCGTTCAAAGAGGTGCATAACGTTGCCCTCGGCGTCGGCCAGGATCTGCACCTCGATGTGGCGCGGGCGGAGGACTGCCTGCTCCAGGAACATGGTGGGGTCCCCGAACGCGGCATCGGCTTCGCGCATGGCGGACTGCAGGGCTTCCGGCAGGGCTTCGCGGGTATCCACCCGGCGCATGCCGCGGCCACCGCCGCCGGCGACGGCCTTGGCGAAGATGGGGAAGCCGATTTCGTCGGCAGCGGCGATAAGTTCATCCAGGTCCTTGGACGGCGCGCTGGATTTCAGGACCGGCACGCCGGCGTCACGTGCAGCCTTCAGGGCGGCAACCTTGTTGCCTGCCAGTTCCAGGACCTCTGCGGGCGGCCCCACAAAGGTGATGCCTGCAGCCTTGGCTGCGCGGGCAAGGTCCGGGTTCTCGGAAAGGAAGCCGTAGCCCGGGTAGATGGCGTCCGCGCCGGATTCCTTGGCTACCCGCACCACTTCATCCACATCCAGGTACGCCCGGACGGGGTGGCCCTCTTCGCCAATCAGGTAGGCCTCGTCCGCTTTCTGGCGGTGGATCGAGTTCCTGTCCTCATGGGGGAATACGGCAACGGTCTTGGCGCCCAGCTCGTAGCCGGCGCGGAAGGCCCTGATCGCGATTTCGCCGCGGTTGGCCACCAGAACTTTGGAAAACATACTTCTCCTGCATCATTGCGGGTGGATCGGTGAGTGGTCACAGTGTCTAGGACCTACAAGGACAAACACAAATCTTTGTGGCCACCGTCACAGATTTCGCCGTCATGTCCCGAACCCTTTTGCCAACGCGGGCAGAAACCGCCCCCGCAGCACAGTCGGTGCCATGCCGACGCCCAATAAAGCAGGATTCGCCGACGCATCCACATATGATGAGTAGGGCGGCAGGACCGTCCGGCTTCGGCACTGCCGGAGCAAACATTACCCCCAACACGGCATCCGGCGTTAGGTTTTGGTCTCTCAAGTGCAAGTAGTCAGCATCAGCAGCCTCAAGGGTGGAGTCGGCAAGACTTCCGTCACCACAGGATTGGCGTCTGCGGCGCTGGCCGCAGGCATCAGCACGCTGGTGGTGGACCTTGATCCCCATGCAGATGCCACCACCGCCCTGGGCGTTCAGCCCGGCGACCAGCTGGACATCGGCCGGATGCTCAAAAGCCCCCGGCGGGCCAATCTGGCCAACAACGTGGTGCGCAGCAGTTGGACGGCGCGCGCAGGATCCAACGGTTCCGGCCCTGCAGTCCTGGACGTCGCCGTCGGATCCGCCTACACGGGCATCTACGACCGCCCGGACCTCCGCCGCCGCGACCTCCGCCGGCTCGCGGCGGTGCTGGCCACCGGCGGCGACTACCAGCTGGTCCTGGTGGACTGCCCGCCGTCCCTCAACGGGCTGACCCGGATGGCGTGGTCTGCCAGTGACAAGGTGGCGCTGGTTGCCGAGCCCGGACTGTTCTCGGTGGCCGGCACCGAGCGGACCATGCGGGCCATCCAGCTTTTCCGGCAGGAATTCGCCCCCAACCTCTCGCCTGCAGGCATCGTGGCAAACCGCGTGCGGTCAGGATCCTCCGAACACACCTACCGGCTCGCGGAAATGGAGTCCATGTTCGGCGACCTCCTCCTGAGCCCCCGTATCCCCGAGCAGGCCAACTGGCAGCAGATCCAGGGCGCAGCCCACCCCGTACACCACTGGCCCGGAGAGTCCGCAAAATCCGCCGCGGCACTCTTCGATGACCTGCTGGCCAACCTGATGGCAGCGGGAAGCGGCCTGCGCAGCCGCGCCAGGTAAGCCACACAGCCCCAAAACCCGCGTTAACGGATAAGGGCCGCCCTCCATGTGGAGGGCGGCCCTTATCCGTTAAAAGCCTCAGCTGATCTTGCGGGCAGCCCGGCGCTTGCTCAGTTCGTCGTCCGGAAAGGACTGTTCAGCGGCGTGCTCGCTGGGAAGCGATGCGAGGCTTCCCTCCACCTCACGCCAGACACGGCCCACGGCGATACCAAAGACGCCCTGTCCGCCCTGGACAAGATCGATGACTTCGTCGGCGGAGGTGCACTCATAGACGCTCGCGCCATCGCTCATGAGCGTGATCTGGGCAAGGTCCTCGACACCACGTTCCCGCAGGTGCTCCACGGCGGTGCGGATCTGCTGCAGCGACACTCCCGTGTCCAGGAGCCGCTTGACCACCTTGAGCACAAGGATGTCGCGGAAGCCGTAGAGGCGCTGGGATCCGGATCCGGCGGCGCCGCGGACCGCGGGCTCAACCAGGCCGGTACGGGCCCAGTAATCGAGCTGGCGGTAGGTGATCCCGGCAGCCTTGCATGCCGTGGGGCCCCGGTAGCCGGCGTCCTCGTCCAATACGGGAAGGTCCTCGGTAAACAGGAGGCCCTGGGCACCGCTCGCGGGCACAGCAACACCAGCCGTGGGCTGCTTCAGCCCGCCTGCTTCGCCTTTGGGACTCACCTGGATCCTCCTTGTCATGCGCTCCCGGGTAACTACTGCAGCAGCGGGTGCATGAAGACCATGCATGTAATTTTCGCGGGGCGCACTTTCCAGTGTGACTTGCGAGGCTGCCGTAAGCAATGGGAACTTGATACTTCGACGTTAGGCCCGGCGGCCTGCAAGGTCAAAGACCCTGAGGGGTTTGATGAGGCGTGTCGAAAGATTCACCCTCAACTTTAACCTTAACGTGACCTTAGCCGTCGAAATCCTCGGGTTCCACGTCATCCAGGAACTCACGGAAGCGGCGCAGTTCGCGCTCTTCGTCAACCGTGGGACCCGGTTCGGTGTCCTCGCCCTCGTCGTGCTCGGTGATGCGGACCCCGGCCTCATCCATGACTGAGTCCGCGCACCAGATCCGGCACTTCGCGCGCAGTGCCACTGCAAGTGCATCCGAGGCCCGCGAACTCACCGTGGTGCCGTTCTCGAACTGCAGCTGGCCGTAAAAGATATTGTCTTCCACCGCCACGATATTGACGCTGACTACCGAGTGCCCCAGCGCTTCCACCACGTCGACCAGGAGGTCGTGGGTCATGGGACGGGGCGGCACCACGCCCTGCTGCGCCAGGGCGATGGCGCTGGCTTCGGGGGTACCGATCCAGATGGGAACGTGCCTCTCACCATGCATCTCCCGAAGCAGGACCAGCGGCTGGTTGGAAGGCAGTTCGATGCGAACGCCTACAATCTCGACTTCAATCATCAGATGTCCATGCGTGAGATATGGTCCTGCACCAGAGCCCGGTGCAGGGTGAGGCAGAGGTCGCTGATTTCGCGGGCGGCTTCCGCGGCGCGCGCCTGGGACGCTGCATCCTTGCGGGATGCCAGCGGCGCCACCGCGCGTTCCACCAGGCCGAACTCCCGCTCGGCAGCCGCCTGGAAGGGGCGCAGGTGCCGGGGTTCAAGCCCGTGGCTTTCCAGCTGGACGCAGGCACGGGCCACCTGGAGGGCATGCTCATCGAACTGCCCGTTGGTGTGGCTGATCAGGCCGAAGCTCAGGAGGGCCTGCAGCAGCGGCACGCTGGCACCGGATTCAGTGCGGAGCTGTTCCTCGGTGAGCTTGCGCCCCCGGCTCTGCAGTTCGGCAGCCAGCTCGTCGGAGACGATGCGGGGGGAAACGACGACGCCGGGCGGCAGGTTCTCCGGGCGTTCGCCCCTGTCGATCGCGTCGAGGTAGTCCTTGATGACCTTCAGCGGAAGGTACTGGTCCCGCTGCAGGGCCAGCACGAAGCGCAGCCGCTCGACGTCGCCGTCGGAGTACTGGCGGTACCCGGCAGGCGTCCGGCGCGGATTGATCAGCCCTTTTTCCTCAAGGAACCTGATTTTGGACGCAGTCATGCCGGGAAAGTCCCCGCTGAGCTGTGCGAGGACTTCCCCAATGTTGAGGACCTGGGGTCCCCGGCGTTCCGGTTGTGCCATTGCCACAGGCAGTGGTCCCCGGCTCAGCCGCGGCCTGCAGCGGTGGCAGGGCTCAGGTAGAAGGTGAGGCGGAACTTGCCGATCTGGACTTCGCTGCCGGACTTGAGCTCCACGCTGTCCACGCGGTCGTGGTTGACGTAGGTCCCGTTCAGGCTGTTCTTGTCCACGACTTCGAAGCTCCGGGCGGTGCGGCGGAACTCGACGTGGCGGCGGGAAACCGTGACATCGTCCAGGAAGATGTCGGCGTCCGGGTGCCGGCCCGCCGTGGTGACATCGGAATCGAGCAGGAACCGGGCCCCGGCGTTGGGGCCGCTGTGGGCAACCAGGAGCGCCGAGCCAGCCGGCAGTGCCTCCACGGAACTGCGCTCTTCGGACGAGAGCTTGGGGGTAATCGTGGGCTGATCCCTCACCGGGGTGAGATGGATGGAGGTGGTCTCCGACTCCCTGGCCGCACCCGAGCCGTATTCCCCGTCGGCAGGGTTCTGTGTGTGGCCAGCCATGGACTCCTCCTCTTTTCCGCTGCGGCCATCAGGCGCGCAACCAACATCTGCCCACCGGGCCTGCAGCGCAGGTCCGGAACCGGCTGCCGATCCGGCCGCTGACGTGCGAAGACATTCTGGCTTCGCCCGGGGCCGGACCGGAAAAACCGGTTAGCTTTAGCCTACCTGCTGTTCGTACTCCGATGCACTGAGCAATGAGTCGACGGCGTCGGCTTCGGCAAGCTTGATCTCAATCAGCCAGCCGTCCCCATAGGGATCGGTGTTGATGAGCGCGGAATCGGTGTCAAGGGACTCGTTCCGGGCCACGACTTCGCCGCTGACGGGGGCGTAGATGTCGCTGACGCTCTTGGTGGACTCCACCTCGCCGACAACGTCGTTTGCCGTGATCTTGGTGCCGACTTCCGGCATCTGGGCGTACACAACATCCCCGAGGGCGTCCTGGGCGAAGTCGGTGATGCCTACCCGGACAACGCCGTCGGCATTGGGGGCGGTGACCCACTCGTGTTCGGCGGTGTAGGACAGATCTTCGGGAATGTTGCTCATCAGGGGCCTTTCATCGGGTCGAACACCACTGTCAACGCGGCCCGGGAAACGGGCCGCGTTGAAAGTATAGGCACATCCGGCGGGGCGTTTGCCGGGGTTTCTGACAAGATGGGACGCATGAGCGCATGCACGGGCAGCCGCGACGCCAGGGACGGCGGTTGACGGATGCCTGAGCTCCCCGAAGTTTCCGGCCTGGCCGGCTTCCTGGCCGACCATCTGCAGGGAACCGTTGTCTCCAAAGTGCAGATCGTATCCTTTGCCGTCCTCAAGACAGCCGATCCCCCCTTCAGTTCGCTCGAAGGCAGGACTGTGACCGGCGTCCGGCGCTTCGGGAAGTTCATAAGCATAGATACGGGCGGAGTTTCCTTCGTCTTCCATCTCGCCAGGGCGGGCTGGGTGCGCTTCACAGATTCCCCCACCGATGCCCAGTTGCGGATGGGCAAGGGGCACATCGCCGCGCGCCTTACCTTCAACGGTGCTGACGGCCCGCGCGGGTTTGATCTGACCGAAGCCGGCACCAAGAAGAGCCTGGCGGTTTATGTGGTGCGGGATCCGCAGGAAGTGCCGGGCATCGCAACGCTGGGCCCGGACCCGTTCACTCCAGCGTTCGACGCCGACATGCTGGCTGAGATCCTCGGCTCCAGCTCCCAGCAGATCAAGGGGCTCCTGCGGAACCAGGGCGTGATCGCCGGCATCGGCAACGCCTACAGCGATGAGATCCTGCATGCTGCCCGGATCTCGCCGTTCGCCACGGCCAAATCCCTGGACCGGGAAACGGTCCAGGTCCTGTACGACGCCATCCATGACGTCCTGGGCACTGCACTGGCGGAAGCAAGCGGCAAGCCGCCGAAGGATCTCAAGGACGTGAAACGGAGCCACATGCGCGTCCATGCCCGGACCGGGCAGCTGTGCCCGGTGTGCGGGGACACCGTCCGGGAGGTTTCCTTTGCGGACACAGCCCTTCAGTACTGCCCCACCTGCCAGACGAAGGGCAAGATCCTGGCAGACCGCAGGACCTCGAAGTTCCTCAAATAGGGAGGCCGGCACCCGCCCGCAACGTGCCATGGACGCCGATCCACGAACTTTCCGGGCTCGAGGATGTAGGACACCCAAACGTAGTGACTGCGGCAGCACCGCGGACGGCGTCGCAGGTAATAGGGTTGCGATTCGGGACTTCTGGTCCTACCTGGGCACGCCCCTGGGGCGTAGCGTCTTGACCAAGGCTCGCATGTCTCGATCAGCACGAAGGGGTCACAATGCGGCGGTCTCGAACTGCCATCCTCGGAATGGCCTTGGCCCTCGCCCTCGGCGGTGGCCTCGGGGGCACGGCCCGGGGCCGCCCGCGGCCGGTACATCAGCAGTGGCTGCGCAGCGGAGCTTTCCGGCGTTGATGGCGGTCGAGCAGGCGGGCAACGACGCGATCGTCCAGCACTATGAGCAACTCGGCGGCAGCGCATCGTTCCTCGGCCCGCCAGTCGGCAGCACGTACGACATCGCTGGGGGTCGCGCCCAGGACTACACCGCCGGCACGATCTACTGGAGCCCCGGCACCGGAGCGCGCGAGGTGCACGGGGCGATCCGCGGACGCTATCTCGCATTCGGCGGACCGGCCGGCTTGCTGGGCTTCCCGCTCACAGACGAGACCACCACTCCGGGCGCCGCTGGTCAGTACAACGACTTCGCCGGAGGGTCGGTCTACTGGAGCCCCGGCACCGGAGCGCACGAGGTGCACGGGGCCATCCGCGGACGCTATCTCGCATTCGGCGGACCGGCCGGCTTGCTGGGCTTCCCGCTCACAGACGAGACCACTACTCCGGGCGCCGCTGGTCAGTACAACGACTTCGCCGGAGGGTCGGTCTACTGGAGCCCCGGCACCGGAGCGCACGAGGTGCACGGGGCCATCCGCGGACGCTATCTCGCATTCGGCGGACCGGCCGGCTTGCTGGGCTTCCCGCTCACAGACGAGACCACCACTTCGGGCACCGCTGGTCAGTACAACGACTTCGCCGGAGGGTCGGTCTACTGGAGCCCCGGCACCGGAGCGCACGAGGTGCACGGGGCCATCCGCGGACGCTATCTCGCGTTCGGCGGACCGGCCGGCTTGCTGGGCTTCCCGCTCACGGACGAGACCGGCACCCCCGACGGGGTCGGCCGGTACAACCACTTCAGCGGAATGAACGCCAGTTCGTCGATCTACTGGTCGCCCGCCACGGGAGCCCACGAGGTGTACGGAGCCATCCGAGCCCGGTGGGTGGCCCTCGGTTGGGAGCGCAGCCGGCTCGGCTACCCGACCAGCGGCGAGTACGGCATCACGGGCGGGCGCCGCAGCGACTTCCAGCACGGTTCCATACTGTGGCACGCGGCCAGCGGCAGGACCGACGTCATCTACACAGGCGTCCCGTCGGCGCTCCTGGGCGTGGACCTCGAGCGCATTCAGACCACGCAGAAGGTTGTCGCGCTCACGTTCGACGCCGGCGCCAACGACGCCGCCCTCCGATCGATCCTCACCACCCTCGGAGCCAACGGCGTCCCGGGCACTTTCTTCCTCACCGGAGACTGGGTCAACCAGTTCCCCTCCGACCTGGCGCTGATCTACAACGCGGGGCATCGGATCGGCAATCACTCCATGACCCACCCAGATTTCACAATCCTGACCGACGCCCAGATCGCGGCCCAGATCAGCAGCGCGCAGAAGACCATCGAGGCCGCTGGAGGAGACCCGCGCCCGTTCTTCCGCTTCCCGTTCGGCGCTCGCGATTCCCGCACGATTGGAGACGTCAACGCAGCAGGTTACGCGGCGATCCGGTGGACCGTTGACACCCTGGGCTGGCAAGGCACCATGAACGGAACGCGCGGCCCGAGCTTTATTGTCCAGCGCGTCATGGCTTTCGTGCAGCCCGGGGAGATCGTCCTGATGCACCTCGGCTCCAACCCCGACGACGGCTCAACGCTCGACGCAGCGGCCCTCCCACAGGTGATCTCCCAGCTCCGGGCGGCAGGCTACGGCTTCGTCACCCTCGACGCCGCCCTCGGCTAGCTGGGACGCTGTGCTGGGCACCGAGAGGCATCAAGTGATCAAGGAGAAACCAAGTCTTCCTCGCTTTACGCCTTCCACAGGCGCCTGAGGACGCCGACGGGAGCAGAACGGGAAGGACGTAGGGCAGCAAATCCGGGACCACGTCCTTGTCGCCCGGCGGCCACCGGCGCGCTTCGGCGGCGGTGTTGACCGAGGCGGGCTCCTCCTGGGGAGCATCAAGGCGTCCATGAGCAGGCTCGGGCCAAATCCCCCCGGTCAATGACCCCTGATCACTCGAACGGGGTCCTTCGCTGGTTGTTCTGCTCCAAAGGACTGGCACGGCCACCCTGAAGCGCCGGCCGGTCACAGCCTGTTTTGATGGGGTTTCGCTGGCTGGTTCAAATCCCGCAAACGCAAAAGCCGCGGAAACCCTAGAGTTTCCGCGGCTTGTTGGTCGGGCTGACAGGATTTGAACCTGCGACCCCTTGACCCCCAGTCAAGTGCGCTACCAAGCTGCGCTACAGCCCGCTGGTACCGCCGTTCTCCGCTGTGTTTCATTCCCCGAATCATTCGAGGAATTCCACCAGCAGTCCGGCCGAACCACCTAGAAGAGCTTACACGATCCCGGAGGGTGCCTGTGACACTTTCCGGGTTTCCTGCCCCAGCGTGTCGAAGGCAACACCGGGATTAACGCTTCTTGCCGCGCTTTTCGCGCACGCGCATGCTGACCTCGATGGGCGTGCCTTCGAAGCCGAACGTTTCCCGCAGCCGGCGGGTGATGAAGCGCCGGTATCCGGGGTCCAGGAATCCGGTGGTGAACAGCACGAACTTCGGCGGCCGGCTCGACGCCTGGGTGCCGAAGAGGATGCGCGGCTGCTTTCCGCCGCGGACGGGGTGCGGATGCGCGGCAACGAGCTCGCCCAGGAACGCGTTGAGGCGGCCCGTGGCAATGCGCTTGTCCCAGTTCTCCAGTGCCAGGTCCAGTGCCGGCACCAGGCGGTCCTTGTGCCACCCGGTCTTGGCCGAGATGTTCACGCGGGGCGCCCAGTCCACGTGGGCCAGGTCCTGCTCAATTTCCCGCTCGAGGTAGCGCCGGCGTTCGTCGTCGAGCAGGTCCCACTTATTGAATGCCAGCACCAGGGCCCGGCCTGACTCAATGGCAAGCTGCAGGATCCGGACGTCCTGCTCGCTGAGGACCTCGTCAACGGCGAGGAGCACGACGGCGACCTCCGCCTTTTCGAGCGCGGCCTGCGTACGGAGGGAGGCGTAGTAGTCCGCACCCTGCGCCATGTGCTGGCGGCGTCGGATGCCTGCCGTGTCCACGAAGCGCCAGGTGCGGCCGCCGAGTTCGATGAACTCGTCCACCGGATCCCGGGTGGTGCCGGCAGTGTTGTCCACCACCACGCGTTCAGTCCCGGCCAGTTTATTCAGCAGGGAGGACTTGCCCACGTTGGGGCGGCCGATCAGGGCAATGCGGCGGGGACCGCCGGAGCGTTCCAGGCCCTCGATAGTGGAGAATTCCGGGAGCACGTCCATCACGTGGTCCAGCAGGTCCGCCACGCCGCGGCCGTGCAGCGCGGAGACCGGGTAGGGCTCGCCGAAGCCAAGGCCCCACAGGGTGGCCGAGTCCGCCTCCTGGGCAAAGTCGTCCACCTTGTTGGCCACCATGATGACCGGCTTCTTGCTGCGCCGCAGCATCTTCATGACGCCTTCATCGGTGGCGGTTGCCCCCACCGCGGAGTCCACCACGAAGAGCACTGCGTCCGCGAGTTCAACGGCCATCTCGGCCTGCTCGGCTACGCGGGCGTGGATGCCGCGGGCGTCGTGCTCCCAGCCGCCGGTGTCCACCAGGGTGAAGTTGCGCCCGTTCCAGTTGGCGGAATACATAACGCGGTCGCGGGTGACGCCGGGGGTGTCCTCGACGACGGCTTCCCGGCGCCCAAGGATTCTGTTCACCAGCGTGGACTTGCCCACGTTCGGCCGGCCGATGATGGCCAGGACGGGATCGAGCTTGACGGGGCCGTCGAAGTCCTCGTCGCCGTATTCGCCGCTGAGGAGGGCGGCGTCTTCCTCGTCGAGGTCATAGTCCTCCAGTCCCGCCCGGAGGGACGCAGCGCGGAGCTCGGCCTCGTCGTCGTCAATGGCAGCCAGCCGTTCGGCCACCTGGTCCGTGCCCGTGGGCGTGTATTCGTCTTCGCCGGCGCCGAAGTGGCCGGGAGTTTGAGTCGTATCGCTCATTGCACTGTCCTTAGTGGTCATCTGCCGGCGTCCCGGCTACTGCTGTTAAGTCTTGGCGGGCATCTGCGAAAGGCAGTGGCTGCCCGCTGAGTTGAATGGAGTCCTGGACGTGCCCTGACAGCGCGGCGCGGATTTCCAGCGCCGCCCTGTCCATTGAAGCACGCCCGCTTTCCCCTGCCCGGCGGGCAAGGGTGAGGGCATTTCCGAAGCTGACGTGGAACCGCCTGCCGGGCCGGGGCACGGAATCCAGGTGCTCGTCTCCTATGCGGGTGCCCAGGATGGCCACGGGGACCACCGGGGCCCCGGAGTTCAGGGCCAGCCAGGCGACGCCGCCGTTAATGTCCGCCGCTGCCCCGCTCCCCCTGGTTCCTTCAGGGAGGATGCCGACGCACCGGCCGGCGTCGAGCACTTCCTTGCACCGCTGCAGCGCGGTACGGTCTCCGCGCCTGTCCACCGGCAACTGGCCGGAAGCTGTCAGTACCTGGCCGAGGAAGCCCTTGAACATCTCCTGTTTGACCAGGATGTGCATAGGGCGAGGTGCGGCACCGAACATGACCGGACCGTCCAGGAAGCTGATGTGGTTGCCCGCGAAGATCGCGGGGCCGCCGGTGGGCACATTGTCCTTGCCCGTGACGGTGGTCCGGTAGACCACATGGTCGAGGATCCAGCCCACCGGCCTGCTCCACGCCATGGTCAGGCCGGAGGGAACACCCGGCCGGGAGGTGGTGGCGGCGCGTTCAGTCACGGTTGAGGACCTTTGTGACGATCACCAGGGCGGCGGCGACGGTCTGGTCGAAGTCGAGGTCCGACGAGTCCAGGGTCACCACCCCGGAGGCGGCCGTGGTGAAGTTCACCACGGAGGAGTCCTTGGCATCGCGGTGGGTCACCTGCGCTGCCAGCTCCTCGGCGTTCTGGGTGCCGCCCAGCTGGATTCCCCGCCGGCGCAGCCGCGCTTCCTCACTGGCCGTGAGCAACATCCGGACTTCCGCTCCGGGCGCGACGACGGTAGTGATGTCCCTGCCTTCCACCACCATGCGGCGGTGGTGCTTTTCGATCAGTTCCCGCTGCCGGCGGATCAGCTCGGTCCTTGCCCCCAGGGTGGTGGCCACGGCGCTGACCGAAGACGATATGGCGGGCTCGCGGATGGCGTCGGTAACGTCGACGCCGTCCACCCGCACGTACTCCTCCAGGGGGCTGGTGCTCAGTTCCAGGACCAGGTCCCGGGCGGCCTGCTCCACTGCGGCGGCGTCTTCGAGGTCGATGCCCTTGCTGACGCAGTACCAGGTGAGGGCACGGTACATTGCGCCGGTGTCCAGGTAGGCGAGCCGAAGCCTGCGGGCCACTTCCTTGCTGACGCTGGACTTGCCGGAGCCGGACGGGCCGTCAATGGCCACCACCAGCGGCCGGCCGATGCGCAGCGCGGGCATGGTATCGAGAAGTTCCTGTGTCATTACTGGAGTACCCGCCATCCGCGGTCGTTGAGTGCTTCGATCAGGTGGTCATGCTTGTTCGGCAACACGGATATTTCCACCATACCCACGTTCTGGCCCGAAGAGTGGTCAAGGCGGAGGTCCTCGAGGTTGACGCCGATCTCGCCTATTTCCGTGAGGAGCCGGGCGATCTGTCCGGGTTTGTCGTCCACCAGGACGGTCAACCAGGAGTATGCCTGCGGCGGTCCGCCGTGCTTGCCCGGAATACGTGCCTGTCCGGCGTTGCCTTCGCTCATCAGCTGCGCGAGGTCCAGCCGGGCGCCGGGCGCCGTGGGATGCTCAAGTGTTCCGATCAGGCGGTTGAGGTCATCCCTGACGCCGTAAAGGATTTCCACGACTTTCGCCGCATTGCCGCCGAGAATCTGGACCCACAGCGCCGGATCGCTCGCAGCTATCCGGGTGACGTCCCGCAGCCCGTTACCGGCCAGGGACAGGGCATGCAGCGGCGTACCCTGGAGCCGGCTGGCCAGCAGCGAGGACATGACCTGGGGCAGGTGGGACACCAGGGCAACAGCTTCGTCGTGCTCGTCGGCCGTGAACTGGGAGACCACCGCGCCCAGGTCCGAAGCCAGGGACCGGGCCGTCTGGAGGGCGGCGCCAGAGGTTTCCCCTGACGGGCACACCACCCACGGCATCGAGGTGAACAGCTCACCGCGGGCAGCCACTGGGCCAGACTTTTCCCGGCCGGCCATGGGGTGTGTGCCCACGTACCGGGAGAGGTCGACGCCGCGGCGCCGCAGGCTGTCCAGGATGCCCGCCTTGACGCTGGCAATGTCCACTACAACGGAGCCGGGGAAATCCGAAAGGGCCTTTTCCACGACGTCGGCCGTAACGTCCGGCGGGGCGGCAACCACCACCAGCTGCGGGACAGCGCTGCCCAGTTCCGGCAGCGGCCGGCCCGCACCGATGTCCACGGCGACCGCCTGGTTGGTGGGCGAGGGGTCGGAAAGAAACACCGGCACGCCCCGTCCGCGCAGGCCCAGGCCAATGCTGGCGCCGAGCAGGCCGGTCCCGAGGACCACCACCGGACCATCCAGGTGCCCGCGGCCCTGGCTGTGGAAGGCGGACATGCCTCAGAGCCCTACGGATGCCAGCAGATGCCCGACTTCCTGCTTGCCGAGGTTGCGGATGCTGCCCTGGCGCTGGTCACCCAGGCCGATGGGACCCACCTTGACGCGGACCAGGCGCAGGACCGGGAAGCCGACGGCGTCGAACAGGCGCCGGACAATGCGGTTCTTGCCCGAGTGGAGCACAACCTCGATCAGGACGTGGCCCGGGGTGGAGTCAACGAGGCGGAAGGAGTCCACGGACGCGAAACCGTCCTCCAGTTCCACGCCTTCCTTGAGCTGGGCACCGATCCCCTGCGGGAACGGTCCGCGGACCTGCACCAGGTACGTCTTGGGCACCTCGTAGGAAGGATGCGTCAGGCGGTTGGCCAGTTCGCCGTCGTTCGTCAGCAGGAGCAGCCCCTCGGTGGCGACGTCCAGGCGCCCAACGTGGAACATCCGTTCGCCGGTGTTCTTGTTGCTCTTGAGGAAATCGCTGATGCACGGCCGGCCCTCGGGGTCCTCCATGGTGGAGACGACGCCCTTCGGCTTGTTGAAGACCATGTAGACGAGGTTTTCATCCAGCTGGATCCGCAGGCCGTCCACGTGGATGACGGCGGTTTTGGGGTCGACCCGGACGCCGAGCTCGGTGACTACCTGTCCGTCCACTTCCACGCGGCCCTCGGCAATCATCTCCTCGCAGACGCGGCGCGAGGCGACGCCGGCCGAGGCCATGACCTTCTGCAGGCGCACGCCGTCGGCGTCGTGGAGTTCCGACTGGGGAACGTCGCCGCGCGGGCCCTTCTTGCGCGAGGGCCTGCGGACTGGTCCCAGGTTCTGCCCGAAGCGTTCGCTTCCGAACGCGCGGGAGGCTGCGGCGCCAGGTGCGCCGGTGCGCGGCTTGGGCTTAAGGGCGCCCGGAGTGCCCGGGGCCTTCTTGGCTCCGGGCTTGCGCGCTGCAGGCTTCCGCGAGGAAGGCCTGGCGGCCTTCGGATCTGCGGCACTGCGGCCCTGCTGGGGGCCGTCCGATGCCAGATCCGGATCGATGAAGCGTTCCTCGCGCGGCTTGGGTGCGCGCTGCGGGCGGTCGCTGCCGAACCCGCCGCTCCGCTTCGGGGCAGCGCCGCGGAAACCGCCCGCTGACTTGCCACCCTGGGAGGTGTTGCGCTGTGTTGTCTTTCGTTCCGAACCGTTACGTCCCGAACTGTTACGTGGTGAACCCTGGCGTCCCGCCTGTGTCATGACCCGTCCTTCAATTGTTTGGCCGGAAAGGTGTCCAGAGACAACCCTAACCAGCCGTGCAGAAATAATCTGCCCTGATAAATACTGTTGCGCAGGCAGCGCGAAGCTGCCTAGATCCCTTCGGCGTCGTAGTACTCCGCGATGCCGTCAAGGCCCGGAAGATGTGGAGACAGCTGCGGCAGCTCCGTCACGGAGCCGATTCCCATCCGTTCCAGGAAATACGACGTGGTCCGGTAGAGCATGGCCCCGGATTCCGGATCCGTTCCCGAATCCTCGATCAGCCCGCGCTGGGCGAGTGTCCGCACCACAGAGTCAACATTGACGCCCCGAATTGCCGAAACCCTTGCCCTGGAGACCGGCTGCCGGTACGCGATGACCGCGAGCGTTTCCAGGGCTGCCTGGGTAAGCCTGGCAGTCTGGCCTTCGAGCACATATTTGCCAACAATGTCGGCGAAGTCCACGCGCGAGTAGATCCGCCAGCCACCGGCGATGTTCCGCAATTCAAAGCCCCGGGGGCTGGAGCCGAAACCAGCGGCGCTGGCTTGATCCATATCCGGGGCTTTAACAGTATAGCCGCTATACTCGCGCTGCAGTTCGGCCAGCAGGGCGCCGACCGTTTCAACGGTCAGGCCAAGGCCTGCGGCCAGTTCCTCCTCTGTGGCCGGCTGGTCGATGACCATCAGCACAGCTTCAATGGCAGCCTTGGCCCCGCCCGGGAGGTTCTCGAGGTCTTCCTCCCCCAGTCGCACGTCTTCCGTGGCTTCTTTGGTCACAGCTGCTCCTCGAATTCTTCGCTTAGGTTCTCTGCCGACCACTGCCGGCTGCCGGCGGTCCAGTGGACGGCCAGGTCCGCCAGCGGCGACAACTGGTCGAATGACACCGCCTTGTCCCGGAACAGTTCCAGCAGCGCCAGGAACCTCGCAACCACCACAAGCGTGGATTCGGCGTCGGCGATGATGGCCCGGAACGTCAGTGGTGATTCCCGCTGGAGCCGCAGCCCGACTATTTCTGCCTGCTCCTTGACGCTGACATTGCCGCCGTGGAGATGGGTGAGCCCAACTTCGGTGGGTTTGGGGGCCTTGGGCCGCAGCGCCGCTTCCGCCAACGCGGCGAACTGTTCAGGGGTGTGCTTCCACACCAGTTCCGGGAGCATGGCCGCGAAATGCTCCTCAAGGGCAACCTGCCGGGGATAGCGCATGGCTTCCTGGTGCAGGCTCTCGCCCAGGAGGCCGGCCACATGCTTGAAGGCCTTGTACTGCAGGAGCCGGGCGAAGAGCAGGTCCCTGGCCTCGAGCAGTGCCATGTCCTCGTCGTCTTCCACTTCACCGGCCGGAAGGAGCCTGGCAGCTTTGATGTCCAGGAGCGTCGCGGCGATCACCAGGAACTCGCTGGCTTCATCCAGCGCCCATTCCCCGCCACATTCCTGCAGGTTCCGGATGTACTTGATGAACTCGTCCGTCACCGTGGCCAGGGCCACCTCGGTGATGTCCAGCTGGTGCTTGGCGATCAGTCCCAGCAGGAGGTCGAAGGGACCCGTGAAGTTGGCCAGCCGCACCTCGAAGCCGGGCTTGGATTCGGCCACGTCCTGGCTAGGGCGCGCCGCCGCGCGAGATCAGCTCTTTGGCCAGGCGCCGGTAGGCGTCCGCACCCACGTGGTTGCCGGCGTAGCTGGTGATCGGTTCAGCGGCCACCGTGGCGTCGGCAAACTTGATGGAACGCTTGATGACGGTTTCGAAGACCTTGTCCCCGAAAGCTTCCACCAGCCGGGTGATGACTTCACGGCTGTGCAGGGTGCGGGCGTCGTACATCGTGGCGAGCACCCCGTCCACCTGCAGGCGCGGGTTGAGCCGGTCCTGCACCTTGTCGATGGTCTCCACCAGCAGGGCCACTGCGCGAAGGGCGAAGAACTCGCAGATCAGCGGGATGATGACGCCGTGAGCCGCGGTCAGCGCGTTCACGGTCAGCAGGCCCAGGGAGGGCTGGCAGTCGATGAGGACGACGTCGTAATCGTCCTCGACCTTCTTCAGGGCACGGTCCAGGACCTGTTCCCGTGCCACTTCATTGACCAGCTGAACTTCGGCCGCGGAGAGGTCGATGTTGGCCGGCAGCAGGTCGACGTTCTCCACTCCGGTCTGGTGGATGGCGTCACGGATGTTGACCTTGCGGTCCATCAGCACGTTGTAGACCGTAAGGTCAAGCTCGTGGGGGTTCACGCCGAGGCCTGCCGACAACGCACCCTGGGGATCGAAATCGACCAGGAGCACCCGGCGGCCGTATTCCGCCAGCGCTGCCGCGAGGTTGATGGTGGAGGTGGTCTTGCCGACGCCGCCTTTTTGGTTGACCATGGCGATCACACGCGCCGGACCGTGGGAGGACAGCGGTGCAGGTTCCGGGAACTCCCGGTATGGGCGGCCCGTGGGGCCCATCACCGCGTTGTCCAGGTCAAATTCCGTGCCCTCCAGAGTTGCCGAACCCTGTTCGCTGCTCACGTATCTATCCACACTTTCGATGACGGTGATTTCCTGCCGCTGGATGCCAGCGCCGTTCCTTCTTCTTCCCAAGGTTACAGCGACCGACACGGTATTCGGCGGAACTTGACTTTCCGCCCATGTTGAGCCTTGACCCTCTAGCTGAGGTCGAAGGTTGGTTTATTCATGGCACAAAGCAGCCCCCGCGGCCATGGCTGCGGGGGCTGCTGTGCTGGTACTGGGTGCCGCGGTTGCGGGCTGGGGCCTAGACGGCGGCCGGAACGCGCGGAGCTTCGGTTTCCGGAGCTGCGTGCTCGGTGTGGCCGTGGCCTGCGATCATGGTCTGCTCGTCGAAGGGCAGCTTGCCGGAGAGCACCTGGTCAACCTGGCCCCGTTCGATCTCCTTCACCCAGGTGCCGATCAGCACGGTGGCCACGGCGTTGCCGGTGAAGTTGGTCAGGGCGCGGGCCTCGGACATGAAGCGGTCGATTCCGACGATCATGCCGACGCCGCCGAGCAGTTCCGGCTTGTGGGCCTGCAGGCCGGCAGCGAGGGTGGCCAGGCCGGCGCCGGTGACGCCGGCGGCGCCCTTGGAGGCGATGATCATGAAGACCAGAAGCGAAACCTGGGCTCCCAGGTCAAGCGGGGTTCCCATGGCGTTGGCGACGAACAGGGAAGCCATGGTCAGGTAGATGGCTGTGCCGTCCAGGTTGAAGGAGTAGCCCGTGGGAACGGTGACGCCTACCACCGGCTTGGAAACGCCGAGGTGCTCCATCTTTGCGATCAGGCGGGGCAGCGCGGCTTCGGAGGAGGACGTGGAGAAGATCAGCAGGTATTCGCGGCCCAGGTACTTCATGAGCTTGAAGATGTTGACGCCGGTCACGATTTTCAGCAGTCCGCCGAGGATGATGACGATGAACAGTGCGCAGGTGATGTAGAAGGCCGCCATCAGGGTGAACATGCTGACGATGGCCTGGAAGCCGGTGGCTCCCACGACGGCGGCGATGGCACCGAAGGCACCCACGGGGGCAAGCCACATGATCATGATGAGGATGCGGAAGACAAGTGCCTGGCCGTGGCCGATGGCCTTGAGTACGGGTGCACCCTGCGGGCCCATCTTCTGGAGGGCGAAACCTACGAGGAGGGCTGCAAAGAGCGTGGGAAGGACCGGAATATCACCCGGGATTATACCGAGGAGGAAGGCAACGGTGCTGTCGACTTCTGCCTTCTTGGAGGGATCGTACGGTGCCAGCTTCAGGCCTTCGCCCGGGTGGATCATGTTGCCGACCACCAGACCGATGGCGAGCGCGAAGGTTGACATCAGCACGAAGTAGCCCAGGGCCAGTCCACCGACCTTGCCCACCGTGGCGGCCTTGGCGATGGAGCCGATGCCCAGGACGATGGTGCAGAAGATGATGGGCGCAATCATCATCTTGATGAGCTTGATGAATCCATCGCCGAGCGGCTTGAGGGACTTGCCCACCTCGGGGAACATCAGGCCCACCACGGCGCCGAGGATAACGGCGGCGATGACGGCAATGTAGAGGTAGTGCGATTTGTCGATGCCCTTGCGCCGCGTCTTCACGGTGTCAAGCGACTCTCCTCGTTGAGAAGCCATGATGTGTCTCCTTATATGGATAATCTGATAGACGCTGCGGCACATTCTCTGGGCTCTACGCGTCCTCCGGTGTGATATCCATCATTGGGTACGCCGTGACCCAGCTCACCGTTGCGTTCATATTGGTCGCGGCGCCGTTCATATTGGTCGTGGCGCACTGGATTTCCTAAGGATGGCGGCCGGAAAGGGCGTCGGGAGGTACACATGATCCACCCCTGGAGCATCGCCCGCCGGCTTTTCGTGGCGAACCTGCTGATCGTGGTGGTGTTTATCGCCATCGTCGGTTCGGCGACGTTCGTAGATGCCCGGGACCGTACCTATGATGAGGCCGGCGAACGGATGGCGGGGATAGCCGCGGCCATCGCGGCCAGCCCCCTGGTGCTGGACGCGGCCTCCAGCCCGGACCCGACGGGGACGCTCCAGCCCTACGCCAGGGACGTCATGGCAGAGGCCGACGTCGACTTCGTCACAATCATGGCTCCGGACCGGACCCGGTGGACGCATCCGCGGGACGAGGAAATCGGCCGGCCTTACATCGGCTCCATCGACGCTGCGCTGCAGGGCGGGCGGCTTACCGAAGTGACGGCGGGGACGTTGGGCCCGTCGGTGCGGACCATTGTCCCCGTCAAGGACCAGGCGGGTGAAGTGAAGGCACTGGTGGCAGTGGGCGTTACGGTCCGTACGGTGGATGTAGCCTTTGCCGGACGCCTGCCCGCCCTGCTGTCGATTGGCCTCGCCCTGCTGGTGGGAGGTTCACTGGCATCCTGGTTTCTGGGCCGGTACCTCCGCCGCGTGACCCGTGGCTGGGGGCCGGAGCAGCTCTCGCAGCTGTTTGCCTACTACGAATCCGTCCTGCACTCGGTGCGCGAAGGCCTGATCCTCATCGACACGAAGGGCCGTGTGGTGATGTACAACGACCAGGCGGCGGAACTGCTGGGCCTCGAAGGGGCCGGCAGCAAGGACCCCACCATGCCGCCGTCGCTGGCAGAGTTGCCGCTCGAGGAGGAACTCCGGGACCTGTTCGAATCCGGACGGCACGTCAAGGACGAAATCATCCTTACGGGTTCCCGCGTGCTGGTGGTCAACCAGGGACCGGCGAGGGCGCCAGGCTCTCCGGGAACCCGGGGCAGGACACCCGTCTACGGCACGGTGGCAACGCTGCGCGACCGTACCGAAATTGAGGCACTGGGCAACGAACTGGAAACCATGCGGACCCTGTCCGGAGCCCTCCGCGCCCAGACCCACGAGCACGCCAACAGGCTCCACACCATGGTCTCGCTCCTGGAGCTGGGCCGGACGCAGGAAGCCCTGGATTTTGCCACCCGGGACCTGGAACTGAGCCAGCAGCTGACCGATGACATGGTCAGTTCCGTTGATGAACCCGTCCTTGGCGCACTGGTCATGGGCAAGGTGGCCGAAGCCCACGAACGCGGGGTCCAGCTGGACGTTGCCACGCTGGGTTCCGGTACGGTGGCGGGAGTAGCCGTACAGGACCTGGTGACAATCCTGGGGAACCTGCTGGACAATGCCATCGATGCGGCTGCGGACGGTCCCCCGCCCCGGCGCGTGGAGCTGACCGTGGAATCGGATGAGGAGGGACTGGATATCGCCGTCCACGATTCCGGCGCCGCACTGGACGCCCAGTCCGCGGATCGGCTCTTCCGGCACGGCTTCAGCACCAAGCCCTCCGGGCCCGGCGGCCGCGGCATCGGGCTGGCACTGGTCCGGCAGGCAGTGCAGCGGCTGGGCGGTACCCTGACCATTAACGGACGGCGCGGAGCGAAATTCGAAGTATTCCTTCCCGCGGCAGCGTCCCCGCAGAAGGAGCACACACCGTGAGCAACATCCGGGTCCTCGTTGTTGAGGACGAGGCCATCGCATCGGCGGCGCACGCAGCCTACATTGGGCGGCTGCCGGGCTTTGAGCTTGCCGGAAGCGCACCGGACGGCCAGTCCGCACTCCGGCTGCTCGGTGAGCTCTCTGCGGCGGGCAACCCGGTGGAGCTGGTCCTTCTGGACATGAACCTGCCGGACCTCCACGGCCTGGACATTGCACGGCGGATGCGGGCTGCGGGAATCCTGGCGGACATCATTGCCATCACCGCTGTCCGGGAGCTGGCCATCGTGCGGAGCGCCGTGGCCATCGGGGTGGTGCAATACCTGATCAAGCCGTTTACGTTCGCCACGTTCGCCGACAAGCTGGAAAGCTACCGGCAGTTCCGGCAGCAGCTCACAGGCCCGGACGCCGGCTCGGGAAAAGCCGGAGCATCCCAAAGCGAAGTGGACCAGGCCTTCGCAAGCCTGCGGGCGCCGTCGGAACTGCCCCTGCCCAAAGGCCTCTCCGCATCCACGCTGGGCTCGGTGCAGGAGTTTGTCAGGCAACACAGCGTCGCCGTGTCCGCCACGGAAGTCATGGACGCCCTGGGCATGTCCCGTGTCACCGCGCGCCGCTACCTCGAGTACCTGGCGGATGCCGGCACGGTCTCCAGGACTGCCCGCTACGGCACACCGGGCAGGCCGGAAAACGAGTACCGCTGGAGCGGGCGCTGACCCGGCTGCTGACTCCAGCCGCCGCTAGTGCCCGCTGCTAGTTTCCGCTGCCGCCGCGACGGAGGGCCCCGATCAGCTGGTCAATCACCCCTGCGTCTTCGATTGTGGATGGCACTGTGTACTCCTCGCCGTCGGCAATCTGGCGCATGGTCTTGCGGAGGATCTTCCCGGACCGGGTCTTGGGCAGGGCATCTACAACCGTCACGTGCTTGAAGTCCGCAACAGCGCCGATGTCCCGCCGGACCATCGCCACCAGGTCCTTGGCCAGGATGTCACCGGACACCTCCACCCCGGACTTGAGCACAACGTAGCCGCTGGGCCGCTGGCCTTTCAGGGGGTCGGCCAGGCCGATCACCGCGCACTCGGCGACGGCCGGATGCTGCCCGATGACCTGTTCCATGGCACCCGTTGACAGCCGGTGCCCGGCAACATTGATGATGTCATCGGTCCGCCCCATGACGAACACGTAGCCGTCCGCGTCCCGGTAGCCGGAGTCGCCGGTGGCGTAGCACCCCTCAAAAGCCTGCAGGTAGGAGGAGATATACCGTTCGTCGTCGCCCCAGAGCGTGGCCAGGGTCCCGGGCGGCAGCGGCAGCCCGAGCACGATGTTCCCCTCCGTGCCGGGTGCCACCTCCCCGCCAAGGCCGTCCACGATGCTGAGCCTGAACCCCGGCATGGGCACGCTGGGCGAACCTGCCTTGATGGGCAGTTCTTCCAGGCCGCGGGGATTGGCGCAGATGGCCCAGCCCGTTTCCGTCTGCCACCAGTGGTCCACCACAGGAACGCCCACTGACCGGGAGGCCCAGTGGAACGTGTCCGTGTCCAGCCGCTCCCCCGCCGTGAAAAGCGTGCGCAGGCTGGAGACGTCATAGTTCCGCAGCAGGTCCGCCCCGGGGTCTGCCTTCCGGATGGCCCGCAGCGCTGTGGGGGCGGTGAACAATATGTTGACCCCGTGCTCCTGGATCACCCGCCAAAACGCGCCGGCATCGGGCGTTCCAACCGGCTTGCCCTCATAGAGGACAGTGGTGGCACCGGCAAGCAGGGGACCGTAGACGATGTAGGAGTGCCCTACCACCCAGCCGACATCCGACGCGGTCCACATGACGTCCCCGGGACCGGCGTCGTAGATGTTTTCCATGGTCCAGGCCAGCGCGACGGCGTGGCCGCCGTTGTCCCGCACCACGCCTTTGGGCGTCCCGGTGGTGCCTGAGGTGTAGAGGATGTACAGCGGGTCCGTGGCCGCGACGTCCACGGGGGCGGCAGGTTCCGCAGCGGCCATTTCCGTTTCCCAGTCATGCCAGCCGCGGTCCGCCGCCGTGTTGGCGAATCCGTCACGTGCCCGGACGATCACGGGAAGGTCCGGTACCCCAGCAAGTTCAAGGGCTTCCCCGACGGCGGGGAGGTACTCAATGCGGCGGGACGGTTCGATTCCTCCGGAAGCCGTGACCACGACGGCGGGAGCGGCGTCGCGGATGCGTGCTGCGAGTTCCTTCGGGGCAAACCCGCCGAAGACCACCGAATGGACGGCTCCAAGGCGCGCTGTTGCCAGCATGGCGATGGCAGCCTCGGGAATCATCGGCATGTAAATCACGACGCGGTCCCCCTTGCCCACCCCGCGGTTGCGGAGGGCGCCGGCAAAGCGTGACACCAGCCGGGTGAGTTCCGTGTAGGTGAAGCGCTGGCGGATGCCGAGCATGGCGGAATCGTAGATCAGCGCGTCATGGTCCCCCCGGCCGGCTTCCACGTGGCGGTCAAGGGCGTTGTAGGAGGTATTGAGGACGCCGTCAGGGAACCAGGTGAAGAGCGGAGCCCGGCTTGAGTTGAGGGCGCGCCGGGGCGGCACCGACCAGGAAACCTTGGCGGCGGCATTGAGCCAAAACTCGCCCGGCTGCCCGAGGCTTTGTTCGTAGCTGTCCCGATAGCTGCTGGTGACCATGAAGCACTTCCCATCCACGACGTTGTGTAGGGGACATGCTAGCGGGGAACACGAAGGCGAAACAAGACTTTTGTATACACAGACGGCCTAAAAATGCATCCAGCAAGGTTTTCGTTGGCATAAGGGGAAGTTCTGTATACACTGAGTGGGTTCGATACCGAAGGAGGCAACGATGCGCGCCAGTGACAGGGCCTACGCCGCGCTACGCGACGACATCACCGAGTGGCGCCTCCTCCCGGGCACGGTGCTTGCTGAAGTGGAGCAGTCCGAACGCCTCGGCGTTTCGCGCACTCCGCTGCGGGAGGCGCTGAGCCGGCTTACCGCCGAAGGGCTCACGACGACGGCAGGCAGCCGCGGCGTCGTCGTCACCGACGTTTCACTCGATGACATCGACGAACTCTTCGAGCTGCGCGAAACCCTCGAATGCAAAGCCGCAGCGCTGGCAGCCGAACGCGGGGACCCCGGCGTTTTCCTGCAGCTCCACAAGGAGCTCCTCGAAGCTCCGGCCCTTATTGACAGCAGCGACCCCGGCCGGCACGCCTACTACGATCTTGCCGGGCGCCTCGACGCCGCCATCGATGCCGCCGTCTCCAACTCTTACCTGGCACAGGCCATGCGGGGCCTGCGTGTGCACCTGGTGCGCGTGCGCCGCCTCGCAGCCGACGATGCCCAGCGGCTCACGGCCGCGGCAGCCGAGCACGCAGCCATCGCCGAAGCGATCGCCGCCCGCAATCCCCGGCTGGCCGAGGCCGCCACCATCCTCCACCTGCATCGAAGCCTTTCGCACGTCAAGAACACGCACACACCCCACCACAAGGAGCACCATGGTTAAGGAACACCACGTCCGGGTTTACAAGAGCGAGGAAAACCTGCCCCGCGAGGAGCAGCTCGCCTACAAGATTGCCAGGGTGGCCACCGATCCCGTCCCGGTAACGCCCGAGGTGGCCGACATGGTGATCAATCGGGTCATCGACAACGCGTCCGTGGCCATCGCTTCCCTGAACCGGGCGCCGATCGTGGCTGCCCGCGCCCAGGCCCTGGCCCACGGCCCCAGCACCGGCGGGCAAGGGGCCAAGGTCTTCGGCATCGGCGAGCGCGTGTCACCGGAATGGGCAGCGTGGGCCAACGGGGTTGCCGTGCGGGAACTGGACTACCACGACACTTTCCTGGCCGCCGACTACTCACATCCGGGCGACAACATCCCGCCGATCCTGGCCGTTGCCCAGCACACCGGTTCCAGCGGACAGGACCTCATCCGCGGCATCACCACCGGCTACGAAATCCAGGTGAACCTGGTCAAGGCCATCTGCCTGCACAAGCACAAGATCGACCACGTGGCCCACCTCGGCCCGTCGGCAGCCGCCGGCATCGGCACCCTGCTGGGGCTCGACGTCGAAACCATCTTCCAGTCCGTCGGCCAGGCCCTGCACACCACCACCGCGACCAGGCAGTCGCGCAAGGGCGAGATCTCCACCTGGAAGGCGCACGCACCGGCCTTCGCCGGAAAGATGGCCGTCGAGGCCGCAGACCGTGCCATGCGCGGACAGACCTCTCCGGTGCCCATCTATGAGGGTGAGGACGGCGTCATCGCCTGGATGCTGGACGGCCCGGACGCCTCGTACCTGGTGCCGCTGCCGGAGGCCGGGGAAGCAAAGCGGGCCATCCTGGACACCTACACCAAGGAACACTCCGCGGAGTACCAGGCGCAGGCCTGGATCGACCTGGCCCGGAAACTGAACCGTGAGCATCCCGAGGCTACGGACCCGGCCAACGTGAAGTCCGTCCTGATCAAAACCAGCCACCACACGCACTATGTCATCGGCTCCGGCGCCAACGATCCACAGAAGTACTCCCCCACCGCCTCAAGGGAAACGCTGGACCACTCCATCCCGTACATCTTTACTGTGGCTTTGCAGGACGGGTCCTGGCACCACGTGGACTCCTACTCCCCCGAACGCGCCGCACGGCCGGACACCGTTGACCTGTGGCAGAAGGTCAGCACCGAGGAAGACCCTGAGTGGACCCGCCGCTACCACTCCCTGGACATTGCCGAGAAGGCCTTCGGCGGCTCCGTGGAGATCACCCTGACGGACGGCACGGTCATCAAGGACAGCAACGCGGTTGCCGACGCCCACCCGCTCGGAGCCCGGCCCTTCGGCCGCGAGCAGTACGTCAACAAGTTCCGCACCCTCGCCGCCGGGCTCGTAGAGGAGGCCGAAATCGAAAGGTTCCTCGCCGCCGTCGAACGCCTCCCGGAACTCGCTGCCGGCGAGCTGGACCAGCTGAACATCACCGCCGCCCCCGGCGTTATCGACCTGGGCGCCGCACCCAAGGGACTGTTCTAGATGCTGTACTCCAAGACCACCCCGGAGCAGAAGCGGCTCCGGTTCCGCGAACTCCTGGCATCCGGAACCATCGCCCAGTTCCCCGGCGCGTTCAATCCCCTCTCCGCCCGGCTCATCGAGGAGAAGGGGTTCGCGGGGGTCTACATCTCCGGAGCAGTTCTGGCGAACGACCTCGGCCTCCCGGACATTGGACTGACCACGCTGACCGAGGTTGCCACCCGGGCCGGGCAGATTGCCCGCATGACGGACCTGCCTTCCATCGTGGACGCAGACACCGGGTTCGGCGAGCCGATGAACGTTGCGCGCACCGTGCAGGAACTTGAGAACGCCGGCCTGGCCGGGCTGCACATCGAGGACCAGTTCAACCCCAAGCGCTGCGGCCACCTGGACGGCAAGAACGTGGTGGACCTGGAAACGGCCACCAAGCGCATCCGGGCGGCTGCGGATGCCCGCCGGGACCCGAACTTCCTCATCATGGCCCGCACCGACATCCGCGCCACGGACGGACTGGCGGCCGCCCAGGACAGGGCAAAGGCACTCGTGGAGGCGGGCGCCGACGCGATTTTCCCGGAAGCCATGAAGGACCTCAGCGAGTTCCAGGCCATCCGCGACGCCGTGGACGTGCCCATCCTGGCCAACATGACCGAATTCGGAAAGAGCGACCTCTTCACCGTGGACCAGCTGGCAGCAGTGGGCGTCAACATGGTGATTTATCCGGTCACCCTGCTCCGTAGTGCCATGGGCGCTGCTGAGCGTACGCTGGACTCGATCAAGGCTGAGGGAACGCAGGAGGCGCAGGTTGGCAGCATGCTGACCCGTGCGCGGCTGTACGACCTCGTTGACTACGAGGCATACAACCGTTTTGACACCGGGGTCTTCAATTTCCAGGTCCCCGGGAAGCACTAAAGGACCACCGCCGGCCGCGGCCGGCATCCGAAAGGCGACAGGAACAAGGGAGTTTCAGCATGGCTGAACAGGACATCAAAAAAGGTCTCGCCGGGGTCGTAGTGGACTACACGTCCGTTTCGAAGGTCAACCCGGACACCAACTCGCTGCTGTATCGCGGCTACCCGGTCCAGGAGCTCGCGGCGCGGTGCAGCTTTGAGGAAGTCGCATACCTGCTCTGGAACGGGGAGCTGCCCACCGCGGAGCAGTTGGCTGAGTTCACCGCCCGGGAGCGGGCCGGGCGCGCCCTGGACCCGGTTGTCAAGCAGGTGATCGATGCCCTTCCCACCAGCTCCCACCCCATGGATGTGTGCCGGACGGCGGCCTCGGTCATGGGTGCCAGGCATCCGCTGGCGGAGGATTCATCGCGGGAAGCCAACATGGCAAAGGCTGTGGATCTGTTCGCAGCGATGCCGGCCGTGGTGGCCTATGACCAGCGGCGCAGGCACGGGCAAGCCGCCATTGAGCCCCGTGACGATCTGGGCTACTCGGCCAACTTTCTGTGGATGGCCTTCGGTGAGGAACAGGTCCCCGAAGTGGTGGAGGCCTTCAACGTTTCCATGATCCTTTACGCCGAACACAGCTTTAACGCCTCAACCTTCACGGCGCGGGTGATCACCTCCACACTCTCGGACCTGCACTCAGCGGTCACGGGCGCCATCGGCGCCCTGAAGGGCCCGCTGCACGGCGGCGCAAACGAGGCTGTCATGCACACCTTCGACGAGATCGGCATCCGTCCGGAGGAATCGCTGGAAGAAGCGGCAGCGCGGGCCAAGGCCTGGATGGAGGACGCCCTGGCCCACAAAAAGAAGGTGATGGGCTTTGGTCACCGGGTGTACAAACACGGCGACTCCCGGGTCCCCACCATGAAGGCGGCCCTGGACAAGATGATCGCCCACTACGGCCGGCCGGAACTCCTGGGCTTGTACCAGGGGCTCGAGACCGCCATGGACGAGGCAAAAGCCATCAAGCCCAACCTCGACTATCCGGCGGGACCCACCTACCACCTGATGGGCTTCGACACCGAGACGTTCACTCCCCTGTTCGTCGCCAGCAGGATCACGGGCTGGACGGCGCACATCATGGAGCAGCTGGACTCGAACTCCCTGATCCGTCCGCTGAGCGAATACGTGGGTCCGGAGGAACGGCACCTGGCGTAACCCCGCCCCTGCGGAAAGCACGACGACGGCCAGTGGCCCACGGCGGCGCGGCCACCTTCCAGGGTGGCCGAGCCGCCGTCGTTCTTCCCTCTTTGGAGTCCTGGTCCTGAAGGCTTAGAACAGCAGGCTTTCGGAGGAGGCGACGGCTTCGTTGTCGTTGTCCATGGTCACAACGATGTTCACCTTCCCGCCTTCCAGCACCACGGGCAGCCAATGGTCCGCGTCCTGCCACATCCGGTCCACAGGCAGGGTTGCGGTATCAAACCACTCCGGTGCGATCTCGGCGCTTTCCGTGGGTTCGCCTTCCCAGCGGACGGCTGTGAACAACCGCGTGTGCATGTCCCACTCCGGCCTGGCCGGGAACACGAACCGGATGATTCCGGCATCCCGGAGGTCCTCGTGCCGGAGCCCGACGTCGGCTTCCTCCCGCACCTCACGGATTGCCGCTTCCGCGTCGCTCTCGCCCGGTTCCACGTGTCCACCGATGCCAACGATCTTCCCGCGCCCAAAGCCCGTCTTCTTCAGCCCCAGCAGGACCTGGGAGACACCGTCAACCTCCCGAAGCAGGAAGCAGAGGGCAACCGCAGCAGCCATGCTCAGCCCAGTGCCCGTGGATGCGCGGCGGCGTAGATCTCCCGCAAGGTGTCGGCCGTGACCAGGGTGTACACCTGCGTGGTGGTCACCGAGGCATGGCCCAGGAGCTCCTGGACCACGCGGACGTCGGCACCGCCCTCGAGCAGGTGGGTGGCAAAGGAATGCCGGAGCGTGTGGGGTGAGACGTCCTTGGTGATGTTTGCCTTTTCGGCCGCCGCCTTCAGGATGGTCCAGGCGCTCTGCCGGCTGATCCGGCCGCCGCGGGCGTTGAGGAACAGCGCCGGGGTACCCTTTCCCTTGGCTGCCAGCAGGGGCCGGCCCCGCACCAGGTAGGCTTCGAGCGCCCTTGCACCATAGGAGCCCAGGGGCACCAGCCGCTCTTTGGAACCCTTGCCGAAGAGCCGCACGATGGCTGGCCCGGACGCCCCACCATCCAGTGAGATGTCGTCAACATCCAGGCCAACGGCCTCGCTGATCCGCGCTCCGGTGGAGTACAGGAATTCAAGGAGGGCCCGGTCGCGCAACCCCGTTGCCGTGTCCGTTCCTGCGGCTTCGAGGATCCGCGTGACTTCGTCCACGCTGATGGCCTTCGGCAACCGCTTGCCAGGCATGGGCGGGTGGACTTCGCTGGCGGGGTCAGTGGGCGTAAAGCCTTCCAACGCCCAGAACTTGTGGAGGCCGCGGACGGCTACCACGGTCCTGGCGGCGGACCGGACGCCCAGGGTGGAGCCGCCGTCGGACCCGTCTGTCAGCGCACGGACGTACCCCGTGACGTGGTGGCGGGTGACGTCCTCAGGGCGGACGCAGCCGGCCGCTGACAGAAAGCGGGCATAACGGGCGAGATCCCGCTTGTAGGCTGCCAGGGTGTTGGCCGCCAGTCCGCGCTCCACGCCCATGTGCTGCAGGTAGTCTGTGATGCCGCGGTCAATCGCCGTGTGCGGGGCGGGGGCCGGTGCGGCGTCCCGGACCGGTCCGGCCGGGGCTGCCTCGGCGACAGCCGGCCCTGCGGAGGCAAGTTCTGCGGAGGGAGGGGGCACCATCAGCGCTGGCTGGGGTGCGCAGGCCAGGGTGCGTCCGCGGGACGGAGCCCCTCAAATCCGCTGGCGCGCGCGGCGGCGGCTGCAAGGATTCCGACGACGGCGGACGGGTTGTGGAGCCTTCCGGCCAGTACCGAGTCCACGGCGTCGTCCAGGCTGATCCAGTGGAACTCGATCTCGGCTTCCTCATCCGTCCGCTCGTGGCGTTCGTGGTGGGGTATGTCGAGCAGGTCCCGGGCAAGGTAGATCCTGATGGCCTCGCTGGAGGATCCCGGTGAGTTGAAGAAGTCCGCCAGGACGTTCCAGGTACCCGCGGCAAGGTCTGCTTCCTCGGCCAGTTCGCGGGCGGCCCCCACCACGAAGTCCTCACCCTCAATATCCAGCAGGCCGGCGGGGATCTCCCAGAGATCCATGCCCACAGGATGGCGGTACTGCTTGAGGAGGAGGATCTCGCCGGCAGCGTTCATGGGCAGGACGGCCACGGCACCGGGGTGGTCGATGTAGTCGCGGGTGAGTGCCTCGCCGGTTTCCTGCAGCTGGAAGCTGTCGCTGACCACATCCCAGATCCGGCCTTCGTAGACCTTCTCGGTAGACAAAAGACGGCGCGGGCTCGGTGCATCCGAAACCTGCTTCGCAGCAGGGGTGGTTTCAGGTGTACCGGGCATCGCGCCGTCCTTTTCTGTTGGAACTACTTAGCGGCTACCGTACCGGACTGCAGGGCCTCGGTTGCACCGGCATCCGCGGTGCCTGCCGTGTCGGAGCCCTTCTGGTGGTTCAGGGCTGCCTTGACCAGGCCCGCGAAGAGCGGGTGCGGCCGGGTGGGACGCGAGCTCAGCTCAGGGTGCGCCTGGGTGGCCACGTAGTACGGGTGGACGTCCGCGGGCAGCTCGACGAATTCAACGAGCTTGCCGTCCGGGGACGTGCCGGAGAAGACCAGGCCTTTGGCTGCGATCTGGTCGCGGTACTTGTTGTTGACCTCGTAGCGGTGGCGGTGGCGTTCGCTGACGGTGGTTTTGCCGTAGGTCTCGGCAATGACCGATCCGGGATCAAGCTTTGCTTCGTAGAGGCCCAGGCGCATGGTGCCGCCCAGGTCGCCGCGGCCTTCGACGAACTCGAGCTGCTCTTCCATGGTGGCAATGACCGGGTACTTGGAGTCCGGCTCGAATTCGCTGGATGAAGCGCCTTCGAGTCCCACCACGTTGCGGGCGTATTCGATGACCATGCACTGCAGGCCCAGGCAGAGGCCCAGGACGGGGAGTTTAGTTTCGCGGGCGAACTTCAGGGCGCCGAGCTTGCCCTCAAGTCCCCGGATCCCAAAGCCGCCCGGCACGCAGATGGCGTCGACGCCGTCGAGCGCGGCAATGGCGCCCTCGCGGGTTTCGCATTCGTCCGACGGGACCCAACGGATCTTGACCTTGGTGTCGTTGGCGAAGCCGCCTGCACGCAGGGCCTCAGTCACTGACAGGTAGGCGTCGGGCAGGTCGATGTACTTGCCCACCAGTGCGATCTCAACCTCATGCTTGGGGTTGTGCACCGCCTCGAGCAGCTTGTCCCAGCTGGTCCAGTCCACGTCCTTGAAGGGCAGGTCCAGGGCGCGCACGATGTACGAGTCCAGGCCCTGCGTGTGGAGGGTCTTGGGGATGTCGTAGATGCTGGGGGCGTCGGCGGCGTTAACCACGGCGTCGATGTCGACGTCGCACATCCGACCAATCTTTTCCCGCATGGCTTCGGGTACTTCGCGGTCCGAGCGGATAACGATCGCTTCGGGCTGGATACCGATGGACCGCAGGGCTGCGACAGAGTGCTGGGTTGGCTTGGTCTTCAGCTCCTGGGACGGCCCGATGTACGGGACCAGGGAGACATGGAGGAAGAACACGTTGGTGCGGCCGATGTCCTGACGCACCTGGCGGGCCGACTCGAGGAACGGCTGGGATTCGATGTCACCCACGGTGCCGCCGATTTCGGTGATGATGACGTCGGGGGCATTCTTGCCCTCGGCCGGCAGGCGCATGCGGCGCTTGATCTCATCGGTGATGTGCGGGATGACCTGGACGGTGTCGCCGAGGTACTCGCCGCGGCGCTCCTTGGCGATGACTGTCGAGTACACCTGCCCCGTGGTCACGTTGGCCGAGCCCTCAAGGTTTTCGTCGAGGAAGCGCTCGTAGTGCCCGATGTCCAGGTCGGTCTCGGCGCCGTCGTCAGTGACGAAGACTTCGCCGTGCTGGAAGGGGTTCATGGTGCCCGGATCCACGTTCAGATAGGGATCGAGCTTCTGCATAGTTACAGACAGGCCGCGTGCGCGCAGCAGGTGGCCGAGGCTTGATGCCGTCAGTCCCTTACCGAGCGAGGACGCCACACCACCAGTTACGAAGATGTGTTTGGTCGTCTTGGAGGAACCCGGGAACCGGGAATTTACACGGGAATTTGATCGCTGCACCACGGAATTCGAGCTTATCATCATTTGAGCCTTCCACGGATCGCCGGCAGTGTTCCCCAAACGTCCAAGTCTGCCCTTCGGCCGTCCGCCGATCAAGGGGCGGCCGGCACGCCGGGCACGCCCCCAACCAGCCTTCAGGCCCCCTGGGGCAGGAGTTTCGCGTCGTCCAGCAGTTCCTGGGCGTGGGCCTGCGCCGACTCGGAGTCTTCCTGGCCGGCCAGCATGCGGGCCAGTTCGCGGACCCTTTCCGGACCGTCGAGGAGGCGGACATCACTGGACGTGAACCCGGTGGCGGTTCCGCCGTCGGCCCCCCGGACGGAGGTCTTGGTGACGGTGATGTGCTGGTCCGCGAAGGCGGCCACCTGAGGCAGGTGCGTGACCACCAGCACCTGGACGTGACGGGCCAGCATGGCAAGCCTGCGGCCAATTTCGACGGCGGCGCGGCCGCCCACTCCGGCGTCCACCTCATCGAAGACAAATGTTGGAACGGGATCCACGGCTGCCAGGACCACCTCGATGGCGAGCATGACGCGGGAGAGTTCACCGCCGGAGGCGCCCTTGCCCAGGGGCCGGGCGGGGGCACCGGAGTGCGGCTGCAGCAGGAAGCTGATCTCGTCAGCGCCGTGCGGCCCCAACTGGCCCCCGGGTTCGAGGTTGATGACCAGGGTGGCATCGGCCATGGCCAGCGCCTTCAGCTCCGCACTGACCCGGGCTGAGAGGTCCTTCGCAGCCTTGGCCCTGATTTTGCTGATGGCGGCGGCCTGCTTCTTCAGGTCCGCTTCTGCCTGGACCACTTCCGCGTCCAGCTTTTCGATCCGGGTGGAGTCGTCCTGCAACTCATCAAACCGCACGCGGGCGTTCTCCGCCCAGACCAGGACCTCGTCGATGGTCGGTGCGTATTTGCGGACCAGTTTGGCCAGGACTGCCCGGCGGTCCTCAATTTCCGCGAGCCGTTCGGGGCCTTCTGTGTCCAGTCCGGCCTGGTAGCTGGCCAGTTCGGTGGCGATGTCGTTCAGCAGGAAGCCCACCTCGGCCAGCCGGGCGGCCGCGGAGCCCAGCTCGGCGTCGTGCTCGGCCACGTGCTCCAGCGTCCGTTTGGCGGCGTCAACCAGGGTGGTTGCATCCCCCTCGTCACCGAAGTCCTCGGCGATAAGCGCCTGGTGGGCCGTGCTGGCAGCGATGCGGAGCTCCTCCACATTGGCCAGCTTCACCGCTTCCGCCTTGAGGACTTCATCCTCCCCCGGCTGCGGGTCAACCTCGTCTATTTCGGCAAGGGCGCTCTGCAGGGATTCGGCCTCGCGCAGCCTGTCGCGTGCAGCGCTGCGGAGGGTGTCCAGCTCGGCCTGGCTGGACTTCCAGTGGTTGTAGAGGTCCTGGTAGGCGGCCAGCGGGCCAGCCAGTGCTTCGCCGGCAAACTTGTCCAGGGCGCCCCGCTGGGCAGCAGCTCCCTTGAGCCGGATCTGGTCCGACTGTCCGTGGACCACCACCAGGGTCTCGCCGATCTCGGCCAGGACCCCCACCGGCGCGGCCCTGCCGCCCAGGAAGGCGCGGCTGCGGCCGTCGGAGCCCAGGCGGCGGGCAAGGATCAGCTCCGCGCCGCCGTCGAACTCCTCCGCCTCTGCCCCGGCCTCCAGGGCCCTGGCAATCGCGGGGTGGCCGGCGTCGAGCTTCAGCACTGCCTCGGCGGTGGCACTCTTGGCGCCGCTCCTGACGGCGCCGGCATCGGACCGCGCCCCCAGGAGGAGACCGACGGCGGTGACCACCATGGTCTTGCCGGCACCGGTCTCGCCGGTCACCACGCTCAAGCCAGGCCCGAGCGGCAGCGTTGCGTCGGTGATGACGCCAAGATCGCGGATTCTCAGTTCTTCAAGCATGGCTTCACTTTGCGGTGGTGGGATCGTTGTCATCGCCGGGCTGGTCCGGCTGGGGCACCTGGAGCGGAGGCATGGGCCGCGGTGTCCTGACGATGGGTATGGGGCCGGTGTGGATGGCGTCCGCCTTCGGTACCGGTCCCCGCCAGCCATGGATCGGCAGCTCGAACTTGCGGACCAGCCGGGCCGAAAACGGCGTCTGGTGGGTGCGGGCGAGCCGCACGGGCGTGGCGGATTTTGTGACCTCAACCCGGGCACCCGGCGGCAAATCCACGGAGCGCCTGCCATCACACCACAGGACGCCCTGGGCATCCGTCCGGCCAAGGACCTCCACGGCCAGCCTGGAACGGGGCGAGACCACCAGCGGCTTGGCGAAGAGTGCGTGGGCACTGATGGGGACGATGACCAGTGCCTCCACCTCGGGCCAGACCACAGGGCCGCCGGCCGAAAAGCCGTACGCCGTGGATCCGGTGGGGGTGGCCAGCACGATGCCGTCGCAGCCAAAGGACGTGAGGGGACGCTCGTCCACTTCGGTCACCACCTCGAGCATGCGTTCGCGGTTGGCTTTCTCGATGGCGGCTTCGTTCAGCGCCCAGGTGTGCCAGATCTTCTGGCCGCGGACCCACACCTGGACATCGATGGTCATCCGCTCTTCCACCGTGTACTCGCGGCTGGCGATCCACTCGACGGTCTGGGCCAGGTCCGCCCGCTCGCTTTCGGCCAGGAAGCCCACATGGCCAAGGTTGACGCCCAGCAGCGGCACGTCCACTTCCCGGACCAGCTCGGCGGCGCGCAGGATGGTACCGTCCCCGCCCAGGACCATCACCAGTTCAACATCCGGGAGCTGGACGTGGTCGTGGAGGACCTCCACGGGCTGGGCCAGGTGTCCGAAGAAACGCTCCATGTCCGCAAGTTCGGATTCCTGCATGACCGGCACGATGCCTGAGGCGTGCAGGAGGGCGCACGCTTCCCACGCGGCCTTCAGCGAGTCCTCGCGGCCGGTATGGGCGAGGACCAGTACACGCCTGCTCATCAGGTTCCGCTCTCTAGTGGTTCGGCCAGATACGTCCGAGCAAGGCAGCAGCCGCTGCCTCCCGCTCTTCGATCTTAGGCAAGTCTTGGCTGATCCTGCGCTTTATCCACAGGAAGTATTCAACGTTTCCGTCCTGGCCCGGCAACGGACTGACCGCCAGGCCGCACAGGTCCAGCCCGGCGTCGAGCGATGCCCTGGCTACTTTCTCCACCGCCAGGCGCCGTTCCCGCTCGGAAGTGACCACACCTGTACGTCCCAGCCGGTCCTTGCCGATCTCGAACTGCGGCTTCACCATCAGCACCAGGTCCCCACCGGGTTCGGTGCACAGCGCCAGCGGCTGGACCACCAGGGTGAGGGAGATGAAGGAGAGGTCGGCAACGGTGAGTTCCGCCGTGCCCCCGATGTCCACGGGCGACATGTAACGGACGTTCAGTCCCTCGTGGACTTCCACTCGGGGATCTTCCCGCAGCCGCTGCACCAGCTGGCCGTGTCCGACGTCGACCGCCACCACGTGCGCGGCCCCGCGCCGAAGCAGGACGTCAGTGAAACCGCCGGTGGAGGCGCCGGCGTCGAGGCACCTCTTGCCCTCCGGTTGGACTTCCGGGAAGGCGTCAAGCGCGCCGGCCAGTTTGTGCCCTGCCCGGCTTACGTAAGTGTCCCGTTCGTCGTGGTCGACCTCCAGGGGCTTGTCCTCGTCCACCTGCAGGGACGCCTTGGCCAGGACCTGGCCTGCTGAGCTGACCTTGCCCTCGGCAATCAAGGCGGCTGCGTGCGTTCGGGACCTTGCGAGCCCGCGGGCAACCAAAGCCTGGTCGAGGCGTACCGGCATCAGGCGGGACCGTTCGTCGGGACCGCACCTGTGGGCGCGCTGTTGTTGGGAACTGTGTTCAGCGCGGCCAGCAGTTCGTCGTGGAGTTCGTTGTACACATTTTCATGGTCGGACACCGGGATCCGCGGAAGGGTGCCAAGCCGCGCCAGTGCCTGTGCCACCACGGTATCCGTCACTCCCGCATCCCCGCTGCCGGGCCAGTCCGGGGAAGGCTGGGCTGCTGCGGATTCCGGTTCGGTCAGCTCAGTCATTGCACCAGTCTAGTGATCCATCCACACCAGATCGGGCGCCTGGGGCGTGGAGGCGTCAGGCGTTGCCGCCCACCAGGCTGCGCACGCGGCGCGCCAGGAGTCCAGGCTGTCCTGGCTGCCGATAATGCCCACCGCACCGTTGGCCACGCGCGCCGTCGCAACGCCGCACGTGTATGTGCCGTCGTGGTGCGCCACTTCCGGGTACGGCCGGTGCAGGTCCGCCAGGTTGCTGATGATGTAGTCCGGGCGTTCGGCGGCCCGGGCGGCCAGGATGGTCTGGCGGGTGTCGACGCCGGTCAGCACCGCCACGGTGGCGAAGCCGGCGTTGTTGCCGCCAAGGATGTCCGTGTCCAGCCGGTCCCCCACCACCAGCGGCCGTTCGGCCCCGAGCCGTTTGGCTGCTGAGTGGAAGAGCGGGGCCTCCGGTTTGCCGGCCACGCGGGGCGTCTGGCCCGTGGCTGCCGCAACAGCTGCCACCAACGTCCCGTTTCCGGGGGCGATGCCGCGGGCCTGCGGTATGGACATGTCCGTGTTCGTGGCCACCCACAGTGCGCCGGCGTTCACCACGTAGGTGGCTTCGGCCAGGTCTTTCCACCCAATCTCGGGATTGAAGCCCTGGACAACCGCCACCGGGCCCTCGTCCTGGCTGTACACCGGCACCAGGCCAACGAGTTCGATTTCGGCGGCAAGGGCCGGGCTGCCGGTGATGAGGATCCGCGAGCCGGGAGCCAGCAGGGACGCAAGCAGATCCGCGGCGGCCTGCGAGGAACTCACCACCTGGTGGTCCTCGGCCGGCGCCCCCAGCTCGCGGAGGTGGGCAGCAACCTGGGCCGGGGAACGCGACGCGTTGTTCGTCACGTATCCCAGGCCCACGCCGATGCCGGCGAGCTGCTTTAACGATTCAATGGCACCGGGGATGGCATGCGGACCGGCGTAGACCACGCCGTCCAGGTCCGCCAGTAGTGCATCGAACAGGGAAATCAGGGGAACGTCGGCCATTCTTCAGTCTTCCCGGCGGTCCGGCTGGTCCTGGTACTCCGCAGCGTCATCATGGTCGTCGGCGGCGCTGCCTGCGGCCGTTCCGGCGGATTCCAGTTCGTCCTGCTCCACCGAGTCCTCGTCAGACTCGGCGTCGTCGGAAACGAAGTAGTCAGCTTCCTGGTCGTCGATGCTCGCATCCTGCGGTTCAGAGTCCTGCAGCTCCGCATTGGCCTCTGCTGCGTGCAGTTCTGCCGCCTGCGCGGCGGGGGCACCTTCAGCTGATGCGGCCTTGGGAGCAGTCTCGGATGCCTGTGACGCACGGTCGAGGAGACGGCGGCGCTCTGCTTCCTCCCTCGCCTCTTCCTCCTCGTCCCAGCCGAGGTCGATGATGTCCGGTTCTTCATCCACGCCTTGGCCCAGCGCCTTTTCAGCAAGCACTGCCTGTTTCCGCCACTTCTCGGCTTCGTCGTTGCGGCCCACGCCGGCCAGGGCGTCGGCGTACGCACGGAACAGCCGGGGGCTGTAGGAGAACGCCCGGTTGATGTCCAGCTGCGGGATTTCCAGTTCGGCTACCGCAGCGTCCAGCTGGCCAAGGTCGGTTCTGGCCCCTGCTGCCACAATGGCGAGTTCTGCCTTGCCGGGGGCGTCCAGGTCCTGGGCTTCCTCGGAGCGGGCAACGTCAAGGGCGCGGTCAGGGCGTCCCAGTCCCCGCTCGCAGTCGGCCATGACTGGAAGGTGGACGTTGGAGCCACTGATGCGGCGGTAGGTGCGGAATTCGCGGAGGGCTTCGCCGTAGTGGCCGGCTGCGTAGGCGGTCAGGCCCACGGCTTCGCGGACCGCCGCCAGCCTGCCGCCGCGACGGCTTGCCGCGAGGGCGTGCTGGAAGGCGAGTTCCGGTTCTTCATCAATGAGCCGGCCGGCCATCACCAAGTGGCGGGCAACCCATTCCGCGCTCTTCGCTTCGAGCGTCTTGATCTGGTGCTGGGTGGCGCGGTCGAGTTCCTTGCCCGTGACGTCCTCATCGATCTGCGGAGACCTCTCCCGGTCCGGACGGTTCGCGCTGCGGAGGTCACGGACGTTGGGTTCGCGAACGGGGCGGTCTTCCTGGCGGTCCCGGCCGAAGGTGCGGGGACCTGCGTCTCCGCGGCCCGGTCCACGATCGAAACTGCGGGGTGCGCGGTCCTGGCGGTCACCGCGGCCGGCCCGCTCGCTGCGTTCTCCGAAGGGCCTCCGGTTTTCTCCCCCGCCGAATCCGCGGCGGTCCCCATCTCCGTCACGGCGCGGACGATCACCAAAAGGCTTCTGGTCACGGTCACCATACGGCTTACGCTCACCACCACCGCTGAAGGGCTTACGATCGCGATCACCGAACTGCTTCCGCTCACCACCACCGAAACCGCGACGGTCCCCCTCGCCATCACGACGCGGACGATCACCAAAAGGCTTCTGATCCCGATCACCATACGGCTTACGCTCACCACCGCCGCTGAACGGCTTACGGTCACGATCACCGAACTGCTTCCGCTCACCACCACCGAAACCGCGACGGTCCCCCTCGCCATCACGGCGCGAACGATCACCAAAAGGCTTCTGATCCCGATCACCATACGGCTTACGCTCACTACCGCCGCTGAACGGCTTACGATCGCGATCACCGAACTGCTTCCGCTCACCACCACCGCTGAAGGGCTTACGATCACGGTCACCAAACGGCTTCCGCTCACCACTGCCGGACGGACGGCCGGATGAGTCGCCGCCGTCACGGCTGGCGCGGGACCGGAAACCCCGGGGATCCCCGCCTGAATTGTTATTGCCGCGGAACCCGCCGCGGTCATTCCCGCCGCGATTGCCGCCGTTGTGCTCAGCCATGTGGATTCCTCCTGTTGTGAGCCGACCACTGGCGCAACTGCAGCCGCTCGTATCCGTGTTTCGTTTCCTACGCAACCCGAAATCAAGCGCTTCGAAGTCCGTACATCTTCATCAATTCTAGAGGAGCCATCCCGCAGAGCATCACGACCGAAGCCCAGGCGGCCGCATCGTGGGAAGATTCACACCCCCTCTCACTCGATGCGGGGTTCCGCGGGACGCTCTCTCAGATGATGCGGGGTTTCCCGGGATCCTCTATCAGGTGATGCGGGTTTCCCCGGATGCTCTCTCACTCGATGTGGGTGGTGGGGGTTTGTTGCCGGCAGGGAGTGGGAGAGGATCCCCCCGGGAAAGCCCCATGAGGTGAGGGAGGATCCCACGTGAAAGCCCCATTAAGTGCGAGAGCATCGAGGGGGAAAGCGCCATGAGGTGAGAGAGCGTCCCCCGGGAAGCGGCATGAGGTGAGAGAGCGTCCGGGGGGTGGGTCCGGGGGGTGGTCTTTGGGGTTGGGTTTTGGGGGTGGTTTCTGTGGTGTGTGTGTTAAATGTGGGAGGCCCCAACCATGGTGGTTGGGGCCTCGACCGTTAATGTGTGTCCGGCGGTGACCTACTCTCCCACACCCTCCCGGGTGCAGTACCATCGGCGCTGTGGGTCTTAGCTTCCGGGTTCGGAATGGGACCGGGCGTTTCCCCCACGCTATGACCGCCGTAACCCTGTTACCCGCCACCTGTGTGTCCGTAAGGGACGTTCGGGTGTGGGAAATCTGTGTGGTTACAACATTGTGGTGTTGTTATGTAGTTGTTGGTTCCTTGCCAGCAAACGGGTGGGTTTGTTGGTTGGGAACCACATAGTGGACGCAAGCAGTCTTGTTATCTTCTTACCCTTTCCTGGTGTGAACGTCTTTTGAATCCGTTCACGGAAGAGGGTGTGTGGTGTAAGTTATCGGCCTATTAGTACCGGTCAGCTTCACGAGTCGTTAGTCCTCGCTTCCACATCCGGCCTATCAACCCAGTGGTCTGGCTGGGGGCCTCTCACACACAAGGTGTATGGAAATCTCATCTTGAAGCGAGCTTCCCGCTTAGATGCTTTCAGCGGTTATCCCATCCGAACGTAGCTAATCAGCGGTGCACTTGGCAGTACAACTGACACACCAGAGGTTCGTCCGTCCCGGTCCTCTCGTACTAAGGACAGCCCTTCTCAAATTTCCTGCGCGCGCAGCGGATAGGGACCGAACTGTCTCACGACGTTCTAAACCCAGCTCGCGTACCGCTTTAATGGGCGAACAGCCCAACCCTTGGGACCTACTCCAGCCCCAGGATGCGACGAGCCGACATCGAGGTGCCAAACCATGCCGTCGATATGGACTCTTGGGCAAGATCAGCCTGTTATCCCCGAGGTACCTTTTATCCGTTGAGCGACGGCCATTCCACAATGTACCGCCGGATCACTAGTCCCGACTTTCGTCCCTGCTCGAGATGTCTCTCTCACAGTCAAGCTCCCTTGTGCACTTACACTCGACACCTGATTGCCAACCAGGCTGAGGGAACCTTTGGGCGCCTCCGTTACTTTTTAGGAGGCAACCGCCCCAGTTAAACTACCCATCAGGCACTGTCCCTGACCCGGATTACGGGCCGAAGTTAGATGTCCAAAGTGACCAGAGTGGTATTTCAACGATGACTCCACCCGAACTGGCGTCCGGGCTTCAACGTCTCCCACCTATCCTACACAAGCCACTCCGAACACCAATACCAAACTATAGTAAAGGTCTCGGGGTCTTTCCGTCCTGCTGCGCGTAACGAGCATCTTTACTCGTACTGCAATTTCGCCGAGTTTATGGTTGAGACAGCGGGGAAGTCGTTACTCCATTCGTGCAGGTCGGAACTTACCCGACAAGGAATTTCGCTACCTTAGGATGGTTATAGTTACCACCGCCGTTTACTGGGGCTTAAATTCTCAGCTTCGCCTTGCGGCTAACCGGTCCTCTTAACCTTCCAGCACCGGGCAGGAGTCAGTCCGTATACATCGTCTTGCGACTTCGCACGGACCTGTGTTTTTAGTAAACAGTCGCTTCCCCCTGGTCTCTGCGGCCCCGATCCCCTCCGGACAGCAAGTGTCCATCAAGGTTGGGGCCCCCCTTCTCCCGAAGTTACGGGGGCATTTTGCCGAGTTCCTTAACCATAATTCTCTCGATCGCCTTAGTATTCTCTACCTGATCACCTGTGTCGGTTTGGGGTACGGGCGGCTAAAACCTCGCGTCGATGCTTTTCTCGGCAGCATAGGATCACCAAATCCCCCCAAACGGGGGTCCCATCAGATCTCAGGCATCATGAACAGCGGATTTGCCTACCGTTCGCCCTACATCCTTAGACCGGGACAACCATCGCCCGGCTTGGCTACCTTCCTGCGTCACACCTGTTAATACGCTTGCCTCCCAGGATCAGGTCCTGCGCTCCACCAAAACCCTCACACCACAAGGGCGATCGGGCAGGTCTCGGGCAGTTAGTATCCCCTGTTCAGCATGGGCGGTTTTTCGCCGGTACGGGAATATCAACCCGTTGTCCATCGACTACGCCTGTCGGCCTCGCCTTAGGTCCCGACTTACCCAGGGCAGATTAGCTTGACCCTGGAACCCTTGATCATTCGGCGGACGGGTTTCTCACCCGTCTTTCGCTACTCATGCCTGCATTCTCACTCGTGTAGGCTCCACCGCTGGTTTACACCGCGACTTCACCGCCCACACGACGCTCCCCTACCCATCCAGACGCCTGAACCACAAGGGCTTAGCTAATATCTGAATGCCACAACTTCGGCGGTGTACTTGAGCCCCGCTACATTGTCGGCGCGGAATCACTTGACCAGTGAGCTATTACGCACTCTTTTAAGGATGGCTGCTTCTAAGCCAACCTCCTGGTTGTCTTCGCAACTCCACATCCTTTCCCACTTAGCACACGCTTAGGGGCCTTAGTTGGTGGTCTGGGCTGTTTCCCTCTCGACTATGAAGCTTATCCCCCACAGTCTCACTGCTGCGCTCTCACTTACCGGCATTCGGAGTTTGGCTGACGTCAGTAACCTTGTAGGGCCCATTAGCCATCCAGTAGCTCTACCTCCAGCAAGAAACACGCAACGCTGCACCTAAATGCATTTCGGGGAGAACCAGCTATCACGAAGTTTGATTGGCCTTTCACCCCTACCCACAGCTCATCCCCTCCATTTTCAACTGAAGTGGGTTCGGTCCTCCACGACGTCTTACCGTCGCTTCAACCTGGCCATGGGTAGATCACTTCGCTTCGGGTCTAGATCACGCCACTGCAACGCCCTATTCAGACTCGCTTTCGCTACGGCTGCCCCACACGGGTTAACCTCGCGACGTAACACTAACTCGCAGGCTCATTCTTCAAAAGGCACGCCGTCACCAGAATCAGACTGGCTCCGACGGATTGTAAGCACACGGTTTCAGGTACTGTTTCACTCCCCTCCCGGGGTACTTTTCACCTTTCCCTCACGGTACTGGTCCGCTATCGGTCATTAGGGAGTATTTAGGCTTATCAGGTGGTCCTGACAGATTCGCACGGGATTTCTCGGGCCCCGTACTACTTGGGATACTCATCCGGGCGGTACACAACATTACGGTTACGGGGCTAACACCCTCTCTGGCCGGCCTTTCAAAACCGTTCACCTATGCCTGCACATCACACCCCACCAGTCCGGCAGAACTGGTATGGAAAGTCCCACAACCCCGACCATGCAACGCCCGCCGGCTATCACACATGGAACGGTTTAGCCTGATCCGCGTTCGCTCGCCACTACTAACGGAATCACTATTGTTTTCTCTTCCTGCGGGTACTGAGATGTTTCACTTCCCCGCGTTCCCTCCACGCACCCTATGTGTTCAGATGCGGGTCACCAGGCAACTCGCGCCCCTGGCGGGGTTTCCCCATTCGGACACCCTGGGATCACAGTCCGGTTATCGACTCCCCCAGGCTTATCGCAGATTCCTACGTCCTTCTTCGGCTCCTAATGCCAAGGCATCCACCGTGTGCTCTTAAAAACTTGACCACAAAAGATCAAAAACGCTAATTTTCGAGAAAACCATGGAACCGGACCGCAAACCAACCACACCAAAGTGCAGCAAGCCACGGACAGATCCAGGTTCATATTCTTGGAAATTGCTTCTTATAAAAGATGCTCGCGTCCACTATGTAGTTCTCAAACAACAACCCCGTACCACACACCCCACACACACAACATGCATGATCGGTGCAGCCAGGAAACCAGAAACAAACAAACCCGCACCCCTCCCCAAAAGGGAAGAACCACGGCCCTGTTGCCTCAGGACCCAACAGTGTGCCAAACACTACCCCACAACCCGCACCAGCCGCGTTCCTGAACACCCGCCCTTCCCAAAGGAAAAGAGAACATCCGTACTAACAACCGGTCCGTGCCACCAGGCACCTATTTGTTGATATTCCACCCTTGAGCACCCGCCGCAGAACAAACGTCTGCGCAACGGGCCTTTACTCCTGACAACCCCCACACCCCGCATACACAGGACATGGGAACTGTAGGTGCTCCTTAGAAAGGAGGTGATCCAGCCGCACCTTCCGGTACGGCTACCTTGTTACGACTTAGTCCCAATCGCCAGTCCCACCTTCGACAGCTCCCTCCCACAAGGGGTTAGGCCACCGGCTTCGGGTGTTACCAACTTTCGTGACTTGACGGGCGGTGTGTACAAGGCCCGGGAACGTATTCACCGCAGCGTTGCTGATCTGCGATTACTAGCGACTCCGACTTCATGGGGTCGAGTTGCAGACCCCAATCCGAACTGAGACCGGCTTTTTGGGATTAGCTCCACCTCACAGTATCGCAACCCTTTGTACCGGCCATTGTAGCATGCGTGAAGCCCAAGACATAAGGGGCATGATGATTTGACGTCGTCCCCACCTTCCTCCGAGTTGACCCCGGCAGTCTCCTATGAGTCCCCACCATCACGTGCTGGCAACATAGAACGAGGGTTGCGCTCGTTGCGGGACTTAACCCAACATCTCACGACACGAGCTGACGACAACCATGCACCACCTGTAAACCGACCGCAAGCGGGGCACCTGTCTCCAGGTATTTCCGGTTCATGTCAAGCCTTGGTAAGGTTCTTCGCGTTGCATCGAATTAATCCGCATGCTCCGCCGCTTGTGCGGGCCCCCGTCAATTCCTTTGAGTTTTAGCCTTGCGGCCGTACTCCCCAGGCGGGGCACTTAATGCGTTAGCTACGGCGCGGAAAACGTGGAATGTCCCCCACACCTAGTGCCCAACGTTTACGGCATGGACTACCAGGGTATCTAATCCTGTTCGCTCCCCATGCTTTCGCTCCTCAGCGTCAGTTAATGCCCAGAGACCTGCCTTCGCCATCGGTGTTCCTCCTGATATCTGCGCATTTCACCGCTACACCAGGAATTCCAGTCTCCCCTACATCACTCTAGTCTGCCCGTACCCACCGCAGATCCGGAGTTGAGCCCCGGACTTTCACGGCAGACGCGACAAACCGCCTACGAGCTCTTTACGCCCAATAATTCCGGATAACGCTTGCGCCCTACGTATTACCGCGGCTGCTGGCACGTAGTTAGCCGGCGCTTCTTCTGCAGGTACCGTCACTTTCGCTTCTTCCCTACTGAAAGAGGTTTACAACCCGAAGGCCGTCATCCCTCACGCGGCGTCGCTGCATCAGGCTTGCGCCCATTGTGCAATATTCCCCACTGCTGCCTCCCGTAGGAGTCTGGGCCGTGTCTCAGTCCCAGTGTGGCCGGTCACCCTCTCAGGCCGGCTACCCGTCGTCGCCTTGGTAAGCCATTACCTCACCAACAAGCTGATAGGCCGCGAGTCCATCCAAAACCACAAAAAGCTTTCCACCCCCCACCATGCGATGAGGAGTCATATCCGGTATTAGACCCAGTTTCCCAGGCTTATCCCAGAGTTAAGGGCAGGTTACTCACGTGTTACTCACCCGTTCGCCACTAATCCAGGAGCAAGCTCCCTTCATCGTTCGACTTGCATGTGTTAAGCACGCCGCCAGCGTTCATCCTGAGCCAGGATCAAACTCTCCGTTGAAGTAAAACAAAAACGAACACAACATGGCACCACGGGAAAACGCGGCCACCACACTGCAAAATTTGAAACCAGCTGTAAAAACCAGACCACACCACGGGGTGGCGGACCTGGCCAAAACAACCAATCAATAAACAATTGGTATCAACAAACTTGGCACACTATTGAGTTCTCAAACAACAGACACATTCGAATATTCCCGAAGCAATTCAGTTCAATGAATTCTTATTTCGTATTTCTTCGCTGCGATGTTTCAATCTTATTTCATTCATTTTCACTTTGCAAATCCGGTTGTTTTCCCGGAATTCACTCGGTGGAATGAATCCGCCCATCATAAAGTGCAGCAATTCTTCTTCTTGCGCTTCCGCACATGGTGAAGTTGCTTCACTTTTTGGTGGGGGTTGGTCGCTATTTTTCCGCTTCAGCGGCGGCGACTCAGAAAACATTACACGCTCCCCCGCGGCCGTGCAAATCGGCTGCGGAGGAGCGTGCAGGTGGCTATGTAGAGCGGCGGAAGACCTAGGGAACCAGGACCTCCACGGTGGCCAGGTTCTTCTTTCCCCGGCGCAGAAGCAGGTACTGCCCATGCAGCAGTTCGGACTCTGGAATCACCGCTTCGGGGTCGGACACCTTCTCGTTGTTGACGTAGGCGCCGCCTTCACCAACGGTGCGCCTGGCCGCTGACTTGCTGTCGGACAAACCGGAAGCAACCAGCAGGTCCACAATCCCCATCTCATCCACCTGAACCGTGGCGGAGGGCAGCTCCGAGGTTGCCGCCTGGAGAGTGGGCTTGTCCAGGGCGGTCAGGTCACCGTTCCCGAAAAGCGCGGCGGATGCCGCGATGACCTTCTCCGTGGCTTCCACACCGTGAACAAGGGACGTCACTTCGTAGGCAAGCTTCCGCTGGCCTTCACGGGCGAACGGCCGTTCCGCCACGGAAACGGAAAGCTCCTCGATCTCAGCCCTGCTTAGGAAGGTGAAGACCTTCAGCCGGTTCACCACGTCAGCATCCGCGGTGTTAACCCAGAACTGGTAGAAGGCATAAGGGCTGCACATGCCGGCGTCCAGCCAGATGGCGTTACCCTCGCTCTTGCCGAATTTCGTGCCGTCAGCGTTGGTGATCAGTGGTGTTCCGAGGGCGTGGACGCTCTTGCCCTCCACCTTGCGGATCAGCTCCGTGCCGCTGGTGAGGTTGCCCCACTGGTCCGAGCCGCCGGTCTGCAGCACGCAGCCGTAGTCCCGGTACAGCTGCAGGTAGTCCATGCCCTGGAGGATCTGGTAGCTGAATTCGGTGTAGCTGATGCCCTCATCCGAGCTCAGCCGTGAGGCCACTGCATCCTTGCGGAGCATGGTTCCCACGCGGTAGTGCTTGCCCACTTCACGCAGGAAGTCGATGGCGCTCAGCGGCGCCGTCCAGTCCAGGTTGTTGACCATCCGGGCCGCGTTGTCCCCCTCGAAGCTGAGGAACCGGCGGACCTGGGCCTGAAGGTAGCCCACCCACTCGGCCACGGTGTCCTTGGTGTTCAGGGTCCGTTCGGCCGTGGGACGCGGGTCCCCGATCATGCCGGTTGAGCCGCCCACAAGCCCGAGGGGCTTGTGGCCGGCCAGCTGCAGCCGGCGCATGAGGAGCAGCTGAACCAGGTTTCCCAGGTGGAGGCTCGGCGCGGTGGGATCGAACCCGCAATAGTACGTAACCGGCCCGCCGGCGAGGAGTTTTTCAAGCTCTGCCTCGTCGGTGGACACGTGGACCAGGCCACGCCATTTCAGCTCCTGCCATACGTTGGCAAAAGTGGGGTCGTTCTGCTGCGATTCGAGGCTGTTGAGTTCTGGCACGCCTTCTAAGTTAGCAGTAGGCGGCGTGCCAGATCAGCGTTTGATGCCTGCCGGAACAGGTTCTGAAGCAATAAGCCGCAGCCGCTGGGTGGCCCGGGTCATCGCCACATACAGGTCCCCCACCTTTCCGTGCTCATGGTTGAGCATCATGGACGGCTCGAGCACCACGACACCGTCGAACTCCAGCCCCTTGGCTTCGCGGGGGCTGATCACCACGATGTCCTGCTCGTAACTGCCGGCACCGGTGCCCACGCGGCGTCCATAGGCAGCCCGCAGCGCTGCCGTGGCCTCCGGCAGGAAGTGCCCGTCGGCAATCACGGCGAGCAGGCCGCCGTCGAGCGCATCCAATTCCTCCGGCAGGACCTCAACAAGTCGGCTGACCACCTGTCCGGGATCCACCTCGTCGATGACGGGTGACCAGCGCCCTTCGCGGACGGCCTTGGGCGCTGAGACCACCAGCCCCGCCGCGTTGGCCATCCGGACGGCGGCTTCGGCGATCTGGGACGGCGTCCGGTAGTTCACCGTTAGCTCCTCCAGCTGCCAGCGGTCCCCGAACATGGGGGCGAGCGCTCCCTGCCAGGAATTGGCGCCGGCCACCGAGCTGGTCTGCGCGATGTCCCCCACGATGGTGAAGGATTTCAGGGGGCAGCGGCGGACCAGCAGGCGCCACTGCATGGGTGAAAGTTCCTGAGCCTCATCCACCACGATGTGGCCAAATGCCCAGGTGCGGTCGCTGGTGGCTCGCTCTGCGGCGGTTTGCCGTGTTTCCTGCTCCTGGTTCTGTTCGGCCAGTTCCTCTGCGGACATCAACGGGTCCACCCCTGCCGCCTGCATGTTCACCAGGGTCTGCTTGGCGTTGGCAAGATCGCGGGCACGGTCGTGCTCCTGCTGGGCAAGTCCACGCCCCGCGGCCGGATCCAGTTCGCCGAGCAGCTCGGCGGCCTCGTCCAGAAGCGGCACATCGGACTCGGTCCAGGGGGCGTCGGCGGGGCGCTGCAGCAGTGCCCGCTCGGCCGGGGACATGTTCGGTGTGCAGAATTCCAGTATGGCCGGCTTGCTGAAGAGCTCGGAGATCAGCTTCTCCGGCGTCATGGGCATCCAGCAGAGGTTGAGGGCAATGCGTACGTCCCGCGCGGAGCGGACATCCTCGGCAAGGTAGGAGCGGTCTGCGTTGTTGCCGATGTTCCCGGCTTCCACCAGCTCGGTCATTTGTTCCGTAAGTTCGCGCAGCAGGATCTTGACGAACGTCACACGTGCCTCGTTGTGCGGCTTGCCGGTGGAGCGGGCACGCTCGCGGGCACGGCGGACCTGGCGCGGCGTCAGCACCAGCCTGCGGCCGTCCACCTCCAGGATCCGGTCTTCCGCGGGAATCCGCTGGCGGTTGGCCACGGCGTTGGCCACCACGGTGGCCATGTCCAGGCGGCCTTTAATGGCAGCGACGTCGGCATCCGGTTCCGGCACTGCGTGGATGCCTGGCATCAGGCGGCCCACGCTGGCCATCACGACGCCGGTCTCGCCCAGGGAGGGCAGCACCCTTTCGATGTACTTCATGAACGACGACGACGGCCCCACCAGCAGCACGCCTGCGGTCTTGAGGCGGTCGCGGTGGGTATAGAGCAGGTAGGCGGCACGGTGGAGGGCCACGGCGGTCTTGCCGGTGCCGGGTCCGCCCTGCACCACCAGGGCACCGGAGATGGAGGAGCGGATGATGCGGTCCTGCTCGGACTGGATGGTGCTGACGATGTCCGACATACGGCCGGTGCGCTTGGAGTTCAGGGCAGCGAGGAGGGCGCCTTCGCCCTGCAGGGATTCGTTGTCGGCCAGCATCCCGGCGTCAAGGACGTCATCCTCGATGGCCTTGACCTCGCGGCCCTGCAGGATCAGGTGCCGGCGCCTGCGCACACCCTGCCGGTCAAAGGCCGTGGCCTGGTAGAAGTGGCCGGCTTCGGGCGCGCGCCAGTCCACCATGAGCCGCTGCAGGTCCTCGGTGGTGAGGCCAATGCGGCCAATGTACTGCGCTTCGCCGGAGTCCAGGTCCAGCCGGCCGAAGACCAGCCGGTCATCCACCGCGTCCAGCTGGGCGAGACGGTCTTCATAGAGGGCAGCGAATGCGTCGCGTTCGGAGACGTTCTGCATGGTGCCCACGGCCCCGGCCCGGCGGACCTGCGCCAGCTGCCGGCGCTTTTCCTCGCGCAGCTCTTCCAGCCGGGCGTACAGGCCGGCTACATAGTCGCGTTCGTGGGCCAAATCGGCGTCGAGCATTTAACGTTCCCCTATCGCAAAAGACAGACCTACCATTCTACAACCATTTCCGTTAACGCCCGTGAAACGTTGCAGGATCCGGTTTGGCCCCCCTTGGCTTGGCCGCCTTGTACTGGGAGACGGTAGGGTCGCCGGTGATCCAGAAGCGCCATGAGTACTGGTCTGTTCCTCCTGCGCCGGAGACTCCCACCCTTGGTCCGGAGCTCACCTGTCCCACGGGCCTGGGCGGAAGCGCCAGCCCGAACGGCGGCGCGAGTGCATCACGGCCGCTGTCCGCGGTCGTCAGGCCCAAGGCCTTGGCCAGCCGGGCAGGCCCCCTCGCAAGGTCGGCGGGGCTTTTGGACGTTGTCCGGCGGTGCCGGGCAAGTTCAATCCCGTCCACGATCTCCCCTGCCCGCAGCAGCAGGGCCGATGCCGTTCCTTCCGGACCGCACACGATATTCGTGCAGTGGTGCATCCCGTAGGTGAAATAGACGTACAGGTGGCCCGCAGGGCCGAACATGGGGGCGTTGCGCGGCGTGGGGCCGCGGTAGGTGTGCGATCCGGGATCCGGGTGCAGGGAGTCCTCGGGCCCCAGGTAGGCCTCCACTTCGGTAAGCCGGACGGATACCGCACCGTCCCTGGAGTCATGGGTCAGGACGGCTCCCAGCAGCAGCGGCGCCAACTGGCGGGCGTCTCCGGAAAGGAACTCCCGCAGCGGCTGGCCGGCCCCCATCGGATTTCTGTTCATGGCCAGACTCTATCCAACGCCGGCCCCGCCCCTCACATATTTGACGCCCCACGGCCGTGTCCGATTTCCGCTAGCCGGTACACCGGAGGGCTGGCACGATTGAGGAATGGACTTCTGGCAGCGCTACCGGGCGATCGACGCCCGGGACACCCGGTTCGACGGGCAGTTCTACACTGCCGTTCGGACCACGGGCATCTACTGCCGCCCGTCCTGCCCGGCCAGGACTCCGAAGGCTTCCAACGTCACGTTCTATGAAACCTCGGCAGCAGCGCACGACGCCGGCTACCGGGCCTGCAAGCGCTGCCTTCCGGAGGCGGTTCCCGGCACGCCCGCCTGGAATCTTCGCCAGGACATTGCCGGGCGTGCCATGCGGCTGATCAGTGACGGCGTGGTCACCAGGGACGGCGTTGACGGCCTGGCGGCCCGCCTGGGCTATTCCTCCCGCCAGCTCAACCGCATCCTCAGCCAGGAGCTGGGGGCGGGACCGCTCTCGCTGGCCCGGGCCGGCCGTGCGCAGACTGCCCGGACACTGCTGGTGTCCACCTCGATGAAGCTCGCGGACGTTGCCTTTGCGGCCGGCTTCAGCAGCGTCCGCCAGTTCAACGAGACCATGGCGGAAGTTTTTGGGATGACTCCCACTGCGCTCCGCACCGCGAGGCATCCGAAAGCCCCCGCCGGTTCCACCGCCCTCACCCTCAACCTCCCCTACCGTGAACCTTTCGACCCCGGGGTCTTCACCTTCCTGGCCGTCCGGGCCATCCCAGGGATTGAATCAGGAACGTCCACCTCCTATGCGCGCACGCTGCGGCTGCCCCAGGGTGACGCGAGGTTCCGGGTGGATTACGACGCCGGCGCTCCGGGCCGGCCGCTGACGCTCACCATCGGCGCGGTGGACCTTCGGGACCTGCCGGCACTGTTGAGCCGGGTGCGGCGGCTCTTTGACCTGGACGCTGATCCGGTGGCCATCGACAGCGCACTGGCAGGGGATGCCAGGCTTGCGCCCGTTGTAGCGTCCGCTCCGGGAATCAGGATGCCGGGTGCCATGGATCCCGCGGAAATGCTGATCCGGGCCATGGCCGGGCAGCAGATCACCGTGGCAGCGGCGCGGACCGCCCTCAGCCAGCTGGCCGCCGTCGGACGTCCAAGCCGAAGCCCCGGCGAGGGCCTGGACCGGATGTTTCCCACCCCCGCCGAGATCGCCGGCGGAGGGTCCGCCGTCCTGCGGGGACCGCAACGGCGGATCGCGGCCCTCCTCGCGGCAGCTGCCGCAATGGCGGACGGCAGGCTCGACTTTGGCTACGGCGACAGCCCGGAAAGCCTGGCCTGCAAGCTGCTGCCGCTGCCCGGCGTGGGACCATGGACCACGGGGTACCTGGCCATGCGCGTCCTTGGCGCCCCGGACGTTTTCCTGGCCAACGACGCGGCCGTGCGGAACGGGCTCCGTGCCCTCGCGGCGGAGGCCACAACGTCCACCCCGGACTTCCGGGAAGTGAGTCCCTGGCGCTCGTACGCCACCATGCACCTGTGGCGGGCGGCAGCCCACGCTGCGGAAGCCCAGTCTGCGGCCGGCACGCGCAGGGGCACAGCAACGGCCCCTACAAACCAAGACGCCAGACCAGCAGAGAAAGCGAACAGATGAAGGCCCAACTGCTTCAGATGACCACCCCGGACGGCCCGTTCACCGTCATTGCCCAGGACGGCGTCGTGCTCTCCAGCGGCTGGACAGGCAACCCCGGCGAGCTGACCGGCCAGATCCATCCGTCCTTGCGGCCCGGCACGCTGGAAACGGTCACGGGACTGGGAGAAATCTCATCCGCCGTGGAAGCCTTTTACGCCGGTGACCCCGCGCCGGCGATGGGCGTTCCCGTGCGGCAGGTGTCAGGACCTTTCCGGGCCCATGCCTGGGATGTCCTGCGGCTGGTGCGGCCGGGTCAGCCCGTCACCTATACCCAGTACGCGGAGCTCGCCGGCAACCCCAAAGCGGTGCGGGCAGCCGCCAGCGCCTGCGCCTTCAATGCCGCCGCGTTGTTTGTGCCCTGCCACCGGGTGATCCGGACTGACGGCTCCCTGGGCGGTTTTCGCTGGGGGCTTCCCATCAAGCAGAGCCTGCTGGCGCGCGAAGCCGCTTAGGCCTTCGAGCCGGTCCTGCCGGCGGCGGGGGTTCCGGAAGGCCACGGCAGCAGCTCGGGCAGGTTCACGCCGTCAGCTGCGGCCGAGGCCCTCAGGCTGCCCAGCGTCGGCTCGCGGCCGGCGAGCCAGGCTGCGATATCGGTGATCATGCCGCTGATGACAGTGGACCGGTTGCCGCTGCCAATGCTGACCGGCTGGAGTCCCAGTGGCTGCAGCACCAGCTTGTCGTCCGGCTGGACCCGGGCCGCCAGAAAATCGAAGAGGTGCTCGCAGAACGGCCGGCTCCAAGTTTCCGGGCCCCTCCCCGTCAGCAGGTCCGACGCGTGGATGACCAGTTCCCGCCACAGCGCCAGTCCGCCGTCCAGGACCACGCCCCCGCGAAAGGTGATGGGGGCGTACCAGCCGGTCCGGTTCGCCGATGAATCCTTGACGCCGGGCAGCGCGTCGAAGGCTTTGAGCGCCCGGTCCATTGCGGCGGTGAGGTCCGCGAGGTGGGTAGCGGCGTCGTGGCCCGCCGCCATGTCGATGGCTTTGTTCCGGCCTTCCATGCCGCCGTCGTAAAGCTCCACGGCCTCTCCGCGCGCCGCGTACTCAAGCTGCCGGGCCATGGCGTTGGAAATTCCGGTCAGATGGGCCAGCACGTGCCCCCTCGTCCAGCCGGGCAGGGCTGAGGGCGCCTTCGCGTCTTCATCGCTTAACCGCGCAGCGTCGGCGGCAACGTTTTCCGCGGCTGTGTGGAGCGCAGGGAGCAGTTCGTCTGGTGCGGGAGCTGTCATGGCGACAGCCTAACCCAGGGGTGAACCGTCGGGACCGACGCGGTGCCGGACATGCGCGCCGTCGTGGCTGGCCTGCCAGAACTCGATCTCGGCGGGCCGGAGGGCGTAGAGCTGCCAGTGGAGGTTCGTGCTGCCGTCCGCCCGGGGCCGCTCCGCCCAGTCCTGCGCGGAGGCCTCGGCGGACAGTTCGACGACGGCCCCGGCAACGCGGATCTGCCGGCCCTGGGAGGGCCAGTAGAAGGTCATGGCAGCGTGCGGGTTGGCACCCAGTTCCCTGCCCTTGCGTGAGGTGCGGGACGTCGCGAAGTGCCAGCCGTCGTCGTCAATGTTTTTCAGGATCAGCATCCTCGACGACGGTTTGCCGTCGCCGCCCGCTGTGGCCAGGCTGCACGCATGCGGCTGCCGCTCCCCCGCCGCCAGCGCCTCGCCCAGCCATTGCCTGAACAGCTCAGCGGGATCCTTGGGTGCGCTCTCCGGGTCAAAGGTCGGCAGCGTGTCCGGGAAATCGGGAAGCGCGCGGAGTTGCCGGCGGAACGGTTCGCTCATTGCTCCATGCTAGCCGGGCCCCATCCGGCGAACGCTCTCTCAGTTAATGCGTGAAAACCGGCAACGCTCCTGCACCCGGTGCAGGAGCGTTGCCCAGAAAGGCACATCAAGTGAGAGAGCGTTTTACCCCGCGTACTCCCGCACGCCGGCAAGCTCGGCTTCCAGCGCAACCAGCTGGCGTTCAACGGCGGCGGGCGCGGTTCCGCCCTGGGAGTTGCGGCTGTTGAGCGAGCCCTCCGTGGACAGGACGGTGCGGACCTCCGGCGTGAGGTGCTCCGAGATGGCCGCGTACTCTTCATCCGTCAGGTCCCACAGCTCCACGCCGCGGGATTCTGCCTGCTTCACGGCAGCACCGGAGAGCTCGTGGGCTTCCCGGAACGGTACGCCCTGGCGGACAAGCCATTCGGCGATGTCCGTGGCCAGCGCGAAGCCCTGCGGTGCCAGCGATTCCATCCGTTCGGTATTGAACTTCAGGGTGGCGATCATGCCGGAGACCGCCGGAAGCAGGAGCTCCAGGGTGTCGGCGGCGTCGAACACCGGTTCCTTGTCCTCCTGCAGGTCGCGGTTGTACGCCAACGGCAGGCCCTTGAGGGTCGCCAGCAGCCCGGTCAGGTCGCCGATCAGGCGGCCCGCCTTGCCGCGGGCCAGTTCCGCCACATCCGGGTTTTTCTTCTGCGGCATGATGGACGAGCCCGTGGAGTAGGAGTCGTGCAGCGTGACGAAGGAGAACTCCTTGGTGGCCCACAGGATGACTTCTTCCGACACCCGGGACAGGTCCACGCCGATCATGGCGCAGACCCAGGCGAACTCGGCGAAGACGTCGCGCGAGGCGGTGCCGTCGATCGAGTTGTGGGAGGCGGAGAAGAAGCCCAGGTCCGCGGCCACAGCCTCCGGGTCCAGCCCCAGCGACGAGCCGGCCAGGGCGCCCGAACCGTACGGTGAGACGCCGGCCCGCTTGTCCCAGTCCTGCAACCGCTGCACATCGCGCAGCAGGGCCCAGGCGTGGGCCAGCAGGTGGTGGCTGAGCAGGACGGGCTGGGCGTGCTGCAGGTGGGTGCGGCCCGGCATGGCGACACCGTGGTGAGCCTTGGCCTGCTCCACCAGGGCATCCACCGTAGCCAGGACACCGCGGGCGATGATCCGGGCATGGTCCCGCAGGAACATGCGGCCAAGGGTGGCCACCTGGTCGTTCCGGGAACGGCCGGCGCGGAGCTTGCCGCCCAGCTGGGTCCCCGCGCGCTCGATCAGGCCCCGCTCCAGCGAGCCGTGCACGTCCTCGTCGGACTCCGCCGGCACATAGGCGCCGGAGGCCACGTCCTCATCCAGCTGCGTGAGGGCGGCCAGCATGCCCTCGAGTTCGGCGTCGTCAAGCAGCCCGGCCTTGTGCAGCACGCGGGCGTGCGCCTTGGACCCGGCAATGTCATAGCGGGCCAGCCGCCAGTCAAAGTGCGTGGACTTGCTCAGTGCCGCCAGGGCGTCGGCGGGGCCGCCGGCGAACCGGCCGCCCCACAGTGCGCCCGCATTTGTTGCTTCGGTCTTTGGCTCAGCCACCGGGGCTACTTTCCTGCGACGCGGATATCGCGGCCGGAGGCAACCTTGGCGGACATGCCCCACAGCTCGATGAAGCCGCGGGCCATGGACTGGTCGAAGGTGTCGCCGGTGTCGTAGGTGGCCAGGTTGAAGTCGTAGAGCGAGGTGTCCGAACGGCGGCCGTTGACGATGGCCTGGCCGCCGTGCAGGGTCATCCGGATGTCTCCGGAGACGTACTTCTGGGTGTCCTCGATGAAGGCGTCCAGGGAGCGCTTCAGCGGCGAGAACCACTGGCCGTCGTACACCAGCTCCGACCAGCGCTGGCCAACGGTGGCCTTGAAGCGGGCCTGCTCGCGCTCCACGGTGATGTCCTCGAGGTGCTTGTGGGCCGTGATGAGGGCCATGGCGCCGGGAGCCTCGTAGATTTCGCGGGACTTGATGCCCACCAGGCGGTCCTCGACGACGTCGATGCGGCCCACACCCTGGGCACCGGCACGGCGGTTGAGTTCCTTGATGGCCTGCAGCGGGGTGACCTTGACGCCGTCGATCGCTACCGGGATGCCGGCTTCGAAGGAGATGACGACCTCGTCCGGTGCCGGCGGGAACTCCGGGGTGGCGGTGTAGTCGTAGATGTCCTTGGTGGGGGCGTTCCAGATGTCCTCAAGGTAGCCGGTTTCCACGGCGCGGCCCCAGACGTTCTGGTCGATCGAATACGGGTTCTTCTTGGTGGTCTCGATCGGCAGGCCCTTTTCCTCGGCGAAGGCAATGGCCTTGTCACGGGTGAGCGCGAGGTCGCGGACCGGGGCGATGCACTTCAGGTCGGGGCCGAGGGTCTGGATGCCCACTTCAAAGCGGACCTGGTCGTTGCCCTTGCCGGTGCAGCCGTGGGCCACGGTGGTGGCGCCGAATTCGCGGGCAGCCTTGACCAGGTGCTTGACGATGACCGGGCGGGAGATGGCGGACACCAGCGGGTAGTGGCCCTGGTAGAGGCCGTTGGCCTTCAGCGTGGGCATGCAGTATTCGTTGGCGAACTCGTCGGAGGCGTCGGCCACGTAGGCTTCGACGGCGCCGCAGCCGAGGGCGCGCTGGCGGATGGTCTCCAGGGACTCGCCGCCCTGTCCGACGTCGACCGCCACGGCGATGACCTCGGCGCCGGTGGCTTCACCGATCCAGCCGATGGCTACTGAGGTGTCCAGGCCGCCTGAGTAGGCGAGCACAATGCGTTCAGTCACTTCGAATGCTCCTTGTGATTGGGGTTTGTTGATGTTGTCTTCAAGCTTATTGCCCGGCTTCTTCAGCCAGCTGCAGGAACCTGGCGGCGAGGTCCTGGCCGCCCTGCGGGTCCCGGGCCACCAGCAGCACGGTGTCGTCCCCGGCGATGGTGCCCAGGATGGACGGCATCACCGAATGGTCGATGGCCAGTGCCAGGAAGTTTGCCGCCCCGGGCGGGGTGCGGAGCACGGCGATGTTGGCCGAGGCCTCCGCGGTGACCAGCAGTTCGCTGCACAGCCGGGCCAGCCGGGCGTCCAGGATCTCCTGGCTCACCCCGCTCCTGGCGGCCCGTTCGCCGCCCTCCCCGGGTACGGCGTACACGAGCACGCCCTCCTTGCCGCGGACCCGGACAGCGCCGAGTTCCACGAGGTCCCGCGACAGCGTCGCCTGGGTGACCTGCACGCCGTCGTCCGCCAGCAAGGCGGCCAGCTCCGCCTGGGAACGCACGGACTCCCCCGTCAGGATGGCGGTGATGCGCGCCTGGCGGGCTGTCTTGGTCGCCGGGCTGGAGCCCGGCGACGCCGGTTGGGCGGACACTAGAACGTGCTCTCTCCGGTGCCTTCAACGGGTGCGAGCCCGTCAACGAAGGCCAGGCCGGAACGGTGCATCAGCCAGGCCATCAGGGCCTTCTGGGCGTGCAGCCGGTTTTCGGCCTCGTCCCAGACGATGGACTGCGGACCGTCAATGACGCCGGCAGAGATTTCGTAGCCGCGGTAGGCGGGCAGGCAGTGAAGCACGACGGCGTCTTCCGCGGCCTGTGCCATGGCGGCCTCGTCCACGGCGTAGTCCCGGAACAGCTGCATCCTGGCTTCCTTTTCCGCTTCCTGCCCCATGGACACCCACGTGTCTGTGGCGACGACGTCGGCCCCTTTCAAAGCCTCCGCAGCGTCAGTGGTGATAAGCACAGACCCTCCGGTCTCTGCCGCGCGTTCCTCGGCTGCGGCCACGATGTCCGCGGCCGGGAGGTAGCCCTCCGGCCCGGCAATCCGCACGTGCATCCCGGCCGTGACACCGGCCAGCAGGTAGGAATTGGCCATGTTGTTGGCGGCGTCCCCCAGGTAGCTCATGGTGAGGCCCTTGAGTTCGCCCTTGTGCTCCTTTACGGCCAACAGGTCCGCCAGCAGCTGGCAGGGGTGGTAGTCGTCGCACAGGGCGTTGATCACGGGAACCCTGGAGTTCTCCGCCATGGCCACGAGGCCGGCATGCGCGCCGGTCCGCCAGACGATGGTGGAGACCATCCGCTCCAGGACCCTGGCGGTGTCCTCCACGGATTCCTTGTGCCCGATCTGCGCCTCGCCGGGGTTGATGATCAGGGCGTTGCCTCCCAGGTCCGCGATCCCGGTGGCAAACGAGACCCGGGTCCGGGTAGACGTTTTGTCGAAGATGACGGCCACGGTCTTGCGGCCGCTGCCCTCGGCGGCATACGGCTGGACGCTGTAGGGGGCCGCCTTCATCCGGGCCGCGAGGTCAAGCACCTCGGCCTGTTCGGCGGGGCTGAGGTCCGTGTCCTTGAGGAAGTGCCGGGTGGTGCTCGCTGCTGGTGTCACTGGGCGTCCTTAGCTGCTTGGAGGATTGCCGGGAAGGCGTCGAGGAAGGTGTCCGCCTGGGCCGTGGTCAGGACCAGCGGCGGTGCAAGGCGGATGGTGCGGGGGCCGGGGCTGTTGACGATGAACCCTGCGTCAAGGCCGGCCTGCACCACTCCCGGGGCCACCTCCGCGTCCAGGTCGAAGCCGATGAGGAGGCCTTCCCCGCGGACCTCGGTGACGCCCGGAATTCCGGCCAGGCCGGCCCGCAGGTACTGGCCTACGGCTGTTGCATTGGCCAGCACGTGCTGGCTTTCGATGGCGTGCAGGGTGGCGAGGGCGGCCGCGGTCGCCACCGGGTTCCCGCCGAACGTGGTGCCGTGCTGGCCCGCAGCCAACAACGACGACGTCTCCGGTCCATAGGTGATCAGGGCACCGATCGGGAAGCCGCCGCCCAGGCCCTTGGCCAGGGTGACGGCGTCGGGCATGATCCCGGCATCCTCGCTGGCCAGCCACTTTCCGGTACGGCCGATGCCGGTCTGCACCTCGTCGAGGATCAGCAGCGCTCCCACCCGGGCGGTGAGCTCGCGGGCGGCCCGAAGGTATCCGGGCGGCAGGGGGCGCACGCCCGCCTCGCCCTGGATGGGCTCCAGGAAGACGGCCGCCACGGTCTCGTCCACGGCGTCCTTCAGCGCCTCCACGTCACCGAAGGGGATGTGGACGACGCCGCCGGGCAGCGGCTCGAACGGCGCGCGGTAGGCCTCTTTTGCGGTCAGGGCGAGGGCGCCCATGGTCCGGCCATGGAAGGCCCCTTCGAGGGCGATGATCCTGGTCCGCTTGGCGCCGCTGCCGCCGGTATTGCGGCGGGCCAGCTTGAAAGCGGCCTCGTTGGCCTCGGTGCCGGAGTTGGTGAAGAACACCTTGGAACCAGCGGGGGCGTCGGTGATGGCCAGCAGCTTTTCGGCCAGCGCGATCTGGGTGGGGCTGGTGAAGAAGTTGGAGACGTGGCCCAGGGTGGCCAGCTGGCTGGATATCACGGACGTGACGAAGGGGTTGGCATGGCCCAGCGCGTTGACGGCGATGCCTCCGAGCAGGTCGAGGTACTCCTTGCCGTCGGCGTCCCAGACCAGGCAGCCGGCACCGCGGACCAGGACGCGCTGCGGGGTGCCGAACACGCCCATGAGGGAGCTGGAGTACCGCGCGAGCCACTCGGAGCCGCTTCCGGTTCCGGTCATCAGAGAAGCCTTGGCGTCCTTTTCGACCGCCGGGCTCAGGTCAACAGCGTCGTTCATGAATTCGTCTCCTCGTCGGGAACCACCTGGGTGCCGATGCCCGCGGTGGTAAAGGTTTCCAGCAGCATGGAGTGGGCCAGCCGCCCGTCCACAATGTGCGCGCGCTCCACGCCGCCGTCGATGGCCTTGAGGCAGGCCTCCATCTTGGGGATCATGCCGGATTCCAGCGAGGGCAGGAGCCCGCGCAGGTCCGAGGCCTTCAGGGAGGAGATCAGCGAGGACTTGTCCGGCCAGTTGGCATAGAGGCCTTCGACGTCGGTGAGGATCACCAGTTTGGAGGCCCCGAGCGCTTCGGCCAGGGCTGCGGCCGCGGTGTCCGCGTTGACGTTGAGCACCTGTCCCGTGGTCTGGACGCTGCCGTCGGCTGCGAACCCGTCGGTGTCGATCTCCGGGGCCACCGTGGAGATCACGGGGATGCGGCCGGCGGCGAGGATGTCCAGGATGCCTTCCGGGTTCACGCCCACCACTTCACCCACCAGGCCCAGGTCAACGTCTTCGCCGTCAATGACGGTGCCGGTACGCACAGCGCGGAGCAGCCCGCCATCCTCACCGGACATGCCCACGGCATAGGGGCCATGGGAGTTGATCAGCCCAACCAGTTCGCGGCCCACCTGGCCCGTGAGGACCATGCGCACCACGTCCATGGCTTCGGGAGTGGTGACCCGCAGGCCGCCCTTGAACTCGGACTCGATGCCCAGCCGGGCCAGCATGGCGTTGATCTGGGGGCCGCCGCCGTGCACCACCACGGGGTGGATGCCCACGTGGTGCAGGAAAACAACGTCCTCGGCGAAGGCACGGCGCAGCTCGTCGTTGACCATGGCGTTGCCGCCGTACTTGATCACCATGGTGGTGCCGGCAAAGCGCTGGATCCAGGGCAGCGCCTCGATCAGCGTGCCGGCCTTGCTTTGGGCGTCAAGCATGGACGTGGTTTCGCGGGTGCGGGTGTTCATCAGGGAGTTTCTCCAGGTTTGCCGGGCGCCGGTAGGCCGGCTCAAATGGTTTGTCAGCTCGAGTAGGCGCTGTTCTCGTGCACGTAGTCGTGGGTCAGGTCGTTCGTCCAGATGGTGGCCTCGGCGTTGCCGGCCTGGAGGTCGATTTCCACCAGGACCTCGCGCGGTTCCAGGTCCACCAGGCCGCGGTCGTCGCCGATGCTGCCGTTGCGGCAGATCTGGACGCCGTTCATGGCCACGTTGAGCTGGTCGGGTTCGAAGACGGCGTCGGTGGTGCCGACCGCGGACAGCACCCGTCCCCAGTTGGGGTCCTTGCCGAAGATGGCGGCCTTGAAGAGGTTGGAGCGGGCCACGGAGCGGCTGACCGTTTCGGCGTCCGCTTCGCTGGCGGCATTGAAGGTGCGGATGGCGATGTCGTGGCTGGCACCTTCGGCATCGGCGATCAGCTTCCGGGCCAGTTCGGCGCAGACCTGGGTCAGGCCGGCAGCGAATACCTCTGCTGACGGCACGGCGCCGGATGCGCCGGAGGAGAGCAGGACGACGGTGTCGTTGGTGGACATGCAGCCGTCCGAGTCTGCCCGGTCGAACGTGACCCGGGTGGCGTCGCGGAGGACGACGTCGAGCAGTTCCGCGTCAACTGCCGCATCCGTGGTGAGGACCACCAGCATGGTGGCCAGGCCGGGAGCCAGCATGCCCGCACCCTTGGCAATGCCGCCAATGGAAAACTCCTCGCCATCGGCATCGGTGCCAATAAACAGCGCCGCTTTGGGAACGGAGTCGGTGGTCATGATGGCGGTCGCTGCCTCGGGGCCGCCGTCGGCGCTCAGCGCGGCAGCCGCAGCCTCCACGCCGGGAAGGATCTTGTCCATGGGCAGCTGCTCGCCGATCAGGCCTGTGGAACACACAAAAACGTCCGTGGCGGAGATGTCCAGGACCTTGGCCACCTTTTCGGCGGTGCTGTGCGTGTTCTGGAAACCGGCTGGCCCGGTGCAGGCGTTGGCTCCGCCGGAGTTGAGGACCACCGCGTCCACGCGGCCGTCCGAGACCACCTGGCGGGACCAGTGCACAGGGGCGGCGGCGACGCGGTTGCTGGTGAAGACGGCGGCGGCGGCCTTGGACGGGCCGTCATTGACTACCAGGGCAAGGTCCGGCTTGCCGGAGGCTTTGAGTCCGGCGGTGACGCCGGCGGCCCGGAATCCACGGGGGGCGGTAACGGTCACGGGGCAACTCCCTGCAGGTCAAGGCCAGCGGTTTCCGCCAGGCCGAGGGCAATGTTCATGGACTGGACGGCGCCGCCGGCGGTCCCTTTGGTGAGGTTGTCGATGGCGCAGGTAACGATCACCCGGCCGGTGTGGGAATCGAACGCCAGCTGCATGGCGGCGTGGTTTGACCCCTGCACGGACTTCGTGGCGGGCCACTGGCCTTCCGGGAGGACGTGGACGAACGGTTCGTCGTCGTACGCGTCGGTCCAGGCCTGGCGCAGCTGCTCCCCCGTGGTACCGGCTTTGACCTTCGCCGTCGCCGTCGTGAGGATGCCCCGGCTCATGGGTGCCAGGGTGGGAGTAAAGGACACGGTGACCTGTTCACCCGCGGCATTGGACAGTCCCTGTTCGATCTCGGGCGTATGCCGGTGGCCGCCGCCAACGCCGTAGGGGCTCATGGAGCCCATGACTTCTGAACCGATGAGGTTCACCTTGGCGGCCTTGCCCGCGCCGGAGGTGCCGGAGGCAGAGACGATGACGACGTCGTCGGGCTGGAGGAGCCCGACGGCGAACCCGGGCGCCAAGGCCAGCAGGGCCGACGTCGGATAGCAGCCGGGCACGGCGATGCGGTTGGCGCCCTTGAGGGCTTCGCGCTGGCCCGGGAGCTCCGGCAGGCCGTAGGGCCACGTGCCGGCGTGGGCGGAACCATAGAACTTTTCCCAGGCCGCCGGGTCCTCCAGCCGGTGGTCCGCGCCGGCATCTATGACGACGGTCCCTGCCGGCAGCTGGGCTGCTATCTCAGCAGAGGCGCCGTGCGGCAGGGCCAGGAAGACGACGTCGTGGCCGGACAGGTTGTCCACGGTGGTGTCCTCGAGGATGCGGCTTGCCAGCCCGTGCAGGTGGGGCTGCAGTTCGCCGAGCCGGGAACCGGCATTGCTGTGGGCTGTGATGGCTCCAATGGTGACGCCAGGATGCCCAGCCAGGAGGCGCAGGACCTCTCCCCCGGCGTATCCGCTGGCACCGGACACTGCAACAGAAATAGTCATGACCACAACCATACAGCAAAAGTATTCACTGAGGCCGATATTTATGCATGCAGCGGAAGGTGGCCGCTATGGGGCTTCCGTGGACTGTCCCTAGGATGGTGGCAGCAGCCGGAGCCGGAAACGCCGGGACCGGGAAAGGTGAGCAATGACCCACGCAATCGTCGCACGTCAGGCAGGCGGACCGGAAGTCCTTACCTACGAGGACATAGAACGCCCTGTCCCGGGACCTGGCCAGCTCCTGGTGAAGGTGGGAGCAGCGGGCGTTAACTTCATCGACACGTACAAGCGCAGCGGCACCTACAAGGTCCCCTTCCCGTTCACCCCAGGGTCAGAAGCCGCCGGCACCGTTGAAGAGGTGGGCGACGGCGTCACGGGGTTCGTCCCCGGCGACCGGGTGGCCACGGCGGAAGGCATCTACTGCTACGCGGACTATGCGTTGGTTGATGAGGCCGCAGCCCTGCCGGTTCCGCACGGCCTGGACGACCTGACGGCGGCCGCGCTGCCCCTGCAGGGCATCACCGCCCACTACCTGATGAACTCCACCTTCAAGGTGGAGCCGGGGCACACCGTCCTGCTGCACGCGGGCGCGGGAGGTGTGGGCCTGCTGCTGATCCAGCTGCTCAAGGCCCGCGGGGCGGAAGTCATCACCACCGTGTCCACAGACGCGAAGGAGCAGCTCGCGCGCGAGGCCGGCGCACACCATGTGCTGCGGTATGAAGGCTTCGCTGCGCGGGTCAGGGACATCACCAGCGGCACCGGCGCGGACGTGGTGTACGACGGCGTTGGGAAGGACACCTTCGACGGCTCACTGGCCGCATTGCGCGTCAGGGGGATGCTGGTCCTCTTCGGTGCTGCCTCCGGCCCGGTTCCGCCCGTTGATCCCCAGCGCCTGAATGCCGGCGGCTCGCTGTTCCTGACCAGGCCCACCATTGGGCACTACCTGAGGGACGCCGCGGAGCGCCGCTGGCGCTCCGGCGAAGTATTCGCAGCGGCGGCGGACGGCAGTTTGAAGGTCCGCATCGGTGCCCGGTACCCCCTGGTGCAGGCTGCCCAGGCCCATCGGGACCTGGAAGGGCGGCGCACCACGGGAAAGGTCATCCTGGTTCCGTAGGGCAGCCTCCGCAGACATGGAAAGGTCCCCGCAGCCGTGTGGCTGCGGGGACCTTTCCTGTTGGTGCAGGTTTGCGGCTAGCGCTGGACGGCGCCGAAGCGTTCGGCTGCCAGGGCCACTGCGCCTTCCCGTGCGGCTGATGCCTCGTCCGCCGTGAGGGTCCGGTCGTTGGCGCGGAACCGAAGCCCGAACGCGAGTGACTTCTTGCCTTCCTCGATGCCCTTGCCTGCGTAGACGTCGAAGAGCGCCACGTCCTCCAGCAGTTCACCGGCACCTTCGCGCAGGGCCGCCAGGACGTCATCGGCGGGGACTTCAGCAGGAACCACCAGCGCCACGTCCTGGGTGGCCACCGGGTACGTGGAGATGTGGCGCGCCACGATCACGTCCGGCGCGGCGTCGAACAGCGCGTCGGCGTTGAGCTCCAGTGCAACCGAGCGGGCGGGCATGTCCGATGCCGCCAACAGCTTGGGGTGCAGCTCACCGGCGTAGCCCACCACCTCACCGTTGCGCAGTGACAACTGTGCTGCACGGCCGGGATGGAAAGCCTGGTGGGTGCCCTGGCTTACCAGCACCTCCACGCCCAGCACGTCCCCGGCAACCCGGGCAAGGTCCAGGGCGTCAGCCCAGTCCCAAGGCCGCGGCGCATGGCCGGCCGCTGCCGGGGAGTCATGTCCTGTGAGCACTGCGGCGAGGTGGAACGGCTGGTCCGGGACGCCGTCGTAGAGTCCATCCAGCACCTCATCGGAGGGCTTGACGCCGAGCGGCGGGATGGAGGCAGTGCCCACTGTGCCGCCGGGCAGGAACACCAGGCCTGATTCGAAGAGTGCCAGGTCGCGGAAACCGCGCGAATGGTTCCGCTTGGCCACCTCGATGAGTCCGGGCAGGATGGACGTGCGCAGGAAGCCCTGCTCTTCGCTGATCGGGTTCGCGAGCTTGACCGCGGTCCGGTCCGCTCCTTGTTCGGCTACACCGAAGGTGTCGTTGGCCGCCTTGGACACAAAGGGGTAGGACAGGACTTCGGTGAGGCCTGCATCCGCCAGCGCCTGGATCAGGCGGCGGCGCTGCTGCTGCACCCGCGTCAGGCCGCGACCGGGAGGCGCCACCGGAAGCGTGGCGGGAATCTTGTCGTAGCCCACCAGCCGGGCAATCTCCTCGGAGAGGTCCTCCTTGGTTTCCAAGTCGTTCCGCCAGCTGGGCGCCGTAACGGTCCAGCCGCCGTCGTTCTTCTCCACCGCCGCGCCAAGGTCCTCCAGGGACGTGACGATCTGCTCTTCGGTGAAGTCGATGCCGATGCGGGCGGCAGCGAAGGCCTCAGGCAGTTCGATGCTGACGGAGTCCGGGGCGGTCCCCACATCGGTTCCGGCCTGGTCCGCCGTTCCACCGGCCAGCTCGACGAGCAGGTCAACCACCCGCTGGGCGGCGATGCCGGCCACGTGCCAGTCCACGCCGCGCTCGAAGCGCTTGGACGCTTCAGACGGCAGCTTGTGGCGGCGCCGGGAACGGGCAATGGACACCTCGTCGAAGTGCGCAGCTTCCACCAGAATGGTCGAAGTCGAATCCCCCACCTCTGTTGCCGCGCCGCCCATCACTCCGGCGATGCCGATCGGGCCGGAGGCGTCCGTGATCAGCAGGTCCTCGGCGTCGAGCGCGCGTTCCTTGCCATCGAGGGTGGTGATCTTCTCGCCGGCCAGGGCCCGGCGCACCACGATGTCCCCGGACAGCGTGTCCTGGTCGTAGCAGTGCGTGGGCTGGCCGAGTTCCAGCATCACGTAGTTGGAGATGTCCACGGGCAGGGAGATGGAACGGATGCCGGCAAGGCGCAGCCGTGAAACCATCCACGGGGGCGTGGGCTTGGTGGCGTCCACGCCGCGGACGGTGCGGGCCACGAACCTGTCGCATCCGGGCTTGCCGTAAATGGGGGCATCGTCATTGATCTTGACGCCGTAGCCGCCCGAAAGCTCTGCAGGAGCGGTAACCCGGGAGGCGGGATCCGTGAAGGTGGTTCCGGTGGCGTGGGCGTACTCGCGGGCAACCCCGCGGATGGAGAACGCATAGCCGCGGTCCGGCGTGACGTTGATTTCGGCGGCCTGGTCGTAGAGGCCAAGGAGCTCCATGGCGTCAGTGCCGATTTCGGGGTCCAGCCCGATGCGGGACAGCACCAGGATGCCGTCGTGGTCCTCGCCGATGCCGAGTTCGCGGACGGAGGCGATCATGCCTGCGGACAGGTGTCCGTAGGTTTTCCGCGCCGAGATGTGGAAGTTGCCCGGCAGCACGGCGCCCGGGAGGGTGACCACCACTTTGTCGCCCTCAACGAAGTTGTGGGCGCCGCAGATGATGCCCTGCACGCCGGAGGGGTCGATGCCGTCGCCGGTGAGGGTCTGCTCCTGGCCTTCGGGAACCACCCGGACCTGGCACCAGTTGATGGTCTTGCCGTTGGTTTGGGGCTCCTTGGCCAGGCTCAGGACCTGGCCAACCACGATGGGCCCCTGCAAGGTGTCCGTGGGGCGGTGGACGTCCTCTTCTTCAAAACCGACCTTGACCAGCTCGGTCATGACGTCTTCTGCCGTTGCTCCGGCCGGTACCTCTGCGAATTCACGCAGCCAGGAAAGTGGGATACGCACTGTTAGATCTCCATCCCGAAGTGCTCGCTGAAACGTACATCGCCTTCGATCATGTCGCGCATGTCCCCCACTTCGTTGCGGAACATAAGGGTGCGCTCGATGCCCATGCCGAAGGCAAAACCTGAATACACGTCCGGATCGATGCCGGCCGCGCGGAGCACGTTGGGGTTGACCATGCCGCAGCCGCCCCACTCGATCCAGCGCGGGCCGCCCTTGGCGCCGGGGTGCCAGATGTCCAGCTCCGCTGACGGCTCAGTGAACGGGAAGTAGTTGGGACGCAGCCGGATCTGGGCTTCGTCGCCGAACATCTGCCGTGCGAAGTGCTCCAGCGTGCCGCGGAGGTCAGCCATGCTCAGGTGCTTGTCGATGGCGAGGCCCTCGAACTGGTGGAACACCGGGGTGTGGGTGGCATCGAGTTCGTCGGTGCGGAACACCTTGCCCGGGCACAACACATAGATGGGCAGCTCACGCTCGAGCATGGAGCGGACCTGTACCGGCGAGGTGTGCGTGCGCATCAGCAGGTGGGCTTCGGGCGGCTCCACGAAGAAGGTGTCCTGCATTTCGCGGGCGGGGTGGTCCGGCTTGAAGTTAAGGGCGTCGAAGTTGAACCATTCCGACTCGACCTCGGGGCCTTCGGCGATTTCCCAGCCCATGCCCACGAAGATGTCCGCCACGCGGTCCTGGAGCGTGGAGAGCGGGTGCCGGGCACCGGCACGGCGGCGGCGGGGCGCGGCGGTGACGTCCACGGTCTCTTCCAGGAGGATCCGGGCGTCGTTTTCCGCTTCCAGCTCCGCCGTACGGTCGGCGAGCGCCTTGTTGACCCGTCCGCGCGAAGCGCCCATCAGCTTTCCGGCGAGGGCCTTCTGGTCCTTGGGCAGCTTGCCAATCTCACGGTTGGCAAGGCTGAGCGGGGACTTCTCGCCGGTATGGGCGAGCCGCACCGCCTTCAGCTCGTCAAGGGTGCCAGCGCCGGCAATGGCGGCGATGGCCTGGTCTACAGCGGCAGTGATGGCGGCTTCATCCGTGGGGTTCGGGATGGCGGCGCCCGGCAAAGTTTCAGTCATCTACTGTTCTTAGCTACGAGTCGTGGCTGCCGGTGAACGGGGCAGCCCTGCACGGTTTCCCGGGGGCGCGTCCGTCACTGGCAGGTCATGGATGAATGTCCCCAATGCCAACTGTGCATTCCGGTTCATTCAATGACCAGGTCAGGGCACACCGGCTGAGCCGGCGGCCACTGCCCTCCAGTCTAATTGAAGGCTCCGGCTACCATAGCCTCATGACAGTGCCGCGGCGCCCGGTAGCCCAAAAGCGCCTCACCGCTGCGCAGAGACTGCGGCAGGCGGCGAACCTGGCCAACGGCAGCACCGTCCTTGGCCTCGCCGTGGCCCTCGCCGCGCGCACGCGGATCAGCAGGGGCCCACGCGGCCTGATCCTGGCGTCCGGGTACAGGCTGCGGCTGCCTGTCGCCGGGGCCTTCACACTGGGCAACGTGGTGCTGTGCCGGTGCAGCTCCGCTGAGCTGTTGTCCAGGCCGGCCCTGCTGGGCCACGAGGAAAAGCACTGCACGCAATACGCATGGTGCCTGGGCGCGCCGTTCCTTCCCCTGTATCTCCTGGCCGCAGGGTGGTCGCTGGTGCGCACCGGCAACCCGGGGACGCGCAATCCCTTTGAGCGCCACGCCGGACTGGAAGCCGGCGGATATCCAGCACACAAAACCCGCCGCCGGCCCTCGCGCCGCCCCCGGACTGAAGTGGAGGTCTGACGCATGCCCACTGCTCATGACGCCGATGAAAGGGGCGGCGCCACCAGCGCCGGCGTCTCCCCCGGCACGGTCCGCGTATCGGGAACAGGCTCGGCGGAAGCTGCCCCTGACCTTACGGTGGTTTCCATCGGTGTGGAATGCCGGGCCGATTCGGTGGGGCAAGCCTACGCCCGGGCCGGAGCCGGCCTGGCCGCCGTTACTGCCTCCTTCCGCAGCCACGGGGTTACCGGCTCCGACATCCGCACATCGGGCCTCAACGTCCGTGCGGACCTCGCCTGGCGCGAAGGCGAAGGGCAGCGCGTCACCGGATACGTCGCGTCCAGCACCCTCACCGTGAAGCTGAGGGCTCCCGGTTCCGTCTCAGCCGCCATCTCGGAAGCCGTAGAGGAGGGCGGGAACGACGTCCGGCTGAACGGCGTCGAACTCACCTTCAGCGATGACGCGGCTGTGCGGGCACGCGCCCGGGAGGCCGCCTGGCTTGACGCCCTCAGCACCGCCAGGCAGTACGCGCAGCTTGCCTCGGCCCGGCTGGGACGCGTGCTTTCGGTAGCGGAGGAAGGCGCAGTCCACGGTCCAGTGCCGCTGCCGCGGATGCAGCGGGCTGCTGCCGTGGAATCCCTCAGCGTGGAGGCCGGCAATTCCGTGGTGGATGCGGCAGTGGCCGTGGAGTGGGAACTCCTGGCCGACACGTAGGCACACTCCCGGAAAGAGACCAGGAGCCGCGGCAACCCCCAATGCTTGACATTAGTTCGAACATAGATTCGAATGGACGGCATGAGATGGGATGCCCAAGCACTGATGGCCCGGCCCGCGGAATCGGCTGCGAATGCCCCGTCCCCCGCGCTGCTTCCCTTGGCCGGCCTGGTCCGCTCCATCACAACCCCCGAGTTCGCAGGGATTACCTTCCATGAGGTCACCGCCAAATCGGTGCTCAACAAGGTGCCTGCCGGCTCACGGATGCCCTTTGAATGGACCATCAACCCTTACCGGGGCTGCAGCCACGCCTGCGTGTACTGCTTTGCCCGCAAGAGCCACACCTACCTTGATTTCGACGCCGGGCTGGACTTTGACAGCCAGGTAGTAGTGAAAGTCAACGCGGCCGAGGTACTCCGGAAAGAACTGGCCAAGCCATCCTGGATGCGCCAGCAGGTTGCCCTGGGTACCAACACGGACCCCTATCAGCGGGCCGAAGGTCGATACCAGCTCATGCCCGGCATCATCACCGCCCTTGCCGAGTCCGGCACTCCCCTGTCCATCCTCACCAAGGGGACCCTGCTTGCCCGGGACATTCCCCTCCTCAAGAGCGCGGCTGCCCAAGTGCCCGTGGGCCTTGGCATCTCGCTGGCCATGACAGACGAAGCCCTGTCCGAGGCCATTGAGCCCGGAACACCGGGTCCCCGGGCACGCCTGAAGCTCGTTTCCCGCCTCCGTGAAGCCGGCCTGCCCTGCGGCGTCATGGCCATGCCCATCCTGCCGTGGCTCTCGGACAGCGATGAAGCCCTTGATGCGTTGTTTGCGTCCCTGGCTGCCGCGGGGTCCACCGGCGTCACGGCCGGAGCCCTGTACCTCAAGCCGGGGACCAGGGAGTGGTTCATGAAGTGGATTGCGGCCAACCATCCCGGGCTTGCAGGCCGCTACCGCCGGCTCTACGGGACGGGTTCGTACGCGTCCAAGGAGTACCGCTCGTGGCTTGCGGGCAAAGTCCGGTACTTCAAAGCCCGCCACGGGTTTACCAACACCTCCGGCTTCAGCCACAGGGACCTCGAGGACGATCCCCGCGGTGAGGAAGCCGAGTATCCCGAAGGCATCATTCCCCAGGCGGCAGCGGCGCGAGGGAAGTCAGCGGCCGCAGGCACATCAGCAGCCGGGGGCAACGGTGCTTCCGGGGGGCAGGCAACGCTTTTCTAGGGCAGTGTGCTTTCTGCCTTGACGGCGACCGCGTCAAGCAGGGCCCGGACTATGGGGAAGTCCGCGGGAATCCATGGCAGGTCCAGGACCGCACTGTGGTTGTCCAGTCTTACCCACCGAAGGTCGTCGTGGTCCTCAAGGGGCTGCGGCTCCCCGTGGGTGATCTCCGCGAACCACACCCGCATGCTTGCGCGGGGGTTCAATGGCCAGCCGCCCGGAACCTGGGACGCGAGTTCGGCGCCGAGCCGGACACCGACGCCCAGTTCCTCGAGCAGTTCGCGGGCCAGCGCCGCCTTCGGTTCCTCACCGGGCTCCACTTTGCCGCCCGGGAACTCCCAGAGTCCTGCCAACTGCTCCGGAGCGCTGCGCCGCGCCACCAGCAGCATGGAAGGTTCAGCCAGGCTGTCCACAACGGCTCCGCCTACTACCTGTATCAGTCCATTCACCGCCCCATTCTATGGGGGACAATGAATGGACCAGCTGCAAGTCTCCACCCGCAACGGGAATACTGGTTCCCCTTTCCGGGTTGTCTGCAGGGTCCGGACTTCTCCTGCCCCACTGCCGTGGCATTGGTCCATCACTACTTTCCTCCTTCGAAAAGCAGGCTTATGAGCAGCGTCCTCCAAACGTCCACGGCAGCCCCCGCCCGATCCACCAACCTGGCCATGGCCATCCTCGCCCTCGCCATGGGCGGGGTGGGCATTGGAGTTACCGAATTCACCATGATGGGCCTGCTGCCCGAAGTCGAGCAGGGCCTTGGGGTTTCCACGCCCGAAGCAGGCCACCTCATCTCTGCCTATGCCCTGGGGGTCGTGGTGGGAGCCCCGCTGCTGGCCGCGGTGGGCGCCAAGCTCCCACGCAAGCACCTGGCGCTCGGACTGATGATGTTCTTCACGGTGGCCAACCTGGCCTCATTCCTGGCCCCGGATTACGGAACAATGCTGGTGTCGCGCTTCGCAGCCGGCCTGCCGCACGGCGCATTTTTCGGGGTGGCAGCAGTCATCGCCGCCTCCCTGGTGCCACCCACACGGAGGGGCTGGGCCATTTCAATGGTGATGGCCGGCCTGAGCATTTCCAACGTGGTGGGAGTTCCGTTTGCCACCTGGTTGGGCCAGGCGTACGGATGGCGGCTCCTGTTCATCCTGGTGGGGCTGATCGGCCTGCTGACCCTTGCCCTAGTGTGGAAGTTTGTCCCCTTCCATGAGGCCCATCCGGATGCGAGCATTCGGCGTGAACTGGGTGCGCTCAAACGCCTTCAGGTGTGGCTGGCCATTCTGATCGGCATTGTGGGCTTTGGCGGCTTCTTTGCCACCTACACCTACATCGCCCACACCATGACCATGGTGGCGGGCATTCCGTCCTCTTTGATTCCCATGGTGGTGGCCCTGTACGGGCTGGGGATGGTGGCCGGCAACATTGTGGGCGGCCGGATTGCGGACAGGTCCGTCATGGGCACCCTCTACAAGGTGCTGCCCGGCATCGCCGTTGCCCTGGTGGTGTACGCCGTGGCCGTCCAGTGGCCCTGGTCAGCCTTTGTCATGGTATTCGTGGTGGGTGCTTCCGGGTCCATGCTGATCCCGGCCCTGCAGACCCGGCTCCTGGACGCGTCGCCGGATGCCCCCTCCCTGGCATCATCGCTGAACCATGCGGCCCTGAACGTCGCCAACGCCCTCGGGGCATTCATGGGCGGACTGGTGATCGCTCTGGGATGGGGCTACACAGCTCCCGCCCTGGTGGGTGCCGTCCTCGCCCTGCTGGGGCTCGGCGTCGCAATAGCCAGCGGACTGCTCGAGCGGAAGAAGCCGCTGGCCGCCTGATCCCTGAAGTGCTGATTCACCCGCGCCCCGCACCCGGCCGCCCTACCCGCTGGCATACGGATCCCCCGCCTGGAGGCCTGCTGACTTTACGTGGCCCTTATGTTAGCTTGAGCCACATCGGGACCATGAGATCCCGGTCACTATAAGGAGGAGACATGGGTTTTCTTGCTTGGATTATTCTGGGCCTCATCGTAGGGGCCATTGTTAAGGCCGTCATGCCCGGACGGGTTGGCGGCGGCTGGGTGACCAGCCTGGTTCTGGGCGTCGTTGGCGCCATCGTGGGCGGCTGGATTGGAAGCCTCCTGTTCAACAGGGGCGATCTTGCCTTCTTCGACCTCGGCACCTGGATTCTCGCTATCGTCGGCGGCCTGGTTGTGGCCGGCATCTACGGAGCAATCACCGGCCGCGGAAAGGCTACCCGCGCACCCTGATCCGCTCTCGGGAAGAACATCAACTAACAAGGGCTCCGGTGAACCGGAGCCCTTACATGTTTAAGCGTGCCCAATTTATTTGAAGCGCGCACAGCCTTGGGCCTGGGAAGCTGAAGCGGCCGGATGCTTAGGCCGTCACCGGCACCGGAAGGTGCTGGGAACGCGCGCTGGCGTAGAGGCAGACCGTAGCCGCTGTGCCCAGGTTGAGGCTTTCCGCGGAACCATACACCGGCACGGCTACCCGGTGGTCCGCAAGCGCGAGCTCTTCCTCCGAAAGTCCCTGGGCCTCGTTGCCGAACAGCCAGGCCGTCGGCTGCTCCAGGGCGTACTCGGATTCCGGGCCTTCGCCGGTCAGCCGGCGCCGGGCGTTCTCGTCCTGCAGGGTGTCCAGGTTGAGGGTCCCGTAACCGTCCGCTGCCAGGACGCCGATCCCCCTGGCACGGCAGGCGGCCGCAAGTTCGTCAACGTCCGCGCCCAGCACCACAGGAAGGTGGAACAGTGAGCCTGCTGTGGACCTGACGGCTTTGGGGTTGTAGATGTCAACGCTGGAGGCCGTCAGGATAACGGCGTCGGCTCCGGCCGAGTCCGCCGCGCGCAGGACCGTTCCGGCGTTACCGGGGTCGCGGACCTGGCAGAGCACGGCAATCAGGCGGGGCCCGGCGTCGAGCACTTCCTGCAGGGCAACGTCAAGGAAACGGCAGACGGCGATGATGCCCTGCGGGTTGACGGTGTCCGCCATGGCAGCTAGGACTTCATCCGTGGCCAGGCGGGCACTGACTCCCTGGGACAGTTCCTCGAATTCCGGATGCCGGTCAAGGCAGCTTTCACTGGCGAAAACTTCGGTGACCACCCCGGGCTGGCCATCGGCCACCCGCTGCTGATGGAGCCGGAGCGCTTCCCGCACTGCCTGGGGCCCTTCGGCAAGGAACTGTCCGCGCTTTAAACGGGCCGGGCGCCCGGCAAGTTTCGCCACGTCCCTCACCCGATCAGCTCGGGGATTGGACAGTGGAAAATCTTGCGGGCGCCCGGTTTCGTTCATATAAGAACTTTAGTGGCTGCTGCCACCGGTTCTTGAACCGTCCCTGGCGGGAACAGTCAGCTGCTAGGCAACAACCTTCTTGGCGGAGGTGTCGGCAGGCAGGGAATCCTTGGCAACCTTGACCAGCGCTGCGAAAGCGTTGGCGTCGGAAACGGCCAGTTCGGCGAGCATGCGGCGGTCAACCTCAACCTCAGCGGCCTTCAGGCCCTGGATCAGACGGTTGTAGGTGAGGCCGTTGGCGCGGGATGCAGCGTTGATGCGCTGGATCCACAGGCGGCGGAAGTCGCCCTTCTTCTTCTTGCGGTCGCCGTAGCTGTACACAAACGAGTGCAGCAGCTGCTCTTTGGCCTTGCGGTACAGGCGTGAACGCTGTCCACGGTAGCCCTTTGCGCGTTCAAGAATAACCCGGCGCTTCTTGTGGGCGTTGACCGCCCTCTTCACACGTGCCACGTGCGTACTCCTTCGAAAATTCTGCTCCCAAGCATCTACTGCCGGTAGTCCCGGCGGCCTGAGAAGGCTTTTTGGTAGGTGACTTACACCAGGTGGTGGTCAGTCAAAGAACTTGGAAACTAGATGCCGAGCATCTTCCGGATGACCTTGGCGTCGCCCTTGAAGACGATCTTGTCGCCGGCGAGGCGGCGGGTCAGCCTGGAGGACTTGTGCTCGAGGTAGTGGCGGCGGTTGGCCTGCTGGCGGCGCAGCTTGCCGCTGCCGGTCAGCTTGAAGCGCTTCTTGGCACCACTGTGGGTCTTCATCTTCGGCATGGGAACCGATCTCCTTACGTTCCGCAGGCTGGGCCTGCAGCTCTATCGCGCAGCTGCCCCTCAGGGCGGCGTGCTGGTTGCTGACTGCCGGAGGGCGACCTCCGGCAGCTGTGGACTAAGTGGTCTTCTTGCTGGCCGGCTTTGGCGCTGCCTTGGGGGCGGGCCGTGCGGCAGGCTTCGGCGCAGCGGGCCTGGCCACCGGCTTCGGCGGAGCAGGCACTGCCGCAGGCTTCGGCCCGGCGGCCGGAGCAGCTGCAGCAGGCTTCTCTGCAGCAGCCTTCGGTGCCGGCGCGGCCTTGGGCTCTGCTGCCTTGGGAGCAGCCGCCTTGGGTGCAGCGGCAGCCTTCGGCGCTTCGGCCTTCGGGGCTTCGGCCTTCGGGGCTTCCTGCTTCGGAGCAGCGGCCTTGGGGGCCTCCTGCTCCGGCGCTTCGGCTGCGGCGGGCTCGACGACGGCTGCCGGCTCCTGGACAGGAGCCTCGGCTGCTGCCTCGGGTTCGGTCGAGACGGTGAATCCCTCGGGAAGCAGATCCGCCAGTGACTGGGTCATGGGTGCCTGGTCGTCGCCGGAGGTGTCAACGCGGCCGGAAGCCTTGGCTTCGTTCTGCGCCTTCGCTTCGGCACGCTGCGTAGCGCGGCGGGCTTCGGCCTTGGCCTCTGCCTTGTTCTTCAGCGGACCAACCACCATGACCATGTTGCGGCCGTCGATGCGGGGGCTGGACTCAACAACACCAACCTCCGCGACGTCGTCGGCGAAGCGCTGGAGCAGGCGGATGCCCATCTCCGGACGCTGCTGCTCGCGGCCACGGAACTGGATCATGGCCTTGACTTTGTCACCGGCACCGAGGAAGCGCAGTGCATGCCCGCGCTTGGTCTCGTAGTCGTGGGTGTCGATCTTCAGGCGGAAGCGGATTTCCTTCAGAACGGTGTTCGTCTGGTTCTTCCGCGCTTCACGTGCCTTAACCGCGGCCTCGTACTTGTACTTGCCGAAGTCCATCAGCTTGCACACCGGAGGCTTCGCCTGAGGTGCAACTTCAACGAGATCAAGGTCAGACTCGGCAGCCAGACGCAGGGCATCCTCAATACGGACGATTCCTACCTGTTCACCTGCAGGGCCGACCAGCCGCACCTCGGGGACGCGGATACGCTCATTGATTCTTGGCTCGCTAATGTTAAAGCTCCTGTTGTTGTTGTGGAATCCCGGCAAATAGAGAAGGCCCCCAATTGCCGGAGCAATCGAAGGCCTCTGATAGGTCGGATGCAGATCCCGCGAAGGGACTGCGCACACCGCTCCGGCTGATACCGGGGCCATGCCCAACCAGGTACCCGGCAACCTTGAGTTCCAAAACATCCGGAACAGCGGCTGGCGCGGGTGGGAGAGAACTCCGCTTGCAAACTGCATGCCATCATACAGAAAAAATTCCCGTCAACGCTGTGCAGCGCCGGTGGGAACCTTGATCGTTGGAACAATCTCTGAAATAACGACATCCAGTCGGTCTGTGTCAAGCTTACCAGTATGAGCACCCCAGACAGTAATTCATACGTTTTCGAGCCTGCGGCGGATGAGGCAGGTGCCGCTGGCGACGTCTCGCAGCAGATCCGCGACATTTCCGAAGTGCCGGCGATCGAGGTCATCACCACAGCGGCCGTCCACCTGATGAGTGCAGCCGCAGTGAAGCTGGGGCTGGCGGCCGAGGACAATGCCGAGGAACTGAAGGACCTGGACGAGGCCCGGAAACTGATTACCGCCCTGGCCGGCCTGGTGACCGCCGCCGCCCCGGAGATCGGTTCACAGCACGCCGGACCCTTGCGTGACGGACTGCGGTCCCTGCAGCTGGCGTTCCGCGAAGAGTCCTTGATCCCCGACGCCCCGGGCAAGGGCCCGGGCGAGAAGTACACCGGGGCAGTTAACTGACCGGACCGCAACACCCTTTTCTAAACCCCCGACGACGGCGGGACGGCCTTCAAAGGTCGTCCCGCCGTCGTCCATTTAAGGAGTTTTTGTCCAGATATGCCGACTTTAACGCCTCGGAAATCTGCATATGTGGACAAAAACTCCGCCTGCCGGGGTGGGAATTACTCGACCCTGACCCGGCGGCGCTGCTGGAGGACAAGGCCTGCGAAGCAGAGCGCGACGCCGGCTGCGCCCACCGCAACGAAGCCGCCGGATGGCCCTGTGCCGTCGATGAAGACGCCCGCGAGGGGTGCACCCAGGGCCACGCCTCCGGTCAGGGCCGAGCCGTACCAGCCCATGGCCTCGCCGCGGCGTTCCTCAGCCACCAGCTCCGCAACTTTTTCCGATGCGGAGGACAGCACGGGTGCGCAGAGCAGTCCCGGCAGGATTGAGACAAGCGCGAGCGACCAGGTATCGTGCGCAAACCCCATGGGAATGGTTAGGGCCGCCATGCCGAGCAGCAGGAGGATCGGCGAGACGGGGCGGTGCATGGCCCCGTAGATCAGGCCTCCCACCACGGACGCGGCACACCAGAAGAGGAAGACGATGCCGATTTCGGCCTGGCGTCCTCCCGTTTCCAGGGCGGCGACGATGCCGACGTCGGTCCCGCTCAGCACCATTCCCGCCCCTGCTGCCACAGCGAAGACGGCCGCCACGGTGGCGGTGAACCAGGCGAAGTTGTGGGCCACTTTGCCGCGCAGGCCTGGTCCGGGACGCGAGGTGCCCGCAGGGACCAGTTCTGCCGCAGCCTCCTGCAGGTGCGCGGGGGCGGCGGACACCACGGCGGCTTCGGCGGCGTGGCGCTCGTCGGCACTGCGTTCCTCGTCCTGCGCAGGGCTTCGGGTGGGCGGGTTGAACCACATCAGGAACAGTCCGGCCAGCGACGTGGAAACCCCCACTATGGTGAGGCCCAGCACCGTGAAGCCGCTGGTGGCGACGATTGCGCCTGCTGCGGGACCGATCATGAACACCACCTCAGTGGTGATTGCGTCGAGGGCGAAGGCTGTACGGCGCTGGTCGCCGTCGGCCAGCACGCCCAGGGACTGGCGAACCACGCTGAAAATGGGGAGTGTGAGCAGCCCGCCCACAAACACCAGCGGAAGGAGCCACTGGTAGGACACATGCGGAACAACGGACCAGATAACTGCTTCCGAGATCACCGAGGGGATAAGTGCTGTCCGGAGGCCCACGGTGTCAACCCGCCTGCCGCGCCATGGTGCACCCACCGCAATGCCGATGGTCATGACGGCCGCGGCAGCGCCTGCGGCTGCGTACCCCTGGTTGAGGGTGAGGACGATGTGCAGCGTCAGCAGCACCCCGGCGGCGGAGTGGGGAATGCGGGCAACCATGCCCACCAGCAGCAGCCGGCGGATTGGCCGGACGGCGAGCAACTCCCGGTAGAGAGCGAAATTCACGGAGCGATCCTTAGGTCTGCCGCAGCGGCCGGGGATCACCCCGCTGGCTGCCGGCTAGTGGTCTGCGCGCCTCAACTTGACGTCGATCGAGTCGACGCGCTCCCCAAACAATACATTCCGGGACCACTGGGCCTGGAGTCCGGACACGAGCTCCTGCACCCCCTCGGCATCCAGCCCGTCCTCGAGGTAGAGCACCACCTGCAGTTCAGGCCCGGCACCGCCCCCAGCAACCACCGTTCCGTCGGCGGCACGGGCGGCCACTCCCCTGCCGGGCACCAGTTCGATGTTGCGGACGGCTGGAAAGCCGGCGGCGGCCCTGCCCATTTCCTCAGCGAGTTCCTGGTCCTTGTAGGAAGGCGTCCACTGCTGCTGCTGGGCCAGCGCCCACACGGCCGGCCGCCGGACCACGAAGGTGAAGTCAGAGCCTGGGTCAAGAACCAGCAGCTCTGCGCCTTCGGAGACGGCTGAGAGGGCGGCGCGGGCGGCGTACACGGCAACGGGCCTGGCGTCCGGATGCCAGGCGGACAGGGCCGCTGCGGAGGTGAAGGCGGGCATCGCCGTCCTGCCATCCGGGGCCTTGAGCGTGACCAGCGCCATGTCCGCCTGTTTGTCTGCCTGCAGGCCGTCCTGCCCTTCCGCTTCCTCCGCGAGCTGGGCAACAATCGGAATGAACACGCGTGCGGTGGCGAGCGAGGCGACGACGCCCGCCTCGTCCCCGTTTCCCTTCCGGAGTGCCGCGATGGCGGCGAGGTAGGCGCCGCTGGCCGTCCCGTCGTCGTTCTCGAAGTTGTGGATCCTGGCGTCGTCGCCTGCCAGGCTCCGGCCCGCCCAGGGCTGTCCTGCGGAGTCCGTGGCGCCGCCGGCACCTGCCAGCGCCGCAGCGATATGCCCCGGCAGCTGGCGGGGCGGCGGAGTGCCTGATTCGTTGCCCATGACGGCGAGCGCCCTTAGCGGCGGCCGGCCACGTCGAGGGCTTCGGGCAGCGTGAAGGCGCCGGCGTAGAGGGCCTTGCCCACGATCGCCCCTTCAACGCCCAGCGGCACCAGGGAACGCAGGACCTTGAGGTCGTCGAGGCTGGAGATGCCTCCGGAGGCGACAACGGGCTTGCCCGTTTTCTCAACCATCTGGCGGAGGAGTTCCACGTTGGGCCCCTGCAGGGTGCCGTCCTTTGTCACGTCCGTGACCACGTACCGGCTGCAGCCTGCTTCCTCGAGGCGGCCCAGGACCTCCCAGAGGTCTCCGCCTTCCTTCGTCCAGCCGCGGCCGGCGAGGGTGGTTCCGCGGACGTCGAGGCCGACGGCGATCTTGTCACCAAACCGCTCGATGGCCCGGCGGGTCCATTCGGGGTTTTCCAGCGCTGCGGTTCCCAGGTTTACGCGGGCAACGCCGAGATCCAGTGCCGCTTCAAGGGTTTCGTCGTCGCGCAGCCCGCCGGACAGCTCCACTTTGATGTCCAGCCGGCCCACCACTTCGCGGAGGAGCTCCGCGTTAGAGCCGCGGCCGAAGGCTGCATCCAGGTCCACCAGGTGAACCCATTCAGCTCCCTGCTGCTGCCAGTTCAGTGCGGCTTCCAGCGGCGTTCCGTAGCTCGTCTCACTGCCTGCTTCGCCCTGCACCAGCCGGACGGCCTGGCCGTTGACGACGTCGACGGCGGGCAGCAGTTCGAGAACGGGCAGGTCAGTTGCAGTGCTCATGTTGAATCCTCAGGATGGGGGCAGGATGGCCTGCCGCGGTCAGTTGCCAGGCAGCGTCAGCAGGTAGGCGGCGAGCAGGGACATGCCCGCAAGAACATAAAACGATATTTGGGTCCAGAGCGGCTTGTGCTGCTGCCTGAAAGACAGGGCGCCGCCGACGAGTACGCCGGCGAGCCCCATCAGGAGAACGGACCACATCTAGGCGGAGCCCTCTTCCGAAGCCGGCGCCCCGCCGTCGGCCGGAGTGTTGTTGGCAGGTGTGCTGTTGGCCTGCGTGCTGTCAGCCTGGCCGCCAGCGGAGGGCCTGCGCAGGGCATCCACCCAGTTGTGCAGCAGGCGCGCGCCCGCGTCACCGGATTTCTCGGGGTGGAACTGGGTGGCGCAGAGCGGGCCATTTTCGACGGCAGCGATGAACGGGGCGCCGTGCTCCGACCAGGTGACCAGGGGCGCGGCCATCCGCGGCTGGATGACATCGAAGTTCCATTCCTGGACCCCGTAGGAGTGCACGAAGTAGAAGCGTTCGTTTTCGACGCCGGCAAACAGCTTCGACCCCTCGGGCACCTTGACGGTGTTCCAGCCCATGTGCGGCACCACATCGGCCGGCAGGAGTTCCACCTTGCCGGGCCATTCACCCATGCCTTCAGCTTCGGTGCCATGCTCCACGCCGGCCTCAAAAAGGACCTGGAGGCCTACGCAGATGCCCAGGACCGGCCGGCCGCCGGCCACCCGCCTGCCGATGAGGCGGATGCCGTCCACGGCTTTGAGCTCACGCATCACTGTTTCGAAGGCCCCGACTCCGGGAACCACCAGGCCGTCGGCGTTAAGGACGTCCTCGGGCTTGGAGCTCAGGATGACTTCCGCCCCGGCCCGTTCCAGCGCCCGCACGGCGGACCGGACATTTCCGGAGCCGTAATCCAGGACGGTGACGGTGGGCTTGCCCTCGGGCGAGGGCAGCTTGTGGGAAGCAGAGGGATCGATGATGGCACCGTCCCGCAGGACCTGGCCGCTCACAGCGCACCCTTGGTGGAGGGAATCCCCTCAACACGGGGATCAGGTTCCACGGCAGCACGGAGCGCCCGCGCGAACGCCTTGAACTGGGCCTCTACGATGTGGTGCGGATCGCGGCCCGCGATGACGTTCATGTGCAGGCAGATACCCGCGTGCAGCGTGATGGCCTCGAAGACGTGCCGGGTAAGGGATCCCGTGAAGTGGCCGCCGATGAGGTGGTATTCCTGGCCGGCGGGCTCACCCCCGTGCACCAGGTAGGGACGTCCGGAAACGTCAACGACGGCGTGGGCAAGGGCCTCGTCAAGGGGAACGGTGGCCTCGCCAAACCGGCGGATGCCGGCCTTGTTTCCCAGCGCGGTGCGCAGCACCTCCCCGAAGGTGATGGCTACGTCCTCCACGGTGTGGTGGACATCGATGTGGATGTCACCTGTGGCTTTGACGGTCATGTCGATCAGCGAGTGCTTGCAGAGCGCCGTGAGCATGTGGTCGTAGAAAGGTACCGACGTGTCGATGTCCGAGGTGCCGGTGCCGTCCAGGTTGATTTCCACGAGCACGGACGACTCACTGGTGGCACGTTCCATGCGCGCAGTGCGGGCCGCAGCCACGTTCGATCCGGTGGTACTCATGCTTTGGGTCCTTTTGGGCAGATGGGGTGGTTCAGGGCGTCCAGCGCCGCTGCTTCCAGTCTAGGCGGGAAGCGTGGCCTGGCTTGCAAGGATGCTTTCCAGGGATGTGAGGAAGGCTGTGGTTTCGGCCTCAGTTCCGGCCGTGACCCGGAGGTGGCCGGGAATCCCCACGTCCCGGATCAGCACTCCGGCGTCCAGCAGCTCCTGCCAGACCCGGTGCGGATTCTCCAGTCCGCCGAAAAAGACGTAATTGGAGTCCGACGCTGCTGGCTTGAGGCCCATCCGCGTCAGCTCCGACACGATGCGGTCCCGCTGCTTCTTGATGTCTTCCACATCCGCCATCAGTGCCTCGCGGTGCTGGAGGGCAGCCAGGGCAGTGGCCTGCGTGATGGCTGAGAGGTGGTACGGCAGCCGGACCAGGCGGAGGGCGTCGGCAACTTCGGGTGCGGCAGCCATGTAGCCCAGCCGGGCTCCGGCCAGCGCGAATGCCTTGCTCATGGTCCTGGACACGATCAGCCGCTCCCGGCCGGGCAGCAGCGTCAGTGCGCTTGGCGTCCCGTCGTGTGCGAACTCGTGGTACGCCTCATCCACAATGACGATGGTCTGGCTTGCTTCACCTGCCTCGTACACGGCCTCCACGACATCCAGCCCGAGCCCGGTCCCCGTGGGGTTGTTGGGCGAACAGAGGAAAACGATGTTGGGCTGCAGTTCCTTGACCTGCCGCGCTGCGGATTCGGCGCTGAGGCCGTAGCCTTCGGCGCGTTCACCGACGATGTATTCGGTGTCCGTTCCGCTGGCCAGCAGCGGATACATGGAGTATGTGGGCGGAAAGCCGAGCGCTGTGCGCCCGGGACCGCCGAAGGCCTGGAGAATCTGCTGGAGCACCTCGTTAGAGCCGTTCGCGGCCCAGAGGTTGGTCTCATCCAGGCCGTGGCCCAAGTACTCCGCCAGCGCTTTGCGCAGTTCCGTAAACTCCCGGTCCGGGTAGCGGTTCAGGCCCGCGGCGGCTTCGGATACCGCGGCGCTGATGGCCGCCCTCACGTCCGCCGGGACACCATGGGTATTCTCGTTGACGTTCAGAAGGATGGGGACGTCCAGCTGTGGCGCACCGTAAGGGGTAAGCCCGCGGAGGTTGCTGCGGAGGGGAAGCCGGTTCAGGCGTTCTAGCTGGTCATTCACCTGAACAGTTTAGTGCCCGTGCCGGACGCCGGAAAATGTGACGGCTTCCTGTTCGCCCTCGGCGTGCACCACTGGCTGATTCCATGAAGCCGCATCCGCCGGTCCGGACTCTGCTGCCGGCTATGGCAGCTCAGCCGGCGGGAACGAACAACTGCTGGCCGGGGAAGACTGCGCCTGCGGAGAGGTTGTTGAGCTGCACGATGTCGGCAACAACATCGCGTGCGTCGCGATCAGGCGCCACGGCGGCTGCGATCCCCCACAGCGACTGGCCGGGCTGGACCGTCACGGTGACCGCGGAGGTCGTCTGGAGCTCCGCGGCTGAGTCGGAGGCTTTTGCCGGGGAGTTGAAGAAGCCTGCCAGCGAGAGCAGCAGGGCGGCCAGAAGAACCAGGGGAATCCCGATCAGCACGATGCGGCCGCGCCGGGTCAGCCGCAGGGGCGGAAGGGGGGCCGGCCGTTCCGGCTGCCGCTCTTCAGGCCGGGACAGAAGGTGCTGCACAGAGAGCAGCTGTGGACGTGAACCCCGCGAAACAGATGTAGCTGACATGAACTGAGCCCTCCTGGACCATACTGTGCTGCCCGGATGTTCTGCTCCGACGCCCCCTGGGGCTTTCCGGTGCCATTTTCGAATGGCTGGTGTTCGCAGTAGAACATATGTTCGAACTTTGCTTCTTCTGTTTTAGCACCTATCAACGAACATTGTCGAGACTCGCTAGAACAAATGTTTGAAAAAGCAGTGTGGCTGGCCTAGTTTTGAACGAAAGAACAACCACCCGGACAGTCGATCAGCAGGGTCTGACATTATGGGGCGGGATCGTCCAGGGCCTTGCCGTGGAGAGGCCCGGCGGACACCGAAAGGCATTGGCGAATATGGCAGCAGCAGCCGCCGGGGGCAGGGCAACCGCGCAACCGAAGAGGACCGCCAAGGGCCTGACGCCACGGCAGAAGAAGATCCTCGAAACCATCCAGCGTTCCGTCAATGAGAACGGCTATCCCCCGTCCATGCGGGAAATCGGAGATACCGTGGGCCTGGCGAGCCTTTCCAGCGTCACGCACCAGCTGTCCCAGCTGGAAAAACTGGGCTACCTCCGCCGTGACCCGAAGCGTCCGCGCGCCATGGAGGTCCTGATGCCCCTGACTTTGGACGGCGGTGCGGCCAGGCCGGCAAGTCAGCCATCAGTGGCGCCACCAGGCGGCGGCGCCACTGTCACGGATTTGCCCACGGCCCTGGACACGGCAATGGTTCCCCTTGTTGGCCGCATCGCAGCTGGTGGTCCCATCCTGGCTGACCAGCAGGTGGAGGACGTTATGCCGCTCCCCCGGCAGCTGGTGGGCCAGGGTGAGCTGTTTATGCTCAGGGTGGCCGGGGATTCCATGGTGGACGCGGCCATCTGTGATGGTGACTGGGTAGTGGTCCGCCGCCAGGCGGATGCAGCCAACGGCGACATCGTCGCTGCCCTCCTCGACGACGAGGCCACCGTCAAGACGTTCCGGCAGCGTGACGGCCACACCTGGCTGCTCCCGCAGAACACGCAGTACGAGCCCATTCTCGGAGACCACGCCACCATCATGGGCAAGGTCGTGTCAGTGCTCCGGTCCCTGTAGCCAGGTTCCCCGCTGGATACAGCAGGTCCGGGCAGTGTTTGGCCCTGCGCAGGGCCAAACACTCCGCTCAGCCAAACACTGCCCCGGCCTGGGCATCAGGCGTTCTCGCCCGCCAGCCTCTCCAGGGCCGCGATTGCCGTCTTCCGGTCCGTTGTGGACCAGAACGGCGGCAGCGCTCCCCGGAGGAACCCGGCGTAGCGCTCGGTGGCCAGCCGGGAGTCAAGCACAGCCACCACTCCCTTGTCCCCCGTGGAGCGGATCAGCCGGCCTGCGCCCTGGGCGAGCCGGATGGCGGCATGGGTGGCCGAAACCGACATGAAGCCGTTTCCGCCTGCCTGTGCCACGGCCCGGGAACGCGCAGTCATAAGGGGATCGTCCGGCCGCGGGAATGGAATGCGGTCTATCACAACCAGCCGGCAGGACCCCCCAGGGACGTCCACGCCCTGCCACAGGGACATGGTCCCGAACAGGCAGGTATCGGGCTCGTCGGCGAACTGCTTCACCAGGGCGGTCATGGTGGAATCGCCCTGGCAGAGGACCGTCATGTCCAGCTTGGGGCGCAGCGCTTCGGCGGCTTCCTCTGCGGCGCGCCGGGAGGAAAACAGGCACAGTGCGCCGCCGCCGGACGCACGGATAAGGGCCTCGAGCTCGTCCAGTGCTTCCGGGGATGCACCCCTTCCGGGCTTCGGCAGGTGCCCGGCAACGTAAAGGATGCCCTGCTTGGGGTAGTCGAAGGGAGACCCCACGTCCACACCTTTCCAGCGCGGGGCACCCTCACCCACGAGTCCCAGACCGCCGGCGGCAGGCTCAAACGCTGAACCGATGGCCAGCGTGGCAGAAGTCAGCACAACCGTATGCCCGGCAAACAGGCCCTCCCGCAGCCGCCCGGCCACGGACAGGGGCGCAACGTTGATCAAAGCCGGCGCCGTCTCATCGGGCTGGGAAAACCCCTGCGCTGGATCAAAGGAGCTGGCGCGGGAAAACCACACTACTTCGCGGTTCTCCCGGGCAGCGAGGAGCCGTTCGCAAAGTTCCAGGATGAGCATCAGGCGGGACCGCGCAAGCTGCCTCCCGCCGTCGGGCGCTGCATTGCCGTCCCCCTTCGAATCAGAGAGGGCGGCCCGGCAGGCATCGCGCAGCTGGTCCACACAATCCAGCTGTTCGTCATTCAGCCCGTTGGGCAGCAGTCCGTTCGGCACTCCTGCTAGGGCAAGTTCCAGATTGGCGGCCGCGGCGTTGAGCGCGTCAACGGTGATGGCGGTGTGCTTGCGGGCACCGGCTGCAGCGGCATGGACCATGGCCACGGACAGCTGGCCGGAGACCGCCCCCGTGACCCGGTCCTGGAGTTCGTGCGCCTCATCCACCACCACGACGTCGTACTCGGGCAGGACCGCAAGCCCCTCAAAGGCGCTGACGGCGAGCATCGCATGGTTCGTGACCACAACATCGGCTTCCGCAGCGTCCTGACGGGCAAGTTCACTGAAGCACTCTGCTGCCATGGGGCACTTTTGGGCACCGAGGCATTCCATGGACGTCACGGAAACCTGGCGCCAGGCGCGGTCCGTCACACCCGGCAGCAGCTCGTCCCGGTCGCCCGTGGCAGTCTTCTCCGCCCACTCCCGCAGGCGCACCACTTCCTTGCCCAGCTGGGACGAGGGTCCGCCAGCGGCTGCCGCGAAGTGCGGCACACTGGTGTCCTCGCCCAGGCTGAACAGCTGGCCTTCCGCCGGTTCCTCGCTGGGGAAGCCGCCTTCCAGCTTGTGCAGGCAGACATAGTTGGACCGCCCTTTGACCAGGGCCACCTTGACCGGCCTGTCCAGGGCGGGAGTAATGGCTTTGAGCAGCCGGGGAAGGTCCCGGCCAACGATCTGCGTCTGGAGCGCAAGCGTGGCCGTGGACACCAGGGCGGGCTTGTTGCTTTCCAGGGCGTGGGCGATGAGGGGTATCAGGTAGGCCAGCGACTTGCCGGTGCCCGTGCCGGCCTGGACCAGGAGGTGGTCCCCCGTTCCCAGCGCACGGGCCACCTGCCTGGCCATCTCATGCTGGCCCTCACGGCTTTGTCCGCCCATGCCGGCAACGGCCCGGTCGAGCAGTTCGATCACGAACTGCTCGCCGGCCGTCTCCGTGGCTTCCGGGGCCACGACGTCAGTCATTGCTGACGAAGGGTTCCAGTTCGGCCGCAAAGCCCTCCCGGACCATCACCACGGCCCGGGTGCCTTCCTCCACGTGGTCCACGCTGATGATCTCGGCGTCAGACTCGTGGAGTTTGCTGAGCAGGTCTCCGCGATCGTACGGAATGAGCAGCTCCAGCTTGACGCCTGGCCTGGGAATGGCGTCACTGATCGCCTTGAGCAGCTCCGCGATGCCTTCTCCCGTGCGGGCGGACACCACGACGTGCCGCGGCTCGCGCTGCCTAAGCCGCTCCACCACGAAGGGATCGGCGGCGTCGGCTTTGTTGAGCACGATGATCTCCGGCACCTTGCGGGCGTCCACTTCGCTGAAGACCTTGCGGACTGCAGCTATCTGCCCTTCCGGGTCCGGGTGCGAGACGTCCACCACGTGGAGGATGAGGTCCGCGTCGGCAACTTCCTCCAGCGTGGAGCGGAACGCCTCCACCAGCTGCGTAGGCAGCGACCGGACGAAGCCCACAGTGTCCGCGAGCGTGTAGCCCAGCCCGTCCGCGGTCTCCGCCTTGCGGACAGTCGGGTCCAAGGTAGCGAACAGTGCGTTCTCCACCAGGACGCCGGCGTCGGTCAGGCGGTTGAGCAGCGAGGACTTGCCCGCGTTGGTGTAGCCGGCGATCGCAACGGACGGCACGGAATTACGACGGCGGTTGGCCCGCTTGGTCTCGCGTGCCGGCTTCATTGCGGCGATCTCACGCCGCAGCTTGGCCATCCGGGTGCGGATGCGACGGCGGTCCAGCTCGATCTTCGTTTCACCGGGACCACGTGAGCCCATGCCGGCCGCGGCGCCACCCACCTGCCCGCCGGCCTGGCGGGACATCGACTCGCCCCAGCCGCGCAGGCGCGGCAGGAGGTATTCGAGCTGCGCCAGCTCCACTTGCGCCTTACCTTCGCGGCTCTTGGCGTGCTGGGCGAAGATATCCAGGATCAGGGCTGTCCGGTCGATGACCTTGACCTTGACGATGTCCTCCAGGCCTCGGCGCTGCGAGGGTGCGAGCTCGGCATCCACAACAACAGTGTCCGCGCCGGTGGACATTACGATGTCCCGTAGCTCAAGCGCCTTGCCAGAGCCAAGGAACGTTCCGGGGTCCGGCTTGTCCCGGCGCTGGACCAGTCCGTCCAGGACCTCGGAGCCGGCAGTTTCGGCAAGGGCGGCGAGTTCCCGCAGCGAGTTCTCGGCGTCGGCCAGCGTGCCTTCGGACCAGAGCCCCGCCAGGACAACGCGCTCAAGGCGCAGCTGGCGGTACTCGACCTCAGTGACGTCTTCCAGTTCGGTGGACAGTCCTGCGGTACGGCGCAGGGCGCGGCGTTCCTCGAGGTCCTGCTGGTCGCCGTCGTACGTTGAATGTTCTTCGTCCAGACGGGAAATTGCCTGGGCTTTGCCGAACACTGACTTTCCGTCGCTGCCCTTCGCCTCGCCGCTGTGCGGGCTGGGGGTCCTGGCCGGTACGTCCTTGGAGAGAATCCGGTCAATGACAGCCTGGATTTCCTCGGGACTCATGTCCTGGGCGGCTGGATCTGATCCGGTGTTGGGCTGGCTGGTCATGGTCTCCTTTGAAGATTCGGCAGTTCCAGAATAGTGCCGATTGCTGGTGGTTGGGGAAGTATTCGCGGTGGGCTGACGGCCTGCGGTCATCCAAGCCTCCTGGCTTGCTGGGCCGGCGCTGCGGAGAGCAACAACGGCAGAGGTGCCACATGGTGACTCGTGGCGGAGAAGGAAGCAGCCGGAAACGGCGATAAGTCCAGCAGGAAGCTGACTTTCGAGTGTGTCCGGCGACCGGAACAGGCGGATTCCGCCAGGTCCGGTGCACGCAGCGGAAGATTCGGAGAAACCGCATCGCTGGGTGGGACATGCTGTCGCTTGAGGACAGGCTTCGGGACGGGCGTGGCCCGAGCCGGCTACTCGAAGATCAGGAACATGCCCTCCAGCGTAGCAGAGGGCCATACCCGCGGTTTCCCTTTACGCTGCAAGGGGAACTACTCTGGCCAGTTATGGAGTCCGCACATTATTTCAGCGCAACACCGGCCGGCCCTTTCACCCGCAAGCCACTGGCTGTTGAGCTCGCCGGGCAGACGCGCAGGCTGCAGACTTCCTCCGGCATCTTCAGCCCCGACGGGATCGACAAAGGCACGGCGATCCTGCTCAGCGAGGTTCCCGCTCCCGCGCCCCAGGGAAACCTCCTGGACATCGGCTGCGGCTGGGGACCCATTGCCCTGACCATGGCCCTCAAGGCGCCCTCCGCCCGGGTCTACGCCGTGGACGTCAATGAGCGCTGCATCACGCTGACGAACGAGAACGCCGCAGCACTGGGGCTTGCCAACGTCACAGCCAGCACCCCCGACGCCGTGGATCCCGAGCTGCGCTTTGACACGATCTGGTCCAATCCGCCCATCCGGATCGGCAAGGACGAACTGCACTCACTGCTGAAGCTGTGGATTCCGCGCCTGGCTCCGGGCGGGACGGCCTGGCTGGTGGTGCAGAAGAACCTCGGGGCCGATTCGCTTCAGCGGTGGCTTGCAGCTGAGCTGGACGAATCGTTCACGGTCAGCCGGGAGTCAACCTCGAAGTCGTTCCGGATCCTGAAGGTCAGGAAAGCGTCCCGTTTGCCACAATAACTGCCGGACCGCTGAGCTCCACGTGTTCGTGGCCTCCTGGACCGGCGAAGAACTTGACTCCCACCACGCCTCCGGGAACGTGGACGCGCCAGGCGTCCGGGGCTTCAGCGCCCGCCCAGTGGCGGATGGCCACAGCGGCGGCGCAGGCACCCGTTCCGCAGGACTGGGTCTCCCCCACTCCCCGTTCATGCACGCGCATGGTTACCGAGCCAACGCCGTCGTGGACCAGCGGCTCGGATGGAACCACGAATTCCACGTTGGTCCCGTTGGCCGGAACGGGGTCAACCACGGGCGCGGTGAACAGCCGTGTTCCCGCGAGTTCGGAAAGCTCGGCGAGGGCAACAACCGTGTGCGGGTTGCCCATGCTGACGGAAAGGGCCGGGCGTGGAACCTCCAGGCCCTCGGCGGTCACCAGTGAGTCCATGGCCTTGGCCGTGGCCTCACCCGGGAAGATGAACTCCCAGGGCCCCATGTCCACGGCATAGCCTTCGCCCGTCCGCACCACGGTTTTGACCCCGGCCCGCGTGCCAATGGTGAGGGCGCCGCCGTCGGGCAGCTCGATCAGGCCCTCGGTCCGGAGGAAATGGACAAAAACGCGGACGCCATTGCCGCACATTTCGGACAGCGAGCCGTCCCCGTTGCGGTAGTCCATAAACCACGCGGCGTCGGGGGCGGCAGCCAGCAGCTCGCGGCCTTCCGGGAGGAACCGCGACGGGACCGCCCGGATGAGGCCGTCCCCGCCGATCCCGCGGTGCCGGTCGCACAGGGCTGCAACTGCTTCGGCCGTGATGGTGTGGACGCCTTCGGGATCAGCCACCAGGACGAAGTCATTGCCTGTGCCGTGCCCCTTGGAGAAGCGGAGCCCGCTCAGGGTGCTTAAGGCCGGCTCGGTGGTTTCTGCGAGGGTTGTGTCCATGGTTCCAAGGGTACCGGCCGTGCGGTGCAGCCCTAAAAACGGCAGAGCCCCACTGCTGTGGCCAGCAGGGCCGGATCCTGCCAGTCCAGCCAGTGGATGCGCGGATCGGCCCGGAACCAGGTGAGCTGGCGCCGGGCGAACTGGCGGGTGGCCACGATGGTGTCCTCCGCAGCCTCGGGAACGGTACATTCGCCGTCGATAACACGCAGGAACTGCGAGTACCCCAGGGCGCGGGGGGCAGTCTTTCCCTGCCGCAGCCCGCGGGCATCCAGCCGTTGGACCTCGGCGAGCAGGCCGGCGTCCACCATGCTGTGCACGCGTCGGGCAAGCCGGTCCCGAAGCGCCTCACGGTCCACCGCCAGGCCTACCTGGACGGCAGGCTGGAAGTACTCGCGCTGCGGCATGAAGGAACTGAACGGCCGTCCGGTGAGCTGGTGGACCTCCAGGGCGCGGATAATCCTCCGGTCATCTGACAGCCGGCCGGCAGACACCGGATCCACCGCACGCAGCCGGTCCAGCAGCACTGCGGTCCCCTGGCCGGCGAGTTCGGATTCCAGGCTTTGGCGTACCAGCGGATCAGTGCCCGGGAACTCGAGAACGTCCAGCGCGGCCCGCACGTACAGGCCGGAGCCGCCGGCCAGGATGGCGCGCTTGCCGCGGGCGTGGATGTCCGCGATGAACTCCCGGGCCTGCTGCTGGAACTGCGACACGCTGGCTTCCTGGGTTACCTCCAGGATGTCCAGCAGGTGGTGGGGAACGCCCTTGCGTTCAGCGTCGGTGATTTTTGCCGTGCCAATGTCCATGCCCCGGTAGAACTGCATGGCGTCGGCATTGATGACTTCGCCGTCCAGTTCCAGGGCAAGGTTGACGGCGAGGTCAGACTTGCCGGACCCGGTGGGACCAACGACGGCGATGACAGGCGGTGAGCCCACGGGTCAGCGGGTGCGGACGGGCAACGATGGCATGCCCAGCGATACGCCCTTGCCGCCGCCACCGGACCCCGGTGCGGGTGCTCCACAGGAGTCTGCCTGCGACCTGTCCCAGGCGTCACCGGCGCGGGAACGGCGAAGGCTGTAATCTCCGGGCGCGGGATCGGCGACGAGGTGGAAAGCTGCGGCCTCGGTGATGGTGACTGTGACCAGGTCTCCTGGCCGCGGCGCAGGCGCACCCTCAGGGACCGAGAAGTGCACAAGCCGCTGGTCCTGGGAACGGCCGGAGAGCCTGTGCGTCTCCCCTGCCTTCCGTCCGGACTGCGCCGTGACCATGACCTCAACCCGGCGTCCGAGCTGGCGCCGGTTCTCCTCCGCCGCAATCCGGTCCTGAAGGGCGGTCAGGCGCTCGAACCGTTCCTGCACCACGGCCTTGGGCAGCTGGTCCGGCAAGTCAGCGGCGGGTGTGCCCGGGCGCTTGGAGTACTTGAACGTGAAGGCGGTGGCGAAGCGTGACTTCTCCACCACATCCAGTGTTGCCTGGAAATCCTCTTCGGTTTCGCCGGGGAACCCCACAATGATGTCGGTGGAGATTGCCGCGTGCGGGATTTTGTCGCGCACCTTGTCCAGGATGCCCAGGAACTTGCTGGACCGGTAGGAACGCCGCATGTCCCGGAGTACTTTGTCCGACCCCGACTGCAGCGGCATGTGTAGCTGCGGCATCACGTTGGGGGTCTCGGCCATGGCATCAATGACGTCGTCGGTGAACGCGGCTGGGTGCGGGCTGGTGAAGCGGACGCGTTCCAGGCCTTCGATGTCCCCGCAGGCCCGGAGGAGCTTGGAGAAGGCCTGCCGGTCGCCGAACTCCACACCGTAGGAGTTGACGTTCTGGCCCAGGAGGGTGACTTCGATGGCGCCGTCGTCCACCAGCGCCTGGATCTCGGCAAGGATGTCTCCGGGCCGGCGGTCTTTCTCCTTTCCGCGGAGGGCGGGCACGATGCAGAAGGTGCAGGTGTTGTTGCAGCCGACGGAGATGGATACCCAGCCTGAGTAGACGGAGTCCCTCTTGGTGGGAAGCGTGGACGGGAAGACGTCCAACGACTCCAGGATTTCCAGCTGCGCCTCGTTGTTGTGCCGCGCACGTTCCAGCAGTGCGGGCAGGGCGCCAACATTATGGGTGCCGAAGACAGCGTCCACCCACGGCGCCTTCTTCAGGATGGTTTCCCTGTCCTTCTGCGCCAGGCAGCCGCCCACCGCGATCTGCATGCCCGGGTTTGCGGCCTTCACAGGAGCCAGGATGCCCAGGTTGCCGTAGAGCTTGTTGTCAGCGTTCTCCCGCACCGCACACGTGTTGAACACCACGACGTCGGCCTGCTCATCCTCCGCAGGCACATACCCTGCGTCCTCCAGCATGCCGGCCATCCGCTCTGAGTCATGGACGTTCATCTGGCAGCCGAACGTACGCACCTGGTACGTGCGGGGCCTGGGGCCGTCGGCTTGCGGGGCACCTTCAGCTTCTGCGAAGGGGCTTGTACCGGAAAGGGGGGAAGGGATGGTCAAACTCACCTGTTAAGGGTACCGGTTTTACAGGTTCGCACTATCGGGTCCGGCGCAGGACTCCAGGACCTCGTTGACAATCCGGAACGCCTGCGAGGGCTGATAGCCCTTCCGGGCGAGCATTGATGCAAGCCGCCGGGTTGCCTTGTCCCTCTCCGCCCGGTCCTCGAAATCCGTTCCCGGGTGGAGCTTCCGCTCCACAAGCTGCCGTGCGGCGGCTTCCTCATCCGCATCCGTCAACTGTTCCAACGCTGCGGCCGCGGTGTCCTGGTCTATGCCCTTTTCCGCGAGTTCGCGGCGGAGGGCTCCCTTGGCCAGCTTCCGCGACTGGGACCGGCTCCTCACCCACATGTCCGCAAAGTCGGCGTCGTTGATCAGGCGTGCTTCCTGGAACCTGTCCAGGACTGCCTCGGCGACGTCCTCCGGGATGTTTCGCTCGGCTAGTTTTCTGGCAAGCTGCAGCCTGCTCTTCGCCGATGCGGTCAGTTGCCGGTAGACGATGTTCTGCGCAACGGACACCGGATCCGCCTCGGCATCCCCGGCAACGGAGGAACCTGGATCCGGGCCGTCTTGGAACGCGCCGCCATGTGAAACGCCGCGCCGCCCGCCGGCTTTCGCACGGCGGGGACGCGGAGTGTCAAAATCCGTCAACTGCTAGAACCCGTCAACGGCTTTCAGCTTCGGGGAGTCCTTGGACTCCGGCTCTGCAGGCTTGACGCCCACGCCGAGCTTTTCCTTGATCAGCCGCTCAAGTTCTGCAGCAAGCTCTGGGTTGTCCCGGAGGAACCTGCGGGAGTTTTCCATACCCTGGCCGAGCTGGTCGCCGTCGTAGGTGAACCAGGAGCCGGACTTCTTGATGATGCCGTGCTCCACACCCATGTCGATGATGCCGCCCTCACGGGAAATGCCCTGGCCGTAGATGATGTCGAATTCGGCCACTTTGAAGGGCGGAGCCATCTTGTTCTTGACGATCTTCGCCTTGGTCCGGTTGCCGACGGAGTCGGCGCCTTCCTTCAGGGTCTGGATGCGACGGACGTCGATACGGATGGAGGCGTAGAACTTCAGGGCCTTACCACCGGTGGTGGTTTCCGGGGAGCCGAAGAAAACGCCGATCTTCTCGCGGAGCTGGTTGATGAAGATCGCGGTGGTCTTGGTCTGGCTCAGGCGCCCGGTGATCTTACGCAGGGCCTGGCTCATGAGTCGGGCCTGGAGGCCGACGTGGCTGTCACCCATGTCGCCTTCGATTTCGGCACGCGGCACCAGCGCAGCGACGGAGTCGATCACGATGACATCCAGCGAGCCCGAGCCCACCAGCATGTCCATGATTTCCAGGGCCTGCTCGCCGGTGTCCGGCTGGGAGACGAGGAGGGCGTCGGTGTCCACACCAAGCTTCGCGGCGTATTCGGGGTCCAGGGCGTGCTCGGCGTCAATGAAGGCGGCGATGCCGCCCAGGCGCTGGGCATTGGCTACGGCGTGGAGGGCCACGGTGGTCTTACCGGAGGACTCCGGCCCGTAGATTTCAACAACGCGGCCACGGGGAAGGCCGCCAATTCCCAAAGCAACATCCAGGGCAATGGATCCGGTGGGGATGACCTCGATCGGGGCACGGACTTCATCGCCGAGCCGCATGACCGAGCCTTTACCGAACTGCTTGTCGATCTGGGCCAGCGCTGCTTCGAGCGCTTTTGCACGATCCGGGGCTGCCGCCATGGTTCACACCTCTAATGCTTTCTCGCTTTGGAGTGGCCTCAGCGGCCGTTTATTGGTCATCTCTGACGCTACTGGGACCCACTGACATTCCGGCCGGGTGAGGGCGGCTATGTGGATAACCCGCTAGGAAAAGCATAGCTTTACCCGAACAGGTATTCGAACAACCGCACGGCGTGTCAGGAGAATCCGGCTAGTCCGTGCGGGGCTTGATGTCCCGGCCCAGCCGGCGCTCCGCGGGAACATCCTGCACATCACAGAGGGCCAGCCACACCTTGCGGGGCTCTATGCCGGCGGCAAGCGCCTGGTCCGCGGTACGCCCGCCCACCCCTGCCAGGACAAGGGTGCTGCTGAGGACCCGCGAGTACCCGGCGCCAAATTCGTCGTCCATGAGTCGCCAATAATCGCTGATTCGCACCAGAAAAGTCTCTCATGATCCCGCGCACTAGAATTGTTGCCATGAGCAACTCCCCTGATGTCCCGTCCCTGCAGGGCCGCCACGACGAAGCCACCGTGGACGCCGCCGTGCAGAACGTGGAACACCAGATCAGCCTTTTCTGGCGGCGCGCAAGGTCGATCTCCAACCAGCTTTCCCGCCAGGTGCATCCGGATATGGAACCTGCGGCGTACGGCCTCCTGACGGTCATCCGCCGGGAGGGGCCGATCCGCCTTACCGACCTGGCGATGAACATCGGCGTCGGAAAGCCTTCCGTCAGCCGGCAGATTGCTTTCCTGGAGAGCCTGGGGCTGGTGTCCAAGGAGGCTGATCCCCTGGACGGACGGGCGCAGGCCATCCGCCTGACACCCAAAGGCGAGGAAAAGATGCACCAGGTCCAGGACGCCCGGCGGCAGGTGTTCCGCGAACGCCTGGGTGAATGGCCGGTTGAGGAACTGGAGGAACTGGCCCGCTGTATGGCCAAGCTGAACTCCACCTACGAGCGTGACGGCTTCCCGAAGGACGGCACGGCGCCCGCCGGGGAAGACAAGTAGCAAAAAACGCACTGAAGCCCCCGGCCGCGGCCGGGGGCTTCAGTGCATTACGTTCCGGGAGCCGTCTTTCGGCGGGACCCTACCGGGCGCCGGAAAGAAGGCCCGTGGACAGTTCGTCGTTAAGTTCAGTGTTGAGGTCGCGCTCAAGGTCGCGGCCGTAACGCTGGGAGAATTCCTGGGGAACGGTGTCCGGAACGGCAACGCCTTCTGCAACGGCCACCCTGTCGCTTACTTCGCGGAGCATGCTGGACAACGGAACGTCCAGGGCCGAGCAGATCGAAGACAGCAGCTCGGATGATGCTTCCTTCTGGCCGCGCTCCACTTCACTGAGGTAACCCAGGGAGACACGGGCGCTGTGCGAAACTTCACGGAGCGTACGCCCCTGACGCTGGCGGACATCGCGCAGGACATCACCAATTTCGTGACGAAGTACAACCATCTTGCGCTCCTTCTGTTCGCTCTTGCCCTGATCGGCGAGGCCCACATCCTTCCAGCGGACAACGCCGTTTACGGATACGGGCTGCTTTACCATCTGTATCGCCTTGCTCCCTCATTGGTCAGGTCCGCCCCAAGGCGAACCGTCGTGGTCATTTCATCCTAGGCGCCTCCGCTCTTCGGAAGCGACACAAAGTAATAACTAATCGGTACCGGCTTTTGTTCCCGCCAACTTTACTCCCAGTAACTTCGGGGCGGCAGGCCCTACCCGGACAGCGCTTCGAGGAGCCTTTCCAAGGCCGCACCGCACGCCTGTCCGCGGATCTCGGCACGGCTTCCCGAGAAGGCGTATTCGAAGGCCGAAGTCCCGGCTGCGGTGGCTATGCCGATGTAGACGGTGCCGACGGGCTTTCCGTCGTGCGCTTCGGGTCCGGCAACGCCGGTGGTGGAGACGCCGATGTCAGCCCCGAGGACGGTCCGGGCTCCTGCCGCCATGGCCGCCGCGACGTCCGGGTCCACGGATCCGGCCCGCGCCAGCAGCACTGGCGGGACATCCAGGACCCTTTCCTTGACGGAGTTTTGGTACGCAACCACCCCGCCCTGCAGGATGCCGGAGGCGCCGGGGGTATCGGCAAGGACGGCGGACACCATGCCGGCGGTCAATGATTCGGCTGTGGCCACGGTCCGCCCCGCGTCGAGCGCCTGGCGGACCGCCTCAGCGGACAGATGGTGGAGATTGGTCATGCGGGCTCCTGGCCTTTATCGCTGCGTGCCTGCAGCTTTCCCTTTGCCCGGATCCGCAGCGCCTCCACTACGTACTCCACGCCCGTCCACACCGTGATCACCACGGCGGCCATCATCACCGCGAACGCCACCCACACCAGCCACGGGGCAAAAGAACCAAGCGGCAGGAGGTAGAGGAAGATCGCCGCGGTCTGGACAACGGTCTTGAGCTTGCCGCCGCGGGAGGCCGGGATAACGCCGTAGCGGATCACAAAGAAGCGCAGGGCGGTGACGCCCCATTCCCGGACCAGGATCAGGACGGTAACCCACCATGGAAGTTCGCTGAGCACCGACAGCATCACCAGCGCCGAACCGATAAGGAGCTTATCGGCGATGGGATCAGCGATCTTGCCGAAGTCAGTCACGAGGTTCCGGCTCCTGGCGATGTCGCCGTCGAGCTTGTCCGTGTAGATGGCGACGGCGAACGTAAGGACCGCTGCCCAGCGCCACACGCCTGCCTCACTGCGCAGCCCCGGGGCGTCCGCGATGAGGAACCAGACAAAAAACGGCACCAGCGCGATGCGGATCATGGTCAGGATGTTGGGAAGGTTCCAGACCCCGGCACGGCCCGGGCCGGCGGCGGTTGCATCGGTGCTAGTCACGTTCCTAGGCTACAGTCCCCGGGCTAGCGCCCGGTCAGGGACCAGGCGTCCTCGGAGCCGTCTTCGTCGTCATAGCCGCCGGGCGGGGAATCCGAGCCGTCGTAATATTCGACGTTCTGCTTCCGCTGGTCCAGGTCCGCAGCCACCAGGTCTTCGGCGTAGCCGCCCTGGGCGATGTTGGCGTTGGCGTTCTCGCTCAGCGCGGCGGTCTGCGAGTCTGGTGCTGCCGGGGCTTCCTGGCCCTTCATGGCGGCAAGGACGGGCGCGAGGTCGTCCGGTTTCACCAGGACGTCCCGGGCCTTGGAGCCTTCGGAGGGACCAACCACGCCCCGTGATTCCAGCAGGTCCATCAGGCGGCCGGCCTTGGCGAAGCCGACGCGCAGCTTCCGCTGCAGCATCGACGTCGAGCCGAACTGCGTGGTGACCACCAGTTCGGTGGCCTGCAGCAGGACCTCGAGGTCGTCCCCGATGTCGTCGTCGATCTGCTTCTTCGGCGCTTCCGCAGCGACGTCGTCGCGGTAGGTGGCCTGGAGCTGTCCCTTGACGTGCTCGACCACCTTGTGGATTTCGGATTCGGTGACCCACGCGCCCTGGACGCGCATCGCCTTGGAGGCCCCCATGGGCAGGAACAGGGCGTCACCCTGGCCGATAAGCTTTTCGGCCCCGGGCTGGTCCAGGACCACCCGGGAGTCGGTGACCGAGGAAGTGGCGAAGGCCATGCGCGAGGGCACGTTCGCCTTGATGAGGCCGGTCACCACATCCACGGACGGCCGCTGGGTTGCGAGGACCAGGTGGATGCCGGCCGCCCGGGCGAGCTGGGTGATGCGGACAATCGAGTCTTCAACATCTCTCGGAGCCACCATCATCAGGTCGGCGAGCTCGTCCACGATCACCAGCAGGTACGGGTAGGGGCGGATGACGCGCTTGGAGTCCACCGGCGGCTGGACCTTGCCGGCGCGGACAGCCTTGTTGAAGTCGTCGATGTGCTTGAAGCCGTAGTTGGCGAGGTCGTCATAGCGGGCGTCCATCTCGCGGACAACCCACTGGAGCGCCTCGGCGGCCTTCTTCGGGTTGGTGATGATGGGGGTGATAAGGTGCGGGACGCCCTCGTATGCCGTGAGTTCCACGCGCTTGGGGTCCACCATGACCATGCGCACCTCATCGGGGGTGGCGCGCATCAGGATGGAGGTGATCATCGAGTTCACAAAAGATGATTTACCGGCACCGGTGGCACCGGCCACCAGCAGGTGGGGCATCTTGGCGAGGTTGGCCACCACGTAGCCGCCTTCCACGTCCTTGCCCACGCCCATCACCATGGGGTGGTCCGTCCGGCGGGCGTTCTGGCTGCGGAGGACGTCGCCCAGGGAGACGGTTTCGCGGTCGGTGTTGGGGATTTCGATGCCGATGGCAGACTTGCCCGGGATGGGGCTGAGGATGCGCACGTCGCTGGACGCCACGGCGTAGGAAATGTTCTTGGACAGGGCGGTGACCCGTTCCACCTTGGTTCCCGGGGCCAGCTCGATCTCGTACCGGGTCACGGTGGGGCCGCGGCTGAAGCCGGTGACCGTGGCGTCAACGTTGAACTGCTGGAGGGTGTCCGTCAGGGCTGCGACGACGGCGTCGTTCGCTTCCGTGCGCTCCTTCGGGATGGATCCGGGGGTCAGGTAGTCAGAGGCCGGGAGCGTGTAGGTGACGTCGCCTGCGAGGGACAGCTGCTCGGTGCGCTGCGGGATGGGAACCGGCGGCGGCGCGGGTGCCACGGGATTGGAAGGCACGGTGGGCGCGGCCGCCGGCTTCGCCGCAGGCGGGGCCATGCCGGGGGTGATCATGGGAATGGCTTCGGTGGCGTTTTCCCCTGGGGATGCGGGGGCGCCTGCGCCCAGTCCCTGGGCTGCCTTGATCTTTTCGACGGCGATTTCCGCCTGGGTGGGGCGGCGGACACCAGGTGCCGGGCGCGGCTCCGCGCCTCCCTTTGCGTCGTCGTCGTCGATCACTGCATGCTCGAAGGCTTCGTCGCCCACGTAGCCTTCCAGGCCGGCGTCGCTGTCCTCCTCATCCTTGCCAAAGAAGCGCCGCTTCTTCTTCCTGGCGTTCTTGGGGGGCGCGGCCGCCGGGGTCCGTTCCAGGTAGCTGCGGTCATGCTTGTCCCGGTCCTGCTCATCCAGCAGGTCGATGCCCATGAGGTGTTCGTAGGCGGCATGCAGCCTCCGCGGGATCGCAGTGAACGGGGTGGCGGTGATGATCAGCAGAGAGACGAACGCCAGCAGGGAGTAGAGCACCAAAGGGACAGCCGAATGGATGGCGGCCAGGGGCGAGGCGGCAAGGAACCCGAGCATTCCACCCGCCTGGCGGAGCCCGTCAAAACCCTGGGCAACGGTGGGCTCCCCGCCCAGGATGTGCGCCAGCCCGCAGCCCGCGAACGTCATGATCAGGAAGCCGATGCCAACCCTGTTGTTGCCACGGCCGTCGGATGGCTGGCGGAAGAGCCGGAACGCGCAGACAAACAGCATGAGCGGAAGCAGCAGGGAGATCCAGCCGAATGTCCCGTTGACCACGGCATACACGGCGTCCGGGAACCAGCCCGTCAGGCCCCACCAGGCGAAGGTGGCGATGAAGATCCCGAGTGCCAGGTTAAACAGGGCCGCACCGTCCCGGCGGTCCTCTGCCGGCAGGTCGCTGACATCATGGCCGATGCGCCGAACGCCGCCGCCCACCAGATGGCCGAGGCCCAGCCACGCCCCGCCCACCACGCGCAGCAGCCACGGCCGATGGTGCTCGACGGCGGGTAACTGGCGGGTGCGGGCAGTGCTGGAGGAGCCGCCGCCACGCCCGGATTTGGCGGCCGCAGAACCAGCGCCGCGGCCGGAGGAGCTGCCGGTTTTGCTGCCGGCGCGGCCCCTGCTGGATCCATTGGGCGCGGAAGTAGTACGAGTGGCCATAGTAGCCACGGTACCCGAGTTGGGCCGGATTCCCGGGGATTTAGGTGCCGCCGGTCCCCGGTTTACGGCCCTTAAACGCCGCCGGCCCGCGGTCCCGTTGGGAACGGGAGCGCGGGCCGGTACAGGCGGCCGATGTTAGGCCTCGAGCACCACGGGAATGATCATGGGCTTGCGGCGCAGCTTGCGGTTGACCCAGGTGCCCACCACGCGGCGGACCACCTGCTGGAGCTGGTGGCTGGTGTGGTCCGCGTGGTTGAGGACGGCTTCCTCCAGCGCGGCGTTGATCTTGGGGATGATGTCGTCGAAGACGGAATCATCTTCTGCCACGCCGCGGGCGTGGATCTCCGGCCCGGACACCACCTTGCCGGTGGCCCGGTGGATGACCGTGATGATGGAGATGAACCCTTCGTCACCGAGGATCCGGCGGTCCTTGAGGTCGGCGTCGGTGATCTCGCCCACGCTGGAGCCGTCCACGTAGATGAAGCCGACTTCCACCTGTCCCACCACGTCAGCCCGGTGGTCCTTGAGGTCGATGACCGTGCCGTTGTCGGCGAGGATGACGCTTGCTTCGGGAACGCCGGACTCGATGGCGATCTTGCCGTTGGCGATGAGGTGGCGGGTTTCACCGTGCACCGGCATGGCGTTCAGCGGCTCGAGGATGTTGTAGCAGTACAGGAGCTCCCCCGCCGCGGCGTGGCCGGAGACGTGCACCTTGGCGTTGCCCTTGTGGATCACGTCGGCGCCCAGCTTCAGCAGCCCGTTGATGATCCGGAAGACGGCGTTCTCGTTGCCGGGGATGAGGCTCGAGGCGAGGATGACGGTGTCGCCGTCGCCCACCACCACCCGGTGGTCACCGTTGGCCATCCGGGACAGGGCGGCCATGGGCTCGCCCTGGGAACCGGTGGACATCAGCACCACGCGGTTGTCCGGCAAGTTGTCGATGTTCTTGATGTCGACGATGAGGCCCGCCGGGACATCCAGGTAGCCAAGTTTTTCGGCAATGGCCATGTTGCGGACCATGGAGCGGCCCACGAAGGCCACTTTGCGGTTGTGCTTGGCGGCTGCGTCCAGGACCTGCTGGACCCGGTGCACGTGCGAGGAGAAGGAGGCGACAATGATGCGCTTGGTGGCCTGGCCGAAAAGACGTTCCAGCGTGGGGCCGATTTCCTTTTCGGCAGTGGTGAATCCCGGGACGTCCGCATTGGTGGAGTCGGACATAAAGAGGTCCACGCCTTCCTCGCCGAGCTTGGCGAAGTGGCGGAGGTCCGTGATGCGTCCATCCAGCGGAAGCTGGTCCATCTTGAAGTCGCCGGTGTGCAGCACAGTGCCGCCGGCTGTCCGGATGAACACCGCCAGGGCGTCGGGAATGGAGTGGTTGACGGCCACGAACTCACATTCGAAGGGGCCGAACTTCTCCACCTGCCCTTCCTCAACCGTGAGCGTGTAAGGCCGGATGCGGTGCTCCTGCAGTTTCGCCTCGATCAGGGCGAGGGTGAGCTGGGAGCCCACAAGCGGGATGTCGTTGCGGCGCCGGAGCAGGTACGGAACGGCTCCGATGTGGTCTTCGTGTCCGTGGGTAAGCACCACGGCCACGACGTCGTCCAGCCGGTCCTCGATGTAGGAGAAATCGGGCAGGATCAGGTCAACGCCGGGCTGGGTTTCCTCGGGGAAGAGGACGCCGCAGTCCACGATCAGCAGCTTGCCGTCGATCTCGAACACGGCCATGTTCCGGCCGATCTCCCCCAGTCCGCCCAGCGGAACAATCCGGAGCGTTCCCTGCGGCAGGCGGGGAGGGGTGACAAGGCCGGTAAGGGCAGTTTGGGTCATATTGCACTACTTTCCAGGCGGAAGGGTGCTGGTCTTACTCCTCAGGAAAAGACCAGCCCCGCTTCCGCCAAATCCCCGCGGATGGTTTCGATCTCGGCTTCGTCCGGCTCCACGAGGGGCAAACGGACAATCGAGTTGGGCAGGACTCCCTGCCATTTAAGAATCTGCTTGGCCGCAACGGCCCCTTGGACCCGCGTCATGGTGGCGCGTACTACGGGCAGGAGTTCAAAGTTGATCTTCCGGGCGGTGCTGAGGTCGTTCGCGTTGACGGCGTCGATGAGCTCACGGAAGCGGCGCGTCGCCACGTGCGTCGTTACGCCCACGAGTCCGACGGCGCCCAGGGCCATCCACGGAAGGGTCAGTCCGTCGTCTCCGGAATAGAACAGGAGGTCCGTCTCGGCCATGACGCGGGCGGCAGCGACGAAGTCGGCCTTGGCATCCTTTACAGCCACGATGTTCGGGTGCTGCGCAAGCCGGATCATGGTGTCGGGCTCGATGGGGATGGAGGAGCGGCCGGGAATGTCGTACAGCATGACGGGTACGTCCACGGCGTTGGCGACGGTTTCGAAGTGCGCGCGGACACCGGCCTGGCTTGGCTTGTTGTAGTAAGGCGTCACCAGGAGGAGGCCGTCGACGCCGAGGGCTGCTGCCTGCTGGGACAGGTGGACCGAGTGGGCGGTGTCATTGGTGCCCGTGCCGGCGATGATCGCAGCCCGGCCGCCGACCGCGTCCTTGACGGCGCGGAACATGCCGAGGTTTTCCTCGTCGGTGAGGGTAGAGGTTTCGCCTGTGGTTCCGGTGACCACCAGGCCGTCGCAGCCGTCGTCCACCAGCTTGCTGGCCAGGGCTGCGGCCTGCTCATAATCCACTGCGCCGTCCTTGGTGAACGGTGTGACCATGGCGGTCAGAAGAGTACCAAGGGCAGGGAGATGCGCGGATGTGTCAGCCATGGAAAAAACGTTACCCTGTCCGCGGCTGGTTAGGACAATGCCAGGGGCGTGATGCACGTCAAATAACCGACTGGCTTCGCCTCCGACCCGCTGGCGGCGCCCCCACCGTCCACCATTTTCCGGGCACCGACTGCCTCCCCTGGCACGGCCGCCGGGCCTCCCGGCCGCAAAGCCCACTGCCGGAAAGCCCGCGGCCGGCAAACCTGGCAACCTGAGCTGCCGGCGGCAAGGAAGCGATGCGCCGCCGAACCACGACCGGAGCAGCCGGCGGTCAGGAAGCGGATACACCGGCTGTCAGGAAACGATGCACCGCCGACCTTGGTGCCCTGAGCTGCCGCAGGTCAGGAGGCGGAGTGCCGGGCAGGGCGGGCTGCCTCCGCCGGCGCCTGGCACTCCGGCGGGTGGCAATACCGTCCGACGGCGGCCTGGCGCAGGTCCTCGGCCCAGGACGACAGCCGCTGGGCGGCCCTGACGTAATGGAAGAGCTCTACGGGTGTGAGGGCATCGATGTCTGTCTCGGCGAGGCGCCGCGCCAGCTCTGCGCCCTCCGGCTGGGCGGCGAGGCTGATGCCCTCCCGCTGCCACTGGACATCCTCGGGCGGCCGGCCGGCCACCAGCTGACGGAAGAGGTAGTCAACGACCCCCGGACTCATGGCCCTTGCAAGCCCGGCAGTGCCGGGCTGATCCGCAGGGCTTACGGATGATGGAGTGTACATGGCGGCAATCTTATTCGAACATATATTCGAATACAAGGATGTCGTGCCGGCAGGTCCGGCACAGGCAGGTGTGAGACGATCTGGTCATGACGTCCCGTAATGCGGCCAGAACGTCCCGGAAATCCGGCGGGCAGCCCGTCACGGGGCGCCTCCACGGCATCGACGCGGCCCGTGGTCTCGCCCTGCTGGGAATGATGGCCACCCATCTGCTCCCCACCTTCGAATCCAACGCCGAGCTGACCCCCACCTGGATCGGCCTCACGTTTTCGGGAAGGGCGGCGGCGCTGTTCGCCGTCCTGGCAGGGGTGGGCCTGGCCTTGTCCACGGGAAAGCACAGGCCGCTGCAGGGCCCGGACCTCTCCGCCGCCCGCCGCGGCATCGCTCTGCGAGCCCTGGTGATTGCCGCCGTCGGACTGACTTTGGGCGGGCTGGAAGTCAACCTTGCCATCATCCTGGTCCACTACGCCGTGCTGTTCCTGTGCGTCCTGCCCTTCCTGGGCATGGGGCTGAAGCGGCTCTGCGCCTGGGCGGGCGGCTGGATCCTGGGCTCCCCCGTCCTGGCATACCTGCTGCGCCCGTGGCTCCTGGCTGCCGAGCCTCCGCTCAAGCTGGGCCACAACCCGTCCTGGGAGGACCTTGCCACCCCGTCACGGCTGCTGGCTGACCTGTTCTTCACTGGCTATTACCCCGTGTTCCAGTGGCTCTCTTACCTGCTGGTAGGGCTCATTGTTGGCAGGCTGGTGCTGGCCAGGGCGATGCTTCCGGTGGTCCTCCTGGTGGCCGGTTCGGTGGTTGCCGTCCTGGCCAAAACCCTGGGCGTCACCGCGATGGAAAGCTGGGGCGGCCGCGCTGCCCTGGAGGACGTCCTCAATTCCCCCGGCTATCCGTTGGGCAGCGTTCTGCAGGTCAACCTGACGGGCATTCCACAGGAGGGTTCGTGGTGGTGGCTGGCGTCCGCGGCGCCGCACTCGGCAACGACACTTGACCTGCTGCACACGTCCGCCGTGGCCGTGGCAGTGATTGGCGCATGCCTCCTGCTGGGCCGGCTGGCCGAGTGGGTGGACCTGGACCTGCTGCTGCCGTTGCGGGGTGCGGGTGCAATGACCCTGACCCTGTACACGGTCCACGTGTGGGTGGTCTCCGGGTTCTACCTCAAGCCCCTGCCCGCCGGCTGGACCGAGGACGGGATGTACTTTGCCCAGGCTGCCACTGCCGTCATCGTGGGCATGGTGTTCGTGCTGTTGAAGTGGCGCGGCCCTCTCGAGTGGCTGGGGCACGCGGCAAACCAGGTGGGCCGGGGAAACGTCAGGGCTGTCCGGTAAGGGCCTGGCGTTACCGAACCCTAGGCGGGGGCGTTGCCCTGGAAGAGCCTGACGGCGTCACGCATGGAGGCCCGGGCACGCTTGCGGTCCCCAGCGGCGTCATAGGCGCAGCTCAGCCGGAACCAGGAACGCCAGTCGTCCGGGGCAGCCTCGGCCTCGGCCTTGTACTTCTCGAACTCGGCATCCGCTGCCGAGCGGACAATCCGGCCGGCAGGCGTCCTGGGCAGTTCATCCACCGGCAGGCCGCCCTCGGCCTCCAGGACCTTTGCCATCTGCTCGGTCCGGGCCCCGAACATCAGTTCCCTGATCAGCGCCCAGGCGCCGATGACCGGAAGCACCAGATAGGCAGCCCCGATCGCCTGGGCCGCCAGGTTGCTGTCCGTCAGGAGAAGGATGGAACGCTGGAAGGACACCACCAGGTAGAAGACCAGCAAAAGGGTTACCGCCCCAACCCAGATCTTGGTGCGGTTCTTCCGGAACCCGGCCAGCAGTGCGCCCATGGCCTAGAGCCCCAGGTCCAGGTAGCCGTCCAGGCCCACCGTCAGTCCGGGGTGGGCAGCCACGTTGCGCAGGCCAAGGAGCACGCCGGGCATGAAGGAAGCGCGGTCAAAGGAGTCGTGGCGCAGGGTCAGCTGCTCGCCGGAACCGCCCAGCAGGACTTCCTGGTGTGCCACCAGTCCCCGGAGGCGCACACTATGGACGCGCACGCCGTCAACCTTGCAGCCCCGTGCTCCTGCCAGCTCAGAGGTGGTGGCGTCCGGGCTCGGCGGAATCTCTGCGGCGTTGCGTTCTGCCGCGATCAGCTGCGCCGTGCGGACCGCGGTACCGGAGGGGGCATCCACCTTGTCCGGGTGATGGAGCTCGATGATCTCCACGGATTCAAAGTACTTGGATGCCTTGGCCGCAAAGGCTGAAGCGAGCACGGAACCCAGGGCAAAGTTCGGAGCAATCAGGACGCCCGTTTCCGGGTGGTTTGCCAGCAGGCCTTTCAGCCCGGACAGGCGCTCTGCATCCCAGCCGGTGGTGCCCACTACGGCGTGGATACCATGCTCGACGGCGAAGCGGACGTTCGCTTCGGTGCTTTCCGGCACGGTCAGGTCCACAACATACTGCGCGCCGGCGGCGGTGATCCGGTCCAGCGAATCGCCCCGGCCCAGGGCCGCCACGAGCTTCATGTCTGTCGCTGCTTCAATGGCTTTAACGGCTTCGGCGCCCATGCGCCCGTTCGCGCCCAGCACGGCAACTGGCATGGGAGCAGGGAGTTGTTCGGTCATGGCCTTAACCCTACCGGCGGGGCCTTGACGCGGAGGAACCAGGGACTGTGCATTACCTCGCAGGAACAGGGCGGGTGTCACCCCTTCGATGATCCACCAGCCGGAGCAGCAGCGTCAGCTGCCGGCACCCACCCATTCAACAGTGCCGTCAACGAAGAACTGTTCCTTCCAGATGGGCACCTGCTCCTTGATCCTGTCCACCAGTTCCGAACACACGGCAAAGGCCTGCCCGCGATGGGCCGCGGACACGGCGCACACCAGCGCGGGATCACCGATTTCCAGCATGCCGATCCGGTGCGCCGCCCAGATCCGGACGGGCTGTGGGGATGGGCCGGTGGCGCCGCCATCCCGTTGGGCCTGCTGCTCGGCCGCAAGGCGGGCAACGACGTCGGCCATCACTTGGTGGGCCGTGGGGTGCGCGCTGTAGCTCAGCCGCTCAACTGCCTTGCCGTCGTCGTGGTTGCGCACCACGCCGCTGAAACTGACTACCGCGCCTGCGGTGTCACTTTCCACCGCAGCAATGGCCTGGTCCACCGAGATGGGTTCCGCGCTCAGGACCGCGTTGACTACCTCGAAAGCTGCTTCAGTGCCCATGTCCGCCTTCCAGCTGGTCGCAAAGGTGCCCGATTACCGGGTCAAGGACTGTCAGCCCGTCCATGACGCCCTTCGGTGATCCGGGCAGGTTGATGATGAACGTGCTTCCAGCCGCACCGGCATAGCCGCGGCTGAGGGCCGCCAGCGGGGTTTTCGCGGCTCCGGCACGGCGGACCGCCTCCATGATGCCGGGAATCTCGCGGTCCAGCAGGGGCAGGGTGACGTCGGGGGTCCGGTCGTCCGGGCTGAGGCCCGTGCCGCCGCTGGTGATGACGACGGCGGGGCGCTGGGTCAGGAGGGCGCGGATGGCTGCACCTACCGGCTCGCCATCGGGGACCACCATGGCGGGGAACACGTCAAAGCCGTGTTCGGTGAGCCAGTCGGTGATCACGGGACCGGTTTCGTCGTCGTAGATCCCGGCCGCTGCACGGGTGGAAGCAATAACGACGCCGGCCTTGCGGCCCTGCACGTCGCCGTGGCGGTGCGGCTCGGGGGCATTCAAAGTGCCGGGGCTGCTCACAGTGTCCAGTCCCCGCTCTTGCCGCCGCTTTTGGCCAGCACCTTGATGTCGGTGAGGACGGCATGCTTGTCCACTGCCTTGACCATGTCGTACACGCTCAGCGCGGCAACGGAGGCAGCAGTAAGTGCTTCCATCTCCACGCCGGTAACGCCGCGGGTCTTGACCGTGGCGAGGATGGAAACGGAGTCCGCTGCCAGCTCGAAGTCCACGGTGACCTTGGACAGGGGAAGCGGATGGCACAGCGGAATCAGTTCAGGGGTTTTCTTGGCGGCCATGATCCCGGCAACCCGTGCCACGGCCAGGGCGTCCCCCTTGGGCAGGCCGCCCGAGCCCAGCAGGCCCATCACCTCGGCGGTGGTGCGGAGCGTGGCGGTGGCGGTGGCCTCACGGGTGGTTTCGGCTTTGGCGGATACATCCACCATCTGGGCGCTGCCGTCCTGGCGCAGGTGCGTCAGCGCGGCCGGGGTCTGTTCTGCATTCACAGCATCCATACTTCCACCTCCGCCCCTGCCGCGAGCGCGGCCACTCCTTCCGGAACATGGACCAGCACATTGGAGCCGGCGAGCGCATGCATCAGGTGCGAGCTTTCCCCGCCCTGCAACTCCACGGTTCCATCCGCCCCAAGGCTGCCACGGCGGACCTGGTGTTTGTGCCCGGGTGAGGTCAGCGGCTGGCTGAGCCGGGCGCGGACCGGCAGGCGGGGCGCCGGGGCGCCCAGCAGGCCGGCAAGGACGGGGCGGAGGAACATTTCAAACGACACCAGGCAGCTCACCGGGTTGCCGGGGAACCCGAGGAAGGGCCGGCCTTCGAAGGTGCCGATCCCCTGCGGACCGCCCGGCTGCATGGCCACGTGCAGGAACTCGACCGGCTGGTCCGCCATGGCCTGCCGGACCACTTCGTAGGCGCCCTTGCTGACCCCGCCGGTGGTCACGATCAGGTCGGCTCCCGCGCCCTCTTCCCTCAGCAGCGTCCTGAGCCGGTCCGGGTTGTCCGTGGCGATGCCGGCGCGGCGGACCTGCAGTCCTGCCTGTTCCATGGCGGCTTCCAGGAGCGTCCCGTTGGAGTCGAAGATCTTGCCGGGCGGAAGCTCACGGCCGGGCTCCACCACTTCGTCACCCGTGGTGACCAGCAGGACTGTCACGGCCTGGAAAACGGTCACCTCCGGCAGGCCCAGCGCGGCCAGGAGCCCCAGCTGGGCCGGGCCAAGGAAGGTGCCCGCAGCCAGGGCCGTCCCGCCGGCCTGGACGTCGCTTCCTGCCGCCCGGACAAACGTGCCTGCCGCCGCGGGTGGCAGCCAGACGGTGGCGTCTTCCTTTGGCTGGGCGGTGGCTGGCAGGAAGCGGTCCGGAACGGCCCGCTCGATAGGGACGACGGCGTCGGCCCCCGAGGGGAGCATCGCTCCCGTCATGATCGGCGCAGCCATGCCGGGTTGCAGTGCTCCAGGGCTTGCGCCCGCTGGAACGGGAGGCATAATGCCCAGCTCTGCACCGCCGTCGGGCACGTCGATTGAACGGATGGCATAGCCGTCCATTTGGGAGTTGACGAAGGGCGGCAGGCTGATGGGCGCACGCACGTCCGCCACCAGACCGCGGCCCAGGGCACGGGCCAAGGGCAGCGTTTCCGTCCGGTGCCCGGCCCGCAAAGGCTCCAACAGTGCAGTAACGGCTGCTGCGTGCTCGGCCACGGACCTCGCCTGGTGCTTTGCGTCAGCGTGCTGTGCGTCTGCGTGCTGCCGCGGGTGCTCCGTCCCGTGCGCTGCCGGTGCTGCAGGCGTTCCATGCGGTTGCGGGCTGGCCATGGTTCCGCCTTCAGTTCGAGCGTTCAGGGTGTCACGTCCACTCTAATCGTGTGGAGGCCGGTGGCTCCGTCCGGGACAACCGGCCGGCTCCGTTCGTCCTGGACCTGTCCCGCAAGGTCCGTGGCACGGACCTGGACTTCATACTGGCCCTCCGTCAGCTCCACGCCGAGTTTCCACTGGTACCACGTGTCCACCGAGATGCCTTCTGCCAGGTGCGCCTGCTGCCACGGTCCGCGGTTCAGCCGCAGTTCCACTTTTCCAATACCTGTGTGCTGTGCCCACGCCACGCCGCCGAACACTACTGTTCCGGCCTTCACTGGACGGCCGTTCCGCGGCACGTCGATCCTCGAGGAGGTCTTGATGGGTCCGCGCTCGGACCAGCCCCGGGGCGTCCAGTAGGCGGCGTCATCCGCGAACCGGGTGACTTTCAGCTCCGTGACCCATTTGGTGGCGGACACGTACCCGTACAGGCCGGGCACTACCAGCCTGACAGGGAATCCGTGCTCCAGGGGCAGCGGTTCGCCGTTCATGGCGACGGCAAGCAGGGCGTCCCTGCCGTCGCCGAGTACCTCAAGCGGCGTGCCGGCAGTCCAGCCGTCGGCACTCTTTGACAACACCATGTCCGCATCGGCCAAGGGCCCGGCCAGTGCCAGCAGTTCGCGCACCGGCCAGCCCAGCCAGCGGGCATTGCCGATCAGGTCTCCGCCCACGTTGTTGGACACGCAGGCAATGGTGGTGTGGCGTTCGGTCAGGGGTTTGGCCAGGAGATCGGCGAAGGTCAGTTCCACCTCCCGGTCCACCAGTCCGGTGACTTTGAGAACCCACGTGGCAGGGTCCACGGCGGGGACTGCCAGGGCGGTGTCGATCCGGTAGAAGTCTTTGTTGGGCGTGACCAGCGGCTGCAGGCCGTCGACCTTGGCCTCCGCCGCCGCCGGTATGGCCGGCGCCGGGGATGCTGGAACCGGCAGCGCCACGCGGCTCCTGGCCTCGCTGGCAATGGCTGCAGCACCCCGCCAGGCTCCCGCCAGCAGGCCTCCTGCCGCAGTGAACGCCGCTCCCCCGGCCAACGCCTGGAGGAAGCGGCGGCGTGCCGACGGCGCGCCGCCTGCCGGTACGGCAGCCGGCGCCGGCGTCCTCCCGGCGTCCCAATCCTGGAGCCTGCGGACGAGGAACCTCAGCAGAAGTACGGCGGCGACGGCGGTGAGCACCGCCAGCACTGCCGCGTTGGCACTGGCCTGGGCCCGGGTCAAAACGGCGGCCAAGCCCACCATGCCAAAGAGGCCGATCAGTGCGGTGCCGGCAAAGCGCTTGTGGTATCCCAGGACTCCTGCCGGGGCGGCCGCCAAGGCCATCACCAGGGCGATGCCCACCAGGAGTGCTGCCTTGTCCGCCGTGCCGAATACGGTTATGGCCCAGTCCTTGACGCCCGGCGGCACGGCATCAACGACGGCACCTCCGACAGCTGTGACGGGTGACAGCGAGGGACTGAAGAATCCGGCCAGCAGTTCCCCCAGCACTGCGGCGCTTCCCACGGCAACCACGCCGGCGGCTGCTGCCGCACGCGCTGGCTGCCGCGGCCCGCCGTCGTGAATTGCCTGCTGCGGAACCACCGGGCCCGGCGCCGCCTGCCCTGGCACAGCCTGACCCGGTATTGCCTGGCCCGGCTGCGAAGCCGCCAGCCGCGAAGGCTCCGCGCGCGCTGGCTGCCGCGGCCCGTCGTCGTGCCTTGCCTGCCTTGGCTCGGAGCTGCTCACACCTCCAGCTTAGATTCGCGGACTGCGCATGGCGCCGTTCCCCGGCTTGCTGTTTCCGGCGTTCGCCACCCCGGGTGTGATGTGCGCCCCAAGGTGGCGTAGCCTGAATCCATGAGTGTCCAGCTAGGAATGCCGCAGCCACGGGAGGAAGCAGACGCGCCCCTGCCGTCGGTCCCGGCGGCACGCCCGGGGGATGCGCCGGCAGGGCTGGCAGACCGTTATGGCCGCCGGGCGACGGACATGAGGCTGTCCCTGACTGACAAATGCAACCTGCGCTGCACCTACTGCATGCCGGCAGAAGGCCTGGAGTGGCTTTCGAAGCAGGCGGTGATGACCGCTGCGGAGATCGTCCGGATCGTGGACATTGGGGTGGGGCAGCTGGGAGTCCGCGAGCTGCGGCTGACTGGCGGCGAACCGCTGGTCCGGCACGACCTCGTGGACATCATTGCCGCCCTGCGAAGCAACCACCCGGACCTGCCGATCTCCATGACCACCAACGGGGTGGGCCTGGCGAAGAAGGCGGCCGCCCTGAAGGCTGCCGGACTGACCCGGATCAACGTGTCCCTTGACTCGCTGCACGAGGAAACCTTTACCCAGCTGACCCGCCGGCCGTTCCTGGACCAGGTGCTGGCGGGCGTGGATGCCGCGTGGGCTGCGGGCCTCGGGCCGGTCAAGCTCAACGCGGTGCTGATGCGTGGAATCAACGACGCCGAGGCACCGTCCCTGCTGGATTGGGCCCTGGGCCGCGGCTACGAGCTTCGCTTCATCGAGCAGATGCCGCTGGACGCCGACCATGGCTGGACGCGGCGGAACATGATCACCGCTGCCGAAATCCGGCAGCTGCTCTCCGCTGACTTTGTCCTCAGCCCCGACTCCCGCGCCCGCGACGGTGCTCCTGCAGAACGTTTTGAAGTACGACGACGGACGGCAGGGTCCGATCATGGGTCCGGTCCGGTGCTGGGAACCGTTGGAATCATTGCGTCCGTGACTGAACCTTTCTGTTCCGACTGCCGCCGCACCCGGATCACAGCAGAGGGCAAAATCATGAGCTGCCTGTTTTCCCGCGAGGAGTTCGATCTGCTGGGCCTCCTGCGCACCGGGGCAAGCGATGAAGCCCTCGCCCGGCGGTGGCAGGACGCAATGTGGCTTAAGCCGAAGGCCCACGGAATGGACCACGTGGGACTTGATGCTCCGGACTTCGTCCAGCCGGACCGCAGCATGAGCGCCATCGGGGGCTGAATTCTTTGAACGTACGTTACTTCGCTGCCGCACGCGCTGCTGCGGGCCTCGAGGAGGAGACCTTTGACCTGGCGCCGGGCGCCACCGTTGCGGACCTCCTCGACGCCGTCCGGTCCATGGAGCGCCCCGAGCCTCCTGCCGGGACTCCCCCGCTGCCCCGCATCCTGTCCCGGAGCAGTTTCCTGCTCAACGAAGTGGCGGTGCGTGACCACTCAGTTGTGTTAAAAGCGGACGACGTGGTGGACGTTCTGCCTCCTTTCGCCGGGGGCTAGGGACCGCCTTTTCCGGCCGGTCCATTTGCCCAGCCCTGATTGTCAGACCCTCCCCCGATGATTAGTACATGGGCAGGGAAACGGTGGTGAAGGCGTTTGCGGATATCAGGGCCGCCCTTGCCGTGCTCAATGCTGAGGTGGACGCGTGTGGTTCGGAGACGTTCTCGGCTGCTGATCCGTTGGCCGGGCTGGCCGATGGGAACTTGGACATTCTCGCCGGCGCCAAGGAAGCAGAAGCCGGACTGGCGGGTTTGAAGGCCCGGGCTGCCATGAAGTACGTCGACACCGCCCATGCCCTGGCCCCTCCCGGGGCGCCGGTGCAGGCCCGGGAGATGGCTATCGCAGCTGAGATCGGGGCAGTGCTGACCATCGGGCCGCGGGCCGCAAGTGCGTTCCTGTCCGAATCCCACGCGCTGACCACCACCTTGCCCCTGACACTCTCGGCCCTGCAGGCCGGTTCGCTCTCCTGGCAGCACGCCCGGGGCATGGCGGACGAGGCGGCCACCCTCGACCCCGCCGGCGCCGCAGCCCTCGAAGCCCACTTCCTCGACCCGGACACACCAAGACCGGCCACCGCGGCCACGATCGGGGAGATGCCCGCGCACCGGTTCCGGCATAAAGCCCGGACCTGGCGGGAACGCCACCACGCCGAATCCATCGAGAAGCGCCATGCCAAGGGTGTGGCGGACCGGCGGGTCGAATACAGGCCGGATCAGGACGGCATGGCCTGGCTCTCGGCCTATCTCCCCGCCCACCAGGCCATGGCAGGCTGGAACCGGCTCAACGCACTCGCCAGGGCCGCACAAGGACCCAACGAACCCCGCACCTTCACCCAAATACGGGCCGACACATTCGCCCAAGCGATCCTCAGCAGCGGCACCAATGGCGGTAGTGGTGACGGCTCCAGCGTTCCTGCAGACACCAGCGCCGTCAACGGCGCCAGCAGTCGCGTTGATGGTGACAGTCCAAGCGTCCTTGCAGGCAACGGTGCCAGCGACAGCGGCGGTGCACGTGCCAGCGACGGGGCAGGTGCAGGTGCAGCAACAGATTCCGCCCCGTCGTCGTCGATCCGGGCGCAGGTCCTCATCACGGTGCCGGTGTTCTCGCTGATGGGACTGACCGACGAACCAGCCATGCTCGACGGCTTCGGACCCATCCCGCCGTCCATGGCCCGGAAACTCGTCGCCGACGGCGCCGACTCCTTCCACCGTGTCCTGGTTAATCCGAGGGACGGGGCCCCGTTGGAGATCGGGCGGACCAGCTACCGGGTCACCAAAGCCATGCGGAACTGGCTCCGGCTGCGGGACGGCACATGCCCCTTCCCCGGCTGCAGCAACAGTTCACTGGATAACGAAGCAGACCACCTCCTTGCCTGGCACCACGGCGGCACCACCGGGATCAGCAACCTCGGACAGCCTTGCCCCAAACACCACAAACTCCGCCACACCACCGGCTGGACACCAACACCGGCCACGAAAAACGAACCACCCGGCTGGACTTCACCCACCGGCCGGCATTACAAAAGCGAACACCAGGACTGGGAACCACCCCATTTGCCTGGCTGGCTGGCTTCTTCATGGATGACTGACGTCCGCGAGCCGGGCAGAGGTTCAGTAGGCCATGCCGCCAATACAGGGATGCCTGATGACGAGGATCCTCCCCTTGTTGACCTGCCGGAATTTGAGATTCCGGAAGACCCGGGAGTAGCGGAGTGCGACCTGCCGCAGGATCATTTCGGCGAGTTCTATTTGATGCTGGCGTTATCGGGACATGTTGTGGCCGAGACACGAGAATAGACACCACTGGAGCCGCGGGGGTGCATTCCGGTAGTACGCCACAGCCGTGGGTCATCCCGCCTGTGGTGCGCCAGGGTCACGCCGGTACCGCGACGTCATGAAGGGCTTATATGAGTCCGCAGCCCCGTTTGCGGCGCTACGGTCGCGGAGATCCGTGCCGGAAGGGTCATCCCGGCGGAGTTCGGCGATGTCCAAGAGGAGTCCCTCGCTGACACTTAAGGTATGGCGCGTGGAACCCGCTCCGGTGTGGCGTTCCACCTGGAGGACCCCGTCATGCCAGGTGCAGCGCGCCGGGGCCGCCGGGGCCGGGCTCATACTGTTGACGTAGTACCAGAAAACATCTTGGCGGTCCGGGTCAACAGTGAAGATGCCGTGGCCTTCGAAGTGGCCGCCGTCGGGTTCAGTGTGTCGGTAGCTCTGCACCACCGCCAAACCGCCGGCAACCAGGGTGAACGTCATTTCCGCGTCAACTGACCGTTCCGGGCCCCAGGGGCCGGGCTCTAGCCGCGTGGTTCCCCGCCAGCGTCCCAGCAGGCTCGCCAGCGCCGGGTGGCCAGGATCGATTCGGGGCCGGTCCATATGTTGTCCTCCCCTCACCCGGGCAATGACCTGCCCTCAGGGGTTCATCCTAAGCCTGCGGCCCGGAAGTCAGAAGCCGAAGGTTTCGGTCTCCTCGAACGGTCCCACCACGGTCACGGTCCGCGGCGCTGCAGCCAATTCGGCCGCAAGTTCCTGCACCTGTTCGGCGGTGACAGCCTTGATCAGGCGCAGCGTTTCGTCGATGTCCTGGTATTCGCCGGAGACGAGCTCGGCCCGGCCCAGCCGGGACATCCGGGAACCGGTGTCCTCCAGCGCCAGCACAATTCCGCCACCCAGCTGGCCAACGGCCTTGCGGAGCTCGTCCTCGGAAATCCCGTGCTCCGCGAGCTTGTCCAGTTCCACAGCCAGCAGCTCCAGCACCTGGCGGACCTTGGACGGTGTGCACCCGGCGTACATGCCGAAATAGCCTGCATCCGCATAGGAAGACGCAAAGGAGTAGGTGGAGTAGACGAGGCCGCGCTTCTCCCGGATCTCCTGGAACAGGCGCGAGGACATGCCGCCGCCCAGCACGGCATTCAGGACGCTCATGACGTAGCGCCTCTCGTCCGTGGCAACGATGGTGGGGCAGCCCATGATGATGTTGGCCTGCTCTACGGCCCGCTTGACCACGTGCAGGCCAGCCGTTCCCGTGATGAGGGCGCGGTCGGTGGACCTGCGTTCCACCGGTGCGGCGTCGGACTCGAGCGACCAGCCTGCCGACTGGAGGGCATCCACCACGAGGTTGCAGACGACGTCGTGGTCCAGTCCCCCAGCTGCCGTGATGACCAGCTCATCGGGCCGATAGTACCGCTGGTAGTGTTCCCACACAGAGTCGCGGGCTACAGCCTTGATGGCGTCGGGGGTGCCGCCGATGGGGCGGCCGAGGGGGTGGCTGCCAAGAACGGCAGCCACAAAATGCTCGTGGGCGACGTCGGTGGGGTCATCGCTGTCCATGGCGATTTCCTCCAGGATGACATCGCGCTCCTGCTCCATCTCGGCAGGATCCAGGACGGCTCCGGTGATCATGTCCGCGATGACGTCAATGGCCATGGGCAGGTCGGTATCCAGGACCCGTGCGAAGTAGCACGTGCTCTCCTTGGCTGTGGCAGCGTTTGACTCGCCGCCCACCTCGTCAAAGGCAGAGGCAATCTCCAGCGCGGTGCGCCGCCTGGTGCCCTTGAACAGGAGGTGCTCCAGGAAGTGGGTGGAGCCGTGCTGTCCCGGTGCCTCATCCCGCGAACCGACCCCCACCCAGAAACCAATAGTGGCCGACCGCTGCCCGGGCATCGCCTCGGTGAGTACCCGCACTCCCCCGGGCAGCACCGAACGCCGGACTTCGGAGCCGCCGTCGGAACCGTGGACCAGGGTGTCGCCAGGGTGGTTCTGCTCAAGCGGCAGGGGTACAACAGTCATTGAGGCCTTTCAAAAGGGGCAGCCGGGATCTGGCTGCCATCGTAACAGCGGCGGGGCCGGTGGATCATCCACCGGCCCCGCCGATTCATACTTCAACCTGCAGGCTGTGCCCGCACGGCGGATTGCTAGACGTCAGCGCCTTCAGCCGGTTCCGTGGCGTGGGCACGCTCGGTCTCGTCCGCGGCGCCTTCTTCCTCGGCAACTACGGGGGCAAGCGAGAGCTTTCCACGGTCGTCGATCTTGGTGATTTCCACCTGGACCTTCTGGCCGACGGAAACAACATCCTCGACGTTGTCCACGCGCTTGCCGTTGGCCAGCTTGCGCAGCTCGGAGATGTGCAGGAGGCCGTCCTTGCCCGGGGTCAGCGAAACGAAGGCACCGAAGGTGGTGGTCTTGACGACCGTGCCCAGGTAGCGTTCACCGATTTCCGGGACCTGCGGGTTGGCGATGGCGTTGATGGCGGAGCGTGCTGCCTCGGCAGACGGACCGTTGGTGGCGCCAATGTAGACCGTGCCGTCGTCCTCGATGGAGATGTCGGCGCCGGTGTCTTCCTGGATCTGGTTGATCATCTTGCCCTTGGGGCCGATGACCTCGCCGATCTTGTCCACGGGGATCTTGACGGCGATCACGCGCGGTGCGAACTCGGAGAGCTCGTCCGGGGTGTCGATGGCCGAGTCGATGACCTCGAGGATGTGCAGGCGGGCTTCGCGGGCCTGCTTCAGGGCTGCTGCCAGCACGGAGGCGGGGATGCCGTCGAGCTTGGTATCCAGCTGGATGGCCGTCACGAACTCAGAGGTGCCGGCAACCTTGAAGTCCATGTCGCCGAAGGCATCTTCGGCGCCGAGGATATCGGTCAGGGCTGCGTAGCGGGTCTGGCCGTCAACCTGGTCGGACACCAGGCCCATGGCGATACCGGCAACGGCGGCCTTCAGGGGCACACCGGCGTTCAGCATCGAGAGGGTGGAGGCGCAGACGGAACCCATCGACGTCGAACCGTTGGAGCTCAGAGCCTCAGACACCTGGCGGATGGCATACGGGAACTCCTCGCGGGACGGCAGGACCGGCACGAGCGCGCGCTCTGCCAGTGCACCGTGGCCGATTTCGCGGCGCTTCGGGGAACCGACGCGGCCGGTTTCACCGGTGGAGTACGGCGGGAAGTTGTAGTTGTGCATGTAACGCTTGGTCTTGACCGGAGACAGCGAGTCGATCTGCTGTTCCATCTTCAGCATGTTCAGCGTGGTGACACCCATGATCTGGGTCTCGCCGCGCTCGAAGATGGCCGAGCCGTGGACGCGGGGCAGGACCTCAACTTCGGCGGTGAGCTGGCGGATGTCCGTCAGGCCGCGGCCGTCGATGCGGATCTGGTCCTTGAGGATGCGCTGGCGCACAACGTGCTTGGTGACCGAGCGGAATGCTGCGGACAGCTCCTTCTCGCGGCCTTCGAACTGGCCGGCCAGGGAAGAGGTGACCTCGTCCTTCAGAGCGTCGGAAGCATTGTCGCGCTCCTGCTTGTCGGCGATCTGGAAGACAGCGGTGAGCTTCTCAGCGGCAGCGGCCTCAACGGCGGCGTAAACGTCGTCCTCGTAGTCCAGGAAGACCGGGAACTCGACGGTGGGCTTGGCAGCGCGGGCTGCCAGGTCCGCCTGGGCGTCGCAGAGTGCCTTGATGAACGGCTTGGCAGCCTCGAGGCCCTCGGACACAACCTCTTCGGTGGGGGCGGTGGCGCCCTGTTCCTTGATGAGGTTCCAGGAGTTGTCCGTGGCTTCGGCTTCAACCATCATGATGGCGACGTCGTCACCGGCGACACGGCCGGCAACAACCATGTTGAACACCGAGTTCTCCAGCTGGGAGTGCTTGGGGAAAGCCACCCACTGTGAACCGTTCTCGTCGGCAACGAGGGCAACGCGGACGCCGCCGATGGGGCCGGAGAACGGCAGGCCGGACAGCTGGGTGGACATGGAGGAGGCGTTGATGGCCACCACGTCGTAGAGCTCATCCGGGTTGATGGCCAGGACTGTGACCACGATCTGGACCTCGTTGCGCAGGCCCTTGATGAAGGCGGGGCGCAGCGGACGGTCCATCAGGCGGCAGGCCAGGATGGCTTCGGTGGACGGGCGTCCTTCGCGGCGGAAGAACGAACCCGGGATGCGGCCGGCAGCGTACATGCGCTCTTCGACGTCGACCGTCAGCGGGAAGAAGTCAAAGCCTTCACGCGGGTGCTTGCCGGCAGTGGTGGCGGACAGCAGTGCGGTGTCGTCGTCGATGTACACCATTGCTGCGCCGGCTGCCTGCTTGGCAAGGCGGCCGGTTTCAAAGCGGATAACCCGCTTGCCGAATCGGCCGTTGTCAATGACTGCTTCTGAGAACTGGATTTCGGGACCCTCCAAGAGAGTCACCTCCGTTTCTGTTTTACGGAAGTCCAGCCGCATCAACCCAGCCAGCATCTGTCTACTGGCCCTGCACCCGGTCATCGATCGAGACCCACGGGCCGGGGCTGCCTTCAAGGGAGCCGTTCCCGGGGATCACTACCGAGGACCGCGAATGCGTGATGCGGTTGATCCTCCTGTTTAGTTATTCAGGTGAAGAAGGCGGCCCGTTCCACGGGGGAAAGGGCCGCCCCAAAGTGTGACTAGCGGCGCAGGCCGAGGCGCTCGATGAGCGAACGGTAGCGGGCGATGTCAGTCTTCTTGAGGTAGCTCAGCATGCGCTTGCGACGACCAACCATGGCCAGCAGACCGCGCTGGGTGTGGTAGTCGTGCTTGTGCTCCTTCATGTGCTCAGTCAGATCCTTGATCCGCTGGGTCAGGACAGCAACCTGGACCTCGGGTGAACCGGTGTCACCTTCGCCGGTTGCGTATTCCTTGATGATGGACTGCTTTACAGCGGCGTCAAGTGCCACAATATCTCCTTGGGATGTGCCGTGAGGGCCCAGGTCAGTACTTCACTGCCGGGTCTGCTGCCGCGGCTGGCAACCGGAAACCGGTCAGCGCCGTACGCAACAGGAACCAGCCGCCACGGACTGCAGCCGGATCCATCGTTTAGTTTACCGGCCGCTGCCTAATCTTGTCGAAAGGGGGCCTTCGTCATGCCTGGAGGCGGTTCCGTATTTCCTCCATGCCCTGCAGGACCTCCCGGAAACGGGTGCTGAGCGGGGAGAGGCCCACACGGATGCCGTGCGGCGCACGGAAGTCGGGAATGACGTCCCCGTCCCACAGCGCCTCCACCGTTGCCTTCGTAAACTCTGCGTGATCCACCGTGATGTGGCTGCCCCGCCGTGCAGGGTCCCGGGGTGTTGCCAGCTCCGCCCCGAGGGGAGCCAGCAGGGCATCGAAAACCTCGACGGCGAAGGCCGTCAGCTTCTCCGACTTCTCCCGGATGGCCGCCATGGACGCCTCCTCGATCACGTCCAGGGTGCCCTGCATGGCGATCATGCCGAAGATGGCCGGCGTCCCGCTGAGGAATCCGCGGATCCCGGCGGCCGGCTCGTATCCAGCCGCCATCTCAAAGGCGTCCTTGCGCCCCATCCACCCCCAGATGGGCTGGTTGAGCGATGGCAGGTGCCGCTGGTTCACGTAGGCAAAAGCCGGCGAGCCCGGTCCCCCGTTGAGGTACTTGTAGGTGCAGCCGGCGGCGAAGTCCACACCCGCCGCATCCAGCCCGATCTCCACCGACCCCGCGGAATGGCACAGGTCCCACACCACCAGCGCGCCGGCGTCGTGCACTGCCGCCGTGATGGCCGGAAGGTCGGCCAGGTGGCCGGAACGGTAGGCGATCTGGCTGAGGAGGACGACGGCGGTACGCGGTCCGGTTGCCTCGCGCACCTGCTCAACGGTCACCCCGGCGGCCGGATCCGCCTGGATCCAGCGGAGGGTCAGCCCCTCTTCCAGCGCTATGCCTTCCACCAGGTAGCGGTCCGTGGGAAAGTTTTCGGTGTCCAGGACCAGCTCGTTGCGGTCGGGGCTGGCCACTGCGGCGAGGGCGGCACGGATCAGCTTGTACAGCACCACGGTGGTGGAGTCCGCAATGATGGTCTGGCCGGGGGCAGCGCCCAGCACTGCCCGGCCCAGCTGGTCACCGATGGCTTGGGGCATAGCGAGCCAGTGTTCATCCCAGCCGCGGATGAGGCGGCCTCCCCAGTCGTCGCGGATGAAGGCGGCGACGTCGTCGGCGGTCCGCTTGAGGGGCCGGCCCAGGGAGTTGCCGTCCAGGTAGGACAACGGGGTGTCCGCGCCAATGAAGTGGTGGCGGTAGTGGGCCAGCGGATCCTGGCTGTCCAGCTCTTCTGCGCGCTGCTGCAAGGAGGCTCCTGCCGCTTCTGCGCCTGGTGTAGCGGGCTGTTGCCGGATGCTCATTGGCCGATCTCCGTCCTGACTGCGAATAATTCCGGGAAAAACGTCAGCTCAAGGGCCTTCTGCAGGAAGGCGGCGCCGCTCGAACCGCCGGTGCCCGACTTCATGCCGATGGTCCGCTGGACGGTGCGGAGGTGCCGGAACCGCCACAGCTGGAAGTTGTCCTCAAGGTCCACCAGTTCTTCGCAGGCCTCGTAGGCGCCCCAGTTGGCGGCGGCGTTCTCGTAGATGTGCTTGAACAGCGGCACGAGTTCCGGGGTGTACTCATGGGCCTTGGTCACATCCCGCTGGAGGACCGCCGCCGGCACATCGAAGCCCTGCCGTGCGAGGTAGGCCAGGAATTCGTCGTAGATGCTGGGGGCTGCCAGCAGTTCCTCCAGCATGGAGTGCGCTTCGGGGTCGGACTCGAACACCGGGAGCATTTTGCGGTTCTTGTTGCCCAGCACGAATTCAACCGCCCGGTACTGGCTCGACTGGAAGCCGGAGGAGTTGCCCAGGAAGCCGCGGAACTGGGAGTACTCGGTGGGGGTCAGCGTGGCCAGGACGGACCACTGCTCGGTCAGGGTTTTCTGGATGTGCTTGACCCGGGCGATGCCCTTGAGCGCCGACCCGAGGTCATCGGCCCGCAGCCAGGCCGCCGCGCTGCGCAGTTCGTGCAGGACCAGCTTCAGCCACAGTTCGGTGGTCTGGTGCTGGATGATGAAGAGCATTTCGTCATGGTGCTCCGGCTCGCTGACCGGTTGCTGGGCGCTGAGGAGGGTTGGCAGCTGCAGGTAGGAGGCGTAGCTCATCCGTGAGCTGAAGTCGCGGACGATGCCCTTGTCCAGCTTCCGGGTGTTCTTTTCGACGGACACGGTGCTGCCTTTCCCTGGTGGCGCCCTTCCGGCCGGTTCAGCGCCTGGCCAGCAGCTCGTGTGCCTGGACGACGTCCAGGCGCATCTGTTCCACGAGTGCTTCCGGTCCACGGTAGGCCACCATGCCCCGGAGGCGGGCAACGAATTCCACAACTACTGTCTGGCCGTACAGATCGAAATCTTCCACGTCCTCTTTGGGCCGGTCGATCACATGGGCTTCCACCTGGCGGCTGACGCCGTCGAAGGTGGGGTTTGAGCCCACAGAGATAGCCGCAGGCCACCGCGTCCCTGCCTGGTCAACCAGCCAGCCGGCGTAAATGCCGTCAGCAGGAATGAGTCCGCTTGCGTTGCTGGCCAGGTTGGCAGTGGGGAAACCGAGGGCCCGGCCGCGTGCCGCGCCATGGACAACCTCGCCGCGCATCCGGTGCGGGCGTCCCAGGACGGCGGACGCCGTTGCAACGTCCCCCTCCTGCAAGGCTTCCCGCACCCAGGTGGACGAACAGCGGCGGTCCTCGCCGTCGTCGTCATGCAGGGGGTAGCCCTCAGAACCGAACTCCCTGATCACCTGTACCTCGAAACCGAACTTCCGGCCGAGCTCCCGCATGGTGTCCAGGTCCCCGGAGTTGCCGCGGCCGAAGCGTACATCGTGGCCGATGACAACATGGCCGGCATGCAGGCAGTCCACGAGGTACTGCTCCACGAATTCCTCTGGAGTGAGGCTGGCGAGGTCCAGCGAATACTTCATGACCAGGATGGCATCCAGGCCCAACTCCCCCAGGGCCTCCAGCTTGTCCTGCAGCCCCATGATCAGCTCAGGCGCCGACTCCGGACGGTGGACCAGGGCAGGGTGCGGATCGAAGGTGACCACAACTGCTTTGGACCTTGTGATCCGGGCCGTACGGATCAGTTCGGACAGCACCTGCTGGTGTCCCCGATGCACGCCGTCGAAGTTTCCGATGGTGACAACAGATGGGCCGAAGTCCGCCGGGACCTCGGACGGATCGTTCCAGATGTAGACCATCACCCTCGCCTTAACCGCTTGCAAGTATCAATGTTCGGGCCTGGTGCCGGCCGCGGAACTCTCTAAGATTACCTGCATTCGGAGTCCCGCCCGGACGCCGGGAAGGCCGCGCGCCGGGCTGTTACTGTTCCGCCGCCGGCCCCTCGTCCGGAGCGGGTCCGGCGAACAGGCGGATCAGCCCGTCCACTTCCTGCGCCGCAGTTGCGGGATGACGGAAGTGCTGATGGGGGCGGATGGTGTAGTGGGTCCTGCGCCCCACCCTTGCCCGCTGGAGGTAGCCCGCACTTTCCAGGTCCTTGAGGATCTGCAGGGCGGCCCGGGTGGTGATGCCCACGCGCGCGGCGATGTCAGTTACCCGGATGTCCGGGTCCCTCGCCACGGAAAGCAGGACATGGCCGTGGTTGGTGAGGAACGTCCAGGCGGGCCGGGCGGGCCCGCCTGGACGTGGAGCTTCCTGGCCGCTGTGGATGGAACTTTCAGCTGTCATGGATGCTCCATCACTTTCGGTGTTACGGATGGTTGGACCTGCTTGGTTCCCGGCGGCGCCACAGCGGTTCAAGGGCTGCCATCTCCTCGGGTGATGCTGTCCCGAACGGTGCACGCTCCGGCGCGGGAAGCGGCTGGCGGCCCTGGCCGCGCGTTGCCCACAGGCTGGCTGCCACCGATACGAGGAGGATGGCGGCAATGACCGCCAGGGAAACCGGCGTGGGGATGTAGTAGATGTCGATCTTCAGGAACATCTTGATGCCCACCCAGATCAGGACGAGGGCCAGTCCGGTTTTCAGGTAGATGAACCGGTGGATGAGGTCCGCCAGGAGGAAGTACATGGCCCGAAGGCCCAGGATCGCGAACGCGTTCGCGGTGAACACCAGGAACACGTCGTCGGTGACGGCGAAGATCGCGGGGATGGAGTCGACGGCGAAGATGATGTCCGTGGCCTCGACGAGGACCAGGACTGCCAGCAGCGGGGTGGCCAGGAGGACGCCCCGCCGCCGGATGAGGAAACGCTGCCCGTGGAAGTCATCGGTCATGGGGACGTGGCGGCGGAAGAGCTTCAACGCCCGGGACTTATCCGGGTCCAGGTGGTCATTCCGGTGCCGGATCATTCGGTAGCCGGTGATGAGAAGGAACGCCGCGAAAATGTAGAGCACCCACCCAGCGCTGGCGATGATGGCTGAGCCTGCGGCGATGAAGATGCCACGGAACACCAGGGCGCCCAGGACGCCGAAGAACAGGACGCGGTGCTGGTACTCCCTGGGCACCGCGAAGTAGGTGAAGATGATGGCCCAGATAAAGACGTTGTCCACCGCAAGGGACTTCTCGATCAGGTAGCCGGCAAAATACTGCTGGCCGAACTCGGCACCGTAAACCTGCCACACCAGCACGCCGAAGCCGACACCGAAGGCGACCCAGACCGCGGACCACAATGCTGCCTCCCGCACCCCAATCACATGCGCTTTGCGGTGCGCGAAGAGGTCAAGGGCAAGCATCAGGACGATGAAGAGAAGTACGGCCAGCCAGGCCCATAAGGGAACGTTCATCAGGGGGAACCCGCTTCCAGTCAGATGTACCAACTGGAGGTCTTTCCCGGCTCCCTTCGGGAGCCTGCCCCGCCGGGCCGCTCAGGGGCGGCCGGACTGACGACGAGGCATTCTGGGGATACTCCCCTCCACACGGAACAGTGAAACATATTTCATGTGTTCCGGCAAGGGGCCGCCGGTCCGGGAGGAAAGTTCCTCAGGCGGCGGTCCGTGCACCGGGGCGCCGGCGGTACAGCCACACCAGTCCCAGGATGGGCAGCAGCAGCGGAATGAATGCATAGCCGCGGCCGAACAGCGACCAGACGGTTTCATGCGGGAACTGGACGGGGTCGAAAAGGCTCAGGGCACCCACCACCAGAACACCGAGCAGTTCAACCAGCACAGCGGCAACCGAAACCTTGAACCAGGTACTTCCGGCCTTGGCCAGCGAGATGGTCGCCACCACGTACACAATGGCTGCGAAGGCGGAGAGCAGGTAAGCGAGCGGCGCCTCGGAGAACTTGGTGAGGATCTGGTAGCCCGCGCGCGCGGAGGCCGAGATAGCGAAGACGGCGTAGACGGCGATCAGCAGCCGCCCGGGGCCGGTGTTGCGGCTGTTGGACGCGCTGCTGCCCGCCTGGCTGTGCCCGGCGGCAGTGGTCTGCTGGTCTTTCACGTTGCGTGCTTCTTCCACTTCAGTACCAGATCTGGTTCATGCGGGCGGCCATGACCAGCGCGGTAACGCCGACGGCGGCCAGGACAAAGTTGCTCCATCTGGTCCTTTCCAGGATGGACCAGTACACGGCGGCCGGGGGCAGGAGCATGGCAGTCACCAGGTAGCCCCAGAACTCCCACGCCTCCCCGGCGATGGGTTCGCCGGCCACGACCCGGACGACAGATCCCACCAGGTAGACGAGGAGGGCAACCTCCACCGCAGCCACGGACAGGATCGTGACATCATTCGGGGCCTTCTTGAGGATGCCCGCTGCCAGGCACACCGCCGTGGAAAGGAGCCCCACCACCAGGATGATGTAGAAATACGCGTCCACCGTCAGCCCTCCGCCGTGTTGCCGGCTGAGGGGGCGCCGTTGCCGGGCGCGAACACCAGCACGGGTTTGGCGAAGCTGCCCGCATCGGCCACGAGTGCCACCAGGCTTCCGTCCGGCGCGAAGGCGGCTGCTGGGTGGTCGGCGGTGGCGGCACCGGGACTTCCAGGTGCGACGCCGGCAGCGATGCGCCGGCCAAAGGAGATCTCAGTGGCTTCCTCGGCGCTGAGCTCGCGGTTGGGCATCAGCGCCCGCGCCGCCTGGGACATTTCCAGGACGTTGAGCTCCTCGGCCAGCTGGTCCAGGGTGCGGGCCTGGTCCAGCGAGTAGGGCCCCACATGGGTCCTGCGGAGCGCGGTGAGGTGTCCGCCCACTCCCAGTGCATTGCCCAGGTCGCGGGCGAGGGCCCGGATGTACGTGCCGGAGGAGCACTCCACGGTGACGTCCAGGTCCACCACGTCTGCCTCCGGGTCCCGCCGGATCGCGTGCACCTCGAACCGGTGGATGGTGACAGGGCGGGCGGCGAGCTTCACGTCTTCGCCTGACCGCACCCGCGCGTAGGCGCGTTCCCCATTGACCTTGATGGCGCTGACGCTGCTGGGCACCTGCTGGATGTCGCCGGTAAGGGCCGCAACACCGTCGTACACTGCCTGCTCGCTGACCCCTGAGGTGCCGGCCGTGGCAGTGACGTCCCCTTCGGCGTCGTCCGTTACCGTGGACTGGCCCAGGCGGATGGTGGCGGTGTAGGTCTTGGACGTGCCCACGATGTAGGTCAGCAGCCGGGTTGCCTTGTTGATCCCCACCACCAGGACGCCGGTGGCCATGGGGTCAAGCGTTCCGGCATGCCCTACTTTCCGGGTACCTGCGAGGCGCCGCATCCGGCCAACCACATCATGGCTGGTCCATCCCTGCGGCTTGTCCACTATCACCAGTCCAGAAAGCACGCCTCCCAGTATATCGGCGCCGGTCCCGGCCCCTGCCCACGCCCGGGCCCCGGCACCCGGGAGGGCTGTCCCGGCGCCAGCTAGGATGGCAGGCATGCCTGAGCTTGCTGCCCATGTCCGCGACGTGCCCGTCAACCAGATCCGCGAAATCACCGAGGCCGCGTGGCGCACTCCGGGCGCCCTGGTGCTCAGCATCGGCGAGCCGGGCTTTCCGCTGCCGCGGCATGTCCTGGACGCCGGCATTGCCTGCCTGGACCGGGACGAGACCAACTACACGCCCAACGCGGGCATTCCAGGGTTGCGCGAGGCGTTCGCGGCCCGATTCCGGGAGCAGCAGGGCATCGATATTGCCGTCGACCGGGTGTACGTGGTGGACGGGGCACAGCAGGGCCTGCACTTTGCCATGAGCCTCCTGCTCTCCCCCGGCGACGAAATCCTGGTCCCCAACCCCGGCTATCCCACCTTCGCGATGACCGCCCGGCTGCTGAACGCAGTTCCCGTTGGCTACCCGCTCTACCCGGATCACGGATTCCAGCCGCGGCCCGCGGACATCGAGGCGCTCGTCACTGACCGCACGCGGGTGCTGGTCCTGAACTCCCCTTCCAACCCGCTCGGCGCCGTGCTGGGCGAGGACCTGACCCGGGACCTGATGGACCTGGCCCGCCGTCATGATCTCTGGGTCATCTCCGATGAATGCTATGAAGCGTTTACCTACGATGTGCCGCACGTCAGCCCCGCAAAGTTCGACGGCGATGCGCCGGGTGACGCGCGCGTCTTCACCTCGCTGACTTTGTCCAAGACCTACGGACTCACCGGGCTGCGCATCGGCGCCCTGGTCTGCCCGCCGGGCATCAAGCAGAAGATGGACAACGTGATGGAGGCGATTGTCTCCTGCGTCGCTTCACCTTCCCAGTACGCTGCACTTGCTGCCCTGACCGGGCCGCAGGATTATGTGGAGCATGCGCACGGGCACTACCGGGCGAACCGCGATGCGGCGTCCGCCGTTCTCGACGCGAAGGGAATTCCCTACCTCAAGGCGCAAGGGGCCTTCTATTTGTGGGCGGATGTCTCCCACGCAACCGGCGGGGACGTCCGCAGCTGGGTGCGGCGGTTCCTCGCAGACTCGGGTGTTGCCCTGGCGCCGGGGACTGCCTTCGGTTCCATCGGTGAAGGGTGGGTCCGGGTAGCGCTGTGCGGGCGGCAGGAAGACCTGGTGGAGGGCCTGGGCAGGCTGCCGGACAGGGCTGAATAAGAAGCTCTTGGCAGGCCGCCGGGCCTGCCACCTGTTGGTTCCGGCAGGGCGGGCTAGTTTCCCCTTCCCGCCAGCGCACCGTCCAGCCATGAACGCAGAACCTCCGCGGGGGCCGCTCCTGCCTGGCGGGCGGCCACTTTTCCGTCGACCATCACCATCAGGGTGGGAATCGCCTGTACGTCGAATCTCCGCGACAGGCCCGGAGACTTGTCCACGTCCACTTTGACGAGCTTGATCCGGCCGGGCCGTTCCCTGGCCAGCTTGTCCAGCACCGGGCTCACCATGCGGCAGGGGCCGCACCAGGCAGCCCAGAAGTCCACCAGCACGGGAACGGGTGACTGCTCGGCGACGGCCGCGAAGTCCGCATCCCCCGCGGCCACAATCCAGGGCAGGTCCGCTTTGCAGTTGCCGCAGCGCGGCCTGCCTGCCGCCTGGGCAGGGACCCTGTTGGTCTTTCCGCAGGCTGGACAGGTTGCGAGTGCCGGTTCCATTCCTAGTATTCCTTCCTGCCGGCAAAGTCTCCCCACGCCTGGAACGGCGCGTGCGACGACGGGATGTCGCTCCGTATGACGGGCAACAGTTCCGGCCGGGTTCCGTCGAAGTACTCGTAGAAGACTGCGTCGTCGAACCCTGCGTCCGCGGCGCCGTGGCGGTCGGCGGCAAAGTAGACGCGGTCGATCCTTGCCCACAGGGCGGACGCCAGGCACAGCGGGCAGGGCTCGCAGCTCGCATAGAGAACCGCCCCCTGCAGGTCATAGTTGGCTGTTGCCGCAGCCGCGGCCCGGATGGCCACCACTTCGGCGTGGGCGGTGGGATCGTTGTCCAGGGTTACGCGGTTGACGCCTTCATGCACCCGCCCGTCGGCGGTCACCACCAGCGCGCCGAACGGCCCCCCTCCTGCGCCGACGTTCCTGGTGGCCAGCTCCACGGCCTGCTCGAGGTACTTCGCGGTGTGGTGGGTGTCATTCGGCTCGGTCATAGCTAGATCCTAGTCATTGGGGCTGCCGTTAGGGGATGGCATTAGGGGGCGGATAGGGGGAAATCCCGGCGACATTCCAACCGTGCAGGAATACTCTGGCGCCGGGGGTGTCCGCATTTACAGCCTCCATGGGAGGCTCCCATATCCGGCCCATTAAGGGCGCCAACCCGGAGTACCCAATGAAAACAAAGTTTGCCCTCGCTGCAGGCCTCGCCGCTGCGGCGATAGTTTTTCCTGCCGTGCCCGCAGGGGCGGGTTCCGACCCCGAACACGCGATGCCACGCACTTTGGCCGAGGGCTTGGTGGGGCCCCTCAGCCTGACCGTAACCTACGATGAAAAAACCATCCTGGTGACCCAGAATTTCGCCGGCCTCCTCAGCCGCGTCAACAGTGACGGGTCCACCACTCCCCTCCATCAAGGCGCAGAGGGCTGGGGCGTGGGAGGCGTTGAAACCCGGCACGGCACGAGGTACTTCCTGGAGAACGCGGGCGCCGGGGAAGGCGACCCGGCCGCCCTCAAAGGCTGGCTGAAGTCACTGGAACCAGACGGTGACGTCCATGACCTTGCCGACCTCGCCGGCTACGAACGGGAAAAGAACCCGGACGGCGCCCAGCATTACGGCTTCGGATCCGAGGTCCCGGATGCGTGCCTGGCCGAGTGGCCTGCGTTCCCGCCGGCCCGGTACCAGGGCGGCCTGGACTCGAATCCCTACGCCGTGGCCATTGACGGTGATAAGGCGTACGTGGCGGATGCGGGGGCAAACGCAATCCTGGAAGTGGACATCGGCACAGGGGACGTTGACACGCTGGCAGTCCTGCCGCCCCGGCCTGCGGTGATCCCTGCCGGGACCAGGATCCCCGTGGACATGGAGGGAAACACCGTGGAGGTCCCTGCGTGCGTTGTTGGGCACGAATACGCCTTTGAACCCGTGCCGACGGATCTGGAGTTCGGACCGGACGGCCGGCTGTACGTCACGTCCCTTCCCGGCGGGCCTGAGGATCCTTCCCTGGGAGCCCGGGGTGCCGTCTTCCGCGTGAACCCTTCGACCGGCAGCGTGAAGGTGTGGGCTGAGGACCTCCTGAGCCCGACGGGCCTGGCAATCGCTGACGACGGCGACGTGTACGTGGCGTCCATGTTCGGCAACGAGATCATTGAGATCGATGACTCGGGCAGCGACAGGAAGCAGTTCCTCGCGGTGGACGGGCCTGCGGCAGTGGAAGTCCGGGGAAAGACGCTCTACGCCACAGTTGGGTTCAGTTTCGCCGATCCCACCCAAGGCAAGGTGATCAAAGCCGGCATCGGGTAGTGCCGGTTGTATCCGGAGCAGCGAAATGCCCGGACCGCGTGTGCGGTCCGGGCATTTCGGCGTTACTGAAGGCTATTTGTTGCCGTCTTCGTCAAGGTCTTCATCGTCGCTGAGGTCGAGGTCCTCTTCGTCGAAGTCGTCCTCGTCGATGTCCACCTCTGCCGCTACGTCGCTCTTGTACGGATCGGCGTCGCCTGCATGCTTGGCCTGGGCAGCCAGTGCGGCAACCTCTGCATCACGCTTCTTGGCTTCGCGCAACAGCTCCTCAAGGTTGGAGGCAACCACGGGAATCTGGTCCGCAACGAATTCAAGGCTGGGCGTCAGCCGAACGGTAATGTTCCGGCCAACCTCCTGCCGAAGCACGCCTTTGGCCTTCTCCAGTCCCTTGGCAGCATCCGCCTGGACAGCCTGGTCACCGAACACGGTGTAGTAGACGGTGGCATGCTGCAAATCATTGGTCACCCGGGCATCGGTAACAGTGATGCCCTCCAGCCGGGGATCCTTAACCTTCCGGCCCAGGGCCTCAGCAACAACAACCTTAATCCGCTGCGCCAACTTGGCAGCACGTGCCGGATCAGCCATGAACAACTCCTAAAAAATTTTGGAACGTACGACGGCGTGTTGCAGCTGACGTACCCACGTTCGATTGGTGCCACGCACTATGGCGAGTCTTCGAAGGACCCGCGTTGGATTTTTCCGGCGGCCTGGGAGTGGCATCGGGCCTGCCGAAGCTGGGTGGCCGACGTCGTAAGACGTTGGCCGCCCAGCGAAGGGGCGGGGCCGCCGGAAAAATCCAACGACCCCGCACCCTTTTCTAAGGCTGGAACAACCTAGACGCGCGGCTTCTCACGCATCTCGAAGGTCTCGATGATGTCGCCTTCGTTGATGTCGTTGTACGAGCCAAGGCCGATACCACACTCGAAGTCCGTCCGGACCTCGGTGGCGTCGTCCTTGAAGCGCTTGAGCGTCTCAACGGTGAGGTTGTCACCGATGATCTTGCCGTCGCGGCTGATGCGTGCCTTGGTGTTACGGCGGATGATGCCCGAGCGGACGATCGAGCCTGCGATGTTTCCGAACTTGGAGGAGCGGAAGACTTCGCGGACCTCGGCGGTGCCCAGCTGGAATTCTTCGTATTCCGGCTTGAGCATGCCCTTGAGCGCCATCTCGATGTCATCAATTGCGGAGTAGATGACGGAGTAGAAGCGCATGTCCACGCCTTCGCGGTCTGCCAGTTCGGCAACGCGCTCGGCAGGCTTGACGTTGAAGCCGATGATGACGGCGCTGTCCACTGTTGCCAGGTTGACGTCGTTCTGCGTGATGGCACCAACACCGCGGTGGATGACGCGCAGCTGCACGCCTTCGCCGACGTCGATCTTGAGCAGGGCGTCTTCGAGGGCTTCCACGGCACCGGACACGTCACCCTTGAGGATGAGGTTGAGGGTGTCGATCTTGCCGTCGGCCACTGCCTGGTCGAAGTCTTCCAGGCTGATGCGCTTGCGGCGCTTGGCCAGGGCGGCGTTGCGGTCGGCTGCTTCACGCTTCTCGGCGATCTGGCGGGCGGTGCGCTCGTCAGCGGTCACGAAGAAGGTGTCGCCTGCACGCGGCACGTTGGACAGACCCAGCACCTGCACGGGGCGGGACGGACCGGCCTCGGTCAGTGCGCTGCCGTCGTCGTCGAACATTGCGCGGACGCGGCCGTGGGCCGTGCCTGCAACGATCGTGTCGCCGACGCGCAAGGTACCGGACTGCACCAGGACGGTGGCAACCGCACCGCGGCCCTTGTCCAGGTTGGCTTCGATCGCGATACCGCGGGCGTCCTTGTTCGGGTTGGCGCGCATGTCCAGGGCAGCGTCTGCGGTCAGCAGGACAGCCTCGAGCAGCTCGTCGATGTTGAGGTTCTGGCGGGCAGAGACCTCTACGAACATGGTGTCGCCACCGTATTCTTCCGGAACCAGGCCGTACTCGGTCAGCTGGCCGCGGACCTTGTCCGGGTTGGCGCCTTCCTTGTCGATCTTGTTCACGGCCACGACGATGGGCACGTTGGCCGCCTGTGCGTGGTTGAGGGCTTCAACGGTCTGCGGCATAACGCCGTCGTCCGCTGCGACCACCAGGATGGCGATGTCGGTGACCTTCGCACCACGGGCACGCATGGCGGTGAACGCCTCGTGGCCCGGGGTATCGATGAAGGTGATCTTGCGGTCGTCGCCTTCGTGGTTGTGCGTGACCTGGTAGGCACCGATGTGCTGCGTGATGCCGCCGTGCTCGCCGGCCATGACGTCGGACTTGCGGATGGCGTCAAGCAGGCGGGTCTTACCGTGGTCCACGTGGCCCATGACGGTGACAACAGGAGGACGTGCCTCGAGTTCTTCATCGCCTTCGGCTTCGAGCTCGGCATCGAAGTCGATGTCGAAGCCGGAGAGCAGCTCGCGCTCCTCGTCTTCCGGAGACACAACCTGGAGCTTGTAGCCAAGCTCCTCGCCCAGCAGGGCAAAGGTCTCTTCATCCAGCGACTGCGTGGCCGTGGCCATTTCGCCGAGGTGGAAGAGGACGGTCACCAGTGCGGCGGGGTTTGCCTCGATCTTGTCGGCGAAGTCCGTGATGGACGAGCCGCGGCGCAGCCGGATGACGGTGTTGCCGTCGCCGCGGGGTACGCTCACGCCACCCAGCGACGGGGCACTCATCTGCTCAAGTTCCTGGCGCTTTGCACGCTTCGACTTGCGCTGCTTGCCACGACCGGCGCCGCCCTTGCCGAAGGCACCCTGGGTACCGCCGCGGCCGCGGCCGCCCTTGCCGAAGCCGCCGCCGGCGGGAGCACCGCCGCCGCCACCGGGACCGCCGGTTCCGGGAGCGCCACCCGGGCGTCCGGGACCACGCCCACCGGCACCGGGACGCCCTGCACCTGCGGGTGCGGGACGCTCAGTGCGGTTGGGCATCATGCCCGGAGTAGGACGGTTTCCACCGGCACCACCGGGGCGCGGTGCACCGGGGCGCGGGCCGCCGGCACCTGCTGCGGGACGGGGGCCGCCCGCGCCTGCTGCCGGACGCGGACCACCGGGACGGGGACCGCCGGCACCTGCTGCCGGACGCGGACCACCGGGACGGTCGCCGTCGGTGCGGCTTCCACCCGGGCGGGGCATGCCCTGCGAGGTGGCAAACGGGTTGTTGCCGGGACGGGGAGCACGCTCGCCGTCGCCGCCGCGGCCGCGGGGCATGCCCTGGGACGTGGCGAAGGGGTTATTGCCCGGACGGGGACCGCCGGGGCGGGGAGCGGAGCCACCCTGCCCTGAGCCGCCGGAACGGGTAGGTGCAGCGGGGGTTTCAGCCTTGGGTGCCGGGCGTGCGCCGGGCTTCGCTCCGGTGGACGGAGCGGCCGGGGCCGGTGCAGCCGGAGCTGCGGGCGCGCTGGCAGCGGGGGCTGCCGGAGCAGCTGCCTGTGCCGGTGCTGCCGGGGCGGCGGCCGCGGGGGCCTCAGCCTTGGGGGCCGGGGCTTTCGGTGCTGCCGGACCGGGTGCGGGTGTTGAGGGACGCGCCTCTGCCGCCGGGGCGGGCGCCTTGGGCGCTGCTGCCGGTGCTGCAGCCTTGGGGGCGGCGTCGGGGAAGGCGTTGCGCAGCTTGCGCACAACGGGGGCCTCAATGGTTGAAGAGGCAGAGCGAACGAATTCGCCCAGTTCCTGCAGTTTTGTCACTGCATCTTTGGAAGTAATACCGAGCTCTTTGGCGAGCTCATGTACGCGGACCTTGGCCACATTTCTCCTGTCTCGGTCCGCACCGAGCCAGGCACGAACCGTCTACTTCTTACTGCGGGCCCAAGCCGCAAATGCTGCAGAAGGGCCCATTGCAGAGCGCAACAAAGTTGTCATCGTTGCGCACTCATCGCTGGGAACTCATCGGGTTTCCATCAGTTTTCTGACCCGCTTTCAGGTTGGACGGTTGGTGTTGCAGTTGCCGGAACGCGTGCAACGCTCGGGCCTGATGTGATCCGGCGTTCCACGGCGGCGGTACCGGCCGCTCCCCGGAGGGCGCGTCCGAATGCTCGCCGCTTCAAAGCCAGAGCCAGGCACGATTCGCTGGGGTGCAGCCATGCACCCCGGCCAGCCATCCGGCGTCGTTCATCCACCAGGACAACGTTTGATCCGCTGCCTTCGGCGACGAGCCGGAGTAACTCATTCCGCTTGCCCTTCTTCCGGCATCCGATGCAGGTACGCTCCGGCTGATTCCCGCTTGCTACTGGCACGGTCATCTTCCTGACGTTCATATCTGCTGGCCGCGGACGGCCCTCCTCCGAGTGAACGGAATGGGGCACGCCCAGGGCGCACGGCTGCCGGCCGTTAGGCGCGGTCTTTACTATTCTAGCCCCTCCCAGCCTTTCTGCCCGAAACTGGGCGGGCGATTCGAGGCCGGGAGGGCGTCAGAAACTGTTCAGTTGTCGCGGGCAGCCGCGGCGTCGGACACGATGTCGATCCGCCAGCCGGTGAGCTTGGCCGCCAGCCGGGCGTTCTGGCCCTCTTTGCCGATGGCCAGGGACAGCTGGTAGTCCGGGACTACAACGCGCGCCGAGCGGGTGGCTTCATCGGTGATTGTGACCGAATTCACGCGCGACGGCGACAGGGCGCTGGCGATGAAGGTGGCCGGATTCTCGCTAAAGTCGACGATGTCGATCTTTTCGTCATTGAGTTCGGTCATCACGGCGCGGACGCGGGACCCCATTTCGCCAATGCAGGCGCCCTTGGCGTTGATGCCGGGAACGTTTGCCTTGACTGCGATCTTGGTGCGGTGGCCGGCTTCGCGGGCCAGGGCAACGATCTCGACGGAGCGATCGGCAATCTCGGGCACTTCCAGTTCGAACAGCTTCCGAACGAGGCCCGGATGGGACCGGGACAGCGTGACGGACGGGCCCTTCGAGCCGCGGTGGACGTCGATTACCAGTGCACGCAGCCGGTTGCCGTGGATGTATTTTTCCCCGGGAACCTGCTCCGGCGGCGGCAGCAGCGCCTCCACGGAACCCAGATTGACCTGGATCATGTGCGGATTGTTGCCCTGCTGGATGGTGCCGGACACCAGCTCGCCTTCACGGCCCTTGAACTCGCCCAGGACGTTGTCGTCTTCAACGTCGCGCAGTCGCTGCAGGATGATCTGGCGTGCGGTGCTGGCGGCGATCCGGCCGAAGCCTTCAGGGGTGTGCTCGAACTCGCCGACGGGGGCGCCGTCGTCGTCAATCTCCACAGCCCAGATGGTCACGTGGCCGCTCTTGCGGTCCAGCTCGGCACGGGCCTTTTCGAAGGCGCCGGGCGACTTGTGGTAGGCCACCAGGAGCGCCTGCTCAATGGTGGGGATCAGGAGGTCCAGCGGGATTTCACGCTCACGCTCCAGAAGTCTCAGTGCGCTCATGTCAATATCCATCAGGCCTCCTCAGAAGGTCCATTGTGTTCAGGTTCCAGACCATCCCCGTTCAGGTGGCTGAATTCGATCTCGACTTTTCCGGTGCGGATCCTGTCGAAAGGAAGTTTTATGGGGTCGCCCTGCTTGGGCTTCATGCCCTTCTTCACGGCGATCTCGGGGACGATGGTCACGCCGTCACCGTCCACCGATTTGATCCGGCCCATGACGTTTTCGCCCTGGACAACGTTGATCCTGGCCATGCGGCCCTTGGCGCGGTGCCAGTGCCGCGGCTCCGTCAGGGGGCGCCCGACGCCGGGAGAGGACACCTCGAGGTCATAGGGCCGGCCGTCGTCTCCGGGATCGTTGTCCAGGACGTCGGAGAGGATCCTGGAGATGTCGGCGATGACGTCGAGGCTGACGCCGCCGGTTTCCTCCTGGGGAAGGTCCACCACGACGTGGACCACGCGGTGGGAACCGGCCACGATGGCCACGTCCTCCAGGTAGAGGCGGTTCGCCTGCACCGCAGGTTCAAGGAGTGCGCGGAGCCGGTCAGCTTCCGGGTTGTGTGCGGGGGCGGCTTCAGCCTTACCCGTTCCGGTTTGGTCTGATGAAGCCGTGGCTTCTGCGTTGCTCACGATGCCGCGCCGCCTCCCTTATAGATGATGTTGTGTGTACTAGCGTAGCTATTTTACCGGTCCGGTGGGGCGGAGATTCCCCCGACGGCGTGACACCATGGTCTGTTGTGAAAGAAGACGATCCGGAAAACCGCCCAAAGCTGCGCTATTTCCGGTACGCCGTTATTTCGTTCACAGCCCTGATTGTGCTCAGCCTCGGATTCTCGCTTGTTCCCGCCGATCCTCCGGAACCCGGGGATCCCCCGTTCTCCGAGCAGGCCAGGGCGGCTGCCCTGCAGGATGCGCTGGATCTGCGTGCCGCAGCCGGGCGTTTGTCCGCCGCCGCCGGGGCCAGCGGCGACGCAAACCCAGCCGCCGCCGGCGAAACTGTGACCTTGCTGACCCTGCAGGCCCGCGCCTTCCTTTCACCGGCGGATTCCTACCCGCCGCATGATGCATCAGCGTCCGCCACTCCCCTGCCGTCGGGGCCGCCGTCGGGGCCCTCAGCGACGCCGGAGCCCACCACCGCGGGGCTGGCTTCAGCGTTGTCGGCCAGTGGTGTGCAACGCCTCACCGATGCCGCAGAGGCCGACGGCGGGATGGCGCGCCTGTTGGCGGGCGCCGGCACCGCCCAGCTGCTGGCGGCGGAGAACCTCGCCGCCGCAGCGGGAATCGCCCCGGAAACGCTTCCCCACGCCGGCGCAGCAGCGCCGCCCGTGGCCAGCCCGTCGGCGCCTGCACCCGATGCGACGGCATCTGCCTGCCCGTCCCCCTTTCCGGCGCCCGGTACTACAGGCCCCGGCGCCGCAACGGAACCCGGTGCTGCGGCAGGACAGGGCGCGGCCGGACAGGGCGCGGCCGGACAAGGCGCTGCAGGACAAGGCGCTGCAGGACGGGGACCAGCTGCCGCGGACACCCCAGCCGGGCTGGGACTCGCACTGTCCGCGGCTGTGGCCGCCGAGCAGCAGAGCACCTACGCCTACCAGGCGGCACTCCCCCGGCTGGGACCCGTCGATTCCCAGGCGGCGGAGGCCTTCCTTGGGCAGCACCGGGAACTCGCGGCCGGGGCCGCGGCGTACGCCCGTGCCGCCTGCAGTACCCCCCAGTCGCAGCAGCCGGGCTTTGTGCTGGATCCGGACTTCCTGGCGGCGCCCGGCGAGGGATTGGCCCGCCTGGAACTGGCAGCCCTGCCTGCCTACGGGGACGTTATTGCGCGGGCCGACGGCGGGCTGCGCGCCTGGGCGATCGCTGCCCTGCAGTCCGCCGCACGGCGCGCTGCACACTGGAACGGCGTTGTGGGGCCGGTTCCCGGCGTCCTGCTTGACCAGGACCAGCTCCCGGAGCTTCCGGCCAGTCCCGCGCCCCCGCCCGCGGAAACCCGGGGTCCTGCCCGACCGTGACTCCCGCCCGGCCGAGGCTCCCCCGGCAACGGCGGCGGCCCGCCGGACTGTGCCTCCCGCCGGACTGTGCCTCCCGTCAGACGGCGACTCCCGCCCCACAGGACCGCCGGCCGCCACTGGCGGCGCCGTCCTGGTCGCAGGGCAGGCTGGCCCGGAGGGACTCATGATGGTTTGCTGAAGGCATGGATGCACACGACCAGTCCCAGCCAGCAGGAACGGACGCTCCGAGCCCCGAGTTGCGCCGCCATCTGGAAACCGAACCGCACGGCACGGACATTGCCCAACGGCTGAACTGGCTCCGGGCCGGCGTCCTGGGCGCAAACGACGGTATCGTCTCCGTCGCGGCTATCGTGGTGGGCGTGGCAGGTGCTACCTCCGAAACGGGTCCCATCCTCGCCGCCGGCGCTGCCGGGCTGGTGGGCGGAGCGGTATCCATGGCACTCGGCGAGTACGTCTCCGTGAGCAGCCAAAGCGACAGCCAGCGGGCCCTCATCGAGAAGGAACGCCGGGAATTGGCCGAGGAACCGGAGGCGGAACTCGCCGAACTCACCGCCATCTACCAAGCCAAGGGCCTTAGCCCGGAAACGGCCGGGAAGGTCGCTGAAGAGCTCACGGCCCACGATCCCCTGGCGGCGCACCTCTCCGCGGAGCTCAACATCGATGAGACGGATATCGTGAGCCCCTGGCACGCAGCCTTCGCCTCCGCCGTCGCTTTTGTCATCGGCGCCATACTCCCGATGCTGGCGATCCTTCTCCCCCCGCCCGGGATCCGGGTTCCCCTGACCTTCGCCGCAGTCCTGGTGGCGCTGGCACTGACGGGAACGCTGGGCGCCTGGATCGGCGGCGGGTCGAAAACCCGGGCAGCAGTCCGGGTGGTGGTGGGCGGCGCCCTGGCGCTGGCTGCCACCTTCAGCATCGGCACCCTGCTCGGCGCCACGGGCGTGGTGTAGGAGCCTTATGTTCCGGCGGATACGTTAGGCCGGGAAGAAGGCCCCTGCACTTAGGCTGGAACTGATGAGCCAGTCAACCGTTGTACCGATTCCACCGGACCTTGCTGCGCGCTATGCCCGCACCAGCGCAGGACGCGACTGGCTCGCCTCCCTGCCCGGCATCATCTCCGGCCTGCTGGAGCGGTGGCGGCTCGCACCGGACCTCGCCCCTGGCTCCCTGCCGTGGAACGGCCACGGAGCGGTAGTGGTACCGGTGCTCAGGGACGACGGCATGCCGGCGGCCCTCAAGATCGCCTTCCCGCACGACGAAGCGCGCGTTGAGCGCCATGCGTTGGCCTTGTGGGGCGGGCACGGTGCCGTCGAACTGCTGGGAGCCGACGCCGGCACGTGTTCCATGCTCCTCGAAAGGCTCGACGCCGGGCACTCCCTGGCTACCGTCCCCCTGGCTGATGCCGTGGCAGTCTGGGGCGGCCTTGTCCGGCAGTTGAGCCTTGTTCCCGACGGCCGGCCGCAGTGGGGGGAGTTCGAGCACATCGCCGCCCGCGCCGAACAGTGGAGCGACGACTTTCCCGCTGACTGGGAACAGCTCGGCCGCCCCTTTCCACGGTGGCTGCTGGAAGCGGCGCTTGAGGTGTGCCAGACCCGCGGCGCGGTGGGGCGCCGCGGGGGCCGGGACGTCCTGGTCCACACGGACCTGCACTACCTCAACATCCTGGCCAGGCCGGATGCTGCGGCAAAAGCGGGGAGGCCGACGGCGGACGCGTTCGCCGCCATCGATCCGCAGCCCATGATCGGTGAAGCCGAGTTCGCGGTGGCGCCGCTGTTGTGGAACCGGCTGCAGGACCTCCCGCTGAACCAGCCCGAAGCCGGCCTGCGGCAGCGCTGCACGGACTTCAGCGCCGCTGCCGGTCTTGACCCCGACGCCGCACGGGAGTGGGGCCTGGCCAGGGAAGTGGCAAACGCACTGTGGTACGCCGGAAAGCCGGGCCACCGCGGCGACCTGGCCCGGTCCCTCTGGGTTGCCAGCACCCTTGCCGGCCGCACCCTGGAGGGACTGCCGCCGGCCCATGCGTTGCCGGAGCCCGGCCAGGCGCCCGCGGCCTGACGTCCGGCTGGGCACGCTGTCCGCTGCACGCCGGGTGGCAGGGAACACGCAGCCCGTCAGCCGGGGCGCACGGCGGAGTGAGCGGCTTTGACGGCATCCACCGCGGTGCGGACTTCATCCTCCCCGGTATGCCAGTTGCTGACCGAGACGCGCAGGATGTCCCGGTCCCGCCAGCGGGAGCCGGACATCCACACCCTGCCGTCCGCGATGATCCGCGCGGTCACGGCGCGGGTGGTCTCGTCGCCGCCGAATGCCAGGCACACCTGGGTGTAGCCGACGTCGTTCAGCACCTCCACGCCGTCCACCCCACCGAGGCCTGCTGCAATGTCCGCGGCAGCCGCAGCCATCCCCCGCACCTGCGCTGCCACGCCGTCGCTGCCGAGGCTCTTCAGCGCTGCCCATACCGGCACGCCGCGTGCGCGCCGCGACAGTTCGGGGACTTTCTCGAACGGATCGCCGGGACCTTCGGCGTCGTGCACCAGGTAACTGGTGTGCAGGCCCATGGCGGAGCGGAGGGCTGAAGCGTCCCGGACTATGGCTATGCCGCAGTCGTAGGGAACGTTGAGCGTCTTGTGGGCATCGGTGCCCCACGAGTCGGCTTCCTCGTACCCCCGGGTGAGGCCGCGCAGTTCGGGCACTGCGGCTGCCCAGAGGCCGAAAGCGCCGTCGACATGCACCCACGCGCCATGCTTGCGGGCAACGCGGATGGCTTCGGGGAAGGGATCAAAAGCGCCGGAATGGAGGTTCCCTGCCTGCACGCAGACCAGCGCCGGGCCCGAACCTTGGGCGAGTGCCGCGTCCAGGGCTTCGGGGATCAACCGTCCCTGGCTGTCGGCGTCCACCACCGTGGGCTTGCCCAGGCCCAGGTAGCGCAGGCCAAGATCCACGGTGTCGTGCCTTTCCCTTCCCACAAAGCAGCGGATCCGGGGAGCGCCAAACAGACCGTCACGGTCCAGGTCCCAGCCTGCGTCGCTGAGAAGCCGCCACCGGGCAGCGGCCATCCCGGTGAAGTTGGCCATGGTGGCGCCGGTGACGAAGCCGACGTCGGAGGCCGCCGGGAGACCCAGAAGCTCAAGGAGCCAACTGCCCGCGGCCTCCTCGATGGCCGCCATGGCGGGGGTGGCATACCGCAGCCCGGCGTTCTGGTCCCAGGCGCTCACCAGCCAGTCTGAGGCCAGGGCGGCGGGCAGGCTCCCGCCGATCACCCAGCCGAAGAACCGCCCGGAGGGCATTGCCATGAGCCCTGGTTCCGCCGTTGCGGCCAGGAGGTCAACTACCTCCTCGGCCGGCATTCCACCCCGGGGCAGCGGCCCGCCAAAAGCCTCCGCAAGATCGTGGGCTGCCGCCACCGGTCCCACCCGCCGGTCCGGAAGGCTGCCAAGCCAGGCTGTGGAGTGCCGGACCGCTGCTGCCAGGGCCGGCGCGTACTCGTCGTCGCCGTGTGACATACCTGCATGCTACGCCTCAGCGCCAGCGCCCACGAGGCCCCGGTGACAGGCAGTATCAGGCGAAGTTTTCCTGCCAGACGTCGTAGCCGAGCTTGATGATCAGTGCCGACACCACCAGCAGGAAGACCACCCGGACGAACCGGCTGCCCTGCTTCACGGCCGTCCTGGCTCCCAGGTAGCCGCCGGCCATATTCGCCGCCCCCAGCAGCAGGCCCACGCCCCACAGGATGGACCCGTGGGGCAGGAAGAACAACAGCGCCCCCGCGTTGGTGGCCATGTTGACGATCTTGGCTTTGGCACTGGCCTCGAGGAAGGCATAACCCATGGCGGAGACCAGCGCAATGACCAGGAACGAGCCCGTTCCCGGCCCGATGAGGCCGTCGTAAAAGCCAATGACGGCTCCAATCAGGCAGGCCACCACATAGTGCTTGTGGCCGGCGTGGCGCAGCGCGGTGATGCCGCCGACGTCCGGCTTCAGGGCCGTGAAAAGCGCGACAGCGACCAGCGCCGTGACGATGATGGGTTTGAAGACGCTGGCGGGCAGGTTTGCCGCCAGGACGGCGCCGCCAAAGCTGCCCGCCAGGGCGATCACGGCCATGGGCAGGGCCGTCCTGAGATCGGGCCCCACCCGGCGGTAGTACGTGGCGGCGCTGGTGGCGGTGCCGAAGATGGACCCCATCTTGTTCGTGGCAAGCGCCTGGACGGGCGTGATCCCCGGGACCAGCAGCAGGGCCGGAAGCTGGATCAGCCCGCCCCCGCCCACCACTGCGTCAACCCATCCGGCGGCAAAACCGGCCAGGACGATCAAGAGGAGCGTTGTCAGCCCGAGGGATTCGAGTCCAAACTCCACCGTTGCGTCAGTGGGCGCGGACAGCGTTGACTACATAGTCAACAGCCTTGTCCACCGCCACGTTCTCGGCCTCGCCGCTGCGGCGGTCCTTGATCTCCACAACCCCGTCCACCAGGCCGCGGCCAACGGCAAGGATGGTGGGAACGCCCACCAGTTCCGCATCCCCGAACTTGACCCCGGGAGAAACCTTGGGCCGGTCATCGAGGAGGACGTCGAGCCCCGCTGCCTCAAGTTCGGCTGCCAGGCGCTCGGCGGTCGCGAAGATCTCCTCGCCCTTGCCAACCGCCACGACATGGACGTCTGCAGGGGCGACAGCCCGCGGCCAGACAAGCCCCCGGGCGTCGTGGTTCGACTCGGCCAGTGCTGCCACGGCGCGGGTGACTCCCACCCCGTAGGAGCCCATGGTGACGGTGACCTGCTTGCCGTTCTGGTCCAGGACCTTCAGTTCCAGGGCCTCTGCGTACTTGCGGCCAAGCTGGAAGATGTGCCCCATCTCGATGCCGCGGGCGGTTTCCAGCGGGCCGGAACCGTCCGGGGCGGGGTCGCCTTCGCGGACTTCGGTGCATTCGATGACGCCGTCCCAGGTGAAGTCGCGTCCGGCCACCAGGCCGTACACGTGCTTGCCGGCCTGGTTGGCGCCGGTGATCCAGGAAGTGCCGCGGACCACGCGGGGGTCCACGAGGTACAGGAGCTTCGTTTGGCTTTCAGCGCCCAGCAGGGGCTCGTCCAGGGACAGGCCGGGGCCCAGGTAGCCCTTGACGATGAGCGGCTGCTTCTTGAGGTCGTCGTCATTGGCCGCTTCAAGGCCGATTTCGCCGCCAATGGGCAGGAACGAGCCGATGTTCGCCTCAACGCGCTTCAGGTCCACGCCGCGGTCGCCAGGAACGCCGATGACCACCAGCTGGCGCTCTCCGGTGGGCAGGGTGACGGCGAGCACCACATTCTTCAGGGTGTCGGCGGCAGTCCAGGCGCCGCCGTCGGCCTCGCTGCGGGGCGCGATCTGGTTGGAGGCGGCCACCAGCGTGTCGATGGTGGGGGTTTCCGGGGTGTCGCGGACCTCGGCGGCGGGAGCCGCGCTGAAGTCGATGTCCGCCGGGACAACCGTGGTGACGGCCTCAACGTTCGCTGCGTAGCCGCCGGCGGAGCGCACGAACGTGTCCTCGCCGATGTCCGTGGGGTGCAGGAATTCCTCGCTCTTGGACCCGCCCATGGCACCGGCGGTCGCGGTGACCGGAATGACCTCCAGGCCAAGGCGCTCGAAGATGCGCAAGTAGGCGCCGCGGTGGGCGGCATAGCTGGCGTCCAGGCCGGCGTCGTCAACGTCGAAGGAGTAGGAGTCCTTCATGATGAACTCGCGTCCGCGCAGGAGGCCGGCGCGGGGACGCGCCTCATCGCGGTACTTGTTCTGGATCTGGTAGAGGCTCAGCGGCAGGTCCTTGTAGGACGAATACAGGTCCTTGACCAGCAGCGTGAACATTTCCTCGTGGGTGGGGGCCAGCAGGTAGTCGGCGCCCTTGCGGTCCTGGAGCCGGAACAGGCCCTCGCCGTATTCGGTCCAGCGGTTGGTGGCCTCGTACGGTTCGCGGGGCAGGAGGGCCGGGAAGTGGACTTCCTGTGCCCCAATGCTGGCCATTTCCTCACGGATGATGGCTTCCACTTTGCGCAGGACGCTCAATCCCAGCGGCAGCCAGGTGTAGATGCCCGGGGCCGCGCGGCGGATGTAGCCTGCGCGGACCAGGAGCCGGTGGCTGGCCACCTCGGCGTCGACGGGATCTTCACGCAGGGTGCGGAGGAACAGCTGGGACAGTCTTGTAACCACGGGTGGGTATCCGTTTCTGGGGAGGTGCTGGGGCAACAGCAAGCCGGGCGTTTCGTCTGGGTACTAATCTACCGGCTTGCGGGAGCCCGGAACGCAGTTGAGCCACGCCCGGACATGCAAAGCCCCTGGCCCCCCAAGAGGCTGGTCATCGCATCCGGGCGTGGCTCGACGCCGTTATCGCCCAAGTACTGGTGAGGACTGGTGAGACCGCCCACGCCACTCCAGCGCAGCTAGATCGAACCTATGTGATCCAGCGCACGATGACAAGTGCTTCCCACATTCCCGACACCAGGATCCAGGTTGGGGCCTTTCCGGCGCCCGGAAAGTGTCCTAGAAGAGCACCGTCGCGAACGTCCCAACCTGGCTGAAGCCCACCCGCTCGTAGGTGGCGCGCGCACGGGTATTGAAACCGTTGACGTAGAGACTGGTGACGGGCGCGACCTTCCGCGCCTGCTCCACCACGGAAGCCATGTACCCGGCGCTCAGGCCCTGGCCGCGGTACAGCGGGTTCATCCAGACACCCTGGATCTGCGTGACGTCGGAGGTGACGGCACCCAGTTCAGCCTTGAACACCACTTCGCGGGCCTCGTTCAAGTGCACCAGGGAGTGGCCCTGCCGGATGAGGCCCTCCACGCGGCGGCTGTAGAACTCCCTGCCGCCCAAGAAGGGCGAGTACCCCACTTCCTCTTCGAACATCGCGGCGCAGGCCGGCAGGATGCGGTCGAAGTCCGCGAGGTTTCCCAACGCCAGCCCCGGGTTCGGCTCCACGGAGGGCCCTTCACTGATGGTCATCAAAGGCTGGTCCGGGCGCACCTCGTGGGCCCGGTGCCCCAGGTCAACCAGCTCGGCATGCAGGGCCAGCACGGCGGCGGCCGGCCCAAAGGCGGAGGCATAGCGGCGGCCGGACCTGTTGGCGGCCGCGGCCACCACTCCGGCCAGGGTAGGCTCCAGCTGGATGGGCACCAGGTTGGCGCCGGCCCAGCAGGCACCTGCCAGGACGCCGTCGTCGAACACTCCCAGGACGCCGGCACCGCCGCTGGTGGGAGCCGCGGTGCCGGTGGCGCGCAGATGCGCGAGGATAAACACGTTGGAGACCGGATCACGCTGCGCCAGGAGCACAAGGGCAGCGGTGTCGTCCCCGTCAAGGGTGCGGACGGAAATCCCCGGCGGGTCGGGGACGTCCTTACGAGACGCTAACCACGGGGCTACCCTTGACAGCATCTTCGCCATCGGCCTCCCCCATCTCTTCCGCGATACGCATGGCCTCTTCGATCAGTGTCTCAACAATCTGGCTCTCGGGGACAGTCTTGATGACTTCGCCCTTCACAAAGATCTGGCCCTTGCCGTTGCCTGAGGCAACACCAAGATCTGCTTCGCGGGCCTCACCGGGTCCGTTCACCACGCAGCCCATGACCGCGACGCGCAGCGGGATCTCCATTCCTTCCAGCCCGGCAGTGACCTGCTCGGCGAGGGTGTACACATCCACCTGGGCGCGGCCGCAGGAGGGGCAGGAGACGATTTCGAGCTTGCGGGGACGCAGGTTGAGGGACTGCAGGATCTGGTTTCCAACCTTGATTTCCTCCACCGGCGGGGCCGAAAGGGAAACCCGGATGGTGTCGCCGATGCCCTTGGACAGGAGCGCGCCGAAGGCCGTGGCCGACTTGATGGTTCCCTGGAACGCCGGGCCGGCCTCGGTGACGCCGAGGTGCAGGGGCCAGTCGCCTTTCTCCGCCAGCATCTCGTAGGCCGCCACCATGATGACGGGGTCATTGTGCTTAACCGAGATCTTGAAGTCGTGGAAGCCATGCTCCTCGAAGAGGGACGCTTCCCAGACGGCGGATTCCACCAGTGCTTCAGGGGTAGCCTTGCCGTACTTCTTGAGGATGCCCGGCTCCAGGGATCCGGCATTGACGCCGATGCGGATGGAGGTGCCGTGATCGCGCGCCGCAGCGGCGATCTCCTTGACCTGGTCATCGAACTTGCGGATATTGCCGGGGTTTACGCGTACCGCTGCGCAGCCGGCCTCGATCGCCGCGAAGACGTATTTGGGCTGGAAGTGGATGTCCGCAATTACCGGGATCTGCGACTTCCGCGCGATAATCGGCAGCGCCTCGGCGTCATCGGCGGACGGGCAGGCCACGCGCACAATGTCGCAGCCGGACGCCGTCAGTTCGGCGATCTGCTGCAGCGTGGCGTTGATGTCCGTGGTGGGCGTGGTGGTCATGGACTGCACGCTGATGGGCGAGTCCGATCCAACACCCACGGAACCGACTTTGATCTGCCGGGTCTTGCGGCGGGGGGCAAGGACGGGTGGCGGTGCTGAGGGCATTCCCAGGCTGACCGAGGTCACGAGGACTCCTAGAGATTGAAAGCGGGAGGAGGCTTAAGCGGCGAGGCCGGCAAGCACGCCGGTGATGGGCGACCATTCGGTGATCCGGGTTCCGGCGATCACCCCGGCGGCTGCGAACGGGTCCTGCTTGAGGATCGAATTGAGGGCGGCCTCGTTGTCAGCCTTGAAAATCAGCAGCGCACCGGCCCCGTCGCCATACGGGCCGCTGGCCAGGATGGCGCCGTCCTGCGCCAGGCCGGCAGTCCATTCGCGGTGCGCGGGCCGGGCGGCGTTGCGGTCTTCTGTGGACTCTGCGGCATAAACGTACTCAACGGCAAAAACAGTCATACCGCTACCCTATCGCCCTGCCCGCCTTCGCACCCATCCGGAGCGTGGACGCGCCCGGCCGCCAGGGCAGGGGGCCCGGACCTGGAGGCGCTCAGGCCAGGAAGATGACCTTGATGGCTGCGGCTGTTCCGGCAGCCCAGAGCATGGACGTAAGCGTTCCGATAATGAACCTTTCGGCCGCCACCGGGGTTTCCTTAAGCTCCGCGAACCTGCCCAGGCCCTTGATCGCCACAATGTAGGCAATGGCAACCGGCTGGCCGGTCAGGATGGCAAGGCACACTCCCAGCCGCTCGAGGATCCCGATGATGGCACCGCCCCGAAGGATCCGTTGCGTGGGAGCGGCCGGTCCGGAACCGGGAGGGCCCGACGGCGGCGCGTCGGCTGCTGCGGTCAGCTCGCCGTCGACGCCCTGGGAGCCGCCAGCGGAGGCCGGGTCAACAGTCACATCCGCGGACGGATCTTCAGCGGCCCGCTTGGCTTCCTCCGCAGCCTTGGCCGCGTCCGCCCGGTCATCGATTGTCCTGGCCAGCCGGAATACCAGGGCCGTCACGGGCCAGCCGGCGAATCCGGCGACGAGCAGCGCAACCGCGATCCAGAGTGCGTTCACCGGTTTCCTTCCGTTGGAGTGCGGGCCGCCAGGGAATAGGCATGGTCCAGCAGCATGGCCGCTGCCGGCCTCGCCGCCCATTCTTCCTGCCATGCGGACCTGAGGACGGTGCGGCTCACCGACTGTTCGGTTATTCCCAGCTCACGGGCCACCTGTTTCTGGCTGCCATGCCTGACCTCGCCCTGGATGGCCCGCAGCCGGTCCACCACCCGCCACTGGGCCTCGGTGCGCTGCTGCACCAGGCGTCCGATCAGGCGAAGCACCGCCTGGGCATTTGCGCTGGCCACGGCATCCTCCTGGGCATGGGGTTGAAGATCCTTACCGCGGACCATACTGCCGGACACCACTGACAACGGCACCTGTCCAGCGGCGCCCTTGGCAAGTTCCACGGCTTTGCGGGCCGCCACGAACCCGCTTCCGGAGCCCTCCCGGGGGCTGGCACCGGGCGCCAGGCCGACCACCCCGATTCCTATCCCGACGTACCAGTGCCCGCCGCGGAGCGCGTGCAGGGCCACGTCCACCACATCGGCGGCGTCCTCCACCACTCCCTGGAGTTCGTCCCCTACTGATCGTTCAAAGGGCACGGGCGTGAGGTTGCGGAGCGCCGCGATCAGGTCCGGAACCCGGTCCACATCCGTCGTGCTGCCCTGCTGGTCGATCGTGAGGACGTACATGCCCTAACCGTACGCAGCTGATGTTTATTAATCAAACATATTCGGCTGATTAATTGATATCAGCCGTAATAGGCTGATTTCGTGCAATCACCCTGCAGGGGATCCCCTGCGGTGCCCTTGGGGCGAACCACGCCAGGCAATCCATCCGCCGGCAACTGCCAGCAGCGCGGCTCCCGCGCTTTGGGTTGGCAGGCTGCTTCCGGTTGTGGCCTGCCCCAGGACGACTCCGAGGGCATAGAACACCACGGCACCGGCCACCCACAGTGCCCCTGCCCACCGCGGAAGTACGTGTGACTGCCAAACGGCGACACCCAGCAGGACAGTCCCAACAAAAGCAAGCAGGAGCCCGGCCATAAACGCTGCCGTCATCGATCCGGGGAATTCGAGCTGCATGATGTCCTGGTTTCCCGCCAGGTAGGCCCTGCCCACGGCGGGAGTTACGAACGTGGAAATGACTGCAGGCACCAACAGCAAGGCAGTGCCCGCGGCCGCGGTGACCGCTGCTCCCAGCGCCAGGCGTCCCGACCGGCTGCCGGCCAGGTAACAGCCCAGCGCAAAGAGGCCGAAGACAGCCAGGATGGTGCCTCCCGTACTGCCGATGAGGTGGCTGACCTGGTAGGAGTCCGTACTGACAAACCTTGCCCAGGCGCCGGGATCCGCCGCCTGGTCCGGCTGGGGCTCCAGGGAAGACCAGGCGGTGAGGAGCCATGACGCAGGCAGCGTCCAGAGACCCACTCGGACCCACCGGCCGGTGTCCTGCGGATTCATGTGACCGCCCTTCCTAAGTGGCTGCACGGCACAGCTCCGGAGGGAGCGGCAAGTGTCAGCCGAAGAGATTGACCGGCTTCACGATGTCGGCGTAGATAAGGAGCGCGCTCATGCCCATCAGCAACGCGGCCACCACGTAGGTCACCGGCAGCAGCTTGGCGATGTCGAAGGCACCCGGGTCCGGTTTGCCGAACAGCCGGGCCACCTGCCGCCGCGCCCCCTCGTACAGGGCTCCGGCAACGTGCCCGCCGTCCAGGGGCAGCAGCGGTATCAGGTTGAAGACCGCGAGCGCGAAGTTCAGGCCCGCAAGCAGCCCGATCAGTGCGGCCACCCGGGACTGCACCGGGATTTCTTCCATGGCGGCCACTTCGCCGGCAACCCGTCCCACGCCCACCACGCTGATGGGGCCGTTGGGGTCGCGGGGTTCCTCGCTGAAGGCAGCCTTCGCCACGCCCACCACGCGGGCGGGAAGGTTGAACACCACCCCTGCCACCTGGCGGATGTTCTCCCCCGCCATAGGCAGGACGGACGACGCCGGCTGAGCCACGAGTTCTGTCTGGGAGCCGATGCCCAGGAAGCCGACGTCCTGGTAGCGGAGGGTGCCGGCGTCGTCCGTTTCCTGCCGGCCGTCCGCCCCGATGACGGGCCGGGCTGACAGCACCGGGGTCACCGTGGTGGACACCAGGGTGCCGTCCCGCTCAACGGTAATGTCCACTTCGCGCCCTGCGGAGGCCCGGATCCACTCGGTCAACTGGTCCCAGCCCGTGACGGCCTTGCCGTCGAAGGAGGTGATCCTGTCATTCGGTTTGAGGCCGGCCGCGGCAGCGGGCGTGGGCTGGCAGTCCGCCGAATCCGGATCGACGGTCTCCCCTGCCGCCACCTGGCACTTGGAAACCTCGGAGATGGTGGTGGTGGCCGTGGCCATGCCAAAGCCCATGAGCAGCACCGCGGTGAGGAGCACGCCAAGGACCATGTTCATGGCCGGTCCGCCCAGCATCACAATGACCTTCTTCCAGACCGGAAGCCGGTAGAACACCCGCTTTTCGTCACCCGGCCCCACTTCCTCGTGGGCCATGGACCGGGCTTCGGTAGCCAGGGTCTGGAACATGCCGGTGCTGGACGGACGGACGGAGCCGTCGTCCTTGTTGGGCGGGTACATGCCGATCATGGACACGAAGCCGCCCAGCGGAATGGCCTTCACCCCGTATTCGGTTTCGCCCTTCCGCCTGGACCACAAGGTGGGGCCGAAGCCGATCATGTATTTGGTGACGCGCACCTTGAACAGCTTGGCGGGCACCAGGTGCCCTACTTCGTGCAGCGCGATGGACACGGCAATGCCGATCGCCACAAAGACGACGCCGAGGACAAAAAGGAGGACGGGGGTCATTGACGTGCTGCTGCTTCCTAGAGACTTCTGACTGCTAAACGTTCATTGGCGCGGGCACGTGCCCAGCTTTCAGCATCCAGCACTGACTCCACTGTCAGCCCGGAGGACCCTGGGTGTTCGCTGAGGACGGCATCGATTGTGTCCACGATGTCCGTGAACCTGATGCGCCCGGCGTGGAAGGCGGTCACGGCTTCCTCATTCGCGGCGTTGAACACGGCGGGGAACGTGCTGCCCTGCCTCGCTGCATCCTTGGCGAGTCCGACGGCGGGAAAGGCTTCCGTGTCCAGCGGCTCGAACGTCCAGGTGGCCGCGCGCGTCCAGTCGCAGGCAGCGGCGGCCTGCGGCACCCGGTCCGGCCAGCCCAGCCCCAGGGCAATGGGAAGGCGCATGTCGGGCGGGGATGCCTGGGCAATGATGGACCCGTCGATGAACTGCACCATGGAGTGCACCACGGACTGGGGGTGGACCACGACCTCGATGCGCTCAAGCGGCACGTCGAAGAGCAGGTGCGCCTCGATGACTTCCAGGCCCTTGTTGACGAGCGTGGCCGAGTTGGTGGTGACCATGAGGCCCATGTCCCAGGTGGGATGGGCCAAGGCTTCCTGGGGGGTCACCCCATGCAGTTCGTCCCTGCTCCTGCCGCGGAAGGGACCGCCGGATGCTGTGAGGATCAGTTTTTCCACTTCCGCGGCCGAGCCCGAGCGCAGGCACTGCGAGATCGCTGAGTGCTCGGAGTCAACGGGGACGATCTGGCCCTCCCGGGCTGCCGCCTTCACCAGCGATCCGCCCACGATGAGGGATTCCTTGTTGGCCAGGGCAAGCGTGGCCCCGGAATGCAAGGCCGCCAGCGTGGGTGCTAGGCCGATCGATCCGGTGATTCCATTGAGCACCACGTCCGCTTCAACGCCGGCGATCCGGGTGGAGGCGTCCGGTCCGGCGATGATTTCCGGCCGGTAGCCGGGCTTTCCCGCCGCCGCGGCAGCGTCGGCAATGAGCGAGGCCAGCTTTCCGGGGTCACCGCCGGCGATGCCGATGACCGACGCGCCGGTGTGCACCGCCTGGCCGGCGAGGAGCTCCAGGTTCCCTCCCCCGGCGCTGAGGGCCACTACCTCGAAAAGGTGCGGGGCGCCGTCGACGACGTCAATCGCCTGGGTGCCGATGGAACCGGTGGATCCGAGGAGGACGATTCTGCGTGGCTGCATTGCTTAAGTATCGCGCACCGTGGTGCCCGGCCGTTCAGGACCTTCCGAGCTGTGATTCCGGCCGCAGGACAGCGGGGACGACGCCGGACAGTGCTGTCTCTGCCAGCGCCTCCCCCAGCGCCGGCGCCTGTTTGAAGAGGTTGTGCCCGGCTACCGCGCTGACGTTGCCGGCAGACCAGATGCCCACGCCGTCATCGCCCCACGGCAGTCGCGTCACCCAGCAGTGGACGTAGCCGTCCGGTTCGGGATCCAGGCCGGGCAGCGCCGTCCTTACGTAGGCCGCCGCACGGGCCGACAGCGATTCCAGGGCAGCCGGGTCGGCGAGGCTCCCGTCCTGGCGCACGTCTGTTGTTTCGCTCAGGCCCACCGCGTAACGCCGGTTGTCGGCCGAGGGTGCAGCATAGACGCCGGTTTCCCCGAAGACCCCGCTGCCGTCCTGGAATGTTGGCAGCGGAGCGGGCGCGTCATCCCGCACACGGAACGTCACCCGGGCATGCGCGGCGTGTTCAACGGGTATGTCCAGCCCCGCGCCCCGGGCCAGGGCTGCCGTCCCGCGGCCGGCGCACAGGACCGCATGGTCGAACCGGTCTACCCGTGTCCCGGTGCGGACCTCCACACTGCGGCCGGCAGGCCGGACAGTCAGCACGTGGTCCGCCACGAGGGCGTCCTCCAGCGTCCCGGCCAGGGCCCGGAACGCGGCGCGGGTGCGGATTGCCCCGCCCTGGGCATCGAACATCGCCTTGCCCTGGAAGTCCGCGAGGATCGGCAGCGCCGCCGCAAGTTCTGCCGGCGCCAGCAGCCTCACCGGAATCTCCGGCAGGCCACTGAGGACGCGGAGCTTGTCCTCCACGCTGTCCCCGATGGCCACCGCACCGGCACCGGAGACCAGCTCTACGCCGAAGTCAGCCTCCCAGTCCCGCCAGAGGGTGCGGCTGTGACCCACGAACGCGGCCAGCCGGACGTCGTCGTGCGCGTGCCGGAAGATCCTCGATTCCCCGGCCGACTGCCCCGAACCCGGGGTCCCGGACTCGTAGACGGTGACGTCCACACCCGCCTTCCGGAGGGCATGGGCTGTGGACAGCCCGACGATCCCTGCACCTATCACTGCAACACGTGTCATGGGTCCAGCAAAACATGTTTGTGCAGCCCGGCGCAGGTGGAGCTTGTCGAGGGCGGGTGCGCCGCCGGATTCATCCCAGCAGGCGTGGGCGCCGGACGAGGTATCCTGCGCAGCGCTCAGGCGGCAGCCAGTTCAACCAGGCCCTTGGCCAGGGTGGCCACGGCGCCGAGGTAGGCAATCACCGTGACGATGCGGCGGGCGGACGCGGGGCGGACCCTGCCGGCGAGCAGGTCGCCCGCCACGATGCCGGTCACCATGGCCGCCAGGATCGCCAGCCACTGCCAGCCCTCCAGGGCAGGGACGTGCCCGCCGGACAGCACGTACTTGCTGAGCAGCGATGTGAAGCCGGTGGTGATGAAGTAGGGCTGCAGGGTGGCGCTAAAGCTTTTCTGCTCCCAGCGGGTGGCAATGGCATAGGCCGTGATGGCCGGGCCGCCGACACCCGCGGCGGCATTCATGAGGCCGCTGGAAAATCCCAGGGATGCCATGGGGACCGGTCCGCTGGCACGCCAGGAACTCCTGGTCAGCCGCTGGGATGCGAGCAGGGCGATGATGAGCAGGACGCCGATGCAGATTTCCAGCGGGGCTTCCGGCACGTTGCTTGCCAACCAGGCGCCGGGCAACACCCCCGCCAGTGCTGCGAGCGCCAGCCCGAAGTACTTCTTCCAGGCCACGTGCCTCCACACCCGGGAGAGGATAAGGAGCGAGGATGTGGCGCCGCACAGGTTGATGATCATCACGCCGTCGAAAGGGCCCAGGAGCACCACAAGCACCGGGGAAACGAGCAGGCCAAAGCCCAGGCCCGCGATCCGCTGGGCCAGCGCGCCTGCAATAACGGCGATCAGCACCAGCACGAACATCCCTCGATCCTAGTGGCAACTTCCTAGTGGCATCTTCCTGGTGGCCTCCCCGCTGTGGCCTACCCGCTGTAGCATCCCTGCGGGAGCCGGGCGTAACGTGGAGTGCGTGGACTGGCTCTCCTGGTTTGATGCGCCGGAATACGAATTTGCCCGGCAGGTGCTGCAGCGGGGCGTGGCGGCACTGTATTTCGTCGCGTTCCTGTCCTCGCTGAACCAGTTCCCGGCGCTCCTGGGTGAGCGGGGCCTCCTCCCGGTACCTGAATACCTTTCCGGTTTCAGCCGCCTGCGGCGGCCGTCCCTGTTCCGCTGGCGGTATTCGGACAGGCTGCTGCGCTGGGTATGCGCCACCGGGCTGCTGGTTTCGGCGCTCCTGGTGGCGGGCATCCCGCAGCAGGGCCCGCCCTGGGTCCCGCTCATCGCGTTTTTGCTCCTCTGGCTGTTGTACATGTCCATCGTCAACGTGGGGCAGACCTTCTACGGCTTCGGCTGGGAGATGCTGCTCCTTGAGGCCGGCTTTACCGTGGCCTTCCTGGGCTCGGACCAGACAGATCCGCCGCGCACCATCCTGATCCTGATCGTGTGGCTGGTGTTCCGGCTGGAGTTCGGTGCCGGGATGATCAAGATCCGCGGCGGCCGGGAGTGGCGCGACCTGACGGCCCTGTACTACCACCACGAGACCCAGCCGATGCCGGGGCCGCTGAGCAGGCAGGCGCATCTGCTGCCGAAGCCCCTGCACAAGGTTGAAGTCATCGGCAACCACTTCGCCCAGCTGGTGGTGCCGTTCTTCCTGTTCGCGCCCCAGCCCGTTGCCAGCGTGGCCGCGGGGATCGTTATTTTCACCCAGTTGTGGCTGGTGGCCAGCGGCAACTTCGCCTGGCTGAACTGGATCGCCATTGTGCTGGCCTTCGCCGCCGTCAGCGATCCTGTTGCGCACGCCGTGCTGCCGGCCATCCCCCTGGACTGGCACGGCCAGGCCGGCGCAGACAGGGAGACTCCCCTGTGGTGGCTGGCCGTCACCCTGGCGGCAACGCTGCTGCTGGTGGTCCTCAGCTACTGGCCGCTGCGCAACCTTTTCTCCCGCAGCCAGCTGATGAATGCCAGCTTCAACCGGTGGCAGCTGGTCAATACCTACGGGGCGTTCGGCACCGTGACCAAGCAGCGGATCGAGATTGTGGTGGAGGGAACCCTCGACCAGGAGCCGGACAGCGCCTCCGGCTGGCGGGAGTACGGCTTCAGGGGCAAGCCCGGCGATGTCCGCAGGCTCCCCCGCCAGTGGGCGCCCTACCACCTGCGGCTTGACTGGCTGATGTGGTTCCTGCCGCTAAGGACCGTCCACGAGGAGTGGTTTTACGCCTTCCTGGGAAAGCTGCTGGAGGCGGACCGGCAGACCCTGCGGCTCCTCCGCCATGACCCGTTCGACGGCGCGCCGCCGCGCTGGGTGCGCGTGCGCAGCTACCACTACCGCTTTGCCAGCCGGAAAGAGTTCAGGGAGACCGGGAACCGCTGGGTGCGGACGCTGCTCTACGAGCCGATTCCGCCGCTGTCACTGCGGCGCTCACCCGGGCGGATGGGGTGAAGGCGGCCGCGCTGGGAAGGCCGGCTAACCGATGGCCTGGGCGCGGCGGATGATTTCCTGGGCGTGCTTGAGGATGGGACCGTCGATCATCTTCCCCTGGTGCTGGAACACGCCCGAGCCGGCCGATGCTGCAGCCTCGAGGAGCGCTTCGGCAGCCGCGACGTCGGCGTCGGAGGGTGCGTAGGCGGCCCGGACCACGGCGGCCTGGCTCGGATGGATGCACGCTTTGGAGCTGAAGCCGGAAGCCACGGCGTCGGCAGCTTCCTCCTCCAGCCCGGCGAGGTCCGGGATGTCCGTGTACACCGCATCCACCGCCTCCTTGCCGTGGGCGCGCGCAGCCAGCAGCACGGCGGAACGGGCGTGCTGCGCCACGGCCCGGTAGCCGCCGTCGGCCTTCCTGCTGGACGTACCGCCCAGCGATGCCAGCAGGTCCTCTGCCCCCCACATCAGGCCCACCACGTTGGGGGCGGCTGCAATGGCGGGGGCGTTGAGGACTCCCAGCGCTGTTTCACACAGCGCGATCACCTTGTAGCCCTCCAGGGCTTCGAGCTGCTGGACGGTTTCCGCCTTGGCCAGCATGACCGTCCGGTAGGGGGTGTGGGCAAGGCAGTGAAGATCCTTCTCGAACTCCTCGGTGCCGGCGGGATTCACCCGCACGATGGTGCAGCTAGGTTCGAGCTCCGGTTCCACCCCCGTGGTTCCCAGCTGGGCGAGGATGGCGCCGCGGGCGCGCTGCTTGTCCGCCAGCGCCACGGCGTCTTCAAGGTCCAGGATCACGGCGTCCGCCCTGGCAGCAGCCTTCTGGTAGCGCTCGGGCCGGTCGGCGGGGCAGAACAGCAGGGCGGGACCCATCACGAATGTCATACCGGCATTGTCTCCTGTCCGTTCCCCTGCCCGCTGCCGGGCCGGCCCGCATGGGCTTCCCGCGTCCACATCAGGCAGCTCCGCGTGGCTAGTGCCACCACCGTGCCGTCCTGGTTGCGGCCCGTGTGCTCCATGGTGACGATCCCCTGCCCGGGCCGGGAGCCCGAGAGCCGCTTTCCGCTGATCACGGTCTCGGTGTAGAGCGTGTCACCGTGGTAGAGCGGGTGCGGGAAGGAAACGTCAGTGAGGCCAAGCTGCGCAATGATGGTCCCCTGTGTCAGCTGGGAAACGGACTGTCCCACCATGGTGGCCAGCGTGAACATGGAGTTCATGAGCCGCTGCCCGAAGGGCTGCCCGGCACTCCAGGCGGCATCCAGGTGCAGCGCCTGGGTGTTCATGGTGAGCGTGGTGAACAGGACATTGTCCGCCTCTGTCACCGTCCGCCCGGGCCGGTGGGCGTAGGTGACGCCTTCCTCAAGCTCCTCGAAATAGAGCCCGCGCTGTTCGATCACCCGCGGCCCCCCGCTGGCCGGGCCCGTCGCAGCGCCGCCGTCCATGCCGCCGCCGCTCATACGGTCAGTTCCTGGTCCTCTTCGAACAGCTCGGCCCCGGTGGCCGCGGCAACGTCCTCCGCTGAGACGTTGGGCGCCAGTTCGCGCAGCACCAGCCGGGACCCGTATTCATCCGTGACGACGTCGATGACGGCCAGGTCCGTGATGATCCGGTCCACGCAGGCTTTGCCGGTCAGCGGCAGGGAGCACTGCTGGACGATCTTGGGGTTCCCGTTGCGGTCCACGTGCTCCATCATCACGATCACCTTTTTGGCGCCGAACACCAGGTCCATGGCTCCGCCCATGCCCTTGACCATCTTGCCCGGAATCATCCAGTTGGCCAGGTCACCGTTCGCCGCCACCTCCATGGCGCCGAGGACGGCCACGTCCACGTGGCCGCCGCGGATCATCCCGAAGGACGATGCCGAATCGAAGAACGCCGCCCCCTTGTTGACGGTGACAGTCTCCTTGCCCGCATTGATCAGGTCCGGATCAATGGCGTCCTCCGCCGGATAGGGGCCGACGCCGAGGATTCCGTTCTCCGAGTGGAGCACCACTTCCACACCCTCGGGGATGTAGTTGGGGATGAGCGTCGGCATGCCGATGCCCAGGTTGACGTACTGGCCGTTGCTGAGCTCTTTGGCTACCCGGGCGGCCAGCTCGTTCCGCGTCCACCCTTTGGCGCCGGCTCCGTCAGCCGGCATCTCGTGCTGCTGGGCGGCGGCCCGGCGGTACCCGGGCCGGACGCCTTCGGGGCGGGGAGCGTCGGGGCTGTTGGGGTCCATGGCTATGCTCCTGCCTGCCGGGTGCTGCCGGCGTCGTGTGCGGATGCTGCCTGTCCGGGCCGCGCCAGGGCCACGGTCCGTTTTTCAATGCGTTTCTCCGCGTTGGCGGCGAGGACCACGCGCTGGATGAAGATGCCGGGGGTGTGGATGTGTTCCGGGTCCAGCTCGCCCGGCTCCACGAGTTCCTCCACCTCGGCAATGGTGACCCTGCCGGCCATGGCGCACAACGGGTTGAAGTTCATGGCGGTGGCGTGGAAGACCAGGTTTCCGTGCCGGTCCCCTTTCCAGGCATGGACCAGCCCGAAGTCCGGGGTCAAGGCTTCCTCCAGCACATAGTCAACCCCGCCGAAGGAGCGCACCTCCTTGGGTGCGGACGCCACGGCAATCCCGCCGCCGGCGTCGTACTTTTGGGGCAGCCCGCCCTCCGACACCTGTGTGCCCACCCCCGCCTTGGTATAGAAGGCGGGGATCCCGGCGCCGCCGGCGCGCAGCTTCTCAGCCAGGGTGCCCTGCGGGGTGAGCACCACCTCAAGTTCGCCGGCCAGGTACTGGCGGGCAAACTCCTTGTTCTCGCCCACATAGGAGCTGATGGTGCGGCGGATCCGCCCGTCCCGGAGCAGGATGCCGAGCCCCCAGTCGTCCACGCCGCAGTTGTTGCTGACGGTTTCCAGGTCTGTTGTCCCTGCCCGGTGCAGTGCGTCAATGAGGGCGACCGGGATTCCACAGAGCCCGAAACCGCCCACGGCCAGGGACGCTCCGTCCGGGATGTCCGCTACGGCTTCGTCAGCGCTGGCAACAACCTTGTCAATCATCAGTGATCCTCTCAGGCCGGCTACGGTGCCAGTTACTACAGTGCCAGTACTACAGACCCAGTTCGCGGGCGATGAGCATCAGCTGCACCTCCGTGGTGCCCTCCCCCACTTCAAGGATCTTGGAGTCGCGGTAGTGGCGCGCCACGGTGAACTCGTTGATGAAGCCATAGCCGCCGAATACCTGGGTGGCATCCCGCGCGTTGTCCATGGCTGCCTCGCCTGCGACCATCTTAGCGATGGCCGCCTGGGTCTTGAACGGCTTTCCGGCCAGCATGCGGAACGCCGCATCGTAGTAGGCCAGGCGGGCGGTGTGGGCCCGGGCCTCCATGCGGGCGATCTTGAAGGAGATGGCCTGGTACTTGCCGATCTGGTGGCCGAAGGCGCTGCGCTCCTTGGCGTACTTGACCGAGAGGTCCACGCAGCCCTGGGCCGCGCCGGCAGCCAGCGCTGCGATGGCAATCCGCCCTTCATCGAGGATGGACAGGAAGTTCGCGTAGCCGCGGCCTTCCACTCCCAGCAGGTTTTCTTCCGGAACGCGGACATCCTTCAGCGTCAGCGGGTGGGTGTCCGAGGCGTTCCAGCCCACCTTGTTGTAGGGCTTCTCCGCTTTGAAACCGGGGGTGTCCGTGGGCACCAGGATGGTGGAGATTTCCTTCTGCACCGTCCCGTCCGCGCGTTCCTTCTGCCCGGTGACGGCAGTGACCGTCACCAGCCGCGTGATGTCCGTCCCGGAATTGGTGATGAACTCCTTGTTGCCGTTGATCACCCACCCAGTCTTGTCTCCGACGGTCTCACGCCGCGCCGTGGTTTTGGTGCCGCCCGCGTCCGATCCTGCCTCCGGTTCAGTCAGCCCGAATCCGGCGAGCGCCTGGCCCGAGGCGAGCATGGGCAGCCACTCCTGCTTCTGGGCGTCCGTGCCGAAACGGTAAATGGGCATGGCCCCCAGGGAGACGCCGGCCTCCAGGGTGATGGCCACGGACTGGTCCACCCGGCCCAGCTGCTCCAGGGCAAGGGCAAGGGCGAAGTAGTCCCCGCCCATGCCGCCGAATTCCTCGGGGAAGGGCAGGCCGAACAGCCCCATCTCCGCCATCTGCTTGACCACCTCGTACGGGAAGCTGTGCTCCTCGTCGTGCTTGGCGGACACCGGCGCCACCACGGTGTCCGCGAAGTCCCGGACCGTGTCGCTGAGGTCCTGGTATTCCTCGCTGAGTTCAAACCCTGCCATGCCTAGGCTCCTTCGCCATTGAGTGTGTCTGTGCCTGTATCTGCGCCCGTATCTGCGCCTGTATCTTCGCTTGCGGCGGCTGTGTGGGGATGGACGGTGGCCAGCACCTGGTCCGCCTTCACCAGGTCGCCGGGGCGGGCGCTGAGGTGTACCGTCCCGTCCAGCGGGGCCACCAGCTGGTGCTCCATCTTCATGGCCTCGACCGAGACCAGAAGCTCGCCGGCCGCCACGGTGTCGCCATCACTGACCGGAACCGACACCACTGTTCCCGGCATGGGCGAACGCACGGCGGGATCGGCGGCGCCCTCCTCCCGGTGGAGGGCCGCAAGCACCCGCTCAAGCCGCGCTTCCCGGCCCAGGACTGCCAGCCGGCAGGACCAGCCCCCGGTACCCAGGAACAGTTCTGCGGGCACGCCGGGTGCCGGGGAATCACGCGTCGGGGCCGCCGGGCCGCGGAAGACCGGCGCGATGGAATAGGTGCTGGCGTGGCCGTCGAGGGTCAGCGTTGCCTGCCGCCGGGAGGCGAACTCCAGCTGTGCCGGACGGGCAGGCCCGTCCCCCACGGCAACGAGGAACACCCTTCCGGAACCGGCGCTACCGGGGACAGCGCCGCCTCGGACAGGGCCGTCCCCCTCCGCGCCCACCTCCGCGGCGCTGCTGATCCGCACGGCTGCCACGCCGCCGTCGGGCGTTCCCAGGCTGACCAGGCGCGGCGCCGGCGCCCCAAGCCGCCAACCGTTGCGCGCATGCCAGGGTCCCGGCGATGAGGGAGTGTTGTTCTGTTCCTCCATGGCGAGGGTGAAGAGCGCGGCCGCCGCCAGTTCCGCGTCGGCAACCCTGCGGAAGGCCAGGTCCGGCAGCTTTCGTTCGATCAGCCCGGTTTCCAGCCGCCCGGCGCGGACATCGGCATCATTGATCAGCAGCCGCAGGTATTCCACGTTGGTGTCCAGGCCGAGCGCCGTATAGCCGGCGAGCGCCGCATCCAGGGTGTCCAGGGCGGCTGTGCGGTCCTCCCCCCACGCGATGACCTTGGAGATCATGGGGTCGTAGCTGGAGGAAACCTCCAGGCCTTCCACCAGGGAAGAATCCACCCTGACTTTGCCGCTTGTCCCCCTGGGCAGTTCGTCCAGCAGCAGCACAGTCCCGGTGGAGGGCAGGAAGTTTTTCTCCGGGACCTCCGCGTAGACGCGCGCTTCAGCGGCGTGGCCGTGAAGTTCGACGTCGGCCTGCCGGACGGTGAGTTCCCCGCCGGCGGCGATCCGCACCTGCCACTCGACGAGGTCGATGCCGGTGACCATCTCGGTGACCGGGTGCTCCACCTGCAGCCGGGTGTTCATCTCCATGAAGTAGAACTGGTCCGGCGCGTCGTCGGAGACGAGGAATTCGACTGTTCCGGCGCCGCTGTAGTTCACGCTCCGGGCCGCGTTGCAGGCCGCTTCACCGATCCGGGCGCGGATGGCGGCGCCGTCCGGCAGGGCTTCGAGCAACGGCGACGGTGCCTCCTCGATGACTTTCTGGTGCCGCCGCTGCAGCGAGCATTCACGCTCGCCCAGATGGATGACGTTGCCGTGGCTGTCCGCCAGGACCTGCACTTCGATGTGCCGCGGGGTGGTGACCAGGCGTTCCAGGAACAGGGTGTCGTCGCCGAAGGCACTGGCTGCTACCCGCTTGGCCGTGGCCAGCGCCGCCGGGAGGTCCTCCGGACGCTGCACCACGTGCATGCCCTTGCCGCCCCCGCCGGCGGAAGGCTTGATGAGCAGCGGAAACCCCACGCCGGCGGCTGCGTCAACCAGCTGCCCGTCCGTCATCCCTGGTTTCGCGACGCCGGGCACCACGGGGACGCCATAACCGGCCACATGGTTCTTGGACCGGATCTTGTCCCCCATGATGTTCAGGGCTTCCACGCCCGGGCCGATAAACGCGATCCCGGCCCGTTCCAGGGCCCGGGCAAACTCCGCGTTCTCGCTGAGGAAGCCGTAGCCGGGGTGCACCGCTTCCGCCCCGGTCCTGCGGCAGGCCTCGATGATCGCCTCGATGTTCAGGTAGCTCTCCGTGGCCGCTGCCGGGCCGACCCGGACGGCAGTGTCCGCTTCGCGCACGTGCCGGGCGCCGGCGTCGGCATCGCTGTAGACGGCCACCGGCCGGATGCCTAAGGCTTTAAGCGTTCGGATCACGCGGCAGGCAATCTCGCCGCGGTTGGCCACCAGGACGGTGCCGAACATGGGCCGGGTGGCGGTGGGGGCGCCGGCCAGGGAAGGGGTGGTCATTTGCTCGCTCACATCCTGAAGAGGCCGAAGGAGGTTTCAGGCAACGGCGTGCGGGCCACCACGTCCAGTGCCAGGCCCAGGACGGTGCGGGTGTCGGCCGGATCGATCACTCCGTCATCCCAGAGGCGGGCGGTGGAGTAGTACGGGCTGCCCTGGTCCTCGTACTGCCGGCGGATAGGGGCCTTGAAGGCTTCCTCGTCCTCGGCGGACCATTCCTGGCCTGCTGCCTCGTACTGGTCCCGCTTCACCGTGGCCAGGACGCTGGAGGCCTGGTTGCCGCCCATGACCGAGATCCGGGCGGCCGGCCACATCCAGAGGAACCGCGGGGAATAGGCGCGCCCGCACATGGAGTAGTTGCCGGCGCCAAAGGACCCGCCGATGACCACCGTCAGTTTGGGCACCCGGGCCGTAGCCACGGCGGTGACCATCTTGGCGCCGTTCTTGGCGATCCCGCCCTGCTCCGAGTCCTTGCCCACCATGAAGCCGGAGATGTTCTGCAGGAAAACCAGCGGGATGCCGCGCTGGTCGCAGAGTTCAATGAAGTGGGCGCCTTTGAGGGAGGACTCGCTGAAGAGCACGCCGTTGTTGGCTACGATCCCCACGGGATGCCCGTGCAGCCGGGCGAACCCGGTGACCAGCGTGGCGCCGTACTCCTTCTTGAACTCGTGGAACCGGCTGCCGTCCACCAGCCGGGCGATGACCTCATGCACGTCGTAGGCGGCGTTGACGTCCGTGGGAACGGCGCCGTAGAGCTCCTCCGGTTCCGCGGAAGGTTCGACGGCGGCATCCACCTCCCACGCGGGCGGCGCCGGAGGCGGGAGCGTGGACACGATGTCCCGGATGATCTGCAGCGCGTGTTCGTCGTTTTCGGCGAGGTGGTCGGTGACGCCGGAGATCCTCGAATGCACGTCCCCTCCGCCGAGCTCCTCCGGCGTGACGATCTCACCGATCGCCGCCTTCACGAGCGGCGGCCCGCCCAGGAAGATGGTGCCCTGGTTCCGGACGATGACTGTTTCGTCGCTCATGGCCGGCACATAGGCGCCGCCGGCCGTGCAGGACCCCATCACCGAGGCGATCTGGGGAATCTTGGCCGCCGAGAGCCGGGCCTGGTTGTAGAAGATGCGGCCGAAGTGGTCCCGGTCCGGGAAAACCTCGTCCTGTTTGGGCAGGAAGGCCCCGCCGGAATCCACGAGGTAGATGCACGGAAGCCTGTTCTCGAGGGCTATCTCCTGGGCCCGCAGGTGTTTCTTCACCGTCAGCGGATAGTACGTCCCGCCTTTGACGGTGGCGTCGTTGGAAATTACCAGCACGTGGCGGCCATGGACCAGGCCGATGCCTGCAATGACCCCCGCGCCGGGGGCCTCGTTGTTGTACATCCCGTTGGCAGCCAGCGGAGCGATTTCCAGGAACGGGCTGCCGTCATCCAGGAGCTGGTCGATGCGCTCGCGGGGCAGGAGCTTGCCCCTGGCCACGTGCCGCTGCCTGGATTTTTCCGGTCCGCCCAGGGCAGCGTCCGCCAGCCTTTTCCGCAGGTCCTCCGTCAGCGACAGCTGCGAATCGCGGTTCGCCAGGAAAGTGCTGCTGGCGGGGTCGATCCTGCTGGCAAGGGTCTCCATCGACGCGTCCTGCTCCTGTTCCGGCCGGGGCCAAGAAGCCCACTCGGTTAGTGATCAATAACTGAAATTCAGGTTAGTCTCGATTAACTGTGATGTCCAACACAGCAGCTGCCTTGCTAGACTTCCGGGGTCCGAGGAGGAATTGTGCCAAGCACTGACGCCGCTGCAGCCGGCAGCACGACCCAGCCCGGCAGCGCACCCCAGCCCGGCAGCCCAACACAGCGGAGCCGGGCAAAGCAGAACCGCCGCCAGGCGCTGTTGTCCGCTGCGGCGTCGCTGTTTGCGCTGCACGGGTTCAGCCGGGTCTCCCTGGAGGACCTTGGGGCAGCCGCCGGCGTCAGCGGCCCGGCCGTTTACCGCCACTTTCCCGGCAAGCAGGCGGTCCTGGCGGACCTGCTGGTCACCGTCAGCCAGGAACTGCTGGACGGCGGGCGCCGGGTGGCAGCCTGCAATGCCGATCCCCTTGCGGCCCTGCGTGGCCTGGTGGAGTTCCAGGTGGACTTCGCGCTGGGCAAGCCTGACGTCATCCGGGTCCAGGACAGGGATTTCAGCTGCCTTTCCGCTGAGGACCAGGCGGCAGTCAGGACCCTCCAGCGCAGCTATGTGGAGGTGTGGGTGGAGGTCCTCGCGCGGCTCCATCCCGAGACGGACGCTTCGGAGCTCCGGATGCGGGCCCATGCCACGTTCGGACTCATCAACTCCACCCCGCACTCCGTCCGCAACCACGGCAGGAAAATGGGGTCCGGAACGGCCCGGCCCCTGCTCGAGAACATGGCCCTGGCTGCGCTGCTGGCCGACTCCCGAACCACCCCCTAGAGCCCGGAGTTTTTGTCCAGATATGCCGGCTTAAACCGTGGCAATGTCAAGTGGTGGGAGCAACGCGGGGTGGTTAGGCCGCTTGCAGCAGCTGGTTTAGCCGGTTGGCTGGGGTGTCGAGGTTGAGGGTCGGTCGGGGGCGGCGGTTGAGCTTTGCCGCGATGCGGTTGAGGTCCTCAGGGGTATGGGCCGAGAGGTCGGAGCCTTTTTCGAACCAGAACCGCAGGAGCCGGTTGGTGTTTTCATTGGTGCCGCGCTGCCAGGGCGAGTGCGGGTCGCAGAAATAGAGCGTGGTTTCCAGCGCGGTCTGGATCTTCGCGTAGCCGGCGAGTTCTGTGCCGCGGTCCCAGGTGATCGAGCGGCGCAGGTGCTCCGGGAGGTTCGCCATTTCCCGGATCATCGCGGCGGCGACGGTTTCGGCGGTGTGGTCCCCGGGCAGGTGCAGCAGGATCGTGAACCGGGTTGAGCGCTCCACGAGAGTGCCGATCGCGGTCCCGTCAGAACCGATGATCAAGTCACCTTCCCAGTGCCCGGGGACTGCCCGGTCCTGGACCTCGGCGGGGCGTTCGCTGATCTTGAACGCCTCCTTGTAGGGGCTGCTCTTGAGCCGGTCGGCGGTGTGGGGGATGCGTTGTTTACGTTTCAGGCTGAGGTTTTCGGCCAGGTCTTTCCGCAGGCTTCCGCGGGTTTGGACGTATAGGGCCTGGTAGATCGTCTCGTGGCTCACCTGCATAGTCTGGTCACCGGCAAAGTAAAACGCCAGCATCGACGAGATCAGCTTAGGGCTCCACCCATCGTCCATCCACACCGCGATCAGCCGGCACAAATCCTCGTCCTCGATGAGCTTGAAGGGCTTGGGCCGGCGGCGTGCCTGATGGGCTCTGGTGTGCGCGACTTTAGCGTTGTACCTGCCCTCGGCGTCACAGTTGCGGTTGACCTCCCGCCAGATGACGGACTTGTCCCGTCCGATGGCCGCACCGATCTTCGCGTAGCTCATCCCGGCTTGCCGGCCCATCTGAATCATCCCCCTCTCGGCTTCGCTTAGTGCCCGCCCGCAGGAGACCTCCACGGACGGGGCAGGATCTGCCAGGCCGCCATGGGCCGAGATGCTCAGCGTCATCTGACCAGACTCGGCCCACCACTTCTTCCCGGTCCCGCGCGAGGCTCCGACACGCCGTGCAGCCTCACTGACGGACGCGCCGGAGCACACCAAATCAAGAAAATCATCACGAACATGGACAGGAAACAACTTCGGCATCAAACGCTCCATCAATCAGAGCGTTGCAACCACCATATGAATCTGCCCGTCCCCAACCGTGCGTATCTGGACAAAAAGTCCGGGGGTTTAGACCATGGTCAGCACCATGGCGGGATCGGCGAGGAGGGCTCCGACGTCGGCAAGGAAGCGGGAGCCCTGTTCGCCGTCCACCAGCCGGTGGTCGAAAGAGAGGCTGAGGGTCATCACCTGGCGCAGTGCGATGTCCCCGCGGTACTCCCAAGGCGTCCTCCGCACGGCCCCCAGGGCAAGGATCGCCGCTTCCCCCGGGTTCAGGATGGGGGTGCCGGCATCAATACCAAAAACGCCGATATTGGTGATCGAGATTGTCCCTCCGGACAGATCAGCCGGCGCGGTTTTGCCGGCACGGGCTGTGTCCGCGAGCGCCGCGAGCGCTTCCGCCAGGCGGACCAGGGACAGTGAATCCGCGTCCTTGATGTTGGGTACCGTCAGCCCCCGGGGCGTGGCGGCTGCTATGCCCAGGTTCACGTAGTTGTAGGTGACGATCTCCTGGTTCTCTTCGTCCCAGCGCGAGTTGAGCGCAGGATTGCGCCTGAGGGCGATCAGCACCGCTTTCGCGGCCAGGGTCAGCGGAGTGAGCTTGACGCCCGCGAACTCCCTGCTGTCCCGAAGCCTGGCCAGCAGCTCCATGGAGGGAGTGACGTCGACGGTCAGGAATTCAGTGGCATGCGGCGCGGTGAAAGCACTCTGCACCATGGCGGCGGCCGTGAACTTGCGGACCCCCTTGATGGGGGTGCGAGTTTCCCGTCCGCCCCCGCCGGCCTGCACTCCCGCATGGTCCGCGGCCGGCATACCGGGCCGCCCTGGCTCCGAGGACCGGCTGTCCATGAAGTGCTGGACATCCTCCCGGGTAATTAGCCCCTGGGGGCCGGTACCAGTGACCCTGGCCAGGTCCACCCCGAGGTCTTTGGCCAGCTTCCGGACGGGCGGGGTGGACCGCGGACGCTCACCTGCGGGCTGCTCCGGTGCGGCCTCAACGTGCTCAACGGCCGCGGGTTGAGTTTCCGCAGGCAAGGGTGCCGTGGACACGGTGTCGGCGGGTCCGGCCACAGGGAAGGTCCGTGGACGCCGCGCGGGCCGGCCGGTGCTTTCGACGACGGCACCGTAGCCCACAAGGTTGGGTTCCCTCATGGGGGTCCCGGCCGCGCTCTCCCCCGCGTCCTGCCCCACCGCCTGACCCGCGGCCTCGTCCTTGACCGAAGCGGCAGGACCGCCCGCCCCGGAAGGTGCCGGGCCGACGTCGTCCGCCACCTCGAAGGAGACGATCGGCTTGCCCACCTCCACGACGGTGCCCGGCTGTTCATGGAGCTCCTTGATTACCCCTGCAAACGGGGACGGGAGCTCCACCACCGCCTTGGCAGTCTCAACCTCGGCGATTACCTGGTTGAGGGTGACGGTATCGCCCACGCCCACCTTCCAGCTGAGGATCTCCGATTCGGTGAGGCCCTCCCCCAGGTCCGGGAGACGGAATTCCTTGATCATGGTCCCGCTCATCCTTCCAGCCCGCTAAGGGAGTTCGGCCGTCCCAGGGCACGGTCCACGCCGTCCAGGATCCGGTCCAGGCCCGGCAGGTGGTGCATCTCAAGCTTTGAGTAGGGGTAGGGAATGTCGAACCCGGTGACGCGGACGGGTGCCGCCTCCAGGTGGTAGAAGCACCGTTCGGTAATGCTGGCGGCCACTTCCGCCCCGAGGCCGCCCGATTGTGCGGCCTCGTGGGTTATAACCAGGCGCCCGGTCCTGCGGACTGAAGCCACAACGGTTTCGTAGTCCACCGGTGCCAGTGAGCGCAGGTCGATGACCTCGATGGAAATTCCCTCATCGGCGGCGGCCGACGCGGCGTCCAGGGCCGTCTTGACCAGCGGGCCGTAAGCCACCAGTGTGACGTCACCGCCTTGGGTGAGGACGCGCGCCTGCCCCATGGGCACCGGGGCGGTGTGGTCAAGGGACTCATCCACCTCGCCCTTATCGTGGTAGCGCCGTTTCGGCTCGAAGTAGAGCACGGGGTCGTCGCACGAGATGGCCTGCTGGATCACGGTGTAGGCGTCCTGCGGACTGGACACCGTAACGACGCGCAGGCCGGACGTGTGCGTGAAGTAGGCCTCCGGCGACTCGGAGTGGTGCTCAGGTGAGCCGATGCCGCCGCCGAACGGGACCCTGATGGTGATGGGCATCCTGACAGCGCCGCGGGTGCGGTAGTGGAGTTTGGCCACCTGGCTGACGATCTGGTCGAACGCAGGGTAGATGAAGCCGTCGAACTGGATTTCCACCACGGGACGGTAGCCGCGGTAGGCGAGGCCCACGGCGGTGCCCACGATGGCCGATTCGGCCAGGGGCGTATCCACCACCCGGTGCGTGCCGAAGTCCTTCTGCAGCCCGTCGGTTACCCGGAACACGCCGCCGAGGGTGCCGATGTCCTCCCCCATCAGCACGACTTTGGGATCGTTCTCCAGTGATTTGCGCAGGCCCGCGTTGATCGCGCGGGCAAAGGTCATCTGGGTCATCAGCGTGCACCTTCTTCTGAAGCGGCTCCTGCGGGATCACCGAAGGTGGCCAGGTAACGGGCATAGTGGTCCTGCTGCCGGTCCAGCCAGGAGTTGGGCGTGCTGTAGACGTTCTTGAAGACGTCCAGGGGCTCCGGGTCCGGCATGGTGGTGCAGCCCGTCCGCATCTCGCGTGCCACGGCGTCGGCCTTGCCCTTAACCTGTTGCTGGAGTTCCTCCGTCAGCAGGCCCTTCCGCTCAAGAAGAGCGGCGATCCGGCTGATCGGGTCCCGGGCCGCCCAGTCCTCGAGTTCGTTGGCGTCGCGGTAGCGCGTCGGGTCATCCGCCGTGGTGTGCGGTCCCATGCGGTAGCTGACGGCCTCGATGAACGTGGGGCCGCCGCCGCGGCGTGCCCGGTCCAAGGCCACGCGGGTGGCTGCCATCACTGCCAGGACGTCGTTGCCGTCCACGCGCAGGCTGGGGATGCCGAACCCGGCGGCCCTGTCGGACAGCTGGATGTGCGACTGGAGCCGGACGGGTTCAGAAATGGCCCAGTGGTTGTTGGTGCAGAAGAACACCACGGGCACCTGGAAGCTTGCCGCGAAGACCATGGCCTCGTTGACATCGCCCTCGCTGGTTGCGCCGTCACCGAAATAGGTCACGGCCACGGAATCAGCGCCGTCATTCTGGATGCCCATCGCGTAGCCCGTGGCATGGAGGGTCTGGGCGCCGATAATGATCTGCGGCGTGGCCATGTTGATGGCGTAGGGATCCCAGCCCGAGGACGCATTGCCGCGCCATACCCGGACGATGTCCGTCAGGTCCACTCCGCGGCAGTAGGCCACGCCGTTCTCACGGTAGCTGGAGAAGACAAAGTCGTCCGTCCGGAGCGCCCGGCCCGAACCGATCTGCGCGGCTTCCTGCCCCAGCAGCGGCGGCCACAGCGCAAGTTCGCCCTGCCGCTGCAGGGCCGTTGCCTCGACGTCGATGCGCCGGATCACGGTCATGTCCTCGAAGAGGGAACACAACTGCTCGTCGGTGACGTCCCTGACCCAGTAATCGAACTCCGGATGACTGATCCGCTCCCCTGTTGGGGTGACCAGCTGGACCAGGTCCCGCCCCTGTGCATGGGTATGCCGGGCGCTGTTGGGGGCGGCTGGTCCGCCCTGGCCCGTTTCGTCTGTAGACACGATAGCCCGCAACCTTCTCACGTCGTTGACCTCCGGTTTTGGGACTTGTGGCCCCTTCAGCCGCCGGCCGCCCGGGCGCCGTTGCCCCGGATATTTGTGACCCTACTCACAATGCTCAGGAGGTACAACCACCGGCGCGATCACTGAGCAAAATGCTCTGCGGGAGCGCCCGGGACCGTGCTAGCCTTGCGCATTATGCAAGCCCTGGATGGCACCGACGCCCGCCTGCTCTCTGCCCTGGCGCAGGATCCCCGGAAAACGGTGGTGGCACTGGCCCAGAAGCTCGGACTCTCCCGCAACACCGTGCAGGCGCGGATGGCGCAGTTGGAGAAGAAACACGTTTTTCTCTCCTTCGAACGGCGCATCAATCCGGCGGCCCTGGGCTACCCGCTGATGGCCTTCATCTCCGTCCATGTCCAGCAGCAGCGGCTCGCCCTGCTGGCAAAGGAACTCGCTGACATTCCCGAAATTCTTGAGGGCTACGGCCTGACCGGTTCAGCGGACCTGCTGCTGCGCGTGGTGGCGCTTGACGCCGAGGACCTGTTCCGGATCAACGGGAAGATCCTGGCCTGCGAAGGCGTGGACCGGACCGACACGGCGCTGGCCATGGGCGAGCTTATTCCCTTCCGCGTCCAGCCTTTGCTTGAACGCGGTCCCGGGCGGGCTTAGCAGCGGGCGCCCCTATGGCGGAAAGCACGACGGCGGCGGGCGGGGCTGGAGTTCGGACCAGGCGGGCCGCGCTATAGGCTGAATGCCAGTTAATCGGCGGGACAGGCCCAGCGCTGCCCCGCATCCAGGCGGTGCGCTGCACCATTTTTCCGGAAAGGCTCCATCTTGAGCACTCCCCAGGAACCGTTTCAGCCGGGCCACGCAGGCCCGGCGTCCCCGCAGCTGCAGCCTCCCTACTACGGGCAGGAACAGGCATCCCCGTTCGGGCTTCCGGGGCAGCCTCCGCCCAGGAGCCGGCGGAAACTGTGGATGATCCTGGCGGGCGCCGGCGGCGTCCTCCTCCTGGTGGTCCTGGGCATAGTCATTTTGGTGAACGTGGTGGGCAGCGCCACCAACCAGGCCCGGGGACTGGCTGACGGCTTCACCAAGCTGGTCCTCGCCGGAGACAACTCAAGGGCCTACGACGAATACCTTGACCCCGCCCTCCAGGAGCAGCTGTCCAAGGAAGCGTTCATTGAGGGGGTTAGCAGTCTTGGGATGGATGAAACCTGCACACCGGACTACAGGGACCTCAACGTGGTCACCGAAAACGGCGTGAAGTCGGCACATGTTGCCGGGCTCATCGCCTGCGACGGCAAAGAGGTGGATCTCGCCTACCGCTTCGAGGGCACTGAAGAGCTCAAGATGACCGAAATCAAGCTGCGGCCGGCAGGGTAACGGGAGACAAAGGCAGCACAGCAAAGCCTCCGCACCGGAAAACTTGTTCCCGGTGCGGAGGCTTTGCTGTTGATGCCGTCAGGTCAGTGGTCGACGGCCTTTTCGGCACCCACGCCGGTGAGGGAGCGGACTTCCATTTCGGCCTGCTTGGCGGTATCCTCCCGATTCTTGTCGAGCGTCGTTCCGAGCCAGCCCAGGAAGAAGGCCAGCGGGATGGACACGATGCCCGGGTTGCTCAGCGGGAAGAGCGCGAAGTTGGCGTCCTTGATCATGGATGTTGCTCCGCCGGAGACCACCGGCGAGAAGATGATCAGGATGATCGCGGAGCCCAGGCCGCCGTACATGCTCCAGACTGCGCCCTGGGTGGTGAACTTCCGCCAGAACAGGGAGTAGACGATCGTGGGCAGGTTGGCGGAGGCGGCGACGGCGAATGCGAGCGCCACGAGGAACGCCACGTTCTGTCCGTTGGCAAGAATGCCGCCCAGGATGGCCAGGACGCCGATGACCACAACGGTGCGCCGGGCCACCTTCACCTCAGTGTCGGCGTCGGCCTTGCCCTTGGAAATGACGCTGGCGTAGATGTCATGGGCGAACGATGCCGCCGCCGTAATGGTCAGGCCGGCCACAACGGCGAGGATGGTGGCGAACGCCACGGCCGAGATGAAGCCCAGCAGCAGCGGCCCACCCAGATAGAAGGCCAGCAGCGGGGCGGCCGAGTTCACGCCGCCCGGTGCGCTCTTGATGGTCTCGGCACCAACCAGGGCAGCTGCACCGTAACCAAGCACCAGGGTGAAGAGGTAGAACAGGCCGATCAGCCAGATTGACCACACCACGGACTTGCGGGCTTCCTTGGCCGTGGGGACCGTGTAGAAGCGCATGAGTACGTGCGGCAGCGCTGCGGTGCCCAGGACCAGGGCGAGGCCGAGTGACATGAAGTCGATCTTCGAGGTTTCCGTCTTGCCGTACTGCAGGCCGGGATTCAGGACGGCCGGGTTGTTGGCCGTCTCCACTGCGGCGCCCAGGAGGCTGGAGAGGTTGAAGCCGTAGATGGCCAGGACCCACAGGGTCATGACGGCTGCGCCTGCGATGAGCAGGATGGCCTTGATGATCTGCACCCAGGTGGTGCCCTTCATGCCGCCGATCAGGACGTACATGATCATCAGGGCGCCGACGACGATGATCACCAGGGCCTGCCCGGTCCAGTCACTGATGCCCAGCAGCAAAGAGATGAGGCTGCCGGCGCCGGCCATCTGGGCCAGCAGGTAGAAGAAGCAGACGGCGAGGGTGGAGATGGCCGCGGCGATGCGGACCGGCCGCTGCTTCAGCCGGAAGGACAGCACATCGGCCATGGTGAACTTGCCGGTGTTGCGCAGGAGCTCGGCCACGAGCAGCAGTGCCACGAGCCAGGCCACCAGGAAGCCGATGGAGTACATGAAGCCGTCGTAGCCGTTGATGGCGATGGCGCCGGTAATGCCCAGGAAGGAGGCGGCGGAGAGGTAGTCGCCGGCGATGGCGGTTCCGTTCTGCGAGCCGGTGAAGGAGCGGCCGGCCGCATAGTAGTCCGCGGCGGTCTTGTTGTTCCGGCTGGCGCGGAGCACGATCACCATGGTCACGGCCACGAAGATGCCGAAGATGCCCATGTTGAGCAGCGTGGTTTCCTTGAGGGCGGCCACGTCCACCGCTGTTGCGATATTGATCATTTGGTGACTCCGCCTACTCGGTTGCCGTGCTTATCGAATTCGTGGCCCTCGATCTCGTCCCGGATTTCCTTGGCGATGGGGTCGAGCCGCTTGTTGGAGTAGTGGACGTACCAGCCGGTGATGGCGAACGTGGAGACGAACTGGAGCAGGCCGAGGATCAGGCCCACGTTGATGTTGCCCCAGACCTTGGTGGACATGAAGTCCACGGCATAGTCGGCGAGCAGGACATATGCGAAGTACCACAGCAGGAATGCGACTGCCATGGGGAAGACAAAGCTGCGGTGACGCTTGCGCAGTTCCTTGAACTGCTCCGTCGACTGGACCTGCTCGAAGTCCACGGACGCCGCTGCGTCCGGAGTGTGGGCATCGTTACCCATCGTTCCTCCTCGTTGAGACTTGCCTGAACACACCCAACGGCAGGCCCGAAAGACGGGATACCGCAAATGTGACTGCAATCACTCTGCGGGCTGCATCCCGCCAGTTCCAGAGCCTGCAGGCCTGCGGGCGCTCAACGGTCGGGATGCTGCGACAAACGGCACCCGCGGCTACGCTGGGCACCATGCCGGACTCCCCCCTCCTTACCGCCGCGGCCGTGGCCGTCATCGCCATGGCCATCGCCGTCGTCGTCGGCGTGGGGCTCAAGGTGCTCAGGTCATTCCGCGACCTGGGTACTGATGCTGAACGCGCCACCTACCACACCCTGCATGCCGCTTCCCAGGCCGGCCAGCACCTGCGCCGGGGCCTCAACCCCGCCGGTGCGGCCAAGGCCAGCCGCCAGTTGCGGACCCTGCTTGGCTGTGACGCCCTGGCCATCATGGACACGTCCGGCGTGCTGGCGTGGGACGGTGCCGGCGAGGACATGAAGCCGCGGATGATGGACCTTGCTGCCGGCGTCCTGGCGAACGGCCGGACGGCTGTGCTTCCCGCCGGGGAGCCCGACGCCGCCACAGAGGCTACCGGCGGCCCGCTCGCTGCCGTGATCGCACCGGTGCGTGCCGGCACCCGGGTGGTGGGCGCCGTCGCCGCGTTCGCTCCCTCCGCCGGCGCGGGACTGGTCAGGGCCACCAGCGAAGTGGCGGACTGGGTGGCTGTGCAGGTGGAGCTCGCGGAGCTCGACGCCTCCCGTACCCAGCTGATGGAGGCGGAGGTGCGGGCCCTGCGCGCGCAGATCAGCCCGCATTTCATCTACAACTCGCTCAATGCCATCGCGTCCTTCATCAACACCGACCCCGCCCGCGCCCGCGAACTGGTGGTCGAGTTTGCCGACTTCACCCGCTACTCGTTCCGCCGGCACGGGGACTTCACCACGCTCGCGGAGGAACTCCGCTGCATTGACCGGTACCTGCTGCTGGAACGCGCCCGGTTCGGTGAGCGGGTCCAGGTCAGCCTGAGGGTGGCGCCGGAGGTGCTGAGCACCGTCATCCCGTTCCTCAGCCTGCAGCCGCTGGTGGAGAACGCGGTCCGGCACGGCCTCGAAGCCAAGGAAGGGCCGGGACACATCAGCATCACCGCCAACGATGCCGGCGCGTTCGCGGAGGTGACCATCGAGGACGACGGCGTGGGCATGGATCCGGAGCAGCTGCAGTCCATGCTGGCCGGCCACACAGACGGCGAGCATGTGGGCCTGCGCAACGTTGATGCCCGCCTCCGCCAGGTCTACGGCAACGACCACGGGCTGGTCATTGAGACCGCGCCCGGCGAAGGAACACTGATCACCATGCGGGTCCCCAAGTCCCAGCCCGGGCACGATGCGTGAGCCGGACGGGGCCCTACGGGCCGGCGCCGGCACGGTACCCCTGCTCCGGAAAGCTACCCTAGGAGCATGATTAACGTCCTCGTCGTTGATGATGAGCTGCCTGCTGTTGAAGAACTGGCCTTCCTGCTGGGCAAGGACGACCGTGTGGGCAAAATCCTTCGGGCCACGTCCGGAGGCGACGCACTGAAAGCGCTCGCCTCCGCCCCCGTTGACGCCGTTTTCCTGGACATCCACATGCCGGCGGTGTCCGGGCTGGACATTGCCCGTGCCATCGCCGGGAGCAGCCGGCCGCCCGCCGTCGTGTTCGTGACGGCGGACGAGGACCATGCCCTGGACGCCTTCGAACTCGCGGCGGTGGACTACCTGCTCAAGCCGGTGCGGGCAGAACGCCTGGCGCGCTGCGTGGGGCGCATCAGTGAACTGCGCGACGGCGGTGCCGCCCCGGAGATGATCACGGTGGACCAGGGCGGGACCACCAAAATGATCAGGCGCGACGACGTCACGTACGTCCAGGCGCAGGGGGACTACGCCCGGCTCCACACCGCCGAAGCCAGCTACCTGATCCGGGTTCCGCTTGCGGACCTCGAACAGCAGTGGGCGGATGCGGGGTTCATCCGGACGCACCGGTCCTACCTGGTGGCCCTCAAGCACGTGACCTCGATGAAGCTCGCCGCGGACGGTCCCAGCGTCACCGTGGCGGGAGCGGGACTGCCCATCAGCAGGCGGCACCTGCCCACGGTGCGGGAGAAGCTTGAGGCCACCCGGATCAGGCCCAATACATGACCAGGGTGCGGGTGACGGCTCCGAGGACTGCGGCGCGTCCGGCAAAGGAGACGAGGGAGGCCGCGCAGGACTCCGAAGTGGGCCAGGTGTTCGTCAGGTCCCTGATCAGGTCCCAGCTGCGGCTGGCCCTGGTGGTGGCCGCGGGTTTCCTGCTGATCCTTGGCGCCTTTCCCCTGCTGCTCGCGGCGGTTCCCGGTTTGGCGGAAACCCGGGTGGCGGGCATCCCGTTCGACTGGCTGCTGCTGGGAGCCGGCATCTATCCGCTCATCGGGCTCAGTGCCTGGCTGTACATCCGGACTGCGGCGCGCAACGAGGCGCGCTACCGGGACCTGGCTGAGGACCAGTGAGGGTGCCGTGAACCCGGGCGTGGCCGTAACCGCCCTGGTGGGAGTGTCGGTTGCCACCGCAGTCATCGGATTCTACGGTTTGCGGATTTCAAGGACCACGGGTGACTTCTATGTTGCTTCCCGGACGGTCAGGCCGTGGTGGAACGCCTCGGCCATCGGCGGCGAGTACCTGTCCGCCGCGAGCTTCCTGGGCGTAGCGGGCCTGATCCTGCTGTCCGGAACGGATGCGCTGTGGTTTCCCGTCGGGTACACGGCCGGATACCTGATGCTGCTGTTGTTCGTCGCGGCGCCGCTGCGGCGGTCCGGGGCCTACACCATTCCCGATTTCACCGAGGCAAGGCTTGACTCCCTGCCGGTACGCAAAGTGACCAGCCTGGTGGTGGTGCTGGTGGGCTGGCTTTATATCGTGCCGCAGCTGCATGGTGCTGCCCTCACCATCCGCATCACCACGGGCCTGCCGTCCTGGGTGGGCTCGGTGGCGGTGGTGATCGTGGTCTGCCTCACCGTGGTGGCGGGCGGCATGCGCTCCATCACGTTCGTCCAGGCGTTCCAGTACTGGCTGAAACTCACGGCGCTGGCCGTGCCCATCCTGTTCATCGTCTTTGTCCTTGCCGGGAACGGCACCGCCGCGCTTGCACCGCCGTCGGCCAATCCCACAGGGGCGCCACCTGCCGGCCTCTACCAGAACGTCTCGCTCCTGGTGGCCCTGCTGTTCGGCACCCTGGGCCTGCCGCACGTCCTGGTGCGTTTCTACACCAACCCGGACGGGCAGTCCGCCCGCCGCACCACGCTGATCGTCCTGGGGCTGCTGTCCGTGTTCTACCTGTTCCCTACCGCTTACGGGCTGGTGGGACGGATGTTCGCTCCCGGCCTTGCCACCGCCGGCCAGGCGGACGCCATGGTGCTGCTGCTCCCGGGGGAACTGGTGGGCGGAACGGCAGGCGACCTGTTGTCCGCACTGGTGGTGGCGGGAGCCTTCGCCGCGTTCCTGTCCACGACGTCGGGGCTGGTGGTTTCCCTGGCCGGCGTGATCAGCCAGGACGTCCTGGGGGCGGGCGTGGGCAGCTTCCGGCTGGCAGCAGTCATTTCCGCTGTTGTGCCGCTGGGCTTTGCCTTCATGACCGACTCGTTCGCCCTTGCAGGGAGTGTCGGGCTGGTCTTTGCGTTCACAGCGTCCACCGTCTGCCCGGTGCTGCTGCTGGGCATCTGGTGGCGCGGGCTTACCGACGCCGGCGCGATCGCCGGCATGCTGACCGGCGCAGTTCTGTGCGGCGGGGCAATGATCACCGGAGCCCTGGCCGGGGCGGCCAGCACGCCCGGCTGGCTCGCCCAGCCGGCGGCCTGGACGGTTCCCGCGGCTTTTGCGGTGATGGTCACCGTGTCCCGCGCAACGTCGCAGCGGATCCCGAAAACCATGTCGAAGGTGATGACCCGCCTGCACACCCCCGAGCGGCCGCTCGCCACCGAACGGTGAGCCGGAGCCGGGGCCGGCAGGATCAGTCGATGGCAGCCATCAGCTCGACCACCCGGTCCATGAAGGCGTCCACCTGGGCTTCCTCGTACCCGTCCCGGCCCACGGCAGGGCGGAAGACTGCCCGGCGGACGCTGTCCACGCTGAGCGGCTTGTCCTGCTCAAGGTAGGCGATCAGTTCGCGGCACAGCCTGTCGACGTCGGCCGTGTTGTAGCTGCGGACCTTTTTCTTGGCGGGGCGGCGGAAGCGGTCGCCGTCCGGCCGGTGCAGGCGGCCGCGCAGGATGCCCGAGAGGTGTCCGATCTCGCGAAGCCAGGCTTCTTCGCCACGGGCAGCGATCAGCTCATCCCGTTCCCGGCGCGCGAAGGCATCCTCGAGCCGGTCCAGTGCGGCGTCCACGATGGCGGCGGAATACCCGCCTTTCACGGGGTCGAAGGAAACGGCCCTCACGTCCGCACTGTTGATGGGTTGCGGCGCTGATTCCGGGTTTTCCAGTGATACCCGCGCCTGCTGCAGGAACTGGTCCACCTGTTTGGCGTTGTAGCCGTACTCACCGCGCTGCACGCGCTCAAAGGACGCAGGGATCTGCCGATGAATGTCCAATGCCACTTTGCTTCCTTCAATGCTCTTCAGCCGGAGTGCTTCTGCACCAGCTTATTTGTGCCGGGGGTCCTCGGTGGATCCGGCAGGGTTTGTCTCAGGCGCCGGACACCAGTCCGTACAGGATGAACGCGGCCGGGGACGCGAACACGATTGAGTCGAGCCTGTCCATGACTCCCCCGTGCCCGGGCAGGATGCTGCTCATGTCCTTGATGCCCAGTTCGCGCTTGACCATGGACTCTGCCAGGTCACCGGCGGTGGACGCCGCAACCAGGCCAACCGCCAGCACCGCACCCACCCACCAGGGCTTGTCCAGTACGAAAAGGCAGGCCAGGATGCCAATCAGCATGGCGCCGCCGATGGAGCCGGCGAATCCCTCCCAGGACTTTTTGGGACTGATCTTGGGGGCCATGGGGTGCTTACCGAGGGAGGCCCCCACCAGGTATCCGAAGGTGTCGTTGGAAACCACCAGCAGGAGCATCACGGCCACCTGCCATGCACCGTCGGGAACCGTTCCGCCCGGCCAGAGGCCAAGCGGCGTTGCACCGCCGGCCGCGTGCAGCGGCAGGACCGCAAAGCTGATGAAGAACGGCACCCAGCCGAGCGCAAAGACGCCGGCGAAGATGCTGTTGGCTGAACCGGCCGCACTTTCGATGGACCGCCACAGGAGTACGGCCACGGAGCTCAGCAGCATCGCGAACAGGAGGCTCTCGATGCCTCCGAGGTAGGCGGCGAACGGCATGGCCACGGTACCGGTCATGACCGGAATGGTGGGCATCCTGGTGCCGTTGGCCTCGAGGGCGCGGTAGATTTCCCAGACGCCGAAAATGGCGAACGTGGTGGTTACGGCAACGAAGGCAAGCGGGAGCAGCAGCAGTCCGCCCAGCACGGCGAACAGCATGGCCAGGCCCACCACGACGGCGGCAGGAAGGTTCCTCCCTGCCTTCGGCGTCGGGTTGCTCCTGGGCTGCTTCCCCCGCGTGCGCGCCCTGGGTGCCGGGGCCTGATCTGCCTGGCCCATCAGACTTCGAGCAGCTCTGCTTCCTTGCGCTTGAGCAGCTCATCGATGCCGTCCACATGCGCCTTTGTGAGGCTGTCCAGTTCCTTTTCGGCCCGGGTGCCTTCGTCTTCGCCGGCTTCGCCGTCCTTGACCAGGCGGTCCAGGGTCTCCTTGGCCTTGCGGCGGATGTTGCGGATGGAGACCTTGGCGTCCTCGCCCTTGGTCTTGACGATCTTGACGTACTCCTTGCGGCGTTCCTTCGTCAGTTCGGGGATGGTGATCCGGATGACGTTGCCGTCGTTGGACGGGTTGGCGCCGACCTCGGAATCGCTGAGCGCACGCTCAATGTCGCGCAGCGCCGTCTTGTCGAAGGGGGTGATGAGGATGGTGCGGGCATCCGGGATGGCGAACGAGGCGAGCTGCTGCAGCGGGGTGGGCGAACCGTAGTACTCCACCAGGACCTTGTTGTACAGGCCCGGGTTGGCACGCCCGGTGCGGACGGAAGCGAAGTCTTCCTTGGCTACCTCTACGGCCTTGTCCATCTTTTCTTCGGCTTCGAGCAAGGTTTCTTCGATCACGGTCTCTCCTCAGATTCTGGTGCAGTCCGGGGCGCCGGGTCCATGCACAATCGTGGTTCTTTGATGCTGGCCCGTCCCTGCCCGCGGGGGCAGGGACGGAACAGTCCTGAAATCATCCTAGCCGGAGCTAGGCGGTGACCAGCGTGCCCAGCTTTTCGCCGAGGATGGCCCTGGTGACGTTGCCTTCGCCTTCCATGCCGAAGACCACCATGGAAAGGTCGTTGTCCTTGCACATGGTCATGGCGGTCTGGTCCATGACACGGATGTCACGGCGGAGGGCGTCGTCGTAGCTGAGGGTTTCCAGCCGCTCGGCGGTGGGGTCCTTCTTGGGGTCGGCAGTGTAAACGGCGTCCACGCCGCTCTTGGCCATGAGGACCACGTCGGCGTGGACCTCGAGGGCCCGCTGGGCGGCGACGGTGTCGGTGGAGAAGTAGGGCAGGCCTGCACCGGCACCGAAGATGACCACGCGGCCTTTTTCCATGTGGCGGATGGCGCGGCGGGGAATGTAGGCCTCGGCGACCTGCCCCATGGTGATGGCGCTCTGGACCCGGGTTTCGACGCCGGCCTGTTCAAGGAAGTCCTGCAGGGCAAGGCAGTTCATCACGGTGCCGAGCATGCCCATGTAGTCGGCGCGGGAACGGTCCATGCCGCTCTGGGAAAGTTCCGCACCGCGGAAGAAGTTGCCGCCGCCGACGACGATGGCCACCTCCACCTGGGGGACGGCTGCGGCGATCTGCTTGGCGACGTCGCGGACGGTCTCAGGGTCAACGCCCAGCTTTCCGCCGCCGAAGACTTCACCCGAGAGCTTCAAGAGGACCCGGCGTCGGCTTTTCTCTGGCTGGATTACAGTGTTGACGGCTTCCATGATGCCTTCCCGTTGGTGGACTCTAAAAAGGTTATCCTGCTGCGCGGCCAAAGGTCCTATACGGGCCTCTCCCACAGGGGGCCTCCCCCGCGCATGCAAAAGGGGCGGCCACCGAAGTGGCCACCCCCTTGCAGTTTCGACTAGGAGCCGACGCGGAAACGCGTGAACGCGGTTCCCTTGACACCGGCCTCTGAGAGGACCTGTGCCACGGATTTCTTGGCGTCCTTCGCGAATGCCTGGTCAACCAGGACCTCACCCTTGTAGAAGCCGGTAACGCGGCCTTCCACGATCTTGGTGAGCGCAGCCTCGGGCTTGCCCTCGGCCTTGGCGGTCTCTTCGGCGATGCGGCGCTCGGACTCGACCAGGTCGGACGGGACGTCCTCGCGGGTCAGGTAGTTCGGAGCCATGGCAGCGATGTGGACTGCGACGTCGTGGGCTGCGGTGGCAGCGGCTTCGCCTTCACCGTCAACAGCGAACAGCACGCCAACCTGGGCCGGGAGGTCCTTGGAGGTCTTGTGCAGGTAAGCGTCAACCGTTGCGCCCTCGATGCGGGAGATGCGGCGGACAACAACCTTCTCGCCCAGGATGGCGCCTTCTTCGACGACGACCTCGGAGAGGGGCTTGCCGTCAACATCGGTGGCGAGCAGGGTCTCGAGGTCGGCAGCGCCGGACTCGATGGCAACGGCCAGGACCTTGTCGGCCAGCTGGATGAACTTGTCGGCCTTGGCCACGAAGTCGGTCTCGCAGTTGACCTCGATCATGACGCCGACGCCGTTGCTGACCTTGGCGGCCACCAGGCCTTCGGCGGTGGAGCGGCCTTCACGCTTGGTAGCGCCCTTGAGGCCCTTGATGCGGATGATTTCGATGGCCTTCTCGGCGTCACCGTTGGCCTCGTCAAGAGCCTTCTTGACGTCCATCATGCCGGCGCCGGTGCGCTCGCGCAGGGCCTTGATGTCCGCGGCAGTGTAGTTCGCCATGTGAACCCCTCTGTCTAGAAATGTGTTGTGGTGTACGGACTGACAGGACGGCAGCCCACGGGTGGGCCGCCATCCTGTCAGCAGCTCCGGCGCTGCAGGCAGCGCCGGAAAATCCGGATGTACTTGTGTTACTTGGCGTCTTCAGCGGGAGCAGCAGCTTCTTCTGCCGGAGCAGCTTCAGATGCAGCGGCTTCTTCTGCCGGGGCAGCCGCAGCTGCTTCTTCAGCCTTGCTGCCTTCGAGGAGCTCGCGCTCCCATTCAGCCAGGGGCTCTTCCGGAGCTTCGGCAGCGCCCGTGCCGCGGTTGTTGCGGGCGATCAGGCCCTCGGCAACGGCGTCTGCAACAACGCGGGTGAGGAGGTTCACGGAGCGGATGGCGTCGTCGTTGCCCGGGATCGGGAAGTCGACTTCGTCAGGATCGCAGTTGGTGTCCAGGATGGCCACAACCGGGATGTTCAGCTTCTTGGCCTCGTCAACGGCGAGGTGTTCCTTCTTGGTGTCCACGATCCAGAGCACGGAAGGTGCCTTGGTCAGGTTGCGGATACCGCCGAGGTTGGACTCGAGCTTGGTCAGCTCGCGCTTGAGGAGCAGCAGCTCCTTCTTGGTGTACGCGGAACCGGCGACGTCGTCGAAGTCGATCTCTTCGAGTTCCTTCATGCGCTGGATGCGCTTGGCGACCGTCTGGAAGTTGGTCAGCATACCGCCGAGCCAACGCTGGTTCACGTACGGCTGGCCGACGCGGGTTGCCTGCTCGGCAATTGCTTCCTGGGCCTGCTTCTTGGTGCCGACGAAGAGTACGGTGCCGCCGTGTGCAACGGTGGCCTTCACGAACTCGTAGGCGCGGTCGATGTAGGACAGCGACTGCTGAAGGTCGATGATGTAGATGCCGTTGCGCTCGGTGAAGATGAAGCGCTTCATCTTCGGGTTCCAACGGCGGGTCTGGTGTCCAAAGTGGACGCCGCTGTCAAGCAGCTGGCGCATGGTTACGACGGGCATGCCGACGCTCCTTCCGGCAGGTCATTCATGAGAGAGCCCGGAGGCTTCTTACCCTGCCAATAGTTGACGGTTGATTAGCGTGGCCCAGGCTGGGCCGTGCTCCTGGCATCCATCATGCTTCCCATCAGGACGATGGTCCTGACCGCAGGAGGCCTGATCCCCCGTCGGCGAGGCCGGAGCGTCGCTTCTGGAGGGCTGGATGCGCGTAGTCAGCTGCTGCTCCCCCACACTCCTGAATGAGATGTGCCGACGCGTTCCGGACACGGGCATATACCGTTGGAAAAACCACTGGGATATCCGCCGGACCGAAAGCATTGAGGGCGCAGCAAACTGCTCCACCAAGTGTACTACAGGCACCTTCAGCCGGAGGACACCGACGGGGACGGAAACGACGCCGGCACGGGCTTGTCCACATAGCCCCGGCGGGCTCTCCCGGCGCCTTCAAAGCAGGAGCATTCTGGTGGCATGAAACCACCACTGCGGCTCGCGGCCCTCCTCCTGCTGCCGGCCTCGCTGGCCCCGGCAGGCGAGCCCCTGGCGTTCGGACCCGCCTACCTTGCGCAACAGGCGGGCTACCACGCGGCGCCCACCGGACTTTCGGGGACCGCCGCGCCCTCGTGGCAATGGCCGCTCGCTCCCCGCCCGCAGGTGCTTCGGGACTTCAATCCCCCACCCAAGCCGTGGCTCAGCGGCCACAGGGGCGTTGACCTGGCAGCAGCGGCCGACGGCGCGCCGGTCACCTCCCCGGCGGCAGGCACCGTCAGCTTCGTGGGCGTGGTGGTGGACCGGCCGGTGATCACCATCGACCATGGCGACGGGCTGCGGAGCAGCTTCGAACCGGTTGACAGCACCCTGGCCGCCGGCGCCCCCGTGGCGGCCGGACAGGTCATCGGCACGGCGCGCCCGGGGCACTGCACTGCCGCGCCCTGCCTCCACTGGGGCGTCCGGCGCGGGGAAGACTACGTCGATCCACTGCCGTTCGTGATGGACCTGAGGCCATCGGTCCTGCTGCCGCTGGACAGGTAGGCGGCAGCAGGCCGGCGAGCCTGCCGCGGTGGGCCTCAGACGATGGCGGAAATCCCGGTGATCGCCCGGCCGGTCACCAGCGTATTGATCTCGTGCGTTCCTTCGTAGGAATAGATGGCTTCCGCATCCGCGAAGATTTTGGCCATCTCAAAGTCCGTCACAATGCCGTTGCCGCCCAGGAGGCTCCTGCCGATCGCCACGCTCTCACGCATCCGGGCAGTGGTGAACGCCTTGGCCAGGGCGGACTGCTCGTCCTTGGCCTCGCCGGCGTCCTCCAGCTGGGAGAGCCGGACCATCATGCCCATGGAGCTGACGGCATTGCCCAGGATCTGGACCAGCTGGCTTTGCACCAGCTGGAAGGAAGCCAGCGGACGCCCGAACTGGTGGCGCTCCACGGCATAGCGCCGGGCCACGTCGAAGGCAGCGAGCTGCTGGCCGACGGCCTGCCATGCGACACCGAGCCGGGTGACCTTCAGGACCTTGTTGACGTCGCGGAAGCTATTGGCGTTGGCAAGCTTGAAGAAGTCGGGCACCACCACGTTGTCCAGCTTGATGTCGGCGTTCTGGACGGTGCGGAGCGCAATCTTGTTCTCGATTTTGCTGGCGCTGAAGCCATCGAGTGCCGTATCAACCAGGAAGCCCTTAACCTTGTCATCGGCCAGGTCGCGGGCGTAGACCACCACCCAGTCGGAGAACGTTGCATTTCCGATCCAGCGCTTTTCCCCATTCAGGATCCAGGAGTCCCCCTCCCTGCGTGCCGTAGTACGGGTTCCGCCTGCGACGTCTGATCCGCCAAGCGGCTCAGTGAGGCCAAACGCCCCGATTTTCTTCATGCTGTAGATGTCCGGGAGCCAGGCATCCTTTTGCTCCTCCGAAGCCAGAGCTTCAATGGAACCGGTGAACAGTCCGTCATGGACTCCCATGAAGGTGGCAATGGAAGCATCGGCCCGGGTCACCTCAGCGTGGAGCAGGCCCGCAAACAGGTTCGAATGGCCCTGCCGGCGCACCGGGCTGACGAGGTCGATATCAGCGAGCTTCGGGATGAGCTCCATGGGGAACTCTCCCCGGTTCCAGAAGTCCACCGCGATGGGCCGCACCTCGCGGGCCAGGAATTCCCTGATCTCCGCCAGCCGGTCCCGCTCTTTGTCACTCAGCAGTTGCTCGAAGGCGTAGAAGTCGCCGTCGGCATAGGGAAGGTCGTTGAGGTCGGCAGCAGTAGTGGACATGATTACCTCACAAAATGATCAGCGGCAGGGTCTCCGGATTGGTCCTTCGGACCCAGTAAGTTACTGGTGAGTAACTTACCGCATGTATATCGCTGCCGCAACGGCTCAGTGGACCCGCGCCCCGGCTCGCAACAGACGGTCCTCCGGATGAATCGTGCCAGGAAGTTCTGTAACGTCGGAGCGCAACGGAGCAAACACTTCACTTGGGGGGAAATGTCTTGATTGATCCGCGCCGCGAGGCAGTCCTGATCCGCCGCAAGGACCAACAGGGCACTGTGGACAAGACGTCTGAAGTGCTTAATTACGAAGTCGACGGGGACGTCATCCACATCACCTTCCGGACGGCGAAGGGCCCCCGTGGCTACAGGTACGCGGCACGGAATGTGACAATCCTCCGTGACCCCGTCAGCACAAACATTGACCGCGGGACCTCCGTACGTTTCAACGGCCAGACCCTCCATGGGGTCACTGACCTGTTGTGCTTTCGCGGACCGGCCGGGACATGGTGGAGGGCTTTCTTCCCAGACAGGGCCGGCGAGAGATACCGGACGTGTCGTCATGAAGAAGTCAGCATCGCCCAAAACCCTGGCACCGGGAGTGATGCACACAAGATCCTGAGCTACTGGCAGGACGTTGTGTCCCACTTGGCGCAGGACGATCCACTGCGCGGACCCTACGCGAACTTTCGCACAGTCCCGCAGGAAAGCGTCCTCAATCTCTACCTTCACGGGCACGCTCCCGATCCTGAGGCTGAGGGTGAGGGCTATATCTTTCCGTTCTCTTCCAACCTCAGCCAGCGGGAAGCCCTCAGAAAGGGTCTCACCCACCGTATCTCAGTGATCGACGGACCGCCGGGCACGGGAAAAACACAGACAATCCTCAACCTGGTGGCAAACATCATTCGCTACCCGGGGAAGAGCGTGGGCATCGTGTCCTCTAACAATGCCGCCGTGGAAAACGTTCGCGACAAATTGGCCAAGGAGGGATTCGGTCACGTTGTTGCAGACTTGAGGCGGACCGATCTAAGACGCGATTTCTTCGAGCAACAGCACGCCAAGAATAGGGCTATGCAACGCTGCGCTGGAGCGTCGCCTGTCGCAATGCCAGACGCCGGCGGGATATCGGAACTCGACACGCGCCTGCAGCGGTTACAAGTAGTGGCCAGGGAACTGGCAGTAAAGCGCCAGGAACTGGATGCCTACAGGCTTGAACAGCGCCACTTCGGCCGCCACGTCGCCAAGCACGATCTGGCTCCCCTGCCGGCCCTGGCCCTGCTGCAGGGGCCGTCCAGCCGCATCCTTGAGTTCCTGGCTGAGACAGCTTCAATTCCAGCGAACGAGGCCCCGCTACGACGGCTGTTTCGCAAAATAAGGAGCCGTTTCCGGTACGGATCGACCCGGGCCATAGATCACGGTGACACCGACGTAGTCATGCGTCTTCAGGCAGCCTACTACGACATCAAGATTGCGGAATTGGATAAGCAGATTGAGCAGGCCGCCATACATCTGGCCGAAAACGACTTTGCCGCGCTCGAGGATGAATTGCGGCACGTATCGCAGGAGTCGCTCAAGGCAAGTCTGTATCGCCGCTATGCCGGCGTCCGGCCACAAGACTACACAGACAACTCCTACCTCCGGCAGTTCACGTCGTTTACCAACAGCTATCCAGTGGTGCTGAGTACTTGCCACTCCTTGCGGAGAAGCGTCCATAACGGATACTTGTTCGATTACTTGATTATCGATGAGGCTTCCCAAGTCGACCTGCTCGCCGCAGGCCTGGCGCTCTCCTGCGCGCGCAATGTGATAGTCGTCGGAGACCTGCAGCAGCTTCAACACATCGCAGACTTGGGAGCTGCCAAACGTGCCAGCCCAGCACCGGCGCCGAGCTACGACTACGGGCGGCACAACATCCTGTCTTCTATCATCGAGCGCTTCGGGGCCGACGTTCCCCGGACGATGCTTCGCGAACACTACCGCTGCGATCCTGCGATCATCGACTTCTGCAACAGGAAGTTTTACGGCGGGCAGCTTGTGCCCTACACCAAGAGTGAACCGGAAGGGACGGCACTTGCAGTGGTGCGCACGGCCCCCGGCAATCACATGCGGCAGCACCTGGGCGGAGGGCGGACCAACCAGCGCGAAGCCGATGTCATTGCGAAGGAAGTGCTGGAACGGTTCTGCTCAGGCACCCGGCACGAGGATATCGGCGTGGTCACCCCGTACCGCAGGCAAGTGGACAAAGTGGCGGATGCCCTGCTCAACACCATCCAGGCTGACACAGTCCATAAGTTCCAGGGCCGTGAAAAAGAGATCATCATAATGAGCACGGTCCTGGACGAGACCAGGGACGGGAACTCCGGGGTCGACTTCGTGGATAGCCCACAGCTGGTCAACGTAGCGGTATCCCGGGCTATTAAGCGTTTTGTCCTGGTGACCAACCACGACATGCTCCCTGCCAGCCGCCATCTTCGTGACCTGGTCCATTTCATCCACTACCAGGATCCAGACGACGGTGTCTTCGAGAGTGGGGTCCTTTCTGTTTTCGACCTCCTGTACAAAGAATATTCAGCAGCGCTTCAGCCTTTAGCCGCCCGGCTGCAGACAACTTCCACTTTCGCTTCCGAGAACATCATGTGGACAGTGCTGCTGGACATAATTGCCGAGGAGCCATTCAAGGACTTGGCCGTAGCCCCGCAGGTCCTCTTGGGTAACCTGCTGCCTGACCTGTCCAGGCTCACCGCCAAGCAGGCCACCTTTGTCCGGAACCGGGCCAGCGTTGACTTCATGGTTTACAACCGCATCACCAACAGGCCGGTCCTCGCGATCGAGGTTGACGGGTTTGCCTTCCATGAAGCCGACCAGACACAGAAGGCCAGGGACCACCTGAAGGACGAGATCTGCCGCACGCACGGGATCCAGCTGTTGCGGCTACCGACCACCGGAAGCGGGGAACCGCATCTGATTCGCCAGCGGCTCTCGGCTGCGACGGCCCTGCCCAACGGCCGGTATCAGAAAGTAGGGCTACTCGGACTTGAACCGAGGACCTTAGGATTATGAGTCCCGCGCTCTAACCAGCTGAGCTATAGCCCCCCATGCCCGGACCGCCCGCGATCGGTACGCGGTGGCAGGGCAAAATTACTCTAGCAAATCCGGGAAAGCGTTCAGACCACTTTGTCCTCGAAGCGCGCTCCACGGTACAGGTCCTCGAAGGTCTGCAGCGTGCCCTCAATGCTGTGGGGTTCCACCATCTGCCGGCTGGCCAGGCCCATGGCGGCGCGCTGGTCCGCCGGCAACTCCAGGACCATGGTGATCTTCTTGGCAAGGTCATCACTGTCATTCGGCGTGAACAGGTAGCCGTTTTCGCCGTCGCGCACCAAGTGCGGCAAGGCCATGGCATCGGCCAGCACCACAGGGGTGGAGGCGGACATCGCTTCGAGCGTGACCAGCGACTGCAGCTCGGCCGTGCCGGGCATGCAGAACAGGTCGGCCTGGATATAGGCCCGGCGCAGTTCCTCGTCGCTGGCGAGGCCCAGGAACTTCACCCTGTCGGTCATCCGCAGCCGGCGGACCAGGTCTTCCAGGGAGGACCGGACTTCCCCGCCGCCGACAATCTCGAGGTGGACGTTGAGTTCCGGCGGAGTCTTGCTGACGGCTTCGATGAGCACGTCCACGTGCTTTTCCTCGGCCAGCCGACCGGCGAACATCACGGTGGGGTGCTCATGGGGTTCGATCTGCTCGCCGGGCTGGAGTTCGTAGGCGGCGGAGTCAATACCGTTGGACAAAGGCAGGACCTTGCGCAGGAAGGCGTGCTGGTGCATGGCCTTGGCGGCAAGCGGGGTGGGCGTGGTGACCACGTCCGCCTTGCCCATCACTTTGCCCATGTCCTTCCAGGAGATCTTCCCGATAATGTCCTTGAACCACTGCGGAAACGGCAGGAACGGGTTGAGGTTCTCCGGCATGAAATGGTTGGTGGCAACAATCCGCACGCCGCGCTTCACGGCCTCGTACAGGACGTGCTCGCCGATCATGTAGTGGCTTTGGATGTGCACAACATCCGGTTTCACCCGGTCAAAAAGGAGGCTGATTTCCTTTTTGATCTCCCAGGGAAGGCAAATGCGGAAGTACTCGTGAGTGGGGACACCGTGGGAACGGAGCCTGTGGACGGTCCCCTCAGGCCGGAACTCCGTAAAGCTCTTTCCGTTATCCGCCCGGCAGGCCAGCACGTGGACGTCGTGCCCGCGGCCGGTCATTCCCTTGGCCAGGCGGTAGCCGAACTGCGCCGCTCCGTTAATGTGCGGCGGATAGGTGTCTGCAGCGATCAGGATGGTCAGGGGACGCTGGTCTGCGGGCGTGGTCACGTGGAGAGCTCCTGATGGTCACGGTGCGGACAGCATGTACTGGCAGCACAGTTGGCCGCTGGCGCGGTGGCGCCTGGCCTCGTGGTGAATCTTGCTTGCGGAATGTGGGATGGGATCGGGCGGACAGTGGCTAGCGGCTCGCCCTGCCCACGGCCTTCCGCGCGTCCTTCTTGCGCTTCGTGACCTCAGGATGGTGCCTGGAAAGGGCGATCACCCCAACGATAGCAAGGGAGGCGGCTGTTCCCATGGCAATGGCCATCACGGCGTGGACATCCGGCCGCAGTTCCCCGAGGATCACAATGCCGATCGCTATGCCCACCAGCGGATCGATCACGGTGAGCCCTGCGATCACCAGGTCCGGCGGACCCGACGAGTAGGCGCTCTGGACGAACCACGACCCCAGCCCGCCCGCCGCGATAAGGGCCACCACGGAGTACCACTGCACGTTCAGCAGGAACAGCCCGTTCGGATCGAGCAGGTGTTTGCCGATGATCCGGGTCAGGACGGCCACGAACCCGAAAAGGACCCCGGCGCCCAGGATATAGACGAAGGCGTTGATCCGGTGCCTGAACATGACGGCCAGGGTGCCGAAGAGTCCGACGGCGAGCGCCAGCAGCAGCACGATGGTGACCTCGTCGGCGAGGGTTACGTCGTGGTTTTCCTGCGTGACGTTGACAGCCAGGAGGACGAAGAGCGCAGAGCCGGTCACGCACGCCGCGATGGCCACCACGGTTGCCCGGTTGATGGTGAGGTCCTGGTCCTTGGCATTGATGATCGTGGTGATCACCAGGGCGATGGCGCCGATGGGCTGGACAACCGTAAGCGGGGCAGAAACGAGCGCCACGGCGTTCATGGCCATGCCGGCACACAGCAACAGCAGGCCGAACACCCAGCGCGGATTCCGGAGCAGGCGCAGGAAGCCGTTGGAGCTCAGGGCAAGGCCGCCAGTGTCAGCTTTGACGGCACTCCCCTGGCGCTGCGCACCAAGGGCGAGGCAGAAGGCGCCAAGCAGCGCAAGACCGACTGCCACCCACACCATCAGGCGGCCCCGTCGTCGTGATGTGCCTGCATTCTGCCCTTTCGCAGGATGGCCCAGAAGTAGTTGTAGGCAGCAATCCAGTGCCCGACCAGGCCCAGGCCCAGGACTATCCACGCGGCGACGAACAACTCAGTGGGGAACCCTGTGTCCAGCCGTGAGAGGACCAGCAGGGGGGTTCCCAGCAGCAGCAGGCCGGTGCGCACCTTGCCCACCACGCTCACGGGAAGGTCCGGGTGGCCCCGGAAGAAGAACAGCGTCATGGTCAGCAGGACAGCGTCCGGGATCACCAGGGCGGCCAGGTAGAGCCAGTGGACGACGCCGGCAATCACCAGCGTGACAGCCACCGCTATGAGCGCCAGGCGGTCGGCGATCGGGTCCAGGACCCTGCCGAGTTTCGAGGTTTGGTCGAAGCGGCGGGCGATGTACCCGTCAACCCAGTCGGTGCTGGCCATGACGGCCAGCACCACAACGGCGGCACCGTATTCCTTTTGGCCCAGGACAAGCCAAATGAAGAGCGGCACCCCCATGAAACGCACCACGGTGAGAAGGTTGGGAATGGTGAACACGAGGTCGTGGTCCACCTGGGGGCGTCCGGGACGGGAGCCGGCACCAATGAACTTCACCCCGTCCCCCTTCCTTCCTGCTGCCCCCTGCGAGCGTTATTGCCGTTTTTCTCTGAACTTCCGCGGGCCGCCGGAACGCCCGCCCGCTACTGGTGCTAGTACGTCCGGAGGAGCTTGCGCACCAGGACCAGGAAGACGGTTCCCGCGGCGATGAAGGCTGCCAGCGGCTTCCAGCGTTGTTCCAGGTCTGCGGATCCGGACAATGCTGCGAACTTCTGCCCGGCAATGTCCCGGCCGTGGCCGGCCAGGGCCTGGCCTTCCCGCAGTTTGTCCTGGGCCGTTGCCAGCAGGTACCTGCCCTGGGTCTTGACGTCCAGTTCGGTGCCGAGTTCGTCGCGCACTTCGGTGAGGTGGTGGCGGCGCTGGCTGAGCCGGCGCACCAGCTCGGGTTCGGAGGCGTGCGGGAATTCCTTGTCGTGTTCAGCGGCCTTGGCTGCCTTCTCGGCCTTGGCCTTGGCAGCCGCTTCATCCTTTGCGGCCTTGGCAGCCTTGGCCTCGGGGCTGTTGGGATCAAGAACAGCGGGATTGAACGCGGAGCCTTCTTTGGCCACGCCGATATCGTGCTTGATGCCGCGGATGGTCTCCTCCGGCATGAGCGGCATGGCCTTCTTGAACTTCCGGGCGCCGATCAGGCCGCCGATCAGCGCTATCAGCAGGAAGGCCGCGGACACCAGGAGGGCGGCCAGCCAGGCGGGCATGATGGTTGCCAGCCCCATGATGGCTGCGACGATGAGGCCTACCACCAAGAAGAGAAGGAAAACGAGGGCGACGGCGAAAAAGGCAGCGGCAACCCCGACCTGGATTCCCTTGCGCTTGAGCTCGATCTTCGCGAAGGCGATTTCGTCGTTGAGCTGGCGCGGCGCCAACCGGAAAAGGAGTTTAAGCGTCCTGGGCAGCGCAGTGATGCGCAATCCCTGGCTGGTACGCCCGCTGTGACGTCCGCTCATCGGTTCCGCCTTACTGGTTATGGGTCGAATCGGCTTCCGTATGCTGCAGGAAAGTGCAGCTGCACAGTCCCCGCACCAAAACTATCATTCAGGTTAAGGGAGAACTTCGGGGCTTGCCGGGCGGCGTGCCCTACAACGCTGCAAAATTAGGCAGCGCCGGGCCTAGGATTGATCTCCGTGACCATACCCAGCAATCCGGGCGACCTTTTGAGCCGCCGCCGGAAACTCCTTTACATCCTGCTGCTCGGCGCCCTGACGGCGCTGGGTCCGTTCACGATCGACCTCTACCTTCCCGCGTTCCCGGCCCTGGAGGAGAGCCTCGGCGTGACCGAGGCCCAGGTCCAGCTGACCCTGGCTGGCACCACCGTGGGTTTCGCCATCGGCCAGCTGGTGGTGGGCCCCTTCAGTGACAGGTTCGGGCGCCGGACCCCGCTCATCATGGCAACAGCACTGCACATAGCGGCGTCCGTGGGTGCCGCCCTGTCCACGGACATCACCACCCTGGGCATTTTCCGTGTCCTGATGGGCGTGGGCGCTGCCGGCGGCGGCGTTGTGGCCATGGCAATGGTCCGGGACCTGTTTTCCGGCTATGCCATGGTGAAGATGTTTTCCCGCATGGCGCTGGTGAACGGCCTGGCACCGATCCTGGCGCCGGTGATCGGTTCACAGCTGCTCCTGGTGATGGAGTGGCCCGGGATCTTCGTGTTCCTTGCCGCCTACGGGACCCTGGTGATCGTCTCGGCCCTGTTCCTGGTCCGCGAGACCCTGCCGCCCGAAAAGCGCCGCCAGAGCGGCCTGACCGCCCGCCAGCGCTACCGGATCCTTTTCAGCGACAGGATATTCGTTGGGCTGCTGTTTGTAGCGGGGCTGAATTTTGGCGGCCTGTTCACGTACCTGTCCGCTTCCCCGTTCCTGTTCCAGGACGTTTTCGGCTTTTCCCCCCAGGAGTACGGCCTGCTGTTCGGCATCAACTCCCTGGGCATCGTTGCGGGCATCCAAACCAGCTCCCGCCTCATCCGCCGGGTGCCGCCGCAGTGGATCATTGCTGCCGCCACTGCCTGGATGTTCGTGATGGCCACGCTGATCGTGGTGTTCGACCAGCTGGGGTTCGGCCTCTGGGGCGTGCTGGTTCCCTTGTGGTTCTACATCCTGGGGACGGGCTTCATGTTCCCCTGCGTACAGGTGCTCGCCCTGGCCGGCCATGCGGGCCAGGCCGGCACCGCAGCCTCCCTGCTCGGATTCTCGACGTTCATGATGGCGGGGCTCATCTCCCCGGTTGTCGGCTGGCTGGGCATCACCAGCGCCGCCCCCATGGGCGCGGTGCAGGGAGCGTGCATCCTGCTTGCCATGGCAGCCCTGTGGCTGGTGGTCCGCCCACGTACCGTTCCCTCGATCCACTGACGCCATGAAGGACACCTCAAAGCGCAGGCCGCACCGCAACCGCCGGGGACTCTTCCTCGGTGCGGTGATTGGCGCCGTCGCGGGCTATTTTGCTGGCCGGGCCATGGGCAACCCCGCCATGGGCATTGTCCTGGGCATGATTGCAGGTTCGGCGCTGCTGTACCGGGTCAACCCGGGGCCCTGGAACCGCCCCTGACGCTGCCGCAACCGGGAGCAGGCGAAGCGTGTGGCGGACGTGGATGACCTGCCGACTGCAGAGTAGCCGCGATAAAATGGTGTTTGTGCCCACCTGGCAGGAACAACCGCCGCTTCCGGCCACATGGCAACGGTGCGATAACCGGATACTGCCACTGTGGTGGGAGCGGCTGTGCGCCCAGGCAGGCGAACAGTCGGCAGCGCTTTATGCCGCTGGGCTGTTCACGGAGGACCGCCGGCGGCCCATCGCGCAGTGGTTCAACCCCGCCTTCAACGCCGCGTTGCTGGTAGCCCCTGAGACCTCCCCCGAATGGCCCGTGCAGCGCTTCGGCATCTTCTACGCGCCACCAGACACCGGAGTGGTCCGCATCCATTCGGCTCCCCACGAGTGGAATCCCCGCCAGCCCCGGAAGTCACCCACGGAGAAAGAGGCGTTCCTGGCCGCCATTGTGGAGGCCGAGCGCTTTCTCCAGGTGGAAATGGACTTCGTCTAGAAAACAAAAATCCCCGTTCCTCCCAAGGGAGGAACGGGGATTTTTTCGGGTTGCTCCTCCTGCTGGACTTGAACCAGCAACCCTTCGATTAACAGTCGAATGCTCTGCCAATTGAGCTAAGGAGGAATGAAGCAGGTATGACATTAGCAAAGGATTCCGGACAAAGTGAAATCGGCATCCCTACCGCTCTGAAGGGCAGGGTCCGGCATAAAAAAATCCCCGTTCCGGAGGCCGGAACGGGGATTGCGCGCTCCTCCTGCTGGACTTGAACCAGCAACCCTTCGATTAACAGTCGAATGCTCTGCCAATTGAGCTAAGGAGGAATGAAGCGGGTATTAGCCTAGCAAAGACCCCCGCTGGAAGCGAAATCGGGGTCAGGCATCAGACCTGAGCGCCCGGCGTTCCATCTCCAGCAACATGAGTTCGCGGTTGAGGCGCTGGTAGGTTTCGGGATCAGCCGCAGGGTCCAGCCGCTGGAGCTGGCCCATCTTGTCCGCCTTGACCCGGGTGATCTGAAGTTCGAACAGCCGGGAGAGGATGTCCCGGCAATACTTCTGTACCGCTTCCTCGGTGCTGGCCGGCAGCGGAACAACAGCAAGCTCGGACACCAGGGGCCGCAGCGGTTCCGGAACCTCGTGCATCACGTGCTCAACCCACCGAACGGGGTCGGCGGCGAGGGCGGGGTCAGTGGCCCGCATGGCGTCGTGGACGGCCTGGAAGGCGGGGGTGGCAAAGCGGGCAGCCGAAAAGCGTTCCCAGACGCCGCCGACCAGGAGCGAGGGCTCCTGCAGGGCAACCTCCAGCGCCTGCCGTTCCATGGAGGCTACGGGGTCCCGGGGGTCGGGCCGGTGGTAGGACGGCACGGCTCCCGACGGCGGCCCTGCAGCAACGCCGGGACCTCCTGGTGCGGCTGCGGGTGCAGAGGGCGGCGCGGAAGACCGGGGAGCGGGGGCCCCGCCCTGGTCGCCGCGCTTGCCGGCGTTCTTGACTTCTGCCGTGACCAGGCGCAGCACCTCGTTTGGGTCCGGCATCCCCAGCCAGCCCGTGAGCGCCTGGCAGTAGCCCGTCCGGGTGGACGCGTCCCGGATGGCGGCAACCACCGGCACGGAGGCTTTCAGGCCCTGGACGCGCCCCTCCACGGTGTCCAGGTTGAACTGCTTCAAGGTGGTCCGGATAGCGAACTCGAAAAGCGGCCGGCGGGACTGCACCAGGGCGTGCACGGCTTCATCGCCCCTGCTTTGGCGCAGGTCGCAGGGATCCGCGCCGGAGGGCTCCACCGCCACGTAGGTCTGGGCGGTGAAGCGCTGGTCCTCCTCGAAGGCGCGCAGCGCGGCTTTCTGCCCGGCGGCGTCGCCGTCGAAGGTGAAAATGACCTCTCCCCCGGTGCCGTCGTCGGAGAGCAGGCGGCGGGCAATCTTGATGTGCTCGGTGCCGAACGCGGTGCCACAGGTGGCCACCGCCGTCGTGATTCCTGCAAGGTGGCAGGCCATCACGTCCGTGTAGCCCTCCACCACCACCAGCTGCCTGTCCTTGGCGATGCTGCGCTTGGCGAGGTCGATGCCGTACAGCACCTGGGATTTCTTGTAGAGAGCGGTCTCGGGGGTGTTGAGGTACTTGGGGCCCTGGTCGTCCTCAAAGAGCTTGCGGGCGCCGAAGCCGATGGTGTCCCCTGCGATATCCCGGATGGGCCAGATCAGGCGGCCGCGGAAACGGTCATAGATCCCCCGGTTTCCTTCGGAGAACATGCCCGTCAGCTTCAGCTCGGCATCTGTGAACCCCCGCCCGCGCAGGTGTTTGAGGAGCGCGTCCCAGCCTTGCGGGGCGTAGCCGCAGCCGAAGTGCTCCGCCGCCGCGCGGTCAAAGCCGCGGCCGTGCAGGAAGGTCCGGGCCTCCGCCGCCCCTGGGGTCAGCAGCTGGGCGCGGAAGAATTCGTCGGCGATCTTGTGGGCGTCCAGCAGCCGCTGCCTGCGCCCCACTTCCTCCCGGTTGGGGCCGGTTCCGCCGTCCTCATACCGCAGCTCGTAGCCGATCCGGGCGGCCAGCTTCTCCACGGCTTCCTGGAACGAACTGTGGTCCTGCTTCTGCACGAACGCGATGACGTCGCCGTCCTCGCCGCAGCCAAAGCAGTGGTACCGGCCAACCTGCGGCCGGACGGTGAAGGAGGGGGAACGTTCGTCGTGGAAGGGGCACAGGCCTTTGAAAGTCCCCAGCCCGGCGCCCTTGAGCGTGACGTAGCCGTCAACCACTTCCTTGATGTCCGTGCGCTGGCGTACTTCGTCTATATCTTCGCGTTTGATCAGCCCAGGCACAGAGCCATCCTAGCCTTGGGGTACGACGGCGATGAGCGCCACGTGGGATTCCTCACCACAGCGACGGCAGGCTCCCCACCAGCCGCTCGTACATGGCCAGTGCCGAGCCGTCGGTGAGCGACGCCACCTGGTCGATCACCACGCGAAGGCGCGCACCGTCGTCGGGCGCGTCCCTCCAGTCCGCCGCGAACATCGGTTCCAGGTGGCGGTCACCGGTGGCGCTCAGGGCCGTGACCAGGGCGTGGAGCACCTCCCGCTGGCGCTCGTAGATGGGCTGGCGGTGCTCGGTGGTCATCACGAACGTGGTGGCCAGGCCCTTCATGACGGCGATCTCCATGACGGTCTCGTCCGGAACCATGAGTTCGGCGTTGAAACGCGTCAGGTTCTCCGGACCGTACACGGCTCGGGTGGTTTCCAGCGCGCTCTGGCAGAACCTGCCAATCAGCTGGCTGGTCATGTTTTTCAGGGCCGCCATGGACTTGCGGCTGCCGTCGGCCTCGCGGACCCACACATCCGTGGCTTCAAGCCGGGCCAGGGCGGCGTCGATGGCGGCGGGATCGTTGTGCGGCAGATACCACTGCTTGGCGTACCCCACCACCCGGGCGCGGTGGTCCGGGTTGTCCATCCAGCGCAGCTGGAAGTGCCCCGCCACGATTGCGTCCTCGACGTCGTGCACCGAGTAGGAGATGTCGTCAGCAAGGTCCATCACCTGGGCTTCCAGGCAGGAGCGGCGCTCCGGAGCCCCCTCCCGGATCCAGTTGAAGATCGGCAGATCGTCCTCATAGGCGCCGAACTTGCTGGTCCGCTGGCCGTGGATCACCGGGGCTTCCAGCGCGGACCACGGGTATTTGGCTGCCGCATCCAGGCTGGCCCTGGTGAGGTTCAGGCCTGCGGGCTGGCCGTCCGGCGTCAGCACCTTGGGCTCCAGCCGGGTCAGGAGGCGGAGGGTCTGGGCGTTGCCCTCGAAGCCGCCGATGGCGTGGGCCACCTCGTTGAGCGCCGATTCCCCGTTGTGCCCGAACGGCGGGTGGCCGAGGTCGTGGCTGAGGCAGGCGGTGTCCACGACGTCCGGATCGCAGCCAAGGGAACGCCCCAGCTCGCGGCCCACCTGGGCCACCTCGAGGCTGTGGGTCAGGCGGGTGCGGACAAAATCATCCGTGTCCGGTGCCACCACCTGGGTCTTGGCGCCCAGCCGGCGGAGCGCCGAGGAATGGAGCACCCGGGCACGGTCCCGTTCAAAATCGGAGCGGTAGACGTTCTTGGGCGGCTCCTCCACCCACCGGGCGGAGTCGTGGGTGTCGTAGCCCGGCAGGACGGGGGCGGCAGTGCGCGTCTCAGCCACCGGAAACATCCAGTTCCGCCGCGGAGATGTCCCGCGACTGGTCGGCGTTGAGGGCCCGGGACTCGAGCCAGTCCTTCGGCAGCGCGGGGCGCTTGGGTGAGCCGGCACGGCCGCGGGGGCCTTCGGCATCGACACCCGGGTAGGGAGAGGCGGTGTCCAGTTCGTCCAGGGCGGCGCGCAGCTCCTCGAGGCTGTTCACCAGCGCCATCCGGGTGCGGAGTTCGCCGCCCACCACGTAGCCCTTGAAATACCAGGCGATGTGCTTGCGGATCTCCCGCAGCGCCTTGCCCTCGTCACCGAACGTCTCCACCATCAGTTCGGCGTGCCGGTAGACGCCCTGGGCTACCTGGCCCAGATTCGGCTTGTGCCGGGTGTCGCTGCCTTCGAAGGCCGCCTGCAGGTCACCGAACAGCCAGGGCCGGCCCTGGCAGCCGCGGCCCACCACCACGCCGTCAACCCCGGTTTCGCGGACCATCCGGACCGCGTCTTCAGCGGACCAGATGTCACCGTTGCCCAGCACTGGGATGTCCGGCAGGGCCTCGCGGAGGCGCGCGATGGCGGACCAGTCGGCCTGTCCGGAGTAGAACTGCGCGGCCGTGCGGCCGTGAAGGGCGACGGCGGCAACCCCGGAATCGCGGGCGATGCGGCCGGCGTCGAGGTACGTGAGATGGTCGTCGTCGATGCCCTTGCGCATCTTGATGGTCAGCGGGACATTGCCCTTCGACGCCTCCCTGACGGCGGTCTGCACGATGGAGGTGAAAAGGTCGATCTTCCAGGGCAGGGCCGAGCCGCCGCCCCGGCGGGTGACCTTGGGCACCGGGCAGCCGAAGTTCAGGTCTATGTGGTCCGCGCGGTTCTCTTCCACCAGCATCCGCACGGCGCTGCCGACCGTGACCGGGTCCACGCCGTACAGCTGGACGGACCGGACCTTTTCGTCGTCGTCGTGGGAAATAATCCGCAGCGATTCCGGGGTCCGTTCCACCAGGGCACGGGAGGTCACCATCTCCGCCACGTACATGCCGCCGCCGTATTCACGGCAGAGGCGGCGGAAGGCGGAGTTGGTGATGCCGGCCATGGGAGCCAGGATCACTGGCGTGTCCACGGTGATGGGACCCAGCTTCAGGGGCGGGAGTTCCAGCTTGGGGGCGGGAGGAGTTGCTGCAACAGTCACCTGTCCATTGTTGCAAAGCCGGGCAAATCGGGCGGCCGGCCGTGTTGGTCAGTTGAAGTGGTCAACCGGGGTGGTCAGCCGGTGTGGTTCAGCCGCGGTCCGCCCGGCGTCCCCGCCTGATGGCAGGTGCGTCGTCCTGGTCTCCGGCGGCAAGGCGCGACTGGCGGTTAAGGGCCGCGGCCGCCAGCGACCCGGTGTCAGTCACTCCCGGTTCATCCTGTCCGATTGCTTCCGGCGCCTGTGGCGCCGGCGCCTCCGGGACTCCTGCCCGGACTCCGGTGGCCTTGACCACCAGCACGGCGATCAGCGTGGTGACCGGAATGGCCAGGACCAGGCCGATGGAGCCCACAAGGGTGCGGATGACTTCCTCGGAGAGCTCCGCGCTGGTAAGGGTGTCGGCGAGCGGGCGGTCGTACAACATCACGATGATGAGGATGGGCAGGGCCGCGCCGGCATAGGCGAATGCGATGGTGTAAACAGTGGACGCGATGTGGTCGCGCCCGATCCGCATGGCCGAGGTAAAGAGTTTCCGGGCACTGCTGCCCGGCGCCAGTTCGTAGAGTTCCCACACCGCGGAGGACTGGGTGATGGTCACGTCATTGAGGACGCCCAGGCCGGAGATGATGAGCCCGCAGAGGATGACCCCGGAGATGGAAATGTTGGCGGAGGTGTTGACCAGGGTGGTTGCCTCGTGGTTCCCCACCCCGGCAAGGTTAGCCGCACCGGTTGCCCACGCAGCCAGGAGCGCCGTGATCCCCAGCCCGAACATGGTGCCCAGCAGTGCGGTGGAGGTCCTGGCGGAGAAGCCGTGGGCGAAGTACAGGACCCCGATCATGATCACCGTTGATCCCACCAGGGCCAGCAGGAGCGGCGGTTTTCCTTCCACCAGCCCGGGAAGCATGAAGCTTGCCAGCACGAAGTAGGCGCCCACAAGCCCGATTAGGGCGCGCAGTCCCCTCCAGCGGGCCACGGCTATCACCACCGCTGCGTACAGCAGTGCCAGCAGGACGATCGGCAGGGTCCGCACGAAGTCGACGAAGATGAAGGCGGGCGAACCCTGGGCGGCGGACGCGCCCGGGGCGTTGGACAGGTTCAGGTACCGGATCTGGTCGCCGGGCTTCACCCCGTGGGATTTGGCGACGTCCGGGTTGATCACCACCTTGACCGGGCTTCCGCCCTTGTCCGGCTCCGTGAAGGCAAAGGTGCAGTCGGACCCCTGTTGGCTTTGCTGGCCCTGCTGGTTCTGGGCCTGGCCGCCCTGGCTCTGCTGGGCAATGCCCTGCATGCAGTTTTCCGTCACCACGCTTTGGATGGTGCCGGTGTCGAAGGTGACCCCGGGTGCGGCAGAGTAGGGGTTGGCCAGGGAGATGCCCTCCTTGCTGCCCGAGGGCCAGAGCATCGCCATCCCCGCGAGGGTGAGGAGCGTCAGCGGAATCAGCACTGCCGCGAGGATGCGGTTTGCCTTCCGCCGGGCAGCCATCGCCTGCGGCGTCGGCTCCGAATGACCTGTGGAAGCGTGGGAGTGACCGGACCCCATCAGCTGTAGAACCTCATACGTTGAACTCTACGTCCGGCACCATAGGGTTGATAAATGGATCATCGGGGACTGGGAGGTACCAGGTATGGCCAACAGCAATTCGGAAAACGGCGGCTCGCGCCCGTCCGAAGCATCAGGCACTGCCCGCGAGGCAGTGCTCAGCGTCCGGGAATCGTCAGGTCCCACCCGGGGAGTTGCCCTGGTCCTGCACGGGGGCAAGTCCCAGAGCCGTGAGCCCGTGGAGGCCAGGCACCTGAGCCCGGCAAGGATGGTGCCCTTCGCGTGGGACCTGCACCGCGCCGGCCGGAAGCACGGGCTGGCCGTGTGGTCGCTCCGCAACAGCGTTCGGGGCTGGAATGGCCCGGACATGTCGCCGCTGCAGGACGCCCGCTGGGCACTCGCCAGGATCCGGGAACAGCACCCGGATGTGCCGGTGTTCCTGGTGGGCCATTCCATGGGCGGGCTCACCGCCGTGTGCGCCGCGGACCACCCAGGGGTGGAGGCCGTCGTCGCCCTTGCCCCCTGGCTCAACCCGGCAACTCCCACGTCCGGAGTCGCCGACCGCAAGGTGCTTATTGTCCACGGGACCACAGACAGGTGGACGAGCGCCTCGGCGTCCCTGCTCTTCGCGCGGCGCGCCTCTGCCGAGGCCGCCAGCATGCAGTACGTTGCCCTCAAGGGTGCAGGCCACTTCATGCTCCGCAAGATCGGGGTGTGGCAGACGCTGACCACCGGCTTTGTGATGAAGGCGTTCTCCGAAAGCATTGGCAGTGAGCTCCCCCTGCCCGCGGATTTCACCAGGCTGCTGCCGGAATCGTCCGTCCAGGTGACTCTGTAGGGACGATTCCATGGCATGGCGTCCCGTACCCAATGACCTCTTCTACCGTGTGATTGTCCGCGGTGGACTCCTGCTTCGCCGGGTCTTCCGGATCCGGATCATCAGCAGCGGGACGGAACACCTGCCGCCTTCGGGGCCACGGACCGGCACCTCCAGGGCCGTGGTTCCGGGCAGCGGCGCCGTTCTTGCCATCACGCACTTTGGCTACGTCGATTTTGCCGTCGCCGAGCTCCTGCTGTGGAAGCACTCGCGCGCGGAGCTGCGGTTCCTGGTCCATCAGGGCGCCGCCGATCATTGGCTTGCCGGGCCGGCCATCAGCGCTGCCGGCCACGTGGTGGTTGGGTACAGCGGCCGGGCTGACTCCTATGATGCGGCGGTGGCCAAGCTGCGCGCCGGTGAGTATGTTGGCGTGTTCCCCGAGGCGGGCGTGAGCCGCAGCTTCACCGTGCGCGAGTGCAGGACCGGCGCGGTCCGGATGGCGGCCGAAGCCGGGGTTCCGGTCATCCCCGTCGCCGTCTGGGGCGCCCACCGGATCCTTACCCGCGGCCACGGTTTTTCGGCCGGAAGGACATGGCGGGCACCGGTCCGGATCCATGTGGGTGAGCCGCTGGCCTTCGCGCCGGGCGACGATGTTGACGCCGGCACTGCGGAACTCCGTGTCCGGCTCCAGGACGGGATCGCGAAGTGCATTGGGGACTTTCCGCTGCAGCCGGTGCCCGGCGCCTGGTGGATGCCCGCGGACCTGGGCGGCAGCGCGCCGACCGAACCCGAGCGGCAGGTACTCGATGCACAGGACGCAGCCAAGGGCCGCCGTCGTGGTCACCGCCCAAGCTAGGCAGCAGCAGATGCCGAAACGGGACTCCATAACGGCACCTGCTGCGACCTGGGTGGGTGGCGGCGCCTAGTCGGAGACCACCAGGGTCTCCGCGCCTGCCAGCCGGGCTTTGCCGTTGTCGAGCAGGGGCTCGACGGCGGCACGGAGGGCGGCCATGGAGTCGTCCAGTTCCAGCATGACCGGGTGCTGGTACGCGATCAGCGCGAGCATGTCGCGGACGGCTTCAGCGGCGTCGTCCGGGGCAAGTGCGGGCTCGTGGCCGACGAAGACGTCCGTGGGCGCTTCAGGCCCGGCGTCATCCTGGCCTGGCGCCGCGTCCGGGTTGGCCGGCGCGGCGTAGCTCACGGCGAAGGCCCGGATCCGGCCCTTCTTGCTGGGTGCAACGTTTGTCCCGAACGCCGACTCGGGCCGGGCACGCAGCACGATTGCGCCGTGCGCACCGGTGAGGTCGTCCAGGAAGAGCTTCTGCACCTGGCCCACCGACAGTACGCCCGGCGAATCCCAGCCGTGGATGGAGGTGTAGTACCTGCCCACAACGTCGGTGAGTTCCACGGAGCCCGTGGCCAGGTCCATCACGACGTCGGAGCCGGCGTTCTCATCGTTGGCCGGAGCGCCGTCGTTGCCGTCGGCAGGAAACACCGGCAGCCGCAGGGCTCCCGGTTCAATGACCACCAGCCGGGAACGCTGGATGGGCTCCAGTTCGAAGGCCTCAGCGAAGGCGGCCCCCGGGGTGCCCGGCTCCACCTTGGCGCGGAGCTTGGTAACGCCCGACGGCGAGTGTGCAGCTTCGCGGCGCAGCATCGCCAGCAGGGTGGCACCGATGCCGGCGCGCCGGTGGTCCCGAGCCACCTCTATGTAGGTCCAGAGCCGCTCGGGATGCAGGGAAGCTTCGTAGACAACGCCGGCGGCAACCGGAATCCCGACGCCGTCGATCACGTCCTCGGCCACAATGCAGCGCCGCCACGGCATGCCGTTGGTCCCGGCAGAGGAAACCGCCAGCGCGCCGCGGAACTGGCGCGCCTGGTGGGTTTCGGGGTCGCCCCAGATTTCCAGCAGCGCCAGGTCGTCGCCTTCCCGCCATTCGCGGTATTCGATGGCCATGCTCAGGCGCCGATCAGGCGTGCGGCCAGGTAGCCTTCCACCTTGTCCAGGGAGACGCGTTCCTGGCTCATGGTGTCCCGCTCGCGGATGGTCACGGCCTGGTCCTCGAGGGTGTCGAAGTCCACGGTGATGCAGAACGGGGTGCCGATCTCGTCCTGCCGGCGGTAGCGGCGGCCGATTGCGCCGGCGTCATCGAAGTCGATGTTCCAGTTCTTGCGCAGCTGGGCGCCGAGGTCCTTCGCCTTCGGGGACAGGTCCTCGTTGCGGCTCAGCGGCAGGACTGCGGCCTTGACCGGCGCCAGCCGCGGATCCAGCTTCAGGACAGTGCGGACGTCCACGCCGCCCTTGGCGTTGGGGGCCTCGTCCTCGGTGTAGGCGTCCACCAGGAACGCCATGAAGGAGCGGGTCAGGCCCGCGGCAGGCTCGATCACGTACGGGGTGTAGCGCTCGTTGGTGGCCTGGTTGAAGTAGCTCAGGTCCGTTCCGGAGGCTTTGGCGTGGGTGGAGAGGTCAAAGTCGGTGCGGTTGGCGATGCCTTCCAGCTCACCCCACTCGGAACCCTGGAAGCCGAAGCGGTACTCGATGTCCGTGGTGCCCTTGGAGTAGTGGCTGAGCTTTTCCTGCGGGTGCTCGAAGAAGCGCAGGTTCTCTTCCCGGATGCCCAGGCCGGTGTACCAGGCCATGCGCTCCTTCATCCAGTACTGGTGCCACTCTTCGTCCGTGCCAGGCTCGACGAAGAACTCCATTTCCATCTGCTCAAACTCGCGGGTGCGGAAGATGAAGTTGCCCGGAGTGATCTCGTTGCGGAAGGACTTGCCGATCTGGCCTATGCCGAACGGCGGCTTCTTTCGGGACGTAGTGAGCACGTTGTTGAAGTTCACGAAGATGCCCTGCGCTGTTTCGGGGCGCAGGTAGTGCAGGCCCTCTTCGCTGGCAACGGGACCCAGGTAGGTCTTGAGCAGGCCGGAGAATTCCTGCGGTTCGGTCCATTCGCCGCGGGTGCCGCAGTTGGCACAGGCGATGTCCTTGAGGCCGTTCTCGGCGGGGCGGCCCTTCTTTTCCTCGTACTCTTCCTCGAGGTGGTCCGCGCGGTAGCGCTTGTGGCAGGAGAGGCATTCAACGAGCGGATCCGAGAAGACCTCAACGTGGCCTGAGGCCTCCCAGACCTGGCGGGGCAGGATCACGGAGGAGTCCAGGCCCACCACGTCCTCGCGGCCGCGGACCATGGACTGCCACCACTGGCGCTTGATGTTTTCCTTCAGCTCGGCGCCGAGGGGCCCGTAGTCCCAGGCAGAGCGCGAACCACCGTAGATCTCACCGGCCTGGAACACGAATCCCCTGCGCTTGGAGAGGGAGATGACCTGGTCGAGTACGGATTTTGCTGCCATGGGGGTAACTCCAATTTCTACAGGGCCGCTGGGTGCGGTCCGCGGTTTCTGGCCCCGGCGGAACCAGCGGCGGGATACCTCTGGCTGCGGGGCGGGTGAAGGAAAATGCGAAAAAGCTGCGTGCCCTAGCCTACCGGCCGCTGCCTGCCCGGATGTTATCTGCGCAGACGCTACCTGCGCAGGGCGCCCCGCGGCCAGGGCAGGGTGGCCAGGATGATGGCGGCGAGGGTAAGGACGGTGCCCAGGACCGTGGCCGGCGCCACTATTGTTCCCGGCGTTGGCAGCACCACATCGAGGGCGAGCGAGCCGAGCAACTGCCCGGCGATCATGCCCAGCCCGGTGACCAGCACGCCCAGGCTCCGGACCAACAGCGCACCAAGGCCGATGAAAACGCATCCCATGGGACCGCCAAGGTAGTACCACCACTCAGCGGGCAGCGGGTTCCCCGGTCCGGCCACCGAGACTTTGACCGCGTAGGCCGTCCACAGCACAACGGAGCCCGCAATGAAATTGACCAGGGTGGCCGCGATGGGTGTGCCGTAGTGGACGGTGGCCGTTCCGTTCATGGCCTGCTGGAAGCTCATCAGGAACCCTGCCGCCACCGGCAGGAGGAGCGGGACCAGGAGCGCTGCGGGCCCGCCTGTTCCTGCGCCGCCGTCGGCCGCCACCCCCGGGGTGCCGCCCGCTGCGGCGAACCGTGGTGACACAGCCCAGGCGACGGCGGCGATGGTCAGGAGGCAGCCGATGACGCGGATGGCCGTGACTTGTTTCCGGCCCGCCGGTCCAATGCCGAGCTTGTCCACCAGCAGGCCGCTGACCGTCTGGCCGGTGACAGTTGCCACGGTGAACAGCGCCACGCCCAGGATGCCCACCGTGAAGGACTGCGCGAAGACGAAGAGCGCACCGATGCCGCCGGCAAGGACGTAGATGCGCGGAAACGCTTTGCTGCGGACCGCGGGCAGGATCCTGGCCAGGCCTGCCCGGCCGCGCGGCAGGAGCAGCGAGATCAGGACCATCACCACCAGGCCTGTGCTGAAGCTCACCACCGCAGCGGCGATGCCGTCATCGAGGCGGGTGCCGAGGGCGCCGTTAATCCGGCCCTGGACGGGAATGGCGAGGCCCGCGCCCACCGCGAGTGGAAGGCCTGCGAGCAGCGGCAGGCGGGGGCTGGAAGTCATTGAATCAACCCTACGTCAGGCATCATTGCATCTATGAGCAATGTTGAAGAGATCACCATCCGCGACAGCATGATCCGCCTGGGCCAGCTCCTGAAGCTCGCCAACCTGGTGGAGGACGGTGTGGAGGCCGCGGAGCTCATCAAGAACGGGCTGGTCAAGGTCAACGGGGAGATCGACGACCGCCGCGGCCGGCAGCTGCACAATGGCGACACCGTGACGGTGAACGGCCAGACCGTGAAGGTCGTCGCGCCCGGGGCCTGACCGCGGCCTGCCGGAAGCCAGGCAGCGGCCGTTCGGACTCCGCAGCCGCCAAGCGGCCGCCATGCCGCCGCCCGCCGTCGTTCTTCCTACTTCTTTAGGACCTCGTGGGTGAGGAACTCCCCCACGTGCCCGATCTCCTGCTGGTTGATACCGTGCCACATGCCGGTGTAGAGAACCTTGGTGAGCTTGACGTGCTTGCGCACCCAGCCCATGGTGAAGTCGATCTTGTCCGGTGTGATCACGGGGTCCTGCTGGTCCCGGCCCCAGAACATGGGCACGGTGCCGTCCAGCTCGAAGTCCTTGAAGCTGGGATCTTCACCGGCGTCCACCACGAAGCCCGAAAGCCCGACGACGGCGGCGAAGTCCGTGGGCCTCTGGCGCAGGAGCGTGGTGGCCATGGCCATGCCCATGGAGAAGCCCAGCAGTGATACGGACGGGTGCCCTGCCTTGATGGCGTCGATCCATTCGAGCACGTAGGCCGATGCTTCCTTGACGCGGTCCAGCGAGTAGTCGATGGAGGCCGTGAGCGGGAACCAGGTGAACCCCGGACCCATGGCAATGGGGGCCCGGACGGACGCGACGGCGAAGCCGCCGGGCAGCAGGTCGGCCAGGCTCAGCAGGTCCTGTTCGTTTGCGCCGTAGCCGTGCAGGAGCACCAGCAGGGGCTTGCCATCGCGCTGGTCCTCCGGATGGGACCACAGGACAACAGGGGCAGGAAATACTTCGGCGTCAGTCATGGTTTCCATTCATACCAGTTACCCACAGGTAACTACCTACGTTGGCGTAGCCAGGGAAGCGAAAGGCAGGATAGGACCGTGAGTGACACAAGCGCCATCGAGACCCCATCCATGACCGCCGGCTCCCACCCGTGGACCCGGTATGTGGCCATGGGTGACTCCTTCACGGAGGGCATCGGGGATCCCGAGCCTTCAAGCCCGGGCGGGTACCGCGGCTGGGCGGACCGCGTTGCCGAGGAACTGGGCCGGATCCAGCCGGACTTCGCCTATGCCAACCTTGCCGTCCGCGGCCGGCTCCTGCAGCAGATCGTGGACCAGCAGCTCGCCCCGTGCCTTGCGCTGAAGCCTGACCTCGTCACGCTTTCCGCGGGCGGCAACGACCTGTTGCGGAGGGGAGGGGACCCCGACGTCCTCGCCGCGAAGCTCGATTCCGTGGTTCAGATCCTCACCATGGGCGGCGCCACGGTGGTGCTGTTCAACGGCCCGGACACCGGTACGTCCGTGCTCGGCAGGATCCGCAGCAAGGTTGCCATCTACAACGAGAACCTGCGGACAGTGGCCGCCCGGCACGACGCCGTCATTGCGGACATGTGGTCCCTCCGCCAGCTCGGCGACCCCCAGATGTGGGACGAGGACCGGCTTCATTTCTCGCCCCTGGGCCACCACACCATTGCCGCCATGGTGCTGGATTCACTGAACGTGGAGCACACCCTGCAGCCACTGCAGCCCAAGCCGTTCCCGCCACGGAGCTGGCGGGAGGCGCGTTCCGGGGACCTGGTATGGGCCCGCCAGTACTTTGTGCCGTGGGTGCTGCGCCGGCTGCGCAACCAGTCGTCAGGGGACGGCATCACGGCGAAGCGGCCGACGCCGGGTCCCGTCTTTGGTCCGGGCGTTCCGCTGGGATCCGGCGAGGGTCCGCTGGGGCAGGCCGCCGGGAGCCGAAACTGAGTCCGTTGTAAACGCGCCGGGGTTAAGCTGGAGGGACACACACGAGAGGCTTAGCACCGTGAGCAACCTGTTTTTCTGGATCATCATCCTGTCATTCGTGATTCCGATGGCCATGCGGATGTACCGGAAGTCCGTGGCCCGCCGGAACCAGGAGCAAACCTTCTCGGGACGGTACCCGGAGCAGTTCCCCGGCGCCGGGCAATTCCCCGAGCCGGGTGGCTTTGGCTCCAACGGTCCGCAGAGCAAGCAGCCGCGGGACGGCTTCACCCAGCAGGACTACCTCGCGGGCGGTTTCCGCCAGATCGAGCGGCCGGCGCCTCTCCCGCCCAACCAGCCCCTGCCGCCAATCCAGCCCGTCCCGCCCACGGACCAGCAGTTCCCGCCGTACGGGCAGCAGCCTTACGGACAGCAGCCGTACGGGCAGAACCAGCGCGAAGAAGCCCCGCAGCAGCCCGCTGCCCCCGCCACTCCCCCGCCGCCGTCGGCCCCTCAGGGGTTCCGCGCGCGCAAGCTCGCGGAACTGGACCAGCAGTACAGCAACGGTGAGCTGTCCGTCGAGGAGTACATGGCCCGCCGCAGCGAGATCATGAACGGCTAGGAAGCAACCAGGCGCCGCCCGTATCAGTCGACCTGGGGGAATCCCAGGTCGATGACCGACGTTGCCGGGTCCGGCCAGCGGGTGGTCACTACCTTGCCGCGGGTGTAGAACCGGATGCTGTCCGGGCCGTACATGTGGGTGTCACCGAACAGGGAGTTCTTCCAGCCGCCGAAGGAGAAGGTGCCCACCGGCACCGGAATGGGCACATTCACGCCCACCATCCCGGCCTCGACGTCGAACTCGAACTGCCGCGCGGCGCCGCCGTCGCGGGTGAAAATGGCAACCCCGTTGCCGAACTCGTTGTCATTGACCAGGCGGACAGCGTCACTGTAGCTGTCCACGCGGACCACGGACAGGACCGGGCCGAAGATCTCGTCGTCGTAAACCTTCATGCCGGGCTTGACGTGGTCCACCAGGCTGACGCCGATGAAGAACCCGTTCGAATCGAACTGCTGTGACCGGCCGTCCACCACCACCGTGGCACCCTCGTTTTCGGCGCCGGCAACGTAGGAGGCCACCTTCTCGCGGTGTTCGGCCGTGATCAGCGGACCCATCTGGGATGCCGGGTCGGTGCCGGGTCCGATTTTCAGGGTGGCCATCCGGCTCTTGATGGCAGCCACGAGGTCATCGGCGATGCTGCCCACGGCCACGAGCACACTCACCGCCATGCAGCGCTCGCCCGCAGAACCGTAGGCGGCGGAGATGGCGGCGTCGGCGGCCATGTCCAGGTCCGCATCAGGCAGGACCACCATGTGGTTCTTGGCTCCGCCCAGGGCCTGGACGCGTTTGCCGTGGTCCGCTGCCCTCTTGTAGATCGACTGGGCGATGGGCGTTGATCCAACGAAGCTGACCGCTTTGACATCCGGATGTTCCAGGAGGGTGTCAACAGCTTCCTTGTCGCCCTGGACCACGTTCAGGACACCGGCCGGAAGTCCTGCCTCGGCGAAGACCTCTGCGATGAACACGGCAGAGGACGGGTCCTTCTCGCTGGGTTTCAACAGCACCGTGTTGCCGCACGCCAGGGCGCTGCCGATCATCCACAGCGGCACCATGGCGGGGAAGTTGAACGGGGTAATGCAGGCCACCACGCCCACGGGCTGCCGGACGGAGTGGACATCCACACCGCTGGACACCTGCTCGGAGCGTTCTCCCTTGAGCATGTGGGAGAGGCCGGTGGCGAACTCGATGTTCTCCAGTCCGCGGGAAATTTCCCCCTCGGCGTCGGAGAGCACTTTGCCGTGCTCGCTGGTCAGGATGGCGGCGAGCTCGGACTTGCGCTCGTTGAGTATTTCGCGGACGCGGAAAAAGATGTTGGTCCGCTTGGCGAGGCTCGCAGCCCGCCAGGCCGGCAGCGCGGCTTTGGCAGCGGCAATGGCTTCCTCAACCCTGGCCGCTGAGGCAAGCGCCACCTGCTTTTCCTGCTCGCCGGTGGCAGGGTTGAAGACGGGGCCGAATCGCTCGGCATCGGTGACGCGGCTGCCATTGATGTAATGCGGAATAGTGTGCACGGAGGTCTCTTTCTAAGGGAGTTCAGATGGCTGGGGCGTGGACGGCGGGCTCGCGGAGGCAGCTACTTCGCTGCGTCGAGCGAGCCATCGGCAAGCTTGATGATCATGGAGCAGTCTTTGCCGGACTCGCCTGCGTCAATGAGGCGCTGGTACAGCTGCTGCACGTGCCTGCCAATTTCCAGCGGTGTGCCGGTGTCCTCGGCAGCGCTGATGGCCAGGCCGATGTCCTTGTTCGCCAGTTCCGCTGTGAACGTGGGTGCGAAATCATTGTTGGATGCTGCGGTGGGAACGACGCCCGGAACGGGATACCAGGTCCGCAGCGCCCAACTGTCGCCAGAGGAGACCGAGGCGATGTCCCAGAACACCTTCTTGTCCAGGCCCAGCCTGTCGGCCAGCACGGCACCCTCCGCCGTGGACGCCAGGTTGATCAGCAGCATCAGGTTGTTGCAGATCTTGGCCGCCTGCCCCGTGGTGGGTCCGCCGGTAGGGATGACGTTGGCGGCCATCGGCTCGATGAAGCGGCTGGCGTCCGCTACGGCACCAGGTTCGCCGCCCACCATGAACGTCAGCGTTCCAGCCTTTGCGCCGCTCATGCCGCCCGAAACCGGGGCGTCGACGAAGCGGAAGCCGGCGGCAGCGGCGGCGTCGTGCAGTTCCTTCGCCGCGGCGATGTCGATGGTGGAGGAATCGATGAGGAGGGTACGCGTATCGGCGTGCGCCAGCACCCCGTCCCCGCCGAGGTAGACCGCCTTTGCATGTTCGCCTTTCGGAAGCATGGTGAAAACGGCGTCGGCGCCCGCCACGACTTCTGCGATGCTGCCTGCCGGCTTCACCCCTCCGGTTTCTGCGGCGGCGAGGGCACCCGGGTTGAGGTCGAACCCCCGTACGTCGTGCCCGGCCTTTGCGAGGTTCGCCGACATCGAACCGCCCATGTTCCCCAAACCGATCCAACCAATGACTGCCATGGCATAAGCTCCTTTGCTTTTTCTCCGGCCGACGGCCGCAAGGTCTGTGTCCACCCTCACATCCCGCTAAAGTGCAATCAAGACAAAAATTCACAGAGGCCATGTGCATGGATGCACATGGTTGGGAGGTAGGGATGGCGCAGCTTCCGAGTCCGGACGATTTACTCATTCTGTTGACTGTGGCCCGGCTTGGGCGTTTTAACGCCGTCGCCGAAACGCTGGGCACAACACACACCACCATTTCGCGCCGGATCCTGGCACTGGACAGGCAACTGGGCGGCCGCACGCTGGAGCGCACCCCGCACGGGTGGGAACTGACGGAGCTCGGGGCTTCGGCCGTGGCCGCGGCGGAAAGGATCGAGGAAACGTTGGGGTTGCTGGCCGCTGCCACAAGCCAGGACCGGGACGCCCTGTCCGGCATGGTGCGCATCAGCACCTCGGACGGTTTCGGCGCCGAATTCGTGACACCGGCGCTGGTCCGCCTCCAGCAGCGGCATCCGATGCTGAACGTGGAGATGTTGAGCGCCACGCGGAGGGTCAGCCAGAACCGCTCCGGCGTGGACCTGGAGGTGGTGGTGGGCCGCACCGACGTGAGCAACGCGCAGGCCATCTTCCTGACCAATTACTTCCTCCGGCTCTACGCCAGCCCCGCCTACGCCGCGGAGCGCGGCTTGCCGGAGACGCCCGACGGCGTGCGGCAGCACGGATTCGTCTCCTATGTTGAGTCCGCGCTCCAGGTTGCCGAGCTGGGGCACCGCTCCTCCCAGCTGCCCATGCCCAGATCAAGTTTCCAGGCAACGAGCATCTTCGCCCAGGTGGAGGCGGTGCGCCGGGGCGCCGGAATAGGGCTGCTGCCAAACTTCATGGTGGCGCGCAACCCGGAGTTCGTTCCGGTGCTCGCTGACGCCTTCCAGCGCCAGGTCCCCATCTGGGCAGTGGCACGGCCGGAATCGCTGCGGTCCGCCCGGGTCCAGGCCGTGATTGGCGCGCTCCAGCAGGAGGTGGCGGTGCGCCAGGACCTGTTGGCCGCGTGACCTGCTGGCGGCCTGAACTGTCAGCGACTTGGTAATTTGCGACCTGCGTGTTGGCAGCCGGCCCGGCTTCAGGCCTGGAAAAGCCGCCTCACCACCTGCCCGGCGGCGAGCGCATCGAGTCCTTCGTTGATCTCGGCGAGGGGCCTGGTGTCGGTGTGCAGCAGCTCCACTGGCAGCCGGCCGTCCCGCCAGTAACCCAGGTAGAGGGGAATGTCCCGGTCCGGTACGGCGTCGCCCATGTACGAGCCCAGCAGCCGCTTGCCCGCCCCGGCGAACTGCAGGGCAGGCACTGTCAGCTCTGCGGTGGGGTGCGGCAGGCCGACGGAGACGACGGCGCCGCCCCTCGTCACGTGCCCAAGGCAGGACGCGATCACCCGGGCCGAGCCCACCGCCTCGACCGCGATGTCCACACCGTCACCGGCAGCTTCCGCGATCAGGCGGGCGGCGTCCTCCGGGGTCCCCACCGCTGTTGCACCGCACTCCATGGCCAGCCCGTGCTTGGCTGTGTTGGGGTCAATGGCAATGACGGCGGAAGCACCCGCGAGCGCCGCAGCCATGACGGCCGAAAGCCCCACCGCGCCGAGCCCGAAGACAGCCACCGACTGGCCTTCCTGGATGGCGGCCGTGTTGAGGACGGCGCCCATTCCGGTGAGCACGGCGCAGCCAAACATCGCCGCGACCGTGTCAGGGACGTCGTCGTCGATCACCACCACTGACTCCCGGGCAACCACCGCATAATCCGCGAAGGCCGACACCCCAAGGTGGTGGTTGATCCGCTCCCCCGCGGGCGTGCGCAGCAGGGCTTCGCCGTGCAAAAGGTCACCGGAGCCGTTGACCTCAGCGGCCCGGTGGCAGAGCGCGGGCCGCCCCGCCCGGCAGGCCCGGCAGGAGCCGCAACTGGGAACGAAGACGAGGACCACGTGGTCCCCTACGGACACGTCCGTGACGCCTTCACCCACCGCGGCCACCCGCCCTACCGCTTCATGCCCCAGTGCCATGGGAAGCGGCCTGACGCGGGAACCGTCCACCACTGACAGGTCTGAATGGCACAGGCTGGAGTAGGTGATTGTGACGCCAAGCTCGCCGGCGCGGGGTTCGGGACGGCTGAGCTCCTGGACCACCAGGGGCCGTGCTTCGGTATAGCTGGTGCCTGAAGGAACTGTGGAATAAAGGACTGCTGCTCGCATGGTGTTCCTGACCTTAAGTGTGTGGACAGGCGGCTGCCCGGACCTGCGGTGCGTGCAGGTCCGGGCAGCTGCCCTGTCCGTGGTGCTGTGCCGTGAGGACTACTTGGCGGCTATTTCTTGGCGGCGGCCAGCAGATCGGCCGTGCCCTGTGCGTCGGCGGCATCGACATCATGAAGTGAGATGCCGCGGGTTTCCTTGAGGAAGAAGACAGCGACCGCCGTCACTACGCAGGCGCCCAGGAGGTAGAACGCCACCGGAAGGGACGAGCCGAAGCTGCCCAGGAGCGAGCTGGCGATGATGGGCGCCAGCGAGCCGGCAACGATGGAGGTCACCTGGTAGCCCAGGGAAACGCCCGAGTACCGCATGCGGGTGGGGAACATTTCCGCCATGATGGACGGCTGGCCGGCGTACATGAGGGCGTGGAACAGCAGGCCGATGGTGATGGCGGCCAGGATGATGAAGTCGTTGGCGGTGTCCATCATGGGGAATGCGAAGAAGCCCCAGGTTCCGGCGAGGATTGCGCCGGCCATGTATACCGGGCGGCGTCCCAGGGAGTCCGACATCTTGCCCACCAGCGGGACTGCGCAGAAGTGGATGAAGTGTGCCACCAGCAGGAGGAGCAGGATGCGGGACGTGTCCGTCTGCACAACCACTTTCAGGTAGGTGATGGAGAACGTGACAACAAGGTAGTAGAGGATGTTCTCCGCGAAGCGCAGGCCCATGGCGGTGAACACACCGCGGGGGTACCGGCGGAAGACTTCGGCCACACCGTAGCCCTTGTTCTCGACGGTGACTTCCTTGCGGGCCTCCAGGAAGATCGGTGCGTCCTGGACCTTGGTGCGGATGTAGTAGCCAATGATGACGATCACTGCGGAGAGCCAGAAGGCTACGCGCCAGCCCCAGCCGAGGAAAGCTTCGGGCGAAAGGGTGGAAGACAGGGTGAACAGCACGGCCGTGGCGAGCAGGTTGCCCATGGGGACGGCGGACTGCGGCCAGCTGGACCAGAAACCGCGGGACTTGCTGGGGCTGTGTTCGGCGACGAGCAGCACCGCGCCGCCCCATTCGCCGCCTACTGCGAAGCCCTGGACGAAGCGCAGGAACACCAGCAGCGCAGGCGCCCAGTAGCCGATCTGCGCAAATGTCGGCAGGCAGCCCATGAGGAAGGTGGCAACACCCACCAGGATGATACTCAGCTGCAGCAACTGCTTGCGGCCAAACTTGTCGCCGAAGTGGCCGAAGACGATGCCGCCGATGGGGCGGGCAACGAAGCCGACGGCGTAGGTGACGAAGGCTGCAATGATGCCGTCCAGCTCTGTACCGGAGTTGGGGAAGAACAGCTTGCCGAACACGAGCGTGGCGGCGGAGGCGTAAAGGAAGAATTCGTACCACTCAACCACGGTGCCGGCCATGGAGGCCGTGACGACTTTCTTCAGGCCGGAGGCCTTGACATCGGTTTCCTCGGGCCGCCGCGCGGCGGACTTTTCCGTACTCATTGATGAACTCCTTCGGCGTCTTCTTCGACACCACTGGGACAGGCTGTGGCGGATACGTGTGATTTTGGCCACGAACCGCCGGGTCCCAACGAGTATGGTCTGCCTGAACGCCAAGCTCAACGGCGAATCATGCAGAGGCTATCTGCATAAATGCACATTTGCTGGCCCGCGAACCGCGGTTTTAGTCCGAGAGATGCGCCCTGAGCTGGTGGCCCAGCTGGCCTATTTCCGTCAGGAAGCCGTCATGACCTATGGGCGCCGTAATGAGGTGCACGTCCACTTCTCCGGGGAGAGCTGCGGCAAGTTCGCGGGACTGGGCCGGGAAGTAGAGCCGGTCCGAGTCCACGGCCGCCACGAAGAAGCGCGCACCTGACCGCGCCAGGGTCTCGGGAAGCGGCCCCCGCCCCCGGCAGATGTCGTGGCTCATCAGCGCCTCGGTGATGGCGATGTAGCTGTTGGCATCAAACCGCCGGACCAGCTTGTTCCCCTGGTGGTCCAGGTAGCTTTCCACCTGGTACCGTCCGCGGCTGGCCAGGACCCCGCCCTGCAGGGGTGACTCCGGAGCCTGGGGTGCGCGGCCAAACCTGCCTTCCAGTTCCGCCGCAGAGCGGTAGGTGATGTGCGCGATCCGCCGGGCCAGGGCCAGGCCATCCTCGGGGAAGGGGCCGCCGTAGTAATCGCCCCCGTTGAAATTCGCATCCTGGCGGATCGCCAGGGTCTGTGCCTGGGCAAAGGCAATCTGCTCGGCCGTGCTGGCGGCGCCGATGGAGATCACCCCGCAGCGCTGCACCCGTTCCGGGAAGGTGACGGCCCACTCAAGTGCGCGGGCTCCGCCCATGGAACCGCCCAGCACCGCAAACCAGCTCTTGATTCCCAGCTTGTCGGCCAGCCGGGCCTCCGCCACAGTGCTGTCCCGCAGCGTGACCAGGGGAAACCGGGATCCCCAGGGAGTCCCGTCCGGTGCCGGCGAGGACGGCCCCGTGGACCCGTAGCAACCGCCCACAATGTTGATGGACACTACAAAAAAGCGGTCCGTGTCCACCGGTGCACCCGGCCCGGCCAGCTGCTCCCACCAACCCGGTTCATCGGTATCGCCGCGGGTCACGTGGGTACTGCCGGTCAGTGCGTGCTCGATCAGGACGGCATTGCTGGCGTCCGCGTTGAGGGTGCCCCAGGTTTCGTAGGCCAGCGTGACGTCGGGCAGGTATCCGCCGGCTTCAAGTTCCAGTCCCCCAATGGAGGCATAGCGGACTATTCCGTGCTCGGAAACGGTGGTACGGGCGACGGTAACCGTCATGGCAAGACCTCTTCTTACGCGCTTGCCTGCCGTCGAATGACCGGCAGGCCAGGTCTTCACCCGGGGCACCCCACCGCGGAAGGAGGGTTGCCGGCCAGCAAGCCGGGGCTGTCACTGGCACTCATGACCTGGTTCGAGTGTACGAAACAGCCCCCGCCTGCCGCCAAGAGTGTGACTGGTTGTGACGATCCCCGGCCCGGCAAGCACGCCCGCCGGGCCGGGGACCCGCCGTCGGCCCTTGCTCCTGTTCAGGCGCCCACGGCCGCCTTGGCGGCACGGAAGCCCGCCTCCAGGTCCGCCAGGATGTCATCAATGTGCTCGATTCCCACAGACAACCGGACCAGGCCGGGAGTTACCCCGGCCACCGCCTGCTGCTCCGGGGAAAGCTGGCTGTGGGTGGTCGACGCCGGATGGATGACAAGGGAGCGGACGTCACCGATGTTTGCCACATGGGAATGCAGCTCCAGCGCGTCCACGAAGCGCTTGCCGGCCTCGGCCCCGCCAGCCAGGTTGAAGGACACAATCGCGCCCGTGCCCTTGGGGCCATATTTGCGGCCCCGCTCGTACCAAGGACTGGAGGGCAGCCCCGCGTAGGCGACAGATTCGACGTCGTCACGCGCTTCCAGCCACTGCGCAACGTCCAAGGCGTTGGCAACGTGGCGTTCCACGCGCAGGCTCAACGTTTCCAGGCCCTGGGCAATGAGGAAGGCGTTGAACGGGGAGACGGCGGAACCAAGGTCCCGGAGCAGCTGGACGCGTGCCTTGAGGATGTAGGACAGGTTGGCGCCCAGGGCACCGTCCTTGCCGAGGTCGCGGGCGTACACCAGCCCGTTGTAGGTGGGATCCGGAGTGTTGAAGCCCGGGAACTTCGCCGCGTCCTTGCCGAAATCGAACTTGCCGGAGTCCACGATCACGCCGGCAATGGCGGAGCCGTGGCCACCCAGGTACTTGGTTGCCGAATGGACCACGATGTCCGCTCCCCATTCCAGCGGCCGGATCAGGTACGGGGTGGACAGGGTGTTGTCCACAATGAGGGGCACCCCGGCATCGTGGGCCACCTGGGAGATACCCTCGATGTCCAGGACGTCCTGCCGGGGATTGGAGACCACTTCGCCGAAGAAGAGCTTGGTGTTGGGCTGCACGGCGTCGCGCCACTGCTCCAGGTTGTCCGGGTCCGCGACGAAGGTGACCGAAATGCCGAACTTCTTCAGGGTGTGGGCGAAGAGATTGTACGTTCCGCCGTAAAGGCTGGGGCTTGCGACGATGTGGTCGCCGGCCTCCGCGATGTTCAGGACAGCGAAGGTTTCAGCGGCCTGGCCTGAGCTAAGCAGCAGTGCCCCGAGTCCGCCTTCAAGACTGGCGATCCGCTGTTCCACGGCTTCTTGGGTGGGGTTGCCGATGCGGGTGTAGATAGGTGCCAGTTCAGCAAGGGCAAAGCGGTTGGCGGCGCTCTCGGCGCTCGGGAACACGAAGGACGTGGTCTGGTAGATAGGGAGTGCGCGGGCGCCTGTGGCACTGTCCGGCTCCTGGCCTGCGTGGATCTGGCGGGTTTCGAATGACCATCCGTTGGACATCTAAGGCTCCTTTGACTGGGCCCGGCAGGCTCGAAGCACCGCGGGCCGCGCTTGCCATCCGGCCTTTGCCGGACAGCCAGGTCCTCACCCGGGGCACCCCACCGCGGAAGGAGGGTTGCCGGCCAGCAAGCCGGGGCTTGGTGCTGGCGCTCATGACCTGAGCCCAGTGTAGGAACAGCTGTGCAAAGCGGCACAGCATTATGACGAACATGGTCCCGCGTATGTCCGCTGTGGGAGTCCGCGGAGTCGCCTCCTGTCGGAAAATCCCAGTAAGGCTACCCTTAGCTGAGAGCCCGATCACAAAGTGCCAAGATGTTGCCATGCGCATGGATCACGTCTCTTACGCCTGTGAACACGATGGCCTGGCTGCCACCACTGACCGGATTTCCTCTGCCCTCGGCGTCGAGGCAGTGAAGGGTGGAGTGCACCCGCGGTTCGGAACCCGGAATATGATCATCCCGCTCGCGGGGCACAAGTACCTTGAGGTCGTTGAGGTCCTGGACCACCCGGCTTCGGACAAGGCGCCCTTCGGCCAGGCAGTGCGCGCACGGTCTGCAGCCGGCGGCGGCTGGATGGGCTGGTGCGTCGAGGTAGATGACCTGGCCCCCTTCGAGGAACGCCTGGGCCGCTCCTCGGTCAACGGCAACCGTAAGTTCCCTGACGGCCGCGAACTCGTATGGAAGCAGATCGGCATCCTCGGCCTGATCGCGGACCCCCAGGTCCCGTACATGCTCAAGTGGGAGGGCGATCCCTCCCTGCACCCCTCCAACGCTTACGAGAGCAACGTCAAGATGAGCTGCCTCACCATAGCCGGCTCTGCCGCCCGGGTAACCGAGTGGCTGGGTGAACCCGTGGAGAAGCCGCTGGAAGACGTAGCCGTGGAGTGGGTGGCACCGCACGGAACCCCCGGGATCCTTTCGGTGACTTTCGAGACCGCCAACGGGGCAGTCACTATCTGATCCTCCCCTCCCGGCATGGGTTCGCCCCCGCCGGGTATCAACCCGGGCAGATACTTGAGACTGCCTGCGTAAGCTTCGGCCGCCATCAGCAGGTGACAACGGCGTCACCCGCCGATGGCGGCCGAATTGGTCTCCCAGCAGTTCCAGTTTGCCGGGTTCCCGCGCGCCCGGCCTCTTCCGGCGTTAATGTCAGACCCCCTTGCCATGATTGGTGCATGGGCAGGGAAGTGGTGGAGAAGGCGTTTGCGGACATCCGCGCCGCCCTTGCTGTGCTCAACGCGGAGGTGGACGGGTATGGTTCGGAGCCGTTTTCGGCTGCTGATCCGTTGGCCGGGCTGGCCGATGGGAACTTGGACATCCTCGCCGGCGCCAGCGAGGCCGAAGCCGGGCTCGCAGGCCTGAAGGCCCGGGCCGCCATAAAGTACGCCGACACCGCCCAGGCCCTGGCACCGGAGATGCCGGCCCGGGCGCAGGACATGGCTATCGCGGCGGAAATCGGGGCTGTGCTGGCCATCGGGCCGCGGGCCGCAAGCACGTTCCTGGCCACGTCCCACGCCCTGGACACGACCTTGCCCCTGACACTCGCCGCCCTGCAATCCGGAGCAATCTCGTGGCAGCACGCCCTGGCCCTGGCGGACGAGGCCGCCACCCTCGACCCCTCCGGCGCCGCCGCCCTCGAGGCCCACTTCCTCGACCCCAACACACCCAGACCCGCCACCGCAGCCACGATCGGGGAAATCCCCGCCCACCGGCTCCGGCACAAGGCCCGCACCTGGCGCGAACGCCACCATCCCGAATCGATCGAGAAACGCCACGCCAAGGGTGTGGCGGACCGCCGGGTGGAGTACCGGCCGGACCAGGACGGCATGGCCTGGCTTTCGGCCTGCCTCCCCGCGCATCAGGCCATGGCGGGCTGGAACCGGCTCAACGCCCTCGCCCGGGCCGCACAGGGACCCGACGAGCCCCGCACCCTCACCCAGATCCGGGCCGACGAGTTCGCCGAAGCGATCCTCACCAGCGGCAGCAATCCCGCCCACTCGTCGACGATCCGTGCGCAGGTCCTCGTCATGGTGCCGGTATTCGCGCTGATGGGCCTGACCGACGAGCCCGCCATGCTGGACGGCTTCGGGCCCATCCCGCCGTCCATGGCGAGGGACCTGGTCGCGAACGGTGGCGATTCCTTCCACCGCGTCCTTGTCGATCCGCGGGACGGGGCGCCGCTGGAGATCGGGCGGACCAGCTACCGCGTTACCAAAGCCATGCGGAACTGGCTGCGGATGCGGGACGGCAAATGCCCCTTCCCCGGCTGCAACAACAACTCACTGGATAACGAGGCAGACCACCTCCTGGCCTGGCAGCACGGCGGCACCACCGGGATCAGCAACCTCGGACAACCCTGCCCCAAGCACCACAAACTTCGGCACTCCAGCGGGTGGACACCAACACCCGCCACCAAGGACGAACCACCCGGCTGGACCTCACCGTCCGGCCGGCACTACAAAAGCGAACACCAGGACTGGGAACCACCCCACTGGCCGGAAACCGTCATCTCGGCCCTGCCGGCGGGGTTGAATCCTGGGGAGCATCACAACGGGCAAGTCCCCGGCGTGCTGCCCTACCCGCCCATGCCCGGCGCGTGTGCCTGCCCTGCCGCAGACCTCCCATACCCGGAACCTCCACAGGAGGAACCTGAAGATGACAACCTCATAGACCTGGACGACATACCCGCGGACGACCCCCTCTGGGACGACTTCTACGCCCTCCCGCCCGTCCTGCCAAAGGACCCGATGAGCGACTGGGACCCGATCAGGGACCGGGACCCTGCACTGACCTGACTTAGCCGGCACCTCCTGCCCGCCGTCGTGCTGACAAAAGTGCCTGAGGTTGCCGCGAAGGCTCAGCCCAGCCCGACAGCCTTGCCGAACAGGCTGAAGCCCACGAAGGCCACGATGTCGAGCAGCGCGTGGGCTATGACAAGCGGCATCACACGGCGAGTGCGGGTGTACAGCCACGCGAAGACGATGCCCATCACCACGTTGCCGATGAAGGGGCCGAAGCCCTGGTACAAGTGGTAGATGCCGCGAAGCAGCGAGCTTGCCATGATTGACAGCGGGATGCTCAAGCCGAGCTTTCCGAAGCGGTTCATCAGGTAACCGACCACGATGACTTCCTCCACTACGGCATGGCGCATCGCGGACAGGATCAGCACCGGCACCGTCCACCAGTACGCGTCCAGTTCGCTGGGGATGATGGCCGTCGTAATCCCCAGTGCCCTGCCTGCAGCGTAGAGGCCCAGGGAAGGAATGCCGATCAGGGCTGCCAGACCCAGGCCCTGGAGCAGATCCCGGCCGGGGCGGGCGAAGTTGAAGCCCAGCTTTTGGAAGGCTGAACCCGGGTTGCTGCCATGGCCGGACGAGGCCTGCCGCTGGTCGGTGAGGAAGTAGAGCACCAGCAGCACGGGAACCAGCGCGAAGATGATGTCCAGCAGCTGGTACGTCAGGTCGAAATATTCGCGGGTGCTCTGCGAGCGGTTAAGCGTGGAGGTACCTTCCGCCAGCGGCGCCCGGGTCATCTTGTCCAGGAGCTGCACCACGGAATACACAGCAGACTGCCCCAAAGACAGGCCCAGGACGATCCAGACTTCAAGACGCAGGCGACGGCGGGAGGGAACCAGCATGCTCCCATCTTGCCTTCATTTTCTGGATCCGGGCTGATTACCCCTCCAGTGTCACGCAGGCACAGGCCTGTTTGCCACAGGGGAACCGCAGGCCGGTCAGCCGGCGGCGACGATCACTTCCGTGCCGTTGGCTTCGAAAGCAGCCTTGTCCTGCGCCGAAATTCCGGAATCCGTAATCAGCCGGGTGAAGTTGTACCCGTCCATAGTGGCGAAGGCCCGCACGCCCACCTTGGACGAGTCAGCCAGGACGTAGGAAACCCGTGCCCTGCTGGCGAGGAGGGCGTTGACGGAGGCTTCACCCTCTCCCGTGTTGGTTGGCCCCACTTCGGGATCAATGCCGTTCACTCCGATGAAGGCGATGTCCAGCACCACCTTCTGCATGATGATGTCCGTGTATGGACCCACCAGCTCATAGGACCGTGGATTGAGGATCCCGCCTGTAACCATCACTTTGATGCTGGGCCGGACCGCCAACTGTGACGCGATGTTGATGGCGTTCGTGACTACCGTCAGGGTGGGCTGGTTGGAAGGTGCGTTGAGGTCTTCGCGGGTTGCCAGGATCTGTGCCAGTGCGGTGCTGGTAGTCCCGCCGCACAATCCGATGACTGCGCCGGGGGCTATCAGCGCTGAAGCAGCCTGGGCAATCTGTTCCTTGGCCTCGGCATGATCGTCACGGTTGTACCGGCCGGGCAGGTCGTAGGCAAGGGCTCCGGTGGTGGCACCGCCCCGGGTCCGGGTGAGCAGCCGGCGCTTGGCTAGGCTGTCCAGATCCCGCCGGGCGGTGGCTGGCGAAACGTTCAGGGTGGTAACGATCTCTTCGACTTCCACCTGGCCGGTCCGCGCGAGGAGGTCGAGGATTGCCGTCAATCGGTCGGTGCGGGTCATGCAGGGCCTCCAAATACTCCCGCCACCCAATTCGATGACGTTTTCTGATCATAACAGACCTAAAACGATCACCTAACGTCATATGAGGCGGAGCTTACCGAGTCTGTTTCCCTGCCCGCCATACAGCGTATGTCAGTGGCATGCCGGGCCGGTAAGCCAGGTGCGTGGCCGACGGCGCATTGAGGACATGCAGATCTGCGCGGTGGCCGACGGCGACGGACCCCACCGCCCGTTCGCCGTCGGCATCGTTCCCTTTGTCCTTGTGCAACGCGAGGGCGCCCCCGTATGTGGCCGCCCGGACAGCTTCCTGGACGCTGAGGCGCATCTGCAGCACGGCTGTGGCAACACAAAACGCCATGGAACTCGTGTAGGACGTGCCGGGATTGCAGTTGGACGCCAGCGCCACCTGGACGCCGGCATCCAGGAGCGCACGGGCAGGAGCCAGCGGCTGGCGGGTGGAAAGGTCGCAGGCCGGCAGGCAGGTGGCAACCGTGCCGCGGCTGCCGCTGCCGGTTGCGGCATTCCAGCCGGTCCAGGTCCCGGCCAAAGCGTCAATGTCCCCGGCGTTGAGGTAGTTCACGTGGTCCACGCTGGCGGCTTCCAGTTCCACCGCGAGCTGCACGCCCGGGCCTTCGCCCAGTTGGTTTCCGTGGACACGGAGCCCCAGTCCGGCGTCGCGGCAGGCCAGCAGGACCCGCCGGGACTGTTCCGCCGTGAAGGCGCCTTCCTCGCAAAAGACGTCTGCCCACTGCACAAAGGGCCGGACAGCCGCCAGCATGGGACCGCAGACCAGGTCGGTGTATTCCTCCGGGTCCTGCCCCGCGGGGACCAGGTGTGCGCCCAGGAAAGTGACCTGGTCCGCCACGGTGGAGGCAATCCGTGCACTCCGGGTTTCGTGTTCAACGTCCAGGCCGTAGCCGGTCTTCGTCTCAACGTAGGTGGTCCCCTGCGAAACGGCCTCGTCAACACGGCCAAGCGCCAGTCGGGTGAGGTCAAAATCCGATGTGGCCCGGGTAGCGTCCACGGTTACCGCGATGCCGCCGGCCGCGTAGGCCTCCCCCGCCATCCGTGCCTCGAACTCGGCAGTCCGGTCCCCTGCGAACAGCAGGTGGGTGTGGGAATCCACCCAGCCGGGCAGCACGGCCCGGCCGCCCACGTCCACGGCGTCATCGGCGGCCGGGGCACTGGCAGCGGCGCCGATCCACGAAATCCGCTCGCCCTCAATCACCACCGCAGCGTCCTTCAGGACCCGGTGTTCCAGGTCCTGCGTCATCAACTCGGCGATATTGGTGATCAGGGTACTCATATAGCCATTCTTCAGCGCCGCACGGACCAGCGGGTGGCTGCCAGCGCCTGCGCTGTCCGGGATTCCGGACCCGCCGTCCCGGCTGCAGTCCCCTGTCCCGCAGTGCCCTGGCCCGCCAGGATCTGGGCGGCCGCGAGCTCAGCCATGGCGGAGGACGTCTGGAAGCCGTAGCCGCCCTGGCCGGCCAGCCAGTAGAAGCCCGGGGCTTCGGCGTCGAACCCCGCCACCGGGACGCCGTCGGCCGCCTCCGTCCGCAGCCCAGTCCATGCCCTGCGGACTTCAGTGATTCCCAGCGTGGTGATCTCGTTCAACCTGCCCACCAGCCGCTCAATGTCACCGGGCCGGGGCCGGGCATCCTCAGGCCCGCTGGGCTCCGATTCGGAGGGCGAAATGAGCACGTCGTCCCCGTCGCGCCGGAAATAAAATGATTTGTCCGCCGCCGCCACCATCGGGCTGTGTTCAGGCAGGGGATGGTCGACGGCGGCAATAGCCGCCGTGCGCCGGTACGGCTGGAGTCCCAGCTTTTCCACGCCGCTGATGACGGCAAGTTCGTCCGCCCAGGCTCCGGCAGCGTTGACCACGACACCTGCCTGGAAACCCTCGGTGCCGGCGCCCACCTGCCATCCGGAACCAAGCCGTTGTGCGGTGTGCACCCTGGCGCCGGTAATGATGTCCACCCCGGCAGCCTCAGCGCGCTGCCTGTGGTCTGCCAGCAGCAGCGGCGCGTTGCAGCCGAAGGACCCTTCATCCAGTCCCGCGGCCTGGAATGTCCCGGGGACCAGCGCCGGGCACAGCTCCAGCGCCTCAGCGGGGGTAATGGAACGCATGAGTCCGCTGGCTTCGGCGGCCACCCCGTCCTCCGTGCCGATCAGCATGAAGCTGCGGGGCGTCAGGATGGGTTCGCGCAGTTCAGCATCGCGCGCGGCGAGCAGCTCAAGGGTCCGGACGGTCAGTTCCTGGACCACGGGCGGGCCGTAGCTTGGAATGAACTGTTGGGCCGAGCGGGACGACGTGTGGTACGCCAGTTCCTGCTCCGCCTCCACCAGCGCCACGCTGCACCTGCCCGCCAGCGCGGACGCCAGGGACAGTCCGGCTATGCCGCCGCCGACAATCAGGACATCGTAATGTGCTGCCATTTCTCCATCCTCGCAGACTTGGCTTCCAGCGCTACTGTTCCTGGCCTGCCGCCTCGGCACGGCTGGCGACGAAGGCACGTACGCAGGATTCGACGTCGTCCGCGGAGTGCGCGGCCGACAGCTGCACCCGGATCCGCGCGGCACCCCGCGGAACCACCGGAAAGCTGAAGGCTGTGACAAAGACGCCGTGCTGCAGCATCCGGTCAGCCACCTTCGCGGCCAGCACGGCGTCGCCGAACATCACCGGCACAATGGCATGTTCGCCGGGCAGGAGGTCGAAGCCCTCCTCGGTCATCCGGCGGCGGAACAGGGCGGCGTTCTCGAAGAGCGTGCGCCGCAGGCCCGCCGAGTTCTGCACCAGGTCCAGGGCTTTGATAGTTGCCGCAACAATGGCCGGAGCAACCGAATTCGAGAACAGGTAGGGGCGGGCCTTCTGCCGGAGCATGGCTACCACTTCGCCGCGCCCGGACACGTATCCTCCGGATGCTCCGCCCAGCGCTTTGCCGAACGTGCCAGTGTAGATGTCCACCCGGTGGGACACGCCTGCGTGTTCGGGCGTGCCGGCGCCGGTGGAGCCCATGAAGCCGACGGCGTGGGAGTCGTCCACCATGACCAGTGCGTCGTGCTTCTCGGCGAGGTCGCAGATGGCTTCCAGCGGCGCGAGGTATCCGTCCATGGAGAAGACGCCGTCCGTGACCACGATCTTGCGGCGGGCATCCTTCGCCTCAACGAGCTTCGCTTCCAGGTCCGCCATGTCCTGGTTCGCGTACCGGTACCGCTGTGCCTTGCAGAGCCGGATCCCGTCAATGATGGAGGCATGGTTCAGGGCATCGGAAATGATGGCGTCCTCCGGGCCGAAGAGCGATTCGAAGACCCCGCCGTTGGCGTCGAAGCAGCTGGAGAACAGGATGGTGTCCTCGGTGCCCAGAAACCGGGAGACCCGGGATTCGAGTTCCAGGTGCAGGTCCTGGGTGCCGCAGATGAACCTCACGCTGGCCATGCCGAAGCCGCGCTCGTCCATGGCCTCCTTGGCCGCGTGGATGATGTCCGGGTGGTCCGCCAGGCCCAGGTAGTTGTTGGCGCAGAAGTTCAGCACGTCGGCACCCGGCTGCCCGATCTGTCCGGCGGTGATGTGGCTGGACTGCGGGGAACTGATGCGGCGTTCGGTCTTGAAGAGGCCCGCGCTGCGGATGTCGTCCAGCTCGGTGCGCAGCTGGTCCTTGATCGAGGTGTACATGGTGTTCCTTAGAGTTGGGTCCAGTCGAGGACAACTTTGCCACCTGCGCCGCTGCGGGCAAGGTCGAAGCCTTTTTCCCACTGGCCGGCAGGGAGCGTGTCAGTGACGACGGCGGAAATTCCGGCGTGCAGCACGGGGTTGGACGAGAGCATGGCGCTCATGGCGTACCAGGTTTCATACATTTCGCGGCCGTAGATGCCCTTGAGGGTGAGCATGTGGGTGACCACCTTGCCCCAGTCGATGATGATGTCCTGGCTGGGCAGTCCCAGCATGGCGATCCGGCCGCCGTGGTTCATGTTGTCGATCATCTCCGGCAGCGCCCCCGGGTGGCCGGACATTTCCATGCCAATATCGAAGCCCTCACGCATGCCCAGGTCCCGCTGGGCATCCCGCACGCGGGTGGTGGACACGTCGATGGCGAGGTCTGCTCCCAGCTGGCGGGCAAGCTCAAGGCGTGGGCGCGAGACGTCCGTGATGGCAATCTTCCGGGCGCCGGCGTGGCGTGCTACTGCGATCGCCATCAACCCGATCGGGCCGGCACCGGTGATCAGCACGTCCTCCCCCACCAGGGGAAAGCTCAGTGCGGTGTGCACGGCATTGCCGAAGGGATCGAAGATGGCACCGAGCTCGGGAGTGACCGAGGGATCATGGTGGACCCAGACGTTGGTTTCGGGGATCACCACGTACTCTGCGAACGCGCCGTCCCGCTGGACGCCCACGCTGACGGTGTGGATGCACATCTGGCGCCTGCCGGCGCGGCAGTTCCGGCAGATCCCGCACACCACGTGGCCTTCGCCGGAAACCCGGTCTCCCACTTTGACGTCGCGGACGTCCTCGCCGATTTCCACCACTTCGCCATAGAACTCGTGGCCCGGGATGAGGGGAGCTTCAATGATCCCCTGCGCCCAGGAGTCCCACGACTGGATGTGGAGGTCGGTGCCGCAGATACCCGTGGTCATGACCCGGATCTTCACATCAGCGGGCCCGGCCACCGGCTCGGGGCGGTCCACCAGCTCGAAGCCGGCCTGCGGTCCGGCCTTGTACAAAGCCTTCATCGGCTTCCTCACTCTTTGTCTGATCATAGGCAGGTGCTGCCTCCCTCATTACAGCGAGAACGAAGCTTTAGCACAACAGCAAATCACTCAATTGACGATGTAGCTATTCCTAATGCGTAGACTGCTGTGATGGAGATCCACCAGCTTGAAATCCTTCGGGAACTGGGCGCCCTCGGCAGCGTAAAGGCAGTGGCGGACACCCTCATGGTCACCCCCTCCGCGGTTTCCCAGCAACTGGCCCTGCTGCAGCGGAAAGTCGAGGTGCCCCTCACCCGCAAGGAGGGCCGTACCCTGGTGCTCACGGAGGCAGGTCAGGTGCTCGCCGACGCCGGGGCCGCCGTCGTGAGCGCCATGGCGGACGCCAAGGATGCGATCGGGAACTACCACGGCTCCGCGGCCGGCAGAGTGAGCCTCTGCGGATTCCACAGCGCCGGGCAGGCACTCTTCGCCCCGCTTGCCCGGATCCTCGCCGTCCCGGGACAGCCACGGATAGGACTTTCGGACGAGGACGTGGCCCAGCAGGACTTTCCCGCCCTCACCGCACGCTATGACCTGGTGCTCGCGCACCGCATGGACCACAGCCCGCGCTGGCCTGCCGAACGGGTGGCAGTGATTCCGCTGGCCCACGAACCCCTGGATGTGGCTTTGCCTGCCGGGCACCCCCTCGCCGCCAAGGCCGCCGTGACAGCGGACGACGTCTGCGGTGAGGCCTGGGTGACCAGCCACGCCGGCTACTCCCCCGCCGATGTGCTGACCGCCGTCGCCGCCGTTTCCAGCCGCGAACTGAACATTGTCCACCGGATCAACGATTACTCCACGGTGGCAGCCCTGGTTGCCGCAGGCGGCGTGGTGGGCCTACTCCCCAGATACACGGCGGGGCCGGTACTGAACCCCGGCATCGTGCTGCGGCCGCTCGAAGGAATCAGCACGCGGCGAAGGATCGACCTGCTGGCCAGGCCGGAAAACCTGAAGCGGCGGTCCGTAACCATCGTCTGCGAGGCGCTGCAGGGCATCATGGCTGAGCTGGTGAAGCAGGGCTGACCCAACTGAGTAGCAGCAAATGTCGTTATGAGCCTCCAAAACGACACTTGCTGCTACCTACTTGTGGCCCCTCCCGTGTCCGTGGCCGCGGCCAAGTCCGAGGCCAGGACCGCCGCCGGCACCTTCAACAATTCTCTCCGCGGTCACGGCGTCGCCGTTCTTCGCTCCGGAGATGCGGACAACGTCACCCGCAGAAATATCCGCGATGGTACCGTCTGAGGGCTTCAGCCGCTTGCCGCCGTCATCCTTTGCCGCCGCGCCATCCGCCGGGGCAGCCGGCAACTGAGCGATCTTCGTCTCGGCGTTGACAGCGTAGGTCTGCGTATAGCCGTCCTCGCTCCTGACAGTGATGGAGGTGTCGCTGACTGACTCCACCGTCCCGCGCTGGCTCACCTCGGTTTCAAAGGTCCCGTCAGCCTGTTTGACCACGCTCTCGCTGTGCAGGTGCTGCGGGCGGGGGGCCTTGTCCGGTTTGTCCCGCCCCGGCGCCTTGCTCTGATCCGCCATCTTGTTCTGTCCAGGGGCATTGCCTGACTTTCCCGGCGGCGACGACGACGGCGGTGCAGGCGGCGGAGGCTCGTTCGCGGCCCACGCGAACACCACCCCAGTCCCGGTCAGCGCGAGTGCCACCACTCCACCGAGTGCAGCCTTGCGGAATCCCAGCGGCTTCCTTACCGGCATGCCCATACCTCCCACAACAACGGCAGGGCATTTTCCCTTGGCCCTGCGCCCTGGTGGTTCAGTGTAGGGCCGCGCCTCACCGCAGCACACGAGTAGTGTGCGGCAGGCGGGACCCGAGTACTACTTAAACAAAACCGGGTAGCAGCAGGTGTCGCTATGAAGGCTCAAAACGACATCTGCTGCTACCCGGTTGGGCAGGAGGGGCTAGGCGGTGACGCCCAGCTTCTCCAGGATGAGCTCACGAACGCGGGCGGCGTCGGCCTGGCCGCGGGTGGCCTTCATGACTCCGCCCACGATGGCGCCAACGGCCTGGACCTTGCCGCCGCGGATCTTGTCCGCCACGCCGGGCTGGGCGGCCAGCGCGGCGTCGATGGCTTCGAGCAGGGGCCCGTCGTCGGAAACCACGGCCAGGCCGCGCTTCTCCACGATCTCAGCGGGGGTGCCTTCGCCGGCCAGGACCCCGTCCAGGACCTCCGTGGCCATCTTGTTGTTAATCTTGCCCTCTTCCACCATGCGTGCGAGCTCCACGATGGTGGCGGGCTGGACGCCGAGCTGGCCGGGATCGACGTCGGCGTTCTTTGCACGCCCCACGATCTCGCCCATCCACCACTTGCGGGCCACAGAGGCCGAGGCCCCGGCGGCAATGGTTTCCTCGATCTCGTCCATGACGCCGGCGTTCACCACGTCGCGGAATTCGAGGTCCGAGTAGCCCCAGTCAGCCTGCAGGCGCTTCCGGCGGGCGGCCGGCGGCTCGGGCAGGGTGGCGCGCAGTTCCTCAACCCATTCGCGCGAGGCCACCACGGGAACCAGGTCCGGTTCCGGGAAGTAGCGGTAGTCGTCGGCGTCTGACTTGGGCCGGCCAGACGTGGTGGTCCGGGTGTCCTCATGCCAGTGGCGGGTTTCCTGGACTACGGGGTTGCCGGCGTCCAGGACGGCGGCGTGCCGCTGGATCTCGTAGCGGACGGCGTGTTCGACGGCGCGCAGCGAGTTTACGTTCTTGGTTTCGGACCGGATGCCGAACCGTTCACGGCCGTGCGGGCGCAGCGAAACGTTGGCGTCGCAGCGCACGTTTCCGCGCTCCATTTTCGCGTCGGAGACGCCGAGGTTCTTGACGATCTCCCGGACCGCAGCAACGTAGGCTTTGGCCAGTTCGGGTGCCCGGGAGCCCGCTCCCTCGATGGGCTTGGTGACGATTTCCACCAGCGGGACGCCGGCGCGGTTGTAGTCCACCAGGGAGAAGTCTGCGCCGTGGATGCGGCCGGTGGCGCCGCCCATGTGGGTCAGCTTTCCGGCGTCCTCCTCCATGTGGGCGCGCTCGATCTCCACCCGGAACACGGTGCCGTCGGAGAGCTCAATATCCAGGTAGCCGTCGTACGCGATGGGTTCGTCGTACTGTGACGTCTGGAAGTTCTTGGGGGTGTCCGGGTAGAAGTAGTTCTTCCGGGCAAACCGGCAGCTCTCGGCGATCTTGCAGTTGAGCGCCAGGCCGATCTTGATGGAGGACTCCACCGCAGTCTTGTTCACCACGGGCAGGACGCCGGGCATGCCGAGGTCCACCTCGTTGACGTTGGTGTTGGGCTCATCGCCAAAGACGTTGGGGGCGGAGGAGAACATCTTGGTCTTGGTGTTGAGCTCCACGTGGACCTCGAACCCCAGGACGGGATCGTACTTCTCCATGGCTTCTTCGAAGCTCAGGATTGCCTCTGTGTTCATTACTTTGCCTCCTGGCTTCCAACAAGGGTTTCCACTGGCCCGGAGGCTGCGGCGGCAAGCTCAGGTGCCTGCGCAAGGAGCGGTCCGCCCCACTTGGCTTCAAGCAGCGACTCGAGCACGGCGCCCACGCGGTACAGGCGGGCGTCCTCGCGGGCCGGGGCCAGCAGCTGGATGCCCACCGGCAGGCCGTCCTCGTCCGCAAGGCCGCCGGGCAGGGACAGGCCCGGCACGCCGGCCAGGTTCGCCGGGATGGTGGCGACGTCGTTGAGGTACATGGCCAGGGGGTCGTCCAGCTTTTCGCCAAGCCGGAAGGCCGTGGTGGGGGCGGTGGGCGAAATCAGCACGTCCGCCACGGTGAAGGCGGCATCAAAGTCGCGCTGCACCAGCGTGCGCACCTTCTGGGCCGAGCCGTAGTAGGCGTCGTAGTAGCCGGCGCTCAGCGCATAGGTGCCCAGGATGATGCGGCGCTTGACTTCGTCGCCGAAGCCGGCGGCGCGGGTGGCACCCATGACGCGTTCGATGGTCATGGGGCCATCCTCGGGCAGGACGCGCAGCCCGTACCGGACGCCGTCGAACTTGGCGAGGTTGGAGGACGCCTCGGAGGGCATGATCAGGTAGTAGGCGCCCAGGGCGTACTGGAAGTTGGGGCAGGAGACCTCAACGATTTCCGCGCCGGCTTCCTTGAGGAGCGGCAGGGAGTCTTTGAAGCGGTTTTCGACGCCGGCCTGGTAGCCCTCGCCGTGCAGTTCCTTGATGATGCCAATCCGCATGCCTTCAACGTTGCCGGTCTTCGCTGCGGCCACGAGGTCGGCCAGCGGGTCCGGGAGCGAGGTGGAATCGCGGGGATCGTGCCCGCCGATGACCTGGTGCAGGAGCGCGGAGTCCAGTACGGTCCGCGATACAGGGCCGATCTGGTCCAGGGAGGACGCCATGGCGATGGCGCCGTACCGGGACACGCTTCCGTACGTGGGCTTGACGCCCACGGTGCCGGTGACCGCGCCGGGCTGGCGGATGGAGCCGCCGGTGTCCGTCCCCAGTGCGAGGGGTGCCTCGAAGGCGGCGACCGCAGCCGCGGACCCGCCGCCGGAGCCGCCGGGGATCCGGTCCAGGTCCCACGGGTTGCGGGTGGGACCGTACGCCGAGTGCTCGGTGGAGGAGCCCATCGCGAACTCGTCCAGGTTGGTCTTGCCCAGGATGGGCATCTTCGCCGCGCGCAGGCGTTCCACCACGGTGGCGTCGTAGGGGCTGTGCCAGCCCTCGAGGATCTTGGAGCCCGCGGTGGTGGGCTGTCCGACCGTGACGATGAGGTCCTTGACGGCGATGGGGACGCCGGCCAGGACGTGCAGGGCCTCGGCTTCGGCGCCGCCGGCGGCGCGGATGGCGTCCACCTCGGCGGCGACCGCGAGCGCCTCCTCAGCGTTGACGTGCAGGAACGCGTTCACGCCGCGTTCGCCGCCGTCCACCTCCGCAATCCGTTCCAGGTAGGCCTGGACAACCTGAACGGAGGTGACCTCGCCGGCGGCCAGCTTGTCCGCAAGTTCCGCTGCAGAGAGGCGGATCAGTTCGTGGGTTTCAGTCATGGGTTATGCCTCATCCAGGATTGCCGGGACCTTGAAACGGTTCTCATCGGAATCCGGGGCCCCGGAGAGCGCCTGTTCCGCGGTGAAGGTGTGGCCCACAACATCTTCGCGGAACACGTTGCTCAGCGGAATGGGGTGTGAGGTGGCCGGGACATCGTCTCCGGCGGCCTGACTGACGGATTTGACCGAATCAACGATGACGGCGAGTTCTCCGGCCATCCTGTCCAGCTCTTGGTCACTCATCTCAATGTGAGCGAGCCGCGCGAGATGCGCGACGTCGTCACGGTTGATCGCAGCCATGGATCTCCCCTGCAAAGTTCGAATTGATTTCCGATCCATTCTAGTGGGGAAACAATGATGCCCGTCTGACATCCCCCAGCGGGCGTCAGACGGGCACCTTGATGCCGGGTTCCGCCAACGAATGGCGGCAGCACGGCAGCTATAGACTAACCGATTCCTATGGCTCCGGTCAGCATGCCAATTCCCAGCATGACCAGGGACACCACGGCGCTGCGCCACAGGACCTTCTTGTGGTGGTCGCCCAGGTCAACCTTGGCCAGCGAAACCAGCAGCAGGATGGCGGGGACCAGCGGGCTCTGCATGTGGAACGGCTGGCCGGTGATGGAGGCGCGGGCCATCTCGGCGGCGCTGATTCCGTAGTGGCCGGCCGTCTCGCTCAGGACGGGAAGCACGCCGAAGTAGAAGGCGTCGTTGCTCATGAAGAACGTCATGGGGATGCTGAGGACACCGGTGATAACAGCCATGAGCGGACCCATGCTGGAGGGGATGATCTGGACCAGCCACGCGGACATCGCTTCCACCATGCCGGTGCCGGTGAGGACGCCGGTGAGGACTGCGGCGGCCATGACCATGCTCACGACGGCGACAACAGACGGTGCGTGGGCCACGATCTGCGCGGCCTGGTCCTTGACGTTGGGGAAGTTGACCAGCAGGGCGATGGCGGAGCCCACCATGAAGACGTACGGCAGCGGCACGAGGTCGGCGATCAGCATGCCCATGACGGCGACGGTGAGGCCCAGGTTGAACCACTGCAGCTTGGGACGCAGGGTCTTGCGGTTGGGGTCCAGGGCGGTGTCCGCCATGGCGGTGTCGTGGTCGTCCACCAGGTCCTCGGTGCGTTCCAGGACGGCAACGGAAGAACTTCCGACGGCGGGGGCTGCTCCGCCGGGGTTGGTCCCCTTGCGTCCGCGGCCGGTACCTGCGCCGCCGGCGGGCTTGTCGGCGTCGAACGCCTCAGCAGTGTCAGGCACTCCCCAGATTTCCGGCTGGGTGGCCCGAAGGCGGTTGCGCTCCTGCAGGCCGAGCAGCCAGGCGAAGGCGAAGACCACGGTGATGCCGGCCAGGAGGGACGGGATCATCGGGACGAAGACGTCGTTGACGTCGATGTTCAGGGCGCTGGCGGCGCGGGCGGTGGGGCCGCCCCACGGCACGATGTTCATGGTGCCGTTGGCCAGGCCGGCCACGCAGGTGAGGACCACGGGGCTCATCTTCAGCCGGAGATAGATGGGCAGCATGGCCGCGGTGGTGAGGATGAAGGTGGTGGAGCCGTCGCCGTCGAGGGACACGGCGGCCGCGAGGATGGCGGTTCCCAGGACCACCTTGGCGGGGTCGTTGCCGAGCTTGCGGAGGATGAACCGGACCAGGGGGTCGAACAGCCCGACGTCGATCATCAGGCCGAAGTAGATGATGGCGAACATCAGCAGGGCTGCGGTTGAGGTCATGGACTTCATGGACTCCATGACCATGTCGCCTATGCCCAGGCCGGCACCGGCGAAGAGGCCAAAAACAGTGGGGACGATGATCAACGCCAGCACTGGCGTCAACTTCTTCGTCATGATCAGCACCATGAATACCGCGATCATTGCGAATCCAAGTAATACCAGCACGGCCGGCTCCTTACTATGTGAACAGCGGCACAGCGGTGTGACGCGTGCTACAGACTGTAGGGTGGCGGCCGTCACGGCCGTGCCTTTGGCTCAATTGATTGGCATACTGCTTATTGGGAGCATTTCGCTCATTGTGCTCACCCGCTCATTTTGCTGAAAGTGCCTGCCGCCGGCCCCGCCGCGCAAACCGTCAAGGAGGATCATGCAGCGTTCCGCGCCCCGCCGGCCGCTGCGGTTCTCCACCCAGACCCTCCTGCTCCAGTTGTCCGTGGTGCTGCTGGTTGTCCTGTTCAGCGCCGCCGTGCACGCCTGGCTCACCTACGACAGGATTGGCAGCGAAGCGGAGAACCAGGCCCTGACACTGGCCCGGACAGTGGCCTCCGATGCCTCGGTGCGGGCGGACGTGCTGGCGATCAGCCAGCAGCCCGGCACCCCCCCGCCGGCCGAGCTCGCGGCGGGCCCCCTGATGGAAGCGGCCGAAGCGGCCCGGGTCCGCACGGGCGCCCTGTTCGTGGTGATCACGGACGAGACCGGCCTGCGCCTGGCCCACCCGGACCCGGAGCGCCTGGGCGAAAAGGTCAGCACCGATCCGTCCGAGGCCCTCGCCGGCCGGGAGGTCACCACCCGCAACACGGGAACGCTGGGGCCCTCCGCCGGGGCGAAGGTTCCCGTCTACGCGCCGGGCAGCAGCACCGTGGTGGGCGAGGTCAGCGTGGGCTACTCCATGGAAACGGTGGGCCAGAGTGTGGCACGGGATATCGGCCCCGTCGCCCTCACTGCAGCCGGGGCGCTGCTGGCGGGCGTGCTGGGTTCGTTCCTGCTGCGCCGCCGCCTGCAGCGGCTCACCCTGGGGCTTGAACCCGAGGAGATCAGCACCCTGGTCCATGACCAAGTGGCGGTCCTCCAGGGCGTGGACGACGGCGTCATCGGCGTCTCCGCCGACGGCCGGATCACGGTGTTCAACGCCGCCGCCCAACGGCTGCTGGAACTGCCGGACCTGGCCGGCAGCCGCTGGGAGGACGCTCCCGTGCCATACCAGCTGAAGTCCCTCACCCGGGCAGGCTCCACCAGCCCCGGCGCGGTTGAGCTGGTGGCGGGCGGACGCGTGCTGGTGGCCAACGCGCGCAAGGCCCTGCACCGGCGGGAGGACCTCGGCTGGGTGGTGATGCTCCGCGACCGCACGGAGCTTCAGCAGCTCACCCGGCAGCTGGATGCCGTGGGAACCATGTCCACGGCGTTGCGGGCCCAGCGCCACGAGTTCGCCAACCAGCTGCACACCATTGCCGGGTTCATGAGTATCGGCCAGCACCAGCAGGCCCGGGAATACCTGGCACGGCTGGCAGCCACCGGGCCGCTGAAATTCCCGGTGGACCAGGCCGAGCTGCTCCAGGACCCGTACCTGCAGGCCTTCGTGGGCGCGAAGGGTGTGGAGGCGGATGAGCGCGGCGTGGCGCTGCGGATCGGCCCGGAGACCCTGGTCCGGGGCCAGGTGGCGGAGGCCCAGGACGTCACCACAGTGCTCGGCAACCTGATCGACAACGCGGTGAACGCCGCAGTGGCGGGCTCCTCGACGGACCGCTGGGTGGAGCTTGAGGTGCTGGACGAGCCGGACGACGACGGCGGCACGCTGCACATCGTCGTCGCCGACTCCGGTGACGGGCTGGCGCAGGGAACGGACCCGGAGGCTATCTTCGCGGAAGGCTTCAGCACCGCCTCCGGACCGCTTGCCCGGAACGGCAGCGGCGGCCAGGGGTTCGGGCTGGCCCTGGCGCGCCAACTGGCCCGGCGGCGCGGCGGGGACGTCAAAGTCCTGGAGCCCGGCACCCCGGGCGGACCGGGCGCAGTATTCATGGCCACCCTGCCCGGAACTACGGCAGGGACGCCGGGCAGGACAACCACAGCCGGAAAGGAAACCAATGCCTGAAGATTTTCGGGTGCTGATCGTTGACGACGACTTCCACGTAGCCAAGCTGCACGCCGCCTACGTGGACTCCGTGGCCGGGTTCATGGCGCTGGCGCCCGTGGGCACCGCGTCGCTGGCGCTGCAGTCCATCCACAGCCTGAGGCCGGACCTGGTGCTGCTGGACGTCTACCTTCCGGATGCGTCCGGGCTGGACCTGCTCCAGCAGCTGGATGTGGACACCATCATGCTCACGGCTGCCTCCGACGCCGTCTCTGTCCGGGTGGCCTTCCGCCGGGGCGCGCTGGGTTACCTGCTGAAGCCCTTCACCTCCGACGCCCTGTCCCAGCAGCTGCGGTCGTATGCGCGGTACCGGCGCCTGCTGGCGCAGCCCGGGGCACTGGACCAGGAGGCGGTGGAGCGCGCCAAGCGCGCCCTGATCCCGGGCGACGTCACGCCGTCGTCAAGGCCGCGCTCGGCCACCGAGGCGGCAGTGCTGGAATCCCTGGTACCCGGCGAGCAGTACTCGGCCGCCGAGGTGGCCGGGCGGGTGGGGGTTTCCCGCGCCACCGCGCAGCGGTACCTGTCCTCCCTGGCGGACGACGGCGCCGTGGACATCCAGCTGCGGTACGGAACGACGGGGAGGCCGGAGCACCGCTACGGGCTCCCCGCCACGCCCTAGGTGGGCCCAGGGAAGATCTCCTAGCTGGTGCTCTTCTGCGCCACAAGCTCGATCTCGACGAGCATCTTCGGGTCAAGGAACGGCAGGACGTGCACCAGGGACAGGGTGGGGCGGATCTCGCCGAAGACCTCGCCGTGGGCCCGGCCGGAGTCTTCCCACTTGCTGATGTCCGTGAGGTAGAGCTTGGACTGGACGACGTCCTCGAAGCCGAAGCCGGCGTCAGCCAGGACCTTGCCGAGTTTCTGCAGGATGTACTGCGTCTGGGTATAGAAGTCGTCCCCCACGATTCCGTCCTCGCCGCTCGCGGCGGTGGCGGAGATGTAGAGGGTGTTGTCCACCTGGACGGCCCGGGAGTAGCCGAGGGTCTGTTCCCAGACGGAGCCGGTGCCGAAGGTTTTGCGCATGGTGGGCCTTTCACTGCTGGATTGGGTCGGCACCACTGTAGGTCTGCTACACGTCGAGGCGGTAAACCAGCAGCTTTATGTCGGTTCCGGGGACCAGCCAGTCACGCTCGGGCACCCGGTGGAAGCCCGTTTTGCGGTACAGGCCGTGGGCGCTTTCCCAGGTTTGGCCCGTGGTGAGGGCAACGGCCCTAACGCCCTCGAGCTGCCTGGCGTAGTCCAGGATGGCTTCCACCATGGCCTTGCCTGCGCCGCTGCGCTGCACGGCAGGATCCACCACCAGCATGCGGAACTCCAGCTCATCCTCAAGGGCGATGTCCGCGTACGGCTCCCCGGCGCGGGCCAGCGTCACCGAGCCGACCACTACTCCGTCCCGTTCGGCTACCCAGATGGTGGCATGCCCGGCCCGCAGCGCAACGTCCTGCACTTTGCGCATGTAGGGGTGGTCGGCGTCCTCGAAGTAGCCCGCGGCGAGGTAGGAATCGCGCGTGATGCGGGCAACGGCGTCGTAATCTGCTTCGACGGCGGGACGGACTCTTATCTGCGGCTGCACCCGTCAATGGTAGTGGTACCCGCCGGTAACACCTGGCAAACCTGCGCTTTTCGTGAGCGAACTATCAGTGCGGTGGGGCAGGCGCCCACCAAGTCCGGACTTCCAGGACAGTACCGGGCCTCAGAGCGGGAATTTGCCCGACAGTTCCAGGCCGCCGGCGCAGGTCCAGGCCTCGAGGCGGTCGGCGTCGGCGGGCCCGCCCTCCAAGGGGCTGGCAAGGCGCGGCCGCCGGACCCAGCAGCCGGCTTCTTCCGCGATGAGGGCACCGGCCGAAAAATCGTGCTCGTTGAGGCCGCGCTCACCGTAGGCATCGTGGGTCCCGTCCGCCACGAGGCACAGGTCCAGGGCGGCGGATCCCAGGCGCCGGACGTCGGCGAAGCCGTCCATCAGTCCGGCCAGGAAGGCGGCCTGCTCGGCCCGGACCCCGGGATCGTAGCTGAATCCGGTGGCCAGGATCTGGCCCTTCCGGCCCGGGACGGGCCCCTCCAGCCGGGTCACCCTGCCTGCTTCCTCCAGCCAGGCTCCCTGGCCGCGTGCGGCGTAATAGACGCGGCCCAGCGCAGGGGCGTTGACGACGCCGGCCAGCCAGGCGCCGTCGGCATCGGCAACTGCCACGGAGGTGGCGTAGTAGACGATGTTGCGGATGAAGTTGGTGGTGCCGTCCAGGGGGTCGATGGACCAGCGGTAGCCGGTGGGTTCCGCCGGCCTGGTGGTGCCGTGTTCCTCGCCGGTGATGGCATCCCCGGGGCGGGCGGCCGCGATGACGTCCCGGACTGCGTGCTCTGCCGCGACGTCGAACGCCGTGACCCAGTCGCCGGAGTCGCCCTTGTTGCTGGCCTGGAGGGCCTCGGTGTTGCGGCCGGCCAGCACCGCGGCTCCGGCAGCCGCTGCCGCCTTCGCCACCTCCAACAGGGCTGCAGGACTGGTCATGCTGTTACCTCCGCGTCAGTGTGTTCTGATGGGGCCGCAGATTCAGGCCCCTCTGATTCAGCCCCGGCCTCCGGTTCAGTTCCGGCCTCCAGTGCTGCCGGCCCGCCGGCCAGGAGCTGGCGGAAGCCGTCCTCGTCCAGCACGGGGACACCCAGCTGCTCGGCCTTGTCCAGCTTGGTTCCGGCGCTCTCGCCGGCCACCAGGTAGCTGGTGTTCTTGGAAACGGAACCCGCCGCCTTCCCGCCCCGGACCAGGATGGCTTCCTTGGCCTCATCCCGGCTGAAGTTCGGCAGTGAGCCGGTGACAACCACCGTCAGCCCTTCGAGCGTGCGCGGCATGGACTCGTCGCGTTCGTCCGCCATCCGGACCCCCGCGGCGGCCCAGCGGTCCACGATCTCCTGGTGCCAGTCCTCCGCGAACCATTCCTTCAGGGCCGCAGCAATGGTGGGGCCCACCCCGTCAACGTGCGCCAGGTCTTCCTCCGACGCCTGGCGGATGGCCTCCATGGTGCCGAAGGCCGTCGCCAGGGCACGGGAGGCCCGCGGACCGACGTGCCGGATGGACAGCGCCACCAGCACCCGCCAGAGCGGCTGGGTCTTGGCCTTCTCCAGTTCCTTGAAGAGCTTTTCCGTGGTGGCCGTGGGCTTGGACGGTGCCTTGGCCGTGCCCTTGCTGTAGAAGTAGGGCACCAGTTCGTATTCGCCGGTGGGGACGCCCTTGGACCGCTTCTCCCGCCGGATGCGGACCTCCGCCAGGTCCTCGCGGGTGAGGTCGAACAGCGCGGCTTCGGAAGTGAGCGGCGGAACCTCCGGCTCTGCAGGCTGGGTCAGCGCTATGGCGGCTTCCCAGCCGAGGGCCTCGATGTCGAAGGCTCCCCGGCCCGCCAGGTGGAACACGCGCTCGCGCAGCTGGGACGGGCAGGATTTCGCGTTGGGGCAGCGGATGTCCACGTCGCCCTCCTTGGCCGGAGCCAGCGGCGTACCGCAGGAGGGGCATTCGGTGGGCATCACGAAGTCCCGCACCGGCGGATCCTGCTGGTCTCGCAGGGCCAGGACCGGGCCCACGATCTCGGGAATGACGTCCCCCGCCTTGCGCAGGATCACGATGTCGCCGATCTTTACGCCCTTGGCCTTGACCACGTCCTGGTTGTGGAGGGTGGCCATCTCAACAGTTGAGCCGGCCACCTTGACCGGTTCCATCATGCCGAAGGGCGTTACACGGCCGGTCCGGCCCACGTTGACCAAAATGTCGAGCAGCTTGGTGTGCACTTCCTCCGGCGGATATTTGTAGGCCACAGCCCAGCGCGGAACCCTGGTGGTGTAGCCCAGTGCCCGCTGCGTGGCGAAGTCATCCACCTTGATGACGATGCCGTCGATTTCATGCAGCAGCTTGTGGCGCTGCTCGCCGTACCGCTTGATGAAGTCCAGGACTTCCGCGGCGCTTCCCAGCACCTCCGAATAGGGGCTGACGGGAAGGCCCCACTCCTTGAGCAGGCCGTAGGTCTCCGACTGGCTGCGCGCCTGGAGCCCTTCCCGGGCACCGATGCCGTGGACGAACATTTTGAGCGGGCGCTTGGCTGTCTCGGCCGGATCCTTTTGACGGAGCGAACCCGCGGCCGCGTTGCGGGGGTTGGCCAGGGGCGCCTTGCCGGCTTCAATCAGGGCTTCGTTGAATTCGGCGAACGCCTTGGACGGGATGAACACTTCCCCGCGGATTTCCATCTCGGCCGGAAAATCCCCGCCCTGGAGCTGCTGCGGGATCTCCTTGATGGTGAGGACGTTGTGGGTGATGTCCTCACCGGTGGTGCCGTCGCCCCGGGTGGCAGCCCGGACCAGCTTCCCGTCGCGGTACAGGAGATTCACTGCCAGGCCGTCGATCTTGAGCTCCGTCAGCCAGGCTGCGGCAGGGGTCCCGTCGCCCAGCTTGCCTATGCCGGCCTCAGCCTTTGCGAGCCACGCTTCCAGTTCCTCGAGGGAAAACACATCCTCAAGGCTGTACATCCGTTGCAGGTGCTGCACGGCGGCGAAGGCGGCGGAGACTTCCCCGCCCACCTCCTGAGTTGGCGAGTCGTTCGCCACCAGTTCGGGGTGGAGGGCCTCGATCTCCTCGAGCCGGCGGAAAAGGTCATCGAATTCCGCATCGGAGACCAGCGGCGCGTCTTCCTGGTAGTACGCGAACCGGTACTTCCTGACCAGGTCCACGAGGTTCTCGTATTCCTCGCGGACCGCTTCGGTGGGGACGGCCTCAGGTTCCTTTGGTGTCCCGCCGGTGGCTGTTCCGGCAGCGGGTGTCCGGTGCGGGGACATCGAGGCGGTCTTTTCTGCGGGGCCAGGTCCTGTAGTCACAGACCTATCTTGCCTCACCGTCCGTCAGTGTGCCCGGAAGCGGGTCCTGCCCCACCAGGTGAACGCAAGTGCCGCGGCTCCCACCAGCAGGACGCCGGCGGTGATCGTCAGGGGATCCGGTCCTCCCGTTCCGTGACCGCCGGCGGGGGAAACGGCTGCGGCCTGGGTTCTGGCCGGCCTGGTGACGGGCTTGGTCCAGTTTGATTCCGTGGATGGGGAGGCCGACGGCGTGGGGCCGGATCCCGTAGCCGTGGGCTCCGGGGTGGTGGTCTCCCCAGGCAACGCGTCCGCGGGGTCAGGAGCCGCGGGAGCCGTCGTCAGCGCGGGCGGGGGCGCCTGGGAGGAGGGCGCAGGGGGCTGGGACACCGCCGGGGGCGCCGGCGCGGGCCCGCCCGGCTGGCCAGGCGGCTCGTCGGGTCCCTTCGGCTTGTCCGTCCGGCCTTCGCCGGGTTTGGTTTCGGTGGGCTCCGCCGTGCACGACGCGCCGCAGGTGGGGCTGGTTGTGGTGGTTGCGGTGGGATCGGGAGAGTCCGCCGCTGCGGCCCCGGCCGCGGACAGGCTCACTGCGAGCGCCAGGACGGCTGCCGATGCCGTCGCCGGAACAGCGCGGAGTGCTGGCAAGGACGGGGACATTTGCTACCTTTCGATGCGCGCAGTCCCCCCACAGCGGCTTTCTGGTGTCCCCGGTAGTTTTCTACACCTTCAGGAGGGCCGCAAATCCGCCGGACCCGCGGCCCTCCGTGATGCCGTGGAAGACGAGGTGGGTCAGACCCTGTTTTCGGGGGGCAGCGCCACCTGGATTTTCCGGGCCTTGCCGCGGCCCACCACGTAGCCCCGGCCCGGGATGAAGTCCGGGCTGACCCGGCCCAGCGAGGTGTTGAGCAGGCTGTCGCCTTCGATGTCGCCGGGGTTCATCAGCAGCCCGCGGCGGCCGGATTTGAACGGCTGGGCAAGGGACCAGGCAGAGGACCAGGTGGAGGTTTCGGACTCCCCCACCACCCACTGGTCCGCCTTGATGGATGCGGTCACCAGCTGTGCGATGCCCGATTCCGCCAGGGTGTCAGTGAACTCCGTGAGGCCTTCGATGAAGATGCCCAGGGCCCCTGGATTCCCGGAGGAGTGTTCAACCAGGTCCTCCACCACCTCGGCGAGGTCGTCCGCGCCCACTATGGAACGGCTCCAGATGGGCAGGGAGGCGACGGCGGAGCGCCGCGATCCGATGTAGATCAGCTCTGCGTCCGGGCTGGACCTGCGCAGCGCGTAGGCGAGCGTCACCAGGGCCACCGTACGCCCCGAGCCCGGAGGGCCGGCCAGGAGCAGCGGTCCCCTGGCCAGGATCTCGGCGGGCTGCAGCGTTTCGTCGTCGACGCCAATGACCGGAAGGCCCTGGCTGCCGGCGGGCAGGACCTCCAGGTCCACCTGTTCCGGAAGCCTCTCGATGACGGGGGCGGCATCCAGTCCCTGGCGTTGCATGGCTTCACTGAGCTTGTGCACCTCGCGGGCCTGCAGCGCAAGGTTGGAGTTCCCGCCGAGGACTGCCAGCTGGACTTCGAGCCCGTCCAGCAGTCCGCGTCCGGGGGGCGAGGCGGCGTTGAGGACGTCCCGGGGCACATCCAGGGACAGGTAGTCGTCCTCGGAGGACAGCCGCAGCACCAGGCGGCGCTGGATGGACGCGAGCAGCGACGCCGGCACGGCATTCGGCCTGTCGCCGGTGACCACCAGGTGGATGCCGACGGCACGGCCGTCAGTGGCCAGCTGGAGGAAGATGTCCCACAGCGCGGAGAGCCTGCTGTGTTCGTAGGCCTCGCGGAACGCGGACATGCCGTCCACCAGCACGAAGATGCGCTTTTCGTCAGGCCTGTTGGCGAGCTTGCGGTATTCGACGATAGTGGCGGCGCGGACCTCGGCGAACCGGGCGGAGCGCTGCTCCGCGATGTCCCGCAGCAGGCGCAGGAGGCGCCCGACGCGTTCGACGTCGTCGCCGTTGATGATGCCGCCCACGTGGGGAAGCTCTTCCAGCATCCTCAGCCCGGAGGAGCCGCAGTCGATGCCGTACACGTGCACCGGCCCGCCGCGCGGCGTGATGGCCGCGGCAATGGCGATGCCGCGCAGCGCAGCGGACTTTCCTGACCCGCCGGTGCCGTAGATGGCCATGTTCCCGTCCTTGTCGGGTTCGTAGAACACGGTGGGCTGTGACTGGCGGGCGGGGTCGTCGGCAACGCCGAGGAGGAGCTGTTCGTCCGTGCGGGGGTTCGGCAGCCTGGAAAAGTCATACGTCTTGGCCAGTTCGTCCAGCCAGGGCTTGCGCGGGGCGTTGATGGAGAGAGTGTCGGCGGCGCGGACGATCGTTGCGGTCATCCTGGCAATGTCGTTGGGGCCGGTGGGCTCTGCCGCTTCGGGTTTCTCCGGAGCCGGCGCCTCCCAGCTGGGTCCCGAGCCGAAGGCCATCTCGACAACGTCGATCTGCGGCCGCTGCGGCTTCTCCGTGGTCCAGCCGCCCGCGTAGCCGGTCTGGAAGCCCTGGATCCGGCCCGGGCCGGTCTTCGCGGCGCCGCGGCCGGGAATGGACGGATCGAAATACGCGGCGTCCGGCACGCCCAGGATGTCCGTGGCGTCGTCCTCATCAGCCATCCGCAGGGCCACCCGCAGGTTGGTGTTGGCCCGCAGGCTGTCCTTGATGACGCCCGCCGGGCGCTGGGTTGCAAGGATGAGGTGCAGCCCCAGGGACCGCCCGCGGGCTGCGACGTCCACAACGCCGTCAACGAATTCAGGCACCTCGTTGGCCAGTGCCGCAAACTCATCGACGACGATCACCAGGTACGGCGGCGCGTCGGGGTCGGCCTCGCGCTGCAGGGCCAGCAGGTCCTTGGCCTTCTTCCGGTTCAGCAGGTGCTCGCGGTAGTGCAGTTCGGCGCGCAGCGAGGTCAGGGCACGCCGGACCAGGTGCGGCGAAAGGTCGGTCACCAGGCCCACGGTATGGGGCAGGTTGATGCAGTCGGCGAACGCGGCGCCGCCCTTGTAATCCACGAACAGGAAACTCACCCGGTCCGGACTGTAGGCGGCGGCCATTCCCATGACCCAGGACTGCAGGAATTCGGACTTGCCCGCACCGGTGGTGCCGCCCACCAGCGCGTGCGGCCCCTCGTTCTTCAGGTCCAGGTACAGCGGTTCGACGCCCTTGGAGCCCACCAAAGCGCGCAGGGTTCCGTTGTCCTTGCGGTTGGCCACGGCGCTCGCGTGCACGGAGTTGTTTTCCGTCCAGCGTTCGGCGACGGACTGGGGGTTGTCCAGGAAGTCCTTGCCAATCAGGGTGGCATAGGAAACAGCCCGCGGAAGGTCGGAGTCGTCGTTCACGGGCTTGCCCACATCCATGACGGGCGCCAGCATCCTGGCCAGCTGGGCAGCCAGGTCCGCGTCAACGCTTTCGCAGCTGACGGGGTACGTGTGCCTGCCCAGGCGGACCTGCCCGGTGGTGGTGCCGTGGTCGCCGTCCACCACCATGAAGTCGCGGCAGGCTGCGGGAAGCGACTGGATATCGGTGGCCACCCAGATCACGTGGACGCCGGAGTCAGGGCCGCGCTCTGCAAGCCGGGTGAGCCGGCCGCGGTCCACCGGTGCGTCGTCCTCCACGATCACCAATACGGCCGGCAGCACCGGTTCCGCCACGTCATGCTTCGCGGGGTCAAGTTCCGGCCGGAGGTCGGCGCCGGACCGTTTGGCCGCCGCTTCCCTGGCGTCGAGGAGGTCCTCGAGCCGGGCCAGCAGGGATGCCCCGCCGGCCGAGCCGGCTGCCAGGTGGTCGCCGGCGAGGGGGCTGTGGCCCGAGCCCACGTGCGGCAGCCACTGCAGCCAGTTCCACCGTTCCCGCGACTGGGCTGAGGTGATGGCCGTGAGGACCACTTCCGCGGGCGAGTGGAGCCCCACGAGCTGCAGCACCATGCCGCGGGCCACGTCATCCACCAGGCCGCGGGCACCGGCAACGCCCAGGGAGCCGGAGGTCCGCAGCTGCGAGACCACGGGAACGCCTTCAATGTCGCGGAACTGCTTCAGGCAGTCCTGGATTTCCCTGGCGTACTGGACCTCTGTGTCGTTGTTCTGCGGCTCCTCAAGGAGGACCCGGGAAGGTGCCGTGCCCAGGCCGAACCGGAGGCCCAGGAACCCGCGGTGTTCCGGGCGGTGGGTCCACAGCAGAGGACCCAGTTTGTAGATGGCGTCAACGGTGTCGCTCACAGAAGGGGCCTCCTGGAGCCGGACGGCGCGTTCCACCTGCTGCAGTTCAGTGAGGTCCTGGCGGAAGGCGGCCATGGAGGCGCGGAACTGCTTGAGCTGTTCCTTCTGCTGGCGCCTGGTCCGCATCTTCTGGTCCACGTAATGGCCCAGGATGAACAGCGGCATCATGAGCATGAACAGCACCGAGAGCGGGTTGCCGGTCACGGCAAAGATCACGGCGCCCATCATCAGCGGGGCGATCATCATGATGTAGGGGAACGGGTTGTCCTCGGGCGGTTTGGGTCCGGACGGGACCACGCGCTTTGGCTCCTCGAAGCGGGGAACCACCCGGGGTGAGCGGTTGAAGCTGACCAGGGGCGACGTCGGTGCTGCCGCGTGGCTGTGCCCCAGCGGCACCACGGTCACGGTGGTGTCCCCCAGGGTGACCGTGTCCGAGGAATTCAGGGTGGCACGGGTGACCGGAAGCCCGTCCATCAAAAGTCCGTTGGCGGAGTTGGTGTCCACGATTTCCACGCCGTCGCCCACCGTGATCCGAGCGTGCCGCTTGGACGTCAGGGGGTCCGAGAGCCGGATGTCCACGCCCCGGTCCCGGCCGATATAGCTGGTGCCGGTGGGCAGGGAGAACTCCCGGCCGGCGTCAGGGCCGGAGAGGACCCGGAGGGTGGCCGCGGCCGGACCGCGGCCCGCGCCGGGCACGTCGAACTGCGTGCTCACCTGTGCCAGCGACACCACGGAGCCGGGGCGCAGGCCGGACTCCAGGAGGTTGTCGGTCCTGGTGAGCATGTTCCCGCTCAGGCCCGCGCCCACGAAGGCTTCCTCGATCCGCAGGGAGAGGTTGTCCGGGGCCGGGGTGCCCTTGCGCCCCGGGTCCGCGGCCCAGAGCACGGCAGCGGTATCGGCCACCGTGGCCAGGCCGTCCACCGTGACGGCCAGGTCCTTGGTTTCCGCAGGATCCCTGCGAAGGGTCAGGCGTATCCTCATCCTTCGTCCACGCCCCTCATCCGCTCCAGCAGGTACAGGTCCTCAGGGGTCACCAGGTGCGACGTCACGGCGTGCTCCACCAGCCGGGCGCGCCGGTTGGTGGCCAGTTTGCCGCCGCCTCCCCGCAGTCCCACCACACCCACGCGGTCGAGTTTGTCGCATACATTGTCCAGCTTCCGGTTGAAGCGGGTCAGGGCCCAGCCCAGGGTCTTGGCGGCTGCGGCCGAGGAGGGAATGGCGCTGAAGCCGGTTCCTTCCCTCCGCAGCATGGGTTCGGCGAGCGCCACGATGAGGGCTTTCTGGGAGTCCGTGAACACCACCGGGCCGATGGTGGTGTCGCCGTTGCTGTCGCCCTCGCGCGACTCCTGCCGGAAGGCCGGCGTCTTCAGGTGCACCGCGAACTCGTAGGTGGTGGGCCCGGCGGTGAAGATGATGTTGGTGTGGCTGAAGACCAGCGGGATCCGAGCGCCCGGTGAAAGCCAGGCCTGCATTCCGCCGGAGGCGTCCGCCACCGTTGCCGAAAGCATGCTGCCCACGTTGCTGAGCCACCAGATCCCGTCGTAGCGGGCCACCTGCAGGAACTGCCGGTGCAGATACGGGTTGTCGTCAACTTCGAGGTCGCCTTCACGGCCGATGTTGAAGACGTCCTCGTCCGATGGCTCGTACCACTCACCACAGAAATCTATTGCTAGATCCCCCATTTTCTGTGCCTCCTCGTTGGGCAAAACTTCATCGGGCAAAATTTCCTGGACAAGCTGCCGGCCGGCAACCTGCCGTTCGGCCATAGCGTGTTGCGTCGCTGCGCTGCTGTTGCTGTGCTGCTGTTTTCTGGTATGGGCATCGGCTCATGGGCCGGTGCAGGCAATGGAGCCTTCCTCCAGCGGGGAGAATGCCCCGTCTGACCGCACGATCATGACCTGGATGCAGGTCTCCCCCGATGGATTGGCCGTGACCTTGACCGGCGGCTGGTCGATGGACTGGTATTCGCCGCCGCCGCCAATGGTGTAGACCCGCCACTTGTACGTGTCTCCCTCTTTGGGCTGCGGGTTCACCCAGGTGAAGGAGGCATTGCCGTCCCCTGCCGCTGTCCCGGTGAGGCCTTCGACGTCCGGCACGGTGCCGTTGTCCAGCGCATCGGCCGGCGGCCTGCTGGCCTGCTGGGTCTCCACTGCCGCAGGCTTTTCGGGCGAGGCGTTCGCCACCACCAGGCCCACCACCGCAGAGACAGCCAACAGCGTGCCGCCCGAGATTGCCAGCCAAAGGTTGCGCTTCCCGTGGTCCGTGACGGGACCCGCAGCTGCCGGCTCCTCCACCCTGGCCGGGCGGTGGACGGTAGCGTCCGCGGCGTCGGCGCCAGCGGCCGGACGGCTTCCGGGCAGCGTGCCCTCATCCCGGCTTGTACCGGCGTTGCCGCCGGAACCGCGCAGGACAGTTGCGTTGGCCCACTCCTGCGGCTGCGGGGCCGGGGCGGGTGAGGGCTGGAACGGAGCGGGGGCCTGCGTCGGGGTAAAGCGCGACGGCGGGGCCTCGGCTGCGGTGCCCTGCCCGCCCCGATCCTGCCCGCCGCCGCTTTGGCCGCCGGCCTGGGGCCAGGTGCGCGCCGGGAAGGTGGGGGCGCTGCCGGTCCGTTCCGGATCAATGGCCGCGATGCTCCGGACCCGGGTCTCCTCGACGCCGTCGTCCAGCTGGCTGTCCTCGTGGTGCGGCTCTTCCAGCACTTCAAAGGGGGTGACGGAGAGGTTGAGTTCCGCCTGGATGCGCTGCAGGGCCAGGGCGAAGGCGTGCGCGGAGGAGTAGCGGGACTGCGGCGACTTAGCCATCGCGGTGGAGAGGGCAAGCTCCAGGGACTCGGGGACGTCAGCGCGGCCCAAACGCGGCACGGGCGTATTGCTGATGCGGTTGATCAGTTCCCGCTGCGAGTTGTCCGCCCCCGGCAGCACAAACGGCGACCGCCCTGCCAGCAGGGTGTAGAGCGTGGCGCCGAGGGCCCATACATCCACCATGACCCCGTCCACCGCACCGTCGGTGAACTGCTCGGGCGGTGACCAGGGGATGGACATCCCTGAATCTTCGTCGGCGTCCCCCGCCAGGGTGCCGGAGATGCCGAAGTCCGTGAGGGCAGGGCGGTTGTAGTCCGTGACCAGGATGTTGGCGGGTTTGATGTCGCGGTGGGCAATGCCGGCGCGGTGGGCCGTTTCGACGGCGGAGGCCACCTGGATGCCGACGGCCAGGACTTCATCCACGCTGAACCGCTGCCTGCGGTACCGGACGTCCAGGCTGGGCCGGGAGCAGTACTCCATCGCCAGGTACGAGTGTCCGTCGTCGGTCACTTCCGCTTCAAAGATGGTGACAATGTACGGATGCGAGGACAGCTGGGCCATCAGGTTCGCCTCGGATTCGAACCTGCGGCGGGCACCCTCCGTCTTCAGGTCCGAGAGCAGCACCTTGACTGCAACCTTGCGGCGCGGCCGGTCCTGTTCGTACAGGTAGACGTCGGAGAAACCGCCGGAGCCGAGCAGGCTGATGTACGTGAACCCCTGGATGCGGGGAGGCGGCGCGACGGGCCGTTTGGAACTCAAGGAATCTCCTCAAAACGCAGCGAGATGTTGTCGCCCAGTTCAGCGACGTCACCATCGAGCAGGATGGCCATCTCGTTCTGTGCCAGGCGGCGGGGAGACTGGCCTTCACGCACCAGGACCGTACCGTTCGTGGCCTTGAGGTCGCAGAGCATGACGTGCCAGCCCTCCAGACGGACCTCCACATGGGACCGGGAGATATCGCCTTCGGGGCTTGGAACCTGGACCAGCCGGGGCATGACGCCGCCCTGGACCCGGGACACGGACGGCTGCCGTCCGATGACCAGTGACTGGTCGAGGTCCAGAAGTTCCCCGGTGGACATCCGCACCCGTCCCAGCCGGGGGCGGGGCACCTGGACGGCGTCCGGGAGCAGCGCGGCGCCGCACGCGGCGCACTGCGCCCGGGTGGGCGGGTTGGCATGTCCCTGGCTGCAGACCCTGGCAAGGACGGTGGGCCCGGCCGCCGGGTCGTCCGCCACCGGCCTGGCGGTCTGTCCGGCTGGGGACGCGATGCTGCTCTTCATGACTGTCTGGCCGTCGTGGTCAGCGTCGAAGGCCGCGCCGCCAGGATGGGCGTGTTGCACGGCAGCGGCGGGCGCAGCTCCACCGGCCGCGGACGGCGGGGCACCCGCTGCGGACGGCAGGACGCCAGCCGGTGCCGGGGCGGGCCGTGGCTCGGCGCTGGCGTGCGGGACATTTACCTGCGGGGCGCTGCCCTGCGGAGCATTTACTTGCGGGGCGCCTCCCTCGGCGTTGCCCCCAGCTTTCTTCCACGGAACGGAGTCGATGAGCACCCCGGCAGCGGGGCGAGGCACCGCAAAGGCGGGAGTGCCGGAAGCTACGGAAGGGGCAGCCGGCGCTTCTGCGGCCGGCGCAGCTGCCGGCGTCGGAAGTTCCTGTCCGTCGGGCTGCCCGGGGACGGGGGATGCGGCCTGTTCCCCAGCCTCCGCGCCTGCGTCGGGTGTCCCGTCGATTTCCGCTTCGGCGTCGTCCCGCACCGCAGCGTCCTCGATGCTCCGCACGACAGTCCGTTCCCACAGGTGGTCGTAGGAACTGGTGTGGTCGCTGGCGGGGGTCGCCGTCTCACCGGAAGTTACCAGCTCCGCGGGAACGGATCCCGCCTGCTGGAATTCTGCCTGATGGGCCTCCGCCAACTGGGCTCCCGCCGGAAGTGCGTCTGCCGCCGCGGAGCCGGATGAAGGCCCATGACCAAGCCCGGTCTCCGCGCCGGAGTCCCCCAGTTCAACGTGCGCGTCGTCATATTCCGCCTGCGCGTCGCTGTCCTCCGGTTCCAGGTGCACGCCGCCGCCCGGCAGGTCGTCGTCGTCGAGCACGCCAACGACAGTCTCGGCCGAGGCTCCATGTTCCGGCGCAACGGTCTCCGCCGACGCCTCGTGATCCGGCGCAATGGTCAGCTCCGCCGAGCCGTCGGCATCGGTATCCGCCTCCCTGACGTCGGCGATGCCTTCGGAGTCCACCACAACAGAGGCCGGGGGTGCTGAGGGCGGTGAGAGTTCCGGCTGGCGCGGGGCCAGGACCAGCGCCAGCGACTGCAGCAGGACAACACCCTCCCCCAGCGGCAGTTCCGGCTGCCCTGCGGAGCCGGCAGCCGGAATGGCAAGCCGGCACGCCCCCGGGAGGGCAAAACGGCGCTCGTTCCAGGTGGTGACGTCCCGCCCGTCGAGCTCCACGCTGCCGTCCGGCAGGTCTACTGCGAGGTCGAGGTCGCCGCGGAGGAACACGCGCAAGGGTCCGGTGGCTTCGATGATGCCAAAGGACGGCATCTGCGCCAGCGAGCCTCCCGAACTGCTGGTGACGGCGTGGAGTACCTCATGGACTTCGGGATCGGTGCCCAGCAGGTCCCACACGGCACCCGCGAGGGCCGGCGGAGTATCGGGGCCGAGGAGGACGGCGGTGCGTCCACGGACTATTCCCAGCCAGGTGCCCGGAACGTAGCTAGTGCCGGTCATCGGAGGGCTTCCCGTCCTGGTCCGCGGCATCGTTGCTGCCGTGTTGGGGCTCAGCCTGCGCCGCCGGTGCCTTTTGTCCCTGCTCCGCCTGCGCCTTCTGTCCCGCCTGCGCCCGGGGCAGCGTATCTTCGTCCACTGCGTCGGGGTCGCGACGGGGTGCGGTGGTGGCTGCTCCGGCGTCGTTCAGGACATTCCTGGCGTCAACCACGATCACCGTGATGTTGTCGCTGCCCCCGCTCCGGAGCGCGGCCTGGATCAGGGCGTCGGCGGCGTCCTGCGGATCTCCCACCGTGCTGAGGATGCGGAGGATGTGCTCGTCCGTCAGCTCGCCGGTGAGGCCGTCCGAGCAGACCAGGACCCGGTCGCCTTCCTCCACGGGAAGCAGCCAGTAATCGGCCTCGGTCTCGTCTCCCGTGCCAAGCGCGCGGGTCACAACGTGGCGGCGCGGGTGCACGGTGGCTTGTTTGGCGGTGATCTCGCCCGCGTCCACAAGTTCCTGCACCTCGGAGTGGTCCACGCTGATCTGTTCAAACCGGCCCTGGCTGAGGCGGTAGGTGCGGGAATCTCCGATGTTCATGACCAGCCAGTACGGCATGCCCATCTGTTCCACCACCACGGCTCCGGCCAGGGTGGTTCCGGCGCGTGCGCCGGTGGCCTCGCGGATGGAGGTGTCCGCCTGGAGCAGGTACTGCTGCAGGATGGCTGCGGTGACGCTCCGTTCACCGGTGGCGAGCTGCGGTATCGCAGCGAGGGCCCGGACGCACATGCCGGAGGCCACTTCACCGGCCTCATGGCCTCCCATCCCGTCCGCCACGGCAAACACAGGATCGGAAGCGATGTAGGAGTCCTCGTTCAGCTCCCGGCGGAGTCCCCGGTCTGTCCCGTAGCCGTAGCTCAGGCTGAGGCCCGGCTGGAAGGTGGAGGGAACGCTAGCGGGCTGTTGGTTCATGCCTGTCCTAGGTAAAAGGTCCGGTCTCCGAAGTGGACACTGGATCCCGGCGTAACGAAAGTGGGGACCCCCGGGGCAAGGGGTGTCCTGGCGCCGTTGGGGGTGGTTACGGCGCTGCCGTTGGTGGAGTTCCGGTCCGTCACCCAGATCCCCGCGCCGTCGGTCAGCAGGTGGAGATGGGTTTTGGAAATAGAGCGGCCGGGGTCGTCGACGGCTAGCAGCTGGGCGTGCTGCTCGCCGGCCTGGCCCACGGGGTTGCGGCCCACCAGGACGCTCCGGTCCAGCTGGAAGTCCCGGCCGTCGTCCAGCCGGATGCGCAGCACAGCCAGAGGCGCCGGGCCGCCGGAACCCGGACGCACCTGGGTGCGTTCGACGTCGTCGTCCACCTGGTACTGCCCACCCTGGACGGGGACAGGCTGGCTTACGGGAACAGACTGGCCGGCGGGCGCATCAGCTGCCGGCGGCGCGAAGGACGCCGGCGCGCCGTAGGGCATGGTCTGCGACGGCGTCCGGGCGGGCGGGGAACTTGCGGAAGGGACAGCCGGCGCCGCCTGCCCCGCAGCGGACTGGGGACCAGCCACCGGGGACAGCACCTGCTGCACAGGGGGAAGGTCCAGCGGGGCGAAGCTGTACGGGCCCTGGATGCCGCCGGTGGTGATGGGATCGCGGCCGGCCTTCACATCGAAGACGAGGGCCTTGGCTGCTTTGTCGTGCCAGCCGCGCAGGCCACTGTTCTTGTCCCAGTGGTTGGACACCACCACCAGCACAGCCCAGGCAGCGCCGGCTAACACCAGGGGCGCAAGGATGAACAGGGCGGGTTCGAACCACCTGAAGACCACTACAAGGACAGCGGCCAGCAACGAAAGGATGATCCCGGCACCGGTAATAAGTCCGCGGAGGAACACGGTGCCGGCGCCCGGCGCATAGCCGTCGTTGTCCGTGCTGCGGATCCCCATCAGCAGGTTCCCGGGCGTCTTGCCTGTCCGGGCCTCGATTCCCATGACAGCAAAGAGGTACACAACTGTCAGTCCCAGGCCGATGCCGCCGGACAAGACCAGTGACGCCGTGTCATAGGTGATGTATTGGCCGCTGCGGGTACGGGTGATCCCGGCAAAGCCGATAGCGAACGTCACCACCAGGACAGCCAGCGGCGGCAGCCAGTCAATGACGGCAGCGCCAAGCCGCTTGCCGGCCGTGGCCGGAACAAGCTGAAGGTTCACTCCCATTCCCGTTCCTCCCCCTGGGACGGCAACCGACTGCGCGGTGAAACCGCCGGCGCTCCCCCGCCCGGTGCCTGCGTGTGCTGGATCCGCAGCCTGGGATGCCGGGGATCTTTGTACTACCGGGATAGTACCGGGAATCCCTGTTCCATGGGCAGCCGGAGCCCCCGGCAGGGGTTCACCGCCGGCGGTCCCGCCGGGGTGCAGGGTTCGGTTGCTGCGTGCCGCACGGTTGGGCAGGGGCGCTCCGCAGGAGGTGCAGAACGCCGCCCCCGCGCGGATGGACTGCCTGCACCGGGGGCATGTCTGAAGATCCGCCGTCACGGTGCCGTGGGTCCCTTCGTGGGAGGTCCCTGCATGGGAGGTTCCGGCGTCGTGCGGTCCTGCTCCGCAGTCCCCTGCGGCGCTTTCCCCTCCTGCGCAGTCCCCTGCGGTACAGTCCCCTGCGGCGCTGGGGCTGCCGTGCCCTTACGACGCCGGGACGCCGGGTTGAGTGCGCGGAGGGACGGAAGTGCCAGCGGGCCCCGCAGGGCCAGGGCGTTCCGCGCGTCCGCCAGGAGCGAGCGCGGCGAGAACCTCGCCTGCTGCCGGCGCCAGAAGCCCGCCGTCGAGGTCATCTCCTTCAGGGAGCTGTCCACGATGGTCCAGTACTCGCGAACCTCGTCCTCGCTCGGCTGGCCCGCGCCAAAGATGGACGCGTCCGCACGCCTGGCCAGCACGGTGGTGGTGCTGCCCGCTGCGGGAAAAGCCTCGGCAAGGACTGCGGCGCTTTCGCGGCGGGTGGCCCGGGAATCAACCGCCGCGCCCATGTCCGTGGCCAAACTGACTACCTCGCTCCAGCCACCGCCCACACGCTGCGCAGGGTGGCCCTCGGTGAACCGCGACTTCCGCCGCCGGGATTTGAGCAGTGCGATCAGCAGCAGCGGCAGCGCCAGGACAGCCAGCGGGATCAGGACGATGCCCAGCGCGCCCAGCAGGGCACCCCAGAAGAGCCAGGGGTTGTTTTTCTTCTCATCGGCGTCCAGCGCGTCCGGTGACGAGTCCGGCGGGAGATCCGCCGGTTCCTGCGGCGGGGGCGGCGGCTGCAGCACCTGCGGTTTGGGCTTGGACTTGTTCTCCGGATCCGGCGGGATGGGGATGTTGTCCTTGGGAGGGGTGGGATCGAAGCTCACCCAGCCAACCCGTTCAAACGCCACTTCAACCCAGGCGTGGACGTCCTTGCCGGTAATCCTGACCTCGCCCGCACCGTTTTCGGGGCTGGTGGGTTCAGGGTAGAAACCCATCACCACACGGGACGGGATGCCGAGGTGGCGCAGCATCAGGGACATGGCCACGGCGTACTGCTCATCGTCGCCGAGCATCTGCTTGGCCGTGAGGAGGTTCCTGATCCGGGCAGATCCGTGCCCGGAGACGCTGGGCAGCTGGCCTTCGCTGACCAGCCCATTGCTGAAGGCTCCGGTCTTCTGGAAATGGGCCTCAATCTGGCGCACCCGGTCAATGGGCGTGGGCGCATCGGAGGAGAGGTCGTTGGCCTGCGACCCCACCACCGGGGGCACTTCCACGGCATCGGGAAGGGACAGTTTCGCGAAGTGGTACTGCGCCAACTGCCCGTGTTCCAACTTCACGGGGTCCGATACCTGGACCCTGTATGAGTCGCCGCGGGAGAGCCCGTTGGTGGTAACGGCGGTGTCGGTGCCGGAGTTGAAGTAGAGGCCCGACGCCGCGGCTGAGGCGGAGTCGTCGAAGCTCAGTCCGGTGGTCTTGCGGCCGCCGGGAACAAAGAAGCCCTGGTAGTCCTCAACTGTGATGTTGATGGCGTAATCGTTGGTGGGAACAGCGCCCGAGGTATCGGCGAGGGTGTTGATCGATTCGGTGTCCCCCACTTTGCTGAAGTTGCCCGAACCGTTCGGGTCCATTGTGTAGTTGGTGCCGTTGAAGGCATCCAGTGCCCCCAGCCGCACGCGGCCGTCGCGGGGCAGGCCCTTGACCACGAACAGGGTGTCGTCCTTCTTGTCCTTTACGAAGGTCCGGAAGCTGGCGAGGGGTGTGATGTAGTCCTTGGGGTCGAACGGCGGGACCACGACGTTCCGGAGGACTTTCCGGTCGTTGCCCGCCGTCACCAGCGGTGCGGCGAGCGCCGTCACGGCCACGCTGACGGCGATGACGCCTGCCGCCATTCCCAGCCGGCGGAGCCTGGCACGGTGGGCGGTGGCCGTGTCCGTCTGCGGGTTGTTGACGGAAACCCTTCGGGTGGAGTTCTTCCGGAGCGCGTCCCTGCGGAAGGTGGCCCAGGCGATCCCCAGCACGGTGAGGCCGATGCCGCGTTCCACAGTGAGGAAGGCGGCGTTGGTGCTGAAAGCGATGCCGGTGACGAACAGGACCAGCACCGGCAGGAGGGGGAAGTAAGGGCTTCGAAGCCGCCAGGTCAGGATGGCGGCCACCAGCGCGGTGATCATGGAGCTCAGGAACGGAACGATCAGCACACCGCCCGCCGTACCCACGGGTACGCCGACCGTCAGCATGTCCTTCCAGGCGAACACGATGCCCAGCAGGAGGGTGCGGAGTGAGTCCAGGGTGGGGACGAAACCGGCGATGGCGGAATCCGGAACGGCCAGCAGCGTGCCGAAGACCAGGTAGGCGCCCAGGGCCAGAGCCGTGGTGATGAGCAGCCCCAGGCGCAGGTGCGCGTTCAGGGCGCCCAGTGCCAGCCCCAGGATAATTCCGCCGAAGCCGGACAGCAGGTAATAGGGGTCGCCGCCGAAACTGAGCCCAAACCCGAGCAGGCCCAGCCCGAGAAGCACCGTCAGCGCGCCGGCGTCGAGCATGAAGTGCCACAACGGCTGCCCGTTGGCAAAGGCGGAGTCCGCCTGCTCCCGGGGTGCGGTGCGGATGGTGCGGGATTGTTTGGGGCGGGATTGTTTGGGGCGGGTTTGTTTGGTGCGGGGGCGCGTGCTGCGCGGGCGCATGTTCTCTGTGGAGCTCATGCTGCGGCCTTTCTCAGCACAATGGCCAGGTCAGTCAGGTCGCCGAGCGTCAGCACGGTGAGGTCTGCGATGTTTGCCCGCGTGGGCGAGGCGCCGGCCTCTACGCGGACCGCGAGGCTGCGGACTCCCGGCGGCACGGAGGCTCCTGCGGAACGCAGCTGCGTGGCGGTCACGTTGCTGCCCACCACAAAAAACACCACGGAAGCGTTGGGGACGGTGTCCGCCAGGGTCCTGGCGAGGTCGACGGCGGTCCGCCGCATGGGAGCGCCGACGATCCGGGTCATGTCGTCCAGCAGGTTCCGCCCGGTTTCGCAGCGCAGCGGGCCTTTCTGGGTGAGGACGTCCAGCTCGCGCTGCTCACGGATGGCTTGCCTGCCGATGGAGGCGGCGGCGGAGATGGCCATCTCGAACTCGGTTTCCGACGCGTATTCGTCGGTGTTGATGGACAGTGAGATGGCCAAGTGGGCGCGGCGGGTTTCCTCGAACTGGCGCACCATGAGTTTGTTGGTCCGTGCCGTTGTTTTCCAGTGGATGTGCCGCCGGTCATCCCCCGGCACGTAGTCGCGCAGCGCGTGGAAGGATACGTCGGCGCTGGAGAGGTCCGTGGTGGGCATGCCTTCGAGGTCCCGGATGAATCCGGCAGCCGATCCGGCAAGTGCCACTGTGCGCGGGTGGACGAACAGGTCCTCGGGTTCGGTCCAGAGGACCTGGCGGCGCAAAAGGTGCAGCGGGTCTGCCCGTACCGACCTGACGGGGCCCACGACAATCACGGCACGGCGCGCGGTGGGAATGGTGAAGAGGTCCTCGTGGACCTGCTGCGGTTTCATCCGCGGGAGGTGGAACACGGCGGTGGCACTGCCCACCGGCAGTTCCAGGGCTGCCGGCAGCAGCGGGCGGGCAGAAGTGTTGGACACCGCGATACTTCCAACAGCACTGTCCCCCACCGCCACCCGGGTGCGGGCCAGGTCAAGGACTACGCCGTAGGACGAGCGGCCCAGGACGAACGCCACCGCAATCACGAACATCACGAACGCCGCGATGGCAGCTGCCTTGGCCTCCTGCCAGCCGAACGCCTGCCCTGTTGCCCAGAGCAGGATGGCGGCCGCGAGGACCGACCAGCCCAGGACGCTGACCACTGACAGCACGGGCCAGGCATACGTCAGCCACACGGTCCGGACGGCACGCCAGGCGGGCGCCGACGCCATGGCTGCGGTGTTCCTGGCCTCGGCCCAGACGGCTGAGGGGTGCAGGGCGCCGGGACTGCCGTTCCTGGCGAAGGGTTGCTTCAGACGCTCCGTGAGCCGGGTCAACGGGGTGCCGCTGGACATATGTGTGCCTTCGTTGTTGCGTGGAAAGTGGTGGGGTCCGGGCCGGGGGTCAGGCGTTGGTGCGCTGCTGGGGAGCTGCGATGTCCGCCAGGATCCGCGTCAGTACTGCCTCAGCGGTGGCTCCGGAGAACTCCGCTTCGGGATCCATGACAAAGCGGTGGGTCCACACCACGGGAGCCAGTTCCTTGATGTCGTCCGGAAGGACGAAGTTCCTGCCCTGCCCGGCTGCCCAGACCTTTGCTGCCCGGACCATGGCCAGGGCGCCACGCACGGAGACGCCAAGACGGGTTTCGGGGGCGTTGCGGGTCTCTTCGCAGAGCCTGGAGATGTACTCCAGCACAGCGGTATCCACGTGGACGGTGGCAGCGAGGTCTGCCATGTCGGCCACCGCCTGGGTGGTGATGACGGCGGAGAGTTCCTGGGACCGGTCCTTGAGGTTGGAGCCACCCAGCAACCGGACGGTGGAGGCGTGGTCCGGGTAGCCAATGGAGGTCTTGATCAGGAAGCGGTCCAGCTGCGCCTCCGGCAAACGGTAGGTGCCGGCCTGCTCGATGGGGTTCTGCGTGGCCATCACCATGAACGGGCGTCCTGCCTCATAGGTGACGCCGTCCACCGTGACCCGGGACTCTTCCATGACTTCCAGCAGCGCCGACTGGGTCTTCGGCGAGGCGCGGTTGATTTCGTCCGCGAGGACGATGTTGTTGAAGATCGGGCCCTTGTGGAATTCGAACTTCTGCGTCTTCTGGTCGTAGATGGTCACACCGGTGACGTCCGAAGGCAGCAGGTCCGGGGTGAACTGGATGCGGTTGTTGGAGCCCTGCACGGTGGCGGCCAGTGCCCGGGCCAGGGAGGTCTTGCCGGTGCCGGGCGCGTCCTCGAACAGCACGTGCCCCTCGGCAAGCATGGCCGTGAAGGTGAGCCGGATGACGTGCTCCTTGCCCAGCACGGCCTGGCCCACGTTGGCAACGAGCTTCTCGAAGGTGTCTGCAAACCAGGCGGCCTGCTCGGGGGTCATGGTCATGGTGTGGCTTCTTCCTTCTCAAGGTTTCAAGTTCTTGCTGGGGCCCGGAAGGCCGGGCCCCAGCGTCGCGGAGGTGGTGGACTAGCGGTTTGGCATGCCATTGGGCGGGTTGCACCCAAGGTTCGAGGTGTCGCAACGGATCCAGTTGCCAGCCGCCATGCCGGAGGTCAGGTGGTACCAGATGCCGCTGGGGTTGTTGGACGTCTTGTACCAGACCTGGTAGCGGTCCGTCGTTGCTGCAGCCCCGGCGTCCAGCCACTTGCCCTCGCCGTTGCACTGTGACGGGTTGCCGGCGACGTAGCTGTCGGTCCCCTTGCGGGGTTCGGTGCAGCTGCGGACCGGGGTTGCCGTGATGTTCCACGAGGTGGGTACGGGAGGCGGCGGTTCCGCGCCACTGCGGGACGTATCGCTGCCGATCCGGCCGGGCTGGCCGGCACTGATGGCACGAACCCGGAGAGTGTGCGTCTCGCTGAACCCTACGGTCTTGGAGAAGCGCCGCTCCTGCGTGTCCTGCCAGTTGCCGCCGTCCAGGCTGTACTGGTAACCGGTCACCGCGCGGCCGTTACCGTCCGGCTGGTTCCACGTCCAGGACACCGTCCTGTCCCCAACGCCGCTGCTATTGCTGCCAGTAACGGTCGGAGCGAAGGCGAGGCCGTAGGGATTGACGGAGTTCGATGCAGGGCTGGCATCGCCGGCCGTAGAGCTGCGGGACGACACGGCCCACACCACAACGGCCGTCTGGGTGCCGTTGGCTGCCGCCACAGTGCCGCCGCCTGCAGGAATATTGCCGCTGCCCCCACCCGACGTCAGGCTGTACTTGTACGTAATCTCGTCGGCGGTCGAACCGTTGCGCTGGGCAGCGGTCAATACCGGGAACCGGACATCGATCTTTCCGCCATTCCCTCCTGTGTCCACCAGTGTTGCAGTCGGCGTGCCTACCATGCCCGGCTTGCCTACGGCCCGGATGGCTGCCGATTGGGCGCTTGTGCCGCTGGTTCCCGCCTTGTTCGTGGCGGACACGGTAAAGGTGTAGTTCGTTTCGGAGTTGTCCACCGTCACGTTCTGCGAAGTACCGGTGACCTGCTGGCTGGCCACCACCGCGCCGCCCCGGAGGGTGGTCAGGGTGTAGGCGGAGACGGCGTCGCCGTTGTTGTTCGGCGCCGCCCAGCTCACCTTCAGCTGGCTCTGCGACCCCACTGAACCCGCCTGCGCCGCAGACGGCGCAGCAGGTGTGGCCGGCGCGCCGGCAGGAACCTCGGCTGCAGAGTACGGGCTCCACTCGGACGGTTCCTTGGCATCATTGCGCGCCAGGACCCGGACTTTGTAGGAGACGCCGTTCTGCAGTCCCTTCCAGACGTAGCTGACCGCTGTCAGGTTCTGGATCTGGGCGTTCTGCCCGGCGGGAGGGGGCGAAATCTCCAGGTCATAGGACTTCACCGGTGAGCCCTTGCTGGCAGGGGCAGACCAGTTGATGGACAGCTCCTTGTCGCCGAACTTCATGGACGGCGCCAGCGGGGTGTCGGGCTTCACGTCGGGACGCACTTCGGCAGAAGCCGGCGACCTGTCCGACTCGCCAAACTCGTTGGTTGCCGTGACCTGGAAGTGGTACTTGGTGTTGTTGACCAGCCCGTTGAGCGTGCACGTGTTGGCCGGGCAATCCTGCTCGAACCCGTTCTCGCCGTACACGGTGTACGTGGTGATGGGCGAGCCACGGTCTGCGGGCGCCGTCCAGTTCAGGAGGGCCGTCTGGTCCCCCACGCTCTGGGCCTGCGGGGTGGCGGGGGCCTGCGGCTTGTCCTTGACCGTAAGGCGGACGCGGGCTGTTGCCTGGCGGGAGGGGTCCTCCGTCTTGTCCGCCACGGTGTAGGAGACCACCATGGTCCCGGTGAAGCCCGGCGCGGGCGTGACCGTAATGGAATCGCCGTTCACGTCCACGTTGCCGCTGCCGGTTTCCGCGGCGGCCGCAATGATTTTCAGCGGCGTCTCCGGGAACGGGTTGGCGTCGTTGGCAAGCACATTCACCGTCACGGGTTTGCCCGCGGCAACGTTGTCCTGCACGTCGTCGTTCGCCACCGGCTTCGGCCGGTTGGAGGCAGTCACCTTCAGCTGGAAGGTGGCAGTAGCTTCAAGCCCGCGGGGATCCCTGGCCTTGACCTGGACAGCGGCGGTGGTTCCGGAGCCGCTTGAATCGGCCGCGGAGACCTTGAGGGTCCTGCCGTCGATGCTGGCGTTGAACCCGGCAGGCGCTCCGCCCACCAGTTCGTACTTCATCTTTTCGACGTCGTCCGCGTCCGGGTCCGAGGTCAGCTTGCCCAGGTCGGCGCTGGCGGAGTCCCCCTTGGGCACGTCCACGTTTGCGCCCAGCAGCTCAGGCGGATTGTTCTTGTTGGGGTCGGGCAGGACCTTGGTGCGGATGCTGAGGGTGGATTTGAGGCCTTCGGGGTCGTCCGGGCCGGTACCGTCCGTGACCTCGAAGGTGAGCGAGCCGGGACCCACATAGTCGGTGCCGGCCGTGTACTTCAGGCCCGTGCCGTCAGCGATGACAGGATCGCCGCCGTCTGCACCGATGAGCTTGATGCGGTCGGTCTGGGTGAGCCGCGGCGAGCGGCCTTCACGCACCTTGACCCACTCGTCGAGGTCAACGTCCGCTGATTGCCCGGCGACGACCTCGATGACTTCGTCCTTGGCCAGGGTGGGCACCTGCTGGCCGAGGCCCGGCACCCAGATCACGGCCGTGGACTGCTGGCCGTCAACATCCTCCACGTTGTACGGGATGAGCTGCGGCTGCTCGGTGAGGTCAACGATCATGGTGCCGTCCGGCCCGGGCCTGGCGGTGGCGGCCTCGGTGCTGATCTTCAGGTTTTCACCGACGCCGTCGGGGTCCTCGTCGTTCTTCAGGACGGGGACATCCACGGCGGTCTTCCCCATGGTCTGGGCGGAGGTCACCCTGTCATCACGGGCGACGGGTGCCTTGAGGGGCACCTCGTTGTCCACCACCACGCGGATGGTGGCCTGCGCGGTGGCGTCCCGGTCGTCGGCGATGGTGTAGCGGACGTTGACGGTTCCGGCTTCTTCCGGCGCCAGCAGGATGATCCGGCCACTGGTTTTGCTCACGGTGGCCTGCAGCGCGGGGTCGGCTTCGATGCCGTCGCTGAGGATGCGGATGAGGTCGCCGTCGGGGTCGGTATCGTTGCCGGTGGCGTCGACGGCGATCTGGCGGCCCGGGCGGACCCTTACCTCGTCGTCCACGGGGGTGGGTTTCTGGTTGACCTCGCCGCGGGGCGCGATGCCCACGGTGACGGTGCCGGTGTTAACGGCGCCCTGCCGGTCCACCACCTTGTAGCGGAACGTGTCGGTTCCGGCGCCGTCACCGGCAGCCGTGAAATCGATGAAGTTGCTGCCCACGGAAGCCGTTCCCATCGACGGCGTGCTGTCGATGCCGGTCAGCTGGACCGAGTCGCCGTCCGGATCGATGCCGTCCAGGGGGACGGGAATGCGCACTGTGCCGGCGGCCACCACACGGGCAGTCAGGTTGCGCGGCTGCGGGCGGGAGTTTTCGGCACCTTCGAGCGGAAGGATGTGGATGGTCACCGCGGCGGCGCTCTTCTGGCCTTGCGGGTCCACGGCGTTATAAATGGCACGGACCGTCTTGGGCTGCGGGCCGGCGATGAACCTCAGGGTGTTCTCGGAGACGAAGCTCTTTCCGTCCACGGGGTCCACGCCTTGTGGCAGGACAGGATCCACCGTGAGCTCCTGGCCCTGCGGGTGGGTGTCGTTTTCGAGTACGGGGATGGTGACGACGTCGTTGACCCGTACGTTGACCTCGTCAGGTTTCGGCTGGGGTGCTTCCACGACGGCGGGGGCCGGGACGGGGACCACGGAGACGCTGCCCGTGGCCGACTTCTTCCCGTTGGACATGGTGTATTCGAAGAGGATCGGGTCCTTGGTCCCCAGGATGTCGGTGATGCGCAGGACACCGTGGTTGATCACGCTGACGGACGCGGTCGAGTTTTCGGGCAGTTTCACGGACTGCAGCACCAGGACGCCGCCGGAGGGGTCTGAGTCGTTGGCCAGCGGGTCCAGCAGCACGCTGCCGCCGGTGGGCATCAGGGCCACGTCGTGGACGGCGACGGGGTCGCCGGCCTCGTCTCCGGATTCCACGTCAACCCGGATGAGCCCCTGGCTGCTTTGCGGGCCGTTGCTGGCGATGTACGTCAGGTAGACCGGACCGGGGGTGGTGCTGCGGAAAGTGAACGTGCCGCCGTCGGTCACAGGGCCCAGGTCCGCGGGGCCGTTGGCTTCGACCTGTGCCAGGCGGAGCGCGCCGCCGTTGGGGTCCACGTCGTTCTTCAGCGGAGAGATGACCAGGTCCTGGCCCACCACCGCCGTGACGTGGTCGGCGTTGACCACCGGTGCAAGGGCTCCCGGCGGCTGGACGTTGACCACGACTCTTCCGGTGACGGTGTCCCGGCCGTCCCAGATGGTGACTTCCACGGTCTTCTTGCCGGCTGTCGCTCCGGAGTCCTGGAAGGTGAGCAGGCCGTCACGCCGGACCTTCACCTGGTCCTGGTCGTTGTCTGCCTTTGCGTCGAGCAGCACCAGGTCGTCGCCGTCGGGATCGATCCAGTCCGTGAGGATGTTCTGGCTGACTGTCTTGCCCTGCTCAACGAGCATGGTGGTGGCGTTATCGCCGCGCTTGAACTGCGGCGGCTTGTTTTCGTCGGCACCAACCACGCTGAGCGTGACCTGGCCGGTTGCGGAGAGGCCGCGGCCGTCGGAGGCGCTGTAGCTGAATGTTTCAGTGCCGGGTTTCGCGTCAGCGGGAACCGAGACCTGGAAGGCGGTGCCGCCGTAGATGTTTTGAAGGCTCCCGGCCTGGGGTCCGGAGGTTCCCACGGCCGCGGTGAGCACGTCGCCGTCGGGGTCCGAATCGTTGTCCAGGACGCTGAGGATGGTGGTGCGTCCGGGGCGCACCCCGACGGCGTCGGGCTTGGTTTCCGGCGGACGGTTGGGTTTGGTGCGGTCCGGGAGGACGTTGATGGTGTTGTTGTCCGCGGACTCCTGGTCCTGCTCGTCGGACTCGTTCTTCGGCGGAACGACGTCGTCCCAGTTGTTGACCAGCTGCATGTTCTGGTTGACCAGCCACACGTTGCCGGAGTTCACGTCGTTCAGGACCACCAGGTCCCGGTTGACCCGGAAAACGTACGACGGCGAAGCACTCGCCTTGGGCACGTCGACGTTCTTGTCATCGGCATCGTTCACGCAGTCCCGGACATATTTGTTCGCCCCGGACCACGCCGCATGCACGCACCCGCCCAACTGGACGGGCGCAGCCGGCACACCCTCGCCGTCGAACGTCACCGTGTTTGCCGTGGACCCGTCCAGCGGCTGTTTCAGCAACGCCTTCTGGGTGGAAATGGCAACAAAGCCGCTGGCGGGTCCGCCCTGCTGCAGTTTGGCCTCGCGCGCATTGTCCAGCTGCAGGCGCTTGCCGCCCGGCAGGAACAGCTTTCCGGCGGCCGCATCGAGGAGAACCGGGCTGTCCCCCACTACCGTGATCTGCAGGTCCCCAGCACCCTTAAGCTCCGCCCAGGTCTCGGACTCCGAAGACGTCACTTCACCGTTGGCCTCGACGGCCGTCACCGTCACAACACCGGATTTGGGGTCTGCTGAATAAATCCGGTCATCATCGCCCACCGCCGAGACGATGCCCTCCGAACCCACCATGACAGGCTCGGACGATTCCTCGTCAAAACCGTTGACCGTGGACGGTGACACCGCCCACACCTTGCCCGATGCCGCGTCCGTCACCGAGATCACCTCGGAGCCGAAACTGACGTCCGCCGATCCGGGCAGCTGCTTGTCCCCGCCCAGCCGCATGTTCGCCGGCGACACCTGGTTGAGCGTTGAGCCCGTCTCATCGTCGACGAAGACATCACCGGCGTCCTGCAGGATGTCGAACGTCGTGGAAGCAGGCGTTACCGCTCCATCAAGGACACGCGAGGGATAATTGAGCCGCCCCACCGCGTTCTTGGACTTAGAGACCACCCACACGCCGCCGTCGTTCAGCTCCACCTCGGTGGTCTTGAACCCCGGATAGAGCACGGCGCCGGTCACCACGACAGCCACGGCTACACCAAAAGCGGTGCCGTTGACGATCTTTTTGTGGCGCCGTTTGAGCCCAAGTTTCCCCAGCAGACTTGTCACAGCGTAAATTCCCTCAGATTGTTGCGGTGGCCCCAGGCCAGGCACATGGAAACCCGGTATTGGGCTCTCCATTCCCGCGCAAGCCTACCCAAGAGCGGGTAGGGCCGCGATGGGGAGCCCTACCCCCACGCTTGACCTGCTGCTTCTTTCGCCCGGCCTGTCGGAAGGCATCCGGGCACGCACCAATATAGCGGTTAAACCAACAAAGTGATAAAAGAATCCTTCGCGGTGTCCTAGTCCAGCACAAGCCCCTTGCCAAGCCCGCGCTCCAGGCGCACCGGGCGGATCTCGCCGAAGCCGCGGACGTTCTCGGGCGGCTGCGGCTCCAGCACGAACCGTTCGTCATGCTCCAGGGCCGAGGCCGTCATCGAGTCCACCAGTACAGTCCCGGGGTCGGCAAGCGTGGTAAGCCGGGCTGCCAGGTTCACGGTGGGACCGTAGATGTCCCCGAGCCTGGACAGGATCCTTCCCCACACCATGGCCACCCGCGCTTCGGGAAGGATTTCGTCCTCCGTGAAGGCCTGGGCCAGGGCAAGGGAGATCTCGGCGCCGGCAGCGGGGGTTTCAGCTATGTAGAGGACTTCGTCCCCCACGGTTTTCACCAGCCTGCCGCCGCCTACGGAGATGATTTCCGCGCACTTGTTCTCGAAGCGCTGGACCAGCCGGGCGAGGGTCTTTTCGTTCATGCGCCGGGACAGGCTGGTGTAGGAAACCAGGTCCGCGAAACCTACGGCGCGTGCCAGCGGCAGCGGCGCGTCGTCCTCATCGCCTTCCCGGCCTTCCTCGCTCGCCTGGAGCCCGGCCTCCGCGCGGACGGCGAGCCGTTGAACGCCGGCGTTCAGCTGGCGCCGCCAGGAATACACCAGTACTTCCTCGAGGGCGTCCACCAGCGCGGGCAGTTCGTTGACCAGCCGCTTGCGAGCCACGGCGTCCGTGACCCCCTGCTCGTGGACCATGTCCTCCACCAGGGCTTCGATCTGCCACACCACCATCCGGTCCGTCATCTGCCCGATGGAGCGGGTGACGGAGATGGCGGCCTCCTCCGTCAGCTTGCCGGAGCGCACCAGGTCCACCACGGTGGAGAGGGCGGCCTGGTCGCGCTCGGTGAACGCGACGTCCTCATCGCCGAAGTTGGGAAAGCCCAGGGCGCGCCACAGCTTGCGTGCGGACAACAGGGAGAGTCCCGCACCGGCGGCGACTTCACGACGGCGGAGCTTGCGTTCCCCGCCGAGCAGGCGCGCTTCCAGCGCCTTCATGGCGAGCCTTTCGGCTGACATGGTGCCCGTGGCGGGATGGGCATCCATCGCGGGCGGGGGCGTGATGGAGTCCACGCGTTCCTGCTGGTCCTCATCGTTCATCCCGTCCACCTTCTCTCAGTTCCCATGGCAATGCTCCGGCCGGGTAGTCCAGTTCCCCGCCGGACTGGCCGTCGCGTTCGTCGGGCAGGTCCTCGAGGACATCAAGGATGAAATCCCGGAACCTGGCAACCTCCGGCACATCCTGGAAAGTCACGACGCCCTGATACCCGGTTTCCAAGGATATATTCCCGGAGCGCAACAGGCGCTGAAGTACCGACTCGTGGACAGTCAGGTGGCGAACCGAGGCCAGGCTCACCTGCCGGTCCTGCCGCCGCACCAGGCCGGACCGGGAGATGATCCTGCGGCTGGTGAGCGTGTACCGGGTGCCCTGCCACCGGAGCAGCCGGGGCAGGCAGTAACCCAGCCAGACGCCGGCGGCCGCAAGGATGCATCCGGCCACCAGCCCCGGTGTCCACCGGGCTTCGAGGCCCGGGATGGCCCTCACGGCTTCGCCGCGGACCACCCACGCGGAAGCATAGGCGGCAAGAGCCGGAGACAGTATGAAGGCCGCTGCTGCCCCGGCCAGCTTCCTCGGCTGCGGGCGGGTGGTGACAATCACCTGCTCGCCCGGGACGAGGTCTTTACGCATAACCGCCCTGGCCGGAGGCATCCGGTGAGGTCCACGGACGCAGGTGCACAACATCGCCGGCGGTGACCACGTGCTCGCGGGACTCGCGGTCAACCACCAGCAGGGAGCCGTACTCGTCCAGCCGGGAAGCGTGGCCAATAATTTCGTGGTCGCCGGGAAGCTGGGCCCGCACCTGCTTGCCCAGTGTTGTCATGACGGCCTCAATCCGCTTATGCAGCGACGGTCCACCGGCCAGGCCCGCCGCAGGATCGCCGTCGGCGTTGCAGAAGCTGCGGTAGAGCACGGCAAAGTGCGAAAGGTAGCTCTTGAGCAGCTCGGTCCGGTCCGCCGTCCGCGGCGCTTCCAGGACCACGGACGTGGCCGTGGGCACCGGCAGATCCTCCTGCCGGAGGGTGACGTTCAGGCCGGTTCCGAGGACGACGGGCGGCACCGAGCCATCCACCATGGGACCCAGCTGCGCCAGGATTCCGGCGATCTTCTTGCCGCGCACCAGGACGTCGTTGGGCCACTTCAGCTCCGCGGGGAGGCCTGCCGTCTCCAGCAGGGTTTCGCGCAGCGCCAGTGCCCCGATGAGGGACAGCCAGGAATAGCTCTGGGTGGGGAGCGGCCTGCCTTCAGCGTTCGCAGGCCTCAGGACCACCGAAACGGAGACCGAACTCAGGGGCGGCGCTTCCCAGTGCCTGTCCAGGCGGCCCCGGGCCGCCGTTTGGTATTCCGCAGTCAGCACCGACATGTCCGGCCACGCCGACGGATCCACGGTCACCCACCGGAGCAGGTCCGCATTGGTGGATCCGGTGGAGTCCACCACATCGAGCCGTGCAATGCCGGTGGCGGACAGGAAGTCCTGGTCCGCGAGGTCGCTCCGGTTCAGCGGGGTACCGGGGGCATGTGCGTCATCCATACCTAAACTGTACCGACCCGGCCCGGTCCCGGCTTCCCGCCATCGGTGGACCTGCGGGGCCGGGCTAGAGGAAGATGTCCGGCGCCAGGCGGTCTTCCGGAACCCCCAGGCTGTACGGCCGGAAATCAGTGACTCCCGCGGCAGTGAGCACTGCTTCGTCCGTGTAGAAGTTTCCACTGGGCAGGCCGCCGCTTTCCAGGTTGCTGCCGGTGAGCACTGCATGTGCCGCGTCAGCCATGATCTCCGGGCCGCGCGCCGCCTGGGCAATGCGCTCCCCATGGGGCATGTTCCGGATCGCCGCTGTATCAATCAGGGTGCACGGCCACAGCGAATTCACCTTGATGCCATCCGCCTTCAGCTCCTCGGCGAGCCCCAGGGTGGTCAGGCTCATGCCGTACTTGGCCATGGTGTACGCCAGGTGCTTTCCGGCCCAGTGCGGGCTGAGGTTCAAGGGAGGCGAGAGCGTGAGGATATGGGCATCATCCGAGGCCCGCAGCGCCGGCAGCGCGAGTTTGGACATCAGGAACGTGCCGCGGACGTTGATGTCCTGCATGAGGTCGTACTTTTTCATGTCCACGTCGTCCGTGTTGGAAAGGTCGATGGCGGATGCGTTGTTAACGACGGCGTCGATACCGCCGAAGCGCTCGACGGCGGAGGAGACCGCGCGGGCCACATCGCCGTCGTCGCGGACATCGCCCACCAGGGGAAGGGCCTGTCCGCCGGCATCCTCAATCTCCCGGGCGGCTGTATAGACGGTCCCGGCGAGCTTGGGATGCGGCTCCCCCGTCTTGGCCATCAGGACGATATTGGCGCCGTCGCGGGCTGCCCGAAGGGCAATGGCCAGGCCGATTCCGCGGCTTCCGCCGGAGACAAGGAGGGTCCGCCCGGAAAGGGAGCCGGCAGCCTGGTACGGGCCCGCAGGAGCGAGGAAAGCGTCATTGCTCGAAGTCATGGCACCACTCTAACCCAGCTAAGTTACTGATGAGTAACATGACATTGATGGCGATGACGGCGCAGAAAATTGTAGGTTCCCTACAGCTGCGGCGGCCTGAAGCGTCACTAGACTTGCCAGCAGGGTTCGTCTTTTGTGTGGAAGCTACTTAAACCCCCGCACAACAGCCGGCCAGCAAACTTAGCACCACAGAATCAATCTGCTACAGAGCCGGAGACACTTGATGAGCCACGATCTGACAACGACAGCGGGAAAGATCGCCGATTTCCGCGACCGCCAGGCGCGTGCCGAACAGCCCTCCGGTCCCGAAGCAATCGATAAGCAGCACGCACGCGGCAAGAACACCGCCCGCGAGCGCATCGCCCTCCTGCTGGATGAAGACTCCTTCGTGGAGTTCGACGCCCTGGCCGTGCACCGCTCCACCGCGTTCGGCATGGAGAAGAAGAAGCCCCTGGGCGACGGCCTGGTTTCCGGCTACGGCACCGTGGACGGCCGCCTGGTGGCCGTGTACAGCCAGGACTTCTCCGTCTACGGCGGCTCGCTCAGCCAGGTCAACGGCGAAAAGATCGTCAAGGTGCAGGAGTTTGCGCTGCGCAACGGCTGCCCCGTCGTCGGCATCCTTGACGGCGGCGGAGCCCGCATCCAGGAAGGCGTGGCCTCCCTGGCGATGTTCGCGGACATCTTCCGCAACAACGTCCACGCCTCCGGCGTCGTCCCGCAGATCTCCCTCATCATGGGCCCCTCGGCCGGCGGGGCCGCCTACTCCCCCGCCCTCACCGACTACGTGGTGATGGTGGACAAGACCTCCCACATGTTCATTACCGGCCCGGACGTCATCAAGACGGTGACCGGCGAGGACGTGGACATGGAAACCCTCGGCGGCGCCCGGCAGCACAACGCCACCACAGGAACGTCCACCTACCTTGCCTCCGACGAAGGGGACGCCATCGAGTTCGTCCGCGAACTGCTGGACTTCCTGCCCTCCAACAACCTTTCCGAGGCGCCCGTCCTGGAGCACACCCAGGAAATGGAGCTTGACGACGACGACCTCGCCCTGGACGCGCTCATCCCCGACTCCGCCAACCAGCCCTACGACATGCGCACGGTGGTTGAGCAGATCGTGGACGACGGCCACTTCCTGGAGATGCAGGCGCTGTACGCACCGAACGTCATGATCGGCTACGGCCGGGTGGAGGGCCACACGGTGGGCATCGTTGCCAACCAGCCCCTGCAGTTCGCCGGCACCCTGGACATCGCGGCGTCGGAAAAGGCCGCCCGGTTCGTCCGGCACTGCGACGCGTTCAACATTCCCATCATCACCCTGGTGGATGTGCCCGGCTTCCTGCCCGGCAAGGACCAGGAATTCCAGGGCATCATCCGGCGCGGCGCCAAGCTCCTGTACGCCTACGCAGAGGCAACCGTTCCCAAGCTCACCGTGATCACCCGCAAGGCCTACGGCGGCGCGTACATCGTGATGGGTTCCAAGAAGCTCGGTGCGGACCTGAACCTGGCCTGGCCCACCGCCCAGATCGGCGTCATGGGCGCGCAAGGCGCCGTCAACATCCTGTACCGCCGCGACCTCGCTGCAGTTGCAGAGGCCGGCGGCGACGTCGAGGCACGGCGCGCCGAGGTGATCCGGCAGTACGAGGAAGAGCTCCTCAACCCCTACCAGGCGGCGGAGCTCGGATACGTTGACGCGGTCATCGCCCCCTCCGAGACCCGGCTCCAGATCATCAGGGGCCTGCGCGCCCTGCGGGACAAGCGCGCGAGCCTCCCCGCCAAGAAGCATGGGAACATCCCGCTGTGACAGACTCCCAGCCTGAGGAAAACCAGCCGCCCGCTGAACCGGTGCTCTCCGTTGTTAAGGGGCAGCCGACAGCCGAGGAGCTGGCGGCGCTCACCGCCGTCGTACTGTCCCTTGGCGGAGTCCAGCAAACCGGGACGGACAAGCCGCCGGTCCGGCACTGGGTCCGCCGCCAGCAGCTGAGGCTGGGCCCCACGCCGGGTCCCGGCGCGTGGAAGCGGAGCCGCGGCTGAATCCCCACATCCCGAGGCGCTAGTCTCGGAGTGTGACTACAGACACTTCCCCTGCCGCCCGCCCGCACACCCGCATCGACGCCGTCGCAGATGACTACACCGACACCCTGATCAGGCTCAATCCCTCGTTTGCCACCACCCTGGGCATTCCCGGGCACGAAACCGAATACCAGGACTTCTCCCCCGCGGGCATCGCGGAGTTCGCCGAGGCCGCGCGGAAGGCGCTGGCTGACCTCGAAGGCCTCGAACCGGAGGACGAAGTTGACGCCGTCACGCTGGACGCCATGCAGGAACGGCTGGGCCTGCAGCTGCTGATCCACGCCTCCGGCTGGGACTACGCAGACCTGAACAACATCGCTTCCCCGGCGCAGGACATCCGCGCCATCTTCGACCTCATGCCGACAACCACCGTGCAGGACTGGCAGCACATCGCCGGGCGCGCCTCCAATGTTCCGGCAGCCATCGCCGGGTACACCGAATCCCTGCGCCAGGCCAAGGACTCCGGCCGGGTTGCCGCGGCGCGCCAGGTGAAGATCGTCATTGAGCAAGTCACCAAGTACGCCGCCGCGGACGGCTTCTTTGCCAAGCTGGCGGCTTGGGCAGCCACGGACGCCGGGCCGCTGCCTGCCAGCGTCCAGGAAGAGCTCGACGCCGGGGCTGCCGCCGCCCGGGCAGCCTACGCCGGGCTGGCGGAGTTCCTCCGCACCGAGCTGCTGCCCGCCGCGCCCGCGAAGGACGCCGTGGGCAGGGCCCGCTACACCCTCGCCTCCCGTTCGTTCCTTGGCGCGACAGTTGACCTGGAGGAGACCTACGCCTGGGGCGTTGAGGAACTCGACCGGCTCATCGCCCAGCAGGAACAGGTGGCGGACACCATCAAGGCCGGCGCCACCATCGCCGAGGCCAAGGAGATCCTCAACAGCGATCCCGCCCGCCAGCTGGAAGGGAAAGAGGCACTGCGGGAGTGGATGCAGGAGCTTTCGGACAAAGCCGTGGCCGAACTCGCCGGCGTCCACTTCGACATCCCGGACGTCATGAAGAAGCTGGAATGCCTGATTGCCCCCACCGACGAGGGCGGCATCTACTACACCGGCCCCTCGGATGACTTCAGCCGCCCCGGCCGCATGTGGTGGTCCGTCCCCGCCGGCGAGGACACCTTCACCACCTGGGCCGAAACCACCACGGTCTACCACGAGGGCGTGCCGGGCCACCACCTCCAGGTGGCCACCGCCACCTACCGCCGGGAACTGCTGAACAAGTGGCGGCGCAATGTCTGCTGGACCTCCAGCCACGGCGAAGGCTGGGCGCTCTACGCCGAAAAGCTCATGCAGGAACTGGGCTACCTGAACGACCCCGGCGACCACATGGGCATGCTGGACATGCAACGGATGCGGGCCGCCCGCGTGGTGTTCGACATCGGCGTCCACCTTGAACTCGAAGTCCCGGAACGCTGGGGCTCCGGCACCTGGACCCCGGACAAGGGCTATCAATTCCTGAAGGAGAACCTGCCCATCAGCGAAGGACAACTCAACTTCGAGTTCACCCGCTACCTGGGCTGGCCAGGCCAGGCACCCTCCTACAAGGTGGGCCAGCGGCTCTGGGAACAGATCCGCGCCGAACTCGAAGCCCGTCCCGGGTTCGACCTCAAGGAGTTCCACACAAGGGCACTCAACATCGGCTCCGTAGGACTGGACACCCTAAGGCGCGCGCTGCTTTCCTAGCCCCCTTCGGGGCGGGAGGGCAACATCCTCGGCGCGCTGCTCGTTCCTCGCTTTGACGCGCGCTGCCGGATGTCGCCCTCCCACCCCTTCACCAGCGAGACTTTAAGCACACCCGGACCGGGAATACTTAACATAGCCGCTGCACTCCCTTGATTTCACGGGGTTGATTCGCTCGAGCGGAAACTCGGGGCGCGTAATATTTCTCAATGTTCGTTCGCCGTGATATGTGCCGTGGCCCTAGCGTAGTCGGGTGAGCACTCAGACAAGCACCCCTTCCCCCGCAGGAAAGACCGGCTTCCAGCTGCCCAAGTGGGCTGGCTCGTTCGGCTTCCAGATCATTGCCGCCCTCATCGTGGGGCTTGGCCTCGGCCTGCTGGCCAAGTACACCGGCAGCACCAAAGCCAGCCCCAACGCCCTCGGCGCCACCCTGCAGACCATCGGCTCCAGCTATGTGTCACTGCTGCAGACCGCCGTCGTGCCCCTGATCTTCACCGCAGTTGTCAGCTCCATCTCGAACCTGCGCCAGGTGTCCAACGCCGCCAAGCTCGCCTGGAACACCCTGCTGTGGTTCGCCATCACCTCCCTGATCGCCGTGCTGATCGGCATCGGCTTGGGCGTCCTGCTGCAGCCCGGCGCCAACACCGGCATCTCCGAGGAAGCCAAGTACTCCGGCAAGTCCGGTGACTGGTGGGCCTTCCTGGTGGGCCTGTTCCCCAAGAACTTCCTGGGACTGGGCGCCAGCTCCACTGTTGCCGAATCCGGCGCGGTCACCACCTCCGTCAGCTTCAACGTGCTCCAGATCCTTGTGATCGCCATCGCCGTCGGCGTTGCCGCGCTCAAGGTGGGCAAGGCTGCCGAGCCCTTCCTGAACCTGAACGCTTCTGCGCTGGCCGTCATCCAGAAGGTGCTGTGGTGGATCATCCGCATCGCCCCGCTGGGCACCGTGGGCCTCATCGGCAACGCCGTTGCCGTCTACGGCTGGGACACCATCGGCTCCCTGGGCAAGTTCACCTTCGCCATCTACGTGGGCCTGGCCCTGGTCATCTTCGCGGTGTACCCCATCCTGGTCCGTGCCCACGGCCTCTCGGTCAAGCAGTACTTCTCTGGCGTGTGGCCCGCCGTACAGCTGGCCTTCGTCTCCCGCTCCTCCGTGGGCACCCTGCCCCTGACCCAGCGCGTCACCGAACGCAGCCTGGGCGTCCCCCGCGCCTACGCGTCCTTCGCTGTGCCGCTGGGAGCCACCACCAAGATGGACGGCTGCGCCGCGATCTACCCCGCGATCTCCGCCATCTTCGTGGCCCAGTTCTTCGGCATCCAGCTGGACTTCACCCAGTACCTGCTGATCGCCCTGGTCTCCGTGCTGGGTTCCGCTGCCACGGCCGGCACCACCGGCGCCGTGGTGATGCTCACGCTGACGCTGTCCACGCTGGGACTGCCGCTGGCCGGCGTCGGCCTCCTCCTGGCCATTGATCCCATCCTGGACATGGGCCGCACCGCGGTCAACGTGGCCGGCCAGGCCCTGGTCCCCACCATCGTGGCCAAGCGCCAGGGCATCCTGGACGAGCAGCTGTACAACGCGCCCCGCAACGGCACGCCGTTTGTTGACGACAGCTTCGACGCTGCCGACGCCGGTACGCCAGCTGCCGCATCATCGGACGGGACCACCACGGACACCGCTCCACGCCATCTAGAGGACGCGAAGGCCTAAGGGTCCCTGCTCACCCATCACGAAAGAAGTCCCCGGGAACTGGACCGTTCCCGGGGACTTCTTTCTGTGTCGGGACTACTTTCTGTGTAGTCGCATTTTCCATACAGCGCGCCAGGTTCCGTGCAAGGCGCTATCCAGCAGGGAGTGCGGTCAGTGCCCGCCGCCGCCGATCACGCCGTTCTCCACCGCCTTGGTGACGGCATCCGCCTCGGCCTGGGTCAGCTTCCCGTCCGCGACGGCCTGGTCCAGCCGGGTTTTCAGCCCCGCCGCCTTCTCTGCCTCCCGTTCGCTGCGGAGTTCCTCCAGCGCCGTGGTGACCGTGGACTCCTCGATCCCAAGCGATTCGGCCAGCGACTTTGCAAGGGCAGCCTCGCGGGTCGCTGCATCAGGCTTCTCCCCCTCCGCCGGAGGACCTGCGGGCTTGTTGGCCTCGCGGAAGGCCTGCAGGGCCTCCGTCACCTTTGCTTCCTCAACGCCCAGCTTCTCCGCCAGTGCGGACGCCTGGGCAATTCCCCGCTCCCCGCCCCGGCCGCCGTGCTTGCCCATGCCGCCGGGCACGGTGCTGGCGCTCCCGTCAGCCGAGGCGCTGGAGCTCGCGCTCGGGGCGGGAGCCGGTGTTGTGGTGGCGGAGGCCATGCCGGCAACGCCGATTCCGGCACCAAGGGCCAGCGCCGCAGCTGACAGGCCGAGGGTCATTTTCTTTGTGCGTGACATTTCTTGTCTCCTGGTACTGCCGTTCGGGACGGCTGCTGATCGTTAGTCCTTTTCGGGACATTTCCAGCATCCGCGGGCAAGTCATGGGAGAGCTGTCCGGAACCTTTCATTCTCCTGTGAAAGTAAGTTGCCCAGAGTGCAAAGTTGCACGTAGTGTAAAAGCGTGACAGTTTCCGCAGACCAGGCTTCGGCCAGGGCCTCCCCGCACGAATCCGTGCCGCTCTCACGCCGTGAGCTGAACAAAGCCGCCACCCGCCAGGCCATCACGGACGCCGCCCTGGCCCTCCTGCGCAGCAAGGGGCCAGGGAACTTCACGGTCGAGGACATCGCAGACGCCGCCGGCATTTCGCGCCGAACCTTCTTCAACTACTTCGGCAGCACCGATGCCGCGCTGGCCTCCATCACCCACGGTTTCCTGGACAACGCCATCCAGCAGTTCAAACTCCGGCCCGCGGACGAACCCATCCTCCAGTCCGCCCAGGAGGCACTGATGGCGCTTGCGGATCCGATGACGGTGGCCCCGCTGGCTGAGCTGTTCACGCTGACCCAGCAGAGCAGCCTGATGTCCCATTCCGAGCTGGAAGCCTGGGACCACTGCCGGGAACAGATCACAGAAGTAGCCCGCGGGCGTGCCGCCGCAACACCTGGCGCAGTGGACGAGCTCTACCTCCGCGCCCTGGCGGGGTCCGTGATTTCCTGCGGCAAGGCCGCCATGGAGGTCTGGTTCTCCCGCCGCGGCGCGGACCTCTCCCCCGCGTCCCTTGCCGAGCTCCGGCACCTCCTGATCGACGCCATGGCCCTGCTCGGCTCCGGTTTCACCACGGGCACCACGCCCGCACCCTCATCCTCAGCTTCCCGTCCCTCCTGATCAGATCGGTCACCTCACATGGCACTGTTCCTTTACCGCCTGGGCAAGTTTTCCTACCGCCGGCGCTGGCTGGTCATTTCGCTCTGGCTTGCCGCCCTGCTGGCCGTGGGCGGTGCCGCCGCAGCGTTCCACGGGACGCTGTCCAACAATTTCCAGATTCCCGGCACGGAGACGCAGCGGATCGCGGACAAGCTGAAGGAAGAACTCCCCTCAGCATCCGGAGGCACCGCCACCATCGTCTTTGAAGCCCCCGACGGCGGCTTTACCGCCGAGAGCCGGGCCGCCGTCACGGACTCCCTCAAGGAACTCGAGACCATCCCGGACGTCCGCGGCACCGTGGATCCCTTCGCCACGCAGGCCCAGGTGGACCAGGCGGGACAGGCAATCGCCGACGGCGAGCAGCAGCTTGCAGCGGGCCAGGCCCAGCTGGACGCCTCCCGCGCCCAGCTCGAAGCCGGCCAGGCACAGCTGGCCGCGGCAGAACAGCAGCTTGCCGCAGCCGGCGCGCCAGCGGCCCTCATCGAGGCCCAGCTGGGCCAGCAAAAGGCCGCACTGGCCGAAGGCCAGGCCAGGCTCGAGGCAGGCGTCCAGGAGCTGGAATCCAGCAAGGCAAAGCTCGAACTCGGCAAGCGCCAGGCAGAAGCGTCCTCGGCCATCAGGTTTGTATCAGAAGACGGACAGGCGGCAGTGGCCCAGGTGCAGTTCAACACCTCCATCAACGGCCTCAGCCCCGAGGTCCGCCAGCAGGTCCAGGACATCGCCCACGAGACGTCCGGTGCCGGCGTCACCGCCTACGCCAGCAAGGAAATCACCGAGGACATCTCCGAACTCTTCGGTGCCGCTGAGATCATCGGCATTGCGGTCGCGGCCCTGGTCCTGATCCTGATGCTGGGCACGCTGGTTGCCGCCGGGCTGCCGCTGCTGATGGCCGTGGTGGGCGTCGGTGTGGGGGTCGGCATCACGTTCGCGCTGTCCGGCCTCTTCGACATGAGTTCCATCTCCCCCATGCTGGCCCTCATGCTGGGCCTAGCCGTGGGCATCGATTACTCCCTCTTCATCGTCAACCGCCACCGGACCCAGCTGCTGGCCGGGATGGACCCGGAGGAATCCGTGGCGCGGGCCACCGGCACCTCCGGCAACGCCGTGGTTTTCGCCGGCCTGACCGTGATCATCGCCCTCGCCGCACTGGTGGTCCCCGGCCTGCCGTTCCTCACCGTCATGGGCCTGGCCGCGGCCGGCACCGTTGCCGTGGCCGTCCTGGTGGCCATCACCCTGACGCCCGCCATGCTGTCCCTGATCGGCCGCCGCATCATTTCCCGGCGGGCCTGGGCCAAGGCGGATGCCCACAACGCCGAGCCTGGCCACGAAGCAGCCGATGAAGCCAAGGACCGCGAGCGCAGCACCCGCGGCTGGGGCGGCCTGGTCACCCGGCACCCCATCCTGGCCCTCCTGGCCGGCGTGCTCCTCCTGGGCACCCTCGCGCTGCCGGCCACCCAGCTGCAGCTCGCACTGCCCGACGGCGGGTCCGAACCTGTGGACTCGGAGGCCTACCAGGCGTACGACCTGACGGCGCGCAGCTTCGGCGAAGGCGTCACGGGCCCCATCGTCGCGGTAGGCGAGTTCCCGGCGGGCCTCGATGAGGCCCAGGCACAGACCCTGCAGTACGACGTCGCCGACAAACTCCGCGCCGTGGACAATGTTGTAGCCGCTGTACCGGTTGCCCTCAGCGAGGACCGCCGGACAGCCGTCTTCCAGGTCATCCCCGAAGAAGGCCCGGCCAGCGCCAGCACCGTCAACGTGGTGTCCGAACTCCGGGGCCTCAATGATGACATCCAGTCCGAGCACGGGGTGGCGATGGGCCTGACGGGGCAGACGGCCGGCAACATCGACGTCTCCACCAAGCTGGGTGACGCCCTGCCGCCCTACCTGGCGATCGTCGTCGGGCTTTCCCTGATCCTGCTGCTGCTGGTGTTCCGCTCCATCGTGGTGCCGCTGCTGGCCACGGGCGGATTCCTGCTCTCGCTTGCCGCAGCGTTCGGGGCCGTGGTTGCCGTGTACCAGTGGGGCTGGCTCGGCGGCGTGTTCGATATCGCCAATCCGGGCGCGGTGCTGAGTTTCCTGCCGATCATCCTGATCGGCGTGCTGTTCGGCCTGGCCATGGATTACCAGGTGTTCATCGCCTCGGGCATGCGCGAGGCGTACATGCACGGTTCCACCGCCAAGGAAGCCGTCCGTGTGGGCTTCCGCCACGCGGCCGCTGTGGTCACCGCTGCCGCGATCATCATGGTCAGCGTGTTCGCCGGCTTCATCTTCAGCCACCTCACCATGGTCCGGCCGCTGGGCTTTGCGATGGCGTTCGGTGTGCTCCTGGATGCCTTCGTGGTGCGCATGACCATCGTCCCGGCCGTGATGTACCTGCTGGGCGAAAAATCCTGGTGGCTGCCGCGGTGGCTGGACCGGATCCTGCCTGACGTGGATGTTGAGGGCGCCAAGCTCAACCGGACCGAGGCGGCACCGGTGCACGGGGAACTGGTCCACCAGGCCGGACCGGTCAATTAGGCTGGATTTGTGGTCCGCCTGATTCTTGCATCCCAGTCCCCCGCCCGCACCAAGCTCCTGGCCGAGGCCGGCATCCGGCACTCCATCCTGGTGTCCGACGTGGACGAGGACGCCGTCCAGGCCCGCTACGGCGTCACCGATCCGCACGACACCGCGCTGCTGCTGGCCCGGGCCAAAGCGGAGGCCGTGGCGGCGCTGCCGGAAGCTGAAGGGGCGCTGGTCCTGGGCTGCGACTCCGTGTTCGAGTTCGACGGCGAGGCGCACGGCAAGCCCTACACCGCCGCCGTCGCCCGCGAGCGGATGCTGCGGATGAGCGGCAATGCCGGGGTGCTGCATACGGGCCACTGGCTGGTGGACTGCCGGGACACGGATACGGACGACGACGGCGAAGGTGCAGGCACCGGCGCCACCCTCGGTACGGTGGCCTCAGCCGAGGTCACCTTCCTGGAGATGGATCCGGCCGAAATCGACGCCTACATCGCCACGGGCGAGCCGCTGCACTGTGCGGGTTCCTTCACCATCGACGGCCTGGGCGGGGCGTTCATCCGTAAGGTCGACGGCGACCCGCACACCGTCGTCGGACTTTCCGTCTCCACGCTCCGTGGCCTGCTTGCCGCCGCGAACGTGCGCATCACGGACCTGTGGCACGGCTGACGCTCCTGCCTCGCCTGCAACAAAAGCGCCGCAATTGGCAGGGTCTTGTAGCTTCCCTACAAAGCTTGGCCGGTTTACACGCGGATTCCGCAAGTAATATCGGCGGAACCCTCAAAACCGCGCTAGGCTCCCTGAAGGAAAGAAGGAGACGCCTTGTCAGCAAATTTGGAGCAGTCCGCAGGAACCACGCAGTCGACCCTCACAAAGGTGCTGATCGCCAACCGCGGTGAAATTGCCGTCCGCATCATCCGGGCCGCCCGCGACGAAGGCATCGCCTCCGTGGCCGTCTACGCGGATCCCGACCGTGACGCCCTGCATGTCCGCCTCGCTGACGAGGCCTACGCCCTGGGCGGGAACACCGCCGCGGAGTCCTACCTGGTGATGGACAAGATCATCGACGCCGCACGCCAGTCCGGTGCTGACGCCATCCACCCCGGCTACGGCTTCCTGGCGGAAAACGCCGAGTTCGCCGCGAAGGTGATCGCCGCGGGTATCACCTGGATCGGCCCCTCCCCCGAAGCCATCTCCGCCCTCGGCGACAAGGTCCAGGCCCGCCACATTGCGGAGAAGGTCGGTGCCCCGCAGGTTCCCGGCACCGCTGACCCTGTGGAGTCCGCCGAGGAAATCCTGGAATTCGTGGACCGGCACGGCCTGCCCGTGGCCATCAAGGCTGCCTTTGGCGGCGGCGGACGCGGCATCAAGGTGGCGCGCACCCGCGAGGAAATCCCCGAACTGTTTGAATCCGCAGTGCGGGAGGCCACCGCCGCCTTCGGCCGCGGCGAGTGCTTCATCGAGCGCTTCCTTGACGCTCCCCGGCACGTCGAGACCCAGTGCCTGGCGGACGCCCATGGCAACGTGGTGGTTGTTTCCACGCGTGACTGCTCGCTCCAGCGCCGCAACCAGAAGCTCGTCGAGGAAGCCCCGGCGCCGTTCCTCACCGAAGAGCAGAACCGCCGGCTCTACGAGTCCTCCAAGGCGATCCTCAAGGAGGCAGGCTACCTGGGTGCCGGCACCTGCGAATTCCTGGTGGGCCAGGACGGCACCATCTCCTTCCTTGAAGTGAACACCCGCCTCCAGGTGGAGCACTGCGTCTCCGAGGAAGTGACCGGCATCGACCTGGTGCGCGAGCAGTTCCGGCTGGCCCGCGGCGAAGAGCTCGGTTACGGCGACCCCGAGGTGCGCGGGCACTCCTTCGAGTTCCGCATCACCGGCGAGGACCCGGGCCGCAACTTCATGCCTGCCCCCGGCACCATTCGCGTGCTGAAGAACCCCACCGGCCCTGGAGTCCGCATCGACTCCGGCGTTGAACAGGGTGACGAGATCAGCGGCAACTTCGACTCCATGCTTTCCAAGCTGATCGTCACCGGAGCCAACCGCCCCCAGGCCCTGCAGCGTGCCCGCCGCGCGCTTGAGGAAATGGTGGTGGAGGGCATCCCCACCGTCATCCCGTTCGACCTCGCGGTGGTGTCCGATCCTGCGTTCGCCCCGGCCGAGGGCCCGTTCACGGTCCACACCCGGTGGATCGAAACAGAGTTCGTCAACAACCTTCCGGCCTGGACTCCGGACGGTTCCGCCGATGCCGACGCCGTGGCAGAAGACCGCCAGCGCGTGGTGGTCGAAGTGGGCGGCAAGCGCCTGGAAGTGGTCCTGCCCGCATCCCTGGGTTCCCTGGGAACCGGAGGGGCGGCGGCAGCGAAGCCGGCAAAGTCGAAGAAGCGCTCCCGCTCCGGCGGTCCTGCAGCGGCCACCGGCAATGCCCTGACGTCCCCCATGCAGGGAACCATCGTCAAGGTTGCTGTGGCCAACGGCGACGTCGTCTCCGAGGGCGACCTGGTGGTGGTCCTCGAGGCGATGAAGATGGAGCAGCCGCTGACGGCGCACCGCTCCGGAATCGTCATCGGGCTTGAGGCGTCATCCGGCGAAACAGTGTCCGCCGGCGCCATCATCGCCATCATCGAAGACCAGTAAGCGCCGGAGGCACCCATGCTCGCACCCAGTTTCCAGGAAGAAGTGGGCCGGTACCACCTGGCCGTCCCCGAAATTACCCGGGGCAATCCCGAGCCCGTCAAGGAGCTTTATTCCAGGCTTGACGACGTCACGCTGGCCAATCCTTTTGGCGGCATCGCGCGCGGCTGGGCGCAGGTGGAGGCAAGGCTGGACCAGGCTGCCCGGCAGTTCCAGGACGGCGAGATGCTGGGGTTCGACACCATCACGTCCTACACCGCACGGGATACCGCCTACCTGGTGGAGACCGAACACTTCCGTGCCCGCCTGGACGGGAGTGCCGTGGAGGAGTTTGCGCTCCGGGTCACCAGCATCTTCCGGCGCGAGGAAGGCTACTGGAAGCTCGTCCACCGGCACGCTGATCCTGCCGCGCGCCCACAGTCACGCCGCTCCCTCACCCAGCCCCCGGCCTAGCTGACAGGTCCGGCCCAAACCGGCACACTTAGCAGATGCTGCCTTTCCTGCTCCTCGCCTCCCGGGCGGAGGACGCCGCCGCCGACGACGAGTACGCCGCCTACCTGCGCTATGGCGGGCTGGAAGAGCGGGATCTGTGCCGCGTCCGGCTGGAGGCTGCCCCGCTGCCGGACCTGGACCTTGCGCACTACTCGGGCGTGATTGTGGGCGGGAGCCCCTTCACCTCCAGCGATCCTCCGGAACAGAAGTCCCCTGTCCAGCACCAGGTGGAGCGTGAGCTGTCCGGGCTGCTGGACGTGCTGGTGGCCCGGGACTTCCCGTTCCTGGGGGCCTGCTACGGCGTGGGCACCCTGGGAACGCACCAGGGCGCCGTCATCGACAGGACCTACGGTGAGCCACTGGGCGGGGTGGAGATTGAACTGACCGGTGCCGGGCTGGAGGACCCCATCCTGAGGGGAATGCCGGGCAGTTTCACCGCCTTCACGGGGCACAAGGAGGCCTGTACCGCCCTGCCGCCGCACGCCGTGCTGCTTGCCCGCTCCGAGACCTGCCCCGTGCACATGTTCCGGATCCGGACGAATCTGTATGCCACCCAGTTCCACCCCGAGCTGGACGTGGACGGCCTGGTCACCCGCATCGACATCTACCGCAACGCCGGCTACTTCCCGCCGGAATCGGCTGAAGACCTGATGGAGAATGCTCGGCAGTTCACCGTAACTGAACCCATGAAGGTGCTGCGGAACTTCGTGGACCGCTACGCCCGGTAACCTCACGGGCGGCCCAAAGCGCCGCCGTCGTGCCTTCCCGCCCGCTTGCTCCGCCCCTGACACAAAAGTGCCCGGCGCACTCCCCTTTTGACGGGAAACGCACCGGGCACCGCAGGCACGAACCGGGCTGGAACGTACAGCGTGTATTGCTAGGCCACGTTGTTCTCGTAGTCCAGGTCGCGGGTTTCCTTGCTCACGAACAGGGCAATGAGCGTCAGCACGGCCATGGAGGTCAGGTAGATGCCCACCAGGACGGGGCTGCCGTCCGCCAGTTCCCACAGCGCGACGGCGATGAACGGTGCCACCGCTGCGCCGAGGATGCTGGAGAAGTTGTAGCTCACGGCAGACCCGGTGTACCGGACGTTGGTGGGGAAGAGTTCCGGCAGCAGCGCCCCCATGGGCCCGAACGTCAGGCCCATCAGGGAGAAACCGATCACCAGCAGCGCCATGGTGCCCACGAATCCGCCGCTGAACAGCGGGACGAACAGCAGGCCGAAGACGAAGATTCCGCCCGTGACGGCCAGGAGCATCTTGCGGCGGCCATACTTCTCGGCCAGCGGTCCGGACACGAGGGTGAAGATGCCGAAGAACACGACGCCGGCAATCAGCATCCAGAGGAAGTCGTTGCGGGTGTAGCCCAGGCCGGGGACGAACGCCGCAGCGGCCGCTTCCGACATTGGCTTTCCGGCCTTCTCAGCCGCGGCCCTGGCAGCGTCCAGCGTGGCGGGACGGGTGCCGTAGGTGAGGGTGAAGGTGGTCATCAGGTAGAAGAGCACGTACGTGGCGAGCATGATGAACGTGCCCAGGATGAGCTGGCGCCAGCTGGTCTTGAACACCCTGCCCAGCGGCAGCTTGGCTACCTCGTTGGACTCGATCACCTTGGTGAAGGCGGGCGTCTCGATCAGTTTCAGGCGGACGTACAGGCCGATAATCACCATGACGGCGCTGAGCAGGAACGGCACGCGCCAGCCCCAGGCCTGGAAGTCGGCCGGCGAGAGCGCGTAGCTGAACACCAGGAAGATCACGTTGGCGATGATGAAGCCGATGGGGGCGCCCAGCTGCGGGAAGGTTCCGTAGATGGCTCGCTTGTTGGCCGGGGCGTTCTCCGTGGCCAGCAGCGCGGCGCCGCTCCATTCACCACCCAGGGCAAGGCCCTGGGCGAAACGCATGACCACCAGCAGGGCCGGGGCCCAGAACTGCCAGCCCGGAACAAGGGCGGTGGGCAGGCAGCCGATGAGGAACGTCGCAATACCCATGGTCAGGAGGGACGCCACCAGGGTGCCCTTGCGGCCGAACTTGTCGCCGAAGTGGCCGAAAACGATCGAACCGAGCGGACGGGCGACGAAGGCCACGCCGAAAACGGCGAAGGAGCTCAGGAGCTGGGTTGTTTCGTTCTGGTTGGGGAAGAACAGCTGCGGGAAGACGAGCACCGCGGCGGTGGCGTAGACGTAGAAGTCGTAGAACTCGACCGTGGTGCCGATCAGGCTGGCGACGATCACGCGTCCGCGTGAGTTCACCGGCTGGGACGCGGCCACCGCGGAGGCATTGGTGGATGACATAGGTAAACGCTTTCGTGAGGACCGGCCGAACCCGGGTAAGGGAACGGCTCGAAATAGTCAGAGTTCAATATTAGTTCCCCCCCGTCCAGTCAACGGACGAAAGGTCCAGCATGCGGACCTGTGTTATGTGTCTCACTTTCTGGTCCAGACTGCCCGCCTCACGTCCGCCGAGGCCCGCCGATAGGCAAATGTCACAGCGCGTTAACACGCGGCGTCGGTCCATGAAACGCGGCTTCCCTACCTTGGAGGAACAACATCCCCCAGAAGGAGGTACCCCGTGACTGTTGACCGCACCGCCGATGCCGGCACCGGAAGTTCCCTTGATCTCGAAGATTCCGCCATGCCCGGAACCGCCGCATCCGCCAGCGCACAGCCCGGCCCTACCCGCACCACAGACACCCCCGCCCTTGAATTCCGCCCCGGCCGCTGGATCGCCAACTGGGATGCCGAGAACAAGGAACAGTGGGAAACGGCAGGCCGCTCCATTGCGCGCCGCAACCTCAACTGGTCAATCTTCGCCGAGTTCCTCGGCTTTGTCGTATGGCAGCTCTGGTCCATCGTGGTGGTCCAGCTCCCCGCAGCGGGCTTCACCTTCTCCACTTCCGAGATTTTCTGGCTGATCTCCATGCCCAGCCTGGTGGGTGCCACCCTGCGCATCCCCTACACCTTTATGGTCCCCCGCTTTGGCGGCCGCAACTGGACCATCGTTTCCGCCCTGCTGCTCCTGATCCCCTCCATCGGCCTGGCCCTGTGCGTCTCCAACCCGGAAACCCCGTTCGGCGTCATGCTCCTGGTGGCCGCCCTGGCAGGCTTCGGCGGCGGCAACTTCGCCAGCTCCATGGCCAATATCACCTTCTTCTATCCCGCCCGCGAAAAGGGCTGGGCCCTGGGCCTGAACGCCGCCGGCGGCAATATGGGTGCCGCCGTGGCACAGCTGGCAGTCCCCATCGCCATCACCCTTCTCGCCGTCGGCACCGTCAACCTGCCCCTGGCCGGCTGGATGTGGGTCCCGTTCATCCTGATCGCCGCCTTCGGTGCCTGGAAGTTCATGGACAACCTCACCAGCGCCAAGGGCGACGTGGCGGGCTCGATCGCAGCGCTGAAAGAACCGCACCTGTGGATCATGGCGCTGCTCTACATCGGCACGTTTGGCTCGTTCATCGGCTTCGCCGGCGTCTTCCCCAAGCTGATCAAGGACTACTTCCCGGCTTTCTCCTCCATCGGAGTGGGCACCGTGGCACTGTCGCTGGCCTTCCTCGGCCCGCTGGTAGGCTCCCTGGCCCGCCCGTACGGCGGACGCATGGCTGACCGGATGGGCGGCGCCCGCATGACCGTGGCCGCCTTCGCCTCCATGGCCGTCATCACCCTCACCATGATCTGGACCCTCCCGCTGAAGAACTTCTGGCTCTTCCTGGTCCTCTTCCTGATGCTCTTTACCGCCAGCGGTTTCGGAAACGGTGCCACGTACCGGATGATCCCCATCATCTTTGCCACCAACAGCCGCGCTGCCCGGAACGGTGCCAGCTCGGTGGCCACCCAGCGCCTCGCTTCCTCCGCCCTGGGCCTCATCTCCGCCATCGGCGCCTACGGCGGATTCGTGATCCCGCAGGTGCTGAACGCCTCCAACTCCGCCAGCGGCTCCTACACCCCCGCTTTCTACGGATTCGTCGGGGCCTACGTCCTGATGCTGGTTGTGTGCTGGGCCTGCTACATCCGCAACGCCAACCGAAATGCGATGGGACACGTCTAACATGACCAAAAGCGCCGACACGCACTGCCCTTACTGCGCCCTGCAGTGCGCCATGACGCTCACGCCCCCCACGGCACTGGCCCCGGCTTCCCAGCCGGGGTCAGTCCCCGTGCCGGGACCTGCCGCCCCCGGAATCCCCCTGGCGGCACCCCTCGAAGTAAGCGGCCGGGACTTCCCCACCAACCGCGGCGGACTCTGCCGCAAGGGCTGGACGTCTCCCACCCTCCTGAACCACCCCGGCCGGATCACCGAGCCGCTCCTAAAGGGCCCCGACGGCGTCCACCGGCCCATCATCTGGGACCAGGCACTGGACCTCGCCGTGAACGCGGTGAAGGACGCCCGTGCACGGTACGGCGCTGACGCGGTGGGCGTTTTCGGCGGCGGCGGACTCACCAACGAAAAGGCCTACATGCTGGGCAAGTTCGCCCGGCTTGCCCTTGGCACCTCCCGCATCGACTACAACGGCCGGTTCTGCATGTCCTCGGCCGCAGCAGCCGGGACGCGGGCCTTCGGCGTTGACCGCGGCCTCCCTTTCCCCCTCGAAGCGCTGGACACCGCCAGCACCATCCTGATGCTCGGCTCCAACGTTGCGGAAACCATGCCGCCGTTCGTGCAGCACCTCAAGGGAACACGCGACGCCGGCGGGCTGATCGTGGTGGATCCGCGCCGTTCCGCCACGGCCGCCTTCACGGCCGACGGCGGCGGCCTCCACCTCCAGCCCCTTCCGGGCACCGACCTCACCCTCCTCCTGGGCATCTCGCACGTGGTCATCCACGAGGACCTGGTGGATACCGCGTACCTGGCTGAACGCACCTCCGGCTACAGTGCCGTAGCCCGCAGCGTGAACTCCTTCTGGCCCGAACGGGTCCAGTCCCTCACCGGCGTCCCGGCCGAACTCATCCGCGAAACAGCACGCCGGCTGGCCCGGGGCGCACATGAAGGCGGCAGCTACATCCTCACGGGCCGCGGTGTGGAGCAGCACGTGGACGGCACCGACACCGCCACGGCAGCGATCAACCTGAGCCTCCTGCTGGGCCTGCCCGGCTCGGCCCGGAGCGGGTACGGCACCCTGACCGGCCAGGGCAACGGGCAGGGCGGGCGCGAGCACGGCCAGAAGGCGGACCAGCTCCCCGGCTACCGCAAGATCACCGACCCCGCCGCCCGCGCCCATGTGGCCAAGGTCTGGGGCGTGGCCGAGGACCTCATCCCCGGCCCCGGCCTGCCGGCCGTCCAGCTGCTTCAGTCGCTGGGAAAGGCCGACGGCGTCCGTTGCCTTTTTGTCCACGCCTCCAACATCGCCGTCGCCTCCCCCGACGCCAATGCCGTGATCGAAGGACTCCGGAGCCTGGACTTCCTGATGGTCTGTGACTTCTTCATGTCCGAGACCGCCGCAGAGGCGGACCTCATCCTTCCCGTTCTCCAGTGGGCTGAGGAAGAGGGAACCCTGACCAACCTCGAGGGCCGCGTGCTGCGCCGCCGCCAGGCCCTGACGCCGCCGGCCGGAGCCCGCAGCGAGCTGTGGATCATGGCTCGGCTGGCCGAAGCCCTGGACGCCCCGTCCACCTACAGCGAGGACCCCGAGACCGTGTTCGAGGAACTCCGCCTCGCTTCCGCCGGAGGCCTCGCGGACTACTCCGGAATTGACTACGCCATGCTGGACCGCGGCGACGCCGCCTTCTGGCCCTACCCCGCCGGCAGCCAGGGGACGCCCCGGCTGTTCCAGGACAACTTCGCGCACCCGGACGGCAAAGCCGTGATGACCCCGGTGACGCCCCGCCGCCGTCGTACTCCTGCTGCGCCCCCTGCAGAGGGTGGCACCGCCCCAAAAATGATGACCCTCATCACCGGCCGCCTCCTGGAGCACTACCAGTCCGGCGCGCAGACCAGGCGGGTGTCGGAACTGCTGGCGGCGCAGCCGGAAGCAAAGGTGCAGATCCATCCGGCAGCCGCGGCGTCGGTGGGCATCACCGAGGGGGCGCTCGTATCCGTGGCCAACGAGCGCGGCGAGGTGGAGTGCCGGGCCCAGCTCAGCACCGCCATCCGCCCCGAGACTGTCTTCCTGCCGTTCCACTTCCCCGAACTCGAGAGTGCGAACCGCCTCACGGAAGCGGCCACGGACCCCATCTCCGGGATGCCGGAGTTCAAGTTCAACACCGTGTGGGTCCGGCCCGTGGCCGCGCCCCTTTCCACCAACGTGCTTCAAACGACGGAGGCCTCATGAGCGAGCAGATTGTCATTGTGGGATTCGGCCCGGTGGCGGCCCGGCTGGTCGACGAACTCCTGCCTGCCGTCCGCAGCGGCAAGGTGGGCCTGACGGTGGTGGGCGAGGAAGCCGAAGCCGCCTACAACCGCGTGCTCGTGGCCGATCTCGGCGTGGGCCGCACCACCGCCGATGCGCTGGCGCTCTCCGACGCCGCAGAGTTGGCCGGGGACGGAGTGGACATCCGCCTGGGTGTGCGGGTGAAGCGCGTGGACCGGGCCCGGCAACAGGTCCTCCTGTCCGACGGCGGCGCCGTCCACTACGACCGGCTGGTCTTTGCCACGGGGTCGCGCCCGGTCATTCCCAACCTCACGGGCATCAACCCCGACCCCACCCACCCGGTCCTCCCTGCCGGCGTCACCGCGCTCCGCGACCTTCGCGACGCCGGGGTGCTGCGCCAGGCCGTGGATGGCGGCAAGCGGGTGGTGGTGCTGGGCGGCGGCGTGCTGGGCCTGGAGACAGCGCTGGCCGCGGCCGAAGAAGGAGCCACCGTCACGGTGGTGCACAACGGCCCGCATCCGCTGGGCCGCAACATCGACCGCGGCGGCGGTTCAGTGCTGGCTGCGAGCCTGCGCCGCTGCGGCGTCCGGATGGCCGGCAACGCGCGCTCCACGGGCGTGGAGCACAACGCGCCCGACGGCGGTTTCTCGGCGCTGCTGCTCGACGACGGGTCCGCGATTGACGGCGACCTCCTGGTGCTCTCCTGCGGCGTCCGTCCCCGCACTGAGCTCGCCGAGGGCTGCGGGCTCTCCACGGGGGCGGGCATCCTGGTGGACCACAAGCTCCGCGCCCACCACGAGCCGCACATCTTTGCCATTGGTGACTGCGCCGAGGTGCGCTGCCCGGATCCGGACTGCGCACCCTGCCGCTACGCGAAGGGACCCTCCGGCCTGGTGGGGCCGGGCTGGCGGCAGGGTGAATGGCTCGCCGAATACCTGACCCTGCTGGCGGACGGCGGGGACGCCGCCCTGCTGCCGGCGCTGCCGGCGGAGCAGCCGGGTGTCATTGTCCTGAAGGCACGCGGCATGAACATGGCCGTGGCCGGTGACAATTCGGCGGAGCCCTGGGACGAGGACGCCCTCGCCGCCGGCGCGGTGAACGGGCGCCCGCGCCTCCAGGTTTCCCAATGGGCGGACCCGGAGCACGGCCGCTACGTCAAAATGACCACCCGCGGCGGGGTGCTGGAGGGCCTGGTGGCGGTGGGCATGCCCCGCACGGCAGCCGAGCTTGTGGGATTGTTCGAACGCGGTGCCGAACTCCCCGCAGACAGGTCCCTGCTGTTGCGGCTTGACGGCCCGGACCAGCTGCCGGGCACGGGTGCCGCCGATCCCGCCGGCACCGTGTGCCGGTGCGCCGGAGTCAGCGGAGCCGCCATCCAGGGCGCCGTGGAAGAGGGCTGCTCAACCGTGGCTGAGGTCTCCAAGGCAACACGCGCCGGAACCGGCTGCGGCGGCTGCCACGAGGACATCAAGGGGCTCATCGAAAAACACTTCCGGGCGGTCCAGGCCGCCTGACTAGGAAGCTGGGGCCGGGGCCGCGGGAACGCCGAGCGGGCTGCCGTTGCCCCAGCCGGCGTCCACTGCTGCCTGTGCCAGCGCGCGGGCCATCGCGTCACCGTCGGGAGCAGGCGCGCCGTTCATGGGCGCGGAGGTTACATAGGGCATTTCGAGCGTCTCGTCGCCCCGGACAGCCGTGAGGACAACGTTCGCGGACGCGCCCCCGGCCTCACCGCGGAAGTGGCCGGTCCACTGCAGGCAGGCGAAGTCACCGATTCCGGTGACGGGTGAGCAGTCGGACGCCGACTCGGCTTTGGAGATGTCCTGCGCGGAGGCGGGCGAGATGAGGGCCACCGACAATGCCGTTAGGCCTCCCTCCATGGACTTACTCGAATACGTGCAGAGATAGGCCTTGCTTCCGGGCGGCCTGTCGCTGCTGTTCTGGCCTGCAGGCATGATCCCGGGTACGACTTTCGCCGCGATTTCGGGCGTGATGAGGTCACAGGCAGGGCTGGTTGCACCGGTGGAGGTGCCGGGTGCCGGCTCAACCTGGCTCCCGGGCTGTGAACATCCGCCAAGAACAGCGGACGCAGCAAGGACCAGGACGGGTACGGCTGCGGGGCTTCTCACTGGTTGGGGCCTGCCGGGGACCCAGGAACTTCTGGTGGAGCTGTCCCGGTACCCTGGCCTCCGGGGGCAGCCACGCCGGCCAGGAACTCCTCCGTGAAGTGCTTTACGCCGTCCCACTCGGTGTAGATGTAGTCACGGGAGGTGTCCAGGTCCTGGGAGCCTTTGTCCTTGGCGATCTTTTTCATCAGCTGGCGTTTGAGGAAGTTGTACCGGGTGTACTGGAGCGCACCGGAAAACATCGCTACCTGGCGGGGATGCCAGCCAGTCTCCTGCTCGAACCTTGTCACGTAGCCCTCGGCGCCTGCCTCATCGCCGTGGGCGGCCAGACTGACGGACACCAGGGCGGAAGGTAGAGTTTCCAGGTCGCCGCGGTTCCTGCGGACAAAATCGGCCACATAGCCCTCGTGCTTGCCCACGTGCACGGACGCAGCCACAATGACGCCGTCCTGCCCGTCCGGAATGGTGTCCGCAGAATGCTTGAGGTCCGCGGTTTCGGCCTGGTGCCCGTGCGCCCGGACCACATCGGCGATGTACTCCGCGATATGGGCTGTCTGCCCTTCAACGCTGCCGTAAGCAATATAGATCCTGGCCATATTCAACTGTGCCCTTGGGGTGCCTGCGGGCAACAGGGACCAACGGCCCGGCAGGGACGGCCGGCCGCACACTTTCTGCGGCTTTCCACAGGGCGGCGCCGGCCCCATACCCCTTGCGGCCGGGCCCCCGTAGGCTTCCCGGCACGGGCCCCGTCCCGGTTCGGTGGAGAACTCCTAGAGATTGAGGAATGCCATGCACAAAAAGTCTTTACTCGGCGCTGCTGTCTGTGCGCTCGCCCTGGTGGGCCTGGGCGCGGGCCCGGCGTCAGCCGCAGGACACGACGTCCCCGGGCAGGTGGAACAGGGCGTGGACACAGCAAACTCCATTTGTGCCTACTCGGGGCTCAATGACGATCCCGAGGAGGCCTTCCCGTTCGACGGACTGGTCCAGTCGTACGGCCAACTGGTTAAGCGGGGTGTCAAAGCCGAATTCCCGAATCCCGGCCTGGCCTGCAACCCGAACACTCCCCCGATGGAGGAGCACTAACGCCAAAGGGTTGGCCCCCGCTTTGGGGGCCAGCCCTTCGACACAACCTGGTCAGGCAGGGGCCTTGGGAATGAGGATCCAGAGCACAATGTAGGCCAGTTCCCCAACCCCCACCAGGCCAAAAATGATGAAGCCAAGCCGGACCAGGAACTTCGGGAGCCCGAAGCGGGCTGCGAGGGCCGCGCACACCCCGCCAATGATCTTGCCGCTGCGGGGCCTGACGAGAGCTGTTGTCATTGCCCCCACCTAGCTTTCCGTGCCGGTTGAACCGTTGGCGCCGAAGTCACCGTTTGCTACCGCCTCCGCGTAGCGGGTGAGGTCCGGGCCGGGCTGGAAGTCGACGAACTGGTCCTTCAGCTGCTCAAACAGGAACTTGTACACCTCGTCCTTATCAGCGTCCGCCAAGGACGAGCTTGCTTCACGGACCGCTTCCTGCAGGGCCCGGTCAGCGTCCAGGAGGATCTTTTCGCGCGCCTGTTCGTTCCACTTGACGTCATTCAGTTCCACGGGCTGCTCCTTGCGTTGGTGGCTGGGCCAGGGACGGCCGGGAAGGTCCGCTGACGGAGTTCCCGGCCGTTCCTTTGAGGAGTCTATGCACGTGGCCTGCGAGGGGTCCAGACTCAGGAGCCCCATAGACGGGCCGCCAGCGCGTACATCCCGAAGAGGCCGGCTGCCAGCAGGATGCCCAGATAGGCCATGACAAGCCTGGTGTCGCGGAGGTAGCACTTGGACGTTTTGAGGCCTTGCCGGCGTGCTTTCCAGTAACCATAAAATCCGACCGCTGCGAAAACGGTCAAAGCTGCGGGACCGGCGAGCCACCCCAGCAAGGCGATGGTCGCGAAGATGCAGAGGCGCAGCGGATCGAAGGGTGTACCGGACGGATGGTCTGGTCCAGTGTCAGGGTGGGACGGCTGTCCGCCGGCGTGCCTGGAGGCAACCAGCTCTGACGGCGGTGATCCAGCTGCGATGCGCCGGGCATCCGAATCGGAACCCATCAAGTGCTCCTTACTTCTGACGGACAGGGAGAAGTTCGCGGCCTGTTGCCGTACTCATCCGTTGCCTGGCCAGGGCCGGCCACGACTGGACAGCGCAGAACGGAGCGCACTGGTGATCCCCGGCGTCGCTCTTGGTTCCCACATGGACGCAGCACTGGGTGAGCCGTTCCTCGATCATGGTCGAGATGTCCATAAACGGTTTCACCATGATCCTGGTGACGCGCTCCGCGAGGAGCCTGCGCAGCCGCTGCTGTTGGCCCGGCAGCTTGCCGGCCGCCAGAGTGGTAAGCGTTCCGATGCCGAGGTCGCACTGGGTGCAGATGTTTTTCCAGAGGTCCGCCGTCCTCGGGTGGGACAATGAGGACTGCTCGCTCAGCAGGTCCAGCAGCGAGGACTTCATCAGGCTGCGCAGTTCAAGGGGGACTGCGGAATCGGCGATCCGGTTGGCAATGGTGTCCGGGTTGAGCTCCAGCCACGCGAGCAGCTGGTCGTGCCCGAGCAGGGCCGTCAGTGACCGCCACACCCCGGAATCGTCCTTCAGCATGTAGCCTACGGAGGCGCAGTGCGGGTGCGAGCAGGGAAGGGCAGTCAGGTCATGCCATGACACCACACCGTTGGTTTGCTCCCCCAGCCTTTCCAGGACGCCTGTGTGCGTGAGCCGCTCCATGGGGTTTATGCCGTGGCCGCGGCCCGAACCAAAGACCGGCTGGAGCGCGACTCCGCCCACAAACGGGGTTTCCAGGGCACGCATCACGACGGCGCCAACCTCGCCGTCGTTCACTCCCAGTGCCGCCGTCATGGTCAGGGTGGTAAAGATGCCAGCCTCCGACAGACGCGAAATTGCCTTGTCTTTGAAGCGGGTAAGGTCACCCCCGCGGTGGTGGATTGAGGCTTCTTTGGACGGGCCATCATATTGGAGGTACACCTCCACGCGGTCCCGGTGCCTGGCCAGCAGGGCTAGCAGTTCGTCGTCAGTGGCAATCAGCATGCCATTGCTGTTCACCATGATCCGGACGATCGGCCGGGCGACGAGCTCATCCAGGAGTTCGGCGAGGTACGGATAAAGCGTAGGCTCACCGCCGGAGAGCATCAGCACGTCCAGCCGCCCGTTCTCGCGGGCAAGCCTGGTATCGATGTTCGCGAGCACCTCGCTGAGTGGCGCCACTCCCTGCAGCTGGGGGCCGGAGGCAGTGAAGCAAGTAGGGCAGCGCAGGTTGCAGTGCTCGATGATGTCCTGGAGCAGAATGCAGGTGTGCTGCGTCTGCATGGCAGGCAGCCCGTAGGCGTAGGCCTCCGGCACGGCGCGGTAGTTGTCAGACTGGTCCGGTACGTGTTGCTTGGTGGGCGCCTGCCACTTCTCGAGGTAGCGGAGGATTTCGGGGGACTCGTCATAGAGGGTTCTGACCAGCCCGTGGTCCGGGCAGCCGCGTTCCAGCCACACGCGGTCATCACGGATCAGCAGGGCGCCGGAGAGGCGCCGCACCTGGGCCAGCGGCGGGTTCGTCACGTGGCACTCGGGACAGAAGGCGGTGACATACCGGTGGATCCGGTCACCGCGCAGCGGCTGGCCCGGACCGGGCAGCGCCCGTGCGGAAGACGGCGATATATTCATTTCAGGCTCCTGACTGAGCTAGGGATCCGATGCAGAGTCCGCCCCCAAACAACAGGAAGACCCCGAGGCCGATCAGCATGCCGGCACCAAATTGCGACGTTTTTTGCCTGACCGTAAGCAGTATGGCTGCCGTCAGGTAGACGGCGATCGGTATAAAGGCAACCGCTCCACCAAGGTAGCTGGCGTTCCACATCGGTGGTCCGCCGATCGGGACAGTCGCGCTGATGTAGAGGGCATAGAGCGCAAAAGCACCAAGGGTAAATCCCCTCCCCAGCAAGCCGTCACGGCGTTCTTTCGGCGGCTTGCCCTGGCCTGGCGGTGGGGAAGGGTTCATCTCAGGCACCACCCCGGGCAAGAATTCCCAGGCAAAGGCCGTCGAGGAGAATGAAGGCGCCCATCCCTATCAGCATCCCGGCTCCAAACCGCGATGTCCGGCGCACGATGGAAAGCACAATTGCCACAGCCATGTAGACGGCGATCGGAATGAACGGCGTGGACAGTGCGGGAAACCTTCCGGACGAGGCATAGGGCCCCTGCCCAACGCCTGCCCCTACATATACGGCCCACAACGCCAGTACCCCAAAGGCGACCCCCGCTCCGATGGATCCGGACTTTTCCGGTTGCTGCAGGCCACCGCCGGGGTCCGAAGGGGAAGGCTCCCGGGCAACATCGTAGGGTTCCTCGCTCACGCGGCTTTCCCCTTCAACGTCGGACGGAGCGGTTTCCCGGATACCCGCTGGATCCGCCTGACCAGCAGGGGCGGGATGGGCGGCAGGAACCACTCTGGACGGCTCTTCCCCAGCAAGACGTCGTGGCCGCGACGCGGGTGGCCGGGGTCGTCGAGAAGCACATGCCGGGAGGAGAACGGTGACAAATTCATATCCGGCTACTCATCTGGGAGAGGGCCATGACGCAGATCCCGCCGCCGACCAGGATGAAGACCCCTAGGCCAATCAGCAGCCCCGCACCCAGCCGGGACGTGCGGGTCCAGATTGCCAGGGCACCGGCTACCGCCAGGTACGCGACGATTGGTATGAACGCTGCAGGCCCGGCGAGGTCGGTCTTGTAGCCTTCATCCGGAGCAATACCAGCTGTTGTCCCGAAATAGAGGGCATAAAGGGCAACAGCTCCGAGAAGGATGCCGAGCACCATCGAGCCACGTCTTGGTTCAGGGGGTGGCTCCTCGTGATGGGGCGGCGGCAGTGGGCTCCAGGCTTCTTCAGGGTTGTCAGCGCTCATAGCCGCTCTTCCTTCCAAGTCCGGACCGAGTGGGCCCCGAATACCCGCAGCAGCCGCCAGAACAGCAGGTGGAGGACCACCAGGAGGAACCGTTGGGGCCGGCTCCTCCCGAGCCAAAGCACCTCGTTGCCGCAGATGGATTGGACACCGAACCGGAATGAGTCCCCGCGCAGCGGCTGGCCCGGGCCGGGCAACACCTGCCGGGACGAGAACGGTGAGCGATTCATCTCAGGCCTGACCTCCCATCTGCGCGGCGAGGGTTCCAACGCAAACCCCGCCGCCGAGCAGGGTGAAGATACCCAGGCCAACGAGCAGGCCCGCACCCCACCGGGACGTGCGCGGCCGGACCGTCAGCACAATCGCTACCAAAAGATAGACGGCAAGGGGAATGAAGGCGGACGGCCCGGTCAGGAAACGCATGGAAGCGGGTCCACCGAAAGCAATGGGCACCCCGACATAGATGGCGTAAAGGGCAGTAGTCCCGAACAGGATTCCGAACCCCATGGGGCCGAGGGCCGGTTCAGGTCGCTCCTCCCCGCCCTGGGACGATAAGTTGCCCCCGCTCATGCTGCTCTCTCCTCCAACTTCGGGCGGAGTGGTTCTCCAAATACCCGGAGCACCCGCCAGAGCAGAAGTGGCAGAACTGCCAGCAGGAACCACTGTGGACGGCTCATTCCCAGCCAGATCACCTCGTTGCCGCGGACGAATTCGACGCCGAACCGGAACACGGCATAGGACGCCACGTAGCAGATGAAGAGGTCGCCGGGATGGGGCAGGCGGTCGCGAAAGTGCCACATGAGCGCAAAAGTGGCCAGATGGAACCCGATCTCATAGGCAAAGGACGGATGAAGCCCCACCCCGGCCGGCCCGCCGATCACCAAAGCCTGCCCGGAGGTTAGGGTGATTCCCCATGGTCCCCCGGTCCGCGTACCGGGCAGCTCGGTGAGGAGACACCCGACGCGGCCGATGACCATGGCCAAGGCCACTGCGGGTGCCAGCAGGTCACCGGTCTTCTCCCGGTACCCAGTCAGCCGCTTGCCCAGATGGACGCCTAGCCATGCGCCTACAAGGCCGGCAAGGATGCTGCGGTCACCGTTGCCCCACCAGTCCGCCAGCGACACCTCCCGGGACAGGTCCCACGTAAGCAGCCTGGAACCAATCGCCCCGAAAGCGATGGCGAAACCTGCAATCGGCCACAGTCTCGGGTCGGTAAGGCCACGGCGGCGCTTCTCAAAGGCGTAGAACACCAGGGCCGCCAGTATCCCCAGCCCCATAAAGCCGGCATGCACCAGCCCGTTTCCCGCGAAGGGAAGCCCGATCATGAGCAGAGTGTAGCAACGGGGTGCACCCCAGCAGGGGGCCTTTCGGCCCTTACAGGTGGACGTGCAGGCGCCGCGCAGCCTCGGAAATCGATCCGCTCAGGGAGGGGTACACGGTAAAGGTGCTGGCGACGTCGTCCACGTGCAGCTTTTGCTTCACCGCGATGGAGATGGGGAAGATCAGCTCCGAGGCGTTCGGCCCCACAACCACGCCGCCGATGACGGTGCCGGAACCCTTGCGGGCGAAGATTTTTACAAAACCGTCCTTATGGTTCCGCATCTTGGCGCGGGCGTTGCTGCGCAGCGAGAGCTTGATGATGTCGCCCTGGTACTTGCCCGACTCGATCTCAGCTTCCGAGACGCCCACGTTTGCGATTTCCGGGGAGGTGAAGATGTTCGATGCCACCTGGTGCAGCTTGAGCGGGGTGACGGTGTCGCCCATGAAGTGCGCCACCGCGATGCGGCCCTGCATGGCCGCCACGGAGGCGAGCGGCAGCACGCCGGTGCAGTCACCGGCGGCGTAGATGTTGGGGGCTGAGGTGCGGGATACGCCGTCCACCTTGATGTGGCCGCTCTCGCTGACCGCCACGCCGGCCGCTTCCAGGCCGATCCCGGCGGTGTTGGGAATGGAGCCCAGGCACAGCAGGCAGTGGCTGCCGGTGACCTTGGACCCGTCGCTGAGGGTGACCACAACGCCGTCGTCCGTCCGTTCCACGGTCTCGGCGCGGGAGCGTGACAGGACCCGGACACCGCGGCGCTCGAACACTTCCTCCAGTACTACTGCCGCATCCACATCGGACCCGGGAAGCACCCTGTCACGGCTGGAGATCAGCGTGACCTTGGATCCCAGTCCGTTGTACGCGGAGGCGAACTCCGCCCCGGTGACACCGGAACCCACCACGATCAGGTCTTCGGGCAGCTCGTCAAGGTCGTAGATCTGCGTCCAGTTGAGGATCCGTTCGCCGTCCGGCCGGGCCGTGGGAAGCTCGCGCGGATGGGCGCCCACGGCGAGCAGGATGGTGTCCGCCTCAACGGTTTCGGTGCCTTCCGCCGTGAGGACCTCGATGGTGCGGTCATCCAGCAGGCGGCCGGATCCGGTGATGATCCGCACTCCGAGGTTTTCCAGGCCATCGTGGATGTCCTTGGACTGGCTGCGGGCAAGGTTCAGCAGACGGTCGTTGATGTGCTTAAGGTCGGCGCGCATCACGGGCACAAAGTCTCCGCCGTCGACGTCGAACTTCACGCCCAGCTCGCCCGCCTCGCCTACGCGTGTCATGAGGTCCGCGGTGGCGATCAGGGTCTTGGAGGGGACGACGTCGGTCAGCACAGCCGATCCGCCCAGTCCGGCACGCTCGATGATGGTGACCTGCGCCCCCAGCGAGGCGGCCACCATGGCGGCTTCGTACCCGCCGGGACCACCTCCCAGGATTGCGATCCGGGGGGAACTGAAATCTGGATGCGTAGTCACAAACAATCATTCTCCTGCAACTCCCCCGCACCGCCAAAGAAAACGGTCTCTGAGGAGAAAGGGCCCCGGGTGGGCGGCATCACGGGCGGCAGGATAGCTTGTACCTGTGAGTACAACTGACTTCCTGAACACCGATCCTTTCGCCGCCGCGCGTGCCGCCGCCGACTACATCGCCGAGGAAACCGGCGTGGACAGCCACGACGTCGCCCTGGTGCTTGGCTCCGGCTGGGGCGAAGCAGCCGACCTGATTGGCGAGACCACTGCCACCCTGTCTGCCGACGAGGTCCCCGGGTTCCACGCCCCGGCGGTGGAAGGACACGTGGGCACCATCCGCTCGGTCCTGACCACGGACGGCAAGCGGGCGTTGGTCCTGGGTGCAAGGACGCACTATTACGAGGGCAAAGGCGTGCGTTCGGTGGTGCACGGCATCCGCGCAGCGGCCGCTGCTGGCTGCAAAACGCTGGTGCTGACGAACGGCTGCGGAGGGTTGAAAGAAAACTGGACCCCGGGCACCCCCGTGCTGATCAGCGACCACATCAACCTCACCGCCGCCTCGCCGCTGGAGGGGGCCACGTTCGTGGACCTGACCGATCTCTACTCTGCCCGGATCCGAGGCCTGGCCCGGGAAGTCGATGCCACCCTGGAAGAAGGCGTCTACGCCCAGTTCCCCGGCCCGCACTATGAGACGCCCGCCGAGGTGCAGTACGCCAAACGCATCGGCGCGGACCTGGTGGGCATGTCGACGGCGCTGGAAGCCATCGCCGGACGCCACGCCGGGATGGAGGTGTTCGGCATTTCACTGGTCACCAACCTTGCCGCAGGCATCAGCCCGCAGCCGTTGAGCCACCAGGAAGTCATCGAGTCCGGACAGGCTGCCGGCCCGCGGATTTCGAAGCTGCTGGCCGGGATCATCGCCCGGCTCTGAGCAGGCGGCCGGTCACTTGCGGCGCGCCTCCCACGGTCATTTAGTGGCCGCGGTTGGAAGAAGTGGCCGGCCAATAACGATAGCGTTATGCCCATGACGTCTTCCGATGCCGAAATCCGCCTGCTCGATGATGCCCGCGCGTGGGCTGCCCAAGATCCGGATCCGGTGACCTCGGCCTCCCTCCTCGAGCTCATCGGGCAGGTGGAAACCGGCGTCCCGGCAGCCCGCCAGGAACTCGAGGACAGCTTCCGGGGCACGCTGCAGTTCGGCACGGCGGGGCTTCGCGCGGCGCTGGGGCCGGGCCCGAACCGGATGAACAGGATCGTGGTGCGGCGGGCCGCCGCCGGCCTGGCGGACTTCCTCCTGTCGGCGGTAGGCGAGACCTCGCCGGGAACCCGGCCGCGCGCCGTCGTCGGCTACGACGCCCGGCACAACTCGGATATCTTTGCCGAGGAAACCGCCGCGATTTTCACGGCAGCGGGGATAGAAACGTTCCTGATGCCGGCCGCGCTGCCCACTCCCCTGCTGGCCTTCGCCGTCAGGGCGCTGGAATGCGACGGCGGGGTCATGGTGACCGCCAGCCACAACCCGCCGCAGGACAACGGCTACAAGGTGTACCTGGGCCGCCACGCCGTGCCGGAGAACGGCAACGGCGCACAGATCGTAACCCCCTACGACGCCGCCATCGCCGCCCGGATCAATGCGGTGGGGCCGCTGGAATCGATCACCCTTGCCCCCTCCGGCTGGACTGTCCTGGACGCGTCCATTGCAACCGACTACGAACGTGCCACAGCTGCGCTGGCCATGCCCGGCGGGTTCCCGGCCCGTGACCTGAGCATCGTCCTGACTCCGTTGCACGGTGTGGGCGGCGGGACCGCGCTGGCGGTCCTGAATGCCGCAGGTTTCAAAGACATCACCCTGGTTGCGGAGCAGGCCGAACCGGACCCGGATTTTCCCACCGTCAGCTTCCCCAACCCGGAAGAACCCGGCGCCCTGGACCTGGCGCTGGAGTCCGCCGAGCGGCGCGGGGCAGACATCGTGATCGCCAATGATCCCGACGCCGACAGGGCGGCTGTTGCGGCGAAGGACCCTGACACAGGCGCCTGGCGGATGCTCCGCGGCGACGAGGTGGGTGCACTCCTGGGAGCGCACATCGCCGCCCGGATTGCCGCGGGGAAGGCAAAGGACGACGGCGGCACGGAAGAGGGTGCGCATGGAGTGTTCGCGAATTCGATCGTGTCCTCCCGGCTGCTTGCCCGCATCGCCACAGCAGCCGGCTATGCCCACCAGGAGACACTGACCGGGTTCAAATGGATTTCCCGGGTTCCCGGACTGGTGTACGGCTACGAGGAAGCCCTGGGCTACTGTGTGGCGCCGGATGTGGTGCGGGACAAGGACGGGATCTCGGCTGCCCTGCTGATCGCGGAACTGGCGGCGGCGGCCAAGGCTGACGGCAAGACTGTCTTTGACACCCTGGACGAGCTCTACCTGCAGCACGGCCTGCACGCCAGCGACCAGCTCAGCATCAGGGTTGCGGACCTGGGGCTCCTGGACGCGATGATGAACCGGCTCAGGGTCTCCCCGCCGGAAACCTTCGGATCATCCGCCGTCGAGGTTTACACGGACCTGGCCGAGGGCACTGACCAGTTGCCGCCCACGGACGGGCTGCTGTACGTCACCCGGGACCTGACGCGCGTGATTATCCGTCCGAGCGGCACCGAGCCGAAGCTCAAGTGCTACCTCGAGGTGATCCAGCACGTGGGTTCCGCCGCGGAGCTGCCCGCTGCCCGGCAGGCGGCGCGGGCAGCGCTGGATGAGGTGCTCCGCGACGTCAGTGAAGCGCTGGGGCTTTAGCCGCCGCTACAGCTCAATCTCCACGATGCCGTCGCTGATGCGGGTGCGGAACGTTGCAATGGCCAGGCCCGGGGTGCTGAAGCATTCACCGGTTTCAAGGTCGTAGACCTCTTTGTGCAGCGGCGACGCGATGGTGGGGCGCTCGCCCCGGGAGCCGAGGATTCCGCGCGCCATGACATGGGCTCCGGTGGCAGGGTCCTCGTGCGCAACCGCGAAAACTTCGGTGGCACCGGTGCGGTAGAGGGCAATCTGGCGTCCCGCAACCAGGGCTGCCTCGCCCCAGGCGATTTCCAGGTCCTCCACGGGGCAAACGCTGTGCCAGCCGCCCGTGATCCCGGATACCGCCTCGTTAAGGCCGGCTTCGAGTGCCCCAAGTTCCAGTGTTGCCGTCATGTCCGGCTCCTCTCCCTGTGCGTGTAATCCTTCTCGGTGGGCCGCCTTTGCAGCCGTGAACCACGCTAGGCTCCGGGTGTTTCAGCGGCGTGCAGCGAATGTGTCCGGCGCGTAAAAGACACCTCACACGGCCGGAAATGCGTTCGTGATGCAGAAGTTAAGTTGACGAAACAATTGGGAAACTGAAGCGAAACTGCGTCTCCCTAGTCTGGATGGACAGCTCGACAGAGAAGGCTGCAGTTCCACTGCGGCCCATGCGAAAGGCCATCAGTGACCGAACAGACTTCAAGCTCAGAGACTCCGCGCCGCATCGTCGTCGCCGGCGGCGGCCCCGCGGCCCACCGTTTTGCGGACGCAATGCATGCCCGTGGCCTCGACGGCTGGCATGTCACGGTCCTCACTGAGGAAGTCCACCTTCCCTACGACCGTGTTGCCCTGTCCAAGGCGCTCACGGACAAGGACGTGGACCTTACGCTGGGCACTGCGTCCATGTGGGACCACCCTTCCTTGGAGCTCAAGACCGGCGAGCGGGTCATCAGGATCAACGCCGAAGCCAAAACCGTGGAGACCGCCGCCGGCAACACCTTCGAGTATGACGAACTGGTGGTGGCCACCGGCTCGAACGCAGCACGCCTCCCCATCCCCGGCGCCGAGCACACGCACGTCTACCGCACCCTCGAAGACGTCTGGGCCATTAACCAGGCCATCGCAGGGCTGAAAGAGAAGCTGGGCCGCAAGGTCAACGCAGTCACCATCGGCGGCGGCCTCCTGGGCCTCGAATCGGCCGCCGGCACGGAGCAGCTCGGTGCCAACCCGATCGTCATCGACGGTTCACAGTGGCTCATGGCCACCCAGCTCGACGAGGGCGCCGGCCAGGCAATGGGGCGCCTCATCAAGGCCAAGGGCTTCGAAGTCCACGGCGGCGTCTTCCCGTCCGAGGTTTTGTCCGACGACGACGGCCAGGTCACCGGCGTGCTCATGGCAGACGGCCGCGTGATCGACGCCGACCTCGTGATCGTCGCCATTGGCGTCCGGCCCCGGGATGAACTATTCCGCGCCGCGGAAGGCGAAGAGCAGGTCTTCTCGCTGGGCCAGCGCGGCGGTGTTGTCATCAACGACTACTGCGCCACCGAGGTGGACGGTATCTGGGCCATCGGTGAAGTGGCCAACTTCGGCGGCATGTGCCTGGGCCTGGTTGCCCCGGCCAACACCATGGCCGAGATCGTTGCCGACCGCCTCCACGGCGGCGACGCCACCTTCCCCGGCTTCGACACCGCCACCAAGCTCAAGCTGTCCGGAGTGGACGTCGCCAGCTTCGGTGACGCCTTCGCCAAAACCGAGCATGCCCTCGAAATCGTCTACGCCGACCCAGCCCGCGGCGTGTACCAGAAGATCGTCACCACAGACGACGCCAAGACCCTCCTGGGCGGCATCTTCGTGGGCGACGCTTCACCGTACATGAGCCTGCGCCCCCTGCTGGGCCGTGAACTTCCCGCCGAGCCGGGTGCGTTCCTCAGTGCGGCCGGCGGCGGCGAAGCCCCCGAAACCGAGCTTCCGGACGACGCCACCCTCTGCTCCTGCAACAACGTCACCGCCGGCAGCATCCGCGACGCCATCAACGGCTGCGGCGCCTGCGAGGGCAACGCGCCCGTCCAGGAACTGGGTGAGCTGAAGGGCTGCACCCGCGCCGGCACCCAGTGCGGTTCCTGCGTCCCGATGCTCAAGAAGCTGCTCGAAACCGAGCTCACCAAGTCCGGCGTCGAGGTCTCCAAGGCCCTCTGCGAGCACATCGAGCTGTCCCGCCAGGAACTCTTCGACGCCATCCGCGTCCTGGAACTGACCTCCTTCGAGGAGATCATGGCCAAGTACGGCACCGGCGCCGGCTGCGACATCTGCAAGCCCACCATCGCCAACATCCTGGCCAGCCAGAACAGCGCCTACGTCCTGGACGCCGGCCGCGGCACCCTGCAGGACACCAACGACCGCGCCCTGGCCAACATGCAGAAGGACGGCACCTACTCGGTGGTCCCCCGCATCGCCGGCGGTGAAATCACCCCCAAGAAGCTCGGCGTGATCGCCGCCGTCGCCGAAAAGTACAACCTGTACACCAAGATCACCGGCGGCCAGCGGATCGACATGTTCGGTGCCCGGCTGGAGCAGCTGCCCGAGATCTGGAAGGAACTGGTGGACGCCGGTTTCGAATCCGGGCAGGCCTACGGCAAGAGCCTGCGCACCGTGAAGTCCTGCGTCGGTTCCACCTGGTGCCGCTTCGGCGTCCAGGACTCGGTGGCCATGGCCATCCAGCTGGAACTGCGCTACCGCGGCCTCCGCAGCCCGCACAAGCTCAAGATGGGCGTCTCCGGCTGTGCCCGCGAATGCGCCGAAGCCCGCGGCAAGGACGTGGGCGTCATTGCCACCGCGGACGGCTGGAACCTGTATGTCGGCGGCAACGGCGGCGCCACGCCGGCCCACGCCCAGCTGCTCGCCAAGGACCTCGACGACGAAACGCTGATCAAGTACATCGACCGCTACTTCATGTACTACATCCGCACCGCCGACCGCCTGCAGCGCACCGCTCGGTGGCAGGAAGAGCTCGACGGCGGCATCAAGCACGTTGAGGACGTGGTGGTCAAGGACACCCTAGGCATCGCCGCGGACCTTGAGGCTGCCATGGCCAAGCACGTGGACACCTACATCGACGAATGGGCAGACACCCTGAAGGACCCCGAGCGGCTGCGCCGCTTCCGTTCCTTCGTCAACGCGCCCGACCAGAAGGACGACTCCATCACCTTCGTCCCCGACGAGCGCGGCCAGATGCGCCCCGCCACCGCCGAGGAAAAGGCGTCAGCCGCCCAGCAGCCAGTCCTCATCGGAGCTTCCATTCCGGTCCGCCCCGGCACGCCGGAACCCATCAGGAACGAGGTATAGGCATGCAGCTCAGCATTGATCTCACCGGCCGTGAAGTACTGGTGACGGGCTCGGACCATGCCGCCCGCCAGGCAGTCCGCCGCTACGAGGCCGCCGGCGCCGTCGTCTACCGCCTCAGCACTCCGCAGGGCGCAGCCCACGACGGTCCCCTGCCCGAACGCCCCTTCCTGGTTGCAGCGGTGGAGGACGGACAGCCCGGCTGGGATTCCCTCCTTGGCCGGTGCCGGGATACCGGAATTCCGGTGGCTGCGGAGCCCGCTGCCGGTGCCCCGGGGCACGTCACCCTGGTGGGTGGCGGACCCGGCACAACCGAGCTCCTGACCGTGGCAGCCGTCAAGGCACTCCGCGACGCCGACGTGGTGTTCTACGACCGGCTCGCCCCGTACCAGGAACTTCCTTCTCTCACCTCAGCTGAACTGGTGGACGTGGGCAAGAAGCCCGGCCACCACAAGGTAAGCCAGGCGGGCATCGAGAAGCTCATGGTGGAAAGCGCCCTGGCCGGCAACAACGTGGTCCGCCTCAAGGGCGGGGACCCGTACGTCTTCGGCCGCGGCGGAGAGGAAGTTGCCGCCTGCGTCGCCGCCGGGGTCAAGGTCCGCGTCATCTCCGGCGTGACCAGCGCCATTTCCGTTCCCGCCGCCGCAGGCATCCCCGTCACCCACCGGGAAGTCAGCCACATGTTCACAGTGGTGTCCGGCCACGCCCCGCTGACAGAAAAGGAGCACCAGCACCTTGCCGGCCTGGGCGGGACCATCGTGGTGCTCATGGGCATCGGAACGCTGCACCAGCTCGCCGCCGGTCTCCGCCGGGCCGGAATGCGGGCGGACATGCCCATGGCAGTGGTGGAGCGCGGCTACCGTCCCGGCCAGCGCACCACCATCGCGGATCTTGGCACCATTGCCTCCGCCGCGGCCGGGTGCAGCAACCCTGCCGTGCTGGTTATCGGCGAGGTGGTCCGGGTGGCTGAGGCCAACCGCGGGCATGCCGAGGCCGCTGCCGACCTGGACAGGCTGGCGGCCTCGCTGCTGGGTTCGTGAAAGGATTGACCCCCATGACTGCACTTGCACCGGCCGAACCACCGCAGGTCGAACGAACGCCTGAGGAAGCACCCGACGCCGCAGAGGCTCCCCTGGAGGGTTTCCGCATCGGTGTCACATCGCACCGGCGGTCCCAGGACCTGATAGAGGCGCTGGAACGCCGCGGAGCGGAAGTGCTGCACGCCCCCGCCCTGAAAATCGCGCCCGTGCAGGAGGACATGCGGCTTATCGAAGATACCAGGGCCATCATCGCCGCCCGGCCGGACCTCTGCATTGCCACCACAGCGTACGGGATGCGGCGCTGGTGCGAGGCCGCGGATTCCTTCGGTATCGGCGAGCAGCTGCTCGAGACCCTGGGCGCCTGCCGGATGTTCGTCCGCGGCCCCAAGGCCCGCGGTGCGGTGCGCGCCGCCGGCCTCGCCGACGTCGGGATCAGCAGCGACGAAACCACCGCGACACTGGTGGACATGCTGCTGGCCGAGGGCGTGCGCGGCAAAACCGTTGCCGTGCAGCTGCACGGCTACACCGATGTACGGCAGCTGGAACGCCTGCGGATGTCCGGCGCCACCGTCCTGACAGTCACGCCGTACCGCTGGGTAAAGCCCGACGGCGAGGACCGACTCCCCCGGCTGATCGAGGCGGCCTGCAGCGGGAACCTGGACGTCCTCACCTTCACCAGCGCCCCTGCGGTGGATGCCATGTGGAGCACCGCCCACGAGATGGGCGTCTACAAGCAACTGATCGAGAGCCTGAAGACCAACGTCACCACGGCAGTGGTGGGTCCGGTCACGGCGCAGCCCCTGCTGGACGCGGGCGTGACTCCGCTGATCCCCGAACGGTTCCGGATGGGTGCGCTGATCCGGCTGGTGTGCGAGCACCTCGCCCTCAACCACGTGCGCCGGCTGGACACCAGGTCCGGCAACATCGAGCTGCGCGGGCGCAGCCTGCGCATTAACGGGCAGGCCGTGGAACTGGCCCCTGCGCCGCTGTTGCTGCTCCGTGCCCTGCTGGGTGCCGGCGGCGCAGTCCTGTCCCGGGAATCGCTGTCCGACCTGCTGGAACTGCGCGGTTCCGTCCACGCCCTGGACATGACCGTCAGCCGTCTCCGCTCTTCCCTGCCTGACGGCCGGCTGGTGGAGACTGTGGTGAAGCGCGGCTACCGTATCCGCGTCTAGCGGTGCCGGAACGGGCCGCACCACAGCGCAAATGTGTCGGCCGGCTGGCGGATGAGAGGCAGGTCACGGGTTCTGTTACCGGCCGGTAAACACTGGCGAACACAGGGCCTTTAAACAGCAACTGCAGGGAAACACGCCGGAAAAAGCGCGGGCCTACGCTGGGTTCCATCACGAAGTTCCGGCCGCTCCCGGCCGCCAGCGAAAGGGCCAGCACATGTCCGCTCCGGCACCCTCCACATCCACCTCCTCCGCCACCCGCATCGTCATTGCAGGGGCGGGTCCTGCTGCCCAGGCGCTTGTCAGCCAGCTTGACCGGGCCCGTTTCACCGGCACCATCACTGTGCTGAGCAACCGGGACGACACCCCGGAGGAACTGCTGGAGCTGGCGCTGCTGCCGCAGGTCTCGGTCCGGTTCGGCCAGCCCGCCAGCCACATCGACGCCGTCAACCGCACCGTTGCCACCGCGGACGGCATGGAATTCGCCTACGACCAGCTGGTCATCGCCACCGGATCGGCACCCGTGGCCAATCCGGTGGAGGGGGCGGGCGCGTGCCTGAGCTACTCCACCATCGATGACGCCGCCCGCATCGGGGAGGCCGTCAGCGAGGTAGCCAGGGAGCTGGGCCGCCGGCCCCTGGGAATCCTGGTGGGCAACGGCACGGCGGCTGGCCAGGCCGAGGCCGTGCTCCGCGCCCAGGGTGTCCGCCCGGTCCGCACCACGGCCCGCCCCGCGGCGGTCGTTCCCGGCACGTCCGGGTCCGGCTTTGCTGCGTCCGCTGTGATCTTCGAGGACGGCAGCAGCATGAACGGTGACCTGGTGGTCCTGGCCGAGGAGCGGATCTCGCGGGACGGTTTGGCTGCCAGCGCCGGCCTGCGGACGGCACCCAGCGGTGGGATCGTTATCAGCCAGGACTTCCGCACGTCAGTCCCCGGCATCTGGGCCCTCGGTGACGCCGCAGCGTTCGACGGCGTGCGGCTGGGCCTGCTGGTTGCCGCGGCTTCAGCTGCGGGTGCCTGCGCCACGCAGCTGCTGACCGCTGCTTCGGCTGCCGTCCCCCTGCAGGCTGCCGCCTGAGCCCGCCACAACGCTGCGGTCATTTACCGCCCGCGGCGGGTCCCGTTGCAGGCCGGGGCCCAAGGCCTTGCTGTGGCAAGATGGTTCCGAAACGAGTCATGGGCGTTACAACGCCCGGCCCACAGGCCCCTTGGAGAGGACCACCATGAGCAACGAAGCCACCCCTTCCGTTCAGACTGCAGCCACCGGCGCCGCAGGTTCCAGCGCCATAGCGTCCTACATCGACCACACGCTGCTGAAGCCTGAGGCAGGGGAAGCGGACGTCCTCAAGGTCTGCGCCGAAGCGGCGGAATACGGTTTCAAATCCGTATGCGTCAACCCCATCTGGGTTAAAACCGTCAAGACCGCGCTGCGGGGCACCGGCGTCCTCACCTGCTCGGTGGTGGGGTTCCCGCTGGGTGCCACCCCCACGGACGTCAAGACCTTCGAAGCCCGCGGCGCTGTCCTGGACGGGGCCGATGAAGTGGACATGGTCATCAACATCGCCGCTGCCAGGGCCGGGGACAAAGGCGCGCTTGTCGAGGACATCTCCGCCGTGGCCGAGGCAGTGCACGCCAGCGGCGCGATCCTGAAGGTCATCATTGAAACCGCGCTGCTCACCGACAGCCAGAAGGTCACGGTCTGCGAGGCAGCCGTAGAAGCCGGAGCGGACTTCGTGAAGACCTCCACCGGGTTCAACGGCGGGGGTGCAACAGCGGAGGACATCGCCCTGATGCGCGCCACGGTGGGGCCGGGCCTGGGCGTCAAGGCCTCCGGCGGGGTAAGGTCCCTGGCTGACGCGCAGGCTATGATTGCAGCAGGTGCAACACGTATTGGTGCCAGCTCCGGAATTGCCATTGTCAAGGGTGAACAGGGTTCATCGTCGTACTGACGGCACCGGAAGCCGCCACAGATTGAGCCCCGCGGGGCCGAGGAGGAACTATGTCCAGCAAGATCACGGCGTCCAGCCAGGGCTCATCTGCCCAGGAAGGGACCATCCAGACCCCGCAAAACGAGAACAAGCTCGGCACGAGCATCTTCCTTTTTGTGGTCATGATCGCGCTGTTCCTGGGAGCCGTGTACTCCCTCTCCTTCCTGACGCTGGATAACCCCTGGCCCATGGCAGTCTGCCTTGGGCTCTTCGCCCTGGCCTTCTGGATTCCGCAGAGCATCCTGGGACGCTCGGACTCCGCCGGCGAACACTAGGCCCAACTAAGTAGCGCTAAGTGTCGTTATGAAGGGCCACAACGACACTTGGTGCTACCCAGTTGGGATGATGAACCACAAAGAACCCTTGGACTGTTCAGCCCAAGGGTTCTTTTCTGCTTTCAGAACCAGACGCGAGCCCACGCCACTGCGGCATCGGCGGCGCGGCCCCAGTGCGCGTGCGCTACGGACCAGGCGGCCATGCTCAGGCCCACCATGGCGTATGCGCTCACCGGAATCAGGACAAGCCACTCGCGTTTGGAGCCGGCCCGTCCCAGCAGCGGAAGGGACAGCGCCCCATTGGGCCGCCACACCTGGCGCAGCAGCGGAACCCGCCGCAGGGGCTTAGGCGGCCTGATCACCAGCGGCCACAGCAGGGGGACACCGCCGGTGGTGACCAGGTCCCCCACGATATGGACCACCACACCGGTCAGCATGGAGACCGGAAGCCAGGTCCACTGGTCCGGCGCGAACCAGGTGACCAGCCCCGCCATGGTCAGAGCGAAGATCCAGTTGCTGATGAACCCCGCCTTCGGGAACAGCTTCAAGGCCTTCGCCGCAATGTTGATCATGAACATGCACAGCAGCCCCGCACCCACGGACAGCAGCCCCCACTCAGTCTGGAGCTGGAACTGCCCCGCCAGCGTAGCCAGCAGGACAAAGAAGGCCGCCCCGAGGACGGAGTGCGTCCCCTGGCGGTGCCCGCCGCTGGCATTCTCGATGCCGACGGCGATCACGTTGGACAGCGGCGGCAAGGAATTGGCCACCGTACTGTGCCGGTGGTCCCAGTCGCACACCAGGGCTGTTCCCGCCGTCGCCATTCCCCCAATCAGGATCCCTGTGGCATCCAGCGGGTACCAGCCCAGCGTGTACGGGCCCGTCGAGGCAATAGCTACCCACGCCGCGGCTCCCGACGCGGCGTGGTGACCTCCCATCACCTCTTATCCGCTGACTGCCGGAGCGGCGAGCGGCGCGTCGGAGAAGATATTCCGGATCACGCCGTTGGCCCATTCCAGGATTTCCGCGTCCTGCAGGTCCCGCCCGCCGATCCTTGCCGTCTTGGGCTTGGGGATCAGCACGGCATCGAGCGCCGGCTTGGACTGGGACCCCGGGTACATCCGGTTCAGCCGCATGACCTTGGATTCCGGCAGGGTGGCCGGCGAGAACTTGATGAAGTTGCCCTGCAGGGCCACATCGGACAGGCCGGCTTCACGGGCCCCCACCCGGAAGCGCGCCACGGACACAAGGTTCTGGGCCGGTAGCGGCGGCTCTCCGTACCGGTCCACCAGTTCGGCCAGGACTTCGTCGATGGCCTCGTTGGTGAGCGCAGCGGCGAGCTTCCGGTAGGCCTCCAGGCGCAGCCGCTCCCCCGGCACATAGTCGTGCGGAAGATGGGCGTTGACGGGCAGCTCGATCTTCATCTCCGCGGCCTTTTCCTCGGCCTCGCCGCGGAAGTCAGCCACGGCCTCACCCACCAGGCGGATGTACAGATCGAATCCGACGCCCTGGATGTGGCCGGACTGCTCGCCGCCCAGCAGGTTGCCGGCACCACGGATCTCCAGGTCCTTCATGGCCAGCTGCATGCCCGCGCCCAGCTCATTGTGCGTGGCCACGGCCTTGAGCCGTTCCAGTGCCACCTCACCCAGCGGCTTCTCGGACGGGTAGAGGAAGTACGCGTAGGCGCGTTCACGGCCGCGGCCCACGCGCCCGCGGAGCTGGTGCAGCTGGGACAGGCCGTACTTGTCCGCGCCGTCCACGATCAGGGTGTTGGCGTTGGAGATGTCCAGCCCGGTTTCGATGATGGTGGTGCACACCAGGACGTCAAAGCGCTTCTCCCAGAAGTCCACGATGATCTGTTCCAGACGGCTCTCGGACATCTTGCCGTGCGCCACCTCCACGCGGGCCTCGGGCACCAGTTCGCGGATCTTTGCAGCCGTCCGTTCAATGGTGGACACCCGGTTGTGGACGAAGAAAACCTGTCCTTCACGCATCAGCTCGCGCCGGATGGCGGCGGAGGTCTGCTTGTCCGTGTAGGGGCCAACATACGTCAGGACCGGGTGCCGTTCCTCCGGCGGCGTGGCCAGGGTGGAGGTTTCCCGGATGCCGGTCAGCGACATCTCCAGCGTGCGCGGGATGGGGGTTGCGCTCATGGCGAGCACGTCCACGTTGGTGCGCATCTTCTTGAGCGCTTCCTTGTGCTCCACCCCGAAGCGCTGTTCCTCGTCCACGATCACCAGCCCCAGGTCCTTGAACTCAAAGTCCTTGGACAGCAGCCGGTGTGTTCCGATCACCACGTCCACGGTCCCGTTCTTGACGCCCTCCGCCGTCTCCTTGGCTTCCTTGGACGCCTGGAAACGGGACAGCGGCTTCACGCGCAGGGGGAAGCCGGAGAACCGCTCGGTGAACGTCTCGTAGTGCTGCTGGGCCAGCAGCGTGGTGGGCACGAGGACGGCCACCTGCTTGCCGTCCTGCACTGCCTTGAAGGCGGCGCGCACGGCGATCTCGGTCTTGCCGTAGCCCACGTCGCCGGAGACCAGCCGGTCCATGGGGATCTCGCGCTCCATGTCCGCTTTCACCTCGTTGATGGTGGTCAGCTGGTCCGGGGTCTCCACATAGGGGAAGGCTTCTTCGAGCTCGCGCTGCCAGGGGGTGTCCGGGCCGAAGGCATGGCCCCGGGACGCCATCCGGGCAGAGTAGAGCCTGATCAGCTCACCGGCAATCTCCTTGACGGCTTTGCGTGCCTTGGATTTGGTGCTGGCCCAGTCCGCGCCGCCCATCTTGCTCAGCACGGGAGTATCCCCGCCGACGTAACGGGTCACCTGGTCCAGCTGGTCCGTGGGAACGAATAGCCTGTCCCCCGGCGCGCCGCGCTTGGACGGAGCGTACTCGAGGACCAGATACTCGCGCACCCCGTCACCGCCCCCGGCGACCTTTCTCTGGATCAGTTCCACGAACTTGCCGATGCCATGCTGTTCGTGGACCACGTGGTCACCGGCCACGAGCTGCAGCGGGTCCACGGCGTTGCGCCGCTTGGACGGCATCCGCCGCATGTCCTTCGTTGAGCCGGCGGAGGTCCGGCCCAGCAGGTCAGCTTCGGTGAGGAGGCCCAGCTTGAGCCCGTCCAGGACAAAACCGCGTCCGACGGCGGCAGTAGTCACCTCGATGATGCCCGCCTGGGGCTCGTGGTCCAGGTTGTCCACCCTCGCGCAGGGAATGTCGTTCTCGTGGAACAGCTCCGCCAGGCGCTGGGCAGGACCGGGACCCTCGGTGGCGACGACGATCCGCCACTGGTCCCGGACGTGGGAGCCGATGAAGTCCATCATCTCGGCCACATCGCCCTGGTAGCCCCTCGGTTCCCGCGCATGCAGGTTGAGGACGTCGATGTCGGGGAGCAGTTCCTCGTCCTGCGCCAGGGAGGTGATGGACCACCAGGACACCCCGTGCTCCAGGGAGGAGCTGCGCGTTTCCGTGAGCGACCGGAAGCTGGCGGAGTGAAGCGCGGCACTGGCTTGGGAGCTCAGATCCAAAGGTGCCGTCCCGCCGTCGGACGCCGTGGACCATGCCGCCTCCAGGAACTCCTCGTTGGTGGCCGCGAGGTCATGGGCACGGGTGCGGACCTTTTCCGGTTCGATGACCACCGAGATGGAGCCTGCCGGCAACTGCTCCACGAACGGGACCATGGAGTCCACCAGCACCGGCGCCAGGGACTCCATGCCCTCAACGGCGATCCCACCGGCGATTTTTTCAAGCATGTCGGCCGCGGCCGGGAGCTGTGCCTTGAGGGTCGCTGCCCGGGACATCACGGACGGGGTGATGAGGATTTCCCGGCAAGGCGGCGCGTGCAGCTCGCTGGGGTGGTGCAGCCCGGGCGAGGACAGCGAGCGCTGGTCTGCCACGGCGAACCAGCGCATCTGGTCCACTTCGTCACCAAAGAACTCCACCCGGATGGGGTGGTCCTCAGTGGGCGGAAAGACGTCGATGATCCCGCCGCGGACGGCAAATTCACCGCGGTGCGTCACCATGTCCACCCGGGCGTAGGCTGCGTCGGAGAGGCTCCGGACAACCTCGGTGAAGGGCCGTTCCTGGCCCACCTTCAAGGTGACCGGGACGAGCTCACCCAGGCTTGCAACCACCGGCTGGACCACGGCGCGCACGGGAGCCACCACAATCCGGAGCGGGCCCGCCGTCGACGTTTCCGGATGCGCCAGGCGGCGCAGCACCGAGAGGCGCCGGCCTACGGTGTCCGACCGGGGCGAGAGGCGCTCGTGGGGCAGGGTCTCCCAGCTGGGAAACTCAGCCACGCAGTCGGCCGGCAGGTATGCCCGCAGCGCGGCCGTCAGGTCCTCAGCCTCCCGGCCCGTTGCGGTGACGGCAAGAACCACACCCGGCCCGCCGGCGTCGTCCCCTGCGCCGGCGGCGGCAATGCCGTCCGCCATCTCAGCAAGAAGCACCGCCCGCAGCCCGGCGGGCGCACTGATCTGGTAGTCCTGGCCGCGGACCGCGAACCCGCGGGCAGCCTCGGCGCGGACGCGCGCGAAGGTCTGGTCCGCGGCAAGTGCGCGGCGCAGACCGTCCAGCGACGGGCCGTGATTGGACGGGCCGGGAAGGCTCATGGCAGAAGCTCCTGTGGTGTTACGGAAAAGCAGGCAACGCGAAAACCCGAAATTCGCTGCGAATCCCGGGTAAACCCAGCCTACCGCGCAGCTCCGACAATGCGTGCTGGCGCAGGACTGGCGTGCTGGCACAGGGCTGGCACCCTGGTGCAGGACTAGGCTGACAGTGACGGACAAGACAGGCAGCTGAAGCCGGCGGCAGTCTACGCAAGCAGCAGCCGTCCAGACCGCGGGCCGCTCCGAATGGCCTGTGGACGATAAGGAGCCACCATGACTGAAACCAGCAGCACCCCGCGGACACCCAGGACTGTCCTGGTCACCGGAGCCACCGGCTACATTGGGGGCCGGCTTGTGCCCAAGCTCCTGGAGGCCGGCCACACGGTCAAAGTCCTGGTGCGCTCCCCGGACAAGATCGCCGGGGTGCCGTGGCGGGACGATGTGGAGGTTGTGGAAAGCAGCCTTGACGACGGCGGTGCGCTGCGGAAGGCGCTGGACGGCGTTGACGTCTTCTACTACCTGGTGCATTCCATGGCGGCCGGGTCCGGATTTGAAGCCAAGGAGCAGGCCATGGCCCGGACGGCGGCGGAAGCCGCTGCGGCGGCGGGGGTCGGCAGGATCGTCTACCTAGGGGGCCTGCACCCCACGGGCGTCGAGCTGTCCACCCACATGCGTTCCCGGGAAGCGGTGGGGAAAGTCTTCCTGGACAGCCCGGTGGATGCCATCGTGTTCCAGGCCGGCGTGGTGATCGGCTCAGGCTCTGCATCCTTCGAGATGATCCGCCACCTTTCCGAGACGCTGCCGCTCATGCCGGCACCCAGCTGGGTCCGCAACCGGATCGAAGCCATCGCAGTGCGGGACGTCCTCTACTACCTTGTCTCGGCGGCGTCCCTTGACGGGCCGATCAACCGCACGTTCGATATCGGCTGCCGGCAGGTCCTCACCTATGCCGGGATGATGAAGGAGTACGCCGCCGAAGCCGGGCTCCCCTACCGTGTGGTGCTGGCGCTTCCCGTCCCGGCGCCCAAGCTCGCCGGCATGTGGGTCGCCCTCACCACCCCCATCCCCTTATCCATGGCCGTACCGCTGGTCCAGTCCCTCCAGCACGATGCCGTGTCCGACGAACACGACATCGACCAGTACATCCCGCAGCCCGACGGCGGACTGACCACCTACCGCACGGCGGTGGCCCTGGCCCTCGGCAAGGAACGCGACGGCCAGGTGCAAACGACGTGGGCCAATGCCGGGGCGGCTTCGGATCCGCTGCCCAGCGACCCCGAGTGGGCCGGGCACAAGGTCTACATCGACGAACGGACCTTCCACGGAGATGTGGACCCGGCCCATGTGTGGACAGTGATCGAGGGCATCGGCGGGCGGAACGGGTGGTACTCCCTTCCCCTGGCGTGGCAGGTCCGCGGGTGGCTGGACAAGCTGACCGGCGGCGCCGGGCTGCTCCGCGGACGGCGGCATCCCCACACCCTGGCCACCGGGGAGGTTGTTGACTGGTGGCGTGTGGAACGGATAGACCGCGGGAAGCTGCTGCGGCTGCGGGCAGAAATGCGCGCTCCGGGGCGTGCCTGGCTGGAGCTCTCCGTGGAGCCCGACGGGACCGGGAGCCGCTACCGCCAGCGGGCCATCTTCTTCCCCAAGGGGCTCAGCGGAAGGCTGTACTGGCTGGCGGTACTTCCCTTCCACAGCCTGATCTTCCCGGCCATGGCACGGAACATCACCACCGCCGCCCAAAAGATCGTGGATGCGGAGCACGCAGAACAAAGCCCGTAGGATGTGTGGAGTTAAAACCGTTCCGCACGTCCCAGGAGGACACATGGCCCTGAGCGCAACCACCACCCTTCCGCACTCCGTCGACAACGTCGCAGCTGTCCTGGTGAACGAGGATTTCCAGCGCCACGTCAGCCAGCTCGTGGGCGGCTCGCTGGAATCGTTCACCGTGGATGGAGACGTTGCCGGAGCTTTCAGCGCCACTTCGGTGAGGACCCTGCCCACCACCCGCCTTCCCGAGATTGCCCGGAAGTTCGTGGGTGAGCAGCTCAAGGTGACCCAGGTGGAAAACTGGGACGCTCCGGCTGCGGACGGCTCCCGCCAAAGCAGCATCTCGCTGAAGATTGCCGGCGCCCCCGTTGATGTCACCGCCGTGCAGCGGCTCGTGGCTGCCGACGGCGGCACCCGCGTTGAGCTTGAGGGCGCCGTAAAGTCCTCGGTGCCGTTCCTCGGCGGGAAGATCGCCGATGCCGCCGAGCCGATGGTGGCCAAGGCCCTGAACCTCCAGGCCAAGCAGGCACAGGCCTGGCTGGAAAGCCACTAACCCGTGGAACTGCCCGCTTTCGCTTCACTGGTCCTGATCATCGCGGGAGTCTGGTCCCTGGTGGTCTGGCCGCAGTTCCTGCGCCGGGTCATGAAGGATCCGCGTGCCCGGGACTCCGCCGGCAAGGCCACCAGGTTCCTGACCGTCCATGTGGTGCTGGTGAGCATCTCGATGGTTTTGGGCGCCGCCACTGCGGTCATCGGCGTCATGGCGCTTGTCCAGGTATAGATAGAGCGAGGCGTACCCCTAGGGCACTGCAAGCAGTTGGTCCTGCTGGCTGCTGATCCGTGTGGCTGGTTGAAGCCCTAGGCCCTTCAGGCCCATCCGGATACTATAAAGCCATGCTTTTGACAAATAGCGAAATTGCCCTGAATGCCGCCCGGAAATCACTGCGATGGATGTAGAGCAAAGCCATTCGGCAATGGCATCCGCTGCATCGCACCGGGAAATTGTCGATCTTCTGCGATCCAAACAGAAGACATCCAAGGGTGCCTCGGCCTACGCACGCTATCTAAATCGACCTGCCGGACGCCACCTGGCGGCATTGGCGTACAAATTAAAGATGACACCGAATGGCGTTACCGCATTAAGCGCCCTTTGCAGCTTTTCCGGAATCGCGCTCATTGCGCTGGCTCCCGCCACGTGGACCGTCAGCATGATTGTTGTCGTGTTGCTCGTTCTTGGCTACGCCCTCGACTCGGCTGATGGGCAGCTGGCACGGCTTCGCGGTGGCGGCAGTTTCGCCGGCGAATGGCTGGACCATGTGGTGGACGCCTTCAAAATGGCCTCAATACACCTAGCCGTTTTGGTTGCCTGGTACCGCGGGTACGCACAGCATGAGGTGTGGCTGTTAGTTCCTTTGTTCTATCAACTGCTGGCTGTTGTGCTTTTCTTCGCGATCATCCTGACGGACCAGATGAGGAGGGCTCATCGCGGATCCACTTCCATGCGCTTGGCGGGTGAAGGAAGCTCGTCATTTATCTATTCGCTAGCCGTCATGCCGACGGAATACGGCGTACTGGCCGTGGTATTCCTGCTGTGGGCAGTCCCGCCTGCTTTCACCGCGGTCTACGCTTCATTGTTTGTCGTCAATGTTTGCTTTCTGGTACTGGCGTTGCCTCGCTGGTACCGGGAGGTGCGCAGCTACGGAGCGACGGGCAAGGCCTAATTACGGAACTCCAGGTTTGGCTCTAACACGGACGCTGGGTATGTCACCTGCCGGTCACGGTTCCGTTTTTATCTTTTTCCGCCGCTTGCCAGGCTCGGAAGTCGACGAGGCGGTCCTTTAGATTAAACCTTGCGGATGCTGGATCAGTGAGGACGTAGCGGTTGCCGTGGAAGATCACAGCGCTAGCTGGAGGCGTTGTGACCAAGGAATCTGCCTCAACGTAGCCGGTTGTTGCAGTAGCCGGGGCTCTCAGATCGATGTGATTGCCCTTGACTGAAATTTTCTCCAGGACATACTCACCCCATGGCCCTTCTCCCCGTGGTCGCGCCTGTACCCCGATGCCGTTTAAGTTTCCCAACAGCTTGTTATTCTCAATGGTCACGTCGCTGCTGGTGTTGACGGTTATGCCGGCGCCAGTAAAAATATTTGTGCCAGCACCGCGTTTGAGCGCCAGCGCATTTTCCCTGATCGTATTCCCTACGATTCTGCCGTTGCGACTAATTTCGTAGCGAACACCGCAGGCAGCATTGCCCTGGATGTCATTAGACAGGATTGACACACCATCTCCCGCTTCATCTATCCAAACGCCTACGCCGAGATTGTCGAAAATTTGGTTGTTGGCGATGGTGCTGGAGGACTTGGTGACTTTTATCCCGCCGGATTCCCAATCTGCGCGCCAAAACTCAGCTGTATTGTTTGCAGCGATACGGTTGTTCTCTATACGGCCCGCTGGAGAGCGATACTGGCCGATCCCCATCTGACCGTTCGCCGTAATGGTATTATCCGAAATTCGCGCATTTTCCGCTCGCACTATCATGATTCCCACTCCATGATTTGCGGTAATAACTGAGTTGCGAACGGTCCAGTCTCTGCCTCCTACCAGCACCGCACCCTTTTGGGCCAGGTTGGCGAAGCCTCGAACGGTCAATTTTTCGATGACAACGCTCGGCTCGGTGGAACCGATAGCAGTGCGCGTTCTTGCCAGTGTTGCGGCCTGCCCTTGCGGATTCTGCCCAACATACAGAACATTTTCAGAATAGTCGGCAAAGAATGTTGCCTCATCAACGGCGCCCCTTGACATCACCCTGCGCACAGGACTGCCGTTCAGGAAAAAGCTCTCGGCCACTTGACACGGGTTTGCAGTAGTGTCTTCACATTGGCCGACCTTTTCGTAGTCCGGAGGGAGATAACCTGAGACCGCCCAATGTTCCCCATCCTTCCTCCACCCCTCCACTGGTATTTCACCCGTAAGAACTGTGCCTTCACTTCCGCGGAGAGTTTGCAGGGCCTTCGGTTCAATCGTGTGGGGCACTCTGTACAACCCGGGACCAAGGCAAATGACCGCACCCTCAGGCTCCCTGCTCGCGAGGCCTGCTATATCAACGCCAGGTTCAACTGAAACTGTGCACGGAGGGGTATTGCCACCGGAAGATACTTCGGGCCGTGGCCCTGACACCGGAGTTGCAGTCGGAAGAATCGGCGAGGATGGCGCCGGAGCTCCTGTACCCGGCCCGCTACAGCCGCTGATAATCAAGGCACTGGCCAACAGCAATAAGATTTCGCAGCCAACTCGGAAATGGATCACGTCGTCATCCTTCTCTGGCAAAAACCCCCACCGTTGGGTAGCATGCGATGAAATTGAAAAACTAGCGGATGGATTCTCTTGCGCATTTTATTGGTCCACAACCGTTACCGATCGGATCATCCTAGCGGAGAAGATACGGTGGTGCAGCAGGAGCGCAAATTGCTGGAGGACGCCGGACATAACGTAGTGGAGTACATCCGCAAGAGCGATGACATCGAGGCCATGTCTGTGATGCGCAAGGCGGAGCTGCCACTGCGGGTCATCTGGTCCTTCGAGGATCAGGCAGCCATGACGCGAGAGCTCAAGCGGGAGCGCTTTGATGTCATTCACGTACATAATTCCTTCCCGTTGATCAGCCCCTCAATCCTGGCGGCAGCGCGGCATATGTCGGTGCCTGTCGTGGCAACCCTTCATAACTACCGGTTCGTTTGTGCGGCAGGAACCCTCCTAAGGAACGGGCTGCCATGCCTGAAATGCCTGGAAGGTACACCATTGCCTTCCTTGGTCCATGCTTGCTATCGTGGCAGCCGCTTGGCCACGGCTCCCCTGACTCTCTCGATAGCAACCCATGGCGCCCTTAAGACTTGGCAGCGCGGTGTGGACCGGTTCGTGGTGATGAGCGAGTTCGCGCGGGACATAATGACCCGAGCGGGCATCCCAGCAGAGCGCATTACTCGCAAACCCCATTTCATTCCTTTCCCGGACCGCGTGCGGGAAACTGCCGGGTCATATGGGCTCTACTTGGGGCGGCTTTCTGAGGAAAAGGGCGTGTCTACTCTCATCCAAGCCTGGGATTCTACCCTTGGGACCCTCATGATTGCCGGTGACGGCCCACTCCGCCAAGAGTTGGAAGCTCAGGCAGCTGTGCACGGGGACTCCGTCCGCTTCCTGGGTTCACTTTCCCGCCCCGAGGCACTGAAACTTCTAGTGGACGCCCGCTATCTTGTTACCCCGTCCAGAGCTTTCGAGACGTTCGGCCTTAGTGTTGTCGAAGCCTTTGCCCACGGTGTACCGGCCGTGGTCCCCGACCAGGGCGTCTTCCCGGAGTTGGTCCGCCAGGATTACAACGGGTTTACGTTCCGTCCCGGAGATCCGCAATCCCTTCGCAGCGCCCTCAAAAAGGCGGGGGTCGAGGTGGTATCACTTCGCACGGGTGCGGCTGCACGGCAGGATTACCTCTCCCATTTCACCCCTCCCAGCAACATTCTGGCCTTGGTTGGCATTTATGAGGACGTCATCCGGAACTACGATGCGTCCCGTTCCTAGCTCTCCCGTTGGGGGCGAAGCAATAATTCCTCGGCAAAATTTCATGTCACTCCAACCTGCCGGAATTCGACGGGCTGCCGACCCTTGTAGTTTTTTGTAAGCCCAAAATAACCTCCGCGGTAGGCAGAATTCGCCACCGCACCCGATACCACTTCCCCATCCGTACGCCTGACAGTAATGTCCACAGGTCCCACGTCGATGATGAAACGCATCCAAGCACCCGATTTGGGCGCTTCTGTGCGGAGTTCCCGAAGCAGCTCGCCGTCCAGTGCCCCTGCTGCCCGCCCAAAGAGACGCATGGTGCCCAGTCGATCGATGGTGAAGTGGTACCCACCGACAGTGGCCGGGACGGTAGGGCGATAAGGCTGGTCGTCGTTCTGTCCGAAGGCCATTCCGGCGCTGCCGCTCCCTGGGATATCCAGCGGCCACCTCATGTCGAAGGATAGAGAGTACGAGTCTTTCCCTACAGGGCACATCGAACCCAAGGTATAACTGGAACTTGATTCGTGGTTGAGGCTTAGGGAGGCAAATTCCGGCTGCAAGGTTGGCTGATATTCAGGCGCCAGAATATACGGCAGATCTCCAGCAGCCCGCACGCCTGACGCAAAAGCGTCCTGCCCGCTGATTGCTTTGTTGCTCGATACGTAGGGGAAGTTTGAGCACATGAGCCCCTGGACGCCGAGTGCCAGGACGCGTTCCCGCATCCATCGGGTGTGAATTTCCCAGCAAATGACAGGTTTGCCGATGGCCACCAGAGCCTTGATCTCATCATCGGTGGCACCGTGGTAGATGCCCAGGTAGTCAAAGCGATCAGCATAGTCGGAAAAAGGAACCTGAACATTGTCAATAAAGTATCCCCACGTTTTGTACCCCCGTTCCTTGGCCTCAGCGTGGTGCTTACCGGCAGCTGTCTGTTTCCACACAAAGTGATCCTTTGAGTCGGGATAGCTGTCCATAAGATCCAGTAACTGAACCGTGTTCACGCCCTGCTTGTCTTCGATGAATATGACATTGTTAGGTGCATGGGCATCCAATACGTCCTTTAATCGCGGGATGGGCTCAAAGGGCACGCGCGGTCCTATCCAGGACCTTGCGTCATTTTTACAGGCTTCAAGTTCCGCATAGGTGACCTCGCTTATTGGCAGGTTTCGGCCCGTCATGCGTTCTGTACTGAGGTCATGATGACACACCAACACACCGTCGCTCGTTGAGCTTACCGAGACCTCAATGGCCTTGGCACCGCTTTGCACCGCCCGGAGATAGGAGGCAGCCGTGTGTTCGGTCCAATTGTCTCCTGATCCCCTATGCGCGATGTGAAACGGAGTGGTACTTAGTAAATCCGAGACAGTGAAAACCTCCGCCGCTCGGTTCCGCGGAGTCGGTGTAACCACGTTCACGGCTCCGTTAGTGCTACACCCGGATAGCAGGAATCCGGCTCCAGCGGCCATAAAGAGCTGTCTGCGTGACAGCCACTCCCTCCCGGAAGTCCTCCGAAATTCAGCTCCTGCCACGCCTATTCACCTCCCACGCGCCCCTAATCGGAGTTACTGCAAGTTCAGGTGCAACCCCTCTCCGGGCCGTTAGACGGCTGTCCGGGCGCCGACGAGCACGTTTGTCGCCGGCGCCTTCAATCTCGCGTGGGCATTGCACAGTAGGGTGCCTTTCTCATCGGGGACTTGTAAGCAGGTAATCCGAAATACGCGCAGTTACAGGGGCATTCGTTGCCGAACCCGAAAGTGCCGACAGGATGCCTGTGTAGCCAGGGGCCTGGAGACCGGCAGTGGAATCCGATACTTCAAGTTGCCAGGGTGCCGGTTCTGCTTCACCCGCAAGCCACACCTTTGCTCTGATGGCAGCAGTTCCTTGCCCAGTGACTTGCACGCGAACGGCAATCTTTTCGCCGTTGGTTCCAGCCAGCCCTGAGATTAGCGTTTCGCTTGTCAGGTTAGTTTCGGCTCCTGTGGCTGTTGTCCTCACAATGCGCAGGTAAATCCTTCCGGTCGAGGTAAACCGAACCTTGGCCCTGTACTCTCCCTGGTTTGTGACTGAACGGGCCACAGCGCTCAGGTACACTCCACCACCGGTTGCGTTCTTATCCAGGCTCACGTTGAAGGAGAGGTCTGCGTCAGCGGTAACCACGTTTTTCAGGTGGGCAGCCGGTGCGTTTCCAGGAGCCTGCATAATCCAGTTGCCTGCCCCTCCAGTAACTGAGTATCTGCTAGCTGAAGCGGTGGTGGTCCAGGATCCGCCTAGGTCCGCTGAGCCCAGCCCTTGCGTAAGAGTCCGTGCGAAGCTGTCCTTTGCCAGGACTGTACCCGCAGCCGGCGGCGTCACTGGAAGGTTTGCGGCGGTTTCCGAGGAAGTACCTTTGTCGTCCGTGACGGTCAGTTTTACTGCGTAATTGCCCGCCTCAGAGTAGGTGTGCGAGGCGGTCTCGCCGGCACCTGTTGTTCCGTCACCAAAGTCCCATGCCCAAGCACTCACATTTCCGTCGGGATCCGAGGAAGCGGACCCGTCGAAGGAGCACGTCAGCCCGGTGCATGACGTGGCAATCGCGGCAGCAGGTGCCTGGTTGGGAGCAGCCACTGTCACGGCATTTGTTGTGGTGCCGGCGGCCCCCAAGTTATCCGTTACCGTGAGCCGGACCTGGTATGTTCCTGACTGGCTGTACACGTGCGAGGGCGTTGCACCGGCGCTAGTCTGTCCGTCGCCGAAGTCCCACGCATATTCGGTGATGGTCCCGTCAAGGTCCCCGGAAGCGGATGCATCGAAATCACAATCAAGCCCGCTGCAGTCCGAACTAAAGGATGCCACCGGCGCTTGGTTGGCTTTACCCAAGCTGTAGTGCCATTGAACATCAGATGACGAAAGAGAATTGGGATAGATGGCTACTTCGTCAATGTTGCCGACCATCGCCGCGGATGCCGGTTGGTTGGGCCAACCGTTCAAATTGTCGGCACCAATCCTCCAGTAGCCGTTATAGGCTTGGGCGGGGGCCGGAGTGTTGGTTCCCTGGCTGACTCCGTCAACAAACAGCTCGGTCTTTCCCGGACTCATGGTTGCAACAACGTGGTGCCATTGGCCATCGTTGATGGCAGTGGCACTGGTCACAGTGTTTGCGGACCCCGTCCACACACCGAAAACAACTTTACCGTCGTTCCGCATATAGACGTGGCGGTCGTAGTTACCGCTGGTCGTGTTCCGGTTGTTTCCGAAGCCCACTATTCGGCCACCCGAAGTTGTGGACGACTTGATCCATGCTTCCAAGGAGAAAGTCTGGGGGTTGGACTGCAGCACGCTACTTGTGAGATTGCTGTTGCTTGCGGCCAAAGCGGCCGAAGTGGATCCGGGCAGGATTCCTGCCATCCCCAAAGTCATCGACCCATAAGTACCCGTATTGCTTCCGGCAGAGTCGGCCGCCGTCGTGCCGCCTGTCTCTTCCATCCGCCAGAAACTTCCCGCCCCGTCACCCTTTACCGTGTCCTGATAGCTTGCAGGCTGGGATGCGACAGTAATGTACAGCGTCCAGTAGGACTGAACTACGGCCACGCCGTCTGAGGCTTCAACCCTGTATGCCGCCTGTGTCCCCGGAGTAAGGTTCTTGTCGGTGAAAGTCACCGAGGGAATATCCCAGAACCTGGAGCGCAGCACCTGAGTAAGGATCGGCTCGGCCGTCCCTGACCGGTACAAGTTGTACGTGAGGTTCTCGTCGTCATTGTCGATCGTGGCCTTGAACGTAACCTTCACTTCCCCCGGCTTGGTGCTCGAGGCTGAGGGTGTCAAAGGACGGACCGGTGGTGTTTCCGGATCTGCCTGGAACCGCGTCATGCCCTGCTGGCCCGTCCTGTTCACCGTGGTGAAGTCCCCCCCGACCCACAGCTGTTTCCCATCCGTCGCCATGGCGAAAGGGCCAACCCGCGTCACTCCGCCAGCGTTGGTCTGAGGGTACCAACCGGCCAGTTGCCCGTTGTCGGGCCGTTGCACGAGAAGGTATCGGTTCGGGCCTTCGGGGAATCCTCCATCGTTGCTGCAATTGTGTGCATGCGATCCCTTGTACAGCCAACCTCCAACAAGGGCGAGCGCCTCAGTGGCGCCGAGGCAGTTGTTCCGCCATTTGAGGGCACCGGTATTAAGGTCGGCAGCGAAAGTGCCATCAAAGCATCCCCCTCCCTTGCCAGCGTTCGCGAAATAGGCAGTAGTTTGATCGACAACGATGTCCCTTACGGTTGACACGCAAGCGCTGGACTTCGCCGGGATCGCCGATGCAGCCGGAAATGGAAGCAACGCGCCTTGAGTGCTGTCGACTAAGCCAACTGCCCAGGAAGGCGAACCGCCGAGGGTGTCGAACATGCCTCCCACGTAAACTTTGCTGCCGTCCGGGGCTGGCCGAACGACCTTGACATCGGCATTGGCGTTCGGGTTCCAGGGAAGAAGGGCCCCGTTGCTCGCCTCCACTGCAGCCAATCGATTACGAACAGCACCTGTCACAGCGCCGAAAGAGCCGCCGAAGTACACGTTGGCACCCTGGGCGGCGATAGTTGCCACTCGATAACTCACATTCGGCCTGAAGGTGGAAATCAGGGACAGAGTATTTGTATCAAAAGCTGCTATACGCTGCCGCGACTGCCCGGCCACCTGGGTGAAATCACCGCCAACATACACTCGGCTTTGGTCCTCGGACGCTGCCAGGGTCCAGACAATTCCGTTAGGTTGCGGGGCGAAAGATAATAGCTCACCCGTTGCCGCGTCCATAGCCGCCAGGTATGTCCGTGAAGTCTCCTGGGTTCCGGCGGCGGCACCGGGCGGACGCACGGTGGTAAACTCCCCGCCGACAAACACCTTCCCATTAGCGTAGGCAACGGCCCTGACTGTGTTATTAGTCTGCCAAATAGGGGAACTTGTTGCAGAAAGTGCTGTCTCACGGGCAAAGGCCGGAGACACAATACCTGCCACGAGCAGCAGCATCGCCGCCAGTACACTGGCCGGGCGCCAAACATATTCTTTGTGCATTTAGCACCTCTCCTAAATTGTTCCTGGATGCGATGAAGCCTGGCCCGAAGACATTAGGCGGGCTGGACCGAAGGGGGCTTGCCGATGCAGCTTCTTTTCCCGCGCATCTGCCCTGTCAACAGCACTGACCAGGACAGCAACGAGAACCAGGAGCGTTAACGAGGAGAAGTCACAAAGACCGCTCTCACTGACGGACGAAACCATTACGTAAGACATTAGGAAGACAGCAAACGCCCTAGCCGCGAGCCCGGGCGTTGTCAGTGAGTACAGCAAAGCAGCCAAGACTGCCAAGACAACAAGAATCGTCCCGATGGCCCCTGTCTCCCAGAAGGCGTCGAGCCAGCTGTTGTCAATGGGCACGACGTTTATGTCCCCTTGGCCTCGACGAAGGACGATTCTTTTATCCCCGAGACCATGGCCAAACCAAAACAGCAGGGGGTCATACGGCTGACTGAGGATGAAGTCCCATGCAGTCGTGCGCCCAGTCAGGTTCTGCAACTGTTCGGTTTCTTGTCCGCGGAGAGCCCACGCGATGACCGTGGGCATGAATGGCAAGGCTGCGGCAGACGCAGAAATTATTAAGACCAGACCCCGCCGTCCCCCGGGCGAACCTAAGCACGTAAGGAACGCCGCCAACAACGCGAGGACCAGAGCTAACGCAGCCGTCCGAGTATGGCTGAAAACTATAAGTCCTGTTCCAACCGACACCGCCGCGAGCAGCAGCACGAGGTGCAGTTTCCGCTGCGTCCAAAGGATTACGGTCAATCCCACCAGGATCGCGCCTATTTCACCCACCCTGGGCGCCATCATCGGCAGGAATGCACCCACCAACCGAGCAGACTGGAACGGCTTTCCTTCCTGCCACGCCTGCTCAGGGGATAGCGCCGCTCCTGCCAGCACAGTTAGCGCCAGCCCCCCGTACGCGGCCGTGCAGGCATAGATCATCAAGCGGGGGCGCCCTCGAACGACTGGCCAGAGCATCACCGGAACCAGCAAGCCCAAAAGCAATCGCGTTCCCCGGAATGCCGATTCAACGGCATTGGGCTGCAGCACGGAAAAGATCACCACATAGGAGCCGTAAAGCAGGTATAGAGCTGTTGGGCCAGGAACACGGAGTGCTGCCCTTGGCGGCAGCATCATTAGCAGGCAGACGATGCACAGCATCAACAAAGCCCCCTTTAAGGCACTGCTGCCGTCCCCCGCACCTGCAGGATCGGTCCTCGTCCAGGGCTGGACCGTCAGTAGGACAAGCCACCATACGACAAAGAGCACAATAAAGGCCGTGCGGTCATCGAACCGGCCGTGCGCTCCCCGTCCGATTGTCCTGCGTCCGGCCGCTGCATCCGTCAGGGCCGGAATGTTGGCCCTACAGCCGCTCCGAGGGGACTTGGACGTCGTCTTATGAATGGTCACGGCTGGCTTCCCGTGGTAGCACGCTGGTTCTCTGCCCAACCCCATCGGCGGGCTGGTGTACCCCGCAGGCGGTCAATACGAGCCATGCCTGTGGTTTTCCAACTGCGTTCCACACCGGCCAAACTGCCTAGATGCCGCTTTCCTGTGCTGCCCTTTTCGGCTTCGGCAAAAAGGATGGCAACAACTGGAAGGTTGGCGGCGTTCAACTCGTCGAGTGCCTGTTCCAGGTCTTGCACGCGGTCTCTCTTTCGATGGACCACGAGGACTGTAGGTCCGGAGAAGCCCGCTGGCAAGGTGTTATGACGGCCGGCAGCATCAAAGTGGGGACCCGTGGCCAGCAGGAGCAGATCGTATGTTCCGCCAGGCGCGGGGGTGGTTCCGAACACCGCTGCTGCTGTGCAGCCGATCTCGCTATTGACGCTGGCAAGGTCTTGACCGGTGAGGGCATTAAGAGGGGCGGAAGTGCGGTTGCCCATCAAGCGGGACATCTCAGCCCCGGTATCTTCCGGGAGTGCCACTACGGCTACGGATTTGAGATCGCCTTGCCCACCCGCCGCCAGGGCCAGGAGCCCTGCAGCCCCAAATCGTGACGGCGTTAGTGGCCTAACAGCAACCTGCTCGTACGGAACACCAAGTTGGGAGCTGGACTGCGCGACTGACCTTAGAAGCAGCTGCCCGACGGCAGCGATATCCCGCTTGCCGTCCAATTCGAAGATCTCAGCCAGGCCCGTAGCACGTGAAATGTCACGCCGGTCCATAATTCGATCGCTGATTTGACGGCGGATAACGGTAAACGCCAGGCCAGCGAGAAGCCCCACGACCAGGCCCAGAATAACGAACATCGGTGGGGAGAGGGACTCGTCAACATCCTCCGGTGTACCGGGCCGCACTAACGCACCCCCACCATTGAAGCTTTGAACAGCTACATCCAACGCCGCGGCAATAGATTCGGCGGCTCGCGCTGCCCGTTCAAGTTCTTCACGCTTTGCAAGAATGCTCGCCGCGTACCCCGCATTGGATGCCTGGGCGGTTCTGAGCGGCTCATCGAGTGCTGCCGCTGAGTCGAGGCTGTCCCTGGCGGCTGTATGAGCCCGCTGTGCCAGAGCGTTCATCTCGGCCCGGCCGATATCAGCGCGGTATTGAAGGTACGCGGTGGCGACAGCGTTCACGCTAGCTGCTGCGGCCTCGGGCGTTGCTCCCTTAACCGAGATTGAGAGGGAGTTATCCGTGGTGGCGCTTGCTTTTACATTGGACAGGAGTCCAATCCTGCCCGCCTCGTCAAGGTGAAGAGCGTCCGCAGCAACGTCTACGATTTTTGGGCTTGCCACAATGCGAGCTTGGGTTTCAGCCGGCAGTTCAAGGCCAAGTGCGCCCGCTTTGTCAATTGCCGGTTGTACAGCTACCTCCTCCGGCAGGGAGTAGTTGCCAGTTACGAGCTCCGCACGCGCAGTGTAGTTCACGGGATTTCGCAGGGCGAACCCAGCACCAACCAAGCCGCCTAATATCATGACTGACACGATCACCCGCCAGTGCATCCTGAGTAGCTGTTTGGCTTCGTGCCACACGGACCACGAGTCAGTCATCGGGGACCTCTGTTTCTTTCGGTTGAGACCGGCCCCACCGGATGGCGGGATGAACCTTGTTCATTGGCAGGGAATGAATGTGTCGCAAGGACGCGTCTGAACTGCACCTGCCAGAGGGCCGCGTTGATAGCCGCTGCCGCGACAAGCCCCCACGCTGCCCCTTGTACTCCTGCAGTCGCCGCACCGATAACTGAGGAGGCCACACTGATAAGAGACGCGGCCACACGCGTCCACATGCTTGTGCTTGCCGCACACATGCCGCGAAGTCCAACGGCAGAGCCCGTTTTTATCCCGTTAAGCACTTGAACGAGGAACAGGGGCAATACCAGGACTGACGCAGTCAGCCAGCCCTGGCCAACAACTGCAACTCCCCATGACACCGGGAGGGCAGAGACGCTCAGGCCCCAGAGAAAGGCTCCAAATCCGACAAGAACTGAGAACATCGCCATAACTCGGACGAACCTCTTTCGACCCGCAGCTATGGCCCTCGTTGCCTCTGGAACCGCAACAACGCCCACTCCCTGGACAAGAACATTCACCGGTCCTAAGAGAACAAGAACTAGCTTCAGTTCGCCCACTGCGGCGAGGCCGGCAACAGCTCCGACCACAAAGTAAGTAGCCTGCTGGGAGCCGTTGATCGCTGCCCCTTCCACCAGGTAGCGCGGCCACAGACGGCGCTGGGAATGAAGCCAAGACGGTACTTGCTTAAGGCTGGGCACCGTCCGGCATTGCCAGCAACCAACGACGCCCGCCACTGTTGCTGCTGCTCCCCAGGCCAGGATCAGGGTGGCGGCGGTCACTGCGCCAGCGAAAAAGACGGCGGCGAAGGCTGGAATCAGCAGAAGGGCCCATAAAAGATCGTTATTGAACGCGGAGCGGCCACGTCCCGCCGTAAACAGGACCTGCCTGGCGTTATCCTGAACCAGCAACCCTGGGAGAACAAAGCCTAGGCACAAGACGAGCGATCGATGCTCTGCAGGTATCACCAGGCTAAGCAAAGCGGCTAAGGCGACGGATGCCAGTCCGGTTGCCAAGGCCACGCCGAAGACACCAGCACGTGCCTGCTTGAGGGATTCCGGCTCGTTTGTGACGAACCGCACGGCGAAGGGTTCAGCTGAGAGCGCCCGGGACACGCCCAGTGCTAGGCAGTAAGCCGAAAAGGCAAGGGCATAGGCTCCGAAATCTGAGACGCTGACAGAACGGGCAACAAATATGCCCACCGCGAAGTTGGTCATGCTGCTCAGAGCCTGGTCCGCCAGGCCCCAACCGACCCGCCTCATCGCGCCCCGTCGCTCCACCTTTACCGGTCCTCGGCCGGCCGCATTGATGGAGTCAGCAGGTGCCTTCACGGCTGTTCCCTGCCAATCACAAGCCTGGGAGCGTGCCGCAACATGCCGAGGGCGAAGGCGGGGATGGTCCGGGAGTAGCGTCCAGACAACCGGACGGGCTCTTGCGCCAGCCGGAATGCCCATTCAAGGCCGCTGCGCTGCATCCAACGCGGCGCGCGCCTGACCCTCCCGGCATGCATATCGAAGGCCCCGCCGACTCCTACAAGAAGCGACGCAGTCAACTTGCTCCGATATTGGTCCATCCAGCGTTCCTGCTTGGGAGCGCCCAGACCTACCCACACAATCTGGGCACCGGAATCGTTAATCTCCTGGACCATCGCCGTTTCTTCCTGGCAGCTCAACTCGCGAAAAGGCGGTGATTGCCACCCGGCAATTTGAAGATCAGGTATGGTCCGCTTGAAACTTTCGATCATTTCTTCTGCAACAGATGGAGCGCCTCCCAGAAAATACGATGACCATTTTTGCTCCGCTGCCACGCTCAAGAGTGCGGGCATCAGGTCGGGTCCGCAGACCCGGTCCATCCATTCGGCCCCGGCACTTCTGCCCGCCCACACCAGCGGCACGCCGTCCGGGACAGTCATCGTAGACCTGTTGAAAATGTTGCACAGTTCCGGATCCCTACTCGCGTGAAGCAAGGCGTTAACGTCCGTCACGCAGACATAGCCCCGTTCTCCGGCCTCGATGTGCTGGACTAATTTCTGCAGAGCTTGCTCCATGTTGACTGCGCTGACCCCCACCCCGAGGATGTCCACACGATGAGCGGCACCCCCAAGACCAGCGCCGTTGCCGGAAATAGAGTGCTCATGTAATGCCACGTTGGGGCTCCCTTGAAAAGAGACGGGTTGAGGAGTTAGCAAGGCCAGCAGGCGTCATGCCATGTTCGGATTCGGTCACCAGTCCCAGGGCTCGCCGCAAAAGGCTGCTGGAGGTATGGACGGTGTACGGAAAATAGATGACCTCCACGCCCACCTGGCCGAAAGCCACCTCGAGGCGCTGCCCTTCCGGCGTTCCGCGCCAGTCATCCCCCTTGAAAAAAAGGTTGAACCGAAGTTCCTCCCACACCTGCAGCTTGTCCGGCATTTCCTCCGCATACGCCATGTCCACGTAGCTGATATGGCCAACGATCTCAAGGCGTTCGGCAAGTGGTACAACTGGCCGGCGGCCCTTAACCTTCTCCAGATTTTCGTCAGAGACCACGCCGGCAATCAGATAATCGCACTTCGATTTTGCGTGTTTAAGAATGTTGAGGTGCCCTACATGAAATAAATCAAAGGCGCCTGGCGCGTAGCCGATCCTGTGTTCCATCGTCTGCCTCCTTCCCATTTCCGCCCATTACTGCCTGTATCAGCCGTATATAAAAATCACGGCGAAGCCATCGTTACGGCCAGAGAGAATGGTTTGAGAAGGTGAACACGCAGCAGGTGAAAAGATGAGTGCCTGTGGGTCTGCCGCCGAACATGATTTCCGGCGCGGCCAAACGGGTAACCGTATCCATCCTGAGACCTCTTCTGTTGTGGTTCCTCGACTGGGAACAGTCAAGCGTCCAAGTCCAGAAGGTGCACCGGTAGTCGTTACCTGTTTTCGATGCAGCCGTTACGTGTTTGTACTCGGATCAAACAGGGCCATCTACTGGTGTTACAACTCGGCAACGGCGCGTTCTCCTACAGCCTTCCTGCAGATTTGAACGCAAGGAGGGCCGTTCCCACTTGGTGGAAACGGGCGGGCGCCCTTCAAGAAAGAGCGGAACCTTACAAACGTAGCTACTTTCACGTACTACGACGGAAACCAGCTCCCGTTCGGGAAGTGACCTGGTAGCGGGGGTACCGCTAGGCAGCCTGGTTGAGCGCGTCCTCCGCGGCGACCCAGGAAATCATGGCGCACTTGACGCGGGCCGCATAGCGGGCCACCCCTTCAAACGCCGCTGCGTCCCCCAGCAGGTCAGGATCCGCGGCAACCTTCCCGCGTGAGCGCAGGACTTCGCGGAAGCTGTCGATCGCCTTGTGCAGCTCCGCCACCGTCATCCCCTCGGCCATTTCACTGAGCACCGAAGCAGACGCCATGGAGATGGAGCAGCCCGCCCCGTCCCACGAGACCTGGGCCACTTTTCCGTTCTCGACGGCGACCCTCAGGGTGACTTCGTCCCCGCACACCGGGTTGAGCTGGTGCGACTGGCCGGTGGTGGCGCCCTCAGGCGCGTCTGTGCCCGCAAGGCCGCTGCCGTGCCGGGCCTTGGAGTGGTCCAGGATAATCTGCTGGTACAGCTGGTCAAGGCTCATGGTGTTACCTTCGGTCTTCCCTGCTAGGCGCGGAAATAGGCCCGCACGCCGGAGACGGCATCCAGGAACTGGTCGACGTCGTCCGTGGTGTTGTACAGGTAGGCGCTGGCCCTGGTGGTGGCGGTCAGCCCCAGCCTGCGGTGCAGCGGCTGGGCGCAGTGGTGGCCCACGCGCACGGCGATTCCCCGCGAGTCAAGGAACTGCCCCACGTCGTGGGCATGGACACCCTCGACGTCGAAGGCGGCAAGCCCGATCCGCTCCTGGCCCGCGGCGGGGCCCAAGACCCGGATTCCCGGAATCGACTCCAGCCCGGCAACCATGCGCTGGCCGAGCCCGGACTCCCACTGGTGGATCCGGTCCAGGCCCGTCTCCGTCAGGTAGTTCGCTGCTGCGGCCAGCGCCACCGCCTGGGAAATCCGCTGCGTACCGGCTTCGAAGCGCTGGGGTGCGGGAAGGTACTCAGCGCGTTCCATGGTGACGGTGGTGATCATGGAGCCCCCGGTGAGGAAGGGCGGCAGGATGTCCAGCAGTTCCTGCTTACCGTACAGGACCCCGATTCCTGTGGGGGCAAGCATTTTATGGCCGGAAAACACAGCAAAGTCGACGCCGAGTCCCTTGACATCCAGGGGAAGGTGCGGGGCTGACTGGCACGCGTCCAGGACCACCAGCGCGCCGGCTTTCCGGGCCAGTCCCACGAGCTCGGCTACTGGGTTGATGGTCCCCAGGACGTTCGAAGCGTGGGTGAACGCCAGCACCCGGGTCCGGCTTCCGATGATGTCCCCGGCCAGGTCCATGCGGAGTGATCCGGCGTCATCGACGGGGATGTAGCGCAGGGTGGCCCCGGTGCGGAACGCCAGTTCCTGCCAGGGAATCAGGTTGGCGTGGTGCTCCATCTCCGTCACCACAATTTCATCGCCAGGGTTCAGGGCAAGCTCCTTCAGCCCGGCGTCACCCCTGCCCTGGGCAGCCCACAGGCCTGCGTTGGACAACGCATAGCTGATCAGGTTCAAGCCCTCGGTGGCATTCGAGGTCCAGATGGTTTCCGCATAGTCAGCGCCGATAAAGTCCGCGACGGTCTGCCGGGCGTCCTCGAACACCTCGGTGGCCTCCACGGCAAGATGGTGTGCGCCCCGGTGCACCGCCGCATTGCGCTGCTCATAGAATTCCTGCTCGGCTTCAATGACGCTCAGGGGGTTCTGGGAGGTAGCTCCGGAATCGAGGTAGACCAGCGGCCGGCCATTGACCAGTTGGTTCAGGACCGGGAAGTCGTTGCGGATGCGGAGCACCTCGGCGTTATCCATGACCGGCAGGGCGCGCTCCAGCGTGGGCGGCGTTGATACTACGGCCAAGACGTACTCCTTGAGATGCCAACCATGACACTCAATTGTCCCACAGCACGGCTGTGGCGGCCGCCCGGGAGGGGCAGCCGCCACGTCCGCTCCGGGCTTCAGCCCCGCGGATTGGAGGGCCGGCGACGGCTGGGGGGAGAGTCTCGGTCTCAGAAGACTCTGACGTCGCCGGCCCCGTCTGGCCCGGTCACCTTGACCGGAAGCTTGCGAGACCTTGAACTTCTCAGGAGTGGTTTGCGGCCTCTTTGCGGCCGCTTTCTTCACTTCCTTAAGTAAAGCCTGCGGGGCCCGGACATACACGAGTAGGGAGTACTCGAATTCCATGGCGGGGTACTACCGGGACCGGGGGCTGATACCCGGTGGGGCTTTCAGGCGAACCGCCGGCAGCCGTGAGCAACGGCCCCAAAGGGCAGGAAGGAGGTGGCTGCGTCCGCCGAGCAGCCCGGAGCGGGCGTGTGCTGGCCCTGCTACTTGGGAAGCGCCGAGTCCAGCTCGTCCCGGCTGCGCACGCCGAGCTTCACGTAGGTGCGGTACAGGTGTCCCTCCACGGTCCTGACGGAAACCATGAGCCGCTGGGCGATCTCGCGGTCGGTGAGCCCCTGCACGGCGAGCTCAACGATGTCCTGTTCACGGCGGGTGAGATGGACTGCGGGGGCTGCGGCAATGAACCGGCCCTCCCGGAACCGCTCGCCGAGTTCGTGGTCACACTTTTCGCGCTGGGCAACGGCCTGCCGGGAGCGCCGCCGCTCCCCCGCCTGCTCCAGCACCGTGCTGGCACGGGCATAGGCCTCGCGGGCAAGGTTTACGAAGCCGGATTCCTCCAGCGTAGCGGCCGTACCCATCAGGGCATCCCCGTCCGCTGCCTCCCAGTCGGTAGCCAGCTTCAGCATTGCCGCGGCCCAGCGGCCCTCCACGGCGCGGGCCGCGTTCTGCACCATGGGTATCACCGATGCATCCCCCAGGTCCCAGAGCAGTGACAGGAGCTCCAGCAGGGTGCCGGCCCTTGACGAGGCCTCCGTGGTGGTCGCCAGGGTGTGGAGCGCGGCGAGGCCCTTGCCGTCGCGGGCCAGGTACTCCGAAGCGGCCGCACCGTAGGCGCCCGCCAGAAGGTCATGGGCGGGGCCTCCTGCCACCGCGTCCTTGCAGTCCTGTTCCAGCCGCTTTGCCTGGGCAGTGTCACCGAGCCGTGCGGCTACGTAGAAGCCGAGGGCCGAACCGAAGCGGAAAAGCTGCAGTGGATCGCTGAGCCTGAGCGCTTCCACCGCTGGCAGCAACAGCTGGTAGGCCCGCTCCATCCGGCCCTGCCGCAGCATTGAGTAGCCGCGCAACACCTGCAGGCTGCCGTTGAACGTCCCGGTGCCGGCGGCATGTCCCGCCGCGTAGCTTTCGAGTTCACGCTCCGCGGATTCCCACTCGCCCATGGCAAGGTAGCCAATGACCAGCCGCCCCAGGACGAATTCGGAGTAGAAGAACAGGTCGTCCTCAAGTGTCGGCAGCTCGGAAGCTGCAAGCAGCGCGGCGTCGAGCCCTTCCGAGGGCCGGCCGGCGGCGGCAAGGGCGTGCGCCAGGAGCGCCTCGCCAATGGCTTTCAAAGGCTCGCCGGTTTTTCCCGTGGAGCTTCGGCTCCTGGGGTCCGCCACCCGGCTGCAAAGGGCCGGCACGTTGACGTCCGCGCCGGACTGCAGCAGCTGCAACAGATCTTCCTGCCCTTCACGTGTTGCCTCCGGCAACCCCTGGTTGTGCTCCCGCACGTCCTCTGCCAGCGCAGCCAGAGGACGGCCTGCTGCCTGGTGGGCCGATGCCCGCAGCAGCAGGACCGAAGGACCTTGGGAGTCTTCGGCCAGCTGCAGCCAGCTGCCGTCAAGCAGCGCGGCAGCTTCGGCGTAGGCGCCCTCGTTGTACAGGGCGCGCGCCTGCACAGCGTGCGCACGGTGCACAAGTTCGCCGTCCTGCACCTTGGCAGCGATGGTTCGCGCACTGTGGTTCCGGAAGCGGGCCAGTGCCTCGCGTGCGGCATCCAGCATGTCGGCGTCGGACACGCGCAGGCCGCACTCAAGCGACCATTCCACAAACCGCAGCCGGCCTTCCCCGCGGAGGCTGGCAGGGTCCTGGTGCTCCCGGATTTTTTCCAGCAGCTGCAGGCTCCGGGACACGGAAATGGTGTTCCTGATGGCCTTTGCGAACAGCCCGTTCCAGATGGTGAGTTCGGAGGGGACGCCGGAGTTTTCGACAACCATCTGTTGGTCCAGCAGGAAGCGGACAACTGCCGCCCCGCAAATGTCTTCGATCACTTTCCGGCCCACAGGTCCGGCGAGGGCGATGAATTTCAGGGCTTCCTGTTCCTCCGGCCGCCGCCGGAGGTGGTCCTTGGTGACCACAGCCGTGAGGCGGACCCCGTCCGTTGGCAAGGAGCCCAGCAGGACCCAGATTCCATTCCGTTTGGCCAGTATCCCGGACTCCGCGGCGTCATGCAGCAGGGCATCCAGGACGCGCGGATTGCCTCCGGAGGCGCTCCAGACGGCGTCCACTGTGGCGTCAGGGACGGTGCCGTCCAGGACGTGGGCCAGAACTTCCTCGATCTGTTCCCGGTTCAGCGGGCGCAGGTCCACGCGTTCGGCCAGGCCGTCGTACCAGAGCTGGTCCAGCGGTTGTGGCAGGCCCGGACGCGGCCTCGCCGCCGCCACCACTGTTGCCCAGCCGGCTGAAATCAGCTCAGCCACCACGCCGGCGGAATCCTCGTCCAGGTAATGCGCATCATCAACGATGAGCAGGACGGGCGCCCCGTTGCCGGCCTTCACTTCCTCGAAATAGCTCCACATGGACCGCAGGACGGCGACAGGAGAGACCGAATCCTCGGCGGTCAGGTCACCGGTGTACGGGGTGAGGACACCGAACGGGACCGCGGCGAGGGCGGAGCTGCCATGCATCTGCAGCACATTCATTTCCCCGGTAACCCGCTCGGCAATGGCCTCCGTGAGTGAGGATTTTCCGATGCCGGGGCCTGCCATGATGAAAACCGCCTGGCTGCTGCGGTTCCGGACCATGTTGCAGATCCGGTCCAGCGGTTCTTTCCGCCCGGTGAGGAAACGCTGCGTGGTGTTGGGCTTGTGCCCGTTAGACGAGTCCAGTCAGATCACCCCTGGAAGTTACGCCGAGTTTGGTGAAGACCTGGTAGAGGTGGCCTTCAACGGTACGGACTGATACGCCCATCTCCAGGGCGATGTCACGGTTGGAAGCGCCGCGTCCTGCCAGCCGGGCAATCTGGCGCTCCCTGCTGGTCAGCAGCGGGCTTCCGCTGCTGGGCACGATGGGGAGGTTGGCCACGGTGGCTGCCAGGATATCGAGCCGCGCCTGTGCTGTCCGTGCTGTGAGGGAGTCGCCGTCCTGGCGTGCGAAATCCACTGCAAGGGCCATGCACCGGGCTTCCACGGCATCCAGTTCCAGGGTGGCGGCCAGCTCGCCGCCCGCGAGGAGGGTCTTGGCGTCCTTGGTCCTGGTGCCTACGGCGACCAGCCGGGAGATCTCGGCCAGGGGCCCTTGGCGGTGGCCTGCAATCTCCTCGAGCAGGCGGAAATCCGCATCGCTGCCGTTCACGGTGGCGGCAAGCAGGCTGATTCCGGCCAGGGTGAAGCGCCCTGCCTCCATGTGCTGCCGGGCGGACTGCTTCAGCCCGGCAACGGCGTCAGGATCGCCCAGCCACCGGCCCGCCACGAGCGCGCAGAACTCAGCAATGCTTTCGGCGATGAAGCTGGACTTCCCGGATGTCCTCTGAACTTTGGCCAGGTATTTGCGTGCCTGCGCAGCATTGCCGGTCTGGGCATGGGCCAGTGCAATGGCTGCGTAGGCGCAGCGGAGGGCGGCCTGGACGGGCTGGAGCTCCAGCTGCGCTGCCGCGGAGATCAGGGGGTCCAGGGCAGCGGCTCCACGGCCCGAGTAGACGTAGGCGATGCCGGCCACCAGCTCTGTAGCAGCGCTCCGGAAGGGAAGGCTGTGCGGCTCGTCGGTGGCCTGCGGGCCCAGGAGGTCGATGCACCGCCGCCACTGGCCCGCGATCAGCAGCACCAGATAGGCCTCCTTGGTGTACCGCTCGCGGAGGCCGACGATATGGGAGGCGTCGCTGATCTGGCCTCCCAGCTGCCGCATGACGCTGAGCGCATCCATCTCGCGCCCCGTCATGGCCAGCGCGGTCATCAGCAGGATGGCTGCATTCATACGGTGCTCGGTATCCGGGTTCAGCGCTGGGTCCGAGGCCCTTTCAAGGGCGGGAATGATGGCGGCGTAGTCGCCCACGAAGGCCCGGTATTCGAACTCACTCAGTTCCACCCGGTGAACAGCCGCAGCACCAGGCTCCGGCCACGCAGTGCGGTTCGGCGCCTGCTCAAGCCGTTGCCTGGCTTCAGCCAGCAGGTCCGGCACCCTGGCTGCTGCCTCCGGCAGCCACATCATGACCTGCGACTTGGCCGCTATGACGTGGGCGTACTCCCCGGCGTCGAGGCTGTCCAGCTCCGGCTGGGAGATGTCATCAAGAGCGGCCATGGCCTGGACGGGCATGTCCAGCTGAAGGTAGGCGGCGGCCTTCTGGCGCTGCCCGGCGACCCACTCCCGATCCGTCCGGCGAAGCATCTCCGCGTAGGTCAGGGCAAACCGTGGATCGAACAGCTGGACGGCGGCGTCTGCGGCCGCGAGTGCAAGGGCGGGACTCAGGTCCGCCTCGCACTCGTGGGTCCACGCGGCGAAAGCCATCAGTTCCTCAACCGTCATTCCGGCAGGATCGGGTTCCGTGCCGCCCAGGAGCACGCTCCGCAGTTCCCGGCGCCGGGCAATGCTCAGCCAGGTCCGAACCACATCCCCAATGTATTTTTCACGCAGCGACACCCAGCGGTGGTCCGAGGCATCGATCTCCAGCAGCCCGCCGTCCTCCATGTCCGCCACCACTTCGGCGCTGTAGATGGCGGTGAGCCTGGAGAGTTCCACACGGCGGGCGCAGGACAGCATCTCGATGACTTCCCGGATTTCGGGAGTCTCCCTGGACCAGCGGGACCGGACAATGTCGTCAAGGCTGGCAGCGCCGTCGAGCACCACTTTGTCCCGCAGCGTCCAGACGGAATCGGACAGGACGAGGTTCCCGGACAGCTGCTGTTCGGTGACGAGAGCCTTCAGCAGCAGCGGGTTGCCGCCCACCATGTGGTGGTAGGTACTGACCAGCGATGCGGACACCCGGTGGCCCAGGAGCGACAGCAGAACCTGGCGGGTCTGCAGCTCGTTGAGGTTGCTGAGCCGGATTTCTGCGAGGCGGCGGTCCGTCAGCAGCCAGTGGAAGTCCGCCGGGAGGTCACTGATCTTGGGCGCCACGGCGATGATCTTCGCCGTGCCGGTCAGGAGTACGTTCAGCAGTACCCCCGCGCTCATCTCGTCAATGCTTCCGGAGGTGTCCAGGGTGATCACGCAGGGCCTGCCGGCGGCATCGCTGCGGATCAGGGATGTAATGCCGCGGAGAATTGCCGTAGGGGATCCCATGTAGGCCTGCGGGAGCCGGGCCAGGAGGAAGGAGAGGCAGCCGTAGGGCGTGGTGGATCCGGCTGGGCCGCTGCGGAGCTGGAGTGACCACACGTCCGGGCCCAGCTCCATGACCGCTGCCCGGGCAAGCGAGGATTTTCCCACGCCGCGTCCCCCGGTGATGACCACGCCAAGGGAATCGGCGCTGGTGAGGGCGGTACGGACAGATTCGAGGTTTGCGCCGCGGGCAGGGGCAGACCAGGGCTGACCCTCCCGCTTGCCGGAGGTATCCCTGTTCAGCCCAACGTCGTGAGGTGTTGACCCACGTCCCCAGCTGAGTGGCTCGATTGACATGAACTTTTCCCCTACATCCCGCGATAGCGGGATGTAGCCCCATTGCTCCCCCGCATAGGAAGAAGACTACCCCGGGGCACAGACAACGAGACAGGGCCAAGGGCCTTTAAGTTTTCATGTTGCTAACGTTCGGACTTCGCGGGGTGGAACTTCTGTTGCGCTGCGGTCAGGCCATCACGCACCAGGATCTCCACTGCGTCCGCCGCTTCGTCCAGCAGGAAGGGGAGTTCCTTGAGTTCGGCAGTGCCGAAGTCGCGCAGGACATAGTCGGCCGTTTCCATGCGCCCCGGGGGCCGTCCCACCCCTACCCTGACACGAAGGTAGTCCTTGGTGGCCAGGGCCTTGGAGATGTCCCGCAGCCCGTTATGGCCGCCCTCTCCCCCGCCGGTCTTGAGTTTCACCGTATTGAACGGGATGTCGATTTCGTCATGGACAGCCACCACATGGTCAGGGGTGATGCCGTAGAAATTTGCCAGCGCCGCTGTTGGGCCGCCGGAGACATTCATGTAGCTCATGGGTTTCGCCAGCACCACGCGGGGTCCGCCAATGCCCAGGCGTCCTTCCAGGACCTGGGCGCGGGCCTTGTGGCTCTTGAAACCGGCACCCATCCGGGCCGCAAGTTCATCGAGCACCATCTGGCCGACATTGTGCCTGTTGCCTTGATACTGCGCCCCCGGGTTTCCGAGGCCAATGATGAGCCAGGTATCAGTCATGAATCAATCCTAGGGTGGGGTTTTGCCGCGCCCGGCGCCGGTGAAGGGCAGTAGACATGCCAGTGGCCGGACCCCCACAGGAGTCCGGCCACTGGCGGGGAATGCGGCTGATTACTCGGCTGCTGCTTCCTCGGAGGCTGCGGGAGCCTCTTCGGCAGCGGCTTCGGTGCTTTCGCCGGCTTCTTCTTCGGCGATCTCGACAGCTTCCGAGATGTTCACCACGAGCGCCTCGGCGTCGGTGAGCAGGACGGAGCCCTTCGGCAGCACCAGGTCGGAAGCGTGGATGTGCTCGCCGGCTGCGCGGCCTTCGATGCTGACCTCAACGGACTCGGGCAGGTGGGTGGCCTCGGCCTCGAGGGACACCACGGTGAGCTCGAGGTTGTGCACGGTGCCGGGGGCGGTTTCGCCGGAAACGTGGACGGGAACGTCAACGGTCACCTTCTCGCCCTGGCGGACGGTCAGGAGGTCGATGTGCTCGATGATCTGCTTGATGGGATCGCGCTGGACGTCCTTCACCAGGGCCAGGTGGCCTTCGCCGTTGATGTCCAGGGACAGCAGGGCGTTGGCGGTGCGGACGGCCAGGGTGGTGGCCTTTGCCGGCAGGGTGATGTGGATGGGGTCTGCGCCATGGCCGTAGATGACGGCGGGGATGAGGTTGGCCATCCGTGCGCGGCGGGCGTAGCCCTTGCCGAATTCGGTGCGTACTTCTGCTGCGAGCTTCTGCTCAGACATGGAAATCTCCTTGAAAACTAAACGGTGTTCAGCAAGGGCGGAGGTCTGTCGCGACCTTCAACGCCAGGCGGCCGGAGCCATGCCCATCTTCGAAGGGAGATTCAGACCCAGTCGATAACGGAGACCTGCACTCCGGTGACCGCATACACGGTGACCGGCGCTCTCCCTCGCCAAGGTATCGCTGACAAGCTTACCAGCGCCGGTCCTGTTTATTGAAAACGGGACCGGCGCCGGCGGCCGGCAAGCCTTAGGCGTTGCCGTCGAAGAGGCTGGTGACCGAGCCGTCGTCGAAGACCTCACGAACGGCGCGGGCAATCAGCGGCGCGATGGAAAGCACCGTCAGCTGGGGGAACCGCTGGGATCCGGTGAGCGGAAGGGTGTTGGTGACCACTACCTCGCGGGCGCCGGACTCCGAGAGCCGCTTGGCGGCGGGATCGGAGAAGACAGCGTGGGTGGCGGCGATGATGACATCTTTTGCGCCGGCGTTCTTCAGCACCTGGACGGCACCGGAAATGGTTCCGCCGGTGTCGATCATGTCGTCGATCAGGACGCAGGTGCGCCCCTCGATCTGGCCCACCACAGTCTTGGAAACAGCCTGGTTGGGCACCGTAAGGTCACGCATCTTGTGCACGAACGCGAGCGGTGCGCCGCCCAGGCGCTCTGCCCACTGCTCCGCCACCCGCACACGTCCGGTGTCCGGGGAGACCACGGTGACGTTCTCGGCGTCCACCCGGGTGCGGATGTAGTCAGCGAGGAGCGGGATGGCCATGAGGTGGTCCACCGGACCGTCGAAGAATCCCTGGATCTGCGAGGTGTGCAGGTCCACGCTCATGATGCGGTCTGCGCCTGCCGTCTTGTACAGGTCTGCAACCAGACGGGCCGAGATGGGTTCGCGGCCGCGTCCCTTCTTGTCCTGGCGGGCGTAGGGGTAGAACGGCGAGACCACGGTGATGCGCTTGGCGGAGGCGCGCTTCAGGGAATCGATCATGATCAGCTGTTCCATCAGCCAGTTGTTCAGCGGTGCCGGGTGGGCCTGGATGACGAACGCATCGGTGCCGCGGACGCTCTCGCCGGCGCGGACGTAGATCTCGCCGTTGGCGAAGTCGTAGGCGTCCACCGGCAGCAGCTCGGTACCCAGTTCCTTGGCGATTTCCCGGGCCAGCTCGGGGTGGGCCCGCCCGGTGGCGAGCACCAGCTTCTTTTCGCCGCGCGCCGTAATTTCGCTCATGGTTGGTTGCCCTCTTCTGTAGATGCCGGGGTACTTGAGGAATCTTTGGTGGCTGCCTGCGCCAGTTCAGCGGAGCGGGTTCCGGGGCGGTTCGCCGCCACCCAGCCCTCCGTGTTGCGCTGCGCTGCGACAGTAAGCGCGAGCGCTCCCGCGGGCACGTCCTTGCGGATCACCGCGCCGGCGCCGCTGTAGGCGCCGTCCCCCACGGTGACCGGGGCAACGAATACTGTGTTGGAACCCGTGCGGACGCCCGAGCCGATGACCGTGCGGTGCTTCTTCTCGCCGTCGTAATTTGCCGTGATGTTTCCGCAGCCGATGTTGGTGTCATCGCCGATTTCGGCGTCACCGGCGTACCCCAGGTGCGAGAGCTTGGAGCCGCGCCCGATGGTCACATTCTTGGTTTCGTAGAAGGCGCCGATCTTGCCGGTCTCACCCAGCACCGTGCCGGGGCGAAGGTAGGTGAAAGGCCCGACGGCGGCGTCCGCGCCGATGACAGCCCCGGAACCATGGGTGCGGGTCACGGTGGCGCCCTCACCGATGGTGACGTCCGTCAGGGTGGTATCGGGTCCGACGACGGCGTCCCGGGCCACGGTGGTGGTGCCGTGAAGCTGCGTATTGGGGAGGATGCGGACATCCTCGTCAAGGGTCACCGACGAGTCGATCCAGGTGGTTGCGGGGTCCACTACCGTGACGCCGGCACGCATCCAGGCCTCCACCGTGCGGCGGTTCAGCTCGGCGCCGAGGGCGGAGAGCTGGACGCGGTCATTGGCGCCTTCCACTTGCCAGCGGTCCGCGGTGACCACGGCGGCCACGCGGCCACCCGACTCGCGGGCCAGGCCCAGCACATCCGTCAGGTACTTTTCGCCCTGTGAATTGTCCGTGGTCACGTGGGCCAGGGCATCGCGGAGGACTGCTGCGTCGAAAGCGTAGATGCCTGAATTGACCTCCCGGATGAGCCGCTCTGCCTCAGAGGAGTCCTTGTGCTCACGGATGCCGGTGACCGTTCCATCCTCACCGCGGAGGATTCTGCCGTAGCCTGTGGCGTCGTCCAGGACGGCCGTCAGCACGGTGACGGCGTTGGCCTCCTTCTCGTGGGTGGCCACGAGTTCAGCAAGCAGGGCACCGGAGAGCAGCGGCACGTCGCCGTAGGTCACCACCACTGTGCCCGCCAGGGGCTGGGTGGCGTCGAGGGCCTGGAGGGCCACTTCCACGGCACGGCCGGTGCCCGGGATGTCATCCTGGTCCACGATCACCGCCGCCGGGTCCACGTCCGCGAGGTGGCGCGCCACGAGGTCGCGTTCATGGCGGACCACGATGGCCAGTTGCCGGGGGTTGACGCTGCGGGCCGCCATGAGAGCGTGGGCCACCATGGACCTGCCGCCGATCTCATGCAGGATCTTGGGGGTACGCGACTTCATCCGGGTACCGGCGCCTGCCGCCAGGACGATGACTGCGGCCGGGCCGGTGTTCTCGGGGATCACGTACGGGCTCTCCTTGCTTAGTTATGCTGGCGCTGACGGTGTCCGGCCGCTTTGCGGGCGGCACCGTATGTCATGCTACTGAACGCTCCATGCGCAGCAGTTCCGCCCATAGGATTCGAACCTATACTCCACGGCTCCAAAGGCCGGGGTGCTGCCATTACACCAGAGCGGACCGTGCCGTGGCACGCAGCCGGGCACAAGTAGTTATTTTGCCACGGGTTCGGGGCGCTGCGCGACACGGGACGGTCCCACCCGCTCCGCCACTCCGGTTTCGCGGACCGCGGTCCGCCTGCCGTCCTGCTGCAGTCCTGCCGGTGACCAGTGGTGCATGATGGAAATGTGAGCAACAACCCTCCGCGGACACGCATGACCGGCCTGCAGCGGCGGAGCCAGCTGATCGACGTCGGGCGCGGACTTTTCGCCGCAAGGGGCCTGGACGGGACCACTATCGAGGAGATCGCGGCGTGCGCCGGGGTGTCCAAGCCGGTGATCTACGAGCACTTCGGTTCCAAGGAAGGCTTGTACACCCAGGTGGTCGACCACGAGTTCCGGCTCCTCCTCGACGCCATCAGCGCCGCCCTGACCGAAGAGGCGAAGCCAAGGGTCCTCGTGGAACGGGCGGCCCTGGCATTGTTGACCTACATCGAGGACCGAACGGAAGGGTTCCGGATCCTGATGCGCGACGCACCGCCGTCGCAGCCCGAGGGCGCCTTTTCCACGCTGCTCTCCCACGTCACCGCCCGCGTGGAGCACATCCTCTCCGACGAGTTCTCCCGCCGCGGCCTCAGCGGCGAGGACGGGGCCATGTACGCCCAGATGCTCGTGGGCATGGTGGCAATGACCGGCCAATGGTGGCAGGACAGCCGCCAGCCGGACAAGCACACCGTCGCCGCACACCTGGTCAACCTCGCCTGGAACGGCCTCACCGGCCTCAAAAAAGACCCGGAACTGATGTCCGAGAGCTAGTTTTCTGGTCGCCTCCGGTGGTACCGCTCGTGGTCACCTTCGCGGCGCAGGAGACTTTCGCCGTCGGCCGTTGGCCAGGTTCGCGGCGCAGGCGACCTTCGCCGTCGCTTAGACACGGGCCAAAAGGGCCCACCGGTCGCTGGGCGACCTTCACGGCCCGATGGCCCGCGATGCGCTCCTACGCGAAGGCCCCCTGCACCACTAGTGCGAACGTTTCGTCCAGCGTAGGGTCCCATACGAGCTGTGAGTTGCGTCGGCGTTGTCTCCCGCCCACCTGCCGAAGGTTCCGTTCGGGAGTCGCCCCGCGCCCACCCCCTCATTCACCTGCCGAAGGTTCCGTGCGGGTTGCCTGCTCTTCCCGGCACCCAGGTGACGTGCCCTCGCCGGAGGCGGTCCTTCGAAAAGGAGCGCATCGCGGGACATCGGAGCGTGGAGGTCGCCCAGCGACCGGAACGCTCCCTATGTCCTGTGTCTAAGCGACGTCGAAGGGCCGGCTCCGGCACCCAACCAGAGCACCGCCGCAGGGCAGCGGGACTACTCGCCGAGGACCTCGAGTGCCTCTAGCCATTCGAGCTCTAGGGCTTCGCGTTCTCCTGCGAGGTCCTTGAGCTTTTTGTTCTGTTCGGCCAGGGCGTCGAAGTCCGACTGCTCGGTGCTTTTGACCATCTGGTCGTGGACTTTCTTCTCCTGCTGTTCGAGCTTGCCCAGCTGGCGCTCGATGCGGTTCTTGGCTTTCCGGGCGTCGCGCTTTTCGGCCTCCGAGGCGCCGGAGGCAGCAGCGGAAGCCGGCGCGGACCCGGCACTGGTGACGGGGTTGCCGCCGCCGGTGACCGTGGATCCTGCCAGGGCGGACTCGCGCAGCTCGAGGTACTGGTCAACACCGCCGGGCAGGCCGCGGAGCTTTCCATCGCCGAGGAGCGCCATCTGGTGGTCGGTGACGCGCTCCAGGAGGTACCGGTCGTGGCTGACAACCACCAGGGTTCCCGGCCAGCCGTCCAGCACATCCTCCACGGCCGCGAGGGTATCGGTGTCGAGGTCGTTCGTGGGCTCGTCGAGCATCAGGACGTTGGGCTCCCCCACCAGCAGCCGCAGGAGCTGCAGGCGGCGCCGCTCGCCGCCGGAGAGGTCCTTGACCGGGGTCCACTGTTTCTCGTTGGTGAAGCCAAGCTGTTCAACCAGCTGGCCGGCGCTGAACTCCTTGCCGCCAACGTTGAAGGAACGCTTTTCGCGTTCAATGACTTCGATGACGCGCAGGTCCGAGACGTCGTCGAGCTCTTTGACCTCCTGGCTGAGGACCGCGGTGACCACTGTCTTGCCCCGCTTGACCTTCCCGGCGTCGGGGGTGATCTCGCCGTTGAGGAGTTTCAGCAGGGTGGTCTTGCCGGCGCCGTTGACGCCCACCAGTCCCAGGCGTTCGCCGGGGGCCAGCCGCAGGGTGATGTTGTCGAAGAGCTTCCGCCCGTCCTCGCCGCCCTGGAAGTCGAGCGAGACATTCTCCAGATCCAGCACGTCCTTGCCCTGGCGTGCGGTGGCCATCTTACTGAGGGCCATCGAGTCGCGGGGGGCGGGCACGTCGGCGATGAGGGCGTTGGCGGCCTCGATGCGGAACTTCGGCTTTGCGGTCCGGGCAGGAGCGCCGCGGCGGAGCCAGGCGAGCTCCTTTTTAACCAGCTGCTGCCGCTTGCCTTCCATGACGGATGCGGAGCGGTCACGCTCGGCGCGGGCTAGCACGTAGGCCGCGTATCCGCCTTCGAAAGGGTCAACGATGCCGTCGTGGACTTCCCAGGTCTTGTTGCAGACTTCATCGAGGAACCACCGGTCGTGGGTGACCACCAGGAATGCACCCTGGTTGGCGCGCCACCGGGTCTTCAGGTGCCGGGACAGCCACGCCACGCCCTCGACGTCGAGGTGGTTGGTCGGTTCGTCGAGCATGATGACGTCGTGGTCCTCGATCAGGAGCTTGGCCAGGGCCACGCGCCGCTTCTGTCCGCCGGACAGGGCATGGACGTTGGCGTGCCAGTCGACGTCGGAAACCAGCCCGCCCATGACTTCGCGGATCTGGGGGTTGCGGGCCCATTCGTAGTCCGCCTGGTCCCCCACGATCGCCGCACCCACCGTCAGGTCGCCGTCGAGCACGTCGCTTTGGTCCAGGTACCCCACGTTGACGTCGCCCCGTTTGGTGACCCGGCCCGAATCGGGGGTTGAACGCAGGGCAAGCAGGCGCATCAACGTGGACTTGCCGTCACCGTTGCGGCCTACCATGCCGATCCTGTCACCTTCCTCCAGTCCCAGGGTGATGCCGTCCAGGACGGTGCGTGTTGCGTAGGAGACCGTCAGGTTCTCGCCGCCAAGAAGGTGTGCCACAAGGAACTGCTTTCTGCTGCTGAGGGAGGATTTGAAGACTTAGAGGTGCGTGTCGGAGATGATGCGCGCGCCCGGTACCGGGCCGTGGACGGCGAGGGATGTGAGGCCGTAATGCCGCAGGTCGGCGGCCAGGCCTTCCGCCGCCACCGGGTCGTCGGCCAGCAGGGCCACTGTGGGCCCGGACCCGGAGACGATGCCCGCGATGGCTCCGTGCGACTCCCCGATACCCAGCGTATCGCGCAGGGCCGGTGCCAGTTCAATGGATGCACGCTGGAGGTCGTTGACCAGGACCCGGCCCAGCGCTTCGGCGTCTCCGCCGCGGAGGGCGGTGAGGATCTTGGGGTCAACTCCGGTGGGTTCGGCCGCCTGGATGCCGCCGGCGTCCCTGATGCGGTCCAGGGTCCGGTACACCTCAGGAGTGGGAAGGCCGTAGTCCGCCGTGACGAGAACCCAGTGGGTCTGTGCCTTGGCCAGCGCCGGGGAGAGTTCGTCGCCTACGCCCAGGCCCACGGCCGTGCCGCCCAGGAGGGAAAACGGGACGTCGGCGCCCAGTTCCGCGGCCAGGTGTGCGAGTTCCTCGCGGGAAAGGCCGCTGTTCCACAGGGCGTCGCAGGCCAGGAGGGTTGCGGCAGCATCGGCCGATCCGCCGCCCATGCCGCCGGCCACGGGGACCCGCTTGGTGATCTCAAGGTGGACCCCGGTAGGGCGTTCGGAGACGTCGGCCATGATGGCTGCGGCCTTGTAGGCCAGATTGTTTCCGTCCAGGGGAATGTCGGCGGCGTCCAGATCAACGGTGCTCGCCCGGCTCAGGCTGATGGTGATCCCCGGCGCTTCGGTGCTGGTGGCTGCGACTTCCTCGTAGAGGGACACTGCGAGATACACGCTCGCGACGGAGTGGTAGCCGTCGGGGCGGAGCGGCCCTACCTCAAGGGAGACGTTAACTTTGCCGGGGGCCTTGACACGGACCGTCCTGGCGGCAAACCGGCCTGGCAGGGCGTTCATGCCGGCGCCTGCTTGGCTTCTGCGATCCTGGCGAAGGCATGGATGTCTATGACCTCGCCCCTGGCAGTCGGGTCGACGCCGGCAGCAACCAGGCAGCGTTCAGCTTCCGGCGCGCCTCCTGCCCACCCGGCAAGGGCCGCCCTGAGGGTTTTGCGGCGCTGGGCGAAGGCGGCGTCCACCACGGCGAAGACCTGTTCCCGGGTGGCTGTGGTGGCGGGAGGCTCGCGCCGCGTAAAGGCCACCAGCCCGGAGTGGATTTTCGGCGCGGGCCAGAACACGTTCATTCCGATGACGCCGGCCTTGCGCATCTGGCTGTACCAGGCGGCTTTGACGGATGGCACACCGTACGTCTTGGACCCTGGGCCTGCGGCCAGCCGGTCAGCCACCTCGTCCTGGACCATCACCAGCCCGTGCTGGAGGCTGGGGAAATGCTGCAGCAGGTGCAGCACCACGGGGACCGCCACGTTGTAGGGCAGGTTGGCCACCAGCGCGGTGGGCTGCACCGGGAGCTCAGTGACTTTCATGGCATCGGCGTGCACCAGGTGGAAGCGGGCTGCAGCCGATGGCCTCCACTCCTTGACCGTTGCCGGGAGTTTGGCGGCCAGCACGGGGTCAATTTCCACTGCCACCACGGACGCGGCGGCATCGAGCAGTCCCAGGGTCAGGGATCCCAGCCCCGGGCCCACCTCCAGCACCGTCTCCTCCGGTCCAACACTTGCGGCGGCCACGATCCGGCGGATGGTGTTTCCGTCAATCACAAAGTTCTGGCCGAGGGTCTTGGTGGGGCGGATCCCGATCTCCTCCGCGAGCCGGCGAATGTCGGATGCACCAAACAGCGGTGCGGGCGCGGGGATTGGTTCAGTCACCTAGGTATCCTATCCCGCGCCGCGCACGGCTCCCCACAGGCGAAAACGAGTGCGAAACGAGTAAAAACCTGGGAAAGGGCAGCCACGGATCAGGGAGCGGCAGGTGGAAAAATCAGGCGGCAAACAGCCGGCGACCCAGCTGATTCAACGGCCGGGACAGGCGTACCCGTTAAAGGCTGCGGCCGGGCACGGAGGTCCGTACCCGGCCGCAGCGCCCTGACGGGCACGCAATCGTTATGGTCAGCTGGTGGCAGCCCAGCCGCAACCCCACGGCTGAAGGCCGCGCTGGGCGTATACCCGGTTGGCAATGTCGATCTGCTGGGCCTTGGTGGCAAGGCTGGCGTTCGGGGCGTAGGCCCCGCCGCCTGCGCCGATCCAGGTCCGGATGTCGAACTGGAGGCCGCCGTAATAGCCGTTACCGCTGTTGATGCTCCAGTTTCCGGTGGACTCGCACTGGGCGATCTTGTCCCACATGGCTTCGTTCATCATGGCCGGAGCGGCAGCACCGGTGTTGGTGCCCGCACTTGAAGCAGTTGCTGCGGGGGCAGCCTGGGCAACCGGCTTCGGCTTGGTTCCCACGGTGACTTTCTCGGCCACGGGCTGCACTGTAACCGTCTCTGACACCAAGGTGCGCGAGGCTTCACGGCCGTCAACCAGCACCAGCTTGAAGGTCTTCTCCAGCTTGCCTGCGGCGCCCTTCTGGGTAACTTCCTTTTCGCCCTTGAGCAGTTCGCCGCTCTCACTCGTCACGGTCTCGAACGGAACGTCCTCGGTGGTGACTGCGGTCTGGCCGGTGTCAACGCGTGAGACCTTGATGACCATGTTGTTAACCACGTGGGCGTTGACGGGCTGCGAGGAGCGGTCGTTGGCTCCCAGTACCAGGCCGGCATCTTCGAGCACCTTGCCCACCGTGGCAGCCGTTGTGGTGGCGGTATCCACCTTGCCGTCCGCAACGAGGCTGACGGTCTTGGGGGTGGAGATGGAGACGTAGGATCCGGCAATGGAAAGTTGGGCGTCCTTGGGCACGGACACCGAAGAAGCGCTGGCAACGCCAAGTTCGGTGACCAGCCCGGCGACGTCCTGCGCGGTGGTATTGACCGTCTTCTCGGAACCGTCGAGGCTGACCTTGACTTCCTTGGCCTTATTGACGTTGATAACGGTGCCGTCCTGGACCGAGGCATCAACCGACGGCGACACGCGGTCGGCAGGGTTCAGCTCCAGGTTGGCGCTCTTGACCACCTGCCCCACGGTTCCGCCGAAGGTCTGCACGGACGAGACCTTCCCATCAACGTTGAGTGTGATGGTTTTGTTATTGCCGACGAAGGCTACGAGGCCCACGACGAGCGCACACAGCACCAGAAGCTGGGCGCCAACCTTGACGAAGCTGAACTTGCCGTCCGATGTGAAAAACTTGCTCACGTTTGCCCGTAACTTTAGGTCTGTCCGGGCACGGGGAATCGCGCAGTAAAAGGCCCGGTACCACCAGCAATGGCAGTCCGGGCACCGTTGCGCCGCCACACTCCGCGCAACGGGCAAGCCGGGACAACGCCCAGCAATCCTGCTGCAGAAAGAAGTGAAATTACCCGTTGGCCTTCCCCGACCCCGGCTAATAAATGTCCACTGTAACCGTAGCGTTATAAAGGCACCAAGAAATGTGCATACCGGGTATCCAAATTATAACGCCCGCAAAACGGCTTCTTAGTCCCAGCTTCCGTATGCCTGCACGGTATTGGCGGCAATTCCTGCACAGAGCCCGGCCAGGTCCATGCCTGTCAATTCGGCCATCGCCCGGACCGTGTAAGGGACCATGTAGCTGGCATTGGGCCGGCCCCGGTGCGGATGCGGGGTAAGGAACGGCGCATCGGTTTCCACCAGGACCAGCCCAGGGTCCGCCACCGCGAGCGCAGCGCGCAGGTTGCCGGCGTTGCGGAAGGTCAGCGTTCCGGCAAAAGACATCCACCAGCCCTCCTGGTTGCAGGTTCTTGCCAGTTCCTCATCACCGGAGAAGCAGTGGAAGACCACCCGTTCCGGTGCGCCTTCTTCGCGGAGCACCTGGACGACGTCGTCGTGTGCATCCCGGTCGTGGATCTGTAGCGTCAGGTCCAGTCTTTTGGCGATGTCGATGTGGCGGCGGAAGGAGTGGCGCTGGTGCGCCAGGCCGTCCCCCTCGGTGCGGTAGAAGTCCAGGCCGGTCTCTCCGATGGCCCGGATCCGCGGATGGCCGGCCAGCTGTTCAATTTCCGCGAGCGCCTCCTCGAGCTGGCCGCGGGCGGCGTAGCGGGGAGCATCATTGGGATGCAGCGCAACAGCCCCCAGCAACCGCCGGTCCAGGTCCACCGCCTGGACCGTAAACCGTGACGATTCAAGATCGCAACCCACCTGGACCGCGCCCTGGACACCCACTGCTGCGGCGGCATCGAGCGCTGCCGATATCCCAACGGGAGCCTTGCCATCCGGGAAGTCCAGGTGGGTGTGGTTGTCCATCACCGGCACCGGCAGGGGCTCAGGAGCCGGAGGGAAGGCTTTCTGCCGGGAACTGCTCGGCTCCGGCGCGTCTTCGGTGGCGGGGTCCCGGTAAGCGGCAGGAGGAAGCGACGTGCACATCCATCCAGCCTAGCTGCGGGCCCTCCCTATTTTTGTCGGAACTCTCTGTCAGCTGCGGCAGTTGTGTTAGTAGTCTGGTACGAACACATGCGAACGCCCACCGACGGGCGACGGCAGGCTTGTTGTCCCGTCCAGGTGAAACCCCGGGCTGAAAGGTTGCCGATGGAATCCCACCGACGCACTGCCAACGATGTGAGCGCTGCGAACCGCACTCTGGCGGGGCTCGCTGATCCCGTCAGCCACCTGAACGGGCACCGCCCGGCGGCCATGGACGCAGCCGGCTTCCATGCGGCAACGCAGCGCATCCTTACGTCTGTTAACACCGTCATCGATGGGAAATCCGACGCCGCCAGGCTGGCGCTGACCGTCCTGCTGGCCCAGGGGCACCTGCTGCTCGAAGACGTGCCCGGAGTGGGAAAAACACTGCTGGCAAAGACCCTGGCCCGCACCATTGACTGCACTGTTAACCGGATCCAGTTCACCCCGGACCTGCTGCCGTCTGACGTAACGGGCGTGTCCATCTACAACCAGTCCTCCCGGCTGTTCGAGTTCAGGCCCGGGGCGGTCTTTGCCAACATCGTCATCGGCGATGAAATCAACCGGGCGTCCGCCAAGACCCAGTCAGCGCTGCTCGAATGCATGGAAGAGCACCAGGTCACTGTTGACGGCACCTCATACCGGCTCGATGAGCCGTTCATGGTGGTTGCCACCCAGAATCCAATCGAGATGGAAGGGACGTACCCGCTGCCCGAGGCCCAGCGGGACCGGTTCATGGCCCGGATCTCCATGGGCTACCCGGACAAGGACGCCGAGATAGAGATGCTCGAAACGCATCAGGCCACCTCGCCCCTGGCCAAGGTCTCCGCCGTGGTCACCTCGGCGGAGGTGGCTGCCATGATCACCACTGTCCAGCAGGTTTACGTGTCCCAGGCCGTCAAGGAGTACACCGTATCGCTCGGCCGGGCCACCAGGGAAAGTCCGCTGCTCCGGCTCGGCGCCAGCCCCCGGTCCATGCTGCAGCTGCTGCGGGCAGCGAAAGCCACCGCAGCCCTTGACGCCCGGGACTTCGTCCTGCCGGACGACGTCGTTCATGTTGCCGAAGCCGTCCTGGCGCACCGGATCATCCTGGACCGCAAGGCTGCAGGGTCGGGGGAAACCCCGCACAGCGTCCTGAGGGGCATCCTGTCGCGCCTGCCCATAGCTTCTGAGGCCGCCGGAACCGGTGCCAGGAATACGGCACCTGCCGGCAGGACGGCCACCCCGGTCACCGGGCTGAGCAGGAACCAGTAGGCGGTGCCCATGGCGCTGCTGGACAGGGTGCCGCGGCATCTCTTCACCCAACGCGGGTGGGGCATGATCGCCGCCGGCGGTGCCGCGGTGGGCGCCGCATATGTCATGGGCCGCAGGGACCTGCTGACCCTGGGCGTACTGCTGGTTGTCCTCCCCCTGGTTTCCCTCGCCGGGATCCGGCTGGTCAAGCCCCGGTTCCGGGTATACCGCGAATTCACTCCGTCTCCCGTGGAAACGTCCGCACCCACCACCGTGCGCCTCGCAGTGGCACGGACGGGCAGCGGCAGCGGCAGCGCCACCATGGAGGAGCAACTGCCTGCCCGTTTTGGCGAGTCGCCGGCTTTCCGGTTCCCTTCCCGGGCTGCCACCGGGGGCACCAGCCGCTATGAGTACCACCTCCGTTCAGCCCGGCGCGGCCAGTTCCTCATTGGCCCGGTGACCGCAGAATTCACGGATCCCTTCGGCTTGTCACTGCACCGGCAGGCGATAGACGACGGCGACATCCTCACCGTGACGCCTGCCGCCGTCGTCCTTCCCCTCACGGGACTGGCCGGCGCGCGGGGCAACGACGGCGTGACGGCAACCAGGATCCGCGCCAATCCCAGCGACGACGATGTGATGACCCGCGAGTACCGCCACGGCGACCCGATGCGGCGGGTGCACTGGGCCGCCACGGCACGCCACGGAAACCTCATGGTGCGCCAGGAGGAATCCGTCACCACACCGGAAGCCACGGTCATCATGGACCACAGGTATGCTGCGTATTCCGGAGGTTCGGGCAGCCGGCCAGACGGGCAGGCGGGCCCGGACGGGCACCCCATGGCCAGCAGCGGAACCTTCGAATGGTCGGTCGTGGCGGTCATGTCCATCAGCGCACACCTGGCGGAACGGAACTATGCCCTTCGGCTGCTGGACACCAGGGGCGGACCCGCCTTCCTGCACTCACCGTCTGCTCCGGAGCCTGAGGCCGAGGAATACATCGGCGCAGCCGGTCTCCAGTCCATCGCCGAAAGCCTTGCCGCCATCCAGCTGACCGGCCCACGCCATACACACCGTGACAATGTTCTTCGCCCGTGGGCGGGCAGGGTCAACGGAGCCAGCGACCCCAGCGCCCTCGACGCGGGACCTGAGGCGTTTGATGACCTGCTCATGGACAAACTTTCCGCACACCGGATGAGGGGGCCGGTGATCGCGGTCCTCGGAATACTCTCGCGCATGGAAGCCCTAGCCCTTGCCCCGGCCGCCGGCTACGCCACCAATGCTTTCGCCGTCATCGTCACGGAAAAGCCCGGCGAGGCTGCGGAGGTCCTGGAAGTCCTCCGGCAGGGAGGCTGGCGTGCGGTGGCCGTTGCGCCCGCTGTCCCCGTGGCGTCAGCCTGGAGCCAGTTCGACCAGGACGTGGCAGTGCCCGCTCCCTCAGCGGAGGTCCGCCGCGGAACCGGGGCCGCGCGGTGACCGCGGCACCAACACGCAGCCCGGGAGCCAGCCGGCAATCCGGCAGCCGGCAGGAGAAAACCACCGCCCGGCGCCGGGTTGGCGCGTACCCCTGGGCCATGGCGGGCGCCATCGCCCTGGCTGTCTGCGGTGCCGCCCTTTCACTGAACGGGGTGCTCCGCGGCTGGGGCTGGTACTGGCCTGTCCTGACCACCGTGCTGGTGGTCAGCCTGACACTGGCTGCCCTTCGCTCCGTGCGGGCCCAGCCCCTGCTGGTGACGGCCGGGGGATTCATCTCGCTGGCCACCATCCTGACCCTGACATTTTTCCGCGGCTCCAGCGTCGCCGGATTCATCCCCACCGGCGGAACCCTGGTGGAGCTGGACCGCCTCATCCGAAGGGCCAGCGAAACCGTACTTTCCGAGACGGCGCCCGTGGCACCCAACGTGGGAATCGTCATGGTCATCTGCGCTGTCCTGGGCCTGGCGGTGATCCTGGTGGACGCCTTGGCAGTGCCGCTCGGAATACCCGCTGCTGCCGGAGTGGGGCTGCTGGCCATCCTGGTGGTGCCGGCCATGATCAAGCCGCAAAGCGTGGGATTCTGGGGATTCGCCTTCACGGTGGCTGGATACCTGGCGATCCTCGCCTGCAGCCAGTACTTCGCCCCCGGCGTCCGGTTCCAGACGGATTCCGCCAGGAGTCCGGGCCAGCTGAAGCGCGCTGTGCTGACGGGATCTGTGGCCCTCGCCGCCACCCTGGTGGTGCCCATGGCAATTCCCGGCTTTGACCAGGGAACATTTCCGCAAGGTTCCCGGCTCAACCCATGGGGCACGTCCACTGGCCTGAACCCCATGATCACCCTGGGTAACAGCCTGCGGACACCGGACGGCAGCGGCCGGATCACGTACGCCACGAATGCGTCCACCCCGTTGTACCTGCGCTCGGTCACCGTGGACCACTTCGACGGCGACTCCTGGGGCCCGGACGACCGTGACGCTTCCCGGCTGCCCCTGGGCGGCCGCATTGATCCCGGTTACACGGTCCTGGCGGACGAACAGCAACGTCTGGTCACCGCCATCGACGCCGGCACCTTCAGCAGCCCCTACCTTCCTGCTCCTTATGCCCCGGAATCAGTCCGCGGACTCAACGGGCGGTGGACCTGGGACCCGGCAACCCTGAGCATCAAAGGTTCGGACACCACCACGTCGCGGCGCCAGGAGTACCTGGTCACGTCCACCATCCCCAGGCTGACTGCAGGGCTCCTGGCACAGTCCTCTTCCGCCGTCCAGGGCATCCCGGAGGACTTCACCAGGATTCCCGGCAACGTTCCGGACATTGTCCGCAGCACCGCCGATACCGTTGCGGGGACGGGCACCCCCTATGCGAAGGCGATGGCCATCCAGAAGTACCTCCGTTCGGCGGAGTTCACCTATTCCCTGCAGTCTCCGGTGCAGGGCGGCTACGACGGCAACGGCCTGTCGGTCCTGGCCGACTTCCTGGAGCAAAAGAGCGGCTACTGCATCCACTACGCGTCCGCGATGGCTGTTATGGCGAGGCTCGAAGGCATCCCCAGCCGCATCGCGGTGGGCTACGCACCCGGCAGGCTCACCGGTGCCACGGTGTCGGTGGCCGGTCAGGGAGCACTGCCGGAATATGAGGTGGACGCGCGCGACGCCCACGCCTGGCCGGAACTCTACTTCCAGGGCCTGGGCTGGGTGCCTTTCGAACCCACACCCTCCCGCGGCGTGGTTCCCGACTACGCCACGGAGTCATCCACCTCCGCCGCCCCCGACGTGCTGGACAACAATGAAGACCTGCTGCCCGATGCCACCCCGGCTCCCACCCCCGCGCCGAGCGCCAGCGCGGCCCCTGCCCCCGGCGGCGGCGGAAGTGCCGATTCGGGTGTGCAACTCCTGCCGTGGCTGCTGGGGACGGCAGGAGTCCTGGGGATAGCGCTTTTGCTGGCCACGCCCCGGCTCATCCGTGCGGGCATCAGGGCCCGGCGGCTGCGGCCCCGGGACCCTGGCAGCGCCTTGCCCCTGGGCTGGCGTGAGCTGCTGGACCTCGGCACCGATTATGGCCTTGCCCCTGGATCGAGTGAAACGCCGCGCGCTTACTCAGCCCGGCTGCGCGGCGGACTGCTGGGCGATGCCGGCGGCCTGGACCAGGCGGCACACCAGGCCGTCGTGGCACTTACGGCCGGCTTCGAACGCCACAGCTATGGCCCTCCGTCCGGTGCCCTCCCTGAAGGGGCGGCCGACGGCGGACAGCCCGGTTCCGCGCGCGGCACCGGCGGCACCGTGGCGGCGCAGGTCGCGGCGGTGGAATCGTCGCTGCATGCCAACGCGGGGTTGGCGCGCCGGCTTCAGGCAGCCTGGCTCCCGCCGTCGGTCATGGGACGGCTGGGCAGGCTGCTTGCTGCACCGTTCCTGGCCACGGGCCGGATCCTGCGCAGGACGGCAAAAGCCGCCGCGCACTCCCGCCTTGGACTTTCCAGGCAGGGAGCGCGCGACGGCGTCCGGAGGCAGAGCGGCAGCTGATTGCCGCTGCCGGAGTTATCCGGCGTAGGGGTCGGCGATGCCGATGTACTGGGTGTAGAGGTATTCCTCGATGCCTTCGAGGCCGCCTTCGCGTCCGAGGCCGGACTGCTTGACGCCGCCGAAGGGTGCCGCGGCGTTGGAGATGACCCCGGCGTTCAGGCCGAGCATGCCGGTTTCGAGTTTTTCGCCCATCCGGATCCCGCGGTTCAGGTCCTTGGTGAAGACGTAAGCCACCAAACCATATTCGGTGTTGTTGGCCAGGCGCACGGCGTCGTCTTCGGTGCTGAAGGTGATGATCGGGGCCACGGGTCCGAAGATTTCCTCGGACAGGATGCGGGTGCCTTCGGTGACGCCGGAGAGGATGGTGGGCTGGTAGAAGTAGCCCGGCCCGTCCACCGGCCCGCCGCCCAGGACGGCTTTGGCGCCGGAGGCGACGGCGTCAGAGACCAGTTCGTGGACCTTGTCCCGGCTCTTGGCATCAATCAGCGGGCCCACCTTGGATTCGGGCTCGGTGCCGCGGGCGGTGGTCATGTCCTTCATCTTCGCGGCGAACTTCTCGGCGAACTCGGCCGCGACGGACTCGTGGACGATGAACCGGTTCGCCGCGGTGCAGGCCTCGCCCATGTTCCGGAGCTTGGCGAGCATCGCACCGGCGACAGCGGCGTCCAGGTCAGCGTCCTCGAAGACGAGGAACGGGGCGTTCCCGCCCAGTTCCATGGAGGTGCGCAGGACCGTTTCGGACGCGTCCGAGAGCAGCCGGCGGCCTACCTCGGTGGAGCCGGTGAAGGAGAGCTTCCGCAGCCGGGAGTCCTTGATCAGCGGCCCGGTGGTGGCGCCCGCGGTGGAGGTGGGGATGACGTTCAGGACACCGGCGGGCAGGCCGGCTTCCATCATGACGGCGGCGAACAGCTGCGAGGTCAACGGGGTCAGGTTCGCGGACTTCAGGACCATGGTGCAGCCTGCGGCGACGGCCGGGGCGATCTTGCGGGTTGCCATGGCCAGGGGGAAGTTCCACGGCGTGATCAGCAGGCACGGGCCCACCGGCTTCTTGGTCACCAGCAGCCGGGACTTGCCGTCCGGGGATACCGAGTAGCGGCCAAAGGCGCGGACGGCTTCCTCGGAGAACCAGCGCAGGAACTCGGCACCATAGGTGACCTCACCGCGGGCCTCGGCCAGCGGCTTGCCCATTTCCATCGTCATCAGCAGCGCGAAGTCCTCGGCCCGCTCGGTCACGAGGTCAAACGCCCGGCGCAGGATCTCGCCCCGTTCACGCGGCGGGACCTTCGCCCACGACTCCTGCGCCGCAGCGGCGGCATCCAGCGCGGCCGCACCGTCCTCGGCACCGGCGTCGGCGATGCTGAGCAGGACCTTGCCGGTGGCCGGATCCTCGACGTCGAAGGTCTTCCCGGAAATGGCATCCCGCCATTCGCCGTTGATCAGCAGGCCAGTGGGGACAGAGGCCAGAAGGGCGCTTTCGCGGTCTGCGGAAACGGCCGGCTGTGCAGTGACAGTCACGATGACTCCCTCGTCAGTAGGGTTGGTGCAGCCCTTTGGCGGCGGCCGGAGTGACCGGGCCCATACAGGCTGAATTACTGCCAGACTACTGCGGCGGCTTCCGGCAGGTCTACGCCGTTGCGCACTGCCGCGTCATGGCGTTGCTGTGCAGCTGCACAGCGGTCCGGCACGTTGCGCGCGAACGTCAGCGGGCCGCCAGGACGGCGGAGTAGAGCTCCCGCTTGCTCACCCGGACATCCTCGGCCACCGCTGCCACTGCCTCCTTGAGCCGGATGCCCTGGGCCACGAGTTCGTTCACCGCTGCCACATGGTCCTCCGGCGTCCCGGCCGCCTTTTCCGGCGCCCCGCCCAGGACAACAGCGATCTCGCCCCTGATCTCCGTGCTTTCCGCCCACACCAGAAGCTCACTGAGGGTGCCGCGGATGACCTCTTCATACGTCTTGGTCAGCTCACGGCATACGGCAACGGGACGGTCCGGCCCGAACCGTTCGCGCAGTGCCCGGAGCATCACCTCCAGCCGGTGCGGCGCCTCGAAGAACACCGTGGTCCTGCGCTCCCCGGCAAGCTCGGCCAGCCGTGACGCCCGCTCACCGGCCTTCCGCGGAAGGAATCCCTCAAAGCAGAAGCGGTCCGTCGGCAGGCCGGATAATGCCAGGGCGGTGAGCACCGCTGACGGCCCCGGGACCGCCGTTACGGTGAGCCCGGCCGCGACCGCCCCTTCAACCAGGCGGAAACCCGGATCCGAGACTGAGGGCATCCCGGCGTCGGTGACCATTACCAGGGTGCTTCCTGCCTGCACCTGTGCCAGCAGCTCGGCCGTCTTGGTGGCCTCATTGTGCTCGTGGTAGCTGATGACCCGCCCGGCCACGGTGACGCCCAGGCTCTGGACCAGCCGATGCAGGCGGCGGGTGTCCTCGGCAGCCACGATGTCGGCGGTTCCCAGCAGTTCCACCAGCCGCGCGGAAGCGTCACCGGTGTTTCCGATCGGGGTGGCGGCAAGCACGATGCGCCCCGCAGGTGCCGGGCCGGAATCAGGAAGGGTGCTGGGGTTAGGGTCCACGCCACCAGCCTACTGCTGCCGGGGACCGCCGGCCGCAAACGGTAGCATGGGCTGGTGACGCAGACCTCGACGCGGCCGGGCGGGGCCGGACAGGCCGCCCCCGCGGCATCCGGCGATGAAACCGGGGGGACAGCTATCGGTTCGGGCGCTTCCCCCCTGCGGCCCTGGGTCAGCCGCCCCGCCGAGGCCTTCACCCTCGAAGCCCTGCTGGCACGGCTCGTGGGCAACGCCCGCGGATGGCGTGACTACCCGCCGTCGCTGAGGCTGTGGTTCCTTCTGGTCCCCGTCCTGACCGCCGTCACCGGCGGGATCCTCAGGTTCGTCCGGCTTGAGGCGCCGCCCAAACTTGTCTTCGACGAAACGTATTACGTCAAGGACGCTTACTCCTACCTGGTCAGCGGTTATGAGCGCGGCTGGCCGGACAAAGCCAATGACGCGTTCAACGCCGGAAACCCCGGGGTGCTGCTGGACTCCCCCGAGTATGTAGTCCATCCGCCCGTGGGCAAGTGGATGATTGCCGCCGGCATGGGACTCTTCGGCCCGGAGAACCCTTTTGGCTGGCGGTTCGCTGCAGCACTGACCGGAACACTGTCCATCCTGCTCCTGTCCCTGATCGCCCTGAAGCTCTTCCGGTCGCTGCCCCTGGCAGGGGCCGCCGGACTCCTCCTGGCGGTGGACGGCCACCACCTGGTCATGTCCCGCACGTCGCTGCTGGATATCTTCCTGATGTTCTGGGTCCTGGCCGCGTTCGGGGCCCTGCTGCTGGACCGGGACAGCGGCCGGCGGCGGCTGGCCCTGCGGCTGGCACGGGCCGCCGCGGACAACGGGGGGCGTCCGACGGCGGTCCAGCTGCTGTCCGGTCCCTGGCTGGGCATCCGCTGGTGGCGCGTGGCAGCGGGGGTGTGCCTGGGGTTTGCCGTCGGAACCAAATGGTCGGGGCTCTTCTTCCTTGCCGGCTTCGGGCTCCTCACGGTTTTGTGGGACCTCAACGCCCGGCGTGTTGCGGGCATCCGCGGCTGGATCAGCGGCGGCGTCATCAAGGACGGAGTCCCCGCGTTCCTGAGCATGGTGCCGGTGGCTGCGCTCGTGTACGCGGCATCGTGGACAGGCTGGTTCCGGTCCGAAAACGCGTACTTCCGCAGCTGGGCGGAAAGCAACCCGTCGGCCCAGTGGGGCTGGCTGCCGGACGCTGTGCGCTCGCTGGCCCACTATCACCGGGAGGCCTACACCTTCCACCAGGGCCTTGGATCGGACCACCCGTATGAGGCGAGCGCCTGGAGCTGGCTGGTACTCGGCAGGCCGACGTCGTTCTTCTACGAAACGCCGCCGCAGGGCAGCCCGGGCTGCGCGGTGGAAAAATGCACCTCCGCGATCCTGTCCGTGGGAAATCCGCTGATCTGGTGGGGCGCCGTCATTTCCCTGGTGGTCCTGTTGTTCTGGTGGGCCGGACGGCGGGACTGGCGCGCCGGCGCCATTCTGGCCGGTGTGGGTGCAGGCTACCTGCCGTGGTTCCTGTACCCCGAGCGGACCATGTTCTACTTCTACGCAGTCTCCTTCGAGCCTTTCCTCATCCTGGCGCTCGTGTACTGCCTGGGCCTCGTCCTGGGCAGGGCCTCCGACCCGCCCTGGCGCCGCAGGTCGGGGCTGTACCTGGTAGCACTGTTCGTTGCTGCCGCCATCCTGCTGTCCGCCTTCTTCTATCCTGTCTGGGCGGCCGAAACGATTCCCTACGACGCCTGGAAAGTCCGGATGTGGATGCCGTCCTGGATCTAGGGCAGGATGGCATCAGACCCCCAACAGAGCCGCTGCCGCGGCGTGGCAGCGGAACGGAGACCTGCTGTGAGAGAAGCGAGCACGGAACTGCTGGTTGAGCTTGACGCCGCCAGCAACGTCACTGACCTGCTGCTGGAGCAGCATGCCGCCAACCCGGCCCATGCCCTCTACCGGCGGAAGGGGCCGAACGGCTGGGTGGACGTCACGGCCGCAAAATTCCTGCAGGACGTCAGCGCCCTGGCCAAGGGCCTGATCGCCGGCGGCATCGAGCCCGGCGACAAGGTGGCGGTCATGTCCCCCACCTCCTATGAGTGGACCCTGGTGGACTTCGCCATCTGGTTCGCCGGCGGGGTGACGGTCCCCATCTACGAAACGTCCTCCGCGCGGCAGGTGGAATGGATCATCCAGGACGCGGGGGTGCGCCGCGTCTTCGCCGGGGACCGCGGCCTTGCCGCCCTGGTAACAGGTGTCGTGGCCGGGTCCGACGTCCTTCGGGACCGGCTGGTCAACGTTGTGAGGATGGATTACGACGGCGACGCGCCCGACCTTGCCAGCCTCGCCGCCGCCGGCGCCGGGGTCACGGACGCGGAGCTTGAGCGGCACCGCAGCCAGGCCGGGCTGGATGACATTGCCTCCCTGGTTTACACCTCAGGCACCACGGGCAATCCCAAGGGCTGCGAGATCACCCACGGGAATTTCGCCTTGGTGGCAAAGAACATCGTGGCGTTCCTTCCGGAGCTGCTGCTGCAGGACCAGGCGCGCACCCTGATGTTCCTGCCGCTGGCACACGTGCTGGCCCGCGCTGTGCAGGTGGTCTGCCTTACCGCCGGGGCCACCCTGGGCCACACGCCGGGAGCGGCCCAGCTCCTGGAGGACCTGGGAACCTTCCGGCCCACGTTCCTGCTGGTGGTGCCGCGGATCTTCGAAAAAGTCCGGGCCACCGCCGCCCACAAGGCGGCGCTGGCGGGCAAGGCACGGCTTTTCACGGCGGCATCAAACGCCGCGATTGAGTACTCGCGGGAGGAGGACCGGCGCAACCGCGGCCAGGGCGACGGGCCGGGGCTGCTCTGCCGCGCCCGGCACGCGCTCTTTGACCGGCTCCTGTATCCCCGGCTTCGGCAGGCCCTGGGCGGGCAGGTGGGGTACACCGTATCCGGTGCCAGCCCCCTGTCCCCCGATGACGCCCACTTTTTCCGTGGCGTGGGGATACCCGTGCTGGAGGGCTACGGCCTGACCGAAACCACGGCACCGTGCACGGCCAACACCCCTGCCCGGACCCGCGTTGGCTCAGTGGGCATACCGGTCCCGGGCACCACCATCCGGGTGGCAGGGGACGGCGAGATCCTGGTCAAGGGGATCGGGGTGTTCAAGGGCTACCACAACAACCCGGCCGCGAACGCAGAGGCCTTTGTAGACGGATTCTTCCGGACCGGCGACCTCGGGGAACTTGACGCGCAGGGGTTCCTCACCGTCACCGGGCGCAAGAAGGACCTGCTGGTCACCGCGGGCGGCAAGAACGTGGCGCCGGGTCCGCTCGAGGAAAAGATCCGCGCCCACCAGCTTGTAGGCCATGCCGTGGTGGTGGGCGACGGCAAGCCCTTCGTCTCGGCGCTGGTGACCCTGGACCCGGAAGGCGTGGACAACTGGCGCTCCGAACGGGGCCTGCCCGCCCTTGCAGTGGGCGAAGCGGTCGGCGATCCGGACGTCCTCGCGGCGGTCCAGGAAGCGGTGGACCACGCCAACCTGCTCGTGTCCAAGGCGGAGTCCATCCGCAGCTTCTCGCTCCTGGACGCCCAGTTCACTGTGGAGTCAGGCCATCTGACGCCGTCCCTCAAACTGAAGCGGGCCGCCGTCGTGCGCGACTACGCCGAGGAGATCACCGAACTGTACGCCTAGGGCGCAGTCCCCCGGCTGCCTGGCACGTTTCGTGCCTTATTCCGTGCCGGCGGCGGGTGCCTCCCCGCCCTATTCCGTGCCTGTGGCGGGTGCCTCCCCGTCCTTGGCCAGGCCGCGCCGCCGGCGGGTGGGCCAGGTGAGGACCAGTGTCACGAGTGCGGCCAGCAGCACCAGGCCCGCAATCACGATGCCGGCATCAATCCAGAACTGGCCGGGGAACAACCGGATGAGGGTGTCGTCCAGGCTGAACGTCCAGGACCCGTCGGCGAAGAAAATGCGGTGGAACTCGGTAAAGAACTGCTGCCAGCCCAGGACGGCCAGCGTGCCCAGGCCGAGGATGGTCACCAGGGTGATGATGGAACCCGCGAAAAGGCCCCTCCGGACTCCGCCGGTGCTTCGCTTCCGGAGGTAAAGGATGGCGATAATGCTGAACAGGACCAGCACGAGACCGGCGCCGAACGTGGACAGGATCACCAGTTTGACGTCCGCCATGTGGCTGACCTCGCCGTCCTTGAACAGCTTGTCGCCGCCGCGGTGCACCAGGTCCCCGAGGTAGCGCGGGCCGGACCAGTTGCTCAGGTAATCCACGGCGTAGGAGCCGTAAGTCATCCGGTCATCCGTGCTGAAGCCGTACCCGTCGCCGGGGAACCCCGGCCGGTTGTACTCCACCCAGAGGAACAGCGGGCTGGTCACCGCCCGGACAGCCAGGATCAGCAAGACCAGCGGGAAAAAGATGGCGAGCAGGACCTGCATAACCCGGGGCGCCACTGGTTTGGCGTTGGCGGCGCTCTCCCGCTGGGCGTTGCGGCGTTCAACCTCTTCCTCCGGCGGGCGGACCTGCAGCGCGGAGGTAGGGAGCGGTTCCTTGAAGACCGGCGAACTGTCCTCCCCGGGAGCCTCAGCGGCAGCTTCAGCGGCTTTTCGGTCGGCCCTGCTCTCCGGCTGGAGGGACCCGTCCCGGTGGGCCGGGGCGGTTCCTGCGCCCCCCGCAACGGCAGAGCTCCGCGCAGCTGCGGAAGGAGCGCCAGCGCCCTGGCGTGAGGGTTCGCCGTCAACGGTGGAAGAGCCAGCGGCCGAGCTGTCCTCAGAGGAGGAAGCAGCAGGCGGGGCGGAAACAGCAGGCGCGGCGGAGGACCCCGCTGCTGTGCTGGAGCCCTTCCCTGCGGGGGTCAGCCAGGAAAACGCGGGCTCGTCGGAGTCCCCGGACGTGTCCAGATGAGGTTCCGGCTGCGGCTCGGCGCTCTTGGCGCGGGCCGGTTTTTCGTCTTTCACAGCAGCGTCACTTCCGTCGTGTTCCTGCGCCGGGCCGGGCTCAGCCGGCGCACTTATCTGGTGTCGAGCCTACCGTCCGGGCCTTGGGCTGGACGAGGAACCACCCCGGCGGAATTACAACGATTCAGGCAGCGATTTCGGTGTAGCCCGCGTCCTCGCGCCGAAGATCCCCGCGTTCTCCCGCGAGGTAGGCGGGCCTGCCCCACCTCAGCACATAGAACCAGTACGCCGCCAGGACAGCGGCTCCGATCCCGATCTTGGCCCACACCGGCAGCGCGCTGGGGGTCACGAATCCTTCAACCAGGCCCGAAACAAACAGCACAAGGACAAGGCCCAGGGCAACAGTGATCAGGGACCTGCCCTCCTCCGCAACAGCCCGTCCCCTGGTCATCCGGCCCGGCGACACCATGGCCCAGAAGATCCGAAGGCCGGCCGCGCAGGCGATGAACACGGCCGTGAGTTCCATCAGGCCGTGCGGCAGGATGTAGCTGAAGAAGACGTCGCTTTTGCCCGCGGCGGCGAAAATTCCGGCCGCGATGCCCACGCCCTGCGCGTTGCTGAACAGGATCATCGGTACCCAGAACCCCGTAATCCCCAGGGCTACAGCCTGGGCGCTGATCCAGGCGTTGTTGGTCCACACGGCACCGGCAAAAGACGCCGCGGGGTTTTCAGAGTAGTAATCGATGAAGTCTTCCTCGACGTACTGCCTGGCCGCTGCCTCGGTGGCCACTGCCCGCAGCGCCTCGGGGGACGTGCCGATCCACAGTGCGTAGGCCGCGCCTATGAGGATGAAGGCAGCTCCGCAGGCCAGCGTGAGCCACGTCAACCGGTAAAACGCCGCCGGAAGGGCCACCACAAAAAACCGTGCCAGGTCCGCAGGCACGTTGGACCTGGCCCCGGTGAAGCGGGTCCGGGCCTGCGCCAGGGTGGCGGACAGCGAGGCGGAAAGCCCGCTCTCGGGCGCAACTGACCTGATCAGGGAGAGATGGGCGGACGTGGACTGGTACAGCGCCAGCAGCTCATCGGCCTCGCGGCCGGAGAGCCTGCCCTTGGCGGCGAGCTCGTGCAGCCGTGCCCATTTGTCCGCGTTGGCTGCGGAAAAGGCGTCCATATCCACGCGACCAGCCTAGCGCCACCGCACTAGACTTTGAGCGACGCACCGGAGGGGCGGCGGAATGGGGAAGAACAGTGAGTTCGATCATCACAGGCGAGGCCGTGGTCCTGGAGCTGCGGCCGGCATCTTTCGCGGCCCGCGCCCTTGGGCTGGTCCTGGATGTCGCCTTCAACATCATCCTGCTTATTGCGATCCTGATCGGGCTTGCCGCTGCGGGAGCGGACCTGGATGGGGCTGCTGCCCGTGCCCTAACCCTGGCCAGCGTGGTCTTCTGCCTGGTCATCGTCCCCGTAGCAGTTGAAACGCTGAGCCGCGGCCGCTCCCTGGGGAAGCTGGCCACCGGCCTTCGGGTGGTCAGGGACGACGGCGGTGCTATCCGTTTCCGCCACGCCGTCATCCGGGGACTGACCGGATTCCTGGAGATCTACCTTACCTTCGGCGGGGTGGCGCTGACCGTTGCGCTGTTCAATGACAGGTCGCGGCGGCTCGGAGACCTGATGGCCGGAACCTACGCGGTCCGCACCCGCGTGCCCGTGGAGCAGCCGGTTCCGGTGTTTGTACCGCCGCGGCTCCGCGCCTGGGCTGCCGCCGCGGACATTGGACGGATTCCCGACCCGACGGCGCGCAGGGCTTCCCAGTTCCTCCGGCAGGCGGGGCGGATGGCGCCGGCGTCCCGGTCAGAGATGGCCGCATCGATCGCCACGGAACTGTCCGCCCATGTGGCCCCTCCCCCGCCGGCGGGAACCAGCGCGGACGACTTCCTTGCCGCCGTCGTTGCTGAACGCCGAAGCCGGGAACTGGCCCGGCTGATGGAAGCACGCCGGCGCAACACCGATATCGGTGAGCGGCTGCAGCGGCTTCCGTTCGGCAGCTGAGCTAGTTGTCGTACTCGCTCCACGGGATGTTCCAGTCGCCGAACCCGTCATCATGGGCGGCGTAGTCGCCCTCGGTGTTCACGATCTGCACAACGTCGCCGGTGCCCATGTTGTCGAAGACCCAGGCAGCGCCGTCGGGAGCGAACCCAATGCAGCCATGCGAGACGTTCGCGTTGCCGATAAACGGATAGGCAGACTCAAGCGCCTGGTGGATGTAGGCGCCGCTGAGGGTGAGGCGGATGGTGTATTCCACGTCAACATCCCCGTAGTAGGCAGGATCGTCCGGCTTGAGCCCGATGCTTGAGGCCCGGAAGTGGTCGTAGCGCTTCTTTTCCATCAGTACCCCGTAGCCGCGGGCTGACGGGAAGCGCTTGTCCCCCATGCTGACGGGGAGTGTCTTGACCACCTGGTCATTGACGCTCAGCGTAAACGTGTGCGCGGCGGAATCCGCCACCGCCACCTTCTTGTCCCCGATGGAGATGTTCACCTTCTTGTTGAAGTTGGCGATCTGCCCATTGCCGAGGTCAACCCCGAACAGCTTCATGTCCATGGCAATCGTGGAGTTGGCCGCCCAGAAGTTCTCCGGCCGGTACCTGACCATGGTGTCGCTGTGCCAGTGGAAGGCGCCCGTCTGGCCTGCACTGCTCGTAATGCTGATGGCTTTCTCCACGGCCTCGCGGTTGACCACGGGCTCGCTGAAAATGACCTGCAACGGCTGGCCCACGCCGACTTTCATGCCGTCCAGGGGGTAGATGGCGGCGTCGGCCTCATGGGAGCTGGAGACGGTACTGAAGGACTGCGTGGTACTGCTCTCCCGTCCCGCGCCGTCCTTGACCACGTATGTGTAGCTGTAGTCAGTGTTGAACTTCAAGGGGCCGGCGGCGGTCCAGCCGGTTCCCTGGGAATCGATGGAGCCCTCCACGGTCTCGCCGCCGGTGCTGGTGAGGGTGACGCGTTCGATGGTCCCGTTAGCGACCTTCAGGGACACCGGCGCTGCAGGATTGACCTGCTTCGCGCCGTCTGCCGGTGCGGCGTCGAAGGTTACCGGAGCCACCACCGGAGCTGCGATGCCCGGGGACGTCCTCACCGCGGAGCTGGCCTCGGATTCGATGGCACCGCGGGCGATGTCCGGCGCCACAGCGGCGAAGACGCCTCCCACGGCAGCGAGGAGGCAGACGGCGGCCACCACAAGGACCTTCTTCATTCGACCGGGACGGCGGGACGGGACTTCAGGCTCCATATTTTGATCCTAGGCGCAGAAAGTAACGGCCCGGGCGCGCTGGGCACCCGGGCACTTTACTTCTTAGTAACGATAGTGCTCGGGCTTGTAGGGACCGGCGACGTCGAGGTCGAGGTACGCAGCCTGCTCCTTTGACAGCTCGGTCAGTTCCACGCCGAGGGCGTCGAGGTGCAGCCGGGCGACCTTCTCGTCGAGGATCTTGGGCAGCACGTACACCTGGTTCCCGTACTCCCGTTCCCCTTCCGGCTGGTTGCTCTTGGTGAAGAGCTCGATCTGCGCGATCGTCTGGTTGGCGAAGGAGTTGCTCATCACGAATGACGGGTGTCCGGTCGCGTTTCCGAGGTTCAGCAGGCGTCCTTCGGACAGCACGATGAGGGAGCGCTCCCGGTCTGTTCCCTCGTCGAGTACCCACTCGTGCACCTGCGGCTTGATTTCGATCTTCTTGATGCCGGGGATGCGGGCCAGTCCCGCCATGTCGATCTCGTTGTCGAAGTGACCGATGTTGCCAACGATCGCCTTGTCCCGCATCCCGGCCATATGCTCGGCCAGGATGACGTCCTTGTTGCCGGTAGTGGTGATGAAGATGTGGCCCTCGCTGAGGACGGATTCCAGTTTTGCCACCTGGTAGCCGTCCATCGCTGCCTGGAGCGCGCAGATGGGATCGATTTCCGTGACGATGACGCGGGAGCCCTGTCCACGGAAAGCCTCCGCTGCACCCTTGCCCACGTCGCCGTAACCGCAGACGACGGCGATCTTGCCGCCCATCAGGACATCCGTTGCGCGGTTGATGCCGTCCGGCAGGGAGTGCCGGATGCCGTACTTGTTGTCGAACTTGCTCTTGGTGACGGAGTCGTTGACGTTGATGGCCGGGAACAGCAGCTTGCCCTGCTCCGCGAGCTGGTAGAGGCGGTGCACGCCGGTGGTGGTTTCCTCCGTGACGCCCAGCAGGCGGGACCCGATCCGGGTCCACTTCTGCGGATCCGCCTGCAGCGAAGCGCGCAGCACCTCGAGGAAGACGCGGCCTTCCTCGGACTCGTCGTCGGCGGCTGCCGGGACGGCACCAAGGGCTTCGAATTCGGCGCCCTTGTGGACCAGCATGGTGGCGTCTCCGCCGTCGTCGAGGATCATGTTCGGGCCGAGGTCCGGGTTAGTGTCCGCGCCGGGCCACGTGAGGATCTGCTCGGCAGTCCACCAGTATTCATCCAACGTCTCACCCTTCCAGGCAAACACGGGAACGCCCTGGGGGTCCTCGACGGTTCCGTTTCCGACCACTACGGCCGCGGCGGCCTCGTCCTGGGTGGAGAAGATGTTGCAGGAGGCCCAGCGGACCTCGGCGCCAAGCGCCGTGAGCGTCTCGATCAGCACCGCGGTCTGCACGGTCATATGCAGGGATCCGGCGATCCGGGCGCCCTTGAGCGGCTGCGTGGGGCCAAACTCGGCGCGGAGCGACATCAGGCCCGGCATCTCGTGTTCGGCAAGGCGGATCTGGTGCCGCCCGGCTTCCGCCAGGGTGATGTCGGCAACCTTGTAATCAAAAGTCATGGGTAGTCCTTCGTCCTGTCCGAAAGTGCTGTGCCTTCGGTTCTGCTGTGTAAAGTTCGACGGCGGCCGTGGCGCCTGCGTCCGGGCGGGCAGCGCTGCTATGCGGTCTGGCCCGTTCCGCGGGCTGAATCGTGCTGGTCCGAACCTGCCGCGGTGGCCGCTGCCAGCAGCTCGGGCGGCAGGAGGAGCGGTATGCCGTCCTCGATGGCGTAGCGCGGCTTCACTCCGGAGTCCCCGGCAACGGCCGCCACCAGTTCCTCGCCTTCCTGCACCAGGGCTGAACCCGTCACGGGACAGCGGAGGACGGACAGCAGCTCAGGACTGACATGTGGCATTTTTGGTGCTCCCTGGCGGGCGCGCTCGCGCCGGTAGCGGACTGGTGTGCAGTTACCAGCCTACCGCCAGAGGATGTCAGGAGGGTTCACGCAGGACGCGCAGGTGTCCCCTGCGTGTACCCTCGGCGCCGGCCGGTGCTTCCAGCGCCGAATGGGGCGCGCGCTGCGCAGGCGGCTGCTGGCCCTGGGCCGGCAGGGCCGCTGCGTCCCGCACCGCATTGGCGAGGGCCAGGAGGTCGTCGGGGCCCGGCTGCTGCGGTGTTGTCGGCATGGCCAGCCGCAGGACTTCCCAGCCGCGGGGAACGGTCAGTGAGTCGGCGTGCTGCTCGCACAGGTCGTAGCAATGCGGCTCCGCAAAGGTAGCCAGCGGGCCAAGGACCGCGGTGGAATCTGCGTAGACATACGTCAGGGTAGCCACCGCTGACTGGCGGCAGGCAGATCTTGAACACTGACGGATAGCTCCCACGACATCACAGACTACTCCGTGTCCGCACCAAAACCCTGCATTGCCCGCCCGACCCGACGCGTCCCGGCCGACGGGGGAATGTATCGCATAAATGTTCCCCCGGGTTTAGAGTCGATGTATGCAGTCATCGAACCAGAAATCAGGTTTCACGGTCCGGTTGGCTGGTCCGGATGCCCCCGGTAATCCGGGTACCGGCTCCTCCGGCAAAAGCTTCATGATGCGCCGCCGGAACCGCCACGGACGCGGACTCCGCGGGGAGGTCATGCTCCCCACGCACCCCGGCTACCGGACACGCTCGGACCGCTTTGATGACATGGTGATGGACTCCGCACAGAGGCTGCACGACATTTGGGGCAAGACGCTGGACGGCGTGCGGTTCGGCGTCGATGAAATCCCTCCCGACCTCGAACAGCTTGCAGCCAACTCCGCGTCGGCGCCGATGGGCTCCTACACTCCAGCCGCGGACGGCGAAGGGCCAATGATCACGGTGTACCGGCGCGTGGTGGAGCAGGGCTGCCCCGGCCCCGAAGAGCTCCAGGACCTGGTCCATGACGTTGTGGTGGAGCACACCGCTGAGATGCTGGGAGTGGCTCCCGAAACCCTGGACCCGGTCTACCGCCGCAGGTACTGACCTTCCGGGGTTTACCGGGGGTCAAACCAGCGGCTGAGGGCTCCTAGTGGCTCAGGGTAACGGGCACAGTCTCCTGGCCCGCCGCCGCTGCCAGGAACGCCAGGGTTGAGACGTCGCTCCTGCCATCCTGCTGGATCAGGACGGCACCGTAGGCGGCATCCCCTGACGCGGACACCACGTATCCCACCACGTCGGCGTCACCCTCCTTCTCCGGAACAGCGATCGAGGACGTGGTTCCGCCTGCGATATCGGCGGTGGCCGGTGCCCGGACTTTCCCGTCCGACGTAATGGCGGCGTACGTGATGGTTGCCCTGGTATCCAGGGCACCGAACACCAGGCTGCGGATCCCGCCCTGCGGCACCGGAACGACGTGCTGGCTGCCCAGCCGCACTCCGGACGCGGCCCAGGCAACATCCGTTGGCTGGCCATCCTGGAGCCCGCGGGTGACCCGGGTCGCGGCGACGAACGAAACGTCCGAGGATGCCGCCACCGTGTACTGCCCGGCCGGGACACCCGCGAGGGAGATTTCGGTGACGGCTCCCGCCTTTGCAGTGATGACCCCGCCCGAGGGAAGGGCAACCTGCCCGTCCCGGCCGTAAATCCGGACTTCCACCACCGCATCCGATGGACCCGGAACTGTCAGGTGCAGTGCCGGTCCACCGTCCCCATATCCCGGCTTTCCGGTTAACTGGGACAGCCCGGCGGGGTCCTGGATATCCACTCCTGTCATGACCTGCCGCACGGCCGGAGCCGCTCCCGGGGCTATGAAGTCAACGCCTCCGGGCGTGAGGCCCCGCAGGACGCTCTGCTGGATGACCGCGGCAACGGGCCCGCCGGCACTCCGGACGCGGACGCTCAGCTGCTCCTCCCCCGGCGCCAGCCCAGCGAGGACCACGGCCCGCGAACTGCCCGGCGCAACCAGCAGCCCCCTGCTGCCGGGTGCCTGGATCTGGCCCTGTGCACCGAAGAGCTCCAGGCTGACGGTGGCGGGGGTGCTGGAGGCGTTGGTTAACAGCAGTACTGACGCCCGGCCCACGGTGGTGCTTGCCCCCGCGATCCACTGGTCGTTCGAGGGCTGGTGGCAGTTGGATGCTGCGGTGCCCTGAAGATCCCCGTCAGTGGCGGTAAACTTCATCGCCGCAGCAGCCGAGGCTTTTTGGTTTGCCAGTGCGTCGGCGCTCAGCACGCTCACCTGCTGCACGGGACGGGCCGCCACAACGCCTGCCAGGAGTTCCTGGGGCGCCCCGGCAGAAGTGCCCTGGCCGGGCCCTTCGGAGATTTCGACGGCGGTTGTCCCGTCCAGCTGGGACAGCCGGCTGGCCGGCAGTATTCCTGCCGCGCCGAGGACCGCGCCCGTCACGGCGCTGGCCGCGGTGGCTGATACCGGGCTGAACTGGGGGTCCACGCCGGCTTCGGTGCCCTCCAGCAGCCGGGCAGGGCCAGGACAAACGCCCAGGCTGGCCCCGGCAGGGACGGCTGCCGCGGCTGCGGCTACCTCACGGCTCGATTCCGGCGGTGGCAACAGTGATCCCCCTGCCACGACCGCCCCTGCGCCGGCGAGGATCATTGCAGCGGACGCGAGCCCCACGAACGTGGTTTTGCGTCCCTGCCGCTGGGGCCGCTGCCCGGAATCCCCGGTGTCCGGGCGCACTGTGTTTGCGTCGTCCAGCGGTTTGCCGGCGTCGCCGGAGGACTTGATCTGCGGCGCTGGCGACGGCGTGGTGTGCTCATGCATTCTGGTGTTCCTTACGCAGGGAGCCCTCATCCCGGGAGATGCCCGTCCGTGGCCTCCTGGCCGGCATCGGTATGGCGAGCAGGACTGTCAGGCCGATCACCGTGATCTGTGCAATGGCCGCCCCCAAGGCCCAGGGGTTCTCGTAGCGGATGGTGAGCTGGCCTCCTGATGCGGGAAGCGTGAAGGCCTGCGACCAGCCGGAAGTAGTTGCAGTCAGTTTGCGGCCGTCAAGCCAGGCGGTCCAGCCGGCGTCCGCTCGTTCGGCCAGCACCACAAGGCGGCCCTCAGGACCGGCCGGAACGGGGGCATCCACGTCGCTGTAGCCGGAGGGAACCAGCCCGATGGCAGCACCGCTTCCATCGACGATCCGCACGCGGTGCGCAATGTCTGCAGCCTGCAGCGCCGGCTGGTTCAGCGGAGTGATCCGCCAGAGCCAGCCCACATCGGTCTGGCCCACGGCAACAAGGCCCGGTACTGCGTCCACCCGGCTGGCCGTCAGCTGGGCCGCGGTATCAGCGGAGCGGAGGACAACAAAGCCCACGCCCAGCTGTTCGAGATCGTTCCGGGGGTCAACGCCCTGGCCGGCGACGATTGTGGCAACCACGCGACGGACGGCAGCGGTGACATCGTCGTCGTCGCGGATGGATTCGGCGCCCGGGCTTCCGATGATGTTCCGCGCGGAAGCAATCGTGGAGAGGCTGTCCAGCGTGGTTCCGGCACCGCGCATCAGGGAGGCGTCAAACGTCCCGTTGTCCCGGGTGCCAATCAGCAGCGTGCGTGTTTGCTCAGGCCCGGTGCCGCGGTCAATGGCCGTGGCAGGCAGGGTGCGCGGGTTGGCGGGCTCCACCAGCCGGGGCGTACCAAGTGAGCCGGCGTCGTCATCGGGGGTGGCTGTGCCCGCGGTCTCGGCGCCCGGCGTGGCGGCACCTGTGGCGGCGGAGGCCGTGGCAGGGCGCAGCAGGTTTTGGGCTGACCAGGCAGCCATACCGGCCAGGGGCCCCGCGAGCAGGATGGCCATTCCCACGGCGGTGGCGGATTGGAGGGCAGCCCGGCGCTTGGCGCTGCCGGTGGCCGCTCCCCTGTGCGCCATGGCCAGGAGATGTTCCGCTCCCAGGATGCCTGCCGCCAGGAGGGCGAAGGCCGCAGCAGACACTGCCGGCCCGGAAAACGGGGTCACGAGCTTTTGGGCGTTCAATCCACTGGCCACGTGGCCGGCCAGCCAGCCGCCTGCAAGGACAAGCACGGCGGACACCCAAAAAACCCTCGCCATGGCGGCGCGGTGCCCGGGCACGGCGAGTCCGGCGACAGCCAGTGCCAGTACCGGTGCAGCGACCAGGAGTGCCAGCAGCAACGCCCACGGTGCACTTCCGCCGGCAAAAGCGGGAAGTCCTGCGAGTCCCCCTTGCGGATCGAACCGCAACGGCTGTCCCAGCAACTGCTGCCACAGCGGAGCCGCTTCAAAGGCAAGCGGCAGGCCGGGGTCGGCCAGTAATGACCTCGGCCTGTCGAGGACGGAGAGGCCGAAGGGAATGAACAGGGCCGCTGTGGGAAGCAGGGCCCACCAGACCGTGCGGCCGCGGCGTCCGGGCAGGAAGCCGCAGAGCACGACCACCACGACGGCCGGCACGAGGAGTGAGGGTGCCGACGCAACAACAACCGCCAGCGCAAGGCCGGCTGCGGCCGCGGCGGTCCAGGACGGCGTGCCGTTGATACCGGGCCTGATGGGGGGCCTCTCGCCGGGACGGCCTTCGGCAGGGGAAGGCAACGTATAACGGCCGTGTCCCACTGCGGAGCCGGTGGCCCGCAGCAGCGCCAGGGCCACCAGGGGAAGCATGATGTGCGCAATCAGTGCTCCGGCCCTGCCCTGGTTGAGCGCAACCTGGAGTGCGGGCGCGGCGGCCCACAGGAGGGCCGCGGCAAGCCGGAGCCGGCGGCGGACGGTCAGCCCCCCGGCGGCGAACCATGCCGTGAGTCCGGACAGCGGCGTGGCGAGCAGCAGCAGCCAGGCCATGGCCGGGTTGGCGTCACCTCCGCCCAGGACTCCCAGGATCCACAGGACGTATCCGAAGGGGTCTCCCCGCCCGGGCAGCCCTGCCCCCAGGGTGATCCACCAGCTGGAAGCGTGGTGCCAGATGTCGCCGAGGCTTGCAGCGACAGGAATGAGTGCACCGCCGGAAACGGCGTCGGCCCGGAAGAGACCTGTCAGGGCCAGCAGCGACGCCACGGATGCAACAATGACCACGGCAAGGGCTCCGCTGCCCACCCATCCACGTTTTGTGGTGGCCAAAGCCGCGAAATCGTCCGATGCGTCGCCAGTGGGCTGGTGCGCCAAAGGATCCTGTTCAAGCTCGTCCGATGGCGAATTGTCCGAGCCGAGCGCTTCCATCAGGGACCGCCTGTGGCTCCAAACCTCGCGCCTGGGGGTTTGGAGCTTACGGATCACCGACCGGCGGATGCGGCGGGTCCGGCGGGCACTGCGGCGCGCCTTAGCCACTGCGCGCGGCCTTCCGAGAGCCGCGCAGGTGGCAACCAGCTGTGACAGGCCGTGCGCAGGATCCTTAACCAGGATGCTCAGCACCAGTTTGAAGAGGCTGCCCAGGAGCGCCCCGGCTCCATGGACCGGCACCATCCATGGCGTGGAATGCTTCAGGCGCAGATGGACCTGGGCTTTCCGGGCCGCCGCCGCGTTGCCCAGGGCGTGTGGCCTGTGGGCAACGTGGAACATGCGCGCTGCAGGCACCACGACGACGCGGTGCCCCGCCAGCCGGTTGCGCCAGCAAAAGTCGACGTCGTCGCCGCTGCCCGGCAATGCGGGATCGAAGCCGCCCAGTTGCTCCCAGATGTCACGGCGGACAAGCATGCCGGCGGAGTTGACGGCGAAGGTATCGCTGCGGCCGTCGTACTGCCCCTGGTCGAGCTCGTCGGCATCGATCAGGGTGAGCCGTTCTGCCCACCGGCTGGTGGACAGGCCGACGTCGATGAGCTTGCGTTCCGCGTGCCAGTCCAGCTGTTTGCACCCTGCGACAGTGACCGACGGCGCCCGTTCAACGGCGCTGAGCAGTTCGGCGAGTGCTTGCGGAGCCGGTGCTGCATCATCGTGCAGCAGCCAGATCCACTCCGCCCTGTCCGGGGCCGCGGTCCCCCGCCATGGGGCCAGCTCCGCCAGTACGGCGGAAACAGCTGCGCCCATACCGCCCTTGCCGCGCGGCTGGCTGGTGACGTTTGGTTCGCCCAAGGCCCGCTCCAGGAGGACCTTGGAGTCATCCAGGGACCCGGCATCAATACCGATGGCGTAGTCGGCAGGCCTGGTCTGGGACGCCAGGGCGGCAAGTGTTCTGGGCAGATAGGCACTGCCGTTGTGGGCGACCACAACGGCAGTGACATGAACTTCCTGGTGAATTAGATTGCTCGCTTCCTCAGCCGCCGGCGCTCACGCTCGGAAAGGCCTCCCCAAATGCCGAACCGTTCATCGTTTGCCAGAGCGTATTCAAGGCACTGGGAGCGCACGTTGCAGGCCCCGCAGACTTTTTTCGCATCCCGCGTGGAGCCGCCCTTTTCAGGGAAAAAAGCCTCGGGGTCCGTCTGGGCGCACAGGGCGTCTGTCTGCCAGCCCAGTTCGCCTTCGTCGTCGAAATCCTGCTGGAAGGGAAGCCCTATCCACACAGGCTGGCTTGCGCCGCCCGCAGCCAGTTCCATGGGCGGGTCGAGGTCATCCTCCGACTCCGCGCCACCGTCAAGAAGTGCCTCGTGGGCGGCGAGGAAGGCAGTGGCCTGGTCTTCAAGAAGCCCATCCGCATTTTTGTTGTACCGGTCGGCAGCATCAGGATCGGCGGGGTCCACGTACCAATCGCTCGGTACCCCCCTGGCACGGTACTTTGCCGTTGCCTGACCGGCTACGACGGCATCTTCCTGGATACGCTCTGCTTGCCCCATCGGCGACCCTCCTGATTTGCAGCAACTGCCTGGATACGCGGCACTCGGTTGTGTGCCGGCATTTACGCAGTTGCCTTTAGTTATCTCTAATTACACGTGTGTAACTTGGGCGAGTCAAGCCGCCGCCGGATAATAATCACTCCGGACGGCGAAGGCCGCGTACGCCACGCCCGGGAATTTATTACGGATGCACGGCGTGGCTCACCGGGACATCGGAATCGCGACCGGGTACCGCTCGGATCGCCCCCAACGGCGGGGAAAATACCTGCAAAGACCCTAAATAGCAAGCAGGCTGAGTATCTATTGTGATATATCTCACTCCGGCGTGTACTGCTGTTTCCTCCCTCAACGACTGTCCGGAAACGACGGTCCGGAGTCAACGGTGACTGCCACCGGCGCCGGTGGCAGGATGGTGCCATGGGCAACCCGCTATCTGATCTGATGTCAACGCTCCGTTCGGGCAATTCAACGGCTCCCCGGCTCACCTGGTATGGCCCCGACGCTGAACGGGTGGAGCTCTCCGGCAGGGTCCTGGACAACTGGGTCGCCAAAACGTCCAACCTGCTTCAGGACGAGTTGGACGCGGCCCCCGGCATGCGCCTGCGCATGGAACTGCCCGCCCACTGGAAATCCATGGTCTGGGCGCTGGCTGCCTGGCAGGTGGGGATGCAAACCGTGCTTGATGACGGTGCAGCGGACTACATGGTTACCGCCGATCCGGAGTCAGCTGAGGGGAATTACGACGCCGTCATCGCCGTCGCCCTGCCCGCACTGGCGATGCGGTGGCCGGGTACGCTTGCTGCCGGCTTCCTGGACTATGCTGCGGAAGTCCGCTCGCACGGGGACGTCTTCATGGCGCACGCCGAACCGGACCCGTCGGGGTGCGCGGTGGTGGCCGGAAACGGCCGCGCGTACTCCCACCAGGACCTGCTCAATGGCTTCGCCGCGCGCCACGACGAAGGCGTCCGCCTTCATGTACCGGCCGGGAATGGGCTGGAAGGGGCGCTGTCCAATGCTTTGGGCGCGTGGCGGCACGATGGATCGGTGGTCATGACGCATCCGGATGTGGAACTGACTGACAAGCTGCTCGCAGCGGAGCGGATCCACGGCAGCTAAGAAAGCGGGGCCCACTGCGGCCAACCTGTCCGCCTTGAGCTGTCCAGCTATGGCTTGGCGCGGCCGTCCCTCGAAGGTGCACGCTCCGCTTCGCGCTCCACCCCCGGGCCCTGCTCCTTGTGGTGGTGGTGAAGCTCGATGAGCTCGTGGTCGTGCGAGAACTCCGGCTCCTGGTCCAGTTCCTGGTTAAAAACCAGGAACCGGTACGCGAAGAAGCGGACCACGGTAGCCACAAGAATGCCTGCCACGCCGGCCAGGAACAGCATGTTCTTGTCCGTGACGCCCAGCCCGTATTTCGCGAGGGCGGTGAAGCCCGTGGAGATACCGATGCCTATTCCGTTGATGAGGACGAACATCAGGAATTCCCGGAGGACGTTGGCCTGCCGGCGGTGCCGGAACGTCCAGAGCCGGTTGGCGATCCAGGAGAAGACCGTGGCCACGGAGGCGCCGACAAACCGCGCCTTGGCCTCACTGTCGGTCATCGGGCCGTGCATCAGGTAGTACGTGAGTCCGTTGTCGATCACGAAGGCCACACCGCCCACGGCTCCGAACTTGGCCACTTCGCGCCAAAACAGCGAGGCGAGCCCCCGGATACGGTCTGCAAGTGTGGTGAACATGGCCCTCCATGGCTGTGTGAACTGTGGGCCATTGGGCCACAGGCTATTTTAGCCCCCAAACCTGTGAGCGGGCCGTCCCAACGGCCTTACAGGGGTACTCGAGGCGCCGAAATACTCCCGGCCCGCCGGACCGGAACGCGGGATACCGGACGGTCTTCGGTAGGCTGGCCTACGTGACTTTTCCAGTAATAGGCGTTGTTGGCGGCGGCCAGCTTGCCCGAATGATGGCCCCGGCCGCAACAGCACTCGGCTTCGAACTCCGTGTCCTCGTCGAAGGGGAGGACGTCTCCGCCGTATCGGCAGTGCCCTCCTCTCCGGTGGGCGACTACAAGGACCTGCAGACGCTCCTGGACTTTGCCCAAGGCCTGGACGTTATGACTTTCGACCACGAACACGTCCCGACGGACCACCTCCGCGCACTGCAGGACGCCGGCGTCAACGTCCAGCCCGGGCCTGATGCACTCGTGAACGCCCAGGACAAACTGGTCATGCGCGCTGCCATCGACCGTCTGGAGCTTCCCAACCCTGCATGGGCCTCCATCCCCGACGTCGCTGCCCTGGTCAGCTTCGGCGAGGAGACAGGGTGGCCGGTTGTGCTGAAGATGCCGCGCGGCGGCTACGACGGCAAGGGCGTCAGGATCGTCGCCTCGGCGGAAGAAGCCGCTGACACTACCGAGTGGTTTGAGGCCATGAGCCCCCTCCTCGCCGAGGCCAAGGTGGAATTCACCCGGGAGCTTTCGGCACTCGTTGCCAGGACGCCCGACGGCGAAGCCCGCGCCTGGCCGGTGGTGCACACCATCCAGGTGGATGGTGTCTGTGATGAAGTGATTGCTCCTGCCCTGGATATCCCGGTGGAGGTCGCTGCTGCCGCAGAGGACGCTGCCCTCCGGATCGCCGGCGAGCTTGGCGTTACGGGAGTGCTGGCCGTTGAGCTGTTCGAGACCCCCGGCGTGGGCGCAGGGTTCCTGATCAACGAACTTGCCATGCGACCCCACAACACAGGGCATTGGACGCAGGACGGTTCGGTGACAAGCCAGTTCGAGCAGCACCTGAGGGCGGTACTGAACCTTCCCCTGGGCGCCACCGACGTCCTGGGCCCCGTGGTGGTGATGAAGAACTTCCTGGGCGGCGACAACCAGGACCTGTTCTCCGCGTACCCGATGGCGCTTGCCAGTGAACCTGCCGCAAAGGTGCACTGCTACGGCAAGTCCGTCCGCCCGGGCCGCAAGATCGGCCACGTGAACCTGGTGGGTTCGTCCACCGCAGACGTTGATTCCGTCCGCCGCCGTGCCACGATGGTTGCAAGCATCATCCGCGACGGCCGGGGACCGGCAGAAGAACTGCCAAGCACTTTCGAGGAGAAGCCATGAGCGACCAAACCACTCCCGCCGCCGCCTCGGAGGCCGCACCGCTGGTTGGACTGGTCATGGGATCAGACTCGGACTGGCCCGTCATGGAAGCCGCGGCGGATGCGCTGGCGGAGTTCGGCATTCCCTTCGAGGCCGACGTCGTATCAGCCCACCGGATGCCCACCGAAATGATCCGCTACGGGCAGACGGCCCATGAGCGCGGGCTGCGGGTCATCATCGCCGGGGCCGGCGGCGCAGCCCACCTGCCGGGCATGCTGGCCAGTGTCACCCCGCTCCCGGTCATCGGCGTCCCCGTTCCCCTCAAAACCCTGGACGGAATGGACTCCCTGCTGTCGATCGTCCAGATGCCCGCCGGCGTTCCGGTGGCCACCGTGTCCATCGCCGGGGCCCGCAACGCCGGGCTCCTGGCCGTGCGGATACTCGCTGCGGGCACGGACGAGCTCGCAGCGTCGCTTCGCGCGGACCTCCTTGATTTTGCAGCAGACCTCAACGCGGTTGCGGCCCGCAAGGGTGCCAACCTGCGCCAGAAAGTCACCGAGGTGTTTGCGGACGGCAACGGCGCCCTGCGGGGCGGCCGCTAGGCGGCGCGTATGTCCAGCAGCAAAGTGCAGCAGACCGCCCCCGGCACGTCCATGACGGACCCGGTCCGTTACCCTGCCAGCGCTTCCTCCCCGGTACGCACAAAACGGGCCTTTGTCCTGATCCTCCTGACCCTCCTGGTTCCGGGCAGCGCCCAGATCGTGGCCGGCGACCGCAGACTCGGGCGCGCCGCTTTGCGCGTAACGCTAGTCGTCTGGGCGGCAGTGGCTGCCGCCGTGCTCCTGCTGCTCTTCAACCGGACCCTGCTGATCAACCTCATCACCAGCCCCTTCGCTTCACTGGTCATCGTCGTCCTGCTGGCAGCCCTGGCCGTGGCCTGGGCATTGCTGTTCCTCAACACCCTCCGGCTCATCCGCCCCATACTGCTGGCACCCCGGGCACGGCCGGCAGTCGGCATAGCCCTGGTACTGGCCATGGTCCTGGGCAGCGGGTCCCTTGGTTATGCTGCCTACCTGCTCAACGTGGGGCGCAACGCCATCGGCAGCATCTTCTCCTCCGGCCCCAGCATTGATCCCGTGGAAGGCCGCTACAACTTCCTGATGATGGGAGGGGATGCAGGCGAGGACCGCACGGGCAGGCGCCCGGACAGCCTTTCCGTCCTCAGCGTGGACGCCGAGTCGGGGCAGACCGCCATCATCTCAGTGCCCCGGAACCTCCAGAATGCCCAGTTCAGTGAGGACTCCCCCATGCGGGCGATCTACCCCGACGGCTACGACTGCGGTGATGAGTGCTTGATCAACGCCATCAACACCGAAGTGACGAACGAGTACGCCGACCTCTACCCCGGCGTGGCCGACCCCGGGGCGCAGGCCACCCTGGAGGCAGTTTCCGGGACGCTTGGAATCACGGTGCAGGCTTACGTCCTGGTGGACATGGACGGTTTCTCCCGGCTCATCGACGCGATGGGCGGCATCAGGATCAAAGCCGGCGGCTGGGTTCCCATGAGCGGCTACTTCGACGATTTCAGCCAGACCCACGGCATGCCGCTGGGCTGGATTCCGGCCGGTGAACAAACCCTCGACGGCAACCAGGCACTGTGGTACGGAAGGTCGCGGGAGTATGTGGACGACTATTCGCGCATCCAGCGCCAGCAGTGCGTGCAGCAGGCCATGCTCAAGCAGCTGGACCCGGCCACCCTGCTGGCCAAGTTCGAGGACATCGCCGACGCCGGCACCAAGGTGGTGGACTCCAACATTTCCTCCTCGCAGCTTGGCAGCTTCGTGGACCTTGCCATGAAGGCCAAGGGCCAGGAGGTCCGACGGCTCACCATCGGCCCGCCGGACTTTGACGCCTCGTTCTCCACGGTTCCGAACTTCGATGAGATCCACGAGCGCGTGGACCAGCTGTTGGCCTCCGCGTCCTCGCCCCAGGCGGGCGTGCAGGACGACACCATGGTGGAAACGGGCACCGCACCGGGCCGTGTCCAGGCCGCGGCAGCCAGGGCCTCCGGCGTCTTCCCCCTTGCCGGCGCCGTTCGGGCACAGCAGTCGCCCGCGCCGTCGGACTTCACTCCGGTAACCACCACGCCGGATGGCGAGCTGATCACCGAAGAGATGCTGACCCAGCTCAAGCTCGAGGGCAACGAGCAGGCAATCGCCGAGCTCGTGGCAACCAACGGCCAGTGCGCGCCGCTGTAGCCGCACACATTATCCAGCAGACCTAGGGAACGGAACCGGTTTTGTACGAGATTGAGAACGTCCTGCGCGACTATGCCTGGGGTTCGACGACGGCCATCGCGGCCCTCCTGGGACGGCCCGAGTCCGGCCGCCCGGAAGCCGAACTGTGGATCGGCGCGCACCCCGATTCACCGTCCACCGCCCGCATCCCCGGGGACGGAGCGGCGACGCCGCTGGATGCCCTGATCTCCCGCGATCCGGGCCATTTCCTCGGAGCGGAATCAGTGGCCCGCTTTGGCCCCAGGCTTCCGTTCCTTGCCAAGATCCTCGCCGCAGCCCAGCCACTCTCCCTGCAGGTACACCCCAGCCTGGAACAGGCGCGGGCCGGTTTTGCCCGCGAAAACGCGGAAGGTGTGCCGGCTGGCGCCCCGAACCGCAATTACCGGGACGACAACCACAAACCCGAGATGATTCTCGCCCTGACCCCGTTTGAGGCGCTGTGCGGGTTCCGCCCGGCTCCGGAAACGCGGCAGATCCTGGCACACGTGGCCTCGGCATGCGGCTCCAGCGAAGCCGGGGTTCCGGCCCTGGTCGGAGCGCTGCAGGAGGACCTTGATGCAGCCGATGAGGGCCAGGGCATCCGGAGGGCCTTCGAGCGCCTGATCACCGGAGGCCAGTCCGTGGCCGATGATACGGCGCTGGTGGTGGCAGCACTCCTGTCCGCGCCCGGCCTTGCCCCTTATGAGTCCGAGCTGAAAACCGTCATTAGCCTCAACGAGAAGTACCCCGGCGATCCAGGTGTCCTGATTTCCCTGCTGCTGAACCGCGTCTCACTGGCACCGGGCGAAGCGGTGTACCTGCCGGCCGGAAATGTCCATGCCTACCTGCACGGCCTCGGCGTAGAGGTGATGGCGTCCTCGGACAACGTCCTGCGCGGCGGTCTTACCCCCAAGTTCGTGGATGTACCCGAACTGCTCCGCACCGTTGATTTCCAGCCTGTTGCGGTGCCCAGGCTTGCCGCCGAGCGGACTGTCCTGGACCAGGAAGTGTTCCGCCCGCCGTTCGAGGAATTCCAGCTCCAGCGCATCGACCTCGCGCCTGGGGCAGCCCCCGTTCCGCTGGCACAGTCCGGGGCGGCCGTGGTCATCGTTGTGGCCGGAGATATCTACCTGGACTCGCCCAAGGGCGACCTGCAGCTCTCCCGCGGCGGCAGCGCCTTCCTGGCCGCCGCCGAAGCTCCGGTCAACGTCCACCCCGTGGCCGGAAGCACGGAGCCTGCACTCGCTTTCGCCGTGACCACCGGCCTTTAGCAGCCGGCGCGCTTCAGGCAGCAACGGCAAAGGGCGACGGCGGCACCCCGGCGGGTGCCGCCGTCGCCCATTGCACAGCGCAGCTGGTGGGTGCAGCTAGCTGCCGGGGCGCAGCCGCTGAAGCACAGGCTGCACCCGGCCGGCAGCGGCCTTCAGGACGCGCCGCCCGGTCTGCAGTCCCCGGCGCGCCAGGGGCATGGCCTGGGCATAGGCGGGGTAAAGCGGCGAAAGCGGCTTCTCCCAGGTTCCCAGGAGCATGTTTTCGTGCTTGGCGAACTGCTTTTTGAAGTCGGAGATGCCGTCGTTCAGGAGTCCGTTGAAGTCATACCGGCGGCAGCCGTCCTCCCGCATCGCCTGGAGCGCCGCCCATTTCACGCCGTAGTTGACGCGCTGTTTCTGTCCCTCCGCGGACACGCCGCCGTAGAGCTCAAAGGCAGTGGAGCCGCTCCTGGCGAGCCAGACGAACGCCAGGAGCTGTTCGCCGTCGAACGCCCCGATGATGGGTGAGCCGTCCCCCATGTTCCGGAAAATGTCCCGGTAGTACTGGTCCTCGTGGATCCCGAACCCGGCGCGTTCAGCGGTCTCGTGGTAGATCGCGAGCACCTGCTCCAGTTCAGTGTCGTTCTTCACCTTGCGGAACTCCACGTCGCTGCGCATCGCCTTGCGGATGTTGGCACGCGTGGACTTGGACATGTCCGCCATGAGCTCGTCGTCGTTCCTGGTGAGGTCAAGGATCAGCGTGCGCGGGATCAGCACCGTATTGGCGGACGGACGGAATCCCGCGGCAGCCACGGCTCCCGCGAAGACGGAGTCCTGGTCCCAGTCGGGCTCGATGCTCAGGGCAACTCCACGGTGGCGGACAGCCGCATGCTCGGCCAGGCTGTTCAGGACAGCCTGCGCGTGTTCCGGGGCGCACATGGGGCCGCGCGGAATGTAGACCAAAGCCCGGAAGGGAAGCGGAAGGCGGCGGACCAGCAACTGGGCGCAGCCGATCGTGCTGCCGGCGTCGTTGATCAGCACGCGGTCCACGGACCAGCCATGCATGGCCTTGGTTTCGCCCCAGCCCCACAACTGTTGCGGATGTCCCTGGAACCGGTCAACGTGGTCGTCCCAGAGGGCGCGGTCAGTACAGGGCACAACAGCAGGAATCATGGCTTCAACCCTATACCAACGGCTTAAACGCCAGGCCCCCGGAGAGCGCTGCGCACTCCGGGGGCCTGACATTCAAAGCGCGCCGGGCGTCAGCTCTTGCGGGCGTAGCCTTCCCACTTGTCAGCGCGGTGCTCGCCGTCAACGAAGCGGATGGTGCCGGACTTGGAGCGCATGACGATGGACTGGGTGAGGACCTTGTCCTTGGAGTACCGCACGCCCTTCAGCAGGTCGCCGTCGGTGATGCCCGTGGCCGCGAAGTAGCAGTTGTCGCTGGAGACGAGGTCGTTGGTGGAGAGGACCCGCTCCAGGTCGTGGCCGGCGTCGATGGCTTTCTGCTTCTCTTCGTCGCTCGTGGGCCAGAGGCGGCCCTGGATGACACCGCCCAGGGACTTGATGGCGCATGCCGCCACGATGCCCTCGGGGGTGCCGCCGATGCCCATCAGCGCGTCGACGCCCGTCCCGGTACGGGCCGCAGCGATGGCGCCGGCGACGTCGCCGTCCATGATGAACTTGGTGCGCGCGCCGGCTTCACGGATTTCCTCCACCAGCGGCTTGTGGCGGTCGCGGTCGAGGATCATGACGTTGAGCTGGTTGACCTTGACGCCCTTGGCCTTGGCGATGAGGTGCAGGTTCTGCTTGACCGGGAGGCGGAGGTCCACCATGTCCGCGGCTTCGGGACCGGTGACAAGCTTCTCCATGTAGAACACGGCGGAAGGATCAAACATGGAGCCGCGCTCGGCCACGGCGAGGACGGCCAGGGCGTTGTTGATGCCCAGGGCAGTCAGGCGGGTTCCGTCGATGGGGTCGACGGCGACGTCGCACTCGGGGCCGGTGCCGTCACCTACGCGCTCCCCGTTGAAGAGCATGGGAGCTTCGTCCTTCTCGCCTTCACCGATGACCACGACGCCGTTGAAGTGGACGGTCTGCAGGAAGGAGCGCATGGCGTCAACCGCGGCGCCGTCGGCCTTGTTCTTGTCGCCGAAGCCCACCCAGTGGCCCCCGGCAATAGCTGCGGCTTCGGTCACGCGGACAAGCTCGAGGGCGAGGTTGCGGTCCGGCTCGTCAATGCCTACGGCAAGCGACGGGGAAATCGTGGAGTACTTCTGGGTCATGGACGCTGGTGACACGTGAACCTCTTCTTCGAGTGGCGATCATTAAACCCGCCCCGCCGGTGCAGCAGCGCGGTGATTCCTCTGCTACCGATCATAGTCGCGAGCCGCTCAACGGGGCGGCGGATGACGCGCCCGCGCAATGTACCGGGCGACGGCGGCAGGAGCCGGCGGGGCCCAAATGGAAGTTGACTGCCGGGATGGGCGACTATAGAGGGGTGAATGACATGCAGGAAAAGACCAGTCCCAGCCCCGAGCCGGCCGGATCCGAGGGCAGCGGCGGGTCCAGCGGCGCGGCAGGAAATGGGCCGGTAAAGCCTGTCATTCCGGCTGCCGCAGCCAAACGCGCCAACGCCTCGGTCATCGGAATGATCATCGCCCTGGTGGTGAGCATTGCCGCGTTCCTGCCCATCATCCTCATGAATCCGCTGCCCAAGAGCGACGGCTACCGCCCGGACATCGACGTCGCGGCCGTCTCGCGCAATGCCACGGATGTGGCAGGATTCACACCCGTCGCGCCGGAGACCGGCAACAGCTTCCGCCCCAACTACGCCCGGTGGGAGGCCGGAACCGGCAACGGCGTACCCACCTGGGAAGTTGGTTACCTGACCCCCAAGGAGTCCTTCATCGGCCTGGTCCAGACCAGGAACGCGAACCCCACCTGGCTGCTTCAGCAGACGCGCAACGCAGCTGTCACCGGTTCCCGGAACGCCGGCGGGCAGGAATGGGAGCTTCGGGACACCGGCAAAGGCGAGAAGTCCATGGTGCTGGACTACCGCGGGACCACCGTCGTTTTGTCCGGGGAAGCCCAGCTGGACGAGTTCGCAGCCCTCGCTGACGCCGTCGTCAAATCCCTGGAGAGCAACCCGGCTGTCACAGTTTCGCCCTCCCCCGCCGCGGCCCCGTAAGGTAGGCGCGTGACTACCTACCTGACCCCAGCACTTGCCTGGCGCCGGCTGCGCGAAGGCAATGAACGTTTTGTCAACGGTGAGACCTCGCACCCCAACCAGGATGCCTCACGCCGGTCTTCGCTGGTGGAAAACCAGCACCCTTTCGCCGTGATCTTCGGGTGCTCCGATTCCCGGCTCGCCGCGGAAATCATTTTCGACGTCGGCCTGGGCGACGTCTTCGTGGTCAGGACTGCTGGCCAGGTGATCGACGACGCCGTCCTGGGGTCCCTCGAATACAGCATCGGCGTTCTGGGGGTGCCGCTGATCGTCATCCTCGGGCACGACAGCTGCGGCGCCGTCTCTGCCACAAAGTCAGCCGTGGAGACGGGACAGATGCCGGCAGGCTTCATCCGGGACCTCGTGGAACGCATCACGCCCTCCGTCCTGACGTCCCTGCGCAACGACCAAACCGATGTCAACGACATGGTGGTGGAGCACGTCAAGCAGACCTCTGAACGGCTGGTGGACAGCTCCCGTGTGATTTCCGACGCAATTAGCTCGGGCAAGGCCGCCGTGATCGGGCTGTCGTACAGCCTGGCCGAGGGCCGCGCGAACCTTGTTTCCGGAATTGGCGACCTCTGACAGCTCGCTGAGACGGCTTCGGCGGGCAGCGTGTAGCAAGCAGTTCACGGTTTTCGGTGCGGCGCCCGGGCGTCCTAAGCTAGCCCCATGACTTCCACTGAAGAGTTCCGCATTGAACATGACACGATGGGCGAAGTCCGCGTCCCCGTGAACGCACTGTACCGCGCGCAGACGCAGCGTGCAGTGGAGAACTTCCCGATTTCCGGCAAGACCCTGGAACCTGCGCACATTGAAGCGCTTGCCCGGGTCAAGAAGGCTGCCGCCCAGGCCAACGCTGAACTGGGTGTGCTCGACGGCGAGCTGGCCAAGGCCATCGCGGCGGCCGCGGATGAGGTAGCCACCGGCAAGTACGACGGCGACTTCCCCATCGATGTCTTCCAGACCGGCTCGGGCACGTCCTCCAACATGAACACCAACGAGGTGATCGCAGAGCTGGCCACCCGCGCCCTCAAGGCGGCCGGCAGCGACAAGGTTGTGCACCCGAACGACCACGTCAACGCCTCACAGTCCTCCAATGACGTTTTCCCCACGTCGGTGCACGTTGCCGCCACCTCCGCCCTGATCAACGACCTCATCCCCGCCCTCGGCTACCTGGCCGAGTCCCTGGAGCGCAAGGCCGTTGAATTCAAGGACGTCGTCAAGTCCGGCCGAACCCACCTGATGGACGCCACCCCGGTGACCCTGGGCCAGGAATTCGGCGGCTACGCAGCCCAGGTCCGCTACGGCATCGAGCGCATCAACGCTTCCCTCCCCCGCGTTGCCGAAGTTCCGCTCGGCGGTACGGCAGTGGGCACCGGCATCAACACCCCGGCCGGTTTCCCGGAGCGCGTGATCGAACTGCTGGCTACGGACACGGGCCTGCCCCTGACCGAAGCACGCGACCACTTCGAGGCGCAGGCCAACCGCGACGGCCTGATCGAGGCGTCCAGCCAGCTGCGCAACATCGCCATCTCGTTCATGAAGATCAACAACGACCTCCGCTGGATGGGCTCCGGCCCCAACACGGGCCTTGGCGAGATTGCCATTCCGGACCTGCAGCCCGGCTCGTCCATCATGCCCGGCAAGGTCAACCCGGTGATCTGCGAAGCGTCCATCATGGTCGCCGCCCAGGTCATCGGCAACGACACCGCGATCGCGTGGTCCGGCACCAACGGTGCGTTTGAGCTGAACGTCGGCATCCCGGTGATGGCGTCCAACCTGCTGGAATCCATCCGCCTGCTCGCCAACACCAGCCGGGTCATGGCAGACAAGATGATCGACGGCATCACCGCCAACGTGGAGCGTGCCCGCTTCCTGGCCGAGGCATCGCCGTCCATCGTGACCCCGCTGAACAAGTACATCGGTTACGAGAACGCTGCCAAGATCGCCAAGACGGCTGTGGCGGAGGGCCTGACCGTCCGCCAGGCCACCGAGAAGCTGGGCTTCGTGGGTGACGGCGAGGGCCAGGTCTCCGAAGCCGACCTGGATAAGGCACTGGATGTCACCACGATGACCGCTCCCGCCCACAAGGCTTAATCCCATCCCCCGCCGGTCCGCCGGCGAAAGGCCCCAGCTAAAGCACGACGTCGGCCGCCTACCTTCCAAGCGAAGGTGGGCGGCCGCCGTCGTTCCTTGATGTTTTTGTCCAGATACGCAGGCGCCCCCCGCAGCTCAACCCTGTATACGTGGACAAAAACTCCATCACCCTCCCCTTAAAGTTGCACTGTTGTTGTATTAGTGCAAAACTTTACTTCGTGACTGATAGTGCAGAATTTGAGGGCGGCCTCCGCGAGCGCAAACGGGCAGCAACCCGCGCCGCGATTACCTCGATCACCCGGAAGCTGACCGCCGCACGAGGCCTCAGCGGCTACACCGTGGAGGAGGTCTGCGAGCGGGCGGGCATTTCCCGCCGGACGTTCTTCAACTACTTCCCCACCAAGGAAGACGCCGTCCTCGGCCACATCGACGACGACATTCCCGCGGACGTCCTGGAGGAATTCATTGCGGGCGGGAACGCATCGCCCGCCGGGGAAATCTCCCCCACGCTGTTCCAGGACCTCGTCCGGCTTTCCCTGAGGCTGTCCGAGCATATGGCCGCCTCTGAGGAGGAAACCCGCCAGCTGATCGGCGTCGTCAAGAAGGAGCCGCAGCTGATCCTCAGGATCATCGGAGTGACCGAGCAGCGCGAAGCCCAGTTCGCCCGGGATGTCGCCCTGCGGGAAGGCGTGGCACCTGACCACCCCGTGGTGCAGATGGCTGTGGTCCTGCTGGGGACGATCGCCCGGAAAAGCAGCATGGCCTACTTCTCCGACGGCAACACCCGCCCTTACGCCGAGCTGCTGATGGAAAACATCTCTGCCGCCAGCCAGCTCTTTTCACAGCCATTCGAACTCCCGGTACCCGCAGAAGGACACTCATGAGCACCGCCACCAGCCCCAGGGCAGCAGCCGGCCCGCTGCTGCTGACGCAAAAACGCATCTGGATCATCTTCTCCGCCCTCATTGCCGGCATGCTGCTCTCCAGCCTGGACCAGACAATTGTCTCCACAGCCATGCCGACGATCGTGGGCAAGCTGGGCGGAGTGGAACACCAGGCCTGGATCACCACCGCGTACCTGCTGGCCACCACCATCGTGATGCCCATCTACGGCAAGTTCGGTGACGTGCTGGGCCGGCGCAACCTTTTTCTTACGGCCATCGCCCTCTTCACCCTGGCGTCCGTGGGCTGTGCCCTTGCCACCGACTTCTGGGGCTTCGTCACCTTCCGCGCCATCCAGGGCCTGGGCGGCGGCGGGCTCATGATCCTCTCGCAGGCCATCATCGCCGACATCGTGCCGGCGAAGGACCGCGGCAAATACATGGGCCCGCTCGGTGCCGTCTTCGGCCTCTCCGCCGTGGCCGGCCCCCTGCTCGGGGGCTTCTTCGTGGACCACCTGACCTGGGAGTGGGCCTTCTACATCAACATCCCCATCGGCATCGCAGCGTTTGCCATCGCATGGTTCACCCTGACCCTCCCGAACAAGAGGGCAGAAAAGCGGATCGACATCCTGGGCGTCGTCCTGCTCTCGGCCGCCACGACGTGCCTCATCTTCTTCACGGACTTCGGCGGCAAGAAGGACGAAGGCTGGGACTCCCCGGTCACGTGGGCCTTTGGCGCAGGCATGGTCCTTTCCGCGGCCGCGTTCGTGATGGTGGAGCGCCGTGCCGAAGATCCCGTCATTCCCCTGAGCCTGTTCCGCAACCGCATCTTCGTCAACGCCACAGCCATCGGCTTCACCCTGGGGCTGGGCATGTTCTCCGCGATTGCGTTCGTCCCCACCTTCCTGCAGATGTCCTCGGGCACCTCCGCGGCTGAGTCCGGCCTGCTGATGCTGCCCATGATGGCCGGCCTGATGGGCACGTCCATCTACTCCGGCATCCGCATCTCCAAGACCGGCAAGTACAAGATGTTCCCCATCCTCGGGGCGGCTCTGACCATGGCCGCCATGCTCTGGATGACCACCCTCGCCGCCAGTACCCCCATCTGGATCATTTGCGTCCAGCTGTTCATCTTCGGCGCCGGGCTGGGCCTGATCATGCAGGTCGTGGTCCTGGTGGTGCAGAACTCCGTCCCTGCCGACCAGATCGGCACCGCGACCAGCACCAACAACTACTTCCGCGAAGTGGGCGCCGCCATGGGCGTGGCCGTCTTCGGCGCAATCTTCACCAACCGGCTCTCGGAGTCCCTCACCAGTGCCTTTACCGGCGCCGGAGCCTCGGCTGACCAGGCGGCCCAGTCCACCAGCACGCTGGATCCGCAGGCACTGGCCCAGCTTCCGGAGCAGCTGCGCGATGCCATCGTCACCGCCTACGCCGAGTCCCTGGCCCCGGTGTTCTGGTACCTGATCCCCTTCATCGCGGCGGCCCTCATCCTGGCCGTCACGCTGAAGCAGATCCCGCTCTCGGAGACAGCCGGCATGGTGGCCCGAGGCGAGGCCGTGGGCGGCGAGGAAGCCGAGCGGCTGGCCGCGGCACTGACCGGGCCGGCAGCAGGTGCGGACAAGGCACCGGACGCTGGGGATGGGGACAGCATCAAGGACGACGACGGCGGGCTGGTCTCCCAGCGCAGCTGACCGCCGTCGTACTCCTGCCCGCCGCGGCACAGGAGTGCATGAGGAACCACACAGGGGCGCCGCAATCTTGGGGGTTGCGGCGCCCCTGTGGCGCGGTCAGGGCTCGAAGTGCGCGGCCTCGGCGGGCGCAAGGGCGCGGTGGATGCTGGTGAGGTGTCCGGCCATGAGTTCAGGCAGTTCATCGAGTCCGAACCAGCCGACGGCCAGGGACTCGTCGTCATTCACCCGAGCAGTTCCGGACACATAGCGGCACAGGAACACAACGTCCAGGAACTCGCACACATCGCCGTTGGGATACGTAAAGGGACCCACGGCCCCCACGGACACCACGCGCTCCGGTTCGGCCACCACCGCCGTTTCCTCAAAGATTTCCCGCACCAGCCCGCGTGCAGGCTGCTCGCCGGGCTCGAGCATGCCGCTCACCAGGGCCCACTGCCTGTTGTCTGCCCGTTGGGCCAGCAGCACGCGGCCCCCGGCGTCCATCACCACGCCCCGCACTCCCGGGACCCACAGGGGGTCCGTGCCGATTTTCTTGCGGAGCTTCAGGACGTAGTCAGGCGCAGGCATGGTGCCAGCCTACCGAACCGTCTGCCTGCGTTGCCCTGCCCGCCCGCCCTGGCCCCTGCGGCTGCGGTGCGGCTGCGGCTGCGGGTCAGGCCGGCAGCAGCATCGCGGCGGCGGTTCCGGCGAGCATGAACGGGCCGAAGGGGATGGACGATTTGAGCGTCCCCCTGCGCGCAGCCAGGAGTGCGACAGACCAGAGGCCGCCCAAAAGGAAGGCCAGGAAAGTGCCGGCAAAAAGATGCCCCCACCCCAGGTAGCCGAGGTACATGCCCAGGACCCCGGCGAGTTTTACGTCCCCGAAGCCCATACCCGGCGGGTAGACCAGCCGGAGGATGAAGTAGAAGAGCCACAGGATGGCGGCCCCGGCCACTACCCGGAGCACCGGCTGGGATGCCAGGCCCGCGACGGGACCAGCAGGACCCTGCTCTCCGGCAAACGCTGCCGCCGCCAGGAGCAGGACGCCGGCCACGGCATAGGACGGGAAAACGATCCTGTTCGGCAGCAGGTGGTGCCGGACATCGATCACGGTGAGCCGGACGGCCATCACCGCGAAATAGGCGCACGCGGCAAGCACCAGCCAGAACGCCGCCGGAGTGTGCTGCCATAGTTCGCCCAGTCGATGGATCACCCTCGGATGCTACTGGATTTCCACGCGCCCACCCACCGCCCGCGCGTAAACTGTGGATATGGCGACGTGGGACTTCCGGCACCAGCCGGATCCGGACAGTGGAGCTGCCCCCACGGACCTTTCAGCCATGTTCCGGAACCTGTGCCGGTCCTCGCCCTGGAAATGGCAGTCGCTGCGCTTCGAGTACTGGAATGAGCCCTTCGCTGAAGCCCCCAGCCCTGCCGCTCCCCTGGTCCGCGCCTGGCTGCGGCGCCCCGGAGCCCTGCGGCTGGAAAGCCCTGAGGGACTGGTCCTGCACAGCACCACCGGCATCAACGATTCCAGGGACGGGCTCTACATAAGCTCCACACGAAAATCATGGCTCCTGCCGCCCCATCTGGTGACGCCCGTTTATGACGACTTCGGCCTGGTCAGGCGGCGCCCCGAGGCGGCCTACGGGGAGCCTGGCTTCGGCAATGGACGCTTCTCCGCGGCGCTGGATCCGGTGGAGCTCGCAGGCAACGCCCCCGTGCCCCTCGAGTTTCCCGGCAGCAATCCTGTGGAGGTGCAGGAGGTCCGCCGGGTTGAGCATGAGGGCCGGCCGGCGCTTGAGGCTGTGGTGGTCCCGACCGCCGCCTACCATCCGGTGGATCCTGCCGCTCCGCTGTGCATGCCGGGCCATTCCAGGGTCAGGATGGACCTGGGTACCGGCGTTTGTGTCTCCAGCCGCTCCCTTGAACCTGAAACGGACCAGTACGGCCACTGGCTGCGCATCATTGCCGTGGACGAATACATGCTGGACGATCTCTTCCTGGCGGAATCCATGAACCTCACCGACGTCCGGCGGCACATCAGCTGGGATGTTCCCGCCTGACCATGACAGGCCAGCACCCGGTTTCTCGGCTAGGCTTCGCGGATGACTACGCTCAGCTCCGTTTGGCCTCTCTTCGGCCTCACCCTTGCCACGCCGCGGCTGGAACTCCGTCCCATCCAGGACCATGAGATCCCGGCGGCGGTTGCAGCGGCGCATAGCGGCATTCACGAGCCTGGGAGGAACCCGTTCAGCACTGCGTGGGCGGAAGCTCCCCTGGAAGAACTCGGCCCCAGGATGGCGCAGTGGCACTGGCGCTGCCGCGCCGAGTGCACCCCGGAATCCTGGACGCTCCTCCTGGGCATCTGGCACGGGAACGAGTTGATCGGCTGCCAGGACATCGGTGCCAAGGACTTCGCCGCGCTGAAGACCGTGAGCACTGGATCATGGCTCAAGCAGTCGGTGCAGGGCCGCGGCTTGGGCAAGGAGATGCGTGCCGCCGTCGTGCTCTACGCGTTCGACTGGCTGGGCGCAGAAGTAGCCGAGTCCGAAGCAGCGGACTGGAACGAAGCCTCCCTGGGCGTCTCCCGCTCCCTCGGCTACGAGTTCAACGGCGTCACCCGCAAGGCCTGGGGCACCCAAATCGAGACAGTCCAGCACGTCCGCCTCACCCCGGGCTCCTTCAAGCGCCCCGACTGGGAACTACAAGTCAAAGGCCACGAAGCAGCAGCGAAGTTCCTCAAGGTCACCTGAGCCTGTGTCCGCGGTCCAGTGCGCCGCGAGGCAGACCTTCTCCGCGCTCAGGTGTACAGCCGTGGCCGGGTCCGTCCGGCCCCAGCACTTCGCCGTCGCCTAGTTGCGCAGCCGTGGCTGAGTCGCCGCGCCACTGCCCTTCTCCGTCGCTTAGACACAACGCATAGGGGCACCTTCGGTCGCTGAGCGACCTCCGGTGCCCGATGCGTCGCGATGCGCTCCTACGAGAAGGACTGTGACGCTGCTGTGCGTGAGGTACGAGGAGGACCTTGGTGTTTCGCGTAGGAGCGCATCGCCGACCAGAGCGCTGCGCAGGTCGCCCAGCGACCGAAGTGGCGCGGCGGGAGGTGTCTAAGCGACGGCGAAAGGCCAAGGTCCTCCTCACGGAAGCTGGCCCACCGAACCCAATGACGGACACGCAAAGGGCCGTGGCCCGGCGAACCTGACCACGGCCCTTGCTACGAAACCGGGACTAGCCTTCGAGCAGTTCTGTCACCAGTGCGGCGATGGGCGAGCGTTCGGAGCGGGTCAGGGTGATGTGGCCGAAGAGCGGGTGTCCTTTCAGGGTTTCGACGACTGCGGCGATCCCGTCGTGGCGGCCGACGCGGAGGTTGTCGCGCTGGGCGACGTCGTGGGTGAGGACGATCTTCGAGTTCTGCCCGATCCTGCTCATGACAGTCAGCAGGACGTTTTTCTCGAGCGACTGGGCCTCGTCAACGATCACGAAGGCATCGTGGAGGGACCGTCCCCGGATGTGGGTGAGGGGCATGACCTCGAGCATGCCGCGGTCCATGACCTCCTCCACCACTTCCTGGCTCACCAGGGCGCCGAGCGTGTCGAAGACTGCCTGCGCCCAAGGGTTCATTTTCTCGGATTCGGAACCGGGGAGGTAGCCAAGTTCCTGGCCACCCACGGCGTAGAGGGGCCGGAACACGATGACCTTGCGGTGCTCGCGCCGTTCCAGCACTGCTTCCAGGCCGGCACACAGCGCCAGCGCCGACTTGCCGGTGCCGGCCCGGCCGCCAATGGACACGATGCCGACGGCGGGATCCATCAGCATGTCGATGGCCAGCCGCTGCTCGGCGGAGCGCCCGTGCAGGCCGAACACGTCGCGGTCGCCTTTGACCAGGCGGACCTGCTTGTCCGGGCCCACCCGGCCAAGGGCGGACCCCCGGTTGGACAGCAGGACAAGGCCGGTGTTGACCGGCATTTCCGCCGCCGCCGGAATGAACACCGGCTCGTGGCCGTACAGGGTGGAGATCTCCTGCTCATTGGCTTCGACCTCGGCAACACCGGTCCAGCCGGAGTCCTTCACCAGTTCGTTGCGGTATTCGTCGGCGGTGAGCCCCATGGCCGAGGCCTTGACCCGCATGGGCAGGTCCTTGGACACCACCGTGACGTTCCTGCCTTCGTTGGCGAGGTTCTTGGCGACGGCGAGGATGCGGCTGTCGTTGTCACCGCTCCGGAAGCCCAGCGGCAGCACCTCAGAGGAGATGTGGTTGAGCTCCACCATGAGGGAGCCGCCGTCGTCACCGATGGGAATGGGCTGGTTCAGTCCGCCGTGTTTCACCCGCAGGTCGTCGAGGAGCCGCAGCGCTTTCCGGGCGAAATAGCCCAGCTCGGGGTCGTGCCGTTTGGACTCCAGCTCGGTGATGACCACAACCGGAACAATGACCTCGTGCTCGGCAAATCGCAGCAGGGCGCGGGGGTCTGACAGCAGGACAGAGGTGTCGATGACGAAGGTGTTAATGGCCGATTCCCTTCCGGAGACAGCAAAACCGGCCGCAGCATCCGCTGCTGAACCGGTTCGTGAGGTGGCTCGCGTGCCGCGAGAGGTAGCTTTCTCTGCCTGGTCCAAAACGACCTTGGGCAGATGTTCAGAAGTAGCCACATCGACTCCAGCCCCGGGCACCAGCCCGGAATTGTTATTGGTGAGGCGGCTCGGCCAGGAGGCCGGGTCCGGCCTCCCATACAACCGGTGCGATGTTTCGCTCCATGTACTGGCCTCCCCGATCAGCCGGCGGTTTTGCCAGCTGATGGATACAACGTAAATCCACGCCAAGTAATTTCCGCAACCATTACGCGGCGATTCCTGTTGCGGTGGCGTGAACTTGTGATGAACCGGAGCTGTCAGGCGCCGAAGCGCCGCTGCCTGCCCGCGTAATCGCGGAGGGCCCGCAGGAAGTCCACCTTGCGGAACGCGGGCCACAATGCCTCGCAGAAGTAGAACTCGCTGTAGGCGCTCTGCCACATCAGGAATCCGGACAGGCGCTGTTCCCCCGATGTCCGGATCACCAGGTCCGGGTCCGGCTGGCCGCGGGTGTAAAGGAAGCGCGAGATGTCATCAACGCAGAGCTCATCCGCAAGCTGGCCGATGTCCCTGCCCTTGGCTACGGCGTCGTGGAGGAGCTCACGCACGGCGTCCACAATTTCCCGGCGGCCGCCGTATCCCACCGCCACATTGACGTGGATCTTCTCCAGCACCGGGGTGCGTGCCGTCAGCTTGTTGAGCCGCTCGGCGAGGTAATCCGGAAGAAGCTCCGGAGCACCCATCGCGTGGACGGAGATATTGGCGTCCTCATCCAGCCGGTCCAGGGTGTTGGCGATAATACCCATCAGCAGGTCCAGTTCCTCACTGGACCTGTTCATGTTGTCCGTGGAGAGCATGTACAGGGTGACCACTTTGACTCCGAGCTCCTGGCACCAGCCAAGGAACTCGTGGATCTTGTCGGCACCGGCCTGGTGGCCCTGGCTGGTGGGCGCGTTGAACTGTTTGGCCCAGCGGCGGTTCCCGTCCACCATGACGCCGATGTGGCGGGGAATGCGGTCGCGGGCAAGATCCTTCAGCAGCCTGCGCTCGTAGAAGCCATAGAGGAACCCGGGCAACTCCACGCGTCCACTCACCTGACTTCCTCGCTGTACGTACTTGCACATCCTAGGCTACCGTCCGAAGCGCCGAGGGGCCGTTCCACCCGCCCGGGGCAGCCCTCCCCACAAACCTACCCATCGGTAACTTACTGATCCGTAAGTTATTCTGGGAGCATGAACAGGGACACCCCGGACGCCCCCCGGACGCCGCAGCCACAGGACAGTCCTGGCGCGGGAAACGGCGCAGCAAAGGGCGCAACAAACAACGCCATGGACGACGCCGCAGTCCGGCTCGCCGAACTCCTGATGATCAAGCCCAAATGGCGTGGCTGGATCCACACCGTCACAGCCCCTCTTGCCCTGGCGGCCGGGATCGTCCTGGTGGTCCTTGCGCCGACGGCCGACCGCAAAATCACCTCAGCCATCTACGCGGCCACGGGCGTGCTGCTTTTTGGCGTCAGCGCCGTCTATCACCGGGGCAACTGGTCGCCCGGGGTCAAGATCGTCCTCAAGCGGCTGGACCACACGAACATCATGCTGGTGATCGCCGGCAGCTACACACCGCTTGCCTGGACCCTCCTGGAAAGGCCGCAGGCAGTCCTCCTGCTGTGGGTCATCTGGTCAGGGGCCATCCTCGGGGTACTGTTCCGGCTGTTGTGGACGGACGCCCCCCGCTGGCTCTACGTACCCATCTACATTGCCTTGGGCTGCGGCGCCCTCTTCTACCTGCCGCAGTTCTTCCAGGCCAGCGTGTCCGCTGCCGTCCTGATCTGCGTGGGCGGCATCCTGTACATCACCGGGGCAGTCTTCTATGCGCTCAAGAAACCAAACTTCAGCTACCACCACTTCGGGTTCCACGAACTGTTCCATGCCCTGACCGTGGTCGCTTTCGCCGCGCATTTCGCGGCCATCGCCACGGCCGTCCTCAGCTAGGGCAGCCGCACGCCGCGGCCAAAGCAGGCGCGGGGCTAGCCAATTCGCGCGCGTCAGGGACGCTGGTCCTGTGCGGGGTCCGTCCCGTCGTCGGCCGTTCCCTGCGCCGCGCCACCGCGGGCCTGCTGGCCAGACGCCCCCGCCTCGGCAGCCTCCGCCGCCTCAACGTCCGCCGCAGCAGCGGCAGCCATGCGGTCCTCCTCCACCTGCGCCCGGTACCGCACGCGGCGGATGCGCCGGACCATGTCAACGATCAGCAGTGCGGTGGCAACTACGAAGAACGCCGTCATGATGAAGCCCAGCAGGCCGGGGGTCACCTGGTCCTCGGAGATCCCCTCACGCAGCGTTGGCGTGGGCAGGGGCGTCGGGGTGGTGGCCAAGCTGAGGAGCAGATGATGCACGGTTATTTACCTTCTGTGGAGCGGGTCGCAGGGGTCGCGGATGGGACTTCTACGCGACATAGAAATTGCCGGCTGCTTCTATCTTAGCCCTGCGAACAGATCCCGCTCCGGGAGCTCGGACGGAACCCGGGAGTGGATGAGCGAGTAGTCTTCCCACGGCCAGGCCCGGCGCTGCATGTCGGGGGAAACGGCAAAAAAGAACCCCAGGGGGTCCACCTGGGTGCGGTGGGCACGGAGCGCGTCGTCGCGCACCTCGAAGAAATCGCCGCAGTCCACCTGGGTGGTGGTGGGATGCGTGGCGGGCGGCGGCGTGTGGCCCTCGGCATCCGCTTCCAGCCAGGCCGCAAGCCGCTCGGCGTACGGGGACTGGAGTCCAGCTTCCTCCAGGGCGAAGTGCAGTGCCCTGAAGCGTTCCGGGCTGAATGCCCTGTCGTAGTAGAGCTTGCTGGGTTCCCACGGCTCCCCGGCGTCCGGATAGCGCGAACCGTCACCGGCCGATTCGAAGGCCTCCACGGCAACGCGGTGCGCCATGATGTGGTCCGGATGGGGGTAGCCGCCGTTTTCGTCATAGCTGAGGATGACGTGCGGCTTAAAGGACCGGACCAGCCGCACCAGGGGCGCGGCAGCGCGCTGCAGGGGCAGGGTGGCAAATGATCCTGCGGGAAGGGGAGGAAGCGGATCGCCTTCAGGAAGGCCGGAGTCCACGAATCCGAGCCACCGCTGCCTGACGCCGAGGATGGCCGCCGCCCGTTCCATCTCCAGGCGCCTGGCACCTGCCATGTCCCGCTTCGGGTGCGGCTCCCCCTCAACGGCGGGGTTCTGGATGTCTCCCCTGGAGCCGTCGGTGCACGTGGCCACCAGGACGTCGACGCCGGAGGCAGCGTATTTGGCCATCGTCGCAGCGCCCTTGCTGGACTCGTCGTCCGGATGGGCATGGACGGCGAGCAGCCGTAGCGGCGCCTGGGTGGTGCTGGACGCTGTCATCGAAGGACGGCTCCTTATTCTTTTGCTGCCTGTGGCCGCTGATCGGATCGCTTAAAAGGGCGGACGCCTGGCGGGGGATGCTGACAAGCCGCCCCCGGAAAGGGCACTAAACTGGTGAGGTGACTTCCCCGGACCAGCCGGCCCAACCCGCGCCCGCAGACACTAGCCTAGCCAATCGCTATGGGGCTAAAAAGCGCAGGCTTACGCCCAAAGCCAAACGCATCGTCGGCGGGGCGGCACTGGCTGCAGGAATCGGATTCCTGGCCTGGGTTTCCACGTCACAGTCATTGTCCGATGTCTCGTTCAAGGACATCGGCTACAGCACCACGGATGCCACCCTGGCGGAGGTGGACTTCCAGGTCACCCGCGAGCCAGGCACCGCCGTCAAGTGCGCGGTCAAGGCACTGGATTCCAAGTTTGCGGTGGTGGGATGGAAGGTTGTGGATGTTCCCCCCACGGAGAGCACTGAAACAGCCGACGGCGGCCGCACGGTTGCCCAGCGCGCGGCCGTGCGCACCGAATCACTCTCGGTATCCGGCGTGGTGGACAGCTGCTGGGCTGCCGGCACGTAGCACGGCACATAGCACCGATAATCTTGGCCGGAACCAGGGCAGGGCGTGTGACGTGCGCCGCTTCCCTGTTGGGTTAAGTCCAAGGGATTGACTACAATGGAGCAATACCTTTACCCCGCTGAGCTGGTTACTGTTCCACAAGTGGCCACCGTGGCGGGGTCTTTTGCATGTATGACCACCAGAGGAGAAGTCCGTGTCTACCACCAACAGCGCAGCTGCAGCCTGGCTCACCCAGGAAGCTTTTGACCGCCTGAAGGCAGAGCTGGACCACCTTTCCGGCGCAGGCCGGGCAGAGATCGTCCAGAAGATTGAAGCAGCCCGGCAAGAGGGGGACCTCAAGGAGAACGGTGGCTACCACGCAGCCAAGGAGGAACAGGGCAAGATTGAGGCCCGTATCCGCCAGCTCACCGCGTTGCTCCGCGACGCCCACGTGGGCGAGGCCCCGGCGGACGACGGAATCGTGGAGCCCGGCATGATCGTGGTAGCGAAGATCGCCGGCGACGAAGAAACGTTCCTGCTCGGATCCCGTGAAATTGCCGGCGACTCCGACCTGGACGTCTTTAGCGAGAAGTCGCCGCTGGGTGCGGCCATCCTGGGGCACAAGGAAGGCGACTCCCTGAGCTACGTTGCGCCCAACGGCAAGGACATCAAGGTGGAGATCCTGTCCGCCAAGCCGTACGCCGCCTGACTGCTGAGAGCTGGCAGAGGCACACACAACGCTGGCCGTCCCGGAAAAGGGACGGCCGGCGTTTTGCGTTAATGGGCCAGATACCTACAGGGCCGGGCCAGGGGCGTGGCTGCGGCGCCGCAGCAGCAGGGCCGCCACCACTCCCCCGGCCGCCCCGCCCAGGTGGGCCTGCCAGGAAATGTAGCCGGCTCCGATGGGCAGAACACCCAGCAGGATGCTCCCGTAACCCATAAAGAGGACCACGGCCAGGAGGATCTGGCGCCAGCTGCGGTTGATGAACCCGCGCACCAGCAGGAACGAAAACAGCCCGAAAACCAGGCCCGAGGCGCCCACTGTGACGCCGCCGTCGCCAATCAGCCAGACCGTGAGGCCGGAGCCCAGCCAGCTGAAGGCAAGGGCGGTCAGGAACACCCGGAGTCCCGAGAGGAACACCAGGAAACCAAAAACGATCAGCGGCAGGCTATTGGAGAGCAGATGGTTCAGGTTTGCGTGCAGGAGCGGGAACGTGAAGATGTCCAGCAGCCCGTCGGCACTCCTGGGCCGGAGCCCGAACGTTGCATTGAGCGAGCGCAGCATCACCATGTTGAACAGCTCGATGACAAAGAGGAGAACCACGAAGGTGCCCAGCACCAGCAGGCCGCCCTTGGCACGGGCGGCCACGGTCCTGCGCTGCCCGAAGCTTCCGTTTCCCGTCAGTCCGGCCATGGATTTTCCTAATGCACCACGATGGGCTGGAAGCCTTCCGCCCGGAGGGCGCTGAGCACCTGTTCCCCGTGCTCGTGGCCCTTTGTTTCCAGGTTCACCGTGATGGACACGTCTCCCATGCTGATGGAGCCGCCCACCCGGGTGTGGTCAAGGCCGGTGACGTTGGCATCGTTTTCGGCGATGATCCTGGCGATGGTGGCCAGAGAACCGGGGCGGTCATCGAGCATCATGCGGACCGTCATGTAGCGCCCTGCAGCGGAGAGGCCCCGCTGGATGACCTTGAGCATGAGCATGGGGTCGATGTTGCCGCCCGAGAGGACCACCACCGTGGTTCCCGGATTTTCGATCTTGCCGTCCATCAGCGCCGCCACGCCAACCGCGCCGGCCGGTTCCACCACCATCTTGGCCCGCTCCAGCAGGAAGATCAGGGCACGGGCCAGCGAATCTTCGCTGACCGTCACGACGTCGTCCACGAGTTCGCGGATGATGCTGAACGGGAGCTGCCCGGGACGGCCGACAGCGATGCCGTCCGCCATGGTGGACACCTTCTTCAGGGGTACCAGCGCATCAGCGGCCAGTGACGGCGGGTAGGCAGCGGCGTTCTCCGCCTGGACCCCGATGATGCGGATCTCCCGCCCCAGCTCCTTGGCCCGGGCTTTGATGGCGACGGCGACCCCCGCCAGGAGTCCGCCGCCGCCGACGCCCATGAGGATGGTGTCCACGTTGGGTACCTGCTCAAGGATTTCCAGCCCCAGGGTTCCCTGTCCTGCCACGACATCGACGTTGTCGAACGGGTGCACAAAGACGGTTCCCGTCTCGTTGCTGTACCGCTGGGCTTCGGCGAGCGCCTCGTCAACATTGTGGCCGTGCAGGATGACTTCCGCGCCGTGGCTGCGGGTGGCTGCCAGCTTGGGAAGCGCAACACCCAGCGGCATGTAGATGCGGGCCTTGATGCCCAGGCTCTTGGCGGCCACGGCTACGCCCTGGGCGTGGTTGCCTGCGGAGGCTGCCACCACGCCGCGCTTTTTCTCCTCGGGGGAAAGCTTGGCCATCCGGACGTAGGCGCCGCGCACCTTGAACGATCCGGCGCGCTGGAGGTTTTCGCACTTGAAGTAGACATCCCCGCCGGCCATCTTTCCCAGGGCGCGGGACGATTCCACCGGTGTACGCGCAATAATCCCGTCGAGCAGCTTCTGCGCCTCCAGGACATCGTCCAGCGTGACGGGAAGGGTTTCAAGGATGTTCACGGACTATTCTCCTCTGGATTCGGCCCCTGCGCCCGGTTCCGCAGTGGGAGAGGCATCAGGTAGTTCTGCTTTGGTGCCGGCGGCGGCGCCCTTGCCGCGTTTGAGTCCGGCCGGCGGCCGGACGTCCCGGATGGTGTTGTCCGGGCCCGCGCCTGCCGTCATGGGTCCTCCGGCGAAAGCCGGCACTTGTTCATGTTCCCACGTTCTGGCGGCGATGTAGCGAATGGAGGAATTTGCGACGGCGAGGATGGGCACCGAGAACAGGGCGCCAGGGATGCCTGCAAGGTAGGATCCTGCGGCCACCGAAAGGATTACCGCCACCGGGTGCAGGGCGACTGCCTTGCCCATGATCAGCGGTTGCAGGATGTGGCTTTCCAGCTGCTGGACGAGGAGCACGATGCCCAGCATGATCAGGGCGTTGATGGGGCCGTTCGCCACCAGCGCCAGCAGGACCGCGATAGCGCCGGTGAAAAGGGCGCCGACAATGGGGATAAACGAACCGATGAAGACGAGCACGCTGAGCGGCAGCGCCAGGGGCACCCCGATAATGGCGGCACCCGCCCCGATTCCCACTGCGTCCACGAAGGCCACGAACATCTGGATGCGTGCGTAGCTGACCATGGAGGTCCAGCCCTTGCGTCCGGCACCGAAGGCTGCCGCCCTGGCTTTCCTGGGAAGCAGCCGGACCAGGAAGGCCCAGATCCGGTCCCCTTCCAGCAGGAAGAAGATGAGGATGAACAGCGCCAGGATGAGTCCGGCGGCAAAGTGCCCGGCAGTGCTGCCGAAGGACAGCGCCCCGCTGACGATGCTGCTGGTGTTGTCCTGCAGGGCCGTGGTTGCTTCCTGCAGGTATTGGTCCATTTGGGCGGCGGTCAGGTGCAGCGGCCCGTCGGACAGCCAGTCCTGGATCTGCTTGACCCCGGCCAGCGCCTCCGACCAGAGTTCGCCGAAGCCTGAAACCAACTGCCTTCCCACCAGCGCCAGCGACCCGCCTATCAGGCCGATGAAGCCCACAACAGTGACGGCAACGGCCGCTCCGGAAGGCAGCCTGTAGCGCTTGAGCCACCGCACCACCGGGCTGAGGAGCCCGGCGAGGAGGGCAGCCACCATGACTGGAATGATGAGGAAGCTAATCCGGCTCAGCAGCCAGACGAGCGCACCGCCAACTAGGAGGATCAGCCCCACCCGCCAGGCCCAGGAGGCTGCGATGCGTACGCCGTAAGGTATGTCCCGGTCCAGTTCGCGGTCCGCGAGGACCCGGACAGGCTGGCTGGAAGCAGGCTGTTGCTGGCTTGGAGCGGGGCTGGGGGAGGTAACGGCATCCTCTGCTGGCGTCATAGCCTAATACTTCCCCAGCGGAAGCTTATTCGGAAACCACTACCCGCCGGCCCCCGTGGTGTAGTCGATGCCCCACTCGATGGTGAAGGACCCGCCGGGGCTGAGCCAGCGCAGGCCGTCCCCGGAGTTGAAGGCGTTGGCCGGCCCGGTCATGGGCTCAACGGCCACGGCACGGCTGCGGCCCGGGTACTGGGTGCTGACAAAGACGTGGACATAACGGCAGGCTTCGTCCTGCCACAGGGTTACCTGACTGCCGTCCGGCGCCGACAGCGTGTGGCGGGCCTTTCCTGCTTCGAAGCGCAGGTCCGTCAGGGCCACATCCACGTCGAGGGCAGCAATGTTCAGCCCTGCCCTGAAGTCCGAATCGCCCTGCACGGGAGCGGAGCTGCGTGGTATCAGGCGGTCATCGGCCACAAGGCGCGTCTCGGCCGCCACTGTCAGGACCAGTTCGTCAATGGGCACATCGCCCAGCCTCAGGTAGGGGTGGGCGCCCAGGACGAAGGGCGCAGGCTCCTTGGCGTCGTTCACCAGGGTCTGGCGGACCACCAGCCCGAGGTCCTCGTTGATCGCGTACTGCACCCGGTGCCGCGCCAGGAAGGGATACCCGTGCTGCGGAAAGATGGTGGCCTCCAGGGTGATGGAGTGTTCCGACTCATCCACAAGGGCGTAGGCGGAGTTGCGGAGGAGGCCGTGGCTTGCGTTGTTCCTGGCAACCTCGGTGATGTCCAGCTGCTGCTTTTTCCCGTTCAGGAACCAGACGCCGTCCTCCACGCGGTTTGCCCAAGGCGCCAATGTAATGCCGGTGGCACCGGGTGGAATGTCGTCGTCACCGTACGTCTCGGTCAGGAGGATTCCTCCCCTGTTGAAGGAGCGGAGCCCTGCGGCCAGCTCGGTCACTACGGCCGAGGCATCGCCACGCCGGAGTTCATACTGCCTGCCGGTGGCATAGCCCTGCAGTGCCGGCGCGGATTCCTGGGGTGAACTGGAAGTCATGAGCAATACCGTACCGCGGAGCGATCCCCGCACACAGCACCCCTTGTGAGATTTTGTTGTTAACTATTCTTTTTTGATCGAATGTGTCACACTTTTTTCATGACAAGTATCACGAGCACCAGCCTCTCCGACGGCCGGGAGCTGATCTACTTCGACGACGCTGCAGCGCCCAAGTCGCGCGCCGCCCAACTCACTACCGACCATCGGGGCCTGCCTGCGAGGGGCGAACCGGGCGAGGTCCGCTACGACGCACTGGCCGATGAGTGGGTTGCGGTGGCCGCGCACCGCCAGACCCGCACCCACCTCCCCCCGGCGGACCAGTGCCCTATTTGCCCTACCACTGCCGCTAACCCTTCCGAGATTCCCGCGTCTGACTACGACGTGGTGGTGTTCGAGAACCGGTTCCCCTCGCTGGGGCCGGCACTGGGCCCGGTTCCGGAGGCAACTTCATGGGGCACCAAGGGACCTGCGTACGGCCGCTGCGAGGTAGTGGCGTTCACCCCGTCCCACACCGGTTCATTCAGTGAACTGGGAGAAACCCGTGCGCGCACGGTCATCGAGGCCTGGGCGCACCGCACGGAGGCTTTGAGCGCCCTCCCCGGAATCAAGCAGGTCTTTCCGTTCGAGAACCGCGGTGCTGACATCGGCGTGACGCTCCACCACCCCCACGGGCAGATCTACGCCTACCCCTACGTCACGCCCCGTGCGGGAGTCCTTGGGGCCGCCGCCCGCAGGTTCCACGACGCCCACGATGGCCGGGACACGCTCACCGGATCCCTGTTGCGCTCCGAACGGGAAGACGGCAGCAGGATGGTCCTGGAGGGCGAGAACTTCAGTGCCTACGTTCCCTTTGCTGCCCGCTGGCCGCTGGAAATCCACCTGGTGCCCCACCGCCAGGTCCCGGACCTGGCTGCGCTGAGCGGGGAGGAAAAGGATGAGCTCGCGTCCGTCTACCTCAACCTCCTCCAGCGGGTTGATGCCCTCTACCCCACGCCCACGCCCTATATCTCGGCATGGCACCAGGCTCCCCTGGACCCGGTCCTGCGGCCCGCGGGATACCTTCACCTCCAGTTGACTTCCCCGCGGCGGGCTGCCGATAAGCTGAAGTACCTGGCAGGATCGGAGGCCGCAATGGGTGCTTTCATCAACGACACCACCCCGGAGAGCGTGGCGGAGCGCCTCCGGGAAGTCACTCTGCCCTCCCCCACCACAAGCCCAGCCGTCCTGGCGGCCACCCCCGAAGGAGCCCACGCTTGAACGCCGCACCGGAACCCCTGGCCACCCGCGGGCAGCCAGGGACAAAGGACCTGGCCGCCCGGTTCGCGAAGGAGTTTGGCGGCGCACCGGACGGCGTCTGGCAGGCGCCGGGACGGGTAAACCTGATCGGCGAGCACACGGACTACAACGAGGGCTTCGTGCTGCCTTTCGCCATTGACCGGACAGCACGGGTGGCCGTCCGGGTCCGCCCCGACTCCGCCGTGCGCCTGCTCTCCACTTACGGGGACCAGGGCGTTGTGTCCACCGCACTGGATTCCCTGCGGCCGGGGTCCGCCAAAGGCTGGACCAAGTACCCCCTCGGCGTGATGTGGGCGCTGCAGGAGCGCGGCATCGAAGTTCCGGGCGTGGACCTCCTGCTCGATTCGAACGTTCCCCTCGGAGCCGGGCTTTCTTCATCCCATGCCATCGAATGCGCCGTCATCTCTGCATTAAACGAGCTGGCGGGTGCCGGGCTCGACGCAGAGGAAATGGTGCTTGCCACGCAGCGGGCGGAGAACGAGTTCGTCGGCGCCCCTACGGGCATCATGGACCAGTCGGCGTCGCTCCGGGGCTCGGAAGGCCACGCAGTCTTCCTGGACTGCCGGGACCAGAACGCCCGCCTGGTTCCGTTTGAGACCCAGCCCGCGGATCTGGTGCTGCTGGTCATTGATACCAAGGTCTCGCATTCGCATGCCGACGGCGGCTACGCGTCACGCCGGGCATCCTGCGAACTTGGCGCGGAGGTGCTTGGGGTCAAGGCGCTTCGGGACGTGCAGGTGGGCGACCTGGAAGAGGCCAGCGGCCTCCTGGATGAAGTTACCTTCCGGCGCGTCCGGCACGTGGTGACCGAAAACGACCGCGTGCTCCAGACCGTGGAACTCTTGGCAAGCGAGGGACCTGGTGCCATTGGACCCCTGCTGGATGCGAGCCATGCTTCCATGCGGGACGACTTCGAGATCTCCTGCCCGGAGCTTGACCTGGCAGTCGACACCGCGCGCACCAGCGGCGCCATCGGGGCCCGTATGACCGGCGGCGGTTTTGGCGGTGCGGCCATCGCGCTCACGCCGGCGGCGCTGGAACAGAAGGTGCGTGACGCCGTCGTCAAGGCATTTGCGGAAGCCGGCTACAGGGCGCCGGACATCTTCACGGTGTCCCCGGCAGCAGGTGCCCGGCGGGTCGCTTAGACGCTCCCTGGTTGCGGTTAACAGGTAAGGGCCCCACCGCGAGGTGGGGCCCTTACCTGTTAAGGATGTCCGACGGCGGGAGCCGGCGCGGGTGTTACTCGTCCCCGCGCAGGATGGCCAGCAGGCGGATGATTTCCACGTACAGCCATACCAGTGTCACCGTCAGGCCGAACGCTGCAGTCCAGGAGAAGCGCTGCGGGGCACCGCTCTGCACGCCTGCCTCAATGCTGGTGAAGTCCATGACCAGCGAGAACGCGGCCAGGCCGATTGCGAGGATGCCGATGACAACGCCAATGATGCCGCTGCGCAGCCCGAAGGGTTCCGTTGTCAGGCCGGTGAGCATCATGACGAGGTTCACGATGGAGAAGAGGGCGTAGCCAGCCAAAGCGATCATGAAGAACTTCATGGCCTTGGGGGTGGCGCGCACCTTGCCGCTCTTGAACAGGAGCAGTGTCACGGTGAAGACGGACAGCGTGCCGATGACGGCCTGGAGTCCAACGCCCGGGTACATGGTGTCCAGGACCCGGGTAAGGCCACCGAGGAAGAGGCCCTCAAGGCCTGCATAAGCCAGAATCAATGCCGGTGACGGCTGCTTCTTGAAGGTGTTCACGAGCGCCAGCACAAAGCCGCCCAGCGCACCGACGATCATCAGCATGGAGGCCAGGCCCAGGCCGACGAACATTGTCACGCCGGCACCCACGAGCAGCACCGCCAGGCAAGCGGCTGTCTTGACGATGACGTCGTCGTAGGTCATCCGGCCCGTGTCAGCCGGGCCTGCAGCGGGCTGGTTGTACATCTGCCGCAACTGCTCATCCGTCATGTTCTGCGGCTGGCCGTACCCCTGCTGGCCGTAAGGGGCCTGGCCGTAGGGTGCCTGCCCATACGGCTGCTGGCCGTAAGGGGCCTGGCCGTACGGCTGCTGTCCGTAGGGAGCCTGCGGAACAGGCGGTGCCTGGGTGGCTCCACGGAAGCTCTTTCCGTTGAAGATCGGGTTGCCGCCAAGTGCCATTGCGGGATTCCTCCATATGGGATGTGTTGTGAACCTTAAGGTTTACGCTACCAATTCTCACGTAAATGCACCCGCAATAGTTCCCCGGCCGAAACAGGACCCTGGAGTTGTTATCCGATCGCTACCATCGGCGCCTGGACCTCGGCATTTACCGGTACTTCCGCGCTGTAGCATAAGCCAAGCAGGGTGACGGAACTCACACATGTGGCGGTGCCGGCCTGATGGCATCATCCTATCCCTGCATCCGTTCGCAGCGGCTGCAATGGCGCAGCCGAGACCGCCCCCAAGTGGAGGTTTACCAATTGAGAAGTACACCCCAAGGCCCGCCGGCCGGCGCACGGCGAGGGTTGCTGAGAATACTGGGAGCCATCAGCGCTTCCATCCTGGCGATCCTTCTCGTGGCAGCACCGGCTTCGCAGGCCACTTCCCCATCGCCGACACCATCCCCGTCGAACCAAACCTTCCAAAACAACATCAGCGGATTCCTCCGCGATGACACCCGTGCTCCCCTGGCGGACGTGACCATCACGGCCAAGAAGGGCGACTTCACCGGCACCGCGAAGTCAACCGCGAACGGTTCCTGGAACATTGGGGTGCCCGAACAGGGCACCTACACGGTGGAACTGGACGAGTCCACCCTGCCTGAGGGCATCGCCCTGGCTGAGGGCCAGGAGAACCCCCGCGACGTCACCTTCAGCCAGACCTCAAACCTCTCGGTGATCTTTGCGTTCGGCAAGGGCATCGTGGTGCAGCAGCAGGACTTCGGGCAGAACCTGCTCAACCGGCTCGTCGCAGGATTGAGCTTCGGCCTCCTCCTGGCGCTGGCCTCTGTGGGGCTGTCCCTGATCTTCGGCACCACGGGGCTCACCAACTTCGCCCACGGCGAGATGGTGACACTGGGCGCCGTCCTGGTGTTCGCCTTCAACGCTTTGGGACTTCCCTTCTGGCTGGCCATCCTGCTGGCTCTGCTGGGCGGCGGCCTCTTCGGATACGCCCAGGACAGAGGGCTGTGGCGGCCGCTGCGCCGCCGCGGCACCGGGCTTGTGCCCATGATGATCGTCAGCATCGGCCTGGCACTGGCCGTCCGCTACGTCATCCAGTTCTACTTCGGTGGCGCCACCCAGCAGCTTCCCTACGCGCAAAGCCCCGAGATCCAGCTTGGACCGGTCTCCATCTCGCCGAACAACCTGTGGTCCCTGGGTATCAGCGCCGTGGTGATCGCCCTGATTGGCATCGTGCTGCTGAAGACCAGGCTGGGCAAGGCCACCCGCGCGGTGGCCGACAACCCCGCCCTCGCAGCGGCCTCGGGCATCGATGTGGACTCCGTGATCCGGATTGTGTGGATCACGGGCGGCATGCTGGCCTCCCTCGGCGGGATCCTGTGGGCCTACTACCGTCCCGGCGTGACGTTCGACATGGGCTCGGCCATCCTCCTGCTCATCTTCGCCGGCGTCACCCTCGGCGGCCTCGGCACAGTCTTCGGCGCCCTGATCGGTTCCATCATCGTGGGCATCTTCGTGGAGCTGACCACCGTGTTCGGGCTCGCCGCGGACCTGAAGTACGTGGGTGCCCTGTTCATCATGATCGTTGTCCTTCTGTTTCGGCCCCAGGGAATCCTGGGCCGGCGCGAGCGCGTGGGTTAGGAGACAGCCATGGACTTTGGATTCATTCTTGCCAGCGCTGCCAGTGAAATTTTCAGCCCGACCACGGCGGCATACGCCCTGGCCGCACTCGGCCTCGCCGTACACTTCGGCTACTCGGGCCTGCTGAACTTCGGGCAGGCAGGCTTCATGGCGGTGGGGGCCTACGGCTTCGCCATCTCCACCCTCAGCTTTGGGGTCCCCTTCTTCGTGGGGCTGCTCATAGCCATCCTTGCCTCTGCCGTCTTCGCCCTGCTGCTGGGCATACCCACCCTGCGGCTCCGGGCGGACTACCTGGCCATCGTGACTATCGCGGCAGCGGAAATTGTCCGCTACATCGTGACCACCAACCAGCTCACGTCCGTGACGGGGTCGGCCAACGGCCTTGCGGCCTTCGAGGGCGGGTTCTACAGCATGAACCCGTTCCCTGAAGGCTCCTACTTCGGCATGAACAACCGCGATTTCTTCATCCGCGTCGTGGGGTGGGCGCTGGTGGCGCTCTGCTGCACCCTGGTCTGGCTGCTGATGCGCAGCCCGTGGGGACGCGTCCTCAAAGGCATCCGCGAGGACGAGAACGCCGTCCGGTCCCTGGGCAAGAACGTCTACGCCTACAAAATGCAGGCCCTCATCATCGGCGGCGTTCTCGGAGCGCTCGCCGGTATGATCTTCACGCTTCCGCGTGGAGCGGTCCAGCCGGCCAACTACGGTACGGAACTGACCTTCTTCCTCTATACGTGCCTCCTGCTCGGCGGCCTGGGCACCGTGCTTGGTCCGGTCATTGGCGCCATGATCTTCTGGGTGGTCCTGTCACTTACCCAGGGCATCCTCTACGGCCTGATCGAGTCAGGGGCCATCACGTGGCTGAATACGGTCCAGGCCGGGCAGCTGCGCTACATCCTGGTTGGCGTCGCCCTGATGCTGCTGATGATCTTCAGGCCCCAGGGCGTCTTTGGAAACAAGAAGGAGCTGGCGTTCGCATGAGCATGCACAGCGAAGAACCCGCAGCCGCCGGCGAAGCTGGCGTGGACTACATGACCGACACCCGGCCCATCGCGGCAGGCGAGGCAGCACCCGGCTGCAAGAAGCGCGACCCCATCGTCGTTGCGGAGAACGTGACACGCAGTTTCGGCGGCATTAACGCCGTCGACGTTGAGTACCTCGAGATCCCCCGGCACAAAATCACGGCACTGATCGGCCCCAACGGCGCAGGGAAGACCACGCTGTTCAACCTGCTGACCGGTTTTGACACCCCGAACACGGGCAAATGGCAGTTCGAAGGCAAGAGCCTTGCCGGAGTGTCCCCCTACAAGGTGGCGCGGATGGGAATGGTCCGCACCTTCCAGCTCACCAAGGTCATGGGCAAGCTGACCGTCATGGAAAACATGCGGCTCGGCGCCGCAAACCAGCCCGGCGAGCGACTGTCCAAAGCGCTCTTCAAGGGCATGTGGGGCGGCCGGGAGAAGCAGATCACCGACGAGGCCAACGTCCTGCTTGAAAAGTTCAAGCTCGACGCCAAGAAGGACGACTATGCGGCGTCCCTCTCAGGAGGCCAGCGCAAGCTCCTGGAGATGGCCCGGTCCCTCATGGTGCGGCCCAAGCTGGTCATGCTGGACGAACCGATGGCAGGGGTCAACCCGGCGTTGACGCAGTCCCTGCTGGACCACATCAAGAACCTTAAGGCCGAAGGCATGACGGTGCTGTTCGTCGAGCACGACATGCACATGGTCCGGCATATCGCGGACTGGGTGGTGGTCATGGCTGAGGGCAAGGTGGTGGCGGAAGGCCCGCCGGGCGAGGTCATGAAGAACCCTGCTGTCATCGACGCTTACCTGGGCGCCCACCACGACGTGGACCTTGGGGACTCCGAGGGCCTGAAGGAGCTTGCGGCCGAACTCGTGGCCGACGAGGAATCGATTGTGGGAACCGAGAACGCCGGAATCATCTCGCTGGACGTTGTGGCGGGAGAGGCCGAACCGCAACGCCGGGGCGGCGGCCGGCATCAGGGCGACAGCCCCCATGGCCGCCATGGAAGCACGGACACAGGCACCACAGAGAAGGACAGCCAATGAGCAGCACCAGCGCGGCACCGGCCGCACAGCCAGTCAGCGATGGGGACTCGGTGGTCAAGGTCACCGACCTCGTGGCGGGTTATCTGCCGGGAGTGAACATCCTCAACGGCTGCAGCATCGAAGCCCGCAAAGGCGAGCTGATCGGCATCATCGGCCCCAACGGTGCCGGTAAATCGACCCTCCTGAAAGCCATGTTCGGTTTGGTCAAAGTCCATTCCGGGACGGTGGTGGTCCGCGGCCAGGACATCACCGGCCTTAAAGCCAACAAGCTGGTGTCCCGGGGAGTGGGTTTCGTCCCGCAGACGAACAACGTGTTCGCCACATTGACCATCGAGGAAAACCTGCAGATGGGCATGTTCCAGCGGCCCAAGGATTTCGCCGAAAGGTTCGACTTCGTAGCCGGCCTGTTCCCGGAACTGGGCAAGCGGCGCGCGCAGCGCGCAGGCTCGCTCTCCGGCGGCGAACGGCAGATGGTGGCCATGGGCCGGGCGCTGATGATGGATCCTGCCGTACTGCTCCTCGATGAGCCCTCCGCAGGCCTCTCCCCCGTCAAGCAGGATGAGACGTTCCTCCGGGTCCACGAAATCAACCGGGCAGGCGTCTCCGTGATCATGGTGGAGCAGAACGCACGGCGCTGCCTGCAGATCTGCGACCGCGCCTACGTCCTGGACCAGGGCCGGGACGCCTACACCGGCACGGGCCGTGAGCTGATGAAGGACCCCAAGGTCATCCAGCTTTACCTCGGCACCCTTGCGGACACCGTCGAGTAAGGCCCAGGCCAAACACAAGGAAGCCCCCGTCCGGCTGGACGGGGGCTTCCTTGTGTGTCAGGTACGGCGTTTACAGCTTGCCGAACTCTTCCTTCACCGCGGTGTACTTGTTGTCATCCTGGTACTCGTAGATGCCGATGTAGGCTTCTGTCGGGTCCCCGGCCTCGGAGAAGGTTACGGGGCCGGACTGGCCGTCGTAGTCCGCATCCTTGCCTTCCCTGATCAACGTGACGCAGGCAGCATAGGACGTGCACTTCTCGCCGCCTTCAGAGACTTCCTTGAGCTTGGCCGCAATGTCCACGCCCTTGGTGCTCTGTGCCGCCTCTGCGGCCAGCGAGATGAGGTTCACGGCGTCGTAGGACTCGCCGGCGTAGCTGTAGTCCTTGAGTGCCGGGTCGATGGCCAGCAGCTTCTTCTTGAACTCCTCCTGAGCGAACGTGCCCGGGATGGTGCCCCGCGCGCCCTTCAGGGTGCCCGCCTGGAAGTCCTTGCTGTAGTCGGAGGTGTTGCCGTCCACCAGGAACATCTGGGTGGCTTTGACGCCCTTGCCGGTCATCAGCGGGACAATGCTCTTGGCCTGGTCAAAGGTGATCAGGGCAATGGCGTCCGGCTTGGCAGCAATGATCTTGTCCACCTGGCTGCTGAACTGGGTGTCGCCCTCGTTGAAGAGTTCCTCCGCCACGACCTGGCCGCCCGCTGCCTCGAAGGCGGACTTGATGTTGGATGCCAGGCCGGTGCCGTACGCGTCATTCAGGACGATCATGCCCACGGTCTGCGCGCCGCAGGTGGCCATGTAGTTGCCGAGCACCTTGCCCTGCAGGACGTCGGAGGGTGCCGTGCGCCAGTAGAGGCCCTTGTCATCCCAGGTGGTGAAGTCCGGGGAGGTGTTGGCGGGCGAGAACTGGATGACGCCGGCGCCGGTGATCTGGTTGATGACCGTCTTGGATACACCTGAGGACGCTGCACCGATGATGGCACTGACCCCCTGGCCCAGCAACGCGGACGTGGACTGGGTGGCGATGTCCGTCTTGGTGTCACCGGAGTCGCGGTGAATCACTTCGACCGGCTTGCCCAGGACGCCGCCGGCCTTGTTGACTTCGTCGATGCCAAGGTTGACACCGGCGATTTCGGGCGGGCCGAGGAACGCCAGCGATCCGGTGGTGGGAAGGAGCGAACCAATCCGCAGGGGGGTTTCAGTAGAGCCGGTTGACGGCGGCACCGAGGGGGTCTCGGCAGGCTGGCTGGCGGCAGCGCCTCCACTGCCCTCCGTTGCGGGGCAAGCAATCCCTGCCGCTGATCCGGTGGCAGAGGATTCGGTTGCCGTGGGTGTGGACGAACCGCCGCAAGCCGTTGCCATAAAGGCGACGCCGATGCCAAGCGCTGTCAGCTTGGCAACACGGGTTCCCGCCTGGGGGAATAAAGTCATTTACGAGCTCCTCGATCTAAAGGTGCGAACGGCCTTTGACACGAAAAATCAGGTGTTCCTGATTTAGCTTCAAGCTAATGCAAATCGGAGCCGAAGATAAGTGACTGAGGTCACATCCTTATAACAGTAGTTGCATATGTGGAATTAAACGGAAGAAGCCGCCCGCGGTGCGGACGGCTTCCGTTCCTGGCCTTGCTTAGCTGCCGTGTACCCCAGGTGGGACTCGAACCCACAACACGCGGATTTTAAGTCCGCTGCCTCTGCCAATTGGGCTACTGGGGCGCCCGGTCAATGGTATCCCGTCAGGCGAGTGCGAAGGGTTCGGCATACCGGAACGTCCCGTGGATGCCGCCGGGCCAGAGAGCCAGGGGCAACAACTGGAAGTAGTCGCCCCACGCTTCCTCAGGCGGAAGTACGCCCAGCGAGGTGGCAGGGACAAAACCGAAGCGCGAGTAGTAGTCCGGGCTGCCCAGGAGGGCGATGCCGCTCTCCCCCGCAGCGTTCGCCCGCTGGATGGTCTCCTTCATGAGCGCAGAACCTATACCGTGCCGCTGGTGCCTGGGCGTAACGCCGATCGGCCCCAGGCCCAGCAGCCCGTGGTCACCCACGCGGGCCCGGGTACTGATGACGTGGCCCACCACCTGGCCGTCCAGGACGGCAACCACACTGAACTCGGGCAGGTACTCCTTGGACTCGAAGAGGCCCCGGAGCACCCTCACCTCCACGGGTTCGCCCTCAACTTTCAGGCCGGTGGCCGGGGAGACCGCAAAGGCGTCAGCTGTCAGGGCCAGGATGGCCTCGCGGTCCTCACGCGCCTCGCTGCGCAGCAGAAGCTCGGGCCGTGGCACCTGCCTGCTGTCCTGGGAAAGCCCGGCCAGGACTTCCAGGGCGCGGGGCGCATCGGCCACCGGAACCAGGAGGTGGTCATGGTGGAACCCGGCGAGCACGTTGCAGCTGATGCTCGCCTCGGCAAGGGCCTTGCTGACGGCAGCCGTCAGGCCCACGGCGTCCAGCGCAGAACGGACCTCCAGCGTGATCCAGGCGCCCACGAAGCCGTATGCCAGGCCCTCCCTGTCAGCCATCGCCCGGGGCAGCACCACCGCCAGGCCTTCGGCTTCGCGGATTGCCGCCTCAATGCCCTGCACCAGCGGCCTTCCCTCCGGCCACAGGACATAGACATATTCGCCGCTGCGCTGCACCGGATGCAGCGCGGCAAGCAGCGCCCCGAGGTTCTTCCCGCCAGTCATGGTGCCAGTCTAGGAGCCGTTGACCACCGTCGGCGGGACGCACCCTCCTGGAGACGATCATGCCGGGACGCAAACGGCGGCCGCCCCCGCACAGGGGACAGCCGCCGTCGTACATTCCGGCGCAGGGGCCGTGGGTCCTTACTTGGCCTTCGCCGAGACCGTTTCCTTGGCCTCAGCAGCGGCCGGGGACGTCGCCGAGGAGCCGGAACCGCCGCCCACCGGGGCCGGAGCCGCAGCGGGCTTGGGGGCCGGGGTGGCTGCTGCGACGAACGCGCCGCGCGGGTTGTCCAGGTCCATCAGCTGCGTGGTGTCGCGGCCGGTGAAGAAGCTGATGATCCAGTTGAGGATCACGCGGAACTTGCGCTCGAAGGTAGGCATTGCCATGCCGTGGTAGCCACGGTGTGCCAGCCAGGCAAGTGCGCCCTTGAGGCCGATGCTGCCCACCAGGTTGATGTTGGCAACACCCTTCCACTGGCCGAAGCCGGCCACGGCACCGAGGTTCTTGTGCTTGTAGTCCTTCATCGGTTTGTCCCAGCGGGAAGCCCACAGGTTCTTGGCGAGGCGCTTGGCCTGGCGCAGCGCGTGCTGGGCGTTGGGGACGCAGGTGCCGTCCGGGAGGCCCTTGCCGGTCAGGTCGGGAACCGCGGCGACGTCGCCGGCTGCCCAGGCGTTGTCGATGATGCCTTCGTCACCGGCAACCCGAAGGTCCGGCAGGACGCGGACGCGGCCGCGCGGCTCCAGCGGGAAATCGGTGGAGCGGACCATGGGGTTGGCCTGCACGCCGGCGGTCCACACGAGGGTGTCCGTTTCAAACTCCTGTGCGGGGGTCTTGTCCGGGAGGTTGATGAGCTTGAGGCTGCCCTCGGCGTTGTCCAGGGACGTATTGAGGAGCACCTCGATGCCGCGGCTGCGGAGGTGCTCCACAACCCATTCCGCCTGCTTAGCGGTAACTTCCGGCATGATCCGGCCCATGGCCTCGACCAGGACGAAGCGGACTTCCTCCTGCTTGATGCGCGGGTTGTTCCGGACGGCGGCCCGGGCGAGGTCTTCCATCTCGGTGATGCACTCGATGCCGGCGAAGCCGCCGCCAACCACCACGAAGGTGAGGGCGCGTGCACGGGCGGCAGGATCGGTCATGGTGGAGGCGACCTCGATGCGCTCGAGGACCTTGTTGCGCAGCGCAACGGCTTCCTCGATGGTCTTCAGGCCGATGCCCTTGTCCGCGAGTCCCTTGATGGGGAACGTACGGGTGATGGCGCCAGCGGCCATCACGACGTCGAAGTAGGGAACCTCGAAGTGCGCGCCGCCGTCAGCGGGGGCCACGACGGCCGTCCGGTTGGCGTGGTCGATCGAGGTGACGCGGCCCTGGATCAGTTCGGTCTGCTTGAGGTGCTGGCGGTGGGAAACCACAGCGTGGCGTGCCTCGATGTTGCCGCCTGCCACCTCGGGGAGGAAGGGCTGGTAGGTCATGTAGGGCAGTGGATCCACGAGGGTGACGATGCCACCGGCATTCGCGATCTTCTTCTGCAGTTTAAGTGCTACGTACAGGCCGACGTACCCGCCGCCGACGACGAGTACCCTGGGACGGTCCTGGAGCTCTGGGGTGGTTGCCATGGGTTTAAGGATACAGCAGTTTGTGAAAATCTTCACTAACTGGTTGGGCCGGCTGTATCCTAGGTTTTCGGGCCTGTTTCCACGGTCTCGGTGGCCCCGGTCTCCGCGTCCTCCCGGAGCAGCGCCGGGTTCCCCGCGGCCCTCCGCAACTGGACCGCCGCCGCCCCCAGAATGGCCACAAACAGCACGCCAAAGCCGATGACGACGGACGCCCCAATAGCGCTGTCACGCTGCGAGGGCTGCTCCGCTGCCGGCACCGTGGCTTCAGGCAGTGTTGGAGCGGCGCTGGGTACGTCCGTGGTGGGGAGCGGAGCGGGGGTAGCCAGGTTTCCCCTGCGGTGGACCCGGATCCATTCCGCAATGGAGCCCAGCGGGTTGCCTGCAGCCTCCGGGACGCTGTCCTTCAGTGCCGCCTCCGCGTTCAGCACGCCAAAGCCGTAGAGCGGATCCTTGCCGGGCGCACCGGCATCCCTGGCAGTTGAGACAATGCGGTTGATGACCTGCTCTGCGCTCATGGACGGCCACTTGGAGCGGATCAGCGCAGCTACGCCGGCAACAATCGGAGCGCTGCCGGAGGTTCCGGCCCATTCTGCATAGCCGCCGCCCGGAAGGCCGCCGAGCAGGTTCTCTGCCGGCGCGGCCACCCCGATGCTGATGCCCTGCGAAGACGCATCAATGCTCGCTGCGCCCTTCCGGTCCAGCCCGGCAACGGTGAGGACGCCGGGGATGGTGGCCGGAGCCCCCACCTGTATATTGCCGCCCACCCGGTTCCCGGCAGCGGCAACGATGACCACGTCTTTCTGCTCTGCGTACAGGAACGCGGCGTCCCAGCTCTGCGGCCACTGGGGAGTGGTGCTGCCCAGGGAAATGTTGATGACCTTTGCGCCGTTGTCCACTGCCCAGCGGACGGCTTCGGGGATCTGGTCCTGGTCGCTCTTGCCCGAGGGATTGGCCGAACCCAGCCAGGTGGAAACGGAGAGAATCTGGGCTTCCGGGGCAACCCCGACGATGCCATCGGGCGCAGCGCCGGAGGGGGCGGGTGCCGGACTGGCGCTGGCGGTGGGACTGGGACTGGGAGTGGCCGGCTGGTGGCCGCGCCCCGCCAGCATGGTGGCCACCAGGGTGCCGTGTTCCGGTTTCACGCCGACGCCCTGTTGTCCGTCCGGCCGGCCCGAACCGGACGCGTCATAGCCCCCGGCCACTGCGCCTTTCAGGTCCGGATGCTCTGCGTCCACACCGCTGTCAATGATGGCCACTTTGACGCCCGCGCCCTTGGAAACCTCCCAGGCCTTGGTGATGCCGGACTCGGCGAGCCAGTACTGCTTGTCCCGCCGCTCATCCGCCTGCGCCGCGGGGGCGGAGTAGAGGCCGAAGCCAAGGCAGGAGGCCGCAAGGACCAGGACCAGCAGTACTGCGGCTGCAGCGCGCGGCAGGCGGGCAGTCCGTGAAATGGAGAGGTGCATCGCTCAGCCGATGCTTAGGGCGATGCCGTCGAGGATGTCGTGCTCGCTGGCGGTGGCCGTGGTGATGCGGCCGCCGGTAAGCTCACCCAACTGTTCCAGGACGCGCCGCCACACGAGTCCGCCGGCTCCGATCACGTCCACCCGGCCGGGGTGCATGTAAGGCAGGGCGGCACGCTGGGAACGGGGCATTTCCAGCAGGCCCGTGGAGGCGGCCCGCACGGTGTCCAGCGACAGTTCGGCGCCGTGGATCGCGCCAGGCGAGTACTCGGCCAGTCCGAGCGCATGCGCGGTGATGGTGGTGATGGAGCCGGCAACACCGACGACGGCGGTGGCACGTTCCAGCGGAACGTCCTGGCGGGCGCGGGTGATGGCGGCGTCGACGTCGGCTTCCGCGGCTGCTATCTGCCGGGCAGTGGGGGGATCGTCCCGGAGGTGCCGTTCGGTAAGGCGGACGCAGCCGATGTCCACGGACTTTGCGGCTGTGACCCCGCTGGCGGTACCCAGCACGAACTCGGTGCTGCCGCCGCCCAGGTCCACCACCAGCACTTCCTGGCCGTCAAGGATGGGCAGGACGCTGCTTGCTCCGGCGAAGGACAGGGCTGCTTCCTCGTCGCCGGAGATCACTTCCGGTTCCACGCCGAGCAGGTTCCGGATTCCGTCCACGAAGACCTGCCGGTTCCGTGCATCGCGGCTGGCCGAGGTTGCCACGAAGCGGACCTTCGTTGCCCCGTGGTCCCGGATCAGCCGCGCGTAGTCAGCGGTGGCGGCGAAGGTGCGTTCCAGGGCCTCGGGCGCGAGTTCCCCCGTGGCGTCCACACCCTGGCCCAGCCGGACCACGCGCATCTCACGCACCACGTCGGTAAGTGCGGTGGTTCCATTGCTGCGCTCGATGTCCGCGATCAGGAGGCGGATGGAGTTGGTGCCGCAGTCGATGGCTGCAACCCTCGTCATTCCGGAGCCTCCGTGGTGGCGGCGGATTTCCGGACGGGGGCGGGCCGGCCCACGATGTCCGGCAGGCCCTGGGGTCCATGGCGGCTGAGGTCGCGCGAGGGGGCTTCGCCGGAGGTGTCCCAGGCTCCCTCGCAGTAGCACCTGTCAGCGGTCCACCATTCCTTGATGCGGTCCAGGCTTTCGTCCCCGAGCGGGTTGACGCCGCGCCCGGCGGCCAGTGAATGGCCTACCAGGACATGCAGGCATTTGACGCGGGTGGGCATGCCCCCTGCGGAGATACCGTCGATTTCGGGGACGGCCCCGATCCCCGAGCGTTCGCCGATGGCGTTGCGCGCTGCCAGGTAGGCGTCATGGGCCGAGCGGTAGGCGGCAGACAAATCCTCGTCGGCGGCCAGCTGGTCATTCATCTCGTTCATGACGCCCGCTGCCTCAAGCCTTGAGACCGCCGAGGTGATGACCGGATGCGTCAGGTAGAAAGTGGTGGGGAACGGTGTTCCGTTGCTGAGGCGGGGAGCGGTGGCGGCCACCAGCGGATTGCCGCAAACGCAGCGCGCAGGAATCTCCACCACGTCACGGACCGGCCGTCCCAGCTGGCGGCTCAGTACTTCAAGGTCGTGTGCTGATGGCTGGCGGGATTCATCCCGGGCGGCTGCCGTGTTGTGTTCCACTGTGGCGGGCCGTCCTTCCTGTTGCGGTTCAGTCTGTAGCCGCGCGCGTGATGGACTCCCACAGGGAATCCACCCACGGCAGATCGGCGGGGTCTTGTGCTGCTGCGCCGGGCTGGCTGCTGGTTTCTCCGGCCGGCAGGTCGCTGCCGAAAACCCAGTAGCCGGTTTCTCCCGGCATAACCATGTTAATGCGGTCGCGTGCCTGCTGTTTCACGTAGTTGGGGTCCTGCCAGCGCGAGACCTGCTGCCGGAGGGCGTCACCCTCGGCCTGGCGGGCTGCGATGTCGGCGTTCAGCGCATCGATCTCAGCCTTCTTGTCGAAGAAGATCTTGACCGTGGGCGCCAGCATGATGGTGATGGCCACCATCACCACGGCCAGGGCGAGCATCCGTCCGGAGAACGCCTTGGCCGGTACGGGCTGCTGGTCTTCTGCTGCTTCATCGCCTGCGGCCCCGCTGCCGGCACGTTGTGCCGTGCCCGAGGTGGCGCTGCTCCCCTTGCGGCGGCTGGCCTGCCCGCCGTCCTTGCGGCCGTGCGGTTCCCGGCGTGCCGCCGGTGATGCCGCTGACGGTGCACCGGCGGATTCCGAGGGCGCCTTGGCGGACGTGGTGTCCTTGCCCGGGCCGAAGTCTGCGCGGATGACCTCCGCGTCGCCGGAAGCGTCCTTTGCGGAACGGGCCGGGGCAACCTTGGGGACTTTGGGACGGCGGGTAGCCATGACACTCCTGAAACACGCAGCCTGCCTGGGCCGCCACTATCTGGGCTGGAACACGTACTGCTGAAACACGTGCTGCTGAAACAGCAACGGTGGCTATGGTCTTTCAACCATAGCCACCGTTGATTGTTTTACGCGGCTACTAGCCCTTGAAACGCGGGAAGGCAGCGCGGCCGGCGTAGCGTGCGGCGTCGTCGAGTTCCTCTTCGATGCGCAGCAGCTGGTTGTACTTGGCGACGCGCTCGGAGCGGGCCGGGGCGCCGGTCTTGATCTGGCCGGCGTTGGTGGCCACCGCGATGTCGGCGATGGTGGTGTCCTCGGTTTCGCCGGAGCGGTGCGAGGTGATGGTGGTGTAGCCGGCACGCTGGGCCAGGCTGACGGCGTCCAGGGTCTCGGTCAGCGAGCCGATCTGGTTGACCTTGACCAGCAGCGAGTTGGCGGTCTTGGTGTCGATGCCGCGCTGCAGGATGGAGGGGTTGGTGACGAACAGGTCATCGCCAACCAGCTGGACCTTGTCGCCGATGGAATCGGTGAGGGTCTTCCAGCCGTCCCAGTCGTTCTCGTCCAGCGGGTCCTCGATGGAGACCAGCGGGTAGTCGGCCACGAGCTCGGCGTAGTAGGCGCTCATCTCGGCCGAAGTCAGCGACTTGCCTTCGAACTGGTAGGCGCCGTCGGTGAAGAACTCGGAGGAGGCAACGTCCAGGGCCAGGGCAATGTCCTTGCCCGGGGTGTAGCCGGCGTTCTTGATGGCTTCCTGGATCAGGTCCAGTGCCGCGCGGTTGGACGGCAGGTTCGGCGCGAAGCCGCCTTCGTCGCCCAGGCCGGTGGCGAGGCCCTTTTCTTTGAGGACGGACTTGAGGGCGTGGTAGACCTCAACGCCCCAGCGCAGGCCCTCGGAGAAGGTCTCGGCGCCCAGCGGAACAACCATGAATTCCTGGATGTCGACGTCGGAATCGGCGTGGCTGCCACCGTTGAGGATGTTCATCAGCGGGACGGGCAGGACGTGGGCGTTGGGGCCGCCCAGGTACTTGTACAGCGGCAGGTCCGCGGAGGCGGCGGCTGCGTTGGCAACGGCCAGGGACACGCCCAGGATGGCGTTGGCGCCCAGCTTGCCCTTGTTCGGGGTGCCGTCCAGGTCAAGCATGGCCTGGTCGATGCTGCGCTGGTCGGTGGCGTCGAAGCCGGTCAGTGCCGGGGCGATCTGGTCGATGATCGCGTCAACGGCCTTCTGGACACCCTTGCCGAGGTAACGGCCCTTGTCGCCGTCGCGCAGCTCAACGGCTTCGTGCTCGCCGGTGGAAGCACCGGAGGGAACTGCTGCGCGGCCGATCTGGCCGTCGGAGAGCAGGACCTCAACTTCTACGGTCGGGTTGCCACGGGAATCGAGGATCTCGCGGGCGTGGATGGCATCGATAAGCGCCATGAATTTGCTCCTTATGGGCGATTAACGGGGGGATCTAACAGAAAAATTCGACGTACTCGTCACAGACCAGCGTAGTCGAGAGTGGTCCGGGTTACGGAAAACTATCCAGCGCCCGGACGTCATGATGGTGCGGCTAGCCCTGCTGGTAGCGCCGGACGGCGCCGCGCAGGGCACGCTCGGCATCGAATCCGCTGGTCCGTGCGGAATGGACGACGGCGAGCAGCAGCTCCCCGAGCTCTTCTTCCGTTCCGGGGATGGGAACGGAAGGCGGCAGGGCGACCCCGGCCCGCGCGGCCCGGTCGATTGATTTCTGTGCCCGGGCAAGTGCCGGAAGCGCCTGGGGAATCCCCGCGAACGGATCCTGCCGTTCCGGCCGCTCGGTGCGCTTCACGGCGTCCCACTTCTGCACGATTTCCTCCACGGTTGAGGGGAACGTGTCCTGCAGGGAACCGTCCGGACGGAAGACGTGGGGGTTCCGGCGGACCATTTTGGCACTCAGGCCGCGTGCGACGTCGTCGAACGTGAAAGCGCCGCGTTCCTCGGCGAGCCGGGCGTGCAGCACCACCTGCAGGAGGACGTCGCCCAGCTCACCCAGCAGCTCGGCGTCGTCAATTCCCTGCGGGTTCGCCGCTCCGCCCGCGCCCCCGCCTTCGCCGGGCGCGGCAGCCTCGATCGTTTCGGCCACTTCAAAGGCCTCTTCGAGGAGGTACTCCACCAGGGATGCGTGGGTGAGCGCCCCCATCCAGGGGCAGTGCTCCCGCAGGGAAGCGATGACGTACTGAAGCTCCCCCACTTCACCCGCAGGGTAGCTGCCGGCCTCCGGCTGGTTAGCCAAGGTTGGCGTAGGAGTCGTTGATGTACTCCACCAGGGCTTCCTTCTCTTCCAGGGGCAGGAAGGATGCCTCGGCGGCGTTGAGGGTCAGTTCCAGCAGGTCGTCGAGGTCGTAATCGAAGGTTTCCACCAGCAGGTCGAACTCGTCCGTCAGCGTAACGCCGCTCATCAGCCGGTTGTCGGTGTTGATGGTGACGTTGAAGCCGAGCTGGTACAGCATGTCCAAGGGGTGGCTTTCGATGCCCTCGCCGAACCCGGCAATCGCACCCGTCTGCAGGTTGGAGGACGGGCAGATTTCCAGGGCGATGCCGCGGTCCCGGATCCAGCTGGAGAGGTCACCCAGGGTGACCAGGCCAACGGTGTCTTCGGCGTCGTCTTCGAACTCAACCATGATGTCCTCGGCGATTCTTACGCCATGGCCCAGGCGGAGGGCGCGGCCGTCCACCAGGGCGGACTGGATGCTCTCCAGCCCGGCCGCCTCTCCGGCGTGGACGGTGGCGGGGAAGTTGTGCTGCGCAAGGTAGGTGAAGGCATCCCGGAAGCGGGCGGGAAGGAAACCGTCCTCGGCTCCGGCGATGTCGAAACCGACGGCACCCTTGTTGCGGTGGCGGACGGCGAGCTCGGCGATCTCCTGGCCGCGGTCCGCGTGGCGCATGGCGGTGATGAGCTGGCCCACCTGGATCTCGCGCCCGCTCTCCCCCACGGCCTCGACGCCGGCTTCGAGGCCTTCCTGCACGGCCTCGACGGCCTCATCCAGCGAGAGGCCCTTCCGGAGATGCTGCTCCGGCGCCCACCTCACCTCGCCGTACACCACGCCGTCGTCAGCGAGGTCCTCAACGAACTCCTTGGCCACGCGGAACAGGCCCTCGTGGGTCTGCATGACGGCCACGGTGTGGTCGAAGGTCTCCAGGTACCGGACCAGCGAGCCCGAGTTGGCGGACTCGCGGAACCACTCGCCCAGGGCAACGGGATCGGTGGAAGGCAGTGTGTGCCCAACGGCTTCCGCCAGCTCGATGATGGTGGCCGGGCGCAGTCCTCCGTCCAGGTGGTCGTGGAGGGAGACCTTGGGCAAGTTCTTCAGGTCGAAATCGATGGCAGGGGCAGCGTCAACAATGGGCTCAGTCACGTTCCCACCTTAGGGTGGGCAGGAGCCCAAAGCCAGCCGCTACTTTGCTGCCGGTTCGCCGTCCCCGGCTGCGGAAGCATAGTGCTGCGCGCTGCCGTTCCGTGGGCCGCGGGCACCGGACGGGCCGCCGTCGAGCCACCCGTCAACCTCCTGCGCGTCGTTCCGGGCGAGGTGCTTGTGCCACAGCCGGAGCACGTGGTCCAGCAGGACGCCCAGAATGATGGCGAAGACCACCGCGATGCCTGCGCTGAGGAGCGGATTGTGGTGCAGCCAAGGGAAAGAGCTGGCCAGCAGGCCGATCCCGATGGAGTAGCCCACCCACGTGAAGCAGGCGAAAGCATCGAGCAGGAAGAAGCGGCGGTGCGGGAATCCCGTGCTGCCTGCGACGTAGTTGACGGCCACCCGGCCCCAGGGGATGTAGCGGGCGGTGAAGATCAGTACGGCGCCGCGCTTGTCCAGCTCGTAGCGGGCCCAGCTGAAGGCCTTCTGGACTTTGGTGCGGCGCATCCACTTCCACCGCTTGAGCCCGATGCGCCTGCCGAGCATAAACGCCATGTTGTCCCCTGCGATGGCTCCAACCAGGGCGGTGAAGCCCAGGATCCAGAGGTTCGGTTCGCCGCTGTGCCGGGAAAAGGCCGCCAGGGCCACGATCAGCGTTTCGCTGGGGACCACCATGGCGAAGCCGTCAACGAAGAAGAACACCAGCAGGAGCGGGTAGATCCACCACTGACCCGCTGCATGGAGCACGGCCTCATTAATAAACTCCACGCGGGTGTTGCTCCTATGCAAATTGGCGTGGCCGTCAGTGACCCGGCCAAGCGGAAATCGTCTCTAAGTCTCCCATGGGCAGGGCGCCTTCGCTACGCCCCTGCCTGCTGGAACAACGCTTCGCCTACGCTTCGGGTTCCTTCATGCGCTCCACCATTGGCGGCTGCCGCCGGAGGCGGTTGATGGCCAGGTCCACCACGATCCCCAGGGCCACCGCACACACAATGGCGATGACCGCCCCCAGCAGGTGGTTGTCCTCGAACCACTGGCCAAAAAACAGCCCGATTCCCACCGAGTAGCCGGCCCAGAGTGTGGCTGACAGGATGGTCAGCCCCACAAAACGCAGGTGCGGATAGTGGGTTACCCCGGCGGTGAGGTTGACCGCCACCCGGCCGATCGGGACGAACCTCGCCACCAGGATCAGCGACGCGGGCCGTTTGCGCAGTTCCCTGCCGGCCCACCTGAAGGCGCTCTGCATCCGCGGCCCCCGCATCCAGGACCAGCGCCGGGTGCCCACCCTGCGGCCAATCAGGTAGGCGATGTTGTCACCCGAAAAAGCACCAAGCGCGGCCACCAGCATCAGCAGCCAGGGGTTGGGGACGTCGGCGGTGGCGGCGACTGCGGACAGGCCCACCACCACCGATTCGCTGGGAATGGGCGGGAAGAAGCCGTCAATGATGCAGCACGCAAGGACGACGAACAGCACCCAGGGCTGTCCTGCGGCGGCAAGGATGAAGTCATTGATGGCCTGCATGGATCCCTATGCTATTCGGTCAATGATCAACCGCTGTGCCGGCCTCGATCCCTCCGGTGCAATGACCACTGCGTGTTCCAGCGCTTCCTTGGCCCGCGCAAAGCGCTCCGGGGTGTCCGTGAGCAGGGTCATCAGGGGCTCCCCCGCGCGGACCAGGGCGCCGGGCTTGGCATGCATCCGGACTCCGGCGCCTGCCTGGACGGCGTCCTCCTTGCGGGCGCGCCCGGCACCGAGGCGCCAGGCCGCAACGCCGACGGCGAGGGCGTCCAGCTCCACGAGCACCCCGTCCGCCGGGGCGTAGACCACCTCGGACTCGCGGGCGACGGGCAGCTTGGCCCGCGGGTCCCCGCCCTGGGCTTCAATCATGCGGTTCCAGATGTCCATGGCCCGGCCGTCCTTGAGCGCGGCGGCGGGATCGGCGTCGGACACTCCGGCGCAGGCAAGCATTTCCTCTGCGAGCCGGACGGTCAGCTCCACGACGTCGTCCGGACCGCCGCCGGCCAGAACCTCCAGGGATTCCTCGACCTCGATGGCGTTGCCGGCCGTCAGTCCCAGCGGGGTGTCCATGTTGGTGAGCAACGCCACGGTGTTCACGCCCGCGTCCTTGCCCAGCGCCACCATGGTCTCGGCAAGCTCGCGCGCCCGGGCTTCGTCCTTCATGAACGCGCCGCTGCCCACCTTGACGTCGAGGACCAGGGAGCCGGTCCCTTCGGCGATTTTCTTGCTCATGATGGATGAGGCAATCAGCGGAATGGCCTCCACCGTCCCCGTGACATCACGCAGCGCGTAAAGCTTCCTGTCAGCGGGGGCCAGGCCGGCGCCGGCGGCGCAGATCACGGCGCCCACGTCCTGGAGCTGCGCGAGCATCTCCTCGCTGCTCAGGGAAGCACGCCACCCCGGGATGGATTCGAGTTTGTCCAGGGTGCCCCCGGTGTGGCCAAGCCCCCGGCCCGAGAGCTGCGGAACAGCCACCCCGAACACCGCAACCAGCGGCGCGAGCGGCAGTGTGATTTTGTCCCCCACGCCGCCCGTTGAGTGCTTGTCCGACGTGTACTTCAGGCCGCCGTCGGGCCGGCGAAGGCTGGAGAAGTCCATCCGCTCGCCCGAGGCGATCATCGCCGCCGTCCAGCGGGCAATCTCCGTGCGGTTCATGCCGTTGAGCAGGATGGCCATGTTCAGGGCCGCCATTTGCTCGTCGGCGATGGCGCCGCGGGTGTAGGCGTCGATGGTCCAGTCGATCTGTTCCGGGCTCAGGACACCTTTGTCCCGCTTCACGCGGATGATGTCGACGGCGTCGAACGGTTCGGCCATGTTGTCCACTGCGTGGGTCTTTGCCACCTTGTCAGTCACGCTGTTTCCTCCAGGTGTTGGGGACCAAAGGCGTCAGGCAACACCTGGTCCATCGTTTTGATGCCTTGGGTTGTCATGAGCTCCATGTCCGGGGCGCGGAACTCGTACAGCAGCTGCCGGCAGCGCCCGCAGGGCATCAGTACGTTGCCGCCCCCGTCCACGCAGTAGAACGCGCGGAGCAGGCCCCCGCCGGTCATGTGCAGGTTGCCCACCAGCGCGCATTCGGCGCAGAGGGTCAGGCCGTAGCTGGCGTTCTCCACGTTGCAGCCGCTGACCAGCCGGCCGTCGCCGGTCAGGGCCGCTGCACCCACCGGGAACTTCGAATAGGGAACGTAGGCGTGCTCCATCGCGGCGACCGCGGCAGCCTTCAATGCCTCCCAGTCAACCGGCTGCAGCTTGTCAAAGCCTGTGGCGCCGCGCGCTTCTGCAGGTCCGTCCACGCTGTCAGCCCTTGACATACGGAATGCCGCTGGCCGCGGGTCCCCTGGATTTACCCACCAGCCCTGCCACCGCCAGGACCGTTACCAGGTACGGGAGCATGGCCATGAACTGGCTGGGAACCGGCGTGCCGATAATGGTGACGATGCTCTGCAGGTTGTCCGCGAATCCGAACAGCAGCGCGGCGAAGAAAGCCCCGATCGGGTTCCACCGGCCGAAGATCAGGGCCGCCAGGGCAATAAAGCCGCGGCCGCCGGAGATCTCCTTGGTGAAGCTGTCGATGGCCACCAGGGTGAAGAAGGACCCGCCGATGCCGGCCACTGCCCCGCCCAGGGTGACGTTCCAGAACCGGGTGGCGTTCACGTTGATGCCCAGGGTGTCCGCGGCCTGCGGGTGCTCGCCGACAGCCCGCACGCGCAGTCCCCACCGGGTCTTGAAGAGGCCCACCCAGACCACCAGGACCGCGATGTACATCAGGTAGCCCACCAGGGACTGGCGGAACAGGATGGGGCCGATCACGGGGATGCTGGACAGGACGGGAATCTCGATGATGTCCAGGCCGGGAGGCGAGTTGAACTGCGCCTTGTTGGCCTGCATCACGGTGCTGAACAGGAAGCCTGTCACGCCGGAGACCAGCACGTTAAGGACCACGCCGACGATGATCTGGTTGACCAGGTATTTGATGCTGAACAGTGCCAGCACCATGGAAACCACGGCACCTGCCACGGCGGCGGCCAGCAGCCCGATGAAGGGGTTCTGCGTCATGCTGGCGACGATCGCGGCGGTGAACGCCCCGCCCAGCAGCTGGCCCTCAATGGCGATGTTCACCACGCCCACCCGCTCGCACAGGACGCCGGACAGTGATCCGAACACCAGCGGAACGGCCAGGGTGACTGAACCGGCGATGAGCCCGGCCAGCGAGATGCTGGGGGTCCGGGCGCCGCCCACCACCCAAATGAGGAACGCGGCCACGAACAGGACGATGAACGCCACGGTCAGCCAGCCCGGGACGGGCTTGTCCCTGGTCTTGAGGTAGATGGCGTACGCCGCCAGTCCCAGCAGGAGGATGGACAGCACCAGGCCGCCAACGAAGGCGTTCACCTGGAGGGCCGGCAGCTGGAAAAAGTCGCTGCCCGTGGAGATCCCGAAGCTGGCCGTCTGGTTGGGTGCAAGCAGACCGAAGAACACCAGTGCGATGACCGCGAAGGCGGCCAGGAACACGGGTGTCTTCCAGCCCACGGGCTTGGCCGAGACAGTGGCGGCGGCAGCATCTTTGCCTGCGTTTCCGGGCTGCGGGTTGCCGGGCCTGGATGAGGATACTGTCGTGCTCATGCTGCACCTCCGGTGGTTGCTGCCTCGCGGTACTTGGCCGGGCGGGCGGGCTTCCGGCGCCGGGGGTTCAGGCCGAAGATGGCCCGGACCAGCGGCGGAGCCGCGATGAACAGGACAATGAGGGACTGGACCACCAGGACGATGTCGATGGGGGTTCCGGTCTGGATCTGCATCTGGACTGCTCCGGCGCGGAAGGCGCCGAACAGGAGGCCCGCCGCGAAGGTGCCCCACGGCGTCGAACGTCCCAGGAGGGCCACTGTGATGGCGTCGAAACCATAGGTGGCCGCAACGCCGTCAGTGAGGACCTTCTCCGTACCCGCAACCTGTGCCACGCCGGACATGCCGGCCAGCCCTCCGGCGATGGCCATGACCAGGATGGTGGAGCGGGACACGTTGATGCCCGCAGTCTGCGCGGCCTTGGGGTTTGCCCCCACGGCACGGAACTCGAAGCCCACAGTGGAGCGGTTCAGGAGCCACCACACCAGGACGGTGGCGGCTATGGCCAGGAGGAATCCAAGGTGAAGCCGGTACTGGCTGCCCAAAATCTGCGGGTAGACGGCGGTGGGGTCCAGGATGGGCGAAATCGGGTTCGACTCCCCCGGCCGCTGGAAGGCAGGAGTGTTGAGGAGGTACCGCAGGAAATACAGCGCGATGTAGTTGAACATGATGGTCAGGATGACCTCATGGGCACCGGTGCGGGCCTTGAGGACGCCCACGAGTCCGCCCCAGAAGGCACCGCCGATGATGCCGGCCACCAGGACCAGGAGCAGGTGCAGGCCCATCGGCAGGTCGAGCGCGAACCCCACCCACGCGGCCAGGATGCCGGCCACGATGATCTGCCCCTGGGCGCCAATGTTGAACAGGCCCGCGCGGAAGGCAAGGGCCACGCCCAGGCCGGCCGTGATGAGCGGGGTGGCGATGGTGAGGGTTTCCATGAAGGGCGCGAACTGGGCCGCCACCCCGTTGCCCCGCGGGTTGAACACCGAACCCTGGAACAGGGCAATGTAGGACCGTGTGGCCGCGTTCCAGACGGCAGCCAAGAAGTCGGTAGGCCGGGCGAAGAAGTACGTGGCCGTGGCGGCAACCTGCCTGTCCGTGCTGGCGATGAGCAGCCCGCCGATGATGAGGGCCAGCAGGACAGCCAGGACCGAAACCATGCCGCTGCCGGTGAAGATTTTCCGGAGCAGGGTATCGGGGCCACCCGGGAGCTGGCCGCTTTGGGCCGTCGCGGGGACTGCCGACGGTTCCATGGCGCCGCCGGCGGTATCAACGGATACGAGTGCGGCGGTTTCCTCGGACGCGGGGGTGGCCTGCGGCCGCCGGTCAGCGGGCTCGCCTCCGGCGTGTTTGGGTGGGTGCTTTTCAGACATGGTCGCCTCCTTCGGCGTCGGAGGTGCTGATGGTGGTGGTGTCCGCGGCTTTTCGGGCCTGGACATGTTCCTCCGGCGGGATGCCGGCCATCATGAGGCCCAGGACGTCCCGGCTGGTTCCGGCCGGGACCACACCCACGAGTTTTCCCTTGTAGAGCACGGCGATCCGGTCCGCCAGTTCCATGACCTCGTCCAGTTCTGTGGAGATGATCATCACCGGCGTGCCCTGGTCCCGTTCTGCCACGATCCGCTTGTGCAGGAATTCGATGGATCCCACGTCCACGCCGCGGGTGGGCTGGGAGGCAATGAACAGGCGCAGCGGGCGGGACAGCTCGCGGGCCATCACCACCTTCTGCTGGTTGCCGCCGGACAGTGTTCCGGCGGCAAGTGCACCGGACGGGGTCCGGACATCGAACTCCTCGATCCGGGTCTTGGCGTTCTCCAGCACCCTGGCAGGGCTCATGCTGATGCCCTTGGCGAAGGGGGGTTGGTCGTACCGGTCCAGGATCAGGTTCTCAGCGATGGAGAAGGTGCCGATCAGGCCGTCCACGGAGCGGTCCTCGGGGACGAATCCGACGCCGGCGTTCAGCACCTCTTTGACGCTGCGGCCCAGGAGCTCCTGGCCGTCCAGCAGGATGGAACCGTGGACCCGGTCCTGGAGGCCGAGGATGGCCTCGGTCAGTTCCGTCTGGCCGTTGCCCTGAACGCCGGCTACCGCGAGGATTTCTCCGCGGGCGATCTCGAGGCTGAGGCCGTCCACGATGTGCTGGCCGTTGGGGGCGATGACGGTAAGGTTCCGGACCTCGAACGTCTTTTCCTTGGGCTGTGCCGGGGCTTTGTCCAAGGTGAGGCTGACGGCGCGGCCCACCATCATGGACGCCAGTTCGGTGGTGGAGGCGGCCGGGTCGGCCGTTCCTACCACCTTGCCCCGCCGGATCACCGTGATGGTGTCCGAGACCGCCTTGACTTCCCGCAGCTTGTGCGAAATGAAGACGATGGACGTCCCGCCCGACTTGAGCTGCCGCATGATGTCCAGGAGTTCGTCGGTTTCCTGGGGTGTCAGGACGGCGGTGGGTTCGTCCAGGATGAGGACTTTGGCGTTGCGGACCAGCGCCTTGATGATTTCAACGCGCTGCTGGACGCCGACGGGCAGGTCCTCGACGAGGGCGTCGGGGTCAACGTCGAACCCGTACTGGTCCGAGATTTCCTTGATCCGGCGGCGCGTCTCGTCCAGGTTGAGGAAGCCGGCGGCCTTGGTGGGCTCGGCCCCGAGTGCCACGTTCTCCGCGACGGTGAAGACGGGAACCAGCATGAAGTGCTGGTGGACCATGCCGATGCCCGCTTCCATGGCGTCACCGGGCCCGCGGAAGGAAACAGGCTTGCCGTCAACCAGGATTTCGCCCTCGGACGGTTCATAAAGGCCGTACAGCACGTTCATGAGGGTGGACTTGCCGGCCCCGTTTTCACCCAGGAGACAGTGGATCTGTCCGGGCTCAACCACCACGTCGATGTGGTCGTTGGCAAGCAGGGTGCCAAAGCGTTTAGTGATCCCTCTGAGTTCAAGTTTCAAAACTCTGACCAATCTCGATGCGTCCAGTGATCGACCGGACGGGATATGTGGCTGCAGCACCAGCCTAGTGGGTGCAGTCCTGGGATACGCGGGCTGCCGTCCGGTGCGGGGCAGCCAGCAAAAAGCGCCACCGCCCGGCCAGTCGGTAACCGGCCGGGGGTGGCGCTCAGGCAGGGATCAGGCCTTCGGGCTTGCCGCGGATTCGACCTTCAGTTTCCCGTCGATGATGTCCTTCTTGATCTGCTCAAGCTCGGACTTCAGTTCTGCGGGGACCTGGGAGTCGAGGTCGTGGAACGGTGCCAGCTGGACGCCTTCGTTGGCCAGCGTGCCCACGTACGGGGTGTTGTCGAAGTTGCCTTCCTTGTCCTCCTTGACCACGTTCTCCACGGCGTCGCCCATCGTCTTCATGACGGAGGAGAGCATGATGTCCTTGTAGTCGGGAGCCGTCAGGTAGCCGTCGGAGTCAACCCAGATCAGCTTGACGTCCTTGCCGGCGGCCTTGGCTTCCTTGAGCGCGGAACCTGCGCCCTTGCCCACCGGACCGGCCACGGGCATCACGATATCCGCGCCCTGGTCCAGGAAGTTCTGGGTGAGCTGCTTGCCGACGTCCTGCTTCTCGAAGTCGCCGGTGAAGCTGCCGTCCTGGGCTTCCTTGTTCCAGCCAAGGAGTTTGACGTCCTTGCCCTTCTGCTCGTTGTAGTACTTGAGGCCGTCCGCGTAGCCGTCCATGAAGATCGTGACAGTGGGAAGCTTGATGCCGCCGAAAGTGGCAACCGTGCCGGTCTTGGTGGTGCCGGCTGCGAGGTACCCGGCGAGGAACGCGGCCTGGGCGGTGTCGTAGATGATCGGCTTGACGTTGGCGATCGGCGTCTCGTAACCGAAGTCGACAATCGCGAAGTGGCTGTCCGGGTTGGCCTCAGCCTGTGCCTTGGTGGCGTCGCCCAGCAGGAACCCCACCGTGACGGTGAGGTCGCAGCCGGCGCTGACCATGGCGCGCAGGTTCGGCTCGAAGTCGTTGTTGGTCTTGGACTCAACCTGGTTGACCTTGATGCCCAGGTCGGTCTCGGCCTTTTTCAGCCCCTCGTAGGAGGACTGGTTGAAGGACTGGTCATCGAACCCGCCGGAGTCGGAGACGATGCAGCCGGTGTAGTCGCTGGCTTCGGCCGTTGAGGTGCTCCCGGCTTCGGGGGCTGCGCCGCAGGCGGTCAACAGAAGCGCCGAAGCACCGAGGGTAGCCACGCCGGCCATTGACCCCCGTTTGAAGCTTGCACGCAGTGAGTTCTTCAATTTTCCTCCAGGATGAAGAGAGAGGCGCTACGGCTCGAATTCAATGAGTGTCCGTTTCTGCACTGAAATTCTGTTTTCACTGAGGGCACGCAGCACTGCGCCGGAGCGCACTGATGGCACCAACTTTAGTGGCCTGCGCCACGTGCCCGTAGCACGTGGGCCGGGTATCCCGAAGATTGTTTACAAGTTGTTACCAACCAGTAGGGGTGCCGCGGAAAGCGGCACCCCTACTGGATGAACGGGGCCGGTCAGCCCTGGAGCCGGACCAGCATTTTTCCGGTGTTGGCACCGTCCAGGAGGTCCATGAAGGCCTGCGGAGCGTTCTCCAGGCCATCAACGATCGTCTCGTCGTACCGGACAGTGCCGTCAGCCAGCCAGCCCGCCATCTTCCCGGCGAACTCCGCGGCGTGCTGCCGCTGGCCGCCCACCAGGAATCCCTTGAGCGTCAGCTGCTTTCCGATGGCGAGCATCAGGTTGCGGGGCGCGGGGGTTGGTTCGGTGGAGTTGTACTGGGCTATGGCGCCGCACATGGCTACCCGTCCGCCCACGTTGAGGACGGAGAGCGCCGCTTCAAGATGCTCCCCGCCCACGTTGTCGAAGTAGACATCGATGCCGTTGGGGCCGGCAGCCTTTTCCAGCTGCTCCCGCACCGGGCCGTCGTGGTAATCGAAGGCGGCGTCAAAGCCGAGCTCCAGCAGCCGGGCCACCTTTGCGGGCGAGCCCGCCGATCCGATGACGCGCGAAGCGCCCATTGCCTTGGCAATCTGGCCCACCAGCGATCCCACGGCTCCGGCCGCACCGGAGACGAACACCGCATCTCCCGGAGCGAATGCCGCAACTTTCAGCAGCCCTGCATAGGCCGTGAGTCCGGTCATGCCCAGGGCGCCCAGGAACGCGGACGCCGGCGCCAGCCCAGTGTCGGCGGTGGTGGCCGCATCTCCCTCAACCACCGCATACTCCCGCCAGCCAAGGGAATGCACGACGACGTCGCCCTCCTTGTGCTGGCTGGAACGGGAGGCCAGCACCTCGCCCACCGCGCCGCCGTCGAGCGCTTTGTCCAGGGCAAACGGAGCGGAATAGGACTTCACGTCATTCATGCGACCGCGCATGTAGGGATCAACCGAGATGAACAGGTTCCGGACCAGGATCTGGCCGTCACCAAGTTCGGGCAGCGCAGACTCGGCCAGCCGGAAATTCTCCGGGACGGGACGGCCCACCGGGCGCGAGGCCAGCTGGATTTCGCGGGTAACGGAAGGAAGGCTCATGCGGCGAACTCCAGGATCTTGATGTCTACGGAAATATTGCCGCGGGTTGCGTTGGAGTAGGGGCAGATCTGGTGCGCCTTGGCCACCAGCGCCTCGGCGGTGGCAAGGTCCAGCGCGGGCAGCGCAATCTCCAGCTCAGCGGCAAGTCCAAAGCCGGCGTCCTCGAGCTGGCCCAGGTGCACTTTCGCGGCCACGGCGGAGTCGGTCAGGTCGGCCTGTTCCTTGCGGCCAACCAGCCGGAGGGCAGAGTGGAAGCAGGCCGCATAGCCGGCGGCAAACAGCTGCTCAGGGTTGGTCCCCTGGCCGCTTCCGCCCAGTTCGACAGGGCTGGACAGGGTGACATCCAGCTTTCCGTCGTTGGTCCGTGCAGTGCCGTCGCGTCCTTCGCCCGAAGCGAGGGCCTCGGCAGTGTAAAGAGGTTTCACGGGTTGTCCGTCCTGTTGGTGGGTTGAAAGTTTCGGACCGGTGCTGTCAATGAGCATCGTGCAGGGCGGCCGTCAGTCGGCCCAGCGTGTCGCGCAGCTGGTCGAGTTCCTCTGCGGTCAGCCCCGCAGCCTGCGCGAGCCGCTGCGGTATGGCACCGGCCTTGCCGCTCAGCTCCCGGCCGGCGGGAGTCAAGTGGATGGCGACGCGGCGCTCATCCTCGCCGGACCGGCGCCGCCCACAGAGCCCCAGGGCCTCCAGCCGTTTCAGCAGCGGCGACAGGGTGCCGGAGTCCAGCCCGAGCTCCTCGCCGATCTCCTTCACGCCGCGGGGCTCGTTCTCCCACATCACCAGCATCACGAGGTACTGGGGATAGGTCAGGCCCAGCTCCTCGAGGACGGGGCGGTAAACCGCGGTGGCAGCCCGGGAAGCGGAATAGAGCGCAAAGCAAACCTGGTGGTCCAGCCTGGGTGCATCGGTCATACACTAAACGATAGTACACAAGTAAGTTGTGCACAACTTACTTGTGCGCCCTAGGCAAAAGTAAGAGGTGAGGCCCGACGACGGCGGGCAGCCTGGGCCTACCGGTGGCGGATGGTGCGCAGGGCCGCTGCGGTCAGGACCCGGATCCCCAGGCCGAGGGCCTGCTCGTCCACGATGTAGTCCCCGCGGTGCAGGTCATACTCCTCGCCGCCGGGAGTCTTGGTGCCCAGCCGCATCATGGCACCGGGAAGTTCGGCGAGGAACCAGGCGAAGTCTTCCCCGCCCATGGACTGCGGCGTCAGGACCACGGCATCTTCGCCGATTTCGGCGCGGGCGGCCGCCTCGATGACGGCGGTTTCATGTTCGGAGTTGACCACCGGAGGCACTCCCCTGGTGTGCTCAAGCCGGACATCCACGCCGTAGGGTGCCGCCACCTGATGGACCACCTCGTCCAGGAGCTCGCCGGCCTCGTGCCAGGCGTCGCGGTCCAGGCAGCGCATGGTTCCCGCCATGTAGCCGGTGCCGGGAATGGCGTTGGGTGCGGATCCTGCGGAGATCTGCCCCCAGACCACGGAGACTCCGCTGCGGACATCCACCCGGCGCGACAGGACGGCGGGCACGTTGACCGCGATCTGTGCCAGCGCGAACACCAGTTCTTCGGTCAGGTGCGGGCGGGAGGTGTGCCCGCCGCGCCCGGACAGCTCGATGCGGATGGTGTCCGAGGCTGAGGTGATGGCGCCGATGCGGGTACCGATCTTGCCCACCTCGATCCGCGGATCGCAGTGCAGTGCCAGGATCCGCGGAACTCCCTCCAGCACGCCCTGCTCGATGCAGGCGTGGGCGCCGCCGGGCATGGTTTCCTCGGCGGGCTGGAAGATGATGCGGACGGTGGCCCCCAGCGGCTCTTCCTGGTGCATCCGGTGCAGCACCAGGGCGATGCCCAGCATGGTGGTGGTGTGGACGTCGTGGCCGCAGGCGTGGGTGACACCATGGTTTTTCGAGGCGAAGGGCAGGCCTGTTTCCTCAATGATGGGCAGGGCGTCGATATCACCGCGCAGGGCAGTGGCGATGGGCCCCTCCCCTACGTCCACCGTGAGGCCGGTTCCCTCGAGGCGGCGGGGCGTGAGTCCCGCCGCCTCGAGCCGCTCGGCAAGCTTGTCCGTGGTGCGGAACTCCTTGAAGGACAGTTCCGGATGTGCGTGCAGGTCCCGCCGGAAGTCGATCAGTTCCGGCAGGAGGGGCTCGAGCCAGGGAGCCACCAGGTCGGTGGGCTCGGCTTCAGTAGTGTAGTTGCGCACTGTTTCACTCTAGCGAGGGTCAGCTGATTACCGGCCATCACGGTCGCAGCGTTACATCAAAGGACGTCGGTGTCGCCGCTGGCCTTGAGGGCGTCGACGGCGGCCTTTACCCGCTGGGAGTTTGCCATGGTGGTCACCAGGAGCGCGTCCGGAGTATCAACGATGACGACGTCCTGGATTCCGATCAGGGCGATGACGCGCTTGGTGTCGGTAACCACTACGCCGGAGGAGTTCTCCGTGAAGACGCGTGCGCCTTCGCCCAGCACGGTGACGTCGTCGACTTCCTTGGCACTGTTGAGCCGGCCCACGGAGGCGAAGTCCCCGACGTCGTCCCAGCGGAAGGAACCGGGCACGACGGCGACGTCCCCGGCCTCGGCGGCGGGCTCGGCCACCGCGTAGTCGATGGCAATTTTCGGCAGGGTGGGCCACACCCGGGCAGTGACCTCGTCGCGGGCGGGGGTGTCCCAGGCCTGGGCGATTTCCTGCAGGCCCCTGAACAGTTCGGGCTGGTTGGCTTCCAGGTGCTTGAGCAGCAGGGCCACCGGGGCAACGAACATCCCGGCGTTCCACACGTAGTTGCCGCTGTCCACGTACTGCTGGGCCACTTCCTCATCCGGCTTTTCCACGAACTCCACCACGTCAAGTGCACTGGGGGCGCCTTCGATGTGCAGTTCCTGGCCGGAGCGGATGTAGCCGAACCCCGTGGAGGGGTGGGTGGGCTTGATGCCGATGGTCACGATCTTGCCGGCCGCCGCAGTGTGGATTGCCTCGCGGACGGCCTGCTGGAAGAGGTGGTCCGGGCTGATCACCTGGTCAGCGGCGAATGAACCCATGATGGTGTCCGGATCGCGTTCGTGCAGGATAGCCGCGGCAAGGCCGATCGCAGCCGCGGAGTCCTTCGGCTCGGACTCGAGGACGAGGTCCGAATCGTGGAGTTCGGGAAGCTGGCGGCACACGGCATCCCGGTGGGCCTTTCCGGTGACCACCAGCATCTTGCTTCCGGCGAGCGGATGCAGCCGGTCGTAGGTGGCGCGCAGGAGTGTACTGCCCGAGCCGGTGAGGTCGTGAAGGAATTTGGGAGCTGCGGCGCGTGACAGGGGCCAGAGGCGGGTCCCCACACCGCCGGCCGGGATCACCGCAATGAAGCGGTCAAGGGGTGATGCCGGGCTTGTCACTGTGTCTGTACTCATCACCGCCTACTTTAGCGGAACCCCGGCGCGCCGCTTCCGGCGGGAGTTTCCGCCCCGGATCCGCCGTGTCGCATGCACGCACTGCGCACCCGCAACGGGGCAGTGTGTCCTTTGTCTCATAAATTTGGAAGATCCGCGCCACTGCTGGTCACCAAGGAGCTCCTAAATTGAATAAGCTGTTAGCGGAGCCTAGATTTAGGCCTGAGCTACGAGTGCTCTCGCAGCAGGCGTTCCCCCCGCGTGGATCTCATGCCAGCGCCGCTGTGTTGCAGGGAGGTTTATCAGTGCCGACAAAACCAGCTGGCACCTTGTACCGCGGCCGTGAAGGCATGTGGTCCTGGGTAGGACACCGCATTACCGGTGTAGTGATCTTTTTCTTCTTGTTGGTCCACGTTTTGGACACCTCCTTGGTGCGTGTGTCTCCAGAGGCCTACACCGCCGTGATCGGTGCGTACAAGAACCCCCTTATGGCCCTGGGCGAGACCGGCCTTGTCGCCGCCATCGTTTTCCACGCGTTCAACGGCCTGCGCATCATTGCTGTTGACTTCTGGAAGAAGGGCGCCAAGTACCAGCGGCAGATGCTGTGGGCAGTCCTTGGCCTCTGGCTGGTCACCATGGTCGCCTTCTCCATCCGCCACCTGTCCCTCGCCCTCGGAGGTCACTAAGCCATGAGTGCAACAATCGAGAGTCCCCGCAGCGGGCGCATCGCCCCCCAGTACCGTCGTCACGGTGGCAGCAAGGGCAACTTCGAGATGATCGCATGGCTCTTCATGCGCCTGTCCGGCGTGGTCCTGGTAGTCCTCATCTTCGGGCACCTCTTCGTGAACCTCCTTGTGGGGGAAGGCATCAAGGCCATTGATTTCGGTTTCGTGGCCGGTAAGTGGGCTGACCCGTTCTGGCAGTTCTGGGACCTCGCGATGCTGTGGCTGGCCATGCTGCACGGAACCAACGGCGTGCGCACCATCATCAACGACTACGCAGAAAAGGACTCGACCCGCCGCTGGCTGAAGACCGTCCTTTACTCGGCCACTGTCGTCATCATCGTCCTGGGCACCCTGGTGATCTTCACTTTCGATCCCTGCCCTGTGGTTGACGGCGTTCCCCTGCCTGGCGGATTCTGCCCTGCCTAGCACCAGCACCACCCCGGGCCCGCGGGAATCTCCGCGGGCCCTGTTTTGCGGCGCAGGCAACGCCCGCCCGTTGTTTTATAGCGAATTTTGAGAGAAAGAGCATCTGGTATGCAGGTCCATAAGTACGACGTCGTCATCGTCGGTGCCGGTGGCGCCGGCATGCGCGCTGCGATCGAATCCGGTCAGCGCGCGCGCACAGCAGTACTGACCAAGCTCTATCCCACCCGCTCGCACACAGGTGCCGCGCAGGGTGGCATGTGTGCAGCACTCGCCAATGTCGAGGAAGACAACTGGGAGTGGCACACGTTCGACACCATCAAGGGCGGGGACTACCTGGTTGACCAGGACGCCGCCGAGGTCATGGCGAAGGAAGCCATCGACGCCGTGCTGGACCTGGAGAAGATGGGCCTGCCGTTCAACCGCACGCCCGAGGGCCGGATTGACCAGCGCCGCTTCGGCGGCCACACCCGCGACCACGGCAAGGCCCCCGTCCGCCGTGCCTGCTATGCCGCGGACCGCACCGGCCACATGATCCTGCAGACCCTGTACCAGAACTGCGTCAAGCACAACGTTGAGTTCTACAACGAGTATTACGTCCTGGACCTGCTGACCGTTGAAGAGGACGCTGTCCGCGAGGACGGCACGCCCTTCAAGCAGAAGCGTGTTGCCGGCGTCGTGTCCTACGACCTCGCCTCCGGTGAACTGCATGTCTTCCAGGCCAAGTCCGTGGTGTTCGCCTCCGGCGGCGCAGGCAAGGTCTTCAAGACCACCTCCAACGCCCACACCCTCACCGGTGACGGCATGGGCATCGCCTTCCGCCGCGGCATTCCCCTGGAGGACATGGAATTCTTCCAGTTCCACCCGACAGGCCTCGCCGGCCTGGGCATCCTGCTTTCCGAAGCTGCCCGTGGCGAGGGTGCAATCCTCCGCAACTCCGAGGGTGAGCGCTTCATGGAGCGCTACGCCCCCACCATCAAGGACCTCGCGCCCCGCGACATCGTGGCCCGTTCCATGGCCAACGAGGTCCGCGAAGGCCGCGGTTGCGGCCCGAACAAGGACTACGTCCTCCTGGACCTCACGCACCTGGAGCCGGCACACATCGATGCCAAGCTGCCGGACATCACAGAGTTCGCGCGCACCTACCTCGGCGTTGAGCCCTACACGGAGCCGGTCCCCGTGTTCCCGACGGCGCACTACGCCATGGGCGGTATCCCCACCAACATCACCACCGAAGTCCTGCAGGACAACGACACCGTGGTCCCCGGACTGTATGCAGCCGGCGAGGTGGCCTGCGTTTCGGTGCACGGCTCCAACCGCCTGGGCACCAACTCGCTGCTGGACATCAACGTGTTCGGCAAGCGCGCCGGCATCGCCGCGGCCGAGTACGCCAAGACGGCCGACTTCGTGGAACTGCCGGAGAACCCGCTGGCCTACACCACCGAACTGCTGGACATTGCCCGGAACGGCACCGGCGACGAAAAGGTGGCCGTGATCCGCAAGGAACTCCAGGACACCATGGACGCCAACATGCAGGTGTTCCGCACGGCGGAAACCCTGAACCAGGTCCTGCGCGACATCGCCTCCTTCGAGGAGCGGTACAAGCGGATCAACGTCCAGGACAAGGGCAAGCGCTTCAACCTTGACCTACTCGAAGCCGTTGAACTCGGGTTCCTGCTGGAACTGGCCAAGGTAATGACCGTTGCAGCCCTCTACCGCGAGGAATCCCGCGGCGGACACTTCCGCGAGGACTTCCCGGACCGCAACGACGAAAAATTCATGAAGCACTCCATGGCGTACAAGGATGACCACGCGCCGGCAGACGGATCGGCAGAGTCAATCGCCGGCATCCGCCTGGCCACCAAGCCGGTCGTCTTTACCCGCTACGAGCCGATGGTGAGGAAGTACTAAGATGACCGCTGAAATCGCTGAGCCAGCCTCAAAGATTGAACTGCCTGCCGGCGTCGGCGGTGGCGGCGAGATCCCCACGTTCGATGTGCACATGCGCGTCCGCCGGTACAACCCGGAGGTTTCCGAGGAAGCCACCTGGGACGACTTCCACCTGACGATGTACGGCACGGACCGTGTGCTGGATGCCCTGCACAAGGTCAAGTGGGAAACTGACGGCACCCTGTCCTTCCGCCGCTCCTGCGCCCACGGCGTGTGCGGCTCGGACGCCATGCGCATCAATGGCCGCAACCGCCTTGCCTGCAAGACGCTGCTGAAGGACCTGGACACGTCCAAGCCCATCACGGTTGAGCCCATCAAGGGACTGCCGGTGGAGAAGGACCTCATTGTGGACATGGAGCCGTTCTTCCAGTCCTACCGCGAGGTCATGCCGTTCCTGATCAACAAGGGCCACGAGCCCACCCGGGAGCGCCTCCAGTCCGCCGAGGACCGTGAGCGCTTCGACGACACCACCAAGTGCATCCTCTGCGCCGCGTGCACGTCGTCCTGCCCCGTGTTCTGGACCGACGGCCAGTACTTCGGCCCGGCCGCGATCGTCAACGCCCACCGCTTCATCTTCGATTCACGCGATGACGCCGGGGACATGCGCCTCGAAATCCTCAACGACAAGGAAGGCGTGTGGCGCTGCCGCACCACCTTCAACTGCTCCGAAGCATGCCCTCGCGGCATCCAGGTGACCCAGGCCATCGCCGAGGTCAAGCAGGCAATTCTCTCCCGCAAGATCTGACAAAGGATTTAGCGGACGACGGCGCCGTCCCCCACTTAGGGGGATGGCGCCGTCGTTGTTTCTCCCCACCCGCCCCCTGACCTCGCAAGCGCGGCCAGGGAACCCGGCGGGCGTGGGCCCATAGCCATTCGTACCAAATGAAAGGGGACGCCGTGTCCCGCTCCGAAAAGGTCACCTTCGAAGGCTCCACCGGTGAGACGCTCTCCGGCATCATCGATGTCCCGGAAGGGCCGGTCAAGGGCTGGGGCGTGTTTTCGCACGGCTTCACCCTCGGCAAGGACAGCCCTTCCGCCGCGCGGATGTGCAAGGCGCTGGCGGACAGCGGCGTGGGCATGCTGAGGTTCGACAACCTTGGCCTGGGTGGCTCCGCCGGTGAGTGGTCCGCGGGATCGTTCAGCCACAAGGTGGCGGACACCGTCAAGGCGGCCGAGTTCATGCGTGCCGAAGGGAAGCAGATTTCCCTGCTTGTGGGTCACTCCTTCGGCGGCGCGGCCGTGCTGGCCGCCGCACGGGAGATCCCGGAGCTCGACGCCGTTGCCACCGTTGGCGCCCCCTTCTCGCCCAAGCATGTGGCACACGTCTTCGACGCCGCCCTGGACAAGATCCTGAGCGAGGGCAGCGCCGAAGTGGACCTTGGCGGGAAGCGCGTGGAGATCCGCAAGCACTTCGTGGAAGACCTGGAGAACGCGGACCTGACGGACTGCATCAAGCAGCTTCACAAGCCGCTGATGGTGCTCCACTCCCCCACGGACAACACTGTGGGGATCGAGAATGCCAGCACCATTTTCCAGACAGCCCGCCACCCCCGGAACTTCGTATCCCTTGAGGGAAGCGACCATCTCCTTACCGGAAAGGGCCAGGCGGCCCGGGCTGCCCGGATCATCGCGGCCTGGGCGGACCAGTACCTCGACGCCGGGCAGTAGCCGGCCCGCGGCTGCCTGCTGCCCGGTGCCTACTTGCCGATCGCGGCATTGCTTTCGCTGATCCACTGCTCCGCAGCCTTCTCGGGCGAAAGCCGCTTGAAGAGGACATCGGTGTTCATGCGGGCCGTGATCTCGGAAACCGCGGTAGAGCCGGTGGGTCCGATGTAAGTGGGGGCAAAGTCCATCTTGCCGATCTGGTCGATGTACTCAGCTTCCACCTTGCCCTGCGGCGTCAACAGGTCCTGGATTGCGGTACGCATGCCGGAGTTGCTGGGAACGCCGCGGTCGCTCTGGATGATCTTCGCGGCGGACTCCTTGTTGACCAGGAAGTCCACCAGCTTGGCCGCAGCCTCGGGGTGCTTGCTGCGGGCCGAGAGTGTGTAGAACTGGGATGACTGGAGCCAGATGCCCGCGGTGGGCGTTTCGCCGGGAAGCTTGAGCAGTTCCAGGTCAGCGCCGGAGGCCTTGCTGAGCGCGGACAGCGAGTTGCTCCAGGTGAGCATCATGCCTGCCTGGCCCATGCCCATCAGGGTCTGCTCAGTGCTGACATTCAGCTTCTCCACGGTTTCGGAGGCATTTGGCGCCGCCCCGGATTCGCTCAGTTTCAACGAGAAGTCGAAGTAGTCCTGGACAGTGTCCTTGTCCAGGCCCAGCCGGCCGTCCTGGGTGTAGAGGGATTCACCGCGCTGGCGGGCAAAGGCATCCAGTGAATCGTGGGTGAGGACCGTTGCCGTTCCGTAGGTGCCCTTGGGGCTCTTGGCCGTGATATCCGCCGCGGTCTTCGCGAAGTCGTCCCAGCTCCACGTGCTGTCATCCGGCAGGGGTACCCCGGCGGCGGCGAAAACAGCGGGATTGACCACAATGGCCAGGGCGTTGGCTCCGGTGGAGACCCCGTACTGGGTGCCCTGCACCTGGCCGTTCTCCAGCGCTCCCGGGTCCATCGCGGACAGGTCAAGGGATTCGCTGACCTCGGACAGGTCCAGGAGCGCGCCGCGGTTGGCGTACTCGGCAGGATAGGCCCCGCCCATGGTGATGACATCCGGAGCATCGTTGGCGGCCACCTGTGTGGCAAGTTTGTCGAAGTAGCCGCTGATGTCACCGTATTCGGGTTTCACCTTGATGTCCGGGTTGGCGGCTTCGAATTCCGCGATGGCCTTGGTGGTCAGCTGCGCCCGCCCCTCATTTCCCCACCATGAGAAACGAATTTCAACGGGTCCGTCCTGGGCCTCGTTGGACGGGGTACTGGAACAGGCCACCGTCACGCTCAGCAGGCTCACCGCTGCAAGGGCAGCAACTGATTTACGGACAGTTCGGAAAATCGTACGCTCCATTGGGTATGCTTCCTTGTACGTCAGAAAACGGTTTCGTGAAACGTATCAAGCTGCCGCCGAGGGGTCAATAGCTTCCCGAAGCCCACAAGGGGGCGGCTCCGTAGGACCAGAGAACGGACATGATGGCACTGCAGTTGAATGACATCCAGATTCGGGATCCCTTCGTCCTGCCGCTGCCCGAGGCCAACGAATACCTGCTGTTCGGAAGCACGGACCCCAACATCTGGTCCGGACCCGCTACGGGATTCGACTGCTACCGCAGTACGGACCTGCTCCACTGGGAGGGTCCAGTGCCGGCGTTCCGGCCCCTGCCCGGGTTTTGGAGCCACGAGCAATTCTGGGCCCCGGAAGTGCATCGCTACCAGGGCCGCTTCTTCATGTTCGCCACCTTCTCTGCACCCGGACATTTCCGCGGCACACAGATACTTTCAGCAGACCGCCCCGAGGGCCCCTACACGCCCTGGAGCGACGGGCCCGTGACTCCCCGGAACTGGCAGTGCCTCGACGGCACGCTGCACGTGGATGCTGACGGCGCACCATGGATGGTCTTTTGCCACGAGTGGAAGCAGGTCCACGACGGAACCGTCATGGCCCAGCGGCTGAGCCCCGACCTCCGACAAGCCGAGGGCACTCCCGTCCTCCTGTTCAGAGGTTCGGAAGCACCCTGGTCCCGTCCCCTGCAGGTTCCCTCAACAGCGGAACTGGACTTCCCGGCCTACGTCACCGACGGCCCATACCTGCACCGTCTCAGCAGTGGCAGCCTCATCATGCTGTGGTCGAGCTTCGGAGACCATGGATACGCCATGGGCATCGCACGCAGCGGGTCCGGCACGGTCCTGGGTCCATGGCGCCAGGAGGACGGGCCCTTGTGGGGTACCGACGGCGGCCATGGCATGATCGCCCGGACTTTCAACGGGCAGCTCTTCCTTACCCTGCATCAGCCGAACAACAGCCCGCATGAGCGGGCTTCCTTCCATCACCTCAAAGAACTGGAGGACACCGTGGTCCTTGCTCCCCCATCAACTGGCATCGGTAACAGCGGAACAACTCCGGGAAGGCAGGCACTGTGAGCACTCCAGCCATCACCTCCCCGACCGCGCCGTCCCCAAAAGTGCCGTCCCCAAAGGTCCCCGTGGGCGGCCCCATTGACAGGAACGCACTCGTCCGGCGGCATAACGTCCACCAGCAGGCGCTCGACCCCCGGAGCCCGGTGTCAATAGGCAACGGCGAGTTCGCCTTCACGATGGACCTCACCGGCCTCCAGTCGCTCCCGGGTTCGTATCCCGTGGGAGCAAGGGATGACCTTCCGCCCGGCACGCTCCTTGGCACGCAGGCCCAGTGGGCATGGCACTCCGTTCCTCCCGCGCAGACGTACGAGCTTTCGGGCTCCACGGTCCTCTACGACTCGCCGCGCGGACCCGTGCCTTACGTGGACATGGTGGGCGACATCGTCAACGACCGTGAAGCAGGCACGTCGGTCGCCGAAACCTGGCTGCGGGCCAACCCGCACCGCCTTGACCTGGGACGCATCGGCTTCAGGCTGGCGGAGGCAGGAGAAGACCGCGCCCTCACCGAAGGGGATGTCACCCAGGCCGAGCAGACACTCGACCTCTGGACGGGGACGGTCACCAGCCGCTTCCTGCTCGCCGGGCACCCCGTGACGGTCACGACCGCCTGCCACCCCGAACGGGACGAACTCGGCATTCGGGTGGAATTGCAGGGCCTCCAGGACAGCCTGGCCATCACCATCGACTTCCCCTACGGTTCCGAAGCGTGGCACGACGCCGCCGACTGGACAAGCCAGGACGCCCACTCCACAACACTCGGGGAGCCTGCCGCGTCCGGGCTGCATGCCGGGTCCACGGCCTGGACCACCCGCCGCGAGCTGGATGATTCCCGCTACGAGGTTGTGATCACGGGACGCTGCCTCACCGTGGCGCAGACCGGGCAGCACCGTCTCCGGATAAGCCCCAACCCCCGCGGCAACGAGGGCCAGGGCGTGATGGACCTGGCGGTTGCTTTCGCCTCCGCCGGGGACGGGGACTGTGTCCCCCGTGGTGACACCGGCGCAACCCTGGCCGCAGCACGGCAGGACGCGGGCACGACGGCCAGGCCCGCCGTCGTGCCTTCCGGCCCTGCCGGCCTCCCGGCAGGCAGCAGTGTGGCAGCCGCCTCGGAAGCCTACTGGCCCGGGTTCTGGCTGTCCGGTGGCGCCATTGAGCTTGCAGCGACGCACGACCCCCGGGCCAAGGAGCTGGAGCGCAGGATCGTCCTGTCCCAGTACCTGACGGCCATCAACTGCTCCGGCTCCCTGCCTCCGCAGGAAACCGGGCTGGTGTGCAACTCCTGGCGGGGCCGCTTCCACCTGGAAATGCACTGGTGGCATGCCGCGCACTTCGCCCACTGGAACCGCGTGGAGCTCCTCCTCCCATCGCTGCGCTGGTACTCCACGGTGCTGGAGGCATCGCGGCAGACCGCCAGGTCACAGGGCTTCGACGGCGTCCGTTGGCCGAAGCAGGTAGGTCCGGACGGGCGGGAAAGCCCCAGCCCCATCGGCACCTTCCTGGTCTGGCAGCAGCCGCATCCCATCCACCTGGCGGAACTCGTCTACCGCGCCAACCCGTGCCGGGAAGTGCTCGAGGAGTTTGCGGAGATCGTTTTCGAATCCGCCATGTTCATGGCGAGCTTCGCCCACCGGACGCCCCGCGGCTTTGAACTCGGCCCGCCCCTGATTCCCGCCCAGGAGAGCTATGGCTCCATCCGGGCATCTGTCACCAATCCCACCTTTGAGCTGGCGTACTGGCAGTGGGCGCTTCGGGTTGCGGCCACCTGGCGGGACCGCTTAGGACTTGAACCGGTTCCGGAGTGGCAGGAGGTGGCCGGGCTCCTGGTGAAGCCACGGGTAATGGATGGCGTCTACGCTGCCATTGACGTGGAGCCCTTCACCATCAGGACAGACCACCCCTCGATGCTGTGCGCCCTCGGCGTCCTGCCCGAAACCGACCTGATCGATAAGGACATCATGCGGGCGACCCTCGCCAGCGTCCTTGCCGACTGGGACTGGGACAGCACCTGGGGCTGGGACTACCCCGTGCTGGCCATGACCGCCGCGCGCCTTGAGGACCCGGAGGCCGCCGTCAACGCCCTCCTCCTGGACGCCCGGAAGAACACAGTGCTGCCCAACGGGCATAACCGCCAGACCGACTCGCTGCCGCTGTACCTTCCCGGCAACGGCGGCCTGCTTGCCGCCACGGCCCTGATGGCCGCGGGCTGGGACGGCGGCCCGGACCGGCACGCCCCAGGATTCCCCGCCGGCTGGACAGTGGCGTGGGAGGGGCTGGTGGCTGCACCATAGCGCCCGCTCCCCACGGCAGGGCAGCATCCAGGTGCGGGGCGGCGCCAGCCCGCGGGGCTGCGGTCAACGCTGCCGCGTCCGGCCGTTGCCCCTGCGCCGGGCAGCTGCGGCACGGGCCGGGCTCTGCATGCCGGCCTCCGCGTTCGCCGGCACTTTCCCCGGCTGCACAGGCACCTTTCCCGGCTGGACCTGCCGGGCGCCCCAGGTCCCCTTCTCGTGCCCGGAGGATGCGGTGCCGTAGTCAGCCTCGCGGACCGCGGACCAGCCTCCGGAAACGAGGTACACCTGGCTCACCAGGTTAAACCAGATCAACAGGCCGATGATGATGGCGAACGGTGCCAGGAGCGGGTTGCGGCCGGCACCGGCGAGAAGCTCAGTACTGAAGATCTGCAGGACCGTGGTGCCCAGCGCTGCCAGGATGGTGCCTTCCAGCAGGGCGCGGCGGGAGAGCTTCAGGCCTGCCGCCAGCCGGAACATGATGAGCGCGGTAACCCAGTTCAAAACCAGGGGTACGCCAATCTTGATGGAAGTGGTCAGCGGGCCGGCCAGTGCGTCGTCGAGCCGGAGGAAGTCCGCGACCCACCCGGCGGCCGTGCCAAAGACAAGGGACGCGCCGGCGCTGATGACCAGGGCCACGCCCAAAAGCAGCAGAGTGCCGGCGTCGCGCAGCTTCAGGAGGATGGGGTTGACCAGCGACGGGGGAAGTTCCAGCACGCCGCGGAGGCCGTCCCGCAGGCTGGCGATCCACCGCAGCGAGGTATAGACGGTTACGGCTGCCGCGATAACGGCCGTCCAGCCCAGGCCGTCCGGATTCAGCAGGTCCTGCGGATCAACCAGGCCTTCGCCGCCGTTGACTTTCAAGAGGCCCGGAGCACTCTGGGCCACGCTGCCGATGATGGTCTCCAGCAGCACCGGCTGCCCCCTCAGGACCAGCCCGGCGATCGAAAAGCCGGTGGCCAGGAGGCCGGTGATGGAGAAAAACATGTTGAACCCGATGCCGGCACTCATCAGCGGGCCGTGCTGGAGGCTGTAATGCCGGAAGGCCCGCATGGGCCGGAGCACGTTCAGGCGGGCAAGCAGCCATTGGACCATGGCCATCACGCCGGCCACGGGCCCGCCGCCGGACCTGCGGGCCTTGTTCCACTCCATCCGTTTCTGGATGACGGCCAGCTTCAGGTGGGCGCGGTCAGTGGGAAGCGGCTGCTGTCCCGCCGTCGGCTGTGTCCGGGGCGGAATCCGCGGATCGGGTGCCGTCGTTGTCAGTTTGGGTCCCAAAGTCCAGCTCTTCCCGTAGCTGCCAGATGCCGTTGGCATCGTGCTCGTAAAGTCCCATGCTAACCACGGGGAAGGTGGCCCTGTAGTTCCTCAACACCGTTTCGGCTTCATCGAGGTTTTCCGGCGCGACGTCGTGGGCGATGGTCACATGCGGGTGGTAGGCAAACGGCAGCTCACGGTGGAGGGGGCCCTGCTGGAGTTTTCCGTGGAGGGCAACGCAGTCCTCGAATCCGTCCTCCACATTGATGAAGACCACCGGGGAAACGGGCCGGAATGTTCCGGTGCCCGCGATGGTGACCTTGAAAGGGCTTTGCTGGCGGGCCACCTCGCGGACATGTTCCAGGGTGGCCTCCCAGTCGCGCGTGGTGGTTGTGGTGACCAGCGTGATGTGGGCCGGTACTACGTCCGCCAGGGGATCGCCGAAGGACGCCCGCCAGCGCTGCAGCTCTTCGGCAATCTCCGGCGGGAATCCCAGGATGACGCCAACGCTGATGTCTTCCGGGCGGGACGCGGGGCTTGCTGCCGCAGCACGGTGGTCCGCAGGCTCTCCGTGGGAACCACCGGGCGTCCCCGCCACCCGGTGGGTGGAACGGGCACCTTCCCTTGCCGCGACTTTGCTGGAGGACATGGCGCTAGCGGACTCCGGCGAGGCTGAGGGACGGAAGGAAACCCATGCGCTCGTAGACCTGGGCGAGCGTCACCGAAGCGATTTCGCGGGCGCGCTCGGCGCCGTGTGCGAGCAGCCTGTCCAGCTCCGCAGGATCGCTCATCAGCTCATTGGTGCGGTTCCGCAAAGGCGTAACGAACTCAACCATCACCTCAGCGAGGTCCACCTTAAGGTGGCCATACATCTTTCCCTGGTACTCGGCCTCGAGCTCGGGGACGGTTTTGCCTGTCAGGGACGAGTAGATGGTGAGCAGGTTTGAAACGCCCGGCTTCTCTTCAGCGTCGAAGCGGATTTCCGTTCCGGCGTCGGTCACTGCCGACTTGATGCGCTTGGCCGCGATCTTGGGGTCCTCCAGAAGCTGGATGACCCCGTTGGGCGACTCCCCCGTCTTGGACATCTTGGCGCTGGGGTTCTGGAGGTCGTAGATCTTGGCGCTCTCCTTGACGATGGTCGCCTCGGGAACAGTGAACGTGTGGCCAAACCGGGTGTTGAAGCGCTGGGCCAGGTTGCGGGTGAGCTCCAGGTGCTGGCGCTGGTCTTCTCCCACGGGCACCAGGTCGGTCTGGTAGAGCAGGATATCGGCAGCCATCAGGGTGGGGTAGGCGAACAGGCCCAAGGTGGCGGCGTCGGCGCCGGACTTCTGTGTCTTGTCCTTGAACTGGGTCATCCGCGAGGCTTCGCCGAATCCGGTGATGCAGTTCAGTGCCCAGGCAAGCTGCGCGTGCTCGGGCACGTGGGACTGGACAAAAAAGATGCTCTTGTCCGGGTCGATGCCGGCGGCGATGTACTGGGCGGCCACGATCCGGGTGCGCTTGGCCAGTTCAGCGGGATCGAAGTCCACGGTGATGGCGTGCAGGTCCGGAATGAAGAAGACGGCATCGTATTCAGCCTGCATGTCCACCCAGTTGCGGACAGCGCCGATGTAGTTGCCCAGGTGCAGGGAGTCGGCCGTGGGCTTGGCGCCGGACAGGATGCGCTTCTTGGTTGCCGGGGAAATCTGGCTATTCATTGGGGAGGAAACCTTCGGGGCTCAGAGCTGGTAGTCCACTACCAGCGGGGCATGGTCGGAGAAGCGGGTGTCCCACGATGGCGCCCGGTCAACAACGGCCGAGATGGCCGCGGCAGCCAGGGCCGGGGTGGCCAGATGGTAGTCGATGCGCCAGCCGGTGTCGTTGTCGAACGCCTTCCCGCGCTGGGACCACCACGTGTAGGGTCCGTCCACCTCGCCGGCCAGGTTGCGGTGGACGTCACGCCAGCCGATCTCCTCGCCAAAGAACCGGTCAAAGTACGCGCGTTCCTCCGGCAGGTGGCCCGCCTTCTTGACGTTGGCCTTCGAGTTCCGGATGTCCAGGGGCGTGTGGGCCACGTTGAGGTCACCCACCACCAGGGCGTGGTCGCTGTGCTTGGTCAGTTCCGGCAGCCGCGTGGTCATGACATCCAGGAACCGGAACTTGTCATCCTGCTTGGGCGTGCCCACCTCACCGGAGTGGACGTAGGCACTTGCAACAGTCAGCTGGACAGGGTGTCCGGCGGCATCGGCAAACCGGAAATCGGCCTCCACCCAGCGTCCGGCGGTGGCAAAGTAGTCGTCGCCTATGCCGTTACGGGTGGCCAGGGGTTCGTCCCGGGAAGCGATCGCGACGCCGGCCCGGCCCTTGGCTTCAGCCTCGGCGTGCAGGATGTGCCAGCCTTCGCCGAGCAACTGCCGGACGATGGCGTCAGGGGCACGGACTTCCTGCAGGCAGAGGATGTCCACTCCGCGCGGCTCGAGCCACGCCGCCATGCCGTTTTTGTAGGCAGCCCGGAGGCCGTTGACATTAACGGAAGCGATGCGAAGGTGGTCCTTCTTCAATGCCGAGATCACCCGCTCCACTCTAGTCGATGATGGTTCCGGTGACCGGCTCTCCGCTGCCGCCGGAGGACTTGATCATGTCCCGGGCATTGGTGGCTGTGATCTCAATGGTTTCCAGGGCCCGGTTGATGGTGTCCTGGTTCGCAGCGGCGCCCTTGGCACGCTCCTCCTCCACCACGCGGATCTGCACCTGGACGATCTTGAAGGAGTGGTCCAGCTTAAGGTCCCGGACCTCGTCCGCCTGGCTGCGCTCGGCCACAACCCTGGTGCCGCCGTGGTCTGCTGCGGAGTACGGGCCCCGCCCCGCAGCGGTGGTGAAGGCGTTCTGGGCTTCAGTCAGCTTGGCTCCCGCCTTTTTGGCGGCCTTCTGGATGCTGAAGACAACAAAGCAGGCGAGGGCAAGCCAGAAGGCGGCGATGATGGCGACAACCCAGCCCACGACGTCGTTTTGGTTGGCCGCGAAGATGACAGCCACAACGAACGCGGTGACGAGGACCATCAGTCCCGGCCCGCTGATGCGGAACATGGAGAATCCGCCCCTGGCGGGTTTGGAGGATGACTTGGAGCTGCCCAGAGATTGCATGCACCCATTCTCTCAAATGCCGGAGTATGCTCCCGCCGCCTTCCACCCCCGGCGAACAGACCCAAATAGGTAGCAGCAGATGTCCCTTAGACCCCTCTAAACGACATCTGCCGCTACCTACTTGGGCTACTTCAGGAAGAGCTGCCGCAGCCTGACAGTCGTGAGCAGCATGCCGACGGCGGTCATCACCAGGTAGTAGCCGATGTGGATGGGGGTGGCTGCGGTGAACGCGCCCACGCTGATCTGGCGCAGCAGTTCCACACCGTGCCAGAGCGGCATGGCCTGGATGAGCCACTGGATGGCCTGCGGGTAGACGCTCAGCGGATAGAAGGTGGCGCTGAAGAGGAACATGGGCAGCATCACGAAGTTGACCCAGTCCATCTGTTGGAAGGTCTTCAAAAAACTGGTGATCCCCATCCCGATACTCGCAAACCCGAAGGCAATCAGCACCGAGGCCGGCACCATCAGGAGCGCCCAGGGCGTGGTGATCAGCCCCATAACCCCCATTACCGCTGTGAACCCTATGGCGTAGAGCAGGCCGCGCAGCAGCGCCAGGAAGATCTCCCCCAACGCGACATCCAGCGGCCCCAGCGATGTGTACAGCATGCCCTGGTACAGCTTCGCGAAGTTCATCTTGAAGAACACGTTCCATGTCGAGTCGTAGACCGCGCCGTTCATCGCGGAGACTGCCAGCAGGGCCGGGGCAATGTACGCGGCGTAGCTGATCTCCCCGCCACCGGGCCCTTGGACGGTACCGACAATAGAGCCGAGCCCCACACCCATGGAGATGAGGAACAGGACCGGCTCGAAGAACCCGGAGAGCATCACCAGCCAGTTGGTGCTCCGGGTGGCCAGCAGGCCGCGCGAAATCACCGCCCTGGCGTTGCGCGAATACAGCGGCCCGAACGACCTGCTGCGGGCCTGGTCCGGCGCGCTCTTCAGTGGCAGCCCGGCGCTCATCGGCCCATCCTTGCCGCGAACTGCCGCCGGGTCAGGAACCAGCCCAGCACCGCAAGGCCCGCGAGCACCACAGCGTGGAGGACGGTCAGCATCGGCGGCTGCTGGTACCCGTAGCTGAAAACGCGCCCCAGTTCGGTGGCATGCCAGATGGGCGAGATCCAGCCCACCCAGCGCACGGCCAGCGGAAGGCTGTCCAGCGGAAAGAAGGTCCCTGAGAACAGGAACAGCGGCATCACGACGAAACGCATCACCAGCGCGAACTGGCCCTTGTCCTCGGTAATGGAGGCCGAGTACGCCATCAGCGGCAAGCCAAAGGAGAGGCCGGCAACCGTCGCCACCACAACGGTGGCCCAGCCCCAGCCGCCCGGCGCGGCACCGAAGAGGACAACCGCGGCGAAGTAGACGGCGGATTGCAGGAGGAGCCGCAGGGTCACCGCCATGATGTGGCCCGCCGCAATCTGCTGGGGAGTCAGCGGCGAGGCGTGCGGCCCGTAGTAGGTGCGGCGCCATTTGAAGCCGTCCATCACAGGGAACGTGAACTCGTTGGCGGCTGTCATAACGGCCGCGGAAACGAGCAGCGCCGGCGCCACGAACGTCACATAGCCCACTCCCCCGAAGGCTCCGGCACCCTGTGCGTCAACGAGGGTGGCCAGGCCTACCCCCATGGCAAACAGATAGGCCACAGGGTGGCCCACGCTGTACATGATGATGGACCAGCCGTATCCCTTCATCACCCGCAGCACCTGCTCGGCGTAGTAGAACGCGCCCCAGCGCCTTGCCCTGGCGGCCGCTGTTTCGGGGCTGTGGGCCCGAAGGGCCTCCTTGCCAGGGCCCTCCGTCACCGCAGGGCCCTTAGTCAACAAGGCTTCGGCCTGTCAGCCGCAGGAACACGTCCTCCAGCGAGGACCTCCGCACCAGGGATGTCAGCGGCCGCAGGCCGCGGGACGCCACCTGCTCAAGGGCGGACTCGCCGTCGTGCGCGTATATCAGCACCCGGTCCGGCAGTACTTCCAGCCGCTCCCCGATCCCCTGCAGTTCCGAGGCGATGGTGGTGTTCCGCTCGGACCCGAACCGCAGCTCAACCACCTCGCGGGTGGAGTGCTCGCGGATCAGCTGCGCGGGCGAGCCCTCCGCCATGATCCTGCCCTTGTCCACCACGATCAGCCGGTCGCAGAGCTGCTCGGCCTCGTCCATGTAGTGGGTTGTCAGGATAAGCGTGACGCCCTGTTCCTTCAGCCGGAACAGGCGGTCCCAGAGAATGTGGCGGGCCTGCGGGTCGAGCCCGGTGGTGGGTTCATCCAGCAGCAGGATCCGGGGCTCGTTGATCAGTGAACGGGCGATGGTCAGGCGCCGCTTCATCCCGCCGGACAGCGCGTCCACCTTGGATTTTGCCTTGTCCGTCAGCTGGGCGAACTCCAGCAGCTCATCGGCTTTTGGCTTCAGGTAGCTCATGGGCAGGCCGAAATAGCGGCCGTAGACCAGGAGGTTGTCGCGGACCCGGAGTTCCTCGTCCAGGTTGTCCTGCTGCGGCACCACCCCCAGGTGCGCCCGTACCTCGGGCCCGTGCAGGTCAGGGTCCAGGCCCATAATGTGGAGGGCGCCGGAGGTGCGCCGGGTGACGCCGCCGATCATCTTCATGGTGGTGGACTTGCCGGCGCCGTTGGGCCCCAACAGGCCGAAGGACTCCCCCGCGGGGACGCTGAACGAAATGCCGTCCACGGCGGCAACGTCGCCGTAGGTCTTGGTCAGGTTCTCTGCCGTGATGACGGTCCGGCGGGCTTCGGTGGATGGCTCTTGGGCTGGCTGGACGGCGCCGTTTTCGGCGCCGGAGGACACGGTGGCTTTGTTGTGCACCCTCCGCAGACTAGTAGAGCGGGCGGGCAGGTGGAAGGGGACTTTCAGTTCTGCGCTAAAGGTTCTGCGCTTAATGTACGACGGCGGTACCGCACCTTTGTTCAGTAAGATGCGGTACCGCCGTCGGGCGTGAGGAAAAGGAACTAGCCGGCAGTTGCCGGACCGCTTCCCTGTGCCGCCTGGCGCTCGGCGGCTTCCACCACGTTGGTCATCAGCAGCGCCACGGTCATGGGACCGACGCCCCCTGGGTTCGGCGAGATCCAGCCGGCTACCTCGGCAGCGGCTGGGTCGATGTCGCCATAGACCTTGCTCTTGCCCGTCTCGGGGTCGGTTTCGCGGGTGACGCCGACGTCAAGCAGGGCCGCACCCGGTTTCACGTCCGCGGCCTTGACGATGTGCTTGACGCCCGCGGCGCCCACAATCACGTCAGCCTGCCGGAGCAGTTCCGAAAGGTTCCTGGTGCCGGTGTGGGTCAGGGTCACGGTGGCATTCACGGCCCGCCGCGTGAGCAGCAGGCCGATGGAGCGGCCGATCGTGACGCCGCGGCCCACCACCACCACGTGTTTGCCGTCGAGGCTGAAGCCGTTGCGCTCCAGGAGCTCGATGACGCCGCGGGGCGTGCACGGCAGCGGCGAGGTGATCTCCCCGTTGACGTTCAGCACCAGCCGGCCAAGGTTGGTGGGGTGCAGGCCGTCCGCGTCCTTGGCGGGGTCGATGCGCTCCAGGATGGCGTCGGTGTCCAGGTGCTTCGGCAGCGGCAGTTGCACGATGTACCCGTGGCAGGCGGGGTCCGAATTGAGCTCGTCAATAAGGGCCTCAACCTGTGCCTGCGTGGCGTCCGCCGGCAGCTCCCGCTGGATCGAGTTCATCCCGATCTGCTCGGACTGCTTGTGCTTCATGGACACGTACAGCTGCGAGGCGGGGTCTGCACCCACCAGCACTGTTGCAATGCCGGGAGTGACGCCCTTGGCCTTGAGCGCGGCCACGCGTTCAGTCAGTTCGGACTTGATGGCTGCAGCTGCTGCCTTGCCGTCAAGGATGCGCGCGGTCTTGGTCATCTCAGTCATGGATCACCACTGCTCGTGCTGCGGGTACAGCGGGAAGTCGGCGGCGAGCTTGTCCACGCGGGCCTGCAGGGACTCCACGTCCGCGCTGTTGCCGGCCTTCAGCGCGGTGGCGATGATCTCTGCCACTTCGGTGAACTCGGCGGCGCCGAAGCCGCGGGTGGCCAGGGCGGGGGTGCCGATGCGCAGGCCGGAGGTGACCATCGGCGGGCGGGGATCGAACGGAACGGCATTGCGGTTGACGGTGATGCCCACCGAGTGCAGGAGGTCTTCAGCCTGCTGGCCGTCCAGCTGCGAGTTGCGCAGGTCAACGAGGACCAGGTGGACGTCGGTGCCGCCGGTAAGGACGGAGACGCCGGCTTCGGCAACATCGGCCTGGTTGAGGCGGTCGGCAATGATCTTGGCGCCCTCAAGGACGCGCTCCTGGCGCTCCTTGAATTCCTCGGTGCCGGCGATCTTGAAGGCCACGGCCTTGGCGGCGATGACGTGCATGAGCGGGCCGCCCTGCTGGCCCGGGAAGACGTTGGAGTTGAGCTTCTTGGCCCACTCCTGCTTGGCCAGGATCACGCCGGAGCGGGGGCCGGCGAGGGTCTTGTGCACGGTGGAGGTGACGACGTCGGAGTGCGGCACCGGGCTGGGGTGCAGGCCGGCGGCAACCAGGCCGGCGAAGTGCGCCATGTCGGTCCAGAGCAGGGCGCCAACTTCGTCGGCGATGGAGCGGAAGGCAGCAAAGTCCAGGTGGCGCGGGTAGGCGGACCAGCCGGCGATGATCACCTGGGGCTTCTCGGCGATGGCCTGCTCACGGAGCTTGTCCATGTCCACGCGGAAGGTGTCCTCTTCCACCTGGTAGGCAGCCACGTTGTAGAGCTTGCCGGAGAAGTTCAGCTTCATGCCGTGGGTCAGGTGGCCGCCGTGGGCCAGGGACAGTCCCAGGATCTTGTCGCCGGGGGTGATCATGGCGGAGAGTGCAGCGGCGTTGGCCTGCGCGCCGGAGTGCGGCTGGACGTTGGCGTATTCGGCACCGAAGAGGGCCTTGACGCGATCGATGGCCAGCTGCTCTGCCACGTCAACGTATTCGCAGCCGCCGTAGTAGCGGCGGCCCGGGTAGCCCTCGGCGTACTTGTTGGTGAGGACCGAGCCCTGCGCTTCCATGACGGCGCGGGGGGCGAAGTTCTCGGAGGCAATCATTTCCAAGGTGCCGCGCTGGCGGCCGAGCTCCTGGTCAAGGACTGCTGCGATTTCGGGGTCAAGCTCGGCCAGCGGCTGGTTGCTGACGGCTGTGGTGGAGGTGGCTGTAGTCACGAAGAACTCCTGGCTAGGCGTACGGGCACTGCTAAGGTCAGGCTACCGGCTGGCGCAACTTCACGCCGCACTGATGACAGCGCGTGAAAGCCGCGGGCGTGGCGCTACAGTACTGACGCAGCGCACTTCCGGCAAGACATGACCCTCGGCCCAGGCGTACGATCCGTGGTCTTCGTGATTGCCGCTCCCTGGTGGTTAGCCACCCAACGCCAGTTGCGACCCTCCCAGCGTACCAAAAGCGGGACCTGCTGCGCGGGTAGGCTAGAAGGCGTGAGTGAAGAGCAGCTGAAGCAAGCGTACGTAGTAACCCTGTCCTGCCCGGACCGCCCGGGAATCGTCCACGCGGTGGCCGGCGCCCTGCTGGTGGCAGGGTGCAATATTACGGATTCGCAGCAGTACGGCAGCCCTGCCACCGGCAACTTCTTCATGCGGGTGGAGGTGACCACGGCGGCCCCCGCGGCAGGGCTCCGGGCAGCTTTGGAGCCAGTCGCCGAAGCCTTCGGCATGCAGTGGAGCCTGAACGCTGTGGGGCAGAAGGTCCGCACCCTGGTGATGGCCAGCACGTCCGCCCACTGCCTCAACGACCTCCTCTTCCAGCAGCGGTCCGGGACGCTGCCCATCGAGATACCGGCCATTGTCTCCAACCACCAGGACCTGGCGGGGCTGGCCGAGTTCTACGGCATTCCGTTTCATTACATCCCGGTCACCAAGGACACCAAGGTCCAGGCTGAGGACAAGCTCCGCGCCATCATCGCCGAGCACGACATCGAACTGACCGTCCTGGCACGCTACATGCAGATCCTCTCCGACGAGCTCTGCACCGAGCTCACCGGCAAGGCCATCAACATCCACCACTCATTCCTGCCGTCCTTCAAGGGCGCCAAGCCGTACCACCAGGCCCACGCCCGGGGCGTAAAGCTGATCGGCGCCACAGCGCACTACGTGACGGCGGCACTGGATGAGGGCCCAATCATCGAGCAGGAAGTCATCCGCGTGGACCACGCCCGCACCCCGGAGCAGTTCGTCCAGATGGGCCGGGACGTCGAAGGACGCACCCTGGTCCAGGCCGTTCAGTGGCACGCGGAGCACCGGGTGCTGCTGGACGGCAACCGGACCGTCGTCTTCAACTAGCACCAGTTCCCGGACGGGAGGCTGAGACGGGAGGCCGACGTGATGCACGGCAGACCGGAGCACGCCGACCACGAGGCCGACCTCGCGGTGTTCTATGACCGGGAGGCAGCCGTCGGCAGCACGCGCGCCTTGACGCCGCTCCGCGTCCAGTGTCGGGAGTGGTTCGTTCGGCTACTGAAGGACGAGCACCGCCACTCGCTGTTCGAGCTCGGATGCGGCACCGGCGTCGAAGGCCTGGAATTCGTGCGCGCCGGCCTGCATTACGGCGGCGTTGACCTGTCCGGTGAGAGCGTCCGGCTGGCGCGGGGCCAGGGCCTCGACGTCAGTGTGGCCAGTGGGCGAAACCTGCCTTTCCCGGACGGCTCGTTCTCGGCCGGATGGACAATGAGTACGCTCCTCCACGTTCCCAACAGCAGGATCCACGACGTCGTCAGCGAGCTGGTGCGGGTATGCGCACCCGGCGCGCCAATCGCCGTCGGACTCTGGTCCGGGAATGATGAAGAAGTACTGAACCCCGAAGACCTTGAAGAGCCCCGCCGGTTCTTCAGCAGGCGCAGCGATGACGCCGTCCGGCGGATCTTCGGCAGGCACGGCGAAGTCGCGCACTTCGAGACGTGGCCGGAGGGAACCGGCGCCGAATCGGGTCCCGGGCGTGGCCAATGGACGCAGCACTACCAGTTCCTGGTCCTGCGCACCCCTGTCCGCGCGGCGATGTCCTAGGCTTGGCCCATGGCTCCTCTGTACCCATTCGCCGGGACCACCCCGGCCGTCCACGAATCCGTTTTTGTTGCCCCGACGGCCTCGATCATCGGCAACGCGACCCTCGCCCGGGACTCGAGCGCCTTTTACAGTGTCTCCGTACGGGCCGATACCGCTGCCATCACCGTGGGTGAAGGCAGCAACCTGCAGGACAACGTGGTGCTCCACGCCGATCCCGGCTTCCCCTGCACGGTGGGCGAACGCGTCAGCGTGGGGCACGCCGCCGTCGTCCATGGCTGCACTGTGGAGGACGACTGCCTGATCGGGATGGGCGCCACGGTCCTCAACGGGGCGGTGATCGGCGCCGGCTCGCTGGTTGCCGCCGGCGCCGTGGTCCTGGAGGGGACGGTGGTGCCCCCGCGCTCGCTGGTGGCCGGGGTCCCGGGCAAGGTCCGCCGGGAACTCACCGATGAGGAGTACGACGGCGTCCGGGCCAACGCCGCCCGCTACCGCGAGCTGGCTGCGGCCCACCGGGAACTGCACGCCCCGTAGGACAGGCACACTCCTAGTCCAGGCTTATCGGCCCGATGGCGGCCAGCAGCTCACCCGGGCCCGGGTTGCCCGGCGCGGAGGAACCGCCCAGGTGGTTCACCACGCCCCAGACCGCGTTCAGGCCGGTGGTCACGGCGCCCTCGGCCCAGCCGGCGGTGAAGGAGACGTCGTCGCCGGCCAGGAAGATCCCCCGCTGCGATTCGGGCAGGGCGTCCTGCTTGAAGTGCGTGAACAGCCGCTGCTGGTAGCGGTAGTGCCCGGGCAGGTTCGCCTTGAATGCACCCATGAAGTTGGGATCGGCCTCCCAGGAGACCGTGATGGGCTGGCCCACGATGTGGCTGGCAATGTCCACTCCCGGATAGATCTGTTCCAGCGAATGCAGCATCAGTTCCACGCGTTCGTCGGCGTCCAGCGCCAGCCACTTGAGCGCGTCGTCGTTCCAGGTGTAGGACAGCAGGATGACGGCGGGCTGGTCCGGCCCGTTGTCCAGGAGGTAGGTGGCGCGGTTGAGCCGGTCCGTGAGCGTCATGGACAGCACCTCGTTGCCGGTGTCCGGATCGATGTCCTTCCAGAACGGCCGGTCCACCATCACGAAGGTCTTGGAGGACTGCATGTAGTGCGAGCGCTCGATGGCGGTCCACAGTTCCGCGGGGAACAGCGCCTCCTCCGTATGGATCCGGGTGGACAGCAGCCAGGACTGGCACGTTGTGACCACCGCCGGGTAGCTGGCCTCGCGGCCCCAGCGTTCGCGGATCCGCAGGTTCCCGTCGGGATCGCGGCTGATTCTTCCGACGGCACCGCGGGGCGAACCGGAGTGCAAGGACGCCAGGGACGTTCCCTCGGGCCAGTGGGCCATGTCCGACGGCGCGTGCTGCCAGAGTGCCTCGGGCAGCCGTTGCGCTCCCCCGCTGATGAGCCGGTGCTGATCATCGGCGTCGGTGTACACCACGCGGAGGATCTCCAGGATCGAGTTCGGGAAGTCGGTGTCCCACCCTCCCGTGCCGAAGCCCACCTGGCCGAAGGCCTCCCGGTGCGCGAACCCGGCCTTTTTAAAGGAGTCGCTGGCCGCGATGAAGCCGTAGAAGGTCTGTTCGTCCATCAGGGGCAGCAACTGGTTCCACAGTTCCTTGATCCGGGCGGTATCCCTGGACCGGATGGCGTCCTGCATCTCAACGAACTTGGCGCCGTCGTTCACAGCGGCTTTCCAGGCGTCCGCCACTTCCCGGAAGAACGGCGGGAGGTCGCCCGGCTTTTCCGCATAGTGCTTCTTGCCCGCCAGTTCGATCACGGTGCTGGACGTAGCCGGGGACAGGGGGTTGGGAAACTCCTGGGTGTCCAGTCCCAGCAGGTCCACGTAGTGGTAGAACGCCTTGCCGGACACGGGGAACCTCATGCCGCCGAGGTCTGCCACTACTCCTGGCGCCGCCGGGAACGCCGCCGTACGGAGGCGTCCGCCGATCTGGTCGGCTTCATAGACAACCGGCCGCAGCCCCAGCTTCATGAGTTCGTAGGCCGTTACCAGGCCGGAGAGCCCCGCTCCAATGACGGCGACTTCGGTCCCCAGCAGTTCGGCCGGCACGGAGCCCAGTCCGTCCGGGTGCGCCAGGTAATGGTCGTAGCTGAACGGAAAATCCGGGTTCAGCATGGTGATGGGACCGGCTGGGGCGCCGTCCGCGCTGGAAGGAGCAGCCGGGCCGGCGGAGGTGCTGGACGGGTCGGATGCCGGCAGTTCGGTGGCGATGGTCATGAGATTTCTGCCTTCGTCGTTTCGGGGTTTTGCTGGATTGGAGTTTGGGGACCGGACAGCTCACGGTATTCCTCATTGCTCATGGCAGCCACCCTGGAGTTCCGGCGTCCGTAGCCGAAGTAGGCGGCCACGCCCACCAGCATCCAGACGGCGAACACCACCCAGGTGTCAGCGCCGAGGTTGGCCATCAGGAACGCGCACATCGCGGCCCCCAGGATGGGCGTGAGCGGGAAGAGCGGCACCCGGAAGGTCCGCTCCAGCTCCGGCCGGGTGCGGCGGAGGTAGATGACGGCCACGTTGACCAGGGCGAACGCGAACAGGGTGCCGATGCTGGTGGCGTCGGCGAGCGCGCCAAGGGGCACCAGCCCGGCGGTGAGCGCGACGGCGGTTCCCACCAGAAGGGTGCCGGCAACAGGGGTGCCGGTGCGGCGGGAAACGCGGCCGAAGATTTTGGGGATGAGGCCGTCGCGGGACATCGACATCAGGATACGCGTCTGGCCGTACAGCACGGTGAGGACGATGCTGGCGATGGCCAGCACGGCGCCCACCGCAAACACCAGGGCAATCCAGGGCTGGCCGGTGGTTTCCTCGAGGATTTTCACCAGCGCAGCCTCGGTGCCGTCGAACCAGCCCCACGGCCGGGCACCGATCGCGGTGACAGCCACCAGGACGTAAATGGTGGTGACGATCAGCATGGAAAGCATGATGGCGCGGGGCAGGTCACGCTTGGGGTTGCGGGCTTCCTCGCCTGCCGTGGAGGCGGCATCGAATCCGATGTAGGAGAAGAACACACGGGAGGCTGCGGCTGAGACGCCGGCGGCGCCCATGGGCAGCAGCGGCTCAAAGTTGCCGGCGTTGAAAGCGGTGAACGCCACGGCGCAGAAGAACAGGAGGATGCCTACCTTGACCACCACGATGGAGGTGTTGATCCAGGCGCTCTCCTTCGCGCCGCGCACCAGCAGGATGGTAGCCAGCACCACGATCACCATGGCTGGTATGTTGACCACGCCGCCGTCGCCGGGCGGCTGTGACACCGCATCCGGGAGGACCGAGCCGAACACCGCCAGGGTTTCGTTGACGTACTGGCCCGCTCCAACGGCGACGGCGGCGACGGAAACGGCGTACTCGAGCACCAGGCACCAGCCGCAGATCCAGGCCATGCCTTCGCCCATGGTGGCGTAGGTGTACGAGTAGCTGGAGCCGGCCACCGGGACCATGCCGGCCATCTCCGCATAGGAGACGGCGGAAAGCAGGGCGGCGAGGCCGGCGATGGCGAAGGAGATCCAGATGGCCGGGCCGGCAAGGGGTACGGACTCCCCCAGGATCACCAGGATTCCGGTCCCCAGTGTGGCGCCCACGGAGATCATGGTCAGCTGAAGGACACCGAAGCTCCGGACCAGGCGGGGGCCGCCGCCGTTGTTCTCGGCCTCGCTGACCATCTGGGCGATCGGCTTGCGGCGCAGCAGTTGTGCGCCCAGGGCGGGACGGGCGGGGGTTCCGCCGGGAGCGCCCGTTGCCGGGCCGGTAAGTGTAGGCACAGTCATCGTTGACGTCCGTTCATGTCGTTGGCTGGTTGGTCTGGTTTTCCCCTCACCCAGCGTAGGGGTGTGAGCGGCATCTCACAGGGTGCAGAATGACCTATAGTCTTCAACCATGAGACGTAATGCACCAGCTATAAGCGGCGCCCCGGATCAGCTCGACGCCGTCACGCTGGGGCAGTTCCTGGCTGCGCTTCCTCCTGAAGTTTCGGTGATGAACGACGCCGGCACCGCCGAAGTCCCGCTGCGCTGGGTGGAGCCCAGCGAGCTGGAGGACCCCACCCCCTACCTCATGGACGGCGAATTCGTCCTGACGGCGGGCCTGCCCTTCCGCGGCGGCGGCAGCAGCGCCGCGAAGGCGGACGAGTACGTCCGGCGGCTCGTGGCGGCCGGGGTGGCGGCCCTGGGCTTCGGCCTGGAGCCCTATTACGACGCCGTGCCGGACCCTCTGGTGGAGGCCTGCCGGCGGCACGGGCTCACGCTGGTGGAGGTACCGGCCAGTGTTCCCTTCGCTGCGCTGGGGCTCGAATTTTCCAAGCTTCTCGAATCCGGCAACGCACAGGTCTTCCGGCAGCTGGCTGAGACCAACCGGCACCTGATGCGGGCGGTCCTCTCCGCCCGCCCGGAACACGAGCTGCTGGCGGCGCTGATCCAGCGCGTTCCCGTGTGGGCTGTCCTTGCCGGCACGGACGGGAGGGTGCGCGCCCGGGCGGGCGCCGCCGTCGGACTTTCCCAGCTCCAGCCCCTGCTGAGGAAGCTTCTCAGCGGCAGCGGTCCCCGCGTGGAAACTGAATCACTGGAAACAGCCGGAGGGCGGGCCCTGGTGTTTGGCCACCCGCTTCGCAGCACCCGGGACGCCACCCTGGGGTGCCTGGTTCTTGGGACGGAAAAGCCCCTCACCCCGGCGCAGAACAACGTGGTCTCGTCGGTGGTGGGACTGCTGGAGCTGCTGGTCCGGCAGCGGACCAGCGGCTCCCTGGCGCCCAGCCAGTTGGCTACGGCCCTGCTGCTGCACCCGGAAAGCCTGACCGGGAACAACAGCCGTGAGCTGAACGGCCTCCAGGACCTGCTGGCCCAGAGCGTCTCCGGGACCCGGCCGGGGCCGGTCCGCGTGGTGCAGGGCGTGCGCGCGGAGCCTTCCACCGCCATTGCTGATGGCCCAGTCCGGGAGCTGCTCCAGTGGCGCAGGCTCTTCGACACCAAGATGGTGGAGTTGACGGATTACGGGTTCGCGGCCGTAACGCGGCTCAAGGTAGACGAATCCCTGCTGGCAGAGGTGGAGCAGCTGGGCTGGCGCCTGGTGGTGGGCGGACCCACCGAGCTGCCCGGACTGGCCGCTGCGTACCGGCGGGCAGGTGCGTTGCGCCCGCGGGTGGCCGGCGCCCGAAAGAGCCTCAGGGAGGAGGACCTGACGTGGTCCGTCACCGGCCTGCTCGGCGGCGATGCCGGCGCCCTGCTGGCATCGCGGCTCCTGGCGCCGGTCCTTGAACAGGATGCGGAACGCCGGACGTCACAGCTCCGGGTGCTTCGCTCCTGGCTGCGCGCCCACGGGAGCTGGGATGCCACCGCCAAGGACCTGGGACTGCACCGAAACAGCGTCCGCCGCCAGATCAACGGCGTGGAAGAGCTGCTGGGCATGGATCTTGGGCAGGCCCAGACCCGGGCCGAGCTGTGGATTGCCCTGCAGTACGTGGATGACGCCGAGCCTGCGGACCCTGCTCAGAGCCCCCAGGTCCGGTAAAGGTCAGGACGGCGTTCTGCCAGGTAAGGCACGTTCCGCCGCTCGCGTGCGGCGGCGCCCGGATCCACCTCCGCGTAGAGAAGCTGTGGCTCCCCGCCCGCCCCGGCCAGCAGTCCGCCGTCGGGCCCGGCAACAACGCTGCCGCCCAGGAACGTGCAACCGTCTTCTTCCCCGCAGTGGTTCGCGTAGGCAATGGTCAGCTGGCTCTCCAGCGCCCGCGCCCGCAGCAGGACCTGGGGCACGTCATCGAAGCCGTGCGCCAGGGCGGTGGGAACCAACAGCAGCTCCGCGCCCGCGACGGCAGCGGCGCGGACGGACTCCGGAAACTCGACGTCGTAACAGATCACCAGGGAGGTGGGGATGCCGTTGAAGTCCACCACGGCGGGCGCCTCCCCTGCGGGGCTGAAGGCCGCCCGCTCGTCGTCGCCGAACAGGTGCACCTTGCCGTAGCTGAGCAGGGTGGCGCCGCCGGCATCCAGGAGGGTCGCGCTGATCTGCCAGTCACCCTGAGCGGTAACCCGCGGGAGACTGTAGACCAGTCCGATGCCGTTACTGCGCGCAATGCCCGCCATCCGCTTCTCTATTGCCGGCAGCAGGGAAGGATCAAGCCCGGAACGCACCCGGCGGGGAGCATAGCCCACGGGAAAAAGCTCTGGGGTGACCAGCACGGCCGCCCCACGTCCTGCCGCGGTCCGGGCAGCTGCGTCAACGGCGCGGCAGTTGGCCTCCACATCAAGGACCGCGGAGTTTTCCTGCAGGAGTGCCAGCAGCACTGCTACCACCTTCCTTCGTTGGAGCGGCCGCGGGATGGGCCTTCTACCAGCGTAGCGAGCCCCCCTCGCTACGCTGGTGGGCTGTTTGCACCCCTTCGGGCCTGAACGGGTCAGATTGTCCCGGCTTCCAGTCTTCCTGCCGGAACCGGCCTTTGCGTTAACTTCTTGACTACAAGAGCCGTGATAGGGCAATCTTCTTAGCATGCCCGCAACCCCGCGCTCAACGAGGAGCAAGCCAAAAAATCCGGGATCGCAGTCCGCCCTGCGCCAGCTGAACCAGCAACGGATTATCGAAACCCTGATGGGCGGACCCGCCACGCAGGCTGAACTTGCCCGGCAGACGGGCCTGTCCACGGCAACGGTTTCAAACATCGTCAAAATCATGCTGGACTCCGGCCTTGCATCGACAGAACCCATCACCAGCTCCGGCCGCCGCGCACTGAACGTCCGCCTGAATAGCAACGGCGCCGTCGCCGTCGGAATCGACTTCGGACGGCGGCACCTCCGGGTGGTCCTGGCCTCCCTCAGCTACCACGTCATCGCCGAGGAATCCGTCATGCTTCCACTGGGCCACCAGGCCGAGGAAGGCATCCGCGCCGCAACAGCCCTGCTGGACAAACTGCTGCGGGAAAGCGGGATCGAACGCAGTGCCATGGTGGGTGCCGGCGTCGGAATTCCCGGGCCAATCGACCGCCGCACCGGAACGGTGGCCCAGGGCGCCATCCTCCCGGAATGGGTGGGGATCAACATCCTCCAGCACCTCGAGGAGACGCTACAAATCCCCGTGTTCGTTGACAACGACGCCAATCTGGGCGCCTGGTCCGAAGTCACGTGGGGACAACATTCGGGGGTCAGCAACCTGATGTTCCTGAAGATCGGATCCGGCATCGGCGCGGGCTTGATCCTCAACGGGGCCCCCTACTACGGAAATGTCGGAATCACCGGCGAGATAGGCCACGCCACCATCCACGAACAAGGCCTCGTATGCCGCTGCGGAAACCGCGGGTGCCTGGAGACCATCGCCTCCACCACCACCATGATCGAGCTTCTCAGCAGGGGCGAGGACAGGCCGCTGACTCCCGCGGATATCGTCAGGAAAGCCCTGAACCGGGACCCCGCAACACTCCGCGTAGTGGACGACGCCGGGCTCTCAGTCGGCCGGGCGCTGGGCAACGTGGCCAACCTGATCAATCCCGAGGTCATTGTGGTGGGAGGGCCGCTCGCGGGCCTTGGCGACATCCTTCTGGACCCCATCAGGCGCGGCCTGATCCGGCATGCGGTCCCGGTTATCGGGGAAACCACCACGTTGGCCATGTCCTCGCTGGGCGACCGCGCCGAGGCGCTTGGGGCGGCTGCTCTGGTCTTCCAACATGCTGGAATACGTAAAACCTAGACCGTTTCGTTACCCGCCGATTGCGTTAAAGACTTGACGACAATAGGCGTGATCCAGTTTACTTTTGGATCAGACGGCCCTGCGCTTTGCCGGCCGGACAAAGAAGTCATTGCATTGGAGGGTTAGGGTTCATGACGTCCCAGACCACGCAAACGGAGCCGATCATCCTTGAGATGCGGTCTATCACCAAGGAATTCCCGGGCGTTAAAGCGTTGGATAACGTGAGCCTGCGGGTGAAGGCCGCTGAGATCCACGCGATCTGCGGCGAGAACGGGGCTGGCAAGTCCACCCTGATGAAGGTCCTTTCCGGCGTGTACCCGTACGGCAGCTACGACGGCGACATCGTCTACCAGGGCCAGGTCCAGCAGTTCCGGGACATCCGGGCCAGCGAGCACGCCGGCATCGTGATCATCCACCAGGAACTGGCGCTCATCCCCGAGCTGTCCATCATGGAGAACATCTTCCTGGGCAACGAGCCCACCAAACGCGGAGTCATCAACTGGGCCGAAGCCCGCCTCCGCTCCCTGGACCTGCTGGCCAGGGTGGGACTGCGCGAGGACCCGGACACCCCCATCAAGGAAATCGGCGTCGGCAAGCAGCAGCTGGTGGAAATCGCCAAGGCCCTGAACAAGTCCGTGAAGATCCTGATCCTCGATGAGCCCACCGCGGCGCTGAATGAATCCGATTCCCAGCACCTGCTGGATCTGATGCTCGGCCTGAAGGCCAAGGGCATCACGTCCATCATCATTTCCCACAAGCTGAACGAGATCGAGCAGATCGCCGATTCCATCACCATCATCCGTGACGGCAAATCCATCGAAACGCTGAACGTCAAGGCGGACGGCGTGGACGAGGACCGGATCATCAAGGGCATGGTGGGACGCACCCTCGAATCCCGCTTCCCCGAGCACACGCCCAACATCGGCGAGGTGTTCTTCGAAGTCAAGAACTGGACCGTGGGCCACCCCAACGTCGCAGACCGTCTGGTGTGCAAGGACTCCAGCTTCTTCGTCCGCCGCGGGGAGATCGTGGGCTTCGCCGGACTCATGGGCGCAGGCCGCACCGAACTGGCACGCTCCGTCTTCGGCCGCTCCTACGGCCGCTTCATCGACGGCCACATCTACAAGGACGGCAAAGAGATCACCCTCAAGTCCGTACGCCAGGCCATCGACGCCGGACTGGGCTACGTCACCGAGGACCGCAAGTCCCTGGGACTGAACCTGCTGGACGACATCAAGACCACCACCGTGGCAGCCAACCTGCGCAAGATCAGCCACAACTCCGTGGTGGACCTGAACCAGGAATTCACCGTGGCGGAGCAGTACCGCAAATCGCTGCGGACCAAGACCCCGTCGGTGGAGGAAGGCGTGGCCAAGCTCTCCGGCGGCAACCAGCAGAAGGTGGTCCTGGCCAAGTGGATGTTCACCGACCCCGACCTGCTGATCCTGGACGAACCCACCCGCGGCATTGATGTTGGCGCCAAGTACGAGATCTACGGCATCATCCAGCAGCTTGCCAACCAGGGCAAGGGAGTCATCGTCATCTCTTCCGAGCTCCCCGAGCTCCTGGGCCTGTCCGACCGTATCTACACGATTTTCGAAGGCGCCATCACCGGTGTCCTGAACAAAGATGAGGCCAGCCAGGAAAGCCTGATGAAACTGATGACCTCCGCCCGCAAAGCCGAAGCCGCCTGACCCTCTGGATCATCCCAGAACCTTCCGGACACAAGGACTGACACCATGAACGCCCTCAAAAAGCTGTTTGGCGGAAACACCCGCCAATTCGGCATGATCTTCGCCCTGGTTGCACTGATCGTTTTCTTCCAGATCGCCACCGACGGCCGGACCCTCACCCCCGGCAACGTCATCAACCTCTTCAACGGCAACTCCTACATCCTGATCCTCGCCATCGGCATGGTCCTGGTCATCATCGCAGGACACATCGACCTGTCGGTGGGCTCCATCGCGGCCTTCGTGGGGGTCACCGTTGCCCTGGCCATCCGCGACTGGGGTATCCCCTGGTACGCCGGCGTGCTCCTGGGCCTGGCGCTCGGTGCGTTGATCGGTGCCTGGCAAGGGTGGTGGGTGGCCTACGTGGGGATACCCGCCTTCATCGTGACCCTGGCCGGCATGCTCCTGTTCCGCGGCTTCAACCAGTTCGTTGGCAAGTCCAACACCATCCCCGTCCCCGCCGACTTCCAGTACCTCGGCTCCGGCTACCTCCCGGAAGTCGGACCCAACACAGGATTCAACAACCTGACCCTGCTGCTGGGCATCGCCGCCGCCGCATTCGTGGTGGTAGGCGAACTGCGGTCCCGCGCACGCGCCAAAGCACTGGGCGCCGAGGTTCCGGAGATGTGGGTCACGGCGCTGAAGCTGGTCCTCATCTGCGGTGCCATCCTCTACGCCACATACCTCTTCGCCACCGGCCGGCCCGGCACCTCGTTCCCCATCCCCGGCCTGATCCTCGCCGTCCTGGTCCTGATCTACGGCTTCATCTCCTCCCGCACCGTCCTGGGCCGCCACGTCTACGCAGTCGGCGGCAACCGCCACGCGGCCGAACTCTCCGGCGTCCAGTCCAAGAAGGTCAACTTCCTGGTCATGATGAACATGTCCATCCTCGCTGGCCTCGCCGGCATGATCTTCGTAGGACGCTCCACCGCATCAGGCCCGTTCGACGGCGTCGGCTGGGAACTGGACGCCATCGCCGCAGTCTTCATCGGCGGCGCCGCAGTCACCGGCGGCGTGGGAACCGTCGTCGGATCCATCATCGGCGGCCTGGTCATGGCAGTACTGAACAACGGCCTCCAGCTCCTCGGCGTCGGCGCCGACCTCACCCAGATCATCAAGGGCCTCGTCCTCCTGATCGCCGTCGCCTTCGACGTCTACAACAAGAGCCAGGGCAAGAAGTCGATCATCGGCATGCTCACCCAGAACTTCAACCGGAAGCAGGGGCCTTCCAACCCCAACCAGCCGGACGAAACCACCTCGACCAAGGAAGCGATCGCCAGGGAAGCCTGAGACTTGCGGCCTGAATAGCGTTACACCACCACAAAGAAAGAGAACCAACAATGCGAATGATTGGCAAAGCAGGAAAGGCAGCAGCGGTCGCTGCCATCGCAGCACTGGCGCTGACGGGCTGCGGACGGTCAGAGACCTCCACTGGCGGCGGTACCGAGGGCGCCAGCGGCTTTGAGCAGGACTCCTCCATTGGCGTCGCCCTTCCCCAGAAGACCAGTGAAAACTGGGTACTCGCGGAGAAGCTGTTCAATGAGGGCCTCACCGAGGCAGGCTTCAAGCCTGACGTACAGTTCGCCAACGGCGGCGTGTCCGAGCAGCAGAACCAGATCAGCGCCATGGTCACCAAGGGCGCCAAGGTCATCATCGTGGGTGCCATCGACGGTTCCCAGCTGGGCACCCAGCTCAAGCAGGCCAAGGACTCCGGCGCCACCATCATCGCCTACGACCGCCTGCTGCTGAACACCGAGAACGTGGACTACTACGTGGCCTACGACAACTTCAAGGTGGGCGAGCTCCAGGGCCAGGCGCTGCTGGAAGGCCTCGAAGAGAAGAAGGGCGAAGGTCCCTACAACATCGAACTCTTCGCAGGCTCCCCCGATGACGCCAACGCAAAGGTCTTCTTCGATGGCGCCATGAGCGTCCTGAAGCCGAAGATCGATGACGGCACCCTCAAGGTCCTCTCCGGCCAGAACAGCTTCGAGCAGGCTGTTACCCAGGGCTGGAAGGCTGAAAATGCACAGCGCCGCGCAGACACCCTGCTCACCGGCAGCTACTCCAGCGAGTCCCTGGACGGCGTTCTTTCCCCGAACGACACCCTGGCCCGCGCAGTCCTGACCTCCGTCAAGGCGGCCGGGAAGGAGCTTCCGGTTGTCACCGGCCAGGACTCCGAGGTTGAGTCCGTCAAGTCCATCATGGCTGGCGAGCAGTACTCCACCATCAACAAGGACACCCGCAAGCTCGTTGAGCACGCCATCACCATGGTGAAGGACCTCCAGGCCGGCAAGGACCTGGAAATCAACGACGAGAACTCCTACAACAACGGTGTCAAGACGGTTCCGGCCTACCTGCTGGAGCCGGTCATCGTCACCGCTGCGAATGTAAAGACCGCTTACGAAGGCGACCCGGTTCTCGAACCGATCACCAAGTAGGCAGCAGCAGCAAAACGCCCGGTCCCCTGTTGGGGGCCGGGCGTTTCTGTGCCTGCTGTGCTCAGTTCTGCTGCCGGCCCTACTGCTTAACGGTGAGGACCCCCGGACCCGTAAAATTCAGGGCGTGGTTCCGCACCGCCTGGGGCGTTGCGAATGCCTTGTAACTGTATGCATCCGCAGGGTCCCAGCCGACGTCGGTGCTGAAGTCCCAGCCCGTCCAGTCCGGAGCAGGCTCCCCAGTGAGTTCTGCCTCCGCCAGGGCCTCCGCGCGGTTCTGCTCGAAGGATGCCTGCGCCACGGCGTTGAGGTCAGCCTCCTCACCGTTGAACCAGGATCCGCTGTCCTTGAAACGGTGTCCGTTATAGCTGCTCACCATGATTGATTCGTCAGCCCCGTGTCCGGTGTAGTCGAAGGCGTTGCGCTCGGAGAAGATCCGCGACTCGTACCCAGCACCCAGGAAGTAGCTGGTACCGCCCTGGCCCTCGCTGATCATCGGGTACTGCGGGTGTTCTGTGCTTGCCACAAAGTAGTTGTTCAGCACATGGACTTTCCCGAACCGCACCCGCGGACCCCGCTGCTGGATATTTTCGAGGTGGTTGCCGATGTAGCTGACGCGCAGTTTCCCCCCGTCCTTGTCCACATGTTCGTCACCGGACCCGAGCAGCATGGTCTTGTCGTGGTTGTACAGCTTGCTGTTGGAGACGGTCACGTAGTCGGTACCGTCCTTGAGGTCCAAAAGGCCGTCGTGCCGGTTGGCAGGCTTGCCGTTGGGCCCGATCGGTGCCTCGCTGTCGGGGAACCGCCCGTCGGTCAGCCGGACATGGTCTATCCATAGATGGTCGGAGGTAACGGAAGAGACGGCGTCGAACCTCGCATTCCAGGCGCCATCACCGTCGTCAGGGGACCAGGTGCTGAAGAAGTCCACGGGCGCTTCCACGCTGAGGTTGCGCATCACAACGTTGGTGGCGCTAAGGATCACGATGTTGGCTCCAACGAATCCTGAGTCGGAGCCAAGGCCAACCAGGGTGGTGTTGCTGGGCAGGCTTACTTCGATCTGCCGCTTCATGTTGTTGCTGCCGGTCTGCCGCAGTTGCCTCTGCTTCTTGCAGTATTCATAGGTCTGGTCGCTCCAGGCCTTTCCCTCCGGCCCAAAGCAGGAAATGTACTTGTTAATGTCGTACCCCGGCGCGTAATCCTGCTCCCCCAGTATCCGGCCATCGGGCGCCTGGTTGCCGTCGATGGTCCCGTTGACGTAGATGATCTTGGGAGCCCTGGGGTCGCCGTTGTTCGCCAGCGCCGCCTTAAGCCCGGCCAGGGTGCCGACCTCATAGCGGCTTTCAGCAGGGGCGCCGGCGCCGCCGTTCGTACCACTTCCGACGGCGGCCCAGCCAGTGGGTGCCGCGTCGTCGGCCCTGATAATGCCTCCTCCGGTCGGCGCCGGACTGGCGGGCGTCATGCCGGCGGCTGCGGGTGCGGCCACCGCCAGCCCCGCCGCCAGCGCAAGAGCTGATCCGGATGCGGCCACTCCGGCTCCGATGCGGAACCTGGTCCGGACGTTTGGACTTTTCTTGCGTGTTCTGGACGTCATTGGCCTTTTTTCCGGCATGCCAAACAGGCCACATGCCTAGGTGGGTGCGGATCTTGGGAATTTAGTACCCCGAAAGAAAACGGTTTCTTGCGGCGGTTCTCTATTCTTACGTCCCCCGCGACAACGCTGTCAAGGGTTTGTCACACTGGGCGCCCGGCACTATCAGTCGCTTCCGCACTTCCCGCAGGTCATAACTGAACCCTTGCTCACCTGAATGAGAGGATGGTCACCATGAGTGCCCCCATTGCCAAGCCGTGGCTGTCCAGCCAGTCCGACCAGGACCCCCGTTCCGCTACAGGTTCTCCCCTGCGCTGGGGGATCATCGCCACGGGCGGGATCGCCCGCTCGGTGTCGCAGGACCTGGCCCTGTTGGCGGACGCTGAGCTGTACGCCGTCAGTTCCAGGGGCCAGGACACGGCGGATGCCTTTGCCGTGGCTTATGACTTCGCCAAAGCGTATGGTGACGTCGGCGGCGTGCCCGGCTACCAGCGGCTGCTCGCAGACGAACAGGTGGACGTCGTCTACGTTGCTACGCCCCACGCCCAGCACCACGAGATCGTTCTCGCCGCGCTCAACGCCGGCAAGCATGTCCTGTGCGAAAAGGCCTTCACTATCAACGCCCGGGAAGCCTCAGAACTCATCGACCTTGCCCGCAGCCGCAACCTGTTCCTCATGGAAGCGGTGTGGAGCCGCTTCCTGCCGAGCATGCAGCGGGCGTTCGAGATTGCCGCGTCCGGTGAGCTGGGCGACATCCATTGGGTCACGGCAGACCTCGGTTTCCCGGCCCCCTACTCCCCCACGGCCAGGTTGTGGGCCAGGAAGGACGGCGGCGGCGCACTGCTGGACCTTTCGGTTTACCCGCTCCTGTGGGCGCTGGGCACCCTTGGATTTCCGCAGACCGTGAGTGCCACCGGGTTCATCAACGACGACGGCGTGGACGCCCAGAATGCGCTGACGCTGGGGTACAACCACGGGGCACAGGTGCAGCTCACATCCTCACTGCTCGCGCACGGTCCCCGGACCGCCACCGTGGCGGGCAGCCTTGGTTTCCTTCAAAGCGTGGGCTCCATCAACAATCCCGGCGAGCTGACGGTATCCACGGGCTGGGACTCGCGCAGGACCGAAGCCTTCGAGGTGGTGGGCCGCGGATACGTTTACGAGCTGCGCGAAGTAACGCGCTGTATCCAGCAGGGGCTCACGGAAAGCCCGGTAATGCCGCTGGAGGACACCCTGAATACAATGCGGCTCTTTGACGGCGTCCGCGCCCAGCTCGGCGTGAGCTACCCGAACGACAAGCACTGAGCCAGCCCCAAAGTTTAGGGTCACCGGCAGATATGACCGGTTCCGGCCGCTCTGTAATTCCTGAGCTGCGAAGTTTTCAGTTTTGTCGAGTTGTTTGAGCAGACCCTAGACTTCCTGCAACATTCCGTCTTAGGCTGTAGCCAACGTCGAATGCATCAGTACTGGGGGTGGTACGCATGGCTCGTAGTCGCTCGCCGTGGCGTGCCCTTCGCCCGGTGTTCCTCGCAGGCGCAGCCACCCTCACGTGGCTGACCTTCTCGGCGTCGGCCGCTTCAGCGGACACGCTGCAGGATGCAACTTCCCTGTTGGGGGGCGTCACCGGTTCAGTATCTTCGGTGACGGAAGAGCTGCCCCTTCCCGTGGCCGGCCTTGCTGCTGATGCCGCGCCTGCAGTCTCCGCGCCGGTGCCGAATACATCGCCGGGCCTGCTGCAGCCCGTTGCGGGTGAGGTCTCCGGGCTTGCGGATCAGGTTATTTCATCGGTACCCGTCGTGGGCGATGTCATTCCGTCGGGAACGATATCCGTCATTGCAGTTCCGGTCGCCGAATCTGTGGACGTCGCAACGGCGGCGGCCGTGGAAGCTTTAGCCCCATCCGTGACGGAAGTACTCCCTGTACTCGAACCGGTCCTGCAGCCCGTTGCAGACCTGGCATCAGACACTTCAGTTCTTCCACTTCCGGAACTTCCCTTGGCCGTTCCCGATAACGACGTCCCGGCTGGGGCCGTGCCCGACGCTGTAGCCGTGCCCGCAACGCTGAACGTGTCTGCGACGCCAACAGAGGCGGTGCTTTCAGGGGCGGCCAGGACTGGAACACTCGAGGTTGCAGAATCGAACGCCGCCCCGGCTGGCCAGGTGCTGGTAACTGCCGCTTACGTGCCTCTTCAGACCGCGGTAGTCCTGCCCGATTCCGCCGAAGAGCAACCGGGTACGGCAGACCCCTCACCCGCCCCATCCCAGGCCCCTCCCCCGCCAGGGTCGGGCACCGGAAGCAGCGTGACTTCTGCCGCTGGCTCCGGGACTGCGGCATGGCTGAGCCCCTTCAACCTCACCCTTCCACCCACCGGCATTGTCCTTGCCGGTGAGTTCTCCGAGCATGCCCCCGCACCGGTGTCTTTCGACCCCGGTTCATCTCCTGACTAGTTGAGGCACGCCTGCCCTTACGGCAGAACGCGGCCATCCGGGCCGCTGACAAGCGGCCTTCATTCAACTTTTCAGGAGACATCACCATGAATCCCAACCTTCGCCGGGGAATGCTCGGCACCCTCTTTGCAGGCGGGCTCCTAGCCCTCAGTTGCACTGCGGCAAACGCCGCGGACACAAGCAGCGGATCGGACCTTTCCGCATCCGCCCTCATCTCGGCGGCGGCCTCCGCTGACTCGACGTCGTTGGGCCAGCTGGGTGACCCAACGCCGTCCGTTTCAGCGGACGCTGCCGTCGCAGCCGACGTCGCGCTTGGCGGTGCCACCGGCACGGCCACGGACGCCACAACCCTCGCCGCGGCGGTCGTCGTCGATGCCACCATCGGCGGCACCGACACCACCGGGGAACTCGTAAATGCCGACGTCGATGCCACCTTGGGCGGCAACGGCACCACCGGCGACTTCGTCGACGCCAACGCCGACCTCGCCATCGGCGGCACCGACACCACCGGCGACCTCGTGGACGCCAACGCCGACCTCACCATCGGCGGCACCGACACCACCGGCGACCTCGTAGATGCCAACATCGACGCCACCATCGGCGGCAACAACAACGGCACCACCGGCGAACTGGTAGATGCCAACGTTGATCTGACAATTGGCGGCAACGGGTCCGGCACCGGCACCAGCGGCGACCTCGCGGACGCCAACATCGACGCCACCATCGGCAGCAACAACAACGGCACCACCGGCGAACTGGTAGATGCCAACGTTGATCTGACAATTGGCGGCAACGGGTCCGGCACCGACACCACCGGCGACCTCGTAGATGCCAACATCGACGCCACCATCGGCAGCAACAACAACGGCACCACCGGCGAACTGGTAGATGCCAACGTTGATCTGACAATTGGCAGCAACGGGTCCGGCACCGGCACCAGCGGCGACCTCGTAGATGCCAACATCGACGCCACCATCGGCAGCAACAACAACGGCACCACCGGCGAACTGGTAGATGCCAACGTTGATCTGGGCATCGGCGGCAACGGCACCGTCGACACCGAAAACCCGGGAACCGGAACACCAGGAACCGAGAACCCTGGCGGCACTGATCCGGGTAACGGCAACGCAGGCGGCGCCGGCACCGTGGACGCGGGGAGCACGAATCCTGGCGCTGACAACGGAACTGCGGGCACCACCGACACCACGGGCAGCGGAAGCGTCGCAGGCGCCATTGCGGCAGGAATCTCCACAGCACCTGCTGCCGGGTCCACCGCAGTTGGCGGCGCCATCGCCGTAGACACCAATGCAAACATCACCGGCACCCGCAACATGCCGGGCCAGGGGGCCACTGCCCTGGCAAAGACCGGCATGGACGCCTCCCTTGCCCCGCTCGCCCTGCTGCTTCTCGTGGCAGGACTCCTGATGCTCCGCAAGCGGAAAGTGTCGTAGCGCCGACCACCTACTGACAGCGCCTGCCCCGCGCGCCTGAAGCGGCAGCAGGGGGCGGGCTGAGGGAAAGGAGGTTGACCAGGCAACGAAACAAGACCACGCACAACATGTATTCAGCACACATGTCCTTGTGAACGGAGGTCCGGCGGCGGAAGTGGTTTTCGCCGCCGGACCGCCGGCGTGCCGCAGTTCGCCAGGCCAGGATGAATCTTCCGTTTACTCCACCGCCCGTATAATTTGAGGTACGACAGTGCCGCAGCGCACCGGGAGGAACGGGTCATGGTGGCGGAATCGCCTAGCTCCATCAAGAATGAAGTGGTCGGCGGACGTTACCGGTTGGGTGAGGTCATTGGCCGCGGCGGTATGTCATCGGTCTACTGTGCCCGCGACGAAAATCTAGGCCGTGACGTGGCACTGAAGCTCTTCGCTCCGCAAGCCCCGGACGCCGATGAACTGAAGCGCCAGGAAGCGGAGATCCAGCTTCTTGCCACCCTGAACCACCCCGGACTGGTGACGCTGTTCGACGCCGGGATCGATACCCGGATCCCTGACGAGCCGAGGCCCTTCCTCACCATGGAACTCGTGGAAGGCCAGGACCTGCGCGCCCGGATCCGGCACAGCACCGTACCGCTGGAGGAGCTTGCCGTTATCGGCGCCGGCATCGCAGACGCACTGGCATACGTCCACGGCCTCGGAATTATCCACCGGGACATCAAGCCCGGCAATATCCTGCTGGTCCAGATCCGCCCCGGTGAACCGCTGCGGCCCAAGCTCACCGACTTTGGCATCGCGCGGATCGTCGACTCCACCCGGTTGACCGCCACGGGGACCATGGTGGGAACGGCCGCCTATCTCAGCCCCGAACAGGCGTTGGGCCAGCCGCTGGCCCCCTCCACGGACATCTACTCGCTCGGCCTGGTGCTGCTCGAATGCATCAAAGGCACAGTGGAATACCCCGGCAGCGCGGTGGAATCGGCTGTGGCGCGGCTGCACCGGGCACCGGAAATTCCCGAGGACCTGCCTTCCGAATGGGCTGATCTCATCCGCTCCATGACCGCGCTCGAACCGCTTGAGCGGCCGGCTGCCGCGGACATTGAAACCGCGCTGCGCCAGGCATTGGTCTCACCGGCATCCACCCCGGGTGAACTTGCGCCGGAGACCACCAGGGTGCTGCCGGCCATGCCGTTCCACCCGCCGTCCATCACTGCCGAGGAATCTGTGGATGAGCTGCGGGAGGCTGCCGGGCCGGGCGCTGCCCCGGCCGGGGCGCAGGTTCCAGCCAGCCCGCGTGAGGCCCTGAGCCAGGACCGCGCGAAGGACAGCAAGAAGCGGACAAAACGGTTCTGGCTGGCTGCGGTCTTGGCGCTGGTGGTGGTTGCCGCCGCGGTGGCTGCGGCCCTGATGACCTTGTCTTCCCAGTCGCCGCCCGACGTCGTGCCCTATCCCACGGTGACCGGAGTCCTGGGCGAGCACCTTGAGGAACTCCAGAAAAGCGTGGAACCGTGAGGCTGGCCTTCCCAGCTGGACGCACCTCCGTGCTCGTATGCTCCGCTGCCGTTTTGGCGGCCGCACTCCTGAGCGGCTGCGCCACGACCGAGGCCGGCCTTGAGCGCGAGGCGGCACGGCAGCTGCAGGCACGCGTCCTCGAGGTGACCCAGGCGTCGTCGGAGAACGACCCCGCCGCAGCCTTGCGGGCGTTGGAGGGGCTGGAAGCCGAACTGGAAGCGGCGCAGTCTGAAGGCCAGATTTCCGAGGAACGCCGCCGGAGCATCACCACGATTGCCACGGCCGTCCGTGCAGAGCTCAACGGAGCGATCGCAGCGGCAGAGAAAGCGGCCGCGGACAAGGCAGCCGAAGAGGCACGGATCGCCGCGGAGCAGGCCGCTGCGGCCACTCCCCCGCCAGCCGCCGAGGCCCCCGCCCCTGCGCCAGGTCCGGAGGCGGAGAAGGACGACGACAAAAAGGACAACGAGGGCAAGGGCAAAGGCAACGACTGACACCGCACAAGGAAGGGAGCGCCCGCCATTACGACGGCGGCGCTCCCCTCCGGCAGTTGGCTTTCCCAGGCAGCGCCCAGGTCAGCCAGCGGTTGCGTCAATCATTTGTGGCAGCAACGTGCGGCTGCCCCGGCTGCCGTCCCGACTCAGGCCCGGGCCGGCGATGCCGGGAACCGCTCCCAGACCCTGTGTGCGGCCAGCAGCGCCGTCAGCTCAGACACCAGTGACTCAGCGTCGCCCGCGGACACGATGCCCGGGGTTTCCCGCGGGATGCCCGCTGCGGCGAGGGCCTCGGCGCCGGAATCCCAGGTACCGATTGCCTTGGCGTGCCGGTACGCTTCCGTGAGCAGCAGCACCGCCCGCGGGTCGGCGGCACCGCCGGGAGCGCCGGCTTTTGCGTCAAGTCCTGGTGCGGCGTCGGGAGCCGGGGCGGCCGGCGCCGCCACGACGACGGCATCGAACTCTGTCGAACGAGCGGTGAGGTAGGTCCGCTGGACGGGGACCCCGCCGTCGTTCTCGGCCCCAAGGAAGCCGCCCGCCGGGGCAATGACCAGCGGCACGATGCCCGCCGCATCGAAAGCCTTCCGGGCGGCATTGACGGCAGCCAGGTCACTGTCCCCGTCCGCAAGGATTCCCACAACCCTGCCGGCCACCGGCCAGGTCTTGCCCACCTGGGACAGTGCCGGGCTGGGGTCTGAGTCCGGCACCTGCTCTGTTGCCTCCGGCGCGGGAAGGCCCAGCCCCTTTGCGACGGCGGCACAAAGTTCCGCATCCACGTTGGCAAGCGCCGCGAGCTGCCGTTCGCGGATGGACTTCTCGTAGCACTTGCCCAGTTCGAACGTGTACGCCTGGATGACGTGGTCCCGCTCCACCGGGCTGAGGCTGCGGAAGAAGAGCCGCACCTGGCTGAAGTGGTCGTCAAAGGATGCCGGGTTCTTCCGCTCCTTGATGGACGCAGCCAGCTCCTCCGGCACGTCGATGAAGGCCCCCACATCCTGACCGGCCAGGAACGGGCAGCCGCCGTCAAGCGAGTTGGGCCGGTACGGGGCCGCACCGCCGTGGACAGCCTGCTGGTGCATGCCGTCGCGCAGCATGTCATTGACCGGGGCCTGCGGCCGGTTGATGGGGATCTGGGCGAAGTTGGGGCCGCCCAGCCGGGAGATCTGCGTGTCCAGGTAGGAGAACAGCCGCACCTGCAGCAGCGGATCGTTGGTGACGTCGATGCCCGGCACCAGATGTCCGGGGTGGAAGGCCACCTGCTCGGTCTCGGCGAAGTAGTTCGTGGGGTTCGCATTGAGCGTCATGACGCCGATGGGCTGGACAGGTGCCAGCTCCTCCGGGACGAACTTGGTGGGATCCAGCAGGTCGATGCCTTCGAACATCTGGTTTTCAGTGTCCGGGAAGGTCTGGACGCCGAGCTCCCATTCAGGGTAGGCGCCGGCCTCGATGGCGTCCGCAAGGTCCCGGCGGTGGAAGTCCGGGTCCATGCCGTTGATGATCTGGGCTTCTTCCCACACCAGCGAGTGGACACCCTGCTTCGGCTTCCAGTGGAACTTCACCAGGGTGGTCTTGCCCTCTGCGTTGATGAAGCGGAAGGTGTGGACACCGAAGCCCTCCATGGTGCGGTACGAACGCGGGATGCCGCGGTCGGACATGTTCCACATGGTGTGCGCCTGCGCCTCGGTGTGCAGGGAAACGAAGTCCCAGAATGTGTCATGGGCGCTCTGGGCCTGCGGGATTTCCCGGTCCGGGTGCGGTTTGCCGGCGTGGATGATGTCCGGGAACTTGATGCCGTCCTGGATGAAGAAGACCGGGATGTTGTTGCCCACCAGGTCGTAGGTGCCCTCGTCCGTGTAGAACTTGGTGGAGAAACCGCGGGTGTCGCGGACCGTGTCGGCGGAGCCGCGGGAGCCCAGCACGGTGGAGAACCGGACAAAGACGGGAGTCTCCACGTCCTTGGCCAGGAACCCCGCGCGGGTGATGTTGGCTGCGGTCCCGTAGGAACGGAACACTCCGTGTGCGCCTGCACCGCGGGCGTGGACCACGCGCTCGGGAATGCGTTCGTGGTCGAAGTGCGTGATCTTTTCGCGGAGGTGGTGGTCCTGCAGCAGGATGGGACCCCGGGAGCCTGCCTTCAGCGAGTGGTCCGTATCGCCGAGGCGCAGGCCCTGCGCGGTGGTGAGGTACTGGCCGGACTGGGCGCGGGCAGTGGCCGGTGCGCCGGTGGGGCTTCCCGTGGGCGACACAGCCTCTGGTGCCTGCTGGTCCGGTTTCGGCGGCAGCGGTTCGCGCGGCGTTGTGGGTTCCTGGAGGCTGGCAGGCTCGCTGGCGGGGACACCGGGGATGTGGATATTGCTCTCTTCTGGCACGATTTTTTCTCCTCAGGATCGGCAACCTCAGCAGTCATCGGCGCAAACCGAGATACTAAGCGTACTTAGTACCCTAGCAACGATTCCTGCTGCCACAAGTTTTTTGCCGACCCTGAAAAACAACAAAGCGGCGTCCCGGATCTCCGGAACGCCGCTTCGTGCAGGTCTAGCTCAGCGTTGCAATGACCTTGTTGAGTGTTGCCGAAGGACGCATTACGGCAGAAGCCTTGGCGTCATCCGGGTGGTAGTAGCCGCCGATGTCCACCGGCGAGCCCTGGACCTCAGCCAGCTCGCCAACGATCGCCTGCTCCTTGGAGGCAAGCTCTCCGGCGATGGAGCTGAAGGAGGCGGCCAGGTCGGCGTCGTCCGTCTGCTTGGCCAGTTCCTCTGCCCAGTAGCGGGCCAGGAAGTAGTGGCTGCCGCGGTTGTCCAGCTCGCCGGCACGGCGGCTGGGCGACTTGTTCTCCAGCAGGAACGTGCCGGTGGCGCGGTCCAGGGTGTCGGCCAGGACCTGGGCGCGCTTGTTGTCCGTGGTGGTGGCCAGGTGCTCGAAGCTGACGGCCAGGGCCAGGAACTCGCCCAGGCTGTCCCAGCGCAGGTGGTTTTCCTTGAGCAGCTGCTGGACGTGCTTGGGGGCGGACCCGCCGGCACCGGTCTCGAACAGCCCGCCGCCGTTCATCAGCGGAACTACGGAGAGCATCTTGGCGCTGGTGCCCAGCTCAAGGATGGGGAACAGGTCCGTGAGGTAGTCGCGGAGGACGTTGCCGGACACGGAGATGGTGTCCTCGCCCTTGCGGATACGGTCCAGGGTGAAGGCGATGGCCTTGACCGGGGACATGATCTGGATATCCAGGCCCTCGGTGTCGTGCTCCTTGAGGTACTCATTGACCTTGGCGATGAGGTTGGCGTCGTGGGCGCGTTCCTCATCCAGCCAGAACACAGCCGGAGTCTGGGAGGCGCGGGCGCGGGTCACGGCCAGCTTGACCCAGTCGCGGATGGGCAGGTCCTTGGTCTGGCAGGCGCGCCAGATGTCACCCTCGGAAACCTGGTGTTCGATCAGGACGTTCCCTGAGCCGTCAACGATCTGGACCGTTCCGGCTTCCTGGATTTCGAACGTCTTGTCGTGGCTGCCGTATTCCTCGGCAGCCTGGGCCATAAGGCCAACGTTCGGAACGGTGCCCATGGTGGTGGGATCGTAGGCGCCGTTGGCCCGGCAGTCATCGATAACCACCTGGTAGATGCCGGCGTAGGAGCTGTCCGGGAGGACGGCCAGGGTGTCAGCTTCCTCGCCGTCCGGGCCCCACATGTGGCCGGAGCTGCGGATCATGGCGGGCATGGAGGCGTCCACGATCACGTCGCTGGGGACGTTCAGCGTGGTGATGCCCTTGTCCGAGTCCACCATCGCCAGTGCGGGACCTTCTTCGAGGCCTTTCTTGATGAGGTTCTGCACGCCTTCGCGCACGTCCTCCGGCAGGTCCTCGAGGCTGCTCAGGATGGCGGCCAGGCCGTTGTTGGGGCTGATGCCGGCGGCGGCGAGCTGCTTGCCGTAGGTCTCGAACAGCTCGGAGAAGTAGGCCTTGACCACGTGGCCGAAGATGATGGGGTCCGAGACCTTCATCATGGTGGCCTTGAGGTGGGCGGAGAAGAGCACGCCCTCTTCCTTGGCGCGGGCAACCTGAGCCTGGAGGAACTCGTCCAGGGCGGCGGCGCGCATGACGGTACCGTCGATGACCTCGCCGGCCAGGACCGGGAAGGACTTCTTCAGGACCTTGACGGAGCCGTCCTCGCGGACCAGCTGGATGGCGATGGTGCCCTCGGAGTCGATGACAACCGACTTCTCGTTGGAGCGGAAGTCGTCCTGGCCCATGGTGGCCACGTTGGTCTTCGACTCGGCAGTCCAGGCACCCATGGAGTGCGGGTTCTGGCGGGCGTAGTTCTTCACGGACAGCGGGGCGCGGCGGTCCGAGTTGCCTTCGCGCAGGACCGGGTTCACGGCGGAGCCCTTGATCTTGTCGTAGCGCGAGCGGATGGCCGTCTCCTCGTCCGAGGACGGGTTGTCCGGGTAATCCGGAAGGGCGTAGCCCTGCTCCTGGAGCTCGGCGATAGCGGCCTTCAGCTGCGGGATGGACGCGCTGATGTTGGGCAGCTTGATGATGTTGGCTTCCGGCGTCTTCGCCAGCTCACCGAGTTCAGCAAGGGCGTCACCGATCTGCTGCTCGGGGGTCAGGTAGTCACCGAAGACGGCGATGATGCGGCCAGCGAGCGAAATGTCGCGGGTCTCCACCTCCACACCTGCTGTCGAGGCGAACGCCTCGATGATGGGCAGGAACGAATAGGTAGCCAGCATCGGCGCTTCGTCGGTGTGGGTGTAGATAATCTTGGACATGCGCGGGCGTCTCCCTGTGGGTCGGCTTGGTTGTGAAAATTCGGTCTATTTCACCATGTACAACTTACCCGAGCGCAGGGATTTCACCCCTACCGGGGCTGCCGCGTTACCCCCGGCACGGGCCGGATTACAGCGATGGAGAACGGCCGACGCCGGCACGCACCTTTGGCGCCCGCCCGCCGTCGCGCTTTCCTCGCCACGCCTCCTTGGGGGCCGCTGGAGGCCCTACATGATACGTCACTACTATTTACAAAGTTGTCATATGACGATAAATTCGCAGGGTCACTCCCGCCCCTCCCGGGGCTATTTCCCCGTTCAGACAGGACAACAATGACACGCACCAGGTCTCTGGCTACCGGCTTCCTGAGCCTTTCAGCCGCTGCCGTTCTGGCACTCACCTCCGCCGGCGGGGCTACCGCTGCCCCGGCGGAGGACAAGGCAAACCCCTCCGTCACAAGCATTGTCCTGAACACCGCCGGCGTGGCCGATTACTGGACGGCCGACCGGATGCAGAACGCCATCCCTGGTGACGTCCTCGCCGGAAAAGCCCTGGAACGCGGCAACCGCTCCAGCGCCGGGCTCGTGGAAAAGGGCAAGAAGTCCGAGGTGAGGGCCACCAAGGGCAAGCCCACCATCGCCCAGAGCGAGACCCCGGTCAAGCACATCGGCAAGGTCTTCTTCACCCTGGCTGGTTCGAACTACGTCTGCTCCGGCAACGCCGTAACCTCCGCCAATGAGAGCACCGTCTCCACGGCGGGCCACTGCCTCAACGAGGGACCGGGCAAGTTCGCCACCAACTTCGCCTTTGTGCCGGCCTACGAGAACGGCGCCGAGCCCTACGGCAAGTGGACCGCCAAGTCACTCCACGCCCCCACCCAGTGGAGCGCCAACGGGGACATGGCCTACGACACCGGCTTTGCCGTGATGAACACGCTGAACGGCCAGACCCTCACCGATGTTGTCGGCGGATCCGGCGTGGCGTTCAACGAGCCCCGCGGTCTCACCTACAAGTCCTTCGGCTACCCGGCAGCATCGCCCTTCAACGGCCAGACCCTCAAGAGCTGCACCGGAACGGCCACGAACGATCCCAACAACCCGCAGTTTGGAACCCAGGGCATCCCCTGCGACATGACCGGCGGCTCGTCAGGCGGCCCGTGGTTCATCGGCACCAGTTCCGCGGGCCTGCAGAACTCCGTCAACAGCTACGGTTACAACCGTTCCGCAGTGATGTACGGCCCGTACTGGGGATCCGTCATCCAGCAGACCTACGCCAGTGCAGCAACCTCCTAAGGACACCCCGTCCGGCCAGGACCCCGTCAGCCACGCCGACCTGAACCAGACCCACGAGGAGATCCTCGAGTACTGGACGGAGGAACGGATGGCCGAGGCCAAGCCCCGGGAGCTGCGGCTTCCGGAGCCCGGCACCGGTGAAGACGACCAGGACTAAGCCAGCACAACGACGACGGCGCCCGTCCCCTTCGCAGGGGGCGGGCGCCGTCGTTCGTTAACTCACCGTCGATTGCTCCGAAATGGTCGTTTTCGGGTCCGAAAACGACACCTACGGAGCAATCGGTGGACTCAGTGGAAGAAGTGGCGTGCCCCGGTGAAGTACATGGTGATCCCTGCAGCGTTGGCGGCTGCGATGACTTCCTCGTCCCGGACCGAGCCGCCGGGCTGCACCACGGCGCGGACGCCGGCGTCGATCAGGATCTGCAGTCCGTCGGCGAACGGGAAGAACGCGTCGGAGGCTGCTACGGCGCCGCGGGCCCGCTGGGGTGCGCCGGAACCGCTGGCGTTGGACGCACCGCCGGCACCTTCGACGTCGGACTCCACCGTCACGCCGAGAGTGTTGGCCCGCTCCACGGCCAGGCGGCAGGAGTCCAGGCGGTTGACCTGGCCCATGCCAATACCGACGGCGGCGCCGTCCTGGGCGAGGAGGATGGCGTTGGACTTCGCTGCGCGGCAGGCGGTCCAGGCGAAGGCGAGGTCGGCCAGGGTCTTCGCGTCCGCCGCTTCACCGGCGGCCAGGGTCCAGTTGGCGGGGTTGTCGCCGTCGGCATCCACCTTGTCCGCTACCTGGACCAGCATGCCGCCGGAGACCTGGCGGAACTCCGTGGGGTAGCGGCCGTAGCCCTCGGGCAGGGCAAGCAGGCGGATGTTCTTCTTCTTGGACAGGATCGCCACCGCTTCCGGCTCGAAGCCCGGGGCGATGACAACCTCGGTGAAAATGTCCTTGACCGTGTTGGCCATGCCCGCGGTCACGGTGCGGTTGGCCGCGATGACGCCGCCGAACGCCGAGACGGGATCGCAGGCGTGGGCCTTGGCGTGGGCGTCGGCGATCGGGTCCGCGGCATTAGCGGAGCCCACAGCGACGCCACAGGGATTGGCGTGCTTGATGATGGCCACGGCCGGCTCGCTGAAGTCGTAGGCGGCGCGAAGGGCAGCGTCCGCATCCACGAAGTTGTTGTAGCTCATGGCTTTGCCGTGCAGCTGGTCTGCCTGCGCGATGCCCACCGGGGCAGCCTTGTCCACGTAGAGGGCAGCCTGCTGGTGCGGGTTCTCGCCGTAGCGCAGCACCTCCGAGCGCTCCAGCGACAGGCCGGCGTAGGCGGGCCAGTCGATGACGCCGTCGCCGTCCTCGTCCAGGAACTGGCTCGCCGTCCAGGTGGCCACGGCGTTGTCGTAGGACGCCGTGTGGGCGAACGCCTTGGCGGCCAGCCGGCGTCGTGTCTTCAAATCAAAGCCGCCTTCAGCGGCGGCGGTGACAACCTGTCCGTAGAAGGAGGGGTCCACCACAATGGCGACGGCGGCGTGGTTCTTCGCCGCGGAGCGCACCATGGCGGGGCCCCCGATGTCAATCTGCTCCACGACGTCGTCCTGGGCGGCGCCGGACTTGACGGTCTCCACGAACGGGTAGAGGTTCACCACCACAAGATCAAAGGGTTCGATCTCCATCTGGGTGAGCGTTTCCATGTGGGCTGCCACGCGGCGGTCCGCCAGGATGCCGCCGTGCACGCGCGGGTGCAGGGTCTTGACCCGCCCGTCCAGCATTTCGGGGGAACCCGTGACTTCCTCGACCTCCTGGACCGGGATGCCTGCGGCGGCAATCTTCTTGGCCGTGGAACCAGTGGAGACGAGCTTCACCCCGGCCGCATGCAGGCCCTGCGCGAGCTCCTCCAGACCGGTCTTGTCGTAAACCGAGATCAGTGCCCGGCGGATGGGAACACGGTCGATGGATACGCGCTCATGCTGCGTGAAGCTCACAAATGTCTCCGTCTTATCTCGCGGAACAGTGCCGCGGTTGGTGGGGATACGGCCCAGTTTATCCCGAAGCGGAGGTTGCCCCGCGAGTAGGCCGGAGTGTGAACCCCGGTGCGCCCGGCTAAAGTTTTCCCAGGAGGCTGCGATGAATACTTACACCACTGTGCCGAGCGGCGAACAGGTGGTCCAGGAACTGCCCTGGCGATGGAAAGTCCAGGGCAGGATCTTTTTGATCGGCGGCCTCGGCTTCATGTTCGACGCCTGGGATGTGACCCTCAACGGCATCCTCATACCTTTGCTTTCAACCCACTGGGCCCTTTCCCCGGGCGAGGCGGCCTGGGTGGGCACGTCCAACCTGATCGGCATGGCACTGGGCGCGTTCGTGTGGGGCACCATCGCGGACACCATCGGGCGCAAGAAAGCCTTCACAGCCACGCTGCTGATCTTCTCGCTCTTCACAGTCCTGGGCGCCTTCTCCCCCGACTTCATCTGGTTCTGCGTGTTCCGGTTCATGGCCGGGTTCGGCCTGGGCGGCTGCATCCCGGTGGACTACGCGCTGGTGGGTGAGTTCACCCCCCGCAAGCAGCGCGGCAGGGTCCTCACGGCGATGGACGGCTGGTGGCCGGTGGGGGCAGCCCTGGCAGGCTTTGTGTCCGCCGGCCTTGTGGCCCTGTACGGCGACTGGCGGCTGACCATGCTGGTGATGGTCCTGCCCGCCCTGCTGGTGTTCTGGGTCCGGCGCAGCGTTCCCGAGTCGCCGCTCTTCCTGATCCGCAAGGGCCGGCGTGAGGAGGCGGCCAAGGTGATCGACGGGCTGGTGGCCGCCACCGGGGCGGAACCCCGCGCCTACAGCCTGCCCGATGCCAGGGAGGTACCGCGGCTTTCCGCCGGCAGCGCCTGGCACCAGCTGCGGCTGGTGTGGCAGTTCAACTGGAAAATTACGGCCACGGCCTGGGCACTGTTCTTCTCGATCCTGCTGGTTTATTACCTGTCCCTGACCTGGATGCCGCGGATCCTGATCGGCGCCGGCTTCGCCGAGTACAAGGCGTTCGTCACCACGGCGTCCATGGCCGCCGTCGGGCTTTTGGGCGTTGTGGTGGCCGCCCTGCTGGTGGAACGGGTTGGGCGCAAATGGATCCTGGCCATCACCGGGCCATTGTCCGCGCTGACCCTGGTGATCGTGGCTTTCGTGGTGGACATCCCCACGGCGGCGGTGTTCTGGCTACTGGTGTTCGGGTTCGTGGTGCAGGTGGCCATCCCGGTGCTGTACGCCTACGTGTCCGAGCTGTACCCCACCGAGCTGCGCGGCACCGGATTCGGCTGGGCCTCCACCTTCTCGCGGCTGGGGGCAGGGTTCGGGCCGCTGATTTTCGCCAACTACTTCTGGCCCGAGCTGGGGCTGGCCACGTCCTTCGCCCTCGCCGGCGGGCTGGTGCTGCTGGCCGTGCTGTGGATGGCGTTCTTCTCCCCGGAAACCAAGCAGCGCCGCCTCGAGTAACCCCTCCCCCTCCCAAATAGGTAGCAGCAGATGTCGCTTTGAGCCCTCAAACCGACATCTGCTGCTACCTACTTGGGCTGCCAGTCGCGGCTACGCAGTGCCGAGCGGACTTTAGCGACGGCGGCCCGTGCCTCGTTTTCCATGTGCCTTTTGGAGATGCGGACCAGCATCCATCCCGTGCGGGCAAAATCCTCGTCGCGGGCGATATCCCTAACGACTTGCGCCGCCTCGGAATGGCCCTCGCCGTCGTACTCCACCGCCACCTTCTGTTTTGGGTAGCTCAGGTCAGGTTGGCGTACGACGGCGGCATGCAGTTGAGTGGGAACGTTCAGCAGGGGTTCGGGCAGGCCTGCGTCTTCCAGTGCCAGGCGCAGCCTGGTTTCAGGGGCGGAATCGGAGCCCACCCGGGCGCGGTCAAGGGCAACCCGGGCTTTCCTGATACCGGGTGTCCCTTTGTGCCGGTCGAGCATTTCCTCAAGATCGTCCCGGGCTGCATGGGGCTTGGACCTGCCCTCGAAGTCCGGCCGCGGGATCCGCAGCAGGTGATCAGCCACAACCGTCAGTTCTTCGATGCTCATCTTCCGGGAACAATCCAGCCATGTGCGGGTCCGGGAGGTGATGAAGAGCCCGTTGAGTGTGGTGATTTCATCGTCAAAGAACTGGCCACGATGTCCCCGAACGCCGGACCGACGCGGTATGGCCAGCGTGTCCGGCCTGGATATGTGGGTAACGGGATCGTCTTTTCCCGGAAGGAAACCTGAAAATCCCCACAACGTGAAGGCCGTCGCATGGGAAGCTGCGGAAAACTCGATGACCAGCGTCAATGGCCGAACAATTGACGCCAGCTCAGGAGTTTGAGGTGCAAGCGGCTGCCTGATTCCCCGGCTCGGTGCGGCCATGGAATGGTGCCGTAACCGCCCGACTGTTACTCCGGCGTCGACCGCTTCATGGAAAGTGAAGGCGCCGGATGGGAGGACGTCGGGCATTGGCCGCGGAGTTCTCATGGCTTATCGTGGCAAATTTCCGGCCGGGACTGCCGAAGTTATCCACAGGAGCGCCGTCGCCTTCCAAGTAGGTAGCAGCTGATGTCGGTTTGAACCCCTATTCCGACATCTGCTGCGACCTAGTTGGGTGGGGAGGAGGGGTCAGGTGGGGGGGGTCGAAGTGCTGGCACGGTGGGCGGCGGCGAGGGAGGCGAGCGTGGACACCAGCAACCGGCGCTCCACTACCTTGATGCGCTCATGCAGGCTTTCCTCGGTGTCGGAGTCCTCGATGGCCACGGCCTCCTGGGCGATGATGGGGCCGGTGTCCACCCCGGCGTCCGCCCAGTGCACGGTGCATCCGGTCACCTTCACGCCGTAGGCCATAGCGTCCCGTACCCCGTGGGCTCCCGGGAAGCTCGGAAGCAGTGCCGGGTGGGTGTTCAGGTACCTGCCGTTGAAGGCATCGATGAACTCCGGGCTGACGATGCGCATGAACCCCGAGGAGACCACCACATCCGGCTCGAACCTCGCCACGGCGTCGGTCAGCGCGGCGTTCCAGGCAGCGCGCTCCGGGTACGCCTTGAAGTCAACCACAAACGTCGGGATGCCGGCGGCCGCGGACCGCTCCACCCCGTAGGTGCCCTGGCGGTCTGCACCGACGGCCGCGATCTCCACGTCCAGGTCCCCCGCCTTTACCGCGTCGATAACAGCCTGGAGGTTGGACCCGGTACCGGAAACGAGGACTACGATGCGCATGGCTCTAGCTTATGGGCAGGCTCGCGTAGGCTGGAAAACATGAACACCTCCCCCGAACCGGCTGGGCAGCAGCGGACCAGGCCGCCGCTCAGCGAGGCAGCCAAAGCCTCGCTGGCCAAGACCCATACCCTGTTCCGGATGTTCGTCATCTCGGTGCTCGGCGCCTTCTTCGTCTACCAGCTGGACGTCAACTACCTGTGGCTGACCGGGATCCTCACGGCAGCCAGCGTGGCGCTGGGCACGGTACTCCTGGTCCGGGCCGCGAAGCTGAAGGAATCCAGGCTGGTCCTGATCGGCACCATCTCCGGCCTGGTGGTGTCCGCCATCATGGTGCTGCTGATCCTTGTGACAGCCGTGTTTTTCAACGAAGTCCGGCAGTACCAGGCATGCGTGGGACGGGCACTCACGGACCAGGCGCAGTCGGCGTGCCGGGTCCAGCTGGAAAGCTCGCTGCCCGGGCAGTTCCGCTAGGACCTGGAAACCAGTTCAGCGTCCTCTTCCGACGCCGCCTGCTCACGTTCCAGCCACGGCCCGGCCGCGTAACCGATGACGACGCCGGCGGCCACTTCCGCGGCCAGCCACACTCCCGTCCAGAACGGGTCCGGACCAATGTCAGTGAGACGGCCGATTCCCGCCGAGCCGCGCGCAATCCAAGCCAGGCCAAAGGCCAGGAGCCCGGCTGCCAGTCCCGCCAGGATCCCCAGCACCAGGGTGGAGACTGTTGCCGTGAACCAGCGGGCACGGATCTTGATGGAAAGCCACTCATCGAAGTGGTTCTCACCCTCGCGCAGGAACCACCATCCGGCCAGCACTCCCGCCAGCACCGGGACAATCAGGGCCACAAAGGCGTAGTCCAGCGGCCCGGACGGAATGGCGGCCAGCACGGGGATGGAAGGCAGCGGTCCGACGGCGGTTCCCAGCGGGCCTACGTGCGAGCCGATCCCCATGGCAAAACCGGCCCCGGACGTCCAGGCGAGGGCGAAGACCGCGAGGTTGGGGAGGAACCCAAGCTGCGCGATGGTCAGTGCGGCACCCCCGACGGCGCCGGCGTCGAGCGCCTCATAGACGGCGACCACGAGGTTCCAGTGGATGAACAGGTCCACGGCCAGGAGCACGGCAGCCAATGCCAGCGCGGAAAGGGTGGCAACAAACCCGGCCTTGGCGGCGGAGGCAAGGTAGGAGCCGGCCCACCGCGAATGCTGGCTGGTGCGGGAAATCCAGTCCACGGCGTCGACGCCGATCAGCCGGCTCCAGGAACCGGCCTCGCGCCGCGCGCCGATCACCATGCCCAGCGCATAGGGAATGAGCGGGATCAGCACGGCGAACCAGGGGTTGATGCCGACGTCGGGAGTACGGCACACGAAGCCGGTAGCCGTACCGAAAGCGGCGTAGACAACCCAGGAGCCGAGCAATGCCTGCCACAGCTGGTCTGTATAGGACGCGCGGGCAAGGCGGCGGCCGGCCCGCCATGCAAGGAGGAAAGGGAGCAGGGTGAGGCCCAGCGGAACCAGCGACAGAACGCCGGTCTCCCCGTTGCCGGCGGCGTCGGAGCCCGCGGCGCTGAGTTCCAGCGGGACTCCGTGAACCAAAAGCCAGGACTGCCCCGCCAGCCGGGCCAGGGCGTCGAAAGCGCCGTTTTGGAAGCCGGCAGTGGCCCACACTGCGATGATCGGGGCAATCACCACCAGCGCGGAAATGATGGCTGCCTGCGCCGTTTCGAGGGCACCCTGCAGCCACAAGGGCATGGGAAGGCCACGGTCTCCGGTCTGGTCAGCACGCATTTTCATCGTGCCCCATGGTGTCACGGCAGGGGCGTCCGGGCCGGGAACGACAGGCTCATCCGCTGGATCGGCGGAACTCCACCGCACGCTGTGCCGGAGCTTTTCGCCGTGGGCGGCCGTAAAATTGAACTGTCCACAACGAGTGGATTGGAGGAAGAAATGACTACCGCATCCCCACATGCACACGGCGTTCATTTTGGCCGGGCAGACGTCCAAAACGCTGGCATGGGAGTGGGAATTGTTTTGATGCTGGTCGGTGTCCTGGGCTTCATCCCGGGTGTCACCACCCAATACAGCGAACTGATGTTCCTCGGACCGGCGTCGCACGCCATGTTCCTGGGGCTGTTCCAGGTGTCCATGCTGCTCAACATCGTGCAGCTGGCCATCGGTGCCACCGGCTGGGCCATGTCCCGGACAGAACACGGAGCACGGAACTTCCTCCTGGGGGCAGGCGCACTGTACATCGTCCTGGCCATCTTCGGGCTCGTTGTCGGAGTAGATTCGGCGGCGAATTTCCTGGCCCTGAACATGATGGATAACTGGGCCCATCTGGTGCTGGGCGCCGTAATGATTGTTGCCGGCTGGCTGTTCTCCAGGACGGCGGCCCGCAGGACATAGCCCGGAATCCGTAAACCGGGAAACAGGAGCCGCGAATGAAGGAACAACCTTAAGTTCTGAAGATATTCGTCCTACTGGCTGGTGCAGTTTCCGCCATCTGCGGGGGCTGCACCAGCGTCCAAGAAAGTTCCGCACGCACAACGATACCGGGAGCCCCCAAGGGGGCTCCCGGCGTCGTGTGCTGTTCGCTTGCCTGGCGCGCCGGTCCGTTCAACGGCGCGTCAAAGGTGCATCAACGGTGCAGGTTAGCGGCGACCTTCGCGGTCAACGCCGTCTGCGTCAATGTGTTCCTTGCGGACTTCCTCACTCACGGTGACGTCCTCCTGCACAACGTCCTTGTCGAGGCGGACCCGCTCTACCGGAACGGTTTCCTTCTCCACCACGGGGCGCTCCTCATGGAGGATCACCTCGTGCTCCTCTTCGCTGATGTCCGGGCCGCGAAGGGCCTCGCCGCGGTTGGCGTCCGTGATGGGCTCGCGCTCCAGGCGGACTTCTTCACGCTGCACGGGGACGGTCTTGGTGACGTTTTCCGTGGTGACGTATTTCCGCAGCCGTGCCCGGCCAGTGGTTTCGCGCTCGGTGCCGACGTGGAGCCGCTCCTCGGAGCGGGTCATGGCGTCGTCCGTGGTGGGACCGGAGGTGTCGTGGCCCACAGTGCCGCGGGTGGTGTCGCGGTCAAGGTCGCGGTCGCGGCCAATACCCGTGGTGGGAGTGCCGGCGTTCAGGTCCGCATCGCCCTGGAAGTCAACATCCTTCCGGGTGTCCAGATCGTCGTTCCGGGTGTCCGAGTAGGTGCGGGCACCGCGCTCGTAGTACGTGTAGAGGCGGTCCTCTTCCTCAGGGGTGAGGTGCCCGTCCACGTCTACGCGGGGGGCGTCCTTGACGTGTTCCTTGGTGTACGGCACCACCAGGTCGTCGTCCTGGCTGTGTGCTCCCTCGACGGGAACGAAGGACTGCGAGGTGCCGAAAAGGCCCGTCTTGACGGTGACCCATGTGGGCTCGCCCGTATCGTCGTCCGCGTAGAGCTGGCCGATTGAGCCGATCTTTTCGCCATCTGAACCGATGACGTTGCCACCCTTGGTGAGCAGGCTTTCGATGTTTTCCCTGTTGAGCATGACGTCTCCTTGGATGTGTCGTTGCGCTGGGCTTAACTAACAAATTTGGATGGTCCTGCACCGGGGTCCGGTGCCGGGTTCCGCCCCGTCTGCTTGAGGCTCTGCGTTAGCTGCCCTCCTACACTAAGCATGCTTAGCATCATATGCAAAGCCTACTTAGTAATTTTTTTCAGTTCGGCGTCCTCCTGTTCACGCAGCCTTTCCCTCCGGGTAACGTTTTCTCCCCCGCACGGCAACGCCGGCCGCCCACCGTGGAGGGGTGAGGATCGCAATTGTTGCTGAATCATTCCTGCCGCTGATGAACGGCGTAACGCATTCCATCCTGCGCGTGCTGGAACACCTTGAGAGCCGGGGCGACGACGTCCTGGTGATCGCGCCTTCCACGCTGGACGGGGAGGCGCCGGACCATGTGCGGGGCGCGGAAATCCTCCGGCTGCCGGCAGTGCCGCTGGCCGGCTACGCGAACGTCAGGGTGGCGATGGGCGGTGTGTACCGGGTCAAGCGAATCCTTGCCGACTACGCACCGGACGTTGTCCATCTCGCCTCGCCGTTCGTGCTTGGCTGGCGGGCGGCGCAGGCGGCGCACCAGCTGGGCATTCCCACTGTGGCCGTCTACCAGACCGAGGTTCCCAGCTACGCGGCGAGATACGGTGTGCCGTTCCTGGAGAACTGGGCCTGGAACCGGGTTGAAAACATCCACCTGCTGGCCACCCGCACCCTGGTGCCGTCCACCTTCGCGCTGAACCAGTTGCGCGGCCGCGGCATCCCAAGGGTGAAGATGTGGAGGCGGGGAGTGGATACGGCACGATTTTCGCCGGAAAAGCGCGACGACGGATGGCGGGCTTCCGTGGCCCCCGGCGGCCAGCGGATCATCGGCTACGTGGGCCGGCTGGCCGTGGAGAAACAGGTGGAGGACCTGGCTGCCCTGGCCGGGATTCCCAACGCCAGGCTGGTGATTGTCGGTGACGGGCCGCAGCGGGCGGTCCTCGAGGACGCCCTGCCGGATGCGGTTTTCACCGGCTTCCTGGGCGGTGAGGAGCTGGCGCGCGCGGTGGCATCCTTCGACCTTTTTGTGCATCCGGGTGAGTTCGAGACCTTCTGCCAGACCATCCAGGAGGCCATGGCATCGGGGGTTCCGGTGGTGGCCACGGGCCGGGGCGGGCCGCTGGACCTGGTGGAGAATTCCCGGACCGGCTGGCTCTATGAGCCGGGCGACCTGTCCGGGTTGCGCGGCCACGTGCTCGACCTGATGGGCGACGACGCCAAACGCCGCGCGTTCGCTGCTGCAGCCCATGCGTCCGTGCAGGACAGGACGTGGCCGGCACTGTGCGGGCAACTGGTCCGGCACTACCAGGAAGCCATCACGGCCGCACCGGCGCAAACACCAACAGGTTTCCGGGCAGGAGCAACACAGTGAAAATCTCGGTGATCGGCTGCGGCTACCTTGGCGCCGTCCATGCGGCCACCCTCGCGTCCATGGGCCATACCGTGGTGGGAATCGACGTCGATCCCGGCAAGGTGGAACAGCTGGCGCGCGGCGCCGCCCCCTTCCACGAACCCGGCCTGGACGAACTCCTGCGGGACGGCCGGAACACCGGCCGCCTCACTTTCTCCACGGACGCCGCTGCCGCGAAAGGCGCACAGGTCCACTTCCTGTGCGTGGGCACCCCGCAGGACAAAACGTCCGACGCCGCCAACCTCACCTTCCTGGTCTCCGCCATCGAAACGCTGCTGCCGCACCTGGCCGCGGGCGCCGTCGTCGTGGGTAAATCCACGGTGCCCGTCGGCACGGTGGAGATGCTGCGCGGCGTGCTGGCCTCCCGGCCGGACGTGCTGCTGGGCTGGAACCCGGAGTTCCTCCGCCAGGGGACCGCGGTGAAGGACTCGCTGGTACCGGACCGGCTGGTGTACGGGGTGGACGGCGGGCGCGCGTCCGCCTTCCATCCCCGCACCGGCGCACCGCTCGGGGTTACGGCGGCACTGGATGCGGTGTACGAGCCGCTCCTTGAGGCCGGCATCCCCCGCCTGGTCTGCAACTTCGCCACGGCGGAGCTCATCAAGTCCGCAGCGAACGCTTTCCTTGCCACCAAAGTAAGCTTCATCAACGCCGTGGCCGAACTGTGCGACGCAAAAGGGGCGGACGTGGCGGAGCTGGCCGAGGCCATGGGTATGGACCCGCGCATCGGCGGACGGTATCTGCACGCCGGCCTGGGGTTTGGCGGCGGCTGCCTCCCCAAGGACATCCGCAGCTTCCGGACCCAAGCCATCCATGCAGGGGTCACGGCCCTTGACGACTGGATGCGGCTGGTGGATTCGGTCAACCTGGGCCAGCGTGAACGGACGGTCAGCCTGGCTGCCGGACTCTGCGGCGGCAGCGTTGCCGGCCGCTCCATCACGGTCCTTGGCGCGTCCTTCAAACCGGACACCGACGACATCCGGGACTCCCCCGCCCTGGATGTTGCCGACCGGCTTGCCGCGTGCGGCGCCCATGTGACCGTCACGGATCCCAAGGCGGTCAACCAGGCCTGGCGCCGCTATCCGCGCCTCAAGTTCGAAGCGTCGATGGAGCAGGCACTCGAGGGCGCGGAGCTGGTGATGCTGCTCACGGAATGGGATGAATACCGCAGCCTCTCCCCCGCCGCTGCGGGCGCACGGGTACGACGCCGGGTGGTGCTGGACGCGCGCAACGTGCTGGACGCCGCGGCCTGGCAGGCCTCCGGCTGGCTGGTGCGCGGTTTGGGGACCGGCGCTGCGGCGTACGCGTCCGAGCAGGCACCCGCCCCGCTTTCTTCCTGACGTCTTTCCGCCCGGAAGCCGGTCAGCCCAGCAGGCCGAGCTCCTCAAAGGCGAGTGCCACTCCGTTTCCGGCCGGCCCGGCGGTGGTCCGGTCCGCGACTGCCAGCACCGCCGGGTGCCCGCCTTCCACCGCGATGCCCACGCCGGCGTACTCCAGCATCTCGATGTCGTTGGCGCTGTCCCCGATGGCCACGATGTCCGCGCGGTCAAGGCCCAGGTGTTCCTCCACCACCTGGATGCCCACGGCTTTGTGTGTTCCGGCCATGAAGATCTCGCCGGCGCGGTCGCCCAGGGCGGAGAGGGAACTGGGAATGAGGCCCACCTGCGGCCCCAGCGCGTCCACCAGCTGCTGCAGCGGCACCGGGGAATCAAAGCAGGATATTTTGGCGTAGGACGTGGAGCGAAGGTCGTCGCTGTACTGCATCGGCCCCAGGATGTCCTCCAGCGGATCCACGTCGGTGCTGAGGACCCCGTCGTGCTGCGGCCGGCCGGCGAAGATCGGGCCCAGCACCTCCCGCAGCCTCTGGTCCACGCCTGTCCGGCCGTGCAGGGCCTCGGGTGCTTCCAAGATGTAGGCGGCGCCATGTGCGTCCAGCGTTTCCACGATCAGGGCAGCCAGGTCCGGATCAAAGCGCGTGTCCTTGAGGACTTCTCCCCCGAGCTCCACCCGGGCTCCGGCCCCGGTGATGCTGCCGTCGAAGCCGGCCTCCAGGATGTGGCTTGGGACCATGGACAGCGGCCGCCCGGTGCAGACGAAGACCAGGTGTCCCAGCCGGCGTGCGGTCCGCACCGCGTCGACGTGCGCAGCAGGCGCCAGCCCGTGGTCGGCATAGGTGCCGTCGATGTCGAGGAAGATGGCACGTGGCCGGACTGTCTGCTGGCTGGGCATGCCAAAACTCCTTGGTTTGTTGCGGGGACAATCAATCCTATCGAAGGCCATGCCCGCTGCCCCGGCGGGATTCACCAGCAAATAGCGAAAGTGGTGCATTCCGGCCGGAAAAACTGACAGTCATCCCGTGATAATCAAACTCTTGCAGAGCAGTAAGCACGCTGATTGAATTATGGAACCGGAAATGGGGGCCCGGCACAACTTACTGACAAGGAGTGACAACATGGGCATTCTCGGATTTCTCATTTTGGGCCTGATCGCCGGAGCCATTGCGAAGGCAATCCTGCCCGGCCGCCAAGGCGGAGGCTGGGTGGTCACCCTGGTCCTCGGCGTTGTCGGCGCCATCCTGGGCGGCTGGATCGGTTCGCTGATCTTCGGCGGCGGCCTGGCCGAATTCTTCGATATCCGCACCTGGCTGCTGGCAATTCTTGGTTCAATCATCGTCCTGCTCGTTTATGGTGCAGTCACTAACCGCAGCCACCGCCGCGTATAGCGGTCCCTTTATTCCCAAACCCTAAAAGCGCTGTCCCCCTGGGGGCAGCGCTTTTGTGTTGGCATTGCCAGGAAGGCCGGCAGGTCCGCAACAGTCCGTGGGAAACCGGGCCCCGGCAGCTCACCAAATTTCGGTTCCTGCGCTCTATGATGTCCGAGGGGGGTGGTGTCTTGAATGATTCTTGGAGCCACGGCAGGACTGCGGCAGCACAAACTTTCGGCACCGTTCTGGATGCCAGTCCGGATGCGCTGCTGGCCATAGCAGCAGATGGCAGCATCGCGCTGGCCAACGCCGCGGCCGGGAGGCTGTTCGGATACGCCGCCGGGGACCTCACCGGGCGGGACCACCGAACACTGCTGGCCGAAGGCTTCCGCAGCGAGGCGGACCAGCTTTTCACCCGGCTCCGTGCCCGGCCCGCGGAGCATCCGCCGCCGCGTGAAATCTACGGCCTGCACAGCAGCGGGACGGAATTCCCCGCCGAGGCAACGGGCTCATTGCTGCCGTGGGAAGCGGCCCTGCCGTTCCATCCGGGACCTTTTGGCGCTGCGTCAGCTCCAGGGGGCCCGGAAGGGCGCCGGGGACCCGACGACGGCGGCCCCGACCATGGCCTGCTGCTTCTTTCGGTCCGGGGTACTTCCCACCGCCAGGCAGCGGATGCCGACCTGCGGGAAGCGATGTCCCTGCTGACCGCCACGCTGGAATCGACAGCCGACGGCATCCTGGTGATGAGCACCGAGGGCAGGGTGGCCGGTTTCAATGACCAGTTCCTCACCATGTGGGGTATCCCGCCGGAGCTCATGGAGGGAGACAGTGAGGAGCCCGTCCTGCGGCTCATCATCGAGCAGGTGGCGGATCCTGCGGGCTTCCTGGCGCGGATCAGGGCGCTTGGGGAAGACCCGGCAGCAGAAAGCCACGACGTCCTGGAATTCGCGGACGGGCGCACCTTTGAACGATATTCGCGGCCACAGAGGGTCGGTGAAAACATCGTGGGGCGGGTGTGGAGTTTCCGCGACGTCACGCCACGGCGCAAAGCCCAGGAGCAGGCCCACCAGGCCATGATGGACCTCGCCGAGCAGGCGGAGAAGCTGCGGGCGATGGCTTTCCAGGACCCGCTGACGGGCCTGGCAAACCGGGCCGTGTTCAACGACGCCCTGGCTGGAGCCCTGCAGGAACCGCGGCTCAAGACCGTTGACGTCCTGCTCCTGGACCTGGACGACTTCAAGGAAGTCAACGACATCCTTGGCCACCAGGCCGGCGATGACATGCTGGTTGAAGTGGCCCGAAGGCTCCGCGGCTGCGTCCCCACTGCCGACGTGGTGGCCCGGCTGGGCGGAGACGAGTTTGTGGTGCTCCTGACCGCATGCCCTGACGCGGATACGATCGCCCAATGCATCGTCCGGTGCCTGCACGTCCCCGTTACGATCCAGGGCACCGTCCTGCGGCCCAGCCTCAGCCTGGGACTCGCATCGCTGGGACGGGACAGCGTGGGTGCCTCCGAGCTGCTCCGGCAGGCAGACATCTCGATGTACGCGGCAAAGGCCGCCGGCAAGAACCGCTTCCTGCGGTTCCATCCGGACATGATGACTGCCCTGGTGCAGCGGACCCATATGGAAGCCGGCCTGCAGCTGGCCGTGGCCCGGGGCGAAATATCGGTCGACTTCCAGCCAATCGTGTCCCACCGCATGGGGCAGGTGGTCACGTTCGAGGCGCTGGCCCGGTGGGACAGGGATGGCGGGAGGGTCCCGCCGTCGGTCTTCATTCCGTTGGCCGAGCGCACGGGGCTGATCAACGAGATCGGCACGGAAGTGATGGCGCTGGGCATGGTGCAGCTGGCGCCGTGGCTGAGCGAGGACCCGTCCCGGTCGCTCGCCGTGAACGTTTCGGGGGTCCAGCTGCAGGACCCCCTGTTTGCCCAGACGGTCCTTCGGCTTGCCGAGGCCAGCGGTGTGGCCGCCTACCAGCTTGTCCTTGAGGTCACCGAAAGCGTGTTTTTCGACGCCGACTGCAGCCTCATCAAACAGCTCAGCTCGCTCCGGGAGGAGGGGGCCAGGGTTGCCTTGGACGATTTCGGCACCGGCTATTCCTCCCTGGGCAGGCTGCAGGACCTGCCGGTGGACACGGTGAAGATCGACAGGACGTTTGTCTCCATGGTGCGCACCGGCAACGAGCGGCTGCCCATCCTCAGTTCCATGATCAACATGGCCCACAGCCTTGGTTTGACCGTCACGGCGGAAGGTGTGGAAACGGCGGCGCAGGCGGATTACCTGGCGGCCCTGGATTGCGATTCGCTGCAGGGTTACCTGTTTTCGCTGCCGCAGCCGGGTCGTCGGCTGGAGAACGCGCTGCAGCAGGCGGAGGAAGCGCTCACTGTGCTGAAGGACCGATAGGACGGACGACGGCGGCTTGCCTGCTAGGCGGCCTGCTTGCGGCCTGCCTGCTTGGAGGTTTTCTTTGCTGCTTTGGGGGCGGGAGGCGCCGGGTGCTGGACTGCCGGCTCTTCGGGTGCGTCCATTGACTGGGCTCCTCCTGCCGGCTCGACCGCCACCTGGCCTTCCCCGGCCTGGGGGTCAACGGAATACCCGGTGTAGGCCGTTGCGGCGGCCCGGTTGCGGCGCCAGCGGCGGAGCAGGTCCGTGGCGGCCAGGATGCCCGCCAGCGGGCTGAGGACCGCCACGGTGTAGACGAACAGCATCCAGGTCAGAGTGGTGAGCGGGGGCTGGTTGTTGTGCAGCAGGGACAGCCCGCCCAGGAGTCCCACGGCCCAGAACAGCACCACGGCGGTAAGGACTGCAGCGGCCGGAAAATACTGGTTGCTCACGATCTTTTTCAGGGTTTCCATGCACTTTCCTCCTGCCTGGCCGGGGCACGGCAACAGCCGCTCACCACAAGTATGCGGCTCAGGATCAGCCAAACCCTGCAAGACGCCTCGGCGAGTGATGAACGTAACTGGGGCGGCCGCCGTCGTGCGCTTTTGCAGGGATCTTCCGCTGGCTCAAGGGGCGCACTAGCGTGAGGCGTGTCCGCTCAAAAACCCCTGCTGGAGGTCCCCATGCGCAAAGTCACTGCCGGCCTGTTCCACTCCGTGGACGGCGTTGTGTCCGATCCCTACAAGTTCCAGTTCGACAGCTTTGACGACGAACTGGGCGCCGGCCTGACCACCATGATGGAAACGGTGGACACAGTGGTGCTGGGCCGGGTGAGCTACCAGGAGTGGGCCGCGTACTGGCCTACCGCGCCCGTGGACGAGGACTTCGCCGCGTTCATCAACCCAGTGGAGAAGTTCGTGGCGTCGCGGACCCTGGCGGAACCGCTCGAATGGCAAAACTCGCACCTGATGGACGCGCCGCTGGAAGAGTTCGTAGCAGGGCTCAAAAAGCGCGACGGCGGCGAGATCGCCGTGTGCGGCAGCATCTCGGTCACGCGGCAGCTGCTGTTCGCCGGGCTGCTGGATTCCCTGACGCTCATGACGCACCCGGTGGTGGCGGGGAGCGGGCGGCGCCTCTTCCAGGACGGCGACCCCACCACCCGGCTGGTACTCCTGGACCAGTCCCGGACCAGCAAGGGCAACGTGATCACCACCTACGGGCGGCTTGAGGCGTAAGCCCTACTATCAGTGCCGTTACTGTGACAGGGTTTGGATATGGGTAAAGAACCTCTGGATCCGGATGACGGTGCAGTTCCCGGCACCGGCGTCAATGACCATGCCTGGGAGCGGGAGCACCGGCATCCCACGCCTGAACAGGCCCGTTCCATCGGATACCGGCGCAGGGACGCCGAGGCGAAACTCGAGCAGCACCAGCAGGAAGCCCGTGAGAAGGCCGAACACGCGGACGAACAGGGCGCCCCGGGCGGGGACACCGCGGACCAAGACAACCCAGACCAGGACAACCAAAAGGACGCTCCGGCAAAGGGCTGAGGCCTTCAGGCGCCGCGTTGCGCTGCAGGTTCAGCGCGGATGGTTCACCCGGGATGGTTCAGCGGCGCGCGGCAATGATCCGTCCGACGGCGGCGATGTCGCCTGGTGTCGTGCGGCAGCACCCGCCGATGATGCGTGCGCCGTGCTCCAGCCAGGCGTCGGCCCCGCCGGCGGGGTCTGTTGGTTCGGCGTCCGCACCCTGTGCGGAGGCTGTGGCCGGACCCCAGGTCTTGGTCGCGGGATCGTACGTTTCGCCTGAGTTGGGGTAGGCCACCAGCGGTTTGTCCGTCGCGCTGTGGAGGGCGGCGAGCGCGGGAGTGACCAGGTGCAGCGGCACGCAGTTCACGCCGATCGCTGCGGCCAGGGGGTGTGCGTCAAGGAGCCCGGCAACGGCCGTCAGCGGGGTGCCGTCGCTGATGTGGGCGCCGTCCCGCAGGGAGAAGGTGAACCAGGATTCGACGCCGAACTCTTCCGTGAGGGCGGCCAGCGCCGCGGCTTCGGCAAATGACGGGAGCGTCTCGCACGCCAGGAAATCCACACCCGCTTCAACGAGTGCGGCTACCCGGGGCCGGTGGAAGTCCAGGAACTCATCTTTCCCCAGCGTGTAGTCGCCGCGGTATTCGGAACCGTCTGCAAGGTAGGCGCCGTAAGGGCCAACAGAGCCGGCAATGAGCAGCGTGCCCGAGTCCGGCGCGGCGGCCAGGTGCATGCGGCGGGCCTCATCCGCCAGCCGCACCGACAACGCCACCAGCTCCAGGGCATCGTGGGCGCTCATGCCCCGCCGTGCGAAGCCCTGCGGCGTTGCCTGGTAGCTGGCGGTGGTGGCAATCCGGGCCCCGGCGGAGAAGTAGTCGCGGTGGACGTCCCTGATCAGGTGCGGGTCTTCCAGCAGGACCTTGGCAGACCACAGGGGATCGTCCAGGTTGCAGCCGCGGGCCTCGAGTTCCGTGGCCAGGGCGCCGTCGGTGACGAGGTGCTCCCCGGATTCCAGCAGGGACGAGAGCGGCGCAATGGAAGACATAGTAGTCATAATACGCATTTACTTATGCTTGTAATGATTATTTCTTTCTGTCACGATGGCTGGCAGCCGTCAACCGGCGGAGGAAAGAGGCTAGGTTCTTGGACGTTCAACTTCACCCGGTACGCAAGCTCCGCGTGCACTGGCCCATCAGCAGCAGCACCTTCGGGCAGCTGTCCAAGGGCGAGCCGGACGCCTTCCGGGATGATCCGGGCATCGCGCACCTGCTGCAGGCCCTTGCCGAATTCCGGGAACTCGGGGACTTCGGCAACTACAAGCATGTGTTTGAGTCCAGCCTCGGTTTCGAGGGGTTCACCACGGCCGAGGGCGCCAATCCCACCCTGGGACGGGTGGGTGAGCAGACCCTCTCGCCAACCTTCGTCTTCACAACGTACTTCGACGCCTCACTGGGGGACGCCGCCGTCGAGCGGTTTATGCGCCGCCTCGTGGACATCCACCCGTGGGAGGTGCCGGTCATTGAGGTGACCGGCCCCGTCAGCGTCTCCAGCACCGCACTGGCGCCGCCGGCAGAAGCATCAAAGACTGAAGCGCCCATGGCAGAAGGAGCCGCAGCATCATGACGGACACCAGCACAACCTCGCTCTGGGAGGGCTTGCAGGCGGTGATCGCGGGCAGGCAGTTCGTGGACCTGACGCACGCCTTCCACCCGGGACAGCCCCACTTCGCCGCCTTTCCGGATGAGCAGCGCGAAGCCCTTTTCGACCTGGACAAGGGTGACGGCTTCACCGCCCACCGCTACACAATCGTGGGCCAGTGGGGAACCCACGTTGACCCGCCCTCCCACTTCATTTGCGGCGGCAGGACGCTGGACCAGATCCCGGTGGAGGAGATGATCCTTCCGCTGGTGGTCCTGGATATCAGCCAGCGGGTGGCCGGCAACCCGGACGCCACCCCCACCCTGCAGGACGTCCAGGAGTGGGAAACCCGGAACGGCCCCGTCCCGCGGGGTTCCTTCGTTGCCCTCCGCACTGGATGGAGCGGCCGGTGGCCCGACGCCGGGGCGATGGCAAACCGGGACAGCGAGGGCCTGAGCCACACGCCCGGCTGGTCCATGGAGGTGCTGTCCTTCCTGGTTGAGCACCGTGCCGTGGCCGCGGTCGGCCACGAGCAGACAGACACGGACCCTGGCCTGGCAACCTCCCGGCAGGACTTCAGCCTGGAAACCTATGTCTTGGAACAGGGGCGCTGGCAGATCGAACTGATGGCCAACCTGGACGGGCTGCCGGAATCCGGTGCCGCCGTCGTCGCTTCCTGGCCAAAGCCCCTCGGCGGCAGCGGCTTCCCGGCAAGGGTGTTTGCCATCTGCTGATGCGGCTGCGGGCCCCTGCCCTGCGGCCGGCAGCTCCGCAATCGCCGGAAGAGAACACGGTCGCCGGGGCGTCCCTGTGTGTCAGGCGACCACGTACTGCTCCGGCGAATCCGGCGCGCCAGTCGGTGACACATCGGAAGCCGGGCAGGGAAAGCACCTCCACTAGACTCGACACCATGCCAAAAACCTCCAGCATGGGCCGCGGAATCATGGCCCTCCTTGCTGTGGGTGCACGCCATGCAGCGGGACATCCCGGAGGAACCGTCGCTGACGTCGCCGCAGATCTCGGCAAGGACCGCAGCCAGGTTTCACGCAACCTCCGCAGTGCCGAACAGGAGGGCTTTCTCCGCAAAACGAGCCAGCGCACCTACAGCCTGGACTGGTCCGTCCTTACTGACGCGCAGCTGCTCACCGAGCGCCGTCTAGAGTCCGACGGCGGCACCGCCCTGGACGCGCTGGCGGGAGAAACGGATGAGGCATGTTTCCTGGGGGTCCTTCACGGGGACAGCACGGTGACCATGGGCGAAAGCGTCCCGGCGAGCAGCAATCTGGTGGGCTCCTGGCTGGGCCGGCCCTACCCCGCGTACTGCAGCGATGCCGGGCAGGCGGTGCTGTGGGAAGCGTCAGAGGCGGAAGTGCGGACCGTCTTCGCGGATGTGGCGTTTGTGCGGCACGGCCCCAACACGCCCACCAGCGTGGACGACTTCCTGGCGCGGCGTGAAGCTGCCCGGAAGCGGGGCTACTCGATCGTGGATGAGGAGGCGGAACCGGGCCTCTATTCCCTGGCCGTCCCCGTCCGGGACTTCAAGGGTGACGTGGCGGCGGCGCTGCAGATCGTGGGCATCAAGGACAGGCTGGAACCGCGCCGGGAAGCGTGCGCGGACGCATTGGTGGCCCGGGGAAAATGGCTTGAGCAGAGGCTCGGGTACCGGCAACCCTAGCGGGCGCTCCCGCGGGATCCGAGCCGTTCAGCGGCGCTGGTGAGCATGGCCGCGGCAGTTGCCCCGTCCGGACCGATTCCGGCACGGCTGCCCAGCACACTCAGCGAGGCAAGGACGGCGCCGGCGGCGTCACGGACGGGCACCGCGAGTTCCACCACTCCGTGTTCGAATTCTTCGGCGGCGGTGATAACCCCGGCATCACGGTCGCGGACCATGAGGTCCCAGACCCCGTCGGTGGAGTGCGCGGCCCCCGGTCCGCCGATGCCGATGTAGTTCACGTCCTGCAGCAGGGCATCCAGCGCCGGCCGGTCAAGGTCCCACAGCAGCGCCCGGCCGGCACCGGTGCACCAGGCCGGGGTCACCATGCCGGGCTTGACGAAGCTGCCGGGGATGGCGTCGTTGCTGGAGGCCCGGACCAGGATCACGCGGTAGCCGTCCCGGACGGAGAGCCGGGCGCGCAGTCCCAGCGCCGCAACAAGCGCCTCAAGTTCGGTTTTCGCTTCCCGGACCCAGCCGGTGTTCAGTGCCGCGGCCAGGCTGAAGAAGCGCGGACCTGTCCGGAACGGCCCGCGGTCCACGCGCTCCAGCAGTCCGAGGTCGCACAGTTCCTGCGCCAGGCGGGAGACCCGGCTCTGTTCCATGTCCAGCTCCGCGGCCAGCTGCGAAACGCCCAGCAGTTGGCGTCCCAGTTTCTCCCTGCCTGCCACGAGCCGGACAATCCGGAGCCCCTGCGCCATTGACGACGCCTCAGCGGACGAATCCACGCTCATCTGCACCTCCCGGCCGGTCACAAGGCCCCATTCTTCCACGCCCCGCCTCTCAGGGGCGTTGGGGCCTGCGGCGGAAAGGACGACGGCGACCGTCCGGGAAGGTGCGCAACGCACCTGTTCCGGCAGCCGCCGTCGTCCGCTCCTTTACTGCGTCTACCTCGCCGCAGCGGCCTTGCGGCCGTGCCGGAAGTGGAACCAGATGTAGCACGCGGCCACAAAGGGGATGCCGAAGTAGAGCGCGGCGGCCTGGGTGGGATCGAGGGCGATGCCGATCAGGGAGATCACGCACAGCGAGAACGCCAGGATGGGCACCAGCGGAAACAGCGGGGCTTTGTAGGCGAGGGCGGAGACGTCGCCGCCGCTGCGGACGAACGCCCGGCGGTGGAAGAAGTGCGAGGCGGTGATGGACATCCATACGCCTACGACGGCGAAGCCGGCCACGGAAACCAGCACCAGGTAGACCGTCTCCGGAGCCACCACACTGCTGATCAGCGATGCGACGCCGCCCACCATGCTCACAGAGAGCGCGATGAGGGGGATGCCACGGCCCGTCAACTTTTTGAAGGCGCGGGGGGCATGGCCTTCGTCGGCGAGGGAGTAGAGCATGCGGGCGCAGGAGAACAGGCCGCTGTTGCCGGCGGAGAGCAGCGCGGTGATGATCACGAAGTTCATGATGTCAGCGGCGAACGGCAGGCCGATCGCTGAGAAGACGGTGACGAACGGGCTCTCATCCAGGCCTACCTCGTTGTACGGGATGGTGGCGGCGATGACGGCGATGGCTCCGACGAAGAAGATCAGCAGGCGGAGCACCGTGGTGCGCAGGGCCTTGGGGATGCTGGTGGCCGGGTCCTTGGTTTCACCGGCGGCCACGCCGATAAGTTCCGAGCCGGAGAAGGCGTAGAAGACGGCCAGCACGGTGACCAGGACGCCCGTGAAGCCGTTGGGGAACAGTCCGCCCTCGGTGGCAAAGTTCTCGAACAGGAACGGGTGCTCTCCCCCGCCGCCGAGCGGGCGGAAACCGAACAGGGCCGCACCGCCCAGGACAATGAGGCCGATGATCGCTGCAACCTTGACGATGGCGAACCAGAACTCGGACTCGCCGAAGAACTTGGAGGACACGGCGTTGAAGCCGAAGAGCACGGCCGCGAACACCAGGCACCAGACCCAGACCTCCACGTCCGGGAACCAGCGCTGCATGAGCAGCCCGGAGGCGGTGAACTCCGAGCCGATGGCAACCGCCCAGCACAGCCAGTACAGCCAGGCGGTGGCGAAACCCGTGGCGGGGCCGATGGAGCGGGCGGCGTAGATGTGGAATGCGCCGGACACCGGGTAGGCGATGGCAAGCTCGCCGAGGCAGGCCATCACCAGGTACACAACGAAAGCGCCGATGAGGTACGCGATGACCGCGCCGAGCGGGCCGGCCTGGGAGATGGTGTAGCCGGAGCTAAGGAACAGGCCGGAGCCGATCACGCCGCCCATGGCGATCATCACCAGGTGGCGCGGGCCCATGGAGCGGCGGAGTCCGGAGTCGGCCGCGGGGGGCCTGGCCGGCTGGGCGTCCAGCTTCACGTCTGTTGTGGGTTCCACGGGCGTCTCCAATGATCGGACTCTGCAATGGGAGCGCGCGCAGTCCCCTGGTCCCGGTCCTTGGCAACGAAGAAATGCGCGGCGGCAGTGTTGAAAGTAGCACGGCTGCCGAATTTATAGTCATCAGATACATGAGGTCATGCTTATATTGCACGCTATTACGCAGGTCCGGTGGCGCCGAGGTCACGTCCAGGGAGCCGGGTCGGTGGCGCTCCCCGGAGTAGAGGGATGCCCTCCTGTTGGAGCCGGGGCAGGACTGGGCGGCAATCCGGTGTAGCGTGCGCCCTGCAGCACCTCGTTAGCAGCCTGCCTTAGGCTGAGGCTTCTTCCGCCCTCCCAGGCAAGGCCGAAGCGGATCGGGCCGGCTTCATTGCGCGCCCTGGTGATAACGGATGCAATGTGTTGCTGTTCGGCGGGGTAAAGCGGTAGTCCACGGTCAGTGCGGTAGCTGTCTGTGGCCGCAAGCAAGTGGATGGCCCGCTCGACGCGGTGCCGGCTGACGTAGACGTCGGCAATTTGTTCCAGGAAACCTGCAACCTGGCCCTGTGCATCGAGCTCGAGCCCTGCGGTGACTGCCTCGACGAGCAGGCGCTCCGCGGCATCGTAGTCGCCGGCCTGCTGTGTGCTCTCGGCCAGGTTGGTCAGGGCAATTCCGAGCAACCATCGATCGCCGATCGGGCGGGCAAGCTCGACGCTCACGTGGCGCAACTCCAGGGCCCGGGCATGGTCGCCACCGTAGTAGGCCAGAATGCTGAGGAGAATCAAAGCGCCAACCCTTGTGCGCGGGGTGGCAAGCGGCATCGACAATACTCCCGCAGCGAGCCGCTGGGCGTTGGCGTCATCGTCACGCTCCATCGCCTGCACTGCCAGGCACATTGTGGCCCACGCAACGCCTTGGTCGTTGCCGGCGTCGTGGAAAGCCTGGATTGCTCGGTGATGGAGCCTGGACGCCTGGTCACCGCGTCCGAGCATCCAGCACAACGTGGCCGTTCCGCTGAGAGCGGGAGCCTGCAGCGCCGGAGAAGCGTCTGGTGAGCCATCGAGCAGCTTCAGGGCGATCCCGCACTGTTCCGCCACGTCGCCGGTCAGCTCCCAGTAATGCCAGAGTTGCCCCACCAGTCCCAGCGCCAAGTCCATGGAGCCCTCGGGTCCCGCTGCCCACAACAGTGCAGTGCGCAAATCCAGCGCATCAGCCTTCAGCGAACGGAAAGCCTCCACCTGGTCCTTGCCAAACAGCAGGGGGCATACGGCCTCGGCCAGGGCAAGGTAGTAGTCGGCATGCCGCCGGCGCACCTCGTGTTGTTCGGGAAGCAGCGCCAGCCGGTTACGGGCAAACTCACGGATGGATTGCAGCAGCGACACACGCCGCCGTCCTGCATGGTCGGTGTAGCGCCGCAGCAGGCTGTGGTCCGCGAGCGCGGACAGCAGTTCTTCAGTGGATGGCGCTCCAAGGGGAAGGGAGCCGCGCACGGCGTCGATCGCTGCAATAGTTGGATCGTTGGCGAAAACACCGAGCTGGCCGAAGAGTACGCGTTCAGCGTCCGCCAGCAGTTGGTAACTCCACTCGATCGTGGCGGTGAGGGTTTGCTGCCGGTCCGGAAGGTCCGGGAAGGTGGCCCGCAACGCGGCCAGGCTGACCTCCAAGTCCGCGAGGAGATCGTGCTCGTTAATATGTCGAAGCTGGGCCGCAGCCAGTTCAATGGCCAACGGCAGCCCGTCCAGGCGGTGGCACAGGTGTGTCAGTACTGCGGCGTTTCCGTGGTCTACGGAGAAGCGGGGGCGGACCGTCCGGCCCCGGTTCAAGAGCAGCTTCATTGCCGGCACCTCCCGCAGCTGGCGGGGAGGCAGGGGCGGGTCGAGCGGTGGCAACTCCAGCGGCGCAAGTTCGAACTCATACTCGGGACGCAACCCAAGCCGCCTCCGGCTGGTGGTGAGGATCCGGAGCTCAGGGGCTGCAGTGAGCAGGTCCAGCACCACGGGCCACGCGTCTGCCAAGTGTTCGAAGTTGTCCAGGACCAGCAGCAGGCGGCGGGCATGGAGAAAACGGGACGCGATTTTCAGCGGGTCTTCGCCCGCTGGTGCCTCCAGTCCAAGTGCCGCCGCGATGGCCCCCGGCACCTGCTCAACCCGGGTGAGTGGGGACAGACTAACCCAGCCCGCACCGTCGGGCATGCGCTCGCCCAAACGTGCGGCCGCCGCCATGGCGAGGCGGGTCTTCCCTGCCCCGCCCGCGCCCGTTACGGTGACCAGCCGGCATCCCTCGGAGCGGTAGAGCGAGCACACCTCCCCCAGTTCAGCATCCCGGCCCACCATGGGGGTGAGCGCGGCAGGCAAGTTGTCGAGGCGCTGCCTGGCGCGGCGGTTTTCGTTCACGGCGGGCGGCCCAAGGGAGGCATCCTGGCGCAGCACCAGTGCTTCCAGCTCCTGCAGGCGCACCCCGGGATCAATGCCCAGCTCCGCCGCAAAGGTCTTCCGGGCTGCCCGGCATGCGGCTAGGGCGTCTGCCTGCCGGTCGGAGCGGTACAGCGCAAGCACAAGGGACGCCCACAAGCGCTCCCGGAAGGGATGCTGCGAGACCAGCCGCTGCAGCTCCCCCACCAACGTGGCGTGGCGGCCCAGTGCCAGTTCGACGTCGAAGAGGTCCTGGTAAGTAACCAGCCGGGCTTCCTCCACCTCTTCGAGGTCAGGGACCAGCAGCTCAATGTCGGCAAGATCCGGAAACGCAGGGCAGACGAACAAGTCCAGGGCCTGTCGCAGGCGGACCGCGCCGCCGGCGAGTTCGCCAGCTTCTACTGCGCGCTCGCCGGCGGCAAGGTGCGCGCGGAACTGCAGCAGGTCGAGTTCGTCATCCGCAACAGCCAGGAGGTAGCCGCCGGGACGGCTGGCCAGGCGGTGCGAGGCAACCTCCTTATGGCGGTTGGGCTCCAGCAGGTTCCGAAGGTTCGCGACGTAGACCTGCAGTTGCGGGCCCGGATGCGCCGGCGGGTGGCCGTCCCAGATGGCTTCAGCAAGGAAGTCGGCTGCTACTACCGAGTTCGCCCGCAGCGCCAGGCATTCGAGGACAATACGCAGGTTGCGGCTGCTGACGGGAACCTGGACGCCGTCAGCGATCACCTGCAACGGGCCCAATGCCCTGATCCACAGTGCGCCCATTGCCGAGCACCCCTCACTGACCGGCCACGGGAACAGACTGCGCCCTGTCCCGTGGCGCTTACCGACCAGCGACCCCTAGCGCCCGCCCTGCCATACCGCGCCCGGAGGAGCGGCATCAACCCCATCATGCGCCCGGACCCGTTCTGGATCCAGAGTCAGCCGCTGGATTAAGGCTCCGTTAAGTCCTCGGGGCAACTCTTGAGCCACTCAACCCGAGTACATCTGAAAGGAAGATCCATGAAAACCAGCAGCATCACCCGTGGTCTGGCTCTCTCGGCCCTGGTAGCAGGATCCTTTGCGGCGCCTGCGCAGCAGGCTCTTGCCGATGACCCGATCTTTGTCCCAGCCGGTCAGGGCTGTGCCGACTTCAGCATTCAATTGTCGTCAACTGGAGGCAATCTCCACGAAAAGGAATTCTATGACGCGGAAGGCAACGTCGTTCGCACAATCACGGCCGGCAAAGGCTTCCTTCTTACATATACGAATATGGGACCGGACCCCGACCCAGAAGATGCTGTTGCTGGCGAGTCTATAACCTTCCGGACCGACGGTTCGGTAACAGAAATTGTCACCAACCCAGACGGTACTTTGACCTACACAGCCACCGGGCACAACGCACTCATCATGTTCCCAACCGACGTGCCCGCCGGTCCTACTACTACGCAGTACGTCGGCAGGATTGTCTTCAACGTCGACCCCGCCACGGGTGTCTTTACGCTAGTTAGCACCTCCGGCCGGGCTGTCGATGTCTGCGCAGAACTGGCCGACTGACTCCTAGCCCAGGTTCCGCTCCAGCATCTGCCCGATGATCCGGGCGCCTTCGGGGAAGGCGCCCGGATTTGTGCCCGAAAAGTTGAGCCGGATAAACGGCCCCGCAGGCTCGGCAGGGAACCACTCGTCCCCGCGGGCAATGATCACACCGGCGGCTTCGCAGTCCCGGGCCAGCCGCTGCAGATCCGTCCCGTCGGGCAGGCGCAGCCACAGGTTAAGCCCGCCCTTGGGCACCTGCTCAATATGCGCCTGCGGGATGTGCTCCCGGACGCTGGTGACCAGCAGCTCGCGGCGGGATTCCAGCTGGTGCCGCAGGCTGCGCAGGTGAGTCTGCCACCCGGGCTGCGTGACGACGTCGAGCGCTGCCGCCTGCAGCAGCCCGCTGACATACATTGACTCTGCCGCACGGTCGGCGAGGATACGCTCCCTCGCCGGGCCGCGCGCAATCAGCGCCGCCACCCGGATGGATGTGGAGACGCTCTTGGTCAGCGAGCGCAGGTAGACGACGTGCCCCGAATCGTCACGGGAGGCGACCGGCACGGGGATGGAGCTGATGCCGAAATCATGCGCCCAGTCGTCCTCCACAAGGAACGCACCCTTGGCACGGACAACATCAAGGACCTTTTCCCGCGTTTCCGCTGGCCACTGCGCGCCCGTGGGGTTGGCATAGTTGGGCTGCGCATAAAAAACCCTCGCGCCTGATTCCTCGAAGGCGCGGGCCAGCTCGCCCGGGTCCGGCCCGTCCGGTCCCGTGGGCACCGGCACCACCCGCACCCCCGCCTGGGCCGCGGCCAGGATGGCGCCCCAGTAGGAGGGCGACTCCATCAGTAGCGGCTGCCCCCTGCCCACCAGGGCGCTGAAGATGGAGCTCAGTCCGCTCTGGCTGCCAGGAAGTACGACGACGTCGCTCGGGTTGGGCGGGGTGGTCCCCGCAGGCGTGGACGCGCCGAGCTCGTGGGCGAACCACGACTGCAGCTCCGGCATCCCCGCGGCGGGAGGCCGGGAGAGCGCCGCGTCTCCGCGGGCGGCCCGGGTGAGAGCAGCCCGGACCAGCCGCTCGGGCAGGAGCTCCCGTGCGGGGTAGCCCGAGTGGAAGGAGATGGCGTCCTGCGGCACGTTCCGCATGGTGGATGAGGCCGGCGGCAGTGCTGCCAGTGGTGAGCGGAGGGCGGCCGTCTGCCAGCCGTAATCGGACGGGCGTGCCGTCCGGACTGCCCGCATGAAGGTACCGACGCCGGGCCGGCTCTCGATCAGCCCCTGTGCCGTCAGGGCCTGCAGGGCCTTCTGCACGGTGACAGGACTTGCCTGGTACTGGGCCACCAGGGAACGTGTGGACGGCAGCTTCGCGCCGGGCGCGGCATTGGCCATCCACGATTTCAGGTGCGCCACAATACGTGAACTGCTATCGTTGCTCATGAGAGCAAATAGTAGCGCTACTGTACCTGTGCGCACAGTGTTATCCCGATCCAGCCCGGCCGGGCTTTGGCTTGGCTTCCTTGGAGTCGCGGCATTCTCGCTCACCGTCCCTTTCACCAAGGTGGCCGTCGCTGGCCTGGCGCCGCTGTTTATCGGTTCAGGCCGTGCAGTTGTGGCGGCCGTTCTGGCCGGCGCCGCACTGGCACTGACCCGGCAGGCACTCCCCCGCGGGACGCAGTGGTTCCGTGTTGCGGTAGTGGCGGCCGGCGTCGTAATTGGCTTTCCGCTACTCACCTCCTTCGCCCTCACCAGCACCGCCGCAAGCCACGGCGCCGTGGTTATCGCGCTGCTCCCGGCCGCGACGGCCGCCGCAGCCGTAATCCGCGGGCGGGAACGGCCGCCGGCAGCCTTCTGGCTGGTCAGCGCTGTGGGCGCCCTTGCGGTGACCGCTTTCGCCTCCGCCCAGTCCGGCGGCCTTGGAGTCCTGCACTGGGCGGACCTGCTGCTCCTTGGTTCCGTGGTGGCCGCCGCGGTCGGTTACGCGGAGGGCGGCCTGCTGGCCCGCGAACTGGGTTCCTGGCAGACCATCTCGTGGGCGCTGGTTCTCGCCTCGCCGTTGATGCTGGTCCTGGCCGCCGCCTCCGCCGCCCAGCAACCGCCGTCGGCAACTCCCGCACAGTGGGCAGCGTTCGGGTACCTCGCCGTGGTGAGCATGTTCCTGGGGTTCTTCGCCTGGTACCGCGGCCTGGCCATCGGCCCCATCGCCCGGGTAAGCCAGATCCAGCTCGTCCAGCCCGTGCTGACCATTTGCTGGGCGGCGCTCCTGCTGGGTGAATCCCTGGCCTGGTCCACGGTCCTGGGCGGGCTGGCCGTCATCCTGTGCGCTGCCGCCGCTGTCAGGGTGCGGCTCCAGCCCGCCCCGGCGCCGTCTTCCGAACTCGATCCCGCACCGCTTCAGACAGTAAAGGACTAGCCCCATGTACATTCCGGCCCACTTCGCCGCGGTCCCCGAAACCGTCCGGCACCTGCTCACCAGGCTAGGCGCAGCGAACCTGGTGACCGCGACCCCGCAGGGGCTTATGGCCACGCTCCTGCCGTTCGTCTACGATCCCGACGCCGGCGAGTACGGCGCGCTGCAGGGGCACTTGGCGCGGAACAACACGCAGTGGTCCGAGCCCGCCGCCGGGGAGGCTCTGGCCATCATCCAGGGTGCGGATGCCTACATTTCCCCGTCCTGGTATGCGTCCAAGGCCGAGCACGGGCGCGTTGTCCCCACCTGGAACTACACCACGGCGCACGTGTACGGGCATCTGGTGATCCATGACGATCCTGCCTGGCTGGACCGGCAGGTCCGGCGACTGACCGGCGTCCACGAGTCCGGCTTCGACCACCCCTGGGACGTGGACGACGCACCGGAGCGTTTCATTGCCGGGCAGCTGCGGGCAATCGTGGGCGTGGAACTGGTGATCACCCGGATCGAGGCCAAGGCCAAGCTGAGCCAGAACCGGCCTGCAGCGGACGTTGACGGCGTCGTGGCCGGCCTGGCTGCGCGGGGCCAGGCCGAGGCGGCGGCGGATGTGGAGCAGGCGCGCCCCCGACCCAACTAGGTAGCAGCAGATGTCGTCTTGACGGCCCATAACGACATCTGCTGCTACCCAGTTTTATCCTCAGCACCCCGTGACGTCACCGCCCCCGGACTTCAGGCGGCCTTGACCAGCTCCTGGCTCTGCTCCCACAGGCGGCGGGCCAGCTCGGCGTCGTAGGCCTGGGGGTTGGCCTTGGCCAGCGCGCGCTTGTAGTAGTACGCACCGGAGATCCAGTCCTTGCCCGCAGTGCCATTGATGAGCCACAGCAGGGTATCGGCGCCCTGGTCCGGGGTGAGCATGAAGCGGTTCAGCAGGGTCTTGTAGGCGTGCCGGAACGGGCTGGTGGAGTCCGCCGCGAAGTTGGTGCGCACAACGCCGGGGTGGAACGCCGCCGTCGTAATCCCCTGTTCGCCGAAGCGCCGGTGCAGCTCGGAGGTGAAAAGGATGTTGGCCAGCTTCCCGGTGCCGTAGGCGCGGTTGGTGGAGTAGCCCTGCTCGGAATTGAGGTCGAACAGGTCCAGCTTGCCGAAGCTGTTGGCGCCGCTGGAGGTGTTGATCACCTTGGCATTGCTGGCAACGAGCGTCTCCATCAGCAGCGTGGTGAGCAGGAACGGCGCCAGGTGGTTGATCTGGAACGTTGACTCGTTGCCGTCCACGGTGAGGGTGCGCTTGCCCATGATGCCGCCGGCGTTGTTGGCCAGGACGTCGATGCGCGGGTAGTCGGACTCCAGCTGCGCGGCCAGCGTGCGGACCTGCGCGAGTTCGGAGAAGTCGCTGACAAAGTAGTCCGCGTCCAGCTCCTTGGCGATGGCCCGCGTCTTTTCCTCGGAGCGGCCGACGACGACCACCTGGTCCCCTGCCTTGGCCAGGGTACGCGCGGCTGCTGCGCCGATGCCGTCGCTGGCGCCGGTGATCACAATGGTGCGAGGGGTCAAGGGGTGTCCTTTGGTTGGGGAACGTCCGGCGCCCGGCTTGGGCGCGCTGCCTACCGGCACAACGACGGCGGGCGGCAGGGTGTTCCCCGGCGCACCGCACGGGGCATATCCTGCACAGACCAGCAGGCACCGCACCCAGCGGTCCGATCCCAGGGGGAAGACATGGAGATGCCCAAAGCGCCGGACGAGGCCAAGGAGCGCTTCCGGTCCCTGGTCCCTGACAGTCCGGAGGTGTCGGTGAAACCGATGTTCGGCAACCTGGGGGCGTTCGTCAACGGCAATATGTTCGCAGGGCTTTTCGGGCGCACCATCGGCATCAGGCTTTCCCCGGAGGACAAAGAGCAGCTCGAGAGCGGCGAGCGGACCGTCCCGTTCGGCCCGGCGGACCGGCCGATGCGCGAGTACACCGGCCTGCCGGAAATCTGGAACGAGGAAGGCGACGGCGACGACGCCCGCGCGAAAGCGTGGATCCGCAAGGCGTATGAGCACGTGGCGGGCCTGCCGCCGAAAGAGCCCAAAAGCAAAACCCGTACCGCCGGAAACTAACCCCCGCCTGTAACCCCCGCCGCGGCCACAGCCAGCACGCCCGCGTGCTCCCGGAGAGGCCCCAACCATCCCAGGTAGCCGGGGGCCAGATTACTAAGTAAGCTTATTAACATGGCTTTTGCAACTACAGAGTGCGCGAACCCAGCAAACGCGTCTCAGGGGAGGTGGACGCAATCGACAAAGAGGTGAGGCGGCGGCTCGAACTTGCTGCCACGATCGGGTTGGATCCTCAGAAGCTTTGGCCGTCCTACTTCGGCAGGTCACCGTGTTCCGCGTTCGAGCTGGACGCCTACCTTCACGAGGCCCTGAGGCTGCCCGCGATCGAACGCGGGCCAGATGCAGTCAAGAACGCCAGCGCGGAACAGCCGGCCCGGCCCGCGGAGCAGCGGAGCATGAACCCGGAACGGGGCGGACCAGGAGGTCCCCGGAAGCCTGACAAGGAAGACGCGCTGGCCGCCCTCGGCGCGGCAGGCAAATCGCTGCTTTCCCCGGAACGGGCGGAGGAGGAACGCCTTAAATCACTGCATGAGACGGACCTTCTGTTCACCGGCCCGGAGGAAACGTACGACCGCGTTGTTGCCGCCGCCTGGAAATTCTTCGGCGTGGGGGCGGCATCCCTGTCCCTGATCGCCGAGGATGCCCAGTTCTTCAAGTCCGCCATCGGGCCGCTGCGCGAGGAGACTCCCCGCATCATCGCGCTCTGCACGGAAACGGTGGAGCAGAACGCGATGCTGGTCATCAACGACACCCTTGCCGACGACCGCTTCGCCTCCAATCCGCTGGTCACCGGCGAGCCCTACATCCGTTTCTATGCCGGCTATCCCCTGCACGGGCCCAGGGGCTGGAACATCGGAACGCTCTGCGTCATCGACCAGGAGCCCAGGACTTTCTCCGCGTCCGACCAGCAGGTGCTCCGGACACTCTCCGCGGTGGTCCAGAAGGACATCGACGCCCGCACCTAGCACCGCCCTGCCTTGGGCCGCTGGGATAAAGACTCCGGGTACGACGACGGCGGGGCGGCCAGCATTTCTGCTGCCCGCCCCGCCGTTGTTGTCCAGTCAGCCGTGGCTGGGAAGGATGCTAGCCCGCCACCCCGGCCAGCAGGAAGATCACGGCGGCGATGGCGAAGCCCATCACGCCGATGAGGGTTTCCATGACGGTCCAGGTCTTCAGCGTGGTCTTGACGTCCATGCCGAAGAAGCGGCCCACCAGCCAGAAGCCGGAGTCGTTCACGTGGGAGACCACCACGGAGCCTGCGGCCACGGCGATCACCATGGCGGCCACCTGCATGCCGTTGAGTCCGGCCAGTGCCACAGCCGGGGCGATCAGGCCCGCGGTGGTGGTCAGCGCCACCGTGGCGGATCCCTGGGCGATGCGCAGGATGCTGGAGATCAGGAAGCCGGCCAGGATCAGCGGGATGCCCAGGTCGCCCAGGACGTCGGCGAGTGCCTGGCCGATGCCCGAGGTGCGCAGGACGCCGCCGAACATGCCGCCGGCGCCGGTGATCAGGATGACGGAGCAGACCGGGCCGAGCGAGGATTCGAGGAGCTTCTCGACTGCTCCGGCGTCCTTGCCGCGCTTGCTGCCCAGCACGAACACGGCCACCAGCACCGAGATCAGCAGCGCCACGGGCGTTTCACCCAGTGTCCGCAGGACCTGGTACCACTGCTCTTCCTTGACGCCTTCGGGCAGGACGTTGGAGGAGGCCAGGGTGTTCAGTCCGGTGTTCATGAAGATCAGGACCAGCGGCAGGAGCAGCAGGCCAACCACGGTGCGGAAGCGCGGCGGGTGTGATTCCGCTTCCGCGGAGGCGTGGCCCAGGATTTCCGGCACGGGAAGGACCAGTTTCTTGCCGGTGTAGAGGCCGAAGAGGTAGGCGGTGACGTACCAGGTGGGGATGGCGACAAGCAGGCCGGCGATCGTGACCAGGCCGATGTTGGCGTCAAAGAACGCGGACGCGGAGACCGGGCCGGGGTGCGGCGGCAGGAAGATGTGCATCACGGAGAACGCACCGGCGGCGGGCAGGCCGTAGCGGAGCACTCCCCCGCCGAGGCGGTGGGCCACGGCGAAGACGACGGGCAGCATGACCACCAGGCCGGCGTCGAAGAAGATGGGGAAGCCGAAGATCAGGGAGGCCAGGCCCAGCGCGAAGGGGGCGCGCTTCTCACCGAAGACGCCGATGAGGTAGTCGGCCAGCACCTTGGCGCCGCCGCTGGTTTCCACGATGCGGCCGAGCATGGCGCCCAGGCCTACCAGGAGGGCCACTGTGCCGAGGGTGGTGCCAAAGCCGTTGATCAGCACCGGGACCACCTGGTTGGCGGGAATGCCGGTGGCGAAGGCGGTTGCGAGGCTGATGAGGATCAGGGCGATCAGGGCGTGCATGCGCAGCTTGATGATCAGGAACAGCAGGACGAGGATCGCGGCTCCCGCGATGAGCAGCAGGGGTCCTGCGCCCAGCGTTTGGGTCCATCCTTCGATGGTCATGGTTCTCCTTTGAAACAGTATCTGTTGGGGTTTTGGGAAAGGTCAGGGTGCGCAGGGCGCCTGTCCGGCGGGAAGCTGCAAAGCCTTCACGACGGCGGCGACCAGCTGTTCAGGTGACTGCGAGATGTCCAGGCGGAGGCTGCCGGCGTCGAGCTCTTCCTGGCTGAGCGGCTCGAGGGTGGCCAGCTGGCTGGGCAGCAGGGTGGGCGGCATGAAGTGGCCTTCCCGGCCCTGCATGCGCTGGCTGATCAGGTCCGCGCCGCCGTCGAGATGGAGGAAGACGACGCGGCCTTCCGCTTCGGAGAGGAGCTGGCGGTAGCTCTTCTTGAGGGCGGAACAGGTCAGGACCGTGCTGCAGCCGGCCTGCGCCTGGGCTGTCATCCAGTTGCGGATTTCCTGGAGCCAGGGCCAGCGGTCCTCGTCCTGGAGCGGGATTCCCTGCGTCATTTTGGTGATGTTGGCTTCGGGGTGGAACTCGTCCGCTTCGGCGCAGGCCCAGCCCAGCTGCGAGGACAGGGCCGCTGCAAGGGTGGTCTTGCCGGACCCGGCAACGCCCATGACCACGAGGTGCGTGGGGGGATACTGCATGTCATACCTCCGGAGAAGACGTCTTTGGCTTTCGAAGAAGCTCACTGCGAGCCCATGAAGAAGTGGGCTACGCCATAAGGTATCACCTTTTGAACCAAAAGATACTATCTTTTCGTGTTACAGGTCATACCTTTGCCAAATTTCCCGGTATTCTGGGAAGGCGCTGCGGCGCAGGAGAGGCGGACAGAATGTCGACGGCGACAGATGAGGGCGCGGATGAAGCGCACGACGGCGGGGCCTCCCCCGCGATGCACGAGCGCATCCTGGAGGTGGTTGGCGTTGCCATCGCTTCCGGCAAGCTTCCGCCCGGCAGCCGGCTCACGCTCGAGGGCCTGCAGCAGGAATACGGGATATCCCGGACCGTAGCCAGGGACACCATGAAGGTCCTTGAGTCCATGAACCTGGTCTATTCGCGGCGGCGCGTGGGCATTGTGGTGCAGGACCGGTCGCTGTGGAACGTTTTTGATCCGAAGCTGGTGCGCTGGCGGCTGGCCTCAGACCGGCGCGAGCTCCAGTACAGCAGCCTCACCGAACTGCGCATCGCCGTCGAACCCATTGCCGCCGCCGGCGCCGCCCGGCGTGCCAGTGCTGCCGAACGCGCCCAGCTCGTTGCCCTGGGGGCCGAACTCCGGCGGCTGGGCGAGGCCGGCGATCTGCAGGGGTTCCTGTCCGCGGACATCGAGTTCCACCAGCTGCTTCTGCGAAGCTGCGGGAACGAAATGTTCCAGGCCCTGGAGGGGATGGTGGCGGAAGTGCTGACCAGCCGGACCCAGCAGGGGCTCATGCCGTTCAAGCCCCGGGACGAGGCACTGCAGGCGCACCAGGACGTCGCAGCAGCGGTGGCGCGCGGAGATACGGCGGTGGCGGAGTCGGCCATGCACCACATTTTGGATGAAGTGCGGGAAGCGATGGGCCTGGGCGGCTGAAAGATCCCCTTCCCGGGGGCCATGATCCTGAGTAGCCTTCAAAGTAAGGCCCACGAAGGACCTGCCGCGCCATACGGAAGATTCGGTGAGGTGGAAGATGGCCACTACAGAACATTCAGCTGAAGGGCTTGCCGCTACGGCCGCGCCTGCCGTCACGCGGCGCCGCAAAGGCAGCCTGGTGGTCAACTGGATCACCACCACTGACCACAAAACCATCGGGTACATGTACCTGATAACGTCGTTTGCCTTCTTCTGCCTGGCCGGCGTGATGGCCCTGCTCATCCGGGCGGAACTCTTCGAGCCCGGCATGCAGATCCTGCAGACCAAGGAGCAGTACAACCAGCTGTTCACGATGCACGGCATCGCAATGCTGCTGATGTTCGCCACCCCGCTGTTCGCCGGGTTCGCCAACTTCATCATGCCGCTGCAGATCGGTGCTCCCGATGTCGCATTCCCGCGGCTCAATGCCCTGGCTTTCTGGTTCTTCCTCTTCGGCTCCACCATTGCGCTGTCCGGCTTCATCACGCCCCAGGGCGCCGCTTCCTTCGGCTGGTTCGCCTACGCGCCGCTCTCGGATACCACCTTCAGCCCCGGAATCGGCGGGGACCTCTGGGTGTTCGGCCTGGCGCTGTCCGGCTTCGGTACCATCCTGGGCGCGGTCAACTTCATCACCACCATCATCTGCATGCGCGCCCCGGGCCTGACCATGTGGCGGATGCCGATCTTCACCTGGAACACCCTGGTCACCTCGATCCTGGTGATCATGGCCTTCCCGCCGCTGGCAGCAGCCCTGTTCGCGCTCGGTGCCGACAGGCGCTTCGGTGCCCATATCTACGATCCGGAGAACGGCGGCGCGGTCCTCTGGCAGCACCTGTTCTGGTTCTTCGGCCACCCCGAGGTGTACATCATCGCCCTGCCGTTCTTCGGCATCGTCTCGGAGATCTTCCCGGTGTTCAGCCGCAAGCCGATCTTCGGCTACAAGGGCCTGGTGTACGCAACCATTGCCATTGCCGCACTGTCCATGACCGTCTGGGCGCACCACATGTACGTCACCGGCTCGGTGCTGCTGCCGTTCTTCGCGTTCATGACCATGCTGATCGCAGTGCCCACCGGCGTGAAGTTCTTCAACTGGATCGGCACCATGTGGGGAGGCTCGCTGACCTTCGAAACCCCCATGCTTTGGAGCATCGGCTTCCTGGTTACGTTCCTGTTCGGCGGCCTGACCGGCATCATCCTGGCCTCACCGCCGCTGGACTTCCATGTGTCGGACACCTACTTCGTGGTGGCCCACTTCCACTACGTGGTGTTCGGTACCGTGGTGTTCGCCATGTTCGCTGGCTTCTACTTCTGGTGGCCCAAATTCACCGGCACCATGCTCAACGAACGCCTGGGAAAGATCCACTTCTGGATGCTGTTCCTGGGCTTCCACGGCACCTTCCTGATCCAGCACTGGCTGGGCGTCATGGGCATGCCCCGCCGGTACGCCGACTACCTGGTGGAAGACAACTTCACCTGGATGAACCAGTTCTCCACCATTTCGTCCTTCCTCCTGGGCGCATCCCTGCTCCCGTTCTTCTGGAACGTCTACATCACTTGGCGGACCGGGAAGAAGGTCACCGTGGATGATCCGTGGGGCTTCGGCGCCTCGCTGGAGTGGGCCACGTCCTGCCCGCCGCCGCGGCACAACTTCACTTCACTGCCCCGGATCCGTTCGGAGCGGCCGGCACTGGACCTGCACCACCCGGAAATCCGGGTCCGTGAGCACGCCCCCGTCCACAGCCCGGCGGCGGAGGCCCTGGGTGCAGCCGATATCGGCCAGAAGGACGTCCGCAGCCCCAGCCCGGACGAGTAACAAAGAGGCCGGATCCGGCCGTCTGCTAGATGCAGCGGGGCTGGTAGGCCGGGTCCGCAGGTCCCGAGCTCCTGCCCAGCGCGTGGGCCACGATCTGGTGGACCACGGGATCATTGGGCGTTTGGTCGTGCTCGAAGACGTCCAGCGGGCACTTGTCCTGGACGGTGATGTTGGTGACCTGCCGGGCCGGACCCGCGAGGAACTGGCTGTTGTAGGGAATCACAACCTCGTCGTAGACCGTGGAGATGACGGTGTAGGACGGCCCGGCCACAGTGTCGCCAATGGAATTGAGCTCCTGCATAAACGCCGAGCCGGCCTGCTGATCTGCGCAGGCGGCACAGCCGAGGGCGGCGAAGTCCGGATCTCCCACGACTTCCGGCGGCGGGATGATCACGCCTTCGGTGCCGTGGTTTGAGGGCGCGATGCCGATGAGCTGGTTGACGTTCTTGGCACCACCCAGGAAGCCCATGTAGTAGCGGGGCATCATGCCGCCCTGGCTGTGGCCCACCAGGTTCACCTTCCTGGCGCCGGTGGCAGCCAGTACCGCGTCGACGAACGGGGCGAGTTCCTGTGCGGAGTCCGCGACAGGGGCCGTGGCGTAGACGCCGTTTGTCTCCCCGTAGTTCAGGGCAAACACGCAGTAGCCCTGGCTCTTGAGGTAGGGCGAGAGGGTGGACCAGTTCTTCACCATGCTCTCGAAGGTCCCGGGCACCAGGACCACCGGGTAGGGGTGTTCAGCGGTCGGCGTGCAGGACCAGTCGTTGGCGCCGGGAGGGGAAATTTCGACGACGTCCGCCTGGGCGGGCGCCACGGCCAGGGATCCGGCCAGGAGTGCGGAGGCGGCGATGGACAGGGTTCTGGTGAGCAGCGACATGGAAACCTCTTTGTTTTGTGTCAGCAGGTGCGGCCAGGGCCGGGAGCCGGGTAATCGGCCGGGTTTCATGCTAGGCATGATCGGTGCGGCAGCGGCGTGACGTGCACGAATGTGCGCAGCTGCGGGAGCTGGCGGGACGTTGGTCGTATGGCCTCCCACGGCAGGCATTGTTACTGGCCAGTAGCTTTCGAGGCGCAGGCCGGCCGCATTCTCAGGCAGGACCGGATTGGTCTTCTGCTCGCGGTTCCTGCACGAATGTGCACTTCCGGCCCTGACGGCATTGCCCCCGGGGGGCTGCTGGCACAAACGGGTTAAACAAAAGCTGGGCCGGTCAGTGACCGGCCCAGCTTTTCAAACTTTGAAACCCTAAGGCCCCAGTTTCTCTAAGAAATTAGAGGGACTGGATGTTTACGGCCTGGGGACCCTTGGGGCCCTGCTCGGTTTCGAAGGAGACCTTCTGGTTCTCTTCGAGTGAGCGGAAGCCGGAGGAGGCGATCGCAGAGTAGTGTGCGAAGACGTCCTGTGAGGAGTCATCGGGGGAAATGAAGCCGAAGCCCTTTTCAGCGTTAAACCATTTGACGGTACCAGTAGCCATTATTTTTGTCCTTCGTGAAGGTGGAGGAACTGTCCCGACTTTCGGGTCCTCCTGTTTGGGGTGCTCAAAACCGCTGCTTCAGAAGAACACGGGCTTTCGACCGTGCGTACTGCCTGAACTACGAACTGCATAAACACAACAACAGGATCTACTCTACAGGAGATTGCGGACAGCAATTACCAGTGCCACTTTTAGGCACCGAGGCCGGGCCCAGGCACCCCGGGCCGGGCACCGCTGTCGCCCCCTGTACGCAGGCCCGCGGCAGGCATATCCTGCCAGCAGGTCCAACTCCGCCCCGAGCCGCGGGAGAAGAATCATGGAGATGCCCGCACCCACAGGCAAGACTGCTCCGCAGGAGGTCAACACCCTGGTTATCGGCGCCGGGCAGGCGGGGCTGGCCGCAAGTTACTGGCTCGCCCAGGGCGGGGTGGAGCACCTGCTGTTGGAGGCGCGGGATACCCTGGGCGGGGCATGGCAGGACCGGTGGCATTCGTTCCACTTGAACACGCCCAACTTCTCATTCCTCCTGCCGGACCTGACGTACGACGGCCCCGATCCGGACGCGTTCCTCCCCCGCGACGCCGTCATCGACCTTTTCCGCGATTACGCAACCCGGATCGCCGCCCCGGTACAGATGGGAACGGAAGCCACCCGCATCGCGGCGGCAGATGGCCGCTTCCGCGTGGAAACCTCCGGCGGAACGTTCGCCGCGGCGAACGTGGTTCTGGCGAACGGCGCGTTCCAGCGCACCCGCGTCCCGCCGTCGTCGGCCGGATTCCCCGGGAACGTCCTGCAACTGCACAGCCACCACTACCGCAGCCCCCGCCAGCTCCCGGACGGCGCCGTGCTGGTGGTGGGCACCGGCCAGTCCGGGGGCCAGATCACGGAGGACCTGCTGGACGCCGGCCGCGTGGTCCACTTGTCCGTGTCCGCCTGCCCGGAGGCGCCGCGCCGCTACCGCGGCCGGGACATCTTCCACTGGATCCTGCAGGTCAACATGCACGGCCCTGAGTACGGCATCAACGGACTCCAGACGGCACAGCTCCCCTCCCCCGCAGCCCGGTTCATGTGCAATCCGCTCCTCTCCGGCAACGACGGCGGACACAGTATCCACCTGCGGGAACTCGGCCGCCGCGGGGTGCGGCTGCACGGCCACTTTGAAGGAACGGACAACGGCGTCCTCGTCTTCAGCGACGACCTCCCCGGACGCCTCGCCATGGTTGAGGCCGGGTTCAGCCAGCGCCTGAAACTGATGGCGGACGCCTACATCGAGGCAGCGGGCATAGATGCGCCGCCGGCCGAAGCGCGCCCCGACGACACTTGGCTGCCCGGGGAGTCCGGCGCACGGCTGGACCTGGCCGCGGAAAACATAACCTCCGTCATCTGGGCCACCGGGTACGGGCTGGACTTCAGCCTGCTGGACATGCCGGTGCTGGATGAATGGAACTATCCGCGGCACACCCGCGGCGTCACAGACGTTCCCGGCCTGTACGCCGTCGGACTGCCATGGCTCACCAGGCACCTCTCAGCCACGCTGGCGTTGGTGGGCGATGACGCAAGGTACGTCGCGGAGCATGTCGCGGGACGCTGAGCCTGGTGGCCCTTGCCAACGTCCGGCCGCGGCGTAGGGTTCTTTCCATGGAACCGATTCGGGCCATCCTCCTCCCTGGCGCTGTCCTCCCTGCGCAGGAAGCGTACGGCGCGCTGATTGAAGCCTTGGGGCCGGATGTCCAGGCCGTGGCCAAGGACTTGGAGATTTACGCGGACAGTGAGCCGCCGCCCGGCTGGAGCCTTGATACAGAGATCGACGGCGTGCTCCGCGACGCCGATGCCCTCGGGTGGGAGACCTTCCACCTTGCCGGCTACTCCGGGGGCGGGGCCGCGGCGCTGGCCTTCGCCGCGAAGCACCCCGAACGGCTGCTGAGCCTTGCCCTGCTTGAGCCGGCCTGGGCCGGGAGCTGGACTGGAGCCCCGCCCACGCCGAGGTCTGGAAGAAATTCGGGGAACTGGAGGCCCTTCCGCCGGAGCAGCTCCTTCCCGCCTTTATGAGGCTGGGAGTCAAGTCCGACATCGTCCTGCCGCCACCGCCGCCGGGTCCCCCGCCGCCGTGGATGGCAAAGCGGCCGGCGGGAATCAAGGCATTTCTGCGCACCTTCAGGAGCTATGACCTGGACCGTGCGCGCCTGGCCGCGTTCCGCCCGCCCGTGTTCTTTGCCCTCGGCGGCCTGAGCAACCCGGATGACTACGGCGAGATTGCCGGCCGGCTGGCGCGGGTTTTCTTCCCGGACTTCCATCTTGAAGTGTTCCCCAGGCGCCACCACTTCGATCCACCTCACCGGATGGAGCCCGTACGGCTGGCGGAGTTGCTGCAGCGGCACTGGGAGCAGGCGGAAAGAAGCCGGGCGGGGAGAGCGGACAATTTCAGCACCATGCCCCGGGTCACTCTGGAATCCAGCACGGAGGAGATCTTGGACGACCTCCGCGGTGACCGGTAACCAGGCCAAAGGACTTCGGACTCTGGCGGCCGGCAGGGAACCGGCGGAGTATCGCCCTATCAGGCGTCTCCGGGCGAAAGGGTTCTGGTCATGATGTGGGGTTACGGCACGAACATGGGCTGGATGATGTGGCTCTGGGGCTTCCTCCTGCTCGTTGGGATCGCGTTGCTGGTGCTGGTGGCCGTGCGGTTGTCTGGCCCCGGAAGGACACCTGAACGTCATCCAGAATGGCGGGGTCTGCCGGGACCTGACGCCGGCCGGACGCGGGCGCAGCAGATCCTCGATGAACGCTTTGCCCGGGGTGAAATCGCGGAGGAGGAATACCGCGAGCGGCTGAGGGTCCTCCGCGAGGACCACTGATGCGTGCCATCAGCCGACGGCGGGCGCTGCTGCTGGGAGGCCTGGGCGCGGCGGCCACCGTAGCTGGCGGAGCCGGGCTCTGGTGGACGGCCACGTCCCGCTTCTCCCCCGAAGCCGGCGGTGGGTTTACTGAGCCGGAGGAACTGCGCAGCGCTGACGGACAACTGAAGGTCCGGCTGGAGGCCTCCCCGGTGTCGGTGCCGCTCGGCGGCCTGCAGGCATCAATCCTGGGCTACAACGGAGGCGTCCCCGGCCCCACCCTGCGGGTTCGAGGTGGAGACACACTCCAGATCGAGCTGGTCAACAACCTGGGGGTCCCCACCAACCTGCACGTCCACGGCCTCCATGTATCGCCCCAGGGCAGTGGCGACAACGTCTTTGTCACGGTCCGGCCGGGCCAGTCGTTCAGCTATCAGTACCGACTCCCCGCGGACCACCCGCCCGGAACGTACTGGTACCACCCACACCACCACGGCATGGTGGCGGACCAAGTTTCCGGCGGCCTGTTCGGCGCCATCGTCGTCGAGGAAGGGGACCCGCCAGCTGTCAGCCGGGAACGCCTCCTGGTGGTTTCGGACATTACCCTGGACGGAACAGGCGCCCTGGCGGAGGCAACACCGATGGACCGGATGCTCGGGCGCGAAGGCCAGCTTGTCTTAGTGAACGGCCACAGCAACCCGGAGTTGCCAGCCCGGCCAGGCGAACGCGAGCGGTGGCGGATCGTGAACACCTGCGTTGCCCGCTATCTGCGGCTGCGGCTGGAAGGGCAGCAGTGGGAACTGCTGGGCATTGACCTGGCAAGTCTCCCCGCACCGCAGATGGTGGACGAATTGCTTCTGGCGCCGGGAAACCGTGCCGATGTCCTGGTCACGGCCGGCGAGGGAGTGTCCGCCCTCAGATCCAGCTACTACAACCGGGGAAGCATGGCAGGCATGATGGGACCGGCAGCCCGCAGGGGCGATGCCGGAGGCACCGGGGACCTGGTGCTGGCCACGTTCTCGGTGTCCGGAGCCGCTGCCACCGAGCAGCCAGCTCCGCCGCCCCTGCCCGCCCGGCCGGCACCGGAGGACCTGCGGACCGCGGTGGTGGCAGCCCGCCGGCAGCTGACCCTTGCCACGGGCACGGGTAGGGGGATGGGCATGGGAATGATGGCGTTCACCATCAACGGGCGGACCTTCGATCCGGACCGGACGGACACTGTTGTGGCCGCGGGGACGGTGGAAGAGTGGACACTGCTCAACCCCAGCCCCATGGACCATCCCTTCCATCTTCATGTCTGGCCCATGCAGGTCATCGAGGAATCCGGGACCGCCCAGGACGCGGTCATCTGGCGGGATGTGGTCAACATCCCCGCGAACGGGCAGGTGAAAGTCCGGGTGAGTTTTACCGGTTTCACCGGCCGTTCCGTGTACCACTGCCACATCCTGGACCATGAGGACCTGGGCATGATGGGCGTGATCGACGTCCGGTAAGCCACGCCGCCGAAAGTGCCTACTACCCCAACACTTACCGCCCGGCCGCGTAGCCCTGTCCGCCCCGCGGGTTGGCCGCAGCCTTCAGGACGCCGGTCTCCGGATCGCGGACCACAGCCGACAGGCGCCCGAGGGACCAGTCCCCCGCCCGGGTCACAATGTGGCCGCGCGCCTCGAGTCCGGCGATGACGTTGCCCCCGAGCCTGTCCTCCACAACCGCGCCGCCGGGCGTCCAAGTGCGGGGCCAGAAGGAGCCCGGGATGGACGTGGTGTGGAAGGCGGGCGCGTCGATGGCCTGCTGCGGCTCATAGCCGCCCACGATGGTGCGGAGCAGGTACAGCAACTGCCACTGGTCCTGCTGGTCGCCGCCCGGTGATCCGAGGGCCGCCACCGCCTTGCCGTCCCTGAGCACCAGCGTGGGCGTCAGCGTGGTGCGGGGCCGTTTGCCCGGGGCCAGGGTGGACGGGGCGCCGTCCTCCAGCCAGGTCATCTGCAGCCGTGATCCCAGGCAGAACCCAAGTTCGGGGATGGCCGGGGAGGACTGCAGCCAGCCGCCGGACGGGGTGGCTGAGACCATGTTTCCCCACTGGTCCACCACGTCGATGTGGCAGGTGTCGCCGCGGGTTTCCCCGCTGGGCTGCACCGTCGGCTCCCCCACTCCGGCAAACGCATCTTCCCCGCGGGCAGCGAGCGACGGCGGGAGGTACTCCGTGCGCAGCGGCGGCAGGAAGGGTTTGTGGCCGGGAACCCCGCCGGGCCGGAATGCGTGTGAGGCCTGTTCCCCGATGAGCTGCCTGCGCTCCGCCGCGTACTCCGGGCTCAGCAGGTAGTCCAGCGGCACCGCGGCATCGCCGTAGTAGGCCTCGCGGTCCGCGATGGCCAGCTTCTGCGCCTCCAGGATGGTGTGCGCTCCGAGGGCGGTGGACGGATCCAGGTACTCGTCGTCGAACCCGTCCAGGATGGCGAGCGTCTGGAGCAGGGCTGGCCCCTGCCCCCAGGGCCCGGTTTTGGCGATGGTGTGGCCGCGGAACTCCAGGGTGGCGGCGGGCTCGTACCCGGCCGAGAAACCCGCGAAGTCCGCTTCCGTCATCACGCCGGCATGGTCCGTGCCGGACGAGTGGCGGTGCGGTGTGGCAAGGAACGCAACCGCCGCCTTGGCTACGAAACCCACGCGCCACTCCCGCCGCGCGGCGTCGATCCGTGCTGACCGCGGCGCAGGCGTGCCGCCGTCGTCCGCCACACCTTCGCTGGCGGCGATGAGCCGCTCAAGCACGTCCGCGTACGCCACGTTCTTAACGATGTCACCCCCTGCGGGAACTTTGCCGTCCGGCATCCAGAGGGCGGCCGACGTCGGCCAGTGCTCTGTGAAGAGCGCCGCAACCGAGGCGATGGTGCTGCCCACGCGGTCCAGGACGGGGTGACCGTTCCGGGCGTAGCCGATGGCGAAGGAGAGCACGTCCGTCAGCTCCCAGGTGCCGTGGTCGCGGAGGAGCAGCAGCCAGGCGTCGACGGCGGCCGGCACCGCGGCGGCGAGCGCACCGGCGCCCGGCACCAGTTCCAGTCCTTCGGCGAGGTAGTGCTCGCGGGTAGCCGCGGCCGGGGCGGGTCCCTGGCCCATCAGCACAACGGGCTCGGAAGGATTGCCTGCAGTGACGAACACGCCCGTCATGTCCCCGCCGGGACCGTTCAGGTGGGGTTCCACCACGTGCAGGACGAACGCACCGGCGGCTGCGGCGTCGAACGCGTTTCCGCCGCGCTCCAGCACCGCCTGCGCCGAGGCCGTGCCCAGCCAGTGGGTGGAGGCCGTCATGCCGAACGTGCCCTGGAGGGTGGGCCGGGTGGTGAAGCTGCCTGCCGGTGTGTACGCCATGGTCTGCAATCCTAGGGATCCGGCGGGGAGGCGGCCGTGACCGCCACGCCCGCCTCCCCGCCCGGGCCAGCTATGGATGCACGAGGATTTTGACGGCCGTGTCCTTGTGGTTGATCAGGGTGTCGAACCCCTGCTCCACCAGGTCATCGAGCGCAATCCTCCCGGTGATGAACGGCTTGAGGTCCACTTTGCCCTCCTGCACCATCCTGATGACGGCGGGGTGGTCGCGGACGTAGGCGATGGTGCCGCGGAGGTCGATCTCCTTGAGCACCAGCTTCTGCATGTCCAGCGTGGCCGGAGCGCCCCAGATGGACACGTTGACCACCACTCCCCCTGGGCGGACGGCGTCGAGCATGGTGTCCAGCACCGCGTTCACGCCGGCGCATTCGAAGGCGACGTCCGCGCCGGTCCCGCCGGTGAGTTCCCGCACCCTCTCGGGGACGTCCTCCTTGCTCGGATCCAGGACGTGGTCCGCCACGCCGCTGGAGGTGGCCTTCTCTTTCCGGGCCTGGGTGAGTTCGCTGATGATCGTGGTCACCCCCATGCCCTTGAGGACAGCGGCGGTGAGCAAGCCGATGGGGCCGGAACCGCCCACCAGTGCCGTGTCCCCCGCCTTCACGCCGCTGCGGGCAACGGCGTGGTGGGCCACGGACAGCGGCTCGATCAGCGCCGCCTCATCCAGTGGAATATCCCCGATGGGATGCACCCACCGCGCATCCACCACGATCTTCTCGCTCAGCCCTCCGCCGCCGCCGGACAGGCCGATGAAGCCCATCTGCCGGCACAGGTGGTAGCTGCCGGCCTGGCACATGTCGCAGGTCCCGTCCACGAAGTACGGTTCGACGACGACGTTGTCACCCTTGGCCAGGCCCGTCACCCCTTCGCCCACGTCAGAGACCGTCCCGGAGAACTCGTGCCCCAGGGTCACCGGGGATTCCTCGCGGGAGAGCGGGTGCGGATGTCCCGGTGCCGGGCAGAAGATGGGACCCTCCAGGTATTCGTGGAGGTCGGTGCCGCAGATGCCGCACCACGCGACATCGATCTTCACCGCCCCTGCCCGGAGTTCCGGCTCCGGGATGTCCTCGATGCGGATGTCCTTGCGGGCGTGGAATCGAGCTGCCTTCATGATGGTCCTTCCTTTTTCAGCGGGTCCAACTCAGCGGGTGTGGTGGCTGGGCTGCAGTTCATACACCGGCGTCTCCAGCCCTTCCATCCGGGCCTTGAGCTGGAGCGCCAGGTAGGAGGAATAGTGCCGGCTCTGGTGCAGGTTGCCGCCATGGATCCAGAGGTTGGGGACGTTGGTTGGTTTCCACATATTGCGCAGCTCCCCCTCCCACGGACCAGGGTCTTTTGGCGTGTCTGAGCCGTATCCCCAGCACTTGCCCACCTGGTCCGCCACTTCGGTCGAGACCAGGTCCGCCAGCCAGCCGTTCATGGACCCGTAACCGGTGGCGTAGACAATAAGGTCCGCTTCCAGCTCCGTGCCGTCCGCCATGACCACGGCGTTTCCGGTGATCTTGGAGACCTGCCCGGACTTCAGCTTCACCCGCCCGTCGATGATCAGCTGGGACGCGCCCACGTCAATGTAATAGCCGGAGCCGCGCCGCAGGTACTTCACGAAGAGCCCGGAGCCGTCCACGCCGAAGTCCAAATCGAAGCCAGCGGCCTCCAGTTGCGAGTAGAACTCCGCGTCCCGCTCGGCCATCTGCTGGTACACCGGCACCTGGGTCTCCGGCAGGATCCGCATGGGCAGTGAGGCGAACAGCAGGTCGGCCTTCTCGGTGGTCACCCCGTTCGCCAGCGCCTTCTCCGAGTACAGCCCGCCCAGCGCAAGGTCCATCAGGGATTCGCTCCGGGCGATGTGCGTGGAGGACCGCTGCACCATGGTCACGTCGGCGCCGTGCTCCCAGAGGTCCGCGCAGATATCGTGCGCCGAGTTGTTGGAGCCGATCACCACGGCCTTCTTGCCGGTCCAGTCCCCGCCGCCGGGGTGCTGCGAGGAGTGCCGCTGCTCCCCCAGGAAGCTTTCGGCGCCGTCGAACGTGGGGATGTTGGGGTAGCCGGAGACGCCAAGGGCGAACACCAGCTGCTTGGGCCGGAGGGTCACAGGTTCGCCGTTGCGAAGGACGCTGACCGTCCATTCCTGCGTGCCGTCGTCGAACTTTGCCCCCACGCACTCGGTGCCGGACCAGTAGTTCAGCTCCATGATGCGGGTGTAGTGCTCCAGCCAGTCGCCGATCTTGTCCTTGGCGGCGAAGACGGGCCAGTCGTCCGGGAACTGCAGGTAGGGCAGGTGGTCGTACCAGACGGGATCGTGCAGGTGCAGGGACTTGTAGCGGTTCCGCCAGGAGTCCCCCGGCTTCTGGTTCTTTTCGATGATGATGGTGGGCACGCCCAGCCGCCGCAGCCGCGCCGCGAGGCCGATGCCGCCCTGCCCGCCGCCGATGATCACGCAGTACGGCTGCTCCTCATAGCCGAGCTTCGCTTCCTGCTCTTCCTTCAGCTCCAGCCAGGACCGGCGTCCCCGGACGATCTCGTGCGCCACGCCCTGGTCGCGGCGGGGGCCCTTCTTCTCTTCGAAGCCCTTGAGTTCCTGCATGGTGGTGAGCAGCGTCCAGCACTTGCCGTCCCGCAGCCGGAGGTGGCCGTAGCCCCGGGCAGCACCGGTTTCGAAAGTGATCCAGGCTTCCACTGTTCCGCCGGCGGCGGTGCTGCCGGTGGCGTCCTCGGCCAGGGCCCAGTTGGCAGGCTGCACCCGGTCCAGCGTGGCCTCCAGCATCCGGCGGATATCCGCCTTGCCTTCGAGCGTCTTGAGGTTCCAGGTGAAGGCCACGAAGTCCCGCCAGTAGCCGTCATCCCCGAAAAGCTCCAGCGCCGCGTCCACGTCGCGGTGCTGCAGCGCGTCATCCAGGCGTTTGAGCCAGGCCTGCGCGGCGGCCGTTGGTGATTCGGTCATGTCCACTCCTTTGTGTGATGGTCCGTGTTTGGTGGGCCCCGTTTCCGTCCTTCCCCCTGCGGTATGCTGGGCGGGCGTGAGCTGCGTCACTCCAGTGAAACGCAGTGGGGGTTACAGCAGCGTTGCATTCAGCACCGCCGGACGAGGGCGACGGCGGTGGGAGGGAGCCATGGACCACGGCCTGAAGTTCTCGGACCCGGCGGCGTATTCGCGGCTGCTGCGCCGCGCCCATGAACAGGTGATCTCCGGCGTTCCGCGGCCCGAAATCCCGGAAGGGCTGGCCAGCTCCTGGCGCCGCTCCATGGCGCTGGGCATCAGTCCCGACCAGCACAGCCCACGCCACCTGCACGAGGCGTCCGAGGTGCTGGAACTGCGGCGGGCGCACCGGCTGCAGCAGGTCATGCCCGCGCTCAGCGAGCTGCTGGCGGACGACTCCAGCGACGGGCGGCACCTGCTGGTGCTGACGGACGCCGGCGGCGAGATCCTGTGGCGGGTGGGCAGTGCCCAGGTGCTCCGGCGGGCGGACCGGCTGGAGTTCTCCGAGGGCGCGGACTGGTCCGAGGCCGGAATCGGCACCAACGCCATCAGCGAGGCGCTCGTCACCGGCCGCCCGGTGCAGCTGTTCTCCGCCGAGCACCTGGTCCGCACCCACCACGAATGGGCCTGCACCGCAGCACCCATCAGGGATCCTTTGACGGGTGCGTTGCTGGGCGTGCTGGACGTTTCAGGGCCGCTGGAGTCCCTCACCGCGGACACACTGCGCATGGTGCGGTGCGCCGTGAGCATGGCGGAGGCGCTCCTGAGAATGTCCGACGCCGGCACGCCCCTGGGTGCCCCTTCCCCCGTTCCTGTTTCCCGGCAGTCCTCCCGGACCGGATCGGCTGCACGGCCGGCGGCTGCAGTTGCGTCGCTTGAGCTGCTCGGCGACCAGCCGGCCGCGTTCTTCCGGGACGGCAGCCGCGTGCCGCTGACGCTGCGCCGGGCGGAGATCCTGGCGCTGCTGGATTCGAGGAGCCAGGGCTGGAGTGCCGAGGAACTGGCCTATGAGCTCCACGGTGACGCGGGCATTGCGGCATCCATCCGCACCGAGATGTTCCGGGTCCGGTCTCTGCTGGGCGATGCCATTGCATCCAACCCTTACCGGCTGGGTGAGGGGCTCGCCGGGCGGTCGGACGCGGGCCAGGTGCTGCGGCTGCTGCGCGAGGGCAAAGCGGCTGCGGCGCTGGAAGCCTACCGCGCTCCCCTGCTCAGCCGCTCCGGAAACATGGCCATACAGCTCCTGCGGGACCGGCTGGACCTGGCACTGCGGGCAGCCGTTCGTGCCAGTACGGACCCCGCTCTCCTTATGCGGTGGCTGTCCACGGACATGGGCTCGTCGGACATGCCGGCGGTGGAGGCGCTGGGGAAACTGGTGGGCCTGCGCGATGCACGGTATTTGTCATTCAGTGCCGGAGCCGCAGCGGCGGATGCGAAACTCGCTTAGCAAATTCTTTTGTCACTAAACCCATCCGACGTGCGATAACGCCGCGAATAGCAGGCATAACCCCTTGGGTTAGCAGGAATATAAACCGGCTAATCCATAAACGCATATCGTATGAGGAGACTATTGTGGCAACACACACCAGCACCGGGATGGCTACCCGCACCAACGTCCAAAAGGCATCACTGGCAGTCGGCGCCGTGTTCCTGCTGGTCGGCATCCTGGGCTTCGTTCCCGGGATCACGGCCAACTTCGACCAGCTGCACTTTGCCGGCCACCACTCCGAGGCCCTGCTGCTGGGCCTGTTCCAGGTCTCGGCCCTGCACAATATCGTCCACCTGCTGTTCGGCGTGGCCGGCATCGCCCTGGCAAAGACGGCCGGCGGCGCCCGCTCCTACCTTCTCTACGGCGGCGCCATCTACCTGGTGCTGTTCGTCTACGGCCTGGTGGTTCCCCAGGACTCGGCCGGCAACTTCGTGCCGCTGAACAGCTTTGACAACATCCTGCACCTGGTGCTGGGCATTGGCATGGTGGCCCTGGCACTGGTCCTCACCAAGGGACACAAGGCCCGCGCCTAAAGGTGATCCGCGGCGGCGCCCCCGCCGCACCAGAACCACAATGGCCCCGGCCGCAGCTTCCCGCTGCGGCCGGGGCCATTCGCGTGGATGGCCTGGACGTCCGGCGGGACTAATGGCACTTCTGCACCGGGGGCATCGCATGGGAAGTTGCAGGGGTGAGCAGGACACCCCGGCGGAACCCCCGGCTGCGGCAACGTGAGGCTGCCGGCAACGGGACAAAGCCCAACCATGCTGCCGTCGTCGCTATCAAGTCAGTCCACACGCTGGCGTGGCTGTCGATTGAGTCGTGCGTTGTTTACCTGCTCATCACCGGCCTGGCCGGACGCACCGACAAACGTGCGGGCGTAGCTGCAGCAGTGGTTGCCACCGAAACCCTGGTGTTCGCCGGAAACGGGTTCCGCTGCCCCCTCACAGGCCTGGCCAAGCGGTACGGCGCCGAGTCCGGCTCCGTCACGGACATCTACCTGCCCAGGTGGTTCGCGCACAACCTGCCGGCCATCCACACTCCCCTGCTGGCACTGATGGCCTACCTCCACGTGAGAAACCTCCGCCGCGGACGGGCAACGGGGTTATAGCTTTCAGCCTGCAGGCGGCGGCGGTTGGACCGCATTGTTCGCATTGACACGGCCCTTGGCCCAGTAGGTGCCGGTGCCGGGGATGTTGTCGGCGCTTGATTGGACCTTTTCCCGGATGGCCTGATTGTCCAATTCTGGGTTGACGCTCCAGGCGAGGGCTGCCGTGGCCGCAACAATTGGCGCGGACATCGAGGTGCCGTTGCCCACGTCGTAGCCCATCGAGCGGTTGTTTTGCGTTCCCAGGTAGAACTTGTGGTTCGGGAAGGTGGAGTAGACGTTGACGCCTGGGGCAGCGATGTCCACCCAGCTTGCCCCGTAGGTGGAGAAGGAGGCCTTGGCGTCCTTGTTGTCGGTGGCTGCGACGGCGATGACGTTGGTGTATCCGGCCGGGTAGATTTTGGTCTGGTTCCCGCCGTTGCCCGCAGCGGCCACCAGCACGGCGCCCTTGGCCCAGGCGTTGTTGACGGCAGTCTCCAGAGTGCGTGATGCCCGGACGCCGAGGCTCATGTTGATCACCTTCGCCCCGTTAGTGACCGCCCAGTTGATCCCGTTCGCAAGGCCTGAGCTCGAACCCACGCCGCTGTCGTTGAGGACTTTGCCGTCCAGGATGCTGCAACCCGGACATACCCCGGCAACGCCGATGGTGTTGCCTTCGGAGGCGGCAACGGTACCGGACACATGTGTGCCGTGGCCGTAGTTGTCCTCGCCGGTGCTGGCACCACTGAAGTTGCCCCGTGCCACAACCTTCGGTGTGATGTCCGGGTTGTCGCTGGCAACTCCGGAGTCGAGCACGGCCACCCGGATGCCATAGCCCTGGGTGACGCCCCACGCTTCAACGGCGTCCACGTCCGCGTCCGCTGTGCCCCCGCCGACAGTCAGCGTGCCGGCGGTGTTCGTGAAGGACTGGCCACTGTTGTTCAGTGCGTACTGGCGGTCGATGTACTGGTCGGCGGCAGCGGGAGTGACGATTTGGTCCGGCTCGGCGTACTCGACGGCCGGGTTGCGGCCCAGGGCGTCAACGAGCTGGAGTTCTTTCCCGGCCGGAACCTTGATCAGGCGGGCGCCGGTGCCGCCGATTTCTGGTCCGTCGCTGAGGCCGTACCCGCGCAGCACCGCGGCCGCTGCGCCGTGGTCCCGGAACTTGACCATGATCTGCCCGGCTGTATGGGACGGGCCGGCCGCGGCGCCCGGGGCTGCCAGTGTGAGGCCGCCCAACACCAACGCTGCCGCTGCGAAACTGGCCGTAAGAAGTCTTTTCATCCCGTCATTTTGCTCCCCGCAGCCCTGGCTGGATAGGGGCTTCAGTGGAGTTGTTGGGCGCAGCAAAAGGAATCTGACCAAAAAGACATCTCTTGTCACGCAGTTAACTGTCCATTTACATTCCCCTCAAGACCTGTCCAACCGGCCTCCCTAGGTTCGGACGCATGGACAACATCTCCCGCAGATCCCTCATTTCCGCCGGCTTGGGTGCCGGGCTTGTCGCCGCCCTGCCGGGTGCCGCCGTCGCCGTGTCAACAGCAGACGACGCCGGCCTCCGCACCGACCCGTTCATGCTCGGCATAGCGTCGGGCGAGCCGTGGCCGGACGGCTTCGTGATCTGGACGCGCCTGGCGCTGGACCCCCTGGCCGAGGACGGCCTCGGCGGCATGCCCGCACGCCCGGTCCCCGTGGCCTGGGAAGTGGCTGAGGACGCAAGCATGCGCACCGTAGTAGCCCGCGGCGTCGAACACGCCCGGATTGAAACCGCCCACTCCGTCCACGTGGAGCTCCAGGGCCTCAAGCCCGGCCGCGAATACTTCTACCGCTTCCGCAGCGGCCGCCACCTCAGCGCCGTGGGGCGCACGCTCACCAGCCCCGCGCCGCACGAGACGCCTGCCGCGCTGGCCATGGCGTTCGCCAGCTGCTCGCAGTACGAGCATGGCTACTTCACCGCCTACACGCGCCTGGCCGAGGACCAGCCGGACCTGGTGCTGCACCTGGGCGACTACCTGTACGAGTACAAGAAGGACAGCTACGTGATCGGCGGCGGCAACCCGCGCGACCACCAGGGCCCGGAGACCACCACGCTGCAGGGCTACCGGCAGCGGCACGCGCAGTACAAGTCCGACGCCGACCTGCAGGCAGCGCACGCGGTGGCGCCCTGGCTGGTGGTGTGGGATGACCACGAGGTGGACAACAACTGGGCGGACGAGATCCCGGAAAACAGGGACGCGGGCCAGCTCAACGACACCACCGAGCGGTTCCGCCAGCGCCGCGCCGCCGCGTTCCAGGCGTACTACGAGAACATGCCGCTGCGGAGGTCCTCGGTGCCGGCCGGGTTCGACATGAAGATCTACCGCACCATCCAGTGGGGCCAGCTGGCCAACTTCCACATGATGGACACCCGGCAGTACCGCGACGACCAGCTGGCCGGTGACGGGTGGAAGAAGAACGTGGCCGAACGGCTCGCGGAGAACCGGACCATCACCGGCGCGGAGCAGGAGAAGTGGCTGCTGGAGGGGTTCCGGAACTCCACCCAGCGCTGGGACATCCTGGGCCAGCAGGTGTTCTTCGCCGAGCGGGACCGGGCGCAGGCGCTGGAGATCGACGACGTCTCCATGGACGGCTGGGACGGGTACACCGCCTCCCGCCGCCGCATCACCCAGGGCTGGCTGGATGCGAAGGTGCGCAACGCCGTCGTGCTCACCGGCGACGTGCACCGCAACTGGGCCAACGACCTCAAGGTGGACTACAAGGATCCGGCCTCGCCCGTGGTGGGTTCGGAGCTGGTGTGCACGTCCATCACCTCCACCGGCAACGGCACCGGTTCCACCACGGACCCGGTCATGGCGTGGAACCCGCACCTGAAGTTCTTCAACGACAACCGCGGCTACGTGAACACCAAGATCACGCGGGATGCCATGACGGCGGACTTCCGCACGCTGGACTACGTGACGACGCCGGGCGCACCGGTTTCGACGAAGGCGTCCTTTGCCATCCAGGACGGCGTGCCGGGCCTGCAGGCGCGCGGGTAACTTCTCCCGAAGTACGAGGCGGGGCGGTGAGCATTTCTGCGGGCCGCCCCGCCGCTGGCTGCTAGGCATGCGTTATTTGAGGCTCAGTACCTCGTCGATGGGGCGGCCGTTGACGAACACCTGGGCGCTCGTGGCCCCGGCCGCTGCCATGGCCGTGTATTCCAGCTGCGCCTTCGCACGTGGAACGTCGCACACGCCGCCCAGCATGAACTGCCCGGTGAGGTAGATGGTGATGGTGCTGCCGGCCATCTCCCCGCCGGTGTAGGTGAGGTTTGACTGGTACAGGACGTTCACGAGCCCAGAGAGGCCGACGTCGCGGCTCTTGTTCGCGAGCAGGGCCTCGATGCTGGGACGCACCTGGTCAGTGAAGCGGACCGGCGCCGTGGTGGTGGCCACGAGGCTGTCGCCGCAGCCGATCAAGGGACCGGAGACGCCGTTGTCGTCAACGGCCACGTAGTAGATGGTCAGCGGGGCCACCTGTTCCGGAAGCCCTCCCGGGGCAGGTTCCTCCGTAGGCGGCGGGCTTGCGGGAGCGGACGACGGCGGTGCCCCGGCTGTGGAGGGCGGGGTCACCGGCGCGCTGGTCGCCGCGGTGGGGCCCGCCGTCGTGGCTGGTGCGGCCGCGCTGGTGGTGGGTGCCGCCGTCGTTGTTGGGGCGGTGGAGGTACTCGTGGGCGCCGGGGCCGGCAGGCCGAAGCACCCTGTGAGAATGACCAGGGCGCTGAAGGTGAGAACGCTGAATACCGAAAGCCTGGGCCTGGTCATGATGCTCCCTCGGGTGCAGACGCTGGGTTCGAGCGCCTACTTTGAAGCTACGCCGGTGCTGCCCTCCGGAACAGGGACTTAGGTCCGACGCCGGGCGCCCCGGTCACCAAACGGAGTCGCCGCGCAGGACGACGTCGCTGCCGCCGTCGACGTAGATGACCTGCCCGCACAGGTGCGTGTTCTCCTCGCTGTTGAGCCACGCCAGCAGGCGGGCGACGACGATGGGCTCGGCAATGCCGTTCAGCGGCATCGGGACCACGTGCAGCAACTGCTCCCGTGCTTCCGCGGTGGCGATGAGGCCGGCTGTCATCGGGGTGGCGATGATGCCGGGCGCTGCGGCATTCAACGGGATGCCGGCCCCGGCCCACGCCGCTGTGGCGGCCTCGCGGCGGACCCACCGGGAGAGCGCCAGCTTGGCCGAAGCGTAGATCAGTTGTCCCGTGGTTGCCGGATCCCTGGCCAGGACCTCGGCGCGTGCCATGGCCGCTGACTCATCCCCGTCGGTCAGCAGGGCAACCAGCTCACCGTCGCTGGGCAGGAGGGCGGCCATTGAGGAAACGAGGACTGCCCGTGGAGCCTCTGATCCCGCCAGAAGGGGCCGGAGGCCTTCAAGGGTGGCCACCGTGCCGAAGAAGTTCACGGCCACGGTGGCGGGCGCCGGGACGGCCAGGCCGGCGACGGCGTAGACGGCATCGATGGATCCGCCGCTGATCCTGCCTGCCTCCTGGACCAGGGCGGCGCGCCCTTCAGCGGTGGAAAGATCCACCACCACCTCGGCGTCGTGGATGTCCACCCCAATGACGCGTTCGCCCCGCTGCTCGAGCAGGTCTTTCGTTGCCTTCCCGATGCCCGAGGCAGCGCCGGTGAGGACAGATGTGCGGGGCATGGTGCCTTCTTTCCCTGGCTATCCAGCGTGTGGCTCCACTTTGCCCGGCTGCCCTCCGTGCGGCCAGAGTCCAAGGGCCCGTGGATGGGACGGCGGTTGTCCCCGCCCTCCGCGGCCAGGGGGGCGGCGGCAGGGTTGCCGGCGAGATTCGCGGCCCAACACGGAAGGGCCTGGGCCCGGTTTGAAACCGGACCCAGGCCCTCACGGCGCTTTGGTCAGAGACCTACAGCGGAGCGGCTCAACCCAGGATGAGGTTCAGGATGAACAGCAGCGGGATGGAGCCAGCCCAAACGGCGGTGGTGATGCCGGACCAGCCGCGGAGCGCCGCGGTGCCTTCGAGCCCGGTGAACCGGGTGACCACCCAGAAGTAGGAGTCGTTGAAGTAGCTCAGAATCATGGATCCGGCGGTGCAGGCCATGGCTGCCACCAGCGGGTCGATGCCCAGCGTGCCCACCAGCGGGGCCGTGACGGAGGCGGCGGTGATCATTGCCACCGTGCCCGAGCCCTGGGCCAGCCGGACCAGGGTGGCCACCAGGAACGGCACCAGGAAGGCGGGCAGGGCCGTGGCGGCGATGGCCTCGGCCAGTGCGTCACCCACGCCCGAGCTGCGGAGGACCTGTCCCAAGGCACCGCCGGCACCGGTGATCAGCAGGATGAGGCCGGCCGAAGCGGCAGCCTCGGCAAACCAGTGCTGGACCCGGCTGCGCGGGGTCCACCGCGGCAGCAGGACGTAGACGGCCAGCAGGACGCCGATGATCAGCGCGATCACCGGGTTGCCGATGAAGGCGAAGGGAACAACCCAGGCGGACGGCTCGTACTTGCCGCCCACAACGCCCTGGGCGTTCTGGTCCATGGCGCCGGTGACCGTGTTCAACACGATCAGCAGCAGCGGGACCAGGAGGGGCAGGGAGGCCAGGAATGCACCGACGCGGTGCGGCTTGGCGCCCTCCGGCGGGGTGCCCAGATCCAGTTCGGGATCATCCGGCAGGTCTTCGTCCTGAGCAGGGCTGTCGTCGGCGGTGATGGTTCCCGTGCTGCCGTGGTGGGATCCGTCGGAAGCACCCACCAGTGCGGCGCGGCCGTAGACGGCTTCGCGGACTTCCTCGGTAACGGCGCTTTCGAGCTTGGGTCCCATCCACTTGGCGTAGGTCACGGCAATCGGCAGGAGCAGGACGGTGAACACCAGGCCGGTAAGGATGACGGCGCCCAGGTCCGCGCCCAGCAGGCCGGTGACGGCAAGGGGTCCGGGGGTCGGCGGGACCAGGTGGTGCGTCAGGGTCATGCCGACGCCCAGTGCCAGGGCCAGGGTTACGTAGCCGGCGCGCTTGACCCGTGCGATGGAGCGGGCCAGCGGGTTCATGATCACGTAGCCGGAGTCGCAGAAGACCGGGATGGACACCAGGGCACCCACGGTGCCCATGGCCCAGGGCTCCCGGCCCTTGCCGAAGAGCCGCAGGAAGGCCAGGGCCAGCGCGTTGGCGGCGCCCGAGACTTCAAGGATCTTGCCGATGGCCACGCCGAGCCCGATCACGATGCCGATCGAGGCAAGGGTGTTGCCGAAGCCTGTGGTGATGGCTTTGACGATGTCGAGGGGGCTTTGGCCGGCCACGAGGCCGGTCACAAGGGCGGCGATGAGCAGCGCGACGAACGCGTCGAGCCGGGTGCGCAGTACGAGCACGACGATGGTCGCGATGCCCAGTACCAGCGCAAGTAGCAGTTGTATATCCACGTTGATGTACTCCTTGGGGACAAGAGCCCGGGCGCGCTGCCCGGCTCTCCTCGAAGGACGCCAGTGCCTTTTGGAATTGACTCCGTCGAGTGACGGGTGCCACACTATCGGGACATAAGACATCTGACAAGCCAACGGAGGAGGGATGCCGGTGAGCCGCATAACGCTGGCGGACTCTGTGTTCGCCGACCTCCTGGAACGCATCCTCTCCGGCGAGCTCCCGCCCCAGTCGTCGCTGCCGGCGGAGGCGGAGCTGGCCAAGTCCGCCGATGTCAGCAGGCTGACGGTCCGCGAGGCCCTGAAGACCCTGCAGGCCCAGAACATCGTCACGGTGCGGCGCGGCCTGGGAACCTTCGTCAACCCGCCGGAGGAATGGACGGGCCTGGAGGCCATCCTCCGCGCAGCCGCCCGCGGCACCGGGATCGACGAGGCAGCGCTGAAGCTCCTCGAGGTCCGCCGCATCATGGAAACCGGGGCAGCCGAACTGGCCGCCCGGCACGCCACACCGGAGCACTTCGCCGCCATGGAGAAGTCGATTGCGGACCTGGAAACAGCGCACGAGGCCGCAGACCTGGACGCCGTGACGCTGGCGGACCTCGCCTTCCACAACGTGGTGTTCAAGGCATCGGCGAACCCGTTCCTCCCGGCGCTGCTGGGCCAGCTGGGCCACCTGCTCTACACCACCCGCCGGGAAACCTCGGCGTTCCCGGAAGTCCAGCGCCATGCCCTGGAGCACCACCGGCTGGTCCTGGCGGCGATTGCCACGGGAGAACCGGAAACAGCCCGCAGGGCCATGGACGAGCACATCAACCAGACCTACGACGACTACGCACGCTTCATCAAAGCCCAGGAATCCAACACAGGAGTTGAACCAGAATGACCGAAACCACCGCTTTTCCCACTGCACGCACGGCCGTCCTGACCGGCGCTGCCTCGGAGCGCGGCATTGGCCGCGCAACGGCAGACAGGCTGGCCCGCGAGGGCTGGAACATCGCCATCCTGGACATCGACGGCGAGGCTGCCGCCCTGGCCGCCAAGGAAATTGCGGACAAGCACGGCGTGCAGTCGCTGGGCCTCCAGACGGATGTGTCGGACGAGGCGTCCATCGATGCCGCCATCAGCCGCGTGGAGGCGGAACTGCCTCCCATCGTGGCGCTGGCCAACATCGCCGGCATCAGCTCACCGCGGCCCTTCATGGAGGAAACCAAGGAAGGCTGGGAGCGGGTCTTCGCGATCAACATGACAGGCACCTTTCTGGTGACCCAGCGCGTGCTTGGCGGCATGATCGACCGGAAGCTTGGCCGGGTGGTGAGCATCTCGTCCATCTCCGCCCAGCGCGGCGGCGGCACCTACTCCAAGGTCGCCTACAGCTCCGCCAAGGCCGGCATCATCGGCTTCACCCGGGCGCTGGCCCGCGAGATGGGCGAGCACGGGATCACCGTCAACTGCATCGCCCCGGGGCCCGTGGACACGGACATCATGGGCGGCACCCTGACCGATGAGCGGAAGAAGGAGATGTCCAAGGACATCCTGGTGGGCCGCGTGGGAACAGTGACTGACATGGCCGCTTTGATGGCCTTCCTCATGGGCGAGGACGCCGGCTTCATCACCGCGGCCACCTACGACATCAACGGCGGACTGCAGGTTTCCTAAAGCGGTTTCAGGCGGGCGCGCACGTCGCCACTCCTAAGGGGCACGACGGCGGCGCGCAGGCCACCGTCGTCAAGCGGTGGCGCTGCCTGGGGAGGTAGGCGACGCTGGTGTGGCCAGCTGGGCCGCGATCTCGTCGGTCCAAGCGTCGATAGCGGTCCAGTCCCGGAAGTCCCCGAAGCGGCCGCCGGTGAGCCGGAACAGGAAGCGCAGCGCTGACGACATCTGGTCTGCCTTGTAGACGCCGGAGAACATGCGGTGGCCGCGAAGCGCAACGTCCTGGGGCAGCACTCCTGCCAGGCGTGCCTGTTGCAGTGCCGCCCCTTTTTTGCGGAAAGGCTTCGGCAGTGCGTCGGCCATCCCCACGTTGAAGGCCCAGACGGGCCGCTTGGCCAGCTCGGGCGCATGCCGGGCGAAAAACTGGTCGGCCGCGGGCAACCACGACTGATTGTGGACGGCGCTGCCAATCACCACGGCGTCGTAGCCGGAGACCGACTCGACCTCGTCCACGGACCGGCACTCGACGCCGTCCAGCGTGGACGCCATGCGGTCCGCTATATGTTGGGCGATCTCCTGCGTGGAACCCATCGCGCTGGCATAAGCAACTAAAACAGTCATGGGTGTCCTCCAATCTTGCCTTCTCCATATTGATGGACCGCGCGGCGGCGGGGACGTGCCATTGGTCCCGAAATGGTCACCGAACCCCGGGGGCAGGGGTTCGCCGGAGGCCGTTTCGTTTAGGGCCCGGTAAGGGGCGTGATGGGAGTTACGGAGAACGGTGCAGCAAGGAGTGGCTGCACCCCTTTCACGAATTCCTTCACATGGTCTTCTTCGTTGTGGGCCTTGAGGTCCTCGTGGCGGGCCCATCCCTCAAAGAGGACGAACGTACCGGGCCTTTGGTCGTCAGAGAAGACGGTGTATTCCAGGCATCCGGCGTCTTTTCGGCTCGCGGACTGCAGCCCAACGAGTGCTTCATGAAGCGCTGCTTCGTGCCCTGCTTTTGCGGTGAACACTGGCAGCAGCCAGACCTGGGCTTCGCCCTGGCTCACTGTTTGGTGCGTCAATTTCTCGTCCTCGGGTGCTCTTGTGCCCGCGGAAGGGGCGGCAGGATCGCCGCCCCCTCCCGTTGGGTCATGCGTTGATCTGCGGAACTTCGACCCACGATTCTTTGGCAGCGGACTCAACGATTGCGTCGTCGATGAGCGCTACCTGATAACCGTCAGCAAAACTCGGGCTCACGCTGCCGCCTTCCGCGATGGCCTTGAAGAAGTCGTAGGCCTCGATGATCTTGGTTTCGCCGTATCCGATGCCGAGAGCAGGGATGGGCCAGAGTCCTTCTCCGTAGGGGTGGGCGGGCCCCGTGTAAACGGTCCGGAATCCGCGGCGGTCGGCCTGGTCGGACGCGAAGCAGACCTGGAGTTCGTCGCGCCGCTCGTAGTTGAAGACGATGCTGCCTTCAGTTCCGTGGATTTCGAACGTGATGTAGTTGTTCCGCCCGTGGGCATTGCGTGTTGCCTCTACAGATCCCACAGCGCCGTTGGCGAAACGGATCATCGTCATCACTTCATCGTCCACATCGACTTCGCCACGCGGGCCCTCCCCGCCTCTCACAGTGCCGAGCGCGTCAGCACCACCGGTTTGGAGGGGCCGCTCGGGAATCCAGGTGGACAGGAGGGCGTTGACGGCGCTGAACTCGCCGACGAGGTACCGGGCCATGTCGATGACGTGCGTGGCGATGTCGCCCAGGGCGCCCGAGCCTGCGATCGATTTCTGGAAACGCCAGGACAACGGGGAGTTAGGGTCGGCGCTCCAGTCCTGCAGGTAGGTGCCGCGGAAGCTGAGGATCCGGCCAATGGCGCCTTCCTCAATGTATTTCTTGGCCAGTGCAACCGCGGGAGTGCGCCGGTAGTTGAAGGCCACCATGTGGACGAGGTTCTTATCCTTGACCGCGTCGTACATGGCCTTGGATTCCTCGCCTGTGCGTGCCAGCGGCTTTTCACAGATGATGTGCTTGCCCGCCTCGGCCGCGGCGATCGCGATTTCGGCGTGGAGATGGTTGGGTGTGGCGATATCCACGACGTCGATGTCCGGATCGTCGATAATGCTGCGCCAGTCCGAGGTGGAGTTCTCGAAGCCGAAGCGCCGGGCAGCCTCCGAGGCCAGCTCCGGGTTGGCCTCGGCGATGACCTTGCGGACCGGAAGGGCCGGTGCCGGCCAGAAGAACATGGGCATGGCCGCGTAGGCCAGTGAATGGGCTTTGCCCATGAAGCCGCCTCCGATGAGGCCAACATTGAGGTTCTGCATGTGAATCTGGTTCCTTTCGGAAAAACGGTGGGAGCGCCTGCGGTGGCGGCCCGTGATGGCTGGTGGAGTCAGAGGATTTTCTCGAGGTACTTCTTGCTGATCTCGGCGGCTTCCCGGGGATCGCCGTCGTAGCCGTCCAGCTCGACCATGAGCCAGCTGTCGTAGCCGCTCTCCCGGATGGCGGCGAGGATGTCCGGGAAGTCGAGTTCGCCCTGGCCCAGGGGCAGGAACGCAAACGGGTCCCGCCGAAGGTCCTTGAGGTGGACGTGCCGGATCCTGTCGGGGTATTTCCGGATGACCGCGGCCGGGTCCGCTCCCCCGGCCGCAAGATGGGCGGTGTCGGGGCAGAAGCCGATCCGGGTGAGCGGCATGAGCTTGTCCAGCTCGTCCGGGCTTTCCACGATGGTGGTCAGGTGCGGGTGGTAGCTGGCGGAGAGCCCGAAGCTTTCTGCGATGTCCGTGACCCTGTCCAGGGCCGTGCCGAGGCGGTGGTAATCCTCTTCGGTGGTTCCGGCCGCACGGCGGGCGCCCCCTCCGACTACCAGGCGTTCCGCCCCGAAGTCCGCGGCCAGTTCGGCAGCCCGGTGGATCCGGTGCAGTTCGTCGGGGAGGATATCGGCATAGATGAAGTTGGCGCCGGTATACACACTGGTCAGGGCAACTCCGGAGGTGCCCAGTATTTCCTTGAGCTCCTCCGGCTTATCCGCGTATTCCGCGAGGTTGCCATCAAACATCTCAACGCCCTCGTAGCCCACCGATGCGATGTCCTGGACGGCGTCCTTCATGGACCCGTGGGTCATGTAGAAAAGGTCCTTGACGCTCGTCACACCTTGGGGGTGGCCCACCACGCCGCCCCAGGTAATGGAACAGTAACCAAGTTTCATTGCTTGTGCCTTTCAGGTGCCACAGGAGATTTTGGAGAACATGGGTGCTACTTCTTCCGGGCCAGTGCGACGGCCAGGATGATGATTGCGCCGCGGACCACCTGCTGCTGGCTGCTGTCGAGGCCGGCCAGGATGAGTCCGTTGTTGATCAGGCCGATCAACAGGGCGCCAAAGAGGGTGCCGATGATGGAGCCGAACCCGCCGAAGAGGCTGGTTCCGCCCAGGATGACGGCGGCGATGGCGGAAAGCTCGTCTCCGGAGCCCCACTGGAACCGTCCGGACTGGAGGCGGCCGGCGTAGAGCATGCCGGCGACGCTTGCCGCCATGGCCGAGATGAGGAGCACCTGGAATTTGATGCGCTTGGTGTTGATGCCGGTGAAATCTGCGGCGTTGCGGTTGCCGCCCGTGGCCAGGACCTGGCGGCCGAACTTGGTGCGGTTCAGCACCACGGCGCCGATGGCGACGAAGATGGCGCTCCAGACCACCAGGCCAGGTATTGGACCAAAGTTGCCGGATCCGAACAGCGTGTTGAACGTGTCGTTCAGGATGGGCTGGGGCGCCGATGCGGTGATCCATTGGGCAACGCCCACGGCTATCCCCAGCATGCCGAGTGTCACCAGGAAGGACGGGATGCCAAGGAGGCTGACCAGGGCACCGTTGATGGACCCGACCACCAGTCCGACGGCGAGCCCGGCCAGGATGCCGGGGATCAGGCCAAACTGGGACAGGGCCATTGCCGTGCACACACTGGAGAGGCCGGCCACGGATCCGACGCTGAGGTCGATCTCCGCACACGCGATCACGTAGGTCATGCCGACGGCGATGACGGTGATGGTGGCGGTCTGCCGGAAGATGTTCAGCAGGTTGTTCGGCGACAGGAAGCCCTGGTCTCGGAGCAGAACGGCGAAGAAGAGGAAGACGACGACGAAGCCGATGTAGATGACGTAGCGCCGCCAGTCGAGGTCCTTGAGGATGGTGCTGATATTGCGGGGGGCCGCGGTGTCCCGCGGCGCGATGGTGTTTGCCTTGCTCACTTTCAGACTCCCTGCACTGCGAGTTGGAGATATTCCTCGTCAGCGATCTCGCTGCGGGGAATATCACGGATGATGGAGCCGTCCTTGAGGACGAGGACGCGGTCGCTGACCGCGAGTAGTTCGGGGTACTCGGAGGAGATGACGATGACGGCCTTGCCTGCGCCGGCGAGCGCACGGATCATGTCCAGGATTTCGCTCTTGGTACCGATGTCGACGCCGGCCGTTGGCTCGTCCAGGATCAGGATGTCCGGATCGGTGCCCAGCCACTTGGCGATGACCACCTTTTGCTGGTTGCCGCCGGAGAGGAGACGCACCGGGCGGTGGGGGTGCGCAACCTTCACCGCGAACTTCTTGATCAAGGACGAGGACAATTCCTTGCCCTTGGCACCGTCCAGGAGCGGTCCCCGCTGGATCTGGCCCAGGAGGGGAAGCAGCAGGTTGTCCCGGACGGAGTGGTCCAGGACGAGGCCCTGGGCCCTGCGGTCCTCCGGGATGAGGGCGACGCCGGCGTTGATGGCCTGCTGCGGCGAGGCAAGGGTGACCTTTTTGCCGCGCAGGAGGACTTCGCCGCTGTCCACCTTGTCAATGCCGAAGAGCGCACGGGCGAGTTCAGTGCGTCCGCTGCCCATCAGTCCCGCCAGGCCCAGGATCTCGCCGGGCCGGAGCGCGAAAGAAATATCCCGGACCCGCGGCCCCGCGTTGAGGCCGCGGACTTCCAGCAGCGGCGCCCCGGTGTGTTCCTCATGGTCACGCGCACGGTAGGAAAGCTGGCCCTCGATCTTCTTGCCCACGATGCCTTCCACGATCTGCTCGGGGGTGACGTCCGTCAGCGGCGCGGTGAGCAGGTGGCGGCCGTCGCGGAGGATGGTGATCCTGTCCGCGAGCCTGTACACCTCATCCATGCGGTGGGAGATGTAGATGATTGAAATGCCACGCTGCTTGAGGCGGTCAATCAGTTCGAAGAGCGCTTCGGACTCGTGCCGGGCCAGGCTGGCAGTGGGTTCGTCCATGATCAGCACCTGCGCGTTCTGTGCGAGTGCCTTGGCGATCTCGGTCAGCTGCCAGTAGGCAGTACCGAGCCGGGAGACCTGGGCGCGGGGATCGACGTCGACCTCCATCTCTGCGAAAACTTCCCTGGCCCGGCGCACCGCCGCACGGTCGTCGATGAGCCGTCCGGGACCGAGCGGTTCCGCGGCCAGGAAGATGTTCTGTGCAACGGTCAGGCTCGGCACCAGGCTGAATTCCTGGAAGACCATGCCGATCCCGGCGGCCTTCGCGTCCTGGATCGTATTGATCACGGCCGGCTTGCCTCCAATGAGGATCTCCCCGGCATCTGCCTGGTAGACGCCCTGGAGAATCTTCATGAGCGTGGACTTCCCGGCGCCGTTGCCGCCCGCCAGTGCGTGGACCTCGCCCTTGCGGACGTCGAAGCTGACGTCCTTCAGGACGGGAACGCCGTTGAAGCCCTTGGAAATCGAGCGCATCTCGACGACATTGTCTGCGGTGTTCATCGTTGCCCTTTCGGTGCGGTGCGGGGTGGACACCCCGCACCGCCGGTTTTTGGCTACTTCTTGTAGGAGTCCTGGATGTCCTTCGGGGCGTCCTCGTGGTAAACCTGCTTCCAGGCCTCCAGGACGTTGGAGTGGTCAACCGGGAGGGCACTCAGGGCCACGTAGGCGGGCGCTTCCTTGCCGATGAGGGCCCCTGCGCCCAGCCGGGCTTCCGTGACACCCTGGTCGAACGGAACCTGGGCGCCGAGGCCGACTACGAGTTCGTCCTTGGCCAGCGCAATGGCGACGTTCTTGCCCAGGTCCTCCGTGGCGATCTTCAGGTCCTGCCGGCCCGCGGCCCGTGCAGCGGCCATGACGCCTTCTGCAGGAACATCCCACACCGCCCAGATGCCGGACAGGTCAGGGTACTTGCTCAGCATGGCGTTGGCAGCGGCCTGGGCATCCCCAGCGAAGTCAGGGCCGGCAATCCCCTTTTCTTCGACCACCTGGATGTCCGGGTATTCCTTGGTGATGGTTTCCTTGAAGCCGTCATAGCGCTGCTTGGTCACGAAGAAGTCGGCCTGGTGGAACACGAGCCCGATCTTCCCCTTGCCACCCAGTGCTTTGGCCATCTGGTGGGCTGAGACAACGCCGTTGCCGTAGTTGTCGGCAGAAACAACGGAGACGTAGTCCTGGCCGGCGGTCAGTCCCTGGGGGATGTTGTCCATGAAGACGAGCTTGGTGCCGGCCTCCGCGGCCTTCTTGTATGCGGATGCCGTGGCGATGGGGTCCGTGGGGATGGAAACGATGATGTCAGGCTCCTGCGTCATGACAGTCTCGATATCCGAAACCTGCTTGTCCGGCTTGAAATTCGCATCGGTTGTGGCGATGACCTTGATGCCGAGCTGTTCGAATTCGCTCTTCAGGCCGTTGACCTGGGCCGTGGCCCAGTCATTTCCGCCGTAGTGCATCACGATGGCGGCCGTGGCGTTGAGCGCCTTGACCTTCTCAATGTCTTCGGGCGTAAGGTCTGCTGCGGACGCCGGGGACGGCGTCTCGCCGTTGGGCCCTTTGCTGAGGACCTGTCCCTTGATCTCGTCAAGGGCCTGCTGGGCCTTCTCGGACACGCCGGCGTCGGGAACGCTTGAGGCGCCCGACGTCGAACTGCTGCAGGAAGCGACGGAAAGTGACAGGGCTGCGGCGAGGGCCACAAAGGGAAGCCTGCGGATCATCATTGTTCTCCAGTGCTTGGGTGGATGGATAGGGGTGGATGCCTGGAACGGGTCAGGCGAGGGCAAGGGCCAGTGCCGGTGGCACCGGGGACAGGACGAGTGCGCCGGAGGCCGAGGCTGAGCGTATTGCAGCGGCCTTGTCTGCGGCTCTCAGGAGCGCTTCTGCATGCACCTTGTCTACGAAGAAGCCCAGGGAACACGGTCCGTGGTGGGCCTGAACCCACTTGACCGCCTCGCCGGCGGCCTTGGCCATGCCGCCGGGAGCTTCCGCGGCCGGGCCGTGGATGGTGGACACTGACGAGGGTTTGCCTGAGTTGTCAACGGAGACCACCAGGCTGGCCCAGAGGAGATTGTCATCGAAGATTCCAATGACCGCCGAAGAGCCTGCGGAGACGAAGGCGCGGACGGCGGCTGCAAGATCGCCGGGCGCCGTATCCCCCAGCAGTGCTTCCAGGTTTGCCCACTGGGTGCGGTCGACGTCCCGGAGCGCTGCGTTCGGATCGAGCGCGAGTGCGTAGACGATGGGGCCGGGCATCCCGCTCCTTTCCTCGTTGAAATACTTGCTCCGTAAGCGTTTACGGTTTTTCCGTAAACGTTTACGGCAATCATCGTAAACGTTTACGGAGATTTGTGTCAAGGATCACTTTGGGAGCTGTTTTAAGCGGCTGCGATGGCCTGGCCGACGTAAGATCGATAAGGCACGGAGCCGGGGTGTGTCCGTGCGGTGCAAGAAGGAGAGCAAGTGGCAGGCATAGCGGTTCCCCACAAGGCGAACGAGAGGCTGGCGGATGGCCCGCTGCGCCGGAAGCCCACCATCAATGATGTGGCGAGCATGGCCGGCGTTTCCTTCGGCACGGTTTCGCGGGTCCTCAATGATGCACCGGACGTGAGCGCGGCAACGCGGCAACGGGTTCTGCAGGTGATCAAGGACATCGGGTACCGCAGGAACAGGGCGGCAACGGCACTAGTCACCAGCCGGTCCACGTCCATCGGCATACTTTCCGATGGTTCCCCGCGTTTCGGCCCGGTGGGAACACTGATGGCCCTCGAGAACGTTGCACGCACGAAGGGCTACGCCACAACCGTCATTAGTGTCGAACAGCCGTACGAAGAGTCAGTCCAGGCCGCCCTCGACACCCTGGACGATACCGGGGTGGGTGGAATCATTGTCATTGCACCTGTGGTGGACATGGCGGCAGCTGTATGGAATGCCTCGTGCCGTGTGCCCGTGGAGATGATCGCCGCGGGAGCATCGTCCACGCCAAACGTCTTCACGTACTCGGAAAACCAGGAGCTTGGCGCACGGCTGGCCACCCAGCACCTGATCGACCTGGGCCACACGGACATCGCCCACTTCGCCGGCTCCATGGACTGGTTCGACGGGCGGGTGCGCAAACGCGGCTGGGAGGCCGCGCTCCGCGACGCCGGACTTGCACCGGGGCTATGCCCGGAGGGCGACTGGAGCCCGCGCTGGGCCTACGAAACCGCCCTCAAACTCGTGCGGGAAGAAAAGATACCCCAGGCCATCTTCGCCGCCAGTGACCACACGGCGCTCGGGCTGATCCGCGCTTTCGCCGAAAACGGGGTCCGGGTCCCGGACGACGTGAGCGTGGTGGGTTTCGACGATATTGAAGGTTCCGATTACTTCCTGCCTCCACTCACCACCGTGCGCCAGGATTTCACGGCGCTGGCGCATATGAGCATGGAGGTGCTTCTCGGTGCGATGGAGGGGCGGGACGTGGACCGCACCCCCATCGCACCCACGCTTGTGGTCCGCAACAGTGCCGTCCAGGCCAAATCCCGAAGCATAAAGAAGACAAAGAAGCAGTAGTTATTGCGGCTCTTCCTCGTTCGCGGTGGCCTCGACCCAGTCGATGGCGTCGTCCGGGAAGCAGTGCCCCGGGGTTTCATCCTGGCTGGCCCACCAGGAGTCATCGCTGGCCGGTCCGCCGGCCTCCGCAATCTCGGCCACTATTGCAGCCGGAACCTGATCGCCGTTGTTGTTGATCAGCCACTGCCGCGTCGATGGCTGCAACTTCGTCCACCACTGTTCGATGCCCATGGCCGTAGTGTCCCATGCCGGCAGGACCGGCGTCACCGCCCGCGGCGAAGCCGGCGGCAGCACCGCCGTCGTACTCTCTCTATTACTCCGCCGCGGAGCGCGTTCCCGCATCCGTGCTGGACCCCGACGTCGGCACGAAGTTCCAGTCGAAGGACCCGTCCACCCGCAGTGTCAGCCGGAGGAACCCGTGGGTGTCGCTGAAGCGCTTGACGATGTACGGCGGGCTGCTGGTGAAGGGGCGGAGGCCGACGCCGCCCGTGGAAACCTGGAAGGACGTCATCCCGTCGCTGACGCACTGGTCGTCGTTGTTCACCGGGCACGAGCGTTCGTAGTTGTGCTGCGACCCGGACAGGGTCAGGCGGACCCGGTGCTTCCACATCACGTCGATCCACGGTTTGTGATCCACATTCCGCTCATGCGTTTCCGTGCTGGAGGTGAAGTACGGCTCGTGGTGCACCACTGCCAGGTGCTTGCCCGCAGCCTTGGCGGCAGCAAGGTCTCGGTCCAGCCACGTTGTGAGCGCCTGGGCCCGCGCGGGGTTGTACCGCCAGTGCGCGGAGGACAGGAACGCGAAATGCCAGTTCCCGAAGTCCTTCGAGTAGGGCTGCCCGTTTTCGATGAACCCGCGCTCATGGTTGATTGCGGCCTTGGCAGAGGACCCCGGGCATTGGCCATTCATGAAATCGTCGAGGTCCTCATTGCGGCCGGGTTTCCAGTCATGGTTGGGGGCGGATACCCAGTACAGCTTGGGCAGTGTGCCGCCCCAGAGCCTCGACCAGTACTTCACATAGTCCTCGCAGTAAGCGGCGTCGTACTGGAAGTCCCCGATCCCCAGGAACGCGTCGATTTCGTTGTTCTGAACGAGCCGCGTGATCGCCGCGGCGTTCCGGCCGGACGGGCTGTCAGGCGCGTAGGTCCTGACGCCGTTCATGTCGCCCACGGCAGCGATCCGGACATCACGCAGGGGAAAGACAGGCTTGCCATAAGGTGGCGGCACGGCTGCCGGAGGGGCGGGCGCCGGGGACAAGACAGTGGGGGACGGCTGGCCCGGCGGCTGCGGGGCAGGTTGCGGGGTGAAAGTGCAACCCGCAACAGAGACGGCCAGGAGGGTTGCGGCAGCCGCGGCCACGCTCCGGAAGGACCTGCGTCGCGGGAGTGCTGGCTGCATCCGGTAACCCTCCATGAAACCGGCCTTCGGGTGGTCCTGCGAGGGACAACCAGGCGCACCGGCACCTCTGATGTTCCTTAGGCCCGGATGGGCTGTCAAGGGCACGCCTTGCGCCTCAATCGGGCTCCTGGTAGCAGCCTCTGCCGTGGCACCGGCGGCTGGTCCGGGCCATTGTTCGGCTTTGGTGCAAGCGATAAAATGCTCCCGGGGAGAGGTCCTGGTCTCGCTTGACCGCCGTTAGGGGCCCTCCAATGACCGACTTCTTCACCATGCAGCCCGGCGAGACCGCACCTCCATTGCCGCCCGGACCCGTCCTGTGCACCGGGACTGCGGGCATGCGGCGCATACACCGCTTTTTCCTGTGGGCGTACGACGAGGCGCCCGGCCTGGTGCGCTCCGTGGGTGCTGGCGACACTGCCCGCGCCGCCTACGTGGGGGAAGTGCTGGGGAACTTCGACAAGGTGCTCCACATCCACCACGAGGGCGAGGACCTGCTGATGTACCCGCAGCTGGGCCAGCGGGCACCTGCGTGCGCCCTGCACGTGGCGCAGATGCTGGAGCAGCACCGGCAGGTCACCCAGCGGCTCGAGGACATCAAGCCTATCCGCCTGCGCTGGATGGCGACGCCGGATGCAGAGTCCGCTGCGGAACTGGCCGCGCGCTACGAGGACCTGTCAGCAATCCTCAAAGTGCACCTGCGCCGAGAGGTCACGGAGGTGATGCCCGTTGCGGACAGGGTGATGACCGAGAAGGAAATGGAGGGGCTGGGGCAGCACAGCATTGAGCAGTTCGACAAGAAATTCCTGGTCACCTACCTGGGGATGGTGCTGGCCACGAATCCGCCCGCAGACCGGAAGGAACTGTTCAAGGAGATCCCCCCGCCGGTCCGCCTGGGCTACCGCCTCATCGGGCGCAGAATGTTCCGGAAACAGTACTCGACGCTCTTTCCTGGGCGCCCGGTCCCCGAGACGCTTTAAAGGCCGACCATGGTCTTCCTGTTTCCTGCGATCGGGCTGCTGCTTTGGATTGGCGTCCTTCTGGGTGCCCTGGTCCTGGTCGGTATCTTCTGGGCGGCGTTCGGTCTGGTAGTTGGGCTTGCGAACCTCGCGCACCTGCTCATTAGGGGAAACACCCGGCCGAGCGTGCAGCGAAAAACCGCCGCTGGCCTCAACCGGAACGTACTCCGGGCGCCGCCACCACCGCACGCAACCCGGGCCCCAGGCACGGCGGAGCCCGACAGGAAGGTTGCGTCCGAGATATGGCCCAAATGGAACACGTCGCACAGGCGGTACGTCGAGGGCGAGAAGTCGCACTGGCAGGAGCAGTTCGACGCCTTAAACTACCGCGAATGAGCCCGTATTTGGGATGACGACTGTACGATCTCGTTATGCCCGGGACGGCAGCGTCACGGTCTGCGGACGAGTTGGGGGACATCCGAATGCCGGAACTGAAACGCATTTATTGGACACGCATTTGCCTTCGCCTGGCGTTCATGGCTGTCACCCTGTGGTTGTTCGGCTCAGCCATTCTTTCGCTCATGCCGCAGGCGGATGCCGGCGCCGGGTCCGGAGCGGCCACGGCAGCCGGAGTTTTCCGCTCCATGCTGGACCGCGTGGTGACCGGGGTGACGCTCCCGGGCGCGATCGCCGTCGTCCTCATCATTGCCGCGGCCGTTATCAACGCACGGGACGTTCGACGGCGGGATCCAGTGCGGCGATTTACGCGCCAGCAGCACCGCGCAGGGATGGCGCGGGCCGGCGGCGTATGTGAGATGGAGACTGGTTTTGGCCGCCGGTGCTCCCGCGCGGCCGAGCATGGCGACCACTTCTATCCCTGGTCTAAAGGCGGGTCCACCAGCCTGCAGAATTTTGTGGCCGCCTGCAGCCGGTGCAACCGCGCCAAGGGCGCACGGATCCCTTCGCCGGGCCAACAGATGCGGCTGGAGCGGCGACGGCGGACCTACGTCCCGCCTGACGGTGCGGTTGCCGTCGGCAAGAGGCAACCGCTTCCGTAGCCGGTCAGGGGTCAAGCCGCTTGCGCAGGAGGCAGAACTCGTTGCCTTCAGGGTCGGCCAGGACGTGCCATTGCTCGTCGCCTGTCTGCCCCACGTCGGCCGGGCGGGCCCCAAGGGCAAGCAGGCGTTCCAGCTCGGCGCCCTGGTCCCGGTCCACGGGGTTGACGTCGATGTGCAGAGGGAGGCGTCCGGTCCGCGGGTTGCTGCTCGGGCTCAGGATGATGGTGGGCTGCAGGCCGCCGAACCCGGCATCGGGCGGGCCGATCTCGATTGCACCGTCCTCCCGGTCGAGCTCGACATATCCGAGCACCTGGCTCCAGAAACCCGCCAGGAGTTCCGGATCGGCACAATTCAGGACCAGTTCGCTGATACGGGAGACCATGAACCCCAGTGTACGAAGACCATGCCCGGACTGTCTGGGAATTGATGTTTGTCTAGAACGTGCGCCGAGGCGAGGCGTCGGGCGTTTCGCAGGGGACACTCCCCCGGATCGGTATCGTCTGCCCGTCCTGGGCAACTTTTGCCTGTCAACGGGTCACGCCTGCTTTTAGGGATGAGTGCGCCCCGAACGCAGGCACATGTACGTGTGCCAAATGCCAAGGTGGCATTACCCCCCGTTAACGCGCGGGTAGCGGCGATTCAGCCAATGCAGTCCAGGACCTGTAAAATCTTTTGGTGCCTTTTTCAAGACCCCTCCCCCGCCCTTTCAGCTGCCGCCGTACCGAGTCCCTGGCCGGTGAGAACTCATGATGCTGGGGCGCCGGCGCTTCTTGGAGTGGGTTGGGGCAGCGGCGGTAACGGCCGGGGTGCCCAGCGCGCTTACTCCCCCGGCCACGGCAGTTGTTCCGTCCCCTGCCTACGCGAACACCCGCTTCGTCAGCAGCGGCGGGGACGATGCCAACCCGGGCACCAAGACAGCACCCTGGCAGACGCTTGGAAGGGTCAGGGCCGCGCTCGACGCCGGCGAAGTGGGGCGCGGCGACGCGGTCCTGCTGCGGCGCGGTGACGTGTTTTGGGGCTCCCTCAAGGTTCCTGTGCTGAAAGGGACAACGGGAGCTTTTACCCTCGGCTCCTACGGCAGTGGGTCGCTGCCACAGATCAACGGCTACAAGGTGAGCACTGACGCGTGGGCGCTGCACAGCCCCAACGTGTGGAAGCTGAACCTGACCGCCGGATCCGGTGAGTTCACCGGCAACACGGCCGGAACCTCAACCGACGTCGGATTCCTGAAGGCCGGCGGCACCATCCACGGCTGGAAGCGGTGGAACCTGGCTGACCTGGCGCAGGACTGGGATTTTTACAGCGACGATACCCACGTGTACGTGAGGCTGGGCGCATCCCCGGGTGCCGGCGTGGAGATAGCCGTGAAGCAGCAGGGTTTCCGTCCCGCCTCCAACACCAACGCCTCGGACCTGCACATCCTTGGCCACGGCGCCCACGGCGTGGGAATCTACGGGACCCAGAACGCGCAGATCACGGACTGCCTGATTGAGGAAATCGGCGGTTCGCGGGTATCAAAGACCACCCGGTACGGGAACGGCGTGGAAATCTGGATCGGCTGCGCGAACGTGCTGGTCCAGGGCAACACGATCCGGCAGACGTATGACACGGGCACCACCATGCAGGGCAGTGCCGAGGGATCCAACGTTGCGTGGACGGACTGCAGGTTCGTGGGCAACACCATTGAGAACTGCAACCAGAGCCTGGAGGTCTGGTCCCGGGGAACACCGGCTGCAGGTACGGGACACATCCGGTGCTCGTTTACGGACAACGACTGCCGCGATGCCGGCTTCTCCTGGGCTGCCAACATCCGGCCGGACCAGGCAGGCATGGGCACGCACCTGCTGACCTACGACGTTGAGCTGCCCTGCGACATCGAGATTGCCCGCAACAGTTTTGTGGGCGCCAAGGACAACTTCGTGCGCTCCAGCGGCACCGGGCGGCAGATCCCGGAGGGCATCAGGACCCACAGCAACACCATCTCGCTGGACAGCGGGCAGAAGATTGCCTACCAGCATCCGGAAACCATCGAGCAGCTCGAGGCATGGCGTTCCCGTACCGGCAATGGACAGGGGTAAGGCCATCGGGCCCGTGCCGGGCACCTCTCATTGATGCAGCAGCTCCCGTCTTAGGACGGGACCTCCTCATGTGCAGCGATGGATTCGGCGATTCGTTTGATCGCGGCGAGCGTTTTCGGAATGCCGTCCAGCGCCTGCTGGGTGCGGTCGGCGATCTGGGTTGATGCCCCTTCGCCGAACTTCTCCTCGAACATGGCCATCCCATCCGGCAGGAATTCCCACGACTCAGTGAGCGTGGTCCCGGCGTCTGCCGGTGTGAGGGTGAAGCCCCAACGGACAAACCTGCCACCCACCACCCAGGCGAACTCGCGGCCGCGCTCGGCAGCCACCACCTGGGACCGGGTCTCCCAGGTCCGCTGCGGCAGCTCATTGCGCCCGGTAAACCAAGCACCGGGTCGACCGGCGCTGTCCTCGTCGTCCCACCAGCACGACGTGCAGATCGGGCTCCACTCACCGGTGCGGGTGATGTCGGAGACCAGGTCGTAAAGTGTCTCAGCTGATGCTTGGACCGTGACCGACTCCTGGTATTGGCGGATGCTGCTCTGGTTCATGGGTCCATCCTTACTGGGGGTCATTTCTTCTGACGCCGGCTGCCGCCGTGCCAGTCCTCCTGCTGGCCGACGGTATCTGCGGCGACTCGGAGGGCAACTGATGGAACGACAACGGTGCGTAGAAACGTGCGTGGTCAGGGCACTCCGGCTGCAGATTCCGCCGCCGCCAGGGCTTGGGAAAACCTGTCCACCGCGAGCTTGTACTCAGCCGGGTTACCTGCGGTTTTCTCGTGGTCGGCGGCGCGCATGGCCCTGATCATGGCTGAAGTGGCCGGAAGGGACGTATCTGACATCGCAGGGTAGTCGAACTGCAACTGCGGGTCCACCTCGTAGGTGAGCCACCGCCGCTTCAGCAGGTCGTGCCGGTCTGCGGTCCTTCCGTATTCCTTTAGATCCGCCAGGGAAAGATTCCCCAATAACACTTCGTCCACGCCTGAAACCTGGGACGCTGTTCGAACTGCCTCACGCTGGCGGCCCAGAGCGTCTTCGGTCCCCAGAGCCAAAGGTGTCACGCCCTTTTGGGCGAACTGTGCGTTAAATTGGTAGGCCCGGATCTCCGCTGGGGTCAAAAAGTCCAGGTCGCCAGGAGATTTCCTAGCGAAGTCCCTGGAGCCGTGTGGGCTCGCTACGCTGCTGCGGGGGACGGGGTAAAAGTACTTTCCGCCGAAAAACCCTGCCACCGTTGCAACCCAGAACAAAAGGTCCGGAGCATCCACCGATACTGCCCCGACCGCCGCGCCCACCGTGCAAACTGCATGGCCCGTTGTGAAGAGGACTTTGGTGCGGCCCAGCCGGTGTACACGGCGGGGACGGTCCAGTTGCTTCTCATGGATTTCTTTGAGCTTCCCTGCCCAATCACTGGCATTGCTCACCAGTCACGCTCCTCAGTAATTCCGGACGGCGCCACCACCGTCAACTCGGACACCGGCGACATCCTGCTGCGCCGCCTGCCGCGGTCAACCCAACACCGGTGTAGGACTTGACCGTGTACGGTCCCCCTCGCCAACAATACCTGCGCGGGGATGCCCCACCTCCCTAAGTACAAGGGCTTCCTTGCATAGTTCCGGCAGCGCTGACGCTGCCGGTGGCATCTTGGACGAGCGCCCAGTTAGCTGGCTGTACGTGGGGCAACGTCGCCTGGAGCATGCGGCGCATCTCCGCCGTCCGTTCCGATGTGGCATCAGCCATACGGGAAGGGACTTGCCGATTAGCTGCGGCACCCGGTCAGGGGTCAAGCCGCCTGCGCAGACGGCAGAACTCGTTGCCTTCAGGGTCGGCCAGGACGTGCCACTGCTCGTCGCCTTTTTGCCCGACGTCAGCCGGCCGGGCTCCGAGGGCGAGCAGGCGTTCCAGCTCGGCGTCCTGGTCCCGGTCCGCCGGGTTGACATCGATATGCTGGGGGAGGCGTCCGGTCCGCGGGTTGCTGCTCGGGCTCAGGATGATGGTGGGCTGCAGGCCGTCGAACCCGGCGTCCGGGGGGACCGATTTCGATGGCGCCGTCCTCCCGGTCGAGCTCAACATATCCGAGGACTTTGCACCAGAACCCTGCCAGGAGCTCCGGATCGGCACAATTTAGGACCAATTCGCTGATACGGGCCCCAGCGTACGGAGGCCCTGCCTGGATCCACGCTTGTCCACAAAAGCACCATCGGGAGGCGCGGCGGGCGTCGGACGGCGGGTCCGGACCCTAAAGGTCACAGTGCGTCCCAGCGCATGCCGCATCAAGTGATACTGGATCGCCGGAAAAGCCGCATCAGGTGACAGGGCGTTGGGCTACTCCCCGCGGGCGGTGGACAGGTGGTTCGCGGCGGCAATTTCGAGGTGCGTGAGGTCGGATGCCACGGTGACGAAAGTGAAGCCCTCCGAAAGCCGCTGGGCAGCGATCTCACCGCTGGCCGTATGGATGGCTGCGATGACGCCGGCGTCCTGAGCCGCCTCCCGGATGGAAACCAGGGCAGCGTTGAACTCCTCGGCCACGTCCGGATCGTTCGGGAACCTGCCGCCCACAGCCAGGCAGAGGTCGGACGGGCCGATGTACACGCCGTCGATCCCGGGCACTGCGCAGATCTCCTTGACGTTGGCCAAACCTTCGGGCGTCTCGATCATGGCCAGGCACAGCACGGTGGCGTCGGCTTCGGCCGGCGTCGGCCCGATGCGAAGCGCTGAACGCATGGGACCGTAGGACCGCAAGCCGTGCGGCGGGTAGCGAACAGCCCGGACCGCGGCGGCAGCTTCCTCCGCGTTGTTGACCAGCGGCACAATGACACCGGCGGCACCGGCGTCCAAAGCCTGTCCGATAAACGCTGCATTGTTGGACGGAACGCGGACTATGCCCGCAGCCCCGGCCGCGTCAATCGCCATCAGCCCGTGCAGCCACCCGGAGTAACCCATCAGGCCGTGCTGCGCGTCCAAAGCCACGTAGTCATAACCCAGCCGCGCCACCCGCTCCGTGGACACGGGCGAGTCGAGGACCACCCAGTATCCGACGACGGGCTCATTGGCTCGGGCTTTTGCGGCAAATGATGCGGCACTCATGGCGGATTCCTCTTCAATGGGGAGATTCAATGGTCAGCGTAAGGTCAGCGGTTGTACTTGGGCATCGGTCCGTGGATTTCTGCAGCCACCGCGTCGCAGGCCGCCACAACATCAGCAGGCAAAGGCCCCTTGGCAGCAGCGGCGATGTTGGCCTGCAGCTGCTCCACCTTGGACCCGCCCAGCAGTATGGACCCGACGCCCGGCTTGCTGAGCAGCCAGCGGAAGGACAGTTCCGGCAGGGGCAACCCGGCGCCGTCGGCAATGTCACCCAACTGGCGGACCGCCTCGAACAGCCGGGGGTCCCAGTAGCGCTGCTTGTACATCTCGGCCAGCCGGGAGTTCCCGAACCGGCCCTCCGTGGGCGATTCGCTAAAGGAGTGCTTCCCGGTCAGCAGCCCGCCGCCCAGCGGGTTGTAAACCATGGTCAGCAAACCGGTCTGCTGGGCGAATTCCATGTATTCGTCCTCGATCCGGGTGGCCAGCAGATTGTACAGCTGCTGGGCCACCACCGGACGGGGCACGACGGCGGCATCGGCCGCTGCGTTCAGCTCGCCGATCTGCCAGGCGGCGAAGTTGGACACGCCCCAGGCGCGGATCTTGCCGTCGCGGATCAGCTGCCCGACGGCGGCGAGCGTCTCCGTGAGCGGCGCTTTCCGGTCCGGCTGGTGGAGATAGAAGAGGTCCAGCCGGTCCGTCGCCAGCCGCCGGAGGCTGCCTTCAACCGACAACCGCAGCCCCTCCGCGGACAGCGGTGAGTGCTCGCCGGCGTCGGGGTGCGGCATCCCCGCCTTCGAAGCGAGGATGACGGCGTCACGGTGCGCGGGCAGGAGCTTGGCCAGGATTTCCTCGCTTGCTCCCCCGGCATACCCGTTTGCTGTATCCACCACGGTGATCCCGGCGTCGAGCGCTGCGGAAAGCATGTCCGCAGCCACCTCTTCCGACGCCGTATCCCCGAAGGTCATGGTGCCCAGCGCCAGCTGAGAAATGGGAAGCTCCAGGCCTTCCACGGTGGTTCCCTGCATCAAACTGCTTCCTCCATCAGTACGGGTCCGCCCTGCGGCGCCACCTTGTTCAGTCTCGAGACCAGCTCCCGGGGCTTGCGTCCGGTCATGGTCAAGGGGTCAAGCGCCGCGGCCCGGAGCGCGCGGGTGTAGGGGTCACGCGGCCTTGTCAGCACCTGCTCGGTAGGACCCTGTTCCACAATCTTGCCCTTGGACATCACCACCACGTGGCTGCTGCTTTCCCTCACCACACCAAGATTGTGGCTGATCATCAAGTAGGTCAGCCCGCGGTCCCGCTGGATGTCCGCCAGGAGATCCAGCACCTGCGCCTGGACCGAGACGTCCAAAGCGCTGGTGGCCTCATCGCAGACCAGCAGTTCCGGCTTCGAGGCCAAAGCCCGGGCGATGCCTATGCGCTGCCGCTGGCCACCGGAGAATTCCGCAGGACGCCGGCCCAGGGCCGAGGATGGGAGCCCCACCTGGTCGATCAGTTTGGCCGCTTCCGCCCGGCGTTCCTTCCCGGAGCGGATACCGCGCAGGGTCAGCGGTTCGGCCACGATGTCCTCCGCAGTCAGGTGCGGGTCAAGTGAGCCGTAGGGATCCTGGAAAACCATCTGGACCTTTGACCGGAGCGGGCGCAGCTGCCGCGCCGGCATCCGCGCGATGTCCTGGCCGTTGAGCAGGATTTCCCCCGAGGTCGGCGTGAGCAGCCGGACGATTGCCTTGGCGATGGTGGATTTGCCGCAGCCCGACTCCCCCACGATGGCCACGGTACTGCCACGGGGGACGTCGAAGCTCACATCGTCCACGGCCCGGAAGCTGCTGCGGTGCACGGCGTAGTCCACGGTGAGGTTCCGGACGGACAGCACCAGGTCCTGCGCCACAGCCGAGGTGTCCACCTGGGAACTCATGAGCGAGCTCCGTCCAGGCTCGCCTGCGTGGAATCAGCGTGCGGTTCGCCGTCCCAGTGGCCCAGCTTCGGCACTGCTGCCAGGAGCTTTTTGGTGTACTCCGTTTGCGGGTTTTCCACGATCTGCTCCACTTCGCCGCTTTCCACGAACCTGCCGTCCTTCATCACATGGATCCGATCCGAGACGAGCCGGGCCACGCCAAGATCGTGCGTGATCATCAGGATGGCCACCTGGGTCCGTTCCTGCAGCTCCAGCAGGAGGTCCAGGATCCCTGCCTGCACCGTCACGTCCAGTGCGCTGGTTGGTTCATCGGCCACCAGCAGCACGGGGTCAACGGCGAGCGCCATGGCGATCAGGACGCGCTGCAGCATGCCGCCGGACAGCTGGTGCGGGTATTTCTTCAGCTGCACCGCTGGGTCCGGGATGCGGACCTGCTCCAACAGTTCAAGGGAGCGCCGGGCCACCTCCGCCTTAGGGGCAGCACCCTTGCGCAGGACCGCCTCGCCCAACTGCCTGCCGATGGTGTGTACCGGGGACAGCGCGGTCATGGCGTCCTGCGGGATCAGCGCCACGGACCGGCCGCGGAGCTTGGCGAACTTCTTCGGCTCGGTCACCACGTCCACACCGTCCAGCACGGCGTGGCCGGAGATGACGGCGAGGTCGTCCGGCAGGAGCCTCAGGAGGCCCATCGCCGTCGTACTTTTGCCGGAGCCTGACTCACCGATGATGGTGACGGTCTGCCGGGGGTCGATGGAGAAGGTGATGCCGTCCACGGCGCGGATCACGCCGGCGGTGGTCATCAGTTCCACGGAAAGGTTTCGGACCTCCAGCACGCTCATGCGGTTGCTCCCTTCCGGCGGCGTACACGGTCCCGCAGGCCGTCGGCCAGCAGGTTGACCCCCACCACCAGGGTGGCGATCACGGCACCGGGGAGGGTGACGATCCACCAGGAGGTGGTGATGAAGTCCTGGCCGTCGGAGATGATCCGGCCCCAGGTGGCGAAGGGCCGCTGCGGGCCTGCGCCCAGGAAGCTCAGCGCGCTTTCCATCAGCACGGCCGTGGCCAGGAGCAGCAGGACCACCACGATCACCTGGTTGATGACGTTGGGGATGATGTGCTTCACCAGCGTGGTGAGCTGGGGTAGGCCCAGGACTTTCGCGGCCTGGACGTAGGGCTTTTCGCGTTCCACCAGCACCAGCGAGCGGGTGAGGCGGGCCGGCTCGGGCCACTGGGCAATGGCGATGACGAAGGTGATCACCGGGACGGAGGGGCCGAACAGGGCCACCACCAGCAGGAGCATCATGAGCAGCGGCAGCGAGAGCTGCGCCTCGATCAGGCGGGACACCACTGCGTCCACCCAGCCGCCGAAGAAGCCTGCGAGCGCCCCCAAGACAACGCCCACAATCCCCGAAATGACGACGGCGAGCACGCCGATGGTGAGCGACACCTGGCCGCCGTGCAGCACCCGGGAGAGGATGTCCCGGCCCAGCTGGTCCGTGCCGAAGAGGTGGCCTTCGCTCAGTGGCGGCAGGAAGCGGGAGGTGATGGCCTGGGCGTCGACGTCGGGCAGCGGCAGGACCTGCGCCAGGACGATGGGCAGGACCACGACGGCGGTGAGGAAGCCTCCCAGCACCATCTTCACCTTCGCCGAGCGCTCACGCCGCGCCGCGGAGGAGCGGCGGAGCAGCTGCTTGGTGACCGCCGTCGGGCGCTTCATGGCCTGTGCGGCGAGCGGGATTTCGTTGATGGTACTCATGCCACGGACACCTTTCCGAGCCGGACCCGGGGGTCCAGGAGCGGGTAGCAGAGATCGATCAGCAGCTGGACGCCCACGGCGAGGACTGCGGTCACCAGGACCGTGGCTTGGATCAACGGGTAGTCGCGGGTCTCAAGGGCACGGACCACCAGGGAACCAAGGCCGGGCCAGTTGAACACCACTTCCACTACCACCACGCCGTTGAGCATGCCCGCGAACCGGGTGCCCAGGGCGGTGAGGATGGGAATGGAGGAGTTGCGCATGGCGTAGGCCCAGGTGAGCTTCTGCTCTCCGGTGCCACGCGCCCGGGCCACCGTCAGGTAGGGGGCTGCCATGTTGGTGCCAACCTCCCGGCGCACCATGCGTGACACCAGGGCGATCTGCAGGATGGCCACGGTGGCCACCGGCAGCACTACCCCGGACCAGCTGGTGAAGCCGGAGGACGGGAAGATGGGGAACACCACCGCGAACAGGGTCAGCAGCATGATGCCAATCCAGAAGTCCGGCATGGACTGCCCGGTGATGGTCAGCACGTTGACGCCGAGTTCCCGCTTGGTGTCCGCGCGCTTGGCCATCCAGACGCCCAGGGGGATGGCCACCACGATGGCCAGCAGGATGGCGAGCACGGCCAGGAAGATGGTGTTGGGCAGCCGGGACAGCACCACGTCCAGGGCTGGTGCCTGGAAGGAGTAGGACTTGCCGATGTTTCCGGCGCCCAGGTCCCGAAGGAAGATGCCGTACTGGGTCAGCAGGGGTTCGTTGAGCCCCATGGAGATACGGATTTTTTCGAGGTCTCCGGTGGAGGCCAGCGGCCCGGCCAGGGCATAGGCCGGGTCGCCGGGAGCCATCCGGATCAGGACAAAGACTGTGGACACGGTCAGGAAGATCGTGAGCAGGCTCTGCCCCAACCGCTTGGAGACGTAGGAGAGCATTGGCTAGCCGTTCACCTTGACTGCGGAGACCTGGTAGGAGTTGGTGGGGCGCAGCTTGAGGCCTTCCACCCGGGAGCGGCGGGCGAGAACGGCGTTGGGGATAAAGGCCCACATGCAGGGCCACTTGGCCCAGATGTCCTTTTGGACCGAAGTGAGCAGCTCTGTGCTCTTGTCCTGGTCCGTCTCGGAGGTGGCGGTGATGATCTTGCTGCTGATCTCGGGGAAAACGAAGCCGTGGTAGGTGTCCCGGGTGGCTTCCTTCTCGGCAGTGCCGGCATACATGCCCTGCAGGTTTGTAAGGGCCAGTCCCGTCTGGTTTCCGTAGCCGTTGCCCAGGATATCCCAGTCGCCGGCCTTGCCCTGGCGCCAGGAGGAGATGTCCCCGCCTGGTTCGAACTGCTGCAGCTCGGCTGTCACGCCGATCTCCTTCATCATTTCCACCAGTGCTTCCATGATGGACACGTCAGCGGCGAACTCGCCGGTTTCCCAGATCACCTTCACGGCCAGGTTGGAGACGCCCAGGTCCGCCAGCATGCTCTTGGCCTTGGCGGGATCGTACTTGTACTCGCCGGTTTCCACGGCCCCGGCCAGTGTCTGCGGGACCACGCCCTTGGCCGAGGTAACGGTGCCGCCCAGGATGCCGTCCACCACGGACTTGCTGTCGAACCCGTAGGAGAGGGCCTCGCGGACCTTGGGGTCTGACATCGGGCTGTCGGCGGGCTTGCGGAAGTTGTAGAAGAGCTGGTTGTAGCGGGTGCCGGTGACGGACTCGATCTCGATGCCGTCAACGGTCTTCAGCTGGGCCACCGAGTCAGGGGTGATGGAGTCGATGACGTCCACCTCACCGGAGCGCAGGGCCACCACGCGGCTGGATTCCTCGGACATGAACCGGACGTTGATCTCATTGACCGAAGGCTTCTCGCCCCAGTAGTTCTCGTTGATGACCAGCTTGTAGGTGCCCGTGCCGCGGTCCGCGGAGGACACCTTGTAGGGGCCGGTGCCCACGCCTTCCTGCAGCTCTTCGGGCTTGTTGGCCGCCGCCGGGGTGATCAGGATGTTGGACATCAGCGTATTCAGTACGGGCAGCGGCACCTTGGTGTCCAGGGTGAAGGTCAGCTCGTCCTTCTTATTGACCGTGGGCCACTCCGGGAACTGCGGGGCCAGGAAAGAGCCGTTGACCTGGCTGTACATCTCCAGCGCTTTGGCCACGTCCTCCACGGCAACGCTGGTGCCGTCCGAGTACTTGATGTCATCGCGGAGCTTGACGGTCCACTGCGTGGGGCTGGTCAGTTCGAAGCTTTCGGCCAGGACGTTGCGCGGCTTGAGGTCGTCCCCGATCTCCGTCAGTGCCTGGCGGACTGCGCGCTGAACGGTGACAGCGGCGTCGAACTGGTTGAGCTTGTTGTCCAGGCTCACCAGCGAGCGGTTCAGTCCCAGGGTGAGGGTGCTGGAGCCGGTGGCTCCACCACCTGGGGCGCTGGGGGCAACGCAGGCTGTGACCGCGGGGGCCAGGACGGCGCCCGCTCCGGCCAGGGTGCCCCAGCGGAGCAGGGAACGCCGGGAGAGGGAACGCTGTGCCACTTCGCCGAGGAATCCACTGCCGCCGGCAACGCTGTTGGAACGAGTCATCTTTGACCTCCACGTAAGGGCCGGCACCTGCCGGCCGAGGCATTGCATCCTGGTTTGATACGAGCCCCGCTGCTGTTACTCCGATCACCATGCCACGATTGCGCAAAGCGCGCAAGCAAGTTAGCGTGTTTTGTGCAGGACTTGAGGATTCGAACCAAGCACTACTCTTAGCCAACGCCGAAGGAGACAGCGATGCAGCGCATTCTGGCCATTGCTGATGATCTCTCAGGCGCCGCCGAGACTGCTGCCGCGCTGCTGGCGGCCTCGCCAATCTTGATCAACTCTTGTGCGCACAATGCGCAAAGTGGGAGTTCCCTCCCGGGAACAGCCGACGACGGCGCCCCGCGCGTTTACCTGCTCCCCCACCTTCCGGAGAAGCTTGGGTCAGCCTTGGAACAGGTTACGCCGGACGGCAGCCTCGTAGTTCTGGACACGGATAACCGGGCGTTTCCGACCGAGGCGGCGGCAATGCGCCTGCGCCAGGTCCTGGACTCGCTGGCGGCTGCGGAGAGCGCCCCGATTGTTTTCCTCAAGATCGATTCCCTGCTCCGCGGACCGGTGGCCTCCCAGCTTTCGGTTCTCGCTGAGGGCGGTCCCGTGATTCTTGCTCCTGCGCTGCCGCCACTGGGCCGGAGCACGGTCAACGGCGTCATCCATCACCAGGGCGTTCCACTGCACGAGACGTCGCTGTGGCATGCCGAACCAACGGCTCCAGCGAAAAGCATCGGCGCCGCACTGCATCCCCTGCCCACGGTGCTGGTGGATCTGGCCACCGTCCGCAGCGGAACCGAAACCCTCGGCGCCGCACTCAAGGAAGCCAGTGCCGGCCCTCACCCAATACTCATTTGCGATGCGGAAACATCCGCCGATCTGGAGGCGATTGCCGCCGCAGCCCTCAGCATTCCGGGCACCCGCTTTGCGGGTGCTTCCGCTCTCGGAGCCGCCCTGGCAGGGACCGCGGGCAAGGCACCCGAGGCCGATGCCGCCGTCGTACGTTCTCCACTCGGCGAGCGAGAAACCGATAGCTTTCCCCTGCTGGTGGTTGGCTCGGCGTCGGGCCCGGCACGGGAGCAGCTGCAGGCACTCGCCAATGACGGTGTTCCTGTGATCACCCTGTCGCCGTCGGATCTGCTGGCGGAAACTGCGGATCTGGCTCCGCTGGAGAAGGCGCTCACCTCGGGTCCGGCAGCGGTGACGGTGGATGCGTCCGCGGTGGATCCGGCGTCGTCATCCCGAATAGCCACAGCGCTGGCCACGACACTAGCGCTCCTCGCCAAGGACCGTCCGCTGATGCTTACCGGTGGGGAAACGGCCCGATCGATGCTGGATGCCCTGTGCGTTCGGGAGCTGAAAGTGCTCGGCGAGATTGAGCACGGCGCCGTCCTGTCCCTGACTCCCGCCGGAGATCCGGTGGTCACCCGCCCCGGAAGCTTCGGCACCACGAACAGTCTCCGCACCATCCTGGCCGCACTGGCCAGCTACCCCGACTCAGACGCGGCGCCGGTTAGCTCCCCCGCCACACGCACTCCCCTAACGACGGCGCCCCAGCCGTCCCTGCCCGGAAAAGGACACCCCATGAACAGCACACATCCTTCGGAACTCCCCTACGTGGCCGTGACCATGGGCGACGGCGCCGGGGTGGGGCCGGAGGTGGTGGTAGCCGCCGTGCTGGATCCGCAGAGCAACGCCGAGTGCCGGCCCGTGGTGATCGGCGATGCGCTGCGCCTGCGCCAGGCCGCTGACGTCCTGGGGATCGAGGCGGACATCCAGAGCATTGAGAACGTGGAGGACGCGGTGTTCACGCCGGGCCGGGTGAACGTGATTGACCTGGCGCTGCTGCCGGAGGACCTGCCGTGGGGGCAGCTCTCCTCCGTGGCCGGGCACGCCGCGTATGAGTACATCCGGGTGGCCAGTGAGCTGGCGATGGCCGGGAAGGTGCAGGCCATCTGCACCGCGCCGCTGAACAAGGAGGCGCTGCACTCGGCCGGGCATATCTTCCCCGGGCACACCGAGCTGCTGGCGCACCTGACGGGCACGGAGGAAGTGTCCATGATGCTGTCCACGCCCAAGATCCGGGTGATCCACGTGACCACGCACATTGGGCTGATGGATGCGATCCGGAAGATTAACCCGGACCTGGTGGAGCGCACCATCCGCCGCGGCCACGAGGCGCTGGTCCGGGCGGGCATCCCGAACCCGAAGATCGGCGTCTGCGCCATCAACCCGCACGCCGGCGAGAACGGCCTGTTCGGCCAGGGTGAGGAAGCGGAGAAGATCGAGCCGGGCGTGAAGGCCGCGCAGGCTGCCGGCATCAACGCGGTGGGCCCGCTGCCGGCGGACACGCTGTTTTTCCTGGCCGGCCGGGGCGATTACAACCTGGTGGTGGCCATGTACCACGACCAGGGCCACGGGCCGGTGAAGGTGCTCGGCATCGAGGCCGGCGTGAACATCACGGTGGGCCTGCCGGTGATCCGCACGTCCGTGGACCACGGCACCGCATTCGACATCGCAGGCAAGGCGATCGCCGATTCCCGGTCCATGGTGGAGGCCCTGCACCAGGCGGCGGAGATGGCCACCCGGCCTGCCGTCGCTGTGTAGGCGTTGCTGCGGGGACTGGGCGGGGGCCGGAACTAGCATGGGTACCACTGCCACGGGAAGGAGACCGGGAATGCTCAGCGCAAACGCGCGGCGCGAGGAGATCTACCACCTTGCCGTGACCACCGGCCTCGCTTCCGTGGAGGAACTCTCCGCCCGGTTCGAGGTGACAGCGTCCACCATCCGCCGGGACCTGGCCTTGCTGAACGGGCAGGGCAGGCTGGCCCGCACCTACGGGGGTGCCATGGCCCTGGGCGCGCACCCGGAGGCGTCGCTGCGGCAGCGCACCGGTGAGGCGTTTGAGCAGAAGCATGCCATCGCGCGCTGGGCGGCGTCCGTGATCGTCCCCGGGGAGAACATCCTGCTCGACGCCGGCTCCACCGTGGGTGCGCTGGCCCACGAACTGCGCGGGTTCGAGAAGCTGTCCGTGACCACCCCGGGCATCAACACCATGCAGGAACTGGCCGATTCGGAGGGCATCGAGGTGGACTGCCTGGGCGGCCGGCTGCGGAGCCTTTCGCAGAGTTTTGTGGGGCCGCTGGCGGAGGCCGCGCTGGAGCGGATGAGCTTCAACCGCGTATTCCTGGGCGCCGACGCCGTCACCGCCGAAGACGGCATCTGCGAAGCCGACCACGCCCAAACCCGCCTCAAGGAACTCATGGCCAGGCGCGGCCGTTCCGTTTACGTCTTGGCGGACTCGTCCAAACTGGGGCTTCGGCCGTTCCACGCCTGGGCCAGGCTCGCACTCCCCTGGACTCTGGTGACGGACGACGGCGCCGACCCCCGGCAGGTGCAGAAGTTCCGCGACGCCGGGGTGCGAGTTGAGGTGGCCGAAGTGTCTGCACACGAAGACTTCCGTTCGCGGCCTCGGGTAACCTCGGACGCGAGCAGTGCCGAAATCCTGGACGACCTGCGCGGCGACCGCTGACTGATTCCTGGAGCGGGTAACTACTCGGCGATGTCCTCCGCCCACAATTCCGGACGCTCGGCCTGGAATGTGCGCATCATGTCCACGCAACGCTGATCGTCCAGAACCACCACGTCAACGCCCCGTGAGCGGAGAAGCTCCAGCTCGCCGTCGAACGTGCGCGCTTCCCCCACCACCACGCGTGGAATCTTGAACTGGATGATGGTTCCGGCGCACATGGCGCACGGAGCAAGGGTGGTGTAGAGCGTGGTGTCCCGGTAGCTCTTCTGCCGGCCGGCGGCGCGGAGCGCGGACATCTCCCCGTGGGCGATCGGATCGGCGTTCTGGACCCGTTCGTTGTGTCCGTTGGCAATGACCCTGCCATCCTCGGCGAGCGCAGCCCCGATGGGAATGCCGCCTTCAGCCAAGCTCTTCTGTGCGGCCTGATAAGCGACTTCGAACGCGGAGAGGTCGTTGCTGTCCAGTTCCAGCGTGGCGGATTGAGGCTGCTCGTGCGTCATGACGTCATTGTTGCACAGCCGTTCCCACTCCCCTGGGCCGCCACAGCGCTTGACCCGGCCACCAGTTGGGCAGGGAAACTCGGCAAAAACTGAGCTAAACCTGGGACATCCGCCACCGCTCGGCCTGTACGATTTCCTGGACATCCGGGACCCGAGGGCTTCGGGCGAACTGAAAAACGGGGGGAATCGATGCAGGAACTGGGCCGCATCTATTGGACACGACAGGGCCTTCGCCTGGCCTACTCAGCCTTAATGGTGTGGCTTGCCCTCGCCGTGATGACGGCGCTCATGCCGAAGGGAACATCTGTCGCTGGAACGGCACCATCCTCGGCCGCCGAGGTTCTGGGCGGAATGGTGGACAACGTCGTCGCCGCTGTCGCTCTCCCGGGCGTAGCCGTTGTAGTGCTGGGCATTGTCGGCGCCGTCCTAAACAGCCGCGACGTCCGACGCCGGGACCTTATACGCCGCTTCACCCGCCAGCAGCACCGCGAGGGGATGGCCCGGGCTGGCGGCCAATGTGAGATGGAAAGCGGATTCGGTCGCCGCTGCCGCCGCCCGGCCGAGCACGGCGACCACTTCTATCCGTGGTCCAAGGGCGGCTCCACCAGCCTGCAGAACTTCGTCGCTGCCTGCGCCCAGTGCAACCGCACCAAGCGTGCCAGGATCCCGTCGCCGTCCCAGCAGCAACGGATGGAACGACGACGGCGGGACTACGTTGCGCCGTCGTCCTCCGTCAGTGTCGGTGAACGGCAGCCCCTTTCCTAGGCACCTGCTCTGCCGGAGCCCTCTGCCGGGGTCATTTTTGTAGCCCTGTTGTACTGCCGCGACGGCTTCGACGGCTGAGCGGGGGCTGGTGAGAACAGGTGTTTCGAGGCCGGCCAGCAGGGCGGCAGCAGGTTCCATGCTCGCCTGGGCGAGGACGACGACGTCGCAGCGGCTTGCGACCACACGCGCCGCATGGGCAATGCTTGAGTGGTAGGCCTCCGCGTCTCCGGCCAGGAAGGCGTCTCCACGCACCCTCAACCACGCTGACCTCAACGGTTATGTCAGTTTCCGCCTCCGCGGCCCCTCGGCGAGGACTCCGGTGGTTGGCTCGATGGTGCTGGTGAGAGCCACGAGGACTCCGATTCGTGGGCCGAGGGTCACGGCGCGGCGAAGCATCGGCCGATCGATTCTGATAACGGCCAGTCCGTCACCGGACAGGTCCTCCGCTACCTCGCCCAATGTGGAGCAGGTGCACAAGACGATTCCGCATCCAGCATCTCGAAGTTCCGCGAGATGGGCGGCGACGACGGCACGTACCCTCTCCGCGGCACCGTCCTGCCGGGCAAGCTCCAGGGCTTCGGGATCCAAGCGGTGGACCGTGGAGCCGGACGGCAGATGCGTACGGGAGAGGGTCTCGAATGTCGCCACGTGGACCGCCGCCGTGTTGAGGAAGCCGACCTTGCCGGCGGGGTCGGTGCCATGATCGGTCATGGTGCCCGACCGTAACAGAGCATGCGGCTGGGGCGCCGACCCAACCGGCGCGCTGGCTGGGGAAGCGGCGGCTTGACGGCGTTGTACGCGTTCACCCGGCCATGCGCCCAGTCGGTCCCGATGGCGCCAACTGGGTCGGTGCTGGATTCGACCTTGTTGCGAATGGCCGAGTTCGTCCAGCCAGGGCTGGCGCTGCGGGCAAGCGCAACGACGGCGGCGACGATTGGTGAGGACATTGACATGCCGCTGCCGATGTCATAAGCCTGGGAACGGTTGTACTCCCTCGCCAGGACAAATCTGTGGTTGGGGAAGGTGGAGTCGACACTGACCCCCGGGGCCGCGATATCCACCCACGCGCCATATGTGGAGAACAACGACTTGTTGTCATCGTTGTCCGTTGCCCACACGGAAATGACAATGGGGTAGGCGGCGGGGTGTTCATGTTGGTGTTTCCACCGTTGCCGGCTGCAGCAACCAGCAGCACGCCCGCATTCCAGGCGTTGTTCACCGCAGTTTCCAGGGTGGTTGACGCCCCAACGACCAAGCTCACGTTGATGACCTGCGCACTATTCTGGACTGCCCAGTTAATGCCGTTCGGCAGGCCTGAGCTGGATCCCTCACCCCCGCCACCTCCGGATAGCCCGCATACAACGCCCGGAATCCTAAAAGCTCAGCTGCCGCCCGTCACGTGGCGAGAACTGAAAGGGGCTCTTCACGCGCCCTGTACCATAGGGCGGTCACGTTCTATAGCTTGGCCACCGCTTTACAGCCCAATCGGCCATCACCTTGCTTCGCACGCGCAGATCTTTGGGAGTCCACTCGGTATTAAGATCGGCGAACTCACGAACTGACTTAAAAACGGAGTCAGCGGAATAACGCACTCGCTTCTTCGCGTACGGCTCATTGCCTATGGAGGAGTTCATATTCGCTGAAAGCGGAAGCAAATTGGCCAGTAAGTTACTAAGTTCACCGTGCTCATCTTTCGAGAACGGCCACAATGCTGTCGATTTTTGGGGCAGCACATGCTCCAAGTGCGCGACTGTATTGTGCTTGTCCCCCCCAAGCGACCTATCATACTCGCGGACGACATACTTCACGATGGAAGTACCGAACAAGGGACGGGACGCAACGTCGCGACGAACATCGTCATCACTCGGCCACGCCACGGTTCGATGATTTCGAATAATTTGGACAACCCTTTCAGCGGTGACTTCTCCGCCACATTCGTTCCATAGACCCTTGAAAACGGCGTGCAGTCCGGTTGGCTCAATCCCGCAAATCGCTCGTCTTGTCAGAAAGGCGTCTACTACGTCCAGCACCTCTGCGGCTTTACCCTCATCCAATAGATGATCAGCGACGCCGGACGAAATTCGCATAACAAAGGGATAGACGGAGCTGGGCGCCCCGGCAGCGTGCAGCCTAGCCATGCGCTCAGCAATGGGAGCAGTATGCGCTGTGCGGTTACCACCGGCTACGAGGTCCATGAAGTGGGGTTGGTACTTGGCTAATTCCTGAACTACACTCCTAGGATCCTTACCCTGCCAGGAATCACGAAGAGCCTTATATACCTGCGACTTCGTCAATTTTGGGTTTTGGACCAACCCGTACGGAAAAAAGTATTCGTCAAAATAGTTCTTGTCGCCAATCCAAAATCCACGATAAAAGGGAAGCCAGTCCTCGGTGTTGATGCGGTCGACCTCTGAGGGGTCATTGTCGGCGGCCCGCGCAAAGATGTCGTTCCGGATAAGATCGCCTGCAGTCATTGGCTGCTGCCGGGAATTGAGGCTATCGAAAATCTTTGGCCCATTTGTCGGGTCCTGAACCTCAATCTGTACAACCGTGAGATGCTCCAGAATTGCGCCATAGACTGCGGCGACGCGCTCTGAACCTCCCTGATCAAACTGCGCCTTAAAGAACCGCTTTGCCGCGGCATAATTGTTCTTGATCGATCTACCTTTGGTAGTACTAGAACTGTCTGAAGTTGCAAGCCTTCGAAATGCGAAGCCTACTAGGTGGTTCGAAAAGTTCTTAGTATCGAGGACCTCCTGTACCACCATGTTGAGCCGTGCACGGTCCTCATGGCTCGTGTGAAGCCGGAGATTCGAACCACCACCCGTACTGAGGCCATCGACGATGAAGTTCATAAAAAGGGCTTTCGCCTCGTCAAGCTGATCGCAATCAATGAGGGTTTTGACCGCGGCCAGAATATATAAATAAATAGTCGTCAAACGCTGCTGGCCGTCGATAACCTCGATAACATGCGACTGAGCTGCATTGGCGCGTGCGCGCTGATGAGTGATTATAGCCCCGAGAAAATGAACGTCCGTCTCACCATCAACGAGCTTCAGAACATCCGCTTGTAGCTGATTCGTTTTTTCACTGTCCCATTTGTATGGCCGCTGGAAATATGGAATATCATAAATGTTGCGACCGGTAAAAAGACCGGAAGCGCGCACTTCATCAGTACTAAGAGTGAGCTTGGGTTCCGCAGGCATATCAATTCCCCTCCTGGTTCAACAGCACTATATCGGCAGAATCGCTTCAATGCACTGACCCCCAATGAATTCTTAGCCTTGCCCGACCTCTTTGACAACAAAGAATAGTCCTGATATACGCTAAAAGCGTCGCGCATTAGAGGGAGGTTGTACGCTCTCCAGCCGTACCGGATGCGGCTCCATAGCGGCACAGTGCAGCGAAGGCACATGTTGCAGATCTCCATCACGACCGAGGACATGTGGGAACCAAATGCAAAACTACTTCGCACCCTTCAGTGCCCCCAGCGAAGTAAACCCCGACGGCCTACAACAACTGGTGGTGACATCATCCGTACCTATAAGACCCGTGATACGGATGTCGTCCGACCCAAGACCCTGTTGGCAGCAGTTCAGGTAGGATCCGATGTGCCAGCAAGTCGCTGATAGACCATCTATTAGCATGTACTAAGCTACCGAGGGGCATATTACAAATGACAGAGCAGACATCATCCGCCGGACCGGTGGATGCTCCATTTCGCCCCCGAGCCCGCATACTTCAGCTTCTGGGTGATCAACTCATCGGCTCTCCCCGGCTTGCGGTGTTGGAGCTAGTGAAGAACGCCTACGATGCGGACGCTTCTTCGGTGCAGATCGTATTGAACAACGTTCACCAATCCGAGGGCTCGTCTATCACCGTCACTGACGATGGTGACGGGATGACTCTCGAAACTTTGAGGGACATCTGGCTAACACCAGGTCACGATCATCGAGCCAATCAACGAAACGAAGGCCGCCGTTCAAAGCAGGGACGACTTCCTCTAGGCGAGAAGGGGCTCGGACGCTTTGCTGTACATAAGCTCGGCGACCAAATTTCTATGGTCACGCGAGCCGCCGACGAAGACGAGTGCTACCTAACAATCAACTGGACAGCCCTTTCCGGGCAAGAGTATCTCGATGAAGCACGTGTCCAGGTATTCACCCGAGAACCGCAAGTATTCATCGGCGACAAGACGGGTACACAGATACACATAACTGCCCTTCGCGGTAGCGCCTGGGATAGACGGCAAGTTAGATGGTTGCAAAGGCAAGTCCTGTCCATCTGTTCTCCTTTCGAAAGAAAAAATGACGACTTCCGCGCATTCGTCGAATTCCCACAGCACCGCCAGTGGTTGGAGCAGATTCAAGACCCCGAGGCTATACTTAGGTTAGCTCCCTGGAAGTTCGAATTCACGGTGGATACCCTCGGAAGTTTTGATTGGACGTACACCTATAATGGGGTCGCAGGCATCGATTCACATCCGCGAACCGAGAATTCGGAAGGCGATATCCTTTTCGCCCTCGATGACCATGGCGAGTGGCCAGTAGATGCCGCGAGTTTGATGGGAATAGGACCTCTAAAAGGCGTCTTTTATACCTTCGATAGGGATGCGTCTATTCTCAAACGCCTGGGGCAAACTACCCTTTTACGCCAGTATCTGAATGAAAATGGCGGCATACGCATATATCGCGATGGCATTCGCGTATATAATTATGGGGAACCCGGTGATGACTGGCTCGGGTTAGACGTTAGACGAATCAATACTCCTAGTGAGCGCATAAGTAACAACATCGTTATTGGGCTCCTTGAGATTGATCTAGCTTCAAGTACCGACCTTCATGAAAAAACCAACCGCGAAGGGTTCATAGAGAACATCGCATATAAGAAGCTGCAGGATATTCTTTTGGCGGTTATCGCGCGTTTCGAGGTCGAGCGCAATATTGATAAGCGTGCACTTCGCATAGCGACGGCGAAGAAAAAGAATATCAACTCAAATGATATAGCAGAACCATTGGCTGAGATCCGAAGCATTGCGGGAAAGCACGGTATTTTAAGAGAAGTCGAACCGCTAATCGAAGCTACTCTTGAAAGATTCACTCGATTCAAAACCACAATGCTGCGGTCAAATCTCTCCGGCATGGCGCTTGTTGTAGTATTCCACGAATTAGAGCACAGCATTAGGCTTCTAATAAAATCAAGCGAAGGAGGAGCGACAGCTAGTTCGATCGCAGAACAGGCTCGAACAATTGCACGCGTCCTCGACGGTTTCGCCGATATCGTTCGTAAGGGCGAAGTCAAAAATAACAGCATAAAGGGCCTCATTCGGCGTGTCGTGACCCTTAACCAAGTTCGTTTGACCCATCACGAAGTCGAGGTTATCGCTCCCTTCTTGAGCGCGGAACAGGATGCGGAGCGATCTTTTTCATTCGGCCTCCTCCTCGGAGCCTTGAACAATATTTTTGATAATTCCCTATTTTGGCTCAACAACACCTACCGAGACGGCCGGAAAAAGCGCATCTTCATCGACTACGATGAAGATTTTATTGAGGGCCCGGCAATCCTCATTGTTGACAATGGTCCCGGATTCAAGGATGCCCCCGAGGAATTGACAGAGCCCTTCTTCACCCGACGACCTAACGGCATGGGCGTGGGCCTTTATTACGTTAGTCTGGCGATGGAACTTCACGGTGGCCGCCTTGCCTTTCCAACTCTCGATCAGATCAAAAGGCCAAGCGAAGATTTCAATGGCGCCGCGGTCGCCTTAGTTTTAGACGGAAAGAAGTAGACGTTGTATACCCCGGCTCGATTTGTTGTCATCGACGATAATCCCACGCACCTCCACGCAATCAAGACCACCATTGAGTCACTGGGCTCAACCTGCCTCGATGTACTTTATAGACCTGAAGAAGAAATTAGTCCTTTCCTGCTGCGCGGAGCTCGTGTAGTGTTCATGGATTTTCATCTTTCTGGTTTAACGTTTGCCAGTGATCCGAAAATGGACAATGCCACGATTGCCTCCATCCTGACATCTACTATTAGCGAATCAAACCAACCTTATCTTTTGGTAATTTGGACAAAGTTTCCTGATCAGGCGGCCCAACTCGAACAGTTCTTGCGCGATAGGCTGGCCAAAAGTCCTCATGTTATTCCGATGGCGGTACTTTGTATAAGCAAAGACACATTCATAAATATCGATTCGGGGGAAGTGCAGGACCCAGAGCAGCTCAGAGCTGAAGTGTCGCTTAAGATTAGGGAGCACCCGAGCCTTGCGGCGCTCCTAGACTGGGAATATACAGTTCACAAATCTGCATCACGCATCTCCTCCAAATTGACGGGACTCATCCCGAACCAGGCATTCTCCGCGGGCACAACGCGTTCTGAGCTGGACATTGTTCTTAGCCGCTTTGCTGTCAGCAATGGAAAATCAGGAGCTCTGACTGACCCTCGGTCGGCTTTTGCGTATGCAGTAGGACCGCTACTTGCCGACGAAATTTTGCATGCAGACGAGGGGAAAGACAACCGCGACGTCTGGCAGAAGGGTACTACCCAAGCGGCCAATCAACTGCCTGCGCTATCCGATGTGGACGCAGCACGCTTCAACCGCATGGCCCACATCTCACCGCCCTCGGCCGAGTCATTTAGTTCGAGCGATTGGGGCGCCGTAGTCCGGATTGAAGAGGAAAACGAAGCTTGGTTCAGGCGCTATCTAGACCTTACCCCCGAGGAAGTCTGGGAGTGCCTGGGGGTTGATGTGAAGGAGCGGGAAGACGCTGTTTTGGTCATGGTTAGGGCAGGTGCGCAATGTGACTTTGCTCAGCAGAAGTCAGGACCTGTGCCCTACTTGGTTGGTGGCTTAGTTCGGCCCCGAAAGACATGGAAGAAAAAGCCTGCAGCTTCTGTGAAGCGGTCCGTGTCCTTCCTCAACAACGTTGATACGGAAGAAGAGTCGATGTATCAGCTCCATGTCGATACACGCCTATCGGTCACCTTCACGACGCGGTACGCGAAGCGCTGGGCTCCAGTGCTCCGCCTAAGGGAGCCCCTCATGAGTCAGATCCTTTCGTTGCACGGCACCCATTCCACGCGCCCGGGTATCCTGCAGTTTCGTTAGCTGGGAACAATCCTCCTTACACGGACAGGACTTCAGCTCTGAGGCCCGCGATGGCCGTGCAGTGGTTCCAGTTATCCGGTACCGCCCCTGTCGCTATCGAACCCGGGCGCAGGCCTGTGTCGAAACTTCGACTGTCCATGTAGCTGGATCACGCCTTCAATTTCTTGTCCTACTAGCCCTGAGTGCGGAAGGCAGACCGAGCGGGGGGCGAAGCAGCGATGGGTTAACTTACGGCGGCCCAGAAGCTCCCCGGAGGCTTTCCGGGGCACGAGTTCGGGGATGTTCCTGTCATGTCCAGGATTGTCGTAGCCATAGGGCAGTATTAAAGGCATGCTTTCACTCCTTGGTGCCGGTCCCTCATCCATAATCGACAAACTGGACAGGGTGAGCCGAGGAGGTCCCCTTCGACTGCTCGATCTATTCAGCGGCTGTGGCGGTTTGACCACTGGCTTCGTCCGAGCAGGATTTGAATCTGTTGGTGGAGTTGAGTTCGATCCGTTCGCTGCTGCCTCCTACGCGCGGAACTTCCATCCTGGTGTTAACGAAGAGCACTTCGCCCGAGCTCGCGACATCCGGCAGCTGGACCTGTGCGAGCTCCTCGGTCTCTCCGAAGACGAGATACCGCATGCTGTCGATGTAGTTATTGGGGGGCCGCCGTGTCCTAGTTTTACTAGGGTAGGGCGGGCAAAGCTACGTGAAGTCATGGACCATCCGGAGGCTTTCAAGCTCGACGAACGTACAACCCTATATCTTCATGCAATGCGCGTGATCGAACAGACACGGCCGCTAGCAGTCTTACTCGAAAACGTTCCGGACGTGCTCAACCAGGGTGGCCGATCTGTTGGGGACGAGATGGCCGATTACCTGAGTAGCATCGGCTACGAAGTGTCCTACAGTCTTTTGAACGCTGCAAACTACGGTGTTCCGCAAACTCGAGACCGATTCTTCCTGATGGCATATGCAAAGGAACTAGGGCGCAGACCCAAATTCCCGGATCCTACACACTGGCTCGAAATGCCCCGCGGATACAAGAGCTCACGCGACGTGGCGCTGCGCCTGTTGGGCGATTTGGAAGCTCACCCCTACTACTCGCCACCTGCGGCTCCTTCGCCCAGGCTCCCAGCCGCCGTTACCGCGGAAGAGGCGCTCGCCGACCTCCCAAGGATTATTGATCAGCTGGCGCGGGGAGCTAGGCGGTTTGACACCCCGTTGGCCACCCCTGCGCCCAGCAAGATCAGTTCGTTCGCCAAACATATGCGTTCCTGGCCAGGTTTTGAAAATACAGGTGCACTCGGTGATCACGTTACTCGTTCACTCGGTGAACGTGACCTTCGGCTGTTTGCGGCCATGCAGCCCGGAGACCAGTACCCCGAAGCTCACCGTTTGGCTCACGAGCTCTGGGTGAACGCAGGTGCTTCTCCCTCTTTACTCAAAAACTATGTGCCCCCTTACGATCCCACAAAGTTCCCAAACAAGTGGCGAAAAATGGAGGCAAACACACCTGCTCGCACGTTGATGGCTCATCTCGGAAAGGATTCCTACTCCCATATCCATTACGATTCGACTCAAGCACGTACCATTAGTGTGCGCGAAGCAGCGCGGCTCCAGAGTTTCCCGGATGGGTTTCAATTCCGTGGAACTATGAATCCCGCATTTCGACAAATTGGTAATGCTGTCGCACCGCTCCTTGCCTACCAACTGGCGCAATCAATGCGGCAAGGGATTAACTCCGCCATAAATTCGTCTAAAATGGAGGCGTCATGAGTAGTTGGGAGGAGTTCAAACGCAGAGTCGAACGCCGGCACCCTGGGGTGGTCATGGCCACCAAGCCCAGCGTCGGTTCCGCCAATAGCGCCCGCATTTTGAAGAATGCGTTTAAAGCCGGCATTCCAAACTTGGCGACACGCAGCAACCTCAAACGTGCTCGGGATCATGACCGACCGTGGGCTTGGGCGTCTAAAATCATACCTGCTGGCCTGCGTGACTCCGAATTGTATATTGCATTGATTTTCAAAGGCCAAAACCTTCACAAACTAGAGGAACGCCTCGAGGAGATCGAGGCTAGGGCGCGTAACACTTCTAGGCCACCAACGAATAATACGCGATTTCTATTGCATGCCTCGGGCTTCTACGCCACGGTGCTCCCAGAAGCCGATAGCATTGATCCACTCGCGGACCCCGCTGGCTATGGAGCCCCAATTCCTGTGGATGAAATCGTATATGCCGATGTCGAAGTAAACGGACAATTGACCTCTCAGGAGGTCGATGTCATCCGGCGCCTCCGGCGCGATTATTCTAATCCGGAAAAGATCGTGCGGCTCGAAGAGAATGGCGTTGTTGAAGCAACTATGGCACTGCCACATTTAGTTTCCATCGATAGAATCGAACGCGCCGTTGCTGATCTCGGTGGTCATTTCAGCAAGGATGTTTTAGAGACGTATCATCTCAACACCGTGCACAACCCGCGGAAGCATTTCGTCATTCTTCGTGGTATTTCTGGTACCGGGAAGTCACGTTTAGCCAAATGTTATGCCTACGCCGTGCTCGGTCTTGAAGGTCTTGATGCCGTCCATGATCGTTTCACTGTGATACCTGTAGAGCCGCATTGGACCGACCCTTCCTTTCTCATAGGCCATGAGGACGTTTTGGCTTCGGACGGCTATCGCCGTACTGCCTTTCTTGAAGCAATCCTCTTAGCTTGCTCCGATCCACTGCAGCCCGTGTTTGTATTGCTTGATGAAATGAACCGCGCACAAGTAGAACATTACTTCTCAAACATGCTTAGCGTCATGGAGATCGAGGGGAATATCACTCTACACGCCAATCCGACTAAAATTAAGAAAATACCTACCACTATTCCATGGCCGCATAACCTATACATCACTGGCACTGTAAATGATGATGAGAGTGTAATTCCATTTAGCCCTATGGTTCTGGATCGTGCTAATTCTCAGGACTTAAGCTCAGTAGATGTGCGCGGTTACGGCAACTGGCTGAGGCGTCGTGAACCAAATCTTGAGGCTGTCCTCACTTCGGCTCTCCTGGATGAACTCGCATCTCTAGCTGACATACTGGCACCTTTTCAGCTGCACTTTGGCAACAGAACGATCCGCGAAATTGCCATGTACGCACACGGGGCAGAAGTTATCAAAGCATCCGTAGATCCTATCGATCGACAGATTGATCAAAAGGTATTGCCCAAACTACGTGGGGGTCCTGAATGTATCAACATGCTTGAGTCTCTAGAGGCAGCATTAGCTTCACGTCCGCAATCGCGACTGCGCGTCCGGCAAATGCGGTCCGATTTGGAACTGACCGACTATTTCAAGTACCGGTGATTTTGCTATGAAGTGGGAGCTGTCACTTCGTGAAGCGAAATCTTACGGCGCAAACGTGCTGTTGGCCGTCTCCACATCGCAGGAGTATGTACACCCCGAGCCAGGAACGCTGGCTGAAAACTCCACCTACTGGTGGTTGTTGAAGGGCGATTTCGCATCGCCTTTCACAGTGCAATTAAACGTGAATGGTGTCCAGTTATCGCGCGACATAGCCTCGCCCACTGAGATATGGTTCCGCTGGGACATCGGGTTCCAGGCTGGTTTCGCGGACATCGAGCTAAAGGGCGTGGACACCAGAATCTGGACAAGCCGGGTGGAAGTTGATCCCGTGGTCTCCAAGCTTGTGCGGCAGGACTTCCGGCTAATGCTTCGCGACATAATTGCGGACACACGCTCACTCGCTTCGACATCTGGTCTTAGGGTCCCAGTATCGAAAGGCAAGCATGAGCTGCCCATCGCGACGCTCGAGTTTATTTTGGAGACTCTTCCGCGACTGCAGAAGCTGATTGCTGAATTAAATTCAGCTAGTCGCGGGCGCCTGCGCCGAAGTCAGCGCAGTGTGCCTTTGCGTGATGCTCGGAGACTAACATCCCAACAACTAAATAGTAGTCGCCGAAGTGCCACGGTTGTAGATAGGGAACTGATTCAACGTCTGCCGCCTGCTTTGAGAGATTTAGTCAGTCAGAACGGGGGGATCCTACCCCATCGAGTTCCGCAAACAAGAAGTGAGGTGACTTCCTCTCGTCGCGAGCATAGCGAAATCTTAGGTCTGCTTACGTCCCTCAAAGGGCAACTCAGTAGGGCGCTACGTGCCTTAGCCGCAGCAGACCCTGAACAAGGCAATAGTGGCTTGCAGGACCGGTGTTTGCGGGGTCGACGACAAATTGATGTCCTTCAATCTTTTGGCGTTTTTTCCGGATTAACTCCTGCCTTGGGCCAGTGGAATCACTCTCACTTGTACCAGCGCGTTGAACCGTACCGCTCTCTCTACCGAATCTATCGCGACGTTCAGTCGGGCGTGTCAGGAGTAGATGGAGACTTTGCTTCCGTCCCCCTCCAAGAAACTTACCGTCTCTATGAGACATGGGTTGCGCTACGACTTGCTAGAGCTGCTGGAACACTCGATTCAGGTCTGGATGCTTCATCCATGTTCATCGATGACCCATCAAAGGGCAAGTTGACGCTGTCACTAAACTCCACTGCAGTCGAGTTCAAGGGACACACACTTCGTTTCAAGCCAGTGTTTGAGGAAGTTTGGCGAACTCAGGACGGGATCGGGTCTTACTCAAGACGAATGATCCCTGATGTGGTACTCGAATTCCCCGGCCCCAAAGGATTAAAGAATTTTTTAATTTTGGATGCTAAGTATCGAGTCGAAGCGCAGCTGAATGAGGCAATTGTGTCTTTGCATATGTATAAAGATGCCCTTATACAGGAAAATCGTTCCTCTCCTACTATTGGTGAACGAGACCGCGCATTAGTGGTTTCTGGTTATGTGATAGTTCCTGCCGCCCCGAGCGGCATGAACGGAGATACGAACTGGCGTACCGAAAAGATGCCCACGGTGCTTTTCCGACAAGGCTATCGAGACCGCTTTAACCTGGGCGCGATGCTTCTGAGGCCGGGTATGAATCTTAGCGAGGTTGGATCTGCGCTTGCGGGCATGGCAGCCTACTCTATACAGACCAATCAGCTGTCCCACAACCAAGTTCCGTGAACGCCTGTACAGGATTCCTGCTCATTCTTTAGGACCAATAATCTGAGCAATCTTGTCTAGACGTCTTTTTAGCTTGAGCGTTAGCGGGAAGCAGTACCACTAAAGCACCGCTGCGACTCGCACATGAAAGCTGTACTTACTGCCCTTTTACGGGAAACTTCATGTGTTTATGCGACCGGAATCGCCTCACCAATATCCACCTCCGCCGCCACTCCGAGCCGCCGACTCTATTACTGGTCATCAAGCATGTGTCTTCTTTAACTGCACAGTCGAGTACTGCGACCTAATGCTGGAGCGACATCCTTCTATTGTTCCGCACATTAGAAAAAATCATTGTGAACTCCCGTCGGAAGGAATGGATCGCCGGCCGCTGGTTTTCTTCCGTCCCTCCCGCCATCCGGGAAGGAGCTCGTCTAGCTGTCCTTCTCGGACAGGATCCATCTTTCTGGTCCTGAGGCGAATACGCTGGCTATGCAACCACACTCCGAGCACGCGTTCCTCGGCACTAGTGGATTTGCTGTGACGGGGCCAGTCCTGGCCTGACATCCTATACTGGATAAGCTGCTCTAACCGTTGCTTCCAAAGGACGTTTTCCTTCGCACGACGGGGTTCTACCTCGTCCCAGCCAGTAAGTGCGCTCAGCGCTTGTTTATAAAACGGGGAAAGAGTCCCCTCAGATGCCTCGTTGCGCTTTCGAAGCAACCAAACCCCAAGAGCACGCTCGCGGCTGTTCGACGAGTGGGGTGATGGCCAGCGCCCTTCCGTTTCGTACATATGGACGAGTTCAAACAGATTTTGACGACCACGTTTGTTCGGCTTGTGCTTGGCGATCACAGCGGCTTGGTGTTCATCCCGAAGAGACAAATCCGCTATTGCAGCTGTCCGTATATGATATCGGACCGTGCTCTCCGATAAATTGGCCAGGGCTGCAATCTTATCGATTCTTAAACCCAGGCGGTACATATGGACCAGCTCGGGATCCGGTGCCTGGCGATTGCGTCGTACCATCAGTGATATCCCGTCTTCGATTCACTCATTGTCCCATCACAAAGTACAGTGATGGCTGAATGTCAGCAACGTGGAACGATGTGGCAATGAGTTGTCGCGAGGCTGAACATTAATCTTCTGCCTGCCATCGTCACTGTCGAAGGTACCAACAGCCCTGTTCTCACCGGCAAGGCCGTGTAGCGACCGCGCGCGCCGTTGCGATTGTTGCCGCGCCAAGCGACGGGCCTTGCAGAAGTCACACATGTGAGGACGGCAAACGTTAGGTTTTTCAATTGCCTTTAGTGTCGTTGCACATGCCGTCAGCATGTTGAACGCGCACACCTGAACCGCCGTGTACTCCCAGGATATTGAGCACCGGTCGCTTTCTAATTGCAGGCGCGACGGGCAGAATCCACCATAGCCTCTTGCTATTTGCACGTCCTGTAGAGATAGCATTTAGCTTTGACTGGGTGAAAAACTGCCAACCACTGGCGGCCACACTTCAGGATACACGTCTGAGCGCAAAGAGACGGGACCGTCGCCCCAAGGTACAATTGGCGGTACATTCCACGATGAAGGGCGCTCAAAATCGAACTGCGACCCTTCGCGTATTATAACTTTCGATAAATCCACCGAAGTCCCGTTGAAGGCTGAATCGCGGAAGCGGATGCTGCCTCCCTGAAACTTCGATGAATCGAAGTCAACTTCCCCGCCCGCAAACGTCGCTTCATCAAATGTAACGAAACCGCGGTCATGCAGAAGACGAAATTCGGCACGCCCGCCAAGGAATTGCATCTGCGTGAACTCGATACCACCTCCATCAATGCTAGTTCGCATAAATGATAGGCGTTCGCTCTTCAATTCCGCCCCATGGAAGGAAACCACTCCCCCACGCAAGGCCGCGGAGCCGAAATCAACGAAACCCCCTGAAAACTTTGCTTTTGAAAAGGAAACCGTTCCTTCGATGAAACGAGCGCGTGCAAAGGAGACTTGTCCGGCCAAGAACGTCGCCGCGTCAAAACTCAACCCGTTGCCCGCAAACTTCGCGCTGTCAAACTTTACGGTAGAGAAAAACCTGGCACCGCTCAAACTACCGCCATCGAATGTAGCACCGGTGAAATCCAATGGGATACGACACCACGTCGCTGGGTCTTCTTCACTCAGGAGCTTCTGTCTGAGGATGCTGAGGAGCGTGAGTCGGACTTCCTTTTCGCCCTGTGATGCAGTGTCCGGATCATATGGCATTCGCAGATAAGCACAAAGAACGTCGACACATACTCTCTGTTGCCTTTTGTCACCCCTTGCTAGCCAGCCTTCTGAAACGGCCACCATAGAATAAACGCCTGCCAACCGGACAGCAGCCTTCTCATGCCCAAGTTGCTCAGCCGCAGACTCGAACCTGGCATGTAAATCTGCGCTTCCGCTGTCTGAGTACTTATTTACCTCAAAGTCATGCCGCTGTTGCTCTAGGTCTTGCCTGTACTCGGTTACACGCTGGCGCCTATATGCGATTATGGCCCCGCCCCCTAGACCTACTAAACCAACCATTGCGATGGCACTACGAGAGATGTCGTACCACTTGGCGGGTTCCACAGCTGGCCAGCTAGCTCCGCCGAACGGCCAAGTGCTGCCCGAAAGCAAGTCAGCAAACAGGACCATTGAGGCGGCTCCAAGTGCCACCGTACCCGCAATTGATAAAAGTACGACCCAACCCAGCCCTAGACTTGTCCGGGAATCCGATTGTGTACTCGCCTCACGCCTATCCTCTTTGTTCACCTTTTGATCCTAAGCTGCCTCTTTCTGCCCCAAGAATTCCCGAGCAGCCCCCTGCTGCCCGGTTTGGGAGTGGGCCTACTGAAGAAGTGGGGCCGTAAAGTAGCGGATATGACCCGTCAGCTGGAGGACACCGCCGAGCCCTCGCGTCTCGGCGCCGACAGGATGCCCGGGATGGAGCGCCGCAGCGCCATGGACGCTGTGAGGATTTGGATCGGGATGGCAATTTCTTTGGGGCTCTTGAAGCCTGGGGAGCGGCTGCCTGACCAGGAGGATGTGGCCTTGGGCCTTCGGTCAGCCCGATCACTGCCCGCCGTGCACTGGCGAGCCTGGCGGAGCAGGGTGCGGTGGTGCGCTGGCGCGGGCGGGCCGGCGGAACGTTTGTGGCGGATTCACCGCCGTCGGATGTTTTGGCGGAACTCTCGGCATCGCGCGCCGAGTCACAGGCCGTGAACCGGCTGGTGGACCTGAGGCTGCTGTTCGAGTGCGCGGTGACGCATTATGCGGCGGTCAATGCCACCGCTGAACAGCTGGTTGAGCTGGAGCGCCTGACCCGGGACATGGCGGAGGCGACCGACTGGTCCTACTACCACCGGATGGACGAGCAGTTCCATCAATTGGTGGGGACTGCGTCATGCCTGGACTCCGCCGTCGAGGTCTACCACGAGACCCTCACCGAACTGTACGACTATTTCATCCCCCTACCCCATCGAGAAGCTGCACACCTCGAACCGCGACCACATCGCTCTCGTGGCTGCCACGCGCGCCCGCAACGTGGAGGAAGCGGTGGAGGTTTCCCGGAAGCACGTGGACATCCTGCACCGGACCAGGTTTATGGGGCTGGCGCAGGGCGGGGTCTAAGCTGCTGACTGACGTGCAACCACGGCGCAGCTGCGTCCGGAGCCAGCCGAAATCGTTGGGGAGCCCAGATGCACATGGTTATAGAAGGCATTTAAGCTGCGCCGTTCTACTTGAGGCGACCATCCGCCCGATGTCTCTGCTAGCGGCTTTTAGTGCATAGTGCACATACCTGGCAGCCCAGGTTTCCTTAGAACGCAATCCACACACTATGCCTTCTCACATTCCAGGAATTTGTGAGTCTGCTTTATGGCAGTCCGCTAAACGGCCTGACGCAACACGCAGGTAGTGCGTCTCCTAGCTATGCTTTCGCCGGTCCCGGCAGCGGCGGTGGTGGACCGAGCTTGCTCACGGTCTGCTCCCACACCGAGGGGACGGCATACCAGTCAAGTAGCTCAGGCTCTTCTTCGTCGCCGTGCGCAACGGCCTCAGCTTTGATCGCCAGCCACATGTAAAAAAGCCCGATGCCCCGCGGCAACCCACGCTGGAGGATCTGGCGGCGTCGCTGGCTATCCCGCTCCATTGTTCTCATGCTGTCCGGTCGCTCGATCCACCGAACCGAAAAGTCCAGGATGTGAGGCTGCCAGGCCCTGACTGCTTCCCGGAGCTGGGCCATGTCCACGATGCCCACCTCATGCAACTGCCGCACTCGTTTGGCCACATACTCTGCCTCCGGCATGCCCCTCTGCATCTTTATGTCCACGGCCCGGACTAGGGCTGCGTCGAGTCTTGTGCTGAAGGACGATGGCAATTTGAGGACGGCAGTTAGGGTGGCTTGATCCAACGCCATCTTGAGGGCAGGCGATTTTGCCTTCTTGTCGGCAGCTTTCTCGTACTCCAGCAGCTCATCACGGAGCGCCATGAACTCGTAGTCAACGAGTTCCAGCACCCCCGCCAACATCGAAAACCTGCGACTGATTGGCTCAGGAGTGGTCTCCTGTTTGTAGCCGAGATCATGTTCTATCTCGGCCCAAGCATGCTGAACGACGGTTCTGATCTGGACCTCGAACCTTTTGGTTTTGAAGTCTGCGTACTCTGCAAGGTCAGCGCGCTGCGGTCCGAGTTGTGCAACGCGGTGGACAGAGCGGTAACCGAACTCCCTTGCCGACAGCCGCTTACCTTTGTCCTCAGACTTGGTGGGATCGACGGCAAATTCCTTCTCGATGATAGCCGCCACCTCGTTGACATCATCCGAAAAATAGCAGGTCACCCTGAGCCCCAGCAGGTCATGGAGCGACGAAAAGCTTTCGTACGCCGCCTCCGGGTCTGCAAGCTTCTTGGAGGCACTCTCTTCAGATTTGACCCGATAGTTGACTGAGTAGTGGGCAATATCACCGGCTCGGAGTAGTTGCTCGATTAGCTTCTTCATAGAGATGCCGAAATCTTCCAGCCCATATACTGCTTCCAGGTAAGCCGTGCCACTACCCTTTGTGTTTGCCATTGCGTCAGTCCGCCTCACCAACGGCATCTGCGCCGTCAATTAGTCCGATCAAGGGTGAGTTGAGAATCGGCCGACGGCCATCCTCTGTTCCCACCTGAGCCCAAGCCGTTTGCGCCGTGGCATGCGCCTCAAGCCGCTTACCCATGTTCATTGCGGCCCTTATTAACTCGGACGGAGCCAGCCTCAAACCGTTTCGCGGAAAGGTCGTGGCTCTGGTCATCCCAGTAGACGCCAAGCGTGTCCGTCCGTGGGAACACGCTAAGCGCTGGCTCAAGCTGATTCGCCACCGCGCTGGCCCGGCCGCTTCCTTCGCGCTTGATCTCGGCTACGAGCAAGGCGTGCTCAAGTCGCTCAGCAATTGTCTTACCTGCGAGGCGCTCGGTCGGCTCAGCGTAGACGATCACGTCACCTCTCAGGCTGTTGCGGCCGGCGTTGCTGATATTGCTCATAACTACGGCCTCCACGGCAATGTGAGAGGCCGGATAGTTCCGCTGGTCCAGCAGGAACTCTGGGAAGTCGATTCGCTGAGCTTCCTCGGTCAGCGTAAGCCCGTCAGCAGCCAGGCTCGAAGCCTGGAGGTCCCCTCCAATGGGGCAATGGAGAAGGGTGGCAGTTGAAGTCGGCATAGTCCCTCGTGGTGCGGCGGAAGTATTTCCTGCCAAGTTACATGAGTTGCGGGCGCAGGTCCCCGATCGACGCAGGTCCACGTTCAAGGGCCGCTCCATTGGAGCTATGCGGCCCGTGTATCTTGGCTGGGAACCGTTCCGCCTGTCTAACAATGCGGCGCGGGGTTTCTCTGGTCCCACGAACCCGCTTCCCGGCGGGCACACGGTGAATCGTGTTCAGCGGTCCTTCACAACCACGACAAATATGTTGCGCCTTCGTGCGCCCAAATTGTTGTGGATGAAGACTCCGAATTGGAGAAAAGCCCCTGGACGCTGCACTCGACGGGAGGCCAACGACCTCTGCTGCCCGGTAAAAGCAACCCGCCGGGTCTTGTGCCCCGCCCACTTCGCGCAGTGGTATGCCCGCAACCGAAACTGGCGTTGCCAGTGGGATGGCTGCAAGCAATCTCAAGCTGATGGCCGCCCCAGCACAGCCCGCAACTGGAAAGGCGCTGCTACTGTCGACTCCACGAGGTGGAGCACCTGCGCCGACCCCGAGGTCGAGGAGATGAACCTCTCCCGTGTAGGCAACAGCATCGTAGCCTTCAACGGCTGTTGGCTTTGGAGTGCACGAGTTCATAGGGAATGTGGTGAGTTCGTGCCCCGAAGGCGCTAACTAAGTTTTCTGGATGGCCCACCGCGTCGTCTGGGACCTCCTGATAGATGACCACCGTCCCCGCCTCGGACTGGACCACCACTTCTGCACAACTCCCCCATCCGTGAACGCTGCACACATGGAGCCCGTAAAAGGGCCGAACACGAAAAGGAAAAGGAAAGAGCGATACGGACGGATCAGCTGGGCCGCGGTCGAAGCGGCAAAGGTAGTCGCCTCCGCCGAGCGCTTCAGGCTTCCGCTACCTGCTCGGCTTCCGGACAATCTCCAATCCGTTCGCGCAAAAAGGCGCTATGACCACAGGGGGGCGGGCGACCTCGGAAGGGGTCACCCCTCTCCCTCTCTTTAGGGCGAATTGCAGGCGGTCATTTGGAAACTGTGACTAGGGTGCTGCGGGCGGCGTCGGCGAAGGCATCCCGCGCGTGACCGATGGCCCGTATCTCTTCCGACGCGTCGGGATACCGCGCAAACAGTTCCATAGCCCCCACCGCGCCAAGTATCTGGTTTCCCAGTCGTCGGCTTGCTGCCGCCTGCTCAGGGGTGCCCATGATAGCCAACTCCCCCGCATGTCTTCGATCTCATCCAGAACCTTGAAGCCATCCTCGATAGCTTCCACGAGAATTTCTCTCGTAATGCTGTCGAAGAGCCCCTCGATGCCATCCTCGTGAGTAAGCAGGACTGTCTTCGCGCCAGGCATCCGGGGTTCCCGCTCTTGGTCGTCGAGCATGAGCGCCACTATAGAGCTTCCGCTCCACCGAAGTTGCTTTGGGGACGAGGGCCGAACACACTCGGTAGTTCGCCTCGTGCCATGCCGGGACCGGTTCGCTAGTCTCGCGCCGGAGAGCGGACACGGAAATCACGACTCACCGAGAACGACAGCGGGGAGCGGCTGGTGCGGCCGCCCTGTCGACTGTCGTCGAGCCTGGCCACCGGCATGGACGACAAAGGGCGCGCCGCCGGACCAGTTCAGACACGCCCTCCGTTCACGCGAACCCACGAAAAGGGTTCACAGCACCTGGTTCAGGCGATGAGAACCGGCTGCTTGTCACCGTCCGAAGAATCGATAGGTGGCTGGGCGTCCCGCTTCCGGTGGTTCAGCCAGTTCGCCACGGCCAGCAGCGCCACGAGTCCGAAAGTGCTCAGGAGCTGGGGGCGGGAGTCCTCGCCGATAAAGCCCACCGTGAATATCGCCGCCAGGATGAGCAGGCCGAAGCCCGTGAGCCACGGGAAGCCGGGCATCCGGAGGGGAAGGACCGTTCCTTCGCGGTCGGCACGGAGGCGCAGGGCGAGCTGGGCGAGGAGCGCGGACGTCCACACCAGCAGGCAGGTGGACCCCACGATGTTCAACAGGACGCCAAGGACCATCTCGGGGAAAGCCAGCTCCAGCACCACCGTGACAACGCCAAAGGCCACGCTGGCCAGCACTGCGACAACGGGAACCCGCGCCTTGGACACCGCAGCAAGCAAACGTGGTGCTTCGCCCCGCTCCGCGAGGGAGAACGCCATCCGGGAGGCACCGTAGAGGTTGGCGTTGAGCGCGGAGAGCAGTGCCGCGACGGCTACCAGGGTGATGGCGGTGGCCGCACCGGGCATGCCGGCGGCGTCCAGCACGGCGGCAAACGGGCTCTTCAGACCCTCCGACCCAACCGGAACCACGGCCGCGATGATAAAGATGGCACCGATGTAGAACACCAGGATGCGCCACAGCACGGTGCGGACTGCCTTCTTCACGCTCCGGGCCGGCTCGGCTGTCTCGGCTGCCGCCACGGACACAATTTCGGTGCCGCCAAACGCGAACGCCACCACGAACAGTGCCGTGGCTATACCGGCGAACCCGCTCGGCGCGAAGCCCTCGCCCATGAAGTTGGACAGGCCCGGCGACGTCACGCCCGGTACCAAGCCGAAGAGCAGCGCAAAGCCAACCAGCAGGAACGCGACGATGGCCGCCACCTTGAGCAGCGCGAACCAGAACTCGAACTCGCCGAAATTCTTCACGCTGGTCAGGTTCACAGCCGTGAGCACCACGATGAACCCGAAGGCCATCAGCCACACCGGCAGGGCGGGGAAGATGGTGGCCAGCAGGCCTGCCGCACCCAGTGCTTCGGCGGCGATGACCACCACCAGCTGGATCCACCACAGCCAGCCGACCGTGGCGCCAGCCACAGGTCCGTAAGCCTTGGCGGTATATACGGAGAAGGCGCCGCTGTCCGGGTTGGCGGCGGCCATCTCGCCGAGGGCCCACATCACCAGGATGATGAGCGTGCCGGCCACGAGGTAGGAGATCAGCACGGCCGGGCCGGCCGCCTGGATGCCGGCGCCGGAGCCGATGAACAGGCCTGCGCCGATGGCGCTGCCGAGGCCATCATCGTGAGCTGGCGGGGTTTGAGGGCCGCGCCGAGGGCGCGGGCAGACGTCTTTGTCTGTTGTTCCATGGGGATTCCTCTGGTTAGTGGGTGGAACTGTTGGGGATAAAACTTCAGGCCGCGTGGGCTTCCAGGAGCCGGAGCACGCGGTCGTTGGAGGCGGCATCGGCAACGGTGATCCGCACGCCGTCGCCCCGGTACGCCCGGACCATGACGCCGGCGGCATCGAACGCGTTCATCAGCCTGGACAGGAGGTCTTCACCGGCCCGGATCCACAGGAAGTTGCCCTGGCTCGGCTGCAGTTTCCAGCCCTGGGCTTCAAGCTGTGCGGCCATCCGTGACCGCTCCTGCCGGACGGCAGCCACCCGCGCTTCCATCTCCTCCCGCGCGTCCAGCGATGCGACGGCCGCCTTCTGGGCCAGCGCGCTCACCGAAAAGGGCAGGGCGGTCCGGCGCAGACCCTCTGCGATGGCCGGCGCCGCCACGGCGTATCCCACGCGCAGGCCGGCGAGCCCGTAGGCCTTCGAGAAGGTGCGCAGGATGCAGACGTTCGGGTATTCGCGGTAGAGCGCCAGGGAATCAGGGCCGCTGCCCGCCTCGGCGTACTCCACATAGGCCTCGTCAATCACCACCAGGATGTCTGAGCGGACAGCGCCCAGGAAGGCCTCGATGCGGTCGTGGCTGATCGGCACGCCGGTGGGATTGTTGGGGGTGCACAGCAGGATGACCCTGGTGCGCTCGGTGACAGCCGCGGCCATGGCATCAAGGTCATGGCCCTCAACGTGGTCCAGCGGGATGCGGATCGGCCGGGCACCTGCCAGCTCCACCAGGATGGGGTACGCCTCGAAGGAGCGCCACGCGAAAATCACTTCATCCCCGGCGTCGCACAGTCCGGTGATGATCTGCTGGAGGACGCCGACACTGCCGGGCCCCACCGCCACCTCACCAGCGGTGACGCCCAGGTGCCGGGCAATCCGTTCGCGGAGTTCGACGGCGGCCATGTCCGGGTAGCGGTTCATCCTGCCCGCCGCTTCGGCCACCGCGGTGATGGCCGCGGGCAGCGGTTCGTAGTGGCTTTCGTTGCTGGCGAGGGCTGCGATGTCCGCGCCGGCGCTGCGCCGGCCCGGGACGTAGGACGGAAGGCCGGCGACGGCGCCACGAAGGGTGGGCAGCGCAGTGTCCGGTGCAGTCAAGAGTTGATCGGGGGTCATGAGGATTGATCATGGAAGTGACCCGGCCCACATTGCAAGATACGCTCTAGCCATTGGGACTTCTGCTCAACTTCTAGTACTTGTGGTGAAAATATGACCATCGCGAACTCTCGCACCCTCGATTCCCTCGACGGCCGCATCATCCTTGCCCTGGACAAGGACCCCGAAGCCAGCGCCCTGGCACTCTCCCGGACCCTCGGCGTCGCACGCAACACGGTCCACGCCCGGCTGGCACGGCTGGAGCGCAGCGGCGCCCTCCGCTCCTTCAGCCGGCGGCTGGACCCCGCCGCACTCGGCTACGAACTGATGGCCTTCCTCTCGCTGGAAATCAGCCAGACGCGGTTCGGCTCGGTGGAAAGCGGGCTCGCCGCCATCCCGGAGGTCATCGAGGTGCATGCCACCACCGGGGACGCGGACCTCATGGCCAAGGTAGTGGCCCGCGGCACCGCCGACCTCTACCGCATCACCAACCAGATCCTGGAGATCGACGGGATCCAGCGGACCAGCACCGCCATCTCCGTCATGGAACTCATGCCGCCCCGCTACGACGGCCTCATCAGCCGGCTCTCCGAGCAGGAATCCCGCACCTCGGACTAAGTGCGAGTGACGGGCACCACAAGTGGGCAAATTGTCACTGCAAGAGCCCTCTGCTGCCAAAAGTCCCAACTGCATCCACGGGTATTGCAAATGCGAGATGCAGGCCACACCCTTCCTGCATGACTACTCTTACCGTCTCAGGCCGTGTAGCGCAGGTTCTCAGCAGCTATGTCAGCGACGTCTTCGGCGTCATGGGCAACGGCAACGTCTACTTCCTGGACGCCGCGGAGAAGCAGGGCCTCCGCTTCACCCCGGTCCGGCATGAAGGCGCCGCGGTCGCCGCCGCCGACGCCTACTACCGGTCCTCCGGACGCCTCGCCGCGGGCACCACCACCTATGGCCCCGGCTACACCAATGCCCTCACCGCCCTGGCCGAGGCAGTCCAGGCGCAGATCCCCGTGGTGCTGGTCACCGGGGACGCCCCCACCAGCGGCGCCCGGCCGCAGGACGTGGACCAGACGGCCATCGCCGCGGGCCTCGGCTCGGCCACCTTCACCGTCACCCGCGACGCCGCCGGAGCCGTCACCCGGCAGGCGGTGGAGTACGCACTCACCCGGCGCACCGCCGTCGTGCTGGCCATCCCCTACGACCTCGCCTCTCTCGAAGCCGGGGACGAGGAACTTCCGGCGCCGCACGCACCGAAGGTGACGGACGACGTCGACGGCGGCCTTGGGCAGGCAGCCCGCCTCCTCGCCGGTGCCAGGCGGCCGCTGATCCTGGCCGGGCGCGGTGCGCACCTCGCCGGCGCCGGGCCGGAACTCCGCGGGCTCGCCGACCGGCTCGGCGCACTGACCGCCGGAACCGCCCTGGCGCTCAACCTTCTCAATGGCGAGGGGTACCTGGGCGTCGCGGGTGGTTTCGGCACGGACACCGCGGCCGGGCTCATGGGCGAGGCCGACGTTGTCCTGGTGGCCGGGGCAAGCCTGAGCCCCTTCACCATGCGCTTCGGGCACCTGCTCGGCCCGGACAGCACGGTCATCCAGATCGACGCCGGCCTGCAGCCGACACACCCCCGGGTGGACCTGTTCGTCAGCGCGGATGCGAAGACGGCTGCTTCGCGTCTGCTCCAGCTGCTGAATGGCGAGGCTGCGGCGGAAGGCTGGCGCGCGGAAGCGTCCCGGCGTCTGACTGAAGGCCCCGGCCACCACCCGGGATCTGAGGTGACCCCGGACGGCCGGCTGGACCCGCGCGCCCTTGCCACCGCGCTCGACGCCGTCCTGCCGGAACGCCGCACAGTGGTCCAGGACGGCGGGCACTTTATCGGCTGGGCGCCCATGTACTGGAACATCCCGCGGCCGCAGGACCTGGTGATGGTGGGGACCGCCTTCCAGTCCATCGGGCTGGGACTCGCGAGCGCCGTCGGGGCAGCCCGTGCCGTGGAGGACGGCCGTACCCTGGTGCTGGCCTCCGGCGACGGCGGTTTCCTCATGGGCCTCGCCGACCTCGAATCGCTCATCGGTGCGGCTCGCAGTGCGATTGTGGTGATCTACAACGATGCCGCCTACGGGGCCGAAATCCATCAGTACGGTTCCCAGGGCCTGACCGAAAAGCCCATGCTGATCCCCGAGGTTGACTTCAGCGGTGTCGCCCGGGCACTAGGAGCTGAGTCGGCAGTCATCCGATCGTTGGCGGACCTGTCCGCGCTTACGGACTGGATCGAAGCTGGCGCCAAGGGAACCTTCGTGGCCGACTGCCGCATCACGTCCAGCGTCCGGGCGCCGTGGCTGACCGAGTGGATGGCGGCCTCGCAGGCAGCGAAGGCGGCTGTGGCAGGGTAAACCCTGGTGCCGCCGTCGGCGCGGGCAAGGGACTTCGTCCCCCTGTCTCGCGGCCGGGAGCGGGAATAGAATAAGCCATGCCCGCGACCGGCCGGACCGTTTCCGCCGCGGTGCTGCTCATCGTTGGGGCAGGACTGGCGCTGCTGGCCGTGCTGGTCCATTACGGTTTCATGGCAATGTACGGGGATGTCACCGGATCCGCGTTCGAGGGGCTCACGTGGGGGTTGGCAGCCGGGCCCTCCGGACTGGCGCTCGGCGTGGTCCTGGTGGTTGCCCTGATCGGCCTCATGCTCTCGACAAAACTGTGGATGCGGCTAACGGCCGCGGCCATCCCGGCCTTCATGCTGCTCGGGATGTTCGTTGTCACCCCCTTGGCGCTGGGGCAGAAGATGGCGAACCAGTTTGTTTCCGCTCCGCAATGCGTGACCCAGGGCACGGACGAGCCCATGGCCACCGCGGACCGTGAGGCCCAGCAGGTGTTCGATTCCATCGAGCACATCGGCCAATTCAAGGGTGGCGGCATGAACGGTGTGGCCGGCTGTACCCGCTGGTTTGTGCTCCCAGGAGGCGTCGACGTGCTGCAGCACTATCGTGCAGCGCTGCCGGCGGCGGGCTGGGAAGTGGTGGCGGATGATGGGCGCCACATGCGGGCGCACCTTGATGGCTGGGCGTTCGATGTAACGCCCTGCCCCGGAGGCGGCGTCATCTGGGCGGGAAGCGAGGACGAGCGCTCTTACGGACAGGGAAGGCCTGAGTTCGCGGGCACTGAAGTTTGTCCGCACGACCTCTGAACCCAACAGTTCGGGACGGCCTCTGGAAGTGGAGTTGCGGGAGCCCCCGCCTACACCGCCGCGCGACGGGTGAAAACCAAGTGGACAACCCCCTGCGGAGAGGGCGTCGCTTCAATGTCAAAGCGTTCTTCGAGGCCCTCGAGTCCGTCCCAGAGCCGTTCACCCCGGCCCAGGACGATCGGCACGAGGACACAATGCATGTGGTCTATCAGGTCGGCCTCGAGGAACTGCCGCACTGTGCTGGCGCCGCCGCCGATCCTGACGTCCATGCCGGGTGCCAAGGCCCGGGCCTGTTCAAGGGCGGAGGCAGGATCCGCGTCAACAAAATGGAAGGTTGTTCCGCCGTCCATCTCGAGGACCGGCCGGGGATGGTGCGTCAGGACAACCACAGGCGTGTGGAACACGGGGTTATCGCCCCACCACCCCTTCCAATCCTCGTTCTCCCAGGGACCGCGCTGAGGACCGAACTTGTTGCGCCCCATGATTTCGACGCCGACCCCGGGTCCCCACTGGCTGGCGAAAGCCTCGTCGACACCGAAGGATCCTTCCGTTTCCCCATGGATGCCCATCGCGCGGAAGGTCCGCGTCTCGAAGGCCCACTCCATCAGCCGCATGCCTGCGTGGCCGAAGGGAGCGTCCAGTTGCTGGCCTTCGCCGGTGCCGAAGCCGTCGAGGGAGAACGAGAAGTTATGCACGCGGACAAGGGACATGGCGTCTCTCCTGAAAGTGTCGTTGGCAGTCACTGTATGGTGATCGGCCCCAACCGCTCAAGGCCTAATGCGGTACTCCTTGGTGGCTACCGGTTAGTCGTTGGGTTTTTCGGCCACTGCCTCACGATCATTCGTGTCTGGCTTGTCGTGAACCTTTTTCGGGATCTTGCCCTCAACGTCAGCGGGGACGGGAGGGTCCTTCTCATCATCAGTAGACATAGGCCAAGCCTAAAGCTGCACGCGGCTCCTGCCGCCCGGACGCAAACTGACGGCCACCCAGTCATCCGGGTGGCCGCCAGTTTCAGTGCCTGCGGGGTTACTGCTCCGCTTCCGCGGCGGCAGCAGCCTTGATGGCGTCCTTCTCGGCGCGCAGAGCCTTGGCGTCGTGCTTTTCCTCGGCCTTTTCCTGGTGGATGACCGCTGCGAAGAGCTTCTCCATCTCCTTGGCCACGCCGGCAGCCGACGCCGGGTTCTGGCCGGTCACCAGCCGGTCGTCAACAATAACCTTTTCCTCGAAGACATCAGCGGAGACGTGCGTGGCGCCCTGCTCCTCGAGCCGGTCTGCCAGGAAGAACGGAATGACCTTGTCCTTGCCCGCGGCGACTTCCTCGTCATTGGTGAAGGCGGCCACCTTGCGGCCCTCGACGAGGCGAAGCCCGTTTTCCAGCTCCACGTTCAGCAGACCGGCCGGTCCGTGGCAGACCGCGCCCACCAGGCCGCCGTTGTTGTAGACGCTGGCCACGAGGTTCTGCAGGCCTTCGCTGTCCGGGAAGTCCCACATGGTGCCGTGGCCGCCCACGAGATAGACGGCGTCGTACTGTTCCGGATCAACGACGTCGACGCGGGCAGTGTTGTAGAGGCCGGCGCGCGTGGTCTCATCCTCCGTGAAGGCGACCTGGATGGGATCCTTCGTGTCCACCTCGTCGCGCGGGGGCTGGCCGCCCTGGATGGACGCGAAGTCGACAAAATGCCCGGAATCCTTGAACACCTTCCAGGGATGTGCAGCCTCGGCCACGTTGTAGCCGGTCTTCTCTCCCGTATCGCCGATCTCGGAAACGCTGGTCAGTACCATGAGGATTTTCTTCATGAAATGCTCCTTTCGTCCGCCTCCCACCCTACGCCCGGCCCGATCGGGGGCGTCCGGACGGGATTCAGGGCTGGCCTGTGGGGACGAGCCGGTAGGCGAACCGGCTGTCCAGGCCACCAGGTCCCATCGTGAGGTCGGCCCCTTCAGTGGGCAGCGCCACGGGCGCCTTGAACACACTCCCGCTGCAAGGGACCTGCACGGGGGCGAGGACTTCCGCTCCCTTCCAAGTGGAGACAGACAGCTCAGCTACCGGCAGTCCGGCGCAGACCAGGTGCAGTTCATACTGGCCTGGTGGGGCCGACAGACCGGCGGTGGTGGTTGTGTTCCCGCTGCTGGTGCCCCGCAGCTCGCCGGGTACAGGCGGTTGCAGCTGCTGTGCTGCCCAGTCTGAAAGGTCTTCGAGCTCCGAAAGCCTGCGGTCAGGGTTGGCCTGCACCTTGACGCCCGTTGCTGCCGGCCTGCCCGTGGGCGGTACCGCGCTGATGGTGAGGGGACCGCCGTCGTGCCTTACAAAGCGGGCCAGCGTGGAGGTGCACTCAAAGCTCGCCGCCTCCGGGACGCCGTCAGCCTTCACAACGGTGAGCTTGGCCCCGTAAACCCCTGCGCAGGCGCCGGTGACCAGATAGTCTCCGGGTGCCAGGTCCAGCGACAGCTTGCCAGCGGGTTCCGTCTCGGACGGCATGCCGGGGTCCGTAGGGGGCGCCGCAAGCAAACGGGCCACTTCATCGATGTTCTCCTCGAAGGACGCGGCCGACGGCGTTTCGGCCGGCGGGGACGAAGGTGCCGGCGGCTGGTCCGGGCCGCTGTACTCACACCCCGCCATTGATATGGCCATAACGACCCCAACCATGAACACTCCTATGCGCCGAGCCGGCGTCCCCCCATAAGACATGACCCCGAGTCTACGGTCTCCGGCGATGTGGTCCGCCAGCAGATGGCCCTCACGGTCAGCGGCGACGGCGGCAACAACGAAAAGCAGAATCAGCCCGCCGGTTCGATGATGGACCCTTCCGCGGGGAGCCCGTACTCCACCAGCCGGGTGGCACGGCCGCGATGCTCAAGGAACCGCGCAAAACCTATCGGAACACCGGCAGCTGACATCGGATCGGCTTGATCCATGGCCTGCACGTGAAGGTGGGGCTCGGTGGAGTTGCCCGAGTTGCCGCATGCGGCGAGGGTCTGGCCCGGCCGCACGGCGTCTCCCTGGCCAACCCGAATGGAACCGCGCTGCAGATGCGCGAGGACGACAAAGCCTCGCCGGTCCTCAAGCTGCAGCACCACATAGTTTCCGGCGAGCCCGGCGGCGCCCCGGCGGAGCCTGCCTGCCTGACCGAGCATGTAGGGGACGAGGGCAAGCTGTGAGCGCCTGGCCTCGTGGTCAGGCTCGCCGTCATGGACGTGCACCACTGTCCCTCCGGCCGGCGCCAGGACGGGAGCGCCGAAGCCCACGAACCTCTCGGGCGGCTCGGCGGCCAGCATGGTGCGCCAGTCTCTCCGTGCTGCGCTGCGTCCCGAAGAGTCGACCGGCACCAGGTCGATGGCGTAGGTGGAGGCCATGAGATCCGTGCCGTGGCTCGGCACCCGCCGGGCCGGGCTGTTCTGTACCAGGGAGCGCCCAGCCAGGGGCAGGCTCAATATCACCGTCCCGTTCACCCACGACACGCCAGCGACCCTACCACTTGCCTTGGTGGGCGGCAGGGCCGGCCGGGATTGCCGCCGTCGTGAATTACGACGGCGGCACGCTGGCAAGGTGCCGGACTGTCACCTACTTCCCCGGCGCGCGGTAGGACGGCGTCTTCTTGGCGGCCTCGTCGAGGTCCTTGACCGTCAGGAGGGGCTTCAGGCGGACGTTGACGTTCCCCGTCGAGTTGATCAGCAACGACAGTGCTGCGGCGCTTGCATCGTCCGGCGCCTCGAAAACGCCCAGGACGTCGTAGTAGCCAAAGGCGTAGTAGAAACTCTCCAGCGTTCCGCCCACGGACTGCAATGCCTCCACCAGCGCGTCACGCCGCTTGGTGCCGCCCTCCTGCATAAGCCCCTTGATGCCCTGGCCCACGTATGTGGCCTCAAACAGATACTTCGGCACGGTTCTTTCCTTCCCTGGATCCCTAACCCGGTTTCTGTGGCCATCCGGAAGGTACCCGCGGAGCCCGGGCACGTTTGGCGCAGGATGGCATCCGCGCAGAATCCTCCTCACCTGGCTCCATCGCCATGCAGGAGCGGCCCAGATCCGGCCCCTAAACCCGTGGAAACGGGGCAACCGGCCCCGTTAACCGCAGACGCTATTCCTCCGGCCACAGGCAGTCAATACGCCTACACCCAAAGCCTCCGCCTTCACGGCGCTGCACAATGGCGGGCAACGGCAGGATGGGCCATGATCGGAGCATGCGCCGCTCCGGAAAGCCCCGATCCTTGTGGATCCCGCCGTCGCTTCGCGGCTACAGGACCGAGTGGCTGCGGCACGACCTGGTGGCAGGGGCCGCGCTCTTCGCAGTCCTTGTGCCCGCGGGCATGGCCTATGCCCAGGCCGCCGGCCTCCCGCCGGTCACCGGCCTCTACGCGACAGTGGTGCCCTTGCTTGCCTACGCGGCTGTAGGGCCCTCGCGTGTGCTGGTGCTGGGCCCGGATTCGGCACTCGCCCCCATGATCGTGGCTGCCCTGCTGCCCCTGGCCGCGGCCGACGAGCAGAGGTCCGTGGCCCTGGCGGGCCTCCTGGCCATCCTGATCGGCGCGATCATGCTGGTGGGTTCGGCGTTGCGGCTGGGCATCGTGACGGGACTGCTGTCCAAGCCCATCCGGCTGGGCTACCTCAACGGCATTGCCCTGCTGGTGATGGCCTCCCAGGTTCCCGTCCTCCTGGGGATCTCCGTGGACGGTGAAACGCCCTGGGACAAGCTCTTCGCCGCGGTGCCCAAGATGCTCGCCGGTGAAACCAATATGGCGGCGCTGCTGCTGGGGCTTGCATCACTGGCGCTCATTTTCGTGCCGCGGTGGCTGAAGTGGAAGGTCCCCGGCGTGCTGATCGCCGTCGTCGTGTCCTGCACCGCAGTGGCACTGCTGGGGCTCCGCGACCGGGTGGACGTTACCGGCGCCCTCCCGCAGGGGCTCCCTGCGCCGGCCCTCGGCGGGATCGGCTGGGCCGACGTCCTGGCGCTGCTGCCCGCCGCCGCGGGCATCGCCCTGATTGTCTTTGTGGACACCGGAACCCTGTCCCAGTCCCTTGCCGCCGCCCGCAACGGCAAGGTCTCCGGCAACCATGAGATGGCGGCCCTTGGCACGGCGAACGCAGCCAGCGGCCTGCTGGGCGGCTTCCCCATTTCAGCCAGCACCTCCCGCACGCCGGTGGCGGTGGAGTCGGGCTCGAAATCCCAGCTGACGGGCGTGGTTGGCGCAGTCCTGGTGCTCGGCTTCATGCTTGCGGCGCCCAGGGTCACCGAGTTCCTGCCGTCCACCACCCTTGCCGCCATCGTGATCGCCGCAGCCGTGGGAATAGCAGACCCTGCAGGGGTGCGCCGGCTTTTGGGCATGAGCCGCAGCGAATCGCTGGTGATGCTCGCGGCGTTCCTCGGGGTCACTGTCCTGGGCGTCCTCCCCGGGATCGTCGTGGCCGTCGGCCTTGCCATCCTGGACTTCCTGCGGCGGGCCTGGGACCCCTACCGTGCCGAACTGGTGGACGTGCCCGGCGTCCCCGGCTACCACGACGTGAGCCGCCACCCGGACGGCGAGCGCGTCCCGGGCCTGCTGATCCTGCGCTTCGACGCGCCGCTGTTCTTCGGCAACGGCGCGCTGCTGGGGTCCTTTGTGCGCAACGCACTGGACGAGGCCCCGCCCGGCACCGAACGCGTGGTGCTGGCGGCCGAGCCCGTAACAGGAATCGACACCACCGCGCTGGATGAGCTGATCCAGCTGGACGAATGGCTGGAACGGCACGGCGTGGACCTGGTGTTCGCGGAGATGAAAGGGCCGGTCAAGGACAGGCTGCTGCGGTACGGCATGGCCGCGCGCTTCTCCCCCGCACACTTCTACCCCACCACGAGCGAGGCCGTGCGCGCGTACCAGCGGGAGGGGCGGGAGGCGTAGCCGCCGCACCCGGGCCAAATGGCGTCGGATGCCACGGCGTTCCTGCGTCCGCTCGGCTGAACGTCCACTGCTCCCGGGCTGGCACGCAGCGCACCCTGCCGTCCATGGAAGCACCCGGTTGCGCATGAGACCCTGATTCCCATGAGCACTCCAGACACGCCTTCGCAGGTTGGCGACCTTCCGGCCATCGGACGCCCGGCCACCAACGCGCTGGTCCAGGCAGGTATCACCACCCTGGCCCAGGTGGCCGAACACCCGTCCAGTGAACTGCTGGCCCTGCACGGCGTGGGCCCCAAGGCGATCCGCCTCCTCGACACCGCCCTGGCGGAGCGGGGGCTGGGCTTCGCCGCGGAACCCTCCTGACCGTGACGGGCCGCTCCATCGGTTCCCTGGCCCGCCGGGTAAAGGAGGCCTACGGGAACCTGCCGCTGCCGTTCCCCGTCGTGGCCGCGATGGCCGGAGACGTTCTCCTCCAGCGGCTCCGCCCCGTGCCACTTCCCGGCCCCCGTTCCGCCCACCGGACCGCAGGGGCCGCGCTGGTGATTGCCGGCGTCGGACTTAACCTTTGGGCCCTCGCGGAGCGGCGGCGCCTCTCGGAAGGTCCCTTCGTGCTGGAACGGCCGGAGGAACTGGTCACCACCGGCCCGTACGCGTTCACCCGCCATCCGATGTACGTGGGCTGGTGGCTCATCGAGTTGGGTGCGGGGACTCTGGCCGGTTCATGCTGGGCCCTGGTGACGATGCCCGCCGAACTTCTGGTGGAACACCGCTCCATCCTGGGCGAGGAGGCCGCCCTGGCCCGTCTCTTCGGACCCGCGTACCGTGAATACGCTGCAAGGGTGCCGCGGTACGTCGGTGCCCCGCGGGCGTAAGGCCCGCACAGCACTGACACTGGACACAGGAAACCTTCGGAAAGGCCAAACACCATGCGGATTCTCGTCGTCGGAGCCGGTGCCACAGGCGGGGCGTTCGGTACGCTCCTGCAGGAAGCGGGGCGGGATGTCACGTATCTGGTGCGCCCTCGCAAGCAGGAAGCCCTTCGCCGGGATGGGCTGCGCTTCATCTCCACCGCCGCTGACCGGACGCTTCCGGTCCAGACCATCACGGCCACTGACGAACCGGCAACGTACGATCTGATCCTCATCACGGTCAAAGCCACCGCTCTGGAGGCCGCGGTGGCCGATATCCGGCCGTTCGTGATGCCCGGAACCGCCATCATCCCCATCCTGAACGGCATGGCCCATGTGGACCGCCTCGAGCAGCTGTTCCCGGGCCAGGTGCTCGGCGGCCTGGCCCGGATCGTCGCCACGCTGGACGGCGATGTGGTCCGGCAGCAGGTAGCCCTGACATCCCTCACGATCGGCGGCCTGACCGGCCGCAGTGTCCCCGCCGAGGTTTCCCGGGCGCTTGCCGTCCCCGGCGTGCAATTCTCCGTGGTGGATGACATCGAACGCGCGCTCTGGGAGAAGTGGGCCTTCATCGCCGCAGCGGGAATCGTCAACTGCCTGTTCCGGGCACCCGTGGGCCGCATCATCGATGCCGGCGGCGAGGCCAGGATCATAGACGCCATCAGCGAGACGGAAGCGGTGGCTGCCGCGGCAGGACATCCCGTTTCCGACGCCGGCCACGCACAGGCAGTCTCCATCCTTACCGAAAAGGGATCGGCCTTCACCTCCTCCCTGTACCGGGACCTCACCGCAGGACTGCCCTCGGAAGCCGAGCACATCCTCGGAGATCTCGGCCGAAGGGCCCGCGACCTCGACGTCCCCACGCCCCTGCTGGACCTCACCCTCATCCAGATCAGGGCCGGCCTTCCGGCCTGAGCCCCCCGGACCAGGTGGGGCCGCCGGTTCTGAAGCCGGCGCACCCAAACGGCGTGCCGCCGTCGTACTCCCCTTCAAGAACCCGGCGTACCCTGAAGCCATGGAATCCGAGGTCCGGAACCTACCCCTGCGCACCGGCATCACGGTGCCGTGCCTGATCCAGGGCGACGCAGACGCGAAACCGTTCCTCCTGCTGCACGCGTGGGGCGAATCGAGCCGCTGCTTCGACCGCCTGTTACCCGGAGTGGCCGGCTTCCGGGTCTACGCACCGGACCTCCGCGGCCAAGGCGAGGCGGACAAACCGGAGGACGGCTACTCCCTGGCGGAACAGGCGGAGGACGCGGCGGCCATCCTGGACGCAATGGGAGTGACGACGGCGTTCGTCCTCGGTTCCTCCAGCGGCGGTTACGTGGCCCAGCAGCTCGCTGCATCGCATCCCCGTCGGGTGGCGGCGCTGGTCCTGGTGGGGTCACCGCTGAGCCTTAAGGGACGTCCTGCCTTCGCCGAGGAGGTGGACCGGCTGGCCGATCCCCTCGATGAAGACTGGGTCCGGGCGTCGCTCTCCTGGTTCACCCTGCACCAGCCTGTTCCGGACTGGTACCTGGAGGACCGGGTGCGCGACGGCGTCCGGATGCCTGCCCACGCCTGGCAGAAGATTCTCGCCGGCCTGACTGCAGCCGCCCCGCCCACCGAAGCCGGCACCATCCGGACGCCCACGCTGATCATCTACGGCGGCCAGGATGACCTGCTGCCGCTGCAGGACCAGGAGGTCCTGGCCTCGCGGATCCCGGGTGCCCTACTGAGGGTCTACCCTGACGCCGGGCACCTGATCTTGTGGGAGTGCCCGGACCGGGTGGCCGCGGATACCAAGTCGTTCCTGCGCGCACTGGAAAAGACCCCGGCCGGCCCCAACGACTCCGGGCCCTTCTATCACGGCACCAAGGCCGACGTGAGGCCCGGGGACCTGCTGGTTCCCGGGTACCGCTCCAACTACGGGGGACGGAACGCCGCGAACCACATCTATTTCACCGCCACCCTGGACGCCGCCACCTGGGGCGCCGAACTCAGCGCGGGCGAGGGGCCCGGCAGGATCTACCGGGTGGAGCCCACCGGGCCGTTCCAGGACGACCCCAACCTGACCGACAAGAAGTTCCCCGGCAACCCCACCCGGTCCTACCGCACCCGCGAACCCCTCCGCGTGCTCGGTGAGGTTCCGGAGTGGCAGCCGCACTCCCCCGAGGCGCTGCAGCACATGCTCGGCCACCTGGAGGAACTGAAGGGGCAGGGCATCGAGGCCATCGACTGACCGGGCGGGCAAGGCCGTTCGGCCCTACCCGCATCCCGCAAGCCGGCACACGCTGAAACAAGCAGGCATCAGGGCCCAGCGCCCGCAGATCCTGCCCCAAACCCCTACCAGCCCGCGGGCTCTGAGGAACGTTCCAGAATGCCAATCGCCAAAGGGCGCCACCCCCAACGCACCCCGGCCGCACGAACCGGGAGCCCGCGGCGGAACGCCGTCCGGAAGGTCTTCCTGGCTGCCGGGCCGCTGTCTTCCCTGCTCTACGTGGTTGCCACGGACGGGCTGGCGGCATCCCGGTGGGACGGGTACCGCTCCACCGAGCAGATGGTGAGCGAACTGTTCGCCGTCGGCTCCCCCGGCCGGGATGTCCTGGTCCCCTTCACGTGGCTCTACACAGCCCTGGTCACCGCTTTCGGTGTGGGCGTGTGGAACTCCGTGCACGGGAACCGCGCGCTGCGCATCGCCGGCGGCCTGCTCATCGCGTACGGGCTGTGGAACATCATGGGCGCCCTGTACCCGCTGACGCTGGGAGACGATGCGTCCATTCCCATGCATATCTTCGCCACGAACATCCAGCTCGCACTGATGGTGGCCGCGATGTGCTTCGTGGCGGCGGGGTTCCACGGCCGGATGCGGTGGTATTCGATCCTCTCGCTCGCCGCCTCCGCGCTCATGGGCATGGTGGCGTTCATGGCAGCTCCCGGGCCGAACCTGGTGCTGGGCATCGGTGAGCGCATCAGCATCGGGGCGTTCCTGCTGTGGGTGGCGGTTCTCGCGGTGGCCCTGTGGAGGATCGGGCCCGCCGAGGAACGGCCGGATCGGTCCGCTCGTTGAGGTGATATGGGAAAACGCGCTGCCATCTCGGCAGGATTGTTAGTGGCTGCAATTGCACTGGCTGTGGGGCTCTACCTGTTCCAGCCCTGGCGGATCTTCACCAGCTCCACCGTGACCGAGGACATCCCGGCCGCTGCCCCGCTCGCAATCCCGTCGCAGGAATCAACGGCGGAGCCAAGCGCGCCCCCTGCGTCAGCCACACCCAGCGAGCCAGCCGCGCCCGCGTCTCCCCGGGAACTCGCAGCGGGACAGCTCATCAGCCACGAACATGCCAGCTCGGGAACGGTCCGGATCCTTGAGCTCGCGGACGGCAGCCGGATCCTCCGGCTCGAAGGCCTTGACACCTCTGACGGGCCGGACCTGAAGGTGTGGCTGAGCGACGCCCCGGTCCTTGAGGGAGTGGCAGGCTGGCACGTCTTCGACGACGGCGCCTACCTGGACCTGGGTGCACTCAAAGCCAACAAGGGCGATCAAAACTACGAGATTCCGGCCGCCACGGTACTGGGCGACTACACGTCGGTCAGCATCTGGTGCGCCCGCTTCGCCGTGTCCTTCGCCGCCGCCGAGCTGACCACGTAGTTCCCCAAAGTAGGGCACTTCTCCCCTGTGCACGGGCCGCTCCCCGGACTAGCCTGATCCGCATCAGCGTCCACCGCCGTCGAGGAGCCGTTATGCCCGGGTTTGTGCAGATCATCGAATTCAGGACCTCCCGCATCACGGAAATCGAGGAGCTGGGCCGCCCCTCACGGGCCGGGGGAAGCACTCCGGCCACGTTCCGCAGCATCATTGCCACAGCGGACAGGGACCATCCGGGGACCTATTTCACCATCGTCGAATTCGATTCCTTTGACTCGGCCATGGAGAATTCCGGCAGGCCGGAAACGTCCGAGTTCGCGGCCACCATGGCGAAGCTGTGCGACGGGCCCGTGATTTTCCACAACCTTGACGTGATGTGGGAGGACACCGGAGACGGTGCGGGCAACGGCTAGGAGCAGGCCATGGCTTCAGGAAGTACAGGCGCCGGCGCGGACCTGGTGGTTGACCTCAGCCGGCTGGCATCAGCGTCGCTGGCCGCGGCGGGCGGCAAGGCCCTCAACCTGGGCCGGCTTGTTGCCGCAGGCTTCCAGGTTCCGCCGGGCTTCTGCCTGACGACGGCGGCCTACCGGAAGGCCGCGCCCACCGGCCTGGACACCATCGCCGCCCGGCTTGACGGCGTCGGAAGCGAAGGGACGGAAACGTCCGACGGCGGCAGCGGACTTGAGGACGACGACCGGGACGGCCTCGCGCGGCAGGCCCGTGAGGCGGTGCTGGCAGCACCTGTCCCGCCCGACGTCGAGGCCGCCATCCGCGAGGCCTACGCCGCCATGGGCGGCGGGCCGGTGGCGGTGCGCTCGTCCGCGACCGCCGAGGACCTGCCCTTCGCCAGCTTCGCCGGGCAGCAGGACTCCTTCATGGACGTGGTCGGGGCCGACGCCGTCGTCCAGGCGGTCCGGCGCTGCTGGGCCTCCCTCTGGACGGACCGTGCTGTGGCGTACCGCACCACGAACGGGATCAGCCACCGCGAGGTGGGCCTCGCCGTCGTGATACAACGCATGGTGGACGCCGCCACGGCCGGCGTGCTGTTCACCGCCAACCCCGTGACCGGCACCCGGACGCAGACGGTCATCGACGCCAGCGCCGGGCCGGGACAGCAGGTGGTCTCCGGTGCCGTGAACCCGGACCACTTCGTGGTGGAGACGGCCTCGGGCCGGATCCTGCAGCAGCCACAGGACACGCCGCCCAGCCTGGCGGACGCACAGCTCCGCGAACTCACCTCCCTCGGTGACGATGCCCAGCGGCTGTTCGGCGCGCCCCAGGATGTGGAATGGGTGGTCGATGGCGCCGGCAAGGCCTGGCTGACCCAGTCCCGCCCCATCACCACGCTGTACCCACTGCCTGAGGACGACCCGTTCACCGGGCAGGCCGGCACGGACGGCACTGCCAGCGCGATCGCCGGCACCGATGCCCGGGTGTACCTGTGCGGAACACTGATGCAGGGCCTCACCCGCCCCATCACGCCGATGGGCCTCCATGTGCTGGCCCTCATGCGCGGCAACAACAACGGGCCGTGGAAAACCGTGAACCCGGGCCTGCGGATGTACGTGGACCTGACGCCGATCCTCCGCAACAAATCCGGTCGCGACCTGATGGCCAGGATGCTGCCGCTCGCGGACGGACGGTCGGCCGCCATCCTCCCTGCGCTCCTGGAGGATCCGCGGTTCAGCGCTGCCCGGCCTCCGCGCAGAAAATCAAAGGCCAACACCGCCCCGGCACGGACACAAGCCAAAGGCGCGCAAGGCACCCAGAGCCTGGGCGTCTTCCTGGGGATCATTCCCGGCATGGTCCGCGCCCTGCTGTGGCCGGACCGCGAACTGCGGCGGGCACGGCGGTACCAGGACCGCCTGGCGGCCCGGCTGGCCCTCCCCCTGCCGGCCACTGCCGCCAGGCGTCTCCAGCACACCGAGGACATCCTGGCCACGTCCATCAACGGGTTGATCCAGGCCACGCTGCCGGCACCGTCCGTGGGGTACCTGATGCTTGCTGTGGCCCGCAGGCTGTTGCGTGGAATTGCCGAGCCGCGTGAGCTGGAGGCCGTGCTTCGCGGGCTTCCCCGCAACGTGACCACCATCATGGACCTGGAGCTGTGGCACCTGGCGGTGTCCCTTGGCGCTGATCCCGAGTCCCGCCGGGCGTTCACTGAGCTGACGCCGGGCGAGCTGGCTGACCGCTACAGGGCGGGTACGCTGCCCGCCCCTGCCCAGTCCGGGATACAGGAGTTCCTGTCACAGTACGGCCACCGGGCCGTGGCGGAGATCGACCTGGGAATGCCCAGATGGTCCGAAAAGCCGGAGCACATCCTGGGAATGATCGCCAACTATCTTCGCGTGGAGGATCCCGAACAAGCCCCGGACCGCCAGTTCACCAGGGCGGCCGAACACGCCGAAACCCGGATTAGCGAACTGGTGGAGCGCGCCGGGGCAAAGAGCCGGTTGCGGGGACGCCTGGTGGCGCTCTGCCTGCGCCGGACGCGGCAGCTTTCCGGCCTGCGGGAGCTGCCGAAGTTCTGCATCGTGCTGGTGATGGCGGAGATGCACCGGCAGCTGAGGGAGGTGGGCACCGAACTGGCAGGGAACGGAACCATCGGCGACGCCGGTGACGTGTTCTTCCTGGACTTTGACGAACTGCGGGTGGGCCTTCGCGGAGCGGACCTTAAGGGAATCGTCGCCCGCCGTCGCAGGCTGTACGACGTCGAGCTGCGGCGCCGGCGCATTCCGCGCCTCCTGCTCTCAGACGGCACGGACGTGGAGGCTGAGATGATGGCGGCGGCCGCCGCCCTGCCCCAACAGGCTGCGGACGACCGGCTGACGGGGACGCCGGCGTCGGCAGGCACTGCAACCGGAAAAGCCAGGGTAATCATGGACCCCGTCGGTGCCCGCCTGGAACCCGGGGAAATCCTGGTGGCACCCTCCACGGACCCCGGCTGGACGCCGCTCTTCATGACCGCGGGGGCGTTGGTCATGGAGATGGGCGGCGTCGTCTCGCACGGGGCCGTGGTGGCCCGCGAATACGGCATCCCCGCGGTAGTGGGCGTTGCCGATGCCACCACGCGGCTGCGCGACGGCCAGAACGTCACAGTGGACGGTGCCGCCGGAACCGTGACCTGGTGAGGCTACCCGAACAGCGCCGCCACCCGGGTCAGGGTCTGGTAGATCCCGTACGCCAGCGGAACTCCCACCAGCGCCCAGGCGACGGCGAGCTTGCCGGTGGATACTTTGGCGGGCGCCTGCGCGCCGGTGGTGTGTGCGGTGCTCATCTCAGGCCTCCATGGCAGGTTCGTGTGCCCGTCCGCGGTCCGGGCGGGGTTCGTGGAATCGTGCATCCACCGGTTTGACCATCAGGTTGGCCAGGAATCCGATCACCAGCAGCACCACCATGGTCAGCAGCGCCGGCTGGTAGGACACGGCGTTCAGCTGCCCGGGCTTGCCCTGGGCGTCCAGGAACGCGTTGACGATCAGCGGCCCGGCTACCCCAGCTGCGGACCAGGCGGTGAGCAGCCGGCCGTGGATGGCGCCCACCTGGTAGGTCCCAAAGAGGTCCCGCAGGTAGGCCGGGACGGTGGCGAAACCGCCGCCGTAGAAGGAAATGATGACGAACGCCAGCGCCACATAGAGCACCGTGGTGGTGGAGCCGGCCAGCGCCAGCACCGTGTAGAGCACGGCGCCGACGCCCAGGTACACCATGTAGATGCGCTTGCGGCCGGTGACGTCCGAGGTGGCGGACCAGGCGAAGCGTCCGGCCATGTTGCCGATTGAGAGAAGCCCCACGAAGCCCGCGGCGACGGCGGCACTCACCAGGGAGACGCCGTCGGACTGGCGGAAGAAGTCCTGGATCATCGGCGCGGCCTGCTCCAGGATGCCGATGCCCGCGGTCACGTTGCAGAACAGCGCGATCCACACCAGCCAGAACTGCCTGGTCTTCACGGCGTTCTTGGCCGACACGTTCTCCGTGGTGACCAGCTTGGCGGCCTTGACCTTACTGGGATCAAACCCGGCCGGCTTCCAGCCGTCCGCGGGGACCTTGATGGTGAAGGCGCCGAACAGCATGTACGCGAGGTAGACGACGGCGAGCGTCAGGAAGAGCCTGCCCACGGCATCGCCGCTGGCCACCCAGTCCTTGGCGCCGGAGTTGGGATCGTACATTTTGAGCAGCGCCGTGGACACGGGGCTGGCGATCAGCGCGCCGCCCCCGAAGCCCATGATGGCCATGCCCGTGGCCAGGCCCGGCCGGTCCGGGAACCACTTGATCAGGGTGGATACCGGCGAGATGTAGCCGATGCCCAGCCCGATCCCGCCCACCACGCCGTAGCCGAGGTACACGAGCCACAGCTGCTGCGTGAAGATGCCGAGCGATCCGATCAGGAAGCCGCCCGCCCAGAACATGGCGGAGGTGAACATGGCCTTGCGCGGGCCGTTCCGGTCCACCCAGGTGCCCATGATGGCGGCGGACAGGCCCAGCATCACGATGGCGATGGAGAAGATCACGCCGATCTCGGTCAGGCTGGCACCGAAATGCTTGACCAGCGCCGTCTTGTACACGCTCGTGGCGTAGGCCTGGCCGATGCACAGATGGACGGCGAGCGCCGCGGGCGGCACCAGCCAGCGGTTGAATCCCGGCGGGGCAACGGTTCGTTCTCGGTCCAGCCAGCCCATGGTGCTCCCTTGCTCGTCAAAGACGTCAGTGTCCTGTGGCTGCCGCAACGCACACCCCTCCAGAGGCGAAAGTCCCTCTTATGCCGCCGCGGCCTCCGGCAATCATGGTGCAGATACTAAGCAAACGTATCTTTTGTGCGCCGAACGGTAGGGAATGCGCGGCGAACGGTTGCGGGCCTGTCCGCAAAGCCGCGTGCCGTCGTCGTAAATTACGACGGCGGCACCTGACTTTGGACCCATGGCGGGCCGCCCGCGGCAGTGCCAGTATGTGAGCATCAGGTTCACCCCCAGGCGCCCCCAGCCGGGCAGCAAGGACGCGCGGCCATGAGCTATATCAAGGACCTCAGCGATGTGGGACCCGGCGATATTGCCGCGGCGGGCGGCAAGGCCGTGGGGCTGGGCGGCCTCATCCTGGCCGGGCTGCCGGTACCGCCCGGGTTCGTCCTGACCACCGCCGCCTACTCGCATTTCGTCGAGGAAAACAACCTCGCGGCGGGCATCCAGGACCTCGCCGCGCTGCCACCGCAGGCGGAGCCGCAGGCCTACGCGGATGCCTCCCGGCGGATCAGCGACCTATTCAAAACCGGCACCATGCCCGCCGGGATTGCCGCCGAACTCGGCGCCGCGTACGGGCGCCTCGGCAGTGGAACGCCCGTGGCAGTCCGCTCCTCCGCCACGGCCGAGGACCTCGCCACCGCCAGTTTCGCCGGGCAGCAGGAAACCTTCCTGAACGTCCGCGGCATGGTGGAGCTCTCCACTGCGGTGATTGATAGCTGGGCCTCCCTCTGGACGGCGCGCGCCATGTCCTACCGTGCCCGCGAAGGAGTGGACCCCGGCCAGGTGCGCCTCGCCGTCGTCATCCAGCAGATGGTGGAGGCCGAGGCCGCCGGGGTCATGTTCACCGCCAACCCCGCCAACGGCCGGCGGGACCAGACGGTGGTCAGCGCGGCGTGGGGCCTGGGCGAAGCGGTGGTCAGCGGGGCGGTCACCACCGATGACGTGGTGGTGGACGCCGGGACCGGCGCCGTGGTGTCGCGGCGGACAGCCAGCAAGGATGTCATGACCGTGTACGCGGAAAACGGCACCCGGGAGCAGCCGGTGGCGGCAGCCCGCCGTCGTGAACCCGTGCTTGATGACCGGGAGGCCGCGGAACTTGCCGGCCACGGCCAGCGGGCCGCCGCGCACTTCGGTGCGCCGCAGGACATTGAGTGGGCGCGGGCCGGCGGCAGGTTCTTCATCCTGCAGTCCCGGCCCATCACGGCGCTGCCCGAGCCAACGGCCGACACTCCGGAATCCTGGCCCGTGCCGTATCCGAACGGCCTCTACTTCCGCGCCAGCATCGTGGAACAACTGCCCGATCCCCTCACGCCGCTGTTCGCGGACCTGGTGGACGGCTCCGTAGCAAAGTCGCTGCAGGCCCTGATGGCGGAGGCGCTGGGCAGGAACGTCATCCGTGACGGCGACGTGGGGCTGCCCACCGTCAACGGCTACGCCTACTACTATTACCGCAGCTCGGGCATGTGGCGGATGATGGGCAAGCTGCCGACGGCTTTGGGTGCGCTGGCCCGCGGCAAGGCCCACATGGGGATCGCCGGGTGGCGGGAGTTCTCGCACCCCCGCTACGAACAGGCCATCAAGGACCGGCAGGCGAAGCCCCTGGCGGAGCTCACCGGCGAAGAGCTGCTGGCGGGCGCGCAGGCGCTGCTTGACGCCGGCACCGTGTACTACACGGCCGTGCAGTCCATCATTCCGCTGGCCACCAGCAGCGAACTGGCGTTCCGCACCTTTTACGACAAGCTGGTCCGTCGCGCCGGGGATCCCCCCGCCCAGACATTCCTCCTGGGCTACGACAGCCAACCCATCCAGGCGGAGAAGTCGCTGTGGGACCTGGCCGCCTGGGCCCTCAGCGATCCCGGCCTGACAGAGGTGCTGCTGGAACGGCCGACGGCGGAGCTCGCCGAGTGCCAGCGAACCGGTTCGCCGCCCGCCGGGGTGGACGATGCCCTGTGGCAGGAGTGGCGTTTCACCTTCCGGGAGCACCTGGACCGCTACGGCCACGCGGTCTACAACCTTGACTTCGCCACCCCGGTGGCCGCGGATGATCCGTCCACCCTCCTGGCAACGGTGAAGTTCTACCTGCGGGGGCAGGGCACCGACCCGCATGAGCGGCAGCGGCTGTTGACCGAGCGCCGGGAGGAACTCACTGAACAGGTGGCCGCCCGGCTGGGGCCGCGCCGGCGCGCCGCCTTCCTCCGGCTGCTCCGGTGGGCCCAGGACACCGCACCGGTCCGCGAGGACGCGCTGGCCGACGTCGGGCTCGCCTGGCCGCTGCTGCGGCGGATGCTGCTGGAACTCGGGCGCCGGCTGGTGGCCTCCGGCGTCATCGCCGAACCCGCCGACGTGTTTTGGCTGCGCTTCCAGGAGCTGCGGACCGCCGTCGAGTTCGGCCTCGCCGCTCCCGGGGCGCGGGCCGCCATTACCGGAGCGGACCGCCCGGTCCGGGACGCCGCCGTCGAGGAACGCCGGATGCTGTGGCGGGGCCAGGCGAGGGCGGCTGCCCCGCAGATGCTCCCGGAGCGCCGGTGGATGGAGAAAGCCCTCGGGTCCATGATGCCGGCGGCGTCGCAGCGCCAGCGCGGCGACGTCATCAAGGGTGTGGGCGCCAGTTCGGGGCGGGTCACCGCTCCGGCCCGCGTCCTGAGCGGGCCACGGGACTTCGGCCGGATGGAGCCCGGAGATGTCCTGGTTGCCCGCATCACCACTCCCGCGTGGACGCCGCTGTTCGCCATGGCCTCCGCGATAGTGACGGACGTGGGCGGCCCGCTGAGCCACAGCTCCATCGTGGCCCGCGAGTACGGCATCCCGGCCGTACTGGGCACCGGCGTGGCCACGCAGCGGCTGGCCACCGGGCAGCAGGTCACCGTGGATGGCGACGCCGGTACGGTAAGCGTCGAGCACCAGGAGCGGGCATGAGGGAACAGCATCCGCCGACGCTGCGTTTCCTGGGGGCGACGGACACGGTGACGGGCTCCCGCTACCTTGTCCGCTCGCAGGGCCGGCAGGTCCTGGTGGACTGCGGGCTCTTCCAGGGATACAAACGCCTCCGCGACCGCAACCGTGTGCCTTTCCCGGTCAATCCCGCGAACATCGACGCCGTTGTCCTGACCCACGCGCACCTGGACCACACCGGCTACATCCCTGCGCTGGTGCGGGACGGTTTCCGCGGCCCCGTGTACGCAACTGCCGGCACAACGGAGCTGTGCAAGCTGCTGCTGCCTGACAGCGGCTACCTCCAGGAAGAGGAGGCCCGCTACGCAGACCACGCGGGATCCACCTCGCACCACCCTCCCGCGCCCCTCTACACGGCAGCGGACGCCGTCCGGTCGCTGGACAGTTTCATCAGCCGCGACTTCGATGCACCGTTCCCGCTGCCCGGGGGCATCGAGGCAACCTTCCTGCCGGCCGGCCATATCCTCGGCGCCGCACAGGTGCATCTCAGGTTGGGCGGCCGCACCGTCCACTTCACCGGCGATCTTGGCCGCGCCAACGACCCCCTCATGTACCCGCCCCGGGCGCTGGAACCGGTCAACGTGCTGGTCACCGAATCCACCTACGGCAACCGGGAACACCCGGCCGGAAACCCGGAAGCGGAACTAGGAGCGATCATCACGCGGGTGGCCAAGAGGCAGGGGGTCATTATGATCGCAGCATTCGCGGTGGGCCGGGCCGAAACGGTGCTGCTGCACCTCTCCCGCCTCCTGGCGAAGGGCGCCATCCCGCCCATCCCTGTCTACCTGAACAGCCCCATGGCCATCGACGCGTCCGGCATGTACCAGCGGCACCGCGAGGAACACCGGCTCAAGGACCGCGAATTCGAGGCGATGTACAAAGTGGCTGTCCCCGTCCGCAGCCCGGACGAGTCCAAGCTGCTGAACCTCCGCGGCGGGCCCATGATCATCATCTCGGCCAGCGGCATGCTCACCGGCGGCAGGATCCTCCACCACCTGGCAAGCTACGGGCCCGACCGGCGGAACGCCATCATCCTCAGCGGCTACCAGGCGGGCGGAACCAGGGGCGCCTCACTGGCAGCGGGCGGGAAGTACCTGCGCATTTACGGGCAGGAGGTCAGGATCGAGGCCGAGGTCATCCAGATGGAGGGACTGTCCGCGCACGCTGATTCCACCGGCATCATCGAATGGATGAAGGCTGCACCCCAGGCGCCGTCCATGACGTACATCACCCACGGGGAACCGGACGCCTCTGACGCCCTCCGGGCACGCATCAAGCACCAACTCGGCTGGAAAGTCCGCGTCCCGGAGCACCTGGAGACCATTTCCCTGGAGAACCCGCGCTGACGTACTGAGCAGTTTTTACATTCCGCCGATGAGGACATTGTCGTGGATCTTCTTCCAACCACTGTCTTCAAGAGCGCGGGTATCAAAGCCCGTCGTCACCAATTTCGCTGTCGGCTGGCCGACGTGGCCTACCGTCACAATCTCCCGGTCATTCGTGATCCCGTCGCTGCATCCGATGCTCCACTGGTCGGGCTCATCGACGGGATAAACGGCTATGCATGCCTTGGTGAAGTCTTCGCTTTCGGCCGCGAAGTACTTCACTCCCGCGTCCTCGACCAGAAGCCTGAAATCGGAAGGCTGGTCGGGGCTAGCGTTCCGAACGTCGGCCGGCAGATTATCCCGCGCGTCCACTTCCCGGTGGACAGCCGTAATTCCCTGGTAGCCAGAGCAGGCAGGCAATAACAGTAGTGCAGCAGCGATGGCCACCGTCTTAGAAACCCGACTTTTCATTATTTCCCCCAGAAATGACTGTTCTCCAACCTACCAAGAACCGTCAGGGAAAGAACGGAGTGATAATTCATCTCCGGCTGCAACGGAATTGGTACCAGAGTTGGCTCCCAGGAGCACCTCCGACGACCGCCGTCGGCTAAGCCGACCCAACGACGGAGGGGTCGAAGCGGCGGCTTTGAGGGGAAGCTAGTCGTTCTTGGTGCGTTGACTAGATTCATCTCTTATTGCACGCCTCACGACCCAATAGACGGCCACCAGCAGGATCACTGACCAAAATACGATGAACAGGAAGTTCCCCAGCTGGTCCTCGAATAGCACTCTGAATACCCCCAAATATGTGCCGCAGATGTCGGTTGCCTCAGCCTACGGCAGCGAAAGCAACGTTGTTCCAACCCGGTCGGCTGGAACAACGAACTGAAGATTCAGGGTCGGGTGTCAATGACCCGCAAAGCCTCCTAAATCGTCTCAGACTCGCGAATTTTCTCTGAGTAATAGGACCTCATGCCGTGCTTTACACCCAAGCGAATAATCCAGTACAGGACGACTGCAACGAGAAGCGCGGGTAAGACAATGGCAACTATGGACGCAACTATTGAAATCAAGATTCCCCCAAACAAGTCATGACCAAAATAGCCTCTCACGGTCTTATCTTTAGGAAAATCACTGCGGGCGGGCCATGCCTTGAGCGCGGGAGCGCCTACTCCGCGCCCATCCCGGGGTGCACCGGAACAAAGTCGATCCTGTTGCCGGAGTTCGAGCGGCCCGCAGTCGTCCTGGAGTATCCGCGCGCGTCGAGGTTGTTCTTCGCCCGGAACTCCGCAAGGGCCGCATCGTAGGCGTTGTTGAGGGCCTGGCCTGAGTACTCGCCGGTGCTGCCGTCCTGGAAATTGATCCGGATGCGGACGCTGGCGGGGTAGTGCCGGTTCATCCGGATGAAGCCTTCTGCGTCCTGCTGGAGAGTGATCAAGGAACAACTGCTTTCGTCGGGGCCGGACTCCAAGTCTCGCGCACATTGCAGCATCCACCACAAATTCGCCAATATGACGTGTTCGGCAGCCTGGGAATTAGTCAAATGGACGGACGACGCTCCTTTGTGCAACACTTCACAGGTTTTGGTGTGGCGTGCGCCACTTTCGTCCACCCGACAGCGCGCACCCCCGAACCGCATCACCCGCGCTCTTCCATGGAGGGAACCCACACTTATGAGCGGTGTTTTGTCAGCAATTAATAGCGTGATCTGGAGCGACTGGCTCGTTTATCTCTGCCTCGCCACCGGCGTCTACTTCTCGGTCCGGACACGCTTCCTGCAGGTCCGGCACGTCAAGGGAATGATCGAGCAGCTGCTTCACGGCGAAAAGTCGGCCTCCGGCGTCTCCTCGTTCCAGGCCCTGGCCATGTCCCTGTCCGGCCGCGTCGGCACCGGCAACGTCGCCGGCGTCGCCACCGCGATCGCCTTCGGCGGCCCCGGCGCCCTGTTCTGGATGTGGGCGGTGGCCTTCCTGGGCGCGTCCACGTCCTTCGTCGAATCCACCCTCGGCCAGATGTACAAGACCCGCGACCCGCTGACCGGCGAGTACCGCGGCGGCCCGGCCTACTACTTCTCCCGCGCGTTTGCCCACACCAAGGGCGCCGGCTTCTTCAAGGTCTACGGCTACGTCTTCGCCGCCGTGACCGTCCTTGCCTGCGGCGTTCTGATGCCCGGTGTCCAGACCAACTCCATGGCCACCGCCATCAGCGGCGCCTGGACCATCCCGTCCTGGGCCGTGGCCGTTGGCTCCGTCATCCTCCTGGCCCTCGTGGTCATGGGCGGCGTGAAGCGCATAGCCAGCGTTGCTGCGTTCGTGGTGCCGTTTATGGCCGCCGGCTACATCATCCTCGCCCTGATTGTCGTGGTCATCAACGCGGCCCAGCTCCCGGAGATCCTCTCGCTGGTGTTCCGCAGCGCCTTTGGCATGGATTCGGCCCTCGGCGCCATCATCGGCCTGGCCGTAATGTGGGGCGTCAAGCGCGGCGTCTACTCCAATGAGGCAGGCCAGGGCACCGGCCCGCACGCCGCTGCCGCCGCCGAGGTGTCCCACCCGGCCAAGCAGGGCCTGGTCCAGGCATTCGCGGTGTACATCGACACGCTGTTCGTCTGCTCTGCCACCGGCTTCCTGATCCTCTCCACCGGCGCCTACCGGGTCTTCTCGGGCGGCAGCGAAGACGGTGAGGTCCTTGCCGAGGGCGGCCTGCTGTCGGCGAGCGCCGTCGTGGGGCCACAGTATGTGCAGGCCGGATTCGACTCGGTCTTCCCCGGCGTGGGCGCCGCGTTCATCGCCATCACGCTGGTCTTCTTCTGCCTGACCACCGTCATCGCGTACTACTACATGGCCGAGACCAACCTGCGCTTCCTCCTGGGCAACTCGTCCAGCAGGATGATTCCGGGCCTGCGCACCAGCCTGGGCCGCGCGACCACCATCGCCCTGCAGGTGGCGATCCTCGTCGCTGCCGCCTACGGCTGCGTGAACACGGCCGCCGACGCCTGGGTTATGGGGGACATCGGCGTGGGCCTCATGGCCTGGCTGAACATCGTGGGCATCCTGGTCCTGCAGAAGCCCGCTTTCAAGGCGCTCAAGGACTTTGAGCGGCAGCAGAAGCTCGGCCTCGACCCGGTCTTCGACCCCCGTCCCCTCGGCATCACCGGGGCCACGTTCTGGGAGTCCTACAAGCCGGCTGAGCGCGAGAAGGAATCCGCGCGCATCTAGCTCGCACCGCGCTAGGTACACACCCGGCCGTGCGCCGCGCATTTGCGTGGCGCACGGCCAGACTGCCCACCCGCCCGGCGGGTGGGCCGTGTCATCAAGTCCCCCTGATTCCAAAACCCGGCCTCCGCTGTGATAATCCGGTAGGTATGTCTTCCTTACCCAAATCTTCGACGACGGCCCCTGCCGCCGAAGAACGCAGCGCCCGCATCGCCGTCACCCTCTTCCCCCTGCTGATCCTGGCCGGAGGTGCCGTGGCGCTTGCCACCCCCACCGCCTTCACCGGGCTCGCACCCTGGATCAACCCCCTGCTGGGGGTCATCATGTTCGGCATGGGGCTGACCCTCACTCCCCCTGATTTCGCCGTCATCGCCAAACGGCCCATCCCCGTGGTGATCGGCGTGGTGGCGCAGTACGCCATCATGCCGCTGCTGGGCTGGGTGATCGCGGCGGCACTGGGCCTGCCGCCCGCGCTGGCCGCCGGCGTCATCCTGGTGGGCTGCTGCCCCGGCGGGACAGCCTCCAACGTGGTCTCGTACCTGGCCCGGGGCGACGTCGCGCTCTCCGTGGCAATGACCACCGTGTCCACGCTGCTCGCTCCCCTGCTGACGCCCGTCCTGGCCCTGTGGCTGGCCGGCCAGTACATGCCGGTGGACGCCGGGTCCATGGCGTTGTCGATTGTCCAGATCGTGCTGTTCCCCGTGCTGCTGGGGCTTGTCATCCGGCTCTTCCTGCCGCGCCTGGTCACCAAGGCCCTGCCGGCCCTTCCCTGGATTTCGGTCCTGGCCATCACGGCCGTGGTGGTTGCAGTGGTTTCCGCCAGTGCGAAGGCCATCTTCGCTGCCGGGCTGCTGGTCCTTGTGGCCGTGATCCTGCACAACGGCCTGGGCTATGCCCTGGGCTACGGCGCCGCCCGCCTGTTCAAGCTGCCTGTTCCGTCCCGGCGCACCACCGCCGTTGAAGTGGGCATGCAGAACTCCGGCCTTGCGGCGGGCCTGGCCCGGCAGTACCTGACCCCCGAGTCGGCCCTGCCCGGCGCCATCTTCTCCGTGTGGCACAACGTGTCCGGCGCGGTCCTGGCCGCCTACTGGCGCCGCCGCAGCACTCCCGCCTCCCGCACCGGTGAGCCGGCTCCCGTGGCAGTTACGGAGTAGGCAACTCCCCCGGCTTCCGGGCGATGACCGTGTACGTGCAGGGCACACGGTCACGCTCGGCCTCGGGCCACGCAAAACCGTCCGGCACTTCCACCATGCGCGGAGAGAACTTCCACGGGAGGGTCCTGCCCTCGTCCAGGCGGAGAATCTGCAGTCCGGCCCCTATGAGCGAGTTCATGATTTCGGACAGCGGGTGCGCCCATTCATAGGTCCGGGAATGCGCCACCGTGCCGTCCCCCGCGTAGGTGGTGGGGTCGTCCCACACCTGCGCCTGGCCGGTGCCGAAGTACGGGTAGCGGAGCTGCAGCCCCTCGGCATTCTCATCAAGGGCGTACAGAATGGGATGGCCGTCCCGGATGTAAAACGTTCCTCCCGGCCCGAGGAGCCCGGCAACCTGGGCGGCCCAGCGGTCCAGGTCCGGCAGCCAGGTGATGGTGCCGATGCTTGTGTACACCAGGTCGAAGGAGCCGGCGACGGCGGCGCGGGCTTCGAGGACGTCCGTCTCCACCCACGTGGCGTCCAGGCCAAGACGCGCGGCCAGGGCGGCCGCAGACGCCAGGGCGGCGGGAGAGAAGTCAACGCCGGTGACGCGGGCCCCTGCCCTGGCCAGGGACAGCGTGTCCGTTCCAATGTGGCACTGAAGGTGGCACACATCCAGGCCTGAGACCGTGCCGTCCGGGAGGAAGGGTGCCAGGGCGGCCAGGTCCGTGCGGACCACGCTGGTCAGGTGCCCGGGATCGTCCAAAGCACCGAGGCCGTACGCCTCCTCGTGCAGGGGGACCCGGTCCTCCCAGTTGGCCAGGTTGCTCGCGCGTGCCGAGTCCCAGTCGATGTCAGTGTGGCCGTCACTCATGCCGGCGAGCCCATGCCGCGGCCCGCGGGATGGGCGCCGCCCCGGACCAAGCGGAATTCAGGCAGCGACTCCCACTCCGGTGGCAGCGTGTTGCGCTTCCCGTCGGGACGGAAGCCCTGCTTCACATAGAAGGCCAGCGCCCGCGGATTGTCCTCCACTACCCAGAGGTAGGCCGGGCCGTCGCCGATGGCGGCACGCAAAAGCGCGGCACCAAGCCCCGTTCCGTACGTCCGGCGGAGGGTGTAGATCGAGTACAGCTCCAGGGCAACGGGGCTGTCGTCGTCGCGGCCCGGCCCGGCGTCCGCAAACCCCACCAGTTCGTTGTTGGCGTCCACGGCGACAATCCGCGGATCCGGAACAGCCAGGTGAGGCCGGCGCCGCTCCACCCGTTCCGGGATGGTGGCCCTGCGGCCGCGGAAGAACCCGGGTGAGAGCAGGTGGGGGTAGCACTCCTCATGCGCCAGTGTCTGCATGAGCACCACCGCCTCGGCGTCCTCGGGTGTGGCCTGGCGAAGCTGAAAGTCCATGGCGCCAGCCTAGCCAGTGACGGTCACACCTTAGGAACGCCCCCGGCCGGAGCGCCGGACGATTCCAGCACGAACCGGTGCACCCAGGACCTGAGACTTGTGGGCACCACTCCGTACTGCGCGGCCAGATCCGCCATTTCCAGCCGTGAATCGTAGGATTCCAGCAGCGCGAGGAACCCGGCCAGCAGGTCCGGCATGCCGGGTACGGGCTGACCCGGGGGAACCGTCCGCACCGGAATACTGCGCCCGAGCTCCTGCTCAAAAGCCTCCACCACATCACGCCAGGACACCGCCTCCTGCCCGCCGAGGACCAGTACCCGGCCGTCCCGTTCCGGGTGTTCCACCGCGGCCAGCACGTACTGTGCCACATCCCGCATGGCCACCAGGGAATGCTCACGCCTGCCCTCCCCCACGAGGGTGACCGGCTGGCCGGAAAGAGCCGGGATCCCCACCACGAGGACCGGCAGCTTATCCATGAAAAGGTTGGGCTGGATGATGGTCCAGGACATCGTGCTGCCGCGCAGCAGCTGCTCGGTCTCACCTTTGGCGGCCATGAAGGGGTTCGGACTGGCGGGGCTTGCGCCGAGGTTGGACACAAAGATAAAACGGCCGACGCCGGCACTGCTGGCTGCCTCAATAAGGTTCCGGTTGCCCAGGCGGTCCACGGAGTCCACGGTGTCCGCGCCGCCGCGGGCGGAGGAATTGGCTGTGGTCACCACGGTGTCCACCCCGTCACAGGCCGCCGCGAGTGAGCCAGGGTCCTTCAAGTCACCGGTGACGGCCTCGGCGCTGGCCATCACCAGGGCATCATGCGCTGAGCCTTTCCGGACCAGGACCCGCACCGGGAAGCCTTTGGTGAGCAATGTTTGGGCAAGAAGGCCGCCCAGCTGGCCGGTGGCCCCTGCAACAAGAATCATGATGCTGCCTACTCCCTGAAATCCGGGGTGCTGCCAAGCACCCGGCTGACTGCTGCGTTGACGTCGCCGCTGGCATCCTCCACCGGTTCGAGGAAGAACCGGGCGGCAGAAAAGAGCCCGTCGGTAACTTTGAAAATGACCACGCCGCGCATCAGGAAGGAAGCGCCGTCGCGCCGTGTCCCGGCCATCTCCCATTCGGTCCACAGCGTGTCATCCTTCGCGGCGCTCCTCTGGACGCGTGCGCGAAGATCCGGAACCTGGGAAAAGATCTCCAGCCAGTTCTTGCGGACCTGGTCCCGCCCGCGGAAGCCCCGCTGCGGGTGGACGGGGGTCTCATTGAGATAGTCGCGGGAGAAGCAGGCCGCAAGATCGTCCAGACGGTGGGAGTTCACAGCAGTGAGCAACCGCTGCAATACCTCTTCCGCGGGAGCTGCCGTTCCCATCATTCCCACTCCTCGAATGATTTGATACAGTCGCCTGTATCTGATACTCAAGCATGGAACGAATAGTGGCAGAGGTCAAGGGTAAGCGCCGGTACAACTCCAGCGGGCGGCAAGAGCAGGCCCGGCGCAACAGGGATGCGGTCCTGCAGGCAGCGGAGCGGCAGCTCAACGAGTGCGGTTATGCCGGCACCACGGTTGCAGCCGTCGCCGGCGAGGCCGGCGTTTCGATGGAAACGGTGTACAAGGCCTTCGGCGGGAAGGCGGGCCTGGTCCGGGCCCTCTATGAGCGGAATCTGGCCGGCGCCGGCACTGTTTCCGCATATGAGCGCTCCGATGCCATGAGGGAACGTGAATCCGAGCCGGCAGCGATACTGCGCGAGTGGGGCCTCCTCACCGCCGAGGTAGGTTCGATGGTCACCCCGGTCCGGCTGCTGATGCGCGCGGCCGCCGTCAACGACCAGGAAATGGCTGCCCTTCTCGAGGACATCGAGGATAACCGCCTCAAACGGATGCGGCACCACGCCCGGTACCTCAAGGACCGCGGCTACCTGCGCGACGGCGTCTCAGCGGCTGAGGCGGCCGACGTTCTCTGGGTCTGCAGCTCGGCCGAGCTTTACGAGCTCCTCGTGCTGAAGCGGGGCTGGTCCCTGCCACGCTTCGCCCGGCACATCACCAGCTACATGGCAGCGTCCCTGCTCCCGGTGACGGTGCAGGACGGGCCCGGCGGAAGGCCTGCCGCACCCGAAGGAACCACGTAGAGCGAAAGCCCGGTCAAAGCGCCCGAACTGGCCCTCGCCTGGTCCGTCCCGCGAACGGTGTGGCTGCTCGCGCGGCTGCGCCGCACGGAGACTAGCGGTCCGTCTTGACCACCGTGAACAGCACCGCCGAGTCTTCCTCGGCCTCCAGGCTGTGCAGCCCGTCCGGGACGATCAGGAGGTCCCCGGCCTTGCCCTGCCACGCCTCACCGCCGGACTTCAGCCAGACCGATCCCCTGATGACGTAGACCGTGGCCTCGCCGGGATTCTGGTGCTCGCTCAGCTCGGTGCCGGCACGGAACGCCATGACAGTCTGGCGCAGCTTCTTCTCATGGCCGCCGAAGGCCGTGTCCGCCGCCCGCCCGCTGGAAGCCGCCACCGCTGCCTCGAGCTGCTGGCGGGCCAGGGCATCAATCGATATCTTCTGCATGCGGACACCGTACCCACCGGGGACAGCCAGGGCTAGGGCCCTGCGTCCCTATCAGCAGCCGGGCCCCCGAGAAGCTCCTTACAGCTTGGGGATCAGCACCGGCGTGTTCTTCTTGTAGGCCTCATACCCGGGCTCGCCGCCCCACTTCTTGTCCGCCTTCTTCTCCAGCAGCGGGATGCCGCTGCCCTTGATCAGCAGCAAGGCCACGAACACCGGGGACAGCAGGGCCACCCACTGCCAGCCTTCCAGCACCGGCACGGCGATCAGGAGCACACCGATCCAGAGCACAATCTCGCCGAAGTAGTTGGGGTGGCGGGACTTGGACCACAGGCCCGTGGAGATGAACCTGCCTTCATTGGCCGGGTCCGCCTTGAAGCGGCCCTTCTGGCTGTCCGCCACAGCTTCAATGCCGAAGCCAACAGCCCACACCAGGAAGCCCGCCAGCGCCCACCAGTCCAGGCCCACCCTGGTGGCGGAAGTAATCGCGATCCAGGCAGCGGCCGCGGTGAGGACAACCCAGAGGCCCTGCACGGTCCAGGTGTTCAGGAAGCGGAAGAAGGACGGCTTGATCTCGTCGAAGCGGTCGTCCTTGCCGTGTTTGCTGACGCGCCGGAACAGGAAGCTTCCCAACCGCCCCGCCCAGACCACCACCAGGGCCGCCAGGAGCAGGCCCCGCGCATCAACGCCCGGAGTCAGCAGGACAAGGAGGCCGGTGATGCCAATGTAGGTCAGGGCGCCGGTGAGGTCGTAGTACTTTTCGGTCTGCGCCTTGAACGCCGGGATGAAGGCCAGCCACTGGATGACGAACGCCGCAGCCACCCCCAGCGCAAACAGCGGGAAACCGCCCACAGCGGCACCCCCCTGGCTGCCGGCAACGGCGACAAGCGCCCCCACCAGCACGGAGACCACAAAAATGATGAGCGCCTTACGGTCCGAATCCTTCATCAGGACGTTCCTTTCCCGCGCCGGGCCGGGAGCCGCGTAGGGCACCGGCGCAACCGCCTATTCAAACTGATTTGATTACAAGCTTATCTAATTACTATATAGACTAGCGAAAGAGAGGAGGAGCCATGAGCCGACCGTCGTACCACCCGGCCGCCGTCGCCCTTCAGGCAGTGCTGGCCCTGGCCAACCAAACTGAGCGTGAAGTGGCGGGCAGGCTCGGGTTGAACCTCACTGATTACCGCGCCCTCTCCGCACTGTCCCAGTCCGGACCCATGACGGTGGGGAACCTCGCCTTGGAGCTTGGCGCCACCGCCGCCACCACCACCGCGATCGTCAGCCGGCTGGAAACCCGCGGCTACGCCGAACGCCTCCGCGGCGAAGGGGACCGCCGCCATGTGCACGTCAGCGCCACGGCTGCCGCTTCCCGCGACATCATGCGCCTGATGCGCCCCCTCATGGACGCCACCAACCAGCAAATCGAATCGTTGCCCGCCGCCCAGCAGGACGCGGTGGCCGATTTCCTTCGGGCCGCCCAAGGCCTGATGAAGGACCACCTGCACACGCTTTCCACAAAGGACACCATTTGAAAGAGTTCTCCACCCCGCTGCTGGTTGAGCCGGCCGGCCACCGGAACGCCACGGAGCTGCTGATGCACCGGTTCCAGACGTCCCCGGACCACGTCGCCTTCGAGGTGCGGACCCCGGGAGGCGCCGTCACGGATCCCTGGCGCCAGGTGACCACCCGGCAGTTCGTCGAGGAGGTGCGCGCCCTCGCCAAAGGCCTCATCGCCGCCGGCCTGCAGCCCGGCGAGTCCCTGGCCATCATGTCCCCCACCCGGTACGAATGGGCAGTGGCGGACATGGCGGCCTGGTTCGCCGCCGCCGTCGTGGTCCCCGTCTACGAAACCTCCGCCCTGCCCCAGGTGGCCGCGGTCCTGGACGACGCCGACGTCCGCCTCGCCATCGCCGGCACCGCCGGGCATGCCCTCCTGCTGAAGCAGGGCTTTGAACAGGCCGGGACGGAGCACCTGGGCGTCTGGACCATGGATGCTCGTCCCGGCGCGGACCTGGCCGAACTGACTGAGCGCGGCGCCGCTGTCCCGGACAGCGCCGTTGAGGAGCGGCGCCTGCTGCCGGACCTCGACGCCGTGGCCACCATCGTCTACACCTCCGGCACCACCGCCGCCCCCAAGGGCGCACTGATTACCCACGGCAATTTCGTGGGGCAGGTGCTGAACGTGGGCGCCGCCTACACGGGCGTGGTCCGCGAAGGCGGCAACACCGTGATCTTCCTGCCCATGGCCCACGTACTGGCCCGCGGCCTGCAGCTGATCTGCCTGGCCAACGGCATGCGCATCGCCCACCTGTCCGACCCCAAAGACGTGGTGCCCGCCCTCGGCGTCCTGAAGCCCACGTTCCTGGTGGTGGTCCCCCGCGTGCTGCAGAAGATCCAGGCGTCCGCTGCCGCCGCCGCGGCACGGAAGCACCTGGGCGGGGTGTGGGCAGCGGCGCAGCGCACCGCCGTCGAGTACGGCCGTTTCGCGGAAGCGCACGACGCCGACCCCTCCGTTAGCGCCCCGTTCGGCCTGCGTGCGCGGCACGCAGTGTTCAACCGCCTTTTCTACGCACGGCTCCGCGCGCTGGTGGGCGGCCGCCTGGACTACCTGCTCTCCGGCGCAGCAGCGCTGGATGCCGAGCTGTCCCTGTTCTTCCGCGGCCTGGGCCTGCCCGTCATCGAGGGCTACGGCCTGACGGAGACCACCGCGCCGCTGACCGGGAACATGCCCGGTGCCATCAGCGCCGGCACGGTGGGCGTCCCGATGCCCGGAACCACCGTGCGTATCTCGGACCGGGGTGAGGTGCTGGCCCGCGGCGTGGGCGTGTTCGCCGGCTACCGCAGGCCGGCGGACAACCAGGACGCGTTCACGGACGGGTACTTCCGCACCGGGGACCTCGGCGAGCTCGATGAGCTGGGCCGGCTTACCCTCAAGGGCCGGATCAAGGACGTGATTGTCACCGCCGGCGGCAAGACCGTCACCCCGGCCATCTGGGAAGGCTACGTGGAGGGCGATCCGCTGGTGGCGCACGCCGTCATGGTGGGCGAGGGCAAACCGTACCTCGGCGGGCTGGTGCTGCTGGACCCCGAATCCGTCACGGCGTGGGCCGAGCGGCAGGGCATCGCCGATCTTGCCGGCCTGCGGATCCCGGACGACGGCGGGGCAGTCCAGATCGAGGACGCCCGCCTCCTCAGCACCATCGGCGCAGCGGTCAGTGCCGCCAACGCGAAGCTGGCCCGCTCCGAGCAGGTGCGCAAATTCGTGCTGCTCCTGGCCGACCTCAGCGAGGCCAACGGAATGGTCACGCCCACCATGAAGCTCAAACGCACCGCGTTCACCGAGCGCGTCCGCCACATCGTGGAGAACCTCTACGCCGAGTCAAGGAGCCAAGCATGAACACCCGCGCCAAGAGATGGCTTATTTCCTACGCGGTCACCGCGGTGATCTTCGCCGTGCTGGACCTCGTCTGGATCAGCTTCGTGGCAAGCAACCTCTATCAAAGCCAGATCGGCCACCTGATCGCGCCCAGGCCCAACGCTGCCGGCGCTGTTGCCTTCTACCTCATCTTCGTGGCCGGGATGGTGCACTACGGTGTCCGGCCCAACGACGCCCAGGCCACCCTCCGGCAGCGGGTCACGGGGGCGGCGTTGTTCGGCTTCTTCACCTACGCCACCTGGGCGCTGACGGCGTTCGCCGTGCTCAAGGACTTCACCGCCGCCGTGGCGGTAACGGACATCCTCTGGGGCGCCGCTGCCTGCAGCCTGGTCACCTGGCTGACAGCCACCGTACTGCGCAGGTTCCTGGCGAAGGAACCTGCATCCTGAGCGGCGCCGGCCAGCGCTGGCCGGCGCCGCTCAGCGGCGGTCAGGCGTCCGCGACGTCCTGCAGCACCTCGTTGTGGCGGAGGAACCATGGCTTGAACGGCGGATCAAAGCGGGCAAACCGAGGCGGCCCCACCGGCGCAAGCCCCACCAGGTTCAGCGCTGCCTGCAGCCCCTCGTAGTGCCGGGCAAACGCAGCTTCCGAACCGCTGCCCGAGAACCGCACAACTGCGGTCAGGGAGCCGGGGACCGGACGGATTTTCACGTCAGGGTTCTGCGGCTCCGGCGCCGTCTCCGCCGTCACGCCCGCAGGGAGCACAAACGCCACCGCAAAATCAGTGGGTTCACCGCCCCGCAGCGGACCGCTCTGCAGCACGGGGGCGGTCATCGCCAGCTTCTGCGGGGGCCCCGGCTCCTGGATGACGGGCGCCGTCATGGCAAGCTTCTGCCGCGCGGTGTTGCTGCCGCTGATGTAGTTGAAGAGGTGCCGGAAAGCAGCGTTTCCGGCACGGTCAAAGGTCGCATTGACCTGGACTTCCGCCACAACATAGGCGGGATAACGGCGCAGCTCGAAGTGCGGGTAGCGCCTCACGAGCTCATACGGTTGCTGTTCGGTCATGGTCCCTCAGACCCTACGCCGCAAAGGCCCGGAGCGTAACCCGGGCAGCGGCATTCGGTACTGTCTGATCATGGACAGCGACACCCTGCTCAATTTCCTGTTGGTCCTCTTCTTTGTGCTGCTGGGCGGGGTGTTCGCGGGCACGGAAATGGCGCTGGTGTCCCTCCGCGAGAGCCAAGTGCGCCAGATGGAGAGAACCGGGAAGCGCGGGGCACGGATCGCGGCACTGGCCGGCAATCCCAACCGGTTCCTGTCCACGGTCCAGATCGGCGTTACGCTCTCCGGTTTCTTCTCCGCCGCATACGGCGCCTCCACCATCGCCCCCGACGTCGAACCCCTCCTGGAAGGCATCGGCTTCGGCCCCGCCGCGGAGCCCGTCGCCTTCATCGGCATGACGCTGCTGGTGGCCTACCTTTCCCTGGTGCTCGGCGAACTGGTGCCCAAGCGCCTTGCCATGCAGAGCGCCGTCGGCTTCACCAGGGTCCTTGCCCCTCCGCTGGGCGTCCTCTCCGAAATCATGCGGCCCGTCGTCTGGCTGCTGTCCGTCTCCACGGACGCGGTGGTGCGGCTGTTCGGCGGCGACCCCAACGCCAAGCAGGAGAGCATCAGCTCCGAGGAACTGTGGGACATGGTGGCTGAGAGCGAGATGCTGGAGGAGCACAGCCGCAGCATCCTCAGCGATGTGTTCGGCGCCGGCGAGCGTTCGCTGCAGGAGGTGATGCGCCCCCGCACGGACGTCACCTTCATCAACGGCAGCATGAGCATCGGCGAGGCGCGCAGCATGGTGCGGGACGGCCCGTTCTCGCGCTATCCCGTTATGGGCAAATCGCCCGACGACGTCCTGGGCTTCGTCCACATCCGGGACCTTATGCCCCGCGACGGAGAGTACGACGACGGCCCGGTGCGGGACATCGTGCGGGAGATCCTTCCGTTGCCGGGCACCAACAAAGTCCTGCCTTCGCTGTCCCGGATGCGCCGGCTGGGCCAGCACATTGCCTTGGTGGTGGACGAGTATGGCGGCACGGACGGCATCGTCACCCTGGAGGACCTCGTGGAGGAACTGGTGGGCGAGATCTACGACGAGTACGACACCGGCACTGACCCGGAGGACCGCGTCACCAAGGCCGACGGGACGCTAAGTGTGGACGGCGCCCTGATCCTGCAGGAGTTCGAAACGGCGTCCGGCATCGAACTGCCGGAGGGCCACTATGAGACCGTGGCCGGGTACATCATCGACCGGCTGGGCCGGCTCCCCAAGGTGGGCGACAGCGTGGAGGTGGCCGGCCATGTGCTGACGGTGACGGCGATGGACCGGCTGCGCATTTCCCGGATCCGGGTGACTCCCGCGGGCGGGCAGCCGGGCGTAGACTGACGCCACCGCTGACGGTGGAGGCAGGAAGCCATGAAGAGCATCCGGGCGCAGGTCCTCGAAGTTGAACAGAGTGCTGCCCTGGGGCCCGGGGACGACGAACGGTTTTCCGGGTACGGGGTGATGGGCCTGTCCTTCAATACCGGCTATGTCCTTGCCATGCGGCGCTTTCCCGTCACCAGTATCGGCCCCGGATACAGGTCCGTCTGGCTGCGCCGGCCCTCCGGCTCCTGGACCATCTACGCCGACGCGCCGCCCGCGGTGTCCTGCGCCCGCTACTTCGGCTCCGCCCTGGAGGCTACAGTCCAATGCCCCATCACGGTCACCTGGACGGGGGACGCGGCGCTCAGCGTCCGCATTGGCGGGGACGTTGACCTGGCATGGGACCTGGAGCTAGCGTCAACCCCCGTCACCCGCGTCATGACGGCAGCACTGACAGCCCTCCCTGCTTCAGCCCTGGAGAACAAGACCGTGCTGAAGGCCATGGGCGCCGCCTCCGGTCCGGTGCTCCGCGCGGGCCGGCTGGGACTGACGGGCGCCGTTCCCAACGGGCAGGGCTTCCGGGCGAAACCCCGCCGCATGTGGTTCGTTTCCCGAAGCTCCGCCTCGCTCAATGGCCAGGACCTCGGTAGCCTGCAGCCCCTGCGGGTGCAGACCCGGCTGGGCGGCTTCTGGATCCCACAGCGGGGCATCTTCCTGATTGGAGCCTCGTCTTTTGACAACTTCGACCCCGCCCGGCACCGTCCCGCAAGTATTCACGGTCCTGCCTGACAGCTGGCCGCGGAAATTTAAGGACCCGCCAACCCTTCCAGGACACCAACCGCGACGGCGGTCCCGTCCTCGGCGCGCACCAGCCCACCTGTCCGGGCTGCCTGGATCCGGCAGCTTCGGGCCTCGCCGAGGGCCCGGGCCAGGCTGTCCGCGGTGACTTTCCGGTACGGTACCGGTTGTGGGCCCAGGCCCCGACGGTGCAGGACAGCACCCCAGAACGGCTGGTCAGCGATGAACGGCACCACCACGGACGGGATCCCGGCCCGCGCCACGGCATGGACCGTGCCCGCGCCGCCGTGGTGGATGGCTGCCGCGGCGCGCGGAAGGACCATGTGGTGGGCCACCGACTCCCTGACCAGGACATCGCCGCCCATCACAGCCGCTGGAACCTCGATTCCTCCCCATCCCGTGGCAACCAGCGCCCTCAAGCCGTTCCTCCGGGCTGCCTCAACGATCGCCGCGCCCCGTTCCCTGGCGTCGCCGGCCTTCATGGAGCCGAACCCCGCGTACACAAAATCCCCGCCGTCCAGGAAGGCCGCCAGCTCGTCATCGATCTCCATGGCCATGGGTTTCGCGGCCCAGTGGCCCGTCAGGCGCACCGAGGCCGGCCAGTCAGCCGGGCGGGGAAGCAGGTGGGGACTAACGGGGATCAGTGTGGCACGGGTCCCCGCTGCCGGCGTACGTCCTGGCGGCAGCAGGTCCAGCGCAGCTTGCAGTTCCCGCCTGAACATCAGTGTGGCCGCCCTCGCCGGTGCGTAGCTGAACCGGTTCAGCGGGCCCAGGCTGGCCGCGGGGATGATGGGCGACGGGAACTCCCTGGTGGGCGTCAGCGCGGGCACGGTCTCAACCAGCACGGACGGGATTCCCAGCCTCTGGGCCGCGGCCGGAGCGCTGAGGACTTTGGGGTGGTAGACCACCACATCCGGGGCGAAGGCAACGATGTGCTCCACAGCCGCGGAAAGAAGCCGGCCCACCGCCGGCCGGATCACCGTCTTGAAGGTCCTGGCCGCGGCCCGGGGAGAAACACCCTGGTCGCTGACCAGCTGGGCGAAGTCCATGCGCAGGCTGACGGTGTCCAGGCTGGCGGTATCCGCACCGGAGTTCTCCGGAATGGCTGTCCGGACCTCATGTCCGCGCGCCCCAGCGGCCCGCGCCAGGGCAAAAAAGGGTTCCACGTCGCCGCGCGTTCCGGCGGTCAGCAGCATCATCTTCATGGCTTCAGGGTCCGTTTCATCGTGTCAGGGCCGGCATCATGCGGTCAGGTCCCGCCGGCGCAGGGCGTAGGCGGCCAGCGCGGCCCCGGCCCCCGCCACAAGCAGCAGGCCCGCCGCCCCGGCCTGGTCGAAGGATTCCACCGGCATGGCCGAAGAGTGCCGGAACGGGCTTGCGTCCTGCAGCCACACCGGCAGGCCGAACAGCTCCCCGAACTCGCCCAGGATAATTCCCGCGGCGAGTATCCCCCAGCCGGCCAGGATGCTGAGCCGCGGCGCCACCGCGAAGGCAACCGCTGCCGCTGCAAGGAAAACCAGGGCTGCGGGGACATGGGCCAGTGCCGCCGGCACCAGTGACCAGGCAGGTCCATCGGAGGTGCCTGAGGCAGCGAGGCCGACGGCGGCAGCGGCTCCCGCGGTCGTGGAAACAGCGGCGGCGGAAAAGGCAGCCACGGCCAGGTTGGCGCCGAGCCATCGGAGGCGGGACTTAGGCGCGGAAAGCAGCAGCTCCGCCCTGCCCTCCGCTTCCTCGGCGCGCATCCGGAGAACTGCCTGGATGCCTGCGGCGGCCGCGAACACCCCCGCCACACCCAGCAGCGCCGTGACGAACACGTCGATCAGTCCGGCCTGCCCGCCGGGCACCAGCCGCTCAATCATCGCCTTCACCGGCCCCAGGCTGGATACCGTCTCGGTGACCGCCGGGCCAAGGGCCCCTGCCACGGCGCCCAGGGCCGCGGCCGCAATGCACCAGCCAGCCACCGTGGACCGCTGCAGCCGCCACGCCAGCCCCACAAAAGAGGTCCCGCCCACCCCTGCACGCTCTTTGCCCACACGCTCGGGCAGCAGGCTGGCACCCACGTCCCGCCGTCGTCGGACCGTTACTGCCACCACACCCAGGACCGCCGCGGCAGCGAGCGGCACCAGCAGCCAAGCCGGGTCCGGACTGCTGAACGGCCTGGTGCGCTGGCCCCAGCCGATCGGCGAGAGGAGCGAGGGCCAGGCACTCGTAACGTGCAGCAGGTCCGCCGCAGGAGTCCCCAGCGCGTCCCCGATGCCGCGCACCAGGTAGGCCCCGCCCACCAGGCCCGCGGCGGCACCGTTGGCGCTCCTGCCCGAGGGCAGGGCCTGGGCGGTGACGGCGGCAAGGGCAACAAAGAAAATGCCGACACTCCCGACGGCGGCACCCGCCGCAGCCGAGCCGGTCCCCGGCAGTCCGGCTCCCATGAAGGCGCCCGCCGCAGAAACAGCCAGCACCAGGTTCGCGGCCGTGCCCAGCAGCAGCGTCGCTGCGAGGGACGCGGCCCGTGGGATGGGCACCGCGCCCAGGAGCTCGGCCCTCCCGAGCTCCTCGTCCGTGCGGGTGTGCCGCACCACCAGGAATGTGCTCATCAGGCCTGCCAGGACAGCCGTGAACGCAAAACCCTGGAAGAACACCACCGCGCCGGTGCCGGTCCCGTCAGGCAGGCCGCGGAGGAACAGGAACGCCGGGTTGGCTGCGGCAAGGCGGAGGATAGCGGCCTGGCCGGCCTCGTCCCCGAACTGGGTGGCCACCGCGGCGGACGTGGCGAAACTGAGCAGCGTGATGCCCAGGATCCAGACGGGCAGCGCCACCCTGTCCCGCCGGGCCTGGAACAGGACCAGCCGCAGCACACCGGACATTACAGCACCCCGCTGTCAGTGCGCTCGCTGCCCTCTGTGGCGTTGCCGGTCCGCCTGCCTTTGCCGGTCCGCTTGCCGTTGCCGTCGCTGTAGTGGCGCAGGAACAAAGACTCCAGGGACGGCGGGGCCACCGAGAGCCCGCTGATGCCCGGTTCCGCGATGCCGGCCAGGACAGACCCGAGGTCACCGGGATCGGCGTCGAACTCTGCGGCGGTCCCGGCAACGCTCACCCCGTGGATGCCCGGCAACGCGGCCACCCGTGCGGGATCGGCCAGCCCGGTAACCCGGAAATGCGTTCGCTGCAGGTGCCGCAGCTCGCCCAGGGTGCCTGTTTCCACGGCAGTCCCGGCACGGATGATGGTCACCCGGTGGCAGAGCTGTTCCACTTCGCTGAGGATGTGGCTGGACAGCAGGATCGTAGCCCCGTCCCCGCTGACCCGCTCCACCTGGCGCCGGAACACGGCGTCCATCACAGGGTCCAGGCCGGCGCTCGGCTCATCCAGCAGGTACAGCCGCGCCGGGCGGGCAAAGGCGGCAATCAGGGCAACCTTCTGCCGGTTGCCCTTCGAATAGGTCCTGGCTTTCTTGCGGGGATCAAACTCGAACTCCTCGATGAGGCCGCGGCGCAGCTTTTCGTCAGCGCCGCCGCGGAGGCCGGTGAGCAGATCGATCACTTCGCCGCCCGAAAGGTTCGGCCACAGGCTCACGTCACCGGGAACGTACGCGACGTCCCGGTGCACGGCTACCGGCTCGGCCCACGGGTCCAGCCCGAAGACCCGGGAGGTGCCCGAGGTGGGCCGGATCAGGCCCAGCAGGATCCGCAGGGTGGTGGATTTGCCGGCACCGTTGGGGCCCAGAAAGCCGTGCACCTCCCCCGGCGCCACGCTCAGGTTAAGCCCGTCCAGGGCCCTGGTTTTGCCGAAGTCCTTAACCAGGCCGCGGGCTTCGATCACGGGTTGTGCTGCTGCATCCATGGACAGTCCGCTCCTTGGCTCGTCACGCGAACGCCTGTGGCGGCGCCAAGGCGTTCCGCAGCCGCTGGCTGCGGGCCGACCAGGCTTCCCGGCTCTCCGATCCACAGCATACAAGCGCCGGCACCAGCGAGGAAGGGCTTTACAGCACTGGCACAGGGGCGGCACCCCCAGGCCTGCTGTCAGGCCACCAGCCTGGCCACCAGTTCGCCGCGGCTGCCCACACCCACCTTCTCGAAGAGCGATTTCAGGTGGTCATGGACAGTGTGCGGCGAGATGAACAGGTGCCGGGCGATGTCTGCCGTTGCGTTCCCGGACAGCACCTCCAGGCAGACCTCCTGCTCGCGTGCCGTGACTCCATAGGCTGCGAGCAGCAGGGTGGCCAGGTCATGGGTGGTGGCGGGTTCCACGGTGACCACCATCTGCCCTGGATCGTCACCGGTGATCAGGCGGCTGGCCTGCAGCACCACCCAGTTATTCCCGGCGTCGCGCATCCTGGCCCGGGCCGTGCCGGACACTGCGGCTGAGGCCTGCGACACCAGCGAGTACAGCACCATGCTGAAACGGCCCGGCAAGGCATCCTCCACCCCGGCCAGCCAGGAAACGGCGGCCGGGGTTGCCGCCCTCAGTTCCCCGCGCGGGCCGGCGATGACAATCACAGGTCCGGCGGCGGCTGCCCCGGTTGGGTGCCCCGCCCTTACGGCGATCCTGGTGGCTGCCGCGAGGGTGGCTGTCACCGCAGCCAGGAACTCCACCTCACGGTCCGTGAAATCCCGGCCGGCATCGCGGAAGATGCTGCCGACACCCCAGCAGGCATCGTCCACCCGGAAGGCCGCCCGCAGCTCGTGCTCCAGGCCCTGCGGCTTCAGCAGGTCGTTGATCCGTACGCTGCGGACCACCTCCCGGTGCGGGGCGTCGGACATGCGCGCGATGGGACGTGGGCGCTGCAGCAGCTGGGCGAAGGTGTTCGGTTCATTGCCCGCATATTCTGTCTCGGCGAAGCGCGCCGAATACTCCACATACTCGTCTTCCCGCACCGGCCACGGCTTCCAGTTGGTAATGGACGTCATCACCAGGGTGTGGGGGTCGACGCCGGCCCAGCACCCCTGCTCGAACGGCACCGTCCGCTGCACCACGGCGAGCGCGGCGGGGTAAAGGTCCGCCAGGTTCATTCCGCTGGTGGCCAGGGCGGCGATGTCCCGCCGGGCACGCTCAGCGCGCTCCTCCCACATAGCTCCAGTATCCGCCCGAGGGGCCGCACCGCAATCCCCCAGAGTGGGGATTTCCCAAGCACCCCGGAACCCCCTTGGAGGGGATGGGGAAGGCGCGCACCGGCGTCGTACTCTTCCCTCATGAAAGCCGTATCCCAGATCTTCGCGGTCCTCGCCGCCGTGGTGTACATCGCGGTGTTCCCGCTGGAAAGCTTCCTGATGCACCGGCCGTGGGCGCAAAAGTTCCTGAGTACCCCGCCGCGGAACGTTCCGGCCGTGATGATGTGGGCCATCCCCACCGGGTTCCGGAACCTGGTGATCGGCCTGGGAGTCCTGGCGGGGGTGGCCGCGGTAAACATGGGCTACCTGGTGGTGGGCTACACCCTGGTGGTCTACTGCTGCCTGAACATGGTGCTGACCGCTCCGGCCATGTTCCTGGCGGACATGCTGGGCCACTATCCGAAGAAGGGCGACAGCATCCCGGGCACCCTGGGCGCTACCGTCCCGGCCCTGCTGGCACTGGTGACGCTGCCGTTCTGAAGCAGGGTAGCAGCGTCCGTTGACAGCAAATTTTGGCGGACGTGCAATTAAAGAGGTTCCGGCAGCAGCCGGAACCAATCCACGAAGCGGCCCCCGCTTCCGTGAGGCCGCCCAAAAATTGGAGGTCCACAATGGGACAGGCACGCGAAGTCATGGACCGTCTCACCACGGCCATGGACAACAAGGACAAAGAGACGCTGGCCCGGTGCTACGCCGCCAACGCTGTTGCCTACACCCCCGATGAAGGGGAACTGACGGGGCGCGACGCCATCACCAACTACCTTTTCCACTTCTGGGAATCGATGCCCGACGTCCGGTACGAGCACGGTGACAGCTACGAGGCCGGGAACGTGGCCATCGACGAGGGCTTCGTTGTAGGGACGAACACCGGACCGCTGAGCCTGCCCACCGGCGAAACAATGCCGGCTACGGGCAAGCAGGTCAGGGTCCGGAGCTGCGACATCGCCCGGGTTGAAGGAGGCGAAATCACATCCCACCACTTCTACTTCGACCAGGTGGAGTTCCTGTCACAGCTCGGACTGATGCGCGAACTGACGTCGCACTGATCATGGGACTGCCGGGACCGAGCAACGAAATGCCGTGGACACCTGCGAAGGGTATCCACGGCATCGTGTTGCCGAGGGCTAATTCGACGATGAGCCCGTTCGGGCCCAAGCCTTATTTGTCACAACCGATTCCGTCGCCATCCCTGTCCAGGTGCTTTCCATAGCCCGGCGTACCGGCATAGATGGGTGCTGCTCCTGCCGCTCGCGCCGCAGTGCAATTGGCGTATTGGACGGACGACGGCGCCGGTGCTGCGGGTGCCGGCGCGGGTACAGCCTGGCGGGCAGCAGCGTCCCGTGCCGCCTGCTCAGCCGCTGCTTGGGCTGCGGCCGCCTGAGCTGCGGCAGCTTGTTCTGCGGCGGCCTGCTGCGCGGTGGCCTGGTCGGCTGCAGCCTTGTCCGCCGCAGCTTTTTCCGCCGCAGCCTGCGCGGCAGCAGCCCGCTCAGCGGCTGCCTTTTCTGCCGCTGCCTTCTCGGCGGCAACCTTGTCCGCCGCCAGCTTGTCCAGTGACGTCACTCCCAGTTTCACGGTGGAGCCCTTCGCCAGGCCTGCACCGCCCGTCGGGTCCTGCGATGTCACCTGCCAGTTCTTCTTCATCAAGATCGATTTGCCCTCAACGGTATCCACAGCCTCGACCTCAAAACCAAGATCCTCCAACTGGTCCGTGGCCTTGTCCAGGGTCAGGCCCACAACGTCCGGAAGCGTGACGGCTTCTTCAACCGCGGCAACGGCGGTGGCAGTCTCGGCCGGCTGCACCGCCGCCTTTTGGCCACCGCATCCGGTAAGCATCAAGCCGGTCAGCAGGACTAATGACAGTGTCTTCTTCAATGTTTCCCCCTAGGAAATGGTTGAGATGGTGATGCAATGGGGCGTGTAAACCCCAAGTCAATGGGTCAGCTTTCGCAGGCAACGCCGTCCGAATCGCGGTCCAGCCCGGCCCGGTAGCCTGCCTGTCCGGTGAACAGCGGCGCGGCTCCGGCGGCCCGGGCAGCGGCACAGTTGGCGTAATACACGCCAGGTGCCGGGGCAGCAGGAGCAGGCGCGGGCACCACCCGCGCAGGAGCCAGGGGAGCCGGTGGCACAGCCGCCGGCGCGGGTGCCGCCGCCACCGGCGCGGGCTCCGCCGGAGCAACTTCAGGTGCTGGTACAGGAGCGGCCGGAGCCTGGTTCGTGGGCGCCAGCTGGTCCGCGCAACTGGCCAGGATGGCGGACATCGCGTCGTGCTCGGCCTGGGTGACCCACAGACTGTCCGCCGCCTTCAGCGAAATCTGCCGGGCAACGTATTCGCACCGGAACCCCTTGTTCGGCGGCAGCCAGGTGGCGGCGTCGCCGTCGCCCTTCTTCTGGTTGGTGGGCCCGTCCGTGGCCTGCAGGTTCAGCGGATCGTTGGCGAACGCCGTCCGTTTTTCGGTGGTCAGCTGTTGTGCACCCTTCTGCCAGGCGTCGCTGAGCGCAACCACGTGGTCAATCTGGACCCTGCTGCTGGTCCCGCTCCCCCGCAGGAAGCTGATGGACGTCGCCGTGTAGGGGTCCGCCAGCGTCCCGGACTGCACCTTGCAGGGGACACTGTTCGTGAACGTGATACCCGTCAGGTCACGCTGGAGGATGTCATTCCGGGTGTCGCAGCCGTTCCGGTCCACGTCCGCCCAGGCCTGCCCGAACAGGGCACGGTCATAGCCGGTCTTGGGGGCGCGGCCCTTGATCGGAAGGGTGGCCAGCAGCTCCGACGCTGTGGTGGCGAAGGCAGGCTGCGGTCCTGAAGCTTGCACGGCGACCGGCGCCACAAGAGGAGTGGTTTCGACATCCGGCGGCGCGCCCGTCTCCAGGGCTGGCGGAGCGATCGACGCCGCCTGCATGGCTGAGGGGGCAGTGTTGGCTGTGGAGGTGGCCGCCGCAGCCCGGCTCTGCGCGGTGACCGGCGCCAGGCCTCCGGAGAAAGCCGCCGGCAGTGAAGCAGCACCGGCAACGAAGAATGCCAGCGAGACCCCGAGCGCGATGGCGCCGAACTTCCACCGCGGCCGCCGTGCCGGCCCCGGTCCGGGATCCGGAGCCGGCTGGACAGGCCCGGGCCCATTGTTCGTCATTGATGTTGTCCCCCAACAAATAAAGGCCCGGCAGCACGCCGGGCCTTTGCTTAGCCACAAGTGGTTATGGTGAGGAGCCTATTTCCCGGCAGAACCGGTAATGCGGAAACTGCGGGAAGCCTGAGGCAACTTTGATTCCGTCTTGATCCCGCCTTGATATTTCGTGTAACACTGCGAACAAAAGCCCTCCACACCACGGTGCGGCGGCCGACGGCGGCGCGTGCCGCCGTCGTAATCCTCCTTCGGGAACCGCCCCTGACTTACGCGCGCTGGGCGATGTTGAGGATGTTTCCCTCGCTGTCCAGGAACCAGGCGCCCTTGCCGAATGAGTCGGTGGACACGCCGTTCTCCGTCTTCAGGCCGGGGAAATCGTAGTCTTCAAAAGTGACGCCTCGGCCGCGCAGCTCCTCCATCTCGCGTTCGAGGTTGTCCGTCTCCCAGCCCATCTGGGTGTTCTTTGCAGAGCCGGCGTTGTCGGTCTGGTAGATGAGGAAGCTGGTTCCGTTGCCGCAGCGGTACATCAGGCTGTCCTCGATGGTTTCGGAGGGTTCCAGTCCCAGCTTGTCCCGGTAGAAATCCTTGGCCCTGTTAATGTCCTTTGCGGGAAGGACAGCCATGATTGCTGAATCTTTGAGCATGGTGATTCCTTAGTGCATTGTCTGCCGTAATGGCGGCTGCTCTCCCCCGGTTGCGCTGCCCGGACCTGGCGGTCAGGGACAACGCCTGGCCGCCCTTCGCGCCACTGCCGGGGCGGCCACCTGGAACTCTGCGTGCCCCGCCAGCCATCAATGGCGCCAGGGTCCCCGAAGCCTACGAGGCCATTATGGAACCGAAATGCGCCCACGGAAATAGGGGATTTTTACCGGCCCTGCGGCGGCTTCAGTCCCTTGGCGTACGCCGCCTGCCCCACGTGCTGCAGGCAGTCCGCAAGGGTGCTGACAAGCCGCACACCGAGGGTGACCGGCGGGTCCCAGCGGGTGTCGACGATCCGGTCAAGGTCACCATCGCCCAGGGCCTCCAGGAACTCCACGGTCTGCCGGTGGACGGCGTCGTAGTACTCCAGCAGCAGTCCCGGCTCAGCGCGCACCGCGTCCACCTGCTCGCTGGAATGGCCGTACCCCGTGTCGTTGGCTGTGAGCGGCAGGGCGAACCGGCCCACAAAACCCTGCGCCGTCCACACCTGTTCGCGGCCGGCCACATCCGCGAGCTGTGCGTCTTCCACGCGGCCCAGGTGCCAGACCAGCCAGGCGATCGAATTGCCGGTGCCGTCCGGCCGCAGGGCCAGCGCCCCGCCGTCGAGCCCATCAAGGGTGGCCTCCACGGTCTCACGGACCCGGGCAAAGGCGTCCAGCAGCAGTTCGTTGGTTTTCACGGTTCCCTTCCTTTATCCTCGGGGCGCGGGCCCTGCGTTACTTCCGGATCTCCGCCAGGCGGAGCCGAACCATTTCCTCCACCACCTCATCAGGGACGGGATGGCCCGGCGTGAACCGGACGGTGCCCTTGGACAGGGAGAAGCCCTCCAGCCTGGGCGCGACGGCGTCCACCACCTCTGGCGAAAACGGGAAGATGGACAGGTGCTTGGCTGCCGCCGCCACCCCGATCAGCGGCTTGCCGTCCAGCTTCAAGGCGGGCATCCCGTAGCTGCGGCCCTCCTCGGCCTCGGGGACAATGCGCCGCGCGGCCGCGATAACGCGCTGCAGGCAGCCGCGTTCAGGTTCAGGCAAGGCGGCAAGGGAATCGTCAACGTCACCCATGCGGCCAGTCTAGACCCGGGCGTACGACGGCGGGACGGCCGGTCCCAGCGCCACGGCAGTTCCCTTGCGCTGCAGTCTGGCGCAGTAACGCCCGGCGTCAGCGCGCAGGGGCGGTCCCCGCGCACCGACCCAGGGCCTCGTTGCGCAGCCCGGTGCGGCGGGTTTTCCCGCTACGCTTTCGCGGCCCGGATCGCCTTACGCACCGCCGCCCCGACGGCCGAAATGACGGGCACCAGGCAAAACAGTGCCACCACGGTATTGGGCCGGAAGGACACCTGCCCGCCGACGTTCCGGTACACACCAAGCGGTAGCACCATTCCGCCTCCCCCGCCGCCGGAGGCACCGTCCGGCCCGGCTTCGCCGCCTCCGCCAAACCCGAAAGACACCAGCGCCACTGGAATGACCTCTTCCCCTCCGACCTGGACCGGGGCACCGTACGCCTTAGAGACGCCAATGTTCTTGAATGCTTCAATCAGGGACGCGAATGTATCAGCCATGGCCCCACCCTATGGGCGCTGGTCACGGGCAACAGACCTGCTGCCGGGCCGCCGCCGTCAGCTTTGAACGCGCTGGCGGTAGTTCCGCGGCGTTTCCCCGGCATCGTTCAGGAAGTGCCGGTTGAAGTTGGACAGGTTGGAGAAGCCCACTTCGTAGCAGATGTCCGAAATGGCCTTGTCCGTCCGTTCCAGCAGGCGCCGCGCGTGGGCCAGGCGGAGCTTGCGCACAAGATCGCTGAAATTCTGGCCGGTGGCGCGCTTGAAGTACTTGGAAAAGGTGGGTTCGGGCATGCCCACCAATGCCGCCGCCTCGGACATCTTGACGCTGCCGGCGTGGTTGCTGAAGACGTACTCCAGGACAAGGTCCACGACGGCGGCGGCCTGGCCGTCCAGCTGCGGGCGGAACCATTCCTCGGCCAGGTAGCGCCGGTCTTCCTGCGGCGCCCGGACCAGGACCCCGAACAACTCAAAAAGGTGCTGGAGCCGGGCCAGGCCGGAGGTGGCACCCATCGCCTCGATGGCCGCCGCCGCGTCCTCCGCTGAACGTCCCAGGAACTCGATCCCCCGCTGGGACTGCTCCAGCAGCGGCCTCACCTCGGCCAGTTCGGGAACCATGGCCGCAGCCTGCTCAACCCATTTAGCGTCGAACTGGATCACGGCATCCCGGTTCTCGAGCACCTCGCCGGGCTCCAGGTCACTGACCCAGTCGTGCGGCAGGCCGGACCCCACCAAGGCAACATGGCCGGCCTCGAACGTGCCGATGTGGTCTCCGACGATGAACTTTCCCGTGCCCTTGCGGATCAAGTGGATTTCGTACTCGGGATGGTAGTTCCAGCGTGCCACCGGGCTGGGGTAGCTGTGCTGGTGCCACCGGACTGAATGGTTGGGGTCCGGCGGGATGACCTCCCGGTTCGCCCGCATCCCCAGCAGGCGTTCGGCCAGCCTTGCCGTGGCTCCGTCAGCAGTATCCGCGGCGGTCATCGTGGTGCTCCGTAGGTGTGTGGGTTTATGAAGTATGGACAGGCGTGGGCGGTCCCGGTCCCAGAGTAGCGCCTGATCCGCCGTGCTGTCCGGAAAATAAGTATCAGAAATTGGCAAGCAGGACGCTAGTTGTGGCCTGCGCCCCAGGCCTAACCTTGAACTACATCAGCGAGGAACACCGGGATCTCCGGTGGATGGCCCTCGCCCAGGTCCAGTACCCCGACGTGGCAGTCGGGTGCGGTGACTGTGCACCCCTGAAGAACAAAGGAGTCCTTAATGCGCCCAAAAATGCGTGCTGCGACCCTGGCCGCCGGCGCTTTGTGTGTCGCGCTGAGCGCCTCGGCCTGTGCAGGTGCCGGCGGTGGCAATTCCGCCGGAGACCCGAACAGCATCAGTGTCCTGATGGTCAACAACCCGCAGATGGAGGATCTGCAGCGGCTTACCGCGGAGAACTTCACCAAGGAAACCGGGATCAGGGTCAACTACACGATCCTGCCGGAGAATGACGTGCGGGCCAAGATCAGCCAGGAATTCTCCAGCCAGGCCGGCCAGTACGACGTCGCCTCCCTGTCCAACTATGAAATTCCCTTCTATTCCGCGAACGGCTGGCTTGCTCCGCTGGATGATGTTGCTGCGGATCCCGGGTTTGACCAGGAAGACATCCTGCCCGCCTATACGGCGTCCCTCACCGGTGAAGACGGCAAGCTCTACGGCGAACCGTTCTACGGTGAGTCTTCGTTCCTGATGTACCGCAAGGACATCCTGGACGCCGAGGGCCTGACCATGCCGGCAAAACCCACCTGGGACGAGGTGGCGGACATCGCCGCGAAAGTGGACGGCGCGGAACCGGGCATGAAGGGCATCTGCCTCCGCGGGCAGCCGGGCTGGGGCCAGGTCTTCGCACCCCTGACCACCGTGGTGAACACCTTCGGCGGGACCTGGTTCGACAAGGACTGGAATGCCCAGGTCAACTCCCCGGAGTTCACCGAAGCTGTGGAGTTCTACACCAAACTTGTCCGCGAGCACGGCGAAGCAGGCGCCGCACAGGCCGGCTTCACCGAGTGCCTGAACAACATGAGCCAGAGCAATGTGGCCATGTGGTACGACGCAACGTCCGCCGCAGGCGCCCTGGAAGCTGAGGACTCCCCGGTCAAGGGCAAGATCGGCTACGCCCAGGCACCGGTCAAGGAAACAGCCTCTTCCGGCTGGTTGTGGACCTGGTCCTGGGCCATGCAGGCCGCGTCCAGGAAGCAGGACGCTGCCGAGAAGTTCATTGCCTGGGCAAGTTCCAAGGACTACGAGGAGCTCGTGGCGTCCGAGCTCGGCTGGGCAAAGGTTCCGTCCGGCAAGCGCATCTCCACCTATGAGAACGCCGAGTTCCAGAAGGCAGCGCCGTTCTTCGAAGCCGAGCGCTTCGCCATCGAGAACGCCGACCCCAAAAACCCCGGCGCGCAGGAACGCCCCGCCGTCGGGATCCAGTTCGTCGGCATTCCCGAGTTCGCAGCCCTCGGCACAAACGTGTCCCAGGGTGTCAGTTCCGCCATCGCCGGCCAGGGCAGCGTGGCTGACGCGCTGGCCAAGGGCCAGGAAGCCGCCCAAAAGGTCGGCGACAAATACAAGCAGCCCTAACCTAACCGCAGGAGAACATCATGACTACCGCAACGGCGCGCATCTCCCGCCCGGGACACACCGCAGCCAAACCTACACGGGACACCAAATCGCGCGAACGAGCCCTGGCATGGGCGCGGCGGGCACCACTGCTTCCCGCCCTGGTCTTCCTGATCCTGGTCACGCAGCTTCCGTTCGTGGCGACCCTGATCATCTCGTTCATGAACTGGAACAGCCTTAGCCCGGACAAAACGGCCTTCGCCGGCCTGGAGAACTATGCCACGGTCCTGACCGACCCTGATCTGCGCCAGGCGATCTTCACAACCATCCTCCTCACCGTTTCCGTTGTCCTGATCAGCCTGCTCATCGGACTGGGACTGGCGCTTCTGCTGGACAAGAAGTTCATCGGCCGGGGCCTGGCACGGACCCTGCTGATCGCCCCGTTCCTGGTGGTTCCCGTGGCAGCGGCCCTGATCTGGAAGCACGCCCTGCTCAACCCCACCTACGGGCTCATCAACGGAATCCTGACCTGGGTCTGGTCACTGTTCGGCAGCGCCGCGGCGCCGCAACTGGACCTGCTCTCCCAGGCACCCATGATGGCCGTGATCCTCTCCCTGGTGTGGCAGTGGACGCCGTTCATGATGCTCATCCTGCTCGCCGGCCTGCAGTCACGCCCCATGGACACCGTGGAGGCTGCCCAGATGGACGGCGCCACACCCTGGGGGATCTTCCGGCACCTGACCCTGCCGCACCTGCGCCAGTACCTGGAACTCGGCGGACTCCTCGGCGCAATCTACATCGTGCAGAACTTCGACGCCGTCTTCACCCTCACCGCCGGCGGACTGGGCACGGCCAACCTGCCCTACGCGATCTACCAGACGTTCTACTTCGCCAACGAATACGGCCTGGCATCCGCCGCCGGCGTCGTGGTGGTCATCGGCACCATCATCGTGGCCACCTTCGCCCTCCGCACCGTCTTTTCACTCTTCAAGAAGGAGGCAGCACGATGAGCACCCTCACCCCCGCTGCACCGCAAAGCTCAGGCTCTGCCCGTTCCACATCGCCCACCGCACTGAACACCGGCCGCGCGCCACGCCGCCGCGGCAAGGCGCGGATGGACCCCACCCGCAACAACACCGCCGCCGGCATCGCAGCCTGGCTGCTCGCGCTGCTCTTCGCAGTCCCGGTCCTGTGGATGGTCCTCACCTCGTTCCACTCCGAGACGGACGCCGCAACCAACCCGCCCTCGATCGCCGCGAACCTGACCCTGGACGCGTACCGGGAGTTCTTCGGCGAAACGTCCGGCGTCAGCCCGTGGCCGTCGCTGATCAACTCCGCCACCGCCTCGATCCTGTCCACCGTCCTGGTGCTGCTCCTGGCCTTCCCGGCGGCGTACGCGCTCTCCATCCGGCCGGTGAAGAAGTGGACAGACGTGATGTTCTTCTTCCTCTCCACCAAGATGATGCCCGTGGTGGCAGCGATCCTGCCGCTGTACCTCTTCGCCCGGACGGTCGGGGCACTGGACAACATCTGGTTTCTGATCCTCATGTACACGTCCATGAACCTGCCCATCGCCGTCTGGATGATGCGCTCCTTCCTCGCCGAGGTGCCCGAAGAAATGCTGGAGGCCGCTCAGATCGACGGCGCCAACCTCCTGCTCATCCTGCGCAAAATCATCGCCCCCGTGGCCATGCCGGGCATCGCCGCCACCGCCCTGATCTGCTTCATCTTCAGCTGGAACGAACTGCTCCTGGCCCGCGTCCTCACCGGCGTGGTGGCAGGCACGGCGCCCGTCTTCCTCACCGGCTTCGTCTCCGGCCAGGGCCTCTTCCTCGCCCAGGTCTGCGCGGCCGCCGTCGTGATCTCCCTGCCGGTGCTGTTCGCGGGCTTCGCCGCCCAGGACAAACTCGTCCAGGGCCTCTCCCTCGGCGCCGTGAAGTAACCAGCGCCGTGAAATCACCCTCCGGTTTCCCCACCAAACTCTTTCCAAGGATTACGTCGATGACAACACCCACCACCCGGACCGTGCCCGCCCAGCAGCAGGAACTGCCCGCCACCATGCGCGCGAACATCCTCAAAAGCCAGGGTGACATGGCCATGGAAACCCTGCCCCTTCCGCAGCTCGATCCGGACCAGGTCCTGGTGCGGGTGGCCGCCGTGGGCGTCTGCGGCAGCGACGTGCACTACTACGAACACGGCAGGATTGGCCCCTACGTGGTGGACCACCCGCTGGTTCTGGGCCACGAGCTTTCCGGCCGGATCGCCGCGGTCGGCAGCGCCGTGGACCCCGCGCGCATCGGCCGGCGGGTCGCCGTCGAGCCCCAGCGCCCCTGCCGCACGTGCAAACAGTGCAAGGCCGGCAGGTACAACCTCTGCCCGGACATCGAGTTCTACGCCACCCCGCCGGTGGACGGCGCGTTCGCCGAATACGTGAGCATCCAGAGCGACTTCGCCTACGACATCCCGGACAGCGTCAGTGACGAGGCGGCAGCCCTGATCGAGCCGCTCTCCGTGGGCCTTTGGGCCTGCGAGCGCGCGGAGATCAAGCCAGGCAGCCGGGTCCTGATCGCGGGCGCCGGGCCCATTGGCATCATCGCCGCCCAGGCCGCGCGCGCCTTCGGCGCCACCGAGATCTACATCTCCGATATCGCCGAGGACCGCCTGGCGTTCGCCCTGGAGCACGGCGCAACGCACGCCCTCAACGCCACGACGGACAGCGCGGAAGGGCTCGACGTCGATGCGTTCATTGACGCGTCCGGCGCACCGCAGGCGGTCCGTTCCGGGATCAAGGCGGTGGCCCCGGCCGGCCGGGTAATCCTGGTGGGGCTCGGCGCCGACGACGTCGAACTGCCGGTTTCTTATATCCAAAACCGGGAGATCTGGCTCTCCGGCGTGTTCCGCTACACCAACACCTGGCCGTTGGCCATCCAGCTGATCGCCGACGGGAAAGTGGACCTCGACATCCTGGTCACCGGCAGGTTCGCCCTGTCCGAGTCCGAAGAGGCGCTCAAGGCAGGCAGGCAGCCCGGCCAGCTCAAGGCCGTTGTCTACCCGGGCCGCTGACCATGATCACCGTCATCGGCGAATCCCTGGTCGACATCATCAGCGATCCACGCGAGGTGGGTCGCACGCAGGGACATCCCGGCGGCAGTCCCCTCAATGTCGCTGTAGGTGTTGCCCGTCTCGGCCTGGCAACCACGCTCGTGACGCACTACGCCGACGATCCCCACGGCCTGCTGATCGCTGACCATCTGGGCGGCAACAACGTGGAGGCGATTGTGGGAGGTTCCGTGCCGACGTCGTCCGCGGCGGCGTCCCTGGACGGGAACGGCGCCGCGGAATACACGTTCTCCATTGGCTGGGACGTCAGCGGCGCCTCCATCCCGGCCCTGGCGGCGGTGGAAAGCTCACTCCATGTCCATACCGGATCCATCGCCGCCGTCCTGGCTCCGGGCAACCAGACGGTTCGCCGGCTGGTGGATGCTGCCCGGCCCCATGCCACCGTCAGCTTCGATCCCAACTGCCGGCCGGCCATCAGCGGCGACGCCGACGCTGCCCGGCGGGACATTGAAGGCTTCGTGTCCGTGAGCGACATCGTCAAAGCCAGCGACGAGGACCTGCGCTGGCTGTATCCCGGCAGGACCCCGGATGAGTCGCTGGCCGCCTGGCTGGACCTGGGACCGGCATTGGTTGCACTGACGCGCGGCGCGGACGGGCCCGTGATCCTGACCCGGCAAGGGCGTGCTGAGATGCCGGCGGAAGCCATTACCGTGGCGGACACCGTGGGTGCCGGCGATTCCTTCATGGCGGCCCTGATCTCCGGTTTGGGGCAGCTGGGCGCGCTGGGCGGCGACGGCAGGTCATGCCTACACCGCCTCTCCCCCGGGGAACTGCAGGCCCTGGCCGCCTACGCGAACAGGGCGGCCGCCATCACGTGCTCCCGGCCAGGCGCCAACCCTCCCACAACAGCCGAGCTCGGCTCCCTGGCCGGCATGCCCGCCGGGACCAGCTAGCCCTTGCGCGGAGGAGCCGTGGAGCCGCGCACCACCAGCTCGGTTCCCAGCTCTATCCGCTGGGGCAGTTCCTCGTCCCCGTCCAGGTGGCGGAGCAGGGCGCGCATGGCTGTCTCGGCCATCTGCACCACGGGCTGGCGGACCGTGGTCAGCCCCGGCTCCACCCATTCGGCCGCGGGGATGTCGTCAAAACCCACAATGGACAGGTCTTCGGGGATGCTCAGCCCGGCGGCGCGCGCCGCCCGGTAGGCACCCAGGGCCTGGTCATCGTTGCCAGTGAAGATCGCGGTGGGCCCGTCCTCCAGCTGCAGCAGCTTGCGGGTGGCGGCCTCGCCGGACTCGATGGAGAAGTCGCCGGGAACCATCAGTGCGGGATCCACCGCAATTCCCGCCCGGCGCAGGGCAGAGCTGTAGCCGTCCTCGCGCGCGCTGCTGCACTGCAGGTCCTCGCGGCCGCCGATCATGCCGATCCGCTTGTGGCCCAGCTGCAGCAGGTGCTGGGTGGCCGAGTATCCGCCGTCCCAGTTGGCGGCGCCGACTGTCATCAGGTCCGGGCCGGGCTGGCCCACGGGATCGATCAGCACCACCGGGATGCCCAGGGACTTGATCCGCTGGATCTGTTTGGCGTCCAGCTGGTAGACCGCCATCAGCAGGCCGTCCGATTTCCGCTCCGCAACGTTCGCCAGCCAGGGCCGGATGCGTGAGCCGTCCAGGCTGAGGCTGCTGACCACCGTGCCGTAGCCGGCAAGCTGTGCCACGCGCTCAACGCCCTCGATGATTTCCAGTGCCCATTCCGAGCCCATTCCCGGAAACACCAGGTCCACCAGCCCGGCCTTCTGGCGCCGCTTGGCCGGGCGGCGGGCGTAGTCCCGCCGGGCAATGATCTCCTCCACCCGCGCCCGGGTCTCCGCCGCCACATGGGCGTGCCCGTTCAGCACTTTCGAAACAGTCGGAACGGAGACCCCGGCCTCGCGCGCAATCTCACTGATCGTGGCACGTCCCGTTTCCTGCTTGCTCACCAAGCCGTCCTTTCATCCGGGACAGCGCCCGGGTCAGCTTTCGGAAAGTTCCCACGTCTGGATGCGGCCGCACATGCCGTAAAACCTGCGGTTCTTCCGTTGCCCCATGGTAGTCCGCGCCTTGCCCAGGTAGAAACTTTCCGCCGCGTCCAGAGAAGCCAGTTGCTGCCGCGTGGTCTCCGCCTGCTCCGCTGCGCCGCTGGCCAGGACGTCTGCCCACGCTGCTGTCCTTGGAGCCACCAGCCGGGCGGCCGCGGCATGGAAGTCCGCCAGTGCCGTGGACCCGGACTCAATCACCGCAGCCTTCAGCGCAAGGTAGCCTTCCAGCGCCAGGTCACGACGACGGCGGGCCGCTTCCTCCCCCTCGGCCAGTCCGGCCTCGGCATCCTTAATCTCCAGGGCCGCGGCCCTACCGTACGCTTCGGCGTCCGCGAGGTGCTCCGGCGGGAACGTCATGACGGCGTCGCCGTTTTCCGGCAGCCCGGCATTCTGCATCACCACCAGGACCTTGAGGTTGCCGGAATCGTTGATGGCACGGTGCACCGTTCCGGGGGTGAACCACAGCACCGCTCCCGGCTCCAGCGGCGAGGAGGTGAAGCCGTCCGAGTTCAGCGTCTCCAGCCGGCCTGACCCTTCCAGCACCACGTACGCCTCGGTGGAGGCGGTGTGCATGTGCGGTGACCCGCCCGCGCAGCCGTCCGCGCCGGGCCAGTCATAGATGGTGACCTCGGAAAGCCCGGTGGCCCCGGGGAAAGTTGTTCCCACGGTTATGCCCAGCTTTCCAGTGCCTGCTGCGCCGCTCCGGCCAGGGCGGCGGCGCGTGCCCCGTCCACGGCGCCGTCGGCAATCACCACGGCGTAGCGGTAGGTCAGGGGTGAGCCTTCCTCCAGCGGCACCTCCTTGCTGAAGAACGGCGCAGAGCCCAGGCAGGCGAACATCGAGGACCTGGCGAACCACTGGGTGGGAGCGCCGGGGTTGGCACCGTCCTCCGTGAAGAGGATGGTGGAGGACCGGCACGTGTCGTCATGCTTCCCGGTGAAGGCGATCCATGGTGAGCGGGTTCCCATGAATTCGTCCCCGCCGGTTCCCTCCGGGCTGCGGAACTCGCCGCCGGTGAAGGACCGCGGTCCGCGCCAGAACAGCCCGCCGTAGCCGGCGTTGTCCCGGCCCTCGGTGGTGGGGCTTCCGATGGTGATGACCTCGCCGGAAATGTTGCTCATTTCGGACTCGAACAGGATGGCGTAGGCGCCCTCCGTACCTTCGGCGTCCAGGAGCTGGATGCTGAAACGGCGGTTCTCCGCGATGACAGGTTCCCCCTCCTGGGACGTCCAGGTAAGGGATTCCGACGCCGTGATCCCGGCTTCGGTCTCCTTGACCGAAGCGAATGCCTGGTGGGTCATGGCGCCGTTGTTGTCCAGGTTGGCGTACTCGGTGGCGCGCGTGTAGGTGGCGCCGCCCCAGAAGTTGTGCTTTCCCACGTTGGGCAGGGCCCAGGACAGGCCTTTGTGCCAGACGTGGTCCCACGGACGCGAAATGGTGACTTCGTCGCCTTCCAGGGTTGCCAGCGGGTGGAAGAACGGCCGGGGGCTTTCGTACTGGGCGTCGGTGGGCTTGTAGGTATAGGTGGCGATGGTCCGGCCGTTGGCGGTGAAGCTGAGGGCGGCGCCGTCGTCCAGGACGCTCAGCTGGCGGGTTGTGGTGGCTGCGGGGGTGGTCATGGAAAAGTCTCCTTGAAAGTTGCGGGTTGTCAGGCGCGGACGGCGCGCAGGGCGGTGGCGTCCAGCACTTCGGCGCCCAGTCCCTCGCCGTCCATGCCGGCGTAGAAGGGGTGGCCGGGGACGATGTCGCCGCGCCGGACCGGGGTGCCGGTGAAAGCCGAGGCGTAGATGGCGGCCGCGAGTTCCAGTGTCTGCCGTGCGGAGTCGGCGCCGGCAGGAAGGGGGCGCCCGTCGTCGAGCGCGTCATACATGGCCAGGAACTGCGCCGAGTGTCCGCTCCCCCGCTCCAGCGGCTGCCCGGTCCACGCCTTGTTGACCTGCTCTTCATGGCCGGGGGCGGCCGTGATGGTCCAGTTGTCGGTGCTGTAGCCGTAGAGGTGGTTCAGTTCCACGGTGGCGAACTCGCAGTCGATCCGGATGTCCGAGGTCTCGCGGGGCGACAGCAGCGAGTTGACGATGGTGGCCACCGCGCCGTTCCCGAAGCGGACCAGCGCCGCGGACAGGTCCTCGGTGGACGTGGCACGGTCCTGCCGGGCGGCGATGGCGGTGACTTCCTCCCACTGGCCCAGCAGGTGGAGGAGAAGATCGAACTGGTGGATGCCGTGGCCCATGGTGGGTCCTCCACCTTCGGCGTTCCAGGTGCCGCGCCAGGGCAGGTCCCAGTAGCTGTCCGGCCTGTACCAGAGCGTGTCACAGCGGGCCACCAGGGGACGGCCGAAGTCCGCTGCTCCGATCAGTTCCCTGGCAGCCGCCGAAGCATCGCCAAAGCGGTGCTGGAAGACGCAGGAGAACTGGGCGCCGCCCTTTGCCTGCGCCTTCTCCAGTCGGTCAAAGTCAGCGAGGCTAAGCGCCGGCGGCTTCTCGGACAGGACGTGGACGCCCGCCTCCAGGCATTCGATGGCCTGGTCGATGTGGAACATGGGCGGGGTGCAGAGGTGCACAATGTCCGGTTTGGCCCCGGCCAGCAGCTCGGCCAGGTTGAGGTACCTGCCCTCAATTCCATGCTGGCCGGCGAAGGCGTCCAGCCTGCCCTGGTCCACATCGCATGCGGCCACGAGCTCCGCCCTCCCGTCTGTCCGGGCGAGGTTGTCCGCGTGCACCGCCGCTATCCCGCCGGTTCCCACGATGGCCACTCTGTACGTCCGCATGATCTCTCCGTCGAATGTCGTTGCAGTGAAGGTTTCGAAACTTTCTAGGAAGTTACAGAAGTTTCGAACACAAGGTTGAGCTTCGTCCTGGCTCCTGCAATCAACCGTATGGAGCTTCGCGATCCCACGTCAAGGATTTCATGCCTAGAAAGTTGTAATAAGTTTCTGATAGTTTCAGAGAAACGTTCACGATCCCTAGGAGAAGCCCGTGACGAGCGGTGCCGCCGAGAAGCAAGCACTAAGCCAGGACAGCGTTCCGGCTGGCGGCAGCGACGCCGTCGAACGCCTCATCCGTGAGATGACGCTGGAAGAGAAGCTGGCGCAGCTGGCCGGCGTCTGGGTGAATGCCTCGACGGACGGCGACTCTGTGGCTCCCCTGCAGAACGAGATGGCCGGCGACGGCCGGTCCTGGGATGAAGTGATCTCCAACGGCCTGGGCCAGATCACCCGCATGTACGGTACCGTCCCCGTGGAGCCGCTGGAGGGTGCACGCCGGCTGGCGGCCGCGCAGGAACAGATCATGGCTGCCTCCCGTTTCGGCATCCCCGCGCAGGTCCACGAGGAATGCCTCGCGGGCCTGGCTGCATGGAAAGCCACTGCGTTCCCGGTGCCCCTGGCCTGGGGCGCCACCTTCAACCCCGCCCTAGTCCGCCGGATGGCCGGGCTGATCGGGGAGCAGATGCGGCAGCTCGGCGTCCACCAGGGCTTGGCCCCTGTGCTGGACGTGGTGCGCGACCTGCGCTGGGGCCGGGTGGAAGAGACCATAGGCGAGGACCCGCACCTGGTGGGCGTCCTGGCCAGCTCCTACGTTGAGGGCCTGGAGGGTGCGGGGATCGTGGCGACCCTGAAGCACTTTGTTGGCTACTCCGCGTCCCGCGCCGGCCGCAACCACGCCCCGGTGTCCATGGGCCCCCGGGAACTCGCCGATGTGATGCTGCCGCCGTTCGAACTGGCCATCAAGCATGGCGGCGCCCGGTCCGTGATGCATGCCTACACGGATACCGACGGCGTGCCGGCAGCCGCCAACCGTGCACTCCTCACGTCCCTGCTCCGGGACGAGTGGGGCTTCGCGGGGACGGTGGTAGCGGACTACTTCGGCGTTGCCTTCCTCAACGTCACCCACGGTGTGGCCGCTGATTCCGGCGAAGCCGCTGCCCTTGCCCTGGCCGCCGGCGTGGACGTGGAACTGCCCACGGTGAACTGCTACGGCAAGCCCCTGGAGGAGCGGATCCGCGGGGGCGCGGTTGCCGAGGATCTGGTGGACACCGCGCTGCGGCGGGTGCTGACCCAGAAGCAGGAGGCCGGGCTGCTGTCCCCCAGCTTCAACCCCGCTCCGCCGGTCCTTACCGCCGGGTCCATCAACCTTGACCCCGCGGTGAACCGCGCCCTGGCGCGGGAAATCGCAGCACAGTCGCTGGTGCTGCTGAGCAACAGGACGCACGACGGCGGCCCTGCCCTGCCGCTGCCCGGCACCTTGGGCGGTGCACTCGGCGTGGTGGGGCCGCTGGCACAGGACCCCTTCGCAATGCTGGGCTGCTACTCCTTCGACGCGCACGTGGGAGCTTCGCATCCTGACGTACCGATGGGCATCCTGATCCCCACCGTCGCGGACGCTGCCGCGTCCCGCTTCGGGTCCCTCCGCAGCGCCGCGACCGGCACCTGCGAGAACATCACGGAGGAACAGATCGAGGAGGCGTGCACCGTCGCCTCAGAGGTGGACACCTGCGTGATCGCCGTGGGCGACAACGCCGGCCTCTTCGGCCGCGGCACGTCCGGGGAAGGCAACGACGCCGCCGACCTCCGGCTCCCGGGTGACCAGCACCGCATGCTTGACCGCGTACTGGCGGCCGCCGAAGCTGCGGGCACGCGGACCGTCGTGGTGGTCCTCAGCGGCCGGCCGTACGCGCTCGGTGACTTCGTGGACCGCGCCGGGGCCATCATCCAGGGCTTCTTCCCCGGCGAGGAGGGCGGCGAGGCGCTCTGGGACGTGCTGACCGGCGTCGTCAATCCCTCGGGCAAGCTGCCGGTGTCCGTGCCGCGGACCCCCGGCGGGCAGCCCGGCACCTACCTCCGCAGCCGGCTGGCCGGCCCGTCCGGTGTCAGCGCACTGGACCCGTCGCCGCTGTTCGGCTTCGGCCACGGGCTTTCCTACACGGACTTCGGGTTCTCGGACCACGTGGCCGGCGCCCCTGCGATGTCGACGGCGGAAGCGGTCACCGTGAGCTGCACGGTCACCAACACCGGGGCCGTTGACGGTGCCGAGGTAGTGCAGCTTTACCTGGCGGACCCGGTAGGCGAGGTGGTCCGGCCGGTCCGGGAGCTGATCGGATTTGCCCGGGTGGAACTCGCGGCAGGGTCCTCGGCATCGGTCGAGTTCACCGTGCACGCGGACCGTACGTCCTTCACCGGCGTGGACCTGAAGCGCGTGGTCACGCCCGGTCTGGTGAAACTGCACGTGGCCACCTCCAGCACTCAGGACGTCCACACCCACGAGGTCATCCTTCACGGCGAGCGCCGCGTGGTGGGTTTCGATCGCGAAATGCTGACGCCGGTGCGGATCACCCGGCAGGGCTGAAACCTGGCTAGCGGCGAAGGTGGCCGAGTGGGATAATTCGGTCATCCTTTCAAATAAAGGGGGCCATCATGGCCGGCCTTGGTGTTCTTCGACCTGGCCGCCGCTCCCGGGCATCCATGCCCCGGCTCGTGGCGGTTTTGCTTGTGCTCGCACTCGGCGTGCTGTTCGCTGCACCAGCCCGGGCAGTCGACTACGGACATGACGTGTCGTGGCCACAGTGTCCGGGCGGCCTTCCGATGCCTCCGGATGACACGGAGTTCGTGGTCGTGGGGCTGACGAACGGACTCGCTTTCACCGAGAACCCCTGCCTGGACTGGCAGTTCCAGTGGGTACTCGAGCACGGCGTCCGGGCCCAGGCCTACGCCATGGCCACGTTCCCCACCGCCGCGCAATACGACACCTACGGCGACGACGGCCCCTGGCCCGCAAGCACCAGGCCGGACCGGCTGCGCAACGTCGGGTACGCCGAGGGCCGCGCGGCTCTTGCTTCCCTCGATGAGGTGGGATGGCGGCCGGAGAGAATCTGGGTTGACGTCGAGCCCCGCCCGCGACAGCCCTGGCCCAGCTCGACAGCAGCCCAGCGGCAGGAGAACCGGTACGTCATCTCCGGGCTCCTGGCCGCACTGGCGGACGCCGGGTATCCGCACGGGATCTACTCCTATGTGAGCGCTTGGGAGGCCATCACCGGATCGTGGCAGCTTCCCGACGTGCCCGTCTGGTCGCCGGCAGGGCGTCTCGACTTCGCCAGTGAAGCATCCGACCTCTGTGTGAATCCCAGCTTCTCCGGGGGCACCGTCCATATCGCGCAATGGACGGACGGCACCTACGACTACGACATGACGTGCATCGGGGTCTACCAGGCCCACGTCGCCACGATCGGCTGGCAGTCGAGCGTCTCGGACGGCGCCACCGCAGGAACGACCGGCCGGTCACTGCCGATGGAGGCGTTGCGCCTGTCGGTGGCAGGAGACTTCCTGCCGGGCGACATTCTGTGGCGGGGGCATGTGCAGGACGTCGGCTGGCAGCCATGGACGACGTCGGCGTCCCCGATCGGAACGACCGGGCTCGGTCTGCGCCTGGAGGCGTTTGAGCTGCGGTTGATGGGGGATCTGGCCTCGCAGTACAGCATCAGGTACCGCGCCCACGTGCAGGACGTCGGCTGGCAGCCGTACGGGGTCGACGGCGCCACAGCCGGCACTGTTGGGGAAGGCCGGCGGGTGGAGGCCGTTGTGATCGAGTTGGTTCCGAAGGTGGCACCAGCATTCACTGCCGTGTACGCCGCGCACGTTCAGAATCTCGGCTGGATGGCGAACGTTTCGGATGGCACCGTCGCCGGGACCACGGGCCGGGCCCTTCGGGTCGAGGCGTTGCGCCTCAACGTGTCCAGCACGGCGTATACCGGGGACATCCAATGGCGGGGGCATGTGCAGTCGATCGGCTGGCAGCCGTGGACATCGTCGGCCAACCCCATCGGCACAACTGGGCAAGGGCTACGTTTGGAAGCGTTCGAAGCCAGGCTGACCGGTGCGATGGCGAACCATTACAGGATCCACTATCGCGCACACGTGGAGGATTTCGGCTGGCAGTCATGGGTCGCCGACGGCGGAACGGCGGGCACGTCGGGTGTGGCCAAACGGCTCGAGGCCGTGCAGATCCTCCTTGCACCCAGAACCGGCGGCTGACCCTGCAGTTCAAGCAGAGCGCCTGGTCTCGTACCGGGTCAGGACCACACCGCCGGGAAACGTCCGGGTCTCCACCAGGCTCAGGTTCACCCAGTTGTCCAGGGCTGTGAAGAACGGCGTGCCGCCGCCCACCAGGACCGGATGGGTGACAAGCGCGTACTCGTCGACCAGCCCGACGCGCATGGCCGCCGCGGCGAGTGTGGCACCGGCGATGTCCATGGAGCCGCCGTCGCCGGCCTTGAGGCGGGTGATCTCGGTGACGGCGTCGCCCGTGACCAGGCGGGTGTTCCAGTCAACTGTGCTGGTCGTCGAGGAGAACACGACCTTCGGCATGTCCCGCCAGCGGCGGGCGTATTCGATCTGCGCCGGCGTGGCACCAGGCTGCTGGTCGGCGGTGGGCCAGTGGGAGCTCATCGCCTCCCACAGTTTGCGCCCGTATAGGGCCAGGCCTGTCGCCCCCACCCTGTCGGACCACCACTGGAACAGCTCGTCGCTCGGGACGCTCCAGCCGAGGTCGTCGCCGGGCGCGGCGATGTAGCCGTCGAGGCTCACGTTCATGCCGAAGGCCAGTTTGCGCATGGCGCCAGTTTCCCGTGAGCCGGTATCCGTTGTACAGGCCAGCGGTTGACGGAGGTAAACTCGGCCTCATGCTTTCTACGCGCCGATTTACTTGCCCCCGACCGGTTTCCGGTCGCGAGGGCTTACTGGCGCGCGCCTAGGTCCTGGCGCCGGATCTGAGTCGGGGGCGGAAACCACCACTCATATCCAAACCCAAGGACCACCATGCCCAATTACCTCAGCCCCAATGAACTCCATGACGCCCTGAGCATCCGGGACCTCTCGGATCCCCTCAGCGGTCCCCATGCAATGCAGGAGCTCCTGCAAAGCGTCACTGATGCGCTCCGCAACCGATGGGATGTGCCGGAACGGATTATCCGCAACAGCCCGCTGGTCAGCGTGGTCGACAACTACGACCACCTCGGATTCAAGGGGTCAGACGTGACGCGGGATCAAAGATACTCCCGCTATATCAGCCCAACGGTCATGCTGCGCAGTCACACCTCAGCGTCTATCCCGTCGCTGCTCCGAGCCCTGAACCCCCGGGAATTCTCGGACGAGCTGTGGACCGTCCCGGGCCTTGTCTACCGACGCGATTCCATTGACCGCACGCATGTGGGAACGCCGCACCAGGTAGACCTGTGGCGCGTGAGCTCGCAGGCAAACCTCGACGTCGGTGACCTTCAAGACATGGTCGCGTCCCTGGTCCAGGCCGTGCTTCCCGGCGCCCAGTGGCGCGCAGTCCCTGCCGTCCACCCCTACACCGAGCATGGCCTGCAGATCGATGTCCTCATGGACGGGGAATGGCTCGAACTCGCCGAATGCGGCCTCATGGCCGCGCACCTGTTCTCACAAGCTGACCTGGATCCCACCAAGTGGTCCGGGCTAGCCCTTGGCATGGGCTTGGACCGCGCCCTGATGCTGCGTAAAGGCATCCCAGACATCAGGTTGCTCCGGTCTACGGACAAGCGCATCGAACAGCAGATGATTGATCTGGCACCGTGGCGGCCGGTCTCCCAGCTGCCACCAATCCGACGCGACATATCAATAGTCGTTCCCGCGGACATGGACGCGGAAGTACTGGGAGATCGAGTCCGAACAGCCCTGAACGGGCAGGCAGACGACCTGGAAAGCGTCGAACTGCTGGCCCTCACTCCCCGTACTGAACTTCCGGTGTCAGCGCAGGAACGGCTACAGATTCGTGACGGACAAGCCAACGCGCTGATACGGCTAGTTCTTCGCCCTTTGACCAGGACGATGACAGATTTACAGGCCAACCAGATCCGCGACGATGTCTACCTGGCTCTGCACGAAGGACCGGTAAAGGAGCTCATCGCCGGATAAAGATCCTTGGTCGGGGCGCCGCTGGCGTGACCTTGTCCCTTCCGCGGACTGGTCTGTCAGGCTCGTTCTACCGGGAGCCACAATTCGCAGCTCGCTGTGCTGAAGTCGGCACTGCGATCCAGGACTGCCACAATTGACGGGCCCGGGCGCAGCCGCCACGGATTCGAGGGGAACCAATCGGTGGCGGTGGATGCCCAGGTGGACTGCAGAACCTCCGGGTACGCCCCTTCGGCGTGGAATACCGCCCAAGTGCCTGCGGGGACCTCGATCGCGTCGAGGTCCCCGTGCACCGGCGTCCTTTCGGTGACGGCGACGCCATGGAGGTAGGTTAGCTCGCTCCCCTCCGTGTAGTCCGGATCGACGTCGGCGCTCACCTGGAGCAGGCCCTCGGGTTCGGTGTTGCTCAGTTCCTTGAGCCGGGCGTGCTCTGCTGCCGGTAGCGAGGCGATGTGCGCTTGGATGTGCGGGTTTGGGCCGTGGTGAATAAGGGGCACGCGGACCGAGTGGCCGATGAGCCGGAATGCCGGCCGGTCTGTGATGCGAGTGTTCATTGCGGTTTTTCCTTCTACGGTCAGGCGGAACCTGAGCTGGGGTTGGGCACGAAGGGGCCCGCCGTCCCGGCGGACGTCGCTGGGTCCGACGCCGTGCACTGATCGGAATGCCCGGCTGAAAGCCTCGGTCGAGCCGTAGCCATACCGCACCGCGATTGCCAGCAGCTCGCCCCTTTCGAGAACGTCCGTCGCCGCCACCGTCATGCGGCGCCTGCGGACGTACTCAGAGAGCGGCATACCGGCCAGTGATGAGAACATTCGGCGGAGGTGGTACTCCGTCGTGCCGAGACTGACCGCCAGGTCCTCAATGTCGATCTCCTCGGTGAGGTGCTCTTCGATGAAATCCACGAGTTGGTTCAGCGCTGAGATCACGGTTCCTCCCTTCGACTACAAGCCTGCCGGTATGGTTCATTCCGCACCCTACTATTGCGGTTCGATTCGATCGCACTCACCTTGCGGAGCGCCTACATCCAGGTCCCCACAGGGTTATCTCGCGGCTTTGTGAGGCGTGGCGGGGGCAGGTCAGAGATGGTCGTTTTGCCCCACCGCTTATCGGCAGTCCTGCAATGTTGCAGTTTCCACCTAGACTGCCGTGAACTCTTTTCACCCGTGGGGGCAATACAGTTTGTGACTACCGATAGCGACTTGATTCGCCGATCCAGCAAGGACCCGCAGGCCTTCGCTGCGCTTTATGACAAGTATTCGCGGGCGGTGTACCGCTACGCGGCTACCCGGGCAGGTGATTCAGTAGCCGAAGACGTCATGTCGCAAACGTTCCTGGTCGCTTACGAAAGCCGGGAGGCTTTTGACTACGAGTGGGATGATGCCAGGCCCTGGCTGTTCGGGATCGCGACCAATCTGCTCCGCCGGCACCACCGTACTGAAGCCAGACGTCTAAGAGCCTTGGCGAAAGCTGCAGGCAGAGACAGCTACGAGGATGGCGCCGATCGTGTGGCTGAACGGCTGGACGCAACCGCGAAGTCATCCAACTTGGCCGCAGCGATCAGGACGCTTTCGACAGCAGACCGGGAATGTCTGTTGCTCTATGCGTGGGCTGATCTGACCTATGAGGGCATAGCACTGGCAACCGGCGTTCCCGTTGGAACTGTCCGGTCACGGCTTAACAGGGCGCGGCGCATCATTCGAGATGCAGCCGGCCTGCTGAACACAGATGAAGAGGAGATCGAGCATGGACGAGCTATCACTCCTGCGCGAAATGCGTGACAGGACTCCCCTAGCCACCGATGCCGCTATCGACAGAGGCCGGACCAAGCTGCTGCAACGTATTGATCCGCGGTCGGTAAAGCTTCAGCAGAAGCCTCGTCGCCGCGCGGTGATGAGATGGGGTCTTGCTTCAGCGGCAACGGCGTTGGTCGCTGCCGCATTGGTCGGCGGCGACGTGTTCGTGCCCGGTCCACTGCGCGGAGCCGCTACCGCGCAGGCCGCGGAGGTGCTCAACGCAGCTGCCGAGACAACCATCCGGACAGCAGACCTTGTTCCGGGCCCGGGGCAATACTTGAAGATCCAGAGCACCAATATCTGGGGCAGTGTCGCCGTCGCCGCAGATGGCAGCGTGCATGAGTGGTTGGATACAGAAGAAAGCACTATCTACATCCCCGCCAACCGTCAGGAAGAGTGGGTTTGGGAAAGATCAGGACGGATCCCCACGACGTTCTTTGATGAGAAATCGAAGGCATACGCCTCGAGTACGGAACCGTCCGAAGGGTACGTGCTGCGCGGCAATAACGGTGGCTTTTACGGCACACCCCCTGATCAGTCCAGCTTTCCGTCACAGGATGCCCTGGCTGTCTTTCCCCGAGATCCAAGTGCCCTCCTAGCTGAAATCCGCCGGCAAACAGAGGGCAAGGGGCAGTCCAGGGATGGCGAGTCCTTAGTGTTCATCGCTGACCTGCTCCGCACCGGCATGGTCCCTGCCGATCTCCGCGCCGCACTGTACAAAGCTGCAGCGCTCATTCCGGGGGTGACAGTCACGGATGAGCAAGCCACGCTCGATGGAAGAAGAGGCATTGCCATCGGACGCGTGGAGACGACTTCCAACCGCCGCCAAGACATCATCATCGACCCCAAGACAGGTCTGCTGATCGGCGAACGGGAAGTGCTGACAAAACCCCAGGGATCTATGCCTGCGGGAACTGCCACGACTTGGACCGCGATCGATACGACCATTTCGGAGACCGCACCTTAAAGCTCCCGCACCTTCCGTAATGGATGGCTGGCAGCGAGGCGGCGGAGAGAAGAAGACCGGCACTGTTTGCCGGCCTTCTTCTCCCCATATGCACCGTGCGCCAAACACTCCTGTGATCCACAGCCCGCAACGACATGAACCTAGGCGGTAAACCTATCCTCGATGAACCGCAGCAGCGGCCGGGAGTTGAGGCACACCAGGAACACCAGGGCCCCGGCGGTCACCAGCATGAGATAGGTAGTGGTCATCAGCAGCAGGAATGCGCCCACAAACAGGATGCCGGCGTTGCCCAGCGCCACCCTCTTCTGCGCGCCGAAGCTGTACAGCGACAACCGGTAGATGTCCCGCACCGGGAAGGAAAAGCGGGAGAGCAGCAGCAACGCGTTCAGTGACGCCGTTGCCACCAGGAGCCCCAGGACCAGCAGCGCCACCCGGATGGCCGGTTCCGCGGCGGGCCCGGCCCCGGGGATGAGCGGCAGTCCGGCCAGGTTTAAGGCGATCACGGCCAGGACCAGCAGGTACGGCAGCCACACCATCAGGGCAGGCACGAAGTTCATCCGGTAGCCCCGCACAAAGTCACGGAACACCCCGGTGTCATGGCCGGCAAGCAGCCGGTTAAACGCGTACATGGCGGCCACCAGGGACGGGCCAACCGGAACGCAGGCCAGCAGCACCGGGAGCCAGTTGCCCAGCAGCGGCGCTACCACCAGCGGCACGTTGGCAAGCACCAGCAGCGCGTGGCCCATCATCACGCCGGAGACGGTGCCGGCCGCCCTGAACAGGGGGCCGGCACCGTACTCCGCTTTCTTCTGAACCACGCACTGCCTCTCGGTTGCCGGCCAAAGCTGGCCGCCGCCGTCGTACTTGCTACTTCTTCTCCGCGTAAGCCGTGTACGCCTTGTTCGCCAACTCTACGTACTTGGACATGCCCTTGCTGTCCAGTTCCTTGAGGTAGGCGTCGAACTCGCCCAGGCTCCGCTGCCCCGTGATGAACTTCAGGGTGCTCTGCTTGACGTGGTCCTTCAGCGGGGTGAGCACCAGGGTGGCCTGCTCACGGTCCACGTCGCTGAACGGCACGGGCGGGGACACCGGCTTCGGCGTCTTGCTCTTCATGGCCTCCTGGAACGCGAGCTCCTCCTCATTGAAGGTGGAGTGCAGCAGGTCCGTGGTGCCGCCGTAGGCGAAGTTGCCGCCGGAGAAGCCGTATTCCATCCGCAGGTCCTTGGTGCCGGCCGGGTTGAGGCCCTGGAAGTTGATGTCCTTGGCCAGGACGCGCTTCCCGCCTTCCTTGGTGAAGGTGGTTCCCTCCACCCCCCACTTCGCAAACTCCTGCCCGGCATCGCTGTAGAAGAGCCAGTCGATGTACTGCATGAGCGCCACGAACGTGTCCTTGTCCTTCACGGACGAGTTGAGCATGATGCCGTTCTCCAGCCGCGAGCCGCCGATGACGTCCCCTGCCGGGCCGCCGGGGACGGTGATCTTGCGGACGGTGAAGTTGCCCTTGCCCAGCGACTGCTCCATGGACGTGCGGTAGGTGATGATGTTCTGCGAGTTCGCGCTGATCACGAACGACTTGCCGGAGGTGAACTTCTGGATGGCGGAGTCGTCCGTCTGGGTGAAGCTTTCGGGGTCCATCAGGCCCTCGGACACCAGGGAGTTAAAGTAGGTCACCAGTTCCTTGAACTTGGAGGTGCCGGCGGCGAACTCGAACTCCTTCTTCGATTCGTCGAAGTTCAGCCCGTCCACCAGGCCCCAGCCCGCCGCCGTGCCGAACGCGTTGCCGGCAATGTTCAGCACGCTGTTGCCGTTGAACCTGTCAGAGAACGGCACCACGTCCGGGTAGGCCTTCTTCAGCTTGCGCAGCACCTCGCGGAACTCGTCCCACGTTTTTGGGTCCGCGATCCCTTCCTTCTCCAGGATGTCGGTGCGGAAGGCCAGTGTGTAGTCCGGCCACAGCTCCTCATGCAGGCCGGGCAGCACATAGTACTTCCCATCCTCCTGCGTGAGCCCCGCGATCTCCGGCTCGAGCTTCCATTTCTTCACCTTGTCCTGGAAGTGCGGCATCAAGTCCACGTAGTCGCTGACCGGCAGAACCGCCCCGGAGGAGACGTACGCGCTCTCCTGGCCCGGGTAGGTCTTGGCGATGATTTCCGGGGCGTTGCCCGAGCTGATCAGCAGGCTGCGCTTCTGCTCATAATCGCTGCTGGGCACAATGGTGGGTTCCAGCGTGACGTTGTTCGCGCTCGCCATCTGGGTGAACAGCAGCCAGTCCTTCTTGAACGGGTACGAGGGCTGGTCACTGAAGAGGAAGGTGAAGCTCACCGGCGCCGTCGCCTTGAACGTATCCCCCACCCCAAAGCTGTCCATGGCTCCGGTGCGGGCCTTGGAGGTATCCACCTTGGCGCCTGAATCGGAGTCACAGCCAGCCGCCACCAGGCCGAAGGCGGCGAGGGCGGAGAGGCCGAGGAACTCTCGTCTGCGGATCATAAGTTTTCCTTTCATAAGGGGTTATTCCTTGACGGAACCGAGCATGACGCCGGTGAAGAAGTACTTCTGGACAAAGGGGTAGACGCACAAAATGGGGATGACAGTGAGGACGATGGTGACCGACTGGATGTTCGCCGCGATCTGGCCCAGGTTCTCGGCCGTGCCGCCGGCAGAGTCCGCGGTGGTGACCCCGGCGATCATGTTCCGCAGGTAGATGGTCACCGGGAACAGGTCCGGGTTGTCCAGGTAGAGGAAGGCCTGGAACCAGGAGTTCCAGTTGGCCACGGCGTAGAACAGCACCATGGTGGCCACGATGGCCTTGCTCAGGGGAAGGACCACCTTGAACAGCACCCCGTACTGGGTCAGCCCGTCAATGGCGGCGGCTTCCTCCAGCTCCCGGGGCATGTTCTCGAAGAACGACTTCATGATGAGCAGGTTGAAGACGCTGATGGCATTGGGCAGCACCACGGCCCACAGAGTGTCCCGCATGCCCAGTGAGCTGATCAGCACGTAGTTGGGAATGAGGCCGCCGTTGAAGAACATGGTGAAAACCGCGATGCCAATGAATACGCTGCGGCCCTTCAGGTCCTTCTTGGCGATGGCATAAGCGAAACTGGTGGTCAGCACCATGGAGATGGCCGTTGCCACCACCGTGTACAGGACCGTGTTGCCGTAGTTGTTCCAGAAAGTGGAGTCGGCGAGGATCAGCTTGTACGTTTCGGTGTTGAACCCCATGGGGAACAGATTGACTTGGCCCGCGTTGATGAAGCCTTCGCTGGAGAAGCTCTGGGCAATGATGTTCAGGAACGGGTAGAGGGTCAGGAACACCACCACCAGCAGGAAGACCAGGTTGAACATCCGGAACACCCGCATGCCGCGGGAGACCTTCATGTCCTTGAGCAGGACGCCGGTTTCTTTCATGGTTGGCCCTTTCACCACAGGCTCGTTCCGGCCAGCCGCTTGGAGATGGCGTTGGCGGAGAGGATCAGCGTGAGGCCGATGACGGATTCGAACATGCCGATGGCCGCGGCGTAGCTGAAGTTGCTGGACTCCAGGCCCACCCGGTACAGGTAGGTGGAGATGACATCGGACGTTGCGTAGTTGAGCGGGTTGTAGATCAGGAGGATCTTTTCGAAGCCCACGGCCATGAACGTGCCGATGTTCAGGATCAGGAGGGTGATGATGGTGGGCCTGATGGCCGGCAGCGTCACGTGCCAGGTCTGCTGCCAGCGGTTGGCACCGTCAATCCGGGCGGCCTCGTACAACGATTCGTCCACGCGGGTCAGCGCCGCGAGGTAGAGGATGGCGCCCCAGCCCATGGTCTGCCACACCTCGGAGCTGATGTACATGGGCCGGAACCAGCCGGCGTCCTGGGTGAAGTTCACCGTGGTGCCGAACAAAGTGTTGGCGATCTGGTTGACCGTGCCGGTCATGGAGAAGTTCTGCAGGATCATGCCGGCGATGATCACCACGGACATGAAGTGCGGCAGGTACGCCACGGTCTGGACGAACTTCTTGAACTTCTGCGAGCGCAGCTCGTTCAGCATCAGCGCGAAGATGATGGGCATGGGGAAGCAGAACAGCAGCGTCAGCACGCCCAGGATGATGGTGTTCTGGAACGCCTGCCAGAAGCTGGGATCGTTGATGAACAGGGTGACGTATTTCAGCCCCACCCATTTCTCGCCGAAGATGCTGCCGCCGGGCTGGAACTGCCGGAGGGCGATCACGTTGCCGGCCATGGGCAGGTAGCGGAACGCGGCGAAGTAGGCCAGCGGCAGCAGCACCAGGGTGTAGAGCCGCCAGTCCCGTTTCAGGGCCAGCCCCCAGCTGCCGGGTTTGTTGCGGCGGTTCCGGGTGGCGCCGGGCGGGTCCGGGGTGACCGCCTCGGGAGGTACTTCCAGTCGCAGGGCCATGGTGGGGCCTCCTATCGGGCGGTTTCTGCGGAAATGGATTCTGTGGGTTCTTCAATCACCAGGACGCCGTAGCCAGCGAGCTCTACGGTTCCCTGGACGGCGTTGCCGGTGAGGAGGTCGGTGCCGCCGGCCTTAATGTCCACGCGGGCCGGGGCGTCGTTGTGGTTCAGGACCAGCAGGTAGCTGCGCCCGTTGCCCGTACGACGGCGGACCTGCACTCCCAGCGGAGCGTCAAGTTCCGGAACAATCCCCGCAGCAGCGCGCTCGGCCGCCAGCAGTTCCTCCAGGAAGGTGCTGTCCACCCGGGCGGACAGATAGACGGCCGTGCCCTCGCCGAAAGCGTTCCGGGTGACGGCGGGCGATCCCGCGAGCCGGCCGGAGGCGTAGCTCGCCAGGACGTCCGCTGTTTCGGTGTGCAGGTGCTCAGTCCAGTAACTGGCGGAGGCCGTGCCGCCGTCGGCCGTTGAAAGCTTTACTTCCTCGCCGTCGCCGGCCAGCGGGTGCATCTCCTCGCTCCACGCGCCCAGGACGTTCCGGAGGGCGCCCGGGTAGCCGCCCAGCCGGATGGTGTTGTCCGGGTCCACGATGCCGGAGAGGTAGCTGGCAACCAGGCGGCCGCCCCCGGCAACGTAGTCCTCGAACCTTTGCGCCGCATCGTCGGAGAGGAGGTACGACGCCGGCAGGACCACCAGGCTGTACTGGCTGAGGTCTGAGGCGGTGTTGACGAAGTCCACCGGAATGTTCGCCTCGAAGAAGGGCCGGTAGAGGCGGAGGACCTCCTGGGTGTAGCTCAGGTCAGAGCGGGGCGAGTTGCCCAGTTCCAGGGCCCACCAGCAGTCCCAGTCGAACACCATGGCCACCTTGGCGGCGGACTGCGTGCCGGTAATGCCGCCGAGCCCCTTCAGCTCCCGGCCCAGCTCGCAGACTTCCCGGAAAACGCGCGTGTTGGGCCCGGCGTGGTTGACCATGCCGGAGTGGAAGCGCTCCGTGCCGCCCTTGGCCTGGCGCCACTGGAAGAAGAGGATGGAATCCGCGCCCTGGGCGATCGCCTGGTAGGAGCCCAGCCGCATCTTGCCGGGGAGTTTGGAGACATTGACGGACCACTGGCTCACCGCTGCGGTGGCCTGTTCCATAACCAGCCAGGGCTGGCCCTTCCGGAGCGAGCGCATCAGGTCGAAGTTGAGGGCAGCGGCCACGTGGGCGTCTTCCTCGCGCGGGTCCGGGTAGATGTCCAGGGCGGCGGCGTCCTCTTCCGCGGCCCAGGCCCAGTAGTCGTTGTTCTTGTAGAAGCGCATGAAGTTGGTGACGATGGGCAGGTCCGGGGTGTGCCGGCGCAGGATGTCCCGTTCGGCCTTGTAGTGCTCCAGCATGCTGTCCGACGTGAAGCGGTGGTAGTCCAGGCGCCGGGAGGGGTTGGACCAGGTGCGGGGCTGGGCGGGGGCGTTCACCTGCGCCCAGTCCGAGTAGACCTGGCCCCAGACGTCCGTGCTCCAGGCCTGGTTGAGTTGGTCCAGGCTGGCGTACTTCTGCTGCAGCCATTCACGGAAGGCCCGGTCCGCGTGGGGGCCGTAGGAGACGGGCCCGTATTCGTTGTTGACGTGCCACATGCAGAGGGCGGGGTGCTTCGCGTACCGCTCCCCCATCTTCTCGGCCATGGCCAGGGACTTCTCCCGGTACGCGGGATGGGAGACGTCGAAGTGCTGGCGGGACCCGAAACCGAAGATGGTGCCGTCCGCCAGGACCGGAAGGATGTCCGGGTGCCGGGCAACGAGCCAGGCCGGCGGAACGGCGTCAGGGGTGGCAAGGTCCACGCCGACGCCGTTGGTGTGCAGCAGGTCCATGATCTGGTCCAGCCAGCCGAAGTCATAGACGCCGTCCGAGGTTTCCAGCCGGCTCCAGGAAAAGACAGCCAGGGTAACCAGGTTGACGCCCGCCTCCTTCATGAGGCGGACATCCTCCTGCCACACCTCGCGGGGCCACTGCTCCGGGTTGTAGTCCCCGCCGTACGCTATGCCGCCCAGCCGCTCGTGCAGGCGTTTAAGGCGGATTTCGGGGGTGCTTGCGTGAGGCTCGCTGGTCATCATTGTCCTTCGGTAGGCAAGTGGCCGCCGGCTCCCCACCGTTGCGACCTGCATCACACGAAGAAACTATCGTAAAGTTTCAGCAATAACAACAGTCTGATGTGAAACGAAGGTGCACTCCCACGCCACGGCAGGAACCACCCTCGCCTGACGATGCACCGTGGGGCCGCGACTCGGCGGCCCGAGTTGGGCGTGCGGCACTGTCGGCCCCACCTTTTCGGACCGAATGCAGAAACTATCGGACCCGCCCGAATCACTGTTACCCCCGGCACACTTCCTTGCCCGATCTCCGGAACAGGAGCATACTTATTAGCAGGACTAATTAGCACTGCTAAGTATTTTCAGGAGGCGCAATCGCGGCGTGACCACCACCGACATCGAGAACCGCAAAACCACCGGAACGGCCAGCCCGGACAGCCTGGCCATCGAACTCCGCACAGCCGTTATGCGCACCTCGCGGCGGCTCCGCGTCGAGGCCACCGGGGACGCCATCACCCCGGGCCAGTACACGGTGCTCGCCCTCCTCAACGGCTACGGTCCCAGTACCCTCCGCGCCCTCGCCGAAAGCGAGCATGTGCAGGCCCCGTCCATGACGCGGATCGTCAACGCGCTGGCGGAGCAGGGGTTCGTGTCCCGGGCGGCAAACCCCGACGACGGGCGGCAGGTCCGCGTGGACATCACCGACGCCGGACGGGCAGTCCTGGCCGAGGCCCGGAACCAACGGACAGCCTGGCTGGCGCAGCGGGTGGCCGGACTTAGCGAAGAGGACCGGCTGGTCCTAAGCCGCGCGGCGCAGATCATGCAGGAAATGAGCGGCAAATGAGCGCCATGTTCAGGGCCCTGGAGAACCGGAACTACCGGATCTGGGCCAACGGTGCGCTGGTGTCCAACATCGGCACCTGGATGCAGCGGATAGCCCAAGACTGGCTGGTGCTGACCGTCCTCACCAACTACTCCGGCGCCGCCGTCGGCATCACCACCGGCCTGCAGTTCCTTCCCATGCTGCTCCTCGGACCGTACGGCGGAGTGCTGGCGGACCGCTACCAAAAACGCGTGATCCTGCTGTGGACCCAGGTGGCCATGGGCCTGACCGGCCTGGCGCTGGGGCTGCTGGTGGTCAGCGGTACCGCCGAACTGTGGCACGCCTACGTGGCCGCCCTGTGCCTGGGAATCGCCAGCGCCGTGGACGCGCCCTCCCGGCAGGCTTTTGTCTCCGAACTCGTGGGCCAGGACAACATTTCCAACGCGGTGGCATTGAACTCCGCGTCCTTCAACACGGCCAGGCTTACCGGTCCGGCCATCGCAGGCGTACTGATCGCCTGGGTGGGGACGGGGCCGGTGTTCCTGCTCAACGCAGCCAGCTTTGGGGCCGTCATCATCTCGCTGTTCAGGATCCGGGCCTCGGAGCTCGCTCCTGCCGCGCCGGCCAGCAGGGGCAAGCACCAGGTGGCGGAGGGTGTCCGCTACGTGCGCAACCGGCCGGACCTGATGCTGATCATGGTCCTGGTGGGCATCCTCGGCGCCTTCGGGATGAACTTCCCCATCATCAACGCGCTCATGGCAACCACCGAGTTCGGGGTGGGCGCCGGCGAATTCGGGCTGCTGGGATCCATCATGGCAGTGGGCACCCTGGCCGGGGCGCTCCTTGCCGCACGCAGGGCCGGTCCCCGGCTGAGGTTCCTGCTGGGCGGGGCGCTCGGGCTGGGCGCGTTTACGCTCCTGGGCAGCGTGTCGCCGTCGTTCTGGCTCTACGCGGCAGTCCTGATCCCGGTGGGCCTGGCGTCCATCACCTTCCTGAACAGCTGCAACACCAGCATCCAGCTGTCCGTGGAGCCCCAGTTCCGCGGGCGGGTGCTGGCCCTGTACCTCGCCGTGCTGCAGGGCGGAACCGCCGTGGGCGCTCCCCTGATGGGCTGGATCGGCTCGGAGTTCGGCGCGCGCTGGTCGGTGGCGGCCGGGGGAATCATCGTGCTGCTGGCGGCCGTGGCGGCCGTGATTGTGGTGAGCCGGCGGAGCAGCCTGAGCTTCCGGGAGAACCTCCGCATGGTGTTCCGGCGGCGGCGCGAGCCTGCCGTCTAGCGCCAGCAGATCCAGGCAACGGACGACGACGGCGCCGGACTTTTCCGTGGACGCACCCAAGGCGGGGCTGCTTCGGCGGCCCCTCCCCGCCGTCGTACGCTCTCAACTCCGCCGGCAGTAACGCCGCAGTAACGCCGGCACGGTTTAATTCCGTTGGACGCAAAGGCCTCCCCACGGTCGATGCTTTCCCTGGCCGGCCGGACCTCCAGGGCTGGAACCCAGGCAGTACAGATAGTGATGGTGCGAGATGCACATCTGCAGCCGCCGCCCGATTGCCCTCATCTGGGCGGTCTCCCTGTCGCTGCTCCTGCCTGCCTGCATGGCAACCGGCGGTGGTGAGGAGCCGGCTGCCAGCAGCACGTCGCACTCAAACCGGGCCACCGAGCCCGGCGGTTCTAGTGGCAGCCCCACCGCCGGCGGAGAACGCAGCCAGTCCCAAGATCCGCAACAGGGCCAGCCACTGCCTGCACCTGGCGGGGAGCAAAGCCCTGTCCCGGCGCAGCCGCCGGCACAACCACCGGCCCAGCCACCCGGCCCGCCGGCCCCAAACCAGCCGCCTGCTCAACCACCCGCCCCGCCGCCCGGACCGCCTGCCCCAAACCAGCCGCCAGCCCCGCCGCCCGCTCCGCCCGCCCCAAACCAACCACCTGCCCCGCCGCCCGCTCCGCCCGCCCCAAACCAACCACCTGCCCCGCCACCGGGTCCGCCCGCCCCGAACCTGCCACCGGTACCGGAGACCGTGGTGCTCGACTGGCTGCCCATCGGCCCGGTGGGCAGGGGGCGACCCCATTTGGTACAGGAACCTGAGGGGCCTGGACTGCGGGGTTCTCCCCGGTAACTCCGAACCCTTCAATACGGTGGAGGAAGCGGCGAAAGCGCTGTGCCTCGGTTTGACCGGAAACCAGGCTGCCTGGGATGCGGCGGCCGCCGCCCTTGACACCATGCCGCCGCCATTCGAGGGCGATTGCTGGTCCGCTACCGCCCTCGAGGTCCTCCGCCCGATAGCCGCCGTCCGGCAGCAAAAGCCGGGTGTTTCCGTGAAACTCGCCCCTCGTCCCGGAACCGCATGCCTGCCGGAGCTGACGGGTCTTGAGGACAGCGAAGGCAATTCGCCGCCCTTCCTGGTCTGCCCGGGGCAGGCAATTGTCCTGTCGGGAAACATCACCGGCCTGCCCACCGGGACCGTCCGCTCGGTTTACGTTGGCGCCACAACAGCCCAGGTCCTGCAGCGCCAGAGCCTCATCGACACAAACCATCCGCTTGAGTTCCACTTCCTGGCACCGCCCCTGGAAGCGGGGCAGCCAACCACGGCCGAGGTCAGCATTGCCGACGCCGACTGGCCGGTGAGCGGCTCTGCTTCCTTGGAATACGCACCGGACCAGGCCACATGCACCCCGGCGCCAGGCACCGCGCCATGACGGAGGCCGGTGGGGACGAGCGTTCCTCCTGGTCCCGCGCCCTGGGCGTCATTTCGGCCATCGGTCCGCCGGTCACGGTAGCCACGGCCCTGCTGTTCTATTTCGGCTGGGCCCGCGCGGAGGCGCAGGCGGCACAGATGGGCCTGAACGTCAGCCTGTTTGGGTACGCGGTGCAGGACTACATCCTGATCAGCATCAACGCACTGTTCCTGCCGCTCGTCTGCATCCTGGCCGCCAGCGTCGTCTGGCTGGCCCTGGACCGCTGGCTGCGCCGCCGCATCGAAGAGGACCGCGGCAGGGCCCTCATTGTCAGGGCCGCCGGCATCGCCGCCCTGCTCAGCGGCGTTCTTGTGGGCGTCAGCCTGGTCCTGGCGGTTGTGGAACCCGCCCGGACAGCGCTGTTCACGCCGTACCTGATGGCTTTGGGTGTCCTGGTGGCCACGTGGTGCATGCGCCTGCGGCGGCTGGGCCGGACGGGCGCATTGCCAGTCCTCAGCTCCGAGCAGCGGGCGGTGGAAACCACGCTGATCCTCAGTATCGTGACGCTGCTGCTCTTCTGGGGCACGGCCGACTACGCCCAGGCGGTGGGCCGGCGGCTGGCATTGAACTTCGAACAGGGCGTCCAGTACATGCCCCGGGCGGAGGTCTACTCGCCCACACCGCTCGGTATCGGCTCAGCCGCGGTCACGGAAGTCCAGGTGGGAACCGGGGACGCGGCGCTCTACCGGTACGACGGCCTCCGCCTGCTGGTGCTCAGCGGCGGGCGCTTCTTCTTCCTCCACGACGGCTGGACACCGCGGGACGGAACGGTCATCGTCCTCCCGGACGACAACTCAGTCCGCATCCAATTCAGGCGGTAGTACTCAAATCCGAATTGAATTCAGGGGTTAGTACTCCCCGCCGGCCTCAACCTGTTTTGATGAAGCCGCTTCCTGGCTGCCTTCACGGCCCGGGGTGCCGTTGGAGCCTGCGTCAGCACAGCACGAGCTTGATGGCCAGCGCCAGCATCACAACACCGATTGCCAGGTCCACAATCCGCCACGTCCGCGGGCTGCTGAGCACCCCGGAAAGCTTTCGGGCTCCATATCCCAAGGCTGAGAACCAGAGGGCGCTTCCCACCACGGCCCCGGCCGCGAAGACCCACCGCGCGTCCGGACCGTGCTGGTTGGCCAGGCCGCCCAGCAGCACCACGGTGTCCAGATAGACGTGGGGATTCAGGTAGGTCAACGCCAGGGTGGTGGCGATGACCGATCCCTTGGACCGTGGCGCCTCAGCCGTCAGGGTTGAAGGCTTGAGTGCGGACCTGAAGGACCGCAGCGCCCACCACGCCAGGTAGGCAGCACCGCCCCACCTCAGCACGTCCAGTGCCAACGGGAACCGGGACACCAAAGCACCGATCCCCACTGTGCCGCCGAGGATCATCAACGCATCGCTGAGCATGCACAGCGCCACCACCACACCCACGTGTTCACGGCGGATTCCCTGCCGCAGCACAAACGCATTCTGGGCGCCGATGGCGATGATCAACGCCAGGCCTGTCATCAGCCCGGTACTCCAAATGCTCCACATGCCTAGACCGTAGCCCGATCGCTCATATGAAGACAAACGATAGATTCTACAGTTCCATTAGAATAACTTCATGAACTTCGAGCATCTCCGGGCCCTGGCAGCGATTGTGGACGAGGGAACTTTCGAGGCTGCGGCCGATTTGTTGGGGATCAGTCCCTCCGCCGTCAGCCAGCGCATCAGGGCACTGGAAAAATCGGTGGGGCAGGTGGTTGTCCGCCGCAGCGTGCCGTGCACCCCCACCGAAGCCGGGTCGGTCCTGTTGCGCATGTCCCGGCAGGTGCAGGTCCTCGAGGCAGAAACCTGGGAGTCACTGGGAAACGGCGCCTCTTCCCGGGCAGTGACCCCCATTGCCGTCAACGCCGATTCCCTGGCCACATGGTTCGTGGACGTACTTCACGAGGCCGGCACGTGGGCCGAGACCACCCTGGACCTGCATGTGGAGGACCAGGACCACAGCAGCCACCTCCTGCGCCGCGGAGACGTTCTCGGGGCGATCACCTCCGACCCCACGCCCGTCAACGGCTGCCGGGTGGAACGGCTTGGCGATATGCGGTACCTGCCAGTGTCCACCCCGGGGCTGCGCAAGCGCTTCAAAGCCGGCAACGGGGTGGACTGGCAGCGCATGCCCATGCTCCAGTTCAATGCCAAGGACAACCTGCAGCAGCTGCAGCTCAAGGCCCGCGGCGTACAGCAGGCGCCACCAACACATTTCATCCCTTCATCCGAGGGATTCCTTGCAGGTTTGAGGGCAGGCCTTGGATGGGGCATGATTCCCGAGTTGCAGCTGGGAACGGACCTCGCCGACGGCTCCCTGGTAGTACTGAAGGAACGCGAGCACCATGACGTGGCCCTTTACTGGCAGACCTGGACCCTGGACTCACCACGGCTCGATCGCGTCACCAAGGCCATCCGCAAGGCCAGCCGCCAAAAACTGCGCGGCGCACGCCCGGGTAGCTAGGTTCGAACCAGCTTCGTGGCACGCACCAACTGACCAGATACGGAGCTTCCGGGTGGTGGGGGTGCTGTTGAGTGGTAGGTGTGTCCGGTGGGTGTCCGGTATTCGATGGTGTGCCTGGGGCCCGGCCGGGGGATGGTTTTCCAGCCGTGGTTTTCCTTGGTGTGGTTGCAGGCCTCGCAGAGCCCGGCCGCGTTGCCCAGGCTGGTGGCTCCGCCGGCATGCCAGCCAACCACGTGGTCGTGATGCCTGATGGGAGCGTCGCAGTACGGTGTGCGGCAGGTGTCATCACGGGCCTGGATAAAGCGGCGCAACCCTGACGGGAACAACCGCGCCCGCGAATCCATCCCCACCAGGTCCCCCGCCACCGGGGCCGTGTACAGCCGTCGCAACCACACTCTAAAATCCTGGGCACCTGCTTCAGGTTCCTGGGCGGCACCGGATGCGGGCGTCCTGCTCCCCGGGCCTTCCACGCCTCCGGCCGCCGACTCCCGCGCAGGCTCCTGGGCGCTGGCAGCTGATCCCGGATTCCTGGCTTTGCCGCCCTTGGCACCCTTGGTAACCAGGCTGCGTGCCCAGCCGGCGGGGACAACCCCATAGCCGGGAAGGCGTGCCGGTTCAGAATCACCCTGGAACAACGTCCTGTCGGTCATGACCAACTGGATTTCCACGCCACTGATCCCGCCCGGGGTGCTGGTGGTCCGCTCCACCAGGGCATCGGCCATGATCTGCCCCCGGGAACGGTCATCACCGCCGGCGTGCAGGGTGTCGGCATGCGCACTCAACGCCGCGTACGCCGCCACGCCCTCCGCGACCGGCAGCAGCGCGGTCAGCCGCGCCATGGTGTCCGGGGCCGGACGCAGGCTCACGCACCGCTCCCCGGCAGCATGAGCCGCCCGCTGCGTCACCGAACGCGGATCCCGCCGATACGCCGCCGCCCTCGCCGCAGCCACGACCGCCCGGTCCCCGGCCCCAGCAAAAGTACCCGTGTCAGCGGCGAGCTCCTCATCAACGGCGCACCGGTCCGCCGCGCTCAGGCACGCCGTCTCCCGCACCACCAGCGTGGCCCGCCACTCATTCAGCCGGCCAGCATCCAGCGCAGCCAGGGTACGCGGCATCTCCGCCACCAGCGCCTTGGCCAGCCCGAGCAGCCGCCCGCCCCGGGACGGGGACTCACCCCGCGCCAGCGCAACCTGCGCCGCTACGCCCTGCCCCTGCTCCGCAACCGGTATCCCGGCCTCGGCCTGCTCAGCCCGCTGGGCAACATCAAACGCCACAGCAACCCTCGCCTGCGCAGCCCCAATGGCCGCCTTCAGCTCCTCCAGGCCCCGCAACTGGTCAATCAGCCCGGCACTGTCCGGGGACACGGGCAAACACCGAACCCGGCTAATCAAGTCCTGAACGGTGCCATCCATAACCACAGTCTTCCAGCGACCCCTGACAATCACAGGCTGCCCAGACTCCTATGTGGATAACGCCCAGATACGGGCGAATGACCCTATCCGGCAGCGCCGCCCAACACCACGTTCACCGGCTCCTTGCCCTCCAGCATCAGTCCAATCTGCTGCTGGACAAGCCGGACCATCCGCGGGAACATCGCCGAGCTCGCCCCGCCCACGTGCGGCGTAATCAGCACGCCGGGTGTGGTCCACAGGGGATGGTCCGCCGGCAGCGGCTCCGGATCCGTCACATCAACAGCGGCACGCAACCGGCCAGTGGACGTCTCGGCCAGCAGCGCATCCGTATCCGCCACCGCCCCGCGGGCCACGTTGACCAGCAGCGCCCCGTCCGGCATTGAGGCCAGGAACTTCGCGTCCACCAGCTGCCGGGTCTGCTCGCTGAGGGGCACGCTGACCACCGCGATGTCGTGCAGCGGCAGCTGCTCATACAGCGAATCGATCCCGAAGATCTTCCCGCCGGAATCCTCGCGTTCACGGCTCGCCATCCGGGTCACCTGCGTTTCGAAGGGCAGCAGCCGGGCCTCGATGGCCTTGCCCACTCCCCCGTAACCCACCAGCAGCACACGCCTGTCCGCAAGGCTGGGCCGCTGGCTGTTGTCCCACGTGCCGCTGGCCTGGTTGCGCACGAAGTCGTCCATGCCGCGCTGGCTGGCGATCATCATGCCCAGGGCGAGTTCCGCCGTCGAGGTTTCATGGACCCCTGCCGCGTTGGCGAAAACGCAACCCGCGGGCAGCACGTCCGCCACGCCGTCGTACCCTATGGACTGGCTCTGGATCAGGCCGATTTCCACGGACTCCAGCGCGGCCAGCACCTCCGGCCCGCGCATGTACGGCGGCACCACAATGTCCAGCCGTTCAGCGGGGGCGGGCCCGGAAAAGTCCCACACATAAAACTCGACGCCGGAAGCCGGCGCGAGCGCGTCCAGCAGTTTCTGGTCGGGCAGGGAGACCTGCAGCGGCGCCCTCACGCGGCCACCACAAGCTTGACGTCCGCGGCACGCAGCGCCGTCTCGATTTCCCGCGGCGGGGGCGCATCCGTCACCAGCACGTCGGCCGCGTCAAAGGCGGCCAGCCTGGCCAGCGCGTACCGCAGCATCTTCTGGTGTGTTGCCACCACTACCACCTGTTCCGCAGAGTTCATGAGGGCGATCTTAGTGGCCCGCTCCACGTCCCGCTCAATGTAAAACGCCTCATCGTGGATTCCGCTCACGCCGATAAAGGCCGTCTTGGCGCGGAGGCCGGCCGCGGCGCTGACAGTTATGGGACCGTTGAATGCCTGGCTGTCCAGGAGCAGTTCACCGCCCAGGCAGATGGTCCGGGCAGCGGTCAGCTGCAGGCAGCGCTGGATGGCCGGTGCGGAGTGCGTGATGATGGTGCCCGTAAAGGAGCTGGGCAGCTCCTGGGCGATCTGGTACGTGGTGGTGCCGGCGTCCAGGATGATGGCGTCGCGTTCCCCGATCATGGAGACGCACGCACGGGCCACCCGGAGCTTGGCGTCGGAATCCTCCCGCACGCGGGCGGCGAAGTCCGCGTTCTGGCCCTGGCCGTGGATGGCGCTGACTCCGCCGTGGACCACCCTGACCAGGCCCAGTTTGGACAGTACCCGGGTGTCCCGGCGCACGGTCATGTCCGATACCGCAAAGGTTTCGGCCAGGTCCGTGGTGGAAATAAACCCGCGCCGGCCAAGTTCCTCCAGGATGGTGCGCTGGCGGGGCGTCAGCGGCGCCTCTTCACGTGCGGTGCTCATATCCCCTATCCCCTTCTTCCCGCCCCACCCGCGGGCCCCAGCCCGCGGCGTGTTGCTTTTCCAACACCAACTTACCTAGTGACGTACCCCGGCACCGGCATTCGTAAGCTCAACGGGGCGTCCTTCCACGATCGAGCGCTCGGCCGCGAGCCCCATCCGGACCGACTGCAGGCCATCTGCCACCGTCACCTCAACGGGGCCTTCGCCCAGGATCGCCTTCCGGTAGCCCAGGTGCTCATAGTAGGTGGAGCCGTGGTGGGCACCGGCGGCAAGCACTGCTTCATCCACCGGAACCTCATGCTTTTCCGGTCCGAGCGGCGAGCGCGGGCTGAACTCCACCGTGGCTTCCGCTTCATCACCTTCGATCCAGTGGTTGGCCGCCACGGGGATGAGCGTCTCGATCTTGGCGGCATCCCCCACAATGGAGATCCGCTCCTGGAACTTGGAGCCCTCGGCGAACATGGACAGCTCCAGCATCGCGCGGCGGCCGCCCTTGAAGTCCACAATCACGTAGGCGTTGTCGATCATGTCCGACACCCGGCCGTCGTACACCTCATCCATGTGGTTCACGTCGTGGCCGCCGCTGGCGTACACGCGGACGGGCTCATCCTGCAGGATCAGCCGCATCAGGTCGAAGAAATGGCAGCACTTCTCCACGAGGGTTCCGCCAGTCCGCTCCGCGAAGCGGTTCCAGGCATCCACCTTGTGCAGGAACGGGAAACGGTGCTCCACGATGGACAGCATGTAGATGTTGCCGAGCTTGCCGTTGTGTGCGGCCTGGATGACTTCCTGGACCGGCGGCATGTAGCGGTATTCCATGGCAACCCATACAGGTGCCGGGTAGTCCGCGGCGAGCGCTTCCAGTTCATCTGCCTGCGCGGCGGTGGTGCACACCGGCTTTTCCACGAGCACGGGCAGGTTGGTTCCGCTGGCGAAGATGTCCTTGAGGATGGCCAGGTGCGTGTCGTTGGGGCTGGCGATCACCAGTGCGTCCACCAGGCCGGAAGCGAGCAGTTCCTGGTGCGAGGGGAAGGTCTGCACCTCGTAGCCGATCTCGGCAACGGTCTCCTCCAAGGATGACGGCTGGGGATCAGATACGGCGGTGATCCGGCTTCCGGGAATCAGGGCCAGGTTCCGGACATGTTCGCGGGCCATGTGGCCGGCGCCGATGAGGCCGTATCGGATGATCCGGACCGTTTCCGCAGAAGGCAATGACATGTGCTGCTCCGTTTCTCTACGTTGAGTTCTGGGGGACCGTGGCGTTGCATCCCAAACAGAACTATACAGAAAGTGTTGTTATTCCAACATAGCGTGTGTATATTTCTTCAGTACCAGCCGGAACTACAACGAGGTGGAACGTGCCCCAACCGTCAACTGGAACCCTGCTCTTCGTAGGCTGCGCCACGCTTGACTCCATCGCTTTGGTGGAGGATTACCCCGCCGCGGACAGCCGCACCGTCGCTTCGGACTTCGCGACGGCGGGTGGCGGCCCGGCCGCCACCGCAGCCGTAGCGGCCGCCCGTGCCGGAGCAAACACAGCCTTCGCAGGTGTCCTCGGCACCGATGAGGAGGGCGACCGCATCATCGCCGGCCTGCAGGCCGAGGGCGTGGACACCTCAGCCGTGATCCGTGATCCCACCGTCAAAACGGGTGCCAGCGTGATCGTGGTCAGCAAGGCGTCCGAAAGCCGGGCGATTGTCACCCGGCCCGTGCCGCCGGTCAGCTTTCCGGCCGGCAGCCGGTTCCATGAACTGGTTGAATCGGCGGCCTGGGTCCACGTGGACCACCTGGGCTGGAACGCCGTGACGACCCTTCCGGCCTTCAGCGCCGGCAGCCTGAACGTCAGCGTGGACGCCGGCAACCCCATCGCGTCCTTCAGCCCGCGGGGCGTGGCCCTCTACGTCCCAACCATCGAACGGCTCCACGCGGAGTACGGGGGGCACCACTCCCCCGCGGCGCTCCTGGGCAAAGCGGTCGACGACGGCGCCTCCGCCGTCGTCGCCACCGCCGGCTCTGACGGCGCCTGGGTCAGGGACGGCAACGCGGACCCGCTCCATGTGCCCGCAACCCCGGCCACGATTGTCTCCACGCTGGGCGCCGGCGACGTCTACCACGGCGCCCTGCTCGCCGCCGTCGCGGCCGGCCTTTCCCTGGCTGACGCGGCAGCCTTCGCCGGCCGCACCGCCTCCGCATCCTGCGAAGGGCTGGACGGCCGCTCCGCCATCCCGCACCAGGCCATTACACCTGTCCTTACTTCCAACCACACCGCCTAGCTGAAAGAAGCAGCCCATGAGCCCCACAGACCTCTCACCCCTCCAGCGCCCGTCAGGCGCCTTCGCAATGCTCGCCGTCGACCAACGCGAAGCCATGCGCAACATGTTCGCCGAACACACCGACCAGCCCGTCACAGACCAGGACCTGCAGGACTTCAAGCTGCAGGCCGCCAAAATCCTCACTCCCTACGCGTCCGGCGTCCTCATCGACCGGCAGTTCGCCCTGGACCAGGCCATCGCGGACAACGTGGTGGATCCCAGCTGCGGGCTGATCGCCTCGGCGGACCACTTCGAACCCGCGCACGGCGAGCTGGTGGGCGAGGTAACCATCGACCGCCTGGTGGACCCGCACAAATACAAGGCCTTGGGCGTCACAGCGCTCAAGCTCCTGGTGCTGTACCGCCCGGACGAGCCCGCCGAAGGCAGGGTGGAAATGGTCCGCGAATTCGTGGAGAGCTGCCGGTCCGCGGGGCTCATCAGCATCATCGAGCCCGTCTCCCGCAAGCCCCTGGCCGGCGGGGACTTCGACTGGAACGCCGGCATCCTCGCCGCCGCCAGGGAGCTGGGCAGCCTGGGAGCAGACCTGTACAAGGCCGAGGTGCCCTTCCACGGCCAGGCCCCCGAAGCCGACGTCCGCGCCGCGTGCGCCGAGCTCACCAACGCCATCGACGGACCCTGGGTGGTGCTCTCCTCCGGCGTCCCCGAAGACGTTTTCCCGGATGCAGTCCGGTGGGCCTGCCTGGAAGGTGCCAGCGGCTTCCTGTCCGGACGCGCGGTCTGGGCGTCCTGCATCGGTGCGCCCGACGTCGTCGAATCCCTGTCCACGGACGCTGTCCGGCGGCTGCAGCGCCTCTGCGCCGTGGTGGACGACGTTGTCACCGCGCAAAGGACCAACGCGTAACCACTCGGGGAGCGCCACAGCGTCAGGGCCGTGGCAAGCCCCTTTCGGCAGTCAAGCAAGCAAGGCACAGCAAAACACTCAACGAGGAGATTATTGTGAGTCAGATTTCACGCAGGCAGGCCATCGCACTCCTGGGGGCCCTGGGCTTCGGCGCCACCGCCGCAGCCTGTGCCGGGCCCGGCGGATCCACGGCACCCGGCGGTGCCACCGGGCCGGCAGCCCCCGCCACCGGTGACATCACCGGCAAGGTGTCCTTCGCCCACTGGCGCGGTGAGGACAAGGTGGTGTTCGACGAGCTCATCAAGCGCTTTGCCGCACTGCACGACGGCGTTGAAGTGGCCCAGGACATCTCGACGTCCAACGACTACAACGCCCAGGCCCTGCAGAAGCTGCGCGGCGGCTCCATTGGCGACGCGTTTGCCACCTTCCGCGGGTCCCAGTTCAAGAACTTCACCGAGGCCGGCATCTACACCGAGCTCAAGGACAGCAAGGCCGTCTCGAACTACCAGGAAGGGCTGCTCTCCGCCGGAAAGTCCGGCGAGAGCCAGCTGGGACTGCCGTACCAGGTGGTGTTCCCCATGCCGATGGCCAACGTGGACCTGTTCGACAAGGCCGGCGCTGACCTCGCCCCCAAGGACTGGGACTCATTCCTTGCCATGTGCGAGAAGCTGGCGTCCTCCGGCGTCATCCCCATCTCGTGGCCGGGCGGCGATGTTGGAAACGGCGGCCAGCTCTTCAACTGCATGATTGCCAACAACGCCCCTGTGGACGACATGTGCGCCCAAATAGAACAGGGCAAGCTCAAGGTCACGGATGACTGGTTCATCAAGATGCTGAACCAGTACAAGGACCTGGTCCCCTACCTTCAGCCCAATGCCACCGGCACCGCCGTGGAGCCGGCCCAGAACCTGTTCTCCCAGGGCCAGGCAGCCATGCTCGCCACCGGCTCGTACCACATTGCCGCCGTCCGCGGCCTTGGCGCCCAGTTCCCCATCGAGCTGGTGTTCCCCAACACCTCGGACGGCAACGCCAAGTATGAGGGCGTCTACAACGCAACCTTCATCCTGGGCGTCAACTCGGCCAGCAAGAACCAGGCCGCAGCGGCTGCCTGGATCGATTTCCTTTCCGAGCCGGAGAACGCCGCCTACTATGCCAACGAGACGGCGCAGCACGTGTCCGTGAAGGACGTGGACTACACCAACCCGGACCTGAAGCGCCTGAGCCCCTGGCTGGACAAGAACACAGCACTGGCCGCGCGGTTCCAGTTCCAGAACCTGGATGTCCGCAACGCCGTGGAAGCCAGCGCCACCGCCGTCATCTCGGGCACCAGCCCCGAGCAGGCAGCAGAGGCCGCCCAGAAGATTGTTGACGAACGGATATGAGCACCCATACCGGGCTGCCTGCGAAGCGGAAGGCACCAGGCAGCCCTCCAGACGTGAACGCCACCAAGGGGCGCCGCCGCTCCCCCACCCGGGTAAATCCGGCGCTCTACCTCTTCCCGCTTCCCGCCGTCGCGGTCATCGCCTTCTTCCTGGTGATGCCCACACTCCAGGCCTTCCAGTACGCCATCACGGACTGGAACGGCTTCTCGGCCGCGTTCAACTACGTGGGGCTGGACAACTTCATGCGGGCCTTCACCAACGACTCGCTGTTCACGAACGCCCTCATGAACAACCTCAAGTTCGTGCTGCTGGTGGTGATCGCGCAGACGCTGTTCTCGCTGATCCTGGCCCTGCTGCTGACGAAGAATTCCCGCGGGAGCGTCCTGCTCCGCGCACTGTTCTTCTTCCCCACCATCCTGTCCTCGGTGTCAGTGGCGTTCATCTGGAAGTTCATCTACGATCCCAACTTCGGCCTGGCCAATGCGGTGCTGGGCGGCGTGGGGCTCGAAGCACTTCAAAGCTCCTACCTGGGAAACGACGCCCAGGCGCTGTACTGGGTTGCCGTGACGCAGGTGTGGTTCCACGCCGGGCAGATGATGGTGGTCTACATCGCCGGCCTGCAGGCCATCCCGCGGGAACTCTATGAGGCAGCCGAAATGGACGGCGCCAACAAGTGGCAGCAGTTCAAGTCCATCACCTGGCCGTTCGTGGCCCCGGCAACGTCCATCGTGGTGGCGTACACCACCGTGCAGTCGTTCAAGGCCTTCGACCTGATCCTGGGCATCGCGGGCAACCCGCCCAAGCAATCCCTGGATATCCTCTCCACCCGCATCTACAGCACTTTCGCCAACTCGGAGTTCGGCTACGCCGCCGCCCAGTCGATCATCTTCATGGCCATGATCGCCCTGGTCACCTGGCTCCAGCGCCGGCTGCTCCGCCTCACCCCGAAGGGGGAATGACAGCATGCTCTCGTCAATAACCCGCCGCGGAATCCTCGCGATCTACGCGGTCATCATCATCGTTCCGCTGACCGTGGTGGGGTTCGGCAGCTTCAAGTCCACGCAGGAACTGTTTGCCGGGCCGTTCAGCCTGCCGCAGTCCCTCTCCCCCGGCAACTACGCAGAGGTGATCGGCGGCCAGGACCTCGGTTCGTCCTTCATGAACAGCGTCATTGTCACCGCCATTTCCGTCCCGCTCACCCTGTTCCTGGCCAGCCTTGCCGGCTACGCCGTCTCCCGGCTCAAGGGGTTCATGTCCTGGGCCATCTTCGGCTTCCTGGTGCTGGGCATGGCCATCCCGGCGCAGGCCAACATGGTTCCGCTGTATGTCCTCTTTGGCCGTTTGGGATTGCTGGACAGCCTGGCCGGGCTGGTGCTGGCGAACCTGGTGTCCACCCTGCCCATCGCCGTCTTCATCCTCGGCGGGTTCATGCGGACCCTGCCCAAGGAACTCTACGAAGCATCCTCGATTGACGGCACCGGCCCCTGGCGGACATACGTCTCCATCGCCCTGCCGCTGTCCGCGCCGTCCATCGCCGCGGCTGCCATCTTCCTGTTCGTCATCCACTGGAACGAACTGCTGTACCCGCTGCTGTTCATCCAGTCCCCCGGCAACCGCACGCTGCCGCTGGCACTGCTGAGCTTCCAGGGCGAGTTCCAGACCGACTACCCGCTGCTGTTCGCCGGCGTCATCCTGGCCTCCCTGCCCGTAGTGGTGGCCTACGTCTTCCTGCAGCGCTACTTCGTTGCCGGCATCACCGCCGGCGCCAGCAAGGGATGAGCATTACGACGGCGGCGGCGGCCTTCCGCGCCCGCCCCGCCGTCCCGGACCTCTCCCCGCCCTCCGAAAGGCATCATCCGTGAACCTCAAATCAGCCCAACACCTCGTCAACGGCACCTGGCACGCCACCGGCACCTCCAAGACCGTGACGGACCCCGGAAACGGCAGCACCGTCGGAGAGATCGCCTGGGGCACCGCAGCGGACGCCACCCAGGCAGCCGACGCAGCAGCGGACGCCTTCGGGTCCTGGTCCCGCACCACGGTGCGGAACCGCGCCGACCTGCTCCGCAACGCAGCAGACCTCCTTGCCGAACGCCGCGATGAACTCGCCCACACCCTGGCGCTCGAGGCCGGCAAGCGGCTCCCCGAAGCCCAGGGAGAGGTGGACTTCTCGGTGGAATACTTCCGCTGGTTCGCCGAAGAAGTACGGCGCACCACCGGCACCGTCAGCCCGCCCGAGCTGCAGGGCCGCCGCCACCTGAGCCTGCGGAAGCCCATCGGTGTGGCCCTCAGCCTCACCCCATGGAACTTCCCGGTCTCCATCCAGGCCCGCAAACTCGCCGCGATGCTCGCCGCAGGCTGCACCGTGGTGGGCAGAGTCTCCGAAAAGGCGCCGCTGGCCGCCACCGGACTCTTCGAGGTCCTCCACGACGCCGGATTCCCGGCGGGCGTGGTCAACCTGGTCCACGGCCCCTCCCGGGAGATCACCGCGGCCCTGCTCAAGCACCCCGCAGTCCGGGCCGTCAGCTTCACCGGCTCCACCGGCGTGGGCAAGCAAATCATGGCATCCGCCTCGGACCGGGTGGTCCGGCCGCTGCTGGAACTGGGCGGCAATGCGCCGTTCATCCTCTTCGAGGACGCCGATCTGGATGCGGCCGTCGAGGGCGCAGTCCTGGGCCGGCTGCGCAACACAGGCCAGTCCTGCGTCGCCGCCAACCGCTTCCTGGTCCAGGACAGCATTGCCGGGGAGTTCGCCGCCAGGCTGGCCGCGCGGTTTGACGCGATGAGCATCGGCCACGGCGTTCCCGACGACGGCACTCCCGTCCCGGACCTCGGCCCCGTGATCGACGCCGAACGGGTGTCCGCCGTGCAGGCGCTGGTGGACGACGCCCTGGAACGCGGCGCCCGCCGCGTCACGCAGCGGACCGACGTGCCCGCCCACGGCTCCTTCCTGGCTCCCACGCTCCTGGCGGACGTTCCGGAGGACGCACCCCTGGTGACCGAGGAAGTCTTCGGTCCGGCAGCCGGCGTCGTGACTTTCTCCTCGGAGGAGGACGCCATCCGGAAAGCCAACGCCACCGAGATGGGCCTGGCCGCCTACGTCTGGAGCAGCAGCCCAAAGCGCGGCTGGGAGATTCCGGAGCAGCTCGAGGCCGGCATCGTGGGCGTCAACGATCCCCTGCCGTCCGTGGCCTTCGCGCCCATGGGCGGTGCCAAGCAGTCAGGCCTGGGCCGGGAAGGCGCAAGCCTGGGCCTGGAGGAGTTCGAGGAGGTCCAATACGTGGCCTGGCGGCCCTAAATGCTGACCACCGGGCTGGTGCTGGGCGCCGTCGTCATGGGTGCAGGGATGCAGCGCATCACCGGCATGGGGTTCGCCCTGGTGGCCGCCCCCTTCCTGGTCCTGCTCCTGGGCCCGGTGGAGGGGGTGGTGCTGGTGAACGTCTGCGGCGCCGTGACTGCCGGAGCCATCATCTTCCGGGTTGTCCGGGACATCGACTGGAAACGGTACGCGGCCCTCACGGCCTCGGCGGTGCTGGGAATCGTGCCGGCGGCCTTCCTGATCCGGCTCATCCCGCCGGCGGTCCTGGAGATTTCCATCGGGGTGATCCTTGCCGTCGGACTGACCGTCCTGCTGGCCCTGAAATCCGCCACGCTGCCGGCCCGGCGCCGCTACCTCTTCACCGCAGGCGGCCTCAGCGGGTTCATGAACACCGCGGCGGGCGTCGGCGGGCCGGCGGTGAGCATGTACTCCATCGCCACCCGGTGGCAGCACAAGTCCTTCGCAGCCACCATGCAGCCGTACTTCTTCACCATCGGCGCGCTCTCCCTTGTCTCCAAAGCCCTGACGGCGCCCGCGACGTTCCCCTCCCTGCCCGCTGCGATGTGGGCGTCGGTTGCCGGGGCCTGCCTGGTGGGTCTGGTGCTGGGCGACGTCGCTGCCCGCTTTGTCCCCGCCCGCGCCGCGCAGATCCTGCTGATTGTCCTTGCCTACCTTGGCGCGGCAGCGACCATTGTCCGCGGCGTGCTCGACATGGTCGGGTAACAACCGTCGGGTAACAGATGCATGTATCCAACCAACACCATTAACGAAAGGGCGGCCATGAGTGCCATCTCCCCGCACAAAAGCCCGTTGCGCGTGTCCACCACCAGCGGCGAAACCATCTCACTGACGATTGACCCCGGTGCACCGGTGAACATCCAGCTTGACGTCGGAAACGACTGCAGCTGTGGTGGCGCCCGGCGTGCCGGCGCATACACAGATACCGACTTCGGCACCCGCTGAGTGGACCGGCTCCAAACTTGCACCCCGTATCAGAAAGAGGAACTGACATGACGTGGCTGAACAGTGCCGCCCACGCACGATGGCTCGAGGCAGAAACCGACCGGCTGATCAATTTCGCCTCAGGGTCAAAGGTGCCCACGGGATTCGGCTGGCTGGACAACAACGGCAAGGTATTCACCGACAAGCCGACCCATCTCTGGATCACCGCCCGGATGGTCCACAGTTTCGCTGTCGCCGCGCTGATGGGGCGGCCGGGTGCCGCGACGCTCGTGGACCACGGCATCGCAGCACTCAACGGGGCCTTCCACGACGATGAGTTTGGCGGCTGGTACGCCGAGATCGACGCGAACGGGCCGGTGAACGACACCAAGTCCGGCTACCAGCACTCCTTCGTGCTCCTCGCCGCTGCCAGTGCCGTTGCGGCAAACCGTCCAGGAGCCCGGGAACTGCTGGACGAGGCCCTGCGGGTAGCCGACACAAAGTTCTGGGACCACAACGCCAACATGTGCTTTGACTCCTGGAACCGGGAGTTCACCGAAACCGAGGCCTACCGTGGCGGCAACGCGAGCATGCACTCGGTCGAGGCGTACCTGATCGTCGCTGATGTGACCGGCGAGGACCGCTGGCTGGAACGGGCCCTCCACATTGCCGAGGTGCTCATCCACGAATTTGCGCGCAACAACAACTACCGGGTGTTCGAGCACTTCGACCCCGAGTGGACCCCGATGCCGGAGTACAACACCGATGACCGGGCCAGCCAGTTCCGGGCCTATGGCGGAACGCCCGGTCACTGGGTTGAGTGGGCGCGGCTGCTCCTCCACCTCCGTGCCGGGCTGGAGGCCCGCGGCCTGGACGTCCCGGCCTGGCTGCTGGAAGACGCGCGCGGCCTGTTCGACGCCGCGATCCGTGACGCCTGGGAGCCGGACGGCCATCCCGGATTTGTGTACACGGTGGACTGGGAGGGCAAACCGGTGGTCACCACCCGCATCCGGTGGGTTCCCGCGGAGGCAATCGGCGGGGCCGCAGCCCTCTACATCGCCACCGGCGAGAAGAAGTATGCGGACTGGTACGAGCGGATCTGGGACCACGCCCGCGACTGGTTCATCGACTACGAGCACGGCTCCTGGAAGCAGGAACTCGACGAGCACGGCAATGTCACCTCCACCGTTTGGTCGGGCAAGGCGGACATCTATCACCTCTGGCACTGCCTGGTGGTGCCGCGGCTTCCGCTGGCGCCGGGGCTTGCTCCAGCCGTCGCGGCAGGCCTGCTGGACTCGCGTTTGGGCGCCGTCGCGGAGGTCAGGGAACCGGCCGCCCGCTGATTCCAGCGGTGCGGCACGGCACACCGTAAACGGCGCCGGGGACGCGCCGGGAACGGCACGGAGCAGGGGGCGGGATCCTGTAAATTTAAGGGAGGAATTGTCCGGCCAGCGAGCCGCGTTCCACCCCTCCCCCTTGAATGGACCCCTCCCCCATGTCTTCCGCGATTTCCGCGCCGGCGCCTGCCCGTTTCCCCTACGCCGCGATGGTGGTCCTGTCCACCATCGCCTTTACCGCCATCACTACCGAACTCTTGCCGTCCGGGCTGCTGCCGCAGATCAGCGCGGGCCTGGATGTGTCCGAGCCGGTGGCCGGCTACCTGGCTGCGGCCTATGCCGCGGTCATTGTGGTTACTGTGGTTCCGGCTGCCCGGTTGCTGGGGAAGATATCGCGGCACGCGCTGCTGGTGGGGCTGGTCCTGACGTTCGCTGCCAGCAACGCCATGGTGGGACTGGCACCTGACTTCACCTCCGCGATGATTGCCCGCCTGGTGGGCGGACTGGCCCACGGGCTGCTCTGGACCACCATGGCCCCGTTCGTCACCCGGGTGGTTCCGGCGGACAAGGTGGGCAAGGCCCTGGCCATTGTCTTCAGCGGCAACAGCCTGGGCCTGGCCATCGGCGCGCCCGTGGGGACCGCGCTGGGCGGGTTCCTGGGCTGGCGGGCCGCGTTCATGGTGCTTGCCGGTTTCGGCCTGGTCCTCACCGTGCTGGCCTTCTTCCTGCTGCCGCGCGTCCAGAAGATCTCCGACGCCGTCCGCCCCTCACTGCGCAAGGCCATCGCCCAGCCCGGGGTGAAGCCGGTCGCCATCGCCTGGCCGCTGCTGGTCCTGGCGCACTTCGCCCTGTTCACCTACATTGCTCCGTTTATCCGCGACGCCGGCTTCCCGGACTACGCCATCAGCCTCTCGCTCACCGTGCTGGGCGGCTCCGGGCTGCTGGGCATCTGGATCGCGGGCCTCACCGTTGACTCCCGCCCCCGGCGTTCCCTGCTGGTCACCACTGCGGCGATCGCCCTATCCATGTTTTTCCTGCCCCTCGCGGTAGGCAACTTCACCGTGGCTCTGGTCCTCATGACCGTCTGGGGTGCAGGGCTCGGCGCAATAGGCATCTACAACCAGTCCGCCATCCTGCGGGCCGGCGGCGAGTACCAGGAAGCAGCGAACGGCCTCACCGTGCTGACCATCCAGCTCGGCATCACCGTCGGCGCATTGTACGGCTCAGCGGCGCTGGTAGTGGGGGGTCCGATGCTGGTTCCTGTGGCCGCGGCGCTGCCGGTAGTGGCAGCCTGGATCATCACCCTGGCCAACAAGAAGCACGCGTATCCGCAGGGCCCGCGGGAGCGGATATGGCTGGAGCCGCGGCCCATTGCCAAGCCGTTGCCGGACAAGGTCAGCGGGCGCTCTTAGGCTCTCCCCTCCAACCGAAGAAAAACCCTTGATAGGTGACCTTATGGTCACCTATCATTTTCTTTATGGACGCGGTGTTCAAAGCACTCTCCGACCCCACCCGCAGGGACCTCCTCGATGAGCTGTTCCGCCAGGACGGGCAGTCCCTGAGCGCGCTTGAGGCCCGCTTCGACATGACCCGCTTCGGGATTGCCAAGCACCTCAAGCTCCTGGAAGATGCAGGACTGGTGGTGAGCCGCCGTCGGGGGCGGGAAAAGCTGCACTTCCTGAACCCCGTGCCCATCAGGCTTATCCACGACCGCTGGGTGAGCAAATATTCAGAACCATGGGCCGCTGGCCTCAGCGACCTCAAATCCAGATTGGAAAGTCCCATGGAAAAAATCTTCGAAATCTACATCAAGACCACGCCGGAACGGCTCTGGGAAGCCATCACGGACAGCGGGATCCGCAGCAAGTACCAGTTCGGGAACACCATTGAAACGGACTGGGCCCCGGGCACCAGCTACACCATGAACAATGCCAAAGCCGGCGCACCGCTGGGTGAGGGCGAAAACCTGGAGGTGGACCCGCCCCGCCGGCTGGTCCAGACCATGCGGGCCCTCTGGGGTGAGGACGTCAAGGCCGAGGGAACCTCAAGGATCACGTGGGACATCGAGCCCGTGGGCGATTCCTGCCGCCTGACCGTCACCCACAGCGACCTCCGCGAAGGCGCCAATGAACAGCTCTACGGCGGCTGGCCAATGATCCTCTCCGGCCTGAAGACCTGGCTGGAGACCGGGGAGAAGCTGACCACGCCGGGCTCACTGATGTACACCTGAAGCCGCTGTTGTCCATCGATTGCTCCGTAACTGCCGTTTTGACTCCCCATAACGGCATCTGCGGAGCACTCGATGGACTTTCGCCCGCCGGATCACGTCCGGCGTGTGCCGTCCCACCGGCGATTCCGCAGTTTCCGGGTGGCCAGCAGGGAAGCGCCGATGAACAGGACCCCCAGCACCACGGTGGCGACGCCCGCGTAGAACCAGCCGCCCCGGCCAAAGATCATCAGGGCGGCGCCCAGGATGCAGAGGCCTTTCGCGGTGATGTCGAGGTACAGCTGAACCTGTGGAGAAGCCATATCTCCACGATAAACCCGGTTCCATTACACGTCCCGCTGCCTCCACAGCAGGCTCACGGCGAACGTCACCACGCACAAGACCAGCATCGCCAGGACCATCCGTGCCCAGCTTTCCTGGTCCACGCCGCCGCCCGCGAACACACCGATCATCACCGTGGCCGTGATCGCGCCAACGTACCGGCACGTTTGGTAGATCCCGGCAGCGACGCCGCGCTCCTGGGGCCGGATGGACACGAACATGCCCTGGTTCGTGGCGATGCCCACCGTTCCGTACGGGATTCCCATCAGGGCAGTGAGCACCACCACCAGCGGGATCGCCAGGGTGCCGGTGAGCAGCCACATCAGTGCAGCGGCCGCGGCCAGGAGCACGACGCCGGCAATCAGCACGCGCCGCACGCCGAACCTTCCCATTGCCTTCACCGCCCAGGGGGTTGCCAGGACGGACATGCCAGCCAGGGGCAGCATCAGCAGCCCCACAATGCCGGGATCGTAGCCGCCGGCTTCCTGCAGGAGCTGGGGCAGGCCGAAAAAGACGAAGTAATAGACGCTACTGAACACCGCGAAGGCAAGGTAAATGAGCATCAGCGGCCTGTTGCGGCCCAGGAGCCTCAAATCCAGGAAAGGGCGGGCAAAGCGGAGCTCCCGCCAGGCAAACAATGCCGCCACGGCCGTTCCCGCGGCCAGCATCCACCAGCGGTATCCCGGCAAGACGTTCAGGGCGGCCATCATCACCAGCAGCAGCGCGGTGACAAAACCCAGGATGCCGGGAATGTCCGAGTCCCGCAGCAGCTCGGCGACGCTGCCACGTTCCCTGGCTTTGTCTGCCGGAGCCGCCTGCCGCACGATCAGCAGCGCAGCCAGCGCCAGCGGGACATTGACCAGGAACAACGCCTCCCAGCCCACAAAGCCCACCAGCAGCCCGCCAACCACAGGTCCCACCGCTGCCGCCGACGTGTTGGCCATCTGGAGGCTGCCCAGCGGACGCGCCGGCTCCACGTTGGCCCGGTGCGCAATGGCGCCCACCATCACCACAGCGCTGGGATAGGCGGTAGCCGTGCCCAGCGCCATCACGGCACGGGCCACGCAGAGCAGCGCGAAGTTCGGGGCGAACGGCGCCAGCGCGCAGGTGGCCGCGACCAGTGCCATGCCCAGCATGAACATCCGCCGCGGCCCGAACCTGTCGGCAAGCCGGCCCATCACCGGCTGGCCCGCGGCTGAGGCCAGGTAGAACGAGGTCACCACCCAGGTGACGGCGGCGACGTCGAGTCCAAAGTCCCCGCGGAGCACCACCAGGGCGACGGCGATCATCGAGGAGTTGAGGGGGTTCAGTGCCGTGCCCAGGCTGAGGCCGGCGACGGCCAGCGCAGTCCGGGGTTTGTTGCTCACGGAAACAGTCTGCTGCATACCCCCAGGCCGGCGCGACTTGATGGAACTTATGGCCCTGGCGCGCCTGCCTGCACGGGCGGGAACAGGGAGTCTTCAACAATGCCGGTGAGCTTGCGGATCACCTCGGACTGTCCGGGCAGTTCCGTACCCTCGGGATTCTCGGTGTAGATCACCAGCACAAAGGCGGAGCCGCGGTAGCTCAGCACGGCTGCGTCGTGAAGGGCGCCGCCCAGCTCGCCGTACTTGTGGAACACCTCAACACCAGCCTGGGACCCCGCCGGGATCAGGTCCTCATTGTTGGTCTCCTGCATGTACCCGAGCAGCTGGGCCGTGTGGTCCTCATCCAGGAGGTCCCCGGCGTACAGCTTCTTCAGGACCAGGGCCATCTCCGCGGGCGTCAGCCGGTTCTCCTCCGGGTCATAGGTGACGCCGATGGAGGCTGCATAGTCAATCAGTTCCGGGTACCCCACGGCATCCATCAGCAGCAGCCAGGAATCGTTGTTGCTTTGGTTCACCATCGCTTCGAGCTGGAACGAGGCGTCGTAGTCCCCCAACGGCGCGTCCAGGGCAGCCTTGCCGGTTTCGACCAGGTGGTAGTAGGCCGCGGCCGTAATGATCTTCGCCGTGCTGGCGGCCGCGAAGGCCTCGGTGTCCCCGAAGGCCAGCGCCGCATCGCCGGACACGTCAGCCAATGCCAGCCCGGCCCTGTAGCCGGTGGCCTCCCCCAGGGCGGCGTCGATGCGGTCCTGGAGTGACGCCGGGGCAACAGCCACCGGAGTCTCCTGGATTGCTGCAGGGACCGGGACCGCCGTGCCGGAGAAGGGCACGGAACGGATCGCGGCCACGCCAACGATTGCCGCGATGACCAGCACCACTGCGGAGAACAGCGCCACGAGCCTCTTCCGCCCCCGGCGGGGCTGGCGGAAATGTCGCCCCGCCGGACGCAGCACCGGGTCCGCCGGCATAGCAGCTCCTGCCAACTCGACGATCACAAAGTGGGGCGGATGCCCTGCACGTCAGCGGGCGCGGCTGGCCAGGGCTCCGTTGAGGAACTCCAGGTGCGCGGGCTTCACGGCCACCGCATCGCCGGCGTACTCAGGGTGCTTGGCGAGGAACTTCTTGATGAAGGGGCAGACCGGGACAATGCCCACGCCCGCCTTAACCGTCTCATCGAGGGCAACCGTGGCGAGCTGGCCTGCAAGGCCCTGCCCGCCGTATTCCTCATTGATCACCGTGTGGTAGAAAATCCGCTCCGGCGAGGCGCCGCCGTCGTACGCCTTGTACGCCGCCTTGCCAATCACATTGCCGGCGTCGAGGATCTCGAAGCGCTCGCGGCCGGGGTTGTGGCGGACAGTGATGTCACTCAAGGGAATCTCCTTCGATGCGGTGTGTCCTTCCGCCTAACCCCAGCCGAAGGGCATCTATTTCCGCACCCGCCCCTTACCGGACAGCACCGTCCGCCGCCCCGCTTCCGGCGGCGCCGCGTGACGCCGTCCCGCCTAGCTCAGGTAGCCGTTCGGGTTGAGGACGTACTTGGTGGCCGCGCCGGCGTCGAACTCCGCGTAGCCCTGCGGGGCCTCCTCGAGCGTGATCGCCTTGGCGTTCACGTTCTTGGCGATGTTCACCCTGTCGTTCAGGATGGCCATCATCAGCTGGCGGTTGTACTTCATCACCGGGCACTGGCCGGTGGTGAAGCTCAGCGACTTGGCCCAACCGGTACCCAGGCTCAGGCTGAGGGCACCCTTCTTGGCTGCCTCGTCGATGCCGCCGGGATCGCCCGTCACATACAGCCCCGGAATGCCCAGCGCACCGCCGGCAGCGGTGATGTCCATCAGCGAGTTCAGCACCGTGGCCGGTGCCTCTTCGGCGTCCTTGCCGTGGCCGTGGCCGCGTGCCTCAAAGCCCACCGCGTCCACGCCGCAGTCCACTTCCGGTACGCCAAGGATCTGCTCGATCTGCTCCGCCGGGCCCCCCTTGGTGAGATCCACCGTTTCGCAGCCGAAGCTGCGCGCCCGCGCCAGCCTGTCCTCGTTCAGGTCGCCCACAATCACGACGGCGGCGCCCAGCAGGTGCGCGCTGGTGGCCGCTGCCAGGCCCACGGGACCTGCGCCTGCCACGTAGACGGTGGAGCCAACTCCCACGCCGGCGCTGACGGCACCGTGGAATCCCGTGGGGAAGATGTCCGAAAGCATGGCCAGGTCAAGGATCTTCTCCATGGCCCGGTCCTTGTCCGGGAACTTCAGCAGGTTCCAGTCGGCGTACGGCACCAGCACATAGTTGGCCTGGCCGCCCACCCAGCCGCCCATGTCCACGTACCCGTAGGCGCTGCCCGGGCGGTCCGGGTTCACGTTCAGGCAGATGCCGGTCTTGCGCTCCTTGCAGTTCCGGCAGCGGCCACACGCAATGTTGAACGGGACTGAGCAAAGGTCCCCCACCTTGATGAATTCAACGTCGCGGCCAACCTCCACCACTTCACCGGTGATCTCGTGCCCCAGCACCAGGTCCGGCGGTGCCGTGGTGCGGCCGCGCACCATGTGCTGGTCCGAGCCACAAATGTTGGTGGCCACTGTCTTCAGGATCACGCCATGGTTGACGGCGCGCCCGACGTTTGCCGGGTTGACGCCCGGCCCGTCCTTGAGTTCGAACGTGGGGTAGTCGATATCAATCAGTTCGACTTTCCCGGGCCCCTTGTAGGCAACGGCTTTGTTCCCTGTCATCTTTTTCTCCTGTTATCCCACGGTCCGCCCGGTAGGGCTGCCGTGATTCATGAGTGGTGATGCGCACCCCGCCGGACAGGCACCGTCCAGCATCTGGTGATGGCTGGGAATCAGTTGCCGGAGAGCTTCCTGGAGTGGGGTGCGCCCAGTCTAAGCACGGGCAGCCCTCATATCTAGGGGTAGTAAGTCCGGCTGTCTACCTGTTTGTGGATTAGGGGTTACTCGGGGAACGGCCGGTACCGATGACTTCCGCTGCGAAGCCTTGTAGTCTCGGCACGGAGGACGATCCAATGTCCTAAAACTGACGGAAGACCAAGGAGCGGACATGCCAGCCAACGAGGACGAAATGCAGATCCTGGACCAGTGGAGCAACCGGCTGGCGCAGGCGCTGCAGATCCTGGACCTGAAGGTGGACCACGACCTTCTCCTGGACCTGGCCCGCAAATCGGCCGACTCCGTGACCCATGCAGCGGCTCCGGTGACCACCTTCATGGTGGGGTATGCGGCAGGGCTGGAGGCAGGGACCGGCAGCGCCGGGACCAAGGAAGCGTCGACGGCGTCAGTGGCGAAAGCGGCAGAGGTCGCCTTCCAGCTGTGCGAGGACGGGCCCGACGCCGGCCCGGCCAGCAAAGGCTGGGCGGACACGGCGCAGTAGCGGCCCTGGCCGCTAACGCGGTGCTGGCCCGCGCCGCTTATGCGGGCGCGGGCCGCGCGTGCGGGCCGGGAACCCTAGCCCGCGGCTGTCGGCTCCTCCTCGAGCGCGGTAACGGGTTCGAGCCGGACAATCACCGCTTTGGACACCGGCGTCTGGCTGCCCTCCGCCACACTCTCCAGCGGCACCAGGACGTTCGCTTCCGGATAGTAGGCGGCCGCGCATCCGCGTGCTGACGGGTAGGACACCAGCCGGTAGTTCCGCAGGACCCGCTCCACGTTGTCCGGATACACGCCGCGCACGTCCACGTGCTGCCCGTCTTCCAGGCCCAGCTCGGCCAGGTCCTCGGGGTTCACGAACACCACCTCGCGGCCCTTCTTGATGCCGCGGTAGCGGTCGTTGTGGCCGTAGATGGTGGTGTTGAACTGGTCGTGCGAGCGCATGCTTTGCAGGATCAGGGTGCCGGCCGGGCGCTCCACATGCTCCAGTTCGTTTACCGTGAGCATGGCCTTGCCGGTGGGCGTGTTGAACGTGCGGGAATCGCGCGGACCGTTGGGCAGGACAAAGCCGCCTTCCTGCCGGATCTTCCGGTTGTAGTCCTCGCAGCCCACCACCACGTGGGAGATGTGCTCCCGGATCAGGTCGTAGTCCTTCTGGAAACCGGCCCAGTCGGCCGAAATCCTGTCCCCCAGCACCCGCTGCGCCAGCTGGCAGACAATCGCCACTTCGGAGAGCAGGCCCGGGGCCACCGGTTCAACGGTGCCGTGGGAGGCGTGCACGGCACAGACAGTGTCCTCCACCGAGACGAACTGCGGGCCGGACTCCTGCCGGTCGATCTCCGTGCGCCCCAGCGTGGGCAGGATCAGGGCCTCGGCCCCTGTCACGGCGTGGGACCGGTTGAGTTTCGTTGAGATCTGGACGGAGAGTTCCGTGCCGCTCATCGCCGCTTCGGCAGCCTGTGTGTCCGACATGGCGCCCACGAAGTTGCCGCCCATGGCGATGAAAACCTTGATCCCGCCGTCGCGCATTTGCCGGATGGTCTCCACTGCGTCCGCGCCATGCCCGCGGGGCGGCTCGAAGCTGAATTCCTTGCCCAGGGCGTCCAGGAACGCCGGCGGCATCTGCTCCCAGATGCCCATGGTGCGGTCCCCCTGGACATTGCTGTGCCCGCGGATGGGCGAGGCGCCGGCGCCGGGCTTGCCGATGTTGCCGCGCAGCAGCAGCAGGTTGATGATCTCCTTGATGGTGGCCACACCCTTCTTCTGCTGGGTGATGCCCATGGCCCAGGTGATGATGACCTTTTCGGCTCGGAGGTAGCGGTCGGCCAGCTCGTCGATTTCCCGGGCCTGCAGGCCGGTGGCTTCCAGGACGGCGGCCTCGTCCAGTCCGGCCAGGTGTGCCCGGAGCTCCTCAAGCCCCTGGCAGTGCTCCTCGAGGAACTTATGGTCCAGCACGGTTCCCGGATTGGCTGCCTCGGCATCGAGGACGCGTTTGGAAACCGCCTGCAGCAGCGCCATGTCCCCGCCTATGCGGATATGGAGGAACTGGTCCGCCAGGTCCGTGCCCCGCCCAATGATGCCCTTGACCTTCTGCGGGTTCTTATAGCGCATCAGGCCGGCCTCGGGCAGCGGATTGATTGCAACAATGTTTGCCCCCGCTTCCTTGGCCTCCTCCAGGGCGGTGAGCATCCGGGGGTGGTTGGTGCCGGGGTTCTGGCCCATGATGATGATCAGGTCCGCCTTGGCGAAGTCGTCGTAGGACACCGTGGCCTTGCCCACGCCGATGGTCTGGCCCATGCCCCAGCCGGAGGATTCGTGGCACATGTTGGAGCAGTCGGGCAGGTTGTTGGTGCCGTACCCGCGGATGAACAGCTGGTACAGGAACGCGGCCTCGTTCGAGGTGCGGCCGCTGGTGTAGAACGCCGCCTGGTCCGGGCTGGGCAGGGACGCCAGCTTGCCCGCGATGATGCCGAACGCGTGGTCCCAGCTGACGGGCCGGTAGTGGTCCTCCCCGGCAGGCTTGTACACCGGCTCCGTCAGGCGTCCCTGCATGCCCAGCCAGTACTCGGAACGCTGCAGCAGCTCGCTGACGGGATGCTCCTGCCAGAAATCAGAGCCAATCACCACCGGGGTGGCCTCCCACGTCACGGCCTTGGCGCCGTTCTCGCAGAATTCGAACGTCTTGCGGTGCCCGGGGTCCGGCCACGCGCAGCTCATGCAGTCGAAACCGTCCTTCTGGTTCAGCGCCAGCAGGGTCTTCCTGGAGCGTTCCAGGCCCATATGCTTCAGCGCCGGCTGCATGGAGTGGTAGACGCCGGGCACTCCCGCGGCCCAGGTCTTCGGGTGGCTGCTGACTTCGATGTCAGATTCGTCGGCCTCTTCAACATCGGGATTCTTGCGCGTCACGGCTGGTTCTCCTTGCGTTCTGCAGGCGCGGCCACATTCCGATGCTTCGGCGGGCCGGTTCCTTTCCCACACTTGTTCAGGGGGACGGGGAAGTCAAGGAGGCAGCTTCCCTGCCGGGCAGGCACCACGGGCAACGGGCGACGGCGGCACGCGGCTGGCGCTAGGCTGTTTACGTTGGCTGAAGCAAGCGGCCGCAGGAACCACTCTGTGCGGAGCGCCCCCATGTCCAACGCTCATGACCTCGCCGCCCTCGCGGCATCCTCCTTCTCCCTGGCCCACCTGCGGGACGGCCAACTGGCCGGGATGGCCGCCCTCACCGCCGGCCGCGACGTACTGGCGGTCATGCCCACCGGTTACGGCAAGTCCGCGATCTACCAGGTCGCGGCACAGCACCTTCACAACGCAACGGGACGTCCCGCCGTCGTGGTTTCCCCGCTCATTGCCCTGCAGGAGGACCAGCTGGAGGGCCTCGACGGGGACTTGGGGCCGGGCGCTGCGGTGGCCGTCAACTCCTCCCGCAGCGGTTCGGAGGTGGAGGCGGCATGGCAGGCGGTGGAAAGCGGCACAGCCACGTTCCTGTTCCTGGCCCCGGAGCAGCTGGCCAAGCACAAGACCGTGGACCGCATCGCAGCCCTGGACATCTCCCTGTTCGTGGTGGACGAGGCCCACTGCGTCTCGTCCTGGGGCCACGATTTCCGCCCCGACTACCTGGGCCTGGGCCACGTCCGCGAACAGCTCGGCAATCCTCCCGTAGCCGCCCTCACCGCCACCGCATCGCCTCCGGTCCGTGACGAGATCGTGGAGCGGCTGCGCATGAAGGACCCGCTGGTCCTGGTCCGCGGGTTCGACCGGCCCAACATCAGTCTGGACGTGGTGCGCCACCACGAGGACAAGGACAAGCGGAAGGCCGTGCTGAAGCAGGTGGCCGCCCTGGCCCGCGACGGGCAGGGGCTCCTCTACGCCGCCACCCGCAAGGACACCGAGAAATACGCCACCAAATTGTGCAAGGAGGGGCTGCGCGCGGAGGCTTACCACGCCGGCCGTTCCGCGGCGCACCGGGAGCGCATCCACGAACAGTTCCTGGACGATCAGCTCGACGTGGTGGTGGCCACTACCGCTTTCGGCATGGGGATCGACAAGCCCAACGTGCGCTTCGTGGTCCATGCGGACATTCCGGAGGCGCTGGACGCCTACTACCAGGAGATCGGCCGGGCCGGGCGCGACGGGGAACCGGCGGCCGCGGTGCTGCACTACCGGTCAGAGGACCTGGGCCTGCGGAAGTTCTTCGCAACCCACTCCCCTGATCCGGAATCCCTCCTGGCGGTGCTGAAAGTACTGAAAGCAGCGGACGGGCCCACCCCCAAGTCTTCGCTGCCTGAGCTGACAGGGCTTCCCGCCCGGCGGATCACCGGGCTGCTGAACCAGCTCGAGGAAACCGGGGCCGTCGCCCTTGGCAAGCGCGGCGTCCGCCTGTCCTCCAAGGCCAAGCTGCCCACCCTGGTGCGCGGCGCCGTCGAACTCGCCGAAGCCCGGCAGCGCGTTGACCAGTCCCGGCTCACCATGATGCGCGCCTACGCCGAAACGGATGGCTGCCGGCGCCAGTTCCTGCTGGGCTATTTCGGTGAGGAACTGGCAGAGGCCTGCGGCAACTGCGACGCCTGCGCCGACGCCGCCAGGCACCACGCCCGTGACGGAGCGGACGACGGCGGCACACCATCCTCGGGTGGCCGGGCGGCGGAGCCGTTCCCGCTCCAGTCCGCCGTGGTCCACAAGGAGTGGGGGCCGGGCCTGGTGATGCGGCACGAGGACGACGTCATCACCGTACTGTTCGAACAGGAGGGCTACAAAACCCTCTCGCGCGCCGCCGTCGTGGAACACGAACTCCTGAAGCCGGCATAGGTGGGTAGGCTTTAAGGAGACTCCGACGAAAGGCCCCCAGCGTGGAAGTACCTGCTTATGTTTGGACCCTGACCATTGCCGGGATCGTGGGCCTCCTGGCCTTCGACTTCTTCTTCCATGTGCGCAAGGCCCACACGCCCTCACTCAAGGAAGCTGCCCTCTGGTCCTCGATCTATGTGGGCATCGCGGTGCTCTTCGGCCTGGGCGTGCTGCTGTTTGGCGGACCCACGATGGGTACCGAATACTTCGCCGGGTACATCACGGAGAAGGCACTGTCCGTGGACAACCTCTTCGTCTTCCTGATCATCATGGCCAGCTTCCGGGTGCCCCGCGCGGACCAGCAGAAGGTGCTGCTGTTCGGCATCGTCTTCTCCCTGATCGCCCGCACGGGCTTCATCCTCCTGGGCGCCGCACTGATCAACAGCTTCGCGTGGGTGTTCTACATCTTCGGCCTGATCCTGCTGATCACCGCCGGCAACCTGCTCAAGCCGGGCAGCCACGACGACGACTCCGAAGGCCTGGTGGTGCGGCTCGCCAAGAAGTTCCTGCCGGCGTCGGAACACTACGACGGCGACAAGCTGTTCACCGTTGAAAACGGCAAGCGCGTCCTGACGCCCATGCTGCTGGTGATGGTGGCAATCGGCGGCACGGACATCCTGTTTGCGCTGGACTCCATCCCGGCGATCTTCGGCCTCACCCAGAACGTCTTTATTGTCTTCACGGCCACGGCGTTCTCCCTGATGGGCCTGCGTCAGCTGTTCTTCCTGATCGACGGGCTCCTGGACCGGCTGATCTTCCTGTCCTACGGCCTGGCCGTCATCCTGGGTTTCATCGGGGTGAAGCTCATCCTGCACGCCCTGCACGAGAACACCCTCCCGTTCATCAACGACGGCGAGCATGTCAGCGTGGTGGAGGTCAGCACGGGCGTTTCGCTGAGCGTGATCCTCGGCGTCCTGGTGGTCACGGTCCTGGCGTCCATTTTCAGCCCCAAGGGCAAAGCCAAGAACGCTGTCTCCGGCGCCCGGCGGCACGCCGTGGAGTACCTGGACCTCAACTACGAGACGGACATGAACGAGCGGGACAAGATCTTCGCCGCCATGTGCCGCGAGGAGAACGAGATCCGCAAACTCCCGGAGAAGTACAAGCGCCTGATCCGCAACGAGACCGAGTTCCTGGACCTGCTGCGGAAAGCCCACGACGAGCACGACAAAGCCCAGGTGCGGGCGGCCGCCGAGAACTGACCGCCCCACCCAACTAGGTAGCAGTAAGTGTCGTTTTGAGGGCTCAGAACGACACTTGCTGCTACCTACTTTTGAAGCTTGCCTGTTTGTCTGTGCCCCTTGCTACGTTTGGACCAGGGCCAGGGAACAGTCTCCGGTTCTGGCAATAACAGCCTGAGGATGACAGCCGGGCTGTCGATGGGGAGGCCCCGTGTTCTTGCTCGAAGCCGCAGCGGCCGGTGCGCCGCCGGACCTGGTGTTTTCTGCCAGTGACCTTGTTGCCGCCAGCGAGTGTGAGTACCGGACGCTCCGGGTCCTTGACGAGAAGCTGGGCCGCTCCCCCAAGGCCGAGTTCCCCGCGGACGAGATGCAGGTGCGCGCCGGCGAACTGGGCGACCACCACGAGCAGACCGTCCTGGCCAGCCTGATTGGCAAATTCGGTGAGTGGGATGCCAGCCGCGGCGCCGGCGTCTACTCCCTGGAACGCGGCCAGAACCTGCGCGGGGACCTGCAGGCCAAGAACGCGGAAACGGAGCTTGCCCTGCGGTCCGGGGCGGACGCGGTGTTCCAGGCCACCTTCTTTGACGGGGAGTTCCTGGGCTACGCGGACTTCCTGGTCAACGAGGCCGCAGGCACCGGCAACCCCGGCCGGTACGAGGTCTGGGACACCAAGCTTGCCCGCCACGCAAAGGTGGGTGCCCTCCTGCAGCTTGCGGCCTATGGCGACCAGCTGCTCGGGATGGGGCTGGAGCCCTCGCCGGTGGTCACCCTGGTGCTGGGGACCCGCGTGGGTGAGGACTGGCTCCGCAGCAGCCATTCCTTGCCGGACCTGTTGCCGGTGTTCCGGGAACGGCGGCGGCGCTTCCGCGACCTCACTGCGCAGCACCGGGCGGGGGACGCTCCTGTGCAGTGGCAGCAACACGGGGTGGTCCACTGCGGCCGGTGCGACTACTGCGCGGAGCAGGTGCAGGTGCACCGGGACCTGCTGATGGTGGCGGGGATGTCCGTGGTGCAGCGGAAGAAGCTCCATGCGGCGGGCATCACCACTATCGATGAACTGGCGGCCATGCCAGCCGGAGACGCCAGGAATTCCGTGGTCCGGCTGCGGGCCCAGGCGCGGATGCAGCTGGGACTGGACGCCGTGACGGGTTCCCGGACGTTCACCAAGGACGGGGAGCCCCACACCGTCTCGTTCACCGTCCTCCCGGAAAACACCATCGGGTCGCTCCCACCGCCCAGCGCCGGGGACATCTTCTTCGACTTCGAGGGCGATCCCCTCTGGCAGGATCCGGCCACCGGCGCCTGGGGCATCGAGTACCTGTTCGGCGTTGTTGAGGCGCCGTCCGCGGACCATCACGGTGAGCCCGTGTTCCGCCCGTTCTGGGCCCATTCCCGGGCCGAGGAACGCCGTGCCTTCTTGGACTTCCTCGCGTACGTGGAAGAACGCCGCGCCCGTTATCCGGACATGCACGTCTACCACTACGCCGCCTACGAAAAAACAGCCCTCCGGAACCTCTCGCTGGCGCACCAGGCCGGGGAAGACACGGTGGACACATGGCTGCGGGAAGGGCTGCTGGTGGATCTCTATGCCACCGTCCGGCAGTCACTGCGCATATCGGAGGCGTCCTACTCCATCAAGAAACTCGAACCGCTGTACATGGGCAGCAACCTGCGCTCTGGTGAGGTCAAAGACGCCGGAGCGTCCGTTGTTGCCTACGCCGCCTACTGCGCAGCCAGGGACGCAGGCCGCTCAGCCGAAGCAGGGAGGGTCCTGGCATCCATCTCCGACTACAACCAGTACGACTGCCTGTCCACGCTCCGGCTCCGGGACTGGTTGCTGGACGTGGCAGGACAGCCCGGCGGGGCACAAGCTGATCCGGGGGCTTCCGCCGGCCAGCCGCCTCAGGGAGCATCCCCGGAGCGCGCGCCGGCCGCGGAGGAGACGCCTGAGGAAACCAGGCTGCGCGAATTCCTGGCGGGACTCCCGGAGGACCTGGCCTGGAGTAACGACCAACGCGCCATCGCCATGGTGGCCGCCGCCACCGGCTACCACCGCCGCGAACGCAAGCAGTTCTGGTGGCAGCACTTCGACCGCGTAGAGGCACCGGTGGAGAACTGGGCGGACCAGCGGAACGTGTTCCTGGTGTCCTCGGCGGAGGTGGCCTCGGACTGGGCACTGGCCAAGCCCCGGGAACGGATGCGGACCCGGACCCTCCGGCTTCGCGGCACCATGACGGAGGGCTCGGACTTCCGCGCGGACTCCACCTGGTGCCGGCTTTACGACGCCCCGCCGCCCGAGGGCATGGCTGCCCAGGATGCTGCCCCCGGCGCACGGGCTTTCTCCTTTGGGACGAGGATCAGCGGCGTCGCTCCCGCGCCTGACAACCCGGAGCACACCATCATCACGGTTGCCGAGCGGGAAACCGGGAAGGTGGCCGCCTACCCGCACCTTCCCGTCGCCCTCACCGAGGACCAGCCACTAGCCACCACCAGCATTGAGGCTGCCATCGCCGAGCTTGCCCGCACGGTAGGCGCCTCCCTTCCGTCACTGCCGGCCCATCCCGGCCTGGACATCCTGCGGAAACGGCCCCCGCAGTTCCGCACCCTTCCCGGCCCGGCAGGGGTGCGCCATGACACCGCGGGCGCCCCGGACTACGCTGCGGCCATCACGGCATCGCTCCGGGACCTTGGCCACTCGTATCTGGCAGTCCAGGGCCCTCCGGGAACAGGAAAGACGTTCGTGGGCGCCCACGTCGTCGGCCGCCTTGTGGCTGACGGCTGGAAGATCGGCGTGGTGGGCCAGTCGCACAACGTGGTGGAAAACCTGCTCTGCCGTGCCATCGCCACCGGCGGCGTCTCCCCCACGGTTGTGGCGAAGAAGCTGGCTGCGCCGCACGATGTTCCCTGGACCCGGACGGCCGACGGCGACGTCGCCCGGCTACTCGCATCCCCCGGCGGCTGCCTGGTGGGCGGAACGGCGTGGACCATGACGGGCAAGGAAGTCCCGGCGGGCTCGCTGGACCTCCTGGTGATCGACGAGGCGGGCCAGTTCTCGCTGGCCAACACCCTTGCGGTTTCGCGCGCGGCCAAGCGGCTCCTCCTGCTGGGCGATCCGCAGCAGCTGCCCCAGGTCACGCAGGGCGCCCACCCGGAGCCGGTGGATGAATCGGCGCTGGGCTGGCTGGCTGCGGGGCACGCCACCCTGCCTGCCAGCCTGGGGTACTTCCTGGCGGACAGCTGGCGGATGCATCCGGACCTGTGCCGGGCGGTGTCACGGCTCAGCTACGAGGGAAAGCTTCAGTCCGCGCCGGCGGCGTCGCTGCGTAATCTCGAGGAGCTGCCGCCCGGCGTCGAAACCGTGTTCGTGGAGCACTCCGGCAACGCCACCGCATCCCCGGAGGAGGCCGCTGAGGTGGTCCGGCAGGCACGGCGGCACCTGGGCCTGAAATGGAAGCCCGGCGCCGGGGATGAGCTCCGGCCCCTCGGACAGCAGGACCTCCTGGTGGTGGCCGCTTACAACGCCCAGGTCCACCTGGTCCGCAGGGCACTGGAGGAAGCCGGCCTGCCGCAGGTCCGGGTGGGGACGGTGGACAAGTTCCAGGGGCAGGAAGCGCCCGTGGTGCTCGTGTCCATGGCCTGCTCTGCCGTAGCTGAGGCGCCGCGGGGAGCGGAGTTCCTGCTGAACAGGAACCGGATCAATGTTGCTGTCTCGCGGGGGCAGTGGCGGGCAGTGATCATCCGCTCGCCCGAGCTCACCAGCTATATGCCGCACCGGCCCGCGGCTCTGGAGGAGCTGGGGGCGTTCCTGGGCCTGAGCCCGCGCGCCTGACGGGAGATGCCGGTCAGCGCGCCCTGAAGCCGCGGAAGTTGCCGTGCACGGCGGAGAACGAGTCCTCAACACGCTCTACCCGGCCGGGGGTGTTCGGGGAATTGAGCCAATCGAGAAGTGCCCGGACCTGCAGCCCGGGGCCCTCGGCAACCACGGCCACCGAACCGTCGCTGAGATTCTCCACTTCGCCGGCCAGGCCCAGTTCCTCGGCCTTGCCCATGGTTCGGAACCGGAAGCCCACTCCCTGCACCATGCCGTAAACGCGTGCCTCCAGCCGGACCGCATCCGCGTCAGATGGATCTGTCGCGCCGGGGAAAGCCGCACCGTTGGAAGGATCGGGCACCCCGGATGACGGCCCTGCGTGCCTGGCCATGGTGCCTCCCGTCCGTCAGCGCCTCCCCCTCCCAACTAGGTAGCAGTAAGTGTCGTTTTAAGCCTCCAAAACGACACTTGGTGCTACCTAGTTGGGCGGGAGGGCAACCCGCTAGTTGATGGTGATGTCGCGGGTGCTGTGGTTGTAGCGGATGGTCACGGTGCCGCCGGCGTGGTGCAGTTCGTGGTTGGGGCCGTCGAACGTGCCGTAAGCGCCGTAGTTCTCATCCCAAGAGCGGTTGAGCGCGATCTTGAAGGTGTAGAAACCGGCAGGCAGTTCGGCGCTCTTCTTCCAGATCTGGTCCAGGAAGTCGAATTCCATCTGCGCTTCGTCGTACTGCGGGGCCCAGTTTTCGGGCGCACCCAGGATGGTGTTGAAGTCACCGGCAACAGCCACGGCTTCGGGCTGCGGGTGCGTCTCGATGTCCGCGTCCTCGAACGGCTCAGTCGCTAGAGTGGCGGCAGCTGCCTCTGTCTTGGCCGGCGTCTTGCCCTTGCGGACAGCCTTCACAACGGGTTCGACGGCATCCTCGAGCACCTTGGCTGCCTTGCCAACGGCGGCGGCGGCCTTCTTGGCAGGCGTCTTTTTGGTGGCCTTTTTGGGTTCAGCGGCAGCAGCTGCCGTTTCGGGAAACGCGGTGGTCTTCCGGACGAAGCCCTCAGGAGCAGTGGGAACCTGGACGTCGGCAGGGATGGGCGTGCCGGCGTCGAGCGCGCTGGCGAAGGAAACCGCATCCGGGAAGGCGACCGTGGCGCGCATTCCTTCGTCGGTGATGGTCCAGCCGGAGCGGCCCTTGACCAGCCAGCCGGCCTTGACCAGCTTTGCCGTGGCCGAGGTGAGCGTCTTGTGGCCGCGGGGAATGCCGCCGCTGAGCAGCTCGGCCTCATGCTCATTGAACGGCACCCGGGCCGTTGCCTCGGCGAGGACCTGGCCCGCGTTCAGCGCATCGCCTGACCACACACCTTCGGTCAGGACATCCAGTACGGTCTTGAGTCGAAGGAAGGTGTTTTCTGCGGTGGACTTGGCCATGATTCCCCTTTATAAAAGCGATCGGTCTTAGGCATCTTGCCAACTGCCCGTTAAATCGCGCGACTTGAAATGGTTAACACTGCGTGTCGTGACCGACTGTTAAGCGGACGTCCCAACAAGTGAGGCTGAGGTCTCGGGAAACGGGCTGGCTGCACAACCCTTGAGCGCTGACATGGGTGCCGCACTGCACTTCCCAGACACGCCTGCGGCACCAAGTTTAGCCGCATGACGCGGCTGTTGTTGCCTCAGACACGTTACGGGTGCACGGCCTCCCCGCGGTTCAGTTCGTCCAGCAGCTCCGCCTTACGCTCCTCGGAAGCGAAGGACGAGTGGATGGAGTTGGCCGCGAGCCGGGCCTTGTCGAAGTCCGAGAGCTCAAAGACAGCCCCCAGCTGGGCAAAATTGTCATCCACGTAGCCGCCAAAGTAGGCCGGATCGTCGGAGTTCACGGACACGTTCAGGCCGGCTGCCAGCATGGCGGGCAGGGGGTGGTCTGCCAGGGTGTCCACGGCGCGCAGACGGACGTTGGAGAGCGGGCACACCGTCAGCGGGACGCGCGCATCCACCAGGCGCTCCACCAGGTCCGGATCATCCATGCAGCGGATGCCGTGGTCGATCCGTTCCACGCCAAGGATGTCCAGGGCTTCGATGATGTACGACGCCGGGCCCTCCTCCCCTGCGTGCGCGGTCAGCCGCAGGCCGGCTTCGCGGGCTTTCGCGTAGAGCCGCTCAAACTTGGACGGCGGGTTTCCCACCTCGGCGGAGTCCAGGCCGATGGCGGCGATCGGGGCTTTCATAGCCAGCAGGCCGTCCAGGACATCCAGTGCGGATTCCTCGGTGAGGTCACGGAGGAAAGCCGCGATCAGCAGTGTTGAGATCCCGAACTCTTCCTGGGAGGTGGCCAGGACGGATGCAACGCCGTTGACGCACGTTTCCAGCGGGATGCCGCGGGAGAGGTGCGCCTGAGGGTCCATCATGATCTCGGCATGCCGCACCCCTGCGGCGGCGGCCCGTTCAAGGTAGGCGCGGGTCATGTCGGCGAAGTCCTGCTCCGTCTGCAGCACGGCCATGTTGGCGTAGTACAGGTCGAGGAAGGACTGCAGGTCCGTGAACTCATACCTTTCCCGGAGCTCGTCCAGGCCTGCATACGGGAGGGCGATGCCGTTCCGCTCCGCGAGCGCGAAGATCAGCTCCGGCTGGAGGGTTCCCTCAATGTGCAGGTGCAGCTCGGCCACCGGAAGGATCCTGGCGGGGACTTCCAGCTCTGCTGCGTCCAGTTCTGTCTCGGGCACGGCAGTGCCGCCGGCAAAGTTATCCATCGGGTCAGGATAATGCCCAGCGCCGGAATCACCACTAGAGTCGAACCAATGCAGAACGCTAAGCACGCTGATGACCTGCAGTACCCGTCTCCTGCCCCCGCCGCAGACGGTTTTGTCCGGGTCCGGGGCGCCCGCGAAAACAATCTCCGCAACGTGGACGTGGATGTCCCGCGCGATGCGATCGTGGCTTTCACCGGTGTCTCGGGGTCCGGCAAGTCCTCCCTGGCGTTCGGAACCATCTACGCCGAGGCCCAGCGGCGCTATTTCGAATCCGTCGCCCCGTACGCCCGCCGCCTGATCCAGCAGGGGCACAACCCCAAGGTGGAGCTGATCAGCGGGCTGCCGCCCGCCGTCGCGCTTCAACAGCGCCGCGGCGCTCCCAGCAGCCGGTCCACCGTGGGAACCGTCACCACGCTCTCCAACTCCCTCCGCATGCTGTTCTCCCGGGCGGGCACCTACCCGGCAGGCAGCACCCAGCTGGACTCGGACGCCTTCTCCCCCAACACAGCCGCCGGCGCCTGCCGGGAATGCCACGGCCTGGGAATCGCGCACACCGTCACGGAGTCCTCGCTGGTCCCCGACCCGTCACTGAGCATCCGCGACGGCGCCATCGCGGCCTGGCCCGGCGCCTGGCAGGGGAAGAACCTGCGGGACATCCTTACCCACCTGGGCTACGACGTCGACATCCCGTGGCGCAGGCTGCCAAGGAAGCACCGGGACTGGATCCTCTTCACCGAGGAACAGCCCGTGGTGGAGGTGACCCCTCAGCGGGACCGCGTGGCCAAACCGTACAAGGGGAAGTTCTGGAGCGCCCGCAGCTATATCCTCCATACGCTGGCCGATTCACAGAGCGCTTCTATGCGTGAACGCGTGCTGGCCTACATGGAGTCCGGTCCGTGCCCGCGCTGCGCGGGCACGGGGCTGGTGCCCGAGGCCCTGGCCGTCACGTTTGCGGGCAGGACCATCGCGGAACTCAACGGCCTCCCCATGGCGGAGCTCGCCGAGGTTGTCCGCCCCACCGCTGTACTGGACGACGCCGGCACGGCCTCCCGCACGCAGCTTTCCGGAGAGTCCAACGAGGTGGCGGTGGCCATCACCCGGGACCTGCTCCAGCGCATCACGGTGCTGCTGGACCTCGGGCTCGGCTACCTGGCGCTCGGCCGGGCCACCCCCACCCTCTCGCCGGGCGAGATGCAGCGGCTCAGGATCGCCACGCAGCTGCGGTCCGGCCTGTTCGGTGTGATCTACGTGCTGGATGAACCGTCCGCCGGGCTGCACCCTGCCGACGCCGAGCCGCTGCTGGAGGTGCTGGCGCAGCTGAAGTCGTCCGGCAACTCAGTGTTCGTGGTGGAGCACAACATGGACGTGGTCCGCAGGGCGGACTGGCTGGTGGATGTGGGCCCCCGCGCCGGCGAAGGCGGCGGCGAAGTGCTCTACAGCGGGCCGGTTGACGGCCTCGCCGGGATTGAGGCGTCAGTCACCAGGCCTTTCCTGTTCGACGACGGCGGTTCCGTCCCGCGCGGCGGTTCCGGTGCCGGCCGGGTCCGGGAACCGGAAGAGTGGCTGGAGCTGAAGGACATCACCCGGCACAACCTGCGCGGGCTGGATGCCCAGTTCCCCCTGGGCGTCCTGACGGCAGTCACCGGGGTGTCCGGCTCCGGCAAGTCCACGCTGGTGAGCAAAGTACTCGGCGAGGTGGTGGGCTCCGGACTCAGGACCCCGGCGGAGCAGGATGAATCTGCGGAGCCTCTTGAACTGGGAGCCATCGTGGGCGACCACCGCATCGACCGGCTGGTGACGGTGGACCAGAAGCCCATCGGCCGGACCCCGCGATCCAACCTGGCCACCTACACCGGACTCTTCGACGCCGTGCGCAGGGAATTCGCCGCCACGGAGCAGGCCAGGGCCCGCGGCTTCGGCGCCGGCAGGTTCTCCTTCAACGTGGCGGGCGGACGCTGCGAAACCTGCCAGGGCGAGGGGTTCGTCGCCGTCGAACTGCTCTTCCTGCCCGGCAGCTACGGTCCGTGCCCGGAATGCGCGGGATCGCGGTACAACCCTGAGACGCTTGAGGTCCGGTACCGCGGCCTGAACATCGCCGAAGTCCTGGCCATGACGGTGGACGCCGCCTCCGACTTCCTGGCCCCCATCCCCGCCGCGGCGAGGAGCCTCAAGAGCCTGCGGGATGTCGGCCTGGGTTATCTGCGGCTGGGGCAGCCGGCCACCGAGCTCTCGGGTGGCGAGGCGCAGCGGATCAAGCTGGCCACTGAGCTGCAACGGACCCAGCGCGGCCACAGCCTCTACCTTTTGGATGAACCCACCACGGGGCTGCACCCCGCCGATGTGCAGCTCCTGATGGCCCAGCTCCACGGCTTGGTGGATGCGGGAAACTCCGTGGTGGTTGTTGAGCACGATATGGCAGTGGTCGCCGGCGCCGACTGGGTCATTGACCTTGGCCCGTCAGGAGGGGACAAAGGCGGCCTGATCGTGGCCACCGGGACGCCGGCCGCCGTCGCCCGTTTCACCCGGAGCCGCACCGCCCCGTACCTGGCGACGGCTCTCGGCCAGGAAACTACCAGCCAACGCCCAGAATAATCTCGATTTGATAACAGCAGCCCAATGTCTTAGCGTGAAAAGCATGCCCGCTGCTGGCGGGCCCATGAATGCCCGGTGCTGCCTTCACCACAACTGCCCAGCAGGCAGCCACCGAAGTTGACCTCTATTCGTCAGGGGCGGGCAGTGGCGCGATGATCTCCGGGGACGGAAGCAGCGCAGGTGGCCTTCAGGAGCATCACCCATCATGAAAAACACCAAATTCCGTACTGCCGCACGCCGCGGAGCCACCGTAGCCGCCATCTCCGCGGCTGGCCTGGCCCTCTCAGCCACGGCGGCCAACGCCACCACCAGCACCTCCACGTGGGATGCCCTGGCACAGTGCGAGAGCGGCGGCAACTGGTCCATCAACACCGGCAACGGCTACTCGGGCGGCCTGCAGTTCAGCCCCACCACCTGGGCTGCCTATGGCGGCACGGGTTCAGCCGCTGACGCCAGCCGCGAGCAGCAGATCGCCGTAGCCGAACAGGTCCAGGCCTCGCAGGGCTGGGGCGCCTGGCCTTCCTGCTCGGCCCAGCTGGGCCTGAGCGGTGGCGGCAGCGGCGTTGCGCCCCAGTCTGTTCCCGTGCAGTCCGCTCCGGTCCAGAGCGCGCCAGTGCAGGCGGCTCCGGTCCAGGCCGCACCAGTGCAGAGCGTGCCCGCAGAGCAGGCTGCTCCGGTCGCCAAGCACGTGACGGCCGTGGCCTTGAGCGGCGAAACCTACACGCTGCAGGCGGGCGACACGTTGAGCATCGTGGCTGAGAAGCTGGGGATCGAGGGCGGCTGGCAGCACCTTGCTGACGCCAACCTGGACACCATTGCCGATCCCAACCTCGTGTTCGAGGGACAGGTCATCCAGCTTCCGGCTTAGTGGCTGTTGAAGCTGCGCAGCAGCTGCCCGTAAGGGCACCAAGATCAGGTCGGCGATAGACAAATTCCGTTGACCAACTACGACGCCGGCACGCCCCCACAAGGGGATGTGCCGGCGTCGTTCTTTAATGGCTTTCCAGGCCGCAGCCTGGGACGGACCCTACGCCGCGCCGGGCAACTCCCGGACAATCCGCACCTTCCACGCCGAGTCATCACTGGTGTCCAGCAGGGCGACCGTGCCGTGGGCCAGGTTGAGGGCGACCCGCTTGGCGGCGAGCAGCTCAAGGTAAAGGTGCTCGTTCATCCGGGCGGGGGTGTCGATCATGTATTTCACGGCATCGCGGACCTTGCGGTAGTTCGCGCTGCTTTCGCGGTGCTTGTGCAGTTCCAGGGCTGAGCGCTGCTTCAGCCGCGGCTCGTGCCGGTTCAGCCAGGTGACGGCGGCGTGGACGGCAACCACGAGGGTGAGGGAAACGCCGTAGATCCACCAGCCGCTCGAGAGCAGGAACAGCGGCAGGTTTCCGATGGCCACGATGGCGATCACGATGCGGAGCGCGGCGATGCGGCGCATAGTCAGGGCGACCGCGGCCATGCCGTCGCGGAAGCGGTGCTGGTCCTTGCGGGCCGCGGCGGGATCAAGGGTGAACTCGTCGAGGACAAGGATGCCCTTTGCTTCCGGGCCCAGCATCTGCCCGTAGCGGGGCAGCGAAGGGATGGTTGCAGTGGTTTTTTCAGGTGTTGATGTCATGAGGGAGCTTCCAAAACGCTGGGGTGGTTGCGGTGATCTTAGTGGTTCGGGAGTGCCCGCGTATGCATAGGTCCACTATGTGAACATCCGGGTCCCGCGCATGTGGTCCGTGGCACTGCAATTGGCACATCCGCCGGGTGCCGTCAGACTGAAGGGATGCAAACCTTCCTCCCGTACCCTGATTTCCGGCAGAGCGCCGCTGCCCTGGACACCGCCAGGCTGGGCAAGCAGCGCGTTGAGGCGCTGCAGACGCTGCGTGCCCTGGTGATTCCCGGCTACGGCTGGCAGACGCACCCGGCCATCCGGATGTGGATGGGGTACGTGCCCGCCCTCACCATGTATGGGCTGGCAATGGTGGACGAGTGGACCCAGCGCGGCCACCCGGACAACACCCGCGCCAACATCGCGGAGTTCGCGCCGCAGGCAGCCCACCCGGACTACGCGGCGAAGATCCCCATGCCGCCGTGGCTTGGGGACCCGGATTTCCACCTGAGCCACCGCTCAAAGCTGGTACGCAAGGAACCCAAGTTCTACACGCCGCTTTTCACCGATGCGGTACCGGAGATGGACTACGTCTGGCCCGAGCCCCGGCATGAGTTCCTGCCGCAGGAGCCTGAGGGTGACATCCTGTGGATCCTGAGGTCTCCGCATGACGACGTCGACCCCCAGTTGTTGGATACCGTAGCCCTTCCGCCGGTCAACGGGAGCCCCGCTGCCGCCGCTGATGCGTCGGGTGCGGACGCGGACTACTCCCCCGTTTTCGTCGACGACGGGTCCCGGCGCCCGTCCCGGCAGTCCCGCAAGGCACCGCCGAAGCAGCTGGTGAAGAAGCCCACCCGCAAGCGTCTGGCGCAGGAGGAAGCATTCTCTACCCTCCCCGGCAAGACTCCCGTTGCTGTCCCGTTCGAACACGGTGCGAAGTTTGCGGTGGGGCAGGTCGTCGGCCGGCCCATCACGCTGGAGGACGGCAGGTTCGGCAGGAACTTCAAGGTCACGGAAATCATCGACCGTTCCGCGTTCACCTATCCGGCCCTCCTGCAGGACCCGCGCGTGTTCTTCCCGGTGGAGGCACCGTAACCCATGACCATCCTCCTAGCCGGCTGTGGTGACCTGGGAACTGAAGCGGGGCTGCGGTTCCACGCGCTGGGCCACCGCGTGGTGGGCTGGCGCCGCTCCCCCGCAAAGCTGCCGTCCGCCATCGAAGGTGTCGCGGCCGACCTGAGCGCGCCGGAACTGCCGCCCGTTCCCGCCGACACCACCGCCGTCGTTATAGCCGTTGCTGCCGATTCGCCCTCCGAAGACGCCTACCGCGCGAGCTACGTGGATGGACTCACCCACGTCCTCGACGCCCTGGAACGCGACGGCGTCCAGCCGGGCCGGGTGCTTTTCGTTTCCTCCACGGCTGTGTACGGCGATGCCGCAGGTGGCTGGGTGGACGAACGTACGCCGGCTGCGCCCGGCGGCTTTTCCGGACGCGTCCTGCTGGAAGCCGAGCAGCTCATCCAGGCCCGGTTCAGCGGCTTGGCCACCACGGCCACATCCCTCCGGCTGGGCGGCATCTACGGCCCTGGCCGCACCCGCCTGATCGACCAGGTCCGCAACGGTTCCGCCGTTATTCCGGAGGATGTCAGGTACACCAACCGCATCCACCGGGACGACGCTGCGGCTGCCATCGTCCATCTCACCACGATGGCCGCCAGGCCCGAAGCCACCTACGTTGGCGTGGACAACGATCCTGCCGACCTCGGGACTGTGCTGCGCTTCCTCGCCACGGAAATGGGCCTCACCGAGCCCCCGGCGGGCGATGCAGGGCCGGCGCGGGGCGGCAACAAGCGCTGCCGCAACAGTCTCCTGCTCAGTACCGGATTCACGTTCACCTATCCAACATTCCGGGAAGGCTACCGGGCGGTCCTTGCCGGTACCGGGATCCGCCACCCGTAGCTGCGGCGTGGCTGCGAGCGCGTAGCTGCGGCCTGGCTGAGAGCGCCGGCATTAGGCTGGCTGATTGGACCGGCGGGCGCAGAGGAAGGCGTGAACCATGGATTTTCGGCACATCATCGAGACTGTTGGAGAGTTCGTCGACTTTGCGGGCGTTGCCGTCATGGTGATCGGCGCGCTCATCTCCATTCCCCTGGCGCTCCGCGGGCACCAGCCACGCAACCTTCCCCCCGGCGCGGACAGGCTGAGCTTCTACCGCTCCTACCGGCAACTGCTGGGCCGCTCCATACTTCTGGGCCTGGAGCTGCTGGTTGCGGCCGACATCATCCGCACGGTGGCTGTCACCCCCACGTTCGAAAGCGTCGGGGTCCTGGCCATCATCGTGCTGATCCGTACGTTCCTCAGTTTCTCCCTTGAACTGGAGATCACCGGGCGCTGGCCCTGGCAGAAGGAATCCTCCAAGCCCGCCGAGCCAGCGGCGGCTTCTGCAGGCTGAGCCGCCGGTCTCCGGTAGGCTTCGCACGTGAACAAGCACCTGAGCGCCGCGGCACTGTGGCCAGACCCGCCTGAACTGCCACTGCCGGCCATCATGGCCCAGCGCTGGCTTGATGCGGTCTTCCTGCACTGGCGGATCCCGGAATCATCCGCTGCCCGGTTCATGCCGCCAGGGGTGGAGCCGGACGTTTTCGACGGCTCTTCCTGGGTGGGCCTCATCGGCTTCCGGATGAAAGGCGCCGGAATAGGTCGCGGCCCTGGGATTCCGTACCTGGGCAGCTTCAATGAGGTCAATGTGCGCCTCTACTCCCGGGAGCCGGACGGAACCAGGGGCGTGGTGTTCCTGAGCCTTGACGCGAACCGGCTTCCTGTTGTCCTGGCTGCCCGGCAAGCGGGCATACCCTATGTGTGGTCCCGCATCCGGTCGTGGGGAACACCGCCGGGGACGCCTGAAGGCACGGGCGGCGGCACCAGCGGCTACTCCGTTAGCCGATTCCGGAAGGGCGCGGCCAGCCGCTTCAGCGTCACTCCCGATCTGGGATCAGTGGCCGATGACCCCCTGTCCATCCACGTCACAGCACGGTTCGGGCTGCACAGCAGGTTCTTCGGACGGACCATCCACATACCCAACACCCACGAACCCTGGGCTTTACACCACGCTGATGTCCACGAGCTTCAGGATGGCCTCATCAGCTCGGCGGGCATCGAGGTGGGCGGCCCGCCCGAATCGGTCCTCTACTCCCCCGGGGTGCGGACGCAGTTCGGCTGGCCGAGGGTGGTCACCGGCTCTCTCGGTGTCCGGGGTCAAAGCCGGCAGCAGGGCCAGGGGCAGGACATCAGGCGTCCTGCCAGCCCCGGCCTTCGCTGAACGTGGCCACGAGCGTTCCAACCCCGGCCTGAAGTGAGTTGGACGGATCAAAGTAGAGGGAACCCTCGGCGGCACGGCTATGGGTGAGCAGTTGCTCAGCTTCAAGCTTCGCTTCCGGAACGGTGGCACCGATGATGCCGGTCCTGGCCGGGAGTTCCGGGGTGTGGATGACTTCGGCGCCGGTCTCCGAGAGCGGAATGGTGGTGCCGGGGTTGATCTCATCATGGGGGAAGTCGAACCCGGCGTCTTCGGGTGCTGCAGGAATCGTGTACTCGAGGAAATACGTCATGAATCCACCTTTGCAGAAAACCTCTTGGTGCCGAAAGCCCACCTTTCAAACGGGCACAACCAAGTCTTCCCACGTCAACCGGACGCTCCTATACTTGCCGGATGATGATGTCGCTGTGGTTTGGCGTCATAGCATCCAGTGCTCTGGTTCTGGGTGCCGTCATCGGTGTCCGGTTCGAACTCCCCAAGCGGCTGCTGGCCATGCTCCTGGCCTTCGCCGCCGGTTCGCTGATCACCGCCCTCGCTTTCGAACTGTTTGAGGACGCTTACGAACGCGGCGGCATTATCCGTGCCGCTATCGGCTTGATGCTGGGTGCAGTGGTCTTTACTGTCCTGAGCGCCTTGCTGGACCGGTGGGCCCAGGCCGGAGACGCGAAGCGGGCCAAGGCGGCGGACGAGTTCCAGGGCAGCGCCAAGCTCGATACTGACGCGGCGGCAAGGGACAAACGCCCCACGTCGGCGTCGACAGCCGGAGCGGCAGGCTTGGCCTTGCTGGCTGCCGTCACCCTGGACGGCGTCCCGGAAAACCTTGCCCTGGGAATCTCCCTGGGCGAAGGAACGGGCGGGCTGGCACTGCTGGCCGCGATCTTTGTCTCCAACTTCCCTGAAGCGCTGGTAGGTTCAGCCTCCATGCGGAGCCAGGGCCGGTCGGCCGTCAGCATCATCGGCCTGTGGGTGGCCTGTGCCGCCCTGTTGGTCATCGCCGTCGTTGTTGGTGCAGGGCCGCTGTCCGGGACCGACCCGGAAGCCATCTCCATACCACTGGCCTTCGCCGCCGGAGCCGTCATCGCATCCTTGGCGGATACCCTGATGCCGGAAGCCTACGAACACGGCGGACCGGCCGTGGCCCTCAGCACCGCGGCGGGTTTCGTCCTGGCGTTCGTCCTGTCGCTCGCTTAGCCCTCCTCGAAAGCGGCTACTTGCCCAGGCCGGCTTTCCGCAATGCCTCGGCCATGGCTGTATTGACCGGCGCTTCCTTTTTGGCCGGTGCCGGCGGCGCCGAGGGACGGCCCGGCGATGGCACGTTCCGCGCCGGCTTGCCGCCCTGCTCCCTGCGGCTTCCCGCGTTCGGCTCAGGGGCGCGTCCTGCGCCCTGCTCCCTGCCGCCAGCGCGTCCGGAACCCGTCCTGCCGGCGGCGGGATCGTCGTCGAGCCGCAGTGTCAGTGAGATCCTCTTCCGGTCCGGGTCCGCTTCCAGCACCTTGACGCGGACCACCTGGCCGGACTTGACCACTTCCCGCGGATCGGAGACAAAGCGGTTGGCCATGGCGGACACGTGCACCAGTCCGTCCTGGTGGACGCCAACATCCACGAACGCGCCGAACGCCGCAACGTTCGTCACGGTTCCTTCCAGGACCATCCCGGGTTTGAGGTCGGCGATCTTCTCGATCCCGTCGGCGAACGCCGCGGCCGCAAACGCAGGGCGCGGGTCCCGTCCCGGCTTGTCCAGCTCGGAAAGGATGTCCTGCACCGTGGGCAGGCCGAACGTCTCGTCCATGAATTCGCGGGGGTCCAGCGATGAGGCCGCGGCCGATCCGGCAGCGGCCCGGATCTTTCGGGCAACCGAGTAGGACTCGGGGTGGACGCTGGAGGCATCCAGCGGTTCGGGTCCCCCGTTGATCCGGAGGAAGCCTGCGCACTGCTCGAACGCCTTCGCCCCCAGCCGCGGCACCTTCTTCAGGTCGGTGCGCCTGGCGAAGGGCCCGTGCTCGTTCCGGTACGCCACGATGTTTTCGCTGAGCAAGGGCCCGACGCCGGCAACGCGGCTGAGCAGCGCCGGCGAGGCAGTATTGACGTCCACGCCCACGGCGTTCACGCAGTCCTCTACCACCGCATCCAGGCTGCGGTCCAGCTTTGAGGCCGTCACGTCGTGCTGGTACTGGCCCACGCCAATGGATTTGGGGTCGATCTTCACCAGCTCCGCGAGCGGGTCCTGGAGACGGCGGGCGATGGACACAGCGCCGCGCAGCGACACGTCCATGCCAGGAAGTTCTGCCGCAGCCAGGGCCGAGGCGGAATACACGGATGCCCCCGCTTCGGAGACAACCAGCTTCTGCGGCTTGCGGTCCACGTCCGGCAGCCGCTTGATCAGCTCGGCCGCGAGCTTGTCGGTTTCCCGGGACGCCGTGCCGTTTCCGATGGCCACGAGTTCCACCCTGTGCTGCCGGGCCAGCCCGACCAGCGTTGCCAATGCTTCGTCCCACTTCCGTGCCGGGGCGTGCGGGTACACGGTGTCGGTGGCGACGACCTTGCCGGTGCCGTCCACCACGGCCACCTTGACGCCGGTCCGGAGCCCGGGGTCCAGCCCCAGGGTGGCCCGGTTCCCTGCGGGGGCGGCCAAAAGGACGTCACGCAGGTTCGCCGCGAAGACCCGCACGGCTTCGTCCTCGGCGGCTGCGAACATCCTGCCCCGAAGGTCGGCCGTGAGCCGTGACAGCAGGCGGGACCGCCACGCCACCTGCGCGGTCTGGATCAGCCAGGAGTCGGCGGGACGTCCGCGGTCGGTTACCCCGAGGCACCTGGCCACCGCAGACTCGTAGCGCTTGCGGGCGGCGGCAAGGGCGTCGTCGTCCTTTGGATCCGCCTCCGCAAGGTCCAGCTCAAGGACGCCGTCCTTTTCCCCGCGCAGCAAAGCGAGCACCCGGTGGGACGGCATGCCCGCAGGGGCCTGGGCGAACTCGAAGTAGTCGGCGAACTTTTGGCCGTCGGTTTCCTTCCCCTTCTTCACCCGTGACACCAGGCGTCCCTGGGCCCACAGCCGCTCGCGCAGGTCGGCTGCCAGGTCCGGATCCTGGGCCACGCGTTCCACCAGGATGGCGCGGGCCCCGGCGAGCGCCGCTGCGGCGTCCGTGATGGCGTGTTCGGGGTTGAGGTACTTACCGGATTCGCGCTCCGGGTCCAGGTCCGGCCGTTTCAGGAGGGACTCGGCCAGCGGCTCAAGGCCGGCTTCCCGTGCAATCTGCGCTTTGGTGCGCCGCTTGGCTTTGAATGGGAGGTAGATGTCCTCCAGCCGGGACTTGGTGTCCGCGGCAAGAATGGCCTTCTTCAGCTCCGGCGTCAGCTGGCCCTGCGCGTCAATCGCCTCCAGGACGGCCCGACGCCGATCGGCAAGTTCGCGGAGGTAGCGGAGGCGTTCGTCGAGGTCGCGGAGCTGGGTGTCGTCCAGCGTCCCGGTGGCTTCCTTGCGGTACCGGGCGATGAACGGCACGGTAGATCCGCCGTCGAGCAGTTCAACCGCGGCCTTCACCTGCCAGGCTTTGACACCCAGCTCATTGGCAATCTGCGTGTAGATGGCATCGTCCGATTTCGGGGAGACGGAAGGGGCGGAAGGGGCCTGCGGCAGTTGAGTCACCAGAACATCTTGCCTTACCGGGTTGCGCGTCTCCACCGCTGGGCACGGGTCCGCCCTGCCCGCGAGTGTTCCCGGCAAGGGTATTCCGCTGCCGCCGGCAAAGTGCTGTAGTGGAGGTGCCGTCACAGGCACCCATTGCTCGAGGAAGAGGCCACCATGAGGGAACTGCTTATCATTTTTCAGGAGGGGTTCGACGAGGCCAACATCACCGTGACGGTCAACGGGAAGCAGGCACGGCGGGACATCGGGGTCTCCACCAATCCGATCCTTGGCATCGCCAACGAGGTATCCGTGGAGCTGCCTGCGAAAGGCGCGCAGGTGGGCGTCGAGGTCACAAACCGCGGCCTGAAGGCCATCACGAAGGTGAGCGGCAGGCCAAAAAGCGTGCTCGTTTCGATCGACGGCGGCAGGCTGGTCATGAAGGAAGGAACCGGCAGGGAGGCCCTGCTGTAGCGGGTTGACGCAGCTCACATATGGCCCTAGTAAAAGTCCATTCGCTGGAGTACGATCTGATCACCGCCGGCATCCTGGAGGACCCGGCGGGCCAAATTTCCAGAGCTTGAGCCAAAGGCCGTCGGATGGCCTGCGGCGCCCGCTGCCGGGACAGCACACCGCGCAGCCAACGACGGCGGCACCCAAGCCGGGTGCCGCCGCCGTCGTTAACTGCCGTCCTAGTTCTGGTAGGCGGGGTAGTCCGTGTAGCCCTCCGCACCGTCCGCGTAGAACGTGGAGGGATCCGGCTCGTTGAGGGGAAGGCTTTCCTTCCAGCGGCGGGCGAGGTCCGGGTTGGCGATGGCGGGACGGCCCACCACGACGGCGTCGGCATGTCCGGCGTCCACCAGTGACGCTGCCTCGTCGCGGGTGGTGATCACGCCGAAGCCGGTGTTGACCAGGAAGGTCCCGCCGAAACGGGCCCGCAGGTCCTGGACCAGTTCACCCGTAGGCTCGTGGTGCAGGATGCTCAGGTAGGCGAGGTTGAGCGGGGCGATGCTGTCAACCAGTACCTCGTAGGTGGCACGGACGTCAGCGGCGTCGGTTTCGGCGATGCCCTGCACGTTGTGCTCCGGGGAGATTCGGATGCCAACACGGTTGGCGCCCACGGCTGCCACCACGGCGTTGACGGTCTCGATGACGAACCGGGCACGGTTCTCGGGTGAGCCGCCGTAGCTGTCGTCGCGCACGTTTGAGTTCGGAGCCAGGAACTCGTGCAGCAGGTACCCGTTGGCTGAGTGGAGCTCCACGCCGTCGAATCCGGCCTCGATGGCGTTGAGAGATGCGTTGACGAATTCCTGGATCACCATGGGAAGCTCGTCGGTGGTCAGTGCATGCGGCACCGGGTAGGGCTGCTTACCCTGCGGGGTGCGGACGATGCCGTCGATGGCAACCGCGCTGGGCGCCACCAGTTCAAGTCCGCCGGTGATGTCCGGGTGCGAAACCCGCCCGCCGTGCATAATCTGGGCGAACATGCGGCCGCCTTCGGCGTGCACGGCATCGGTGACCTTCTTCCAGCCGGCAACCTGTTCCTCGGTGACGATGCCCGGCTGGCCGGCGTAGGAGCGGCCCGCCGGGGTTGGAAAGGTGCCTTCGCTGACGATCAGGCCGAGTGACGCGCGCTGGCGGTAATGCTCTGCCACGAGCGGACCGGGAACCCCTGCCTCACCTGCGCGGAGCCTCGTCAAAGGTGCCATGACCAGGCGGTTCGGAAGCTCAAGTTCGCCGAGGTTGAGAGGGGAAAACAGCATGCGCGGTTCCTTTCGAAGGCTAAAGACTTACTGCCTTGGGCAACCGGCATGCAGGTGCAACTATTCCGGTTGCGACGGGAATCACAGCAGGCGGACGGGCAACTTCGAGGCTTAGGGGATTCCGCTACCTTGCCGCCCCTGGGCAGCCCTGGCCCTGGGGGTTGGCATTGCAGTCGTCGGCGTAGTTGCGCGTCAATGAGCGCCACACACTGATGGTTTGCGGAGGGGCGCTGAACTGGCCCTGGCCAGGAATCGGCAGGGGCGGTCCGGCGTTGACCGAGTAGGTTCCCTGGAAGGTGGTTGTCAGCACCACCTGGAAGTCGCCTGTTGCTCCGTAGGCGTAGCTTGTCCGGGTTTTTTCGCCCCAGCGGTCCTGCGGCAGCGGGCCGCCCATGGAGGACTGGGGCCCGAACACGGTGCCGTCGCCGTAGTCCCACGTGTACTGGACCGGGGTGGCCACGATGTGCACCTGCTGGCCAAACATGGTGACGTCGAACTGTTGCTCGGCCGCCTCCGCGTAGAAGTTGGTCTCAGCGCCCCGCAACGTGTGCGGACTCGGTTGGGCCACGACCGTTCCAGCGTTGACCGGAAGGCTCTGGAACTCCCGCTGGATGTCGGCTGCGATCCTGGGCAGCAAGTCCTCGGGCCTGGCGTCGAAAAGGCAGGTGGGGCCGGAGTGGTGAGCCCACACGGCGCCGGGTACACCTCGGGGCCTCGACAGCCAGGTGACCGGAATTCCATCCTCACCGTCGGGCCCGTCCTTGCACTCCAACTGCCGGGCTAGGCAAGGAGTATCGAAGTCGCCCCCACCGAGGTGGCACTGGAGTTCGTACTTGTACTCGTTGGGGTCGGTATTTACAGTGCCCGGCTCGGCACGGGAAAAATCCCCTGATCCCGGATTCAACTGCCATCCGCTGACGCCGGCTCCCCCCGAACTCCAATGACCTTTTGGAGGCGAAGTCACGGGCTTCGGCATAGCGGACGGCTCGTTTTCTTCAGCCAGAGTCAATGAAACGATTGCGGATGAGTCAGCGCTTGCCCCAATTGGCATAATCACCGAGCAAAGCAGAAATCCCACGGAGAAGATCCGGAAAAGGACTTTCATGTCGTTAACCGACGATCGGCTCAACTGTTTGAACGAACCAAGCACCGTCTCGGAATGCCACCAACATCAGGCTCCCGGAATCCGCTGGTTTGGGATCCATGCTGTCTAGCGACTTGTCTGGGTTGTAATAGCTCAGCGGCTCTTGCGAGACCTGTACGGCAACCTGATAGTTGCCGCCAGGGGCCTCGTTGAAAGTGGTGTTGACAGAGGGTGTGGTCACCCTTCCACCAACCAGCCAACGACCGTCTTGATGCCACCCTTCTTGAACCTGTTTTGCTCGTTCACACATGGTGCAAGAGGAACTAGTGACGGCGGATAGGGGCTTCGTGTCGCCGGTTTCGTATCCATAGCTCAGAAGCTCAAACCAATACTTCGCGAACGCTTCGAGCCCCTCCTTCGTCTCCGTCTTCGCCACCTCGGGCAGCACGGGGACGGGGACGTTTTGGGCGGGGCCGGAGGCGTCGGCCGGCTTGTACACGGCGCTGGGGGTGGGGGTCGGGGTGGCAGATGAGCTGGCCGTGGCCGATCCCGTAAGCGTGGAGGTTACAGTCCCGGGGTCCGCCGGCGCCCCGCCCGCGCATCCGGCCAGCAGCAGCGCCGCAGCAACAACAGCGCCCGCAGCAGCTGAGCGCATTCTCAAAGGCGTAGAGACGTTGATCGATGTCATGGGCCGCTAATCCCCCAGTAGTTTCAAGACGGCTAACTCCGGACAATGACTTAAGGGTAGCCCAGGTCACATTTGGACGATAAGACTTATCCACAGCGACGGCCAAAGGTTTATCACCACAGAGACAGTAAAAGTAGCCATAAGAAAAGCCGGCGCATGAACGCGCCGGCTTCCCTACTTCAAAGCACTTTCCAGTGGCCGCGAAGGCCACCTACTTCTGCGGAGGCAACACCAGCTCCCCTGTCTTGTCCGTGGACAAGGCGAGCGACGAGACATACTGCGGGCCGCCGTCGGGAGCGTCCTGCGCCGACCGCACCATGTCCGGACGCTCAAACTCAATGCTCGTGACGTGGCAGAGGAGCTTCGCGTCGCTGGGGTTCCCGTCGGCGTCGAACATCGGCAGGTCGATGCCGTCGTCCGTCCGGCGGAGGTAGTACCGGCCGCGGGTGGCGAAAGCCAGCACCGGCGGAAGGACCAAGGCCAGGCCCACCGCGAAGATCGGCGAGAACGGCTGGATCGCGGAACCAAAGGCGCCAAAGAACACCGCAATCGAAATCCCCGCGGACGCCAGCATCGAAATGAAGCCCACTGGGTTTACGGCGTACAGCATGCCCCGCCGGAATTCGGGCACCTTGGGGGAAATCTTCAGCAGGTACTTGTTGATGGCAATGTCGGACGCAACCGTGACCACCCAGGCCATGGCACAGTTGGCGTAGAAACCAAGGATGCTGTTGAGGAAGTCGAACATGTTGGCTTCCATCAGGACCAATGCAATGGCCAGGTTGACCACCACGAACACCATGCGACCCGGGTAGGTCTTGGTGATGCGGGTGAAGCTGTTGGTCCAGGCCAGCGAACCCGAATAGGCGTTGGTGACGTTGATCTTGATCTGCGAAATGACCACCAGCACCACCGCGAGGGTCATGGCAAGCCAGGCCGGCATCATTTCCCGGTACACACCCAGGAACTGGTGCACCGGTTCATTGGCTGTGGCAGAGGCCGCAGGATCCAGCGTTGCAATGAGGTAGATGGCAATGAACAGGCCCACAATCTGCTTGATGGCCCCAAAGATCACCCAGCCGGGTCCGGCCAGGATGACCGCCCGCCACCACGCACCCTTGTTGGCTTCCGTGCGCGGCGGCATGAAACGGAGGTAGTCGATCTGTTCGGCAATCTGTGCCATCAGGGACAGGCAGACGCCGGCAGCCAGCATGACGGAGGCAAGGTTCGGGCCGCCGTCGCCGGATTCTCCGGTGTAGGCGAAGAAGGTGTTGATGCTCTCCGGGTGCGAGACCAGCAGGTATCCCACCGGCACCACCATCAGGAGCAGCCACAGCGGGGTGGTCCACACCTGCAGCTTGGCCAGGGTGTTCATCCCGTAGATCACGAGCGGAATGATGATCACGGTAGAGGCGGCGTACCCAATCCACTGCGGAATACCCAGGCCCACTTCCAGGCCCTGCGCCATGATGGAGCCTTCCAGGGCAAAGAAAATGAACGTGAACGTCGCGAAGATGACGTTGGTGACCACCGACCCGTAGTAGCCGAAGCCTGAGCCGCGGGTGATGAGGTCAAGGTCGATGTTGTACCGCGCCGCGTAGTATGCCAGCGGGAAGCCGGTGGCGAAAATGATCACGGCGGCCACCAGGATGCCAAAGATGGCATTGACGGTGCCGTACGCGATGCCAATGTTCGCGCCGATTGAGAAATCCGCCAGATACGCGATCCCGCCCAGTGCACTGGTTGCCACCACCCCAGCACTCCACTTCCGGTAGGAGCGCGGCGCGAACCGGAGCGTGTAGTCCTCCAGGCTTTCCTTTGTGGCGTTCAGTGCGGCAGCGTTGCCCGCCGCAGCCGCGGGAAGGCTTCCGACGACGGCGCCACCCGGCTGTGCCGGCGGGTCCAGCAGTTGCGTTGTCTCTTTGTCATTGCTCATGGAATTGCGTCGCTTTCGTCTCTAAGGGATCTGATGAGACGCTATTCGGCCCGAACGACAGCGTGGTCACGGGGTTGTTTCAGTGGCGTTAATCCTTGACTTTTGCTGTAAACAAAACGGGTTCCCCTACGTTGTTGCCTTTCCACAAAACCGGCCCTTCAGACCCGAATTACTGTCAGGAAAGAGACGCACCCGAAAGCTAGGACGGCAATGACACGCACTACCCACACCCCGGAACACCCAATCCTGGAAACCGCCCGGCAGCAGGTCCTGGAGGACGGAATCGGCCTCACGGAAGCACAGCTGGTGGAGGTTCTGCGGCTCCCCGATGCTGCCGTCCCCGCAGCCCTGGAGCTTGCCCACGAGGTCCGCCTCAAGCATTGCGGGGAGGACGTGGAGGTTGAAGGCATCATCTCCATCAAAACCGGCGGCTGCCCCGAGGACTGCCATTTCTGCAGCCAGTCGGGCCTCTTCGACAGCCCCGTCCGCGGCGTCTGGCTGGACATCCCCGAACTGGTCAAGGCCGCCAAGGAAACAGCAGCAACCGGGGCCACTGAATTTTGCATCGTGGCAGCCGTCCGCGGGCCGGACATCAAACTCATGAACCAGATCAAGTTCGCCATCGACCGCATCAATGAGGAAGTGGACATCAACATCGCCTGCTCGCTGGGCATGCTCACCCAGCGCCAGGTGGACCAGCTCGCTTCATGGGGCGTACACCGTTACAACCACAACCTGGAGACGGCACGGAGCTACTTCCCCCAGGTGGTCACCACCCACAGCTATGAGGAACGGCTGGAGACCTGCGCCATGGTCAAGGACGCCGGCATGGAACTGTGCTGCGGGGCGCTGATCGGCATGGGTGAGTCACTCGAGCAGCGTGCGGAACTGGCGGCGCAACTCGCTGCCCTGGAACCGCATGAAGTACCGCTGAACTTCCTTAATCCGCGGCCGGGCACGCCCCTGGAAAACCAGCAGCTGATGGACGGCAAGGACGCCCTGCGCGCCATCGCCGCGTTCCGCCTGGCCATGCCCCGCACCGTCCTGCGGTACGCCGGAGGCCGGGAGCTCACCCTCGGCGACCTGGGCACGCGCGAGGGACTCCTGGGTGGGATCAACGCCGTCATCGTCGGCAACTACCTCACCACCCTGGGCCGCCCCGCCGCCGCCGACCTCAACCTGCTGGTGGACCTCAACATGCCCATCAAGGAACTCCAGAAAACCCTATGATCCCCAACCGCTCCACAAGCCCAACCACCGGCGGCTTTTGCGGCCACTGCGGCAAGGCGCACCCGAAGGAAACGTCCGACGGCGGCAGCGCACCGCCGTCGGACGTTCCTGCCCAGGGAGCGGCTCACCAGGAGTGCGCTGCCCGGCTTCAGCTGGAACCGCCGCGCTACTGCAGGCGGTGCGGGCGCCGCCTCAAAGTCCAGGTATCACCGCACGCCTGGAGCGCCACCTGCTCACGGCACGGAACCTCCACCTCCTGACCGGCACCCAAAGTTCCCCAACCCCTCTGGCGCGTTTCTACATTAGGTAGAAGAATGGCTCCATGATGTTTGAACATGTGGATGGACAACCCGTATTGGAACTCGACGACGAGCAGTCCTGGCGCCTGCTGGAGGGCACCAAGCATGGGAGGCTGGTGGTCTCCGTCGCGGGAGAGCCGGATATTTTTCCTGTCAACTACGTCACGGCCAACCGGAAGATCTACCTGCGGACGGCGCCGGGGAACAAGCTGGCCCAGTTGACCATCAACTCCACGGTTCTCTTCGAAACGGACGGCATCCTCTCGGAGGAGGCCTGGTCCGTGGTGCTGCGTGGAAAGGCCCGCGTCCTCAGCAACTCTGCGGAGCTGGCAGCGGTGGAAGAACTGGGGCTGAAAACCTGGGTGCCCACACTGAAGGATTTCTATGTGGAGATTGAGCCCACGGCCGTGAGCGGCCGCCACTTCGAGTTCGGCGAACAGCCCGAACGCGAAATCTAGGAGATCCTAACCGCTCCTAGACTGAAGGCATGGCGGATAAGCTCACTCCTGAGCGGCGCAGCTGGAACATGTCCCGGATCCGGGGCAAAGACACCAAGCCGGAGCTGCTGGTGCGCAGGCTCCTCCATGCCAAGGGATACCGGTACCGGCTGCACGGCAAAGCTGGCGCCGCCCGGCTGCCCGGCAACCCGGACCTGGTGTTCGCCGGCCGCCGCAAGGTCATCTTTGTCAACGGCTGCTTCTGGCACTTCCACGACTGCCGGGTGGGCCAGCACGCGCCCCAGGCCAACGCTGAGTTCTGGGCCGCCAAACGCAACCGGACCCGCGACCGGGACGCCAATCAACGCCGCCTGCTCGAAGATGCAGGTTGGCAGGTGCTCACGGTGTGGGAATGCGAACTCAAGGACAGTTCCGCCCTGGAAACGGAGCTGGTGCGCTTCCTGGAAACCGGCCGCTGAGCCGCTCCGGCGTGCCTGCTCCCATCCAGAGTCACCGCCCGTAAAAGGATCTTGAGCGAATCTTTGGGCATTCCCGCCGCGGTTCTTGCGTGCGGACCGGAAGGATGGATGGGTTCTCCGGACTGCGGACCGGGCATGTAAATGGGAGGCCAAACCAGGCGCGAAATTCGGCGCAAAGCCACGGGCTCAGGGCGTCAGGGGTAAACCCGCAGTCTCATCAAGAAACCCACAATTCTGTTTCTAAAACCCGTCGCGCGAAAGCAACGCCCCTAACCTGAAGTGAAACATATGCCCCACCTAATCGCCCCCTTCCTGGAAGGGACTGTTTCCGCCGAAAGGACCGTCATGAGCGCCGCAGATGATGCCCCCCGGCCCTTGGTGGACCAGTCGGTTCTCGATCGGTTGAGGGAGGAGCTGGAAGAGGACGAGGGGTACTGCAAGGTCTTCGTGGGGAACTTCATCGAGTACCTGCCGCACCGGATTGGACGCCTCCGGCTGGCGCTGACCACGGGAGACCTGGAAGGTTCCGTGGACGCAGTCCTCAGCCTGAAAACCTCCAGCCAGATGGTGGGCGCCGAGCGGCTGGCCAGCCTGGCCATGGACCTGGAGGGCGAGCTCCGCCGCGAAGCCCGCCACTCAGATGTGGCGGTTGTCCTGCCGCAGCTGGCCGCCGCATTCCTCCGGCCCATCAACCAGTGCAGCCGGCAGACCATGCACCGGCTGCAGTCTCAGTGCTCTCCCGGCGCCAGGCGGTAACCCACGCCACGGACGGTCTGCAGCCAGCGAGGCTTCTGCGGTGAATCGCCCAGCTTCTTGCGCAGGTTGCCCATGTGGACTTCGACGGACCGTTCGTCCGCCTCACTGATGTAACTGCCGACGTCGTAATCCTCGTCCCGCAGCCGGCGCACCAGGTCGGATTTGGTCCGGACGGTCCGGCCCGCTTCCAGAAGGGCGTGCAGGAGTTCGAATTCGGTGCGGGTCAGGTTCATTTCCTTGCCGTCAACAACCACGGTCCGGGACGAGTAGCTCAGTTCCAGCCCGTTGTGGCTGTAATTTCCCCGCTCAGGATGGACGGCTCCGCCGTCGGCTGCGGCATCTGCGGGCACAGCGTCGGCAGGATCGGCGACCGAACGGGGACGGCGCATCATTGCGGCAATGCGGGCGCGCAGCTCCCTGGGGCGGAACGGTTTGGTGAGGTAGTCGTCCGCCCCGGACTCCAGCCCGATCAGGGTGTCCAGCTCCTCCGTGCGGGCCGTGAGCATCACAATGTAGGCGTCTGAAAATTCGCGGATCTGGCGGGACACCTCAAAACCGTCGATGTCCGGCAGCCCGAGGTCCAGGGTGATGACGTCCGGGTTGAGGTTCTTGGCCACAAGGACACCTTCTGCCCCGCTGCTGGCCACGCTTACGTCGAAACCGGCCTGGGACAGCACAGTGCGTACCAGTTCCCGGATGTCCTGGTCATCCTCGATGACCAGTCCCACTCGTGCATCACTCATAGCGCCCCCTCAGCAGCCAACGTCTGAAGTATAGCTGGCTGCCGATATCCTGCTGGCATGGCCTCACACACCCCGCCCCGCAAGTTCCGTGCCATGGACCACCCCGCGGCCTGGTCCTCGGGCAAGCTGAGGTTTTTCCGCCGGCCCTTCCACGAGTACCGGCTGACGGACCGCGTGGCGCTGAGCCAGATGCCCTTGTTCGTGACGACGCTCCTCACGGCATTTTTGGTGTGGGCTTTCTTCCCCGTCACCATGGACAACCCGCTGTTCGTGACCTTCCTGGTGTCCCAGCTCGTCATCATGGCCCTGTGCTACCTGGTCCCCTGGGACCGGCTGCCGTACACGAGTTTCCTCATCATTCCGCTGCTGGACTTCGTCTCCATTGCGGTGGGCCGGGAGGGCGGCGGGCAGGAGAGCCTCACCGGAATCAGCCTGCTGGCTGTTTTCCCGGTGATCTGGCTTTGCGCGTCCGGATACTACCCCCGGACGTCCCTGTGGCTGTCCTTCCTTGCCCCGCTTGCCATCATCTGGGTTCCGCTGCTGCTGGAGGGAAATCCGACGCCCCAGGACCTGGCGCGGTCCCTGCTCCTCCCTGTCATGATGCTCGGCATCGGGGTTTCGGTCAGTGTGTTGACGCTCAGCATGACGCGGCAGCAGCGGGAACTTGAGGAGAAGGATGCCCAACTGCAGGACAACCTGCGCACCAGCCAGCGCCAGGGGGCATTGCTTAACACGATCCTGGAGACTGTCCACCTGGGGGTCCTTGCAGTGGATGCGGACGGGCACGATGTCCTGATGAACAGGAGGCAGCGGATCAACCACGAGCTCGCGCGGCCCAAGGACATCGCGGACCCGAACGAGTCCCAGCTGCTGGTCTTCGGGCCGGACCGCGTGACGCTGGTCCCCGTGGAGGAACGGCCGGTCCGCCGCGCGGTCCTCGGCGAAACTTTCACGGATTACCTTGTGTGGTTGGGCACGGGGAGCGATCAGCGCGCCTTTGTGACCACCGCCCGGGCCATGAAGGACAACGACGGCGCGTTCGCCGGTTCCGTCATTGCCTTCAGTGATGTGACGGACCTGGTGAACGCCCTGACGGCCAAGGATGATTTCGTCTCCAGCGTCTCGCACGAATTCCGGACGCCGCTGACCTCGATCCTGGGCTATGTGGAAATCCTGCTCGGTGATGAGCCTGAGGACGTCCAGCGCGACATGCTCGAAATCATCCGCCGCAACTCCGAGCGGCTCCTGACCCTGGTTTCGGACCTTCTCTCCAGCCGGAACGGCCAGCTGATCGTGACGCCCGAGGCCGTTGATGTGGCAGAGCTGGTGCGCTCCAGCGTCTCCTCGGCCATACCCCGGGCCGCGGCGTCAGGAGTGGCACTGGAGGCCCACACGCCGGAACGGCTGGAGGCCCATGTGGACGGGCCCAGGATTTCGCAGGTGCTGGATAACCTGGTGTCCAACGCCATCAAATACTCCCCTGACGGCGGCAGCGTGATGGTCTCGCTCGCGCGGGAGGACGGACACCTGGCATGCCGGGTCACCGATACCGGCATGGGCATGAGCCCGGAAGACGCGTCCGAGGTTTTCGCCAAGTTCTTCCGTGCCAGCACTGTCCGCCGGACAGCCATTCCCGGCGTGGGTCTGGGCCTGCCGATCAGCAAGGCCATTGTTGAGGCACACGGCGGGACCATTGAAGTGGACAGCGCCCTGGGCGAAGGGACCACCTTCACGTTCCGGGTTCCGGCCTAGTCCCCACCCGCACCCTAACCTCGCAAGCTCAGCCAGGGAACCCTGCGGGCGTGGACCCAGCCTGCCGGACCACCTCGCCCCAGGACTGGCGTGCCAGTTCCCGGACGGACGCGAGGATTTCCGACGGCGGCCTGGACAGGTCAAGCGGGAACTCCACAATGTCGATGTCCGTGTTGAGGATCCGGCGGAGCTTCATCTCACCGGCGCCGGCGTAGACCAGCCACGCAGTGGGGACGGCAAGCGCCGTGCAGTGGGCCAGCATCTGGAAGTGGTCCACGGTCAGGGAGGCGCCGGGATCAGCGGCCGCCCTGTACTTTGCGTTGTACACCACCACGGGCCGCCCGCCCAGGAGGTGGACGGCGTCCGACCGCACCGAGAGCCGGTCGGCGTCGTTGACTGCCTCGCTCAGGAGGGTGCTGAACTGGAGCCTGAGCTCCCCCGGGTAGGCGGCCATCGCCTCACGAAGTGCGGTGCCCACGAAGTCCCCGAACACCTGGGCCATGTCCACCACAAACGAAGCAGCCTGCTGGGTGCCCTGGCCCGCTTCAGCGGAGGCGTTGCGCAGGATCAGTTCAGCCAGGCGCAGCACGGGGTGGTAGCGGAGGTTCATGCGGGTGGCTTTCCACCGCGGCAGGGGCGCTGCTGCTGGAAGGCGCGTGACGGCGTCGAGCTTTCCCTTGAGCTGGCGCAGCCTGCCCAGCACCTCCGGCCGCACGCCCGGCACCTGCCCCATCCGCTCCAGCGCCGCACGCAGGATGCGGTTTTCGGCAATGTCCTCGGTGAACTCGTCGTAGGACACTTCCAGGGGCACCAGCATGCCGGGGCGCCTGGAAACCTGGTCGGATATGCGGATACGCCCCTTCACCGTCCGGAGCGACTCGTCCACCGTGAGGTAGCCCTGCAGGACCCCGCGTCCCAGGGCCCGCCCGGCCAGCTGCGCCAAAGATTCGGCGAGTGCGCTCCACAGCTCCCGGTCCTCCACCGCGGCCACCGAGTCCGGGCGGAATCCCTGGTCACCTGCATAGCTGAGCAGGAACAGCAGCCGGCCCAGGCCCAGCCGGTCCTTGGGCCGGACATCCAGCTGCACTGTGGGAGTCCGCACGGAACCCACTTTGCCCACCGGTTCGATCCGGTACAGCCCTAGTCCCATCGGGGAGGCTTTTGCCAGCCCGCTGGAGTTAAGGAAGGAGGCGCTGGCGGGATCGAGCCGTTCCACGATGCCGCGGGACAGTTCATCCAGGACCAGGTACCGGACGGGGGCGATACTGCCGGCGCCTGGGTCAGCCCCGGGCAAGGCGTTCCAGCAGCCGGTCCAGCCCAAAGCGCTCTTCGAGCTGGGCCCTGGTGAGCTGGCCGTGGTAGTGCTCTTCCAGCAACGGCATCAGCTCGTATTTCCAGATCCGGCGCAGGCCCGCTGGGTTCTGGGCGGCCGGCTTCATGAAGTAGGACGGACCGATCATCAAATCACGGTCCCACTCGTCGATGGCACTGTTGAGGGCATCGAGCAGCAGCGCGGGCGTGGCGTCGAGCTGCCGGGCCTGCAGGAACCGCCATAGCGAGCCCTTCACCGGCTCGGTCTGGGGGTGCAGCTCGATGAAGGAGAAACGGCGCCGGATCGCCGCGTCCATCATGGCGATGGAGCGGTCCGCCGTGTTCATGGTGCCAATGATGTACAGGTTGTCCGGCAGGGTGAACGGCTCGTTGGGGCTGTACTGCAGGTAGATCCGGTCGTCCCGGTATTCGAGCAGGAAGTACAGCTCGCCGAACACCTTGGCCAGGTTGGCGCGGTTCATCTCGTCAATGATCAGGAAGTACGGCTTCTTCCCGTTGCCCGGTTTGGCCGCTTCTTCCGCGAGCCGGCGGAGCGGTCCGGCGACGAGTTTGAAGGACACCTGGCCTTCGTCCGTCTTGTCCGGCCGGTAGCCCTCGAAGAAGTCCTCGTAGGCGTAAGAGGGGTGGAACTGGACAAGTTTGACCCGCTCGTCGGTGGTGTCATCAGCCAGTTCCGCCGCGAGGTGCTTGGCTAGGTAGGTCTTGCCGGTGCCCGGCGGGCCGTAGAGGACCAGCTGCCGGTTCTCCTCCAGCAGTTCGGCGATCTCCTGGAGCGGCTCAAGCTCCATGTGCAGCGTGTCGGCGAACTCGCGGGTCAGCGGGCGGAAGCCCTCCTGCACGGGAGGCGCGACGGCGGCTGCTTCAGCGTCGTCGTCGGGCCCTGTTTCCGCCTCTGCCGGGAGCAGGGCCTGCAGCGCCTGCACCACCTTGGTCACGTCCACGACGATTCCGGGCGTGGCCAGCTGCCGCTGGATGTGCCGGGGCAGGCTGGTGGTGGCGTGCCCTTCGTCGAACCAGCGGACCTTGCGGCGCAGGCGTCGGTTGTCGTCATTGTGTTCGGGCTCCCCCAGCACCACGCCCAGGCTCACCGTGCCCGCGTGCTGGTACAGCACCAGGTCCCCTGGTTTCATGACGGTCAGGAAGGCAAAGACAGCCGTCTTGGTGTCCTCGCGCTCCACGTAGCCCAGGTGCCTGTAGTCCTCGTCCACGGCGTGCTGGACCAGCCCTGCGGTCACGCCGGGATCCAGCAGGCGGAGGTGTTCGACGTCGAGGGTCACCTTCTCCTCGCCCTGCCAGGCGGTGAGCAGTTCGGTGTTGTCGCTGTGCGTGCGCAGCAGCCAGGCCCGCCTCCCGGGATCGCCCACCTTTCGCCACTGGCTCACCAGCTGGCGGGAGTACCAGTCGATGCGCTGGCCAGCCTGCTCGTCCAGGTGCAGGCGGATGCGGTGGATGTCCGCGGTGATGTCCTCTTCGGCGTCCCCCTTGGCGCCGCCCACCAGGGAGGCAAAGGCATCCCGGATCTCCTGGCGTTCCACGTCCGCCACCACGGGCTCGAAGTAGCTGGGGCAGGTAAGGAACTCGATGCTGCGGCGGATGGCGGGCTGGTCGTCCGGGGTGGCGGCGGCCAACCGGTGGAACTCCACCGGGTCCTGCAGCGCGGCAGCGATGGCTGCGGTGGGCTGCTGGTCCACGTGCTGCACAAAGCGGCACAGCCATTTCAGGTGGTCCCAGATGGTCCAGTTGAACTCCGCCGTGCGGTCCCTGATGACCCCGTGGTCCGTCATGCCCCGGTAGAGCTCCTCCGGCAGCTCCAGCGTGGGCTCAAGCCAGGACGCGGCCTCGGCCACGCGGGCACGCTTGACCTTCAGTGACTTCACCTCGTGGGCCAGCGGAAGGGACTGCAGGAACAGCAGTTCGACGGCCAGCTGCTTCGCTTCCCGGGAGGCGCCCGCCAGGTTTTGCCGGAGGTTAGTCATCATGGGGGCCTTGGTGTCCGGGGTGCCCCGTTCCAGCCGCTCCAGGAGCTCGGCGGCCGCCTCCGATGTCCAGGTCAGGGTCCGGCCATCCAGCGCCGACGGCTTGCCCACCAGGCCCGGGCCCAGCACAAACCAGGCCGCATCCTCGATCTCCTGCGAGATGCCGAGGGCGCGGGTCATGGCAGCAGTGGAGGTGGGGGTCATGCCTCCAAATTTACAGGGTCAAGCTGGAGGGGCCCTCAACAGCCCCTGGCCCCGGTGCTCCAACGCCGCTACTTGCCGGCGCCGGGACGCTTCCGGCCGAAGGTGAAGTAGCCCACGGGGCCGATGAAGTTGATGAAGGATGCCGCCCGCCATGCTGCCTTGGGACCGTTGATGAGTGCAGCGGGCCGCTTCGAGATGTCCCGCTGCGCTGCCACCAGCAGGGACACCTGCGCGATGGCCACCAGGATGGTGCCGGCCTTTGCTGACGGGGACATTTCTTTCCAGGTCTTTTTCTGGGCCATGTTTGCTCCTTGTTTAGGTTTTCAGTTTCCGATGCTTGCTGCTCCTGCGCAACGGGGCGTGCCGGTGCCGGCGCATCCGCCCTCAGGCCGTGAACGGGGCCAGGCGTTCCTTCTGTTCACGCGTCAGGCGCTGCACGCGCCCCGTGGCCTCGTCCACGAACGCCAGGTGGCTGCTGGCTTTCACGCAGTCCTCCCGGGTGACGGGGTCCTGGATGAGGTAGTGGATGTCGAAGCTGGCCCCCTTGACGGCGCCGATCCACACCTGCACCACAGCCGGCACGTTCCGGTACTCGAGGGTCCTGACATAGCGGATCTTGTGGTCCACCACCAAAGCCATGGTGCCATCCGGGACGTCATTGAACAGGGAGACGTGCGGATCAACTCCGGGCAACCCGGCACCGCGCGGCGGGCCGAAGGCCGCGATCCGCGCTTCCTCCAGCATCCGGACGATCTGGACGTTGTTGATGTGCCCGTAGGCGTCCATGTCCCCCCACCGCATGGGGACCAGGACCTCGATCCGGCGGCCGGTGCTCAACTGTGCACCGCCGTCGAATCGTCCACCGGGACTTCCCCGGCGTCCGCTCCTGCGAACTGGGACATGTACAGGCGGTAGTACGCGCCCTTGGAGGCGAGGAGGACCTTGTGGTTGCCCTGTTCAACGATCCTGCCGTTTTCCATCACCAGGATGGTGTCGGCGTCGCGGATCGTTGAGAGCCTGTGGGCAATCACAAAGCTGGTGCGGTCCGTGCGGAGCGCGGCCATGGCCTTCTGCACCAGCAGTTCGGTACGGGTATCAACAGAGCTGGTGGCCTCATCCAGGATGAGCAGTGACGGGTTGGCTACGAAGGCACGGGCAATGGTGATCAGCTGCTTCTCGCCGGCGCTGACGTTGTTGCCCTCTTCATCGATGACGGTGTTATAGCCCTCCGGCAGGGCCCTGACGAAGCGGTCCACGAAGGTGGCCTTGGCCGCTGCCATCACTTGCTCTTCGGTGGCCTCCAGGTTGCCGTAGCGGATGTTGTCGTAAATGGATCCCCCGAACAGCCAGGCATCCTGCAGCACCATGCCCACCTTCGAGCGGAGCTCGGAGCGGCTGAGGTGGATGATGTCCACGCCGTCCAGCCTGATGGAACCGGAATTGAGCTCGTAGAACCTCATGACCAGGTTGACCAGGGTGGTCTTTCCGGCACCAGTGGGCCCCACGATGGCCACGGTGTTTCCCGGTTCGGCGGTGAAGGAGAGGTTCTCGATCAACTTCTTGTCCTCGGTGTAGCTGAAGGTGACGTTGTTGAAGTCGACGTGCCCGTCAGTCCTGGCCGGGAGGTGCTCGGTGGCGGTTTCGGCGTCCTGCTCGTCGGCGTCGAGGAACTCGAAGACCCTTTCCGCGGAGGCCACGCCGGACTGCAGCATGTTTGCCATGCCGGCCATCTGGCCCAGCGGCTGCGTGAACTCGCGTGAGTACTGGATGAACGCGGTGGCGTCGCCCAGGGTCATGGATCCGGACGCCACCCGCAGGCCGCCCACCACGGCGATGCCCACGTAGCTGAGGTAGGAGACGAACTGCATGACCGGGAAGATGATGCCGGAGACGAACTGAGCACCGAAGCTGGCCTTGTACAGTTCCTCGTTGCGTTCCTCGAACCGTGCCAGCATGTCCTTGTCGCGGCCGAAGACCCTCACAAGGTCGTGCCCCGAGAAGGACTCCTCGATCTGCCCGTTGAGCGCCCCCGTGTTCTTCCACTGTGCGGCGAAGAGCTTCTGGCTGCGCACGCCGATCATGCCCGCCGCGACTCCGGAGAGGGGAAGGGCAACCAGCGCTATCAGGGCCAGCTGCCAGGACACGATGAACATCATCACCACGATGCCGATGACGGTCAGCAGCGAATTGATGAGCTGGGCGAAGGCCTGCTGCAGCGCCTGCTGGATGTTGTCGACGTCGTTCGTTACCCGGGACAGCACGTCCCCGCGCTGGCGGGTGTCGAAGTAGTTCAGCGGGAGGCGGTTCAGCTTCCGTTCGGTGTCGTCGCGGAGCCGGCGGATTACCTTCATCACGATGCGGTTCAGCACGTAGCCCTGCAGCCAGAGGAAGATGTTGGCTACGAAGTACATCAGCAGGACCACCGCGATGAGCATGCTGAGCTTGTTGCAGTCGATGCCGGTGCCGGGCACCAGTTCCATCCGGGAGACCATGTCCGCAAAGTTGTCCTGGCCCTGCTGGCGCAGCCCGTCCACGAACTGTTCCTTGCTGGCGCCGGCCGGAAGCTGCTTGCCCACCACTCCGGCAAAAATGACGTCCATGGCCTGGCCCAGGATCTTGGGGGCGATGACGTTCAGGACCACGGCGATCACCACCATGCCCACCACCACGTAGATGCCCAGGGCCTCGGGCTTCAGCAGCCCCATCAGGCGCTTGGCGGAGGGCCAGAAGTGCTGGGCTTTCTTGGCGGGCATCCCGCCGAACATGTCTCCGTCGGCTTCGGAGGGCTTGAACTCCTCCTCCACGAAGTCGTCATCCTCGACGGGTTCCTCCGTCAGCTCCGTGCCGCTCGAGTCCCGGGCAGCTGCTGTTGCAGTGACGTCCGTGGAGTCCTTCCTGCGGGCGCTCATGCCATTTCCTCCACGCTCAGCTGGGATTCGACGATTTCTTGGTAGGTGGGCGAGGTTTCCAGGAGTTCCTGGTGGGTTCCCCGGTCCACGATGCGTCCGTTGTCCAGCACCAGGATCTGGTCCGCCTCGGTGATGGTGGAGATCCGCTGCGCCACGATGATCACGGTGGCATCGGCGGTGATGCCTTTCAGCGCGGTCCGGAGCCGGGCATCCGTGGCCACGTCCAGTGCGGAGAAGGAATCGTCGAAGAGGTACACCCGGGGCCTGCTCACGAGTGCCCTGGCGATGCAAAGGCGCTGGCGCTGGCCGCCGGAGACGTTGGTTCCGCCCTGGGAGATGCGGGATCCGAGGCCGTTCTTCTTGGCGCGGACAAACTCGTCGCCCTGCGCCACCTGCAGCGCTTCCCACAGTTCCTGGTCGGTGGCCTCGGTTTTTCCGAACCTGAGGTTGTGCTCGATGGTTCCGGAGAAGAGGTATGGGCGTTGGGGCACCAGGGCCACGCGCCGGGTGATGTCGGCCCGGTCCATCCTGCTGACGGGGACTCCGTCCAGCAAAACCTCCCCCTCGGCGGGATCGTAAAGCCGGGGCAGGAGGGAGAGCAGGGAGGTTTTTCCCGCGCCGGTGGACCCGATAATGGCGATGGTCTGGCCGGGACGGGCCGTGAAGCTGATGTTGCTCAGCACCGGTGACTCGGCACCGGGATAGGCGAAGGTGACGTTCCGGTACTCCACCACGCCGGCCAGCGCGCCCGGCACCTCGGGCCGTTCCGGATCATGGATGGAGGGCTCGACGTCGAGCAGTTCGCCGATGCGGTCCGCGCAGACAGACGCGCGCGGGATCATCATGGCCATGAAGGTGCCCATCATGACGGCCACCAGGATCTGCAGCAGGTACTGCAGGAAGGCGGTCAGGGCACCCACCTGCATCTCGCCGGAATCCACGCGCTGCCCGCCGAACCACAGCACGGCCGCGGTGGACAGGTGGAGGATCATGCCGATGGCAGGGAACATCAGGACGAACAGGGCGCCGATCTTCAGCGAGACATCCGTCAGTTCCTTGTTCGCCTCGCCAAAGCGCCCTGTTTCATACGGTTCCCGGACGAAGGCCCGGACCACCCGGATGCCGATGATCTGCTCCCGCAGCACGGCGTTGATGCGGTCGATCTTTTTCTGCATGGACCGGAACAGCGGCATGAGCCGGACCACCAGGTACCCCACCACCACCGTCAGGAGGGGCACGGAAACCCACACCAGCCAGGACAGGTTGAGGTCCTCGCGCAGCGCCATGATGATGCCGCCAATGCACATGATGGGCGTTGCCACCATGAAGTTCAGCCCCATCAGCACAAGCATCTGCACCTGCTGGACATCATTGGTGCCGCGGGTGATGAGCGTGGGGGCGCCAAAAGCGTTAACGTCCATGGCCGAGAAACTGGTGACTTTGCGGAAAACCCCGCGCCGCAGGTCCCGGCCTATGGCCATGGCCGTCTTCGAGCCGAAATAGACCCCTGCAATGGCGGTGCCCACCTGGATGAACGCCACCACCAGCATCACCGCGCCCGTCCGCCAGATGAAGGCGGTGTCCCCGCGGGACACCCCTTCGTCGATGATCTGGGCGTTCAGGCTGGGCAAGTACAGCGCGGCGATGGTGGACGCCAGCTGGAACACAATGACGGCCGCGATGTACGGCCTATACGGCCGGGAAAACCGCCGTATGAGGGTGAGGAGCATGCCCACGGGTCCTTAGTGGTGAGTTCGGTGATGGTTCGCAAGAGCAGGAGGCCTAAGTAGTAGCAGCCGGGGCCGACAGTTCAGCTTTCCCACTCTACGAAACTCCTCCCCCTGGCGAAACAGGCCCAGGGAAAGATCATCCGTGGGGATTACCCCTCAGGGTCACCTGCCTGCCGGGGCGAGCTCCGCCGTCGTGCTCTTTTCCCCGGCCCCCGGCTGGATGTCCACCGTGCGCCGGAGGGGCTTCTCCTTGATGAACAGTACGGACACCAGCGCCACAACGGCCACGGCAGCGGAGATCAGGAACACCTCGGCGGTGGCGTCACCGTAGGCGGCCCGCATGATGTCGCGGACGGGTTCCGGCATGTGCGCCAGGTCCATGCTGGCGCCGGCCGCGCCTCCTTCAACGGGGATGCCTGCAGTTGCCAGGCCCTGAGTTGCCAGCTCGCTGACGCGGTTGGCCAGGATGGCGCCCAGGACGGAGACGCCGATGGCGCCGCCCACGGACCGGAAGAACGCAACCGAAGCACTCGCCGTTCCGATGTCCGATGCCCGGACTGTGTTCTGGACGGCCAGCACGAGGTTCTGCATCAGCATGCCCAGGCCGAGGCCAAGCACTGCGGTGAAGAGCCCTGCGTGCCAGAGCTCGGTGGTGTGGTCCAGGGTTCCGGACAGTCCCAGCCCGCCGATCAGCAGGATGGAACCGGCGATCAGGTAGCCCTTCCACTTGCCCGTCCGGCTGATCAGTTGCCCGGACACCACAGAACCCGCCAGGTTTCCGGCGATCATCGGCAGGGTCAGGAGCCCGGCCTCGGTGGGGCTGGCACCGCGCGCCACCTGGAAGTACTGGCCCAGGAAGGTTGAAGAGCCGAACATCGCCACGCCCACGGCCACGGAAGCGAGGATGGCCAGTGCCGTGGTGCGTTCGGAGATGATCTTGAGCGGGATGATGGGCTGCTCCACCTTGGATTCCACCAGCACCAGCAGGGCCAGCAGGAGGATTCCGCCGCCCACCATGACGGCGGAATGCCAGGAGACCCAGTCATAGTAGGCGGGGTTGCCGGCGAAGGAGACCCAGATCAGCAGCAGGCTCACGCCGGAGGTCAGCAGGATGGAGCCCAGCCAGTCGATCTTGGCGGGCCGCCTTATGTGGCTGATTTTGAGGGTGACCTGCAGCAGGATGAGGGCGACGACGGCGAGCGGCACGCAGACGAAGAACGTCCAGCGCCAGCCGAGCGGGCTGTCCACGATGAAGCCGCCGAGCAGCGGCCCGCCGGCGGTCCCGACTGCCATGACCCCGCCCATGTAACCGGAGTACTTCCCGCGGTTGCGCGGCGGGATCATGGTGCCGATGATGGCCTGCGACAGTGCCGTGAGTCCCCCCATGGCCACACCCTGGATCACGCGGGCGCCCAGCAGCAGCGGGATGGTTTCGGACAGGCCCGCCATGACGGAGCCGGCCACGAAGATGATGATGCTGAGCTGGACCAGGACCTTCTTGTTAAAGAGGTCGGCGAGTTTGCCCCAGATGGGGGTGGTGGCGGCGTTGGCCAGCAGCGCGGCGGTGATGACCCAGGCGAAGTCGGTCTGGGTGCCGTGCAGGTCGGACATGATGGTGGGCAGCGCGTTGGCCACGATGGTGCTGCTGAGGATGGCCGTGAAGAAGGCGGCGAGGAGCCCGGTGAGGGCTTCCATGATCTGGCGGTGGGACATCTCGGGCGGCGTGCCCGCGGGTGCGCCGGCCAATGCGGCGGGGGCGGCTGGTCTTGCCATGGGTCTGCTCCTAAGCGCTGGTTGTGATGGTGCCGGCCGCCGTTGCCCGGGCTGATTGTTTGAGTGATTCGGTGAGCTTGTGCAGGATTCTGGCCGTAGTGCCAGCGTCTTCCTCGCTCCAGTCGCGCAGGTAGTCCTGCAGGACCGCCGTCCGCTGGTGCTCGATGCTGCGGAGTTTTGCCGCTCCCAGGGGTGTCAGGGCAACCAGCTGGGCCCGGCCGTCGTCGGGGTCCTGTCTGCGGACCACCAGCCCGTGCTCCTCCAGGTCCGCGATGTGCCGGCTGAGCACCGGCGCGCTGACTCCCAGCCGCTCGGCCAGGCGCGTGGCCCTGCTCTCCCCTTCGCCCACGAAGCGCAGTACGCCCTGCAGCGCCACCCCGGTGTCCTGCCCGCGCACGCTGGCGGTGGCGATACACCGCACTGCGCGCTGGAGATCGAAGATCTGGTACACAAGGTCGGCTGCCGTATCCGGCGCTACTGCCATGGTTGCTCGACTCCTCAGTTGCTTGCCTGAAGCAACTATATACTCAAAGTTGTTGCTGGGAAACTAACCGCTTGAAGGGCTGAACGCGAAAGGCCCCAGCTCTGTGCGAGCCGGGGCCTCAAGGGGACCAAGGTAAGGAGGAGGTGCTGGTCAGTCCGCCAGGTGCGTGGGGGCAAACATCTTCAGCAGGGTTTCCACCACAACGACGTTTGGCCCGTCGGCAGCGAACCCCGCCTTCAACGCGTCCCCCACATCCGCCGGCGCCACCTTGACGGCAGGCACGCCGAACGCCTCGGCAAGCTTGACGAAATCCGGGCGGGCCAGCTCCGTGGCCGTGGCTTTACCGAAGGCGCCCACCATGTATTCGCGAAGGATGCCGTAGCCGCCGTCGTCCACAATCAGCCAGGTGACCGGAACGTTGTGCTGCTTCGCCGTGGCGAGTTCAGAGATCGAATACATCGAGGATCCGTCGCCGGATACTGCCAGCACTCGGGCAGAGCCAGCGGGCCTGCCCACCGTCTCGAGTCCTACGGCCGCGCCGATGGCCGCCGGGAAGCCGAAGCCCAGCCCGCCGGCTCCCTGGGCAGAATGGAACTGGCCCTCGCGGGCGTCCCAGCAGCTCCAGCCCCAGTAGGCCGCGATGGTCATGTCCCAGAAGGTCTGCATGTCCGCCGGCACCGCTTCGCGGATGTCCGCCATGAACTTCAGTTCCTTGGCCAGGTCCTGCGATTCCAGCCGTGCGCGGACCTTCGCCAGGGATTCGCTCACCAGGTTTTCCGGCGACGTGCCGTGCCAGCTGGGAACAGTCCGGCCAGCCCCAGCCTCCAGGGCTTCATCAAGGGCCGCGAGCGCCTGGCCTGCGTCTGCCCGGATGCCCAGCCCGGGCCGGTTGGACTCCAGGACCCTGGGTTCGGCATCGATCTGGATGATCCGGCCCCGGGGCTCGAACGTGAAGTAGTTGGAGGTGACCTCGCCCAGGGACGAGCCGATCACCACCAGGACGTCCGCGTCTTCCAGGAGATCGGTCATGTAGCGGTCCTCAATCCAGGACTGCAGCGACAGCTCATGGTTCCAGGGGAAGGCGCCGTTTCCGCCCGGAGTGCAGATCACGGGCGCGCGAAGCTTCTCGGCAATCGAGAGCAGGGACTTTTCTGCCCGGCCCCGCCGTGTGCCGCCGCCGGCGATGATGGCCGGACGCTCCGCGGACTGAAGCCATTTCACCGCCTCCCGGACCAGTTCCACACGGGGCGGGTTGTCAGCCGCCTCGGCAAGCGCATCCTCCACCGGTGGCACCATGATGGGATCAAGCAGGACGTTCTGCGGGATCTCCAGCCAGACGGGGCCTTGGGGCGAGGAGATCGCCTCGGTCCAGGCGTCCTGGATGGCGGACGGGATGCCGGACGCGTGCTGGATCAGCCGCTGGCTCTTGGTGACGTTAGCCGCCGACGCCTTCTGGTCGTCAAGCTGGTGCAGCATGCCCTTGCGGCGCGCGCCGAGCCCCTCGAGCGGGATCTGGCTGGCCACCACAACCATGGGAACTCCCGTGGCATAGGCTTCCTGCAGCCCGGCCAGGGACGTCAGCGCGCCGGGTCCGGTGGAGAGGAACAGGACTCCCACTTCGCCCGTCGCCCGGGAATACCCGTCCGCGGCAAAGGCACTGTTGTTTTCCACCCGGGAGGAGACGAACTGCAGGTTCCCGCGGCCCATCGCATCAAAGAGGCCCAGGGCGTGCTGGCCCGGGATGCCAAAGACGGTCTTGGCACCCAGCGCCTCGAGGGTTTCGACGACGAGGTCCCCGCCGTTGCGCACGCCCGAACTGTTTATTGCGGGCACAGCGGCCACACCCGCAGTGGCGTCGCCCACCGTTACTCCCTGCCTGCCGGAGCGAAACCTGCCGGTCGGCGGGCCTCCTGCCCGAGCGCCTGGGCGGCGTAACCGGTGGCCGCTCCGAAGCGGTCCCCCGCCACGGCGTTGTCAGCCATCAGCGTGACCAATTCGTAGGCGACGTGGCTGGCGGCGACGCCGGTGATTTCGGCGTGGTCGTACGCGGGGGCAACCTCCACGATGTCGGCGCCCACCAGGTTCATGCCGCGGAAGCCGCGGATGATTTCCAGCAGCTCGCGGCTGGTAATGCCACCGGCCTCGGGGGTACCGGTGCCCGGCGCGTGGGCGGGGTCCAGGACGTCGATATCCACGGAGATGTACAGCGGGCGGTTGCCGATCCGGTCGCGGACCTTGGCCACGGTTTCCAGGACGCCCTGGTAGTAGATGTCAGCGGAGGTGACGATGCCGAACCCAAAGCGGTGGTCGTCGTCGAGGTCCTTTTTGCCGTAGAGCGGCCCCCGGGTGCCGATGTGGCTGATGGCTTCCGTATCCAGGATGCCTTCCTCGACGGCGCGGCGGAACGGGGTGCCGTGGGTGTACTCGGCGCCGAAGTAGGTGTCCCAGGTGTCCAGGTGCGCATCGAAGTGGAGCATGGCGATGGGCTCTCCGGCTCGCTCGGCGGCGGCGCGAAGGAGCGGCAGGGCGATGGTGTGGTCACCGCCCAGGGTCACCAGCTTGCTGCCGCCGGCCGTCAGGTCAAGGGCGTTCTGCTGGATGGTTTCGATGGCTTCATTGATGTTGAACGGGTTGACGGCCATGTCCCCGGCGTCGGCCACCTGGATGTTTTCAAACGGGCTGACGTCCCACGCCGGGTTGTACGGGCGCAGCAGCCGGCTGGCCTCGCGGACATGGTTGGCGCCGAAGCGGGCACCCGGGCGGTAGGAGACACCGGAGTCGAAGGGGACGCCCACCACTGTGACGTCGGCCTTGGCCACCTGGTCCAGGCGCGGAAGGCGGGCATACGTGGCAGCTCCCGCGTACCGGGGAATCCGGGATGAATCGATCGGACCAAGGTTGCCGTTGGCTTCGATGCGCAGCTCTTCCAAGGGAGGCCTCTCCTTCAAGGAGTTGAGGGACTGATGTGACTGCCATCATACATCTTGTTTCTCAGTGTGCACCACTTGTTTACCGAAACGGCATCTGGCCGCAACTGGGTAGCACTAAGTGTCGTTATGAGCGCTCATAACGACACTTAGTGCTACCTACTTGGGCGGGAGAGTTAGCGGCTTGCGGCCGGAACCAGGACCCAGAGAACCTCAACAGGCTTGTCGGTGGGGTTGATCCACGTGTGCGGCTCACGGCCGGGGAAGGTGACGGTGTCCCCGGCGCTCAGATCATATTCCTCGTTGGTGAGGATCAGCCGGATATTGCCTTTGATCACATGGAGGACGTCAACGTCGCAGTCCACGGCGTAGAGCTCGGATTCGCCGCGGCCGTGTGGTTCGATGCAGGCCTGGATAATCTGGACGCGCCGTTCCGAACGCGCCGTGAGGAGCCGCTCCACGATCCCCTGGCCGCCCAGCGAGATCCGCGGACCGTCATTGCGCTTGGTCAGATGCGTTTCGGGCGCCGCGAAAAGGTCGCCGATGGAGACCGAGAGGACCTGGCACAGCGTGACCAGGGACGCCACGGACGGGGACGTGAGGTCCCGCTCCACCCTGCTGAGGAACCCCTTGGTCAGCCCCGTCGCGTCAGCAACCTGCTCGATGGTCAACCGCTGTGACTGCCGGGCGGCCCGGATCCTCGAGCCGATGGCCACCGGTACGTTGCTCGGCTCAACTGGCAGTGCCTTCATCTACGAACCTTTCATGGCCGGCAGCCCGGCTCCACTTTGGAGCAATACTAATGGCCTGCCCCTTCTGTGACGGCTCATTGCACGCGTGGCCCGGCACCCAGGGTTGCCTTGACTGTTATCACCGTCACAGCCTACGCTTTGGAAACACTTGTTGCCTATAGAGCAATAGCTGAGCCCCCTCACTCCCCAAAATTCCGCAGCGGCATCCGGCCCACCGTCTCCGGGGCGCCCCACGCTGCCAAACACGCTCCAAGGAGCCAACATGGATGCAAGTTTCATCAACATCGCCATCGTGGTGGTGTACCTGCTCGCGATGCTGGCCTTCGGCTGGTGGGGCAAGTCCCGCACCAAGAACAACAGCGATTTCCTGGTGGCCGGCCGCCGCCTCGGCCCGTTCCTCTATACCGGAACCATGGCCGCCGTCGTCCTGGGCGGCGCCTCCACAGTGGGCGGTGTGGGCTTGGGCTACAAGTTCGGCATCTCGGGCATGTGGCTGGTAGTGGCCATCGGCGCCGGCGTCCTGCTCCTGAGCCTTCTGTTTGCCGGGACCATCCAGAAGCTGAAGATCTACACGGTGTCCCAGATGCTCACCCTGCGCTACGGCAGCAGGGCCACGGAGGCCTCCGGCATTGTGATGCTCGCCTACACCCTGATGCTGTGTGCCACATCCACCGGCGCCTACGCCACCATCTTCGTGGTGCTTTTCGACTGGGAGCGTCCGATTGCGATCGCCGTTGGCGGAGCCATCGTACTGGTCTACTCGACGGTGGGCGGCATGTGGTCCATTACCCTGGCCGACCAGGTGCAGTTCATCATCAAGACCGTGGGCATCTTCTTCCTGATGCTGCCCTTCACGCTCAACGCGGCGGGCGGCTTCGAGGGCATCCGCAGCCGGGTGGACGAGAGTTTCTTCCAGATCGACGGCATCGGCGTCCAGACGATCATCACCTACTTCGTTGTCTACACACTGGGCTTGCTGATCGGCCAGGACATCTGGCAGCGCGTCTTCACGGCGAAGACCCCCACCGTGGCACGCTGGGGCGGCGCCACCGCAGGCATCTACTGCATCCTCTACGGAGTTGCCGGCGCCCTGATCGGCATGGCCGCCAGCGTGGCCCTCTCCGGCGTCGACATCGCAGTCAAGGACGACGTCTACGCGGAGGTGGCCCAGACCCTGCTGCCCGTCGGCATCGGCGGGCTGGTCCTGGCAGCAGCCGTGGCAGCGATGATGTCCACCGCGTCAGGCGCCCTCATCGCTGCCGCAACCGTGGCCCGTGCCGACGTCCTGCCGTTCGTTGCCAGCTGGTTCGGCAAGGACATCAACACGGACGACTCGGACAACCCCGAGCATGACGTCAAGGCCAACCGCATCTGGGTCCTTGCGCTGGGAATCATCGCCATCGTCATCGCCATCATCACCAAGGACGTGGTGGCAGCCCTGACCATTGCCTATGACATCCTGGTGGGCGGCCTCCTCGTGGCGATCCTCGGCGGCCTGGTCTGGAAGCGCGGTACGGGCATCGCTGCGGCAGCATCCATGGCCGTGGGTTCCGTGGTGACGCTGGGCACCATGATCATCCTGGAAGTCAACGCCGAGGCACCGCTGGAAGGCATCTACGCGAACGAGCCCATCTACTACGGCCTGCTGGCGTCCGCCCTGGTCTACGTTGCGGTTTCCCTGCTGAGCAAACCGACCGACCCGCAGGTAATGCGCAACTGGCAGCGCCGGGTGGCAGGGCAGGCCGCAGAAGAAGCGCCCCTTCCCACCGCAGCCCGCTAGGCCCGGCAGACCAGGACAACAGCAGCAGAGGAGCACGACGGCGGCACCCCACCTTCGCTTTCCGGCGAAGGCGGGGTGCCGCCGTCGTTATGTCCTGCCGGGTTCGCTAGTCGGTTTCGCGGACCTCGTCAGGGTCATCCAGCGGGACAACACGGTCCTCGGCGTCGACCACGACGGGAGGCACCTGGACCACCGGCTCTTCCTCGTCCAGGAGGTCGTCCTCGGTATCCCAGTCGTCCTCAACTACCGGTGCATCCTCGGCGTAGTCATAGGCGGGATCCGCCTCTACGGCATCCAGGTGCGGCATGTCCGGGTGCTGTCCGGTGGTGCTCATGATTGAACCTCCGTTTGTTCGCCTGACGTGCTCTTTCAGTGAGGGCGCTGGCCGCGCCACACCTTCATCACAGCACCGCACCGAAGGGTGGTCAATAGCGTGTCACGGTACCTGTGGATACCACCCGGATTAAGGCAAGCCGAAATATCCGAGGCAGGAATACCTGCCAAAAATCCGCGGATTTTCGCAGTAAGCTTGCTCTGCAATGGGGCCGCACCATGCCCCATCCAGCCCAGGAGTTTCCGTGTCTCAGCACGCCGAGTTCAACCGCCCGTCCGCGCCGCAAGCGCCGCAACCTTCCCCGGCCCGGGGACCAGCCAGGCACGCGCAGCAGGCCCAGCCTTCGCCGTCGGACGTCAAGCGGTGGCGGCAGTATTTGGCGGACGAACGGGCCGAAGCCGCCGTCTACCGGGACCTGGCACAGAACCGCCAGGGCGAAGAGCGCGACATCCTCCTTGCGCTGGCTGAAGCCGAAGGCCGCCATGAAGCACACTGGCTGGGCCTGCTGGGTGACCGTGCGGGCAAGCCCCGGCGGGCATCCCTGCGGAGCCGCATGCTGGGCTTCCTGGCCCGCCACTTCGGGTCGGTGTTTGTGCTTGCCCTGGCCCAGCGTGCAGAAGGCCGCTCCCCCTATGCAAAGGACCCCAACGCCACGGATGCGATGGCAGCGGACGAGCAGATCCATGAAGAAGTGGTTCGAGGGCTGGCAACCCGGGGGCGCAACCGCCTGGCAGGCACCTTCCGCGCCGCTGTGTTCGGCGCCAATGACGGCCTGGTCAGCAACCTTTCCCTGGTCATGGGCATGGCGGCCTCCGGCGTTGCCAGCAGCGTGGTGCTGCTCAGCGGAATCGCCGGGCTGCTGGCCGGTGCCATGTCCATGGGCGCCGGCGAGTTCATTTCGGTCCGTTCCCAGCGGGAACTGCTCGCGGCAACACGCCCCACCCAGGTCACCCTGGTGGCGGCTCCCAAGCTGGACCTTGAGCACAACGAACTGCTGCTGGTGTACCTTGCCCGGGGCATGACGCAGGAGGCAGCCGAGCACCGCGTGGCTGAACGCATGGGCCTGCTGCCCTGCGACTGCGATCCCAGCCTGTCGCTGCAGCCGGAACTGCCGGACGTCGAGGACCAGCACGAAGCCGTGGGGACCGCCTGGGGCGCGGCACTTTCCAGCTTCTGCTTCTTCGCCTCCGGCGCCATCGTGCCCATCCTGCCGTTCCTGTTTGGCCTGACCGGCATCGCCGCCCTGGTGGCGGCCGGCATCCTGGTGGGCCTCGCCCTCCTGGTCACCGGCGCCACGGTGGGCCTGCTTTCCGGCACGTCGCCCCTGACGCGTGGACTCCGCCAGCTGGCCATCGGGCTGGGCGCGGCGGCAGTCACCTACCTGCTGGGGCTGGCCTTCGGCACCGTTGTGGCCTAGTGGAGACCCGGCCGCCGCGCCGCGCAGCGTCGCGCCATGCGGGGACCAAAGCCCGCCTGGGCATGCGCCGGGGCCTGGAGCTGCTGCTCACCGCCGCCCTCACCGCGGGCGCCGTGTTTGGAGCAGCACTGGCACTGAATGACCCGCGCTTCAAAGAGCTGCTGGATGTCCGGATCGGCCCCGGAAACGGGCAGTCCGCCGGGCAGCAGGATGCGGGCCCTTCCGGGGAAGCCGGCCAGCCGCCGCGGGCCGAAGGCCGGATGGGCGCGCCGCCTCCGGGATTGGAGGAGTCGGACGCTCCCCTGTCCGCCGCCGATCCTCCGCCTCTGGGCAGCGATTCCTACCGCTTCCTGGCCGTCAACGGGGACGGCAGCCCGGTTGGCTATTCCCCCTGCAGGCCGCTGCACTATGTCATCAATGACGATCTCGCACCGGCAGGCTCGCAGCAGCTGGTCACGGAATCCATCGCCACCATCTCGGCCGCCACCGGCATCCGGTTCATCTACGACGGCACCACCGCAGAGCAGCCGTCCCCACAGCGTCCGCCCTACCAGCCCGAGGCCTACGGCGAGCGCTGGGCTCCGCTGCTCATCGCCTGGACAACACCGGAGGTTGCACCGCAGCTCAAAGGCAAGGTGATCGGAACCGGGGGCAGCACCCATTTCAGTTACGACGACGGTCCCAAGGCCTTCGTCACGGGCGGCCTGGACCTCGACGCACCGCAGATTGCCGATGAACTGCTCAACCCGGACGGCCACCTGTATGCGCGTGCCGTGATCCTGCACGAGCTCAGCCACGTAATGGGCCTCGACCACGTGGATGACCCCACCCAGCTGATGTATCCCGAGATCGGCACCCCCGAGGGGCTCTCTGCCGGGGACCTCAACGGGCTCTATGAGCTCAGCAAGGCGCAGTGCCGGAAGGATCTCTGACCTGCTGCTGCCCCAGGGGCTAAGGGGACAGCCGCAGTACGTCTACTGCCTCCTGGACTGTGTCCACCAGGAAAATCCGGTCCTCCATGGGCCGGCCGGCCGCCAGGCTCTGGAGCATGGGCCAGGCAGGGTACTGGCGCTCCCAGTGATGCCGGCCCACCAGCACCATGGGCGTCACCTTTTCCCGCGCGCCGTAGTAGTTTTCGCACGCATCCTGGAAGATCTCCTGCACAGTGCCGGCGGCCCCGGGCAGGAACACGATCCCTCCTGTGCACAGTTCCAGGAGGATCGCTTCCCGGATGGCGTTGGCGAAATATTTTGCGATGTGCGTGGCGAAGTAGTTGGGCGGCTCATGCCCGTAGAACCAGGTGGGGATGCCCAGCGATGGCGTCCCGCCCGGAAAGCGTTCGACGACGGCGGCAGCCGCCCGCGCCCACGCCGACACCGAGGGACGGAACCCGGGGACGGAGGCGAGCAGGTCAAGCGCAGCCTGCAGGCCGTCGTCGTCCGCTTCGCTGAGGTAGGCACCGAGGTTGGCCGCCTCCATGGCCCCCGGTCCCCCTCCGGTGGCCACTACGTGTCCGTCCCGCGCGAGGAGCCTGCCCAGCTGGGCGGCCTGGGCAAAGCCGCTGCTGCCGCGCTGCGCGGCGTGCCCGCCCATGACACCCACCATGGCCCGGCCCTGGAACGGGCCTGTCCGGATCGCGTCGCCCAGGGCATCGCCGATGGCGTGGTCGTGAAGCGCTGAGGCCAGGGTTGCATCCAGCCGGTGCCGCATGCCGGGCTGGATGCTCCATTGGTAGATACGGGCATCCGGAAGGGCTTCGTACGGGGCACCGGGCAGTCCGGCGTACAGTTCCTCCGGCGAGTACAAGGCGGCCCGGTAGGGGTTGAACGGCACAGTCTCCAGCCGCGGGAAGATCAGCGCTCCCCTTCGCCGCAGCAGGTCCTCCACGCCGTCGTCGAACGTGCAGCCGAGGAAGATGGCGCCCTCCACGCGCAGGCGCTGCAGGGCATCGGTCCTCCCCCGCAGGTCCAGGGACTGCGCGTGCCAGCCGCGCATGTCCACCGCACCGGCGCCGACCAGCCGGTCGAAGCTGTCCAGGTCCTGTACTTCGAGGTTGTGCGGGTGGGGGCCCACGTTTCCGGAAAGGTTCACTGTCCAAACCTATTGCAAGGCCGGACGCCGCTGCGCTGGTTCCCGGCGCTCCCCTTGACCGGGATGGCACGGCTGCTAGGATCGAAGAAGTAAATAGTATGTCCTATCAAGCGAACATATAGCGGCAAGGCGGCCGTTCGCGCCCCACCCGGGCGGAGACGTCCCGCAACAAGGAACATGAGGGAAGTACCGTGGCGCACAACCTGGGTCTCAGCATCGACCGCTCCTCCCCCGTCCCGCTCTACCACCAGGTGGTGCAGGGGATCGAAGCCGCAATCTTCAGCGGAGTCCTGGAGCCCGGCAGCCGGCTTGATAACGAAATCGACCTCGCGGCCCAGCTGAACCTTTCCCGCCCCACGATGCGCAAGGCCATGGACGAGCTGGTCCGATCCGGGCTGCTGGTGCGCAAGCGCGGCGTCGGAACGCAGGTGGTCTCAAGCCAGGTGCGCCGTCCGCTTGAGCTCTCCAGCCTTTACGACGACCTCACCAACAACGGCAAGAAGCCCACCACCGACGTCCTGAGCTTCGCCCATGTGGAGGCCGACGACGCCACGCTGGCAACCCTCCAGCTGCCGGCCGGCTCCAAGGTCTACCACTTCACCCGCCTGCGCAAAGTGGGGGGCAAGCCGCTGGCGCTCATGGAGAACTGGGTCCGGGATGACATTGCCGAGATGGATGAAGCCGCGCTGTCCGCTGAGGGCCTCTACGCCATCCTGCGCCGCGGCGGCGTGAACTTCCGCCTCGCCAACCAGCGGATCGGCGCCGTGGTGGCCAACGACTACCAGGCCTCACTCCTCGAGACCGCGCCCGGGTCCGCGCTGGTCACCATGGAGCGTACTGCCACCGATGACACCGGCCGGCGCGTGGAAACCGGACACCACGTGTACCGCGGGGATTCCTACAGCTTTGAAATGACACTCGTACAGCGCTGACGCAAGGAGCTACACTCCATGACCAACTGGGTCTACCCCCTGGGCACCGCCACCGACGGCACATGGGACGTTTCCATCGGAACCTCGGACTCCTCCCTGTCCGTGGACGGCTGGGCACATACCGGACTGAAGGTGGCCACGCTCGCTGCCGGTGCCGACGTCGTCCTTCCCGCCGCAGGTGAGGAACGCATCGTGGTGCCCCTCAACGGCTCCTTCACCGTTACGGTCGACGGCACCGAATACGACCTGGGCGGCCGCGACTCCGTGTTCCACGGCCCCAGCGACGTTCTGTACTCGGGCACCGGACGCGCCGTAAGCATCACCTCGGCCGACGGCGGGAGGGTAGCGGTTGCCACGGCCCCGGCAAAGGACGCGTACCCCACCCGGCTGGTGACCGCCGCCGAAACCCCGGTTGAGCTGCGCGGCGCGGGCAACTGCTCCCGCCAGGTCCACAACTTCGGGACACCCGCCGCGCTGGAGGCTGACCGGTTCATTGTCTGCGAGGTCCTCACTCCGGCAGGCAACTGGTCCTCCTATCCCCCTCACAAGCACGACGAGGAGAAGGACGGCGAGACGCACCTCGAGGAGATCTACTACTTCGAGACGCGCGTGGCGGACGGGTCAGCGGCGCCGGCGGATGCGGACGCAATCGGCTACCAGCGCGTTTACGCATCAGACGAGCGCCCCATCGACGTCTCGGCGGAGGTGCGCACCGGTGACGTTGTCCTGGTTCCGTACGGCTGGCACGGTCCCGCAATGGCTGCGCCGGGATACGACCTCTACTACCTGAACGTCATGGCAGGCCCCGGGCCCGTGCGCGAATGGCTCATCAGCGACGACCCCCACCACGGCTGGGTGCGCCAGACCTGGGACGGCCAGGACGTGGACCCGCGGCTCCCGTTCGGCGCCTGAGCGCCCGCACATCCCGCGATCCGGCTGGAGTTTTTGTCCAGGTATGGAGACTTAAAGGGCCTCCAGCCCTGCATAAATGGACGAAAACTCACACGTGCAGGGCGTCCGTGCGGTCCGCTGGCATTTCCGCTTCCGGACGCGGCCCCACGCTGCTCCGCTTGGCGGCGGCGGCAGCGAAGGCCATGACAGCCACCCCCACCAGCGTGATACCGGCACCGGCCCAGATGGGTGAGGTGTAGCCGAGCCCGGCGGTAATGGTGACACCGCCGAGCCACGCGCCCAGGGCGTTGCCCACATTGAACGCCCCGATATTGGCGCCCGATGCCAGGGTGGGTGCACTGCTGGCGTACTTCATGACGCGCATCTGCAGCCCGGGGACGGTGGCAAAGCCAAAGCCACCCATGAGCACCAGGGACGCAGTGGCCAGTACCTGGCTGGCGGCGGTCAGCGCGAAGGCCACCAGGACAACGAACAGGACGGCCAGGACCACAAGCAGGGTGCGGTCAAGGTTCCGGTCGGCGGCCTTTCCGCCGAGCGTGTTGCCCGCGAAGAGTCCCAGGCCAAACAGGATCAGGAGCCAGGGCACCGTGCCGGCAGCGAAGCCGGATACCTCGGTCAGTGTGTAGGCGATGTACGTGAAGGCACCGAACATGCCTCCGAACCCGAGGATGGTCACCACAATCGAGAGCCATACCTGCCGGGAGCGGAAGGCCCGCAGCTCGCCGCGCAGCCCTCCTGTTTCCCCGGGCGCTCCGGCTGCCCTGGGGACGAGCGCCAGGATCCCGGCGAGGGCCACAACACCAATAGCGGTGATCGCCCAGAACGTGGCGCGCCATCCGGCGGCCTGCCCGAGGAGGGTGCCGAACGGCACCCCCAGAACGTTGGCCGCAGTCAGCCCGGTGAACATCAGCGCAATGGCACCGGCCTTCTTTGTAGGGGAAACCATGCCCGCGGCGACCACCGCCCCAATGCCGAAGAAGGCACCGTGGGCCAGTGCGGCAATTACCCGGCCGGCCATCATGGGCCAGTAGTCTGCTGCGGTGGCCGACAACAGGTTTCCCACGATGAACAGGACAAGCAGCGCCGCCAGCACAGGCTTCCGCGGGAAACGGGTGACGGCGGCGGTGAGACCGAGGGCGCCGACCACCACCGCCAGTGCATAGCCGGAGATCAGCCAGCCGGCTTCCGCTTCGGTTACACCAACGTCCGCTGCCACTTCAGGCAGCAGCCCCATAATGACGAACTCTGTAAGACCAATTCCAAACCCTCCGAGGGCCAGGGCTATCAAACCGACGGGCATGCCGGTACTCCTCCGTGTTGTGTGGGAACGCGCATGTTGCTGGGCGCAGAATGACGCCATAAACTAGTTGCAGGCGCGGTATTTATTGTTGCATACGCAATTATCCCGCGCAAGCAACTATATGGATAAGGAGCAGCACCATGGGCATTAAGGACGACGCCGTCGAGGTCCGGGCGCAGGGATGGCGGACTTTGGCGGCCCTTCACGGGCTGATCGAGGGCGAGCTGGAGCGCGCCCTCCAGGCTGAGTCAAAGCTGTCCGTGGTGGAGTACACAGTCCTGGACGCGCTGAGCAGGCAGGACGGCTGGCACATGCGGATGCAGCAACTGGCCCGCGCTTCTGCTTTGAGCCCAAGCGCCACCACCCGGCTGGTCAACCGGCTGGAGGGCAGGGGCCTGCTGACGCGCATCCTGTGCGATGACGACCGCAGGGGTATTTACACGGAACTGACGCCCGCCGGCCTCAGCCTCCTTGAGGAAGCGAGGCCGGCGCACGACGCCACCCTCGAGCGTGCGCTGGCAGCAGCGCAGGACATCCCTGAACTGGCCCCCCTGGTTGACGCGCTTCCCAAGCTGCACGCGGTGTCCTGAACGGGTTCGGGGCCGCTCAGGACAGTTGGCTGGCCACGGCTCCTGCCACGCGCACCGGAAGGCCGCTGGCCAGGGACTCCTGGGCGGCGTCGGCCACCCGGGAGGCGGCCACAGCGTCCTCGGGGGTACACGGGTTGTCCCGCTGGCCCAGGACAAGCTCAACGAAAGCGGCCATTTCGGAACGGTAGGCCTGGTCGAAGCGCTCGGCAAACGTCCGGTGCGGCTCGCCCGAAGGGAAAGCGACGCCGGGTTCGGCTGACACCATCGCCGTCTTATCGTCCAGCCCCACCATGAGCGAACGGCTGGACCCCTGGATTTCCAGCCGGACATCATGGCCGGCCCCGTTGTAGCGGGTGGCTGACACTGTCCCCACCGTGCCGTCGTCGAACGTCACCAGGGCCAGCGCGGTGTCCACGTCCCCGACTCCGCCGATGGCCGGGTCACCGTTGTTCGAGCCCTTGGCGTAGACCTCGACGATTTCGCGGCCGGTCAGCCAGCGCAGGATGTCGAAGTCGTGGACCGAGCAGTCGCGGAAGAGCCCGCCGGAGGTTGCAAGGAACTCCACGGGCGGCGGGGCCATGTCGCAGGTCACCGCGCGCAGGGAGTGGATCCATCCCAGCTCGCCGGCCCGGTAAGCCCTCCTGGCTTCCAGGTAGCCGGCGTCGAACCGGCGCTGGTGGCCAATCTGCACAACGCCGTTCTTGTCCCGGATGTAGTCCAGCACCGGCAGGGCGTCCGCAACGTTCATGGCCACGGGCTTCTCGCAGAAAGCCGGGATGCCGGCGTCCACTCCCGCCTTGATGAGTTCGGGATGGGTGGCGGTGCCGGTGGCCACCACCAGGCCGTCCACTCCCGAGGCCAGCAGTGCGTCAACCGAGGGCAGATACTCCGCCTCCAGGCCTGCTGCTACTCGCCGGGCATGCTCTTCAGCCACGTCCGTCAGCAGGAGGCGCACGTTGATCCCCTCCGGATTCAAAACGCCGTTGAGGGACGCGATGTTGTTGGCATGCATGACGCCGATCCGGCCCACTCCGACCAGTCCAAGCGTTACGTTTTTCATGCTTTTTCCTCTGCATAGACCGTAAAGGCGGTCCGGAAGGCGTCGAGGGCTGCGTTGCTGTCATCCTTCGCCCACGCCTCCATGCCCACGGTGCCCTGATAGCCGGCCTCCGCGAGGGCACGGGCCACAGCTGCGTAATTGATTTCCCCGGTGCCTGGCTCGCAGCGTCCGGGAACATCCGCCACCTGGACTTCGCCGATATGAGGGAGGGCCGTCCGAACCAGCTCAATGAGGTTCCCCTCCCCGAGCTGCGCGTGGTACAGGTCCAGCATGAGCTTGACGTTGGGGTGCCCGGCCGCCTCCACGAGCGCAAGGGTGTCCTTGGCGCGGGCCAGCGGAATGCCTGGATGGTCAAGCACCGTGTTGAGGTTTTCCAGGCAGAACGTGAGGCCGTGTTTTTCGCCCAGCCTGCCAAGCCGCTCCAGGGTCCTGGCACCAGTGCTCCACATCCTCCCGCTGGAACGGAAGACGGGCCTGGCGGCCTTGCCGTCAATGAGTTCGGCAGGGTGCACCACCATCCGGCTGACTCCGAGCTCAAGGGCGGTGGGGATCAGCGATTCGGCTGTTTGGACCACGTGACCGGCCGTGTCCGGATCCACCAGGCTGCCGGACGTGTAGCCGGTCATGGAGGAGAAGACGGCCCCAGTGGCTGCCAGCGCGGGAATGTCCCTGTGCCGGGAATCCCAGAGTTCCACGTCGAATCCCGCCTCGTGGACCCGCCGCACCCGCTCCTCGAACGGAAGGTCCAGGAAGACCATTTCCGCGCAGACCGCCAGCCGCATCAGACGGCCGCCTTTTCGGCGACGGCGACCGGGGCGCCGCTTTTCACCGATTCGATACAGGCAAGTGCCATGGCCAGGGCGCGGCGGGCGTCGGCGGCGCCGGGCGTAAGGGTGATGTCCGACGACGGCGAGGTCCCGCCGTCGCGCTTTGCCCGCACGGATGCGGCGAAGTCCGCGAGTTCGTCGGTGTAGGCCTGGCGGAACAGCTCGACGTTGAGGCGTGGCGTATCCGCCGAGAGTCCCTCGGCGGTATAGCGCCGGGCCTCCGTTTCGGTGGTCCGGCCCGCCTGCACCATGCCCTTTGAGCCAAACACCTCGCCGCGGACGTCATACCCGTAGAGTGCGCTGAAGTTCGCCTCGGCCACGGCGATGGCACCGTTGCTGTACCTGATGGTTACTACTGCAGTGTCCAGGAATCCCTGGTCGCGCAGGGACGGCTCCACGAGGGCATCCGCCACGGCGTACACCTCGGTGGGCTCGGCCCCCTCGTTGAACCAGTTGAGGGTGTCGAAGTCGTGGATGAGCGTTTCCAGGAAGATAGTCCATGCCGGCACCCTGGCCGCGTTGGGAATGCTTCCGGTCCCGGGATCGCGGGTCAGCGAGCGCAGGAGTTGCGGGGTTCCGGCTGCTCCGGCGGCGAGGTCTTCCTTCGCTGCCCGGAAGCCATCGGCGTACCGGCGGTTGAATCCGATCTGGAAGTGCACCCCCGCTTGCTCCACAGCCGCGAGCGCGGCGTCGAGTTCCGCCAGCGACTGGCCGGCCGGTTTCTCGCAAAATACGTGCTTTCCTGCGGCGGCGGCCTGGGCAATCAGTGGGGAATGGAACCGGGCCGGGCTGGCGATGACCACGGCGTCGATCTCCGGATCGGCGAAGATATCCTCGGCACTGGCCGTCACTTTGGCCGTACCCAGCTGCAGGGCGAGGTTCTGCGCGGACTCGATATTGGGGTCCGCGATGGCCGCCAGGGCGGCACCGGGGACGCGGCGGGCAACGCTCTCGGCATGGAACGCACCCATCCAGCCTGAGCCGATGAGTCCGATGCGTACCGGTACGGGTGTTACCGAACTTTGCTGGGAGATGTAAGCCAATGGCTCGTCCTTTCGATGGGGCGTACAACAATGGGTCAGGAGGGCGGATTGCACAGCACCGGTGTCATGGCCTCGAAGCATTCCAGCACCAGTCCCGCAGTGCCCGGCCGGCATGTCCGGCGGGGCATGTCCGGCGGGTACCGCTCCGGTCCTGCTAGAGGTGCCGTGCGCTGCCTTCCTTTGGCATCTCTGCGGTGTGGGCGACGTCGGCCACCTCGGCCTGGACTTCCTTGACCACATCACTGTGCCCGCCCAGCTGCTCAAGTTCGTGGGCGAGTTCGGCAAGTTCGGCGCCGCCGGCCATCTGGGCCGTGAGCTCGTCCAGGGTGATGTCCTTCTTGTCGTAGTAACCGATGGACTTGCCGCGCTTGAGCAGCAGGAACCGGTCCCCCACGGGGAAGGCATGGTGCGGGTTGTGGGTAATGAAGATGACGCCGAGTCCCCGGTCCCTGGCTTGCAGGATGTAGCGCAGGACCACGCCCGACTGCTTCACGCCAAGCGCCGCCGTCGGCTCGTCCAGGATCAGGACCTTGGCGCCGAAGTGGACGGCGCGGGCAATGGCCACGCACTGGCGCTCGCCGCCGGAGAGCTGACCGATGGGCTGTTCCACATCGCGGAGGTCGATGCCCATTTCAGCCAGTTCCTTTTTGGTGATGTCCTTCATCTTCTGGACATCCATGCTCTTGAAAGGACCAAAACCGCTGGTCAGTTCAGAGCCGAGGAAGAAGTTCCGCCAGATCGGCATCAGGGGAACTACCGCCAGGTCCTGGTAGACGGTGGCAATTCCGGCATCCAGCGCGTCGCGGGGTGAATCGAACTTCCGCTCCTCCCCCATGACGTTCAGCGTCCCGGCGTCGTGCTGATGCAGTCCCGCGATGATCTTGATCAACGTGGACTTGCCGGCGCCGTTGTCTCCCAGGACGCACGTGACGCGGCCGTTGTCCACCGCCATGGTGACATCCCTCAGGGCCACGATGTTGCCGTAGTGCTTGCCGACTCCCTCGAGTGAAAGCAGGTGCACCGGAGTGTGGGTGAGGGGGTCGCGCTCGTTCTGAAGCAGCGTCTGCTGGTTGATCTCTTGTGCGTTCATGATCTCTGGACCCCTTACTTCAGTTCCGCGCGGCGTTTGACGATGAGGTTGACGATGGTGGCCAGCAGCAGCATCAGGCCCAGGAAGAACTTGAACCAGTCCGGGTTCCACTGGGCGTAGACGATGCCCTTGTTGGCCATACCGAAGATGAATGCGCCGATCGCACCGCCAATCGCTGAGCCGTAGCCGCCGGTGAGCAGGCATCCGCCGATGACAGCGGCGATGATGTAGAGGAACTCGTTGCCCACGCCTTCACCGGACTGCACGGTGTCGAAGGCGAAAAGGTTGTGCATGCCCAGGATCCAGCCGCAGAAACCGACGCCCATGAACAGTCCGATCTTGGTGGCTTTGACCGGAACGCCCACGGCACGGGCTGCGTTCTCGTCTCCGCCGACGGCGAAGATCCAGTTCCCTACCTTGGTCCGCATCAGCACCCAGGTGGCCACCGCAACCAGCGCAATCCAGATGAAGACCGTGATCTGGACATCTATCCCGCCGATCCGCACTGAAGAGGCAAAAACCGCGCGGGCGGAGGCGAAGCCGTCCATGTCCGAAATCGAGGGGGACGAAACACCGCCGCCGATCATGCGGGTCAGGCCCAGGTTCAGGCCGGTCAGCATCAGGAAGGTAGCCAGGGTGACGATGAAGCTGGGCAGCTTGGTCTTCATCAGGATCCACCCATTGATGTACCCGATGGAAAGAGACACCAGCAGAGCCAGGAGGACGCCCACCCAGACGTTGGTGCTGAAGTACCAGCTGAACATCGAGGCCGTCAGTGCCGAGGAGATCACGGCGACACCGGTGGACAGGTCGAACTCCCCGCCAATCATCAGCAGCGACACCCCGACCGCCATGATCCCGATCGTGGAACTGCCGTACAGGATAGTAGCCAGCGCATTGGGCTGGGTGAACGTCGAGGACACCAATGCAAAGAAGATGAAGAGGACAATGGCGCCCACAAGGGCGCCGACCTCGGGGCGGGCGAGCAGCTTCTGGAGAGGGTTTCGTTTGCCGACGCGCTCATCGGTTACGACGGTGGATGTTTTGGTGAGTGTCTGTGTCATGGGTTTCTCCTGCTAGGCGGGTTCCGGAGCCGCAAGGCCCCGGAACCCGGCTCAGTCATCCTTAGCGGATGCCTTCCTTGGCGAACTTGAGAACGTCAGGAGCGGCTGCCTGATCAATGATCGACGGGCCGGTCAGGACCGGGAGCCCGCCACCTACGTGAATGCCGGCCCTCTTGACCTGCCACAGAGCGTCGATGGCGCCATAGCCCTGGAGCCACGGCTGCTGGTCTACGGTGAAGGCAACCTTGCCATCGATGATGGCCTGGGCCAGTTCACCGTTCATGTCAAAGGACGCAACCTTGACTTTGTCCTTCAGGCCCAAGGATTCGACTGCTTTGTGGATGGTCAGCGTGAAGGGCGCTCCGAGGCCGATGATGGCATCTGCATCCGGAGTGGCCTGGAGCTTCGCACTGACGGTCGAGGACACCTGCGTCATGTCAGTGCCCTGCACGAACAGGTTCTCGGTTGCCGGGATCTTGGACTTGACGCCGGCACAGCGGGCGTCCAGGGCCACGTTGCCTTGTTCCATGATCACGCAGATGGGGCGCTTTGCTCCCAGCGAGTTGAGCTTGTCGCCAACAGCGGCACCGGCGAGGTTCTCATCGGATCCGAAGTGGGTGAAAGCGCCTACCTGCTGCCACACATCCGCTCCGGAGTTCAGGCTGACGACGGGGATGCCGGCGTCAGTAGCTTTCTTCAGGGCGTCTTTGAGTGCGTCCGGCTTGGCGAGGGTGACGGCGATCCCTTCCACTTTCTGGTCGATGGCCTGCTGGATGAGCTGGGCCTGGCGTCCACCCTCAGGATCCGAGGTGTAGAGCAATTCAACGTTGTCTTTGGCGGCGGCCTCTTCGGCACCCTTGCGGAGGATGTCCCAGAAGGTGTCGCCGGGAGCGGCGTGGGTAATGAGGGCGATCTTCATGCGTTCTGTTGTGGCGACTTGCCCCCCTCCGCCTGCGCCGCCTGCCTCTTCGGTCCTGCCGCCGGTGCTTGAGCATGCACTCAGGGCCAGCATCGGCGCAATGGCTGCCACCAGGGTCGCCTTGCGCCAAGAAAATTTAGCCACGTGAATCTCCTTTGATTTCAGCTCCGGGCTGCCGCGGTGCAGCTGCCGGAATGTGCTTAGTACGATCATCGTGACTTGAGCCACACATGTCAAGACTTTGTCCTGACATTAGTATGTAAACACGTAATGTGCGGTTTGAAGTTCGAAAATGATCGGTTGGCACGCGCTGCCCAACGCCTCCTCAACGCAAAGAAGCACCCTCGTCCGGGAGGACGAGGGTGCTTCTTTGGCAGGCCTGTAATCGGGGTGAGCTAGGAGGCACCTGCCCCGGCGGTTGCTTCAGTTTTCACAGCAGCGGCGTTCTTGAAGTAGTGCTCCACGTCTTCAAGGCTCTTGTCCTTGGTTTCCGGGACGAACTTGGCGGCAAACGCAATGGCACCCACTCCGAGCACGGCGAACACAAAGAAGGTGCTGGACAGGCCGATCGCCGCCAGCAGCTGCGGGAATCCGAAGCCCACCATGAAGTTAACGGTCCACAGGACGAAGGCGGAGGCGCCCATCCCGAGCCCGCGGATCTTCAGCGGAAAGATCTCGGAGAGCATCAGCCACGTCACTGGGGAGATGGCACCCTGCTGGAAGGCAAGGAAAGTCACTGTCAGGGAAAGGATCACGAAACCGCGGGCTGAGCCTTCTGGCAGGATCAGCGAGAACAGGCCGATCAGCAGGAGCGCCGTCGTCGTGCCTATCTGCCCCGTGATAAGCATCCGACGGCGGCCCACCCTGCCGAGCAGCCATATCCCCACGAACGTCGCGAGCACGGAGATGACGCCGTTGGCAATATTGGCGGTCAGCGCAGCCTCCCGGGCGAAGCCGGACTGCGCAAGGATTTGGGTTCCGTAGTACATGATCGAATTGACGCCGGTGATTTGTTGGATCACCGCAAGCCCGATTCCCACGACGAAGATCCGGCGCAGCCAGGGAACACCCAGATCCTTCCACGAGCCCATCTTGGACTTGTAGTCCTCCACGGCCATGGCCTTGACTTCTTCGAATTCCTTCCGGGCTTCTTCCTCGGACCGGATGCGCTGCAGGACGCTGAGCGTCTCACCGAAGCTGCCCATCGAGGCGAGCCACCGCGGGCTTTCCGGCATAAAGGTCATGCCGATCCACAGTGCTATGGCGGGCAGGGTGGCAATCACCAGCATCCAGCGCCAAATCCCCCCGGTTTCGCCGAAGGTGTTGCCCAGGTAGGCATTGAAGATGAAGGCCAACAGCTGCCCGGTGACGATCATCAGTTCGTTCTGCGTGACGATCCGGCCGCGCCGTGCACTGGGCGAAACCTCAGCCAGGTAGACGGGGACGGTGACAGAAGCGCCGCCCACTGCCAGTCCCAGGACGAACCGGGCTGCGATCATCACCTCCGTGCTCGGCGAGAACGTACAGGCCAGCGTTCCCACGAGGAAGATCATCGCCAGGACCATGATCATCTTTCGGCGGCCGTTCCGGTCGGCCAGGCGGCCGCCGAACAGTGCACCGAAGGCTGCTCCAAACAGGAGGGAGGATGTGACCAGGCCCTCGGTCAGCGGCGTGAGCCCGAGGTCTTCCTGCATGTAGGGAAGCGCGCCATTGATCACGCCGGTGTCGTAGCCAAACAACAGCCCGCCGAAGGTGGAGATAATGGTTACGGTCCGGAGCGCCCGCTTGTGGTTGGACGGCTGCCGGTTCTTGATGGCCCCGGCCGGGCCGGCAACACTCATAGGCTGACCTTCTGGACGTACTGCTTCATGGTTTCCAGCTGGTACCGGGAAACGTCCCCGGCGTGCTCGTCCTCTGCAAACACACTGGACACCATGACGGTGTTGTCCTTGTCCAGGAAGCCGATTTCCTTGAGGCCGCCGAAGAACCCGTCCCAGTTCACATCGCCGTCGCCAATTTTCAGGTGCTGGTGCACCCGGACGGGGTTGCCCGGCGGGTTGGTGATGTACCGGAGACCGTGCGAAGCATGGTGGTTCATGGTGTCAGCAACATGGACCAGGCGCAGCTTGTCCCCCGCCGCACGCATGATCTCCAGCGGGTCGTTTTTCATATGGAAGCTGTGCGAGGCGACGTAGACCAGGCCCACGTTCTTCGAGTTCAGGCCGCGGATGACGCGGATGGCGGCCAGCCCCTCCTCGACAAAGTCGTCAGGGTGGGGATCAATGAGCAGGTCGATGCCCTCCCGTTCGATGATCGGCAGGAGTTCCTCCATGGAGCGGTAGAACGCCCGCTCGGACTCCTCCGCTTTCTCGGGGCGGCCGCTGAACTCGGTGTTCATTGTGCTGACGCCAAGGTCCACGGTGATCTGGATGGCACGCTTCCAGTACCGGACAGCCGCTTCGCGGGCATCCTCGTCCGGGCCTGACCAGCGCAGCACAGGAAGGACGGAGGCGATTTCCACGCCGGCGTCCTTGCAGGCCTTGCTGAGCTGGCCCACCAGTTCATCATCGGCCTTGGGATGGTTGTAGAAGGGAATGAAGTCCGCGTGCGGAGTCATCTGCATGTACTTGTATCCGAGATCGGCCACCACCCTCGGAAACTCAAGCAGGCTGTGCGAGTGGTGAAACGGGGTGGGGTCAAGCGCGATTTTCACGTAAAACACTCCATGGTGGATCAGTAAGGCTGGAGGAGTTTTTGTCCAGATATGGAGGGCTGGCATGCCCGAAAGTCGGCATATCTGGACAAAAACTCCAGCGGGCGACTAGTTGTAGAGGTCCGGCTTTGAGTTGAGCTGGACCTTCACCTTTTCTCCCGACTTCTGCGCTTCGACGCCGGCCTCGCAGCATGCTGCGGTGGCGTAGCCGTCCCACGCGGTGGGTCCACCGATTTCGCCCTTCAGCGCGGCGTCCACCCATGACTGGATTTCGACGTCGTACGCCGCGCCGAAGCGCTCCTCGAATCCCGGGGTGACGTTGCCGCCCCAGCGGCCGGCGCTGCGGGTGTAAGGGCCCTTGTCGCCGCCAATGCTGACAACACCTTCTTCAAACGAAGCCTGGGTTCCAACCTCATAGCCGTACTTGGCGTTGACGAAGATCTCAACGTCAGCCAGGACGCCTGATTCGGTCTCCAGCAGGACGTGCTGCGGATCGTGCTGGCCGGCCGGGGCGTTCCTGGTGGCCTTGCCCAGGCGCACCTGGACGCTGGTGATCTCCTCACCGGTGAAGTAGCGGATGGCATCGAACTCGTGCACCACGGAATCGTTGATCAGCATCTCATTGGTGAAGCCAGGCGGCGTGGTGGGGTTGCGGTGCTGGTGGTGCAGCATCAGCAGTTCGCCCAGTTCGTTGTTCCGGATGATCTGGCCCAGCGCGGCGTACTCGGCGTCGAAGCGGCGCATGAAGCCAACCTGGATCCGCTTGCGGCCCAGCTCAACCTCAGCCTGCACGATCTTCCAGGAGGACTGGGCGTCGGGGGTCAGCGGCTTCTCGCAAAGGATCGGGATGTCCTTGGCGATGGCCTTCAGCAGGATGTCCTCGTGCAGGAATCCGGGCGTGGCGATGAGTACCGCATTGACGTCGCCGTTGTTGAGGGCTTCCTCGGCATCGGCAAGCGCGACGGCGCCCGGGATGCCATCCACGGCCGCCTGGGCACGGGCAAGGTCAACGTCCACGACGGCGGCAACCTCGGCTCCGTGGATGCGGGTGTTGAGGCGCTGGATGTGGTCGGCGCCCATGCGCCCGGCGCCGATGACGGCGACGCGGAGTGCTTCAGTCATTGTTTCGTTCCTTCAGGGTCTGTTACGGATGCGGGCGGTGTGGCTGTCAGTTGACGGTGGTCCGGGAACCGCAGGACAGCAGGTAGTTGCGGGTGCGCTTGGCAATGGGCATGGGCACATCGAAAGCGACCGGATACATGTCCTGCTCCACGATGCCGAAGATGGGCCGGTTGAGGGCCTCCACTGCTTCGATGACGGCACGCAAATCGGGAAGCCCGTTCGGCGGCTCGGTCATGACGCCGGCCAGGTTGGCTGCGGCCCACGTCATGTTTTCCTCATTGACCTGCCTGAGGATCTCCGGGTTGATCTGCTTCAGGTGCAGGTAGCCGATCCTGTCCGGGTAGTTCTTGATCAGCTCAAGGCTGGACGCGCCGCAGTACTCGGCGTGGCCCGTGTCCAGGCACAGGTTCAGGTACTTCGCCTCCGTTGCGGCCAGGAGGGTTTCAATGTCTTCCTGGGCGCCAACATGGGAGTCCGCGTGGGAGTGGAACTGCTGCTTCAGGCCGAAGTCCTCCAGCAGGGTCTTGCCCAGGCGGTTGTGGCCGGCGAACAGGTCGCTCCAGGCTTTGTCGCTGAGTTCGCCGCTCTCCACGGCCTCCCCGGTGACGTCGTCGCGCCACATGGCCGGGATGACCACAATGTGCTCGCCACCCATGGCCGCCGTCAGTTCGGCTACCTTGCGTGCAGGCTCCCAGGCGGTTTCCCACTGGTCCAGCCCGCGGTGGAAGGCGGTGAACACCGTGCCCGCGGTGACCTTGAGGTCACGCTGCTTCAGTTCCTCGGCCAGCCGTGCGGGGTCGGTGGGCAGGTAGCCGTACGGGCCCAGCTCGATCCACTTGTAGCCGGACTCGGCCACCTCGTCCAGGAACCGTTCCCAGGGCGTCTGCTTGGGGTCATCCGCGAACCAGACTCCCCAGGAGTCCGGTGCCGTGCCGATGATCAGCTTGTTCTCAGTCATGACAGCGTTGTCTTTCTTGTCGGGCGTGAGGATTCAGTTGGACGGGAAGTTGTAGGAGGCGCCGGAGGCGTGGGTGGGTTCGGGCCAGCGGGAGGTGATGACCTTGCCGCGGGTGTAGAAGGAGACGCCTTCGGGGCCGTAGATGTGCTTGTCCCCGAAGAGGGAGGCCTTCCAGCCGCCGAAGGAGTGGTAAGCCACCGGGACGGGCAGGGGCACGTTGATCCCGATCATGCCCACCGTGACGGAGCGCTGGAACTTCCGGGCGTGGGCGCCGGAGGAGGTGAAGATGGCGGTGCCGTTGCCGTAGGGGTTGGCGTTGATCAGCGCGATGCCGTCTTCAAGGGTATCCACGCGGACCACAACGAGGACGGGGCCGAAGATCTCCTCGGTGTAGGCAGTCATTTCGGTCTTCACGTGGTCGATGACGGTGGGGCCTACCCAGAAGCCGTCTTCGTGGCCGGGAACCACGAGGTCGCGGCCGTCCACCACCATGGCGGCGCCGGCCTGTTCGGCTTCGGTGACGATCCGTACGATGCGTTCCTTGGAGGCGGGGGTGATGACCGGGCCCATTTCGGCGTCGGCGGCGGTGCCGTTGTTGACCTTGACGGCCAGGGCGCGCTCTTCGACCTTTTTGACGATGAGGTCCGCGGCGTCCCCGACGGCGACGGCGACGGAGATGGCCATGCAGCGTTCCCCGGCGGAGCCGAAGGCGGCGGCGGCGAGGTGGTCGGCGGCGTTGTCCAGATCGGCGTCGGGCATCACGATGGCGTGGTTCTTCGCCCCGCCCAGGGCCTGGACGCGCTTGCCGTGCTTGGTGGCGGTTTCGTGGACGTACTGGGCGATCGGGGTGGAGCCGACGAAGGAGATGCCGTCCACGTCCGGGTGGGTCAGGAGCCCGTCCACCGTTTCTTTGTCGCCGTGCAGGACCTGGAACACGCCGTCGGGCAGGCCTGCCTGCTTCCAGAGCTTGGCCAGCAGCATGGAGGCGGACGGGTCGCGCTCGGAGGGCTTGAGGATGAACGCATTGCCGGTGGCGATGGCCATCGGTGCCATCCACAGCGGCACCATCACCGGGAAGTTGAACGGCGTGATGCCGGCAACCACACCGAGGGGCTCGCGGAAGTTGAAGACATCAATCCCGGTGGAGACCTGGTCCGAGTAGTCGCCCTTGAGCAGCGTGGGGATGCCGCAGGCGTACTCGATGACTTCCAGGCCGCGGCCGATTTCACCCTTGGCGTCGGAGATGACCTTGCCGTGCTCGGCGGTGACCAGCTGGGCGAGCTCGTCCACGTGGGAGGCCACCAGTTCGCGGAATTTGAAGAGCACGGCGGTGCGCTTGGCCAGGGAGATGTCGCCCCAGGTGTCGGCGGCCTTGCGGGCAGCGGCGACGGTGGTGTCCAGGTCGGCCCGGTTGGCCAGGCGCAGCTGTGCGGACACGGCGCCGGTGGCCGGGTTGTAGACGGATGTGGTGCGGTCACCCTCGCCGGCGCTTTCGGCGCCGTTGATGAAGTGGTTGATGGTGGAGGTCTCGGTTGCAACAGTCATGGCGACTCTTCCTTGAGTTGTAAGCATTCGGGTGTCGAAGGGGAATCAGCCGAGCAGCTTGCGCTGGCGGGCCTTGTGCTCGGCGTAGGTCTGGAAAGCCGCTTTCGTGGTGTCCAGTTCGGAGACCTGGGAGACGGGAACGTCCCACCACGACTCTGAACTGGGGGCGTCCAGGAGCGGGTCGGACTCGACGTGGATCAGGATGGGACCGGTGCCTTCAGGGGCGGCCTTGGCATCGCGGATAGCCTGCTCGAGTTCGGCGATGACCTTGTCCCCCGGCTCGATCCGGATGACCTTCACGCCCAGGGATTCGGCGTTCAGGGCGAGGTCCACGGGCAGGGTTTCACCGCCGTCGAAGCTGTGATGCTCTTCGTCCAGCGTCCGGTACTGGGTGCCAAACCGCTGTGAGCCCAGCGATTCGGACAGCGAACCGATGGAGGCGTAGCCGTGGTTCTGGATCAGGACAACAATCAGTTTGATCCGTTCGGCGACGGCGGTGACCAGTTCGGTGTGCATCATCAGGTAGGAGCCGTCCCCCACCATGACGACGACGTCCCTTACGTCCGCACGGCCGTCGCCGGCCGCCGTCGTACTTGCCGCGGCCTCAGCCAGGGCGGCACGCTTGACGCCCAGGCCGCCGGGGATTTCATAGCCCATGCAGGAGTACGCGTATTCCACGTGGTAGCCGAAGGGGTCGCGGACGCGCCACATTTTGTGCAGGTCACCGGGCAGCGAACCCGCTGCGCAGATCACGACGTCCCGGGCATCCATGGCCCGGCTGGTGGCGCCGATGATCTCGTTCTGCGCCGGCAGCGGCGTGTGCCGGGTGTCAAAGGCCTCGTCCACGGTGGCGTCCCAGCGCTTCTTCTCGGCCGCGATTTTCTGCTCCAGGTCCGCGCCCACCCGGTAGCCGCCCAGGGCCTGGTTTAGCTTGACCAGCGCCTTGCGGGCGTCGGCCACGATGGGCAGCGTGGTGCCGTGCTTGTACGCGTCGATCGGGGCGACGTTGATGTTGATGAAGCGCACGTCCGGGTTCTGGAACGCGGTGCGGGACGCGGTGGTGAAGTCCTCGTAGCGCGTGCCGATGCCTATGATCAGGTCCGCCTCGGCAGCGATGGCGTTGGCCGCCGTCGTGCCCGTGGAACCAATGGCTCCGAGGGAGTGCTTGTGGTCCCACGGCAGGACGCCAACGCCGGCCTGGGTGTTGCCCACCGGGATGCCGGTCAGTTCCACGAACTTCGCGAGTTCCTCGTTGGCGTAGGAGTATAGAACGCCGCCACCGGCGATGATCAGCGGCCGCTTTGCAGCACGGATGGCCTCGGCAGCGCGGGCGATGTCGTCATCGTCCGCGTCCGGGCGGCGGATCCGCCACTCGCGCTCTGCCAGGAACTCCGCAGGGACGTCGAAGGCCTCCGCCTGGACGTCCTGCGGCAGCGAGATGGTCACCGCGCCGGTCTCCGCCGGATCCGTCAGGACACGCAGGCCATGGTGGAAGGCGGAGAACAGCTGCTCGGGCCGGGAGACGCGGTCGAAGAACTTGGACAGCGGCCGGAACGCGTCATTGACCGTGATGTCGTAGGCGTAGGGCTGCTCGAGCTGCTGGAGCACGGGGTCTGCGGCCCGCGTGGCGAAGGTGTCACTGGGCAGCAGCAGCACCGGCAGGCGGTTTGTCGTCGCCAGGGCTGCGCCGGTCAGCAGGTTCGAGGAGCCCGGTCCGATGGACGTGCTGATGGCAAAGGTCTGGCGGCGGCGGGTGTGCCGGGCATACCCCACGGCCTGATGCGCCTGGGCCTGCTCATTCCGGCCCTGGTAGTACGGCATGATGGCCGGATCCAGCTGCTGGTACTGTTTCAGCGCCTGGCCCACGCCGGCCACGTTCCCGTGCCCGAAAATGCCGAAGGTTCCCGGAATCAGCCGCTCACGGTACTCAACGCCTCCAATGGAGTCCACCGTGTACTGCTTCGAAAGATACTCGACGACGGCCTGGGCGACCGTCATTCTGCGGGTGGCGGTTCCTGATGTTGTTCCCATGGGAAGGCTACTCCGATACTTCTTCGGTTCGGTTTGGGGTGGTGTGGTTCAGCAGTGAGGCAGCAGTGGCCACGGCGCCGGCAACATCGCCGTCCGCCGGGTACAGGAGCGTCCGGCCAACAGTGAGGCCCTGAACTCCGGGCAGCGCGAGGGCTGCCTGCCAGCTTGCGAAAACCTCGTCCTGGCTGGTGTCCGGATCCCCGCCCAGCAGGACGGTGGGCATGGTGGTGGCCGCCATGACCCGTTCCATGTCCGCCACGACGGGGAGCTTCATCCACGTGTAGGCGCTGGTGGAGCCCAGGCCCTCAGCGATCGCGATCGACTTAATCACCGCGTCCGTAGAAAGGTCGTTCCGGACCCTGCCGTTCTCGCGGACCGACAGGAAGGGTTCCACCATGGCGATCAGTTTGCGCTCAGCCAGCGAATCGATGGCCCTGGCAGTGGCCTCAAGGGTGGCAACGGTGTCCGGGTCCCCGAGGCAGATGCGGGTGAGCATCTTGCCGCCGTCGGCACCGAGTGCTTCCAGCGCGGCTGCAGTATGTCCGGTGAAGCGGTCGTCGAATTCGTTGACCAGGCCGGCGAGCCCGCCGCGGTTCATCGAGCCGAAGACGAGCTTGCCTTCCAGAGCACCCAGCAGCAGCAGGTCATCCATGATGTCCGGCGACGCAAGCACGCCATCCACGTCCGGGTTTGCCAGGGCGACCTGCAGCCGGTCAAGGAGCTGCCGGCGGTCTGCCATGGCCACCGGGTCGTTGCCGACGGCCAGGGCGCCGCGGGCGGGATGGTCGGCAGCGACGATGAAGTTCTGCCGTCCATACTTCAGGCCGGGGTGGCGGCGCCGCGCCTTGGCTGCCCGGGCTATGGCGTCCGGATCCTCAAGCCTGATGGTGCTCAGGTGGGCGTAGCGGCGCGGGTCGTCGTCCAGCGCATTGTTCGAGGCCAGTGGCGTGAGGGTCACAGTGCTGCTCCTTCGGTGGCAAACTGGCCAGGCACCAGGCGGCCGCGCTCCGCCAGCAGCGAGGTGACCTCATCCGGCGTCGGCATGGCGTCGGCGCAGGAAAGGCGCGAGGCGACGATTGCGCCGGCGGCGTTTGCGTAGTCCAGGACCTGGGCGAGCGGCCAGCCGGCCAGCAGTCCGTGACAGAAGGCACCGCCGAAGGAATCGCCGGCACCGAGGCCGTTGAGGGTCTCCACCGGGACGGGGGCGGAGACTACGCGCTCAGTACGGGTTTTCGCCATGACGCCTTCGGGGCCGAGCTTGACGACGGCGATCTCGACGCCGGCGGCCAGCAGGCGGTCGGCCTGCTCATCGGGGGTTCCCTCCCCTACCGCCACGGCGCATTCCTTGTCGTTGCCGATGGCGACGGTGACGTGCGGCAGGATCTTGGCCACCTCGGCCCGCGCTTCCTCTTCAGATGCCCAGAACATGGGCCGGTAGTCGAGGTCAAGGATGGTGAACTGGCCTTCTTTGAGGGCAGTCCGAGGCCGGGCCTCGTGTGCCCTGATGTGCGCTGTCCTGCTGGGCTCCTGGCAGAGGCCAGTCACCGTGGACCAGAAGATTCCCGCGCTGCGGATGGCGTCCAGGTCCAGCTCTTCGGCCCTTACCTGCAGATCCGGGGCAGTGGGAAAGCGTCCGTAGAAATACAGCGGGAAATCCTCTGGCGGTTGGATGGCACAGAAGGTGGCCGGCGTCTGGAGGCCCTGGACCGGGATGACGAAGGAATCGTCCACCCCGAATTTCTTGAGTTCGCGGTGCAGGTAGGTACCAAAGGGGTCGTCACCGGTGCGGGTAATGACCCCCGTACGGCGGCCGTGCCTGGCAGCGGCTACTGCAACGTTGGACGGCGATCCGCCAAGGTACTTGCCGAAGGACGTGACGTCCTCCAGGCCAACCCCGATGTCATTCGGGTAAATATCAACGCTGATGCGCCCGATCGTGAGCAGTTCGTGGGTCACGGTGTTGCGGACCTTTCTCGTTTGAACTCTGTACCTCAACAGCTAGAGCTCCGGTGCCTTGGCTGGCCCTGCCATGAGCGGGGTCACATCCACTACTTTGCCCTAGAATCAATGTCCTGTCAAAGGTTTGTACTGACATGTTTACAAGTTGCCATAACGGCCTATTTTGTCGGTGGCTGCCTAACGACGAGCCGCGCCGAAGACGGCGCTACTTCCGGGGTACGGCCAACTCGCCGGTGACATACTGGGCCCGGCCGAAGCCGAATGACCAGTCACCGGCAGTGTTCTCCACGTAGCCGATGAATACGTCCTCGCCGGCGACGCCGACCTCCGCGAGCTTGTCCGCCACTGCGGCGAAGAGGCGCTGCTTGGCCTCCTGCGAACGGCCGCCCTGGGTGAAAATCTGGATCATCACAACCCCGCTTGTCCGCTCAAAACCAAGCCCCGCATCCTGGGCATATATCTGCCCGGCGGGGTGCTCGCTCAGGATGTGGAAGTAGTCGCGCTCCGGGATGCCGTACTCGGCAAGGATTGCGTCATGGATCCCTCGGCTCAGCCGCTGCAGATCCTCTTGGCTGCGGCCTTGGTTTACATCAATTCGAACGAGTGGCACTTTCTCTCCTCAATATTTGTACTGACATACTAACAAAGTTGGCGAACGGTGCGCAAGAAAGGGTATTGCCGGACAGGCGGAGCGGGCTTAGACTTAAACAACCGAAAGGTTGATAAACTAAGTAGTTGATTAAGAAATTGGGTAATTAACGGAGTGGCAGTGGAAACCGACGGAACGGGGCTGGACTCGGCGTTTATGGCCTTGGCGGATCCTGTGCGGCGGAGCATCATTGCCCGGCTCAGCCGGGGACCGGCCACAGTAAATGAATTGGCGGAACCCTTCGAAATTTCCAAGCAGGCGGTTTCGAAGCATATCCAGGTACTCGAGCAGGCGGAGCTGGTCACCCGGACTAGGGAGGCCCAGCGGCGGCCCGTGCACCTGAATCCCGCGCGGCTTGAGGCGCTCACCGCCTGGATTGACCAGTACAGGTTGGTCCGGGAGGGGCAGTTCCGCAGCCTTGATGCCGTGCTTAGGTCACGAGCTGCAGATGGCAGCGACTAGTTCGAAGGAATCATCATGAGCAATTCCCTGAAACTCAGCGTTCCTGAGGGAGTCCCCTTCATCGACTACGAGCGCGAGTTCGATTTCCCGGTCACGGATGTGTTCCGGGCCCACAAGGATCCGGACCTCATAGTCCAGTGGCTCGGTCCGCGGGGCTACACAATGGACGTCGACCATTACGATTTCCGGACCGGCGGCAGTTACAGCTACCTGCATACCGGACCGGAGGGGGTGCCGTATGAGTTCAAGGGCGTCTTCCACACGGTCCGGGAAAATGAATTCGCCATCCAGACGTTCGAGTTCGGCGGGTACCCGGACGTCGTCAGCCTGGAGTTCATGACGTTCGAGGACCTGGGCAATGGCCGGTGCCGCCTCCGCGGGCATTCCGTCTATCCCACGCAGGAGGCCCGCGACGGCATGGCGCAGTCAGGCATGGAAGGCGGCATGTCCGAAGGCTACGAGCGGCTCGATGAGCTGCTCAGCGGGGCAAAGGTGTAGGACGCAAAAGTACGACGACGGGCGGTTACCTTTGGCTTGGAAGGTAACCGCCCGCCGTCGTACTTAAACGGCAACGCGGGGCCGCAACCCCGCCCATCCACGTGTGACGGGCGGGAGGCGACCCCGCGTTGGATGGTACTGCGTACTAGAGCGCTGCGTAGACTTCGCGCAGCAGCTTTGCGGTCTCGGACGGCGTCTTGCCGACCTTCACGCCAGCGGCCTCGAGTGCTTCCTTTTTGGCCTGGGCGGTTCCGGCGGAGCCGGAGACGATGGCGCCGGCGTGGCCCATGGTCTTGCCTTCAGGAGCGGTGAAGCCTGCCACGTAGCCGACAACCGGCTTGGTTACGTTGGCCTTGATGAAGTCGGCAGCGCGCTCTTCAGCATCGCCGCCGATTTCGCCGATCATCACGATCGCCTTGGTCTCGGGGTCAGCCTCGAACGCGGCCAGGGCGTCGATGTGGGTGGTGCCGATGATGGGATCGCCGCCGATGCCGATGGCGGTGGAGAAGCCCAGGTCGCGCAGCTCGTACATCATCTGGTAGGTCAGCGTGCCCGACTTGGAAACCAGGCCGATGGGGCCCTTGCCGGTGATGTTGGCCGGGGTGATGCCAACGAGGGCCTCACCCGGGGTGATGATGCCGGGGCAGTTCGGTCCGATGATGCGGGTGACCTGGTTGCCGTCGGCGTCCACCGTGGACTGGGCCAGTGCCCAGAACTCGGCAGAGTCCTGGACCGGCACGCCTTCGGTGATAACGACGACCAGGCCGATGCCGGCCTCGATGGCTTCGACGACAGCTGCCTTGGTGAATGCCGGCGGCACGAAGACGATGGAGACGTCAGCGCCGGTTTCGGCCATGGCTTCCTTGACGGTGCCGAAGACAGTGATTTCCTTGTCGCCGTGCAGGACCGTGGTGCCGGCCTTGCGGGCGTTGACGCCGCCAACAATGTTGGTGCCGGCCTTGAGCATCAGGGCGGTGTGCTTGGTGCCTTCGCCGCCGGTGATGCCCTGGACGATGACCTTGGAGTCCTTGTTCAGATAGATAGACATGGTGCGTCCCTTTACTTAGCTGCGTTGGCGAGCTCGGCGGCCTTGTCGGCGCCCTCGTCCATGGTTGCGGCCAGGGTAACCAGCGGGTGGTTGGCCTCGGCCAGGATGCGGCGGCCTTCCTCAACGTTGTTACCGTCGAGGCGGACTACCAGCGGCTTGTTCGCGGAGTGGCCCAGCTCGGCCAGCGCACCAACGATGCCCTTGGCGACGGCGTCACACGCAGTGATGCCGCCGAAGACGTTCACGAACACCGACTTGACCTGCTCGTCGCCCAGGATGACGTCGAGGCCGGCCGCCATGACCTCGGCGGAAGCTCCACCGCCGATGTCCAGGAAGTTGGCGGGCTTGACGTTGCCGTGGTTTTCACCGGCGTAGGCAACGACGTCGAGGGTGGACATGACCAGGCCGGCGCCGTTGCCGATGATGCCTACGGAGCCGTCCAGCTTGACGTAGTTCAGGTCCTGCGCCTTGGCCTTGGCCTCGAGCGGATCGGCAGCGTCCTTGTCTTCAAGGAGGGCGTGCTTGGCGTGGCGGAAGTCGGCGTTCTCGTCCAGCGAGACCTTGCCGTCCAGTGCCACGATGTCTCCCGCGCCGGTCTTGACCAGCGGGTTGACCTCAACCAGGGTGGCGTCTTCCTTCTTGAAGACATCCCAGAGCTTGAGGATCACGGCGGCGACCTTGCCGCGCAGTTCCTCGGCGAAGCCTGCGGCTGCAACGATTTCGTCAGCCTTGGCCTGGTCGATGCCGACGGCGGGATCGATGGCGATCTTCGCCAGCGCCTCGGGGCGTTCGACGGCGAGCTGTTCGATTTCCATGCCGCCTTCAACAGAGCACATGGCCAGGTAGTTGCGGTTGGCCCGGTCCAGCAGGACGGAGAAGTAGTACTCCTCGGCAATGTCCGCACCCTGGGCAATCATCACCTTTTTGACGGTGTGGCCCTTGATGTCCATGCCCAGGATGTTGGAGGCGTGCTCAAATGCCTCGTCGGCGGACTTTGCGACTTTGACGCCGCCGGCCTTGCCGCGGCCGCCAACCTTGACCTGTGCCTTGACAACGGTAACGCCGCCGATCTTCTCGGCAGCTGCCTTTGCTTCTTCTGGGGTGTACGCCACGATGCCGGCAAGCACGGGTACACCGTGCGCCTCGAACATATCGCGCGCCTGGTATTCAAACAGGTCCACGGTTTAGTGTCCTTCTACGTCGAAGTAGTTTCTGTACAGTCGGACACCATCGAAGACGATGACCGGGCTGCGGAATTGCACGCACCGGCGGCCTGTTGGAAACGAGCCACGCGGCGTGATGCTCCATTGGGAACTCTAGTCCTTTGGGAGGACCGGGCCGTCCCAGACTACCCCTTATGTGAGTAAGGACACTATTCTATGGAGCGTAGAAAAACCGCGGATTTACGCGGTTTTTGGGGGCTTCAGGGTGCCGGCGCTGTACTTTCCGGGGAGCCTGAAATTAGCTCGTAACGGTCCTCCGAAACGAAGAACCCGACGCCGGCCGAGACGTTTCCGCAGGCTACGCCGCCGTTGTAGGCGGAACAGCGCAGCCCGTTGCGTTCGAGGTTCTGCCCGTCACCCAGCACAGCCAGTTCCGCGATCGGTCCGGCCTTGTTTCCGCGGGGACCGTACGTTGCCTCCATTTGTGTGACGCCGGACCGGCACTCTCCATACGTTGCTTTGTCCGGTGTCAGCAGGGCTACTCCGCCCAGATAGCCGAGGTTCGTTCCCGCGCAATCATCCGCCACATCGTCCGGGACAGGTTTCGGATACTTGGCCAGCTCGCAGTGGGCCACCGGCACGATGGCCAGTTTGTTGTTTTCGCTGTCACTGAAGGTGTTTTGCTCATAGGGGAGGTTGATATGCGGCCCGCGGGCTGCCGTGAGCGAGCACGCCACTGTCCGGTCCTCGGTGACGAAGGACAGGATGTCATCACCGCCAGCGTATTCCTGCGGGTCAACAAGCGGCGCCTGTTCCAGCTGCTCCATCGGCGGCAGCGGAGGCGGCGCCACGTATCCAGGGTCCTCCACCGTCACGGTGCAGCCTGTTGAAGCCAGCAGGAAAAGGGCGGCGAGCATTCCCCGTACAGTCCGTCGCATACGTTCAGGCGTCGAGCTTAGTCAGCGGCGCGTACCGCAGCAGCAAACGCTTCTCGCCGACGTCGAACTTCACCTTGGCCACGGTCTTGTCCCCGGCGCCTTCCAACGCCAGGACGGTTCCGTTGCCGAAACTCGTGTGGTTGACCTTGTCCCCCACGCTGACCGCCACGATTTCCTTCTGCGGCTGCACACGGTTCTTCGCAATAGCTGCGGGAACGTCGGCGTTGAATCCGGCTGACGAATCTGCAGCCGCGCCGCGTGCCGTCCCGGCGCCCCAGAAGGATCCGCTGTAGCGGCTCGAACCGATTGATCCGCCGCCCCACCCGCCAGCCTGCCTGCTGGTTCCTTCGCGCTTCCATTCCAGGAGCTCGGCAGGGATCTCTTCCAGGAACTGGCTGGCAGGGTTGTACTGGCTCTGGCCCCACATGCTCCGGACCTCGGAACGCGTGACGTACAGCCGTTTCCGGGCACGCGTCAGGCCAACATAGGCGAGCCGTCGTTCTTCAGCCAGCTCCTTGGGGTCAGTGGCTGACCGCTGGTGCGGAAACAGCCCGTGCTCCATGCCGGTGAGGAACACCACCGGGAACTCGAGTCCCTTGGCGGTGTGCAGCGTCATCAGTGTCACGACGCCCAGCCGCTTAGCTTCCGCCACTGCCGCGTCGATATCCGCGCCCGGGGCGTCCGGGATCTGGTCCGCGTCCGCCACCAGCGAGACCTGCTCCAGGAACGCACCCAGCGACCCTTCCGGGTTCTCCTGTTCGTACTCACGCACCACGGCCACGAGCTCTGCGAGGTTCTCCACCCTGGACTCGTCCTGCGGGTCAGTGCTGGAACGCAGTGCGGCCAGGTAGCCGGTCTGCTCCAGGACGGCCTCAAGGGCTGCTGCGGCGCCTGAACCTGCAGCCACTTCGGCCAGGTCGTCCAGCAGCTTCACAAAGCCGAGGACGGCATTGACGGAGCGGGTTGCCATCGCCGGAGCCTGCTCGGCGCGGCGGGCAGCGGCCATAAACGAAATGCGTTCACGCTGGGCCAATGCCGCCACCGCACCTTCGGCACGGTCGCCGATCCCCCGCTTCGGCTCGTTGAGCACCCGGCGCAAGTTGACGTCGTCGTCCGGATTTACCAGGACGCGCAGGTAGGCGAGGGCGTCCTTGATTTCCTTGCGCTCGTAGAAGCGTGTGCCGCCCACCACCTTGTACGGCAGGCCCACCCTGACCAGCACATCCTCGATGGAGCGGGACTGGGCGTTGGTGCGGTAAAAGATTGCGACGTCCCCGGGACGGAGGTTGTCCTCATCCTGGAGCCGGTCAATTTCCTTGGCAATGAACTGGGCTTCGTCGTGCTCGTTCTCGCCCACGTAGCCGATGATCTTGTGGCCGTCGCCCTCAGCGGTCCACAGCCGTTTCTCGGGGCGGTTGGGATTCCGGGAAATAACCGAGTTGGCCGCGCTGAGGATGTTCTGCGTGGAGCGGTAGTTCTGCTCCAGCTTGATGGTCCGTGCCTCGGGGTAGTCCTTTTCGAACTCCACGATGTTGCGGATGTCCGCGCCCCGGAAGGCATAGATGGATTGGTCCGAATCGCCCACGACGGTCAGCTCTGATGCGCCGGGACCTTCGCCCACGATTTCGCGGACCAAAGCGTACTGGGCGTGGTTGGTGTCCTGGTATTCGTCCACCAGGACATGCCTGAACCTCCGGCGGTAGGAGTCAGCGAGGGCCGGGAAGGCCCGGAACATAAACACGGTTTCGGCGATCAGGTCATCGAAGTCCATGGCGTTGGCCTGGCGCAGCCGCTGCGTGTAGCCCTTGTAGACCTCTGCAACAGCCTGCTCGAAAGGATCGTTGTAGTTCGCGGCGGAGGCGTAGGAGTCAGCATCGATGAGCTCGTTCTTCAAAGCGGAGATCTTGTGCTGGATGGCCTTGGGCGCAAACTTTTTTGGATCCAGGTCCAGGGCCTTGGACACCTGGGTTACCAGCCGGAGGGAGTCGGCGGAGTCGTAGATGGAGAAATTCGATTTCAGCCCGACGTTCGCGGCTTCCTGGCGCAGGATCCGGACGCAGGATGAGTGGAAAGTGGAAATCCACATGATCTTGGCGCGGCCGCCCACCAGCGCCTCGATGCGTTCCCGCATTTCCGCGGCTGCCTTGTTGGTGAAGGTGATCGCCAGGATCTCGCCATGGTGGGCGCGCCCCGTGGCGATCAGGTAGGCAATCCTGTTACTGAGCACGCGGGTTTTGCCCGAACCGGCGCCGGCAACGATAAGCAACGCGGAGCCTGCGTGCTTTACCGCTTCCTCCTGCTGCGGGTTCAGCCCTTCCAGGAGCTGGGCCGCATCCGGCCGGTGGTGGCCGTGGCGGTGCCCCTCCGTTTGCTGGCCCTCGGCGTGCAGCCCATCGCGCTGCTGCCCCCCGGACAGCCCCATTCCTTGCCGGTTTTCCCACGGCGCAGCACCGCCTGGACCGGCCGCCGTAGCGCCTTCAGGGCGTGACTTGGTGCGGGCAGCCGCCGGGGAAGCAGCCTTGAACGGTCCGTCAGAGTACGGGTCAAACAACATATCCATGGTGCCTACAAGTCTAGGCGGTGGGACCGACACGGACTTCCAGGCTGTGAATTACCGGCTCCAGACCCGTGCGCTTTTAGCGGTCCTGCAGGCTTTATCCACATAGCGCTGAAGGGTGCGTGCAAGGAGGGCATGCAGTTGGAAGGCTTAGGTGATGGATGCAATAACGACGGCGGTGCCAGCGCAAAGTGCGGGGAGCCTCGATGGCACTCGCATTGGCGACGTCGTGAAAGTCCTGGCGTCCGTCCGTCCTGCTTCTACCGGTCCGGGGATGATTGATCAGTTGCGGGAGCTTGAGGATCTGAAGTCACTGGCCGCTGCTAAACAGGCCCGGATTACCGTGGCTTTTGATCTCTCCCAGCGGCGGGAGCAGGCCGCGGCCGGCGTCCCGGCCAAAGAACAAGGCGCCGGCGTTGCCGCGCAGGTCGCGCTGGCACGCCGGGAGTCCCCGGCCCGCGGCAGCCGGCTCCTGGGACTGGCCAAAGCCCTCGCCACCGAGATGCCCCACGCCCTGGCCGCCCTGGAAACCGGGCAGCTGAACGAATGGCGCGCCACCCGCATCGTGAAGGAAACAGCGTGCCTGTCCGCCGAAGACCGGTGCGCCGTGGACGAGGAACTCGCCGCCAACACCGGAACGCTTTCAGGATGCGGGGACCGGGCTATCATTGCCGCCGTGCGTGCGGCTGCCTACCGGCGGGATCCGAGGTCAGTGGCGAAACGGGCCAGCCATGCGGTGAATGAGCGTACGGTCAGCCTCCGCCCGGCGCCAGACACCATGGCCCGCCTGACCGCCCTGCTGCCCGTCGCCCAGGGGGTCGCCGCCTACGCCGCCCTGACCCGGCATGCGGACACGTTGCGGTCCTCCGGGGACGAACGGTCCAAGGGCCAGATCATGGCCGACCAGCTCGTTGAGAACGTTACCGGCACCCCTGGCGGGGTCGCCGGCCTCGAGGTGCAGCTGGTCATGACCGACCGCACCCTCTTCCAGGGCGACAGCGAACCCGCCCGCCTCGCAGGCTACGGCATCGTCCCCGCCGAATGGGCCAGGAAAGCAGTCCGCACCGAATCGGAAGCTAACGCCGGGGAACTGAACATCTGGCTCCGCCGGCTTTACACAGCCCCCGGCACCGGAGAACTCCTCGCCATGGACTCCAAGGCCCGGCTCTTCCCGCCCGGCCTCCGCCGATTCCTCCAGATCCGCGACGACACCTGCCGCACCCCCTACTGCGACGCACCCATCCGCCACCACGACCACATCATCCCCCGGCACCAGGACGGCCCAACCACCAGCAACAACGGCCAAGGCCTCTGCGAAGCCTGCAACCACACCAAAGAAACACCCGGGTTCTCAGCCAGACCAGTTCCCGGACCCAGACACACAGTCGAACTCCAAACCCCCACCAGCCACACCTACCACTCCACTGCCCCACCCCCACCCGGCACCGCACCCGATGTTGCCGGAGCGGGCCCGAACTGCACTGACCCGGAAACCCTGCCGAAGGGCTTGCCGAAGTCCGGCCAGCAAAGGAAACACGGCGTCGTCGTACTGGGCCGTGTTGTACCGCACCGGCCCCTGGCCGCAGCAGCTGCAGCTGCAGCTGCACCGCCCTAGTCCTACCGGCGCAGACTCAGCAGCGGCCTGGGCATGGGCTAAGCCACGGAGCCGGACTCGAGGGCTGCGCGCAACTCGCGGACCGCCGTCGTCCCTCCCGCCATGAACCATTCCAGGCCGTTAACGCGCACCGTGTCCACTGCGCCTCCGGCGGCCCGGACAATCGCTTTACCGGGCAGCCAGTCCCATTCCGGACAGCTGTGCTGGAACCAGCACCCCAGCTGGCCGTCCGCCACCCGGCCAAGGTCGCAAGAGCCGGAGCCCAGCATCCTCAGCGCAGCGGCGGAGGTCGCGGCTGCATGCCATGGCATGGCGCAGAGCGGATCCATCAGCCAGCTGGGGTGGATGTAGGTTGCCGCCCCCAGCTGGGCCGCGGGTGTTGCATTGCGCTCTCCCCTGTTGTCGTGGAATACCGTCAACCGTTCACCGTTCAGGCTGGCCGGATGTTCCCTGCCACCAAGCCAAAGCTTGTCCTCCTCCGGCTGGAAGATGGCACCGAGCAGCACATCGGAGCGGTCCTTCAATGCGATCGCCGAGCACCAGTAGGTTGAGCCATGCAGGAAGTTGTAGGTGCCGTCCACGGGATCGATAACCCAGGTCCGGCCGCTGCTGCCCTGTACTGAGGCGCCCTCCTCCCCCAGGATGCCGTCCTCGGGACGGCAGCGCTGCAGTTGTTCCAGCACATAGGCTTCTGCGGCATGGTCAGCGGCGGTTACTACATCTGAAATGGAGGTCTTCTGCTGCGACTGCAGGCCCGCCATCCGCATGAGCAGTGCCAGCTGCCCGGCCTCCCGCACCAGGGCTGCTGCCAGCTGGTAGTCGTCCAAAGAAGGGTCAAGTTCAACAGCGCTGTGCCGGCCAGTGGTCATGGCTTCAGTTTATGGGGCGCGATAATTAAGCCATGGCCAAAACACCTGCCCAGCGGATCAAGAAGCACGGCTCCAAGGCGGTAGTACCGCAGCACCAGCTTCCGGCCGTGGTGAATCCCACCACGGCGCGCACGCCGGAAAAAGCCCAGAGCAACAGCAGCCTCATCCTGATCGCCGGTGTGGTGGCCAGCCTGTTCCTTTTCTGGTACCTGCACCTGCTGACCCTGGACCAGCTCGGTGACCTCTCCGCGGACCTGGCCATGCCGGACTCGCTCATCGGCGGTTTCGACGCGGCTTACGTCAGCCAGCTCCAGGCGGCCATGAACGATGACGCCCGCGGCCAGCTCAATTACGTGCACAAAACGGCGGGAACCCTGTTCCCGTTGATCTTCGGATTCACCTGGCTGCTGCTGATCGGGACGAACGTGGCCCGTAAAGCCTTGCGCTGGGCTCTCTGGTCCTTGCCGCTGCTGTTCGTTGTGGTCCGGCTCTGGGGCAACGCCGCCATCGACGGAGTGCTGGCTTCCGGCACTGCCGATGCCGGCCAGGTGGCCCTTGCCTCTGGGCTCACGGTGGCCGGCTGGGTACTCTTGGTCCTCAGCCTGCTGGCGGGTGCCGCCGCCGTCTTCCTCGGGGCCCGCCAGCCCAAAGCCGCTAGCTGAGGGCCGCCCTGGCCCGCATCTCCTTGCGGTGGCGGTGGACCTGGCGTGCAATAACCAGTCCTGCGGTGGCCATCCCCAGGGTGACCGGATACCCCATGAGCCGCTCCAGCGTGCCGGGCTCCGGGATGTCCATTCCCGTCAGGCCCCCTGTCCCCAGAGCGGTGAGGGACACGGCACCGCACACCAGGATGAACCAGGCGAAGTTTGTTTTCCGCAACCAGAGGATGCCCAGGACCAGCAAGGCGGCGGCCCCGGCGAGGAAGTACATCACAGCGCCAACAATGTGCCAGCTGGAACCCACGTCCTCGGGCACCAGTCCCACGATTACCGTGCCGGCGCCGGCGGTCCCGGTCAGGATCCGGACCCAGACAGCCGCCAGCCACGGCCGCCGCCGCGGCTGCACCCGCAGATCCGCCCGGGCCGCCACGCAGAGCAGCCCGGAGCTCAGCAAAAGGGCACCCAGCAGCATGCCGAGGCCCTGCACCACGAATGAGGCGTTCATGAGCCAGTTCAGAGGGGAACAGACCTCGCGGCCGTCAAAGATGCCGCAGTTCAGGGCGCCGAGGTCGCTGATGTAGCCGGTCCGCAGGTCATAGGGCCGGGGGCCCGCCCAGGCTCCTATCACCGCTGCCTCCGCCGCAAAGTACTGCAGCACGCTCAGCACCGACCAGGCGCCAATGTACTGGCGGGTGGACGCGGTGTCCGGAATTAGTGTGGCAGGCCTGGCGGCGGACGGCGCGGAACTCATGCCTTGAGCGTAGTACTGCCCAGCACCTTGTATGCTTGTATCCGTGTCCGGCCGGACTGGCCTGCCGATCCAACGGATGCAAGCCCTCGTAGCTCAGTGGATAGAGCACGGCTCTCCTAAAGCCGGTGTCGTTGGTTCGATTCCAATCGAGGGCACTTGAACTTTCCTCCCCCGCAGTTCGCACTCCGCGCCTATCTTCTTGGCCCCACGCAGCCCGGCCCCACCGCGGACGCGGTCAGCGCCGGGCAGTGGACGGTCCAGCGGGACCTGCTGGACCGGGCGGAGGGCACCCGCGGAACCTTCTCCGGCGTCGTACATTTTGTCCCTGCGGACGACGGCGGACTGGCCTTCCGTGAGGAAGGCACCATGCGCTGGCCCTCCTTCACGGGCCCGGCCTCCCGCGAGTACCTGCTGCGGACCACCGGGAGCCCGGACACGCTGGATGTGTTCTTTCCGGACGGCCGCCCCTTCCACCGGATGAGCTTCGCTCCGGAGTCCAACCTTGACAACCACTGGTGCGATCCCGATACCTACCGGGTTACCTACGTTTACGAGGGCGGGGACAGGTTCAGCTACACCTGGGATGTCCAGGGCCCGCGCAAGGACCTGCTGCTGACCTCCCACCTGGTTCGCAGGCACGGCGCGGCAGCATGAAGAACCGCATTGTGGTTTCGGCCGTCTGCGTCTTCGATAGGGCAGGCCGCCTCTTGACCGTTAGGAAACGCGGCACCGGCATGTTCATGCATCCCGGCGGCAAGCCGGAGGCCGGGGAGACAGCCGTCCAGGCGGCGGCGCGGGAACTCGAGGAAGAAGTGGGCATCGTCCTCGACCCGAAGGATTTGGAGCTGATGGGCGTGTGGATCGCCGATGCGGCGAATGAGGCGGCCACGGACATCGAAGCAACAGTTTTCCTGGCCCCCGGAGTGTGGGAGGCGCACCTCTCGGCGGAAATCGCCGAGATCAGGTGGCTGGAACTGGGCGCCGAGCCCACCCAGGACCTTGCCCCGCTGTTGACGGACCACATCCTCCCGGAACTCGGCAGCTCCGGCCGCACGGCCAGTCAGGCCTAGAGCTCGGGAACTGCTTCTTGGGCCACAGCGGTGGCCTCGTTGAACTGGGTGCGGTAGAGCTCGGCGTACCGTCCCTCGGCAGCCAGGAGTTCGGTGTGGGTCCCGCGTTCAACAATCCGGCCGTCCTCCACCACCAGGATGGCGTCCGCTGCCCGGACGGTGGACAGGCGGTGCGCAATCACGACGGCGGTGCGCCCCTCGAGTGCGGCCCCCAGGGCAGCCTGCACGGCGGCTTCGTTGGTGGAGTCGAGCGCCGCCGTTGCCTCATCGAGGATGACCACGCGGGGCTGGGCGATCAGCAGCCGGGCGATGGTGAGCCGCTGGCGTTCACCGCCGGAAAGCCGGTAGCCGCGCTCCCCCACCACAGTGTCCAGACCGTCTGGGAGGGACCGGATCATAGCTTCCAGCCGGGCCTGCCGGATGGCCTCCCACATGTCCTCTTCGGTTGCGTCCGGCCGGGCCAGGCGCAGGTTGGAGGCAATGCTCTCGTGGAACAGGTGGCCGTCCTGGGTCACCATGCCCAGCGTTTCCCGCATCGAGTCGAAGGTCAGGTCGCGGACGTCCACCCCTGTTCCGGGCCGCACGCCACCAAAGCGGACGGCGCCGGAATCCACGTCATACAGCCGGGCCAGCAGCTGGGCGATGGTTGATTTGCCGGCACCCGAGGAGCCCACCAGCGCCACCGTCTGCCCGGGCTCAACCCGGAAGCTGACCCCGTGCAGGACTTCCTCGCCGCCGCGGGTATCCAGGGTGGAGACGTCTTCGAGGGAGGCCAGGGATACCTTGTCCGCTGACGGATAGGAGAACCGGACGTCGTCGAACTCTACGGAGAGCGGGCCGCGGGGCGATTCCACAGCGTCCGGCTTCTGGCTGATGAGCGGCTTGAGGTCAAGGATTTCGAAGACGCGCTCGAAGCTGACCAAGGCACTCATGATCTCCACACGCGCGTTGGAGAGTGCCGTGAGCGGAGCGTAGAGCCGGGTGAGCAGCAAAGCCAGCACCACGACGTCACCGGCGGCCAACTGTCCACCCAGCGCCAGCCAGCCGCCCAGGCCGTACACCAAGGCCAAGGCCAGCGCGGAGACCAGGGTCAGGGCTGTGACGAAGGTGAACTGGAGCATCGCCGTGCGGACACCAATGTCCCGCACCCGTCCGGCCCGGAGCGCGAACTCACGGGACTCCTCGTCCGGGCGCCCGAAGAGCTTCACCAGGGTGGCGCCGGGGGCGGAAAAGCGCTCAGTCATCTGCGTGCCCATGGTGGCGTTGTGCTCGGCGGCCTCGCGGCGCAGCTCGGCAAGCCTCGAACCCATCCGGCGGGCGGGGAGGAGGAAGATCGGCAGCAGGATCATGGCCAGCACTGTCACCAGCCAGGATTTGTTCAGCATCACCACCAGCGTCAGGGCCAGCGCCACCACATTGCTGACCACGCCGGAGAGCGTGCCGGCGAAGGCCGCCTGCGCACCGATCACATCGTTGTTAAGCCGGCTTACCAGCGCACCTGTGCGGGTCCGGGTGAAGAAGGCGATTGGCATCTTCTGTACGTGGTCGAACACCTTGGTGCGCAGGTCCAGGATCACGCCCTCGCCGATCGAAGAGGACAGCCAGCGGGTTACAAGCCCAAGCCCTGCCTCTGCCACGGCCACGATCGCAATCAGTATTGCCAGCCAAATCACGGTGCCGGCGTCTGCCTTGGCGATAATCGCGTCCACCACCTGCCCGGCGAGCACCGGCGTTGCCACCGCCAGGACGGCCATCACGATGGACAGCAGAACGAAGGCGATCAGCCGGCTGCGGTGCGGCCGCGCGAAGCCAAACACCCGTTTGAGGAGCTCCTTGGAGAATGGCTTGGAGCCGTTGGAGGCGCGGGTGATGTTGTAGAGGGAGCTCCAGGCAACCCTGTCCATACTCATTTTTTGGTGCCTTTCGGGGCGCTGGCGGCCAACACTTCTGTGACCACACCGTCAACCACATTCCAACGTACATCCAGCCGTACGTTTTCCAGCAGCCTGCGGTCGTGGGTGACCAGCAGCAGCGCGCCCTCGTAGCTTTCCAGGGCTTCTTCGAGTTGCTCTATGGCGGGAAGGTCCAGGTGGTTGGTGGGCTCGTCCAGGACAAGGAGGTTCACTCCCTTGGCCTGGAGCAGCGCGAGCGCAGCCCTTGTCCGCTCGCCCGGCGAAAGGGATTCAACGGTCCGTGACGTATGGTCGGCTTTCAGCCCGAACTTCGCCAGGAGTGTGCGGACCTCGGCCGGATTAAGGTCCACGAGGACTGCCTCCACGGCCTCGCCCAGGGTCAGCTCGCCGGCAAGCAGTCCGCGGGCCTGGTCGATCTCCCCGACGGCCACGGAAGCGCCCATCGCGGCACTGCCCGAGTCAGGCTCGACGCCGCCCAGCAGCAGGCGCAGCAGCGTGGACTTACCGGCGCCGTTGGGTCCTGTAATGCCGATCCGCTCGCCGGCATTCAGCTGGAGGTTAACTGGACCCAGGGTGAAGCCGCCCTGCCGGACCACGGCATCGCGGAGGGTTGCCACCACTGAGCTGGAGCGTGGGGCCTTACCGATGGAGAACTGCAGCTGCCATTCCTTCCGCGGCTCCTCCACCGCGTCCAGCCGCGAGATCCGCGATTCCATCTGCCGCACTTTCTGGGCCTGTTTCTCGGAGGATTCCGTGCTGGCTGCGCGTCGGATCTTGTCATTGTCCGGGCTCTTCTTCATGGCGTTCCGGACTCCCTGGGAGCTCCATTCACGCTGGGTCCGCGCCCGGGACACCAGGTCGGCCTTGGTGGCCGCAAATTCCTCGTACTTCTCCCGGGCGTGCCGCCTGGCAACTGCCCGTTCCTCCAGGAAGGCGTCGTAGCCGCCGTCGTACACGCCCACGGCGTTCTGCGCCAGGTCCAGTTCCACCACCGTGGTGACGCACCGCGCAAGGAACTCGCGGTCGTGGCTTACCAGCACAACGCCGCCGCGAAGGCCTGTGACGAAGTCCTCCAGTTTGGCGAGGCCTTCGAGGTCAAGATCATTGGTGGGCTCATCGAGCAGCACCACGTCGAACCGGCTCAGCAGCAGCGCCGCCAGCGCCACCCTCGCTGCCTGCCCACCGGAGAGGCCGGTCATTGCAGCCTCCGGACCGGTCTCCAGGCCAAGGTCCGCCAGGACAGCAGGAATCCGGTCATCAAGGTCGGCAGCGCCGGAGGCCATCCACCTGTCGAAGGCGAGCGCGTAGGCGTCGTCCGCTCCTGGCGCGCCGCTGCCAAGGGCTTCAGCCGTTGATTCCATCTCGGCGGTGGCCTGGGCGCAGCCGGTGCGCCGGGCGATGTACCCCGCCACTGTTTCACCAGGCACGCGTTCGTGTTCCTGGGGAAGCCAGCCCACGAACGCATCGGCGGGGGCGAGGCTGACCGAGCCTTCCTGCGGCTGGTCCACGCCGGCGAGGAGCCGCAGCAACGTGGACTTTCCCGCCCCATTGGCACCCACCACGCCCACCACGTCCCCGGGGGCCACTGTGAGGGAGAGCCCGGAGAAAAGCTGCCGGTGGTCGTGACCGCCGGAAACGTCCTTCGCTACGAGGGTTGCAGTCATCGTTCTATCCTTTCGCCACTGCGTCCGCAGCGGGTTTCCTGCCCGGACACTGGCTGGCAGGGCCCTGACTTTTACCCGGAGGAAGGAGCGCGGGCGGCAGGACATGAAAGAACCCGCTGGTCCGGACTTGGGGGGTGTACGGACCAACGGGCTCGACCAACAAGCATAGTCGAAACGGCAGCACGGGTAAAACCGCCCTGATGCGGCACGCTAAAATCGACACACCATCCGTTCTGCAGAGAGCCCTCCATGACCATCCCCGCCAAGGCGTTCCAGCGGTGGCTGCAAGGCATTGCGCCGGACGTGAGCACGGCTGACGTCTGCAGGATCTCAGGGATCAAGCGGACTACCCTGGCCCAGCAGCTGGTCCGTGGAAAAGTCTCGGTCAGCACCGTGGTCAGCATCAGCCGTGCCTACAACGTCAACCCGCTCGCGGCCCTGGCCACTTTCGAGGCATACCGGGACCTCGCCGGTCCCCAGGCTCCGCCAACGCGTTGCGAACTTGTCAGCCAGGTTTCCACGGCCGATCTCCTGCGGGCTGTCCTTGCGCGTCCGGTGATGGAGCCCGCCGGCACTTCGGGGTCAGCGTCACCACCCCTTACCGCCGCCCCGCACGCCACCTCGGTAAAGAACTGGGTTGACGCCATCGACGACGGCGAAGTGCGGCACCGCGTTTCCGCGGCCACGGGAGTGGCCCCGCAGAACTATTCGGCGCAGCTGACGGCCAACCGCCTGTCTCCGGAGCTGGCGCTTGCCACCGCGCTTGCTGCCGGCGTCGGACCGGCTGGTGGCCTGGTGGCCACCGGCCTGGTCACAGAAGAGGAAGCGGGCTGGCCGCCGGGTGCGCGGCAGGCCGCCCTGGACAGCCTGTCCGACGGCGACCTCACCGCCTTGGCGGGCGACCGGCTGCAGGCACTGGGCAAGGTGCTCAAGCGCCAGGAGCAGGACCAAGCGCAAACTGAAAAAATTTGGGAGAACCTGGGATGATCGACATTCTTCAATGGTCCACGCTGGCCATCTGCGCGCTCACCGCAGCAGCCCGGGTGCCCAGCGCCATCCGCGGAGAGAACAGGTCGCTGTTCTACATCTTCGCGCTGATGACCGCCGCCATCCTCTTGAGCATCGAAGCCCCCTACGTGGCCATCGACCAGGCCCTGGGCGGAATCAACCTTGCCAACCTGCTGCTCCGCTTCATCATCTTCGCAGCCATCTACTTCGTGGGGATCCGGGTCACCCGCGGTTTCGGCGCCGACAGCGCCCACCGGCTCATCACGGGGAAAGCCGGCATGGTTGTCCTGCTGATCATTTCCCTTGTGCTCGTGGCCCTGTTCTTCATGATGGACACGGTGGGGTCCTCGGCAGGACTTGCCGCCGTGTCAGCAAAGAACGAGCGGAACTTTGTCCTCGTGGAGTACTACGGAGCAGCCGGAAGGGCTTATCCCGCATACGTATCCCTAGTGCTGCTGCCCGCCATGGTCCGCGCTGTCCGGAGCCGTTTGCCGGTCCTCGTGCGGGTTGCCGCTGCACTCCTGGCAGTGGGCGGGGTGGCTATCGCCCTGACACTGCTCTTTCCCGTGGTGCCTCCTGAGTGGGGGGCGGCGGAGTTCGTCATCAACTACACCGCCGTGCTGTGCTACGTCCTTGGCCTGGCGCTGATCTGGGCGGCACGGGTGCAGAACAGAAAGACGTCGCCCGCCAAAAGGACATATACCGAAAAGTAACCCTACTGGCTTTCACAAATTCATTAGAATGTGAAACAATCATGAATGTGTGAAGGTGGAGCGAAGGTCGTTTTCGAACGGGGATAAATTCCAAAACGTTGGCCGCTCCGGGGGCCTTCACACCTATTGGGGGGATGAGTGGTGGCGGCCGTTGGGGACCGCCCCCACTCAGCCTGGTTAAAGCCGGTTTGGGCGCGTGCTTTCCTGACGCAGACACCCCGCAATGCCTGGCCAGAATTCACGGTCCCATGAGCTGTAGAAGCGGCTACCCCTAGTCGCGGCCGAACCGCAGGGTCACCAACTGGAAGGGCCGCAGGCCCAGTTCCGCTCCGTCAGCGCAGGCTTTCACGCCCGGCGCCTCGAGCGGACGCTCCAGCAAATCCACAGAAGTAACGCCCTGCACGGAAAAATTCGCGGTCACCTTTCCTGCCGACCGCTGGCCCAAGGACTCGTAGAGGCGGACGATCACGTCCCCGGAGCCGTCCTCGGCCAGCTTGACGGCTTCAATCACCAGGGCGGGGTTCGTTACCGAAAACAGCGGTTCCGCCGGCGAACCGCCGTGAACCAGCCGGGGAACCAGATTGGTTCGGTAGCCTTCCTCCACGGCGTCGGCAATGTCCGCCCCCGGGCGGATGGTGACGGTCAGCTCATGCACCCCGCGGTCGGCTTCCGGATCGGGGAACTTGGGAGCGCGCAACAGGGACAGCCGCACTGTCGTGGTGGTGCCGCCGTCGTCATCCCTGATGTTCCGCGCGACGTCGTGGCCGTACGTGGACGAGTTGGAAATCGCCACACCATAGCCCGGCTCCGCCACATGGATCCACCGGTGCGCACAAATCTCGAACTTCGCCGTTTCCCATGAGGTGTTGGTGTGGGTGGGCCGGAACACGTGGCCAAACTGCGTCTCCGCAGCGGACCTGTCCGCCCGGACGTCCAGGGCGAAGCCAAGCTTCAACAGCTTCTCGCGTTCCTGCCAGTCCACCGAGGTGGTGATTGAGAGGGACGGACTCCCTGCGCCAAGCCTGATCCGCTGGGTAGTGGTGGACGTCCCGGCAAGCCGCTCCACGAGTACGACGGCGTCTGCCCCTTCGCGGACCAGCCGGACGGAAGCGGCTTGGGTCAGCGGCGTGACGTTGCGCCGGTAGAACTCGTCGATGTCCCAGGCGTCCCACTCGTTGGGAGTATCGCGGTGAAGTTCAAGCAGGTTACCGCGCTGGCCGGGGGCGATTGCTTCGCGTCCGCTGGCGCGGTCCACCAGCGAGGCGAGAAGCCCGTCGGCGTCCAGGACAGCGCGGATGACTCCGTTGTCCAGGACGAAGCCCCCGTTATAGGCGTCGGCCTGGACCGCGCCATCCGCCGAGGCCGGCTCGCCTGCGGCCAGTGCAGGCACTCCGTCCCTGGCATGGGGCGCCGCGTTCAGCAGGAAGGTCCGCTCGCCGCTGCCCAGAAGTGCGGTGGCAGCCTCACCGATGATGGCCTCAAGGGCATTACTTACGGCCTGGTAGTTCCGCTCGGCGTCCTGATGGACCCAGGCGATGGAGCTCCCTGGAAGAATGTCGTGGAACTGCTGCAGAAGGACCAGCCGCCACAGGCGCTTGAGTTCCACAGCCGGATAGGCGAAGCTGCCGCCGGTGCGCACAGCAGCCGTTGCGCACCACAATTCGGCTTCCCGCAGCAGGTGCTCACTGCGGCGGTTCCCCTTTTTGGTCCTGGCCTGGCTGGTGTAGGTTCCACGGTGCAGCTCAAGGTACATCTCGCCCACCCACACGGGCAGGACCGGGTAGTCGGCCTCGGCCTGCGTGAAGAAGCTTTCCGCGGAGCCGATCCGGACCTTCGGGGATCCTTCCAGGTCCGCGGCGCGTGACGCAGCCGCCAGCATTTCCCGCGTTGGTCCGCCGCCGCCGTCGCCGTAGCCGAACGGCACCAGTGACACGCTGCCGTGGCCGTGGTCGCGGTAATTCCGCTCCGCGTGCGCAAGTTCACGCCCGCTCAACTCCGAATTGTAGGTGTCCACAGGCGGGAAGTGGGTGAAGAGCCGGGTCCCGTCGATGCCCTCCCAGTTGAAAGTGTGGTGCGGCATCCTGTTGATCTGGTTCCAGGAAATTTTCTGGGTCAGGAACCACCGGCTGCCTGCAGACTTGACGATCTGCGGCAGCGCCGCAGAATACCCAAACGAATCCGGCAGCCAGGCCTCCTGACAATCCACACCAAATTCCGCCAGGAAGAAACCCTTCCCTTCCACGAACTGCCGCGCCATTGCCTCGCCGCCGGGCATGTTGGTGTCCGATTCAACCCACATCCCGCCCACGGGAACGAACTGGCCGGCACGGATTTTCTCGCGGATGCGGCCGAAGAGTTCGGGGTAGAACTCCTTGATCCAGGCAAACTGCTGGGCTGAGGAGCAGGAAAAGACAAAATCCGGGTTTTCATCCATCAGTGCCACGACGTTGGAGAACGTCCTTGCGCATTTCCTGACAGTCTCCCGGACCGGCCAGAGCCAGGCCGAATCTATGTGGGCATGGCCGGTAGCCACCAGCTGGTGCGCAGAAGCATAGGCCGGGCGGGCAAGTACTTCTGCGAGCGCTTCGCGTCCTGCGGCGGCGGTTCCGGCAACATCGTCCGGATCCATGATGTCCATCATGCGCTCGAGGGCCCGGAGGATCTCGTGCCGCCGGGGCAGCTCGAGGGGCAGCATTGCCATGAGTCCCGAAAGGGTGGAAATGTCCTGCTGCAGTTCCCAAACGTTCTGGTTCAGTTCTGCAATGGCAATGCTTCCCAGCCTGTACTGCGGTGCTGTCCCGGCCGTTGACTTGTCGCCGTAGGGCGTGGCAGCAAAGGTCCAGCCCTGGGCGACGTCTGGATTCGCTGCAGCCTCGACGTAGAAGTCCACCGCCATGCCGCCGCCCAGGAGCTTCAGCGGAATGTACTGGTTCCGGGGCGAGACCGCCTTGATAATGGTGCCGTCCGGGCGCCACGCGATGCCCTCGCACTGAAAGCCGGGTATTTCGACCGTAAACCCGAGATCCACGAGCACTTCAACAGTGGTGTCCGGTTCCGTGCCCCATGATTCGGGGACCTCCCCCTGGAGGCGGAGCCACTTGGTTCCCCAGGGTTTGCCCCACAACGCTCCGTGTTCCTGCGGCTGGAACTCCTGCCGCATGGCGTCCAGCGCCGGGACGGGTTCATCCGGGGCGTCCCAGCTGCTCAGCGTGAGGGGAAGTGTCCGGCTGTAGACCGCAGGGGCAATACGCTCCCGCACGAACCTATGCAGGCGCACTTCCGTGATCCGGCGGTCGTCATGCAATATGTGCCCTCTTTAGCGTTTGGGACTGGATCCTGGTGTCCATTCGATGGATAAATCTACCTGCTGGTACCCCTTTTACCAACCCTTTCGAAACCGTTTCCCGGACTGTTTGCGAAGTGCTCCGGGAGTGCTCCGGGCTGGCATGGCGGCTGGATTGTCAGGGCGGCTGGATAGGCCTACGCCGGCGCAGCAGCTACCGGCCGCCGTATCCTCCCGTCACCTGCATAGATGTTGAGGCTGGTTCCCCGGCTGAAGCCAGCAAGTGTCAGGCCGCTGGCCTCAGCCAGTTCAACCGCAAGGCTGGATGGCGCACTCACGGCAGCCAGTACTGGTATCCCGGCCAAAGCAGCCTTCTGGACCAATTCGAAGGATGCCCGGCCCGAGACCTGGAGGACCGTGCCGCTCAGTGGCAGCAAACCTTCACGTAAGGCCCACCCCACCACCTTGTCCACGGCGTTGTGCCGTCCCACGTCCTCCCGAAGGCACAGAAGGTTCGCGCCGCCGTCGTCCCCGATGCGGAAGAGGCCGGCCGCATGGACGCCGCCGGTGTCGTCGAAGAGGCGCTGGGACTGCCGAAGGATGTCCGGAAGCGAGGCGAGCACCTCCGCGGAAACGCTCAGGGGATCCGCGGCGGGAGTGAAGTGCGAGGACTTACTGACGGACTCGATGGAATCGGTGCCGCAGATGCCGCATGAGCTGGAGGTGTACACGTGCCGGCCCATGGACGGAGCCTCGACATCCGGCCGCAGCTGGGCCTCCACCACGTTGAAGGTCTGCACGCCGTTTTCGTCCTCGCCGGCGCAGAATCGCAGCGAGACCAGTTGCCCGGAATCCCAGATGACGCCTTCGGACACCAGGAACCCGGCCACCAGGTCGAAGTCATGGCCAGGGGTCCGCATCGTCACGGAGTAGGACATGCTGCCCAGCCGGATTTCCAGCGGTTCCTCCACCGCAAGGACATCCTCCCGGTACCGGACCGGGAACTCGAGGGCGTTCGGGGAGCCATCCAGCACGTACTTGTGCACCTTGCGGCGCTGGGTTACACGTCCCATCTTCCACCGTTCCTGTTCATGATTCCATCATCGCAACCGCCCCGGGGTGATGCCAGCGCAGCGGCCGTTCCCCGGGCGTCGTCAGCCAAGGAGCTCGCCCCAGTCCACCGGGCCGGTGGCCGCGGGTTTGGCAGCTGTCCGGCCCGTCCGACCGGCGCTGCGCGTCTTCGGCTTCGCGTTGGGGTCAGGGGGCGCGGGGATGGGCGGCCCCCAGGGCAGGGCAAAGGCCGGCACCTGTTCGCCGAGCTTCACCCCGTGGGGAGGAACAACCATAACGCCGTCGGCGAAGGCCAGCCCCCGCATCATGCCCGGGCCCGTGTGCTGGGCAGGCGAGGCCATGCCGTACAGCAGCCGGAACGGCATAAGGCGGGTGCGCCCGGGCTCCGGCTCAAGGGTGATTCCACACGGCACTTCCTGTACCGCCGGCATGTCGCCGTGTCCCAGCGCCGCCAGCAGCGGCGCGCCCACCGTGGACAGCGCAATCATGGCGGCAAGCGGATTCCCCGGCAATCCGAGCACGAAGCGTCCGTCCGGAAGTTCGGCCAGGACCGCAGGATGCCCCGGGCGCATGGCCACGCCGTCGATGATCAGGCGGCCTCCCAGCTCAGCTACTGCCCTGCGAAGATGGTCAGTGCCGGATTTTCCCGTCCCGCCGGTGGTAATAACGACGTCGGCCGGCAGGTCCGGTGCGCCCGGCACCTCCGGGACCACGTCCTCCAGCGCGCCCAGCCATTCAGCATAGGAATCACCGATCCTTTGCTGCCCGCCGGGGATCCCGCCCAGCATGCCCACCACTGCCGGCAGTTGGGGGCCGAAGGTGTCCCGCACCTGCCCGGGGACGGGCACGCCGTGGCCAACCACCTCGGAACCGGTCAGCAGAAGCCGGACCATCGGCTTACCCTGGACCACAAGTTCGTCATACCCGGCAAGGGCGGCCAGCGCCAGATGCGCGGGGTTGAGCACCACGCCTGCCTTGACAAGGACGTCGCCTTCCGAAGCCTCTTCACCCGCTTTACGCACATGCTGGCCGGTGCGGGGCTCGCCGGGACGGGCCGTCCCGCCCGTTACCAGGACGGGCAGTCCGTCCTCGTCCTTGTCCAGCCGGGCACTTTCACTGCGCAGCACCGACTTGCCACCCGGTGGGATGAGTCCCCCCGTGGCGATAGGACTGGCCTGGTGGGGGGCAAGGGGGGTGCCGGGTTCAACCGGGATCCACGGCCCGGTGCCGTTCACCGCCCAGCCGTCCATGGCCGACGACGCATAATGGGGCATGTCCTGCAGTGCCACGATGTCCTGGTCGAGTTTTCGTCCGAGCGCCAGCTCCAGCGCGACCGGCCCGGCGGGAATCGGATGGGCAGCGTCAAAGGCGGCTTGGCGGGCCTCGTCCCACGTGTGGTCGAGGTGCCGGGGATGGTCAGCGTCGGATTTGCTTGGTTCCTTCTGGGCGTCGCTGGTCATCCGCCGGGAGTCCCGGCGGCTTCAGCATCGTAGTCGGCGGCCAGGGCACGGGCCACGGCGAGCGCGGATTCCATGGAAGCGGCGTTCGTTGGCTGCCCGGACCCGGATGCCAGGCCAGCGGCGTAGCCGGCAATAAAGGTGGTCAGCGGTGCTGCCGGGCGGACCACCGAATGTGCGGCCACGCCCGCCAAAGCAAGGATGGCGTTGACATCCACCTGGACGTCCTCAAGCTCATAGGCCTGGAGCAGGGACCTGCACCACTCCTCCAGCGTTTCATCCTGACTTTTCACGAACGTGCCTCCCAAGTTAACTGCGGCTGCGCCGGTCCTGGCTTTTTGTCCTGGTTACCGGCGGCAATCCCTAGTGCGGCGGCATCATCCCACGTATCCACGTCTGCCGTGGAACCTGCGGGGACGGTGACAGGCTGCACCTCCAGACTAGCAAGGAGGGAACGTACGGAACCGTTGTTTAACGTGCCGCGTGAAGCCAGCTCCTCCGCTGCTTTTTTTAACCCAGTCGTGCGGTAGATCCCCGCCAGCGGCTGAAGGGTCCCGTCACCAGAGCGGGCCATGACGCCGTCTCCCTTTGCTGGGACCAGCGCTTCCTTCAGCACCGCCACGGCGTCCTGGACAAGCGGCATGTCGCACGCCAGCACGAGGGTGTACTCCGATGCGCTGGTGCAGTGCCGCGCAAGAGCCTCCAGTCCGGCCGAGATAGCAGCCGCCGGACCCGCGAACTCCGGCTCTTCACGGCACAAGATCACCCCCGGAAGCGAAAATTCCGGGCGCGGACCCACCACCACGGTGCCGGCAGCGCCCGCGGACGCGGCCAACGCGCGCTGCAGGAGGGTGGCATGGTGGAAGACGAGGTCCTGCTTGGGCACTCCGCCCAGCCGGGACGACCGTCCGCCGGCCAGGATCACGGCATCGAAAGGCAACCGGTTCTCTTCCACTCCCCCAGCCTAACTGTATGGATCAGGAAGGCCTGGCGCAGGCTGGGTCAGGCTGCGCGCTCGGGCAGCAGGAACGGGTCCCAGGCAGGGGTGGGCTTTTCGAGTTCCTTGATCTGCCAGATGGTTCCGTGCGGGGGTTCCGGGACGAACCTCAGCTTCCACCCCATCTCAGCAGGAGTATGGTCGCCCTTGACGTTGTTGCAACGCAGGCAAGCCGCCACCAGGTTCTCCCAGGAATCGGCACCACCGCGGGACTTGGGCTGGACATGGTCGATGGTGTGGGCCGCTTTTCCGCAGTAGGCGCACCGGTGGCCATCGCGCCTCAGCACGCCGCGGCGGCTGACAGCGGTGGCCTGGTTGTACCTGGGGCGGATATAGCGGTTCAGGAGGATAACGGACGGGCGGCCCAATATCTCCTGGGGCCCCACCACGGGATCGTCACCTTCGGCAACCACACTGGCTTTGCCCGTGAGCACAAGCACCAGCGCCCGGCGGAACGTGATGACCGCCAGCGGTTCATATCCAGCATTCAGAACGAGAGTGCGCATGCACGTACCTCTTCACGGCCGCACCCGTCAGGGGCACGAGGGCCGGCTGCCCTCGGCATGTCCGGGCTATGGATCGACACCACAAGAGTAAACATAGAAGCCCACTATCAGCTAATCGCCGTTTCCCAAAACTGCCGTGTCGGGCCGGCGGGCGCTGATCGGGCGGGTGCGGCCTGCGCCTGGCTGGCGCTCACCCATCCGGCGCTTAAAAGCAAGAACCCCTGCCGCAAAGGCAGGGGTTCTTGTGCCGTCCCTGTGGGACAGCCTGACGCGGAGCGTTATTAGTTCACACGGATGAAAACGGGGCCGGAGCCAACGTTGGCGCTGAAGACGACAGTCTGGTTTCCGTTGTATCCACCGTGGACAGCCTGGCCGTTGCCGGCGTAGACAGCGATGTGGGCCATGCCTGCGCCACCGTCTGCGTAGTAGATAAGGTCGCCCGGCTGCGCTTCGGCGGCGCTTACGGTGCGGCCCAGGGAGAGGTAGCCTGCGGGCCAGTCGTGGAAGTTGATGCCCACTGCTGCCAGGGAGTTGGTGACCAGCATGGTGCAGTCCTGGGTGACACCCAGCTGGGCGTACGCTGCCGAGAGGATGGCTGCGCCCTTGCCGCTGGCCGAAGCAGCAGGAGCTGCAGCGGGTGCGGAGGCGGTGGTTACCTTGGCGGTGACCTTAGGGGCCGCAGCAGGCTGGGCGACGGCGGGAGCCGGCTCGGCTTCCTCGACCTCAACAGGAGCGGGCTCTTCTTCGACAACGACAACAGGCGCGGGCGTGGTGGTGACGGCCGGCTTTTCGAAGGTGATGGCGATGGTGGAGGCAGCGGAGATCGGCGCCTCGACGGAGGACTCTACTTCCAGGGTGGACGCGGGGGCGGAGTCGCGCTGGACGCTGGAGTCAGCTGCGTTTGCAGCGATGCCGCTGGTCAGCACCAGGCCGGAAGCGGCGGCGATAACCGCTGCCTGGCGGCCCATGCCACCGGCGTTGCCGCCAACAGCCTTGGCAATAACAGCGATTGAGTTGGTCTTGGTGACTTCGGCGCGATGCCGTGCGGTGGCACGAGTAGTCATCAGTTCTCTCTTTCGTTTTCCTCAGGCCGTTGTGGGCACCAAGGGTCTGGGCGTGCCGGCATCTTGGGGGTACGCCGGCAGGCCCCGAACGGGGATGTGGTGTGTGTGGAAAGCGTGATGGAGCAAAGAAATAGCTCTTGGGCCCGAAGGCCCAAGAACTATTTGTTGATCGTGAAGAAGGCGGAGCTTCCGGTGGCGGCTACCGAGTGGAGGAGCGTGCCCTGGGAGGGGTTGAGCGCGCTAATCATCATGCCGTTGCCCACGTAGATGCCCACGTGCGCGCCACCGTTCTGCATGACCAGGTCGCCCGGCTGCGGAGTGGAGGTGGGCGTCATTGCCGTCCAGGCGTTGACGCGCGGGATGCTGATGCCGGCCTGGGCGTAGACCCACTGGGTGAATCCGGAGCAATCCCAGCCGTTGGGAGTGGTGCCTCCCCAGACGTAGGGACGGCCGATGCCGGTGTATGCGAGTGCGGCAATGCCGGAGGTGGAGGCCGAGGAAACCGTCTCGGCCAGCTTCTCCGCTGCAGCTTCGGGAGCCGTTGCGGTGGAGGCCGTCCGGGTAGCGGCGGCAGCGCGGTCCTCGGAATCGGTGGACTGCGCCCGCACCGGGGCCGGCTTCGGTGCGGCGGTGGTCTTCACCACGGGGCGCTCGAAGGAGACGGTGGCGGTGGGTGCTGCAGTCACTGCCAGGGCGGACTGGGCCGACCCGGACTCGGTGGAAGCGGAAACGCCGGCGGTGGTGTCCGCGGCGTTGGCAGGCAGGCCCATGCTGAGGATGAGACCGGAAGCAGCTGCGATAACCGCAGCCTGGCGACCTACTGTCCCGGCATTGGCACTAACAGCCTTGGACACGGTGTCCAAGGGGTTGGTACGAACCGTTTGCGCACGGTGGCGCGCAGAATGATGGCGTGAAGACACGAAGGTAGCCTCTCCCAATGCCTGCGAGGTGAGCTGTCGGATTCGGATGGGAGTCACCCGGCCGCGCGTCTTCCAAGGAAGCTTTGCGACTTAACCCCAAGGCCTTCGCTTAAGCAAAGACCAAAATTGGTTCCCCCGCCCCTGCCAGACGATGAAATGCGAACGGACCTTGAGCGGTGGCAGAGCTAGGCAATCCGCACAAGAGCGTCAACTTCGGAAAAGTTGACGCGAGTTAGACGGTACAGCAGTTTTCGTTGAATGTCACATTCAGGTCACGGCGGGTCACGATGATTCGATAGCAAACCATCATTTGACTAGAGCCAGCCCGTGGGATCGACGACTTCACCGTTGACCTGGACCTCGAAGTGGAGGTGGCAGCCGGTGGAAGCGCCCGTGGTTCCGCTGAGGGCCAGGACATCGCCCCGGGAGACCGTCTGGCCCTCGGTGACGCTGAAGGACGAGAGGTGGTTGTACGTGGTTTCCAGGCCGTTGCCGTGGTCCACGACAACGCGGTTTCCACCGCCGTACTGGTGCCAGCCCACGAACGTCACGGTGCCGGTGGCAGCCGCCAGGACCGAGGTGCCGCACTGGGCCACGTAGTCCTGGCCGCGGTGGAAGTCACCGGCGCCGCCGGTGATGGGGCTGACCCGGTAACCGAACGGGGAGGCTGTGGAGAGCGCGGCCAGCGGGGCCCCGAGGCTTCCGGCCGAGGCTGCACGGGACACCGAACCTGCGGACTGGGCGCTGAGCAACTGCTTCAGCTTGCCATCAGGGTCCGCTTGGGTCACCACGGCAGAGCGGCTGAAGTCGATCTGGGCGCCGGCCTCGGCGGATACCTGCGGCTGCGGGGTAACTGCTGACGCTGCCACCGGAGTAACGCCGCTTGCGTTGTCGGTTGCCATGACGGGGCTTGTTGCCGGAACGGTGACGGTCAACACCAGGCCGGTGGCGGCAAGTGCGATTCCCGCCTTCTGGCCGATCCCGCTGGCGGCGGCGAATTCGGTGATCTGCCGGAAGGGTCCTCGACGGCGGCGCGCATCACGGTGCGGATCGCGGGGGCGTTCCGTGGTGACGACCTCGACAACGCGCGGCGTTGAAACGGGAGACGCCGCGCGGCGGCGCCCCTTGGGGGTCTCTATGGACAAGAAGGGTTCCTCTCTGGAAAGCCTGCGAAGTTAGCTGTCGGATTCGGGTCAGAGAGTTCAAAGACCCGGTCCGCCTAAGCAAGCTCGGCACAGAGATATCCCCGGAAGGATCCTTCGCTGGAAGAGGCTTGCTGCTGACGGACTTCACCCCAAGGCAGTCCCCCGTCTGCCAGTTGTGGTTCCCCCGCCTCTGCCAGTAATGACTCGTGCACCTGATCCGCTGGCAGAGCTCGGCTCCGGATCAGGTAACGCTTTAGTATCTACGCTTGGGTTTAACTATAGGGCCAGAAGTCCCAAAGTAACAATTCCGTTATCTTTGGCCAATCCACTCCCGGCGGGTACAGCGCCAGAATTAACGGATGGCGACGAACACGTGGGCCGCCACCTCCGGCGGCAGCTCCAGCGCACCTTCGATGCCGGGCACCCGGACTGAAATGTAGTCCCCCACCCGCTCCAGCGAGACTGCGGCTCCCGGACGGATTCCGCCCTCGTCCAGCTGGACCAGCAGCTCGGGCTCCACCTGGATCGGCTCAGCCAGCCGGCTGACGGTCACTTCCGACGCCGGGCCATAGGACTTCATTGCTTCAAGCAGGCTGATGGCCCCGTCAGCGAAGCCTGCGGATGCCTGGCCCCCGAGGGCGGCCAGGCCCGGGATGGGGTTTCCGTACGGGGACTCCGTCGGGTGGTCAAGCAGTTCGTAGATGCGCCGCTCCACGCGTTCGCTCATAACGTGCTCCCATCGGCAGGCTTCGTCATGGACGTAAGCCCAGTCCAGCCCGATAACGTCTGCCAGCAGCCGCTCCGCGAGCCGGTGCTTGCGCATCACTTCGGTAGCGCGTTTCCGGCCGGTTTCCGTCAGCTCCAGGTGCCGGTCGCCGGAGACAACCACCAGGCCATCCCGCTCCATCCTGCCGATGGTCTGGGAGACCGTAGGTCCTGAGTGGCGAAGGCGTTCGGCGATCCGGGCGCGGAGGGCAACAATGTTCTCTTCCTCAAGCTCCAAGATGGTCCGAAGGTACATCTCCGTAGTGTCGATCAGATCCGTCATCCAGCTCAGCTCCTCGAGCGCAGTACCTTGCGTTGTCCCACCGTATCGCCGTCCGCGCGACGTAGTCCGTTGGAAAGCTTAGCCTATTTTGACTTTGTCCGAATAGTTCACGGCCGTCACAGGAGGCCTGTCCCAGTGTCTGGGCCCTGTCTCAATTTCTGGACTATGACGGTGCCGGTTCCCGCCCCAACGCCTGTTCAGGCAGAATGAGGAGGGCCGAAAGTTGCAGTCACAGCCGACTGTCCGCCAAGCAACCACCCGTCCGGACCCCAACCGCGTCCACGCCGAAATTGGAGCACCTGTGAGCGAAAACAGCATCACTATTCCCGCCGACCTCCTGCCCAAGGACGGACGGTTCGGCGCCGGGCCGTCAAAGGTCCGGCAGGAGCAGATCGATGCGCTTTCCGCTGCGTCGAAAACCATCCTCGGAACCTCGCACCGGCAGGCACCGGTGAAAAACCTGGTGGGGTCCGTACGCGAGGGCCTCAGCCAGTTCTTCCGGGCACCCGAGGGCTATGAAGTAGTCCTCGGCGTCGGCGGTTCCACTGCGTTCTGGGACATTGCCAGCTTCGGCCTGGTGGAGCAGAAGGCCCAGCACCTCTCGTTCGGTGAGTTCGGGTCCAAATTCGCTGCCGCCACCAACAAGGCGCCCTTCCTGGATGCCTCATCCATCATCAAGTCAGAACCAGGTACCCGCCCGGTCGCCCAGGCTGAAGCGGGCGTCGATGCCTACGCCTGGCCGCAGAACGAGACCTCCACGGGCGTCTCCGCCCCCGTCAAGCGCGTAGCTGGCGCAGACGAGGGCGCGCTGGTGCTGGTTGACGCGACGTCAGCCGCCGGCGGCCTGGACGTGGACGTGGCGGAGAGCGACGTCTACTATTTCGCCCCGCAGAAGAACTTTGCCTCCGACGGCGGACTCTGGCTTGGCCTGTTCTCCCCCGCCGCCCTGGACCGCGCGGCGCGCATCAAGTCCACCAACCGCTGGATCCCCGACTTCCTCGACCTGCAGACCGCAATCGACAACTCACGGCTGAACCAGACCTACAACACGCCGTCCCTGTCCACCCTGGTGACCCTGGACGCACAGGTGCAGTGGCTGAACGCCAACGGCGGCCTGGACTTCGCCTCCGCGCGCACTGCTGACTCCGCAGGCCGCATCTACAGCTGGGCAGAAGCTTCCGAATTCGCCACCCCGTTCGTCAGCAACCCGGACGAACGCTCCAACGTCATCGCCACCATCGACTTTGACGAGTCAGTGGACGCAGCCTTGGTGGCAAAGGTCCTGCGGGCCAACGGCGTCGTGGACACCGAACCCTACCGCAAGCTCGGCCGCAACCAGCTGCGCATCGCCACTTTCGTGGCCATCGAACCCGACGACGTTTCTGCGCTGCTGGCCAGCATCGACTTCGTGGTGGGCGAAATGCGCAAGTAGCGGTCCGCCGGCAGTTCGGCCGCGGGCCCACCGAACTGCCGGGCATTACCGAATTGAACAGAGCATTGTTGTACGACGGCGCATTAATGTACGACGGCGCCGCCCGGGATCAGTTCCGGGCGGCGCCTTTGTGCATGTCGTAAGGACTGCGTCCTGGGGCGCGGCCTGCCTAAGGCTTGGCGGCGCGGTCTTCCGCGGGCTGGGCTTCTGCGGGCTGGGCTTCTGCGAACTGAGCTTCTGCGAACTGGTCGGGCGCACCAGGGGCAGCGGCTACGGCATCAGCGGGCTCGACGGCTGGCCAGCTTGCGGCAGGCTCCGTGGCGGCCGCGTCCAGGCTCCCGGCCCCCTGGGCGTCGGCAGGGGTTTCGCCGTCTGCAGGATTGGCTTCCTGCCCGCCAGTTTCCGGTTTCCCTACCCGTATCTGGTCCTGCTCCTGGTCCTGCTCCTGCTCGTCCTCGGGCCGGACGCGTTCAGCCCACGGCACCCATTCCGGGGCAAGGATCGCATCTTCCGACGGCAGCAGGCCGAGCTCGCTGACAGTGACCACCTTGGAGCGGGAGTTGCGGGTAAGTACCGCATACCACTGCCAGCCCAGGTAGCCAGGCAGCCTGGATTCAAACAGGTGCGTCACCAGGCGGTCGCCCTCGCTTTTGGCAGCCAGGTGGCGGCCAATAGTGGGCGCAGCCGTGATTTCCTCCACAGCGGCACGCGCCGTGTCCACGGCAGCGGCGAGGAAGGCATCCGGTTTCCCTGTCCGCCATACGGGGACGCCCGCGCGGCGCTTGGACGCAGCCTTGGCCCCTGCAACGGCCGGGCCGGCAGCGGCTGGGCCAGCCGTCGTCGTGCCGTCCTGTTCCGGCACAGCTGGGACCGGCTGTTCAGCTTCCGGGTTCATCAGTGCCTAAACGTCCAGCTCGTCGGCAACCTTACGCAGGGCAGCGGCGATGGCCTTGCCCTTGTTGCCTTCCGGGTATTTTCCAGCGGAGAGGGTTCCGGACAGGTTGTCCAGGACCGTCACAAGATCCTGCACAAGAGGAGCGAGGTCCTTTGCACTGGGCCGCTTTGCCTTGGCAATGGAGGGTGTCTTGTCCAGTACGCGCAGGCCCAGGGCCTGGGCGCCCTTCCGGCCGTCAGCCACACCGAATTCAACCCGGGTGCCGGCCTTAAGCTCAGTTACGCCCTCGGGCAGCGACGATTTGGGCAGGAATACCTCCTGGCCGTCCTCGCCCGCGAGGAAACCAAAGCCCTTGTCCTTGTCATACCACTTGACCTTGCCGGTAGGCACGTAATCAACCTTCTTCGTTCTGCGTCTTCTGACACGGCCGCCCGCCACCGCATCCGCATTGCTGTGCGGGTTTAGGGTATGGCGGCTGCAGACCGTGTTGGTCTATCCCTCAAGGTTATCCTGCCCACCGCCCTATTCCTGCTTTAACCCGCCTCGCGGAGGCATCTAAGGGCTTCGTGCGGCAGCGTTCACGCCGCAGGGTGCGGGAGCTGTAGCGTTACGTCCATGACACCCTCGCGTTACCGGCGTGCCCTGATGATCACCGCCGCAGCTGTCGCTGTGCTCTCCCTGGTGGCAGTGGGCGCCGTGATGGCTTTGGCCTTCGCCGGGTCAGTGGCCCCCGCCTGGGTGACGTACTCGGCGCTCTACGGCCTGCCGCTCGCCTTCCTCCTGATGCTTTTCCTGGTTCTGGACAGCGTTGCCGGGCGGCGCCGGGCAGGAAAGCCGGACCAGCGGTAACGTTGGACTGATGTCCCTCATTCGTGCGTTGAGCAAGGAGCTGGAGGCACGCAGCGACGATTCCCTGCGTGCACTGTTCGACGCCCGGCCGGACCTCATCTCCCCGCCGGTCCCCGACTTCAGCGCCCTCGCGGCGCGGGCCAGCGCCCGGCTCAGCGTGCAGCGTGCGCTGGAGCGGCTTAACAGGCCGCAGATGCAGGTCCTCGAAACACTCCACCTGTGCACCAATACGGACACCGGGCACAGCGTCTCGGCGGCCGGACTCCGCAAAATGATTCCGGGATCGTCGGGAGCCGCGATTGAGCGGATCCTGCATACGCTGCAGGACCTGGCGCTGGTGCACCGCGCCGAGCCTCCGCACGGGACCCCGGATTCCGCAGCAAAACAGCGCCACTACCTCCCGGTGGGTTCCCTGAAGGACGTGGTGGGGATCTATCCCGCCGGGCTGGGCAGGAGCTACACGGAATTGGTCCGGCTTCAGCCCGCCTTCGCGCAGCGCGTTGTCCAGCTGGTCTCCGAGCTGCACCGCAGCGGCGTGGCCATCCACGACGCCACCACCCCCATGGAGGCGGCGCTTGCGCTGCAGCACTGGACCTCCTCTCCTGACGCCCTCAACAGCATCCTGTCCACGGCCCCGGAACGGACGACGGCGCTGCTCGCCAGGTTCCGCAACTGGGCCATGGGCGCAGTCCCCCAGGCGCAACGGAAGGCTTCCATCGCCGCGGAGGGGTCCGACGTCGGGCCCGTCGACTGGTTGCTGGCGCGCGGATTGCTGGTGCCGCTGGACGCCGCGCACGTGGAGCTGCCCCACAGCGTGGGGCTCTCCCTGCGCGGCGGTGCGATCATCAACGATTTCACCCTGCAGCCCCCCGTCCCTGAGCTCGGCCGGACCTCGGCGGTGCTGCGCAGGAACGCTGCGCTCAGTGCAATATCGGAGACGTTGCGGCTCATGGGCGAGCTCCTCCACGCCGTACGGGACCAACCCCTGGCCACGCTGCGCAGCGGCGGCGTAGGGGTGCGCGAGATGAGGCGGTTGGCCGAATTGCTGCGGATCGACCAGCAGCAGGCGGGCCTCCTGCTGGAATTTGCCGCGCTGGCGGGCCTGATCCGGCTGGACGTCGATTCCTCGTCCTGGGTCCAGCCTCCGCAGCTTGAATGGCTTGTCCTGCCGCGCCAGGAGCAGTGGCTCTGGCTGGTAAACGCCTGGCTGGCCAGCGAGCGGGTGCCGTCCCTGGTGGGCCAGCCCATCAACGGGTCGCGCGGCGTGCCGGGGGCGCACCGTTCAGCCTCTGGAAGCACCATCATTGCGTTGTCGGCGGAAGCCCAACGGCCTGATGCCCCGCTGGTCCGCAAACGCATCCTCGAAATCCTGCACGAGCTGACCGTGGAGGCGGGCCCGGCGGACGGCACCGCGCCGGTGCTGGACGCGGCAGCGGTTCTCCAGCGCGCCGAATGGGCCCAGCCGCGGATGGCACGGCGTTTCAGCTCGATGATCCGCGGCGTGCTCGCCGAAGCTGAATTCCTGGGCCTTGTGGGGTCCGGCGCCCTGAGCCAGTTGGGCAGCGCGCTGGCGGAAGACAACCCTGAGGCCGCCATTGGCATCCTGGGCGAGCACCTGCCGGCGGCTTTGAGCCATGTCCTGCTCCAGGCAGACCTGACCGCAGTCGCCCCCGGCTACCTTGCCCCCGCGCTGACCGAAAAACTGCTGGTCATGGCTGATGCCGAAGGCCAGGGGCCGGCCACCATCTACCGCTTCTCGGAAGCCTCCATCAAGCGGGCCCTGGACACGGGATACGACGCTGCCGGCATCATGGACTTCCTCCGCGAGCACTCCGCCACCGCGGTGCCCCAGCCGCTGCAATACCTCGTGGAGGACACCGCCCTGCGGCACGGAAGGCTCCGCGTGGGGACAGCGGCCAGCTTTGTCCACAGCGAGGACGAGGGCACCTTGCTGGAGCTCCTTTCCGGGCCGAAGGCAGCCGCCCTGAAACTGGAGAAGATCGCCCCCACAGTCCTGGTCTCCTCCGCGCCGCCGCGGGAAACCGCGCAGGTTCTCCGCAGCCTGGGCCTTTCCCCTTCCGTGGACGGCGCGGATGAGCCCGTGGTCCGGCTCCGCGGAACCCACACTGCCCAGGACGCCCGCCCGGTGTACACCGCGCCGCGTACGGCGCCCGGGACGGAGGAGGTGGAAGCCCAGCTCGCGGTCCTGCGCCAGGGGGGCGCCGCCGTCGGACACCGCGGTGGTTCCGGAGACCACGCCGGCGAGGCAGGAACGCAACTGGGGCTTGAGGCCCTGCAGCGCGCCATCAGGCTCAAGCAGCGGATCAGCATGAACGTGGTGGACGGCCTGGGGAATGCCAACCTGGAAACGGTTGTTCCGCTCTCTGTAAGCGGCGGACGCGTCCGGGTATTTGATCCCGCCAAGGAAACAGAACGGGTGCTGTCCATCCACCGCATCATCGATATTGAGGCTGCAGGGGAATCTGCGCCAGTGAGGGACTTCCCGGCGTGAACGACGGACCTTTGATTGTCCAAAGCGATAAGACCATCTTGCTTGAGGTGGACCACGAGCTGGCCACCGAAGCCCGCCATGCCATTGCACCTTTCGCCGAACTCGAGCGTGCGCCGGAGCATATGCACAGCTACCGGCTCACGCCGCTGGGGCTCTGGAACGCCCGCGCCGCCGGACTGGATGCGGAAAAGGTGCTGGACACGTTGCTGAAGTACTCGCGCTTCCCTGTACCCCATTCGCTGCTGATCGATGTCGAAGAAACCATGTCCCGGTACGGACGGCTGCGCCTGGAGAAGGACCCGCAGCACGGGCTGGTCATGCGCACCGATGACTATCCTGTCCTGGAGGAAGTGATCCGGGCCAAGAAAATCCAGCCGCTGCTGGGCCCCCGGATTGACGGCGAAACCGTGGTGGTGCATGCCTCCCAGCGGGGCCAGCTCAAGCAGCTGCTGCTGAAGATCGGCTGGCCTGCGGAGGATCTTGCGGGCTACGTGGACGGCACTCCGCACCTGATCGCGCTGAATGAGGACGGCTGGAAGCTGCGGCCGTACCAGCAGATGGCGAGCGACAACTTCTGGTCCGGAGGCAGCGGCGTGGTGGTGCTGCCCTGCGGTGCCGGGAAGACGCTGGTGGGGGCCGCGGCCATGGCCACCGGCTCCACCACTACCCTGATCCTCGTCACCAACACAGTTGCAGCCCGGCAGTGGAAGGACGAACTGCTCAAGCGCACGTCCCTCACCGAGGACGAAATCGGCGAGTACTCCGGAGCGGTCAAGGAAGTCCGCCCGGTGACCATTGCCACGTACCAGGTCCTCACCATGAAGCGCGGCGGACTCTACCCCCACCTGGAGCTGGTGGACGGGCACGACTGGGGGTTGATCATCTACGACGAGGTGCATCTCCTGCCCGCGCCGATCTTCCGGATGACGGCGGACCTCCAGGCAAGGCGGCGCCTTGGACTGACGGCAACCCTGGTGCGGGAGGACGGCCGGGAGGGCGAGGTGTTCAGCCTGATCGGGCCCAAACGGTACGACGCGCCCTGGAAAGACATCGAATCGCAGGGCTACATCGCGCCGGCTGATTGCGTGGAAGTCCGCGTGGACCTGCCCAAGGACGAACGGGTTGCGTACGCCATGGCTGAGGACGCCGACAAGTACCGGCTGTGCGCCACCTCGGAGTCCAAGACGCAGGTGGTGGAGCAGCTGGTTGGCCGGCATGCCGGTGAACAGCTGCTGGTCATCGGCCAGTACATCGACCAGCTGGATGAGCTCGGCGAGCGCCTCAACGCGCCCGTGATCAAGGGCGACACCTCGGTGAAGGTGCGCCAAAAACTGTTTGACGCCTTCCGTACCGGGGAAATCCAGACGCTGGTGGTCTCCAAGGTGGCCAACTTTTCCATCGACCTTCCCGAGGCCTCGGTGGCCATCCAGGTCTCGGGCTCATTCGGTTCCCGGCAGGAGGAAGCCCAGCGGCTGGGCAGGCTCCTGCGGCCCAAGAAGGACGGCCGCTCGGCACGCTTCTACTCGCTCGTGGCCCGCGACACGCTGGACCAGGACTTCGCCGCCAAACGCCAGCGGTTCCTTGCGGAACAGGGCTACGCGTACCGGATCATGGACGCCAAGGATGTGGAAACGGCTGACTAGGACCGTCGCCCGTCAGGCAGAGCAGGGTCAGCTAACGCCGCGCGAACTGTCCCTTTCCATGGTTCCGGTCCGCGGATCGAACTGCGGGCGCTCGTAAGCCAGTTCTCCACCGCTGCGGCCGCCGTAGGGGCGCCCGTGGTCGGCGAATTCTTCCCGGAAGAAGGCGAGGCACCACTGCCCCATCTGTATCCTGGCGCCGGTACGGAGCACTGAAGGCCCGCCCTGCGCCACGCTGCCGCTGACAGAGCCATGCGGAACCAGGACGTACTCGTCCAGCTCGTCATGCCTGATCTCGGCGTGGAGCCCTTCCAGGCCGTCCAGGACGATGTCGGAGCCCGGGTCGCTGCCGATGGTGGTCTTCTCCCCTGCAAGCGTTACCTCCCGGGGGATTTGCCCGGTCCATGTGTCCGCGTCCTGGACGAAGATCAGCCGTGGCCGGCCACTGCCCCGGGTGTAGTGCGTCGTGGTGATCCGGCGGCTGATTTTCCGCCTGACGGTGGGCAGCAGGGGCAAGGGGGTGGAGGGCGGCAGCAGCGGGAGACCCGCAGACTTGCGCCGGCCCTGCCTGACAACCGGCACGAGCGCTCCCAGTTTGCCCAGTTTGATGTGCGGGGAGCGGGTCACCAGGCGCTGCGATGCCGGGCTGTTCACCGCGCCCAGGCTGACGATGCTGCCGTCCGGACCTGAGAGGGTGACACTGAGCCCCTTCCCGGCCAGCATCTCCGCCAGGGGCCTGATTTCCTCCAGTGACGGGATGCCTCCGCCTCCCAGGGGTGCCAGGCTGTCCATGGACACCGTGACGTCCATGCCCGAGGACCGGGCACTTCCCCTGGTAACCGATCCGGCCCCGTCTGTGTAGGAGAAGTCCAGGTCCACGTCCAGGCGGTATTCAGCCATCTCCGTCAGCCACGGTTCAGATCGGAGCCGGCGGCATCCTTGTCGCTGGTTGTGACGCGCAGGCTGCCATTGAGCTTCCAGGTGGCGCGCGGAGCATCGGGGCCAATGTCTCGCGGCACTTCGATGGTCATGTCCACGAACTGGTAGTTGATCGCCGCACCCTTGCCGGTGAGATATGACCACATTTCCTCTGCCAGGTCCGCCCAGTCCCGGATGCTGCGTTCGTTGGATGCGGTGTTTTCGGATGCACTCAGGTCAGTCATGATGGTTATGCCCTTCATTGGGTTGGAAATCATTGAAAAACGTGGTGTGGAGCAGCCAAGCGCGGATCTGCGGGCGCCGGGAGGGCCCTGCGATGCCGGATCGGGACGGAGCCAAGCCCGGCACCATCACTGTATTCCCGTGCTGCACCGGGCGGAAGGAGTGCAGCACGGAACGTTCTCACTCCGGTTTGGGTTCCCGTCGGGCACACTGGAGGCATGCGCCGCAAAGTTACCCCCGATGTGCCCCGTCCCGGACAGGAATCCGTATGGGACTACCCCCGGCCCCCACGCGTCGAGCCGGGGACCGAACGGATCCGCATCGTCCTGGGCGGCGAACTGATCCTCGACACCGTTGACTCGCTCCGGGTCCTCGAAACCAGCCACCCGCCGGTCTACTACCTGCCCCGGTCGGCGTTTCTGCCAGGAGCTTTGGAGCCGGCACCCGGAAGCAGCTTCTGCGAGTTCAAAGGTGCAGCGCACTACCTCACTGTCCGAGGGGGCGGGGCGGTGGCTGAAGCAGCAGCGTGGTTCTACCCGGAGCCGTCAAAGGGGTACGAGGCGTTGGCTGACCGGGTGGCCGTGTACCCGGGCAGGATGGACTACTGCGAAGTGGAGGGCGAGCGTGTCCGTCCGCAGGCAGGGGGCTTCTACGGCGGCTGGATCACTGACCGGGTAGCCGGCCCGTTCAAGGGCGAACCGGGGACCATGGGCTGGTAGGCGCCGGCTTTCCCCACCCGGCTTCCACCCAACGTCCAGACAACTCCCAGAGTCCGGGAGCATGATGGAAGCATGAACAAGAACGGTCCAGAAGCGAAGCTCCTCGTTGTCGACGACGAACCCAACATCCGCGAGCTGCTGTCCACCTCGCTGCGGTTCGCCGGATTCGACGTCGTTTCGGCGTCGAACGGACGTGACGCCCTTGCCGCCGCGGATGCCCACACCCCGGACCTGGCCGTGCTGGATGTCATGCTCCCTGACATGGACGGTTTTACTGTCACCCGCCGGCTCCGCGCCGCCGGGAAACACTTCCCTGTCCTGTTCCTCACCGCCAAGGACGACACCGAGGACAAGGTCACCGGGCTCACTGTCGGCGGGGATGATTACGTCACCAAACCGTTCAGCCTCGATGAGGTGGTGGCCCGGATCCGGGCTGTCCTGCGCCGGACGCAGCCTATGGTGGATGACGACGCCGTGATCCGCGTGGACGACCTTGAGCTCGACGATGACGCCCACGAGGTACGCCGCGGCGGCACCGTCATTGAGCTCTCCCCTACCGAGTTCAAGCTGCTCCGCTACCTCATGCTCAACCCCAACCGGGTGCTCTCCAAGTCGCAGATCCTGGACCACGTCTGGGAATACAACTTCAACGGTGACGCCTCCATCGTGGAATCGTACATTTCCTACCTTCGGCGGAAGGTGGACATCGATCCCGACGCCCCCGCGCTGATCCAGACCAAGCGCGGCGTGGGCTATGTGCTCCGGACGGCAGAAAAGCGCTGACCTTGCTGCAGCGATGGAAGTCGGCGTCCCTGAGGACGCAGCTGGTGGCCATGATCATGGCGCTGCTGATAGTTGCCCTGACGGTGACCGGAGCTGGAACGTTGGCGTTGCTGCACAGCTACCTGCAGGCGCAGGTGGACGACAAACTGTATGCAGCTGTTGACCTGGCCCGGAAACAGCGCTCCTTTACGCCCCTGCAGGCTCCCACCAACCCAATGGTCCCCACAGATTATTCGCTGATTCTCTTCGCCCCGGGCGAAGACCCGTATCCGTTCGGCGGCGATGTGGACAACCGCCCGGACATCAGCTCCATCTCAGTGGAACAGGCCCAGGCACGCGGGGCGGTCCCCTACCAGGTGCGCGGCACGGACGGCGAGAACTGGCGGGTGGTCGCCGTACCCGTCCAGAACGGCCAGACGACTGCGGTGGTGGCCATCGGGCTGCCCCTGCGGAGCGTGGACGACGTCCTCAAGCACGCCACCCTGGTGGTGACCGGAGTGGGCCTCCTGACCCTGCTGCTCGCCTCCCTCATTGCAAGCTGGACCGTCTCCCGTTCCTTCCGGCCCCTTGCCCGGGTGGAAAAGACCGCGGCCGCCATCGCCGCCGGTGATCTCTCCCGCCGCGTGGAGGTCGAAAACCCCGGCACCGAGCTCGGGCGGCTGAGCAGGTCATTGAATGCCATGCTCGCCCATATCGAAACAGCCTTCGCGGCCCGCACAGCGTCGGAGGCGAGGATGCGGCGCTTCGCGGCCGACGCCTCCCATGAGCTGCGGACCCCGCTGGTGACCATCCGGGGGTTCTCCGAGCTGTACCGGCATGGCGCGCTGGCCACGGAGGAAGACGTGTCCACTGCCATGGGGAGGATCGAAAGCGAAGCCAAGCGCATGGGTTCGATGGTGGAGGACCTGCTGCTGCTGGCCCGCCTTGATGAGCAGCGTCCGCTGCAGCAAAAGCCCGTGGACCTGCAGCTCATTGCGCATGACGCTGTGGTGGACACCCAGGCCAGCGACCGCTCCCGCGTGATATCGCTGACGGGCCTCGACGGCGGTCCCGCCATGCCGGCCCCTGCCCTGGGCGACGAAGCCAAGCTCCGCCAGGTGGTAGGCAACCTGGTGGGCAACGCCCTGCGTTACACCCCGGAGGGCAGCCCCATCGAGCTGGCGGTGGGGGTCCGGCCGGCGGAAGACGGTCAGCTGCGCTCCGTCATCGAAGTTCGGGACCACGGTCCGGGCATCTCGGAAGAAGACGCGTCCAAGGTCTTCGAGCGGTTCTACCGGGCGGACACGTCCAGGACGCGGGACACGGGAGGCAGTGGGCTGGGACTCGCCATTGTCGCCGCGATCGTGGGCTCCCACGGCGGCAGCGTACGGGTTGAAAATACCGACGGCGGCGGCGCCACCCTTGTGGTCAGCCTCCCGCAGCGTGACGACGTTCCGGATTCAGGGATGCGCGTGGACGAGAGCCCCGGGGAAGCAGACCGTGTGGACGAGAATAAGGGCAACGGCGAGGTTATGCACATATAGCCGCCGGCGGTGGAAGCGTCCGGTGCGGTTTCCCTACGCTCGAGGGCAAGGGGCCGGACCGGCCGGGCCCGCAGGCGCAAGCTGCCGCACAGCGAAAGGCACCACCATGAGCATTATCTCCGTCGATACCGAGCTCCTCCAGCTGAAGTCCGCCAGTGTCCAGGCCACAGTGGACAGAATCAGCGCCGACGTCCAGGCCATGAAACGAGGCCTGGACGAACTCCAGGGTTCGTGGCGGGGCTCTGCCGCCACGAACTTCCAGGCACTCATAACCGAATGGACTCTAACGCAGGGACGGGTGGAAGCCTCACTTGCATCCATCAACACGGCGCTTGCCTCAGCAGCGGCCACCTACGCGCAGGCGGAGCAGGGCAACACCCAGCGGTTCAGCTGAGCGGCGGCTAGGCTTCAGGTGTCCCCTGGTGGAACCGCAGCCGCCACCGGCCGCCGTCCAACACCCACAGTGAACTTCGCAGCGTGGTGCCTGCGCGCGCATAGCTGCGGTAGGTAAGGAGGACCGCCTCCGCACCGATGCGTTCCGCGCCCAGGATCTCAATATCCGTACGCTCGCCAGGGTCCTCCTCGAGTGCCATCATCATGGCGTCCCGGGTCCACATCCTGCCCGAACTGCCGATCTCCGTGAAGTCGGGGTGGAGCAGGACCGCTGTCCGGCCGATATCCCCGCGAACCAGCGGCCCCAGCAGCTCCCGTTCAAGTTCCTCCACTATGGCCTCAGGCGGCGCTTCAGCTGCCTTCGCTGCAGTCCCGGGCTCGTCGAACCCACCGTTATCCAGCTGGCTGAACAGGTCCAGTTCCTCGTAGGCCACTGCCGGTTTTTCTGGTTGCAGGGGTGCGCTTCCGGCTTCCTGCTTTGCCGCCACCGGGTGGGCATGGTGGGCCCCGGGAAAGCCTGGCCCTGAACGGGCAGCCACGCCCTGCTGGTAGGCCGTCGCGGCTGCCCTGGCACGTTCGTCGGCGGCCTCGTTCAGGTCATGCCCGGCATGCCCTTTCACCCACTCGAAGGTGTACTTCCGGCCGGCAAGCTCCCGGTCCAGTTCCTTGAGCAGGTCCACATTGAGGACCGGCTTGCCGTCGGCTTTGCGCCAGCCCTTCCGCTTCCACCCCGGCATCCACTTGGTAATCGAATTGATGACGTACTGGCTGTCGCAGAGGATGTGAAGGTCCTCCTGGGGAAGGTGGGCCGTGGCCCGCAACAGGTCCAGGACCGCCATCAGTTCGCCCTGGTTGTTTGTCCCATGGGGCCACCCGCCGGCACGCCAGCAGTCGTCATTCACGTACCAGGCCCAGCCGGCCGGACCAGGGTTTCCCAAGGCCGAGCCGTCAGCCGCTGCAGTTATCGTCACCGGTCCATCCTGCCAGACGGTTACGACAAACCGGAGACCGGCCCCGGCCAGTGCCTGGAAAGCGGTTACCGAAAGTACTTGACGCGGACAGAGCGGGACAGGCAGAATCGCTGTATTGAAACGAGAAAGCGTTTTCTCATCCACCCGATGTACACAGATGCAGCGGCAGCCGACGGGAAGCGCCCTCAGCACCAGGAAGGCACATCAATGACGATCCCAACCCTCAGCCGGAGGAAATTCCAGCTCGGCGCAGCAGCAGTTGCGTTTTCCCTCCTCGCCACAGGCTGCGGCACCTCTTCAGGCTCGGAGAGCAACGAGGAAGTAACCCTCAGGTTTGCCTGGTGGGGCAACGAGTACCTCAACGCCCAGACCGAAAAGGTGATCGACGCCTTCGAGGCGGAACACCCGAACATCAAGATTGAATCCGAGCCCGGCGAGTGGGGCAGCTACTGGGACAAGCTGGCCACCAAGACTGCGGCCAACGATGCACCGGATGTCATCCAGATGGACCAGAAGTACATCGCGGAATACGGCGGGCGCGCGGCGCTCCTCGACCTGTCCAAGCAGGAAGGCATCGATACTTCCAAACTCGATAAGGAAGCCTTGGCCTCCGGCCAGTATGACGGCGCCCAGTACGGACTCAGCACCGGCCAGAACGCCTATGTCATCATGGCCAACACCAAGGTCTTTGAAGCAGCGAATGTTCCCATTCCGGATGACACCACGTGGACGTGGGACGAATTCATGGAAACAGCCTCGAAGATCAGCGCCGCCGGAGACGGCAAGAATTACGGCGCCGCGTACGGCAGCAATGAAGCAGACCTGATCATCTGGCTGCGCCAGCACGGGGAAAACCTTTACTCCCAGGACGGCAATCTCGACTTCGATACCGCCACCGCAGCATCGTTCTGGGAACGGCTGAAGGAACAGCGCGACTCCAAGGCGAGCCCGCCGGCCACGGTGGCCACAGAGGACTCCGGCGCCGGGCTCGAGGAAAGCCTCTTCGGCACCAACAGGGTGGGCATGGCATGGTGGTGGACCAACCAGCTCGGATCCCTCGAGTCCACCACCGGAAGCAGCATCAAGATGCTCCGGGCACCCAGCATCGACGGTTCAGCGGCTGAGAACGGGATGTACTACAAGCCCACCATGTTCTGGTCCGCCTCGTCACGCTCCAAGCACCCGGAAGCCGCTTCCACCTTCATCAACTACCTGGCCAACAGCCCGGAGGCCGGGGCAATCCTGATGACGGACCGCGGCGTGCCGACCAACCCTGAAATCGTTGAGAGCATCACGACGTCCCTGAAGCCTGCCGACACCACGGTTGTGGGCTTCCTGAAGGACATTGCGCCCGATATCAAGGAGGCTCCGCCGGTCCCGCCGGTGGGCGCAGGCAGCGTGCAGAACGTCATCAAGCGCTACACCGATGAGGTTCTGTATGACCACCTCAGCCCCCAGGCCGCCGCTGAAGCCTTCAAGAAGGAAGTTGAAGGGATGCTGGCCAGCGCCAGGTAGTAACAGCCCGCGGTAAACACAAATGTGGCCCCCTCCGGAGAGGGGGCCACATTTATGTGCAGCGGGACAGGTCCCGGCAGGAAGGCTTAGAAGCCGCCCATGCCGCCCATGCCGCCCATGTCGTCTCCGCCTGCGGGGGCAGCGTTCTTCTCGGGCTTGTCAGCCACCACTGCTTCGGTGGTGAGGAACAGGCCGGCGATGGAGGCCGCGTTCTGCAGGGCAGAGCGGGTTACCTTGACCGGATCGTTGACGCCGGCAGCCAGCAGGTCGACGTACTCGCCGGTCGCTGCGTTCAGGCCGTGGCCTGCGGGCAGGCCGCGGACCTTGTCCACGACCACGCCGGGCTCGAGGCCTGCGTTGAAGGCGATCTGCTTCAGCGGGGCGTCGATGGCAACGCGGACGATGTTCGCACCGGTCGCCTCGTCACCCGTCAGGTTCAGGTTGGCGAATGCCTTGGCGCCGGCCTGGATCAGGGCCACGCCGCCACCGGCAACGATGCCTTCTTCAACTGCAGCCTTGGCGTTGCGGACTGCGTCCTCGATGCGGTGCTTGCGTTCCTTGAGCTCAACCTCGGTGGCAGCACCTGCCTTGATGACTGCAACGCCGCCGGCCAGCTTGGCCAGGCGCTCCTGCAGCTTCTCGCGGTCGTAGTCGGAGTCCGAGTTCTCGATCTCGGCGCGGATCTGGGAAACGCGGCCTGCGATCTGGTCGGCGTCGCCGGCACCTTCGACGATGGTGGTCTCGTCCTTGGTGACAACAACCTTGCGGGCCTGGCCCAGGAGTTCCAGTCCGGCGTTCTCCAGCTTGAGGCCCACTTCCTCGGAAATGACCTGGCCACCGGTGAGGACGGCGATGTCGGCAAGCTGCGCCTTGCGGCGGTCGCCGAAGCCCGGAGCCTTGACGGCGACGGACTTGAAGGTGCCGCGGATCTTGTTGACGATCAGGGTGGCCAGGGCCTCGCCCTCGATGTCCTCAGCGATGATCAGCAGCGGCTTGTTGGACTGCATGACCTTTTCCAGGACAGCAACCAGTTCCTTGACGTTGGAGATCTTGGAGTTGACGATCAGGATGTACGGATCCTCGAGGACCGTTTCCTGGCGCTCAGCGTCGGTGACGAAGTAGGCGGAGATGTAGCCCTTGTCGAAGCGCATGCCTTCGGTGAGCTCGAGTTCCAGGCCGAAGGTGTTGGACTCCTCGACCGTGATGACGCCTTCCTTGCCCACCTTGTCCAGGGCTTCGGCGATGAGTGCACCAATTTCCTCGTCACCGGCGGAGATGGATGCCGTGGCGGCGATCTCTTCCTTGGTTTCGATCTCCTTGGCGGAGTTCAGCAGCTCGGCGGTGACGGCTTCAACGGCCTTCTCGATGCCGCGCTTGAGGGACAGCGGGTCGGCGCCGGCGGCAACGTTGCGCAGGCCTTCCTTGACCAGGGCCTGGGCCAGCACGGTAGCCGTGGTGGTGCCATCGCCGGCGACATCGTCAGTCTTCTTGGCAACTTCCTTGACCAGCTCGGCGCCGATCTTCTCGTAAGGATCGTCCAGCTCGATCTCCTTGGCGATGGAAACACCATCGTTGGTGATCGTGGGAGCGCCCCACTTCTTCTCGAGGACGACGTTGCGTCCACGCGGGCCGAGGGTGACCTTAACGGCGTCGGCGAGGATGTTCAGGCCCCGCTCAAGGCCGCGGCGTGCCTCTTCATCAAATGCAATGATCTTGGCCATAACGGCAGTAGTCCTTTCGGGACAGTCGTTAAGAATGAACCTTCGCTGCAGTGCCCGCGACGGACGACCCGTTACCGGCGGCCTCTGTATGCCTTCGGGGTGTGGGTCTCACTCCAGTTAGGTGTTTCTTCGCTCCTTGACCGGTGCCGGCGCCGCTGGCCGAAGCCACGCTTTGCTTAGCAGTCGGTACGTCAGAGTGCTAACTCAATAATTAGCACTCCCCACGTGAGAGTGCAAGCGAATAAGCAGCGTAAAGCGCCCTGGCGGGCGCGTCTTCGCCGAGGGCGATCAACCGGCGGTGCGGCCTGCCGTTTCAACGCCGGTGGCCGCGGGAATGTTGTCCGCGCCGTACGTGAACACCGTGAAGGTGGCTGAGGTGATGTCACCGTTGGCATCGAACGCAACAGGGCCCGATTCGCCGTCGTAATTAATCTCCGCACCGGCCGCCTTGCCCGCCAGGCAGTCTTTGTAGCTGGAGCAGGGCGCCGTTCCGGCTGCGCCCGCGCCGTCGGCGGTGCCGCCTGAAACTGCGATCAGCCCTGCAGCGATGGAACGCCCGGCATCATCCTCAGCCTTTGCCGCCGCGAGCGCGGCAAGGGTCACGGCGTCGTACGTCTCGGCCGCAAAGGACACGTCCTTCAGGGCCGGGTCGATGCCCAGCAGCCTTTCCTGGAACCCTGCCGAGGGAAGCTGCCCCGGGACTACCGCCCGTGCACCGTCCAGGGCTTGGGTTCCCAGCCTGGAGCCATACCGGCTGAAGGCGCCGTCGCTCAAAATGAGCCTTGAGCCCGCAAGGGCTGCGTTGTTCAGCTCAGCCAGGGCGCCCTGCGCGCCGTCACGTGCTATCAGGATGACGGCGTCCGGTTGCGCCTCGCGGATTGCGGCCGCGGCAGCCCCCGCCTCGCCCGGGGTGAAGCCAACTGATGCCAGCACATCCAGGCCCGCCTGTTCAGCGGACGCGGAAACGGCTGCGGAGACATCGCCGCCGTAGGAACCTTCCTGGTACACCACTGAGATGGTGGCGGCTCCGGCGTCCTTTGCGAGCTTGGCCAGCACGGGTCCCTGCGCGACGTCGGCGGCGGCCGTCCTGAAGTAGTATCCGCCGCTGGCAAGGCCACTGAGCGCGGCCGCGGTGTTGGCAGGGGAAACCAGCGGCGTCCGAGCCCTGGAGAGGACGTCAACGGCCGCGGCGGCATGGCTGGAGTCGGTAGGGCCGATGACCACATCCGCCTTGGCCTGGACCAGCGCCTGCGCCTGGGACGCCGTGTCCCCGCCGGCTTCAACAGGCAGGAGTTCCACCGGCCGGCCCTTGTGCCCGCCGGCGGCATTGATCTCCTTGACGGCGAGCCTGGCGGCCGCCAGTTGGGGACCGTTCAGGAAGCTGTTGGCACCGGCGTTGTCCAGGATCAGCCCAACCCGCAGCGTGCCGTCCCCCGAGGCCTCCGCCGGTTCCGTGCGCGCATTTCCGGTCACTCCGGAGCAGGCGGTCAGGGCCAGCGTGCCGCAGAGCGCTGCGGCGAACAACGGACGGATGGGTGCAGCGGAGGAAAACGGGTGCTTCACTCGGCCGGCCGGACGCTTTCGGCCTGCGGGCCTTTTTCGCCTTCGCCGACTTCAAGTTCCACCCGCTGGCCTTCATCCAGCGCACGGTAGCCCTCACCCTGGATGGCGGACCAGTGGACAAAGATGTCGTCCCCGGAGCCGTCAACGGTGATGAAGCCGTAGCCCTTTTCCGCGTTGAACCATTTGACGGTTCCTCGTGCCATGATGACCACTCTTTCCGTTAGGTGCGGGGTGTTGCGCCGGTGCCGCCGTGACTCGAAGCCCGGAATTCACTTTAGCCAATACACACCGGCAGCGCCGGGGCACGGCATGGCCGTCGGCAAACGTTATTCAGGCGTAACCCCTGGCCCTGACAGGGGAGCATGCTACGGAAAGTGTTTTGTTGGGGAACCCGGCGCTACCGGTATCCGGGGCCGAGCACCACCACCAGGGGAACCTGGAATTCGGCGCTCTCCACTACGGCGGGAACGCCCAGGAGTTCAGCGAGGGCCTGCGCGCTGGCCTCCTGCGCTGCTCCCGCGTAGAAGATGACGGAGCCCTGCTGCGGCGCCCCTGCCCAGTTGCCTACCTGGCCCAGGGTCCAGCCGTCCGACTGCACGGTTCCCCCCACCCGGCCTGCCAACCCGGCAATTCCGGAAGCGTTGTACACCGCCACGGCCTGGGTTTTATCCACCGTTGCCGTTTGAACTGTCGGCTCTGGGCTGGACGGAGTCTCGTTGCCCACTGCGTCCGGCTCGGAAGAAGACGACGGGTCCGGTTCGGTGGAGGCGCCTGCTGACGCGCCCGGAGCAGCGGACGGGGTCGGACCGGTTTCAGCCAGCGGTGCTGCTTCCAGGCTCGACGCCGCCTGGGTGGCAGGGCCGTCGAATCCAAGCTTGGGCAGGATCAGGAAGGAAACCATGCCGATGGCCAGCGCAACAATCCCTGCGGTCAGGATGGGCCACAGACGGACCCGGGCCGGAGCGGATGCTGTGCGGTGTACACCTTGTCGCGACGCGGTCTGCGGAACCTTGTCGAATTCATCGCGGGCGTATTTGGTCATGGGAAAGAGACATCCTTGTGTGTAGCTGCTGAGGAGTCAGCGTGAGCGTCTTAAGCGTCGGACCCCAGGCGGCGTGCAGTGCGTGCACGGTGACGCGACGTACGTAGTCTACGCAATCTCTTGACCAGCATGGGGTCATGCGCCAGCGCATCCTCGGTGTCGATCAGGGCGTTGAGGAGCTGGTAATAGTGCGTGGCGGACAGATCGAACAGTTCCCGGATGGCCTGTTCCTTGGCGCCGGCATACTTCCACCACTGCCGCTCCAGGGCAAGCATCTGCTGCTCCCGCTCGCTGAGCGGCGACTCCCGCAGCGTGAAGTCCGCCAACAGGGTGTTCCGTTGCTCCTGCTCCGGCAGGTGCTCCCGAGCTGGCTCCGCCACGGCGCACTCTCCTTAGCTGGTTGCGTAAATGTCTGACCCCCATGCTACGGACGAACAACACCGTTGTCATTTGCGCGGAAGCTGAGACGCACCCGCCGCAGGCACAGCCGGCGCCTCCTGCCGCCTGTAAGAATGGACTGATGTTTGAATCAGACGCCTTGTTTGAGCTGGAGCAGGAACCGGCCGGCAGCACGGGCTTCGCCGGGCAGGCCCAGCTTCCACTGGCAGAGCTGATGGCACCGGACTGGGCCGCGGCTCTCTCGGACGTGGACGCCGGACTTCGCGCCGTTCTTCGGTTCGCGGCCGGTGAAGTGGCGGCAGGGCACCAGGTCCTCCCGGCGCCGTCGAACGTCCTGCGGGCCTTCCGCCAGCCCCTTGCGGAGGTGAAGGTCCTGATTGTGGGACAGGACCCGTACCCCACGCCGGGGCATGCAGTCGGGCTGTCCTTCTCCGTGGATCCGCACGTCCGGCCCATTCCCCGGAGCCTCGCGAACATCTACCGCGAGCTCGAGGAAGACCTGGGAATTCCACCGAGGGTGCACGGTGACCTCTCTGCGTGGGCCGGCCAGGGGGTGCTGCTCCTGAACCGCGTGATGACGGTACGGGCAGGGTCTGCGGGATCCCACCGAAGGAAGGGCTGGGAAGAAATTACGACGGCGGCAGTCAAGGCTTTGGGCGCGCGGCGGGCACCGGACGGGTCACCCCTGCCGCTGGTCGCGGTCCTGTGGGGAAAGGACGCCGAGAGCGTGCGCCCGCTGCTGCCCGGGGTCCCCGCGGTGTCCAGCGCGCACCCCAGCCCGTTGTCGGCTTCACGGGGCTTTTTCGGTTCCCGCCCCTTCAGCCGCGTCAACGCGCTCCTGCGGGAGCAGGGGGCAGCCGGCGTAACCTGGGAGCTCCCGGCAGTGCCCTAGCTTAGGCTTGCCTTATGAGCATTGTTCCCGCCGCCACCAGCGCCAGCAAGAAAAGCCGCCCCCAGGTCAACCTCACGGTGGTGCGCCGCGAACAACTGGCGCCGCATATGGTCCGGATTGTTGCGGGCGGGGACAGTTTTGCCGATTTCGTCAACAACGGCTTTGTTGACCGCTACGTCAAGATTGTCTTCCCGCAGCCAGGTGTCCAGTACCCCTCACCCCTTGATCTGTGGAGCATCCGCGAGACCATGCCGCGGGAACAATGGCCTTTCACGCGCACCTACACCCTTCGCTGGGTGGATACCGGAGCACGGGAACTTGCCATCGACTTTGTGGTCCACGGCGACGAAGGGCTGGCAGGGCCATGGGCGGCCAGGGCCCAGCCGGGAGACAGCCTGACCTTCACCGGCCCGGGCGGTGCGTACAACCCGAACCCCGAAGCTGACTGGTACCTGTTCGCAGGTGACGAGGCAGCCCTGCCCGCCATTGCCGCCTGCATCGAATCCCTCCCGGCGGAAGCGGCCGGCGTCGCTTTCCTCGAGGTTGATTCCGAGGCCGACATCCAACCCATTGCCGCCCCGGCCGGACTTGAACTGCACTGGCTCTTCCGCCGTGGCGTCCCGGCTGGCGAAAGCAGCCTCCTGGTGCAGGCCGTCGCCGATGCTGACTGGCCCGCCGGCAGAGTGGACGTTTTTGCCCACGGCGAGCGGGGGTACATGAAGGCGCTCCGCGATGTCTTGCTCGTCCAGCGCGGCCTGGAGCGCAAGCAGGTGTCCCTGTCGGGGTACTGGGCCAAGGGCCGCGTTGAAGACGTTTTCCAGGCGGAGAAGAAACTGCCCGTAGGGCAGCTCTAGGCGGCCGGGCCGGATCAGCGGCGGCGGGCCCGCCGGCGCTCGTTGCTGGCCAGGCTGCGGGTCAGGGGCCTCGCCAGGGTATCCCCCAGCACGATCCCGCCGGCAGTCCCCAGGACAATGGCACCGGCGTTGAGCATCCCGCCGGCGCCGAGCAGGATCTCGGCTTCCTCGATGGTCAGCACGTACATCGATCGGAAGATGGTGAGGCCGGGCAGCAGGATCAGTGCCGCGGGCACCGCTACCACCAGCTGGGGTGCACCCATCCGCAAGGCGACCACCCGGGCAAGCAGGCCGATCACCACGGCGGCCAGTGCCGGAGAGAACCGGTCGCCGATGCCCAGCAGGCCGCCGCCCAAGAGGACGAGGTAACCGGCGACGCCCACTGCCGCTGTGGGAAGCAGGAGCTGCCAGGTGGTCTGCTCCGTGACCCCGATGGCCATCACTGCCACTGCCACAAGGATTACCAGGACCCACAGGTCGTAGGCCGGCGGGAAGGTCTGCGTTACGTCGATGCCCTGCATGCCCGTCAGCTGGCCCACCACAAAAGCGACGGCGATGCCCGCCACGAGCGCACCAAAAGTCAGGAGGGTGGAAAGGAACCGCCCCGCTGCGGTCACGGGGAAACCGTTGATGGCGTCCTGCACCGAGGAGACCAAACGGCCCGTGGGCAGGAGCAGCAGGATTCCCCCCACCACCACGATGGCTGGCGAGGTTGTCAGCCCAAACTGCCACAGGAGCAGGGCAAGCAGGGTCACGGCGAAGGAACAGCTGGCGGTGGTGAAGAAGTCCGGCACCCGCCACCGGCCCAGCTGGCGGGCCAGCAGGCTCACGCCGATGTTGACGGCGAACGCTATGGCGGAGGACACCGGCCCGCCGCCCAGCACGGCGACGAACGCTGCGGCGAAAATCCCGAACGCCGCCGTCACCATCCAGCGGGGGAAAGGCTTGGGGCTCGTGATTGCCTCATCCAGCCTGCGGATCGCCTCGTCACGCCCCACTCCCCCGGCAACAATGTCCGTCACCAGCTGGTGGACCTTCGCCAGGCCCGCATAGTTGTTGGTCCAGGACCGCACCACCCGCAGCAGCGCGATGGGCGTCTGGTCCTTGGGGGCGTAGTTGATGCCCACCGACTGGTTGGTGATGTCCACTTCGATGTTCTTCAGGCCCAGCGCCGCCGTGACGGCAATGATGCTGGTTTCAACCTCGAGGGCTCCTGCACCGTAGCGGAACATGGTTTCGGCCAGGTGCAGCGCGAAATCCAGGGTCTTCCGGGCGGACGTGTCCACGCCGCCAACCTGGATCATGGGGTTTGCGTAGGGGCTTCCGGTGAGCCTGTCCACGATGCTCATGGGAGCAGTGGGCGGGTTCTCACCCTGGACCAGGCGCCGCAGCATCCTTTTCGCAGCTGCGTTCTGCCGTACTTGGGAGGGAGTCAGCGGCTCGGTTTTGGGTAGGCCGTCGGTGCGCGGCGTTGCTTTCGGTGATCCGCCGCCGGGATAGTCAGGCCGGTCGGTCATGGGTCCCTCCTCCCGTGATGGTGATGTGCAGTGCTTGTCCCGCGGGGCGCGTCAGGCGGAGCGCCGCAGGGGCAGCTTGGCCAGCAGGAGGCGGGCGGCGCCTGCTGCCGCGCGGGCAAGCTTGTTGGCGCGGAACACGGCCGGGCGGACGGGCATTACGAAGTCGCCCACGAGCTGGACCACTTCCCCGCCGAAGCCCTTCTTGAACTCGTAGCCGCCGTGGCCTTCCTCGTCCTGGCCGGAAATGCCGAACGTGCCGTAGAAGTTGTACCGCGGGTACCCCTTTTCCAGGGCGTGCAGCATCATTCCCCAGTACAGCGACGTGGCGCCATTGAAGTAGATGTAGTCCTGCACGGTGCCGCCGATGACGCAGACCACCTCGTCGCCGTAGCAGACGAAGTGGATGGCGGCCACCGTGGCCACGCCAACGGAATCCGGAAAGCGTTCGATGTCCTTGAGGCTTCGCTCGTAGCTGTCCACCAGGTCCTGGACCACTTTGAGCCGGTTGGCCTTTTTCTTGCTGCCTGTCTCTTCCACTTCGCGGCGGAGTTCCGCCGCGGTGGCCGATTCCTCGGCAAGCCGGTCCGTAATGGATTTCCGGTAGGCGGGAATGTCGATCTTGGCCATCATGAGTTTGGTGAACTCGGCGGAGGTGGTGCGGAGCAGCTGTTCGTAGTAGGCGCGTTCGCGGTAGACGAAACCCTTTTCGTCGCCGGCCCGGCTCAGGGCGCCGTAGAACTCGTCAAGGGTTTCCAGCGTTGCCTGTTCCAGGAAGACACCGTTCTTTTCCGCTTTGCGGATGGCTTTCCGGGTCCGGTAGCTGGTGCCCATGATCAGTTCTTCCGCGTCCTGGACGCCTTCCAGGCTCTTGATGAACATCCAGTTCACGTTGACGAAGTTCATGTCCTGCCCCTGGTGCTGGAAGCCCAGCCCGTCGAGCTGTGCCACCAGCGGCCTGTTGTCCTCCACCTCGGGGTGTTCCGCGCCGTCGGCGTCGCGGGCAATGTACTTGAGGTTCGGGGAGATCCGCAGCTCCGCGGCTTTCCGTTCCACGGCGCGTTTGCGGAGAAGTCCGACGACGGCGCGCACCAGCCCAGCGTCCGTGTAGTCCATCAGGGGGCCCTTGGCGCATTCGCAGATGGTGTAGCCGAGGCGTGTGGTGGTGTAGTTCAGTTTGCCGGCCGCTACCAGTTCACCGTCGCGGCGGACGCCGAAGAGCTCAACCTGCTGCCCCCTGGCGCGCTGGAACCTTGTGAAGTCGAGGGACTGGAGGAAGCTGTTTTGTGGGTGCTTCAGCGCGAACTGTTCGAATTCGGCGTCGCTGAGCACGGCGAGCTCCAGGTCGGCGGCGGAAATTGCAGTCAAGGGGTTACCTTCTTCACGAATGGGGCTGGCAGAGGCAGGCTGTGGGCTGGGTCGGCGGCGGAACGCGGAACAGGAAAGGCGGCGTTCCCCGCTTCCGGGTCAGTAGAACTGCTGGCCGGTGCGGGCAGTTTCGATCCGGCGGAACACCTTCTCGGCTCCCTTGACCCAGAGCTTGTGTTTCACGGGCGAAAGAACGTAGTCGTGGCAGCCCACAAAATCGGTGACGGTTTTGGTGAAGCTGGTCTTGAACATACCCATCCCGTAAAGATTGTGGCTCTTGTCCTTGATCCGTGAGGCTGGCGGGGTGCCGCAGAAGTCGTATTCCATGCATCCCAGTTCCTGCATGCGCCGGATGGCAGCCCACTGGACCAGGTGCGAGTCGCCGTACTGCTTGCGGTTCTGGGTGGAGCCGCCGTCCTTGTAGGTTGCTTTGGCCCCGTAGTTGATGACGAAGGCTCCCACGCTGGGTTTTCCGTCTTCGTAGGTGAAGAAGAAGTTGCCTTGGCCCCGGTTGCAGAATTCGTCCCAGAAGGCTGCGTAATACTCGTAACTGCGCAGCGGCATGGAGCCTTTGGCGTTGACCGTGTCCGCCATGAGGTCGTAGAGGGCCCGGTAGGTTTCCGGACCGTGTTCCTGGCGGACCACTTCGCAGCCTTCCCGCTCGGCCCGGCGGATGGCGTTACGTGCCCGGGAGGAGATGGCCTTGAACACTGCTTCTTCGGGGCCGGAGATATCTAGCACCGCAGTGGAGTCATTGGACTGAATGTTGGGCGCCTTGACCAGGCCCGCCTCCAACAGTCGTGCTTGGGCCTCTTCAGAATCCACGATGTCCGGTTCGATCTTGATGGTGAAGACGTTGAGCTTCCGGCCGCGCACGAAAGCTGCGCAGGCCTCCAGCGCCGCTTTCAGGTCCGCCGCCGCTTCAAGGTCGGGGCCTTTGATGAGGTACCAAAGCCGGCCCAGCAGGGGAAAGCTCTTTTCGAGTACCAGGTTGTAGCTGGCAGATGCACCGTTTTCGAGGACCAGGAAGCGGACTTTCCAGCCGCTGCCGTTCTTTACCGACGCGTACGCGGCGGACTGCAGCATGTTGCCGCCGTTGGGGTTGGCCGTGACGTGCTTGTCCCAGTTCTCAATCTCTTCGGCTGTGGCAAAACGTGCGGTAAATTCTCGCAAGGGGGCCGTGTCCAATCGGTTTTGTGCGCGGTTTCGGTACTCGTGTCTGCGTGCGGACATGCAGCCTCAAGTCTAAAGCCTGAAGGCCCTAGGGCTTTTCAGCAGCCCGCCCGTGCCTGCCTTGGCCCGTGGCCTTGACTCGGGTGGACCGGTTGGCAAGGGTGGAGGCATGCAGCCAAACCGTGAAGAGTTGTCATCCCCGCCGGATGGAAGCGGCCAGCCGTACAGCGCGCGGGTCCAGGCAGCGGTGCTGGCCGGATTCCTGTTGGCATCCTTCCTGGTGGCCGGGCTCGGCGGATTTTCCACCGTTGACAATGTGGACGGGTGGTATTCCACAGCTGACAAGGCACCGTGGTCCCCGCCCAACTGGCTCTTCGGCCCGGTATGGACACTGCTCTACACAGCCATGGCGGTGGCTGCCTGGCTGGTCTGGCGGAAGCGGACTCCTAAGACCAGGCCGGCTTTAACGGCCTACGCGGTCCAGTTGGGCCTGAACCTCGCCTGGACTCCGGTGTTCTTCGGCCTCTACCCCGCTATGGGGACGGCGGCCCTTTGGCTGGCTCTGGCCATTATCGTGGCCCTGATCGCCGCGGTTACGGTGACGGTGCTCTATTTCGGCCCCATCAGCCGAACCGCAGGACTTCTGCTGCTCCCCTACATTGCCTGGCTGGTCTTCGCTTCCACCTTGAACTGGTGGGCCGCAGTCCACAACTGAACGTTTCCTGGGGCTGTCAGCATTCGACGACGTTGACGGCGAGGCCGCCCATGGCCGTTTCCTTGTATTTGGAGCTCATGTCCTTGCCGGTCTCGCGCATGGTCACGATGACCTCGTCCAGCGAGACCCGGTGCGACCCGTCACCCCAGAGCGCCATCTTCGCGGCGTTGATCGCCTTCGCCGCCGCGATCGCGTTCCGCTCGATACACGGGACCTGCACCAGACCCCCGATCGGATCACACGTCAACCCCAGGTTGTGCTCCATCGCAATTTCAGCGGCGTTTTCCACCTGCGCCGGAGACCCGCCCATCACCTCGGCCAGGCCGGCGGCGGCCATCGACGACGCCGAGCCCACCTCGCCCTGGCAGCCCACCTCAGCTCCGGAAATGGATGCCTGCTCCTTGTAAAGCACCCCGACGGCGCCGGCGGCGAGCAGGAACCTCACCACCACGTCATCCCGGTCCTGCTGGGAGGCGTTCTCCATGCCCGGCGCGAAATGCAGCGCGTAGTACAGCACCGCGGGGATGATCCCTGCCGCCCCGTTCGTCGGGGCCGTGACCACCCGGCCGCCGGAGGCGTTCTCCTCATTCACCGCCAGGGCGACCAAGTTAACCCACTCCTGCCAATACGTCGGGTCATGGAACTCGGTATCCGCGCCTTCACCGTCCTGGCTGTCACCGGCGGGCCGGGCGCTTTCCTTCCGCAACCGGTCATACCAGTCAGGCGCACGACGTCGGACCTTCAACCCGCCCGGCAGCACCCCCTCACGCTTCAGGGACGTGGCCACACACCCTTCCATCACGGAGTAGATGTGCAGCAGGCCCGCCCGGATCTGCTCCGGGGTGCGGCTGTCTTCCTCGTTGACCCGCATCACGTCGCTGATGCCCAAACCGGTCTCCCGGCAATGCTCCAGCAGCTCGGCGGCGGTCCGGAACGGCAGCGGCAGTTCCTTCTTGGACTCCTCCAGCTCCTGCAGCGCGGCGTCCTCCTCACCCTCCCGGACAATGAACCCGCCGCCCACCGAGAAGAACGTGGCGCTGTGGAGGACGTTGCCTTCGGCGTCGGACACCGTAAAAGTCATCCCGTTGGTGTGCCGCGGCAGGACGGTCAACGGCCGCAGCACCATATCCTTCACCCCGTATGGCAGGGGCACGGCTCCCGCCAGCTGGAGGATTCCCGTCTCCGCGATCGCGGCCAGCCGCTCCTCCACCTCATCGGGCAGGATCAACTCCGGATGGAACCCCTCCAACCCCAACAAAATGGCCGTCATCGTCCCATGCCCATGACCCGTCGCCGCCAACGACCCATACAGATCCACCCGCAACGACGCCACCCCCGCCAACACCCCCGAAGCCCTCAACTCCTCCGCAAACACGGCAGCAGCCCGCATCGGCCCAACAGTGTGTGACGACGAAGGACCAATCCCAATAGAGAAAAGGTCAAAGACTCCAACAGCCATGCGATTAGTTCCTAACTAAAGAGTTCGTGGTGGGTTGGGTGCGGCCGGCCGAATTCCTCCGCGGGCTCGGTCGCGTGGACGCCCGCTGAGCGGACGTGACGCTCCCTTAGACGCCCGCCTCCGGAATCCGCCCAGCCGCCGGGGCCCGTCACCTAAGGTGATGAACGCACGAGGGGCTGGCGGAGCCGGACTTTTCGATAACGTGGGCCGGTGAAATGGAGAAACACGCACGTAGTCCGCGTCCACCCGTTTCCTCTCTTGGCTCCTGCCCGTTTCCACACGGGGACGTGCGCACGAGGGGCCGGCGGAGCCGGACTTTTCGAAAGCGTGCGTCAAAGGCGAGGAACGAGCCAGCACGCGTGAAAATGTCCGGTCCGGCGTCCCCGGACGTAAGTCAGGCCGGGTGCACCTACTTGGCGCGTTTATAGAACGGCAGGTCGACGACTTCGAACGGCTCTGCCTTGCCGCGCAAATCAACGTCCAGTGCTGTGCCTACGGCAGTAAACGCGACGTCGACGTAGGCCATCGCGATCGGGTAGCCGAGGGTGGGCGAAGGCTGGCCCGAGGTCACTTCGCCCACCACGTTGCCGTCCTTGAGCACGGGGTAATGTGCGCGTCCCGCGCGGCGGCCCAGTCCCTTGAGTCCCACGAGCCGGCGGCCGGCAGTGGAGCCGGCGCCGGCTCCCTTTTTCGCGGCAAGCGCTGCCTTGCCCACGAAGTCGCCTTCCTTGGAAAGCGCGACCACGGGGCCCAGGCCGGCCGCGAAGGGGTCGCCCTGCAGCGAAAGTTCGTTCCCGTACAGCGGCATCCCCGCTTCGAGCCGGAGGGAGTCGCGCGAAGCCAGCCCGGCTGGCGTCAGCTCCCCGTCCTCCGCGATGGCGACGAGTGCCTGCCAAAGGCCGGGGGCGTCGTCCTTCGCCACAAAGACCTCGAAGCCGTCCTCACCGGTGTAGCCGGTGCGGGCGAGGAGGAGGCCCTGCCCGGCACCGCCCACCAGGAAGGGGACCTCCACGGCGGCGTAGTATTTCAGCTCCGCCACGAGGCTGTGCTGGGCTGCGGGGACAAGGCGCAGCAGCAGCTCCTGTGCCTTGGGACCCTGGACGGCGACCAGCGAGGTGGCCGCGGAGGCGTCGTCCACCTGGACGTCGAAGCCGGCTGCACGTTCAGTCAGGGCCGCGGCCACCGCACCGGCGTTGCCTGCGTTGGGAACCACCAGGAAACGGTCGGTACTGCCTGGCGCGGTACCCGCGCTTGCCGGACGGCGGTAGGTGATGAGGTCGTCGATGATGCCGCCGTCCTCATTGCAGATCAGTGAGTACTTCGCCTTGCCTACAGCCATGGCCGAGATCTTTCCCACCAGCGCGTAATCCAGGAACGCGGCGGCATCCGGCCCGGTGACCCAGACCTCGCCCATGTGGGAAAGGTCAAAGAGCCCGGCGGAGTTCCGCACGGCGTGGTGCTCGGCCAGCTCCGAGCTGTACTTGAGCGGCATCTGCCAGCCGCCGAAATCGGTGAAGGAGGCCCCCAGCTTCTTGTGCTCGTCGTAGAGGGCGGTGCGCTTCTCAGTCATGGCAGGCGTCCTCAGTTTTCGAATTCGGACAGCGGCGGGCAGGAGCAGATCAGGTTCCGGTCCCCGGCGGCGCCGTCGATGCGGCCAACGGGCGGGAAGTACTTGTCCTGCTTAAGCGACTTCACCGGGAATACGGCCTGCTCCCGCGGGTAGGCGCGGCCCCAGTCGCTGCTGATGGCGGCAGCAGCGGTGTGCGGTGCGTTCCGGAGCGGGCTGTCCGCCACCGTGAAGTCGCCGTTGGCCACCTGGTCGATTTCCTTTCGGATGGCGATCATGGCTTCGATGAAGCGGTCGATCTCGCCGAGGTCCTCGGATTCCGTGGGCTCCACCATCAGTGTGCCCGCCACCGGGAAGGCCAGCGTGGGAGCGTGGAAACCGTAGTCGATGAGGCGCTTGGCCACATCTTCGGCAGTGACGCCGGTGCGGGCTGTAAGTTCGCGCAGATCCAGGATGCATTCATGCGCCACCAGCCCGGCTTCGCCGGTGTACAGGACCGGGAAGTGCCCGTCCAGCCGTGCCGCGACGTAGTTGGCCGCCAGCAGCGCTGATTTGGTGGCCTCGGTGAGGCCCTGGCCGCCCATCAGCTTCACGTAAGCCCAGGAAATGGGCAGCACACCGGCGGAACCAAACTTGGAGGCGGAGATGGGGACGTCGTTGCCTTCCGTCCAGGTGGCGGCGTTGCCCGGCATGAACGGTGCCAGGTGCGCCTTCGCCGCGACGGGCCCGACGCCGGGTCCCCCGCCGCCGTGCGGGATGCAGAAAGTCTTGTGCAGGTTCAGGTGGGACACGTCCCCGCCGAACTTGCCCGGCTGCGCCAGCCCCACAAGGGCGTTCAGGTTGGCTCCGTCGATGTACACCTGGCCGCCGGCGGCGTGGACGGCGTCGCAGACCTCGCGGACGTCGGCGTCATAGACGCCGTGCGTGGACGGGTAGGTAATCATGATGCAGGACAGGGCGTCCTTGTTCGCCTCGATCTTGGCGTACAGGTCGGCGTGGTCGATGGTGCCGTCGGCGGCGGTGGCCACCACAACAACCTTCATGCCCGCGAGGACAGCGGACGCGGCGTTGGTGCCGTGGGCCGAGGCGGGGATCAGGCAGACGTTGCGCTGCTGGTCGCCACGGGAGTGGTGGTAGCCGCGGATCGCCAGCAGGCCTGCGAGCTCGCCCTGGGATCCGGCGTTGGGCTGGATGGACACCTGGTCGTACCCGGTGATCTCCGTCAGCTGGGCTTCCAGGTCTGCGATGAGTTCACGCCAGCCCTCGGTCTGGGAGTCCGGGGCGAACGGGTGGATGGAGGCGAACTCCGGCCACGAGATCGCTTCCATCTCGGCCGTGGCGTTCAGCTTCATGGTGCAGGAACCCAGCGGAATCATGGTGCGGTCCAGCGCCAGGTCACGGTCGCTGAGCTTCCGGATGTAGCGCAGGAGCTGGGTCTCGGAGCGGTAGGTGTTGAACACCGGGTGCTGCAGGAAGTCGGAGGAGCGTTCGACGGCGGCGTCCAGGCCGAAGGCAGGGTCACCTTCGGCGTCAACAACGGAAACGCCGAAGGCTTCGAGGACGCCCTCGACGATTGCCGTCGTCGTGGTTTCGTCAGTGGAGAAGCCGACGGTGTCAGCGTCAATGCCGCGCAGGTTGATCCCCTTGGCCTCGGCTGCGGCGAGGATTCCGGCAGCCTTGCCCGGCACCGCAACGGTCACGGTGTCGAAAAAGCTGGTGTGCAGCACGTCGAGGCCTGCTGCCTTGAGGGACGCAGCCAGGCTCCTGGCGTGGGCGTGCGCCGACTGGGCAATCGCCTTCAGGCCCTCCGGGCCGTGGTAGACGGCATACATGGAGGCCACGATGGCCAGCAGTGCCTGCGCGGTGCAGATGTTGGACGTGGCCTTCTCGCGGCGGATGTGCTGCTCGCGCGTCTGCAGTGCCAGACGGTAGGCGGGGACGCCGGCGTTGTCCTTCGAGACACCCACCAGGCGGCCGGGCATCGACCGCTCCAGGCCCTTCTGCACGGCCATGTAGGCGGCGTGCGGACCGCCGTAGAACAGCGGGACGCCGAAGCGCTGCGCCGAGCCCACAGCGATGTCCGCGCCCTGTTCGCCTGGCGGGGTGATGAGCGTCAGGGCCAGGAGGTCGGCGGCGACAGTCACCAGCGCGCCCCGCTCCTTAGCCTCGGCAATGACCTGGCTGTGGTCGAAGACCCGGCCTGAAGCGCCGGGCTGCTGCAGGACGATCCCGTTGATGGCGCCGCCCGGCAGTCCCTGGGAAAGGTCAGCTACTTCGACCTCAAAGCCGAGTGCCTCGGCCCGGCCCTTGACGATGGCAATGGTCTGCGGCAGGCAGTCGGCGTCCAGCACGGTCTTGCCGTCCCGGGCGTCCTTATTTTTGTTGGCCCGGCGCATCATCAGCACGGCCTCTGCAACGGCGGTGGCTTCGTCCAGGAGGGAAGCATTGGCGATGGGCAGGCCCACCAGGTCCTGCACCATGGTCTGGAAGTTCAGCAGCGCCTCGAGCCGGCCCTGGGAGATTTCCGGCTGGTAGGGCGTATAGGCCGTGTACCAGGCCGGGCCCTCGAGGATGTTGCGGCGGATCACCGGCGGGGTGACAGTGTCGTAGTAGCCCTGGCCGATCATCTGCACGGCGGTCTTGTTCTTGCCGGCCAGCCTGCGGAGTTCGCTGAGGGTTTCCACCTCGCTGAGCGCGCCTGCCAGTTCCAGCGGCGAGTCCTGCCTGATGTCCTTGGGGACGGCGGTGTCAACCAGGGCGTCCACGGTGTCGTAGCCCACGGCTTTGAGCATGGTGTCGACGTCGGACTGGCGCCGTGCGCCGATGTGCCGGTCAACGAAGGCGGCGGCAGGAGCATGGACGGCGGAGGCCGGGGTGGCGGAGGCCGGAGATACAGTCACGAGGAACTCCATAACTAAGGCGGCGCAGGGTACGCCGCATCGATTCGTGTCCCTCCCCGCTCTGTATTGGACCTGAGAGTTTCCGCGCGGCCTGCCTGGGCTGGCCCCGCTTGCACCGTCGGTGAGCACAGCTGCCTGGAGTTCCGGAACCGGATCTCCGCGCGAACAGCCTGCTGCTTTCCAGAGTTGCCTCGCCGCGGCGGTACATGGGCCTGTGAGATTCCTGGGGAGGTATTGCTCCTACGGCGCCTGCTTGTACCTTCTGGCAGAACTCTCCCGCCGCAGATCAAAGGCTATTAATTTGGGTTGTTGTCTGTGCTTGCCGGTGACGGCCCACACATGCTGCAATTCTCCTACGCTGCGGGCCGCCGGGCAAATGCCGGCTAACCCCTCAGGCGCTCCACCGCCGCAAGGAGTTCTTGCACTTCCTCCTGCCGATTCCCGGGACTACCGGACGGACCGCTCTCCCACATGGCATTGAAATAGAGCCCATCACCCATGTACAGCACCGCCTTGGCCATTCCCGCGCCCACATCTTTCCCGATCAGGTCCAGCCATTGCTGCTGGATCGCGGCAAAACGGCGCCGTGCGCCCTCGTGCGCCACCTCCGCCAGGCGGGTGGCAGCAACAAAGGAGCGGTCCATCGGGGTGTCGGACCAGAGCGAGGACCGGATGAAGTACGCGGCCGCGCCTTCCTGCGCGGCGGCCATCGCCGCGAGGTCCTCCCCCGCCAGCCGGTCCAGCCGCTCCAGGGTGGCCGTGATCAGCGCTTCCTTGTTGGGGAAGTGGTACAGCAGGCCTCCTTTGGAGACCCCGGCACGCTTGGCCACCGCATCCAAGGTGGCGGCCCTCTCCCCCACATCGATGAGGAGCTCTTCAAAGGCATCGAGGACGGCATCTCGCGCTACGGGTTTTCTGGCCATGGTTCCCATCATGCACGGTGGGGATTTGATTACTGAACTGTACCGTCCAGACGGTACAGTTAAGCTCATGACCCCGTTCGCCACTTCCCAGCCCAGGACCTGCCAGCCCACGTCATCCGCCCTGCCCGCGGGCAACCCATCCCGTGGCACCCGGAGGGACTGGCTGGCCCTGGCATTGCTGATGTTCCCCGTCCTCCTGGTGGCCGTGGACAACACGGCGCTGACCTTTGCGCTGCCGGCCATCGCGGGTGCCTTGAACACCTCGGGGGTTGAGCTCCTTTGGGTCGTGGATGCCTACCCGCTGGTACTGGCCGGCCTGCTGGTTGCCATGGGCAGCCTGGGTGACAGGATCGGGCGCCGTCGGCTGCTGATCATCGGCAGCATCGGCTTCGCGGCGGTATCAGCAGCCACCGCCTTTGCGTCCAATGCCGGCTGGCTTATCGCCGGCAGGGCGGCGCTGGGATTCTTTGGCGCCATGCTGATGCCCTCCACGCTGTCACTGATCCGGAACATCTTCCCGGACCCCAACCGGCGGCGGCTGGCCATTGCCATCTGGGCTGCGGGGTTCTCTGGCGGCGCCGTGCTCGGGCCGGTCTTTGGCGGCTGGCTGGTGGAACAGTTCTGGTGGGGCGCAGTGCTTCTGGTGGCGGTACCCATCATGCTCCCCCTCCTGATCCTCGGCCCCGCCTTCATCCCTGAATCCCGGGATCCATCACCGGGAAAGGTGGACGCGCCCAGCATCCTGCTCTCGCTGTTCACCATGGCCCCGGTGGTCTATGGGATCAAGGAGTTCGCCACCGAAGGGCCAGGCGCAGCGGGCCTTGGCACCATAGCGTTCGGCGTGTTGATGGGTACTGTTTTTGTCCACCGCCAGCAGCGCCTGCCCAGCCCGCTGCTGGATCTTTCCCTGTTCCGCAACAGGGTTTTCAGCATGGCCATCACTGCCAATGTCCTGGCCCTGTTCTCCTTCAACGGGTTCATCCTCTTCCTGGCCCAGCACCTCCAGCTCATCGAAGGGATGTCGCCTTCGGCCGCCGGGATGGCAATGATCCCGGCCCTGGTGGCCACCATCGTCGCGGGCCTTGCGGCAGTGCCGGCCGTCAGGAAGATACGCCCGGGCTTCGTGGTGGCGGCCGGGCTTGCGATGAGTGCCGCCGGCTACAGCCTGGTGACTTTTGGCAGCCATGCGGGCGGACCTTCGCTACTGCTGGCCGCACTGCTGGTCCTCGCGCTGGGCGTGGGGACTGCCGAGACAATCTCCAATGACCTCATCCTGGGAAGCGCTCCCCCGGAAAAATCAGGCCCGGCAGCAGCAATCTCCGAGACGGGCTACGAGGTGGGTGCCCTGCTGGGAACCGCCATCCTGGGTTCCATCCTTACCGCCTCCTACCAGCACAACCTGCGGCTCCCGGCGGGCATCACCGAAGCCGCCCCCGCCTCAGGAACTGTGCATGCCGGCGAGACCCTTGCCGGCGCCATGGAGCTCGCGGCCCGGCTGCCGCAGCCCCTGGCAGACGCCGTACGCCAGGCTGCAGCGGCAGCGTTCGATTCAGGAGTGCACATCACGGCGGCAATCGGGCTGGTACTGATGGCGACGGCGGCCGTCCTCGCCGCCGTCGTGCTTCGCAGCGTGCCCAAGGCGGACGGCTGAAAGCTGCACTGCGCACCGGGCCCGGGGACAGCAAAGGCGCCCGCAGCCGGAGGATAACCTCCAGCAGCGGGCGCCCTGCACTCCGCAATCCTGCGGGCGCTGCCTACTTTGCGTCCGGCGCCGTAACGCTGGCGGTGGGCTTCATGTTTTCCGCGTTCACCATCCAGGCGTACTGCTCGAGCTTGGCGATGAACTCGTGCAGCAGGTCCGCGGTAGTGGGATCCTCTTCATCCACTTCATCGTGAACCTTGCGCATAGTGCCCACGGCAGCCTCAAGGGCAGCAACGATGCGTTCGATCGCGTCCTTGGTGCTGATCAGGCCTTCAGGGAACTGGGCCAGGGACGTGGACTCGGCCACGGTGGAGCTGCGGCCGTCCGGCAAAGCGTGCAGTGCCCGCATCCGCTCGGCGGTGTCATCAGCGAACTGGCGGGCAGCATCCACAATCTCATCCAGCTGCAGGTGCAGGTCGCGGAAGTTGGTTCCCACGATGTTCCAGTGCGCCTGCTTGCCCTGGATGTGCAGTTCGATCAGGTCGGCGAGCACGGCCTGCAGGTTATTGGTCAGTGTCGGTGAAGCTTTCATGCGTCCTCCTCAAATGGTCCAGTAATCCCGACGCTATCAGCACAACAGCGCGCTGTGGCCGGTCGGCAGGGGATTTCTCAGTGAGCTTACTAACTCCGCAGGCGGAGACATAAAAGAACGTCATTCATATTCCCCCTTGCGTCGCGCGTCACACGCCCCCATACTAAATGAACGCCATTCATATAGTGATCGTAGTCTCAACTTCTTCCAGAAAGTGGTGCCATGACCGAGACCATCCGCACCAGAACAGCCCCTGCCGGTTCCGGGCCGCACTCCCCGGGGACTTCCGGCATCAGCCCCAAAGGACTGAAGGGCGGGCAGCTGGGATTGCTGGCCGTCGTCGTCCTGGGCATTTCCACCATCGCCCCCGCCTACACCCTGACCAGCGCCCTGGGCCCCACAGTCAATGAGGCCGGGCTCCAGCTGCCTGTCATTTTCCTGATCGGGTTCATCCCCATGATCCTGGTCTCGCTGGCCTACCGGGAGCTCAACGCCGATTCCCCGGACAGCGGTACCACCTTCACCTGGGTTACCAAGGCCTTCGGCCCCTGGGTGGGCTGGATGGGAGGCTGGGGCCTGCTGGCCGCAAACATTATTGTGCTCTCCAACCTCGCGGGAGTCGCCGTCGACTTCTTCTACCTCTTCCTTTCGCAGCTGACCGGCTCCCCGGAGCTCGCCGACCTGTCCGCAAACAAAGCCCTGAACGTGCTGACCTGCTTTGTGTTCGTGGCCCTGGCGGTCTGGGTCAGCTACCGCGGACTCCACACCACCAAGCTCGTCCAGTACAGCCTGGTGGGATTCCAGCTGCTGGTCCTGGGCTTGTTTGTGGGCATGGCCTTCGCCACCTGGTCTTCCTCGGAAACCGCCATTCCCTTCAGCTGGGAATGGTTCGACGTCACCAAAATCGAGACCTTCGGTCAGATCGCCGCCGGCATCTCACTTTCCATCTTTGTCTACTGGGGCTGGGACGTGTGCCTGACGGTCAATGAGGAAACGTCCAACGGCAGGAAGACTTCCGGGCTCGCCGGCACGCTCACCGCCCTCATCGTCCTGGCGATCTACCTGCTGGTGAGCATCGCCACCATGATGTTCGCCGGCGTCGGGGATACCGGCAACGGCCTGAACAATACCGAGATCCACGAGAACATCTTCACCGCCCTGGCTTCCCCCATCATGGGTCCCTTCGCCATCCTGATGTCCCTGGCCGTACTGTCCAGCTCGGCCGCTTCCCTGCAGTCCACCTTCATGTCACCCTCCCGGAGTATGCTGGCCATGGGGTTCTACGGCGCCCTGCCCGCACCGTTCGGCCGCGTCAGCAGGAAGTTCGCGACGCCGGGCTTCGCCACCGTTGCCGCCGGCATCATGTCTGCGGGCTTCTACGCGGTGATGCATGTGGTCAGCGAGAACGTCCTCAACGACACCATCCTGGCGCTCGGCCTGATGATCTGCTTCTACTACGGGCTGACCGCGCTGGCCTGCGCCTGGTACTTCCGCCACAGCGTTTTCGACAGCCTGCGGCACTTCGTTCTCCGCCTGGTGTGCCCGGTGGTGGGCGGGGTGGGGCTGTTCGTGGTGTTCCTGCAGACCGCAGTGGACAGCGTGGCCCCGGAGTTCGGCAGCGGCTCGGAGATCTTTGGAGTGGGCCTGGTGTTTGTCCTCGGAGTCGGCATCCTGGCCTCAGGCGCCGCCGTCATGCTCATCATGGCCAAGGTCCGCCCCGGCTTCTTCCGCGGCGAAACCCTTAAGCGGGATACCCCCGCGCTGGTGGTGCCGGAGTAGCCGCCGTGGGCTAGTCCAACCGCCCGGCCGCAGGAAAGGTGCCGTGCCCCGCACACAGGGGGAACGGCACCTTTGGCGTCTACGGCCGAATATCACCAGTAGTGTGCCACGTCCACCACCAGGCGGGACCCGGAGCCCGGTCCATCCAGGGTGAAGACCCGGAAGGGAAGGCGGGCCCGGACGCCCAGGCCGATGCTGGTGTAGCCCTCGTAGCTTCCGGCCCAGACCACCTGGCGGAACGTCTGGTAGCCGGCGGCGTTGGACAGCTCGTTCGGGTCAGCCGGGGTATAGGTGGAGTTGCCGTTGCCGTCGTAGGCGGGAGCGTTGACTGTCACCTGCAGGCGCCCGTTTCCCCGGACGGGGATGGTGAAGCCGGAGCCGTCCTGGACGATCTGGGGAACGTACCGCACGGTGTAGCCGGCGGCTGTGCCGTTGAGGTCCACCACCATCCTGTCGAAGCAGTAGTGCTGCCCCGTGCGGACGTTGTTGACGTTGGCGGTGCCCATGTCCGGGTCGGCTTTCGCCAGGGACCCCCACACAAGCCCGCAATAGGAGGTGGTTGCCGAGGCGGGCCCCGGTGCAACGATTCCCAGCCCGGCAGCCATGAGGATGGCGGCGAGCCAGGTGGAAAACTTTTTCATTGTGGAGCCACCCATACGTTGAGCGATTGGATAGCTCAAGGGTAGGAGCGTTTACGGCGCAGATCGAGGGCCGTGGCCGGTTCGCCGCGCAACCGTTAGGGTGCGGCGCCGCGCATCACGCCCACATAAATCCGGAGCGGAAACCGGGCGTTCCGTGGCCCTTATGCGCTGGTTCTGCTGCGTTGTTGCCTTGGTCCGGCACCTTGCCGTTACCGGCATAACGACGACGGCGGGAGGCGAAGAAGCGCCGGCCGCCCCGTTGGGGCGGTGGCCGGCGCAGGGAAGTTCGGTGGCGTCAGCCTTCGCAGTCCCGGCAGTACTTCATGCCGTTCTTTTCGCGGGCAACCTGGGAGCGGTGGCGGACCAGGAAGCAGGATGAGCAGGTGAACTCATCAGACTGTTCAGGAACAACAATGACCGTCAGTTCCTCGTTGGAAAGATCAGCGCCGGGCAGGTCGATGCCTTCGGCGGTGTCGTTCTCATCGACGTCGATGACTGCGGTCTGCGCGTTGCCGCCACGGGACGCCTGGAGGGCCTCCAGCGAGTCGGCTGGAGATTCTTCTTCCTGCTTGCGTGGGGCATCATAATCGGTAGCCATAGCGTGTTCACTTTCGTTGCTGCGCAGCACCATTTCAGGCACCTCAGTGAAGCAGTTTAGGGCATGATCCCGCTACCGGTGCAATAGTGTGCTCAACCAGACATTCCGCTGCGCTGCGCCACGGATTCAGCGTGGCTCTGCCGGGCGTGCTCTCCCCCTACCGCAACCCCGCTCAGGGCGGGCAGCCATCCCCAGCGGGTGGCGTCAGCCATGGCATCGGCAGCGTGCTGGCCTGGTTCGTAGGTGAACGTGTCAATAAACCACGCGCGGAACCGGTCGAGGATGTTTGCGCTCATGCCTGAAACCTATGCAGCTATTGTTGTGGGCGCGTTTCGTCGCGGTCTCCCCGGCGTTAATCCGTAGCGGTTTCCCTGCCGCGGTTCTACGCTGGAAGCCCTCCGGCTGACCGCGGCTGGAGCCCGGCCAGGAAGGACACAGGATGGCAGTACGGCTGAACCGGAAGGCACTCGCCAACGCCCGCAAGCTCATTCAGGCAGGAAAGGTGGAACGCGATGTCCGGGATGACTGGAGTGAACACGCGCCGTCCACGGAGCAGGAGAACACCTTTATCGACAAGCACGGGTTCGGCGACTTCGCGGAGTGGCACCTTGGCCTGGACGGCGACAAGTCGGAGGGGACCAAGGGAAGTGTCAGCTTCCCTTTTGGGGATTTCAGCAAAGTCCACCGCTGCGCCGTCATTTCGCTGGAAAGCAGGGCGGGGCAGTACGGGCAAGATGACATCAGAGACGCGGCCAGGAAGCTGCTCGACCTGATGGACTCCGACTGAACAACACGTCCGGCGCAGCCCGGGCGGCTGCTAGGGCGCAGCCGGGCTCCCCTCCGATGCTGTGTCCGCTTGCGGGCGCTGCCTGCGGCTGAGCAGGATGAAGGGCGCCGCGATCAGCTGCAGCGCGCCGCCCACAGCCAGGGAAGCGGGATAGCCGTAGAGGTCGGCGGTCCTGCCCAGCGCAGGCTGCACCACAACTCCCCCTGCCGAACCCATCAGGGAATCGAAGCTCAGCACTGTTGCCCGCTGCTTCGACGCAATCATGTCGTTGAGGTATGCCTGCCGCACGGGGGTGCCTGCGGACGCCACCACGGCCCACAGCGCCAGGAGCGCCAGGGCAAGCCAAAAGACCGTGGTGAACATCAGTACCACCAGGATGAGTGCACTGAAGATGTTGGTGGCAATCAGCACGCTGGTCCGCCGTTTGACCCGTTTCCGGATGCGCGGCGCCATCCAGCCGCCCACGATGTCCGCTCCTGCCACCAGTGCCGCCGCCAGGCCCGCGATTGCATAGGCCCGGGGATCTCCAAACAGCTGCAGCAGGTAGGGCTGCAGGGCGTAGAACACGTAGATCCCCACACCTTCGGTGAACGGTGCGGCCAGCATGATGTACCGCACGGGCGGATGCCTCAGGCCGCCGTCCACCGACGCTTTAAGGACTGCCCGGGTGGCCTGCAGGGGGTGGGCCGAACGTTCGGGTGTGAAACCGACGTCGTGCATGAGCAGGAAAGCCACCGCGAACATTGCCACCAGCACACCCACGCGCACCAGGAACGGAACCCCCAGGTTCGTGGCCTGGGCGATCACCCCGCCTGCCACGGAGCCGCTGAGCATGGCCACCCCGGAGACCATTTGTCCGCGCCCGAGCACCAGCTCCAGCCCGCCCTCATATCCGGAGAAGCGCAGGGCATCCACCAACCAGGCCTCCACCGCACCCGAAAAGAAGGTGAAGCCCAGGCCCAACAGGACCGAGACCGCGGCCCACCACCAGAAGGGGGCCGAAAACTGCCACAGCAGGAAGTACAGGAAGGTGGATCCGGCCAGGGTGACTGTCCCGAGGAGGAAGGACATCCGCCGCCCCCAACCATCCGCCACCACTCCGGTGGGCACCTCGAAGAGCACCATGCCCGCCGTGAAGAAGGCGTTCGCGGCAAAAGCCTCAAGATTGGTCAGCCCGGCATCCAGCAGGAAGAGCGTATTGATCCCCCAGATGAACGAGGCCGCGAGGGTGTTTCCCAGGGTCAGTGTGAGGTAGACGCGCTGGATTTTCCGGGCAGCCGCGTTCATGGCGGTTGCTGCTATGAGGGGCTGAAGCTGGCAGGCACAGGGTCGTGCCGCAGGTACCGGCGGCGGAAGCGCCCGGTACCGGCGGTGAGTGCCCGCAGGTCCACGGCGTACCGCAGGAGTTCCTGGTCCGGGACCTCGGCGCCGATCTCAGTGAGTCCCTCGCCGGAGGATGTGGTGCCGGTGAGCCGGCCGCGACGGGCTGACAGGTCGCTCATTACTGACCCCACGTGCTCGTCCGCCACCGTGATGGTCACTGAGGACACCGGTTCAAGCAGTTGGATCCGCCCGGCCGCTGCGGCCTCCCGCAGCGCCAGTGCCCCCGCCGCCTGGAATGCTGCGTCCGAGGAATCCACGCTGTGCGCCTTGCCTCCCGTGAGTGTGACCCGCAGGTCCACCACAGGGAATCCCGCGCTCACGCCCTTCTCCATCTGGGCTCGGACGCCCTTTTCCACGGACGGGATGAAGGTCCCGGGAATGACGCCACCCACCGTTTTGTCAACGAATTCGAAACCCCCGCCGCGGGGAAGCGGCTCCACGTCGATGTCGCAGACGGCGTACTGCCCGTGCCCTCCGGACTGCTTCACGTGCCGGCCGTGTCCGGCTGCGGGCGCTGCGAAGGTTTCACGCAAGGGCGTTACCACGTCCACGGTGTGCAGTTTCACGCCCTGATCGCGAAGCCGGTCCAGGACTACCTCGACGTGGGCCTCTCCCATGCACCAGAGGACCAGCTGGTGCGTTTCGGCATTCCGCTCCACGCGGAGGGTGGGATCGCCGGCGGCGATCTTCCCCAGGCTGCGCGCCAGCGCGTCCTCGTCGCTGCGTGAATCGGGTTCTACCGCCACTGGCAGCAGCGGCTCGGGCATCTCCCACGTGGCCAGCAGCAGTGGCCGGTCCCGCCCGGAGATGGTGTCGCCGGTTTCGGCGCTTCCCAGTTTTGCCACGGCGCACATGTCGCCGGCCACGCAGTACGGAACGGGCCGCAGGGACGCCCCCAGCGGTGAGTAGAGGTGCGTGACACGTTCATCCGAATCATGGTCCTGGTGGCCGCGGTCCGCCAGCCCGTGTCCTCCGACGTGCACCGGCGCATCCTCCCGCAGCGTCCCGGAGAATACCCGGACCAGGCACACCCTTCCCAGGAATGGATCCACGGAGGTCCGGACCACTTCAGCCGCCAGCGGCCCCGCGGGATCGCACCGCAGGGCTTCCGCCGGTACCCCCGCCAGGTCGGCCGCCCCGGGCAGGCGGCCGGCCGGCGGAGACGGAAAGGCCCGGACCAGCACTTCCAGCAGTTCCGCGGTGCCCAGCCCGCTCACGGCGGATGTGGACAGCACCGGGAAGAAGGTGCCGCGTTCGACGGCGGTTTCCAGGTCGGCGACCAGGACGTCAGTATCGATGTCCTCGCCTTCGAGATAGCGGTCCATCAGGGTCTCGTCCTCGCTCTCGGCGATGATCCCCTCAATGAGCTCGCCCCTTGCGGAAGTGGACGCTGCAAGCTCCGCCGCATCCGCTGCCCGGAGGGCAGCGGCGGGCTCCCCGGACGAATAGTCCGTGACCGTCCCGGACAGCAGTCCCAGCAGGCCGGTGACCTCACCGCCCGTCCGCACTGGGACATACAGCGGCAGGACGCCCTCGCCGAATGCCTTCCGGCAGGCGGCCAGGACGCCGTCGTAATCCGCCCGGGGGTGGTCCATGCGGGTGATGGCGACCGCGCGGGGCAGCTGTATGAGCTCGCATTCACCCCACAGCGCGGTGGTAGTGGCGTCGATGCCGTCCACGGCGGACACCACGAACAAGGCGGCGTCCGCCGCGCGCAGGCCGGCCCGGAGCTCGCCGATGAAATCGGGGTAGCCAGGGGTGTCCAGGAGGTTCACTTTGATGCCGTCGATCAGCAGCGGCACCAGGGACAGGGTCACTGAGCGTTGCTGGTGCACGGCCGCGGGGTCGGAATCGCTGACCGTTGTCCCGTCCGGGATGGATCCTTTGCGCGTGATCATGCCCTGGGCAGCGAGCAGTGCTTCTATCAGCATGGTTTTTCCGGCACCGGAATGTCCTACCAGCGCCACATTCCGGATTTTGGCCGGATCTTCCGCGGCAAAACCGGAAGAGGCGTCCGCACGGCGCGACTCGGCTCCGTTGCGGCCGGCTGCCGTCCTGGCTGGGTCCTTGGTGCCCTTGACCGACATGGGAAACCTCCTGGCGTCTTTGCCATCCGACCGGACTGAAACGTGTCCTCTGATTCGACACCCTGGAGGGTGGATCGGCAAGAGCCATTGGGCCCCGGGTCAGCCGCCGCGCGCCTTCCGGGTGGCGGCGTCGTTGGCCTTCTGGATGGCTTTGACCAGCTCATCCTTGTCCATGGTGGAACGGCCGTCGATGTCCAGCTCCTGGGCAAGCTTGTAGAGGTGCTCCTTGGAGGCGTTGGCATTCACCCCGCCGGCGGTGGGCTCGGAGGACGTGCCGCCTTCCTCGGCCCGCTTGTCCGAGGGGCCGCGCTTTTCCTTAGGCTCCCAGTGGTCACCCACCTTCTCATAGCTGTGCTTGAGGGAGGCGTAGGCCGCGCGCGCAGCCCGGCCCTCATCGTTGTCATAGCTTTCAAGGGCTGAATCGTAGGTCTTGGCGAAGGTGTCCTGGGCCTTTTGTTCAGAGCGCTGCAGGGTGGAGGGCAGCTCTTCCTTGCGGGCGTGGTCGTTCTTGCCGGTCTTGGGCACGGCACCCACACTCCTTTCATCAGCAGGCTGATCATGCGGATGACCCCAGCTTAGCTGCGGGGAGCACCAGGCGGCGGGCGGCCTGGAGGGTTTTGCGGTGGAGCCCCCTGTCGGATTCGAACCGACGACCCCCGCTTTACAAGAGCGGTGCTCTGGCCAACTGAGCTAAGGAGGCGTGCCCCTGCGGGCGGGCGCCTGAACGGCGCTAGATAAGGTTAGCCCAACTGGTGCCGGTGGTAAAAACGTCCGCGGTTCCATGGGAATCCGGCTTAACGCGGGCGGCCCGCTCCCGGAAGAATCCGGGAGCGGGCCGCTGGCTGGGAATGGTACGGAAGGCTTTAGGCCTTGGAGTCGATTGCCGCCTGGATCTCCGCGTTCAGGTCGGTGCCGCCATCCCACTGCTTGCCGTCAATGAACACCGTGGGCGTACCGCTGATCCCGGAGTTTGCCGCCAGCTCCGTGGAGTACTTCACGTAAGGGCGGAAGGTCTTGTCGTCCACGCAGCTGTTGATGTCAGCGCCAATGTCACTGGCCAGGGACTTCAGCTTGTCGTCGGACAGGCCCGCACCGCCTTCTGCGGGCTGGTTCTCGAAGAGGACATTGACGTATTCCGCGTACTTGTCGGGGGCCGTGTCAGCAACGCACGCAGCCGCGTTGGCGGAACGGGAGGAGTAGTTGGTGCTGGACTGGCGGTCCAGGAAGCCCAGCGGACGGTACTCCATGGTGATCTTGCCTTCATTACGCAGGCTTGTCAGGGCCTCGTTGTAGGTCTCTTCGAAGCGCAGGCACACCGGGCAGATGAAGTCGATGTAGGCAATGACCTTGACGGGCTGCCCATCTTCGGCTTCTGCCCCGGGCGCCGCCACGGGGCTGGGCGGCGTCTCGGGCTTGGTCAGCGTGGTCACGTCAACGTTGGCAGGATCCGTCTGCTTGACGTCGGTGTTGGCCAGGAGGGTCACGCCGCCATTGACGTTGGCGTTTGCAGGCACCGGCCCCTGGTCCGCGATGGGAGTGTTCTGCCTGATGCTGGTGGTGACCACCAACGCAACAACAGCCAGGATGGCCACGACAGCCGCCACGATGCCCCAGCCGATGAGCATTTTGTTGCGCTTGTCCTTTTTCAGCTGCGCGTCACGGATCAGGCGCGCCTTTTCCCGCGCCTCCGCGGTTCGCTCAGCCTTGGACTTACGGACTTCGTTTGCAGGGCTCATGTGTTCCTTGGGTCGGTTGACGTGGGGGGACCACTTCGTGGCAACTCCATACATTTTAGGGGAGAAAGCTGGGAGCTTGCTCCTTCAAGTATTGGCGGGGTTGACGAACAGCCGAATAGCACGGAAGATTCCGTCCCGTTAGGGTGGGCACAGAGGCACAAGCAACCCCAGGGGGCCGCAATGCAAACACCCGTCCAGGAAAAACCCACCGCCCCGGCGACGTCCGGCGCCGCCGAGCCCGGCCACGGCGGAGAAACAAAGTACGACTTCATGGTGGTGTCCAACAGGCTGCCCGTGGACCGCTGCGCCCCCGGCGAAAGCGGGGACGACGGCTCCGGCTGGCGCCGCTCCCCCGGCGGGCTGGTGACGGCACTGGCACCCATGATGACCAAGACAGACGGCGCCTGGGTGGGGTGGCACGGCGCGCCGGACGAGACAGTCAAGCCCTTCAGCCACGGCGGCATGGACCTCGTACCGGTCCAGCTCAGCACCGACGATGTGGAGCTGTACTACGAGGGGTTCTCCAACGCCACCCTCTGGCCGCTCTACCACGACGTCATCGCCCCGCCGGAGTTCCACCGGACCTGGTGGGACGCCTACCGCAAGGTCAACCGCAGGTTCGCCGACGCCGTCGTCCGCCATGCCGACGAGGGCGCCACCGTATGGGTGCAGGACTACCAGCTCCAGCTGGTGCCGCGCATGCTGCGTGAAGCCCGGCCGGACCTCCGCATCGGGTTCTTCAACCACATTCCGTTCCCGCCGCCGGAGATCTTTGCCCAGCTGCCCTGGCGCCAGGCAATCATCGACGGGCTCCTCGGAGCCGACCTGGTGGGCTTCCAGCGGACCAGCGACGCCGGCAATTTCATGCGCTCGGCACGCCGCTTCCTGGGCGCCAGCGTCAAGCAGCAGCAGGTCCATGTGAAGGGCCACGACGGCGAGGTCACGCATATTGCCCGCGCCCAGGCCTTCCCCATCTCCATTGATGTCCGGCAGATCAGCGAGCTGGCCGCCAAACCGGAAATCGTTGAGCGGGCCCGCCAGATTCGCCAGGACCTTGGCAACCCCAAGACCATCCTGCTCGGCGTCGACCGGCTGGACTACACCAAGGGCATCCGGCACCGCCTCAAGGCCTTCGAGGAACTCCTGGCGGACGGCAAGCTGTCTGTCGGCGACGCCACCCTGATCCAGGTGGCCAGTCCCAGCCGCGAGCGCGTTGAGCAGTACCGGCTCCTGCGCGAGGAGGTAGAGGGCACCGTAGGACATATCAACGGCACCTACGACACCATCGAGAACACCGCGGTCCGCTACCTGCACCACAGCTATCCCGTCGAGGAGATGGTGGCGCTGTACCTCGCCGCCGACGTCATGCTGGTCACAGCACTCCGGGACGGCATGAACCTCGTGGCCAAGGAATACGTCACGGCACGCACCAACAACGACGGCGCCCTGGTCCTCAGTGAATTCGCCGGTGCAGCCGACCAACTCAAGCAGGCCCTGCTGATGAACCCCCACGACATCGACGGGCTCAAGGGCGCCATCATGCGCGCCGTAGAGATGCAGCCGAGGGAAGCGGGCCGCCGGATGCGGGCCATGCGCAAGCAGATCCTCGAGCACGATGTGGACCACTGGTCCGCAGACTTCCTGCACGCGCTCAACCAAAAGGTGGTCCGCGATGACTCCTGATGCCCGCCATGCCAAGGACAAGCTCGCACTGACGCCTGAACTCCGGGCGGCCATCCGGCAGATCGCCGCGACCGAGCACCTGCTGGTGGCCATGGATTTTGACGGGACCATGGCACCCATCGTCGGCCACGCGGACGACGCCCGGCCCCTGCCACGCTCCGCAGCGGCTTTCGCCGGGCTTGCGGTGCTTCCGCGAACGACGACGGCACTGATCTCCGGGCGCGCCCTCACGAGCCTCCGCGCCGTCGCGTCCCCGCCGGTGAACACCCTCCTCATCGGCAGCCACGGGGCGGAGGCATGGCTGGGCCCCGGATCCACCGGGCTGACACTCGATCCGGAGCAAAAAGCACTCCTTGCCGAGGTGCGCGCCGTCCTGGCGGACATCGTCAAGGAAGCGCCCGGCACCATGCTCGAGGACAAGCCTGCTGGGGTGGTGCTGCACACCCGCCTCGCCCCCGATGACGTAGCCGACGACGCCGTGGCCGCGGCGCGTTCCGTGTTGCAGGACCGGAAGGGGGTGTTCCTCAAGGACGGCAAGCGGGTCCTTGAGACTTCGGTGGTCAATGCTTCCAAGGGCGAAGGCGTCACCTTCCTGCGGCAGATCACCGGTGCCACGGGGGTCCTTTTCGCCGGCGACGACACCACGGACGAGGACGCCCTGGCGCGGCTGGAACCGGGGGACGTCGGCGTTAAAGTGGGCCTCGATTTCACCCAGGCCCAGTACCGGGTAGAGGCGCCGGTCCATGTGGCGGAACTGCTGGAGGTACTGCTTCAGGAGCGCAGCATGGCCGTCGCGGAGGAAGATCCGGGCATTTCCGGGCAGTGACGCGGCGCACCCGGGTTGTCCAAGCTCACGTGTGACGTCCGTAACATTTGCAACCAATAGCGGAACATCTGACATACTCTTGCTTGTGATGTGGCGCACAAGAACCGTGCGGCGTCACTCAACGCTCTCCTGCTTTGGCCGGAAGGCGTCTGCAGTACAAAACTGAACAAACATGAACCATTCACAACGGATCGTCCGGCACGTACCTGCCGGTGAAGGGATTGATAACTGTGGCTACAGTTACTTTTGATAACGCTACGCGTCTGTACCCGGGCACAGATAAGCCCGCCGTCGATAAGCTCAACATCGACATCGCCGATGGCGAATTCCTGGTCCTCGTTGGACCCTCCGGTTGCGGCAAGTCCACCTCCCTGCGCATGCTCGCAGGCCTCGAGGACGTCAACGCCGGCCGCATCCTTATCGGCGACCGCGATGTCACCGACGTTCCCCCGAAGGACCGCGACATCGCGATGGTTTTCCAGAACTACGCGCTGTACCCGCACATGACTGTAGCCGACAACATGGGCTTCGCGCTGAAGATCGCAGGCGTCTCCAAGGAAGAGCGCGCCGAGCGTGTCCGCGAAGCGGCCAAGCTTCTTGACCTTGAGCAGTACCTGGACCGCAAGCCGAAGGCCCTCTCCGGCGGCCAGCGCCAGCGTGTCGCCATGGGCCGCGCAATCGTGCGTAACCCGCAGGTCTTCCTCATGGATGAGCCGCTCTCCAACCTTGATGCCAAGCTCCGCGTCCAGACCCGTACCCAGATCGCCTCGCTGACCCGCCGCCTGGGCGTCACCACCGTCTACGTGACCCACGACCAGGTCGAGGCCATGACCATGGGCGACCGCGTTGCCGTGCTGAAGGACGGCCTGCTGATGCAGGTCGACACCCCGCGCAACCTGTACGACAAGCCCAAGAACGTCTTCGTTGCAGGCTTCATTGGCTCCCCCGCCATGAACCTGCTCGAGCTCCCCGTGGTCGACGGCGGCGTCCAGTTCGGCGGAACGGTGTACCCCGTGCCGCGCAACGTCCTGGAAGAGGCACACGGCTCCACGGTTACCCTCGGAAGCCGCCCGGAGGACCTCGAAACCGCTCCCCAGGGCGAAGGCCTGAAGGTTGAGGTCGACGTCGTCGAAGAGCTCGGTGCCGACGCCTACGTCTACGGCCACACCACCCTCGACGGCAAGGACCACGACATCGTGGCACGCGTCGACGGCCGCCGCCCCCCGATGAAGGGCGAGGTCATCTACGTCCGGCCGCAGTCGGGCCACGTGCACCTGTTCGACACCAAGACCGGCCTGCGCCTGGGCGACTAGTCCCCACCGGCACCCTAACCTCGCTTCGCTTCGGTCAGGGAACCCTGCCGGCGTGGGCCCACCACACAACTGACGGCGGCTCCTCCTCACGGATGGGCCGCCGTCGGCTGTTAACCGTGCCTGCAAAAGAAATTAGCTGGACGCCCCTATGTACGGAAGAATTGGACCATGACCGAGGAATACAGCGCCCAGTGGCACGACGAACCCACCGACTATGCGCAGATCGGAAAGCTGCCGCGGTTTGTTGCCGCCAGCGCCGACGACGGCAAGGCTGCCTCGGTTTCCAGCTCCCTGAACATCACGGCGGCAGCGGCTGATCCCGAGCTGCTGGACCTGCCGTGGCACATCGCACTTGAGGACTGGCCGGCGGAAAACCTGGCGGCCCTCCCCCGCGGCATCTCCCGCCACATCGTGCGCTTCGCCCACCTTGGCGGCTCCGTGATCGCCATCAAGGAAACCTCCGAGCACGTGGCGCGCCACGAGTACCACATGCTCCGGAAGCTGGCCCGGCTGGACGTCCCCTGCGTGGAGCCGGTCGCCGTCATCACCGGACGCACCACCCTGGACGGGCGGCCCCTGAACCCGGTTCTCGTCACCAGGCACCTGAAGTTTTCCATGCCGTACCGCGCCCTGTTCTCCCAGATGCTCCGCAAGGACACCCTGACGCGCCTCATCGATGCGCAGGCACTGCTCCTGGTGCGGCTGCACCTCATCGGCTTCTACTGGGGCGATGTGTCGCTCTCCAATACGCTGTTCCGGCGCGACGCCGGCGCGTTCGCTGCGTACCTCGTGGACGCGGAAACCGGCGAGCTCTATCCGGACCTGTCCACAGGGCAGCGCGAGTACGACCTCGAGATCGCTCGGGTGAACATTGCGGGCGAGCTTATGGACCTCCTCGACGGCGGCCTGATCGAGGAAAAGGTGGACCCGGTGGCCACCAGCGAGCTCATCATGGACAGCTACCGCCGGCTCTGGGCGGAGCTCACGGAGAAGGAGTCCTTCGAACTCGGTGAGCGCTGGCGCGTGAGTGCCAGAATACGGCGGCTTAACGAACTGGGCTTTGACGTCGAGGAATACGCCATCAAGACCACCCAGAACGGCTCCACCATCCAGCTGCAGCCCAAAGTGGTGGACGCCGGGCACCACCAGCGGCGGCTGCTGCGGCTCACGGGCATCGATGCGCAGGAGAACCAGGCGCGCCGGCTGCTGAACGACATGGATTCGTTCCGGGCGGACAACAACCCGAACATGGACGAGGAATACAGCGCCCATCTCTGGGTCAGCCAGATCTTCGAGCCGATCGTCAGGTCCATTCCACGGGACCTTTCGGGGAAGCTGGAACCGGCTGAAGTGGTGCACGAGGTTCTGGAGCACCGCTGGTACATGTCGGAGAAGCAGGAGCGCCACATCCCGCTGGCCGAGGCCGTGCAGTCCTACATCGACTCCATCCTGCGCCACCGGCGTGATGAAGCGGCGATCATGCTGAACCCCGACACGGGAATGCTGAAGATCCTTGAGGTGGAGACGGAAGAGTCCCGCTACGGCGACGACGAGTCGGTTGACGAATACCCGGACTCGGACGACTGAGGGCTAGATTGCCTTTCCGGGGTTGAGGATGCCGGCGGGGTCGAACAGCGCCTTGATCCTGCGCTGGAGCTCACGGACCGGCTCCGGCTGCTCCTGGCCCAGCCAGCGCAGCTTGTACTGGCCCACCCCGTGTTCACCGGTGATTGTGCCGCCCATTGCCAGTGCGGCGGTGATGGACTCGTCCAGGACCCGCTGGAGCCGCTCCATGGCGCCAGCGTCCACACCGTTCCCCGTACGGTCGATCCAGAACGTGGGGTGCAGGTTGCCATCGCCGGCGTGGGCCACCACCTTGAGGTGCACCCCGTGGTTCAACGCCATGGCTTCCAGTGCTGCAACGTAGTCCACCAGCCGGGAACGGGGAACGGCCACGTCCTCGCCCACGCGGTATTCGTCGTCGACCTCCACGCCCCTGCTGTGCCGGCGCAGCTCCACCAGCCGTTCAGCCTCTGCGCTCGCTTTGGTGCTGACGGCTGCACCGCCCGCCATCAGGACATCCCGGACCACCTGCGCCTCGGCAGCAGCGCCAAACCCGTCGGTCTGGATCAGGAGCAGGGAGCGGCCCCTGGCGGTGAGGTCTGATCCGTGGATGTCATCGAGCTGGGCCAGCGTGCCGCCGTCGAGCAGTTCCATGATGGCCGGCTGGACCCGGGCCCTTCCCACTGCCAGGACGCCTGCTGCGGCCTGCCGGAAGTCGGGGTAGAACGCGGCGACGGTATGCACGTCCCGGGGTAGGTACTTCAGGCGGACGGTAACGCCGACGACGATGCCGAGCGTCCCTTCAGAACCTACGAACAGGCCGGTGAGATCGTAGCCCGCCACGCCTTTGAATGTTTGATGGCCGGTATGGATGAGTGAACCGTCGGCGAGCACCACATCCACCGCCAGGACGGAGTCCCGCGTGACCCCGTATTTGGCGCAGCGCAGGCCGCCGGCGTTGGTGGCCACGTTCCCGCCGATGGTTGAACTGCGGAAGCTGGCGGGATCGGGCGCGTACATCAGCCCGTGCTCCGCGGCTGCGTCGTTCAGGACGGCATTGACGACGCCCGGCTCAACCATGGCCGTCTCATCGTCCGGGTTCAGCGCGAGGATGCGGTCCATGCGCTCCAGGGACAGGACTATGCAGTTCCTCGTGGCGTGGGCCCCGCCCGAGACACCTGTGCCCGCGCCTCTCGGCACGACGGCGGTACCGCTGTCCGCACAAGCGCGCACTACGGCCTGGACCTCTTCCACGGATTCAGGGAAGACAACAGCCAGCGGCAGCTGGAAGTCGATCACTGGCGCCTGGTCCACGGCGTACCGGCGGCGGGAAACTTCCCCCGCGTCCACCTGCCCGGGTGCCAGGATCCTCTCCAGCTCGTCTACTACGCTTCCCAACCTGGCCTCCATACTTCGTCGCGGATTCTCCCCAGTCTAGGCGGAAACCCTGACGGGGCCGGTCGGCGGATGCCCAGGGAGGCGCTCGTCCGCAGCGTAGGTTTTCAGGCTCAGGCAGCGCCCATAAACCGGGCGTACCTGGCAAGGATCACAGGCCAGGCTTCGGCGTAAGTGGCCCGCGTGGCAGCCGGGTCTTCTGCCCCCTCCCAGCCGTCGTGGAATATCCTCACTTCGGCTCCGTCCGGGGCTGCACGGAAGGCGACCAGCAGCTCCGTGGACCACAGCGCCGTGGTGCCGGGATGCCAGGTTGCATGGAAGGACAACGGAGGCTGCCAGTCGTCAAGTGTTCCCCAGATGCTGGTGCGGCCGTCGTCCGCCGTTTCGAGGATGAGGTTCTCCTCGAACTCGACATAGGAACCGGCCCCATAGACGCCGTGGGATTCCATAGGCCACCAGAGATGGGTGTGGTCCGTGAAGCCGGCGAACGCATGCGCTACGCTTCCCGGTACTACCACCGTGTGAACCAGGGGCTCCAGGAGCTCGAAAACAGGGTGGGCATCGTCCCTGGCGGGTTCTTGCTGATGGCTGAAGAGGCTATCCATGCTGCCCAACTTTACCGCCCCTCCCCCCTGCGACGCTCTCTCAGTCGATGCGGGGTTTCCCGGGACGCTCCATCACTCGATGTCAGGTTCCCGGGATGTTCTCTCAGTTGATGTCGGCTTTCCAGGGGCGCTCTCTCACTCGATGTGGGGTTCTTGTGGATCCTCTCTCACTCGATGTGGTGTTGGGGGTTTGTTGCCGGCAGTGAGGTGAGAGACGATCCCCCGGGAAAGCCCCATTAAGTGCGAGAGCATCGAGGGGGGAAAGCCCCATGAGGTGAGAGAGCGTCCCCCGGGAAGCGGCATCAGGTGAGAGAGCGTCCGGGGGGTGGGTCCTGGGGTCTCTGGGGTTGGGTTTTGGGGGTGGTTCCTGTGGTGTGTGTGTTAAATGTGGGAGGCCCCAACCATGTGGTTGGGGCCTCGACCTTTAATGTGTGTCCGGCGGTGACCTACTCTCCCACACCCTCCCGGGTGCAGTACCATCGGCGCTGTGGGTCTTAGCTTCCGGGTTCGGAATGGGACCGGGCGTTTCCCCCACGCTATGACCGCCGTAACCCTGTTACCCGTCACCTGTGTGTCCGTAAGGGACGTTCGGGTGTGGGAAATCTGTGTGGTTACAACATTGTGGTGTTGTTATGTAGTTGTTGGTTCCTTGCCAGCAAACGGGTGGGTTTGTTGGTTGGGAACCACATAGTGGACGCAAGCAGTCTTGTTATCTTCTTACCCTTTCCTGGTGTGAACGTCTTTTGAATCCGTTCACGGAAGAGGGTGTGTGGTGTAAGTTATCGGCCTATTAGTACCGGTCAGCTTCACGAGTCGTTAGTCCTCGCTTCCACATCCGGCCTATCAACCCAGTGGTCTGGCTGGGGGCCTCTCACACACAAGGTGTATGGAAATCTCATCTTGAAGCGAGCTTCCCGCTTAGATGCTTTCAGCGGTTATCCCATCCGAACGTAGCTAATCAGCGGTGCACTTGGCAGTACAACTGACACACCAGAGGTTCGTCCGTCCCGGTCCTCTCGTACTAAGGACAGCCCTTCTCAAATTTCCTGCGCGCGCAGCGGATAGGGACCGAACTGTCTCACGACGTTCTAAACCCAGCTCGCGTACCGCTTTAATGGGCGAACAGCCCAACCCTTGGGACCTACTCCAGCCCCAGGATGCGACGAGCCGACATCGAGGTGCCAAACCATGCCGTCGATATGGACTCTTGGGCAAGATCAGCCTGTTATCCCCGAGGTACCTTTTATCCGTTGAGCGACGGCCATTCCACAATGTACCGCCGGATCACTAGTCCCGACTTTCGTCCCTGCTCGAGATGTCTCTCTCACAGTCAAGCTCCCTTGTGCACTTACACTCGACACCTGATTGCCAACCAGGCTGAGGGAACCTTTGGGCGCCTCCGTTACTTTTTAGGAGGCAACCGCCCCAGTTAAACTACCCATCAGGCACTGTCCCTGACCCGGATTACGGGCCGAAGTTAGATGTCCAAAGTGACCAGAGTGGTATTTCAACGATGACTCCACCCGAACTGGCGTCCGGGCTTCAACGTCTCCCACCTATCCTACACAAGCCACTCCGAACACCAATACCAAACTATAGTAAAGGTCTCGGGGTCTTTCCGTCCTGCTGCGCGTAACGAGCATCTTTACTCGTACTGCAATTTCGCCGAGTTTATGGTTGAGACAGCGGGGAAGTCGTTACTCCATTCGTGCAGGTCGGAACTTACCCGACAAGGAATTTCGCTACCTTAGGATGGTTATAGTTACCACCGCCGTTTACTGGGGCTTAAATTCTCAGCTTCGCCTTGCGGCTAACCGGTCCTCTTAACCTTCCAGCACCGGGCAGGAGTCAGTCCGTATACATCGTCTTGCGACTTCGCACGGACCTGTGTTTTTAGTAAACAGTCGCTTCCCCCTGGTCTCTGCGGCCCCGATCCCCTCCGGACAGCAAGTGTCCATCAAGGTTGGGGCCCCCCTTCTCCCGAAGTTACGGGGGCATTTTGCCGAGTTCCTTAACCATAATTCTCTCGATCGCCTTAGTATTCTCTACCTGATCACCTGTGTCGGTTTGGGGTACGGGCGGCTAAAACCTCGCGTCGATGCTTTTCTCGGCAGCATAGGATCACCAAATCCCCCCAAACGGGGGTCCCATCAGATCTCAGGCATCATGAACAGCGGATTTGCCTACCGTTCGCCCTACATCCTTAGACCGGGACAACCATCGCCCGGCTTGGCTACCTTCCTGCGTCACACCTGTTAATACGCTTGCCTCCCAGGATCAGGTCCTGCGCTCCACCAAAACCCTCACACCACAAGGGCGATCGGGCAGGTCTCGGGCAGTTAGTATCCCCTGTTCAGCATGGGCGGTTTTTCGCCGGTACGGGAATATCAACCCGTTGTCCATCGACTACGCCTGTCGGCCTCGCCTTAGGTCCCGACTTACCCAGGGCAGATTAGCTTGACCCTGGAACCCTTGATCATTCGGCGGACGGGTTTCTCACCCGTCTTTCGCTACTCATGCCTGCATTCTCACTCGTGTAGGCTCCACCGCTGGTTTACACCGCGACTTCACCGCCCACACGACGCTCCCCTACCCATCCAGACGCCTGAACCACAAGGGCTTAGCTAATATCTGAATGCCACAACTTCGGCGGTGTACTTGAGCCCCGCTACATTGTCGGCGCGGAATCACTTGACCAGTGAGCTATTACGCACTCTTTTAAGGATGGCTGCTTCTAAGCCAACCTCCTGGTTGTCTTCGCAACTCCACATCCTTTCCCACTTAGCACACGCTTAGGGGCCTTAGTTGGTGGTCTGGGCTGTTTCCCTCTCGACTATGAAGCTTATCCCCCACAGTCTCACTGCTGCGCTCTCACTTACCGGCATTCGGAGTTTGGCTGACGTCAGTAACCTTGTAGGGCCCATTAGCCATCCAGTAGCTCTACCTCCAGCAAGAAACACGCAACGCTGCACCTAAATGCATTTCGGGGAGAACCAGCTATCACGAAGTTTGATTGGCCTTTCACCCCTACCCACAGCTCATCCCCTCCATTTTCAACTGAAGTGGGTTCGGTCCTCCACGACGTCTTACCGTCGCTTCAACCTGGCCATGGGTAGATCACTTCGCTTCGGGTCTAGATCACGCCACTGCAACGCCCTATTCAGACTCGCTTTCGCTACGGCTGCCCCACACGGGTTAACCTCGCGACGTAACACTAACTCGCAGGCTCATTCTTCAAAAGGCACGCCGTCACCAGAATCAGACTGGCTCCGACGGATTGTAAGCACACGGTTTCAGGTACTGTTTCACTCCCCTCCCGGGGTACTTTTCACCTTTCCCTCACGGTACTGGTCCGCTATCGGTCATTAGGGAGTATTTAGGCTTATCAGGTGGTCCTGACAGATTCGCACGGGATTTCTCGGGCCCCGTACTACTTGGGATACTCATCCGGGCGGTACACAACATTACGGTTACGGGGCTAACACCCTCTCTGGCCGGCCTTTCAAAACCGTTCACCTATGCCTGCACATCACACCCCACCAGTCCGGCAGAACTGGTATGGAAAGTCCCACAACCCCGACCATGCAACGCCCGCCGGCTATCACACATGGAACGGTTTAGCCTGATCCGCGTTCGCTCGCCACTACTAACGGAATCACTATTGTTTTCTCTTCCTGCGGGTACTGAGATGTTTCACTTCCCCGCGTTCCCTCCACGCACCCTATGTGTTCAGATGCGGGTCACCAGGCAACTCGCGCCCCTGGCGGGGTTTCCCCATTCGGACACCCTGGGATCACAGTCCGGTTATCGACTCCCCCAGGCTTATCGCAGATTCCTACGTCCTTCTTCGGCTCCTAATGCCAAGGCATCCACCGTGTGCTCTTAAAAACTTGACCACAAAAGATCAAAAACGCTAATTTTCGAGAAAACCATGGAACCGGACCGCAAACCAACCACACCAAAGTGCAGCAAGCCACGGACAGATCCAGGTTCATATTCTTGGAAATTGCTTCTTATAAAAGATGCTCGCGTCCACTATGTAGTTCTCAAACAACAACCCCGTACCACACACCCCACACACACAACATGCATGATCGGTGCAGCCAGGAAACCAGAAACAAACAAACCCGCACCCCTCCCCAAAAGGGAAGAACCACGGCCCTGTTGCCTCAGGACCCAACAGTGTGCCAAACACTAAACCACCGCACCCCGCCGGCACCTTTCCAGGAACCCCCCAAAAGGAGAACCGTACTCAGCACCGGAAAGACCCGGCAGCCGCTATTCGTTGATATTCCACCCTTGAGCACCCGCCGCAGAACAAACGTCTGCGCAACGGGCCTTTACTCCTGACAACCCCCACACCCCGCATACACAGGACATGGGAACTTGTAGGTGCTCCTTAGAAAGGAGGTGATCCAGCCGCACCTTCCGGTACGGCTACCTTGTTACGACTTAGTCCCAATCGCCAGTCCCACCTTCGACAGCTCCCTCCCACAAGGGGTTAGGCCACCGGCTTCGGGTGTTACCAACTTTCGTGACTTGACGGGCGGTGTGTACAAGGCCCGGGAACGTATTCACCGCAGCGTTGCTGATCTGCGATTACTAGCGACTCCGACTTCATGGGGTCGAGTTGCAGACCCCAATCCGAACTGAGACCGGCTTTTTGGGATTAGCTCCACCTCACAGTATCGCAACCCTTTGTACCGGCCATTGTAGCATGCGTGAAGCCCAAGACATAAGGGGCATGATGATTTGACGTCGTCCCCACCTTCCTCCGAGTTGACCCCGGCAGTCTCCTATGAGTCCCCACCATCACGTGCTGGCAACATAGAACGAGGGTTGCGCTCGTTGCGGGACTTAACCCAACATCTCACGACACGAGCTGACGACAACCATGCACCACCTGTAAACCGACCGCAAGCGGGGCACCTGTCTCCAGGTATTTCCGGTTCATGTCAAGCCTTGGTAAGGTTCTTCGCGTTGCATCGAATTAATCCGCATGCTCCGCCGCTTGTGCGGGCCCCCGTCAATTCCTTTGAGTTTTAGCCTTGCGGCCGTACTCCCCAGGCGGGGCACTTAATGCGTTAGCTACGGCGCGGAAAACGTGGAATGTCCCCCACACCTAGTGCCCAACGTTTACGGCATGGACTACCAGGGTATCTAATCCTGTTCGCTCCCCATGCTTTCGCTCCTCAGCGTCAGTTAATGCCCAGAGACCTGCCTTCGCCATCGGTGTTCCTCCTGATATCTGCGCATTTCACCGCTACACCAGGAATTCCAGTCTCCCCTACATCACTCTAGTCTGCCCGTACCCACCGCAGATCCGGAGTTGAGCCCCGGACTTTCACGGCAGACGCGACAAACCGCCTACGAGCTCTTTACGCCCAATAATTCCGGATAACGCTTGCGCCCTACGTATTACCGCGGCTGCTGGCACGTAGTTAGCCGGCGCTTCTTCTGCAGGTACCGTCACTTTCGCTTCTTCCCTACTGAAAGAGGTTTACAACCCGAAGGCCGTCATCCCTCACGCGGCGTCGCTGCATCAGGCTTGCGCCCATTGTGCAATATTCCCCACTGCTGCCTCCCGTAGGAGTCTGGGCCGTGTCTCAGTCCCAGTGTGGCCGGTCACCCTCTCAGGCCGGCTACCCGTCGTCGCCTTGGTAAGCCATTACCTCACCAACAAGCTGATAGGCCGCGAGTCCATCCAAAACCACAAAAAGCTTTCCACCCCCCACCATGCGATGAGGAGTCATATCCGGTATTAGACCCAGTTTCCCAGGCTTATCCCAGAGTTAAGGGCAGGTTACTCACGTGTTACTCACCCGTTCGCCACTAATCCAGGAGCAAGCTCCCATCATCGTTCGACTTGCATGTGTTAAGCACGCCGCCAGCGTTCATCCTGAGCCAGGATCAAACTCTCCGTTGAAGTAAAACAAAAACGAACACAACATGGCACCACGGGAAAACGCGGCCACCACACTGCAAAATTTGAAACCAGCTGTAAAAACCAGACCACACCACGGGGTGGCGGACCTGGCCAAAACAACCAATCAATAAAACAATTGGTATCAACAAACTTGGCACACTATTGAGTTCTCAAACAACAGACACACCCGGCACCACCACCAGCACTTCTCAGCCGTGGATCGCTCCGGAGCAACTTCTCAAACTTACCGGCTGCTCTTCCGCTTGTCAAACCGGCTTCCGCGACTCTCTCTAGCCAGAGGCTTGAGTGTCGGTTTTTCCGTCTGACTCCGTGGAGCAGCGCGGAAATAAACTCTACCACCACTTTTTCCAGAAGGCCAACCGGGCAGGGAAGCCTCCCCGGGAGGGTGTCGCCAGGACGCGAAAAAGCCCGGAATCCCGCGGATTCCGGGCTTTCGCACGAGCCAAGGCTTAGCCTGCGGCGGGAGCCCCAGGCTTGAAGTAGGCGGCGCCCAGCGGAGGCAACGTAACGCTGAGTGTTGCCGGCTGTCCGTCCTGCCCCTTGTCCGTCGCCTTCAGCTGGCCGGAGTTGAGGACACCGGATCCGCCATAAGTTGTTGCGTCTGTGTTCAGCACCTCTGTCCAGGCCCCGGCCTCCGGTACACCCAGGGTGTAGCCAACGTGGGGTGCTCCGGAGAAGTTGATGGCACAGACCAGCGGGTTGTTCTCCTTGTCCCAGCGGATGAAGGACAGGACGTTCCGGTCGGCGTCTCCCCCGTTGATCCACTGGAATCCGCCGGGCTCGTTATCGCGGGTATAGAGCGCAGGCGTGGAACTGTAGAGCTCGTTGAGGTCCTTCGTCAGCAACTGCAGGCCCTGGTGTGCCGGGATATCGGCGAGCCACCAGTCGAGCCCGTGCTGTTCGGACCATTCGGCTTCCTGGCCGAATTCCGTACCCATGAAGATCAGCTGCTTGCCCGGGTGGGCCCACTGGTAGGCAAAGAAGGCACGCAGGTTTGCAAGCTGCTGCCAGCGGTCTCCCGGCATCTTGCGGAGCATCGATCCCTTGCCGTGGACTACCTCATCGTGGCTGATGGGAAGCAGGAAGTTTTCCGTAAAGGCGTAGACCATGGAGAACGTGACGGTGCCGTGGTGCCATTTCCGGTTGATCGGCTCCTCGGCCATGTAATTGAGGGAATCGTGCATCCAGCCCATGTTCCACTTGAGGCCGAAACCGAGCCCGCCGTGGCTGGTCGGAGCGGTAACGCCGGGGAACGCCGTGGATTCCTCGGCGATCATGACGGCGCCGGGGTGGGTCTTGTACACAGTGGCGTTGACTTCCTGCAGGAAGGAGATTGCCTCAAGGTTTTCCCGGCCGCCGAAGCGGTTGGGCTGCCACTGCCCCTCCTCCCTGGAGTAGTCCAGGTAGAGCATGGAAGCCACAGCGTCCACCCGCAAGCCGTCGATATGGAACTCGTCCAGCCAGTACAGGGCGTTGGCAACCAGGAAGTTCCGGACCTCAGTGCGTCCGAAGTCGAAGATCAGCGTGCCCCAGTCCGGGTGTTCGCCCAGGTTGGGATCCGCGTGCTCGTACAGGGGCTCGCCGTCGAACTGGGCAAGTGCCCAGGAGTCCTTGGGGAAGTGGGCCGGGACCCAGTCAAGCAGAACACCGATGCCCGCCTGGTGCAGGGTGTCCACCAGGTAGCGGAACTCGTCCGGGTGGCCGAAACGGGAGGTCGGCGCAAAGTAGGACGTGACCTGGTAGCCCCATGACCCGCCAAACGGGTGCTCGGCCACCGGCATGAACTCCACGTGGGTGAATCCGAGCCATTTGACGTACTCCACCAGCTCCTTGGCCAGTTCCCGGTACCCCAGGCCCAGGCGCCAGGAACCGAGGTGCACCTCGTAGACGCTCATTGCCGAGTTGTGCGGGTCTCGCTGCGCGCGGGCCTCCATCCATTCCTGGTCCTTGAAGGCGTAGGAAGGCTCCACTACCCTCGAGGCGGTCAAGGGCGGCACCTCGGTTCCGAAGGCAAGGGGGTCGGCCTTCTCCACCCAGTGCCCGGCCTTGGTCCTGATTTCGAACTTGTAGCACGCCCCTGCTACAACACCGGGAACGAAGATCTCCCACACTCCGGAGGAACCCAGTGAGCGAAGGGAGTTCTCGCGGCCGTCCCAGGCGTTGAAGTCGCCCTTGACCCGGACAGCCTGCGCGTTGGGTGCCCAGACGGCAAAGGAGACACCGTCCACGTCCCCCATCGCGGATTTGTAGTGCTGGACGTGGGCGCCAAGGACTTCCCACAGCTTCTCGTGGCGGCCCTCACCGATGAGGTGCAGGTCCACTTCGCCCACGGTGGGCAGGTAGCGGTAAGGATCGTCCACCGTGACCGGTTCCGCGCCGGGGTACGTGACGGAAAGCCTGTAGTCGGGAACGTGCCCCTGCTGCAGCGGTTCGAGGACGGCAACCCATACGCCGTGGGCCTCATGCTCCATCGGGACCTCACCCGCCGGCGTAAGGACGGAGACTGCTTCCGCGAGGTGCTTCACCGTGCGGATAGTGACGTGGCCGTAATCGTCAAGGTGCGCGCCCAGGACGGAGTGGGGCGCGTGGTGTTCACCGTTGGCAATCCTGCCAAGGGTGCCTTCGTCGACCTTCAGCGGAACCCCCGGCCGGTCAGTTTGTGCTGAGCCTGTCATTTCGTTACCTTCCGATGCTGCCCCGGCGTGACCGCCGGCGCCATTGCTGCCCAGGAGCCGCCTGGAGGCGTTCACGGGGATCGCCAGCCATTCGGGCCTGTTACGCATTTCATAAACTACTTCGTACAGTGCCTTGTCCAGCCACAATGCCACAAAGAGCGGCGACTCCCTGTCCACCGTTCCGGGAGTGACACCCGCATAGCCGGCCAGGAAGGCCTCCGCACAGTCATCCACCCAGCTTGCCGGCACGTGCGCGCCTTCCTGTTCGCGCTGGGCCGCGCCGGCTGCGTAGTCGAAGGACCGCAGCATGCCGACGACGTCCCTCAGGGGTACGTCCGGGACGTTCCGTTCCGCGACGGGACGCAGCGGTTCACCTTCGAAATCCAGGATGGCCCATCGTGCAGGGCTTCCCGGCTGCCCGGGGACCTGGAGTATCTGGCCCAGGTGGAGGTCGCCATGGATGCGCTGCAGCGGGCCGGCGGGCGCGTGGCCAAGGCGGTCAAGGAGCGCGTTCAAGGCGTCGTCATAAGGTCCGACGGCGGCACCGGCTTCCGCCCACGCCTCGCGGACCCGCTGGGCTACTGCCGGCGCAATGACCTGCCCAGGCTGCGGTTCGGCGGAGTGCCCGAGGGCCTGCGCCAGCCGCTGGTGCACGGTGGCCGTGGCCGCGCCCAGGGCGTGTGCTTCTGCCGTGAAGTCGGTACCCGAGCGGGCGGCATCGACGGCGAGGCGCCAGGCGTCGCGGCCGCCGGCGAGGAACTCGTGCGCCACCGCCAGCTCACCCTCGACGTACCGGGGTCCCTTTGCCGTTGTGGACGCGGGAGCACCCTGGCCGAGCCATTCGCCACGCACCCAGCCCAGTGTGGCGGGCACTTCGGATGTGCCTGCAGCCGAGAGGGCTGCACCCACCTCAACCTCGGGATTCGTCCCTTCTGAGAGGACCCGGAAGAATTTCACGATGGCCGCGGACTCGCCGTCGTCCACAATGACTGAACTGTTGGACTGCTCCCCGGACAGCACCTTCACTACTCCGCGGGCGGTAGGGAGCCGGAACTCCCCGGGGACGCGGAAGCCGGCTGCCGTACCGTTGGGCGCCTTTTCCTCCTGCCGGATGAGTTCCAGCCAGCTGCCCACGAAGTCGGGATCGTGGACGGCGTCGTAGACCCAGGTCCTGGACGGGTCCATCCCGGCGGCCTGGCCAACCAGCGCACGCTCCATCCCGGCTGCAGGCGCGTGCCGGAAACTCAAGGGGACCTGGACGACGGCGGTCCGCGTGCCGCCGTCGGGCGTCTGTGTGGTGACCCGGAGGAGGAACACGGCCAGCCCGGCATGGCCGGACGGGTCTTCCAGCCCGAGGCTGCCGGCCTGCGACAAATCGAAGTCGGGCGTCTTGACCGGGAACCAGCGCTGCCGTGGCAGCCATTCCTGGAGCAGGGCGGTGAGGGCAGGGGTGAGGATAGGTTGGTTCATATCAGTTCTCGATCGATAAAATCGGCATCGCCTGCGTGTACGGAGACGATGGGTTGGACGCTGCTGAACGGATCCTCAGCCAGAAGAAATCGTGGCTGCCGAGGGTCAGGGTAAGGGTTCCGTCCCCGCTGATGCCGGGGAACGGCTGGCCGCCGAAGACGTCGCGCAAGCCGCGCCCCGCGAACTGCGGGACCCGCAACTGGGCTGCCACCGGATGCTGCGAGAGGTTGAACGCGCACAGGATGGTTTCCCCGTCCGCGCCGGCAGAATTGTCATTCGGCAGCTCCCGGAGGTAGGCGAGGACGGCGTCGTGGTCCGCTTCGACGTGTTTGAAGGCTCCCAGGCCGAATGCCGGGTGGTTCTTGCGGACGCTCAGGATCTGCCGCGTCCAGCGCAGCAGTGATCCTGAGTGGGCTGCCTCTGCCTCCACGTTGGCCATGGCGTAGTTGTACACCAAGGACTGGATGGGAGGCAGGTAGAGCTTGCCCGGATCCGCGTTGGAGAACCCGGCGTTCCGGTCGGGGTTCCACTGCATGGGCGTGCGCACGGCGTCCCGGTCTTCAAGCCAGATGTTGTCCCCCATACCGATTTCATCGCCGTAGTAGAGGAACGGGCTGCCCGGCAGCGAGAGGAGGAGCGCATTGATCAGTTCGATTTCGGCGCGGGAGTTATCCAGCAGGGGCGCGAGCCTGCGCCGGATGCCGATGTTGGCCCGCATGCGGGGGTCCGGGGCGTACCAGCCCAGCATGGCGGCTCGTTCATCGGCCGTGACCATTTCCAGGGTCAGCTCGTCGTGGTTGCGCAGGAAGGTGCCCCACTGTGCCCCGTCGGGGATATCCGGGGTGTCCTGCATGGTTTCGATGATGGGGGCGGCCTTCTGGTCCCGCAATGCGTAGTAGAGGCGCGGCATGATCGGGAAGTGGAAGGCCATGTGGCACTCGGGCTCCTCCTCCGTTCCGAAGTACTCCACCACTTCATTTGGCGGCTGGTTGGCCTCGGCGATAATGACCCTGCCGGGGTAGCTTCCATCCACCATGGTGCGGAGCTTGCGGAGGAACTCGTGCGTGGCCGGAAGGTTCTCGCAGTTGGTCCCTTCCTCCTCGTACAGGTAGGGAATGGCATCGGCACGGAAGCCGTCGATGCCCTGGTCCAGCCAGAACCGGACCACATCGAACAGTGCCTCGATAACCTTGGGGTTCTCGAAGTTCAGGTCCGGCTGGTGGCTGAAGAACCGGTGCCAGAAGAACTGGCGGCGGATGGGATCAAACGTCCAGTTGGATTCCTCGGTGTCCACGAAAATGATGCGGGCGTCCTGGTACTTCTCGTCGGTGTCGCTCCAGACGTAGAAGTCGCCGTACGGGCCGTCCGGGTCCTTGCGCGACTCCTGGAACCAGGGGTGCTGGTCCGAGGTGTGGTTGAGCGGCAGGTCGATAATCACCCGCACGCCCCTCGCGTGGGCCTCGGCCACCAGGCGCTTGAAGTCGCTGATGGTGCCGAACTCGTCCAGGACCGAGTTGTAGTCCGAGATGTCGTAGCCGCCATCGCGCAGGGGTGACTGGAAGAACGGCGGCAGCCACAGGCAGTCCACGCCCAGCCACTGCAGGTAGTCGAGCCTGTCGATGAGGCCGGAGAAATCGCCGGAACCGTCGCCGTTGGCATCCGCGAAGGCCCTCACAAGTACCTCGTAGAACACTGCTTTCCGGTACCACAGCGGATCATGCTGCAGGCCCGGGGCATTTAACTCAAACGTGCTCTTAGGGGTGAAATGCTGGCCCGAACCTTGCGGGTTGAAATTCACTGATGAATTCTCCTCACGCGCAGGATGTGTGCGGGCTCGACATGCGGGTCAAGGCGGACATAGTTGTACTCGCCCCATTCCCAGCTTTCGCCGGAAATGAGGTCCTCCACGTGGAAGCCTCCATTGTGGGTCAGGTCCTGGGGGTCGAGTTCCAGCGCGGGCAGGTCAAGCGAGATGGTGCATTCCCTGGTTCCGTGCGGATCCACGTTCACCACGATGATGAGGGTGTCCTTGGACCCGTCCGGAAGGGTCTTGTGCTTGGAGTAGACCACCGTGGCGTCGTCGGTGCTGTGGTGGACCGTCAGGTTCTGCAGGTCCTGCAGCGCCGGGTGCGTGTGCCTGATCTCGTTGAGCCGGGTGATGTAGGGGGCAAGGGTCCGGCCGGAGTGCGCCGCGGCGTCCCAGTCACGTGCCTTGTACTCGAACTTTTCGTTGTCGATGTACTCTTCCGCGCCGGGGCGGGCCACGTGCTCGTACAGCTCGTAACCGGCGTAGACGCCCCACAACGGGCTGGCCGTGGCGGCCAGGGCGGCCCTGATCTTGAACGCCGCAGGCCCACCGAACTGCAGGTATTCCGTGAGGATGTCCGGGGTGTTGACGAAGAAGTTGGGGCGGAAGAACGCCGGCGACTCGTGGCTTACTTCCGCAAAGTACGCCTCGATTTCCTTCTTGGTGTTGCGCCAGGTGAAGTAGGTGTAGGACTGCTGGAACCCTGCGCGGCCAAGCGCGTGCATCATGGCCGGCCGGGTGAAGGCCTCGGCCAGGAACACCACTCCGGGAGCCTCTTTGTTGACCTGTGCAATTAGCCATTCCCAGAACCAGACGGGCTTGGTATGCGGGTTATCCACACGGAAAATCTTTACGCCGTGGCTTACCCACAGCAGCACAATCCGCAGAATTTCCTTTGAGAGGCCCTCGGGATCATTATCGAAATTGAGCGGATAAATGTCCTGGTACTTCTTCGGGGGATTTTCCGCGTAGGCGATGGAGCCGTCCACGCGGGTGGTGAACCACTCGGGATGGGACTGCACCCAGGGGTGGTCCGGAGCGGCCTGGAGCGCGAGGTCCAGGGCAACCTCCAGGCCCAGCCCGTTGGCCCGCTCCACGAAGGCATCAAAATCATCGAAGCTGCCAAGGTCCGGGTGGATGGCGTCGTGGCCGCCTTCCGCGGCTCCGATGGCCCAGGGTGACCCGGGATCGTTCGGGCCTGCGATCAGAGTGTTGTTGGGACCCTTGCGGTGCTGCACGCCGATCGGATGGATGGGCGGCATGTAGATGACGTCGAAGCCCATGGCCGCTACAGCGTCAAGCCGCTGGGCAGCGGTACGGAAGTTGCCCGAGGTCCAGGCGCCCGTGGTGTGATCCTTGACGGCGCCTTCCGAGCGGGGAAAGAACTCATACCAAGAGCCGCGTCCGGCCCGGTCACGCTCAACCAGCAGGGGGAAGCGCCGGGAGACGGTCACCAGTTCACGGATGGGCTGGTGCGCGACAACGCCGGTGACCGCATGGCTGAATCCGGCCCCGAGCCGCTCCTCCGTGCTGAGGGAAGGGTCCGCCAGCTTGTCGGCGGCCTCGCGGAGGACACCCCTGTCCCACTCGCTGCGGGTGTCGTCCCCGGCAGCTTCATGGAGCAACGCGGCACCCTCGGCGAGCATCAGCTCGACGTCGATGCCGGCCTCCACCTTCACCTCGGCGTTGTGGTGCCAGGTGCCGTAGCGGTCGTGCCAGGCTTCGATCGCGAAGGACCAGTCGCCGGTTTCCGACGGCGTGAGCACGCCCTCCCAGCGGTCGGTCCCCATGCCGCGTTCCCCGCGCGGCGGAGCGAGCCTCACCCGCTGGCGTTCGTTGCCTTCGGGGTCAAAGAGCACGGCGCTGACACCCAGCTGGTCATGGCCCTCGCGGAAGGCTGTGGCTCCCACCACGATCCCTTCGCCCGGCAGGGCTTTGGCAGGGAATTTGCCATCCTCCACGACCGGCTGCACGGCGGTGATCGGAAATCGTCCGAACCGCAGCCCCTCAGTGATGAGGCCCTTCGACATTTTCATTGATGCGGCACTGGTTCCTGATTTAGTCGTCACAAGCTCGACGTTAGCGAGAAATGATCGGGAATGCTAAGGCTGCGCACTAAATCCGGCGCGCCAACCGTCATTTCCCCGGCGCCAACTGTCATTTACCCAAAAGAAACCCGAAGCTGGTTCCAGCCGCGCATGTTGTCGGTTAGTGTGACGCAGGTGAAGGCAATCCGCAGATTTACCGTCCGTACAGTCCTCCCCGAACCGATCCGCCCGCTGGCCCGCCTGGCAAGCAACCTGCGCTGGTCCTGGCACCGCCCCACGCGGGAACTCTTCGAGGGATTGAACCCCCGCCTGTGGAAAGAGAGCGGACAGGATCCGGTGGGCTTCCTGGGGATGGCCAGCCGCGAGGAATTCCAGCAGCTCGCTGCGGACCGCTCCGTGGTGGAGCGGGTACGGGCAGCGGAGCAGGACCTGGACCGCTATCTTGAGGAACCGCGCTGGTACCAGGGCCTCGGCCCTGATGCGCCTGCGTCCATCGCCTACTTCTCCCCGGAGTTCGGCATCACCGAGGTGCTGCCGCAGTACTCCGGTGGCTTGGGAATCCTGGCCGGCGACCACCTCAAGGCTGCCTCGGACCTGGGCGTGCCGCTGATCGGTGTGGGCCTGCTGTACCAGGCCGGCTACTTCAAGCAGTCTCTCTCCCGGGACGCATGGCAACAGGAGACCTACCCGGTCCTGGACCCTGATGGCCTGCCACTCACCCTGCTGCGCGAGCCTTCCGCGGACGGCATAGGCCGTCCCCTGCAGATCGCCCTCCCCCTGCCCAACGGCAGGCGCCTGCTGGCACACATCTGGCGCGCCGACGTCGGACGCGTTCCCCTGCTGCTCCTGGACTCCAACGTGCCCGGCAACGATGACGCTGCCCGCAGCATCACCGACCGCCTTTACGGCGGCGGCGGAGACCACCGGCTGCAGCAGGAACTGCTGCTCGGCATGGGCGGGGTCAAGGCGCTGCGCGCCTTCCAGCAGCTCACCGGTACCGCCGCTCCGGAGGTGTTCCACACCAATGAAGGGCACGCCGGATTCCTGGGCATCGAACGCATCCAGGAACTCATGGCCGGGGAGCAGGCCCTGTCATTCGATGAAGCCCTTGCCGCAGGGCGCGCGTCCACTGTCTTCACCACGCACACGCCCGTTCCTGCAGGCATCGACAGGTTCGAGATCGCCCAGATCCACCACTTCTTCCAGGCCGGCCTTGCGCCGGACGTGCCCATTGACCGCATCCTGGAGCTGGGGCGCGAGAACTACGCCGAGGGCAATCCTTCCGTCTTCAACATGGCTGTCATGGGCCTTCGCCTGGCACAGCGCGCCAACGGCGTGGCCAAGCTGCACGGGGAAGTGTCCCGCGGCATGTTCTCCGCACTCTGGCCGGGCTTTGACCACTCCGAGGTGCCCATCACCTCGGTGACGAACGGCGTGCACGTGCCCACCTGGGTGGACAGCCGCATCTCCAAGCTTGCCCGGGACCAGTTCGGCAGCGAAGCCGAAGCGAACGGCCGCTGGGACCTCGCCTACAACGTCAGCGACGCGGATGTGTGGGCGCTCCGCCGGGAGATGCGGTCAGCGCTCGTTGACGATGTCCGCCTCCGCCTCCGCGCTGCCTGGAAGAAACGCGGGGCGGCCGATGCCGAATTGAGGTGGACGGACAAGGTCCTGGACCCGGACATCCTAACCATCGGCTTTGCCCGGCGCGTGCCCACCTACAAACGCCTCACCCTGATGCTGCGCGAGCCGGAACGGCTCAAGGCGCTCCTCCTGCACAAGGAACATCCCATCCAGCTGGTCATCGCGGGCAAGTCCCATCCCGCCGACGACGCAGGAAAGAAGATGATCCAGGACCTGGTCCGCTTTACCGACGATCCCGCCGTCCGGCACAGGATTGCCTTCCTGCCCAACTACGACATCGCCATGGCGCGGACACTGTTCCCGGGCTGTGACGTCTGGCTGAACAACCCGCTGCGCCCCCTGGAAGCATGCGGAACTTCCGGCATGAAGGCAGCGCTCAACGGGTCGCTGAACCTGTCCGTCCTGGATGGGTGGTGGGACGAGATGTACGACGGCGAGAACGGCTGGGCGATTCCCACCGCCAACAACGGCGCGTCCCCCGAGGAACGGGACGACATCGAGGCTGCCGCGCTGTACGAGCTGCTGGAAACGCAGGTTGCCCCGCGCTTCTACGGCAGCACGGTATCGGCGGGTGCGGGTGCTGCGGGACCGTCGACGTCGGGGGCCGAGAAGGTGCCCACGCACTGGGTCTCCATGATCAAGCACACCCTCTCGCACCTCGGACCGGCAGTCTCCGCCGAACGCATGCTGCGCGACTACGTGAATATCCTCTACCGTCCGGCGGCGGAGGCGGGGCGAAGCGCTTCCGCCAACTCCTACTCGCAGGCCCGCACCCTGGCGGCCTGGACGGCGAAGGTGCGTTTGGCCTGGCCGCTGGTGCACGTGGAGCACGTGGACTCCGTGGGGGTGTCCGAGGATCCCCAGATCGGCGACATCCTCCAGGTCAATGCGTATGTGGCGCTGCACAACCTCACCCCTGAGGACGTAGCCGTCGAAGTGGCGTACGGCCGGGCCGAGGAAAGCGACAGCCTGACGGACATCACGGTGATGGAGCTGAAGATGCAGGAGGACCTGGGCAGCGGGCGCCATCTGTTCAGCGGTTCCTTGGTGATCGACCGCTCGGGACCGTTCGGGTACACCGTCCGGGTCCTGCCGCGGCACGACGCCCTCGCCTCCAAGGCCGAGCTGGGACTGATCGTCAACGCGTAAAGGATCGCCGGAAGCATAAACCGAGTGGCTGACCGCCCGGGGAGGAACCCATGACCGACCGCACTGTGTCCGACCTCATCGTGGAGCGCCTCAGCACGTGGGGAGTCAACCGGGTCTTCGGCTACAGCGGGGACGGGATCAACGGCTTCATGGGTGCCCTGCGGCGGGCCGAAGGACACGTTGAGTTCGTGCAGGCCCGGCACGAGGAGTCGGCTGCCTTCATGGCGGTGGGCCACGCGAAGTACACCGGCGGGGTGGGGGTGGTCACCTCCACCCAGGGACCGGGCGCCGTCCACCTCTTGAACGGGCTTTACGACGCCAAGCTCGACGGCGTGCCGGTGGTGGCGATCGTCGGGCAGCAAAGCCGCACGGTGCTCGGCTCGGCCTACATGCAGGAAATCGATCTCATGTCCCTGTTCAAGGATGTGGCCGCCCAGTTCGTCCAGCAGGTCAATGCCCCGGAGCAGCTGCCCATGGTCCTGGACCGGGCTTTCCGCACCGCCAGGGCGACGTCCTCGCCCTGTGTGGTCATTGTGCCGCATGACATCCAGTCCGCGCCCGCACCGGACCTGGACCAGGAACACGGGATTGTGGTCACCGCACCGACGTGGAGCACCTCGGCGAAGACTCCCCGGGAGCAGGACCTGGAGGCCGCGGCAGCCCTCCTGAACTCCTCGCAGAGAGTGGCGCTGCTGGTGGGCCAGGGAGCCCGGCGCGCTTCCAGGGAGGTAGTGGCGGTCGCTGAAAAACTCGGCGCCGGCATAGCCACCAGCCTGCTGGGCAAACCGTATGTGGACGAGACCTTGCCCTTTGCCGCGGGCACCATGGGGCACCTCGGCAGCACCGCCAGTGCGCACCTGCTGGGCAACTGCGACGCTCTGCTGATTGTGGGCTCCAGCGATCCTTGGACCGAGTTCTATCCGCCGCCCGGTGCAGCGCGCGCCGTCCAGATCGACATCGACGAACGGAAGACCGGCAACCGGTATCCGGTTGAGGTGGGCCTGGCAGGTGACGCAGTCCTGGCGCTCCAGGCCTTGATCCCGCGGCTGCGGCCACGTTCCCGGGGGCAGTGGCAAACGGACGTGGAGCAGGAAGTTGCCCGTTGGCGGGCCTTGGCTGCGGAACGGGCCGCCGTAACGGCAATCCCGGTGAACCCCGAGCGGGTTGTCCGGGAGTTGAACGGCCGGCTGCCCGGCGACGCCCTGGTGAGTGTCGACGTCGGCAGTTGCGTTTACTGGTATGCGCGGCAACTGGTGCTCCCGCCGGGCGTTCCTGCGCACCTGTCGGGGACGCTGGCCAGCATGGGGTGCTCCCTCCCCTATGGCATCGCCGCAAAACTCGCGCACCCGGACCGGCCGGTGGTTGCGCTGGCCGGCGACGGTGCCATGCAGATGGCGGGCATCGCCGAACTGGTGACAGTGGCCCACCGGTGGCGGCAGTGGACGGATCCCCGGTTTGTGGTCTGCGTGTTCAACAACCGGGAACTCACGGAGGTGACGTGGGAGCAGCGGGAGTCCGAGGCCGAACCGCGGTTCGCCGCAAGCCAGGAGCTTCCTGACTTCCCGTTCGCCGGCTACGCCGATCTGCTGGGCCTTACCGGCATCCGGGTGGAGGATCCGGAGCTGATCGGGCCCGCCTGGGAACGTGCCTTCGCGGCAGACCGGCCCGTGGTGATCGAAGTACTCACGGACCCCGAGGTCCCCCTCCTGCCGCCGTTCCCCGCCGGCAGGGAGAAGGCGGAGAACATGCGTAAAGGCCTGGCGGCAGAGGACGACGGCGGCCGGGCAGCGGAGCTGCTTGGCACCTACGTCTCGCATGAGGAGCGCGGCGGGTAGGGTCCGGCAGGCTGGCTAGAGCAGGACGGCGGTGACGGCGAGGTCTTTTCCGGCGTAGCGTTCAGCGTCCTGGAGGATTTCGCACATGATGCCGAAGGCCCTGTCGCTGCGGAAGGGAGCGGCCACCAGCCACAGGACGGTGACGGGAGGATTGCCGTTGTCCGTGATGCTGTCCGCAAAGTCGTGCAGTGAATCGTTCAGCGCATCCAGGTTCACGCCGTAGTGCTCAGGGAAGTCCAGGACCTCGCCGAACGCCTCCAGGACAGCTTTCCTGCTGTCCGCAGCCGAGACCACCAGGCTGCGGCGGCCGGCGTCGGCCACCTGCTCCTGCAGTTCCTCCAGGGTCCAGGTGTCACCGGAATAGATCTTCATGGTTTGCTCAGCTGCCTTCCGCGATGAACTTAAAGGAGTCGTAATGGTCGTCGGTGTAGTACTTGTCGCCGCCGGCGCCGGCCACGATGCGGCGTGCGCCCCTGTCCGGTTCGCCAGGCGTGGGCACGGTGTACTCCCGGTAATAGCCCCTGTCCCGCCGCGGCAGGATGCGTTCGAAGTTGCCGAACGTCTGGTCATCCTGGCTGTAGCGGTACGGTCCGCCGGCGCGGATCAGGTTGAGTATCCTTCGGCCCTCGGCAGGAAGCGCCGATTCCTGGACCTCCGGCAGCCCGGAAGGATTAGCTTGCGCCGGCGGGGGCGGAGCAGGTGCCGCCGGCGTTCCGGAAGCGGCACCCGGCGCAGGCTCCGCGGTGGAGGTGGCCTCCGGCGTCGTACTTTCGGTCAGCTGGCCCAGGAACCCGGTGCCGCCGAAAGCAAACAGGGCGAGTACCACCAGGCCAGCCAGCAGCAGCAAGGGCAGGATGGAGCGGTTGCGCATTCTTGTTGTCCCGGGAGTTAGGTCGATAGAGCTAGGTGCGGTAGATGCTGATGGAATGGGCCTCGACGAGGTCCTTTTCGCCGGAGGCAACCCGGCCGCCCTGGCGCAGGTCGTGCAGCGGCGAGGTGGTCAGGCGGAGCTCGAACATCTGCGGGTGGGTGCCTTTTGCGGTAACTCGGGGCAGGGTGATCTGGACGTCTGTGTTGCTGCCGTTCACCACCATCAGGCCGGCGAGGGCGCCGTTGTCGGATCCGAGCAGGAGCTGCACCACCCGGTGGTGGGGATCGTTCCAGCGTTCCATGGACATGGGATGGCCGTCCTGGTCGAACCAGTGGAGGTATGACTGCTCGTCCCGGACCGGGAAGTCGTGTGGCTGCGCGGCGAGGAACTCCTTGCGCAGGCGGATGTAGCGTTTGGTGCTGCGGAGCATTTCGTGGGATTCCGGAGTCCGGGTCCAGTCCAGCCAGGCGATGGGGTTGTCCTGGCAGTAGGCGTTGTTGTTTCCCTGCTGGGTGCGCGCCAGCTCATCGCCAGCGGTGATCATGGGCACGCCCAGGGAGATGAGCAGCGACGCCATCAGGTTGCGGCGCGACTGGGCCCTTTTGGCCAGGATGCCGCCGTCCTCGGTGGGGCCTTCGACGCCATGGTTGAAGCTGCGGTTGTCGCCGTGCCCGTCCCTGTTCTCCTCGCCGTTGTCCTCATTGTGCTTGCGGTCGAACGAGACGAGGTCATTGAGCGTGAAGCCGTCGTGGGAGGTGATGAAATTTACCGACGCCAGGCGGGAGCGGCCAGAGGCCTGGAAGAGGGCCGCGGAGCCGGACAGACCGTCCGCGAGCTTGGCCAGGGAACCGCCGTGGCCCCCCGCTTCCAGGGCAGCCCGGTCAGCGAGCCAGAAGGACCGGAGCGCATCCCGGAAGTGGTCGTTCCAGTCAACCCAGCCGCCCGGGAACCGCCCGGTCTGCCAGCCGCCATAGCCCACGTCCCAAGGCTCGGCAATCAGTTTGACGTCCGAAAGGACTGGATCCGCAGCGATGGCGACGAGGAACGGGTGCCGGGGGTCGAAGTCATTGGACGCGTTCCGGCACAGCGTCACGGCGAGGTCGAAGCGGAAGCCGTCGATGTGGAACTCATCCACCCAGTACCGAAGGGAGTCCAGGACCATCTGGACCACGCGTGGTTCACCGAAGTTCAGGCTGTTTCCGCAGCCCGTGGTGTCCACGTACTTTCCGTGTCCGTCCGTCCGGTAGTACGCCTGCTCTCCCAGCCCGCGGAAGCTGATGGTCTGGCCGTCGGGACCGCCCTCGGCTGTGTGGTTGTAGACGACGTCGAGGATGACTTCCAGCCCTGCGGCATGGAGGAGTTTGACCATTCCCTTGAACTCGTCCTGGACGGCCTGCGGGCCGGCTTCCTGGGCTGCCCGGGTGGCGTAACCGGGGTGCAGGGAGAAGAAAGCCGCCGTGTTGTAGCCCCAGTAATTGGTCAGTCCCAGGTCCTGCAGGTGGGGTTCATCCAGGTGGAAGTGCACCGGCAGCAGCTGGACCGACGTGATTCCCAGGCTGGTGAGGTGCTCGATGATGGCAGGGTGGGCCATGCCGGCGTACGTGCCGCGCAGTTCCTCCGGAACATCCGGGTGGAGCATGCTTTGTCCGCGGACATGTGCCTCGTAAATGATCGTGTTGCGCCACGGCAGCCTGAGGCGTTCGTCTGTTCCCCAGTCGAAGTCCCCCGCCATGCGCACGCTGGTCAGGAAGCCATCGCGCTGGTCCACGGCCCTGCCGTACGGATCAAGCAGCAGCGGCTGGCCGCCGTCGTCATCAACGTCCGCGGTGGGCACGGCAAAAGGCAGCGACTGCTCGCTGGACGCCGCACGGAAACCATAGCGGGATCCGTACGGCAGGTCCTCAACGATCCCGTGGTGGACCCCATGCGTGACGTTGGGCAGCGACTGCAGCTTCCATTCCCCGCCAGGGGCGATATACGCGATTTCCAGGCTGGAGATACCCGGCGCATAGCAGGCCACGTTGGCACGCCCGCCTGCCCGGTGGCGTGAGCCCCCCGAATCAGCGCGCGGAACACTCACACCGAGTGGAACGGCCGTGGAGGCGTCCATGGTGGAAGCAGTGTCGAAGAGCGGCATGACCATCACCTAAATATTAGCCGCCAGCGGCACGTGACCTGCCCGGACGCCTGGGTTGCGCCGGGTACTGCTCAGCGAAGCGGGCACTGCAGTTGGCAGTATCCGCCGGCTCCTATCTGGCTGCCCGCTGCCGGGAGACCTCGTAGAGCGAGATGCCCACGGCCATGGAGGCGTTCAGCGATTCCATGGCGGAGTCAATGGGGATGGACACGATCTGGTCGCAGTTCTCGCGGACCAGCCTGCTGAGGCCCTTCCCCTCCGAGCCCACCACGATGCACACGGGTTCGGTGGCAAGCGTCAGGTCAGGCAGGGAAACATCGCCGTCGCCATCCAGGCCCAGGACGAAGATCCCCATGTTCTTGAACTGCTTCAGCGCGTTGTTGAGGTTCGACGCCCGGGCCACGGGCACGCGGACAGCGGCGCCGGCACTGGTCTTCCAGGCCGACGCGGTCACACCCACGGAGCGGCGTTCGGGGACGATGACGCCGTGGCCGCTAAAGGCGGAAACCGAGCGGATGATGGCGCCGAGGTTGCGGGGATCGGTAATGCCGTCCAGCGCCACGAAGAGTGGCGCGTTGCTGACATGGCCCTTCTTCCACTTGTCAACCGTTTCTTCAGCGAGTTCGTAGGCATCCTGGTAGTCGTACGGCGGAATCTGCAGCACCAGGCCCTGGTGCACGGCGTCATCGGTCATCCGGTCAAGTTCGGGCTTGCCGGTTTCCATCAGCGGGATGCCGCGTTCAGCGGCGAGCTTCAGGGATTCCTTGACGCGATCGTCCATCTCGATGCGGATGGCGACGTGCAGCGCCTTGGCCGGGATGCCGGCGCGGAGCGCCTCCACTACCGAGTTGCGGCCGGTGACGACTTCCTCGGTGGCGCGGCCCTTGGGTCCGGACTTGGCCGCTCCCGCACTGCGGGCTCCCGGGTTGCGCTTTGCTGCGGAGCGCTCCGAGAGCTGCTTGGCCTTGTGCGCCTTGTGGTAGGGGCGGTCCTCCGCTTTGGGCGTGGGGCCCTTGCCTTCCAGGGCCTTGCGGCCGTGGCCACCGGTCCCGATGGTTGGGCCCTTCTTCGCTTTAACCGATCGGCGACCATTGTTGGCCATTGTGTTCCACCCTTGATTGTGCTGACTGAGTCTGCCTACCAGTCTACTGAACCAGGAAAAATCGCCTGCTCCGGGCTCCGCGGTTGCTTGTGGACTGCCCGGTCAGTCCCGCTTCAGGCTCCAGGTGGGACCCTCCGGTCCGTCCTCCACAACCACTCCGGCGGCGGCCAGGGTGTCCCGGATGGCGTCCGAGGCGGTCCAGTCTTTATCGGCGCGGGCTGCGGCGCGGGCTGCGAGCTGGGCTTCTATGAGGACTGACAGCGCAGCTGATTCCCGCGTGTCCGCCACGGAGCCGGAAGCGACGTCGTTCAGGCCCAGAACGCGAAGCATGTCATGGACGTGGTGCAGGGCCTGCCGCGCTTCCTCCAGCTTCCCTTCGGTCAAAGCAGTATTGCCGGACCGGACCGTTTCGTGAAGCACGGCCAGGGCCTGCGGCACGTTGAGGTCCTCGTCCATGGCGCGTTCGAATTGTTCCGGCACCGTCCCGTAGGTGGCGAAGCTGTAATCGACGCCGCCGGACAGCGCCCGCACCGCACGGCTGATGAACCCGTCAACGCGTTCGACGGCGGCCGCTGCCTCCTGCAGGGAGGTGGGACGGTAGTCCAGGACGGAGCGGTAGTGTGCCTGGCCCAGGTAGTACCGGACCACGCGGGGGGAGGCCACTTCCAGCATTTCAGCGGGGCTGATGGTGTTGCCGATGGACTTCGACATCTTTTCGCCCTCGTAGGTCACCATGCCGTTATGCATCCAGAAGCTGGCGAACGGGTGGCCGGCGGCCTGGGACTGGGCCATCTCGTTTTCGTGGTGCGGGAAGCGCAGGTCAAGGCCACCGCCGTGGATATCGAACTCGGTGCCGAGGTATTTGGTCACCATCGCAGAGCATTCCAAGTGCCAGCCCGGCCGGCCGGCGCCCCACGGGGAAGCCCAGCTCGCCGTCGTCGGTTCTCCTTCTTTGGACCCCTTCCACAGGGCGAAGTCGCGCGGGTCCTTCTTCCTGTTGCTGAATTGGACCTCAACGTCCGGCGCCGCCTGCATGTCATCGATGTTCTGCCGGGTCAGTGCGCCGTATTTGCTCCAGGAACGGACATCGAAGTACACATCTCCCGAGCCGTCCGGGGCAGGGTAGGCGTGGCCGCGGTCGATCAGCTGCTGGATGAGGGCGTGCATCTCGGGGATGTGTCCGGTGGCGCGTGGCTCGTATGTGGGCCGGGAGACACCGAGGGTGTCGTAGGCCTTGAGGAACTCCTGCTCGTAGCGGTAGGCCAGGGCCCACCATTCCTCTTCCCGCACCTCCCCTGGTTCCGGCTGGAAACCCTGGGCGAAGGAGGCCTCGGACTTGGCCAGGATCTTGTCGTCGATGTCCGTGACATTCCGGACCACCGTGACGCGGAAGCCGCGGTAGGCGAGCCAGCGGGTGAGCTGGTCGAAAGCGATGGCGGAGCGGATATGGCCCACGTGGGGCATGCCCTGCACGGTGGCCCCGCAGTAGTAGAGGCTGGCCTTGCCCTCGACGAGGGGCACGAAGTTCCGGACTTCGGCGGAGGCAGTGTCATAGAAGCGCAGGGTCACCGCTCCAGATTAGCTGATGGGAAGGGGCGGCCTTGGATACACCAAAGCGGTGGCCACCGCCGAGATGCCTTCGCCCCGGCCCGTGAATCCAAGGTGGTCGCTGGTGGTAGCCGTGACACTCACCGGCGCGTCGGCGGCATCGCTCAGGACTTGCTGCGATTCCTCCCGGCGCGGACCGAACTTGGGCCGGTTGGCAACGAACTGGACGGCGATGTTGCCGATCTCAAACCCGGCTGCGCGGACAATCCGCGCAGCCTCGGCCAGCAGCGTGGTTCCCGCGGCGCCGGCGAACTCGGGCCGGTCCGTCCCGAAGTGCGTGCCCAGGTCACCCAGTCCTGCGGCGGAGAACAGCGCATCCGCGGCCGCATGCGCTACGGGATCACCGTCCGAGTGCCCTGCGAGGCCGCGCTCGCCCGGCCACAGCAGCCCGCCAAGCCATAGCGGACGGGGCTGGTCCTCGGCGGCGTAGGCGTGCACATCCAGGCCAATGCCGGTGCGGGGGATGATCATTTCGGCACGTTCCATTGCTAGCCTTCCACCCAGCGCGCACCCAGCGGACCCTCCAGGAGCCCTTCGGCGAAGATCAGGTCCAGCGGAGTGGTAATTTTCAGGGACTGGGTGGACCCCCTCACAACGTGGACCGGGATCCCGAGCATTTCCACGAGCATTGCGTCATCGGTGACGGCTGCTGAGCTTTTCTGGTCCAGGCTGCGCGCAGCCTCGTGGGCTTTCAGTAACGTCCCAAGGTGGAACCCCTGGGGTGTCTGCACCGCACGGAGTTCCTCGCGGGGCGCTGTTCCGGTCACAACCTCCGGCGCCAGGCTGGCGTCCTTCCCCGTGGTGGCAGCAACGGTCTTAACGGTGTCCACTACCGCGACGGCGGGAATGACGGCTGCGGCGCCGGCAGCAAGGGCGTCGGTGACGCGGTGGAAGACGGACTCGGGCGTGAGGGCGCGGGCGGCGTCGTGCACCAGCACCGCTTCAATACCGTCCATCAAAGCGGCCATCCCGGCGCGGACGGAATCTGCCCGGGTGGCGCCGCCATCCACAATGGAAAGGAGCGGACCGCCGTCCGCCAGTTCCTGCCGGAAATCCTCGCACAGCCGGCGGAGCGTGTCCTCTCCGGGGGGCAGCGCGACGCACACCTGGCTGCCGGTTCCGGACGCGACAATGCCGCGAAGGGCATGCATCAGGATTGGCTCACCGCCCAGCGGGACCGCTGCTTTGGGGATGCCGTAGCCCAGCCTCTGCCCCGAACCTGCTGCCACCAGGATCACTGCAGTGACCGGGCGGGTGGGTGTTTCGCTCATGCGGACTAGCCTACGTCCCTGCGGGCCGCCGGCGCCTGAACACCGGCGGGTGAATCTTCAGGGGCATGATTTTGGGCAAAAAGAAGCCCCGGCGCCACTTGGGTGACACCGGGGTTCAATTCTTAGGAAGCCAGGACCTCGTCGAGAACGCTTGCAGCCTTCTCCTCGTCGGTCTTCTCAGCCAGCGCCAGTTCTGAAATCAGAATCTGCCGGGCCTTGGCCAGCATTCGCTTTTCGCCTGCGGAAAGGCCCCGGTCGTGATCGCGGCGCCACAGGTCGCGGACGACCTCGGCAACCTTGATGACGTCACCGGAAGCAAGCTTCTCCAGATTTGCCTTGTACCTACGTGACCAGTTGGTGGGTTCTTCCGTGAACTCAGCACGAAGCACATCAAATACGTGCTCCAGGCCTTCCTTGCCCACTACGTCCCGAACCCCAACAAGGTCAACGTTCTCTGCTGGAACTTCAATGGTCAGATCACCCTGGGCCACCTTGAGCTTGAGATACATTTTCTCTTCGCCCTTGATGGTGCGCATCTTGATTTCTTCAATCTTCGCAGCACCGTGGTGAGGGTAAACTACTGTCTCGCCGACCTCAAATACCATGTGGACATTTCCCCTTTCCCGCTGACCAGTTTATCACGATTCAGGCATATGACCGGCCGGGAAGAGGGCCGGGAACCGCAGAAATACGCGGAAAGTGGGCCTAATCAGACCCCCTCACCCCCTTGACGAACGCAGATAATAGTGCATGCAGCGGGCTGGCGGAAGGGTGATGTGACAGCGCCGAATCCTCGTTTGGCGTGCTTTGCGGATAGGCTATGCGTGATTAATGTTTCAAGACTCTTGAGGAGTACGCGACGTGCGTTTCACTGCGATGACCCGGGCCCAGCGCGGCAAACTGGCACTGACGGCAGCCGCCCTTGGCGTAGGCCTGTTGACCTCGGGCTGCGGGTACACCAATTCCCAGCAGACGACCGCCCGGTACCAGGCGTCTGACGGCATCATCGCCGACCTCGGTCCGCTGGAGCTCCGCAACATCCTGATCGTCTCCGCAGGCGAGGACCAGCCGGGCCGCCTGATCGGCGCCGTCTACAACTCCTCCTCCCAGGACGTGACCCTCACGGTCAACGGTGCGGAAGGGTCGCAGACCGAAATTCCGGTCAAGGCCAACGACTACACCCTGCTTAACGAGAGCTCCGACGAAGCCATCCTCAGCACCACCGGAGGAATCCCGGGCTCGCTCGTCGACGTCGAGATCAGCGAAGACGGCACCAACGTCAGCAACACGGTGAAGGTTCCTGTGCTGGATACCACGCTGCCCGAGTACCAGGAGTACCTGCCGGCCGGAAGCACTCCTGCGCCCACCTCCGCCAGCCCGTCGCCGTCGGAATCCGAAGAAGCCGCCGGTGGCGACGGCCACTAGCCAGCAGGGCTGACCGCCAAGCATTGAAGCAAACAAAAGGAGGGGCCTGGCGGCCCCTCCTTTTGTTTGCCATTCTCCGCCAGCTTCTGCCGGTCCGGCAGCTGCCGGGAACTGCGTGCTTACGGCTCGAACTTGTACCCCAGGCCCCGCACGGTGACCAGGAACCGCGGCGCTGAAGGATCCGGCTCGATCTTTCCGCGCAGCCTTTTGACGTGGACGTCCAGGGTCTTGGTGTCCCCCACATAGTCCGAACCCCACACGCGGTCGATCAGCTGGCCCCGGGTGAGCACGCGGCCGGAGTTGCGCAGCAGCATTTCCAGGAGCTCAAACTCCTTCAGTGGCAGCAGCACCTGTTCCCCGCCAACGCTGACAACGTGGCGTTCAATGTCCATCCGTACCGGGCCCGCCTGCACGGTGGAAGAGACGAGCTCCTCCGGTTCGCCCTGGCGCCGCAGCACTGCCCTGACCCTCGCCACGAGCTCGCGGGAGGAGTAGGGCTTGGTGACGTAATCGTCGGCGCCAAGCTCCAGGCCCACCACCTTGTCGATTTCGGCGTCCTTGGCTGTCAGCATGATCACCGGCACGCTGGACCGCTGGCGGAGCTGGCGGCACACTTCCGTGCCGGAGAGTCCGGGAAGCTGCAGGTCCAGCAGCACCAGGTCCGCGCCGTTCCGGTCGAATTCTGTGATGGCGTCCAAGCCGTTGTCCACGACCTCCACCTCGAATCCTTCCTTGCCCAGCAAGTAGGAGAGGGGATCGCTGAACGACTCCTCATCCTCGACAATCAAGATCCTGCTCAAGCTTTTGCTCCTCGTTCTGTTGCGCCGGCGGCGCCGGGTCCTTGGGTGACAGGTGGCTCTTCCAGGCTGTGCCGGGCCGGTCCCGGGGCGGCTGCAGCGGCATCCTGTTGTTCCCCGTCGTCCTGGCCTTCCATTTCGGGAAGCCGGAGGGTGAAGGTGGATCCCTGCCCGGGCTGGGACCACAGGGTTACCTCACCGCCGTGGTTGGAGGCGACGTGCTTGACGATGCTCAAGCCCAGGCCGGTGCCGCCGGTATGGCGCGAGCGTGCCGAATCCACCCGGTAGAAGCGTTCAAAGACGCGTTCCTGGTCCTCGGGGCTGAGTCCCTCGCCCTGGTCCGTCACAGAGATGGAGACCAGGCCCTCCCTGCTGCGCACGCCGATCCCCACCCGGGTGTTTTCCGGGGAGTAGCGGATGGCGTTGTCGATCAGGTTCCGGAGCGCGGTCACCAGCAGGTCCTGGTCGCCGAAGACTTTCGCCTCCGTCCGTCCGCCCACGACGATCCGGATGTTCTTGCTCTCCGCCGGAAGCTGCGACCGGTCCACAGCCTCGGCTATGACGGCGTTGACGTCAACCGGCCTGCCCTGCTGGGCCACACTGGCCCCCTGCAGCCTGGACAGCTCGATGATGTCCTGCACCAGTGCGGCCAGCCTGCCTGACTCCTTGTGCATGCGTTTGGCAAAGCGCCGGACGGCCAGTTCGTCATCCGCCGAGGACTCAAGGGCTTCGGCGAGCAGGGAGATGGCACCAACGGGGGTCTTCAACTCGTGGGAAACGTTGGCTACGAAGTCGTTCCGGATCTCTTCCGTCCGGGTGATCTCGGTGCGGTCATCCGCAAGCAGCAGGATGTATTCCTCCCCGAGCATCGCGGCCCGGACCTGGACGATGATGGTTCCCTGGCCGAGGGGGCCGCGGGGAAGCTCCAGTTGCTTCTCCAGGATGACACCGTCCCGCCGGACGCCGGCCGTCATGTCCAGCAGTTCCCTGTGGACTACAGTATGGCCGCGGACCAGGCCGTACGCGTAGGCTGCCGGGCTGGCACGGACCACGCCGTCCACGGCGTCCACCACCACAAAGGCACGGCCGACGACGGCCAGCACCTCGGCGGCGCCCGGCGGCAGCGCCGGTTCTTCGGCGTCCACGTCCAGGAGCCGCCGCTGCCGCTCGCTGACCCGGTAGGCGAGCACGCCGAACGTGCCGAGCGCCAGGCCGACGAGGCCGGCCACCAGGCCGATGAACATAGGATCCACAGCTCCACCTTATGCTCTGGAAGACGCTGATCGGCGCGTCCAGGCCTCCTCCTGCGACGGTTCAACTAACGTTCACCTTCACGGGCCTCGCCGTTCACCCGGCGCTGGCACACTAGCTAGTTGGAGTGCCGATTGGCGACGCGATTCCCGCTGCCCGGACCGGGGCCGGCGGGAGTTACAAGGAAAGGACGCCCACGTGCGTAAGGTTTTTCAGGAAGAGCTGACCCAGGTCGGTGACCAGCTCGTGGAGATCTCCCGGCTGGTAAGCGAAGCGATGGACAAGGCCACCACGTCCTTCGAAGTGGCGGATGTGGACCTGGCGCAGGACGTCATCGCTGCGGATGCCCGCATCGACTTCCTGCAGAACAGCCTCGACGAGCGCGCCATCGACATCCTGGCGCTGCAGGGGCCGGTGGCCAGCGACCTGCGGATGATTGTCGGATCGCTGCGGATGAGCGCATCGCTGGAGCGCATGGGCGACCTTGCCCGGCACATTGCCCAGCTGGCACGCCTGCGCTACCCGTCCACCGTGATTCCGGCGTCCATGACCGGCACCTTCAAGCGCATGGCCGAACTGGACCAGGAAATCGCGGACAAGCTGACTGTCCTCCTGGAAACCCGCGACCTTGAGGTGGCAAGGGACATCCTGAAGGCCAACACGGCTATCAATGACCTCCACCTCAGCGTCTTCAAGGCCATCGCAACACCTGAGTGGAAGGAATCGCCCGCCACCACGGTGGATGTTGCCCTCGCCAGCCGCTACTTCGAACGCTTTGCGGACCATGGGGTTTCAGTGGCCCAGAAGGTCACCTACCTGGTGACCGGCGCCTGGCAGCCCACCGGCACAGAACACAGCTAAAACCCGGGAGTTTTTGTCCAGGTACGGCGACTTCCGCGGCCCGGAAGCCTGCATATCTGGACAAAAACTCTTGCGGGAATTAACGACGGCGGGTTGGTCACCTCAGGTGACCAGCCCGCCGTCGTAATTCCTGCTGATGCGTTATTTCCTGCCAGGGTTATTTCTTGCCCTGGTTCGCTACCGCCAGGATGGCCTGTTCCGCGGCTTCCGGATCAAGGTAGGTGCCGCCCGGCTTGATCGGCTGGAACTCCTCGTCCAGGTCGTACACCAGCGGGATGCCGGTGGGGATGTTCAGGCCGGCGATGGCTTCGTCGCTGATGCCGTCCAGGTGCTTGACCAGGGCGCGCAGGGAGTTGCCGTGGGCCGTGACCAGGACAGTCTTGCCGGCCTTGAGGTCCTCCTTGATGTCCGACTCCCAGTACGGCAGCAGGCGGACCAGGACGTCCTTCAGGCATTCGGTGCGCGGGAGGGCGTCACCCAGGTCCGCGTAACGGGGATCGTGCGCCTGGGAGAACTCGGAATCGTCGTCCAGGGGCGGCGGCGGGGTGTCGTAGGAGCGGCGCCATTCCATGAACTGCTCTTCGCCGTACTCGGCGAGGGTCTGGGCCTTGTCCTTGCCCTGCAGGGCGCCGTAGTGGCGTTCGTTCAGGCGCCAGTCGCGCTTCACCGGGATCCAGCCGCGGTCAGCCTTGTCCAGGGAGATGTTGGCGGTGTTGATGGCCCGCTTCAGCAGGGATGTGTAGAGGATGTCCGGGAGAACATTGTTCTCAACCAGGAGCTCGCCGCCGCGTGCTGCTTCCGTACGGCCCTGGTCGTTGAGGTCTACGTCCACCCAGCCGGTGAACAGGTTCTTGGCGTTCCATTCGCTGTGGCCGTGGCGCAGCAGAATCAGCTTGTAAGTCATGAATTTCATCCTAGCCGAGCGCTGCCGCAGCCTGCCCAGCGTTACAAGCCCGACCCGTGGCGCGCCACGTCCGGCTGCAGGGATATGGTGGGGCCGTGGTGCAAAAGGCTGAACGGGTGACTGCCCCGCAGATTTCCGGCAGGAACAGCACCGGCAGGCCGGGCAAACCGGTGGGCAACATTACCCGCGGAACCACCAATCCCAACCGGATGCGTCGGGTTGACCGCTGGCTGGCCGGGCCCCAGTCGTGGCGGCTCCGCAACGCCGCCGACCCCCTGGTGGTGGACCTGGGCTATGGCGCCACGCCCGCCACCGCCGTCGAGCTCTTTGAACGGCTTTCCGCCGTTCGCCCGGATGTGCGGGTCTTCGGAGTCGAGATTGAACCGAAACGCGTCCGCGCCGCCCTCCCCCTGCAACGGCCTGGCCTGAACTTCCGGGTAGGCGGGTTCGAACTGCCCGTGCCGGGACGGCCGGTGCTGGTGCGCGCGTTCAATGTCCTGCGGCAGTACGAGGAAGCGGACGTTGCCGGCATCTGGCGGCTGGTTCAGGACCGCCTGGCCCCGGGCGGCCTGTTCATCGACGGCACCTGCGACGAGATCGGGCGGCGTGTCACCTGGGTGGCGCTCGACGCCGATGGGCCGCTGTCCCTCAGCATCTCAGTCCGGTTCGGCAGCTTCGACATGCCCTCGGACGTTGCCGAAAGGCTGCCCAAAGCCCTGATCCACCGCAACGTTCCCGGCGAACCGGTCCACGCACTGATGCAGGCCATGGACCGGGCATGGCTGGAATGCGCGCCCCTGGCATCCTTTGGAAACAGGCAGCGGTGGCAGGGCATGTGCCGGACATTGCGGGACGCCGGCTGGCCGGTGCAGGATGGGCCCGCCCGGTGGCGGCTCGGCGAACTCACGGTGGCTTGGGACGCCGTCGCGCCCCTGGCGTAAGGGCCTATGCGGGACGGGCTTTCTGTAGGCAGGGAACCGTGGTCCGTCCTAAGGTGCAGTCAGGCCGGCCGCTGGTTCACCAGGGGCCGTACGGGCCGGTGTTGCGGCTGCCGCCCCGGCCGGCGTCCTTCACTGCCGGCCGCACGTCCGCAAGGTAGACGGACGCGGCGACGACGGCCGCGAGGCCGAACAGGCCCAGGGTGCCGAAGAAGCCTCCCCCGCTGCCGAAGAAGGAGATGACACCGATCAGGGCCGCCCCGCCGGTCAGGGCCAGCCAGAAAGTCTTGGTCCTTTTGCCCGTGGCCTCGAACGCGTTGGCACGGTGCCGGGCGCAGTCGACCACTGCCCAAAGCTCAAGCCCAAGTGCCACCAGGGCCAGAATAAAGAACACTGCCTGCTCTACAGGCCGAATAATCAGTTCACCGTCCACAAGCCCAGCCTAGCTGCCCAGCGAGTCAAGCGCCCGCTTCAAATCGGCCCAGAGGTCTTCCACGTTCTCGATTCCCACACTCAGCCGCACCAAGTTCTCCGGGACGCTCGCCGGCTCGGCGGTGTGCCGCCGTCGTCGTTCAATGAGGGACTCAACACCGCCCAGCGACGTCGCAGGCAGCCATAGCTGCAGGGCGCGGACGAGTTTGTCAGCGGTGTCAGCCCCGCTCAGCCCTCCTGCAGGGGCCACCTGCACGCAGATGATGGAGCCGAACCCCTTCATCTGCACCTTGGCGCGCTCATGGCCGGGATCCTCGGGCAGGCCCGGGAAACGGACGGATTCAAAGGCCGGATGCTTGCTGAGCCGTTCCGCCAAAACCATGGCAGAGGCCTGGGACCTCTCTATCCGCAGCGCCAGGGTCCGCAGGCCGCGCAGCGCCAGCCACGCTTCGAACGGCCCGGCGATTCCGCCATGGATAGTGCGGTGGTGGAGCAGCGCGGAGCGGATGTCCGGGTTGGCTGTCACCAGGGCTCCAAGGACGACGTCGGAATGGCCCGCCAGGTACTTTGTCACCGAGTGCAGGACGACGTCGGATCCCAGCAGCAGGGGCTGCTGGACGAGGGGCGTGGAGAAAGTGTTGTCGGTGACGACGATGGCGCCGACAGCGTGCGCAGCGTCAGTCAGTGCGGAGATATCGGCAATGCCGAGCATGGGATTGGTGGGGCTTTCAAGCCACAACATGGCAGCCGGGCGGGCCGCCGGTCCCCCCGGCGCAAGGGCCTCCCTGACGGCGGCAGTGTCGGCGATGTCAACGGTGCGCAGTTCAATGAAGCCCTTTTGGGCCAGTTCCGTGGCCATGACCAGGGACCCCGAATAACTGTGCGCGGGCATCACCAGCACTCCCCTGGCGGGAATCAGGGAAAGGGCCGAACTGACCGCCGCGAGCCCCGATGCGTAGAGCAGACCCGGCAGCCCGGAACCTTCAAGCTGGCCGAGCGCCTCTTCGAAAGGGTCCCAGGTGGGATTCGAATACCGGCCGTACCCACGGTCGCCATCCCCGAGCGGGCCGGAACCAAAATATGTGGAGGAAAGGACGATCGGCTGGTTGACCGGCTGGTCCCGTTCCCTCAGGGGACGCCCGGCCGCAACCACCATTGTTTCGGCTGACAGCGCCGCGGCCTGCTGTTCGGAGAGACTCATGGTGAAAAGCGTACTGTCCGTCGGCAGTCCGCCGGAAAGCTGTTACCCCAGTTGGCCCTGCCTTGGTCCACAGGCCCAATCGGATTTGTCAGCGGGGATCGGTAGGCTTGATGGGTGAGCAAACAAAGGGCCGGGCTTTTCATCGCGTTTGAGGGCGGCGACGGCGCCGGCAAATCAACGCAGGCTGCCCGGCTTGCAGAAGCCCTTCAATCACAGGGCCGCACCGTCCTGCGCACCCGTGAGCCAGGCGGAACTCCCATCGGCGAAAAACTGCGCTCACTGGTGCTGGACCACGGCCACGGCCACATTGATGCCCACACGGAAGCGCTCATCTTCGCCGCTTCCCGGGCCGCGCACGCCACCCAGGTCATCCGGCCTGCCCTGGAACGCGGCGAGATCGTCCTGACCGACCGGTACATCGATTCGTCCGTCGCCTACCAGGGAGCCGGACGCGGACTGGGCGAAGACGCTGTGCGGTCGCTGAACGAGTGGGCCACTTCCGGCCTGCAGCCCCACCTCACCGTCCTGCTGGATGTCGATCCTGCCGTTGGCCGCCGCCGCCGTACTGCCGGCGAGGCTGCCGAGGACCGGCTGGAATCCGAAGCTGATGACTTCCATGCCCGGATCCGCGATGCGTTCCTGCACTTGGCACGCAGCCGTCCGGAGTCCTACCTCGTGTTGCCCGCCCATCACTCGGTCGGGGAACTGGCGGAACAGATTCTCAAGCGGGTGGAAAGCCTCCTGGCCGCGCACCACGGCGTCCCGGCAGACGTTCCCGCCCATGCTCCCTCTGTGGGTGGCCACCCGTGACCGTGTGGGACGACCTGCAAGGGCAACCCGCCGTCGTCGAACAGCTCCGGCAGGCATCCAGCGGTGAGGGGCTCACCCACGCGTGGCTTTTCACCGGCCCGCCAGGCTCCGGGCGCTCGAATGCGGCGAAGGCTTTTGCCGCGGCACTTAACTGCGACCAGGACGATGTCAGCCAGCGCGGGTGCGGCCGCTGCCCCGCTTGCCTAACTATCCTGGGCGAGACCCACTCGGACGTGACGTTTGTCCGGACGGAGAAGGTCACCATCACCATCGACGAAGCCCGGGAACTGGTGGCCACCGCCGGGAACAGGCCCTCGACGGGGAGGTGGCGCATCATCGTGGTGGAGGATGCGGACCGGATGGCGGAGCGCACCACGAATGTCCTCCTCAAAGCCATCGAGGAGCCCACCCCCCGGACCGTTTGGATGCTGTGTGCCCCGTCCCCGGCGGACGTCCTGGTCACCATCCGCTCGCGCTGCCGCAGCGTGGCTTTGAGGCTTCCGCCTGCCGCCGACGTCGCTGCCCTGCTGGTAAAGCGCGACGGCGTGGAGCCGGGTCTCGCTGAGCGCGCGGCCAGGGCGGCGCAGAGCCACGTGGGCATCGCCCGGCGGCTGGCCCGCGACCCCGCTGCCAGGGAACGCCGGCTGGAGACTGTGCGGTTCCCGCTCGGCCTGAGGGGCGTTACCGCTGCGGTGATGATGGCGGACAAGCTGGTCAAGATCGCCACGGCAGAGGCCAACAGTTCCAATGAAGAACGGGACGCTGCGGAGAAGGCCGCACTGCTGGCGACGCTGGGTGCCCCCGAGTCCGGGACACTGCCGCCCGCCATGCGCAGCCAGGTAAAGCAGCTGGAGGACGACCAGAAGCGGCGGGCCAAACGATCCATCACGGATTCGCTGGACCGGACCCTGACCGATCTTCTTTCCTTCTACCGTGATGTGCTGATTATCCAGCTCGGGAATGCTGTGGAGCTCGTAAACGTTGAGCTCAGGGGTGAATTGGAGGAGTTCGCCCGCCGTTCCACGCCGGAGTCAACGCTTGCCCGGATGGATGCCATCAACAAAGCCCGCGAACGCATCACCACCACCAACGTTGCACCGCTGTTGACCATTGAGTCCATGGCAGCCAGCCTGATCTAGTCCTTCAAGGAGACCCGATGACTGCCCGCCCCCTGCCCGTACGCCCGCGATCCGCGGCGGTTGGCGTCCGTGCCCTCGGGGCCATGGCCCTGGCCATGGTTCTGGCGTCCTGCAGCCTCCTGAATGGTGACGACCGCAGCCAGGAGGCCGCCACTGCCAAGGCCGACCCGTCCATCGTGGCATCCGCGCCGGCAGGGCTGGAGGAGTTCTATTCGCAGGAGGTCGTCTGGGAACCCTGCGAGGCCGAGTTCCAGTGCGCCAGCGTGACGGTGCCCATGGACTACGACAACCCAGGCGGCGAGACAATCCAGATTGCCGCGCTGAGGGCTCCCAGCACGGGAAAGAAAACGGGCAGCCTCCTGGTCAACCCGGGCGGTCCGGGCGCTTCCGGGTACGACTTCGTGAAGGATGCGGCCGGAACACATTTCTCGCAGGCTGTGCGGGACTCATACGACCTTGTGGGTTTTGACCCGCGGGGCGTGAAACGCTCAGCTCCCGTCACGTGCATGACCGACGCCGAACGGGATGCCTCCCGGGCCAAGATTTACGATCTCGAAACGGACTCAGGCCTGTCTGCCGTTTTGGCCGACAACAAGGCGATTGCAGCCCAGTGTGAAGAGCAGACCGGTCCGGTGCTGGGGAACATCGATACTGTCAGTTCCGCCAAGGACGTGGACATTCTCCGGGCTGTGGTCAATGACCCGAAGCTCAACTACCTTGGCTACTCCTACGGCACCTTCCTGGGCTCAACCTACGCTTCGCTGTTCCCCGGCAATGTGGGGCGAATGGTGTTGGATGGGGCGCTGGACCCCTCCATCAGCAACGAAGAGCTGACCAGCGGGCAGGCACGCGCCTTCGAGAAGGCAATACGCGCCTACGTTGCCAGCTGCCTCGGACAGGACGGATGCCCCCTGAGCGGGGATGTGGATTCCGGTGTCCAGCAGATCCGCGACCTGATCGCCGCAGTCCAGCAGACGCCGCGGACAGCCAAGGACGGGCGGGTAGTGAACGCCACCATGTTCGTCAGCGGGCTGATCACGCCCCTGTACAACGACCAGAGCTGGCCCGCCCTGACCCAGGCCCTGGAAGCGGCAATGACGGGAGACGTCAGCCTCATGCTGCGGCTCGCAGACCTGGGGGCTGACCGTTCTTCCAACGGAACGTACACGTCCAATTCGACGTTCGCCTTCAACGCCATCAACTGCCTTGACTACCCAATGGAGTCCGATACCGCCGCCATGCGGGCAGAGCAGCAGCGGCTGATGCAGGACTCCCCCACCTTCGGGTATTTCTTTGCGTACGGAGGCACCAACTGCGTCGACTGGCCGTATGAAAGCGTGCGCACGCCGTCGCCCGTGGAATACGACGGCGACTCCCCCATTGTCGTCATCGGCACCACCGGCGACCCCGCCACTCCGGTGGAATGGGCCTCATCGCTCCGCAAGCAACTGGGCAACGCAGCGCTCCTCACCTGGGAAGGGGAAGGCCACACCGCGTACGGCCGGTCCAACAGCTGCATTGAGGATGCCGTTGACAGTTATCTGGTGAGCGGCCAGGTTCCTGCCGACAACACGGTGTGCTGAAGGCCTCACTCCGCTACCGCCGCCCATTTTGACCCGGGCGCGGGGACTCTATTACAGTTGACTCTTGCATGAAGCGCCCGGTTCAGCCGGAGATTCGTGCGGTGCTTCCTTAGCTCAGTCGGTAGAGCGTTTCACTCGTAATGAAAAGGTCATCAGTTCGATTCTGATAGGAAGCTCGGGATAAACCCCCTAGAAACCAAGGTTTCTGGGGGGTTTTTCGCTGGTTAAGGGGTCGACCGGGGCCTACCACCATTTCCTGAGCGCCCAGCCGTTGTTCGCGCCGTCCCCGTCCCCGCCATCCTTGCCGCAGCGCAAACAACGCTTGTACAGGCCTCCGTCTTCGGTATGTTCGACGTGCCACTGGTGGCGGATATTCAACCTGCACCGCAAGGCCTGGATCATGGCGGACTCCGATCATTGGTTGCAGCGCCTATAGCTCCCATGATGGCCCTGCCGCCCCGGCGATAGTAGGGGCAATCGGTGGGACCGCGGGAGCCTTATGCCAGCGGCCTGCCAGACATCCAGGCGATCGATGCAGGAGGCGCTGCCCAGCCGGCTCCGCATCCGCCTGGAGAGGCACGGCTAGACTGGCGGAGTAAGGACGGATTGGGGGATCCAGGGCGGCATAGTGCCGCCGTTCCGCTGGTCGGTCACCGCCAGTGAGACCAAGGATGACCGTGACCTTCTTCCAGGACTTTCCGATCCCGCCGTCAGCGCCCCGGCCGCCCAGCACCAGGTTCGTGCCGCCGGCGTGGACCGCTCCACCCGCCTACGAGCTTCCAGTGGCCGTCCACCTCGGCCAGTTCCTGCACCGCAGCCCCCGCATGGTGGTGGCCGTAAGGAGCGCCGAGGTCTATTCCACGGGTTGCTCGTTCAACTTGTCCTGGGTCTTCCGGCGGGGCGACGAGAACGAGGATGACTGGGCGGACAAACATTCCCTGTTCTTTCAACCAGGGATGGGCATCCGCCGCGGCACACGGCTCCTCTCCGGGCTGATGCTCGGCGTGGAACTTGCCGACGGATCCAAAGCCAGTACGGGAGCCCATGGTCCCCACGGGTTCATGGGCAGCACCGAGGAGCCGGAACCCCCAACCCTTGCCCTGAACGGCGGTGGCGGCAGCGGCGCGGACAACGAACTGGCGGGCACCGGAAGCGCCTGGCTCTGGCCCCTGCCTCCCGCCGGGAACCTTCGGCTGCTCGCCCAGTGGATGGACTTTGGCCTGGCCGAAAGCTCGGTGGTGCTGGATGGCGGGAAACTTCGGGACGCCGCGGCGGGCGTGCAGCAGTTCTGGGCGGACGGTGACCAGCCGTGACATCCCCGGATAACATCGTCCTGAACCTGGTCTTCGCCGCCATCTTCTTCTATGTCCTGTACGGCGTCATCCGTGCCGCCGTACGTGACGGCATAGGCCAGGCGGAAGACCGGCGCCGCGTCCGGGAGGACAACGGCGGTTCGGGCCAACCGGGTGAGTACAGGTAGGCAGATCGCCGGCGCCTAAGATGGCGAGCATGGAAGACGAGGTTCTTGCGGAGGTCGCCAACCAGCTCTACGCCAAACCGCTGGACGACTTTGTGGGGGCCAGGACCACGGCAGCGAAGGAAGCAGCCGCGTCGGACAAGGAGCTGGCGGCAGCGGTCCGGGCACTGCCGAAGCCGTCAGTGGCCGCCTGGGCGGTGAACATGCTGGCCGTGCACCAGCCGGACGTCCTGGCCCAGCTGACGGAACTCGGTGGCAGAATGCGTGCGGCACAGGCCTCGCTGGATGCTGCGTCGCTCCGTGACCTGGGACGTGAGCGCCGCACGTCGCTCTCCGCCGCAGTCGAGACCGCCCGTTCGGTGGCCCAGGAAAATGGCCGGGCCATCAGCGATGCCATGGCAGGCGACGTTGAGGAGACGCTTCGCGCGCTGACAGCCGATGAGGGAGCAGCAGCGGCCGTGCGGAGCGGGCGCCTGCTCAAGACATTGCTGGCAGACGGCGTGAACGCCGTCGACCTGGACGGCACCGTGGCAGTCCCTTCGGTCCTGCCGCCCGCTGCAGCGGCTCCCGCCTCCGTGCCAGCGGCCTCCGCCGGCAGTCAAGCGCGTACGACGGCGGCAGCGCCGCAACAGCGCAAGCCAGCAAAGCCGCGGCTTGAGGCAGTCCGGCAGACTCCGCGGCCCGCGTCACCGCCCGCGCTAGAACGGGCCCGGGCTGCCCTTACCGAAGCGCAGGCAGCAGAGGCCGGGACAGCCCGGGCGGCGCGGGAGCTGCAGGACCAGGCCAACGACATACGGACTGAGATTGCGGAACTCCTCCAGGAGACTGCAGATCTTCGTGCCCGGCTGAGGACCGCCGAAGAGCAGCTGGAGCGCTCAAAGAAGAGGCTTGCGGCCACCGTTGCCGAGGCAAAGCAGGCGGTGCGGGCAGCGGACAAAGCCGGGCGGACGGCAGTCCTTGCCCAGGAACGGGTCCTTCGGCTGGGCAACACGCGGGACTGATTCCCGTAATTGTCAGACCCCGGTTGCAGACTGGATTCATGGAAAAGCAACTGGTACAGGAATTTCACGTCACGTACTTCGACGCCGACTGCGGCCGGGCACGGGCTGAGGCCTTTGACACCCTGGCAGAGGCGGAGCGCTTCGCCAGCCGGCACTGCGCCGGGGAGGACAGCTGGGCTGTCGTCGACGCCGTGGCCATAGAGCAGATCCGCACAGCCGCCTAATACCGTTCCCGCTTAAACGCAAAGCGCCCTGCCTGTACAGAACAGGCAGGGCGGCAGTGCACGGCTAAAGCCCTGGCGTGGGCGCCGTCCGGCGGCTACGCGAAGTCAGAAACAGCCGGGTCCGCGCCGATTCGGCCTTCGCCGTTGGCCGAGCGGTCAAGGGCATTGATGGCCTCGATGTCGTCTGCGTCCAGGTTCACCTCAAGCGCCGCGTAGTTTTCCCGGATCCGGGATTCCGTGACGGACTTGGGAATCACCACGTTGCCGATAGCCAGGTGCCAGGCGATGACCACCTGGGCAGGCGTGGCACCGTGCTTGGCGGCAATGGACGCCACCGTGGAATCCTCGAGCAGCTCGCCACCCTGGCCCAGCGGCGACCAGGCCTGGGTCAGGATGCCCTTCGAAGTGCCAAACTCGCGCAGTTCGCGCTGGCTGAAGTACGGGTGCAGTTCGATCTGGTGGATGGCCGGGACAACGCCCGTTTCGTCGATGAGCCGCTGCAGGCCCTCGGTGGTGAAGTTGGACACGCCGATGGACTTGACCCTGCCGCGCTTCTGAAGCTCGATCAGCGCCTTCCAGGTGTCCAGGTACTTGTCCTGCTTGGGCTGCATCCAGTGGATCAGGTACAGATCCAGTGTCTCGAGTCCCAGCCTGTCCATCGACGCCTCGAAGGCTGCCAGGGTGGACTCATAGCCTTGGTCAGCATTCCAGAGCTTGGTGGTAATGAAGAGCTGCTCCGGGGAGAGGCCGGAACTGGCGATGGCCCGCCCCACGCCTGCCTCGTTGCCGTAGATCTTGGCGGTGTCGATGTGGCGGAAGCCTGCTTCAAACGCCTGCCGGACCACCTTTTCGGCGACGTCGTCCTCAACCTGCCACACGCCGTAGCCAAGCTGGGGAATCGTGTTTCCATCATTGAACGTCAGTGTAGGTGAAAGAGTCATTCGACTATCCTGCCAAACACCGCAGCCCGCCAAGAGGGTATTGGCCTGAAGTAAGCCAGGCGCTTAACCGGGAATATCCGCCTGCCGCTGCCCGGAGCCCTCCTCATCAAGGTGGCGCTCGGCGTCGGCCACCTGCTGGAAGACGGACTCGGCCCGGCGCCGGACGGACGCCGCACCTACCGGGACCGGGCCCGCGGCGAGCCGAAGCATGGCGGCTGCCTCCGCCGTTGTAGCCAATGAGTTGCCAGCCTTGGACAGGGCACGGTGCACGCCGGCCAGGTCAACCGGAATATCCAGGCCTTCGTTGGGTGAACGCCGCTGCGCCTCCATGCAGACCAGCCGTACCCTTTCGAGGAGGCCCGCCAGCTCGTTGGCGATCTCGAGCAGTTCACCGTAAAGCTGGTCGTCCTCCACACCTTCAAGGACCTGGTGGAAGCGGTCCAGTCCCCGCTGGAAGCGGTCGTGGGCGCGGCGCCACAGCCCCTTCCCCAGTTCCGCATCATCCTTGCGCCCCTGCCTGGCGGCGCTGAAAAAGCCCAAGCGCACCCTTACAGGTATTGTCCGGGACCGTGGTCCGGGTCGTCCCGCTGGCCGGGCCGGGCGGAATTGCCGGAGCGCGAACCTGCGGTGGCCCTCTGCGGCTCACCGTTTTCACCAATGACCACGCCGGGGGCGATCATCGTTCCGGGCGGAAGCTGGCGGAGCTGCATCTGCGCAGCCGCGTGTTCGCGGGCTGCGTGCTGGGCGGCGATGGCCGTCTGGATGCCGTGGAACAAGCCTTCAAGCCACCCGACCAGCTGGGCCTGGGCTATGCGCAGTTCAGCGTCCGAGGGAGTGCCGTCGTCGGAGAAGGGAAGGCTGATCCTGTCCAGTTCCTCCACGAGCTCCGGGGCCAGTCCGTCTTCCAGCTCTTTGATGGAGCGCTCGTGGATTTCAGCCAGCCTGCCGCGCGCAGCCTCATCCAGGGGCGCCGACTTCACTTCCTCCAGGAGCTGCCGGATCATGGTTCCGATCCGCATCACCTTGGCCGGCTCATCCACCAGGTCCTGCAGGCTGCTCCCCTTGGGCTTCATGCCCTCCGGAGGGCCTGGCTGGGCGTGCATGGGCGGCTGCCGGTCGTCGATGGGAGTGCCTTCTACCGGGAGGTCCTCAGCTGACTGAGTGTCTTGTGGATCGCTCATGCGTTCATACTCTCATGAGCGATCCACCCGTGACCCACCGGATGAACCTGCCTGGCGGTTTGTCCGCTGCAAGCTCAATCAGCAGCACCGGCCCTGCGGATTGGTGTCCTGGCGGTCAGTCCGGTCGCGCCAAAATTCCTTCTCCGTGAGCGGTGCCGCCCCGTGCCCGGCCGCCCTGTGGTGCTCCAGGTACTTGGCGTACGCGTCCGCGCCCAGGACGCCGCCGAAATACCTGGCGACGCCGCGGACGCCCCGCGTCAGCACAGCCAGCCGCGCCGCCATTAGTGGTGGCCGCCCTTTTCGAACCTGAGCTCCGCCGGCACCTTGTCCCACTCAGCCATCAGTTCGCGTTCGGCGGGTGTGGGGATAAGCCCGGCAGGGGCGAAGACCCTGGACGGAAGGGCCGGGTCCTCATTGTCCTTGACGGCGGTGCCGTCCGCGCGGTTGCGGAAGGCCTTGACCGTGGCGAGCAACGCCGTCGCAATCACTATGATGCTGAGCACCACGAAGATCACGGAGAGCCAGCCCTGGATGGCCGTGTTCCGAACAACGGCCTCCATGGCCGCCACGGATTTAGCTGTGCCGAACTCCGTCTTCCCGTCAGCGAGGGCCTTGCTGAAGGCCGCGTTGTTGGCGAAGTAGCCCACCGCGGGGGTGGACGAGAAGATTTTCTGGTAGCTCGCGGTGATGGTCACCACGGCGGCGAACGCCAGCGGCAGGGCAACAATCCAGAGGTACTTGAACGTGCCGCGCTTTGCCACGATGGCCAGGCACACGGACAGGGCGATTGCGGCCAGCAACTGGTTGGCGATGCCGAACAACGGGAACAGTGTGTTGATGCCGCCCAGCGGGTCCGTGACGCCCATCAGCAGCACCGCGCCCCACGCTCCCACCATGATGGCGGTGCAGAGCCAGGCCCCGGGACGCCAGGAGTGCTCCTTGAACTTGGGGACAAAGTTGCCGATCGAGTCCTGCAGCATGAAGCGGGCAACTCGTGTGCCGGCATCCACAGCGGTGAGGATGAAGAGGGCCTCGAACATGATGGCGAAGTGGTACCAGAACGCCATCATGGCGGTGCCGCCGATGAACTGCTGCATGATGTGCGCGAGGCCAACGGCAAGGGTGGGAGCGCCACCGGTGCGGGAAACGATGCTTTCCTCACCCACATTGGCTGCCGTCTGGGACAGGAACTCGGGGGTGATGTTAACTCCGGCCAGGCCCAGGCTGTTTACCCAGGTGGCTGCTGTTTCCACCGTCCCGCCGGTCAGCGCGGCCGGCGAGTTCATGGCGAAGTACAGGCCGCGGTCGATTGAGATGGCGGCCACCAGTGCCATGATGGCCACGAATGACTCCATCAGCATGCCGCCGTAGCCAATGAAACGGGTCTGGCGTTCCTTTTCCACGAGCTTCGGGGTGGTGCCGGACGAGATCAGTGCGTGGAAGCCGGAGAGGGCACCGCAGGCGATGGTAACGAACAGGAACGGGAACAGGGCCCCGGGGAACACTGGCCCGTTGTCCCTGCTGGCGAATTCGCTGAAGGCGGGAACGGTGATTTCCGGTCGGACCACGATGATGGCCAGCGCCAGCATCACGATCACGCCGATCTTCATGAATGTTGACAGGTAGTCCCTGGGTGCCAGGAGCAGCCAAACGGGCAGGATGGCGGCGATGAAGCCGTAGACGATGAGCCCCCACGCGATGGTGACCTTGTCCAGGCTGAAGATATCGGCGCCCCACGGGGTTTCGGCCACGATGCCGCCGCCGACGATGGCCGCCATCAGGAGGACGAAGCCGATCAGCGACACTTCCATGACCTTGCCGGGCCGCAGGTAGCGGAGGTAGACGCCCATGAACAGGGCGATGGGGATGGTCATGCCTACGGAGAAGACACCCCACGGGCTTTCACCCAGGGCATTGACGACGACGAGGGCCAGGATGGCGACGATGATCACCATGATCAGCAAGGTGGCGATGAGGGCAGCAGTGCCGCCGATCACGCCAAGCTCCTCGCGGGCCATTTGTCCCAGGGACCTGCCGCCGCGCCGCATGGAGAAGAACATCACCAGGTAGTCCTGGACGGCACCGGCAAGAACGACGCCGATAATGATCCAGATAGTGCCGGGCAGGTAGCCCATTTGGGCCGCGATGACTGGACCCACCAGCGGTCCGGCGCCGGCGATGGCGGCGAAGTGGTGGCCGAACAGGACGTTGCGGTCAGTCCTGACGTAGTCCTTGCCATCGGCCTTGTACTCTGCGGGGGTGGCACGGCGGTCGTCAGGCCGGGTGATATAGCGCTCGATGACCTTTGAATAGAAGCGGTAGCCGATGAGGTAGGTGCACACCGAGGCAAACACGAACCAGATGGCGTTGACGGTCTCGCCGCGGATGATGGCCAGCATGAACCACGCCAGGCCGCCCAGCAGGGCGATGCCGGCCCACAGCGCGATCTTCGCCGGCGTCCATTTCCGGTCTTCTGCCTCGCGGACCTCCTCATCGATGGCTGTCGGGGGCAGGGCCGGGTCGGTGGCCACCACGCCCCTTTCCCCGGATGCATTCCTCCGTTGATCAGGCGTTTCGGCCATGTCTCCTCCTTGAGATTGTTTCGCTTCTGCTGTGACGCACCCTACCAACCCGCAGCCCTGTTCCAGGGGCGTTCTGCCAGGTGGCGCGGAAACGTGCGGTGAGCGGACGGGACGCGGCGACGAACGACGGATCAGATGGTCGTCCCGGCCGGACCAACGCAGAGAAGGCCTCCGTCCGAACAATTCGGGCGGAGGCCTTGGCTCGTGGGGAAAGCGTAAAACTGCTCCTTAGGCGTGCGAGTAGGTAAGGCAGTCAGCGTTGTCAGCACCGGGGCCGACATGCACCTCGGCCGCCTTGCACATCAGGTGGTCGTTGTGGACGCATTCGGAGCGCTGGCAGGCTCCGACGTCGGCAAGGACTTTCGGCAGTCCGCCGTGCATACCGGTGTCGATGAAGGTGGCGCAGTGCGCGTGGTTTTCCGCGCCGCCAACCGTGATGGCGGCAGCATTGCAGTTGGTGTGATCGTTAAAGGAACAGTTCGTTACGCTGCAGTCGGCCACGTGGGTTGTCATGAGCTTCCTCCAAGTTCCACCGCCCGGCCGGGCGGCTCCTGCACCCCACGGTAAACCTGTCCTCCGCGTTCAAAAAGACCCAATTGTGTTGCCTATTTCCCCTGTGCCTGCTGGATCATCCTTGCCTCGCACAGATCAAGCCAACGGACCTCCGCCTCAGTCTGGAAAATCAGGGAGTCCAGGACCAAAAGCCACGCCGTATCAACGGCCCGCTGGTTTGAAGCCGTGTCCCGGCGGGCTTTGGTGTAGTCCTGCAGGGCGCGGACGGAGGCCATCCGCTGGCCCTGGATAATGCCCTGGACGTCGACGCCGGGCACGGTGACGGCGAGTGCCAGCTTGATGGCCAGCTCATTGCGCGGCGGGTTGTTCCGCTCCACCGGCGCCGCGAACCACTCCCGGATCTTCGCCCTGCCGGCCGCCGTGATGCTGTACACCACGTGGCCGTTCCCGTCGTCGCCGTCCCGGGCCACCAGGGCGTCGCGTTCCAGCCTGTCCAGGGTGGTGTACACCTGTCCGATATTCAGCGGCCAGGTAGCGCCGGTGCGCGCCTCAAACTCGGCCCGCAGCTGGTAGCCGTAGCGGGGCTGGTCCTGCAGCAGGGCGAGGAGGCTATGGCGGATGGACATGCTGTTCCTTGTGCTCGGCGGGCAACGGTCTGCGGGCGGAGCGGTTACATGACCAAGAGGATCTTGCCGACGTGGTCGCCGGTGTCGAAGTACCGGTGGGCAGCGCGCACCTGGTCGAGCGGGAATGTCTTTGCCACCAGCGGCCGGACCCTTCCGTCGCTGACCATCGGCCATACGGCGTCGCGGACGGCGGACATAATGGCGCCTTTCTCCTCCACGGGCCGCGGGCGCAGGGCTGTGGCCACCACAGCAGCCCGCTTTTGAAGCAGCTGCCCCAGATCGAGCTCACCCTTGGTGCCGCCCTGCAGTCCGATCACCACCAGGCGTCCATAGTCAGCGAGCGCGTCCACGTTCTGCTTGAGGTATTTGGCGCCGACAACGTCGAGGATGACGTCCGCGCCCTTGCCTCCGTTTTGGCGGCGAAGGCTCTCGGGAAAATCTTCCTCTGCGTAGTTGATCGCTATGTCCGCACCCAGGAAGGCCTTCGCCGTGCTCACTTTTTCATCAGACCCGGCAGTGGTGGCAACCCTGGCGCCGAGCGCCTTGGCCAGCTGGATGGCCATGGTGCCGATCCCGCCTGTGGCCCCATGGATCAGGACGGTCTCCCCCTCCTGCAGCTGGGCGGTCATGACCAGGTTGGAGTAGACGGTGGCGGCAACTTCGGGAAGCGCTGCCGCGGTGACCAGGTCGACGCCGTCGGGCACCCGGAGGACCTGCTCGGCGGGGACAGCCACCTGTTGGGCATAGCCGCCCCCGGCCAGCAGCGCCACCACTTTGTCACCGAGGGAAAACGCCCTCGTGACGCCGGGGCCGAACCCCGCGATCCGGCCGGATACCTCAAGCCCCGGAATGTCCGAGGCTCCTGGCGGCGGCGGGTAGAAACCCCTGCGCTGCTGCACGTCCGCCCGGTTGAGGCCGGCCGCCACGACGTCGATCAGCACCTCTCCGGTACCGGGTACCGGGGCCTCAACCTCGCGGACCTCCAACACTTCCGGGCCGCCCGGCTCTGAAATGTAGACGGCTTTCATGGAACACTCCCGTTTCTGACTGAATACTGCGTGCAACCAGTGTGCACCGGACACCTTCCGGACTCTGTTTTGTTGCAGGCAAGTGCCTATGAAACACTACTTGTTGAGGAAGGTTGTCCGAGCGGCCGAAGGAGCTAGTCTTGAAAACTAGTGTGCGGTAACCCCGTACCAAGAGTTCGAATCTCTTACCTTCCGCGAAATAGGACCCCTGTCCGCCAGCATGCTGGCGGACAGGGGTCCTTCGTTTAAGCCGCGGCAGGCCGCAGCCGGTCCGGAATGGCAGCCGCGAGGGAAACCAGTGCCCCCGGGTAAATTGTTCTGACAAATTTGTCCAGCACCCTTCCACCAAAGCTACTGGCCGGTATCCTTTGTGATAGTCGGCACACTGGGGTAGATGCCGGCCACCACATTCCGCCAACAGCATCACCGGAACCGGGGCTACTGGGGCTCCCGGCCGGGAGGTGGCCCGTTCCGCTGGGGAGCGTCCCGCCGAATGCACGCGCTATCAACCCTGCGTTCATTCAGCGCTGTTGTGATGTGCCGGATACCACTTGACCAGGAGCAGGATCCGGGCCCCTGTCCGTCGGTACAACCCGGACACCTTCCATCGGGTCCCCCACCGGGACACCCTTATGAAAGTACGAGCGGATGCATCACACACCTTGGAAACTAGCGCTGGGTACAGCGTTGTCGGCGGGGCTTCTGGCTCCCCTGGCAGCATTTCCCGCAGTTGCGGACAATAAAGCCGCAGAGGTCTCAGCCGCGGCAGGAACCTCCCCCGTTGTGATCAACGAGGCCTACCTCAGCGGCGGCAGCACGGGCGCCGCCTACAAGAACCGGTTCCTGGAGCTTTACAACTCCTCGGACGCCCCGGTGTCGCTTGACGGCTGGTCAGTCCAGTACCGTTCCGCAGCCGGAACGGCAGCCCCTACCTCCGTGGCACCCCTTTCCGGCACCATCGCGGCAAAGGGGCATTACCTGATCCAGGGTGCCAGCAACGGAACCAACGGCGCCGACCTCCCCACGCCGGACCTCGTAGCAGGAAGCCTGAATTTCAGCGGCACCTCCGGCACCATCGTGCTCGCAAAGCAGCCCACCGCCGTCGCGCTGTCCACCGGCTCCCAGGTGGAGCCCGCGGGCGTGGCGGACCTGCTGGGCTACGGCTCCTCCAACACCTTCGAAACTGCAGTAGCTGCGGGCGTGGCGGGTGCGGGCGACGTGAGGAGCCTGAACCGCAGCGGGGGCGCGGACAGCAACAGCAACGCGGCGGACTTCAGCCTCAGCACAACCATCAGCCCAACCCCGGGCGGCAGCACCGCCCCGGATCCGGGCCCCGCGCCGTCAGTCCGGTCCATCGCCGAGATTCAGGGCACGGGCGCGCAAAGCCCCCTCACCGGATCAACAGTGACCACCGCCGGTAGGGTCACAGCGGTCTTCCCCACCGGCGGCCTCAACGGCTACTACCTGCAGACACCGGGAACCGGCGGCGACCTGACGGCAACGAACCACACCGCCTCGGACGGAATCTTCGTCTACTCCCCCGCCACCGTGGCATCGGTCCAGGCCGGAGACCACGTGCAGGTGACCGGTGCCGTAGCGGAGTACTACGGGATGACGCAGCTGAACGTCACCGCAGCGGCCGGACTGACCAAGCTGGCCGACGCCGCGCCCGAGGTCAAGGCCACGCCGTTCACGCTGCCCGCAGGCGAAACCTTCCGCGAATCCCTGGAAGGAATGCTCCTGGCACCCCAGGGCCCGCTGACTGTCACGGACAACTACACCCTGAACCAGTACGGCGAGATCGGCCTCGCCGGCGGAACGACGCCGCTGGTCCAGCCGACCGCCGTCGCCCCCTACGGCTCAGCCGAATACACCGCAACGGTGGCGGACAACGCCGCCCGCGGGATCAAGCTGGACGACGGCTCCAGCACCAACTTCCTTCGCGACGCCGCGGCCAAAGCCCAGGTCCTTCCCTACCTGACCACGGCTGACCCGGTACGGGTGGGCTCGCCCGCCACCTTCAGCACCAACGTGGTGCTCGGCTACGGAAACAACGCCTGGAAGCTCCAGCCGCTGACCCACCTGACGGAAGGCAACAAGGGCACCGTCCAGCCGGCGTCGTTCGGGGCCACGCGCACCGACGCTCCTGCCGCAGTAGGAGGCAACCTCAAGATCGCCTCCTTCAACGTGCTCAACTACTTCCCCACCACAGGTGACCAGCTCACGGGCTGCACCTACTACGAGGACCGGGCCGGGAACCCGATCACGGTCCGCGGCGGCTGCGACGCCCGCGGCGCCGCCAACGCCGAGAACTTCGAACGGCAGCAGGACAAGATTGTCTCGGCCATCTCCAAGGCCGGCGCCGATGTTGTCTCACTGATGGAGATCGAAAACTCAGCACAGTTCGGCAAGGACCGGGACGACGCCCTGGCCAAGCTGGTGGACGCCCTGAACATCGAAACGCCGGGCATCTGGGATTACGTCAGGTCCCCTGCCAACGCGCCGCCGCTGAGCGACGAGGACATGATCCGCACCGCGTTCATCTACAAAAAGGCAGCTGCAGAGCCTGTGGGTGAGTCCATCATCCACAACGACACCGTGGCGTTCTCCAACGCCCGCAAGCCGCTGGCCCAGGTTTTCAAGCCCGTGGGTGGCGGTGCGGGCACAGAGTTCATTGCCATCGCAAACCACTTCAAATCCAAAGGCTCGGCGGCCACCCCCGAGGACACGGACCAGGGGCAGGGCGCATCAAACCTCGCACGCACGGCCCAGGCGAAGTCCCTTCTCGAGTTCACCAAGTCCCTGCAGCAGTCAAAGGGCACGGACAAGGTGTTCCTGATCGGCGACTTCAACGCCTACGCCAAGGAAGACCCCATCAACGTCTTCACGGCAGAGGGCTACGTCAACCAGGACGAGAAAGCCCGCAACGCCGACGGCACCGCCAAGCACTCCTACCTCTTCGGCGGCATGGTGGGCTCGCTGGACCACATCCTGGCCTCACCTGCCGCCAATGCGGTGGTCACTGGCGCTGACATCTGGAACATCAACTCGGTTGAGTCTGTAGCCCTGGAATACAGCCGCTACAACAACAACGTCACCAACTACTACGCACCGGACCAGTTCCGCGCCAGCGACCACGATCCCGTGGTGGTCGGCCTGGACCTGCAGTCCGCTCCCGCCACCGTTGACCTGAACTTCCTGGGCATCAACGACTTCCACGGCAGGATCGACACCAACACGGTCCTGTTCGCAGGCACCATCGAGAAACTACGTGCGGCGGCCGCACCCAGTTCCACCGCCTTCCTCTCAGCCGGAGACAACATCGGCGCGTCGCTGTTTGCCTCCGCGGTTGCCAAGGACCAGCCCACCATCGATGTGCTGAACGCCTTGGAGCTTCGGGCCTCGGCCGTCGGCAACCACGAGTTCGACGGCGGCTGGGCGGACCTGCAGGACCGCGTCATCGCCGGCGGCACCAACGCCAGGTTCCCCTACCTGGGTGCGAACGTGTACAAGAAGGGCACCACCGAGCCGGCCCTGCCAGAGTTCACCGTTTTGGACATGAACGGCATCAAGGTGGCCGTCATCGGCACGGTCACGCAGGAAGTTCCTTCCCTGGTGACCCCCGCCGGGATTGCCGACCTTGAGTTTGGTGATCCCGTGGACGCCATCAACCGGGCGGCCGCACGGATCACCGCGGAGAACCTGGCCGACGTCATCATCGTGGAAAACCACGACGGCGCCGGTTCGGGAACGGTGGAAGGCTCCACCCTGGAGGAGGAAGTGGCAGCCGGCGGCCCGTTCGCGAAGCTGGTCACCGAAACGTCCCCGGACGTTGACGCCATCTTCACCGGGCACACCCACAAGGAGTACGCCTGGGACGCACCGGTTCCCGGCGCGGAGGGCAAGACCCGGCCGATTGTCCAGACAGGCAACTACGGCGAGAACGTGGGCCAGGTCCAGCTCACCGTGGACACCGCCACCAAGCAGGTTACCGCGTACAAGGCCGGAAATGTGAAGCGCACCACAGATCCTGCCGCAGACCTGGTTACCGCCTACCCGCGTGTGGCCGCCGTCGACGCGATCGTGAAGAGGGCACTCGCGGATGCCGCCGTCGTCGGCAACCAGCCTGTTGGTGCCGTCACGGCGGACATCACCACAGCATTCACCACGGACGCCGCCGGAGTGGCAAAACGTGATGACCGCAGCAGCGAATCCACGCTGGGCAACCTGGTGGCGGACTCGCTGCTCAACTCGTTGCAGCCCGCCGAACTGGGCGGCGCCGAAATCGGTGTGGTCAATGCCGGCGGCTTGCGGAACGAGCTGTACTTCGCCCCGGACGGCACCATTACCTACGCCGAAGCCAATGCGGTGCTTCCGTTCGTCAACAACCTGTGGACCACGTCCCTGACCGGTGCACAGTTCAAGACGCTGCTGGAGCAGCAATGGCAGACCAACGCGGACGGCACGGTTCCCAGCCGCGCCTACATCCAGCTGGGCCTGTCCAAGAACGTGAACTACACGTACGACGCCGCCCGGCCGGCCGGTGACCGCATCACCTCCGTCCGTGTGAACGGGGCTGCGCTTGATCCGGCCAGGTCCTACCGGGTGGGCACATTCAGCTTCCTGGCAACCGGGGGCGACAACTTCCGCGTTTTCACCGAAGGTGCCAACACCAAGGACTCGGGGCTGGTCGACCGTGACGCGTGGATCGGCTACCTGCAGGACAGCAGCCCGGTCTCGCCCGATTTCGCCCGGCGATCGGTGGCCGTGACGAACACCACCGCCAGTGAGGTCAAGCCCGGCGAACCGGTCAGCCTCTCGGTCTCCAAGCTGGACCTGACCTCCCTGGGCAGCCCGGTCAACAAGACCCTCTCGGCAGTGTTTACGGACACCGCCGGTGTTGTGACCGAGCTAGGGTCCGTGCCCGTCACGGCCGGTTCCGCAACAGTGAACCTGGCCGTCCCCTCAAGTGCCGCTGCCGGGCCGGGAACACTGGTCCTCACCGCTGCGGAATCGGGTACCAAGGTCACGGTAGAGGTCAAAGTGGCAGCCACCGAGCCTGCTGGACCGGTTTGCACCAAACCGGTCAAGCCTTCACGGCCTGCGGACCTGGCCGGCCAGCTGAATTACGGCCAGGCCATGGCCGCCTACCGGGCCTGCCTGCGCGGCTGACGCCCCCGCCTCGAAGTGTGAAAGGTCCAAAAAACCACTGACGCTCTCTCACTTAAGGCGCCATTTCCCCAGATGCTCTCTCACGTGTGAGAGAGCATCTGGGCTTTAAGCACATCAAGTGAGAGAGCGTCCGGGGCAGCTACAGTCCGAGGATGGCCCGGGCGATCTCGTCGGCGTCCCGGAGCGTCCGCTGGCCGCTCCGGTAGGCAGGCTGTCCGGGCTGCACGGCTTCAGCGGCGATGGCTGTTCCCCACTGCGAGGACGAGAGCTGCAGGCCCAGCACGTAAAGGTTCCCGGTCACCGACCCGTTGGCCGCCACCGGCCGGTAGGGGTGGGGCACAACATCCAGGCCCGTGGACTGAACGGGTGCGCCCTCCGCCGTCATCATCAGCCGGGGCCTGGCGAGCCCGTCCGCGAGCAGCTGTTCAAGCACGGGTGAATCAGTCGCGGACACCCTGTTGCCGGGGGCGAGCGCCTCCACCATGGTCTTTGCCGTCATGGGCGGCCCGTCCACCCAGGGGGACGTGGCAGTGAACATGGCGTTCCTGCGGTCGACGCCGAATTTGGGGTCGGGCCCTACGAAACTGACAATTCCGGCGGTTGCGAGCGCAGCGAGCTGCTCCGAGCGGAGCGCCGGCGGCCCGCTGGCCAGCCCTTCCACAAAGGACTCGAACCAGCCACGCAGTCCGGCGACCCATGATTCGTCGGTGATGCCGCCGTCGGCCACTGCTGTTTTCAGGACAGCCCGGCCGCGGTGCAGGGCGCCGATGGCCATCTTCACCGGATCATCCTCGCCCAGGGCTGAGCGGCGGGCATCGTCGAGCAGGTATTCGACGACGGCGGCGTCCAGCTGGGCGCGGGACGCGAAGGAGCGCCCGGCCAGCGGGGCTGCCAGCCCGGGCAGGTCCAGCCGGTGGCGCGGGCCCACATGCACGGCCAGGACGCTCTCAACACTGTCCTCCCACCTGGCAGCGCTGTGGGCATGCGGGTGCAGCGCCTCTTCAAGCGCAGCGAGGAAAGCAGCGGCATCAGGGACCGCCCCAAGCTGCGAGCGCACCAGGGTTGAGTAGTACGCCCAGAGCGTGTCGCGGTGCAGCAGCGGCCAGAGGTCGTGGTCGAAACCCGGCCGGATCCCGGCGGCGCGGAAGCGCTCCAGGGCAGCTTCGGTGAGATACCTAAGGGTGACCGACGACGGGTAGTAGCCGGCGAGCGCCGCTTTGGCCCGGTAGGGGGTCCCGCGCCGTGAGGCGGCAATGATCAGCGGCTCCTGGCCGGATGGTTCGTATGTCAGCTTCCCGCCGTTGCTGACGAACTTCCCCCCGCGGCCCTCGGTGAGCTGTCCCATGGCATCGAAAAAGTTCAGGCCCATGCCGCGGACCAGCACGGGCTCACCGGCGGGAATGGCGGTCCAGTCGACGTCGGCCGGCACAGCCGGCGGCAGGTACCGCAGGCCGAGCTGCACAGCCGCGCCCTGCAGCTCCCGCTGCTCCGGGTTGAGCCGCGACGGGACGTGCCCCAGGGCAAGCACCACGGCGTTGGTGTGGAGCGTGGCGCCACTTGCCAGGCCGACGTCGTACATTCCGTCCGCTGCCGGACGCACCGACTCCGCGGACGTTTCGTGAAATTCGATGGTGACGCCGTCGGGTGCCTGTTCCGTCAGCTCGTCCAGTGTGCAGCGGAGGTAGCGGCCGTAGAGGGCCCGGCTGGGGAAGTCGCTGGATTCGAGGACGGCCAGTTCAGCCCGCTCATCGGCGGTGAGGGACGGCGACGGGTGTGCCTGCTGCCGCACCCGCCACTGGTCGAAAGTGGTCCCGGCGATGGGCGCGGCCAGGGCAGGGTCCTGAGGCACCAGCGTGGGGTAGAAGGACTGCGTGTTCATCAGGTACAGCCGTGACTGCTGCGGCTGCCACACGTGCCCGGGCCCTGCCGGGTAAGGATCGATGACGTCGATGTGGAGCCGCGCCGGCTCGGTGCCGGTTTCGGCGAGCGCGGCGGTGTTGGCGAGCAAACGTTCCAGAACGCTGGTGCCCCGGGGACCCGAACCGATGATGGCGGTCCGGATGCTCTGCGTTTTTTCCACGGCATCCAGCGTACGGGCTGAACGCGTGACTTGCCCGCCGGCAGCTAAGTTGTTTGGATGGCCCAATGACCACCACTGCAGCTGATTCAGCGTCCGTCCCCGGTTCCGGCCAGGCCACCTCCGGCGCTGCGCCCGAGCCCGTCGACGAGAATGTCTGGCTGGAGGAGATCTACGGCGAAGAGCAGCTTGCCTGGGTCAAGGAGCAAAACTCCCGCACCGAAGATTTGCTGGAGGACGCGGATTACGCCTACCTGGAAGGAAGCATCCTGGAGGTGCTGGACTCCACGGACCGGATCGCCATGGTGGGCAAGCGCGGGGACTGGTACTACAACTTCTGGAAGGACCGCCACAACCCCAAGGGCCTGTGGCGGCGCACTACCTGGGAGAGCTACTGCACGGATTCCCCCGAGTGGGACGTGCTGCTCGACGTCGATGAGCTGGCTGCAGCGGAGGGCCAGGAGTGGGTGTTCCACGGCGCAACCTTCCTCCGTCCCAATGCCGGCGAGCCTTACCGGCTGGCCCTGCTGGCGCTCTCTCCCGACGGCGGCGATGCGAACCGGTACCGGGAGTTCGACGTGGAGAGCCGGACGTTCGTGGACCCGGCCCAGGGCGGTTTTGACCTGCCGACGGCGAAGGGCAACGTTTCGTGGCTGGACGCGGACACGCTGCTGGTAGCCTCCACCGCGGAGGGGCTGCCGAAGACCGCTTCTTCCTACGCCCGGACGGCGGTCACGCTGAAGCGCGGCGCCCCGCTGGCGGGTGCGCCCCTGCTGTTTGAGGTCCCCGAGCAGCACATGATGGCAGTGGTGGCGCACGACTCCACTCCCGGATACGAACGGACCTTCGCCGTTGACTACATCGACTTCTTCAACCGGAAGAACCTGGTGCTGCGGGACGGAGAGTGGGTGCAGATCGACGTGCCCACCGACGTAAACGTCAGCGCGCACCGGGAATGGCTCCTGTTCCGGCCGCAGCAGGACTGGGTGGTTGACGGAAACACCTATCCGGCCGGCTCACTGCTTGCCTGCGGGTTCGAGGACTACCTGGCCGGCGCACGGGGCCTGGCGGTGCTGTTTACCCCGGACGCCCGCACGTCACTGCAGTCCTGGAGCTGGACCCGGAACTTCCTGCTGCTCAACCTCCTAAAGGATGTTTCGTCCGAAATCCGGGTCCTTGATCCTTCCCGCCCCGCGGACGGGGCGGGAGGCGCCTGGGCCTCCACCCTTCTTGATGCCTGCCCGCCGCTGCATGACGTGAACGCCTATGCGGTGGACGATGAGGACGAGGCAGCGTCCGACGGCGGCGCGGGTGACGACTTCTGGCTCGTCGCCACCGGGTTCACCACTCCCACCACGCTGATGCGGGGCACCCTGAAACGGACCACTGACGGGACAAACGACGTGGTGAGCCGGCACGCCGAGGTGAAGGCATCGCCGTCGTTCTTTGCTGACGGCGACTATGAAGTGCAGCAGCATTTCGCCGTATCCGATGACGGAACCCGAGTCCCCTACTTCCAGGTGGCCCCACGGAACCTGCCGCTGGACGGGCAGAATCCCACGCAGCTTTCCGGTTACGGCGGGTTCGAGGTGTCCCGCACGCCGGCCTACAGCGGCACAGTAGGCAGGGCATGGCTGGAGCGCCGGACCTCGATGCCGGCCGGCGCCGACGGAGATGCTCCCCATTCCCGCGGCGGGGTCTACGTGGTGGCGAACATCCGCGGCGGAGGCGAGTACGGGCCGGCCTGGCACCGCGCGGCGCTGCAGGAGAACCGGCACAAGGCCTACCAGGACTTCGCCGCCGTTGCCCGGGACCTCATGTCCCGCGGCGTCACCTCCCGCGAACGGCTGGGCTGCGTGGGCGGATCCAACGGCGGGCTGCTGGTGGGCAACATGCTCACCCGGTACCCGGAGCTGTTCGGTGCCGTGTCCTGCGGTGTGCCGCTGCTGGACATGCGCCGCTACACGAGGCTGTCCGCCGGCCACTCCTGGATTGCCGAGTACGGCGATCCGGACGTCCCGGAGCAGTGGGAATACATCAGGACCTTCTCCCCCTACCACCTGCTCAAGGATGGAGTGGAATACCCGGAAACGTTCATCTGGACCGCATCCTCCGATGACCGGGTTGGTCCCGTCCAGGCCCGCAAGATGGCCGCGCGGATGCTGGCCATGGGCATTCCAAACGTCTGGTTCCACGAAGCTTTGGAGGGAGGGCACGCCGGGGCGTCAGACAACCGGCAGGCAGCCGCCCTCCAGGCACGGAGCCAGCACTTCCTGTGGAAAGCCCTGGCAGGCGGTGTGGGGTAGCGGTGGGCCTGGACCTGCGGCGGGCGGAGCCTGCTGACGTTGAACGGCTGGCGGAGATCCACGTCCGCTGCTGGCAGGAGACCTACCGCGGGATGCTGTCCGACGCGTTTCTCGCCTCCCGGGTCCCGGCCGACCGGCTGCCTCTCTGGCGGCACCTGCTGGAGTCGGCCGAACCGGCCGTTGTGTGGGTGGCGTGCGACGGCGGCACCCTGGTTGGATTTGCGGGCGTCCGCCGCGTGCCTGCCGGGGATGCAACGCATGCTGCCCCGCCGCCGTCGGCCGGAGACCTGGAACTTTGGGGACTGTACCTGCTGGCCTCACACCAGGGGCTGGGCCTGGGACGCCGCCTCCTCGAAGCCGCCCTGGGCATCAGCGCGGCGAGCCTGTGGGTGGCAGCGGACAACGGGCAGGCCATTGGCTTCTACCGGCACTTCGGCTTCGAACCCGACGGGGCGGCGGACACGATCCCGGACTGGGAACACCTCCGCGAAATCAGGATGGTCCGCGGCGGGCAGGCCCGGCAGTAAGGCAGGCAGGACGCCGGCGGCGGGGAACCGCTAAGCCCTGTGAGCAGTGCCGGTGGCCCGTTTTGCACTGCATGGCCCGTTCTGCGTATCCTTGGTGGGCTAGGAATAGCAATTGGAGACGTGCCAGAGCGGCCGAATGGGCTTCACTGCTAATGAAGTGTGGGGCACAACTCCACCGGGGGTTCAAATCCCCCCGTCTCCGCGTTTTGGCCCCGGTCCTGGACCGGGGCCTTCTTGCGTTCCCGGGCTTTTTGTTCCCGGGCTTTTTGTTTCCGGGCTCTTGCGTTCCGGGGATTTCCCTCCTGGTTCGTCCGGGGTACGGACACCGGGCGCCCTGCATGTTCTGCCGGTGGCAGGATGAACGGATGGCAGCAAGCAACACCGCGGATGGGACGCCCGGGGCCGCGCAGGCATGGAGTCCGCGCCTGGCCCTCCTGGTGGCCGCCACCTTCTTTATGGAGTTCCTCGACGGCACCGTCCTGACCACGGCTATCCCCAATATCGCTGCCGACTTCCGGGTGCCGGCCCCGGACGTCAACATCACCATGACGGCCTACCTGCTCACCGTTGCCATGGGCATTCCGCTCAGTGGCTGGCTTGCAGAACGGTTCGGCGCCCGCCGGGTCTTTTGCCTTGCCATCGCTATCTTCACGGCCGCGTCACTCGCGTGTTCGCTCAGCCAGGACCTCACCGCGCTTACCCTTAGCAGGATCGCCCAGGGGTTCGGCGGCGCGATGATGGTTCCCGTCGGAACCCTCGTGGTCCTTCGCGGGACGCCCAAGGCCGACCTGCTGCGCGCCACAGCGTTCCTGGTATGGCCCGGGCTGCTTGCACCCGGCCTGGCTCCACTGGTTGGCGGTGCGCTGACTACGTACCTGTCCTGGCACTGGATTTTCCTGATCAACCTTCCCCTGGGTGCGGCCGCCTTCCTGGCTGCACTGCGGCTGGTGCCTGCAGAAGCGGGCGACGGCGGGCGGCGGCTGGATTGGCCGGGGCTGGCCCTCACCACTCTCGGCGTGGGGGCACTGGTGGTGGGCCTGGAACTGGCCAGCACCCACCCGGACACTCCCTGGGCTGCCCTGAGTGCCGGATCCGGTGCGGTTGCCCTGGCCAGTGCGGTGCTCTGGATGCGCCGGGCCCGCACGCCGCTTTTTGACCTTGGGGTGTTCAGCGCCCGCACGTTCCGGGCAATGGCCACCGGCGGGTTCGCCTACCGGCTGACCATCAGCTCCGTCCCGTTCCTGCTCCCGTTGATGTTCCAGGCCGGGTTCGGCTGGTCCCCGCTGCATGCCGGCGCCATGGTGGCTGCGGTCTTCATCGGCAACATCGGCATCAAACCGGCTACAACACCCCTGATCCGGCGCTTTGGCTTCAAGGCGATGCTCGTGTTTGCCTCATTGGCCTCCGCAGCCACCTTCGCCCTCTGTGCCTTGCTGACCGCGGACACTCCCGAGCCGCTGACCTTCGCACTGCTGGTCTGCAGCGGGGCTTTCCGCTCCATCGGTTTCTCTGCCTACGCCTCCGTCCAGTATGCGGACATCGCCCCTGCGCAGCTCACCTCGGCCAACGTAGTATCAGCAACCCTGGTCCAGCTCGCCGCTGCTGCCGGCATCGCCGTGGGTGCCCTGCTCATCCGGCTGTTCGATGGGCTCGGCAGCTTTCCCGACGCCGCCGGCCCCTTCCGCGGGGCATTCCTCGCCATGGCGGTGCTGATGCTGGCGAGCACCGCGGACAGCCTGTTCCTGCCCCGGCATGCCGGGGCGGAGGTCAGCCAGCGCAAAACCCAGCCGGCCTGAAGCAGCCATGAGCCGGGGTGTTTATTCGGTTTTGCCGTCCGCATGCTTGAAGCCGGCGCTTGAGGTCGGGCGGCTTAGTCTCAGGGCTTGAGGCCCGGCTTAAGGTCGCGCCCCTGAGCTTAGGCGGCCTGGCGCTATCCACCCTGTCCCCAGCCAGCCCCGTCAGCCGAGCCCCGTCAGCCGAGCTCCCGTCAGCCGGCCTGCGCCAGGACCAGGGGAAGGACAGCTCCCGCACCGGCTTGGCGAAGGGCCCGGCCAGCAACCGTGAGCGTCCACCTGCTGTCCACGATGTCGTCTATCAGCATCACGCTGCCGCCCTGCAGGGAGCCCAGTGCCTCCCCAAGTTCGGGCCCCACCACGAGGCGGTCCCACACACCAGCGAGGCGGTAGGCGCTATTGCCGCCCCGGCCTCCGGTGGGCCCCCCATGGGCCAGCTGCAGCTCGCCCAGGTACGGGATGCGCCCAATCTCGGAAATGCCCTTGGCAAGGGAACCCACCAGCTCCGGCTTGCCGCGCGAGGGGACGCTGACGATGGCGGCAGGGCGCCCCACACCGCTCCAGCCGGGGTTGCGCGAGTCTCCGGCGCCCCACTCGCGCAGGACCTGGACGCACGCCTGCAGCATGCCTGGATCAACCGCCCGGTCCGCCGCGCCGGCCGCGAACAGCTCGCGCAGTGCGCCGCCCCAGCCAAGATCGGTCAGCCTCGCCAGGACGCGTCCCTCGGCCAGCCCTTCGCCCGGTTTAAGCTTTCCCTTCACGGGAACTCCCAGACGGTCCATTCCGCTGGGCCATTGCAGCCGCGCCTCCAGCGGCCCGCCTGCCCTGCTGAGGGTCTGGCTGGCCGCGGCCGTGGCTTGTTCAGCAATATCTGCCCGGAACCACTGCCCGGCGCAGTTGTCGCACCGGCCACAGGCGTGCGCGGTCTCGTCGTCCAGGACCGAGGTGATGTATTCCATCCGGCACCCGGCCGTGTCCTGGTAAATCACCATGGAGTCCTGCTCGTCCACGCGGGCCTCGGAAATGCGCTGGTACCGCTCGGCATCATAAATCCAGGACTGGCCGGTGGACCGCCAGCCACCGCCCACACGTTCCACCGCACCGTCCACCGAAAGGACTTTCAGCAGCAGTTCCAGCGGAGTGCGGCGAAGGTCAACCCGTGCTTCCAGGGCAACTGTGGAAAGTGCAGTGCCGGCTTCTGCCAGGGCGGTAAGGACGGCCGCGGCCTTCTCTTCAGAGGGCATGGAGGCTGTGGCGAAGTACTGCCAGATGTCGCGGTCCTCCGGGCCGGGAAGCAGCAGGACATCGGCGTTGGCTGCCCCACGGCCTGCCCGCCCCACCTGCTGGTAGTACGCAACAGGGGAGGATGGCGCGCCCAGGTGGACCACAAAACCCAGATCAGGTTTATCGAACCCCATGCCCAGTGCCGAGGTGGCCACCAGGGCCTTTACCTGGTTGTCCTTGAGGAGCTGTTCTGCCCGCTCCCTGTCGGCGGGGTCGGTGCGGCCCGTATAGGCAAGCACTTCGTGGCCGGCCTCGGCCAGCAGCCGGGCAGTGTCCTCTGCTGCGGACACCGTCAGCGTGTAGATGATCCCGCTGCCTGGAAGGTCAGCCAGGTGGGTAAGCAGCCAGCCCAGGCGTTGCTTGGCGTCGGGAAGGGACAGCACGCCCAGCCTCAATGAATCCCGGCCAAGTGCACCGCGAATGGTCAGGACGCCGGCCCCCAGTTGCTCTTCGATGTCGTGCACAACCCGTGAGTTGGCCGTGGCGGTGGTGGCGAGCACCGGGACCGTGTCCGGCAATTGGGTGATCAGGTCCGCAATCCTGCGGTAGTCCGGGCGGAAGTCGTGGCCCCAGTCGGAAATGCAGTGGGCCTCGTCAATCACCAGCAGGCCGGTCCGGCGGATCAGCTCCGGCAGTTGGTTTTCACGGAAGGAAGGGTTGGTCAACCGTTCCGGAGACACCAGCAGGACGTCCACCTGGTCAGCGGCCAGCTGTTCGCGGACGCTGTCCCACTCCAACTGGTTGGCGGAGTTAATGGCCACTGCGCGCACCCCGGCACGGGCGGCGGCAGCCACCTGGTCCCGCATCAGGGCCAGGAGCGGCGAAACGATGAGGGTTGGGCCAGCGCCCCTGCGGCGTAACAGCAGGGAAGCCACGAAATATACTGCCGATTTTCCCCAGCCGGTGCGCTGGACAACCAAGGCCCGCCGGCCGCCGTCGACCAATGCCTCGATTGCTTCAAACTGGCCCTCGTGGAAGCCGGCCGCCGGGTTGCCGACCAGTTCGCGAAGGACCTCGAGGGCCTGCGCGTGCGTGGCCGTGGAGGGAGGCACCTCAGTAGTTGCAGGGTCAGAGACGGCGGTTTCAGAAAGTGCTGGTTCAGAAAGTGCTGGTTCAGAAAATGCGGTTTCAGAAAGAGCGGTGGCGTGCTGGTTATCGACCATTGATTCAGTATCCCAGCCACGTCCGACACCCGGGAACGCGCTGCGGCCGTTATGTGGATTTCGACGTCGGCAGGCCATCAGCCTCAGGCTCTGCGGATGTGTTTATCCACAAACATAGCCCTCCCTCAATTGCCGAGCTCCGGCTTCACCGTAAGATAAAGCCCGTGACTAGCGAACAGACAACGGCTTTTGACCTTTCGGCATCCTTCAAGGCGTACGACGTCCGGGGCATCGTAGGCGAGTCCATTACCGCCGAAATCGTCGAAGCCGTGGGGGCCGCTTTCGTGGACGTCCTCAAACTCGAAGGCCAGACCATCCTGGTGGGCGGCGACATGCGCCCCTCCTCCCCCGACTTCAGCAAGGCTTTCGCCAACGGCGCGGCCACCCGCGGCGCCAACGTTGAGCTGCTGGACCTGATCTCCACCGATGAGCTCTACTTTGCGTGCGGTTACCTGGACCGTGCCGGCGCCACCTTTACCGCCAGCCACAACCCCGCCGGCTACAACGGCATCAAGATGTCGAAAGCCGGCGCAGTGCCCATCTCCTCCGAGTCGGGGCTCAAGGACATCCAGGCGCTGGCCGAGCAGTACCTCAATGCGGGCTCCATGCCGGCTGCCGAAAAGCGCGGGCAGATCGGCGTCAGGGACGTACTCAAGGACTACTCCGAGTATCTCCGTAAACTGGTTGACCTTTCCGGCTCCCGTCCGCTGAAAGTAGTGGTGGACGCGGGCAACGGCATGGCTGGCCTCACCACGCCAGCAGTGCTGGGTGACACCCTGCTCCCCAAGCTTCCCCTGGACATCATTCCCCTGTACTTCGAGCTGGACGGATCCTTCCCCAACCACCCCGCCAACCCGCTGGAGCCGGAAAACCTCCGCGACCTGCAGGCGGCAGTGGTGGAGCACGGCGCAGACATCGGCCTTGCCTTCGATGGCGATGCCGACCGCTGCTTCGTGGTGGACGAGAAGGGCAACCCCGTTTCGCCGTCGGCCATTACCGGCATGGTGGCGCGCCGCGAGATTGCCCGCGCAAAGGCACAGGGTGAAGAGACCCCCACGATCATCCACAACCTCCTCACCTCCCGCGCCGTGTCAGAGCTCGTAGAGCACGACGGCGGCCGGGCCGTCCGTACCCGCGTGGGCCATTCCTTCATCAAGGCCGTCATGGCCGAGGAAGGCGCGGTCTTCGGCGGGGAACACTCGGCCCACTTCTACTTCCGCGACTTCTGGAACGCGGACACAGGAATGCTGGCGGCCATGCACGTCCTGGCCGCCCTGGGCGAACAGGACGGCCCCCTATCCGAGCTGGGCCGGGAATACGAGCCCTACGTCAGCTCCGGCGAAATCAACTCCGAAGTGGATGACAAGCCCGCTGCTGTGGAACGTGTCCGCACAGATTTCGCCAGCGAAGACGTCACCATCGACACCCTGGACGGCAGCACGTTCACGGCCAACGACGGCAGCTACTGGTTCAACCTGCGGCCGTCCAACACCGAGCCCTTCCTCCGGCTCAACGCGGAAGCCACTGACCGAGCCACCATGGAACGCATCCGGGACCGGGTCCTGGCGCTTGTCCGGGCGTAGGTCAGTATGACGGAAAGCACGGGGCCCGCCACCGAAGAACAGGGTTCCGGCCAGCAGCAGTCCTGGCGTGACTCGGTGCCCGACGCCACCGCAACCGACCTGGAGAACCTCCTGGGCACAGGCGTCAGCGCAGCCCAGGAGCAGCTCCAGCGCAACGGCGGTTTCCTGCCCTTCGCCTTGACCGTACAGAACGACGGCGAGGTGCGGCTGGTGGCGGTCTCCCCGGCGGATGCCGATGAAGGTTCGGACGGGGACTTCGACGCCGAAGCCATGATCAGTGATCTCACCGCCCTGCTGCGGCAGAACCGGGAGGACTTCCGGGCCGCCGCGGTTGTGTGCGACATCCTGCTGGTTGAGGAGGACTCGGACGCCATCCACGTGGCGGCTGAGCACCGCGACGGCTCCGTCTTCGCAGCCGTGTTGCCCTACTCGGCCAATGCCGGGACGCAGACGTGGGAATTTGGTGATCTGGCGGCCGATGCCAGTGAACCCGCCATCTGGGTGGACTAGACCGGCGGCTCCCCATGAAGATCAACGCTTTTGCCGATGTGAGTCTCCGGGCGCTGATGGTGCTGGCGGCGGCACCCGGCGGTGCGTTGCTGACAACACAGAGCATTGCCGACTCGGTAGGGACTCCCTACAACCACGTCAGCAAAGCAATGACGAAACTGCGCAGCCTGGGACTGATTGAGGTGGTCCGCGGCCGGACAGGCGGTTCCCGGCTCAGCCATGCCGGCCGCGTTGCCACCGTGGGGCAGGTCCTGCGCCAGCTCGATACCCGGACAGATCCGGCGGACTGCGTGGCTCCTGGCGGCAACTGCCCGCTGATCAACGAATGCAGGCTCCGCGCTGCACTGGCCCGCGCCCGCGAAGCCTTCTACCGGGAACTCGATTCAGTCGTCATCGCGGACCTGCCGGGTTCCCGCCAAATGGCCCCGGTCTTCCACATGATCGGGCTGCGCCCAGGCCTCTGACTCGGGGGACATTTTGCGGGACCTGCTCCCGCGGCGCGACACCTTCAGGAACTCCTGTTACAACACGATTTGCATCAATTTTCTACACGCTGTAGAACTTGAGGTAAGAAAACCGGCATATCCCATGCAGGTATTCGCGAAGGCCGGACGAAGGCCCCGGTCACGACCTCAGGAGTTCCCATGCTCTCGGAAAAATCCCGTCCCGTCATTGAAGCAACGCTGCCCCTTGTTGGTTCACGGATCGGCGCCATCACGCCCAATTTTTATGCCCGCCTCTTCGCCGCCCACCCCGAACTCCTGGACGGCGTCTTCAGCCGCTCCAACCAGCGCTCCGGCAACCAGCAGCAGGCGCTGGCGGGCAGCATCGCCGCCTTCGCCACCCACCTTGTGAACAACCCTGGAACGCTCCCCGAGACCGTCCTGTCCCGGATCGCCCACCGGCACGCCTCCCTGGGCATCACTGAACCGCAGTACCAGGTGGTCTACGAGCACCTGTTCGCTGCCATCGCCGAGGACCTGGCCGAGGTCATCACCCCGGAGATCGCCGAAGCCTGGACCGAGGTGTACTGGCTGATGGCGGACGCCCTGATCAAGCTCGAGAAGGGCCTCTACGCTTCGCAGGCAAATGACAAGATGTGGATGCCGTGGCGGGTGGCGGCCAAGACCCCAGCCGGCGCGGGCTCCATGACCTTCACCCTCGAACCGGCGGACGACACCCCCGTCACCGAGGCCCTGCCCGGCCAGTACATCAGCGTCAAGGTAACCCTGCCGGAAGGCCTCCGCCAGGTCCGCCAGTACTCCCTGTCCGGCGAGGCAGGCACCAGCCGCAGCTTCACTACCAAGCTCGACGACGGCGGCGAGGTCTCCCCCGTGCTCCACAACAGCGTGCAGGTGGGCGACGTCCTGGAGATCTCCAACCCCTACGGCGAAATCACGCTCAAGGACGGCGACGGCCCGGTGGTCCTGGCGTCCGCCGGCATTGGCTGCACCCCCACCGCGTCCATCCTCCGTTCCCTGGCGGAGGCCGGATCAGGCCGGCAGGTGCTGGTGCTCCACGCGGAAAGCACCCTGGACAGCTGGGCGCTGCGCAGCCAGATGACGGACGACGTCGAACGCCTTGACGGCGCCGAGCTGCAGCTGTGGCTTGAACAGCCGGTGGCCGGAGCCAAGGAAGGCTTCATGTCCCTGCGCGAGGTGGACCTTCCCGCCGACGCATCGCTGTACCTCTGCGGCCCGCTGCCGTTCATGAAGAACATCCGCAACGAGGCCATCAACGCGGGCATCCCCGCCACGCGGATCCACTACGAAGTCTTCGGCCCGGACATCTGGCTGGCCAGCTGATCCACTGCTCCGTATTTGTCGTTTTGAAGGTTGAAAACGACAAGTACGGAGCAATCGATAGCGGGAACGACGGCGGCGCCGCACCTTCCAGAAAAGGTGCGGCGCCGCCGTCGTTATGCCTGCTTGTCCGCGGCGGGTCAGCTGTGGTCAGCCATCCGCGCCTTGAGGGCGTCGAGCTCGGAGCGCAGGGCGTCCGGGAGTGAGTCGCCGAACTTTGCGTACCACTCCTCGATGGAGGCCAGCTCGGCGTCCCATTCCTCGCGGTCCACCCGGACGGCCTCTTCCACATGGGCGTGGGTGAGATCCAGGCCAGTAAGGTCCAGCGAGTCGCCTGTCGGCACGAAGCCGATCGGAGTCTCGACGGCGTCTGCCTTGCCCTCGAGACGCTCGATGGCCCACTTGAGCACACGCGCGTTATCGCCGAAGCCGGGCCACGCGAAGCCGCCGTCGGCGGTGCGGCGGAACCAGTTCACCAGGAAGATGTGCGGCAGCCGCTCCGGGTTGGCTTTGCCGGAGACGCTGATCCAGTGCTTCAGGTAGTCGCCTGCGTCGTAGCCAATGAAGGGAAGCATGGCCATGGGATCGCGGCGCAGCACGCCGACCTGTCCGGCAGCGGCTGCCGTGGTCTCCGAGGAGAGCGTGGAGCCCATGAAGATGCCGTTGGTCCAGCTGCGGGCCTGGGTCACCAGGGGAACAGTGGTCTTGCGGCGGCCGCCGAAGAGGATGGCGGAGAGCTCCACACCCTCGGGACTGTAGTACTCCTCGGCCAGCATGTCGATCTGCGAGATCGGGGTGCAGAACCGGGAGTTGGGGTGGGCTGCCGGCTTGTCGGAGTCAGGCGTCCAGGAGTTGCCCTGCCAGTCGGTCAGGTGCGCGGGCACCTCGTCCGTCATGCCCTCCCACCAGACACCGCCGTCGTCGGTCAATGCCACGTTGGTGAAGATGCTGTGGCCCTTGGCGATGGCACGCATGGCGTTCGGGTTGGTGCCCCAGCCGGTACCGGGGGCGACGCCGAACAGGCCGGCCTCCGGGTTGGTGGCACGCAGTTCGCCTTCCTTGCCGATCCGCATCCAGGTGATGTCGTCGCCGAGGGTCTCCACCTCCCAGCCTTCGATGGTGGGGTCGAGCAGGGCAAGGTTGGTCTTGCCGCAGGCGGACGGGAACGCCGCGGAGATGTAGTAGTTCTTCTTCTCCGGCGAGGTCAGCTTGAGGATGAGCATGTGCTCGGCCAGCCAGCCTTCGTCGCGCGCCATGACGGAGGCGATGCGGAGGGCGTAGCACTTCTTGCCCAGCAGGGCGTTGCCGCCGTAGCCGGAGCCGAAGGACCAGATGGAGCGCTCCTCGGGGAAGTGGACAATCCACTTGTCCGGGTTGCACGGCCATGCAACATCCGCCTGGCCGGCTTCGAGCGGCGCACCCAGGGAGTGCAGGGCGGGGACGAAGAACGCGTTCGTCTGGGTCATCCTGTCCAGCACGGCCGTGCCGATGTTGGCCATGATCCGCATTGAAGCCACAACGTAGGCGCTGTCCGTGATCTCGACGCCGAACTTGGGATCCTCGGCATCGAGGTGGCCCATGACGAACGGGATGACGTACATGGTGCGGCCGCGCATGGACCCGGAGAACAGGCCGCGCAGCTTCTCCTTCATTTCGGCGGGTGCCATCCAGTTGTTGGTGAACCCGGCGTCGCGCTTGTTCTCCGAGCAGATGAAGGTCTGCTCTTCGACGCGGGCTACGTCGGCAGGATCGGAGAAGGCTGCAAAGGAATTGGGGAACAGTTCCGGGTTCAGCCGGGTCAGAGTCCCCGCCGCCACGAGCTCGTCGGTCAGCCGGGTGTTTTCCTCCTCGGACCCGTCCACCCAATAGATACGGTCCGGCTGCGTTAGCTCTGCAACCTCTTCGACCCACGCCAGCAGGCCGGCATGTGTGGTGGGTGCTTTCTCAAGCAACGGCTTCTGCGCCAGATCGCCCATTTCGGTTCCCTTTCTTGGGGTACATCGGTGTGTGCTAAATGCTATGGTCCGGACCACTCCCGTTTTTTGGACGTAGGCTGAGCTTTCGAAGCCACAAAAATGGAATTCCGCGCGAAATCAAGGAATTTCACGCGCCAAATAGAGATTTAAGTGACAAAGGTCACCTATACCGGTCTAGTTGCGGAGATTACATGCCTCCCGATTTGTCATGGCAGCCACCCCTCGCGTAAAGTAATTCGAGGTTCAGGGAGAGCGGTTCTTCTCCAGGAACACGAGATGCGCCCATAGCTCAGCTGGATAGAGCGTCTGTCTACGGAACAGAAGGTCAGGGGTTCGAATCCCTTTGGGCGCACCAATCAGGTCCGCTCCGGTTCGCCGGAGCGGACCTTTTGCGTTAAGCAGCGCTGCGGCCGGCCGGACCGGTGCGGCCAGCCGCACCCCGGTACACGCCCAACGGCACCCCACCCCGGGCGTAGGCTTTCCCCATGATGCCCGAGCCTGTGGAACAGGAATTTGACGTTGTTATTATCGGCGCCGGCGCCGTTGGAGAAAACGTTGCGGACCGCGCGGCGCAAGGCGGCCTTTCGGTGGTGCTGGTGGAGGCGGAACTGGTGGGCGGAGAGTGCTCATACTGGGCGTGCATGCCGTCCAAGGCGCTGCTTCGGCCCGGGACTGCGCTGCACGCGGCCCAAACAACGCCGGGCGCCAAGGAAGCTGTCACACGGACGCTTGACGCCGCAGCCGTCCTCAAGCGCAGGGATTACTTCACGTCCAACTGGCAGGATGACAGCCAGGTCGCCTGGGTCAAGGACTCCGGAATAGAACTCATCAGGGGCCACGCCTGGCTGACCGCCGCCAGAAGCGTCCAGGTTGCGGGCCTCGACGGAACATCGCACCAGCTCCGGGCCCGCCACGCAGTGGTGCTGGCCACCGGATCCGTGCCCAACACTCCCCCGGTTGAAGGGCTCGAGGACCTGCAGGTGTGGGGTACGCGGGAGGCCACGTCCGCCAGGGAAGTGCCCGAGCGGCTGGCAGTCCTGGGCGGCGGCGTTGCCGGCACAGAGCTTGCGCAGGCATTCGCCCGCCTGGGTTCCGCGGTAACACTCGTTGCGCGCGGCAGGCTGCTGGGCAAATTCCCGGAGGAGGCTGCCAGCCTTGTGGCCGCAGGACTGCGTGCGGACGGCGTGGAGCTCCGCCTTCACACTGCGACACAAAGCATCAGCCATAGCGACGACGGCACGTTCAGCCTGCGGCTGGGCGACGGCACCGCCGTCACGGCCGACAAGGTCCTGGTGTCCACCGGCCGACATCCAGCACTGGAAGGGCTGGGCCTGGAAAGTATCGGCATCGAGCCCGATGATGACGGCCGGCTCGCCATCAGTACGGACGCTTCCGGCGTGGTGCAGGGTGTGGCGGGTGACGTGCCCTGGCTGTATGCGGCCGGTGACGCCGCCGGCAAGAACCTGCTGACGCACCAGGGAAAGTACGAGGCGAGGGCCACCGGGGACGCCATTGCCGCCCGCGCCAAGGGTGAGCTGAAGGGCGCACCGGAGGATTGGAGCCGGTACTCCCAGACAGCCAACCAGCACGCGGTGCCGAACATAGTGTTCACCGATCCGGAACTTGCCACCGTGGGCCGCACGCTGGAGACCGCCCGCCAGGACGGCTTCAACGCCTCGTCGGTGGAGCTCCCCATCCAGGTGGCCGGGTCTTCGCTGCATTCGGAAAACTACCAGGGCTGGGCCCAACTGGTTATCGATGAGGACCGGAAGGTGCTTCTAGGAGCCACGTTCGCCGGGCCGGATGTGGCCGAACTCCTGCATGCCGCGACCATCGCCGTGGTGGGTGAAGTGCCATTGAGCCGGCTGTGGCATGCGGTGCCCTCCTATCCGACCATCAGCGAGGTCTGGCTTCGGCTCCTCGAGAAGTACGGCCTCTGAGGCGCAGCCGCCGGCATTTACCCGCAGCCCAACGCCGCGGTCCTATTTGAACTGACTGGTCAGTCTAGTTAGACTGGAAGCAGATGCATCCCGCGAAAGGCCCATCTTGCTATCAGCACAACGGCTCTCTGCCCATGGCCGCAGGAATCCCCTCCTCCCGGCAACATCACTCCAGGCCCAGCGCGGCGAGCTCCTGCTGGTGACCGGGAGGCGGCAGGACCACCGGACCGCCCTGGCCCTGCTCCTCAGCGGCAGAATGAAGCCGTCCGACGGCCGTGTCAGCTGGGACGGCAGCGAGCGGCCCAAGGCGCTCCGGCTGGCGAGCGCCCTGGTGGACTCCCCAGGCGTTAACGAACCGGAGCAGCACCTCAGCGTGCGCGACCTGGTCACCGAGGACCTGGCGCTGATCCCCCGCCGCTACCGGGGTGCCCTGGTGGGCGGCCCGTGGCTCAAGGTGAACAGCTTCGAGGACATCGCTGACCTGTGGACGGAACAACTGAACCCTTCACGGCGGCTGGAACTCCTGACAGCACTGGCCTTGGCGAACCCGCACACGGACCTGCTGGTGGCCGACTCCCCTGAACGGCACAGCCCCGACCCCGCTGACTGGCTGCCGGGACTGCAGCGCCTGGCGTCCGACGCCGGACGGCCGCTCGCCGTCGTCGCCACTGTTGGTTCCCTCCCGCCGTCGTGGGACGGCCCCGCCGCTGCAATCGGCAATGCTGTCCCCCGCGAATCCCCCGGGCAGGCGGATGGCGGGGAACCGGATACCGCAGACATTACTGTATTCGAAACCGAGGTTGCCACGTGACGGTACTGCGGCTGGCCCGCTCTGAACTCAAGCGCATGACCGCAGGGCTAATGCCCAAACTTACAATCCTTGCGCTGACCATGGTCCCGCTGCTGTACGGTGCGGTGTACCTCTACGCAAACTGGGACCCCTACGGCAACCTGGACAACCTCGACGCGGCCCTGGTGGTGGAAGACGCCGGTGCCACCACCAGCGACGGTGCACGCCTCGAAGCCGGGGCAAAGGTGGCAGAGAGCCTGGTGGACGGCAACGTTTTCCACTGGATTCCGGTGGCCACAACCCAGGAGGCGGACCAGGGCGTCAGCAGCGGCGACTACGCGTTCGCCCTGAAAATCCCGCAGGACTTTTCGGCCAACCTGGTATCCCCCGGCAGCTTCGATTCCGCCAGCCAGGCCATGCTCAACGTCACCACCAACGATGCCAACAATTACCTGTTGAGCACCATCGTGGACAAGCTCACCACCGCAGTGCACAACACGGTGGCCACGGAGGTGGGCGAGGAAACGGCAAACCAGCTGCTGACGGGTTTTGGGACCATCCATGCGCAGATGGTCAGGGCAGCGGAGGGCGCCGGCCAGCTGGCCGACGGCGTTGCGGGCCTTCGCGACGGGGCTGCCACCCTGCACGAGGGCACCTCAGCCCTGAGCAGCGGAGCCGGTGAGCTGTACGCGGGCCAGGTCAAGCTGCGGGATGGAGCCAGCCAGCTGACCGACGGCGCGGGCCAGCTCAGCAGCGGCCTGTCCACGCTCAAGGACAAGACCGCCACGCTGCCCACCGACTCCCAGACGCTCGCTGCGGGGGCAGCCCAGGTTGCTGCCGGAAACGCGCAGCTGAACGCCAAGGTGCAGGACGTAGCAGCCCAGCTCGATGCCGCTGACCAGGGGCTCCGGGCACGGGTGGTTGAATCGAACACCAGGCTCGTCACGGAAGGCATCCTGACGCAGGAGCAGGCGGACAGAATCCTGGCCGATCTTGACGCCGCGGCGGGCACGAGCCAGGTAGCGGCCGCCAGGGCCAAGATCCAGGAAGATGCAGCGCAGATCCAGCAACTGGCCTCCGGAGCCGAAGCCGTCAGCACCGGCGCTGCCCAGCTCGCTGCGGGCACGCCGGCGCTGAGGGACGCCGTCTCCCAGGCTTCCTCCGGCGCAGACCAGCTCCACACCGGGGCTGCCGCGCTGGCCACCGGCGGGCAGGCGGCCCTCGACGGCACAGGCCGGCTGGCAGAAGGAGCCCGTAAAGTTGACGAGGGGGCAGCCCAGCTGGCGGAAGGTGCCGGCACCGCGGCGGACGGCTCGCGGACCCTGGCGGATGAGATCGGCAAGGGCGCCGGGCAGGTGCCCAACCCGGATGACGCCCAGAAGAGCAACCTGTCACGCGTCATGGCCGACCCCGTTGCGGTCAGCAATGTTTCGCAGGCCAAGGCGGAGTCCTACGGTGCCGGGCTGGCGCCGTTCTTCCTCACCCTCGCCCTGTGGATCGGCATCTTCATGCTGGTCCAGGTCATGCGGCCCATTACCCAGCGGGCCCTGGCCTCCAACGCCCCGTCCTGGAAGATCGCGGTGGGCGGCTGGCTGCCGTTCCTTGCGGTTTCGGTGGTGCAGGCGAGCCTCCTCACCCTGGTGGTGAACCTTGCACTGGGCCTCGATCCCGCGCATCCGGTGCTGATGTGGCTGTTCATGCTTGCCGCGGCCATGGCGTTCAGTGCGATCATCCAGGGCGTTGTTGCGCTGCTTGGGTCGCCAGGCAAACTCGTGGTACTCATCCTGCTGGTCCTGCAACTGGTGTCCTCGGGCGGGACCTTTCCGTGGCAGACCACTCCGCAGCCGCTCCACGCAGCACACGAAATCCTTCCCATGGGTTACGTGGTGTCCGGCATGAGGCACCTCATCTATGGCGCTGACCTGTCCCTGATTGCCCCCACCGCCCTGGGCCTGGCGGGCTACACCGCACTGGGCGTGGCCATGTCCACGCTGGCCGTGCGCAGGAACAAGTACTGGACATTGAAGACGCTGAAGCCCGAGATCGCGGTATGACCGCCGAACCAGCCGGAGCCGTGAAGACCCTTCGCCCCGCCCGGACCACCGCCACCCGCCAAAAGCTCTTTGATGCCTCCATGGAGCTCATTGGCGAGCGCGGGGCAGCGGGAGTCACTGTTGACGAGATTGCAGCTGCAGCCGGCGTCTCCAAGGGAACCGTGTACTACAACTTCGGCAGCAAATCGGAGCTTATTGCACAGCTGCTGCGGCACGGTGTGGACATCCTGAAGGCGCGCCTGCAGGCGTCTACAGAGCCAGGCTCTCCCGGCCAGGATGCGGGCGAAGTACGGGACATGACGGCTGCTACGTCAGGGGATCCCCTGCTCGCCATGGAGGCAATGATCGGGCAGGCATTGGACTTCATGGCCGAATACCCGTCCTTCGCCCGGCTCTGGGTCAGCGAGAACTGGCGTACGCCCAGTGAGTGGCAGGGCACGTTCGCCGTCCTGAGGGGCGAGCTGCTGGCAGTGATCGGGGCGGCAGTGGAAAAGGTGGCCCTGGCCTACCCCGTGGACAGCACCGTTTCGCGGGGCAGCCTGGAGACCGCCATCTTCGGCGCCTGCTTCGTTGTGGGGCTCGACCGGCAGACGTACAACCCTGAGCGCACCCGTGACCAAAGCGTTGCGGCAATCATGGCCAGCATGCGCGGCTACGTGCTGCAGCAGCCCGATCCTCGGAGATGATGGAGCGTATGGGGAAAAGCGGGAAGTTGGCGGTCATTGCCGGCATTGTGGCGGCCGGACTGCTGGTACTGACCGGGATGACGCTCGCCGAACCGGTGTTCTTGGCGTTCCTCGGTGTCCTGGCGCTGGCGTGCCTGGCGTGCATCGTTGAACTCCTGAACCGGGGGCGCCGCGTTGCCCTGCTGGCTGCCGGTGCCGGAACCAGCCTCACCGTCGCTTTTTCGCTCGCGTTTGTGAGCACGTGGGAGCTGGCCTTTGCCGGCGAGCCCTCATTCTTTGGCACCCCGCTCCCCACCGGAGATCCGGACAACTACTTCTTCGGTGCTGCCGCTGCGGCCCTGGCCACACTCTTTATCCTGTTCCTCGGTGCGGCCTGGCCGCGGGGGCGCCGTCTGCGAAGTGCGGCCGGCAAGGGCAGGGCTGCGGGCCAGGGCGCTCGGGGCAACAGACGCACGACGACGGCGGGCAGGCCAGCTGCCAAGGGCACGGCCCAGCGCAGGCCGGCAGCGCGCGCAGGCGGTGCAGGCACCGGCAGTCAGGGCGCCGGCGGTCTCCGTGCACCCGCGCGGATGCCTTCCGCGCCTGCCAGGCGGCCGTCGTCGGCCTCTCCAGCCGGGAAACCGTCGTCGGCAACGGGCGCTAAGGCCGCGCCCCGGCGGTGACCCCGCCGGCTTGACCGCAGCCGGCACTTCAGGTTCCTGGTTAGTGCGCCCGTGGGACCTTGAACCTGGTGATGCGAGCGTCCTGTCCGTCCAGCTCCGCCCAGGACTTTTCGGTCTCAAGGACGGTGAGGGCGTTGGTGGGATACCTGGTGGCGGCGTCCATGTAGGCGTCGTGGTCGGAGTCGCGTGAGGCAAGGTGCATGGCAAGGTCCTGCACGCCGGGCAGGTGCGAGATCAGCATCAGCGTGGTGACTGTATCCGGAACGTGGTTAATGACCGTCAGCATCCGGAGCGCAGACGCCGCGTACAGTCCGTCTTCAAGCTTGGGCGTAGGGGCCTTATCCCCCAGCTCCGAACACACCCACGTGCAGGTCTGCCTGGTCCGCAGGGCACTGGAACAGAGGATGAAATCCGGCACGATGTTGTGCTTGAGCAGCCACCGGCCGGCAAGGGGCGCCTCGCGGTGGCCCCTTTCCTCCAGGGGACGCTCGTGGTCAGCAATTCCGCCCGGCCAGTCGGCCTTGGCATGCCGCATGATCACAAGCCGTCGAAGATGGTGCTCACTCATGCCCCAAGCCTAGTCGGGGACCAAACGAGGTGCGCCCCGGACCTCCGACAGTCGCGGAGGCACATGCCAGGAGAGCCCGAACGCGTGACAGCGGCATTTCGCGTAGGGCGCTGTAGCGAAGCGGCACATCCCGAAAGCGCCGTTGTCGCGCGAGGGACGAGCGCAGGCGCAGAGGGATCGTGCCGCGACAGCGAAAGCGCCCGGCCCAGCGGGACAGGCGCTTTCGAGTGAGTGCTAGATCGAGTATTCCGGAGCGGCCCAGACAACAACTTCGGGGTGCTCGTAGAACCGGTACCCCTGGCCGCGGACTGTACGCACAGTGTTGGCAAGGCGGCCCAGCTTGGAGCGAAGCCGGCGGATGTGGACGTCGATGGTTCGCTCGTTGGGCACCTCTTCGGCATTGCGCCACAGCCCCTCGAGGAGTTCGTCGCGTCCCACGGTGCGGGTGCCGTTCTCAACGAGGTAGTTCAGGAGCTCGAACTCCTTGAAGGTCAGGTTGAGCGACTCGCCGTCCAGGTGGACTTCACGGCGTGCCAGGTCGATCAGGACGCCGGAAGGGCGCGGCTCCTGTGCCTGCGACGGACGCGGGGCCTCAGTGCGCTGCCGGGCGTTGACGGTGGGGTCACCGAAGGTGGAACGGACGACGTCGAGCGCGGAACCGGGTGTGCCGGCGGGGGCAACGGCAACGGCTGCATAGCTTTCGGCGCCGGACACCAGGGACTGTGCGTAGGCGCGGATCTCCTGGGCCAGTTTGGCGATGGAGGTTCCGGCCGCTGCCGCTGTTTCCTCATCGATGCCCATGTAGAGGACGAATCCGCGGGCAACGGTGTCGTTGGCTACGGGCCGGACGGTATTGGGGCCAGCCACCACCGGAGTGGGGGCTGTCAGGGGTGCCGCCTCCGCGGGCTGGACGGCACGGAGCTGCCCGTAGGAATTGGGGTTGAACCCCTGCGGCGCGTAGCCCTGGGAGGGGAAGCTGCTTCCGGATGATGATGGGGCCAGGGCGGGGCGCGGACCAAACCCGGGGCGCAGGCCCGAGGGCTGGCCGGCTTTGGCGGCGTTACGGACAGAAATGTGGACGTATCCGGATGCAACTGACATGGAATGCTTACCTCAATGTGAATGGCCGTCATCGCGGCCCGAATGCTGGGAATCCCCGCAATGCGAACTGGGGAGGGGCGCCCGACGCTGGGCTGGGGGCGAATGCCTAAGAACTTCGGAGGGTGGGAAGGTCAGGCGTGCATTCGACAACAGCGCATGTCGGCAGCAGCGGATGTGCTGGGCCAATATTCTGCGGCTGCAGGTGCTGTTGAGTTCTTGTTCACATTGGAAGTGTGCAGCGTAACAATGGCAACTTGCAAGTAACAATGGACGCGATCGTCCGCATAATGAGACGAATTTAGCCAAAGTGCTCCAAATCACAATTCTGGGCTCTGTAAAAAATAACGGTTGTTATCTTGTTCATGGGCCGGTTCGGGCCTCTCCGCGGAATATTATTCGGCAGATATTCCTTTTTCCGTGGATTCGTTCATTGGAGTGCCCGATAGTGGAATCTCGGTCTTCACCTCAGCAGTGTGTCCAGCCGGTCCTGTTTTTGGACAGAAAAATTTGCCGACTCAGCGCTTAATTGGGCTTCGGGGATCCGGTTCCCTCCGAGATTTCAACCCCTTGGGAAGGGCTGCGCGCAGCACACGGGGTACAGGTTGTGGGCATTTTTCGCGGACCCAGCTCGCTAGGCTGGGATTCACAGCTTGCGCACAGGAACGCCAAAGCCGGGCTTTAGCCAACGATCGGAGAGTTGTCCCATGGCCACCTCGCACTCCATGACCAACAACCTCCCACAGCTCACCCACCCGGACGGCTCCCCCATCAGGGCTCTGGTGGTGGATGACGAGCCCAGCCTTTCCGAGCTCATGAGCATGGGCCTACGCATGGCGGGCTGGTCCGTGGCGATCGCCGCTGACGGTCCGGAAGCCGTGAAAGTGGCCAAGGACTTCCGCCCCGACGTGCTGGTCCTGGATGTCATGATTCCCGGTTTCGACGGCGTCGAGGTCCTGAACCGGATCCGCGCTTTTGCGCCTGAGGTTCCCGCACTGTTCCTCACCGCCAAGGATGCGGTCCAGGACAGGATCGTTGGCCTCGCGGCCGGCGGTGACGACTACGTCACCAAGCCATTCAGCATGGAAGAGGTCCTGCTCCGCCTGCACCGTCTGGTCCAGCGGTCCGGTGTGGCCGCCATGGACACCGCTGAGCTGGTTGTTGGAGACCTGGTCCTCAACGTGGACACCCGTGAGGTGACCCGTGCAGGCGAGGAGCTCCAGTTGACGGCAACCCAGTTCGAGCTGCTCCGATACCTGATGGAAAACCCCAAGCGCGTCATCAGCAAAGCGCAGATCCTGGACCGGGTCTGGAACTACGACTTCGGCGGCCAGGCCAACATCGTGGAGCTCTACATCTCCTACCTCCGCAAAAAGGTGGATGCCGTCCACCCGCCCATGATCCATACCGTGCGTGGCGCCGGGTACGTCATCAAGCCGGCGGAGTAGGAACGCCATGGCGTCCCGGCACCTGACGGCGGCACCGCAGCCCCGGAGCTGGCTGAAGCCCGGCACGTGGCACCTGCGGACCCGACTGATCCTCCTGGCCATGACGCTGTTGATTGCCATCTGCGGGGCTGTGGGCGTGGCGAGTTACGCCTCGATGGACGCGTTCCTCACCCGGCAGCTGGACGAACAGCTGGGCCAGGCCGCAGACCGTTCCAACAATCCTGGCCGCCCTCCCTCGGGCGGCTTCAACGGCAGGGATCCCCTGGATGCCCGCGGCCAGAGCGTTGGAACCCTCAACGCGCGCATCCTCAACGGCCAGGTCAGCGGCGGCGGATTCCTCACCTCCAACACCACGCGCTCCCAGCTGTCCACGGACGACAAACAGGTCCTGCTGGCTCTGGACGCAGACGCCCAACCTGTCAACAGGGCACTCTCCAACGGCGACTACCGGCTGCTCGCCGTCAAGACCAGCTTTGGTGACGTCCTGGTAACAGGACTCCCCCTGGCCGCCAAGGATAGTACGCTGGCGTCCCTGGTGTGGACCTTCGTCTTCGTCTCCCTGGGCGGCCTGCTGCTTGTCGGATTGGTGGGAACTGTCCTGATCCGCCGCACCATGAAACCCCTCGAGCAGCTTTCCGAGGTTGCCACCCGCGTCTCCAGGCTGCCCTTGGATGCCGGCGAGGTGGCGCTTGCCGTGCGCGTGCCGCCGTCGAACTCCAATCCCGGTACGGAGGTTGGAAGCGTGGGCCATGCCCTGAACCTCATGCTGGACAACGTGGCCAACGCGCTGCAGGCGCGGCAGAAGAGTGAAACCAAGGTCCGGCAGTTTGTGGCCGACGCTTCCCATGAGCTCCGCACGCCGCTGACCGCCATCCGCGGGTACACCGAACTGATGCGGATGACGGAAAACTTCACTCCGGACGGGGAGAAGTCGCTGGCGAGGGTTCAAAGCCAGTCCCAGCGGATGACCGCTCTGGTGGAGGACCTGCTGCTGCTGGCGCGCCTTGATGAGGGCCAGCCCTTGAAGCTCAGCGAGGTGGACCTGAACCAGCTGGTGGTGGAAGGCGTCAGCGACGAAAAGGTCATGGCGCCCGGCCATACCTGGCGGCTGGAGCTTCCCGACGAACCAGTCGTGGTGAACGGCGACCCGTCCCAGCTGCGGCAGGTGCTGATGAACCTGCTGTCCAACGCCCGCAAGCACACACCGCCGGGAACCACGGTGGTCACCGGGGTCGGGAAGACGGCGGAGGGCGCCGCGGTGGTGACGGTAACGGACGACGGCGGCGGCATTCCACCCGAGTTCCTGGACCAGGTTTTCGCGCGGTTCGCCCGCGCAGACGCGGCCCGGGCAGGCACCGCCGGCGGACCGGGCGCACCTGCCGCTGAAGGAACCAGCGGCCTGGGCCTCTCAATCGTCGAATCCATTGTCGAGGCCCATGGGGGCAAGGTCACGGTGACATCACAGCCTGGCCGCACCCAGTTTGCCCTGCAACTCCCCCTCCCGCAGCGGATGCCGCAAGGCGGCGCGCCGTCGTAGTGATCCCTGTTACCAAAATGTGACTTAAGGCCTCAACTCCTGTACCGTCGATTGGGTGCGGTTCCCGTTCGGGCCGCATATCCGGATGACGCCAAGCTCTGCCGCTTCCCGGATTCCGCTTGAGCATAGGCAGAGGCGGGGGACCCAGAAGTCCCGGGCACGCAATTGCCCTTGGGGTTAAGCCACTGCGTGATTTTCCGTGTGGCCGGATGCCCTCATCCGAACCCGACAGCTAACTCCGCAGGTGTGAGAGGCGATCCATCATGTCTAAGTTCCTTACTAAAGCACGCCCGAAACCAGGCCACGACGCCCGTGCACCGCGCACGCCAGGCAAAATTCCTTCCTTCGGCCAGCGCGCCGCCATCCTCGCAACGTCCTGCGCCCTCCTTGTCGGCGTTGGGGCAGCAGGCCAGGCCACCGACACCGCAGTGCAGGTTCAAGCCACAGAAACGCAGGCCGTTGAGGCCCAGTCGAAGCTGAGCATCGAGAAGAGCGAAATCCAGGAAAACCCTGCTCCGGCGCCTGCAGCAGAGCCCATCAACGTTGTCCCGCAGGCGGCCGAGCCGGCCCCGGCTCCCGCCGCTGAGCCCGCACCGGCACCCGCCCCGGAGCCTGAACCCGCGCCGGCACCTGCCCCCGCTCCCGAGCCGGCACCGGTCGCCGCCGTCAACGACCCCGCGGGTGCCCAGGCCTACGCTGCCGGCCAGTTGGCCTCCTACGGCTGGGCCCCTGACCAGATGCAGTGCCTGCAGACCCTGTGGACCAAGGAATCAGACTGGACCACCACGGCCACCAACCCGAGCAGCGGCGCCTACGGCATTGTGCAGTCCCTGCCGGCCGAGAAGATGGCCAGCGCCGGCGCCGACTACCTCACCAATTACCGTACGCAGATCAACTGGGGCCTGAACTACATCCAGGAGCGCTACCAGTCCCCGTGTGGAGCACTGAACTTCCACTACGCCAACAACTGGTACTAAACAGAAGCGGCTTCGCCCTGGCGGTCCGGTACGTCCCTGCCGGGGATGTACTGGACCGCCCAGCGGTTGCCGTCAGGATCGGCGAAGTACACAAAGTGGCCCCAGTCCTGCACGTCCACGTCACTGACGTCCACCCCGTTGGCCTTGAGCTGCCGGTGCGCAGCCTGGATGTCAGAGACCACAAGCTGCAGGTTCGAACCGGTGCCAGGGGGAGCATCCGTGAGGCCTTCCCCGATGCAGATGGAGCAGGCTGAGCCCGGCGGCGTCAGCTGAACGAACCTGATGGAGCTGCTGGGCCGCTCGTCGAAATCGGCGTTAAAGCCCACCTTGTCGACGTAGAAGTCTTTGGCCCGGTCTACATCGGACACGGGGACAAAAACGAGTTCCAGTTTCCAGTCCATGCGCACAGGCTAAACCTTGCGCGGGGATCGGGAAAGGCTTGAGTCCTAGCCGGCGATGCCGTACAGGCGGTCGCCTGCGTCGCCCAGGCCCGGGACAATGTAGGACTTCTCGTTGAGCTTCTCGTCGATGGACGCCAGGACGATGGTGACGTTTGCGCCGGAAAGTTCTTCCTCCAGCTTGGCCAGGCCCTCCGGCGCGGCGAGCAGGCAGATGCACGTGACATCCGAAGCGCCGCGCTTGAACAGGAACTTGATGGCTTCGCGCAGTGTTCCGCCGGTTGCAAGCATCGGATCCAGCACGAAGATCTGCCGGTCGGTGAGATCCTCGGGAAGGCGCTCGGCGTAGGTAATGATGTCCAGCGTTTCCTCGTCGCGGGCCATGCCCAGGAAGCCCACTTCAGCCGTGGGGACCAGTTTAGTCATGCCCTCGAGCATTCCCAGGCCCGCACGGAGGATGGGCACCACCAGCGGAGTGGGCTTGGTGAACGCCGTGCCCACAGTTGTACTGACGGGGGTTTCGATGGTCACGGGCTCGGTGCGGACTTCCCGCGTGGCCTCGTAGGCCAGGAGGGTCACCAGTTCCTCCGTCAGCTGCCGGAAGACCGGGGACGGAGTGTTCTTGTCCCGCAGGACGGTGAGCTTATGGGCGACCAGCGGGTGGTCCACAACGAGAGTGCGCATGGGTCAAAACTATCACCCGGCTGCCGGGCCACTCCCCTGCCGTCCGCCGCCCGTGCCGGACTGCGAAGCGTCGTCGCCGGCCCTTGGCGAGGCAACGCCGCCGTTCTCCTCCAGGGCTGTACGTTCCGCTTCCCCGGTGTGGTCCTCGCGCAGGACGGGATGCTCGAACGTGGGCGCCGGGCCGGCGTGCTCACGCCGCCGCATCAGGTGGAACAGCCTGTGGGCCAGGATCACGATGCCCACCCACGCCAGCCCCAGGAACCAGCCAGCCATTACGTCGGTCATCCAGTGGTGTCCCAGGAAAACCCGGCTCAGCCCCATGGCGACGATGAAGAGCGTACCCACCGTGATGGCTGCAATCCGGGCCCACAGTACTTGGAACTGCAGGCACATTAGGTAGATGAGGACCCCTATCACCACAGTGGTATTCAGGGTGTGACCGCTGGGGAAGGACGGCGACGTCTCGAACGGCGGGACGGCTTCGGAGTGGTCCGGACGTGTCCTGCCTACCAGCCGCTTGCCCCAAGTAGTGGCCAAGGTGGAAACAAGGGCCGCTCCGCCCACCAGGACGATGGGCCGCCATGTCCTGTTCAGGAAGGTCAGCCAGGCGGTGAGGATGCTCGCCAGGATGGGCATGCCGATCCCGCCGCCCACGTTGGTGAAACCTGTGGCGAAAGCGTCCACCTCCGGGTTCCGCAACGACTGCGAGTATTCCAGTGCAGGAATATCAAGGCCTGCCAGGCCTTCCTCATCCACGACGTCTGAGTAGACCTCGGCGCCCAGGAGGGCCAGGGCGATCACCAGCGTTCCGCCGATGATCATGGTCAGCCACAAGGCGGCGTACGGCTTGATCCACTTGTCCACGCGGTCTCGGACTGTGCTCACTGTGCCTCCCGGCGGATGTGCGTCACGGGCTCTGGGTATCCTTCGAAACTATCATTGAGCCATGGTCTCCGCAGATAAGAAACACCACGCGTGGATGGGCCTTGCCCTCGCCGAGGCCCATCGCGCCCTCGACACGGAGGACGTGCCCATCGGGGCGGTGGTCATTGGGCCCGACGGCGCAGTGCTGGGTTCCGGGCGGAACCAGCGAGAAGAGCTGGGGGACCCCACTGCCCACGCCGAGGTAGTGGCCATCCGCGAGGCGGCGGAACGCCTGCGAAAGCTTTCCATGCTCGACGGCGGCAGCGGAGACGGCTGGCGGCTCGCCGACTGCACGCTGGTGGTCACCCTTGAGCCCTGCGCCATGTGCGCTGGAGCGATTGTCCTGGCACGAATTCCCCGGGTGGTCTTTGGTGCCTGGGACGAGAAAGCAGGGGCTGCGGGGTCGGTTTTCGATGTGCTCCGTGAGAGGCGCCTGAACCACTGGGTTGAGGTGTATCCGGGCGTGCGCGAAGCCGAGTGCGCCGCCCTGCTGCGTGAGTTCTTCGCCGGGCACCGCTGGCGGCTCTGACTCACGCCCGGGCTGTTTGCGAACCTGGGGCTGTCAGTGAACCTGCCTGATCACGGCCAGCACGCGGGCCGCTGGCTGCTCCCAGCCCGGCAGCCTGCTCCGTGCATCCAGCGCCCGGGCCCGCCAGTCATCCCTGGTCCCGGCATCTTCCAGCCAGCGCCGCAGGGTCTGGGCGAGCATGGCGGGGTTCGCAGGATCATCATCCGACGGAAAGGCAACTTTCGCTCCCGGAAGCGTGCCGCCGTCGTCGTCCTTCCCCGCTGTTCCCAGGCGCAAGGCCTCAACGGCGCCTGTCCCGCCGCGCACCACCACCGGGATTCCGTGCGCCAGTGATTCGGTAACCACCATGCCAAAAGCCTCGGCGCGGGACACCAGGAGGCTGAGGTCCGCGCGACGCCATTCGTTCTCCAGTGCCTCGCCAGTCAGCTCCCCGGTGAAAAGGATCCGTCCGTCCAGCCCGTGCGTGCTCACTGCCGCTCTAACTCTTTGCGCGTAGTCCCCGTCTGCCTGGTCTGATCCGACAAGCGATGCGGTCCAGTCAAGGTCCTGAAGCATCGCCAGGGCGGACACCGTCAGCAACTGGTCCTTGTTGGGCAGCAGCGCGGCCACCGTAAGCAAGTGGGGCGGAGTGGATCCGTGGGCCAGCGGCGCCGGGTCCGTGCCGGGAAGGGCAACCTCGAGCCCATGAAGTCCGTGACGTTCTTCCAGGACTTTGCTGGCCCAGGTGCTGGTGCACACCACGCCACTTGCAGCCCGGAGGGACCGTGCTTCAAGCTCCAGACGTGCCGGGGCAGGCATATGTACCAACACCCATGTCTTGCGTCCGGCCTTGGCCGCGAATTCCATTTCATCCGGTGCGCCCATGGCGACGAGCCCGTCCACAAGGGTTACCGCGTTTTCTGATTCCGCTTCAGTCACCTGTTCCCACGCCCCCAAGAGGTTGCCCAACCGGCGTCGGGCGTGGGCGCTGGCGTAGGGCCAGGAGCCGTCGACGGGGAGCACGTCGACGGCGGCTCCCAGCGTTTTCAGCCCCTCCACCAGCCGTGCGTTGTAGATGTTTCCACCGGAATGATGGTGGATGTTGCCGGGAACGAGCAACCGGATGCGATCCATGGGATCAGGCGACTGGGAGGTCCAGCGTGTACGTGGCCCAGGCGTCCGGGTTTTCGCGCAGGGTGACGTCGATTCCGGTGAGCTGGCCGCCGTCGGGATCATCCTTCAGCTTTTCGGCAACGGACTGCGCGATGTATTCCGCAAGCGCCTCGGTGGTGCTGAGCTTGCCGGCGAAGTCCGGGTGCTCGTCCAGGTTCCGGTAGTTCAGGCCTGCCAGCACCTCCTCGATCATGGTGCCGGCGGCGCCGATGTCCAGGACAATCGCGTCCTCGTTGAGCGTCCGACGGCGGAAGCTCACCTCCGCGACGAATGTTGCCCCATGCAGGGCTTGGGCCGGGCCGAAGGCCTCGCGCGGGAGGCTGTGGGCGATCATGAAGTGGCGCCGTACGGTCAGGCTGAACATGGACTACCTCTGGTTTTCTCGGGTTGGATTCTTGGAGTTTTCGGCGCCGGGGTACTCGATGACGTGGCATAAGGCTTCGAGGTTGCCATGGGCGAGGTCCTGCACCACGCCAGGGAGTTCGTCGAACGGCGAAGTACCTGTCAGGAAGGCGTCGAATACCGGATCCTTGAGCAGCGATACTGCGAGGTTCAGGCGGTCGGCGTTCGTCCTGCGGTGCCGGCGCGCTCGTGCCACCACTCCCACCTGGCTTGCCCTGATGGACAGGCGCCGGGCGTGGAAGTCCTCACCCAACGGCAGGGTTACCTGGCGGTTGGCGTACCAGGACATTTCGATGACGTCCCCTTCGTCCCCAACCAGCTGCAGACTGCGCTCCAAGCCTTCCTGGGAGGCGGAGCAGTGGAACACGATGTCACAGTCGGCGAGGGCGTCATCCGGGTGGGCGAAGTCTATTCCCAGGGTGTCCGCCAGTTGCTTCCGGCCCGGGTCCAGGTCCACAAGCTGCAGGCGTTCCAGCGGAAAGGTCCGAAGCAGGGTGGCCACCATGCCGCCCACGAGGCCTGCGCCCACTACCGCAACCCGGTCACCGAGCCTCGGGCCGGCCTCCCACAGCGCATTGACCGCGGTTTCCACGGTTCCGGTCAGCACGGCCCGGCGGGACGGGACGTCGTCGGGAATTTTCGTGAGTGAACTGATGGACGCCACGTAGCGGTCCTGGTGGGGGTTGAGGCAGAAGACCCGCTGCCCCGTCCACCCCTCCGGACCTTCTTCGACAACACCCACGGACAGGTATCCGAACTTCACCGGCCCTGGAAACTCGCCTTCCTGGCGGGGTGCCCGCATCTCTTCGGCTACCCGCGGCGGGACGGCGCCAGCGTGGACCACCATCTCGGTGCCTTTGCTGATGCCGGAATAGAGGGTGCGCACCAGGGCTTCGCCTGGGCCGGGGGCGGAAAGGTCCTCGGTACGGAGTTCGCCGTGTTCCTTGGCCGTCGTCCAGTAGGCGGTTGCGTGCGTGGGACTGGTTTGATTAGTCATCTTGCTGATGAATCTAGCCCGCCCGGCGTGGACCGCAAAAGTTGGCCATTGCCTGGTTCGGGTTCCTGGGCTTTGGGGCTGTGCTTGGACCACCTCCCCAATTCGGTTTGTTTGGGCCGTCTTCCCGACCCGGTCTGAGGTTGGGTGGTTTTCCCGACCCAGGGCTGTTGACCCCCGTGCGCTGGGCTGCCCGTGTCTGTGGGCATTTGGTGCCGGCTAGGTCAGTGCCGGGTCCCGGTCCCTGATGGGGTCCCAGTCACTCATGGGGTCCTGGGGCAGGACGGGCGGGAGGGCGTAGAAGTCGTCCCATAGGGGGTCGTCCGCGGGTATGTCGTCCAGGTCTATGAGGTTGTCATCGTCAGGTTCCTCCGGTGGAGGTTCCAGGTATGGGAGGTCTGCGGCAGGGCAGGCCTGGGCAGCGGGCATCCGCGGGTAGGGCAGTACGCCGGGGGCTTGCCCGGTGTGATGCTCCCCCGGATTCAACCCCGCCGGCATGGCGGACAGGACAGATTCGGGCCAGTGGGGTGGCTCCCAGTCCTGGTGTTCGCTTTTGTAGTCCCGGCCGGACGGTGAGGTCCAGCCGGGTGGTTCGTTGTGGGTGGCTGGTGTTGGTGTCCACCCGCTGCTGTGTCGAAGTTTGTGGTGCTTCGGGCAGGGTTGTCCGAGGTTGCTGATCCCGGTGGTGCCGCCGTGCTGCCAGGCCAGGAGGTGGTCGGCCTCGTTATCCAGTGAGTTGTTGTTGCAGCCGGGGAAGGGGCATTTGCCGTCCCGCATCCGCAGCCAGTTCCGCATGGCTTTGGTGACCCGGTAGCTGGTCCGCCCGATCTCCAGCGGCGCCCCGTCCCGCGGATCGACAAGGACGCGGTGGAACGAATCGGCACCGTTCGCGACCAGGTCCCTTGCCATGGACGGCGGGATGGGCCCGAAGCCGTCGAGCATGGCCGGCTCATCGGTCACTCCCATCAGGGCGACTATCGGGACCGTGACGAGGACCTGCGCCCGGACCGCCGACGACAGCCCGGCGGGATCCATCCCTGCACCCGCCCCGTCGCTGGTACCCAACCCGTCGCCGTTGCCTGTACTCACCCAGTCGCTGTTGCCTGCATGGAGGCTGGAAGTGTCTCCATTACCGCGACCGGTGCCGCGGCTGCTGCCGCTGGTGAGGATCGCTTCGGCGAACTCGTCGGCCCGGATCTGGGTGAGGGTGCGGGGCTCGTCGGGTCCCTGTGCGGCCCGGGCGAGGGCGTTGAGCCGGTTCCAGCCCGCCATGGCCTGGTGCGCGGGGAGGCAGGCCGAAAGCCAGGCCATGCCGTCCTGGTCCGGCCGGTAGTCGACCCGCCGGTCGGCTACGCCCTTGGCGTGGCGCTTCTCGATCGATTCGGGATGGTGGCGTTCGCGCCAGGTCCTGGCCTTGGCCTTGAACCGGTAGGCGGGCATCTCCCCGATCGTGGCCGCTCCGGCGGGCCTGGGGGTGTCCGGGTCCAGGAAGTGCTTCTCCAGGGCCGCTGCCCCGGCCCGGTCAAGACCGACGGCCTGGTTCACCATTTCCCGGGCATGAGCCCAGGAAATCGTCCCGGACCCCAACGCGGCGTGGGTCCGGGGCAGCGACGTGGTCAGGGCGTGGGACTCGGCCAGCAGGGCACCGGCGGCACGGTCACCGATCACCAGCGCACACCCCACCTCGGCCACCAGGCTCCGCTCCTGGGCCGTGGCCTCATGCGGTGAGGACGGCGGACCGTTCAGCAGGCTCGTGGCGGCAGCGAGCACCTGAACCGCCTGCGCCTTCAACGCCGCCAGCTTCGCCTCGGACCGGGCCACCCCGGCCAGAACATCCAACGCCCCATCAGCAACCCGCTGCAACGGATCATCATCAGCCCCGCCAGCGCCGGCATCAGGCCCAGCGGCGCCATGACCGGAAACAGCCGTGCCGCCGCCCGCGAGCACCGCCGCAAAAGCAGCCACCGAAGCGTCAACCACCGCCTCCGCCTCCACCACCGCCGAATTGCCTTCCATGAATCCATCCTCATGGGAGGGTCTGACATTTAAGGGGCTCAGTGGACCCCTGCTAAAAAGAATTTTGAAAATCTTTTCAGGCCCTCACGGGTGGCCAGCGGGAGCCCCTCCCACCAATCCCGTTTTGGGGATGCGCGCCTTGCTCCGGTACCCTATTGAGGTTGGTGACGTGTCCGAGCGGCCGAAGGTGCAACACTCGAAATGTTGTTTGGTGTAAAAGCCAACGTGGGTTCAAATCCCACCGTCACCGCCACGTAGCGAGGCCCTGCTTTCCTGAGAACTGAGGAAGGCAGGGCCTTTTGCTTTGCGCTCAACGGGATGCACTGGCCACGGGCGCTGCCGTTCACGTGCCCACCAGCGCGGGCGAACTCCGCGGCGGGGCAGGTATGTTTTACCGCATGGACGTCGCAGGGGGATGCCGATGAGTACCAAAACGACCGCAAGGAACTACTGGCTGGCCTTGGCCGCCACGTACGGGCTGACACTGAGCGTTGCAGCAATGGCAGATTGGCCCTGGCCCCTCCTCATGGGCGGAGCCTTCATCCTCTTCGTTGTCCTGCACAGCCTCCGGTACCGCCAAGTCGGCCGGAAGATCCAAGGCACGCTTGCCACGGCCAGCCCCGGTGTTGGTGTGGCAGGAAGCATTCTCGGAGCCGGGGCACTGCTTGTCCGGGGCACGCCGGTTGCCATTTGGGCCGGGCCACTCTTGGGGGTCATCGCTTTCCTGGGAATGTTCCTGTACCTCCAGCGGTTCGGTCGCTTCTACAGCCAAACGGGCACATCGGCCAATTAACCAGTTCACCCACCTGACAGGTTCAGCCCGCAGGCGGGTGGACGACGGCGGGAAGGCAGCGGCGGCCGAGGAACCTCAGGCCCGGGACAGTGTCCAGGCCTGACGTTCAGCTATTTGTAGAGCTATTCAGAAAGAGCGTCCTCCGCCAACTGCAAGACCCTGACGCAGGCTGCGGCAACCCGCTTGGGAGTAAGGGATGGAACGCCGTCGCCGTCCTGCTGGCGTTGGGCGACTTGGGTGCTGCGGACCCGACGGTCATCGCCGGGCCGCTGCCCGCCGTCGTCGATCGGGTTGCGGGCCGCGGTTCCCGCGGCGTCCCGGCCACGGGCCCGGCTTTCTCCTGTCTTAGTGCCCGCCGTCCGGGGGCACTTTGGGCATGACGCACGACGGCGGCCGCTAGTTTCCCCGCGTGTCCGCGCCAAAGTGCCCCGGGACGGCAGGCGTGGACTCAGCCCAGGTGTATTGACCCGACACTCCGCGGCTCCACGGCTGCGGTGCGCACCCGGTGATTTGGGCGGCGGGCTGAAAAAGCCGCGTAAGTTTTGGGTCCTCTTCCATATTTCCGCCAATTCCCGCTGGATACCATGAGTTGACCGGACAGAGCCGTCCGGTGCGATCGATGCAGAAGGACACTCATGGCTGCGGTGACGGTGGACGATATCCTTGCGGATCTCCCCCTGGGTTTCGCCACCCTGGTCCTGCGGCCGGCGTCGGCCAGCCCCGCCATTGAACGGTTCCTGATCGTGGACGCAGAGGATGAAACGTCCGACGCCGCAGCCGCCTTCGTCCTGCTGATCGGGGTCCGCGGCCGGTCAGCATTGCCGGCGCTGCGCCGGCTCCTGAAGAAGAGCCCTCCCCCGGTGGTGGCCGTGAAGGGAAGCCGGGAGGAGCTGTCCGAAGCCGAGGAACTCCTGCGCGATGCCGGTACGGGCCTGCTGCTGGTGGACCCCGGCGCGGATTGGGACCGGCTGCTCTCTATTGCAAAGGACAGGATCCAGCCGCCGAGCTACCAGCGTGAAGTGCTCACGCTGCTGGAAGAGGACCTTTTCGCCATCGCCCAAACGACGGCGAGGCTCACGTCCAGCCACGTGGTCATCGAGGACGCGGCCAACAAGGTGCTGGCCTACTCCACCGTCTCCAACGACATTGACGAACTCCGCAAGGCCTCCATCCTGGCGCGTCGCGGCCCCCGCAAATACGAGCTGCTGCTCAAGGACCTTGGCGCGTACCGCGAACTGCACGGGACCCGCCTGCCCGTCCGGGTTCCGGCCCGGCCGCAGGACGGGCTGCGCGAACGCGTGGCCATCACACTTTTTGCCGGCGACCGCATCATGGGCTACATCTGGCTCCAGGAGACGGGGGCGGGGTTCGGGCCTGACGTCGACCACGTGTTGAAGGGTTCTGCGGCACGTACGTCCGCCGAACTGATCCGGTACCGCAACCAGCAGTCCGTGCACATGCGGGAAGACCGCGTGGCGCGGATCCTGTCCGGCCCCGAGGAGGCCGCGGCCAGCGCACACAGTGAAAAACTCCCGGCGGAGCGCCCGGCCGCCCTGATCCTGGTTGGCATGTCGGAGGCTGACGCGCAGGCCGATGACGCCGCACTGAAGCACGGCGAACTCGCCAACCTGGCATCCATCCACGCCGCCGCCTACAAAGCGTCCGCCGTGGTGGGCCAATTCAAGGGCGATACCGCCGTCATCATTCCCGGCCTGCAGTCTGCCGCGGCCGAACCCGGGCTGCGAAGCCTCGCGGAGTCCATCATCAAGGACGCGCGGAAGCACCTGGGCATCAGCCCCTTTGCTGCCGTGGGCCCGGTGGTTCCGGACCTGCTGTCCATCCACTCGGTCACCGGCCTGACCGAGGCCCTCCTAAGCTGCGTGGGCCAGGCCGGGGATACGTCTGTAGGCACGGTGGACGGCTTCGAGGGCGAGATCCTGTTCCGGGAGGCAGTCCGGAATTTCTCGACCTCCACGTTCCGCCACCGCAGCCTCTCGCGGCTGCTGAGGGAGGACGGAGAGTTGGCCGAAACCCTGCGGGCGTACTTTGACGCCTCGCTTGACGTGGCAGTCTGCGCGCGCCGGATGCAGCTGCACAAAAACACCGTTTACTACCGGATCAGCAAGGCTTCGCGCGTCACCGGGCTGGACTTCAGCAACCCCCGCGACGCACTGGTGGCCTTGCTCCACGTCCAGGCGTGGACCGGAACCCCTTCCAACAAACTTTCAGGCAGGAAATGACAACAACACTCCAGGCACCGCCGCTGGGAGCGCTCCTCGAGGACATCGTCCTCCGCCACCGGCCGGACCGGGAAGCAGGCAGCATCCCGGGGAACATCCCCCTGCTGGCAGCGGTCCCCTTCAACAGGTTCGGCATCGCCGTGGCCACCACATCCGGAGAAGTCTTCGCCGCCGGCGATGCGGCCGTTCCCTTCTCCATCCAAAGCATCTCCAAGGTTTTCACCCTGGCTATGGCCCTTGGCGGTGACAGCTCAGGATCGCTGTGGCACCGGGTCCTGCGCGAACCCTCCGGCACGCCCTTCAACTCCCTGGTCCAGCTGGAAGTGGAGCATGGCATCCCCCGGAACCCCTTCATCAATGCCGGCGCCCTGGTGGTGACGGACCACCTGATGGACAACGCGCCCGACGCCGCCACCCGGCTCCTGCAGTTCCTCACCGCACAGGCTGCCAGCAGCGGGCCCTACATCGACGAGGCAGCGGCAGCCGGCGAACTGGCCAACAGCAGCCGGAACCTGGCACTGGCCCACTTCCTGAAAAACTTCGGCAACCTGCACCAGCCGGCCGAAGCAGTGGTGGAGAACTACGTCCGCCAGTGTTCCATCATGATGACCTGCGCCGACCTGGCCAAGGCCGGGCTGTTCCTGGCCCGGGCCGGACGGGGAACGCTGGGTCCCGTGCTCTCCCCCAGCAATGCGAAACGCGTCGGTTCCATCATGCTGACGTGCGGCATGTACGACGCCGCCGGCGAGTTCGCCTACCGTGTGGGCCTCCCAGGGAAGAGCGGGGTGGGCGGGGGAATCCTTGTCATCGTTCCAGGCGAGTGCGCCATCTGCGTCTGGAGTCCGCGGCTGGACACCAAAGGCAACTCACTGGCCGGTACCGCCGCCCTCGCAGATCTTTCGGACCGCACCGGCTGGTCCGTTTTCTAACCCACGAGCTTCCAGCCCACGCGCAACTGAAACTCCCACCCTCCCCCAACCAGCAGGATCTTCTCCGTATCGAAAGGATCAACTATGCCCATCAACCCCAATGACGAGGTTGTACAGGACCCCAATATTGCACCGGACCACGTCATTGACGGCGGTCATGCCCATGCTTCTGAATCGGCGCTGCATGCCGAGGACAAGGGCTACCACAAGAATTTGGAGCCCCGGCAGATCCAGATGATCGCGATCGGCGGCGCGATCGGTACCGGCCTGTTCCTGGGCGCCGGCGGCCGCCTCAACGCAGCGGGCCCGTCCCTGGTCATCGCCTACGCCGTGTGCGGGTTCTTCGCCTTCCTCATCCTCCGGGCCCTGGGCGAACTGGTCCTCCACCGGCCCTCCTCAGGCTCGTTCGTCTCCTACGCCCGCGAATTCTTCGGCGAAAAAGCCGCGTTCGTCTCCGGCTGGTTCTACTGGATCAACTGGGCCACCACCACCATCGTGGACATCACCGCCGCCGCCCTCTACATGAACTTCTTCGGCAACTACATCCCCTGGATGGCGGCGGTCCCGCAATGGGCCTGGGCCCTGATCGCCCTGGTCGTGGTCCTGGCGCTGAACCTGGTCTCGGTGAAAGTCTTCGGCGAAATGGAATTCTGGTTCGCCCTGATCAAGGTCGCGGCCCTGGTCATCTTCCTCATCGTGGGCACCTACTTCGTCATCTTCGGCACCCCCGTGGACGGCCAGCAGGTCGGCCTGAGTCTCCTCGCGGACAACGGCGGGGTCTTCCCGAACGGCCTGCTGCCCATGATCATCCTCATGCAGGGCGTCCTGTTCGCCTACGCCTCCATCGAACTGGTCGGCACCGCCGCCGGCGAGACCGAAAACCCCGAAAAGATCATGCCCAAGGCCATCAACTCCGTGGTCTTCCGCATCGCCGTGTTCTACGTCGGCTCCGTCATCCTCCTGGCCCTGCTGCTGCCCTACACCTCCTACGAAAAAGGCGTCAGCCCCTTCGTGACGTTCTTCGGCTCCATCGGCATCCAGGGTGTGGACGTCATCATGAACCTCGTCGTCCTCACCGCCGCCCTGTCCTCCCTCAACGCCGGCCTCTACTCCACCGGCCGGATCCTGCGCTCCATGTCCGTCAACGGCTCCGCCCCCAAGTTCGCCTCCCGCATGAACAAAGCCGGCGTCCCCTACGGCGGGATCGCCATCACCGCCGGCGTCTCCCTCCTCGGCGTCCCCCTGAACTACCTCGTCCCCGCCCAAGCCTTCGAAATCGTCCTCAACGTCGCCTCCGTCGGCATCATCATGACCTGGGCAACCATCGTCCTGTGCCAAATCCAACTCCACCGCTGGGCCAACAAAGGCTGGCTCGAACGCCCCTCCTTCCGCATGATCGGCGCCCCCTACACCGGCTACCTCTCCCTCCTCTTCCTCGCCGGCGTCCTCATCATGGTCTTCATCGAATCCCCCCTCACCATGCTCGTCACCGCCATCGCCTCCGCCCTCATGGTCGCCGGCTGGTACGCCTGCCGCACCCGCATCCGCGAAATCGCCCAAACCCGCGAAGGCCACACCGGAATCTCCCCCGTGATCGCCAACCCACCCGCCAACACCTTCAGATAAGAACAACCCTGACCAAAGCCGTCCGAACCGCCAAAGAAAGCCCATGACAACGGAAACCGAAGCAACATCCCCCACCCTGCCAACCGCCGTCGCACGCCCTGCAGAAGCCGGCATACAGCCAGGCCGGCCTCCCCTGCCCACGGCCGACGCCCCGCCCGTACTCAAATCCGCCGGGCACGTCATTGTCGATTCGCTGGTGGCCCACGGGGTGGAACGCACCTACGTGGTTCCGGGAGAAAGCTTCCTGGACGTGCTGGACGGCCTGCACGGCTCCCGCATCGACACCATCGTCTGCCGGCACGAGGGCGGCGCCGCCTACATGGCCGAGGCAGACGGAAAGATGAACCAGCGCCCGGGCATCGCCATGGTGACCCGCGGGCCCGGCGCCGCGAACGCCCACGTTGGGCTGCACACCGCATGGCAGGACTCCACCCCCATGCTGCTGTTCGTCGGCCTGATCCCGTTCGCGCACCGCGACCGTGAGGCATTCCAGGAGTTCGACATCAAGGCCTGGTTCGATACCGGGGCGAAGCGCGTGATGGTCCTCGACCATGCGGAGCGGGCGTCCGAGATCGTGGCCGAGGCGATGTTCGCAGCCATGAGCGGCCGGCCGGGTCCGGTGGTGGTGGGCCTGCCGGAGGACATCATCCGGCAGCAGATTGACCCGGCCCTGCACCCCGCCATCCCCGTTGCCGCCGGCGGAATGAGCAACACCGACGCCGCCGCGCTGGAAGCTGCCCTGGCGGAATCGAAAAAGCCGCTCTTTGTCACCGGCGGCAACGACTGGACGCAGGAAGCAGCGGACCAGCTGACGGAATGGCTGGAGCGGCACCACATCCCGGCGGCGGCTGAATGGCGCACGCAGGGAACCGTGTCCTTCGACTCGCCCTCCTACGTTGGCCCCATTGGCTACGGCCGTCCGCGCCCCACCTACGACCTCCTGGAGGAAACCGATCTCCTGGTCTTTGTCGGGACAGTTCCCGGGGACGTCATCACGGACGGGTTTCTCTGCCGGCAGGACTGGAACAAGCAGAACTTCCTGGTCACGCCGGACCCGTCACTGCGTGGCCGGTCCGGCCCGGTGTCCCGGCAGATCCTGGCCAAGCCCGAAGCCTTCGTCCGCGACCTCGCCGGCATCAGCCTGCCGGTGAAGGAAGAATGGAAGGCCTGGACGGCAAGGATGCGGACCGAGCAGCAAAGGTTCGCCGCACTGCCTCCGGCGGCCCCTGCGGCGGGCCAGGCGCGGATGGACACCCTGATGGCAAACCTGGTGCCGCGGCTGCCGGAGGATGCCATGGTGACCTTCGGCGCAGGCGAGCACACCAACTGGGCACACCGGTATTTCCCCACCCGCCGCTACGCCTCCATGATCAGCGCCCGCAACGGCTCCATGGGCTACTCCGTCCCGTCAGCCATCGCGGCATCCCTGGCTGAACCACGACGGCGGGTGGTCACCATTGCCGGGGACGGCGAGTTCCTGATGAACGGACAGGAACTGGCCACCGCCGCCCAGTACGGGGCCACCCCGCTGGTGGTGGTGATGGACAACCAGGAATACGGCACCATCCGCACCCACCAGGAGCGCCACTACCCGGAACGCGTCTCCGGGACCCAACTGAGGAATCCCGACTTTGGCCTGATGGCCAGGGCCTTCGGCGGTTTCGGCATCACTGTTACCGAGGACAGGGACGTTCCTGCGGCGCTGGACGCCGCCTTTGCGGCGATTGACCGGGACGGCGTCTTTGCGCTGGTTCACCTCGTGGTGGAGCAACGCGTCAAGGCTTACTGAGCCCTAACGCAAGGAGGAGCGGACGACGGCGGAGGTTCCCCCTTCCTCCGCTCCTCCTGTTGGGTGCGCGGCCGGGAATGCCCGGCCGCGAAGGTGCTGCGCACCAATTTGGCCAATATTGTTGAACAATCTGTGATTCTCATGCATCCTAAAGAGACCACTTCAACGAGACGAGAATCACTATGGCCTTCATTGACCTCAACAGCGACGTCGGGGAATCCTTCGGCAACTGGACCATGGGCGACGACGCCGCCATCTTCCGCTCCGTCTCCAGCGCGAACATTGCGTGCGGCTTCCATGCCGGTGATCCGTCCACGATCGCCCGGACCTGCCGCGACGCCGTCGCCGCTGGCATCAGCATCGGCGCGCACGTGGGATACCGCGACCTGGCAGGCTTCGGCCGCCGCTTCCTGGACTGTTCCCCCACAGAACTCGCAGATGACGTGCTGTACCAGCTGGGCGCCCTGGAAGGGATTGCCCGGGCAGCCGGCGGCCGGATCAGCTACGTCAAACCCCACGGCGCGCTGTACAACACCATCGTGACCCACCAGGAGCAGGCGCAGGCAGTGGTGGATGCGGTCAAGGCCTTCGGCGGGGACCTGCCGATGCTGCTGCTGCCGGGTTCGGTGGCGCTGGCCGCTGCCGAGGCCGCCGGTTTGCGCGGAGTGGCCGAGGCCTTCGCGGACCGCGCCTACAACCCGGACGGAACACTGGTGTCCCGCCGCGAACCTGGCGCCGTCCTCCATGACGAGGACGTTGTTGCGGCCAACATGGTGCGGCTTGCCACCGAGGGCACCATCGTTGCCAGGGACGGATCCACCATCAAGACCTCCGCCGAAAGCATTTGCCTTCACGGCGATACCGCCGGCGCCGTTTCCATGGCAGCCGCGGTCCGCCGCGAACTGGAAGCAGCCGGCGTGGACATCAGGAGTTTCGTGTGAGTTCCCCGGAGATCCGCTGGGCCGGGCCGCGGGCGCTGCTCCTGGAGCTGGAGTCCCTTGACGCAGTGCTGTCCCTGCACTCCCGCCTCAGGGAGGATCCCGTGGCGGGCCAGGTTGATGTGCTCGCCGCGGCACAGACCGTCCTGGTTGTCTTCGACTCCCGCGCCAGCGCCCGCAAGGCCCGCGGGCACCTGGCACGGCTCGGGAGCATGCCGGCAGGCGCCGCGGCCCCCGCGGACAAGCCGGTGCACATTGAGGTTGTGTACGACGGCGAGGACCTTGCCGAGGTGGGCGAACTTACCGGCATGGGGGCGGAGGGCGTCGTCGCCGCCCATACCGGCCAGCTGTGGACTGCCGCTTTCGGCGGGTTCGCGCCCGGGTTCGCCTACCTTGTGGGGGAAACGGACGCCCTGAACGTTCCCCGCCGCGGCACCCCGCGTACCGCCGTGCCTGCCGGATCGGTGGCCCTGGCCGGCAACTTCTCCGCCGTGTACCCACGGCGGTCACCCGGGGGCTGGCAGCTGATCGGGCATACCGCCACCCGGATGTGGGACCTCCAGCGCGAGCAGCCTGCCCTGGTGCGCCCCGGCACCACCGTCCAGTACGTCGCGGTGCGCGAACTCATCGAACTGGGCTGGGCGGAGTCGAACCAGGCCGAGGGCAGCCAGGCCGATGCTGCAGCTGCGGAGCCGCCTGTTCCCGCAGGCCCTGCCTTGGAGGTCCTTTCACCAGGGCCGCAGGCCCTCATCCAGGACCTCGGGCGCCCGGGCCTGGGCGATTTGGGGGTCTCCCCCGCCGGCGCTGCAGATACTGCGAGCGCGCGCCAGGCGAACCGGCTGGTGGGAAACCTGCCCACCGACGCCGTCATCGAAAACGTCATGGGCGGCCTTTCCGTCCAGGCAGTGGGCGAACTCACGGTTGCCCTCAGCGGTGCGGCCACGACGGCGGACATCCGCAGCCAGGGCAGCAGCAGCGATGGCCCCAACAGCAACGGCGTCAGCAGGCAGGCGCCGTTGTACGCCCCCTTCCCACTGCATGACGGCGAAAGCCTGCACCTCGGTGTGCCGGAAAAAGGCCTGCGCACCTACCTCGCCGTCCGCGGCGGGATCGATGTTCCTCCTGTGCTGGGGAGCCGCTCAACCGACCTGATGTCCGGCATCGGCCCGGCCCCGCTGGCCGCCGGAACGGTGCTGCCCGTCGGCGCCGTGGACAGCGCCCGGGCAGTGGGCCACGCCGAACCGCCTGCCCTGCCGGAAGACCTCTCTTCAGGCGCCGGCGGCAAGCCCGTGGTGCTGCGCATCACCACGGGCCCCCGCCACGACTGGTTCACGCCCCGCTCCCTCGAGGCCCTCACCGGGCAGGTGTGGACGGTGACCGCCGAATCGAACCGCATCGGCGTCCGACTCGGCACCGGGTCGGCGACGCCCGGCGCGGATGCCGGCACGCCGCTGGAACGGGCACGGGAGGGAGAACTCCCTAGCGAAGGCGTCGTGGCCGGCTCACTGCAGGTCCCGCCGTCGGGCCTTCCTGTCCTGTTCCTGGCCGACCATCCGGTAACCGGGGGCTATCCCGTGATCGGTGCCGTTATTCCCGAAGACCTTCCTGCCGCAGCGCAGCTTCCCCCGGGTGCCACCCTGCGCTTTGTGGAAGTGGACCCCGAAACGCTGCAGCCCCTGGCCCCTCTCCCGAGCACGCGAAAGAAGTAACGATGAAAAAAGTCCTGATCGCCAACCGCGGTGAAATTGCCGTCCGGATTGCCCGCGCCTGCACCGACGCGGGCCTGGTATCCGTGGCCGTGTACTCGGACCCGGATGCGGACGCCCTGCACGTGCGCCTCAGCGACGAGGCCTACGCGCTGGGTGGTTCTGCCAGCTCGGAGACCTACCTGGATATCCCGAAAATCCTGGCCGTCGCCGCCAGGTCCGGCGCCGACGCCGTCCACCCCGGGTACGGATTCCTTTCCGAGAACGCGGACTTTGCGCAGGCAGTGCTCGACGCCGGACTGACGTGGGTGGGCCCCTCGCCGGACGCGATCCGCAGCCTGGGCAACAAGGTCACCGCGCGCGAAATCGCGGTCCGTGCAGGCGCTCCCCTGGTCCCCGGTTCCGACGGCCCGGTGCCGGACGCCGACGCGGTGCGTGCCTTCGCCGCGGAATACGGTGTTCCCGTGGCCATCAAGGCGGCCTTCGGCGGCGGTGGCAGGGGCCTGAAGATCGCGCACCGGATGGAGGACATCGACGACGCCTTCGACTCAGCGGTCCGTGAGGCAACCGTGGCGTTCGGCCGGGGCGAGTGCTTTGTGGAGCGTTTCCTGGACCGGCCCAGGCACGTCGAGGCCCAGGTCCTGGCCGACACCCACGGGAACGTGGTGGTGGTGGGCACCCGCGACTGTTCACTGCAGCGCCGCAACCAGAAGCTCGTGGAAGAGGCCCCGGCGCCCTTCCTGACGCAGGAACAGCGCAGCCGGATCCACGAGTCCGCGCGCGCCATCTGCCGCGAGGCCGGCTACACCGGCGCCGGCACGGTGGAGTACCTGGTGGCCCCCGACGGCGTGATCTCCTTCCTAGAAGTGAACACCCGCCTGCAGGTGGAGCACCCCGTCACCGAAGTGACGTCCGGGCTGGACCTGGTACGGGAGCAGTTCCGCATTGCCGACGGGTTGCCGGTGTCCGTCACCGAGGACCCCACGCCCACTGGCCACGCGTTCGAGTTCCGGCTCAACGCGGAGGACGCCGGCAGGGGCTTCCTCCCGGCCCCCGGGCCGGTGGACATTTTCGAGGCGCCCACTGGAGCCGGGATCCGCGTCGATTCCGGCGTCCGGTCCGGCTCCGTCATTCCCGCGGAGTACGACTCCCTGATGGCCAAGCTGATTGTCCACGGCGAGGACCGCCAGCAGGCCCTGCGCCGCGCCCGTGCCGCCCTGGACGAGCTGCGGATCGAGGGCGTCCCCACAGTCCTTCCGTTCCACCGCGCGGTGGTGCGCGATCCCGACTTCACCGGCGCGGACCGGCTGGGTGTGTTCACCACCTGGATTGAGACCGAGTTCGCCGGCCGCCTGGCTGCCTCCCTGCAGAGCGGCGCCCAGGGCCCCGTGGCCCGGCGGGAAACCCTGACCGTCGAAATCGACGGGAAGGCCGTCCAGCTCGGGCTGCCCGCCAAGGTCTTCCACGCCCTCCTCCATGGCGGAGGCGCCGCCGTCGAGCCTTCCTCCGGCCCGGAGGCCGCCGACGCGGACGGCGAGGTCACCGCTCCAATGGGCGGGAACCTGGTCAAGTGGGTGGCCGGTGACGGCGCCGGGGTTGGCGCCGGGGAACCTGTTGCCGTTCTGGAGGCCATGAAGATGGAAACCGTGGTGGTTGCCTCTGCCACCGGCACCTTCCGGCGCGGCGGCCAGGAACCGGGCGCCGCTGTGGCCCGCGGCGAAGTGCTGGGTACTGTCGGCTAGCATCGTTAGTCGAACGGGAATGGGGGAAACCAATGAACACTCCGGCAGACGGTACAGCCGAACACGCACACACCACGGCCTGGATCGCGTCGGTGCTGCGCACCCGCATCGCCGCAGGTGAACTGACCCCGGGCTCCAAGCTGTCCGAGGAGCCGCTGTGCGCAGCGCTGGGCGTTTCCCGCAACACCCTGCGCCAGGCGTTCACCACCCTCGTCGGCGAATCCATCGTGACGCGCATTCCAAACCGGGGCGTCTTTGTGGCCTCGCCCGGCGTGGCGGAAGTACGCGAAATCTACCGCGTCCGGCGGATGATCGAGCCTGCCGCCGTCCTGTGGGGCGAGCTGACGCCCCAGGTGCTGGACGGGCTGGAAGCCATCGTGGAGCGGGCGCAGCAGGCCCGGGACAGCGGATCCGTGCCTGCCATGGCCGACGCCAACCAGGCACTGCACGGGGCCGTGGTTGCCCTCACCGGGAGCGCTTCACTGCAGGAACTCATGGACCGGGTGCTGGCCGAAATGCGGCTGGTGTTCCACTCCATGGCTTCAGCACCGGACTTCCACAGCCATTACGTGGACCGCAACGTGACGCTGGTGAAGCAACTGCGCGCCGGCGAACGCCAGGAGGCTGCAGAGGGGCTGCGCGCCTACTTGGACGAGGCCGAGGCGGAACTTCTGGTGCACCTGGGCGCGGAGCAGGACCGCCGGTCCGGGATGGGGCAGCGCGCCGGATAAGCACACAGCCGGAACACACAAGTGTGGGGCAGGAGATTTCTCCTGCCCCACATTTGTTGTTTAGGTTGTCTGTAAGCAGCGCCTTACGGCACCACGTTTTGCTCAGCGGCGCCTACGGCACCAGGTAGTCGCTGTCCCGGGCGTCCGTGATCAGCATGTGGCCGGGCGCATGGCCGATCGCCAGCGGAGGCCGCGACTGCATCACTGCCGCCTGCGGCGTCACCCCGCAGGCCCAAAACACCGGGATCTGGCCAGCCGCGATCTCCACGGCGTCGCCGAAGTCGGGCCGCCCCAGGTCGGCGATCCCCAGCTCTTCCGGGTTGCCCACGTGGACCGGGGCGCCGTGGACGGCAGGGTAGCGCGAGGTGATGCGGACCGCGTCCGCAACCTGGGACGCCGGCACGGGGCGCATGGACACCACCATCGGCCCGGCCATTGCTCCTGCCGGGGCACAGGGCCGGTTGGTCCGATACATGGGCACGTTCACTCCCTGGTCGATATGCGCAATCCGGACGCCGCCGTCCTGCAGTGCAGACTCGAAGGTGAAGGAGCAGCCGATCAGGAACGTCACCAGGTCGTCCTGCCAGTAGCCGGTAATGTCCGTGGGTTCGTCCACTTTTTCGCCGTCCCTATAGACGGTGTACTTGGGGACGTCCGTGCGGATGTCCCCGCCGGCCAGCAGCGGCCCGGTTGTTTGGCCCGGTTCGAGGATGCCCAGGATGGGGCACGGCTTGGGGTTGCGCTGGGCGAACAGCAGCAGGTCGAAGGCATGCTCACGCGGAATCGACAGAACGTTCGCCTGCGCATAGCCGCGGGACCAGCCCGACGTCGGCTCCACGAGTCCGGCGCGGAAGGCCTCCCGGGCTTCTGCGGGAAGGATGGACGCGCGGCTGGTCATGACCACAGCTTCGCCAGGCCCATCACGGAGTTCCAGCCAAGGAACAGCGTGACGAACCAGGTGACGACGCCGATGAGCAGCAGCCACTTGGGATACACGTAGCCGTGCAGCAGGTCCCGGCGCCGCCAGGCCACCCAGAGGAGAACCGCGAAGCCAACCGGGAGGATCAGCCCGTTGAAGGCGCCGGCGAAGATCAGCAGCTGCTGCGGTGCCTGGCCCAGGAAGGCGTACACGGTGGCGCAGCCGGCAATGAAGATCACGGTGATGAGGTTGCGCTTGCGCTCGGGAGTGCGGGACGAGGTGATGAAGGAGACGGAGGTGAACGCTGCTCCGATCACCGAGGTGATGGCGGCGGCCCAGAGAACCACGCCGAACATCCGGAGGCCGATTTCGCCCGCTGCGGCGCCGAACGCTTCGGCAGCCATGTTGTTGCTGCTGAGGACCGTGCCGCCAGCCACGACGCCGAGGATGGCCAGGAAGAGGAGGACCCGCATGAGGCCGGTGACCATGATGCCCAGGATGGAGCTTCGGGTGATCTCCTTGACGTGCTTGACCCCGGTGGCGCCGGAATCCAACATGCGGTGCGCACCGGCGTAGGTGATGTAGCCGCCCACGGTTCCGCCGACCAGGGTGGTGATGATGAGGAAGTCCACCGTCTCCGGCAGGATCGTATTCTTCAGGGCCTCGCCGAGCGGCGGGGCGGCGACGATGGCAACGTAGATCATCAGCAGGATCATGACGGCGCCCAGCAGGACCACGATGCGGTCCAGTGCCATTCCGGCTTTCTTGCTGACGAAAATGAGGATGGCGACGACCGCGGATACCAGCCCGCCCACCTTCGGATCAACGCCCATCATCGCGTTGACGCCAAGTCCTGTTCCGGCGATGTTGCCGATGTTGAACACGACGCCGCCGAGGAACACCAGGCCGGAAAGGAACCAGCCGATACCCGGGATGACTTTGTTGCCGAGCTCCTGGGCGCGGAGGCCTGAAACACCGATGACGCGCCAGACATTCATCTGGACGGCGATGTCGATGAGGATCGAGGCCAGGATCGCGAACGCGAAGGACGCACCGATCTGGGCCGTGAAAACTGTGGTCTGCGTGATGAAGCCGGGCCCGATGGCGCTGGTGGCCATCAGGAACATCGCCCCCATGAGGGCTGTGCGCCGAGCCGAGGAGCTCAGGTTCAGTTTTATGCCGGTGTCTGCCATGGGTCCGTCCATTGCTTAGGGTGACTGGAGTCACAGTGGTCGTCCTGAATGACGATACAGGTTGTTGAACAATCAGCGCAAGGTATTGTTGAACAACTTTTCGGCTTGATCGTCGGTTTCCTCATACGACGAAAGAAGGCCGGGACCCTCGGATCCCAGCCTTTCCCTCCCCAACTGCGCCCGGAGGCCGGGCAGCTACAGGCGGTCGGTCCGTTCCTCGCCGCCCTTGTGCCCCGAGCCCCGGAGGTTCTCCTGCACCTTGCCGAACAGGTCCTTGATGGTGGACTCCGCGTTGGAGATGACATCCACCTGCAGGTATACGGGATGGCCAACCGGGAGATCGTACTCATCCTTAAGGTGCGTGCCGCCGGAGACGCCATCCAGGGACAGGTAAACCATGGCCTCGGTGCGGGCTATCCCCGCGATTTTGCCAAACACAACGGTGAACTCGTTCGGCTGGAAGCTGACCGTGTGGCCCACGTGGCCGCGGTCAAGCTCACCGGCGGGGACGGACTTTTCTGACTGGCTTCCGGTGTAGTCCATGAACTTCTCCTCAAGATCGCCTGGCAGTTACGCTCGCAGTCTACGCGGACCCGAATGGGCGGTACATAGCCCTCGGGCGGGGCCGCACCGGCCGCCCCCGGAGCGCGGGGCAGCCCCTCCCACCGGTAGAATCTGAACGGCCATCATTCAAAACGGCGCCGCTGTCCGCTGCCCGTTCCGTCATGGGGAGGGGGACCGTCCGTGCCGGCGCATCGTCCCCGTACGCCCTTCCACCTCCTCCGTGCCACGGCCGTGGCCACCGTCATCCTGATGCTTGCCGCAGGGGCACACCTTGCTGCCGGCGGGGAGCTCCCGGCGCCCGCCATCATGCTGGCCGTGCTGTCCCTGACCGCTCTGGGCAGCACCGCCGCAACGCGGCTGCGCCTGGGATTTCCCGCGCTGGCGGCGCTCCTGGGCGGCGGGCAGCTGGCCCTGCATGAGGTCTTCTCGGCCTTCAGTTCTTCCGGCACGGATCAAGGTTCCGGTACCGCGGCGCCCCATGAAAGCCACTTTGCCGGAGCCGGGATCCTGGCCCCGGCAGTGGATCATCTGGCCGGGGCCGCGGAAACAGCCGGGCCCCTGATGCTCTCTGCTCATATCCTGGCGACGCTGGCGTCCGCACTGCTGCTCGCCAAAGGCGAGGTTGCGCTGTGGGCCCTTGCCGCGTGGCTTCGGCCCCTGGTTGCGCTCCCCCAGCCAGTGACGTGCGACGACGGCACCCCGCCTGTCGTCGCTTTTCCACCTGCCGCCGTCCCTTTGCGTCCCTGGCGCAACCTGCGGCAGGACAGCCGGCGCGGCCCGCCTTCCGCCGTCGTGCTTTCCTCCTAACCCGCTCCGCGTCCTGCGGCACCGGGCCCACAAACTTTTAGCACCCCCGTACCCGGGCGTGCGCCAGAAAGGCAACCCATGCATACCTCCCTCCTTCGACGTTCCCTGGCAGCGGCAGCAGCAACCGGAGGCGCCGCGGCGCTTCTGCTGGCAGCCGCGGGCGGTGCCGCCGCCCACGTCGGGGTCACGCCGGACAAAACCTCGGCCAATTCCTCAGCCCTGCTCACGTTCGCGGTTCCCCACGGCTGCGAAGAATCCGGCACCACCAAGGTGGCCATCACGCTGCCCGCAGAGCTGAACGATGCCCAGCCGACGGTCAACCCGAACTGGACCGTGGAGAAGGTGACCGAGCAGCTCGCTGAACCGAAGAAGCTCGCGGACGGGACCTCGATCACCAAGCGGACCAGCCAGATCGTCTACACCGCCAAGGCGCCCCTGGAACACCAGCTCCGGGACACCCTGGTCCTCTCCGCGAAGCTGCCCGACGCGGCCGGGACGACGCTCTACTTCCCCACCCTGCAGACCTGCGAAACAGGCCAGACGGACTGGTCCGAGATTCCGGCGGACGGCCAGGACCCCCGTTCCCTGAAGACGCCCGCGCCGTCAGTCACGGTGACGGAAGCGGCGAGCACTGGCGGCCACGGGGCAGTTGCGGCCGCGTCCCACTCCACCGAACAGGCCTCGGCTGTCACCGATGGCGGGGCGGAAGCGCGCAGCTGGGCCGGCCTGGCAGCGGGCGTCGGCGGGCTGGTGCTGGGCGGTACGGCACTGGTGCGCAGCAAAGCACGGCGCAGCACGGCAGAACCCGCGGCGAAGTAGGGCCACAGCCCCGCAACGCCGCACCAAAGGAGGCCCAGCCCAGCCGAAGCCGCCGCTTTTGATGCCCGGATCATCACGATCCGGGCATCAAAATGCCGTGGCGGCCCGTTGCGGCGTTGACGCGGGCACCTGCTGCCGCGAAGGTGGTGCCATGAGGTCTCAGCGAATTTTCCAGGGGTTGGTCATGTCCACGGCGGCCGCGGCGGCGGCACTGATGCTCAGTGCCTGCGGGCCAAGCCAGCCAGAAGCGCAGCCCACCACGGCAAACACAGGCACCGGCTCTGCCAGCAGCCCAGCCAGCCCGGGCACCACGTCCGCGGCGCCAACGCCGTCTGCGACGCCGTCGGCCACCGGTACGTCCACGTCTTCCGCGGCTCCCGCACCGGGAGATCCCGCCCTCTGCAAGGCCTCAGGGCTCACGGCGGCCACCGACGCGTCAGGAGGCGGAGCAGCCGGCAGCGTGTACATGAAGCTCAACCTCACCAACACCGGCACCGGGCCGTGCATCCTCCGCGGTTATGCCGGGGTGTCCCTGACTGCTGATGCTGCCGGCGCTCCCATTGGCGCACCTGCGGTCCGCGACGAATCAACGGCAGTTGCGGACGTCCTCCTTGCCCCCGGGCAAACCGGCACGGCCGTGCTGCGCTACACCCAGGCCGGCAACTACTCCGACTGCGCCATGGTGGACGCGGCCGGCTACCGCATCTATCCGCCGGAGGACACGGATTCCCTGTTCCTTCCCCAGCCCACCAGGGCCTGCAGCAACGGCGCGATTACGCTGCTGACAATCAGCCCGTTCCAGCCCGCCTGATTCCCCGGCGACGCAACTCCACAAAGAAACTGCAGGCGGCCCGGCAAGATGCCGGACCGCCTGCAGTTTCTTTGTGGGACCTGTCGGGGCCCGGGTTACCTGGTGGCCGTGGTGGTCCGGCCTGTGCGGGCCGTGCCGCGGGACAGGGCGACGCCCAGCCCGATCATGGCGACACCAAGGACAAAGTGCAACCAGTCATCCGCCGTGTTTACCGGCACGAAGTTTGCCGCCGTGTCCTTGCCGATCAGCAGGCCGTAGATCCACAGGACAAGGTAGACGGCGCCGCCTCCAATGAGGTAGTTCCGGGACTGGGCTGCGCTGCGTGCCATGGCAATACCGGCCACACCGAACAGCAGGTGCACGATGTTGTGGAGGATCGACACCTGGAAAATGCCCAGCAGGAGCGCCTCGGACTCATGGCCGGCGAAACCCAGGGTCTCGTAGTTGGTGGTGATACCGGGAATGAACCCCAGGATGCCCACAAGAAGGAAGACAGCTCCCACTGCAAGGGCTGCTGTTTGGATGGTGGTCCGGCCTAGTGTGCGGCCGTCGGAACTCATGCTTGTCATGACTTCTCCTGATGTTTGTCGTTTATGTTCACTGGCTGCCGGGCTGCCACCTGACCATAGACTTAATCCCCGACATCGTAAGTATACTTAGCAAATGCGCTGTATCTGGGTTGGGGTTCATAACAGACCCATCACAAACTGGGCCGTTGGCCCTGGAGCGAAGGCAGGCTGAGCAGGGATGACGTCCATTTGGCTGGATCGCAGGGAACCGTTCACAACTGATCCGTTCGAGCCGGGAGGCACCTACGACACCGTGGTGGCCGGTGCGGGACTCACCGGCCTGGTGACCGCACTTTTGCTGGCACGCTCCGGGCAGAACGTGCTTGTCCTGGAGGCCAGGTACCCCGGTGCCGTAACCACCGGAAACACCACCGCCAAGGTCAGCCTGCTCCAGGGGACATTCCTCTCACAGCTCGCCCGCCAGTATTCCCAGAGCCAGGTGCAGGCATACGTGGATGCCAACCGGGAGGGCCAGGCCTGGCTCCTGCGGTACCTCGACGAACACGGCGTGCCGTACCAGCGCAGGGACGCCTATACCTATGCAGCCTCCGCCCAGGGGACGGAAAAGCTCCGCGAGGAAGTCAGTGCCGGCACCACGGCCGGGCTGGACCTGGAATACGTGCGCGACGCCGGCCTGCCGTTTCCCGTCCACGGTGCCGTACGCTTGGCGGACCAGGCACAGATCCACCCTGTGAGGGTGCTGGAGACGCTGGTGTCCGATATCCGGGGCCGGGGAGGATCCTTGGTGGGCGGCGTGCGGCTGCAGGACGTCACCGGCAGCGGGCCGGCGACCGTGCACACCGACCACGGCACCGTCACAGCCAACGAGGTGGTGCTCGCCACCGGCATTCCCGTGCTGGACCGGGGGCTGTACTTCGCCAAGCTCAAGCCCAGCCGCTCCTACGCGGCAGCCCTGCAGTTGCAGGAGGACCAGGCTCCTCCCCGGGGCATGTACATTTCCGTGGAGCAGCCCACCCATTCGCTGAGGGACTACGAGGCGGACGGCCGGCGGCTGCTCCTGGTGGGTGGCCACGGGCACCACGTGGGCCGGGCCAGGTCCGAAAAACACCATCTTGGCAGCCTCCTGGACTGGGCGGTACAGCACTACCCCGGCGCCGTTGCCACCCACACGTGGTCTGCGCAGGACTACATCCCCACCAACCTCATGCCCTTTTTCGGCAGGTTCCCGCGGGGCCGGGGCCACATCCACTTCGGCACCGGCTACAGCAAGTGGGGCATGACCAACGCGGTGGCGGCCGCCGTCGGCATCTCCGCCGACATCCTCGGCGGAAACGTTCCCTGGGCGGACACCATCCACCGCAGGGTCACCTCGCCCTCCGGTGCCCTGTCCGCCGTCGCCCTTAACGCCGGCGTGGCAGCAAAGCTCGCTTCCGGATGGGGACAGGTGGCCGCAGAAGGCCTGCGCAAGGACAAGAAGGAGCATGCGCCCGCCCCTGCGGTTCCGGCCGAAGGCGAGGGCAAGGTGTACAGCGAGGGACCCAAACCGGTGGCCGTCTCCACCGTCGACGGCACCACGTGCAGGCTCTCCGCCGTCTGCACGCATCTGGGCGGCATCCTGCACTGGAACGACAGTGAACTGACCTGGGACTGCCCGCTGCACGGCTCCCGTTTCAGCAGCGACGGCAAACTCCTAGAGGGGCCAGCCACCAAGGACCTTCCGTCCGCGGGCAAGGGGTGAGCCCGGGCAGGCGTCCGGCATCAGTGTCGGTGCCTTGGGGCATGATGGAGGCATGATCGAGGAACGGCCCTCCGCAACTGAAAGTGGCACCCCACCTGAAGGCGGCACCGCAACTGAAGGCGGCACCGGCGGAAAGGACACCGGGGCTGCGCCCATGGCCCAGTTCAGCAGGCCCACGCGCGACTGGTTCCTCGGCGCCTTTTCAGAACCAACACCCGCGCAGGAGGGCGCCTGGCGTGCCATTTCCTCGGGCTCGCACGCCCTGGTGGTGGCGCCAACCGGCTCCGGAAAAACCCTCGCTGCCTTCCTGTGGGCGCTGGACCGGCTGCTGGCCTCCTCCACGGAAGCAGCGGAAGCAGCGGAAGCACCGGTCGCTGCCGGAGTTGCGGGAAACACCAAGGCCGCCGCGAAAGGCAAGCGTACCCGGGCGCCGAAGCGCAAGACCCGGGTCCTATACATTTCACCCCTGAAGGCTCTGGGCGTGGACGTGGAACGGAACCTCCGCTCCCCGCTGATCGGCATCACCCAGACCGCCAAGCGCCTTGGACTGCCGGCACCGCTGACCACCGTGGGCGTCCGCTCCGGGGACACCACGACGGCCGACCGCCGCGCACTGCTGAGCAACCCGCCGGACATCCTCATCACCACCCCGGAATCCCTGTTCCTGATGCTCACATCCAAGGCGCGGGAAACGCTGACCGAAGTGGACACCATCATCATTGATGAGGTCCACGCCGTGGCCGGAACCAAGCGCGGCGCCCACCTGGCAGTCTCACTCGAGCGGCTGGACGCGCTGCTGCCCAAACCCGCCCAGCGCATTGGACTGTCTGCCACCGTGGAACCCAAGGAGCTCGTGGCGCAGTTCCTCGCGGGTTCAGCGCCGGTGGAAATTGTTGCCCCTCCTGCCAAGAAGAACTGGGACCTCACCGTCTCCGTCCCGGTGGAGGACATGTCAGATCTCCAGGGTGCCGCGGGGGCTTTTGACTCCGGGCCCGCTTCCGGCCTCCAGCCGCAGGCATCGATCTGGCCGCATGTGGAAGAGAAGATCGTCGACCTGGTGCTGGCCAACCAGTCAACCATCGTGTTCGCAAACTCCCGGCGGCTGTCCGAACGGCTGACCGCCAGGCTCAACGAGATTTACGCGGAGCGGCAGCTGGTGGCGGCAGGAGGCGGCTGGGATGACCCGGACCAGCTGGCAGCGGCGGCCGGCGTTCCCGCCTCCACCGCCACGCCGGCGCACATGATGGCGCAGGCCGGAAGCTCTGCGGGGGCGGACCCTGTGTTGGCCCGCGCGCACCACGGCTCCGTTTCCAAGGACCAGCGAGCACTCATCGAGGACGATCTTAAATCCGGCCGGCTGCGCTGCGTGGTGGCCACATCCTCCCTGGAGCTCGGCATCGACATGGGCGCCGTGGACCTGGTGGTTCAGGTGGAGTCGCCGCCCTCCGTGGCCAGCGGCCTGCAGCGGGTGGGCCGGGCAGGGCACCAGGTGGGTGAGGTCTCCCAGGGTGTCCTGTTCCCTAAACACCGGGCGGACCTGGTCCACACGGCCATCACCGTGGAACGGATGCTCGGCGGGAAGATCGAACGCCTCAGCATCCCGGCCAACCCGCTGGATATCCTGGCCCAGCAGACCGTGGCCGCCACCGCGCTGGGCAGCATCGACGTCGAGGAATGGTTTGCCACCGTGCGGCGCTCGGCGCCCTTCGCGTCCCTCCCCCGCTCCGCGTTCGAGGCCACCCTGGACCTGCTGGCCGGACGCTACCCGTCCGATGAATTCGCCGAACTCCGCCCCCGGATCATCTGGGACCGCAACGCGGGCACCATCGAAGGCCGGCCCGGTGCGCAGCGCCTGGCCGTGACCTCCGGCGGAACCATCCCGGACCGCGGCCTCTTTGGCGTGTACATCATCGGCACGGAGGTGGAAGGATCAGCCTCCCCCTCCACGGACGGCAAACCAGCGCCCGCCCCCAAGGGTGGCCGGCGGGTCGGCGAGCTGGACGAGGAAATGGTGTACGAATCGCGGGTGGGGGACGTCTTTGCGCTCGGCGCCACCAGCTGGAAGATCGAGGACATCACGCACGACCGCGTCCTGGTCTCGCCCGCCTTCGGCCAGCCTGGCAAGCTCCCCTTCTGGAAAGGCGATTCACTGGGCCGGCCGGTTGACCTGGGCCGTGCCCTGGGCGCGTTCGTGCGCGAACTCTCGGCATCCGACGCCGGCCCGGCCACCGAGCGCTGCAAAGCCAGCGGCCTGGACGAGTTCGCCGCGAACAACCTGATCCAGTACCTCACCGAGCAGAAGCTGGCCACCGAGGTGGTACCCAGCGACACCACGCTGGTGGTGGAGCGGTTCCATGACGAACTGGGCGACTGGCGCGTGATCCTGCACAGCCCCTTCGGGATGCCGGTGCATGCCCCCTGGGCCCTCGCCGTCGGGCAGCGCCTGCACCAGAGGTACGGCCTGGACGGATCGGCGATGGCCGCCGACGACGGTATTGTGCTGCGCGTTCCCATGATGGAGGACGAGCCGCCCGGAGCGGAGCTGTTCCTCTTCGATCCCGAGGAGCTGGAACAGATCGTCACCGCCGAGGTGGGCGGCAGCGCGCTCTTCGCCTCGCGGTTCCGGGAGTGTGCCGCCCGGGCGCTGCTGCTGCCCCGGCAGACCCCCGGCAAACGGCAGCCGCTGTGGCAGCAGCGGCAGCGGTCCGCCCAGCTGCTTGATGTCGCCCGGAAGTATCCAACCTTTCCCATCGTGCTGGAAACCGTCCGGGAATGCCTGCAGGACGTCTACGACCTCCCGGCATTGAAGGACATCGCGGCCTCCGTGGAGCGGCGCGAACTGAGGATTGTCCAGACCACCACGTCCCAGCCGTCCCCGTTCGCCAAGTCCCTGCTGTTCGGGTACGTGGCCCAGTTCCTTTACGAGGGCGACTCCCCGCTCGCAGAGCGCCGTGCCGCCGCCCTGGCCCTGGACTCCACGCTCCTCAACGAGCTGTTGGGGCGCGTTGAGCTGCGGGAACTGCTGGACGCCAAGGTTATCGACGCCACCGAACGCGAACTGCAGCGGCTGGCACCGGACCGGCGTGTGCGGGGCATGGAAGGGGTGGCGGACCTGCTGCGGCTCCTTGGCCCCCTGGCGCCCGAGGAAGTGGCCGCCAGGCTGGAACCCGCCGCACTCGATCAGGCAGCCGGCATCCCCGCCGTTGGCGCTGAGGACGCCAGCGGCTCTGAGGACACCGGTCCCGTTGAAGCCCCCGTGGACGCCGGCCACGCCCCGGCGGCGGAGGCAACCACCCACCTGGTGGCGCTCCAGCGCGCCAACCGGGCCATCAAGGTGAACATCGGCGGGGTGGAACGGTTTGCCGCAGTTGAGGATGCCGCGCGGCTTCGGGATGCGATCGGCGTACCGCTGCCCATGGGTGTCCCGCTCGCGTTCATCGAACCTGTCGCCGATCCCCTCAGTGATCTTGTTTCGCGGTACGCCCGTACCCACGGCCCCTTCACCGCGGCCGAGGCAGCAGCGCGGCTCGGTCTGGGTGTGGCAGTAGTAGGCACCGCCCTGAAACGCCTGGCGGCAGACGGGCGTGTAGTGGAGGGCGAATTCCGGCCGCATGCGGGGCCGCCGGAGACCGCCCCGGAAGTCACGGGCGAAACCCCGGGTGACGCCACCGGTCCTGACGACGGACCGGAAGAGAGCCAGCCGGCAAGTGGACCACCCACGCCCAGCTTTCCCCAGCACACGGTAACCAGTGAATGGTGCGACGCCGAGGTGCTGCGGAAGCTCCGCCGTCGTTCGCTGGCAGCCCTCCGCGCGGAAGTGGAGCCGGTGGACAGTGCGGCCTACGGACGCTTCCTGCCCGCCTGGCAGCACGTCAGGACGCCCGGCGGAGGACGCGGCCAGCCGTCGCTGCGGGGGCTGGACGGCATCATCACCGCCATAGACCAACTGTCCGGAGTCCCCATTCCGGGGTCGGCCTGGGAGCCGCTGGTCCTCGCCGGCAGGGTCTCCAACTACCAGCCGGCCATGCTCGATGAGCTGATGGCGGCCGGAGAGGTCCTGTGGTCCGGTGCCGGAAGCCTGCCGGGAAATGACGGCTGGATCAGCCTCCACCTCGCAGACTCCGCCGAACTGACACTGAACCCTGCCATCGAATACGAACCCGGGGACGCACAGCAGCGCCTCCTGGAGCATCTGCGCAACAACGGCGGCGGCTACTTCTTCCGGCAACTGACGGACGTCGCCGGCGGCATGGACTCCGTCCTCAGCGACCAGGAAGTGGTGACCGCACTCTGGGACCTCGCCTGGGCGGGCCGGATCACCGGGGATACCTTCGCCCCGGTCCGCGCGCTGATCGCCGGCGGCCACACCGCGCACCGGCAGGTGGCCCGCGCGCCCCGGGCCCGGGCGCCCCGGCTCAGCAGGCTGGGCCGGTCCCACGGGAGCGGGCTGCTGGGTTCGCCGGGCCTGGCGGGCGGCCGCTACAGCGCGTCCGCCGGCGGCGCGGCAACTCCCCCGATGGCCGCAGGCCGCTGGTCTGCCCTGCCGCAGCCGGAACTGGACCCCACCATCCATGCACGGGCCACGGCTGAACTCCTACTGGACCGCTACGGTGTGGTCACCAGGGGCTCGGTGATGGCGGAACAGATCCTGGGCGGCTTTGGCCTGATGTACAAGGTCCTCGCCAGGCTGGAGGAAGCCGGACGCTGCCGGCGGGGCTACTTCATCGAGCACCTGGGTGCGGCCCAGTTCGCCGTCCCGGCCACTGTTGACCGGCTGCGTTCCTACTCAGAGGACACACAGCTCGCCAGGCCCGAACCTGTTGCCCTCGCGCTGGCCGCCACGGACCCTGCCAACCCGTACGGCGCGGCCCTCCCCTGGCCTGCACTCCATGACGACGCCGGTACGGGGCACCGTCCCGGGCGGAAGGCAGGTGCCCTGGTGGTGCTGGTGGACGGGGCGCTGGTCCTCTATGTGGAACGGGGCGGCAAAACACTGCTGGCCTTCAGCGACGATGAAGCCGTCCTGGCGGCCGCCGGCGCTGCCCTGGTGGGTGTGGTGACCCGGGGAGCCGTGGACAAACTGATCATGGAAAAGGTAAACGGCCACGGCATCCTGGATACTCCCGTCGCTGCCGCCCTGAGCTCGGCCGGCGCCTATTCCACCCCGAAAGGACTGAGGATCCGTGCCTGAGGGTGATTCCGTCTGGCGGGCAGCCAACCAGCTGCACCAGGCCCTGGCAGGACAAAAACTCCTTGCCTCCGATTTCCGCGTGCCCCGCTTTGCAACCCTCAACCTTGCCGGCTGGACCGTGGCTGAGGTGGTGCCCCGCGGCAAGCACCTGCTGATGCGCGTGGTGGGGCCGGACGACAAAAAGCTCACTATCCATTCCCACCTGAAAATGGAGGGAACCTGGCAGGTGTACCCGCCCGGCGGACGGTGGCGGAAGCCCGGCTACACCGCCCGATGCGTGCTGCGCACCGCGGCTGCGGACGCCGTCGGATTTTCCTTAGGCCTTGTTGAAGTCGTGGCCACGGCCAGCGAGGACTCCATTGTGGGGTTCCTGGGTCCTGACCTGCTGGGGCCGGACTGGGACTTGGACGAGGCAGAGCGGCGGGTCCGGTCCGCCCCGGATGTCCCTGTGGGCGTGGCGCTGCTGGACCAGCGAAACCTGGCCGGCATCGGCAATATCTACCGCTGCGAAACGTGCTTCCTGTCCGGCGTGCACCCGGCCTCCCCCGTCTCCGCGGTCCAGGACGTGAGGACCATGATGACGGACGCCAAACAGCTCCTGGAGGTCAACCTGGGCCCCGGCCGCCGGGTCACCATCCTCAACGCCCGCGGCCTGCCTGTGGGCCGGATGGCGGGACGGCCGGGCTACTGGGTCTACCGCCGGGAACACCAGCCGTGCCTGAAGTGCGGAACGCCCATCCGGCGCGGCGTGCTGGGCAAGCTGAACGGTGACGAGGAACGGGACATCTACTTCTGCCCCCATTGCCAGCCGCTGTTGGCCCGGGAGTCCCCGCCCCCGGCGTAATGCCTCAGCTGGTGCCGGCCAGGGGCGCAAGCGCAGGAGTTGCGGCACTGCTGCCCTCATCCGGTGCTGTGTCCGCGGTGCCCGACGCGGGCACCAGAAGGACCGGCACCATAAAGACCGGGAGCAGCAACTGGACCAGGGGCCCGATCGCGAGGGCGTAGAGAACAGTGCCCACGCCCACCGAGCCGCCCAGGAACCAGCCGGCGGCCAGGACCACAACTTCGATCAGCGTGCGGGACCACCTGACGGACCAGCCGGTGCGCCGGGCCAGGCCCGTCATCAGACCGTCACGGGCGCCGGGACCAAACCGGGCACCGATGTAGCAGGCTGAAGCAATGCCGTTCAGCACCACGGCGCCTGCGAGCAGGCCGATCTGCCCGCCAAGGTGGGATACGTCTGGAATGAGGGCGAGGCCGATGTCCGCGAACACGCCAACCAGGACGGCGTTGCACAAAGTGCCGAACCCGGGCCACTGCCGCAGCGGAATCCAGAGCAGCAGCACCAGGAAACTCACAATGATGACCACCGCGCCGATGCTGAGCCCTGTCCTGCCGGCCACACCCTGGTGGAAGACGTCCCACGGGTCCAGGCCCAGCCCGGCGCGGATGAACATGGCCAGGGAGACGCCGTACATGGCAAGGCCGATAAAAAGCTGGAGGAGTCTGCGGGTCAACATGGAAACGACCCTCGCAGAAAACTGGCATTGAATTATATAGCCAGTCTGGGATACTGGCCTGATGCCCTCCCTCACTGCTGCCGGCCTCTCGCGTCTCCTGGGCGAGTGGAATGTCGGCGCAACCCCGGGCTACCGCGAGCTGGCCGACGTCGTACGCCTGCTGGTGCTGGACGGCCGCGTCGCCCTGGACACGGCACTGCCCAGCGAGCGCGCCCTGTCCGAAGCCCTGGGCGTCAGCCGGACCATGGTGACTGCCGCGTATGGGCTGCTCCGCGAGCAGGGTTTCCTGACCGGCGGCCAGGGCAGCAGGAGCCGGACACGGATCCCCCGCATCACCCCGGCAGGGACCACGCTCTTTACGGGCCCGGCACGGAACAATCCCGCGCTGACCGCCCCCGGGCTGGCTGCGCCGGAGGGACTGATCGACCTCGCCTATGCCTCCCTTCCCGCCAGCGGGGAGGTGGTGCACCGTGCCTTCGCGGCTGCCCTCACGGAGCTTCCGGCCCTGCTTCCCGGGTTTGGCTATGACGCCATAGGCCTGCTTCCGCTGCGTGAGGCAGTTGCGGCGCGCTACACGGCGGCCGGAGCACCCACTACGGCCAGCCAGATCCTGGTGACGTCGGGGGCACAGCACGCCCTGAACATCATCCTGCGCACCCTGGCCGGCAGGCAGGACCGGGTACTCGTGGAACACCCCAGCTACCCCAACGCCCTGGATGCCATCCGCGCTGCGGGCTGCCGGCCGGTCCCGGTGGCGTTCTCTGTCGATGCCCGGGGCGGCAGCCATGGCGCCGGGGCTGCGCCGGCGTGGGACATGGCCGCGCTGCAGGCCGCCCTGCAGCAGCGGCCCAGGCTGGCCTACGTGGTGCCCGACTTCCACAATCCCACAGGCCAGCTGATGCCGGACTTCCAGCGCCGCGAACTGGTCCGGGCGGCTGCGGCCGCCGGAACGGTCCTGGTGGTGGATGAGACCCTCCGCGAGCTTAACCTCGACGGCACCGGGACCTCACCGGTCGCTGCCTTCAGTCCGGCAGTGGTGACCATCGGCTCGCTCAGCAAGTCCCATTGGGGCGGGCTGCGCACCGGGTGGATCAGGGCTTCGGAGGAACTGGTCCAGCGGTTTGCGGCGGCCCGGACCTCACTTGACCTCGGCGGACCCCTTATGGAACAGCTGGCCGCCGCCCACCTGGTCAGGGCCTTGGACGAGCCGCTGCCGGCACGGCTTACCGTCCTCCGGGAAAGCCGCGCCGCCCTCCTGGAGCTCCTTGCCGGGCATCTGCCGGAGTGGGACGCGGCCTACCCCTCCGGCGGCCTGTCTGCGTGGTGTCGGCTGCCCGCCCCCATCAGCACTGCGCTGACCGTCATCGCCCCCGACTTCGGGATCCGGCTGGCGGCAGGCCCGCGTTTCGGGGTAGGCGGGGCCTTCGAGCGCTATCTCCGGGTGCCCTTCACCCTGCCGCCGGACAAGCTCGAGGCCGCCGTCCTGGCCCTGCGTTCAGCGCAGGACCGGCTCGATGCCGCCCCGCAGCTCCGCCGGACCCTCAAAAGCGCACCTGCCGTGGCCATTGCGTGAGCCGGAGCCATTCCCATGCCGGCCGCCCTGTCCCGGACTCCTACGCGTAGGCCTTGTCCAGGAAACCGCTCCAGGCCTTGGCAGTGGCGTCCGAGTCCCCTGCGCCACTGAAATCGTGCACCGTCATCCCCACGGGGGCGCCCCAGGCGTTGCGGCCAAAGAAACGGTACATGGCGCTGGAAGTGCGCAGGCCCAGGAAGTGCTCGTTGGAGAAGTCCACGTCCCCCGAAAGCCGGCCCACGCCGTCGAGCTCCACGTCAACGTGGGTGCCCTGCCCGGCGGAGTCCACCCCTAGCGCTGCGCGAAGACGCGCAAAGCCGTCCGGCGCCTGGGACGCTGCCGGCGCCTGGATGTCGGTGAATACCACCGGCTTGCCGTCGAAGTGTTCCAGGTACTGGCCCAGGGTGTGGAGGTAGAACTCCGTGTGGCGGCTGGCGCCGTCGTACTGTTCGTCCCAGTTGTCCGCAAAGATGCCGCTGTGGACATAGTGCAGTCGGGCGCGGCCGCCCTCGAGCGGTTCCAGGACATGCTCCAGCTGGTTGAACCAGCCGTCCGGACCGTCCATCCGGGACACGAGATGGGTGGGGTATTCGTTCACGGTCTTGACGTCCGGCCACTGGTCCGTGGGAAACATCCATGCCGGGGTTCCCGTGGTGACGGCTTCCCAGACCCGCTCCGGCGTTCCGGGCAGTTCGGTATCGTAGACGATCTCGAAGTTGCGGTTGTCAGTCATTGTCCTGCTCCTTGCCTGAAGGGGTTTCTGTAGGTTCTTTGGCCGGTTTGAGAACGGGGTGCAGCGCCACCACCAGCCGGTGCCGGCGTCCGCGGGCTGCGTCGCCGTCGTGGTATTTGTTCACCAGCCGGGTGACCGCCACACCGAGCTCTTCGGCGAAGGCTTCGCGGTCAGCCGCAGTGCGGAACGTGACCTCGCCATCCACCGCGAAGGTGGCCAGCTTCTGGCGGGCAGCGGCTGCGCCGGCGATCAGCTTTCCCATCTCCTGGACCATCCGGCCTGCAAGGGCCAGCAGCCAGAATGCCGAAAAATGGCTGGAAAAGCAGCCCGGATCCGGGGACACCGAAGCCAGCGCCTGTGGTGAGATCAGGTAGGACGACGCACTGGCCTGGAGGACGCGTTCGGTCATGTTGCCCTTGCGACGCTCCTCCACAAGCACCACCAGGCCGTGCTTTTCCAGGGCCTTGAGGTGGTAGTTGACCTTCTGCCGCGGCAGGCCCAGCCTCACGGCGAGCTGGGTTGCCGAGCCCGGCTGCACCAGTTCGCGAAGGATCCGGGTACGGATCGGGTCCAGCGACGCCTCGGCCGCTGCGGGGTCCTCGATGACCGCTATCTCCAACATGCTTCAAGTATCGCTACCGACAATTTTTATTGTCAAGAACTTTTTTATCGTCGGTTCCGGCGACTTTAGAGCGCGGGGGCGTCGCCGGAGCCAGCAGGACCCGCCGGTAGAATGGTCCGGTGATGCAATCCCCCCTCCCCGTGCGCGACGGCGTCAATGCCACGCGCCTGCGCCTTCCCGGAGAGGGCCCGTGGGACACCGCGATGGACTACATGATGCACCGCTGGGGGCACATCGACCCGCAGGGCATCGAGGACAGGTTCGACGCCGGCGAGATTGTTGGCGAGGGCGGGGTACCCCTGGACCGCACCACGCCGCTCCAGGACCACACGTTCATCTGGTACTACCGCAGCCTCCCGCCGGAGACCCGGATTCCGGTGGACATCACCATCCTCCACCAGGACGAACACCTGCTGGTGGTGGACAAGCCGCACTTCCTGCCCACCACCCCCGGCGGCACCTACATCCAGGAGTCCGCGCTCGTCCGGCTGCGCAACCAGCTGGAGCTTCCGGACCTGATTCCCATGCACCGGCTGGACCGGATGACGGCCGGCGTCCTGCTGTTTTCCACCAATCCCCGGACCCGCGGCAGGTACCAGGTGCTCTTCGAAAAGCGCCAGGTGCAGAAGGAATACGAGTGCGTGTCCGCCGCCGGCCCCGCGGACGGTTATCCCGCCGTCGACTTTCCCGTGGTGGTCCGCAACAGGATGACCAAGTCGCGCAGCTACCTGCTCGCCGAAGTCATTGACGGCGAACCGAACGCGGAAACGCGGATCGAGCGGCTGGAAACGTTCGACGCCGGCGCTCCTTCGGGTGCCGCCGGCACCCCTGCCGCGGCACCGGGCAGTCCCGGCCGGCTCGCCCGGTACCGGCTCGAGCCGCACACCGGCAAGACGCACCAGCTGCGGGTGCACATGGCGTCGCTGGGCCTGGGCATCGTCAACGATGCCTTCTACCCGGACCTGCTGGACAAGGCTCCGGACGACTACACCCGGCCCCTCCAGCTCCTGGCCCGCGGCATCCGGTTCGTGGATCCCATGAGCGGCAAGCCCGTGGAGTACCGCAGCGGGCTGGACCTCAGCGAGGCGCGCCGGGCCCGGCCCTGACCCTTGCGCCCCCTGGTTGGGCGGCCCGGGCAGGACTATCCTGAGGGGTAGCTGGGGCAAGGCAAGGAACCGTCATGGACGCACTGATCTGGATCCCAGGCGACCGCACCGCCGCCAGGGCCGCCTATGCCGCCGCAGGCCTCGGCGCAGTGGGGGCAGCCACCCTCGGTGCCATGTTTGCGGTGGAAGTACCCCGCAACGGCCCCTACGTCTTCGGCACCATCAACGATGCCACAGGTTCCTTATTCAACCTTGCGGCCGTCCCCGTGATCCTGCAGGTGCACCGAAGGCTGCCGAGGACGCGGACCTCGGAGGCGGCCTTATGGGTGGTCACTGCTTCCTGCGCGGCCGGATCCGCAAGCTCGTTCCTGCTGGTAATCAAAAAACTCGGCTTCAAGAGCTCCACGGTTATCTCGGTTGCGGCAATGACCGTCCAGGCAGGGTGGTTCCTGCTGGCACACCGGGCGCTCCTGGCCTCCGGCGCCTGCCCGCGGAACCTCGGCCGCCTGGGACAGGCGATCGGAGGCACCCTGCTGGTGGCGCTGCCGGTGGCCGGCCTGACCTGGGCGGAGCAGCTTCCACGCTGGATCCGCTACGGTATCGGCGGCGCAGGAGTCGGTGCGGGAGCAGCCGCATGGGTCGCTTGGCCCTACTGGTACTTCCTGGCGGGGCAGCACCTTAGCCGTTCACTGAAGTCCGAAAGGTAGGGGCAGGGCCGGCCAAATCTGCGGTACCTTGTGGCCATGGACTTCGGCAGCGCTGAGAGCTGGGGGGCGGCGATCTATTTTTGGATCATCCCCGTGGTCCTCGGCGACGCCATCTTCCCCCTGGTCCCGTCGGAAATGGTGGTGATCACCGGCGGGGCGCTCTCTGCGGACGGCCGGACCAACGTGTTCCTGGTGGTGTTCCTTGCCGCCGTGGCGTCCTGGATCGGCGACATGGTGGTTTTCCAGCTCTTCCGGCGGCGGTTGAGCCACGTACTGGACCGCTGGGCCTGGGGCCGCAAGGTCCACCGCGGGATCCACGACGCCATTGCCAGGGCCGGCCGGTCCTCCACATATGGGACCATCATCGGCGCCAGGTTCATCCCGGGCGGCCGCCTTGCCACCTCCGCCGCGGCGGGCATCGCCAATGTAGCCGTCCGCGGTTTCAGCCTATGCGCCGGGATCGGGGCGGTGCTGTGGGCGTGCTGGCTGGTGGGCCTGGGCTACTTCACGGGCTCGGCCACCGGGCTGCCCTTCTGGGCAAGCTCCCTCATCGGGGTGCTGCTCGGCCTGGTGGTGGGGGCCGTCGTCGGCGTTATTGCCACGCGCCGGCGTGGGAATCCGTCCCCCGTGGACGAACCCGGCCCGCTGGCTCCGGAGGCCTGAAGCGCCGGATCAAGCCCCGCCGGCTAGACCGGAGTCCACCGGCCGCGGCTGCGGCGCAGCACGGTCAGAGCCCCGGTCAGCGCAACACGTTCGACGGCGTCACGCATCATGGCTGCCGAATCCCGCGCCTGCCGGTTCTCGCCGCTGTATTCGGTCGCGTCCACAAGGAAGCGCAGGTTCAGCTGCGGCACTCCCCCGGCAAGCTGCAGCTGATGGGCCTCCACGTGGTGGCGGGTCCCCAAGGCTTCCACCGCGGTGTCCATGACGGCTTCGGGCGGGTTGCCCGGCCGCAGCCCGGTAATTTTCAGTCGGGTCTGGAAGGAAGGCATGCCCTCCAGCCTATCCCGGCTGCTTCCCCGCACCCCAAGGCCTGAAACCCTCTCTCACTTAAGGCGGGAAATCCACTGACGCTCTCTCACGGGTGATAGAGCGTCAGTGGAAAACCGGCATTAAGTGAGAGAGCGTCCGGGGTTAGCCGGTGTTGCGGAGGCCTGCCGCCACACCATTGACGGTGATGAGCATGGCGCGCTGCAGGCGTTCGTCGATCTCTGCGCCGGTGATGCCGTCCGCTTTTTCAGCGGCTTCGGCAGCTTCCGCCCGGACACGGCGGAGCAGCTCAACCTGGAGGTAGCTGATGGGGTCCAGGTACTGGTCCCGGATTTCCAGCGAGCGCTTGAGCGTGGGCTGGGCGTCCAGGAGCAGGTTCTCGCCGGTCAGCTTCTGGACCTCGGCCACGGTCAGCTCGTATTCCTCGCGGATGGCGCGGAAGATGTGGTGCAGCTCTTCCGGGACCAGGGTTGAGACGTAGTACCCGGCGATGTCCAGGTCAGTCTTGGCCAGGGTCATTTCCACGTTGGAGAGCACCGACCGGAAGAAGTGCCAGTTCTCCCACATCTCCACCAGCTGGGCGGCGTTGCCTGCCTCGCGGGCAGCCTTGAGACCGGAACCGACGCCGAACCAGCCGGGCACGATCTGGCGTGACTGGGTCCAGCCGAACACCCACGGGATGGCGCGGAGCCCGCCAAGCCCTGCGCCGGAGTCCGGGCGCTTTGACGGGCGGGAGCCGATGTTCAGCGAGCCCAGCTGCTCCACCGGGGTGGAGGCCATGAAGTAGGCAGGCAGGTCCGGATCATCGATGAGCTTCCGGTACCTCTCGAAAGCGGCGTCGGAGATCGTCTCCATGACGTGCCCGTACCGTTCCCGCTGGTCGGCCGAGGTGCGCGGATCGCGGTGCAGGGCCGAACCCTGCAGCACGGCAGCCAGGGACAGTTCCAGGTTTTCGCGGGCAAGTTCGGGCAGCGAGTACTTGTCCGAGATGACCTCGCCCTGCTCGGTGAACTTGATTTCACCTTCCAGGACGCCGTTGGGCTGGGCCAGGATGGCGTCGTAGGTGGGCCCGCCGCCGCGGCCCACGGAGCCGCCACGGCCGTGGAACAGGCGAACGCGCACACCGTGCTTGGCGGCGATGTCGCGCAGCTTCCGCTGGGTTTTGTGGATCTCCCACTGGCTGGTCATCACACCGGATTCCTTGTTGGAATCCGAGTAGCCCAGCATGACTTCCTGCACGTCGCCGCGGAGGCGCACAAGCTCGCGGTAGGACGGATCGGACAGCAGCTGGTCCACGATTTCGGCCGAGGCCCGCAGCTCCTCCACGGTCTCCAGCAGCGGCGCGAACCCGATCTTGGCGTAGGGCTTCTCCCCGAAGAGGTTCACCAGGCCGGCTTCACGGGCCAGGACCGCGGCAGCGAGCACGTCATCGGCGCCGCGGGTCATGGAGATGATGTAGGTCTCGATGACATCCGGGCCGTACGCACGGAGGGCGCGGCGAATCTCACGGAAGACGTCGTACGTGCCGTCGGCGGCGCCGTCGAGCTTGATGGGGTGTCCGGACAGCGGCCGGCGGGAAGCGAGCTCGGAGCCGAGCACCTCCAGCCGCTGCCCGCGGCTGAGTTCCGCGTACCGCACGCCCGGCCCGCCCAGCCGGTCCATCAGCTGGCCGACGGCGTCATGGTGGTGGTCAGCGTGTTCGCGGATATCCAGGGTGGCCAGGTGGAGTCCGAACGAGGCAATGGCGCGCCGGACCCGGGCCAGCGCCCCGTCGGCAGCCAGCGACGCCGAGTGGTTCCGGAGCGAAAGTTCCACGAGTTCGAGGTCCGCAAGGAGTTCGCCGGTGCCGCTGTAGTCGCGGCCGTGCTCGTGGTTGGAGTTTGCCGCCACGCGCTTGCCCGTGTTGATCAGTTTGGCTTTGACGCAGGTGAGCTTCAGCCGGTACGGCTCCTGGGCGTTGAGCTCCAGGACACGCTTGTCCAGCCCGGGGAGTTTCTTCAGGTCCGCGTCGATGGAGTCCAGCAGCTCCTGGTCGGCGCCGGCCAGCGAGGTGGAGTTGGAAAGGATGGAGATCAGTTCATCGATCATCCCGATGCTGATGCGGACGGCATGCTGGTTCTGGATCTGCAGGATCTCGCGGGTGACTGCCGCGGTCACGTTGGGGTTGCCGTCCCGGTCACCGCCGATCCAGGAGCCGAAGCGGATGGGAGCTTCCTGCGAGGCAAGGGTGACTCCGTGCTCGCCGAGCAGTTCCGAGAGTTCCGTGAGCATCTCCGGCATCGCATCGGTGAGGATGCTGCTCAGGTAGTAGATCGCGTTGCGGGCCTCGTCCACGGGGGTGGGCCGGACCTGGCGGAGTTCGTCGGTCTGCCACATCTGGTCGATGATTTCGGCCAGCTGCCGGTCCTGGCTGCGCCGTGCGGTGGTGCCCTCGGCGCTGGGCTGGGCCAGCACGTCGGAGAGCTTGCGGATCTTGTCCAGCACCGAACGGCGGGAGGCTTCGGTGGGATGCGCGGTGAAAATGGGACGGACGTCCAGCCCGTTGACCACTTCCTGCAGGACACCGGAGCCCGCCTGCTCCGCGATGTCCGCTACTGTCTTGGCCAGCCAGCCGTCTTTTTCGGCGCGGGTCCGCAGGCCGCGCACCCGGTGCACCTGTTCCGCCGCGTTGGCGAGGTGGAAGTAGAAGGCAAAGGCACGGACCAGGTCGGTGGCCTGTTCGATGGGCAGGGAGCCCAGGAGTTCGCGGACCTGGGCGACGACGTCGTGCGCGCTCCACGGGCCGGTGGCATCGGCGCCGCCGCGGGCGGCTTCCTTGGATTCCTTGGTGAGGAGGCGGACCTGTTCCACCAGGTCAAGGAGTTCAGGACCGTGCTGGCGGACGAGCGATTCACCCAGCAGGGTGGACACGCGGCGGACGTCTGCCCTCAGTTCGGAGGCAAGATCGGTTTCGGGATTCGTTGCAGTGTGAGCCATGGAAACTATCTTTCGAGGGTTCGGACTTGGCTCGTACACTGCGCTGGATACTGTGAGCCACGTAACTAGCTAAAGATGCTACCCGCAGTGCGGCGCCTCGGGGGAATCCGTCTCAGATAATGTCGCGCACCGGGTAACCTACGTGGCGCTTAAGGTGTTCCAGCTCGTTCCGGAGCTGTTCAACGTCCGCTTGATACACGGCGAATTCTGCCTTGCGTTGCCGGGCAGCCTTGGCGGCGGCCGCCAGGGCAACCATCGCCACGGGCACGGAAAAGGCCAGCGCCCAGCCTGCGGCGGCAAAGAAGTCCAGTGCCACCGGCAGGGCAGAGCGGAAGTCCCCAAACTCGTTGATGCCATCGGTCACGCCGCCCAGCATGCCCTCCAGCGGTTCCAGGAACGTCCCTACCATCGGGGCATCAGAGAGCGGCGGCGGGCTCAGCTTTGCCTGCTGGTCACCTCCCCACCGTCCGTCACCCAGGTGGTTCAGGACATAGATTCCCGCGCCCAGGCTCGCGGCCAGGAAGGCCTCGACGGCGGCCAGCGCCGCCAGGTCAAGCCGCCGCCACCACAGCAGGACAGCCAGCCCGGCGGCTGCGGCCGTGATCCACGTCAGGGCCCTGAGCCACTCGGTGCTTACTCCAGCAAGTATGTCCACGGCACCTATTCAACCGCGCGGACCACCTTGATATTGAAATCAGGCGTGCCCAGGGCGGCGTAGAGGCGCAGCCAGAGCGGCAGCAGCATCTCGGCGCCGCGGGCCGTGGTGATGTCCCCAAGGTCGATCACATCGCGGTGGCCCAGCTCCTCCAGCAGGCCCTTGACCACCGACTTTGCGTCCGGATCATCCCCCGACAGGAAGACGGAATGGTCACCGTCCGCGAGCCGGCGTGGGTCCACCATCAGCCCGGCATTCATCGTGTTGAGGGTTTTTACAACCAGGGCGCCGGGGAAAGCCCGCTGGATTCTCTCGGCGAGGCTGTCCGTGTTCACGGGGTTGAGCACGGGCGGCATGCCCTGGGAGAAATCCAGGGGGTTGGAGACGTCCATCAGCACTTTGCCGGCAAGCCTCGCTGCCCCGGCCGAGCCCAGTGCCTCCAGCGTTCCCGCGCCGTTGGTGGCGTTTACCACCAGCTCAGCGGCCTCCGTGGCCTCGGCGAAAGTCGTCAGCGGGATGTGGCGGTTCGCCGCGTGCCATTCGCTGAAAGCAGGCGCACCCATCATGTCCGGCCCGGTCCTGGCGGACGTGGCGCCCGGATCCCTGGTTCCAATTTCCGCAGCATGCCCCAGCGCGGTGAACGCACCCGCGAGGGTCCGCCCCACCATGCCTGTGCCAAGCACCGCAATCTTCATGGCCTCCCCCTCTGGAAAGCAGACAGCTTGAAAGTAGTGTGAAAAGCAGGTGCGGGGTCCGCGAAGCAACCTGTCCTGCTGGTTCCGAGGGTACTCCCCGGCCCGGACAAGGCAAGCGCTGGAATGAACTCCGGCGCGATGCGGTTGTAGCCGGGGCAACCCGAACGTTCGGAAGGAACCATGACTACCGTCCCGGCCGCCAAGGTGGAGCGCTGGCAGCGCTTCCGCGATAACCGCACCCAGGCCCTCGCCGCCCGCCACGGCTGGCTCACCCTCACCTCGTTCCAGTGGCTGGAGGACTCTCCCGCCGCCGTCGAACTGGCACCCGGCCTCTGGTCAACGGATGGCACGACGGCGTCACTCACCGCAGTGCCCGCCGACGGGCTGTCCCTGGTGGAGACAGGCGAAGCTGTAGCCGGGACAATCACGGCGGCCCTCGCCGACGAGGAGTCCCTGATGTGGGTGCAGTTCGGCGGCCCCGGCGGGGACCAGGTGGTGGTGGAACTGGCCATGCGCGCCGGGCGCTACGCCATCCGGACGCGGGACTCGGCCTCGCCGGTGCTCACGGAATTCACCGGCGTCCCCACCTACGGATACAAGCCGGAGTGGGAAGTGACGGGCCGGTTCGAGCCGTATCCCGAACCCGTGGACGTTCCCATCGCCACCGCCAACCCCCTGGTGGACGGCGTCCACCGGACCGTTGGTGAGGTGGTGTTCCGGGTCCCGGGCAGCGGCCACGAGTTCCGGCTGCAGGCGGAAGAGGAGAAGCTCGGAGCACTGACCGTCACGTTCCATGACGAGACCAACGGGGACAGCACGGATGACTGGCGGAAGCTGGCCGTGCCCCGCCCCCGGCCGGACCATTCCGTGGTCCTGGATTTCAACCGGGCCATCAACTATCCCAGCGCCTTCACCCCCTACGGCACGTGCCCCATGCCCGTGAAGAACAACTCACTGGATGTGAGGGTGGAGGCAGGGGAAAAGCTGCCCGCATCTGATTGAGCTGATTGGCTGAGTCAGGTGATGGCTGAGATACCCGTGACAGCCCGGCCCGCGATCAGGGTGTTGATCTCGAAAGACCCTTCGTACGTGTAGATGGCTTCGGCGTCGGAGAAGATCTTGGCCATCCGGTAGTCGGTGACAATGCCGTTGCCGCCCAGGATGGACCGGCCCAGGGCCACCGTCTCACGCATCCGTGCGCTCACGTACGACTTCGCGAGTGCCACCTGCGGCATGTCCGCGGCGCCTTCATCCTGCAGCCGGGCCAGTCCGGCCATCATTCCCATGCCGGCCACGGCGTTGCCCAGCATGGTCACCAGCTGCTGCTGGATGAGCTGGAACTGGGCCAGGGGTCGGCCGAACTGCCGCCGCTCCACGGCGTACTGCCGGGCGACGTCGAAGGCGGCAAGCTGCTGGCCCACGGCCTGCCAGGCCACCATGATCCGCGAACCCCGCAGCAGCTCCCTGGTGTCCGCGAAGCTGCTGATGTCCGCGAACCGGTCAGCTTCGGCCACACGCACGTCCGCCAGGACAATATCCGCGTTCTGCACCGTCCGCAGTGCGATCTTGTTTTCGATCCGGGTCCGGCTGATTCCCGGCAGGGTGGCGTCCACGATGAACCCGCGCACGGACCCGTCAGCCTCGTCGCGGGCCCACACCAGCATGTAGTCGCAGAACGTCCCGTTGCCGATCCACCGCTTTGCCCCGTTCAGCACCCAGGCATCGCCGTCGTCGTCCGGCTCGCCGGTGGCCGACGAGATCCGCCGCGCCCGAGTCTCCATCCCGCCGGCGACGTCCGAACCGTGATTCGGTTCGGTGAGTGCGAACGCACCGGTGATGCGCAGGCTGGAGGCGTCGGCCAGCAGCCGCCGCTTCTGGTCCTCACTGCCGAAGTCGTACAGCGACTGGACGAACAGATCGTGGTGGACCATGAAAAACGTGGCGATCGAGGTGTCCACGCGCGTCATCTCGGCGATGACCAGGCCGGCGAACAGGTGGCTGTAGCCGCGCTCAGCGGGAGTGCTCAGCTCCAGGGCAGCCAGCTTGGGCAGGATGTGCGCCGGGAATTCGGCCTTGTTCCACCAGTCTCCCGCGTAAGGGGCGATCTCCGCCGCCAGGAATTCCCGCAGCTCGGCCAGCTTGTCCCGTTCCTTCCGGTCCAGCAGGGATTCAAAGTCGAAGAAGTCCGCGGAGGGCAGGTCCGGCATGCTGTCCGGCGTCATTTCAGGCCCGGCCGTTTGAGGCGCAGTTCTCTCAGTCATTTCGGTCCCATCCGGATGGCCCCGTCCAGGCGGATGGTCTCCCCGTTCAGCATGGTGTTGTCCACGATGTGTGCCACCAGGGCGGCGTACTCGTCCGGTTTGCCCAGGCGCGAGGGATGGGGCACCTGTGCGCCCAGGGAATCCTGGGCGTCCTGCGGCAGTCCTGCCATCATGGGCGTTTCAAAGATGCCGGGGGCGATGGTGACCACCCGCACCAGCGAGCGGGCCAGTTCGCGTGCGATTGGCAGGGTCATGGCCGCCACGGCACCTTTGGAGGCAGCATAGGCGGGCTGGCCGATCTGCCCCTCGAAGGCGGCAACGGAGGCGGTGTTGACGATCACGCCGCGTTCCGGGCCGCCCAGTTCCGTGACGGCCGGCTCCGTCTCAACCATCGCGGCCGCCGCCAGCCGCAGGACGTTGAAGGTGCCGATCAGGTTCACCTGGATGACGCGGCTGAATGCTTCAAGGGGAAGCACGCCGTCCCGGCCCAGGACCTTTCCGGGAGTGGCGATCCCGGCGCAGTTCACCACGATGCGCAGCGGTCCCAGGCTGGCGGCGGTGCCGACGGCGGCCTGCACCTCGGCTTCGTTCGTCACGTCTGCGGGGGAAAAGACGGCGGACCGCCCCGAAGCGCCGCTGGACGCATTGAGCTCTTCTGCCAGCGCCGCCCCGCCGGAAGACGGGAGGTCGACCAGCACCACCGAAGCGCCATCGTGGAACAGCCGCCGGGCAGTTGCCGCCCCCAAGCCGGAGGCTCCCCCGGTCACCAGTGCAACAGCGCCTTTGACGTCCATACATCCTCCTTGATGCGGTCCCGCAGCAGCCTGGGGCCGCCCGGTATTAGTTAGTGAATGTTAACTGAAATACGGAAGGCCCGCACCAGCAGCCGTTCCGGACCGGCCTGGAGGCACGCGTTAGGGTGGAATCCATGACCCGCCCGGACCCTGCCCCCGCCCTCCAGGACCCTGTACGCCGGGATGACCGGGCCAACCAGGCCGCACGGTCAGTGACCGCACTCTTTGGCCGTAGGCTGTTTTTCCTGCCGGGCACCCATCTGGGTGCCGTGCAGTGGCCCTCTCCCGCCTGGCGCCAGGACCCCAAGGGAGCCCTGGCGGGCCCGTGGCACTACTGGTGGCAGGCGCATTATGTCGACTGCCTGGTTGATGCGGGACGGCGGGAACTGGACAACGGCGCTACGCCGGCTGCCAGGTTCAACGGCCCCGGCCACCCGAGCGCCGGGCGGCTGGCATCCCGCCTGGTGGCCGGAATCCGCCTGCGCAACGCCTTTACGTTCGTCAATAACTATTACGACGACATGGCCTGGCTCGCACTGGCTACCCACCGGCTCGACACCCTCGCCGGGGAGGCACGCAGGCGCGGCCGCCGGCGCAACGCCCGCGTCCGCAGGTCCCTCACCCTGCAGTTCGAGGCCGCCTGCACCGGTGACCTGAACGGCGGTGCCTTCTGGAGCAAGAAACGGGATTTCAAGAACACCCCGGCCTCGGCGCCCATAGCGCTCCACTTTGCCCGGACCGGCAAGCCGGAGAAGGCCAGGGCCCTGCTGGACTGGCTGGATGCCACCCTTTTCGACCCGGCCCAGGGCCTGTACCTTGACGGCGCCCGGCTTGGCCCGGCCGGGGAAGTGCTGGTGGAACGCGCGGTCTACACCTACAACCAGGGCCCGGTGCTGGGCGCCCTCCTGGAAATGGGTGGGGAAGCGGACCTTGCCAGGGCAGCCGTGGTGGTGGATGCGGTGGACCGGCTGCTCACAGTCCCATCCCCCGCGGGGCAGCCACAGGCTCCCTCACCGGCAAACACGGCCGACGGCGGCCCATCCGCCCGGGTGGCCAGCGGCGGGAGCCGGGTGCTGCGCTGCGAGGGTTCGGGCGACGGCGGCCTGTTCACGGGAATCCTGTGCCGCTACCTTGCCCTGGCTGCCACGGACAGCAGGCTTCCTGCGCAGACCCGCGCCACCGCCGCCCGGCTGGTGACGGAAACGGCGGGGGCTTTCTGGTCCGGGAAGCGCACGGTGCAGGCCGGTGAAGGCGCGGGAAAGCACCACGGCGCCATCATCTTCTCCCAGCACGCCGCGAAAACGGCGGGCGAAACGTACCCCCCGGGGACCGTCGTCGAACTTTCCACCCAGCTGCAGGCGTGGATGGTCCTGGAGGCTGCGGCCACCCTGCCCTGCATTGCCGGTAATTAGGGCACGCAATAGTTTTGTAATTGTTGTGACTCTTGTCACTTAAAGCGGTTTCCGGTTTGTTGCTTAGGTTTGCCTACCCTACAGTTCCAAGCGTGGGCATCCTTCCCCCAGGCCCACCAGGACCCCGTCCGCCCGACGTTTCCCCAGAAAGCAGTCCCTCAATGAAGATCCGCAACAGCGCCCTGGCCGGCATCGCGCTCGCCGCCACCGCAGCACTTGGACTGACCGCCTGCGGCGGCAGCACCACCCCCGCAGCCACAGGCTCGTCCGCCGCCTCCGCTGGTGCGGACAACGGTGAAATCACTGTGTACAACGCCCAGCACGAGAGCCTGACCAAGGAATGGATCGACGGCTTCACGGCCGAGACCGGCATCAAGGTGACCATGCGGCAGGGCTCGGACACCGAGCTTTCCAACCAGATCATCCAGGAAGGCGAGGCGTCCCCGGCTGACGTGTTCCTGACGGAGAACTCCCCGGCCATGACCCAGGTGGAGAACGCCGGCCTGTTTGCGGACGTGGACGAAGCCACCATCACGCAGGTCCCCGAAGAGTTCCGCCCGTCCACCGGCAAGTGGACCGGCATCGCTGCCCGCTCCACCGTCCTGGTGTATGACAAGAACAAGCTGACCGAAGACCAGCTGCCCAAGTCCATGCTGGACCTGGCCAACCCGGAGTGGAAGGGCAAGTGGGCTGCATCCCCGTCCGGCGCCGACTTCCAGGCCATCGTCTCGGCGCTCCTGGAACTCAAGGGCGAGGCCGCCACGGAGGAATGGCTGAAGGGCATGAAGGAGAACTTCAAGGCCTACAAGGGCAACAGCACCGCCATGAAGGCAGTCAACGCCGGCGAAGTTGATGCCGCGCTGATCTACCACTACTACTACTACGGCGACCAGGCCAAGACCGGCGAGAACTCCAACAACGTCACCCCGTACTACTTCAAGAACCAGGATCCGGGTGCGTTCGTGTCCGTTTCCGGCGGCGGCGTCCTGAAGACCTCCAAGAACCAGGCTGCGGCCCAGGAGTTCCTGAAGTACGTCACCGGCACGAAGGGCCAGGAAATCCTGAAGGACGGCACCTCCTTCGAATACGCCATCGCCTCCGACGTTCCCGCGAACGAGAAGCTCGTTCCCATCGCAGAGCTGCAGGCGCCCACCGTGGATCCTGCCAAGCTGAACTCGGAGAAGGTCACCGAACTGATGACCTCGGCAGGACTCCTCTGATTTCGTGACACCTGATCTATCGGCTCCCCCACGGGGGAGCACGACGACGGCGGGCCGGGGCAGCAGCCCCCGCCCGCCTTTCGGCGTTTCTGCGGTGTCCGCCCTGGCAGTGCTGATTGCCCTGTTTTCGCTGGTCCCGCTGGGCTACGTGGCCTACATGACCGTGGCAACCGGCTGGGACACCGCCGTCGAACTCGTCTTCCGGCCGCGCGTGGCCGAACTGCTGCTGAACACCGTCCTGCTGATGGTTTTCACCGTCCCGCTGTGCCTGGTCCTGGGAGTTGCAGGCGCCTGGCTCGTGGAACGCACAACGCTGCGGGGTGCACGCATCTGGGCGGTATTGCTGGCTGCACCGCTGGCCATCCCGGCGTTCGTCAACAGCTACGCCTGGGTTTCCGCCATTCCGTCCCTTGGCGGCCTGGGCTCCGGCGTGCTGATCGCCACGCTCTCCTACTTCCCGCTGGTCTACATTCCGGCCGCTGCCGCCCTGAGCCGGCTGGACCCGGCCATTGAGCAGTCCGCGGCCGCGCTGGGCCTCGGCGCCTGGCGTACCTTCTTCCGGGTGGTCCTCCCCCAGCTCCGCATCGCCATGACCGGCGGCGCGCTCCTGGTGGCCCTGCACCTGCTGGCCGAGTACGGGGCGTTCGCGATGATCCGCTTCGATACCTTTACCACGGCGATCATGGTCCAGTACCAGTCGACCTTCAACGGTGCGGCCGGGAACATGCTGGCCAGCGTGCTGGTGTTTTTCTGCCTGCTCCTGCTGCTGGCTGAAGTCCGGAGCCGCGGGACCGCGCGGTACGCACGCATCGGCCCCGGAGCCCAGGCCAGGGCGCTGCGCCTGCCGCTGCACGTGTACCAGCTTCCTGCCCAGCTGTTCCTGCTGGCGCTCACGGCGCTGGCCTTCGGCCTGCCCCTGTTCTTCGTGCTGCGCTGGGTGGCTTCCGGCGGAACGGCCGCCTGGGCCGGGGACGAATTCCTCCCGGCCCTGCTCACAACACTCGGCTACGGCCTGGCGGGCGCCCTTGCCACCACCGTGGTGGCGTTCCCCATGGCCTACCTCGCTGTCCGCCATCCCGGCTGGTTCAGCAAGTCGCTGGAGCTCTCCAACTACATCACCAGCTCGCTGCCCGGCATTGTGGTGGGCCTGGCTTTCGTCACGGTGAGCATCCGGGTGGTTCCGGGCATCTACCAGAGCGCCGGGGTGCTGGTGGCGGCCTACGTGCTGCTGTTCCTGCCCCGCGCCCTGGTCAACCTCCGGGCCGGCCTGGCACAGGCACCCAAGGAACTGGACGAAGCGGCGCAGGCGCTGGGCAAGCCGCCGCTGGTGTCCTTTATCCGGGTGACACTGCGGCTGACGGCGCCGGCAGCCGCAGGCGGTGCGGCGCTGGTGTTCCTGGCCATCGCCAACGAACTCACCGCCACCTTGCTGCTGTCCCCCAACGGGACGCGCACCCTTGCCACCGAGTTCTGGAGCAAGAGCAGCGAAATCGACTACGCCGGCGCTGCGCCCTATGCGCTGCTGATGATCCTGCTCTCCGCCCCCATGACGTACCTTCTCTTCCAGCAGTCCAAGAAAGTAGCCGGACAGTGACAGAACAAGCCCCTTCCAGGTTGCCGGAGCCCCGGGTGGCCCCGTCCGTGGCACCCACCACGAACAGCCACCTGGAAATCACCGACGTCACGAAGAACTTCGGCAACCAGGCCGTCCTGAAGGGCGTCAACCTTTCCGTGGCCAGGGGCGGAACCACAGCCATTGTGGGACCCTCCGGATCGGGCAAGACCACCCTGCTGCGGCTGATTGCCGGTTTTGAGCATCCAGACACAGGGAGCATCGCTCTGAACGGCACCAAGGTGGCGGGCGACGGCGTGTGGGTGCCGGCGCACAAACGGCACATTGGGTACGTGGCACAGGACGGCGCATTGTTCCCGCACCTGAGCGTGGGGCAGAACATCGCGTTCGGACTGGACCAGGACCGCCTGCCGGGCGGCCGGCGGGCAGTGGCGGCACGGATCAGCGAACTGCTGGAGATGGTGTCCCTGGACCCGGCCATGGCCAAGCGCCGCCCGCACCAGCTCTCCGGCGGCCAGCAGCAGCGGGTTGCCCTGGCGCGGGCCCTGGCGCGCGAGCCGGAACTGATGCTCCTTGATGAACCTTTCTCCGCACTGGATGCGGGGCTCAGGGTGGCTACCCGCCGTGCCGTAGCCAAGGTCCTGAACGAGGCAGGGGTCACCACCATCCTGGTCACCCACGACCAGGCCGAGGCACTGTCCTTCGCAGACCAGGTGGCCGTTATGCGCGGCGGCAAGCTCGCCCAGATCGGCAACCCGTTCGTGGTGTACACCCGCCCCGCTGACCGTGCCACGGCGGAGTTCCTTGGCGACGCCGTCATCCTGGATGCCTGGCTTGAGGGGTCCTTGGCCACCTGCTCACTGGGGGCAATCCCCGTCCGCAGGCCGCCGGCGCAGGGCCGGGTGCAGCTGATGCTGAGGCCGGAGCAGATCCGGATTGCCGAGGACGCCGCCATCCGCGGGGTGGTGGTGGACACGGACTACTTTGGCCCGGAAACCACCGTCCGGCTGAAGCTATCGGTCCCGCCGCAGCTGGCCGCCAGCCCCGACCACCGCTACCCCGGCGGCGGCGAGATCATCACCATCCGGCACTGGAACGCGTCCATCGCCCGGCCGGGCATGGAGCTGTGCCTGCGCGTGGTAGGCGAAGGCGTGGCTTTCCCGCTCGATTCCTGAACAGGCTCGATTCCTGGACAGCAGGGCAGCGCGGGAACTTTCAGATCAGCGGATGGCAGCCAGCGGCGTGATGGCGCCGCTCCTGACGCTGACAGCAGCGCCTGACGCCGCAAGCCGGACCTCCTTGGCCCCCGCCAGCGGGAAGACCAACGACGTCAGCGTCCCGCGGCCGCCGTCCACGAACACTTCCACCGACGACCGGTCAATGTAGGCGGTCAGCCGAACCGTGTCCCCGCCGGTGCTGCCCTTAACCGAACTTACCTTCCGGTACCCCTCCGCCGGGCCCCCCGCGGCCTGCGCCACAGTGTCACCGTCCCGGACCACAAAAGCCTGCCCGGATGTGAAGTCGTAGCCCACAGTGGCGTAGGCCTTGCCGCCGCTTTGCAGGAGAATACGGGCTTCGCCGCTGCCGGATGCGGGTTTTTCCAGTTCCAGGTCCACCTTGTACGCGCCGCTGTCCGGAACGGGCAGCTCCTGTCCCGCACCTTCCCGGACGGTGCCCACGGGGATCTGTTCCGGATTGCCCTCAAGTGACTCCAGCGCAGGGGTGGGCGCCGAGACCAAAACCGGACGCCCGCCGTCGGTCACCAGCCGGATGTCACGCACCACGGAAGCCGCCCCGAACCACTCCCCGGTGGGCAGTTCCCGGGCGTACGCCCAGTTGTTCATCCAGCCGATGGCGTGCCGCGAAGCCTTCCGCTGCCCGTCCGTCAGGCGCGGGTCATCCCAGGTGACGGCGGCGTAGAAGTCCGTTCCGCCGTCGAGCCACTGGTGGTCTCCGGCATCCGGCGCAAAGTTCTTCCCGTCCCAGCTTCCCGTCCAGTACGCCAGCCCCGTGGTGCGGCCTTCACCGGAACCGTTGGCACTGGCGGCCAGCACCCACGTCCGTTTGGACGGGTCCCCGTCGACGTCCAGCTGGAAGAAGTCCGGGCATTCAAGGATGCCCAGCCCCTCGCGCTCAAAAGCGGAAACGTAGGTCCAGTCCTTGAGGTCCGGGGAGGTGTAGAAGCCGATCTTGTGGCCTTCGGCCAGCAGCATCAGCCACTGGTTGTTGGCGTCGTCGCGGACGATGCGGGGATCACGCCAGTGCTCTTCGCCAGGGTTGTCCATCACCGGATTCTGATCGTAGTTCTGGAAGCTGTGGCCGTTGTCCGTGGAGTAGAACAGTGATTGCCGCTGGACTCCGTCGTCCTGCTGGGTGAGGACCGCGATTACGGCTCCCTTGCCGAATCCGGCGGTGCCCTCCGTGTCCACCACTGCTGTGCCGGTCTCGATGTCGCCGAGCCCGTTGCGGAACTTCTCAATGGCCACGCCCTCGTTTTTCCAGTTGACCAGGTCGGTGCTGGTGGCGTGGAACCACTCGGTGCCGTTCCCTTCCGGATAGTCGGCGTTGTACAGGTAGTAGTAGTGCCACCGGCCGTCCAGGAAGAAGGGCTTCTGGGGATCGTTCATCCAGCGCTGTTCCGGGGTGAGGTGGTAGGCCGGGCGGTACTCGCCCGCCGGCGCCAAAAAGCGGTCCGCTCCTGGCTCGGGCCACGTCCTGTCCACGCCGAGGTCAGCCAGCAGGGCATCGCGTGCCTCGGTGCTGACGCAGTCCGGAAGACGCGCCGCTGCAGCATCCGCAACCGTGTCCGCGGCCGCGCTGCTTCGCAGGAAAACCTTGCCGTCCACGCGTGCTCCCGCCAGCCAGCCCCCGCCGCATTCAATGCTCCGCACATCTTCCGCGCCCTCAGCATCGAGCGCACGCCCACGGTCCGTGAGTGTGGCGTCGCCGCCTTCCAGCCACAGCGTCGCATAGCTGCCGGTGGCGTCCCTGGCCGTTTCCTGCGCGGACGCAACACTGTCCAGAACGCGGCCGGCAACGGCCGCGGGGCCTGTCCGGGCATTGCCGGCGAGCACCAGAGAAACCACCAGGACCAGGGCAGCGGCCAGGGCGGCACCCACCCAGATCAGGGGCCGGCGTTTAAGGGCAGGAGGTACGGGTCCGAGGATTTTTCGGGGCATGGTTTTCGATCCGTCGCTGAACGCACAAGTGCCGCTCCCCAGCAGGGGAACGGCACCAGCGCAAGTGAACCGTCAATTTTACAGGCATGCCGGCAGGAACCCAACCGGGCACAGATTCCCGGATCCCCCGTGCGGTCAGCCCAGGCCCTCCGGACGCTTCTTCTGCGGATACAGCGATTCCCCGCGCGCCAGCATCGCCACGAATTCGGCAATCCTCTTCTCGCGCGTAGCGGGCCGCACGGCGGAGTTGACCCGGTAGATCATCGCGAACCGGTTTGTCCCCGTGAGGACATCGAACATCGCCTGGGCGGCGGGAACCGCGGCGACGGCAGCGGCCAGATCCGCTGGAACTTCGGCCACCGCCTGGCCGCCATACGCATTGTCCCAGCGGCCGTCGGCTTTCGCCTTGTTCACGGCCGCCCATCCGGCGTCGGTCATCCGGCCTGCCGCGTCCAGCCGCGCCACATGGCCCACGTTCCTCGCAGACCACGGGCTCCTGGGACGGCGGGGCGTCATCCGCTGGAACGACGTCTGCTCATCGCGGCGGCGCGCCTGGCCATCGATCCAGCCGAAGCACAGGGCCTCATCCAGCGCCGCGGCGTAATCCAGTTCCGTGGCGTTTCCGCCCTTCTTGTGCAGCACCAGCCACACCCCCGGGCTGGTGCTGTGGTTGGTCTCCAGCCAGCTGCGCCACGCCGCCGCGTCCGGCAGCAGCAACTCCTCAAGTTCAACGGCCATGACCCTATTCTGCCCCCGCACCTGGGCATCACTGCAGCCCCTCTCCACAAGGGCCAGTGGCGTGGCATCATGGGCCTAAAGGTCCTGGCTACCGAGGATTAAGGAAAAACCGATGCTCCGTGTGCGCCCCCTCCATTTCACGTCCAGGATGGATTCCTGGGACCGGCTCCTCACCGCCCTGGGCATGGTCCGGACCGAGGACGACGCCGGTTGGCAGGTTTTCGACGCAGGCTCGGGACGCCTGGCCCTCCACGCGGTTCCCGAGGGTGCCCAGGACGGCAGCACAGCCCTGGCGGTGGAGGTGGGAGACCTGGCGGAGTTCGCCCGGCGGACCAACCTGGCCGCTGAAGCGGACGGGGCTGCGCCGGCCGAACTGGTCACCGCGGACCATGGCGAATCCTGCCGGATCACGGCGCCCGACGGTTTCAGCTTCCTTGCGGACAAAGCCGCCCATGCCGCCCAGTGCGCCGACGCCGATCCTGCCCTGGCCGTCGTCGGGGTCTGGTTCACGGAGGATCCTGCGTCCGCCTCCCGCACCCTGCACCAGGTGGGCGCGCGGCCGCGCCCGGTTCCGGACCAGGACGACACCGCCGACTTCACCGCCAAGAACGGCGGCGTCCTGATGGTCCGCCCGGCCTCGGGAACGCCGCGTTCCGGCCTGGGATTTGAGTACGACGGCGGGCTGGAGCCTTTGCGGGAACGGCTCGCCTCGGCAGGCATCCAGGCCGGCATCACGGAGGAAGCCTTCGCGCGCACCCTCCACGTTGCCAACCCCGATGCCGGTGCGGGGGCAGCCGCGCACGTGCCGGCGACGCTCTGGATCTCGCAGCGGCACCCATGACAGAGAGACCGCAAGAACCGACGCATTCCGCCGGCAGCTGAGTCCCACCCGTCACGCAGCGTCCCATGGGGTAGAACTTAACCATGAACGTGCGCACCCCTGACCCGAATCCCGGCTGGCTCTCCGAAGAAGACCTCTTTGAGGCACGCGGGCGGCTGCCCATGGTCTACGTGGAGGCTGTGCCGGTCAGGCTGGACCCGCTGGGCTTCGTCAACGAGGTAGGAACCCTGCTCCAGGCGGACGAGGACGGAACCATGGTCCGTTCGCTGGTCTCGGGCCGCGTCATCTACCGCGAAACCATCCGCGCTGCCCTGCTGCGGCACATGGAAAAGGACCTGGGACCCCTGGCATTCCCGCAGCTGCCCATCAGCCCGGTCCCCTTCACCGTTGCGGAATACTTCCCGGCGCCGTCCCAGACCGGCTTCACGGACGAACGGCAACACGCCGTGGCCCTGGCCTACGTCATCCCGGTAACGGGCGAATGCGAGCCCCGCCAGGATGCCCTGGAGCTGACCTGGATGACCCCCGAGGAAGTCCTCAGCCCCGGCGTCCAGATGGAGTTCGTGGGCGGCCGCGGCAGCCTCATCCGCCAGGCGCTGGCCTTCGCCGGCGTTGGCTTCTGACACATACCGCGGAACCTGGGGGTCCCCGATTTTAGGCGCCCGCCTTTGTAGACTGTAGGGCGGACCGCAAGAGAACCTAAGGACTCCCATGACCGAAACACCAGCCGCCAGGCACCATCTTGAACAGCAGGCTGGATCTCTGACCACCGGCACCCACATAGTCCTGCCCGACGGCGGGCGGACGGCGGAAGTCCATCAGGTTGAGCTTGAGCGGGACGACTTCGGAGCGCCCGCACTGGTGCTCGCCAGCCTTACCGGCGGCGGAACCCTGCGCATCGCCGTGGGCACCACGGTGACCGTTGTGGACGGAAACCCCGACGCCGTCACCCAGCTTCCGCGTGCAGCCCGCCCTGGGCAGGAGACTGGGCAGGGCTCAGGGAAGGCGCGGCCCAGGCAGCTCCGCGAAGAGCCGGCGGCCGCTGCCCCCGCTCCCGCCGTCGTCGTGCCTCCCCTCCCGCCGGTCCCGCCTGCCCTCAGCGGACCCAGCGAAGAGGACCTGGCACTGATTCCCGCCCCGCAGGGAACCCCGGAATCCGTGGTGGAGGCTGCCGCGGAAGCCCACCCTGACGCGATGGGCGTCCTGCTGCTCTCCGACCGCCTGGCGAAGGGCGTCAATTTCAAGTCCGGCAGCTGCCTGAAGGACCTGAGCGATCTCGCCCACGAACTGTTCATCACCCTCAAGGACGCCGATGGCTCGCTGGCGGTGGCGGACCTCCTCAACGTCCTCCCCTTCGACGGGAACCCCGGCCGCTGGGCATCCGTGGAGGCATCCCTGGCGCTCTCCAGCTACATCTGCCGCCAGAACGGCCAGCCGGAGCGGGCCGAGGTGTACGAGAAGCTGATCCGGACCCCGGAAAACCAGGAAACGGACCCGTTCAAGGCCAGGATGGCTGCCAAGGTACGGCAGCGCTCACTCAATGAGCCCAACCTGTACGACAAGGAAATCTTCCGCTCCATCGACAACTCCAACCATGACGCCGAGCGCGAATGGCGGCTGCTGCGGCTGGAATCCCTGCTGTTTTTGCGTGCCCACGGCGGCTCCGAAACCATCGGGATGGTCGAGCTGGAGCGGCGCATCAGCAACGAGCTTGAGGCCGTCCGCGCCTGACTCCGGGCCTCCCCGATGGCTTGGTGGCCGGTCAGGTAATTTGGCCCCTACCCGGCGCCGGGCCGGAGTTGTACATTCGGGGCTATGACGAACAATCTCAGCGTAGTGATCAACGCCGACGCGCCGCAGGTCTGGACCATGCTGCGTGAACCGTCCAAGGTAGCCCAATGGCATGGCTGGCAGGCAGAGGACCTGGACTCCGAGATCAAGGAGATCTACTTCTCCGGCGATGTCCAGGAGTCGCCTGACCACACCAGCCTTACGGTCCATGGCGGGGACGTCTTTGAGTTGAAACCCGTGCCCAACGGAACGCAGGTCAGCGTGACCCGGGGGGCGCTGGACCACGATTCCGAGTGGGCTGCCTGGGACGAGGACATCACCCAGGGATGGCTCACGTTCCTCCAGCAGCTCCGGTTTGCCTTGGAACGCCATCCGCACGGCAAACGCCACACCCTGTTCCTGCACCTCACGGAGGGGCAGGGCTCCGCGATCGAAAAGCTTGGGCTTTCCGATCTCCCGGCGCCCGGCGAAAACTACCAGGTGAAGCTGGGGACCGGCGAGGAGATCAGCGGCAAGGTCTGGTACCGGACCAGCCACCAGGTGGGGCTCACTGTCCACAACTATGCCGAGCATGGGGAGGGACTCCTGGTGGTGGCCGACCATCCCGCGATCAAGGACGTGCGCGCGGAAGGTGAAGGCTCCCTGGTCATCGTTTCCACCTACGACCTGGGCGCCGCAAGGCTCGAATCGGTACGCTCCTCCTGGGATGGCTGGCGGGCTGAGAACTACCCCGCGTCCGAACCGGTCAGCTGACCGGGCCGGTAGCCGAGCGGTTGCCGGGCGGTTGCCGGGACGGGGCGGAATGCTGGCACACTTGTACGGTGCCAGCCAACCCTGCCCCAGCTCCCTTCCCTGCCGCCGCCCCGGCTCAAACTGCCCCGACGGAAGCGGCCCCGTGGACTGCGGCCGGCGCCGCAGCGGACCGGCAGTCGGAATTCTCCTTCCGGGTTGGTACCCGCCTCGGTGATAACTGCCCGCCATCCGCTGCCCAGATTGCCTCCAACGGCGGCCAGTTCCTGGGACGGACCGGCACCATCTCCACGCCCCACGGTGAGATCCAGACCCCGGCGTTCATCGCCGTCGGGACCAAAGCCACCGTCAAGGCGGTGCTGCCCGAGGCCGTAGCGGACCTCGGCGCGCAGGCTGTGCTGGCCAACGCCTACCACCTGTACCTGCAGCCGGGCGCTGACATCCTGGACGAGGCAGGCGGCCTGGGCGCCTTTATGAACTGGTCCGGGCCCACCTTCACGGACTCCGGCGGATTCCAGGTGATGAGCCTGGGCTCGGGTTTCAAGAAGGTCATCGACATGAACACCGTTACTGCCGCGGGCGCCCCCGGCCCGGATGACGCCGTCGCCCCCGGGAAGGAACGCCTGGCCCACATTGACGACGACGGCGTGTGGTTCAAGAGCCACCTCAACGGCGACCGGCACCGGTTCTCCCCCGAAATTTCCATGCAGGTGCAGCACCAGATCGGGGCGGACATCATGTTCGCTTTCGATGAGCTGACCACCCTCCAGAACTCCCGCAGGTACCAGGAGGAATCGCTAGAGCGCACCCGCCTGTGGGCGCTGAGGTGCCTCGAGGAGCACTTCCGGCTGACGTCGTCCCGGATTGGGAAGCCGTACCAGGCCCTGTTCGGCGTGATCCAGGGCGCGCAGTACGAGGACCTGCGCCGCAAGGCGTGCCGGGACCTGGGCGCGATGCCGTTCGACGGGTTCGGCATCGGCGGGGCACTTGAGAAGGAGAATCTGGGCGCCATTGTCCGCTGGTGCAACGAGGAACTGCCCGAGGACAAGCCGCGCCACCTGCTGGGCATCTCCGAACCGGACGACATCTTCACGGCCATCGAGAACGGCGCGGACACCTTTGACTGCGTCTCCCCCACGCGGGTGGCCCGGAACTCCGCCTTCTATACGCCGCAAGGACGATTCAACCTCTCCGGGGCCAGGTACAAGCGCGATTTCGGCCCGCTGCAGGACGGCTGCGACTGCTACGCCTGCACCAACTACTCGCGGGCCTACATCCACCACCTTTTCAAGGCAAAGGAGATGCTTTCCGCCACGCTGATCTCCATCCACAACGAACGGTTCGTGGTGAAGATGGTGGACGACGCCCGCCTGGCCATCGAGGACGGGACGTTCTTCGACTTCAAGGCCGAGACGCTGGGGCAGTACTACTCGTAGCCTGCCCGGCGCAGGCAAGCGGCCGCACGGGCAGGCAGGCGTCGGCGCGCCGCCAAGGGACCGCCGTCGTCAGCTGTTCCGGTATCCTGACCCGATGCTGATCGAGATCCCTGCCGCTGAAGGCACTGCCGAGGCCCTGGTGGCGCGCCCGTCCACGGGCACCGGCCCGTTCCCCGGCGTCATCCTGTACATGGACGCCTTTGGCCTTCGGCCGCGCATCGGGGACATGGCCCAGCGCGTTGCCGACTGGGGCTATGTGGTCCTGGCCCCTAACGTCTTCTACCGCGAAGGGACAGCGGCGGAGCTGGCACCGCACGGGGACATGACCACGCCGGAGGGCAGGCAGGCGGCCGGCAAGGCGGCCTTTCCCCGGGTGGGCCGCCTCACCACGGACAAGGCGCTGCCGGACATCGATGCCTGGGTGGCGGCCCTCGAAACGCTCGACGGCGTTGCGCCGGGTCCGATCGGCGCCTTTGGCTATTGCATGGGCGCCAGACTCGCGGTGCGCACCGCCACGGCACACCCGGAAGTGATGGCAGCCTGTGGCGGATTCCACGGCGGAGGGCTGGCAACAGACGAGCCGGACAGCCCGCACCTGGGGCTGGGCAGGGCGAAGGCGCGGTTCGTGTTCGGCCACGCCGACCATGACCACAGCATGGGCCCCGACGCCGTCGCCCGGCTGGGTAAGGCCCTCGATGCGGCGGGCCTTGCGTCATCCAACCAGGTCTACAGCGGCGCATCCCATGGCTACTCAATGGCTGACACGTCAGCCTTCCACGAGGAGGCGACGGAACGGCACTTCCGGGAACTGCGGGCCCTGCTCGACGGGACGCTCAAGGGCGGCGGCTAAGCTGCGTTCGTCACCGCTGCCGTCGGGACCCCGTAGCTCGGTTCGCGCTTCTTCACCCACCGGATCACCAGCGACGTCACCGGGACCAGGATGAACTCCACCAGGGTCTTGTACACGAAGCCCACCACCACGTAGTTCACAAACGTCGCGGCATCCGTTATTCCGATCACCGAGGCGGCGATGCTGCAGAAGATCAGCGTGTCCACGAACTCGCCGGCCACCGAGGAACCCATGATGCGGGCCCACAGGGACTTCTCGCCGGAGCGTGCCTTCATCCGCACCATGATCCAGGAGTTGATGGTCTGCCCGGCCAGGAAGGCCAGCAGCGATGCCAGCACAATCTGCGGAACCGGGCCGAGCGCGCCCTCCAGGGCGGCCTGCTTGGAGATTCCGAACTCGTCATCGAAGCCGGGGAGGGCAATGATCGCCCAGTAGCAGAGCGATGCGAAGACGGACAGCCCGAAGGTGGTGAGGATGGCTTTGCGTGCCACCTTGAATCCGTAGACCTCGCTGATGACGTCGCCCAGGATGTAGGCCAGCGGGAAGAGGAAGAACCCTCCGTCGGTGATGATCGGCCCGATGGCCACTCCCTTGGACGCCCCGATGTTGGACAGGATCAGCACAACCGCCATGACGGCCAGCATGATGCCGAAGTACGGGGAGCCGATCGAGGCGAACCGTGGGCGGTCCGGAACTGAAGGTTTCTGGGGCAGGGCGTGGTGGCCTGGAGTTGAGGTCATGGCGGGGTCCGTTCGTAGTGGTTCGCTCGGTGCCCGAAGAGCGGGGACACCGGCTGTATTAGCACTGTCCCCCAATTCTCCCACTGCGGGAGCGGGTGCCGTGCGGCCACCCTGATGAACTCAATCTGAACGTGTTCAAATCTGTGGTACTTTTCTTGAACACGTTCAAATTCGAGGGAAGTCCATGACTGTAAAGAGCGAGCAGACGCGTCAGCTGGTGGCCGGCGTCGCCCTGCGGATGTTCCGGGAGATCGGCTTCGCCAAGACCACCATGCGGGCCATCGCAGCCGAGGCGGGCGTCTCGGTGGGCAACGCCTATTACTACTTCGCATCAAAGGATGACCTGGTGCAGGAGCTGTATCTGCAGGTACAGGCGGATCATGCGGCCAGGGCCGCCGAAGCGCTCGAGGATGCTGTCGACCTCACCGGCAGGCTCAAGGCCACCCTCCATACAGGCCTGGACGCCATGGCCCCCTACCACCGGTTTGGCGGCGACTTCATAGCTACGGCCATCCGCCCGACGTCCCCGGTAAATCCTTTCGCCGCCGGTTCAACGGCGGCCCGCGAGGCGTCGCTGGCCATCTTCCGCACGGCAGTTGAGGCAGCGAAGCCTCCGGCACCTAAAAAGCTCAGGTCCGATCTTCCGGAGCTGCTGTGGCTTTGTTATATGGCCGTCACCCTCTTCTGGGTATACGACACGTCCGAAGGGCAGCAGCGGACCAGGCGGCTGGTGGATGGCGCCGTCCCGCTGATCACACGGGGACTCTCACTGGTGCGGATGCCGGGCGTGGGCAGGATCCTGGACGACTTCCTGAGCCTGAGCCGCAGCATCCGCAGCTAAACCGAAACAAACACATTGGGGGAAAAATGAGCGGCACCAGAACGGTGGTACTGGCGGGAGCCTCCGGTTTCATCGGAAGGTACTTTCGGGCGCGGTTCGAGAAGGACGGCTGGACCGTGCGCACCATTAGCCGCAGAGGTTCCAAGGGCGCACCGTCGGCCGCGTGGGGTGACGACGACGTCCGCCTTGCCCGCGTGCTGGACGGCGCGGAACTTCTCGTCAACCTCGCCGGACGCTCAGTCTCCTGCCGCTACAACGACCGGAACAAGGCCGCCATACTGGAGTCCCGCGTTTCCACCACGGCGGCACTTGGCCGTGCCATCGCACTCTGCCGGCAGCCGCCGTCCACCTGGCTCAATGCGAGCACCGGCACCATCTACCGCAACGCCGTCGACCGCCCGCAGTCGGAAGGTGACGGCGAACCCGGAACGGGATTCTCCGTGGACGTTGCCCGTGCCTGGGAAGCGGAACTCGACGCCGCCGTGACGCCGGGGACACGCAAGATTCCGCTGCGGATCGCCATCGTCCTAGGCCGCGGAGGCGGCGCGCTGCGGCCGTTCGCCAACCTGGCCCGGCTGGGCTTGGGCGGCCGGATGGGGCCAGGCACGCAGAAATTCAGCTGGATCCATGTGGAGGATCTGTACCGGTGTGTCCGTTTCCTGCATGCGCGGAAGGACATCACCGGGCCGGTGAACGTGGCTTCGCCGGATGTGGTGACAAACCGCGAACTGATGCGCATGGTCCGCCGTGCCTACGGGGCCCGGTTCGGCATCCCCACTCCCGCCTGGCTGCTGCGGCTCGGTGCCGTACTGATCCGGACAGAGACGGAACTGGTCCTGAAGAGCCGCTGGGTCCAGCCGGAGAAGCTGCTGGACGCGGGCTTCGTCTACAGCCAGCCAGAACTGGGCCGCGCGCTCCAGCAGATCGCCAAAGCCAGGTGAGCCGGCCGCACAGCCAGCCGGCCTTGGAATCCTGACCAGCAGCACGTCCAGATGCTGTACGGCCCCACAAAGCGGGCGTTCGACGGCGGATGGCAGGATGGTGCCATGACTTCCGTTTCCGTTGACGCACCACAGTCCGCTGCTGCTCCGGCAGTTGTCCTGACCATTGCAGGGTCCGAAGCCACCGGCGGCGCCGGCGCCCAGGCCGACCTGAAGACGTTCCAGGAGCTGGGCGTCTTTGGCATCGCCAACCTGACCTGCATCGTCTCGTTCGACCCGAACGACAACTGGAACCACCGGTTTGTCCCCGTGGACCAGCAGGTCATCGCGGACCAGCTGGAAGCCACCACGGCCGCTTACGGGCCGGCCCTAGACGGGAAGTCCGTGCCCGGACGGCCGGTGCTGGACACCGTCAAAATCGGGATGCTGGGCAGCCCCGCCACGATCGCCACCGTGGCTGGTGCGCTGGAAGCCAACAGTTTTGGCAACGTGGTCCTGGATCCGGTCCTGATCTGCAAGGGCCAGGAGCCCGGGCATGCGCTGGATACGGACCAGGCCCTCAAAGCTCAGATCCTGCCGCTGGCCACCTTTGTCACGCCCAACCACTTCGAAGCCGAGTCGCTGTCGGGCCTGGAAATCACCGATGTCGAGTCCCTCAAGGCCGCCGCCATCCGCATCCACGAGATCAGTGGGGCAGCCGTACTCGCCAAGGGCGGGGTGCGGCTGGAAGGCCCGGACGCCGTCGACGTGTTCTACGACGGCGAAACCCTGGAAGTCCTGAGCGCGCCCAAGGTGGGCGAGGCGGCTGTCTCCGGCGCCGGCTGCTCGCTGGCTGCCGCAGTGACCGCGGAACTCGCCAAGGGGGCATCTCCGCTCGACGCAGCCCGCACAGCCAAGGACTTTGTCACCGCGGGAATCCGCAACCGCGTCGCGTCCGGTGCTCCCTTTGATGCGCTATGGCAGGGCGGCGCCCGCTAACCCGCCACCCAGCACCGGACGCTCTCTCAGCTAATGTGCGTTTTTCCGGAACCCTCCTGCACTGAGTGCAGGAGGGTTCCGTCATTTCGTGCATTAGCTGATGGAGCCTCTGACGGCCGGGGACAACGCCGGCCGATCGCGGGACGTTCATTCACCTGGGGTCGGTTACAGTTCCCATGAACAGCGGCAGCCCAGTTTCAACGTGGACGATCTGGTAGTGGAACGGCCTGTCGAACGCGCTGGTCCGCTCGGGCTCCGGCGGAGCGCTGGTGGCCTCGCCGTTGATCTGGGTCACCGCGGCGGCGATGGTGCCCTTTTCGGCCACAGTGATGTTGGCCGCCTGGGCGGCCTGTGTGATCATCATCTGCGGCTGGATGTTGTTGAAGTCATCCGTGGTGCCGAGCATGTTCTCCAGTCCCAGCGCCTCGAAGACCTTGCGGAGGTCAAAACTGGACTTGTGGTCCCAGCGCGGCAGCTGGATTTGGACTGACGCGGGCCGGGCGGTATCAAACGTGTCCGCGAATTCGGTAAGTTTCGCCACGTCGAAGGCCGCAGAGACGGGACTGCCAGCGGGAGCGGACTCCTCTTCGGGCAGGACCAGCCGCATGACGAAACCGTCGGCATAAGGAAGATCCACACCCTGCCAGCCGGCGCCTTCCGCATATTTCATCCTGAGTTCGTTGTGCATGGCGGGCACGATGATTTCCTCGCCAACCGCTGTTGTGAAGGGCAGGTCAGAGGTGGCGTTCGGATCGAACGGTGCGCTCCAGGCAGAGGCGAAGTACAACGAGTTGAGCAGGCTGAAAGTGTTGTTGGGGTCGTACTCCGCCGGGGCTTCCTTGATCCTGCCACCGGTGTTCCTGTTCACCCAGGCATCAATGGCGGGCTTCGTTGCACCCTCATCACTGAAATCCACGGGATAAACGCCGGTCCCATAATGCCGGGCCAGGGTATCCAGGAAGGGCTGTCCGGTAGGCACGTCTGTATCTACAAACAGGCCGTTGGCCGAGTGCATGACCGGCTTCTGCGGCGGGTTCTCCTCATCCACCGCACCGGGGTCACCGTCGAACCTTTCGAGCGAGCGGAGGACCGCGTTCATGGCCTCATCGCGCGTCTCGGGAGGAAATTGCAGGATGTTGTCCATCTCGGCAGCGGTCTTACCGGTGGCACCTGCACGGAGCATGGCGAGGGCAATTAGGAGGCTCCCGGGCGAGGACACTACGTTCCCGTTTGCGCCGTCGCCGCCGTCGGCCAGCAATGCTTCGCCGAGGAAGAGCGCGGAAGCCCGGAAGGAGCGCAGTTCAGCGGCGTACTCCTCCCGGTCCACATAGACCCGCTCGACGCCGTCGGCCGTGAGGAGCTCCGGGGCCGGGGACGGGCCTGGCGCCGCGCACCCTGCCAGTCCCATCAAGGCACCCCACGCGATCATCCGCTGAAAACGAAACATCTCTGTTGCCTCCCCGGCATGCCGCGGGCGGGAACCCGCCTCCTCCCAGTGAAACAGCGACGACGGCGGAGGACCATGCGGGCAAGATCACGCTTTGCGCTCGATTCGGTCTCCCGCCCGCGGAACGCCCTCGCCGCCGGACGCTCTCTCACTTAGCGCGGGCTACCTCAGCAGGTGGCGCTGCGCCTCCGGGTGGAACGGCCGTCGTCGAAAACCCTGGCCTGAATGATGGGATTGCCGCCCTCAAAACGGAAAGGGTGGATGCCCCGTTCTGGTCCGGCGGAGTCCCCACCGCAGCCATCGCCGCAGCCCAACAGGACGTCGCGCTGGCCTTCCTGGACCTGTCCGGCCTGCTGCCGGAACTGCGGCGGCGGTACGGCGGCATCTACGACTGCGTCCTTATCCCCGAGGGAAGCTACCCGGGGGTGCCGGCCGTGTGGACGGTGGGTGCGCCCAACCTGCTCCTGTGCCGCAGGGACCTGGACAACGCCACCGTGGAGCGGACGGGTGCAGTTGCTGGTGCACTCCGCCGCCGAGCTGATCCCCCAGTCCAGCCTGGGCGTGCAGTTCCTCGGCGCAGAAAGCCTCATCAATACCGTCGGAGTCCCCCTGCACCCGGCGGCAGCGGACGCGTACCGGGCGCTGCAGGGCTGACCCAAGCCCCATCACTTCCCGCCGCGTATCCGCCAACGCCCCATCACTTTCGTCTGGAAAGTGAGCGCGCGTTGCGGGAAAGCCCACCACAAGCGGGCAGGCATTGGGTCAGGTTTCGGCTTCTTATCCACATACGCGCTTCAGGCTGTCGCAGGGCTGAGAGTTTCCTCCCTACTGTTTGGGGGACCAGGAGAGCAGGAAGGAAGCGAGGATCACTGTGGGCAGGAACCAGCGCCGACGGGCGGGACGAACGAACCATGTGCGGAACCAACCAGGAGACCCTTTCAAAGCCTCCGCACCGCAAGTGGCCACCCCTTCATCGGGCAACGTCCGGGAGTTGGAAACCCTGGCCCCGGCCTTCATCTGCTGGTACATCCAGCGCCCCTTCAGCACAGACGTGGAAGAGGTGCTGGCGAGCCTGAAGCTCTTCTTCCGCTTCTACCCTGAGTTTGGTGAAAAGCGTTCCATCACTGCCCTCGACCCGGCCGAGGTCGCAGCAAGATTGGCGTCCCTCATCATCCATACCGTCTATGAAGGCATCGTGGCCACCTATTCGCTGACGACGTTCCTGCGCTTTCTCCACGATTCCGGCCGGTGGTCCGGCAAGCCGGAATCGTACCGGGCAGTAAACGGCATCCTGACGGACATCATCTGCCTGGACATGCGCTCGGCACCCGGCGGCGCGGAGACGGCTAACGTCGTCAATGCTGCCCCCGCTGGCTAGCTCCCCGAGTGCGCCTGAAGGAAGCTGTACACCTCGGTCTCGTCCACGCCGGGGAATGCCCCGGGCGGCATTGCGGCCAGCAGGTGCGAGTGGGCACGCGCGGAAGGCCACGCATTGCCGGCCCAGTGCGACGCAAGCTCGGCCGGCGGTCGCTTGCAGCAGTTTGGATCCGGGCAGGTGGACTTGGCCCTTGCAGTCGTCTCCCGCCCCCGGAACCATTTCACGTGCTGGTACGGGACCCCGATGCTCAGCGAAAACTCCCCGGTGGCGGAGCGTTCGGTGCGGGCGGTGCACCAGTATGTCCCCGAGGGCGTGTCGGTGTACTGGCTGTAGGCACTGAATTTGTCCGGGACGTCGAACACTGCCCTGGACGTCCACGCCTTGCATGACGGCTGGCCCTCGATGGCGCCGGTGTGGTCCTGGGGGAACGCCACGCCGTCGTTCTCGTAGGCCTTGTAGATGATCCCGCTCTGGTGGGTCTTCTGGAAGTGCGTGGTGATGCCCAGGTGCTGGGTGGCCAGGTTGGTAAACCGGTGGGCGGCCGTTTCGTAGGACACGGCAAAAGCATCGCGGATGTCCTCCACCGCGATTTCCTTGGCGGCCTTGGCCTTGTGCAGGAATTCCATGGTGGCCTGCTCGGGGAGCAGGAGCGCGGCGGCAAAATAGTTCGTTGCCACGCGCTGGGCCAGGAAGTCGCCGTAATTCTTCGGGGTTTCATGGCCCAGGACGTAGTGGCCCAGCGCCTGCAACAGCACCGACCGGGGGTCGTGGTCCGTCCGCTGGTTCTGGGTGAGGTAAATTCTGTGGTTCTTCAGGTCGGTCACGGACCGCGTTGAATGCGGCAGGTCACCCACGTGGTGGAGCGTGAATCCAAGGTTCTCGGCGATGTCCGCGATGACGTGCTGGCTGAGCGGACCGGTGGTGTAGCCCACGGCTTTGAGGACCTTCTGCGCCTCGGCCTCGTACTCCGGGAAATAGTTGCCGCGCTCGCGCATCATGGCCCGCAGTTCGCCATTCGCCCGGCGGGCTTCCTCAGGGGTGGCCACCTGCTCGTTCATCTTGCGTTCCAGCTCGTGCAGCAGGCCCACCTGGGCCTCCAGCACATCCAGCGGAAGCCGCGAACTGATGCGGATTTTCGGCAAGTCCAGCGTCTCGTACAGCGGGCTGCGCTGGTAGCGTTCCAGCTCGATCTCCAGGGCGGCGCGTCGGCTGGGCGGTTCGGCACCAAGAAGCTGGTCGATGGTGACGTTGAGCGCGGAGGCCAGGTGCTGAAGCAGCCCCAGCTTGGGTTCCCGCTTTCCGTTCTCGATCAGGCTCAGCTGGCTGGGCGCCGTACCGACGGCGGCGCTGAGGTCATCGAGGGTCAGTCCAGCCTGCTTGCGCAGATGCCTGACCCGCCGGCCGAGGCTGATGACGTCCAAACCAGCGGACGCGGCGGAGGGTGCTTGCGGCGAGACTTCTCTGTTCCAGCTTCCAGGCGTCATTTCTGAAGGATACGTGAAGAAATACATTTCTTTCCATACTTTTTCTCTAGAAAGGTGCTTGAAAGTGCTGAAAAGTAGTGATCACGGAAAGAAACACCGCACCGGGAAGCCGGCGGGAACTGCAAAGGCGCAGTTCCCGCCTACCGATTCCGGAGCTCAATCAAGGAGATCAACGATGACTGCAGCATTTGAGCCCACCCAGCAGACGCCCGCAGAGCAGGCCGCCGCCCTGGAGCTCGAGTGGGCCGCCAACCCCCGCTGGGAAGGTGTGACCCGGGACTACAAGGCTTCCGACGTCGTCCGCCTCCGCGGCCGCGTCTCCGAAGAGCACACCCTGGCCCGCCGTGGTGCGGAGAAGCTGTGGAAGCAGCTGACCGAAGAGCACAAGACCGGCGGCTACACCAACGCCCTGGGCGCCCTGACCGGCAACCAGGCCGTGCAGCAGGTCAAAGCCGGACTCCGTGCCATCTACCTTTCCGGCTGGCAGGTCGCCGCGGACGCCAACAACTCCGGCCACACGTACCCGGACCAGTCCCTTTACCCCGCCAACTCCGTTCCCACGGTGGTCCGCCGCATCAACAACGCCCTCCTCCGGGCGGACCAGATCGAGTTCTCCGAAGGCATCCAGACCGTCGAGGACTGGATGGTCCCGATTGTTGCCGACGCCGAGGCAGGCTTCGGCGGGCCGCTCAACGCCTACGAGCTCATGAAGTCCATGATCCAGGCCGGCGCCTCAGGCGTTCACTGGGAGGACCAGCTCGCGTCCGAGAAGAAGTGCGGCCACCTTGGCGGCAAGGTCCTTATCCCCACCCAGCAGCACGTCCGGACCCTGAACGCGGCACGCCTCGCGGCCGACGTCGCCGGTACCCCGTCCGTCGTCATCGCCCGCACCGACGCCGAGGCAGCCACGCTGATCACCTCCGACGTCGACGAGCGGGACCAGGAATTCATCACTGGCGAGCGCACCGCCGAAGGCTTCTACAAGGTCCGCAACGGCATCGAACCCTGCATCGCCCGCGCCAAGGCCTACGCCCCGTACTCCGACCTCATCTGGATGGAAACGGGCACCCCGGACCTCGAACTCGCCCGCAAGTTCGCCGAAGCCGTCAAGGCCGAGTTCCCGGACCAGATGCTCTCCTACAACTGCTCGCCGTCGTTCAACTGGCGCAAGCACCTGGACGACGCCACCATCGCGAAGTTCCAGCGTGAACTTGGCGCCATGGGCTTCACGTTCCAGTTCATCACCCTGGCCGGCTTCCACGCCCTGAACTACTCGATGTTCGATCTCGCCCACGGCTACGCCCGGGAAGGCATGAGCGCCTACGTCGAACTCCAGGAGAAGGAATTCGCCTCCGAATCCCGCGGCTACACCGCAACCAAGCACCAGCGCGAAGTCGGCACCGGCTACTTCGACGACATCGCCACCGCGCTCAACCCGAACGCATCCACCCTCGCACTGGTCGGATCGACCGAAGAGGGCCAGTTCCACTAAAACCTTCCCGCCCAAGGTGAATTGTTGGCTTGACTCACCGAAGGGCACGACGGCGGCACTCACCTCAGTGTGACCGCCACCAGGCCGGGAAGGGACATCCGGAAGCGTGCGTAAAAGGGGCCCTGTCCCCGCCGTCGACCGAGCTATGCGAGGTCCTACGACGGGGATGGGGAATAGCACGCGGAGGACGTCCCTTTCCGGCCCCACCCACTCAGGCAAGTGCCGCCGTCGAACTCCCCTTTCGTCTTTAAGGAGACTGAAATGAACAGCTTTACTGACAGCTTCACCATCAATGGCATCACCATGACCGCGCAGCCGATTTGCCGGCAGGACGAGGTACTCACCCCGGATGCCCTGGCTTTCATAGCAAAGCTGCACCGGACGACGGCGGCGCGGCGGCAGGAGCTGCTGCAGGCACGCCGGACGCGGCGGGCTGAGATCGCTGCCGGACAGGATCCCCGGTTCCTCCGCGAAACGGAACACATCCGCAACGATCCGTCCTGGCGTGTCGCTCCCCCGGCCCCGGGGCTGGAGGACCGCCGCGTGGAGATCACCGGGCCGGTGGACAAGAAGATGACCATCAACGCCCTGAACTCCGGGGCCAAGGTGTGGCTCGCGGACATGGAAGACTCCTCCACTCCGACGTGGCGCAACGTCATCAAGGGACAGCTGAACCTCACCGACGCCCTGGAGCGGCGCATCGACTTCACCTCCCCCGAGGGCAAGGAATACAAACTCCGCCCGGCCGGTGACCTGCCCACCATCGTGGTCCGCCCCCGCGGCTGGCACCTGCCGGAGAAGCACATGCTGATCGACGGCGAACCGATCGCCGGCGGCATCGTGGACTTCGGCCTGTTCTTCTTCCACAACGCCCGCCGCCTCCTGGCCCAGGGCAAGGGCCCGTACTTCTACCTGCCGAAGATCGAGAACCACCTCGAAGCACGCCTGTGGAACGACATCTTCATCCTGGCCCAGGACCTGCTCGGCATCCCGCAGGGCACCATCCGCGCCACGGTGCTGATCGAGACCATCACCGCGGCCTTCGAAATGGAAGAGATCCTCTACGAACTGCGGGACCACGCAGCGGGCCTGAACGCCGGCCGCTGGGACTACATCTTCTCGCTGATCAAGAACTTCCGCACCCGCGGCCCGCGTTTCGTCCTGCCGGACCGCAGCCAGGTGACCATGACCCAACCGTTCATGCGCGCCTACACCGAACAGCTGGTCCGCGCCTGCCACAGGCGGGGCGCCATGGCCATCGGCGGCATGGCCGCAGCCGTCCCCAACCGCAAGGATGAAGCCGCCAACACCAACGCGCTGGAGAAGGTCCGTGCGGACAAGACCCGCGAGGCCAACGACGGCTTCGACGGCTCCTGGGTGGCACACCCGGACCTGGTGCCGGTCTGCCGCGAGGTGTTCGACTCCATCCTGGGCAGCAAGCCCAACCAGTTGGACCGCACCCGGGACGAGGTGATCCCGGATGACCGCGCCCTGATCAACGTGGCCGCCACCGAAGGCACCATCACCGAACAGGGCATCCGGAACAACATCGAAGTCGGCATCCGCTACATCGAATCCTGGCTCCGCGGCAACGGCGCGGTGGCCATCCACAACCTCATGGAGGACGCCGCCACCGCCGAGATCTCCCGCTCGCAACTGTGGCAGTGGATGTTCGCCAGCGCCATCACGGACCGCGGCGAAATCGTCACCCACCACTGGATCGAGGAACTCCTGGACGAGGAATTCGCGCGGCTGGAACGCTTCGACGGCGACCGCTTCGAAGACGCCCGCGACATCTTCGAGGAGGTCACCATGGCCCAGGACTTCCCGTCCTTCCTCACCCTTCCCGCCTATGCGCGGTACCTGACCGAAGCCCGCGAGAAGGCCACGGTCGAGGAACTCGCCGCCGCATAACCAGAATTCCGTTCGCCGGGCCGGCACGCCCTTTCGCAACAGGCACCTCCGAAATCCGGAGGGCCGGCCCGGCGGCGGAGCACCTTCCCCGCGAGATGGCATTTGATGGCAGTGTTTTGGGAAACTATTGCCGCCAAGTGCCATTTCGCGTGTCCGCGGGGAGGGACGTACGACGGCGGCGCCTGGCTCAGCGCCCCTTCGGCACCTGCCGCACGGAAAGGGTGGTGCCGAGGAAAAACGCCAGGACGGACACGAGGATCGCCAGCAGCGGCACCGTCCAGGCGCCGGACACCCCGTGGAGGTAGCCCAGCAGCGGAGGAGCAGCCGCGCCGATCGCATAACCGGACCCCTGGACGACAGCGGACATGCGTCCTGCCGAAGCCTGGTCCCGTGCCAGCCGGATGATGGCGATGAAAATGAGGGTTATGCCGCCGCCCTGGGCAATACCGCCGGCAGTGGACCACAGCCACCAGAACCCGGGGGCCAGCAGCAGCCCGCCGGGCACCATGATCCACAAGGCACCCAAGGTGACTGCCACCGCCGTCGTGCTCATGTACTTCGCGGCAAACGGCACCCCGAGGCCGCCCACAATGGCGAGGATCTGGAAGATGGAGGAAGCCGCGCCGGCCTCGGACGCGGACATTCCCAGCTCGTCGTTGAGGTAGCTGGGCAGCCATGCCGTTACCCCGTAATAGGAAAACGCCTGCCCGGCGAAGCCGGCCGTCAGCCCCGCAGTAATCCAGCGCGAACCCCGGACCGGCGCAAGGCTGCTGTCGGCAGTGCTTTCGGGCGAGACCACAAACGCGCTTCGCGGACCTACCGCCAGGATCCAGATCACCACCGCGGCCACCGCCAGGACCGCCACGGATCCCAGTGCGAACCTCCACCCCGCCATGCTGGCCAGCGGTGCGGTGGCCACCGATGTCAGGAACGAGCCGATGTTGAGGGCTGCCGTGTAGATGCCCATCGCGGTCCCCTGCCGGGCCGGCGCAAAGTCGCGGCGGATAATCAGGGGCACCGCGATGTTGCCCACCGTGATGGCCAGCCCGATCACAACCGTGCCGGCCACCACCAGGACGGGCCCTCCCGCGGAACGCACCAGGACGCCGGCCAGCACTCCCAGGATGGTCAGCGTCACCGCGAACTCGGCGCCGAACTTCCTGGCTGCCAAGGACGCCAGTGGCGCGGCAAGGGAGAAGCAGAGAACCGGGATGCTGGTCAGCAGCCCCAGCAGCACCGGGGTGAAGTTGAGCTCGGCCTGCATCAGGTCCACCACCGGGGCCACGGCGACAAACGGACCCCGAAGGTTGAGGGCGAGCAGGCCGATGCAGGCCAGCAGGATCCAGCTGGCGGGAATCCGGGCGAGGATCCGGCCGCTCACGGGGCGAAGGACCGGTCTGGGGGTGGTTTCATCACTCCCATTGCTATCACGCGCGGCGGTTCCGCCGTTTCAGGCGGCCCCGCGGGACCCGCTGCCTTACGATGAACTTCACGCCAGAGAGATCCGGGACGAAGGACAACGCCATGCAGCACCGCCTCGCCATCCTTGATGACTACCAGGATGTAGCCCATGGTTTTGCCGACTGGGCAGCCCTCGAAGCGGAGGGGGTACGTGTTGTTACCTACCGCGAACCTTTTGCCTCGCCCGAGGCCCTGGTGGCCGCGCTGGCGGATGTCACCATGGTGGTTGCCATGCGCGAACGGACGGCCTTTCCGCGCGAGGTCCTTGAAAAACTTCCCGGCCTCCAGCTGCTGGTGACCACCGGCATGGCGAATGCCTCCATCGATGTTGCTGCCGCCGTCGAACAGGGCATCACCGTGTGCGGCACCCCTGGTTCACCCACCGCGGCCCCCGAGCTGACGTGGGCGCTCCTTCTGGCCATCGCCAGGAACCTGACGGCCGAGGAGAACTCCCTGCGCGCCGGCACCTGGCAGACGTCGGTGGGCTTCGAGCTGGCAGGAAAGACCCTCGGAGTGGTGGGGCTTGGCAAGATTGGGCGCCGGATCGCGGCCTACGGGCAGGCCTTCGGGATGGAGGTGCTGGCGTGGAGCCAGAACCTCACGGCTGAAGCAGCCAAGGAGGTTGGCGCACGCCTGGTGTCCAAGGACGAACTTTTCCGCCAGTCTGACGTCGCCACACTCCACCTGCGGCTCTCGGCACGCTCGGAAAACATCGTGGGTGAGCAGGAACTGCGGCTGCTGGGACCCGAAGGCATCCTGGTCAATACCGCACGGGGCCCGCTGGTCAACCAGGACGCACTGCTGAAGGCCCTCAGCGAGGGCTGGATCCGCGGTGCGGCGCTGGACGTGTTCGACCAGGAACCGCTGCAGGCGGGCCACCCGCTCCTCACCACACCCAATACGGTGCTCTCCCCGCACCTTGGCTACGTCACGCGGGAAAGCTACCGGCAGTTCTACGGCGGGGCTTTTGAGGACGTCACCGCCTGGCTGGCCGGCGAGCCTGTCCGGACCATCACGCCGTAGCGGGGTTCAGCCCGCCACGGCATTCCCGGCAAGGGTTGCCTCGATAACTGCCGGGGAAAGGACATGCCGGGTCACCAGCTGGCTGGCCCCGAGGATGGCGGCCTTGTCCCCGGCATGGGACAGCCCCACCCGCAGCTGCGACGTGGCAAGGGGCAGCGAGCGCCGGTAGACCACCTCCCGGACGCCGGCCACCAGGTGCTCACCCGATTCCCCGATGCTTCCTCCGATCACAATGACCGAGGGGTTTAGGAGGTTCACCACGGTGGCGAGCACATCGCCCACGTCCCGGCCTGCCTGGCGCACGGCCTGGATTGCCTGCTGGTTCCCGTGGGCCACAAGCCGGACCACATCCGCGCCCTTCGCCGCCTCCAGCCCCTCGCCGCGCAGGGCTGCGGCGATCGCGGGTCCCGAGGCGAGGGCTTCAAGGCAGCCGTGGTTTCCGCAGCGGCACAGGACGTCGTCACCGCGGGGGACGCGGACATGGCCAAGGTCGCCGGCGGTGCCGTTGGCGCCGCGCTGCAGCTCGCCGCTGCTGATGATGCCCGCGCCGATGCCGGTGGCCACTTTCACGAAGATGAAGTTGTCGTGGTCCGGCCAATGGGCGGTTCGTTCACCCAGGGCCATGATGTTGACGTCATTGTCCACCAGCACGGGGACCGGCAGCGAGCGCTGGACGAACCGGACCACGTCGAACCCGTCCCAGCCGGGCATGATGGGCGGTTTTACGGGGCGCCCCGTGTCATGCTCCACGGGCCCGGGAAGCCCGATTCCCACGCCTGCAAGGTCCGCCACGCCCCGGGATGCCGACGCCAGCAGTTTCGCTGCCTCGCGCACCACCAGCCCCAGCACCTTCTCCGGCCCGTCCGCCACCTGCTGGTCCATCCGCCGTTCAGCCAGCACAGAGCCGCCCAGGTCCGTGACGGCCAGCGCCACGTGCGTGGCCCCTACGTCGACGGCGAGCACCACCCGGGCGGCCGGGTTGAAGGCAAAGCGCGACGGCGGCCTGCCGCCGCTGGAGGTTGCCTCACCGGCCGGACCGACCAGTCCGGAAGAGATGAGGGCGTCAATCCGGGCCGCAACGGTCGACCTGGCCAGGCCCGTGGTTCCGGCCAGCTCGGCGCGGGTGCGGGCCTTGCCGTCCCGCAGCAGCTGGAAAATGTCGCCGGCGCGTCCCGGCAACGCCTGGGGCTCCGCGGGAACCTGCCGGGCGGTTGTCTTGTTCATAGGACATGGATAGCAGATCTACTTATTTATGTCACGGCAGCAACTTTTGCTTGACGTTCGGCAAAAGTGCTCCTAGCTTTGCAGGTAGACCTGCATCACAGCACTTGCCATCGTGGCCAAGCAACCGGGAGACAACTTGTCCTACTCAATACAGCTCTACACCCTGCGGGACGCCATCCAGGAGGACCTGGAAGGCACCATCCGCAGGGTCGCCGAGATCGGCTTCACCCAGGTGGAGCCCTACAATTTCGTGGCCACGGCAAAGGAACTTGGCGCAGCCCTGAAGGAAAACGGGCTGACCGCCCCCTCCGGCCACGCACCGCTGCTCAGCCAGGACCAGGACCAGATCTTCGCGGCAGCCAGGGACCTGGGCATCACCACCGTGATCGATCCGTTCATCGCCGCCGACCGCTGGCAAACTGCGGAGGACATCCAGGCCACGGCAGCGGCGCTGAATGGGGCCGCCAAAAAGGGCGCCGAATACGGCATCCGCGTTGGCTACCACAACCACCAGTGGGAGCTGGAGTCCACCATCGACGGCCGGACTGCCCTGGAATACTTCGCCGGCCTGCTCGATCCGGAACTGGTCCTTGAAGTCGACACCTACTGGGTGTCCGTCGGCGGGCAGGACCCCGTGGATATCCTCACCAGGCTCGGTGACCGGGTGAAGCTGATCCACATCAAGGACGGGCCCCTCACCACGGACACCAAAGCGCAGCTGCCTGCAGGCAAGGGCCGGGTTCCGGTCCTGGACGTCATTGCCGCCGCCACCTCCCTGGAGGTGGGCGTGGTGGAATTCGACGACTACGCCGGAGACATCTTCGAGGGCATCGCCGAGAGCCTCGCTTTCCTCAACGCCGCCGGGAGCACCACAAACAACGCCGCCGCAAACACCGAAGGAGCCCAGGCATGAGCACCCCCTCCATGGCAAAAGGCCCGGTTGGCGTCGGCGTCATCGGCGCGGGCAACATCAGCAAGCAGTACCTGGACAACCTCACCACCTTCCCCGACCTCAAGGTCCACGTGATCGCGGATCTCTTCGAGGAAGCCGCCGAAGCCCGGGCCAAGGAATACGGAATCGCCGAGTGGGGCGGTGTGGAGAAGGCACTGCACCACCCCGACGTTGAAATCATCGTCAACCTGACCATCCCGGCAGCCCACGTCGAGGTGGCCACTGCAGCCGTTAACGCAGGCAAGCACGTCTGGACCGAGAAGCCGTTCTCCCTTGACCGCGAATCAGGCCTGGGGCTCCTCAAAACCGCTGACTCCGCAGGCATCCGCCTGGGCTGCGCCCCAGACACCTTCCTCGGCGCCGGCCTCCAGACCGCCCTGCGCCTGATCCAGCGCGGCGACATCGGCACCCCGCTGGCGGCCATGACCACATTCCAGACGCCCGGACCGGAGTCCTGGCACCCCAACCCCGCGTTCCTGTTCCAGTACGGGGCGGGCCCGCTGTTCGACATGGGCCCCTACTACCTCACAACCCTGGTCCAGGCGTTCGGCTCCATCCGCAAGGTGGTCGCGGTCGGGTCCAAGGCCAAGGACGTCCGCGTCATCGGTTCCGGCCCCAAGGCCGGGGAGGAATTCACGGTGGAAGTCCCCACCCACGTCTCAGCGATGGCCCAGTTTGAGGGCGGAGCATCCTCCCACAGCGTCTTCTCCTTTGAGTCCCCCCGCACCAGGATGGGCTTCGTGGAGATCACCGGTACCGAGGCCACCCTTTCCCTGCCGGACCCCAACAACTTCGACGGCGACGTCAAGCTCTGGCGGGCAGGCGACGAGGACTGGACCACCATCCCGGCCACCGGGCCCGCGAACGGCCGCGGCATGGGCGTCCTGGACATGGCGCGCTCGCTCCGCGCCGGTGTCCCCCACCGCGCCACCGGCGACCTGGCTTACCACGTGCTCGATGCGATGGTCTCCATCTCGGAGTCCATGGATTCAGGAACATTCGTGGACGTGGCAAGCTCCGCACCGGCGTCGGCACCCCTCCCCGAAGACTGGGCACCGGAAACCCTAACCCTCGGGGACACCGCATGAGCGCGGACGCAGGCACCGCCACACCGCTGGGCGTGGCAATGATTGGCTACGCCTTCATGGGCAAGGCGCACTCCAACGCGTGGCGGAACGTGGCCAGCTACTTCGACGTCCCCGCGTTCGAGCAGAAGGTCCTGGTGGGCCGGGATGCCGCAGCAGTTGCGGAGGCCGCCGCGAAGTACGGGTGGGCAGAGACCGCCACGGACTGGCGCACCGTCCTGGACCGGGACGACATCCACATCATCGACGTCTGCGCACCCGGCTGGATGCACGCGGAAATCGCCATCGCCGCCCTGGCTGCCGGCAAGCACGTGCTGCTGGAAAAGCCGCTGGCCAACACAATGGCCGAGGCTGAGGCCATGACCGCTGCCGCCGGCGCCGCCAGGGCCCGGGGCGTGCAGTCGATGGTGGGGTTCAACTACCGTAGGGTCCCGGCCCTCGCCCTGGCCAAGGAGCTCATAGCCGAGGGCAGGATAGGAACGGTCAGGCACGTCCGCGCCGCCTACCTGCAGGACTGGCTCGCAGATGACCAGGCGCCCATGTCCTGGCGGCTGAAGAAGGAAACCGCGGGCTCCGGGGCCCTCGGTGACATCGCGTCGCACGCCATCGACCAGGTCCTGTTCCTGCTCGGGGACCGGGTCACGGAGGTCTCGGGCCGGACCCACACCTTCGTCAACCGGCGCCCGGCGGAAAGTGGTCCCGCAAGCGGGCTGGAGGACGTAACGGTCGACGACGCCGCCTGGGCAACGCTGTCCCTCGCCTCCGGGGCGATCGCCTCCGTGGAGGCATCCAGGGTGGCCACCGGCCGGAAGAACTCCCTGCAGCTCGAGGTTTTCGGTGACAAGGGAGCCCTCCGCTTCGACCTCGAAAACCTCAACGAACTCCAGTTCCTGGACGCCACCGCCCCCGCCCGGGAGCAGGGGTTCCGGCGGATCGTCGTCACGGAACCGGAGCACCCCTACCTTGATGCGTGGTGGCCGCAGGGCCACATCATCGGCTGGGAGCACACGTTCACGCACGAGGTCCGCGACTTCCTGCTGGCGGTCAGCTCAGGAACCGCGCCGTCGCCGTCGTTCGAAGACGGGCTGGCGGTCCAGCGCATCCTGGACGCCGTGGAACAGTCCGCCGCTTCGAAGAGCAGCCTCATCCAGCTTGCCCCCGCCAACCCGGCCGCCGAATCCCAAGGAGCCTGACATGCCCCGCCCGTTTACCCTGTTCACCGGCCAGTGGGCCGACCTGCCGCTCGAGGAAGTTGCCAGGCTCGCCTCCGGCTGGGGCTACGACGGCCTGGAGATCGCCGTCTCCGGCGACCACCTGGACGCCTGGCGCTGGGACGAGCCCGGCTACGTCGAGTCCAAGCTTGCCCTGCTGGAGAAGTACAACCTCAAGGTCTGGGCCATTTCCAACCACCTCAAGGGGCAGGCCGTGTGCGATGACCCCATCGACTTCCGCCACCAGGCCATCGTCGGGCCCAAGGTCTGGGGCGACGGCGACCCCGAAGGCGTCCGCCAGCGCGCCGCCGAGGAGATGCAGCACACCGCACGGCTTGCCAAGGCACTCGGCGTGGACACGGTGGTCGGCTTCACCGGCTCCTCCATCTGGCAGTACGTGGCCATGTTCCCGCCGGTCCCGGAAAAGGTCATCGACGCCGGCTACCAGGACTTCGCGGACCGCTGGAACCCCATCCTGGACGTCTTCGACGAATGCGGCGTCCGCTTCGCCCACGAGGTCCATCCCTCCGAAATCGCCTACGACTACTGGACCACCGTCCGCACCCTCGAAGCGATCGGCCACCGCGAAGCGTTCGGCCTGAACTGGGACCCGTCCCACATGATGTGGCAAGGCATCGATCCCGTCTCCTTCATCTGGGACTTCAAGGACCGGATCTACCACGTGGACTGCAAGGACACCAAGATCCGCCAGACGGGGCGGAACACCGTCATGGGCTCGCACCTGCCCTGGGGCGACCCCCGCCGCGGCTGGGACTTCGTGTCCGCCGGCCGTGGCGACGTCCCGTGGGAGGCGTCCTTCCGGGCGCTGTCCGCGATCGGCTACGAGGGCCCCATCTCCGTGGAGTGGGAGGACGCCGGCATGGACCGCCTGCACGGCGCCCCGGAAGCCCTCGCCGCCCTCAAGAAGTTCGACTTCCCGCCGTCGAACACCTCCTTCGACGCCGCCTTCCAGCAGTAACTCGGAAGGTGGGGACGTAAAATCCCTGCATGACCTCTTCAATCCGCAAGGCAGCAGCGGACGACGCCGGTGCGCTGGCTGAGCTGGCGGCCGTCACCTTTCCCTTGGCGTGCCCGCCGTCGGCCTCACCGGATGACATCGCGGCGCACCTTGCGAACAAGCTCAGCGAACGGCACTTCCGCGAATACCTGGCCGATCCGGACACCACCATCCTGGTGATCGACGGTGCCGGCGGGCTGCGTGGCTACAGCCTGCTGGTGAACCGGCCAGCTGTTGACCCCGACGTCGTTTCCGCGCTCGGAATCCTGCCGTCGGTAGAGCTGAGCAAGTGCTACGTGCACCCGGAACACCATGGCCTGGGAGCCGCCGCGGAGCTGATGCAGGCGAGCCTCCATGCGGCGGCGGAAACGGGCGGCCGGGGCATCTGGCTGGGAGTCAACAGCCAGAACGCCCGGGCCATCCGGTTCTACGAGAAATCCGGCTTCCGGAAGGTGGGAACCAAGTCCTTCAGCCTGGGCAGCACGGTGGAGCACGATTTCGTCCTGGAGCGGGCCCTTCCCTGACTGGCCCTTCCCTGCCTGGTCCTACCCTGCGGGGTGCCTCAGGCCGGATAAACCTTCGGCGGGTAGGCCAGGTGCGGCCGGGGTTCGGCGAGCATCTTGAGGCCCGGCGGCAGTCCGTCGATGCTGCCGCCGGTGCCGTGGGCCCTGATGGTGATCCGGGAGGTGTCGAGCAGTACGTTCGCGGCCTGGAAATCGCCCATATCCTCAGGCAGGATGGGCGCCAGGTGGACTACTCCTCGGGTGTACACGGGGTCGAACCGGAGCAGGGCGCGGATCAGCTGTATGGGCGCCGCCGCAGCCCAGGCCTGGGGCGAGCATGCAGTGGGGTAGGGCACGGGCCCCTCAAACTCGCCCCGGTCAAAGCCGCAGAAGAGCTCCGGCAGGCGGCCGTCGAAGTGGTCGGCGGCTTCCAGGATGCCGGTGGCAAGCAGCCGGGCCTCCTCCACGAACCCGTAGCGCATCAGCCCGGTGGCAACCAGGGCCGAATCATGGGGCCACACGGAACCGTTGTGATAACTGACGGGGTTGTAGGCGCCCATGTCGGAACCCAGGGTGCGGATCCCCCAGCCCGTGAACATCTGCGGTGACATCAGGTGCTCCACGACGGACGGTGCCTTGTCCTCGTCCACGATGCCCATCCACAGGCAGTGCCCCATGTTCGAGGTACAGGCGTCCACCGGCCGCTTGTCCTTGTCCAGCGCCACGGCGAAGTAGCCCTTCTCCGGGAGCCAGAACTTCTCGTTGAACGCCGCTTTCAGGTCCTCGGCGCGCTTGGCCCAGTGGCTCTCCAGGTCCCGGTCGCCATCCCAGTGGGCCAGCAGGGACCGGCCCACGAAGGCCAAGTAAACGTAGGCCTGCACCTCACACAGGGCAATCGGCGCCTCGGCCATTGTTCCGTCCGCGAAGTTGATGCCGTCCCACGAATCCTTCCATCCCTGGTTGACCAGGCCATGGGTGTTGGGCCGAAGGTACTCCACGAAACCGTCGCCGTCGCGGTCCCCGTACTGGTCGATCCACTCCAGTGCGCGGTCCACGTGCGGCAGCAGCGGCTGGACTATGTCCTTGGACAATCCCCACCGGCTGAGCTCGCCCACGAGGGCGGCGAACAGCGGGGTTGCATCCGCGGTCCCGTAGTAGGCGGTTCCGCCCACGGCCAGGCCCGCGGTCACGCCAAGCCGCACCTCGTGCGGGATGCGGCCGGGCTCCTCCTCCGAGTCAGGGTCCACCTTTGTCCCCTGCAGGCCTGCCAGGGTCTGCAGGGTACCGGCGGCCAGTTTCGGATCCACCATGAGGCTCATGTAGGAGGCCAGGATGGAGTCCCGTCCGAACAGGGCCATGAACCATGGCGCACCTGCCGCCACGGCTGCCCGTTCGGGATGATGAGGATCAAAGATCCGCAGCGATCCCAGGTCGCTTTGGCTGCGGTTCAGGGTGGCCTGCAGGTTGGCGTCCGCAACGGTGATCAGCGGAACGTTCTGTTCCCAGTGGCGGTGCCGGCGGACGCCTTCCCGGTGATGCGGAATCCCGGTTTCGGTGAAAGCCTCGGCGGGCGCCTGGCCGTTTATCAGGGGTACCACGATGACGCTGGTGGCCCAATTGCCGCGGGCCGGGATGGTTGCCCGGAAGCGCAGCCCGTCCAGGCTGACCTCCGCTCCGCGGGCGCGGACCGCCGTTCCGCGCTGGTGCCCGTCACGGACGTTTTCGATGACGAGCTGGCCATCCTGGACAGACCGGGTGGTCTCGTGGGTAGCGGGAATCCGCCCGCCCTTGACGTCGAACAGGTCGGCCTGGTCGGCGGCGACAAGGAGTTCAATCTCGCATTCCACCGGTTCCGCCGAGTAGTTTTCCAGCGTGATGTCATCCTGCAGGCCCGGCCCTATGTGGCGGACCTGCCGGACCACCAGTGGGCTGTCGAACCGCCCGTCCGGCCACTTCGCCCTGCCAACAAACGTGGCTTCGAAGGGTTTGGGCCGCTGGGCCGAGAGCGGCTCCCGCAACGCGCCGTTAACCCGCAGCACCCAATGGGAAATGATGCGGGTGTCCTGGAAGAACGCGCCGTTCGTGCCGCCGTCGGAACTGATGTCCCCGGTCCCCGCTGAAATGCAGAACGAGGATCCCTCCAGTACCGTCACCGAACCGGACTCGGCAGCGCCTGCCTCGGTATCTTCGTTCCACGCGGTCATGGAAGGGCTCCTTCCTTCAGGGATACTGCCGGGGACGGGAGGACCGCCGGCCCTTAAAGATTCTGGTGCACGTGCGCAGTATGCGGAACCCCTCCGGCCGGTCTGCTTTCAATCAGTTCCCTGAATAGGCGGATGTGCTGGTCCACCATGCGCTCGACGCTGAACTGGTCCACTACAGCCTTGCGGCAGGCTGCCCTGCTCAGCCCGGCGGCGGCCCCGACGAAACCGGCCAGGTCGCCGGTCTTGCCGAGGAAGCCCGTGCGTCCGTGCTCGATTATTTCCGGGGCGGAGCCAATCCTTGTCCCGATGACCGGAGTGCCGGTGGCCAGTGCCTCGATCATCACCAGCCCGAACGGCTCGGACCACTGGATGGGGTTCAGGAAGGCAAGCGCTCCGCCCATCAACCGGTACTTCGTTGCGTCGTCCACTTCGCCCACGAAATCCTCGTTGGGTCCAAGCAAAGGCTCAATAACCTCGTGGAAGTACCGGACTTCGTCGTGTTCGCGCATCTTCACGGCGATCCGCAGGGGCAGGCCGGCCTCGCGGGCAACCATGATGGCCTCCAGCAGCCCCTTGTCTGGGCAGGACCGCCCCACAAAGCACAAGTACCCGCCGGTGCCGCTGCCCACCGGCACCGGGGAGACATCCATGCCGTGATGGATAACCCTGGTGACCGGCACGTCGGGAGCATGCGAAGCCTGGTCCCGGGAAATCGCAATAACGGCTGCCCGCCGTGCGATGGCCCGGTAAATGTCCACGGCGTTCGCGTTCAGCGGGCCATGGATGGTGGTAACCACTGGGGTTCCCCGGGGCGAATGCACGTACAGGGGCCCTGCCATCGTGTGGTCGTGGATGATGTCAACGTCCCCCAGGCCTTCGTAGGCCCTGACCACGTGGCTGAGTTCCGACGTCGTGGAACCCATCTCATGGGGCACTGCCGCCCGCATTCCCGGCACGATCGGCACAGGGCACGTACTCTCCGAGGGTGCTGCCAGCAGCACTTCATGGCCTGCAGCCACCAAACCCCGGGCCAGGCTGTCCACGACCCGTTCGATCCCCCCGTAGGTCACGGGTGGAATCGGGATCCAGGGTCCAGCAACAAGTCCTATACGCATTCCTGGCCTCCATGAGGACGACAGGCCGGGATCCCCAGTTGTCCTGGCACTTCCAGCGGACCCGTTCTTTAGTCCGCATGGCGATTCGGAACAAGATCTCCGAGGGCGTTTGCTTAACCTTTGATCCGACTATCGCCCTATCAGGGGCCGCAACACAAGCCCTACCGTGAGGTACCTAACAGCGCGCCCCGGAATGCCGCCGCGCGGCTCCGGGTTGTCGGAGGTATGAAGATTGAGATCTGGTCCGACGTCGCGTGCCCGTGGTGTTACATCGGCAAGCGCCGCTTTGAAGCCGCCCTGGCCGCGTTTCCGCACCGGGATGCGGTGGAGGTGGCCTGGCGGAGCTACCAGCTCGACCCAACCCTTCCTGAACACTATGACGGAACCGAGCTGGACTACCTGAGCACCCGCAAGGGCATGCCGCCGCAGCAGGTTTCACAGATGTTCGACCACGTAGCCCGTGAAGCGAGGGGCGAAGGGCTGGACTACCGCTTCGATTCTGTGGTGGTGGCCAACAGCTTTACGGCACACCGCCTGATCCACCTCGCTGCCGCGCACGGCACGCAGGACGCCGCCAAGGAGCGGCTGCTCAGTGACCACTTCGAGCACGGCAAAGACATCGGCAGCCGGGAGTACCTGACGTCGCTGGCGGTGGGCCTTGGCATCCGCCGGGCCGAGGTGGATGAGCTGTTCACCACCGACAAGTACGCAGATGACGTCCGCTTCGACTTTGAGGAGGGACGGTCCCTGGGCATCAGCGGAGTCCCGTTCTTTGTGATCGACCGGAAATTCGGACTCTCCGGGGCCCAGCCTGTGGAGACGTTCTCGGCCGCCCTGGACCAGGCATGGCAGGAGGCCAACCCGCTGGTGCTGGTCAATTCTGCGGACGGCGCGGCCTGCGGACCGGACGGCTGCCCGGCCTAAGCAACCGCCCAAACAATGGGCAGGGTGTTTGCTGACACATCGCGGTAAAGTGTCTGTATGCCCAGGATTTCAGCGGCCAGCAACGCCGAGCAGCGAGCGGACACCCAGCGCCGCATTCTTACGGCTTTCGGCGAACTCCTCTTCTCCCATGGCCTGCCCGGCCTGACCATGACGGATGTGGCACGGCACGCGGGCGTTGGCCGGACCGCCGTGTACAACTACTACGCGGACATCGAGGAGCTGCTGATCTCCTACGCCCTGGATGAGACGGAGAAGTTCCTCTCCGAACTGCGGGACTCACTGGGCCAGCTGGACAATCCGGTGGACCGGCTCGCGCTGTACGTCCGCGCCCAGGTCGTTGACCTCAGCCGCCGCCACCTGCCGCCGGGACCCGCCATGGGAGCCGTCCTGTCGCCGTCGTCCTTTGCCAAACTCGCGGACCACGTTGGCGAGCTGAGCATCCTGCTGCAGGGCATCCTGCGGGACGGAATGGAGCAGGGCTACCTCCCGGCAGCGGACATCAACCAGCAGGCACAGCTCATTCTGGGCACGCTGTCCTCCAGCGCGGCCAGGGGCAGCGATGAGCCCGCCGAGCTGGAGGCGCGGGTGGCCAGGACAGTGCGCTTCATCCAGCTGGGTGCCGGCGCCAGGTTCGACGACGACGGCCGTCCCGTCCGGGTAAGCCACCTTCCGGCCGTGGCCGGCTGACTGGCCTGCGAAACTTCAGGAAGCGGGCGCGGCCGACGGGAGGACTGGCCATTTGTCGTCGTCGGCAACGCGGCGGCTTTCCCGCGGACAGCTGAGGGTTCCCGGAGTCTGGTCAACGAGGTCAGGCGGCGTGAGCGCCTTGTAGTCCTGGGCAAGGATCACGTCCACGCTCCCGTCCGTCCGGCTGTCCTGGAAGTAGTCCGAACCCGGAAGGTTCCGCTGGACACTGAACGCGGCCGACTGCCCGGCGGCTCCCGAAATCACGGCGGCAGCACCGCGGTAGCCGGCGTCAACGTTGGACACGGCGCCCACCACGAACTTCCGGGCCAGGAACTCGTCCGCCACTGAACGGGCCAGCCCGGGCCTGCTGGTGGAGTTGTAGACGTTCAGGTTGATCTGCTCATTCGGGGTGTAATCGAACGTTGCGGCGGGGCAGGTGGAGACGGCTTCCTCGGCAGGCGCCGCGGCGGGGATCTTCAGCTGCCCGTTAATGATCGCCAAGGCCGTGATGATGGCCGCCGCGATGAGGCCCGCCAGGAGGACCAGGACAATCCCGTGCAGCACGCGCCGGCGCACGCGGGCTGTTTGGTCGGCCCGGGCTGCCGCAAAAGTGGCACGAAGTTCCGGGCCGGTGACTACGTGGTGGCCGTGGAGGACGCTGACGTCCTGCTGTCTCTTCCTAGCCATCTATCACCAGGACGCGGGCGTGGATGGCGGTGCGCTGGTGCAGGGCGGTGCGGACGGCGCGGTGCAGCCCGTCCTCCAGGTAGAGGGTTCCCTGGTACTGCACCACGTGCGGGAAAAGGTCACCAAAAAAGGTGGAATCCTCAGCAAGCAGCGCCTCGAGGTCAAGGGTGCGCTTGGTGGTCACCAGCTCGTCCAGCCGGACCGGACGCGGCGGAAGCGAAGCCCATTCCTTGGGCGTCGTGTAACCATGGTCGGGGTAAGGGCGGCCCTCGCCCACAGCTTTAAATATCACCTTGCCACACTAGGCATCCTGCACGCCCAGCGAAAGTACCCGGCGGTTCCCTCCGCATGTTGTGGCCAAACAGTGACCATGAGCCGCTGCACCCACCGCCGGTTGCCGTCGCAGACCGCCGTGGGCGGCGTGGAAGGTTCAGCTGACAGAATAGCTGCATGACAACATCCGAGTCCCCTGCCTTTTCCGCACCCGGAATCCACGCGCCTGCCATGCCGCCGCTGGCACTCCTGCTGGATGTGGACGGGCCGGTGGCAAGCCCCGTGACGCGGGACGTGAAGCGGGAGATCATCGATGACCTCGTGGCGCTCGCAGCTGCGGGGATTCCGGTCGTTTTCAATACGGGACGCTCGGACGCCTTCATCCGGGAGCAGGTGATGGAGCCCATGATCGCCGCCGGAATTCCGGACGGGACCATCATCCATGCCATCTGCGAAAAGGGGGCCGTCTGGTTCAGCTACACCGCAGCCGGGCCCGGCCCCATCCACGTAGACCGGGAACTCGCCGTGCCCGCAGCGTACGGGGACGACATCCGGCGCATGGTGGCCGAGGACTACGCCGCGCACATGTTTTTTGATGAAACCAAGCGCGCCATGGTGTCCGTGGAACAGCACATCGAGGTGCCCAGTGCCGACTACCTCGCGGAGCAGAAACTCTTCGACGCCGACGCGATGGAACTGATGGCCCGCCACGGGCTGGGCGTAGTGAGGCTGGACCACCATGCCCCCAATTCCGACGACGAGGTGGACTACCGGGTGGATCCCACCATCATCTCCACGGACATCGAGTCGGTACGGCTCGGGAAGGACCTGGGCGCCAGCCGGGCAGTGGAACTGCTGGCCGCGCAGGGCATCACCCCGGCCGCCTGGCGGACAGTGGGCGATTCGCGCACCGACTACGCCATGGCCGATTGGCTCCACCACAACGACCACCCGGTCAAGCACGTGGACGTCCGGCCGGCCGACGGAATTCCCGAGAAACCGTACCCGGTCCTGACGGCCGAGGACCTGGGGCTTGAGGCTTCCGTTATCCACGACGACGCCGGCGGGGCTTTCCTGCGCAGCTGGCGGGAGGCGCTGGGCGCCTAAGCCGGTTCCCCCCGGCCCCGGGCAATACGCCCGAAACCTGCTGTTTAGGCCGCCCGGCTATCATGCAGGTAGGAACGCTTACTTTGACGAGCACGGAGACGACCATTACAGAAGCACCGGTTCAAGACGAGGTCTACTACGGAGGCCAGGCATCCGTAGAGGAACAATTTCATGCGGAGATCACGTCCGCCGAAGCCGAAGAACGGCTCAACCCCCGCCCTGATGTCATCACGCATAAGGGCCGCATTGCGCTGATCAACCAGACCAGGACCCCGTACCAGGCCATGGTGGAGGACCTGCTGTTCGTGCGCAACGTGCTGGCCAACGCGGGCCTGGCCTACCTGCTGGTCAGGGGCAACAATGACCGACCCGTCATTGCCCTTGACTGGAAGGACCGGAAAAAGCTGCGGACTGCCCTGGTGGAGGCCTGCAGGGACGAACCTTTCTACTCCATGACTGTGGATGCGAAGAAGAAGACCTCGCTGCTGGTTGCGGACGGCGAGCTTTCCTCCAACCGGCAGGCGCGCATCTTCCGCCTGTACCGCCCCCGCGTGGAACCCAACGGCGGCTTCGAGTTCGGATCTTCGGCTGGTGTGCAGATTGAGCTGTGGTCCTTCAAAGCCAACGAAATCATCCTGCCGATCGAGAACTCCCTCACGCGCAGGACCCTGCTCCGCCAGGATGCCGTCCGCGGCACCGTGGAGCGGTACGGCCACACCTGGCCCACCATCGAGAACATGTTCGCCGACCACGCCAGCGACATCAGCTTCGACATCGACCTGGTGTTCTCCTGGGTGGACGGAAGCTCCCCCGAGTACATTGCCGCCCGGCGCGCCCAGCAGAAGGACGTTGTGCTGGGCGAAGGCGACGACCACGAGGCCCGCTTCCGGCAGATCAACGAACTCAAGTACGCACTCCGCTCCGTGTACATGTTCGCGCCCTGGATCCGCCGCATCTTCATCGCCACAGATTCGCCTGCCCCTGAATGGCTGGCGGACCATCCCTCGGTGACGATTGTCCGCAGCGAAGAGTTCTTCTCGGACCCCTCGGTGCTTCCCACGCACAATTCGCAGGCGGTGGAGTGCCAACTCCACAACATCGAAGGGCTCTCGGAGCACTTCCTGTATTCGAACGACGACATGTTCTTCGGCCGGCCGGTCAGCCCGGACCTGTTCTTCACGCCCGGCGGCATCACCAAGTTCGTCGAGGCGGAAACCCGCATCGGCCTGGGTGAGAACGCGGTTGAGCGGAGCGGCTTCGAAAACGCAGCCCGCGTTAACCGGAAGCTGCTGTGGAACCGGTTCGGGCGGATCACAACCCGCCACCTGGAGCACTGCGCTGCCCCGCTGCGCCGCAGCGTGGTGGCGAAAATGGAGCGCGAGTTCCCCGAAGAGTTCCGGAAGACCGCTGCCAGCCGTTTCCGGGCTGCGGACAACATCTCCGTCACCAACTCGTTCTACCACTACTACGCGTTGCTCACCGGCCGCGCGGTAACCCAGACGGCGGCGAAGGTCCGTTACGTTGACACCACCATGAAGTCGGGGCTGAAGTACTTGCCCAAGCTCCTGGCCAAGCGGAATATGGACTTCTTCTGCCTGAATGACGGCAGCTTCCCGGAAGTGCCTGCCGATGAGCGCGCCGCACTGGTCACCGACTTCCTGGACAAGTACTTCCCCATCAAGGCGCCCTGGGAAAAATAAGCCAAGCAGCCGCTGCCCTGGCAGTGGCTGGATGTCCATAAGGAAGGGTCCGTGCCGCCTGCGGCACGGACCCTCTCTTATTCCGCTAGCGGCTCGTGGGCAGGCCGCGCTTCCCGCCGCTCCGCTGTTTGGCGCTCTCCGGAATCCGGACCCCTGCGGCGTCCAGGCGCCGCTTTGTCTCTTCCGGGGAGACGTACTCCCCCACCGTCGTCGAACGCCCCATGGGTACCACCGAGTGCACGATCGTGTGCTCGTATACATGGACCAGGTTGAACGACTGGCCGCCGTCCTGGCCCCTGGTGCCCCCGACGGGGACGTTCAGGTCCTGGGTGTAGCAGCTGGCTGAAGCCACGGAGACGGGGATGCCGGCAAAGCTCGCCGTCGTCGAATAATGAAGGTGGCCAGCCAGGATGGTGCGGACGTCCGAGTTCCGGACCACAGCCTCCAGCGAGGCCTGGTCCCGCAGCTCCACCAGCACGGAGAGGTCCAGGACTGACGGAACGGGCGGGTGGTGCAGCGCCAGGATGGTGCCGTCAGGGGCCGGGGTGTCCAGCTGCCGCGTGAGCCACTCCAGCTGGGCTGTGCTCAGCTCGCCATGGTGGTAACCGGGCACGGTTGTGTCCATGGTGATGACGCGGAGCCCGTTGATGAAGTAGCTCTTGTCCACCGGCCCGTCATGGGCGGGCTCGTCCAGCAGGCCTGTCCTGAAGTTGGCACGGTTATCGTGGTTGCCCATCGCCCAAATGACTTTGGCACCGAGCTCCTGGCAGGCGGGGTCAACGATGGCCCGGAGTTTGACGTAGGCCTCAGGATCACCCTTGTCGGCAAGGTCGCCCGTGAAGATGACGGCCTCGGGCCGGGCTCCGGAGGCCTTGACCTCTTCGAAGAGCTGAATAAGCCGGGCTTCGCTGTCAACGACGCCGTAAAGGGGGTCCGGACCTCCCATCAAGTGGGGATCGCTCAGGTGGAGAAGGAAGTGGCGTGGCCGCGGATGTTCGGCCTCGATGTGCTCCATTGCTGCCTCTGTGGTCGGTGGGAAACGGCGCTTCCCTTGTACCCTTCAGTAAGGTTTATCCAATCAGACATTTGGCAAACTTTGGGTAAATCGCCGTGGCCGATGTGGAAAAAGATGAAAGAACTGCGCTTTTGCGTGGCTGCGTTCGGCGCAGCGGCGGTTTTTTAACCGAGGGCGTTTTCGATGGCGTCAATGACCTCCGCCGAGTCGGGTTCCACTGTGGGAGCGAAGCGGCCCACAATCTCGCCTTCCCGGCTGACGAGGAACTTCTCGAAGTTCCATTTCACCAGTCCGGGCAGCAGCCCGGTCTTGTACTTGGTGAGCTCCGCGTACAGCGGGTGCTGCCCCTTGCCACGGACATCTGCTTTGGCAGTCAACGGGAAGCTCACCCCGAAGTTCCGCTGGCAGAACTCGGCGATCTCGCTGTCACTGCCCGGTTCCTGCCCGGCGAACTGGTTGCAGGGAACGCCGAGGATCTCGAACCCGCGGTTCTTGAACTTCTCGTAGAGCGTCTCCAGCCCGGCGTACTGGTGCGTGAAACCGCAGTTGGAGGCAACGTTCACCACCATCACCACTTTTCCCTTGAACATGCCGAAATCAGTGGCGGTACCGTCGTTCAGGGTCAGCGGGATGGGGTACAGGGGTGTTACCGGTTGCGTCCTCGGAGAGTTGTTCATGCCTGGAATTCGTTACTGGCGGACCACTGTACTGGTCCGGCTTGGAGTTTCCTGGGTGAACTTCCGGCCGGGTCCTAAGGCTGCGGGGTTGCGTACGTTCCGGTTGGCAGCGGCTCAGGTTCGGCCGTCCCGGTGGGTGCCGGGCCCGGCTCTACTGAGTAGGTCGCAGTGGGTGCCGGGGCAGGCTCAATCGGGGAAGGTTCCACTGGCCCGGGTGCAGGCTCGAGCGGTGCAGGCGGCGGTTCCACCGGGGCAGGCTCCACCGGCACGGGTGCTGGTTCTATCGGTGCGGGTTCAACGGGAACAGGTGCAGGCTCGAGCGGTGCAGGCGGCGGTTCCACCGGGGCAGGCTCCACCGGCACGGGTGCTGGTTCTATCGGTGCGGGTTCTGTCGGTGCTGGTTCTATCGGTGCGGGTTCCACCGGCGAAGGCTCGACGGGCGCCGGCGTCGGCGTCGGCGTACCTGTCTCCGTCTCCGTCGGGGACGGCGTTGGCGCCCCCGTTCCCGTCTCCGTCGGGGACGGCGTCGGCGTACCTGTCTCCGTCTCCGTCGGGGACGGCGTGGGCGTACCCGTTTCCGTCTCCGTCGGGGACGGCGTCGGCGTACCCGTTTCCGTCTCCGTCGGGGACGGCGTCGGCGTACCCGTTTCCGTCTCCGTCGGGGACGGAGACGGCGTCGGTGTTCCCTGCCCAGCCCATGCCGTCGGCGACGGCGTGCCAGAGTCCGCGGACCGGTATGGCGAAGGCGATGATGCCGGCCAGAAAGGCGAGGAGCTCGCCGTCGTCGGTGTTTTTACCCAGCGGGGAACCGGCGGAGGCTCGGTGCCCTGGCCCACGGGGACAGTCCAAGGTACCGGCCCGGTGGACGGAGCATCCGGCCGGGGCAGGTACGACCGCAGGCCACCCGCTCCGGCGCTGACAGGCCGGACCGGGAGCAGGCGCCACTCCTGCGGATCGACGTGGCGCCCGTCGAGGATCGTTTCGAAATGCAGGTGGCAGCCGGTCGACCATCCGGTGGATCCTACCCATGCAATGGCTTCGCCGGCGAAGACGGAATCCCCGCTGCGGACGGCAATGGACGCCAGGTGGTTGTACGTGGTGACGAGCCCGTTGCCGTGATCGATCTCAACCCGGTTGCCGCCGCCCCAGGGATGCCAGCCAGCGGCACGGACCACGCCCGAGTCAGCCGCGAACACCTGCGTGCCGCATGGCGCCGCATAGTCCTGGCCGAGGTGGAAATCACCTGCTGTTCCGAACAGCGGACTTACCCGGAATCCAAAGGACGAGGAGGGAGCCAGCTGCTTGAGGGGAGCCATAAGGAAACCCGACGGCGGCCTGCTCACCCCTGCCAGCTCCACGTCCAGGGATGGCGGGGCTTCCTCGCCGGGGCCACTGACCACCGGACGCGGAAAAGCGATCTCAACCTCAGGATCGCTCAGGATCGCCGCGGTCAGCGGGCCCGCAACAAGGCCGTCCAAGGTCGGCACGCCGGCTTCTATGCCTTCGTTCCTGTCCGGAGTGTTGCCGGTACTGGTACCAGCCGGAATCCCCACGGCACCCATGCCTGCGCCGGGACGGCTAACGGAGGCCGTGATGGTCCCTGCTTCAGGTGCGGGGCCGGAAGGGTTTACAGCCCAGACGGCCATGGCCAGCACCCCGCTGGCGGCCGCAGCCCGCACCGCGGGCAGGCACAGCCCTCTGGGGCTTGTGGCGTCCTTCCCGGATACCGCGTGATTGCCCATGAGCCTGACTCCAGGACGTGGCCGGCCGCCCCTGTCATGACGGTATCTCCCATGGGAACATACGGGCCGGGACGCTGGGAACCCTGCAGCGGGACACTGCGGGTTTTTTGTGGATGCCCGCTGTCCAGTCGGTGCCGCCAGCCTGTCCGTGCACGCACCCGGACGGCCTGGGTTGTGCTTACGATTAGCCCAAGAGCAGGGTTTCCCACAGGAAGCGTGCAGCATGAAGAACATCCTGAGTCCCCTCAAGAAGCGCCTCGTCCGGACGTTCAGTAACAGCCACGAGGGCGTTCCGCAGTGGCAGCTCGATCTCGCAAACGGGGATGACGCCGGCTACCACCTGCCCGGTTCCGCGGTGTGGGCAGTGCATGGTTCCATGTCGCCCATTGTGGCCGGTATCCGCACACTGTTGATGCAGTCCCTGCACCCCGGCGCACTTGCTGGCGTCCACGAACATTCGAACTTCCGCGAGGATCCGCTGGGCAGGCTGGCCAACACTATCCGCTGGATTTTTACCGTGACCTACGGTTCCACCGAAACTGCCGAGAACGCCTCACGCAGGGTGCGCCGGCTGCACGAGGCGGTCCAGGGCAAATACAGCGACAACCTTGGTACGCAGCGCGGCTACAGTGCCAACGATCCGGAACTGGCCAGCTGGATCCATCTTGCTTTCACGGATGCGTTCCTGACCGCCCACGAAATCTGGGGTGGCGCCATACCCGGAGGCCCGGACGCCTATGTTCGCGAGTGGGCCCAGGCGGGCCGCCTGATGGGAGTTGGGGACCCGCCGCTGAGCGAGGCGGAGATGCACAGGGAACTGGACCGCTGGTACAACAGCGGTGAGCTTCGCGTCGATGCCCGGGTGGCGGAGACGGTGGAGTTCATCCGGAACCCGCCCCTGAACCGGATGCTGCGGCCGGGCTACCGGATCCTGTTTGCCGGTGCGGTCTACAGCCTGGAGCCAAGGTACCGCCAGATGCTCGGACTGGCTGTTCCACGGCTGGGTCCCGTGACGCTGCCGGTGAGGCTCGCCACCAAACTGGTGCTCGGCGTCGTACGCCTTGCGCTGGGGCCCAGGGGTCCCAGCGAACTGGCCGCCAGGGAACGCCTCCGCCGGCTGGGCGTGCCGGACGCAGACGCGTGACCGGAACTGTTAAACGAAAGAACCCGGCCCCGGCAAATGCCGGAGCCGGGTTCTTAACCGGCGGAGAATGGGGGATTTGAACCCCCGAGGGCGTTAACCCAACACGCGTTCCAGGCGTGCGCCATAGGCCGCTAGGCGAATTCTCCAGCTGCTTCTGAATCAAAAGCAGATACTAGATTACCTGATGTTTTCCGCATCGCCCAATTGGCCCCTTCTGCACGGCTGCATGCACAGCCGCCAGGACTCCCGGCGGGCAACTTCACACCTGGGGCACTGCCCCTTAACCACGAAATGGACGCCCCCAACGCGCCCATTCCCCGGACACCGTTGAGCTGCCGGGTCCGGCCCCGTTCAGCCAGGCCACGCAGCTCACAATCTTGAGATTGCCCCAATCGGTGTATATATCAATGATCAAGGGCGCCGTCGGGATAAGCAACGGCTTTCGCCCGACTCCCCCGCCCGGTTCCGGCAGGATGGAACCATGAACGAGCTGCACGCCCTGGTGGTTTACGTCCCGCGATCACATACGGAACCACTCCTCGCGGCCATCGGGGACGCCGGAGCAGGCAGGATCGGCAAGTACTCCCACTGCTCCTTTGTCACGCCGGGAACAGGCCGCTTCACTCCCCAGGACGGCGCCCAACCGTACCTTGGACGGACCGGCAAGCCGGAGGAAGCCGCCGAGGACAGGATCGAATGCGTGGTTGAACAGCCCCTCCTGGGCGCGGTCATCGCTGCCCTGCGCGCAACGCACCCTTACGAGGAGCCTGCCTTTATGAGCTGGCCCGTGGAAGGCTGGCGCCGTCCATAAGGCCGATTCGAGTCGGGCAGCAAGTTCGGGTAAAGTGTCTGACGGCCCCTCATGTGGCGTCATCCTGTTGAACTCCCCCAGGACCGGAAGGTAGCAAGGGTAAACGGGCTCTGGCGGGTGCATGGGGGGTCTTTACTATTCCCCCACAGGGCGGCAGGATGTCGGCCCGGATTGGTAGGGTTTTCTCTGTGACAGTTACTACCGCCCTCTACCGCAGATACCGTCCGGATTCGTTCGCTGACGTTATCGGCCAGGAACATGTCACCGAGCCGTTGATGACCGCTTTGCGGAAAAACCGGGTCAACCACGCCTACCTTTTCTCCGGCCCCAGGGGCTGCGGCAAAACCACCTCCGCACGGATCCTGGCACGCTGCCTCAACTGTGCCCAGGGCCCTACGGACACCCCCTGCGGCACCTGCCCCAGCTGCGTTGAGCTTGCCCGCGGCGGCTCAGGTTCACTGGACGTCATCGAGATCGACGCCGCGAGCCACGGTGGCGTGGACGACGCCAGGGACCTCCGCGAGCGCGCCACCTACGCCCCGGTGCGTGACCGCTACAAGATCTTCATCATTGACGAGGCCCACATGGTCACGTCAGCCGGCTTCAACGCCCTGCTGAAGATCGTCGAAGAACCACCGGAACACATCAAGTTCATCTTCGCCACCACGGAACCGGACAAGGTCATCGGGACCATCCGCTCCCGCACCCACCACTACCCTTTCCGGCTGGTGCCGCCGGAACCGCTGATGGCCTACCTGGAGCTGCTGTGCAACCAGGAGAACGTCCCGGTTGCCCCCGGCGTGCTGTCGCTGGTGATCCGCGCCGGCGGCGGTTCCGTCCGTGATTCGCTCTCCGTCCTGGACCAGCTGATGGCCGGTGCAGGCCCCAACGGCCTGGACTACGAACTCGCCGTCGCCCTCCTCGGCTACACCCACGCTTCGCTTCTTGATGACGTGGTTGAAGCCGTGGCCGCGTCCGATGCCGCCACCGTTTTCCGGGCTGTGGACCGGGTGATCCAAACCGGCCACGATCCCCGCCGGTTCGTGGAAGACCTGCTGGAGCGCTTCCGTGACCTCATCATTGTCCAGGCCATGCCGGAAAGCGCCCAGACCATCCTTCGCGGCATGCCCGCGGACCAGATTGCCCGGTTGAAGAACCAGGCCCACAACCTGGGCGCGGCCGAGCTTTCTCGAGCCGCGGACGTCACCAACACTGCCCTGACCGAGATGACCGGCGCCACCTCCCCGCGGCTGCACCTTGAGCTGCTGTGCGCCAGGATCCTGCTGCCCAGCTCCGAGCAGAACGAACGCGGCATGGCGGCACGGATAGACCGCGTGGAACGCAGGCTGAACTACGCCGGTAACGACGTCGGCGCTCCCGCCGCCACAGGTTCGCCCCGCACCGCAGCTGACGGCTCCCCCGCGCCCCAAACCGCGGCGCTTCCGGCCCCCGCCCACGCAGCGGAACCGGCTTCTCCTGCCGCAGCGCAGGCGGCTTCCGGCACGCCTGCTGGCCCGCCAGTGGCTGCAGCGCCGGCCGCGTCGGGCACGGCTGCGGCACCGTCAGCGCTGTCGGCTTCGCCTTCGACGCCGGTCCCGGCGTCAGCCGCCACCACCACGGCAGCTCCAGGGGTTCCAGCGGCTCCAGCCACGCCGGCAGCGCCTGCTGCCGGCCTCGGGGGCGTCGCTCCCTCCCCCGCTGGCCCAGCCCGCGGCCCCCTTACAGCTCCACGTGTCAGTACCAATGACTGGCCCGTAGAGGACGCGGCGGGGAACGGCCCCTCATCCAACGCCGCAATTCGCCGTGACCGCAGCGACGAAGTGCCCCACGCCAACTCAGCAGAGGCGGCGTCCGCTGCGCCCGGCCAGGCACAGGGTGGCCACTCCGCGCCGGCGTCCGGTCCGGGACAGGACGCGGTGCAGGAAGCGGTTCACCGGCCGTCGCCCGGCTCCGGGCCGCAGCCCACGCCTGCTCCTGCTCCTGCTCCTGCTCATGCCGCCAAGGATCAGCCGGCCCCTGCACCGGCGGCTTCCGCAGCCGCTGGATCCATGGGCGATGTGGAGGTCCTGCGCCGCGCCTGGCCGGATGTCCTGCAAACACTGTCCAAAATCAAGCGCAGCACCTGGGCGCTCGTCGAGCCCAACGCGCAGGTTGCCGCGTTCGACGGCCATCTCCTTACCCTTGCCTTCACCACCTCCGGGCTTGCGGGCGCCTTCGGCCGGGCGGACCACTCAGAGAATCTGCGGCAGGCCATCCACAAGACCGTGGGCATCGACTGCCAGATCACTGCATCAGCCGGCGGCGGCGTGCAGGCGAGCTCTGACCCAAACCCAAAAGTGCCCGCCACCCGGGCGGCCCCGGCAACGTCGGCTGACGTCGCCTGGGGGCTGGCCCCTGCACCGTCGCCGTCACCCAACGACTCAGCGCCGCAGCCGGAAACGGCAGGCCGCACCAATGCGGTCGCCCAGGAGAGCGATCTGCCAGGTCAGGCTGACCGGAACAGTACGGCCCTGCAGACCGCGGCTCAAGACGCACAACAGCAGCGCACGGTCCCCGTGCCCGCATCAGATAACACCGGCCATGCAGGCGCTGCCCCGGAAACCGCGACGGAACCTGCGGCCGTCCCGGCGAACCCTGCAAGCCGGCTTCCGGACAAGGGAGCGGGCCTGCCCGCCCCCGGACAGACGCCTGGGCAGGTACCTGAGGCCGTAAACGCCTCCGCCGCCCCGGTTCCGTACGCTGCCACGGCAGGCGACTACTCATATTCCGACGACGACTGGGGACCGGCCAGGGACGAGGACGCTCCGCCGCTGGACGAGGAACCTCCCATGGACTGGGACCCTTCCGCCCAGTCCCGCCCCCCGGCGCCTTCAGCCAGCACCGGTTCCCGCGGCGCAGGTGGCAGTGCCGCGTCCAGCAGGGCCGGTTCGTCACTGGTCGGTTCGTCATTGGTCGGCTCCGCCCCGGCCGGCTCCGACGCCTACAGCAACGGCCAGCCTGACGCCGATCCGGCGTCGGTTTCCGGAAGTCCCCGCGATCCTTGGACCCGTGCAGTTGAACAGGCACCTGGGGTCTGGGTAGTCGGCGAGGAGAGCAACGTGGGCAGGAGTGTCTCCGCTGGCGGGCCCGAAGATCCGCCCAACCCGCTGGCTCCGACGCCGCACTACGAACCTGCTGCCGCCCAGGTGCCGCCCTCCATCCCGGTCACCAAGGCTGGCTCCAGCCCTGGACCGGACTGGGGGCTCGCGCCTTCCGCACCATCTCCAGGCAATGGACGGACCGGCAACGGTGACTACGGACAGGCTCCTGCGTCAACGCACCCCGTGCGGGAGCCCGAGTACGCCATGGCTTCAGCCTCCTCCGCTGCTGCAGATTCGTCGGCGCATGCTGCGCATGCCCCATCAGCACCGACGCCCACTCCGCCGTCGCCAATGGCACCAGTGTCCCCGGCAGTTTCGGTGGCGGCTGCTCCTGCGCAGGCGGCCCCAAAGAAGGCCGACCCCGTTCAGCCTGCGCAGTCAACTTCGGCTGCGGCAGCAGAAGCGCGGCAGAGTCTGTACCAGCGCCTGTCCAACAGCCCCGAAGCAGAGGCCGGACGTGCCAAGGCTCCGGCCAGGGCCGTTGCTGCTGCTGCTACCTACGTCCAGGACATACCCAGCGCCGACGACGAGACGATCGAAGAGTCTGGCGTGTTCGGTCGTGCGGCCGTGGAGCGTATTCTGGGCGGGAAGCTGATTGAGGAGCGTACCCCGGACGGAAGCCCCATCACGCCGCGGTACTGACCGCGGCCCCGGGTAAGGCGGGGGCCGTACCTGCTCGTCCCTGCTTTACCCGAAAACCACACCAAGCTAAACCCGAAAACCACACCAAGCTAAAGAGGGAAACGTGTACGAAGGTGCTGTCCAGGAGCTGATTGACGAGCTCGGACGCCTTCCGGGGGTGGGTCCCAAGTCCGCCCAGCGGCTCGCGTTCCACATTCTTGAGGCTGACCCCCAGGATATGAAGCGGCTGGTTGAGGCGATCACCACCGTCAAGGAAAGGGTCAAGTTCTGCTCGGTCTGCGGCAACGTCACTGAGCAGGAACTCTGCAATATTTGCCGGGATCCGCGGCGGGATCCGGCCGTGATTTGCGTCGTGGAGGAATCGAAGGATGTGCTGGCCGTGGAGCGGACGCGGTCGTTCCGGGGCCGGTACCACGTGCTGGGCGGTGCCATCAATCCCATCGCGGGCGTCGGACCTGAACAGCTCCGGATCCGCGAGCTGCTGACCCGGCTCAACGACGGCGCCATCCAGGAAGTCATCATCGCCACGGACCCCAATCTTGAGGGTGAAGCCACCGCCACCTACCTGGCGCGCATGCTCAAGACCATCGGGATCACAGTGACCCGCCTCGCCTCGGGCCTACCCGTTGGCGGGGACTTGGAGTACGCGGACGAAGTTACCCTGGGACGCGCCTTCGAGGGCCGCCGCAACGCCCTGGCCTGACCGGGCACACCGCGGCACAACACGGACTGGGCCCGCAGCGCCATTTCGGACCCTGGCTGCGCTCTGGGCACGCGCGCCTGTTCCTTCCAGGGGCTGCATCCCGGGCTGAAAATGGTCACAATTCAACCCCGGGCAGCGGGCGGCGATAAACTGGGGGAAGAAGTCGCGCCATGGACGGCGTTAGTTCCCAGCGTCAGGGCCAGCACAGCGTTAAGGCTGTCTGGCCGGATTCCAATTGATTCAGTGAAGGTACGCGCATGAGTACGCCCACTACCGAAGTGCACAACGCAACGCAGCAGCAGGAGCCGCCTGCCGGCCGTGCGGTGACCAAGCAGCTCATCGTGCAGAAATTCGGCGGGTCTTCCGTAGCGGACGCGGACGGCATCAAGCGGGTTGCTAAACGGGTGGTGGACGCACAGACGGCGGGCAACGAAGTTGTGGTTGTTGTCTCGGCCATGGGTGATACCACGGACGAACTCCTGGACCTTGCGGGGCAGGTGACGGACTCCGCCCCGGCCCGCGAGATGGACATGCTGCTGTCCGCGGGCGAGCGCATCTCCATGGCGCTCCTGGCCATGGCCATCAACAAGCTGGGCGCCTCCGCGCAGTCCTTCACCGGTTCCCAGGCCGGCATGATCACCGATGGCATCCACGGCAAGGCCCGGATCATCGACGTCGACCCCCACCGGATCCGCACCGCACTGGACAAGGGCAACATCGCGATCGTTGCCGGCTTCCAGGGCATGAGCCGCGCCACCAATGAGATCACCACCCTGGGCCGTGGCGGTTCAGACACCACTGCCGTGGCCCTGGCCGCTGCGCTGGAAGCGGACGTCTGCGAGATCTACACGGATGTGGACGGCATCTACACCGCTGATCCCCGCGTTGTGCCCTCCGCCCAGAAGATCGAGCGGATTTCCAGCGAGGAGATGCTCGAGCTCGCAGCGTCGGGCGCCAAGATCCTGCACCTGCGCTGCGTGGAGTACGCCCGCCGGTTCGGCGTTCCCCTGCACGTCCGTTCCTCATTCAGCCAGCACGAAGGCACCTGGGTCATCCCCAGCGCCGAAGACAAGATCACCACACAAGAGGGAGTTGCCTTGGAGCAGCCAATCATCTCCGGCGTTGCGCACGACCGTTCCGAAGCCAAGGTCACCGTTGTGGGCGTTCCGGACATTCCCGGCAAGGCCGCAGCGATCTTCCAGGTCATCGCCGACGCCCACTCGAACATCGACATGATCGTGCAGAACGTCTCCACCCACGGTACGGGCCGGACTGACATTTCCTTCACGCTTCCCATCGTGGAAGGCGCCGACGCACTGGCGGCCCTCCATGCAGCGCAGGACCAGATCGGGTTCGAGAGCATTGAGTACAACGAGCAGATCGGCAAGCTGTCCCTGATCGGGGCGGGCATGCGCTCCCACCCGGGTGTATCAGCGACGTTCTTCAAAGCCCTCTCCGACGCCGGCATCAACATCAACATGATCTCCACCTCCGAGATCCGTATCTCCGTTGTAACCCACGCGGACCTGCTGGATGAGGCCGTCCGCGTCATCCACAAGGCCTTCGACCTGGACAGCGAAAACGAAGCCACCGTCTACGGCGGCACCGGCCGCTAGGAGACAGCGAAAAGCCGGGCCCTTTTCCGTCCATCCGGAAAAGGGCCCGGCTTTTTTGGTGCTGCCTAGGGGAATGCCGGTGGGACCGGAGCCCCATCAGCCTTGCTTTTCGAGGTCTTCACGGCGTACGGCGTAGTGATGGCCGGCAGCATCGGTTTCCACAACGAAGTGCGAGAGTTCCTCTTCTGAGGCCTGTTCGAAAGCGTCGTGTTTGTGTACCACCGGCGACTCGGAGTCCAGCCGCGTGGCCGGCCCAAAGAAGAACCGGAGCCTGTCGGTCAGGCTCATGAACCTGTCGACTACATGTGCCACTGTTTCCACCCCCTTCCCGGCTGTCCGGGGGAAAGAGCTCCTGCCTCCTGCTGGAGCCAGTGCCCTTATTTTATGCCTGCGGGCAGGAAAAGGCTCCCGCCCGTACCCGACTTTGGCAGGCTCAGCGCAGCGACTTGTCTTCCGGGTTACGGGGCACGACATAGGTGCTGCCGTCAGGCCGGGTAACGGTCTCCCACTGCTGGGTCTCCGCTTCGCGCTGGGCCAGCAGCCTCCGGTTTTCCTCCGTCATGTCGTGGGCCAGGGAAGAGCGGTTGGCCGGACCAAAAATTGCCCGAAGCCTGCCGGTGGCCCGCATGAAACGCTGCGAGGCGTTCTCCTCGCCTGCTGAGTTGCCCTTACCCATGAAACCGGCTCCTTATCTGACATGATTCCTAGCTGAAGTGTACGCTAATAGTTAGTGCACTAACAATTGGAGGAGACATGGCCACGGCAGCCGGTATCGACACCGGGCAGGAGGAAGACCTGCTCCTGGAGCATCAGCTGTGCTTCGCCCTTACAGTGGCTGCCCGCAGCGTTGTGGGCGCCTACAAGCCCGTCCTCGAGAAACTCAACCTCACCCACCCGCAGTACCTGGTGATGCTGTGCCTGTGGGAAGCGAGTCCGCGCACCGTCCGGAACATCAGCGATGCCCTCGCCCAGGAACCCGCCACCATCTCGCCGCTGCTCCGCCGGCTTGAGGCTGCCGGCCTGATAACGCGACGGCGGGTGGACGGCAACGAGCGCGCGCTGGCCGTCGAATTGACCGCCGAAGGCGCCGCGCTGCGGCAGGAGGCGCTCAAAGTCCCGGGAACCATGATGGAACGCCTGGGGTTGACCCGCGCACAGGTGGCCGAACTGCATACCTCCATGATGGGGCTGATTGCGGCCACCTCCGGCCAGGAGACAGATCCAATACCAGCAGTAGAATGATGGGATGACGGACAGGCCACGGTCCATGAGGAAGACGGCGCTCGCCCTGCTGCTGGCGGCAACGCTGATCCCGGCGTGCTCCCCCGAACAGGGCGGCGGGAGCCCTTCCGGCGAACCTTCCGCAACGCCCACAGCCTCCGCCACCGCCGATCCCACCGCCAGCCCGTCCGCCGACGCCGAAACCTCCGTCCCCGCACCGGCTCCCGAAACTTCGCCTGCACCCTCCGGTCCCGGCCAGGGCAATGCCGAACTGTCCATCATCGTCACCGCAGCCGAGGGAGAACCCGAAGCGAGCTACACCCTGGTCTGCGTTGATGGGGTCCCTGCCGCCGAGAGCGTGCATCCCGGCGCGGATGCAGCCTGCTCGGCGTTGAAGGAAAACGCAGGGATGCTGGGTCCGCACACTCCGGGAACCGCACAAGCCTGCACACAGCAGTGGGGCGGCCCGCAGGAAGCCACAGTGACGGGAGTTGTGGACGGCGTCTCCGTTGACACGGCGTTTTCGCGCACCAATGGCTGTGAAATAAGTGCCTGGGATGCTGCGAGGGATGTCCTGGGTGTTGCCGGTGGAGCTTAGGCTCCTCGCGGCGGACGAATGGCAGGAGCGGGAAAAGGCCCACCAGCTGCGCGTCAGCCGCTACGCGGACCCCTACCTGGCGCGAAGGTCAGCCGGCAAGAAACATCCGGTGGAAGACTTCCTCTTCACCTACTACACCCAGAAGCCGGGCCAGCTGCGCCGGTGGCACCCCGGCGCCGGGCATGTCCTGCTGGGTGCGGAAGCGGTCGGGCGCCAGGGCTGGAAGCACTACCGAATGCTCGACGACGGCGAACTTGCCTTCCTGGGGCTTCCGGAAGGGAGCACCGCGGTCACCTTTGACCGGGATGCCTTTCTTGCCGACCGGAGCGAGGCACTCGCCTTCGCGGAGATCATCCTGCGCGGAACTGCGGCCCGCCCCGCCCAGTTCGGCTGCTTCGGGCTCCACGAATGGGCCATGGTGTACCACCAGGACAGGTTCGACCTCCGCCACGAGTACCTGCAGCTGCGGTTGGGATCAGCCGGCACGGACAAGGTGGTGGAGGACAACCGGATCCGCTGCACCCACTTCGACGCGTTCCGCTTCTACACGCCGGACGCCGTCCCGCTGAATGAATTGGCGCCGAGCCGGGAGAGCCAGCGCCGCCTCGAACAGCCCGGCTGCCTCCACGCCAACATGGATCTGTACAAGTGGGCCTACAAGCTGCTGCCGGCCCTGCCCAGCGAACTGGTGATGGACTGCTTCGAGCTGTCCTGGCGGATCCGCGCCATGGACATGCAGGCATCGCCCTACGATCTCGCCGAGTGGGGCTATCCCGCCATTCCCATCGAGACGCCGCGGGGCAAGGCCGAGTATGTGGAGCACCAGCGCTCCTTCGCCGCCGAAGCTGCAGCACTCAGGGAGAGATTGGCCGTTGAGCTGGACGTATTGTCCAGGACGGTTCCGGCATGATCGACCTGACCGTCAGGCTCCGGGAAGATCCTGACGCCGTCGAACACGTCTTCCGGCTGGTAGCCGACGGCGGCCGCGTCCAGCCCTCCACCACCCTGCCGGACCCTGATGCGGCCCTGGCAGCCGTGGAAAAGTACGGCGAGAACGTCTTCTTTCCCAAGCCTGGGCCACCCCGGCTCTGCACCCAGCAGTACGGCGGGCCCCAGGTGGCTGTGGTCACGGGCGCTTTCCATGGGCGCACCGTCGATTCCATGTTCTCGCGCACGGATGGCTGCGAAATCTCGCGCTGGAATGCCATGGCCCCTTTGCTCGGCGGCAGGGGCGGGGCATCCGGCGCCACCTGAGCCCTGAGAGCAAAAGACAGGATCCCGGGCGGTTCAACCGCCCGGGATCCTGTCTTTTTTCTATGCCGTCAGGCTGCTACACCGCGGGTACGGCGTCTGCGAGCGCCACCTGCGGGGCTCCGGACGGGGCAACAGGCGCAGAACCCACCTGGACGTTGACCCAGGTCCTGATGCCGTTGCCGCCCAGGCTTAGCCGGGAAAGGTAGGCGCCCTCGGACAGACCGGTCCAGGACACAGTGGCCGAGGTGGCGGTTCCATTGGGAGCCACGATCGGGTTGGGTTCCACGGTGAGGTTGCCCGCGTCCCCGGCGAACGTCACGGCCTGCACGGAGGCGCTGGCCGGCCCGTTGTCCGGAGTGGAGTACAGGTTGACCGCGACGTAGTACGTTCCTGCGCGGGGAGACTCCAGGTCCAGGAACTCGCTGGCGGAGGCCGTCGCCACCTGGGTGGCTGTCAGCCCGCCCGAACCGTTGGGCGCGTAAACCACCATGTCCCAGTCGACGTCATCCGACTCCGCCTGGACGCCCAGGCGGGCAAAGGACGCCCCTTCCGGAACTGTCACCCGCAGGAGCGCGTTGTGGTCGTCGTTCCGGGGCGCGTACTCACCGGGAGTCTTGGTGATGGCGGTCTGGCTCAGCGGCGCCAGGCCCTCTACACCCACGTTGATCGGGCTGTCCGAACCTGACACCAGTTCCATCGTGCCGCTCCCACTGCCCGTGGCCGAGCTGAAGGAGAAGGACGGAGCGATCTGTGCATCCACGGGCCGGACGGCGATAGGCGAGCTGACAGTGCGGGGGCCCTTCCAGGTGAGGGTGCCCGTGCTGAACTTGCCCACCGGAGCGCTGGCGTTCCGGATGGTCAGGGTGACCTCGCGGGTCTGTCCGGCCTTGGCGAAGTTCAGCGATTTCGGCTCCACCTGGATGTCGAAGCCGGGCATGTTGACCTCCGGCCGGTACATGCCCGGAACCAGTGCCGTCAGCTGGCGCTTGACCTGGACTTCTCCCACCAGGCTGCCAAGCGCAACGGACGGAACGTTCAGGTCACGGGCGGCGATGGTGCCGGCCTGCGGTGCGCCGGTGTCCACACCCTGGCCGTTGAGGAAGCCCAGCCAGTCCTTGATGCCGGAGTTGTAGACCAGGCCCGGATCCAGGACCCGGATTGAGTCGATGTGGCCGGCGCCGCCCTGGAACGGGTCGGTGTTGGGCGAGCCGTCGGCGTTGACCAGCGGGTAGGCGGTGGTCATCATGGCTGATTTCACCATGGCGGGAGACCAGCTGGGCTGCTTGCTGAGGACCAGGGCGCCGAATCCTGCAATATGCGGGGCCGCCATGGAGGTGCCCGACATGAAGCCGAACTGGTCGCCGTTGTTGCCGATGGCGGATACACCCGCCAGGACGTTGACGCCCGGCGCGGCGATGTCCGGTTTCAGCAGGTCTCCGCCGGCGGCGAGGGTGGGGCCACGGGAGGAGAAGCCGGCGATCTGCGGCGCCGGGGCCGGCGGTTCACCGGTCAGGTCGCCCTTGACCAGGCTGACGGTCAAAGCGGGGTTTGCTTCCAGCTTGGACTTCAGTTCCAGGCTCTTGGGCGCATTGACATGCACGGTGGGCAGCACATGGTTGTCGGCGTCTTCGGAGCTGCTGGTGAGGTTCACCAGGACCATGCCGACGCCGCCCTTGTCCTGGACTTCCTGGCTCTTGGCAGTCCTGTCCACCACGCCGCGGTCGCAGACTACAACCTTGCCTGCCACCTTGGCCGCATCCAGGCTGCCGGGGCCGCAAAGGTTGGCATTGGTTACTCCCGCCGCTGCGGCCGCAGCCGCAACCACAACCACAACAGGCGTATCAGCCACTTCCGACTTCATGATGGAGGCTCCGCGGTACAGCGATCCGTCCGAAACCTTGACGGTGCCCAGTAGGTCGCTGGGGAACGTCGATGCGGCAACCGTGGTCAGCCACGGCGAGGCATGGTTGACAGTGGACGCGGTGGGGCCGGAGTTGCCGGCTGATGCGGAGACGAACACGCCTGCAGCTGCGGCGTTGAGGAACGCCAGCGCTACGGGGTCGGTGGTGTTGTTGTTATTGCCCGAGATGGAGTAGTTCAGGACGTCCACGCCGTCTTTGATGGCGGCTTCCACTGCCTCGACGGACGCCGAGGAGTAGCAGCCTCCGGTATCGGGGTTGGTGTCTTCCCAGCAGACTTTGTACACCGAGACCTTGGCGGCGGGGGCAACGCCGGAGCTCTTGCCGAAGCTTGAGCCGTCGATCACCTGCTCCACGTTGGCGTTGCCGGCGGCCGTGGTGGCGGTGTGTGTTCCGTGGCTTCCGACGTCGACCGGCGAGATGAGTTCCTCGGGCGCCCGGTTCCCGGGGGCAACATACTGCAGGAAGGTATCGGCGAAGTACCGGGCTCCGATGACCTTGGAGTTGCACAGGGAGCCGTCGAAGGAGGCCCCCGTTCCCTGGCCCTTCTGGCATTCACCTTCGAAGGTGGTGCCGTCAGCCTTGAGCATGGCAATCCGGCCCTCGGCGGTGCGGTAGGGAACGCCTACCTGGGCAGGCCCGCTTAGCGGCTGGACCGGCTCGCCCTGCAGGAACGGGTTGTCCGGGGCGTAGCCGGAGTCGATGACGCCCACCACCACGCCCTTGCCGGCGTTCGCTTCGCCGCCGAACTGCGTGGCCCAGACCCCGTCGGGGCCGGTCAGCTTCAGGAAGTCGGTGGTGGTGTAATCCGGGGCGTTCTCCACGTCCGGGGCTACAACCAGCACGCGGTCGTCTTTGGACAGCTCCATGGCCTGGGCGGCAGTGAGTTCTGCCGCGAAGCCGTTCAGGGCGGCGGTGTACTGCTTGGCCGGGGTTACGCCCTGGCTGGCAGCAACCTCCCGCTGCTGCTTGCGGAGGTGTGCATCGTAGGCCCTGTAGTTGGCGCTGCCGGCATCCAGCTTCCGCCCATTGTTGGGTTTTGTCGCCCCCAGTCCGGGCGTTTCCCCTTCATAGGCGGCCGCTGCCGCCCCCGCCAGGACAACAATGTAGCGGCCGTCCTTGAACTCGGCGGCTGCGTTTTCCGCGGCAGTCACTGCCTTGTCCTGTCCAGCCGGCGCCGCGGTGGCGGGGGTGATGGCCATCGAGGTGAGGATGAGCGGCAAGCCCACGGCAAGCGCCGCTGCCTTCCGGAATCCCCCGCCCCGCGTGGGGCTCTTTCCAGTAGATCTCACATGCAAACCTTTCACGATGTACCGGCCCAGCCAGGGTGGGGGCCCGAAACGACTCGGCATGGCACGCGAAGTTACAGATCTTGTCATTTCGTGAGACCAGCCGATTCACAGAGTACAGACTGATAGCTGAATATGACATAGGACACAAAATGGAAATTTCCGCCAGTCATACACCGGGCACCCTGGCGCCGCCTGCAGCTGAAAGGCAGGGAAAATGGGCACGAAAAAGGGCGCCCGGGAAGACGCCCTTGAAACGCGGGAAGGCCAGCGCCCGCCGCTACTGGCGTGGTGTGCGGACGACGTCGCTGATCCACTGCCGGGTCTTTTCGTCCACCGGCCCCGCCACCCTGTTCTCCCGGGCGAAACGGTCGGCTTTGATCTTTTGGAACACCATGCGGCCCAGCCCCGCGAACACTGCGGCGGCGACCATGGGCAACAGCACGGATTTCGAATTTTCAGCCATCCAGCAATCCTAGTGAAGCCGCCCGTCCAACTCCACAGCACCGGGCCGGAAAGCTCCTCCGCCAGGCGTACGGCAAGCCGGCTTCCTGCGGCTGTCCTGCCGGAACCAGCCGAATACAGGCTGCGGCCCTTCGGCCGGTAGAATGGACGAGCAAGCTCGCGGAGCGCCCGTCCTCATGTCTGAACGCATTGTCTGAACTCACGGCCTGAACTGTTCAAGTCAACGTGTCCCAGGCCCGGAACGGCGTGAGACGGCACCACTCCGCTGCGCCCTTACCCAAGCTCACGCACAGGAGTTACCGGATGCCCCGGATCGTTGTTGACGTCATGCCCAAGCCCGAGATTCTGGACCCGCAGGGGAAGGCGATCGTCGGCGCTCTCCCCCGCCTGGGCTTCACCAGCTTCAGCTCTGTCCGCCAGGGCAAGCGTTTCGAACTGACGGTCGATGGCGAGGTGACCGAGGAAATCCTGGCCCAGGCCCGGAATGCCGCGGAAACCCTCCTGTCCAACCCGGTGATCGAGGACGTCGTCAACGTCGAGGTCGTCGAGGCCTGACATGACTGAACTTCCCCTGATCGGCGAAGCACCCGCCGACGCCTCCGGCGCCCGGAGGCTCGCCGGCGCCCGGATCGGCGTCGTCACGTTCCCCGGCACCCTTGATGACCGCGACGCCGCCCGCGCCGTCCGCCTCGCCGGCGGCACCGCCGTCGAACTCTGGCACGCAGACACCGAGCTCGGCGACGTGGACGCCGTGGTGATTCCCGGCGGGTTCTCCTACGGTGACTACCTCCGCGCCGGTGCCATCGCACGCTTCGCCCCGCTGATGACCAAAATCATCGACGCCGCCAACTCGGACGCCAGGCTGCCGGTGCTCGGTATCTGCAACGGCTTCCAGATCCTCACCGAGTCGCACCTGCTGCCTGGGTCCATGATCAAGAACGACCACTTGAAGTTCATGTGCCGCGACCAGGTCCTGCGCGTTGAGAACAGCAACACCGCCTGGACCCTGGACTACGAGGCGGGACAGGAGATCACCATCCCGCTGAAGAACCAGGACGGCCAGTACATCGCCGACGACAAGACCCTGGACGCCCTTGAGGCCGAGGGCCGCGTGGTGTTCCGCTACGTGGGCTTCAACCCGAACGGCTCCCGCCGGGACATCGCCGGCATCTCCAACGCCGCCGGCAACGTGGTGGGCCTCATGCCGCACCCCGAGCATGCCGTGGAAGTTGGCTTCGGCCCCGAATCGCTCGATGGCATCGGCGGGTCCGACACCGACGGCCTGGGCTTCTTCACCTCCGTCCTGAACAAGATTGTGGGAGGCGCCAAGTGACCACGGAAACCACCAAGAAGTTCAACATCGACACCGTCGAGCATGCTGCGAAGACTCCGGACACGGAGCTTCCCTGGGCTGAACTGGGCCTGAAGCAGAACGAATTCGACGAGATCGTCAAGGTCCTGGGCCGGCGCCCCACCGGCGCCGAGCTGGCCATGTACTCCGTCATGTGGAGCGAGCACTGCTCCTACAAGTCCTCCAAGAACCACCTGCGCCAGTTCGGCCAGAAGGTCACTGAGGAAATGAAGAAGGACATGCTGGTGGGCATCGGCGAAAACGCCGGCGTGACCAACCTCGGGGACGGCTGGGCCGTGACCTTCAAGATCGAATCGCACAACTCGCCGTCGTTCGTTGAGCCCTACCAGGGCGCCGCGACCGGCATCGGCGGCATTGTCCGCGACATCATCTCCATGGGCGCCCGCCCCGTTGCCGTGATGGATCCATTGCGTTTCGGCGCCATCGACCACCCGGACACCGCACGCGTCATGCACGGCGCCGTCGCGGGCATCGGCGGCTACGGCAACTCCCTTGGCCTGCCGAACATCGGCGGCGAAATGGTGTTCGACTCCGTCTACCAGGGCAATCCGCTGGTCAACGCCCTGGCCGTGGGCGTCATGCGCCATGAGGACATCCGCCTGGCCAACGCCTCCGGCAAGGGCAACAAGGTGGTCCTCTTCGGTGCCCGCACCGGCGGCGACGGCATCGGCGGCGCCTCCGTGCTCGCATCCGAGTCCTTCGACGACACCAAGCCCTCCAAGCGCCCCGCTGTGCAGGTAGGCGATCCCTTCGCCGAGAAGGTCCTGATCGAGTGCTGCCTGGAACTGTTCAAGGGTTCACTGGTGGAAGGCATCCAGGACCTGGGCGCCGCCGGCATCTCCTGCGCCACGTCTGAGCTGGCCTCCAACGGCGACGGCGGCATGCAGGTTGAGCTGACGTCCGTCCTGCTGCGCGACCCCACCCTCACCCCGGGCGAGATCCTGATGTCCGAGTCGCAGGAACGCATGATGGCCGTTGTCACGCCGGAGAACGTCAAGGAGTTCGAGGCCGTCATGGACAAGTGGGCTGTGGAGTACTCGTGGCTGGGCGAGGTGACGGACACCGGCCGCCTGATCATCACCTGGGAAGGCGACGTGATTGTCGACGTCGATCCCCGCACCGTGGCACACGACGGCCCCGTCTATGACCGTCCGTACGCCCGGCCCGAGTGGCAGGACGCCGTCCAGGCCGACACCTTCACCGGTTCCGTCCAGGACGCGGGCCGCCCGGCCGCGCCCGGGGAACTGGCCAAGGCCGTCACCGAACTGGTGGCATCGCCGAACATGTGCTCCAAGGACTGGATCACCAACCAGTACGACCGCTACGTGGGCGGCAACACCGCCATGGCCTTCCCCGACGACGCCGGCGTGGTCCGCGTCGACGAGGAAACCGGCCTCGGCGTTGCCCTGGCCACCGACGCCAACGGCCGCTACACCTACCTGGACCCGTACCACGGCGCGCAGCTGGCCCTGGCCGAGGCCTACCGCAACGTGGCCAGCTCCGGCGCCGTGCCCATGGCCGTCAGCGACTGCCTGAACTTCGGTTCCCCCGAGGATCCGGACGTCATGTGGCAGCTCGCCGAAGCCATCCGCGGCCTGTCCGACGCGTGCATGGTGCTGGGCATTCCGGTCACCGGCGGCAACGTCTCGCTGTACAACCAGACGGGCACCACGCCCATCCACCCCTCCCCTGTGGTGGCAGTTCTGGGCAAGCTCGACGACGTTGCCCGCCGCACGCCGTCGGGCTGGCGCGAGGACGGCCAGGCGATCTACCTGCTGGGCACCACCGGCGCTGAACTGGACGGTTCCGAATGGGCCAACATGCGCGGCCACCTCGGCGGGCAGCCGCCCAAGGTTGACCTTGAGGCCGAGCGCGCGCTGGGCGAGATCCTGATCAACGCCTCACGCGACGGCATGATCGACTCGGCGCACGACCTCTCCGAGGGTGGCCTCGCCGCAGCGCTGGTAGAGTCCTCGCTGCGGTACGGCGTGGGTGCCCGGATCGCACTGCAGGATGTCCTGGACCGGGACGGTGTGGACCTGTTCACGGCGCTCTTCTCCGAGTCCCAGGGCCGTGCCATTGTTGGCGTGCCCCGCTCCGAGGAAATCCGCTTCACGGACATGTGCACCGCCCGCGGCTTCGCCCACACCCGCATTGGCGTGGTGGATGCGGCCAGCGGCACCCTGGAGATCAACGGCGTGGAGAGCCTGTCCCTGGACGCCCTCCGCGCAGCACACGAAGGGACCCTGCCGAAGTACTTCGGCTAGTCCCCACCACCACCCTCGCCTCGCAAGCTCGGCCAGGGAACCCTGGCGGCGTGGGCCCACCCATCGATTGCTCCGTACCGGTCGTTTTGACCTCTCAGAACGACAAGTGCGGAGCAATCGATTATTAACCACCCCGCCGCCAGCCGGCCTGGACCAGCGCACTGCGCACCTTCATGACAGCAGACTTGGCGTCGTTGAGCATATGGCGTTTGGATATCCGGACTTCGGTCCAGCCCAGGGCGGCGTAGCGCTCCGACCGGTCTATGTCCCGCACAATCTGTCCTGCTTCACCGTGGTGTTCGCCTTCGTATTCGATCCCGATCCGGTACTTGCGGTAGGAGAGGTCCGGCTCGTGGTGCCGTGTCCCGTCTTCAGAGATGATGGAAACGTTCAGCTCGGGCTCCGGCATCGCGGCCCGTACTATTGCCAGACGGAGCAGCGTTTCCTGGGGCGAGTCGGAGCCAATGCGGACCAGCTTGATGGCTTCCTTGGCTTTCCGCAGTCCGCGCTTTCCCTTGTGCCTGTCGATCATGCGCTGAAGGTCAGCAATGCTGCACAGGGGCACGTCCCTTTCCTCAAAAGCCTCCCGCGGCACCCGGACGCAGCTGTCCCCCATGACCACGAGCTCGTCCAGGGTCAGCATCTCTGCCATATCAAGCCACGTGCGCTCCGGGGTGGTGACAGGAATTCCATCGACCGTGGTGACTTCGTCGCTGTAGAGCTTCATTCTGTGCACTATGACATGGGGCCTGTTGAGGTGGGCCGCACCCTCGGGCCTGATGATATGGAACATTTCCGGGCCCCCTTTCTGCTGGCGTCGCGGCAGGACAAGGAGCTCCGCCGCAGTGAGGTGCGATGCGGCGCATCGCTCGTTGACCTCAATGAAAGGCCGCACCCTGGCACTCAAAGGGAGGTCCGCCGTCGTATATTCCATGCGGACGCCCCTGCCATGGCGTTCCAACGAACCGTGCCGCCAGCGCCGTGGGGAGACCCCGGCTAGGGCCGCATCTGCAATGGTGAAGGGGCGGGTCCGGAGTTCGTCCGGCAACGGGCGAGGCGTCTTCATCGGTCCATGAGACCAGAATCGGGCAAAGACCGCAGAAGTTATCCACACCCATCATCGATTGCTCCGTACTTGTCGTTTTCGCGGGTGAAAACGACAAGTACGGAGCAATGGATGAGCGGTTAGTCCTCGCTGTGGTGGTCACGCTGCCGGGCACTGAGGAGTTCGAACTCCGGCCTGGCTGCCACAAAACGCTCGACGGCGTCCAGCACCTCCACGAGGTGGGCTCGGTCGGCCGCCACCAGGCCGCACCCACCTGCGAACGCCGGTACTGGTCGTGGTCCCCCACCTCGGCAACGGAGACGTCGAACCGCCGCCTGATCTCGGCGAGCAGCGGCCTGACCACGGAGCGCTTTTCCTTCAGGCTTTGAACGTCGCCCAGGAGGATGTCGAATTCGATCCAGCCGATCCACATGCCTTCATGCTATCGAGTGCTCCGTAACTGTCGTTTAGGGCGTTCAAAACGGCAGGTACGGAGCAATCGATGGGCTCAGATGGTCAGTTCGCCCATCCGGTCCCAGCCTTCGCCGTCGAGCTGGCGGCTGATGATCCTGGGTGTCTCGGCCAGGGCCTGGGGCATGTCCGCCATGGCCTGCTTGAAGTGGGCGCTGTTGACGTGGTCGCCGGCGGCGTCGTCCTTGAAAGCTTCAACCAGGACGAACTCGTTGGGATCGTCCACGCTGCGGGACCAGTCGAACCACAGGTTTCCCGGTTCCTGCCGCGTGGCCTGGGTGAAGTCGGCCACCAGGTCGAGCCAACGCTCCGACCAGTCGGGCTTGACCTTGAACTTGACGACAATGAAGATCACGTGGGCATTCCTTCCGAGGCGAGAGTGCGTGCCCCTTCAATGTACCGGGACGTCACGTGGCGCTGCGCGGCACGGGTGACCAGTCCGCCGGCAGCGTAGAACCAGTTGGCTGGTTTGCTGAACGCCTGGATCCGCAGGAACACTTCCCCGCGGCCGTTGATCTCCACTTCGAAGGATTCCTCGCCCCGGGCCGGATGCCCGGGCAGCGTGCCGTAGCCGAATCCTGCTGACTGCGGCATCCCCCCGGGCGCAGGTTCGCGGACCCACACGACCTCGCAGGGTGCGTTCAGCCGGAAAGGCCCCGCGCCGAAGCCGCTGACCACCCGCGCTCCCGGCACCGCCACGGGTGAATCGGCACCGACGCGGAGCCCTGCCCGCCGCTGCAGTTCCCAACCCAGGATGCCTGCAGCCACCCGCCGGTACACCTCCATGCCCGTGCCCAGAAACGTTTCCTCCAGGACACGCGGGTACCCTGCCGGGGCGGTGCCCCGTTCGGTGCTGCCAATCCCGGGATAGTTGAGCCCGCTCGCGGCCAGCCTTTTCTCAGCCACGTGCTCCACCTGCCGATCCGCTCAGCCGCGCCCATCCCAGCTGCTCCTGCTGTTTCCTGCCCAGGCCTGCCACCACGAGGTCGTAGGAGTCCTCCACCATGTCCCTGACCATGTCGTCGGGAAGTCCCCCATCCAGCCGGACACCGTTCCAATGGGTCTTGTTCATGTGCCACGCCCCCGTGATTTCAGGGTGCGCGGCGCGGAGCTGCACCGCCAGGCCCGGCTCGCACTTGAGGTTCACGTATCCGTCCGGGCTCATCGATGACAAGGCAAAAACCTTGCCCTGGTTCTGGGAACCGCCGGCGCTTACCTTGAAGACGGCGGTCTCCGGCCCGAAGGGATAATCCTCGTACGCGCCGGGGAAGGAGAGGCAAACTTTCCGCAGTGCGTCTGGGTCCATCCACGAAGCCTATAAAGCCATCGCCTCCGGTGCTAGTCTGCGAGGATGGCACGCGATCAGGGGTCCATACCTGTTCTGGACCTGGGCACGGCCCGGCAGGCTGACGGGTCCTTCAGCCCGGATTTCATCGGGCAGTTGCGGTACGCCACGCACAACGTGGGCTTCTTCCAAGTGACCGGTTACGGTGCGGCCCCAGGCCAACCGGAACAGCTTTTGGACACCATCAGGCGCTTCTTCAGCCTTCCACTCGAGGAACGGCTGAAGCTGGATAACCGGTTGTCGCCGCATTTCCGCGGCTACACCCGGATGGGCACCGAGGTTACCCAGGGAAGGGCGGACGCCCGGGAACAGATCGACTACTCGCCGGAGCGGCAGCCTGTCACGGATTATCCGGAGGACCAGCCGTTCTGGCTGCTGCAGGGCCCCAACCTCTGGCCTGACGCATCGTTCCCCGAGCTTCGCCCGGTGGCCATGGCCTGGGCCGAACTGATGTCCAGGGTGGGGATGGAGCTGCTCAGGGGCATTGCTGTTTCCCTTCAGCTGCCAGAGGACTACTTCGACGAGCCGTTCCGGGGGTCACCGGCATGGATGGGCAAGCTGGTTCACTACGTAGGCGGCGTGGTGGAGGCCGCCGGAGACCAGGGGGTGGGATCGCACGCGGACTACGGATTCGTCACGCTGCTGCTTCAGGACGACGTAGGCGGCCTGGAGGTCCTGCCGCCCGGAGCGGCGGGATGGGTTCCGGTGGAACCCATCCCGGGGGCACTGGTGGTGAACCTGGGTGAAATGCTTGAAGTGGCCACGGAAGGCTACCTGGCGGCAACCATCCACCGGGTGCAGGCACCGCCGCCGGGGGTGGACCGGTACTCCGTTCCGTTTTTCTGGTCCCCAAGGCTGGATGCGGTGATCGAGCCGGTGCCGCTGCCGCCGGAGCTGAAGGCAGCGGCGAGGGGAATCACGGATGACCCGGCCAACCCCCTGCTGGCCTCATTTGGGATGAACATGCTCAAAGGCAGGATGCGGGCCCACCCGGATGTCACCGAGCGGCACTATCCGGAGCTGCTGAAGCGCTGAGGCTGAAAGCCTGTCAGAGGTTGAACTTCCAGGCCTGCTGGGCGGGACAGCTGTCCATCACCACGTCCAGTCCCGCTTCTTTGGCCCGCTTGGCCGCAGCCTCATCAACGACTCCCAGCTGCATCCATACGGCTTTCGCGCCCACCGCGATCGCCTGGTCCACGACGTCCCCCACTTTGTGGGAATTCACAAAGCAGTCCACGACGTCGATGGGCTGCTTGGCGGCCGGGATGTCCAGGAGGCTGCGGTAACCGGGTTCGCCGTGGACGGGGTCACCGGGCAGGTTGACGGGGATGATTTCCATGCCCATCCGGTCCCGGATGAACAGCGAGGTGTCGTAGGCTGCACGCCATTCGTTGGTGCTCAGGCCGACGATGGCCCAGCGTCCCTTGGTGCGCATCAGGCGTTCTATGACTGCAGGATCGTTCGTGTGGCCCATGGGTTCAGCCTACGCGGAGGGAACGCCGTCAGCGTGAACCCCGCCAGGCAGGGCACTTGGGCGAAACACCTAGCGGACGAACTTGTCCAGCCACTTGGCACCGGGGACCGGTTTTCCTCCGGCGGCAGGGCCGGCTCCCTGCCCTTTTGCTCCCTGTGCGGTTTCTTTCGGCAAGCCAGAATCGTCGCCTGGCCCTTGCCCTGGCTTTTCCGCATCGGCGGCGTTGCTGGTCCCGGAGTCGGGCACGCCTGTCCGTTCCATCATTGCCTCCACCTCCTGCTCAGGTGCGTGGCCGTGACTTTCCGGTTCACCCGTCCGGTCCCGTCCGTCAGCCGCAGGAACGTCTCCGGGTTCTTCCCGGCCCCGGCCGGGGGGCTGGAAGGCTGGTGCCTGCCCGGACCCCTCCACGGTCTGCTGCGTCACCGGCGGTTCGCCGCCGGGGGTATCGCTGCCGCCTGCCGGCCCGCTGCGATCCTGCCGGACGGCAGCGTCGTCGATGCCGTCCTGAAGTGGTCCGGGTGCGGCGGCCTGGGGCGTGCGGATGGTCCAGGACGGCGACCAGTCTTCGAGCAGCTGCTGGACGGAGGTGGTGCCGGTGTGGGCAGGACCGGTGGAGCTGGCCGCCACGGTGCCCACACCCATCCCCATGCCCGCCACCAGGGCAAGCCCGACGACGGTAGGCCGGTGCGTACGCAGCCGGCGGCGCCGTCCGAGTTCGTCGCCCGGGGCGCTCTCCGTGGCGCTGCTGTGCGGGACGTTCGCGGGCACCCCGCGGGTACCGGCGGCCAGCAGGGCAGCGAGCTGACCCGTGGGTTCCGGCACGGGCAGGTCCGCCAAAGAGCCCACGGCCAGGAGGTCCCGGCGCAGGTCCGCGTCCCGGCCCATGCCGGCATCGAGGAGCATCTCCTCCACCGCGACCGCTGTGTGGTGCGTTTGTGGTGTCATGGCTTCAGGTATTCCTTCACGTCCGCAAGTTCGCGCAGTTTCAGGAGCGCCCGGCGCTGCAGCTGCTTCACGGCGCCCTCGCTCTTGCCCATGGCTTCGGCAGACTGCTCCACGGTAAGCCCGGCCACGAGGCGAAGGGCCAGTACCTCGCGCTGGTCCTGCGGCAGCGCATCCAGCAGGCCAAGGACCTCCTGCGGCGCTATCCGTTCCAGCGCTTCCGTTTCAGCCGACGAATCTTCGCGCTGGTCCAGTTCGGGTTCAAACGGGAGCCTGGCGGGAGAGCGGCTTTGGCGGCGGTGGTCGTCCACCATGCGGGCGTGCGCCACCGAAAAAATGAAAGTGCGGAGCCCGGCGTCTCCCCCGTGCACCGATCCAAGACGCGGCAGGACGGAGAGGAACACTTCCTGCATGGCCGCCTCCGGATCCTCGACTCCCCGGGCCGTCAAATAGCCCAGGACTTGTGCTGCATACGTCCGGTAGACAACGCTGAACGCTGCTGTCCCGGCGGGGCCATCCAGGGCCTCGTCTGTCAGGGCATCAGTCACGGACGTGGGGCTTTCGGTCAAAGATTGGGGGTGTCTGCGAAGAGGAAAGCCGCCCGGCCTGCGGAACGCCTTTTCCGTGCATCACTTTACCGCCCAGTAACCACCGCCCGGGACCGCCACGCGTTTGCTGCCGGTCCGACCTGGCAGCTGCCCCTGCCGTCGGAAAGTGAAAGAGCCGGCCTGGAACGTGATGGGGGACAAGTTCCAGGCCGGCGCTACATAGGGGTAATCGCTGGGGGCACGCAAAGGGTTACGCCTGGACGGAAAAACTTTTGAAAACTTTTTGCCCGGCTCAGCGGGCGGCGGCAGTCCAGCGGGGCCGGGTGCCTTGGCGGCGCAGTCCCTTGGCGAAAACGAACGTGTGCCCTCCGGCGGGGACGCGCTGGTCCTCACATTCCGTTCGTGCGGCGGCCGTGGCCGGTTCCTCCGCCGGCGCAGGGACGTGGGCAGGGGCCGGCCGGGCGGCAACACCGGCAGGACAAAGATCGGTGACCAGGCCGGTGCCGGCGCACTCCCGGACGGCGGCTATGCCGGCAGCAAGGGCGGCCTTGTTCGGGTAGGGGCCGGAGACAGCCATGACTGCGCCGTCAGGGGCCAGGAGCCGGAACCTGAAAGACGAATCAGAGTCCACAAATGCCTCGAATTTCCCGGCCATGGCAAGTCCTTCCTCGCAGTCACAGGGTGTACAGACGAGTCTTGCTGGCTTCCCGGCAGCCTCACAAGACCACCCACGTTAACCCTGTGTAAATTGCCGCAAGGCGCTTCCACCGGGCGCACAAAAGCGGCGGGACACTCTTGCAAGGGTGCCCCGCCGCCGTCGAAAATGCTTGGCCTTTTTTGGCCGCCGGTTGCGGACCGGTCAGTCGTTGATGAGGTCGTTCACCACGATGGTCTGGTCCCGGTCCGGGCCCACGCCAATGGCGGAGAAGCGTGTCCCGGACAGCTTCTCGAGTGCCAGGACGTAGTTGCGTGCGTTCTCCGGGAGATCCGCAAGTGCGCGGGCGCCTGTGATGTCCTCGGTCCAGCCTTCGAAGTACTCGAAAATCGGTACGGCGTGGTGGAATTCGGTCTGCGTCATGGGCATTTCGTCGTGCCGGACGCCGTCCACGTCGTAGGCCACGCAGACCGGGATCTGCTCGATGCCGGTGAGCACGTCCAGCTTGGTGACGAAGTAGTCCGTGAAGCCGTTGACCCGCGAGGCGTGCCGTGCCAGGACGGCGTCGTACCAGCCGCAGCGGCGCGGCCGGCCGGTGTTGACGCCGAACTCGCCGCCGGTCTTCTGCAGGTACATGCCCATCTCGTCAAAGAGTTCCGTGGGAAACGGCCCGGCACCAACGCGGGTGGTGTAGGCCTTGATGATGCCGATGGAGCGCGAAATGCGGGTGGGCCCGATGCCCGAGCCAACGGACGCGCCGCCGGCGGTGGGGTTGGAGGAGGTCACGAACGGGTAAGTGCCGTGGTCCACGTCCAGGAACGTTGCCTGGCCGCCTTCCATCAGGACCACCTTGCCCTCGTCCAGGGCAGTGTTCAGTACCAGGGTGCTGTCGATGACCAGCGGGCGGAGCCGGTCGGCGAAGGACAGGAAGTAGTCCACGATCTCGTCCACCACCACGCTGCGGCGGTTGTAGACCTTGACCAGGAGTTCGTTCTTCTGGCGGAGGGAGCCTTCCACCTTCTGCCGCAGGATGGATTCGTCAAAGACGTCCTGCACGCGGATGCCCAGCCTGGCCACCTTGTCCATGTAGGCCGGGCCGATGCCGCGGCCGGTGGTGCCGATGGCGCGGCTGCCCAGGAAGCGCTCGGTGACCTTGTCCAGGACCTGGTGGTACGGGGCCACCAGGTGGGCGTTGGCGGAGACACGGAGCTTTGAGGTGTCGGCGCCGCGGGCCTGCAGGCCCTCAATTTCCTGGAAGAGGGCCTCTAGGTTGACCACGCAGCCGTTGCCGATGATGGGCACCGCGTTGGGGCTGAGAATACCTGCCGGCAGCAGTTTGAGTTCGTACTTTTCACCGCCTACGACGACGGTGTGCCCGGCGTTGTTGCCGCCGTTCGGCTTGACGACGTAGTCAACACGGCCGCCGAGCAGGTCGGTGGCCTTGCCTTTTCCTTCGTCGCCCCACTGGGCTCCTACGATCACGATTGCTGGCATGGGATCCTCCCCCATTCGTTCGGGCTGCCCGGTTCCGGCCACACTGTGGCGGTCCTGCGCAGCGCCGTTCATGAGAATGCCCCGAATGTACCGGCTGCCACTGGTCCGAAGGAGGCACAGCGACGCAAGAGTTCCGGGGCCCTTACCACCCAAGTTTAGCCGATGGGCGACTTTGTCCACTCGTTGGTCCGCCGCGGCCCCTTCCTGCAGCCCGGGGGCTGGTGCAGGACGGAACCGCGGCGGGCCGTCAGCGGGTGCTGCTACTCGTCGTCGGCTTCCTCTCCCGGCCGGGACGTCTGGGTGGCAAGACTGTCCCAGAAGGAGGTGTCGGCGTCGGCGATTGAACCGTCAGCGATGGCGGCGGCGGTGGCGGTCAGGGTGGTGACCGTCTGCTTGATCAGGTAGCCGTTGCTCCGCAGCCCCAGCGCATAGCCGTCAAGGTAGTGGTCGGACATGCCGCGCATCTCAAAGAGCAGCGTCGCAATGCCGTACTCCACGGCAATGCCGTTGCGGCTGATGGTTTCGGCGCTGCCGCCCACGTACTTGCCCAGGTGGCCCCAGCCGGTGGAGTCGACATTGTCGAAGACCACGGCACCCAGTTGCTTGGACTTCTCCACCACTGCCGGATCGGCGTTGGGCGTGGTGGGGTACAGGATGGAGCCGGAAACCAGCTTTCCGTCGCGTTCGCTGCGCGTGCCCTGGTGGTGGAGGTCAATCATGTAGTCCACCTGGTACTTGCGCATCACGTTGTTGTGCAGGGCCTGGGTTTCGGGCTGGACCTTGGCCACGTGGTCCCGGTTGAGGTCCACGCCTTCGGCGTTGTAGCGGGTCATGTTGCGGTCGCCTTTGGCCAGGTAATCGTCCAGGGAGAAGTTCACGTCCCCCATGGCACCGTCGGCGTTGAGCATGGGAACAACCAGGATGTTAACTCCGCCAAGGATGCCCCCTGACTTGCCCGTGCCGAGGTGCTTGACGAATTCCAGGGCGCCTTCGGTGGTGAGCTGTTCGTTGCCGTGCTGCTGCGTCAGGTAGAGGATGGTGGGCTTGGCCGGGTCCGAAATGTACTTGACCAGGTGAATGTCGCGGCCCTTGACCGTCTGGCCGATGACTTCCAGCTCCATGGCGGGCTGGCGGGCGTCCTGGTCCTTGAGGAACTCAACCATCTGGTCGTACGTGGCAAGCTTCGACGTGGTGATCTGGCCGTTGCCGTCATAGTTGGGGCCTTCGCCCACGGCGAGGGCCGGTGCCGGGACGGTCACTGCTGCCAGTGCCAGGGCTCCCGTTAGTGCCAGGGTCCTGAAGGTTGCCAGGGTTTTTCTCACGGTGCGGTACCTCTTTCGAGTGCATTGGGGTGTGTCCAGCCGGCGGTGATCCCCCATGTGCAGGCTGTGACAAAAGCCAACCAACCTCAACGTTTGCTGTCAATGGACGTGACAGTAATCTGCAGTCAGTTATTACGTTGCGAAACTATGCGCCCGCGCTCTTATTGGGTGGCCCGGCCCGGCGTTTCGTTTTGCGGGGCTTGCTAAACTGAAAGAGGTCGACCAGGAATCGGCCCACCCCAATTAACCGCCGTTGATGAGCTGTGCCATCGTGCGCCCATTTTCACCGGCGGAAGCAACAACAATCCCCGCAGGAGATCAAGCACTACATGACAGCCCTGGCACCCGAATCTTTCCATGAGCAACTCCTGAGCCGCCGCTACGAGCCCAACGTCGCGGCCGTCAATGAACTGTGCGATTCCCTGCGGGACGCCAAGCCCGGCACCGAGGTGCCCTACGTCGACCCGATGCACGATGTGGACGAGTGCCGCATCATCAGCCTGTATTCGAACATCGGGGAGGCGGACAAGTCCGGCTTCATCACCCCCGGGGACCACGACGCCGCCACCCGGATGCTGGGTATCCAGTGGAAGCTGGGCCTGCGCCCCGAGTTCGTGATGCCGTGGAACGTCCACCCGTGGCACCTGCCCGGCGAGCCCAACGGCAAGTTCACTCCGGACCAGATCTCTGCCGGCCTCAAGCCGCTGCTCAAGTTCCTTGCGCTTGTCCCCCGCGCCTCAGTCATTGTGGCGCATGGCACAGAGGCCAACCGCCTCGCCAACCTGCTGCTGAAGACCGAAGTGCCGCTGTTGTGGCGCCGTGGCCTGAAGACCTACAAGGTGCGTTCCCTCAGCGGCCGCGCGTTCGCCGGTTCGCCCGCCCGCCAGGAGGAGTACCTCGAGGACATGCGCGTGGCCTACGCCGACGCCATGGCACGGACGGGCCTGCAGAAAGCCAGCTAACTCCCCCACCGCTCTGAGTTTTTGTCCAGATACGCAGCCCAAAATGGCGTCCCAGGCTGCATATCTGGACAAAAACTACCGGGAGAACGACGGCGGGTGGTCACCTTTTTCAAAAAGGTGACCACCCGCCGTCGCGCTTTAACCTGCGCTTGTTACTTCGCCTCGATCGCAGCCTTGGCCAAGGGATCGGAATCGTTGAGGAACTTCTCGATCCGCTCCGGTTCCTCTGCCTCGCCAATCGCGGCGGAAGCCCGGCCCAGCGAGTAAAGGGCCCTCAGGAACCCCCGGTTGGGCTCATGCTCCCAGGGGATGGGCCCCACGCCTCGCCAGCCGTTGCGGCGGAGCGAGTCCAGCCCCCGGTGGTAGCCCACCCGGGAGTAGGCGTAGGAATCGATGGTGCGGCCCTCAGCCCAGGCCTCCTCGGCCAGCACGGCCCACAACAGCGATGAAGTGGGGTGCTTGGCCACGAGGTCCAGGGCTTCCTGGCCCGCGTCCAGCTGCTGGTAGACCTCGGTCTCGGCAGGCAGGAGCGTGGGCTCCGGGCCCATCAGGTTCCGGCGGAACTCGTCCGACATCTAGAAAGTCTTTCCGGCCGAACCGAGCTGCTTGGTGGCTTCCACCACGCGGGCTGCCAGGCCGGCTTCGGCGGAGGCGCCCCAGACGCGGGGATCGTAGGTCTTCTTGTTGCCCACTTCGCCGTCGACCTTCAGGACGCCGTCGTAGTTCTTGAACATGTGGTCCGCAACCGGGCGCGTGTAGGCGTACTGGGTGTCGGTGTCGATGTTCATCTTAATGGTGCCGTAGGAGACTGCGTCCGCGATTTCCTGGTCCGAAGAGCCGGAGCCGCCGTGGAACACGAGGTCGAACGGGCTGTCCTTGCCGATCTTCGCTCCCACCTGGGCCTGGATGTCCTTGAGGATCTCCGGGCGCAGCTTCACGCCGCCGGGCTTGTAAACGCCGTGGACGTTGCCGAAGGTGAGGGCCGTGATGTACCGGCCGTTCTCGCCGGCGCCCAGTGCGTCGATGGTGGCCAGGGCGTCCTCCACGGTGGTGTAGAGCTTCTCGTTGATTTCGTTCTCAACGCCGTCTTCCTCGCCGCCCACGGTGCCGATTTCGACCTCGAGGATCATCTTGGCGGCAGCGGTGCGCTCCAGCAGTTCGCGGGCGATGCGCAGGTTTTCCTGCAGGGTCTCGGCGGAGCCGTCCCACATGTGCGAGTTGAAGATCGGGTTGCGCCCGGCCTTGACCTCAGCCTCGGAAGCAGCCAGCAGGGGCAGGACGAAACCGTCCAGCTTGTCCTTGGGGCAGTGGTCCGTGTGCAGGGCGATGTTGACGCCGTAGTTCTTGGCAACTTCGCGGGCGAACGCGGCGAAGCCCAGGGAACCGGCAACCATGTCCTTGGTGGAGGCGCCTGACCAGTAGGCTGCACCGCCGGTGGAGACCTGGACGATGCCATCGGACTCGGCTTCGGCGAAGCCGCGCAGGGCCGCGTTCAGCGTCTGGGAGGACGTCACGTTCACGGCCGGGAATGCGAAGCCGCCCGCCTTTGCGCGGTCGATCATCTCGGAGTAGATCTCTGGGGTTGCAATGGGCATGCTGACTCCTATGCTGAGGTTCGTCTGTGGGCTGGTAACCCTGGAGTACCGCTTACGGCTAGCACCATCCTAGTCATTTCCGGGCCGGGCGTGTTCTGGGTTACGCCCCGCCCGCACCCCGACTTGGCGGGCATGCGCCCAGGGGACCCGGCAGGCGTGGGCGGCCCACACCCGAGATGGCACTTCACAGCAGTGTTGCTGCCATCTATTGCTGTGATGTGTCATCTCGCGTCCATCCCCGGCTCTGCAATGCCCTCCGGACCTTGGATACGACGGCGGGACGGTCACCTTCGAGGTGATGTTTGTCAACCCTGACCTCCAGCCAGCCGTATACGTCGGTCCGATCCTGCCGGTCAATATCCCGCAAGTGCTGCTCCTCGCCTGCATGATGTCCGCCGTCATACTGCAACGCAATGCCCCAGCGCGGATAAGCCGCATCCGGCCACAGGACCGGGACGCCGCGGCCGTCGAACAGCACGTGGTTCAGCACCGGCTCGGGCAGCCCCGCATCAACGAGCGCAAGACGCATCCTGGTTTCAGGGGCCGAGTCGCTGCCCACGCGGATCAACTCAACTGCCTCCCGCGCTGTTCGGACGCCCCGCATTCCCCGGTGCCGGCCGATGATGTCCCGCAATTCATCAATTCCGCACATGGCCTGCCTGGGCAGGGGGAACACGGGCCCATGGCAGCAGACCAGATGGTCACCAACGGCTACCAACTCCTCCACCGTCAGCAGGCCGGCAAGGTCCAGCCACGTCCGCGCGGGCGAAGTGAGCCGGACGCCGTCGTACTCCACCACCTCGCCCGGGAGGAAGGTCAGCAGGTGGCCTATGACGTTGGCCCGTCGCGGGAAGCTGAAGCCACGGCGCCGGGCAAGGTGGATCCTCCAGTCGCCGCTCCATCGGGCCGATAGGGGCGCGCCCCAGACATGCGCCGCCGATAATGACGTGAGGATGGAGGTGTCGTCAAGGTCCGTGTACGCACGCAAAGCTGCTGATCCCGTGGCGCCGGAATGCACCGGCACCCGGATCCCGCGCGAGACGGTCACCAGGTCCTTTGCCGCCGTCCGGGTCCGGGTGACTCCCGCCTTGTCCGAGGCCCGGAGGGAGAACGAACCACTGTTCAAATGGTCGGGAAGGATGGCCCTGCGCATCCCTCATTCTGGCTCGTTAGTGGTGCACGATCTGAGTTATCCACAGCCTGGGCCTCCTCACCCCGCGCGAGATGGCACTTAACGGCAGTGCGGGCCGCTCGGACTGCCGTCAAGTGCCATCTCGCGGAGCTAGACGTGCTGGTTGAACACGTGCCGGCGCACCCAGGCATGCATGGCGATGGCGGCGGCGGAAGCCGCATTGATGGACCGGGTGGAGCCGAACTGTTCGATGGACAGGGTGGCCACGGCGGCCTCGTGGACTTCCGGCGTCAGCCCGGGCCCTTCCTGGCCAAACACCAGGACGCAGTCCCTGGGCAGCTCGTAGGTTTCCAACGGAACCGAATCGGGGAAGATATCGATCCCGATGATCGCCAGCCCTTCCCCCTTCGCCCAGGCCACGAAGTCCTCAACCGTGGGGTGGTGGCGGACGTGCTGGTAGCGGTCGGTGACCATGGCGCCCCGCCGGTTCCAACGGCGTCGTCCGATGATGTGGACTTCCTTGGCGAGGAACGCGTTGGCGGTCCGCACCACCGTGCCGATGTTCAGGTCGTGCTGCCAGTTTTCGATGGCGACGTGGAAGGTGTGGCGCCGCGAGTCGAGTTCCGCCACGATCGCCTCGTGCTTCCAGTACCGGTACTTGTCCAGGACGTTGCGGCGGTCGCCGTCGGCGAGGAGATCCGGATCCCAGTGGTCCCCTTCCGGAAGTTCGCCTTCCCAGGGCCCGACGCCGACCTCCACCGTGTGCGGGCCGGCCCCCTCAGGCTGGGGGTCGGGTTCGTCTGGGAGGCCGGGCGCTTGGTTCACCCCTCAACACTAGACTGGACCACTGGAGCATTCATCACCCGTGGAGGTAGTCGTGGCAGAAGCAGACCAGGTAGCAGGAAACCCGGCGGTATACCGCAGCGGCCAGGAGATCGAGTGCTGGCTTACGGACATGGACGGTGTCCTGGTCCACGAGAACCAGGCAGTCCCAGGCGCCGCCGAGCTCATCCAGCGCTGGGTGGACACTTCCAAGCGCTTCCTGGTGCTTACCAACAACTCCATCTTCACCCCGCGGGACCTGGCTGCCAGGCTGCGCGCTTCCGGGCTGGAGGTCCCGGAGGAGAACATCTGGACCTCGGCCCTGGCCACCGCCCAGTTCCTGAAGAACCAGGTGGAAGGTTCGGGGTCCGGGAACCGCGCGTACACCATCGGTGAGGCGGGACTTACGACGGCGCTGCACGAGGCAGGCTTCATCCTCACCGACCAGGATCCGGACTTCGTGGTGCTCGGCGAAACCCGCACCTATTCCTTCGAGGCGATCACCATGGCCATCCGCCTCATCCTGGCAGGCGCCCGGTTCATCGCCACCAACCCGGACGCCACCGGGCCGTCCAAGGACGGCCCCATGCCGGCCACCGGGGCCATTGCCGCGCTCATTACCAAGGCAACCGGACGCGAGCCCTACATTGTGGGAAAGCCCAACCCGATGATGTTCCGCTCGGCCATGAACCAGATTGACGCCCATTCCGAAACCACGGCGATGATCGGGGACCGGATGGACACGGACATTATCGCGGGCATGGAAGCCGGCCTGCACACCGTCCTGGTCCTGACCGGCATCACCCAGCGCGAGGAGATTGCCTCGTACCCGTTCCGGCCCAACCAGGTCCTGAACTCTGTGGCCGACCTGAAGAACCAGATTTAACAGGAGCCTTTAGAAAACCGTTACCCGGGATCCGCCGCGCGGAAGCGGGAAGTGCTCGTCCAGCAGCTGTTCAAGGACCGGCCGGTACACGTTGGGGTTCCATCCGGGGCTTGCGTGGGCCGGCCTGGCGCCTTCGGTGTGGAGGCTGCTCGCGACCATATTGGCCTTGAACGCCACGGCCCACGCCTCCACGGCCGTCTGGTACCGGACGGTGCGGTCCCGGGGGTTGCCGATGTAGGCCATTTTGGCACCCCCCAGCTTCCCGGCGAACCTGCTGCCGTCGAAGTAGTAGATATAGGCAGATTCGGACTGGATCAGCAGGCTTGAGGGGGCAATCGGGGAAAGCTGCTCGAGGGTCTGGTCGAGGATCTGGCGCCAGCTCCGTTCGTCCTTGTGGATGACCCGCTCCCCCAGTTCGTACCCTCCGCGCAGTGTGGACGGGAACCGGAAGCCCCGCTCGTAGAGGAACACCACGCCGTCGAACCAGCTCTGGTCCAGGACATCGTGCTTGCTGTAGGGGCTTGAGTCCAGCACGATGAACTGGACCTCCACACCGTGGATTTCCAGGAGGCGCGCAGCAACCTGGGTGGCCACCATCCCGCCGAAACTGTGGCCGTAGAAAAACAGCTTGGTGAGTTTCTGGGCCCTGACGTATTCGATGACGGCAATAACGATGTCGTCAATGTCCAGGCCCTGGTTGGAGTACCCCACGGCAGCCAGCCGCGCCCGCTTGTTGAGGGCCCCCCGGAGGGAGTTGAGGATCCATTGCGCTTCCTCCCAGCTGGTCTTGTATCCGGGGAACAGGAACCAGCTGGCATCCGGATAGTAGGCATCGGCGAAATCGTCGGCAACGGGGAGGATCCGGTCCGTGCGGCGCTGGGCCTGCACCTGCCGGGTCAGCAGCATGTCTGCCGCGAGCAGGCCGGCCGCACCGGTCCCCGCCAGGAATCCCCGCCGCGAGAACTGTTTAAGGGCAGCACCTTCTGCCAGCAGCCGGGCCCCCGGGACCCCGGGCCGGCCCTGTGGACTTACCTCCCCCTCATACGGCACGGCTCTACCGTAGGCACACCCGAAGACGCCGCCGCAAGAATCCCGGTGTAACCATTGGGTGACGCCGGGGCCAGCAGGGCCCTCTCAACTGGCGGCCTGGTCCTCCGAGGCGGGAAGGGGCGCTGCCTGCTGCCGGCGCCTCCGGAACTCCAGTCCAATGTCGTTGTACCGTCCCAGCAGGTCCGGGCCGGCGAAGGTACTGGGGGTGTCCAGCAGGCCGAAAATCCAGTCGCTTGCAGTCAGCAGTTCCGCATCCGAGTATTCCTCCAGCGGACGGCCGCACAACTCTTCCAGGCGTCCGGTCGGAACCAGCGGGTAGCCATCGGCAAAGTCTTCTCCGTCCTCCGTCAGGTCGGTGAGGACGTCGATGAGTGCCAGCGGCGGCTGGGCCGGATCCGGCTTGGCGGCCCATCCATCGGCGCTTGGGGAAAAGGCCAATGAAACGCCGTTGCCATAGATTCCTGGCAGCGTATCGCTGTCGATGGCGTTGAGGTCGCTCCGAAGGCCGGCAAGGGCAGAAGACTCCACCTTCCCAGCATCGGAGAGGTCAACACGGATGTGGGAGCGGATGCCCATCCGCCGGACGCGCCGGACGATGTGCACGAGTTCAGGGCGGGAGCTTTGGTTTAAGGTGCCCCTGATATCAACGCGGACGACGTCGGCGGGGACATCAAGGTTAACAAATGCATTTAACGCGCGGTCCATAGGTACTCCAAAAGAGGGTGTCTATGGCCGACGGCTCAACCTCCGTAAGCGTAACCCCCCACGGAAGCCGGGCACAACCCGCCAGTAACAACGAGGTGTGCCGGTTGCCGGCTAGGCGCTTTGGTCAGCCTGCCGCTTTCCCGGCTCCTGGAAGTGGGTGCGGCTACCGGTGCCTCCCACCGAGTCCACCAGGGACTTGGCGATGTCCCTGAGCTTGGTGTTGGTGTTGCTTGAGGCCTCGGTGAGGATGGCAACTGCCGCCTCCTGGCTGCACCTGTTCTGGGCCATCACGATGCCTATGGCGAGGTCGATGATGGTCCGGGACTCCAGGGTGGCGCGGAGGTTGGCGGCGCTGTCGGTGTGGAGCGAGAAGCGCACCGCCAGGCGGAGCGCCTGTGAGATCTCGCGGGTGAATTCACGGGCACGGGCAACGGCACGCTCATCGAATTTGTGCGGAGCGTCGGAGTACAGGTTGAGCGCCGCCTTTGCCTCCCCTTGGAGGTTGAAGGGCAGGGACAGTACCGAGCGCAGCCCGTGGGAGGCCACGGCTGCAGCGTAGTCAGGGCCCCAGCGGTTCTCGTCAAACAGGTCCGGAACGTTGACTTCGCGTTCCTCCTTGGCCGCCGTGAGGCAAGGTCCTTGCGAAAGGGAGTACTGGATCTCGTCCACTTCCCGGGCCGAATCGCTGCTCCAGCCGATGGTGGCGGCCTTGCGGTCGCGGAGCAGGGTGATGCCGCACAGGGCGTCGTCGCCGTCGCCGGCCATCTGGTGCGCGGAAAAACGTGCCAGTTCGTTAAGGAAGTCCTCGAAGTCGGCACTTTCCAAAATGAGGTTCTGGACCTGGTCGGTTGTGCTCAGGGGTTGTTCAGGGGGGAGCATGGTGCACGTTCTCCGTACGGGAAAAAGGGGTTATCGCACATGATAGAACAGCCCCGCGTTGCGGTCCAACAGGCCGCTGCGGGGCAGCCGGCCTGTTGGACCTGCGTGGCGTGGCGGCGAAAGCGGCTCAGGACAAGCCGAGCTCGTCCTTGCCGAACGCGAACAGGTAGGGCACACCGGTTTCTGCTTCGATTTTTTCCTTTGCTCCGGTGTCGCGGTCCACGATGACGGCTACAGCCACCACGTTGCCTCCGGCTTTCCGGACGCCTTCCACTGCCGTCAGCGCAGAGCCTCCGGTGGTGGATGTGTCCTCCAGGACCAGGACGTTGCGGCCTTCCACGGACGGGCCCTCCACCTGGCGGCCCATGCCGTAGGACTTCTGGGCCTTGCGGACCACAAACGCATCGACGGTCCGCCCGGCATCCACGGCGGCGTGCATGACCGCGGTACCTACCGGGTCAGCGCCCATGGTGAGCCCGCCGGCGCACTCAAAGTCGATGCCGGCGTCGTCCGCCAGGGCCAGCATCACCTGGCCCACCAGCTTTGAAGCCTCGTGGTGCAGCGTGATCCGGCGGAGGTCGATGTAGTAGTCAGCCTCGGCTCCGCTGGAGAGGATTACCTTGCCGCGGACCACGGCGAGTTCCTTGATCAGTTCCAGCAGTCGGGCGCGGGCGGCTGCAGTATCCATTGCAGTGTCACTGGGGGAAGTCATGGTTTCCAGTTTAGTGCGGGCGGGCCGGTGTGGATGCTTGAGGCCTGTCGCCGCAGCTGGCTAGTCTGGACCTCATGCGCGAACTCCAGGCAAAGATCATTGAAGAAATGGGCGTTCAGCCCCGGATCGACCCCGCCGGGGAGGTGCGCAAGCGCGTCACATTCCTGAAGGACTACCTCAAGGCCACCCACACCAAGGGCTTCGTCCTGGGCATTTCGGGAGGCCTCGACTCGTCCCTCGCCGGAAAGCTGGCCCAGTTGGCTGTCGAGGAGCTTGAAGCCGAAGGAGTGGAAGCCAATTTCGTGGCGGTGCGCCTGCCCTACGGCGTCCAGCATGACGAGGAAGACGCCCAGGCAGCCCTCGACTTCATCAAGCCCAAGACCGAGTGGACTTTCAACATCTCCGCCGCCGTGGACGGTTTCGAGGATGAGTTCGAGAAGACCGTGGGCACTGAAATCTCCGACTTCCACAAAGGCAACACCAAGGCACGGACCCGCATGATCGCCCAGTATGCGCTGGCGGGAGAACACAACTACCTGGTGATCGGCACGGATCATGGCGCAGAGTCGGTGACGGGCTTCTTCACAAAGTACGGCGACGGCGGCGCGGACATCCTTCCGCTGTTCGGCCTGAACAAGCGGCAGAACCGGGCGCTGCTGGCCGAACTGGGAGCGCCCGCCCGCGTGTGGGAGAAGGTGCCCACGGCGGACCTCCTGGACGACAGGCCGGGACGCACCGACGAGGACGAGCTGGGCCTGAGCTACGACCAGATCGACGATTACCTCGAAGGCCGGGACGTGCCTGAATCCGTGGCTGCGTCAATCGAGGAGAAATACCTGCGGACGCGCCACAAGCGCACCGTCCCTGTCAGCATTTTCGACACCTGGTGGAAGCATGAAGGCCCGGAGGAACCGCGGACCGGGCTGTAGGAACCAGCTGATGCACCGCTGAATTCCCCGCCTTTGGGGACGCACGACGGCGCGCCGCACCTGGAAGGTGGGCGCGCCGTCGTGCTTTCCCGGCACAGGCGGGGCGGCTCAGCGGGGCCGCGTCGCCTTTCCTTCCCCGCCGAGCTGCTGGGTGATGCGGTGCGCCTCGGCCATCAGCAGGCCGCCCAGTTCCTCCTGCCGTTCGGGCTTGAAACGCGGCTCGATGCCGGTCAGGGAAAGCGCCCAGGCGGGCCTGCCGGCGGCATCGAACACCGCCGCGCCCATCCCCCAGCTCCCTTCCAGGACGAGGCCTGGATTCACTGAGTAGCCGGACAACCGGGTTCGGGCGAGGTTGGCCCGGACCAGCTCCCTGGTGTGTGACGCAGCGAAAGCCCCCGCGTGCCCTGCCCAGTTCCCCAGCAGCTCTTCCTGCTCTGCCTCCGGCAGGAAGGCCAGGATCGCGGTGCCCGCCGAGGCGACACCCAGCGGGAACCGCACCCCCTCGTGCAGGACAAAGGACCGGACCGGGAAGCTCCCCTCTTCGCGCAGCAGGCACACGGTTTCGGAACCACGGCGGATGGAAAAGAAGGCACTCTCGCCGGTAGCTTCGGCAAGCCGGCGGAGGCTGGGCCGGGCGATGTCCTCAAGGGGAAACCGCGCCGATGCAACCGACCCCATCAGGAGGATCTCCGGACCCAGCACCCAGTTGCCGGAAACGGGGTCGTGGTCCAGCAGCCCCTCCGACGCCAGTGACGACAGGAGGCGGTGAACGGTTGGCCGGGTAAGGCCGGATTCCTTGACGAGGCCGGCGAGGGCCATGCCCTCTGCGCTCCGGCCCACGAGCCGTAACAAACCTGCAATCCGGCTCACCACTTGGGCTCCCTGCACCGGTGAAGTGTTCATATTCTCCCCTTATGTCCACATTATGGATTGCGCCTATACTACCGTCCACAGTATGAAATGCGCGGTTTTGGGCAATAAAAAGGCTCCTTGACATGCCTAGGGATCCCTCATAGTGTCCATTTCCAGAACATGAGTCCACAAAGTGGATTACCCCGGATGCTCGATGAGGAGACTTCATGACAAAGCTTCAAGCGACTGCCGCCGCTGCGCTGGAAGGCGTGCTGCAGGACGGCATGACACTCGCGGTGGGCGGGTTCGGCCTGAGCGGAATCCCCGCGGACCTGATTGAGGCCGTCCGCGACTCGGGGGTAAAGGACCTGACGGTGGTCTCGAACAACATGGGCGTGGACGGCAAAGGCCTGGGCATCCTGATCGACGCGGGCCGGGTGCGGAAGGTCATTGCCAGCTATGTTGGCGAGAACAAGCTGTTCGCCGAGCAGTACCTGGCCGGCAAGCTGGAGGTGGAGTTCACCCCGCAGGGCACCCTGGCCGAGCGGCTCCGTGCCGGTGGTGCCGGCATCCCCGCCTTCTACACCAGGACCGGGGTGGGCACGCTGGTTGCCGAAGGCAAGCCGCACGAGGTGTTCGACGGCGAAACGTACGTCCGCGAGCGCGCCATCCGTGCCGACGTCGCGCTTGTGCACGCGCACACCGCGGACACGGACGGAAACCTCATTTACCGCTACACCGCCCGGAACTTCAACCCCGTTGTTGCCACCGCCGGCGTCCTGACCATCGCCGAAGCGGAAGTGATTGTGGAACCGGGCCAACTGGATCCCAACCACATCGTCACCCCCGGCGTGTACGTGCAGCGCCTCGTGCAGGCCAGGGACCGGGTCAAGGACATCGAGCAGCGCACGGTGCGCCCGGCTTCAAACCTGCCCGCGTCCGAAGCCGTACCGGCCTGACCGCTACCCTACTTACCCGAAGGAGAACCCCATGGCCTGGACCAGGGATGAAATGGCTGCGATTGCGGCCGAAGAACTGAACGACGGCGACTACGTGAACCTGGGGATCGGCATTCCCACGCTGGTGGCCAATAACCTGCCGGACGGCGTGCGGGTGGTGCTGCAGAGCGAGAACGGCCTGCTGGGCATGGGGCCCTTCCCCTATGAGGGCGAGGAGGACGCCGACCTGATCAACGCCGGCAAGCAGACCGTCACCGTGCTGCCCGGCGGAAGCATCTTCGATTCGGCCACGTCCTTCGGCATGATCCGGGGCGGGCACGTCAAAGTAGCCATCCTCGGGGCCATGCAGGTCTCCGGCAGCGGGGACCTGGCCAACTGGACCATCCCCGGCAAAATGGTCAAGGGCATGGGCGGAGCCATGGACCTTGTGGCCGGGACGCCGCGCGTGGTGGTCCTCACCGAGCACAACGCCAAGGACGGCAGCGCCAAGATCGTGCGGGAATGCACGCTTCCCTTGACCGGGCTCGGGGTGGTGGACCGGATCATCAGCGACCTCGCGGTGTTTGACCTGGTCAAGGACGAAGTGGACAGCGGCCAGGAAACGGCCGGGCGGCAGCTCACGCTCACCCGCCTTGCACCCGGAGTCACCGTAGAAGAAATCCGCGAGAAGACGGAGGCGGAATTCACGGTGGCGCTGGCGGAACCAGCCCTGGAAGGAGCTACGGCATGAGCCTGCAGGACCAGTTTGGCAAGGATGTCCTGCTCACCGGCTGGGGGCACAGCCGGTTCGGCAAGCTGGCAGAGGAGACCCTCGAGTCCCTGATCGTCCAGGTTGCCACCGAGGCCATTGCGAATGCCGGGATCGAGCCAGGCCAGATCGACGAAATCTACCTGGGGCAGTTCAACTCCGGCATGATGCCGCTGGCGTTCCCGTCGTCGCTGGCACTGCAGGTCTCTGCGGACCTTGCCAACGTTCCAGCAACGCGCGTGGAGAACGCCTGCGCCTCAGGCTCCGCCGCGTTCCAGCAGGGCACCAAATCCCTGCTCGCGGGAACGGCGAAAACGGTGCTGGTGATCGGTGCGGAGAAGATGACGCACGCCGGGGCCGACGTGGTGGGCGCCGGCCTGCTGGGCGCCGACTACGACATGGCCGGCAAGTCCTCCACCACGGGCTTCACCGGGCTCTTCGCCGACGTGGCCAAGCACTACGGAAAGCGGTACGGCGATACAAACCTGGGGGATGTCCTGGGTTCCATCGCCGCCAAGAACCACCGCAACGGCGTGGACAACCCGTACGCCCAGCTCCGCAAGGACCTCGGCGAGGAGTTCTGCCGCACGGTCTCGGACAAGAACCCCATGGTGGCCGATCCCCTACGCCGCACGGACTGTTCCCCCGTCTCGGACGGGGCGGCCGCCGTCGTGCTGTCCACGTCCCCGGCCGGAAGTGCCGTTGCGCCTGTCCGGCTCGCCGGGTTCGGCCAGGCAAACGACTTCTTCCCGGCCTCCCGCCGCGACCCGGTGGCGTTCGAAGCTACCCGCGTCTCCTGGCAGCGCGCGCTGGCGATGGCCGGCGTCGGCCTGGCGGACCTGGACTTCGCCGAGGTCCATGACTGCTTCACCATCGCGGAACTGCTCATGTACGAGGCCATGGGCCTGACCGGGCCAGGCCAGGGCGCCCAAGCCATTGAAGAAGGCTGGGTGTACAAAGACGGCAAGCTGCCCGTCAACGTCTCAGGCGGGCTGAAGGCCAAGGGCCACCCGGTTGGCGCCACGGGAGTATCGCAGCACGTCATCTCCGCGATGCAACTCACCGGAACCGCCGGTGAAATGCAGCTTGCCACCCCCCGCCGTGCCGCCGTCCAGAACATGGGCGGCGTGGGCATCGCCAACTACGTGAGCATCCTCGAAGCCGTCTAGGGGCACGCGGCCGTGCACGGCCGTCGTGGGCTGCTTTGAGGCCGGTTTCGGCTGGAACGAGCCTTAGCACCGGCGTTTCCGCGCCGATGTGCCCCACGACGGCGGGGATTGCTACAGCCTGCGGCAGGCGGCCCCCTAGCCGCGGGACCGGATCAGGGCAGCAATCCCAGCGAAGCCCAGCCGTTCGGCGTTCTCCAATGCCGTCCTGCCCTCCCGGTCCGGGATGTTTGGATCGGCACCGGCGTCGAGGAGCAGCCGGACCACTTCCTGCTGCCGTGGGCCGCCGTTATTGAGCACAACGGCTTCCTGCATGGCCGTCCAGCCCAGGTTGTTGACGTGGTTGACCGGCACTCCGGCGTCGATCAGGATCCGCACCGTCTCTACGTGGCCGTGTTCACTGGCAGGTATCAGCGCGGTGCCGCCGTACCGGTTGGTGCTGGCGACGTCCGCCCCCGCGGCCAACGTCAGCCGGAGCACCCCGTTGAACCCTTCGGCGCCCGCGTAGAGGAACGCCGAGTCCTGGATTGCGTCCTTGGAGTTCACGTTGCCCCCGCGGCCTATCAGCTCACCAACCAGAAGTTCATTGTTGGCCTTGGCGGCGGCAATCAGCTCCTGGTCGAGCTGCGCCTGGGCTTCAGAGGAAAGCCTCGGCGGAGTGGCTGGCGGCGGCATCGGGTTTGTGGACCCGCTGGACGCGTGCGCATCACCTGAGGCCAGGGCCGACGGCGGAGAAGCCGCCGGAGGCTGCGGTCCCCCGCTTCCCGCCTGGCACGCTGTCACCGAGATGGCAAGGACAAGGACCGAACACAGGGCCCCGAACCACCGCATGTGCCCAGCCTACTGGGCTGCGCCGGGCACCGCGATGGCATCCGCGCCGGCCGCAGCACAGGCCTCATCCAAGGCCCCATCGGGAGCGCCGCCGACGCCGATGCCGGCCACCGAGGCCCCGTTGACCTTGAGGGGGACGCCGCCCGCAAGGAAGAGCGTGCCGGGAAGGTCGGCAATGCTGGGGCCAGTTCCGTTGATCCGCTTGGCGAGTTCACTGGTGGGGGTTCCGAAGGCCGCAGCAGTGTAGGCCTTCTGCCGGGCGGCCTCGATAGTGTGTTCGGCGGCGTTGTCCCCGCGCAGCAGCGCCTGCACTGTCCCGAAACGGTCCACCAGCGCAACCGTGACGAACGGCAGCTTGTCCGCCTGGCATTTGGCAAGGGCCGCCTGCACGGCCCGGGCAGAAGCGCCTGCCGATATGCGGTTTTGCTGCACGACGTTTTCCGGCACGGGCTGGATGTCTGCCGCAGGGACTGCTGCCGGAGCTGGACCGGGCCCGGCATTCGCGGCGGCCGTCACGCCGGCGGTGAGGGCAAGCGCACCGGCAGCTGCGGCGGCAAGGGCTTTTGTGGACTTCTTCATGGTGTTTCCTTCATGGGCAATGTTCGGTTCGGGTACGGTTCCATCCTTCCGGCGCCGGCCGGCCCTGCCATCGGGCGTTTGGCTGTTACGTCCTGCGCCACAAGGCCAGCCGTATCAGCCAAAAGGCTGAGAGACGCGGGAAGGCGGGAGCAATAGCATTGGGGATAGCCTTCCCCCACCCGAACCGGAAATCCCATGCCTACCCGAGCCTCCGCCCGTACCCCTGACGACGCCGTCGTGGAGGGCCCAGCCCCGTCCCCGGGCACGGACTCCGCCCCTACGGCTCCGGGCCGTTCCCCCTTGGCCGGCATCGATATGGCCGTACATCTTGGGTTCGCCGTGCTCCTGGTGGCCTCGCTGGTCCGGTACGTCATGCGGCACAGCCCCGCTGACAACCTCATGGTCCTCGGCCTGGCCGCAGCCGCCTGCCTGCTGTACGCCGTCGTTGCAGTGCTGGCCCGGCGGGCGCGGCCCGGGGTGCCGTGGATGGTTGCCCTGGTGGCAGTCTGGGCTGTCCTGGTGGTCGCAGCGCCGAGCTTTGCCTGGTGCTCGTTTGCGCTCTTCTTCCTCAGCCGGAGTGCCCTGGCAGGCGCGGCGGCCTACACCGCAGCCGGGGTCACAGCCGCAGCCACTGCTGCCGGGCTGTTCCGGCTGAGCAACGGCACGGACCTGGCGATGCTCCTCGGGCCCCTGGCAGTGGGCGTCATGCTGACGCTGATTTATGACCGGATCCAGCACGACGCCGAGGAGCAGCGCCACCTGCACGCCGTGGTCTCCCTGGCGCAGGGACAGCTGGCAGCCAGTGAACGCCGCGCCGGCACCATTGCCGAACGGGAGCGGGTTTCCCGGGAAATCCACGACACCGTGACCCAGGGACTGGCCAGCAGCCTGCTGCTGCTCGAAGCGTCAGGGCGGTCGTGGCCGCACGATTCAGCCCGGGCCGGCCTCCTTGAAGCCACTGCGCTGTTGCGGAACAACCTGGCCGAAACCCGCGCCCTGGTGCACGAGCTTGCCTCTCCCGGGCTGGAGGGCTCCCCGCTTCCTGACGCGCTGCTCCTCGCGGCCCGGCAGTACGTCCCCGAAGCCCGGCTCCTGGTGACCGGGGAGCCCCGGCCCGTCCCCGCCGAACTCCGGCACGCCCTGCTGCGGGTGGTGCAGAGCGCTGCCTCCAACATCCGTCTGCACGCCTCTGCCGGCGCCGCCACCGTGACAATCGGATTCCTTCCGGAGGCGGTCACTCTGGACATTTACGACGACGGCGCGGGCTTTGATACGGCGGCGGCAGCAGCGCCGTCGGACGCCGGCGGCTATGGGCTGCGCGCCATGCGGCAGCGCGTGGAGCAGCTGGGCGGCACCTTCTCCGTGCAAAGCGCACCCGGGGAAGGGACCATCGTTGCAGCACAGCTGCCGGTGCCCTCCGACGGGCACCGCGGGCAGGGAACACCGGCATGAGCCCGATCACGGTGCTGCTGGTGGACGACCATCTGGTGGTGAGGAGTGGGTTGCGGGCCCTGCTGGGAACGCAGAAGGACCTCCACGTCATTGCCGAGGCCGCATCCGGGGAAGAAGCCATGGACCGGGTCCAGGAGCATTCCCCCGACGTGGTGGTCATGGACCTCGCCATGGGTGCCGGGATGGACGGAATTGAGGCAATCCGCAGAATCCGCGAGCGCAACCGGGGCCAGGCGATCCTGGTCTTCACAACGTACGACTCGGACGCGGACATCGTGCGGGCGGTGGATGCCGGCGCCATGGGATACCTCTTGAAGGATGCCGCGCCCGAGGAAATTTTTTCCGCCGTCCGCGGTGCCGTACAAGGCAAGAGCGTCATGAGCCCGCCGGTGGCATCGCGGTTGTTCCAGCAACTGCGCAATCCCGAAGAAATCCTCACTCCGCGAGAGGCAGAACTGTTGAGCCTCCTCACCGAAGGGCTGAGCAACCGCGAACTGGGCCGGCGCCTTTTCATCTCCGAAGCCACGGTAAAAACGCATCTTGCCCACATCTACGCCAAGCTCGGGGTTGAGACCAGGGCGGCCGCAATAGCCACCGCAATCCGCCGTGAAGGGATGCGCTGACCTCGCCAAATGTTGCCTAACCCTTGCAAGCACGGCCTGCGCCCCGTACGTTGGGGACTGCGGGGGACGTTCTCCTCGCACTCCGGGCCGATGGCACGGGGAGAGAATCAGAGTCACACGAAGGAATGCAGCCATGGCAACAGGCACAGTTAAATGGTTCAACGCCGAAAAGGGTTTTGGCTTCATTGCCCCCGATGACGGGTCCGCTGACGTTTTCGCCCACTACTCCGCAATCGCCAGCAGCGGATACCGCTCACTCGATGAGAACCAGAAGGTTGAATTCGATGTGACGCAGGGCCCCAAGGGCCCGCAGGCGGAGAACATCCGCCCGCTCTAAGGCTTAGGTGACCGCCGGCCCGCGCCGGCGGAACCCCGTATCCTGCAGCGGCTTCTCCAGCATTTTGCTGGAGGGGCCGCTGTTTTGTTGCCCGCCTCCCCTGACCACCCACCCGTGCGGTTCCGGATTTGGGACAATTGGAGAGTGACGGGACAGGACCAGGACCCTTGGGAAGAGTTCGACAGACTGGGGCCGGGCGCGCCCGACCGGGTTCCCGGGCACCCCGGCGGTGAACCCCTGGGCTTCGGGTTCCGGACCGGCGTCCGCAGCGCGCGCGTCGCCGTTGGCTTTGCCGTTTACACGCTTGCGCTGGGAACTGTCCTGGCGGTGACCGGATGCATTGTCTTCGCTGCCCGGGGGCAGTGGCTGCTCGTGGGCCTGATGCTGGCCATTGAGGCAGTGTTCATTTTCGCCTTCAGGCGCCTCGTGGCACAGGCCCGGAACCGCTCCGGACACCGCCGTCCACGGGGTCACGGCTTCCCGGAAAAACCTGCTTGACCTTGACGCAGCGTCAACCCCTACGCTCGGATCATGGATGCAACAGATGCGACGCCGGCCCCTGACTGGTCCATCCAGGACGTGGCACGATTTGCCGGCACCACGAGCCGCACGCTGCGGCATTACGACGAGATTGGGCTGCTGAAGCCCAGCCGTGTGGGCAGCAACGGCTACCGCTATTACGACGGCGCCACCCTCCTGCAGCTGCAGCGAATCCTCCTGCTTCGGGAGCTTGGCCTGGGCCTGCCGGCGATTGCCGAGGTCTTCCGCCAGCAGACAGATGCAGTGCAGGCCTTGACCCGGCACCTGGAGTGGCTGGCGCAGGAGCAGGAACGGCTCACGCGGCAAATGGCATCCGTCCGGCAAACAATCGAAACAGTGAAAGGCGGAGGCGACATGGTGGCGGAAAAGATGTTCGACGGGTTCGACCACACGCAGTACAAAGACGAGGTGGAAGGGCGCTGGGGCAAGGACGCCTACGCGAAAAGCGATGCGTGGTGGCGTGGGTTGGGTGCGGCGGGGCAGCAGGAGTGGAAGTCCGGCGCCGCGAAACTGGGCAGTGACTGGATTGCCGCGGCAGGTTCAGGGGTTTCCCCCGTGTCTCCCGATGCGCAGGACCTGGCGCGGCGCCACGTTGAGTGGCTGGAGTCCATCCCCGGCACCCCGGCTGCGGAGGACGGCGGCGGCATCAAGGGGTACGTTGTGGGCCTGGCGGAGATGTACGTCGCCGATGCCCGGTTCGCGGCCAATTACGGCGGCGGGCCAGGTGCACGCTTTGTGCGGGACGCGCTGCTGGCCTACGCGGAAGAGCACCTCTAGGCGAACGCGGACTTTCCCGTCACGGCCCGCCCCACGATCAGGGAGTTGATCTCGTAGCTGCCTTCGTAGGTGTACAGGATTTCAGCGTCGCCAAACAGCTTGCCCATTTCGAAGTCAGCGCTGATGCCGTTGCCGCCCAGCAGGGACCGCCCCATCGCCACCGACGCACGGGCCAGCCTGGTGGTGGTGGCTTTGGCCACGGCTGCCTGCGCCATGTCCAGCTTCCCCTCCTCCTGGATCCGCGCCAGCTGCACCATCAGCGCCAGGGAGGCCGTGGCGTTTCCCAAAATGTCCGCAAGCTGCTGCTGGACCAGCTGGAACTGCGCCAGTTCCTTGCCGAACTGCCGGCGTGCCAGCGAGTAGGCGCGGGCTATATCGAACGCGGCGAGCTGGATTCCGGCAGCCTGCCAGCCCACCCAGGCCCGGGAGTCCCGCAATAAATCGTTGGCCTTGCTGAAGGACGTAGCACCGGGAAGCAGGTTGGCCGCCGGAATCCGCACGTCCTGCAGCATGATGTCCGCGTTCTGCATGATCCGCAGGCCGATCTTGTTGCAGATTTTGGCAGCCGCGTAGCCTGGCCGGTCCGTCTCCACAATGAAGGCCTTGACCTGCCCGTCCGCCACGTCGCGTGCCCAGACCAGGGCGAAGTCGGCGATGGTGCCGGCCCCGATCCAGCGTTTGGCCCCGTTCAGGACCCACTCGCCACCGACCAGCCTCGCTGAGGTCTCCAGCCCTCCGGAGATATCGGAGCCATGGTCCGGTTCCGTCATCGCGAACGCCCCCAGGCTGGCAAAGGCTTTCAGGCCCGGCAGCCAGCGGTGCTTTTGTTCCTGGGATCCCAGCTCGTTGATGGTGCCGACGATCAGCTCATTGTGGATGCCGGCGAGGGCAGAAAGGGACACGTCCGCCCTGGCCAGCTCCACGTAGACCAGGCCCTTGAGCAGGGTGGAACTGCCGTCCACCTGGAGGGCGCCCAGGCCGTAGCCGCCCATTTCGGCCAGGAGGCCAAAAGGAAACTCTTCGCGGTTCCAGTAGGGAATGGAGGGCCCGCGCACGTGGTCCTGCAGGAACTCACGGATGCGGAGGTAGCGCTGGCGTTCGGGCCCCGCCAGGAGGTCCGCGACGTACATGAGGTCGGCGTCGGGAAAGGGGAGCGCTTCATCGCGTCCTTCGGGACCCACCGGCATCCACCTCCGCGTCGCCCAACCATTGGATGTCCTAGTATATTCACACAGCTGGTACATGAGTGATGCGCGTCACGTGGAAGAAAGGTGTTCGATGGGTACCCCCTTGCCCCGCGATCCCATTGCTGAAGCACGGCGGAACTGGGAGGAACAGGGCTGGGCGGACGTCGCCGCTCCCATGGCTGCCATCACAGCCATTATGCGGACGCAGCAGATCCTGCTGGCCAGGATCGAATCCACGCTCAGGCCGTTCGGACTGACGTTTGCCCGCTACGAACTCCTGGCCCTGCTGAGTTTCGCCAGAAAGGGCTCCCTGCCCATGAACAAGGCGAGCGCACTGCTCCAGGTCCATCCCACGTCCATCACCAATGCCGTGGACCGGCTTGAGCGTGCGGGCCTGGTGGACCGGTCCCCGCACCCCACTGACGGCAGGACCACGCTGATTGAGCTCACCACCGCGGGGCGCACGCTCGCAAAGCGTTCGACGGCGGCGCTCAACGCCGAGGTGTTCAGCGCCCCGGGGTTTGATCCCGGCGACGTGGACCAACTGATCCGCATCCTTGGCGCCTTCCGCCGGAACGCCGGCGACTTTGAGGGATGACGGAGGCGTGGGGCTTTTTTTGGATTGTGGCCGGTCAGCGCCGGACTTTCTCCCGCTTGAGCCGCCGCACCACGAGCAGGAGGACCGTCACGCCCAGCGCAGCATAGACCGCGTAGTTCAGGAACCTGGAGTACTGCTCGATCAACTGGTATTGGGTGCCCAGCAGGTATCCCAGGCCGATCAGGGCCCCGTTCCACAGTCCGCTGCCCGCCAGGGTGTACACGCTGAAGGTGGCCAGGGGCATTCCGGATGCCCCGGCCGGGAGGGAGATCAGGCTGCGGACACCGGGAAGCAGCCGGCCAAAGAAGATGGAGGACCTGCCGTGGCGGCGGAACCATCCCGCCGCCTTCTCAAAGTCCTCCTGGTCCACCAGGGGGAGCCTGGACAGCCCGCGGATGGAACGCTGAAGGCCCAGTTTTGCGCCCAGCCAGTAGAGGAACAGCGCACCGAGATACGCGCCGAGGGTGCTGGTGATAAAAACGAGGATCAGCTGCAGGGACCCCTGCTTGGCAAGGTAGCCGGCCAACGGCAAAATCACTTCACTGGGGATGGGCGGCACCACCGTTTCGGCGAGGGTAAAAGCACCCACGCCCCACTCGCCCATGTGCTCGATGGTCCGTGCGGCCACGCCCACCAGGCCGGTCAAATTATCTGTCGAGCCGCCAGCGTCTGACGCCATTCCCAACATAGTGCTCCCCCATCCGCTTCCGGCTGTCCAGCCCTGTCTACCTTACGCAGCTGGGAAAAAGCTGGACCTGCGGCTCAGGATGGCTTGGAACGGATGTGCACGCGCTCGCCCTGGGTCCCAAAAAGGCTGAGGAATTCAACGGGCCTTCCATCCGCCCGGCCAAACCAGTGCGGCACGCGAGTATCGAACTCTGCGGCTTCCCCCGCCCCGAGGACCAGGTCCTGGCCGCCCAGCACCATCCGGAGCTTTCCGTTCAGGACATACAGCCACTCGTAGCCTTCGTGCACCTGCGGGTTGGGCTGTTGCAGCGGCCCTGCAGGCAGGATGTGCTTGTAGGCCTGGATGCCGCCCGGCTTCCGGGTGAGCGGGATGATAGTCATCCCCCGCGCTGTGATGGGCCGCAGGTGCACGCGGGGATCTCCGGTTTCCGGAGCGCCCACCAGCTCATCAAGCTGGACGTGATAGGCCTTCGCCAGGGGCAGCAGCAGCTCAAGGTTTGGCCGGCGCTGGCCGGACTCCAGCCTGGAAAGGGTGCTCACTGAGATGCCCGTGGCGTCGGCCAGCGCGGACAGGGTGATGTCCCGCGCCAGCCGGAGTGCCCGGAGGCGCGGCCCAACTGATGCGAGCACCGCGTCTGTTCCCGTATCCATGGCGCCTTCGGCTCCGATATCCATGGATACAGTTTGCCATTCCAGCAAATAAGTTTGCCAGCTAGGAAGCCAACCCAACAGCATTGGAGGCATGACTGAAAACATAGAAACACTCCATGACGTCCTGATCGTTGGCGGCGGCGCCGCCGGGCTGAGCGCCGCCCAGATGCTGGGCCGCAGCCGCCGTTCCGTGGCCCTGGTGGACAGCGGGGAACCACGCAATGCCCCTGCCGCAGGGGTCCACGGCTTCCTGTCACGGGACGGGATCAGCCCCGGCGGGCTCCTTGCCGTCGCCCGGACGGAGGCTGAGGGCTACGGGGCAGCGGTGCTCCAGGGCCGGGTTGTGGCTGCCGGCGGCGGCCTGGCGCAGGGCTTCGACGTAACGCTCGACGACGGCACGCAGCTTCGCGGCCGGCGCCTGCTGATTGCCACCGGGCTCACCGATGAACTGCCCGCCGTCGCTGGGCTGCGTCAGCGCTGGGGCAGGGACGTGCTGCATTGCCCGTTCTGCCACGGCTGGGAAGTGCGGGACCAGGCCATCGGCATCCTGGGGAACGGCCCGTGGTCAGTGCACCAGGCCCTGCTCTTCCGGCAATGGAGCAGCACCATCACACTGTTCCTGAACAACAGGGTTGCCCCGTCCGAGGCCGAATCCGAACAGCTGGCGGCGCGCGGAATCAGGGTGGTGGGCGGGGAGGTGGAGGCCGTCCGGGTTGAACAGGACCGGCTTCGGGGCGTCGCCTTGGCTGGAGGCCCCGAGGTTGCCGTGGAGGCGCTGGTGGTGGGGCCCCGGGTCCATGCCCGGCTGGACGCCTTCGCCGGCCTCTGCCTGGCTCCGTCCGGACATCCGTCAGGAGCGGGAACCTACCTTGAAACGGATGCCGACGGCGGCACGCAGGTCCCGGGCGTGTGGGCCGCGGGCAATGTCACGGACCTGAAGGCCCAGGTGCTGGCCTCCGCGGCGACTGCCGCCTGGACCGCCGTCGTAATCAACAACCACCTGATGGCTGAGGAGCTGGCAGCGGATGTTGACGCCTACAGGAGGGCACTGGCGCCTACCGGTGCCTGAATTCCGGCTGGCGCTTCTCCGTGAACGCCGCCATGCCTTCCTTCTGGTCCTCGGTGGCGAAGAGGGAGTGGAACAGCCGGCGCTCGAACAGGACGCCCTGGGCCAGCCCGGTTTCGAAGGCGGCGTTCACGGCTTCCTTGGCCACCATGGCCACGGGCCGGGACTTGGAGGCAACCACCTCCGCGGCCTTCAGGGCCTCGTCCACCACGTCCTCGGCGGGGACCACCCGGGACACCAGGCCGCAGCGGTCGGCCTCCTCTGCCCCGATGAACCGGCCCGTAAGGATCAGGTCCATGGCCTTGGCCTTGCCCACGGCGCGGGTCAACCGCTGTGAGCCGCCCATTCCGGGCAGGACACCAAGGTTGATTTCCGGCTGGCCGAACTTCGCGTTGTCTCCGGCGATGATCAGGTCGCACATCATGGCCAGTTCGCAGCCCCCGCCCAGGGCGAAGCCCGAGACGGCAGCGATGGTGGGTATGCGCAGCCGGGTGAAGTCTTCCCAGCCGCGGAACCAGTCGGCGGCGTACATGTCCATGTAGCCCTGCGCCGCCATCTCCTTGATGTCGGCTCCCGCTGCGAAGGCCTTGCCGGAGCCGGTAATGACAACCGCCCCCACTCCGGGATCGGCGTCCATGGCCTTCACCGCGGCCACCAGTTCCTCCATGGTGGCTTTGTTCAGGGCATTCAGGGCCTGCGGGCGGTTCAATGTCACCAGGCCCACCCGCCCCCGCTGCTCCACGAGGATGTTGGCGTATTCGGTCACTCCGGGCTCCCGTCGTCCTGCGCTGCGCCGTGCGGTGCACTGCCAGCTGGGTTGTATGGTCCGCCGTCCGCCCTGTGGCCGGACATATCGCGGATGTCGGTGATGATGCCGGAAAAGTCCCTTCCCGCGCCCTCCCCTGCCGCAAACGTACCGTAGATCTCCGCGGCCAGCGGGCCCATCCGGGCAGCCACCCCGGTGCTGTTGAGGGCGTTGACGGCCAACGAGAGGTCCTTGGCCATCAGGGCGCCGGCGAAACCTGGCTGGTAGCCGCGGTTGGCGGGGCTGGTAGGAACGGGGCCGGGCACCGGGCAGTTGGTGGTCAGGGCCCAGCACTGTCCGGAGGCCGCGGAGGCCACATCGAACAGCGCCTGGTGGCTCAGGCCCAGCTTCTCCCCCAGGACAAATGCCTCGCTGACGGCGATCATGGAGACGCCCAGGATCAGGTTGTTGCAGATTTTGGCGGCCTGGCCTGCGCCGTGGGCGCCGCAGTGGACAACGCGTTTGCCCATTACGTCCAGCAGCGGCCGCACCGCCTCAAAGTCCGCGACATCCGCGCCCACCATAAAGGTGAGGGTGCCTGCTTCCGCCCCCACCACTCCGCCGGAGACCGGGGCATCCACGGAGCGGTGGCCGGCGTCAACGGCGAGGGATGCCGCTTCCCTGGCCTCGTCCACGTTGATGGTTGAGCAGTCCAGGAACATGGTCCCGGGCTTCGCCGCCGCGAGCAGTCCGGGCTGCCCCTCCTGGCCACGGTAGGCGTCCAGGACATGCCGGCCGCTGGGGAACATGGTAAGGACCACGTCCGCCCCGGAGACGGCTTCAGCGGCATTCCCGGCAACCGGCACGCCGCTGGCCCTGGCGGCTTCAAGGGCTGCAGGGACCACATCGAAGCCGGCCACTGCATAGCCGGCCTTGACCAGGTTTACGGCCATCGGACCGCCCATGTGGCCGAGGCCCAGGAAGGCGACAGTGTACTTTTCGGTCATGGCCAGGCTCCTTTTTGCTGCGGTTCCACGCCCTGAAGGTCCAGTTCCCGGCTGCCCAGCGGCGCAAAAAAGTGCTCCACCTGGTCCGCCGCCACCTCAGCCAGGGTGGGCGGCTTCCAGCGCGGCTTCCGGTCCTTGTCCACCACCTGCGCACGGATGCCCTCCCGGAAATCCGGTGCCTCCAGGAACCGCAGGCCCACCCGGTATTCCTGCGCCAGGGCTTCGTCCAGGGTGCAGCCTTTCACGCGGCGGAGGGCGTCCAGCGTCACCTTGACGGACGTTGGCGACTTCGCCTCGATGGCGTCCGCCGCCTGTAAGGCGTCGGCGCTTCCCTCTCCTTCGCGTCCCCGCAGGCGCCGGACGATTTCCTCTGCGTCATCTGCGGAGTAGCAGGCGTCGATCCAGTCCTGCTGTCCCTGCAGTGCCGAGGGCGGGGCCTCCGTGCTGTAACGCACGACGGCGGCTTCCGCCGTTTCGTTTTCCAGCGCCGCCACGAGGCCGGGCAGTTTGTCGGACGGGACGAAGTGGCTGGCCAGGCCAAGGAACAGGGCGTCCGCTCCGCTCAGGTGGGCCCCGGTCAGGGCTGCGTGGGTGCCCGTTTCGCCGGGGGCGCGGGACAGCAGGAACGTCCCGCCCACGTCAGGAGCGAAGCCGATGGTGGTTTCCGGCATCCCTGTCCGCGTGCGTTCCGTGACCACCCGGAGTGACCCGTGCGCGGAAATTCCTACCCCTCCGCCCAGCACCAGCCCATCCATCAGGGCCACATACGGCTTGGGATAGCGGGCAATCAGTGAATTGACCCGGTACTCGGTGGCCCAGAATTGGGCGGTCTGCTCCCCGCCCGCCAGCATGTCCCGGTAGATCGCCACGATGTCGCCGCCGGCGCAGAGGCCCCGGTCTCCGGCGCCCTGCACCAGGACCGTGGCAACGCCGTCGTCGTCCGCCCACGCGGTGAGCTGCTCCAGGAGCTGCCCCACCATGCCGGCCGTGAGCGCATTGACCGCCTTAGGCCTGTTCAGGGTAATGACGCCCAGCCGGCCGCGGCGCTCAAACAGCACCTCCCCGCTGTCCCCTGAAGCCCCTTCATCAGCCGTGCCCTGTGCCGCATTGTCCGTCATCAACTTCCTTCCGGCATCACGAAGCTGGCTCCGTGCCGTATTCCCGAGGGCCACCGTGTGGTGACCGTTTTGGTCTTGGTATAGAAGCGGAAGGCGTCCGCGCCGTGCTGGTTCAGGTCGCCGAAGCCCGAGGCCTTCCAGCCGCCGAACGTGTAAAAGGCGATCGGCACGGGGATGGGGACGTTGATGCCCACCATGCCCACATCGACCCGGGTGGCGAAGTCGCGGGCGGCATCGCCGTCGCGGGTGAAGATGGCCACGCCGTTGCCGAACTCGTTCCTGGTGCACAGCTCGAGCGCTTCGTCGTAGTCCGCCGCCCGGACCACGCACAGGACAGGGCCGAAGATCTCGTTGCGGTAGATCGGCATGTCCTGTGTGACGTGGTCGAAAAGGGTGGGACCCACCCAGAAGCCGCCCTCGTGGCCCGGCACGCTGAGCCCCCGGCCGTCCGCCAGGAGCGTGGCGCCGGCGTCAACCCCCGCCTGGATGTAGCCCTCGATGCGTTCCCTGGCGTCGGCAGACACCACCGGGCCGAAGTCGGATTCCTGGTCAAAGCTGTGGCCCACCTTGAGGGCTGCCACGCGGTCCTTGAGTTTGGCCACCAGCCGCTCCGCTGTTTCCTCCCCTACGGGCACCGCCACGGAGATGGCCATGCAGCGTTCCCCGGCGGAGCCGTACCCGGAGCCGATCAGGGCATCGGCTGCCTGGTCCAGGTCGGCGTCGGGCATGACCACCATATGGTTCTTGGCCCCGCCGAAGCACTGGGCCCGCTTTCCGTGGGCGGCGGCCGTGGCGTAGATGTACTGGGCAATCGGGGTGGAACCCACAAAGCCCACCGCTTTGACCCGCGGATCCTCCAGCAGCGCGTCCACTGCTTCCTTGGCGCCATTGACCACGTTGAACACCCCGTCCGGGATGCCCGCTTCCGTATACAGCTCGGCTAGCCGGAGCGGCACCGAGGGGTCCCGCTCGGAGGGCTTCAGGATGAACGCGTTACCGGCAGCCAGGGCAGGGCCGGACTTCCACAGCGGGATCATGGCGGGAAAGTTGAACGGCGTGATGCCGGCTACCACGCCCAGGGGCTGGCGGAGCGAGTGGATGTCTATCCCCGGACCGGCGTCGCTGGAGAACTCACCCTTGAGCAGGTGGGGCGCCCCGGCGGCGAACTCCACCACCTCCAGGCCGCGCTGGATGTCGCCTTTCGAGTCGGCGAGGGTCTTCCCGTGCTCGGAGGACAGGAGCCGGGCGAGCGAGTCCAGGTCCCGGTTGACCAGGTCCACGAACCGCAGCAGGATCCTCCCCCGCCGCTGGGGATTCATGGCCGCCCACTCCGCCTGCGCCTTTTCCGCAACGCCAACAGCGCTGTGAACCTCTTCCCGGCCGGCAAGCGGCACCCGGGCCTGGACCTGGCCGCTGCAGGGGTCAAAGACATCGCCAAACCGGCCCGACAGGCCTGCTGCGCGGCGCCCGCCGATGTAATGGGACAGCTCGCGGACCATGACTGCACGCTCCTTCGCATGTGATCCAGGTCATTCTGGTTGCGAATATACTCGGACTTCCTACTAACTTCCACCGGGCCTCATCCCGTCCCTGCTCATCCGGCCCCGGCACGCGCCACGCGCCGCCGTCCCGGGGCACATTGGCGCCGGGTCCTGCCGAATGGACCTGTATGCGCGGGCGTGTCCGCGCCATTGCGCCCCGTTTTGGCGCCCTGCCCCCGTCCGCATTTCCGGCGCTCAAGGTAGGTTAGGAACTGTGAAAATAGCTACCTGGAATGTGAACTCGCTCCGTGCCCGCGCCGACCGCGTTGAAGCCTGGCTTCAGCGCAGCGACTGCGACGTCCTGGCCATCCAGGAGACCAAATGCAAGGACGATAACTTCCCGTGGGAACTCTTTGAACGCATGGGCTACGAGGTTGCGCACTTCGGTGTGAACCAGTGGAACGGTGTTGCCATCGCCTCCCGCGTGGGCCTGGAGGACGTTGAGCGGACGTTCCTTGACCAGCCCTCTTTCGGCAAGGCGGGGAAGGACCCGGTCCAGGAGGCCCGCGCCATGGCGGCAACCTGCGCCGGCGTCCGTATCTGGAGCCTCTATGTCCCCAACGGCCGCTCACTGGATGACGAACACATGCCGTACAAGCTCAAGTGGCTGGAGAGCCTGAAGACCCACGCCCAGGAGCTCGTAACGCAGGATCCGGGCGCCCAGGTGGCCCTGATGGGCGACTGGAACATCGCGCCCTTCGACGAGGACGTGTGGGACATCGACCTGTTCGTCAACAACCGCTACACCCACGTCAGCCCGCCGGAACGCGCCGCGTTCCATGCCTTCGAGTCGGCAGGCTTCACCGATGTGGTGCGCCCCTTCACGCCGGGACCGGGCGTGTACACCTACTGGGACTACACCCAGCTGCGCTTCCCCAAGAAGGAAGGCATGCGGATCGACTTCGTGCTGGCCTCCCCGGCGTTGGCAGCACGGGTCACCGGCGCTTCCATTGACCGCGAGGAGCGCAAAGGCAAAGGCGCGTCGGACCACGCCCCCGTTCTGGTGGAACTGGCGGACTGATGACCGTGTCCTGGACCCACGCAAGGAGGCCGTCATGACCGGAAGCCTTTACCGGGGCCAGGCCGGCCTGCCGTTCTCGTCAACCCTGCGCGTCTACGAACCGCTGGACGCCTTCCCCGAAGAGCAGCGCCAGGCGATCCAGGAGGCAGGGGCGCGCACTGCCTCCCGCGCCGCCGTCGAGAACGCCGAACTGCTCGCCTCGCTGGGGCGCATCACGCGCTCCGGAGGCGACCCCTTCCCCACCGGACGCACTGACCTGGTGCGCGTCACGAGCCTCCCGGCACCCTCCGGCGGCAGTGCCGGTGAACCTCCCGCCGACGGCGATGCCGCGGAGCCTGTGCTGCTGTACTGCCCCAGCCAGCTGGTGCTGCGTGCCGGCCTGGCGGCCAATGCCCTGATGGAGGGCATCCACGGCCCGCTGGCGGAACTACTGATTCCCGAGGAACAGCGGGACAAGCACCAGGAACGGATCGACCAGGTGAAGGCCCGCGACGGCTCAACCCGCGTGCACACCCGGGCCTCCACGTGGGGAATCCCGTTCAGCTGGTTCTCACTGTTCATGGAATCGGACCATAAGGACGTTGTGGAGTCCGGGGGGCGGATCGTCACGGTGCGGGTGTGGGCGCCCATCACCGAGGCCCTGGAGCGAGCGCGCTACGCGGTGGCCAACCTGGCACTGGCGGCGCCGGACCTGGATATGCTGGACGATCTTGCCCAGCTCACCGAGTGGCTTGAACTGTTCCACGTGGACTCCATGGTGGAGCTTGATTACGGTGCTGTTGCGGACAAGGTGTACCCGGACGAATCCCCCATGGACATCAGGCTGGGCATCGAGTGCCTCGCGGAGGGCGACATGACCGGTGCTGCTGCCGCCTACCGCCGGCTGGCGTCCCGCTGGATTCCCATCCGGCAGCTGGCGCGCGCCTCCTAGACTGCCCAGGCCCGGGGCTGCTAGGGCTGGGGCGGCGCCGTGGTCCTTCTGACAATCAGTTCATGGGGCGCGACGGCGGACCGGACGGCACCGGTTTCCCCGTCAAGTTCGTCAAGGAGCATCTTGGTGGCCAGCTCGGCCTGTTCGTCGGGCCGCTGGCCCACCGTGGTCAGGCCCACGGCCTCGGCGAAATCGTGGTTGTCGATGCCCACCACAGACAGGTCCTCCGGCACCCGGACGCCGAGGCGGGAAGCTTCGAAGATCACGCCCATGGCCATCTCGTCCGAGGCACAGAAGATGGCGGTTGGCTTCGCCCCGGGCTTGGACCAGAGCCGGCGGAAGGCGGCCTGGCCGCTGCGGACCGTGAAGTCGCCCCATTCGTCCCATTCGGGCCGGGTGGGAAGCCCGGCCGCCGTCATCACGTCCTTGAACGCCAGGATGCGGACGCGGGGGACGTCGAAGTTCAGGTCTGTCTCGTCGTCGCCGTGCAGCAGCGCGATGTCCCGGTGGCCCAGGTCGATCAGGTGGCGTACAGCCGTGGAGGCTGCCGCATAGTCGTCTATCCCGATGTAGGCGCATTCCTCGACATGGCCGCCCACCACCACCAGGGGTATGTCGATTTTCTGCAGGTGCTCGAGTTCCTCATGGGTCAGGGCCATACACAGGACCAGCAGCGCATCGATCTGTTTATAGACCATGGTCTTGCTGAAGAGCCGTTCCCGGTTGCTGCCGTGCCCGCCCAGGTTGAACAGGGAAAGGTTGTAGTTGCGGGCGTGCAGTTCCCGGTCCGCACCCTCGATGGCTTTGGAAAAGAACCACCGGCTCACAAAAGGCGCCAGCACCCCGATGGTCTTGGTCCGGCCGGTGGCGAGGCCCGAGGCCGAGCTGGAGGCCACATAGCCCAGGTCTCCAGCCACTTCGAGGATCTTTTGCCGCGTTGCCGGTGACACCCGGGGCAGTCCCCGGACCGCCCGGGAGACGGTGGCGGTGGACACTCCCGCGGCTGCCGCCACGTCTTCAATGCTGACCCCGCTGTGGCCGCCCCGTTGAGACCTTTCACTTGTGCGTCCCACGGTGTCCCCTCATATACTCCCTGCAGGCATGCGCCCTGCTTCTATGCGATGCCCTCTGCCATGGTATTTCGGGCGCCGGCTTGCATCGCAGTGTTACCTTCCCGACCGGAGGTAGCACTCGCGGCCGTACTGCCGCGGGTGCTACCTCCGGTCCGGCAGGCGGCGCCGCAGCCGCACCATTCCATACAGCGCCAGGAGCGTGACCAGCAGGCCCAACGCCCAGCCAAGGGCTGGCTGGGCCGTCAGCTCCATCCACAGTGTGACCACGAACAGGACCAGTGCCCAGAAGCCGAGGAACCCGATGATGATGTCAAAATCCTCGCCGGACCTGGCCCGGCGGCGGTCGCTTCCCGCCCCCGTGGGCCGGGAGCGGGAAGCGTCGCCCGTCACTTGACCGCACCTGCCGTAAGGCCGGCCACGATCTTGCGCTGGAAGACGAGCACCAGGATCACCAGCGGAATGGTGACAATGGTGCCCGCGGCCATGATGGCCGTGTAGGGGATCTGGTTCGGCTGGGCACCGGCAAAGCTGGCGATGGCAACAGTGACCGGTTTTGTGGCCTCATTCGACAGCTGGCTGGCGATCAGGAACTCGTTCCAGGAGGAGATGAACGCCAGGATCGCCGTGGTGAAGATTGCCGGAGCTGCCAGGGGCATGATCACTTTCCGGAATGCCTGCCCCTGCGTGCAGCCATCAACACGGGCTGATTCCTCCAGCTCCCACGGCATTTCCCGGAAGAAGGACGTCAGCGTGTAGACGGTCAGCGGCAGGACGAAGGAGATGTTCGGGATGATCAGCGCTTGGTACGTTCCCATCCAGCCGATGTTGGTGAACAGCTGGAACAGCGGGGTGATGAGGGCAACGCCGGGGAACATGGAGGCGCCCAGAATGAAGCCCAATACCAAGTACTTGAACCTGAAATTCAGGCGGGCCAGGGCATAAGCCGCAAAGACGCCGATCACCAGGGAGATGACCGTGACAGTGACCCCGATGAAAATGCTGTTCAACAGGGCCTGGCCGAACCTGTTGCCGAACGACGTATCGAAGGCCGTGATGAAATTGTCCATCGTCACGTGTGTGGGCCAGGGCGTCGTATCGTAGGTGAAGCCCACCTCGCGGAACGCCGTTACCACCATCCAGTAGGCCGGCGCAAGGCACCAGATCAGGATGACGACGGCACTGATATACGTGCGGGCACTCGCCCACTTTTCACGGTTCTGGGCGGCCTTGCGGCCCTTGTCCTGCCGTGCCCGCAGCTCCGTGGAAGCAGTTGTGGTTGTCATTTCTTCCCCTTACCGGTGGCTCCGCTTTGCTCCACGACGTTGGCACCAAGGAACCGGACGAAGATGAATGCGACCAGGAAGATGATGATGAACGTAATGGTGGACAAGGCGGCCGCTGAGTTGAACCCTTGCCTGATCTGGTTGATCACCAGGATGGACAGCGTGGTGGTGTTGTTGGCACCGCCGGTGAGGATGTACGGAAGGTCGAACATGCGCAGGGCGTCCAGGGTACGGAACAGGATGGCCACCATCAGCGCCGGCTTCACCAGCGGAAGCGTGATGAGCCGGAAGCGCTGCCAGGCAGTAGCGCCATCCACCTTGGCAGCCTCGTAGACCTCCGCCGGGATCATCTGCAGGCCCGCAAGGATGAGCAATGCCATGAACGGAGTGGTTTTCCACGTATCAGCGATGATCACGGCCCACTTTGCCGGCCACTCGCTGCCGGTCCACAGGATGGAGACATTAAACAGCTTGTTGATGATGCCATTGAAATCGAACATGAAGAGCCACAGCTGGGCGGTAACGGCGGTGGGGATGGCCCACGGAACGAGCACAGCCGCACGGACGAGTCCGCGACCCTTGAAGGTCCGCGCCATGATCATGGCCATCCAGAAACCAAGGATGGTTTCAAAGGCGACGGTAATGACCGTGAAAAGGAAGGTTGTTCCCGTGGCAGACCAGAACTGGCCTCCCAGCGTGCCGGGAGGGCACGCGACGGTTCCGCCGCCTGGAGCAGCGCACTGCTGGCCCAGCCAGTTCACGTAGTTCTGGATGCCCGCCGGGCCACCTTCAGTAAAGAGGCCTGTGACTGGATCGAGTCCGGCGTCCTTCTGGAAGGACATGATGATCGCGCTGATGATCGGGTAAACGATCACAATGCCCAGCGCAATGATGGTTGGGGCAAGAAGCCATGAGGCCCACTTGCCCTGGCTGAGGATCTTGTTGTCTTCCCCTACGCCCTTGGGTCCGTGGTGGACCGGGGTCCCGCCCGACGCCGGCTTAGTTGCCGGCGTCGGGCCCAATTCGGTTGCCATTGCCTACTACGATCCTGCGCTGGCGGATTCGATCGACTTTTGCATGTCGGCCAGCGCCTGCTCAGCAGACTTCTCGCCCTTGAGCGCAGCGTAGGAGTTCTCCTGGATGGCCTGGGTGACAGCCGGGTAGAACGGGGTGACCGGACGCGGCACTGCGTTGGCGATCGACTCCTGAAGGACTGTCAGGTACGGCAGCTTGGAAACAAGTTCCTGGTCCTCGTACAGGGAACTCAGCACCGGGGCGAGAGAAGCCTGGTTCGCGAAGAACTTCTGCTGTTCTTCATTGGTGAGGAACTTGATGAAGTCCAGTGCCGTGGCCTTGTTCTTGGAGTAGACGCTGATAGCCGCGCTGTGACCGCCAAGGGAGGAAGCACCGGGACCGTCCTTGCCGGGCAGGGGTGCCATGCCGAACTTATCCTTCACGGCAGAAGATCCCTCAGTGGTGATGAGGCTGTAAATATAGGGCCAGTTGCGGTGGAACAGCAGCTTGCCCTCCTGGAATGCGCGGCGGCTTTCCTCTTCCTGGTAAGTAATGGCCTCAGCTGGAATGTTGCCGTCCTTGAAAGCCTCAACCAGGTTGTTCAGGCCTTCCTCGGCTTCAGGGGTGGTCAGGTTGGGCTTGCCGTCGTCGTTGAGAACAGAACCGCCGGCCGAGTTGATGGCTTCGGAAGCGTTAACCGTCAGGCCCTCGTACTGCTTGTACTGGCCCGCATAGCAGCCGATGTTGTTTTCCTTGGCGATGGAACACATCCCCATCATTTCGTCCCAAGTCTTGGGTGCTTCCGGAACCAGGTCCTTGCGGTAGTAGAGGATGCCGCCGTCGGAGTCCTTCGGAGCGGCGTACAACGTGCCCTTATAGGAGGCCGACTCAACGGGAGCTTCAAGCATGCCGTTCGTGTCAATAGCCATCTTGTCCTTGAGGGGCTGCAGCCACCCCTTAGCTGCGAATTCGGCAGTCCAGACGACGTCGACACTCACCACGTCGTAGTCATCGGTTTTAGCCTGGAAGTTCTGCACCAGGTCGTCGTGCTGCTGGTCGGCTTGGTCTGTCTGTTCCTTGAAGGTGACCTGCTCATCCGGGTGCTCGGCGTTCCACTTTTCAATGAGGGGACGGACCACGTTGTTATTGTCCTTGCCCTGTACATATGTGATGGGCCCGCGGCCCTCGAGGTTGGCTTCGGCGTCGCTGCCGCCTCCCGTGGTCCCGCCTCCACCTCCCCCGCCGCAAGCGGTGAGGGTCAGGGCCAGGACGCCGGCGGTGGCAGCCGGGAGTAGGAATCTAGGGGTTTTCATTAGCTTGAAGCTCCTCGCTGAGTGACAAGTAAGTCGACAGTGCGGTTGTTTTGGTGAGGTTGTTGTGGTGACCATCACACTAGTAAGGTTGCTGTCGGCAATGCAAGCGTTTACATCAAAAAGTTATCTGAGAGGAACCTAATGTCCAAGCCGAGCGTTCCTGCCTCTGACCAAACTGGGGAATGGTGGGCCGACGCCGTCGTCTACCAGATCTACCCCCGCTCCTTCGCCGACGGCAATGGCGACGGCATGGGTGACCTGCGCGGGGTTTTGGACCGCTTGCCCTACCTGGAGCGGCTGGGCGTGGATGCCATCTGGCTTTCCCCGTTCTACAAGTCGCCCCAGGCCGACGGCGGCTACGACGTGGCAGATTACCGGCAGGTGGATCCCCTTTTTGGTTCCCTCGAGGACTTCGACGCCATGTTGCGGGAAGCTCACCGCCGCGGGCTGAAGGTCATCGTGGACCTTGTCCCCAACCACACCTCGGACGAGCACGACTGGTTCCGGGCTGCGCTCAGCGCCCGGCCCGGGTCCCCGGAACGGGACCGTTACATGTTCCGCCCGGGCAAGGACGAGGTGCCGGGCTCCGGTGACGGCAACCGGGCACCCAATAACTGGAAGTCGATTTTCGGCGGAGCCGCTTGGACCCGGGTCACCGAAGCGGACGGTTCCGCAGGAGAGTGGTACCTGCATCTCTTCGACACCAAGCAGCCTGACCTGAACTGGGAAAACCAGGAGGTACGGGAGGAAATGCGCTCTGTCCTCCGCTTCTGGCTGGACCGCGGTGTTGATGGTTTCCGTGTGGACGTAGCCCACGGGATGGTCAAGGAGCAGGGCCTTCCCGACTGGGACGGGGTGGCCGCCATGGTGGAGGGCACCTCTGAGGTTCCACGGGAACCGTCCCCTCCCGGTGATGCACCCGGCGCCCACACCAACGCGGAGGAGCCGCACCGCGCGGTATCCCCGGTGTATCCGCCCTCGCCTTTCTTTGACCAGGACGGCGTGCACGAGATCTACCGGGACTGGCACCGCGTCCTGTCCGAGTACGGCAGCGACCGGATGATGGTGGCCGAGGCCTGGGTGGAACCGGCGGAACGCCTGGCGCTCTACGTCCGGCAGGATGAGATGCAGCAGGCCTTCAACTTCGATTTCCTGATGGCCGGTTGGGACGCCGAGCGCATGGCCGAGGCAATCGATGCGTCGCTGAAGGCGGCCGCAGCGGTGGGTGCCCCGTGCACCTGGGTGCTGAGCAACCACGACACCGTCCGCCATTGCACCCGCTTCGGCCTGACGGATCCCACTACGTTCCCCAAGGGCATCGCCGCAGGTGACGAACAGCCGGACACTGCCCTGGGGCTGGCCCGCGCCCGGGCCGCAACAGTGGTTGAGCTGGCGCTGCCGGGCTCGGCCTACCTGTACCAGGGCGAAGAACTCGGACTGCCCGAGCACACCACGCTTCCGGCCGAGGCACGGCAGGACCCCACCTTCTTCCGCACCCAAGGCGCTGAAACCGGACGGGACGGCTGCCGGGTGCCGCTTCCCTGGGCCGCGGACAAGCCCGGTTACGGTTTCGCGGATTCATTCCAGGGCGAACCGGCGTCCCCCTGGCTTCCCCAGCCTGCGGAATTTGGGGCGCTTGCCGCCGATCAGCAGGATGGCGAGGAAGGGTCCATCCTGGAGCTGTACCGCGCAGCACTCACCTTCCGGTCTGGGCGGCGCCTCGGCACCGGCTCCCTGGCCTGGGCCGAGGTCCACGCACCGGAAAGCGGCCTGCTGGCGTTCCACAACCGGGATGTCCTGGTGATCGCCAACATGGGCTTCGCGTCTGCGCCCATCCCCGAAGGCTGGTCCGTGACGCTCTCCAGCGGACCGGAGCCTGCCGCGGAGTGGGAGCTGATGCATGAGGTTCCCGTGGACTGCGCCGTGTACTTGACCCGGAGCTAGGAGACGGTCAGCGGACGCGCTCTGCCCTGCGGAAGCGCGTCCGCGCTCCGGCCCCGATATGGATCAATACGGGGATGTCCTTTCCCACCGCCCGTTCCAGGGCTGACACCAGGACCGACACTTCATCTGCGAGCAGGTGCGGGGCCACACCCTGCCGTGGAAGGAGCCGGACCTTCAGCGCGGGCATGCCTTTGACGTCATAGGTGGTGACCGTGGCGCCGGCGAGGTCGGGACGGTGCGCGAGCGCATGCTTCAGCGCCTGCTCCGCCACTCCCCCGCCGATCCGCACATCGCCCGGGACCTCACCGGGATCGTACTCGACGGCCAGGACATCGGCCCGCCCTTTGCCCTGCTGGGCAACCCAGGCCACCATGAGGCCGATCAGCACGAGCAGGGCCAGTGCCACCAGGATCCACAGCCAACTCTCGGACCGCCCGGGAAACCGTGTGGCGTTAAACGCCGCGTTGATTCCGCTCCATGCGTCCGCTGACCAGGCCCGCCACCAGGACGCTACGGCCGGTACGGCGGCCAGCAACATCAGCAGGCAGCCGACTCCAAGCAGCAGCAGGCCCAGGGCCGCGACCAGGATGCGGTTGAGGAGGGTGGGGGTACTGTTCATGCGCCGATCACTCCGGATGTCGCCACATTCACGCGAACCTCGGGAGGGGGCTCCAGTGCCATGGCGTCCACTTCGCTCCGGACTGCCGCGAGGACCGAATCCTGGTTTACAGGCACACCCGAGGTGGGACGGACATTCACCATTACCTGCCGCCGGGCGACCACAACCATGACCTGTTCCGGCGTGACGTTCGCGGCAAGCCGGGCCCGCCTCGCCAACGAGGAGGCAATGACTTCATCGTCCACCACAACGGCCGGGGCGCCGGCGCCCGGGCCGCCACCCATGCGGTGGCGGGCGCGGCGACCGGGCAGAACCCCGTTGAGGAGGAAGACCAGGCCGACCATTGCCAGCACAGCACCGATGGCGCCCAGCAACAGTGGGGGAATTCCCGCCGGCAGGGCAACCAGGCGTTCCGCGGCCACCTGCGGTTCAATCAGCCAGGCCGGTTGCCCTACTGCGTGGACGCCTGCTTCAAGGAGCCCATAGGCTGCCAGCACAATGACCAGGACGGCTGCTGCGGTGGCCACCGCAGCACGCGTTGACCGGGTTTCACGGCGCAGGATCCGGTCCATATCCGGGCTTTGGCCTTCACCATGGCGGTTCATCGCACCCGCCCCCCTTCACTGATCTTTGCTCCGGTGATCCTGATGTCCACCCGGCTCAGCCCGGAACCGCTGAGCTCCGCCACCGCTGCCAGGATGCCGGCTTTTGCCCTCACGGTCCGGTCCCAAATGGAACCACCGGTCCCCTCAACGCGCGAGGGATCCTGGACCACCGCACTCAACGGCGGCATGCTGATAGGTGCGACGAGGGACAGCGCCAGGAGGCCGTCGTCGTCCGTCCAGTCAGCACGGACATCTTCCGGTTCCACCCCGAGGAAGTGGGCTGCTGCGGCTTTGGCGAGGCTTGTCAGGGCCTGGGTACTGATGCGGTTGTGGCCGCTCAGCTGTTGGCCCCGGACGGCCGGGGCTGTGGAACTCATGAGGACGAGCGCCGGCCGATGATGGCGTCCAGGACGCCGCGAAGGTCCAGTTTCCCTTCCGCGGCCCGGCCCAGGAGTGCCCCGATGGCCATGAAGAGGAGGGCGACAAGGAAGCCCCACAACCCGAACTGCAGGGACATGAAGGCGACGAAGGCGCCCATCGCTGCGCCGGCCACGGTGAGGTTCACAGCAGCGCCTCCCTTTCAGTTGTGCCGGGCATGTCAGCAGGACCGGAAGCTGCGGGTTTGACCGGTGGCGGAATGTAGACGTCGGTGACCTCCACATTGACCTCGATCACCTGCAGTCCAACGAGCTCCTCGACCGCCCGGTAGACGGCGGCGCGCACGGCGTTGGCCAGCGAGTGGAGCGGTGTCCCGTAACTCGCCACCAGGCTGATATCCACGGCCACCTGCGTTTCCCCGACTTCGGCGCGCACCCCGGCGGCGTGGTCGGAACTGCCGACGGCGTCACGGATGGCGCCGAGCGCGCGTGACGGAACCGAGCCCAGGGAGTAGACACCGGGGACGGAGCGGGCAGCTATGCCCGCCACCTTGGCGACGGCTGTCTCGGAAATTACCGTGCGGCCGGGGCCGGGTACAGGAGCCGGCACGGCGCGGTGCTGCATCCCCTGGTTGGGTTGTGGGTTCTGGTATTCCATCAGGCACTCCCCCTTCTGTTTGATCCCCACCCTATCCCCGGCGGTGACTTAACGGCAGCAGGCAGGGGCGCCCGTGATCCGGACGTCCCTGCCTGTACCCTGCACCTGTTGGGCAGTGGGTTCTACTTGTAGTGGCCTTCGCCGCCAACGCGGACGTTGGTGGGCAGGTAGCCGAACGGGCCAAGGCCGTCCTGGCCGAAGGTCCGGTCCACCTGCGAGATGCCGTCCCGGAAGTTGATCTTCACGGTGGGCGACAATGAACCGCCGCGTACGCCGTTCACGTTGTCGATGAACGACTGGACCAGTCCGCCCGGCTGCACGTAGTGCGAGTACGCCTGGAACTGGCGGCCGTTCTGGTTCGGAGTGGGTGCCTCCGGGGACTCGGACGGCAGGTTCAGGTCCGTGGGCGAGCCCAGGGCCAGGCCGCTGTTGTTCATGGGCTGGTAGTCCGAGCGGACGCCGTCGCCGACGAAGCCGTAGACGCCGTCCGGGCCGCGCATGCCGGCTGCGTAGGTGAACTGGTGGCTGATGGTGAACAGGTAGTACTTGTTCTTGCCGCCCTCATTCTGGATGAAGATCTGCGGACGCTCGGTCTGGTCGTTCACGCAGTTGGCGGACAGGATCGGCGGCAGGAAGGACCACTTGGTCAGGTCCTTGTTGTCCGCCACTGCCAGGCCCACGTTCGCTGTCTGGTAGTAGGCTCCGCTGCTGTTGACCTCGTCAACGGACTCGGCATTGGCATCGCCGGGGCGGTAGCCGAGGTCCTCGGGCTTGCATTCGTATTCGCCGCGGGTGCCGCCGGTGTTGCCTTCGAAGACCATGAAGGTCTTGCCCGGGTGGGCCGGGTCGGCAAAGGTGTAGGGGTCGCGGAAGGCGAAACCCGGGTTCTGTTCCTTGGTCTGGTACATCTCGCCGTCCGGCTCCAGCAGCTTGGTGTGCTTGAACCCGTCGAACGTCACGCCGTTCTCGTCGGCATGGATCTTTCCCAGCGCCTTGGCAATGGCCGCGTCCGGGGCGATTCCGCCGCCGCCCGCGTTGCGCTCGGCAACGTCGTAGAACGTGGTGGCGGTGTAGAACACGTTCACCTGGTTGCCCTGCATCAGGCGGGTGGAGCCGGACCATTCGGTGTTGCCGATGGAGGCGCCGTCGGCGAAGACGTGGCCGCCGTAGTTCCACTTGTCCTTGGCGGGATCCGCGTTGGTCTTGCGGAAGAAGTAGCCGATGCGTGCGTTCCAGTGGCGCTGGTCGAAGCCGTAGCCGGCGTGGCGGTCGGCCACCAGGGAGAAGACGACGTCCCAGCCCTTGTAGCTGATCTGGTTGGCGTTTTCGTCGGTGAGGGACCAGGTGTCCCAGACCCATACGTCGTCGTTCATGGCGGGGAAATCCTCGGGGATTTCCGGCATGGTGACGTCGGGGCTCATGGAGTTCTCACCGGGGGCCACCGTGGGGTCGCTCTGCGCCATGATCTGCTTGGCGTCGGCGCGGGTCCACTTGGAGGTGAAGTCCGACGCCGGGTCGAAGGCTTCCTGCGTGTGTTCCGTGGGGAGGGGGAATCCGGGGGTGGGGGCCGGCATCTGCTCGGCGGCCGGCGGATCTGCCGGCTCGTTGGCCTGTGCCGAGGGAACGGCCAGGAAGGCCGAGGCAGCCACGGCTGTGGCCAGTGCTGCGGCGGCGGGGCGCCACCGCAGCATCCGGGGTGATTGGGGGTGCTTGTGCATTGTTGCTCTTCTCGCGGAGTTATAACTGTTCGTGGAAGACGGGCGGATGCCCATGCCCTTCGAACTCCGGCGGCCCGGTGGACACGGCAGGCGTCATCGGGGACGCCGTTGTATCAAGGGGGGAACGGGGTTGGGTAGTCCCCGTAGAAGAGGCCCGGACTGTGGTGCTTTCCTGGCCGTGATTCCACCGTAGACAGGCTCCAAGGCAGAGATCAAACCAGGTTTCATGGCCCGATTCGGGGCATTGGCCACTTTTGCGCAAGCGCTTACACCTAACCCCTAACGCGCGCGTGCCACAACCTTCAGCCAAGATCAAATGTTGCCTTTCGGCCGCGCAAAGGTGAGAAATGCCACCCCTTGGCCGGGACCCTTTTGTGGTCCGGCCACGGAAAAGGGAGGCACCTGCCCGGCTGGACAGGTGCCTCCCTTTTGCCCGGAACCGGGACTTGGGTGACGGCGGCGGCTCTACGCTTTGGGCGTTCCGGCGGGCGCTGTGCCCGCGGCCTCGCCTGCAGCCAGGCGTTCGGTCAGATGGGCCTCCACGGCTTCACTGACCTGGTCCTGGACCTGGTCCGCCAGGTGCTCCTGGTAGTGCTCCTGGACGGAGTCCTGGATCTGTTCCGCGACGTGCTCCTGGTAGTGCTCCTGGACCGAGTCATGCATGGAGTCCTGGACCTGCTCCGTGACATGGGCGGCCATCTGGTCGCGGGCCAGCTTGCGCTGTGCGCGCATCAGGGTCTCATGTTCCCGGTGGAAGGCCTTGGCCGTGGAGATACACATCAGGATAATGACCACGCTGAAGGGCACGGCGGTGAGGATGGCCGCGGTCTGGATGGCCTGCAGTCCATTGGCCAGGAGCAGGGCGATGGCAACAGCGGCGGCGGCCAGCGCCCAGAAGATGCGCAGCCAGTTCCGGGGTTCCACGTCTCCGCCGGTGGAGATCATGCCCATGACCAGGGCACCGGAGTCCGCCGAGGTGATGAAGAAGATGGCGATCAGGAGAATTGCGCCCACGGTGAGGACAACCCCGCCGGGCAGGCTGCCCAGCAGGTTGAACAGGGCGCCCTCGGTATCCACGGTGCCGTCGTCGGCGATGAGCCCGCCGCTGCCGAACAGCTCGCGGTGGATGGCGGCGCCGCCCAGGACGGAGAACCACAGGAAGCCCATGGCGGTGGGTACCAGGAGTACGCCGGCGACGAACTGCCGGACGGTGCGACCCTTGGAAATACGGGCGATGAAGATGCCGACGAACGGCGCCCAGGAGATCCACCAGCCCCAGTAGAAGGTGGTCCAGGCGGCCTGCCATGCCTCGCCCTCTGCACCGGAAAAGGCGAGGGTGTTGAACGTAAGGCCTACAACGTTCTGGAGGTAGTGCCCGATCGACTGCACGAACTCGCGCAGCAGGAACAGCGTGGGGCCGGTAAACAGCACCACCAGCATCAGGAGTGCGGCCAGGACCAGGTTGGTGTTGGAGAGCCACTTCATGCCCTTGCCCACACCGGACACCACCGAAATGATGGTCAGCGTGATGATGCAGAGGATCAAACCGATTTGCGTCATGGTGGTGGCCTGGAGAATGTTGGCCTGTTCAAGTCCGGCGGAGATCTGCAGGACGCCAAGGCCCAGGGAGGTGGCAACACCGAACAGCGTGCCTACCAGGGCCACGACGTCGATCAGGTTGCCCCATCCGCCGGAAACGCGCTTGCGGCCCAGGAGCGGCTCGAGCGTCCAGCGGATAGAGATGGGGCGGTTCCTGCGGTGGACTGCGTAGGCAATGGATACGCCCACCACAACGTAGATGGCCCAGGCATGGAGGCCCCAGTGGAGGTAGGTCTGCGTCATCGCCTGCTGGGCGAGCTCCAGCGGGGATCCCTCCACACCGGGCCGGGGCGCGGCAAAGTGGTTCAGCGGCTCGGCCACACCGAAGAAGACCAGACCGATGCCCATGCCCGCCGCGAAGAGCAGGGCGAACCAGGACACTACAGAGAACTCGGGCTCGTCATCGTCCTGGCCGAGCTTGATGTCGCCATAACGGCTGAGGCCGATCCAGAGGGAAAACGCCACGAAGAGTGCAACGGCTGCCACGTAGTACCAGCCGAACCAGTTGATGACGTTGCCTTGGATGGTGGTGAAGATCTCTGTGGCAGCCGCAGGGAAAATCGTGGCGAAGAGGACAAAAACAATGATGGTTCCGGCGGCGGGCCAGAAGACCCATCTGGCGAGTTGCTGACCGCCGGTTCCGGGCGGCCGATCCGCCGCTTTCTTATGGGCGGGAGGTGTTTCCCCGGGTGGTTGGCTGATGGTCCTGGTGCCAGGTGTGGCGGACATTCCCAGTTTCTCCTTATGCGCTGTGTGCGCTCAGACTGCGTTGTGCAGGTTCGTCTCGTGTACGTTCGTCTGTTCGTATGTGTTCTCTTATGCCGCTGCCGCGTGTCCACGGCCGTGCAGCCAGCAAGTTTACGGAACCCGAAAAGCCGCGGGGCGGGAAATTGGCAGGCCCCGGGAGTATTGATGCCGGATCGAGACGTGCTCCCTGCGGGCCATTAACTGTAGGCCCGGAAAATAAGAAAAGCACCAGTTCCGAAGAACTGATGCTTCCCAGTGGTGGCTCCGACCGGCGTCGATCCGGTGACCTTTCGATTTTCAGTCGAACGCTCTACCAACTGAGCTACAGAGCCTAGGTGACTAGTCACCATGACAGCCGGAATCTCTTCCAACAATCAGAGCGACCCTGACGGGACTTGAACCCGCGACCTCCGCCGTGACAGGGCGGCGCGCTAACCAACTGCGCTACAGGGCCTTGCGTTTCTTGCTTCAGCAGTATCTCTACCGCTTTTTTCAAGGCTTCCAGCCTACCAGACATTTTCAGTCTGTTTGACCAGTTCCTCGCGTACCCCCAACGGGATTCGAACCCGTGCCGCCGCCGTGAAAGGGCGGTGTCCTAGGCCGCTAGACGATGGGGGCCAGAACCCGTTCGGAACAAAATAAAAGGCGTCAAGCGGGGCTTTCCGTCTTTGTCCTTTGCGTTTCTCCGAACTGGACTCTAAAACTATAGGGCCTAGGCAGGAATTATCCAAAATCGGCCAAAAACACCGCCACGGAGCGGGCGGAACGGGTGAAGATGGACGGATGGATGCCGTAGCAGCACTCAACGAGATCGCCTTCTGGCTGGAGCGCGGACGCGCTGCCACCTTCAAGGTCCAGGCATTCCGCAAGGCGGCGGCGGCCATCAGCCCGCTGCCGCCGGAGGAAGTGGCCGCGCGCGCCGTGAACGGCCGGCTGAAGTCCATGAAGGGCATCGGCGACCGGACCTACCAGGTGATCCGCCAGGCCGTGGAGGGCCTGGTTCCGGATTACCTGGCGGATCTCCGGGAGAAGGGTGCCCGGCCGCTGGTCTCCGGGGGCGCAGGGCTGCGGGAGATGTTGCGGGGAGACCTGCACAGCCACAGTGAATGGTCCGACGGCGGCTCCCCCATTGAGCTGATGGTGGCAGCCGCCGGCGTGCTGGGCAGGGAATACCTCGCACTGACAGACCACTCCCCCAACCTCACCATTGCGAACGGACTTTCCGCCGAACGCCTGCTCCAGCAGCTGGACGTGGTGGATGCGATCAACGCCGGGCCCCCACCGGACGGGGACGGCACGCCGGGCACGCCGGTCCGGCTGCTGGCAGGCATCGAAGTGGACATCCTGGAATCGGGGGAACTGGACCAGGAGCCGGAACTGTTGGACCGCCTGGACATTGTGGTGGCCAGCGTCCATTCGAAGCTGCGCGCTGACAGCAGGACCATGACCCGCCGCATGCTCGGCGGCATCCAGGACCCGCACACCAACGTCCTGGGCCACTGCACCGGGCGCCTGGTGGAGGGGTCCCGCGGGACGAGGCCGCCGTCGGACTTCGATGCCAAGGAGGTGTTCGCCGCCTGCGCCGAACACAGCGTGGCGGTAGAGATCAATTCCCGGCCGGAACGCCAGGACCCGCCCGATGCGCTGATCCAGCTCGCCCTCGACGCCGGCTGCCTGTTCTCGATCGACAGCGATGCCCATGCACCCGGCCAGCTCGACTTCCTGCAGTACGGCGCCGAGCGCGCGGAGAAGAACGGCGTTCCCGCCGACCGGATCATCACCACCTGGCCCCTGGAACGCCTGCTGGAATGGGCGGCGCCGCGCTGAACCTGCCGGGGCACGGGCGGTCGCCACGTCGCGGCCCGGCCCGGGAAGGCACCCGGGAACGTCCGCTGGAACTTTTTGGCAGGAAGTTGTGCAGACGTGGCTGATTTCCGCCAGTCAGCCGGCCGTGCCCCCGGATAGATTTGCTGCATGCCTCCAACCAGCCCCGCCAACCCGACGGCCCCCGCACCTCCCCACCCCGCCGCAACCCCGGTCAGGGCCCTCGGCGTGGCAGCGATGGTGGTTACCGTGGTCCTCTGGGCATCGGCCTTCGTGGGGATCCGGGCGATCGGCCCCCACTTCTCCCCCGGCTCCCTGACGCTGGGCAGGCTGGCGATCGCCGCCGTCGTGCTCTCCCTGCTGGTCCTGCCGCAGCTGCTGAAGACCCGCCTCCTGCCGAGGGGCCGGGAATGGTGGCCGATCCTGGCCTACGGGGTGATGTGGTTCGGCGGGTACAACGTGGCCCTGAACGCCGCCGAACACGTCCTTGACGCGGGCACCAGCGCCCTGCTGATCAACGTCAACCCCATCCTGGTGGCCATCATGGCTGGCATCTTTCTCAGGGAGGGCTTCCCGCGCTGGCTCATCATCGGCAGCCTGGTTGCCTTTGCCGGCGTGGCGCTGATCGCCTTCGGATCAGCCCAGTCCTCCGGGCCGGGGGAACGGCCGACGACGGACGTGGCGGGCGTGCTGCTGTGCCTCCTTGCCGCCGTGCTCGCCGCCGTGAGCGTCATCGTCCAGAAGCCTGTGCTGCGCAAATTTCCGGCCGCGCAGGCCACCTGGTTCGGGATCCTGGTGGGTGCGCTCTGCTGCCTGCCCTTTGCAGGCCAGCTGGTTAGCGAAGTGCAGGCCGCCCCGCCACAGGCCACATGGGGGCTCATCTATCTGGGGATCTTCCCCACTGCCATTGCCTTCACCACCTGGGCGTACGCGCTTTCGCTGGTGGACGCCGGGAAGCTGGCCGCCACCACCTACCTGGTGCCGGGAACCACCATCCTGATCTCCTGGCTGCTGCTGGGTGAGGTCCCCGCATTCCTGGGCCTGATCGGCGGCCTGGTCTGCCTGGTGGGCGTGGCGTTGACCCGGCGCAGGAGCCGGAATCCGCGGGGAGCCGGGGTGGCCGGTTCCCGCTAGAGTCGGAGTATGCCAGCCAGCCTGCCGCCGGGCCTGCCCACCGCCCCCGAAGGCCCCAGTGAACCCCTTCGCTTCACCATGTCCGAGGACGAATTCGAGACTGCCGTCCAGGACGCCCTGGACAGCATCCCGGACAAGCTGGCCCGCGCCATGGACAACGTGGCGGTATTCATCGACGACGACTATGTACCGAAGCCCGGGGAGGATCCGGACACCGTCCTGCTGGGACTCTATGAGGGCGTGCCCCTGACCGAGCGGGACTCCTGGTGGGACGCCGGGTCCCTGCCGGACAGGATCACGATCTTCCGGGAGCCCATCCTGGACATCTGCGCATCCCGGGAGGACGTCATCCACGAAGTGGCCGTGACGGTGGTGCATGAGATAGCCCACCACTTCGGCATTGATGACGACCGGCTGCACGAGCTCGGCTGGGGCTAGCCTTGTAGGCATGGGACACGACCACAGCCACACCCACGGCATCACAGCAACAGGCCGGCACCGGAAGCGGCTTATTGCCGTCCTTGCCATCACGCTGGCCGTGGTCCTGGTCCAGGTTGCCGGCGCGGTCCTCTCCGGCTCGCTGTCCCTGCTCGCCGACGCCGGCCACATGCTCTCCGACGCAGCGGGCGTGACGATCGCCCTGCTGGCGGCGTGGATTGCGGGTCGGCCCGCCAGCGACCAACGAACCTACGGGTACCAGCGGGCCGAGGTACTGGCTGCGCTGGCAAATGCCCTGATCCTGATCGTGATCTCCGTGGTCATCTTCAGCGAGGCAATCCGCCGGATCGGTGCCGCGCCTGAAGTCCAGACGGACATCATGCTGTTCGCCGCCGTCCTCGGCGCGGCCGCAAACGTGGCGTCCCTGATGATCCTGCGCGGAGCACACCAGGAAAGCCTCAACGTGCGGGGCGCCTACCTGGAGGTCCTGGGTGACCTCCTGGGTTCCTTCGCCGTCATTGCCGCGGCCGTGGTGATCATGGTGACCGGCTTCCAGGCGGCGGACACCATCGCCTCCGTCCTGATCGCCCTGATGATCCTGCCCCGCGCCTGGAGCCTGCTCCGCGACGTGGTGGATGTGCTGCTGGAAGCCAGCCCCAAAGGCGTGGAAGTGCAGATGATCCGGGAGCACATCCTCTCCGTGGAGGGAGTCACGGACGTGCATGACATCCACATCTGGACCATCACCTCGGGTGTCCCCGTCTTCTCCGCGCATGTGGTGGTGGAGGACGGGGTGCTCAACGCCCGCGGCGCCGACCAGTTGCTGGACAAGCTGATCACCTGCCTGGGTTCGCACTTCGATACGGACCACTGCACGTTCCAGCTGGAGCCAGCCAGCCATTCTGAGCATGAGGCTCACCAGCACGCCTGAGGACACGTGCCGGCTGGGATTCCTGACCCTGCCTAGCTCAAAACGTCCTTGGTGACGAAACGCCCGTAGGCGAGGGCACCGAACACGGCAACGTATCCCGCCTGCAGCAGCGCATTGCTGGCGAAGGAGTCCCACAGCACCGGCTGCCGGAGCAGGTCCCCGAACCCCAGCCAGTAGTGGCTGAACAGCCACGGGTGAAGCCATTCGAGCTGCGGCAGCTGGTCCAGGACCTGGGAAACCACCGAGAGCACCACCGTGGCAGCCATGGCGCCCACCGGCACCACGGTCAAGGTGGAGAGGAAGAGCCCTATGGCGGACAGCCCGGCCAGGGAGACGGCCAGGTACGCCGAGATCAGGAGGAGCCGGAGCACAGCCTCCGGCGGCTGGATGACATCCCCTGACAGCAAGGTCACCGGGCCCACGGGGAAAAGGGCTGCACCGATGGCGGCACCGGCGATCGCAACACTGAGGGGTGCGGCCAGGCAGAACGCCAGGGCGCCGGCGTATTTCACCAGGAGCAGACGGACCCGTCCCGCCGGCGCAACCAGCAGGTACCGCAGCGTTCCCAGGTTGGCCTCGCCCGCGATGGTGTCACCCGCCACCACACCCACCGTCAGCGGCAGGAACAGCGGGACGGAGACCAGCATTGCGGTGAACGCGACGAACAGTCCGTTCTGCGTGATCCGGTCCAGGAAGGCCGGGCCGCGCCCGGGGGGAACCGCCGAGGAGACCCTCACAGCCACCGCGATCAGCACCGGAATGGCGGCCAGCGCGAGCAGCAGCGCCCAGGTCCGGCGACGGCGGAAAAGGACCGCGATTTCGGACAGCAGGAGTGACATCCGGGCTCCCCGCGGCCCTGCCACGGCCGCCATGCCCTCCGCCTTCGGCTTCACGCTACTGGGCAACGTCGAACCCCTCCCCCGTCAGTTCAACAAACCGGTCTTCGAGGCTCTCCCGTTCCACCGCGAAACCGCGGACGCGGACCCCTGCCTTGACGAGCTCCGCCACGATGTCTTCCGGGGCGGGATGCGGGGCAGCGGCCTCCGGTGGCAATCCCGGCTTCGCCAGTGCCGCCACCACCACTTCCCCGTCCGGTTGGTGTGCTCCTGCTTCCGGCGACAGCCCCAGCGTTGCCAGGACCGCCGACGCCGGGCCGGGGTCCGGGGTGAGCAGGCGCAGGCGCGAGCTCCCGGACCGCCGCAGTTCGGCGAGCGGGCCTTGCGCCACCAGCCGGCCGGCGCTCATGACGGCCGCGTGGGTGCAGATCTGTTCAACTTCGGCGAGCAAGTGGCTGGAAACAAAAACGGTGGTTCCGTCTGCCGCCAGGGACCGGACCAGGTTCCGCACTTCACGGGTGCCCTGCGGGTCCAGGCCGTTTGTGGGTTCGTCCAGCACCAGCAGTTCGCGGGGGGACAGGAGGGCGTTGGCGATGCCCAGCCGTTGCTTCATGCCGAGCGAATACGCGTGGACGCGCTTGCCGGCGGCGTGGCCAAGCCCTACCCGTTCCAGTGCCAGGCCCACCCGTTCCCGGCGCGTGGCGGGATCCGCGTGCCGGCCGGCGGAGTCGAGCCGGTGGAGGTTGGCAGTCCCCGAAAGGAATGGATAAAAGGCTGGCCCCTCCACGAGCGCCCCCACCCGTGGCAGGACATCCTGGAAGCTGCCGGGCATTTCCCTTCCCAGCAGCCTGACGGTCCCGGCTGAAGCGGCCGCGAGGCCCAGCAGCATCCGGATGGTGGTGGTCTTCCCCGAGCCATTGGGGCCCAGGAACCCGAAGACTGCCCCTGACGGCACCGCGAGGTCCAGGCTGTCCACGGCCACCTGCTGCCCGAAGCGCTTGGTGAGGCCCTGCGTCTCGATGGTCAGGCCGTACGTCCGTTGTCCCGGAACCTCCGCGGGTTCCGTCACGGGGCGGAGGATGCGGCTTGCAGCCTGTCCGCGGGGACCATGCCCGCATAGACGCGGCCGTCGTCGGTCAGCAGGACGTTGAAGAGTGCGCTGGAGAGCAGCCGTCCGCCAGGAACGACGACGGCGGCCTGGCCCAGCAGCGGGTTCTGCGCCAGCGCCGTGCTCAGCTTTTCACCGGCTCCGGTTTCCGCCGGCAGTTCCACAACGGTTTCCCAGCCGGTCCCGGCCAGGTAGGACCCGGCCTTGTCCTTGATACCGGCCGCAAGCTGTTCCGGATCGGTGTGCGCTCCCGGGTAGCCGGGGGATCCTTGGCCGGGGGCCTGGTGCGTTGGATGCTGGAGCTGCAGTTCTTCAACCGTGCTGCCCGGTGGCGGCACGAAGTTGAAGAGCGCGGCATCCGGTGCATCAAGCGACAGGCTGGTGAAGCCCGTCCTGAACGCAGGCTCTCCTGCCCCGCGTGCCGTCACCTCCACGGAGAGGGGCATGCCGGTTTCACCATCGACGGCGATGGAGATCATGCCCACCAACGTGTTGCTGGTGCGCGGCTCGAGGACCAGGTTATAGGCGGCGCGCCCGGCAACCTGGACGTCCGGGCCAACAGACACAGCAGTTGAGCTGTCTGCCGCGGCGAGGAACTTCACCGCGAGGTCCTGGGGCGTCGGCGGGACGACGTTGCTGTCGGGGCTGGTGCTTTCAGGGCTGGTGCCAGGCAGTGCCGGATCGCTCAGCGGAAGGTCGCGGGCGTGGGCCGGCAGCGTCAGGTGCGCTGTTGAGTTGTCCTTGGACGAGTAGAACCACACATCGTTGTCCCGCCGGATGACGTCCCGCTCGGCGAACCTGTCCACCACCTGGATGCGGACCTTGGACTTGCCGTTCATGAAAATCCTCGCCGTGTGCTCACCGGTGAGCATCTCCATGGCGGATGCGGCGGGGTCATCCGATGCGGAACCGGAACCAGGACCCGTTGCCGGCAGTTCCGGCAACCCCAGGTCGGAGGCCTGCTCAACAGTGCCCGAGAACGTGTGTGTCTTGTGGCCGGCCAGCAGGGCAAGAACATCGGCCGGGGTCTTGTCCGCCAGGGCGTCTCCGGCGCGTGCAGGGATGGATCCCACCAGCACGCCGGCGGCGATCACTGCCGGGGCGGCAAGCGCAGGAACCCACCGCAGCCACGCGCGGTTCCGGCGCTGAGTCGCGGCCCCCGTTCTGTGGGGCCCGCCCGTATTCGGATCGTTCATTGTCCGGCCGTCTCCTTGATGGGAGTCCATAGCTCAAGGGTACGCCTCGGTGCGGCTCCCCACACCTGCCTGCGGCGCAGTCCGGGGCAGCGGAGGCCTACCCGGGCACTACGGTTCCAGCGCCGCCGTCGACCGTTATTCTTTGTCCCGTGGCAATCCGGACCGTTGCCTCCGGGACCCCCACCACGGCCGGGATGCCGTACTCCCGGGCAACCACGGCGCCGTGCGAGTTGGGCCCGCCCATCTCCATCACCAGGCCGCCGGCTGTCAGGAACAAGGGAGTCCAGCCCGGATCGGTGGACGGGGCCACCAGGATCTCCCCCGGTTCGAGGTGGGCACCGACAGGGTCCAGGATGACGCGGGCCCGGGCGGTGGCTGATCCCGCTGACGCCGGGCTGCCGGACAGTGTGGCACTGCCCGCCGCACCGCCTGCGGCGGCGTACAGCATTTCGGGTTCGGTGCCGTCCGAGAGCAGGGCCCTGGGGATGTGGCGCCGGCCCAGCTCGCTGGCGTAAGCGCTGCGCCGTTCGACGACGAGTTCACGCAGTTCCCGGAGCCCGGACCCTTGTGGATCCGGGCTCCGGAGCGCCTGCCGGGCCTCCCCGAAGTCGAGGAAGAAGATGTCCCCGGGGCTGTCCAGCCTGCCGTCGGCTGCAAGCCCGGCTCCCACCAGGGCCACCTGCTTCCGGACTTCCGCCAGTCCCAGGACCAGCTGGTATTTGGGCAGTTCCCGCAGTCCGGCGTACAGCCTGGTCCGGCGGAGGGCTGCACCCACCAGCAGCCCGCGGACCCGGCCCCGGCGGCGTGCTTCCGCAACCAGTTGCTGCACCGCGGCCTCGGCCTCAGCCTGGGCGCGGCTGAACTGGACGTCCGGCGCCATGGCGGGATCCGTGAGGCGCAGGTAGTTGGCCAGGACGCCCAGGATGTGCGTGGGATCATCGGACCACCGGGGCATGCCCACATCGATTTCGGCCACGGCCCGCTGCCCGTAGCGTTCGAGGAACCGCACCAGCCCTGCGTGCAGGGCAGGGGGCAGGGTGCCGTTCCTGAACTCCACCGCGAGCGCGGACGGTTCCCGAGCCTCCAGTGCGGTTCGCGAGTCCCTGTCGTCCTTTGCTGCCGAGGCAAGGCGCCACAGCTCGAGGTCCATCTCGGTGGTCACGTTGCCCGGCAGGCCGCGGAGCACCTTCTCCAGGTCCTTCCGGCGGTCCTGTCCTCCGAGCAGCCTTCCCGCCAGCCACAGCATCGCGAATCCCACCGCGGGCAGGGGCAGGACGGCGGGCACAATCGCAAAGAGCCTGACTCCCAGGAGCCGCTCGGCGTGGTCGAGCCTTGCAAGGTGATCCGCTCCTCCCCCGAGCTCCAGGTCTTCGGCATAGTGCCGGGTGAAGGAGTCCAGACGGTGGAGCGCCGCCCGGGGCCGGAACAGTGCCCGGAGCGCGGTCCCCGGCACCCGGGCCCCCGCAGCTGCCGGCAGGACATGCCGCAGGAACCCGAACGGCGTCCTGCGCGTCACCGAAAATTCAGGGTCGTCAAAAACCTGGCGAACCACCGCGGCGGACCTGGCCTCCATAAAATCGAACACCCGGGGGAGGATGCGTCGGCCCACACTGCTCCGGACCGGCGTGGTGAGGTCAACGTAGATGCGCTGGGCGGCCTCCGCATACGGCGGCGGGCCCTGCCGGGGCTCCGGAACAGGGAACCCGGCGGCTTTCGCCACCGAGGAAGCAATGAGCCGCAGCGACGCCAGCCCCATGGGGGTCAGCGGGCGGGTGAGGCCCTGGGCCAGGCTGAAGCACATGTACAGCCGGGGCCCCGGACCTGCAGACCGGCGCTGCGGAACCGGATACAGCGTGGTGATAGGCCTGGACTGCGTCAGCCAGAGGGCACCCCCGGCGTCGATGGCCCACTCGGTATCCTGTGGCGAGCCGAAATGCCGTTCGGCCTGCATCCCCAGGGCTGCAAGCCGAACGGCCTGCTCATCCGTAAGGCTGGAACCCTCCACCTGGCCGGGCACATCCAGCCTTTCCGTTCCGCCGCCCGGACGCGGGCGCACCACGATGCGTTTGTCTCCCAGCTTTCGCTCCAGGACCCGTCTTTTTTCCGTGTCCACCACAAAGTGGTCCGGATTGACGGCTCCGGACACTACGGCCTCACCGAGCCCCGGGGCCGCATCGATAACCGCTTCCCGACGCCTGCCGGTCAGCGGGTTGGCCGTGAACATCACCCCCGCCGCTTCGGCGTCAACCATCCGCTGGACCACGACGGCGAGGGCTACTTCGTGGGGCGCGATCCCCAGCGCCGCGCGGTAAGCGACTGCGCGGTCCGTCCACAGGGAGGCCCAACAGTTGCGGACGGCGTCCAGGACGGCGCCGCTGCCCACCACGTTCAGGTAGGTGTCCTGCTGGCCCGCGAAACTCGCGAACGGAAGGTCTTCGGCGGTGGCGGAGGACCTCACCGCCACCGCCGCGCCCTCGCCCAGGGTTGCGTACGCCTGCTCCACGGCGGCTGCGGTCCGCGGCGGAACCGGAAGGGCGCGGATGGCCTCGCGTGCCCTTCCTGCCACGACGGCGAGCTGGGCGGTCCCGCCCGGATCGGAAGGCTGCATTCCGGCCTGGAGACGGCCGAGTTCCGCAAGCACACCGTCCCGGACGGTCCCGGCAGCCTCCCGGTAGGCCACCGTGGTCAGGCAGAACCCATCGGGTACCGGCAGTCCCGCAGCCACCAGCTCACCGAGGTTGGCCGCCTTGCCTCCCACGAGGGGCAACATACTGCCCTCGATCTGGCTGAGGCGCAGAATCAGCGCGGGGGCGGAGTTCCCGTCCGATGGGCGGGAGTCATGCGTGCCGTTTGCTGTGCTTTCCGGGCGGTCGGCGGCCATGGTGACGCTCCCTGCGGCTGGGTGCGGTCAGGCTGCCCCGAGTACGGGCCCAAACCGGGCCCGGTCCGCCAGTCGCGGGTCCTCCCGGTCAGGTACCACCATGACCGGGCCCTTGGCGTGGTGGAGGACCCCGTCCGACGTTGATCCCAGGAGCATCCCGGTGAAGCCGCCGCGGCCGCGGGTACCCACCACCACAAGCTCCACGTGGCGGCTGGCGTCCACCAGGACGTCCACAGGCGAGCCGTCCCTCAACTCGGACTCGGTGGGGAGGTTCGGGTAGTGGCTGCGAAGCCATGCCATTCCCGCGTCAAGGGTCACCTGGATGTCGGCGAACAGCGCCTTGCGGTCCATGGGGGCAGGAACCCACGCCAGGGAACCGCTGTATTGGGGCACCGCGCAGACCACGCGCAGGGTGGCACCCAGCCGCTCGGCCTGGGCTGCGGCCTCCAGAACGGCCACCCTTGCCTGCTCCGAACCGTCCACGCCCACCACCACAACGTTATCCACACGCTGGTGGCCCGCCTTGGCCTGCTCCGCCTTGATGTGCCGGTCCTCGGTTGTCTCGCCAAGCCGGTCGGAGCAGACCAGCGGCACCGTCACGGTAGGGCATTTGGCGTGGGCCGGCAGTGCGCTGCTCACCGAACCGAGGAGCCGGCCCACAAAGCCGCCGCGGCCGCGGGTACCGAACACCAGGAGCTCGGCAGTATGGGACATCTCCAGCAGCACGCCGGAGGCGTCGCCGTTCTCCACAGACGCGGTGGCGTCGATGTCGTAGGTGGCCACCTTCTCCAGGGCCTGCTTGGCAATCGCCTCCGCGCCTTCGCGAATGACGGAGTCGTCCACAGTGGCGTAGCCGCCGTCCAGGCCCGAAGCCGCAAAGATCGGGACGGAATAGGCGGTGACGATATGCAGCGGACGACGCCGGCGCTGGGCCTCGCGCGCCGCCCACACCAGTGCGCACTGGCCGTGGTCCGAACCGTCCACGCCGACAACGATTCCCTCGGGAGCGGCAGGACTGCCGCCGTCCTGCGGGTCCGGATGCAACTCTTGTGCGCCCATGGGGCCGCCTCCTCGCGATACTGCCTGATGTTGCGGCTATTCTGCCAGAAGCGGGCCGTTCCCCGTGCACCCGAACCCCTGCCTGAGCTGGGAAGAAAGGCTTGCTTCCGGTTCTCACTATTCTCCGTAGGCACTGCCTTAGCAAGCCTCTTCGGTCCGGGGAAACGGCGCTTGTCCACAGGCGGTGGGCAGTCTCCGGGAAAGCGCCTTCACCCGGCTGAAATTGTTTCGGGATTGGGCTATCCCTGGCCGCGAATCTTCTGTAGTCTTCAGGACATTGTTGGTCCGGGACGCCTACTGCCTCTTTCCGTCAGAGCTGCCCGGCCACGCACTGCGGCCGGACTTTGGGGGTAACGGGACGCGCGCGGGCGAGGACGCCCGCACCTGCCGAAACTTCGAAGGAGGGAAACTGTAGTGTCAAGCATGCCTGGGAATGCCGGGACCGAACAGACCACCACAGTCATTATTGGCACGGGCCTGTCCGGCCTCGCCGTGGCTGCCGAGCTGTGCCGCCGTGGCGTGGATTCGATAGTGGTGGACGGACTGGACCTCCTGGGCGCTGCACAACCGGCCAACACAGCTTCCCTTCAGCGGTGCGATGCGGCGGACTCCGTCAACCTTCGCGAACGCAACGAAATCCTGCGGCACCTGCGGAACTATGCCGCCAGCCACGACGTCGACGTCCGCAACACCACCCGCGCCATCCAGCTGACCATGGTGAACGGCGGCTCCCCGCTTGCTTCGGCCCCGCAGTGGGAAGTGCACACGCCCACCGGAATCCTGGTGGCGGACCACATTGTCCTGACCCGTTGCGCCCACAGCCAGCTCCGGCGCATGGTCAATGACTTCGGCATGGCTGTGGGCCGGAACCTCACCGCAGCCATGCGGGCCATCGGAATCTACCTGGTGGGCGTGGGCGAGCTCATCACGCCCTCACCCAAGGAAGTCCTGCGGCAGGCCAAGACAGTCGGCCAGGCGATCTCCGCCAGGGTGCACCCGGAGAGCGTGGCTTATCCCGCCACCGGGAGCTTTGCGGCCCTGTCCTGCTAGCGCCGCCCAGCGTCCCTGCCGGCGGTCCCGCCGGCACCTGTCACCGTTCGTCGTCCGAGCCCGCCGCGAGCCGGCGCCGGGCCAGGATGGCAAGGGTGGCCAGCAGCCCCACCGCCACGATGGCAAAAATAACGATGCTCCACTGGAACGGCTCCCCGGATCCCACCTGTTCAGGCTCGCCCGTGGTGCCCGGCTGGGCCGTCCCCATGGCGGGAGCGGTGCCTGTGCCGGCGCCGGCGGCGGGGGCTGTACCGGCCGCCGTCGGACTCCCTGCGGCCGCTGGACTTGTAGCCGGCGCTGGACTTGTAGCCTGCACGGCACCCTGCCCGGCCGAGGCGGCCGTAAAGGCGAACGTCCCCTCAATGGGGTGCGAGTCGGCGCTGACCACGCGCCAGGCCACCGTGTACTCCCCCGCCGGGCCTCCGGCCTTCAGCTTCTGGGATGCCACGTTGTCCACGATGTCCACGGGTCCCTCCGCCCACTCGGTGCCGGCGGTGTCCTTGACGGAGAACGCGGCGCCGATGCCCAGCGGGTTGTTGTTGAAGGTCACAGAAACCTGTTCGGGCGGGGCGGGCACCGACGCGCCGGCGGCGGGGCTGCTGGATTCCGCGGCATCATGCGCGGCGGCGGGACCGGCGAGGCCCAGCACCGCGGCGGCGAAAACGAGGAGCCCGGGCCCCAGGGTCAGGATCTGGCGGATGGGACGCATGCTGTGGCTGCTCCTTGTGTTGGCTTCCTTACAGACTAGGCGAAAATGCCTGCCGCCCAGCCGCCGCCCCCATAGGATGCAGGTATCCCCACAGACTTCCCCGGAGGACTAATGCTTAAGCAAGGCTCTGCCCTGGACCGGTACTTCAAGATCACCGAGCGCGGTTCCAACCTTTCCCGTGAGATCCGCGGCGGCTTCGCCACGTTCTTCGCCATGAGCTACATCGTGGTGCTGAACCCCCTGATCCTCTCCGGTCCGGACTCCAGCGGCACCACCCTGGGGTTCACCGCCGTTGCCGCCGTGACCGCCTTCGTGGCAGGCATCCTGACCATCCTGATGGGAGCCTGGGCAAAGCACCCCTTCGCGCTTGCCACCGGCCTGGGCGTCAACGCGTTCGTGGCCGTCACCGTGGCCACCAACCCGGGACTGACCTGGCCGGACATGATGGGCCTGGTGGTGCTCTCCGGCGTCACCATGCTGATCCTGGTCCTCACCGGATTCCGCACCGCGGTGTTCAAGGCCGTTCCGGACGGGCTCAAGACCGCCATCGTGGTGGGCATCGGCCTGTTCATCGCGCTGATCGGCCTGGTCAACGCCGGCTTCGTCCGCCGCATCCCGGATGTCGCCGGCACCACCGTGCCCGTTGGACTCGGCTACGACGGCAAGCTCCTGGGCTGGCCCACGGCCGTGTTCATCTTCGGCCTGATCCTGACCATCGCCCTGGTGGTGCGCAAGGTCAAGGGCGCCATCCTGATCGGCATCATCACCTCCACCATCATCTCGGTGCTCCTGGAGATGACCCTGCACATCGGACCGAGCTTCGACGGCAAGACCTCCAACCCCCAAGGCTGGTCCCTGGTGGCGCCGACCTTCACCGGCTGGGCCGCCCCGGACCTTTCCCTGATTGGCAAGGCAAACCCGTTCGGCGCCTTCGAGCACCTGGGCTTCGTTGCCGCCACCCTGCTCGCCTTCGTCATCCTCCTGAGCATCTTCTTCGATGCCATGGGGACCATGGTGGGCCTGGCCAACGAGGCCGGAACAGTCGACGAACACGGCAACATCCCGGACGTCGACCGCGTGCTGCAGGTGGATGCCCTCGGCGCGATCGTGGGCGGCGGCGCTTCGGTTTCCTCCAACCAGATCTACGTGGAAGCCGGCGCCGGAATCGGCGAAGGTGCCCGCACGGGCGTGGCCTCGATCGTCACCGGGCTGCTGTTCCTGGTGGCCATGTTCTTCACCCCGCTCATCAACCTGGTGCCCTTCGAAGCGGTGGCCCCGGCCCTGGTGGTGGTGGGCTTCATGATGGTGTCCCAGGTGGGCAGGATCGACTGGCAGGACTGGGGCATTGCCATCCCGGCCTTCCTGACCTTCACCCTCATGCCGTTCACGTACTCCATCGCCAACGGCCTGGGCGCCGGCTTCATCGCCTTTGTCCTGATCCGCACCGTCCAGGGCAGGGTCAAGGAGATCCACCCGCTCATGTGGGCCGTTGCGGGTGCGTTCCTGCTGTTCTTCGCCGTAGGTCCCATCGAGGCGGCACTCGGAATGTAGCCCGCGGCCCCGGCTGCAGAAAAACCCAGGCCTGGCGCCTTACACGGGAGTGTTCGGCGCCAGGCCTTCATCACCGGTCAACGCGCGGGCTTTCTTTTCCCGGAGCTTGTCCAGGCGGTTCATGAGCGGCGAGGTGGTGGCGCCATGGATCACGATGGACAGCGCCACCACCAGCCCCACAAAAGCCCACAGCTCCTCCGCCTGGCCGGCGAACTCGCCTTTGCCCAGCGCATAGGAGAGGTAGTACAGCGAGCCGATCCCCCGGATCCCGAAGAACGAGAGGGCGATCCGTTCGCGGGGACCGGTCTTGCCGCCCAGCAGCCCCACCCAGCCTGCCAACGGCCTCACCAGCACCAGGAAGGCCAGTGCCACCAGCACCTCGGCCCAGCCGATCCCGGCAAGCAGCCCCCGGGCAATCGCGCCGCCCAGCAGGACCAGGATCACCACTGTCATGAGCCGTTCCAGCTGCTCCACATAGGAGTGCAGCACCCGGTGGTAGCCGTGGGTGTGCTCAGCGGCACGGATGGTCACGGCGCAGACAAACACCGCGATGAAACCGTAGCCCTCGATCATCTCGGTGGCGCCGTAGGCCAAGAAGGTTGCGGCGAGCGCCACGAAGCCCTCCGAATGGTTGGACAGCCGGAGGCTGTCAACGCGGGCAGAGAAAAACAGCCGCGCCAGGAGCTTGCCGGTGAGGAACCCCAGCAGCAGCCCGATGGCCAGCCGCCACAGGACGTCCACCCCAAACCATTCCGGGAACCAGGCCCCCGGGGATGAACCCACGATGCTGATGGCGATGGCCAGGTAGACAAAGGGGAACGCCAGCCCGTCGTTGAGGCCGGCTTCGGACGTGAGGCCAAAGCGGACCTCATCTTCCTTGTCCGCGCCCTCTTCCTCGTCCGCTGGCTCGCCCACCTGCACTTCGGAGGCCAGGACCGGGTCCGTGGGTGCCAGGCTGGAGGCCACCAGCAGGGCAGCGCCGAGGCCCAGGCCCAGGAACCACAGGCCCAGCAGGGTCAGGGCGACGATGCACAGCGGCATGGCGATTCCCAGGAGCCGCCAGGTGGTGGCCCAGCGCTTGCGGCCCACGGGACGGTCCAGGGCAAGCCCGGCGCCCATCAGCGAGATGATGACGCAGATCTCCGTCAGGTGCACCACAAAGTCGCTGTGCGCCATGGGGTCCGGGTCCGGAAGCGTTGGAATCAGGGCGAACGCCGCCATGCCGGCGCCAAGGAAAACCATGGGCATGGAGAACGGCATGTTGCGCAGGAGCTTCGGGAGGACAGCTGCGGTAAACACGGCCGCGCCGGCGGCAGCAAAGAGGATGCTGGGGGCTTCAAACACGGGACTGTTCTCCGGCCTAAATCTGATGCGCCGTCCGGCGCAAAAGGTGATGGGGTCCCCCGGGGGGAAGGGATTGCTCCACAATAGCCCCTGCCGCCCGCAGTCGATGACGATCTTGAATTCCAGACAGGGCGGCGGCGGTGCTGCTGGTTTTCGCCGCCCGCATGCAGTGAGCTTGGAGCATGGCCCTTCCGATCCCTGCCGTTGACCTCCCGCCCCAGCCCTGGAAGGGGAGGTACGACGGCGACGACGCCGCACACCGCCGCTGGTGGCAGGCAGTTGCTGCGTACGACGGCGGGACAGCAGGTACCGGCGCGGAGGGCCTGATGGGGGGTGCGGGTGGGGATTCCAAGCCCGCGGCCCTGCTGGGCTTCGCCAGCGATGAGGGGGTGCGCCGGAACAAGGGCCGCACTGGCGCGGCGGCCGCACCCGCGGCGATCCGCAAGGCGCTGGGCCCCCTTGCGTTCCATCTGGACCGGGCCGTGCACGACGCCGGGGATGTGGTGGTGTCAGGCGGTGACCTTGAGTCCGGCCAGGAACGCGCCGGCCGGGCCGTGGTGGCACTGCTCGACGCCGGACACCTGACCGCGGTGCTGGGCGGCGGCCACGAAACCGCCTTCGCGAGCTACCTGGGGGTGGCCGCCTCCGAGGCGGTCCGGGGCGGGAAGCGGCTGGGCATCCTGAACCTTGACGCCCACTTCGACCTGCGGAAGGAACCGTTGGCCACGTCCGGCACGCCGTTCCTGCAGATGGCCCTTGCGGAAGCGGCCGCCGGGCGCGACTTCCGCTACGCCGTCGTCGGAATTTCCGAACCCAACAACACGCGGGCACTTTTTGACACGGCGCGGGCGCTCGGCGTGCGCTACCTGCTGGACGAGGACTGCGAGGCCGACCGTGTCCGCGCCTTCGTGGCCGGGTTCCTTGACGGGATTGATGTGCTCTACCTGACCATCGACCTTGACGTGCTGCCGGCCGGCGTGGCCCCGGGCGTCAGTGCGCCGGCGGCGTACGGCGTTCCCCTTCCGGTTATCGCCGCGGTGTGCCGGCAGGTGGCCTGGAGCGGGAAGCTGCTGCACCTGGACATTGCAGAGCTGAACCCCGCCCTCGACGTCGACGGCCGGACCGCCCGGGTGGCGGCGCGGCTGCTGGACACCCTGCTGCGCTGATCCAACGCACGGCACGGCTCCCAAAAAAGTAAGTATGCTGTCTATTATTGGACCATTACCGACGGAAAGGAGCGGGCCCAATGCGGCGCCGAGGAATGATGGCAGGCCTGCTGCTCGCCGTCTTGATGGTCCTGTCCGGCTGCGGATCCAGCTTCCCGGCCGACCCTGAGGGGACCCTGGAGAATGTGCGGGGCGGAACCCTCCGCGTGGGCGCCAGCATGAATGGCGACTGGGTGCGGATTAACGCTTCGGGCAGCGGCGGGCTCAGCAGCAACGACGTCCAGGGCACGGAAGCGGAACTGGTGAAGGACTTCGCAGCCCGGCTTGGGGCGGAGATCGAGTGGGTGGCAGGAACAGAACAGGTCCTGGCCGATGAACTCAAGCACGGCGGGCTGGATCTGGTGATCGGCGGCCTGGACGACAAAACACCCTGGGTGACCCACGCCGGAACGACCCGGCCCTACGCGGAATCCCGGGACGGGCGTGGAAGCCTCCACAAGCACGTCATGCTGGTACCGCTCGGCGAGAACGCCTTCCTGCTTGAACTGGACAAGTACCTGATGGAAGTGAAGGCAGAGCAATGACAGACCTTCGAAGCGGCGGCACCGTACGGTTCGGGCACACCGAACTTCCGGCGGAGCAGCGGGATGCGCTGCGCAAGGCCGCCAGGCTCGAGTGGGCCACCATGGGTTTCCTGGCTGTGACCACCACCCTGGTGTTCCTGGTGCTGGGCAACTCGCAGGCCATGAAGGCGGCCTGGATCGAGGACCTCCTCTCCTTTTTGCCGCCCATCTCCTTCCTCATTGCAGCCCGCATCATCCGGAAGCCGCCGTCGGAGGACCACCCCTACGGCTACCACCGGTCAACGGGGGTGGCGCACCTGGTGGCGGCTGTTGCCCTGACGGTCATGGGCGGCTACCTCCTGGTGGAGTCCGGGCTCGGCCTGCTGAAGGCCGAGCATCCCACCATTGGGGGCATCGAACTTTTCGGCAGCACCATCTGGCTGGGCTGGCTCATGATGGCCGTTATGTTACTCACCGCTGCCCCGCCGGTGTTCCTGGGCAGGGCCAAGATGAAACTCGCCGAGAAACTGCACGACAAAGTGCTGTACGCGGACGCGGACATGAACAAGGCGGACTGGATGACCGCCGTTGCGGCGGTGGCTGGCGTCGGCGGAATCGGCCTTGGGCTGTGGTGGGCGGACTATGCCGCGGCACTGCTGATTTCTGCCAGCATCCTCCACGACGGATTCAAGAACACCCGCGCCGCCGTCTCCGCACTCATGGACAAGCGGGCCATGACCTACGACGACGGCGAACCGCATCCGCTGGGCCGGCAGGTGGACGCCTACCTCCGCAGCCTGGACTGGGCAGCCGAGGCGAGGTCGCGGATCCGCGATGAAGGACATGTTTTCCACATTGAGTCCTTCGTGGTTCCGGCCGGGGGTGCCGTGCCGTCGCTGGAACAGCTGGAGGCAGCACGCAAGGACTGCGTGGCCATGGACTGGAAGGTGCAGGACATGGTGATCATTCCGGTGGCGGAACTGCCCTCGGAGTTCCTCCCGGGCCCCACCTCCGGCGGCGAGCACTGAAGGCCGGCTAAAGGCCCTTGAGGACGTAGCGCCGCTCGGGACGCCCCACCCCGTACTTGAGCCTCACGTCCAGGGTCCCTTCATCGTGCAGGTACTCCAGGTAGCGCCGGGCGCTGACCCGGGACGTTCCCAGCTGTTCGGCCACCTCGGCCGCAGAGAGATCCCCCGCCGCGGCGTTCAGGGTGGCCTCCACGAGCTTCAGGGTCTCGATGCTGCAGCCCTTGGGAAGCGGCCGCTCGGTCCGGTCCAGGCCGAACACCCGGTTGACGTCCGACTGCTCAGCCACATCCTTGGCTGAATCCAGCCCCTGGTACGCACTGCGGTAATGCTCCAGGCGCTCCTGCAGGTCCGACTGGGAAAACGGCTTGATCAGGTAGTGCACAATTCCGCCGCGGAGGGCCTTGCGCACGGTCTCCACCTCGCGGGCCGCACTGATCACCAGCACGTCCAGCTCCGGGGCAACGTCCCGCAGCCGGTGCATCAGGTCCAGCCCGTTGATGTCCGGAAGGTGGATGTCCAGCAGCACCAGGTCCGGCTTCAGCCGTTCCGTCTCGATCACCGCCTGGGCACCGGTGTGGGCCACGCCCACCACGGCGAAGCCGGGTGTCCGCTGGATGAACCCGGCGTGGACCTTGGCCACCATGAAGTCGTCGTCGACGATCAGCACCTTGATCATGGCTGCGTTGCACCTCTTTTGAATCGTGCGGTGAAGACTGCTCCGTTGCTGTTGGCCACGGTGAGGTCCCCGCCGGAGCGCCGGCAGACCACCCGGGAGAGCGCCAGCCCGAAGCCGCGGCTCTCCGACGGGCCGGCTTCCTTCGTGGAGAACCCCTGGCGGAAGATGTCCTCGACGGCCTCGTCCGGAACGCCGGGACCGGAGTCCCGGACCGTGACGGTGACATGGTCCCTGCCATCCTCCACCAGGACCCTGACGGCTGCCTCCGGAAGCCCCGTGACGGCGTCGAACGCGTTGTCCACCAGGTTCCCCACAACGGTGGCGAGGTCCCGGGACAACTCATCGCTGACCGGTCCCAGTGCAGACTGCGGGTCAAGCTGCAGTGCCACGCCGCGCTCGGTGGCAAGGCTGGACTTGGCAATCAACAGGGCGGCGAGCGCGGGGTCCTGGATCCGGCTGGTCACTTCATCGTTTAGCCTGGTCCGGTCCACCGTAGCGCCGTTGACGAACTGCACCACGGAATCGTACTCGCCGATCTGGATCAGGCCGGAAATCACGTGCAGCTGGTTGGCGAACTCGTGGGCCTGCGCGCGCAGCGTGTCCGTGGCAGTCCGGGTGGCACCCAGCTCACGCTCCAGGGAGGACAACTCTGTCCGGTCCCTCAGGGTTGTCACCGAGCCGATGTTGCGGCCGCGGGAGCGGATGGGAACACGGTTGAGCACCACCAGCCGCTCCCCCACCAGCACCAGCTGGTCCGGATCCGGCTGGTCGCGGGTAAGGACCACCTTGAGCGCCGGGTCCACCGGAAGGGAAGCAAGTTTCCTGCCCACGCAGTCCGGCGGCAGGCCCAGCAGTTCCCGGGCACTGTCGTTCGCAACCGTGACGCGCTCGTGCGGATCCAGCGCCACCACGCCTTCCTTCAGTCCGTGCAGCATGGCCTCGCGGTTTTCCACCAGCCCGGTGATCTCGCTCGGTTCCATCCCCAGGGTCTGGCGTTTGACCCGCCGGGACAACAGCAGGGAGCCCGCCACGCCCAGGACGCTGGCCACGCCGAGGTAGGTCAGGAGGTTGGGGACGGCGTCGCCCAGCCGTTCAAGGGTGGACGGGTAGTTGCGGCTGATCGATGCGATGCCGATCATCTTTCCCGAATCGTCAAGGACGGGAACATGGGCGGACAGGACGGCAGTTCCGCTCTTGTCCAGCACGCCGGTCCACGCCCTGCCCTCCATCACCCTGCTGGCTCCGAGTTCCAGGGGCTGGCCCAGCAGTCCCGGATCGGAAGCGGCAACCACCGTCCCGTCCAGCTTCGCCAGGGTGACGTGCGACGATCCCGAGACGGTTCGGACGGACTCGGCCACCGCCGGCAAGGCGGACCCCACCCGAGGCTGCGCCTCGGGCAGCAAAGCCCGTACGGTCGGGTTGTTGCCGAGCGCCTCGGCGGCGGAGAGCGCCCTCCTGCCCTCGGTGCGCTCAAAGGCGGCAGCGGACTGGGCCAGGGAGATGGCAACCACGGCCACGAGCACTGCCAGGACGATCAGCAACTGGAGCACAAGGTACTGCCCGGCGAGGGACATTCCTCTTCGTCGCGTCACTGCGTGGATTCCTTTAGTGGTGGTTCGGGTGCCTGGGCGCAGGCACAGGGAAGTGCGCTGCCCGCCCCCTCCCGGCGTACCGGAACTATACCGCAGCCTGCGGGACAGTCAGCGGAGACCGCCGTCGTCCTCTTTCCCGCCACTCCCGCGGGCTGCGCTCGAGCCTGCTCCCGGATTCCCGCCCGCGCGGTGCAGCAGCACCAGCCGGGTTGCATGGAATGTGATGAAACCGGCGCCGGCCAGGATGAACAGCGCCTCCAGCCAGCCGGCCCGTCCCTCTGCAACCCGCATGGCTGCCGGCACCAGCGCCAGCAGGACCACCGCCATGCCCATCCATGCTGCCGGCGCGGTTCCGTAACGCCCGCCTCGCTCCGCCATGTCAATCCCCACATTCCGTAGCCGGCTTCCAGCCTAAAGCGCGATGCACACCGGGGCGAAAGGCGATGTGAACCGGGGCGTGGTGGGGAGCCGGAAACGTGAACGCAATGAACTTAACTTTCTCTGCGTACACAAGAGTGATCGCCGTCACGGCCGGGCCTAGCATCGAAGGACAGATCAGGTCCGCTGATCATCCTGTAGAGAATTGCATTACTGAGAAGAGGAACACCATGCGCCAGATCCGCGCATTGCGAGTTGCCGCCGTCGCCGCCGGCATCGCCCTGATGGCCACCGGCTGCGGTGCCACCGGGAAGAGCTCCACCGGTTCGGAAAGCTCCGGCGCCGCCGCCGGACCCATCACCGGACTGCAGATCATGGTCCCCAACACCCCGGGCGGCGGCTACGACACCACCGCACGCGCCGCAGCGAAGGTCCTCGACGACGAGAAGATCTCCACCAACACGGAGGTCTTCAACCTCGCCGGTGCTGGCGGAACCGTGGGCCTGGCCCGCGTGGTCAACGAAAAGGGCAACGGCGACCTCACCATGCTGATGGGGCTGGGCGTCGTTGGAGCCAGCTACACCAACAAGTCCGAGTCCAAGCTGACCGAGACCACCCCGCTGGCCCGTCTGATCGAAGAGCCGGGCGCGATCATGGTCAGCAAGGATTCCCCCTACAAGACCATCGACGACCTGGTATCGGCCTGGAAGGCCGACCCGGCTTCCATCTCCGTAGGCGGCGGCTCCTCGCCGGGCGGCCCGGACCACCTCCTGCCCATGCAGCTGGCCGGCGCTGTGGGCATTGACGCCACCAAGGTGAACTTCGTTTCCTACGACGGCGGCGGAGACCTCCTGCCCGCGATCCTCGGCAACAAGCTTGGCTTTGCCGCTTCCGGTGCCGGCGAGTACCTGCAGCAGATCGAATCCGGCGAAGTGCGCGTGCTGGCAACCAGCGGCGCGGAGCGCCTGGAGGGTGTGGACGCCCCCACGCTGAAGGAATCCAACATCGACCTGGTGTTCACCAACTGGCGCGGCATCGTGGCCCCTCCGGGCATCAGCGACGAGGACAAGGCTTCCCTGATCGCCGCCCTTGAGGAGATGCACGCAACCGAAGGCTGGAAGGAAGCGCTGAAGACCCACAGCTGGACCGACGCCTTCATCACCGGCGACGAGTTCGAGACGTTCCTCACCGAGCAGGACAAGCGGGTGGCGGACGTCCTGACCAAGCTTGGGTTGGCGTGAGCTCCCTGACCACAGGCCTTAAAGGCCGCGCCGAGCTGGGGGTTGCCCTCCTGCTCGGCGCGGTTGGCGTCCTTGTCTTCCTGGACGCCAACGGCCTGGTAACCCCGTACTCCCAGTCGGACCCGGTTGGTCCCAAAACGGTCCCGTTCATCGTGGCCGGTTTGCTGGTTGCCTGCGCAGTGCTGCTGGCCATCAACGTGATCCGGGGCGGCCAGGGCGAAGCGGAGGGCGGCGAGGACATCGACCTCACCCACCCTGCCGACTGGAAGACCATCCTGCCCCTCGCGGGCGCTTTTATCCTGAACATCCTGCTCATCGACTGGGCCGGCTGGGTCATCTCCGGCACCGTCCTGTTCTGGGGCAGCGTCCTGGCACTGGGCAGCCGCCGCTACATCCGTGACGGGCTCATCTCCGTGGCCCTGTCCCTGCTGACCTTCTACGGCTTCTACCTCGGGCTGGGCATCGCACTGCCCGCCGGACTCCTGGAAGGAATCCTCTGATGGACGTCTGGTCCTCACTGATGGACGGTTTCGCCACCGCCCTCACCCCCATGAACTTCCTCTACGCCGTCATCGGCGTCATCCTGGGCACCGCCGTCGGCGTCCTGCCCGGCCTCGGCCCGGCCATGACCGTGGCCCTGCTCCTGCCGGTCACCTACGCCCTGGAACCCACCAGCGCCTTCATCATGTTCGCCGGCATCTACTACGGCGGCATGTACGGCGGCTCCACCACCTCGATCCTGCTCAACACACCCGGTGAATCGTCCTCGGTGGTGACGGCGATCGAAGGCAACAAAATGGCCAAAGCGGGGCGGGCCGCACAGGCGCTTGCGACGGCGGCCATCGGCTCGTTCATCGCCGGCACCATCGGCACCGCGCTCCTGGCCGTCTGCGCCCCCATCGTGGTGGAATTCGCCGTCAGCCTGGGCGCTCCCAGCTACTTCGCCATCATGGTCCTGGCCCTGCTGGCCGTCACAGCCGTACTGGGTTCATCCCGGCTCCGCGGCTTCTCCTCACTGGCCCTCGGCCTGGCCATCGGCCTGGTGGGCATCGACTCCGTCACCGGCCAGCGCCGCCTGACCTTCGGCCAGCCGCTGCTCGCGGACGGCCTGGACATCGTTGTGGTGGCAGTGGCCATCTTCGCAGTGGGCGAAGCCCTGTGGGTTGCCGCGCACCTGCGCCGCACCCCCCTGCACGTCATCCCCGTCGGCAGGCCCTGGATGGGCAAAAAGGACTGGAGCCGTTCCTGGAAGCCCTGGCTTCGCGGCACCGCCTTCGGGTTCCCTTTCGGCGCCCTTCCCGCCGGCGGCGCGGAAATCCCCACCTTCCTGTCCTATGTGACAGAGAAGCGGCTCAGTAAGCACCCCGAGGAGTTCGGCAAGGGCGCTATCGAGGGCGTCGCCGGTCCGGAAGCTGCCAACAACGCAGCCGCCGCCGGAACCCTGACCCCCATGCTGGCGCTGGGCCTTCCCACCAACGCCACTGCCGCCGTCATGCTGGCAGCCTTCACCTCCTACGGCATCCAGCCGGGCCCGCAGCTGTTTTCCAGCCAGGGACCCCTGGTCTGGGCGCTGATCGCAAGCCTGTTCATCGGCAACCTGCTGCTCCTGCTGATCAACCTGCCGCTGGCTCCCCTGTGGGCCAAGCTCCTGCAGCTGCCCCGGCCGTACCTGTACGCCGGCATCCTGTTCTTCGCCACCCTGGGCGCCTACTCGGTTAACCTGCAGGCCTTCGACCTTGTTCTCCTGCTGGCGCTGGGCGCACTGGGATTCATGATGCGCCGGTTCGGGCTGCCCGTGCTGCCCCTGATCCTTGGCGTCATCCTGGGGCCCCGGATCGAAGGACAGCTGCGCAAGAGCCTGCAGCTCAGCGCCGGTGACCCGGCAGGGCTCTGGAGCGAGCCGATCGCCGTCGTTGTTTACATCATCGTGGCGCTGATCCTTGCTTGGCCGTTCATTTTCAAGCTGGTCCGGCGCAACCGGCCCGTCCAAGCTGCACCTGCCGACGCGCCTGCAAGCTCGGACGGATCCCTGCGCTCGGCCCCCGAGGCCACCTCCGCGCCGCGCGAAGCCGGCGGAACCGTGAGCCACGGCAGCCACCGGGCCGACGGCGGGAGCCACAGCGGCGGCGACGGGGGCGACGGCGGCGGCGGCAGCGACTAAGCCACGGCGCCCGCCCTTCGACCACCAGACACCACTAACTAAGGAACAGTCATGACGATCGTTGTGGGATACGTCCCTACCCCCGAGGGCGAAGCAGCTCTGACCCAGGCCATCCACGAAGCCCGGAAGAGCAACACCAGACTCCTGGTGATCAACTCCTCAAAGGGTGACGCCCTGGTGGACAACCGCTACGCCCAGGAGCCGGAGATCCAGAGCATCGAGGACCGGCTGGCCACCCAGGGCATCGACCACGTGATCAAGCAGCCGGTCCGTGGACACGATGCCGCAGCGGAGGTGCTGGATGCCGCGGAGGAAAACAACGCGGAACTGATTGTGATCGGCCTGCGCCGCCGGACTCCGGTGGGCAAGCTCATCATGGGCAGCGTATCCCAGCGGATCCTGCTGGAAGCCGACTGCCCGGTCCTCGCCGTGAAGGCTGGCTAACTGCCGGACTCTCCAGCGCGGAACAGCTCAAGGCGTTGGCGCCCCAGCCCCACGACCTCTACCTCCACCACGTCACCCGGCTGGAGGTAGGGGAAGCGGCCGCTGAGCGCCACGCCTTCCGGCGTTCCGGTCAGGACAACGTCCCCTGGCTCCAGGCGCATGTACTGGCTGCAGTGGTGGACAAGCGTGGCGGCATCGAAGATGAGCTCTGAGGTTTTGGAGTCCTGGCGCGGCTCCCCGTTGACCCAGCTCCGCAACCGCAGGTTCCCGCCGTCGATCTCGTCTGCCGGAACCAGCCACGGGCCCAGCGGCGTGGAGCCGGGGAGGGACTTGCCCTTGGTCCACTGGCCGGCCGCCCCGGGGAGCTGGTACTCACGCTCGGAGAGGTCGTTGGCGGTGACATAACCGGCGATGCAGTCCTCCGCCTCCCTTACGGATTCCAGGTAGCCGGCTTCCCTGCCGATGACGATTCCCAGCTCCACCTCCCAGTCGTACCTGCTGGAGTTGGGCGGAACGGGTGCAGGATCGAACGGCCCCGCAACAGTATTGCTCGGCTTGAGGAACACCACCGGAACTTCCGGGGGCGGGGAACCTGACTCGGCAGCATGCGCGGCGTAGTTCATCCCGATACCCACTACCGAGCCGGGCCTGGCAAGCGGAGGCCCGATCCGGAGCGTCTCGGCTCCTTGCAGTTCCGGCAGCAGCCCGGCTTCCAGCGCGTGGCGGACCTTGCCCGTTCCTCCGGAGGCCAGAAACGCTCCGTCCACGTCCTGGGTCAGCGGCAGCAGGCTGTAGTACCGGCCGGGCCCGCCTGCGGACGGCACCATAACGGCCGGCTGTTCCCTGCCGATTTCACCCAGGCGCATGATTTTCATCCGGTCCTCCTTCGAGCTGACGTTGCACGTTCAAACCCATGGTTGCTGATGCGCCGGCCTGCCGCCAACGCGCCCCATTGTGACTGGAAGGCCCGCTTCTCCTGCCGCCTGGGAAGAGCTCGTCGACACTCCAAAGGGCAGACATCTGACATTTACACGGGGTAGCGGGTATGATTGGGATGCCCTCAGGCATGGAACACAGAAAGTTTGGACATGACTACAGCAACCATGGAACGCGTTAGCGCCGATTCCTCCCCCGCCGACGCTCCGGCACTCCGGTCGATCGACCTGGAGTTCTCCACGGCGGGCGACGTCCACACGGGCCTGGAAGAGGCAGTTGCGGAACTTATTGAGGTTGCCGCCCAGGACGCGTCCTGCGGCATCCTGGTGACCAGGCTGCACCCCGGCCGCTACACCGTGGCGCTGGATGAATCGGTCCCCTTCGGCGAGACCTACGAGGCCATCGCCGCCTGACAGTTTGCGTAGGACGCCTCTCCTCGCATAGACAAAAGTCCCCGCCGCTGCATCTGCAGCGGCGGGGACTTTTGTACCTGCGGTTACCGGGGCTGTCAGCCGCGGCGGACCTGCACGCCGTCGGACTTCAAAAAGAGCTGCTTTTCGGACGGACCAGCCGGCACAAGCCACAGAACGTTTCCGCTCTGCGACACTTCTTCCACCTCCCCGGTGGCCACCACATGCGCCTGCTTGATGATCTCGACGCGTTCCCCGGCCTGGAGTCCCCTCCAGTCGGAAATAACGGCGGAATGGGCATTGCGCCTCGACAGGACTGCCCCACGTGCTTTCATTTGAACTTCTACCCCTTTGTATATGTTCCGCGCCACAGCCTCTTTGATGTGACTTTCACTACACCTTCAGTTCTACTACACTCCGGGTCCGCCTGATGTCTGTGTCGTTGGAAATTTCATCAGGCGGACGCTTTGTGCTGATGCGCTGAAGATTCTTCGCCAGTCAGGCCAAGGGGCCCACCGCTGATTCGACTGCACGGCGGACCTCCCCTGCTGCCACCAGCCTGTCCGCGGCTTCAAGCTCCGGGGACAGGAAGCGGTCCGTCCCCGGCCCGTCCACCACGGTCCGCAGTGCACGGACGACGGCGGCGCCCGCCGGCCCCGGAGTCAGCACACCGCCGGAGAGCTGGCTGCGGATGTCCAGGGCCCGCGCAGACGTCACCAGCTCGATCGCCAGGACGCGCCGCAGGTTCTCCACGGCCTTGCGGAGCTTGCGGGCAGCGTGCCAGCCCATGGAGACGTGGTCTTCCTGCATGGCCGAACTCGGGATGGAGTCCACCGATGCGGGGACCGCGAGCCGCTTGTTGTCCGAGACCAGCCCGGCCTGGGTGTACTGGGCGATCATGAGCCCGGAATCGACGCCGGGGTCCGCTGCGAGGAATGCGGGAAGTCCGTGGGACCGCGCCGGGTCCAGCATCCTGTCCGTCCGCCGCTCAGCAATGGAGCTGAGGTCCGCGACGGCGATGGCCAGGAAGTCCAGGACGTACGCCACAGGGGCGCCGTGGAAGTTGCCGTTCGAGCTGACCCGGCCGTCGGGCAGCACCACCGGGTTGTCGATAGCCGCTGCCAGTTCGCGGGACGCCACCAGGTCCGCGTGGTCCAGCGTGTCCCTGACCGCACCGGTGACCTGCGGGGCGCAGCGGAGCGAGTAGGCGTCCTGCACCCGGGAATCGCCCACTTTGTGGGAGGCCACGATCGGCGAACCGGAGAGTACCCGCAGCATGTTGTCAGCGCTGGCGGCCTGCCCCGGATGGGGGCGCAGTGCGGCGTGCAGCTCCGGCAGGAACACCTGGTCTGTGCCGAGCAGCGCCTCGACGCTCATCGCCGCGGTGATGTCCGCCGTCGTCAGCAGCTGCCGAAGGTCTGCGATGGCCATGAGCAGCATGCCCAGCATGCCCTCTGTGCCGTTGACCAGGGCCAGGCCTTCCTTCTCCGCAAGGGTGACCGGCTCGATGCCGTGCGCTGCAAGCAGTTCAGCAACAGGCCGTTCTCCCCGCCCGCCGTACCTGGCGCCGTCGGGCCCTTCCGCCTCGCCTTCACCCATCAGCACCAGGGCGCAGTGCGACAGGGGCGCAAGGTCCCCGGAGCAGCCCAGCGACCCGAACTCGCGGACCACCGGCGTGATGCCGGCGTTGAGGACGTCCACCATGGTCTGCAGGACCACGGGGCGGACGCCGGTGCGGCCGGAGGCCAGGGTCTTGGCGCGGAGGAACATGATGCCGCGCACCACTTCGCGTTCCACGGCCGGCCCCATGCCGGCGGCGTGGCTGCGGATCAGGCTCTTTTGCAGCTGGGTACGCAGCTCGTTGGGAATGTGGCGGTTAGCAAGGGCGCCGAAGCCGGTGGAGATTCCGTATGCCGGGACGTCGCTGGCGGCGAGATCGTCAATATGGGCCCGGACCTTGGCAACGGTTTGCAGGGCTTCAGCGGAGATGGCCACCTTCGCGTTGTGGCGCGCGACGGCGACAACATCCTCGGGCGTGACCCCGCTGGTGCCGAGGGTGACGGTCAGCGGTTCGTGGGTTGTCAATGTCATGATTCCTACTTTTGTGGTGTGTGGGGATCGACTGCTCCGTAACTGTCGTTTTCGAGGCTCTAAACGACAGGTACGGAGCAACCGATGGACTAGTTGGTCTCTGAAGACTCGTTCATGGGAATGCGGACGCCGCGCTCTTTGGCGACCTCGAGGGCGCGGTCGTAGCCGGCGTCGGCGTGCCGGATGACGCCCATGCCGGGGTCGTTGGTCAGGAGGCGCTCGAGTTTCTCGGCGGCGAGGTCGGTGCCGTCGGCGACGGAGACCTGGCCGGCGTGGATGGAGCGGCCGATGCCCACGCCTCCGCCGTGGTGCAGCGACACCCAGGTGGCACCGGAGGCGGTGTTCAGCAGGGCGTTCAGCATGGGCCAGTCGGCGATTGCGTCGGAGCCGTCGGCCATGGCCTCGGTTTCGCGGTACGGGGAGGCGACGGAGCCGGAGTCCAGGTGGTCGCGGCCGATCACGATGGGCGCCTTGACCTTGCCTTCCTTGACGAGCTGGTTGAACAGCAGCCCGGCCTTGGCGCGTTCGCCGTAGCCCAGCCAGCAGATGCGGGCGGGCAGGCCTTCGAACTCCACCCGCTCCTGGGCGGCGTCAATCCAGCGGTGCAGGTGCTTGTTCTCCGGGAACAGTTCCTTGATGGCCGCATCGGTGACGCGGATGTCCTCGGGGTCTCCGGAGAGGGCCACCCAGCGGAACGGGCCCAGTCCCTCGCAGAACAGGGGGCGGATGTAGGCCGGGACGAAGCCGGGGAACTCGAAGGCCCGGGTGTAGCCGCCCTTGCGGGCTTCGTCGCGGATGGAGTTGCCGTAGTCGAAAACCTCTGCCCCGGCGTCCTGGAATTCCACCATGGCCTGAACGTGCCGGGCCATGGACGCCTGGGCCTTCTTGGTGAAGCCTTCCGGGTCCGCTTCGGCTTCGCGGTGCCATTCCTCCACCGAGATGCCTTCGGGCAGGTAGGACAGCGGATCGTGCGCGGAGGTCTGGTCCGTGACGATATCCACGGTCAGTTCGCCGGCCCGGTGGCGGCGGAGGATCTCGGGGAACACCTCGGCTGCGTTGCCCACGTAGCCCACGGACCAGCCGCGCCGCTCCTCCTTGGCTTTGAGGACCTTGGCGAGGGCGGCGTCTAGGTCCGTTTCCACCTCGTCCAGGTAGCGCTTGCCGGCGCGGCGGCGCAGGCGGGTCTCGTCGACGTCGACAATCAGGCACGCGCCGTCGTTCAGGGTGACGGCCAGCGGCTGGGCGCCGCCCATGCCGCCGCAGCCGCCGGTGAGGGTCAGAGTGCCGGCGAGGGTGCCGTTCTCGTCCCCGGTGAGCTTGCGGGCGATCGCGGCGAAGGTTTCGAAGGTGCCCTGCAGGATGCCCTGGGTGCCGATGTAGATCCAGGACCCGGCGGTCATCTGGCCGTACATCATCAGGCCCTCGGCCTCGAGCCGGCGGAACTCGGGCCAGGTGGCCCAGTCGCCCACCAGGTTGGAGTTGGCCAGCAGCACCCGCGGCGCCCACTCGTTGGTGCGGAACACGCCCACCGGCTTGCCGGACTGCACCAGGAGGGTCTCGTCCTTTTCCATGGTTTCCAGCGTCCGGGTGATCGCGTCAAAAGCAGCCCAGGAGCGAACGGCGCGGCCCGTGCCGCCATAGACCACCAGGTCATCCGGGCGCTCCGCGACCTCGGGGTCCAGGTTGTTCATCAGCATGCGCAGCGGCGCCTCGGTCTGCCAGGACTTGGCGGTGAGCTCGGTGCCGCGGGCTGCTTTGACCGGGCGGGCACCGGTGGTGAAATCGGCGGGTGCCATGGGGGCTCCTTCAGGTAGGGGTGTACTGGAACTTCTGTATCTACTAAAGCCTGTCCGCAGCGGCAGAAACAGGGCGTGCACGCGGGTGCTGTCCGGGATACCGGACGCTCGCCTTTCCTCCCTTGCCCCGTCCCCGACCGTCCCAGAGGCGAAGGTTTGCGAGCTCCCGGTGATGGCGCAATCCGGGTGGGGACGGGACTACTTGGCGGGCCGGCCGTGGAGCCGGACCGAGAGCTCATCGGCGGCCTTCTGGACGCGCGCAGCAAGCGCCGGCCACTGCCCTGCCGGCACCTTGTCCTCGAGGAACGTGACGGCGACGGCCGCCGTCGGCCATCCCAGGTGGTCCGTCACGGCGGCGGCGATCGAGCCAAAGCCCGGCGTGACCTCGCCATGTTCCGTGGCATAGCCGCGCTGCCTCACCTGGTCCAGGTGGGAGGACAGCGCCGAGTACTTCATGATTGCCCCTTCCACCTCGTGCCGGGCGGTGAAGGCAGCAGCGTTCGGATAGAGCGCGCGGACCTGGGACTTGGGAAGGGCTGCGAGGATGGCGCGGCCGCTCGCGGTGAGGTGGCTGGGTAGCCGGACGCCGACGTCGGTCACCAGGGACGGCCGGTTCTTGGCCCGCTCTTCCACGATGTAGAGGACGTCCCGCCCATGCAGCACGGCAAGGTGCGCGCTCTCGCCCAGCGCATCCACGAGGGAGGCAAGCAACGGCCGGCCCAGGCGGGACAGCGGTTCCTGCCGGGAGTAGGCGGAGCTGAGCTCGAACGCGCTGATGCCCAGCCCGTACCGCTGCTCCTCATGGAGGTGGAGGACAAACCCGTTTGCTTCCATGACGCCCAGCAGGTGGTAGACGCTGGAACGCGGCAGGCCCAGGGTGGAGGCGATTTGCGACGCCGCCATCGGGCCACGCCGCGACGCCAGCAGTTTGAGGATGCGCAGGGTGTTCTCGGCAGCGGGGACTTTGGACGTCGCCTTCGATGCCGCCTGTGGTGCGCCGCTGGTTCCAGGGCCGGCCTCAGTGTCCAACAGCATGTTTCCTCCATCGCTTCTTGCGCGGCCTCGCAGCCCTGTCCGGTATCCCGTACTTAACCTTGCGCGCTGAAAGGGCCCCTGTGGGCCATCAGACCATGCCTGGTGTCTGGGATGCCAGACACCGCAGGGGCGGCGACTGTGAACGCTTAGGTGGAGTCCCCGCCATGGATAAACAACAAACCCTGCTGCTGCAGGGCAAAAGCCAGGATCAGATCCTGACCACTACTTTCCCGAGGCTGCGGCCCTCCCGGAGATAGGTGATGGCGGCCGGTGCTTCCGCAAGCGTGAAGACCTTGTCCACAACTGGCTTAACGCTCCCGGCTTCAACGAGGGATGCCAGGGCTTCAAGGTCAAGGTGCGTCTCCTTCGACACCAGGCCCTTGAATTTCTGCCGGGAGAAAAGCGAGAACAAGGGTGCCGCGAGTGACCTTTCGAAGCCACCGGTCAGCTTTCCACCGCGCTCGCCTCCGACGAGCACCAGCGTGCCCCGCGGGCCGAGCGCACGTTTGAGGACGGAGAGCGGACGGTTGCCGGCGGTGTCCAGGATGACGTCGTACCGCACCCCGCCAGCAGCAAAGTCCTCCCGCGTGTAATCCACCACTGCGTCAGCGCCGAGGGACCGGACCAGTTCAACTTTGCCCGTGCTGCACACCCCCGTCACGTCCGCACCAAAGGCCTTGGCTATTTGCACCGCGAAGGACCCCACTCCCCCGCCGGCCCCAATGACCAGCACCTTCTGGCCGACCGTAACATGCCCGGCGTCCCTTACCGCCTGCAGGGCCGTGACGCCGGAGATGGGCGCCACTGCCGCTTCTTCGAATGAGAGGTTCCGGGGTTTCGCGGCAAGCCTGCCCTCCCTGGCACACACGTACTCGGCAAAGGACCCCTCCGACGTGCCAAAGACCTCGTCCCCAGCCTTGAGGCGGGTCACGCCGGCTCCAACCGCCTCCACAACGCCGGCCACTTCCCGGCCCCGCACGGGCACTTTGGGCTTCTTCAGGCCAAAGCCAAAAAGCCGGATCAAGTAGGGCAGCCCGGTCATCAGGTGCCACACGCCCTGCTCCACCCCGGCGGCCCGCACGCTGACCAGGACCTCCCCCTTGCCCGCTGCAGGCCGGGCAATATCCCGCAGCTCAAGTACGTCCGCGGTCCCATAGACGTCCTGCACGATAGCTTTCATGCTTGATCTCCGTTGGGCCGCCGCAGGTACCGGAACGCATTCCCCGGCAGCCTGTCCCGCACCGTCCGGCGCGCTGGCAGCAGGCCCCCAACCTAGGGAAAAGCCAGCACCGCGTCAAGGGGGCGGCCGACGGCGGGACCACCTCTTGTGCGCCGGCCCCACCGCCGCCCATGGTTATCAGAACCCACGGCGGATTCTGCGGTTCCCCTGCGCCTCCGGCCGGCAGCAGTTGCCGGCTGCCGGCCGGAGGCCTCCGCCCAGTGCCAAACGCAGAAGCTCCGCCGCTATACGGCGGCAGCGGCCGCCTGCACAGCCTCAGCCAGCGAGGTGGCAGGCCGTCCAAGCAGCCTGCGCAGGTCTCCGCTGCTTACCAGCAGGTCCCCGCGGGCGATGCCCAGGTCCGAGTCGGCCAGGATCTCCGCGAAGGCCTCCGGGACCCCCACCCCGGCCAGCAGGTTTGCGTAGTCATCTGCAGGCAGGTCGTTGTAGGTGATGGTTTTTCCGGTGGCCGCGCTGATTTGGGCTGCGAGGTCCGCCATGCTGAAGGGTTCGTCACCGCCCAGTTCATACACCTTGCCCGCCTGGCCCCCAGCCACGAGCACGGCAGCGGCGGCGTGGGCGTAGTCCGCACGCGCGGCGCCGCTGACCTTGCCGTCGCCGGCGCTCCCGGCCAGGGCACCCTGCGCCAGGGTTCCCGGCAGCTGGTCGGTGTAGTTCTCCAGGTACCAGCCGTTCCGCAGCAGAACGAAGGGAACCCCTGAGTCCCGCAGGATGGCCTCGGTGGCCTGGTGCTCGGCCGCCAGCTTCATCCCCGTGCTGTCGGCGTTGGCGATGCTGGTGTAGGCCAACAGCTCCACGCCTTCGGCCTTCGCGGCCTCGATCACGGTGCGGTGCTGCTCCACGCGCTGGCCAACCTCGCTGCCGGAGATGAGCAGCACTTTCCGGGCGCCTTTCAGTGCCGAGGCCACGGAGGACGCATCCGCATAGTCCATTGCCTTGACCTGAACGCCGCGCGCGGCAAAGCCGGCCAGCTTTTCCACTGAACGCCCCGCGGCCACAATCTCCCCGGCTGGGACGCTGCGCTCCAGCAGGGCCTCGACGACGTGGCGGCCCAGCTGACCGGTTGCTCCGGTGATGACGATGCTCATGAAAATTCCTTCCGTAGGGTGTCTGTCGTGAAGCACAACCACCAGGAGTTTTCATTACTTCCCCAAAGAGAGTACGCACTTTCAGGTAAGGTACTTACATGAAAGTTAGTGCCTCTGACCGCCCTCCCCAGGCAGCACCACTTCCGGTCGACCTTGCCGACGGCGTCTTCCCGGCCGGGTGCCCCAGCCGGACCGTGCTGGACCACGTCACCAGTAAATGGGGAGTGCTGATCCTGCTTGCGCTTTCCGAGGGCGAGCAGCGGTGGAGCGACCTGCGGCGCCGGGCCGAGGGCATCAGCGAAAAGATGCTGGCACAGACCCTCAAGACCCTGGAGCGGGACGGCCTGGTGCGCCGGGACGCGCAGCCGGTGATTCCGCCCCGGGTGGATTACAGCCTCACCGAGCGCGGGTACGGGCTGAGCGCCCTCCTGGTTCCGCTGGTTGCGTGGGCCTTCGAGAACGCGGAGGACATCGTCAACGGCCAGCGTTGAGTTTCACTGTCACAGGCAAGTACCGGCCTTGCCAAAAGCGAGTACCTGTTACTGGTGTGACTGGTGTGAATAGCGCCTAGCTTTGACGTAAGGTGCCAGCCGGAATGGGAGGGCCGCCCTCTGCTGGGAACGTTCCGGTTAACCTGCACCATAAGTGGGCGGCCTGCGCCGCTTCCGAGGAGTTGGTACATATGGCCAAAGCCGTTGTCCGGGACCCGTCGAGCATGGGCCGGCCCATCAGCTTGACCAGCGTTGCAGCCCAAACATGGAACCGCATGCTGAAGCCCTTCGCCCCGCGGTCACCCTACAACATCGGTGACGCCGTGGTGGCGGATGACCCGTTCAAGGGCCGCCGCGAGGGAGTGGTGGTTTTCCAGCAGGGAACATCCGTGGGTGTGGATACCGCCCACGGCGTGTTCTTCTACGACCACCGGCAAATCAAGCAGCTGGATTGAGTTTTTGTCCAGATATGCAGGGGTGGACGCCCGCGGAAGCCTGCATATCTGGACGAAAACTCCTGTGCCAGGCGGCTAGCGTGCCGACCAGCCGCCATCCATCGTGTAGCTGGCGCCTGTCACCATACCCGCGTGGTCCGACGCAAGCCAGGCAACCAGTGAGGCCACTTCTTCCGGCTCCACCAACCTTTTGACGGCAGACTCGGTCAGCATGACTTTGGCCAGGACCTCCGACTCAGGGATCCCGTGCACCTTGGCCTGGTCCGCGATCTGCGACTCCACCAGCGGGGTGCGCACATATCCGGGGTTGATGCAGTTGGAGGTAACCCCGTGCTCCCCGCCCTCAAGCGCCGTCACCTTGCTCAGCCCCTCCAGGCCGTGCTTGGCGGAGACGTAGGCGCTCTTGAAGGGAGAAGCCCGGATCCCGTGCACCGAGGAGAGATTGATGATCCGGCCGAAATTGTTCGCATACATGTGCGGCAGCGCCGCCCGGATCAACAGGAACGGCGCCTCCAGCATCAGGGTAACCAGGCGACGGAAATCGGCCGGCTCGAAGTCCTCGATGGAGCTGATGCGCTGGATCCCGGCATTGTTCACCAGGATGTCGCAGTCAAGGCTCAGGGTTGCGAGCGAGTCCACGTCCAGCAGGTCAACGGCCCAGGTGGTGCCTCCCACTTCATCCGCAAGTGCTTCCGCCGCGGCGGCGTCGACGTCCGCGATCACCACCTTGGCACCCCGGGCGGCGAGGGCCCGCGCGCTGGCAGCGCCGATCCCGCCCGCTCCCCCGGTAATCAGTGCCTTGCGGCCGTTCAAAGTGTTTTCCATGGCAGTCCCCTCGGGCTTTCTAACAGAATTTCCGGCCGGTCACGCAGCGCACCGTCTAACGGGGCAGGTCCGGCAGTGCTATCTGCCGGGAGCTGTTCAGCGCTCATGGGTTTCTCCTCCGTGTCCACGGCGACACGTGCTGTGACCTCCAGCACTAATGGCTTCACTGAGTCTTACTGCACGGACATGCGCCTTCAATAGCCAATGCAGCACGTGCTGTGTGCAGAATTGCAGATATGAACGTCAATCCGGATGACCTGCTGGTGCTCCTTGCGGTGTCCCGCACCGCCAGGTTCACGGCCGCCGCGCAGGCACTGGGCCTGAACCACACCACAGTTTCCCGCCGGATCGCCTCCCTGGAGAAGGCACTCGGCGGAAGGGTCCTGGCCCGTGCCCCCGGAGGATGGGAGCTGACCGTCCTGGGAGCTCAGGCGGTCCAGGCCGCTGAGCAGGTCGAAGCGGTGGTGGGCGCCCTGGGACCCGCCGGACGGGCACCCGACCCGATTACCGGCGTCGTACGCATGACCGCAACCGATGGCTTCAGCGCCTATATCGCCGCACCGGCGGTGGCGCGACTGCGGCGGGACCATCCCGGGCTGAGCGTTGAGGTGGTGACCATGACGCGGCGTGCGCTGCAGCAGAGGTCCGGCCTGGACATCGAGGTGGTGGTGGGCGAACCCCAGGTGCACCGGGCCGAGGCCATGCGGCTGGGTGAGTACATGCTGGGAATGTACGCCTCGCGCGCCTACCTGGCCGAGCACGGCACGCCGGCCACGGTGGCGGAGCTCAATGACCACCCGCTGGTCTATTTCGTGGACTCGATGCTGCAGGTGGATGACCTGGACGCGCCCCGCCGGCTGGTGCCGGCCATGCGGGACGGCCTCACCTCCACCAATGTCTTTGTCCACGTGGAGGCAACGCGCGCCGGCGCGGGGATCGGTTTCCTGCCCTGCTTCATGGGCGACCTCCACCCTGACCTGGTCCGCCTGCTGCCGGCCGAGATCGCCGAACTGCTGCCCTACTGGATGGTGCTCCGGCCGGATTCGCTGCGGCGCCCGGCCGTGGCGGCTGTGGTGCAGGCACTGCGGGAACAGATGGCCGAACACCGGGAATGGCTGCTGGGCCGTGGAAAAACCTCGCCGGCTGCTCCGTAACTGTCGTTTTCGGGGGTGGAAACGGCAGTTACGGAGCAATCGATGGGGTTGCGGGCGGGTCGTGCCGCACAGGTGCCCCTGCCGCGAATGCCCGGACCTGGGCGTCGTCCCACAGGTGTGCAGGGACTGCACCACCCAGGAGCCGCCGGTGGAGCTTGGGGTCGTCGCCGAACGGGGTATCGCTGCCTGCCATCACCATGTTTCCGTAGCGGCGGCCCTTCAGCATGGCGGGGTCCGCGATGATCACGGTGTGTTTGAAGGACGCCGCAATGGTGGCGGCATCCTCCCTGGCGTTCTTGAGGTCCGGCGCGTCACCCGAGTTCACCACGTAGACTCCGCCAGGCGCCAGGACGCGCTTGACGTGCCGGGTAAATTCCGCGGTGGTCAGGGGACGCGGGGTGACAGCCCCGGCAAACACGTCCCGGATGATGAAGTCCCGGGTGTCCGCCGTCAGGGTCTCGGTCACGTCGCGGGCCTCCCCCACGCGGAGCCGCAGCAGGGGCGCCTTGGGCAGGTCGAACCAGCCGCGGACGTACTCGGCCAGCTTGCCGTCCAGCTCCACCACCACCTGCCGCGCGTCCGGGTAGGCGGCGTGGAAGTACCGCGCCAGCGAGCATGCTCCACCGCCAAGGTGCAGGCCGCGAAGCTTGGGTCCGGATGACGCCTCCGACGGCGGCCAGCGCGACTCGATGAGCGCTGCCATCCACCGCATGTATTCAAAGTCCAGGAACAACGGGTCGGCGAGGTCGATGTGGGAGCTCATGACGCCGTTGATTTTCAGGAGCCAGCCGGTGGAGTTGTCCTGGTCGGCGATCAGCTCGCAGTCTCCGGTGTCGATGTAGTAGACGCCCTCAACCGGGCCGTCCGGCCGGGTTCCCCTGGGAACCTCCACCACTCCCGCCGTGGGACGGCTGCCGCGGCCCCCCGGCTTCCCGCGTTTCGCCATTACCCGTGCCCCGCTTCACTCAAACCAACCAAGTCCAGTTCTCAACCCTAGTTGGTCTGCACGGCCCCCTCGCCGTCGCGGATCTTGTTCACCACAGCGGTGGTGGAACGGTCCGCCACGTAGTCCAGGATGGCAACGCGGCCGCCGTATTCCTCCACGGCCGGCGTCTCGGCCAGCATCTCCGGGGTGTAGTCCCCGCCCTTGGCGTAGACCTCGGGACGCAGCTGCCGGATCAACGGCGCCGCGGTGGGCGTATCAAAGACCGTCACGTAGTCCACGCAGCTCAGCGCCGCCACCACGGCGGCCCGGTCCGCCACCGCATTGATGGGGCGGCCCGCGCCCTTCAGCCGCCGCACGGACTCGTCACTGTTGAGCGCCACCACCAGGATGTCCCCCAGCTGCTTGGCCTGGTTCAGGTAGCGGGTGTGGCCGCTGTGAAGGACGTCGAAGCAGCCGTTGGTCAGGACGATGCGCTGGTCCTGCGCGCGGTGGAGCTCCAGCTGCCGTTCGAGCTCGCCGGCCTCCAGCGCGGTGTCCGCGAACGCCTTCAGGTAGCGGCTGAGCTGAGCCGTGCTGCAGACCGATGTGCCCGGCTGGTGCACCACGACGTCGGCGGCTGCCTGCGCCAGGTCCAGGCTTGCCGTGAGGGGCAGGCCTGCCGATCTGGCCAGGGTCAGTGCGGCCACGAAGGTGTCACCGGCTCCCGATGCCTGTTTTTCGGCAGCCGGGCGCGCCCACGTCCGGTGCGTCACGCCGTCGGGCCTCAGCAGCACGGTACCGTCACGGTCCAGGGTGACCACCACGGCCCCCGCACCCGTTGCCTCCAGCAGCGCATCCGCGTGCCGGCTTACCTCCGCCACCCTCTCCTGTCCTTCCGGGAGCCGGAGGTCCAGCATCCGCGCCGTTTCCTGGGCGTTGGGGGTTACCAGGTCCGGGCGGAGCGGCGCCCACGGGCGGGGGTCGTGGGAGTCGACCACCAGCAGGGGCCGGACGCCGGGCTCCGCGCGGTCCCTGCCCGCGAGGGCGTCCACCAGGCCCCGGCGGACAGGGTCAGCCAGAACACCGGTGCCGTAGTCGCATACCATCACCGCGTGCTGGTGTTCGACGGCGGAGCGCACCGACGCCGCAAGCTCGGCCAGCGCTTCGGCGGGCACGGACCTGGCTGAGTCATCGATGCGGAGCATCACCTGGCCGCCGCTGCTGATGCGGATCTTGGTGGTGGTGACCATGTCCGGGTGGTCGAGGAGGTAGGTGACATCGATCCCGGCCGCCACCAGCTGGTTGCGGAGGTCCATGCCGGCGTCGTCGGTTCCAATGATGCCCGCAACGGAGACCCGGGCCCCCAGGGCGGCCAGGTTCATGGCGGTGTTCGCGGCCCCGCCCGGCACAGACTCGCGGTTCTGCACGTCCACCACCGGTGCGGGGGCCTCCCGGCACAGCCGCTCGATGCTCCCGCTCCACCAGCCGTCCAGCATGACGTCGCCCAGCACCAGGATGGCCGGCTGTTCGGCGGCGAGACGCCCCGGCAGCCAGTCCGCGAGGGCGCGCTGCTGCGAAAGGTCCACGGCCTCTGGGGTCGGGCTCATGGCCGGTCCTTCTGTGGGGCCGCTTCGGGCGGCGCCGCAATGTGCACCACTTTGACCCGGCTGAACTCATCCAGCAGTTCGGGGCCGTACCCGAAGCCGGCGCCGCTGATGCCACGCGGCTGGGCAGCACCGCCGGGGGCACCGCCGAACACCTCGTTGATTTTCACGGTGCCCACCGGGAGGGCGGCCACCGCCTGCTGGATGTGGGCGATGTTGCCGGACAGCACCGTGGCGGCGAGGCCGTACTTGCCGCTGCATGCCAGCCGCAGGCCGTCGTCGAACGTTTTCACCACCTGGACCGGGGCCACCGGCCCAAAAGTCTCCTCCGTCATCACTTCCATGCTGTCCGTGCATCCGGTCAGGACCGTTGCGGGGTAGAACGCGCCCGGCCCGTCCGGGAGTAAACCGCCCTCGAGCGCATGTGCACCCTTTTCCAGCGCATCGGTGACGTGGGCATGGACGGCATCGCGCATGCGCTCGTCCACCAGCGGGGCCACCGTGCCGTCGCCGTTCCGGAGAGCTGCCTCCGCCTCCAGGGCAGCGCAAAACTCCGCGGCGATGGCTTCATGGACATAGATCCGTTCAACCGCCACACAGATCTGGCCGCTGTTGCTGAAGGCGCCCATCGCGGCCTGTTCTGCCGCCCAGACGGGATCGACGTCGCGGTCCACCAGCAGGGGATCATTGCCACCGTTCTCCCGGATGACATGCGCTCCGGTCATGGCGCCGGCCCGCGCAATATTGGCGCCGGCCGCACTGGATCCGACGTGGGCGATGACGTCCGCCCCGGATTGGGCAAGGAGTGCACCCACGCCCGCCCCGCCGGTGACCGTCTGGAACACGCCGGCCGGGAAGGCCGCGGACAGCACCTCCCCCAACGCCTCACCGAGGCGCGGGCAGCGTTCGCTGGGCTTGTGGACCACCGTGTTGCCGGTAACCAGTGCCGCGCCGATCAGCCCGCAGGCCACCGCCACGGGATCGTTCCATGGGGTAAGGAGCGCAGCGACTCCGCGCGGTTCCGCCACCGTATAGTCCGAGGCCAGCTGGTTGCCGCGCAGGCTGAGGCCGCGATGGACAGGGCCAAGCTCGGCGTACTGCTCCAGGGTGGAGACTCCGGCCGCGATCCCGGCCAGCGACTCTTCCACCGGCCGTCCCGTTTCGCTGGCGTTCAATCCGGCCAGTTCCCCGGCGGCCACATCGAGCGCCCGCGCGGCGTTGCGGAGTGCGGCTCCACGCTCTGCCGGGGCAGTGGAAGCCCAGTCCGCCGCGGCGCTCCGGGCAACCTCGACGGCGCGGGTCACTGCATCGGGCTGGGCCTCGGCCACGGTCCAGAGGACCTCACCGGAACGAGGGTTGCGGATGGTGATCCCGGAGCGGTCTGCTGCTTCGGCGTCTGTGGGTATTTCAGTGGCAGTGGTGGGCATGGTGTTCCTCCCCGTCGGTTTTCCGGTCTGGTGGCCTGTTGCGTTTAGGGCCAGGAGCCCTCTTCCTCGTGGCAGATCAGCATTTCCCGGACCTCGCATCCGGTGGGCTGTGACAGGGCAAAGAGGATTGCCTGGGCCGTGTTGGCGGGATCGTTCAGGCGGGAATCGTCCTGCGGCTTGTACTGCTCCGTACGGTCGTCGAAGAACCGGGTTTTCATGCCGCCGGGGATCATTGTGGTCACGCCGATTTCGCCCCCGGTTTCTGCTGCGAGCGCGTGGCTGAATCCCACCACGCCGAACTTGGAGGCGCAGTAGGCGGTGGCATCGGCAACGGCCCGCTTGCCCAGGGTGGAAGCGACAGTCACTACCCGGCCGTGGCTGGCCTTGAGGTAGGGCAGGGCGGCCCGGACCACCGAGACGGTGCCCATGAGGTTTACCCCAATCACCTTTTCCCACTCAGTGGCCTCAACGTCCGCCAGTTTCCCGCAGCGGTCAATGCCGGCGGCGGTGACCACGGCCTCCAGGCCGCCCAGTGATTCGGCGGCTTCCTTGACGGCGGCTTCCACCGCCGCGCGGTCCGCCACGTCCACTTCGAAGGCCTTCACGGCGGAGACATTGCTGATGTCCCGGTCCAGCACCACCGGGGTGCCGCCTGCCTTAAGGACGGCGTCGACGACGGCGGCCCCCAGTCCGGAGGCACCTCCCGTGACGAGCACGCGGCCGGGGTTGTTGGTTCCAGGCACATTCACTTCTGCAGTCATGGTGTTCCTTTCAGTGGGAATACAAAATCAGGGGGGATACAAAGACGTGCGGCAGGGCCGCGGTCAGCTCACCTTGGCAAGGGCATCGGCCAGGCCGGTGGTGGAACGGGCAGGATGGTAGGGGACGGTAAGGCAGCGGCCTCCCCATTTCTCCACGAGGTCGGCCTCCGGCAGGCGGGCACCCTTGTAGTCCCCGCCCTTGACCCAGATGTCCGGGCGAAGGCGTTCCAGGGCGGCTTCCGGGGTGTCCTCATCGAAGACCATCACCGCGTCCACACACTCCATGGCCAGCAGCAGTTCTGCCCTGTCCTGCTGGCTGATGATGGGACGCTCCGGCCCCTTGAGCCGGCGGACAGAGTCATCCGAGTTGAGGCAGACGATCAGGCAGTCGCCCAGTTCGCGGGCCGCGGCGAGGGAGCGGACATGGCCGGCGTGCAGCAGGTCGAAGCAGCCACCTGTGGCCACGACTGTCCCGCCGTTGTCCCGCACCGCGCGGGCCAGCAGCAGCGGTTCGCTGGTGCGGAGCCTGCCGGCTGCCTGGTTCGGCGGCTTCGGGGCGGCTGCAGTGGGGCCGGCCGGGTCCGGCAGCGCGGACACTCCCCCGCTGGCCAGGAAATCCGCGGCGTCATGGACTGCCAGCCTGGCTGCCTCCCCGAGTTCGCGGCCTGCCAGGAGGTGGACTGCCAGGCTGGCCGCGAGCCTGTCACCTGCACCGCAGGGATCGCCCGCTTCCACCCGTGGCGCCGGCACAGCCTGCGCAGAGTCGCTGCCCTGTTGCAGCAGGACTGCTCCCTGCTCGCCCTTCGTGACCAGGACGGCGCGGCTCTGCCAATGCTCCATCAGGATCCGGCCGGCCCGGGCTGCCGGGTCCTGCGTCGCTGTGTCCTGGAGGTTGGCGTAGGCCCCTGCCGCCTTGCTGGCCTCGGCGAGGTTGGGCGTCACCACGGCCACGCCCGGGACCGGCTGTGGTCCCGAAGGATGCGGATCCCAGATGATGGGTACGCTGCCGGCGAGCCGGGCCAGGAGGTCCCTGAGCTGCGGATTCTCCGCCAGGCCCCTGCCGTAGTCGGCCACGATGATCACGCCTGCCTGCTCAACCGCACGGAGCATGGCCGGGCTGGCTTCCGGAACAGGCGCCTTGCCGCAGCCTTGGTCAAAGCGCACCACCGGGTGCGATCCCGCCCTGACCCGGGTCTTGACCGGAGAGGGATGGCCGCTGGGGCCGGACACAAGCCGTACCCCGGCGAGGTGCGCTTCAAGCTGCCGCCCGGCGTCGTCATCGCCCAGGACAGTCACCAGGGTGACGGGCCAGCCGTCCTCCGCCAGCATCCGCGCCACCAAGCCGGCACCGCCTGCGCGCCGTTTGACCCCGGAGACGTCCACCACCGGAACAGGCGCGTCGGGGCTGAGCCGGGTGGCTTCCCCGGACAGGTCCACGTCCAGCATCACGTCGCCCACCACGACGATCCTCATGCCCGGCCTCCCCGCCCCGGCAGGCCGGCGTCGGGAACGCCGCGGCGTCCCACCTCCAGGTCAAACGCGCGGCACATGGCATGCAGGGCGATCAGGTGCCCCTCCTGCGCATTCGCGTTGAGGGCATCGATCATTACCGCCTCGTCACAGGCCTCGGACAAGGGGTTGGGGCCGGCGCCGGTGAGCGCCCAGGTGGTGATGTTGAGCCGGGCGGCCACCTCCGCTGCCCGCAGCAGGTTGGGGCTCTTCCCGCTGGTGGAAAGCAGCATCAGCACGTCACCGGAGCGGCCGTGCGCACGCACCTGGCGCGCAAAGACGTCGTCGTACCCATAGTCGTTGGCGATAGCTGTGACGGCCGAGGACTCGGCGTGCAGCGAGATGGCAGAGAACGGGACGCGCTCGCCGTCGAACCTGCCCACCAGCTCGGCGGTGAGATGCTGTGCCTCCGCAGCTGAACCGCCGTTCCCTGCGGCCAGGAGGCGCTGCCCGCGCAGCAGGCGCTGCGCAAGCTCCACTCCCCAGGCGGCCAGGCGGCCGGACTGGCGCCGCAGCGAATCCAGCGCCGGCACTACGTTGTCCAGGTGGGTCTGGACGATATCTGCGGTTGCCGGGTCCACAAACCCGGAACCGGGCAGGACGGGCGGCAGGGCCGCAGGGGCGGCCAGGGTACGCAGCCCGGCGTCACGAAGGGACCATTCCGGAGTCACAGCGCCGCTCCTTCCATCGGGGAAACGCCGGCAGGAGCTCCTGCCACAGCGAGCTGGTAGGCCTTTTCGGTTTCGGCGGCCACCCGGTCCCAGGAGTACCGGGTGCGGGCGCGCACCTTGCCCGCGTTTCCAAGCTCCGTCCGCAGTGCAGGATTATCGAGCAGCATGGCCAGGGCGGAGGCGATGGCTTCCGGGTCGCGGGGCGGCACGTGCAGCCCGGTTCCGTGGTCCACCACTGTGTCGCGGAGACCACCGACGGCGGCAGCCACCACTGGGACGCCGCAGGCCATGGCTTCCAGCGGGACAATGCCAAAGGGCTCGTACCAAGGGGCACACACCACGGCGTCGGCGCTGCGGAAGATTCCGGGCATCTCGCTGCGGGAGACCTGTCCTTGCAGCCGCACCTGATCCGCCACCCCGAGTTCGGCGGCAAGGCCCAGCAGGCGGCGCACCTCCGGATCCGCGTCAAGGACCCCGGAATCCCCGCCGCCGCCCACGATCAGCAGCTCGACGCCGTCGAACCCTGCCTCGCGCAGGTAAGGCAGTGCCCGGATCACCAGGTCTACTCCCTTGCGCGGCACCAGGCGGCCCACCGAGAGGATCCGGTACCTCGCCGTCCTTGCCGCCACGGGACCGTCAGCCGAGAAGAAATCCAGGTCCACGCCGCAGGGGGCAATGGAAATCTTGCCGGTGTCGATGCCCATGGCCTTGAGCTCGAAAACCTCGTCCGAGCAGGTGGCGATAATCCTGTCCGCGGACCTGCCCACACCCGGTTCGAGCCAGCGGCGTTCCCCCGGGCTGGTGTCCTCGGCGCCCTGGTGCCTGCGTTTGACGGTCCCCAGCGCGTGGAAGGTCTGGATGACAGGGACCCGGTACCCGGACTCGGGGCGCCGGGCCGCGTCCAGGGCGGCCAGGCCTGACATCCAGAAGTGCCCGTGGACCACGTCCGGCGGCCGCTGGCTCCAATCCCTGGCCACGCCGTCGGCGAGCTCACCCATGAAGGGCAGGAGCTCGTCCTTCGGAACGTGGCGGGCCGGCCCTGCATCCACATGGACCACGTCCAGGCGCCGCCCCACCCGTACCCTGGCCGGAAGCTCCGTTGCGTCCCTGCGGGTGTAGACGGTGACGTGGTGGCCGCGTTTGGCAAGGGCCTCCGACAATGCCGCAACGTGCACGTTTTGCCCGCCGGCATCCACCCCGCCCAAGGCCGCCAAAGGACTGGCGTGTTCTGAAATCATCGAGATTCTCATGGGGTCTTCCTCTCTCGCGCCGGAACAAGGATCCGCTCGTCCAGGCCGGTGTTGCCGGCGGTCTGTATGCGCCTGGGCCGGCCGGCCAAGTCCCCCAGCAGCTCATCCCAGCGGTCCTGGAACTTCCCCAGCCCGTACCGTTCCAGTGCCGCTTCACGCGCGGCGGCTCCCCGTCGTCGTGCTTCCTCCGGATTGTCCACCAGCCGCCGCGCACAGCGGACCAGCTCGTCGATGTCAGCGGACACGGCACCCGCTTCCGGCGGCACGGCCCGCGGTGCTTCGGTGCTTGCCAGGGCAACCACCGGCATCCCCAGGTGCATGGCTTCCAGGAGGGACAGGCCCAGTGAGGTCCAGCGCATCGGGTGCACGTAGACGCGGCACCGTGCCAGTTCGCGGTGCAGTTCCTGGGTCTTGAGGTCGCCGCGGGACGTCACCCGGGAGGAGTCAATGCCTGCGGCGGCAGCCAGGCCGTCCGTCTTCATGCCGAAGACCTGCAGCGGCGCCACGGACGCGAAGGACGGCAGCAGGTCGGTTCCCGTCACGCGGCCGCGGCGGACGGGTTCATTGACCACCACGCCCAGCTGCGCCAGCTCGCCCGTGTAGAGCTGCCCGGGGTCCGGTATTCCGTGCTCGATCACCGTCGACACCGCAGATCCGTTGTCCCAGGCGAGCCGGTTGAAGTGGGTGACGTGAACCAGGGGGATGGCGGACTGGTCCGCGAGCGGGTGCCGTGTGAAGGGGAAATCGCCCTTGGGGGTGTTGTGCTCCACATACACCGCCGGCAGGTCAATACCGGGCCGGCGGCCCAGCACGCGCTCCACTTCAGCAATTTCTTCCGGTCGTTGCAGCACGACGGCGTCGACGGCGTCCGCGTCCAGCGCCGCCAGGTCCACCTCCCGCACCGATGCGGGCCACTCCCTGCCGGCACGGCCAAGGCCCCAGGGCCCACCGGCGGGCAGGACAGGGAGCAGGTATTCATGGCGTCCGCGCACGAAGGCGTCCGTCCAGGAACCGTGGACATGCCAGAGCAGGATTCTCATCTGTTGCGGGCCTTTCTACGGGTGCTGACGTGGGTACTGAAGGAGCTCACTCCGCCCATCAGGCGTTCCACTGCCGCCACCACTTCCTCGGGCGAAACGGAGTCCAGGCAGGGGTGTCCCGGAACCGGGCAGACGCGGGCGCGGGTCATCCGGCAGCGAGCGTTCTGGTCCCCCAGGAGTTCCAGCGGAACCCCGTAGGGTGCCCAGCGGATGGCGGGGACCACAGGGGAAAACAGGCAGGCAACGGGAGTGCCTACAGCGGCCGCGAGGTGCGCGGGACCAGTGTTGCCGGTGATGACTGCCCCCGCTCCTGCCATGACACCGGCCATCGTCTGCAGGTCAGTGCGCCCGCCGAGGTCCAGCGCCGAGGGTCCGGCAACGGTTGCGGTGAGGGAGGTTTCGCTCGGTCCGCCGGTCACCACCACGCGGTGGCCCGCACCCTGGAGGAGTTCGACGGCGGCCGCGTGGTGCAGCGGGGGCCAGGCCCTTGCGGGCACGGCCGCACCGGGGTGCACCACCACGTAGGGTTCGTGCCCCACCAGGTCGCGGACGTCGGGGACGGAGGCCACCCGGAGCTTGCCGTCGTCGCCCGCCGGCAGCCGGAACCCTGCCGCCTCCGCGATGCCCAGGGCCCGTTCCGCCTCGGGCTGGTCTTCCGGAAAGTCCTCCCCCGGCTTGAGCCGGACGTCCAGCAGGGACCCGGCGTAGTCGGTGGACGCCCCGGTGATCCGTTCGACGCCGGCCAGCCGGAGCAGCAGCGCAAGCGGCAGCGGGGACTGGTGGAAGGAGGTCAGGATGACGGCTTCGGTGATCCTGGAATTGCGGACGTACTCGATGAGCCTGTCGGCGTGCGGCCCGGTCATTTTCGGTGCGGGATTCATGATCCAGGGGCTGTCCCAGCTGTAGACCTCCGCCACGCCGGGCAGCAGGCCAGCGGCAGCCTCACCTTGCCTGCCGCACAGCATCACCACGTGGTTGGGCCGGCTGCCGTCCGAAATCCGGCCGTTCGCCACGGCCCGGACAGCAGGCCCGGCCAGAAGGACATCGCCCATGCTGTCCAGACGCGCCACCAGGACGCGGCCCATTACCGCCGCTCCTGCAGCAGGCGCACGGCGGCGGCCAGGTCCTGCGCCACCAGCGGGGCGTCAGCCACCTCCGCGGCAAGCGTGACAGGGGTGGGAACCAGGACGCCGGTGGCGCCGGCTGCTTCCGCAGCCCTGACGTCGGCGCCGATGTCACCGATCAGTGCCGCCTCGGACTCCGGGACCCCGAGCTTCCGGCAGGCGCTGTGGACCATTCCCGGTGCGGGCTTCCGGCACGGGCAGCCGTCCTGCTCCGCGTGGGGACAGACTTCCCACACGTCAAAGGGGCCAAGCAGTTCCTCAACCCTCGCATTTACCCTGGCGACGTCGTCGGCAGTGATCATGCCCCGGGCGATGCCGGACTGGTTGCTGACCACGCCGGTGGCGATTCCATCAGAGCGCAGGGCATCGAGGACGGCTTTGGCGCCGGGCATCGGCCGGACAAGGTCCGGATCCCCGTTGTACGGCACATCGACCACCAGGGTCCCGTCCCGGTCGAACAGGACAGCCCTGAGCCTGGATGTTTCGGTGCTTCCCATGTCCTCCCTGTTCCCCTCTGCTGCTGCTCCTAAACGGGGCCGGACGATTTTCCCGGCTTTCGGTGGGCTGTGGCTCCACGCCGCTGAACAGGCAAGATAGCGCCCGCCGTGCCCGTTGGCGGTCTTTCTTCGGTCTTTTGGCGGGTTACGGAACGCCGGGCCCAGGAGCTGCGGATTCCCCCGCCACGGGTTCGGCCGGGCGGACTCGCGCGCAATGGATTAAGGCGCGGCGGACTCACGATTCCCGGGGAGCCTGGCGGCTACCTTGTCCCCGCCCGTGTGGTGCCCCTGCGGGCAGCACTCCTGCCGGAAGGGGCAGGACTGTCCAGTCCGTCGGCGGTCCGCAAGGACGCGCCGGCCAGCGGTGCCATGCGGGCCCCATGGCCTGCATTTCCCCGGGCAGTGTTCGCTTGCCTTTCGTTCCCCGGTTCGGGGATGGCACTGTCCTCCAGCCTGCGCTGGAGGGCCACCAGCACGCGGGCAAGACGGCGCGAGACCTGCATTTGGGACATGCCCAGCCGCTTTCCCAGCTGCACCTGGGTTTCCTCGCAGAAGTAGCGTCGGTACAGGAGCTCCCGGTCCGCAGGGTCCAGGTCCTGGATGGCATCACGCAGGCAGGCGAGCTCCTCCAGGCGTTCCAGCGGCGTCTCGGGGCATGCCAGCACCTCGCCAATGGACGGCGCGTCGGAGTGCGGGTTGACGGCGTCCAGCGAGTCGGGGTGCATGCTGGACGACGCCGAGATGGCCTCCTGCACGGCGGCGGGATCTTCGTCCAGGGCCCCGGCCAGCTCGTCAACGCTGGGACTCCTGCCCAGCGACTGGGTGAGCTCCGGCTCCGCCCGGAACATCCGGGTGCGCAGGTCCTGGATGTGCCGTGGGGGGCGGACCACCCACGTGCGGTCACGAAGGTACCGCTTCAGCTCCCCCGTGATGGTGGGGGCTGCATAGGCGGGAAAGCTCTCACCCTTGGACTGGTCGAAGCCGCGGGCGGCCTTGACGAGTCCAAGGTAGGCAACCTGGTTCAGGTCGGCGCGTTCGCGTCCGCGGGCTTCAAACCGGGCAGCAAGGGCCTCGGCCAGGTCCAGGTAGCCGAGGACCAGATCGTTTTCGAAGGTCTGGCGCAGCCGTCCGGCCTTGGTACCGGAAGGGCTGTTTCCCAGGAGTCCTGGCTGGGTCTGGTGAACGTGCATCGTATCCACGGCAAGCGCGGGAAAGTTTTCGGGCATTGTCGTTGGTTCCCTCGGGTAGGGGTCCGAAAGCCTGCGGCAAGACTTAGAAGTAGGAAATCATAAGGTTGCTTATAAAACAATGCTCCCCGGATATAGGCTCGGTGTGTCAGCCGTACCGGGAAGCCATCCAAGGAGTCCTTGCCATGCACATCGCCATCACGGGTGCCAGCGGAAATGCTGGGACAGCACTCCTCCGCAAACTGCAGGCCAAACTGTCCGAAAAGCCCGGAAGCTTCAAGCTGACGGGGATCAGCAGGCGCCGCCCGGACACGGGCCGGGAACCCTACTCCGGCGTTGAGTGGCACACCCTGGACGTCGGCCTGGAGAGCGACCGGCCCCTGCTTGACGCCGCCTTGGAAGGCGTGGATTCCGTGGTTCACCTGGCCTGGCAGATCCAGCCCAACCGGGACCTGGAACAGCTGTACCGCACCAACGTGACCGGCACCAGGAACGTGCTGGCGGCAGCGGCCAGGGCAGGGGTGAAACAGGTGGTCTGTGCCTCGTCCGTCGGCGCCTACAGCAAGGCACCCAAAGACCAAAGACGCGACGAATCATGGCCGGTCCACGGCATGGCGGGCTCCCACTACAGCCGGCACAAGGCGGAGCAGGAAGAAGCCCTGGATGCGTTCCTGGCAGCGGAACCGGGCATCTCGGTGGCACGGCTCCGGCCAGGCCTAATTTTCCAGTCCGACGCCGGAAGCGAGATTGGACGGTATTTCCTGGGGCGGGCCATTCCACGCCTGCTGCCGGGGAAGCTCCGTATTCCACTGCTTCCCGCCCCGGACGGCCTGGTCTTCCAGGCGGTTCACGCCGATGACGTGGCGGACGCCTACTGGCGCGTTATCGACCAGCGGGCTTCGGGGGCCTTCAATATTGCGGCAGAGCCCGTACTGACGCCGCAGGAAATCGCCCGCATTGTGGGCGCCCGGAGGATCCTCCCCATTCCCATGGGGCTGCTTCATTGGATCGTCGGGCTGACGTGGCGGCTGCGGCTGCAGCCCACAGATTCCGGATGGGTGGACATGGCAGCCGGCGCTCCCATCATGGACACCGGCCGGGCCCGCCGAATCCTCTGCTGGGAGCCGGCGATACCGTCTACTGACGCCGTCAGGGCCGTGCTCCAGGGCATGGGAACGGGGGAAGGAGTAACTCCCTCCCCCGTGCTCAAGCCAAGGAAACCGGCACCGCCCGTGGACTAGATGCCCGAGTGCGGATCCTTCCGGTCACGGCGGCTGCCCTCGGCAGGATTGATTCCCTCATCGGCGAGGTCCCCACGTGCCGGGCGGTCCCGCCGCGCAGCATCGTCCCGGACGCCGCCGTGGGCCGCATCGTCGCGGACGCCATCGTGCGCAGCATCGTCCCGGACGCCATCGTGCGCAGCATCGTCCCGGACGCCGTCGTGGCCGGCAATGCCGCGGTCTCCAGGTTGGGCGACACCTCCATCGTCACGGGCATCATCACGGCCAACAGTGCCGCGGCGTGCCTCAGCGGGGCCGCCGCCCATACCTTCGTGGCTGGCTCGCTCGCGGTTGCTGCGGTCGCGGCGGTCCGGATGGACATCGCCGCGACGGTCGCCGTCGACGTCAGGATCGAGCTCGTCCGCCTTCCGCGCCCGTTCATTCACATCGTCGCGGAGCGCCTTGGCCTCCATGGCCTGCTGGTCTGCCTGCTGGCGCAACCTGGCCGCATCCACCTGGGCCTGCTCCGCATCAGCCCTGGCACGCGTAGCTTTCGCCTCGCGCTCCCGGGCGTCAAGATCCTTCATCTCGGCCTCGCGGCGGATTTCCGCTGCCTTAGCGCGCTGTTCGTCATCGCGCTTCTGCTGGACAGCCTTCCTGCGACGTCCGCCTGCCAGCAATAGCAGCACAACCAGCACCACCACAATGACGCCGACTACCACCCAAACCCATGGAGCTGTTTCCATAACACCCACTACTTTCCACTTGATGTGACCGGACCGGCCTGCGCCCTTCCGGCTGACTCTGCTGGAACCGTTTATAACTCGCTTAGCAAGGGTACTTACCTTTTATTAGTAATCATGCTTATTATTTTACGGCCAGTACTGCTGGTTCTTGATCAACAACCGGCCTTCTTGGAAAGAGAGAGCGAAGATGACAGAGAACCAATGGCCCGAGGATCCCGCCACGACGGCTCCGCCGGCCTCTACAGGAATTCCGGGTGAGCGGTCCGCCGCCACATTCCCATCAGCCGCCACTCCCCAATACGGCGCGGTCCAGCCCGGCGACAGCTCCGGGACGTCACGCAAGGATGCGGCAAAGGAAGAAGCAGCTGACGTTGCCCGCACGGCGAAGGGCTCTGCCCAGAACGTTGCACAGACCGCCAAGGAAGAAGCCGCGCATGTGGCGTCCGAGGCGAAGTACAGTGCCCAGGAACTGCTGCACCAGGCGAAGTCGGGACTGACCAGCCAGGCCGGGACGCAGCAGCAGAAGGCCGCAGAGGGCATGCGCAATATCTCCAGCCAGCTGCACAGCATGGCCACCGCCCCGGACCAGCAGGGCGTCGCCAGCGACCTTGTCCGGCAGGTTGCCGAGCGCACGTCGTCAATGGCGTCCTGGCTTGAGAACAGGCAGCCGGGCGACCTTCTCGGCGAGGTCCAGAGGTTTGCCCGCAACAACCCCGGCACCTTCCTCCTGCTTGCAGCGGGTGCAGGCGTCCTGGCAGGCAGGCTCACCCGCGGCCTCACCGCCGGGGCACCGGAATCTTCATCCACCAGCGGCACCACAAGCACCGCGGGCCTATACTCCGGAACGCCATACGGCGACCGGTACACAGAGTCCTATGTGCCGGCGGGCGGCACGGTTCCTCCGCCTCCGGTGCAGCTTCCCGGGCCGGCCACCACAACGGCAGGATACGACGGCGGCGCGCCAGGCAGCAGCTACGCCGACCCCACGCGTCCCGCCAGTCCCCTGGACAGCCCGCAGCTGGTTGAAGAACCGTGGTCCGGAAACCGGATCGCCAGTGATCCGCTGGGCGACCGCGACCTGGCCGACGATCCCATGGCAGGCGATCCCCTCACCCGGGACCGTTCCAGGGATGGCCAGTCTGGCGGGCTGTGATGAGTAGTTCGATTCCGGAACCGGCTCCGAGTGTGGCGCACGAGAAGGCTGAGAATGCCTCGTTGGGTGAGCTGCTCGGGGATGTGACCCGTGACCTGTCCACGCTCATGCGCCAGGAAGTCGAGCTGGCCAAGGCCGAACTGAAGCAGTCGGCCACGAAGGCCGGCAAGGGCTCGGGCATGCTCGCCGGGGCAGGCGTGGCAGGACACTTCGTCCTTCTCTTCCTGTCCCTGGGCCTGATGTTCGCCCTGGGCGCCCTGATGCCGCTGGGCTGGGCCGCGCTGATCGTCGCCGTGATCTGGGGCATCATCGCCGCGGTCCTGGCCTCGATCGGCCGCAAGGAACTCAAACAGATCAAGGGCCTGCCCCAGACCGGCGAAACCCTGTCCGAAATACCCCCAACCCTAAAACCAGGTGAGGTAAACCGATGAGCGATAACCCGGACGCAATCCGTTCAGACATAGAAGCCACCCGCGCACGCCTGGGCACCAACGTCGACGCCGTGGCGGACAAAGTCACCCCCTCAAACATCGTCCACCGCCAGACCGACAAAGTGAAAGACGCGGTCAGCGGGGTCAAGGAGAAAATCATGGGCGCAGCAGACCACACCACCACCCGTGTCCAGGACACCATGCACACCGGCGCCGGGCACACCGGCAACGCCCTGCACTCCACCGGTGACACCCTGCACGGGGCCAAGGACACCGCCGCAGCGAAACTCGGTGACGCCGGAACAGCGATCTCCAACGCACCGGACCAGGTCAAAGCCAAAACCCAGGGCAACCCCCTGGCCGCAGGCCTGATCGCGTTCGGCGCCGGCATGCTGATCTCCTCCCTGATCCCGGCCAGCCAAAAAGAACGCGAAGCCGCGGACCAGCTCAAAACCGCAGCCCAGCCCCTGGCCACCCAGGTCACCGACGCCGCCAAGGACATGGTCCAGGACCTCAAGGAACCAGCCCAGGAAGCCATGGAAAACGTCAAGGCCACCGCCACCGACGCCGCCCAAAATGTCAAAACCGAAGGCCAACACGCAGCCACCGACGTCAAAGACCACGCCACCGACGCCGCAGGCCACGTCAAGAACACCTAAGCGGCATCCAGCACACCGCGGCACAAGCAAGGCACCAGCACCACCCGACAGGCCGGCCCGCCAACCGCGGAGCCGGCCTGTCCGTTTTTCGCCCCTTACCGAGAGGACACCCCATGGCCACTCATGATGCATCCGAGAGCAGCACGGCCAAAGCAGGCCAGGCCCCGGCCCCCGATGATTCCAGGAAGCCGGACAGTCCCAAGGACCTGGTGAAGCCGAACTGGAAGTACATCGCCACCAAAACCCTCCGGGAGTTCAACAAGGACCAATGCCAGGACCTGGCTGCCGCACTGACCTACTACGCGGTGTTGTCCCTGTTCCCGGCCATCCTGGCTCTCGTGTCCCTGGTCGGGCTGTTTGGTGATCCACAGAAAACCACAGACGCGCTCCTGCAAATTGTCAGCGGATTTGTCCCGGCCGAGACTGTTGACACGGTAGGCGGAGTGGTGGCGGACCTGGCAAATGCCCCAGCGGCAGGATTCACCCTGGTTCTTGGCCTTGCCACCGCCCTGTGGTCGGCGTCCGGTTACGTCGGGGCGTTCGGCCGTGCCATGAACCGGATCTATGAGGTGGACGAGGGCCGGCCGTTTGTGAAGCTCCGGGGCACCATGCTGGTGGTTACCCTCCTTGCCGTTGTCATCGTGGCCATCCTGGCCGGCATGCTGGTCCTGAGCGGGCCGGTGGCAGAAGCGGTTGGCGGGCTGATCGGCCTCAGCGGCGTATTCCTGACCATCTGGGACATCGCCAAATGGCCTGTGATGGTGGGACTGATCATCGTGATCATCGCCGTCCTCTACTACGCCACCCCCAACGTCAAGCAGCCCAAGTTCAAGTGGATGAGCCTGGGGTCCGGTATCGCGCTGTTCGTTTTCCTGCTTGCGTCACTGGGCTTCGGCTTCTACGTAGGCAACTTCGGCAACTACAACAAGACCTACGGGGCCCTGGGTGGCGTGATCGTGATGCTGCTGTGGCTCTGGATCCTCAACATGTCGCTGCTCTTCGGTGCCGAGTTCGACGCCGAGATGGAACGCGGCCGGCAGCTCCAGGCGGGAATCAAGGCAGAGGAAACCATCCAGCTGCCCCCGAGGGACACCAAGAAGAGCGAAAAGCTGCAGAAGCAGGAGGAAGAGGACATCCGGCACGGGCGGGAGCTCCGTGAGAAGTACAGCGCCGAGAACGGCCGCGATGATTCCTCGGACGGGGGCCACAACCAGGACGGGGCACGTGACTCCGAACAGCACACGGAGCCGCACCGGGACCGGGTCCGTGACAAGGTACGCGACCGCGCCGTAGGCGGAGACGACGCCCGCGGCGGAAACGACCTCCGCTAGCGTTTCCACGGGGACTAGGCAGGACCTTCAAGATGGGAGAAAATTGTCTTGAAGGTCCTGTTGAGGTTTCCCGGGTTTAACAAGGTGCCCGGGAGCAGGCGGGGCCGGCGGTGAGATGGCCTCTTCTGAGACCGAGGCCAGTCCCCCCAGTCGCCGTCGGCCCCCTCGGTCCAGCTGAAAACAGCTGGATCCCGTGGCGCGATTCACCCGCCGCCGAAGTCCCCACCCAGGCCGGTTTCCCTGCCTGGCTGGATTACCTGGCCAGGCTGGCCAGCCTAACTGGACAAAGCGAGCCGACCTGCCATACCTTCATGATTACTCTGTTGCGCCCTCCGGGGCCGGCAGGGCCGCTGAAGCAGATACGGCGGCATCAAGGTCGAGCCCGAATGAGCGAACATGCCTGCTACACATTTTGAAGATTTTCTCGCCGAAGCAGTCGTCGCGGACAGGGAGCCGGGGCTGGGCCTCGGACGCGATGAGCTATATGGCCTTTACACCAGCTGGTGCCTCCTCCATAAGGCCCCGCTGCAAGCGCCGGAAGCCCTGTGGGCGGCGCTGGATACACACGGCATCGACCCGGACAGCAACAACCTGTCCATGACCGGCCCGGCAGCAGCCGACTACATCGTCGCAAGCGCCCCCGACCTGGTCTGACGCTGTCCCACCGGCTTTCCCCTCCTGGAAACGCTCCCTGCCGCAGCCAGCCATCTGTTGAAGCAACCCCTTGCTGGCTAGCATGGGAGCATGGCCCGCGTATTGCCGCAGGCCACAAGCCGAAGGGAGAAATGCCATGGGTTTGGACGACAAGATCGACAATGCCGCCGAGAAAATGGCCGGCAAGGCCAAGGAAGCAACCGGCAAGGCAACTGATGACGAAAGCCTGCGGACCGAAGGCCAAATGGACCAGGCCAAGGCTGACTTGAAGCAGGCCGGCGAGAAGGTCAAGGACGCCTTCCGTAAGGAGTAGTCCTGCTGAAAGGGGGTTGCTGCGGTACCGCAGCAACCCCCTTTTCCGTTAAGCCACGCTCCCGCTTATCCTCGGTGTCCGGGGCTGGCATTAAGCCTCCGGTGCCAGCGCAATGTCCCTGCCCAGCGTCCGCAGATAGGCGCCGAAGCCCTTTGGGGCACGGGCCTGCGTCCGGCCGGACGTCCGCACCCGGATGGTGTCGGTGGCCCTCACATCAAACCCGTGCTCCCGCAGCCGCCCTGCGAGCACCCGGTCCTCATGCGAGAGGTGCCGCGGGAACCCGCCCGCCGCAAGATATGCCGAACCGCGGACGCCCAGGTTCGCCCCGAACACGTGCGGGTGGTCTTCACCAAAGGAGTGCATAGACTGCCAGCGGCCGAGCAGTTCCGGCGCCATCCCGGCAGGATCCACGTCCACGGACCCCAACACGGCGTCGGCTCCCGCTGCGGCCAACCTGATTTGTCCCACAAGCCAGTTCTCAGGAACCACCGAGTCGGCGTCGGTATTGGCCAGCCATAACCTGGCCGCGGCGCCAGGGCTTGTATCTGCGGCCGCACCGAGCATCTGCCAGATTCCCGCCCGCCTGCTCCTGCCCACGCTGCGAAAGGCAACCGCCAGGACAGAGAAGCAGCTGTTCCGGGCGGCGTACGTGGAGGCTATGGCCGCAGACCCGTCCGTGCAGGAATCAAGGACCACCAGAACCCGGAGGTCAATGTGGGGATGGACCTCCCGGAGCGCGGATGCAGCGGCCGCCACGCCGCCGAGGGCGCGGCCCAGGTGGTCCTCCTCGTTGTGCACCGGAATCACCACGGCCACCCGGTCAACGGCAGTCAAGGCGCAGGCACCGCCGCCAGGGGCACTGTGAGGGTTTCGAGCAGGAAGTCGCGCTCCCGGTAGAGGCCGGCAGTGGGCCACTTCAGCCCGTCCCGCACCCGGGTGTGGACTGTTTCGCCGTCCAGTTCCCAGCCCGAAATGGGGTGGCGCCAGTGGCACAGCAGCAGGGTGCCGCCCGGGAGCATCGAATGCCTGATCCTTTCGATCAGGGCTTCGAGCTCACTGGCGGTGAGGTAGTACCCAACCTCGGACACCACCACCAGGTCATAGCTCCCGCCAGGCCACTCCGCGGGCATGGTCAGTTGCCTGGCTGATACGCCCGGGAAAGGAGCAAGGCGTTCTGCTGCCTGCGCCAGCGCCGCACCGCTGGCGTCCACGGCCAGCAGGTTCGCGCACCGCGGGGCAAGTTCGGCCGTCAGCGTGCCGATGGAGCAGCCGATCTCCAGCGCCGAGGAATACTGTTCGGAGGGCAAGGCTGCGACCGTCAGCGCCCGTTTCCGGCGCTCGTACCAGCTGGTGGCGTACTTCCAGGGATCGGGTTCCAGGTTGTGTATGCCGTCAAAAATTTCCTGGGCTTCCTTGCTGGTGTGCGGCACGGTTCCGGGGCCATCTGTTTTACCGGGCATGAACTCCTGCGGAGGTGTCCAGGCGAAGGTTTCAAAGGGGCGGGAGAAGTGCCGCAGGAAGGACTCGCTCAGGAGGACTTCATCACCGGGATGCGGAGAAAGCGGCGTGGTCTGGCTGGCATGCTCCTGCATGGCCCGTTCCTTGATGGACTGTTCCTCCGGCTCCAGCGGCAGCCTCACCCAGGACTGCCACTCGGGGTTGCCGGGCGTGGCCCAGTGCCAGTACCAGATGGGGTACTCCAGCAGGGCGTAGCCGTTCCCGGCGGCAACAGCAGCGGCCACTGATCCCAGGGCATCATGGTCGGCGTGCCCGTCGGCGCGGTACGGCGCAACAATGGCGAGCCGGCCTGCAGGGCCGGCCAGCCCTGCGGCGGCTTCCCTGACCACACGGGCGATGTCCGCCGTGCGCTCCGCCAGGCCGCTGTCCGGCAGGCCAAGGTACCGCCAGCGGTCCGTGAGCCCCATGGTTTCAAGGGCAGCCGCGAATTCAGCGAGGCGCCGGGCCGTCAGTTCTTCCCGGGAGACGGTTTCCGATCCGGGGTGCGAGGCCTCGCCTGCCGTGCACAGCAGCACCTCCACCTCTGCGCCGAGGCCGTGCAGCCGTGCCAGCAGGCCGCCCGCTCCGAGTGTTTCGTCGTCCGGGTGGGCGGCGAGGACCAGGAACCGCATGGCGGCAAGCTCCTCCGGAGCGAGCGGGAGCTCGGGAATGACCGGAAGGCCCCGGGCGGACCAGGCGGTCTCGTCAGTCCCCTCGTCGGTGTGCAGGAAGGTCACCACGGCGCGTCACCTTTCAAGGTCAAGGTGCCCAGCTGGGCGTCGTCACGCATGCCGTGGTGCTGGCGGACGTACAGCGCCAGGTCAGCCATCCGCTTTGCGTACTTCCGGTCGAAGGCCAGCGGTCCCGGCCCCCGGTTGCTGCCCACTACGGACAAAACGCGTTCGACGGCGGCGGCACAGGTTCCGCGTACCCGCAGCGCATTGCTCCACGGCGAGACCTGCCCGGCGGTCCCCTGTTGAGGGGACACCTGTTCAGCCGGCCTCTGTCCTGGCCGGTCTATGCCTTCCGCTGTTCCAGCGAGGCAGGCCAGCGCGGAGGTCAGGGTGCGGTCCAGCTCGCCCAGTGCCGCAAGTGCAACCTGGTCCGGCTCCCGCCCGGAAAGACGTCCCGCACTGAGGGATTCCCGGTAGTCGCGGGCGATGCCCACGGCTCCCCCGAGCCAGCAGGCGGCCACCCCCATGCCGCCCCAGGCAAAGCCAGGCCGGCTGAAGTACCAGTTGGTTCCCTGCAGCGGCTCGGCGGGGACACTGCTGAACCGGACAGTCCCGCTTGGGATCTCCTGCAGCCCCCTGGCCACCCAGTCCGGCTCCTCACACGTGACGCCCGCCTGGCGCAGGTCCACTGCAAAAGCCGCGCGGCCGCCGTCGTCCGTATGGGCCGTGACCACCGCGTGGTCAAGCAGCGGGGCGAGGGAACACCACGGCTTGGAGCCGGTCAGAACCACCCCGGATCCGTTCCGTTCCGCCGAGAGCCGCATCCCTGGACCTTCGGCCGCAAAAACACCCCAGGCCCCGCTGGCACGGGCGGGATCATGCCCTGCCTGGGCCAGGATCGCCAACGCGTCCAGGTGCGGCTCAAAGACGCGTGCAGCTGCAACGTCAAGGGCGGCCACCGTGGCCAGGAGCTCCCAGAGAAGCCCGGTACTGCCTTCACCGGGCTTCGGCCACTGTTTTCCGGCCTCCTGGGCCAGCTCAAGTAAAGCCGGTACATCACCGGCGCTGGCGGAGACGGCCTGGAACAGGGGATCCAGGCTGTCTGGGCCTTCCCTGCCGGCGGACAGCCGGACCGCTGCGCTGGGGCCGAACACCGCGTTCCCGGCGGATTTTTGGCTGTGTTCCTCGGAAAGTTCCGGCATCGTGACGGCGGCGCCTATGCGCCGGCCGGCTCGGTGACGGAGGCGGTGGGTGCCATGGTTTCGGCATTGACCATCCAGGCCAGCTGTTCCAGGCGCTCGATGGCGGCGTGGAGCAGGTCCGCGCTGGTGGGGTCTTCCTCATCCACTTCATCGTGGACATCCCGCATGGTCTGGACTGTCCGCTCAAGCCGGGCCGTTATGAGTTTTACTGTCTGTTTTGTGGAGGTTAGGCCTTCGGGAAACCCGTCCAGCCGGGTGCCGGCTGAGACGGTGGTGCTGCGGCCGTCCGGAAGGGCATGCAGCGCGCGCATCCTCTCGGCGGCCTGGTCAGCGAAGAGCCGTGCGGCGGCAATGATCTCGTCGAGCTGCAGGTGCAGGTCACGGAAATTGGTGCCCACGAGGTTCCAGTGCGCCTGTTTTCCCTGCAGGTGCAGCTCGATGAGGTCCGTAAGCACCGTCTGTAGGTTGCCGGCAAGGGTGGGTGAGGCTTTCATCGTTTTCCTCCACTGCTAACTGTTGGTCCGGCTGGCTGCCAGCCGGATTCTGGTTCTAAGCATACTTAGCAGTTTGTGGGGCAGGAAAGATTCCCGGCACCGGCGCTAGCGGATACGTCCAAGCGCGAAACCGTCCCAGCCTTTTGAGCCGACGGTCTGGATGACGGTAGCGTCCAGCCGTGGATGCTTCCCCAGGAGCTCGAGTGCACCGATGATTCCCGGCGCGTTGACGGGGTCCATCGCGGGGTCAACGATGGCTCCTTCCCAGACGGCATTGTCCAGCACCACCGTAGCCCCGGGCCTCCCCAGCCGGACGGCCCAGTCCAGGTAGCGGCTGTTGTTCTCCTTGTCTGCGTCAATGAAGATGAAGTCGAAGGGCGCCCGGCCCTCCTCCTCAAGTGCCGCCAGGGTCTCCAGCGCGGGCCCCAGCCGGATCTCCACTTTCTCCCCGAGGCCGGCGGCATCGATGTTGGCCCACGCAACTTCCGCGTGCTTGGGCAGGAATTCGCAGGTGACAAGGGTGCCGTCAGGGGGAAGGCCCCGGCCCATCCAGATGGTGCTGAAGCCGGCGAGCGTGCCAATTTCGAGCACGCGCCGGGCTCCTGTCAGCTGCACCAGGAGCTTGAGGAGCTTGCCCGCATTCGGCGCCACTTCGATGGCAGGCATCCCCGCCTCCGCGGCGGAATTTATGGCCTGCTGCAGCGCAGGATCGGGATGGACCACGACGCGGGACAGGAACTCTTCAGCCGCAATCCACTCCGGCCGGGGCTGGTGCTCGAACATTGCCACAGTTTGGCACGGGGCAGCCTTGGGGTCCATAGAGCTGCGGTTCCCGGAGTTGGGTCCGGTAACGGCCGACGGCGGGCCAGGGCTGCGCGGGTCAGGAACCGTCTGCGAGCGCTTCTTCCAGGCGGTCCACTTTCGCGGTCAGTTCCCCTGTGTACCCCGGCCGGATGTCAGCCTTGATCACCAGGGAGACGCGGCTGCCGTACCGTCCCACCGCTTCCGTGGCCCGCTTGACCACGTCAAAGACCTCGTCCCATTCGCCTTCGATGGTGGTGAACATCGAGTCCGTCGTGTTGGGCAGACCGGACTCGCGGACGATTTTGACGGCGGCGGCAACGGCGTCGTGCACTGACGCGTCTGTGGGCCTTGAACCTTCGCTGGGGGCGCCCGAGGGGGCGACAGAAAACGCTAGCAACATGAAGCCAGTGTGCCACGGCGGGCCCGCGCCGGCAGGGCGGGAAGGTGCCCCTGGGCGTCACATAACCGCCTACCCTGCAGTAACGGTGATCGCCGAAAGCTCCGTTGCTAACCTTTTCGCATGAGCCTCGCAGTCGCCCGTAAGCCCCTCCGTGCCGACGCAGCACGGAACGTGGACAAAATCATCACGGCGGCCCGGCAATGCTTCCGCGAATTTGGACCGGAAGTGCCGCTGCAGACCATCGCGGCAACAGCAGGGGTTGGCCCTGCCACCCTCTTCCGCAATTTCGCGGACAAGGAAGAACTGGTCCTGGCCGCCCTAAACCGGCAGTTGCGCCTCACTGTGGATCCGGTGGTGGACGGTGCCCTGGCGGACATCGACGCGGCCGCCGGGTTGTTGCGTGTCCTGGAGGCACTCATGGACGCGGCCAGCGCTGACGCCAACCTGCTGGGCGCCGTGGCGGGGCGGCGGGAACTCCTGACGGGCATCACCGGCTCACTCATGGACTCCATCAGCGTGCTGCTGGTGCGCGGGCAGGGCCAGGGAAGCCTGCGGGCAGACATCTCCATGACGGACATGTTCCGGCTGCTTGCGATGCTTATCGGCGTGGTGGACACCATGGAGCCCGGCTCTGACGCCTGGCGCCGTCCGCTGGCCCTCGTTGAGGACGCCATCCGCACGGTGCGGCCCACCCGCCCCCTGCCTGCCCATGTGCCGGTCCCGTCCACACCTGGAACGGGCCCGCACCTGGGCTGAGACTGCCGTAAAGCTGCGCGCACGAAGCGCGGCCGGAGGCTTCGGACCACTGGCCCCGGCGTTTGTGTTTGGCGCGCGGATGGCACCATTGTGGGCGTCCTGCACGTGCAATACACTTCAGGAGGGGTTACGCAGCCAGCCTCCCAACTTAGGGATGGAGTGACCCATGAAGCAATCCCCTCAGTTCCGGCGCATCCTGGCAGTGGCACGATGAACAGTTCAAAGCTGAACAAGTACCTTAACGATCCCCGCGGGCCCGAGGAAGTCCTTCCCTCCCTGACGGCGGAAGAACTCGCAAACCTGCTGGACGCCCTGTACCAGAACCTGGACACGCCTGAACCCGAGTTCGGGGCGGAAGCGTGGTACGAGATGGCTGTTGAAGAGAGCTGCAGGCGGGCCAGTTCGCCGGATGGCGCAGCGCACGGCGTGGCCTAGCCGGCAGGCTGCAACACTCTGGCCCGCAGACCCTGAATCCCCAGGTTTCGGCTCCCCAGGTTCCGGATCGCCGGACCCCTGCACCCGCCCGCGGCCCCACCTTTCCCCCAGCGCCCGCCGCCCACCACTACCAGCGGGACGAGCCCTGTCCGGCGTCGCCGTCGGACTCGTGGTGCTCCTGCTGATGCTGCTCCGATTGGTCGTGGCGCTCATTGGGGACGTGGTCTTTGGCCTCGTTGAGGTGCTGCTGCAGCTTTTCCTCCGCATCGCGGCGGCGCCGGGCTGTATCCCGCAGTTCCCGGGTGGATTCCGAACCACCGGGGTCAAGGTACCCTTGCCGGGGCTTCCCCGGCTGCTCCGGACGTGACCGATCGTTCATCGCGGTTCCTCCCTTGTGGCCGCCGCAGTGGGTTTGCGGCCCTGGTGCCAGTCCACCACATATCCGTTCCGGGATGCGGTTTGCTAGTGGCCGCCCGGTTCTCCCCTGCTGCGAAGCTCACGGCGCACCAAGGCCCGCAGGGCCGGAATGCTGGACGCCGTGTCCACGTCGAACGCTGCGTCCAGACTTTGCGAGAGGAACTCCAGGTCCTCGGCCGGGACGTCAGCCATGCCGGCAAACCGGGTGAAGAAGCGCTTGGCCGGCAGTCCCGCGCGGCGCCTGGTGTGTTTGTGGTGCAGACGTCCGGGTCTTTCCCCGGCTGGATGCAGCTGATTTTCCATGGGTGCCATTCGTGAGAATTTCCAAGGCCAACTGCATAGCCGCTTTTATAGTACAACCGGAAAAGGGCTCTTCATGTGACAGGCATCACAAAAAGAGGGTGCGTGTTCCCATTCCAGGTGCCGCCGTCAGTTCCAGCCAGTCAGTTCCAGCCAGTCAGTTCCAGCCGGTCAGTTCCAGCCCAGGGCCCTCAGCAGCGCCGCCGTCCCGGCGCCGGCGAGGACCACCACCAGGAACGGCGCGCGCAGGGCCAGGGCTGCCGCGGCAGCCACCAGCGCCCCCAGCCTGGCATCAGCGGCGAGCGACTGGCCTGTGGCAACGGTGTTCACAACCGTCAGGGAGGCGAGCAGTCCGATGGTCATGGTGCCCGCCACCCGTGACATGCGCGGATCTTCCAGCAACCGGGCCGGAACGAAGTAGCCAACCAGCTTCCAGGCGTAGGCCAGGGCGCAGGCAATCAGCAGCCAGATCCAGAGACTCATTCGGTGATCCTCTGGCTGGCATGTCCGCCGTGGTGGTGGCGCTCCCGGAAGGGGTCCACGTCCGGCTCGAGGCCTTCGTCACTCCGGCCATGGCTGAACCATCCGATGACCGCGGCCACCACGGCCGCCACCAGGATCGGCACGCCGGCGGGGACGAACGGCACGGCGATGACGGTGGCCACAGCGCACACGGCAGCAATGGCAACCGGCTCGCGCCCCTTGAGCCGCGGCCAGAGCAGCCCCAGGAACGCAGCGACGGCTGCACCGTCAAGCCCCCATTGCTTGGGATCGCCCAAGCCGCTTCCGGCGAGCGCTCCGATGGCGGTGAAGAGGTTCCAGAGCACGTAGATGCCGATGCCCGCCGCCCAGAACCCCCGGCGCTGTTCAGCGGGATCGGTCTGGCCGGAGCTGGTTGCTGTGGACTCGTCAATGGTGAGCTGGGCTGCGACGTACCTGCGCCAGCCGGTGGGGTGCAGGAGCGCGTTGAGCTGCATGCCGTAGATCCCGTTGCGCATGCCCAGCAGGGTGGCGGCGCTCATGGCCGCGATGCCGGACCCGCCGCCGCCCACCACGCCAATGAACGCGAACTGCGAGCCGCCGCTGAACAGGAGCAGGCTCAGTGCCATCGTCTGCCAGAAGTTGAGCCCGGACGTCACTGAGAGTGCCCCGAAGGACACACCGTACAAACCGGTGGCGATGCTGATGGAGATTCCCATCCGTATCGCCGGGGATGCCAGCAGGCTCACGGACGCGCTCCCCCGGCCGGCCGGCGCAGGCTCCACGCCCACGCAATCAGCGGTGCCTGGAGCGGAAGGCGGACGGTATGCACCTTCCGCTGGGCGCGGGTCCCCTTGGGCCCGTACGCCCGCTGGAGCGCGTCGACGTGTCCGGCCAGGAACGCGGTGAACATCACGGCGGTGCCGGTGGCGGCCACCTTCCGCGTTGCCGGGACAAGGATTCCGACGGCGGCTGCCAGCTCCACCAGCCCGCTCAGGGCTATCCATTCCTCCCGGGAGAGGAGGGCAAGCGGACGTGAAGGCGCGGCACCTTGGGGGGCGTCGTCGTCACGGCAGAGGTAGCCCGGGACCACCTGGCGGTAGAAGGCGGGGTCGCGGAAGTGCTTCATGGCGCTGGCCAGGAGCAGGGCGCTCATGGCTGCAGCGGAGAGGGTCTGGGCGGCCCGGCCGGAGCGGGGAAAAGGCATGGCTCCACTCAACCACAGGCGCAGCGGGCTCCTGTAACCGTCAGGCCCACGCCAGCTCCGAGCTTCCATAGGGTACGGGAGGGCGGCCATAGTCGAGGGGTTGTCCGTCGAGCAGCAGCGGCGGCCTGGCGTACTGAAGCTCGCCGTACGTGCTGGCCTGTGTCCGCAGGTCAGGCGTGGGAGGCTGGCTTGCCGGGCTGCCAGCTTGGCCGGGCGGGGCGGGCAGGCCCAGGAGCTCCTCGGCGGTCCGGGCCAGGGACATCCGGGCCCATCCGCCCAGGCCGGTTTGCTGGCGGTGCGCGAGCAGCGCGATGGCACCGGCAGCCAGGCCGTACCCGGTGGCGTGGTCCAGCGCCTGGACGGGAAGCGCACCCGGCCGCCAGCCGCCGTCGCCATCCTCCACCCCGTACCGGTCCGCGATCCCGGTGGCCACCTGGACAATGCTGTCGAACCCGCGCATGCCGCTCCACGGCCCTTCCCTGCCCCAGCTGTCAAGGGTGGCCACCACAAGTTCCGGCCTGGCGTCCAGGAGGGCCTCCGGCTCCAGCCCGAAGCGGGTGAGGGAGCCGGCGCGGTAGCCTGCCACCACAACGTCGGCCGTGTGCAGCAGGTGGTGCAGGCGGTGCAGCTTCCCCGGAAGGGCGAGGTCCGCCACGGCGCTCCTCTTGCAGAACCCGGTGTCCACGAACTGGCCGGTGATTTCCGGAAGCTGCGGCGGGTCGATCCGCAGCACGTCCGCCCCCAGCACGCCCAGCAGGCGGGTGGACACCGGGCCCGCAATGACACGGGTCAGGTCCAGCACGCGGACGCCCAGGAGCGGCCTGCGCGGATCGTCAAGGGGCTGGAGCACGGGCTGCCGTGTTCCTTTGGCCTTGCCGCCGGGAAGCGTCAGGTCAATCCACGGACCCCTGCCCGCCGAGCGGCCCATCGCGGAGCCAAGCCATGCCTCCCGGGTCCTGACGGCCGCCGCCACCCCGCCGCGGGACTGGATGGCTGCTTCGGCCTCCAGGGACTCCATGCTGCGGAGCGCGGCGGCCACGCCGCCGGCGGTGGTGGCACCCAGCGCCTCCATCAGCCGCTCTGCGTGATGCGGATAATTGGCGTGGAGCCGGATCCACCCGTCAAGGGTGCGCCGGAAGCCGGACAGCGGGGCGAACCCCTGGATGGGATGCCCGGAGATGCGCAGATGCCCGGAAGAGTCGAAGGCTGCGGCTGTCAGGGCTGATGTGGTGGCGAACCTGTCCGGCGCACCCGCCAGGAGGTTCAGGGCCGCCGCGGCAGCACCCACCGCACCCAGGCTGAGGCCTTCAACGTCCAGGGGCCCGGTCCACCAGCGGCGAGGGCCGGACCAGGGCGCAGGCCGGAGCCCGCCGGAGGCGTCCTGCCGGCGGAAAAGCGGCTCAAGGCAGCTGAACAGCGCGGGCACGCCGTCCGGGATCCCGCCCATGCGCCCCTACCTTCCCTGCGGCGAGGCGACCTGCAGCTGGCCCAGGACCCGGGCCGGGACATTGGTGGTGATCTCCTGGATCCCCAATCCCGCACACAGTGCAACGTCCTGCTCGGAATCCACGGTCCACACGCGGAAGCGCCGGCCACCGGCGAGCCAGCGCTGGACGGCAGCGGGATGCCGGCGCACATAGTCGATGCCTGGCCCGGCGAGGCCCACCTGGCCGTTGTCCAGGATCCGCTCGGCTTCGGCCTGGGTTGCCCTCATCAGGTTGGCAATTGCGCCGCCGGTGATCATCCCGAACCCCAGTCCGCCTCGGATCGCCCGGATGTCCACGTCGTCCACCAACTGGCAGATGTATTCAGGCGGAACTGATTCGAGCAGGTGCCGGACGGAGTCCGGGCTGAAACTCATGAAGGTCACCGCCACGTTGTCCACGGCAGAACTTTTAGGGTCCCACCCCTCGCTCCGCAGCACCTCAAGGACCCGGTCCTCCAGCTTGAGCTGGTACGGGCTGGGGTGCTTGAGCTCGATGGCCAGTTTCACCGGCCGGCCGGCACCGCGGAGGATCTCCAGGAGTTCCGGCAGGGTCAGCAGCTGCTCTGACCGGGCACCGTATGCCTCCGGGATGCGGACGCCCTTCCACGATGACACGTCCAGGTGCCGCAGCTCCCGCAGCGTGCGCTCGGCTACGGGCCCTGTTCCGTCCGAGGTCCGGTCCAGGTTGGCGTCATGCAGGAGGACAACGTGCTGGTCCCGCGTGAGGTGGACGTCGCACTCCACGCCGTCGGCGCCGTCGGCCAGGGCCTGCAGGTAGGCGGCCCGGGTGTGTTCGGCGAACGCGGCGCTGGAGCCGCGGTGGGCAAAGACCAACGGCCGTTGCGGCGCTGACTCGTCAGTAGTCATGCAGACACGGTAGCCGACCGGCCCCGTGCTGCGGGACTAGGCTTGGCACATGCAGGTGAACTCTGAGCCAACTACCCGCGAAGCACCCGGCGGGCCCACCCCGTCCGCACCGCTGCCCGCAAGGGGCCAGGCGGAGGCGCGGGCCGCCGTCGGCCACCAACTGAGCGCGGGCGACGCCGAAAAGGCGGCAGCGCTGCGGAAAATGAAGATGGTGGCGCTGGGGCTGCTGCTGGTGATGGCGGTGATCTTCGTCTTCGCGTTCGCGCTGCAGAAGGAATACCCGTGGCTCCAGTACGTCCGCGCGGCTGCCGAGGGCGGCATGGTGGGCGCGCTGGCTGACTGGTTCGCTGTCACGGCACTGTTCAAGTACCCCATGGGCATCAAGATCCCGCATACCGCCATCATTCCGCGCCGGAAGGACCAGATCGGCGCCTCGCTGGGCGAGTTCGTTGAGACCAACTTCCTCTCGGAGCAGGTGGTCCAGGACAAGCTCGCCAGCGTGAATATCGCCCGCCGGGCGGGCGAGTGGCTTGCCACGCCCGCCGGTTCCGAGCGGGTGGCCAAGGAAGGCGCCGCCGTCATCCGCGGCCTGTTCAAAGTACTGAACGACGACGACGTCCAGGCGGTCATCGAGGGAATGGTGCGTAAGCACCTCCTGACTCCGCCGTGGGGACCCCCGGTGGGCAAGATGGCCGAGCGGATTTTCCGCGACGGGCACCACCACAACCTGGTGGACCTGCTGGTGGACCGTGCCGCCGACTGGGTGGACGACAACCACGAAACGGTCACCCACCTGGTGTCCGACCGCTCCCCCACGTGGGTGCCGCAGTTCGTGGACGGACTGGTGGGTGACAAGGTCTATGTGGAGATCCTCAAGTTCGTCCGGGCGGTGCAGGCAGACCCCAACCACCAGGTCCGGCAGTCCATCGACAAGTACTTGAACGACCTTGCCCAGGACCTGCAGCATGATCCTGTGATGATCGCCCGCGCCGAGGACATCAAGGCCCAGGTCCTCGGAGACCCCGAGGTGCGTGAACTGGCCTCCCGCACCTGGGGCACCGTCAAGAACGCGCTGCTGGGCGCCGTGGACGATCCCGACAGCGAACTGACCGTGAAGTTCAAGGCGGCCGTGCGGGACTTCGGCTCCCGGCTGGTCGGCGATCCCGAGCTGGCCGGCAAGGTCAACGCGTGGATCGGCGACGCAGCCGGCTACCTGGTACGGACCTACCGGTCGGACATTGCCGGGGTCATCACGGACACCGTGGCCCGCTGGGATGCCGAGGAAACGTCGCAGAAGATCGAGCTCCAGGTAGGCAAGGACCTGCAGTTCATCCGGATCAACGGCACCGTGGTGGGTGCGCTGGCCGGGCTTGCGATCTTTACGGTGGCGCACCTGATTTTCGGCTGACCCCCGGCCGGCAGGAAACTGCTACGCGAAGGACTCCAGCTCAATGCCGGCGGCTTCCAGCCCTGCCCGGACGGCTGCAGCCATCTCCACCGCACCCGGAGTATCGCCGTGGATGCACAGGGAATCCGGCCTGACCTGCACCACCGTTCCGTCCACGGCAACCACTTCGCCCTTGGCAGCCAGCCGCACGGCCCGCTCAACAATCGCGTCGACGTCGTGCAGCACGGCACCCTCCTCCGAGCGCGGAAGCAGCGTGCCGTCCGCCCGGTAGGCGCGGTCCACGAAGGCCTCGATGAACACCGGGTGCCCGGCATCCCTGGCCTGCTTCAGGAGCTCGGAGTCCGGCAGCCCCAGGATGGGCAGCCCGGGATCGTAGGCGTTCACTGCGGCCACCACGGCCGCAGCCTGTTCGGCATCGTGGACCAGCCGGTTGTACAGGGCGCCGTGCGGCTTCACGTAGTCCACGGAGGCACCCACGGCGTGGGCAACGCCGTCGAGCGCTCCCAGCTGGTACAGCACGTCGCCGAAGAGCTCGTCGAAGCTCATGTCCAGCGAGCGGCGGCCGAAGCCGGCCAGGTCCCGGTACCCCACATGGGCGCCGACGGTCACATCGAGCTCATAGGCGGCGCGGCAGCTGTCCAGCATGGTGACGGGGTCCCCGGCGTGGAAGCCGCATGCCACATTGGCGCTGGTGACCAGCTGGAACATGGCGGGATCGTCCCCCATGCGCCAGGAGCCGAATGATTCGCCAAGGTCAGCGTTGAGATCCAAGAGTGTTGCCTTCCAGCTTCGGGGTATCCTGGGCCGCCGCGGCAGCCGTGAGCTCTCCGGGGATGGTATCCGGCATGGGTCCAAACGCCTCCTTGGCGTTGGCCACCACCGCACGGCCCATCACGAGGTTACCGGCTCCGCCCACCACCGCCCCGATCCCGAACGGCAGTGCCCGGCCGAACAGCGCGGATCCCTGCCGCTTGAGGAGGTTCTTGAGGAAGGCTTTCTGGATCCTGCTCCGGATGCTGCCGAAGCCCGGCACCATCGACTTGGACAGGACGTTGCCCCAGGCGTTGTTGGCGTTCATTTCCCTGCCGGCAGCCTGGCCGCTGAGCGTCCCGATGAGGGCTGTCCCTTCCTCGCCCAGCATGATGGCCATGACCATGGTGCTGGCCTTCTCCGGGTTGGTGAGCCGGATCCCGTGCAGCTCCGCCAGCGAGGTGGAGTAAAGGGCTGTTGCTTCCAGGAACCCGACCGTCGCGGCGGCAGACAGCCCAAGGGATGCCACGGTGCCCACGCCGGGCACGACGGCGGTAGCACCTACCAGCGCACCGCCGCCGGTGACCGCGCGGAGGTAGTCGCGTTCCAGGATGTCGGCCAGCTGGGCGGCCGTGGCCCGGGGGTGTTTCCTCTGCAGCCGGCGGATGTAGGCCACCACCAGCGGGCGCTGGATCTCCACCGCCTTCAGGAGCATGTTGTGGACCCCGGGTTTGGGCTTCCCGTCTGCGTCGAACACCGCGTTGTGGGCGGTTTCCTGTGCTATCCGTACTGCGGGATTGCTGCGCCTGGCCATGGTCACCTCTGCTTGTCTCGGCGGTACGCCTGTACCGGAATTCCTAATACTAAGGTTGCTTAACATTAGGCCACCGCGGAAGGAGCCGCGCACCCGCCGCGTCCATCCGGGGCGGGTGCGCGGGCTCCTCCGGAGTGCGCCCAAAGCCTAGACTTAGCCTATGCCCACCCCCAAGGCCCTGCGGCCCTTTGCCCACCGCGAGTACAGGGTCCTGATCGCAGCGCTTGCCATCTCAATTTTCGGTTCCGGCATGTGGGCCGTGGCCATGGTCTACCAGGTGATCCATTTGGGCGGCGGTCCGCTGGAACTGTCCCTGGTGGCCGCCGCCGGCAGCGTGGGCCTGGTGGCGTTCGTCCTGGCCGGCGGCATCGCTGCGGACAGGATCCCCCAGCGCCGGCTGATTATCGCCGTGGAAGGGGCCAACCTCGCGGTGATAGCGGCCGTCAGCGGGCTGGCCATGACGGGCCTGCTGCAGTTGTGGCACATCGCCGCGGGGTCCTTTGTCCTTGGCGTCGGCGCGGCGTTCTTCTTTCCTGCCTACTCCGCAATCCTGCCGCGCATCCTTCCCGCCCAGGACCTGCTAGCAGCAAACGGAATGGAAGGGTCCATGCGTCCCGTCCTCCAGCAGGCGGCCGGTCCGGCGGTGGCTGGAATGGTGGTGGCTGCCCTCTCGCCGTCGCACGCGGTCACGGCGGTGGCGGTGTGCCACTTCCTGGCGTTCATCGTCCTGAACTTCCTGGGCCAGCACGCACTGGCGGCCCCCGCCAGCGGCCCGGACGGCGTTGAGTTGCCCAGGCGATCCTTCTTCCACGACCTTCGCGAAGGGGTTATCTACACCCTTGGCACCCCATGGCTGCTGTGGACCCTGTTGTGGGCGTGCATCTCGGTGTTGTTCCTGATCGGTCCCATCGAGGTGCTGCTGCCGTTCGTGGTCCGGGACCAGCTGGACGGCGATTCCCGCATGTTCGGCTTCCTGCTGGCCGTGATGGGGGTCGGCGCCGCGCTTGGCTCGCTGTTGACGGCGTCCTTCCGGCTGCCGCGCCGCTACCTTACGGTGATGATGGTGTCCTGGGGTGCGGGCAGCCTGCCGCTGGCGGCCGTCGGCGTCATGGACAGCTTCTGGGCAATCGCCGGGGCACTGTTCATCTTCGGCGCCACCGGCAGCGTGGGTGTGGTCATCTGGGGCACCCTGCTCCAGCGGCGGGTTCCGCCGCACCTCCTGGGCCGGGTCTCCAGCCTGGATTTCTTCGTCTCGCTGGCCCTGATGCCGGTGTCCATGGCCCTGGCCGGGCCTGCCGCGGAGGTGCTGCCCATCTGGCTGATCTTCCTGGTGGCCGGCGGCGTCTGCCCGGTGATGGCGGTCATCGCCTTGGCTGCTGCGCGGATGCCCGCCGATGAACTGGCCCACCCCCTGGACCAGGAACCCAGGCTGCAACGCACGACGACGGCGGGAGACTAGGCTCCCGCCGCCGCCCCGCACTCAGCTGTTGGCACGTACCACCGGGATGCTCGCCGTCGGATGTCCGCTGGGGAACACCGTGGGCTCCGGCTGCGGCACGGGATCCAGTGCCACCTTCACGGGTTCGGCGCCGATGGTGAGCTCCCGGCCGCGGACATCAACCGCCAGGGGCTCCCCCTCGGAGATTGTCAGCGTGATGAAGCCGCTCCCGAGTTCCACCCGCAGCAGGCGGCCCTGGATCTTGAGATGGAAGTCCAGTCCTTCCCACTCCGCGGGGAGGCGGGGGTCGAAGTAAGGAACCGGGCCCTGGTCCCTTAGCCCGGCGAAACCGCACACCAGGGAGCTCCAGACCCCGCCGGTGGAGGCAATGTGCACGCCGTCGATGGTGTTGCCGTGGGTGTCGTCAAGGTCGATGAACACGGCGTTGGTGAAGTGCTCCAGCGCCTCGCGGGAGTACCCCACCTCGGCTGCCATAATGCCCTGGACACAGGCGGACAGCGTCGAATCGCCCGTTGTCAGGGGATCGTAGAAGTCGAAGGCCCGGTGCTTCTCCTCCGCCGTGAAATCCTGCCACTGCAGGAACATCGCCAGGACTGTGTCCGCCTGCTTGAGGACCTGGTGGCGGTAGATCACCAGCGGGTGGAAGTGCAGCAGCAAGGGGTACTTGGACCGGGGCGTGTTCCAGTCCCAGGGTTCGAGGTGCATGAAGTCGTTGTCCTGGGAATGCACCTGCATCCGCTCATCAAAGGGCAGCTGCATGCGGTTCGCAGCCGCCTCCCACAGCTGCCGCTCCTCGTCGGTGACGCCCGCATGCTCCAGGGCAGCGGCAGCCCGGAGGTTAAAGCGGGCCATCACGTTGGTGTAGAGGTTGTCGTTAACCACGGCGGTGTACTCGTCAGGGCCCGTGACGCCATGGATATGGAAAAGCCCATCCTTGCCGAAGAAGCCCAGCGAGATCCACATGCGCGCCGTTTCAATCAGCAGTTCGGCGCCCATCCCGTCCCGGAACTCGGCGTCCTTCGTGGCCCACACGTACCGGTTGGTGGCAAAGGCGATGGCGGCCGCAATGTGGAACTGTGCCGTGCCGGCGGCGTAGTACGCACTCGCCTCGAGCCCGTTGATGGTGCGCCACGGGAACAGTGCACCGTCCACGCTCAGCTCCTTGGCCCGGACCTTGGCCTCGGGAAGCATGCCGTGGCGGAACTCAAGGACCCGCCGCGCGCCGTCGGGGTTGGTGTAGGTCAGGTAGGGCAGGAGGTAGACCTCCTGGTCCCAGAAATAGTGGCCCTCGTAGCCGGAACCTGTCACGCCCTTCGCGGGAATGCCGGCAACGTCCGCGCGCGCCGTCGCCTGGGCAAGCTGGAACAGGTTCCACCGGATGGCCTGCTGCAGCTCGGACTGGCTGGTCACCACGATGTCCGAGGTGGCCCAGTAGTTCCGGTAGTGCGCCTCGCTCTCGGCAAAGATGTCCGCTACCGGCCGCAGGCCTTCCTCGGCGGCAGCGGCCGGGTCCACTGACGGGTCCTGGATGGCCCGCCCGGCGGCGTAGCTGACGCTCTTTTCGAGGCGGAACGGCTCGCCGGGGCCAACCGCCAGGACATAGCGGACGCTGCTGTCGTCCTGGTCCACGAGGGTCTCGAACGGCTGATGGCCGGCGGAGGTCCAGTGGTCCACGGCGACGCCCACGCGCTGCTTGGATTCCGCGGCCTCCCAGGCCAGCCGGAGCGACCCGTCGCCGCCGTCAAGGCGAAGGGGCAGCAGGACGCGGCCTGCGTGCCGGCCTGCACGGCGGGGATCGTGGACGGAGTGGTCCTCCACCGGCTGGTCCTGCCGGTTGATCAATGAGGAGGTGACGTCCACGGACACCTCGCGGTCCGTGGCCACCTCAAGGGAGATGCCAAGGCTTCCCCGGGACGCGAAACCCACGGCGCGCCGCTCGGTGGTGGTGACCACGGCGCCGGAGCGGCACTGCCAGGTGATGCGGCATTCGTAGATGCCCGTGGAGAAGTCGACGGAGCGCCGGTAATCCAGCACCTCTGACTCAGCCAGGCTCAGGGACTCCCCGTCAAGGACGACCGTGAAGTTGTTGGCATCCGGGATGTAGAGGATGCGCTGGCCGGTGCGGGCGAAGCCAAAGGCGTTTTCCGCATGTTTGATGTCCCAGATTTCGTGCAGCCCGTTGATGAAGCTGCCTGGAAGGTCGGAATCGGCTGCGGCCCAGTGGGCGCCGCGGATGCCCAGGTGCCCGTTTCCGAGGGAAAAGAGGGTTTCCAGCGTCCCCTCGTTGCCCTGTTCGTGGCGTGTTTCCACGAGCTGCCAGGGGGTGTTGGGGAATCTTTCGCGGTCCGCGGAGATCAGGGCCATGGTGTTGGGTCCTTTGACGTGTGGCCGGGCAGCTGGTTTGCTGCCGGCCCGGGGGATATTTGGGGAAGGGTACTGACGGGAGCTGCGGGGAAAGCAGCGGGCGCCACCCGGGGGGGACGGCGGACGTTCTTTAGGGAAGCAGTTCCTTGAGGTCATTGACCACCAGGGTTGCGCCGGCGTCGAGAAGGGTCTGACGCCCCGCTCCACGGTCCACGCCGATGACGGAGTGGAAGGATCCGGCCTCCCCGGCCTGGACACCGGAGACTGCGTCCTCCACCACCACGCATTCCTCGCTCGGCAGGTCCAGCAGGCGGGCTGCGTACTCGTAGGTGGCCGGGCTCGGTTTGCCGGGCAGGCCTTCGCTTGCAGCCACCACGCCGTCCACCACTACGGGGAAGCGGTCGCTGAGCCCGGCCGCTTCCAGGACCGCGGGTGCGTTGCGGGAGGACGAGACGACGGCGACCTTCAGTCCGCGCTGCAGTACGGCTTCGAGGAAGCGTACGGAACCTTCAAAGGGCTCGACGCCTGTGCTCACGATGTCATTGAAGATCCGGTTCTTCCGGTTGCCCAGGCCCTGCACGGTGCTGTTGGCGGGGTCATCGTCAGTGGGACCCTCAGGAAGGACAATCCCGCGTGAAGCCAGGAAGTCCCGCACGCCGTCGAAGCGTGGCTTGCCGTCGATGTGGTCGAAGTAGTCGCTTTCGCTGTAACCGGCCACCTGTGGCTGCGACGCCAGAAAGCCCTCGAACAGTTCCTGCCAGGCCCGCTCGTGGACTGTGGCTGTGGGGGTCAGCACGCCGTCCAGGTCAAAGAGGATTGCGGACGCGCCGGCCCAGGCGGAGAGACCGCCGGCTGGATGGCCTGTTGCCGTGTTATCGCTCATGGGTGGTGGGTGTCCTTTCAGGACGGCGGGCAGCCTTGTACGGAAGGATGCTCTGAAGTGTGGCGGCGACGATGCCAGGATGCTCAGGAAGTGCGGCAGGTCTTCGCCCACGGCGGGAACGTGGCGGCCCTGACCCTGCCGGCCCATGCACTTCTACCATCATGGGCATGCCGGCGCCCGGAGACAAGCCGGCAGGGTGCAGGTCCGGCACGGGTCATCGGGCCGTAGCCCGCTGCAGTACATCCTCCGCACCGCGCCGATCTCCTGTTCACCCAGTCCAGTGCCGCTATGGCGGCCGAAGATGAGTGTAAGCGCTTACAAATTTAGCCTGCAACTGTTTTTTCTTTACAAACCGACGTTACGCACTTCCCAGGCCCTACAGCATCACCGCTGGTTGTTTGTGGACCCCTCCGGCCGCAGCACGTAGTGCCGCAGGAACGAACTCACGTCCACCATCTCCGTCTTGGACATGGCGTGGCCCATCCCCGGGTACGTCCTGGCGGTGAGGAGGGTCTTCTCCTGCAGCCATTCCTCCGTGTACGCGATGGCGTCCTCATTGATGACCAGGTCAGCTTTGTCCCGCCCCCAGAAAAAGGGCGGCCGGGTATCAAAGGATTCAGTAAGGGACAGCAGTTCGTTCTGCAGCACAAAGCCGGACAGCCCCACCACCGCTTCATAGTCCTTGGGGTGGAGGCGCAGCAGGGTGCTGGCCATCGCCATGCCCTGGGAATACCCGAGCAGGCTTACGCTGCTGTGCTGGCCCTTGACGCTGTTGATCCAGACCTGGACTGCATTTGAGGCTTTAATGACGTCCGCGAAGTCGTTGGCCAGGAAGTAGTCCAGCAGGAACCAGCCATAGTGGTCACCGATGGGCATCGGTGCACGGAGCGCCGCACACGTGAATTCCGCCGGCAGGTATTCGAAGAGGCGGACCATGCGGGATTCGTCCGTACCGTAGCCATGCATCATGACAAGCAGCGGCGTACCCGCCCGCTGGTCTTCCGGCCTGGACCAAACAACTGTTTCCATCGGATCAGCCTATCGAGCCAGGTTGGGGCGGAGCCTGACGCCGTGCCGGGCCGCGGGCGGTTGTCCGACGGCGGCAGCGGGGCCGAGCGGACGCCACACCATTCACAGTGGCCACAGCGCAACGAATGGGTTACGCACCGTCCGGAAGCATTGAACACGGCAACCCCGCGCTGTAGCGTGACGCTTATCGGTCAGCATGCTTAGCAACCGTCAGCGGGTGATGACTACGCCCGTCCCCCAAACAAGGAGCACGTCATGAGAATCGGATCCTCCATCTTCCTCATCGCCCTCGGCGCCATCCTCGCGTGGGCAGTCGCTCCGGGCCTTATCCCCTTCGTGGACCAGGTCCTCATCGGCTACATCCTCATCGCAGTGGGCGTCATCGGGCTCATCGCCTCCCTCATCCTCGCCTCCCCCGGCCGCAGCCGCCGCGTCAGCGAGACCCGCTCCGTGGTGGACCCCAACACGGGCGAACGCATCACCCGGAACGAAAGCCGCGACGGCGGACTGTAGTCACCCGGAAAGTCCCGGCCTGACTGCCTGGCTGGACAAGGAATGAACCCGACGAGCCGGGCCGGACCAGTACGGTCCGGCCCGGCTTTTCGCTTCCCACTTTGAGTTTTTGGGCAGATATGCAGGGTTCCGGGGCCGGGAAGTCCCCTTATCTGCCCAAAAACTCAAAGCGGATGAGGGGAACACTTCGCACTACTTTGTTTCGTGTGGGTTTCCATTGACAAACCAACACAAGCAAAGATAAAGTCAAGTAACTCAACATCATGTGATGCCAGTCACGCAGCCGCTGATTCCAGGCTTGGGCACCGCAGCATGTGGGCACCGCAGGACCACCGCACCAACTGAACTTACGCAACGGAGGGTATGTGTTCGCCGAGGAGCGCCAGCAAAAGATTGCCGAGCTTGTTGCCGGCAGCGGCCGGGTCAGCGTGACCCTCCTGGCCGAGCGCTTCCGCATCACCACGGAAACCGTCCGCCGTGACCTTGCCACCCTCGAAAGCGCAGGCACCGTGCGCCGCGTCCACGGCGGTGCCGTGGCCGCTGACCGTTTCAGCACCACCGAGGAAAGCGTCAATGAGCGGGCCATCCAGCGGCCCGACCAGAAGATCCGCATCGCCGAGGCTGCCCTGGCCCTCATTCCGCGGAACTCCGCGGGGAGCGTCCTGATCGACGGCGGAACCACCACCGAAGTCCTGGCCGACATGCTCTCCCGCCGCGCCGCCGTCGAACCTACCGACGCAACGGAACCGCGGGCGGAACTGGTTGCCATCACCCACGCCGTTCCCATCGCCGGCAAACTGTCCAGCGTTCCCGGGATTGCCCTTGACGTCCTGGGCGGCCGGGTACGCGGCATCACCCAGGTGGCCGTAGGGCAGGCAACCGTGGAAGCGGCGGCCAGGCTCCGTCCCGACATTGCCTTCATCGGCACCAACGGGATCCACGCAAGTTTTGGCCTGAGCACACCCGATCCTGAAGAAGCCGCCGTCAAGGCAGCCTTCGTCCGTTCGGCCCGCCGCATTGTGGTGCTGGCCGATTCCTCCAAGCTGGACACGGAAACCCTGGTCCAGTTCGCCTCCCTGAAAGATCTGGACACCTTGATTACAGACAGCCAACCAGGCCCGGAACTCGCGGCCGCCCTGGAAGAAGCCGGCGTTGACGTGGTGATCGCATGATCGTCACGTTCACCGCCAACCCAAGCCTGGACCGCACCGTTGCACTTCCCGGTCCCCTGGAACGGGGCGAAGTGCAGCGTGCCGTCTCCGTCAGCCAGGAATCGGGGGGCAAGGGCGTCAACGTTTCGCGCGCGCTCGTCGCCTCCGGCCTGGAATCCGTGGCGGTGCTTCCCGGCGCCGACAGCGACCCCGTCCTCGCGGGCCTGCGGGAAATCGGGGTGCCCTTCGTATCGCTTCCCATCGATGAGCCGCTGCGTACCAACGTGGCCCTCACCGAGCCCGGCGGCGTGACCACCAAGATCAACGAACCCGGCCCCAAACTGGACGAGGACCAGCAGGAAGCCCTCATCAAGCTGCTGCTGGAAAGCTCGCGCGGCGCCAGCTGGGTGGTCCTGGCCGGTTCCCTTCCGCCGGGGTTCCCGGCAGACTTCTATGCCACGGCGGCGCGGCGGATCCGCGCGGCCGTAAACGGCAGCGCCCCGCGCATCGCCGTGGACTCCTCCGGAGCGCCGCTCGCCGCGGCGATGTCCGGAGACGGTGCCGGCGCTGACGGGACCGCCACTGGGTCCGGGAAACCGGACCTCCTCAAACCCAACGCCGAAGAACTGGCGGAACTGGCTGCTGCAGCCGGCTTTGCTACGGCCACCGCTGACGAACTGGAAGCGGATCCGGTGGCTGCCGCGGCAGCCGCTGCCGCCGTCGTGCGTTCCGGTGTGGGTGCTGTGCTGGCAACTCTCGGTTCCAAGGGAGCTGTCCTGGTAACGGCCGACGGCGCGTGGCTGGCCACGCATCCGCCGGTCGCCGCGGTCAGCACGGTAGGCGCGGGCGACTCCGCGCTTGCCGGCTACCTGCTCGCCCACGGCCAGGGCGCCGCCCCGGCCGACTGCCTTCGACAGGCTGTGGCCCACGGTGCCGCAGCCGCCTCCCTGCCCGGTTCCACTGTTCCGGCAGTACACCAAACCACCCCGGATGCCGTAACCATCACGGCCCTTCGAAAGGATTGACAGTGACCCAGCTCATCACCACGGAACTGGTCGAGCTCGACCAGAACCTGGGCAACTCCCCCGAAGCGGTGATCCGACACCTGGCAAGCAAGGTTGCTGCCACCGGACGCGCATCAGAAGTCGAAGGCCTCTTCGCCGACGCCTTCGCCCGCGAGCAGAAGACCGCCACCGGCATCCCCGGCGGCATCGCCATCCCGCACTGCCGCTCGGCCGCCGTCACCGAACCCACCCTGGCCATGGCCCGCCTGAACCCCAAGGTGGACTTCGGCGCCAAGGACGGCCCGGCGGACCTGATCTTCTTCATCGCAGCCCCGGACGGCGCGGACCAGGAGCACCTCAAGCTGCTGTCCAAGCTCGCCCGGTCCCTGATCAAGAAGGACTTCACCGCAGCCCTGCGCAACGCCTCCTCCCGCGAAGAGATCGTGGAACTGGTGGACGGCGCACTGGCTGACAAGCCGGCCGCCCACGCAGCCGCAGCGCCCGCAGATGCTGCGACGGCAACTGCTTCACCTGCCGCCGCCGGTTCTTCTGCCGCCGGGGCCGCCCCCGCAGCCGGACCCAAGCGCCTCGTGGCCGTGACTGCCTGCCCCACCGGCATCGCCCACACCTACATGGCCGCCGACTCGCTCGTCGCCGCTGCCCAGGAAATGGGCGTGGACCTCCAGGTGGAAACCCAGGGCTCCTCCGGCGCCAAGCCGCTGGACCCCGCCGTGATCGCGGCTGCCGACGCCGTCATCTTCGCGGTGGACGTGGACGTGCGCGGCAAGGAGCGCTTTGCGGGCAAACCCGTCATCAACGCACCCGTCAAGCGCGGCATCGACGAACCCGCCAAGATGGTCCAGGAAGCGCTGGCCGCCGCGGACAACCCGAACGCCCGGCGCGTCCCGCACTTCGGTGCCGAGGAACAGGCCGAGCACGACGCCGAGGAAAAGGGCGAGCACATCGGCCAGAAGCTCAAGAGGGCCCTGCTCACCGGCGTGAGCTACATGATCCCGTTCGTCGCCGGCGGCGGCCTCCTGATCGCCCTGGGCTTCCTGCTCGGTGGCTACGACATCACCGACGTAGCGGACACCGTGGTGGTGGAGAACAACTTCGGCAACCTGCCCGAGGGCGGCCTCGCCATCTACCTCGGTGCCGTGCTGTTCAAGATCGGCGCCCTGTCCATGGGCTTCCTGGTCCCGGCGCTGGCCGGCTACATCGCGTACGCCATCGCCGACCGTCCGGGCATCGCCCCCGGTTTCGTAGCCGGTGCAGTCTCCGGCTTCATGGGTGCCGGCTTCCTGGGCGGCATCGTGGGCGGCCTGCTGGCCGGCTACATGGCCCACCTGATTGGAACCTGGTCCGTCCCCCGATGGCTGCGCGGCCTGATGCCGGTTGTCATCATTCCGCTGCTCGCATCGATTTTCGCCTCCGGCCTGATGTTCCTGGTCCTCGGTGGACCCATCGCCGGCCTCACCGCAGCACTGAACAGCTGGCTGTCCGGCATGACCGGCGCCTCCGCAGTGGTCCTGGGGATCATCCTGGGCCTCATGATGTGCTTCGACCTCGGCGGTCCCGTCAACAAGGTGGCCTACGCCTTTGCCGTCGCTGGCCTGAGCGCCGGCACCGCCGACAACCAGGCACCGTGGCAGATCATGGCAACCGTCATGGCAGCGGGCATGGTTCCGCCGCTGGCGATGGCCCTGGCCACCGTCCTGGACAAGAAGCTCTTCAGCCTGGCTGAGCGCGAAAACGGCAAGGCTGCCTGGCTGCTGGGTGCATCCTTCATCTCCGAGGGTGCCATCCCGTTCGCTGCCGCCGATCCGCTGCGCGTTATCCCTGCCAGCATGCTGGGCGGCGCCCTGACCGGCGCGCTGACCATGGCCTTCGGCGTCACATCGCAGGCACCCCACGGCGGTATCTTCGTGTTCTTCGCCATCGGCAACGTGCTGATGTTCGTACTCTCGATCATTGCCGGTACCATCGTCACAGCCCTGGCCGTGGTGGCACTGAAGCGCTGGGCAGCCCCCAAGACCGCTGATACCGTGGAACCCGTTCCCGCAACGGTCTGACCCTAACCACCACCAGCTATCCGGCACTGGACCTACAGCAAGCCGCAAGACAAAAGGAGCAACAATGCCAGAACGCACCGCAACCGTCGCCAGCCGAGTAGGCCTGCACGCCCGCCCCGCCGCCATCTTTGCCGAGGCCGCAGGAGAGTACGACCTGGACATCACCATCGCACGTGAAGGCGAGCCGGCCGACGAGGCCATGGATGCTGCCAGCATCCTTTCCCTCATGAGCCTGGGCGCCTCGCACGGCGACGTTGTGGTCCTCCGCGCAGAGGGCAACGGCGCGGACGATGCGCTGAACCACCTGGTCCAGATCCTGGAAACGGATCACGACGCCGAGTAGCGCACCCGCTTCAGCGGCCGCCGTCGGGCCTTCCCTTCCGAGGAAACGCCCGACGGCGGCCGCTGGCTTTTAAGCCCCTCCTCGCCCAAGTAGGTAGCAGCAAGTGTCGTTATGGACGTCCATAACGACACTTACTGCTACCTGGTTGGTGGGTCAGCCGCGTTCAGCGATCTTTTTCACGTCCGCCACCAACCGGTCCCACATGCCCTTCGAGTGCGCGGCCGCCTCCGCGCTCGGGTTGTTATCCTGCGATAACACCAGCAGGGTCCGCCCGCCGCGGTCCTCCAGTGTCCACGTCAGCGTGTGATAGTTTTCCGGCTTGTCCTCCTGGCCCCCGAGAGCGCTGAAGTGCGTGTACACCAGCCTTCGGCCGGGCTCCACGTCCAGGACCACGCCCTTGTCCTCGAATTCCTTGCCCTCCCAAGTGCCCCGCCAGCTGATGGGTCCACCCACGCTCCAGTCCGTGGCGAGCTCGGCACCAAACATGAATTCCCTGGCGGCGGCGGGGTCCGTGATGACGTCCCATACCCTGCCCGAGGGGGCGTCCACGGTGATGGAGGACGTGGCTACATGGTCACCCGGCATGCCCCTTGGCCTTCTTCGCCGTGAACAACAGGTACTCCCACTCCATCTGGAAGGGAGAGTCGCCGTGGGCATCACCGAACGAGTCAGCCAGTTCAGTCAGTGCCTGGTCCAGGGCTTTGACCTTGTCCGCGTCCTCCCCAATGTATTTGTAGACGGAGATAGTGGGGCCGTAGTGGGATTTGAAATAGCGGACAAAATCGCCGGGCTGGTGGAAGCTCCGCACCGCCAGTGTCTGCTTGCGTGCCGCGGTGTCCGTGATCCCGTCCCCCAGCAGTTCCCGGATGTGGTCCTCGGTGCCCCACAGCGGCGCCGGCTGGGCGCCGGGCGGAGGCGGCGGTGCGAACGGCTTCATGGTGGCGAACATCTTGCCGATGAACCCGTCCGGAGTCCAGTGGAGGAGTCCGATGGTGCCGCCCGGCTTGCACACCCTCAGGAGTTCGTCAGCCGCCTGCTGGTGGTGGGGAGCGAACATGACGCCGAGGCAGGACATCACGACGTCGAACTCGGCGTCAGCGAAGGGCAGGGCTTCCGCGTCGGCCTCCTTCCAGTCCAGGCTGACTCCGCGGTTGGCTGCCTCACGACGGCCGGCTTCGAAGAGCTCAGGGGTGAGATCGCTGGCCACCACCTTTGCGCCCATCATCGCCGCGGGAATGGCCGCGTTGCCTGATCCGGCGGCGACATCCAGCACGTTGTTGCGGGAGGTGATGCCGCAGGCTTCCACCAGGATGGCGCCCAGTTCCAGGAGCATCTCGTCTGCGAGGGCCGGGTAGTCGCCGGAGGCCCACATGGCCCGGTGCTTCTGTTTGAGCTCCCGGTCCGCCGTGGCTGCGTCCGTCTGATCGTTCATTTCCGCGCCCCTCTCAGGTGGCAGGTCAGAGTGAGTGACAGCACGCTGTGGGCCACAGCGGAGGCTGTGATGCGACTCATTGTGGACGCACCGGACGCCGCTGTAAAGGACCCGCAGTAAAGAGGCCGCCGCTACCGGAACGCAAGCAGCCTTAGTAGTTTCTTAGGCATGGCATTGAGCAAGGGAGCAGGCTCCGGAGTCCGCGGACCATCACGCCGGTTTGCGTGCCCGCGTTCCTGTTGCCTTGCCCGCGGCGGTTTTCGCGGCAGGTTTTTCGGCGGACTTGGCGGTGGACCTGGCCGTACCGGATTTTGCGGCCGTGGACTTTGTCGCTGTGGTCCTGGATCCCGTGGACTTGCCTGCCGTGCCCTTTGCTCCGGAGGACTTCGCGGTGCCTGCCTTGTCATCATCAGATTTGGCAGAACTGGTTCTGCGGGCAGCAGGCTTCCCATCGGACTCGGCCGCCGCGGGTTTTGCGGACGCGGACCGCTTGCGCGCCGGCTTCGCTTCATTCCCGCCATCCCCGGCAGCGCTGCCGGAGTCCCCGCCGGCGTCCTCTTCCGAGGCTCCTGCCGCGGCGCCGGCCCCGCCGCCGCGTTTCCGGTCGAGGCTGCGCTTCAGGGCCTCCATCAGGTCGATGACTTCGCCCTTGCCGCCCTCCCCGGCCTCCACCCCGAAGGTTTCCTCCGTGTCCAGGGATTCACCCTGCTCCAGCTTGGCCTCGATGAGCTGGCGGAGCTGCACCTGGTACTCGTCAGTGAACGAGGCGGGATCGAAATCCGCCGCCATGGACTCCACCAGGGCGGCGGACATGTCGCGTTCCTGCGCGCTGATCCGGACGTCCGCCTCCAAGGACGGGAAGTTCGCCTCGCGCACCTCGTCCGGCCAGAGCAGGGACTGGAGCACCAGGACGTCGTCCTTGATCCGCAAAGCGCCGAGCCGCGTTTTCTCCCGCAGCGCGAACTGGACGATGGCAACCCTGTCCGTGTCCTCCAGCGCCCTGCGCAGCAGCACGTAGGCCTTGGGCGACTTGGAGTCCGGCTCCAGGTAGTAGCTCTTCTCGAACATCATGGGCTCCAGCTGCTCCGACGGAACGAACTGCACCACTTCAATCTCGTGGCTGTTCTCGGCCGGAATCGCCTTGAGCTCGTCTTTGGACAGGACCACCGTCCGGCCGTCCTCCTCGAAGGCCTTCTCGATGTCCGAGTAGTCGATGACCTGGCTGCAGACCTCGCAGCGGCGCTGGTAGCGGATCCTGCCGCCGTCGGCGTTGTGGACCTGGTGCAGACTGATGTCATGATCCTCAGTGGCGCTGTAGACCTTCACAGGCACGTTGACCAGGCCGAACGCGATGGCACCCTTCCAAATGGCTCTCATTCATCAAGTGAACATCACGCAACGCCGCAGGTGAAGCCCCATGCCCGCAGCTAAGGAACGTGTCCGGGTCGCCGGGCGGGAACTGACCCTCACCAACCTGGACAAGGTCATCTATCCGTCGACCGGCACCACCAAGGCGGACGTGCTGGCCTACTACGCCGCCGTGGCCCACGTCCTGATCCCCGCGGCGTACAACAGGCCGGCCACCCGAAAGCGTTGGGTGAACGGCGTGGGGACCGCAGAGAAGCCCGGCGAGGTGTTCTTCCAGAAAAACCTGGAGGACTCGGCCCCGGGATGGCTCCCCCGGGCCGCAATCACCCACAAGGACCGCACCATCCACTATCCGATGGTCAACGACCCCGCCACGCTTACCTGGTTCGGCCAGATCAACTCCCTGGAAATCCATGTGCCGCAGTGGCAGGTGGATTCCCACGGCAGCCAGCTGAACCCTGACAGGCTGGTCCTGGACCTGGATCCCGGGGAAGGCGCAGGCCTGGAGGCCTGCGTGGAAGTGGCCCTCCTGGCCCGCACCATCCTGCAGGACGTGGGCATGGACCCGGTCCCCGTCACGAGCGGCAGCAAGGGCATCCACCTGTACGCCGCCCTGGACAGGTCCCAGACCTCGGAGCAGATCTCCGCCTTCGCCCGTGAGCTCGCACGGGCCCTCGAAGCGGACCACCCCGACCTTGCCGTCAGCGACATGAAAAAGACCCTGCGCAAGGGCAAGGTCCTGGTGGACTGGAGCCAGAACAACGCGGCCAAAACAACCATCGTGCCCTATTCCCTCCGCGGCCGCGCCACACCCAGGGTGGCCGCACCCCGGACCTGGGAGGAGATTGGTTCCCCGGGCCTCAAGCACCTCGACTACAAGGAGGTCATGCGGCGGGTGCAGGACGGCACGGACCCGTTCGCCGCCGTCGTCCACGCCGACGGCGACCCCCGCCTGGGCAAGTACCGCTCCATGCGCGATCCCGCCAAAACCCCCGAGCCGTTCACGGGTGCGCCCGGCAGCGGGGACACCTTTGTGATCCAGGAACACCACGCCAGCCGCCTGCACTATGACTTCCGGCTGGAGCATGAGGGCGTGCTGGTGTCCTGGGCGCTGCCCAAGGGTGTCCCGGAGTCAAGCGGCAAGAACCACCTGGCGGTCCAGACCGAGGACCACCCCCTGGATTACGCCGACTTCGAAGGGACTATCCCCAAGGGCGAGTACGGTGCGGGGGAGGTCACCATCTGGGACCACGGAACCTACGAGCTGCACAAGTGGATCAACGGCAGGGAAGTCATCGTCACCCTCACCGGCGCGGAAGGAGGCGGCTTGGGCGGGACCAGGAAGTTCGCGCTCATCCACACCGGCCGCGGCCAGGGAAAGGATTCCGAGGGCCAGTGGCTCATCCACCTGATGGACCCGGAGCGCCACGGCGGCCGGCGAAGGCACGCGTCCGGGCCCGGGGAGCAGGCGGAGGCGCCGGAGGAAGGCGCCGCGGATAAGACTGCCGGGCCTGCGGGCGCCGGGCAGGCACAGGACGACGGCGGGACCTCCGCCAAAGCGGCAGCCGGCACCTCCGCGCCTGGACCCGAGGATTACAGGCCCATGATGGCCACTTCCGGCGACGTGGCGGACTTGCAGGGCAGCAATTGGCAGTTCGAACTCAAGTGGGACGGGGTGCGCGCCATCCTGGTGGCCGATGAAAAGGCGGTTCGGATTTTCAGCCGCAACGGGAACGACGTCACCCGGACCTACCCGGAGCTGGCCGAAAGGCAGAGCTGGCCGGAACAGCCGTTCGTCGCGGACGGTGAGATCATCGCCGTCGGGCCGTCCGGCAGGCCCGACTTCGGCCTGCTCCAGGGACGGATGAAGCTCACCCGCCCGGCGGACGTGGCACGGGCCCGGACTGCCATCCCGGTCCAGCTGATGCTCTTCGACCTGCTGAACGACGGCGGAACGGACCTCCGGAAGCTGCCGCTCGCCAAGCGCCGGCAGCGGCTGGAGGAATTCTTCACCGCGCCAGACTGCCCGGCCGGGCTCTCCCCGGTATTGGAGGAGCGCGTGGAACACATCCTGGAGAGCGCACGGGAACTGGGCCTGGAAGGGGTGATGGCCAAACGCACGGACAGCCGGTACGTGAGCGGGCAGCGGACCCGCACCTGGACCAAGCTGAAGGTGGAGCAGACGCAGGAGGTGGTGGTGGGCGGCTGGCGTCCGGGGAAGGGCGGCCGGCAGGACACAGTGGGCTCGCTCCTGGTGGGCATCCCGGACGGAAGGAAACTGCAGTACGCGGGGCGGGTGGGCAGCGGGTTCAGTTACAGGGAGCTGACTGAGCTTCGCCAGACCGTTGAACGCCTGGCCAGGAAAACATCACCGTTCCAGGACGTCCCCCGGGAGGACGCCGCAGATGCACACTGGATCACCCCTGAGCTGGTGGGCGAAGTGACGTACAGCGAGTGGACCGGGACAGGGCGGCTCCGGCATCCCGCGTGGCGGGGCTGGCGGCTGGACAAGGAACCGTCGGAGGTAGTGCGCGAAGGCTGAGCCGCTTTGCGGCGCGCAAGTTCTTCTGGGATGTTCCAGTCCCTATGCGACGCGCAAAGTCGGTTGCGATGAAGCAGGAACGTGGCGACACCGTTAGCCCGGTGCCGCCACGTTACTTGTAAGTCGTCAGAGTCTTAGCGCGTCCGCTGCGTGCCCTCAGGATGAGTGGGGCATTTGCGGCCGGCTGGTGCGGTGGATGGCCGTCACTGCGGCTCCCTGCCCCATACGGCCGTGGCCCGCATCCCGCTCCTTCGGGTGCCGCCGCTTTCCGTATCCGTCCGGCCAGGTGCGCTGCCCGGTTCCCGCCATCGGGGCAAGCGGTGCTTCCGCGCCGGGCATGTCGGGGGTGTTCATCGCCTCGGCAAGGTGGCTCGCCACCTCCGGGTTGATCTGCTTTTCCATGTTTTCGTCAGCCATTTTGTTCTTCCTTTCCGCGGTGAAATGAAGTGGTGCCAGGGGCGGCCGCTTTGGGCCTTTTGCGACTGAAGGAGGGCGGGCCCGGCGCGGGCCGCAGGCGTCCGCCTAAGTGAAAAAGAGTGTTCCCATGGCACAACCTTAGGGAGGCGCAGCGCGCCTGTGAACCCCCCTTCTTGCCGGGGCCGGAAAGGGCCGACGGCGGCGCGCAGCCCGTGCCGCGGAACAGCGGGAAAGGCCGTGGCACGCGTCACTTTGGGGCTCCGTGGCGGCGGAAATAGCGGCAGTGTGGCGTATACCACTTAAATAGTCCGGCAGTAACGGCGCCACCGGCCGTTCTTCCCAGTGCTGGCAAGGGATCCGCGGGGGCAGGGAAACGCCGCGGAAGTTGTCCATGAGGCCCCAAAAAGGGTTGATCCTACGGCATCAGGCGGCGCTCCGCCACGGCATTCGCGTAAAATTGAAGGCCTGCCCAGAGCGGGGCAGCTACAAGTCGCAAGCAAATGACCTCCACAGGAGTTACCCAAATGCCCACAGACCGAAGCATGACCGACTCTTCCGCAGGCCTTAATCCCGCCTCCGGAACCAACCCAACTGCACCGCCCGGAACGCCGTCGCCGGTGGCTTCCACGAACCCGCGGAAACCAAAAATCCTCGCCCGGCGCCGGCTCAAAGAGTCGGACGTCAACGTGGTTGACCAGCCCATGCTGAAGAAGGCCCTCGGCGGAACCATCGTGGGCAACACCATGGAGTGGTACGACGTGGGAGTGTTCGGCTACCTCATCACCACCATGGGTCCTGTCTTCCTGCCGGAATCGGACCCCACCACCCAGACCCTCTTCCTCCTGGGTACCTTCGCGGCCACCTTCATCGCCCGCCCCCTGGGCGGAGTGATTTTCGGCTGGCTGGGCGACAAGATGGGCCGCCAGAAGGTCCTCGCCGCCACGCTGATGCTGATGGCAGCGAGCACGTTCGCCATCGGCCTCCTGCCCGGATATGCGCAGATCGGACTGTGGGCCGCCGGACTTCTGGTGCTCCTGAAGATCATCCAGGGCTTCTCCACCGGCGGCGAGTACGCCGGTGCCACAACGTTCGTCAGCGAATACTCCCCGGACAAACGCCGCGGCTACTTCGCGAGCTTCCTGGACCTGGGCAGCTACATGGGCTTCGCGATCGGCGCCGCCCTGGTCTCCGTCCTGCAGCTGACGCTCGGCCAGGCAGCCATGGAGGAATGGGGCTGGCGGATTCCCTTCCTGATTGCCGGTCCCCTGGGGCTGATCGCCGTCTACTTCCGGAGCAAGATCGAGGAATCCCCGCAGTTCCAGGCAACCATGGACGCCCAGGAGGATCTCGCCAAGCACGCCGCTGCCGGCGACGGGGCCGTTGTCAAGGGACCGGTAGGAATCGTCAAGGCCTACTGGCGCTCCATCATCGTTGCCATGGTCCTGGTGGCCGCCGCCAACACGGCCGGTTACGCCCTGACGTCCTACATGCCCACCTACCTCACGGAGTCCAAGGGCTACGATCCGGTGCACGGCACCCTGCTGACCATCCCCGTGCTGGTAGTCATGAGCCTCTGCATTCCGCTGACCGGAAAGCTGTCGGACCGGATCGGCCGCAGGCCCGTCCTGTGGATCGGTGCAGTCAGCACAGTGGTCCTGGCCATTCCGGCCTTCCTGCTGATCGGCATCGGCGAGATCTGGTCCACCCTGACCGGCTTGGCGCTGATTGCCTTCCCCGTGACGTTCTACGTTGCCAACCTGGCCTCGGCCCTCCCGGCCCAGTTCCCCACCTCCAGCCGGTATGGCGCCATGGGCATCGCCTACAACTTCTCGGTGGCGATCTTCGGCGGCACCACTCCGTTCATCGTCGCGGCCCTCATCGGCGCCACGGGCAACGACATGATGCCTGCGTACTACCTGATGGCAACCTCGCTGATTGGTGCCGTGGCCATCTACTTCCTGAAGGAATCGGCCCGGCGTCCGCTGCCCGGCTCCATGCCCAGCGTGGATACCCAGGCTGAGGCCCGCGAACTTGTTGCCACCCAGGACGAGAACCCGCTGATCAACGTGGACGAACTCCCGTTCGAGACACAGGACATCACGGACTCAAACGGCACCGGGAAGGTTACGGCCGGCGTCTAGCCTGTCCTGCCGCGGCACCGCATGCGGCACAACCCTTCCGGGGCATGTCCTGTAGCCCCCGCTCAGAAGGCCCGTCCAGCGTGTTTCCTTGGGGGAAGCACGCTGGACGGGCCTTTGGCGTGCCAGTCACAATGACGCCCCATGTCCCCGTATCTTCGCTGGACATGACCGGCCGGACCAGCCGGTGATAGCTTCCAGAGGGCCAAATCAGGAAAGCATCAGGAGGTGGGCGTGGAACGGATCCTCCTGCAGGTGCGCGCGCTCCACCGGCTTGAGCCCGCCAGCAATGACCATCTGGCTGCGGCGCGGGTTGCCCTCAGCGTGGCGGTCCCATCCCTCCTGCTCCTGGCGGCGGGCCGCCCGGACCTCATCATCTACGCCGTCTTCGGTGCCCTGACCGGCATGTACGGGCGGTCCGAGCCGCACCAGCTCCGGCTCCGGCACCAGGGCCAGTCCGCCGTCGTCCTGCTCACGGGAGTGGCGGTGGGCGTGTTCCTGTCCGTCAACCATCTCCACTCGTGGTGGCTGGTGGGCGTGGAGGCAGCCCTGGCCGGCGTCGGATCCGTTTTTGCGGACCGGGTACGGCTCAAGCCCAACGGACCGTTTTTTGGGATCCTGGCGCTGGGGGCCTGCGCGTCGGTACCCACCGTGGTGCCATGGCAGGTGGCCATGCTCATCGCAGCCGGGTCCGCCGCGTTCTCCATGCTGGTGGGCTTCGGCGGCTGGATCCGCCGCAGGTCCTGGCAGCGCGGCGCGGTCCGGGCTGTTCCTGCTGTGACCCCCGCCGGCCGCCGGGAGCTGCTGGTGCACGCTGCCCGCTACATCCTGGCGGTAGGCGCCGCCGGCACCGTGGGCGTCCTGACCGGAAGCGGCCATCCGCACTGGGCCATGGCGGCTGCTGCCGTGCCGCTGGCAGGAGCCGACCTCCCCAGCAGCGTCCGGCGCGGCGTCCACCGCATTGTGGGAACGTTCCTGGGACTTGGTGTGACCGCCGTCGTCATCCTTCCCGTTCCGTGGTCCCTGGCGGGGCTCTTCCCGGGCGGGCAGGCCGTAGTGCTGGCCCTCCTGGTGGTCCTCTTCCAGTTCACCACGGAGCTGTTCATGACCCGCCACTACGGCCTGGCCATGGTTTCCTTTACGCCCGTGATCCTGCTGATGAGCCAGCTCGCCGACCCAATCGACCCCACAGTCCTGATCCTGGAACGCGGGGTGGAGACCCTGGTGGGGGCGCTGGTGGGGATTGCCGTGGTAGTGGCTGTCCGGCGGGCCGGGACCCGGACGCTGGCAGCGCTACTGGGGCGAACGCGCATCCTTCGGCTTCCGCGCAGGCCCCGCCACTAGCCTCGCCGGCGCAATCCGCGCCACGGCCGCCACCACCTTGTACCGCTTGGACGGGATGGACACGGCTTTGCCCCGCGCGTTGTCCGCCAGGCCCTCACGCACCACCCGCCCCGCGTGCAGCCACGCCCAGGACGGCGCCACCGACTTGTCCATGCCCATCCGGTCGTGGAACTCCGTGTGGGTGAAGCCCGGACAAACAGCGGTGACCTTGATGCCCTGCCTGCCGTACGCGAGGTTGGCCCAGCGGCTGAAGCTCACCAGCCAGGCCTTGGCAGCCGAGTACGTTCCCCGCGGGAGGAAGGCCGCAATGCTGGCTACGTTGATGATCCGGCCGGAATGGCGTGCCAGCATCCCTTTCAAGGCTGCGTGGGTCAGTTCCATGGCCGTTTCACCGTGCAGCTTCAGGTGTTTTTTCTCCTCCGCGATGGGGTTGTCCTCGAAGTTGTGCAGCAGCCCGATGCCGGCGTTGTTCACCAGGACCTCCACCGGCCGCTCCGGATCGGACAGGCGTCCGACGACGGCTGCCACGCCGTCGTCGGACGTCAGGTCCGCCGGGAGTACTTCCGCCGTGACCCCGTAGCGCCGTTCCAGCTCCGCCGCGGATTCCTCGAGTCGGGCCCGGTTCCGGGCCACCAGCACCACGTTGTGGCCCTGCGCGGCGAGCTGCCGGGCGAACTCGGCGCCAAGCCCGGCGCTGGCGCCGGTGATGAGGGCGGTGGTCCTTGCGGGTGCATGGGGACCGTCTGGGGTCATGGGGCAAGCCTAGCCAGATCCCTCCTCTGCGGCCTGTTCTGCACGGAATTTGGCCAGGGGGTTGGCCAGCCGGCCGGCCATCTGGAGTCCTCCGGAGGGGTCGGTCAGGTCCAGCATCTGCTGGTTGTTGCGGAGCTGGAGCCGGTTGAGGCAGGACAGTTCGAAGTCCGCCGCGAAGAGGTCGTGGCGGGCGAACTGGCCCGCAAGTTCGGGATGCCGGGCCTGGTAGTCCTTGATGGCTTCCGCGGCCGTGCGCCAGAAGTCATCCTGGGACAGTGTGCCGTCATCATCCAGGAGGGCGGCCAGGAAGCGGAAGATGCAGTCGAAGACATCGGTGAAGATAGCCAGAACCCGTTCGCCGTCCGGGATGTCCGCCTTGATCCGGGACACGTCCCCGGGGAGCTCCAGCCTGTCCCCCATCACCACGATCTCTTCAGCGATGTCCTTCATGATGGCCTTGACCGGAACGCCGTCCTCAAGCACCAGGATCACGTTCTCGCCGTGCGGCATGAAGGCCAGCTCGTACCGGTAGAGGCAGTGGACCAGCGGGACGAGGTAGGCCTCGAAGTAGCGCCGCAGCCACTCTTCCGGGCTCAGGCCGGAGCGCTCAATTAAGGCCGCAGCCATGGGCTTGCCGGCGGAATCGGTGTGCAGGAGCGAGGCCATGGTGGCCAGTTGCTGCCCGTCCGCCAGCAGCGGCAGGGGGCTTTCGCGCCAGAGGGCGGAGAGCATCTTGCGGTAGGGGGAGCCGGGTGCGGACCCGGCTTCGTAGTACCCGTTGTGGTAGCCGATTGCTGCCACCTCGGCGATCATGGTGAAGCCGCGCTGCTGTAGGGCGGGGTCCTCCAGGATCAGGGTCCGCAGCCACTCGTTGATGGCCGGCGTGGCTTTCATGTACTGGGGCGACAGGCCGCGCATGAAACCCATGTTCAGGACGGACATGGCGGTCTTGACGTAGCTCCGCTCCGGTGCCGTGACGTTGAAGAACGTGCGGATGGACTGCTGGGCCTGGTAGCCGTCAGTCCCGCTTCCCAGATGGACGATGCGCTGCAGGGCAATCTCCGCGGCGAAGGTGACTGCCAGCTTGTTCTCCCACTGCCACGGGTGGACCGGCATCAGGAAGTAGTGGTCCGGGTCCAGTCCCAGCGCGTGGAGCCGGGCATGGAAGCTGCCCAGCAGGGGGCCCAGTTCGGCGCCCAGGTGGGACCGGTAGTCGAGCCCTTCGGCGGAGGTGAAGACGGCGTTGCTCCGGTGCACGGCGATCCATTCCAGCAGGACAGGGGCGCCGGTTTCCGGGGCGAAGGCGTGATAATCGTTGATGCCGAACCCCAGCCGCCCGTTGTTGGCAACGAAGCACGGGTGGCCTTCGGTCATGCTGCGCTCGATGGCCTGGAAGTCCGCGGCCGGGTTGCGCCCGCCGGTGATGCCGGCCGCCAGTTGGGCGGACGACGGCTGGCCTGCCCGTTGCTTGTACGCGTGGCTTGCCAGGGTGCTGCTGATCTCCTCGAGGTAGACGGGCAGCATCTGGATATTGATGCCAAGGGTTTCGTGGAACGCCGTGATGAACTCGAGCACGTCCAGCGGCGCTTCGGTGCCGTCCCGGAAGTGCCGGATGGACGCCGCGTCAATGGACCAGTGGTCCAGTTCCAGGATCCGCGCGTCGAAGCGGTACTGGTGCGTGCCGTCGGCGCTGCTGACCCGGTAGCTGACGCTTCCGTTCGCGGGTTCGGGTTCGGATTCCGGTTCGGGTTCGGGGACAAGGATCCGCTCGTGGGAAAACTCGGCGAGCGCCTTCCGCAGCAGGTGCCGGTTGGCCCTGGCCCAGGCCCCTGCCGTGAGGTGCGGGACCTGGCCGGCTGGCTGGGTGACGCCGGGGACTGCGGCGGTGCCTGCTGGGGCGGTGGTGCTTGGCGCGGGTGTGGCATTGGCGGGTGCGGGCTTGGTGGACGCGGGCACGGTGCTGGTTGGTTCGAGCTGGATGGTCACAGTGATGCTCCCTGGGAGATAAGCGGACGGGACGGGGTGGCTTGCCGGGCGGTGGCCGCTGGCAAGGCTGTGGTGGCTTGCAGGGCGGTGCGGGCGGCGAGGTAGTCGGACCGGTGGCAGAAGCTCAGCAGCGCTTCCTTGTCCGGAAGGGCCACCACGCCGGCAGGCTGGAAGCCCAGCCGTTTGTTGAGGGCATGGATCTTTGTGTTCCGCGCATCCGGTTCCACCACGATGCGCTCCACACCGGGCTCGCTGAACAGGCGGGCCAGGACGGCGTCCATCACCGCTGCGGTGTAGCCGGGCTCGGGACCGTCCGACGGCGGGGCCACCAGCAGGTGCATCCCCACGTCACCGGGCAGGACGGGGTAAACGCCCGCCAGCGGCGAGGCTGCCGGCTGGTATTCCTCCATCAGGAAGGCGGGCATGCCGCGGTCGAGCCCCAGCAGCGCGTGGTGGTGGCCGCTGGACTGGATCTTTGCGTACTCCCGGGCAACGTCTTCCACGGTGGCAGAAAGCATGCCCCAAAACGAAGCGTAGGGCCGGGTCACCCAGCTGTGTACAAGTGCGGCGTCGGCTGCGGCATCCAGGCATCGGAACGTAAACCTCATGCCGGCACCCCCGCCCCGACGTCGGAAGCCGAGATGCCGGAAGCCGAAGTGCCAGATGCTGCGCTGCCGGGAGCTGCGGTGTTTTCAGCCCCACGGACGGCTCGTCCTACCACTCCGGGGCCCGGGGCCGGGGGCGCCCCGAAGTGCTGGAAGGCGATGCTCTCCTCCACCGGATACACCTCCCTGCCGGTGATTTCCCGCAGGATGCAGGAGTTCCGGTACGCGCCCATGCCGAGGTCCGGGGTGACGAAGCCGTGGGTATGCAGCTCGGCGTTCTGGACGAAGATTTCCCCGGGCCGGACGCCGGCGCTGTAGTTCCGGTCCACCGCGAACCTGCCGGCACTGTCCCGTGCGATGTGCTCCTGGATGCCTGCCAGGAATGCCGGCTCCCGGTAGCTGTAGCCGGTGGCGAGCACCACGGCGCCGGTGTCCAGGGTGTAGGAGGTGCCCTGCTCTTCGTGCCTCAGGTGCAGCGTGTGGGTTCCGGCCGCCGGGTTCCACTGCGCGGCGGTCAGGGACGAGTGCGTCAGCAGCTGCGTGTCCACCATTCCGGAGATGCTCCTGGTGTAAAGGAGGTCATAGATGGCGTCGATCAGATCGGAGTTGATGCCCTTGTAGAGGTTCTTCTGGGTCTTGTTCAAATGGTCGCGCTGGTGCTGCGGCAGGCCGTGGAAGTAGTCCACATATTCCGGGGAAGTCATCTCCAGGGTCAGCTTGGTGTACTCCAGGGGGAAGAACCGGCCGGAGCGGGTGACCCAGTTCAACTGGTAGCCGTGCGCGTCCGCCTCCTGCAGCAGGTCGTAGAAGATCTCCGCCGCGCTCTGGCCGCTGCCCAGGATGGTAATGCTGCTCTGCTGCTGCAGCTCCGCCTTCCGGGACAGGTAGTCGGCATTGTGGAGGGCCACTCTGCTGCCGTCGGCGGCAGCCTCAGCAACAATGCCCTCGGCCGGCGACGGGACGTACGGCGAGGTGCCCGTGCCCAGCACCAGCCGCCGCGCCAGCAGCACCTCCTGCCCGCCCGGGCCGGACACTGAAAGCCTGTACACGCCGTCGTCGTACGTTACATCCAGCACAGCCGTGCCAAAACGGACCGACGGCAACTGCCCGGCCACCCACTGGCAGTACTGGTTGTACTCGGCCCGGAGCGGGTAGAAGTTTTCCCGGATATAGAAGCGGTACAGCCGCCCGGTCTGCTTGAGGAAGTTGAGGAACGAATAGGGCGAGGTGGGATCCGCCAGGGTAACGAGGTCCGCCATGAAGGGAACCTGCAGGTGGGCCGGTTCCAGCATCATGCCAGGGTGCCAGTCGAAGGAATCGCGCTGCTCCAGGAAGATGCCCTCAAGGCCTTCCACCGGCTCGCTGAGTGCGGCCAGCCCCAGGTTGAAAGGCCCGACGCCGACGGCAGCAAAGTCGTAGATGCGGCTCATGCGGCCACCTCGGCCTGCAGCAGCCCGGCGCCGGTACGGCGCAGGAGGTGGATGATTCCGGCGATGTCCTCCAGCGTGGCCTCGGCGTTGAGCAGGGTGAACTTCAGGTAGTGCCGGCCGGCCACCTTTGTTCCCGCCACAACCGCTTCCCCTGAGGCGAAGACGGCCGCGCGGATAGCCGGGTTCAGCGCATCGGCAGCGTCCTCGGACAGCCTCTCCCCCTCTTCCAGGCGGGGCCGGTAGCGGAACACGAGGGTGCTGAGCTGCGGCGGGGCGGCCAGTTCAAAGTCGTCATCCGCCGCCAGGACCGTGCCCACGCGGGCTGCAAGGTCGATGGCTTCGTCAAACAGGGCGCCGATAGCGTCCGCTCCCATGATCCTCAGGGTGAGCCACAGTTTCAGGGCATCGAACCGGCGGGTGGTCTGGATGCTCTTGTCCACCTGGTTGGGGATGTCGGCCAGGGCTGCGCTTTCCGGGTTCAGGTAGTCGGCGTAGTAGGTGATGTGGCGCAGCATGCTCCCGTCCCGGACCAGCAGGGCGCTGGAACTGACCGGCTGGAAGAAGGTCTTATGGAAGTCCACGGTGACCGAGTCCGCCAGCCGCGTTCCGTCAAGGAGGCGGCGGTACCGGCCGGACACCATCAGCCCGCCCCCGTAGGCGGCGTCGATGTGGAACCACGCACGGTAGGCCCTGGCGAGCGCAGCCGTTTCCGCGAGCGGGTCCACCGCCCCGAAGTCCGTGGTTCCGGCGGTGGCCACCACTGCCATGGGGACCAGGCCGGCGCTGCGTGCGTCCGCCATTGCCTCGGCGAGGGCCGCGGGATCCATCCGGTGGTCAGGCGTGCACCGCACGGAGATGACGGCGTCGAACCCCAGGCCCAGCATGGAGGCCGACTTTTGGATGCTGAAGTGGCTGTCCTCCGAGGTGAAGATCCGCAGGGAGTCCAGCAGCGCCGGCAGGCGGAGGCCGGCACGTGCCGGGTCCTGCCGGAGGCCGGCCACTGCGTGGTTGCGCGCGATCAGCAGTGCCTGCAGGTTGGACTGGCTTCCGCCGGAAGTGAAGATGCCGTCCGCGCTCCCGCCGAGGTGCAGCCGTTCGGCCGCCCAGTCGATGAGCCGACGCTCAATCATGGTGGCGCCGGCACTTTGGTCCCAGGTGTCCATGGAGGAATTGACCGCGGACAGGATGGCCTCCCCCACCAGGGCCGGAATCACCACGGGGCAGTTCAGGTGAGCCGCGTACTTGGGGTCGTGGAAGTAGACGGCGTCGCGCAGGTACACGTCCTCGAGTTCCTGCAACGCGGCTGCCGTATCCGGGAGCGGGGTGTCGAGGTCCACGGCACCTACGCGGGCTTTCATGCCAGCGGGCTCGACGCCAGTGAACGGCTGCGTGGTCCGCTCCAGCTTGGTGGCCACGGCAGTGACGCCCTGCAGGACATGGGCGACGTAGCGCGGCGAGTTGCGGGAATTGAGGAGGTGGTTGGTGGCGCCCAGGGCAAGTTCCACGCGGGAGCCGAAGTCCTGGCCCTGCCCCAGTGGGCCCTGTTCCAGCGGGCCCTGTAGCAGTGGGCTGTGTTCCCGCGGGCCAGGCGCTGACGGGGAGTTGGCGGGCTCATCCAGATTTGTCTCATCAAGGCGGGGCATCAGCGGCACTGGTCGTCCTTCTGTCGGGAATCACAAAAAATCACAAAGGACAGCCTTACTTAGGTAACCCTTTTAATCAAACTTCTGTGATGTATTTCCAGAAATGACTAAATTCCCCCGCTTTTAGGCCCGTCGGGCCGTCATTGACTGGCGGCTGGCGGCAATCTGCTTCACAATTCCCCCGTTTCAGTCGGGGGCGCATGACAAGACGCGGGTGACCCTCCCGGCCTAGGGTTGGCTCACCAGCAGCACGTCCGGGCTGCAACGCAATCAGGGGGATGCATGGAGCAGGGAACAGCAGGCGCAGTGGGATTCCGGGAAGTGGACCCCGACGGGAACCCCGTCCGCAGCGAAGCCCCCGCCGACAGGGAGGAAGGCTATGGCGGAGGCAGCGCCTTGACCGTCAACCCGTTTATTGCCGCCCTCTGGCTCCTTGCCGCCGCGCTCATCGGCGGAGGCGCCTGGGTGTTCCTCAATGCGAATTCCATGGTGGGCCCCTCCGCCGGAGGAATGCCAACATCTTTCCTTGTGTTCACCTTCGCCCCTTATGCGATTTTCGCCGGACTCGCAGCGCTGGTCTGCCTGCTGTTCTGGCATGCCGTACAGTGGCAGCGCCGGCGCCGCTAGGGAGGTTCCGTGCCGGCCGGGACGCATCGTCCGCACTGCGGAACACGATCCTGGCGTGGACTGGGTCACACGCGGATTTGCCCGGGGATTAGTAAGCATGCTTAGGTATTGGGGTAAACGAACCTCCGCAAGCAGTTCGCGGCGGGGCCGCCAACGCCGGCAGTTCCGTGAAGAAGCCCAAGGATGACCCATCATGACCACCGTTGCAGACCACCAGCTTACGGCGCCCGGAGAAACCGGCGCACGGGCAAACACTCCGCTGGACTCCACTGAACCAGCGGACATGGGGCTGCTGCTCACGCTTAACTCCCGCATGCACTGCCGCGCCCCAATGCAGCGGGTGGATCCCGAAGATATGCCTGTCCGGCTGCCCGTGTACGTCGACGAAGCCACGGTAGTACCGATGGGAGCCGGCCCGGTTTCCGAGCACGTGGAGACCTACCGGTGCGCTTGTGGTTTCACCATCGACGCGCCGGTCCTCAGCGGGCACGCCCTGGCCAGCTGACTGCTGCCGCACCACCGGTTCCCGGCACGTCCCGCCCGGGCGGCTGACCAGCAGGGCCGCGCAGCCAGAGCGTCAGCCCTCCGGCCAGTCAACGAACTGTTCGTAGCCCTCATGCTTCCGCAGATAGGCTGCGATGAAGGGGCAATGGGGAATGATCCGTTTGCCGGTGGCTACCACGTCATCGAGCGCGAAGTGGGCCAGCACCTTCCCCAGGCCCTGGCCTTCGAAGCCCTCCGTGGTTTCGGTGTGGCTGAAGTCGATGTGCCCGGGCTTGTCCTTGAAGAAGGTTTGGACAGCCAGTTTCCCGTCCACCCGCAACTCGTACCGGTGGTCTGCATCATTGCGTGCCAGTGAAACGTCAGGGCTGAACTGGTCTTCGGTGGACGTCATGTTCTCGGTCATGGTTCGACAGTGGCACTACTTCACTCCGGTGGCAATGGCTCCTCCCCCGCTGTCATTCCCCGGGCGGAAATCCGTCCAGGCCCGGGAGGGTCCACCGCGGCTAGGCAGCAAGGGCGGCTACGCCGAGCACGACGGCGAGCAGCGGCGTGGCACCCTGGGTTGCGGCGGCGCGGAGGTACTTCCTGCCGGACAGCGCCAGGACGAGCGAGGCCAGCAGCATGGAGCCGCAGGAGCTAAAGACCAGGGTCCAGCCTGCGGCTGCGAGGACCGGATCCTCCGGTGCCAGCGCCACGAAACCTGCCCCCGCAAGGGCTCCCGCGGCCAGGAACAAATTGTAGAAACCCTGGTTGTAAGCAAGCGCTTTGGTGGTCTCCGCGTCAGCCTGGCTGGCCACTCCGAAGCGCTTCCAGGTAGCTGGCCTGGTCCAGGTGATGGACTCCATGGTGAAGATATAGATGTGTAGCACTGCGGCCAGGAGGGCAAAAAAGAGGGAGGCCAGGATCATGGGTTGATCCTAGCCTCCCCCTCCTGGAGTTTTTGTCCTCGGATGCAGGCCCCGCGGGTTCCAGCCCGGCTGGACAAACCTCGAGTGGACGTCAGCGCGTGAGCGTCGCCAGCGTGGTGGCAGCGAAGGCGCGGGCCGAGCTGTTCCAGTGGCCCAGGAGCCCCTGCAGGTTTTCGCCGTCGGACCGGTGGCCCGGCAGTTGGTCCTGCAGGGTGGCGAGTACCCCGGTGCGGAGCTCGGTGTTGAAGTTGACCTTGCCAACGTTCATGGCGGCTGCCTTCACCAGCTCCTCCGCGGGAATTCCGGAGGCGCCATGCAGCACCAGTGGAATGTGCGTCCGCACCGCGATGTCCTGCAGGACGTCCCAGCGCAGCTGCGGCTCCCCCTTGTACTTGCCGTGCACGTTCCCCACCGCGACGGCGAGCAGTTCCGCGCCGGTCCGGGACACGAAGTCCTCGACCAGCGCCGAATCGGTCAGACCGGCCACGGCCACGCCGGACTGGTCTGCACCGAAGGCGCGGTCCTCGTCACCGGGAAGGCCGCCAAGCTCGGCTTCAAGCACCACGTCAGGGCCCAGCAACGCCCGCGCCTCGCGGACCAGCGCAATGTTGTCCTCGTAAGGCAAGGCGGAGCCGTCGGCGAGGACGGAATCCGCCCCTGCCGCGACGGCGTCGGCCATCACCTGAAGGTCCGTTGCGTGGTCAAGCTGCACGGCCACGGGCACGGAGGCGGCGTCAGCGAGGCCGCGGACGGCTCCGATGAGGCGCAGGCCGTTGGGCGTGGCGGCGGTCTTGGGAGCCACCAGCAGGATGGCGCCGCGGCCCGCCTCCTCCGCTGCGGCCACCACGGCCATGGCGGTGGTGAAGTCGTAGCAGGTGAAGGCCGGGACGGCGGAGCCGTGCTGGAGTGCAGAGGTGACCAGGTGGTCGAGCCGGGTGCGCATCAGACGCCCAGGCCGCCCACGAGGATCCACACCAGGAAGGTCAGGGCAAACCCGGCCAGGCCCAGGATGGTGGTGAGCACGGTCCAGGTTTTCAGGCCGTCAGCCACGGACAGGCCCAGGTACCGGGTGACGATCCAGAAGCCGGAGTCGTTGACGTGGCTGAGTCCGAATGCGCCGAAGCCGATGGCAACCAGGATGAGGGCCGTCTGGATGGGTGAGAACCCGCCGTCGGCAACGGATGCTGCCAGCAGGCCGGAGGTGGTGATGATCGCTACGGTGGCGGAGCCCTGGGATGCGCGCAGGATGGCGGCGAGGATGAACGCCATCACGATGACCGGAAGGCCTGCGGTCTGCAGCCCTTCGGCGAGGGCCTTGCCGATGCCGGAGACCGTGAGGACCTTGCCGAAGACGCCGCCGGCGCCGGTGACCAGGATGACGATGGCCGTGGGAGCCAGGGCCGAGTCCATGACTTCGCCGGTGTGCTGGGAGGACCAGCCGCGGCGGATTCCCAGGAAGTAGTACGCCAGGCCGAGGGCGGTGAGCAGGGCGATCAGCGGGGCGCCAATGAATGCGGCGAGCTGGGCGGGGAAGGAATCCTTGGGCAGGATGACTGCACCCACGGTGCCAACCATGATCATCAGGATGGGCAGGACGATGAGCGTGATGATCATGGCCGGGCTGGGGGCCGTCTTCACCTGGTTCCTGACGGCAACTGAGGAGGTCCCCTGCGCCGCTTCCTGTTCAACCTGGGACGTGCCGGTGCCGAAGAGGCGGAACTGCTCGGCGGTGGCGGGAAGCATGGTGAATTCGCGGCGGTTCAGCCGTCGGGCCACGAAGTAGCCAAGGACGCCGACCGGGATGCACAGCACGAGGCCCAGGATGGTGGTCCAGCCGATATCGGCGCCGAGGATGCCTGCGCCGCCCACAACGCCGGGGTGCGGCGGGACAACAACGTGGATGGCGAGCATGATGGCGCCCACCGGAAGGCCGATTTTGACGGGGTTGACGCCGGCGGCCTTGGCGAAGCCGTAGATGATGGGAATCAGGATGATGAATCCGACGTCGAAGAAGACGGGGATGGCCAGCAGGAAGGCTGCGGCGGTCAACGCTGCGATGACCCGGCGCGGGCCGAGCAGCTGCGTGAACTTCCCGGCCAGCGACTGCGCACCGCCGGAAATCTCGATCATCTTGCCGAGCATGGCGCCGAGGCCAACCAGGATGGCCACTGACCCGAGGGTTCCGCCCATGCCTTCGGTAACGGTCTTGATGACGTCCGGCAGGGGGATGCCGGCCACCAGGGCAACGGCGACGCTGACCACCAGAAGGGCGAGGAAGGCGGGGATCTTGAACTTGATGACGGCCACGAGCAACAGGGCGACGCCCGCTGCTGCTATGGCCAGGAGAGCTAATGCGCTCATCGTGTGTCTCCTTTGACATCGCCAGTTAAGACTAGCGAGCTGGTTTTTCTAGGGGAATGCCGGGGGAACGGCAGGGAGGGTGCGACGACGGCGGAGGGGGGACCGCCGCCGTCGCACGTTTGGGGGAAGGTGGGATTATTTGGTGCGCTTGGTGGGGGCGACCACCTTGATGACGGCGGAGTCATCGGCGGCGGCGAGTCCTTGGGCCTGGCCCAGGAGGTAGAGCTGCTCGGCGGCTGCGGCAACCGGGGCCGCAAGTCCGGCCGCGCGGGTGGCTTTGCCCACGATGCCCATGTCCTTGACGAAGATGTCCAGGCGGGACAGCACCTCGGCACCTTCCTCGTTGTAGGCCTCAAGGATCCGGGGGCCACGGTTGGACAGCATGAACGAGCCTGCGGCGCCGGCTTCGAGGGCGGCGAGGGTCTTTGCCTGGTCCAGTCCCAGTGCGTCGGCGAGGGCCATGGCTTCCGCCGCCGCAGCGATGTGGATACCGCAGAGGAGCTGGTTGACGGTTTTGAGGGCCTGCCCGTCGCCGGGCTTGTCGCCCACCACGGTCAGGGTGGAGGCCAGCAGTTCGAGCGCGGGGGCCGCCTTCTCGCGGGCTTCCGGTGAAGCGCCGACGACGATCAGCAGGTCGCCTTCCCCGGCGCGCTTCGGGCCGCCGGACAGCGGGGCATCAACAAGCTCGACGCCGTACTCGGCAAGCTTTTCAACCGTGGCGGGGATGGCTTCGGTGCCCACGGTGCTGCCGAGGATGACGACGGCGCCGCGCTCCAGCACCGAGGCCACGCCGTTCTCGCCGAAGAGGACATCGTTGAGCTGTTCGCCGTTGCGGACAGCCAGGAGCACGGCGTCGGCGCCCTTGGCGGCTTCACGGGCGGTGGCGAACGTGGCGATGCCGGCTTCTTCAGCGAGCTTCAGCCGGGGTTCAGCGATGTCGAAGCCGTGGACGGTGAGCTGGGATGCCAGCCGGGTGGCCATGGGCAGGCCCATGGCACCGAGGCCCAGGACGGTGATGGTGTAGTTGCTGGTCATGGTGTTCTCCATTGAATGTGTGCGGGAGCCGGGGATTAGAAGGTGTTGCTGAGTTTGCGGGTGACGTCGGCGAGGGACTGGTCATCGCCCACGTTGCCGGCGAAGACGATGTAGGGGATGCCCTTGGCGGGGCCGTCCACGGGCTCCCAGAGGGAGACGATGCCGGGGAGCATGGGGCCGCGGACAATTGCGTGGCGGATTTCCAGGCCGTGGGCGGCGACGTCCGAGGAGGTGATGCCGCCCTTGGCGATGACGAACCGGGGCGGGAAGGTCTTGAGCGTCCGGTTGACGACGGCGACGACGGCGGCGGAGACCGTGCGGGCGATCCGCAGGCTTTCGGCGGGGTCGTCTGCCTTGATGAGCAGCCGGCTGGTGTGGACGATGACGTCGCCGCCGCGGAGGGCTTCGACGACGGTGTCCACGGTGTGGTCAAGGTGCGCTTCGGCGACGCTGGGGGCACCGAGGAGCTTTTCGACGTCGATCTCCACGATCCGTGCGGCGCTGTGCTGGTCGGTGAGGGCCTTGAGCTGGCGGGTGGTGACGCCGACGTGGGAGCCGACGACGATGAGGCCCCCTGCCTCGGAGGGCGTGTTGCCTGCGTAGGCCTCGGCGCCGCTGAGTTCGGTGCGGATCTCCTGGCCGATCCGGGCACGGCCGAACGGCGGGCCCACGCGGTAGAGGAGCTTCTTGCCGCGCCGTTCGGCCTCTTCGAGGCCCAGGGACAGGGCACGGAGGTCGTTTTCGGTGACGATGTCGGCCACGATCGGGGTGGAATCGGTAGCGGGCTCGATGGCGTCGGCGATGGCTTTCGCTGAGATTGCCGGGTCCTGCGCGGAGGCGCCGGCGCGGATGGTGTTCAGGTCCAGCACGATTACCGAACCGGCGGCGAAGCGGCCCTGCGACTTTTCGGCAACGTAGTCGGCCATGACCGAGGTGGTGAAGCCGAAGGTGGCGTCCTTGGCGAATTCGGTCTCGGACACCGGGGTGAGGGTGCCGGCTGCCTCACCGGTGCCGCGCATGAAGTGGACTCCGCCGATGGTGACCCGCCCGGCGTCGGGGAAGGCTGGAACCAGGACCACGCCGTCGGTCTTTTCTCCGCTGACGTCCGCCACGGTCGCGGCGATGACGTCCGGCTCCAGTGGGTAGTGGCCGCGGAGGGTGGAGTCGCTGCGGCTGACGAACCCGAGGCGGAGTTCCTGGGGTGAGCCTGCTGCCGCGAGCGCGTTCCGCACCACTTCCTCATTGCGGGCGGCGGCCTCGGCCGGGTCCAGGCTGCGGGTGTTCGTCAGGACGTAGACGGCAGGCTTGGACTGGCTGAAAGCCCAGCTGAAGTCCTCGACGTCCCAGCGGGTGAGCACGGGCAAATCCGCCACCGACTGCGTTCCGGTGGGATCGTCGTCGAGCACAACCAGGATCCGCGGAGTCTCCGCATTGGAGGCGGCCAGGGTGCTGGCCACCAGGTCGGCGGGGATCTGTACCTCGGCCGGGTAGGCGGCCAGAACGTCTGCTTCAAGCGTCACGATGCACTCCGTTGTGTTGAATCCGTTGTATGAATCCGGGGCGGCGGATCCTGATGTAGAGATAACTGTAAGATGTCAGACATCTTGCATTTGGTTTAGTGTGGCATACGACATAGAGACGCGCAAGTAGACTTGTCCGACATATGCAGTGAAGGAATCAACGGGGGCGCAATGGCGAGGCAATCACTGGTGGGCCAGGTGGCCGATGAGCTACTGGACCGCATCATTACCGGTGAGTTCCCGCCGGGCGCCACCGTCCCGGGCGAACACGAACTGAGCGCCCGGCACGAAGTAAGCCGGATGACGGTGCGCGAGGCCATGAAGACGCTGCAGGCCCAGCGGATCCTCAGTGTTGAACGCGGCCGCGGCACATTCGTGAACCCGCTCAACCGCTGGGCGTCGCTTGAGGCGGTGTTGCGTGCTGCATCGGAGGGGAAGAACGAGGCAGAGACCTCGGTCCAGCTCATCGAGCTCCGGCGGATGCTGGAAACAGGTGCCTGCGAACTCGCGGCAGGGCGGATACGCGACGAAGATATCCGGACGCTCCACAGTTATGTGGACAGCATGCGCGCCGCCCATGAGGTGAACGACGTCGCCGCCTTTGTGGAAGCGGACCTGGCGTTCCACGACCTGATCCTGCATGCCTCCGAAAATGTCTTTGTGTCCGTGCTGTTCGAACCGCTGCACCAGGTGCTGCAGAAGCGCCGCACCCAGACGTCCGCGGTCCGGGAAATCCAGGAGCACGCAATCGGACACCACCAGAAGATTGCCGAAGCGCTGGAATCCCGCGACCCCGTGCGGTCGCGGCAGGCCATGGATGACCACATGCAGCAGACGCTGGACGACCTCAAGAACTTGGTGCTCGAGGCGAAGTAGCCTGACTTCCCCCTGGATTTAGTGCCGGCGGGGCCGTGCGGACCCTCCCGCCGGCAGCCACGGAACATCCGGATAAGGCTGGCCAACGTTCTTGCAGTCCTACTAGTCTTCAAGGACGGCCCGCAACCGGGAGCCGCAAGGCGATCACTAGGAGCGAAGTTGTCCAACCACACGTACAGCATTTCTGAAATTGTCGGCACGTCGGATCAGGGTGTGGACGAGGCCGTCCGCAATGGCATCGCGAAGGCCTCACAGACCCTCCGAAACCTGGACTGGTTCGAGGTGAAGGAGATCCGGGGCCACCTGGAAGAGGGCAAGATCGCTGACTGGCAGGTCACCATGAAAGTCGGTTTCCGCCTCGAAGAGTAGTGGTTCCAACGCAACTGGCTCGCAGCCGACGTCCCCGATATCCGTGAGGGGGACATTGGCTGCGAGCCAGTTGCTGTTTATCTAGTTTGCCGAGACCGTGCCTGCTGAGCGCCGCCGCCAGACTGTTGGGACGCCGTCGAACGCGGGAAAAACGTGGCCTTCGAAGAAGGACAGCACGGTGTGCGGGTCATGGTCCGGACTCCAGAGGCCGGACACCGGGCAGTGCGAGCCGGTGGCTGTGGAAGGAGCGCCGGCCGCGGCACCCTTGCGTTCCTTAAGCAGTGCGATGCGTTTCATCGTTGAGACCATCCTTGGGTGAAGAAGCGTGTTATTCCAGCCTAGGAAGCGGCCGGTTCTTCCCCAATGGGCTCGTGGCCAGAATCAGCCGGTTCAACTGGCCAAAAGCACAACGTTCCTTGTAGCCCTACTCCCGGTTCTCCACAGCGGCCGTCGCGGCGTCCCGGGTCCGAGGCTCCGCGGCAGGTCCGGCAGCCCCCAGGCTCCCCAGCAACGCCAGCGCATCGGCCGATGGCGAGCCCGCCTTCGCGGAGTACACCCTGAGCGTCTGGTCGGGATCGTCCGGGAGGACGAGGTTCTCAAAGTTCAGTTCCAGATCCCCGACGGCGGGATGATGCAGCCGCACGCTGCCCGCCGACCGCGTGGCCACGCGGTGCCCTGCCCACCATTGCCGGAAGTGCTCGCTGTGGACGGCAAGTTCGCCCACCAGCTGGTTGGCCTGGGCGTCGTTCGGGTGCCGGCCAACGTCCACCCTTAACGCGCCTGCCGCTTCCGCGGCGACAGTCTTCCAGTCGCGGAAGAGCTCCCTGGCACCGGGATCAAGGATGAGCCAACGGGTCAGGTTCCGCTCGGCTGCCGGAAGCGCGGGGAAGTCGGTGAACAGCAGGAAGGCCATCCGGTTTCCGGCAAGGACATCGCTGCGCCGTCCCAGCACCATGGCCGGCACATCGCCCACCGCTTCAAGGAGCTGCCGGAGTGCCGGGCGGACACCCTGGGCGGCGGAAACGCTGGACCGGGCGGACCCGGCGCAATTCTCCAGCAGGTCCAGCATGTGCGCATGCTCGCCGGTGTCCAGCCTGAGGGCCCGCGACACAGCATCCAGGACAGTCCGCGAAGGGTGGATGTTCCGGCCCTGCTCCAGGCGGACGTAATAGTCAGTGCTCACTCCTGCCAGGCGCGCAACTTCCTCGCGGCGGAGGCCAGGCACCCGGCGCGCACCGGAAGCGGGCCCCGCTCCGGCGTCCTCGGGACTCAGGCGGGACCGCATGGCTTTAAGGAATTTTCCGAACTCGGCGCTTTGACCCATGCAGACCATTCTGCCCGGCTGGGTGGTCCCGTTCTACAACGAAGGTAGGACTGGCAGTCCTAGGAAAAACAGAATCAGGCAGCCCTGCTGACTTACCGGCGAAAAGTGCATAGGCTCAGGAGGGAGCCAGCGGAAACCGCTTTCTTCCTATCGGGTCCACGGCATCCCACTACCGCACCAGCGCATCAAGGAGCCCCCATGTCAGAGCTGACACTGAACAACGGCGTCACTATTCCCCAGCTTGGCCTCGGCGTTTTCCAGGTCCCGCCCGAAGACACGCAGCGGATCGTGGAGGACGCCTTCGAGGCCGGCTACCGCCACATCGACACCGCCGCCGGTTACCGCAACGAGGCCGGAGTGGGCGCCGCCATCGCGGCCACGGGGATTCCGCGCGAGGAGATCTTCGTGACCACCAAGCTGCGGAACGGCGAACAGGGCCGGGCGCAGGAAGCATTCCAGAACAGCCGCAAGGCACTGGGCCTGGAATTTGTGGACCTCTACCTGATCCACTGGCCCGTCCCCTCCCAAGGACTGTACGTCCAGGCATGGAAGGAGATGGAGCGGCTGTACGAGAACAACCAGATCCGCGCCATCGGCGTCTCCAACTTCCTGGCCGAACACCTGGACCACCTGCTGGAATCCGCGGAGATTGTCCCTGCCGTCAACCAGATCGAGCTCCATCCCAGCTACCAGCAGGCCCCCCTCGCGGCCAAGTGCCGGGAACGGGGTATCGGCGTCGAGGCGTACAGCCCGCTCGGCCAGGGCGGCGACCTCAACGGAAACGCCGTGACCGCCATTGCCAACGCCCACAACGCCACCACGGCCCAGGTGGTTCTCGCCTGGCATCTCGCTACCGGGAACATCGTGATCCCCAAGTCCGTGGATCCCGGACGCATGCGGGAGAACTTCGCCGCCGCCTCCTTGAAGCTCACGGATGACGAACTTTCCGCAATCACCGCCCTGGAGTCCGGCGCCCGGATCGGCTCAGATCCCGCCGTCGCCGCCTTCACCCAGCTGTAGACCAGCCCACGGACCCCCGTCCCCGAAAGGACACCCCATGCAGTACACCCATCTGGGCCGCTCCGGCCTGACAGTCTCCCGCCTCTGCCTCGGCACCATGAACTTCGGCCCCCAGACGGAAGAAGCGGACGCCCATTCCATCATGGATTCGGCACACGAGCAGGGCATCAACTTCTTCGACACCGCCAACGTTTACGGCGGCGCCGGCCACCGCGGCTGGACCGAAGAGATCATCGGCCGCTGGTTCGCCAACGGCGGCGAGCGCCGGGAACACACGGTGGTGGCCACCAAGCTGTACGGCACCATGACGGACCGGCCCAACGAGTCCAGGCTCTCCGCCCTGAACATCCGCCGGGCCCTGGACGCCAGCCTGAAGCGCCTGCAGACCGACTACATCGACGTTTACCAGTTCCACCACATCGACCGCGACACCCCGTGGGACGAAATCTGGCAGGCCATCGAGGTAGCAGTCCAGCAGGGCAAGATCCTGTATTCCGGCAGCAGCAACTTTGCCGGCTGGCACATTGCGCAGGCGCAGGAAGCGGCGCAACGGCGCCATTACACGGGCCTGGTCAGCGAGCAGTCCATTTACAACCTCTTCATGCGCCAGGTGGAATTGGAAGTGATTCCGGCCGCCCAGCAGTACGGGCTGGGCCTCATCCCCTGGTCCCCGTTGCAGGGCGGGCTCCTGGGCGGCGTACTGAAGAAAGAGCGCGACGGCGTCCGGCGCACCGAGGGACGGGCGGCGGAGACCCTCAAGAAGCACGAAGACCAGATCCGCCAGTACGAGGATTTCGCGGATGAACTCGGCCACGAGCCCGGTGACGTTGCCCTCGCCTGGCTCCTGCATCAGCCCGCCGTCACGGCACCCATCGTGGGACCCAGGACTCAGGAACAGCTCGACGCCGCTGTCCGCGCCCTCGACGTCACCCTGGACGCCGATGCCCTCAAGCGGCTGGATGACATCTTCCCGGGGCACCGCACGGCTCCGGAAGACTACGCGTGGTGAACCCACTCACCCCTGACGCCGACACGGTGGCGCCGAGAAGCATCCTTTTCATCGGCGGCACCGGGGTCATCAGCACGGCGGCGGCAGAACGCGCCGTCGCGCTGGGACACCGGCTCACCATCCTCAACCGGGGCCGGTCCACAAGGCCGGTCCCGGAGGGGGTGGAAATCCTCACGGCCGATGTGCGGGATGCGTCCGCGGTCCGCGCCGCGCTCGCCGGGCGCGAGTTCGACGCCGTGGCGGACTTTATTACCTTCACGCCCGACCAGGCGAAGGCCAGCCTGGACCTGTTCGCCGGGCGTACCGGACAATACGTTTTCATCAGCTCCGCCTCCGCCTACCAGAAGCCGCCCACCACGCTGCCGATCCGCGAGTCCACGCCGCTGAAGAATCCGTTCTGGCAGTACTCCCGGGACAAGATTGCCTGCGAGGAACGGCTCTACCAGGCGTACCGCGAGCAGGATTTCCCACTCACGGTGGTGCGGCCTTCGCACACCTATGACCGCACCAAGATCGGCATGGTGGGCGGCTGGACCGACATCCACCGGATGCGCGCCGGACTTCCGGTCATGGTGCACGGAGACGGGACATCGCTGTGGACCCTGACCCACAGCCAGGACTTCGCCAAGGCATTCGTGGGGCTGCTGGGCCGGCCGCAGGCGGTGGGCGAAAGCTACACCATCACCTCGGATGAGTACCTGCCCTGGAACCAGATCTACCAACTGTTCGCGCGGGCTGCCGGCGTCAGAGAGCCGGAACTTGTCCATGTGGCTTCTGAAACCATCGCCGCGCACAGCGCCGAACTGGGGGCCAACCTCCTGGGAGACCGCTCACACTCCGTGGTTTTCGACAACACCAAGATCAAATCCCTGGTGCCCGGCTACTGCGCCACCATCCCTTTCGCCGACGGCGCCCGCGAAATCGTGCAGTGGTTCGATGCGAACCCCGAGCTGCAGACCGTGGACCAGGACTACATGGCCCTGGCAGACCGGCTCACCGCGTGGGCGCGGAGCGGGGCGTAAGGTCCAGCCACCGCCCTGGGGTTGGCAGGTCAACGCCCTCCAATTCGCCGGAAGGGTGCGGCGACGCCGGAAGCACTTGCAGCGTCCCCGCACCTTTTCGGCGTGCCCAGCGCCCCGCTACTTCTACAACGTTCTAAAGATCTTCCTTGCGGCCCGCGGCAAGGCTTGTTTTCTGCACCGCTCCCCCGCTAGGTTATCGGGGAAGCGTTTTCCCGTTCTCAAATTGAAAGGATTCACTGATGAGTCCGCACCGTACTCCCGCGCGCCTCCTGTCCGTCGCCGCCGTGGGAATTGCCCTTACCGTAGGCTGCCTCGCCGCCCCCGCGTCCGCCGTCGAACGTTCTCCCAAGCCCGGCACGCCGGACGTCCAGCTGGACCACCTTGACCGCGGCCTTGTGGCCGCCAAAACGTCCGAAGGCGTCTTCCTGAGCTGGCGGCTCCTGGGCCACGAAGCCTCCGGTTCCTCAGCCACAGGCCTCACCGGGACGGACTTCAACGTCTACCGCGACGGCCAGAAACTGGCCACCGTGACCAACAGCACCAACTTCCAGGACACCGGCGGAACCGCCGCGTCCGGCTACCAGGTGCGGGCCGTCGTCGCAGGCGTGGAGGTGGACAGCAGCGCAACCGCAACGCCGTGGGGCGGCAACTTCAAGGACATCCCGCTGAAAAAGCCGGCAGACGGCGTCACCCCCGCCGGGCAGGCGTACACCTACAACGCCAATGACGCGTCCGTGGGGGACGTCGACGGCGACGGGCAGTACGAGTTCATCGTCAAGTGGGACCCGAACAACTCCAAAGACGTCTCCCAGGTGGGCTACACCGGCAACACCTATGTGGATACTTACAAGGCGGACGGTACGCTGCTGCACCGCATCGACCTGGGCGTCAACATTCGCTCCGGCGCCCACTACACCCAGATGCTGGTCAACGATTTCGACGGCGACGGGCGCGCCGAGATGATGATGAAGACAGCCCCGGGAACAAAGAGCACCAGCTTCACGGCCGACGGCAGCGTTGCTTCCGAGGGGTTCATTTCGCTGCTGCAGCAGGACATCGAGGCCGGCTACGCCAACTCGGACGACTACCGCATGAGCGCGGCAGACTACTACCGGCACATGGTGGCGACGTTCCAGGGCTGGACAGAACATCCGGAGGTGAAGGCCGGCAACTGGCCCGCCACGCTGGAGGAAGCGTTTGGCACCGCGCCGAAGTACCAGTACCCCCTGTCCCAGGCCGACGCTGAAGCACTGGCCGACTACTTCATGGACGTCTACGCCCCTTCCCGCAGCGCCAGGAACAACCTGCGGGCCTTCGAGGGCTTCATCGTGTCCGGCCCCGAATACCTGACGGTGTTTGAGGGTGCCACGGGCAAGGAGCTGAAGACCGTCGCCTATGAGCCGGGCAGGCACGACGACGGACTCATGTGGGGCGACTACGCCATGGCCCGCATTGAGCCGGGCAACAGGGTGGACCGGTTCCTTGCCGGCGTCGCCTACCTTGATGGCAAGAAGCCTGCGGCCGTGTTCGCCCGCGGCTACTACACCCGCAGCACGCTGGCCGCCTATACCTGGGACGGGTCCAACCTCGCGCCCGTCTGGGACGTCGACTCCGGCTGGACGCCCATGACCAACCCGTTCAACGACGGCCCGCACGGCCGGGACGGCACCGATCCGGAATTCGGCACGCTCACCACACAGGGCTTCCACTCGCTCAGCGCGTCCGACGTGGACGGCGACGGCAAGCAGGAGATCGTCTACGGCTCCGCCACCATCGACGACGACGGCTCGCTGCTGTACAGCTCCTTCGACACGATGCCCGATGCCAGCGCCACACCTGGTGAGGAAGCCCGGCTGGGCCACGGCGACGCCATGCACGTCACGGACATCGACCCTGCCCGTCCTGGCAAGGAGATCTTCACGGTGCATGAGGGCGGCACCTACGCCCCCTACGGATACGCCATGCGCGACGCCGCCACCGGCGAAGTACTCTTTGGCGCCTACTCCGGAAAGGACACCGGCCGGGGCATGATCGGCGACGTGGACCCCACCGTTCCCGGCATCGAGAACTGGGCCATCGGCATGCAGTCGGCCGACGGCGACAAGCTGAGCACCACAGCTCCCGGCACCAACATGAGCATCAAGTGGGCCGCGGACATGACCACGCAGATCATCAACGGCTCAGGCGAGCAGACGCCCACCATTGACGACTGGAAGCGGGGCCGGATGCTGACCGCTGAAGGCACCCGCACCAACAACGGCACCAAGGGCACACCCAGCCTGGTGGCAGACGTGGTGGGTGACTGGCGCGAAGAAATGCTGGTGCGGACGGCCGACAGTTCGGCGCTGCGCCTGTACCTGAGCACCGAGGTGACCAACCACAAGCTCTACACCCTCATGCACGATCCCCAGTACCGCGCCGAGGTTGCCCGGCAGAACACCACCTACAACCAGCCGTCCTACACGGACTTCTACCTTGCCTCGGACATGGACTTCGCCGGAGTGCCCCTGCGCGCGGCCTGGCTCCCCGGCAGTGTGAAGGCCCTGCAGCACGTGCTTGAAGACCTGGTGGAGTCAGGGGATGTGTCAGGGCCCGTGGCCAGCCAGCTGGCAGCCAGCGTCAAGCAGGCGGCGGCTGCTGTTGAAGACGGCGACACCTCGAAGGCCGGGCAGGCCATCCAACGCTTCGTGGACTTCCTGGCACAGCAGAAGGGCCCGGATGCCGTCTCCGACACCGCACGAGTATCCCTGCAGTACAACGCCGACAATATTCTTGGGGCATTCAAGGGCTAGGACAGGACAATCCGGGAGAGACTGTTCCAATGACACGTGCACCGCTGATCACACTCAATGACGGCCACTCCATTCCGCAGGTGGGGCTCGGCACCTGGCCGCTGGACGATGACCAGGCGGCCAACGCCGTCGTACAAGCCCTGGAAGCCGGGTACCGGCACATCGACACTGCCGTGAAGTATGGCAACGAGCAGGGTGTGGGAAACGGCATCCGCGCCAGCGGCGTGGACCGGGACGAGCTGTTCATCACCACCAAGCTGGACGGCCAGTTCCAGGGGAATGACCGGGCCGCAGAAGGACTGGAGGGGTCCTTGAAGCGGCTTGGACTGGATTATGTTGACCTGCTGCTGATCCACTGGCCCCTGCCGGCGCGGGACGACTACGTCTCCACCTGGCGGACCTTCGAACGGCTCCAGGCGGAGGGGAAGGTGCGCTCCATTGGGGTCTCCAACTTCAAGCCTGCCCACCTGGAACGGCTGATGGCTGAAACCGACGTTGTTCCCGCCCTCAACCAGATTCAGCTGTCCCCGGCAATAACCCGGACCGCCGAGCGGGACTTCCATAAGAAGCACGGCATCATCACCGAGTCCTACAGCCCGCTGGGCGGCTCCGGGGCTGGCCTCCTCGGCGCTCCCATCCTGTCCCAGCTCGGCGAAAAGCACGGGAAAACGCCTGGTCAACTGGTCCTTCGGTGGCACGTCCAGAACGGAATTGTAACGATTCCGAAAACAGCCAATCCGGAGCGGATGAGGGAAAACCTGGATATCTTCGATTTCACCCTGAATCCGCAGGATCTAGCGGAATTGGCTATCCTCGATGAGGGGCCCGATGCTGGCAACGACTCAGATGTAACGGGGCACTAAACCGCCCTGAAATGGGCTTTTTCTTACATCCGGGGTTGGCAAATAGATAGTAAGCATGATTACTATTGAGGCAGAAGGATGAAGTGTCTCCGGGATCCGGAGGCCTCCTTTACTTAGGAAGAGGAACAAAAAATGGGATTCATTGCATTTCTAATTCTCGGACTTATTGCTGGCGCGATCGCTAAGGCGATCCTCCCGGGCCGCCAGGGTGGCGGCTGGGTCATCACCCTGGTCCTCGGCGTCGTTGGAGCACTCCTCGGCGGCTGGATCGGCGGAATGATCTTTGGCACCGGACTGCAGGAGTTCTTCTCCCTGCAGACGTGGCTGCTGGCCATCGGCGGCGCGCTTATCGTGCTGCTGGTATACGGCATGGTCACCAAGCGCGGCGCACGCAGCTAACTGGCGCGCCAGCCAGGAGAGCCGGCCTGGGGACAACATCCCCGGGCCGGTTTTTCTATCTCCCGGCCTCTCTGGCCGGAACTGAACCTTCTCAGGGAGCAGGACCTCATCATGAAAAACAAACTTCTTTTGGGCGTAGGAATTGCCGCCGGATACGTGCTCGGATCACGGTCGGGCCGGGCAGCATACGACAAACTCAAAGCTCGCGCCGCGGGCATCTGGGACAGCAAGCCGGTGCAGGACAAGGTTGCTGTTGCCACGGAGACCATCAAGGAAAAGGCTCCTGAAGTCGCGGACCAGCTGACTGAGGCGGCCCGCCGGGCAGGCACAGTCATTGGGTCCGCAATGCACCGCGAGGGCGCGGCCGGTGACAAGAAGTCCTCAACGTCCGGCGACGCCGCATCAGCCGGTGCCGCCAGCACCGGTGCTGCGGGTACTTCGGGCGGTTTGGGCACGACTGGTGCCGGTGCTGCTGGTACCGGCGCTGCTGGTGCCCCGGGCAGTGGCGACCTTGGCGGGGACCACATCCCCGCCCACAGCACACACCCGGAAACGCACAATCTCGGGACCTCGGACGAGACTGGTTCGAAGTCATAACAGGCCGCTCGTACGGCTTGCGGCAGAGCGGTTGCCGCTTGACAACGTAATCACCGCTTGCGTGTGCTACAACTGAATGGCTTTGCTGGCCGTCGCGATCCTTGGGGGACGCGGCGGCCAGCGGCGTCTTAAGAACTCAGCCGGTAACCAGCACGGCAGGCGGTCGCCAATACAACACGGCTCCCCGTGTGGATAACCCGGCCAGGCTGGCACCGGCTTCCCGGGTTATCCACATAGCCGCTTTAGCTGGCCCTTTTTGTCAGTGGTCTTTGGCAGAGTTGACTCATGAAGGTGCTTGGGAACCAGCTTGCGGAGTTCAGTGGTTATGCCGCCCTGCTCTCCAACGCAGGTTCCCTCCCTCCATCTGGAACAGGCGCCCGGCCCGTCTCAGCCCGCCTCTATGAAGTCGTAGGCCAGGGCACTGTGGCTCCCCCGGATCCCGTTCCGCTCCCCGCGCTGGCTGGTGACGATGCATCCGGACGGGTCGAGGAATCAGGTGGACAGCCGCAAGCCGGGCTGGCTGAAATCGGGGGCCTCCTCAATGCTGCGGCGCTGGCCGCCCCGGATGCTCTTGCAGTGGCCGGCTATGTTGAGGCTTCTGACTTCGCCGGCCAGGTTGAGGACCTCGCCCGGAGTGTTGAATGCCTGCAGCTACTCGCTGCCGGCGCTGTGGACCGCACCCGAAGCGAAGCAATCACCGCCGCGACTGCGGCCCGGTCCACCCGGTCCCGGGGTTGGGTCACCGGGTGGGAGAACGACGTCGAAATACTCAATGAGACAGACGCTGGCTGGCCGGGCCAGGCTACACCGGGCGACGCGGAGCCCAGCGACCCGACACCCGGCGACCCGACACCCAGCGCAGCCACTGCTGCTCATGGCGTTGTCACTGCCGGTGCGGGTACCGGGACGAGGGGTGGCGTGCCGGTCGTGACTTCGCCCGCCGACGACGGGTGCAGGAACACCGCGGAGTTCCTCCGCCTCCGGCTCCGGATTCCCCTGCGCGAGGCCCGCCGCCGCCTCGCACTTGCCCACCAGGCCCTGCCCGGCACCAGCCTCACCGGCGAACCCCTTCCACCGGCCCTGCCACATCTCGCGTGCGCCCTTGCCCCGGCACCCAACCCACTTTCGGCTGGGCCAGCCGATGGCGCAGCGACTCCTGAGGCAACAGCCGCGGACACGCCCAACGACACGACTGAGGGCACGAACGGGGACTCGCTGGCGGCCGTCGCTTCAGCGCCCGTGGTGTCCTCTTACGCCGGGACGATCATCACTGCTGCGCTGGACCGGATCCGGCATCACACCACTCCGGATGTCTTGGACCGGATTGAACATGACCTCACCGCCGCCGCGGCCGCCGCCGATCCCGACTTCGTAGCCCGGTTGGCCCAGCGCTGGGCCGAGACCATCGACGCCGACGGCACCGAACCCACCGAGGAAGCCCTCCGCCACACCCAGGGCGCGTTCATCCGCAAACCCCGCCACGGCTTGCACCGCCTCGAAATCTTCGCCACCACCGACCAGTACGAACACCTCCTCACGGTCATGAACGCCGCCACCAACCCCCGCACCTCCGTCCCCAACGGTCTCGGCCTTTCCAACGGCGCTTGCGCCTACTCCAACGCCGGTTCCGGTACAGGTACCGGGGCCGACTCCGACTCCGACTCCGACGCCGGCGGCGACGCCGGGGTTGGAAGTTGCAGCACAAGGGACATAGTCACCGGCGCCGTTAGCGGAGACGGAAGTAGGTCCGCGCAAGACTCTGCCTGGCACGACGCCGGCCCGGGGTCCGGCTGGGACCTGGACCGCCGCACCCGCCCCCAAAAACAACTGGATGGCATTATCAGCGCCGTCAAAGCAGGGCTCACCACCAATGCCCTGCCAATCACCGGCGGCAACCGGCCCCAGATCATTGCCACCATCAACTACAAGGACCTTTTCCCCCACCGCCGCGACCCCTCCGGCGGTCTGGAATCCGGCCCGCGCGGCGCAGGCGGGGGTAGCGCAGGCACCGGCACCTGCACCTGCACCTGCACCTGCACCTGCACCGGCAGCATTATGGACCCAAGCATGGACGCAGCTGCGGGCGTCGGCAGCGGCACTGGCACCCGCAGGGGCCTAGATACCGCGACAGGAACAGCACGCAGATCCGGATCGGGGAACTTCGTCTTTACCGGGCCAGTGGCCGCCGCTACCCTGCGCAAAATGGCCTGCGACGCCGACATCATCCCGGCTGTCCTGGGCAGCCACGGCGAAATCCTGGACCTCGGACGCAAAAACCGCCTCTTTACGCCGGCCCAGCGGCTCGCCCTCACCGCCCGCGACCAAGGTTGTACCTTCCCCAACTGCACCATTCCCGCACCGTGGTGCGAAGCCCACCACATCACCTACTGGTCAGACGGCGGACCCACTTCCACCAGCAACGGCGCACTTCTCTGCTCAGCGCACCACCACCTCATCCACAAAGAACAATGGACCATCTCCACCCGGCACGGCACACCTTGGTACACACCCCCGAAACACATCGACCCCCACCAAAAGCCACAACAAAACGACTACTTCAGGCCACCCCCGCCGCCTCAAACACAGCGGGAGTGAGAAGACTCCAAGCCGTGATTTGTTCGATAAACCAGGCGGCGAAGATGCGTGTTTCCCGATATTGTCTTTCTCGGTATTCCTCCCAACGAGATGATCTGCCATTCACACCCACATGGAAGAAAGAACCGGCATGCGCGCGTCAGCAGCTACTGTCTGGCAAGTTGTCCACTCCGCGAGCCGCCGGCTGGGCGCTGATCTCTCGGGTTTGCCCGACGAACAGCGGACCCTCGCCTCACTCTGCCCAGGATGGGAAATCCTTGATGTCCCGGCTCACATGGTGAATACGGCGCGAACCAGCCGGCTCCCGTTCGCCCGAGACTTGGTGATGGCACGCAAAGACTTCGATCGCGCGAGGGTGCACGGTATAGCCCGGGAGAAGCGGCAGGACCCACAGGAGAGTCTCAGCGCCTTCACGGAGGTTGCTGGGTTCACGCGCACGCCACCGAAAGAGAGGCTCGACGGCAGCGGCGCCTCCCGCCTCATCCGGGCAGCCGCTGGCACGTCGGCTTCGTATGAGCGCCAACAATTAACGCCAGCCGAGAGGGTTCCATGACGACACCGACAAGCGAGCACTTATGGGCGCTGGCCCACACTGAGCGGGCCGCGCTGGCAAAGGACCTCTCTGCGCTCAGCCCGGAGCAATGGCAGCATCGCAGTCTCTGTGCGCAGTGGGACGTTGAGCAGGTTCTCGCCCACCTCACGGCCGCAGCCAGCCTGAACCAGTGGCAGTGGTTCCGCAGCATACTGGGCGCGCGTTTCCGGCCCGACGTCCACAATCAGCGCAGGCTGGCCGAGCACCGCGGCAGGACACCTACCGAGACCCTCGAGCGCTTCCGCGCGGTAATCGGCAGTACCACGGCGCCCTCCGGCCACACTGCGGCCTACCTCGGCGAGGTCGTCGTGCATGCCCAAGACATCCGCCAACCGCTGGGACTTCCCCGGACACCCAGCATCGAGGCTTTGACCTTCGTGGCCGAATTTTTCGCCGAACGCGACTTCACCGTGCACAGCCGCACAAGCATCGCAGGCCTGGAATTGCGCGCTGACGACGGACCATTCACAACGGGCACCGGACCGCTGGTCACCGGATCGACGCTCGCCCTGGTGATGTCCATGGCTGGCCGTAAACCTTACCTGGGCGAGCTCGCGGGACCCGGTTCGCCTGTCCTCCAGTCGCGGATCCAGGGCACCACACCCTGACCTGCCTCCGGTCAGGGTCTGGACAAGACAGTGCAGGCACACTTAGCATCACGAAACCGCCTGGGTGCGCGTGCCCCGACGGAGGGAACCGACCACCACAGTCCCGTCCAGCTCATCATCATGGACGGTCCGGACCGTTAACCCCGCCTCAGCCACAATCGCGGATGTCCGTTCGGCCTGCTGCCCACTGGTTTCGATCAGCAGGTGCCCGTCAGGCGTAAGCCATTGGAGGGCCTGTGCTGCCACGCGGCGGTGGAAGTCCAGTCCGTCGCCGCCCCCGTCGAGCGCAGCGCGGGACTCGTAGAGGCGCGCTTCACGCGGCATTGTTCTGAGCGCTTCCGTGGGGACGTAGGGAGCGTTGACGGCGAGAATCCGCACCCGGCCTTCAAGCGCCGGTGGCAGTGCCCCGAAAAGGTCACCCTGGTACACGCGACCGCCAACGGGGTCCACATTGCGGCGGGCACAGTTCACGGCGGCAGGATCGATATCAGCCGAGTGCACTTCCGCTGCCGGGTGCAGCCGGGCAATGGCCGTACCCACCGCGCCCGAACCGCAACAAAGGTCCACAACAATCGGGGGCGGTGAAGATACCCGGTCCCGCAGCAGAGTTACTGCCTGCTGAACCAGCAGTTCTGTCCGCCGCCGGGGCACAAAAACACCCGGGTCTACGGCGATGCGGTCCCCGCAAAAGTCCGCCCATCCAAGAATGTGTTCCAGCGGCATGCCGGAAATGCGGCGGTCCACCCATTCGGCGAGTCCCGCGGAATCCGGCGCCTCAGCCACCAGCAGCAGCGCCTCGTCTTCCGCGAAGACACAGCCTGCTGCCCGCAGGGCGGAAACTATGGGAGCAAGGGCCTGGGGCGCGGCAGTCGACTCGCAGGTGCGCATCATCATCCCTTCCCAACGGCCCCGATAGCCAGAAGCGGGGCTGGAGCCCAATGTTAGTGGGCAAGTGCACCGCAAAGCATCCATTTGTTGGCAGGATGGAACCATGACTTCTCCTGCCCCGCGCACTGTCATTTGGACCGGTACCTACACCCCCGACGGGGGTGGCCGGGCAGGCGGCATTGGCGCCCTTGCCGCGCACCCGGACGGAAGCCTCGAATGGCTGGGAACTGCGGCAAAGACGGACTCGCCATCCTTCGTTGCCGTCCATCCCACGCTGCCCGTCGTGTACGCAGTAGCAGAGCAGCGCAAAATGGTCCGGGCTTTCCGCCGCTCAGGCGACTTTGGGCTGGAGCCCCTGGGTGAGCCGCAACCCGCCGGAGAAGCAACCTGCCATGTCGCTGTGGACCCGCAGGGCCGCTTCGTCACCGCAGCCTGCTGGGGCGACGGCCAAGTCCTGCTCTACGAACTGGATGCCGACGGCGGGATGACCCGCCGGCTCCCCGCGGCCCCGTCGGTGGATCCACACGCGGGCCTTAATCCAGGTGAGCCGCGGCAAAGCCGCGCCCACGCCAGCCTGATGCTGGCGGACGGGCGCATCATGACCACGGACCTGGGCCACGACATCCTTCGGGTCTGGAACTACGTGCCGGGCACCGGATTGGTGGCTGACCACGAGGTTGTCCTGCCCTTCGGCACTGGCCCCCGGCACATGGTGCAGCATCAGAACGGGAACGTGTTCGTGGTGTCCGAGTACTCCGTCGAAGTGTTCATCGTGAGGCCGGAAGCGGGTACCTTCGAGCTGGTTTTCCGCGGGCCGGCAACGTCCGGCGGCAGCCTCCCGGACGACTCCGGTGCGGAAATCTGCCTCGGCTTCCAGGGGGCTTATGCCTATGTGGGCGTGCGTGGCTCCAACATCATCAGCGTGCTCGAGGTTGGTGCCGGGGGGACGGAACTGGTTCCGGTCAAGGACACGCCCAGCGGCGGAAACTGGCCGCGCCACCACCTGGTGAGGGGTAACTGGCTCCACGTAGCCCATGAGCGGTCCGACAACGTGGCCACCTTTGCGCTGAATACCCTCACGGGCTGCCCGGGAGAAGTAGTCCACGATCTCCAGACCCCCTCCCCCACCGCCCTGGTGCCCGCAGGCTAGGGCCGGCGGCTGCGAAAGACTGCCGCATTCCGGACGGGGTCTCCGGGCACGCCTGCGTGGGCGGGAGAAGTACCAGCTGGGCTGGGATGGCCCCGCACAATCGCTGGAGTTATTCCGTGCAAGCGCTTACAGTTGTGACGTGCCTCACGGAAAGGCTGGCTTTCCTGTGAACCGCACTCCTCCTTGCCGCCTGTTTTCCCTCGGCAAGCCTGAACAGCAGCGACGCTCCCAGGAAGGTCTCACCCCTTGTCATTCCGCACCCATCCCAGCGTGCCCGCGCGCACCCGCCCATCGGCCGCTCCACCACCTGCCCGCACGTCCCTCAAAACCACCGCCTTCCGTTCAGCCGCCGGGCTGCTGGCAGCCGCCGTCGCGGTTTCAGCGGCAGTCCTCCCCGCCCAGGCCGCACCCGGCCCCAAGGACCCCGACACGTCGTCGGCCTTCCATTCACTTCGCGCTCCCGTCACGGACGAGAATTTCTATTTCGTCATGGCTGACCGCTTCAGTAACGGGAACTCCGCAAATGACGACGGCGGACTGGGCGGCGATCCCATGGTTTCCGGATTCGACCCCACCAGAAAGGGGTTCTACAACGGCGGAGACCTGGCCGGCCTGCTGGACAAAATCGACTACATCCAGGGGTTGGGAACCACGTCCATCTGGCTCACCCCAAGTTTCAAGAACAAGGCGGTTCAGCCCGAGGACAAATCCGCCGGGTACCACGGGTACTGGATTACGGACTTCACCCAAATCGATCCGCACCTCGGCACCAATGATGAGCTGAAGGCCCTCATCGACGAGGCCCACTCCCGTGGCATGAAGGTCTACTTTGACATCATCACCAACCACACGGCGGATGTCATCGGCTACGAGGACAGCGAGGGGAAAGACGTCCGCAAAGGATACACCTCCAAGGACGAGGTGCCGTACAAGACCGCGGACGGCGAGCCGTTCGACGACCGCGACTACGCCGGTTCGGAAAGCTTCCCGGAACTCAACCCGGAAACGTCCTTCCCCTACGTTCCGGTCCTGGAGGAAGGCGAGGAGGACCTGAAGGTTCCCGCCTGGTTGAACGATCCCGCGCTCTACCACAACCGCGGCGACACAACCTTCGTTGGCGAGGACGCCTACTACGGCGATTTCTTCGGCCTGGACGACCTCTTCACCGAGCATCCCACCGTGGTGGACGGCATGAAGGACATCTACAAGACCTGGATTGGTGACTTCGGCGTTGACGGCTTCCGCATCGACACCATGAAGCACGTCAACAACGAGTTCTGGCAGGAGTTCGGCCCGGATGTCCTGAGTTACGCCAAAGCCCAGGGCAAGGACGAGTTCTTTATGTTTGGTGAGGTCTTCGACACCACCAAGAGCTTCACCTCCCAGTTCACAACCCGGAACCAGATGCAGGCCGTCCTGGACTTCCCCTTCCAGGACGCAGCCCGCAGCTTCGCCTCCAAGAGCCAGGACGCCCGCACGCTGGAGACCTTCTTCGCCGGCGATGACTGGTACACGGACGCGGACTCGAACGTCTACCAGCTGCCAACGTTCCTCGGGAACCACGACATGGGCCGCATCGGCAGCTTCATCGCCGCGGACAACCCCGGATCGTCGGACGCCGAGCAGGTGGCCCGCGACCAGCTGGCCCACGAGCTCATGTACTTCTCCCGCGGCAACCCCGTCATCTATTACGGCGACGAGCAGGGCTTCACCGGCCCGGGCGGTGATCAGGACGCCCGCCAGACGCTGTTCGCCAGCCAGGTGCCGGAGTACCTCGACGACGACCTGCTGGGCACGGACGCTACGCACGCCACCGACAACTTCAACACCGCGCACCCGCTGTACAACAAGATCAGCGAACTGGCCACGCTCACCAAGGAGCACCCGGCCCTGCGCGACGGCGCCCACCAGCACCGCTACGCCTCCGAGGGCCCGGGCATCTACGCATTCTCCCGCACGGATGCCGGGGACCAGCGCGAGTACGTGGTGGCCCTGAACAACAGCGAACAGGCACAGACCGCAGAAGTGCCCACCTACATCTCAAAACGCAACTACACCCGCATCTACGGGGACGCTGCCGCTGAAACCAAGACGTCGGAGACCGGCACGCTGACCGTCACGGTCCCGCCGCTCTCCGCCGTGGTCTACCAGTCCTCCGGGCGGATCCCGCACTCCAAGGCCGCGCCCGCCGTCGTCCTCCAGGACCCGGCAGCGGCTCCCGGCGATAACGGACGCCTCAAGGTGACGGCCGACGTCGGCGGTTCTTCGTTCTATGAGGTCACCTTTGAAGCCAGGACGGCAGGCGGAGGATGGGCGCCGATCGGCACCGACGACACCGCGCCGTACCAGGTGTTCCATGACGTGGCGGCGCTGGATGCCGGCACGCCGGTCGAGTACCGCGCCACCGTGCTGGACAACGGCGGGCACACCGCCACCGCGCAGCCACGCACGGCAAGCGTTCCCGCTCCGGTGGTGGCGCTGAACAAGCCCGCGGAAGGCAGCAGCGCCGAGGGCCAGGTGGAGCTCAGTGCCACCGTGGACCCCGAGAAGGCAAGCCACACAGTTACGTTCGAACGGAGCGTGGCAGGCGGCGCCTGGACTGCGGTAGCCACGGATGATTCCTCGCCCGTGTATGCGGCAGAGGACGACGTCTCCGGGCTCGATGACGGTACCAAGGTGGCCTACCGGGCCGCGATGACCGGTCCAGGCTTCAGCGTGGTCAGCGAAACCCGGACCGTGACGGTGGGCGAAGCACCGCAGCCCCAGTCCGTGACAGTAGCGGGTTCCCTGAACCAGGCAATGGGCTGCACCAAACCGTGGGATCCGGCGTGTTCCCGGGCAATGATGGTGCTCGACCCCGCCGACAAGATCTGGCGGCTCACGGTGGATCTTCCTGAGGGGCAGTACGAATACAAGGCAGCGCTGAACGGCGGCTGGGACGAGAACTATGGTGCCGGCGGCGCGTTCAACGGGCCGAACATCATGCTGGACCATCCCGGCGGTCCGGTGACGTTCCGCTACGACAACAGCACGCACCTGCTCAGCGCCGTCTACGCCTCCCAGCAGCCCGGGGCTGTGGCGGCTGCGGGGAGCATGAACAGTGAGCTTGGCTGCGCCACGGACTGGGAACCTGCCTGCGACCAGGCACAGCTCGTGCTCGATCCGGCCGACCTCGTATGGAAGCTGTCCGCGTCGGCCCTGCCTGCCGGCACCTATGAATTCAAGGCCGCCCTGGACCGGTCCTGGAATGTCAGCTACGGCGCGGGCGGCGCCTCACCGGGTTCCAACATCGTGTTCAAGCACGACGGCGGCCTGGCCACCTTCCGCTACGACCACTTCACGCACGTGATCACGGCCGGCTAGCGGAACCGGCGTTTAGCAGCAACGCGAGGCCACTCCTTCGCCGTTCCGGATTCCGGACGGTCGAGGGAGTGGCCTCGCGTTGCTGGCTGACAGGTTGCTGTGCGTGACAACAAGCCGGCGGGCGTCTAGCTGCGCAGGGCTCCTTCCACTGCCGCCAGCAGCGAGTTGAACCGGGCATTCGCGGGAAGATCGTCAAGGAACACCGGTTTGCCGTCCGGCCCACCCAGTGGAACCTGCCAGTTCGGATACAGCGCTTCGGTGGTGCCGGGCTGGTTCTGGACCCGCCGCTCCCCCACCGCGTCCACCAGGGCAACGCCCAGCAGGACCGACGGCGTCTGGGTGAGCAGGAGGTGCAGCGCCTCGATGGTCTGTTCCTCCGTTTCCGGATGCCCGCCAGCGGTTGTTCCGGGCAGGTAGCCACGCTCCCGCACCATGGCCAGCATTTTCTCCAGGGCGGCGTTGTGCTCGGCCCGCTCCTCCGCCTCGGACCGCTCCAGCAGGCCCAGCCCGCTGCGCAGCGCCACATGGTCCCCGGCCAGGTAACCGGCCGTGGGCGGAAGGTCATGGGTATTGACGCTGGCGAGCGCCTGCGTCCGGTACTTTTCGGGCGCAAGGGGCGAGTCGCCGTCGTACTCGAACCAAAGGATGGACGTCCCCAGGATGCCGCGGGCAGCCAGGTAGTCCCGCACCCAGGGCTCGAAGGTGCCCAGGTCCTCGCCGATCACCACGGCTCCGGCACGCTGCGCCTCCAGGGCGAGGATGCCGATCAGCGCCTCGTGGTCGTAACGGACGTAGGCGCCGTCACCCGGGGCGTTTCCCACCGGGATCCACCAGAGCCGGAAAAGGCCAAGGATGTGGTCCACTCGGATACCGCCCGCGTGCCGCAGCACTGTGGCCAGCATGTTCCGGAACGGGATGTAGCCGGCCTCGGCCAGGCGGGCAGGGTGCCAGGGCGGCTGCCCCCAGTCCTGTCCCTGCTGGTTGTACATGTCCGGCGGGGCACCCACGCTGGTGGCGGGAGCCAATACGTCGCGCAGTGTCCAGGCATCGGCGCTGCTGTGGTCCACGCCGACGGCGAGGTCGTGCACCACGCCGAGCCGCATGCCGGACCGGAGGGCGGCCCGCTGGGCCTCTTCGAGCTGCTCGTCGCAGATCCACTGCAGCCACCGGTGGAACCCGATCCGGTCCCCAAGTTTCTCCCGCAGCGCCTCCGCCTCCCGGGTGCCCAGTGCGAAGGCGGGATCGGTCCACAGCGGATCATCCGGAGCGAAGTCCTCCCGGATGGCGGACCACAGCGCAAAATCATCCAGTCCTTGGCCGGAGATCCGGCAGAACTCATCAAAGGCAGCCTGCCTGGCCGGGGAGCGCCGTGCGTGGTAGAGCATTTCCAGGGCCTGGAGCTTGGCCGCGTAGACGGCGTTCCGGTCCAGCCGGGCGCCATCCTTGTTAAGCCCGAACACTTCCTCACGGAGCTTCTCCACCGCGGCGCGCCGGCGCGGCTTCAGGTAGCCCAGCTCGGGAATGGCTTCGATACGGATGTAGAGCGGGTTGAAGAACCGGCGCGTCGACGGCGAGTACGGGGACGGCTGCACCGGCGGAACGGGCTCAGCCGCGTGCAGCGGGTTGACCAGCACGTAGTCGGCACCGCGTTCGCCGCTGATGGCCGCGAGGTCGGCAAGGTCCGCGAAGTCGCCGATCCCCCAGGAGCGCCTGGACCGGACGGAATAGAGCTGTGTGGCCAAGCCCCAGCCGCGGCGCTCTTCGAGCGGTTGCGCGGTGGTGAGCTGGCGCGGCGTCACCACCAGGGTGGCCTCCGCGCTCACGTCGCCGGCACGGGCGGTCAGGGTGTGCCAGCCGAGGGGCAGGTCCTGCGGGAGGGCGAAGGTAAGGCGCCGGGTGGCCACGCCGTCGACATTCCGCGGCTGTTCCCGGACGTCCTCCTGGACCGCATCGATACCGGAACCGTCCTCGAGGGCAATGCCCAGCTGCACGGCAGCGCCGTCACGCGCATGGACCGGGACCAGCGCGGGTTCACCCTGCTGGATTACGACGGCGGGGGGCAGCATCCGCCGCCAGGGGGCCAGTTCAGCTTCCGCCAGTGCGGCCTCGATGGCCTGGTTGGTGTCCGCCTGCACGCCCAAGGCGGCCAGGACCTTGATCAGCGTCTCTTCAGCCACCGTATGCGGCAGCCCATCCCAGCCCTGGAACGAGGTACCCACGCCATGCGCGTCGGCCAGCTTCTGGAGCAGATGGGGGTCCACGGCCGCGCCGGCAGTAGCACCGCCCGCGGCGCGCGAAAGCCCGGGAGGGTCTGTTGGCATCCCTGTGCGCTGTGGGTGCTGCTGGTCTGAAGCCGTCATGCGTGTCCGCCTCGTCTGGTGTGATGTGGCCCGAACTTACAGTGCTGCCTGTTGCACCGGGCGCCTGCACCCCCGCGCACAACCGATTGGTTCAGATTATTGCAGGGCGGCGCAGAGACGAAACCAGGCCTGGCCAGCTTGGTCATACGCAGGGCCTCGCTGCTTGCCGGCGACTGGTTCCCCACCCCGGCCTGTTGGGAGACGGCTGGGAGCCGTGCCTATCATTGCTTGCGTGAGGGCCCTGTTCACTGTCGGCCACGGGACCGCTTCCCAGGCGGAGTTCGCCTCGCGCCTGCAGGATGCCTGCGTGACGTCGCTGGTGGATGTCCGGATCGGTCCGGGCAGCAGGAAGCACCCCCACTTCGGCAAGGACTCCATGGAGGCGTGGCTGCCGGAAGCGGGAATCAGCTACCGGTGGGAACGGCGGCTGGGCGGCTTCCGCAAGCTTCCTCCCGACTCCCCCGATACCGCCCTGCGCAACGAGTCGTTCCGGGCCTACGCCGCCTACATGCGCACCGCGGACTTCGGCGCTGCAGCGGAAGAGCTCGTTGCTGCGGCACAGTCGGAACAGACCGCCATCATGTGCAGCGAAACCGTGTGGTGGCGCTGCCACCGCAGGCTCATCGCGGACCATTGCCTGCTGCTCGCCGGGCTGCCCGTTGCACACCTGATGCCGCCGGCCAAGTCCACCCCGCACGTCCCCACCCAGGGCGTGAGGGTCCTGGGGAATGTGCTGCGGTACGACGTCCTGGATTGATGCTTGCGGCGATGCAGCCGGGCCTCTTGACGCAGCGGCACGGGGGTTTTAGCGTCAATACCGATATCCCGTTCAGCCGAAACCCGGGGGCATCCCGTGCCAATGTCCGAAGAGGAACGGCGGCTGCTCAAGGAGCTGGAGCTGGGGCTGATCGCCGACGACCCCCATCTGGCCATGGAGCTGCTCTCCGGCTACCCCGCGCCCCGGTTCAGGGCAGACCTCTTTTTCGGCGCGCTCGCCGGGCTTGCCGGGCTGGTGCTGCTGATCGCCGGCGTCAGCGGCCAGATCGTTGCGCTGGTGGTCCTGGGGCTTTCACTCGTGGGGCTGGGCACCGGCCTGCTGCTCAGCAAGCCTTTCCCCGGCCGGAGACGGCGGCCGGAGGGTCACGCGGGCTGACTGCCGCGGTGCCAGGATAAAGAGGCTGAAGAGGACGACGGCGGCGCCAAGCCAGCCATGCGGGGGCAGCCGCTCACCCACCACCAGAACCGCCAGCAGCGCGGCCACCACCGTTTCAAGCAGGGATATTCCGGTGGCCATGCTGGCCCGGATCCTGGCCAGGCCCCACCCAAAAAGGACGTACCCGGCAAACATGGGGACCAGTGCCATATAGGCGCCCACGGAAAAATTGATCCATGACTCAAGCAGGGGCCTGCCCGTGACCGCCAGCACGGGCATCAGCAGCACCCCCCCGAGCCCAAAGACGGCCCCCATGGCCGCCCGCGACGACAGCCCGCCGCCGATCAAGCGGTGGGCCGCCCAGGAATAGAGGGCATAGGTGGCGCCGGCGAGCAGGCCCAGGGCTATCCCGGCCAGGGACGCCCAGGAACCGCCGGGGGAACCGGCGGGCGCGTGCCCGGCGAAGGACAGCAAGGCTGCGCCCGAGACGCCCAATACCGCTCCCGCGATCCACCGGCGGGTGAGCAGTTTGCCGTCGGCGAAACGCTCGATGAGTGCGGCCGCCACCGGCGCCGAGCCGATGGATACCACCGTGCCCACCGCCACGCCGGAAAGACGCATGGAGCTGTAGAAGGCCAACGGATAGACGGCCACCGCCACCGCGCCCAGCGACACCAGACGCCAGCGCGCCAGCAGGCCCGGCCACTGCCCCGTTATGGCGTTGGCTGCGTACAGTGCCTGCAGCAGCCCGCCGACTCCCATGGCCACGGCACCGACGGCCAGCGGACTCACGGATGGCGCGAAGGTGGCAGCCGTGCCCGTGGTGCCCCACAGCACCGAAGCCGCCGCCACGCACAGGGCGCCCCAGAGCGTCGCGTTGGACGAACCGTTTACCGAACCGTTGGCCGAACCCGCTGACGCGCTCACAGGTCCGCCAGCAGCCGGGAAGCGATCATCCGGCACTCTTTCAGGCACGCGTCGTCGCCCTCAAGCCCGGCCCGGGCCATTGCACCCTCTAAGAGGAAGGCCAGGTGCCGGGCCAGCCCTGCAACGCGCGGCTCCTCCCCCGGCAGCAAATCGGCAACATGCCGCGCCAGCAGTTCCTCAACCTCTTCCTTGTGTTTCCGGACCGCCAGCCGGCCGGGCGCACCTGCCGGCAGCTCCGCCGCTGCATTGAGCAGTCCGCATCCTCGAAAGCCGTTGAGGTAGGCAACGTTGGCATGGTCCGCGTAGGCGTCAAAGACTGCCAGCACCCGTTCGCCCGGATTCCGGGCGTTTTCGAGCCGCCGCCTGTACAGCTCCAGCCATTCCGCGTGCCGGGCTTCGAGGTATGCAGCTACCAGCTCAGCCTTGGAAGCGAAGTTGTTGTAGAGGCTCTTCTTGGCCACCCCGGCTTCGGCGGTGATGGCGTCGATGCCGGTGGCAGCCACGCCCCGCGAATAGAAAAGCCGCGCCGCAGCCTCAAGCAGCAGCGCGCGGGCCGGCCGCTTTGACGGCGCAGGGGTGTGCGCAACGGTACTCCGGGCAGACAAAAGGCTCCTTCGGGAACGGCAGTAGGTAGGTCAGTCTACCTAGAACTTGGTTCGGGAATATCCGTGCCCAACGTTCTGTTGTTGCTCTGTTCAAGACGAACTGCTTCCAGCCGACAGGAGAACGCACCAATGTCAGTTGACTACGACGCTCCCCGGGTAACGCCCGAGGAAGAGCCGAACAGCGGCTTCGAGGAGCTGAAAACCGAGAAGTCGGGCCGAAGGGAGGCCATTGCCGACGTCGACGAAACGGACCTCGCGGACAACTTCGAGCTGCCCGGAGCGGACCTGTCCAACGAGGAACTGCTGATCCAGGTGGTGCCAGTCCAGGCCGACGAATTCACCTGTATGTCCTGCTTCCTGGTGCACCACCGAAGCCAGCTCGCCAGGGAAAAGGACGGCCGGAAGTACTGCAAGGAGTGTGAGTCCTAGGCTTACCAGGCAATGCGGAAGCGGAGCTGCGCCGCTTCCGCCACCATTTAGGCAACGTTGGGCTTTCACTCATTGGAATCCCATCTCGTGACTAACGGTGCCCGCCAGCCATGATGTAGGTCACGCTCCGGCGATGGCCGGCCGATTGGAAAGAAGGAACCCATGTCCCTCAGCGTTGAGGAAATGAACAAGCAGCTGCCGGTTGCCAACGCGCTGCCCGGCGAAGCCGTCCCCTACTACATGGCCTCGGGCGAGGGCGCACGCTACGAAATTAACGGCCAGCTGGTTACTGTCATTGCCCGTGCAGCGGATACCGGCGGCATCTTCAGTGCCGCCTACATTTCGGGGGGCATGGGGGCAGAGTCGCCGTTCGTCAGCCACAAGGTGGAGCACAAGACGCTCTACGTTTTCGACGGCGTCCTGCACGTCTGGCTGCCCGGCGAAAGCCGCATCCTGACCCCTGGGGATTCTGTGGTCATTCCCCCGAACACGCCTCACGCGTACCGGATGGCCAGCCACTACACCCGCTTCCTGAACTGGATGACGCCGGGCGGGGCCGAGGCCTACTACGAGCGGGTGGGCACGCCCATCGATTCGCACGTTCCCCCGGTCCGCGCAGGCCGGACGGTCGGCCGCCAGGAACAGGCTGAGGTGGGCGCTGAATTCGGCATCACCTTCCCGGACGTGGAACGCGTTACCCCCACGTTCAAGCACGACGCCGGCCTGCCGCCCACGCAGAGCCCCTACTTCCTCAGCGCCCACGAGGGCGAGCGCCTGGCCAGCTACCAGACGATGTTCACCTACCTGTCCCGGCCGGCCAACACCGGCTCGAACTACTTCGCCGTGCATACCAAGGGAGCCAAGACGCCCTACATTCCGCTGCACTTCCACTCGGAACACACGGAGAACTTCATCTGCACGGAAGGCCGCATGTGGCTGTACGCCAACGGCCGGGAAATGCTGCTTACCAAGGGCGACTTTGTCCACGCCCCGGCCGGCACCGTCCACTCCTTCGCCCTGGACTCCCACAACACCCAGATGCTGGGCTTCCTCACACCGTCGGTGTTCAACGGGTTCTTCGAGTACTTCAACAAGCCCACTGACGACTACATGTACACCGAAGGCGGGACCCCCTACATGGACATGGAGGGTTTCGGACGTGCCCAGGCAGAGATGGACCTCACCGTGGTGGGCCCGCCGCCCCAGCGCCGCACGGCGCTGGAGCTCTCCTAGCGCTCCAAGTAACCCATTCAAAAACCAATGGCCCGGACCTCCGAGAGGAAGTCCGGGCCATTTGGGTTTTAAGAACTATCGACTGCTGAGTAGGTGTCGTTATGGACCCTGAAAACGGCAGTTATGGAGCAATGGATGGATATTGCTTCACCAGTTCGCGGCCGTAGTCGTTCCCGTTGGGTGTGCGGAGCACGGTGTGCATGTGGAACGGGGCAGGCTGGTCATTGTCCAGGAAGACGCCGGTGTGGTGGTCGAGCTCCAGTACCACCACGGGACTCTGCAGCCGGAAGTAGAACGCGTCCTGCCCTTCCCAGCCGCCGATCCAGCTGAAAAAGGTTTCGCCGTACTGCTCGCGGATCTCCCGACGGCGGGCGGCGCGGGGGCCTGCAGGCAAGTAGGCAATAAAGTCGTCCACCACGGCGTCCAGGATGGTGCGGGCTTCCGCCGGCATGCCGCTGACCCGGATGCCTTCATAGGGAATCACCCGGTTGTCCTGGAAACACCCGCCCAAATGGCGTTCGTCGCCGGGATGGATGCGGCCTTCCGGCATTGCCGGATCCACCATTGCTTCATACACGGTGGCCTCCGCCCGCAGGTCCGCCGGCAGTGCCTCCATCAGTTCGCGGGCCAGGGCGATCCGCTCCTTGAACACCCGGACGCCCTTGTACGGCCCGTCGTCGATCATGTCCGGCTCGGCGCCCATGAACACCGGGGAGATCACCAGCTGGGTTCCCGCCACCAGGCAGTTGAGCGCGGCATGGTGGCCGAAGATCTGCCATCCCCAGGGCTCAGTTTCGGACGGCTCGCCGTACAGCGCGAAGTTGTAGCTGAACTCGTTCATCAGCAGCGGCAGATCCACCAGGTCCCCCAGGAACCCGTTGATGCGCATCAGGTTGCGGACCAGGTCAAAGCCCTCGGCGCTCAGGGACGCCTCCACCACGGCCAGGGCAGCGTCGCGGACCGGCGTTTCCAGCTCATCCAGCCGCAGGCCGGTGTCGTGCTGCATGAATTCCGGGTTGGCCCAGCTCTGCCATTCCGGGGCGTCCACGGCATAGGTGAGCTTTTTCGCCTGTTCGGGCGCCACCACCCCCAGGAGCTTCCGGGCTGCTGCCACCATCTCAGCGGTGGGTGCCTCCTCGCCGGACCGGGCCGGCGCCAGCGGGAACAAACCCCCACGCCGCACGCCGTCACTGGTGATGCCCACGAAGGGTTGCGGGTACAGCTTCTTCCAGCCCTCGATCATGGGACCGGCAAAGGAGTCCCGCGTGGCGGCCTCCGCGTACTCGCGGGCATCCAGGCCCCTGATCTCCGCGACGCGGGGATGGTCGGGGGCAAAGAGGTAATCACGGAATGACGGCGTCGACATAGCTGCTCCTGGCTTCGTCCTGGCTGCTGAATGATGTTCCCTGTGGCAAAGCCCCGGCTGGTGCGAAGCCCGCTGCAACGGTCAGGGCTGCCGCTGCGGCCTCGGCTGAACTCCCGCGCCACGCCACGTGCTGGTCGGGACGGACCAGCACCGCGGGGGCGCCCCACAGTTCGGACAGCGGGGTGCCGTCGTCGGCCGGCCCCACCATGGCTACCGTTACCGGAATGCCCTGCCGGGCACCGGCCTCCAATACCTCTGCGAAGGCATGGCCTCCGTGCATCCCGCCCGGCGCGCCGTCGTCGGCCATAAGCGTGAAGCCGCCGCCCAGCCGGCTGTACAGGGACGTGGAATCCTGCAGCCAGGCGTGCGGAAGCAGTGCACCGGGGGTGGCGGAAGCAACGTAGCGGATCGGGTCCTCGGCAGGGACCGGGGCCCCGTCCGGCACCACTGCCGGGGACTCAGCGTAGGCATAGCCCAGCACCAGGCCCAGGGAATCAAACTCGCTCTGCTTAACAGCGAGGGCTTCATGCGCCGCCTGCCGCGCCGCAACGCCCTCGGGGCCGTGGCCGGCAAGCCGGGGATCGGCGAAGTGGTAGGCCAGGGCCTTGCCGTTTGCCGCGGCGTCGCGGATGGTCCGCGCCGCAACCGGGCGCCGCTCCAGGCCGTAGCTGTCCAGGAGCCGGGGGTTTGCCCAGCCCTGTATGACCCCTGCAAGCTTCCAGGCCAGGTTGGCGGCATCGCCCACGCAGGTGTTGAAGCCATGCCCTCCCCAGGGCGGGTTCAGGTGGGCCGCATCGCCCACCAGGAAGATGTTGCCGCGGCTGTACTCGGGGGCCAGCAGCATCCGGGCTGTCCACGGATCAGTGGCCACCACGTCCACGTCCACGTCCGCGCCCACCAGGGAACGGACCAGGGCCGCGGCGTCGCCGGGGGCTACATCCTTGCCGGGATCCACGCCCTGGATGATGGCCCACCAGGTCTCAGCCAGGTCCATCCGTCCCACCATGCCGGCGGCCTCTGATCCAACCACCCAGTACTGGACGGCAGAATCCAGGGTGATGGCCTGGCCAAGCTCCTTCGACCGGAACAGGATGCTGATGTTGGACAGGGCGGCAGAACTGCCTTCCAGGCGGATACCCAGGCTGCGGCGCACCGCGGAGGACCCGCCGTCCGCGCCCACCACGTATCTGCTCCGGATGGTTGCCGTGCTGCCGGAGGCGTCCGCCATTACCACGGCGTACAGCGGCGCGGCACCGTGAGCTGCGGCGCCTTGGACATCCGGGCCCTCCAGTTCCTGCACGTCCAGGACGCTCCACCCGGTAACGAACGTCACCAGCGGGTTGCGGGCTGCGGCGGCGCGGAGCACCTCCTCGAGGACAGGCTGGGGGACCTGCTGCCCGCATTCGGGCTGCGGGCCATAACGGCCGGGAACCAGCTGGAATGCGTTCCGGAACCGGCGCAGCTCATGGGCTGCGGGTCCGGCCAGGCGGGTGCAGAATATGACGTCCTGCGCATAGTCCACCGGAAGCGGCGCCGCTGCGCGCAGTGCGTCCGCCAGGCCGAGCCGGCGCAGGTGCGTCATGGTGCGCGCGTTGGTGGTTTTGGCCCGCGGCCTGGTGTGGTCCACGGATCCGCGGGGTTCAATCACGGTGCTGGAGATGCCGCGCGCCGCGAGGTCCAGGGCCAGGAACAGTCCGCTCGGCCCCCCGCCGGAAATCAGGACCTGCGCTTCCCCCGGGATCTGCTCCCGGACGGCGGCGGCCAGGGCGCCCATCAGGCACGGCTCCGGAGCGAGGTGTCTCCCACCGGAGTGACCAGGGTGCCGAGCCTGTCGATTTCCACCTCAACTGTGTCGCCGGGCTGCAGGAGCCACTGCGGGGTGCGGGCGTAACCGACGCCTTCCGGGGTGCCGGTGGCGATCACGTCACCGGGATGCAGGGTGAACGTCTGGCTGATCAACGCAATGGTTTCCGGAACGGAGAAGATCATGTCCCTGGTGTTGCCGTTCTGGGCCTCTACGCCGTTGACCCGGGTCCGGACCTGGAGCCCGTCGCGGAGGTCCCCCACCTCGTCCCGGCTGACCAGCGGTCCGAGGGGGCCGCTGAAGTCGCCGTTCTTGCCCAGTGTCCACTGCGAAGTGAGTTTCTGCGCGGTGCGGGAGGTGATGTCGTTGAAGGTTGAGTAGCCGAAGACGGCCCGCTCCGCGGTTGCCTCGTCCGCGGATTCCACCCGCTGCCCGATGTACGCGGCAACTTCGCCCTCCCAGTCCAGGCCTGCTTCACCGGCGGGTACCGGTACCGGCACGTTGCCTACGGACAAGGACGCCGTCCAGCGGCCGAACAGGGTGGGGTACGGCGGCAGCTCCTGGTCCTTGTAGCTTCCCTCGGCTGCGTGGGCCTTGTAGTTCAGGCCCACGCAGATGACCCGTGCGGAGGCGGGGACGAGGGGCACTTCGGTGACGCTGCTCCGCTCCAGCCAGCTGTCGGCGTCGGCCGCGCTGGAAGCGGACTCAGTGGAAGCGGGCGGCGCCTCAGGTGAGAGCGAGGCGGCTTTGTCCTGCCAGCCGCTGGGGTCGGACCAGAAATCGTTGACCGGGGCGAGCGGGAAAACCCGGGAGTCCACGAGGGCTGCTGCCCAGGGTTCTCCGTGGTGGGTGATGCCGATGAACTGCATGGAGGGGCCTTTCAGGTCTTGCCGGGCACGAGCGGGCCGGCGGTTTGCGAAGAGATCAGTGCTTCTGCGCCTGGCGGCGGAAGAAATCTATGGTGGCCGCGGTGGCCTGCCGTGCGGCGGCCTGGCTCCCGTCTGGCAGGGACCACATGTGGTCCGCACCTTCGATCAGGAGAAGTTCGACGCCGGCTCCCGCACTTTGAAGCGCTTCGGCCAGACTGGCGGACTGGGCCGCAGGGACGAACCGGTCAGCTGTGCCGTGGATGAGGAGGAACGGCGGGGCGCACTCATGCACGTAGGTGATGGGGCTGGCCGCCGCCGCTAAATCGGGCGCGTCGGCGGGCTGGGCGCCGATGAGCAGCGCTTCGCGGGAGCCGGGGTCGTCCGCGCGGGCGACGGCGTCGGGCCGGGCCTGCCGTCCCATGCTGGCCAGGTCCGTGGGCGGGTACCAGGCAGCGACAGCCGCGACGCGGTCGTCAGTTTGACTGGTTCCCTTCTCGACGGCTCCTGTTGTGAGCCCCACCAGGCTGGCCAGATGGCCGCCGGCCGAATCGCCCCAGGCGTAGATCCGGTCCGGATCCAGGTTGTAGTGCGCAGCATTCGTGCGGAGCCACCGGACTGCGGCCTTGGCGTCCAAAAGCTGGGCCGGGAAGGTGGCAGCGGCGCTGAGCCGGTAGTCGGCGGACGCCACCACGAAGCCGGCTTCCACCAGCTGCTCGATGGGGCTCAGGCCGAAGCCATCCACGGTGGGTCCGAGCGATGACCGCTCCCCCGTCCGCCATCCGCCGCCGTGGAAGTGGATGACAGCGGGGAATCCTGGGCCGCCTGCCTCCGAGTCCTGGTCAGCGCCAGCATATGAACCGGCGGGCAGGTACAGGTCCAGCAGCAACGGGGTTGCACCCCCCGGATGGGAAAACTCGATCCCCTTCAGGACCTGCCCTGCCGTCATCGTTGACTCCATTGTGTGCCGCGCCGTTTCTATCCCCGCCGGCCGCTGCTGCAGACCGCGTCTTCACTCAACTGTGGGGCATGGCTGGCGGTGTCCGCGTGGGCGGTTTCACTGAATGAAACAGCATCACGCTGCCGTGGCGGCAGCCAGTTCCCTGGCCAGGAAGTCCAGGGCCGCCTGCCCTTCCGGCAGGCCGGCGGTGTGGTTGAGGTGGCCATGGACAGCGCCTTCGGCAAGGAAGAGGGACACCGGAACCGCGGCGCGCTCTAAAGCCGAGGCAAAGAGCTCGGTGGAGCCGCGGGCGTCGTCGTACTCGCAGGCAAGCAGCGCGGTGGGTGGAAGCCCGGCGGGATCGGCGTAGCCGGGCATCGCGTAGGACGGTGCCATGCTGACCGGGCCGCCAACATAATTTTCCGCCGTCCGGATGCAGTCCTCCAGGGTGAACCGCAGGTGGCGCGGAAGCCCCGCCATGACCGCCTCGTCCAGTCCGCCGGCCGGCGGCGGGAGCTCGGCATCCAGGAAGGGGTAGGCCAGCAGCAGCTTGGCAGGCAGCGGCTTGCCGGCGTCGATCAGGTAGAGCGCTGCGCCCACGGCCAGGTTGCCGCCGGCACCGGCACCGCCCAGGCACAACAAACCAGGATTCAGCCCCAGGGATTCGGCGTTCTTCCGGGCCCAAAACCACCCGGCCAACGCGTCGTCGTGCGGGATGGGGAAGGACACGCCGTCGCGGGCCAGCCGGTAGTCCACCGACAGCACCGGCGTGCCCCGGTCCGCCAGTACCCGTGCCAGGTAATCGGATTCGGGGATGTCCACGCTGCCGCTGACAAATCCGCCGCCGTGCAACCACACGAGGGCGGGGCTGTCCGTGCCGGCCGGTTCGCCATAGATCCGGACGGCCACCGGACCGTGCCGCCCGACGGCCTCTACGGTGCGGATGGGGACATCAGGCCCCGGGGTCCGGACGGCGTCCGGGTTGAGGAACTGCGGCCCCTCGGGGCTGGCAAGGTATTCGGCGAAACCGGCGGCGATCTGTCCGTGCGTCCCGGCCGGGGCAGCCTCGGGGGAAGTAGGTGCTGGTTCTGTTCGTGGTGTCATGGTGTTCCCAGCTTCCGGGAGAAGTAGTCGACGGCGGCGGCCAGGATGGCGTCCAGCTGGTCCTCCGCACCAAAGAAGCAGTGGTCCCCGCCTTTGATGGTCACCACCTCATGCTCTACTCCGGCGTCCGCGAGCGCGGCCGCGAGGAGGTCGGTCTGGGCATGCGGCACCAGGCCATCGCTGTCGCCATGGACCAGCAGGAACGGCGGCGCGCCGGGCGAGACGTAGCTGACCGGGCTGGCGGCCGCGAGCAGGTCCCGGTTGGCGGAGCCGCCCACCAGCATCGGTCCGGGCTGCAGGGACATCCCTGCCGGAACCGCTGCCGTCAAAGCTGGCGGAAAGAGTCCGTCCGGAGTGTCCATGGGCGGGATATCCACCAGTGAGGAGACGCCGTAAAAGTCGACGACGGCGCTGACGCCGCTTGGGTGCCCCTGCGCACCCAGGCCGCCGTCAAGGTCCTGCCGGTTCCCGGTCAGTCCGAGCGTGGCCACGAGGTGGCCGCCGGCAGACTCACCCCAGGCTCCGAAGCGGGCAGGGTCCACGCCGAGGTCCGCCGAGAATTTCCGCAGGTAGCGGACGGCCGCCTTCAGATCGTGCAGCTGCGCCGGAAACGGTGCTTCCAGCGAGTGCCGGTAGTCGACTGTGGCGCAGGCGATGCCGGCCTCATTGAGCAGCCGGAACACGGAGTCGGGGGCAAAGGTGGGCGGCAGCTCGCGACGGTCCCCCAGCTGGAAGGCGCCGCCGTGCACCCACACCACCAGCGGAACGGGGCCGGTTGCCTGCCGGGGCAGCCAGATGTCCATCTTCAACGGCCGGAAACCCATGGCACGTGCGTAGGTGACTTCCCGGTGCACCGCGGAAACGTCCGAGGCGTTTTCGGGAACACCCGGTGCGTCGAAGACGGGGAACGGCGGAACGTCCACGCCGCCCGGGCGGGTGGTGTCAAGCGTCTCGGTGGCTGGAACCGCGGTCATAGTGTGCTCCTTGCTGGGTGGAAGTGTGGACTCTTGCTGCCGTCGGCGGCAAGGAAGGAATGGGCCCCCGGGCCGACGACGGCTACAGGTTCACCGGGAAGCCGGACTTCGGCGGTGGTGCCGGAAGGTACCGTGGCGCCAAGTGCCAGCACGCCGTCGTCGATCTCCCATGCCACGTCAATGCGTCCCTGCGGACCCGTATGGGACGTCGCAGCGGAGGACAGGCCGGCACCCGGCCGCGGCTCGATGATGATCCGTTGGTACCCCGCGCTGCCGGGCGCCTGCCGGAGGCCGGCCGTGTAGCGGTGCAGGAAGGACACCACAGCGCCCTTGCTGTAGTGGTTCAGGGACTGGTGCGGGGCGCCGCCGGCGTCGAGGCCGTTCCACAGCTCCCACATGGTGGTGGCACCGCGGTCCACCATGACCAGCCATGAGGGCTCGGAATCCTGCATGAGGAGTTCGTAGGCGAGGTCCAGTTCACCGTTGTCCGCCAGGACGGGCAGCAGGTAGGGCGTGGCCAGGAAGCCTGTGCCCACGTGGGTGCCGGCTTCCCGGATGAGTGAAACCAGCTGGGCGGTAACGCTGGAACGGTGCTGCGGGCTGACCAGGTCAAAGGCGAGCGCCCGGACACAGTTCGCCTGGCTTGGCTGGGTTACCTGGCCGGCCGGGTCCAGGTATTCCTTTTCCCACGCCTGCCGGATGTTTTCCGAAAGGTTTGCCAGCGCCCGCGCTTCCTCCGGCCTGCCCAGGACCGCAGCAGCCTGGGCCATGACCGCAGTGGTGTTCCGGTAATAGGCGGTTGCCACGATGCCGTGGTCTGCGGAGCGGGCGGCGAACAGGTCCGGTTCCGGACCGTCCGGCTCCATCCATTCGCCGAAGTGGAAACCGGTGTCCCACAGGTACTTTTCGTGCGGCGCTGGAACCGCGCCGGCGGCGGTGACTGACGGGTGCCGCTGGGTTTCCGCAGTGGTCCGGACAAAGCCAAGCCAACGGTTCATCGCGTCCCAGTTTTCGGCCAGGATCCCCGCGTCACCGGTAGCCAGGTACAACTCCCACGGCACCATCGCGATCGCGTCGCCCCAGCCGCAGGACCCGTTGGTGAACGCCATGAACTCAGCGGAGGTAAACCCGGGGCCCGGAGACGGCGAGATATTAACGATGACGCCGTTTTCCCACTGGTCGGCGCGGACATCCCGGAGCCATTTCCGCGAGAAACCGGTGACGTCGTAGAGGTACGCGGCGGTGGGCACAAACAGCTGCCAGTCCCCGGTCCAGCCTGCCTTTTCGCGTTGCGGGCAGTCGGTGGGAACCTCGCAGGCGTTGTCCCGGAAGCTCCATTGGACGATGTCATGAAGCTTGTTGAGCCGCGGGTCGCTGCAGGTGAAGCTGCCCACGGGTTCCAGGTCCGTGTGGACCAAACAGGCGGTGATGTCTTCCGCCGCCAGGTCCGTGGTGAGGCCCTGGACGGACACGTACTGGAAGCCGTGGGTGGTATGGCGGGGTTCGAACACTTCCCCCGGAGCGCCCGACGCCGTCACCACGTCAACCTGGCCGGCAGGCAGGAACTGGCCCGGGCGCCGGAAGTCGTGCGGGCGCAGGTGGTCCTGGGTAACATCGCCTGTGGCATCAAGAGCTTCGCCGTACACGAGGGTTACCGCCTCGCCCGGCCCGCCCAGCGTGGAGAGCCGCACCCAGCCGTGGATGTTCTGGCCGAAGTCCACCACCTGGCGGCCGCTGGCCAGCCTGGTGACGGAGACCGGCGGGAATTCCTCCACGATCCGGGTGGGCGGGGCCACCGGGCCGGTCAGTGTTCCGTAACTGCAGTTAAGGACGACGGCGGCACCGGCCTCCGCCGCGGCACTTGCGCAAGGTGCGGCGTCGTCGGCCGTGCCCTCCAGCGCGCGGAAGTCCGTCCGCTGCCCTGCCATCAGGTCCGCGCCCAGGATCTCCGTCCGGGACACCCGCCACGACCCGTCGGTGCCGATGACCGTCCTGTTGTCCCCGGACTGTATCTCCAGCTGCGCAAGGAGGGCCGTGCTGCTGCCGTACATGTCGGCGTCGCGCGTGTATCCGAAGGTTCCGCGGTACCAGCCGTCGGTGAGGACGGCCCTAATGGTGTTGCCGCCGGGGCGGAGCAGTCCCGTGATGTCGTAGGCCTGGAACTGGAGGGTGGTGTTGTAGCTGGTGGAGCCGGGGGTGAGCTGCTGGTCACCGACGCGCACGCCGTTCAGGAACAGCTCGTAGATGCCGTGGGCGGTGGCGTACGCGCGGCCAGTTTCCGGAACCGTGTCCAAGGTGAAGGCCTTGTGGAGGGCGTAACCGGGGCGTTCTTCGCGGGCCGGAACGTCCGGTTCTTCCGGGCCGATCCATTGCGCCGTCCAGTCAGAGGCGTGCAGGAGTCCCAGCTCCACCGGCATGGGATCGGACCATGCGCTCGCCGTTTCGGTGCCGTCGGCGTCGGTGTTCCAGGTGCGCACCCGCCACTCGAACCGGCTGCGGGACTGCAGCGCCGGGCCGGTGTAGGGGATCAACTGGTGCCGGGCAGAGGTGACCTTTCCCGTGTCCCAGCCGTTGTCCGCCGTGATCCGGTATGCCGTCTGCTGCACCGTGCCGGCCGGCGGGGCCCAGCTCATCCGCGGTGCACTTGCCGTGATTCCAAAGGCCTCTTTCAGGTATTCAACGCGGAGCCGGGTGGGTGCCGGCCGTTCCCTGGGCTGGGTTTCGACGTCGGCGTCGAGGCTGGAGGAGGTCATTGCGGGCGGGCTCCTGAACGTGTGGCAGTAACTGTTCCAGCTTCCTGCGCGGGCACCTGCACCCCACAGCCGACTTTCATTGGTTGGAATAGTATTGTGGGGTAGCTCACGTATCAACGCAACTCACGTACAAACACTGCAAGGAAGCAAGCCATGACCGTCCAGCCGGACACCGAAACCACCCCCGCCCGCGGAAAGCGGCCCAAGCAGGGCGAACCGGTGGTGGACCGCGCCCTCAGCCTGCTCGCAGTCTTCTCCGACCGCCGTCGCGCCCTGACGCTGTCCGAGATGGCCCGCTATGCGGGGATGCCCGCACCCACCGCGCTGCGGCTGATTGCCCGGCTGGTTGCCTGGGGCGCCCTGGAAAGGCTCGACGACGGCCGGTACGTTGTGGGGGTCCGGCTGTGGGAGGTCGCGTCGCTGTCGCCGCGCGGGCATGGCGTGCGGGAAATCGCGCTCCCTTACCTGGAGGACCTTTTCGAGGTGACCAGGCACCACGTCCTGCTGGCCGTCCGCGACAACGAACAGGCGGTGCTGATCGAACGGCTGTCCTCCAAGGACGCAACCGAGGTGGCGTACCGGGTGGGCGGCCGGGCTCCGCTGCGGTCCACCGCCGTCGGCCTGGTCCTGCTGGCAGGCGCTGACCAACAATTCCAGGAGGCCATCCTGCGGAAGCCTCCCGAAAACGAGCCCGGAGTTCCGGACATGCCCGAGGGCCAGGTGCGCCGCACGCTCTCCGATGTTCGGCGCACGGGGATCGCGATGATTCGCCGCAGCCTGCCCTCCCGGACCGTTTCGGTTGCCTCGCCCGTATTCGACGCCCAGGGTTCGGTGGTGGCCGCGCTGTCCATCGTGGTCCCGGACGGGTCCACTCCCCCGAACGTCCTGGCCCCGGCAGTCCGCGCCGCGGCACGCGCCGTCTCGAGGAACCTGGGCCACCACGCGGAGGTCAGCCCCGACGTGCGGACCCACTCCCAGGGGTAGGATGCGCTGGCCCCGGTTGTCCGGGCTGGTCAGTCTGCGCCGCAGTAGTCCAGCCGCCGTACCAGGACTTCGCCTTCGATGGCGAAAACACCGAAGGCCCTACCCGTGAACGCCTTGGCGGTTTCAAAGGACCAGTGCCTGCCGTCGAGTTCAGTGAGCAGCACCTCCTCTGTGCTGGAGTGGGGCGCTGAGGAACGGACGAGAAGGCGGATTCTGTCGCCGCCTACGGCACCCGCGCTGAAATCCCGCGGTGGCGGGCTTGTCAGAATTGCCAGCTCAAGGTCCCCATCCGGCACCTTGGCCTCCCAGGAGCGTTCGAAGCTCGCCACGACCGCGCGGGCCGTGACCCTGATGGCTTCGCCTTCCCGTGCAGCTTCAATGCCGAACCAGTTATCCTCGGCGTTGCGCACGGCGAGGCCGCCAGTGCCGGCACTGACATCGAGCACCACCCTGCATTCGATGCCGAGGTGGCGCTGCCGCTGGGCGAGGAAGCTGGGCCGGGGTGCGTCCAGCGTGTTCCCTTCGCCCCGGACAACCAAGCCGCGGGGTGTGGGGTGAGCGAATTCTGAGGGCATCCTGCGGACGGCCATCCAGGCAGGATCTTCCAGGCCTGCGCCGTTGGCGAAGTCGTACTCGATCTGTTCCGGGCCTGTGCCGGCAACGTGCGGGAGGCGGGCATGGGGCCAGCCGTCGATCCACTCCACCGTGGTCAGGAAGGTCTCCCGGCCCAGGGGTGAGAATGCCTGCGTGAGCCCTACCGGACGGACGCCCAGCAGGGTCATGCCTGTTCCGCCGTCGGGAAGTTCGAAAAGGTCCGCGTGTCCGGTGTTCTGCACCGGTGATCCTTTCCCCGCCGCAGTGAGGATCGGGTTGTTCGGTGCCGGTTCGAAGGGGCCTTCCGGCCGGCGTGAGCGGGCGACTGTGACGGCATGGCCGCGGTCGGTCCCGCCTTCAGCCGCGAGCAGGTACCACCACTCGCCGCGCCGGTGGAGGTGCGGGCCTTCGGGCGCATAGAGCCCGCTGCCGGGCCACAAGGGGCGTGGCGCTTCCAGCGCTTCACCGGTGGCGAGGTCCACCCGGACCTGCTGGATCGCATCAGGGTGCCGGGCGAACGTCACATACGCGGTCCCCTCATCGTCCCAGGCGAGATCGGGGTCGATGCCGTCGACGGACGCGATGACCGTTCCGTCGCTCCAAGGCCCGGCGGGATCGGTGGCCGTGAACAGGACGCACCCGCGGCCGCCGAGGAACACAGAGACGATCAGGTAAAACACACCATCGCGGTGCCGCAGTGTTGGTGCCCAGACACCTCCCGGCGTGGGTACGTTCGCAAGCTGGACCTGGTGCTCACGCGTGGCCACGTGGCCGACAAGCCGCCAGCTTTCCAGGTCCATGCTGTGATAGATGGGAAGCGCGGGAAGGTACTCGAAGGAGGACGTGACAACGTAGTAGCCGTCCGGCGTTCTGACGATGCTCGGATCCGGGTTAAAGCCGGGAAGGATGGGGTTGGAGTACATAGGGTGGGCGTCTCCTGATCGGGAAAGCGGTGTGGCATGGGGCCTGCCTGCCGGGATCCGGACAAGCCTGGCTTCAGTACGGGGCCTTGATCACAGGATCTTTATGGTGGCCCCGTTGATGTGGACCTCAGTGAGCTGGACGCGTTCGTCCGGGGTGTTGTTCGGCCAGTGGAAGGCCAGGTAGTCTCGCCCGGTGGACGCGCGGAGAACCATGCCGTGACCTCCGTTGCTGGACCACAGGGGGTCCTCGTGCTGAATCCAGGGCCCCGTGATGGTTCCGCCCTCCGACTCGGCGATGCCCATCGCGTACCCTGCCTCACCATGGCTCGACCAAAGCATCAGCAGAGTCCCCTCGTTTGAGCGGAGCAGGAAGGGCCCGTCGGTGAACAGGGGATCTTTGGCAAGGTGCAGGCCCTTCGGAGGTTCCACCCCTTCTGGAAACCGCAGCGGCCGGGTCCAGCCCGCCGAGGAGGCGGCGAACAACAGGATGGGCTCACCAACGCCGGCGCGCAGGTCCTGTGACAGCCGGAGGGCGTACATTTCACCGTCGGCGATCCCCAGGCTGTCGGATGTCCCTTCCGTCCCGCGACTATAGACAAGCCAGCGCGTGGAGTCATCATCGACGTAAAAGGTTCCGTCCAGGCACGATTCGTTTGCCGGTGTCACCGGCCCGTCACTCCATGGCTGGTAGGGGCCAGTGGCATGGTCCGAGACAAGGACTGCGACTCCACGGGGGCGCGCACGGGTGGAGGTAGCGAAGGTGGCGAACATAAAGAACCGTCCTTCCAGAGCATGAACCTCCGGCGCCCAGAACTGGGTATCCGCCCAAAAGCCCGGTGGTGGGCGGAACGCGGCGATGGGTTCATCCCAATGATCGAGGTCCTTACTGGTGTAGCAGTCGAAGCCAGTCGCTGGTCCGCCCCAGACGTTCTCGTCGCTGGTTCCGAACAGGACAAACTCACCTGGAACCGTCTCGAGTAGGAACGGGTCGCGCATCCGGATCTCTCCGAGGCGCAGTTGTTGAATGGTCTCCGGCTGGCCGCTCCGGCCCATCAGCGGCTTCCCTGGTTGTTCAGGTTGGCGGCCACAATACGGTGATCAAAGCTGTGGGTGCCGCCCTGGAAGGTGCGGGGCTCACCGTCCGGAAGTACGACGTCGGCCTCCACCCCTTCAGGTACGGTCGCCTCGAGGTGGAACGCGCCGTCGTCGAGCCTCCATTCCACTCGGATGGTTCCGTGCGGGGTCTTCAGTGAGGTCTTGGCCCAGTCGATGCCCTGCCCAGGTACGGGTGCGATGAGGACCTTGGCATATCCGGGCGCCAAAGGCTTTATACCGCCGACCGTCTTGTGCATCCAGTCCGCCACCGCGCCCAGGGCGTAGTGGTTGAAACTGGTCATCTCGCCCGGGTTGATGGTGCCGTCCGGCAGCACCGAGTCCCAGCGCTCCCACACCGTGGTGGCGCCCATGGTCACCGGGTAGAGCCAGGACGGGCAGCCTTCCTCGAGGAGCAGGCGGTAGGCCTCGTCAGCGTGTCCGGTGTCGGTGAGGGCGTGGGTGATGAAGGGGGTGCCGGCGAAGCCGGTGGAGACGCGGTAGTCGTTTTTCCGGACCAGCTCGGCGAGGCGTTCTCCGGCGAAGTCGACGTGCGCCCGGCTGGGAAGGATCCCGAAGGCAATCGCCAGCGCGTAGACCGTGGTGCAGTCGCTGTGGATTGTGCCGTCGCCGGACACGTAGTGCTCCAGGAAGGAGGCCTGGACGCGCGCGGCCAGCTGTTCGAAGTACTCCGCGTCCGCCTGGCGGCCCAGCAGCCGTGCCGTCTGGGCGGTGATGTAGGCGGTGCGGAACATGCACGTGGTGGCTACCACGCCGGTGTCCGCCTTTGCGTCCCACGGCTTGTCCGGCTCGGCGTCGGGGTCCAGCCAGTCGCCGAACTGGAAACCCGTATCCCAGAGTCCGGTGTCCGAGAGCAGGCCCTCCACCCGGCGCGTGTGCGAGGCCATGGATTCGTACTGGTTCTCCAGGACGGTGGTGTCGCCGTAAGCCTCCCACAGTGCCCAGGGAACCCACACGGACGCCTCGCTCCAGAGCGCGGAGGATTCCAGCTTTGGGAACTCGGGCGGCTGCGGGCAGTACTTCAGGGCGTCCGGGACGGTGATGGGTACCAGGCCGTCGGCCGCTTTCTGCTCGGCGGCAAGGTCAAGGAGCCAGTCCTGCAGGAAGCCCTTGACGTCGTAGAGGAAGGCCGCGGTGGGCGCGAAGACGGCGATGTCGCCTGTCCAGCCGAGCCGTTCGTCCCGTTGGGGGCAGTCCGTGGGCAGGTCCAGGAAGTTGCCCCGCAGGCCCCAGACGATGTTGCGGTGCAGCTTGTTCACCAGTTCGTTGGAGCACTCGAAGGTGCCGGTGCGCTCAAGGTCCGAGTGGACCACCACTGCCTCCAGCGAATCCTCGGTGAGCGTGCCGGGCCAGCCGGAGATTTCTGCATAGCGGAAGCCGTGGAACGTCTTGGTCGGTTCGAAGAAGTCCTCGCCGCCGGAGAGAATGAACGTGTCCGTGGCCTTGGCAGAGCGGAGCGGACGCACGCCCAGCTCGCCGTCCTCCAGCACCTCGGCATGGCGCACGGTGATGCTCTGCCCTGCCTCGCCCTGGACTGTGAACCGGAGCCAGCCCACCAGGTTCTGGCCGAAGTCAACCAGTGTTTTGCCGCTGGGCGAGGTGAACACCTTCACAGGATTGACGACGCCGGTGCGCACGACCGGCGGGCCGACCGGCTCAGCCAGCCGGCCGGCGTCGAACTCCAGGGCGCGCACCCCGGCCCAGCTGCCGGCGTCGAAACCTGGCTCAGCCCAGCCTGGCTGGTTCCGGCGTGCGTCGATGGTCTGCCCGTCATAGAGGTCGTTGAACGTGGTGCCGGAGGGGCCGGACTGCCAGGAGGAATCCGAGGCGACGGACTGGACGAATCCGTCCTCGAACTCGATGTCCAGCTGCCCGAAGAAACCCAACTTGTCCCCGTAAAGGTTGGACATGCCGTGCCACGCCAGCCGCCCGCGGTACCAGCCGTTCCCCAGGGACACCCCGATCACCGTGGTGGGCCCCAGCAGGGACGTCACGTCGTAGCTGCGGTAGCGGAGCCGCCATTCATACGAGCTCCAGCCGGGGCTCAGTACGTCCTCACCCACGGGAACCCCGTTGATGAGCGCCTCATAGACGCCAAAAGCCGTGGCGCGCAGGGTGGCCCAGGCTACGCCGCCGTGCCCCTCCGCGAGCTGGAACTCCTTCCGCAGGAACGGGGCGCCGTCGAAGTCCTCGGCGGGGGTGATCATGGCTGCTTGCCAGGGTGCCAGTGGCATGGGATGGTTTTCCGTTTCTGTACTCGTAAGCATTGACGTTCTCAGCGTTGGCGCAGGGAAGCCTGGGTGCCTGCGCCGGGAATCAGGTGGCGTAGTGGCAGGCGACGGCGGATCCGCCCACCGTGCGGAGGGCGGGGCGTTCAGCCGCGCAGAGGTCCGTGGCCAGCGGGCAGCGGAGCCGGAAGGGGCAGCCGCCGGGCGCTGGCACGGCGGCTGCTCCCGTGCGGACACCGAGCGACTCCCGGGCTTCGCGGCGTGCAGCCTGTTCGGCAGGCCGCGGCACGGGTGACGCTGCGACGAGCGCCTGCGTGAAGGGGTGCTTGGGGTTTTCGGTGACGGCAGCGGCAGGTCCGCTTTCCATCACTTGCCCGCGGTAGAGGACGACGACGCGCTGGGCCAGGAACTGGACCACGGCGATGTCGTGGGCAATGAACAGGTAGCCCAGCCCCCGTTCGTCGCGCAGATCGGCCAGGAGGTTCAGCACCTGCGCCTGGGTGGAGAGGTCCAGTGCGCTGACGGCCTCGTCGCAGACCACGAGTTTGGGGTCGCAGATGAGGGCCCGCGCCACGGAGATGCGCTGGCGCTGGCCGCCGGAGAACTGGCTGGGGTACCGGTCCACGGCATCACGCGGAAGCCCCACGCGTTCCAGCATGTCCTCCGCGCGTTGCCGGGCGTCGGCAGCGCCCACGCCCCGGAGCCGTAGCGGTTCTGCCAGCGAAGAGCCCACGGTGTTCCGCGGATTCAGCGAGGAATTGGGGTCCTGAAAGACGGCCCGCAGTTCCCCGCCCAGGGCCCTGCGCTGGGCGGCGCCGGCGGACGTGATGTCCGTGCCCTCATAGGTGATGGTCCCGCCTGAGACTTTCTGCAGCCCCAGGATCGCCTTGCCGATGGTGGATTTGCCCGAGCCGGACTCCCCCACCAGGCCCACGGTTTCCCCGGGCGCGATGCTGAAGCTGACGCGGTCGACGGCGGCGGGCGCCGCGGCTGCCTTGCGTCCGCGGCCGTAGCGGACCACCAGGTCCTTCACATCCAGCAGGGGCTGGGCGGCGGCCGGCACTGGTGCTTCAGGGCGGACTGAGGTTGCGGTGCTCATGCGTGGTCCTTTTCGGCTGTCTTGGCTTCAACGAGGTTCAGGACGTGGTGGCTGGGCACGTCCGTGGCCAGCCAGTCCAGGCCCTCGACGGCGAGCTCGTCCGCCTTGACGCAGCGCACCAACCCGTCCCCGGTGCCGGACGGAAGCAGCGGGACGGGCACCGTGCACGCGGAGCCGGCGAACTGGCAGCGGGCGGCGAACCGGCAGGTGCTTGGCCAGTCCTTGGGCTGGGGAACCTGGCCGCTGATGGTTGCCAGTCGCTCGGGCATGTCCGAGGCGTGGTTGGCATGCGGGTCCGCCGCCAGCAGGGCCAGGGTGTAGGGGTGCCGCGGGTTGTCCAGGATGCTGTCCGTCCGGCCGTTCTCCACCACCTCGCCGGCGTACATCACGGCCACCTGGTCGCAGAGGTCGGCCACCACGCCGAGGTCGTGGGTCACCATCACCACGGACATTCCGGTGTCCTTCACCAGGCCGCGCAGCAGGGAAAGGATCTCGGCCTGGACAGTGACGTCCAGCGCTGTGGTGGGCTCGTCCGCAACAAGCAGCCGGGGCCGGCCGGACAGCGCCAGGGCAATGGCCACGCGCTGGGCCATGCCGCCGCTGATCTGGTGCGGGTAGGTCTTCAGGATGCGCGCGGCGTCCACGATGCCCACCTTCTCCAGCAGGGCAAGGGCTTCGGCTCTCGCCTCGGCCCTGCCCATTCCGCGGAGGCGCCGGATGGCGGCGGTCAGCTGGTAGCCCACGGTGAACATCGGGTCCAGGGCGCGCATGGGTTCCTGCGAGATCAGCGCCACCTCGCGTCCACGGACGCTTTCCATGTCCTTGTCCGTTGCAGCAGCCAGGTTCCTGCCGTTCCAGAGGATCTGGCCGCCGGTCACGGAAACTCCGGACGGCAGCAGCCCCAGCAGGGACAGCGCGGTCATGGTCTTTCCACAGCCTGATTCCCCAACAAGGCCCAGCACGGTTCCGGGTTCGACGTCGAAGGAGACGTCCGTGACCAGGCGGACCCCGTTGCCCGCACCGATGGAGTCAACGCCGACGGAGAGGTTGCGGACGCTGAGCGTGTCTTTTGGTGCATCTTTCGCAGCCGGAGCAGCCGCAGCATTCGCGGCAACCGCTTTGGCGCGCTGTCGCCGTGCCGCAGCCGAGGGCAAGTGTGAGGCGGTGGCGTTGGGTGCCTTGCCGAGGGCGTTGCCAATCGCATTGGCCGCGAGGACCGTCAGCGCCAGCACGGCACCGGTGGGAACCATGAGCCACGGGGCGTTGTAGACGTTCTGGGAGGCGCCCTGGATCATGCCGCCCCAGCTGGGTTCGGGAATGGGCGGGCCGAAGCCGATGAACGCAAGGCCGGCCTGGATGAGCATGCCGACGGCGAAGATCAGGGCGCTCTGCACCACGATGGTGTTCGTCAGGCCGGGCAGGACGTGCCGGAGGCTGATGCCCAGCGTGCTGGCACCGTCCACCTTGGCTGCGTCCACGTAGAGCTGGGACTGGAGGGACTTCGCCTGGCCCAGCACGACCCGGTACATGCCCGCGGAGATCAGCACGCCGAGGATAGCCATGATCAGGGGGATGTTGGTTCCCACGGCACCGATAACGGCCAGGATGATGACCGTACCGGGCAGGGACATCATGATTTCGGTGACGCGGCTGATGACAGTTTCCACGCGGTCACCGGCGGCTGCCGCCAGCATGGCCAGGAGGGTGCCGAGTCCGACGGCGACAATCACCGTGATCATGGACGTTCCCAGCGTGCCGGCGGCCGACGCGAAGATGCGGCTGAGGAGGTCGCGGCCCAGTTCATCGGTCCCGAGCCAGTGGGCTGCGGTGGGTCCGGACAGGATAGCGGTGAAGTCCTGGTCCTCGGTCTTGTAGGGCAGCCAGAGCGGTGCGGTCAGGGAGGCGGCCACCAGGGCGGCAAGCCAGAGGACCCCGGCGACGCTTGCCGGTGAGGCGAACAGCTTGCCGCCGGCGAATTTCTTCGCCGCGCTTTGGCGGGGGGCCCTGGGCGGGACGGCAGCCGCCGTCGGCTCCGCTGAATCTGCGGGTGCGGGGGCAACGTTGGGGATCATGAGGCACGCAACTTCGGGTCGAGGAACTTGGTGGCGAGTTCCAGCACCAGATTCACAGCGACCACCACCACGGTGGCGATCACCACCACGCCCTGCACGGACGGGGCGTCATGGGTGCTGACGGAGTTCTGGACGGCCTGGCCCAGGCCGGGCATGGCGAACAGCTGCTCGGCGATGACGGAGCCGCCAAAAAGCTGGATGAACTGCAGCGCAATGCCGGCCACGATCGGAAGGCTGGCATAGCGCAGGGCGTGGACGTACAGGATCTTCCAGGTGGGGGTGGCCGTGGCCCGGAGGGTCCGGATGTGTTCCTGCTGCAACGCCTCGAGCATGGAGGCCCTGGTCTGGCGGGCGATGAAGGCCGCCCCGCCCACGGCCAGGGTGATCACGGGCAGTGCCAGTGACAGTGCCCAGTCCTGTGGCGAGGCCTCGAACGGAACATAGCCGGTGGCCGGAAAAACGGAGGACTGGACCGCCAGGAGGTAGACAAAGATGATGCCGATCCAGAAGGCCGGGAGGGCCACGGCCATGCCGCAGACGCCGCCGATGATGCGGTCCACCATGCCGCCGCGGACAGCCGCGGTGACGCCCAGTCCAATCCCAAGAACAGCACTGAGCAGCGTTGCTCCGGCAGCCAGGGACGCCGTGACCGGAAGCCTGCTCGCCAAATCTGCACTGACCGACCGTCCGTCAATGAGGGAGATTCCGAAGTCGCCCTGGACTGCCGCGCCGAGCCAGCTGAAGAACTGGACCACTAGTGGATCGTTCCAGCCGAGCCGCTGGTTGACCTCGTCAATTGCTTCCTGGGTGGCGCCGGCACCGAGGGATACGGCTCCCGGGCTGCCAGGCATTGCGTGCACCAGCATGAATGCCAGCACCGCAACCACCAGCACGGTGGCCACCGCCATCAACAGGCGCTTGGTGATGAATAGTGCCATGGTGACCTCCATCGGTCAGGCCCCGCCGGGCGGACTCTTGTGCGAGCCCGCCCGGCGGGAGCGGGAATTAGCTGGCCGGTGTGTAGGACGAGAGGAGCGGGTAGGCGTTGGTGCCGGCGAACTCCACCGGGGCCACCTTCTTGGTGTTGTAGCCCTGGTTGGTCAGTGCTTCATAAAGCGGGATCATCCAACCGGATTCCACCAGGCGGGTGTTCAGCTTGGTGGCCGCGGCCTTGACGGTGGCGTCGTCCTTGGCGGCAGCCAGTTCCCCGGTGGCGGCACTAAGCTGCTCGTCGGTGGCCTTCTGGACGTTGGTGAAGCCGTTGAGGACTGCTCCGTACATGACGCCAACGGGGTTATCCCAGTTCAGCGGCGCGTAGCCCAGCGGGGTTGTGGCGACGGCGGCGAAGGCTTCGTCGGTGGAGGAGGCCATCTTCACGTTCATGGTGATTCCGACGGCGGCGAGGTCCTTCTGGACTGCCTGCAGGTCCGTCTGGGTCTGGGCGCTGGCGATGATGGTGAAGTCGAAGCCGTCCGGGTAGCCGGCCTCGGCCAGCAGGCTCTTGGCCTTTTCCGGGTTGTAGGCGAATGAGGTTTCGAGGTCCTTGGTGAAGCCGGCGGAGTCCTTGGGCAGGGCGTTCCAGGCGGGGATGTCACCCTTGTGCAGCGCATCCACCAGGGCCTGGCGGTTGATGGCGTATTGGATCGCCTGGCGGACCTTCTCCTCCGCGAACGCCGGGGCGGTCTTGCCGATCTTGTCAAAGGAGATCATGGTGTTGACCGTGCCGCCGATCTGGGACACACCTACGCCCTTGGACTTGGCGAAGTCGACTGTTGAGGAGGTCAGCATGGCCACATCCGCCTGGCCGGACACCAGCGCGTTTGCCCGCGCCTGGGGGTCCTGGACCACGCTGAAGATGACCTTGTCGAAGGCGTACCTGGAGGCTTCCGGGCTGTCCGCCTTCTTCACCAGGACGTATTTGTTGCCCTTCACGGTGGAGGGATCCAGCGTGTAGGGGCCGGAGCCTGCCGGGGTCGCGGCGAGGCTGGCGGAGTCGGTGACGCCGTTCTTGCCCACGATCATGCCGGTGGTGGATGCCAGGTTCTTCTCGAATCCCGGCTGGGGCTTGGCGAAGGTCAGGGCCACCTGGGTGGGGCTGACCACGTCAACGGAGGTGATTTCCTGGGCGCCGCCCTTGGCCACCGCCGAGTACGCGCTCAATGCGGGGTCAGACCGGCGGTCCAGGTTCGCCTTGACCAGCTCGGCGTCGAGCTTTGAGCCGTCCGTGAAGGTCACATCGTCCTTGAGGGTGAGCGTCAGGACCGTGTTGTCTGCGTTGTAGCTGAACTCCTTGGCCAGGCCCGGACCTGCGGAGCCGTCCGGCTGCAAAGCCATCAGGCTTTCGTAGAGGCCCTCAAAGAACTGCCGCTGGGCAGCCGAGACGCGCAGCGGGTCGAAGCCGAACGAGGCCGAGTCGCTGTCGATGGCGAGGGTCAGGGTGCTGGTATCCACTTTGGCAGTGGCCTGGCTGGAGCCGCCGCCGCAGGCGGTCAATGATCCCAGCAGGAGCGCGCCGGCCAGAACGGCGGAGCTCGCACGGGCAGTGGAGTTCAGGAGTTTCATGTAGTGCGCCTTTGCATTCTGATGTGACATCGGAGAAGAACTGTGGGGGGCTGGCTGCTCGCCGGCTCTTCACAAGCATCGGCCGGGCGTACTTGGCACTCACATGAGAATGTCATTGATTGAAAAGGTATTGTGGCCCCGGTCACCTCACGGGAAAGGATTGGAAGCCAGGGCAGAGAGGCCCGTGCGCTGTTCGTCGGCGCTGACCCGAAAGGAACCACATGACCACGGCATCACCATTCCCGCAGGACTTCCTCTGGGGCGTCGCCAGCGCCGGCCACCAGGTGGAGGGAAACAACGTCAACAGCGACACCTGGTTCCTGGAGCACCTCCCCGGCAGCATGTTCTCCGAACCGTCCGGAGATGCGGTGGACCACTACCACCGCTACCGCGAGGACATCGCGCTGATCGCGAGCCTGGGGTTCACCAGCTACCGATTCTCCGTCGAATGGGCACGCATCGAGCCGGAAGAAGGACTCTTCTCCACAGCCGAGCTGGACCACTACCGCCGCATGCTGAAGGCCTGCCATGAGCACGGCCTCGTCCCGGTGGTCACGTTCCACCACTTCACGTCCCCGCGCTGGCTGCTGGCCCTCGGCGGCTGGGAAGGCTCCCGGACGGCCGGGCTCTTTGCCAGGTATTGCGACCGGGTGATGGAGCACCTGGGTGACCTCATCGGCGTCGCCTGCACCCTGAACGAACCAAACCTGCCCTGGCTGCTCGAGTCATTCGGCATTGGCGGCGTCGCCCCGGAAAACCGCGGCTCCGTGCCGGTGTGGGCCGCAGCCGCGGATCGCCTGGGCGTGGACGCCTCCACCATTGCCCCGTTCCAGTTCTCCTCCACGGAGGCAGGATTCGACGTGAAGGTGGCGGCGCACCGTGCCGCCACCGCTGCCATCAAGGCCCGCCGCCCCGATCTTCCCGTGGGCTGGACGCTCGCGAACTCCGACATCCAGTCCATCGAGGGGGGCCAGGAACTTGCTGACCAGGTGCGCCGCGACGTCAACGAGCGCTTCCTGGAGGCCTCCCGGGGCGACGACTTCGTGGGGATCCAGACCTACGGCCGCACGGTCTACGGCCCGAACGGCCACGTGCCGGCGCCGGAAGGCGCGGAAACCAACCAGATGGGCGAGGAAATCTACCCGCAGGCCCTCGAGGCAACCATCCGGGAGGCACACCGGATCGCCGGCATCCCCGTGATCGTCACCGAGAACGGCCTGGCCACCGAGGATGACACGCAGCGCGTGGCGTACCTGAAGGCAGCTGTCGACGGCGTTGCCTCCTGCATTGCGGACGGCATCGAGGTGCACGGCTACATCGCCTGGACCGCGTTCGACAATTACGAATGGGTCTTCGGCTACGGTCCGAAGTTCGGGCTCATCGCCGTGGACCGGGAAACCCAGGAACGCACCCCCAAAGAGAGTGCACGCTGGCTTGGCGGCCGGTCACGGGAACTTTCCGCCCAGTCAGTGCGGGAGCCGGCAGCCCAACCGGCCTGACCACCACCCCAACCCACCCATCCAGCAGCCGTCGCCGCTCCGAAACCCTTGGGAGGAGAACTATCCCGAGGGGACGGACGGACGATGGACAGCGTGGACCAGCAGGCCCTGACCGGTGCGGTGATACTTCAGCATGGGCTGGACGCGGGCAGGCTCTGGCTGGACCACCTGGTCCTGGGCGGCGACGCCTCGGAGCAGGAAATCAGGGACTACTGTGCCGGACTGGCAGGGCTTCCCGCCAGGGAGCGTGACGCGCTGGCCCAGGCGGTCAACGAACATTGCGCTGACGCGGGCGTGCCCGCCAGGGCACCGTTAAGCAGTTCCCCCCTGGTCCAGGCGCACAGTGACTCGCGGGGCCCATACCCATCCACGTAGCGGAATGCGGGGCAGTTTCGCCCCTCAACCGCACGCCCACCGGGAAAGACCTAAGGTGTCAACCATGACAGACGCCCACCCACGCACGGGAACAGTCCGCGGAACCACGGTGGCAATCGAAGAAGCAACCGTCCACCGTTTCCTGGGAATACCGTACGCCGGGCCGCCGACAGGATCCCGGCGCTTCCGCCCGCCGGTGCCCGCAGCTCCATGGCAGGGGGTGTGTGACTGCACGGCACCCGGTCCGGCCGCGCCGCAGAACCCCGAATCCCCGGCCCCGCCCGGCCAGGAACCGCGGACGTGGAGCGAGCAGGACTGCCTCAACCTGAACATCTGGACCCCCGGCACCACGGGCACGGCCCGGCCGGTGATGGTGTGGGTTCATGGCGGCGCCTACCTTTCCGGCTCCAACAGTGACGCGATGTACGACGGCGGCGGCCTCGCCGCTGCGACGGGCACCGTGGTGGTCACGGTCAATTACCGGCTGGGCGCCCTGGGCTTCCTGCATCTGGCGGATGTGCTGGGCGCCGGTTATGAGGACTCCTCAAACCTTGGCCTCCTGGACCTGCTGGAAGCGCTGCGGTGGGTGCAGGGCAACATCGGAGCTTTCGGCGGCGACCCCGGCAACGTCACCGTGTTCGGGGAGTCGGCCGGGGCGGCGGCCGTCGGCACCCTCCTGGGCATGCCGTCGTCGGCCGGCCTTTTCAGGCGCGCCATCATGCAGAGCGGCACCGCGGAACGCTGCCGCACCCCGCAGGAGTCCGCCCGCGTGTGTGCGGAGTTCCTGGAATTGTGCGGCCTGGACAGCGACCGGGCCGGGGAGATCCTTGCCCTGCCCGTTGAACGGATCCTGGAAGCCCAGGAGCAACTGGTGCAGCGGACGGCGGCCGCGACGTTCGCGGTCCCCCTACCATTCCAGCCCGCTGCCGGAACCCCTTCGCTTCCGCGGCCTCCCCTGGACGCGGTGCGCGGCGGGCTCAACACAGGGGTGGACCTGCTGCTCGGAACGAACCTCAATGAGGGCTCCTTCGCAGTTGAAATGCGGCCACCTGCACCTGGAGACCCCGGCTTCCCGGACAGGGCCGCGGCCGTGCTGGCCAGTACCGGCGGCCTCCAGCCGGGGCAGACCCCGTGCTACGCGGCCGCCCTCAAGCAGGTCCTGGACGCCGAACCGAGCGGCAGGCAGCTGCTGGAGGCCGCCATTGCCGATTCCGTGTACCGGCAGCCAAGCAACAGGCTCCTCGACGCGCGGAGCGGATCCGAGGGCCGGAACTTCTCCTACCTTTTCACCTGGCGCAGCCCGGCCATGGGCGGAAAGCTGGGGGCCTGCCACGCACTGGACATCCCGTTCGTCTTCCGGCACGTGGAGACTCCGCAGGCAGCCTTCCTCACCCGCGGCAACGCGCCTGCCTCCCTGAGCGTGGCCATGAGCGGTGCGTGGGCGTCCTTCGCGGAGGCCGGAATTCCCCGGCTTCCCGGACTGGAATGGCCGGAGTATGGACCGTTGCGGGCCACGGCGATCCTGGACCAGGAGCTCCGGGTAGAGGACGATCCCCGGCGGGAGCTTCGGGAGTTGTTCGCTGCCGCTGCCCGCTGAGCCGCCATCCCGAAGGGCCGCTGGTGTGGCGGCCCGGGGTTGGATTGCCGTGCGTTGGCTCAGGCAGCTGCCAGCGAGTTGAGCGTGTCCCGGATTCCGTTCAGTGCGGGGTCCCGCAAGGACATGAACGCAGGCTTGAGGAGTGGCTGGATGATCTTGGCCGGGCCGTTGATGCTGAACTCGGCCGTGTACTTCACCTCTGAACCGGTGCCGCTGGGGCTGACGTCGATCGAGTCGAAGGCCGTGACCGTTTTATTGTGGCCGCGGAGCTTGATGTGGTTCTCGGTGAGCTCAATGACCTCATATTCAAGCGACTGGCGCTTGCCCCGGAATTCGGACTCGGCGTGGTACCGGTGCCCCACGGCGACCGGACCGGGCGTCAGTTTATCCATGACCGGGGTGTTGGGGTCCCACTCGCTGGTGTTCTCGAACGCGCTCAGGAAGGCAAAGGCCTTCTCTGCGGACAGTTTGGTTTCCACACTTCCGGTGACTGTGATCATCACCCCAGTGTAGGAACAGGCCTCCCCGAATCACAGCCCTTGGGCATATGGACACGCCCACTCGTGGCTAGATCCGGCCTGTGGCCCCGGCAGGAATTGGCCGCAGGGCAGCGGCCATCTTGTAACACAGCCTTCCTTCCAGCTCCCGGGGCCGGATCCACACCTCGTAGCCCTCGGCAGCTGCAAAAAGCGCCCGGCCTCCGGAAGCGTCCGCGGCGAGCCACAGGGCTGAAGAATCCTCCATGGCATCGTCCACCACGCCTGACCGGACGTGCTCATAGTCCTTCCGGACCTCCACCGGAATGCCAATCAGGCGGCTCCAGTCCCTGAACCGGTAAGTCTCCATCGTGATCCTTCCTGCAGCTGGACAGGCCTTGGCAGAAGCACAGGGCTTAGCAGGCTTCGAAGTCCGTCAGGACCTTGACCTTTCCCGCGGATGCGGAGGCAGGGTCAAAGGTGTAGCCGATCCATTCCCGGACGAGCCGGCGCGCGAGTTCGATGCCCACCACGCGCTGGCCCATCGTCAGGACCTGGCAGTCGTTGGACAGGACGGAGCGTTCCACGGAAAAGGAGTCGTGCGCCGCGGTGGCCCTGATTCCCTCCACCTTGTTCGCGGCGATGGCCACACCGATGCCGGTGCCGCAAAAGAGGATGGCCCGGTCCGCGGCACCGTCCCTGATCATTTCTCCGGCCGCGATACCCACATACGGGTACGGCCTGGTGAAGTCATCCGGAGCGTCGGAACGGTTGACCCCAATATCGGTCACTTCGCTGACCCGGGGGTCCTGCCGGAGGTCCTCAAGGACCTTGTCCTTGTAATCGACTCCCGCCTCGTCTGCACCAACAACGAGTCTCAGTCCCATGGTTCTTCCTTCAGTGTTCATTGCCGCACTCCAACGGATTCCCGGGATGCGGCGGCGGTGAGGTGCGGGCCCATGACGGTGAAGATCATGGCCAGCGAGGTTGCGCCGGGGTCCGGTGTGCCCAGGCTCTTTTCGGCCAGCGGGCGGGCCCGGCCCTTGAGGGGCATGAGGCCGGACGTGGCTTGGGCTGCTGCCGTGGCGTCGCGGGCGGCGTCCTCCCACGCCCGGCCCGGTTCCGCACCCGCTGCCACCAGGCCGGCAAAGGCGGACGCGAACGGCAGCAATGCATCCACCATGGTCTTGTCGCCCGCCTCGGCTTTCCCGAGCTGCACGATCCGGTCCGCGAAGGCCATTACGGCCGCTGCCAGCTGTTCAGGTTCCGGCGCGGAGCTGTTGCCCACAGCTTCGCCGAAGGCCCGCAGGCCGGCTCCCCAGAGGACGCCGGAGGTCCCGCCTGCCTTATCGGCCCAGGCATCACCGGCGGCCGCCAGCACATCGCCGGCACCGGCTCCGTGCCCACAGGCTGCGGAAGCAGCTGCCATGGCAGCGTCAATCCCGCGCACCATGCCGCGTCCGTGGTCGCCGTCGCCGGCAATCGCGTCCATTCTGCCGAGCCGCTCCTCGGCGTCGTGCAGCACGGACTGCGTGGCCTCCAGCGCGGCGAGGCACGCGGTGGCGTAGTCCCGGGAGGCGCCGGTGGCCACGAACGGGGCGGAAGTTGCGTCGGCGTCGGACGTTCCCTGCTCCGCCGCCGCTCCGGTTTCCCGGACGGTGTTGCCGCGTCGGTAGGCTGGCGTTTCGGCCGGGGCGAGCCACAACGGTTCCAGCTCCCCATCCAGCCAGGTGACAGTGAGCGAAACCCCGGCCATGTCCAGGCTGGTGACGAGTTCTCCGACTTCCGGCATCACCGGGGTGTATCCGGCGGCCCGGAGCAGCGGGGCCACGGCGCCCCAGAGAACGAAGAGTTCCTCGTGTTTTGTAGACCCCAGCCCGTTGAGGATGACGGCGATCCGCCCGCCTGCGTTGGGCGGGGTTTCTGCCAGCAGGCGGGCCACAAGCTCTTCACCCAGCGCCTTTGCCGGCGGCAGGTCCGTATCGAAAAGTCCGGGTTCGCCGTGGATCCCCAGGCCAAGCCCCATCTGCCCGTCGGGCAGGGAGAACAGCGGTGAATCCGCGCCGGGGAACGTGCAGCCCGCAAAGGCGCTGCCGATACTGCGGGTGAGGTTGTTGGCCTTGCGGCCCAGGCGGACGACGTCGGCCAGGCTGTCGCCGCGCTCGGCGGCGGCCCCCATGACCTTGAAGACGGCGAAGTCGCCGGCGATGCCGCGGCGCTTGGCTGATTCCGACGGCGGCGCGCTGGCGATGTCGTCCGTCACCAGGACGTTCTCCACGGCTATGCCCTCTGCAGCCAGGCGTTCGCTGGCCATGGCGAAGTTCATCACGTCCCCGGCGTAGTTCCCGTAGGTGAAGACGACGCCGGCTCCGGACTCTGCTGCCTTGGCCACGGCGTACGCCTGCTGCGCCGAGGGGGAGGTGAAGATATTGCCCACCACGGCGCCGTCGGCAAATCCTGTTCCGATGAGGCCGGCAAAAGCCGGGTAATGCCCTGACCCGCCACCGGCAAGGACGGCCACCTTGGGCTGCGCAGGGCGGAAGCGCCGCACCGCGCCGCCCGGGACCTGGCGCACCAGGTCCGAGTGGACGTCGCAAAAGCCCGCCAGGGCCTCCTCGGCGAAATCTGAGGGGTCATTGAAAATTCTTGTCATGGTGGGCTCTCTGGCGTGCGGTCGTCCGGGTGGAGGTGGTTTCCGGTGGACTGCTAGTGCATGTGGCTTCCGCCGTTGATGTCCACAGTGGTGCCCGTGAGGTAGGCAGAGTCCTCGGACGACAGGAAGGTGATCACGGCGGCGACTTCCTCTGTGGTGGCGTTGCGGCCCAGCGGGATGCCGGCGTTGATGGCGGCTTCCTGTTCTTCGGTGCTGCCAACGCGGATGTTGGTGTCCACGGCGCCCGGGGTAATGGCGTTGACCGTGACGCCGGTGGCACCCAGCTCGCGCGCAAGCGCCTTGGTGAAGCCGAGGATGGCCGCCTTGGCAGCCGAGTACGGAACCTTGCCGAACACGCCGCCGCCGCGCTGGGCGGAGACCGATGACATGTTGACGATGCGGCCCCAGCCGTTGCCGATCATGTCCGGAAGGAACGCCTTGGTGACCAGGTAGGTGCCGGTGGCGTTGACGTCCATGACCTTGTGCCAGAGCTCAAGGGTGGTTTCCAGGAACGGAACCGGCGAGGTGATGCCGGCGATGTTGGCCAGGGCGCCCACCGGCGGCAGGTTGCCGGCCGTGACTTCGGCTGCCACGGCGGCCTGCGCGGCGGTCACAGACGCTTCGTTGGCGACGTCGATCTCGTGGCCGAAGGCGGGAACGTTGAATTCATTGCCGATCTCGGCGGCGACCTTGGCCGACTTCTCGCCGTCGAGGTCCAGGATGACAACAGCCCAGCCCTGGCTGGCGTAGCGGCGGGCGGTGGTGATGCCGATCCCCCGGTCCGAGGTGGCCCCGGTGAGGACGGCGGTGCGCTGGATGGTGGTCATGATTGCTCCTTGGGTTTTCTTTGGATGGATCGATTGCTCCGTAGATGTCGTTCTGGACGTTCAAAACGGCAGGTACGGAACAGTCGACGGTCAGATGAGGTCAGTAATAAAGCTGGCGGCCTTGGCGGCCGCCGCGGGGCGCTCGTCGTGGGTGACGTCCCGGGTTTCGAGCTCGAGCGAGAAGTGCCCCGCGTAGCCCTCTGCAGCCAGCCGCTTGAGCCCGACTGCGAAGTCGGCTGCGCCATTGCCGATGCTGAGGTTGATGTTTCCCGGGACGGCGTCGCGGAGGTGAACGTGGCTGATGCGTCCCTGGTGCCGGTCTAGGTAGGCGTGGACGTCCTCGCCGGCCGCCGTGATGTGGCTGAAGTCCATGACGATTCCGACGCCGGATCCCGCCAGCCGGTCAGCCAGCAGTCCTGCACGCTCGAGGTTCCAGCAGAACCGCAGGAAGTGCAGGGATTCAGTCCAGAGTTCAACGCCGAAGCCGGCAGCGCGTTCACTGGCGTTGACCAGCTGGCCCGCGATGGTGTCCAGGTCCTCGTCGAGGCCTCGGACGGGGGTGTGGTCCAGGGCGCCGCAAGGAAGGACCAGCGCCCTGGCGCCGGTTTCCGCGGCCAAGGCCAGCAGGGCATCAAGGTGCTGGGTCCGTGCTGACCGGGCATCGGCGTCGAGCACTGCGTTAAGGTCCCCGATGTCCCCGTTCACTGAGCGCACGCGAAGGCCCGACGCCGAAACTTCAGCGGCGACGGCGGCCACCGCTTCAGGATCCAGGCTGTACGGCACGTGGTCGCACACCCCGGGAAGGGCGCCCAGGTCGATTTCCTCGAAGCCCAGGTCCTTCATGGTGCGCAGGGCCGGAGCCAGTTCCTGGTGCCGGAAGCTGATGGACGAGCACCCGAGCCGCGAATGGAACATCATTGATCCTCTTGTTCGTGCCAAGCCTTGGGCAACGCCCAGGACTAGTGATGGGGGCCACACTATTCCAGTTAACTGTCAACAGTCAACTCCCGAAGTTGACTGTTGACAGTAGGCATGGCCTGGGTCACACTGGAGCTATCATTTTGTTAACAGTCGACAGCGGGGATCCGATCCAGCCGCTTTTCGAAAGGGAACCACCATGAGCAATGAAGCTCTGAAAATGCGCGGGCATGTGCATGGCACCAAGGACGCCAAGCGCGTCGCCATCGGCTCAGGTGTCGGCGCTGTTATTGAGACCTATGACTTCATCGGCTTCGGCACCGCCGCTGCGCTGTACTTCGGGACTGCGTTCTTCCCCACCGGTGACCCCGTCACGGGCACCCTGGCCGCCTTCGCCACCCTCGGCGTTGGCTTCGCGGCCCGCCCCATCGGCGGCGTCATCGGCGGCCACCTGGGTGACAAGGTGGGCCGCAAGCCCGTCCTGGTTGCCTCCCTGATCCTGATGGGTGTGGCCACGTTCCTCATCGGCTTGCTCCCTACCTACGAACAGGTTGGCCTGCTGGCACCGGCACTGCTGGTGTTTGTACGCATCGTCCAGGGCCTGGCCTTCGGTGCTGAATGGGGCGGTGCCATCCTGATGAGCTATGAACATGCCCCGTGGAAGTCCAAGGGCAAGTACACGGGTATTGTGCAGGCCGGCTTCCCGGTGGGCCTCCTGCTGGCCAACCTCGTCTTCCTGGTCAGCGTGAACCTCGGCGGCGAGCTCGCCTGGCGCGTCCCGTTCCTCGCAAGCATCGTGCTCGTCGCCGTCGGCCTGATCATCCGGTCCAAGGTTCCTGAGTCCCCCGTCTTCGATGAGGTCAAGGAGAGCGGCTCCATTGTGAAGTCGCCCATCATCGAGGTCATCAAGACCGACTGGCGCAGCATCGTCCGCGGCATAGGCCTGCGCATTGCCGAGACTGCCGGCTACGCCGTGTCAATCACGTACATGATTTCCTACCTGCACACGCAGCAGCTCGCAGACAAGACCGAAACCCTCGTCGCCCTCTGCATCGCATCCTTCATCGGCATCTTCGCCACCATGGCGTGGGCCCGCCTCACGGACCGCATCGGCCGCCGGCCACTGTACGTCTGGTCCTGCGCTTTCGCTGCCCTGTTCGGCATCCCGATGTTCCTGCTGGTCAACACCGGCATGTTCATCTTCGTCATCGCCACGATCGTCATCTCCTACGCCGTCTGCCAGAACTCCCTTGCCGGCGCCCAGGGCCCATGGTTCCCCGAACTGTTCCAGGCCAAGACCCGCTCCTCCGGAGCCTCCCTGGCCTACCAGATCTCGGCCATGGTCTCCGGCTTCACGCCCTTCGTCACCACCCTGCTGTTCGTCGCCCTGGGCTGGATGGGCCCCGCACTCCTCTTCAGCTTCTACGCGGCAATCGGCCTCTGGGCCGCCGCGGTCACCCGGGAAACCTGGGGCAAGCGCGAACGCCAGCTGGCTGAGGAAGCCACCAAAAGCACCCCGAACACGGTGAGCGTCTAATGACCGCCACCCACGAGACAACCACGGAGCAAGCAATGCCAACGGATACCGCCCAGCAATACACCGTCCGGAACGGGGTGACGCAGGAACGGTTCGCAAAGATCAGCAGCGCCGCGTACCGGATCAGGCACCACGCCCTGAACATGGGCGAGGTCCAGGGCCAGGGCTATGTGGGCCAGGCCCTGGGCGCGGCGGACATGCTGGCCACGGTCTACGGTGACCAGCTCCGCTTCCGCGCCGATGACCCGCACTGGGAGGCGCGGGACCGGTTCCTGCTCTCCACAGGCCACTACGCAATCGGCCACTACGCGGCACTTGCCGAAGCCGGGATCGTCCCGGTGGAGGAGCTGGAGACCTACGGCTCGGACGATTCACGTCTGCCGATGTCCGGAATGTCCACCTACACGCCCGGCATGGAGATCTCCGGCGGCTCCCTGGGCCACGGCCTGACCATCGCCGTCGGCATGGCCCTTGGCCTGCGGTACCAGGGCTCAGAGGCGAGGGTGTTCAACTTCCTGTCCGACGGCGAACTGGATGAAGGCTCCACGTGGGAGGCGGCCATGGGCGCCCACCACCACCAGCTGGGCAACCTCACCGCAATGGTGGACATCAACGCACTCCAGGCGGACGGCAAGACGGACACCGTGCTCCGCACCGAGCCGGTCACCGAAAAGTGGGAATCGTTCGGCTGGTACACGCAGCGGGTGGACGGGAACGACGTCGGCGCGCTGCTGGCGGCGTTCGACAACGCGGCCGCCCAGGCCGCCGGCGTCGGACGTCCCTCGGTGATCCTGTGCGACACCAAGGTGGGCCGCGGCGTTCCGCTGCTGGAAAACCGCGAAAAGGCGCACTTCATGCGCATCGATGAACACGAATGGCAGATCTGCCGGGAGCAGCTGACCGCCGGCTACAAAGCCACTGAAGGAGACACCAAGTGAGCACCACCACCACGGGCGCGCCGGCACCTGCAGCCACGTCGACAGCCGCAAAGCCGAAGCTGAAGACCTCGGCGATGATCGCGTCCTTCGCCGACCCGGGCCAGAAGACGGCATCCGCCCCGTTCGGGCACGCCCTGGTCAAGGCCGCCCAGGAAAACGACAAAATTGTGGGCCTGACCGCTGACCTGGGCAAGTACACGGACATGCACATCTTCGCCAAGGCGTTCCCGGAGCGGTTCTTCCAGATGGGCATGGCGGAGCAGCTGCTCTTCGGCGCAGCCGCCGGCCTGGCCGAGACCGGGCTGGTGCCGTTCGCGTCCACCTACTCCGTATTCGCCGCCCGCCGGGCGTACGACTTCCTGTGCCTGGACGCCGCGGAACCGAACCTGAACGTGAACATCGTGGGTGGCCTGCCAGGCCTGACCACCGGGTACGGGCCCAGCCACCAGGCCACCGAGGACATGGCGATCTTCCGCGGCATGCCCAACCTGACCATCGTGGACCCCTGCGACTCGGTGGACATCGAACAGGCCGTCCCGCAACTGGCTGCAAGCGAGGGTCCCACCTACCTGCGCCTGCTGCGGGGGAACGTGCCCACGGTCCTGGATGAGTACGGCTACACGTTTGAGCTGGGCAAGGCCAAGGTGCTGCGCGGCGGCAACGACGTCGTGTTCATCTCGTCCGGCCTGATGACCATGCGGGCGTTGCAGGCAGCCAAGGCGCTGGCGGCACACAACGTGGATGTCGCCGTCGTGCACACCCCCACCATCAAGCCGTTCGACGCCGCCACCGTCCTGGCGGAAATCAACACCGACCGGCTCGCCGTGACGCTGGAAAACCACTCTGTGGTGGGCGGCCTGTTCGAAACGGTCGCCTCCGCCGTCGTCACCGCCGGCGTGGGCAAGCGCGTGGTCCCCGTGGCCCTGCCGGACCAGTTCCTCGATGCCGGGGCGCTGCCCACCCTGCATGACCGCTACGGCCTGGCCGTAGACCGGATCGTCGCCAAGGTGCTGGCCGAGCTCGGCTGATACCAGGGGCGCAAGGAAGCACGGCACCGGTTACGGCCGGGGCCGTGCTTCTGCCGTACTATCGAAACTACGCCGACTGTAAACAGTCGACTTCCAACATTGAGGACAAAACGATGGCCGGAGTGACAGCACCGCTGCTGGGACTGCAAAAGCGGAGCCTGCGGGAGCAGGCCCTCGCAGCGCTGAGGACCGCGATCACCAGCGGGGAGCTGGAGCCCGGCAGGCATCTGGTGGAAACCGAACTCTCGGACATGCTCCAGATCAGCCGGGGCACGCTTCGTGAGGCCCTCCGCCAGCTGGAACAGGAGGGCCTGCTCGCCGCCGGGCCGCGCGGCCGGCTTTCAGTCCGGCACCTGGACGAGAAGGAAATCCGGGACATCTACGCGGTGCGCGCAGCCCTGGAGTCACTCGCTGCCCGCACACTGTGCGAACTGCCCGAACGGCAGCATGTCACCGAATCCCTGCACAAAGCCATAGACGCAATGGCAGCAGCTGCCAACGGGACGCTGGAGGAACGGATCGAGTCCGATCTTGAATTCCACCGCACCCTGTGCAGGCTGACCGGGAACGAGACACTCCTCCACTCGTGGGAGTCCCTTGAAGGGTCCATCCGGATGTCCATCATGTTCGCGGGGCTGGAAAAGGGAGTCAGCAACATGAGCGTGGACCGCCACCGGGAAATCATGGCCGCCATCGACACGGGCGACGCCACCCTGGCCCGCAAGACCATCCTGGAGCACATGGACACGGCCGCGGCGAACCTTGTGTCTTAGTTTCTACTTGGTAGTTTCGTAATTCGCGCGAATAGTCCGGCTGCCCCCGGGTACGTTGGACTAAGAGCCGGGTGGCCGGGCATTACGCCTTGGGACCGCGGGACCAACTGTAGAAAGAGGACTCAATGCGGGAACCGAAGACCAGCGACGGAGTTTTTGAAGCGGAGACCGTTGCCGGCGAAAACGAGGAAGCAGCTGCTGAACCCTCAGTGGACCCGGACGTCAATTTCGACGAGCAGTTCTATCCGGCCCGGCCCAAGGCGCTGAGGCCCACTGCGCGGCGTCGCCAGTATTTTGCCACCAGGCCGTCCTTCGAATTCGACGGGCGGAATGCGGCCTACGTTGAGTGGCTGCGGAACCAGGCCATGCTGGGAGACGCCAACACGCTTGCCCGGCAGCTCTCAGGGCAGGCCAGCATGTGGCAGAACTCCTACGCGCATCCCAACCCCCGGGCTGCGGTTGAGCGTGCACCAGTATGGTTCACCGCCTATCCCTTGTCCTTCATCACCAGGTCCAGCCAGTCCTTCCTCTCCGCCCTGGGCGATCCGGCAATGTGGGAAGCGTTCAGCGAAATAGGGATCAGGGCCATCCACACGGGCCCGGTCAAACTGGCCGGCGGCATCAGCGGCTGGTCCCAGACCCCCAGCGTGGACGGGCACTTTGACCGGATCAGCATGGCGATCGATCCGGTGTTTGGCACGGAGGACGAGTTCCGCTCGATGTGCCAGGTGGCCGCAGACCACGGCGGCACGATCATCGATGACATTGTTCCCGGGCACACCGGAAAGGGCGCCGACTTCCGCCTTGCCGAAATGAACTTCCGGGACTACCCGGGGATCTACCACATGATCGACATCCCGGAGGAGGACTGGCACCTGCTGCCGGATGTCCCCGAAGGGCAGGACTCGGTAAACCTGAGCCCCGACTCCGAACAGGCCCTGCAGAAAGCCGGATACATCATCGGGCGGCTGCAGCGGGTCATCTTCTACGAGCCCGGCGTCAAGGAGACGAACTGGAGCGCAACCCGGGCGATCGTTGACACCGCAGGGAAAACCCGCCGCTGGGTCTACCTCCACTACTTCAAGGCAGGCCAGCCCTCCATCAACTGGCTGGATCCCACTTTTGCCGGGATGCGCCTGGTGGTCGGCGACGCACTGCACTCCCTGGTTGACCTTGGCACCGGTGCGCTCAGGCTCGACGCGAACGGGTTCCTCGGCGTGGAAAAGAGCGCGGAGGAGCAGCCGGGCTGGTCCGAGGGGCATCCGCTCTCCGAGGCCGCCAACCAGCTCATCGGGTCCATGATCCGCAAGGTGGGCGGGTTCTCCTTCCAGGAGCTGAACCTGACCATCGACGACATCAAGGCGACCTCGGAAGCGGGCCCCGACCTTTCCTATGACTTCATCACGCGGCCCGCGTACCACTACGCACTTGTTACCGCGGACACCGAGTTCCTGCGGCTGACGCTCAAGCTGTCCATGGACATCGGCGTCGACCAGGCGTCACTGGTCCACGCCCTGCAGAACCACGACGAACTCACCTACGAGCTGATGCACTTTGCCGCCGGGCACCGGGACGACGTGTTCGAGCTCAACGGCCAGGAACTTACAGGCGCGCAGGTGGCCGAACAGGTCCAGCAGACCATGCGGGAGCGCCTGACCGGCGAGAACGCACCGTACAACGCGCTGTTCACCACCAACGGGATCGCCTGCACGTCGGTCAGCTTCATCATGGCCGCGCTGGGCATCCGGGACCCCGAGGCGGTCACTCCCGAAGAAGAGGCCCGGATCCTGGATGTCCACATCCTCCTGGCCATGTACAACGCCCTCCAGCCCGGGGTCTTCGCCCTCTCCGGCTGGGACCTCGCCGGCATCATGGCACTGGACCGCAAGAGCGTTGCCGAACTCACCGCCCAGGGCGACACCCGCTGGATCAACCGCGGCGCCCACGACATCATGGGCACCAGCCCTGACGCGCAGACCTCCTCCGCAGGCATGCCCCGGGCGCGCAGCCTGTACGGCCCGCTCCCCGAGCAGCTGCAGAACTCGTCCTCGTTCGCCCGGCGGCTCCAGCGGATCCTGGCTGTCCGCGAAGAAAGCGGCATAGCCACCGGCGCCCTGCTCGACGTGCCGGACGTGTCCAACCGCGGCCTGCTGGTCATGGTCGTCCGGCTGGACAACGGCGCACTGGGGGTTACCGTGCTGAACTTCTCCGACCAGGATATTTCGGGCAGCATCCAGTCCAGCCACTTGGTCCCCGGGGCTGCCGTCCACGATCTGTTCACCGGCGATGCCGTTGGCCAGGTGGATGACCTGCACAGCTTCTTCCTCGAACTGCCCGCCTACCAGGGCACCGTCCTGCAGCTGACCGAGGAAGATGCCGCCCCTGACCAGGAAGAAGGCGCCCAGCACGGGGAGGCCTTGCCGTAGCGGAAGGGCCGCCCGGCGCCGTTCGGGAATCCCTTTGAGTTGTGAACCGTTAACCCAATGTGCGGCCGAAGGGCCGCTCCGGTTAACGAGGGATTGAATGAACGCGAAGTTTGTTTCAGTGGAGGACGATGCCGGGAAGGTCACCCGGTACGTCCGGCATGCCAACGGCGGCGGGCTCGTTGCCCCCGGGGCCTCCGTCCCGGAAAGTACCCGCATCGGACCCATGACGTATGTGGAGCCGGGCGCAAAGGTGGGTTCCGGGTGCCGGATCGGCCACGGCAGCTGGATTGACCGCGATGCCACGATCGGCGAGCGTGCCATTATTGGCGACGGCGTACGCATCGGCCGGGGAACGGTGGTTGGAAACCGCGCGAACATCGGCAGCCATTCGCGGATCGGCTCCGGGGTCCTGATCGAGCACGGGGTCCAGGTCCACGCAGACTCCGCAATTCCCGACGGCGGGGAGGTCCTCGCCGTCGGGAAGCGCGCGCCGCGTCGGGCCCAGGGGAAGGGCAGGCAGCGCCAGCAGACCAGGGGCCGGGTGGCCGCCTGAGCCGCGCCGCCCTCTTATGCGCTATGCCAGCTCAGTGCCTGTGGCTGCCCGCCAGGCGCCCCTTCACTCCTGCCGCTCCCCACACTGCCAGCAGCAGTGCCACCAGCAGCAGGCCGGCGTCGCCCAGGTCTATTGATCCCAGCCATACCGTCAGGGGATCCTCCAGCGCGAAGGCGGCATTGGCGAACCCGCCCAGCGTGATTGCCGCGATGAGCAGGGCCGACACCGCCGAGATGCCGGTGACCAGGGCACTAAAGCCCAGTCGCCGCTGCGGGTCGTCGAGCGCGGAACGGTACATCCGCATCATGGCCACCCCGTTCAAGGAATCGCAGAGGGTCATCGCCGCTGTGAACGCCAGCGGCAGGGCGAGCAGCGCGAACGGCGGCACTCCCGCCAGCGATGCCGCCGTCGTCATCATCAGCAGCCCGATGGTGGTGGCCGTATCGAAGCCCAGCCCGAACAGGAATCCGATCACGTAGATGTTCCGGGGCCGCCGCACCTTGGACAGCGGCCGGGCCAGCAGCCGCGCCATCAGTCCCTGGGGCTCAAGGTCGCTGGGGTCCACCGCCGCCCCGGCACGGGCCCGGCGGTAGGCCCGCGCTGAACGGGCGAAGGCCGAGCCGTTGAACAGGCCCATGGCCAGCAGGAACAGCCCCGAAACCCCGCTTCCAATCAGGCCAAGCACCAGGTTGCCCGTGGTCCCGTCCTGCATGAACTGGCCCACCAAACCGGCTCCTGCAATCACCAGGATCCCCGCCAGCGTCACCACCGAACTGTGCCCGAGGCTGAAGGCGAAGCCCACGCTCACGGGGTCCTGGTGCTGCGCCACGAACTTGCGCGTCGAGTTGTCTATCGCGGCGAGGTGGTCCCAGTCGTAGCTGTGCTTGACGCCGGCCAGGTAGGCCGTGAGCACGAGCCCCCACATGAGCGGCTCCGCACCGGAGCCTGCGGCGTTGCCGGCCAGCAGGATGACGACGGCGGCCGCGTGCAGGGCAGCCACGGCACCGAAGGTGAACAGCAGGCGGGTCCGCAGCGGCAGTGATTCCCGCCGGCGGTACAGCGTGGTGATGTTCGTGAGGGCTGTCATCAGTGTTTCCTCAGGTTCAGCGGTTCCTGCCCGTGCCACCGCTTTCGGAGGAGGTTGGCGCAGGCATTGAGCAGGCAGTTCAGTTCGCCGGTGCTGTTGGAGAGGGCGCGCAGTACCAGCCCGGTGGTTCCCGAGACCGTGCGGGCCAGGGAAACGCCTGCGCGGGCATCGTGGTCCAGGGTCAGTGCGTGCAGGTCGTCGGCGAGTGCCTGGTCCACCCGGGGATCCACCACCAGCAGCGAGCCCACGTGGCTGAAGCCCTCCATGAATCCCATTCCCGTGACATCCCCGGCCGGCGGCCTGATCAGGAGATTATCGAGGGCCAGGAGCCGGGTTCCGCCAGGGCCTTCAACACGGATTTCGTTGCGCAGCCGGACCTCCTCGTACCGGAAAGCGGCCCCGTCCGGCGACCATCCCGGAGTCACCACTTCAGCCATGACCAGGGACGACGACGGCCGTACAGTGATGTGCGTGTGCTGCCGGTAGCTGGCCTCCCGGTAGGCGATGAGCTGGTCCGGCATCAGGTCCAGCCGGGTCCCCTCCCCCAACCGAAGAGTCATCCGCTGCTCGGCAAAGGACCCCGGAGTCCGGTAAATCTTCGTAGCGGACTGGGTTGTCAGCAGCAGGTCAGCCCCGTCCTGCACCTCCACATCAAGAACAAAAAGATCAGCCCCAAGATAAGCCCCGCCAGGATTCACGACCACATAACAAACCTGCCCCGAGTCATCCAGATAGTGCGGGCGCAAAACCCGTAGGGCGCCCTGATGGTACTGATGCGCGGCCACTGAGCGCTGCCCACGCACGGCGACCCGAAGCTCAAGCACCCCCATAGGTGCCAATCCGTGAATGGGTCCGGCGGCCGCCGTCGTGGTCATGACGCGAGGTCGAGCATCAGGACGTCGCGCCTCACCCAATCAATGACCTTGTCGAGCCCTTCGTCGGTCTTGAGGTTGGTGAAGCAGAACGGCTTGGCGCCCCTGAATTCCCGCGAGTCCCGTTCCATGACGTTGAGGTCGGCGCCGACGTGGGGTGCGAGGTCGGTTTTGTTGATGATGAAGAGGTCGGACTTGATCATGCCCTGGCCGGCTTTACGGGGGATCTTTTCGCCCTGGGCCACGTCGATGATGTAGATGGAGAAGTCCACGAGTTCCGGGCTGAAGGTGGCGGAGAGGTTGTCGCCGCCGGATTCAACGAAGATGACCTGCAGGTCCGGGTGGCGGGCTTTGAGTTCCTCGATGGCGGCGGTGTTCATAGACGTGTCCTCGCGGATGGCGGTGTGCGGGCAGCCGCCGGTTTCGACGCCGATGATGCGGTCCACGGGGAGGATGCCGTTGGCGGCGAGGATTTTGGCGTCCTCGATGGTGTAGATGTCGTTGGTGATGGCGGCCATGGAGATCCCGCCGCTCATGTGCCTGGTGAGCCGCTCCACGAGCTGGGTCTTCCCTGCGCCCACGGGCCCGCCGATGCCGATCTTGATAGGTTCAGTCATGTTGTCCTCCTGAATTTATAAGCACAGTTTTTGCAAGCACAGTCAGCTCATGAACATCCGGGCACGTTGGCGTTCGTGCCGCATTTGCGAAATTTCCAGTCCGGGGGTGACGGCCCCAAAGTCGTCCGCCGTCAGGTGGGAGACCCGTTCGACGGCGGCAGCGACGCCGTCGGCCGCGTGCCGAAGCAGCCGCTGCCCGGCGTTCTGGCCGAGCGGGATGGCTCGGACTGCGTTCTGCGTCAGGGACGTGACGGTGGCGAAAAGGTAGGCGGCGAGCGCTTCCGGCAGCGGCACCCCCAGGGAGCGGACGACGACGGCGAACGCCAGCGGCTGGTGCCCCGCAGCCCGGCAGGTGGCCACCAGGTCCCGGTACAGTTCCAGCTCCGGCGAGGGATACACTTCCGCACCAATTTCGAGCAAACGGCCCCCCATCTTGAGGCTGGCCTCCCGGACCTGCCGAGGCAGCAGCGAGGCGGACAACAGCTCATCCAGTTCTCCAACATCCCACCCCTCGTACAGGAACCGGATAGCCAGCCCGTCGGAGTAAGTAAGCGACTGCGAGATAAAAGCAGAGAGCCACACCCCGAAATCAGCCTCATCAGCGACCACACCAGCGTCGACATAAGTCTCAAACCCAAGGGAGTGCGCAAAAGCCCCAGTAGGCAAAGCGGAATCGACAAGCTGCTGCAGTGCAAGCTGGTACCCGCTCACTGAAGGCGCACCCAAGGTGACAAATGCAAGCGACGCGACAGGTATGGGGCCGCGGCGTGGCGGGCCTCGTGGGGGGCCCACTGGCGCGAGGGCCCCGATCCGAGCTTGCGAGGATTGGGAGCGCCAGGGGACGGGCACGGCCCCATATCCCTCGCGGCGTCCCAAGCCGGGGAAACGGGGAGGGGTTTAGTGCGAGTGCTCAGCATGGCGGAAAGGAACGGGCATGACGCGTTCCTGCCGGGAGTAGGGCACACCCACGTGGAGAAGGTAGTCCTCGACGGTGTGGTCGTAGGCGCACACCATGACTTCAGCTCCGTATTCCGACGATGCGTCGAAGAACTGGGCCTGCAGGTGCCGGTTGCCGAGGGAGTGTGCCACGACGCCCATCTCGTGGATGGTGCGCGGGGCAATCACCAGGACGTCGGTGGGCAGCACGGACACCACGATCATGTTGGCGTCCCCGACGTGCAGGATGTCGCCGTCGCGCAGGTCGCCGGAGCCGGACGGGAGCCGGATGCCGATTTCCTTGCCGTGGTCCGTTGTGGCGCGTTGGATCCGTTTGACCAGTTGGGCGCTGGGAAGCACCACTTTCTCCTGGTGCAGGGTGGCGTAGGTATCCGGGTCCGGGAGTTCGTGCAGGTTGCCGAGGACTTTTTCGATGATCACTAGGTCTCCGAGGGCTTGGAAGAAATCAGAAGAGGAAGTAGCGCTGGGCCATGGGCAGAACGTCGGACGGTTCACAGGTGACGTCTTCGCCGTCGACCGTCACCTGGTACGTTTCGGGATCCACCTGGATGTCCGGCGTGGCGTCGTTGTATTTCAGGTCCGCCTTGGTGAGGGAGCGGATGCCGGAAACGGGCCGGATGACCTTCTCGAGCCCAAGCTCGGCGGGCACGCCGGCGTCGATCGCGGCCTTGGACAGGAAGGTGATGGATGACTGCTGCACGGCTTTCCCGAACGCGGCGAACATGGGCCGCATGGTGCGCGGCTGCGGGGTGGGGATGGAGGCGTTGGCGTCGCCCATCAGTGCATAGGCGATCTGCCCGCCCTTGATCACCAGCTCCGGCTTGACGCCAAAGAGGGCAGGATCCCACAGGACCAGGTCCGCGAACTTGCCCACCTCCACGGACCCCACGGAGTCCGCGATGCCCTGGGCGATGGCCGGGTTGATGGTGTACTTGGCCACGTACCGCTTGAGCCGGAAGTTGTCGCTGCCGGCACTGCCGTGGACACCGCCGTCGGCATCTTCCAAAGCACCGCGCTGCTTCTTCATCTTGTCCGCAACCTGCCACGTGCGGGTGATCACCTCGCCCACCCGGCCCATCGCCTGGGAGTCCGAGGAAGTGATGGAGAAGATTCCCAGGTCCTGCAGGACGTCCTCGGCGGCAATGGTCTCGGCACGGATCCGGGAATCGGCGAAGGCCACATCCTCCGGGATGTCCGGGTTGAGGTGGTGGCACACCATCAGCATGTCCAGGTGCTCTTCGATGGTGTTGCGCGTGTACGGAAGCGTGGGGTTGGTGGATGCCGGCAGGACGTTGGGCATTCCGGCGATCTTGATGATGTCCGGTGCGTGCCCGCCGCCGGCGCCTTCGGTGTGGAACGTATGGATGACGCGGCCGTTGATGGCGCGGATGGTGTCCTCCACGAAGCCGCACTCGTTGAGGGTGTCCGTGTGGATGGCCACCTGCACGTCGTACTCGTCAGCCACGGTGAGGGAGGTGTCGATCGAGGAGGTGGTGGAGCCCCAGTCCTCGTGCACTTTCAACCCGATGGCCCCGGCGCGGATCTGCTCAGCCAGGGGTTCGACGGCGGAGGCGTGGCCCTTGCCGAACAGCCCGATGTTCACGGGGAAGCCTTCGGCTGCCTGCAGCATGCGCTGGATATGCCATTTTCCGGGCGTCACGGTGGTGGCTTTGGTGCCTTCGGCAGGGCCGGTTCCGCCACCAATCATGGTAGTGATGCCGCTGGTCAGCGCCGTGGGGATCTGGTCCGGGGAGATGAAGTGGATATGGCTGTCCACTCCCCCGGCCGTGAGGATCTTGCGTTCGCCGGCAATGATTTCGGTGCTGGCGCCGATCACGATGTCCACGCCGTCGGTGATCTGCGGGTTGCCGGCTTTGCCGATCCTGAAGATATGCCCGTCCCTGATGGCGAGGTCCGCTTTGTAGATGCCGGTGTAGTCCAGGATCACCACGTTGGTGATCACGGTGTCCGGGATGTCCTCATCCCGCACCACCTGGCCGTTCTGGCCCATGCCGTCACGGATCACTTTGCCGCCGCCGAAGACAACCTCCTCGCCGTAGACGGTAAGGTCCTTCTCGATCTCCAGGAACAGGTCGGTGTCCGCCAGCCGGATGGCGTCGCCCGTCGTCGGCCCGAACAGGTCGGCGTACTGCCGGCGTGGGATCTCGAAGCTCACTTGCCGTCCCCTTCCGTGACGGACCCGCCCAGGAGGGTGCCGCCGTCGAGCTTTCCGTTGACTGCATTGCTGAGGCCGTGCACCTCACGGGCGCCGGCCAGTTCTATCAGCCGGACGCTGCGCGAGTCCCCCGGTTCAAACCGTGCCGCGGTCCCGGCGGGGATGTCCAGGCGCCGTCCGTACGCGGCTTCCCGGTCGAAGGCCAGTGCGGCGTTGGCCTCCGCAAAGTGGAAGTGCGAGCCCACCTGCACGGGCCTGTCGCCGGTGTTGGTGACCGCAACCTCGATGGCCTCGCGCCCGGCGTTGGCCGTCACCGGCCCGGACCGGAGGACGTACTCTCCTGGAATCATGGCGTGCCCTCTCAGCGGATGGGATCGTGGACGGTGACGAGCTTGGTGCCGTCGGGAAAGGTTGCCTCGATCTGCACGTCGTGGATCATCTCGGGCACGCCTTCCATGACGTCCTCCCGGGCCAGCAGGGTGGTGCCGTAGCTCATGAGGTCGGCAACGCTGCGGCCGTCGCGGGCACCCTCGATCAGTTCGTAGCTGATGATGGCCACAGCCTCGGGGTAGTTGAGCTTCAGGCCGCGGGCCTGGCGGCGGCGCGCGAGGTCGGCGGCCACCACGATCAAAAGCTTTTCCTGCTCGCGCGGCATCAGATGCATGTTGGTCCCTTCAACTGGCCGCTTGCGGCGGCGTGGGACCCACAGTAGGTTGCGGACGTTTCCGCCACGTTTCAGGTTTGTTATGCCCGGCTCTCCAGTCACCGGGCACCGGTGCGGGCCCATACATCTCCCCAGGTTTTGTACCCCTGCCGCAGGAAGGACGACGGCGCGTCGCCGGGACGCGCCGTCGTCCGTCACTGGGGGTGGGAGCCTTAGCGGGCGAGTCGCGCCAGGATGTCATCACTTGACTGGACGGGCTGGCGGTAGCTCGTGGAGAGGATGCGCAGCATGTCCTCTGCGTCCTGGCTGTCCTCAGAGGCCATCGCATCCTTGGCGTAGGTGACGCGGATGTTGTGTGCGAACGCATCCGCTCCGGTCTGGGCGATGCAGTTGTGCGTGGACACCCCGGCGAGCACAATCTCCTCAGCGCCCCAGTTGCGCAGCCTGGCCAGCAGGTTGGTTCCCACAAACGCGCTGTCCCGCGTTTTGGTCAGCTGCGGCAGGCCCCCGGTGGCCAGGCCGGGCACCGCCTGGGCCTGGCTGGTGCCGCGGAAAATGAAGCCTTGGTCATCGTCCAGCATGTTCAGAGACCAGGTGGATTTGTCCCGCTCGTGTTCCGTCCCCACCAGCAGGACCTTGTGCCCGCTCGCTTCGAAGCCCTCCATCAGCTTGTTGCAGGACGCCACCAGGCGCTCCTGCTGCGCGGCAAGTTCCGGCGCCTCGAAGAACGCGTTCTGCATGTCAATGACAAGAAGGGCAATCATGTGGCCACCTTTCCTCGTTGGTCTGCCGGAAAAGTACCCCGAGGTTGGGCGGGCGAAACCTGGTTCAGGACACCTGGGGCGCCGACTCGCGGACTTCCAGCTGGAATCCGGCCTCGATGTGCGCTGCCTGGCCCTCCGCCTCCCGCCCTTCGATCCGGTCGATCAGCAGGCCGATGGACCGTTCCGCGATCTCCTCCATGCCCGGCGAGACGGTGGTCAGGGAAGGCGAGGCGAACCGGGCCTCGTCGATGTCGTCGAAGCCCGCCACCGCCACGTCCCGTGGCACGTGGACGCCGCGGATCAGCAGCTCGTGCATGGCACCCAGCGCCAGGACGTCGTTCAGGCCGAAGACGGCGTCGAACTCCACACCGCCGTCCAGCAACCCGGCCACGGCGGCGGCGCCGTTGTCCCGGCGCCAGTCGCACGGGGCGATCAGCGCCGGGTCGAAGGGAACGCCGGCCTCATCCAGGGCCTTGCGGTAGCCGTTGAGCCGCAGGCCCGCGCTGCCGGCGGACTCGTCAGGGTGGGCCCCGATGACGGCAATCCGGCGGCGCCCGCCGGCCAGCAGGTGGGCGGTCAGGGCTGCAGCGGCCTCGCCGTTCTTCATGGTGACCAGGTCGAACCGGGGATCCAGGATGTGCTCACCCAGCAAAACCAGGGGTTTCTTCCCCAGGCGGGCGGCAATGGTGTCCGCGTCAATGACCAGCGGGGTGAACAGCAGGCCGTCGGTGAGCTGCCGGAACGGGCCCTGCAGGGCGTTCAGTTCCACCTCGCCCGCTGCGTCCGACTGCTCCACCAGGACCCGGTAGCCGCGGCGGGAAGCGGCCTTCATCAGCCTGGAGGCAAGTTCCGCGTAGTACGGCGCCGATAGGTCGGACAGGACCAGGCCCAGCATCCTGGTCTTCCCGGAGCGCAGGCTCCGGGCCGTCAGGTTCGCCTCGTAGCCCAGCTCCGCAATGGCGTCCTGGACGCGTTTTTTGGTGGCGGGGCGAATGAACTCGTAGTCGTTGAGCACGTTGGAGACCGTCTTGAGCGACACCCCCGCCGCCCTCGCAACGTCATTCATGGTGACCGCCATCATGGCTCCTTTAGGTGGTTCCGCCAGTTCCTGCCATACATCGTTGCAGAATTTTGCGGCCACGCTGCACCCACCGGCCAGGCAGGGTCACTGCGGCACGGTTCATGAAGGGAAGGTCAGGCCTTCGCCGCTTTCGCGGCTGCCTTGGCCGCCTGCTTGCTCGCCCGCACCTTGGCGAGGGATTCCGGATCCACGATGTCCGCCACGGAGAGGTAGGAGCCTTCCTCGCCGTAGTGCCCGGCCGCTTCTCGCCACCCCGGAGCCTGCAGTGCGCACTGCTTGCCGAGCAGTGCAAGGAAGATCCTGGCTTTCTGGTCACCGAAGCCGGGCAGGGCCTTCAGCCGGCGCAGCACCTCGGCGCCGTCCGGGTTGCCCCTGGTCCAGATGGCAGTGGCGTCGCCGTCCCACTCGTTGTGCACGGTTTCCGCGAGCGCCTGCACGCGGGCCGCCATCGAGCCGGGGAAGCGGTGGACGGCCGGACGTTCCTTGAACATCTCCACGAAGTCGCCTGGATCCTGCGAGGCGATGGCACCGGGATCCACGGATCCGATCCGCGCCCTGATTTTCTCCGGACCGGCGAAGGCCGATTCCATGGTCACCTGCTGGTCCAGCAGCATCCCTGTAAGCAACGCGAAGGCGTCCTCACTCAACAACTTGTCCGCGGCGGGATCGCCCGTGATGTGCAGTTCCATGCCGTCCATCCTCCCAGAGGTGGGGCGCCGCCGTCATGCCGTCCCTCCCCATGGAGTTTTCGTCCAGATACGCAGGGCTGTGGGCCGGCAATGTCAAGTGGTGGGAGCAACGCGGGGTGGTTAGGCCGCTTGCAGCAGCTGGTTTAGCCGGTTGGCTGGGGTGTCGAGGTTGAGGGTCGGTCGGGGGCGGCGGTTGAGCTTTGCCGCGATGCGGTTGAGGTCCTCAGGGGTATGGGCCGAGAGGTCGGAGCCTTTTTCGAACCAGAACCGCAGGAGCCGGTTGGTGTTTTCATTGGTGCCGCGCTGCCAGGGCGAGTGCGGGTCGCAGAAATAGAGCGTGGTTTCCAGCGCGGTCTGGATCTTCGCGTAGCCGGCGAGTTCTGTGCCGCGGTCCCAGGTGATCGAGCGGCGCAGGTGCTCCGGGAGGTTCGCCATTTCCCGGATCATCGCGGCGGCGACGGTTTCGGCGGTGTGGTCCCCGGGCAGGTGCAGCAGGATCGTGAACCGGGTTGAGCGCTCCACGAGAGTGCCGATCGCGGTCCCGTCAGAACCGATGATCAAGTCACCTTCCCAGTGCCCGGGGACTGCCCGGTCCTGGACCTCGGCGGGGCGTTCGCTGATCTTGAACGCCTCCTTGTAGGGGCTGCTCTTGAGCCGGTCGGCGGTGTGGGGGATGCGTTGTTTACGTTTCAGGCTGAGGTTTTCGGCCAGGTCTTTCCGCAGGCTTCCGCGGGTTTGGACGTATAGGGCCTGGTAGATCGTCTCGTGGCTCACCTGCATAGTCTGGTCACCGGCAAAGTAAAACGCCAGCATCGACGAGATCAGCTTAGGGCTCCACCCATCGTCCATCCACACCGCGATCAGCCGGCACAAATCCTCGTCCTCGATGAGCTTGAAGGGCTTGGGCCGGCGGCGTGCCTGATGGGCTCTGGTGTGCGCGACTTTAGCGTTGTACCTGCCCTCGGCGTCACAGTTGCGGTTGACCTCCCGCCAGATGACGGACTTGTCCCGTCCGATGGCCGCACCGATCTTCGCGTAGCTCATCCCGGCTTGCCGGCCCATCTGAATCATCCCCCTCTCGGCTTCGCTTAGTGCCCGCCCGCAGGAGACCTCCACGGACGGGGCAGGATCTGCCAGGCCGCCATGGGCCGAGATGCTCAGCGTCATCTGACCAGACTCGGCCCACCACTTCTTCCCGGTCCCGCGCGAGGCTCCGACACGCCGTGCAGCCTCACTGACGGACGCGCCGGAGCACACCAAATCAAGAAAATCATCACGAACATGGACAGGAAACAACTTCGGCATCAAACGCTCCATCAATCAGAGCGTTGCAACCACCATATGAATCTGCCGCCGTTTATCTCCGCATACCTGGACAAAAACTTCCGCGGGGGGCTACTGGTTGACGGCCAGCCGGATCATGGACCAGGACACGGCCGGCAGGTCCGCAGTGAGCCTGCCGCCGTCAGTTTTGACCGTGACGTTTTCCGTGGGCAGGACCGACGTCGAATCATCAGCGGTTGCCTGCCAGTACGGGTCCTTGTTGGAGTAAGTGACCGCTTCGAGGACCCGCACGCTGCCCAGGCCGGACACCACGGCGTCCAGGCCCAGCGCATCCGTGGCGGAGCGGTTGACGGCGAACACCACGGCTTCACCCTTGCCGGCGTCGTATGTTGCGACGGCGGACACGGCGGCAAAGCCGGCGGTCTTGCCGCCGCTGGCCAGCGGGGATTCGACGGCGAGCTGAAGCACCGTCCCGGAGGCGTGGCGGGAGGTGAGGGCGAACGGGTGGAAGGTGGTCTGCTTCCAGGCGCGGCCTCCGGGCTCGGTCATGATGGGCGCGATGACGTTCACCAGCTGGGCCAGGCTGGCTGAGTGGACGCGGTCCGTGTTCTTGAGCAGGGTGACCAGCAGGTCGCCGACGACGACGGCGTCCGCCACGGTGTAGGTGTCCTCGAGGAGGACCGGGGCCACCGGCCAGTCCTTGCCGGTGGGTGCGCGCGACTCGTCGCGGCTCATGTGCCACACGTTCCACTCGTCGAAGGAGATGTTGACCTGTTTGGTGGACTTCTTCACCGACTTCACATGGTCGATGTGGCTGACGATGTCCTGGATGAAGGTTTCCATCCGGTGCCCGGCGGAGAGGTGTTCCTGCAGGTCGCCGAAGTCCTCGAAGTACTGGTGGGCGGAGATCAGGTCCACCAGCTCGTAGGTTTCGGAGAGGACAACCCGCTCCCACTCACCGAAGGTGTCCATGGTGGGCCCCGAGCTGCCGCACGCCACGAGTTCCAGGTCCGGTTCGATCATCCGCATGCCGCGGGCGGCGTCTGCCGCAAGCCGCCCGTACTCAAGGGCGTTCTTGTGGCCGATCTGCCACGGGCCGTCCATTTCGTTGCCCAGGCACCACATCTTGATGCCGTAGCCCTCCTCAGCGCCGTTGGCCCGGCGCTGGTCCGAGAAGGCCGTGCCGCCGTCGATGTTGCAGTACTCGAGCAGATCAAGCGCTTCCTGCGTGCCCCGGGTGCCCAGGTTCACGGCCATCATGGGTTCAACGCCGGCCTTGGCGGACCACTTGGCAAATTCGTCCACGCCCACCAGGTTGGGGTCCGTGGAGTGCCAGGCGAGGTCCAGCCGGACCGGGCGCTTGTCCACCGGACCCACGCCGTCCTCCCAGCGGTAGCCCGAGACGAAGTTGCCTCCGGGATAGCGGACGGTGGACACTCCGAGTTCCCGGGTCAGTTCCAGCACGTCGCTGCGGAAGCCGTCCTCGTCGGCCTTCGGGTGCTCCGGCTCGAAGATCCCGGTGTACACACAACGGCCAAGGTGCTCCACGAAGGCACCGAAAGTGCGCCGCCGGACCGGCCCCACGGCGAAGGCGGGGTCCATGGTGATCCTGGCGGTGGCTGGTTCTGCAGTGGTCACGAAAACTTCCTCGTTTCTCATTTTGTACAACGTTATAGAAACATTCTTGGGGCTGTCGCGGCGGGAGTCAAGCATCCGCGGGCAACCTGGCAGTGGAGGCAGGTCCGGATTTGAGCAGCCCTATTCCCAGCCCGGCTGCGGCAACGGGGAAACAATAGGACGCCGGCCGGAAATCCAAGTAGTACCTAATCTGAAAATCGGGTATCCCTTACGCATTCACCGGCGCGGATAGCCCAACTAAGTTCTTCTCAGAGGCAAGACGACTTCTGACTCGTAGTACTTGTCTCACGAGGGGGTGTGAGACTGCAATGCACGCACAAAACATAAGTTCGGCTTTCCCGGCCCGCAGGGCACGGGTACTAAACGGGGCCGGCGACGAGGAGGCCTTTGAGACCAAGGCCTCTCCCCCAGCCGTCGCCGGCCCTCTTCGTGCGCAGAAGGGCAAAGGCCGCCGGCCGGCACAGCACGCTCCGGCGGCGCTGGCTGCGGCGGCGCTGGCTGCCGCGGGCGAGGCCGGTCCGGCGGACAGCGGCGCCCAGGATGACCTCCTCCTCGACCTGGTCAGCGGCACCCACAACCTGCGTGAATCCCTTGACGTGCTTGCCGCCGCAGCCGTCCGGACAATTGTCCGGGCCACGGGCCTGAGGATTGAGTGCGGCGTTGTGGTGCACCAGCCGAAGAGGAATTCCGCCGTTACCGGCACCTCCGGGGGCGTTGTGGAGCTCCTGGAATGGGAGCAGAACGCCGGGGAGGGCCCTCTGCACGAGGTGCTGGCCGGCCACCATCCGGTGGCCGTGCTCCAGCGCAACGGCGATTTCCGCTGGCCGCGTTATTCCACCCAGCTGCAGATGGCGGGTTTCGGCAGTGCCATGGGGATCAGGCTTCGGATCGCAACCGATGCCGACGGCGACGGCACCGGCCAGGCGGACGCACCTGCCGCCCTGGCACTGTTTGCCCAGGACGCTAAGGCGTTCCCGCTTCAGGTCATCTCCGAAGCCCGCGGCTTCGCAGGCCTTGCGGCGAAGAGCCTGGACGTTGCCGTCAGCCTGCATTCAGCCAGGTCCACCGCCACGGACCTGCGCTCAGCCTTGGACAGCCGGACCTCCATCAACGTGGCGTGCGGAGTGATCATGGCCCAGAACAGGTGCTCCTACCACGAGGCTTTTGCCATCCTGGCCAAGGCGTCGAGCCACCGCAACATCAAGGTGCGCAGGGTGGCCGAGGACATCCTGGACAAGCTCCCCGAAGGACCGCCCCGCGCACACTTCGGCAGCTAGATCCCGCCTGCCAGCTTGTAGTAGGCAGCATTCCAGTTCAGGTCCTTCTTGAACTGCCGGATGGTGGTTCCCTCGTCGATGGTGAGCAGCTCTGTTTTGGCGATTTCGGCGAAGTCCTCGAACACGTCCATGCCCACCTGCGTGGACAGGACGGTGTGGTGCGCGGCTCCCGCCGTGAGCCAGGCCGCGGCGGAGGTGGCGAAGTCCGGCTTGGGCTGCCAGAGGGCGCGGGCCACCGGAAGGTTGGGCAGCGGCTGGTCCAGGGGAACCACGTCGACGGCGTTCGCCACCAGGCGGAAGCGGTCCCGCATGTCCGAAAGGGCCACCACGACGCCCGGGGAGGCATCGGCGTCGAACACCAGGCGGACCGGGTCCTCCTTGCCGCCGATGCCCAGCGGGTGGATCTCCAGCCGCGGCTTCGCGGCAGTGAGCGAGGGGCAGACCTCCAGCATGTGCGCGCCCAGGATCTTCTCCGCACCCGGCGCCAGGTGGTAGGTGTAGTCCTCCATCAGGGACGCGCCGCCGGGCAGGCCTGCACCCATGACCTTCGCGGCGCGGACCAGGATGGCGGTCTTCCAGTCGCCCTCGGCACCGAAGCCGTAGCCGGCCGCCATCAGGCGCTGGACAGCCAGGCCGGGGAGCTGGCGGAGCGCGCCGAGGTCCTCGAAGGAGGTGGTGAACGCGGCAGAGCCGTTGGCTTCCAGGAAGCTGCGCAGTCCCAGCTCGATCCGGGCGCCGTAGCGGAGCGACTCGTGCCGTGCCGCGCCTGCGCGGAGCTCCGGAACCACGTCGTAAAGGTCCTCATACTCGGCAACCAGCGTGTCGACGTCGGACTCCACAGCACCGTGCACGGCGTCGGCAAGCTCGTTGACGGACCACGTGTTTACCGCCACGCCGAAGCGCAGCTCGGCCTCGGTCTTGTCACCTTCGGTGACGGCGACGTTGCGCATGTTGTCCCCGAAGCGGGTCAGTTTCAGGGTGCGGACGGCGGCCCAGCCAGCGGCGGCGCGCTGCCAGGACCCCACCTGGCGGGCCACCTCCGGGTTGGAGACGTGCCCCACCACGGTCTTGCGGGCGATGCCCAGGCGGGACTGGATGTACCCGAACTCGCGGTCGCCGTGGGCTGCCTGGTTGAGGTTCATGAAGTCGAAGTCGATATCCGCCCAGGGCAGCTCCACGTTGGCCTGGGTGTGCAGGTGCAGCAGCGGCTTGCGGAGCAGGTCCAGGCCGGAGATCCACATCTTGGCCGGGCTGAAGGTGTGCATCCAGGCGGTCACGCCGATGACGGAATCGTTCGAGTTCGCCTCGAGAGCGGTGCGGCGGATGGCGTCGGAGTCGGTCAGGACCGGCTTCCAGACGATCCGCACCGGGACGGCAGAACTGGCGTTGAGCTGGTTGGCGATCTCCTGCGACTGGGCGGCCACCTGCTTGAGGACGTCCTCGCCGTAGAGGTGCTGGCTGCCGGTGAGGAACCAGACTTCATAGCCGTCAAGGGAAGTGTTTGCTGCGGTGCTCATGGGTTCTCCTGCGAAAGTTTTTTGGGACGTTGCGGCGGCGCGTCCGGCCGGGATGTTACTGGCCGTAGACGTTCTGGTAGCGGGCGTAAAGGGAGTCGATGTGGCCCTGGTCGATCGGCACCGGCTCGCCCAACTGCCGGGCAATGTGGACGGTGCGGGCCACTTCCTCGCACATCACGGCTGCCTTGACTGCCGATTTCGCGTCCTTGCCGATGGTGAACGGCCCATGGTTCTGCATGAGCACCGCCGGTGAATTGGAATTCTTCAGCGTCTCCACGATTCCGTGGCCGATCGAGTCGTCGCCGATCAGCGCGAACGGCCCCACCGGGATGCTGCCGCCGAACTCATCGCCCATCATGGTGAGCACGCACGGGATGGCCTCGCCGCGGGCTGCCCAGGCGGTGGCGTAGGTGGAGTGCGTATGCACCACCCCGCCGACGTCGGGCATGTGCCGGTAGACGTAGGCGTGCGCCGCAGTGTCCGACGACGGCGAGAGCGGCGGGTTGCCCCACTCACCTGCTGCGTCTCCCGCGACAGGCTCGCCGTACAGGTCCGTGACCACCATTTGTTCCGGGGTCAGGTCCTGATAGGAGACGCCGGAGGGCTTGATGACCATGAGGTCGTGGCCGGGAACCCTGGCCGAGACGTTTCCCGCGGTCCACACCACCAGTCCGTACCGCGTCAGCTCGGAGTGCAGGGCGCACACCTCTTCCCGGACGCGGGCGATGGTTTCCAGGATTCCGGCGCTCATGCGGACACCCCTTCCGTGGCGCGGGCCGGGAATGCTGCCGTGGCGCCGGGAAGCACTGCACCGGCAGCCCTGCGCTGGATGGCCTTGAGCCGGTGCATCACATCGTTGCTGCCGCGCCCGAAGTAGTCGTGCAGCGTCTTGTACTCTTGGAAGAGCTCCTCGTAGGCAGCCACGTTTTCCGGGATGGGGGTATACACCTCGCCGGGTTCGGAACCCATGGCAGCGGCCGCCTCCCGAATGTCGGTGTACTTCCCGGCGGCCACGGCGGCGTGGATGGCCGAACCGAGTGCGGGCCCCTGGGCCGATCCGATGGTGGAGAGCTGCAACCCGGTGGCATCGGCGTAGATCTGCATCAGGAGCGGATTCTTGAGCAGGCCGCCGGCCACGATGAACTCCTTCACGGGAACACCGGAGTTCCGGAAGGCGTCCACAATTGTGCGGGTGCCGAAAGCTGTGGCTTCCAGCAGTGCGCGGTAGGTGTCCTCGGGCCGGGTTGCCAGCGTTTGTCCAACGACGATCCCGGACAGCTCATGGTCCACCAGCACGGAGCGGTTACCGGAGTGCCAATCCAGGGCGATCAGCCCGTGTTCGCCGATGGCCTGGGACGCGGCGCGTTCGGTGAGGTATTCGTGGATTCCCAAGCCCGCGGCTTCAGCGGCCTGGTGGTATTCGGGCGGTACTCCGTACTTGGTGAACCAGCCGAAGATGTCTCCCACGCCTGACTGCCCGGCTTCGTAGCCCCACAATCCGTCAACGATGCCGCCGTCCACCACCCCGCACATGCCGGGCACTTCACGGAGTTCGGTGCCGTTCATGACGTGGCAGGTGGAGGTTCCCATGATGGCCACCAGCTGGCCGGGGTCCACGGCCTTCGCCGCCGGCGCCGTGACGTGGGCGTCCACGTTCCCCACGGCCACGGCAATGCCTTCCGGCAGCCCGGTCCAGGCCGCGGCTTCGGCGGTGAGGTGCCCTGCGGCGTCCCCCAGCCGGCCGATGGTGTGCTCCAGCTTGGCGCTGACGAAGTCCTTGAACTGCGGGTTCAGGGCGGCCAGGAAGTCCTCCGACGGGTAGCGGCCGTCCTGGTAGATCCCCTTGTAGCCGGCCGTGCAGGCATTGCGGACGTAGCGGCCGCACAGCTGCCAGACAATCCAGTCCGCAGCCTCAACCCAGTGGTCCATTTCGGCGTACGCCTCGGGGTCTTCCTCCAGCAACTGCAACCCCTTGGCGAACTCCCATTCGGAGGAGATGAGCCCTCCGTAGCGGGGCAGCCAGTCTTCGCCGCGTTCCGCTGCGAGCCGGTTGATCCGGTCGGCCTGCGGCTGCGCCGCATGGTGGCGCCAGAGTTTGACGTAGGCGTGGGGGCGGTTCTCAAAACCGGGCAATTCGTTCAGCGGGGTACCGTCCGCCTTTACCGGCACCATGGTGCAGGCGGTGAAGTCGGTGGCAATGCCGACGACGGCGGCCGGGTCGATCCCAGACTCAGCCAGTGCCGCCGGAACCGCATGGCGCAGGACATCACGGTAGTCGTTCGGCACCTGAAGGGCCCATTCCCCGGGAAGGCGGGCGGGTTGTCCGTCAGCACCGCGGCCTGCCGTGTCCTCCGGCAGGGTGCCAGTCACCACGGCATGCGGGTAGTCGTACACGCCGCTGCCGAGCTCCTTGCCGTCGCGCACCCGCACCACCACGGCGCGGCCAGAAAGCGTTCCATAGTCCACGCCAACAACAAACGAGTCCGGAGCGTCCACTGCGTCCATAAGAAAAGTTCCTCCATAGCTGCCGCCACTTCGCGGCCTGCGGTTAATTGTGAGCGCTAACAAGATGGAAGTCAACAGCCAGGGCTGCAGCTGCCGGGGCAGTCAGTTTGATAGACGGCGGGAGCAGGGCATTGGGGGTGGGGCTGGACCCGCCGGAGACTGGGAGGCTGGAAATGACTGAGTAGCGGCCAACCGGGGTAAGGGCAGGAAGACTGTAAGCGACAGGACTGGGAGGGGAACCATGGAAGGCGTGCGCGCTGTTCCGGAAGCGGAGATACCCAGCCGTTCAGCCTGGAAGCCATCCCCCGCGTGGGCCGCCGGGCCGGTGTCAACCGTCTTGGGACTGGCCGCCCACCTGGCCGCCGGAGGACAGGCGCCCGGGGTGCCCATCGTTGTCGCTTTGGCCGCCCTGCTGGGCATGGTCGCCGCAATGGCCGGGCGGCACCGCCTGCCCGGGTGGGCCGTCCTCGTGGCAGCCGGAGTGGCACAGCAGCTGCTGCACCTGGCCTTCGCCGCCTTCTCAACGGCCAGCGGCTTCACCCTGCCGGGCCACCACGGCGTCGCGTCCATCCCGGAAGGTCCGGGTGTGCCCGCTGCCGACGTGCCCGCCCCGGACGAAACCGGCGCCACGCACTCCCTGCACCTGATGCTGCACCTTCACGCAGCCGCGGCCCTGACAGCCGCAGCCGCAGTCACGCAATGGACCAGGCTGGTTTCCGTGGTGCGGCGGCGGGCCAGGTCAGGTGGCGAGCGTGCCCCTGGCAATGCTGACGCTTGAGTGGGCGGGGTTGCCGTCAACGGGCTCGTCGGAGACATCCACAATCGGGTACTCCGAGATCTCCAGGCCGGCCGGCAACTGGAAAGTTCCGGAGTCGGAGTTCATGACGCCCAGGCTGACCAGGCGCGAGAGATCGGGCGCGATCAGCCAAACCTCCTGGTAGCCCTGCGCTTCATCCTTGCTGAGCTGGACCTCCAGTGCCCGGGACCCGTCTGCGGTTTCTACAACCCTTGCTGACCCGGCGGCGGAATATTTGGGCAGCGGAGCCAGGTCGGCCTCCGCCAGCGGCCGAGGCGCCTGGTTGAGGGACCACACCGCTCCGGCGGTCACCAGGACCGCGGCCGCGGCAGCAGCCATCCACGGTCCCGGACGCTGCCACCATGCCGGGGACCGGCGCGAGGCAGCACGGGAGGCGGCCCTCTCCTGCAGTGACACCGGCTCGGCCGGCACTTCACGTTCCGGCACTTCACGTTCTGCACGGTGTTCATCTGCCTGCCGCACATCCTGGCCGGCGTCCTGCCCGCCGCTTCTGGCATCCCCTGCGGCTTCACCCGCAGCGGCTTCCCCCGGCGCCCATCCCGGCCGGACAGTGCCGTAGTGTTCCCTGATGCCAGCCAGGGGGTCATCGTGCACGGACTCGGAGAGACCCAGCTCCTGGTGGATTCCGGCCCAGACCCCGGGGCCCGGCACTTCAAGGCGGCTGGTTTCGGGCTGTGTCTTGACGGCCTCTACGGTGCGGCGCAGTGCCGCGAAATCCGCCGCGCATCCAGGGCAAACCCGCAGGTGGTCCCTGGTATTGCTGTCCTCCCAGTCGTCGTACAGCGCAAGGAGGCTTAACTCTTCCGGATCAGGATGCGGCATGGTTTACCTCCAATCTGTTTCTTAGGTGGGACAAGCTGCGGCGGATGTGGCTCTTGACCGTACCAAGGGGCAGGCCAAGTTTTCTCGAAATCTGTTCGTGCGTCAGGTCATCGTAGAAGGCAAGCTTCATGATGGAACCTTGGGGCTCGCCGAGCCGGTCCAGCTCCCCGTCCAGGAGGAGCCTGTCAGCCAGGAGCTCGGCGTCTTCATGGCCGGTGCCTGCGTCCTCTGCCAGGCCGGCTCCGGCCACGGCCACGGCTTTCCGGACTTCCCGGGCCGAGGCGGACAAGGTATCCGAGATGACGTTCCGGGTGATGCCCACAATCCACGCCGGCAGCCTGGCCACCTGCGGATTGAAGGTGCTCCGGGAGCGCCACACGCGGATGAAGACCTCCTGCGTGACGTCGTCGGCCGCCGAACGGTCCGGCAGGGAACGCAGCGCCAGGGTGTGGACCAGCGGGGCAAACTCCCGGTAGGCGGCTGCCAGGGCACGTTCATCTCCTGCAAGGAAGGACGGTGTCAGGCCGTCTTCCCACCCCGGCGGAGCCTGGTCGGGAGGTACCAAACGGGGCTCCTTCGCAGCGTCGGTAGCGACAATCATGGCAGGATCACCGCTCACTCCAGGACCGCGGTGACAATCACATTGTCGCTGTAGTCCATTCGTTCGTCCAGCCACTTGCCGCCGCACGTGATGACTTTAAGTTCGTGGGGCCCGGACCGCCGGAACACCGAGCTTCCGTCGAACCGGTCCTTGGCCATCAGCTCAACGCTCACCACGCGGTAGTTCAAGGCGGGAGCGCCCTCACGGCCCACCTGCACCAACGTTCCGGCGGCTACGGACTTCAAGGCGGAAAACGGGGCGTTGTCAGACTTCGTATCGATATGCCCGGCGATCACGGCCGTGCCGGCGGCGGCGCCCGGTGCAGGCCCGAAGCGGTACCAGCCGGCAAGGTCGAACGCGTCAGGGATTTCCATCGCACCGCCTCCGGATACGCCCACCGGCACCACCGGCATGTTGATGGGGGTGCCGGCAACACTGAGGGAGACAGGTGCCGGCGCCGCGCTCACGGCCGCCGGGGCCGCCGGGCGCACGGGAATGTTTGGGATTGCCGCCGGGCCGGCGGGCGCCGCCGGGGCGGGGCTTTCGGGCTGTGCCGGGGCGGGCTGCGGAGGGTTTACGGGCTGCGCCGCCGCTGCCTGGTTGGCAGGCGGGGGTGTAACCGGCTGGGACGGGGCGGCCGCGCAGGAGGAAAGCACCAGGGCCCCGGCGAGCAGGACTCCTGCACCCGGGAAAACGGGGGACCGACGGCGGGACTCCCCTGCCGTCGTCGTACCTGTTTCCTTGTGTCCGGCTTTCATCGTGCCCGGCCTTTCTCTCGGCAGGCCCGGAAGGAACCTGCATCAGTGATGGAAAACCGGCAGCCGCCCGGCAAGTGCCGGGCGGCTGCCGGTTGAACTACTCTGCCCGGCGGGCGGCGACAGTGCGGGCTACGCCCACGCCGCCGAGGAGCAGTGCCAGGGCTGCGGCGCCGAATCCGACCATGAGGGCGGTGGAGTCTGCCGGAGCGGCAACGGTGGAGCCGTCAAGGGCACCCGGTACCGAACCCGGAGCGGAGTGCAGGCCCTCAATGGTCTGCACGGCCAGCTGCAGGTTCGCATCAGCGAGGCTGCCCCAGGCGTACACGATGGTGTGGGTGCCTTCGGCGATGGTGACGTCGGCCGGGCCAATGACTGGGGCGGTGGTTCCGGTGGCCGCAACAGCTGCCGGGACGGTTCCGGGGTCCAGCGTCAGCGTCTGCTCGTTCGGGTTGGCAAGGTTGGTAATGACCGGTGATCCGCCGGCCAGGACGTCCACCGCGGGAGCGGCTGCGGTGTGCCGGACTGTCAGTTTGCCCTTGCCGGCCTCGATCTGGGAAACGTCATTGGTGAAGAGGTTGGCGGTAGGATTGCCGGCCGCATCCAGGTTGGCGACGGCGGTGTAGTTGCCGTTGGCGGCCAGCGTGACGCTGACGGGGCCGATGACCGCTGCGGAAGCGTCGGCGGCGTCCGAGGCAGTGATGGCGAGTTCGTAGGCGCCTGCCGGCAGGGCCAGCGGGCCGGCCAGGCTGCCGGGGGTGAAATCATCGAGGGTCCGGTCACCGTTGACCCAGACATCCACGGTCAGGCCCGGGACGCCATGGAGGACGGACAGCTGGGCGTCCCCCTCCGCTGCCTGGGCCGGGCCGGCGAGAGCGATGGCTGCTGCGATTGCCGCTGCACCGGCGCCTGCTGTGAAAATCCTGTTGCGCATGTCTATCTCCATTGATCGGCCCGCCTCGCGGGCATTTTTTGCTTACACCTCTACTACCGGCGCAGCATCGGAGTTGGATGCACATGCATGGAAAATTCTTAAAGATATTTTTGGCGCCGGCATCCGGGCCGGCCCGGATGCGGCGACGCCGGGGCTACGGCGCGGCGTCCACCGGCGATGCTTTGCCTACCGGTGGTGCTTGGCCTCCCGGCGGGGCGGTGCTGGCGCGGAGGACCAGTTCCGGCGTAACCACAATGGAGCTGACGGCGGCGCCGGCTTCGATCTCCTTGAGCATGATGTCCATGCAGCGCCGGCCCAGTTCCTCGAAGTCCTGCCGCACGGTGGTGAGCGGCGGGGTGAAGTACCCCGATTCCGGCTGATCGTCGAAGCCCACCACGGAGACGTCGTCGGGCACCCTGACCCCCGCCTCGGCGAACGCGCGCAGCATGCCCAGGGCCATTTGGTCGTTCCCCACGAAGATCGCCGTGGCGCTGCGGTCGGCTGCGAGCTTCCGTCCGGCGGCATAGCCGCTGCCGGCGCTCCAGTCGCCCTGCAGCAGGAGATCGTCCGTAAGCCCGGCCCCCAGAAGGGCCTCGCGCCAGCCCTCGGCGCGTTCCGAACCGTCGATCCAGTCCTGGGGACCTGCCAGGTGTCCGATCCTGCGGTGGCCCTCCCCAATAAGGTGTTCGACGGCGAGCTGGGCGCCGCGGCGCTGGTCCACCATTGCGCCGCTCACGTTGCTGTTGCCAAGGGACCCCACGGTCACCACAGGCACGGGCAGCCGCATTTCATCCAGGGCAAGGAGGGTGTCCGAGTGGGGCACCAGCACTGCGATCCCGTCCACGGCCTGGTCCATGAAGTGGCTGGCGGCATCGGCAATGGCATCCCGGCTGACCTCGCGCAGCGCGGCGATGCTGACAAAGTAGCCGGCGTTCCGGGCCGCCTGCTCAACGCCCAGGAGGGTGTTGGCGGGGCCGTACTGTGACAGTTCGCTGGCCAGGACACCGATGGTCTGTGAGCGACGGGTCACCAGGCTCCGGGCTGCGGTGTTGCGCCGGTATCCCAGTTCGGCGATGGCCGCCTCAACCTTGGTGCGGGTGGCTTTGCTGACGTTGGGGTGGTTGTTGATTACCCGGGAGACGGTCTGGTGGGAGACACCGGCCCGGTCAGCCACATCCTCCAGGCGCGGCATGCGCCCCTTGTTGCTTTTTGCCATGTGCCCATTCTGCCCGCTGCGGCGCTGCCCGCCGGATTGCCTGGTCAGCCGATCCGCCGGGGATCCTGGCCTTGTTCGCGGATCCGCGCCTTCAAGGTCCGGTTTCGCCAACAAGCTTAGGACCGCCGGGCCTTCAGTCCGCACAGCCCGGGAAAGAAAACGTCCCCGGCGCCCTGTTGCCAGGATGCCGGGGACGTACCACTCTTCGCTAAAAGAGTGGGCCCTGTGGGGCTCGAACCCACGACCCACGGATTAAAAGTCCGATGCTCTACCAACTGAGCTAAAGGCCCCCGCCGGATGGGTTCGCAGCGTATGTGCGGGCCACCCGGCCCAGTCCATTTCTGGACGTTAATACTCTAACCCATGGTTCCGGCCGCTTCGCACGGGCTTCCCGGGACCGGCACGGGCTGCGGAAGCCCGGGCCGCGCGGGGAGAACGGATGCTCGATTTCCGCCTCGGCACAGGAGTAGCGTGGGGGCATGAGTGAGCAAGCAGCATCCAGCCAGTACGGCGGCGCGAACCGGCACCATAAGCCAAAGCCCTTCGCTCCCATTGACTTCGAGCCCTTTGCCGGGGGCGCGGACCCCGCGCGCATCTCGGAGGCCGCCCACCTTGCTGCCCAGGCACTGGTGCGCCACGGCCGTGACAGCGATGATCCCGTGGTCACCGAACGCCTGGTGAAGCTCGCCGACGAGCAGGGGCTGGAAGCCATCGCTGAGATGTGGGCGGAGAGTCCCGCGCGTTCACTGCCCGGCGCCCTGTGGCGGCTGTACGCCCTGCGCGCGGCCACGGTCCAGGACCCGGAGCGCATCTCGGTCTACTTCCGGGCCGGCAAGGACACCGCCCAGGTGTCCAACGTGGTGGCCGGCGCGGCTGAGCCGCCCGGTGCCGATGAAATGCGGTCCATGGCGGATGCCATCCTTTCCGGAGCGTTTGACGGCGAGTTCGACGTTGCGCTGGAACGTTCCGCAGCCTTTTGCCGGGTGGTGGCGCTCGGCCAGGCCACCATAGCCGACGGCGCAGAGCATGGCAACGAGGCGCATGCCAGCAAGCTCACCCGGAACTCGCACCAGCTGGTCAAGACCGCGGAGGACCTTGAGCACGCCGCGAATGCGTGGCGGCTGGGGGAACTCGACTGACTCAGTCCGGCTGCCCCGCCCTTACCCCATCTGTCAAGATTGACTTGCGCCAGCCAAAGTAGAAAACTGAAACCGGTGCCGAGCCGCGAAACCCCCGGGCTTCAACAATTAGCCGCCTAGAGCGGCCTACCGCCGAGAGGCGTATCCGGTTCGGCACCATTTTCATGCCCGCTTTTCAGGTGCCCAGCCAAGGGCCGGTAGAGTGGGGCTCAGTTGCCCGCCGGGGTCAAGTCACACGGCAGCAACCCCCCGCCCTTACTTTTCCCGGAGACCGGTAAACACGTGAAGCTGCGCCTTTTTCCCCAGGAGCCCGCCGGGCTGGACCTCCTTTCGCAGCTGGCCCAGCAGATCGTGCTGGCCAGCGCCACCCTGGCCGAAATACTGGGCGTCCCCGCCGCTGAGCACGGCAAGCTCGTGGAGGACATGCACAACCACGAGGCAAAGTCCGCTGAACTGCACTTCGCCCTGCTGACGCACATGCGCACCAGTTTTGTGAACCCTCTCCCCCGCGAGGACATGTACGCGCTCTCCCGCTACCTCAACGAGGCCATGGAAAAGATGGACGCGGCCGCGGAGCTGGTGGCCCTGTACAAGCTGGAGCGGCTGCCCAAACGCGCGGCTGATCAGCTGGAGATCATCAGCCGGCAGGCCGAACTGACAGTGGATGCCATGCGCCGGCTCAACAACCTGGACGACCTCGAGGACTACTGGATCGAAATCCTCCGCCTTGCCCAGCGTGCCGAGCGGACGCACCGGGTGTGGGTGGCGGACATGATCGCGGACATGAAGTGGGCCCAGTACTCCCGCAACCGGGACATCGCCAACCAGTTGGTGGAAGTCACCAAGGACATGCGGCGGATCGCCACCCAGGTGGGCAGCATCATCGTCAAGGAATCCTGAGGTGACGCCGGTCATCTTCGGATTCGTGGTCCTGCTGGTCGCGGCGTTTACGTTCCTCAACGGCTTCCGTGATGCCTCCACGTCCGTGGCACTTGCGGTGCGCACCCGGGCACTCACGCCCAGCGTGGCGGTGCTTCTGGCGGCCTTTTTCAACTTTGTGGGTGCCCTGCTGAGCGCCGGCCTGGCCGTGGCTGTCAGCCAGGCCTGGATCAGCCTTCCGCCCGGCAACGGGGGCCTGAGCATCCTTGTGGCCGGCCTGGCAAGCGCCTGCGCCTGGGGAATCCTGCTGTGGTGGCGGGGCATCCCGGCTTCCTCCACGCACGCCCTGGTGGGCGGCCTGGCCGGTGCGGGACTGGCCAGCCTGGCGGTAGGCGGCCCCGGCGTCGGCGGCGTGGACCAGTCCCTCCTGTTCCAGGTGGTGCTGCCGCTGGTGCTGTCCCCGCTCGTTGCCTACAGCGGTGCCTTCATGCTGGTGTATCCGGCCACGTGGGCGGCACGCTACACGCAGCCCAACGTGGTCAACCACCGCTTCCGCCGGAGCCAGGCCATCGCCGCCGGGGCCGTGGCTTTTGGTCATGGCCTGCAGGATGGGCAGCGGGTGGGCGCCGTGCTGCTGCTGGCACTGCTGGCAGCAGGATATGCCGATCGCGGCACCATACCCCTCTGGGTGGTGCTGCTGTCCGCCGTCATGATGGCCGCCGGGACCATGTTTGGCGGCTGGCGGATCTCGCACACCATCGCGTACAAGATCACCCGCATTGATCCCCTGCGGGGTTCAGTGGCGCAGATCTTCAGCGCGGTGATGCTCTTTGTGGGCGCCATCGGGCTGCACTGGCCGCTGTCCACTACGCACACGGTGACCTCAGCGGTCCTGGGCGCCGGCGAGAACCAGCATTTTTCCGTGACGAACCGGAAGCTGGTGATCCGGATTGTGGCGCTGTGGCTCCTGACTCCGCTCGCCACGGCGGCGCTGGCGTTCGTGCTGGCCTTGGCCATGACCCCGCTCGCCGGCTAGTTTCCGGCACGCACCGAACCGGGCCGGACCGGGGCTAGGGACCCGGAAGCTCGAAAGCATGCTGCCCGCAGCAAGGATGAGGCGGCCGGGGGTACGGTTACGGGTTCGCTACGTTGCCTGCACTTCTCTGTACAGCAGGAGTCCCGTCACGTAAATTCGACAGTGGGCCCCAGGAAATTCGACGCTGCACAGCAGTAAAGCCACCCAGCAGTAGAACCCACCAAGCAGCAGAACCCACAGCAGCAGGGGACCAACATCCGCCGCCGGGTGCACGGCCGCGGACGAGCCGCTGCAGCATACCGGCGGCCAGGATGCACATTGCGGAAAAGAGCAGGCATCATGTCTACTTCGAATCCCCGGCACTCCCCGCCCCAGCCACGCCAGCTGCGCTGCGAAACCTGCGGTACGGAGCACCAGCTGACCATCCATGCCATCAGGGCGATGGGCGCAGCCAATGGAGACCTGGTGACTGTCTCCTACACCTGCAACGACTGCGGGTTGTTCAACGAACACCTCGCCTATGCAGGGGATGTTGCCGCGGCACTCCACCAGGTCCGCTGGATGGCCAAGGTCATCATGTTCGGTGATGACTACATCCATTGCGGCTTCCCCATGGAAGAGGCCGGGCTGGAAATTGAACGGCTGTGCTACCGGAGCAGCAACAACGGCGGCAGCCTCAACGCGGTCTGCCTGCCTACCCGGGTCCTGCAGTGCCGGTGCGGTTTCCAGCTGGAAATCCCGGAGTAGCAGCAGCCTGCCGCAACCGGACTACCCGGTTCCGGCGGATGGCCTAGATAGCTGCGGGAAATGCAGGCGGGGTGTCCACCAGGGCGGTTGCCAGCTCGTCCGGCGTCATGTTCGCAGCCTGGAGCAGCACAGCCTGGTCCACCCCGTGACCCGCCGCCTGCCTGATGGCCTGCACCAGCGACTCGTGGGCAACATCAAGCTCCCACTGCACGGTTTCCAGGTACGAGCTGGTGCGCCACACCGCGGAAACGTAGTCCTCCCCGGCCGGAGCCTCCGTCCCGGCCATGCCCGCTGCCACCGGTGCAGCATCCATCCCGGCGTCCGCGAAGGAAAACGGGGCTGCGACGGCGGGCCCGGAAATGTACGCATTAGCGAGGGGATCGTTCTGCTGGGCAGCCGTGTCCGCCCCGCGCTTGGAAACTTTAAGCTGGTGGCCTCTGCGGCCGGTCGCCATCTGCGTCAAGGGAAAACTCCTAAGCATGCTATTTACTAGTTTCCAAAGTATCTAGTTCAGCGTACTAAATGCATTCAGTTATGGCTAGCAGTGTCCTTGGACTTGGTCCTGAGGGCCAGCAATGCCTATCCGAAGCGGCCGGAGACATAATCCTCAGTGGCCTTCTGGACGGGGTTGCTGAAGATCGTCTGGGTATCCCCCACCTCGATCAGCTTGCCCGGCTTGCCGGTGCCGGCGATGTTGAAGAACGCGGTGCGGTCCGAGACACGGGCTGCCTGCTGCATGTTGTGGGTAACGATCACCACGGTGTACTGGTCCTTGAGCTCATTGATAAGGTCCTCAATGGCCAGCGTGGAGATGGGGTCCAGCGCGGAACACGGCTCGTCCATGAGGATCACCTGCGGCTCCACGGCGATGGCCCGTGCAATGCAGAGCCGCTGCTGCTGTCCGCCGGAGAGGCCGGAACCCGGCTTTTCCAGGCGGTCCTTGACCTCGTTCCACAGGTTGGCTCCCTTCAGGGAGCGTTCCACCAGGACGTCGGCCTCGCCCTTGGAGATCTTCTTGTTGTTCAGCTTCACGCCGGCCAGCACGTTGTCGCGGATGGACATGGTGGGGAACGGGTTGGGCCGCTGGAACACCATGCCGATCTGCGAGCGCACGGTCACGGGGTCGACGCCGGGGCCGTAAAGGTTGTCCCCGTCCAGCAGCACTTCACCTTCCACGCGGGCCCCCGGGAGGACCTCGTGCATACGGTTCAGCGTCCGCAGGAAAGTGGACTTGCCGCAGCCCGAGGGGCCGATGAATGCCGTAACGGATTTGGCCTCGATGTTGATGGTTACATCCTCCACGGCAAGGAAATCGCCGTAGTAGACATTCAGGTCCTTGACGTCGATGCGCTTAGACATGGTGTTCCTTCACTAACTGGGTATGAATTGAAGTCTGGCATCCGGCCCGCCGGACCGGAAGGGGAAATGGCCGTCAGCGGCCGGTCTTGGGGGCGAAGATCCTGGCAATCAGCCGTGCGGCGAGGTTCAGGACCATCACCAGAATGATCAGCACCAGGGCGGCACCCCAGGCGCGCTGCGACGACGGGTCGGGGTTCGCCGGCGAGGTGGGGTTCAGGATCTGGGTGTAGATGAAGGTGGGCAGCGAGGCCATCCAGCCGCCGAACACGTTGGAGTTGATGCTGGTGGCGAACCCTGCGGTGACCAGGATGGGCGCTGTTTCGCCGATGACCCGGGCGATTGCCAGGGTGACGCCGGACGCGATGCCGGAGATCGCCGTCGGAATAACCACCTTGAGGATGGTGCGCCACTTACGCACGCCCAGCGCGTACGCCGCTTCACGTAGTTCGTTGGGGACGATCTTCAGCATTTCCTCGCTGGAACGCACAACCACCGGGATCATCAGCACGGAAAGCGCGACGGCGGCTACGGCACCGGTTTTGGTGCCCGGGCCCACCACGGCGAAGAAGAAGGCCGCTGCGAAGAGGCCGGCCACGATGGACGGGATACCGGTCATGACGTCCACGAAGAACGTGATGGCTCGGGCCAGCCGGCCGTCGTTGCCGTACTCCACCAGGTAGATGGAGGTCAGCAGGCCCACCGGCACGGAGATGATGGTGGCCAGCAGGGTGATCTGGATGGTTCCCAGGAGCGCGTGGTAGATGCCGCCGATGACCGGAGCGCCGTCCTCCACTGCTCGGTTGTCGAAGACGCCGGTGACGCCGTTCATGGAGGTGGTCATGAATCCGGGTGCCAGGAGGCCGGGGATTCCGTTGACCAGGACAGTCCAGATCACGGAAATCAGCGGGAGCAGTGCAATGAGGAAGGAGCCCACCACCAGGCAGGTGGCCAGTTTGTCCTTGGCTTTACGGGAGCCTTCGACGGCGGCGCTCCAGGACACCAGGCCCACGGCGAAGAGGATCGCCGAGACGATTCCCCAGCCAAAGGCATTGAAACCCACCAGCGCGAGGATGGCGGCGCCGGCGATCAGCGCTGCGGCCAGGACCACGTAGGGGGCGTACTTGGGCAGTTGGCCCTTGGTGAGTGCCGAGCGCTTGCTGCGAACGGGCGTAAGCGTGGAGGTCATTTAGTTGGCTCCCGAGAATTCTTTGTGCCGGGTGATGATCCAGCGGGCGATCATGTTCACGGCCAGGGTGATGACGAACAGGACCAGGCCGGCAGCGATCAGGGTGCTGACCTTGAGCCCGCTGGCCTCCGGGAAGTTCAGGGCGATTTCCGCGGCGATGGTCTGGTTGCCGGACTGGATCAGGCTGGCGGTGAGGGCGCCGGAGGAGAGCACCAGCGCCACGGCCATGGTTTCGCCCAGGGCGCGGCCCAAGCCCAGCATGACGGCGCTGATGATGCCTGGGCGCGCGAAGGGCAGGACGGACATCTTGATCATTTCCCAGCGGGTGGCACCCAGTGCCAGGGCCGCTTCCTCGTGCAGTTTGGGGGTCTGCAGGAAGATTTCCCGGGACAGCGAGGTGATGATGGGAAGCACCATCACGGAGAGCACGATGCCCGCGGTGAGGATGGTCTTGCCCGTGGCAGAGGCTGGCCCCTGGAAGATGGGCAGCCAGCCCATGTTAGCGGCGAGCCAGTTGTAGGCCGGCGAGATTTCCTTTGCAAGGAAGGCCGCACCCCAGGCGCCGTAGACCACGGACGGGATGGCGGCGAGCAGGTCCACCAGGTAGCCGAGTCCGGCGGCCAGCCGGCGGGGGGCAAAGTGGGAGATGAACAGGGCCACGCCGATGGCGATGGGGGTGGCGATCACCAGTGCGATGACCGCGGCGATCAGCGTACCGATCACGATGGGCCAGATGTAGGCGAAGAAGCCTTCTCCGCCCTGGATTTCTGAGGCCGGGGCGGTGAGCGCGGGGATGGCCTGGACCACCAGGAAGAGCGCGACGCCGAAGAGGACGGCGAGAATGAGGCAGCCGGCAGCCAGGGCGGCACCTGAGAAGATTTTGTCCCCGGCGCGGCCGGCGCCCTGGGTACTGGTCAGGGAGGTGGCGGTCATTCGACGGCCCTTCGATCGTTTGGGCATTGGGAGCGGGTGGCTTTGAAAGCCAAGTTCCCCGCACTGCCTTTCGGCAGGCGGGGAACCCGGAATCAGAGCGTGGTTAGGACTTGACCTTGATGGACTCGATGGCCTTTTCAGCCTTGGCGGCCAGGTCGGAGGAGAGCGGTGCGGACTTGGCCGAATCGGCCGCGGCCTGCTGGCCTTCCTCGGAGACTACGTAGTTCTCGAAAGCCTTGACCAGGTCCACGGTCTCCTGGGAGTCGTAGGTTGAGCAAACGACGTGGAAGGAAACCAGGACGATCGGGTAGGCGCCCTCGATGCTGGTCTTGCGGTCCAGCTTGATGGAGAGGTCGTTGGCAGAGCGGCCTTCAACCGGGGTGCCCGCGTCCACAGCCTTGGCTGCGGCTTCAGCGGAGATCTCGGTGAAGGTTTCGCCCACCTTGATCTGGGCAACTCCGAGCTTGCCGCTGACGGCCGAGTCATCCGCGTAGGTGATGGCGCCGGGGGTGTCGGTGACGGTCTTGACCACGCCGGAGGTGCCCTTGGCGTTTTCACCCTGGAGCGATCCCGGCCACACGCCGGAGGCCTTGTCCGTCCAGACCTCGGGTGCAGCGGCAGCAAGGTAGTCGGTGAAGTTGGTGGTGGTGCCGGAATCATCGGAGCGGTTCACGGGAGTGACCTTGAGGTCCGGGAGGTCCACGCCTTCGTTCAGGGCAGCAATGGCGGGATCGTTCCAGGTGGCAATTTCGCCACGGAAGATCTTTGCCACGGTGGCAGCATCCAGCTTCAGCTCGGTGATGCCGGGAAGGTTGAAGGCGATCGCGATCGGAGAGATGTAGACCGGGATGTTCAGGGCGCCGTCAGGGCCGCAGACTTCCTGGGACTGGGTGTATTCCTCGTCCTTCAGGTAGGCGTCGGAGCCGCCGAACTGGGCGGAACCATCCAGCAGAGCCTTGCGGCCCGCGCCGGAGCCGTCCGGCGAGTACTGCACGGTGGCGCCCTGGTTGGCAGCAGCGAATTCGGTCTTCCACGCGTCCATGGCAGCGCCCTGGGCTGAGGAACCGATGCCGGTCAGGGTGCCGGTGACCTTGGGGCCGGAGGAAGCCTGGTTGCCTTCGGGGGCGGTACCCGTGGCGTTGTCTGAACCGCAGGAGGTAAGCGCCAGAGCGCCGGCTGCGATAACAGCGATAGCCGCGTGGCGGCCGAAGCGGAGTGCCTTCACTAGATGTACCCCTTCCAGGGTTTTTCAGTTGCGGACAGGGACGGAGAACCCTGCTTCGCGATGCGTAGGTTTTGTACCTTCAACGAAGTTAGGCCCCGCAGGTAACGGGACGGGCGGACCAAAGTGAACGGAGGATTAACGACGGCGGGATATTCGCTGACAAATGCCCGGTCACCATTGCGCAGATCACATGTCCGGCCGTAGTGCACCGGCACCAAAGAGCCGCCCAAAGAAATGTGCGGGCCGGCAATAGACTGGACCGCATGGCCCCCGCAGCAGGACTCTCAGCAGGCAGGCGCTTCCTGCGCGGCCGCTTCCGCACCGGCATGATCCGGAGCCGGAATTCCCTCATCCCGGCCATCCAAATGACGGTCTGTGCCGTGGGTGCCTACGCTTTCGCTGAATACGTGCTGGGCCACTCCGGTCCGCTTTTCGCGGCTACCTCATCGCTGATCGCGCTTGGCTTCTCCCGTGAACCGCGGCTGCGGCGGGTGCTGGAGGTGGGCCTGGGCTGCACCATCGGCATTGCGGTAGGCGACCTCCTCCTGCACTGGCTGGGCGCCGGAATCTGGCAGGCCGCCGTCGTCCTTTTGTTTTCCATCCTGCTCGCAAGGTTCCTGGACAGCGGGAACATCTTCACCACCCAGCTTGCCCTGCAGTCGCTGCTGGTGGTGCTGCTGCCCGCGCCGTCGGGCGGTCCGTTTACCAGGAGCATTGATGCCGTGGTGGGCGGACTGTTCGCCCTGCTGGTGACCATCCTGGCCCCCAAGGACCCCCGCCGTGAACCCCGCAAGGACGTGCAGAAGCTGCTGCACGAGCTCGCCGAGGTTTTGCGCGAGTGCGCCGAAGCGCTGGTCAACAGCGATTCCACCCAGGCGTGGCACGCCCTCATCCGGGGCAGGAACTGCCAGCCGCTGGTGGACGGGATGCGCCAGTCCCTGCGCGCTTCCGGCGAGGTGGCCACCCTGGCGCCGGCCTACCGCCGGCACCGGGATGAGCTGGACCGGCTCAAACAGTCGCTCGACTTCATCGACCTGGCCCTGCGGAACAGCCGCGTTTTTGCACGCAGGCTGACGAGCGCCATCAACCACGCGGCGTTGTCGGACGAGGCCACCGAAAACATCGCTGAGGTGCTGCAGGAGACCGCTGCCGCCATTGATGAGCTTTCGCTGGGCCTGGCGGAAACGCACGACGGCGCCCGGCGCGCCCACCTGCGCACCGCCCGGCAGGATCTCAGCGAGATTGCCCTGCGCCTGCACCCCAAGCTGCTGGAGGTGCAGCGGCTTGAAGGTGAAACGGTGGTGATGCTGTACCGGCCGCTGATGGTGGACCTGCTGGAGGCCACCGGGATGGATGCCCGCGAAGCCCGTGACGTGCTGCCTGCCCTTTAAGTGGTGACCGCCCGCGCGTCGTTCGCGTAGTGCAGCCCCAGCTGCTCCCGGGCCTGGTCCAGCAGCCCCATCATCTGCACGGTTTCAGCCCAGGGCATCAGTGGGCTCTCCTGCAGGCCAGCCCGGATGCAGCGGGCTGTTTCGCGCAGTTCGTGGATGAAGCCCTCGGCTTCCTCGTGAAATTCCTCCACCCGGATGGTTCCGTCCTGGCCGCAGATTTCCAGCTTTCGCGGGTTGTACAGCGGGGAACCGGTCCGTATCCAGCCTGCTGTTCCGCTGATGGTTGCCGTCCCGGGACCGGCGGACTGGAGCGAGGAGGTGAGCTGGGCGGCCGCCCCTTCCGGGTACTCAAGCGCAAGGGTGTTCTGGACGTCCACGCCGTCCTGGTTCAGGTGTCCTTGTGCCCTGAGCCCTGCGGGGAAGCCGAGTGCCGCCACCGCCCAGGTCAACGGATACACGGCGAGGTCCAGGAGGGCTCCTCCGCCGGCCGCAGGGTCCCACAGCCTGTCCGCGGGATCATAGGCAGCCGGAAAACCCAGGTCGGCCTGGACCCAGCGCACCGTTCCAATCCCGCCGCTGCGGATAATCTCGAGGGCCCGGCGGGTTGCCGGGAGGAACCGCGTCCAGACGGCCTCCATCAGGAACAGGCTGCGCTCCCCTGCCAGCTGCACCAGCTCCCGCGCTTCGCTGGCGTTGATCGTGAAGGGCTTCTCGCACAGGACGTGCTTTCCGGCTTCAAGGGCCGCACGGACAACCTCAAAATGCTGGGCGTGGGGCGTGGCAACGTACACCACGTCCACCCGGGGATCTTCAAAAAGCTGCTGGTATCCGGAGCCGGAGGGATTGTCATGGTAGCTGGCAGCAAAGCCGTGTTCTTCAGCGAATGCCCGCGCTGAGCCTTCACTGCGCGAACTGACGGCATAGAGCTCAGCTCCTTCCAGGCGGGCCAGGTCACGGGTGACCCGGTGCGCAATCCGTCCCGTCGCCACAATGCCCCACCGGAGGGTTTGCCCATCTGCTGCGCGGCCGCCGGAGCCGGTGCCGGCCATCACGCGGACTCCCGGATCACCAGTGAGGTAGGAATCTGCGTGACGCGTGCGGTGTCCTTCCCCTCGATGAGGTCCACCAGGATTTCGGCCATCTTCTTGCCCATCTCAATGATCGGGTGGTGCACGGTGGTCAGCTGGGGGTTGACCGAGGTGGCGAACGAGTCGTCATCGAAGCCAACCACGGCCACATCCTGGGGTATGCGGAGCCCCCGTTCCTGCAGCACGGTGTAGGCGCCGGCAGCCATCTGGTCATTGGCCACGAACAGGCCGTCGATCGGCTTCCCGCTGCCGAGCAGGCGGCGCATCGCCTTCGCCCCTGAAGCCAGGGTGAAATCCCCGTACTCAACCAGGGAGTCATCCAGGCCCGCCTCGGCCATGGCCAGCCGCCAGCCGCTGATGCGGTCAATGCCGGGCGGCATGTCCTGGGGCCCTGCAATGGTGGCGATGTTGGTCCGTCCGTTGCTGATGAGCAGCCTTGTGGCCCCGGCAGCAGCAGCTTCGTTGTCCACGTCCACGTAGTAGCTGGCGCTTTCGCCCAGCGGCCTGCCGGCAAACACCATGGGGATGTAATCGCTCAGGTGGGTCCAGGACCGGTCCCCTGCGTGGTGGGACACCACCAGCGCCCCCGCCACATTCCCGCCGAGAAGGAAGGCCCGGGTCTTCTCCGGCTTCGCCTCGGAAGCAATGACCATGTTCAGCGTGTAGTCCGTGTCCGCCAGGTACAGGGCCACGCCCTGTACCACGGAGGCGAAGAACGGGTCCGCGAAGACCTTGGACATGGACTCCGGCACGATGAGCGTCACCGAGTTGGGGCGCCTGCTGGCCAGGGACCTGGCGGCCCGGTTGGGCGTGTAGTTGACGGCCAGGATGGCCTGCCGCACTTTGGCTGCAATGTCCTCGTCAACGCTTGGCACATCATTAACCACGCGCGACACTGTGGCGCGGGAGACGCCGGCCAGCGCCGCCACCATTTCCAAGGTGGGCGTTGGCCGGTTTCCGCTGGTGTCTTGCTTCACTTTTCTTCGCTCCGTGGTCTGGCTGGCACAGGTGCCGGGAATTTCAGTTTAGGCGGGCAGGAACGCGGGAAGTTGGGACGCGCTCTGCCGTGCCGCGGCGATCAGCCCGGCATAGGCCTTGCCGCTGTCCTTGACGGTGCGTTCCAGCGTGCCGTAGTCCACGCGGACAATACCGAAGCGCTTTCCGTAGCCCCAGGACCACTCGAAGTTGTCCAGCAGGGACCAGACAAAATACCCGCGGACGTCGGCGCCCTGGTCGATTGCTTCACCCACTGCCGCCACATGGTCCAGGATGAACCGGGTGCGTTCGGCGTCGTGCACGGCGCCGTCGGGGCTGACAGTGTCCTCGTACGCCGCTCCGTTTTCGGTGATGTACAGCGGCGGCAGCGAGGGATACTCCTCCCCCAGCCGGACCAGGAGTTTCCGGAGCCCCTCCGGGTTCACTTCCCACCCCATCGCAGTCCGCGGAAGGCCGCGGCTGGGAAACGCGATGTCCTCCGAACCGATCCATGGTGAGGCAGAGGCACGTTCCGCGCCGCCGGAGTGGCCGTCGCTGCCGGCATCGTCCGCGTGGCCGCTGATGAGGTCATCGTGGTAATGGTTCACACCGAGGAACTCCAGCGGCGCGCTGATGGAATCCAGGTCGCCCGGGAGAATCAGCTCCTGCAGGCCGAAGGGGGCGAGGTCACGCAGGGTGTCTTCCGGGTAGGCTCCGCGCAGGATGGGATCGAGGAAGATCCGGTTCTGCAGCGAGTCAAAGCGGCGGGCGGCGTCAAGGTCTACGGGGTCCTGGCTGTCCCGCGGGATGGAATTGCTCAGGTTAAGGGTGATGCCCAGATGCCGGGCACCGCGCCCACGCAGGGCATGTACTGCCAGCCCATGGGCCAGGTGCTGGTGGTGGACGGCGGCGATGGCTGCCGCAGGCTCCTGCCGGCCGGGGGCATGCACTCCGGAGCCGTACCCCAAGAGGGAGGAACAGAAGGGCTCGTTGAAGGTGGTCCAGTGCTGGACCCTGTCCCCCAGTGCCGAGTAGACATCGTTCGCGTACTCCACGAACCTGTACGCGGTGTCCCGGTTGGCCCAGCCGCCCTTTTCCTCGAGGGCCTGCGGCAGGTCCCAGTGGTAGAGGGTGAGCCACGGCAGGATCCCTGCGTCAAGAAGCTCATCCACCAGCCGGGAGTAGAAGTCCAGCCCTTCGCGGTTCACCTCCCTGTCCCCGGGGCGCACCCTCGCCCAGCTGGTGGAAAAGCGGTACGAGTCCAGCCCCAGCTCTTTCATCAGCCGGACATCCTGGGGCATCCGGTGGTAGTGGTCCACTGCCTGCTCAAGATTCTCGCCACGGGCAATGGCTCCGGGGATTCTCGCGAAGCGGTCCCAGATGGAATCTTCCTTGCCGCCTTCGTGGCCGGCTCCTTCTATCTGTGCCGCCGCCGTCGCCGACCCCCATATAAAGCCCTCGGGCCATTGCCGCCTGTAGGTAGGGTGCTGCATTAGCCCTTCACTGCTCCTTGCATGATTCCTGAGATGAGTTGTTTGCCGGCCAGTGCGAAGAGCACCAGGAGCGGCAGTGTTGCCAGCACCGCTCCGGCGAGGACCACGGAGTAGTCCACGTAGCGGGCTGACTGCAGCTGGCTGAGCGCCGTCTGCAAAGTGGGATTGCCGGCGTCGAGAACCAGCAGCGGCCAGAGGAAATCGGTCCAGGCCGTCATAAACGTGAACAGTCCGAGGATGGCCATGGCGGGACGGGCGGCAGGCATGGCAACGTGCCAGAACGTGGAGATCATGCTGGCCCCGTCCATCCTGGCGGACTCGATAAGCTCGTCCGGGATGACGTCCACCAGGTACTGGCGCATAAAGAAGACGCCGAATGCGGTCACCAGCGTGGGCACCACCACGGCACCGATTTCGCCGGTCCAGCCCAGGGTGCGCATCACCATAAAGAGCGGGATGATGCCCAGCTGGGTGGGGATGGCCATGGTGGCCACCACCATGAGCATGAGCCCGTTCCGGCCCTTGAAGCGCAGTTTGGCGAAGGCGTAGCCGGCCAGGGTGGAGAACCCCACCACGGAGACGGTGATAATGCAGGAAATCAGGACACTGTTTCCGAGGGCGAGCCAGAACGGGATGGTGTCAAAGACCTCGCCCACGTTGGTCCAGAAGTTTCCGCCGGGAAGCAGTGGCGGCCAGGTTTCGCCGAGGGCCTCGTTGGAGCGGCTGCCGATGACGGCGGACCACCACAGCGGGTAGGCCGACGATACCAGGAACGCGAGGAGCAGGCCGTAGGTAAGGAACCCTGGCTTTTCGCCGGAGCCGGTGAAGCGCTTGCGGAAGGTGGCGGGGCGGCCGGCAGGCGTCTTCCTGCCCGGCAGCGTGCCGGCCGGCGCGGGGGGCGCCCCCTCGATGATGCTCATCGCGTAGTCCTTTCAGCACGTTCCCGGGCCCTCCGGATTGACCGGGAGGGCTTGGCGGCATCGGCAGTGGCGATGCGCCGGGAGATGAGGTAGTTGATCACGCCGAACAGCACGATGATCAGGAACAGCAGCCAGGCGATGGTGGACGCCTTGCCGAAGTTCTGGCGCTGGAAGGCCATTTCCCACAGGTAGAGGACGGTGGTCTGGAACTGCCGCTGGGAGCCGCCGGCGCTGGCGGGATCAAAGAGGCGGGGTTCGGTGAAGATCTGCAGGCCGCCGATGGTGGAGGTGATCACCACGAACACCATGGTGGGACGGATGCTCGGCAGGGTGATGCTGAAGAACCTGCGCAGCGCTCCGGCACCGTCCAGGGCCGCCGACTCGTACAGGTCACGGGGAACGGCCTGCATTGCTGCCAGCAGGATGAGGGCGTTATAGCCGGTCCAGCGCCAGTTCACCATGGTGGCGATGGCAATGTGGCTGGGCAATGTCTCGTTCTTCCACATCACCGGATCCAGGCCGAAATTCCCCAACACATTGTTGATGAGGCCGTACTGCTCGCCGAACATGTTGGTGAAGATCATGGCCACCGCCACCGGAGTGACGATGTAGGGCAGCAGGACGCTCATCCGCCAGAAGGTCTTGGCCCGGAGGTTCTGGTCCAGCACGGCGGCCAGGAACAGCGCCACGGCCAGTTGCGGGATCGCGGAGAGCAGGAAGATGCTCATGGTGTTGAACAGGGAGTTCCAGAAGAAGCGGTCCTGCAGGACTTCCGCGAAGTTCTGCAGGCCTACGAAGTCGCCCTGGCCTTTGAGCAGGTGCCAGTCGAAGAGGCTGACCACGAAGGTGTAGACCAGCGGGAACAGCCCTACCAGCGCGAAGAGGATGAAGAACGGTGCGATGTAGAGGTAGGGCGAGGCTTTGACGTCGAAGACGTTCAGCCTCTGTTTGAAGGTGGGTTTGGGCTTGATGGCCGCTGGTTGTTTTGCGGGGCGGTTCAGGGTGGTTGTCATTGGGCTCTTGCCCTCCATCGGGGGGCCTCCCTTGCGGAAGGCCCCACAGCGGGTGGTGCTAGTTGTTTACGACCAGGTCGTTGAGGAGGGTCAGCGCTTCGGACCAGGCCTTGTCTGCGTCAGCCGTGCCGGCGTCAAGCATCTTCAGCGCCGGGCCGAAGACGTTTTCCTGGATCACCGAATCGTCCGGTCCCTTGAACTGGGCCACCACGCCCTTGGCCCGGTTGGCGAGGATGACGCCGCTGGGGGCGTCGTTGAAGACCACATTGGGGGCGGCATCTGCCACCAGCTTCTCCTGCGCTTTCAGCGTGCTGGGGAAGTTGTTGGCTGCAGCTGACTGCTTGACCTGCTGTTCCGGTGCCGTGAGCCAGGCTGCGAGCTTTGCGGCCTCAGCCTGGTGCTGTGAGGTCTTGGGCACGGAGAGGAAAGCTCCGCCCCAGTTGGAGGCTCCGCCGGGGAAGACGTCGGCAAAGTCCCAGCCGCTTTCCGTGCCGCCGCCCGCTGATTCCAGCTGGCCCTTGATGGTGCCGAGCATCCAGCCCGGGCAGACGAAGGTGGCGAACGAGCCGTCAACAAAGGCCTTGCCGTTGCCCCAGTCCCACTGGGTCTGGTTCGCTGAGAGACCGGCAGCCGTGCCGGCCGCAAGCATCTCGAACCTGGCCTTCATTTCGGAGTTTCCGTCGACGTTCAGCTCGCCGCCCTTGGTGTAGTAGCCCTCCTCCATCTGGTTCACCATGGAGTTCCAGACGAATCCGGACTGGTCGTACCAGGCTTTGCCGGTGGCTGCCTTGTACTGTTCACCGAGCTTGAAATAGGTTTCCCAGGTTGCATCCTCGCCGCCGAAGAGCTTTGCGACTGATTCCCGGTCGCTGGGCATTCCGGCGGCCTCGAAAAGCTTGCCGTTGTAGCACAGGCCCTGGGGGCCGATGTCCGTTCCGTAGCCAATAACGCGGCCGTCAGGGTCGGTGCCCTGCTGGAACTTCCAGTCCACCCAGTTGTCCTTGATATCCGCTGCACCGTGCTCGTTCAGGTCCACGAACTGGTCCGAAACCTCCATGATGGAGCCCAGCCAGCCTTCCTCGATGGCCACGACGTCGCTCAGGCCGGAACCGGCGGCGAGCTTGGTGAAGGCGTCGGTGCGGGCATTGGACCCACGGTCGATGTTGGTGGCTTTGATCTTCACGCCCGGGTTGGCTTCCTCATACTCACCGTAGAGGTCGTTGTAGCCAAACGTGCCGAAGGTGGTGACCGTGAGCTCCACGGGGTTGTCTGCGCTTGCTGCCTGTCCTGTACTGCTGCTGCAGCCCGTGGCCAGCATGGCCATGGCCGCCACGCCCGCGATTACGGACGCGGTGTATCGAGGTAAAAATTTCAACGTCACTCCTTTGTGGGGGGGAACTACCGGCGCTGAGAGAGCGCTCTCTGGGAAGTTCCTCAACTGTAAGCGTGGCGCGGATCACTGTCAAGAGAGCGCTCTCTCAAGCGTGCAGTTAGCCCGCGATGACCACCGGGCGGTGATTGTCAGTGCCCGCCGCTAGGGTGGAACCCATGGCAACAAAGACTTCCCGGGCCTCCAAGGCGCCCGCCTACAAATGTGCTGAATGCGGCTGGACCACGGTCAAGTGGGTGGGCCGGTGCGGCGAGTGCCAGGCGTGGGGCACGGTTGAGGAGACCGGCGCTGCCGTTGCGCGTACGACGGCGGCCACAACAGTCCTGGAGCCCGCCCGCCGTATTGCCGAGGTGGACGCCACCACGGCAGCCTTCCTGCCCACCGGCGTCGATGAGCTGGACCGGGTGCTGGGCGGCGGTCTGGTACCGGGCGCCGTCATCCTGCTGGCGGGCGAGCCCGGCGTGGGCAAGTCAACCCTGCTGCTGGACGTCGCGGCGAAGTTCGCCCGGACCGCCCAGGACGTGCTCTACGTGACGGGTGAGGAATCCGCGGCCCAGGTGAAGCTCCGTGCCGAGCGGATCGACGCCGTGGCGGAATCGCTGTACCTCTCCGCCGAAACGGACTTGGGCCAGGCCCTGGGGCAGGTGGAGAAGATTGAGCCGCGGCTGCTGATCGTGGACTCGGTGCAGACCCTCAGCAGCGCCGACGTTGACGGCAGCGCCGGGGGCGTCTCGCAGGTCCGCGAAGTGGCAGCATCCATCATCGCGGCCGCAAAGCGGCGGAACATGACCACCCTGCTGGTGGGCCACGTGACCAAGGACGGCTCCATCGCCGGTCCGCGGCTGCTGGAACACCTGGTGGACGTAGTGTGCCAGTTCGAGGGCGAGCGGCATTCGCGGCTCCGGCTGCTCCGTGCGGTCAAGAACCGCTACGGGCCCACGGACGATGTCGGCTGCTTCGACCTGAACGAGGACGGGATCCAGGGCCTCGCGGACCCCAGCGGGCTCTTTGTCAGCCGCACCAAGGAACCCGTGTCCGGCACCTGCATCACGGTGACCATGGAAGGCCGGCGTCCGCTGCTGGCCGAGGTCCAATCCCTGCTGGCGGAGAGCCCCAACTCGCAGCCGCGGCGGGCCACCAGCGGACTGGATTCTTCGCGCGTCTCCATGCTGCTGGCTGTCCTGCAGCAGCGCGCGGGAACGCTGCTGCACAAGGATGATTCCTACGTGGCCACGGTGGGCGGCGTGAAGCTCAGCGAACCGGCCACGGACCTGGCGGTTGCCCTTGCCGTGGCATCGGCGAAGGCGCGCAAGCCGCTCCCCATCCGGCTGATCGCTTTCGGCGAGGTGGGCCTGGCTGGCGAGGTGAGGCCGGTGCCGGGCATCAACCAGCGCATCCAGGAGGCCCACCGGCTCGGGTTCACGCACGCTGTGGTACCTGCCAGCCATGCCGGGCCGGGGCCCATACCGGCCGGGTTTTCCGTGCGGGAAGTGGAGCACCTCACCGAGGCTTTGAGCCTGCTGATTGGCTAGCGGCTTTCTGGTGAGCCAGCAACGGCTGGTTGGCTCATGCCTGTTATCGGCGGATGACACTGACAGCGACTGATGCCGTCTGGTGGGCGCTGCGCGCCCCTGGCGCGCACACCCGTGCTGCGTTTGTCAGCCGTTGTGGCGCGGCAAGGAATCGGGATCGTCGCGGCGGGAGCCCAGAAGCCAACCGGACACATCACTGCGCAGCACCAGGAGCGGCCCGCCGGTTGCGTTCACGTTGCCTGTGGGCACGTAGTAGCCGCGGCCGGAACCCGGCCCGCCGGCCGCCCGGTCCAGGGCGTCAACCAGGTGCCGTGGCAAGTGGCCCTGCGGACCAAGGCTGTGCAGCTCATCGAGTTCTTCCGGCGTCAGATGTCCCAACACCTCGGCAATACTGGCCATGACGGGTCCCTTCGAGCAGAGTGCCTGAAGGAATAACCTAAAGCAGCACCATGAACTGCGGGTTAACGTTGGACGGCAGCTTCCGTTCGTGCGTGAAAATTCCAGCTACAGGAGGACAAGTGCCCGTTCGCAGTGCAGGGATCCTGCTCTACAGGCTGGCCGCGCCCATCGGCGTCGAGGGGGCATCCCGGGACCGCATGCCGGAGAGCCTGGACGGGCTCGAGGTGTGGATAGCCCATATGGGAGGGCCGTTCTGGGCCCGCAAGGACGCCCACGCCTGGTCCATTCCCAAGGGCGAATACACGGAGGGCGAGGATCCGCTGGCCGCGGCGATGCGCGAGTTCGCCGAGGAGATGGGCACCCCGGCACCAACCGCGGACTACGTCCAACTTGGCGAATTCCGCCAGCCCTCCGGCAAGCTCATCACCGTTTTCACCGCAGAGCGGGACTTCCAACCGGAAACCATTGCCAGCAACACGTTTCCGCTGGAGTGGCCCAGGGGATCAGGCCGGATCCAGCACTACCCGGAAATTGACGACGCCCGCTGGTTCCCCGAACCGGAAGCCCGGCTCAAGCTGGTGAAGGGCCAACTGCCGGTCCTGGACGCCCTCGTCCGCCAGGTCCGCGACCCCTAGTAGGGTGGCACCCGCTACTGGTCCTTGCACCCGCGAGCGCCCGGGTGTGTTGTCCACATGCGGGTGCAAATGTACTCGCTGTGAGATTCAAAGCGCATCACCTCTGTTCCTGGCCGGCATGCGGGTGGCGCCCGCACGCGGGAACGGTGCCGGGACGCTGTAGCGTTCCAGCGTCGGGGCACCGTTCCGGCGTCCGGGGTGAAAAGCAGGCCGGGCGCAGGGGCTAAGAGCCGGTGATTACCAGGGCAACGCTGTGCCCGCCGAAGCCGAAGGCGTTGACCAGCCCGGCCGGGCTGTAACCCGGCTGGAGGCGGTGGGCGTCCTCGGTAACAACGTTGAGGTCCACCTCGGGGTCCACTTCCTGGACGTTGAGGGTGCCGGGAAGCACGCCGGTCCGCAGGGCTTCGACAACCACGACGGCGGCCAACGCGCCGGCGCCGCCCAGGAGGTGGCCGGTGTGTCCCTTTGTGGACGTGACCGGAACCTCAGGGCCGAAAATTGCGTTGATGGCCTGGCCTTCAAGCTTGTCCCCCACCGGGGTGGACGTGGCGTGGGCGTGGACAAAGCCGATGTCCCCGGCAGCCAGGCCGGCGGATTCGAGGGCCTTCTGCATGACCCGCCGCTGCATGGCGGGATCGGCTGCCACGATGTCGTTGGCGTCCGAGGTCACCGCCCCGCCGGCAACAGCCCCCAGCACCCCGGCGCCGCGGGCGCGGGCGTGCTCTTCGCTCTCCAGCACCACCACGGCGGCGCCCTCGGCGAGGACAAAGCCGTCGCGGCCGCCGTCGAACGGGCGGGATGCGCGCTGCGGGTCATCGTTGCGGGTGGACAGTGCGCGGATCTGGGAGAAGCCCGTGATCACCAGGTCGTTGACGGAGGCGTCGACACCGCCGGCAATAACGACGTCGGCGGCACCGGAGCGGATCATCTCGGCTGCCTGGACAATCGCCTCAGCCCCGGAGGCACACGCGCTGACCGGCGTCCGGGCACCACCGCGGGCACCGAGGTCGATCGACACCCAGGCCGCGGGTCCGTTGACCATCAGGCGGGTCAGCGTGTGCGGCGAGACCTTGCGCGGGCCCGAGGCTGCCAGCGTCCGGTCCTGCTCCAGCGTGGAACCCAGCCCGCCGTACGCGGAGCCGATCACCACGGCAAAACGCTCCGGATCCACCTCCGGGGCGCCGGCCTGGGCCCAGGCCTCACGTGCTGCGATCAGCGCGAGCTGCCCGCAACGGTCCATACGCTTCATCTCGCGGGTGCTCAGGTGCTCCGAGAGGTCTGCGGTAACCTGGCCGGCAATCTTTACCGGCAGCTGGCCGGTCCAGTCGTCCTCAAGCGCCGCGATGCCGGATTTACCCGCCACCAGGCCGGCCCAGGTCTCGGACACCGTGGAACCTACCGGATTGATGGTTCCGGCGCCGGTGATGATGGCGCGGGGCTGAACTGCGCTGTTGGGGCCTGCGTTCACGGTTCCTACTTTGCGGGGTTGTGGGTGCCGATGGGCACGAGGGTGAGGTCCGGGTGGTTCTTCTCAATGCGGCGCAGGGCCCAGACGTCGTTGAACAGGGCGAGGTACTCGCCGTCGGACCGCAAAAGCACCTCGGCGCCGATGACGTTGGCGAGCGCCGGCATGGCCTCCGCCGTCGAGATCCTTGCGAGGGAGTAGGGCAGGCGTTCCAGCCGCATGGGGGCGCTGAAGTCGTGAGCCATGCGGTCCTCCACCACCTCGAACTGCATGGGTCCGACGGCGGCAAGCACCGGCGCCTGGTCTCCGCGGACGTCGGAGCGGAGCACCTGGATGACGCCCTCGTGTTCGAGCTGCTCGATGCCGCGGCGGAACTGCTTGAACTTGCTGGGGTCCTTGGAGCGGGCCACCTGGAAGTGCTCGGGGGCGAACAGCGGGATGGCGGGGTATTCCACCGGCCCCTCGAGGAAGAGGCTGTCCCCCACGCGCAGGGAGGACGCGTTGACCAGGCCAACGACGTCGCCGGGGTAGGCCTCGTCAATTACTTCGCGTTCCCGGCCGAACACCTGCTGGGCATACTTGGTGGCAAAGGACTTGCCCGTGCGGGTCTGCGTGACCACCATGCCGCGCTCAAAGACGCCGGAGCAGACGCGGATGAAGGCCACGTGGTCGCGGTGGGCCTTGTTCATGCCGGCCTGCACCTTGAAGACGAAGCCGGAGAACGGGGATTCCACCGGGCGGGGATTGCCGTCAACGTCGGGGCGCGGGGCTGCCGGCGGGGCGAAGTCCACCAGCGCGTCCAGGAGTTCCTTGACGCCGAAGTTGAGCGCGGCGGAGCTGAACAGGATGGGGGTGGCCTTGCCTGCGTGGAAGGCCTCGACGTCGAACTCCAGGTTCGATTCGATCACCAGTCCTGCCTCGTCCACGGCGTCCGTCCAGTTGCTGCCCTGGCTCTCGGCGGCTTCCTCGGGGGTGAAGTATTCGGTGAGGGCGATCTGCGCGCCGGCGTTGTTGCGCTGGAACCGGGCGAAACGGTCGTTGCGGAGGTCCCAGACGCCGCGGAAGTCGCCGGAGATGCCCACGGCCCAGGTCAGGGGCATGGGCTGCAGGCCGGTGCGTTCGGTGATTTCGTCCATCAGGGCCAGTGCGTCCAGGCCGGGCCGGTCCCACTTGTTGATGACGGTGATGATGGGCAGGTTGCGCTGCTTGCAGACCTCGAACAGCTTCATGGTCTGCGTTTCCAGGCCCTTGGCGGCGTCCACGAGCATCACGGCGCAGTCGACGGCGGCCAGCACCCGGTAGGTGTCCTCGGAGAAGTCGGCGTGGCCGGGCGTGTCCAGCAGGTTGATGACGGTGTCGCGGTAAGAGAACTGGAGCGCCGCGGAGCTGATGGAGATGCCGCGGTCCTTTTCCATCTGCATCCAGTCGGACACGGTTTCCTTGCGATTCGCCTTGCCGCTGGAGGCGCCGGCCGTGCCGATCACCTTTGCGTGCAAAGCGAGCGCTTCGGTCAAGGTGGACTTGCCTGCGTCAGGGTGGGAGATGACAGCAAAGGTCCTGCGGCGGCCGGCCTCTTTGTGGATACCGGAGATCCGGGCGGGGGTCAGGACATCTTGGGACACGGTGCTACTTTCGCTGCGGTTGGGACTGCCCGGGCGCTGCCTGATGAGGCACTGCGGCGTTGGGACCGGGGAAACGGGCTGGCAAACAGCCAAGTTCCAGTTTATCGCAGGGCAGCAAACCGGCTGCGGGCGCCGCTTAACACCCGCGAAACCGGACGTTCAAGGCCGTGAAACGCCATCCCGCTAGCGTGGCCGCATGATGACCAAAGACAACGCGACGCGGGACGGTTCCCCCTGCCGCGCGGGAAGGACCTGAACGGTGCAGGGCGTCTTCTTTTCCGGCAACCTTTTCTTCGATCCCCTGGCGACGGGACTGGCCGCAGCCGGAGCCCCTGATCCGGCCCGCCCGGCAGCCGAGCATCGCCGACGGGGAAGCCAGACACCGGCCGAGCAAAAAGCGCTCAGGGCGGCGTCGCTCACGAAAGTCAGCAAAGACCTGGAGCGTATGCTGCGGGAACGGATGCGCTGACGCGGTTCCCTCAGCCGGCGCGCAGCCCCGGCGCAGCCGTAGGGCTGGCCGGAGCGGGCTGGCCGGACTGGGCTGGTCGGACTGAGCTGGCTGCGCGGCATGATGGGTGGATGCAGAGCATTGAGCTGACCTTCGGGGAATCCCTTGATTCCGCCATCCGGGCTGACTGGGCAAGGCTGGCGGAAGCCGGAATCCCAAGCCTGGCAGGACATACCTCGCCCAGCAACAGTCCCCACATCACCCTTGCAGCCGGTGCGGACATGAATTTGCCGGACTCCCTGGAAGACCCCTGGCAGCGGCTGCCGCTGGACATCAGCTTTTCGGGCGTCCATATTTTCCCCGCGCGGACGGGAATGTATGTCCTCGCCCGCTCCGTGGTGGTGACCCGCCAGCTCCTTGAATTGCACCGCGTCCTGCATGAAGGCATTTCAGGGGCCCTGCCGCTGACCCGGCCGGATGCCTGGACACCCCATGTGACCCTTGCCCGCCGCGTCCCCGCGCACCAGCTCGGGAGTGCGATGGACCTGCTTGACCTGCGCCTGGCTGGCCGCTGCACGGAAGCCCGCCTCTGGGACAGCAACACCAGGACGCTGACTCCACTTTGGAACCCGGCCTAGCGCAGCCGGATCAATCCGCCTGCCCAACCCCTCCCGCAGTGGCACCAAAAATGCCCGCCCTGCCATCCGTCGTCGGACGCGTTCCGGACCCCTGTTCCCGCACTCCCTAATGAGGCACTTTAGGGCTTGCCCGTGCGGAAGACGCGGTTCCTTGCCCCTATCATTGAGCTTGCGGGAAACAGAGCATTTTCTGGTCCTGCCGGCAACCTGCTGAAGCCGGCAATCCTGCGGGCCGCGGTCCGCACCTTTGAAGGGAACACTATGGCGCGGAGCCCCGAAGAATCGCTCAGGGCAACACTGGGCAGGGTGGCTCCCGGAACTCCCCTTCGTGACGGCCTTGAGCGGATCCTGAGGGGCCGCACCGGCGCACTGATCGTCCTTGGCTCGGACCGGACCATTGACTCCATCTGCTCCGGCGGCTTCGACATCGGCATCGACTTCTCCCCCACCCGGCTCCGCGAACTCGCCAAAATGGACGGCGCCATTATTTGCGACAAGGACGCCGGCAACATCCTCCGCGCGGCCGTCCAGCTTGTCCCCGACTCGAGCATCGAAACCCAGGAGTCCGGCACCCGGCACCGCACAGCCGAGCGCGTTGCCATCCAGACCGGCGTGCCGGTCATTTCAGTCAGCCAGTCCATGCAGATCATCGCCCTGTACGTCAACGGCCTGCGGCACGTCCTGGAGGGCTCGGAGAAAGTCCTTGCCCGCGCCAACCAGGCCCTCGCAACGCTGGAGCGCTACCGCTCACGCCTGGACCAGGTCACCAGCTCACTCTCGGCCCTGGAAATCGAAGCCATGGTGACCGTACGGGATGTCGCCGTGACGCTGCAGCGGCAGGAAATGGTCCGCCGGATTTCCGAGGAAATTGCCCAGTACGTCCTGGAACTCGGCGAAGACGGCCGCCTCCTCTCCCTGCAGCTCGATGAGCTCACTGTTGGCCGGGGCCCCGGCAGCGACGTCATCATCCGCGACTACGGGGCTCCGGACGCCACCCCGGAGGACATCGAGAACGCCGTCAGCGCGCTGGTCAGCCTTGGCCCCACGGAGCTGATCGACCTAGGGAAGATTTCCGGAATTGTCGGGTTCGCGGGCGGCGAGGCCAACCTCGACGCCGTCGTGCAGCCGCGCGGCTACCGCCTGCTGTCCGGGTTGAAGGCAGTTCCAAAGGCTGTCGCTGACCGCCTGGTGGACCACTTCGGCGGGCTGCAGTTCCTGATGGCCGCCACGATCGATGACCTAATGACCGTTGACGGCATTGGCGACCAGCGTGCCCGCACCGTCCGGGAGGGCCTGAGCCGGATGGCGGAAGCAAGCCTCCTGGACCGCTTCCTATAGCCCATCGTTTGCTCCGTAATCGTCGTTATGGAGGCTGAGAACGGCATTTATGGAGCAGTCGATGCTAATTCAGCTGGAAGACAGCCTTGGGGCTTGCTTTGGACCCGAGCTTCGCCGTGAAAATGTAGTACGCCCCGCCGCCGCCCGGCTTGGCCTCAATGGGCTGGCAGCCCTCCACGCTCCGGTTGCGGGACCAGGGGAAGTTGGCCGTCTCGCTGGCTCCCGGCGCGATGACCTTCACCAGGTCCTCGCTCTTTGCCTGGCAGTCCCGGGAGGAGAAGATCCGGTCCGGTCCGCTGGTCACCAGGAACTCCATCTGCGAGGTACCGATGTTGACTTCGCAGGGCATGGTGCCGCCATTGGTCACCTTGAGCGTCAGCATGGGGTTTTCACCAGGCCCGTACGCCGCCTTGTCAGTGGACGCCGAAACAGTCACCATGTTCTGGTTGCAGCCGGGCGTGGCTGACGGCGTGGGCGTCGCCGCGGGTTCGGACGCCGACGGCGAAGGTGAGGCCCCGGCGGCAGGTCCGGCAGACGCCGTCGCTCCCGTCTCGGTGGACGAGGCCTGCTCGGATTTATTGCTCAAGGCACCGGCCACGGCGAAGCTGCTGACCAGCGCGATGATCAAAAGGAGCGCGCCGGCCAGGAACAGCCGACGGCGGCGGTACACAGCCGCGCTCGGCTTGCGGACGGCAGTGGAACCGGATCCCGGTGCCCTGCCATGTGGTGATGATTCGCCTTGCCTGCCCATCCTCCTAGGCTAGAGAACAGCCCCGTTTCTGTTCACCCACCACGCCGCCGTGCCGCCGACGCTCTGGTCACATCCCGTTTCAGCCCGCCCAAACACATCGATTACAGTGTTGGCATCGACACTGAATCCTCCTCCACTGCTGTTTCCGCGCGCCCTTCCGGTCCTGAGGGTCCTGTAAGTACCGACGGGACCGTGGCCGGCCTTGACCTGCTGCACGAACGTATCAACGGCTGGTTCAGCGAAACTGCCCGCGACCTGCCCTGGCGTGAACCCTCGTGTTCGCCCTGGGGCATCCTTGTCAGCGAGATCATGCTCCAGCAGACGCCCGTTGTCCGGGTGCTGCCGGTGTGGCACGAATGGCTGAAGCGCTGGCCCACCCCGGCGGCCCTGGCTGGAGAACCCGCAGGGGAAGCGGTGCGCTCGTGGGGGCGGCTGGGGTATCCGCGCCGTGCGCTGAGGCTGCACGCCGCAGCCGCGGCGATTACCAGTGACCATAACGGCAGGGTCCCGGACACGTACCCGGAACTGCTGGCGCTTCCCGGGGTGGGCAGCTACACAGCCGCCGCCGTGGCTGCCTTCGCGTACGGCCGGCGGGAGACTGTGGTGGACACCAACATCAGGCGGGTCCATGCGCGCCTGGTTTCCGGTTCCGCGCTTCCGGCCCCGGCGCTGACCGCAGCGGAGATGCGCCTGGCCGCGTCACTCCTTCCGGCCGACGACGGTTCCTCCGTGCGCTGGAACGCTGCGGTCATGGAACTGGGGGCGCTCGTGTGCACCGCGCGGGCACCAAAGTGCGCAGCCTGCCCGGTCAGCGACCTCTGTGCATGGCGCGCGGCAGGCGAGCCGCCGCCGTCGTATGTTCCCAAGGGGCAGGCCTGGCACGGCACGGACAGGCAGGTCCGCGGTGCCGTGGTTGCCGTACTGCGGCTGGCCGAAACCCCGGTGCCGCCGGACATGTTCTTCCGTGAGCCGGCCGACCTGGGCTTTGCCCCGGCGGGAATCGGTGTGCCGCTGGCCGCCCTGCACCGGCTCAATTCCGCGCCTGAACAGCTGGAACGGGCACTGGCCGGCCTGCTTGCCGACGGCCTGGCGGAGATGCACGGCGGCGGCTACCGGCTTCCCGCCTAAGCACAAGACAGGGACAGGGGGCACGGAAAGTATGCGCTGGGTGGCATACTTTCAGGGGACGGGAACAAGGGGGAACCATGAAGATGATCCTGTACATCGTGTGGGTGCTGTTCGTCATCGCCGCGGCGTTCGCGGTGGTCCGTGCTGTGCGCACCACGAAACGCGAAGAGCAGCAGGCCGCGTCATGGCCCAAAGTGCAGGCCACCGTCACGGGCAGCGTGGTGGGGTGGACCAACGGCGGCGGCGGGTCCAGCCGCAGCCGGCGCTACTTTCCGATGTACCAGTTCACGGATCCGCAGGGGACGTTGTTTGCCGGCGAATCTGAGGTCCCCTTCGCAAGCCAGCCGGTGCCGGGTGCGCCCCTTGAGGTGGCCTACAACCCCGCCAATCCCAACGAGTCGCGGCAGGTTTCCTCCAAGCCCCGGTCCACGCTGGGGTGCGTTGTCCCCTTCTTCGCCGTTTTCGCCCTTGCCTCACTGTGGTTCATCAGTATCTTCCCTGTGGACTGACGCGGCCCCTGATTGCGCCGGTCACCGTTTGGCAGTCACTGCTGCGCCGGCCATAACGATGCGGGCGTCAGTTGGGTTGGGCCCGGGACGCCCCGGCCACGGCGCCCTACGCTGAAGTATGCGCAGGCAGGGGCTGCTTTTGGCTTTGATCACGACGGCGGGACTCGCCACGGCCTGCGGCCCGGGTCCCGGCGCGGTTCCCTGCCCGGCGATCGCCCAGGCCACCGCAGTCTCGGTAATGATCCAGGCCAGTTACGCGGAGCAGGTCGCTGGCCTGCACCTGAAGGCCTGCCAGGACGGCACGTGCACAGAGGACGATGTGGAGCTCCGCCCGGGCAGCTCATCCATCGACCAGGGTTGCACTGACGGCGTCTGTTCGGCCACAGCCTCTCCGAACGGCAGCAAAGACGGGGTGCTGATGCTGCAGGCCCTCACCGAATCCCCCATGGCAGTAACAGCATCGGGAACCGCACCGGACGGGACGGCACTGCCCGTGCGCAGCGTCGAATTCCGTCCGCGCGGGGACTATCCGTTTGGCGAGCAGTGCGGCCGCTTCATCACCGCAACCGTAATACTCGACGCCGAAGGCCTGCGCCAGCAGGACTGACCCTTGGAGGTCAGGCTGGTTCAGGCGACGCGTGTTGCAGTGCCGGGTTGGGTCAGAACAGCGCCGGCTGCCCGAAAGCGTCGTCCCCGGCGGTTGCGGATCCGGCACCCTGCGCCGGAGTGCTGTGCCGCCATTCGAACCCAAGATCAGCCAGCAGTTCCTCGACGGACGTCTGCCCTTCCAGTACTTCAATTTCTGCGGGGCTGTCTTCGAGTTGGGGCCGTTCCATGGCATCGAGCTTATTCGCAGGAAGGGCCGCTCCCCCGGGAACACACCGCCGGTTACCCAAACGAGGCCTACGGCTCGCCAAATCCTGCCTGCACCAGTCCGCCCACGTAGTTCACGGCCCGTTCCGCGTCGGGGCCCCAGGCTTCCACATGCAGCACGGACCCCTTGCCGGCGGCGAGCGTCATCAGGCCCGTCATGGACGCCCCGTCCACACCGTTGACCGTCACCTCCGCATCCAGCGCGGACAGTCCGCCCGCAATCTTTGCGGCGGGGCGGGCGTGCATCCCGGCCTGGTTTACCAGTTCAAAGTCGCCGGTGAAGTCCGGACCCTTTCCGGTGGCGGAGCCTTCACCAACCATTTTCAGCGGGGCGTCCTCCGGATGGCGGGCGGGACCGCCCACGGATTCCGCCGCCCGCTTGACCGCGTGCATGTCCGCACCGCCCTGCGCCGCGACGGCGGCTGCCACCAGCCCTTCCACCAGCGGGGCATCCGCCAGCACCATGGTTTCCGGGTTCTCGGCGAACTCGAGCGCGGATTCGGCCGTCATCACGGCCGAGCCCAAGTCAGTGAGGATCACGGTGCCGCCGCTGTCCGCCTTGTCCAGCGCGGCCAGGACTTTCTCCAGGCTGGTGCCGATCCTTCCGTCCGTGGTGCCCCCGGCAGTGAGGACCAGGACGTCGGGCGCCATTTGCGCGGCAAGCTCCGCGGCGCCGTCGGCAATCTTCTCGCTGTGGGAAACCACCACGATGCTAACGGTCACGCTGCGGCCCCCACGGCTGCGCGGAGAATCAAGGCGGACGAGGCCGCACCGGGGTCCCGGTGCCCCGCGCTGCGCTCCCCCAGGTAGCTTGCGCGGCCCTTCCGCGCCACCATGGGATCAGTGGCAACGGCGCCCGCTTCGGCAGCCTCGGCCGCCGCCACCAGGACGGTGAGGACATCCCCGTTGCCGTCCGTTGCGGCCTTCCGGGCAGCGTCCACGGCCGGCGTCCACGCATCCACCATCGTCTTGTCTCCGGACTCTGCCTTCCCGCGTGCCACGATGCCGTCCCGGGCTGCCGCAAGGGCGCCTGCCCAGGCTGCGGGATCGATCTCCGACGCGTCCCCCAGGGATGTTGCGGCCCGGAGGAAAGCTGTGCCATAGAGCGGCCCGGCGGCCCCGCCGACCTTAGACATCAGGGTCATGGCTGTCAGCTTCAGGGCGGCCCCGGGGGTCTGCGGCGGGGCCTCAGCCAGCTTGTCCAGGACAGCCTGGAAGCCCCGGTCCATGTTTTCCCCGTGGTCCGAATCCCCGATTGCCCTGTCGAGTTCGATCAGCTCCACCCGGTGCTCGGCCATGGCCTGGGCGGAGAGGGTCAGCCACTTAACGGCCCAGGTAACATCAAGCCCCACCGCTACACGCCCCAGCGAAGGGCTGCCGTGTGCACCGGCGCGTCCCACAGTTCCGTGAACTCATCATCCAGCCTCAGGACCGAAATGGAGCACCCCTGCATTTCCAGTGCGGTGATGTAGTTGCCCACCAGTGAACGTTCCACCGTTGCGCCGCGCTCCGCCAGGACCTGCGCCGCCCGCCGGAAGACGATGTACAGCTCGCTCAAGGGCGTGCCGCCCATGCCGTTGACGAACAGGAGCACCCTGTCCCCGGATGTGATTCCCAGGTCGGCCAGGACAGGTTCCAGCAGGCGGTCCGTGATGCCGTCAGCGTTCTCCATGGGGATCCGGTGCCGGCCCGGCTCGCCGTGAATGCCGATGCCGATCTCGATCTCGTCTTCGGCAAGGTCGAAGCTTGGCGTGCCTGCGTGCGGGACGGTGCATGCGGACAGCGCCACACCCATGGTGCGGACATTTGCGTTGACGCGTTCACCCACCGCCGCCACCGCCTCGAGGCCATCGCCCCTCTCCGCGGCCGCGCCGGCAATTTTCTCCACCAGCACAGTTCCGCCCACGCCGCGGCGGCCGGCCGTGTACAGCGAGTCCTCAACGGCGACGTCATCGTTGACCAGGACCGTGCGGACGCTGACGCCCTCAGCCTCCGCGAGTTCGGCTGCCGTTTCGAAGTTCAGGACGTCGCCGGTGTAGTTCTTCACGATGTGGACGACGCCGGCTCCTGAGTTGGCCGCGAGGGTCGCCGGAAGGATCTGGTCCGGCGTCGGTGAGGTGAACACCGCCCCCGGCACGGCGGCGTCGAGCATTCCCACCCCCACATAGCCTGCGTGCAGCGGTTCATGCCCGCTGCCTCCTCCGGAGACCAGCCCCACCTTGCCGCTCACCGGCGCGTCCTTGCGGGTAATGAACGTGGGGTCCGTGCTGACGGTTACCAAATCGGGGTAGGCCAGGCCAAAGCCCTGTACAGATTCTTCGACGACGGCCCGTGGGTTATTGATGAGTTTTTTCATGGCGGTGCTCCTGGCTCTGCTTCCTGGAGAATGTCACCTTGACCCTACTACCGGCAGGCCCGGCAGCGGTAGGTTCGCGGCAGCCGCCCGGACGTCCGGCCCGGAACGCAGAAAAGGGACAGCCCCCAATGACTGTCCCTTCCCCCTGGGCCCCCCAACCCGGCCTCAATAAGTTTATCCATCAATTCGAATAAAACAAGTATGCGCAGGTCAGGGGCGTAAAGAAGCGTTTGGGGAGGATGCCGCTAGAGCACCCGGATCATCCGGGTGTTGCCAAGGGTGTTGGGCTTGACCCGGGCGAGGTCCAGGAACTCAGCCACGCCCTCGTCATGGGAGCGCAGGAGCTCGGAGTACACCACGGGATCCACTGCGGACTGGTCAGCCATCACCTCGAAGCCGTGGCGCTTGAAAAACTCCACCTCGAAAGTCAGGCAGAAGACGCGCGCCACCCCCACGGCACGCGCTTCCTCGAGCAGGCTTTCCACCAGCACGTGCCCCACCCCTTTGCCGCGCCAGTCCTCGGACGTGGCCAGGGTGCGGACTTCAGCGAGGTCCTCCCACATCACATGCAGCGCTCCGCAGCCGATCACCTCGCCGTCGCTGGACTCTGCGATGCGGAACTCCTGCAGGCTCTCGTAGTAGGCCACAGTTTCCTTGGCCATCAGAATCCGCTGGTCTGCCAGCGGCGCCACCAGTTTCTTGATGGCGGAGACATCGCTGGTGCGGGCAGGGCGGATATGGAAGGACTCAGTCACAGAGCCATCCTACGAGGCGTGACGGCTGCGCTCGGGGAACAGTGCCGGCCCTGGTACGGCGCCAACCAATCTAAAGCCCGAGTTCAGCCGGCAGGGGCAGCTCCTGGTCCAGGACATTCTTTGCCAGGAACGATTCCACCACCTGGTACCAGACTTTGGCATGCTGCGGCTGGAGCACCCAGTGGTTCTCGTCGGGGAAGTACAGGAACCGGTGCGGGGTCTGCCCGTCCTGGTCCGCGGCCAGTTTTGACTTGGACAACAGTTCATACCAGAGGCGCAGCCCCTCGCCGATTGGTACCCGGTAGTCCTTATCCCCGTGGATCACCAGCATGGGTGTGCTGATGTTCTCCACATGGAGGTGCGGCGAGTTCTCCAGCGCCATCTCTTCGGTCATTTCCTTCAGCCAGTACTGCGAGGCATCGGTGGTGGGACCGAACTGGTCCAGGGCCCACAGGCTGGCGTGGGTCACGATGGCTTTGAACCGGTCCGTCTGTCCCGCCACCCAGTTGGCCATGTAGCCGCCAAAGGAGCCGCCCATGGCCGCAGTGCGGCCAGCGTCGATGTCAGGGCGTTCGACGGCGGCGTCCGTCACCGCCATGAGGTCGGTGAAGGGAGCCCTGCCCCACGTTCCCCAGCCGCGCTGGATATGGGCCTGGCCGTAGCCGGTGGACAGGGCCGGGTCGGGCAGCAGCACCGCGTAGCCCTTGGCCGTCAACAGCCAGGGGTTCCAGCGCCAGGTCCAGGCGTTCCACGACCCGAGCGGCCCGCCATGGATCCACAGCAGCATCGGCGCCGGGGACTCCGCCGCCGCTCCCTCCGGCAGCGCCAGGTAGGCCGGGACGCGGGACCCGTCAGCCGCCGTCGCCGCAATGCGTTCCAGCCTGCCGGGGCGGACCGGCCGCTCAGCGGGGGCGGGCAGGCGCGTGGTCTCGCCGGTCTGGAGGTCGATGCGGACAGGTTCGGGCGGGAACTCATACGAGCTCCGGAGCGCGTAGGCGCTGCGCCCGTCCGGAGAAACCACGACGTCGGTATAGGCCGCGGCGTCCTCCGTAACCCGGGTGACGCCAACGTGAGCCGGCGCGGCGGGGACGCTGATCCGGAAAACCGGCGACGCGCCGTCGTCGTCCGCGGTGGCCAGGAGGGCGGAACCGTCAGGAAGCCAGGCCGCAGGTTTCGGCCACTGGTCCCAGTCGTGGGCGAGCGGCGTAAGGCCGCAGGGAGCGCCGTCCGCCCCGGATACATCCAGCAGGTGGAGCTTGACCAGCGGAGCCTGGTGCGGCGTGGTGTCGCTTTCGCTGACCACTGCCAGGGTGCTGCCGTCCGGGCTGACGGGCCCCGGGAAGTAGCTCATGCCTTCCTCGTCCAGAAGCACCTTGGTGCTCCCGGAAGCCACATCCACGGCAACCAGGATGCTGCGGCTGTCAGCCTTGGCCAGCGGTCTGGTGTAGCTCGCGTAGATGGTCTTGCCGTCGGGGCTCACCGCCGTCTCGGCTTCCCGGAGCCTGGGCCCGGCATCGGGCGTGAGGTTCCGGAGCGCCAGGGGCGCCGAGGCATCCACGGTGCTCGGCTTGCCAGGCGCCTTGTCGGTTCCCTGCTCGACGGCGAAAATGCGGGGCTGGCCCGGACCCAGATCAGCGTCCCAGTAGCGGACCGGGTACTCGCTGTGCAGGATGGCGGAAACTTTGTTGTCCTTGCGGGACTTGCGCCGTTCGGCGTCGTCGTCCTCATCCGCCGACCCCGTCAGGACCTCCGCGACAACGAACGTGGCGTCCGCCGCCTTGGCGGTCATCACAGCGCCCACGCCACCCGGCCGGTTCAGCACCACCCGGGCCTCGCCGCCGTCCGCAGGAAGCAGCCACAGCGCGTTCACGGGGTCGCCTTCCGGACTGTCCGGGTCCGGCCGCGCCGACGTGAAGTAGACATCGCCGCTGGCCGCGAAGGCCGCTCCGGCCTCGCCTTTAGCACTGCGGGTGATCCGTCGCGCCTGCTTCTGGCCCGAGGGATCAAGCTCCCACAGGGCGGTGGCAAATTCGGTGCCCTTGCCGTTCAGTGTGGCCACGGTAGTGACCAAACGCCGGCCGTCCGGGCTCAAAGCCAGTCCACTCACCCGCGGGATGGACAGGTAGTGGTCCAGATCATGAAAAGGGGTCAAAGGTTGCTCATCCGGGATCACCGGTTCCAAGTTAGCCATGCCCCCGATTCAACCCGAGTTGTGCCGCCCGTCACAACCACTTCACTACCGGCGGAACGACGACGGGACATCCGTCGCTTCGTGGGCAGAGGGGTGCGGGGCCGGGTTGGCGCCGTCGGCCGAGCCATTTGCCGGCGCGTGCTCGTTCCTCCCCGCGGTGACCCCTAACCTCGCAAGCTCGGCCAGGGAACCCTGCCAGCGTGGGCCCAGCTTTGACGGCGCCTACACAAATGCCTGACCGCCGCCACCCGCGCGAGGTGCGCCTTCGCGTGAAGCGGAGGGGCCGGGGTCATTTGTGTAGCTTGCGTCAAAGCGACGGAGGAGCAGCAAGCGGCAAATGACTCCGGTGCCGCAGCGTAGTGACCGTGGACGCGCATGCCAACGCTTTGACGGGACGGAGGGCAAAGCGAAAGCCCCGCCGCTCCTTGTGGAGTGACGGGGCTTTGGCTGTGGAGATCTAGACGCTCGGAGCGATCTCCGGGATGCGTGGCTTGGCGTTGCCGGCGAACGTGAACTTCGCGTCGTCGCCTTCGCCTTCCACGTCCACTACGACGATGTCGCCGGCGTGGATCTCGCCGAAGAGGATCTTCTCGGAGAGCTGGTCCTCGATCTCGCGCTGGATGGTGCGGCGCAGCGGCCGGGCACCCATAGCGGGGTCGTAGCCGCGGGTTGCGAGGAGCACCTTGGCCGCGGGCGTGAGCTCGATGCCCATGTCCTTGTCCTTGAGGCGCTTCTCCAGCCGGGTGACGAAGAGGTCCACGATCTCGATGATCTCGTCCTGGGTGAGCTGCGGGAACACCACAACGTCATCCACACGGTTCAGGAACTCGGGGCGGAAGTGCTGCTTGAGTTCCTCCGTCACACGGGCACGCATGCGGTTGTAGCCGGTCTGCGTGTCGGTGCCGGACTGGAAGCCGGTGGCCACACTCTTAGAGATGTCCCGGGTGCCCAGGTTGGTGGTCATGATGATCACGGTGTTCTTGAAGTCCACCACGCGGCCCTGGGAGTCGGTCAAGCGGCCGTCTTCCAGGATCTGCAGCAGCGAGTTGAAGAGGTCCGCGTGGGCCTTTTCCACTTCGTCGAACAGCACCACGGAGAACGGACGGCGCCGGACCTTCTCGGTCAGCTGGCCGCCTTCCTCGTAGCCAACGTAGCCCGGAGGGGCACCGAAGAGCCGCGAGACGGTGTGCTTCTCGGAGTACTCGGACATGTCCAGCGTGATGAGGGCGTCCTCTTCACCGAACAGGAACTCCGCGAGTGCCTTGGCCAGCTCGGTCTTGCCGACGCCGGTGGGGCCGGCGAAGATGAACGAGCCACCGGGACGCTTGGGGTCCTTGAGCCCTGCACGGGTGCGGCGGATGGCCTGGGACAGTGCCTTGATGGCCTCGTTTTGGCCGACGACGCGCTTGTGCAGTTCGTCTTCCATCTTCAGCAGGCGCGAGGATTCTTCCTCGGTCAGCTTGAACACGGGGATACCGGTGGAGTTGGCCAGCACCTCGGCGATGAGGTCCTCATCCACCTCGGAGATGTCGTCCATGCCGCCGGACTTCCAGTGGCGTTCCTTTTCGGCACGTTCGGTGATCATCTTCTGCTCTTTGTCACGGAGCGCGGCTGCACCTTCGAAGTCCTGCGCGTCAATCGCGGACTCCTTTTCCATCTTCAGCTTGGCGATGCGCTCGTCCATGGCCTTGAGCTCCGGCGGAGCGGTCATGCGGCGGATGCGCAGCCGGGCGCCGGCTTCGTCGATCAGGTCGATCGCCTTGTCCGGCAGGAAGCGGTCAGAGATGTAGCGCTCGGCGAGGCTGGCAGCAGAGGCAAGGGCGCCGTCCGTAATGGTGACGCGGTGGTGCGCCTCATAGCGGTCACGCAGGCCCTTGAGGATCTCGATGGCGTGCGCCACGGAGGGTTCCTTGACCTGGATCGGCTGGAAGCGGCGCTCCAGGGCAGCATCCTTTTCGATGTGCTTGCGGTACTCATCCAGCGTGGTGGCGCCGATGGTCTGCAGCTCACCGCGGGCCAGCATGGGCTTCAGGATGGAGGCAGCATCGATTGCGCCTTCGGCGGCACCGGCACCCACCAGGGTGTGGATCTCGTCGATGAAGAGGATGATGTCCCCGCGGGTGCGGATTTCCTTGAGGACCTTCTTCAGGCGCTCTTCGAAGTCACCGCGGTAGCGAGAGCCTGCCACCAGGGAACCGAGGTCCAGGGTGTAGAGCTGCTTGTCCTTGATGGTCTCGGGGACGTCGCCGCGGACAATCGCCTGGGCAAGGCCCTCGACGACGGCGGTCTTGCCGACGCCCGGCTCACCGATCAGGACCGGGTTGTTCTTGGTACGGCGGGAGAGGACCTGCATGACGCGTTCCATCTCCTGCTCGCGTCCGATGACCGGGTCCAGCTTGTTTTCGCGCGCAGCCTGGGTGAGGTTGCGGCCGAACTGGTCCAGGACGACGGATCCTGCCGGGGCGCCCTCGGGCTGGCCGGAGCCGACGCCTGCGCCGGTGGTCTCCTTGCCCTGGTAGCCCGAGAGGAGCTGGATGACCTGCTGGCGGACCCTGTTCAGGTCGGCGCCGAGCTTGACCAGCACCTGGGCGGCAACACCCTCACCCTCGCGGATGAGGCCCAGCAGGATGTGCTCCGTGCCGATGTAGTTGTGGCCCAGCTGGAGGGCTTCGCGCAGCGAGAGCTCCAGCACCTTCTTGGCACGGGGGGTGAAGGGGATGTGTCCGGACGGCGCCTGCTGGCCCTGCCCGATGATCTCCTGCACCTGCTCGCGAACGCCGTCGAGCGAAATGCTCAAGGACTCAAGAGCTTTGGCGGCAACACCCTCACCCTCATGGATCAGACCCAAGAGGATGTGTTCGGTACCGATGTAATTGTGGTTCAGCATGCGTGCCTCTTCTTGGGCAAGCACAACTACGCGACGGGCACGGTCCGTAAATCGCTCAAACATTTCGCCACACTCCTAGCTACGACGTACTTTGATGCTACGTGGCTGGCCACTGGTTGTGGAGCGTGTTCGCCACAGGGGAAACCGTGGTGGCTTAGGGAATACGACGGCGGGCCGTCCGCGGGTGCCCCCGCCGGCTTTCGCACGGCCCCGCCGGCGCCTCCTGCCGGGCAGGGCACGCACACCGCCACCACCCGGGAGCCTTTGCAACATGGAGGCCGCTAAAACCGAATTGCCCGGCCGGGCCGCAAAGCAGGGTTAAGTCCGGGAACGGAAAAAGCCCCGCTTCCCCGTTGTTGGGAAGCAGGGCTTACCGGAGCCTTGGGTAGAACTAGGAATTTGCCTTTTGGTAGGCTTCCTGGATTTCGGCCTGAATTCGGCCGCGGCTGTTAACCGTGTAGCCGTTTTCACGCGCCCACTGCCTTATTTGGGCAGAATCGTGGCTGCGGCCGCTGGCTGCTGCTTTGCTTCGGACGGCCCGGCCCCCGCCGGAGGATTTCCGTGCGGCTGCTACAAACCGCTCAAGCGAAGAGCGGAGCTCGGCGGCGTTTGACGCCGAAAGGTCAATCTCGTAGTTGACCCCGTCAAGGCCAAACTTCACATTCTCGTCTGCGGATCCCCCATCCAGATCATCAACGAGGATGATGTTTACTTTCTGTGCCATTTAAAAGACTTCCTTTTGGAAAGGGTTCGGTTTTCAGAAAAGCAGGATGTTTCCTAAAAAGTATGACTCTTTTTATGGCAACGCGTCAAAGTACCCAATGGTTCCAGAGGATATTGGCAAGAAAGTCCGGGGGTTTATCTATTCGTTTCCGGGTCCGGCCGGTCCGTGGGTGCCGCAATCCGGCTTTCGGCTTCTGCCTGTGCCTGGGCCTCGGCCTGGCGCTCTGCCTTGTCCGCGTTGAAGATCGATTTCATGGCGAACCAGAAAAGCAGGCCCACCACGATGGACGGGAGGAGGACGGCCACGTATTCCATGGTCAGTGCCCTTCGGGCTTGAGGAGCGGGAAAAGGATGGTTTCGCGGATTCCGGCGCCGGTGAACAGCATGACCAGACGGTCGATGCCCAGGCCGATTCCGCCCATGGGCGGAGCGCCGTATTCCAGCGCGCGCAGGAAGTCCTCGTCCAGCTGCATGGCCTCGTCGTCACCGGCGGCGGCGTGGCGCGACTGCTCGGTGAGCCTTTCGCGCTGGATGACGGGGTCGATCAGTTCGGAGAAGGCAGTGCCGCGCTCCATGCCGCCGATGATGAGGTCCCAGGCCTCGATCAGCCGGCCGTCCTCCCGGTGCGGGCGGGCCAGCGGCTGGGCCGACGGCGGGTAGTCGTACACGAACGTGGGGTTCAGCAGCGTTGGTTCCACGATTTCGCCGAACAGTTCAACAGCCAGCTTCTCGGCGTCCCATTTCGGGTCCACCTTGACCTCGTGCTTTTCGGCGATCTCGCGAAGCACCTCAAGCGGCGTCTCCGGTGTCACTTCCTGGCCAACGGCGTCGGAAAGCCCCGGGTAGACGGCAAGCCATGCCCACTCGCCGTCGAGGTTGATCTCCCCCGCCTCTGTCTGGAGGACCCGTCCGGCACCCACGGCGTCGGCGGCGTCAAGGATGATCTCCTTGATGCGTTCGGCCATGACGAACTGGTCAGCCCATGCCTCGTAGCACTCAAGGGTGGTGAACTCGGGGCTGTGGGTGGAGTCCACGCCCTCGTTGCGGAACACGCGGCCCATGTCGTACACGCGGTCGATCCCGCCCACCACGGCGCGCTTAAGGTACAGCTCGGTGGCGATGCGCAGGGTCATCTTCTGGTCGAAGGCGTTCATGTGGGTCTCGAACGGGCGGGCCAGGGCACCGCCGTGGACCAGGTTCAGGATGGGGGTTTCCACCTCGACGTAGCGGTGGCGGAAAAGCGTTTCGCGGATGGAGCGGGTGATGGCTGCGCGGGTGTAGACCATTTCGCGGGCTTCATCGCGGACCATCAGGTCCACGTAGCGCTGGCGGACGCGGGTTTCCTCGTTCAGTTCGGCGTGCAGCACCGGCAGCGGGCGGAGGGCTTTGGAGGCCATTGACCAGGATTCCGCCATGACCGAGAGCTCGCCGCGGCGGGAGGAGATGACCTCGCCCTTGATGAACACGTGGTCCCCGAGGTCAACCAGCGCCTTCCAGTCGGCGAGCGCTTCCTCACCCACATTGGCGAGGCTGAGCATGGCCTGCAGCCGGGTGCCTTTGCCGTCGGTTCCGCCCTCCTGGAGGGTGGCGAAGCACAGCTTTCCGGTGTTGCGGACAAAGACGACGCGTCCGGTGACGCCCACGATGTCTCCGGTGGTGTCATCCGCCTCGAGATGGGCGTACTTTTCGCGGACCTCGGCGAGGGAATGCGTCCGTTCCACACCTACCGGGTACGCCTCGGCGCCGCGCTCAAGAAGTCTGGCCCGCTTCTCCATGCGGATCCGCATCTGCTCGCTGGCATCGAGGGGCTCTGGGGCGTTCTTGGGCGCGGGGGTGTTTTGGGAAGTCACAATCCCCAAGTTTACCGGGACTTCGGGTAGGCCGGATCCGGGCGCAACCCGCCCAGTCCCCGGCGCGCCCGGGACGGCAGCGCAGTCCCGCCTAGGATGGGGTGGTGAAAGAACAGGTACTTCCAACGCACGACGGCGGCCGGCTGGCTTTGTACAGCTACGGCACCGAGGATGCGCCGGGAGAGCGCCGTGTGCTGGTGATCGGGGGCGCCTTCCTGACTGCCCTGATCTACCGGCCGTTTTCCGAGGCGCTGGCAAATGGCCTGGGCGAAGGATGGGCCGTGGACGTGTACGACCGCCGGGGCCGCGGCAGCTCCTCCGAGCAGCCCGCCGACTACTCCATGGCCACCGAGATCGCGGATGTCCGCACCGTCCTGGATGCCACCGGCGCCCGGAACATCCTGGGCCACAGCCTGGGCGGTTCCGTGGCGTTGAACGCCGTCCAGGAGTTCACCGGAACTGCCTACGTGCCGGACAAGCTGGCGGTGTACGACCCCGCCGTCAATATCGACGGCAGCATCGACACCGGCTGGCTGGACGGGTTCGAGGACGCTGTGAACAACGGCAGGGTGGGGCATGCCCTGGCCCACATGAAGAAGGCCACGAGCGCCGGCTCGGCGATGTCCAAGATCCCCGAGCCCGTCCTTGCCGGGCTGATGGCCGTGCTGTCCAGGACCAAGGTGAACAAGATGTTCCGCGAGGTCATGCCCAGCGGCGTGGGCGAGCTGCGGGCTGCCTACAAGGAGGCGGACCATGCCAGGGACTTCAGCGTGCTTCCCGCCAACACCCACTTCATGGCCGGCGGCAAGAGCCCCAGCTATTACAAGGCAACAGCCGAGCGCCTGCACGCCGCCGTCCCCGGCAGCACGTACGAGCTCTCCCCCAAGGGCTTCCACGGTTCCATCCCGGCCGCCGTTGATGAACTGGTGACGGACATCTCGCAGTATTTCAATGGCTAGGCACGGACCCCGGCCGAGTTTTCGTCCAGATATGCAGGGTTAAGGTGCCTTGAAGCCTGCATATCTGGACAAAAACTCCTGTGGCGGGGTCAGGTGCGCTCTCCCCTGCTGAAGCCGGCCAGGGCCGCGTCTCCCAGGTCCTGCCAGATGCTCCTGGACTGGCCTGCCCCGGTGCGGTCCGCCAGCCAGTCGCCGTAGCGGGTGATGTCCTCCCCGCCGGCAGCAGCCACAGCATCGCAGGCAAACCCCACAGCCTTCGACCCGTCCGCGAGTTCAATGGAGCCCAGCAGCATGGGTTCGGGCAGGGCAGCCAGGAATGCGCCCAGCCCTGCCGGGGACACCAGCCACCGCTCACCCACCAGTTCTGCGCCGTCGTCCGCGCGGTACACTCCCGGCTTGGGCGGCACGGTGTCCAGGGACACCATGCGGTAGCGGGCCGCGGTCAGCACCGGGCCGTCCCAGGCGGCGCCCAGTTCTTCCAGCTGCGGCGCCAGCGGCTGGCCCTTGCGGTGCGCGCCCACCACAACGAGCGGCACGGCCTTGGCACCTGCGGCCAGCGGCCAGGGAACGGACGACGACGGATTGGCAGCTTCGTCCGCCGGCGCCGCTCCCCCGGCAAAAAGCGCCGGAACATCCGGGGTTGACTCCAGCCGGCGCGCAATATCGGCGGCAACGGCGTCGTCGAAGGCCCGGCCCACCACGGTCAGGCCGAACTGGGCGCCGTCCACTTCACCGGCCGGCACCGCCACCGCGCACAGGTCGAACAGGTTGCAGAAGTTCGTGTAGGTCCCCATCAGCGAGTTCACGCCCACCGGATCGGCGGCCACCTCGGCAAGGGTGGGGTGCAACGGGGCGGTGGGGATCAGCAGCGCATCAAACCCTTCCAGCTGGGCCATCGCCTTGTCCTTCAGCGCTTCCAGCCTGGCCGTATCAGCCACGTACCGGTGGGCAGGCACTGTGCCCGCGGCCCGGATGATGCCCTCCACGGTGGGGTCGATGCCCGCCGGGGTGCCAGTGCCGCCGTCGCCCTTTTCAAGGAAGTCACCTTCAAGGAATTCGCCGACTGCGGCGTAGCGCTCGGCCACCAGCCCGCCGTCGTACAGCAGCCGGGCAGCGTCGAGGAAGGCATCGAATTCGATGGCTTCGGCTTCCACGCCCAGCTCCCGCAGCCGGTTGATGTTCCGGTGGAACTGCGCGGCCCAGGTTGCCGGCAGCGCCGGAAGGCTTGCCTGGTACGCAACACGTGGCCGCTCCGGCGCAGCCAGCCGGATATTCGCCGGCCAGGGCCGCGCACCTCCAGCCATGACCCCCATGGCGAGTTCTGCCGTGGACAGGTGGCGGGCAAAGATGGTGACGGCGTCCCAGGACCGGCAGGCCGGCACTACCCCGGCCGTGGACACCACGTGCAGCGTCGGTTTGATGCCCACGATTCCCTGCAGCCCGGCGGGAACCCGGCCCGAGCCGGCCGTGTCCGTCCCGATGGCGATGTCCACCAGGCCCAGCGCCACGGCAACCGCGGAGCCGGAGCTGGAACCGCCGGAGATGAAGTCCGGGCGGCGGGAATCGCGGACTGCGCCGTGCGGGCTCCGTGTGCCGACGAGCCCGGTGGCGAACTGGTCCAGGTTGGTGGCACCCAGGACCAGGGCGCCGGCAGCACGGAGCCGGGCCACTGCTTCCGCGTCCTGTTCCGGCGTGTAAGCAAAGCCGGGGCACGCCGCCGTGGTGGGGATGCCCGCTACGTCAACGTTGTTCTTGACGGCGAGCAGGAGCCCGGCGAGGGGCAGGTCAGCGCCCCCTGCAGCAGCGGTGTCGATCGCCGCGGCTTCGGCCAGAAGCTCGTCCGCCCCGCGGAGGGTGATCCAGATTTCCGGCCGGTCCACCGCGTCCACGGCGGCGAGGGCGGCCCGGACCCGCGTGGCGGCCTTGCCGGTGGTTGTGCTGGTCATACTGCTGCCTCTTCCAGTTCCTGCGCTTTGATTACGGATTCGGTTTCCACGGCCACGGTGCCGAGGACCACCACGGCCTCGCCCGCAACAACCTGCGAGCCCGCGGCCGGCAGGACCCGCACCACCACGCCGTCGCACGGCGCTTCCAGCACGGTTTCCATCTTCATCGCCTCAAGGGACACCAGCGGCTGGCCCTGCACCACCCGGTCCCCTTCCTTGACATCGACCTTCCAGACGCTCGCCGCGAACGGCGCGGCCACGAGTGACCCGCCGTCCGGAACAGCCACTTCATCCACAACCGGTGACACAACAGCCGCAAGAGCGTCCGCCCGGTCAAACTCGCCGGCGTCGGCCCACGCCTGCCGTTCCACCGCGAAAGCCGCACCTTGCTTGTCCCGGAAGGCGGTGATCGATTCGCGGTTTTCCTCGAGGAACACCTCATGCTCGGCCAGCGAGAAGGTGCCGTCCGCGATCTCGACGCCGCGGCCCCTTCCAGCGGCCATGTCCGCGCGCAGGTCCAGGAGCTCCTCGGGGCTGACCGGGTACCAGGAGATGCGGTCGAAGAAGCGCAGGAGCCACGGCGAACCCGGTTCGAACGGGGCGGAGTCCGCGTAGCGCGACCACACCTGGGTGGTGCGGCCAACAAACTGGTAGCCGCCGGGGCCTTCCATGCCGTAGATGCACATGTACGCGCCACCAATGCCCACCGCGTTCTCGGGTGTCCAGGTGCGGGCCGGGTTGTACTTGGTGGTGACCAGCCGGTGGCGGGGATCCAGCGGCGTTGCAACGGGGGCGCCGAGGTAGACGTCGCCCAGGCCGAGGACCAGGTATTCGGCGTTGAAGACGGTGTCGAACACGTCGTTGACCGAATCCAGGCCGTTGATCCGCCGGATGAACTCGATGTTCCAGGGGCACCAGGGGGCATCGTCCCGGACACCGGCCATGTAGCGTTCAATCGCTTCCCGGGTGGCGGGGTCGTCCCAGGACAGCGGCAGCCGGACGGTGCGGCTGGGAACCACCAGCTCCGAGCTCGCCGGCAGGGCTGCCTCGACTTCCTGGACGAGACCCAGCAGTTTCTTCGTGGACAAGACCGACGGGTCAACCTTGACCTGGAGGGAGCGGATTCCCGGGGTCAGGTCCACGATTCCGGGCACGCGGAGCTGCTCAAGGTGCTGGTGTAGGGCGTGCACCCTGGCACGGAGGCCAAGGTCCAGGACCATCTCCCCGTATTCCACCAGCAGGTTGTCATCACCGGAGCGCCGGTAGGTGACCGCAGGCCTTCCGGGGCCTTCCGGCACCCGGCCCAGGACGCCGTCGTCGCCTTCCCCCCGCACCGTACGTTCAGGACGGCCGGCGGCGGACGCGGGTGTGGCCGTTGGAAGGATCGTTGAGAAATTGCCGGACCACCCGGAGTCGCCGGGCAGGACCAGCTGGCGGCCCGGGCCAAGGTCCCTGGCCGACGGCGCCTGGCTGACGCGGACGGGAACGAACCGTACCTTGTCGCCTGGCCGGAGCTGGCCGAGCTTCCAGCGGTCGGCCGTCACCACGGTGACCGGGCAGACGAACCCGCCCAGGCTGGGTCCGTCCGGGCCGAGCAGGATGGGGGTGTCACCCGTGAAATCCAGCGCGCCAACTGAATAGGCGGTGTCGTGGATGTTGGACGGGTGCAGGCCGGCCTCGCCGCCGTCGGTACGTGCCCAGCGCGGCTTGGGGCCGATGAGCCGCACGCCGGTGCGGGCGGAGTTGAAGTGGACCTCGTACTCGGACGCATAAAGCTCGTCGATGTCTTCGCGCCGGAAGAACTCCGGCGCGCCGTGCGGCCCTTCCGTCACGGCAAGTTCCCAACTTGAGGCCAGGGCGGGGCGGCTGTCCACGGGGACTGCCGCCGTCGCCATGTTTCCGCTGCCGCCGCCAGCGGACGGTGCTGCTGCGCGGAGAACGTCTCCGGCACGCAGCACGCGCCCGGCATGGCCGCCGAACTGGCCCAAGGTGAACGTGGAGGCGCTGCCCAGGTACTGCGGGATGTCCAGGCCGCCCTGGAACAGTATGTAGCCGCGAAGCCCGGCACCGGAGGCCGTGCCGGCGTCGAGCGTTCCGCCCGCTGGGACGGTCACCGGCGTCCACGCTGGCACCTCCTTCCCGTCGACGGTGACCGTTACTTCCGCGCCGGTGACGCAGACAGTGGTGGCGTGCGTGAAGGTCAGGGAGGGCCCGGTCATGGTGAACTCCAGGCCCGGGGCGCCTTCGGGATTGCCCAGGGCGGTGTTGCCGAGCCGGAAGGACAAGTCATCCATGGGGCCGCTCGGCGGAACGCCGATCTGCCACAGGCCGGTCCTTCCCGACCAGTCCTGGACGCTGGTCTGGAGGCCGGGGCGGCCCACGGTGATTCGGGGTTCGGGGTCCCCCAAGTTGTCCAGCGTGCTGGTGGAGTGCTGCACGCTGCGGACCACCTCCAGGCCGGTGGCCGCGCGGAGCATCCCCAGGTTGGTCTCGATCCCGTCGATCCGGGAGCCGGCGAGCGCGGCAGCCAGCCGGTCGAAGGCCTCGGCCCGGTTCGGGCCGGAGGTGATGATCTTGCCCAGGAGGGGATCGTAGTTGGTGGACACTTCGGTGCCGGTTTCCGCCCAGGCGTCCACGCGCACATCGGCGGAGGCGGGGTAGACGGCGTTGGTCACGGTGCCGGCGCTGGGCTGGAAGCCGCGGGCCGGGTCCTCGGCATAGACGCGCGCCTCAACGGCGTGGCCTGAAACGGGCAGGCTGTCCGGCCGGTCCGCCAGGACCGACGCCGCTTCAGGGCCGCCCTGGGCCAGGCGGAGCATCCACTCCACCAGGTCCACGCCGGTGACTGCCTCGGTGACGGGGTGCTCCACCTGCAGCCGGGCGTTGACCTCCAGGAAGGATGCCTCCTGGCGGGCGGAGTCGTAGACGAACTCCACGGTCCCGGCGGAGCGGTAGTTAAGGGACGCGCACAGGGCACGGGAGCTGCGGTGCAGTTCCTCGCGGAGTCCGTCCGGCAGGTCCGGGGCGGGCGCCTCCTCGAGGACCTTCTGGTGGCGGCGCTGGAGGGAGCAGTCCCTGTCGCCCAGGCTGACCACCCGGCCTGCGCCGTCGCCGAAGACCTGCACCTCAATGTGCCGCGCGTTTTCGACGTACCGCTCCGCGAACACACCGGCGGTGCCGAAGCTTGCCCCGGCCAGCCGGGCCACGCGGGGAAAGCTCTCCGCGAGTTCGGCCTCGTCGCGGCAGACCGTCATGCCGATGCCCCCGCCGCCGCCGGTGGCTTTGAGCATGAGCGGGAAGCCGATGGCGGAACCGGCAGCAACGGCGTCGTCAACGTCTGCCAGCAGCCCGGATCCGGCGATCATGGGCACTCCGGCGGCTTTGGCGGCATCGCGTGCCGTGTGCTTGGTGCCGAAGATGCGCAGCTGTTCGGCGGTGGGCCCCACGAACACCAGGCCTGCTGCCTCAACGGCTTCAGCAAATGCGGCATCCTCGGAAAGGAATCCGTAGCCGGGGTGGATGGCACCGGCCCCGGTGGACCTGGCCGCATCCAGCAGGGCATCCACCCGAAGGTAGGACTCCTTTGCCGGGGCCGGCCCCAGGAGCACGGCTTCGTCGGCCAGCCGGACGTGCTTGGCGCCCCTGTCCACTTCGGAGAACACGGCAACGGTCCGCAGTCCCAGCTTCCGGGCGGACTCGATGATGCGGCAGGCGATCTCGCCGCGGTTGGCAACTAAAAGGGTGTCGAAAGTATTCACAGTGCAGCCTCCGGCCGGGTGACGATCATGCGGACAGGCGTGGGGTTGAAGCCGTTGCACGGGTTGTTGATCTGCGGGCAGTTGGAGACGAGCACCAAAGTATCCACTTCCGCCTTGAGCGCCACGCGCTTTCCGGGAGCGGACAGCCCGTCCACAATGCCCAGGGCTCCGTCCGGATCTACGGGCACGTTCATGAACCAGTTGATGTTGGACACCAGGTCCCGCTTCCCGAGGCCCCAGCGTGAGCCCTCGATCAGGAAGTTCTCCACGCAGGCGTGCTGTTCGCGGGTGTGCTGTCCGTAGCGGAGGGTGTTGGATTCCTGTGAGCAGGCGCCGCCGATGGTGTCGTGCACGCCCACCTCGTCAGCCACCACGGTCATCAGCGGGGCGCCTGTTTCTGCCCGCAGGACCGACCCCGTGGTGAGGACGATCGACTGCTGCCGGGCGATGGTGACGGCGGCCGAGTAGCGCACGGTGGTGTCCCCGGCAGCATAGAGCAGGCAGTCCACGGCCTGGTTGCCTTCCAGGTCCACAATGGTCAGCACGTCCCCGGCGGCCACGACGGCGGACCAGGGACCGCGTGCCTCGACGTATTCGTCAAGGACCACGTCTCCGGGGGCGAGGGCTGTCCGGCGGGCATCAGCGGCAGGAGCGGCGGAGGTGGCGGTGTTCATCGGGCGTTCCTTGCGGTGAGATCGTGTTCGGTGTTCTGCAGTGCCTGCAGGTGTTCAGGGGGCAGGGCTCCGGTGAGGGTGCCCGCTGCGAGGGCTGCGAGGTCCTGCGGAGCGTGCCAGGCAGCGATGTCCACGGCGGCCCCGGTGAAGTCCGGGCGGGGGTCCAGCGGGTGTGCGGTGTTGGCCAGCACCAGGACTGCATCCATCTGGAGCAGGAGTTCGACGGCGGCTCCCGGGCCTGCGCTTCCGGTGAAGGCAATGCTGCCGGCAGGGTCCACGGTGATGCCTTTGAAGAAGGACAGCGACGGCGCCACGTCGGCGGGGCCCAGCCCGCCCTTGAGTGCGCCAAGGGTGAGCAGTTCGCGGGCCGCGGGGGATGCGCTGTGGGCGGTTCCGGCACCATACCGGGCCGCGTTGCCTTCCAGGGTGGTGGCACCGGTCAGGGCGTCGTGCCGGGAGGAGGTGTCCGCCACGATGGTGGCCATCAGGCGCCCGGCGTCGGACAGGAGCGGGTGGCCCGTGCCCGGGTAGGCCTGCCAGGGGACCTTGACGGTGTCCGCCACGTTGAGCCGCTCGTGGAGGGCTCCGGAGCGGTAAAGGAGTGTGTGCACGCAGGCGTCACCGGAAGTGTCGGTGAGCCTGATCCGGGTGCCCCGGGCCAGGGACATGGTGGTGTAGCGGCCAAAGGCGAGGGATTCGGCCCAGGTGGGGGACGCGCCGTCGGGCAGTCCTTCCGTCAGGCGCGCCGGGGCCGTGGGGGCGGGCACGAAGCGCATGGTCTCCACGGTCCTGCCGTGCTGCTCCCGGGCGTGGGCGCGGGCGCCTGCGGTGGTGGCGGTGCCGGTTGCCGGGCTTTCGGTTACTTGTGTCATGTCAATCCTGTGCTGGTTCTGGAGAAGGGCTGTTGAACTGTTCGGGACTGGCTCAGGCGTTGGCCGCGAGGTTCCGGCGCCGCACCCAGATGCCCAGGAGCAGGACCACGGTGACCATCAGCGGCGCCGAGTAGAGCAGGATCCCGTTTTCCCCGGAGGGGTCGTAGACCTCGGGCCGCGGCCAGGCGAGGTTGACCACCATCACGGCACCGTAGAGGACGGCGAGGATGTTGACGGGAAGGCCCCAGCGGCCCAGGGAGAACAGGCCCGCCGGCAGGGTCTGCCCCACCCGGTTCCAGTCACCGCGGAGGCGGTTGATGAGCTGCGGCACGGTGACCAGGAGGTAGGCGAGGTAGACCATCACGATGCAGACGCTGCAGAGGGTGGTGAACAGTGCCGCGTTGCCCACATTGATGGCGAGGACGCCCACGGCCAGGGCCCCGATGACGATGGACGGCCACATGGGGGTCCCGCGGGTGGGGTGGACGGAGGAGAGCAGCGCGGATGCGGGGAGCTTGCCGTCCCGCGCCATGGAGAACACCAGGCGGGAACCGGCGGTCTGGATGGCAAGGGTGCAGACGAAGATGGCGATGGCGACGTCCACCAGCAGGACCTTGCCCCAGAAGGTGCCCAGGACGGCGGTGAGGACGTAGGGCAGCCCTTCGGTGGCGAGGCGGCCGTCGTCGAGGCTGGGTGCTGCCATCAGGGCCGTGATGATCATGAGCGCCCCGCCGATGCCCGAAATGAGAAGCGCCGAAAGGATGGTCCGCGGGGCGGTGCGGCGCGGGTCCTTGGTTTCTTCCGAGAGTTCGCCGGCGGAGTTGAAGCCCACCATCACGTAGGCGGCCATGAGGCCCGAAACCAGGAAGGCTCCCACTGCGCCGAGGTCGGAGGTCTGGAGGACCGTGGTGTCCGCAACCACGTCCGGACCGCGCTGGGCGGCGCTGATGAGGGCGAGGATCACGGCCACGACGCCGACGATTTCGCAGGTGACGCCGACCGAGTTCACGTGGGCCATGAGCTTGACGCCCAGCGAGTTGATGATGGTGGTGGCCACCAGGAGGACTGCTCCAAGGATCACGGCGTTGGCGGCGCCGGTAACGGTGTTCAGCGCGGGATCACCGCCCACCACCTGGAAGCCGTCCCACAGCTGGGGCAGTACCACCTGCAGGGCGATGGCGGCGGCTGCGGCGGTCACAACCTGGGCAATGGCCATGAACCATCCTGCGAACCAGCCCACGCCTTCCCCGCCCACCCGGCGTGCCCACTGGTACACGGCTCCGGACAGCGGGTAGCGGGCAGCGAGCTCCGCGAAGTTCAGGGCCACGAGCAGCTGGCCAATGAGGACCACCGGCCAGGTCCAGAAGAACGCGGGACCGGCAAACGAGTAGCCGAATGCGAAGAGCTGGAAGATGGTAGTCAGGATGGACACAAAGGAAAAGCCGGCCGCGAAGGAGGCGTAGCGGCCGAGCTTGCGGTGGAGGGTGGGCTGGTAGCCCAGGGACGTCAGGTCCGCATCGTCCGCGTGGACGGTGGGAAGAACGGTTGAAGTCATCAGATTCTCCGGGGGGCTGGAATGCGTGGCGGGGGCCGCCGGCACTGCAGCACTCGGCCGAAAGCTGCGGAATACCGGTCACTTGATAGTTTTCCAGCGGGATGTCCCCGGGGAGTTTCACCCCTGTAAAAGGCGGATAGACATCCTGTTTCGGCTGTATTTCCGTTCCCTCACCGCGGATGCAGGCGCGGGACTGGGCGCCGCATCCGTGGTGAGGCAATGCAAGAATGATGCGGTGACTTCAGCCGGACCGGGACGCCCTCGCAGCCAACAGCCCTCCAGGCCAGGGGCCACAGCCCGGGACGAAATCCTTGACGCAGCCGCTGAGCTGTTCACCACGCAGGGGTTCGCCACCACGTCCACGCGGTCCATAGCGGATGCGGTGGGAATCAGGCAGTCCTCGCTCTACCACCACTTCAAGACCAAGGACGACATCCTTGAGGACCTGTTGGAGGGCACCGTCCTGGCAGGGCTGGAGTTTGCCCGGGCGGTGGCCGCCCTGCCGCCAGCCGAAGGGGAGGCAGCAAGCCGCCTTCACGCCGTCGCCCTCTACGACGGAACGCAACTGTGCAGCGCCCGCTGGAACCTCGGAATTCTTTACCACCTGCCCGAAGCGCGCAGCGGCCGCTTTACCCGGTTCCTGGCCGACCGGCAGGAACTGCGCAACCTGTACCGGGAGCTGGGCGCGGGCCTGTCCCCCGCCGTGACAGCGGCCAGCTGGCAGTCCAGCCCGGGAGACCTGGCGTTCCGCCTGGTGGAATCGCTGATCAATCTCCGGGCGGACGGCATGGCAACCCCCGAATCGCCGCTGCAGGCTGCGGACGCGGGACTGATCCTGTGCGGGCTGGCCGCTGACCTGCCCGCCATCCGGGAACAGGGCGCGGCGCTCATCGCACGCCTCGGCTGACCGCCGCCGGCTGCGGCTGCTGTTCTCCCGGAGCGCAGCGTGGTGCCTGCAATCAGGTTGCTCAGCTAGGCTCGGAACATGACGCGTGAGAACATCAGGACCCCCGACGGCGGCACGCTGGAGCTCTTCTCCACGGGTGCCGAACTCGCTTCCGCCGGTTCGGGCGTTGTTATTGTCCCGCCTTCCATGGTGACCGCTGCGGATTACACCAGATTCGCGCAGAAGCTGAGCGCGGCGCTGGGCCGGCCGGTGCACACTTTCAACAGGCGCGGCCGCGGTTCGTCGTCGCCCCAGCCCGAGGATTACACGCTGGACGTGGACATCCGCGATCTGCAGACGGTCATGAAACATACGTCCAGCACGGACGTGTTCGGCCACAGCTTCGGCGGTGCCGTTGCGCTGCACGCAGCCCGGACGCTGCCCGTTGAACGGCTGGCCGTGTACGATCCCGCCGTCTCCGTGAACCACAGCGTCAAGGCGGACTGGACGGCGGAGTACGAGCGTGCCGCCGCTGCCGGCGACGACGACCGCGCCCTGGCCGTGCTGCAGCGCGGTCTTGAAGCCGGCGGCGCGTTTTCGTCCCGCATGCCGCTCTCCATGCTGACACTGGCCAACAAGCTGACCGCCGGCACCTCGGAGGGCAAGCAGCAGCGGGAGATGATGCGCACTGGCGTCCGCGAGATCAAGGCGATCATCGCCGCGGACATGCCTGCCGAGCCGTTCCTGGCGCTGCCGCTGGAGACACTGATTGTGGTGGGCGAGAAGAGCCCGGCCTACTTCGGCATTGCCTGCGGCCAGATCCACGACGTGCTCTCCGGCTCCAGCTACACCATCCTCCCCGGCTACGGCCACGACGGCGTCATCAAGGCCCCGGACAGGCTGATCAAAGAGCTGGCTGACTTCTACGCCGGCTGACCCCAAGTAAGTAGCAGCAGATGTTGTTTTGACGGCTCATTCCGACATCTGCTGCTACCTGGTTGGGCTAGTGGGCCGCGTGGGCCGGGACGGCACCTTCGGTCTTGCGCATCATGGCGGAGAGGACGACGGCGGCAAGGGAGATCACGGTTGCCGTCAGGAAGGCGGCGCTCATCCCCGCAACGAGTCCCGACGCCGCGGACACCACGGCGAAGATGGACACCAGCAGCGCGGTGCCGGCGGCACCGGCCACCTGCTGGGTGGTGCTCATGATGGCCGAGCCGTGGGAGTACAGGTGCGGCGGCAGCGGGTTCAGGCCGGTGGTGAACGCCGGGGTGAACAGCAGCGCCAGGCCGAAGCTCAGCCCCACGTGCAGGGTGACGATCCACGCTACGGCCGTGCCGGCGTCGAGCATTGAAAACTGCCAGAGGGACAGCACCATCAGGACGGACCCGGAGACGGTGAGCGGCAGCGGCCCCACTTTGTCGAACAGGCGGCCGATGACCGGGCCCAGCAGGCCCATGGCCAGCCCGCCGGGGAGCAGCGCGAGGCCGGTTTCGAGCGAACCCAGGCCGCGGACCTCCTGCAGGTAGAGCGGGAGCAGGATGACGCCGCCAAACAGGGCCATCATGGCCACCACCATCAGCAGCACGGAGACCGTGAACATCCGGAAGTTGAACGCGCGGAGGTCCAGCAGCGGGGCTTCGGCCTTTTGGAGCCGCACCTGCCGAAGGACGAAGACAGCGAGGCTGGCCACGCCGATCACCAGGGCGGCAACGGCCGTGGTTCCCGGGCCGGCCTGGCCGCCGTGGCCGCCGCCGATCTGGCTGAGTCCGTAGACGAGTCCGCCGAAGGCGGGCACGGTGAGGACCACGGACAGCGCATCGAGCCTGGTTCGTTCCGTTTCGCCGATGTTGGTCAGGTATTTTGCGCCGATCGCCAGGGCCGCAAGGGCAACGGGAAGGACGAACACGAACATGAAGCGCCATGTGAAGTGCTCGAGGATCAGCCCGGAGACGGTGGGCCCCATGGCAGGAGCGACGGAGATGGCGATGCTGACGTTGCCCATCACGGCGCCGCGTTTGGCGAGCGGGACAAGGGTGAGGATGGTGGTCATCAGCAGCGGCAGCATGATCGCGGTGCCGCCTGCCTGGATGATGCGGGCAAGCAGCAACAGCTCAAACCCGGGGGCCACGGCGGCGAGCGCAGTACCACTGGCAAACAGGCCCATGGCCAGCATAAAGACGGCGCGGGTGGACAGGCTTTGCAGGATGAACCCGGTGGTGGGGATGACCACGGCCATGGTGAGCATGAAGCCGGTGGAGAGCCACTGGACGGTGGGCGCGTCCACCTGCAGGTCCACCATGAGCCGCTGCAGGGCAACGTTCATGATGGTCTCGTTGAGGATTACCACGAACGTTGCCACCAGCAGCGTGCTGATGATGGTCACCGATTCGCGGGACATCTTCTCCGGCGCGGCGGGCCTGGTTCCTTCGGTATTGACGGACTGGCCGCTTGCGTTCGGCGAGACTTCGGTAGACATGGGTGTTCCCTCAGGGCGTGATTTGAGTGGTGCGCGGGGATGGCCGCTGCAGATGCCAACACTCTACCGGTTGGACTAATTCCCGGAACCGGAACATTTCTCAAACCCTGAGGGAACACATGGGGGCTGCGCTGCCAGGCAGCCTCCGGCGGTTCTAGGCTGTCTGGCCGGCGTGCCGGCCTTCCGAGATTTCCTCTACCAGCTTGCTGTTGAAAGCGGGGAGGTCGTCAGGGTTGCGGCTGGTCACCAGTCCCTGGTCCACCACCACTTCCTCATCGGACCAGTTGGCGCCTGCGTTCTTCAGGTCAGTGGCCAGGGTGTGGTAGGACGTGACGTTCCTCCCCGTCAGTACACCGGCTTCGATCAGGAGCCAGGGTCCGTGGCAGATGGAAGCCACCGGCTTGTGCTGCTCGAAGAAGCTCCGGGTGAAGCTCTGGGCGTCCTTGTCCACGCGAAGATGGTCGGCGTTGACGACGCCGCCGGGAAGGACCAGGGCGTCGTAGTCGGAGGCATTTGCCTCCGCAGCGGTGAGGTCGACGTCGAAGGTGTCACCTTTTTCAGTGCCGTTGTACCCCTGCAGCTTTCCGCTCTTGGGTGCCACCAGGGTGGGCTGGCCGCCGGCGTCCTTCACTGCCTGCCAGGGACTGGTGAGCTCAACCTGCTCCACGCCGTCCGTCAGCAGGAATGCGACCTTCTTGCCTGCGATGCTGTGTTCTGACATTTTTCCTCCTGGCCTGGGCCGGGCCGGCACCTGGTTACTGGCGCCGGCCGCGGCCCGAGAGTTTTGCTTGCCGGACAGCTTCCAGCCTAGGAAGAAGAAAAGTGATAAGCAAGCTGACTATTCCTGCTGGCCTCCCCTATTTGACGGACCCGGCCGTCAGTCCACCCACAATGAACTTCTGCAGGTAGAGGAACAGGAGGAGCACCGGCAGCGCAATCATCACCGAGCCGGCAGCGAAGACGCCAAGATTATTGCTGCGGTCGCCTGCGATGATGCCGAACATACCGACCGCCAGTGTCTTGACGCCGTTGTCCGTCAGGAAGATGCTCGCCAGGATGTACTCGCCAATAACGGCAACGAACGCCAGCAGTCCGGTCACGGCCAGCACCGGTGTGATCAGCGGGAGGATCACGCTGGTGAACGTCAGGAAGTGTCCCGCCCCGTCGATCCGTGCCGCCTCGTCGAGCTCATGCGGAATGGAATCGAAGAAGCCCTTGATGAGCCACACCTGCCCCAGCGCCCCGCCCATGAGCACCAGCGCATAACCGGCCAGGGTGTTCAGCCCGATGGCGGGCACCACCTCACCGAACTTCGCGATCATCAGGAACAGGGCCACGATGGCCAGGAACTGCGGGAACATCTGGACCAGCAGCAGCGCCAGCAGGCCGCCGCGGCGCCCGTAGAAGCGGAAGCGGGAGAACGCGTAGGCTGCAAGCGTGCTCAGCAGGACCTGCGCCACGGAAACCACAGTGCAAAGGACCAGCGTGTTCAGGTACCAGGTTCCATACGGCCCCTTGGAGCCTCCCAGCAGGGTCTCGAAGTTGACCAGGCTGAACGTGGTGGGAATCAGTTCCGTGGTGGCCACGCTGCCCAGCGGGTTGAACGCCGCGGAAATGATGTAGAGCACGGGGAACCCGGCAAAGGCGACGCCCGCCAGGCCCACCAAGTGACGCCAGCCCACTTCCCGCCACCACCGCCTGCCGCGGGGCAGCTCAAGCCCGTCCTTGCGGACCAGCATGTTGGTCCGGCGGGATGGTGCGCCTTTTTCTGCCGGTGCTTCCGTGAGCAGATTGGTCATCGCACATCCTCCAAGGCTTTGGTGTAACGGAACTGGATGCCTGCGAGCACTGCCGTGACAATGAACAGGACTACGGAGATTGCCGAGGCGAAACCGAACTCGGCGCCGGCACCGCCGAACGCGATGCGGTAAGCGCCGCTGATCAGGATGTCGGTGGCGCCGATCTGTCCGCCGCCGGCAGGGAAGGGACCGCCTCCGGTGACCAGCTGGATGACGTTGAAGTTGTTGAAGTTGAATGCGAACGAGGACACCAGCAGCGGCGCAACGGCCACCAGCAGCAGCGGGAACTGGACCTTGGTGAAGGTGGTCCAGGAGCTGGCGCCGTCGATTTTTGCCGCCTCTGCGATGTCCTGCGGCAGCGCCTGCAGCGCACCTGTGGCAATCAGGAACATGTAGGGGAAGCCCACCCAAAGATTGGTCAGCAGCACGGCCACCTTGGCCAGGAAAGGGTCGCCCAGCCAGTCGATCTTGGCTCCGCCGAGCATTGAATTGATGAGCCCGAAGTCCTTGTTGTAGAAGCTCTGCCACACGATGAAGGAGATGAACACCGGGATGGCGTAGGGAACGATGATGACGGCCCGGTAGAGCTTGAGTCCGCGGATGCGGGGGTCGTTGAGGGCGCTGGCGAGGAGGAGTCCGACGACGAAGGTGGTGGCCACCGAGCCGACGGCGAAGACGAGCGTCCACACAAAGGAGCCCAGGAGGGCGTCCCGGACTTGGGGGTCGGTGAAGAGCCGGACGTAGTTGGCGAAGCCGACGTTCTTTTCCCAGCTCTGGTCGAATCCCTTGCTGCCGTTCGCGTCCGCGAAGTATTCCCGGTCGCCGAACTGCTGGACGGTGAAGACCTTCCCGGAAACCGAATCGGTGATGCTGTCCGTTCCGGCGTCGTAGGTCAGTGTCTGGACGCCCTCAAAGGCACGGTTGATGCCCTGGGCGCGGATGGCGCCCTTGTCCGTGGGAACAGTCAGTCCGCTGATCTTCGCCCCGGCGGCGTTGACTTCCTTGCCGGTGAGGATCTGGTAGCCGTCCGCAGCGCGGACGTAGCCGCCGTCGACCGTCACGTCCTCCCCGGCAAGGGGGCGCAGGCCCTGTCCGTCACCGGCAAAAACATCGTTCGACGGCGTCTCCACCAGGAAGAACGTGAAGGGGCCATCGGCGGCAGACCCTTCGGTGCCCACCGTGAGGTTGAAGGTCCTGGATTCGGGCAGTTGGGTCACGGAATTCCGGACGATGGTGGATACCGCATCCTCCTTGGACCCGCGGGTTCCGTCGCCCGAGTTGGTGAAGGAAAGCTGCACGGTGGAAAGAATCGGCAGGAGGACGAAGACCGTGAGGAGGAGGGTGCCCGGCAGCAGGTACTTCAGCGGAACCAGGCGTTTGGTGGAATATACGGCCAGGAGCCCGGCCGCGCCGGCCCACAGTCCGATGAGCATGGCCCACTCGCCGCCGGCAATCAGCAGTGGCGTCAGGGAGACGGCAGCCCCCAGCACGGCGCCGAGCCCAAGGATCTTGGCCAGCAGCGCGGGGACCGACGCGGTGGAGCCCAGCGAAAGTCCGGGCCCCACCGCCTTCCCCGAGGAATTCTTGATTCGGGTGGTCATCGCCGGTGTTACTTCAGCGCACCGGCGATTGTCTGGCCGGCCTGCTCCATGGTGGCCGCCGGGTCTGCGCCACCGGCAATGGCAGCTTCTGCCTGGCCCAGCGGGGCCCACACGGCAGCCATCTGGGGCAGCGAAGGCATGGGGATGCCTGCAGCCGCGGCATCGGCGGCGATCTTGGTGTCCGGGTCGGTCTGCGCCACTTCCTCTACCAGGGATGCGATCGCCGGCGGGATGCGGACTGCCTCGTACAGCGCGCGCTGGGTTTCCTTCTGCGATGCGGCCGTCTGGACGAAGGTTTCGGCGAAGGACTTGTTCTTGCCCTTGGACGCAACGTAGAACGACTGCACGCCGGTGAAGGGCTGGGCGGGCTGCATGCCGGCGAAGCCCGGAACGGCGCTCAGTCCGTAGTCAATCCCGGCTTTCTTCACGTCGCCAAGAGCCCAGGGGCCGTTCACCATGAAGGCTGTCTTGCCCTGATTGAACAGCGCAATGGAGTTGTCGGCGCTGACGGAGCTGCTGAGGACCTTGGAGCCCTTTTCGCCCAGTTCAGAGATCTTTTGCGCAGCTGCGATGGAGCCCTCCTTGCCAACCCCGAGGTCAGCGGTGTCGAAGCTGCCATCGGCCTTCTTGCCGAAGAGGTAGCCACCGGCTGAGGAGTAGAGGGGCTGCATGAAGTAGGCGTCACCCTTGGGGCCCACCTGCAGGTTCAGCGCCCGTTCAGCGGTCCCGGCGGCAACAGCGGCATTGCCGGCGGTGAGCAGCTCCTCGAAGGAAGCGGGCGCCTCGGGTGCAAGGGCCTTGTTGCGGATGAGCACCAGGGATTCCACGGAAGCGGGCATGCCGTAGGTCTGGCCGTTGTAGGTGACAGCGTCCGTGGCGACAGGCAGGAGGTCCGCCTTCTGCTCAGCCGTGATCTGGACGGGATCGATGGCGCCGTTCTGGACCAGGTTGCCGATCCAGTCGTGGGCTCCCATCACAATGTCCGGGCCGTTGCCTGAAGCGTTCGCCGTGACGAAGTTGGTCTGCAGTTCGGTGGCCACGGTCTGGACTTCCACCGTGATGCCGTTCTCCTCGCCGAATTTGTCCGCGATGGGCTGCAGCGCCTGGACCACGGGGCCGTTGGCCCAGATGACGAGGTCGGCGTCCCCGCGTGCGGGTGCCTCGCCGGAGGAGGCGGGGGCAGCTGCGGCGCTTTCGGATGCGGCGCCTGATGCGCCGCCTGCCGGGGCCTGCCCGCCGGAGCAGCCTGAGGCGAGAAGCATCAGGGAGACGGCGGCCGCCGTCGTGAGTGAAAGCCTGGCCTTGCGGACCAAGGGCTTGGTAAGAGCTGTGCGCACCGATGCGCCTCCTTCATGAATTGGGCAACTGCCCGGTGTAAGAAATGCCCGCCCTGGGAGATATCGGCTGTCAGGTGCCAACCCTGGCGGTGAGACAAGTCACAACTGTAAGCGATTCCATTGAGAACGTCCACACGGTTAGCGAATTAACGATTTCCTTGCCATTGCTGGATGGAAGCTGTTCCATTTTTTGCGTAAAGACCGCTAGCATAACCGGATGACCAACACACTCATGCTTGACGAGTCCGACGTCTCCGCCCTCCAACTGGTGCCGGTCCACCCCGCCGACCAAGGTACGGAGTGGTGGCGGTCCTCGGTGATTTACCAGATCTACCCCCGTTCGTTCCGGGACCTCAACGGCGACGGCGAAGGCGACCTGCCCGGCATCACGGCCGAGCTGCACCAGCTGGCGGCGCTGGACGTCGATGCCGTGTGGCTCTCACCCTTCTACGTTTCGCCGCAGCGGGACGGCGGATATGACGTCGCCGACTACTGCGACGTCGATCCCGTCTTCGGGACCCTGGACGACTTCGACGCGCTGGTGGCCCGCGCGGATTCGCTGGGCATCCGGGTGATCATCGACCTCGTGCCGAACCACTGCTCCTCCGACCACGCCCTGTTCCAGGCCGCACTCCAGGCAGGGCCGGGAAGCCCTGAACGGGAGATGTTCATCTTCCGGGACGGCCGCGGGGAATCCGGGGAGCTCCCGCCCAACAACTGGCAGTCGCACTTCGGCGGCCCGGCCTGGACCCGCATCACCGAACCCAGCGGCGAACCCGGGCAGTGGTACGTGCACCTTTTCGATTCATCCCAGCCTGACTTCAACTGGGACAACCCTGCCGTGCACGCCGAGTTCGAACGCGTCCTGCGCTTCTGGCTCCAGCGGGGTGTTGCCGGCTTCCGGGTGGACGTGGCGCACGCCCTGGTCAAGGCCGACGGACTCCCGGACTGGCACGGACGGCCCGACGGCGTCAGCACCGACGACTTCCCGGGGCACCTTGCGCCGATGTTCGGGCAGCCGCAAATCCATGACATCTACCGCAGGTGGCGCGAGGTCCTGGCCGAGTTCGACGGCGACCGCATCCTTTGCGCCGAAGCGAGCATCGATCCCCTGTCCCGGCTGACCAACTGGGTCCTGCCGGACCAGATGCATCAGGCGTTCAACTTCGCCTACCTTGGCACCCCGTGGGACCCGGCCCGGCTGCGTGCCGTGATCGAGAGCTCGCTGCGGATGTTCGATTCGGTCGGGGCACCCACCACCTGGGTCCTTTCAAATCACGACGTCGTCCGGCACGCAACGCGCTTCGGCATCGTGGAGCCTGCGGCCCGCCCCGGCGACGGCCTGGGCGCCGAGGATGTCCAGCCTGACGCGGAGCTGGGCCTGCGACGGGCCGCCGCGGCCTCGATGCTCATGCTCGCCCTGCCCGGTGGCGTGTACCTGTACCAGGGCGAAGAGCTGGGCATGCCCGATCACACCACCATGGACCACGCGTTCCGCCAGGACCCCTCGTTCCGGCGCACCGCGGGAGAACGCATCGGCCGGGACGGCTGCAGGGTGCCCCTGCCCTGGGAGGCGAACGCCCCGGCATTCGGCTTCAACAGCACAGGCGAGTCCTGGCTGCCGCAGCCGGAGGAATGGGCCGCGCTGTCGCGAGACGTGCAGGACCGGGACGAGTCCTCCGTCCTGTCGCTGTACCGCCGGGCCCTGGGGCTCCGCCGCGACCTGAAGCTTGGCGCCGGTTCCCTGGACTGGCTTGAAGGCTCCTCAGCCTCGGACTGCGTGACGTTCGTGAACAACGGAGTCCTGGTGATGATGAACATGGGTGAGGCGCCGGTTGACCTGCCCGGCCTGGAGATCCTGCTCAGCACGGATGGGGACGCTACCGCCCAGCGTAAACTGGGTCCTGCGCAGTGCATCTGGCTGCGCATGGGGCCAAGCGGAGCATCAGAGGGTCAGTGGCAGGAATCAGGGATGTAGCACGTTTGGCGGGTGTTTCGCAGGCGACGGCGTCGCGGGCTTTGAGCGGGAAGGGCAGTGTGTCCGCCCGGGCAAGGGAGGCCGTGACTGCCGCCGCCAGCGAACTCGGCTTTGTCATGTCCTACCACGCCTCCAGCCTGGCGAGCGGGCGCAGCCACAACATTGGAGTGGTCCTCCCCTTCGTCAACAGGTGGTACTTCGCCACGCTGCTCGAGGGCGCCAATTCAGCCCTGATGGACGCCGGCTACGACCTCACCCTCTACGACTTCCAGGGCGACCGCTACCGGGAATCGGTGCTGGGGGACTTCCTCCTGCGCAAGCGGCTCGACGGCGTCCTGGCCGTCTCACTCCAGCTCAACGCCCATGAGACCGAACAGATCCTGGCCGCCGGGATTCCGGTGGTGGGCGTGGGCGGTCCGCTGCCGGACATCCCTACCCTCCGGATCGATGACGTGGAGGTGGGCCGCCGGGCCACCAACCACCTGATCAGCCTGGGGCACTCACGGGTGGCGCACCTCGGCGGCGAGCACGAATACGGCAGGAACTTCGAGATCTCCAGCGGCCGCCGCGCCGGATACGAGGAAGCGATGGCGGCGGCAGGCCTGCCCCTGCGCGAGGCGTGGTCCCTCATTTCCGACTACTCGGCGAACGATGCGTACAAGGAGACAAAGCAGCTGCTGGCGGATGCCGAGGAACGGCCCACCGCCATCTTCTGCGCCTCCGACGAGATGGCCTTTGGCGCAATGCTGGCAGCCCGCGACCTCGGGTTGCGGATCCCCGAGGAGCTGTCCGTCATTGGGGTGGACGGCCACGAAATGGGCGAAATCCTGGGACTGACCACCATCGACCAGTTTCCGCGAAACCAGGGCACCCGGGCCGTAGAACGCCTGCTGGCGCTGGTGCAGGACGACGGCCAGGCCGCCGCTGGGCCGGCGGATGAACTGATGGAGACCCGGCTGCTGGTCCGCCATAGCACCTCCGCGCCCCGCATCCCCGCCGGGCATTCCGGCTCCTGAACAGCGCTGGTTTCCAGGCAGCGGCTGCCTGAGCGGCCTGCGGTCAGCTGGTGTGGTGCCCGATCAGCCAGACCGCCATCTGCCGGGCGCGTTCGGCGGCCAGCGCGTCACCTTCCACGGCCTGGATGATCGAACCTTTCATGAGGATATGCCAGGAACGGGCAAAGTCCCCGGGGCTCTGGAGCCCGGCTTCCTCCGCCAGGGCCTGCACATGGCCGCGGATCTTTGCCAGGTAATCGATGCTGGCCCGCCCCAGCGGATGGGCCGGACCCATCTCCAGCATGACCCTCACAAACGAACAGGCCTCGAAGTCCTCCCGCCGGAACCAGTCCCCGAAGACGTCGAAAATGGCCAGCAGCTGCTCCTGGGGAGTGCTGCCCCGGCGGCGCGCCTCGGAGAGGATCCCGTCTATCGTCCACTGCTTGTCCCGCTGCTCCAGGAATGCGAACACCAGGGAATCCTTTGACGGAAAATGGCGGTAGAACGTGGCTTTGGCAACCCCGGACCGCTCGATGAGCTCGTTGACGCCCACGTCCCGCACGCCCCGCGTGGAGAACAGATCGTAGGCAACGGCCAGGATCCTGTCCACCGAATGGGGAGGACCGGATTCCGCCACCGCGGCCGCCTGGGGGTATGCGGCGACTTCTGGGTCTGTGGCAACTTCTGGGACTGTGGCAACCTCGTGGATTGCCGGGACCTTCGCCTCTGGATTCATCGCGATTTCAGTCTACTCCCGGGGGGAGACAGACCGGTCTTCCCCCCTGTAATGTTTCCCGTAGCGCAGTGCTTCGACGCCGTGGAGGCCCCCACACAGGCCCTTCGGACTGGTGCAAGGAGGCCCCGATGTCAGCAGAGCGGATGTTCCAGAGCGTTCCCTCAGACCCTGATCCCTGGATGGCCGAAGTCACCCCGTCCGAGATCCGGGAATTCGCCATTGAGTCGCTCCGATGGCAGGCCCAGGAAATCATTGATGAAGTCCTCCGCAGCCGCGAACCCGGTGAGGAGCTCGCCAGGGCACGCCTGCGCCGCTGCGTCGCCAAGCACCCCGGCAGGCCGGAGCGCGCGCTGCTCGAACAACTGATGATCAACCGGGAAGAGCCCTGCATCTAGCGGCCTGGCCTCAGGAACTCAGCGGTGCGTTGTCGATCAGCCGCACCGGCCCCACTTTGGCGGCGATGAGCGCCAGGGCTTCACCGCTGAACGGCGTCTCCCGGCAGTTCTCGGCAAGCGGCTCCAGGGTGTCCGGGTCCACCACGTCGAAGTAGTCCAGCGCCACCAGCGGCTGGGACTCCACCAGGGCCCGGGCTGAGTCAAGGTCCAGCGGCTGCCGGGCGTTCGCGCGTTCCTCCAGCAGCCGGAGGGCCCGGGACAGCACCAGGGCCGCCTCCCGCTCTTCGTCCGACAGAAAGCGGTTGCGGCTGGACAGTGCCAGCCCGTCAACGGCACGCACCGTGGGCACCCCCACGATCTCCACCGGGAAGTTGAGGTCCGCCACCATGCGCCGGACAAGGGCAAGCTGCTGCGCGTCCTTCTGGCCGAAGTACGCCCGGTAGGCAGGCAGCCCTCCCGGAGCAGGCCCGGCGGCGGGCAGGCCCGCGGCGGGCAACCCGTAGTGGAGCAGCTTGGCCACCACCGTCAGGGCGCCGTCAAAATGGCCCGGCCGGGAGGCCCCCTCCCATTTTTCCCCGAGCCGGCCCGAGGTGACCCGCACCAGCGGTTCCCCGCCAGGGTAGACCTCCTCCACCGACGGCGCGAAGGCCAGGTCCACGCCCTGGTCTTCCAGCAGTGCGAGGTCGGCCTCCAGCGTTCGCGGGTAGCGGCCCAGGTCCACGGCGTCGCCGAACTGCAGCGGGTTGACGAAGATGGTGGCCACCACAACGTCGTTCTGTTCGACGGCGGCACGCGCCAGGGCGGCATGGCCCTCGTGGAGTGCGCCCATGGTGGGCACCAGCCCCTGCGATGTTCCCTGCCTGGCGCCCAACAGCCGGGCGCCTTCGGTGCGAAGCTCAGCCACCGTGGTGGCAAGTTTAATGGGCATCGTCAGTCCTCCTGAGGATCGAGGGCGTGGCGCAGCCCCTCCAGCTGGTCCGGCTTCAGAAGTCCGCGACCCTCTGCACGCAGGGCGGTGGCGCGGGCCATGGCAAGGTAGGCGGCCAGTACATCGCCGTGCCCGCCGCCGTCGAACTCCCGCAGCGCCTCCGCGTGCGCCGCGACGGTGCCAACGTCACCGCGCGCTACCGGACCGGTCAGGGCTGACTCGCCGGACGCCAGCGCGTTCTCCAGGGTGGCCCGCAGGAGCGGGCCCAGCATGCGTTCGGGCAGTTCCACTCCCACCGAGCGCAGCAGCTCGGACGACTGGGCAACAAGGGTGACCAGGTGGTTGGAGCCGTGCGCCAGGGCTGCGTGGTACAGCGTCCGGTCCGCCTCGGCGATGGCCACCGGTTCCGCGCCCATTTCCACCACCAGTGCCTGGGCGATGGGAAGCATGGCGGCATCTGCCGTCACGCCGAAGGTGCAGTCCAGCAGCCGGGTCAGGTCCAGGCTCATTCCGGTGAACGTCATGGCGGGGTGCAGCGCCAGCGGTACGGCACCGGCGGCGCGGACCGGGTGCAGGACGCCCACGCCGAACCGGCCGGAGGTGTGGGCAACCAGCTGGCCCGGCTGCCAGGCGCCCAGCTTTGCGAGCCCGTCCACCAGTCCCGGGAGGGCGTCGTCGGGCACAGCAAGCAGGACCAGTTCCGCCCGCTCCACGATCTCCTGCACTTCAAGGACGGGCACACCGGGGAGCAGCGTTTCCGCGCGCTCACGGCTCGCTTCGGACACCGCCGAAACTCCGACGACGGCGTGTTCAGCGGCGCGCAGGGCGGCACCAAGGACCGCCCCCACCTTGCCCGCGCCGATGACTCCGACGCCGAGGCGTCCGGGCTTAGCCATGCTGCCCGCCTTCCTGTTGTTGTGGGGTGTGGGATTCCAGGGGCCCGGCCACTGGCTGGGGGCCGGCGCCGCCAGCCCCAATGGCCGATGCTTCCGGAACCACCTGCCGGAGCCACTGTTCCGTAGTTTGCCGCTTCCTGGCCAGCCGGGCACGGGCAGACTGTTCGTCGAACAGGGCCAGCGCCGTATCCCGGCCGGCCTGGACCAGGCGCGGCACAACGGGGCCGGGGGTGGTGTGCAGAATCAGGTCGGCTACCCCGAACCGGCGTGCCAGCGGGCCTTGGTGCAGGGCCATGGACTGCGTGCGCTGGTGCGGAACCACCACAAGCTGCCGCCACCACCGACCTGAACGGAGCAGCAGGGCGGTGTCCGTGGCGGCAAACCCGTTCCGCCGCCAGCCCAGCGGGGCGAGCCAGCGGGCCCTTGGCGGAGTGCTGACGAATCCGCCGTCGGAATCCAAACCCGTGAGCCCCGCGCCAAAGACGGCCGCTGGCTGCGGGGTGCCGGGGTCAGGCAGCACCAGGGCAAGCATTGCCATCACGTCCGCCAGCGTGCCGACGGGCAGGAGTGTGGTCCGGGCGGAGCCCTCGCCGGCGTTTTCCACCACTCCGTAGCCGGCCACGTTGACCTGCATCCGGTACCAGCCGAGCGGGCGCCAGAGCGGCGGCTGGCTGACCTTCAGGGCCTGGATGCGCCCCGGCGGCAGGGTTTGAGCCTGGGTGTCCAGCAGGCCGTAGCGCAGCCGGATGCCGTCCGGGGAGATTGCCGCGGTGAAGTTGTACCCCTTGTTGAATAGCCCCCAGTAGCTGGCGGCCAGGCCCAGGGCAGCCGGAATGAGGTAGAGGTAGAACGTCTGGCTGTCCGTGGCGGCGGCGAGCACCACGGACGCAATGCCGCCAAGCACCACGAAAAAGCTCTGCTCGCTGAGCAGCAGGGAACCCACGAGGCGCTGCGGCGGCACCGACAGTATCTGGTATTCCGGCGCCTCGGGTGAGGGTTCCTCCGGATGGGCCGGGTTAATGGGCACCCCTGCGGCACGGGCCAGGATGGTGGCGCGGAGCTGCCGGGCCTCGTCGATCTTCAGGTAGGCCAGCCGCACCGCCGACTCTCCTGCGTCGGCCACCTCGAACTTCAGCTCGGCGAGGCCGAAAATCCGGGCCAGCAGCGGCTGCTCGATGTCGATGGCTTGGACGCGGTCCAGCCGCGCCTGGCGCTGCTGCCGGAACAGGAACCCGGTGTTGACCCGGACGTAGCCGCCGGACACTTGGTACTTGGTGAAGTACCAGGTGAGGAGGAAGCCCAGCACCGAGACCAGCAGCACCATGGCGCCGCCCGCCAGCAGCCAGGACGCCCGGCCGGCGACTTCTTCCTCGAAGACCGGCCGGCCCTGCAGCGAGCGTTCAAAGATGTCACGGCCAAAGAAAAAACCTATGGCGGCCAGGGCCACCCAGCCGCGGACAAAGGGCGACGCCGGGTGCACACGCAGCCACTCGCCGTCGGACGCGCTGCCTGGCTGGGATGCACTGGCTGGCTGGGGTGCGCTGCCTGGCTGGGGTGCATTGGTGGGCTGGGGTGTATCGCCTGGCTGGGGTGCAGCCGCGGCGCCGCCCACACCAGGGAAGGGGGCGGGACGCGGTTCCTCCGCGGTCACAGCCCTGCCAGCCTGGCTTCGCCCCGTGCCGCCAGCTGCTCTCGGAGTCGGGCACCTTCTGCGGCGGGCAGGCCCGGGATCTGGGCGTTGGTGCCGGGTGACGCTGTGTGGAGTTTGAGGGTGCACAGGCCCAGGGACCGCTCCACCGGGCCCACGCCGATGTCCACGTACTGCATGCGCCCATAAGGGACGGCCATGGTGCGCTGGAAGAAGATGCCGGTCCTGATCAGGAGGTCGTCGTCCCGTTCGGCGTATCCGATGGCACGGACCTGCCGCGGGATGAGTGCCAGTTTCCAGAGGGCCGCCACCAAAGCCACGGCGGGTACGGTGGCTGCCAGCCACAGCGGCGGCCAGGCCCACACGCCCGCGAGGACAAGCACCAGCGGAAGGGACAGGACCAGCACGGCGGCCAGGTTGCCCAGGGCCCACTGCACCACCCTGGCGGTGACGTATTTCGGTGAGACGCGCTGCCAGGTGATGCCTGGCGGATCAATCGCCCCGGTATGCATATTCGCCTTCCCCGGAGGCTTCACCGTGCACGGCGCGGCCCGGTTTTCCCTCGATCCCCTTGGTGTCGCCGTCTTCCGGCGGGATCTTGCAGAACCGCTCCACCAGCAGGCCCACCACGATCATCACCAGTCCCCCGCCGGCCATGGCAAGCGCCAGCCAGGTGATGCCCTGGTTGCTGCGCAGGCTCCAGATGCGGAGCTGGTCCAGGAAGATGCCCACGTGCCAGCCCAGCAGCACCGTTCCGGCGTAGGCGCAGGCCTGGGCCAGGACCAGGGTCCGGGCGGCGAGGAGCGGATCAAGCACGGGCCTTTTCCTGGGTCCCGCTTTGGTACCCTTGCTGGCGCCGTTGGCGTCGAGGCTGTTGCGCCACTTCAGCACGCGGATGCCCAGGATCAGGGTGATGGCCACGATCACGCCCATGGTGGCCAGGGCGGTGGCCGGGAGGACGGGGGTGGACATGCCGAACCGGCTGGTCACCACGGTGGCGGACCAGCCCGCCACGGCCAGGATGAAACCGATCAGCAGGAGGCGCAGCGGATTGATGGGTTTCATCGTTCTTCCACCGCTCCGGCGGTGGGTACGCCGTCGAAGTCGCCGAAGCCGTCGAACGGGGCGAGGTCGCCAAAGTCGTCAGCCCGCGCGGCCAGTGCGCTGATCCGTTCGCCGTCCAGGGTGGCGGCCGGCTCGATGAGCGACCACGGGTAGAGCACAAAAGCGCGGACGGCGGCCCGGGGGTGGGGCAATGTCAGGGAGGGGTCGTCGCTGCGGAGGTCGCCGTAGGTGATGATGTCGACGTCGAGCGTCCGCGGCCCCCAGCGCACCTCCCGCACGCGGTGGTGCTTGTTCTCCACGGCCTGGCAGTGTTCCAGCAGTTCGTGCGGGGACAGGCTGGTTTCCACCGTAATGACCATATTGAGGAAATCCGGCTGGTTGGGGGGACCGCCCACGGCCTTCGTCTGCACAACCGGGGACACGGCGAGCAGCCGCACCTCCGGCGGGTCTACGAGGTCTGCCACAGCCTCGGAAAGGGTGTCATTGCGCTCACCCAGGTTGCTGCCGAGCGCCAGGACCGCCTTGGTATAGCCGCCGTTCATGGCCCCTCCCCCTGGGCTTGCTGTCCCCCAGCGCGCTTTTCACCATCGCGGCGGGCACGGTGGACGCTGACCGCCACGTCGCCGAAGGGAACCTCAATGGGAGCCTGCGGCTTGTGGACGGTAATGTCCACGGCCGCCAGCCCGAACTCGTCCAGCAGGCCGTCCGCGATCCGCACTGCCAGGGCTTCGATCAGGTTCAGCGGCTCGCCGGAGATCCATTGGGTAATACGCTGGGCCACCTCGCCGTAGTGGGCAGTGTCCTGGACGTCGTCGGATTCTGCCGCCTTGGCAAAGTCCAGGTACAGCACTGCGTCCACAACAAAAGGCTGGCCCTCGCGGCGTTCAAAATCAAACACGCCGTGATGGCCCACGGCCGTCACACCAGTCAGCGTAATCCTGTCCATGGGGCGCGGCTTAGCTGCGGGCGCGGGGTGCGGCCATGCGCGCGGCAACCTTGACGGCGTCAAGGCTGGGGCCGACGTCGTGCACGCGGACCGCCCAGGCGCCGCGGTAGGCGCTGATGGCAGTGATGGCGGCTGTGGCGCCGTCGCGCTCCTCCGGGGCCGCGGACTTGCCGGCCACCGTGAGCAGGGTGCCGAGGAACCGCTTACGGGAGGCCCCCACCAGGACGCGGTGGCCCAGGCTGTCCAGCTGGTCCAGGTTCTGCAGGAGCTCCCAGTTCTGGGCGTCGTTCTTGGCGAATCCCAGACCCGGGTCCACGATGATCTGTTCCGCGGCGACGCCGGCGGCATACAGTTTGTCCCGCACCCCCGCGAGTTCGGCCACCACTTCGCCCGCCACGTCCTTGTAGTCGGCGAGCGAATTCATGGTGCGTGCGTCCCCGCGGCGGTGGGTGAGGATGTAGGGGACCTTGGCAGCGGCCACGAACTCGGCCATTTCCGGTTCGATGCTGAGCCCCGAGATGTCATTGACAATGGCAGCACCGGCTTCCACCGCGGCTGCGGCCGTGGAGGCGTGCGTGGTGTCGATGCTGACGAGCGCTCCGGCCTTCACCAGGGCCTGGATGACGGGGATGACGCGCTGCTGCTCTTCCTCCGGGGTGACGTCCTCGGCGCCGGGCCGGGTGGATTCACCGCCGACATCGATGATGTCCGCACCTGCGTAGAACATCCGGAGCCCTGCCGCGATGGCGGTGTCCGCCGTGGCGTGCCGGCCACCGTCGCTGAAGGAATCCGGGGTGACATTCAGGATGCCCATGACCAGCGTGCGGTCCGTGGGGAGGTCTTCGAACCGTGCGGCCGGGCGCGGTTTGCGAAGGATGGGCAGTGGCGATGTTGCGGGGCCGGTTCCCGGCGCTGCAGCTAGTGAGTCCATGGTCTGATGGTTTACCTTCCGAGGATGAGGCTCATGGCTTCGGCGCGGGTGGCCGGGTCATGAAGCTGCCCGCGGACCGCGCTGGTGACGGTCTTCGCTCCGGGCTTGCGGATACCGCGCATTGACATGCACATGTGTTCGCATTCAACAACGACGATGGCGCCACGGGGTTTGAGGTAGCGCACCAACGCCTCGACGATCTCAGTGGTGAGCCGCTCCTGGACCTGCGGGCGGCGGGCATAGATGTCCACGAGCCGGGCGAGCTTGCTCAGGCCCGTCACCTTGCCCTCATGCGAGGGGATGTACCCCACGTGGGCCACCCCGTGGAACGGCACCAGGTGGTGCTCGCAGGTGGAATAGAAGGGGATGTCCTTGACCAGGACAAGTTCCTCATGGTCAAGGTCGAAGGTGGTGGACAGGACGTCCGCGGGATCGTGGTGCAGCCCGGCGAACACCTCGGCGTAGGCCTTGGCCACCCGCTTGGGGGTGTCAATGAGGCCGCCGCGGTCCGGGTCCTCTCCAATGGCCAGGAGAATCTCACGGACGGCCGCCTCGATCCGGGGCCGGTCCACCTTGTGGTGCTTTGAGTGGTGGGATCCGCCCTCCGCCGGGTATCCGGCGGAGGCGGGAACGTCGTCGTCGTCGAAGTGGGTCACGTAGAAAGCTTAGCCGCGAAGGGTGTCCGGGCCTGCGTCGGTGACGCCGCCCTGGAATGGAGCATCCTCGGGAACACCCTGCGGGTGCGGCGGCCGGGCGTCGAGCGGCTCATCCAGGCGCGCCTGCTTGGCTTCCTCCTGGGCCTCGCGCTCAGCCCGCTCCTGGCGGGACTCCACCGGGCCCGCCATTTGGACCGGACGGGACTCCTTGGACAGCCACACCTCGCGGAAATCGCGCTTGCGGATATCGCGGAAGATGTCGGCAATCTCGGCCTGGTTCAGCGTTTCGCGCTCCAGCAGTTCAAGCGCCAGCCGGTCCAGGACGTCGCGGTTCTCGGTGAGGATGGCGTAGGCCTCGTCGTGGGCCTGGTCAATGAGCCGGCGCACTTCCTCGTCCACCACGTAGGCGATCTGGTCGGAGTAGTTGCGCTCGTGCCCGGCGTCGCGGCCCAGGAAGGGCTCTCCGCCGCCCTGGCCCAGGCGGACTGCGCCGACGCGTTCGCTCATGCCGTACTCGGTGACCATCTTGCGTGCGGTGCCGGTGGCCTTTTCGATGTCGTTGGACGCGCCGGTGGAGGGGTCGTGGAACACGATTTCTTCCGCCACCCTGCCGCCCATGGCGTAGGCCATCTGGTCCAGCAGTTCGTTGCGGGTCACGGAGTACTTGTCGTTGTCCGGGACCACCATGGTGTAGCCCAGGGCGCGGCCGCGGGGCAGGATGGTGATCTTGGTGACCGGGGCGGAGTTCCGCAGCGCTGCCGCCACCAGGGCGTGGCCGCCCTCGTGGTACGCGGTGATCTTGCGCTCATGCTCCTTCATCACGCGGCTGCGCTTCTGGGGGCCGGCCATGACGCGGTCGATGGCTTCATCCAGGGCGCGGTCATCGATGAGGTTCGCGTTGGAGCGCGCGGTGAGCAGCGCTGCCTCGTTCAGGACGTTGGCCAGGTCTGCGCCGGTGTATCCGGGGGTCTTCTTGGCCACGGCCTTGAGGTCCACACCGGGCGCCATCGGCTTGCCCTTTGAGTGGACCTGCAGGATCTGGTCGCGGCCGATCAGGTCCGGCGCTTCCACGCCGATCTGCCGGTCGAAACGCCCGGGGCGGAGCAGCGCGGGGTCCAGCACGTCCGGGCGGTTGGTGGCGGCGATGAGGATGACGTTGGTCTTAACGTCGAATCCGTCCATCTCCACCAGGAGCTGGTTGAGGGTTTGCTCGCGTTCGTCGTTGCCGCCGCCGATGCCGGCACCGCGGTGGCGGCCGACGGCGTCGATCTCGTCCACGAAGATGATGGCCGGGGAGTTGGCCTTGGCCTGCTCGAAGAGGTCGCGGACACGGGAGGCACCCACACCAACGAACATCTCCACGAAGTCCGAGCCGGAGATGGAGAAGAACGGGACGCCGGCCTCGCCTGCGACGGCGCGGGCAAGGAGGGTCTTGCCGGTGCCCGGAGGGCCGTACAGCAGCACGCCCTTGGGGATCTTGGCGCCAACGGCCTGGAACTTGGCGGGCTCCTGGAGGAATTCCTTGATCTCCTGGAGTTCTTCCACGGCTTCGTCGGATCCTGCGACGTCGGCGAAGGTCACCTGCGGCATGTCCTTGCTGACCATCTTGGCCTTGGACTTGCCGAACTGCATGATCTTGGAGCCGCCGCCCTGCATGCGGGTCATTAGGAACCAGAAGAGGGCGCCGAGGAGGATGACGGGAATCAGGAGGGAGAGCAGGCCGGAGAACCAGTTACTCTCAATCGGCTGGTCCGTGTAGCCCTGGGCCGGTTTGGAGGCAGTGACGGCCTTGACTACATCCAGGGCGCGGGCGTCCACGAAGTAGAACTGGACGCTCTTGCCCTTGTCCTGCCCGTCCAGCTGCAGGTTGTCCTTCAAAGTCAGGTCAACGCGGTTTTCGCCGTCGAAGATCTTGGCCTGCTCCACCTGGTCCCCGGAGAGCAGTTCAAGGCCCTTGTCCGTGTCAATCCGTGCCGCACCACCAGGGGCAAGCGTTGCAAAGGCCACCAGGAGCAGACCGACCACGACGACGATCCAGATGCCCGGGCCTTTGAAGAAGTTCTTAGCTTTCATCTGTTCGGGGGCTAACCCCGTCCCTTCTGGTAGTGCTGCACGGCGAGTAGTCTGCGCGCGTGATGGTGCTGCGTCAGCTTCTAGCTATACACCGTCCGGAGTAGATCACGCATGATGGACGGCAAAAGTTCCCTGTGGGCGTAGCGCTGCCAGGACGGCCGAGGCCTGCCCCAAGGGCGGGGTTTTTCAAGGAAAGGCCGACGGCGGCGCGGCGGCGGTCTGGGAGGGGCGGCCTACTCGTAAACGTGCGGGGCCAGGGTGCCCACGAAGTCCAGGTTGCGGTACTTCTCTGCGTAGTCCAGGCCGTAGCCAACCACGAATTCGTTGGGGATGTCATAGCCCACGTACTTAACGTCGATCTCCACCTTGGCGGCAGTGGGCTTGCGGAAGGCGGTGCAGATCTCCACCGATGCCGTGCCGCGTGATTCCAGGTTGGTCTTCAGCCATGACAGGGTGAGGCCGGAGTCGATGATGTCCTCGACGATCAGGACGTCCTTGCCCATGAGGTCCGTGTCCAGGTCCTTCAGGATGCGGACAACCCCGGAGGACTGGGTGCCGGACCCGTAGGAGGACACAGCCATCCAGTCCATGGAAATGTGGCTGTGCAGCGCCCGGGCCAGGTCCGCCATGACCATCACCGCGCCCTTGAGCACGCCCACGATGAGGATTTCGCGGCCCTCGTAGTCCTTGTCGATCTGGGCAGCGAGTTCGGTGATCCGCTGCTGGATCTGTTCCTTGGTGTAGAGAACGTGCTTGAGGTCTGCCTGGACGTCGTTTGAATCCACCAATGGCTCCTGTGTAGATGCGGGGGTGCGACTATTTTGCGGGCGGCTCTTGGGGCCGGAGTACTAGCTTCCCACAGCGTGCGGCTTCGCGGGGAACGGGTTTGGCTTTGCCGCCGGCAGCCGGGCCGTCCGCGGCTTCGGCGCTGGCCAGCTGGGCGAGGGACAGGCGGTAGGCGCTCACTCCGCCGGGTAGTTCCACCGGCCCCGCCGAACCATGCCGCCGCAGCAGCGCCTCCGCCGCCAAAAGGCGCTGGTAGCTGGGCTGCTGCCCGCCGACGTCGGCCGCGGCCTTGGCGATCACACGGTACCGGATGGCAGGGGGCAAGGCGCGCAACGCCTCCTCCGGAAGGCTCAGTTCCGGGCCGTTGCGCTCCACCATTGACGCAAAGGTGGCTTCCGCCACATCTTCGAGGTAGTCGGCGTCCAGCTGCAGGATGGAGGCTGTCCGGGCCAGGGATTCCGCCACTCCGGGACCCAGTTTTTCCTCCAGGTGGGGCAGGACCTCCACCCGCGTCCGGGACCGGGCATAGGACGGGTCCCGGTTGGTGGGATCATGCCAGGGCTGGAGCTCTTCCACCTCGCAGATCTCTTCCGTATCCGCCCGGCGAAGCCCCAGGAACGGCCGCAGCAGAGCGCCCCTCGCGGGCCTCATGCCTGCAAGCGAGCGCGTGCCCGAGCCGCGCGCCAGGCCCAGGAGCACCTGTTCGGCCTGGTCATCCAGCGTGTGGCCCAGCAGGATTGCCGCGGCCCCCTGGGCTGCCGCTGCCGTTTCGAGTGCGGCGTGCCGGGCCTCCCGCGCTGCCGCCTCCGGTCCCATGCCTTCTCCGGCCACCGTGACGGTCCGGATTTCCACAGGGCCCAGGCCCAGCTCCTTCAGGGTTTCCGCGGTCCTGGCCGCGACCTGCGCTGACCCTTCCTGCAATTGGTGGTCCACGACTGCCGCGCCCACCGTCACCGGGTGGCCGTCCACGTGGCCGCGCCGGGCAAAGTAGGCGGCCACGGCGGCCAGTGCCAGGGAGTCCGGGCCGCCGCTGCAGGCAACCAGGACGTGGCGGGGATAGCCGGCCTGCGCCAGCGCGTCCCCCAGGGCTTTACGCGCCTTGCCGACGACGGGCGCCAGCCTGCCCGGCCGTCGTCGTCCGCTGCTGGAACCGCCCGTGGAACCGCTAGTGGAACCGCTAACGGCAGCCTGCTGGACGGAATCCGCGGCGGCCGCATCAACGGCGGCAGTGGCCTCAGGTTGCTGGCTGCCCGGCAATCAGAGTCCCATCCGCTCAAGCCACAGCTTGGCGTCGTGGATCTCGGGTTCGGTGGGCAGGTGGTCCGCGGACTCCCAGACCTTGTTGAAGCCCTCCATGCCGGCTGCGTCCACCACGGCCCGGACAAACCTTGCGCCGTCGGAATACTGGCGCATTTTCGCGTCCAGTCCCAGGAGGCTGCGGATGAATTTCTCGATCACGCCGCGGTCCTTGCCGCGGTCATTGAACCGCTGCCGGATGGTCTTGACGGACGGGATGATGCTGGCATCCACGGCGTCCATCACCACATTCGCGTGGCCTTCCAGGAGGCTCATGACGGCGGTCAGGTGCGAGATGGCGGCCTTTTCCTCCGGGTCCTGCAGGAGGTCGAGAATGGCGCCCCGGCCGGGAGTGTTCCCTGTGCCGGTCCGGTCCTTCAGCGAGCGGGCAGCAGCAGTGGCGCGATCCATCAGGGAATCGACGTTGCCCAGCAGGTGCACGCTCAGTTGGTCGATCTGCTCCAGCATGTGATGCCGGAGCCAAGGGGCGGCGGCGAACTGCACACGGTGGGTCTGCTCGTGCAGGCACACCCAGAGCCGGAAATCCTCCGGGGTGACGTTGAGTTCGCGCTCCACGGCCACAATGTTCGGGGCCACGAGCAGGAGCCGGCCGGCCGGAGGTGCGGTGGACCCTTCGGCAAGGGCCGCGAAGGGATCGTACTGGCCAAGGACCTTGCTGGCCAGGAATGCCAGGACGGCGCCGAGCTGGCTTCCGGTGATGGCCCCGCTGACGCTCGCGGCGCTTGGGCTCAGGTTTCCCTGCCTGCTTTCCAGCATCTTTTCCATGGCGGGTTTGAGCATCACGGCGAAGCTCTGCGTATTGGCCTTGGCCCAGGACGCGCGGTCCACCACCAGCACGGAGGAGTCGCGGAGGTCGCGGGCGGCTTCCAGCCCGGTGATCTCATGGACATGGTCAACAGACACATCCGCCAGGCGCCGCAGGCTGTCCACGGCCTCGCTGATGGCCGCCTGGTCCAGCACGGGCCCGGCCGGAGCCAGGCGCGCGGCGGTGGAGGCGGCAAGGTCCCAGTTGATCAGGGACTGTGCCGTGGCGGACAACGTCTTGGCTGACGACTCGCGTGCAGTGGACTCCATGGTTCCCATCAGAACACAGCAGGCTGGGGATAGTCCTTAAGTTCGCTCACCGGCGAACCATCCGCCCACCATGAGTGGCGCGGCGCCGCAGGGGGCGGCGCTGGGCAGGGCCGTTCATGCGGGGCAAGCCACCTTTCCGCTTAACGTCCCGCCCTAGCGGCAGCCGCAGCCCGCGAGCGCGGTGGCGGCGCGGTCCAGCGCTTCCTTATTTCCTGCCGCACCGGGACTCAGCCCGTTCCCAATAAAGGAAAAGACCAGCAGCCGGCCGTCCGCGTCCACCACGTAGCCGCTCAGTGCCAGCACGGCGTTAAGGGTGCCGGTCTTGGCGCGCACGAGCCCCGCGCCCCGGGCGGTGGCGGCATCACCGTACCGGGTGTCCAGGGTTCCGGAGAGGCCGGCCACCGGGAAGCCGTCCAGCGCAGCCCGGAGCCGGGTGTCAGTGCCGGAGGCGATGGCCCGCACCACCTCGGCAAACTGCCGGGCCGGGACCTGGTTGCCCATGGCCAGGCCGCACACGTCCACCAGCTTCATCCCCTCTGATGCCAGGCCAGCAGCGGCCAGCTGCGCGCCCACTGCCGCCGTGGCGCCGTCGTTACTGCCCGGCAGCCCGCCAGCCAGCGCCGTCAGCCGGCCCAACGCCTCCGCCAGGTAGTTGTCCGAGTCCTGGAGCATCAGGTTCACCTGCTCAGCAACGGTGGCCGACTGCACCTCGCCCAGCACCGCCGGCTGGCTGGTTCCCTCGGGGCTTGGCAGCGCCAGCGTGCCTGGTGCCGCCTGGGGCAGGCGTTCGACGGCGGCTGCCACGGTGAGTCCCGCGGCGGCACCGGCCGTCCGCAGCCGCGCGGCGAACTCCTCCCCTGCCGTCATTGCCGCATCCTGTGGGCGCGGGCCGGTGGTAACGGCGGGATCGTAGCGGGCGGAGTTCAATGCAAGGGGATATACGGGAGCAACTTCGCCGGCCGCCACGTCCCCTGACTGCCACGCCGGGTTCAGTGCGGGGCCGGAAAAGAGGGAATCGTCAACCAGCACCTTGATCTCCCCTGCCGCACCGCCTTCCTGCAGCGCCTCCACGGCCTGGGCCGTCAGCGTTGCCAGGCCTGCGTGGCCCATCACCTGTTCCGGGGCGGACTCGCCGGGCCCAAGAAGGACGTCGCCGCCGCCAACCAGCACCACCTGACCCGGCGCCGGCCCGGCGACAGCCTGGGTGGTAAAGCGGTGTTCCGGGCCCAGGGACCGCAGGGCGGCGACCGCCGCCAGCAGCTTCATGTTGGACGCCGGCACCCGGGCTTCCGAACCGCCACGGTCAAACAGCACCTGGCCCGTGAGAGCGTCCTGCACCAGACCGGTGAAGGTCCCGCCGCCGTCGGTCTTCAACAGCGGCTCCAGCTGGGCACTGACGCTGGACGGGAGGGGCACCGGGGCAGAGCCATCCGGCGGGGCGAGTCCCTGAACGGCGGAAAGAGTGGCCGGAACCTGCTGCCAGGCGGGTGCGGGCGGAGCGGGGGCCGGTGGTTCCGGTCCAAGGAAGCCCGGCGCCACCAACAGGGCTGCCGGAAGGGCGAGGGCCACCAGAAGTGCCGACAGCAGGACCAACGGCCAGGACGTCCGCACGCCGTTGGCGCCGCTCCGCGCCGCCTGCCGGGCACGGCCAAGCCACTGATCCGTACTGCCCGATGTGGTCATGCCGGTGCCAATCCCCAAGTCCTGAAATTTCCCCACAAGTTCCTGATTCCAGGGCCTCTCGCTATATCCTCGATAATAGTCGGCGGCACTGACAGTCCTTTGATTGCCTGTCAGAAGTGCCGCGAACCCCCCGAATTGCCGAGGAGCATTCCATGAAGCATGACGTGACCATCGAGATCCCCAAGGGATCACGCGTCAAGTACGAAGTCGACCACGAGACCGGCCGCGTCCGCCTGGACCGCGTCCTCTTCACCTCCATGCAGTACCCCACGCACTACGGGTTCTTCGAAAACACCCTGGGCGAGGACGGTGACCCGCTGGACGCACTGGTGCTCCTGCAGGACTTCGACCTGCACCCCGGCGTCATCGTCGAATCCCGCCCCATCGGCGTGTTCAACATGACCGACGACGGCGGCGGAGACGCCAAGGTCCTGTGCGTTCCCGTTGACGCCCGTTTTGACCACATCCAGGAAGTCAGCGACGTCAGTGAGTTCCTGATCAAGGAAATCGAGCACTTCTTCACCCGTTACAAGGACCTGGAGCCGGGCAAGTGGGTCAAGGCCGAGGGCTGGGGCGACCGCGCCGCCGCCGAGGCGGAGCTGGAAGCCTCCATCAAACGCTACGTGCCCACGGGCCACTAGTCCCCACCGTCTCCCTCACAATTTACGCTCGACGGCGGGTGGTGCGGTTCTCAACGAACCTCACCACCCGCCGTCGTCATTCCTGGAGTTTTTGTCCAGATATGCAGGCTTCGCCGCCGGCAATGTCAAGTGGTGGGAGCAACGCGGGGTGGTTAGGCCGCTTGCAGCAGCTGGTTTAGCCGGTTGGCTGGGGTGTCGAGGTTGAGGGTCGGTCGGGGGCGGCGGTTGAGCTTTGCCGCGATGCGGTTGAGGTCCTCAGGGGTATGGGCCGAGAGGTCGGAGCCTTTTTCGAACCAGAACCGCAGGAGCCGGTTGGTGTTTTCATTGGTGCCGCGCTGCCAGGGCGAGTGCGGGTCGCAGAAATAGAGCGTGGTTTCCAGCGCGGTCTGGATCTTCGCGTAGCCGGCGAGTTCTGTGCCGCGGTCCCAGGTGATCGAGCGGCGCAGGTGCTCCGGGAGGTTCGCCATTTCCCGGATCATCGCGGCGGCGACGGTTTCGGCGGTGTGGTCCCCGGGCAGGTGCAGCAGGATCGTGAACCGGGTTGAGCGCTCCACGAGAGTGCCGATCGCGGTCCCGTCAGAACCGATGATCAAGTCACCTTCCCAGTGCCCGGGGACTGCCCGGTCCTGGACCTCGGCGGGGCGTTCGCTGATCTTGAACGCCTCCTTGTAGGGGCTGCTCTTGAGCCGGTCGGCGGTGTGGGGGATGCGTTGTTTACGTTTCAGGCTGAGGTTTTCGGCCAGGTCTTTCCGCAGGCTTCCGCGGGTTTGGACGTATAGGGCCTGGTAGATCGTCTCGTGGCTCACCTGCATAGTCTGGTCACCGGCAAAGTAAAACGCCAGCATCGACGAGATCAGCTTAGGGCTCCACCCATCGTCCATCCACACCGCGATCAGCCGGCACAAATCCTCGTCCTCGATGAGCTTGAAGGGCTTGGGCCGGCGGCGTGCCTGATGGGCTCTGGTGTGCGCGACTTTAGCGTTGTACCTGCCCTCGGCGTCACAGTTGCGGTTGACCTCCCGCCAGATGACGGACTTGTCCCGTCCGATGGCCGCACCGATCTTCGCGTAGCTCATCCCGGCTTGCCGGCCCATCTGAATCATCCCCCTCTCGGCTTCGCTTAGTGCCCGCCCGCAGGAGACCTCCACGGACGGGGCAGGATCTGCCAGGCCGCCATGGGCCGAGATGCTCAGCGTCATCTGACCAGACTCGGCCCACCACTTCTTCCCGGTCCCGCGCGAGGCTCCGACACGCCGTGCAGCCTCACTGACGGACGCGCCGGAGCACACCAAATCAAGAAAATCATCACGAACATGGACAGGAAACAACTTCGGCATCAAACGCTCCATCAATCAGAGCGTTGCAACCACCATATGAATCTGCCGCCCGCCAAGCCTGCATACGTGGACAAAAACTCCCAGGAAACTGTGGAATCGTTGCCCTGTGAGTTCCGAGCCCTTGTTTACTCCCCCATGCGGTCCTGTCACAGGCTGGCGGGACGGCAACGTCCTCCGCGCCACCGGGATTCCATACGCCACCGCCGGGCGTTTCCAGCCGCCGGTTCCGGCACCTGACTGGACCGAACCGTACGCTGCAACCTCCCCCGCCCCCGCCTGCCCGCAGGGGCCGGTGCCGTTCCTGGACGACATCCTGGGCACCCGGTACGGGGAACTGCCGGGCAGCGAGGACTGCCAGAACCTGTCCATCACCATGCCCGCTGACGTGGACCTTTCCAGCCCGGAAAGCTTGCAACTGCCCGTGATGGTGTGGATCCATGGCGGTTCCTACACCACCGGATCCGGCGACCTTGCCATCTTTGACCCGGCAGTGCTGGTGGCCGAGAACCGCGTGATTGTGGTCTCGGTGACCTACCGGCTGGGGCTGTTCGGGTTCCTGGCAACCCGCTCTGGCCGGCCTGCCAACCTGGGCCTGCTGGACCAGCTCGAGGCCTTCCGCTGGGTGCAGCGCAACATCTCCGCATTTGGCGGCGACCCCGGCCGGGTGACTGCTTTCGGCCAGTCCGCGGGCGGTGACGCGATCGCCCACTTGATGGCGACGCCCGAAGCGCCGGCCCTGTTCCAGCGTGCCATCATCCAAAGCGCCCCCTTGGGCATCTCCCGGGGCCGGGCAAAAATGAACCATGCCATGGGCATCGCCGCCGAGGCCGTTAGCGAAGAGACTCCCGCCATGGAGGTGGTGGAGCGGGAGGACCATGTGGCGCAGGTGGCCCGGAAGTTTGGGATGCTGGCCGCGATGCCGTTCGGGACGCAGTACGGGCACGCGCCCCTGCCGGAGGAAGCCGGGATCGAGGACGCCTGGAACCGCTCCGCGCCCGGCATCGAGATCCTGATCGGCCACACCTCGGAGGAGGCGAGGCTCTTCCTCCCCCGCAGCCCCTACCTCAGCCGGCTGGATGGTATTCCGGTTGCCGGGCCGGCCGCCCTCAGGGCCATCAACTGGGTGGTCACCGAAACCGTCTACGGCCGGGCGGCCCGGAAGTTCGCGCGCCGGCACGTCCTGGCCGGCGGCATGGCCCACCGTTACGAGCTGCACTGGCATGCCCCGGGGAACGTCCTTGGCGCCGCGCACACCATCGACCTTCCGCTGCTCTTCGGGAACCGGAACACCTGGGATGGCGCGGGCCTGATCTCCGGTGCCGGCTGGGAGGATGTGGACGCCGTGGGGCGGGAACTGCGGGCGCTTTGGTCACGTTTTGCCCGCGGTGACAGCCTTGGCGAAAAAGGCGGCATCCCGGGCGCCCTCCAGTACACCTCGGAGCGGCCTGATCAGGCCCGCCGGCGTCCCCGGGTGGTGGAAACTGCGGTGCGGATCGCCTCCACCAGGATGTCCTGGCGCTGGAAGTAGGCATTGTGGCCGGCGTCGGCTACAACCAGGAGGCGGGCACCGGGCACCGTGGCGGCAACGTGCTCCGCGCCCCGGCGGATGCGCGGCCTCTCCCCGTCCCCGATCAGCACCACCAGCGGGCTGACCACTGATTCCAGGCCCTGCTGGAAGGCTTCGACGTCATGCGGGTCAGCGCTGAGGAACTCCCCCTGGCTGTGTTCGAGGCTGCGCGGGTGCCGGGCGGCTTCAATGGCCGTAGCGGTTGAACGGACCCTGATATAGCGGGCAAAGTCCTTCGGGTTGTCCGCGATCCACCGCTCCGTGAAGGAGTTTCCCACGCCCAGCCAGATCCGCTCATCCTGGTCGAGCGAGCTGAAGACCTCGAACTTTTCCGGCTGGCCTTCCTGTCCCGGCGGCGGCACCACCAGCGGCCATCCCATCCCGCAGACCACCAGGGCAGCCGCGCTGCCGGGGTGGCGGACGGCCCAGCGGAGCGTGGTCATGCCGCCCATGGACTGCCCCACAATAATGGGGTCTTCAAGGCCCAGGGAGCTGATGAAATGCTCCAGCTCCTCGGCCCGGTCAACCAGCGGGCCCTGCCGTGGGGAGTTCGATGACCAGCCGTGATCGTACGTGTCGTACGCCAGCACCCGGAAGTCCCGCCCGAGGTCCTGGATGATCGGTTCCCAGCACGCCGCGGCCGAGGCATGCCCATGCAGCAGCACCACCGGCTGGCCGCGGCCTGCGTCCGTGTAGTGGATGTCGTTGCCGAGCACATCGAGCCATGGCATGAGGATGTTCCTTTCGGGCCTGGCCAGCCGGCCGGCCCACCACCCACCAGCCTTGCAGAACCACGGCAGGTCGTCATCCAATGTCCACCGCGGACGGCGTCGGCCGGCGCCAGGCGGCGGCGGTAGAGTCTGGTCACGTGAAGACGCTCGGAGTGGACCTGGCCGCGGCTGCCAAAAAGACGGCCGTGGCAGTCATCGAGTGGAGCCGCGGATCAGCCCGGCTGGTGCACCTCGGGCTGGACGTCCAGGACCAGGAAATCGTCTCGCTCTTCGGCACCAGCGACATGACCGGTGTGGACTGCCCTGTCGGCTGGCCGGACGCGCTGATTCCGTTTCTTGCCGGCCACCTGGCCTTCGACGCCGGGCCCGTCCTGGAGTACGACGGCATAGAAGGACGGCGGCTGCTGGCCTACCGGGACACGGACCGGTATGTCACGGGCCGGACAGGCCTGATACCGCTGAGTGTTTCGGCCGACAGGCTGGCGCATCCCGCCATGCGGTGCGCCGTGATCCAGGCAAAAATCGCCGCGCTCCACGAACCGCAGCTCCGGGACGGTTCCGGACGCCTTGCGGAGGTCTACCCGGCCGCTTCGCTCAAGGTCTGGGGCTTGAACGCCCGGGGCTACAAGGGACGGGGCGGTTCCGAGGCGGAACGGCTTGCCGCGCTCCTTGACACCCTGAGTGAGCAGGCTCCCTGGCTGGACCTGCAGGGCTACGGGGATCAGCTGGCTGGCTCGGACGACATGTTCGACGCCGTCATCGCCTCGCTCACGGCCCGCGCCGTGGCCCTCGGGCTGACGGAGCGTCCTGGCGAAGCCCATGTGGAGGCCGCCCGCACCGAGGGCTGGATCCACCTGCCCTCGTGCGGCCTCGACGGACTGGTCACCTAAAAGACTTTTTGTCCAAATAAGACGACTTTGCCCCGGGCAGATTCATATGGTGGTTGCAACGCTCTGATTGATGGAGCGTTTGATGCCGAAGTTGTTTCCTGTCCATGTTCGTGATGATTTTCTTGATTTGGTGTGCTCCGGCGCGTCCGTCAGTGAGGCTGCACGGCGTGTCGGAGCCTCGCGCGGGACCGGGAAGAAGTGGTGGGCCGAGTCTGGTCAGATGACGCTGAGCATCTCGGCCCATGGCGGCCTGGCAGATCCTGCCCCGTCCGTGGAGGTCTCCTGCGGGCGGGCACTAAGCGAAGCCGAGAGGGGGATGATTCAGATGGGCCGGCAAGCCGGGATGAGCTACGCGAAGATCGGTGCGGCCATCGGACGGGACAAGTCCGTCATCTGGCGGGAGGTCAACCGCAACTGTGACGCCGAGGGCAGGTACAACGCTAAAGTCGCGCACACCAGAGCCCATCAGGCACGCCGCCGGCCCAAGCCCTTCAAGCTCATCGAGGACGAGGATTTGTGCCGGCTGATCGCGGTGTGGATGGACGATGGGTGGAGCCCTAAGCTGATCTCGTCGATGCTGGCGTTTTACTTTGCCGGTGACCAGACTATGCAGGTGAGCCACGAGACGATCTACCAGGCCCTATACGTCCAAACCCGCGGAAGCCTGCGGAAAGACCTGGCCGAAAACCTCAGCCTGAAACGTAAACAACGCATCCCCCACACCGCCGACCGGCTCAAGAGCAGCCCCTACAAGGAGGCGTTCAAGATCAGCGAACGCCCCGCCGAGGTCCAGGACCGGGCAGTCCCCGGGCACTGGGAAGGTGACTTGATCATCGGTTCTGACGGGACCGCGATCGGCACTCTCGTGGAGCGCTCAACCCGGTTCACGATCCTGCTGCACCTGCCCGGGGACCACACCGCCGAAACCGTCGCCGCCGCGATGATCCGGGAAATGGCGAACCTCCCGGAGCACCTGCGCCGCTCGATCACCTGGGACCGCGGCACAGAACTCGCCGGCTACGCGAAGATCCAGACCGCGCTGGAAACCACGCTCTATTTCTGCGACCCGCACTCGCCCTGGCAGCGCGGCACCAATGAAAACACCAACCGGCTCCTGCGGTTCTGGTTCGAAAAAGGCTCCGACCTCTCGGCCCATACCCCTGAGGACCTCAACCGCATCGCGGCAAAGCTCAACCGCCGCCCCCGACCGACCCTCAACCTCGACACCCCAGCCAACCGGCTAAACCAGCTGCTGCAAGCGGCCTAACCACCCCGCGTTGCTCCCACCACTTGACATTGCCCCGTCGGAAGTCCGCATATCTGGACAAAAACTCCTGTGAGTCAGCCGAGCTGCCAGTTCCGGATCTCCTCCGGGTCCTCACCGTGCGTGCGGGTGTGTTCCCGGGCCCGCATCCGCCGGTCCTGGAGGCTCTGGCGGAGGGACGAATGCCGCTCGGCCAGCCCGGGCACCCGGTCGATGGCGTCAATGGCCAGCTGGAACCGGTCAATGCCGTTCAGCATGGCCATGTCGAACGGCGTGGTGGTGGTCCCCTCTTCCTTGTAGCCCCGCACGTGCAGCCCGTCCTGGTTGCTGCGGCGGTAGGCAAGCCGGTGGATCAGCGCGGGATAGCCGTGGTAGGCGAAGATGATGGGCTTGTCCGCCGTGAAGATCCCGTCGAAGTCCCGCGCCGGGAGCCCGTGCGGGTGCTCGCTCACGTCCTGCAGCCGCATCAGATCCACCACGTTCACCACCCGGACTTTCAGCCCGGGCGCACCCTCCCGCAGCAGTTCCGCCGCTGCCACCGTCTCCACCGTGGGCACGTCGCCCGCGCAGGCCATCACGACGTCGGGCTCCTCGCCGGGGACCTCCGACCCGGCGAAGTCCCAGATCCCCAGCCCCCGGCGGCAGTGGTTGGCGGCGTCGGCCGGGCCCAGCCACGTGGGTGAGGGCTGCTTGCCGCTGACCACGATGTTCACATAATCCGTGGATGCCAGGCAGTGGGCCATGACGCAGAGCAGGGTGTTGGCGTCGGCCGGCAGGTACACCCGGATGACCTCGGCCTTCTTGTTCACGGCGTGGTCAATGAACCCGGGGTCCTGGTGCGAGAACCCGTTATGGTCCTGCTGCCAGACGTGGGAGGACAGCAGGTAGTTCAGCGAGGGCACCGGCTGGCGCCAGGACAGCTGCCGGTGCACCTTAAGCCACTTGGCGTGCTGGTTGAACATGGAGTCGACAATGTGGATGAAGGCCTCGTAGCAGCTGAAGACGCCGTGCCGGCCGGTCAGGAGGTAGCCTTCCAGCCAGCCCTGGCACAGGTGTTCGCTGAGCACCTCCATCACCCTGCCGGACCGCGCTAGGTGCTCGTCGCCGTCGTCAATCCGGTACTGCCACACCTTGTCGGTGACCTCGTAGACGTCTTGCAGGCGGTTGGACGCAGTCTCGTCCGGGCCGAAAAGCCGGAAGGTTTCCATGTTCAGCGAGATGACGTCCCGCATCCACGAGCCGAGCGTGATCATCGGGCTGACGCGGTCCGTCCCGGGCTCCGGGACTTCGACGGCGTGGTCCCGGTAGGCGGGCAGCTTCAGGGCCTTGCGGAGCAGCCCGCCGTTGGCGTGAGGCGTGGCGCTCATCCTGAGTGGTCCGGCGGGTGCTGCCCCGGCGACGTCGGGCCGCAGCCGCCCGTCGCCGTCGAACAATTCCTCCGGCCGGTAGGACTGGAGCCACTCTTCCAGCTGCTTCAGGTGCCCGGCGTCGGTCCGGACCTCCGCGAGCGGCACCTGGTGGCTCCGCCACGTCCCTTCAACCTGCAGCCCGTCCACCACGCGCGGCCCCGTCCAGCCTTTGGGCGAGCGCAGGACGATCATGGGCCAGCGCGGGGCACCATCAAGATCTTCCGTACCGGGCTGCGGCGTCCGCCGGGAATCCTGGATGGTGCGGATATCCGCCAGGCACCGGTCCAGTACCTCGGCAAAATCCCGGTGCGCCTGTTCGGTGTTCTCCGGGTCCTTGACCGTGACGAAATACGGCTCATGGCCGTAGCCGCGCAAGAGCTGTTCCAGCTGCTCTTCGGGCATCCGGGCCAGGATGGTGGGGTTGGCGATCTTGTAGCCGTTCAGGTGCAGGATGGGCAGCACGGCACCGTCCGCGGCCGGGTCCAGGAAGTTGTGGGAGTGCCAGCTGGCGGCGAGCGGCCCGGTTTCCGCCTCGCCGTCGCCAATGACGACGGCGGTGACCAGCTGGGGATTGTCCAGCACCGAGCCGTAGGCGTGGGCCAGGGAGTACCCGAGTTCCCCGCCCTCACTGATGGAGCCGGGGGTTTCGGGAGCGGCATGGCTGGGGATGCCGCCCGGGTAGGAAAACTGTCGGAAAAGCTCGGCCATGCCGTCGGCGTCATTGCCCACATGGCCATAGATCTCGGAGTAGGTGCCTTCCAGCCAGGCGTTGGCGACGACGGCGGGCCCGCCATGGCCGGGACCTGCCACGAAGAGCATCTCGGCGGAGTCGCGGCGGATCACGCGGTTAAGGTGGGCGTAGACGAAGTTCAGGCCGGGAGTGGTGCCCCAATGGCCCAGGAGCCGGGATTTGGTGTGCTCGGCCTTCAGCGGTTCACGCAGCAGCGGGTTGGAACGGAGGTAGATCTGTCCGACGGAAAGATAATTGGCGGCGCGCCACCAGCGGTCCACAAGTTCAAGTTCGTCGGGCCCAATGCTGCTGGTCATAACCGTCCTCACGTCGCGTATGGCCCCCTTGTTGGTCGCCGCCGGGGCCGGCCGTTCCCCCATCGCACCAGATGGGCCAGCGCGAGGCAACCCCGCTTGCCCTGGGGCTGCTACCAACCGGTAGTCTTTGGATTCAGATGTTCACGCTGACAATCAACCAGACGGATAGCCGGCGCGATGGCGACCGGGTGCCGCAGCTCCTCAAGGACCTGCGGCATATTCCTGCGCGCCTCGACTTCGACCGGTCGGTGGAAGACGAGGTCCAGGGCATCGTGGACTGTCCGCACCAGGCGGTGGAGGCCGCAATGATCGCGCTCCGCTGCGGTTCCTGGTACGTGGGGATCGGCGTCGGGCCTGTCAACGAGCCGCTGCCAAACCAGATCAAGGACGCGTCCGGCCACGGCCTGGTGTACGCGCGGCGTGCCGTGGACCGGCTCCGGAACAGCAAGGAACGGGTTCCCGTTGCGGTGGAGGGGCCGCTGGCGGACATCGCCCATGACGCAGAGGCCGTACTGCGGCTGCTGGGGTATATCGTGCGGGACAGGTCCGGCGCCGAATGGCGGGTGCTTGACCTGATGACCCCCGGCGTCCGCGGCCAGCAGAAGGCGGTGGCCCAGGAACTGGGAATCACCACGCAGGCCGTGAGCAAGGCGGTGGCGCGGGCCCAGTGGAATGAGGAGCACGCGGCCCGGCCGGCGGCGGCCAGATTGCTGGCCCTGATCCTTGAAGTGCGCTAGCAGCTGCCTGCGTTAGCGCTGGGTCGCGGCCATCACCGGTTCGCCGTTGAAGTATTCCAGCTGCCAGCCGTCAATGGCATGGTGGTGCGCCAGGTTCAGCACCGCGTTGTCGATGCTGGTCAGGGTACTTCCCACGGCGCGGCTGAGGGTGACCCTCAGGAGCGTTCCGTGGGCGACGACGAGGAGCCGGCTGCCGCGGAATTCCGCGGCAAGCGCCTCGAGCGCCGCCAGCCCCCGGTCCGCTGCCTCCTCTTCGCTTTCGGCGCCGCGGAAACCACCGGGGACGCGCATTGCCTCCAGCTCGGGCCCTGCCTGCATGCCCTCGGCGGGGCCAAAGCTGCGCTCGGCCAGCTCCGGAACGCGGCGGACATCGCTGAGGCCCAGGCCAGCTGCGATCAGGTCCGCCGTTTCGGCGGCCCTGCTCAGCGGCGAGGACACGATCGCGTCCCATTCGTAAGAGGACAACACAGCGACGGCGTCGCGCGCCTGGACCCGGCCGACGTCGTTCAGGGGGATGTCAGTGGATCCCTGCAGCCGGCGCTGCGCATTCCAGTCTGTCTGGCCGTGGCGGATGAGGGCGAACGTCGTGAGGGTCATGCTGTCCATTCTGCCTTGTACGGCGTTAGAGCAGGCTGCGCAGCACGTGTGCGGCGCCGTCGTCGAACACGGAGTGGGTAACCTCGTCCGCAGCGGCGATGACTTCCTCCGGCGCCTGCCCCATGGCCACACCCCGTCCGGCCCAGCTGAGCATCTCGATGTCGTTGCGGCCGTCGCCGATGGCCACCGTGCGGTGCTGTTCGATGCCGAGCCTCCCCCGGAGGTTCTCCAGCGCGCTCGCTTTGGTCACTCCGGCCGCGGCGATGTCCAGCCAGGCCGTCCAGCCCACCGAGTAGGTGACCCCGGCGAGGCCCACGTGCTCAATCGCCTCGTTGAACTCTTCGGGGGTGTTCTCAGTGCTGAAAACCACCACGCGCACAGCCGTGGCTTCAAGCATGGTGTGGAAATCCACGCCCACAGCCTCGACGCCAAAACTCGGGTCCTGGAAGCGCTCGGTGGACAGGAAGTTCCCGTCAGCGTCCTCCAGCGCGTACTTGGCCGAGGGAAGCCGCTCGCGGAGCGCGCGGAGGGCGGGTCCGGGGTCGAAGGTGGCTTTGTGGATGACCTCGTAGCCGCCGTCCAGCCCGGGGTGGAGCCGCAGGGTGACTCCGCCGTTGCAGCAGACAGCGTAGCCGCGCTCGATCCCGATTTTCTCGATGATGGGCAATGTGGCGTTAAGGGACCGGCCCGTGGCGATCATGACCTCGTGCCCGGCAGCCACCACCGCCTGCGCGGATTCGCGGACGCCTGGGGACATGTGGCCGTCGTGGTCAACCAGCGTGCCGTCCACGTCCAGGGCGACCATCAGCTTCTGCCCGTTGTTGTTGTTTTCGTTGTCTCGCCGGTCATCGTTGCCGGCGACTGAGGTTTCAGTCAGCGTGGTCATTCACATAGTGAACCAGACGTCCCCCTGCCGCGCTAGGACGCAGGCCACAGATATGTTGAACACCGCATTAACATCCGCAGTTTGTTTCCCGGTGCGGGTGTTAATGTGAGAGCGCCGACCACTCCCAAGCTTGTTGGCAGATCATGGCTTTCAAGGTTCCGATCTGCGAACTAGCTTCTGATCCGAGGGCGCAGCCCGGCTGCGAGCAACCTACGTTTGAGTCGGCCGGGGTCTTCCAGGTCGGCCCAGCTCCAGCGCACAAAGCCGAAGCCCAACCGCCGGATCCGATCCTCGCGGAGCTTTTCCCGGTATACGGCCTCCTCTGCTGAGGCCTTGCCCCGGACAGCGGCCTCGACATACTTGGCCTTTCCGTCGAATTCCCCCACCACCCGCTGCTTGGGCCACCAGCAGTCTGCCCTGCCGATAAAGCCCTCCCCGTCATGAAAGGCGTGCTGCAATACGGGCTGTTCGAATCCAAGCAAGTCGAAAGCCGCCCGGCTGTAGGACTCACCAACGGACTCTGCCAGGGGGCTGGCCAGAACCGCCACCCTTTCCGCCCGGCGTCGAGCGGAAGCATGAGGGTGGGCCGCTATGCCATCAGCTATTGCCCGGATGGCAAGAAGACCCGCATCCGACGGCAGCCTTCCCTCGCGGCTAAGTATCCGAGCCAACCCGTCAGCCACCACCAGGGCTTCGGGGAAGCTGGCCGTGACCATAACGTCAACGGTTGTCCGGATCCGGCTTGTGCAGCGGTACTCCCCGTAAGCCACTGGTTCCACATCCGGCTTGAGGCAGTACCGCAGCGGGTACGAGCGCACTCCCCGCACCTGTTGTGCTGCACTGTCCTCCCCCACGACCATCAGGGGCGACCGCCGCACCCCGCTCCGTCCCGGCAGGGTGGTGGCCAGCTCAACGCAGGGAGGCGTGCGAAGGATGGGCAATCCACTGGCCAGCGCTGCCGTCTCCCCGCACAGCACGGCGCCCTTGACGGATCTGGTGATTGCCGCCGTCGACCAGGCGAAGCGCTCCGACGGCCGGGCCGTGAGCCAGTCGGCGGTCTGCACGTAGAAGCCCCGCCTGATACGGACAAGCCTTCCGGTCCGGAACTCGCGGTGGATAGCGTCCGTAGTCCCGCGCTCACGAAGGATGGCAGCGGAATCGATGAGCCCCGGCAAAATCTCCATGGGTCAAGGCTGGCCGGAACAGTTCGGGGAGTCAGCAGCGTGGCCGGGCTATGTGGACAATGCCTGGCACGGCTTGATTGATGCGCCGGAACTTTCTCGAACGCGCCAGGTCAGAAGCTTGTTCGCAGAACCTCATCTTGAAGGTTCGGATCCGCGAACAAGCTTAGGAGCGGTTGGAGGAAAGGGCAGCTACAGGACCGGGAGGACCTCAAGGCCGCCCAGGTACTTCTGCAGCGCCTTGGGCACGTTGACCGAGCCGTCCGCGTTCTGGTGGTGCTCCAGCAGCGCCACGATCCAGCGGGTGGTGGCCAGCGTGCCGTTCAGGGTGGCCACAGCGCGGGTGCCCTTGGCTACACCCTCCGGGTTGACCGCGCGTTCGCGGATGTTCAGGCGGCGGGCCTGGAAGGTGGTGCAGTTCGAGGTGGAGGTCAGCTCACGGTACGCGCCCTGGGTTGGAACCCAGGCCTCGCAGTCGAATTTCCGTGCGGCGGAGGTGCCAAGGTCGCCCGCAGCGGTGTCGATCACGCGGTAGGGCAGCTCGCACTTGGCAAGCATTTCCTCTTCCCACGCCAGCAGCCGCTGGTGCTCGGCGGCGGCTTCCTCGACTGTGGTGTAGATGAACATTTCCACCTTGTTGAACTGGTGGACCCGGATAATGCCGCGGGTGTCCTTGCCGTGCGAGCCGGCTTCGCGGCGGTAGCAGGAGCTCTGGCCCGCGTAGCGGATGGGGCCGGCGGAAAAGTCCAGGATTTCGTCTGCGTGGTATCCGGCCAGGGCTACTTCCGAGGTGCCCACCAGGTAGAGGTCGTCTTCGGCGAGCCGGTAGATCTCGGCGTCGTGCTGCACATCGAAGCCCGTGCCCTGCATGGTTTCCGGGCGCACCAGCGTGGGCGTGATCATCGGCACAAAACCGTTGTCGATGGCCTGGTCCATGGCCATCTGCAGCAGCGCCATCTCCAGCCGGGCGCCGACGCCGCGGAGGAAGTAGAAGCGGGCACCGGAAACCTTGGCGCCGCGCTCCATGTCGATGGCGCCGATCAGTTCGCCGATTTCCAGGTGGTCCCGGGGCTCAAAGTCGGGGAATTCACGCGGAGTACCTACGGTCTTGACCACCACGTAGTCGTCCTCGCCGCCCTCCGGAACGCCGTCCTCAATGACGTTGGGGATGGTGCGCAGCAGCTCTTCCTGCTTGGTCTGCGCGGCGTCGGCCTCGGCGGACGCGGCCTTGACCGCGTTGGCCAGCTCCTTGACCTCGGCCAGCAGGGCCTTCTTCTCATCGCCCTTCGCCTGGGCCACGTTCTTGCCGAACGCGTTCTGCTCGGCCCGGAGGTTCTCGAAGCGGATCAGCGCCGCACGGCGGGCGGCATCCGCGGAGATGATCGCGTCCACCACTGACTCGTCCGCGCGGCGGGCACGCTGGCTGGCACGGTATTTATCAGGGTTTTCGCTGAGGTCTTTTACGTCGATCACCACACAAGGGTATCCAATCCCGCGCACGACGGCGGGCGGCAGCGGGCGTGCCGGAGCCGGAGCCTTTCCGCCGGGCTACTGTTGAAGCACCATGAGCGACCTGATTCTCTATCTGCTGATTGCGGTGGCGCTTGCCTTCGCCATCTCCAGCTGGTGGGGCGTGCGCAGGCTCAAAGCCCTGCACATCCGCAGTACCGTGGGCGGCGATGCCCAGGATCCGGGCCTCACGGAACAGCGTGTCGCGGTGATCCTCAACCCCATCAAGGCACAGTCGGGCGAAGCGAAACGCCTCATCCAGCGCGGCTGCCTGGCGGCAGGCTGGGAGGACCCCGTCTTTTTCGAAACGACGGCGGAGGACCCCGGCCATTCCCAGGTGGCGGCTGCGCTTGCCTACAAGCCCGACGTCGTCCTGGTGGGCGGCGGGGACGGGACAGTGCGGGTGGTGGCCGAGGCCCTTGTGCACACCAACGTGGCCATGGGGCTCATACCGCTGGGTACCGGCAACCTCCTGGCACGGAACGTGGACCTGGACCTCAACGACCTCCACGCCAACGTCAACACCGCACTGTTCGGCCGGCAGCGGTACATCGACACAGCCCGGATGGGCATTGAAAACTCCCGCACCGGAAGCGCCTCAGAGCACGTGTTCCTGGTGATAGCCGGCATCGGCATGGACGCCGAGATCCTCGCCGACACCAACGCCGGCCTGAAAAAAGCGGTGGGTTGGCTGGCATATACCGAGGCAGGCATGCGGCATTTGCCCGGACGCCGGAAGAAGGTCTCGATCTCCCTGGACGGGAGCCCGGAGCAGGTCCGGAATATCCGCAGCGTTTTGTTCGCGAACTGCGGGCTGATCCCGGGCGGCATCGACTTCATTCCGCAGGCCATGATTGATGACGGCATGCTGGACGTGGTGGTGATGAGCCCGCGCAGTGCCCTTGGCTGGCTGCTGATGTACGTCAAGATCATGTTCAAGCACAGCGGGAAACTGCCCGTCATGACCGTCTACCGGTCCGGGAGGGTGGTCATCAAATGCCCGGAACCCATGGCCATCCAGTTGGACGGCGACACGGCCGGGGAAGCTACCAGGCTCACCGTCCAGGTGGAGCCGCGGTCCTTGTTGATCCGGGTGAAGGCCCAGGATTAGCGGCTATTCGCTCCCGCGCTTCTTCTCCTCGGCGGCCTTTGCCGCTGCATGGGCCTCGGATTGCTCACGGATCATGGCTTGCTCTTCTTCAAAGCGCAGGCGGTCGGCACGGTCGGCGTCATCCCCGTCCCAGTCCTGGTTGTCGGCAGTGGGCCGGGGGTTGACGATCATCCCCTGGCCGTCGTTTTCGGTGCCGCTGGTAGTCATGACGCGCTCCCTTCGTTAGGGGCCATCCCCCGTGTGGATCAAGTAAGCATACGCACTGTCCACAACCCGCGGAAGTACTTGGAACGGCATTCACCTACGCTTTGGGCGAAGCGGGGGAACCGCTTTCGGCGGACTCGTCCGCGGGCCGGAAAATTCCCGCGACCCACGCCCGTGCTGCCTGGAAGGCCTGGTCAGCAGTGTGCGGTTCCACCGGCGCCGCCTGCATGTCGGCCCGGGGATATGACCCAAGGAACCGGGTTGCAGGACTGATGCGGTGGAGCCCTGCAAGGGCATCGGCCATCCGCTCGTCGCCCACATGCCCGTCGGCGTCGATGCTGAAGAAATAGTCCCCCAGGTACTGTCCGGTGGGCCGGGACTCAATGCGGCTGAGGTTCACCCCGCGGCTGGCAAACTGGTCCAGGATTTCCATCAGGGCACCGGGCCGGTCTTCGGGGAGCGGGACCACCAGCGTGGTCTTGTCCGCGCCTGTGCGCGCGGGCAGGACACCCGGGCGGCTGACCAGGATAAAGCGGGTGACGGCCTCCGGGTTGTCGCCGATGTCCTCAGCCAGCACCGAGAGTCCGGGCTGGTCCCGGGCTATCAGCGGAGCGCAGATGGCGGCGTCATAATGGCAGCCTTCCTCCAGGAGCCCCATGGCTGAGGCCGCCGTGGAGGAGCCGGGCACGTATTCGGCTGACGGAATGTTCGCATCCATCCACAGGCGGCACTGGGCCCAGGCATGGCCGTGGGTTGACACCCGCCGCACGTCGGCCAGGCGGACTCCGGGCCGTGCGACCAGCACGAAGCTGATTGGCACCAGGACCTCGCGGATAATCCGCAGCTCGCCCCCGCCGGCGATCGCGTCCAAGGTGGCAGTGACGCCGCCTTCAACGGAGTTTTCGATGGGGACCATCGCGGCATTGACTGAGCCGTCACGCACCTTGTCCAGTGCAGCGTTGACGTTCGACGCCGGGACCCGGGTGGATTGCGCAGCGTCCGGCACCTGCAGGAGGGCTGCCTCGGTGAAGGTACCTTGCGGCCCGAGGAAGGCATAGACGGAAGAGGACGCGGACATAGACATTCCTTCTTGGGTATAAGCGCCGGCAGGTGCCGCAGCAGGAGACGCCGGCGGAAGCGGAAGCTCGGTCCGGACGTGAACGGAGGCCTGCCCGGCGGCAGGCCCGGCCGTTACAGCACCATCGGTTACAGCACCATCGGCTTCAGGCCGTTGTCGGAGACGAGCGGCTTGCCGGCCTCCAGCCACATGTCCATTCCGCCGGAAACGTTGATTGCGGTATAGCCCTGGCCGGTGAGCCACTGGGCAACGCGGAATGAGCGCCCGCCCGTGCGGCAGATGACGTAGACGTCCTCGTCCGGATCGAGTTCCTCCAGACGCACCGGAAGCTGGTCCATGGGAATGTGGAGGGCGCCATCTGCATGGCCGGCCACCCATTCATAGTCCTCACGGACGTCAAGAATGACGGCGTCATCGGGGATGTCGCCGACGGGGACGTTATCGAAATCGCTCATGGAGGGTCCTGCCTTCGCGGATCGGTGTCGTTTTAAAGCCTAGTGCTTTGGGCCCCATCCGGCGTCCGGCTCCACCCGCGTTAAGCTTCTGAGTGACCCTAGGAGGAACCGTTGTTCCCTGAGCAGCAGGCCCGTGCCATTACAGGAGGCCGAAGCTTCCTGCCCGATCAGCGCCCTGGCGTGGATGCGTGCGGCCTTGACTGAACTTCACGAACTGTCGGCCGTGGCCCTTCGGGACCTCCTGCGCCAAGGGCATGTGTCAGCAGCGGAAGCTGCGGCGCATTTCCTCGCCAGGATTGAGCAGCAGAACCCCCTGCTGGGCGCCTTTGTGACCGTGACGGCGGAACAGGCGATGGCAGACGCCCGCGCCGCGGACTCGGCGCGGGCCCAGGTGCCTGCCGGGGAGCTGCCGCTGCTGCACGGCATTCCCTTGGCTTTCAAGGACCTCACCGACGTGGCCGGTGTGGTGACCACACACGGCAGCGCGGCCTTGGACCACAAGCCGGCGCCCAGCGACGCCCCTTTGGTGGCCCTGCTCAAGGAAGCGGGCGTAATCGCCCTGGGCAAGACCCAGGTTCCCGAATTCGGGCTGACGGCCTACAGCGAAAACCGCATCGCGCCGCCGTCGCGCAACCCCCATGCCCTGAGCAGGAGCTCAGGCGGGTCCTCCGGCGGCAGTGCTGCTGCCGTGGCCGCGGGACTGCTCCCTTTCGCACCGGGCACCGACGGCGGCGGCTCCGTCCGGATCCCTGCTGCCGCCTGCGGACTGGTAGGTCTCAAGCCGGGCCGCGGCGTGGTCCCTGCCGGAGAGAGCGTTGGCGATCCGGCCCGCCTGGTGGTGGCCGGCCCCATCGCCAGAAATTCCCTTGATGCGGCGCTCATGATGGACGCCCTGACTGGACCCGACGCGGGACCTGCTAGGGGCCCTGACGCAACGCGCAGGCCGGACGGCGGCTACCTTGCAGCGGTTAATCAGGAGCCCCCAAGGCTGCGGATCGGCATCAGCCTGGACAGCCCGTGGTCGGGCACCTTTCCTTTTGCGATCGAGCAGGATGCGCTGGACGCCCTTCGGGTGGGCGGGGACCTGCTGGAGCATGCCGGACATGCCCTCAGCGAAGCTTCCATCCGGTACGACAACCGGTACCCCGACGCGTTCACTACCGCGTGGACCGCCGCAGTAGGAGCGGCCAGGATCAGCCCCCACCGCGAAGCGCTGCTGGCGCCCCTGACCCGCACCTTCCGGCGCCGCGCCCAGCAGCGGAGCCCGGCCAAACTCGCGGAGTCCGTGGCGTTCCTGCGGCGGTTCCAGCACGACACCATGGCGCAGTACGCGCAATGGGACCTGGTGCTCATGCCGTCCCTCGCCCAGACCCCCCGCCCGGTGGGCTGGTTCACCGGCGCCATGCACGGCACCGACCTTTGGCCCGCTGCGCAGTGGCCGGGCGATGCCGACGGCGACTACCGCAAACAGTGCGAATTCGCGCCCTGGTCTTCCCTGGTCAACGTGTGCGGCCTGCCGGCCATCACGCTGCCCGTGCATTGGACCGGCGGGACGCCGGGGCAGGGACTGCCGATGGGAGTGCAGCTCGTGGGGTCGATGGGATCAGAAACCCTCTTGCTGCAGGTGGCCCGCCAACTGGGGTTCTGAACTGGCTGCCTGCGGCGCCACTGTTGACCTACTCCTAACGCCGCCTTAATGCGCCTGTAACCCGTGCGGAGCAGACTTGTGGCAGTGCCAGGCCGCGGCGTCCTTCCGCCGGCCACTGCTCGACGAGGAGTCGCCTTATGAAAGCTGAAAATCCCGTCACGACTGCCAGCGACGCGCGATCCCAACCGGACGGAGCCAGGCCGGACCTCAGCAACGCCAATATCAGGGAGGACCTGGCCGGGCAGGGCCGCTGCGCCCTGGTCCATCTCCCCACCGGACGGACCTGCCTCCTGCCGCTCCGGCACCACGGACCGTGCGAGTTCCACCGGCCGCAGGAAGCCGACGACGTGGCCGCCGGCAGGTGACCGGCGCTGGAGAGTGACCGCCGCCGGGCGGGTGGACGCCGGAGAGTGACGGCCGGGCGGGTGACCGCGCTGGAGTACAGCAGCTCCGAAAGCTGCGCCACGGCCATAGGCAAAAGTGTCGACTCAGCCGCCGATCAGGAGGACGATTAAAGGGCAGTCACGGTGAGGAGGTTTGTGATGTGCTATTCATCCAGCAAGGACTTCGGGTGGGGCAGGAAAGACACCGAACGCAAACCCGAGGCAAAGCACGAAACTCCGGCGGAAACCCCGGAGAAGCCGGTGAAGGCGCAGGACTTCACGTTCTGGGCATTCCCTGGCTGGCGCAAGACCCGGACGCCCGGCGCCCCTTCAGCTGAACGGAGCAAAGAGAAGGTCTGAGGCCGCGTCACGGTCCGCGGAGCGGTTTTCACTGAAGGCCCCTCCGCTGTTTTCGGCATCGGGGGACCGGAAAAGCGCCTGAAATGGGCTGGAGCAGGAGCGCCCCGCATTGTGCCCCGGTAAACGCTCCCACTATGGTGTAACCATAAGCATGCTTATCATTGACGCGTCACGAAGGGAACCAGCATGAGTACCGGAAACTACCCACCCGCCGGACAACCGGAGCAGGGACCGGGAAACCATGCCGGTGGCCCCTCGGCACCGTCCAGCACACCCTTCCCGGCGGATTACGCTGCGGATTACGCCGCGGATTCCACTACGGATTCCACCGCAGATACCTCCGCCGGCCTGGCACAGTCCCGGCCGGACGCATCCCAGCCGGCAGGCACGGGCACGCCCGCGCCACAACCTTCTTCGGCTGCGGATCAGCCCGGCGTGACCCGCGCGGGAGTGGTGTGGGCGGCAGTGGTGGCCGCCCTGGTGCTCCTGATCCTGCTGATCATCTTTATCCTGCAGAACCAGGACCAGGTGGCCGTGCGGTACTTCGGCCTTGAAGGCCTTGTACCGCTGGGCATGGCGCTGTTTATTGCCAGCGTGACCGGAGGAGTCCTGGTGGCCGTGGCCGGCGGCGCCCGCATCCTCCAGCTCCGCAGGAACGCCCACCGCGCACGGCTGCGCCAGCGGAAGTAGCGCCGGCCCGCCGCAAGCAGCCCGGCACAAAGCAACCGGGGAGAGGACCAGCCATGCACAGCGGGGGCCCGCACAGCGGCGCCGGGCAGCCGGGCTGAAGGGCCGACGGCGGTTCCTCGCCCGGCGCGGGCCGGTTACGCTGCGCCGAGGTTGCGGTATTTCGCGGACCGCGCGGCGATGAGCTCCGGCACGGGCAGGCCGGCGATCGACGCCAGCTCGTATTCGATGGCCTGGGCCATCCGCCGGCAGAAGTCACGGGGTTCCAGGGACGCGTCGTCGCGCTCGTCCACGATGTGGTCCACCAGTCCGTGGGCATAAAGGGACGCCACATTCACTCCTTGCGCCTGGGCCATCGCGGGAGCATGCTGCACTGTGCGGTGCACGATGGCGCTGGCCCCTTCGGGAGGCAGCGGGGAGAGCCAGCTGTGTTGCGCCGCGATGGTCCTGTCCGCGGGCAGCAGCGCCAGCGCCCCTCCCCCGGACCCCTGGCCCAGCAGCACCGAGACTGACGGCGCCGCCAGCCCGATGAGTTCGTGCAGGGACCTCGCAATCTCTCCTGCCAGCCCGCCTTCTTCCGCCTCCTGCGAGAGCGCCGCGCCTGCAGTGTCGATGACCGTGAGCAGCGGCAGCCGCAGTTCCTCCGCAAGTTTCATGCCGCGCCGGGCTTCGCGGAGGGAACCGGGGCCCATGCCCGCGGCATCCTTGCGCAGCGGACGGGCGTGCCCCAGGACGATGCAGGACTGCCCGCCGAAGCGTGCCAGGGCAAGCAGCAGCCCGGGGTCCTTCTCCCCCTGGCCCGTGCCGTTAAGCGGCAGGGCGTCAACGGCACCGTACTTCAAGAGCTGCTTCAGGTCGGGCCGCCGGGGATGGCGGGAGATGCCGATGGAGGCCCAGGCATCCACAGCAGCGGGCCTCACCGCGAGCGTCGCCGGCGGGACAGGCACGGGCCCCGCCGTCGCGCAGAGGATATCCAGCGCCCGGGCCACAAGGTCGGCAAGCTGGTCCGGCTCCACCACGCCGTCGATCAGCCCCTTGCTGAACAGGTTCTCCGCTGTTTGCACGTTCTCAGGGAAGGCCTCCCCATGCAGCGCTTCGTAGACCCGGGGGCCCAGGAAGCCCAGCAATGCCCCGGGTTCGGCCACGTTGATGTGGCCCAGGGACCCCCAGGACGCCATGACCCCGCCGGTGGTGGGGTGCCGCAGGTAGACCAGGTACGGAAGTCCTGCCTGGCGGTGCGCCCGCACGGCCCCGGTGATTTTCACCATGGACAGGAAAGCCAGCGTCCCTTCCTGCATCCGCGTCCCTCCGGAGGCCGGGCCGGCGAGCAGCGGCAGCCCCTCGGCGGTGGCCCGTTCGACGGCGGCGACGATCCGCTGCGCCGCCGCGTGGCCGATTGACCCGGCCAGGAAGGAAAATTCGCTGACGATCACCGCCACCCGGCGGCCCCTGATGAGCCCCGCCCCCGTGATGACGGATTCGTCGGTTCCGCTGCGTTCCCTCGCCTTGGCGAGGTCCCGGGCGTAGTCGTCGGACAGCGCGGGCTCCTGCGCCGGCGCATCCCAGGAAACGAAGGAGCCCTGGTCCACCACGTTCTCCAGCAGTTCAGCTGCACTGAGGTGCCGCACCTTTTCCGCCGTCGTCATGCTATTTCGCCCCTGCCGCCACAGTGGCTTCCATGCCCAGCCACTGGCGGATGTCCTGGCCGTCCTCGTCCAGCAGCGGCGGCGCGTCGTGCTGGGTCAGCGTGGTTTCCGCGGCGTCCCCGGGGGCGAAGAACCTCAGCGGCGGGCCGGGGAGGCTGACCTTGCCGAGCAGCGGATGGTCCACGTCCACCACGAGGCCCTGGGATGCCACCTGCTCCCATGCATACACCTCGTCAAGCGAGCGCACCTTGCCTGCCGGGATCCCGGCGTCGTTCAGTTTCTGCAGCAGCTCCGCTGCGTCGTAGTCCGCAAAGACGCGTTCGACGGCGGCAATCACCCCGGCGCGGTTCCGCACCCTTTCAGCGTTGCTGGCAAAGCCCGGCGCCGCCGGGTCCAGGCCGAAGGCGGCCGCGAAGGAGGCCCAGAGCCGTTCGCTGCCAACGCTGATCTGCACGCTCCCGCCCCGGCAGGCGAACAGTCCGTAGGGTGCGATGGACGGATGGTGGTTGCCCTGGGCCTGCGGAACTTCGCCCGCCACGGTGGTGCGGGTCCCCTGGAAGGCGTGCACCCCGATCAGTGAGGCCAGCAAGGAGGTGCGCACAACCTGCCCGCGGCCCGTCCGGCCCCGTTCAACCAGGGCCGCCAGCACCCCGGAGGCGCCGTTCATGCCGGCAAGCAGGTCCGCGATGGGGACGCCGACACGCTGGGGATCCGTGGGCCCTGAACCGGTGAGGGACATCAGCCCCGCCTCGCCCTGGAGGATCTGGTCGTAGCCGCTGCGCTGGGACTCGGGACCGTCGTGGCCGAAGCCGGTGATGGAGAGGATCACCAGCCGGGGGTTGATCCCGTGCATGGCGGCGGTGGAGAAGCCCAGCCGGTCCATGACGCCGGGGCGGAAATTCTCGATCACCACGTCCGCGCGCTCCAGCAGCCGCCGCAGCACGGCCTGGCCGTCCCCGCTCTTCAGGTCCAGGCTGATGGACTCCTTGTTGCGGTTGCAGGACATGAAGTAGGTGGACTGGAGGTCGTCCTCCGGGCCGACGAACGGCGGGCCCCAACCGCGGGTGTCGTCGCCGGTGCCCGGGTTCTCCACCTTGATGACGCGCGCTCCCAGGTCGGCCAGCATCATGGCGGCATGCGGCCCGGCCAGGGCCCGGCTCAGGTCAACAACGAGGTGGCCGGAGAGGGGGCCTTGCGTGCTATCGGTTCTGCTCATGCGCTGGTTCCTTTTCTCATGACAGGGAAAGTTCTGGTTTTGATGCGGGCTAGAGCCACCCGGGGACCACCAGCGCGAGCCAGGCCAGGACCGGCCCGGCCACAATCACCACGCCGCTGTAGCCCAGGATCTGCTTGTAGAACCGGTCCTTGTCCACGCTTTCGGGAGCATTGGCCAGGACCAGGGCACCGTTGGTGGAGAACGGCGAAACGTCCACGATGGTGGAGGCCACAGCCAGGGCGCAGATCACGCCGACGGCGCCGATTTCGCCGGTGGAGAGGAACGGGACGGCCAACGGGATGAGGGCTGCGAGGATGGCGGTGGAGGAAGCAAAGGCGGACACCACGGCCCCGATGTAGCAGATCAGCAGGGCTGCAAGCAGCGGCATCCCCATCCCGGCCACGCCGTTGGAGACGAATTCGATGGTTCCGGCTTCCTCCAGCACCCCGACGAACGTCAGCATGCCGCAAATGAGCAGCACCGTGGACCAGCTGATCTTGTTGATGGCACCCTTCTGGGCTGCCGGTGAGACCAGGGCCAGCACGATCGCGATGGTGATGGAGACAAATCCGACGTCCACCTTGAAGCCGAGGGCGATGACGGCCAGGGCGATGAGGCCGCCGATGGTGACCATCTGCGGGATGCGCTCGGAGCGCTCCCTGGTGGCGGCCACGCCGTCGCCCGCCGGATCCCGGGGGCCGTACATGCCGGAGCCGAATCCCTTGAAGGGAACATCCGAGCCGGCCTTGGCGCCGACGCTCACTGCCATCCGCGCCTCCGCCGCCTGCTCCACGAAGTGGCTCACGCGGGAGGACAGCAGCTTCCGTCCGCCGAGGACAACAAAGAGGACCAGGGCGATGATGAGGTTGAACACGAGGCTGGACAGGAACAGCGCCGTGGGGCTGAAGTCGAGGTCCGTCTTGGCCAGGATTCCGTTCACCGTGACGCCATAGACGGCGATGGGAGAGAACCCGCCGGCCTGCGCGCCGTGGATCACCATCATGCCCATCAGGAGCGGGTTGATTTTGTACTTGCCCGCGAAGCTGAGGGCGATGGGGGCAATGATGGCGACGGCGGCGGGAGACAGTGCACCCACTGCGGTAATGACGGCGGTGACGGCGAACATGACCCAGGGGATCAATGCAACGCGGCTTCCCACCATCCGGACGGCCCCGCGGACAAGCAAGTCGATGGTCCCGTTGTTCTGGGCGATGGCGAAGAGGTACGTGACGCCAACGATGGTCAGGAACAGCCCGCCCGGAAAGTTGGACAGGATGTCATTGGTGGTCATGCCCAGCACCACGGTGCCCAGGAGGAAAGCGCCAACGAAGGCCAGCGCGCCCATGTTCAGGGGCAGGACGGTGGCGAGCAGGAACATTGCCGCCAGGATGATGATCGATAAAACAGGAGCGGACATCGTTGGTCCTCCATTGGGGAATGAAAAGTGTGACGTGAGTAACTGGCTCACTGGACTAGCCTCCTAGACACCGAGTCATTCTGTCAATAGTTGTGCCTGTATTCTGGAAGCACCGACGACGTAGCGAGGGCTTTGTGGAGAAGGCATCACGGCTGGGACTTGAACGCGTTACCCGCCCCCGGCTGTATGAACAGCTGGTGGAGCAGATCCTGTCCTACATCGAATCTGCGCAGCTGAAGCCCGGCGACCTGCTGCCGGCGGAGCGTGACCTCGCGGAGCGTTTGGGGGTTTCCCGCGCCACCCTGGCCCAGGCCCTGGTGGCCCTCGAAGTGCTCGGCGTCATTGACGTCCAGCACGGGACCGGTGCGGTCCTGGCGCGGAGGCCCAGTGTCGCCTCCGTGATCAAAGGCCTGCGGGAGCACCGCAGCCGGCTGCCTGAAATCGTCGAGGCTCGCAGCACCCTGGAGGTGAAGCTTGCCGCCCTTGCCGCAGCACGCCGTACTGATGAGGACCTGGCTGCCATTGACAACGCCCTCGACGTCATGGCCAGGGAGATCAAGGACGGCGAGCGCGGCGCGCACGGCGATGAGCTCTTCCACGAGGCCATCACGGCCGCGGCCCACTCCTCCGTGCTTGCGCAGCTGATGGCCTTTATCGCGGAGATGATCCTGGAAACGCGGATGGAGTCCCTGGGCCAGCCCGGCCGGCCCGAGCAGTCGCTCGCCTCGCACCGGAAGATCGCCGATGCCATCCGGGATCAGGACGCTGAGGGGGCAGCGGAAGCCATGCTTGCGCACATTGAGTTGGTCTCGGACGTGGAGCTGCTCCGCTAGCAGCACGCGGCCACAGCGCCTGCAGGGTCAAACACAGGTGGCCGCCGCATGGCTGTGTTCGAACACCAGCCTCGGCATCGGCCAAAAACCTGTTGACCGGGCCTTCCGGCGATCCTAAAATCTGGACATCGCATGAGCCTGCCCGCCGGTCCTCGCAGGCCTTTCTTCCGTCGAGGCGCCCCGGCGCCTCTCACTTCCCCTCATAGGCAAGGGCTTAGACCCATAGCGGAAGCACTGATGATGTCCACAGTCCACGACACCACCCGGGAACTGGAAATACAGCAGGCACTGCGCGAGCTGCGCACGCGGCTGTCCGGCTCCCTGATCGAGCCGCATGATCCGTTGTACGAAGAAGCCCGCGCGGTATGGAACGGCATGGTCGACCTCCGGCCACGCGCCGTCGTCCGTGCCGGGGCGGTAGCCGACATCGACGCCGTGCTGGACGCCGTCCGGCACAGCGGGCTGGCGCTGGCCGTCCGTGGCGGCGGGCACAACGTCGCAGGCCACGGCAGTGTTGAAGGTGGACTTGTACTGGACCTGGGACCGCTGAAGCGCGTTGATGTGGACGCCGGGAGCAGGCTGGTGACCGTAGAGCCTGGAGCCACCCTTGCCGACGTCGACCGCGCAACTGCCGCCCACAACCTTGCCGTCCCGCTGGGAGTGATCAGCGGGACGGGCGTGGCGGGACTTACCCTCGGCGGCGGCGTGGGGTGGCTGACCCGCTCCAACGGCCTGACCCTGGACAACCTTGAATCCGTGGACGTTGTCACCGCCACCGGTGAGCACCTGCACGCCAGCGGACAGCAGAATCCGGAACTGTTCTGGGGGCTGCGCGGCGGTGGCGGAAATTTCGGTGTGGCATCCTCCTTCACCTTCCGTGCCCGCCCCCTGCCGCCGGAGCCGCTGGGAGGGAACCTGTTCTACCGCAGGGAGCACTGGCGCAGCGCCCTCCTGGCTTTTGCCGAGTGGACCCGGGACCTGCCCGAGGAGATGAACCCCATAGTCTCGTTCCTGGTTTTTCCGGCGGAGTTTGGGATGGGCGGCGATCCATGGATGGTCATCGGATTCGCGTGGGTGGCGGAGGACCAGCAGGCCGGCCTCGCCCTGGCAGACCGGCTCCGGGCCGCGGCCCCGCCTGACGAGGAGGAGGTGGGCCCTGCCCCGTGGACCACCTGGCAGAGCGCCATGGACAGCGCCTTTCCCAAAGGCTCACGCGGCTACTGGAAGAACGTCTCCTTTTCCCGCCTCGACGCGGAAGCGGTGGACGTCCTGCTCAGTTTCGCATCCGAGCTCGCGTGGGAGGGTACAGGCATCGACATCCACCACCTGGAGGGGGCGTTCGGAAGGGTGCCGGAGGACGCGACGGCGTTCCCCAACCGGTCTGCCCGGTACTGGCTCAATGTCTACGGCTTCTGGCGCGACCCTGCAGAGGACGAACGGCTGACCGCGTTTGCCCGGAAAGCCTACGCACTCATGCAGCCGTTCGCGGAGCACGGCGAGTACGTCAATTTCCTCGGCGCCGAGGTGGGGCTGAAGGGCGTGGACGCCGCGCGTGAAGCGTACGGTCCGGAGAAGTTCGAGCGCCTGGTGGCACTCAAGGACCGCTACGATCCCCAGAATGTCTTCCGCCTCAACCACAACATCCCGCCAACGCGGGCGCCCAGCTGATGGGGCGGGCGCCCGCGTTGGATGCACGACGGCGGCACGTCCGCGGGCGCGGGCCGTCGCATTGCGTTCAGCCCGCCACAGCGCTAGGCAGGATTAGCGTCAGGCCCGCCTAGAACGTGTACGTTGGACCGCTGCTGGAACTGGCAATCGCCAGGCCGATGATGGCCAGCAGCCAGAACGCGCCGTAGCCCAGGAGGCACAGGTAGCCCAGGACCAGCCCGGCAATGGACATGCCCCTGCCGGCCGGTTCGCGCTTGAGCGCCATATGGCCGGTGATGATTGCTGCAATCTGCGGGAGCAGGAGCCAGCCCATGATCACCGAGGCGATGCCGCACACCATGCTGGCGATGCTCAGCGTTTTCGGCTCCGGCTGCATGCCGTAGTACCCCTGCTGGGGGTACGGGCCCGCGGGCTGGCCGTAGGGAGCGGGGTGCTGGCTGTACGGGCTCGGCGGCTGGCCGTAGGCTCCGCCATACTGGCCGGGTTCCCCGTACGTGCCCTGCCCGGACCCGCTTTGCCCGTAGCTGTCCTGTCGCACGCTGTCCTGTCGCACGCTGTCCTGCCCAAGGCTGTCCTGCCCAAAGCGGCCCTGCGCGTAGCCGCCTTGCCCGTACTGCGGCAGGGGCGGCTGGCTGCCGTACGGCGGCGCGAACCGGGGCGGCTCAAGGCCGGACGGCGCATTGGACTCAGGTTGGCCGGATACAGGCCGCTGGCCGGGCTGGTCAGACATGGTTCCCCCTACGGATTTTGGTTCCAGCCTACCCCGCCCCCGGGCGGATCTATTGGCCCCAGTAGGGCAATACGTACATGGCAAAGATGACGAACGCCGCAAGCAGTGCCAGCTGTCCGGCACCGGCGGTACCGGGGCGGCGGGCTTTTGAACCCGGGCGGCGTCCCGCTGGAGTGTGGCCCTCCCCGGACCGGACTGCCGAAGAGCCGCCCCGGGCCACCGGACGTGCTGGCGGAGCCGGCCTAAGAGCGGGGGCTCCGGCACTCGCGGGTGGCACCGAAGGCGGAACTACCGTCCCCGGCCGGACGTGCCGGAACGCCATGATGCCCGGTTCCTGTTCATGCGTCAGCTCCTGGCCCAGCTGCGCATACAGTCCCGCCACCGCCTGCTGGTCCAGCACCTGGGGCAACGCCTCAATGGCGCCAACCACACGCTGCGTACCGGCCACGGCCACGTCAGAGCCGGTCACGCCAAACAGGTCCGGTTGGGCGGCCATGCAGATCAGCGGACGCACCAGCCTCCGGTACGGCGGCGAAACCACGGAGGACACCGCAGCACATTGGGCCAGGGCGCCCTCCACAGCCTGCGTCCTTGCGTACCGCCCCTGCCAGAGCACCCCGGACAACACCCGGACTTCGCCCGTCCAGTTCTTGCAGTCCACCACCACAACTCCGCCCGGCCCCACCAGGACATGGTCCAGGTTGGCTTTCGGCCTGCCCGGCCAGTGCACATCATGGAGCACGTACCAGCCGTGCGGGACCAACTCGCCCAGCTTGTCCGCCACCATCTTCCCGCTTACGGCATCCGTGTCCCAGGGCTTTGTCGAAACCTCCGCTTCGTCAAGCCGGCGCTTGAGCCTGGCCACCCTTTCGGCGGCCAGCCTGGACTGCTCGGCTTTCCCGTCTCCTGCCCCCATGGCCGCCCCTGCTTCCCTGCCGGAAGGACGACGGCGGAGGGCCGCCGTCGTGCCTTGCTTACGGATGATTTCCCCGACTTTCTCGAAAGTAACAGGGCGTGCAGCAGGCGGTATATAAGTACTTTGGTGGGGCCGGTACTCAGGTTCACTACTCGTTTGATGACGATCTTCCGTCACAGGCCGGACACAGTGGCCGGATTCCGGACGGATCGTTTTGACTCAGGTCCCTGTCTGGCATGCTGGTGGCATGGCTAGCCGCGCGGGCACAGTTGCCCAACCCCAGGACCTTGTTGACATCACTGCGCTTCTTGACGCGTATTACGACATCACGCCCGATCTAGGTGATCCCGGCCAGCGCGTGGCGTTCGGTACCTCCGGACACCGCGGCTCCAGCCTGAAGGCATCTTTTAATGAGCAGCACATCGTTGCCATCACCCAGGCCATCGTGGAGTACCGGGCGGGGCAGGGCATTACCGGGCCGCTGTTCCTGGCCAAGGACACGCACGCCCTCAGCGAGCCGGCGCAGAACTCCGCGCTGGAGGTCCTGGCAGCCAACGGCGTCCAGGTCCTCGTGGACGCCCGCCACGGCTACACCCCCACCCCGGCGCTCAGCCACGCAATCCTGACGTATAACCGGAAGGCCGCCGCCGGCGCCCCGCAGGCAGACGGCATCGTGGTGACGCCGAGCCATAACCCGCCGGCAGACGGCGGCTTCAAGTACAACCCCCCGCACGGCGGCCCTGCCGATTCCGATGCCACCGGCTGGATCGCCAACCGCGCCAACGAACTTCTCGAGAACGGCCTGCGCGGGGTTAAGCGGATTCCGCTGGCCGACGCGCAGGCTGCGGACACCACCGGCAAGTTCGACTTCCTGAGCAGCTACGTGGACGACCTCCCCTCGGTCCTGAACCTGGATGCCATCCGTGACGCCGGTGTGCGCATCGGCGCCGACCCCATGGGCGGCGCGTCCGTGGATTACTGGGGCGAGATCGGCGAGCGCCACCACCTGAACCTCACCGTGGTGAACCCCACCGTGGATCCCCAGTGGGCCTTCATGACCCTGGACTGGGACGAGAAGATCCGGATGGACTGCTCCTCCCCGGCGGCCATGGCCTCCCTGATCAAGCGCATGTCTGCTGGTGCGGACGGGTCGGCCGCGTTCGACGTCGCCACCGGCAACGATGCCGACGCCGACAGGCACGGCATCGTTACACCTGACGGTGGGCTGATGAACCCGAACCACTACCTCGCCGTGGCCATCGACTACCTCTACCGCAACCGCAGCGGCTGGAACCCGGCCTCCGTGGTGGGCAAGACCCTTGTCTCGTCCTCCATCATCGACCGCGTGGCCGAGAGCCTGGGCCGCAAGCTCGTTGAGGTTCCGGTCGGCTTCAAGTGGTTCGTACCGGGCCTGCTCTCCGGGGAGGGTGCGTTCGGCGGCGAGGAATCGGCCGGCGCTTCCTTCAACAAGCTGGACGGCAGCGTCTGGACCACGGACAAGGACGGCATCCTGCTGGCCCTGCTCGCTTCGGAAATCACTGCCGTCACCGGCAAGTCCCCGTCCCAGCTCTACAAGGGCCTGACGGACCAGTTCGGCGCCCCCGTCTACGCGCGCATTGATGCAGCAGCCACGCGGGAGCAGAAGTCGGCACTCGGCAAGCTGTCGCCGTCGGACGTCACTGCGACGAGCCTGGCCGGGGAACCCATCCTGGCCAAACTGACGGAGGCTCCGGGCAACGGCGCATCGATTGGCGGGCTCAAGGTGGTCACTGAGAATGCGTGGTTCGCCGCCCGCCCGTCCGGCACCGAGGACGTCTACAAGATCTACGCCGAGTCCTTCAAGGGCGAGGAGCACCTCAAGCAGGTCCAGGCGGAAGCCAAGGCCCTGGTGGACAGCGTCATCGCCTAGCTGCCCCGGTTTTCCGGCAGGGCCCACAGCCGCAGGATGCGCCGGACGGTATGGTCACCGTCCGGCGCCATGTCCACCAGCGCAATCCGGTCGAGCACCAGCGTTTCGCCCGGGCGCAGGCGGCGGCCGTGCTGGTGGGAGATGTGCGGCCGGTAGCCGGACCCGGTGTGGGCCGGCGTGAGGATCCTGCCGCCGGAGCTTTCAACAACCGTGGCCAGCTGCTCGTGCAGCGCCTGCAGGTCCGGCTGCGGCTGGACAAGGCTGACGGGCACGGAGCCGTTCCGGCCGAAACCCGCGTCCTCCCCCACCTGGAGGTTCGCGCCCAGGGCCGCTGCCGCATGGGGGCCTGCCAGGCCGGCCAGGCGGACGGAGACGTCGGCACTGTCGGCAGTCCCGACGTCGAACCTCACAAGCGTGATGTGCAGCGGCCATTCCGTGCGCAGGAAAACGGAGCCTTCCGCCACCGGCTCCACGAACGCCACGAAGATGAGGTTCCGCATCGGCATGGCACCAGTCTCCCACTCCCCCAACCCGGCCGGCACAACCCAACGCTCTCGCACTTGATGCGCCTTAACCACCAACGCTCTCGCACTTGATGCGCCTTAACCACCAACGCTCCCTCACCGGGTGAAGGAGCGTTGGCAGAAAGGGCACATTAAGTGAGAGAGCGTCCTAGACGGTGCGGACAACATCCTCGTAGGCGAACTTGGGCTTGGCTTCGCCCCATGCGTCCTCGGCCGGCTGGCCGATGTTGACCACCAGGAAGCTCTTCTGGCCGCCGTCGGGGAAGAACGCCTCGTCAATGGCACCGAAGTCGGCTCCCGTCATGGGGCCTGCGGCGAACCCGAGGGAGCGGACGGCCAGGATGAAGTAGCCGGCCTGCAGGTGCGCGTTGTTGTTGCCCGTGGCGGCGGCGAGTTCCGGGTTGGCGTCGTACATGGCCTTGGGGGCGTTGTAGCCGGGGAGGAAGGCGTCCCACCGGCCGGCCCAGTCCGTGTCGTAGCTGAGGATGGCCACCAGCGGGGCTGAGGCCGTCTTGGCGCGGTTGCCGGCCATGAGGGCGTCCACCAGCTTGGCACGCGCTTCGTCCGAGCGGACATAGGTCACGCGCAGCGGCTGTGAGTTGAAAGCGGTGGGGCCGAACTTGGTGAGCTCGTAGATGGCCTGCGCCTGCTCGTCGGTCACCTCTCCGGTGAAGGAGTTGGCGGTGCGGGCCTGCGCGAAGATAGCGTCGACGGCGGCCGAATCGATAACCGCTTCTTCATGGGCAATGGTCATTGGCTTCCCTTTCGCTGTGCCTCCCCGTCCGTATGGGGCTGGCCTCGTTGCTTTCCAATGGTTGCAACTTCAACCAGCCGTGTCCTCTTCCCGTGACGGCCCGTGACATCAGACACAGCAGTCCGGCGCGAGTTCACGGGCGGTATTCTTATCCCAGTTAATCTCCGCCCTCCGCGGCCCCCCTCGAAAGCCCCCGAAAGGCCTCCGCCCATGAGCATGCTCGGAATCAAATGGAAGCTGCACGGCACAGGCAAGTCCATCAAGCCGGGGCATGTGGTGGCCCCGGACGAGCGGCTGGCCTGGCCGCTGACCATCGGCGTGGGTATGCAGCACGTGGTGGCCATGTTCGGCGCCACCTTCCTGGTGCCCATCATCACCGGAATGCCGCCAGCCACCACGCTGTTCTTCTCCGGCATCGGAACGCTCCTGTTCCTGGTGATCACCAGGGGCCGGGTTCCCAGCTACCTGGGCTCAAGCTTCGCGTTCATCGCGCCCATCATGGCATCCCAGCAGCAGTTCGGCGTGCCCGGAGCCCTGGGTGGCGTGGTCATGGCCGGCGCCGCCCTGGCCCTGGTGGGGGCCATCGTCCAGAAGTTCGGCGCAGGCTGGATCAACCGCCTGATGCCGCCTATCGTCACCGGCGCCATCGTGGCGCTTATCGGGCTCAACCTTGCGCCTGCGGCAAAGCAGAATTTCGACGCCGCTCCCGTCACCGCCGTGGTTACGCTGGCCACCATCATCCTGGTCAGCGTGCTGTTCAGGGGAATCCTGGGCCGCCTCAGCATCCTGGTGGGCGTGGTGGTGGGCTACCTTGTGGCGATGCTTCGCGGTGAGGTGAGCTACGACAAGATGGAGGCCGCGGCTTGGGTGGGCCTGCCGCAGTTCCAGACCCCCGAGTTCCATGTGGGCGTCCTGGGACTGTTCGTGCCTGTAGTGCTGGTCCTGGTGGCGGAGAACATCGGCCACGTGAAGTCCGTGGCCGCAATGACCGGCCAGAACCTCGACGGCGTCTCCGGACGTGCGCTGATGGCCGACGGAGCCGCCACCGTGCTGGCCGGCTTCGGCGGCGGCTCCGGCACCACCACATACGCCGAGAACATCGGCGTCATGGCTGCCACCAAGGTCTATTCGACGGCGGCCTACTGGGTGGCAGGCGTCTTCGCCATCCTCCTGAGCTTCTCCCCCAAGTTCGGCGAGCTCATCGCTACCGTCCCACCCGGAGTGCTGGGCGGCGCGGCCACCATGCTGTACGGCATGATCGGGATCCTCGGCGTAAAGATCTGGGTGCAGAACAAGGTGAACTTCTCCAACCCCGTAAACCTGACCACCGCCGCGGTGGCGCTGATCGTCGGCATTGCGGACTACACCTGGACCATCGGTGACCTGAAGTTCACAGGCATCGCCCTGGGGTCAGCCGCCGCCCTGGTGATCTACCACGGCATGAAGGCCATCGCGAAGGCCCGGGGCACGGTAGCCGAGCCCGAAACTGAGCACGCCGGATTGCCTCCGGAGGCCAAGGCGGCCGCGAAACGCTCACCGAAAAAGCGCTAGGCCTCGTTCAGCGACAGGGGCTCGGCGGGCAGGACCGCCGGATGGACGACCGGCAGATGCCCGTGCCCGAAGACGGGCCCGGGACGGGGACGTTTGGGAACCAGCGGGGCCTCCGCGGGATGCCTGACCTGCCGGATCGCCCAGGGAACAAGGTATTCCCGGGCCCAGGCGAGGTCGTTCGCCCGGGCTTCCTTCCAGTTGCGCGGCGGAAGCGCCTTGGGCTGCAACGGTTCAAGGCTGTGGCTGACGGCCAGGGCCTGCAGTACCCCCAAAGCTATGGTGTGGTGGCCCAGCGGCGAGAAATGAAGGCGGTCAGGATCCCACATGCCGGGTCGGGTGAGGTCGCGCAGGCACCAGAGGTCAACCATGACGGCGCCGTGCCGGGCGGCCACCACGTGCAGGTTTTCGTTGAGGATGGCCACCTTGCCGCGTATCTGGCCGAAAACCGGAGTGGTGCCCCAGTCCGGACCGGCGAAAAGGACCACGGTGGCCCCCGAACGGGTGAGCTGCTCCACGCCGGCGTCGATCTTCTCGGCCAGCTTGTCCGGATCGCTGCGGCGGAACACGATGTCGTTGCCGCCGGCGGACAGCGTCACCAGGTCAGGCATGGCGGCCAGCGCCGGCCCCACCTGCTGATCGAGGATCTCCTGCAGCCGCAGGCCCCGGACCGCCAGGTTGGCGTAGGCGAAATCAGGCTGCCGCGCACTGAGCTCCTCAGCCACCCGGTCAGCCCAGCCCCGCAGCCCGCCCTGGTTCAGGGGCTCGGGATCCCCCACCCCTTCGGTGAAGGAATCGCCGAGTGCCACAAAGCGGTGCCATGGGTGCCGCCCCGGGCCAACCGGCTGGCCGGGCCGTTGCTCCTGCATCGGCGTTGTCATGCCGTCCTCCCTTCCTCCGTGTGCGATGGGTCCTTGGCGCGACGGGCTTTACGCCGCCGGGGCCGCACCTCCTGGTCCAGCTCGGCGGGGGGCAGCAGGCGGAAGTCCGCGACGCCGTCGGGCGTTCCTTGCCTCAGCCCGGCAGGCTCCCTGCCGGGCTGAGGACCGGGGCCCTCCCTCCCGGCACCCGGCACAACGACGTTCAGGGCGGCATCGCGCAGGTCGAGTTCGTGGTGCAGCGCCTGCGTCTGCAGGAACCGAAGGGCCCCCTCGCGGCTGAGGCCGTACTCGTCCATGAGGCTGCGCACCGCCAGGTCCACCAGGACAAGGGAGCTTTGCACGACGGCGATCCCCGCCGTCGCCTCGGCGCGCTCCGCCACCCGCACTACAACACGCAGGGCCCTGGCCACCTGCTGCGCGTAGGTCCGGCTCCGCAGGAGGTCGTCGCTGCTGAAGGCGTGCGGAGAGGCGGCATAAAGGTTGATGGCGGCACTCGTTCCGCCCTCGGATGCGATGGGCACGGACAGGAGGGACTGCACGCCATGCCCGGCGGCGGCGCTGGCGTACCCGGGCCAGCGGCGGTCGCGGCTGACGTCGGACAGCAGCACGAATTCGCTGGTTCGGAGCGCCTCCATGACCGGGCCGTCGGCAAAGGAGCACTGTTCCCGGTCCGCTTCACGGGCGGTTTCGGTGCCGGCAGCAACGGTGTGCGCCTGGCCCAGGCGGAAGATGGTGGCAGCCCAGCTGATGCCGCGCTGGCTCCCCTTGATATCGGCCATGAAGTCGCGCGTGACGTCCCAGAGGTAGGTCTCAACGTCCTTGCTGTCGAACACCTGTTCCGGGGGTACTGGAAGGGGTCCCCAGCCGAGCTGACCTGTGGGTTCCGCGGCCATAATCAACGCCTTGGTTGAAGCGCTCCGGCCTACTGCAAAACCTCTTTCTAAGAATACGTCCCCCGCGCGATTCAAGGGAGGGGGGACGTACGGATCAGCCGGCCGGCTCCTGGCTCAGCACGACGTCGCGCGCCTCCACATCCCGGTCCGTCACCGTGGTGGGCGACTCAAGGTGGACGGCCCCAGAGGGCAGGATGCCGGCACCCCCGTACAACTCCATCACCTTCCACTGGGCCACGACGTCTTCGCCGGCGTGGTCCGGCGGCAGGCTGTCCCAGAAGGCGAAGCCCCCGGAGGCGGTAAGTGCGTCGCGGCGGTACATCGCACAACCGCCCAGCCAGGCCACCCGGTACGGAACCCACTGGCCGGGCTGCAGGGACAGGTCGGCGCTGATATGGCTGAGGTTTGCGGCGCTGTGCAGGGGCCACCGCTCAAAACCGGGAGCGCCGGGCCGGATCCGCTCAGCCGTAACCGGGCCCTCCCACGCCTCAAAGGCTGCGGTCTGCTCCGGTCTCCTGTCCTCAAGATAGGACAGGCCCTGGGGTGCCATCCCCACGAAACCACATGCCAGCTCGTCAAGGGCACAGCTGAGCCGGTGGAGCGCCCCGGGTTCCAGCCACACGTCGTCGTCCAGGAACAGGCATTTCTCCGCGCTGGACTGCTCCAGCAGGAACTGGCGGTGTTCAGCCAAGCCACGCCTCGGCAGGTGGCGGAGGCGGGTGACGGGCCGGCCCTGGGCTTCGAGCACCCGCACCATGGCCGCGGCAGCAGGATGGTCCCAGCCGGGGCTTCCGGTTGACTGGTCACTGATGACGACGGCGAACGACGGCTCGGCCTGCGCGGCAAGACCTGCGAGGGTGACGGCAAGTTCAGCCGGGCGGTTGCAGGTAGGCAACAGGACATCCACGTCCACGCTGTCCGGCAGCTCCACGCGCTGCGCCCATTGTTCCGACGATCTCCTGGCCACGGCCCACCTCCTGGCGCCTGCATGAGGGCATTGATTGCGAATGGGGTTCGCCGTGACCCTTACCCACCTCACGCCGGTCTATGCCCGGCACGCCGAAGGCCTCCGCCCCCGGTTCCGGGGAACCAGGAAGGAGGCCTCCAGGGAAGTGATGCCATGCCGTCAGACGGCGTCGGCCGGCCGGTCAGCCGGCGTCGAAGCTCTCGTCGTCGTCGTTCGGTGACTTCTCTTTGGGGAGGTCGTTGCCGCTGCCGTCCGGAATTCCGGCCGCTTCCTGTCCGGGTTCGGACGAGACCGGAGCGGAACCCTGGGAGTCGTCGTTGGACTCGTCGATTTCGGCGGCGCTGGAGGGAAGGTCCACGTCGCGCGGCACGGGATTCCCGCCGCTGCCGGACTGCGGCTCGTTGGTGTCCACGCTGCCCGTTCCGCCGCCCACAGCGCCCTGGCCTTCACCCAGTTCCTGCTCCGCGGTGGGCGTGCCGTAGCCGCCGGGGTCCGTCTCGGGCTGTGCGTGCTGGTTTTCCTGCGTCATCATTTCCTCCTGTTGTCCGTTGGGATGGAATTTCTTGCTGCCGGCCGCTTCCTGCCTAGAGGCCCTTGCCGCCGGTCACCGGCAGTACGGCCCCGGAAATGTAGGAGCCGTCCTCGGAGGCCAGCAGCACGTAGGCAGCGGCGAGTTCGGCCGGCTGGCCCGCCCGCTCCAGGGGCGTGTCCTGGCCGAACTTGGGGAGCTTTTCCGGCCACTCAGTCGCCGGGATCAGCGGCGTCCAGATAGGCCCGGGGGCCACGGCGTTGACCCGGATGCCGTTGGGACCCAATTCTTGGGCCAGCGCTTTGGTGAACGCCACCTGGGCAGCCTTGGTCATGGCGTAGTCGATCAGCCCCGGGGACGGATTGAAAGCCTGGATCGATGCAGTGGTGATGATCGAGGCGCCCGGCTTGAGGAGCGGCACCGCGGCCCTCGCCGTCCAGAGCAGTGAGTAGAGGTTCGTCTTGAAGACCCGGTCGAATTCCTCTGTGGGCAGGGACTCAAGGCTCTCGCGGTTCTTCTGGTAGGCCGCGTTCAGGACCACCACGTCCAGCCGCCCGAATCCGGCTGCGGTTTCCTCGGCGATGCGGGTGCTGAAGGCCTCTTCGCGGCCGTCCCCCGCGAACAGGAGGACGCGCTGGCCCGCCTTGCGGATCCAGTCCGCGGTGTCCTGGGCGTCCTCTTCCTCTTCCGGAAGATAGGAGATGGCCACGTCTGCGCCCTCACGCGCGAACGCAATGGCGACGGCCTTGCCGATCCCGGAGTCGCCGCCCGTGATGAGTGCCGCCTTGCCCTGCAGTTTGCCGTGGCCCTCGTAGCTCAGTTCCCCGTGGTCCGGCTTCGGTTCCATGGGCGCCGTGAGCCCGGGCTGCTTCTGTTCCTGCTCCGGAAACGGGCCCGCGTGGTAGCCGCCCCGGGGATCCTTGGGCTGGTCCACCTGTTTGTCTGTGTCGCTCATAGTCCGCCTGCTCACTGTGTCGGTTTTCGAAGAGCTCCGCCGTTCACCTGCTCTTCGAAGCTATCCCGGCCGGAGGAGCAAAGTCCACCGATCGGGGCGAATAATCAGTAAACTTATCAAATGTTGTTCCGGGCGCAACGCCTGCCTTGTTTCTGGGTACGGGAAGAGTAGAAAGGGAACAAGGGGCAGGCGAAGGAAGGAGAGGCAATGTCCGAGGTGGAGGACTACACGGGCAGAACGGGCAGGAACGAAACCCGTGAGGAGCAGCTGGACCGGAACTGGGCCGAGCTGCTGCAGGAGATGCGGGTACTGCAGATGGGCGTCCAGATCCTGGCCGGCTTCCTGCTGACACTCCCTTTCCAGGAACGGTTTGAAGACCTTGATGATTTCCAGGTGGGGCTCTACCTGGCCAACGTGGTTATTGCCGCCCTGACCACTGCGCTCATCCTCCTGCCGGTCAGTGTGCACCGGCGGCTCTTCCGGAAGCGGCTCAAGGAAACCCTGGTCTCCAGCGGGGACACGATCGCCAAAATCACCCTTGCCGGCATCGCGCTGCTGAGCGCGGGCACCGCGGCGCTGGTCTTTGACGTGGCTGCGGGGCGCACCGCCGGCCTCACTGCGGGCGGAACGCTGATGGCCGTGATGGTGGTCCTGCTGGTCTACGTCCCCATCCACTTGAACAGGCGCGCTGCGGCCGGGCAGGCGTCGCCGGACCAGGACGAAGATTAGCCATGCGCAAATGGGTAAAGGAGCATGGGCTGCTCCTGGTGAATGCGGGCCTGTTCCTGGTCTTCTTCACCGGCATGATCCTTACCGGAGCCGCCAACTACAGCGAGGAACAGCAGGCGCACGGGGAACCCGCAGTCTCAGTCCTCCAGTTCATGGCCACCGGCGAATTCATCGAGGCCACTTTTGAAAACTGGGAGTCCGAGTTCCTGCAGATGGCCATGTATGTGGTCCTGACTGTCTTCCTGTTCCAGAAAGGCTCATCCGAATCCAAGCCGGTGGGCAAGGACGCTCCCCAGGACGAGGACCCAAGGCAGGCGGCCATCACAAAGGCCACCCCCTGGCCGGTCAAGGCCGGCGGCGCCGCGTTGAAGGTCTACGAGCACTCGCTGTCGATCCTCCTGTTCCTGCTGTTCCTGGGCTCGTTTACGGCGCACGCACTGGGCGGGGCTGAGGCGTACAACGAGGAACAGCAAAGCCACGGGCAGCCCACCGTCACTGCCCTTCAGTATGTGGGCACAAGCCGCTTCTGGTTCGAATCCTTCCAAAACTGGCAAAGCGAATTCCTGGCCGTCGCCGTCCTGGTGGGCGCGTCGGTGTACCTGCGCGAAAAAGGATCACCCGAATCGAAGCCCGTGGCAGAACCCCATCACGACACCGGCACCTGAGCCGCTTCCCCGAAAGGAAAAGAGCATGCGAACGATCCTGAGGTCTGCACTTCTGGCACTTTTGCTCATCGCCGCACCCGCGTTTTCGCTGGGAACGGCCCAGGCCTCGCCCTCCGCCGGCGCGGCGCCTGTCGTGGCGCAGGAAGGCGCCGCACCCTCCGCCGCCGGGTGGGCGCTGGCGGGCACCTCCCCGACGCCCTCCCCGGGGGATACCGCTTCCACCGGCCCTGCGAATCCGGGCACGGGCGAGTCGGCTGAGAACGAGTCCACCAGGGTCAATTTCGCCCCGTGGGTCATTGCCGGGATCGCCGTCGTGGTGCTGATCCTGATCCTGATCTGGCGGCGGCGCCGCAACACCACCATCGTCTAGTCCGTCAGGCGCCCTCAAGTACCTGGCTTGTTGCCCACGCCAGGTACTTGGCGGCGTGGGCGACGGCGTCCTGGGGGCTGGGGGCCACGTCCAGCAGCTGCGCGGCAGCCACCACACCGTGTTCGGCAAGTTCCTCGGGCGTCACCAGGATGCGGCCAGCCACGACGATCACGGGAATTCCGCGCTCACGTGCCGCGTCCGCCAGCGCGATGGGCGCTTTACCGGTCAGGGACTGCGAGTCCATGGACCCCTCGCCGGTGATCACCAGGTCCGCGCCGCCCAGTTCCGCGGCCAGGCCGGTAAGCCCTGCCACCAGCGCGAAGCCGCCTTCCAGCGTGGCCCCGGTGAAGGCAAGGAACGACGCCGGGAAGCCGCCGGCGGCGCCGGCCCCGGGGACGTTCACGTCCCGGCCGGTGGCCTCACGGAGGATCGATGCCCAGTTGCGGAGGCCGGCGTCGAGCAGTTCCACAGTGTCCGCGTCCGCGCCCTTCTGCGGCGAGAAGACGTGCGCGGCCCCCGACGTTCCATAGAGCGGGTTGCGGACGTCCACGGCGATCCTGAAGGTGGTGGCGGCCAGCCGGGGGTCGAGGCCGGTGGTGTCCAGCGAGACGACGTCGGCAAGGGATCCGCCGCCCAGGGGGACCACGTTCCCGGCCGAGTCGAGCGGCTTGAGGCCCAGGGCGCGCAGGGCGCCGCTGCCGCCGTCGGTCATTGCCGATCCGCCCAGCCCCAGCACGATCTCTGTGGCGCCGGCGTCCAGCGCCGCCGCGATGAGCTGCCCACAGCCGTAGCTGTGGGCGCGGAGTGCGTTGGCCGGGGTGGGCTCCATGTCCGCAAGGCCGGAGGCCTGGGCCGTTTCGATGACGGCGGTGACCTTGCCGTCGTCGGACGTGTGGATGGCCCACGCGGCTGCCAGGGGGGCCAGGATGGGACCCACGACGGCGTTGAGCCGCTCCTCGAAGCCGGCGGCCACGGCTGCTTCCAGGGTTCCTTCGCCGCCGTCGGCGATGGGGAACTGGGTGGCAACGGCCTCCGGGTACACCCGCAGCGCACCTTCGGCGATGGCAGCAGCGGCTTCAGCCGCCGTCAGGGAACCCTTGAACTTGTCCGGAGCAATAAGAATGCGCATGCGCTCCATCATGCCAGCCGGAGATTGGAAAGCGCTTGCCAAATCCGGAATGCGGACAGCACGGGGAGGCGGGTCAGCCTTCGCGCCACTCTTGGCTGGTGATGTGCGATCCTGCCTGCGGGCCCATCTGCAGCATCCCGCCGTCCACTGCCCAGGAGGCGCCGTTGACGTAGCTGGCCGCCGGCGAGGCGAGGCAGGCGATGACGGCAGCAATTTCCCGCGCGTCGCCGGGCCTTCCCAGCGGGACACCCGGCCGGTCCTTGGTGGTGGGGTCCTCATCTTCCTGCCCGGTCATGGGCGTGGCAATCTCGCCCGGGGCCACGCTGTTGGCCGTGATGCCGTGCTCGGCCAGCTCGAGGGCCAGTGTTTTCATGAGCCCGCCAAGGCCGTGCTTGGACGCGTCATAGGCGGACGCCCCGACCCTCGGCTGGAATTCATGGACGCTGGTGACTGCAATGAGGCGCCCTCCCCTGCCCGCCTTCACCATCCTGCGGGCAGCTGCCTGGAGGCAGACAAACGCGCCGTTGAGATTGGTGTCCAGGGTTTGCATCCAGGTGTCGATGTCCAGGTCCAGGAACTTGGTCCCGTCACCGGTGCCGGCGTTGTTGACGAAGACATCGACTCCACCCAGCTCGTCTGCCAGTTCCTCAATGACAGCGGCGGCGGCACGCAGTTCGGTGGTGTCCAGCTGCCGCACCACAGCCTTGCGTCCCAGCCGGCGGACCTCCTCGGCAGTGTCCTCGGCCCCCGCTTTATCCGAGTGCCAGGTGATGCCGACATCCATCCCCGCCTGGGCAAGGGCGACGGCGGTAGCCTTCCCTATGCCCGAGTCCGATCCCGTCACGATGGCGGTGCTTGGGGTGAATCCTGCGGTGTCCTGCATGGTGGCAGCCTTTCAGTCAGTCAAGCGGGGCAGTACGTGGATGGATGACGGCCGAATTGCTCCTCAGCTGGCTAGGCCGGGCGGCGGAGTTCCTCCTGCCGGGTATCGCCGTCCTGTGCGGAGTGTTCCGCTTCCGGCACGGCCATCAGCGGGACGGCGAAGGTCACCACCGGACGGCCTTCGGGATCATCGGCGGACCTTATGGTCAGGCTCCTGGTTCCGGGCGGCACGGACGGGCTGAAAACCTGCAAATTCCGGGACCCGAGCGTGGCGGAGTCCTGGAAGAAGTACTCGGTGCCGAAGTGGTCCTCAAGGATGATGCGTGGCTCAGGTCCGCCATCGGAAGCCATATGGATGTTGACCACCAGCCCGGTGGCCCAGATCTCGACCGAGAGAACAGTGAATTCCGTGGAGCGGGTAACGTGCTGGCCGTAGGTGGGGGGCAGCAGCATCGTCCGGAGATCGCCGGAGGGAATAAGTTTGCGCATAGTAGTTCCTGTAGTTTCTGCTTCCGCCGTTGGCGAAGCAGCCCCGGCGTGATGGGCCGGGGCTGGGCCGTGCGCGGCTGGAAGGGTAGCGGCTCAGGCGTCCTCGCGGCCGGGATTTTCCAGCCGGAAGAAATTTGACTGCTGGCCGTCGCTGCGTTGTTCCTGGTAGATGAAGTTCAGCCCGCGGGAGTCGAAGGTTTCAAACCATTCCTCCCAGCTGATGTGGCGGAGTTTGTCGTTCTCGTCGCCAAAGTCGATCCGGAGCACTCCGAGATGGTCACCGTGCTCGGTGCCTTCCACGGTTGCCGGAACGCCGTTACGCTCTTCGGCCCACTGCCGGATCACTTCATGGTGCGTGGTGGCCAGGCTCCGGCCTTCGCGCTCGGGTTCGTCCTCCGTTGAGGTGACCTCCTGTGAATATTTGAGGGATTTTGATGACTCGGGGCCAGTGCGGACCTTACCTTCGTCGGGGCCGGCACCCAGATCTTCCGGATCCCGGTCCGCCCCGCGTTCGCTGGCCTTGTTGCCCTTGTCCTGTGCCACGGCCATCCTTTCCCCAAGGTCGTTAACTAGTAAGTCTACTTACCATCTAGCCTCCGGATCCGCCCCTGTGTCAAGGGTTCTGGAAGCACCTTGTGGAACAACTGTGGGGAACACCAACCGGGCAGGCCACAGTTGCGGAAAGAGAGCGGCGGACGGCTACTTCCTCGGGCGCAGCACCGCGAAATAGCCCGGAACCTGGCTTTGGCCGTCAACCCCGGTCGCCGGGTTGGTTTCGATGGCTACCCCGCCGTCTGCCAGGAGTTCCCAGGCCTCCGGAGGAAAAGCGCGCGAGCGTTCCCCGGGGCCAAAGTGGCCGGGCATGGGCAGACCGCGGATCGCACGTTCCAGCGGAGCCGGGATGTTGCGGCGCGTGGCGCCGAGGTGGGAGACATACTCCACCGGGTTGCCCTGGAAATTGGTCTCCGCCAGGAACACTGTGCCGCTGCTGCCGGCCAGCAGCCGCAGGTTTTCGACCATCGCCACCTGGTCAGCCGCATTCAGGACGTGAAGGACGCCCCGGATGAAGACGTTCGCATCGCCCTGGATGGCGAGCGCTCCGGCTGCCCCCGTTTTGGTCATGTCCACGGCCTGGTAGCGGAGCCTGCCTGCCCGGCTGCCGGCCCCGGCATGCGCATCGGCATGCGCTTCGGCATGGGCTACCGCGTGGCCGGATACATCCACACCCACGGCCTCGGCGAAGACGCCGGCCAAAGCCCTGGTGAAACGTCCGTGCCCGCACCCCACGTCTATGACGGGAAGTCCACGGTCCAGGTAACGGAGCAGCACGTCCCGGTAGCCGAGGAACTCATTGTCCGTGCCCGGGTCCCACAGAATGTCACTGCCGGCGCCCCTGCCACGGATACCCGCCCAGTACGTGTCCCATGCCACCGGCCGGTCCTTGGGGGCAGAGCGGGACAGCCTGATGAGCTTGGGAACCATCAGGTATTTCTGCAGGACGGAACGCACAGACTTTGCGGCAGGGGACTTCGCTGGGGAGGACACGGAACAAATATAGGTGTCCGCCGCTCCCGGACGCGATCTGCCGTATTGCTGCAGGCTGCATGCCCGTAATTCCGGCACTTCCCCCGCCCCGGCCGGGACCGGCAAGTCCTCCGCCCCCTTAACGTGCGCTTTTCACCGGTCCGCCCGCCCGGCGTCGCCATACAATGAGAGTCAACTGGGAGGGAAGGGGGCACTGTGGCGGCTGAATCGCCGAGTGACCTGGGCGCGCTGCGCACCGCCGTCGTGGCTGATCCCGACGGCGGGCGGCTGGAAACGTACGCCCGGACGCTGCGGGACGCCGGGTACAGCGTCCTGTGCGCGGGAAACGCTAACGGCCTCGCGGCTGCAGTGGACTCCTGCCGGCCTTCCGTGGTGGTGGTGGACGCTTCGCTCTCCGCTGTGGAAACGGCCGCGCCGGTCCTGGTGGTGGTGGACCTGGACGATCCGGCGGAGCTCGCAGCCATGAACCCCTCCGGAATACATGACTGCATCGCGAAGCCGCCGCCGTCCCGGGAACTGGTCCACCGCGCCACCGCGCTGATCGACCAGGTGGCCCGCCGCAAAGCCGCGCGGCAGGAAACCGAAGCCCTCCGCGAACAGCTCCGGGAGGTATCGGCAGCAGTCCGGGCAACGAACGATCCGCAGGAGATAGCCCGCCATGTGGTGGCCGGCTTCGGCCGGACGTTCAAGGCCGATCACGTATGGCTGGCCACCTTCGAGGACAGCCGGGTACCCCGCATCAACGCCGCCTGGAGCAGGCCGGGCCTTGAGCCCCTCCCCGAACAGGCGCTTCCGGATGAAGAGTACGCGCAGCAGACGGCGGACCGGCTCTGGGCCAACGCCGAGACCATGTCCACTGCCGGGACGGACGAGCCTGCGGCGGGAGATGCGCCTGCACCGGGAATCGCCAATGCCGTGTCGTCGCTGGCAGTGCCCATGGGCGAGGGGAGCTCGTCGCTGGGCATCATCTGGATCGCGATGCTTGACGGACCGCGGACATGGTCCGGCACCGAGCTCGGGCTCATGCAGCACGTGGCAGGCAATGCGGCGTACGGACTCATCCAGAGCCACCTGATCAGCAGCCAGCAGCAGGTAGTGAAGCAGCTGCAGCAGCTCGACAAGGCCAAAACGGACTTCCTGGCAACAGTGAACCATGAGCTGCGGACGCCGCTGACGTCCATCATGGCCTACCTGGACATGATCCAGGAGAGCACCGAACAGCCCGTCTCCCCCGAAGTCCACCAGATGCTGGACATCGTGGTCCGGAACACCGAGCGGCTCCGGATCCTGATCGAGGACATGCTGAGCGTCTCCCGCAATGGCCTTGATGACAGCCTGCTGCACCTCACCCCGGTACGGCTGGGACAAACACTGGACCTGGTTGCGGCAGCACTCAGACCCCTGGCCACGCAGCAAAACGTCACAATCGCCGTGGACCCGGTTCCCGAGGATCCGGAGATCCTTGCCGATGAGGTGCAGCTGCAGCAGGTCTTCACCAATCTCGTCTCCAACGCCATCAAGTTCACACCGAGCGGTGGGCGGATCGAGGTGGGCAGCGAGTCGCACTCGGCATCGGATGGCACCCGTTGGGCCACCGTCAGCGTCGCGGACACCGGCATCGGCATCTCGAGTGATGAGATCGACCACGTCTTTACGCGTTTCTACCGGGCCTCCAACGCCATGTCCGGCGCCATTCCCGGGACCGGCCTGGGGCTGGCCATCACCAAGGACATCGTGTCCCGGCACGGCGGCCGGATCGATGTGTCCTCGACCCTGGGCAGCGGCACCACGGTCACCGTCAGCCTCCCCCTTGACACCCGCAGCCAGGAAAACTGAACCCGAATGCAGGAACAGAATGTTTGCGGATAACGACCCGCGGCTCTCCCAGCTCCTGGAAGGCATTGTGCGCCTGGCATCCGGCGACCTGACCTCCCGGATCGAAGTGTCCCCCGCGCGCGATGAACTCGACGCGATCATCATGGGCACCAACCTGCTCGCCGAGGACCTTCAGATCATCTACGAAGAGCTCGAGCAGCGCGTGCAGGTGCGGACCCAGCTCCTGCACGAAGCCCACCTGGAAATGCAGAAGATGGCCATGCAGGACCCGCTCACGGGCCTGGCAAACCGCTCCGCCCTGATCGACGCGCTGAAGGGCGCATTGGAGGCGGACGCCAATCCCCAGTCCGGGGAGGGCCCGGCCCTCCTGCTGATGGACCTGGACGCCTTCAAATCCATCAACGACAGCCTGGGCCACACCGCCGGCGACCACGTCCTGGTGACCGTGGGAGAAAGGATCCGCAGCGCCGTCCGTGAATCCGACGTCGTTGCCCGCCTGGGCGGCGACGAGTTCGCCATCGTCCTGCCCGCGGCGTCCCCGGACCAGGCGGGCATCGTAGGGCATCGCATCCTGGCGGCGCTGGGACAGCCGGTGGAGCTGCCCGGCCGCAGCGTGCGCTGCGGTGCGAGCATCGGGCTCAGCGCAGGCGGTGCCGGCAAGACCCCCGAGGACATGCTGATGGAAGCCGACGTCGCCATGTATGCCTCAAAGGCGGAAGGCCAGAACCGGCTGCACCGCTTCGAACCCGGGCTCCTGCTGGTCCGCAGGCTTCGCAGCCAGCTGGTGGAGGACCTGCGTGCCACCCTCAAGGACGGCGGCCTGACCCTCTACTACCAGCCCGTGGTGGAGCTGGCTACCGGACGGATCGAAGGCGTGGAGGCCCTGGTCCGCTGGAACCACCCCACCCGCGGCTTCATCATGCCCGATGAGTTCATTCCCCTCGCCGAAGAGGCCGGCCTGATCTCCGAGCTGGGGCTGTGGGTGCTCCGGGCCGCGGTGCACCAGCTCCGCGACTGGATCGACGCAGGGCTGGTGGACAGCCGGTTCTCCGTCCGGATCAATATCTCGGCCACGGACCTGCAGAGCCTGCAGTTCATCGAGGACGTCAGGAATGTCCTGAAGGAAACCGGCGTAAGGCCCGAGCAGGTGGTGCTGGAGCTGACGGAAGTGGCAATCGTCAAAGGGAACGAACTGGACCGCTATTCGCTGGGCGGTCTCCGGGGACTGGGTGTGGGCATCGAGATCGACGATTTTGGCACCGGTTACTCGTCCATCAGTTATTTGCGCCGGCTTCCGGTGGACCGGGTCAAAGTGGACCGGTCCCTCATCACTGGCCTGGGAACCGATCCGACCCAGCCCGCACTGGTGGCAGCGGTCCTGCAACTGGTCAGGGCCTGCGGACTCGAGGCCGTATGGGAAGGCGTGGAAACGGCAGAGCAGGCCGAACTCCTTCGCGGCCTGGGCTGCCTCAGCGCGCAGGGCTATTTCTTCAGCAGGCCCGTCCCGCCCGGGCAAATTCCGGAATTGCTGGCGGCCCAGGCTGAAAGCCCGGCCCAGCAGGGGTAAAGTACTGCGCTTTTGTTTCCCGCGATATACGATCATCGTGCGGTGTCTGGTTTTCGTCGCCGCGAAAATCAGGTTTCAGCATGGACACCGGAATTAAAAGGCGTTTGGAAATTGAACAACATCGGGGCCACTGGGTCATTACTTCGTCAACTGGGGGCGTAGCTAATGTCGGTTCGTACACAAGCATGGGGAATTATTGCCGCTGTGCTGGCGGATACTGATCCGTCCGGAGAGGCTGTCCGGCAGCGGCTGAGCAACAGCCTGGATGAAAATCCGGGAGTGCCGGAACGGGCGCTGCTCGAATATCTCCTGGAGACGCGGCGCAGCGACGCCAATACCGCGGAAACGCTGGAGAGCGCCCGGGAAATGCGGATTACCCCCGCAGTCCCGCCGAAAGTGGCAGAGCAAATCGACGCGATCCGCAGCATGTCACGCATCAGCGCGCTGCTCGAAAGCCAGATGCTCATGACCGCCTTCCAGCCAATCTATGGCCTGGCAGAAAAAAGCGTGGTGGGAGTCGAGGCGTTGTCCCGGTTCGTCAGCGATGACGGCGCTGCCGCGGAACTGTGGTTTGCCGAGGCCGCCGCCGTCGGCCTGGGCGCGAACCTGGAATTCGCCGCACTGGGATCTGCGGCCGCCGCGGCGAAGTCGCTTCCCGGGAACCTGTTCGTGTCCCTCAATATCTCGCCCGCTTCCTGCCTGGACCCCCGCCTGCCTGAATTGTTCGATCACATCGACCTGCCCATTGACCGGGTAGTGCTCGAAATGACGGAGACCGTCAAGGACGAGGAATACCCGCAGTTCATTTCCGCCATCAACCCGCTGCGGGACCGGGGCCTGAGGATCGCCGTGGACGACACCCACTCAGGGGCGGGGGCACTGAGCCGGATGGTGCACCTCCGGCCGGACTTCCTGAAACTGGGCCGGAACGTGATCGGCGATGTGGACAATGACGGCATCCAGCGCGCCCTGGCCGCCTGCCTGGTGGACTTCGCGGAGCAGATCGGCACCACCCTTGTCGCCGAAGGCGTAGAAACCGCAGGGGAACTCAAAGTCCTCACCGAGCTCGGCATCAGCGCAGGGCAGGGCTACCTCCTGGGCAGGCCTTCTGTCCGGCCCATAGACTGGGCCAGCTGGAACGGTCGCCTGGACGTGGACGGGCTCAACCGCCACCTTGCGGGAAGCGGACAGGCCGGCGAACCTTCGGTGGCCAACGAATCGCACTGACCCGCCAGCGGGGCCGGCGCCCTCCGGAGGACATCCGGAGGACCAGCCGCCGCTGGTGCTATTCGCTGTGGCCCTGGTCGCCGCTCATCTGGTCTTCTGCCGGAGGCGTCTCGCCCGGAGGTACTCCCCCGCCCGGTTCCAGGCCCGTGATATTGCCCTCGGCGGGATCCGGATTCGACGAGCCGGCAGAGTCTTTCCCGCCCTGACCGGCGCCGCCGGGCCGGCCGGCAGTTGGCTGGCTCACGCCTTCCCTGGCACCGGCAGGCGGGGTCTTGCCCGGCTGGTCCGGGTTTGCTGGATCATTTTCGGGATGGTAGCTGCTCATGGTGCTTGCGTCCTTCCTGCCCGGCCGCGGTTCCTTGCCCCGGCTCTGGACTAATTGTAAGCATGCTGATAATTCTGGAAGGGTAATGCTCCGGGCATCCGCTGGGGCGCCCGGCACGCGACGCGAGAAGGAGCAGTCACATGGGTATCGGCGACAGCATCGGCAAGGCAGCAGAAAACGCCATGGAGGATCTGGCGGGTACATCAAAGCCCACAGAGTCAGCGCATGTTCCTGAGCCCACCGACCCGAATGATGACGTGGAGGTCCACTCGTCCATCAGCGAGGGCTCCAATGCCATGGAGGCGGAGAAGCAGAAAGCCCCGGGGCTCAAGACCGGAGCTGCTCCGGGCCCGGTCTCCGAGTCCCCCTTTGGCGGGGACGTGGAGTCGGATGGGGAGGGTGGCGGCCCGGCCGCCGCTGGAAACAGCAGTGCAGGCCAGGACGACGACGGCGGCCCCGCCGGCGGCGCGCAGGCACCGGGCGGCTCTCCCGCTTCCCACCGCGGCGTCCCGGGCTCAGGAGGCCTGCCGGAGTCCAACCCTGACGAGTTGCGGGCCGACCCGTCCGAAGGCGACCAGGACCCGTCCACCAGCACCGGCCGCGGCTAGGAGCGGCGCGCGATCCGGGGAGTAGTCAGCGCGGCTGGCGCCGTCAGCCGCGCGGCCACTCTCCGCGTTCAAGCAGCACCTCGCGGAGCAGGTCCGCGCGGTCGGTGACCAGCCCGTCCACGCCCAGCTCCAGGAGCCGGCGCATCTCCTCCGGATCGTTGATGGTCCAGACGTGCACCACGAGGCCCAGGGCGTGGGCCCGCCGGACAAAGCCGGGTGTCACCACGTGCACCCGGCCGTAGCGCACCGGAACCTGCAGGGCGTGGACTCCGCGAAGGTTCCAGCGCATGCTCCACCTGAAGACCGGCCCGGGGAGCAGGCGGCCCAGCAGGGTGAACAAACCCACCGACACCACACCGGCCGATGCCGCCACCGGCTGGCTCAGCAACTTCAGCACCGCCCGCCGCCGGCGGTCCGAGAAGCTCGTCAGCAACACCCGGTGGTGCACCTGGTGTTTTTCGATTCCGGCCGCGATGCTGCGGACGGAGTTCCAGTCCTTGACGTCCACGTTGAGCCGGACCCCGGGCAACTCCGCAAGCAGCTCGTCCAACCGCGGGATAGGCTCACGTCCGCCGATGCGCGCGTTAGCCACCTCGTGGGCGGGGAGCTCGGATACCTTCCCGCTGCCGTCGGTCACGCGGTCCAGCGTTTCATCGTGGAAGAGGAGCACTACGCCGTCGGCTGTGGTGTGGACATCGGTCTCGAGGTAGCGGTAGCCGAGGTCGACGGCGGCGCGGAACGCGGCCATGGAATTTTCCAGGCCGTCCCGTGAAAAGCCGCGGTGCGCCATCGCGATGGGTATCGGGGACCCGTCCGCGGCGGCATGGTCAAAGAACGGGAGGCTCACACTGCGAGCGTACCCCTGCCGAAGCAGGCCGGGTCAGCGTCAGTCCCCGTGCGTGACTGCGTCTTCTTGAAGAACGATGTCCACGCCGTCGCTGCAGTGCAGCAACGCCCGGCCGCGGCCGCCGTCGAAATCGATCCACACCGCGGAGTGGTCAGCGGTGACTGCATCGACCAGCCCGCCGGCCTCGAATCCGGGGGCGAAGAGGACGCGGACGCGGTCGCCCTGCCTGAGCTTCTTCCAGTGCGGCGCGGGCGTCGCCTGGCGCGGCGCGTCAGCGGTTGCAAGCCTGGTTTTTCTTGCCATTGTTACCCCTCGAGCCTGTTACCCCTTGAGCCGGGATGGAGGGGTTGGGCCCTCCATCACCAACGTTAGGGAGCGAAGGTGAACGTGAGGTGAGCGCCAGCTGTGAAAACGGGGCAATGTCCGGCGCACCTAGGGGGAAGTGCGGCACCTGGGCGGGGAAGTCCGGCGCCGGGATCAGGAAAGCCGCACGCCCAGCGAGGCCAGCCGTGATTCCAGAACCTGGGCCACGCCGTCGTCGTCGAAATGCGGCGCCTGCTGCCCGGCCGCACGAATGGCTTCCGGATGCCCGCTGGCCATGGCGTAGCCGTGCCCGGCCCAGCGGAGCATCTCGATGTCGTTGGGCATGTCCCCGAACGCCACCACGTCCTCGGCGCCGATGCCCAGGGCGGAGGCGTACTCGGCCAGGGTGACGGCCTTGTTGACCCCGGGCAGGGCGAGCTCGAGCATGGACACCCCGGGTGAGGAATGGGTGGCGGAGGCGAGATGTTCGACGGCGGGGGCCACTTCGGCGAGGAAGTCGTCGGCGGTGCCTTCGCGGACGATTGCGAGGAACTTCACCACGGCGTCGTCTTTGACCAGCGTTTCCGCCAGCGGCGCCGGCGTGAATTCGGAGAGCAGTTCGCTGGAGCCGTTTTCGATGAACCCGGGTTCAAGGTGGAACCCCCCGAGCGTCTCGGCGGCGAACAGCGCTGCGGGGCGCAGCCGTTTGATGACGCGGCGGACTTCCAGGACCGCGTCGAGGGTCAGCGTCCGGGCGGAGACCAGCTTGTCAGCCTCAAGGTCCCAGACCACGGCGCCGTTGGAGCAGATGACAGTGCCGGTGTGGCCCAGCTGGTCCTGCAGGGGGTGCAGCCAGCGCGGCGGGCGGCCAGTGACAAAAACGAGTTCGACGCCGGCATCCCGGCAGGCGTGGAAGGCACGGACGGTGCGGTCACTGATTTTGCCATCATGGCCGAGGATCGTTCCGTCTATATCGCTTGCTACCAGCCGCATCCTGCCAGTCTACGTTGCGGGCCCGCGCACCCTCCCACCCAGCCGGGCGGTGACCTTCGCTGCGGCGGCGGCGCAGGCCTCCCCCAATGCCTGCAGCCTGTCCTGGGACACCCGGAACCGGGGTGCCGGGATCAGGACGGCGGCAACCACCTCGCCCCGGTGGTCAAAGACGGGAGCTGCCAGACCCACCTCGTCGATGGAGGTTTCGCCGTAGTTGACGGCCCAGCCGCGCCGGATGTCGTCTTTCAGCCGGACCAGGTAGGCGTCCAGGCTGGAGTCGTCCAGGCCCGGGTAGCTGATGGCCCCGCTGCTGAGGAGCGAGCGGACCCGCGGCTCGGGTTCGCGGGCAAGGAACACCTGGACGGAGGCGCTGAGGGCGTCGTTGTACCGGGCTCCCAGCGGAGTGGTGTGCTTGATCTGGTGGTGGCTGGCGATCTGCTCCACGCAAATGGATTCATCACCGCTCCACACCATCAGTGCGCTTGTTTCGCCGGTCTGCTCCGACAGTTCGCGGAGTACGGGATAGGCAACCCGGCGCTCCTCAAGCTCGGCGAGGAGCGGCCCGGCGACGGCAATCAGTCCCAGCCCGAGCCGGAACCGCCGCGTTTCGGCGTCCCGCTCCACCAGGTGCTCCGTCTCGAAGGTGGCCAGGATCCTTGAGACCGTGCTCTTGTGCAGCCCCACGCGGTTGGCGATCTCGGTGACGCCGAGAAGGGGCTCGTCCGCCGTGAAAGTCCGGAGGACCGCAATCGCGTTGACGATGACCGAAGCGCCCTTGCTGTCGCCGTTGCCTGTGGTCTCGGGTTCTGTTGCACTCATGGTGTTACCCATCATTCCCTAAGGGAGGGCCGGAAGCGGCGCCAGGGGGATGGCGCCGCTTCCGGGTGTTCGTTGACGCCGGGGAGGAGATTACGCGCCGATGATGTTGTGCTCGGGGCCGAACGGGAACTTGGTGATGTTCTCCGCGCCGTCCTCGCCCACCACCAGGATGTCGTGCTCGCGGTAGCCGCCGGCGCCTGGCTGGCCGTCCAGGACGGTGATCATCGGTTCCATGGAGACCACCATGCCCGGCTCCAGCACCGTATCGATGTCCTCGCGGAGCTCAAGGCCGGCTTCGCGGCCGTAGTAGTGGCTCAGGACGCCGAACGAGTGGCCGTAGCCGAACGTGCGGTTGGCCAGGAGCCCGTAGCCCACGTAGATCTCGTTGAGCTCAGCGGCGATGTCCTTGCAGACGGCGCCGGGCCTGATCAGCTCCAGGCCGCGCTTGTGGACCTCCACGTTGATGTTCCACAGTTCAAGTGAACGGGCATCCGGTTCACCGTAGAACAGCGTCCGCTCCAGCGCCGTGTAGTAGCCGGAGGTCATGGGGAAGCAGTTCAGGGACAGGATGTCGTGTTCCTGGATCTTGCGGGTGGTGGCCCAGTTGTGGGCGCCGTCGGTGTTGATTCCGGACTGGAACCACACCCAGGTGTCGCGGATCTCTGAGTCGGGGAAGGTCCGGGCGATCTCGTGGACCATCGCCTCGGTGCCGATCAGCGCAACCTCGTACTCGGTGATCCCCGCGGTGATGGCGTTGCGGATGGCTTCGCCGCCCAGGTCACCGATGCGGGCGCCGTGCTTGATGACTTCGATTTCCTCGGCGGACTTGATCATGCGCTGGCGCATGGCTGCCTGGGCCACGTCCACCAGGGTGGCGGACGGAAAGGCCGCCTGGATCTTGTTGCGGTTGTCCAGCGGCAGCGAGTCGTCCTCGACGCCGAGGCGGCGGGGGTTGATACCGCGGGTCCGCAGGACTTCCTGGATGGCGAAGATGTAGTTGTCGCGGCGCCAGTCCGTGTAGACGATGTTGTCGCCGTAGCTGCGGCGCCAAGGCATGCCGGCGTCGATATTGGCGGTAACGGTGACGGTGTCATCCTTGGTGACCACCATGCCGTAGGAGCGTCCGAAGGTGGTGAAGAGGAAGTCGGAGTAGTACTTGATGGAGTGGTAGCTGGTGAGGACGACGGCGTCCAGGTCCTTCTCCCCCATGATGCGGCGCAGGCCGGCCAGGCGGCGCTCGAACTCGGTGTCGGAGAACGTGAGGCTGACCTTCTCGCCGTTCTTGAGGATCTTGGTGCGCTCGAGTTCGGCGATGGTGGTGGCGTTCTCGGTGGTGATGGTCATCGTGGCGATGCCTTTCTCTAATGCATTTCTTGAGGTGCGGTTGGTTTGGTTTTGGGAGGGAAGCTATTCGTGCCGCAGGGGCTCTTTGCAGGTTTCCCTGGAGAGGGACACGGCGATGAGGGAGACGACGGCGGCCGCCACCAGGTACCAGGCCGGTGCCAGGTCGCTTGCGGTTGCGGCGATGAGGAGCGTTGCCATGAACGGGGCGGTGCCGCCGAACAGGGCGTTGGAAAGGTTGAAGCTGACCGCAAAGCCGCTGTAGCGGACCCGGGTGGGGAACATTTCCGCCAGGAAGCTGGGGAGCGTGCCGTCGTTGAGGGTGAGCATGGCGCCCAGCAGGATCTGGACCAGGACGATGACCAGGAAGTTGCCGGTTCCGAGCAGTGCGAAGGCCGGGACCGTCAGGACAATAAAGGCAACCGACGCGCTGATGAGCACCTTCTTGCGCCCGTACCGGTCCGAGAGCATGCCGGTGAGGAAGATGAAGCCGATGTAGGTGATCAGGGCGATGGTGGTGGCCAGGAATGATTCAGTTTCGCCCAGGCCCAGTTCAGAGGACAGGTACGTGGGCATGTAGCTGAGGATCACGTAGAAGCCGACGGCGTTGAGCAGCACGGCGCCGACGGCCTGCAGCAGCTGCCGCCAGTGGTTGCGGAAGAGGCTGGAGACAGGGGCCTTGACGGCGTGGTCCTCTGCGGCGAGTTCCCGGAACACGGGGGTGTCCTCGAGCTTGGTCCGGATGTACCGGCCGATCAGGCCCATGGGGGCCGCCAACAGGAAGGGCAGCCGCCAGCCCCAGCTCTGCATCGCGTCGGTGGAGAGCAAGGTAGTCAGCAGGCCGGCCATGAGTGAACCGAGGAGCAGGCCGGCGGCGGTGCTGGCGGGGACCACGGCGGCGTAGAGGCCGCGGCGGTTGGCGGGGGCATACTCCACCAGGAAGGCCGAGGCGCCGGCGTATTCGCCGGAGGCAGAGAAGCCCTGGACCACCCTGATAATCAGGAGCAGGACGGGCGCCCAGATGCCGATCGTGTCGTAGCCCGGGATCAGGGCTATGCAGAATGTCGCTCCGGACATGATGAGGATTGACAGGGAGAGGGCTGTCCGCCGGCCCACCCTGTCGCCGATGTGGCCCCAGATGAATCCGCCGAGCGGGCGTACCAGGAACGAGATGGCAAAAAGGGCGAAGGTCAGCAGCAGCCCGGTTTGCGGATCGGATTCCGGGAAGAAGACGGTTGCGATGGTGACGGCCAGGTAGCCATAGACGGCGTAGTCGAACCATTCAACGAAGTTGCCGATGAAGCTGGCAGCGATGACCCGGCGCCTGGTTTCCTTGCTGACGGCGTTGTCGGCAGGGGCGGGGCGCGGATCACTCAGGGTGCCGCCCGGGGAGCTGCGGCGGGATGGGGAGGAAGTTTCGTTACTCATGTATCCACCAAAGTGTTTGTGGTTGCATTCAGCGCAACGCTGTTGCAACAGACTAAGGTGTGATGGCCGCCACGGTCAATGGTTGCGGAGCGGGTACTTTTTCGATTTCCCAACGGGACGGTGTGCAACCCTCTCCTCTGACCCAGGCCTGCGCGGCACGTGGAGCGGCATACACACCGGCTCGCTACAGTTGTTGCAGATGCAATAGGGTTGCGCCAGCATTCCAATCCCCCTCGGCGTGCTGTCGCTTTACGCCCACTGCGCGCGGGCGGTCTATTGACACCCCCTATGGCGACTGACATATTTCGAGTAAGCGCTATGCGCATCATGTTGTGCATTACGCAATTAGTGGCACTGAGGAGGAGGAGCTCGCGTGGCGCGACCACCCGTTTGGTTGCCCGGCACCCGCCCATTTGGGTATCCCCCGGAGGGGCCGCAGCTTCTAGACTTGATAGTCGGGCCGGGATCTTTGTCCGGCCAACGAAAGGAACACAGGAACCATGGTTCATAAAGTCAAGGCAGTCATCGCCAAGGAAAAGAACGCTCCGGTGTCAGTGGAGACCATTTTGGTGCCGGATCCGGGCCCGGGCGAAGCCCTCGTGGACATCCTGACGTGCGGTGTGTGCCACACGGACCTGCACTACAAGCAGGGCGCCATCAACGATGACTTCCCCTTCCTGCTGGGCCATGAAGCCACCGGTGTTGTCAGCGCCGTAGGCGACGGCGTTACCTCCATCGCCCCCGGTGACCGCGTGATCCTGAACTGGCGTGCCGTATGCGGTGAATGCCGCGCCTGCGCCAAGGGCCAGCCGCAGTACTGCTTCAACACCGCCAACGCCACCCAGAAAATGACCCTGGAAGACGGCACCGAACTCTCTCCCGCTCTTGGTATCGGGGCCTTCGCCGAGAAAACCCTCGTTGCCGCCGGGCAGTGCACCAAGGTGGACCCCGAGGCTGATGCTGCGGCCGTCGGGCTGCTGGGCTGCGGGGTGATGGCCGGCATCGGTGCCGCCATCAACACCGGCGAGGTCAAGCGCGGAGAGTCCGTCGCGGTGATCGGCTGCGGCGGTGTAGGTATCGCCGCGATCGCCGGCGCCAAGCTCGCCGGGGCCACCACGATCATCGCCGTGGACATCGACGCCAACAAGGTGGACATGGCCAAGTCCCTCGGCGCCACCCACGGCATCGACTCCAGCAAAGAGGACCCCATCGAGGCCATCCGCGCCCTCACCGGAGGCAACGGAGCGGACGTGGTGATTGACGCCGTCGGCCGTCCCGAAACCTACAAGCAGGCGTTCTACGCCCGCGACCTCGCCGGACGCGTGGTCCTGGTGGGCGTCCCGACGCCGGAGATGACGCTGGAACTGCCGCTGCTGGACGTCTTCGGCCGAGGCGGCTCGCTCAAGTCTTCCTGGTACGGGGACTGCCTGCCATCCCGCGACTTCCCCATGCTCGTGGCGCACTACAAGCAGGGCAACCTGGACCTTGACGCCTTCGTCTCGGAGCGCATTACCATCGACCAGGTGGAGGAAGCCTTCGACAAGATGCACGAGGGCAAGGTGCTTCGTTCGGTGGTGGAGCTCTAATGGTCGCCATCGAGAACCTGGTCACCTCGGGCACTTTTTCGCTCGACGGCGGCACCTGGGACGTGGACAACAACGTCTGGATCGTAGGCAATGACGAGGAGTGCGTGATTATCGACTCCCCGCACGACGCCGCCGCGATCATCAACCAGGTCCGGGGCCGGAAGGTCCTTGCCATCCTTCAGACCCACGCACACAACGACCACATCGGTGCTGCGCGTGAAGTTGCCGATGCCGTAGACGCCCCCATCTACCTGAACCCCGAGGACCTGGTCCTCTGGCAGCAGGTTTACCCGGACGCGCGTCCGGACCGGGAACTGGCCGACGGCGACGTGTTCGAGGTGGGCGGGACTGTCCTGCGGGCCATCCATACACCCGGCCACTCCCCCGGCTCCACCTGTTTCTACCTGGAAAGCGAAGGAACGGTCTTCACCGGGGACACACTGTTCAACGGCGGCCCGGGCGCCACCGGACGGTCCTACAGCGACTACCCCACCATCCTGGCCTCGATCCGGGAACGCCTGCTCACCCTTCCGCCCGAAACCGTGGTCCGCACCGGCCACGGCGACAACACCACCATCGGGGCGGAAAAGGAAACGCTGGCAAAGGTTTCGCAGTAGCCGGCGGCACAAGCCACTCGCGCGGGGCGCGCCGGGAATGCCTGGCGCGCCTCCGTAGCGCCGCAGCGGGCAGCAGTACATTCGCAGGGCAGTAAAAGCAGGCACCAGCAGGATCTGTGCCGGTAAGGAAGTTGGAACAATGAAGTTCGGTAAGCAGCCCGCCCCGGTTGCGGATATTGACGAGGACAACCTCGAAGTCCATAAGCCCAAGGCCGAGGCAGCGGGCGTGAAGGCCGTGATGGTCGCACTGGAACGCGCCGTGGCGCAGGCCGGCGTGGCCCGCACGGCGCACTCGCTGCTGCGGCTGAACCAGCGGGGCGGTTTCGACTGCCCCGGCTGCGCGTGGCCGGAGTCGGACAAGAAGCGCAAGACCGCGGAGTTCTGCGAGAACGGCGCCAAGGCCGTGGCGGAGGAGAACACCCTCCGGACCGTCGGCGCCGAATTCTGGGCGAAGCACTCCATCGCCGAGCTCTCCACGAAGACCGAGTACTGGCTTGGCAACCAGGGCCGGCTGAGTGAACCCGTAGTGATCCGGGCAGGTGAGACGCACTATTCACCTATCTCCTGGGGTGATGCCTTCGACCTGATCGGCGAGCACGTGCGGGCCACCACGGCTGATCGCTGCGTCTTCTACACCTCCGGGCGCACCGCGAACGAGACAGCGTTTATGTACCAGCTGTTCGCGCGGGCGCTGGGTACCAACAACCTGCCGGACTGTTCGAACATGTGCCACGAGTCCTCCGGCTCTGCCCTGAACCCGACGATCGGCATAGGCAAGGGCACGGTGTCACTGGATGACATCCATGATTCCGAGCTGATCTTCGTGGTGGGACAGAACCCGGGAACCAACCATCCGCGGATGCTGTCCGCGCTGAAGGAGTGCAAGGACAAGGGCGGCAAGGTGGTGGCCGTGAACCCGCTGCCCGAGGCCGGCCTGTTCAATTTCAAGGATCCCCAGACCGTCTCCGGCGTGGTGGGCGGCGGAACCCCGCTGGCGGACGAATACCTGCAGATTAAGGTGGGCGGTGACCTGGCGCTGTTCCAGGCCCTGGGCCACCTGCTCCTGGCGGAGGAAGAGCGGAACACGGGAACCGTCGTCGACCATTCCTTCATCCAGGCGCAGACGGACGGGTTCGACGCCTACCGCGAGGCCCGCGGGGAGCTGGACTGGGCCGAAACCGAAAAGGCCACGGGGCTGGCCCGGGAACAGATCGAAAAAGTTGCCTCCATGCTGGTGGCATCCAAGGCCACCATCTTCTGCTGGGCCCTGGGCGTGACGCAGCAGCCGCACTCGGTGGACACCATCAAGGAAATGGTCAACGTCCTGCTCCTGCAGGGCAACTTCGGCAAGCCGGGCGCCGGCGCCTGTCCGGTCCGCGGGCACTCCAACGTCCAGGGCGACCGGACCATGGGCATCTGGGAAAAGCCCAAGGAATGGCTCCTGGAAGCGCTGGATACCGAGTTCGGGATCACCTCGCCGCGGCACCACGGGTACGACGCTGTGGAATCGATGGAGGCGTTCGAACGGGACGAGGTGGACGTCTTTGTGTCCATGGGCGGCAACTTCTCCCTGGCCTGTTCAGACACGGAGACCCTGGAAGCCGGGATGCAACGGATCGGGCTGACGGTGCACATCTCCACCAAGCCCAACCGTTCACACGTTGTCCACGGGCGCACCTCACTGATCCTGCCCACCCTGGGCCGGACGGACAAGGATGACAAGCACCCCAAGGGCGCCCAGTTTCTTTCGGTTGAGGATTCGATGTCCGTGGTGCACTCCACCCAGGGCCGCTTGGCCCCGGTTTCCGAGCACCTGCTCGCCGAGCCGGTGATCGTGGCGCGGATGGCCGAGGCGACGTTCGGCCCCAACCATGCGGTGGACTGGAAGGCCATGGCCGAGGACTACGACGTGATCCGGGACCACATTTCCCGCGTGCTGCCCGGCTTCGAGGACTTCAACGCCAGGGTCCGGACCAAGAACGGATTCGTGCTGCCCAACCCGCCGCGCGACACCCGGTCCTTCAAAACCGACATCGGCCGCGGCCGCTTCACGGTCAGCCCGCTGGAATACCTCACCCCGCCGGCCGGGCACCTGGTGCTCCAGACCATCCGCAGCCACGACCAGTACAACACCACCTTTTACGGCCTCGATGACCGGTACCGCGGCATCTCCGGCGGCCGCCGGGTCATCTTGATCCACCCGGAGGACCTGGTGGAACTGGGTTTCAAGGACCGGGACCTGGTGGACGTGGTCAGCACCTTCCGCGGCCACGACCGGCAGGCGGACAAGTTCCGCCTGGTGGCCTACCCCACGGCCAAGGGCTGCGCGGCCGCGTACTTCCCCGAAGCCAACGCCCTGGTCCACAAGGAAAACGTGGCCAGGGTGTCCAACACCCCCGGCTTCAAGGCCATGTTCGTCCGGTTCGTGCCACACCTCGCGGAAACCACTGGCCAGGAGTCTTCCGAAGAACTGGAGCCTGCCGCGGCGGGATAACAGGACGCGAGATGGCAGTTAACGGCAATCCCGGAGGCTCGAACTGCCGTTAACTGCCATCTCGTCGGCAGCCCAAGACGGCAGGGCGTGCCTAGACGGGGTTGTTGCCGTCGTGCTCAGCCTCGGGGTCCAGGTCCGTACCGTAGCCGCTGGCGGACGCGAGCCCTCCCACCTGCTGACCGGCGTTAGTCTGTCCGGGCGTAAAGCCGCTGTCCGGCGTCTCCTGGGGCTCTCCCCCGGATTCCGGTGCGACATCCTGCATCAGGTGCTCGTCTGAAGGAACGTTCTTGGAAACTTCTTCGTCAGCCATTCTTCCAGCCAAGCACCAGGAGCAGGACGAGGCAAGGTTATGCCGCCGGACACCCAGGACCGCAGCCGCCAGATCTACCCGCGAGATGGCACTTAATGGCAATGTCCGGCGCCGGGATTGCGGTTAAGTGCCATCTCGCGGGGGTAGGAAGCGCTATCCGCGGAGGCGCTCCATGCCCGGATCGAACAGCGGCTCAGCCGAGACTGTGGCGGCAATGCGCTTCCCGAAGTACTCGATCTCCACAGAATCACCGATAGACACGGAGGCGGGCAGCCACGCGTACGCGATCGGCTTGCGGACGGAGTAACCGTAGGCGGCGCTCGTGACGTAACCCGCTGCGGAACCGTCCACGTACACAGGTTCCTTGCCCAGCACGATGGACGTGCCGTCGTCGACCGTCAGGCACCGCAGCGCCCGGGTGGCAGGCTGCTCCTTGCGCTCAGCCAGGGCCTCACAACCCACAAAGCCCGTCTTGTCCTTGGCCACGGAGAAACCCAGGCCGGACTCGTACGGGTGGTGCTCGGAGGTCATGTCCGTGCCCCACAGCCGGTAGCCCTTCTCCAGCCGCATGCTGTTGAACGCGCCGCGGCCGGCCGCGATGATGCCGTGTTCCCGGCCCGCCTCGAACAGCAGGTCCCACAGCTTCAACCCGTATTCGGCGGTGGTGTACAGCTCCCAGCCGAGCTCGCCCACGTAGGAGAGCCGCATGGCCGTGACCGGGATGCCCCCAACGGAGATTTCCTTGGTGCGGAAGTACCTCAGGCCGTCGTTGGTCAGGTCGTCGGCGCTGACCTTGCCGATCACCTCGCGCGCCAGCGGCCCCCACAGCCCGATGCAGCAGGTGCTGCCGGTGATGTCGGAAACGTGCACCCACTGGGCCGGATCCGCGGCCGACTGCTTCCGGGCCTCCACCCGCAGGTAGTCGAAGTCCACGTTGCTGTTAACGCCCAGCTGGAAGTCTTCCTCCGCCAGCCGTGCGACGGTCACGTCACTGCGGATGCCGCCGTCGTGCTCCAGCAACAGGCAGTACGTCACCGCACCCGGCTTCTTGGCAATGTTGCCCGTGCTGAGCCGGTGCAGCAGCGCCTGGGCGCCGGGACCCACAACAGACAGCCGCTTCAGCGGCGTCATGTCGAAAAGCCCGACGGCGGTGCGCGTCTTCCACGCTTCGGCGGCGGAGATGGGGGAAGAGAACATGGCTGACCACTCGTCCCGCTCCGGCGTCTGCCACTCTGCCGGCAGCTCCTCAAGCAGGCCGCGGTTGGCCTCGAACCAGTGCGGGCGCTCCCAGCCGGCGGACTCCAGGAAGAAGGCCCCGAGCTCCTTCTGCCGGACGTTGAACGGGCTGACGCGCAGGTCCCGCGGCGATTCCCGGGGCTGCAGCGGGTGCATCACGTCGTAGATCTCCACGAAGTTCTGCTGTGACGTTTCGCTGACATAAGCGTCGGAGGTCTGCACCTTTTCGAAACGGGTGAGCTCGCAGCCGTGCAGGTCGGTGCGCGACCGGCCTTCCACCAGCAGCTCAGCCATTGCCTTGGCCACACCGGCCGAGTGCGTCACCCACACCGCCTCAGCCACAAAGAGGCCTTGGAGGTCCGGGGCCTCGCCCATGAGCGGGCCGCCGTCCGGAGTGAAGGAGAAGATGCCGTTGAAGCCGTCCTGGATCTCGGAGTTGCGCAGGGCCGGAAGGAGATCCTGGCTGTCCTCCCACGCGGGCAGGAAGTCTTCCAGGGTGAACTCCAGGCGGGAGGGCATGCGGTGGTCCGACATTTCCTCTGCGGAGACCTTCGGCAGGGCGGACATGTCCACCGGCATGGGGCGGTGGGCGTAGCTGCCGATGCCGATGCGGTCGCCCCATTCGCGGTAGTACAGGTCCCTGTCCTGGTAGCGCAGGATGGGCTTGCTGGCACCCTTGGGGAGTTCGTTGTCGCCCTCAAGTTCGGGCAGCGGGGTGCTGATGGCGTACTGGTGGGCCAGCGGCAGCAGCGGGACTTCCAGCCCCACCATCTTGCCGAGTTCACGGCCCCAGAAACCTGCACACGACACCACGATGTCCGCCGGAATCAGTCCGTTGTCGGTTTCGACGCCGGTCACCTTGCCACCCTCCTGGGCGATGCCGGTCACCGTGGTGTTGCCCTGGTACGTTACGCCCGCCTCGCTGGAGCGCTCCATCAACAGCTGTACCGCACGGGCGGCCAGGGCCAGGCCGTCGGTGGGGATGAGCAGGCCGCCCAGGACCTCGCGGCCGTCGGTGAGCTTGCCGGTGTTCAGGAGGGGGTAAGTCTTTTCGCATTCGTCGGCGTCGACGATCCGGCTTTCGACGCCCCAGGAGGTCATTACGCCCATCTTGCGCTTGAGGTCTGCCAGGCGCTCGGCGGTGGTTGCCAGCTCCAGGCCGCCCACCTGGTTGAAGCAGGATTCGCCGTCCTTGCTCAGGGCGAGCAGCTTGTTCACCGTGTAGGTGGCGAATTCGGTCATGGTCCGTGACGGGTTGTTCTGGAACACCAGGCCCGGCGCGTGCGAGGTGGAGCCGCCGGCAAGTTCCAGCGGGCCCTGTTCCACCACTGTGATGTTGGTCCAGCCCCGGGTGGCGAGTTCATCGGCAAGGTTGGTTCCGACGATGCCGGCGCCGATGATGACAACGCGTGGTGATGCGCTCATGGGTTTGTTTCTCCTGTTTTGCGTGGCGGGCGTTAGCGGAAGACGACGGTGCGGGTGTTGTTGAGCAGGACCCGGTGCTGGCAGTGCCACCTGACTGCGCGGGACAGTGCCTGCGATTCGGCGTCCCTGCCTACAGTGACCAGTGCATTCGGGTCCAGGCTGTGGTCCACCCTGAACACTTCCTGCTCGATGATCGGGCCCTCGTCCAGGTCTGCGGTGACATAGTGCGCGGTCGCTCCGATGAGCTTCACGCCCCGGTCGTAGGCCTGGTGGTAAGGCTTGGCCCCCTTGAACCCGGGCAGGAAGGAATGGTGAATGTTGATGGCGCGGCCTCGGAGGGTCTTGCTGAGGCCGTCCGAGAGCACCTGCATGTAGCGGGCCAGGACCACCAGGTCCGCCTGGTACTCCTCAACCAGTTCCAGCAGGCGCGCCTCGGCCTGCGGCTTGGTGTCCGCGGTGACCGGCACGTGGATGAACGGCAGGCCTGCGGCTTCCGCCATGGGGCGGAGGTCCTCGTGGTTGGACACCACGACGGCGATCTCCGCACCCAGGCTTCCGGCGCGCCAGCGGAAGATCAGGTCGTTGAGGCAGTGGCCGAACTTCGACACCATCACCAGCACGCGCTGGGGGCTGCCGTCGTGGATGGCGAACTCCATGCCGAACTCGTCGGCAGTCGCGGCGAACTCTGCGCTAAGGCCTTCCGCGGAAACTTCCTTGTCTCCCGGGGTGAAGGCCGTGCGCAGGTAGAGCTTGCCGCTCATGTGGTCATCGAACTGCTGGTGTTCAACGATGTCGAAGCCGCGATCAGCGAGGAATGCGGTGATCGCCCGGACGATTCCGGGGCGCTCCGGGCACGCAAGCGTGAGGACGTACTGTGCGGTGCCGGTACTGCGGACGCTGGGGACGGCGCCGGCTTCCACCGTCGCGTTGGCAGTGGGGCGGCCCTCGAGGACTGTGGTCATGGTCTACTCCTGGTTCTTTGCGGGAACTTGGGTGTCAGCCGGGGAAGCGGCGCAGGGGCCGCCGTCCGAACAGTGCTGATCACATTGGTGCTTGGTAACGAGATCGAACTGGACGCCGCCGTGCTGGTCCACGCCGGTCCGGATGGCGCGCTCCACCACCGAGTCAGCCAGCCGCCGCCGCAGGGACAGCGGATCCCGGCGCAGGTCCTTCACCAGGGCGAAGCAGAGCAGCAGCATGACCAGCACGAACGGCAGGGCTGCCACGATGGTGATGCGCTGGAGGCCGGACAGCGCCTCCGAGGGCTTGTCGCCTCCGGCGAGCAGCATCACTGCCGCCACGGCGCCGGTAAGCAGCCCCCAGAAGATGACCAGCCCGCGTTTTGGTTCGGCAGAACCGTTGGAGCTCAGGGAGGACATCACCAGGGACGCCGAGTCGGCGCCGGTGACAAAGAAGATTCCCACCAAAACCATGGCCAGGACAATGACTGCTCCGGTCAGCCAGCCCGGCATGGCCAGGTTGTTGACGAGGTCGAACAGTGCTCCGTCGAAGTCGATGGACGGTGATCCGTCAGTCATGGCCACCAGCCCCGGCTGGTTCGCCTGGTCCGCTTTCTCCTGGACCTTGAACGCGGCGCCGCCGAAGATGCCGAACCAGATGACACTGACAACGCTTGGGACCAGCAGGACGCCGGTGACGAACTGGCGGATGGTGCGTCCACGGCTGATGCGGGCAATGAACATGCCCACGAAGGGCGTCCAGGACACCCACCATGCCCAGTAGAAGATGGTCCAGCCGGACATCCAGGTGCGCAGGGCCTCGTCCCCCACGGCCTCGGTGCGGGACGCCATCTCGGCCAGGTCCCTGGCGTAGTCGCCCACCGCTGCCGGGATGAGGTTGAGGATGAAGAGCGTGGGGCCGGCGATGAAGACGATGAGCGCCAGGACCACGGCCAGGACCATGTTGATATTGGACAGCCACTGGATGCCGCGGCTGATGCCGGACACTGCTGAGGCCACAAAGCAGGCGGTCAGGACGGCGACAATGGCCACGAGCACGGGCGTACCCACCTCGCCCATCCAGCCGTTTGAGCTCAGCCCGCTGCCGATCTGCAGGGCGCCGAGTCCCAGGGAGGCCGCCGTACCGAACAGCGTGGCAAAGATCGCCAGGATGTTGATGAACTTTCCTACCGGCCCTTCCACCGTCCTGATGCCGAACAGGGACGTAAAGGCGGCGGAGATCAGTTGCCTGCGGCCCAGGCGGTAGGTGCCGTAGGCCATGGCGATTCCCACGACGGCGTACATCGCCCAGGGATGCAGGGTCCAGTGGAAGATGGAGGTGGCCATGGCCGTCTGGATGGCAGCGGGCGTCCGGCCGTCCACGGTGCCGGGCGGTGGCGCGATGTAGTGGTAAAGCGGCTCGGCTACGCCGTAGAACATCAGGCCGATGCCCATGCCGGCCGCGAACATCATGGCGATCCATGAGACCGTCCGGAATTCGGGCCTTTCCCCGTCCTTGCCGAGCGGGATGTTGCCCCATTTGCCCAGGGCCAGCCACAGGACAAAAACGACGAACAGCGAAGCCAGGACCATAAAGAGCCAGCCGGTGTATTCCATCACCCAATCAAGGGCCAGCGTGGAGGTTGCGGCCAGGCTGTCCCGGCCCAGGAAGCCCCAGGCCACAAACGCCAGGGCCAGGATGCCGGTGATACCGAAGGTCGCCTTGTCGAGGGTGAGCTTACGGTTCCGCCGCTCCGCAACAGCCTGCTCGGCCTTGGTCTGGCGGAGTTCCTGCATGATCTGCTGGGTGTCCTCCGCGACGTGTGAATCATGGGTGGACGGAGAGTTCTCCGGTGCAGGAATGGGTTGGGGATCCTTGAGCTCAAGAGGGGTTTGGGCATCCGGGCGGATGTCGCTGTTCAAAGCCATGGCAGGTCCTTTGGTTTGAATTCATTGGGCGTTGTACTCCGGCGTCCCCAGGCCGGTCGGAAGGTCGAGCTTCTTGGCATTCAGTGAGCAGAATCAGCTTTGTACTTAGCAGGTCAGTTGTTCCGCAAGGATCAACGCGTCTCGTAATAAGCAACAGCGTGGCGCGGGCCACAGCGGCATGTCAAGGTTTTTTTGCTTTCTTAAGCCCTATTTCAGGGGTTTCGGCTGCATCTTGACAGCGGCCCCGGGACAGAGTCAGGCATCGATCACCAGGTCCGTCTGCGGGGTGGAGCAGCAGGGCAGGAACTTTCCCGCGGAGATTTCCCGTGCGCGGATTCCGCCCTGGTGGTTCATCTCGATGTCCCCTGAAAGCTTGACGACCTTGCAGGAGCCGCACATGCCTTCCTTGCAGTTTGCGCCAATCCGGACACCCGCACGCTGGGCCACCTCGAGGATGCGCTCGGTGGGGTCGATCCGCACATTGATGCCCGTACGCATGAAGGACATGGTGAGGCTGCCTGTTCCCACCGTGTCGAAGCTCGAGGCATCAGCGGGACCGGCTTCCGGCTCCCCGCCCGGGCTGTCGGCGGAGGGGCCGGAACCGGGTACATCCGGGTTGCTGACTTCCAGCGGCAGTCCCGAGGCCTGCAGCGTTCCGTCGGCGTCGTAGCCGGGCTCGTAGAGCCCGAACGCGGCGGGCTGGCTTTCAAAGTAGTCCTCGGCGGATTCGGCGATCTCCTCGGCGATTTCCTCCGCGACGTCGGCCGCAAGTGCCACCTCCGCCTGGTATTCAAGGAGCGTCTGGCGGTCTCCGGAGAAGAACTCCACGTAGATGGAGGTGTCGTCGACACCGACCTTCTTGAGCAGTTCGGTGGCGGTGTTCAGGTAACCCTCAGGACCGCAGGCGTACACCTGGCGTCCGTTGGCGTCCGGGGCCACCTCCTCGAGCATGTCCGCCGTCAGCCTTCCGCTGAGTCCTTCCCACCCCTCCGGCACGCTGCGGTCGCCCAGGGAGTAGTACACCTTGACGCGCGGGTCTACGGAGGCGATGTAGGCCAATTCCCGGTGGAAGGCAAAGCCTCCGGCATCCGAGCCGTGGTAGAGCACCACAACATCGGCGTGTCCGGGCAGGGAGTGGATGGTCCGCACCATGGACATGATGGGAGTGATGCCTGCGCCGGCGGCAAGCAAGAGGTACCGTGCCCGCCGGTCCGCATCGGGGAGGTGGAATGCCCCCACCGGTCCCAGCATCTCAAGAACCGTGCCCGGCTTGATGTTCTCGTGCACCCATGGCGAGACCAGTCCCGTGGGGTCGCACTTGACCGTGATGCTGAAGGTCCACGGCTGGGTGGGCGAACTGGACAGCGAGTAGCTGCGGTCTACCGGTTCCTGGTCCTCGCCATTCACGGGAAACGCGACGTTCACGTACTGGCCCGCGCGGAACGCCAGGGGCGCACCGTCGCAGCGGCGGAACACGAAGGTCATCATGGCGCCGGCCTCGGGAACGGTCTCGACGCATTCGGCGGTGAACTCCTGCGGATGCCATGGGCCCAAGGCACGGGCTGCCCGGGCGGGCGTCTCGGTGCTTCCCATCACCCTGTTCCACGGCATCTCAAGACCGCGGATACGCTGTGGTTCCTGGATTGCCGTTTCGGTGAGGAGTTCAATCATGCCAAGTGCTCCTGCACGCGCTGCACGTACCAGTTGATGAAGGCCTCGACCTGGTATTCGCTCTTCATGTAGGGACCGGGCTCGTAGGCAGGGCTGCCGGCACCCTGCTGGCAGAGCTCCACGAACGCCTTGTCCTGCAGGTTCGTCTGCTTCCAGGTGTAGGTGAGCTTCTCCAGGTCGTAGTCGACGCCCTCCACGGCGTCATCAGCCACCAGCCACGTGGTGCGTACCAGGCTCTGGTGTTCGTTGATGGGGAAGACACCGAACGTGATGACGTGGTCGCCGAGGAAATGGAACCAGCTGTTGGGCTGCAGGTGCATCGAGCAGCGGCCCAGGCGGAAGTCGCGCAAGTCGCCGAGCAGCTTTTTGGAAAGCCTGCGCCCGTCGGCGGAGAACGATTCACCCTCTCCATCGAGCGATTCCCGTGAGATCCGGATTCCCGCGATGCGCGTGTCAAGCTGCTCGACCACCTCGTAGGGAAGGCCGTAGCGGCGGCAACGTTCCTCGAGGGAGGCCTGGGCCGCCTTGTTCCGGTCCCACACTTCCTCAAGATGGGTCGGGATCAGGCCCTCCGTCAGGCCCCAGGTGGGAAAGAGGGAGCAGGCGAGCTCAGGGTGTCCGTCGCAGTGGTAGCACTCGCGGTTGTTCTCCATGACGAGCTTCCAGTTGCCCTCTTCGATGATGTTCTGCTGGTAGGCGATCTTTGTCTTCGAGAGATCGTGGGGCGCCAGGTAGGGCTCAAAGATCTTTGCGGTTTCGTCGAAGTCCGCCGGCGGTTCATCCGCAATGCAGACGAAGATCAGTCCGGCGACCTCACGGCCGTGGGCGCGCTTGAGGCCGAAGCAGCTCTTGTCGAACTTTGTTTCCCCCGGCGCGGAGGCATGGATCAGGTTGCCCTCCGGGGAGTAGGTCCAGGAGTGGTAGCCGCAGACCAGGTTTCCAGTTGACCCGGCAGCTTCGGTGAGGACGCGGGCGCCGCGGTGGCGGCATACGTTATGCAGGACGTTCACGCCGCCGTCGTCGTTGCGCAGCACAATCAGGGAGTAGGGCCCGTAGTCGACGGTGACGTAGTCGCCCGGCTCCGGGAGCTCCGCGGTGCTGGCGGCAAAGATCCAGTGCCGGCCGAAAATGGCCTCCATGTCGATGTTGAAGATCGAGCGATCGGTGTAGAAGGGTGCATCGAGGGAGTAGCCGGTGCGCCGGAACTCAAACAACGCGGCAATTTCTGCCAGCTGCTCGGCAGGCAATGATGCAGCGAGTTTTGCGCGTGAATTGAGGGGCACGTTCACTGAAGCAGTCATGGGTTTTCTCCCGGGAGGCATGGGTAGCGGGTGTTGCGTGTCAACCACGGGGTCGCGGGTGCCAGCGGCGTGGTCGAAGACCTTGTAGTGATGAGATTAGGGACACATGAACTGCAACAAAAGCGCAAGATTTTGAAGATAACCATGCAGAATAGGTGCATGATCGATCCAAGGCTCATTACCCTCCGCGTGTTCGCCCGGTGCGGCACCATAGGCGCGACCGCGGAGCTCACGGGCTATTCCCCCTCTGCCGTCTCCGCGCAATTGCGGGAGCTCCAGCGTGTGCTTGGAATGCAGCTGCTGGCGAAAGACGGCCGGGGCGTGCGACTTACCGCCACGGGACGCTTCCTGGTGGCGGGCTCGGATCCACTCATTGCCCAGTGGGAGAGCCTGCGCGCCTCAGCCATGGAGGCCGGCGACCAGGTGCAGCCCCACTTTGGCCTCGGCGGATTCTCCTCCGCAGCCGCCCACTTGCTCGCGCCGCTGGCCGCTGCCCTGCGCACAACACGCCCCCTGCTCGAAGTGCAGGTTCTTGAGGCTGATCCGGCCCGCTGCTTCGACTTGTTGGTTGCGGAACGAATCGACCTTGCAGTCATTGTCGCCATGCAGTCCGAAAGTTATGGTGAGGACGATCCGCGCTTCGAGCAGAGAGTCCTGCTCGACGATCCACTGGACGTGATCATTCCCCGTGACCATCCGCTGGCATCACGGGAGACAGCGACGCTCGAAGAGCTGGCTTCGGAACCCTGGATCACGGAGACCGCCGGTTCCACCTACCATTCCCTCTTCACCGCGGCGTTCACGGCAGTGGGGGTGACACCTCGGATTGCCCATGAAGCCATTGAATGGGAAACCCACATCGCATTCGTGGGTGCGGGCCTGGGCGTCGGCCTGCTGCCCCGGCTGGCGCCCCTGCATGGTGCCGAAAACGTGGTCCGGCTGCGCATCACCGGCAAGGCCAAACCCACGCGCCGCATTGTGGCCGCGGTGCGCCGGGGCAGCATCGCCTCACCCCTGATCCAGGAGTCGCTCGGCATCCTGCAGGCCAACGCCAACCGGATCCTCACCGCCCGGCTTGAAGAGGATCTCTAAGAGCTGCCGGCGTGGGGCGCCCTGGCGTTTGGCAGCTTCCTTATCCCTCCCCCCGGGACGCCGGAGCCTCAGCGCGGGGTGTAGCCCATCTTGGCGCTCACCTGGAGGCCCGCCTCCTTGAGGCCCCCGGCCAGCCCCGGCTCTTTCGCAGGGTCGAAGCGGAAGGCCGGACCGGAGATGCTGATGGCGCCAATGACCGTTCCCAGGTGGCTGTACACCGGCACGGACATGGAGTTGATCCCGATTTCGAATTCCTCTTGGGTGACGGCGTAGCCGTCCCGTGCCACGGTAATCAGCTCGGTTTCAAGCTCTTTGCGGTTGGTAATAGTGCGCGGGGTGCGTGCCGGCAGGCCTGTCTCCTTCAGGATCCGGTCCCGGTCATCCACGGACAGCGCGGCCAGCAGGACTTTACCGCTGGAGGTGGCGTGCAGCGGGGTCAGGCTGCCCACCCAGTCATACGTGGCCAGCGTTGAGGGCCCCATCGCCTGGTCAACGTTCACCGCGTAGTTGGAGCGCAGCACGGCAAGGTTCACGGTCTCCTTGAACTGGTCCGCCAGCGCCTCCAGGACCGGACGGGCCTCCCGCACCAGGCTCAACCTGCCGGGGATGGAGCTGGCCAGGCGCAGGATGCCGAATCCCAGCTGGTACTTTCCGCGTTCACTGTTCTGGTGCACCATTTCCCGGCTCACCAGTGATCCCAGCAGCCGCGAAACAGTGGACTTGTGGATGCCCATTTCCTCGGCGATGTCGCTCACGCCGGCGTGGCCGTCCCGCGCCAGGATCTCAAGTACCGCGAGGGCGCGGTCCACTGACTGGACGCCGCCGTGGCCCGCTTCAGCATCGACGTCGGGTTCGCGCTCATTGTTCGAAGCCATGGCTAATACTCTCAAGTAGCAAGCGCCGCGTGAAATCAACCAGATGCGCAGATCAGCGCAGGCCACCGCTGGGCGCGGTAACGACGGCGGCCCCCACCTCCGCGTGGGGGCCGCCGTTTCGCCTGGCCGGCTACTCGAACGAACGGATGGTGATGCCGGAGAAGGTTGCAGGGCCGCCGTCTGCATAGAAGGAGATCCCGGCGTCCCCGTCCGCGAAGTGCACCTGCTGCGAGATCACTGTGTGGCCTGCGTTGATGAAGACTTCTACGCTCTGGGTGTCCACGAAGATGCGCAAGTGCACCGAGCGTGCGGCAGCGTCGATGGGCGCCCCGGCCCGGGTATATGGGACCAGCGAGTAGCCGGCAAGGTCCGAGGGTGCACGGTCCACGTACAGCTCGCTGCCGTACTTGCCGATGTTTGTGTGGCGTGCGCCGTCGGCGGAGCGGCCCACCGAGACCCCGATGTTCGTGGCGGTGTCCCAGGTGATGTCGAGTTCCAGCTCGTAGGCCCGGCCGCACCAGGGCAGGATGTAGCTGCCGTTCACGGTCCGGTCCGGGAGCGTGGTGGTTGAAGCGGCGTAGTTCGAGAGCGCTGCAACGGGGCTGCTGAGCAGGCTGTACCAGCCGCCTCCCTGGCGTGCCAGGCGCAGCTCCCGCACGATCGAGTTTTGCCCGTTGTACCCGTCGGAGGCGTCGGTGGGAACGTCCCGGGCGGCGTACTTCCAGTTGTTCATCCAGCCGATCGCGTACCGCCGCGTCGCGGGAGCTTCTGCAGCCGGCCACGTCACCGCGCCGTACCAGTCCCAGCCCCAGTCCAGCCATTGCGGATTGGTGACGTCGTCGGCCAGGAACTGCTCCCCGTCCCACGTTCCCGTCCAGTAGGCGTAGGTCATGGGCAGCCCGACGCTGTAGGCGTCCATGCTGGCGCCGAGCACCCAATGGCTGGTGCCGTCGTCGGCCGTCATCTCGAACAGGTCAGGGCACTCAATGCCGCCCAGCGCGGGGTTGGGGAAGTCGAAGTTGCGCTTCAGCTGCCAGTCGCGCAGGTTCGGGGACGTATAGAAGGCCGCATACCGTGCCCTGCCGATCACGCAGACCCACTCGCTGCGCGCCGCGTCCCAGTGGACCTTGGGATCCCGGAACCATTCGGCGTTGTCGATTTCCGCCTGCGCGACCGCAGCCCTGCCGTCCGTATTCACGATGACCGGGTCCGGCAGCGCAGTGAACGTGTAGCCGCCGTCCGTTGACCAGTACAGGTACTGGTCCTGGTACTTGCGGATGCCGCCGGTGGGCTGGGTGGCAAGGACTACGACGGCCCCCGCGCCGAAGCCCGCCGTGTTGGCGGTGTCCACCACGGCCGATCCGGACCACACCGGGAAATCTGGTTGCAGCGGCAGCGCATCGCCGTGGTGGGTGAATGCCACGCCATCTGCCGTGGTGGCGTGGTCCCAGCCGCCCTGGCCGTTGTTCTGCGTGGAGTGCAGGTAGTAGAGGTGGTATTTGCCGTCCAGGAATACCGGGCGCTGCGGATCGCACAGCCAGCCGGCAGGCGGCGTCATGTGGTACGCGGCCCGCAGTGAGGCCTGTGCGGCCCCGGCCGGTACGGCAGATGTGGCGCTGCCCATGAACACGGCAAGCGCTCCTGCGCCGGTGCCCTGCAGGACGTGGCGGCGGGAAAAGGCATGTGTCATCGTTGACTTCCTCTCAGGGGGCGGCTGTTCCGCCGGGCGCTCGGGGTGATGGAACCTTCGCTGGTTCGCTGATGGGATCATCGGCTTGCTTAAGCGCTTTAGCAGAAGAACATACCCAGCGGCAACCGTGTGGTCAAGCGTTTCAGCAAAAATGAACCCCTCCTCAGAACGTCGCAAACCGCGCTTCAGAACAATTTTTGCTAAAACGCTTGATCAGCCTCGCTTTTCGCGCTAGCTTCAGTGTGATCAAACGCTTTAGCAGAAATGGACATCAACGCCGATGAGCTACCCAGTTTTTTTCCAGCCCGCGGACGCATGGGTTGGCGACCTCATCCCCTTCCAAAAAGACGGGGAGTTCTGGCTCTTCTACCTTCACGAGGTCCGCACCGAGCCGAAGCCCGGCACGGCCTGGAATCTGGTAACCACCAAGGACCTCACCCAGTTCCAGGACCATGGCGTTGCCCTTCCCCACGGAACCACGGAGGACCTGGACTTCAACTGCTACACCGGAAGCATCGTTGCTGACGAGTCAGGCATCCACCACCTGTTCTATACGGGGCAGAATCCGGGCAACCTCGGCACGGACGGACTGCCGCTGCAGCTGGTCATGCATGCCACCAGCACGGACGGCATGGGCACCTGGGCCAAGCACCCCGAGCTTACGTTCGGCGCGCCGGACGGGCTCGAGTCCGCGGACTGGCGGGATCCCTTCGTCTTCCGTGACGAGGCAGCCGGCCTGTGGCGGATGCTCCTGGCGGCCCGGCACTCCGACGGCCCCGAACGCCGCCGCGGCGTCATCGCCCAGTGCGTCTCCACGGACCTGATGACCTGGGAGCACACCGAACCTTTCTGGGATCCCCGCAGGTACGTCACCCATGAATGCCCTGACGTGTTCGAGTGGGGCGGCTGGTGGTACATGGTCTACTCCGAGTTTTCCGAGACCTTCACCACCCGGTACCGGATGGCCAAGGGGCCCACGGGACCGTGGACCGTCCCGGACCTGGACAGCATCGACGGGCGTGCGTTCTACGCTTCCAAGACGGCGGAGCGGGACGGCCGGCGGTTCTTCTTCGGCTGGATTGCCAGCAAGGAAGGCAATTCCGACGACGGCGCCTGGCAGTGGGCGGGCACCATGTCCGTCCTGGAGGCACGGCAGAACCCCGACGGGACGTTGGCGTTCGGCCTGGCCGACGAGCTGGTGGACAGCTTTTGGGACGGGGTCCCGCTTGAGCTGGAGAGCCCGCTGCCCATCCGGCTGGACGTACCGGACTCTTACAGCGCCGCCGTCGCAGCGAACGATCTGCCCACGCAGTTCTATGCAAGGACGGTGCTGGACATCCAGGCCGGCACCACCGAATGCGGGCTGCTGCTGCGCGCCAGCCCGGACGGTGACCACTCCTACGTCCTCCGCCTCGAACCGAAGCGCGGGCGCCTGGTGTTCGACCGGTGGCCCAGGGCCATCACCGGAGAAGCCCAATGGCATGTCTCGGGCGACGTTCCCTACGCCATCGAGCTGGAACGCCCCTGCGACCTTTCGCCCGGCAGCCACACGCTGGAAGTGGTGGTAGACGGCGACCTGTGCGTCGCCGTCGTGGACCGCCAGGTTGCCCTCAGCACCCGCATCTACGACCTCCCCGCCGGCGGAATAGGCGTGTTCGCCGGCGAGGGCACCGTAACCGTCACAGAGTTCGAAGTACGCAAGCGCACCGACAACTGAATATCACCCAACCCATCCGTTCCAATCAAGGGAGATTGACCCAATGAAGAAAATGCTCCGCGCTGCCGCAGCAGCAGCCGTTACCGCCCTGGCGCTCACCGCCTGTGGCGGCGCAAGCTCCACCGATCCCTCCAACGTCAGCCCCACCGGCGAGATCAAGGCCCGCGAAATCTCGTGGCTGCTGTCCCGTCCTGCCGACGGCGCGGTCATCAACATCATGAAGAAGCTCGCCGAGGACTATGCCAAGGACCACCCGGGCTTTGAGCTCAACCTGATTACCACCCCGGACCGGCCCTCCTACATCCAGAAGCTCGAGACCCTGGCGGCAGCCAACAAGCTGCCCGAACTGTTTGACACGGACGCCACGCCTTTCGCCCAGCAGCTGGCCAAGCAGGGCAAAATGATGGACGCCGAGCAGCTGCTGGAATCGCTGGACATCTACGACAACTACCGTCCTGGCGCCCTGGACTACCAGCGCTTCGACGACGGGTCCCTCTACATGATCCCTTTCCAGTTCGAGCTGGAATTCATCTGGTACAACAAGGCACTGCTGGAGAAGGCCGGAGTGACGGTACCAACATCCCTCGATGACATCCCGGCCATGTGCACCGCCCTGCGCAGCGCAGGCATCACCCCCATTGCCATCGATGGCCAGGACCAGTGGCCGCTGGAGCGTTACATCGCCTACCAGCCCTTCCGCGAAGCGGGCCCCGAGTTCGTTCAGAAACTGAAGAAGGGCGAAGCGAAGTTCAGCGATCCCGCCGGCCAGAAGACCGTGAACTGGATGGCGGAACTGGGCAAGGCCAAGTGCTTCCAGGACGGCTTCTCCGCCCAGGGCTACTCGGACGCGCAAAACCAGTTCACCTCCGGACAGGCCGCCATGTACAACATCGGCACGTGGGAACTGCCCAGCCTGGCCACGGACAAGCTGGACCCGGCCGTCCGCAACGACATCGACTTCTTCACCCTCCCCACCACCGCAGGGTCCGTGACGGGAGCCAACGAGTTCGTGTCCCCGTCCGGCATCGGCATGGCAGTGAACGCCAAGACCTACGATCCCCTGGTGAGCGACTTCCTCAAGTTCGCCCTGGAAAAGTACCCAGCTGAATATGCCGCCACCGGGGCACTGTCCCCCACCACCGACGTCGAAACCGTTGTTCCGGCCAACGCCACGCCGCTGTACCAGAAGGCCCTGGACCAGGCCAGCAGCCTCGGTTCCAAGCAGGCCATGCCGTGGGACACCCAGCTGGATCCGACCACCAACGGCAGGCTTCAGCAGGAGCTGGTGTTGCTGGTGCAGGGCAACATCACGCCTGAGCAGTTCACCGAAACCATGGACAAGACCATCGCGCAGAACGCCCCGAAGTTCTTCAAGTAAGCACTGCTTCTTCAGCCAGCCACTGCTTCTTAACGTAACCAACGCGGCGGGGGATCCCAGCGCTCCCCCGCCCGCAAGGCCCCGAAAGGCCCCGCCATGCAACCCAACAGGATGCTGCCCAACAGGTCACGGACCTCGGTCCTGGTCTTCCTGCTTCCGCCGCTGCTCCTCTACGGCGCAGCAGTCCTCTTTCCCATCCTCCAGTCCCTGTTCCTGAGCTTCTTTTCCTGGAACGGCATCAGCGACATGGAGTTCGTGGGCCTGGACAACTACGTCCGGATGTTCGTTGCCGACGATATCTTCTGGCGGGCGTTCCTGAACGCCCTCATCTACCTGGCCATCTGCCTGGTCCTGCAGCTCGGCGGCGCCCTGGTGGTGGCCAGCCTCCTGACCTCGCTCCGCCGCGGACGCGAGCTGATCAAGACCCTCTACCTGCTACCGGCCGTCATCTCCACCGTGGCCATCGCCTTCCTCTTCGTGCGGATCTACTCCCTGGAACCCGTGGGCCTGCTCAACCAGCTTTTCCACTGGGTAGGCCTCGGCAGCCTGGAACGGCCCTGGCTCTCGGACGTCAACACGGTCCTGGCAGCAGTGTCCGCACCGGAGGGCTGGCGTTTCACCGGCCTGTACATGCTCATCATCTACGCGGCCCTGCTCGCGGTGCCCAAGGAGCTTGAGGAAGCCGCCGTCCTGGACGGCGCTTCGCGGTGGACACTGTTCACCAAGATCCGCTTCCCCTACATCCGTCCGGTATGGATCACCACCACCATCATGGCCACCACCTACGGGCTGCGCGGCTTCGACATCCCCTACCTGATGACCAACGGCGGTCCGGGGCAGTCCTCGGAACTGCTCACCACCTACATGTACAAGACGGCGTTCACCAGCACGGACTTCGGCTACGCCAGCACCATCTCCGTGTTCATCGTGGTTGAGTGCCTCGTCGCCGTCGGCCTCATCCTGTTCCTGCTGAAGCGGAAGGCAGACTCATGATCACCCAGGCAGCCCCACCCACCCCGCCCGCCGCCGTCGTACGTTCACGGCCTCCCGGAAAGCGCCGCCGGCGCAGGCCGGACCTGTTCCGGACGCTGTCCCGCGTGCTGATCATGCTGATCGTGATCGTGCAGGTGTACCCGCTGGCGTGGCTGTTCCTGACCAGCCTCCGCACCGAACAGGACTTCGCCACCGGCGATCCCTTCGCCCTGCCCAGCTCCCTGACATGGGAGAACTATGCACGGGCCTTTGAAACAGGGGACCTGGGACGGAACATCCTCAACAGCTTCATCGTCACTATGGGGGCGAACATCCTGATCGTCCTGCTGGGCATGATGGCCGCCTACGCCATCCAGGTGCTGGGGTTCCGGCTCAGCAAGCTGGTCCGCGGGCTGTTCCTGATCGGCATCATCGTCCCGGTGCAAATCGCCCTGGTCCCGCTGTTCATCGACTATTCGGCAGTGAATTTGCTGGATACGTACCTGTCCATGATCATCCCGCTGGCCGGGTTCTCGCTGCCCATGGCCATCTACCTGTTCTGCTCGTTCTACGAGTACATCCCCAAGGAAACGTACGAGGCAGCGTCCCTGGACGGCGCCGGCCCGTACCGGATCTTCGGCCTGATCACCATGCCGCTGTCCCTGAACACCGTGGTGACCGTGGTGCTGGTCAACAGCATCTTCATCTGGAACGACTTCATCTTCGCCAACACGTTCGTCCTGTCCGAGGACCTGAAGACCATTCCGCTGGGGCTGCAGAACTACATTGGCGCCATGGGCAAGGTGGACTGGACGGCAACGTTCGCCGCCGTATGCGTGACCATCACCCCGCTGCTGCTGGTGTTCCTGGTGCTCAACAAGGCCATGATCCAGGGACTCGAAAGCGGGGCGACCAAGGGATGACGGCAACGGCGGATGGATATACTCCTCAAGGAGGGCAGATGAGTTCAATGGAGAATGGTGCGGAGGCGCCGGTCCCTGGCGCCCGGGCGCCGAAAACCCCGGAGCGCGCGCACCCCGTTACCCTCCGGGACGTGGCAGAAGCGGCCGGTGTTTCCACGGCAACAGTGTCCCTGGTGGTTAACAAGAAAAAGGCCGCCCGGATCGCCGAGGAAACCCGCCGGCGGGTGCAGGACGCCATCCGAACCCTGGGTTACCGGCCCAACGCGATGGCCAAGACCCTGGTCAGCGGCACGTCCAGGTTCATCGGGCTGGTGGCCGACGGCGTTGCCACCACGCCCTTTGCCGGCCAGATCATCCACGGCGCGCAGGACGAGGCGTGGAAGCACGGGTACGCCCTCCTCATCGCCAACACGGAGGGCAACAACGAACTCGAGCAGGACGCCATCCAGATGATGCTCGAATACAAAGTCCGCGGCATCCTCTACTCCACGTGGTTCCACCGCCAGACGGACATTCCGGCGCCGCTCCGCGAAGCCGACTTCGTCCTGGTCAACTGCTTCTCCAATGAACCGGGAACCCGGGCCGTGGTGCCCGACGAGGTCCAGGGTGGCCGCTCAGCCACGGACATCCTGCTGGGGCACGGGCACCGGAAGATCGCCTTCATCAACGCCACCATTCCGGCGCCGGCCAAGGACGGGCGGCTCCAGGGGTACCGGGAAGCATTGGAAAAGGCTGGTGTTCCGTTCGATCCGGAGCTGGTGCTGGAAGCATATCCGGACCAGGAAGGCGGCTACCGGGCCACCTCCGATCTCCTTACGCGCGGCGTTACCGCGGTGTACTGCTACAACGACCGGATGGCTATGGGCCTCTACGACGGCCTGCGCGAGCACGGCCTGTCCATCCCCGACGACATGGCCGTGGTGGGGTTCGACAACCAGGAAGTCATTGCCGCCCACCTGCGGCCCCCGCTGTCCACCGTGTCCCTCCCCCATTACGAACTGGGCGCGGCGGGTGTGCGGATGCTGCTCGGGCTTGACGGGGCGCCCGGAACCGGCACGGGCGGGGTTGCGAAAATCCACTGCCCAGCGGTGGAACGGACCTCGGTGAAGGCCCAGGCGCGGGCCTGACCTGGATAAAAGTACGACGGCGGGTGGTCATGCCGGTGCGCTGATCACCCGGTTCCGCCCCGCGAGCACACCCGTCACGGCAAGGACCGCCATGATGCCCGCGGTGACCAGGAGCGGAAGCGTCCAGTCTCCGCTCAGATCGCGAAGCGCACCGAACATCACCGGCCCCACAGCAGCCAGGCCGTAGCCCACCGACTGCGCCATGCCGGACAATGATGCCGCCTGCGGATAGTTCACGGTCCGGAGGCTGAACAGGGACAGGGCAATGACAATGAGGCTGCCGCACCCGATCGCCCCCAGGAGGACCCACAGCAGGATAAGGTCCGGTGCGAGCGCCAGGCCCAGGAACGTCACAACCATCACCGCGCCGCTGGCGAAGGAAACGAGCCGCTGGTCCGACCCGCGGTGAAGGATGCCCCCTGCCAGCAGGCTGGCGAAAACGCTGACCAGCAGGAAAACGGACAGGTGGATGCCGGCGGTAGTCGCCGGGACCCCGCGGCTCTGTTCGATGGTCGGCAGCCACGCCATCAGGACGTAGAAGGCGATCGACTGCAGCCCCATGAAAATGGTCACCTGCCAGCCCAAAGCCGAGGTCCAAGGCGACTGGTGGGAGGCTTCCGGCGTGGCGGCATTCATGGTACCGGAGCTGTGCCGGCGCAGCCAGGGCAGGAGCACCGCCATGGCGATGAGGGCAAGTCCCACCCAGATACCGAGGGCAAGCCGCCATCCCGCGGTGGAAGTCTGGGCAACGGGTACGACGACGGCGGCCCCCATGGCGGCAAAGGCGGCCTGGGTGGCGGTGTAGCTTCCGGTGAGCTTGCTGACCTTCGTGGGAAAATCCCGTTTGACCAGCGAAGGGACCAGGACGTTGAGGAACGCGATTGCGAGGCCTATGAGTGCTGTGCCCACCCAGATGAAGCCGGGAACAGGCAGGGAGCGGAGCACAATGCCCGAAGCCAGGATCAGCAGCGACATCCACAGCGCACGGTCCAGGCCCAGGCGGGTCGCGAAGCCGGGCGCCAGGGGTGAAAAGACGGCGAAAGCAATGAGCGGAAGGCCCGTCAGGAACCCCGCCGCAGCGCTGGACAAACCAAGGTCGGAGCTGATGTTCGCGAGGACGGGTCCCACGCTGACAAAGGACACCCGAAGGTTGACTGCAATGAGCAGAACGCCGATGAAGGCGAAGCCGAACCTGACAGTGCGGTCCTGTGCGTTCCGGGTGGCAGCGGGCATCGTTGCGTTCTTCCATCCTTTTCAGTGCGAGAGGGTTCCGGTTTGGGCGCCGTTAAGTGCGAGAGGATCCCGGTTGAGGCGGCGTTAAGTGAGAGAGCGTCGCAGGGGGTTACAGCACCTTGCGGATGGTTTCCTCGAAGCTGGTGACGTGGTGCAGGGCCAGTTCGGCTGCCTTGTCGGCGTCGCCGTCGGCCACTGCTTTAAGCAGGTCCACATGCTCGGTGATGTGGCCGCTGACTGACGGCACCTTGTCCAGCACCACGCACCAGATGCGGGTGGCCAGGTTGTCGTAACGGATCAGGGTGCTTTCCAGGTGCGGGTTGGCAGCGGCCTTATAGATCAGCCGGTGCACCATGAGGTCGTAGCGCATGAGTTCGCGCGATTCGGCCTGGCCCGGCCCCAGTTCCGCGATGGCCTCCGCCACCCGCAGGAGTTCGCGGCGCATGCTCTCACTGGCCCGCTTGGCTGCCCGGCGTGCGGCCAGCGGCTCCAGCAGTTCGCGGATCTCCGAAACATCCGCCAGTTCGGTGAAGTCCACATTCGTGGCGAAGGTCCCGCGGCGCGGATAGGAAACGGCGAGGTGGTCCACTTCCAGGCGTTTGATGGCCTCCCGCACGGGGGTGCGCCCGAACCCAAGCTCGGCCGCGAGCTGGCCCTCGTTAATGGGCTCCCCTGGACGGATTTCCAGCATGATCAGCTTGTCCCGCAGCTGCCGGTAGGCGGCCTCCGCCTGGGATGGCGCCTCGTCCTCAGTCTGAGGCAGGGCAAGAAGTGCATTCACAGTGCCGCTCCGTTCTCCGTGCTGACTCTTCCATGCAGTGACCACGCCTCCAACCGGAAGTCCTGTGCCACTTTCATGCAGCTATTGACTCTGCTGTGATCCCAATCATACCATTGAGCTCACACTGATATATCAGTTAGACAGCAAGTGGTATTTCAAAGGAGCACCCGTGGTTGAGCAGTTGAACGAGCGACTCTCGGTAGTCGATCCCGAGGTCCAGCAGGCCATCGCCAGTGAGCTGGGCCGCCAGCAGTCCACGCTGGAAATGATCGCCTCCGAGAATTTCGCCCCGTCCGCCGTCATGGAGGCACAGGGCTCGGTCCTCACCAACAAGTACGCCGAGGGCTACCCGGGCAAGCGCTACTACGGCGGCTGCGAACACGTGGATGTTGTGGAGCAGTTGGCCATCGACCGGGTCAAAGCCCTGTTCGGCGCCGAATTCGCCAACGTCCAGCCGCACTCCGGTGCACAGGCCAACGCCGCCGCCATGTTCGCCCTGCTGAACCCGGGCGACACCATCATGGGCCTGAGCCTGGCCCATGGCGGCCACCTGACCCACGGCATGAAGATAAACTTCTCCGGCAAGCTCTACAACGTGGTCCCGTACCACGTCAGCGAATCCGACCTCCGCATCGATATGGCCGAGGTTGAGGCCCTTGCCCTGGAGCACCGCCCAAAGCTGATCGTTGCCGGCTGGTCCGCCTACTCCCGCCAGCTGGACTTCGCCGAGTTCCGCCGCATCGCCGACCTCGTTGGCGCCTACCTGATGGTGGACATGGCCCACTTCGCCGGACTGGTTGCCGCCGGCCTGCACCCGAACCCGGTGCCGTACGCCGACGTCGTCACCACCACCACCCATAAGACCCTCGGCGGCCCCCGCGGCGGCGTCATCCTGGCCAAGGAGCAGTACGGCAAGAAGATCAACAGCGCCGTGTTCCCCGGCCAGCAGGGCGGCCCGCTGGAGCACGTGATCGCTGCAAAGGCCGTGGCCTTCAAGCTCGCCGCATCCCCCGAATTCAAGGAACGCCAGGAACGCGTCCTTCAAGGATCCAAGCTCCTCGCCGAACGGCTCCTCCAGGACGACGTTGCCGCGGCCGGAATCTCCGTGGTCAACGGCGGCACCGACGTCCACCTGGTCCTCGTGGACCTCCGCAATTCCGAGCTGGACGGACAGCAGGCCGAAGACGCCCTGCACCGCATCGGCATCACCGTCAACCGCAACGCGGTCCCCTTCGACCCCCGCCCGCCGATGGTGTCCTCCGGCCTCCGGATCGGCACGCCGGCCCTCGCCACGCGCGGCTTCGGCGCCGAGGAATTTACGGAGGTCGCAGACATTATTGCGACGGCGCTCATCGCCTCGGCAGGCAGCGTCGCCTCTGGGACCAAGTCCCTGGGCGACAGCACCGCCGTCGAACTCCGCGCCCGCGTCACCGCCCTGGCGGAAAAGTTCCCCCTCTACCCCCACCTTTCCCAGAACGACGGCGGCACGGACGTTGCAGCCTTCGAAGCAGACCTGATTGGAGCGGCCCAGTGAGCGCAGACCTCCTCCCCGAGCACCCCGACTTCCTCTGGCGCAACCCGGAGCCCAAGTCCTCCTACGACGCCGTGATTGTGGGCGGCGGCGGGCACGGCCTGGCCACCGCCTACTTCCTGGCCAAGAACCACGGCATGACCAACATCGCCGTCCTGGAAAAGGGCTGGCTGGCGGGCGGCAACATGGCCCGGAACACCACCATCATCCGCTCCAACTACCTCTGGGACGAGAGCGCGGCCATCTACGAGCACGCCCTCAAGCTCTGGGAGATCCTGCCCGAGGAGCTCGAGTATGACTTCCTCTTCAGCCAGCGCGGCGTCATGAACCTTGCCCACACTCTGGGCGACGTCCGTGAAAGCATGCGGCGCGTGGGGGCCAACAAGCTCAACGGCGTGGACGCGGAGTGGCTGGACCCCAAGCAGGTCAAGGAACTCTGCCCCATCCTGAACATCAGCGACAACATCCGCTACCCCGTCATGGGCGCCACCTACCAGCCCCGTGCAGGCATCGCCAAGCACGACCACGTTGCCTGGGCCTTCGCCCGCAAGTGCGACGAGATGGGCGTGGACATCATCCAGAACTGCGAAGTCACCGGCTTCGTCAAGGACGGCAACCGCGTGGTGGGCGTCAAGACCAACCGCGGCACCATCAACACCGAAAAGGTGGGCCTGGCCGCCGCCGGGCACAGCTCGGTCCTGGCCGAGATGGCCGGGTTCCGGCTCCCCATCCAGTCCCACCCCCTGCAGGCGCTGGTCTCCGAACTGCACGAGCCGGTCCACCCCACGGTGGTCATGTCCAACCACGTGCACGTCTATGTCTCCCAGGCGCACAAGGGCGAACTGGTCATGGGCGCCGGCGTGGACTCCTACAACGGCTACGGCCAGCGCGGCTCCTTCCACGTAATCGAGCACCAGATGGCCGCCGCCGTCGAGCTCTTCCCCATCTTCGCCCGGGCCCACGTCCTCCGGACCTGGGGCGGGATCGTGGACACCACGCTGGATGCCTCCCCGATCGTGGGCAACACCCCGGTGGAGAACATGTTCGTGAACTGCGGCTGGGGCACCGGCGGCTTCAAGGCCACTCCGGCGGCCGGCATGACCTTCGCGCACAACATCGCCACCGGCACCCCGCACAGGCTTAACAAGCCGTTTGCGCTGGAGCGCTTCGAAACCGGCGCGCTGATCGACGAACACGGCGCCGCCGCCGTGGCCCACTAGCCGCCAGCGAACACTGCACTTTAGAAAGAAGACGCACATGCTGCTCATCTCCTGCCCCAACTGCGGCTCCCGCGACGAGACCGAGTTCCACTACGGCGGCCAGGCCCACGTGCCCTACCCGGAAAACCCCAACGAGCTGACCGACCGCCAGTGGGCCGAGTACCTGTTCTACCGCGACAACACCAAGGGCGCCTTCGCCGAGCGCTGGCTCCACAGCACCGGCTGCCGCCAGTGGTTCAACATGCTCCGCGACACCGTCACCTACGAGATCCAGGCCATCTACCCGATGGGCACGCCCCGCCCGGACGCCGCCGGCAAGGTGACCGCCGAAACCGGCACCGCCAGCCTTGCCGCTGACAGCACCACCACCGGGACCGCGGCCCCGAGCACATCCGGAACGAGCATTTCGGGCACCAGCCTCCCCGCACCAAGTACCAACGCCGGCACCACCGCCCCGGAAGGAGCAACCAAGTGACTTCCCAGAACGCCCGCCTCGCTTCCGGCGGCCGCATCGACCGCACCATTTCCTGGCGTTTCACCGTGGACGGCGAGGAATTCACCGGCCACCCCGGCGATACCCTCGCCTCGGCCCTGATCGCCAACGGCCGCATCAACGCCGGCAACTCGCTCTACGAGGACCGGCCCCGCGGCATCATGTCAGCCGGCGTGGAGGAATCCAACGCGATGGTGAAGATCGCTGCGCGGTTCCCGGGCGACGTCGCGGAGTCCATGCTCCCTGCCACCACCGTCACCCTGGTGGACGGCCTGAAGGCGGAACTGCTCAGCGGCCTGGGCAAGCTGGACCCGGAGGAGGACCGCGCCGAGTACGACAAGAAGTACGTCCACACCGACGTCCTGGTGGTCGGCGGCGGCCCCGCCGGCCTGGCCGCGGCCCGCGAAGCCGTCCGCACCGGAGCCCGCGTGATGCTCCTGGACGACCAGCCCGAACTGGGCGGGTCCCTCCTGTCCGGATCCACGGCACCCGGACTGGCCGAGACCATCGAAGGCAAGCCCGCCCTCGAATGGGTAGCTGACGTTGAAGCCGAGCTCGTCTCAGGCGCCGAATCCACCGTCCTGAACCGCACCACGGCCTTCGGCGCCTACGACGCCAACTACGTCATCGCGGTCCAGAACCGCACCGACCACCTGTCCTCCCCCGCCGCCTCCGGAGTATCCCGGCAGCGTATTTGGCACATCCGTGCCAACCAGGTGGTACTGGCTCCCGGCGCCCACGAACGCCCACTGGTGTTCGAAAACAACGACCGCCCCGGCATCATGCTCGCCTCCGCCGTCCGCAGCTACCTGAACCGCTACGGCGCGGCCGCCGGGCAGCGCGTGGTCATCGGCACCACCAATGACAGCGCCTACGCCGTGGCCGCGGACCTGCGCGCCGCCGGCGTCAAGGTCGCCGCCGTGGTGGACGCCCGTCCGCAGCTCACCGCGGTGGCTGCTGCCGCCGTCGAGGCCGGCACCCGGGTGCTGATCGGCAGTGCCGTTGCCAACACGTCTTCAGAATCGGCAGACGGCCGCCTGGACGGCGTCACCGTCCGCAGCATTAACGACGACGGCGAGCTCACCTCGGGCATCGAGCAGATCGCCTGCGACCTGCTGGCTGTTTCCGGCGGCTGGAGCCCGCTGGTGCACCTGCACTCGCAGCGGCAGGGCAAGCTGCGCTGGGACGAGGAGCTGGCCGCTTTCGTGCCGAGCACCGTGGTTCCCAACCAGCAGACCATCGGCTCCGGCCGCGGCAGCTTCGAGCTGGCCGACTGCCTGGCCGAGGGCATCTCCGCCGGAGCTTCTGCCGCGATCGCGGCTGGCTTTGCATCCGCCGTCGAACCTTCACCGCTCACCGAGCCGAAGGCCTCCGCCCCCACCCGCCAGCTGTGGCTGGTCCCCGGCGAGCAGGGCACCCCGGACGACTGGCACCAGCACTACGTGGACTTCCAGCGCGACCAGTCCGTGGCTGACGTGCTGCGCTCCACCGGAGCCGGCATGCGCTCAGTGGAGCACATCAAGCGCTACACCTCCATTAGCACCGCCAACGACCAGGGCAAGACCTCCGGCGTCAACGCGATCGGCGTCATCGCCGCCGCACTGCGGACGGCCGGCGAAGCCTCCCGCGGCATCGGCGACATCGGCACCACCACCTACCGCGCACCCTTCACCCCCGTGGCCTTCGCGGCACTTGCCGGACGCCAGCGCGGCGAGCTGTTCGACCCCGCCCGCAAGACGTCCATCCACCCGTGGCACGTCGAAAAGGGCGCACTGTTCGAGGACGTGGGGCAGTGGAAGCGGCCCTGGTACTACCCGCAGGCCGGGGAGGACATGGACGCCGCCGTCCTGCGTGAGTGCGCGGCAGTCCGCGAGTCCGTGGGCTTTATGGACGCCACCACCCTGGGCAAGATCGAAATCCGGGGCAAGGATGCCGGCGAGTTCCTCAACCGGATCTACACCAACGCGTTCAAGAAGCTCGCCCCGGGTTCCGCCCGCTACGGCGTGATGTGCATGGCGGACGGCATGATCTTCGACGACGGCGTAACCCTGCGCCTCGACGACGACACCTACTTCATGACCACCACCACCGGCGGCGCCGCGAAGGTGCTGGACTGGCTGGAGGAATGGCTGCAGACCGAATGGCCGGAGCTGGACGTGCACTGCACCTCGGTGACAGAACAGTGGAGCACCATCGCCGTCGTCGGGCCCAAATCCCGTGCGGTCCTGGCGAAGGTGGCACCGGAACTGGCCGCCAACGGCGGGCTGGAAGCCGAGGCCTTCCCGTTCATGACCTTCCGCGAAACCACCCTCGCCTCAGGCGTCCGGGCCCGGATCTGCCGGATTTCGTTCTCCGGTGAGCTGGCCTACGAGATCAACGTGCCTTCCTGGTACGGGCTGAACACCTGGGAGGCCGTGGCAGCCGCCGGCGCCGAATTCAACATCACCCCGTACGGCACCGAGACCATGCACGTGCTCCGCGCCGAGAAGGGCTACCCGATCGTCGGCCAGGACACGGACGGCACCGTCACCCCGCAGGATGCCGGCATGGAATGGATCGTCTCCAAGGCCAAGGACTTCATCGGCAAGCGCTCCTACTCACGGGCCGACGGCCAGCGTGAGGACCGCAAGCACCTGGTGAGCGTGCTGCCCGTGGACGGGACGCTGCGGCTGCCGGAAGGCACCCAGCTCGTGGAAAAGGGCCGCTCCACCAACCCCGCCTACGGCCCGGTCCCGATGGAAGGCTTCGTCACCTCCAGCTACCACAGCGCGGCGCTCGGCAGGTCCTTTGGCCTGGCCCTGATCAAGAACGGCCGCAACCGCATCGGCGAAACCCTGGTGGCTGCCGCCGGCGATCAGCTGGTGGACGTCGTTGTCGCCGAAACCGTACTTTTTGACCCCGAAGGGACCCGCAAAGATGGCTGAAACAGCAGCACCCGCAACCTCCTACGAGAAGAACCTCTCACTCCGTGTCAGCCCCGCCGCCCAGCTCCGCGCAGATTTTGAAACCGGTTCCGTCCGGGGCGTGGTGGAAATCAGCGAAGTGGCCTTCCTGACTATGGTGGGCCTCCGAGTCGACCGGGACAGCGACGCCGGACAGCGCATCGCCGGCGTGACCGGCGGACTGCCGTCCGTCTGCGGCGGCGTGGCCGGCAGCGGTGAAACGTCCGTACTGTGGCTCGGGCCTGAAGAGTTCCTGGTGGTGGCCCCGAGGGAAGCCCACGAGTCCCTGGGCGGCGACCTGCTCCAGGCTCTCCGTGAAGCCCTGGGTGACGGCGCCGGCCAGGTGGTGGACCTTTCCGCCAACCGCACCACCTTCGAGCTCACCGGGCCGCGCTCAAGGGCCGTCCTGGAAAAGGGCTGCTCACTGGACCTGCACCCGCGTGTCCTGAAGGCCGGAACGGCACTGTCCACCGAAATCGGCAACATCCCCGTGGTGCTCTGGAAAACCGGCGAGGAGAGCTTCCGGCTCTTCCCCCGCGCGTCGTTCGCGGATTTCCTGGGCCGCTGGCTCCTCGATGCAATGCGCGAGTACGCCTCGCCTGAGGTCCCCTAAATGGCCCTCAGCGTCCTGGACCTGTTCTCCGTTGGCATCGGGCCGTCGTCGTCACACACGGTCGGCCCGATGCGGGCAGCGAAGCTGTTCGCCGACGGGCTCAAGGGCGACGGACACCTGAGCTCCACCCGGCGCGTGCAGGCCGAGCTGTTCGGCTCCCTCGGCGCCACCGGCCGGGGCCACGGCTCGGACAAGGCCGTGGTCCTGGGCCTCAAGGGGCTGGACCCCGAAACCGTGGACACCTTCACGGCCGATGACCAGGTGGCCGCCGCGGCCCTGAACGCCGAACTCTGGATCGGCGGGGACCACCGGGTGGACTTCAACTGGGACGAGGACGTGCTGCTGCACCGCCGCAAGTCCCTTCCGGCCCACCCGAACGGCATGACCTTCCGCGCCCTGGACCACACCGGAGCAGTCCTCAGCGAACGGAGCTTCTATTCGATTGGGGGCGGCTTCGTTGTTGACGGGGACGCCGACGCCGGCGACAGGGTGGTGGCGGACTCCACCGTCCTGCCCTACCCGTTCAGCACAGCCGACGAGCTCCTGGAGATCTGCGCGCGCGAGGGCATGTCCATCTCCGACGTGATGCTCGCCAATGAACTGACCTGGCGGACTGAAGCCGAACTCCGGGAGAAGCTGCTGGGGCTCTGGGCGGTCATGCGCGAATGCGTGGACAACGGCTGTGCCGCGGAAGGCATCCTTCCCGGCGGGCTCAACGTCCGCCGCCGCGCGCCGTCGTTGTTCCAGACCCTGACCGCGGACACCGGCGTGACCGATCCGCTCCGGGCGATGGAATGGGTGAACCTGTTCGCGCTGGCCGTGAACGAGGAGAACGCCGCCGGAGGGCGCATCGTCACCGCCCCCACCAACGGCGCGGCGGGCATCGTTCCCGCGGTGCTGCACTACTACGTGAAGTTTGTGCCCGGCGCCAACGACGACGGTGTGGTCCGCTTCCTGCTGGCCGCGGCCGCCGTCGGAATCCTGTTCAAGATCAACGCCTCCATCTCCGGGGCCGAGGTGGGCTGCCAGGGCGAAGTGGGTTCCGCCTGCTCCATGGCCGCCGCCGGGCTCTGCGAGGTGCTGGGCGGCACGCCCGCCCAGGTGGAAAACGCCGCCGAGGTGGGCATTGAACACAACCTGGGCCTGACGTGCGATCCCGTGGGCGGGCTGGTGCAGATCCCCTGCATCGAGCGCAACGCCATCGCCAGCGTGAAGGCCATCAACGCCGCCCGCCTTGCCCTGCACGGCGACGGCAGCCACAAGGTGTCCCTGGACAAAGCCATCAAGACGATGCGCGAGACGGGTGCCGACATGAAAACCAAGTACAAGGAAACGTCCCGAGGGGGCCTTGCCGTGAATGTGATCGAGTGCTGAACCATGACTGCTACTGACATTGAAACTTCCGTACCGCAGCCGGTGACCACCGTGGAGCACGTCCTGACGCTGGACTGTTCTGAATCGCCCGGGATTGTCCATGCCGTTTCCGGCTTCCTGCTGGAGCACGGCTGCGACATCATCGACAACCAGCAGTTCGGCGAGCGCAGCGAAGGGCACTTCTTCATGCGGGTGCATTTCGCGTCCGACGGCGATGCCTCCACCGCGGACACGCTGCGGGGCGCGTTTGGTCCCGTTGCGGAGCGTTTTGGGATGCGCTGGCGTCTGGAGCCGCACGGCTCGAAGCGGCGGGTGCTGATCATGGTGTCCAAGTTCGGGCACTGCCTCAACGACCTGCTGTTCCGGGCGCGCATTGGCGAGCTGCCGGTGGACGTGGTCGCCGTGGTCTCCAACCACACGGACCACCAGGCCCTGGTGGAGTGGCACGGCATCCCGTTCTTTCACGTGCCGGTCACCGCTGACACCAAACCTGCCGCGGAGGCGCGGCTGCTGGAGCTGGTGGATGAGTTCGACGTGGAGCTCGTGGTGCTGGCCCGGTACATGCAGGTGCTCAGCGACAACCTGACCCGCAAGCTGGACGGGAAGGCGATCAACATCCACCACTCGTTCCTGCCCAGTTTCAAGGGCGCCAAGCCGTACCACCAGGCGTACGCGCGCGGGGTCAAGACCGTGGGCGCCACCGCGCACTACGTCAACAGCGAGCTGGACGAGGGCCCGATCATCTCCCAGCAGACCGTGGAGGTGGACCACACCTACGGGCCCGAGGACCTGGTGGCCGCCGGGCGCGACACCGAGTGCAAGGCCCTGTCCAACGCGGTGCGCTGGCACTGCGAGGGCCGGGTCATCCTGCAGGGCAACCGCACGGTGGTCCTCCGCTAGCCCCACCCCCACCCGACGCTCTCTCACTTGATGTCGGTTTTGGCCGGACGCTCTCTCACTAGATGCGGGTTTTCCTGTGACGCTCCTTCAGTTGATGCGGGTTTCCTGTGGCGCTCCCTCACTTCCGGTGAGGGAGCGCCACGGCCTTAAGCGCCGCCGTCGTCATGTCACAAAGAGGCCTCTGACGCTCAGGCCCCGCTGGCGAACCCCGACGCCTGGGGGTGGTCAAGCCAACCGTTCCGGAGCGCTCTTTTGATATGTCCCACAGCTCGGCGAAAGTCGTCAGCGTGATCGTCTTTGTCGAAGACAAGGACCGTCCAGCCGGCCGATTCAAAGGCCTTATCCCGCCGCCTGTCGCTGAAAATCTGTGCCTCATCGAGGTGATGCCCGCCGTCGTACTGGATCGCAAGGCGGCGATGACGGTAGCCGAGATCGGCCGACGGCGACCGCGCGTCGCCGGCGCGCAACGGCACCTGGAGTTCCGGCTCGGGTAAGCCGGCGCTGGCAATAGCCAGCCGAAGCAGCGTTTCCGGCGCGGAGTCGGCGCCCACACGCATCAAGTCCAGCGCTTCACGGGCCCTGACGATGCCTTGGAGATTCGGATGCCGGGCTACAAGTGCGCGAAGGCCTGCCAGGGTGTCGTAGGGCTCCGTCCTTCCCTCAAAATCCACGCGCGGGATGCGGATGAGCTCGTCACCCATGCTCACCAGATCATCCAGCGGCAGGTCCCGTGCCAAATCGAGCCAGGTCCGGGACCGCGTGCTCAGGCGGATGCCATCGACCAGTTCAACCTCATCTTCACGGGCCAGAACGGTATGCCCGAAGATGCCCTTGCGGCGGACCGCCGGCAACGCACGCGGCTTGCTGAGGTGCAACTCCGTGGAGTCAGCCAGCCACGGTGGCAGCAGTTGGCTCCGAAGCCGGGCCGCGGTCACATGTGAGATCCACGCCCCCGGGGACACGGCGGACAACGCCCTGGCCGCGCCTTCCAGCTCGAAGTTCCAGCCCGCCGGGCGGTACAGGCCGCGGCCCACGTTGACTACGTCCTTGCGCCGGAGCCGGTCCACCGTGACGCCGGAGGCCCTGGCGGACACGAAGGTGAAGGGAGCCGCTGCCAAGGGTAGGGGCAAAGAATCCTGCTTTTGCATGCTGGCATTGTGCCCCGAGACAGCGGTCGGCCGCAGAAGTTATCCACAGGTGCCGGTGAGCTAACGGACGGGTGAGAGAGGATCGGCCGGAAGCCCGCATCGAGTGAGAGAGGATCGGCCGGAAGCCCGCATCGAGTGAGAGAGGATCGGCCCAAAACCCGCATCAAATGGGAGAGGATCGCCAAAAAAGGGGCGTCAAGTGAGAGAGCGTCCTATTCGGAGTGCAGGGCGGCGAGGCGGGTGGCCAGGTGCAGTGCAGCCAGGCGGCCGGTACTGCGGGGGTCGCCGCCGCAGAGGGAGAAGATCCGCTGCAGCCGCTGGTGCATGGACTGCCGCTCCAGATGCAGCTCCCGCGCAGCCTGTGCGGTGTTGCAACCGGAGTCCAGCCATACCCGCAGCGTCTCAGCCAGCTGCGAGCGGCGTTGCTTGTCGTAATCGAGCACGGACCCCAGCTGCTGGCGCACGAAATCCTCGCGCCTGGCGGCGTCCAGGGAATGGAATGCCATCCGTTCCACCGCAAACGCCTCGGCGTCGAGCGCCCCCGTCAGGCGTGCCCCGGAGGAGCGCAGCTCGTCGCCGGCTCCCACATCCAGCGTCAGCCGCGCCTCTGCCAGCGACCACGGTGCTGCCGAAATCCCGGAAGCCACGGGACCTACCGCGCTGATACTGCCCTCGGGCAATTCGAGCGTCCGGAGCCCGGCCAGGATCTCGCTGCGGTCCTCCTGCGCTTTACCCGTCCGCAACGCGGCGAGGGCCAACAGCTCCTGGTTGTCCGCATAGCTGGCACTGTGCCGGCCCACCCGGTCCAGCAGCTGCTCCACTGTTGTACGGAGCTGCCGCGAACCAGGGGAACGGATCACAACTGCCACCAGCTGCGCAGTCGGGGGAATGCCCGCAGCCGGTGCGAGCTGCTGAAGCCGCCAGTTTTGCGTGCCGGAGTCAACGGCGCGGATCAGTGCGGCCCCGGCCATCTCCTTCAGGCCGGGCGGCATCCGCTGCAGCAGGGCCAGCGCCAGAATGTCCACCGAGCGGTTCCCGGCAATCCTTGCCAGGTTCACATCTCCTCCCGCCAAAGTGTGGAGGCTCAAACGCGCGGAAGGTATGCCGCGCACGGAGACGTCAATATGGGTGGTGCGTGCACGGTCCTGGTCGGCGTCCACGGCCGGCACCGGTCCGGCATCCGCGGCGTGGCCGGCAGGCAGTGCGCTTGCCAAGGGCGCGCCCGCGTTGGAAGTCAGGACAACTTCGGCGCCCACCGCCTCAGCAAGGACGGCCAGGATCCGGTCAAGGCTGCCGCCGTGGGCCAGCTCAACCGCCATGGCATGGCTTGCCCGGTCAGCCTGCTGCAGGTGCGCAGCCGACTCGCTCACCAGCAACGAATTGATGGCTTCCATGACGCCCACGAAGGGCACCACTTTGCGCAGCTCTATCAAGGGAAGCCCGGCAGCTTCGGCGGCTCCCACCATGGAGGACGGAATGGACGGCAGGGCCACGCCCGTCTCGATGGCCAGCGCAGCAACCCCACGTTCGGCCAGCTCCCAGATGTAGCCGATACGCCGCTTATCCGTCGCCGCGGCCAGCGCCTGGCCGCCGGTGAGCAGCAGCTCACCTCCGCCAAGTAACGGGGCGATGTCCAAGACCTCACTGGAGTGGATCCAGCGCAGCTGCGTCTGGGCCGCAATGGCAGCAGCCGCGCGGATTACTGGATCCGCGGGTGTGAGGGTGGAATGTTTCAAAACATCCTGCAGCCGTATTGGCATGACACTCCGTCGCATAGAAGGCAAATCTTCACGACACATTGTATGTGGTGGTTGTGGCATGAGCCACATAATCTGGATCTATCCCTTTCACTTATGGAGGCTTTCCCCATGCAAGACAACCTCTCCACGAAGCAGTCAGGGCCGGCAATGGCGCCGGCCGAGGACTGCGAGGCCTGGCTCCAGCCCATTCCCGAGTCACAGCGCACGCACAAAGTTTCCGGCCAATTCTGGATCTGGGCCGGCGCCAACCTGGCCCCCATCAACTGGGTGCTCGGCGCCCTCGGAATCCACCTGGGGCTTGGTTTCGCGGACACCGTCACCGTCCTGGTCCTGGGCAACCTGATCGGCATGCTGCTCTTTGGCTGCTTCGTCCTGCTGGGCCAGAAGACGGGCGCCACCGGCATGGTCCTGGCCCGGGCCGCCTTCGGCCGGCGGGGCAACTACCTCCCCGCGAGCATCCAGGCCCTCCTGGTGATCGGCTGGTGCGCCGTCAACACATGGATCATCCTGGACCTGGTGATGGCACTGTTCGGAACGCTCGGCTGGGTGGATCCCACGGCGCAGAACTACGCCTGGAAGATTGCTGTGGCTACAGGAATCATGGCCACCCAAGTGGCCATCGCCTGGTTCGGCTACAAGGCAATCGCCGCCTTCGAAAAGTGGACTGTCCCGCCCACCATCATCATCCTGGCCGTCATGTCCGCCGTTGCCTGGTTCGGCATGAAGATCGACTGGACCTACGCCGGCCCCGCAGGCAACATCCTGGAAGGCTCCGAGCGGATCGCGGCCATGAGCGCGGTGATGACCGCCATCGGCATCGGCTGGGGCATCACGTGGTTCACGTACGCCGCCGACTACTCCCGCTTCGTCAGCACGGAAGTTCCCAAGAAGAAGGTCTACCTGGCGTCCGTCCTGGGCCAGTTCATTCCGGTGGTCTGGCTTGGCGTCCTGGGTGCCAGCCTGGCCACCAACAGCGGCGAGATCGACCCCGGAAAGCTCATCGTCCAGAACTTCGGCGTCCTGGCGCTGCCCGTCCTGCTGATGGTGCTGCACGGCCCCATCGCCACCAACATCCTGAACATCTACACCTTCTCCGTGGCCACACAGTCACTGGACATCACTATCAGCCGCCGCAAGCTGAACCTGTTCGTCGGCGTCTTCTCGCTGATCGCCGTCGTCTTCTTCATCTTCCAGGAGGACTTCGCGGCGGTCCTGGACGCCTGGCTCATCGGCCTGGTGGCCTGGGTGGCCGCCTGGGGCGGCGTCATGCTGGTTCATTACTTCTGGATTGAGAAGCGCTGGCCCGGCAACCCCGCACGGCTGTTCGACGGCGTCGGCACCAAGCGGCTGCCCGGCGTCAACTGGGCGGGAGTCACCTCCCTCCTGGTAGGCATCTTCGCCACCTGGCTGTTTATGTACGGCCTCGTTCCCGCCATGCAGGGCCCCTTCGCCGTGGCCATGGGCGGCCTGGACCTGTCCTGGCTGGCCGGCGGGCTGGCGAGCGCCACGAGCTACGCCATCCTGGGCCCGAGGGTACACCGCAAGTACCTCGAATCCGCCCCGTCAGCCAGCGCCCAGCCCGCCCCGGCGCTGGCCGGAATCCCTGCCCGGCCCAGCGCCCAGGCCGGCCTCTAAACCTAGGAACACCTGCCATGACCTTTGAAGCATTCCCGGACTCCGCCCACCCGATCACCTGGCCCGAGGGCAAGCAGGCAGCAGCCTCCTTCACCTTCGACGTCGACGCCGAATCCTGCACCATCGCCCACGATCCCAAGAGCACCAGCCGGATGTCCCTGATGACCCACCAGTCCTACGGGCCCAAGGTCGCAGTCCCCCGGCTGCTGCAGATCCTCCAGCGGCAGGACATCCGCGCCACGTTCTTCATCCCCGGCTTTACGGCCGAGTGCTATCCGGACACCGTCCGGCGCATCGTGGACGCGGGGCACGAGGTGGCGCACCACGGCTACCTGCACGAGCCGATGCAGGGTATCGACGCCGAGACGGAGGCACGCTACATTGACCGCGGCCTGGAGGCGCTGGCCAAGATGGCCGGGGTTGAGCCTGTTGGCTACCGGGCGCCGTGGTGGGAACTGAACTGGCACTCCCCAGCCCTCCTGGCGGACCGCGGCTTCCTCTACGATTCAAGCCTGCTCGACGGCGATGCCCCCTACCGCTTCAGCGTCGCCCCGGGTGATTCCAGGGACATTGTGGAGATCCCGGTGGACTGGGCGCTGGACGACTGGGAACAGTACGCGTTCTACCCCGGCGTCACCGGCAGCGGCGTCATCGAAAGCCCGGCGAAGGTCCTGGAGATGTGGACGCTCGAGGCCGAGGCACACCACGCGCAGGGCAGCTGCTTCGTCCTCACCAACCATCCGTTCATCTCCGGCCGGCCCTCCAAGGCCGTGGCTTTGGAGCGTCTGATTGAGCGGGTCAAGGGGATGGACGGCATGTGGGTGGCCACCATGGAGGAGATCGCGGAGCACACCCGCCGGACGGTTCAGGAAGTCCACACCCACGCCCGCATCCAGGTGCCCTCCTTCCCGGACACCGGGGCGAAGTTCACGCCGTCGGTGGTGCGGGAGTCGCGGCCCGCCGTCGCCGGCTGACAGGAATCGGCTGGAAGCAGGAGTGGTGCTGTCCCGTGAGGACAGCACCACTCCTGCTTTTAAGGAAGCCCGGTCAATCGCGGTTACTTGCGTAGCGCCGCCTTCAGTTCGCATTGGGCAGCTGGCCCAAAGAATGAATCATCTAGCTTTTAGGTTGAGATTGCCGTGATCCGGTGAATCCGGCCTGACCTGCGTGGATATGGTGGCAGGCATGGAAGCATTCTTGAAATACACGCGGCGTTGGGGTCCACTCGCGGCGGCCGTGATCTTCTTTTCATTATGGTGCGTGGCCGAGGCTGGCCGCATGGGCGACTCCTGGCTGACGTGGTCAGGGCGATGGCCACTGGTGCTGATGACATTGGCTGTCGCCACTGCTTCCTGGAAGCCATTAGTGTCCCTCGGGTTCACCGCGGCGCTACTGTCCGGACAGTTAGGCTTTGCCTTGCCCCCAATGGCTTCCAATCATTGGGCCATCTACCTGGGCTCCTTTATCGCGCTGGGCTTCATCCTGTGGACCGCCGAACCACGAATGCGGTACATGGCAGCGGGTGCAAACCTGGTCTTCGTAGCCCTCATGACCGTTCTCATGCTCTCGTGGAGATACGGTGGGGGCGTCGGCTGGTTCGCGCCCATCAATGTCGGTGACCAGCCAATGTTCATGAGATACGGCTGGCAGTTGTTCGCGCTGCTCCTCCTGATCGCGGCAGCCTGCGCAGCCGCCGGCCTTCTACTCGCCCTCTATCAGGAACGTGGCAGCCTGTTCCGGGCACGAGAGTTGGCCCAAAGCAGCCTGAAGGAGACGGAAATAGACCTAATTGTCGAACAGGAGCGCACACGCATCGCTCGGGACCTTCACGATGTCCTCGCGCATTCTCTTGCAGTTATCGCCGCGCAAGCCGACGGGACCCGCTATCTGAGCAAGGACCAGCCCAAGGCCGTGCTCAGCGCCTTGGACACCATCGCCCGGTCGGCCCGAAGCGCGCTCGTAGACGCGCAGCGTGTCATCGAGGGTGTCCACGACGACGGGATGGTTACGCCTCAGCCCCGGCTAAGCGACATCCTGCCCTTAATTGACGGCATGCAACGAGGCAATAATCTGAAGATCCACACCAGCGAATCTGGGATGCCTGTGACACTCTCAGCGGGTCAGGAGGTGGCCGCATTCCGCATCGTCCAGGAATGCCTGACTAATGCCCTCAAACACGGCGGCCGCGGCACGGACGTGCGTCTCCACTTTGACTGGACTGGACCCGGCCTCGCGCTGCATGTGGCCTCGACGATATCTAAGGCCGGGAAGTCCGCCCCCAATCCGGGGCCGCCCCGGCTCGGCCGCGGACTTCCCGGCATGCGCGAACGCGCGCATCTCGCCGGCGGCTGGCTGACGGCCGGCCCGGACGGAGAACACTTCCGGGTGACGGTCTTCATTCCGTACGGCGCCCCGGAGGCTGGGTCCGGCAACGACGCCCAGCACCCTGCAGCCACAACCCCGCTCACTGACATCGCAAGTTCGGAACCCGCACTTGTGCTCACCCGGACAAGCCTCGAACGCCAGTCAACGTCTGATCCAGGTGTAGACGGTCGTGGCTGATACCGGGTCACGAATTACCGTGACGTTGGTGGATGACCAGCATCTGTTCCGTGCGGGGATCCGTATGCTCGTCGAGAGCCAGGATGACATGGGCCTCGTGGGCGAAGCCTCGGATGGGAAGCAGGCGATAGAGCTAGCGATCGAACATCGTCCCGACGTGATGCTGATGGATCTGCGCATGCCGGTCATGGACGGCATCGAAGCCACCCGGCAGATCGTGCAGCACGCCATTGATGCCGGCACCGACAAACCCAAAATCATCGCATTGACCACCTTCAACCGGGACCAGGCGGTGGTACAGGCAGTGCAGGCTGGGGCCAGCGGGTATCTCCTGAAGAGCGCTGAGCCGGAGTTCCTGCTGGCGGCCATCCGCACCGTTCACTCCGGCTACTCTGTGATCGCTCCAGGCTCCATTCACTCCCTCTTCGAGCACGCTGCGCGTAACGCACCTGCAATCGGCCCGGACCTTTCGGTCCTCGACCTGCTCTCCGTGCGTGAGCGGGACGTTTTCCTGCTTGCCGCAAAAGGGCTCAGCAACGGCGAGATGGCGCAGAGCCTGTTCGTCTCGGAAGCCACGATTAAGAGTCATCTACGCAGCGTGTTGGACAAGCTGGAACTCCGCACCCGGCTCCAACTGGTTGCATTCGCCCACGAACGGCGCCTACTCGGTACCTGAACAAAAGCAGCAACACCTGGCCTATACGCGAATTCTTTGGGCCGGAACCGTGCGTGGCACTGTCCTCCAGCCGGCACTCTGATGGCAGGTTGATAGGGGAAGGAACAAGACTGAATGCCCCCGTTGGACTGATCGGGTGCAACTCCGCAAGGAGTGGCATTGTCAGGGCCAGGAGCTACACTGAAGTAATCGAACATATATTCGAATAAAGGTGTGTTGTGGGCGTTATTATCGGTCCCCGCGTGATAGATGCGGGCGCCTCATTGTTCTCGGTGCTGATCTCGCCGGTACCCGTCGCCGCGGGGTTCCCTTCGCCGGCGCAGGACTACTTTGATGGCCGGATTGACCTGAACGCCCACCTGATCAAGGACATCACCAGCACCTTTGTTGTCCGGGTGACGGGAGACTCCATGGAGCGTGCCGGCATCAGTGACGGTGATGAGCTGATCGTCAACAGGGCGCTGGAACCGAAGGACGGGTCCGTGGTCATCGCCGTACTGGACGGGGAACTGACTGTGAAGCGCCTGCGCCTGACTGCCACAGGAGTGGTGCTGCAGGCGGAAAATCCAAAGTATCCGGACATCAAAGTGCCTGCCCTCTCGGAGCTGACCATCTGGGGCGTGGCCACGAGATGCCTGCACCATGTCTAGCCGCGGCCGTCTGCGGGCACGGCCATGAGCAAGCCTGCCATCATGCGGCAGATGCCGCAGATCGCCCACGTGGACGTCAACTGCTTCTACGCCTCGGCGGAACGTGCCTTCGATCCTTCGCTGGAGGGCAGGCCGTTGGTGGTGCTCTCGAACAATGACGGCTGCGCCGTGACCCGCTCCCCCGAAGCGAAAGCCCTGGGCATTGCCACCGGCGAGCCATGGTTCAAACTCGCGCCCCGCGCGAAGGAATGGGGGCTGGTGGCCAGGTCCAGCAACTACGAGCTCTACGGGGACATCAGCGCCCGGGTCATGGAGCTGCTCGGGAGGTACTCAGCGTGGCTGGAGGTTTACAGCATCGACGAAGCCTTCCTCGGGGTGAAGGGTCAGCCGGAGCAGCTGCTTGCCCTGGGCAGGACCATGAAGAACGCCGTCCGCCGCAACGTCGGCGTCCCGGTATGTGTTGGGATCGCGCCCACCAAAACGCTGGCCAAGCTGTGCAACAAGTGGGCCAAGAACAACCCCGCGTTTGGCGGGGTATGCCACTGGGACAGCGTTCCTGCTGCCGTGCGGGAGCAACTGCTGGCACGCCTGTCCGTGGAGGAAATCTGGGGCATCGCCGGGCGCCTGGCCAAACGCCTGAACGCGATCGGCATCCACACCATCCTGGACCTCGCCCGCGCCGACCCTGTGGCCGTCCGGGACAAGTTCTCCGTGGTCATGATGCGCACCGTCCTGGAACTCAACGGCACGCCCTGCATCCCCATGGAAGAGGAACGCCTGGGCCGGGACCAGCTGATCTTCTCCCGTTCCTTCGCCAGCCCGGTCACCACCGCTGCCGGGCTGCGGCAGGTCCTCAGCATCTACGGCCAGAATGCGAGCGCGCGGCTGGCCAAACACGGGCTGCAGGCGAAAGTCCTCACGGCATTTGCCGGCACCTCGCCCTTCAGCGGGCAGGAACAGTCCTATCCGTCGGTGTGTGTCCCGCTGCCGATGCCCACAGCGGACCCTCTCCTGCTCACCCGGGCGGCGCACGCCCTGCTGCCCAACATCCGCGAAGGCCTGAGGTACGCCAAAGTGGGGCTCATGCTCACGGACCTGCGGCCCACCGGCAACCAATCCCCCCTGGAGCTGTTCGAGAACCGGCACGAGGAACGCCGCATCGGCACCCTCCTGGAAGACGTGGGCAGCCGCTTCGGGCGCAGTTCCATCGGCCTCGGGCACGGCGGGATCAAAACGGGCCTGGACTGGACCATGAAACGGAACATGCGCTCGCCCCGCTACACCACCCACTGGGACGAACTCCCGCTCGTCAAAGCCGCCTAAACGGCTGCTGTTTGAACCACCCAGGCATCCACGGCCAGAGGTCAGGCCCGGGCTTCGGCGAGGTCCTTGAGTTTGGCGAGGGCCACGGGCCAAGTGTCATTCAGCATTGCCGCCCACTCGTCCACGCTGTCTAGCTCCACCTCGACCCTCGTCACGCCGCCGGCTTCGGTGAATGAATAGTTTTCGTGGGCTCCAATGAATCCCTTCGCCGCATCGCTGGTCCTGTCCTCCACACCACCTACGATCTGGCCGAGATATCGCAGGGAGACGAACTCATGCGGCCTGATTTCCTCAACTGTTGCGATCATCCCTCCCACGGACCCCTCGCCGTCCGGGCCGAGGAACCGAATTTCACTGCCCGGGTTCCAGTCGCCCTCATAGAAGGAACCTGTCTCGCTGAAAGCGCTCGTCCATTCCCGGTACGTGGCATCATCGAGCATCGTGGCCCAGACAGCTTGGGCGGGAGCGTTGATTTTCACTTCAAATTTCAGCTTTTCCATGGCTGATCGTACGTCTGCTTCAGGCCCGGAAACAGGCCCCGGTGACCCGGAAACCCTTGGGACCCATTGCGCAGGGGCACTCCTTCAGGCGCCCCTGGAAAAAGACGTCCGGCGACGTTTCTTGTCGCTGCGCTACGCCTTGTTGAGCCCCCGCGACGTCCCGTGAACGCCCGCTACGGGAACGATTGTGGCGCTGCCGGGCGCTCCGTAATCTCGTCTCAGCATCCGCCCCAGCAAAGGAACTCCAGTGTCAGATCCGTCCAGCCAGAGCCCCAAGAGCCCCCAGACCCAGCAAAGCTCCACCCGGATCGTTGCCGGACAGTCCGCCGCTCCCAAACGGCCGCTCGGCCTTAAGGTAGGCATCGCCGTCGGCATCCTTGCCCTCATTGGCGGGGGCGCCGCCGTCGCCTCCGCCGTGAACAGCGGCGGCCCTGCCGCAGTCCAGCAAGCCGCCCCCGCCGCCAACCCGGCCGCGGAGCTGAAACTGGGCTACTTCGGCAACGTCACCCACGCCCCCGCCTTGGTGGGAGTCAGCCAGGGCTACATCGCGGAGGAGCTCGGCGGCACCAAGCTCAGCACCCAGGTGTTCAACGCCGGCCCGGCCGCGATCGAGGCCCTGAACGCGGGCGCCATCGATGCCACGTACATTGGCCCGAACCCCGCCATCAACTCATTCGTGAAGAGCGGCGGCGAATCGGTGAACATCATCGCCGGCGCTGCGGCCGGCGGCGCCCAGCTGGTGGTCAAGCCGGAGATCAGTTCCGCCGCGGACCTGAGGGGCAAGACCCTTGCTTCCCCGCAGCTCGGCGGCACGCAGGATGTTGCCCTCCGCGCCTGGCTGGCCTCCCAGGGCTACAAGACCAACGTCGACGGCAGCGGCGACGTGGCCATCAACCCCACCGAGAACGCCCAGACGCTGAAGCTCTTCCAGGACGGAAAGCTCGACGGCGCGTGGCTGCCTGAGCCCTGGGCCTCACGCCTGGTGCTCACCGCCGGCGCCAAGGTACTGGTGGACGAAAAGGACCTCTGGGACGGCTCGCTGTCCGGCAAACCGGGCGAGTTCCCCACCACCATCCTGATCGTCAACCAGAACTTCGCAGCGGAACACCCGGACACTGTGAAGGCGCTGCTCAAGGGCCACGTGAAGTCAGTCGAATGGCTGAACGACGCGGCCGACGCCGAAAAGGCCAGCGTCATCAACGCCGCCCTCAAGGAATCCGCGGGCGCGGAGCTGAAGGCCGATGTCATCGACCGTTCCCTGAAGAACATCGTGTTTACCGTGGACCCGCTTGCCGGAACCTACGAGAAGCTCCTGGCCGACGGCGTCGCTGCCGGCACCACCAAGCAGGCCGACATCAACGGCATCTTCAACCTCACCGCCCTCAATGACGTAACGGGCGGGAAGACCTCGGCTGCCGGGCTGGGGAAGGAGTAGCAGGCCCATCGATTGCTCCGCAGGCGTCGTTTTGGTCACTCAAAAAGACACCTGCGGAGCAGTCGAAGCGCCAGTTCTGCCTACTCCCCCAGGACGGCCTCCAGCTCCGCCCGCGTCGGCGGGTTGGCACCAGGCCGGGAAACCGTCACCGCCGCGGCCCGGGCAGCATGGGCCAGGAGCTCGGCCAGCCCCTCGGCGGGAAGTTCGCGCAGGTCCTTGCGGTTCTGGGCGCCATCCAGGCCGCGGTCCACTAGCCCGGACAACAGAGCCGCCATGAATGAGTCCCCTGCCCCCACGGTGTCGGCCACCTCAACCCGGGGTGCCGGCACTTTGGCTTCGCCGGCGTGGCACACTCCCCAGGGCCCGTCGGCACCGCGCGTGACCACCACCATGGCCGGCCCCTCGGTTCCGCCCAGGGACAACCAGCGGCGTGCAGCATCCAGCACGTCCATGTCCGGGTACAGCCAGGCGAGGTCCTCGTCGGAGGCCTTGACCACGTCCGCCAGGGTCACGAACTTTTCCGTGTGCCGGCGCGCGTAGTCCACATCGGTGATGATGCTGGGCCGGCAGTTGGGGTCGAAGCTGATGGTGGCGCGCGGGTGGGCGTATTCGACGGCGGCCAGCACGTCGGTGGCGCCCGGCGCCAGCATCGTGGCGATCGAGCCGGTGTGCAGCAGCGTGGTGCCCTGCAGCATGAAGGCGAGACGGTCGGCGATGCCAGGAAGCTCCCAGGTGAGGTCGAACGTGTAGGTGGCGGCGCCGTCGTCGTCAATCAGGGCGGTGGCCACGCTGGTGGGAAGGTCATCCGGGCCCATGGGAACCATCACGGAGCTGGCGCGCAGGTGCGCCGCGACCGCATCGCCGTAGGCGTCGCGGCCGTACCGGCCGATGAACTGCACCGGGTGGTCAAGGCGGGCCAGGCCCACCGCCACGTTCAGCGGGCTGCCGCCCACGTGGGCTTCAATTCCCGAGGCGCGCTGGACAACGTCAACAAGGCCTTCGCCAATAACAGTGAGCATGGTCATACTCTGCCAGAAGGAGGGCAGCTGACGCTGTCCGTGACGGCGGCCGCGGTGTCAGGGGCCAGGCGGCCGCGGTGTCAGGGGCCAGCCGGCGGGGGTCAGTGCAGGGCGCCGTCCGGTTCCGTGGTCCGCCAGGCGTGGAAGGGCACGGCCAGTCCCGCCCTGGTCGGGGCGCAGATAAAGGGGCCAGCCTGGGCTTCCTCCGCGGGAGCGAGCGGAACCACCCGGACCAGCTGCAGGGCCCCGTCCCCTGCCTTGGCCCGGATGGTCAGCGCGTCGCCGCTGCGGCTGATCCGGACGAGCACCCGGCTTCCCTTCCAGGCTGGAACCGGGGCCAGGGACCAGTCGGACATCCCGTCGGTGACCACCGCCCCCACCTGGCAGGCGCCGTCGGCGAATTCGACGCCGGCCTTGACCCACCGCTCGGCGGAAACGCGCACGAAGATCCCGGCCTGGTCGAACTGCTCGGAGAAGCCTGCGGTGAATTCCACCTCCATGGCGGAATCCTGCGGGAATGGCGCCAGAAGCGCGTGCTCGCTGTCATGGATAAAGCCGTACGACGTAACCCGCCAGGCGTCGCTGCCCTCCTTGGCAGTGACCAGCAGATCCGTGCCGTGCTCGACGACGGAAACGGGCGGGTTGGTCCAGGTACCGTGCTGCCAGGGAATGTCCATGGCCGCCACTGTACTGCAGGCCGGCGCGCCGCTTTGTGCCTCCGCTGCGCTCAGCGCATCAGCTCCCGGACGAGTTCCCGGCATGTTCCGTAGGCCGGGGCATGGGGATCGATCAAGCCGAAATGGTCCCCGGGCACCGTCACAAGCTGTGCCGGCACAGGCCCGGACTCACTCGCCTCCACATACGAGGTGGACATCGCCAGCGGCACGGATTCATCCTCCGTGGCATGAACGGCGTAGACGGGAATGTCCAAGGGCAGCGCGGCCATCGGATCCGCGTACCGGTACCGGCCGGGGATTTCCGACGACGGCCCGCCCAGGAAGTTGGCCACGGCACCATCGCTGAGGTGCAGCTTCTCCGCTTCCGCCAGGTTCAGCACGCCGGACTGGCTCACCACCCCGGTGAGGCGGACGCCGTCGTCCCTCGCTCCAACCTCGCTGTGCTCACCCACCAGCCCCAGCCGGGGCAGCCGGTCGCGGCCCGCCGCCCACACCGCGAGGTGCCCGCCCGCGGAATGGCCCAGCGCCACCACCCTGTCCAGGTCCAGGGCATGGGGCCCGGCAAGCTCCTGCAGTTTGTCGATGCCCGCCAGGACATCGGTGAACGTCTGCGGCCAGCCGCCGCCATTCCCTGCCCGGCGGTACTCCAGGTTCCATGCGGCCATTCCGTGCGCGGCGAGGTCGTCCGCCATCGGCTCCCCCAGCTCGGCACCGTACTTCGACCGCCAGTAGCCGCCGTGGATCACCACCACCACGCCCCGGTGGGCACCGTCGTCGGGCAGGTCAGGAAGGAAAAGTTCGCCCCACTGGCTGGGGTCCCCGCCGTACTTATACCTATGCCGCTGCACCATGTGCCGAGCGTACCGCCAGCCAATGACAAAGCCGTTGCCGCGCCATCCGTGCACTGCCATTCTGGGTAAACCCGCACTCCAGAACCCAATGAAGGGACAGGAAAATGCCACTCTATCTGTCGAAGTTCAGCTACACACCGGAGACCTGGGGCCGGCTGATCAACAACCCGGAAGACCGGCGGAAAGCCGCGCAGGCGTACATCGAATCGGTGGGCGGAAAGCTGCACGGATTCTGGTACGCCTTTGGGAGCCATGACGGCTACAACCTGTGGGAAGCACCGGACAACGTTTCCATGGCGGCGGTAGCACTGGCCATCAGCGGCGGCGGCGCGCTGAGCTCGTTTGAAACCACCGTTCTGCTGAGCGTGGAGGACACGATGGAAGCCCTGCAGAAGGCAGGCGAGATCAAGTACCGGCCGCCGGGCAGCTGAACTTCCGGGACTCCCGGTCCAGGATCGGCGGCCCTCCTGCGGCTAGGCTCGGGAATTACATTGCAGCCAAAGGGGACCACGATGACCAGCACCACCCAGCCGGGAACCACGCCGCCAGCAACCGGCCGAAAGCTTGCAGTTACTGAGGCTCTTTCCCACCTGCCGGACCTGGTGAGCTGCGGACCGGGCCGGGCAACGCAGACGTCCTATTCCCCGCTGGACGGCAGCCTGGTGGGCGCCGTCCCCGTCTGCACGCCGGACGACGTCGCGGCCGCCGTCGAAAGCGCCCGGGCAGCCCAGCGGGAGTGGGCCGCCGTTCCCCTCCGCGAGCGCCGCGCCGTCGTCGGGCGGTTCCACGCACTGCTCCTCAACAAGGAGGCGGAGATCCTGGACCTGGTCCAGGCGGAGAGCGGCAAGTCGCGGCTCAACGCGTTCGAGGAACTCGCCGACGCCGCCCTTACCGCGGCCTACTACCACCGCACAGCCGAACGTTTCCTCCGCCCGCGCCGCCGGACGGGAGCGGCGCCGGGCCTGACGCGGACGGTGGAGTACCGGATCCCCAAGGGCGTGGTGGGCATCATCAGTCCGTGGAACTATCCCCTGACCCTCGCCGTCTCGGACGCGATCCCCGCCCTGCTGGCCGGTAACGCCTGTGTCCTCAAGCCCGACTCCCAGACACCGTTCACAGCACTGCTCGCCCTGGAGCTGCTGCGGGAGGCGGGGCTTCCGCAGGACCTGTTCCAGATTGTCACCGGCGACGGGCCGGTGCTGGGCCCAGCGCTGATCGGCGGCGTGGACTTCCTCATGTTCACGGGATCCTCGGAGACCGGGAAGGTGGTGGCACAGCAGTGTGCGGAGCGGCTGATCGGTTTCTCGGGCGAACTTGGCGGGAAGAATGCCACGCTGGTCCTGGCCGACGCGGACCTGCACAAGGCGGCCAGGGGCGCCGCGCAGGGGTGCTTTTCCAACTCCGGCCAGCTGTGCATCAGCATGGAACGCATCTACGTCCACCGCGCGGTCTTCGACGACTTCCTGGCAACCTTCACTGAACAGGTGGAGGGAATCCGGTTGGGTGCCGGCCCGGGCTGGGACATCGACATGGGCTCGCTCACGGGCCAACGGCAGCTGGACCGGGTCAGCGCGCATGTGGAGGACGCCCTTGCCAAGGGTGCGCAACTCATCACGGGCGGGCGGGCGCGGCCGGACCTTGGCCCGTACTTCTACGAACCCACCATCCTCACCGGGGTGACCGGGGAGATGGTGGTGGCGCGGGAGGAGACGTTCGGGCCCGTGGTGGCCGTCTACCAGGTGGACGGCGACGACGAAGCCGTGGCCCTGGCCAACGACTCCCACTACGGGCTCAACGCCAGCGTCTGGTCCGCGCGGCACGGCCGCGAGGTGGGGCGGCGCCTGCTCGCCGGGACGGTCAACGTCAACGACGGCTATTCCGCGGCGTGGGCCTCACACGATGCCCCGATGGGCGGGATAAAGGATTCCGGTGTGGGGCGGCGCCACGGCAAGGAGGGCATCCTGAAGTACACGGAAGCCCAAACGGTGGCCCAGCAGCGGCTGGTACCCGTGGGCCCTCCGCCCGGCATGACGAACGAGCGGTACACCAGGCTGGTCAAGGGCGCGCTCACGCTGATGGGGCGGCTGCGCTGATGGCCGGCGGAACAGCGCTCTCCGGCAGTACCGTTCTCATCACCGGGGGCGGCAGCGGGCTGGGCCGCCGCATGGCCCTGGACGCTTCCCGACGGGGTGCGCGGGTGGTCATCTGGGATGTTTCGGCCGACGGCGGCAGGAACGTCCGCGATGAAATCCGCAGCGCCGGCGGCGTGGCGGAGACGCAGACCGTGAACGTGGCGGACAGGGAGGCCGTGCAGGCTGCGGCCGCGGCTGCAGGTCCGGTGGACGTGCTGATCAACAACGCCGGTGTTGTCACGGGAAAACTGCTCCTGGATGCCGCCGACGAGGATATTGAGCGGACCTTCGAGGTCAATGTCCTGGCACTGTACTGGGTGACGCGCGCGTTCCTCCCCGGCATGGCCGCCCGCGGCCGGGGCACCGTGGTGACAGTTGCCAGCGCGGCCGGGCTGGTGGGCGTCGCCAGGCAGACCGATTACTCGGCCAGCAAATTCGCAGCGTTCGGCTTCAACGAGTCACTGCGCGCCGAGCTGCGGGCGGGCAGGACCGGCGTCGGCACCCTGGTGGTCTGCCCGTACTACATCGACACGGGCATGTTCGACGGCGTGCGGACCCGGTTCCCGCGGCTCCTCCCCATCCTGGAAGAGGAGGCGGTGGCGGCCAAGGTGCTGGACGCCGTCGAAAGCGGGCGGCAGAAGCTGGTCCTCCCACCCTTGGTGAACCTGGTCCCCGCGGCCCGGCTGCTGCCGGTCGGGGCCTTCGACCGGGTCATGGACGTGCTGGGCATCAACCGGACCATGGACCGGTTTACCGGGCGCCCCGCCGACGTTTCGGGTGCACGCGGCATAAAGACCGACGGCGGCGCCTGACCTTACTCCCTTAACGCCAAGCAGGCGGGCCACGTCAGCCGACGCAGTAAAGAGGACCCATCCAAAAGACAGCATGCTGACGAATTGGTTAACGTTCGGCCACGGACGCCGATCCCAACTCACAGTCGGAGGCTCTTCATGACGGAAGTTACTGCCCATCACGGCCTGTTCAAGGACACCAACCTGCACGTCGACGACACGGGCGGCACTGGCCGGCCTGTGGTCCTCATCCATGGGTGGCCCCTGTCCGGGGAATCCTTCGCCGCCCAGGTTCCGGCCCTGCAGGCTGCCGGCTACAGGGTCATCACCTATGACCGGCGCGGCTTCGGGCGCAGCAGCAAGCCCCACGGCGGATACACCTATGACACGCTCACGGAGGACCTGAACGCCCTCCTTGAGGCACTGGACCTTACCGACGCCACGCTCGTGGGGTTCTCCATGGGCGGCGGTGAGGTAGCCCGCTATTTCACCAGGTTCGGTTCCGGCAGGGTGCGCAGCGTTGTTTTCGCTGCGGCCGTCCCCCCGTACATGATGCAGGGCGAGGACAACCCGGACGGGCCTCTCACCAAGGAAGCAGCAGCAGAAATGGCCGCCGCCCTGACCAAGGATGAAGACTCCTTCTACGACGACTTCACCCGTCAGTTCTTCTCCGTCAACGGCGAGCTTAAGGTCACCGAGCAGCAGCGGCAGGATGCCCTGGGGCTGTGCAAGCAGGCTGACAAGAAGGCCGCCCTGGCCTGCATGGAGGCATTCGGTACAACCGACTTCCGCGACGACCTGCCCAACGTCACGGTCCCGGCGCTCGTCCTCCATGGCGACGGGGACGGCACGGTGCCCCTTGATGGATCCGGCGCCCGGACCCATGCGTCCCTGCCCAACAGCGACCTGCACGTCCTCCGCGACGCCCCGCACGGCTGCAATGTGAGCCATCCCGATGAGTTCAACCAGGCACTCCTGACCTTCCTGGCGAAGTAAGGGATCGCCTGCAGGGCAGGAGAGGGTGGGGAGGCCACAGCGGCCTCCCCACCCTCTTCGTGTTTCCTGGCGTCGCGCACGACGGCGGCGCCTGACGTTTGTCCCTAAGCCCGCAGCAGGCGGGCCACGTCAGCCGCCTCCGGGTACGCAGCCTGCGTCCCCTTTCGGGTGGTGGCCAGGGCGGCAGCCACCGACGCGAATGCTGCAGCCCCGGCCAGCGCGTCCCCGGCGGCCAGCCGGACGGCAACGGCACCGGTGAAGGCGTCACCCGCGCCCGTGGTGTCCACGGCCTTGACCGTTGTGGGCGCAATCCGGACCACGCGGGAACCCTCGGGAGCAACCGAGTCCAGCACCACCGAGCCCTGCGAACCGAGCGTCACCAGCACCTGCCGGATCCCCCGCTCCGCAAACCGCAAGCGCACCCTGTCCCACTCGGAATCAGGCGCGCCGGGGCCCGGCGCGGCGGAATCGCCGCCCAGGAACAGCGCGGCCTCATGCGCGTTGACCAGCAGGACATCGGTGAGGACGGTCAGCTCCTCCGGCACCTCGCCGTACGGCGAGAGATTGAGCAGGACTGTTGCGCCGGCGTCGTGCCCTGCCTTTGCAGCGGCGAGCACCGTCTCCATGCCCACCTCCAGGCAAAGGCAGACGACGGAGGCCTGCTCCAGGACGCCCGAGGCCTCCGCCACGTCCGCCGGCGACAGGGTGCCGTTGGCGCCGGCCGAGATGATGATGTTGTTCTCGCCGCCGGCATCCACCGCGATGACCGCCACGCCCGTGGGCTCGGACACAGTGCGGACACACCCGACGTCCACCCCTGCACGGGCGGCGGAGGACCGCAGCATGGCGCCGTTGGGGTCCTCCCCCACCGCGCCCACCAGGCTGACGATCCCGCCCAGCCGGCTCGCGGCAACAGCCTGGTTGGCGCTCTTCCCGCCCGGGTTCACCGCGAATCCGTTGCCGTGCACCGTCTCGCCGGGGAGTGGAAGGCGTTCGCAGTAGATGGTGAGGTCGGCATTCAAGGAGCCGACGACGACGATCCGGCCTGCCTTTTCGACGGCGGCGTTCACTCCGCCACCTCGGCTTCAACCGGCTTGGGGATCAGGAGCGAGGCGGCGAACGCTGCGATGGTGAGCGCGAGGCCGACCACCACGACGGTCAGGTAGGACGCCTTCGCATCGCCGAGGGCCGCCGTCGCCACCAGGACGGCGGGCAGCACCAGGAAGCTGAGGCCTGCGCCGAGGTTGAAGGCGCCAGCGTTCATGCCCGGCAGGAAGCCCGGGTTGCCGGCGGGTGAAAGGACAACACCGAGTCCGTTGAGCATGATGTTGACCGTACCGGCGTACATGATGCCCAGCAACACCGTGCCGGCGATCATCAGCGGCAGGCTGTCCAGGCCGAAGAACGCGATGATGGCCAGCGCCGCGATGCTGCCCAGCAAGCCGATGCGCAGCACCCTGGTGTACCCGAGGACCGGTGCGAGCTTGCCGCTGAGGGGTCCCACCGCCCAGCCGAGCAGTGCATAGGGAGTGAGGATGATGAGCGACATCTCTGTGGGTCCGATGCCGAAACCGGGGTCGGCGGCCTGGACGTAGGCGGGCACTATGCCGTTGATGACGGCGAAGATGCCGGTCATGGTCAGCGTGGTGGTGAGCAGCGGCGCCCAGGTGGAGCGCTGGCGCAGGTGCACGGTTTCGACCATTGGCTGGCTGGCCCGCTTTTCGGTCCGCCAGAACAGGTAGAACGCGGCGGCGGATACCAGCACCAGCGCCAGGCTCAGCATCAGGGTGCCGGAGGAGAAGGCGCCCACCAGCTTGGCGCCTTCGTTCAGGGCGGTAAGCAGCGCGCCCACGGCGACCACGATGAAGAACACGCCCAGCCAGTCCATCCGGGTGCCGGCGGCCGGCTTGCTTTCACCGGCCAGGAAAGCGATCAGCGCGGTGGCAGCCAGGGCCAGCACCACCATGAGCCAGAAGATGCTGCGGAAGCCGAAGTGCTCGGCGAAGTAGCCGCCCACAAAGGAGTCCACACCGGCCACGCCGCCGTTGACGGCCGTGATCAGGCCCATGAGGGTGCCGTATTTCCGCGGGTTGCTGACCGCGGAGCGCAGCATGATGAGGCAGAGCGGAACGGTGGGGCCGCTGACGCCCTGGATGATGCGGCCCACGAAGAGCCAGGTGACGTCCGGGGCGAGGGCTGCGATGACGGACCCCACGGCCATCAGGAGCATCATGCCCACGAGGATCTTCTTGCGGCCCACGATGTCGCTCAGGCGGGGCAGGAACAGGGAGAACAGGGCGGCCGCGGTGAAGAACCACGTCTGCGAGAGGCCGATGACGGCCTGGTCCGTGTTGAGCTCCTCGCCCATGGTCACCAGGGCGGGACTGAGCATGGAGGCGTTGAGCTGGAAGGCGACGCAGGCTGCCAGCAGGGCGACCATCAGGGCGGTGACGTTGCCCTTGGCGGTCCGGGTTTCGAGGACGGTGGCGGTCATTTACTTGACCCCTCCGGCGGTGAGGGAGTCACTTGCGTCGCGGACGACGTCGGCCGTGTTCTGTGTGGTGCGGGCGTCACCGGTGAGCGGATCACCGATGCGTTCCAGCGCGTCGGTGACCAGGTTCCAGAACTTTTCGTGGTCCAGGTCCACGGCGACGCTGGTGTGGCAGTCCGCCGGCGCGGGGGCGCGGAAGTCCGCCACCGTCATGCCGAGCGTCAGCTTGCCCTGCAGCTCAATGTCCACTGGCACCTTGCGGGTGGTGACGATGCTGGGGTCGATCACGTAGGCCACGGCGCAGGGGTCGTGCACCGGCGGGTGGTCGAAGCCCTGGGCGTCCTTGTAGGTGTGGGCGAAGAAATCCATGAGTTCGGTGACGAACTTTGCGGGCCTGGTGCCGATCGCGGCAATCTTTTCCACGACGTCCGGGGTGGCGAGCGCCTGGTGGGTCAGGTCCAGGCCCACCATCACCACCGGCCACCTTTCGTTGAAGACGATGTGCGCGGCCTCGGGGTCGATGATGATGTTGAACTCGGCCACGGCGCTCCAGTTGCCCACGTGGTAGCCGCCGCCCATGAGGACAACTTCCTTCACGCGCTCCACGATGCGCGGTTCCTTCCGGGCGGCGAGGGCGATGTTGGTCAGGCCGGCGGTGGGCACCAGGGTGACGGTGCCGGGCTCGTGCGCCATGACGGTATCGATAATGAGGTCCACCGCGTGGCGGGGGTCCAGGTCGATGTCCGACGACGGAAGTTCCGGGCCGTCCATGCCGCTGTCCCCATGGATGTCCGGGGCGGTTTCGATGCTCCTCACCAGGGGGCGTCCGCAGCCGGCGGCGAAAGGGACACCGGTGATGCCGGCGATGGTGCCGACGGCCAGGGCGTTGCGGGTGACCTTTTCCAGGGTCTGGTTTCCCACCACCGTTGTGACGGCCAGCAGGTCGATGTCCGGGTTGCCGTGGGCGAGCAGCAACGCCACAGCGTCGTCATGCCCGGGGTCGCAGTCAAGAATGATCTTCTTGCGGCCGGGGGATTGCCGTTCAGGGGAATGGGCAGCGGGTTCCACGATGATCTCCACGTCGTTGGGGCCCGCATGGGTGCGGGGAGCTGAAGCGTTCAGGAGAGATCATGGCAGTCTTGTGTGGCGTACGTCAAACGCTTGACGAAGGTGCAGGTCAAGCGCTTGATGCCAGCGCCTGCACGGAGGGGTGCTGGATGGTGTGGCGTGTGTATCGGCCGGGCTAGTGGTGCTTTTCCTTGCCGGGCTTCCCAGTTTCGGGGTGGGCCTGGGCCTCGTGCTGTTCGTACCTTTGGCGGGCCTCCTGGAGGTGCTGTTCAAGCTTCTCCTCTGCCTCCCGCCGGCGCTGCCCCACGGTCCGGATCTGCTGGGACGTCGGCGCGACGTGGGCGTGCTGGTGGGGGCCAAGGTCCCGCGCTGTTGCATGGCTGGTATCGCTCATACGGGCATCGTCCCACCAGAGCCCCCGGTCCGGAAGGCCTGTATGACCCCCATTTTCCGGGGCGCCGGGGATCGCCCATTTTCCTGTCCGGCGGCCGCCTCCGCGGCACGTGATTGCCGTGCCATGTGTGGCCCTCGAGGACAGCCTGCGGGTCCGCCTCCTACTACGATCGAGGTATGGAATCCGCGGAACAGCTGCAGCAGCCCGTGCGTTCGCGGCGGATCACGGCGGCGATGGTGGCCGCACGGGCGGGGGTCTCTACAGCCACCGTCTCGCTGGTGGCCAACGGCAAGACCGCCGGCCGCGTCTCGGAAGACAACATCTCCAGGGTCCGGGAAGCAATCGCCGAGCTTGGCTACGTGGTGGACGGCATCGGCAGTTCGCTGGCCAAGGGCGTGAGCTCGATCGTGATCCTGGTGGCGCCGGACATCTCCAACCCCTTCTTCGCCAAGGTGATCGCCGGCGTGCGGGAGTCCTTGGGCCCGCAGTACCAGCTGCTGCTGTCCGTCACGGAGGCCGGCGAGTCGCCCCGGGCCGACGACGTCCGGCGGCTGATGTCCCTGCGTCCGGCAGGACTCCTGGTAGACGCACCCAGCGCAGGCTTCCTCGAGGACCTCGCGTCGCCGTCACCCGTTGTGCTGCTGGACGCGCCCGGGCTGGAGGCCTACGCGCCTTCGGTGAACCTGGACGTGGCAAGCGGTGCGCGGGAACTCGCGGCGCACCTGGCGGACGCCGGACACCGCGAGGTGGCGTACGTGGACAGCGTCACGGGCACGGAAACCTTTGCGCTCCGGCGGAAAGCCTTCCTCGAGGAGGCGGCCGCCCGCGGCATCACCGTCGGGGCGGGACGCATTATCAGCACCACCATCGACGTCGGCACGGCGGCTTCAGCCTTCGCCGCCGCCTGGCCGGGCTGGCAGCGGGAGGGGGTGACCGCCGTTGTCTGCGGCACCGACACTCACGCCTACGGTGTGCTGCAGGAGGCCCGCGTGGCCGGCGTGCGGATTCCAGAGGAGCTGGCGGTGGCCGGCTTCGACGACCTCCCGTATTCGGCCACGAGCAATCCGGGCCTCACCAGCGTCCACCTGCCCGCCACTCCCTTGGGCCTCAAGGCCGGGGAGCAGCTGCGCCGCCTCATGGAAGGCGAGGTGCTCGAACAGGCCGGGGTCACGCTGGAGAGTTCACTGGTGGTGCGCGGATCCACGGCCGCGGCGGAACGCTGAAGACGCCCGCCGCCGTCGTTCTGTCAGTGCCCGGCCGTAAGCTGGAACCATGCCGAGTCATTGGGACAGCCTGGACGCGAGCCTGCGCGAATCCGTGGAACAGAACGTGGAGATCTACGAGCGCGTCCGCCCTGCCCTGAAACTGGTCACTCGGGACGTCCTGCTGACCCTGCGGGACATGCTGAAGGACTCCGAGGTCACGCCGCTGTTTGTCACCGGGCGCACCAAAACGGTGGAATCCTTCAAGGAAAAAATCTCCCGCATTGAGGAGCCGCTGGAGCCGGGCGGCCCCCCAGTCCTGAAGTTCCCGGACCCGTTCCGGACCCTGAACGACATGGTGGGGATCCGGGTGATCACCAAGCTGCCGGCCGAGAATGCGGTGGTGGCCAACATCATCAAGCACCAGCGCCAGCTCTTCGACTGCCGGGGCGACCGGGAAAAGGACATCGGCTCCATCGAATCCGGCACCTACGGGTATTCCAGCCGGCACCTGATCCTGCGCACCATCCAGAACGAGGCCGTCAAGGAATACCAGCAGGTTTTCAACCCGGACGCCGTGCCCAACGGCAGCTACTTCTTTGAGTGCCAGATCCGCACCATTTTTGCCCACGCGTGGAGCGAGATCGAGCACGACATCCGGTTCAAGGCCGAGGACCCGCGCGCCTGGACCCCGCACTTCGACCGGCAGTTCACCGCCACCGCGGCCATGCTGGAGACGGTGGAGACTGCCTTCGCGGACCTGCACGAGCGCTACGAGGAAGTCCGCAGTTTCTGGGATGCCGAGGGCGAGGGCGCGGCGCCGCTGACGCCCAACCGCATCAGGGATGTCTGGCGGACGCTGCTTCCGCACGTGGACCGCAAGGTGGACGACGACTGGGGTTGGGCGGCCGAACTCCTCGCCGCGCACGGCCTCAACCAGACCATGCAGCTGGCCGGGCTGCTCAGCGCCAACCGCATCACCGAGGTCCGGAGGGCCCTGGACCACCGTTACTCCCCCGGCCCCGACCGGCTGCTGGATGACCTGCTGCTGTGGCAGTACGGCACCAAGCACATCGACCTCACCGCGGAGGCGTCCGACGCCGTCCCGCACCCGCGGCGCGACAGCCTGATGCGGCGGCTGCGGCAAATTGAGCGGTACCGGCTGACGAAGAAGTAAGGGCTTCCCCGTGAGTTCCGCCACCTTATTTTGAAGCACTCAAAATAAGCCGTAACGTTGATGCCAGGCCACCGAAGCCCTGTCCGGGCTGTATGCGGGTGAACAGTTCCCCGAGCGCCAAGGCGCCGGCTCCCCGCACTGCATCGAACCCCACCCCCATCGCCCCCCTCGGACCACCCGCAGGGCAGCCGCACATGGGAACGGCAGGGACCCCGGACGGCAGCCACCACCCTCACGCATCAGGAGAACACCATGACCCAGACACTCGAACGTCCCGTCACCATCGAAGCAACCCCGGCCACCGCCGCCGGGACACCCCGCGGCGGCAGCTACGTCACCCTCCCCGGCCACCTCGCCAACTCACGCGACACCGAAGCAGGCTACATCTCGCTGCCCGGCGGCAACACCCGCACCGGGAGCCAAGGTCAGGGCAGTTATGTGACCCTGCACTCGACACCCCTGGGCGACACCGAAATCGGCTACACGCGCCGCGGCTAGAGCCGCCACGCTCCTCCCCCGTACGGGCTTGAGCCGGAGCTGGCCTAAACGCCGTCCGCGGCACCCAGCCCAGCCAACTCAGGCCGCGGGCGGTGCCGTGGAGTCACGGACAATCAGGTGGGTGGCGAGCTCCACGCGGTGTGAATCCAGGACTTCCCCCCGCGCCTGGCGCAGCACAGACCGGAACGCCGCACGCCCCATCTCCTCCAGCGGCTGGGCTATGGAACTCAGCGACGGGACCGACTCCTCGCCCTGGTTTGTTCCGTCAAAGCCGATAAGGCTGAGGTCTTCGGGAACCCGGATGCCGTGCCGGCCGGCCTCGCCGAGAATGCCCAGGGCGATGGTGTCGCTGCCGGCGAAGATCGCCGTCGGCAGCTTGTCCAGCTCGAGCAGCGCCTGCAGGCCCCTAACGCCGCTTTCCCGCCGGAACCTGCCGCCGGAGTAGATGTACTGCGGGTCCACCGGCACGCCGTGTGCCATGAGTGCGGCCATGTAGCCGTGCAGCCGCGCCTGGTTGCACTCGGCATTCTCGATGCCGCCGATGTAAGCGATCCGGCGGTGCCCCAGCTCCAGCAGGTGTTCCGTGGCCGCCTTGCCGCCGGCCCAGTTGGTGGCCCCGATGCTGACCACGTCGGCGGAGGGCGGGTTTAGCGGGTCAATCACGACGACGGGAATCTGGCGGCGCCGGAAAGGGTGCAGTTGCGTCTCGCTGAAGGCTGAGGTCACCACAATCATTCCGGCCCTGCCCTCGTCAACCATGCGCTGGGCACGGCGCTCGGGGCTGCGCCGGCCCTGGCCCGCCGGACCGGTGACGCTGACCAGGATCTCGACGTCGGCATCGGCCGCGGACTGCAGCACGCCGTTGAGGACCTGGATGGTGTACGCGGAATCCAGGACATCGATGACCACTTCAATCACGGTGCCGGTTTCCCCGGCGGAACGGCGCTGCAGCGGCGACTGGTATCCGGCCTGCTCAAGCACGGCCAGTACACGGGCCCGGGTTTCCGGCGACACATCCTCGCGGCCGTTCACCACCTTCGAAACGGTGGGCGCGGAAACCCCGGCCTGCTGGGCAACGGAGGCAAGCGTCGGCTTGGCCCGTTCCGGGATTTTCGTTGCCATCTGCTGAGACCTTTCGAAAAGTTTCGTTGACTCATTGTTCAGACTTCCCCGGGACGGGTCAAGGGACCCGGGAGTGCCAGCGAAATAAAACCGCAAAATTGGGTCTTGACCCAACCCGCTTGCGACCTTTAGTTTAGACCGTGACCTAAATCACGCGTTCGAAATATTTCGAAACCGCAGGTAGAGTTCACGCCTACATTTGCAACGAAGCAATCTCAGATGGAGACGCAATGAAGCAATCCCAGACCTCCCGGCGCTCATTCCTCGCCCTTGCTGCCCTCACCCCCTTCGCCGCCATGACGGCCACTGCCTGCGGAACGTCGGGACCGGGTTCCTCCAGCAGCGGCGGTGGCGCCAGCATGTGGTACCTCTCCGGCGAACCGAACCAGACCACCATGCAGAAGGCCGTGGACGCCTTCACCGCCGCGAACCCGGACAACAAGATCGCCGTGACCTACTTCCAGAACGACGCCTACAAAACCAAGATCAAGACCGCCATCGGCGCCGGCCAGGCACCCACCATCATCTACGGCTGGGGCGGCGGCACCCTGAAGACCTACGCCGAGGCCAACCAGGTTGACGATCTCACCGGCTGGTTCGACGAGAACCCGGACCTGAAGGAGAAGTTCTTCCCGGCGTCGTTCGGTGCGGCCACGGTCAACGGAAAGATCTACGCACTGCCCAACCAGTACGTCGCCCCGATCGTCCTGTTCTACAACAAGGAACTGTTCGAAAAGGCGGGGGCCCAGCCGCCCAAGACCTGGGATGACGTGATGTCCCTGGTCAAGACTTTCAACGACATGGGCGTGGCACCCTTCTCCCTGGGCGGCCAGTCCAGGTGGACCTCCATGATGTGGCTGGAATACCTGCTGGACCGCATCGGCGGCGCCGAAGTGTTCACCGCCATCTTTGAGGGCAAGCCGGACTCCTGGATGCATCCCGCCGTCATCGAAACCGGAACCAAGATCCAGGAGCTCGTCTCCGCGGACGGGTTCATCAAGGGCTTCTCGTCCATCGCCGCGGACTCCAATGCGGACCAGGCCCTGCTGTTCACGGGCAAGGCCGCCATGATGCTGCACGGTTCCTGGACCTACGGCGCCATGAAGAAGGGCGGCCAGAACTTCGTCCAGGACGGGAAGCTGGGGTTCGTTCAGTTCCCAACGGTTGCCGGCGGCAAGGGCGATCCAAAGAACGGCGTGGGAAACCCGGCCCAGTACATGTCGATCTCCTCCAAGGCAACGGACGCGGAAAAGGAGACGGCGAAGAAGTTCTTCAAGGACGGCATCCTGACCGAGACGGTCATCGATACCTACATCAACTCCGGCTCCGTCCCGATCGTCAACGGCATCGAGGACAAGCTCAACAGCTCCGAGGACAAGGACTTCCTGAACTTTGTCTACGACCTGGCCAAGAACGCCCCCAACTTCCAGCAGTCGTGGGACCAGGCCCTGAGCCCCACCGCGGCTGAAGCCCTGCTGAACAACATCGACCAGCTGTTCCTGAAGTCCATCACCCCGCAGCAGTTCGCCGAGAACATGAATGCAACCCTCGGAAAATGAGTAACGCCGTAGCCACCACCCGTAAGGCCAGGCCGGCAGCTCCCGCCGGGACTGGCCCAGGCAAGGGCGGAGACCGTAACGCCGCCCTTGCCTGGCTGACTGTGCCTGCGCTGTTCTTCTTCCTGGCATTCGCCGTGGTGCCGCTGGCCGGTGTCCTCATCCTGAGCTTCGCCAGCTGGGACGGCATCGGTGCCATCGGGGCGGCGGGGCTGGGCAACTGGTTCTCCGTGCTCGCGGACCCCGGGCTGTACAACGCCCTGGGGCTGACGTTCCTGATCATGATCGCCTCCTGGCTGGTCCAGACCCCCATCAGCCTCCTTTTGGGTGTCTTCACCGCGGGAAGCCAGCGCTACCGGGCCGCCTTGGCCGTGCTGTACTTCCTGCCACTGCTGCTTTCATCGGCAGCAGTCGCCATCGCGTTCAAGGCCCTGCTGGACCCGAACTTCGGCCTGGCAACCGGGCTGGGACTGCCCTTCCTGGCGCAGGACTGGCTGGGCGTCCCCCACCTGGCCCTGGGTCTTGTCATCTTTGTGATCGCCTGGCAGTTCGTCCCCTTCCACACGCTCATCTACCAGGGCGGGGTCCGGCAGATTCCCAAGTCGCTCTATGAGGCAGCGGAAATCGACGGGGCGGGAACCATCAAGCAGTTCTTCCACATCACCCTCCCCCAGCTGAAGTACACCATCATCACCTCCTCCACCCTGATGGTGGTGGGGTCCCTGACGTACTTCGACCTGATCTTCGTCCTCACCGGCGGCGGCCCGGGCAACTCCACCCGGATCCTGGCCCTGGACATGTACCTGCGGGGCTTCCGGGCCAACCTCATGGGACCGGCCAGCGTCATCGCCGTCATCCTCGTACTCATCGGCCTTGCACTCGCTTTGTTCCTCCAGCGCCTTGGAGGCAAGGACAAGCAGGGCAGCCAATTGGAAGGAATGTAGGGTGAGCACCGTCCTGACAAGCAGCACGGAGGAAACTCCCACGGGCACCCCGGCCGGCTCCCCCGCCAAGCGGGGGCTCGGTTCCCGGATGAGGCGGCTCAACGTCCCGGCAGGCCTGGGCGGCTGGATCTGGCTGGCCATCATCATCATTCCGGTGTACTACGTGGTCATCACCAGCCTGAAGACCCAGGAAGGGTACTTCGGCCAGAATCCGCTGGCGCTTCCCACGTCCCCGACGCTGGAAAACTACCAGATGGTCCTCGAGGCCGACTTCGCCACGTACTTCATGAACAGCACCATCGTCACCTTGGGTGCCGTCATTCCCACCGTGCTGATTTCCTTCATGGCCGCCTTCGCGATAGTCCGGGGCAAGGGCAGGTTCCTCAAGCTGGTCAACGGCATGTTCCTGATGGGACTGGCAATCCCGCTGCAGGCCACCATCATCCCGATCTACCTGATGATCATCCGGCTGAACCTTTACGACAGCCTGCTGGCGCTGATGCTTCCCTCCATTGCCTTTGCCATCCCGCTCACGGTGCTGATCCTGTCCAACTTCATCCGCGACGTCCCGAACGAACTCTTCGAGTCGATGCGGCTGGACGGCTGCAGTGAATGGCAGACCATGTGGCGGCTTGCCCTGCCACTGACCCGCCCCGCGATCGTGACCGTCGCCATCTACAACGGCCTGCACGTCTGGAACGGTTTCCTGCTTCCGCTGGTCCTCACCCAGAGCCCGGGCCTGCGCGTCCTCCCCCTGGCGCTGTGGACCTTCCAGGGCGAATACAGCGTCAACATCCCGGCCGTGCTCGCCTCGGTTGTGCTCAGCACCCTGCCAATCCTGGTGCTCTACGTGGTGGGACGCCGGCAGCTGCTCAGCGGCCTCACCGCCGGCTTCAGCAAGTAGCCACCAGGATCTCCACGAAAGGACAGACACATGACCCCCGCACAGCCCCTTCGCGTCGGCATGGTGGGTTACGCCTTCATGGGCGCGGCCCACTCCCACGCCTGGCGCACCGCACCACGGTTTTTCGACCTGCCGCTGCAGCCCCAACTCACCGCCGTCGCCGGCCGGAACGCGGAGGCCGCCCGGGCGGCCGCGGACAAGCTGGGCTGGGACTCGGTGGAGACGGACTGGCGCCGCCTGATCGAGCGCGACGACATCGACCTGATCGACATCTGCACGCCCGGTGACACCCATGCCGAGATCGCAATCGCAGCCCTCGAGGCCGGCAAGCACGTGCTGTGCGAGAAGCCGCTGGCGAACTCCGTGGAGGAAGCCGAGCGGATGACCCTCGCTGCGGAGACCGCGGCCAAGCAAGGTGTCATGTCCATGTGCGGCTTCAGCTACCGCCGCACCCCGGCACTCGCGCTGGCCAGGCGGTTCGTGGAGCAGGGCAGGCTGGGCGAGATCCGCCACGTCCGGGCGCAGTACCTGCAGGACTGGCTCTCCGACGCCAACGCCCCCATGACCTGGCGGCTGGACAAGAGCAAGTCCGGGTCCGGCTCCCTCGGCGACATTGGGGCGCACAGCATCGACGCCGCGCAGTGGGTCACCGGCCAAAGCATCACCGGCGTCTCGGCACTGCTCGAAACGTTTGTCCCGGAGCGTCCCCTTGCCGGCGACCTTGTGGGCCTGGGCGGCCACGGCGACCTCAGCGGCGACGCACCGCGCGGGAAAGTCACCGTGGATGACGCCGCCATCTTCAGCGCAAAGTTCGACGGCGGCGCTGGCGCGGGCGCGATCGGCGTCTTTGAAGCCACGCGGTACGCGCTGGGCCGGAAGAACGCCATGCGCCTGGAACTGAACGGCACCAAAGGCTCACTCGCCTTCGATTTCGAGGACATGAACGTCCTGTCTTTCTACGACGCGGCGGAGTCCCCGGACGCCGGCTTCCGGAAAATCTTCGTCACCGAACCCGAACACCCGTACGTCGGTAACTGGTGGCCCACCGGCCACGGCCTGGGCTACGAGCACGGCTTCACCCACCAGGTGGTGGACCTGGTCACCGCAATCGGAGAGGGCCGCCAGCCGGAACCGTCCTTCGCGGATGCCCTGCAGGTCCAGCGGGTCCTGGCCGCCGTGGAGGCAAGCGCCACCAACTCCAGCCAGTGGCAGAAGGTCTAGGGACCGTGAACACAGGAACAGGAGAACGATCACCCATGACACGACCAATCACGCTTTTTACCGGGCAGTGGGCCGACCTGCCGTTCGAGGAGGTGGCCCGGCTCGCCGGCGAGTGGGGCTTTGACGGGCTGGAAATCGCCTGCTGGGGCGACCATCTGGACCCCCGCCGCGCCGCGGAGGACGACAACTACCTCCAGGGCCGGCTGGACATCCTGGAGAAAAACAACCTCAAGGTCTTCGCGATCGCCAACCACCTCACCGGGCAGGCCGTGTGCGACGATCCCATCGACGAACGCCACCAGGGCATCCTGTCGGCGGAGATCTGGGGCGACGGCGAACCGGAAGGAGTACGCCGGCGGGCCGCGGAGTCCATGAAGGACACAGCACGGGCCGCCGCGCGCCTGGGCGTCAAGACCGTCACAGGGTTCACCGGCTCCTCCATCTGGAAGGCAGTGGCGATGTTTCCGCCCGCCCCGGAGGCAATGATCAACGCCGGCTACCAGGACTTCGCCGACCGGTGGAACCCCATCCTGGACGTCTTCGAGGAGGTGGATGTCCGGTTCGCCCTGGAGGTCCATCCGTCCGAGATCGCCTACGACTACTGGACTGCCAAGCGCACCCTGGAGGCCATCGGGCACCGCAAGAGCTTCGGGCTTAACTTCGACCCTTCCCACTTCATCTGGCAGGACCTGGATCCCGTGGTGTTCCTGCAGGACTTCGCGGACCACATCCTCCACGTGCACGTCAAGGAATCAGTCCGCCAGCTTGATGGCCGCAACGGGCGCCTGGGCTCCCACCTGGCCTGGGCGGACCCCCGGCGCGGCTGGGACTTCGTCACCGCAGGGCACGGGGACGTCCAGTGGAACCGGATCTTCCGGACCCTGAACGCCATCGGCTACAGCGGGCCCACCAGCATCGAGTGGGAGGACGCCGGCATGGACCGGCTTGTCGGCGCACCGCAGGCGCTGGCCATGGTCAAGGAACTCGCCCGGATCGCCCCGCCGGCAGCCGCTTTCGACGCCGCCTTCTCCAGCCGCTGACCCAGACTTTCCGGCCCAGACTTTCCGGCCCACGGCCGGCAGCCAAACAAAAGGAAACCCCCGACATGACAGAACGCAAGAACGCCCTAGTGGTCCGCGGCGGCTGGGACGGCCACCAGCCGTACGAGGCCACGGAACTCTTCATCCCCTACCTCAAGGACAACGGCTACGACGTCCGCGTGGAGGAATCTCCCAAGGTGTACGCCGACGCCGAATACATGGCCGGCGTGGACCTGATCATGCAGTGCATGACCATGACCACCATTGAAAAGGACGAGTTCGCAGGGCTGCGGGCCGCCGTGGAAAACGGCACCGGCCTGGCCGGCTGGCACGGCGGCATCGCCGATTCGTACCGCAACAACTCCGACTACCTGCACCTGATCGGCGGGCAGTTCGCCTGCCACCCCGGCAAGCACCCGGACGAGTGCGTCGGCGAGCAGTCGGACAACTACGTTCCCTACACCGTGAACATGCTCCCGGCCGCCGCGGAGCACTCCATCACCCGGGGCATCTCCGACTTCGACCTGGTCACCGAGCAGTACTGGGTGCTCTCCGACGACTACATCGACGTCCTGGCCACCACCACGCAGAAGGTCCGGGAGTGGGACCCCTGGAACCGCGAAGTCACCTCCCCCGCCATCTGGACCCGCCAGTGGGGCAAAGGCCGCATCTTCGTCGCCACCCCCGGCCACAGGGTCGAAATCCTCCAGGACACCAACGTCCGCACCATCATCGAAAGGGGCCTGCTGTGGGCAAGCCGTTGAAAGTCGGAATCATTGGCTGCGGAGCCATCATCGCGCAGTACTTAGCCAACTTCCGCAAACTCGAGCAGGTTGACCTGGTGGCCGTGGCGGACCTGGACCCCGCACGTGCCCAGGCCGTGGCGGATGGCTACCAAGGCGTCCGCGCCCTCTCCGTCGAGGAACTCCTGGCCGCGGACGACGTCGAACTTGTCCTGAACCTGACCATCCCCGCCGCCCATGCCGAGGTGGCGCTGAAGGCGATCGCGGCAGGCAAGAGTGTGTACGGCGAGAAGCCCCTTGCTGCCACCACCGCGGAAGCCCGCCAGGTGCTGGACGCCGCGCGGGAGGCGGGAGTCGCCGTCGGCTGCGCCCCGGACACGGTGCTGGGCACCGGCATCCAGACGGCGCGCAAGGCGATTGATGACGGGCTGATCGGTGCACCCATCTCGGCGAGCGCCACCATGGTGACCCCGGGACATGAGCGGTGGCACCCGAACCCGGACTTCTACTACCAGCCCGGCGGCGGCCCCCTCCTGGACATGGGCCCGTACTACGTCAGCGCTCTCGTCACCCTGCTGGGCCCGGTGGTCTCGGTCATCGGCGCAGCGAGCCACACCCGCAACGAACGCACCATCGGCTCCGGGCCCCGCCAGGGCGAGAAGGTCCCCGTTGACATCGATTCCCATGTGACCGGTGTCCTGGTGCACGCCTCCGGTGCGCTCTCCACCCTGTTCATGAGCTTCGACGCCGTGAAGTCCAAGTCCCCCAACATCGAGATCCACGGGGAACGCGGATCCCTGGTGGTGCCGGACCCGAACCACTTCGACGGCGACGTCCAGCTGTTCTCCCTCGGCGCCGAGGACTGGGAAACCCTTCCCGTGTCCGCCGGCTACGTTGACTCCGGTCGAGGCTTCGGCATCGCGGACCTGGCCTCCACCCCTGCCGGCGTTGAACCCCGCGCCGGCGGAGCGATGGCCTACCACGCCCTCGAGGTGATGGAATCGGTCCTCGAATCAGCCGGCAGCGGGTCCGCCGTGCGCATCAACAGCACTGTGGAGCGGCCGGCGAGCGTTGAGCTGACCGTCCTGGCCGGGGAGCTGGACCGGCTCCAGGCCCAGGAAGCGGTCTAGGCATGGCTTACACAGCCGACAACTGGCCCATCACCGCGGCCATGCTGCCCTTCCCGGGCACCAGCGCCCAGGGAACCCACGTCAACGACGCCGCTCCCTCCGCCTGGGCGGCGGCGTTGACCGAGGTGAAGGAGGCCGGGTTCGCCAACGCTGACCTGACGGACAGCTGGGTCCGCCCCGGTGACCTCAGCCCGGACCGGCTCGCCGAGTTCAGGCAGACGGCACAGGACGTGGGCATCGGCACCCCTGCCGTCTCCGCCATCCGCCGCAGCGTCATTGATGAGCGGAACTGGGAAGCCAACCTGGCGTACAGCCACCGGACCATTGACGCGGCGGCCGAGCTGGGGTGCGAGGTTGTGTCCTTTGGCCTCCACCAGGCCATCACGCCGGAGCAGCAGAAACAGCTTTGGTTCTGGACGGTTGAAGGCCACAAGGACCCGGAGGGAGACCGGGAAACCTGGGGCAATGCGGTTTCGCGCCTCCGGGAACTCGGCCGGCACGCCGCAGAGGTGGGCCTCCTGCTCTCGCTGGAGATGTATGAGGACACGTACCTGGGCACCGCTGATTCCTCTGTGCGCCTTGTCCAGGACATCGGGCTTCCCAACGTGGGCCTCAACCCGGACCTGGGCAACCTGATCCGGCTGCACCGGCCGGTGGAGGACTGGCGGGAGTTGGTGGCCAAGACCCTGCCGTTCGCCAACTTCTGGCACATGAAGAACTACTTCCGGGACGAGGACGCGGCCCGCGATTCGTACGTCACCATGCCGGCTCCCATGGAAAGCGGCCTCATCAACTACCGGGAGGCCTTCAAGGTGGCCCTGGCCGCCGGGTTCCAGGGGATCCTGTGCACCGAGCACTACGGCGGGGACGGCCTGAGTGTTTCGGCCAGCAACCAGGACTACCTCCGCCGCCACGTCCTCCCCAAGACAGCCGGTTACGCCTTGGGCAGCAGCCAGGTGGCCCAGGGCCGGCAGCAGCCGGCGCAGCCCGCCCGCGTGTAATCGCTGCACCACGGCATTTTCAACCCAAGGATTCGATGAGGAAACCATGACCCAGATCTTTGACAACCCCGCAGACTTTGCGGAGGAGGCACTGGACGGCCTGGTGGCAGCCAACCGCGGCTACGTGGCCAGGGTGGACGGCGGCGTTGTCCGCTCCACCGAGGTGCCCGCCGGCCAGGTGGCCGTGGTGGTGGGCGGCGGTTCGGGCCACTACCCGGCCTTCGCCGGCCTGGTGGGGCCGGGCCTCGCTGCCGGTGCGGTGTGCGGCAACATTTTCACCTCGCCCTCCGCCGGGCAGGCGTACCGGGTGGCAAAGGCGGCCAACGCCGGCGGCGGCGTGCTGTTCAGCTACGGCAACTACGCCGGGGACGTGATCCATTTCGGCGAGGCACAGCAGCGGCTCAACACTGAAGGCATCGAGACCCGCACCGTCCTGGTCACCGATGACATCGCCAGCGCCCCGCTGGACCAGATCGAGAAACGCCGCGGCATCGCCGGGGACCTGACCGTCTTCAAGATCGCCGGTGCAGCAGCCGAAGCGGGACTGGACCTGGACGCCGTCGAACGTCTCGCAGTCCGGGCGAACTACCGCACGCGCTCCCTTGGAGTGGCCTTCGACGGCTGCACGCTGCCGGGTGCTGCCGAGCCGCTGTTCCACGTGCCGGCCGGCGGAATGTCGCTGGGGCTGGGCATCCACGGCGAACCGGGGATCTCGGACCATCCCATGCCCACGGCGTCCGAACTCGCCGAACTGCTCGTCTCCGGGCTGCTCCGGGACAAGCCCGATGATGCCGGGGACCGGGTAGTGGCCATCCTCAACGGGCTGGGCAGGGTGAAGTACGAGGAACTGTTCCTGCTCTTCGGCAAGATCGACAAACTCCTCACGGGCGCAGGCCTGACCGTGGTGGAGCCGGAGTGCGGGGAACTGGTGACCAGCCTGGACATGTCCGGCCTGTCCCTCACGCTGCTGTGGCTGGATGACGAGCTGGAGCGCTTCTGGACGGCCCCGGCCGATACCCCCGGGTACCGCAAGGGCAGCCTGGCACCGCGGGCCCGCCGGGAGCTGGCCGCAACGGAGGGCGCCCTGGCCGCCGAGGAGGAAGATACGACGGCGGCAGCAGCCGGGCTGGGCAGGCTGGCAGCCGACGTGCTCGCCCAGGCGAGGGACGCCGTCGTCGACCATGAACGTGAACTGGGCAGGCTGGATGCCATTGCCGGCGACGGCGACCATGGCATCGGCATGCGCCGGGGCGTGGACGCCGCGGTGGCGGCGGCCGGTGAAGCTGGTGGCGCGGGACTTTCGGTCCGCCGCGTCCTTACCGCGGCAGGCGAAGCGTGGAGTGAGCGCGCCGGCGGCACGTCGGGGGCGCTCTGGGGATCCGCCCTGGCGGCGGCCGGGCGGGCCCTCGGCAACAAGGACTCGTACAGCGGCGGGGACGCGGCGGCCGCAGTGACCGCCTTCGCGGACGCCGTCACCACCCTGGGCAAGGCTGATGTGGGCGACAAGACCATGGTGGATGCACTGCTTCCCTTCCGGAACGCCTTCGTTGCGGCGTTCGACGGCGGCACGCCAGTGACCGGGGCGTTGGCCTCCGCGGTGACCGCCGCCCGGCAGGCGGCCGACGCCACCGCATCCCTGCGCCCGCTGAAGGGGAGGGCGCGGCCGCTGGCCGAAAAGAGCCTGGGCCACCCGGATCCGGGAGCGGTGTCCTTTGCGCTGATCGCCACCCGGGTCTCTGATTACTTCGAGTCTTCGCCACCCCTGTCCTCTCCCAGGGCGGCCGCTGTGGCTGCCGGACAAGGGGCCCAGGCATGAGCGCCGGCGCTGCGGCGGGATGGCGGATCGTCATCGGAAACGACGAGGCCGGCGTCGAGTACAAGGACGCGCTGAAGGCGATGCTCGAGGCTGACAGCCGCGTTGCGTCCGTCCTGGACGTGGGCGTTGGTGCCGGCGACACCACCGCGTACCCGCACGTCGCCGTCGACGCCGCCCGCAAGGTGGCCCAGGGCGAGGCGGACCGCGCCCTGCTGATCTGCGGCACCGGACTGGGTGTGGCCATCGCGGCCAACAAGGTCCCGGGAATCCGGGCGGTCACGGCCCACGACGGGTACTCGGTGGAGCGCTCGGTGCTGAGCAACAACGCGCAGGTCCTCACCATGGGCCAGCGCGTCATCGGCCTGGAACTGGCCAAGAAACTGGTGGGCGAATGGCTCGGCTACCGGTTTGACGAGGCCTCGGCCTCCGCTGCGAAGGTGGACGCCATCTGCTCCTACGAACCCGAATCCACGAAAGCAGTCTGACCATGACCGAAAATTTATCGACCCTCACCAGCTCCGGCGGCGTCTCTGGCACTCCCGGCGCGCGGAAGATCGCCATTGTGGGCTCCGGCTACATGGGCGGCGGGATCGCGCAGGTCCTGGCGCTGGGCGGTGCGCGCGTGGCTCTTTCCGATGTGTCCGCCGAGGTGGCCCAGGGAAACTACGACCGGCTCCTGGTCGAGTCAGACCAGTTTGTGGCCGATGGGCTGTTCCCTGCCGGTTCCACCGAGATCCTGAAACAGAACCTGTGGGCCGCGAAGGACATTGAGGAGGCCGTGGCGGATGCGGACTTCATTGAGGAGGCGGTGCCCGAGGTCCTGGCGATCAAGCACCGGACGCTGGCCCGGATCAGCGCCGCTGCGCGCCCGGACGCCATCATCGGCTCCAACACCTCCACCATCTCCATCGCCGAACTGTCCGGGCCGGTCAGCAACCCGGAGCGGTTCCTGGGTGTGCATTTCTCGAACCCGTCGCCGTTCATTCCCGGCGTGGAGATCATCCCGCATGCGGGGACGTCCGCCTCCACTGTGGGCGCCGTCCGTGAGCTGGTCCACGCCGCCGGCAAGCAGACCGCCGTGGTCAAGGACGCCACCGGGTTTGTGCTGAACCGGCTGCAGTACGCGCTGTTCCACGAGGCGGCGCAGCTGGTGGAGCAGGGCATTGCGACGGCGGACGACGTGGACACCCTGGTCCGCACCACGTTCGGCTTCCGGCTGCCCTTCTTCGGACCGTTCGCGATTGCGGACATGGCCGGGCTGGACGTGTACAACTTCTGCTACAAGTCCCTGCAGAAGGAGTTCCCGGAGCGGTTCGCCACCCCTAAAATCCTCAGCGACCTGGTGGAGGCCGGGAAGCTCGGCACCAAGACCGGCGCCGGCTTCCTCAACGTCCCCGCGGAGCGCACCCCGGAGCTGATCGCCTACCGCAACAAGGCGTACGTGGCCATGCAGAAGCTGCTTGATGAGCTGGGGCCGGCGCCTATTGGGTGAGGTTGGGTTCTCGCTGTTCGTGAGGGTTTTCAGGTCTCCGTGAGAGCGCTGCTGCGCTGAGCCAGCGTCCGGAAAATTCCGGTGTGGTCGAGGGCGCCGTCCCCCCGCCCGATCATATCCTCGAAAAGATCCTTGATTACCGTGCTCAGGGGTAGCTCCAGGTGTGCTGCTCCAGCCGCCCCCAGCACGAAGTTGAGGTCTTTCAGCTGGTTTTGGGCGCTGCCGCCACCTGTGAAGTCACCGTCAATCCATCTGTGCCCTTTTTGGCGCAGCACTTCGGAGTCGGCCAGCCCGCCCCGGAGCAGTTCAAGCATGACGGATGGATCGAGTCCCCCGCCGCGCGCGAGAAGCATGGCTTCGGAAACTGCCGTGACCGTGCCGGCGACCACGATCTGGTTGCAGGCCTTGGCCAATGCGCCCGAACCTCCAGGGCCCATGTGCCGGATGGTGCTGCCCATGAACTGGAACGCCGGGGTGACCGAGTTAAACGTGTCCTCGTCCCCGCCCACCATGATGCTCAGGGTGCCGTCCTGGGCGCCCACGGTGCCGCCGCTGACGGGGGCGTCAAGGACCCGGACGCCATGGTCGCGAAGCATCCGTTCGCCGAAGGCCGCCACTGCCCCCGGCGAGACGGTCCCGTGCACGACGAGTATTGGGCTGCTGATGCCCCTAGCTGTCCATCCGGCTATCAGGCCCTCGTCTCCCGGAAGCAACGATTCGACGTGGCCCAGGTCCGGCAACACGGTGAGAACAACGTCAGCGGCCGCCTCAAAAGGTGAGGCCGCAACGCGGGCACCCAGGCCCACCAAGGCTTTGGCCTTCGAAGCAGTTCGGTTCCAAACTGTCAGCTCGCCGTAGCCCTTCAGGAGCCGGCGCGCCATGGGTTCCCCCATCGGCCCTAATCCCATCAGGGCAAGCGCTGGGTGGTCATGTTCAGGCATTGGGATCCTTTAGGGATTAGGGCGTGCAGGTACGTTTTGGGTTGCGAACTGAGGGCAGCGGTTATTGGTCGGTCAGGAGATCAGCCGGCCACAGGATAAGTTGCGGGAAAATGGCCAGCATGACGATGGCAACCACCATGACCGCGTAGAGCGGCACCGCGGCCTTCACGATCTTCTCCATCGGCAGCCCGCTGACATAGGACGCCGCGAACAGGCAGACGCCCACGGGCGGCGTGACCAGGCCAACGGCAAGGGCAGCGACGAGGAAGACGATGAAGTGGATGGGATCCACCCCGGAAGACACGGCCGCGGGCATGAGCACCGGCGTGCAAAGCAGGATGGCTGCGACTTTGTCCATCACGGTTCCGATGATGATCAGGATCAGGCCGATCAGCAGCATGACGATGGTGGGGTCAGTGCTGACGCTCAGCAGCCAGCTGCTGACCTTTGCCGGCAGCCCGTCGATGGTGAAGATATAAGAGGCGACGCCGGCGATCATGGCGATGAGCAGGATGGTGCCGGTGGTGAGCCCGGCGTCCACGATCATCTTGGGCATTTGGCGCCACTTCATGTCCCGGTAGACGTAGATGCCAACCAACAGGCTGTAGAAGACGGCGACGGCGGCCGCCTCCGTGGGCGTGACGATTCCGCTGAACATGCCCACCAGGATGATCACCGGGCCGCCCATGGCCGGGATTCCTTCGAGGACGATCCGAAGGCCCTTCTTGAAAGGTGTCCTTGAGACCTCGCCGTAACCGTGGCGTGCCGACAGGAAGAAATTCACAAGCATCAGGACGAGGATCAGGACAATGGACGGTCCAAATCCTCCCGCGAGTGCCGCGCCTACCGACACGTTCGCGGTCGAGGCGGCGATGATCATGAGGATGCTCGGCGGTATCAGTGAGGACAGGGTAGCGGTGACCATGGTCATCGCTGCCGCATAGGGCCGCGGGTACTTATGGTCAGTCATGGCCTTGATCTCGATCTTGCCGAGGCTGACAATGTCGGCAACCGAGGAACCGGAGATGCCGCCGAAGATCGCGCTCGATGCGATGTTCACTTGGCCAAGGCCGCCACGGAAGCGGCCGAAGATGACTTCGGCGCCACGGAAGATGCGGTCCGAAATACCCCCTCCGGCCATCAGGTTACCGGCCAGGACAAACAAGGGGACCGCAACCAGCAGGAAGCTGTTCATGGAGCTCATCATCGACTGCGGCAACAGGTCAAGGGGGATGTCGAAGATCAGCAGCGTGGCGATGACGCCAATGCCGAGTGAGACTGAGAGCGGAACGCCCAGCAGCAGCAGGAGGAGGAAAATGCCCAGCAGGGTCAGGCTCATGCGATCATTTCTCCTTCGAGGATCCGCTTACGCATATACGGGGAGAAGTAGACGGTCGTGATGTGGGCAACGATGGCCAGTGCCGCGCTGATCACAAGGGGCAGGGTTACCAGGAACATCTTCAGTCCCAGGGCAGGACTGGTCTCTCCGGCGGCGTACTGCTGCAGCATCAGTTCCCACGTCTTGTAGATCAGGACACTGAAGAACACGGTCCCGCAGATGGCGTAGAGATGCATGCTGACCTGCTTAAGCCAGGCTGGTCCCCACGCCACCGCGAAGTTCACCCGGGGGTGCACGGCGGCCCGGAAGCCTGCTGCCATCCCCAAGAAGGTGGTGTCCATGAACAGGAAACGGGTCAGTTCCTCGGTCCATGACAGCGAGGCTCCCATCTGCCGGCTGACCATCTGGGCAGCAAGGCTGAGCAGCATCGCGCAGATTCCGACGAAGAGGAGAGCATCCACGGCCTTCCAGATCAGGCCATGAGGTTCCGAGACTTCGCTTACCGGAACCACCTTGGTGCTATCTTCGGCCGCCCGGTGTTCGGCCCCCCGGGTTGGGGTGGTTCCATCATCATGCACCGGACTCGTCTCCTGCACTGGACCCGTCACCTTAACGTCCGAGGAATTCAAGGCTTGACTGGACGAATTCCTTGCCGACCTTGCCCTCAAGCTCGGGGTAGACCTTCTGCGCTGCCGCCTGGAACTTTTCCCTGGCTTCGGGCGTCAGCTCGTTGATCTTCACGCCTTCGCCCTTCAGCTTCTCGAGGGTTTTCGTGGCTTCGTCGGTGTCGTACTTCGTCTTGAAGTCAGCGGTGTCGTCTGCAGCTTCCTGCAAGACCTTCCTAGTGTCCTCATCGAAGGAGTCCCACTTCTTCTTGCTGAACCCGAGGACAAAGGCGTCGGAGATGTGGCTCGTCAGGGAGAGGTAGTCCTGGACTTCGAAGAACTTGTTGTTCACTGGAACTTCCAGGGGGTTTTCCTGGCCGTCAATAGTGCCGAGTTGCAGGGCGGTGTAGACCTCCTTGAAGTCCATCGGCGTCGGGTTGGCGCCGACTGAGCCAAAGAACTTCACCCAGAGGTCATTCTGAGGTACGCGGAGCTTCAGGTCCTTGAAGTCCTCGGGCTGGGTGATGGGACGCACCGAGTTGGTGGTGTGCCGCGGAGTACGGGTCAGCATGGACACGCCCTTGATGCCCAGCTTGTCCAGTGAGCCCAGCAGTTCCTTGCCCGGCTCGCCTTCGAGGTACTTCGTGACCTCCTCCTGGTCCTTGAAGAGGTAGGGAAGGCTGATCGCATTCATCTTCGGCTCGAAGGACGCGTACACCGAGGTGGACATGATGGTCGAGTCCAGCGTGCCGTTTCCAAGCAGGTTGACGGCGGCGTTCTGGTCCCCGCCGAAGAGGGTGCCGTCGGGGAACGTCTCGACCTTCACCTTGCCGTCACTCAGCTCGGCTACCTTCTCAGCGAAGTGCTTTGCGCTCACGCCCATGGAAGAGGCTGCGGGGTCCCCAAGGCCGAGGCGCACGGTTGTGCTGGCCGCGCCAGCGCCGCCGGTCGCACCCCCGCCGCAACCGGTGAGGACAGTACTAACGGTAAGTGCAACGGCCACAGCTGCGGCGGCCAGGATGCGCTTTGGCATCTGATTCTCCTTTGAATACGTGCTGGTTCCTGACCGATACGGACAGGGGTACTGAAGCTTGGATGGCGGTGATTAAGGCGTCCCGGGCTTTGCGGATGTGGTCGAGAAGGGCTGCTCCTGCTGCTTCCTCATCCCGCTTGCCCAATGCCTTGCAGACGCGGCCTACAGGACAGAGTCGAAGATTGCGGTGTCAGTGGAACCGGTACACTTTTTTACCACAGGGCGGGCGCGGCTGTAAACCATTGAGAAGCGGATGCCAGCTTGTTACTTCGAGAACTGCAGCCGGGCGACGCTGGACCGTTCCACCAGTTCGGCGGCTACGCGTATGACGTTGGGTTTTCCCGACCTCTTGCCCTGCGTGTTGGACAAAGCGAGCTGCACGGAATGCCGGGCGAGCAGATCTATGGGCTGCCTGACGATCGTCAGGGCCGGGGTCATGAGTTCGGTCCAGGGTGAATCGTCGAAGACGATGACGGATAGGGTGCCGGGAATGTCGATTCCGGCGTGGGAGAGGCGCCGCAGAACTTCGGTTACCTGGGCGGTGTTTGCCACCACCAAAGCGGTGGGCGGCTCCTCGATATTGAGCAGTGCGGAGGCGGCGTCTCCTCCCGCTGGCCCGCGGAACGCGGCGTGCCGGATGAGGAGCTCATCCTGCTCCAGGCCAGCTGTCTCCAAGGCTTGCCGGTAGCCGGCGATCCGGTCCCTTCCGGTAGTGGAGGCAGCCGGCCCGGAGATGATTCCGATCCGGCGGTGCCCGTGGGCGGCCAGCAGCGCCGTTGCGGACCGGGCGGATTCAAAGTTGTCGATGCTGACAACGTCCACCTCGGGGAGCGAAGGTATGGATCGGTCGACAAAAACGACCTCAGTGCCCAGATCCTGGAGCTGCTTCCAGATGGCCAGGTTGTTGCCGGTCGGGGTAGCAATAATCCCGCTGACCCTGCGTTCGATCAGGGTCGCCAGACGCTCCGACTCCAGCTGGTCATCCTCCTGCGTCGTCATCAGCAGCACCTGGATTCCGCGAGCGTGCGCTTCCTGCACCACCTGGTCCGCGAGTCGGGCGAAAAAGGGGTTGGAGACATCGGCGAGAAGCAGCCCCAGCGTTGTAGGCGGGCCAAACTTAAGCTCCCTGGCCGCCGTGCGGGGATGGTAGCCGAGGGTCTTCATGACGTCGTTTACCCTGCTGCGTGTAGCTGCAGCGACTGGACCTGACCCCGGATTCAGCACCCGGGAGACCACTGCAACGGACACCCCGGCCGCCTGGGCAACATCGCGGATGGTCGGTTGTTTCTGCACGCCTACTCCTTTGTCTGGCACTTCCTGGACATCTGGAACCTTTTTCAGCCTAGGGCTTGACCTTGGGCCTGCCCCTGTGACATAAAAGTGTACCGGTTCCACTTATTTTACCTTAGTTCGTTTCGACCCGCCTGTTCCGCAGCCTCACTACCAATGGCGGCGAGACGCAAGGTGAAAAGTAAGAGCCCCAAAAGCTGCGGTTGATCCCAGACCAGCCCGCATCCCTTCCGGAACAGCGCCGTATCCCTTGAAAGGCAACCCATGAATCTGCACCATCTCCTGACCCAGCGCGAGGCCGACGGAAAGCCCATCCGGGTCGGCCTGATCGGCGCCGGACGCTACGGGACGATGTACCTGGCCCAGGCAAACAACATCCCGGGCATCCACGTCGTCGCCATCGCGGACATCAACGTCAAGCGCGCTGAAGGTGCTTTTGAACTCGTTGGATGGCCCACAGACCAGATCGCGCCCGACATAGCAACCGCCCTGAGGGACCGCTCAACCGCGATCGTGGCCGATGCTGACGAGCTTTTCGACGTCGACATCGACATCATCGTGGAAGCCACCGGAAACCCCATCGTTGGCGTCAAGCACGCGTTGCGCGCCATCGAAACGAAAAAGCACATCATCATGGTCACGGTTGAAGCCGACGCTTTGGCAGGGCCCGCTCTTGCCAAGCGGGCAGAAGCAGCCGGTGTTGTCTACTCAATGGCATACGGCGACCAGCCGGCCCTCATCATGGAACTTGTCGACTGGGCCCGCACCAGCGGATTCGACGTCGTCTGCGCCGGCAAGGGCGCCAAATTCCTTGAGCATTACCACGAGATGAACCCCGACAACGTCTGGGAAAACTGGGAATTCTCCAAGGAACTCACCGACTCCGGGCAGCTGAACCCCAACATGCACACCTCCTTCCGCGACGGCACCAAGGCCGCCATTGAGATGGCTGCCGTCGCCAACGGGGCGGGACTGGTCCCCTCTGACACCGGGCTGACGTTCACGCCGGGAGACGTTGAGGAAATTGCCTCAATCTGCCGGCCCGCCGACGTCGGAGGAGCCCTCGCACACGAAGGCACTGTCGACGTCATGTCCAGTGTTAACCGCGACGGCACCTGGATCCCCCACAACACTCAGGAAGGCGTGTTCGTCGTCGTGAAGGCCACGAACGCCTACGTCTCCGGCTGCTTCAACGAATACCCCTGGCACCCGGACCCCACCGGCCAGTACGCCGCCCTCTACCGCCCCTACCACTATGTGGGCCTGGAACTGAACGTATCAATCGCCAACGCCGTCCTCCGCGGAATCCCCACAGGTTCACCCATCGGGTTCTTCGGCGACGTTGTCGCCACCGCCAAGAAAGACCTCAAGGCCGGTGAATTCCTTGACGGCGAAGGCGGATACACCGTCTGGGGCCAACTCGTTTCCGCGAAGCACTCCGTCACTACCGGTGCACTGCCGGTCGCGCTGGCCCACCACGTGGAACTGCGCAATGACGTAGCCAAGGGCGGGATCGTCCGCTGGGAAGACGTCATCATGGACGACTCCCTCGCCCAGGCCCTCGAACTGCGTCGTGAAACCGAAGCCCTTGCCCTTGCCCTTGCGACAGCGTCGAAGTAGCTAAGTCTGAAAACCACCCTGCGGGTGTTCGGCGCGGACCGGCGGGCTTTAGCCATCGGTCCGCGCCGCTTCCTCAAGGACCCTTCCCCGCCCCTCAAGGGCACCCTTAAAGCTAAGGACAACTCACCATGACCATCGTCGTCACCGCTGCTTTCAGTCCGAAGGAAGGCGCCTTCGACCGGGTCGTCGCCGCCCTCTCCCCCGCAATCAGCGAAGTGCACCAGGAACCCGGCTGCCTGCTCTACGCGATCCACGAAGCTCCAAACAACCAGATTTTCATGATCGAGAAGTGGGAATCAGCTGCGCTGCTCGATGCCCACGGCCAAGGCGAACCGGTCAAACGCCTGAACGCCTCCCTCGAAGGCCTGCTGGAAAAACCTGTCGAAGTGACCCGCCTGACGCCCATCCCCGCAGGAACAGCACAACAAGGAGCCCTGTAGTGCATCGCCCCATCGTCGTCATGGGCGTCTCGGGTGCAGGCAAGACTGAGGTCGGCGCTGCCCTGGCAGCCCGGCTCGGGGCAACCTTCAAGGACGCTGACGACCTGCATCCCTTGCCGAACGTCGAAAAGATGACGGCTGGCGTACCGCTCACCGATGAAGACAGATGGCCGTGGCTTCGCCTCGTCGGCTCAGAACTCGCGGCCGAACACCCGCATGGGATCGTGGTTGCGTGTTCGGCCCTGAAACGCGCATACCGCGACGCGATCCGCGCCGCCGCTCCTTCCACCAGGTTCATCCTCTTAAAGGTTGACCCTTCGGTGCTGATGGAGCGGCTGGTCCAGCGCCCAGGACACTTCATGCCTCCATCCCTCCTCACCTCACAGCTGGAGACACTTGAAGCCCTGGAAACAGCCGAAGCCGGAATGACGTTGATATCCGAAGGCGGCATTGAAGCACTGGTTGATCAGATTCTGACGAAATCGAGCCAAGAACGTCTCGCAGTGCCGGCAGGTACCGATCAGAACGAAAAGATGATTTTCTAGTCCGACGCCCCTGGGGCGCGTTGATACGTCAGCTCAAGTAGAGCCAAAACTGACGCCTGGCTCTTGGCTGGTCCTCGGAGCAATGGGAATTGATCTATGTCTGAACGAGAAGTCCGGTCCGCCCGCCTACGGCCCGGGGACAATTCTCGTAGGTTATCCACCGCTACTGCTGCCAAGGATCTGCCCAACGGCTCCCGATTCCCAGCCGTGGATAACCTGAATTGACCCCAGCCATGGACGGATCAGTGTCGCCGCCATTTGCGGCCGCGTGATCAGCGAGCAGGTTAGTTCGCCCGGCCGAGGCAGGTTGACGGAATATCCGTTATCGGCACCCGAAGATTGGTGGGTAGTACACGCTAAAGGGGGCTTTCCCGGTGCTTGTCAGGCTGGTCCCGGCTCCCGCTTCAGCGCTGACGGCGCAGCGCGAAGGCGTTAGCGCCGACAATAAGGACTATCCCGGCCCATTCCACCGCGCCAAGTTCCTCATTGAGTGCGATGGCTCCGACGGCCGCAGCGAACACAGGATTGATGCTCATGAAGACGCCAAAGATGTGGGCGGGGACGCTGCGCAGGGCTACCAGGTCCGCAATATAGGGCACGACGGATGCCAGGAGTCCGGCGGCGACGGCGCAAAGCACCGTTGCGGTGTCGGGTCTTTGGGTAATGAAGATGGTGAGCCCGATGGGGAGGAACAGTGCGGCTGACACTCCTGTTGCGGTGGCGGTTCCCTGGACGCCGGGTATACGGTTACCTACCGTTCTGTTCAGCAGGATGTACGCGGCCCAGCTCGATGCCGCGATGAGTGCAAGACCCATTCCGGCGTAGTCTGTGGAAGCCTCGGGTTGTGTGATGGCAACAACGCCCGCACCGGCAATGGCAGCACAGAACATGCTGCCTTTACTTCTGGTTGTGGCTAAGGCAACTGCCAGAGGCCCAAGGAATTCCAGCGTCACCGCCAGTCCCAAGCCGATCCGCTCGATAGCGGCGTAGAGCGAAAGGTTCATCGTTCCGAAGACCAACGCGAGCAGAAGTATCGGCCACCATTGGGAAAGCGTGAAATCCCGGACTCTTGGCCGGACCAGCGGCAGGAGTACCGCGGCAGCAACAAGTTGACGAACTGCAACAACACCGACGGGGCCCACTGCCGGAAAGGCCATCGAGCCACTGGCCGCACCCAATTGGTTTGAGAGGGCACTTGCTACGAGCGTGGCGGTTGCCCGCCCCTGACGCCCTTTCCCTGCTTTATCCATGAATGGATTCTCCGCAACGGCCGCACTCCCCCATAATGCATAAGTACACCCACTAATGCAGATCCTGCATGAATAGACTGGTGGCCATGGACTTCGAGATACGCCACCTGAGATCCTTCCTCAGGGTTACGGAGGCTGGGACCTTCACCGACGCGGCCATCGAGCTGGGTATTTCCCAGGCCGCTGTTTCCCGGAACGTCGCTGCTCTTGAACGGGCATTAGGAGTCCGGTTGCTGGTGCGGACCACCCGCAGCGTGGAACTTACTCCCGCGGGGAAGCGCGTGATAGGTCGCGCCCGCCATGCCCTCTCTGCGCTGGAGGATCTTCAGCGGGAAGCGTCCTCCTCCAAGAGCACCGTAAGGATCGGATATGCGTGGTCTGCCTTAGGCAGACACACCCCTGAATTCCAACGCAGGTGGCCCGCCGCCTTCCCCGACAAAGACCTGCTGCTCATCAGGACAAACACACCTACCGCAGGGCTGGCCGAAGGAACAACCGATCTTGCAATCCTGCGCCGCACCCCGGAACCAGGAACCCTCGACTTCGTCCTCACCGGATACGAGAAACGCTACTGCGCAATGGCAATCGAGGACCCCCTGGCAGCCAAACGAACGGTCACGCTCGCCCAAGTCAGCGACGCCACGGTGGCCATTGATTTGCGTACCGGAAGCACCCGCCTTGACCTCTGGCCCGAAGGAAAGCAACCCGTTCAGACGGTAATCACCAATGACGTGGACGACTGGCTAACGGTCATCGGCAGCGGCAAAGCCCGCGGCATAACCGCTGAATCCACCGCACACCAATACCGAAGGGCCGGATTGGTCTATCGCCTCGTCCGCGACGCGCCGCCAGTCCCCGTCTACCTAGCCTGGTCGAAAACCGACCCTCCCGCGCTCCGAGCCGAAGCAGCCGAACTCATCCGCAGCCTATACGGAGCGCCAGAACTTACGCACTGAGCCGGGAGCTCCTACAGATGGGCACACGCTAATCTGACGTCAGGTTTGGCCGATGAGACGTCAGATTAGGACCCTGCGCCCCATTCCGGACACCGCCCCGCGAAAGGCCTTAGGTCTGAACCTGACACTCATCTCGCCGGGTCCAGATCCTCCGCTACACCAAGGCCATGACCCTGCACCAACCTCACGGAAGCCACTCCCCACCCGCCTCAGCCCTTCCGGTCCGCCCGGTACGCGCTGGGGCTCACCCCGTGCAGCCGGCGGAACTGGCGCGAGAAATAGAACTGGTCGTTCAGCCCGATCTCCTGGCCCACATCGGCAATCGTCAGGTCGGTTGTGTCTAGCAGAAGCCTGGCCCGCGCCATCTTCAGGGCAATGTGGTGAGCCAGCACTCCCCCGCCCGTCGCCTCCCGGAACAACTTGCTCAAGTGCGACGGCGAAACACCCACCACCCTGGCCAGGTCAGGCAGGCGGATGGCACCGTCCACCCGGTCCTCGAGGAATTTCATGGCCTGCTGCAGCGGCGTCCCTTGTTCCGGGAGGCGGCGGTCCACCGCCAGGGTGGCCAGCAGCTTCCAGGCCATCCCGGCCGTGGCCACCAGGCGGGCCGGCGACTGGTCCTGCTCCAGGGCAGTAATGATCTCGTCCAGCATGGCCGTCAGCCGGTCCACCGCCACCAGCGGGATGATGGGCCGGCCGGTGCGCACCCCCGATTCTTCAACGAGTTCGGCAACATCGGACCCGCGGACGTGGCACCACCAGATGGTCCAGGGGTCCTCAGCAGAGGCACCGTACGCATGGGCCTCACCGGTGTTGCCAGGAAGTACGACGGCGGTTGCCTTGCCGACGTCGTACCGCGCACCGCCGGTTTCCACCCACCCCGCCCCCGCGACGCAGAGAAGGACGATGGTTTCGTCCGCGCCCTGGGGCCGGTACCGCCCATGCTCCCCGGCGGCGGGAAACACGCCGGCGTCGGTCACCACCAGCCGCCGCGTGACGGGACGCTCCAGCGCCTCACGGACCAGGGGCCGGGGAACCACCACCAGGCGCTGGTTGGGAAACCCCGTTGCCCGCTCCACCCTGCACTCCTTCCGCCACGAAGTGTCCATGCTATGGCACAACGCCGCAGCTCAGGCGGGCTCCTCCGACCACCTTGCCCACTGGAGGAGCTCCACTCTGTCCAGCGAAACCAGGTCTCCGGCAACCGCGTCCCGCCGGCGCTGCGCCTCGGCCGGCAGCCCAACCTGCGCATCCTTGGCGAGCGGCAGGATCTGGAGCCGGACGTCCGAGCCCGGGCATATCCCGGCGTCGTTGGTTTCGATGATCCAGGGGGAACCGTCCCAGAACCTGTCCCCCACCACAGTCCCGTCAACCACCAGGCGGGCAACGTCCCCGGTCCAGGCAACCTGCAGTTCCGTGTGCTCCCCGGACAGTACCGCCGCGCCCAGGTCCAGCGCATAGACGGCTGCCAAGTCATCGATGGAAGAGCCGGTGGGCGCGGCAGCGCGGCCGGCGAGCGAACCGAAGGACGCCGGGACCGGCTTCGCGGCGCGGATCTGCTCGGCAGGCAGCGTCCGGCGAAGGGGTTCAGGCTTCAAGGTGCTTGTCCGTACGTCCTCGAACCCGCCGGCCGCAGTGGAGTAGCGCCGGACAGCGGGTTCCCCCTGCGACCTGCCGGCCAGACGGCCGTCCGCACCAACCCACAGCGGGTCTGCGGACAGGACCAGCTGCCGCCCATGCGGTGTCTCCAACGCCCACGCCTGGTCAGCCAGTCGGGAGGGCAGGACCAGGATAGCCAGGGAGCCTTCGGGCGAGCTCGCCGTCAGGGTCACGGGGTGGGCCGCTTCGATGGCGTACACGTTGCCGTCCAGCGCGGTTGCCGGACCAACCAGAACAGTCCCTTCCGGCAGGCACAGCTGCGGCACGATTCCTTGCTCGGCAGCGAGGACCAGCGTGGGCGCACCATCCGGGTCCAGCAGTGTGAAGGCCGACGCCGTCGCCCAGCTAAGGCGGACACCTGCCACTTCCAGATTTACTGGCCAGCGCGCGATGGTTCCGGCAGGAATGGTGAGGCCCCCGCGCGGAAAAATGAGTGTTTCCCCGTCCAGGAGGAGCCTGAACTGGGCTCCCGGGTAATCCGGCAGGGGAATGTGCGGCTGGTGCCAGGTGACGAACAGGAACCCGGACCGGCCGTCCGATCGCATGGCCCAGCGCAGCGTCTCCCTGTCATCAATGCTTGCAGGAAGGTTGTCCGGCAAGGTGGACGGCATAGGGGCAAGCCGGGCACCGAAAGCCGCCAGGAAGGCGTGCTGCTTCCGCAGTTCGGCGAAGCCCGGCGCCAGCCTTCCGGCCGCACCAATGGGCGCGTGGAAGTCATAGTCAAACACCGGAAGATCGTTGGGGTAGCCCGTTGCCTGCGATTCCTGCAGACCGCCGGGCGGATTCGTTCCGCCCGTGAACATGTAATAGCCCTGCCACCCGGAGCCGCTGCCGATCTTGTTGTTGGCCACCGCGGCAACATCCTTGCCGCTGGGCCACGGCCGCCGCTGGTAGGCCGTTGCCATGCCGCCGGTGAGTTCGCACGTTGCCGGCGGATAGAGCGTGGACGGGGAACGGGACGGTGCCGCGCCGCTACCCGAAAAGTGTTCACGCAGGTCCGCGCCGATCCCAGGGTCATCCCACTCGTGGCTGAAGAAGTAATGCTCCCGGAAGGTGGGGTCCCACGGGGCGTCGGCATCAACCCAGAAGCCGTCCCCGTAGCCACCGAACACCGGCATAACGTCGTCCTCCGGGATATCGGCTGCACCCCAGGCCGTTGCCGTCCAGACGGGTGCGCCCAGCCCGGCCGCGCTGGCCAGTCTTTTAAGCTCCGTTATGTGCCGGGGCTGGTCGTAAAGCTCATTTTCCAGCTGGATGCCAATGACGTTGCTGTCCGGGCCGGTGAGGCCGTCCAGCTCCGTGCCCACGCGGTTGAACCAGCGCTCCACCATGGCCAGATAGGCGGGGTCGTTGGTCCGGTGTCCGACGGGCGCGGCCTGCACCCAGTCCGGGAAGCCGCCGTTGCGGACCTCGCCGTGGCACCAGGGACCCAGCCGCAGCACTACGTCCAGGCCAACGTCAGCGCAGAGCCGGACGAACGCGCCCACGTCCAGGTTGCCGTCAAAGCGGGCCTCGCCCTCGGCCGGCTCGTGATGGATCCAGAAGACGTAGCACGCCACCACGGTGATGCCGCCGGCCTTCATCAGCCGCAGCCGCTCTTCCCAGCGGGACCGGGGCAGGCGGCTGTAGTGCAGCTCCCCGGAGACCGGCACCGCAGGGACGCCGTCGTGTTCCATGTACTGGCTGGTAAGCCGCCACCTCTTGTGGCGGTCCTCGCTGTTACTCATGGGCGGGGACTGCAGTGCCAGCTCGTGCGGCCGGTGGGCGGCGCTGAGCACCCCGGCGCTGAACATTTCATCGCTGCCCATCCCCGCACTGGGCCTCTCAACGGTCCCTTGTTCGTTCTGCATAAAGATTCTTTCAGCTTGTGGGGGCGGTAAGGATGAGGCGGTTCATGCGGAGTTGCCACGCTTCGTCGGCCCACATCGGGTGGTGCGGCGCGGCGTTTGGAACACAGCACCATCCCCCAGACCCCGTGGTCCAGCGCCGCCCGGATGCCGCGTTCGGCGAGGTCGCGCCCTATGGGGCCTTCCTCGAACGTGCCGTGAAGGGGCGTATAACCGATCCATCCTTCACCGACGACGGCGGGGGCGTTCTTCCAGCGCGCCCAGGCGGCGATGGCAACGACCCGGGATTCGATTTCCCGCCGCATGACCTCCCTGAACTCGCCAAACCTGTTGTAGAGCCAGGCGTCCCACGCCTCCGGATCAATCCAGTCGTAGCCGTAGAACATCTGGTCCGTAACCACTGTTGCCCGGTATTTCCACTCGGCCAGCCGCCCGTACTCTGCCACGGAGGGCGCGCCGGGGCGCAGGAGGGCGGCCAGGGCCGGGTTGGGGAAGGCAGGGTTGGGAAAGCCGGCGGCGCCCTCGGACCTGATGTCGATCTGCTGCTGGAGGGCATCCAGCACACCGTAGCTGTAGACGTGGAACTGGGCTGCGCCCAGCCCGTCCGGAACTGTGTGCATGGCCAGGTGCGGGGGTTTGCCATAGCTTGCGGTGACCAGAAGGTCGGGATGGAGTCCCCGCAGACGCTCCAGTTCCCTGGTGCCGCCCTCCGCGAGCGCGGGCAGGATGGAGAAGTCCACCTCGTTGTGCAGTTCCACCATGGCGATCCGGTCCCGGTGGCCCGCAGTTGTCAGCGCACCGATGAGCCGGTCCCACGAATCCGCAAGGACCCGGTACCTGTCCTGGAGCGGGACGGCGTCGATCGCCTCGAACCATCGCGGGGAACGGGCGAAGGCCGGTGACTGCTGGTATTCCCAGCTGGCGAGGATGACAACCAGGCCGTGGCGGGCGGCGGCGTCGAAGAGTTCCAGCAGCCGCTCGCGCAGGTTGAGGCGGTAGCCGCCGGGAGCGTCGTACCAGCGGGTGCCGCGGCCGTAGAAGCCGCCGTCCGGCGCGGTTCCGAGCCCCTCGATCTCCAGGTCGACGGCCAGGTCGTCGAGGCCGAGCGCGCCGAAGAGGAGCAGCGGGGCGGCGCAGATGCGTATGGTGTTGTACCCCAGCTGTGCGGCCTTCGCGCAGGCAGCATCCAGGTTGGCGTAGGGGCCGCCTTCTTCAGCCCGCGTGTACCAGGAGAAGTCCCAGAGGCTGATAACCAGCCGGGAGGGAAGGTGCGACGGCGGCGCTCCCGTCAGGGATGCAGCGCTGCCACGTTCCATGGTTCCGGATCCGAGGTATCTCGGTGCGTCGGTCAAGAGTTTGCCTTTTCTTTGAGGTGGGAGCGGCCTTCTGCGGCCAGGGAGCGCAGGAGTGCGGCTGTTTCGAGGCGGGCTCCGGCCGTGTCAGTGTCGAAGAGCAGGAGTTCGGGCAGGGATGTTGCAAAGTAGTCGGGCAGTGCGGGGGCGGTTTCCAGTTCATCGGCTCGGGCCTCGAGCTGCCGCCAGATCCGTTCGGCGTCACCGTGCCTTTCGAGCCTGCTGCAGGCAACGCCTTTCCAGTAGTCAGCGGGTCCCGCGGGAGCGGGGGCGACGGCAAGCGGCGAGCCTTCATTGCAGGCCTGCTTCCATGCCTCGGCTGCCGCTTCACCGTCCCCTGCACCGTTGAGGGCGTCCCCCAATGCCACCAGACGCTCGGCCAGGCTCCCGGCAGGGTGCCGCCCTTCGCCCAGGTTCGCCGGCGCCTCCATGCCTTCTCGCAGGAGGGTAGCGGCCGCCGTCGGACTCTGCTCAGTGAGCACGCGCGCAACCGCCACGGACGCCCGGTCATAGGCCGCCAGGGCCAGTCCTTCACCCCCCTCAAACGGCTGGAAGCTGCGCATGGTCATGATGCCCAGGGCTTCGTCCGCCCGGCCGGCGTCAACCAGCAGGTTGGCATAGAGAACGGTGAGGTCGTCGCGCCGGAACACAGCGGAGCCGTGCCTTTTCAGTGCGTCAATGCGCTCCTTGACTGGCACGCCCCGGAGGCCGGCCAGGACGGCACGCTCGAACACCAGCCGGGCATCATCAGGACCCAGCTCCAGCGCACGCTCAAAGAAGGAGTCCGCAACTGCCGGGCCCCCGCCAGTGTTCACGTGGGCTATCGCGGCGTTCCGCCAGACCACGGGGTCCTCCGAGCCGTTTGCCATGGAGGCCTGCAGGTGGGCAAGCGCTTCCGGGGTGCGCCCCGCGTCCAGCAGCCAGCATCCCAGCAGTCCGTGCGCCACCGCGTCCCTGGGATAAGCCTGGAGGGCGCGGTGCAGGGCGTCGTACTGGTCCAGTCCAGAAGGGAAGGCATAGGTGGTGTCGCTCCGCCGGGCAGCCGCCCGTTCCCTCGACGCCGCTTCCGGGTCCAGCAGTTCGTCCAGCCAGCCGGCACGGAGGTAGCGGCGGAGGGGCTCCGGGTTGCCGAACCCCTTGTCGCCGGACCGGGCCGGCTGCTCCGTCAGGTCCAGGGCAAGCTGCCACTGGCCCGCGGCAGCGAGCCAGCAGGCCACGGCCAGCGGTGTCTTGGGGTCCGAAACGTCAAGAGAGCCGTCCAGCGCCTGGGCCACAGGGTCCAGCGGGTCGGCGTTGAGGATGCCCTGAAGCAGACGCGAGGCCTCGCCCCCGCGACCCAGCTGGCGCAGCGCAAGGCAGAGCAGGTGCTTTGCCGCAGGGCTGGCCGGGTCCAGGCCCAATGCCAATTCGGCCTGCCGGAGGGCTTCGGCTGGCTGGCCCGACCGGAGTGCCAGGCGCGCCATCGCAAGGTGGGCCGGATGCGCCCAGGCCCTGTCCCAGGCGGCTTTCGCAAAGTGTTCGGCAGCCCTGTCCGGTTGACCGGTCCGCTCGAGCACCAGGCCTAGCCGGTAGCTGGCCTCGCCACTGGGCGGATTGAGGTTCCGGAGGGTCAGCCGGGCCAGCGCGTTCTCCAGCAGCCGCCGCGCTTCCGCGTACTGGCCGGTGGCATATCTCGCTGCACCCAGCGCGATCGATGCGCGCGAATCCATGGGGTCCCGCCGGAGCATCTCCTCGAAATAGGGCAGGGGCGACCTTGTGGGGTGCCGGTTCTGGGCCAGGTGTGTGCCGGTGACGTAGAGCTCGTCCTGGCTTTCGATGTCCGCCGGCTGCCCGGGCTCCGTGGCCACCCACGGCTCCTCCCCGGCATCGCCGGGCCGGCCATCTCCGGACAGGGCATCGCCGGACCGGGGCGGGGACCACGACAACAGCTCCGCTCCCCCGTCAAGGACGCGGAGGGTGAGGTCAGCAGCCTCAACCGGGCCGTCAAGCTCACACGCTTCCGCGAAGGGGTGGGCCGGGGAGATCCGGGCATCCCAGGACCGGATGGCCTGCCCTTGGTGTTGAAGCACCACCGTGGCATTGGCCCGGTCCGCCGTGCTGGAGACCCCCACTGTGGCGATGCGCCCGGCGTCGTCCAGCTGGAGTGAGACGGCGACGGCGAGGTTGGCCTGGTGCGCCGGGCCGATCTCGCGGATCGGGTACCAGAACTCGCTGAAGGTGCGGGTCTCGCCGGGGGCGAGGTAGCTGAAGTCGGGCTGGTTGTCCGTGAAGACGCCGGACATCAGCTCAACGTAAGGGCCGTCGTCGTCCGTTAAGTGTGCGTCCCAAGCCTTGCCCACCTGACCGTTGCCCCACGTCCACTGCTTCTTGCCCGGGGAAATGCCGCGCTCGGCCCAGTGGACGAACCCGGCACCCGCCGCATGGTCGTAGCCGCCGAAGAAGCTGTCCTTGGTGTCGGTGACCATGTAGGAGGTGGGGACGGGAATGTTGGCATAGAAGTCGATGCGGTCCGCGTCCGGATGGCCTTCCCCGGCCAGGGCGGGGTAGTCCACACCGTAGTAGGGGCGGTCCGCGCGCGGGAAAGCCGTGATGGCCCGGCGGGCATGGTCCGCCACGTAGCGGACATCCCCCGGGAAGAACGACTGGTACTTTTCGTGGACGCGGGCCGCGGCGTTCGCCCACCAGAGGAAGGTCTGCGGCACGTCGGTGCAGTTGTAGAGCCGGGCCTCCACCTCGACCAGCGAACTGCCCGGGCTGAGCCGGACCCCGTGGGTCCCGCGCATCCGCTGCAGCGGATCGAGGTCGCTGTGCCACACCACCACCGCCCCGTTGCCGCCGCGTTCGATGGACGTTTCCACGGGAAGGAAGGTTGCCGGGCGGTGGTGCTGGGGCCAGTTGAACTCCACGCCCCCGGAGATCCAGGGCCCGGCAAGGCCCACCAGCCCCGGCTTGATCACGTTGTTGCGGTAGAAGAAGTCGTACCCGGCCGTCTTGTCAAAGCCGATGTGGATGCGGCCTCCGATCTCCGGCAGCAGCATGAGTCTCAGGTATTCGTTCTCCAGGTGGATTGCCTGCCAGAGCCGGGGTTCCTTCGAGCCGGCGATGCTGTCAATGAACGGCATCGGGTAGACCTTGCCGCTGGACCCCTGGTACACGCGGCGGTCCAGGAACATCGGGTACCGGTCCGGCACGCCGGGAGCGTAGGTGTCGATGGAGACCGGCTCGCTCCAGCAGGCAACACCGCCGGCTTCCAGGACGGCCTGCTGGTCCGGCGGCGCGTCGGGCAAATGAATGTGGCTCTTGGAGTGGTTGGCGTCCGTCACCCCTTCAGGCTATGGACAAACGCCACCGCTGCCCATGGCAGAAAAGTGCAACTATATGGACGATCTTCTTCGGGTGCCCACCGGCATCATGTGACGGTTCAGTGCGCCAGGCGCTGCCCGTCAGCCATGGCAGGCATGGCAGGCAATGGAGGAACCGCAGCCATGGAACCGGTAAGAACCTCGACGACGGCCATCTGGCCCGTGGTGTCCGGGACACCCGGGAACTGGACCTGCGGGTCCGCGGCCACCACCGGCGGGCTGCTTTCGGAACGCATGCGGACAAGCGCGACGGCGGAAATGAGGAACCAGGCCACGTTCGTCACCACGGAAGGCCAGGCCCCGTGGAAGGTGCCGTTGATGATGAAGGCGACGGCGCCAACAAGGTTCGCGGTCTGGAAGCCCTTGCCGGCCTTCAGCCAGCCCATGGAAACGGCCAGGTATGCGCTGAGAATCGCAGCCGCGCCGGCCCAGCCGGCGATTTCCCACAGCAGTTCCATGGGGTCCTTTCAGGGTGCTGCCCGCGCAGTATCCGGGCAGGGTCTTTGACAGTGATGAAAAGGGTTTGGTTTCGCCGGATGCCACTGCTCAATGAGCGGACATCATCCAACACTGCGTTGACTCGAGCCCTGTTCGGGCGAGGACCTCATGCCGGCCGGCGGCATAATCATACCCCGCAAAAAAGGGGGCGTTTTACGCAGCCTCCGCGCCGTCATAAGTCTGGACAAGTTCCCGGCCTCGCACAGGCAGCTGCAGGGATCCAGCTGAAGTACGCCGGGCCGGCGCCTTCATTGGTTTTCCCTATTGGCGTAGTAGGGAACTCATCTTGGACGTGACCGAGGTCACGGATGCACAGTGGGTTCAAACCCTTACGACGAAAGGACGACGATGTCCGGCAACCTAACTGCATCCACGGCAGCCAGCCCTGCGGCCCCACGGACGGATGTCCGCGCAGCCCTGCTGGGCGGCAAGACGTTCAAGAGCCTGAGCGAGCAAAAGCTGTCTCCACGGGAGGAAAAGTTCGAGCGTGCCCGGCAGACCCTCGGATTCTTTCTGGCGCCGGCAGTTTCAATTATCTTCGCGTTTCTCCCCACCGGCATGGAACAGACCCAACAACTGCTCGCGGCCGTCCTGCTGGGCGTCATCATCCTTTGGATCTGCGAACCGGTTCCCATCCCGGTGGGCGGGCTCATCGGCGTCGCCGCGATCGTCCTGCTCGGGGTGGCACCAGCCAGTGACGTGCTGAGGCCCTTCGGCTCCACAACCATCTTCACGTTTATCGGCGCCTTCATCCTCGCCGCAGCCATGCTCAAGCACGGCATAGCCCAACGGCTCGCCTTCGCTGTCCTGTCGATTCCCGGCGTCGCCAAGTCCACCTACCGCGTCATCGTCGCCTTCGGGTTGATCACGTGCATCCTGTCCGCATTCGTCTCCAACACCGCCACGGTTGCCATGCTGATGCCCACCGCCCTGGGCATCCTGGCCGTCATAGCAAAACTGATGCAGGACCGTGGTGTGGTCAAGGCCGACTTCGACCCGTTGCGCCTTCGGGTGGGGGCAGCGCTGATGCTGATGCTCGCCTATGGCGCCAGCGTCGGTGGCCTCCTAACGCCCGTCGGCTCACCTCCGAACCTGATCGGCCGCGGCCTTATCGAGGAAGCAACCGGAATCCAGATTTCCTTCGTCCAGTGGACTGCCACTGTCGCACCCATCTGCGCAGCCATGTTCGTGGTGCTGGCACTGACCATGTTCCTGCTCAACAAACCGGAAATCCGCCGAATCGAAGGCGTGGATGAGTTCATCCGGGAGCAGAAAGCGCAGCAGGGAAAGATGTCCCGGGCCGAGGTCAACACGCTTATCGCTTTCGGCCTGACCGTCACGCTGTGGCTGCTCCCGGCCTTCGCAAGCCTCATCGCCGGCCCGGACTCGGAAATGTACACGCTGCTGGATGACCGCCTGGACGAAGGCATCGTTGCCGTCATCGGCGCTTCCCTGCTGTTCATCCTCCCCACCAACTGGAAGGAACGCCGCGCTACCTTGACCTGGGGGGACGCCGCCAAAATCGACTGGGGAACCATCATCCTTTTTGGTACGGGCATCATCTTCGGGGCCCTTCTCTCCTCCACCGGCCTGGCAGAAACGATCGGAAACGCTGCGGCAGCAAACCTCGGCGTCACCAATATCGTGGCGATCACCGCATTCTCGGCGATTCTGGCCATCCTCATCTCGGAGACAACCAGCAACACCGCGTCCGCCGCCGTCGTGGTGCCAATCGTCATCCCGCTGTGCGTTGCCATGGGCGTGGACCCCCTTGTTCCCGCCCTGGCTGCGACCTTCGCCGCATCGTTCGGGTTCATGTTGCCGGTCTCCACGCCTCAAAACGCCATAGTCTACGGCTCAGGCACCGTTCCCATCACCCGCATGGTCCGCACCGGATTCGCCTTCGACATCCTGGGCGCCATCCTTATCATCAGCATCGTCCCGGTGATGGTGGGCGTTGTCGGCCTAGGCGGCTGACCCGAGTCCGGCCAGCCAGGCCCACGTCACGCCACGCGCGGCTTGGACCTGGCTGGTTGCTGCGTGGAAAGCTTTACAACTACAGCGCCTGACAGGCGTAGGCCACCCGGCGGTTTCCGCAAGCCTGGGGCCCGAACCGCTGAAGGAGTCGGCGTGGATACACGAAAGCTGAAATACTTCCTCGCCGTGGTTGATCACGACGGCTTCAACAGGGCAGCCGAACATCTGCTGATCGCGCAGCCATCGCTGTCCCAGACGATTGCCAGCCTGGAAAAGGAGCTGGGCGTCCCCCTGTTCCACCGCGTCGGCCGCCGGGCCGTACTCAGCGAGGCCGGCAAGGAACTGGTGGGCCCGGCCAGGTTGGTGATGCGGGACCTCGATGCTGCACAATCGGCAGTACAGGCCCTTCGGGGCATCCGCAGCGGGCGCCTGGACATCATCACCATGCCATCGCCCGGCATCGAACCACTGACATCGATGATCGCGGGCTTCACCGAGCTGCACCCTTCGGTCCGGCTGAATGTCAGTGCCGCGTTTACGCCTGAGGAAGTCATCGAGTCGGTCCGGTCCGGCAGTACGGAGATCGGCCTGGCCGGCTCACCGACGCCCGTGCGCGTGCCGGGGGTCCAGGTCCTTGAGCTGGAGCGCCAACCCCTGATCCTCATCGTCAATCCCCAGGCAGACACCTTCACCTCCGGCGAGGCCATCCAGCGGGAGGACCTGGGCGGACACCGGCTGATTGCCAGCCAGCGCGGATCCCTGATGCGCTGGCTGGTTGACGATGCACTGGCACACGGCGTAAAAACTGAAATCGTCGTGGAGGTCGCGCACCGCACCTCCATCCTGCCGTTGGTTCTCGCCGGGGTGGGCCACGCCGTCATGCCCTCCTCCTGGGCTCCCCTTGCCCATAAGTCCGGGCTCAGGACGCTGCTGATCGAACCGGTCTCCCACTTGGACGTGGCGATCCTCAGCCGCAAGGAGGACCTGACGCCTGCGGCCCGGGCTTTCCTTGCCGTGGCACAGCGCCACGCCTCCCCAAGTCCGAAAAGTGAAACAACCTCTCCCGATCGATAGGCCAGGCCTATCTGCCTTATCGAAACCTGGTCTTGGACGCCCCGCACGTACTGGCCGTCTACTTGAAGAGGAAGAACAGTGTGACTCGAGCAACAGAGGCACTGCCAACACTCAACGAGGAGGTAGGCACATGAGCGCCACCCAGAAATTCAGCATCGCTTCAATCCCCGCAGACGGTGTGGGCAAGGAAGTCGTTTCTGCCGGACGCCGCGTCCTGGACGCCCTGGCGGAGAACTCCAACGGAAAATTCGCTTTTGAGTGGACCGAGTTCCCCTGGGGCTGCGGATACTACGCGGAAACCGGCAAGATGATGGCCGACGATGGCCTGGAAACGCTGAAGGACTTCGATGCGATCTACTTCGGCGCCGTCGGCTGGGAAAACGTCCCGGACCACATCAGCCTCTGGGGCCTGCGGCTGAACATCACCCAGAACTTCGACCAGTGGGCCAACATCCGCCCCGTGAAGTTCCTCCCCGGCATCCAGTCCCCACTGCGCAAGGCCGACAACACAGAACTCGACTGGGTCGTGGTCCGCGAAAACAGCGAAGGCGAATACGCCGGCCTGGGCGGCCGCAACCTCAGCGGCCGCGGCCCCGGCAACGAAGTCGCCCTGCAGACCGCACTGTTCACCGAAAAGGGCTGTGAGCGCATCATGCGCTTCGCGTTCGACCTCGCCCGGACCCGCACCGTGAAGAAGGTCTCCTCGGTCACCAAGTCCAACGCCCAGCAGTACGGCATGGTCCTCTGGGACGAAGTCTTCAACCGCGTGGCCCTGGACTACCCCGACGTGCAGACCGAAAGCGTCCTGGTGGACGCCATGAGCGCCAAGTTCATCCTCAAGCCTGAGGACCTGTCCGTCGTCGTGGCGTCCAACCTGAACGCCGACATCCTCTCCGACCTCGGCTCCGCCCTCGCCGGCAGCCTCGGCCTGGCCGCGAGCGCCAACCTCAACCCGGAACGCCGGTTCCCGTCCATGTTCGAACCAGTCCACGGGTCCGCCCCGGACATCGCCGGCCAGGGTATCAGCAACCCCATAGGTGCCATCGCGAGCGCCGCCCTGATGCTGGACCACTTCGGCCTGCACGAGGAGGCCCGCAAGGTGGAGGCAGCGATCGAACAGACCACCGCTGCCGGGTACCTTACCCGCGACGTCGGCGGGAACGCCGACACCGCCGACGTCACCGACGCCATCATCAAGGCGCTGACGAACACCCTGGCAACGGTCTAGCCAGGACACGGCCAGCCGGGAACCTCCGGCGGCAGCAAACGCCCGGAGTGGGCGGCGGTGCAGCATTTCGCCGCCCACTCCGCCATGTCCCCTTACATCAGAAACTTCCAGCTACATTCCAACAAAGAGGTAGGAATAATGGACCACACCACCACCGCCGGCAGCGTTGCAGCAGCCAAGAACGCGGCCCCCAAAACACCCCTGTACCGGCAACTGTACTTCTGGGTTCTGACGGCGATCGTCGTCGGCATCCTCGTCGGCTGGCTCGCACCCAGTGTCGGCGTGGCCATGGAACCGATCGGCACTACCTTCGTTGATGCGATGAAGATGCTCATCGGCCCCATCGTGTTCCTGACCATTGTGGGCGGCATCGCCAGCGTCGCCGACCTGAAAAAGGTTGGCATGACGGGCCTGAAGGCCCTGACCTACTTCCAGGTGGGTACCATCCTGGCCATGATTTTCGGCCTGGTGGCCATCAACCTCTTCCGGCTGGGCGACGGCGTGAACGCGGATGCGGACAGCATCGAGACCTCCGAATCCGCGGCAAAGCTCATCGACGCCGGCGCAAACCAGGAGTGGTGGCAGTTCCTGACCAAGATCATTCCGGAAAGCATGGCTGCCCCGTTCGTCGAGGGCAACATCCTCCAGATCATCTTCATCGCCGTGGTCTTCGGCATCGCCCTGAACGCCATGGGTAAGGTGGGCGCTCCCGTCCTTGACGGTGTGCAGCGCCTCACCGGGGTCATGTTCAAGATCCTGGGCTTCATCATGAAGGCCGCCCCGATTGGCGCGTTCGGTGCCATGGCCTACGCCGTGGGCAAGTTCGGCGTCTCGTCTCTGACCAGCATGGGCGGGCTGATCGCCCTTTTCTACATCACCTCCATCCTCTTCGTGGTGATCGTGCTCGGCTCCATCATGCTCTTCCTGAGGTTGAACATTTTCAAGATGATCCGCCACCTCAAAGAGGAATACATGCTCATCCTGGGCACCTCCACCGCCGAACCGGCCCTGCCGGGCCTGATGCGCAAGCTCGAGCACGCCGGCGTCAAGAAGGAAACCGTAGGCCTGGTCGTCCCCACCGGGTACAGCTTCAACCTCGACGGCGCAGCCATCTACCTCTCCCTCGCCGCCCTGTACATCGCCCAGGCCACCAACACCGACCTGACCATCGGTGAACAGCTGGGCCTGCTCGCCGTCATGCTCCTGACCTCCAAGGGCGCCGCAGGCGTGGCCGGCGGCGGCTTCATCGCCCTCACCGCAACCCTCACCACCCTCGGCACCATCCCGGCCGCCGGCATCATGCTTATCTTCGGCATCGACAAGTTCATGTCTGAGTGCCGCGCCCTGGTGAACTTCACCGGCAACGCCGTCGCCACCCTGTTCATCGCCTGGTGGGACCGCACCCTGGACGCCGACCGCGCCCGCCGTGTCTTCAATGGAGAAACCGTTGAACCCATGCCGGCGGAGGACCCTGTCCACCTCGACGACGTCACGGACGTCGACGAGGACCTCACCGAATACGGCCACCACGGTCCCAAGCACCCGGCGGGCGCCCACGCGGTACCCGCGCACTCCGCCGCCGTGGAACCCTCCCCCGCTGCCGACCGCCGTCCCGCCTACTCGGAATCCATCTGACATGACGCAGACCACCGTCCCGAAAACCGTACGGACGCTCATCGCGCCCGACAAGTTCAAAGGCAGCCTCACCGCCGGCGAAGTAGCGGATGCCCTGGCCGCAGGGCTTCGCTCCGCCACCGGATCCGGGGCGGTCCACTGCGAGCTCCTTCCACTCGCAGACGGAGGCGACGGCAGCGTTGATGCCGCCATCGCCTCCGGCTTCGCCCGGCGCCACTACACCGTGGCCGGGCCCACCGGGCAACCGGTCCAGGCAAGCATCGCCTTCGACGGCGCCACGGCGGTTGTGGAGGTGGCCAACACCTGTGGCCTCGGACTGCTGCCAGGCGGAAACCCGGAGCCGCTGAACGCATCAAGCCGCGGATTCGGCGAGGCAATCCTGTTCGCGCTCAGCCTGAACCCGTCCCGGATCGTCATGGCCCTCGGCGGCAGCGCCAGCACCGACGGCGGCATGGGCATGCTCACTGCCCTGGGCTACAGCTTCCGGGACGCCGACGGCCGCCAGCTCTACGGCAGCGGCAGGGCCCTGGACCGGATCCATACGGTGCAACGGACAGTATTGCCGGAACTGGCAGACACCGAACTCATCGTCGCCAGTGATGTCCACAATCCCCTGCACGGTGTCCACGGCGCACCTGCCGTGTTCGGACCCCAGAAGGGCGCCGCACCTGACGACGTGGCAGCACTCGACAAGGGGCTGGCGCACTATGTCACGAAGATGGCTGGCGCCGGGCTCGCCGGTGCCGCCGCGATGGCAGAACACGAGGGTGCGGGCAGTGCCGGCGGCATCGGCTACGCCTGCCTCCTGCTCGGCGCCACACAGGTCTCCGGCGCCGACTACTTCCTGGATCTGCTGGACTTCAACGCGCGGAAGGAAACCTGCGACGTCGTCATCACCGGCGAAGGCAGCATCGACGAACAGACCTTGGCCGGGAAGCTGCCTGCCGCCGTCGCCCGCCGTTCCGGCTCCAGGCCCATCATCGCTGTCGCCGGCCGCTCGCTCCTCCCGAAGGAACGGTGGTCCGAGATGCCGCTGGCAAAGGTCTACGCTTTGACTGAATACACAGACCAGGACTCCTCCAAAGACCCTGACCTCTCGGCTGTCCTCCTCAGGAGGATCGGGCAGGAGATCGGCGAAAGCCTTCTGTAGCGCTCCGGCCCGCTGACGCAGGAGGCCGGGGCGCAGGCCTCACACCCGGGTGTCTGGACAACTCCCCCCCCAGGGAGCACCATCTGAAAGGTGACTATCAGCCCCGTTCCCGACCCCTACCTGCGCGAGCTCATGCTCCTGCGCCGGGTCAAGGACAGGATCGACCGGGAGTACGCGCAGCCGCTGGACGTCGAAGCCCTGGCCCGCGGTGTCCACATGTCCGCCGGCCACCTCAGCCGCCGGTTCAAGGCCGCGTACCAGGAATCGCCCTACAGCTACCTGATGACCCGGCGCATCGAACGGGCCATGGCGCTGCTGCACCGGGGTGACCTTTCCGTCACGGAGGTGTGCTTCGCCGTCGGCTGTTCCTCGCTGGGCACCTTCAGCACGCGCTTCAGCGAACTGGTGGGCATGCCACCCAGCGCCTACAAGCAGGAGGCGAAGAGCACGACGGCGGGCATCCCCGCGTGCGTGGCCAAACAGGTCACCAGACCGGTCAGGAATCGAGAAGCGCCCGCTCAGGAGCCGCAACTAGCATGACTGCCATGGACAACATCACCATCTCCTCAACCTTCCTTCCGCACACCGACCCCGACGCTTCCCTGGCGTTCTACCGCGACGCGCTCGGCTTCGAGGTCCGCAACGACGTGGGGCGCGGCACCATGCGCTGGATCACGGTCGGCCCCGCGGGCCAGCCCGGCGTTTCGATCGTCCTGCACCCGCCGGGCGTGGACCCCGGCATCACCGATGACGAGCGCCGCACCATCGCCGAGATGATGGCCAAGGGCACCTACGCCACCGTGATCCTCTCTGCCCCGGACGTCGACGCCGCCTTCGCCCAGGTTGAGGCGAGCGGGGCCGATGTGGTGCAGGAACCGGTGGACCAGCCCTACGGCATCCGCGACTGCGCCTTCCGCGACCCCGCCGGGAACACCGTGCGGATCAACCAGCAGGCCTAGGCTGATACCAACGACGGCGGCCGGAGGCTGAGCACGCAGCTTCCGGCCAGCGCAGCCCAACAGATAGCGCAGCCCAACAGATGGAGACCCGATGAGCACGGACACCGGCACCGATACCCAGGCCAACGGGCTGCACGCCGCCGACACGCACGATCTCATCCGCGTGCAGGGCGCGCGGGAAAACAACCTCAAGAACATCAGCGTCGAACTGCCCAAGCGCCGGCTGACCGTATTCACCGGGGTCTCCGGCTCGGGCAAGAGCTCGCTGGTGTTCGCCACCATCGCCGCCGAGTCGCAGCGGATGATCAACGAGACCTACAGCGCGTTCGTGCAGGGCTTCATGCCGAACCTCGCCCGCCCTGAGGTGGACTTCCTGGAAGGCCTGACGACGGCGATCATCGTGGACCAGGAGCGCATGGGCGCCAACCCCCGTTCCACCGTGGGCACCGCAACGGATGCCAACGCCATGCTCCGCATCCTCTTCAGCCGGCTGGGCACCCCGTACGCCGGCCCGCCCACGGCGTTCTCCTTCAACGTCCCCACCCGGAAGGCCAGCGGCGTCATGTCCACCGAGAAGAGCGGCGGACGGGTGGAGAAGGCAGTGGTCCAGCAGGCCGTCTACCTCGGCGGCATGTGCCCGCGCTGCGAGGGCATGGGCAACGTCAGCGACATTGACCGCACCGCACTGTACGACGACGCCAAGTCCCTGAACCAGGGAGCGCTGACGGTTCCGGGGTACTCCATGGACGGGTGGTACGGGCGATTGTTCGAGGGCATGGGCCTGCCGATGGACAAGCCCATCGCCAAGTTCACCGCCAAGCAGCTGGACACGATGCTCTACGCGGAGCCCACCAAGATCAAGGTGGAGGGCATCAACCTGACCTTCGAGGGGATCATCCCCAAAATCCAGAAGTCCATGCTGTCCAAAGACCCGGAGGCCATGCAGCCGCACGTGCGCCGGTTCGTGGAGCGGGCCGTCACGTTCCAGACCTGCCCCGAGTGCAAGGGCACCCGGCTGACGCAGCAGGCCCTCTCCTCCAGGATCCACGGCAAGAACATCGCGGAACTGTGCCAGATGCAGATCAGCGACCTCGCTGGGTGGGTCCGCAACCTCAAGGACCCTTCCGTGGCTCCCCTGCTCAAAGGCCTCCAGCACCTGCTCGACTCCTTTTCGGATATCGGCCTCGGCTACCTCAGCCTGGACCGGCCGGCCGGCACCCTGTCCGGCGGCGAGGCCCAGCGCACCAAGATGATCCGGCACCTCGGCTCCTCGCTCACGGACGTCACCTATGTCTTCGACGAGCCCTCCATCGGCCTCCACCCGCACGACATCGAACGGATGAACCAGCTCCTGCTGCAGCTGCGGGACAAAGGCAACACCGTCCTGGTGGTGGAGCACAAGCCGGAGATGATCACCATTGCGGACCACGTCGTCGACCTTGGCCCGGGGGCAGGCACCAACGGCGGCGAGGTCTGCTACGAGGGCACCGTGGAGGGCTTGCGGAGCAGCGACACCACCACCGGGCACCACCTGGAGGACCGCGCGGCCCTGAAGGAGGCCGTCCGGAAGGCGTCCGGAGCGCTCGAGGTCCGCGGCGCCTCGACGCACAATCTCCAGGGCGTCGACGTCGATATCCCCCTAGGTGTCCTGACCGTGGTTACGGGGGTGGCCGGCTCGGGGAAGAGCTCCCTGATCCACGGTTCCGTGGCCAAGCGCGAGGGCGTGGTGGTGATCGACCAGGGCGCCATCCGCGGTTCGCGGCGCAGCAACCCGGCCACCTACACCGGACTGCTGGAGCCCATCCGCAAAACGTTCGCCAAGGTCAACGGGGTGAAGCCGGCACTGTTCAGCTCCAACTCCGAGGGCGCGTGCCCCACCTGCAACGGTGCGGGCGTCATCTTCACCGAGCTCGGCGTGATGGCCACCGTGGAATCCCCGTGCGAGGACTGCGAGGGCCGCCGCTTCCAGGCAGCCGTGCTGGAATACACCGTGGGCGGGAAGAACATCGCCGACGTCCTGGCCATGTCCGTGACCGAGGCCGCCGCGTTCTTTGCCGAGGGCGAGGCCAAAACACCGCCCGCGCGGACCATCCTGACCCGGCTCGAGGATGTTGGCCTGGGCTACCTCAGCCTCGGCCAGCCGCTCACCACGCTGTCCGGCGGCGAGCGCCAGCGGCTCAAGCTCGCCACCCAGATGGCCGAGAAGGGCGACGTGTACGTCCTGGACGAGCCCACCACCGGCCTGCACCTGGCCGATGTGGAGAACCTGCTGGGCCTGCTGGACCGGCTGGTTGAGTCCGGCAAGTCCGTGATTGTGATCGAGCACCACCAGGCCGTGATGGCGCACGCGGACTGGATCATCGACCTCGGCCCGGGGGCAGGGCACGACGGCGGCCGGATCGTTTTCGAGGGCACGCCCGCTGAGCTGGTGGCCGGCACCCCGACGCTCACCGGCAAGCACCTGGCCGCGTACGTGGGTGCCCCCGCGGCATGACGGAGGAGTACAGGTACGACGTCGAAATCCTGCACCTGCTGGTGTCCCCCTCCCACGCCTACTTCGGCCGGGCGCGGGACGGCGCAGCAGATGTGCCCACGTTCGATGCCGAAACCGCTGAAGTGGTGGCGGGCAAGGGCATCGTGGGTGACAGGTTCTTCGGAAAGGCCGCGCACATGGACGCCGCGGTGACGCTGTTCGCCGTCGAATCCCTGGAGGCCATCGCGGCCGAGCTGGGCGCGGAGCCGTTCAATCCCCTCCTGACCCGGCGGAACGTGGTGCTCCGCGGCGCACACCTGGTGCCTCTGCTGGGGCAGGACTTTGTGCTGGAATCCGGCGGTTCCCGGGTTGAGTTCCACGGCGGCCGGCATGCCCAGCCCTGCGCCTGGATGAACGAGATGCTGGCCCCCGGTGCCCACGCCTCGATGCGGGGCCGCGGCGGCATCCGCTGCCGTGCCCTCTCAAGCGGAACGATCCATCGGGGCCCTGCCGTGCTGGTCAGCCCGGTGCCGCTGGACCCATCCAAGGCGGGTGAGGCGAGCCTGCTCCGCCCGTCGCGGCTGCCGTAATCAGTCGTCCAGCCGGACACCCCGCAGCAGCAGGAGCGTCCCGCCCACTACGGCCGCGGACGCCAGGAAAACCCCCATCGCGCCAACACCTGCCGCTGCCACACCGATAACACTGGGAAGCACCACCTGGCCCACCCGGTTCCCGGCGAGCCGGAGGGCCAGCGCACGGCCGCGCTGCCCGGCGGGTGCCTGCGCCGACAGCCAGGACATAGTGAGGGGCTGGCCAATGCCAAGGCCCAGTCCAAGCACGGCCATGACCGCGAAGAGCAGCAGCACCGGCATGGGAACCGCCATGGTGGCCAAAGCGATGGTGGACAGCACCAGGCTGGCCACGAGCAACCGCTTGCGCCCCAGCTTCCGGGAGACGTGCCCCAAGAGGAGCCGGGACACCATGGAAAACACGGCGCGGACGGCGAGCAGGGCACCCACCGTTGCCGACGTGAGCCCGCGCTCGGAGCCAAGCACCGGGAGGTAGACCATGGTCAGGTCCACCACGGCAAGGACGGTGGCGCTGGTGGCCAGCGCCCGTGCCACGCCGGGAGTCTTCAGCAGCGAGGCCACATTGCCTTTGCCGCTGTTGGCCGGGGCTGCCGTTCCCTTCCTGGCGCTGACAGTTGCGGAGATACCGAAGGTGGTCACCAGGAGCACCAGGCCCATGCAGGCCGAGAGGAGGAAGATCGCCTGGGTGTCGGGGCGGATGGCCGTGCCTCCCACCAGGGAGATGGCCAGTGGCCCCACTGCCTGTCCCAGGGACGCCGCGAAGGTGAGGTATCCGAAGGCCGAATCCATCCGGGAGGCGGCAGCGTTGTTGGCCACCACCGCCTGTTGCCCAACCACGCAGGCCAGCTGGCCGACGCCCAGGAGGGCGGTTCCAATGATCAGTGCGGCGATGGACGACCCCCACAGCAGCAGGAACAAGGCGCTGGCCAGGACGACGGCGGCTCCGGCAGCCATGAGGCGGCGTTCACCCAGGCGGTCCACCAGGGCGCCCGTGGGGACGGCGAGCAGCAGCGGGAAGACGGCGTAGCTGGCGGCCAGGAGACCCAGGGCAAAACCGGGAACGTCCAGCTCCAGCGCACGGTAGGTGGCAGCGGGCCGCAACAGGAAAGTCAGGGCCTGGATCAGTGTGGAGTGGACCAGGATGGCTGCGGTGGACCGGCGGCCCAGTTCGCCTATCATGCAGTGTTGGCGGACATGGCCCGCACCGCCGCGTCGCGGGCACCCATGACGTGGTCGAACGCGATCCTTGCAGCCTGGTCCGGGTCGCCGGCGGCCACGGCCGCCACCAGCCTCCGGTGCTGGGCCAGGGCCTGGTCCCGCCGTTCCTGCGTGCTGTTGGTGAAGTGCCGGTACCGCTCCATCTGGTTTGATATCTGGTCATGGAACCGCCGTGCCCACGAGTTACCGGCAATCCCGGCGATTTTCCCGTGCAGCGCCATCCCCTGCTTCATCGCTTCATCGGCGAAGCCCACCATCGCAGCGTTGCGCTCAAGGATGGCTTCGAGTGCGTCGATGTCAGCCTGCGTGGCTTTGAGGCAGGCGTTGCGGGCCATCAGCGATTCCATGGCCGCGCGGACTTCATAGAGCTCGGAGATCGCCGCCTCATCCAGCGCCGGCACCAGCACGCCGCCGGTCCGTTGCTGCTCCAGGAGGCTCTCCGAGATCAGCCGCCGGATGGCTTCCCTCAGCGGCGTGCGGCTCACTTGCAGAGCAGAGGCCATCGCGGGTTCGTAGACGCGCTCCCCCGGCTTCAGCTCCAGGCTGATGATCTGCCGCTTCAGCTCGGCGTAGACGAAATCCGCTCCGGTATTGCGGGTGGTTGCACCAGGCATGTTGTTACCTCCACGGCCACCCTAGCGCTAGATGCATACTTGTATACAACTTGAGGAGGACTAATGGCGATTTTCCAGGGCACACATCCACCGCCCGCGCCGGACGACCTCCGGCTGGGCCACCGCACGCAGGAATGGCTGGCCGCCAGCGATGACCCGGAGGCCCTGGCCAGCGGCGGCTACTGGCACCACCAGCACAGGGAAAAGCCGCATCACGCCGTCCGCGATGAGCGGTTCCAGAACGAACTCCTGGACCACCTGGCCAGCGTGACCGGCGAGCACCTGCGCTGACCCGACAGGCCCGCGGGACAATCCCGCCAGGCGGCCTCACAGCACGGCAGTGGCGTTCGCGGGCGGGCACTGGAGGTCTTCGCGGAGCTGCAGGATTTTGGCATGGTGAGCCAGACGGACAAGTCCTACCGGATCGGGCCGGCAGTCCTGCCCGCCGCGCGGAGTTTCCTGGAGAACGATCCCCTCGTTGTGGCGGCGCGGCCCATCCTGCAGCAGGTCGCCTCGCAGACCGGGCTGACGGCGTCGCTCTACACGCGGCTGGGGTTCGAGCGCATCCTCGTGGCACGCGTGGACGGCGAGGTGCTGGGCAAGCGCCTCCCCCTCACGGCCGGCGCCGCCGGCAAGATCCTGCTTGCGTCATCATCGGACGACGAGCTCCAGGAGGTAATTGCAGCCGCCGTTGCCGGCGGCCATGAGGATTCGGGGCTGACCGCAGCCGCACTGCGCTCCCGGCTGCCGGAACCCGGGGCCGAGTATGCCTACTCCGCCGATGAACGGGCCACCGGGGTACTCTCGGTGGCCGTGGCCGTACCGAGCAGGCCCGGACGCCGCCCCAGCGAATCCATCTCGCTGACCAGCCCGGTGGAGGCTGCCAGCGAGGAAAAACTCAGGGCCGGAGTCCCGGAACTGCGGCGCGCCGCCGGCAGGTTGGCGGAGCTTCTTGAGGGGTCCGTTTACTAGGACGGACCTGTACTGCTTTCCGGCCTGCGGGAACCGCCGGCCGCCAGGAGTGCATCAAGCTGCGCCGACTGATGGGCCTGGAAGGCCTTGTCGGCGCTTGCGTTAGTGCTGGCCAGCAGCGGTATGTCGATGCTCGCGTTGCAGCCCCGGCAGCGGATCTCGTCCGTCCATACCCAGCTGTACGCCGCGTGCCGTTCCCGCACCCTCTGCATCGCTGAGGTGATTGCTTCCGTCTTGGCCGCAAAGTGCGCTGCGTCCTCATTGCTGAGGCTTGTACCAATCTCGATGTCGATGCTCATCGTGCCTCTTCCGTCGTCCCCGATGGTGCTGTCGACAGTAGTGGGCGTTGCACCTTGAAGGAACGACCTGAAGGTCACGGTTGCCTAACCCTTCACACCGCCCCGCCGGCGCACGGAACTGCGGAATGTCAGCGCCGGACCCTAGACTCTCTGCATGGACAACAACAATGAAAAGGAAACACTCGGCAGCCCCACACCGGAACCGGATGCAGGCCTGGACCGGAACCCGGAAGACTGGGTGACCGGTGATGAACCCATGACGGCAGCGCAGCGGAGCTATTTGGATACGCTGGCCCGTGAAGCAGGGGAAGAACTGCCGGCTGACCTCAGCAAGGCGGAGGCGTCCAAGCACATTGACCGGCTCCAGCAGCGCAGCGGAAGGGTCTCCGGAAACAGTTCCGGCACAAGCGCAGACAGCTAAGGCAGCGGTTCCCGAACCGGCGCCCTCAAACGGGGCGCCGTCGAGCTGGAGGCGCCGTCGAGCTGGAAGAGCCGAGGAACTACCAGGCCTGCTGTTCGCGGGTCAGGCCGAAGGGGACAGCCTCACTGAGTGCCACGGTGAACTTGTCCACGCCGTGCCGTGTCACCAGGATGCCGTGGCGCTTCCCGGCGAGCGCGTGGGCCTTGGCGGCGGTAACAGCGGCATCGAGCTCGCTGTCCATGCTCGCACGGTCGGCAACGGTCAGGGTCAAGGGGAAGTCAGCGGTCATGGGTGAGGCCTTAGTGTTTTAGGGGTGGGACGCGCGTCTTTCGCTCCCCCAAGCTGCCGACACGGGCAGGGCATCTTACTGCCCACCTCATGATGCCCCAGCATCGGGCCGCCAGCAACTTGAAAAATCAAGTAACAAAGAACCGCAGGTCAGCGCTGGGTGCTCCGCCGTGCAAGCGCAGCAATTACGGCCCCCTCCGGCTGTTCAATTACAGTTGGTGGGGAGTGGAAGCTGTTTTTGAACGCCTCCAATGCCACCGGAGAAGCCTCCCGGCAAGACCCGTGCACCACTGCGCAACACACGGCTGTGCAACGACCTGATAAGGATCCCGCCATCTCTACGGACGCTTTCTTCGGCAGACTCACCCGGATCCGCAACGCCGTCCTTTCCGCGCCCGCCCGGGCGCGGCTCAACACCGGCCGCGGGCTGCTGGGCGGTTTCATAGTGGTGCACCTGGTCTTCCTGGTTTTCGCGGCCTCGCTCTCGCTTCGCGGTGAGGCCTTCAGCGATACCTTCATCTACCGCGACTGGGCCATGGCAGGGTTCAACGACGCAAACCTGACCGGCGGGCCCAGCCCCTGGGTCTACCCGATCCTGGCGCTGATCCCCATGGCCATCGCAGGCATCGCCGGCCCTGGACCCTTCTTTTTCCTGTGGGTCCTCATGACCACAGTCCTGAATGGTTGGGCACTGCTGAAACTTACCAACCGCGGCCGGGAACGCCAGGCCATCCCCGCCGGCTGGTGGTGGCTGGTGTTCACCTTCCTCATGGGCTGGCTTGGGTTCGCCCGCGTGGATGGCCTCACCGCCCCGCTGGTGCTGGTGGCCCTGGCCTACGGCGTCGGCCGGCCGTTCATCGCCTCGGTCCTGCTGGCCATCGGCACCTGGGTGAAGGTCTGGCCGGCCGCCGTTATGCTGGCCCTGTTCGCCGTCGTCAAAAACCGTGTCCTGGTGGTGCTCGCCGGCCTTGCGACGACGGCGGGGGTGGTTGCGCTGGCCGCTGCGGTGGGCAGCGTCCCCAAGCTCCTGAACTTCCTCACCCAGCAAGGTGACCGCGGCATGCAGCTGGAGGCCACCTTCACCACGCCGTGGCTCTGGCTGTCCGTCCTGAACATCGGCGGCTCCCGCATGTACATGAACACGGACATCAACTCCATGCAGGTGGACGGCCCCGGCACCGCACTGATGTCGGTGCTGATGCAGCCGCTCCTGATCCTGGCCGCACTGCTGGTGGCCGGCCTGACCTTCTGGGCCCTCCATAACGGAAACCAGCACAAGGGCCGGCTCAACGGCGGCGTGGACCGCACCGAGCTGCTCCTCGCCGGCGCCCTGACCCTGGCCACCGCGTTCGTGGTGTTCAACAAGGTGGGATCGCCGCAGTTCATGGTGTGGCTTGCGCCGGCCGTCGCCGTCGGCCTGGCCCACAGCTGGCGCGACTGGCGGGTACCGGCCGCCATGCTGATCGTCATCGCCGTGGCAACGTACTTCATCTACCCCCTGTTCTACGACGCCCTCAGCCACAACAACCCGTGGATGGCCCTGGTGCTGACCATCCGCAACGTCCTCCTGGTGGTCCTGTTCCTCTGGAGCGTCCGGCGCCTGTACCTGCTGGGCAAGAAGGCGCCCGCTGCCGCCCCCGCGCTCAAGGAGTCCTGAGATTTCCACGAGGTTCTTTGACCGCCTGGTCACCGTCCGCAGCAAAGTCCTGCCGGCAAAGGTGGTGGACTGGTTCGCCCGCCCTTCCAGCGTGTGGTGGGGATTCGCCGTCGTCCATCTCTACTTCCTTGGCTGGATGGCGTCCTTCTTCCTGCACGGTGACACGTTCAGCGACACGGAGCAGTACCGCCAGTGGGCCATGGACGGCTACAACCCGGAGGACCTCGACGGGAAAATCAGCCCCTGGGTGTACCCCGTGCTGGCGCAGATCCCCATCTTCCTGGCGAACATCGCCGGGCAGGACCTCTACTTGCTCACCTGGTTCCTGATCATCACAGCCCTCAACGCCGTCGGACTCGCCTTCCTCACCCGCGGGCCGCGGAAGGTGGCCGGCATCGCCCCTGCCTGGTGGTGGCTGTTCTTCACCGTCTTCATGGGCTACCTCAGCTTCGCCCGCGTTGAGGGCATCACCGCGCCCATCGTGCTCATCGCCCTGCTCTATGCGGCGCAGCGGCCGGTGGTGGCCGGCGTCCTGCTCAGCATCGCCACCTGGATCAAGGTGTGGCCGGCGGCCGTGCTCGTGCCCATCGTGATTGCCAGCCGGAAGCGGGTCCAGGTGGTCCTTTCCGGCGTGGCGGTAACAGCGGTTGTCACCCTGGGCACCTGGCTCTCCGGCGGGCTGCCCCACATCATGGACTTCCTCCTGAACCAGGGCGAGCGCGGGATGCAGCTCGAAGCCACGTTCTCCACGCCGTGGGTGTGGCTGAGCGTCTTCAACATTGCGGGTTCGAAGATGGCGGACAACACCGCCATCAACTCCACGGAGGTCTACGGCCCCGGAGCGGACACCGCAGCCTTCCTGATGCAGCCGCTCCTCATCGTCGCCGCCGTCGTCGCTGCCGTGCTGCTGGTCCGCGCCCTGAACCGCGGCGCCGAACGGGAGGAACTGTTCCTTGAGGGCTCCCTGATGATGGTCACCGCGTTCATCGTGTTCAACAAGGTGGGTTCCCCGCAGTTCATCATCTGGCTGGCGCCGGTGATCATCGCCGGGCTCACGCACGACTGGGAGCGGTGGAAGGTTCCTGCGGCGCTGCTGATGGGCATCGCAATGACCACCTTCGTCATCTACCCCCTGTTTTACACGCCCCTGATCCACGCCCATCCGGTGATGGCAGCCATCCTCACCACCCGGAACGTCCTCCTGGTGGTGCTGCTCTGGTGGTCCGTGAAACGCACTGCCGAACTGGGCCGGAAACCTGCGGCGGTTCCCGCGGGCGCGTAGCTGGCATCTTAGGAAACCTCCGGGGCATCTTCCGCGGCGGCCTCCGGCACCAGGTGGCGCGAGAACCATTCCGTGGCCAGGGCCGCGACCCGGGCGAGCGTGCCCGGCTCCTCGAAAAGGTGGGTGGCTCCCGGGATGACCTCCAGGTGTACCGGGGCCCGCATCAGGTCCATGGCCTGCCGGTTCAGTGCCAGGACCTGGGTGTCCGCACCCCCCACAAGCAGCAGGGTCGGTGCGCGCACCGCCGCAAGGCGCGGCCCGGCAAGGTCCGGCCTGCCGCCGCGGGAAACCACGGCGTCCACCTGCGCGCCCGGTTCGGCCGCCGCCCACAGCGCGGCGCCCGCCCCGGTACTGGCCCCGAAGTAGCCAACCCGGCATGCTGCAGTCTCATCCCTGCCCTTGAGCCAGCGGGTTGCTGCGCTGAGCCGCTGTGCCAGCAGGGGAATGTCAAAGACGTTTCCGCGGTCCACTTCCTCTTCGGGGGTGAGCAGGTCCAGGAGCAGGGTGCCCAGTCCCGCTCCCTGCAGGACGGAAGCGACGTAGCGGTTGCGCGGACTGTGCCGGCTGCTGCCGCTGCCATGGGCGAAGACCACCACCGCCCGGCACTGGTCCGGAAGGTGCAGGTCCCCGTTGATTGACACCCCGTCCAGTGCGATATGGACGTCCTGGCCGACGCCGGCAACCTGCCCCGGGCGGCCACGGCGCTCCCGCCGCGCCGCAGCATCGAGCAGGTGGACCACTTCCTCATCGGTTGTGGGTGAAAAGTCGCGGTAGTAGTATCCCACCGCCTCGAAGTTGCGCGGCGAAACCAGGGAGAGAACCCGGTCCGCCTCCGGCAGGGAGTCCATGGCCCGTTGCGGCGCCACCGGGACGGCCAGGACCACTCGTGCTGCCCCCAGCTGCCGCGCCACCTTGCATGCCACCCGGGCCGTTGACCCGGTGGCGATGCCATCGTCCACAATGACGGCCGTACGGCCTGTGAGGTCCAAGGGGGCCCTTCCCCGGCGGTACCGTTCCAGCCTGGAATCCAGCAGCGCACGCTCACGCGCCTCAACCGTCCGGAGATCATCGTCCGTGACCCGGGCAAGGGACACCACCCGCCGGTCCAGTACCCGGGCCCCGCCTTCCCCGATGGCACCCATGGCCACCTCCGGCTGGAACGGAACCCCCAGTTTGCGCACCACGATGACGTCCAAGGGGGCATCCAGGGCGTTCGCAACCCCGGCCGCCACGGGAACCCCGCCGCGGGGCAGCCCCAGGACCACCACGTCCTTCCCGCGCAGCCCGGCCAGGGCGAGCCCGAGCTTCCGGCCCGCTTCAACCCGGTCCCGGAACTCATACATCCGGCCACCTCCTTATGCGGAGACAACTCCTGTGCCGCTGCACCGCGGAGGGCCTCCGGTTCCTGCAGACGGGCTTACTCTTCCTCGGACAGGACATCCGGGGAGGCTGACCAGGACATTCTCAGGACGAAGTGTCCGTCCGCGGTGTTCCGGGCGATGACCGCCCCCGCGCTTCCCGCCAGCTTCACGCCGAATTCCACTTCCATGTGTTCGGGTGCGATTTCGCGCGTGGCGTCGACGACGGCCGCTGCTGCGGGGCGGACGGCGGCCAGGGCATCCTCCAGGCGCCGGCCCGCATCCAGGATTCCCTGTTCGTTCCTCGCAGGGTGGTCCACGCCGTAGCTGTTGTCCGCCACTTCCACCAGGACGGTCCCGGCGCCCACCTCGTACCGGACTACCTCTGTCATGCCAAGCACCCTTCTCCTTTGCTCCCACCGGCGCGTGCAAGAGCCACGGGCGCGGGGTACACTACCCCTTCACTAGACACCGGCCCCGGGCAGCGCAACAGGGTCAAAAGCCCCGGACGGGTCAGCGGCTTCCCAGCTTCTCCCGGCCTGGCTCCTCCGTGCGGCCACGCCTGGTATCCCGCAGCGCCACCAGCCACCTCCAGCCCCGCCTGGCCAGGTCCAGGGGCCTGCCTTCGATCAGCAGCTTGCGTGTATGCACGTCAAGGAATAGAAGGTAGAACGTAAATGCCAGCGCCGTGATAAATGCCAGCGAGGACGCATCGATGGGCAGCTCCACGAAGGACCAGACGGAGAGCTGGTCCTGCGCGCCGAACACCACGAAGAACGTCACGCCCACATACAGCGACCTGATCTGCCAGTCGTCACGGATTCCCGTCACGGCAAGGAACGGCAGGAACCAGAGGATGTACCACGGCTGGATGATGGGCGAAAGCATTACGACGGCGGTGAACGCCAGCGCCATCCGGCGCACCGCCAGCGAATAGTCACCCCGGAACATCAGCAGCAGGACAAGCCCGATCGCAGCCCATTTCATGCCCGTCCGCAGCAGGGTGGCGAAGGTCCCGCCGGGAAGCCCAAGGACGTTGGCGAGGAACTCCACCTGCTGGCCCAGGAAGCCGGACGGCGAGTAGCCCGTGTACCCCGGCGTGGGGTCCATGATGGCCCAGGTCCAGCCGATGCCAAGGTTGTAGGGGATGCCGCTCAGGACCAGCACGCCGAAGCTGATGCCCGCCGTCGCAGCCCAGATCAGGAACTTGCGCGTCCAGGACGCGGACGGGCCCGCCCACATCACGCCGATGAACGGCAGGAGGAGCACGGTAATGGGTTTGATACCGATGGACGCGGTGACCAGGAGGATGCCCACCAGGTAGCGGCGGGTGGCGGCAAAGTAGACGCCGGCGACGGCGAGGCCCACCATGAGGGCGTCGTTGTGGGCGCTGGCAATGAAGCTGATCAGGAACAGCGGGTTGGCCACCGAGATCCACAGCGCACGGGCGCCGATGATGCCATGGAGTTCCGCGAGTTTGGGGACGTAGATGACGCACAGCAGGACGCCGACGCCGGCCAGGAGGCGGAAGAGCAGCACGGACACGTCAGGCTGGGCACCGGTCAGGCCCACCACCGCGCGTGCCAGCCAGAGGAAGTAGGGCCCGTAGGGTGTCCGGTTTTCGGCCCACGCAGGGTCCGCGCCCAGCGAAAACCAGTTGCTGAGGCTGGAGATGCCCACTTCGTAGGGGTTCTGGCCCTCCATCACAAGCCTGCCCTGGCCGGTGTAGGCGTAGACGTCCCGCGAAAATACCGGGACGCAGAAGAGCAACGGCAGTGACCAGGCGGAGATGGCGACCACCACGGAGCGGAGCGCGGACTGTCCCCAGTCCGCCAGCCTCTGGCCCAGCCGAAGCCAGGAGCGCATCAGCACCATCGCACCCACGGTGAGCAGGACGGTGGACACCGCGACTCCCCAGCCCTCCGTGCGAAGGGCGATGACCACCGGCTGGCGGATCATGGGTGAGCCGTTAGCGATCCAGCCCGTCCCGATGGACCCGATAAACATCATGAGGGCTCCGATGAAGCCCTCAATGGTGGCGAGGTAGGCGCGGCCTGTAGCCGGACCGGAAGCTTTGGCCGGCGCGCCCGGCTGAGTCTCCGAAGTCCCGGGGTGTGACCCGCCTGCCGTCATGAGTGTCTGGTCCCTTACTTGGTTACGGCGCTGGTTGGACCAGCAATAAGGCCGCCCTGCAACCCCGCCATTTTATCAGCAGGGGTTCCCGCTCCCCTTGGGTTACGGACCGTGCGGAAGCCACAGTTTGGCAACAGGCCCCGGAGCACGGCCTGCGCGGCCACCGCCTCCGCTGGGCCCTGCTAGCGCATCCGGTCGCTGCGGGCGGTCTGGTTCCGGCCCAGCGACTTGGCCATGTACAGTGCGGCGTCGGCTGAGGCGATCAGGCGCTCCACGTCCGTCGCGGCGCCGTCGTACGTTGAAATGCCGTAGCTGACGGTGGGCATTTCCATCCCGTCCGCGGTGGTTGCGGCGGCAAGGCGGTTGCTGATTGACGCGGCGATGAGTTCGGCCCGCTCGGCACTGGCGCCGGGAACGAGGAGGACGAATTCCTCCCCGCCGTAGCGGCCCACGAGGTCGGTGGGACGGACAGTGGCCGTGCAGGCATCGGCGAAGGTCTGCAGGGCGAGGTCCCCGGCGGCATGCCCATAGGTGTCGTTGACGGACTTGAAGTGGTCCAGGTCTGCCAGGACCAGGGCGCCGGATCCCCTGGCGATGGACAGGTCCGCGAGCTGCTCCGCCGCCATTTCCAGGAAGGCCTTGCGGTTCAGCAGCCCCGTGAGGTCGTCGCGTGAGGCCACCACCCGCAGGGCCCGGGTCTGCTGCTCGCTGCTGAGGGCCGCCATGCTGAAGGAAACCACCACCAGCAGGACCATGGTGACAAGGGTGGTGACCGCAGAACCGAAGACGCTCTGGAAGATCGGCCCGTCTTGGCCCTCCAGCATGAAGGTAACCCAGCGCAGAAGGTAGAACACGGAGAGCCCGCCGGCGGCCACGGCCATGGGAATCCGGACCCGGGTATACCCCGGTTCCAGGCGCCAAAGCTCGCGGGACGCGAGTCCGATGGTGAGGCTCATCGCCGCCAGGAAAACCGGGCCGCCGGACCAGGTGTTGGTAGCCGGATCATCGAGGGCCGAAGCCACCAGGGTGACCAGGGGGATGCCGGTGAAGGCCCACTTTGGCGGCGGCACGGTCCGCAGCGACCGTGCACCCGCCCACACCGCCACCCCGCCATGCACCAGCAGCACGTTCCCCAGCGGATTGGCCCAGACCTGGTGGGCCGTGCCGTCCAGCAGGAAGCAGGCCGATCCTGCAAGGAAGAACAGTAAAGCCAGGCACCACCAGCCGCTGTACGGCGAGCGCGTCACCCGGTAGGCGGAGAAATAGAAAAGGAACACCAGCACCAGCGCCATCAGGCCGAACGCAATGCGAAGGGTCGCCGTATCCAGGACCATGTTTGCCGGAATCCCCCTGATAACGAACATTGCGCGGACCCCCAGTATCGCACCGCTCGGGGAGGCTGTCAGGATGGCGCTATCGGTTGGCCCAAGGCCTAATGTTGTCAGGACAGCCAGCAGGAATGCCCCGAAAGGCCAGACCCATGTTCCTTCTCTTTGGTTTCAAGACGGTACTGACGGCGCTGCCCGGCAAACCGGCCACCTGCCAGTATTGCCGCTCCTTCGTCCACCACCGCCTTGAAGAGCGGGCCACCAAGTTCACGCTCTTCTTCGTTCCGGTGTTCACCACGTCCCGGAAATACAACATCACGTGCACCAATTGCGGTTACGTTTCGAGCATCTCGGCGCGGCAGAAGCGGGCGCTGGAACTGCAGCGGTAGCCAGGGCGTCCTGGCTCCCGGCAACAGCCGTCAGCCGCCGAAGAGCGGCGCGAGGGAAGTCCAGAACTGCCGGATGCCCAGGACGATGAACAGCAGGGCGCAGATCCCCAGCGCAATGTTGGAGTGGAGTTTGTTGGCCCACGCTTTGGGGATCCGCCTGCCGTTGAGCAGTCCCAGCAGGGTCAGTGCCAGGAACGGCATGAACAGCGAACCCAGTGCCCCGTACAGCAGGATCAGGCCGATCGGCTGGCCCAGCGCGAAGAGGACCATGGGCGGGAAGGTAAGCCACAGGATGTAGAACCTGAAGTATTTTCCCCCCACGCGGGTATCCGGGTGGCCGGACTCCTTGCCCCGCATGTTGCCCCAGAAGTCGGCGAACATCAGGGACACGCCATTCCAGACGCCGATGATGGAGGAGAAGGATGCGGCCCAGAAACCCACCAGGAACCCGGTGCCCACAATGTCTCCGTATTCCGCCTTGAGCACACCGTAGAGATCCAGCAGCCCTTCGTCGCTGGCGCTGAGGGATACCCCTGCGGAGCGGACAACCTCCGCGCCCACAATGAGCATGGCGATGACGAAGATGCCGGTCATTACGTAAGCCATGGAGTTGTCGATCCGCATGACCTTCATCCACTTGGGCGTGTACCAGCCCTTCTCGCGAAGCCAGTAGCCGTAGGCGGCGAGCGTGATGGTGCCGCCCACCCCGCCGGCCAGCGCCAGCGTGTAGAAGATCCCGCCGTCCGTGGAGGGAATCATCGGGATCAGCCCGGCGAGCATTTCCGGAATGTTCGGGGTGGCAATCACGGCCAAACCCACCACGGTCACGAACATCATGCCCACCAGCACGGCGGTGATCTTCTCGAAGGTGGCGTATTTTCCCCACCAGACCATGGCGAAGCCGGCGAGTCCCATCAGGATGGCCCACGCCCACAGCGGCAGGAACGGGAACACCGCGGCCAGGGGCAGCGCCGCCGAGGACATGGCCGTGGCCCCGTACACGAATCCCCAGATCATGATGTACGGGCCGAAGTACCAGGTGGTCCATTTGCCCAGGGACCGCCAGCCCTCGAAGATGGTCTTTCCGGTGGCCAGCGTGTACCGGCCGGCCCCTTCGACGAGGATGATCTTCAGGACCACACCCACGATGACTGCCCAGAACAGGCCGTAGCCGTAGCGGGAGCCCGCCACCAGGGTGGCCACCATGTCAGCGGCACCCACGCCGGTGGCAGCCACCACCAGGCCGGGACCGACGATGCGCCACTTCGCCGGACGGCCGCCGTCGTCATCGATCCTGTCCGCGTGGCTGATACCGGGCCCGCTCTCCTTGCCCGCGTTCAACACCGCGTCGTTCCTTGCGGCCGCCCGGTCCCTGGCGTCATCGCCCATGGTTCCTCCTCAATTCGTCCTGCGTCCCTGGAAAACACAACTGCAGCCAACCTATGCCTGAACCGGCGCCGCATCAAAGGACAACGTGCTGGTCCGGGGCACTTTCCGGTATTTATTGGTTCGGTTCCGGGCTCTGGTGGATTCCGCCGGCCGGGTCTAAAGTGGGTTCCGCCGGACGCTGCCGGCGGAACCAACGGGACCTGATGCCGGTCCCCCACGGCTGGAGAGGGAGGTGGTTTTGATGACTGTTGCAGCCGCGCGCCTTGAGCGCTCCGCACCCATCATCCACACCCCTCCCCTGTACCGCACCGGCCCCGCCTGACCTCACCGCGGAGCGCCAACAACCCAGGCCATGGCGGCCGGAGCGCAGGGGCCTTCCCTGAGGTATCACAGTGAAATCATCATCAGGCCACGGCCTGGACAGCATCAGCACGTCAAGCAGCACCACTGCAGCCACCATCGCTGCAAGCAGCAACGGCCCAGCAGGCAACGGACCGGTTGCCTACGGCTACACCGCGGCGGTCGCCCGGCATTTCAGCAGCCACCCCCTGCCAGGGGCAACGGAGCGCGGCCGCGTGGTCCGCGCGGACCGCTCCCGGCTGCTGGTGGCGGCGGGACCAGACCTGCTCCACCTTCCGTACCCGCTGACCGGTGAAGCGGCCGTCACCGGTGACTGGGTGTGGATGGGGCCCAACAGGGCCGGGGAGCGCCAGGTCCTCGGCGTCCTTCCACGGCTCTCCGAGCTGAGCCGGAAACGTGCCTTCGAGGACTCCTCCGCCGCGCAGGTCCTGGCCGCCAACATGGACATGGTGGGCGTGGTGGTGCCCGTGGACCGGCCATTGACGCACAACCGGCTGGAGCGCACGCTGGTGGCCGCATGGGATTCCGGCGCCACTCCGCTGGTGATCGTCACCAAGGCGGACCTCGCCGGGGTGGCGGACGACGTCGTCGGGAAAGTCATCCTGCAGGCGGCGGGGGTGGAGGTGGTCACCACCTCGGCGGAAACCGGCGACGGCGTCCCCGAACTGCTGGCGCACATTCCGGCGGGCGGCACGATCGTCCTCCTGGGGCCGTCCGGGGCCGGAAAGTCCAGGCTCATCAACGCCCTGGCGGGCCGCGATGTGCAGCACACCGGGGAGGTGCGGTCCGGCGACTTCAGGGGAAAGCACACCACCACGTCCCGGGAACTGGTGCCCCTGCCCAACGGGACTGTCCTTATGGACACCCCCGGCGTGCGGGGCTTCGGATTGTTCGACGCCGGGGACGGCATGGGCGGGATGTTCGATGACATCGAGGCCCTGGCCGCCCAGTGCAGGTTCTCGGACTGCGCCCATCAGGGCGAGCCCGGCTGCGCCGTGCAGGAGGCCATCGCCGGCGGTGTGCTGGAGGAACGCCGATGGCACAACTACCTTAAGATGCAGCGGGAGCTGGCCGCCCTGGCCCGCCGGAGCGACGCCGCCGCGCAGCGTGCCTACCAGCGGGAATGGCACCAGAAGGTGGTCATGGCCGGCAAGTCCCAGCGTTCCGCCGAACGCGATCTCGCCGAACAGCGCGGATCTGAGCAGCAAGGCCGGCAGGACCGGGCGGGGCGCAAGCGGCGTTGAACCGAGGCGGTGCCTCGCAGATGGCGGGGCACCGCCGTCCCCTGCAACCGGTTGAGTCGATTCAACGTTGTAAAGTGGGCGGTACTGGCCTGCGGGCCGCGGTTAACCTAAGGGACTGGGATGGCGGCAACTCTTCATGACGTGGCGCGCGTGGCGGGCGTGTCCTTCAAGACCGTCTCCAACGTGATCAACAACCACCCGCACGTCCGCGACACCACCCGGGCCAAGGTGGAGAAGGCCATCGCGGAGCTGGGCTACCGCCCCAACCTCACCGCCCGCAGCCTCCGCTCCGGGCACACCGGCGCCATCACCCTGGCCCTGCCGCAACTGAGCCTGCCGTACTTCGCCGAACTTGCGGATGCGGTCATCGAGGCTGCCGCCAAGCACGGGCTGGTGGTGCTGGTCGAGCAGACCGGCGCTGACCGGAAGCGCGAGCTTGAGGTGATGGCCAGTCCGCGGCTGAAGATGTCCGACGGCCTGATCTTCAGCCCGCTGGCGCTCGGCCAGGAGGACGCCGGCCTGATCAAGGCGGATGTTCCGGTAGTCCTCCTTGGCGAGCGCATCTTCGGCAGCTCCTCGGACCACGTCACCATGCAGAACGTGACGGCAGCACGGGCCGCCACCGAACACCTGCTGGACCTTGGGAAGAAGCGCATCGCCGTCGTCGGCGCCCACGAGGGCGAGGTCATCGGCTCGGCCGGCCTCCGCCTGCGCGGATACAAAGAGGCGCTGGAAGGGCGCGGCATTCCTTACGACGACGGGATCGTCGCCTACGTGGTGGACTGGCACCGGTCCAACGGCGCGGCGGCCATGCACGACCTGCTGGACCGCGGCGCCTCCTTCGACGCCGTCTTTGGCCTGAACGACACCCTGGCCCAGGGCGCCGTGCGAGTCCTGCAGGAAGCCGGATACCGGGTCCCGGACGACGTCGCGGTGATCGGCTTCGACGACCTCGACGAAACCCGGTACACCCTCCCCACCCTCAGCACGGTGGACCCCGGCCGGACTGAGATCGCCGAGACCGCCATCCGGATGCTGATGGAACGGATCAAGGACCCGGATGGAATGCCGCCCCGGGAAGTGGAGACGGCGTTCCGGGTGGTTCCGCGGGAATCCACCGTGGGCGCCGGCCGGGGCAGTGCACGGCCCACCTGACGGTCCAGGCTGGCCACTCTGCTCTGCGGGACTGGATTTATTCGTTGTGCCCCATGGTGCTGCCGCGGACAACCAGTTCGGCCGGGTAGATGACCGGATCCAGCTGCTCTTCCGGGTTTTCGATCGCGCGGATCAGGAGCTTCCCGGCGGTCACGGCCATGTCCACCATGGGCTGGGTCACCGTGGTGAGGCCCATGCCGTTGGCAGCCAGGAGGGAATGGTTGTCGAAACCCACAACGGCAACATCCTCCGGAACCTTTCGGCCCCCGCCCCGCACCACGTCAATAAGGCCCAGCGCCATCAGGTCAGAGGCGGCGAAAACACCGTCCAGCTCCGGCGACCCGGAGAAGAGGTCCCGTGCCGCTTCGGCGCCACCCGCCGTCGTAAAGTCACCGTGGATGACGGGCCCGGGCTGCAGCCCGGCCTCCCTGACACCCTGCATCCAGCCTTCCAGGCGGTCAACTGCCGCCGTCATGTCGGCGGGTCCTGCCACGGTTCCCAGCCGGGTGCGCCCGGCGGCGGCCAGGTGGCGGGCGGCAAGCCGGCCGCCCTCGAAGTTGTCCAGGTCCACATAGGGGACCCCGAAACCCATCGCCCAGGGCCTGCCGATGAAAACGGTGGGCAGGCCCGTTGTGCCGAGGGTCTCCGCCCAGTCGTCCGCCTTGTGGAACGAGACCACGATCGCGCCGTCCACGTGCCCGCCCCGCAGGTACCGCTGGGTCCGGGCGGAGTCATCCCCCGCCCGGGACATCAGCAGCACCAGCTGCATGTCGGTGCCCCGGAGGGCCTCGTTGACGCCGGTGATGACGGCGGCGAAGAAGGGGTCCATCATCACCCGTGCGTCCGGCTCCGGAATGACCAGCGCAATGGACCCGGTGCGCCTGGTCACCAGGGACCGGGCTGCACGGTTCGGCGTGTAGCCGAGGGCAACGATGGCGGCGTCGACGGCGGCCTGGGCTTCCGGGCTGACCTTCAGCCCGCCGTTGATCGCCCTGGACGCGGTGGAGCGGGACACTCCGGCGGCCGTGGCAAGATCTTCAAGCGTCGGGCTGGGCCGCCCCGCTTGCAGGAGGCCGGGCCGGCGGGACTTTTGGTTCATTACACAGACAATACGACACCCGGCTCCGCAGGCGACACGGGGCTGCTGCCGGCCGGAAGGGCGTTCGAGGCCGCCACCGCCGAGTACCACAACGCACTGGCTTTCGGGATGCGCTCCTGGGTTGAATAATCCACCCGGACCAGGCCGAAGCGCTGGTGGTAGCCGAAGGACCACTCGAAGTTGTCCAGCAGGGACCAGGCCAGGTATCCGCGGACATCCACGCCGTCCTCGATGGCATCGTGCACTGCCCGGAGGTGGGCTGCGAAGAACCCCAGCCGGTCCTGGTCGTCCACGAAGCCAGCCTCGTCAGGGACATCATCGTAGGCTGCACCGTTTTCGGTGATGTAGACGGGGATCCCGGCGGGGCCGGTGTACTCCGCCTGCAGCCGGTTGAGCAGGCGCCGCAGCCCCTCCGGCTGGACCTCCCAGCCCATTCCCGTCACCGGCAGGCCGCGGGGTACCGAACGGACGCCGTCGGCTGCCACGAACGGGGAGGACACCGGGCGGTCCGCCTGGCCCGGGGCCGACGTGGTCTCCTGCCCCGCCCGCTCCACGGGATCCACCGGGTCCTTCGTGAGGGATTCCCCGTGGTAGTAGTTGACGCCGAGCAGGTCCAGCGGCGTGGAGATGGTGTCCAGGTCCCCGTCCTGCACCAGGCCGGCCAGGCCAAGGTGCGCCACGTCCGCCATAAGATCGGCCGGGTACTCCCCCCTGAACAGCGGATCCAGGAAGATCCTGTTGAACTGGCCGTCGATCCGCCTGGCGGCGTCCCGGTCGCCCTCGCTGCCGGGATCCCGCGGATCCGGGACCGTCAGGTTCAGGGTGATGCCCAGGGTGGCGTCCGGGTCCTCGCGGCGGAGCTCGCGGGCGGCCAGGCCGTGGCCGAGCAGCAGGTGGTGGGCGGCAGCCAGTCCTGCCCGCGGGTCCTGCCTTCCCGGCGCATGGACACCCGCCGCATAGCCCAGGAAGGCCGAGCACCACGGTTCGTTAAGGGTTGTCCAGATCCGGACCCGGTCGCCCAGGACGCCGTGCATGAGCGCCGCGTATTCGGCGAACCGGTAGGCGGTGTCCCGGTTGGCCCAGCCGCCCTTGTCCTCAAGCGCCTGGGGCAGGTCCCAGTGGTAGAGGGTCAGCCACGGCGTAATACCGGCAGCCAGCAGTTCATCCACCAGGCGGGAGTAGAAGGCGATCCCCTCAGGATTGGGCGTCACGCCATCCGGCACGCAGCGGGCCCAGGACGTGGAGAACCGGTAGGCCTTCATGTGCAGCTGGTCCATCAGCGCCACGTCCTCCTTGTAGCGCCGGTAGTGGTCACAGGCCACGTCACCGTTGTGGCCGTCCGCCACGGCACCGGGCACCCGGGCGAACACGTCCCAGATGGAGTCCTGCCGCCCCCCGGTGTGTGCTGCGCCTTCGATCTGGTACGCAGCTGTTGCCGCGCCCCAGAGAAAGCCCTCCGGAAACGGAAGTTGGGTGGAACTCATCCTTTTACTGCTCCTTGCATAATTCCAGATACGAGTTGACGGCCTGCCGCGATAAACAGGAGCAGGAGCGGGACGGTGGCCAGGACGGCTCCGGCCAGGACCACGGAGTAGTCCACGAAGTGGGCGGCCTGCAGCAGCTGCAGCGCCACCGGGAGGGTGGGGTTGGATGGGTCAAGGACAATGAACGGCCAGAAGAAGTTGGTCCAGGTGGCCACGAAGGTGAACAGGGCAAGCATGGCGGCCGCCGGACGGGCGGCAGGGAACCCGATGTACCAGAAGGCCTGGATCATGGAGGCACCGTCCATCCGTACGGCCTCGATGAGCTCATCGGGGAGGGCGTCACGGAGGTATTGGGTCATCCAAAAAACGCCGAAGGCGGTAACAACGCCCGGGATGATGACGGCCCACAGCGAGCCGGTCCACCCCAGCTTGGACATCACGATGAACAGCGGGACCACGCCAAGCTGGGTGGGAACCGCCATGGTTGCTATGACGAACACCAGCAGCCCCTTGCTGCCGCGGAAGCGCAGCTTGGCAAAGGCGAATCCGGCAAGGGTGGAAAACACGACGACGGACGCCGCGGTCACGCACGAGACGATGAGGCTGTTGCCCATTGCCTTCCAGAACGGGATGCTGTCAAAGACTTTCGCGGCGTTGGCCAGGAAGTTCCCGCCGGGCAGCAGCGGGATGCCGCGGCTCAGGACCGTATTGTCGTGGCTGCCCACCAGGAAGGACCAATACAGCGGAAAGAGGGACGCCAGCAGGACGGCACCCAGGAAGCCGTAGGTGAGGAAGCCGGGCCGGCGGGCACCGCCGTGGCCGCCCCCCGAGCGCCTGGCCCCTGGTCCGCAGCGGGCTGCTGCCCGGGCGGCCCCCTTCCCGGCGGTCTGTTCGATCATGGGGATGGAGCTCACTTGCGGCCTCCCTGGCTTGCAATGCGCTTGGTGATGAGGAAGTTGAGCAGGGCGATCAGCACAATGATCAGGAAGAGCAGCCAGGCCACGGCAGAGGCCCTGCCGAAGTTGCGCTGGCCCCAGCCGAGTTCCCAGATATACATGGTCAGCGTCTGCCACTGCCTGTCAGCTCCGCCCAGGCCGGACTGGTCAAAGACCCGCGGCTCGTCGAAGATCTGCAGGCCGCCGATGGTGGAGGTGATCACCACGAAGATCACCGTTGGCCGCAGCATGGGGACTGTTACGGAGAAGAACTGCCGGAGCCTGCCGGCGCCGTCGATGGTTGCCGCTTCGAACACGTCCCGCGGGATCGCCTGCATGGCTGCGAGGAAGATCAGCGCGTTGTAACCGGTCCAGCGGAAGTTCACCATGGTGGCGATGGCCAGATGGCTCGCAAGAGATTCAGAATGCCACCGGACCGGGTCCAGCCCTACCGCCGTCAACATCCCGTTAATCAGCCCAAACTGGTCCGCGAAGAGGTTGTTGAAGATCAGGCCCACCGCCACCGGCGCCACGACGAACGGCACCAGGACCCCCATCCGCCAGAACGTCCGGGCCCGCAGGTTCGCGTCCAGCACCGCCGCTATGACCAGGGCGATGACAACCTGGGGCACGGAGGACAGGATGAAGATGCTGAAGGTGTTGCCCACGGCATTCCAGAAGTAGGGCTGGGCCACAACGAAGGCGTAGTTTTCCAGGCCCGTGAACTTCCCCTGCCCGCCGATGAGGTTCCAGTTGTGCAGGGAAACCCAGGCGGTGTAGACCAACGGGAAGAGCCCGGTGACGGCAAACAGGATAAAGAACGGCGAGATATAGAGGTAGGGGGAGAGCTTGACGTCCCACTTGGAGACCTGCTGCGAGAAGGCCAGGCGTCGGACACCCTTCGTCTCCCCGGGCGGGACCTGCCCCCCGGCGCTCCGTGGCCGGACCCGGTCGGTGACAGCCATGCCTAGAGGGACTTCACTGCGGTGACGAACTTCTCCCAGGAGGAGGCGGCGTCGTCCGACTTGTCAACGTCCACGCGGGTGAGGGCCTGCTGCATGGCGTCATTGATGGCGAAGTACTTGGTTCCCTTGAAGGGCGTGACCTCAACGGCCTTGGCGCGCTCGGCGAAGATCTGGCCGGTGGGCGCGCCGTTGAAGAACTCATTCGTCTGGCCCAGCAGTTCGCTGCTTTCCAGCGCCTCCTTCTGGCTGGGGAAGGTGCCCTTGGCAGTGAAGGCCTTGATCTGCTGCTCAGGGGCGGTCAACCAGCCTGCCAGCTTCTTGGCCTCGGCCTGGTGTTCGCCCTGGGTGGGGACCGTCAGGTAGGACCCGCCCCAGTTTCCGCCGCCGCCGGGGAAGACATTGGCCACATCCCAGCCGGTGACCCCGGCTGCGTTGCCCTCGATGACTCCCAGCATCCAGCCCGGGCAGAGGGTTGTTGCGAAGGCGCCGGTCTGGAATCCGGAGGCCCAGTCGTCGCTCCACTGGCTGAGGTGGGCGGACAGCCCGTCCTCGGTGGAGGCCTTCAGGACCTGGTTGTAGGTGTCCTTGACCTTCTGGTTTTCCGTGGCGATGACGGTGCCGTCCTCCTCCTCGTAGACCTTCTCAAGCTGGTTGCTCATGCCCTGGTAGATTGCCCCCGCTGAGTCGAACCAGGCGGAATCAGGGTTTGCGGCCTTGTAGGCCTTGCCGGCCTCGAAGTAGCTGTCCCAGGTAGTTCCCAGCATCTTGGCAACTTCCCCGCGTTCGCTGGGCATGCCGGCCTTCTTGAGCAGCTCGGCGTTGTAGCAGACGGCCTCGGGGCCGGAGTCCGTCCCGTAGCCAAGGAGCTTGCCGTCGGCAGTGGTGGCAGCCTCGGCCTTCCAGTCCAGCCAGCGTCCTTCCACGGCGGGGTCGGCCAGGTCGGCAAAGCGGTCCGGGTACTGCAGGAGTTCCGGAAGCCAGTCCACCTCAACGGCCTCGATATCGGACAAGCCGGAGCCGGCTGCCAGGCGTGTGGTGAGGTTGTCCCGTGCTTCGTTGGTGGTTGCCGCCTTTTTGTGCTCAATGGTCACATTCGGATTCAGCGTTTCGTACTCTTCAAAAAGCTCCTCGTAGCCGAACTCATTGAAGGTGCCCACCGTGAGCGTGACGGGATCTGAGCCGGTGGCGTCGTTCACGCCGCCCTTCTCGGGCGCTGCTGATCCGCAGGCCGTCAGCGACAACGCCAGGCAGGCGGCCGCGGTGGACAGCACGGTGAACTTGGTTGGGTTTTTCACGGTGAAGACTCCTTCGTCAGAAAAAATGCCTTGCCGATCCGCGTGGACGGCTGAAGGCGAGAAGTGGTGAGCGGCGGGCCCCGGGTGGTGACCATGGGTGGGAGCGCTCTCACCACATGGTGTCCCACCTCACAACCTCTTGTCAAGAAGCGGTAGGAGCGCTTCCACGCCACCCTTGCCCGCGCCACTTGGCGGTGTTACGCTTCCCCGACGAGAGCGCTCCCACGGCCCGCACCAAGCAAGCTGCCGGCCATCAGCCTCGACGAATCCCACCAACGAATAGGACCAGCAATGCCGCTAGCCCATCTCCCCCGTCCGCCGCGTTCCGGCAAACCGCAGGACCCGCCGCGGCGGCGCACGCAGGGCCGGGGCCGGCACGTCGCCGGTGCCGTTGCCCTCCTGGTCGGCCTGATCGGCAGTGGCGCAGGCATGGCCACCGCTGCCGGGACCACCACGCCGGCTGCGCCGCAAGCACCGGCACCCCAGGCTCCTGCACCGGCGGCTCCCCCGGCACTTCCCCAGGGCGCGGAACCTGATTTTGGCCCCAACGTCCGGATCTTCGATCCCAGCATGCCGGTGGCTGAAATCCAGGCAACGGTTGATTCCATCGCCGCCGAACAGGTGGACGATGAGATGGGATCCAAACGCTACTCACTGCTGTTCAAACCGGGCACCTACGGCAGCGCCGAGGAGCCGCTCATTGTCCAGGTGGGCTACTCCACCGAGGTCGCGGGACTGGGCGCTTCCCCCACAGATGTCACCATCAACGGGCACGTGGACGTCTACAACCGGTGCCTCACCGCGGATAACTGCATCGCCTTGAACAACTTCTGGCGGTCCCTGTCCAACCTCACCATCAACGTCACCGGCCTCGAGGGCTGCCGCAGCTCCGCCAATTTCTGGGCGGCCTCCCAGGCATCGCCCATGCGGCGGATCAACATCACCGGCGGCAACCTCTCCCTCATGGACTACTGCACCGCGGGCCCGCAGTACGCCAGCGGCGGCTTCATCTCCGACTCGAGGACCGGCGACGTCATCAACGGCTCGCAGCAGCAGTACTTCGTGCGGGACAGCAGCATTGGCAACTGGTCCAACGGGGTCTGGAACCAGGTCTTCTCCGGAGTGGATGGCGCACCGGCGCAGTCCTTCCCCAACCCGCCGTACACCACCCTGGCGGATACACCGATCAGCCGCGAGAAGCCGTACCTCACGCTGGATTCGGCCGGCCAGTACAGCGTGTTCGTTCCCGCAGTCCGCATGGATTCCTCCGGGAGCACCTGGGAAAACGGCCCGACGCCGGGCCGCAGCATCCCGCTGTCCGACTTTTACGTGGCCAGCCCCTCGGATTCCGTCCAGACCATCAACTCCCAACTGGCACGCGGCAAGAACCTGCTGCTCACCCCCGGGGTTTACGGCATTGACGGGAGCATCGAGGTCAAAAGGGCCAACACCGTCGTCCTGGGGCTGGGCATCGCCACCCTCACCGCCGTCAACGGCGCCGTCCCGCTGACAGTCGCGGATGTGCCCGGCGTGGACATTGCCGCCGTCACCATCGACGCCGGTGAAGTGAATTCACCGGCTTTGATGCGGATCGGAAAGGCCCGGCAGGGCGAGGGCAGCGGGTCCGCCAACTCGGATGTCCACACCGATCCCGCCAACCCCACCACGCTCCATGACGTGTTCTTCCGCATCGGCGGCCCGCACGTGGGCAAAGCGTCCGTCAGCCTGGAGGTCAACAGCGACAACGTCCTCCTGGACCACATCTGGGCCTGGCGCGCCGACCACGGCAACGGGGTGGGCTGGACCACCAACACCGGCAGGAACGGCGTGATCATCAACGGGGACAATGTCACCGCCACCGGCCTGTTCGTGGAGCACTACCAGGAGTACAACGTCATCTGGAACGGCGAAAACGGCAGGACCGTCTTCTTCCAGAATGAACTGCCCTACGACGCGCCCAACCAGGCCGCCTGGCAGCACGACGGGGTCCTGGGCTGGGCCGGCTACAAGATCGCAGACTCCGTCAAGACCCACGAACTCTGGGGCGGCGGCAGCTACGTCTACAACAACGTGGACCCCACCATCCATGCCACCAGGGGCTTTGAGGTGCCCGTAACGCCAGGCGTGAAGCTGCACAGCCTGCTCACGGTCAACCTGGGCGCCGGCACGCTGGACCACGTCATCAATGACACCGGCGCACCGGTGTCAACGGACGCCGTCGGGGTCCCCAGCTACGTCCCCAGCTTCCCCTAACGAAGCACCCTGGCGAGTTTTCGTCCAGATACGGGGAGATAACCGCCCCGGAAGTCCTCGTATCTGGACAAAAACTCGCAGGTCAGCCCCACCGCACGGCAGGCCAGCCGTCCTTCCACTCCAGCCCGGCGAGGCCAAGCCGGAAGGCGCCGTCGAGTTCTTCCGCGTAGTAGTGGAAGGCGAGTACGTTACCGGAAACGGACTGTCCGCCCGGTCCCACCCGCCCGCCGTCGGAGGCCAGCAGAGGGGTGCCGCCGCCGTCGAGCAGTCCTTTGCCCCCGGCGTCCACGTACGGGCCGGTGATGCTGTCAGCCCGGCCCACGGCAATGTTGTAAGTACTCTCCAGGCCCTGGCAGCAGAAGTCGCGGGAGAAGAACAGGTAGAACTTCCCGCCGTGCGGCAGGATGTAGGGCGCTTCGATGGCGTTGGGCGGCGCTTTCCGGTCCGCGATGGCCAGCGGTTCAGCGGCGTCAGCGCGCAGGCCGGTGGGCCAGGCGAGTTCCACTATCTGCAGGCCTGTCCAGAACGATCCGAAGGACATCCACGGCGTGCCGTGTTCGTCCTCCGCGATGCCGGGATCGATGGCGTTGAACCGTTCCCCTTTGGAGGAGATGACCTGCCCCCGGTCCACCCACTCGTACTCCGGGTCGGCTGGATCCAGCGTGGTGTTTGTTGCCAGCGCGATCACCGAGAGGTTCTTCCCGAAAGTGGACGCCGAGTAGTACAGGTACCAGGTCCCGTCATGCTCATACAGCTCGGGAGCCCAGAGGTTGTCCACCCCCGGCACCGCTTCGTCCAGCCACGCCGGCTTTTCCTGCCAGACCTCGCCGGCATATTCCCAGTGCACCCCGTCGCTGGAGCGGCGCACCTGGATGTTGCCATCCGCCACCTGCCCGTTGCCGGTGGAATAGATGAACCAGGGCTTCCCGGCCTCCCCCGTCACGAGCGCGGGGTCGTGGGTGAAGAAGTCGCCGGTAAGTTCGGCGGCGCTTGCCTCCGGTGCCGCGGCGGGCGGGGCGCCGCAGCCGGCCAGGACAAGGACGACGACGGCGGCCAGCACCGCTGCCAGCCGCACCACCAAGGTTGGAACAGCAGTGCGGCCTGCAGCGTCGCCTTGCGCCTGGACAGGCACGTCAGCCAAGCGCGACGGCGGACCAGGACACCGGCGGCAGGGTGACGGTGAGCGTGCCCTCCTCCAGGACGGCGCCGTCGAGCTGCTTCAAACCCACCCGATCCTGGTCCTGGAGGGTGTTCTTGGCGTAGACGTCCTCGTCGTGGAGGGTGACGGCCTCGGTGATCACCTTTGCGTTGAGTTCGGAGACGTTGATGGTGATATCGACCGACTCGGTCTGGCTGCGGTTCACCAGGAAAAGGGCAGATTCCCCGGTGGCGGCGTCGGCGGTTGCAACCGCGTCCACCAGCGGCGCCTCGCCGTAGACCGCCGTGGTGTAGGTTCCAGCGTCGATCCGGGGACGGAGCACCTCGCCCTTCGCGAGCCGCGACGTGACGGAGAACGGGAAGAACGTGGTCTGCCGCCAGGTGTCCCCGCCCGGTTCGGTCATGATGGGCGCGATCACGTTCACCAGCTGGGCCAGGGAAGCGGCGGCAACGCGGTCGTGGTTCTTCAGGAGCGTCATGAGCAGGTTGCCGAACACCACGGCGTCGGCCACGGAGTAGGTGTCCTCCAGCTGGCGCGGTGCGTGCGTCCAGTCCTCGTTGACCTCGTCGGAGGCCTGGTGCTCGTCCAAATACCAGATGTTCCATTCGTCAAAGGACAGCTGGATGGTCTTCTTGCTCTTGAGCTTGTGTTTGACGTGGTCAGCGGTGGCCACCACGGTCTCGATGAAGTACTGCATGTCCAGCGAGGACGCCAGGTAGGAGCCGAGGTCGCCGTTGCGCTCCTGGTAGTAGGCGTGGCAGGAGATGTAGTCCACGTAGTTGTAGCTGTGTTCCAGGACCACGCGCTCCCACTCGCCGAACGTGGGCATGGCGGATCCGGATGAGCCGCAGACCACCAGCTCCAGGTTCTTGTCCGCCGTCTTCATGGCGGAGGCGGTGCGGGCAGCGAGCTTTCCGTAGTCCTCTGCCGACATGTGGCCGATCTGCCAGGGACCGTCCATCTCGTTCCCCAGGCACCACATGCGGATGTTGTAGGGATCCTTGGCGCCGTTGGCGATGCGCTGCTCGCTGAGTGCGGTTCCGGAGGGGTGGTTGGTGTACTCCAGGAGGTCAAGGGCCGCCTCGATGCCCCGGGTGCCCAGGTTCACGGCCATCATCAGTTCGGAGCCGGTGAGCTCGCACCAGCGGGCGAACTCGTCCAGGCCAACCTGGTTGGATTCAAGCGAGTGCCACGCAAGGTCCCGGCGTACGGGACGCTGCTCCCGCGGCCCGACGCCGTCCTCCCAGCGGTAGCCGGAGACGAAGTTGCCGCCGGGGTAGCGGATGGTACTGGAGCCGAGCTCCTTGACCAGTTCGATGACGTCCAGGCGGAAGCCGTCCTCATTGGCTGTGGGGTGGCTGGGTTCATAGATGCCGTCATAGACGCAGCGGCCCAGGTGCTCCACGAAGGATCCGAAGATGCGGCGGTTGACGGGGGCCACAACGGCGGAGCGGTCCACGGTGATGACGGTGGGTGCCACGACAGCCATGTCGGTCTGTTCAGTAGCGGCGGAAGTGATGGTCACGGTGTGTATTCCTGTTCTGTCTAACGTTGTAAAAAGATGGTGGGTCTCAATGGAGTGGTCATCGGGGTAGCTAGGCGGGGGAAGGTCCTGCGACTTCCAGCCGGGCGAGCCGGTGGCCCACCAGCCATCCGGAGATGAGCAGCGGGACCGAGGCGCCGATGAGGGGCACCAGCACCGTCATTCCGGAGAAGACGACGGCGGCGGCCGCCAAGGTGGCCAGCAGGGAAAGGCTCATGGCAGGTGAAACGAGCGGAAGCATAAACGCGGTCCGACATGTCCTGGCCACGGAATCCCGGTAGCGGCTGCACAGGCCCACCGCGGTGGCCGCAGCGGCCAGGGTGGCTCCTGCGGCAACCGTGGAAAGCACCATGAGGACGGCGTGTACGGGCGCCGGCATCGCTGTCGCGGCAGGACCCAGCAGGACTGTGAAGTCCAGGACAAGGACGACGCCGGCAATCCAGAAGACGCCTCCCACCAGGTTGGCGTGCCGGAACTGGAAGCGGTAGGCGGCGATGAAGTCCCGCACCAGGCTGTCCCCGGCGGAACCGAAGCGCAGCCTGCCCAGGACGGTGGTGGCTGCCACGGCGGCAGGGAAGAGGCCCAGGACCACCAGCCCTGCCAGGGCTCCGGCCACGAAGAGCACGTTGACCAGGACCAGCCGGGTGGAAAAGCGGAGCCAGTCCATCAGCCGCCCGGCCCACCCCAGTGGAGCATCGGTCATAGCAGCCCCTCCCGGGTTCCGGACCAGGCCACACCGCGCTGGTCGATGCCGCTGAAGGAAAGGGCCGGGCGGTTGCGGGACCAGTCCCATGAGCCGAAGACCACGGCGTCAATCTCCGTGCCCGGTTCGCCACCGGGGTCCGTGGGACGCAGGCGGACAGCCAGTGGATGCCCGCGGAAGTCCGCGGGATGGAGGTCAACGCTCTCCACGCCCATCCGCACGGCCGGCACAACGTCTGTGGACTCGGGGTCGAAGCGCAGGACCTCCCACGTTCCGGCCACGTCGGCAGGAGCGGGAACAGCCTCACTCCGGAGCCCGGCGAACGGCTGGGGTGAGATGACGGGCCAGCCGCCCGCAGTGAAGAAGAGCCGGCGCAGTTGGACCACGTGCTGGCTGGGATCCGCTCCAAAGCGGACATGGTGGACCATAAAGTGCTCGGCTGCTCCGTCCGGCCCCTTCTGCGTGAGGACTGAATTGTGGCCGGGCGCCAGCCAGGCCGTTCCGCCATCGAACTGATAGCTGCCCAGCACCTTGGTGCCTACCGCGGCAGGCGGCGCGTCCACGTCGGTCATCTCCAGCCCGCGGAAATCCCGGTAGGGCCCGGTGATGTGGTCCGCGACGGCCACCCTCACGTTGTAGGTGGTGAACAGCGAATCATAGGAGGTGAACAGGATGTAGCGGCCATCCTGCGGACTGCGGAGAATGAAGGCGCCTTCCACCGCCCCCTCCACCGACCGCGGACGGCGGGCAATGACGGAGCCCAGGTCACCTGCCACCCTGGGCAGCCCCGAACCGGGGTCCAGGGGAAGGATGTAGATGCCGGAGAAGAAGGAGCCATAGGTCAGCCAGGGGTTACCACCGCCGTCGAAGGCAACCGCTGCATCTATGGCATTTTGGGAATGTTCGCCCTTGCGGGTTGCCACCACCAGGCCGCGGTCCTCCCACGGACCGTTGGGAGACGGCGCCACGGCAAGGCCGATTGCGGAGGTGTTGGACCCGAAGGTGGACGCCGAGTAGTACATATGCCATCCACCGCCCGGCCAGCGGACCACTTCCGGTGCCCATAATCCTTGGGCCCCGGACCATGCCGCTGCCGCTTCGGGCACTCCGTCGAGTGCGGTTCCGAGGTAGGTCCACCGCACCAGGTCAGTGGAGGTCCGTACATGCACTCCGGAAGGAATGTCTTTCGAGTTGGCCACCGCATCGGTGGAAAACATGTAGTAGGTGCCGTCGTCGTCGCGGACAACAGTGGGGTCGTGGGCATGCCGCGTGCCCCAGGAGGACGGCTCCTGGGTGGCTCCCGCGGGGAGCGGAAGCAACTCCGCCGCGACGTCGATGCCGGAGTCTGTATGCACTGCCACGGCTCAGCCCTTGGATCCGGAAAGCGCGATGGACTCGATGATCTGGCGCTGGAACACCACGAAGACAATAAGCACCGGAAGGAGCGCCACGAAGGATGCGGCCATGATGAGCGGGTAATCCGTCTGGATGGCGTACTGTGCGTTGAAATTGGCGATGACCAGCTGCAGGGTCTGTGTCCCCGGGGAGTTCAGGTAGATGATCGGTGCCAGGTAGTCGTTCCACATGGCCATGAACCAGAGGATGAACTGGGCGGCGAGTGCCGGGCGGATGGCGGGCAGGATCAGGGTCCAGAAGATCTGCAGGTAGGAGGCGCCGTCAATCCGGGCCGCCTCAACGATGGAGTCCGGGATGCTGTTCAGGAACTGGCGCAGGAAGAAGATCATGATGATGTTGCCGAAGAGTCCCGGCACGATCAGCGGCAGCAGCGTGTCCACCCAGCCGATGCTCGCGAAGATGGTGAACTGCGGAATCATCAGGGTGGGAAACGGGATCATGAGGCCGGACAGGAGGCCCAGGAACAGGACGTTCTTGAAGGGCATCCGCATCTTGGCGAAGGCAAACGCCGCGAGCGCGGAGGTCAGCGAGCCCACGATGGTCACCGAGCAGGCCACGATCAGGCTGTTCTGGATGCCGGTCAAGAGCGGGCCGGCGGTCCAGATGCGGGCATAGTTCTCCCACACGAAGGGGTCCGGAATCCACTGGGGCGGAAGTTCGAAGACGCCGTCCTTCGTCTTGAGAGAGGTGGAGAAGGTCCAGGCGAGCGGGGCGATCATCACGATTGCGCCGACGCTGAGGACCAAGGTGGTGAGGATGTTGCCCAGGCGGAGTGTTTCCTTCGCGGACCGGGAGCCCCTGCCCGCCCTCCCGGGACCGGCTGGCTTTCCGCTCCCGGCACCGCCGGGGATTTCGTGGGCGGGCTCCAGCGGGGGTGTGGTGATGACGTTCTGTGCGGACATGGCTGCCTGCCTCAATCGATCGAAAACTGGTTGCGGCGGTTGAGCCGGAACTGGATGAAGGTGATGACGAAGACCAGCAGCCCCAGGACCACGGACATGGCGGACGCGTACCCCATCTGGAGGTTGTCGAACGCCTTTTGCCAGATGTACCAAACGATGGAGGCGGACTGGAACTCAGGGCCGCCAGTGGGGGTCATGATGTTGATTTCGACAAAGATCTGGGAGCCGCCGATGATGCTGGTGACAATCAGGAAGAAGGTGACAGGCCGGACCATGGGGATGGTAATGTGCCGGAACTGCTGCCAGGCAGTTGCACCGTCCAGCGCTGCGGCCTCGTAAAGGTATCGGGGCACCGACTGGAGGGCTGCCAGGTACAGCAGCATGGAATATCCCAGGCCTTTCCAGATGGCCATGATGATGAGGGCGGGCTTCACGGTGGCGGTGTCCTGCAGCCAGTTGGGGCCGTCGATGCCCACCAGAGCCAGGCCCTGGTTGATGAGGCCGAAGTCCCCGTTGAAGGCCCACTGCCAGAGGATGGCGACGGCGGCTATGGAGGAGATCACGGGCAGGTAGTACACGGTGCGGAAGAACGTGGTGCCGCGCATCTTCCGGTTCATTGCCAGCGCCAGGGCCAGTGAGATGACCAATCCGATGGGAATGCCGATCATCATGTACAGGGTGTTCCAGAGCGACTGCAGGAAGTAGCGGTCACCGAACATCTTCGTGTAATTGTCCAGCCCCTTGAAGACTGGGGCGGAGATGCCGTTCCAGTTGGTGAACGAGGCGTACACCGAGAAGAGGAGCGGGAAGAGCGTAAAAAGGAGGAACCCGATCACCGGTATGGCAACAAAAGCGAGGGCTGCCCGGTGTTCCTTCCGGTGGAGCCGCGAGCGGCGGGGGCGCGTGATGGTTGTTGTCATACCGGTGATCCCCCTAGTTGCCGGCCTGCTGGTTGGCGGCGTCCAGGAATTCCTGCATCCTGGGCTGGGCTTCCTTCAGGTAGTCGGCGGCGGTCTGCTTGCCGTCCAGCACGGGCTGGATGTTGGTGAACAGCTCGTCATACCACTCGGCGTTGAAGGTGTTGCCGCCGGGCAGGGCACGGCCGTAGTCCTTGACGATCTGCAGGAACTCTTCCTTGTTGGCCGGCTTTGTGCTTGTGTCCGCTGCCCAGGTCTCGGCCATGTCCTTCAGGTTGGGGATCTGGATGCCCGCATCCACCAGGCTTTGCTGGGCTTCCTTGTTGGCGGTGAGGTATTCCACCAGCTTTACTGCCTCTTCGGGGTACTTGGTGCTTTCGGACACCGCGACGCCCAGCGTTCCGATCCAGCTGGCTGTCTCTCCGGTGTCGCCTGCCGGGTAGGGGATGACGTCCCACTCGAAGCCGAGCTTCTGGTAGGTCGAGAGATCCCAGGGGGCGATGGGGAAGAAGCCGATTTCGCCCTTCATCCAGCGCTGGTACGTGTCCAGGGTCTGTGCCTCAGCAACAGAGGGGGTTACGCCGTGGACGTTCTGCAGGTCTGCGAACCACTGCAGCGATTCGGCGAACTCGGGGGTGTCAACAGTGACCTTGGTACGGTCCTCGCTGAGCCAGTCTCCGCCGTTGGACCAGACAAACGGCTGCAGGTTCCACTGGACATTCAGGCCTGTTCCCCACTGGTCCAGTGTGCCGTCGCCGTTGGTATCGGCAGTGACCTTCTTGGCAGCGGCCACGAACTCGTCAAAGGTGTAGGGCTTGTCCTTATCCGGGAGCGGAACCCCGGCTTTCTCCAACATGGTCTTGTTGTAGCCGAAGGAGAACGGGCCGACGTCCTTGGGGAGGGCGTAGATGGCACCTTCACCAACGCGCTTGCCGTCGTAGCGGTAGCTGTCCACGCCGTATTCCCAGATATTGTCCAGGTCAATCGTGTCCGAGCCTTCCACGTATTCCGTGATGTCCTTGACGATCCCGTTCTGCACGTACGCCTGCACGTCCCCGGGTCCGATATAGAACACGTCAGGGACCTGCTTGCCGGCAATGGCTGCTTTCAGCTTGGTGGCGTACTGGTCCGCCGTTGTAACGATGATGTCAACGTCAACACCGTTAGCGGCCTCGAACTGTTCAACGGCCTTCTCATAGGCCTTCTTCTCATCTTCACCCCCGCGGAACATAAAGGTGAGCTTCTTTTCGCCGCCGGCGTCCCCGCCAGAGGGGGCGGAGCAACCGCCGAGCATAAGGCCGGCGGCGGTAAAAAGCGCCAGGGTCGCGGCCATGGGACGTGACTTCATCATCACGCAGTCCTTCCGGGTTGGGTGGAGCAAACAAGTTTATTGGGCTGGGCGGTACCGGGCTCCGCGGTCCGCGGTAGCGGGCCGACATCGGAGCGGTTGCTGCTTTGCAACGTTGTAAGAAACCATCACACAAGAGGCGAAGGATCGTCAAGGGCACCCCGCCAATTAGTTTTTCGCCGTCACAGACCCTCCTTGACGTGATCGAGGTCTCGTGCCATATTCGTCGTTACAACGTTGCAATACAGGCATGTATCCCTGCGGTTGAAACCGCTCCACTTCCCGGAAGGACCACGTGATGATGAAGTCACGTCCATGGGCGCTCCGCGCTGCAGGATTGGCTGCAGCCCTGGGCCTCACCCTCACAGCGGCAGTGCTTCCGACGGCGGCCAGTCCCCACATGGGCGCTACCGCTCCCGCCCCGGAAGTTCCTGGGACGATGCCAGCGCCGGCTGCGAAGAACGACATCAGTCCGGCGGACCTGCCAGGCGGAAAGACCGTGGTTGGCCAAACCTCCCCCATCCACGATCCGGCCCTCATCATCGACGACGACGGGACCTGGTACGTCTACTCCACTGGCCTGGTGAACCGGGAAAACGGCGGCACCATCCAGGCCTGGTCTTCCCATGACCAGGGAACCACGTGGGAGTACAGCGGCACCGTCTGGGACCAAATTCCCGCATGGATTGACGAGCACTTCTCCGACGGCGAGCTCCCCGGCAACCTGTGGGCGCCGGAGATCATCGAACATGACGGCACCTACTACCTGTACTACTCGGCGTCGCGCTTTGGCGGCAACAAGTCCCTGACAGCCCTCGCCACCAACACCACCCTGGATCCCGCCGACCCGGACTACCAGTGGGTGGACCAGGGCATGGTGGTTTCCTCCCCCGCCACGGGCCTCGACCCGAACAACCCCGGCAAGACGTTCAACGCGATCGACGCCGGCATCATCGAGGACGCGGACGGCACCCCTTACATGGCCATCGGATCGTTCTGGTACGGCATCTTCCTGGTGCCCATCGAATGGCCAAGCGGCAAGCCGGTGGCGGACTGGCAGTCGAAAACCGTGAACATCGCGGACCGGTTCATGCCCGGCAACCCGGTCGAGGCGCCCTACATCACCAGGCACGATGGCTACTACTACCTGTTTGTCTCGTTCGATTCGTGTTGCCGCGGCGCCGACTCCACCTACAAGGTGGCCGTTGGCCGCTCCACCTCAGTGAAGGGGCCATACCTGGACAAGAACGGCCGCGACATGTTCGGCGGCGGCGGATCAGTTGTCCTGGATTCGCACGGCGCCGTCACGGGTCCGGGCGGCCAGTCCGTGTTTGGCGACTACCTGGCCTTCCACTACTACGACGGCTCCAACCAGGACATCCCCTACTTCCCCACCCTTGGCATCCAGAAAATCGACTGGACGGACGGCTGGCCAGCCTTCGACCAGACAGTTGCACTGCCGCAGGTTTCCAAGCAGCCAAAAGCCAGGGCAGCGGGCAGTACAGCCGTGGTGTCCGCTGCGGCCACGGGCACCCCGGGCCCGGTGGCAGTGTGGGAGACCTCGTCCGACGACGGCGCAAGCTGGCAGAAAGCGGCCCGCCAGCCCGTGATGAAACGGACGGATGAGGGCACGTACACCTCAACGCTTGAGCTGCCTGCCGCGACGCCCGGGCAGCCCGTAGTCCTGGTGCGGGCGGTGTTCCAGAACGCCCATGGCAAGGCAGTTACCGACGCCGTGGCACTCCCGCCCGTCACCGGAAATGGAACGGGGCCGGTCAGTCCGTGACCATGGCAGCGGCGCAGCCGTACTGACCACAGACGGGTCAGAGCTCGGGTGCATGCTCTTCGGGCAGGGCGCCCTCGTCCTCCGGGTGCCTCTTGAGGTTGACCAGCGCGAGCGCCAGTCCACCCCAGACAGTGAGGATCGCAATGATCATCATGGTGATGGCGATAGGTGTCATGGTGCCGTCTCCCGTGCATCCTCTTTGACCACGTCGTCGTATTCGGGGTCATGGTGGGCTTTGGAACTGCGGCTCCAAGGGATGGCCGTCAGTATAAGGGCCAGGACCACCAGCGCGCCGGCCATGCCCCAGCCAAACAGGCCCACGAACCACTCGGGGTACCCCTCGTACGTGGTGCTGATCTTGCTGATGAATTCATTGGCCACCATGTAGATCAGGGCGAGGGGCACCACGCCGGCCACCAGCACTATCCACGCCCGCCCCATCCTGATGGTTGAGACGCGGTTCAGGTGGGCCGAGAGCAACGGCAGCTTGCGCAGGAACCACGCAAGCACCACCACGGTAACCAGCGCGCCCAGGGTGATCCCGAAACTGTTCACGAAGGCATCCGAGGTGTCCAGCAGGTAGAGGCCCGTTGCGGTGGGGAACAATCCCAGGGAGACGGCTGCCACCAGCACGCTGACCACCACCGACGCTTTGACCCGGCCCCAGTCAAGCTTGTCCTGCACGGCGGCCACGATCACCTCCAGCACGGAAATCAGGGAGGTGATCCCGGCGAATACCAGCGATCCGAAGAACAGCACGCCCATCAGCCCGCCGAAGGGGGCCTGGGACACGATGGTGGGGAACGCGACGAAGGCAAGTCCGATGCCCTGGGTCACGACCTCGTTCACGCCGGTACCTGCCGCCTGGGCCATGAATCCAAGAGCCGCGAAAACACCGATGCCGGCGAGGATCTCGAATCCTGAGTTGGAAAAGGCAACCACCATGCCGGAACCCGTGAGGTCCGTCCGGCGCTTGAGGTAGGACGAATACGTGACCATGATGCCGTAGCCCACGGACAGCGAGAAGAAGATGTGTCCGTAGGCCGCAGCCCAGACTGAGGGGTCCGCAAGCGCGGCCCAGTCCGGCGTGAAGAAGGCGTTCAGGCCTTCCGCTGCGCCGGGCAGGAAGAGCGACTGGACCACCAGGAGCAGGAACATCACCATCAGCAGGGGCAGGAGGATGGAGTTGGCGCGGGAGATGCCTTTGCGGATTCCGGCCACCATGATGATGATGACTGTGACCCAGACCAGCAGGAGCGGAAAGAAGACGGACGGCACGTAGGTGAAGCCGATGCCCGGGGCCTCAGCGACAGCCAGGAAGCTGCCGAAGAAGTAGCCCTCGGCGTCGTCACCCCACGCCTCCGTGAAGGAAAAGATGGTGTACATCAGCGACCAGGCGATGATTACTGCGTAATAGGCGGCAATGACGAAGCACACCAGCACCTGCCACCATCCCAGCGGCTCGGCAGCCCGGTGGAGCCGGCGGTAAGCCAAGGGCGCCGACCCGCGGAACTTATGGCCCACGGCGTAGTCGAGGAACAGCAGCGGAATACCGGCCGTCAGCAGTGCCACCAGATAAGGAATCAGGAAGGCGCCGCCGCCGTTGTCGTAGGCAATGTAGGGGAAGCGCCAGATATTGCCCAGGCCCACTGCCGAGCCGATGGCCGAGAGGATAAAGAGCCGGCGGGAGGAGAAGGTCTCACGCTGCGCCGGTGCCGCCTGGCCCGGCGATGTTGCGCCGCTCATTCCGCCACACCTCCCGCCCTGGCCGGGCCCGGCACGGGGCCGGCGGGTCCGCAAAAGCATTCTGGCCGTTTCATGAGGGCTCCCTCTCAGGTCACGTCGGAGAAACGCAGGCTACTCCGGGGACTTTACTGCCCGCCAAGGCTCCGCGAAAGTCCCGGTGCTCCGCCTGCCCCGCACCCAGGCCGGGACCAGGCGCCACCCCCTTCTCCGGGAGTAGGGTTCCATCATGGACATCATCCTGGTTCCCGGTTTCTGGTTGGATGCTTCCTCGTGGGAGGAGGTAACACCTGCCCTGGAGGCCGCGGGCCACCGCCCGCACCCGCTCACGCTTCCGGGTATGCAATCCGTTGACGCTGACCGCTCCGGCATCGGCCTGCGGGACCACATCGACACCGTGGTAGCTGCCATTGACGCCCTGGACAACAAGGTGGTCCTGGTGGGCCATTCCGGCGGCGGTGCCATCATCCATGGCGCCCTTGACGCACGCCCGGACCGGGTGGAGCGGGCGGTCTATGTGGACAGCGGACCGTTGGGTGAGGGCGGCGTCATCAACGATGAACTGCCGTCCGACGGCGATGACGTTCCGCTGCCGCCGTGGGAAGCGTTCGAGGACGCCGACCTGGTGGACCTCGACGACGGCCTTCGCGAGGCTTTCCGGGCACGGGCCATTCCGGAGCCAAAGGGCGTTGCCTACGCCCGGCAGCACCTGCATGACGAGCGGCGCTACGAAGTGCCGGCCACCGTCATTGCGTGCGAGTTCCCTTCCTCGCTGCTGCAGGAGTGGATCCAGGCCGGCCATCCTTTTGTGGCGGAGCTTTCCAAGGTGCGGGACGTGGAGTACGTGGACCTGCCCACGGGCCACTGGCCCCAGTTCACTAAGCCCGCGGAGCTTGCCCAGGCCATCCTGGCTGCAGTTGAGAGCCCTGGCGCCGGCGCTAACTGACCGGCGCTTAATTTTTCCCTGATCCCTTGCCTGCGGGCACCGTCGTCTCCATAATAAATGAATGTCGTTCATTTATTCCTCTCCTTACTTCTCTCCCGGCACCGTTGCCACCGCCGAAGCTGGCAGCCACATGCCTGCCGAATGGGAAAGCCACCACCGGACGTGGATGGCTTTTCCACCGCCCAACGGGACGTTCGGTCCGGTGGGAAGCTCCACGCTGGACCTCGCCCGCGCGGCGTGGGCGAGCGTTGCCCGCACCATTTCCCGCTACGAACCCGTCACTGTGGTGGCCGATCCCCGGGACGCCACCGCCGCCAAGCAGTGGCTTGGCGAGGGAATCACCGTGGTTGAAGTCCCGCTCGACGACGCCTGGATCCGGGACAGCGGACCTACCTTCGTACACCAACCGGATGGTTCGCTCGCCGCCGTCGACTGGGTCTTCAACGGCTGGGGCGCGCAAGGATGGGCCGCCTGGGACAAGGACCGGGACGTGGCCCGCGCAGTTGCCGGGCAGGCCGGAGTTCCGGCCATGTCCAGCGCCCTGGTTAACGAGGGCGGCGGGTTCCATGTGGACGGTGAGGGAACGGTGCTGTTGACGGAGACGGTCCAACTGGATCCGGGACGCAACCCGGGCGCCACCAAGGAATCCGTCGAGGCCCACATCCATGCAGCCCTGGGCACCACCAAGGCCATATGGCTGCCGCGCGGGCTTACCCGCGACTACGACGAATTCGGCACCCGCGGACATGTGGACATCGTGGCCGCCTTCGCCGGGCCCGGCACCATCCTCCTGCACCGGCAGGATAACCCGGCGCATCCCGACCATGAGGTTTACCGGGAACTCCGGGAAGCCCTTGCTGGGCAGACCGATGCCCAGGGCCGGCCGCTGCGTATCATCGATGTTCCAGCCCCCACGGCCCTCAAGGACGACGAAGGGTTCGTGGACTGGTCCTACATCAACCACTATGTGGCCAACAACGTGGTGGTGCTGTGCAGCTTCGATGATCCGAACGACTCGATCGCCGCCGGCATCCTCCAGCGCGCCTATCCGGGACGGGCCGTGGAACTGGTGGACGCCCGCGACATCTTCGCCTTTGGCGGCGGCATCCACTGCATCACCCAGCAGCAGCCGGCTCCGGCCCGGCGGCAGGATGGGCCGGCATGAGCGCGTTCAGTGTTGTGGAAGCAGGGATCCGCGAGCTCCGAACGGCCCTGGAGGCCGGACGGACCACCAGCGAGGAGCTGGTGCACCACTACCTGCAGCGGATCGCAAAGTATGACTCTTCCGGCATACACCTGAACTCGCTGGTGGTGATGAACCCGGACGCCCTGGCCGAAGCGAGGGCTTCGGACGCACGCCGGGCCCGGGATTCAACACTCGGACCCCTGGACGGAATTCCCTACACGGCCAAGGACAGCTACCTGGTCCGGGGCCTTACCGTGGCCGCGGGGTCGCCGGCCTTCAAGGACCTCGTGGCACGGAAAGATGCCTTCACCATCGAGCGCCTGCGCGCGGGCGGAGCCGTCCTGATTGGACTGACCAACATGCCTCCAATGGCCAACGGAGGTATGCAGCGCGGCGTATATGGCCGCGCCGAAAGCCCCTACAACGCCGGATACCTCACCGCGGCCTTCGCCTCGGGATCCTCGAATGGTTCCGGAACTGCCACCGCAGCCAGCTTCGCCGCGTTCGGGCTCGCGGAGGAGACCTGGTCGTCCGGCCGGGCCCCGGCGTCGAACAACGCGCTCTGCGCCTACACGCCGTCCCGAGGCGTCATCTCGGTCCGCGGCAACTGGCCGCTGGTGCCCACCATGGACGTGGTGGTGCCGCACACCCGCACCATGGCGGACCTCCTGGAGGTCCTGGATGTTGTAGTAGCTGATGATGCGGAGACCCGCGGGGACTTCTGGCGGATGCAGCCATGGGTCGAACTGCCCAAGGCATCCGAGGTGCGCCCTGCTTCCTACCTGGAGCTGGCCTCACCGGACCGGGCCGCAGCCGTTCGCGTCCTGGCCGGCAAGCGCTTAGGGGTCCCGCGCATGTACATCAACGCTGACCCCGAAGCCGGTACAGCCCCTGCTCCGGGGATTGGCGGACCCACCGGGCAGCGCATACATACCAGCGACTCGATCATCGATCTCTGGGAGGCAGCACGACGCGACCTCGAGGCCGCGGGAGCCCACGTCATCGAGGTGGATTTTCCCGTGGTGTCCAACTACGAAGGCGACCGCCCCGGAGCCCCCAGCATTTCGACCAGGGGTCTGGTGTCCCCCGGCTACCTTCGCAGGGAAATCGTTGACCTCTCGGCCTGGGCCTGGAACGACTTCCTGGACGCCAACGGGGACCCGGGCCTCTGCCGGCTGGCCGACGTGGACGGCGCAGCCGTCTTCCCCGCGCCGGACGGCTCACTGCCGGACAGGTATCACGGGTTCGACGACGACATCAGCGACTACCCCGCATGGATCCGGAAGAACGGCGTGCCTGAACTGGGTGCGATACCCCACCTGGCTGAGGGGCTGCGCGGGCTGGAGGAAACCCGCCGGGTTGACCTTGAACAGTGGATGGACGGCCTGGGCCTCGACGCCGTGATCTTCCCCGCCGCTGCCGACATCGGGCCCGCCGATGCTGACCGCAATGAGCGCTCGGCAGACCTGGCGTGGCGCAACGGCGTCTGGGTGTCCAACGGCAACCTGGTTCCCAGGCATCTGGGAATCCCCACCGTGACGGTACCCATGGGACTTGCCGCGGACACCGCCATGCCCGTCGGCCTGACGTTCGCGGGCAGGGCGTACAGCGATACAGTCCTGCTAACGCTCGCTGCCGCGTTCGAAGCCACCGGCAGCCGCCGGGTCCCGCCGCCCCGCACCACACCCCCCATCCCGGGGGAGCTAACCCCGGGTACGGGAGAAGCGGAAGAACTGCACGCCGTGGGCAGGCGGATCCACCGCCAGGGCGGGGGCGCCGTATAGGCCGGTGAGCCGGGCGCCGGCCCCGCTCCACGCCTCCCGGGCTGTCCAGCTGCCCGGACCCGGAAGGCCAAGGTCCGCGAGCGGCAGTGTCCGAGCCAACCCAACCATCCCGGTGTTGAACACTGCCGCGAACCTGTCCTCCGTCGTCGTACTTTCCGCTGTCCACAGCACCAGGTGCCCGTCCCGCAGCAGTTCGCGGTTGTTTCGGCTCGCCGCGAGCACGTCAAGGACATCGCGGTTGGTCAGCAGATCGAGGGTTTCCGGCGGTGACGACGGCAGGTCGCAGCCGAGCATAAGCGGGGAACGGCTGATGCACCAGAGGGAGAGCATGGTCCTTTGCTCGTCAGGCGTCAGGCGCGTGAGCCGGGCAGGCCCCCGCTCGGCCCGCAGCGCGATCCGCCCCACCGGCAGCATGTCCGCGTCCGCCCAACTCCCGGGCCGCTGGTGGGGAGCCCAGCGTGCCATCCGGGCAAACTGCGCCTCCACATCCTCCCAGCTGTCCCAGAGGTCGTCCGAAACCCGCCACATGTCAGCATTGGTGCGCAAATGCTCAAGGTGTGCCAGGGACAGGGCCCTGCCAGGCGACAGGCTGAGGACCATGTCCCTGCCGCTGCGGTCGATCGCGCGGCGGTAGGCCGCGATCTCCTCGGCGAAGTAGGGGCCCAGCATGTCATCTGCCTTGATGAAATCCACGCCCCAGGAAGCGAAGAGCCGCAGCTGGGAATCGTAGTAGGCCTGGGCGCCGGGGTGGCCGTGGTCCAGGCCGAAATTGTCCGTATTCCACTCGCAGACGGAGGACGTGTCAGCCACCTGGTCCGCGGTGGCATTCGTCCCTTCAATTGGGAGGGCATCCCGCACCGCCTGGCGGGGGATGCCGCGCATGATGTGCAGGCCGAATTTGAGGCCCAGGCCGTGGATCCGGTCCGCGAGCGGTTTGAAGCCGGGGCCACTGGCGGCCGACGGGAACCTGTTAGGCGCCGGGAGCTGCCGGCCGTACGGGTCCAGTTCCAGTTCCGCGCCGTCGTTATACCCTCCGGCCCGGGCGCCGGGCTCGTACCACTGGATGTCCACCACCACGGTGTCCCAACCAGAGGGCAGAAGGTGCCTGGCCATGAACGCGGCGTTTGCCAGAACCTCCTCCTCGGTTACGGACGTGCCGTAGCAGTCCCAGCTGTTCCAGCCCATCGGGGGGGTGCCCGCACGCGTCATCCCGCAAATTTACAACGATAGAAAGAGAAGTGCCAGCGCGGCACGGCATGCGTTGGACCAGTCCGTCCGGCAGCGTGAACGCGCCTTGACAGCCCGATTGTTAGCGCTGACAGTTGAGGGAGCCAATTTGCACCTCCAACCGGAAAGCCGACTCGATGAAGAACTGGGCAGGGAACCTTGACTACGCCTCCGCGGAGGTCCGGCGGCCAACTTCCGTGGAAGAACTTGCCGGAATCGTGGCCGGTGCCGGCCGGGTCAAGGCCCTTGGATCGCGGCACTCGTTCAACCGGGTGGGCGACACCGACGGCGTGCATGTGCTGCTGGATGCGCTGCCCCAGCGGATCGAACTCTCCCCGGACCGCACCACGGTGCGGGTCAGCGGCGGCGTCAGCTACGGGGAACTGTGCCGCGCCCTGGAGCAGTCCGGCGCCGCCATTCATAATCTCGCGTCACTCCCGCACATCTCCGTGGCGGGCGCAGTCCAGACCGGAACGCACGGCTCCGGCGTCAACAACCAGTCCCTGGCGGGAGCCGTCCAGTCGATCGACCTCGTGCGGCCGTCCGGCGAACAGGTTTCCCTCACCCGCGCCGATGGCGACGAATTCCTGGCCAGCGTGGTGGGACTCGGCGCCTTGGGGATCGTGACCGGCCTGGAACTCGCCGTCCAGCCGAGCTTCCGGATGCGCCAGCGCGTTCTGGAGAACCTGCCGTGGGACCAGGCGCTGGGCAGCTTCCGCGAACTCGTGTCCAGCGCCTACAGCGTCAGCCTTTTCACGGACTATGCCGGGGATTCCATCAGCCAGGTCTGGCTCAAGGCCCTGGACTCGGAGCCGCCCCTGGACGGGCTGTTCGGTGCCACCGCTGCCGTGCGGCCCCGGCACCCACTGCCGGACATGTCCGCGGAAAACTGCACAGTGCAGTTGGACGAACCCGGCCGGTGGCTGGACCGCCTTCCCCACTTCCGCCACGAATTCACGCCGAGCAAGGGTGAGGAGCTGCAGAGCGAGTTCATCCTCCCGCTGGAGCATGCCCCGGCCGCCATTGAGGCAGTCCGCGGACTCGCGGACAAGCTCGCGCCGCTGCTTTTTGTTTCGGAGATCCGAACCGGTGCCGCGGACGGGTTCTGGCTCAGCCCCTTCTACCGGCAACAGAGCGTCGCCCTGCACTTTACGTGGAGGCCGCTGCAGCCCGACGTGGAAGCGGTCCTGCCGGAGCTCGAGGATCTGCTGAGGCCCTTCGGGGCCCGTCCGCATTGGGGAAAGCTCTTCTCCCCCGCAGGGCACGACTGGGAAGCGCTGTACCCCCGCTTCGCCGACTTCCGTTCACTGGCGTCGGCGCACGATCCGGACGGCAAGTTCCGGAACGGGCTGCTGGACAGCATCCTGGGGGTACCGGCGGCCAGCGCGCGGTAGCACGTTGTGCCCACCCGATAGGCTGGGCTGATGAACCGCCGCCTCGCAGTCCTGTCCGCCGCTCCCCTGCTCCTGCTCCTTTCCGGCTGTGGTGCCGTTGAGGAGGCGGCGGGCAACGCCGTCAGCGACGCCGCCTCGAAGGTGGCAACGGCCGGCGCTGCCGAGGTGAACCGCCAGATCTGCGCCGTTGTGCAGGACGGCCTGGTCAGCGTTGAGGACAAGCAGCTGCTCGCGGGTCTTGTCTCGGCAGCCTCCACTGCAGGCGTCCCGGCGGAAATTACGACGCCGTTGCGCCAGATTGCAGAGGCCGGGGACGAAGTGCCGGCAGAGTCCGTCCAAGCACTCAAGGATGCCTGCGCGGCTTAGCAGACCGGCATAGGCCGGCCGGCTAATTTAGCGCCAGCCCAAGCGCGCGGAGCGGCGCAACCCAACCGGTCAACCTCAGTGGCCGGACTCGTCCATGCCGCGAAAGGCGGATCCCCGGGTGTCCTGGGGGCGTCTCGCAGAACGGTGCTCGGGCGGAGCGAAGGGGACCACCTCGTGGCTCCGGCCCGCAGGGAGGGCGCTCACGAATTTTGCCAGCTCCTCGCTCAGGACCTTCCAGCCGATGCTCGGATCGTCAGGGTAGGCATTGATTTCTTCCCGGCGGGCAGCTTCCAGGATGGCTGCCCCTGATTCCGTAAGCTCCACCTTGAACTGCCTGCGGTCGGCGGACTGGCGCGTCCTGGTGATGTAGCCCGCACCCTCCAGCCGAAGCAGGACACGTCCTAACGTCTGGCTCTGTACCCGTATAGCTTCGGCGAGCTGTTCCTGGTTCAGGGGCCCGCCGGCCAGGCCTTCAAGGGCTATCACTGCCGCCCGGGTAAGGCCCAAGTGCGCCAGGGCGTCGTCCTGGCGCCGTTGCACCAGCCTGGCCGCCACGGAAATCAGGCGGTAGCTGGTGCGGGCATCTGGATCGAGGTTGCTGGTCATCGGGCCGTGGCCTTCCTGTGGGTGGCGAAGTGCAGGGTGTTATTCACCTTTTGTTGCGTCGCTACGTTCTCTACAATAAGCATGCTTAGCATCCGGTTCGCAAGTAGGCTTACTATCCGCCCGGCCTCCAGCGCCGCCCGGGCCGCTTCACCCAAAGCCTCCCGCCCGCCCCTGAACGGCTTATTGGACGAAGCCCCTTGCGCATCAAAAGGGAAGTGTGCTTAGTATCTAATTAGTAACCATGCTTACTACTAGCCAGCGTTGCTGGTTCTTGATCGCCAGCTGACCCTTCAGGAAAGAGAGCCCGATGACAGAGAACCAATGGCCCCAGACCCCCGGCACTGCAAACACCGAGCCCTATGGTGTGAACACAGCAGGCGCCGACGACACTTTCGGCACGGCACCCGCTGCGGGTTCTGCCGGCACCTCCAAGAGCCAGGCGGCGAAGGAGGAGGCTTCGAACGTTGCCGGCCACGCCGCATCGTCAGCCCAGAACGTAGCGCAGACCGCCAAGGAAGAAGCCGCGCACGTGGCCTCCGAGGCTAAGTCCAGCGCGCAGGACCTCCTGCACCAGGCGAAGTCCGGCTTGACCAGCCAGGCTGGCACCCAGCAGCAGAAGGCCGCTGAAGGCATCCGCACTATTTCCAGCCAGCTGCACAGCATGGCAGACGCACCGGAGCAGCAGGGCATGGCAAGCGACCTGATCCGCCAGGCTGCCGGCACCACCGACTCCGTGGCCTCCTGGCTGGAGAACAAGCAGCCCGGAGACATTCTCGGTGAAGTCCAGAGGTTCGCGCGCAACAACCCCGGCACCTTCCTGCTGCTGGCCGCAGGCGCCGGAGTCCTGGCCGGCCGGCTCACCCGCGGCCTGACCGCAGGCGCGCCGGATTCCCGCGGCGCCGCATATGGTTCGCCGTCGCAGCGGTCCGTGCAGCCCCAGCCGGTTGCACCCCTCCACCAGGAGACGGTGTACGCAGCCGGAAATGACGACCTCTACAGCGAGCCTGTTGTGGGCGCCGGCGCTCCGGTATCCACCACTTCCCTGCCCTCCGGCACGGCTGAGGACACTCCCCTCCGGTTCGAGGATGACCCCTATCGGGACGAGGACGGCTCCTACCGCAGCACCGACGGCGGTTACCGCTCATCGGAAGGACGTCAGCTGTGAGTAGTTCGATTCCGGAACCGGCTCCGAGCGCGGCGCACCAGAAGGCGGATAATGCCTCGCTGGGTGAGCTGCTCGGGGATGTGACCCGTGACCTGTCCACGCTTATGCGCCAGGAAGTCGAGCTGGCAAAGGCCGAGCTGAAGCAGTCGGCCACGAAGGCCGGCAAGGGCTCTGGCATGCTCGCCGGGGCAGGCGTGGCAGGACACTTCGTCCTTCTCTTCCTGTCCCTGGGCCTGATGTTCGCCCTCGGCGCCCTGATGCCGCTGGGCTGGGCCGCGCTGATCGTCGCCGTGATCTGGGGCATCATCGCCGCGGTCCTGGCCTCGATCGGCCGCAAGGAACTCAAACAGATCAAGGGCCTGCCCCAGACCGGCGAAACCCTGTCCGAAATACCCCCAACCCTAAAACCAGGTGAGGTAAACCGATGAGCGATAACCCGGACGCAATCCGTTCAGACATAGAAGCCACCCGCGCACGCCTGGGCACCAACGTCGACGCCGTGGCGGACAAAGTCACCCCCTCAAACATCGTCCACCGCCAGACCGACAAAGTGAAGGACGCGGTCAGCGGGGTCAAGGAGAAAATCATGGGCGCAGCAGACCACACCACCACCCGTGTCCAGGACACCATGCACAGCGGAGCCGGGCACACCGGCAACGCCCTGCACTCCACCGGTGACACCCTGCACGGGGCCAAGGACACCGCCGCGGCGAAGCTCGGTGACGCCGGAACAGCGATCTCCAACGCACCGGACCAGGTCAAAGCCAAAACCCAGGGCAACCCCTTGGCCGCGGGCCTGATCGCGTTCGGCGCCGGTATGCTGATCTCCTCCCTGATCCCGGCCAGCCAGAAGGAACGCGAAGCCGCGGACCAGCTCAAAACCGCAGCCCAGCCCCTGGCCACCCAGGTCACCGACGCCGCCAAGGACATGGTCCAGGACCTCAAGGAACCAGCCCAGGAAGCCATGGAAAACGTCAAGGCCACCGCCACCGACGCCGCCCAGAACGTCAAAGCCGAAGGCCAACACGCAGCCACCGACGTCAAAGACCACGCCACCGACGCCGCAGGCCACGTCAAGAACACCTAGGAGCACCTAGGTATATCTAGGCAGCAACAGGCCGGCTCTCCTTGGAGCCGGCCTGTTGCCGTTAACGCCGTTAATCCTGCTTGCACGGAAAGCACTGGCCTTCGCCGCCGCCAGCATCCGGCATCCGGCATCCGGCATCCGGCACTGAACGTCCGGCACTAAAAATTGGGTGCGAAACAGCTACCGTTTGCCCTTCTTTCGCGAACCCTTGCCCCGCCCCTTGTCCGGGTTCGGGGCGTACCGCTGGGCAACCTTGGGCGCCTTCTTGGCTCCGGTGCCCCTGCGGTCCGGTTTTGGTTCCTTTTTGGTTTTCACCGGCTGGGCCGACGGCTGGCGGGAGCTCTGCGCCGTCCGTCCGCGGACAATCCCGATGAACTCCTCAATCACTTCATCCGTTGAATCCGAGGCCCACGCCACGGCGATTTCCGTGCCGGGAGCGCCGGTGAGCCGCCGCGCCACGGTGTCCTTGACGTTGAAGTGCCGGGCAACGGACATGGGGAGGATGGCCAGCCCGGCGCCCGTGGCCACCACCTGCAGGGCGGGCTCCGGGCCTCCGAGCGCAGCCACGTCGAGGAAGGATTCCTGTTCCAGGTCCGCCAGGGCCACCTCCTCGAACACGGAAATCTCATGCCCCTTGGGCGCCACCACCACCGGCTGCTCCTCGTACAGCGGAATGACGCTGAGGCCTTCGCGTTCCACGGGAAGCCGGACGAAGCTGAGGTCCGCGGAACCCTCGCGGAGCACCGCAACCTGGGCGCCGTCGTCGGACATGAACGCCTGCAGCGGAACGTCGGGCATCCGTTCTTCCCACCGCCGGATCCATTTGCCCGGGGTTACCCCGGCCACATACGCGATGCGGAGCGTGCGGGGCGCGGCGTCGTCCGCCTGCCCGGCAGGCTGGTCCTGGTCACCGGGACCGGTTGTCTGGGGGATGTCGTGGGAGGGCACGTCTTCACAGTACCGTCCGCCCGGATACCCTTGAAGCATGACCTCTGCAAACTCCCAGTCCATGAAGCCGGCCACTGTTGCCAAGAAACTTGGCATCTACCTGCCCGCAACACCCCAGGAGTTCCAGGATTCAACCATCACCCGCGCCGAGTTCGCCGAACTGCAGGCCAACCCGCCGGAGTGGCTTGCCGAGCTCCGCCGCAACGGCCCGCACCCCCGCCCGGTGGTGGCCCAGAAACTGAACGTTTCCATCAGCGGCCTGGCGCGCGGCGGCGTTGAGGATGCGCTGACGACGGCGGAAATCACCGCGCTCCTGCAGGCTCCGCCGCAGTGGCTGGTCACCGAGCGGGCAACGCACGCCGCCGTCCGGGCCGAGGCGCAGCGCGTCAAGGAAGAATCCGCGAAGAAGGACGCCAAGAAGGCCCGCGCCAAGGCCGAGTAGGCCCGCCCAAGCCGCATCAGGGGCTTGTTCGCGGATCCGGACCTTGACGGTTGGGATCTGCGAACAAGCCTCTGTTATGTCCCGTGAACCCTCAGTCCTGGTGCAGCTGGATGAAGTTGCCGCAGCCGTCGTCGAACACCGCGCTGATCCCGGACGGGTCCTCCGCCGGCTCACCCTTGAAGCTGACCCCTGCCGCCACCAGCCGCTCGTACTCCGCGCGCACGTCCGGCACGCCGAAGACGATAGCCGGGAGGCCGGCGTCGTGCACGGCATTCATGTAAGCGGCGCCGATCGGGTTGTCACTGGGCTCCAGGAGCAGTCCCACTGAACCGGCGTCCGAGCCGGGGTCCTTGATGATGTACAGATTGTGCTCGGGCATGACCATCAGCGTCTCGAAGCCCAGGGTTCCTGTGTAGAAGGCATGGGCGGCGGCGGGGTCCTTGACGTGGATGCTGCACATTTTGAGTCTCATGGACCCACGGTACGTGGCGTTCCGTCCACCTGAAAGGGCACCTGTTCCGGGACTGCATGCCTGCACCATTGACCCGCTCCCGGGAACGGGGTGGAATGGAATGACCAGCCCGGGATTCCGCGGCCCGGGCATGCGCTGGAAGTCAGGTGTCCGCCATGGGGGAAGGATTCTTCGAGGGACTGGTCCAGGGAGCCTGGGCCCTGCTGCTCTGCGGCCCGGTGCTGGTTGCCAGCGTTGCGGCCACCATCTTTGTGGTCCGGCGGCGCGCGCTTGCCGGCGGGAGCGGCCCAACTGAGCGTTCGGACCAGCTGTTCTGGGACCTGTTCCTGGGGTCAGCCGTTGCTGTTCCCGCCCTGCTCATCCCCACCCTGATCTCACCGTGGACGGGCCTGTTCCTGGGAGGCGCGGGCGTTGCCGCAGGCGTGGCCGCCTACCTCTGGACGCCGAAATACCTCGCGCGGCGTACCGCGCGCCATGACTACCGGGCGCTCGAGTCCGCCCACCTTGCAGCCCAGGCCCGGCATGACGAACTGATCGCCCGGTGGCGGCGCTATGAGCTGGATCCGGCCTGCTCCATTGAGTATCCGGCGCTGACGGATGTCCGGACCCCCGAAACCTCAGCCCTCATCAAGGCCATGAGGCAGGCTGACGAGCTGCGTGGCGCGCCCCACCAGGGATATCCCGACGCCGTCACCAGCCTTGGTGCCACCCTTGCCGCTGCCGAGCGGGCAGCAGGCGTCCCGGCGGAGCAGGCCTAGACGTTACCCGCTGTGTCGCCTGCCATGGAAGAGGGAACCCGGCGGCGATAGCATCCAATGATGGATCCCCAGGAGTTGCCAACCCATGACCAGTTCGGCCGAAGGCTCGAGGACCGCGGCGTCTGGCGGCAGGCCACCACCCTGGCTGCGGCCGGGGAACTGACGGCCCGCTGGCTGGAAGGGGCGAGCCAGTACCAGCCCGGAACCTTCGCCCCCGGATTCGACGGTGAAACCCGGCCAATCGCAGCCTCCCTCGCGGAGTTGAACCGCCACGGGCTCTTCACCAAGGAGTCCCAGCCCGGCCTCCGCCTGGGCCCGGCGGCCCAACGGCAGTACGTAACGGGGTTTTGCTCCGCGGCCGCTGCCTCGGCCCTGATCGGCCTGTCCGCCCGCACGGAACTGGTCACGGTGGCCCACGCTCCCGGCGAGGCCAGCAGCGCCGCAATCCCGGTGACGCTGGCAGGAACTGAAGTCACCACGGTGCTGGGCTCCAGCGAGAATCCGGTGGACGAGGAACAGATCCGCGATTGGGCGGACGAAACCAACGAGTCCCTGGCGCTGCTGCTCGCCGACTCCTGGTATGTGGAGGTTTTCGACCCCGTCTGGGGCCGGAACGAGATGCTGCTCCCGGAGGTCCTGGCCGCCCTCTCAGCGGTGGAACCCGGATAACGGCACAACGCCAGGGGCGGGGCGGCCTCAGCCGCCCCGCCCCTGCAATTCCATCCGGCCGGCAGATCCTACAGGTCCACCGTGCCGCTCTCGCCGACGCTCATCCGGCTGTGGGTGACCTTGGACTTGACCCACTGGAGCACCGTGGCAGCGGTACCGCCAGGGCTGGTCCAGTATTCCGCCGAGTCTGAGTCGATGCGGAGCAGGCACACCTCGGGGGTATCCGGCCCATCCGGGAACCAGGCTTCAACCGCCTGGTTCCACATCTCGCGGATCTTCTCCCGGTCAGTGACAACCTGCGCCGTTCCCGCCACAGAAACCCATTCGGTGTTCTTGCCAAAGGAGACGTTCACGCGGGGGTCCGCCCGGACATGCGCCACCTGCGAGGTGCCAAGGCCCGTGAAGAACCACATGTCGCCGTCGTCCTTTACATCCTGGACAGCCAGCGGCCGGCTCACGAGGGCGCCTTCTTCGTTGATGGTGGTCAACATTCCGATGCGGGAATCGTTGATGATGTCCGTAACCTTGCTGATGCTCTCAGTGTCAGTCATATCTCACCTCGTTGGTCTGCTTGCGGGGGAACTCCCCTCCGGCCAGCCTATTGGTAAGCATGCTTATTTTCCAGCCCGGGAGGTCCTGTCCGCCGTGCGCTGAAAACCGGTCAGGCTCCGGCAGGGACAGCCACGCGCGCCACTTCCATGATCCGGGCTGCGGTGTGCCGGCCCATCCGGATGGCTCCGTCAACGTGCTGGTAGCCTTCGGCGGCCAGGTCCGATGAGGACCAATAGATGGGCCCCACCGGGGCGTGCTGGTCCTTGCCGTAGCGGTGCAGGCCGCCGAGGTCGTAGCTGGAGGCATATGCGCCGCGGGTCCATTCCTCCGAACCCCAGTCCGACTCGTAGTAGACCTCGGGTTCCAGCGCCTCGGCGCCCAGGAACCCTGCGATGGACTCCAGGATGGCGCGCTTGCGCTCCCCGGCACCCAACTCGAAGACGGCGTCGGCCTTTTCATCCGAGACGAACCCCACCAGGGTGCCCCTGGCGTCGCCGAAGTTGGTGTTGTCGTATACCTCCTGGACCAGGGATCCGGCGCCGAAGCAGGTGCCGGACAGGCCGGAGTTCCGCCAGAACGGGCGGCTGTAGACGGCATGGACCTTAATGACCAGGCCCAGCGACTGGTGCTGGTGCATCTGGTGCTGGCGGCGCGGCAACGGCGGGTTGAAGGAGACGCGTGAATAGAGGTTGGGGGGCACGGCCATAATCACGTAGCGCGCGTTGACGGTTGCCCCGTCAGAGACCACGGTGACGCGGTGCCCTTCGGCATCCGGCTCCCAGTTGATGGTGCGTACCGGGGAGTTAAGGACGACGTCGTCCCCCAGTTCCTGCGCGAGCAGCAGGGAGACCTGCTGCATTCCGCCTACCACGCGCCGGTCCAGGATGAAGTCTTCATCGGTGAGGTGGGTGAAGGACCCTGCCGAGGCCGCCATCAGCACGGCCTGCAGGGCGGAGAACGCGTGCGCCGGCTTGGTAAGCATGCCGCCGGCAATGAAGAGGCCGATGTTGTTGCATGCTTCCTCGTTGGACGAGTGCTGCCGCAGCCAGTGGTGGAAGGAGATAGTGTCCAGCTCACGCGCCTTCGGGTGCGCCCACGGCTCGGTTGCGCCGATTTCTGCTGCAAGCCCGTCCAGCAGTGCGGTCAGCTTGTCCATTTCGGCCTGCGTATCAGGGTCCACGGGGAACGAATCACCGGCATAGCGCACAGGGACACCGTCCGCGCCGATATACATCGACTCACCCTCCCGGTACCTGGGGTACGTCTGCAGGCCCAATTCCTCCAGGAGTTCCAGGAGCACGGTCTGGTCCGGCGAGACCCATTGGCCGCCGATCTCCAGCATTGCGCCGTCAACCGTGCCGGTCCAGGTCCGGCCGCCCACGCGGTTCCGCGCCTCAAGCACGGCAACGGTGAGGCCGGCCTTCTTCAGTTCACGGGCTGCGGTGAGCCCGGACGGTCCGGCTCCAACGACCACGACGTCGCGGTTCAGGTTCAGCATGATGTCCTCTCTTTGGTCCTGCCAGGTGACGGGAACCACTAAATGAACGGCATTCATTTAGTAGAACTATAGCCGGTCCTGGCAGGGACGGGAAGGGCCCGGTGGAATAATGCTGGAGACCACCAACGAAAGGGCAGGCATGCCGGCAGTATCAGCCACTCAGGGGCGCCCTTCGGGGACTGCCGGCACCCAGAGGCGGAGGGCCGGCAGGCCGTCCGCAGCCGTCCTGGACAAGGCCGGCATCACGGCGGCGGCACTGGAACTGATCAACCGCAAGGGGTATGACGGCCTCACCATGGCCGCATTGGCCAGGGAACTGGACGTGGCGCCGTCGGCCCTTTACAACCACGTAGCCTCCAAGCAGGATGTGCTGCTCCTGGTGGAGGACCACCTGATGTCCCTGGTGGACGTCTCAGGATTCGGCTCCGCAGCCTGGGAGGCCGCGGTCCGCACGTGGGCCTGGAGCTACCGGGACGTCTTTGCCGTCCACACCCCACTGATTCCAGTGATCGCTGTCCTGCCCGTCACCGATGCGCCCCAGACGCTGGCCATGTACGAGACCGTAAGCAAGGGATTCGCCGACGCCGGGTTCCCGCAGGAGCACATCATTCCCGCCATCGTGGCGCTGGAGTCCTTCATCTTTGGCTCCGCTTACGACGTCACGGCGCCGGAGGACATCTTCGAATCCGGATCAATGGCGGAGTCCACCCCCTACTTCACGGCTGCCGTGCGGAGCTCGGCGTCGCGCCGGGACGCGCCGGCCGGGCAGGAACGGGGCCGCCCGGCCGACACCGCGTTCCATCGCGGACTCGAGGCCCTGATCACGGGATTCGGGGCAATCAGGAAGTAGCCTCCACCCCGGGCATCAGGCGGACTGGTCCACTGCCACAACAATCTTGCCGCGGGTATGCCCCTCCATGTTGAGCCGGAATGCATCCGCCGCCTGGGCCAAGGGGAACACCTCGGCAACCTCCACCCGCATCTTCCTCTCGTCCACCAGGTCGGCAAGCTCCTGCAGCTGGGCGCCGACGGGGCTTACCCACATCCAGGCGCCGCCATGTTCCTCAACGTCGCTGTCGGCAATGGAGGCATGCCTGCCGCCTTCTGCAAGGACCGCCAGGGTGGCCTCAAGGTTCCCGCCGACAAAATCGGCAACCACCTCCACCCCGCCCGGGCGGAGCGACCTGACCCGGCTGGCAAGGCCCTCACCATAGGCGATGGGATGCGCGCCCAGGGAGCGGAGGAAATCGTGGTTCTTTTCCGACGCCGTCGCAATGACGTCGGCGCCCAGTGCCGCGGCAATCTGGATGCCCAGGGATCCCACACCGCCGGCTCCGCCGTGGATCAGCACGGTTTCGCCGGACGCGAGGCCCAGGCGGTTCAGGACCTGGTAGGCGGTCAAACCGGCCAAGGGAAGTCCGGCCGACTCGTTCCATTCAAGGGTTGCCGGCTTTCGTGCCAGGAGCCTCTCCGGGAGGGCAATGTATTCGGCAAAGCTGCCGCCATGGACATAATCTTTGCGTCCGTAGGAGATCACTTCGTCTCCGGGCTTGAACTGCCGGGAATCAATTCCCACGGATTCCACCACGCCGGCCACATCCCACCCCGGGATCGCCGGGAACTGCAGGTCCATCGCCGCGTCCAGGTAGCCCGCCATGATTTTCCAGTCGACCGGGTTGACGGACGCCGCCTTCACCTTGACCAGGACCATTCCAGGCCCCACTTTCGGCAGGGGTTGCTCCGTGAGCCCGAGAACGTCAGGGCTGCCATATTCGCTGTAAGTGATTGCCTTCATTCCTGCGTCAACAGCGCCCCCGCCTGCCGCTATTCCTGCCCTGCACCGGGAGTGGCCGATCACACGGAGCAGTAGAGCACTTGTAATACAAGTACTCTACTTATATCCTAAGAGGGCGGGCGAAGGAGCCCGGTCCCGCCCGAAGGAGAACCCGTGAGTACCGTCGACCTGATCCGGCACGTCAAGCTGTCCACCGCCCGCCTTCCCCTCGCTGTTCCCATCAGTGACGCGAAGGTCTTCACGGGACGCCAGAAGCCCATGACCGAGGTCATCTTCCTCTTCGCCGAGATCACCACGGAACTGGGGCACACCGGCGTCGGCTTCAGCTACTCCAAGCGCGCCGGCGGTCCCGCACAGTACGCACACGCCAGGGAAGTCGCCGCGGGCATCATCGGCGAGGATCCCAACGACATCGCGAAGATCTACACCAAACTGCTGTGGGCCGGAGCGTCGGTGGGCCGCTCCGGAGTGGCCACCCAGGCCCTGGCTGCGATCGACATTGCCCTCTACGACCTCAAAGCCAAGCGGGCCGGCCTGCCACTGGCCAAGTTCCTGGGCACGTACCGCGACTCCGTGCAGACCTACAACACCTCCGGCGGCTTCCTCAACGCCAGCCTGGAGGAAGTCAAGGCCCGCGCCACGCAGTCGCTGGAGGAGGGCATCGGCGGCATCAAGATCAAGGTCGGCCTGCCGGACAGCAAGGAGGACCTCCGGCGCGTCGCCGGGATCCGCGAGCATATCGGCTGGGACGTTCCGCTGATGGTGGACGCCAACCAGCAATGGGACCGTGCCACCGCCCTGCGGATGGGACGCCAACTCGAGGAGTTCAACCTGATCTGGATTGAAGAACCTTTGGACGCCTACGACTTCGAGGGCCACGCGCACCTGGCGCAGGTCCTGGACACTCCCATCGCCACCGGCGAAATGCTCGCCTCCGTCGCTGAACACAAGGGCCTGATCAGCGCCAACAGCTGCGACATCATCCAGCCGGACGCGCCCCGGGTGGGCGGCATTACGCAGTTCCTCCGCCTCGCCGCCCTGGCGGATGAGCGCGGGCTGGGGCTGGCCCCGCATTTTGCCATGGAGATCCACCTGCACCTGGCCGCTGCCTACCCGCGCGAACCCTGGGTTGAACACTTCGACTGGCTCGATCCGCTGTTCAACGAACGCCTCGAAACCAAAAACGGCCGGATGATCGTCCCGGACCGCCCCGGCCTGGGCATCACCCTGAGCGAGCAGGCGCGCGCGTGGACCACCGAATCAGTGGAGTTCGGCGCGTAACCTAGTTGCCATGACCCGGAACCTCACCGCGGACCTCGCCGCCGACCTTCGCACCCGCATTGTGGACGGCGTCATCCAGCCGGGAGAGAAGCTTCCCAGTGAAAACACCCTGATCAGCGACTTTGGCGTCAGCCGTACCGTGGTGCGCGCCGCACTGACCCGGCTGCAGGCCGAGGGACTTGTGGAAACCGAACGGGGGCGTGGAAGCTTTGCCCTGACCCCGCCGTCGGACGGACCCTCCCCCGGGCCAGGGGCGCGTCCGGTGGCCACGATGGAGGACCGGCTGCATCTGCTGGAGTTCCGCATGGGCGTGGAGACGGAAGCCGCTGCGCTGGCAGCGCGCAACCACACGGAGCGGCAACTGCGGGCCGTCACCACAGCGCTGGAGGAGTTTACCGCCAGTGCGGGGCACCCGGCGCACGCCATGAAGTCCGACTTTGAGTTCCACCGGGCAGTGGCCGCCGCCTCCGGCAACCCTTATTACTCCGACTGCCTTGCAGCGCTGGGCCAGACTATGATCGCGATGCCGCGCACCCGGCTGCTGACCGGCGTCGAACACTATGCCCGGGACCACTTTGACCAGGTGGTGCAGGAGCACCGGTCCATCTCGGAGGCGATCGCGGACGGGGACGAGGCCGCCGCCGCAGCCGCCATGCGCAGCCACCTGGCAAATTCACGACGCCGGTTCAAGGCTTCAGCGCGCCCCTGACCCTGGCGACACGCGGCGCCGCATGGCCCCAACCGATTCCCGTCGTCGAACCAGACTTTGAGGCACCCGGGTTTGGACTTAACACCCGGGAACCCCGGGGTGGAAAGTCCAGTCAGCGGTGTAATCGGCTCTAAGCACGTCGCCGAACGCAGAAGAGCCCCGGTCCTAAGACCGGGGCTCTCCCAATTGCGTGCGCGAGGGGGGATTTGAACCCCCACACCCTTTCGGATACTGGCACCTGAAGCCAGCGCGTCTGCCGTTCCGCCACTCGCGCGCAACTTCTTCCACAAAGTAACGGCCCGTTTCCAGGATCCGCAACCTTGTAAAAGCAGCGAGATCAAGCATAACGGACACTGGACGGAAATTACCAATTGGGCTCCCGTGCGCCTGCCCGGGCCCGGGTGAACCCGCAATTCCGCGCCCCCTTCCCGGTAGGGAACTGCTGCCGGATCCGGCCTTCCTGCGGCAGGGAAGTGAACTTTTGCAGGCGGCGGGCCGTTGTGGATTAAGGTCATTCACAGGCCTGCCCAGTAGTATCGGATGTAGGAGTGGCTGCCGCACGCGCGCACGCTCCTGAGTTGTGAACTGCACGGCGGGTGAAGTTCCGAAACGGAAGCTGCCCCGCAGCCGGGGGGAAAGGAGAAGGATCATGGGTCTGCTGGACAAAGTTGAACGCGGCATTGAAAAGGCTGTCCGAGGCGTCTTCTCCACCGGCTCCCGCGCCCAGGTTGAACCCGTGGAAATCGCCAGCAGGCTGCGCCGCGAGGTGGACCATAGGGCCCTGACGGTGTCGGCCGGCCGCACCCTGGCACCCAATGTCTTCGACGTCCAGCTCAGTGAAGACGACTTCAAGAGGGCCCAGGAATGGGGCACCCCGCTGGCGGAAGAACTGTGCGATGTGGTGATCAACCACGTCCGCAGCCAGGGCTACACGCTTCAGGGTTCGGTGCGGATCTCCTTCCGTCGGGACACGGAGCTGCGTGCCGGCGACTTTGAAATCATTTCCTCCACCGAAAAGTCCCAGGGTTCCCCGGCCGGCGCTCCGGCACGCCCCACCGTGCCGGCAGTTCCCAGCCGCCAGCCGGTCCGGCTCCAGCCCGTCCTGGACATCGACGGGCAGCGCTACTCCCTCAACGCGCCCTCCATTGTGCTGGGCAGGTCTTCCGATGCCGATATCCATGTCGAGGACACCGGCGTTTCGCGCCGCCACCTGGAAATCCGCACGGCCAACGGAGTGACCAGCGCCGTGGATATGGGTTCCACCAACGGCAGCTATGTCAACGGGCAGAAGGTGTCAGGGAGCACCGAACTCACTGACGGCTCCACCATCACTATGGGACGGACAAAAATCATCTTCCGCCTTCTGCCTGCCGGCCCTGGTGGCCGCGCATGAGCGACCTGACCATCACGGCCCTGCGCTTTGGCTTCCTCCTGCTCCTGTGGGTACTGATTTTCAGCATCGTCTCGGCGATGCGGCGGGACCTCATGGTGGGGCGCAAGGCAGCCTCGGGTGCCCCAACCCAGCGCCAGGTCCGCAAGAATCCTGATCTGGCGGAAGCCGCACCGCAGCCGGTGAAGCAGCAGGCCCACCAGCTTGTCGTCATCGAGGGGCCGCTCAAGGGAACCACCCTTCCGCTTGCCGCCAGCCCCATCCTCCTGGGACGGGCACAGGAGGCCACGCTGGTCCTGGAGGACGACTACGCCTCCGGCCGCCATGCCAGGCTGTTCCCCCAAGGCAGCCGCTGGTTCATCGAGGATCTCGGCTCAACGAACGGAACGTACCTGGCGGACCAGCAACTTACCCGTGCCCTGCCGGTTGAGCCAGGGGTACCCGTGAGAATCGGCAAGACGGTCATCGAATTGAGGCCATAGCCGTGGCCGCCACGCAATCCCCCGCAAACGGGCACCAGCCCCCGCAGCGGCCCCTCATCATGCGCTTTGCGGCGCGCTCCGACGTCGGCCGCATCCGCTCCAAGAATGACGATTCCGCCTATGCGGGCCGGCACCTCGCGGTAGTCGCGGACGGCATGGGCGGCCATGCCGGCGGCGACGTAGCCTCAGCGGCCACCGTCCTGGACATGATCCATCTGGACCGCGGCGGATACCACGGTGACGCAGGCACAGTCCTTGCCGACGAAATCCAGACTGCCAACTCCCTGCTCTCTGAACTGGTGCACCAGAACCCCAAACTGGCGGGAATGGGCACCACTGTGACGGCACTCCTGCTGGCGGAGGGAAAGCTCCACTTCGCACATATCGGCGATTCCCGTGCCTACCGCCTGCGCAACGGGGAATTCAAGCAGGTGAGCGTGGACCACACGTTCGTCCAGCGGCTCATCGACGAAGGCAGGCTCCGCCCGGAAGAAGCCGAAAGCCACCCGCACAAGAACGTCCTGATGCGGGTGCTGGGGGACGTCGACGCAAGTCCCGAACTTGATCTCGACACCCTGGACGTGCTGCCGGGAGACCGCTGGCTGCTTTGCTCCGACGGGCTGAACTACGTTGCCGGCCACGCCGTGGAACGGACAGTCCGGGAAACCAAGGACCTCCGCGAATGCGTGGAAACCCTGGTGGACCTCACCCTGGAAGCCGGTTCCCCGGACAACGTCACCGTGATCATGGTGGAAATCGTCGAAGAAACGCCCGACGACGTCAGTACAGCCGCCGTCGAAGTCATTCCTTCTACAGGTGCCGCCCTGGCCGCTGCCGCGGCTGCCCGCAAAAGCACCCCGCCGGAGGGCAGCACCACCCCCGCCGGGGACAGCGGCAACCTTGACTCCGAGGAAGCGAAAGACGCGGCGGGCGGCAAGGACACCAGCGCTGCGCCGTCCGTACAGGAGGGTTCCACCGATCCACACCTGGGCGAGCACCTTTCAGCAGAAGTGCTCCGGGAGGAGCTGGCCTCCCGGCCGCATGAACTTGTGGGTGCTGCCGCCGCGGCCGCAGAGTCGGGCTCCATCCCCACCATTGCCGGACGCACTGTGGCGCGCCGGGCAGCCACCCTCCTCACCCACAAGGCCGAACAGCCGGGCAACGACCCTGAGGACAACCTGGTCCCGCTCAAGCCGCGCCGGTGGGTCACCTGGGCAATCTCCGCCGCAGTTCTGGTCGCCCTGACGGCGGGTCTGTGGCTGGGCTATGCGTGGACGCAGACCCGGTACTACGTGGGCGAGCACGACTCGCGGGTGGCCATCTTCAACGGAGTTTCACAGCGCCTTGGACCTATCGGACTGTCCAGTCTGGAGACCGTCACGGAGATCCGAATGGATTCGCTGCCGCCCTTTTCACAGCAGCGCGTCCGCCAGACCGTTCCCGCCAACGACTTGTATGACGCCCAGCGGATCGTAAAGAACCTTGAGCTCACCGGGACAACGTCTCCCGAGGAGGACTGCGTACCGCCTTCACCGTCGCCGGCAGCATCCAGTCCTGCCCCGGCTCCCACGGAGTCCGCTGCCCCAGCCCCGGAGGCAGCTCCCGCGCCAGCCGGCCCGTCGCCGTCGCCCAGCCCCTCCGTCACCTGTGAGGCGGTCCAATGAGCCAGCCCAGCACCATGCCCAAGCCCCGCCGCAACGTTGAACTCGCGCTGCTCCTGCTCGCCCTCGCCGTAGGCATCGGCGCCAACATGCTGGTGGGGATCGACCGGGAAAACGCCTTCGATTCGGACTTCTGGTTCCAGTCCGGCCTCCTGGCCGTCGCTGCGCTGGTGTTCCACGGCGTCCTCCGCTTCCGCGCAAAGTATGCCGACCCGGTAATACTTCCGCTCGTGGTGGCGCTGAACGGGCTGGGTCTTGCCATGATCCACCGTTTGGATGCACCGGGTGATGACACCGGAAACAACCAGCTGCGCTGGACGCTGATCGCCATGGCCGTTGCCATCGCGGTCATCTGGTTCCTCAAGGACCACCGCGTCCTCCGCCGTTTCACCTTTATCTCCCTGGCTGCCAGCGCGCTGCTCCTGATCCTGCCCCTGGTTCCGGGCATCACGGCCGGCGAGATCCTCGGAGCACGGGTCTGGATCCGCCTTGGCCCCATGACCTTCCAGCCCGGTGAGGTCGCGAAGATCACCCTGGCCATATTCTTCGCCGGTTATCTTTCCTCCAACCGCGACCTGATCCTGCTGGCGGGCCGGAAGGTGGGGCCGCTGCAATTCCCGCGGTTCAAGGACATGGGCCCGATGATCACCGCCTGGCTGGTCAGCATCGGCGTCCTGATTTTCCAGCGGGACCTTGGCTCCTCGATCCTCTTCTTCGGCCTGTTCATTGTGATGATCTACGTGGCCACCAGCCGGATCAGCTGGGTTGTCATTGGCCTGGCGCTCATCGCCGGCGGGGGTTTCGTGGCCGCCCAGGTGTTCTCCCACGTGCAGCTCCGAATCGACGGCTGGCTCAATGCCTTCACACCGGAGGTCTACGACCGGTTTCCTGGTGGAAGCCGGCAAATCATCCAGGGACTCTTCGGCATGGCCAATGGCGGCCTGGTGGGCACCGGACTGGGCCAGGGGCGCCCCGACCTCGTTCCCTTCGCCAACAGCGACATGATCATCGCTTCCCTGGGCGAGGAGTTGGGACTCATTGGCCTGTTCGCCGTCGTCCTGATGTACCTGCTGCTGTTCACGCGTGGTTTCCGCGCCGCCCTGGGCACCCGCGACGCGTTCGGAAAGCTCCTTGCCTGCGGGTTGTCCTTCGCCGTGGCGCTGCAGTGCTTCGTGGTGATCGGCGGCGTGACCCGCCTGATCCCGCTGACGGGCCTCACCACACCTTTCCTGGCAGCCGGCGGCTCGTCCCTGCTGGCCAACTGGATCATTGTTGGGCTGCTCCTGATGATTTCGCATACCGCGCGCGGCCCCGTGGACACCACTCCCCTGCCGCCGGGCAAAGGATCGGAAGCACCCGGCATTGATACTCCTACCGAGGCGGTGAAGCACCTGTGAACCAGGCAATACGGCATTCATGGGTGGCGGCCATCGCCATGTTCGCACTGATCTTCGGCGCCATCAGCTACGTCCAGGTGATCGGGGCAGACGAACTCAAGGCCAACCCCTGGAACCAGCGCGCCGTCCTGCAGAGCTTCTGCAACGACCGTGGCGCCGTCATCGTGGGTGGATCCCCCGTGGCGGAATCCGTGGAAACCGGCTCGGAGACCTGCGCCTTCCAGCGCACCTACCCGCAGCCGGAAGCCTACGCAGGGATCACGGGGTACTTCTCGCAGAACTTCGGCGCCACCGGCCTGGAGCAGTCCATGGGAGCGGAGCTGGCCGGCAACTCGGACCAGCTGTTCCTTGACCGGGTGGGGCAGCTGTTCCTCGGAAACCAGCCCAAGGGCGCATCGGTGGAGCTCACCATCGACCCCGAAATCCAGCAGCTGGCCTACAGCCTGATCCCGGACGGGCAGCGCGGCTCCATTGTGGTCACCAACCCCAAGACCGGAGCCATCCTGGCCATGGTGTCCAAACCCTCCTATGACCCGAACCTGGTAGCCACCCAGGACCTCGCCGCGGCCGATGCCAGCATGAATGAACTTATCAAGGTGCCCGGGATCAACCTGAACCCCAACGTCAGCGGACCCACCGGGGAGCTCCTGGCCCCTGGCTCAGTGTTCAAGCTGGTGGATACCGCAGCGGCCCTGGCATCCGGGAAGTACAACAAGGACAGCGAACTCCCCAACCCCGCGGAGCTGCCGTTCGAGGGCATCCAGTACCGCCTGCCCAACTACGCGGGCGGCAACTGCTACACCCGGGACACCGCCAGCTTCGCCTTCGCGCTCCAGCAGTCCTGCAACACCCCCTTCGCCAGCATCGCCCTTGACCTTGGCCGGGACGCCATTGCCGAACAGGCCAATAAGTTTGGTTTCGGCCAGGACATGGGCGATCAGCTCAAGCTGGACTACGCCAGCGGCAACACCTTCCCTGACGACCTCGACGGCCCCGGCCTGGCCCAGTCCGTCATCGGGCAGAAGGACGTCAGGGCCACGCCCTTGCAGGTGGCGCTGATGACCGCCGCAATCGCGAACGACGGCGTCCAGATGCAGCCCACCCTCATCAAAACCCTGCGCTCCCCGGACCTCCGGGTGATTGATGAACCGCAGCCAAAGCCGCTGCGGACCTCCACCACTCCGGAGATCGCCAACCAGATAACGGAGTGGATGGTGAGTGCGGTCAGCGAGGGCATCGCCAACCGGGCGGCGGTTCCCGGCGTCCAGGTGGCAGGAAAAACCGGAACCGCCGAGCTGGGCAACGGAGCGAACAACTCCTGGTTCACCGGTTTTGCCCCCGCAAACAACCCGCAGGTTGGTGTCACGATCGTCATGGAAGGCGTGGACATCACCACCGGAGCACAGCTGACCAGTCCGAACGCGAAGAGAATTTTTGAGGCGGTGTTGAATAAGTGAGGCCTACAACCGGAATCACCCTCGGCGGGCGGTTCCAGCTGACCACGCGGATCGCGATTGGTGGCATGGGCGAGGTGTGGAAGGCCAAAGACCTCGTCCTGGGCCGCATCGTCGCGATCAAGGTGCTGAAAGAGGAGTACACGGGCGATCCCGGATTCCTCCAGCGTTTCCGCGCTGAGGCCCGCCACACAGCGCTCCTGAACCACGTGGGCATCGCCAACGTCTTCGACTACGGCGAGGAGGAAGGTTCCGCCTACCTGGTCATGGAACTGGTCCCCGGCCAGCCGCTGAGCAGCATCATCGAACACGAGCAGGTCCTCTCTCCGGACCGCACGCTGTCCATCATCGCCCAGACCGCACGTGCCCTCTCCGTTGCCCACACCCAGGGCCTGGTGCACCGCGACGTGAAACCGGGCAACCTCCTGATCACCCCTGACGGACGGGTCAAAGTCACCGACTTCGGCATTGCCCGCCTCGCCAACCAGGTGCCGCTCACCCAGACCGGCCAGGTGATGGGCACCGCACAGTACCTGGCACCCGAGCAGGCCACCGGCCAGACGGCCACCGGTTCGTCGGACATCTACGCGCTCGGCGTCATCGGCTACGAGTGCCTGACCGGCCACCGCCCCTTCTCCGGCGAATCCCAGATCGCTATTGCCCTCGCCCAGGTCAACGATGCCCCGCCGCCCCTGCCGGAATCACTTCCCACCCCGGTACGCGCCCTCCTGATGTCCATGCTGGCCAAGGACCCCAAGGACCGGCCGGAGAATGCCATCAAGCTGGCCGAGGCAGCCGAGGCCATCCGCAACGGTGACATCAGCGCAGCCCGCGCAGCCGTCCCGGGAATGCTCCTCTTTGACGCTGACACAGGGCCCATCACGGCTCCGGTGGACACCGCGACGGCGCCCACCGGCGTCATCGGCGCACAGCGGGATGATTCCCCAAGCCGGACTTCCGCTTTGCCGGTGGTTGGCGCGGGCGCGGCGGGTGCAGCCGCCGGAGCGGCAGCCGGGGCTGCAGGGGCAGCCGCCGATGCCGACGCCCCCCAGGGGACGCTGGCCCGGGCCAACGCCCTCGCTGCTGAGCGCAAGTGGGTGCCGGAAGAGGCAACGTACGACGACGAGCCCGCCGATGAGCCCCAGCGCAAGGGCCGCAGCCCCTGGACTTGGCCGCTGATCGCCCTGATCCTGCTGCTTCTGTTTGCCCTTGTTGGGTTCTTCCTCAGCCAGCGGGGAATCCTTTTCCCCTCCGAGGACCCCACGTCCGCGGTGACCACAAGCAGCGCGGCGCCGAGCAGCGCCAGCCCCACCCGGACAAGCCAGTCCGCTACTCCCACGCAGACCCGCTCGACGCCCACCGCGACGCAAGAACCCACCCCGGAACTGGTCAACGTGATACCGGCCGCTTACCTTGGCAAGGACTACCGGCAGGTGCAGGCTGATCTTGCTGCCCTGGGACTTGCAGTAACCGTTGTGCCGCAGGAAAGCACCGACGATGCCCCCGGGAGGGTCATTGAGCTGAACCCCACGGGTGCAGTGCCGGAGGGCACTGCAATCACCGTCGTCTATGCCGTGGCACCCGAACCCGAGCCCACAACATCTGCTCCAGCAGCCCCGGCTCCGGCTCCTACGGCGGCACCCACCACCTCGGCGGTGGCGGCGCCCACCGTCGAGTCAGCACTGCCCGACTGCACGGACGGCCAGCAGCCGGGTACGCCTCCAACCTGCAACCCGTAGCCGCCAGGACATCCCATGAATGAGTCACCGCGCACCCCGTTGCACCGTGAGGACAGCCTCCCGGTGGATAACCGCCGCGTCCTGAGTGGCCGCTACGAACTGGGCGGCCTGATCGGGCGCGGTGGCATGGCGGACGTGTACCGCGGTCTGGATACCCGGCTGGGGCGGACGGTGGCCATCAAGCTGCTGCGCCCGGACCTGGCCCGTGATCCGCAGTTCCAGGCCAGGTTCAAGCGCGAGGCCCAGGCTGTGGCGGCGCTCAACCACTCCTCCATCGTGGCCATTTACGACACCGGCGAGCACCTTGTCCACGATGGCTCCGAGGACGTCCGGGTGCCCTACATCGTGATGGAATTTGTGGAGGGAAAAACCCTCCGCGACCTGATCCGCGGCCACGACGTCACCATTGGGCAGGCCATCGACTACTGCATGGGCGTCCTGGGCGCGCTCGAATACAGCCACAAGGCCGGGATCGTCCACCGGGACATCAAACCGGCCAACGTGATGTACTGCGAAAGCACCAACTCGGTGAAGGTGATGGATTTCGGGATCGCCCGCGCCATCGCGGATTCATCGGCCACCATGACCCAGACACAGGCCGTGGTGGGCACTGCCCAGTACCTGTCTCCCGAGCAGGCCCGCGGCGAAGCCGTTGACGCGCGGAGCGACCTCTATTCTGCTGCCTGCCTGCTGTACGAAATGCTCACGTCGCGTCCGCCGTTCGTCGGTGACAGCCCCGTGTCGGTGGCCTACCAGCATGTCCGCGAAATACCGGAACCGGCCAGTACCCTCAATCCGGAGGTCACGCCGGCACTGGACAGCGTGCTGTCCAAGGCCCTGCAAAAGAACCGCGATGACAGGTTCCAGGACGCGGCGGCCTTCCGCCGTGCCCTGCGCGCTGCCCGGTCGGGGGTGCCGGTACCGGCGCTGCCGGCCTCCGAAGCGCCGACGGACCCCAATGACCACGTCCCCGCCCCCTCTGCTCCGGCCACCGAAGCATTTGGTGTCACAGGGGCGGGTTTCCTGGACGATGCTCCCACCGGGAGGCTGGCCGCAACGCACGCCTCCGCCGGTGACCGCGGGGCCGGCATGCCCCTCGCGGCCGGGGTCGATGACCGGACAGACGCCGGGGTGCTGCCGCTTGGCCTCCCGCCGGAACGTGAGCCGAGCCCCCGGCAGAAGTCCCGCCGTCGTGCATGGATCGCAACCCTGGTGGTCTTCACCCTGCTGGTCCTCGCCGGCGGCGCGCTGTGGCTGTACAGCACCGTCAACCGGCCTGCCCCGGAAGTGCCGAAAGTCCAGATCCCGGTGGTGGCTGCCATGACAGAATCAGCGGCGCTGCAGGAACTGTACAACGCCGACCTCAAGCCCAGGATTGTCCGGTCGCAGCACGATTCCGTTCCCAAGGGCACGGCGATCGGCACCGAGCCGGAGTCCGGGGCATCCATGGATCCGGGCGCAGAGGTGGTCCTGAACATCTCCGAGGGCCCCAGCGCCGTCATGATTCCCGAGAGCCTGCCGGGGAAGACGGAAGCAGCGGCCAGGGATATCCTGCGGCAAAGCGGCCTGGCTGGCGCCCCCTCGACCACCACGGCCAACAGCGCCACGGTTCCGGCCGGAATCGTGATCACCACCAGCCCCGCTCCGGGCCAGATGGTCGGTGTGGGAACCAGCGTGGAGCTGATTGTGTCCACGGGGAAGGTTGCGCTTCCGGAACTGCGGGGACGTACCCGCGAAGAAGCTGAGGCTGCGCTGAAGGAACTGAGCCTGGTTCCTGCGGTGATCGAGGTGGAGAATGCCCAGGTGGAGGCGGGCAGGGTGACGGACCAAAGCGATCCGGTCAACGCGACGGTGGAGCAGGGCAAGACTGTCACGATCGTGGTGGCCAAAGCCCCGCCGCCGCCCCCGCCAAGCCCCGAGCCGACCGCGACGCCGACGCCCAAGCCGACCTCCACCAAGGATGACGACTGACCGGGACAGCCGGCAGGTCAGTGCTGGATCAGCGGACTTAGCTTGGCTGCCCGGGCGGCTGCGCCCTTCATTCCCAGCGATTCCAGCCAGTTGCCCAGCATCTGGTAGCCGCCCTCGGTGAGCACCGATTCCGGGTGGAACTGCACGCCGCACAGCGGCGCCGTGCGGTGCTGGAGCCCCATCACCACGCCGGAGGCGGTCTCCGCGGTGATTTCCAGGACGTCCGGGATTGATTCACGGACGGCTGCCAGCGAGTGGTAGCGCGTTGCGGTGACGGGGGAGGGGAGCCCGGAAAAGACGCTGGTGCCAATGTGCTGTACCAGGGAAGTCTTGCCGTGCATGAGCTCCGGGGCGTGCGTGACCTTCCCCCCGAAGGCTTCGGCGAGGGCCTGGTGCCCCAGGCACACGCCGAACATGGGCACGCTGTTCTCGCCGCACCACTTGATCAGTTCAATGCATACCCCGGCTTCGGCGGGGTTGCCGGGGCCGGGTGAAATGAGCACACCGTCCCGGGTGCTGGCCAGTTCGATGGCCTCGGCCAGGATTACATCGTCATTGCGGACCACCGTAGTTTCGGCGCCGAGTTCCTGGAGGTAGCCCACCAGGGTGTAGACGAAGCTGTCGTAGTTATCCACCACGAGGATTTTGGTTGTGGTCACTGGCTTGCTGAACCAATCGTTGAGTCGGTGAATTGGGTGTATTCGGACATCCAGGGGAAAAGGAACTGCACCATCAATACCAGTGCCGCAGCGATGAGCACCAATGAGGTGAAGATCCGCAGCCAGAGGGGCCCGGGAAGATGCCGGAAGATCCAGCCGTACATAGTCAGCCCTTTCCGATCGCCGCAGCCACCTGGTCCGCGATTTCAGCGGGTGGCCCTGCCGAGGCGGGACGCCAGCTGTCCAGGAGCGAGTAGGCAATGATGCGTTCTTCCGCCCCAAAGCGGGGGTTGCAGCTTGTCATGGTCAGGTATCTTTCGGTGGGGACTGTCCCCGGGAGGGTGGGCACCGGTTCCAGGACGTCGGTGCGCGATGGCATGACGATCTGGTTGTTGCGGAAGACATAGATGTAATAACCGTCCTTGGTCTGGACGTAGATCTTGTCCCCGGGAACCAGGGTGTGGATGTTGTCCAGGACGGCGCCGTGGGTCTGGCGGTGCCCGGCAACGGCGAAATTGCCGACTGCTCCGGGCATGGCAGTGGTGCCGTAGTGCCCCAGCCCCAAAGTGTCCAGCACATCGCTGGTGGTACCCTCCACGATGGGCCGGGTGTAATTGGCGCCGAACCGCGGGATGTACATGATGCCGATTGTGCCGGCGTGGCCGGGAGCAGCGGACACTACCGGCTCACCGAAGTCTTCCCCGCCGGCAGGGGCGGGTGCGGCAGGGGCGGGTGCGGCTGGGGCAGCGCCCCCAAGATCCTGCGCGAATTCCTTGATGACTTCGCTTTGCCTGGCATCCGATTCGACGTTGGTCCACCACAGCTGCCACGCAACGAACAACAGGAGGACGATGCCGGCGGTGATGAGCAGCTCGCCAACCACCTGGACTGCTCCACGCAGAAGTACGACGCCGGCAGGCGCCGCAGCGGCTCGGCCCGCCTTTTCCTGCAACACCACGCGTTCTCCTCGGGGCGGTTCCATCGGGCACCGGCGGCCCATGAACTACGGCTAGAATTGGCTGCTAGTAAGAATCCAGATTTGACCAAGATCGCGCAGACCGCTGGCAATTTCCTTCTTGCAGGATACCAAGCCCGGAACGCCGAGCTTGCCTCAGCCCGCCAAGGAGAGCCAGTGCCCGAGTCAAAGCCGCGCAAGAAAACTGCCAGCAGCGCCCTACAGGCTTCGTCCCAGACGTACAAGCCGAACCCGGTGTGGTTCAAGCCCGTGATGTTCGGCCTCATGATCATCGGCCTGTTCTGGATCATCACGTTCTACATCAGCGAAGGACGCTTTCCCGTCCAGGCATGGGAGTCGTGGAACATCGTGGCTGGTTTCGGTATCGCGATTATCGGATTCCTGATGACCACCCGCTGGCGCTCATAGGTTTTTTTCGAACGGCCGTGAGGCCGGAACTCATCCCCGGGGACACGCATGCCTCCTGACGATCACGGCGTCCTGCTGGGCGGCGACGGCCTGGCCCGGCCTCCATGGGCGTCCTCGGACCCGTTATTGCGGGAATACTACGACCATGAATGGGGCATGCCCGTCCGGGATGAGCAGGGCCTCTACGAGCGCATATGCCTGGAGGGTTTCCAGGCCGGGCTCTCCTGGGCCACCATCCTCCGCAAGCGCCCCGCGTTCCGGACCGCTTTTGCCGGCTTCAACCCCGACGCCGTTGCACAGTTCACGGAGGCCGACGTCGAGCGGCTGCTCCAGGACGCCGGTATTGTCCGGAACCGGCTGAAGATACGTGCCGCGGTCACCAATGCCCACGCGACGCTGTCGTTGCGGCAGGACGGCGGCCTGGTGGATTTCGTTTGGCAGTTCCAGCCCGAGTCAACACCCCGCCCCCGGACCCATGCGGACATCCCCACCCAGTCCGCGGAATCCATTGCCCTTTCCAAGGCCCTCCGCAAAAGAGGATTCGCCTTCGTAGGTCCCACCACCATGTTCGCCCTCATGGAAGCCATCGGAATGGTGGATACCCATTTGCTGGGAAGCCACCGGCGGGGATCCTCCGGAATCTGGCCGCACGCACGGTAGACGGAGTTGCCGGGCCGACGGACCCAGGAAGTGCGCCGCCAGTCGCCGCACCACGTGGCGCCCTCTCGCTTTCCCCAGCTGTTGGCAACCTTATCCACAGCCAAAGGTCCTTTCCCGGCTGCCGGGCGTGCAGATCCCTGCCGCGGAGGCGTCGGAGGCTAAACCTGCATTCTGGAAGCAGTTATTAACAGTGTGGAATACCTGTGGATAACGTACGGGGATAGGCCTCGTCCGGGCTCAGCGCTCTTTGCGGACCGGGTGGTGGCTGGTGATCGACACCCGGTTGAAGGCGTTCATGGCAATGGCGAGCCAGCTGACCACGGAGAATTCCTCCTCTGTCAGGTGTTCCCTGGCAAATGCCTCCTCCTGCTCCTGCGGGTGGTGGCCGGGCAGTGCCGTGATGCTCTCAGCCAATGCCAGGGCGGCACGCTCCTTCTCGGTGAACAGTGAGGTATCCCGCCACGCCGGCAGGACGGCCAGCCGCTGGGGAGACTCTCCTGCCTGCACCGCATCCCGCACATGGAGGTCAAGGCAGTAGGCACAGCCATTGAGCTGTGAGATCCGCACATGCAGGAGCTCCATCGTCCTGGGCTCCATCCCCGCTTCCTGCGCCGCCTCCTTGACCTTGAGTCCAAGGCCATTAAGCGCCCGCCACACAGCGGGATGCTGCTTGTCGAGGAATATGTGCTTGGTGGTCGCGGTCATGGACCCTCCTGTCGGAAAAGTGACGTCAAAGCAAGGGTAGGCGCTCGTTGCTTATCCACTTACCAACAAGACGATACCCACAAGTTATCCACAGTTGTGGATACTGCGTGGGCAACGGTGGACCCCAGAGGCCCGTACGCTGCGATGCGGGGACATCCGGACGGGTGAACTACAGCCGTGTTGTTTATTAACAGTGTGAATAACTGTGTTGATAGCCGCGTCCTCGAAGGCGATGCGAACCCCTCAGGAAAAGACTTTCCAACAGTTATCCACAGAACGCCCTCCCCAGGCCGGTTTGTCCACTTAAACACATGCATATCCCCAGAGGTTATCCACAGCTGTGGAGAAAAACGCCCAGGTTCTGGGGAAAACAGCCGTGAATCAGGGGTGTGGGAGGCTCCCGGGGATGAACTACAAAGCTGTAAGTTACCAACATTGTGGATAAGGGCTGTGGAAAACAAAAAGTCCCGCCGTCCTTCGGGACGGCGGGATTTCTGGTGGATTGGGTCGTTCTGCCCGTCTGGGCGCGAGGCGCTTAGAGGGAAATCCTCACCCAGCTGACGGCTATCAGCAGGGCCAGCACCGCTGCCAGTCCTGCCGCCTGGAGGAGCCGCTGCCGCGGACCGCGGGGGGTGTAGGCCAGCACGGCCGCGCAGAGTCCGCCGGTGATGAGTCCGCCGAGGTGCGCCTGCCAGGCAATCTGGGGGATGAGGAAACCGATCACTCCGTTGATGGCGATCAGTACCCAGAGCTGCCGGGTCTCGCCGCCGCGATGCCGCTGCACCAGCAGCATGGCCCCGAAGAGGCCGAAGATGGCACCGGACGCACCCACCACGCCTACCAGTCCCTGGCCCGGAACAAGGACCGGGTTCAGGAGGAGGTAGCCCACGGAACCGCCCACGGCGGAAATCAGATAAAGCGCCAGGAAGCGGGCGCGGCCCAGGAGGGGCTCCAATGCCTGGCCAAAGATCCACAGCGTGTACATGTTGAGGATGATGTGCAGGAGCGAGTCCGGAGAGTGCAGGAACGCAGCGGTAAGCATGCGCCACGGTTCGAACGCACCGTACTGGGGCGTGGCGAAAACATTGTTGTAGGCAAACTGTTCGTAGACAACCTGGCCTGGAATCAGCCACTGCAGGGCATACACAACGACGCACACAGCGATGATCCCGAACGTCACCCGTGGTTTGCCCGCAGCTACGGCGCCGCCATAGACGGTCCGCACCTCCGGCGTCGTACGTTTTGTTTCGTTGACGCAGTCAACGCATTGGAATCCGACGGCGGCCGCCCGCTGGCAGTCGGGGCAGGCCGGTCGTCCGCAGCGCTGGCAGCGGACGTAGGAGGGCCGGTCCGGGTGCCGCGGGCACACCGGAACCTGGGCGGACGGCTCAGCCGCCGGAATTCCGTAGCTCATGGTGCGGTATTACAGCTGTTCGATGTCGATGCTGTTGATGGTGACGTCCTCTACCGGGCGGTCGCCCATGCCGGTGCGGACACCTTCGATGGCGTCAACGACCTTCTTGGAGTCGTCGTCCGCAACCTCGCCGAAGATGGTGTGCTTGCCCTGCAGCCAGTCCGTGGGGATGGTGGTGATGAAGAACTGCGAGCCGTTGGTGCCCTTGCCCATCTGGATGCCGGCGTTCGCCATGGCCAGCTTGTAGGGCTGGTTGAAGCTGAGTTCGGGGTGGATCTCGTCATCGAAACGGTAGCCGGGTCCGCCCGTTCCGCGGCCCAGCGGATCGCCGGCCTGGATCATGAAGTCCTTGATGATGCGGTGGAAGATGGTGCCGTTGTACAGCGGAGTACCGTTCTTCTCTTCGCCCGTCTCCGGATGGGTCCATGCCTGCTCACCCGTGGCGAGGCCAACGAAGTTCTTGACCGTCTTGGGGGCGTGGTTGCCGAAGAGGTTGACGACGATGTCGCCGAGGCTGGTGTGGATGGTTGCTTTTGCAGTTGCTATGGCAGTCATAGGGCCTATTCTTCCATGGCGGTCTATGGAGGGAACGGCTGCCGCCGCAGTTCCGCGCTGGGTGAAATCCTCCTAAAATCCGCTGGGGGAATAGCAGGTGAACACCAAGCCACGTAGGCTAACCACAGAACCGTCACATTAATCGGGAGGTAGTTGTGAAGAAGTCGGACCGTATTGCCCGTGACCTTGAACTGTCAGTCACCAGCGCAGTGGAGAATGCCAAGGATTGGGCAACCCCCCGTGTGGAAGCAGCCATTGACCGTCTCCAGCATGGCCTGGACACCGCGTCCCCGAAGGTCCAGGAGGGCCTGAAGTCCGCGGCCCACAACCTGGCCGACGGTGTTGCCACGGTGACCCCGCGCATCCAGGACGGCCTGGCCCAGCTCGCCCCGAAGATTAACGACGCCGTGGACAGTGCGTCCCCCCGCCTGCACGAGGCGCTGGACAAGGCCACTCCGGTGATCCTCAACGCCCGTGACCGCGTGGTTGTGGAATACCTGCCGCGCCTTTCGGACCAGATTGGTACCGCATCCGTGGCCGTGCACCGCACCCTGGAAAATGCCCCGGCCCGGGTCGATGCCATGGCCCACAAACTCGGCGACGTGGGAATCATCCACGCCCTCCAGGAGCAGGCACAGACCACCGGCACGCAGCTGAAGGCAGCAGCAACCGAGGCCGGCCGCACGGTGGGCATCCAGCTTGCACAGCCGGAACCCCCCAAGAAGAAGCGCGGCTGGCTGGTTTTCGGTGTGATCGCTGCCGCGGTAGCCGCCGGCGTCGCAGCCTGGAAGGCTTCCAAGCCGGTCGAAGACCCCTGGAAGACCCCCTCACCGGTAACACCGACGCCTGCGCCCGTGCCGGCCACCACCGTGAACGAGGTCCAGGAGCCACCGGCAACCGTCACGCCCGCCGCGGCAGCTCCGGCAACCACCGGGTCCGCCACCGGGGACAAGGCTGAGGAAACCGGCGAGAAGGCAAAGCACGTGGCCGAGGACGCTGCGGACAGCGCAACGAAGGCCGCCACGGACGCGAAGACCGCCACCAAGAACATCGCCTCCAACATCGGCAACGGTGACAAGGGCGCTTCGCAGTCCTGATTCAACAGTCCTGATGTAACCGGTCCGCGTTTTGGGGCCGGAGCAGCAGCCGGAAAGGGCTCCTCCGCAAGGCGGGGCCCTTTTCCCGTCTCCGATGGTTACTGTGGTCCGGGTCCGGGCAGCGGTTCGGTGCTAGATTTGAACCGATGTCAGCCGAACAATCCTCTGGGGATGCCTTGAACGACGCAGCAGACCTGCCCCGCGTGTCCATTGTCATTCCGGCGTACAACGAGGAAAGCGTCATCCGGCAGTGCCTCATAGCTGCCATCTACCAGTCCGTCCCCGCCCACGAAATCGTGGTTGTGGACAACCTGTCCAAGGACCGCACGGCCCGCATTGTGCAGCAGATGCAGCTTGAATACCCGGAAAGCCCCATCATCCTGCTCAGCCAGGACAAGGAGCAGGGGCTCATCCCCACCCGGAACTTCGGGCTGGACAACGCCACCGGGGACGTCCTGGGCAGGATCGATGCCGATTCGGTCGTGGAGCCGGACTGGGTGGAGCAGGTGCAGAAAGCCTTCCTCGACCAGTCCGTCCAGGCAGCCACCGGCCCGGTGGTCTACTACGACATGCCGATGCGCCGGTTCGGGCTCAAAGCGGACGACAAAATGCGCCAGCTCATGCTGAAACTGGCCAAGCACCAGTACCACTTCCTCTTCGGCTCCAACATGGCCCTGCGTTCCACCGCGTGGGAAATCATCCGGGCCGAAACCTGCCGTGACGAGAGGGACGAGATGCACGAGGACATCGACCTGTCCCTGCATCTGGCCGAGAACGATCTCAAGATCCAGTACTGCCCGCAGATGGTGTCCGGGATGTCTGCCCGCAGGCTTGAGGATTCACCGCGGGACTACCGCTACTACGTCACCCGCTTTGACCGGACCTACAAAGCCCACAACGTCAAGAAGATGGCGCTGAAGGCTCCCATGGTGGTGTTCTTTTCGGTGTACTTCCCCGCCAAGCTCCTCCGGGCCATCCACACCGTGAATACCGCCCAGCCTGTACGCCGCGGCGGTCAATAAAGGACCCGGGCGACGCCGTCAGTCGGTCCCCAGCTCAGCGAGCGGACGGTCCGACGGCGGTTCCTCCCGCCCGCTTGCCGCTGCCCTTCGTGGGCGCGCGCCTTTCCCGGACCGCTGGCCCAGCACCACCACGGCAAGTCCCGCCAGGATGAGGCCGAGGCCGGCGTAGGTGCCCGCGGGAAGGGTTTCGTGGAGGAATACCGCGGCGAGCAGCGCGGCGCCCGGGATCTCCAAGAGGATGATCATGGAGACCAGAAGCGGACTCATGGTGGCCAGCAGGTGGTTGAACGCGGTATGCCCCACCAGTTGCGCACAGACCGTGATGGCCAGGATCCCCAGCCACCCCGCGGCTTCGAATCCCACCAGGGGTTGCCTCCCCAGGACTGCCAGTACGGCGACCAGGGCTGCGCACATGCCGTAGCAGAGCGTGGTGTAGGTGCCCGTTGTCATGCTTTGCCGGGCCTTTCCTCCAGCCAGTGTGTAAAGGCCGGCCAGCGCCCCGCCGGCGACAGCCAGCAGGTCACCCAGCAGGGCATCCGGCGACGACCCCATGTCGAATCCGGTAATGGCAACCACGCCGCCAAAAGCAATGCCGAGTCCAACCAGCACCTGCCACCGGTGGCGGGTGCCGCGGAACAGCTGGAAGACAGCTATCCAGGCCGACTGCAGGCACACCAGGGCTGTAGCGGCGGCAACAGAGGTCAGCTGCAGGGAGGTGATGAAGCAGGCGAAGTGCAGGGCCAGCGCGACGGCGGCCAGCAGGCACCAGCGGAACTCGCGCCAGGTGATACTGCGGAACTGCCGGGGGTCGCGGATGAGGGTAGGGGAGGCCATCACGGCCGCGCCGATGGCGTTGCGCCAGAATGCTATGGCTAGGGCACTGACGGTTGTGGCCCCAAGGGTGGCAGCAATCAGCGGACCGGATGAAGCGACACCCAATACGCCGACGGCCGCGAGAAAGAAGTTCACTGGACCACCCTAATGCGCAGCCGGGCCGGACATTTGCGCAGTCCGGCCGCCAAAACAAAAGTCCCGGCCAGCGTTTCCGCTGACCGGGACTTTCCTATGGTGGAGGCACGGGGACTCGAACCCCGAACCCCCTGCTTGCAAAGCAGGTGCGCTACCAATTGCGCCATGCCCCCATAAGAAGCAACCCGTCAATCATACCCTAGAACCAGGGAGCCTTTGACCAGCTCCCGTCCGGGCGCCGGGGCTAGTCCACCGTGTCGGTTGACTTGCTCCAGACATCTTTCCGAGCCTCGGATTCCTGTGCTTTCCGGTAGAGCAGGACGCCTGCGATTGCCGCTGCCAATACAAGCAACTTCTTCACTAGCTCCCCGTTCCGGTCCGGCTGCGGGTTACGCAATCCAAACCTACACTTGAACCTGCACAGGTTCCGTGGGCGTACCAGGACTTGAACCTGGGACCTCTTCGTTATCAGCGAAGCGCTCTAACCGCCTGAGCTATACGCCCCGATGCCTCATCGAGCCGAGACATGACTTTACAGCACATCCCGGCCCGATCTCAAATCGGGCCTTTCCGCAGCTGTCAGGCCTGCGGAAACTGGACCTTAATCGTCCGTGAGGGTAACGCCAATGCCGCCCACCAGGGTGGCCGAGATGTTGTAGAGGACAGCAGAAAGCATGGAAAGTGCGGTCAGCAGGACCACGTTCACCACAGCGATGATGGTGGCGAAGGATGCCACCTGGCCCAGGGAAGCCACCTTCTTCAGCTCGAAGCCGCCGCCCTCGGAGCCGGCCAGCGTGCCCAGCAGGCTGTCCACCTGGTCAAAGATGCCCGTCAGGTCAAGGACGGTCCACAGGACAATGGCGGCCACAACCGTGACGATTCCCAGCGCCACGGACAGCAGGAAGGCCATCTTCAGGACAGACCACGGGTCCACCTTGCTGATGAGCAGCCGGGCGCGCCGGACCTTTGCTTTCGGAGCAGGCTTCACAAGGCCTGGATTGCCCTGGCCCGGAGCCCCTGCAGGACGCTGGCCGGCTGCCGCGGGCCGCTGGCCGGGCTGGCCCTGGCCCGGGCGCTGGCCGGGCTGGCCTGCGGGACGTTCGTTCTGGCCCTGCCCGGGACGCTGGCCGGGAACGGCGGGGCGCTGCCCGGGGGCGGCGGCGGGCGCGGCCGGGCGCTGCTGCGGACGAACGGGGGCGTTTACCCGGGGTGCGGCCGAGGGCTGGTTGCCGTCGGGAACGGCACTGTTCGACTTGGGAAATGAGTCGGGATTACTCACTCGTTACCTCCGTGTAGTCTTCGTTCGGCTCAGCGTCGCCCGAGGCGTCCTCTGACTCAACGGCCGGTGATTCATCTGCCACTGCTGGGCTGGTGGAATCCTCGGGGGATCCGCCATCTTCAGCCAACGTTACGTCATCCTCCAGCGATTCCTCGCCCTCTAGACCCCGTTCGCTGTTGCGTGCCACCTCGATAATCCGGTCATTTTTGTCCGGCTTGGCAAAGATGACGCCCATAGTGTCACGTCCCTTGGCGGGGACGCCGGCAACCGAGGAGCGGACCACCTTGCCGCCCTCCATGACCACCAGCACCTCGTCCTCTTCCTGGACAATCAGTGCCCCCACCAGGTCGCCGCGTTCTTCCGCGAGCTTGGCCACCTTGATGCCCAGCCCGCCACGGCCCTGGAGCCGGTATTCCTCCACGGCCGTCCGCTTGGCGTAACCGCCCTCGGTGACGATGAAGACGTACGAGCCGTCGGTCACCACGTTGGCGGCCAGCAGCTCATCCTCTTCGCGGAACTTCATGCCGGTGACGCCGGACGTTGCCCGTCCCATGGGGCGCAGCGCATCCTCTGTTGCGGTGAAGCGGATTGACTGGCCCTTGCGCGACACCAGCAGGAGGTCGTCCGTTTCGGACACCAGCTGCGCGGACACCAGTTCGTCCCCGTCGCGGAGGTTGATGGCAATAACGCCGGCGGAGCGGTTGGTGTCGTAATCCTCCAGGCGGGTCTTCTTGACCAGCCCGCGCTTGGTTGCAAGCACCAGGTAGGGAGCCTGCTGGTAGTCCTTTAGGTCCAGGACCTGGGCGATGTGCTCGTCCGGCTGGAATGCCATCAGGTTTGCCACATGCTGGCCCTTGGCGTCGCGGCCGGCTTCCATCAGTTCGTACGCCTTGGCCCGGTAGACGCGGCCTAGGTTCGTGAAGAAGAGGAGCCAGTGGTGCGTTGTGGTGACGAAGAAGTGCTCCACCACATCGTCACCACGGAGCTGTGCACCCTTGATGCCCTTGCCGCCGCGCTGCTGCGACCGGTAGTTGTCGCTGCGGGTGCGCTTGACGTAGCCGCCCCGGGTAATGGTGACCACCATTTCCTCTTCGGGAATGAGGTCCTCCATGGACATGTCACCGTCAAAGCCCATGAGGATCTTGGTGCGGCGGTCATCCCCGTGCTTGTCCACGATCTCGCCCAGCTCGGTGCTGATGATCTCGCGCTGGCGCTGCTCCGAGCCAAGGATCTGGTTGTACTCGGCGATCAGGGCTTCGAGTTCGGCGTGCCGGTCCTGGATCTTCTGGCGTTCAAGGGCGGCAAGGCGGCGCAGCTGCATGTCCAGGATCGCCCGGGCCTGCAGTTCGTCAATGTCCAGCAGCTCCATCAGTCCGTCACGCGCGGCTTCGGTGGTGTTGGAGGCGCGGATGAGGGCGATCACTTCATCCAGCATGTCCAGTGCCTTCAGCAGTGCCCGCAGGATGTGGGCTTCTTCCTCGGCCTTGCGCAGCCGGTACCGGGTGCGGCGGGCGATGACGTCCAGCTGGTGGGTTACCCAGTGCCGGATAAAGGCGTCCAGGCTCAGCGTCCGGGGAACGCCGTCGACGATGGCCAGCATGTTCGCGGAGAAGTTGCTCTGCAGTTCTGTGTGCTTGTAAAGGTTGTTCAGCACCACCTTGGGCACGGCGTCGCGCTTCAGCACGATCACCAGCCGCTGCCCGGTGCGGCCCGAGGTTTCGTCCCGAAGGTCGGCGATCCCCTGGATCTTGCCGTCCTTGACAAGTTCGGCGATCTTGATGGCCAGGTTGTCCGGGTTGGCCTGGTACGGAAGCTCAGTGACCACCAGGCAGGTGCGGCCCTGGAGTTCCTCCACGTTCACCACGGCGCGCATGGTGACCGAGCCGCGGCCGGTCCGGTAGGCGTCCTCGATGCCCTTGTGGCCCAGGATGGTGGCGCCGGTGGGGAAATCGGGGCCCTTGACCCGCAGCAGGAGTTCCTCCAGCAGTTCCTCGCGGCTGGCCGTGGGGTTGGCCAGGTACCACTGCACGCCGTCGGCTACTTCGCGGAGGTTGTGCGGCGGAATGTTGGTGGCCATGCCGACGGCGATGCCTGAGGAGCCGTTCACCAGGAGGTTGGGGAAACGGGCGGGCAGGATGGTGGGTTCCTGGTTCTTGCCGTCGTAGTTGTCCTGGAAGTCGACGGTTTCCTCGTCGATGTCACGGACCATCTCCATGGCCAGCGGAGCCATCTTTGTTTCGGTGTACCGCGGGGCGGCAGCGCCGTCATTGCCCGGGGACCCGAAGTTGCCCTGGCCGAGTGCCAGCGGGTAGCGCATGGTCCAGTCCTGGATGAGGCGGACCAGTGCATCGTAGATCGCGGTGTCGCCATGGGGGTGGTACTGGCCCATGACCTCGCCCACCACGCGGGCGCACTTGTTGAAGGAGCGGTCCGGACGGTATCCGCCGTCGAACATTGCGTAGAGCACCCTGCGGTGCACGGGCTTCAGTCCGTCGCGGACATCGGGGAGGGCACGGCCAACAATGACAGCCATTGCATAGTCGAGGTAGGACCGCTGCATTTCAGTCTGCAGGTCAACCTGCTCCACGCGGTCTATCAGCACATCGCCTTCAAGAACGGTGTCCGGAGCGCCGTCCTCGGGGGCCGGGTTCTCGGGTGTTTCGTCGCTCATATTAAATTCCGTTTCAGGTATATGTCAGTCACCGAATATCTACCGGACTCTGTCCTAGATATCGAGGAACCTGACGTCCTTGGCGTTCTGCTGGATGAAGTTGCGGCGTGACTCGACGTCCTCGCCCATGAGGACAGAGAAGATCTGGTCGGCGGCGAGGGCGTCGTCCATCGTCACCTGCAGCAGCGTGCGGTGGTCCGGGTCCATGGTGGTGTCCCATAGCTCGGTGTAGTCCATTTCGCCGAGGCCCTTGTAGCGCTGGATGCCGTTGTCCTTGGGGATGCGGCGCCCGGCGGCCTGGCCGGCGACGAGTTTGGCGTCGCGTTCGCGGTCGCTGTAGACGTAGTCGTGCGCGGCGTTGGACCACTTGATGCGGTAGAGCGGCGGCTGCGCCAGGTAGACGTAGCCGTTCTCGATCAGGGGCCGCATGTAGCGGAACAGCAGGGTCATCAGCAGGGTTGTGATGTGCTGGCCGTCCACGTCGGCATCGGCCATCAGGACGATCTTGTGGTACCTCAGCTTGGAGAGGTCGAAGTCCTCGCCGATACCCGTGCCGAAGGCAGTGATCATGGACTGGACTTCGGCGTTTCCCAGCGCCTTGTCCAGGCGTGCGCGTTCCACGTTCAGGATCTTGCCGCGGAGGGGAAGGATGGCCTGGGTCTCCGGATTGCGGCCGCGCTTGGCGGAACCGCCGGCGGAGTCGCCCTCCACAATGTAGACCTCGCATTTTTCCGGGTTCTTCGAGGAGCAGTCGGAGAGCTTGCCGGGCATGCCGAAGGATTCCAGGGGGCTCTTGCGGCGGGCGTTGTCCCGGGCCTTGCGTGCGGCCATGCGGGCTTGCGCTGCGGAGATCGCCTTGCGGATGACGTCCCGGGCAGGGCCGGGGTTGCGCTCCAGCCAGTCGCCCAGGCCGTCCGTGACCACGCGCTGCACAAAGCCCTTGACCTCGGAGTTGCCGAGCTTGGTTTTGGTCTGGCCTTCGAACTGGGGTTCGGCGAGTTTCACGGAGATGACGGCGGTTAGGCCTTCCCGGATATCATCGCCGGTCAGGTTGTCGTCCTTTTCCTTGATGATTCCCTTCTCGCGCGCGTAGCGGTTGATCAGGGACGTCATCGCTGCCCGGAAGCCCTCTTCGTGGGTTCCGCCCTCGTGGGTGTTGATGGTGTTGGCGTACGTGTGCACGCTCTCGGAGTAGGCGTTGGTCCACTGCATGGCCATTTCGAGGGCGATCTTCCGATCCGTGTCCTCGGTTTCAAAGGCGATGACGTCCTCATGGACCACATCCACCTTCTTGCCCGAGTTCAGGTGCTTGACGTAGTCCAGCAGGCCGTCGTCGTACTGGTACACCACGGTGCGGTGCTCCGCACTGACCTCGCCCTCCGTCGCCACGGCGTCCAGGTCAAGGTCTGCGTCGCCGTCAGCTTCAGCGGAGGTGCGCTCGTCCGTGAGCGTGATGCGCAGCCCCTTGTTGAGGAAGGCCATCTGCTGGAAGCGGGCGCGGAGCGTCTCGAAGTCGAACTCGGTAACTTCGAAGATGGCCGGATCCGGATAGAACGTCTGGGTGGTGCCGGTGCGGTCTGTCTCTTCGCCCTTGACCAGGCTGCCCTGCGGCTTGCCGCCGTCCGCGAAGGACATGCGCCAGACGTGCCCCTGGCGCCGTACTTCGGTATCCACCCGGCTGGACAGGGCATTCACTACGGAAATGCCGACGCCGTGGAGTCCGCCGGAGACGGCGTATCCGCCGCCGCCGAACTTTCCGCCGGCGTGCAGGATGGTCATGACCACTTCAACCGTGGGCTTGTGTTCCGTGGGGTGCATGTCCACGGGGATGCCGCGGCCGTCGTCCACAACCTTCACGCCGCCGTCCGCCTGAAGGATAACCTCAATGTGCGTGCAGTAGCCGGCCAGGGCCTCGTCCACCGAGTTGTCCACGACCTCATAGACAAGGTGGTGGAGTCCGCGGGGTCCGGTGGAGCCGATGTACATGCCTGGCCGCTTCCGGACGGCTTCCAGGCCTTCAAGGACAGTGATGTCGCTGGCGCCGTATTCGCGCTGCGTCCCTGATGCGGCCGGGGTGTCAGGCGTACGGGCATCCTCGACTGCGGGTTCAGCTGCCAGAATATCTGTATTGTCGTTAGCCACAGGCGCTGTCGACTCCTCTGTTCTCGATAATGGCCGGCCGACTCCTTCCCCGGTTACCGCAGGAAGTCATCCGCCAACAGGCACAAACTTGTAGCGCCGATGTATGGCTGACGGTGGAGCCGCGCTCCGCGGGAGTAAAACGCGCGGAAAACGGACCCAGTCAACGTTCACCCGCGCCCAGTTATCTACAACGATTCTACCGTGCTGACGGCCATTTCCCCGCATTCCCGGGCCTTCCGCGGGCAGTGGTGTGCCTGCGGGAGGCCGTTGGCCACGCCTAGGGCGCGCTGGCAGGACGGCCTCCGGGTGCCTATACACCCTCCCGCCCTTTCAGGGCTCTACACGCCGTTACGTCGATTTTCAAGACTCCGCTGCCGTCGCTACCCGTAGGTGTCGCGGGGACCCCGTCCGTTGACGGACCGGCCGCCCTTGCGCCAGCTCGGTGCGGAGGGGCCCAAAACCTGGATCTTCGTCACCACTCCGTCGCCCAACTCCACCCGGAACTTCTCCAGCAGGCTGGTGCTGAGGAGCCGGAGCTGGGTGGCCCAGGCGGTTGAGTCGCAGCGGACGTGGAGGGTGGTGTCGGTAAAGCTTTCGGGCGTGCAGTGGGCCGAGATTTCGGGGCCAACCAACGTGGCCCATTCCGCCATGACGGATCCCACCGCCACGGGCGAGGTCCAGCCGCGTTCGGCCACAAGCCGCCCCACCACCTTGCCCAGGCCGAGGGGGTCGCGGCCGCTGGCGTGGAACTGGCTGAAGCCGCGGGTGTCCCGGACGCCCTTCTTGGCTTTGGCGGAACCCGGGCGGGATGCCGTCCTGCGGATCTCGCCCCGCGCCGCGGCGGCCTCCCGCATCCTGTTCAGGGCAACCTGGGGAGCATCGATGTTGTCGGGGTCGCGGCCAGGCTGGAGCCCGCCGCCTTTTTCATTGTCCCTGCTCATCGATACCTCCCGGGATGACTTTCACCCGCCGTCCGGAGAGCTCTTCCGGGATGTCGGCGTCGACGGCGGCGGTCACCAGGACCTGTTCCGCGCCGGAGACTATTGCGGCCAGTTTACGCCGGCGCTGGACGTCCAGCTCGGCAAAAACGTCGTCCAGGATCAGGATGGGGGCAGACCCTCCGGTCCGGGTGTCATCCAGCATCACATAATAGGAGGCGAGCCGAAGGGACAGGCACATGGACCAGGTTTCACCGTGGGATGCATAGCCCTTGGCCGGGGCGTTCCCCAGGATGAGTTCCAGTTCGTCACGGTGCGGACCCACCAGCGAAATGCCCCGCTCTATCTCCTTGCGGCGCGAATCTGCGAAGGCCTTGATGTACCGGTCCGCGAGCTGGTCCACGGAGAACTGCCGCAGGTCTTCCACGTCAGCCGAAGTACCCCCGGCACTGGTGCCGGCGGCACCAACCAGCGGGGCGCCGTCGTCGTCCATATGGTTCTGGAGGCTGGAACGGTAGACGGCGTCGGCCGGTTTTGACGCATCAGTCAGCTCCGCATACGCGCGGCCCAGATGCGGCCGCAGGCGGTCAACCAGCTCAAGCCGCGCGTGCAGCAGTTCGGCCCCGGCCTTGGCCATGTGCTGGTCCCACACATCCAGGGTTGCCTCGTGGGCGGGCGTGAATTTGCCGGCGCGGGCAGATTTCAGCAGGGCGTTGCGCTGCTTCAGGACGCGGTCGTAATCGCTGCGGGTGGCGGCGTGGTGTGGAACGAGGCTTGCCAGCAGCTCGTCGAGGAAACGGCGGCGGTTGGAAGGATCGCCCTTGACCAGCGCCAGGTCCTCCGGCGCGAAAAGTACTGTCTGGCAGATACCCAGGAGGTCGCGTGCCCGCACCGGGTTGCTGCGGTTGATGCGTCCGCGGTTGGCCCGCCCCGCGTTGATTTCCAGTTCCAGGACAGTAATCTGTTCCCCACGGACCAGCCTTGCCCGGACCAGCGCGCGCTCCGTCCCAAACCGCAGGAGGGGTGCGTCCGAGCTGACGCGGTGGGAACTGAGGGTGGCCAGGTAACCGATGGCCTCCATCAGGTTGGTTTTGCCGATTCCGTTGTATCCCACCAGGACGGTGACACCCGGCCCCAGGGCAAGGTCCACCTGGGCGTAACTGCGGAAGTCAGTCAGGGAGAGGTGTTCTAGGTACACGCGGCTTTCCGGCAATTCCGGGAACCTCACGGTTCCCTGGTGGGGTATTACTTGGCGGGACGGGTGGCGTGGCCGCCGAACTGGTGGCGCAGCGCGGACACCATCTTCATGGCAGGGGAACTGTCCTCGCGGGACTCGAACCGGGCGAACAGCGCCGCAGTGATGGCCGGCGCCGGAATGGCATTGGCAATCGCTTCCTCCACGGTCCACCTGCCCTCACCCGAATCCTCGACGTAGTCGTCGATGTTCTGCAGTCCCGGATCCTCATCGAGGGCCTTGACCAGGAGGTCCAGCAGCCAGGACCGGACCACGGTGCCCTTTTGCCAGGCGCGGAACGTTCCGGGCAGGTCACTGATGATGTCCTTGGACGCCAGCAGCTGGTAGCCCTCGGCGTATGCCTGCATCAGGCCGTATTCGATCCCGTTGTGGACCATCTTGGCGTAGTGGCCTGCGCCGATTCCACCCACGTGGACAAAGCTGTCCGCGCGGTCCCCCTCGGGCCGCAGGGCGTCGAAGACCGGAAGCGCCCGCTCAATGTCCGCGGCGTCTCCGCCGGCCATGAGACCGTAGCCGTTCTGCAGTCCCCAGACTCCGCCGGAAACTCCGCAGTCCGCGAAGTGGATCCCCTTGGCAGCCAGGAGTTCGCCGTGCTTCTGGTCTTCGGTAAAGCGGGAATTGCCGCCGTCAATCACAAGGTCGCCCTCGCTGAGCTTTTCGCCCAACTCCTTGATGACGGCGTCGGTGATGTCGCCGGCAGGGACCATGACCCAGATGAGCCGCGGCGCGGGGACCGCGGCCAGGAGCTCATCGATGGATCCGGCGTCCGTCACGTCCGGGTTGCGGTCATATCCGGTGACCTCAACCCCGCCCTTGCGCAGCCGTTCGCGCATGTTGAATCCCATTTTGCCAAGGCCGATCAGTCCAATGTGCATGGTGGAACTCTTTTCTGCGCTAGGGGGGTGGGAACAATTCGTGGGCAGCCCAACTGTGTGGGGCCCTGCCTGAGCTTGCGAAGGCTGGGAGACGATGGGGACTTGCGAAGCGAGGGTGGCGGTGGGGATTAGTTGGGGAGGCGGACCGGCATCACCAGGTAACGGTAGTCATCCTGGTCCTCGCCATCGGCGTCAGCCTGGGCCGTGATCATGGCGGGCTTGGGAGCGGTGGTGAAGGAGAACCGGACGAACTTGGTTTCAATCACGCTCAGCCCCTCCACCAGGTAATGGGGGTTGAAGGCCACCGTGATGTCCTCACCGGAAAGCTGGGCTTCCAGCTCTTCGGAGGCCTGGGCGTCCTCTCCCGTGCCGGCATCCAGGTTCAGCTGGCCCTGGGTGAAGGCCAGGCGGACCGGAGTGTTGCGTTCTGCCACGAGGGAGACGCGCCGGACTGCTTCCACGAGTTCCTGGGTCTGAACGGTGGCGTGAATCGGGGTGGAGTCCGGGAAGAGTGAGCGGATCTTGGGGTAGTCGCCATCAACCAGCAGCGAGGTGGTGGTGCGCCCGCCGCTTTCGAAGCCGATCAGCCGGCTTTCGTCATCGGCCAGGGCGAGGTGAATGTCGCCGCTGTTGCCGAGGGTTTTGGCCACTTCGTTCAGGGTTTTAGCCTTGACCAGTGCGCTGGTTGAGATGCCGGGAGTGACCGGCTTCCACGGGACCTCGCGCATGGCCAGCCGGTAGCGGTCAGTGGCGAGGAGCGTAATGAGGTCGTCCTCGATTTCCATCCGTACCCCCGTGAGGATGGGCAGGGTGTCGTCCTTGCTCGCGGCGATGATCACCTGCGATACCGCCTGGGCGAAAGCATCACCGGGAACCGTGCCGCTGATGGGCGGAAGTGCGGGAAGCGGCGGGTACTCGGCCTCCGGCATGGTGGCCAGGTGGAAGCTGCTGCGGCGGCAGGTGAGGGTCACTTTGTTGCCGTCGGTTTCGACGTCGACGGGAGCAGAGGGCAGGCTGCGGCAGATGTCGGCCAACAGCCGGCCGGAGACCAGGATGGTGCCCTCGTCCCTGATGTCGGCCGCTATTTCCAGTCGGGCAGAGGTTTCGTAGTCAAAGCTCGAGAGGCTTACCGTGCCGGCTTCGGCCTTCAACAGCAAACCGGACAGGACCGGTACGGGCGGCCGCGGAGACAACGAGCGGGCTGTCCAGGTGACGGCTTCTGCCAGGACGTCCCGATCGACTCTGAACTTCACGGAAGGGTGCCGCCTTTCATTGCTGCTGCGTTGATGTTCCTGAAACGTCCCGCCGGGAGTTCCGAAGAGTTGTTGCCCCGCCCGTGCTGGTGCATGGTCCGTGCTGCAGGAACCACACAAAAACCCAAGGATGGGAGCGCTGCTGACAGCTTAGCCGGAAGATCCGGGATTAACCCATCCCCCAAGTCAGCCAGGCCCCCTTCGGGCCGCTTGGCCTGGAGAGGTTCAGGAGTGCGGACCGGTCTTGTTGTTTGAGGGATTTCAATTTCTTGGGATTAGTAGTGTTAATAACTGCTGTGGAAACTGTGGATAACTCTCCCTGACCGCAGGATCCGGCGGTTTAGCCCTGTTCATGGACTGTGGGCGGCGGAGGTTTTAAACAGGGTGTGGATGGGGACAACATTTTTCGCGATTTTTCGAATCCACAGGCGCCTTAAGGGTTTTAAGCCCATTAACCGCGGTTGTCCCCTTAAGTATCCACAGGCTTATCCACATGCACCTGTTAATAAGGTATAGATGCGGTGACTACGAGTCGCGCTGCTGCTGTTTGATGCGGTTGGTCAGCTCGGTCACCTGGTTGTAGATCACACGGCGCTCGGCCATCAGCTCGCGGATCTTCCTGTCGGCATGAATCACCGTGGTGTGGTCGCGGCCGCCAAGTTCCTGGCCAATCTTCGGCAGGGACATGTCCGTGAGCTCACGGCAGAGGTACATGGCGATTTGTCGTGCAGTCACCAGGGTCCGGGTGCGCGATTTGCTGCACAGTTCTTCCATGCTCAGCTTGAAGTACTCGGCGGTCTGCTGCAGGATCTGGCTGGACGTGATCTCCTGGGCGCCGTCGTCGGTGATGAGGTCCTTGAGGACCATCTCGGCAAGGGCCACATCAACGGGCTGGCGGTTGAGGCTGGCGAACGCGGTGACGCGGATCAGCGCGCCCTCGAGCTCCCGGATGTTGCTGGAAATCTTGGAGGCGATGTACTCGAGGGCGTCGTCCGGTGCGGACAGGCCTTCGCTCAGTGCCTTCTTGCGGAGAATGGCGATTCGGGTTTCAAGTTCAGGCGGCTGGATATCGGTGAGCAGGCCCCACTCGAACCGTGACTTCATGCGGTCCTCGAACCCTGCCAGCAGCTTGGGCGGCTGGTCCGAGGTGATCACTACCTGCTTGTTGTTGTTGTGCAGTGAGTTGAACGTGTGGAAGAACTCCTCCAGCGTCCGGTCCTTGCCCGCGAGGAACTGGATGTCGTCGATGAGCAGTACGTCGACGTTGCGGTAGGTGGTCTTGAAGCTGGCGCCTTCATCGTCACGGATGGAGTTGATGAAGTCGTTGGTGAACTCTTCCGAGTTCACGTAGCGGACGCGGATGCCGCTGTAGAGCCGGCGGGCATAGTGGCCGATTGCGTGCAGGAGGTGTGTCTTCCCCAGTCCCGAATCGCCGTAGATGAAGAGCGGGTTGTACGCCTTGGCGGGAGCTTCAGCCACTGCGACGGCGGCGGCGTGGGCAAAGCGGTTGGACGAACCAATGACGAAGGTATCGAAGACATACTTCGGGTTCAGCCGGCCGAACTCGTGCGACGTGCTGGGCAGCATGGGCTGCGGCTTCTGCTCAATGAGCTGGTCCGGGGAGAAGGACGGCTCGACGACGACGGGTTCCGGCTCCGTGTGGATGGGAACCAGGTCGGTATCGACGTCGATGGCGCAGCGGATGTCCTCGGAGAAAACGTTGTGCAACGCATCGTCCAGGGCGTCCTTGACCTGGGTCTGGAGAACTTCGCGGGTGAGCTCGTTCGGGACGGCCACCAGGAGCGTGGAACCGATCAGGCCCTGGGCCTGGGCAAGGATGACAAAGCCCCGCTGCCGTGGTGAAACGCGGTGGTCCTGCTCCAGCAGGCTAATAACGCGCCGCCAGGAACTTCCGACAGTATTGGCGTGGTTGGCTTCGTCTACTGTCATCAATCGGTTCCCTCAAAACTTGCTTTGCCTGCATTGCCTGCAGCCGCGAGTCATGAACCAGGATGGATTCAGCTTCATCCACAGGGTTATGCACAGTCCGTGGATAATCGGCTACTGGGCCACTCTAGGGGATGAAAAGCCTAGAAGATAGCTGGCAAGTAGCTTGTGGATAATTACACCGGTGTGGTTCGGAAAACGGGTCTGTGAGCCACTTCATCCACAGGTTGCGGGGGCAGGTTAGGCACAGCTGGGGATAGCCGCACAGGGGGCTCCCGGTTTGACTCTGGCCCTTGGATTGCCCTAACGTTGTGAAGTCCTTTGTGTCCGCTTTTTGGCCCCATCTGAATCTCTTAGGCGCAGTGCGCTTGAGCAGCCGGGGGAAGCGTGCATATACAAAACTTAGCGTCGGCCAGTTCTTCCCCATATTGATCGGGTGGGCGCACCTTTGATCCACTGGAGTAACTAACGTGAGCAAGCGGACTTTTCAGCCGAATAACCGCCGTCGAGCCAAGAAGCACGGCTTCCGCCTTCGTATGCGTACCCGTGCCGGCCGTGCCATCCTGGCAGCCCGTCGTGGCAAGGGTCGCACCGAGCTGTCGGCCTAAATACTGACTCGTCGGTAGACATTTCTTTGCGAGTTTAAGGTGCTGGCCACCCGTAACCGTTTGAGGACTGCAACCGATTTTTCAACAACTGTACGTTCCGGTGTCCGCAATGGACGCCGGAACGTAGTGTTATATACGGCAGCCATTGCTGCTGACGAACCCAGCCGGATCGGGTTCATCGTTTCCAAGAGTGTAGGGAACGCTGTGGTCAGGAACCTCGTTAAGAGGAGACTGAGAGAAGCAGGTGCTGCCTCGCTGCGCGAGCACGGTACCGGGTTTGCCATAGTGGTCCGGGCGCTTCCGGCGTCCGCAACTGCCAGCTGGGACCAGCTGCTGTCGGATTACAATGCCGCATTGGAATCGACCATGGTCCGGTTGGCCGGCCGCCCCGCAAGGGCTGCTGCCAAGGATTCGGCCGGTACAACACAGGAGGGGACACCGCGTGCGTAACGCCACCGCCGTCGTCGTTACTTCTCTCCAACGTGGTGCCGCAGCCTTGGGGCTGTTCCTCTGGAACCTGCCCCGGAACCTTCTCATTATTCTTCTCAAGGCCTACCGCAAGGTGATTTCACCCTTGTACGGCCAGGTGTGCCGGTTTTTCCCCTCCTGCTCGGCCTATGCGCTGGAAGCTGTCACCGTCCATGGCGCCGTTAAGGGGAGCTGGCTCGCTGTCCGGCGCCTCGGCCGCTGCCACCCATGGAATGCCGGCGGTGTGGACCATGTCCCCGCCGGCCACCGGGAATGGCCGGAACACCAGACCCCCACAATTGTTGTGCTGAACAACCCGGACAAGTACCTGGCTGCTCGGACTGATGGAGAAGGCCGCAGTGCGGCCTGACGAATAGGGATAAGTATGGACTTCTTTGAAACAATCATGTTTCCGTTCAAATGGCTTGTGTCCATCATCATGGTGGGATTCCATGAGGGACTGACCGCCATTGGGCTGCCGGAAGCCTCCGGCTGGACGTGGACGCTGTCCATCATCGGCCTGGTGCTGGTGATCCGTGCCGCGCTGATTCCCGTGTTCGTCAAGCAGATCAAGGCCCAGCGCGGCATGCAGCTGCTGCAGCCCGACCTGAAGAAGCTCCAGGACAAGTACAAGGGCAAGACCGACCAGCTGTCCCGCCAGGCAATGGCGCAGGAACAGATGGCCATGTACAAGAAGCACGGGACCAACCCGTTCTCGGCCTGCCTTCCCATGCTGATCCAGATGCCGTTCTTCTTCGCACTGTTCACCGTGCTGTCCGGCATCTCGACGGCAAGCCGCGAGGGCGAGGGCATCGGCGCGATGAGCCACGAGCAGGTGGTGCAGTTCGATCAGTCCACAATCTTCGGCGCTCCGCTTTCCGCGACCTTGCTTCACGGCACGCCCCCTGGCGGCAACGTCGTCGCCGTTTGGATCCTCTCCATCCTCATGATCCTCGCCATGACGGCTTCGCAGTTCATCACGCAGAAGCAGATCATGGCCAAGAACATGTCCGAAGAAGCCATGGCCAGCCCGTTCATGCGCCAGCAGAAGATGATGCTCTACATCCTGCCGATTGTCTTCGGCGTGGGCGGCATTAACTTCCCCATCGGCGTCCTCATCTACTGGACCACCACCAACCTGTGGACCATGGGCCAGCAGTTCTTTGTGATCCGCCGCATGCCGACGCCGGGATCCCCCGCTGCAAAGGCCCTCGCCGAACGCCGGGCTGCCAAGGGCCTTCCGGCGCTGCCCATCCTGGGCGGCAAGAAGGACGAGGCCGCCGAGGACGCTGCTGCCGCCGCGGCCGTGGCCCAGGCAAAGGGCCAGCGCATCCAGCCACAACGCAAGAACAGGAAGAAGAAGTAATGTCTGCCGAGAGTACCGAACACGCCCTGTCCGAGGAGATCATCGACGATCAGGACGCGTCCGAGAACGGGGAGGCTTCCTTGCCCCGGGCCTCATCAGCCAGCCGCCTGGAGGAAGAGGGGGACGTTGCAGCGGACTACCTTGAGGAGCTCCTGGACATCGCCGACATCGATGGCGACATCGACATTGAGGTCCGCAACGGACGCACGTACATTTCCATCGTGACCGAAGAAGAGTCCGATGCCCTGGACAGCCTGGTGGGTGAGGACGGCGAAGTCCTCGAAGCCCTTCAGGAACTCACGCGCCTGTCGGTGCTGTCCGCAACGGAGAACCGCTCCCGGCTGGTGCTGGATATCAACGGTTACCGCCAGGAGCGTACCGGTCACTTGCAGAAGATTGCCGAGGACGCCGCAGCTTCAGTGAAGGAAAGTGGCCAGCCGGTGGCACTGGAACCGATGAGCGCCTACGAGCGGAAAATCGTCCATGATGCTGTCGCCGACCTGGGACTGGTCAGCGAGTCCGAGGGCGAAGGCGCTGGACGCCACATCGTAGTATCCGCCGAGTAGAGAATGGCTGATCCGCTAATCATGGTTGACATCACGCCGGCTGAACTTGCTGCCGCGGAGAAGATCTTCGGCGACCGTTTGGACCTGGCTAAGCGTTATGTGGAACACCTGGCCACCTCCGGCACGGAGCGGGGCCTGATCGGTCCGCGTGAGATCCCCCGCCTGTGGAGCCGGCATGTCCTTAACTGCGCCGTCATCGAGAGTGAGATCCCTGAGGGGAGCCATGTTGCCGACGTCGGCAGCGGTGCCGGCCTGCCCGGGCTGTGCCTCGCGATTGCGCGGCCCGACCTGGAGCTGACCCTCATCGAACCACTGGAACGCAGGGTGATTTGGCTCCAGGAAGTGGTTGACGACCTCGGGCTGGACAACGTGACGGTTATGCGGACCCGGGCCGAGCTGGCAGTGGGCCACGTGGAGGCGGACGTAGTGACGGCAAGGGCCGTATCCGCCCTTAGTAACCTCGCCGGCCTGACGATTCCCCTGCTTGCCGGTAAGGGTGAAGTGGTTGCCATCAAGGGCCGCAGCGCGGCAGATGAGATCGAAAAAGCCGCCAAGACCATCCGTAAGCTTGGGGGTGTGGAGACGTCAGTTCTCACTGTTGGTGAGAACCTCCTGGAGGAACCCACCACCGTGGTTCGTATCGTTGTAAACAAGTCCCAAAAGAAGGCCTAGTTCGGGCCCGGTGGCCCAACTCTGCCGGGTCCAGCAGTTAGGCTAGACAACGGCAGCAAATTTGGCTGAACGAGAGTGAGTGTGCCCCAGTGACCAGTAGTGAAGCCTCCACACAGCGGATACCCCCGTTTGTGTCTTTGGGGTCAGCACGTTCTGTCGCTGGTCCTCTCGCGGCCCCCGGTAGAGGTGGAGTTCACCCGCAAAAGGTTTCGAATGCCTCCAAGTCAGCAGCCGTTTCACGTGAAACAACCGCTGGCGGGCGATCGAATGTAATCGATGCGATTGATGATTCAAGCCCCATAGCCCGGGAGCTTGCGCACGAAACGAAACGGCGTGAGCGGTTGGTAGGCCGCCAGCTGCCGCGGCCGACGAACACCCGCGTCTTCACGGTCTCCAACCAGAAGGGTGGGGTGGGGAAGACCACCACCACCGTCAACATTGCCGCGGCCCTTGCGGCGGCCGGCCTCAATGTCCTGGTCATCGACATTGACCCTCAGGGCAACGCATCCACCGCCCTGGGGATCGAACACCACGCGGACGTGGACAGCATCTACGATGTCCTGATCAACGACGTCCCTCTCGCAGATGTGGTGGCGCCATGCCCGGACATCGGGAACCTGATCTGCGCACCCGCAACCATCCACCTGGCAGGCGCGGAAATTGAGCTGGTCTCCCTGGTGGCCCGCGAGCAGCGGCTCCGGCGTGCGATTGACGTTTATGCCAAAACACGCGAGAAGAACGGCGAGCAGCGGCTCGACTACATCTTCATTGACTGCCCGCCGAGCCTTGGCCTGTTGACCGTCAACGCTTTCTGCGCAGCCAACGAGGTACTCATCCCCATCCAGTGCGAGTACTACGCACTGGAAGGACTAAGCCAGCTGCTCAAGAACATTGAGATGATCCAGAAGCACTTGAACGCTGACCTGGTTGTTTCGACGATCCTTTTGACCATGTACGACGGCCGCACCAATCTTGCAGCCCAGGTTGCGGCCGAGGTACGCCAGCACTTCCCGGACCAGGTCCTGTCTGCTGTCGTTCCGCGCTCGGTCCGCATATCTGAGGCGCCAAGCTACCAGCAGACGGTGATGACGTACGACCCTTCCTCCAGTGGAGCCCTGTCTTATCTGGAAGCCGCTGCTGAAATAGCAGAGCGCTAAAATCTTCAAACTGCAACGACCGGAGCCTGGCGATGCCCGGCTCTACCACTGGAGGGATTACCAATGAGCGAGAAACGACGCGGCCTGGGCCGCGGTCTGGGTGCGCTGATTCCAAGTTCCGCCGCCGCCAACGGGTCGGGCAATGCTGCAACCGTCTCGCGTCCGGTAGATCTCTTTTTTCCTGAGGGACGCAAGAAGACCGAGCCTCTGGATAAGGCAGCCGAGACCCTGCCGTCGAAGCCGGCGGAAGAGAGGCGTGCTGCGGCTGCGTCCTCCAAATCCTCCTCAGCCAAACCTTCAGCCGAGTCTGCTGCAAGCAAGGGGACGCAAGCCGGTACGACGGCACCGAAGGCGAATGCTGCCGCTAAGGCCAAGACGGAAGCACCGGCTACACCGGCAGACAGCGTCGACGATGCTGACAAAGCAGGGCAGGAGCAGGCGGGCACGCCGGAGGAGGCTGCTTCGGCAGGTACCACCGGTGGGCGCAATGAAACTCCTGCATGGAACGACAACGGCGTTGATCTGGTGGAAGTGCCGGGTGTCCGCTTTGCAGAGATTCCGGTCTCTGACATCCATCCCAACCGCAAACAGCCGCGGTCTGTCTTTGATGAAGACGACATGGCTGAGCTCGTTCACTCGGTACGTGAAATCGGCGTTCTCCAGCCAATTGTTGTGCGGAAGTCAACCGAAGAAGGTAGTGAGCCCTTTGAGCTCGTTATGGGTGAGCGCAGATGGAGGGCAGTTCAGGCCGCTGGCCTCGAAACCATCCCTGCAATCGTCCGGGACACCACCGACGACGACCTGCTTCGCGATGCGCTCCTGGAAAACCTGCACCGCAGCCAGCTCAACCCCCTGGAAGAAGCTGCGGCCTACCAGCAGCTCCTGGAAGACTTTGGGACCACGCACGAACAGCTGGCGGACCGCATCGGCCGTTCGCGTCCGCAGGTCTCGAACACCCTGCGGCTCCTCAAGCTGCCTCCGCTGGTACAGCGCCGTGTAGCGGCCGGTGTTCTGTCCGCAGGCCACGCTCGCGCCCTCCTGGCTCTTCCTGACGCTGCCGCCATGGAGCGCTTGGCTCAGAAGATCGTTGCGGAGGGAATGTCGGTCCGCGCAACGGAAGAGGCTGTGACGCTGTATCAGGATCCGGGGAAACCGACGAAGAACAACATTCCCCGTCCTGGAGCCCGCCATGAGCGGCTCGACTATTTGGCATCCTCGCTTTCCGACCGGCTTGATACCAACGTCAAGATCTCCCTTGGCGTCCGTAAAGGAAAAGTTAGTATTGAATTCGCGAGCGTCGAGGACCTGAACCGCATTATGGAGGTCCTGGCTCCCGGCCAGAGTGGCTAACCATCTTTTACGAGTAGGGCCCGGTTCATATCGAATCGGGCCCTACTTGTCTCCGGGGGGTCCCTCGTAGGGACTGCTCGCAGTAAATGTCGGGTTCTATGTGGGAGCACCAGCAACAACGGCCGTTTTGGGGCGGGCGCAATTGCGGCTCATGGAGTTGTGCCGAGCGGGATCGTGTGTCGAAGCGCTGCTAGCTAAGCCCGTCACCTCCATTTCCCGCACTTTTGCGCAGTAGTTAGGCGCAAACGCTCAGGCATCACCGCTTGCTAGTCAACCGCCGATGCGAAACTCAAACTTCCCCGGAGCAGCTGTAAGGCTTCATGCAGGCCTAAGACGGATACGTAATGGCACCAGGCACGATTGTGATTGCTCCGCCAGGTGGGGCCATGTTTCACGTGAAACTCCTCGTCAGTGGGCGCTATTGGGAGTTTCACCCTACTGTTCCTTAGGCAGACTGGCACCTAATCGGGCAGCGCCGGGTCGCGAGTTAGGGAGGCAGGTGCTGGCTGGCGGAGCGACGCATATCTATATGGGCTGGCCGGCCATTTGGATAACCGTTAAGCCCGCGGAGGTAGTCACTCTTGGCAACAAGCATCGTCCTCTCACAGCGGTGGAGCCACTACGTTTGCATCGAGGCCGCGGTAAATCAACAGTGCTGTCCTAAGCTAGGCCAGTGTATGGGTTTTTGAACCGCTCGATTTAACATTTGCGCTTATCCCCCAACTGCAGGGCAATCCTTCGATGTTTCACGTGGAACATGTGCCGGTATGGATACGACTGCGCCCTTCACGTCGTAACTTGCTGGCCCTTCCTGCGTAGAACGGTATTCGGCTTCAGTGGAATTAGCCCTTGTCATCACCCTAAAAGGAAAGAAGCTAGAGAGCTGTAGTCTTCCTCGGTTTAGGTGGACAGGGCAAAACTATGCGTGCTGCAGGCGCCGTGCGGTTCTCGACCGTTTCCTTGTGCAGTTTTGGCGCTGACGATGTGCGCTGGATGAAGCTTCGCGATGGCACATGTAGTCAAGTGGTAGTTCTGACCTCGGCCCCAGGAAGCTGTCCAACTCGCATTTCGTCCAGGCCAACGACCGCTGGTCGGATTCGCTTGTCTATAGATGTGGGCACGGAGACCTCTCGGCTCGGGCCTGGGGCGGAGGACGGCACCATGTCGGGCTCTTTGCCTGTTCGGTCCCGCGATCGACGTCTGGTGCGCTGCCTGTTTCACGTGAAACAGGAATCAACCGGAAGGGACGACCTGGGACCCATCTTGGTCAGAACGAGGAGTCTAAGCTGAGGCTCATGCCTGAGTTAGCGTTGAAGCCCCTTCCAAGCTTCGGGTCAGCACACCTCACGATCCAGACGTGGGGTTTGCGAGGGCAGATTCTGAGCAGGAGAAGGACACGCAGGTAGTTGCATCAGCGTGGAGCGCACTGTAGCTGAATAGCGGCGCAGGCCCGCTGGCGGCCGGCATTTACTCCGAGCTTCGACCATACGAATCTGAGCCATTTCCCTGGACCACTGCATCGGTGGTCCATGGGCGCCAATTTCTGGACATCTATCGTCGCCCGGTGCCGGTGCCGGTGCCGCTGCCGGTGCCGTAACCGGTCTGGCGTCCTTGTGTTTGGACCCGGGACACGCGATGGACATCGTTAACGTGACGCTTGGATTTCGGCTTCGTCCGCCAGTGGGGGGCATCCGGGAAGCGCTCCCCTGCCCGGTGCCATTCCGGTCCTCGTTGACTCCTGCGCAGCCTTGGGGGTTCAGCCACTGACTGTATCCCGGAATATGGTCCATGTGGGCATCTAGAACTGCGACAGGCGCCACAAGGTTTCACTATCGTGTGCCTGCCTGGCAGAGCACGAACCCGGACTTTGTCTCTAGTGGTCACCGGCTCCTTACCTCTCTGATGCAGGGCTAGGACAACGGTCTCTCCCCCTGTCTCTTCGGCAGCGGGCCATTTCCTACTGGTAACGCAGGCCGTGGAAAACGCTGTGGATAACTATGTGGATAGCTAGCTGCCGGATTGACGAGTTTTAGGGCCGTCTTGCTACACGGGGTCGCAGGACTGGTGGCATTGTTTTGGGTCTCACAGGTCACCGGCAGTGACGCCCTGGCTGTTTCACGTGAAACACTGGGCGGATTGCCGCGCTCGGTGCGCACAAGGTGGAATAAACAGCCTGAATACAGCTAGTTCCAGCGAAGGTCCGGCGTCGTGAGAACCGCCCGACCCGAAAGCCCAGAGCCGTGAGATGCAACACTACTTGCAGTTGCCGACTGGCGGACATATACGTTTCGATCTCCGTCAAGTAGGTGGCGATGCCACCGACCATTCGCCCTGTGGATATTGCTGTGAATACTCGCTAGTAGCCCTGTGGAAAACGCTGTGGATATCTATCATGGTCCAGACCCCCTGGCAGCTCGCTGGCGCTGTAGGAAGGTCAACGTCGGTCACCACCTGTCTTGGAGCCCAAGGCCCTTCGCTTCTTTTTGACGCGGCGCGGCTTCCAAGTCGACGCCAATCCCAACTCAGCGCCCATCAGGTAAGTCTGTAAACCAAAGCCTACATTTCCCTGGAGATGTCCAGTTTCCCCTCTTGTGTAGTCCCCCTGGTGCCCTGCGAATGGACCGGCCAGCAGCTCTGCGACTCCCTTTCCTATGCTCGGTCAGACGAAAGGCCATCCTTTTGAGCAGCGTGCCAAGTCATCCGCGCTGAGCATGAGAACAACTTGCGCACACCCCTCCTAGCCATCTCCATTGCAGGCGACAAGATGACGCAATGCAGAACTGGGCCCCTTCATCGCTAGCCCCAATGGGATGACATCGGCGCGTCTACAGCTCAAGTCAGATTGCCGGCGTCCTACTGCCAAGATGCTGCACCTTGGCGGAGGGCTGCATCGCTGTTCGATGAGATTGGACCGCCCGCCGCGCATTCTGTTTCACGTGAAACAGTAGGTGGCCTACAAGCGCTTCTGACCATGCGCGCACGTCAGGACTACGGGTTGAACGCCAAGCCTTACTCCCGGTGAGCGGAAAACGCACTTCGATACTGGCGTTCCTATTGGAGCGGGTCTGCATCCAAGAGCGACTGTTTCCGCGCCACACAAGATATTCGTACTACTGCGGGTCCACGGCCTCTCGCCCCCTAGCCTGAACTCGCTTTGAGTACATGACTCCTCAGATACCCGCACAGTACGTGGTCCGCCTACGACGTTAGGATGGAAGATCGCCTGGTGACCGTCAGCATGCACAAGGATCGCGTTTTGCAGCCCACGGCAAATCGACTGCGGAGGGGACGCTCATGCCTGTCGGTGACATGGTTGGCTGAAACCGCGGCATGCTGGGGCCGCGGTCGGCCTTCCACGTCTGGGGAGCAAGCCCACTGTGCTTCTAACGCACTGGGCGGGGTGTACTGCGCAGGTCGACTGATCCCAAAGGGCGCGCAGCGGGCCAACTCTGCTAGTGCCACTTGGGCATTAGCTCTGTCGCCACCCACTCTCCCAGGAGCAGGGTAGGGGTGGGCCGGCGCTGGAATTTCTTGCCAACCAGCGCCTGAGCCCGATAATCGCCCCATGCACTTTTCTTGTTTGTTCGTGTGCCGTATGAGAAAAAAGGGCAATATGTTTAGGGGCACGGGAACTCCACGTGGCCATTTTTCAGCCCACTCGATGTTTCACGTGAAACCGCGGCATCACCCGGGCAACGGCTACTATGGTCGCGCAGGCAGCCTAACAGTTACTTGGGGATCCTGCGTCTACGACGCCCAAGCTGTTCCGGAGGACACCGGGCCGGCCTTTCCCGCCTGCTGTGCTTTGTTCTGGCCTGGGTGGAGCTTTCAGCTGATGACGCGGTCTGGGAAAAGCTCTTTCATGCCTATGTCCTGACTTCGACGTAGCCGTTCACTTGCCAGCTTGCGGAGAAGATGTTCGCCAGATGTCTTATTGATCGTCAGGAGGTGCACCAAGTACGTGGAAGCCCTCCGCAAGTTGCGAGAGCACATTACTCTTGGGCTCAGGTTTGGACCAAACCGCGCCGCATTGCTGCTTCAGCTTCGAGCACGCTAGTCAAGAGTCATGTTTCACGTGAAACACGTGGGCCGCCGCGTTGTCGTACACAGACACAGCGCTTTTCCTACGTTTAGGGACTGAAGTGGTCGCAATGTGGCGACGTAGCCTGCAGCTGGCAGCTGGCAACAAAAAAGTGGCCACCGTTGTGCAGTGGCCACTATTCTGTTCAATTCAGCTGAACTAGAAAACTCCTAGGACAGAACGTCCGCGAATTCCTTTTCGAAGAACTGCTTGGGCTTGGCGCCGATGACTGTGCTCTTCACTTCCCCACCCTGGAAGAGGTAAACGGCGGGGATCGAGGTGATGCCGTATTCGGCAGCGATAGCCGGGTTGTCGTCGACGTTTACCTTGACCACGTCCACCTTCTCGCTGTACTCGACGGAGATCTCATCCAGGATCGGGCCCAGTTTGCGGCAGGGGCCGCACCACTCAGCCCAGAAATCAACGATTACCGGCTTTTCTGAGGACAGTACGTCCGTGCTGAAGCTGGCATCTGTTACGTCTTTGGCGTTACTCATTAACCTGATCTCTCTCTTCGGATATCGTGACGGTATTTACGCGGGCAAGTCTGCGAGGTAGTGCTCAACGTCGATCGCCGCAACACAGCCGGAGCCCGAAGCAGTGATCGCCTGGCGGTAGGTGGGATCCACCACGTCGCCGGCAGCAAAGACGCCAGGAATGCTGGTCCTGGAACTGCGGCCTTCCACAGCGATGGTGCCCTCCGGGGTGAGGTCCAGGACATCCTTGACCAAATCGGTTCGGGGGTCGTTGCCGATCGCTACGAACACCCCCGTAACTGCAAGATCCGAAATGCTTCCGTCAAGGAGGTTTTTCACCTTCAAACCGGTGACCTTTTGGTCGCCGATGACGTCATCCACTGTACTGTTCCAGACGAAGCTGATCTTCTCGTGGGCCAGGGCGCGGTCAGCCATAATCTTCGAAGCCTTCAGGGAGTCCCTGCGGTGGACGACAGTTACTGACCTGGCAAACTTGGTGAGGAACAGGGCCTCCTCCATTGCAGAGTCACCGCCGCCGATCACGGCAATGTCCTGATCCTTGAAAAAGAAACCGTCGCAGGTTGCACACCAGCTGACGCCGTGCCCTGAGAGACGCTTCTCGTTCGGCAGGCCGAGCTCGCGGTATGCCGAGCCTGTTGAGAGGATAACGGCCTTTGCCTTGAAGCTCTCGCCCGTTGCAATGGTGACCGTCTTGACCGGGCCTTCAAGGTCAAGACTGGTGACGTCCTCGAACTGGATCTCCGTGCCAAAGCGGACAGCCTGCTTTTCGAAGTTCTCCATCAGGTCCGGGCCCATGATCCCTTCCGGGAAGCCCGGATAGTTCTCAACATCCGTTGTGTTCATGAGTTCACCGCCGGCAGTGACGGAGCCGGCCAGCAGCAGCGGCTTCAGGTTGGCGCGGGCTGTGTAGACAGCTGCCGTGTAGCCAGCCGGGCCGGAGCCGACAATAATGACATCACGTACGTCGGACGCGGTGTTTTCTGCGATGGTCACTGAACGGTGAACCTCTTCCTTGGTTGACGCGCCCCTCGTGGAGGCCGGCCACATGGCACAACTGCTGATTGTTGCTGATTATTCCGGCGCCCGGACACGGTGGCATACCGGCAGACAGCGGGACGCCGTCACCGTAGGCGCTCTTCCAAGGTTACCGCCCCCACGGCAGCACGCCCTGTGTTCCTCCGGTCCGGGCCTTAGTCCCGCGGGTAGTACCGGCGAGCATGAAGGCCAAACCCTGGACCGGAGGAAACTGGCTACTGGACCTTGATCTCCGCCAGCCTGATGCCGAATCCATAGCGTGTCTTCGGAGCAGCCAGCCGGGGCAGGGAGTTGATCGAGACGATGACGTACTCGGCTTGTACCGGCTCCGCCAAAGGCATGGTGAGGTCTGTCGAGGTGAAGCTGTTGGTTCCTACTGCTTTGGCGCCGTCAAGTGAAGGACGGTCATTGGTGTACACGGTGATGTTGCCGCCGGAGCCACCCAGCTGCGAAAGCGTAATGGAGGATACCTGCGCGGGCTCCTCGAGCTTCACCACCAGGGGGACGCCCTGGGGTGCCAATCCGCCCCAGTTCTCGGTGGCAAACTCCATGTCGGACCAGAAGCTCGCGGCGTTCCCGTCGTATGACCTGACGAGGTCGCCATCAAAGGTGGCAGCAAAGTCGAAGTTGCCCTGCCTGGTGATGCTCTCGATGGCGGGCGGCACGGCAGGAGGGGCAGTTGTGGGCGCCTGCGTCGCAGCTGCCGTGTCTTCGGGGGCGCTGCTGTTAGTGCCGGGTGCCGCAGGTCCTGCCTGCGGCTGGGTGGAAAACAGGCTGCCCAGGTTTGTCACGGCAAACACGAGCCCGGCAATGAGCACCACGGCCAGCAGTCCCCCCACCAGCCAGCGCATGGACCGCGGCTCGCGCGCAGGCTCGTCGCGGTCGTCGTCGTCATAACGGCCCTGATCGGGGAAGGACGCACCAGCGGCAGCGGCCGGCGCGGCGGAACGTGCAAAAACGGAAGACTTTTTCTTTGCCGGCCTCGAATTGTCGTCGATGGACGGGTCCGCCGGGGAATGCTCTTCAGCGTTCGCATAATCGTCATCGGACCACAGGGACACTTTCGGCTTCCCGCCAGGTGAACCGGGAGATCCTTGCGAAGGTCCTACAGCCGGGCCGGGCGCAGTCTGGTGATCCTCCGGGCGTGCGGAACGATCCGAACCGGAGCCAGCGGCGGCACCGGCCGCCAGTGCTCCGCCCGCTGCAGCTGCGCCGCCAACCGGGGAGGACCCGTTGGACGTGCGGCCGGAGGACGGCGCGCCAGCAGGACGGACTGGCGGTTTAGGCGGAACAGCCGGTGCTGCCCGGTAGGGATCCACCTGGCTGGGGTGGTTGTCCGAGTAGCTGATGTAGCCGGCTTCTACATGGTCTTCATCGTCGTAGGGTTCCGGCTCGTTCGAGCGAGGCTGCCCAAAGATTTCGCTTCCCAGGGTATCCGTGAAGAACGGCTCCACGTAGGGAGGGTTGGAGGCCACCACCAGATCCAGCAAATCCGCTGCCGAGGTGTGGTTGGTGATGAGGTAAGTGGCTGCCTCGCTCATGCCGAGGTCCAGGACCTGGACGGTGCCGGGGCGTTCGCCGGTGGCTACTTCACGGGCACTCTGGGCAACCTGTTCGGTGTTGCCTGGGCCGGCCACCAGTATGCTGACGGGACGGTTCAGGACCTGATCCACACCGTCCAGCACCAGATCGTGGTCATGCGAGGCCAGTACCGTGGCAGTGACCTTGTAGCGGCCGCCCAGTACTGATCCGACATCGATCGGGTTGGACACGTGTTCCTCCTAGACTGTCCGGGATTGCCGGCTTGAATGATGCAACCATCGTCCAGGAGCAGGCGCGCGCCTGACCCCTGGATGCAACTACCCTGTACCTTTTCGATCCTAGCCGATTGCGTCCCTTGCACCTTGGACAAAGACGGCCGGAAACCGCTGGAACATCACTTTTTCCGGGGGTGCCTTGACTTGAAATGGGGGTTCTCGCCGGGCTTCCCCTGGAAGGTGCGGCGCCCTGGCAGGGGGATCTGCTCCCGCAGCAATCCTCCGCGCGCGGTGCTGGGCTGGTCCTCCCCGGGAAGGTAGCCGCCGTCGAGCGTTGCCGGGCCATCGCCGTCGAGCGGCTCATTCCGCACCCCATGCTCCGGTGCCCCGTGCTCCGGAGCCGGTCCGGCCCTGAAGGAGACGGCATCGAACTCACCGGAAATCCTGGGAATGAGGCCTGTGTCCACGGAGGTAGTGGCGCGCTCCGGGTCCGGGCGCCCCCGCGAGCCGGACGGCGCATCTGACGGCGGACCGGATGGGGAGTCCGACGGCGGGGTCCCGCCTCCAGCGGGAGGCTCGGCCGGTCCACCGCGCCCCAGCCGGCCCAGGAGGGGCCGGAGCAGGTCGCGCAGCTCGGAGACCCGGAACAGCTTGAGCAGGAAGAAGTAGACCACCAGCATCACCGGGCCCACCACAACGACGGTGATAAGGGCTGTGAGCCTGTCCCGCCAGGCAAACCCGTCCGGACTGTAGCTCCCCAGCAGCCACAGGGCACCCGCTCCGGCGATGGCTGAACCCAGCGCTGCATACCCCATGCGGATATAGGAGTTGGCGATCCGCGGCCCGTCCAAATGCCCCAGGAGGCGCCGCAGGAACCAGGCGCTGATGACCACCGAAAGGATGTTGCCCACCATGTAGAGGACAGCGATGGCGTAGATGATCTGCGTGACGGGCAGGAACTGGATAGCAAAGGCGCCGGCCACATAGACAATGGCCAGGAGCAGCTGGACGTAGAAGGGCGTGCGGGCGTCCTCGTTCGCGTAGAACACCCGGGACATCATGAAGTTGGCACTCATGAACGGCGTGCTCAGCGCCAGGATGGTGAGCGTCTGCGCCAGCATCACGCCGTCCTGCCGGAGTCCGCCCGAGAAGAACATTCCCAACGGACCCGCCAGGGCAAAGAGCGCCAGCGCACCAAACACGGTTGCCACCGCCATGGTCCGCAAACCGTGCGAGAGGGCATCGCGCAGCTCGTCGCGGTTGCCGTCCTGGGAGGCCCGGGTCATTCGGTTGAACAGCACCGTGGCCAGGGACAGGGCAATGATGGAGTGCGGCAACAGGTAGAGCTGGCTGGCCACCTCCAGCACGGCGTTGCCGGGCAGCATGTAGGCCGCCGGGTCCCCTGCCTGCTGCAGCCTGATGCGTTCCGCGCCGGGAATGGTGGCGATGCGCATGACGTACAGGAAGGCGAGCTGGCCGACCGCGGCGGTCAGCAGGGTCCAGACGCTCAGCCTGGCTGCCTGGCCCAGTCCCACCCCGCGCCAGCCGAAGCGCGGCCGGATGCCCAGCTTGAGCCGCATCACGGGGATCATCAGGATGGCCGTCTGGGAGATGACGCCGATGGTGGAGAAGCCGGCCACGAAAAGGGTCTGGGTGTCGCCCCAGTTGTCCAGGGTGTGCGGATTTATTTCGTTGGCGCCGAAAATCCAGATGAACATCCCCAGGCCGGCGATGGCCACCAGGTTGTTAAGGATGGGTGCCCACATGGCGGGCCCAAAGGCTCCGTTAGCGTTCAAGACCTGGGTCAGGAGGGCGTAGAGGCCGTAGAAGAAGATCTGCGGGAGGCACCAGAAGGCGAAGGCCACGGCCAGCGCTTTTTGCTGCGGCGTGTAGCCCTGGGTGGTCAGTTCAATGACCCAGGGGGCCGCCAGCGTCACCAGCGCCGTCAGGCCCAGCAGGAGCAGCACAGCCAGCGTCAGCAGCCGACTGATGTAGTCCGCCCCCCTGTCCGGAGCCTTGCTTGCCTTGATGATCTGTGGCACCAGGACGGCATTGAACACCCCGCCGGCCACGAGCAGGAAGATCAGGTTGGGCAGGTTGTTGGCGTTGATGAACGTGTCATTGACGGTGGAGCCCAGGCCGAGGGCGGTGCCCAGCATCCAGGTCTTGCCAAAGCCCAGGAACCGGGACACGAGCGTCCCGGCGGCCATGATGGCACTGGACCGGGTTTCACTGGCAGCCACAGCGCCAGGGGTGCCGTCCGCGCCGGCCGGTTCGGGGGGAACGCCGTCCGGGCCGGCATCGCCGGGCCGGCCGGCTTTATCGGAAGGAAAGTTGGTAGCTGACATCGACTTCATCGTCTCACCCGAAGGCGGTTAAAGCCGCAACGCCGGCACCCTAAGCCTGGGTACCAGCAGTCCTAGAGGTGCTCTGGAAGGACCTCGCGGGCGAGGTCTGCGATCCGGCGCTCATTGGGGAAGGACAGCTTCCGGGCCAGCTCCTGGATGGGAACCCACGCCACGTCCACGGCTTCCTGGTCCGGATCGTTCTCGATGGTCAGTTCCCCGCCCGTGGCGCGCAGGAGGTAATGGTGGACCGTTTTGTGGACCCGGTGGCCGCTGACCGTAAACCAGTAGTCAATGCTTCCGAGCGGAGCGAGGATGTCCCCCTCGATGCCGGTCTCCTCGGCGATTTCCCTTACGGCAGCCTGCTCGTTGTTTTCCTTGCCCTCCGGATGGCCCTTGGGCAGGCACCATTCCAAACGTCCGCCGCGGTTAAGGCGGGCAATAATCGCAACCCTCAACTCGGCGTCGGACGTGTCCACTACAACGCCGCCGGCCGAGACTTCCTCAACCGTGGGCAGCGATGCCGGTGCCGCATGCTGGGCGGGCGCAACGTGCGCACCGATTGCCGAGGGCAATGGTGCGTTCGTCCTCCTGCCTGGAGCGCTCGGTACTGGTTGGGCCATGGAGTCCACTCTAACGACTGTTGCCCGCTGGTGATGACCGGAACATGACACCAACATGGACTGCATATGACGCACTTTGCCGGCGGTGGAGTGATTCCGCACGATCTTGAACGTATTTTGGCCTGCCGATGCGCTGGTTTCTGACAAGCTTAAGTAACTATGGCTCACGCACATCACAAGACTGATTCCCAGACCGTCGATTTCCAGGTGGACCCGGTGGTCCTGGAGCTCGGCCGGCGCTTCGTGGACGCCGGCCACGAGCTGTCGCTGGTGGGCGGGCCGGTGCGCGACCTTTTCCTGGGCCGGACCTCCCCCGACCTGGACTTCACCACCGACGCCACCCCGGACCAGACGGTGGCCCTCATCAAGAAGTGGGCGGACAACTACTGGGAGATCGGCCGAGCCTTCGGCACCATCGGCATGCGAAAGGCAGGTTTCCAGATCGAGATCACCACCTACCGGGCAGAGGCGTACGATCCCGATTCCCGCAAGCCAGTGGTGGCCTTCGGTTCCTCCTTGACTGACGACCTGCTCCGGCGGGACTTCACCATCAACGCCATGGCCCTGAAACTGCCCTCCCTGGAACTGGTGGATCCCTTCGGCGGCGTACGCGACCTGCACGCTTCCGTGCTGGCTACCCCCGGGGCACCGGAAGCGTCCTTCTCTGATGATCCGCTGCGGATGATGCGCGCGGCCCGCTTCGCTGCCCAGCTGGGTGTCTCCGTGCACGACGACGTCCGGCAGGCCATGACCCAGATGGCGGAACGGATCACCATCATTTCCGCCGAACGGGTACGGGACGAACTGGTCAAGCTCATCTGCGGCGCCCGTCCGCGGGTCGGCGTGGATCTGCTCGTGGACACTGGCCTCGCCGAGTTCGTTCTGCCGGAGGTTTCCGCCCTGCGGCTGGAATCGGACGAGCACCACCGGCACAAGGACGTCTACCAGCATTCCCTCCAGGTCCTGGAACAGGCAGCGGAGCTGGAAACGGACAGTGAGGGCCCGGTGCCGGGGCCGGACTTTGTGCTGCGCTTCGCAGCATTAATGCACGACGTCGGGAAGCCGGCAACGCGCCGCTTCGAACCGGGCGGAGCGGTGAGCTTCCGGCACCACGACATGGTGGGAGCAAAGCTCACCTCCAAACGCATGAAGGCACTGCGTTTCGATAACGACACCACCAAAGCCGTGGCCCGCCTCGTGGAACTCCACATGCGCTTCTACGGCTACGGGGACGCAGGCTGGAGCGACTCTGCAGTCCGCCGCTACGTGACCGACGCCGGGCCCCTGCTGGAACGGCTGCACCGCCTCACTCGATCGGACGTCACTACCCGCAACCAGCGGAAAGCCGAACGCCTCGCCTTCGCCTATGACGACCTCGAAGCCCGCATCGCCGCCCTCCGGGAGCAGGAATCGCTCGATGCCGTACGCCCGGATCTTGACGGGGCCCGGATCATGGCGCTGCTGGGCATCAAACCCGGTCCGGTAGTGGGCCGCGCCTACAAGTTCCTGCTGAATGAGCGGATGGAGAACGGTCCCCTGCCCGCGGAGGAAGCGGAAGCACGGCTGCTCCGCTGGTGGGCAGGGCAGCCGGAATCAGCGCCTGCCGAACCCACACCCTCGGCGCCTGGCGCTGGAACGTCCCCCGCCGTCGTCGAGCCGTCCCCTTCTGAGGAGTCCAAGTGACCATTCCTGCCCTTGCCCCCCGGCCCCAGCTTTGGATCCTCCGCCACGGCGAGACCGAATGGTCCAAGAGCGGCCAGTACACCGGGCTTACGGATCTTCCACTGACCGTCGAGGGTGAACAGCAGGCCGTGGAGGCCCGGAAGGTGCTGGACCCCGTGGACTTCGACCTCGTGCTCACCTCACCGTTGAGGCGCGCACGGCGGACGGCCGAGCTTGCCGGCTTCCCCGACGCCCAGCACGAACCCTTGGCAGTGGAGTGGAACTACGGTGATTACGAAGGGATCAGCTCGGACCTGATCCGCAAGGACAATCCCGATTACCTCATCTGGACCCACGGCGTTCCCAACGGCGAAACGCTGGACGAGGTTGCGGCCAGGGCGGACAAAATTATCGGCCGCGTGCTCGAGTCCGGCATGGACAATGTGCTGATTGTGGCGCACGGCCACTTTTCAAGGATCCTTACCGCGCGCTGGCTGGAACTGCCGCCCGCCGAGGGCCGCCATTTCATTCTGGGTACCGCAAAGGTCTGCACACTCGGGTGGGATAAAAAGACGCCCGCAATCGTCCGGTGGGGCCTTTAGCAGCGATAACCAAAATTAATTGGATAAATTTCAGCTGTTTAGTAGCGGATCATCCAAGCAGTAGTGTAATTTTATTTCTGATCCCAGGGCGTCCTGCCGGGATCACGGCGCACGCTGTCCGGGCCTTGGCCCCTGCGGCGACAGAGCAGAAAAGGAGGTTGGGAAAATGATTACTTTGACTAGCGGACGGAAGATGACCATCACCGCTGCCCCGGCCTCTGATGCTTTTGCGCGCCCCCTCTGGGTTTACGCCGGCTCCTAGCCCGCTACTCCCGCCTGGAGCTCCGGGCAGCGTCCTTCCCCGGGTCTTGGACCGGGTGTGCACCAACCTGCGTAGTGCGGTGCAACCGCTGTGACCGCTTTCCCCGGAACGCGGAATCTTCCTGCCTGTTCTTTCGCCTACTTCCCCGTTCAAACGTGGCTTTAGTGCTGTTTTTCGGGTAATTGGCGTCAAATTCTTTTCGCCTATATTCGCGCTGTCCATATTCCCCTGCCGCCTGCCGTGTTTTATCCGGCATAAAGGGGCCTAATTGCCGTGCCCAACTGTAGGCACTAGCCCTCAACAGATAGGAGGTGATTGCCATGAAAAAGTTCCGAAAACTCCTGCTTCCCGCCCGAGGGCGGCGCAGCACCCGGCGGAAGTTCAACGAGACGCTGCTGGAAAAGCAGCGCGAGGACGTGTTCGTCCTGATGCACCAGCAGATCGGCGGAACCCGCTAGGAACTACCTCAGACAGGAGCTGCCGTGGACATCAGCGAGCCTGTGGCCGGAGCCCACGCGGCGGCGCGTGGGCTCCCCGCCCGGGCATCCAAACGGGTTCGGGGCGCGACGGTAAGCTCGATGCCATGGAGGACACCCAGCCGCCCGAGCATCGAGGAAGGCTGCGCCTTGTTGTTCCAAGCCGCAGCGATGTCCTGCTGCGGAACTTCACCGAAGTGGTGGGCGGCCCCCTCGGATCCCGGACCGCTCCAGGGATAGTTTCCCCCGGCATCTTCACCGTGGAACGGGTGCTTGTCCTGCTGACCGTCCTGGCGGCACTGGCAGGCATCCTGCTGAAGGGATACTGCCGCGCCAACGGGTGGGAATCCCCCACCCAGTTTTACGCCACCTGCTACTCCGACTTCCCTGAACTGTTCCGCAACCGCGGACTGGCGGACGGGAACTTCCCCATCCTGGGAACAGGGAGCCAGTTTGAATACCCTGTCCTGACGGCCCTCATCGCCGGGGTAACGGCGTGGCTGGTCCCCGGCACCGGAACCCCGGATGCCCGGATCCTGGCCTACTTCGATATCAATGCCGGTCTTCTGGCGGCCGCCGCGGCGGTCACGGTCCTGGCCACCGCCCGGATGAGTGCCCGCCGGCCCTGGGACGCGGCTATGGTGGCTTTGGCGCCGGGCATCATCCTGGCCGGCACAATCAATTGGGACCTCTGGGCGGTAGCCCTTCTTGCCGTGGGCATGTACTTCTTTTCCCGGAAGCGACTGGTGCTGGCGGGCGTCTTTATCGGCCTTGCCACGGCAGCAAAGCTGTATCCACTGCTTATTCTGGGCGCCATCCTCCTGCTCGCCATCCGGACCGGGCGCTTCCAGCCGTTCCTTAAGACCGCTGGAGCGGCCGCTGTCTCATGGGCCGTTGTCAACCTCCCGTTCGCCGTCGCAAATTTTCCCGGCTGGGCCTACTTCTTCCAATTCTCGGCGGACCGCGGCGCCGGATACAGCTCACCCTGGTTCGCCTACAACCTGGTGCTGGGCAGACTCAGGGGGCAGGAGCTCAGCGATGCAGCCGTGGACCTGCTGTCCCTCGGCCTGTTTGTGGTGGGGTGCGCCCTCATCACCCTCATTGCCCTGACCGCCCCGCGCCGCCCGCGCCTGGCCCAGCTTGCCTTCCTGGTTGTGGCGGCCTTCATCCTGACGAACAAGGTCTACTCCCCGCAGTTTGTCGTGTGGCTGATTCCGCTCCTGGCGCTGGCCAGGCCGCGGTGGCGCGACTTCCTGGTCTGGCAGGGCATCGAAAGCCTGCATTGGGCCGCGGTGTGGATGTACCTTGGACAGGTGACCAGCGCCGGCTCCTCGCAGCACAACCTGGATATGCCCTACTACGTACTTGCCGTGGCAGCGCACATGATGGCCGTCGCCTACCTGATGGCCCGGGTTGCCTGGGACATCTACGACCCCACCTACGATCCCATCCGCCGGCACCATCTGGACGATCCGCATGGCGGCCCGTTCACCGGCGCGCCGGACCGGTTCCGGCTTAACCTGCGCCGCCGGACGCGTTCCACGCTCCCGCAGAAGGCAGCATCCGATGACTGACGTAACGGTGGTGGGCGCCGGACCCAACGGGCTGGCCGCCGCGGCAGTGATGGCAAGGGCAGGGCTTGCCGTGGAGGTCTTCGAGGCCGCACCTGTGGTGGGCGGCGGAACCCGCACTGCGGAACTGATGCAGCCAGGCCACTTCAACGATGTCTGCTCCGCGGTTCATCCAATGGCCCTGGCCTCGCCCTTCTTCCGGGCCTTCGAGCTTTCCCGGCGAATGGACCTTGTTACTCCCGAGCTCTCCTTTGGATCGCCCCTGGACGGCGGTCGGTCCGCCCTCGCCTACCGCTCGCTTGACCGGACAGCGGCTGGACTCGGTCGGGACGGCGCTGCCTACCGGCGGCTGATGGGCCCCATCGTGCGGAATATCGACGACGTCATGGACTTCACGCAAAACCAGCTCTTCCGCCTTCCCCGCAACCCTGTGGCCGCGGGCATCTTCGGCCTGCGGACCCTGGAGCAGGGTTCGGGACTCTGGAATGCCCGGTTCCGGGAGGAAGCGGCTCCTGCGCTCCTCAGCGGTGTTGCGGCTCACGCCGTGTCCCACCTTCCGTCCCTGGCTGCCTCCGGAGCAGGGCTGATGCTCGGAGCGCTGGGACACGCGGAAGGGTGGCCCATTCCCCTGGGTGGTTCTGCTGCCATCGCCGCCGCCCTGGCAACGGACATAGAGGCTCATGGCGGCATCCTCCATACCAACACCCCCATAAACCGGTTGGCCGACCTTCCGCCCGCCCGTGCCACCCTCCTCGATGTTGCGCCGCGCGGACTTGTGGACATGGCCGGCGACTCCCTTCCCGGGCGCTACCGCAGAGCCCTGGAGGCCTTCCGCTACGGGAACGGCTCCTGCAAGGTGGACTTCATCCTCTCCGGCCCCGTGCCGTGGGAGGCTGCGGAACTGGCTGACGCCGGAACAGTCCATGTTGGCGGGACCAGGGCGGAACTCGCGCACGCGGAAAACGAGGTCAGCGCCGGCCGGCACCCCGAACGCCCTTACGTACTGGTGGCCCAGCCTTCCCGTTTCGACCCGCAGCGTGCTCCCGCCGGGCGCCACACCCTGTGGACCTACTGCCACGTGCCGGCCGGTTCAACCAGGGACATGGCGGAAGCCATCACCGCCCAGCTGGAGCGGTTCGCCCCCGGTTTCAGGGACCTCGTGGTGGACACCAACGTGGTGACCGCGGCCCAGCTGGCAGAGTACAACCGGAACTACATCGGCGGGGACTTCAGCGCGGGCACCATGGACCTCCGCGGCCTGGTCCAGCGGCCAGTGGTGTCCCGGCACCCTTGGCGCACCCCCATGCGCGGCGTCTACCTTTGTTCCTCCTCCACGCCGCCCGGTCCCGGGGTCACGGGCATGCCCGGGCTGCACGCGGCAACCCATGCGCTGAAGGACATATTCCAGCTGCCCGTTCCGGCGTTGGGCCTGGGCGCGCCGTAGCCAAAACGCAACACTTCCAAGCCCTCCCAGTGGCCAATTCCACTTGCTGCGCGGGGTGATAATGGCCGGATGGGGAAATCAACAAAACTTTCTGTTGCCGTAGCTGCGCTCATCCTGGGAACCTCGCTGGTGGCCTGCGACGACGGCAGGAGCGGCGCAGAAGCCGCAGCACAGCAATTTGCCACAGCGGTTTCGGGACTCGATGTAGCGGGGGTGGCCTTCGACGGCAAAGACGCCGCTGCCGCCAACGATCAACTGCGTGGCGTCTTCAAAGCATTGGACCCACAGAAGCCCGAAGTTGAAGCAGGCGCCGTCACCCTGGACGGGGACAACGCCTCGGCTCCCTTGAACTACACCTGGAAATTCGGTGAAGCGGAGTGGAAATACACCGTCCCGGCCAACTTCAAGAAGTCCGGCGACAAATGGCTTACGGTCTGGAACCCGGCGACCCTGGCACCCGGCCTCGCGGACAGCGAGATCCTGGCCAAGGGGTCCCAGTCCCCGCCGCGTGCGGACATCCTTGGGGCCGGGGACGTCCCCCTGGTCACCTACCGTCCGGTGGTGAACGTCGGCATAGACAAACCGCAGCTGGGCGCTGCCGATCCCGCCGACTCCGCCACCAGGCTTGCTTCCCTCGTGGGGGTTGACCCGGCCGGCTACGTCGAGCAGGTGAAGGCCTCCGGCGCGGAAGCCTTTGTTTCCGCCATTACCCTGCGGGAAGAAGGCCGGACCATCACCAACGAGCAGATCGCAGCCATCCCCGGTGCCCGTGCCATACCTGCCTCTGTTCCGCTGGCACCCAGCCGGACCTTCGCCCGCGCCGTGCTCGGCACCGTGGGAGAGGCCACTGCTGAACAGATCGAAGCCTCGGACGGTGCCCTAACGGCGGGTGATGTCACCGGCATCGGCGGGCTGCAGCAGCAGTATGACGAACAGCTCAGGGGGACGGACGCCGTCGTAATCCGTGCCCAGCGCGCCGACCTGACCCGCGAACAGATCCAGTCCGCAGCAACGGACCCCCGGCGTGTGCTCTTTGAAGTGGCGCCGGAGCCCGGTACGCCGCTGAAGACAACCATCGACCCGAAGCTGCAGGCACTGGCGGAGACCACCTTGGAGGACGTGGGACCGGCATCCGCAATCGTGGCGCTGCGCCCTTCCAGCGGTGCCGTCCTGGCCGTGGCATCGGGTCCCGGCAGCAACGGCTACAACACGGCCATGCTGGGCCAGTACGCCCCGGGATCGATCTTCAAAATGGTGGATTCCCTGGCCATGTTCCGCAACGGGTTGACTCCCGATTCCAAGGTTGAGTGCACGCCGACCCTCACAGTGGACGGCCGCACCTTCAAGAACGCCGACGGTTATCCCGAGGGCTCACTGGGCTCCGTCAGCCTCCGGGACGCCTTCGCACATTCCTGCAACACGGCGTTCATTGCCGCCCGGGACACCGTGTCACAGGGACAGCTCGAGGCCGCCGCCCTGGCCATGGGCATCGCTGTCGAAGCACCTTCGCTGGGCGCCGACGCGTTCCTCGGATCGGTCCCCGGCGAGGCGGCCGGGACGGAGCATGCCGCCTCCATGATCGGGCAGGGCAAGGTGCTGCTTTCTCCCCTGGCGGCGGCCATGATGGCCGGTTCCGTGGCCAAGGGCGCGCCGGTGTCACCACAGCTGGTCCTGAATCCCGACGGCGGCGCTGCCGCGGCCGGCACGACGAGCGGGTCCACGGCACCGGCAGCCCAGCCTTCCGCGTCCGCTACGGCGGAGCCGCCGTCGACGGCCTCGGGCGAGCCGATTACCGCTGCCGAGGCCACTGCCCTGGGTGACATGATGCGCGCCGTGGTCACCTCCGGGCACGCAGGATTCCTGGCGAGCGTTCCCGGCGCGCCCGTGGGGGCAAAGACCGGTACCGCTGAATACGGCAAAGAGAACCCGCCGAAGACGCATGCCTGGATCGTGGCTGTCCACGGCGACCTGGCAGTCGCCGTCTTCGTGGAGGACGGCGGACTGGGAGCAACGACGTCCGGGCCGCTGCTGAAGGAGTTCCTCACCGCGGCCGGGTAGTTTTTGTCCGGATATGCCCGCTTCCAGGCCCGGTCAGACCTGCGTATCCGGACAAAATCCCGCCGCCGTCGCCGTGGGAAGATGGAATACGTGGCCCATATTGACGTTTCCGGCATAGATTACTTCCTCTCCGACGGCACCCAGCTGCTCAACGGGGTGACCTTCAAGGTCCCGGACGGCACCAAGACCGCCCTGATCGGCCCCAACGGCACCGGGAAGACCACCCTTTTCCGCATCATCGCCGGTGACCTGGTGCCGGATGAAGGCGTGATCGGGCGGTCCGGGAACATGGGCATCATGCGCCAGTTCGTGGGCCAGGTCCGGGACGGCTCCACGGTCCGCGACCTGCTGGTGTCCGCTGCCCCGCCTGCGCTGGCGGCAGCGGCGCGTGAGGTGGACGACGCCGAGCTGGCCATGGTGGAGCACGACGACGAGCCCAGCCAGATGCGGTACGCCCAGGCCATCGTGGACTGGGGAGACGCAGGGGGCTACGACGTCGAAACCGTCTGGGACGAAGTGTGCATGGCCGCGCTGGGACTTCCCTTTGACCGCGCGCAGCACCGCCCGGCGTCGAGCCTTTCCGGAGGCGAGCAGAAGCGGCTGGTTCTGGAAGCGCTTTTTGCCGGGCCGGACGACCTTCTGTTGCTGGACGAACCGGACAACTACCTCGACGTTCCGGGCAAGCGGTGGCTTGAGGAGAAGCTGAACGAATCCAGGAAAACAGTCTTCTTCATCAGCCACGACCGTGAGCTGCTGAACAACGCCGCGGGGCGCATTGTCACGCTGGAACCGGGCATCAACGGTGCCGGCGCCTGGATCCACGGCGGCGGGTTTGGCTCCTATGTGGAGGCGCGGGCAGACCGGAACGCCCGTTTCGAGGAACTGCGGAAGCGGTGGGACGAGGAGCACGTCAAGCTCAAGGAACTCGTCAACATGTACAAAAACAAGGCTGCGTTCCGCTCGGACATGGCCAACCGGTACCACGCCGCTCAGACGCGCCTGGCAAAGTTCCTGGAAATTGGGCCCCCAGAGGCCCTCCCCATCGAGCAGAATGTGCAGATGCGCCTCAAGGGCGGGCGGACCGCCAAGCGTGCCATCGTGGCGGAGAAGCTGGAACTGACCGGGCTCATGAAGCCCTTCTCCACCGAAGTATGGTTCGGTGACCGCGTCGGCGTGCTGGGCTCCAACGGCTCGGGCAAGTCGCACTTTCTCCGGCTGCTGGCAACGGGAGGAACCGATCCTGAGCGGGAGCACCTGCCCGTTTCCGACGTCGAAATTGCCGAAGTGCCGCACCAGGGCACGGTGAAACTTGGCGCCAGGATCCGTCCCGGCTTCTTTGCCCAGACCCACGTCCGGCCCGACCTCCTGGGCAAGACGCTGCTGGAAATCCTGCACCGTGGTGATGAGCACCGTTCGGGACTCGGACGCGAAGCGGCGGCCGGGGCTCTGGACGGTTATGGACTGGCGGGGCAGTCGGAGCAGAAGTACGAGTCCCTCTCCGGCGGGCAGCAGGCACGGTTCCAGATCCTGCTGCTGCAGCTGAGTGGTGCCACTTTGCTGCTCCTTGACGAGCCCACCGACAACCTGGACCTTCACTCGGCCGAGGCACTTGAGAAGGCCATTGACCATTTCGAAGGCACCGTCCTCGCAGTGACCCACGACCGCTGGTTCGCGCGCACCTTCGACCGCTTCCTGGTGTTCGGATCCGACGGCAAGGTGTACGAATCCGCCGAACCGGTGTGGGATGAAAAGCGCGTGGAGCGCGTCCGCTGACCCGACGCCCTCTCACTTGATGCGGCTTTTCGGCCATCGCTCTCTCAGCAGTGAGAGAGCGATCGCGTTTAAGGCGCATCGAGTGATAGAGCGTTGCAGTATTTCCCGCATTAAGTGAGAGAGCGTCATGATCAAATGATCAGGAGTTGCTATCATTTGATCATGAAGACTGACGAGCGGCACCGCGCTATTGCCGAGCTGCTCCGTAAGCGCCATGAGGTGACCGTGGAGGAGTTGACGGTGGCCTGCGACGCCTCGGGCGCGACCATCCGGCGGGACCTCGAGGTCCTGGCAGCAAACGGCGTCCTCCGCCGTGTCCACGGCGGGGCGCGAAGCCTGATCGGCCGCGGCGAAAATCCGGGCTACGGCCAGCGCGAACTGGAGGACCAGGACGTCAAACACCGCATCGCGGCTGCGGTGGCAGGACTATTGGGCGACCGTGAACACGTCTGGCTGGACAGCGGCAGCACAGCTACGGAGGTGGCGCGCGCTTTGCGCGGCAGGGACCTGACCGTCATGCCGATGTCCCTTAGGTCGCTGAACGTCCTTGCGGGAGAAGAACCCACCGCTGGCACCCGTCCTGCCCTGCTACTGCCAGGCGGCAGCCTTGTCCCCGGCGAGCTGAGCTTCCGCGGCCCGCTCGCTGAATCCAACATCCGGTCCCTGCGCTTCGATACCGCCGTTGTCACACCCTGCTCCGTGGACCTCAACGCCGGCCTCCTGGCCCACGATATCGATGACGCGGCAGTTAAACGTGCCGGCCTGGAATCCGCCGGCCGGGTAGTGGTGGCAGCCTCCGCCTCCAAATGGGACGCACAGGCCCGGGCCCTGGTTGCCGGGCTGGAACGGGTGGACGTCCTGGTGACCGATAAGACTTTCAGCGCCCAAGACCGCGCGCAACTCGACAAAAACTCCCTGGAAGTAGTGACTGTATGAGCATCAACACCGGAACAGAGCAGCACGCTGGACTGAACGCTGCCGCCGCAGCCACCTTTGTGGTTTTTGGCATTAACGGCCTGGTCTTTGCCAGCTGGGCGGCGAGGATTCCTGCCGTCACCGAGACGCTGGAGATTACCTCCGGCCAGATGGGCACGCTGCTGCTGTGCACCGCCGTGGGTTCGCTTCTCGCGCTCCCTGCCGCTGGCCTGGTGGTGGGCAGGATCGGGACCGCAAACACTGCACGCTTCGGTGGCAGCCTGGCGGCCCTTGCGGGGGTGGGAATCGCGGCGTCGCTCTCTGTTGCTTCCATTCCGGGGACTGCTGTTTCCCTGTTCTTCTTCGGGATAGCCATTGGCCTCTGGGACGTGGCCCAAAACATCGAAGGCGCCGACGTGGAGCATAAGCTGCGGCGCACCATCATGCCCCAGTTCCACGCAGCTTTCAGCGGCGGTGCCTTCGTCGGCGCGCTGGTCGGTGCCGGACTCTCGAACCTGGGCGTCGGCCTTCCCCTGCACCTGCTGGTCATCGCCGGCGTGGTGGTGCTGGTGATGCTGACCGCCCCGCGCTACTTCCTCCCGCACGTCTCCACCGCCACACCTGATGGAGAACCAAAGGCAGCCAAAGGCCCGTCAGCGTGGCGCGACAGCCGCACCCTGCTCATAGGCATTGTGGTCCTGGGGGCCACACTGACGGAGGGTGCAGGCAATGACTGGATCGCCAAAGCATCCGTAGACGGCCTGGGCACCTCCGAATCCACCGGCGCCCTGATGTTCGCGCTCTTTGTCCTTGCCATGACCGCAATGCGTTTCCTTGGCGGCCGCGTCATCGACAAGTATGGCCGCGTTGCCGTCCTTCGGGCGAGCATGGCTGCCGCAGCGGCCGGGCTCTGCCTCTTCGTCCTGGCCGGAAACGTGTGGCTTGCCGCCGTGGGGGCTGCCTTATGGGGGGTTGGCGCAGCGCTGGCCTTCCCCATGGGTATGTCCGCGGCCGCGGACGATCCCAAGCATGCCGCGGCAAGGGTCTCGGTCGTATCCACGCTGGGTTATATATCTTTCCTCGCCGGGCCTCCGCTCCTGGGATACCTGGGTGACCTCACCGGGATCCACCTGGCGCTCCTGGCCATCCTCGCGCCGATCCTCCTGGCACTGCTGCTGGCGGGAGTGGCAAAACCCCTCAAAGCCGGGTAGCGGCGCGTACGTCTGTTCTGCACGACCGGAAGTTAGGCTTTCCGTGCGCGGTAGGGTGATGGAATGCAGAGCAAATGGCGCCGGGGCCATCGATGGATCAGCCGCGTGGACAGATACCTGGTGCGGCATGTCTCGGATCTCCCGGGAGGGAACCATGATGCTTTCTTCCGCCGACTCTCCGCCTCCGCCAACCACGGCAAACTCTGGATCGCCGCGGCTGCAGCAATGGCTGCCTTTCCGGGACGGCCCCGCCGTGCGGCGCTGCACGGCCTCATAGCCCAGGCAGTGGCGTCGGCCGTCACGAACGTTGTCTTCAAGACCCTGCTCCCCCGGACGCGGCCGCTGCCGGAACATCTTCCGGTCTTCCGGTTTGTCCACCCCCAGCCGACGAGTTCCTCCATGCCCTCCGGCCACTCCGCGTCTGCCGTCGCCTTCGCGGTGGGAACAGGACTCGTCCAGCCCGGGATTGGGGCCGCGTTGGCACCCGTGGCGGCGGGGGTAGCCTACTCACGTGTCCACACCGGAGCGCACTGGCCTTCCGATGTGTTGTTCGGCTCCGCCTTGGGCGCCGGCGCTGCCCTCCTGACGCGGAAGTGGTGGCCGGTACGCCCCCCTTTTCCCCAAGTGTCCCGCACCAGGACGCCGGCGCCGGAACTCCCCGGCGGCACGGGACTGAGCATCGTGGTCAACACCCTCGGCGGATCATTCACGGAGGAAACGGCCGCGGCGCTGCAGGAAGTATTCCCAAAGGCTCATATTAATTCCGTCCATCCGGACCAGGACCTGCTGCAGGAAATCCGGCTGACAGCGGAACATCCCGGCACCCGTGCGCTCGGGGTATGGGGCGGCGACGGGACCGTCGGCGCTGCGGCAGCCGCCGCCGTCGAGCATTCCCTTCCCCTGCTGGTACTCCCGGGCGGTACCCTGAACCACTTTGCCCGGGACGCCGGCACCGGGAGCCTCAAGGAGGCTGTGGCCGCGGCTTCCAGCGGAGAGGCGGCGCTGGCGGACCTTGGGATTGTCACGGTGGAGCGCGGACTGGCCGGCAGCCCGGAAAGGGCACAGTTGACCATGCTGAACACCTCCAGCGTTGGCCTGTACCCGAATTTCGTGCGCCGGAGGGAACAACTGCAGCCTGCGCTGGGAAAACCCCTGGCCGGTGTAGTGGCGATGCTCCGCACTTTCGCGGCCGGAACCCCGCTCACCCTCACTGTCGACGGCAGGCGGCACAAAGTGTGGATCGCATACGTCGGAAGGGGCCGGTTCTACCCGCGTGACCACGCGCCCTTGTTCCGGCCCGTCATGGACGACGGCGTGCTCGACGTCCGCATGATCACTGCCGACGAGTCCTTCGCCCGGATGCGGCTTCTTTGGTCCGTCCTGACGGGTACGGTAGCCACCTCACGCATCACCCACCTCTCAGAGGCAACACGGGTGCGGATTGATGCCGGCGGGTCGCCCATGGCTTTGGCAGTGGACGGTGAGGCACTGGCCGGCGTCCGCAGCGTCGAGTACTCAGTGCGCCGCCGCGCCCTGTCCTACTACTCTCCGCAGCCCCAGTCACCGCCCGATCATCCAAGGGGACTACCCTGAGCTGTCCCTGAATCATCCCTGAGACCGGCGCAATCCGTCCCGGCCGTGGGTAGCGTGGTGCGTACCAGTCTTCTGCAAGCATCCTGCAGTCCACAGCTTTCGTTCGAAGGAACATTCCATGATTGAGGCAACAGGGCTGACCAAGGTCTACGGCGATAAAACCGCCGTGGACGGGGTCAGTTTCACCGTCCAGGCAGGCCGCGTCACCGGTTTCCTGGGACCCAACGGCGCAGGAAAATCCACCACCATGAGGATGATCATGGGACTCGACCGGCCCACATCGGGCTCGGTCACCGTGAACGGGGTGCCGTTCGCACAGCATGCCGCACCCCTGCGCGAGGTGGGCTCCCTCCTCGACGCCAAGGCTGTCCACACCGGCCGCACCGCGTACAACCATCTCCTGGCCATGGCCGCGACCCACAGTATTCCAAGGAAACGGGTCCAGGAGGTCATCGAGATGACCGGCCTGGGGGACGTGGCGAAGAAGAAGGTGAAGGGGTTCTCCCTTGGCATGGGACAGCGGCTGGGCATTGCTGCCGCACTGCTGGGCGACCCGCAGACCATCATCCTCGACGAACCGGTCAACGGCCTGGACCCGGAGGGCGTGGTCTGGGTGCGGAACCTGGTGAAGTACCTGGCCTCGGAAGGGCGGACAGTGTTCCTGTCCAGCCACCTGATGAGCGAGATGGCCATGACCGCAGACCACCTGATTGTCATTGGCCGGGGCAGGATCATTGCCGATGCCCCCATTGGTGAAATCATCACCGGCAAGGGCCAGTCCCGTGCCCGTGTCCGGACGGACCAGCCGGAGCAGCTCATGCGCCTTCTGGCGGCGGACGGCGTCTCCATAGAAGTCCAGGACCACGAACTCCTTGAGGTTGCCGGCCTGCCCGCCAGGGACATTGCCCGGACGGCGCTGGACAACCGGATCATGGTCTACGAGCTCACCCCACTCCAGGCAAGCCTCGAAGAGGCGTACATGGAACTGACCAAGGACGAGGTGGAGTACCACTCCCTCATCACCACGGGAGCTGCGGCGCCCACCCAGACCGGAGGACAGCAATGAGCACAGCAGCACTTCAATCCCGCCGGCAGCAGGGCACGCCCGGGCCCAGTTTCCTGCGCGTCCTCAACTCGGAGTTCATCAAATTCCGGACCCTGCTCTCCACCGTGATCCTGGTGGGATCCACCGTGCTGGTGATGGTGGGCTTTGCCGCCCTGAACGCCTGGGGCATCGGACAGTTTTCCGAGGCATCCCGGAACGACCCCCAGGCAGCCGCAGCCTTCGCTGCCCAGGGCGCCGACCTTACAGCGGGAATCCCCACGTCCGGCATCGCCTTCGCCCAGCTCATCATCGGATCGCTGGCGGTTCTGCTCATGAGCTCGGAATTCACCACCGGCATGGCACGGTCCACTTTCTCGGCGGTTCCCAAACGTACGCCGGCTTTCGTTGCGAAGCTGCTGGTGGTGACGGCGTGCGCGTTCGTGGTGACCGTGGTGTCATCCCTCCTCGCCTACCTGGCGGCAACCCCCATCCTGGACAACTACGGCTTTGACATCGACCTCGGCTCCGAACACTCCCGGCGCCTCCTGCTGGTCAGCGGCGTGTATGTGGCAGCAGTGGCGGCAATCGGCATGTCCCTGGGAACACTCCTGCGCAACTCAGCAGGGGGAATCATGTCCCTGGTGGGGCTGTTCTTCGTGGTCCCCATTGCCTTCCAGCTCATCCCCGGGGAGTTCTTCGAGGAAGCACGGAAGTACCTGCCGGACAGCCTATTCGAGCGGATCGTGACAGCTGCCCCCGCCGAGGATGCCCTGGAGGTCTGGCAGGCCTGGACATGGCTGGGCGCCTGGGTGGTTGTTCCGGTGGCGGCAGCCATGACCGTGTTGAAGAAGCGCGACGTCTAGCACCACGAAACAGGCAACCCCAAAATATGAACCAAACGGCATTTACAAAGGACGCGCCGGCCTGGCAGGCCGACGCGTCCTTTGCCGAGCTCACGGCGAGGCGCAAAGGGCGGCTCCGCCGGTACCTCCACAGGCGCCCGCTGGTCATGGATTCGGTTGTGGCTGCCAGCTACAGCCTGCTCGTGGCACCCACCGCGGTGGATGCCGCCTCCTCGGGCAACTGGCTCGCAGCCGGTCTGTTAATCCTGGTGGCCGGATCCCTGTTCCTGCGCCGGTTCTATCCCGTAGGACTGGTGGCCTTCGTCGCGGTGGTGGAAGTGGCAGTCACCCTGCTGCACCCCTGGGGCTCCAACGTGTCCGCGGGACTGTGGTTCTCGCTGTACGCCGTGGCCGTGGCGCACACCCGCCGCTTCGCCCTCATCACCATGGCCGCCGCCACCGCTCCGCTGGCGTTGCTCTACCTCCTGGCGGCCGTGGGACCCATGGAAAACTCCTTCGTCCACGATCCCGGAGTCAACCCGGGCGACTTCCACCTCCTGACCAGCATCGCCACCGGCGCCACGATAGCCCTGTCCAACATCGTGGCCACGGGCATCGGAATCGGCGTCCGTCAACGCCGTGAGCATGAGCAGGAAGTCGCCGCCTGGGCCGCCCGAGCCGCAAGTCTCGCCTCCGTCAACGAGCGGAACCGGATCGCGCGCGAAATGCACGACGTCGTGGCCCACTCGCTGACGGTCATGATCAGCCTGTCCGACGGTGCCGCCGTCGTGGTCCGGAAAAGCCCGGAGCGCGCCGGCGAGGTACTCGGCGAATTGTCCAGGACGGGACGGACCGCCCTCGCTGACATGCGCCGGGTCCTCGGCGTGCTCCGCGATGACACCGGAACAGCCGCCCCCAGGCTGCCCCTTACGGCGGGGGACAGCCTGGCCAGCCTGCTGGAAGGCTTCCGCACAGCGGGCCTGCCGCTGCACTACTCCCACACCGGGCCGGCCTTGCCCGATGATGCGGCGTTCCAGCTCACGGTGTACCGGATCGTGCAGGAATCGCTCACCAACGTGCTCCGCTACGGCCGCGCCCTCACCCGGGTGGACGTCACCGTTGTCCGCTCCGGCTCCACCGTCACCATCGACGTGGTCGACGACGGTGCCGGGGTGGCCGGACATCCCGCCACGGAGGGGGCTGCTTCCCCGCCCGGCGCTGGCGGTTCCCATGGGTCCGGCCAGGGGCTCGCGGGGATGGCCGAGCGCTCCAGGATCTACTCCGGATCGGTGGAAGCCGGGCCCAGCGGCCGGGGCTGGCGCGTGCACGCTGTACTGTCCTGGCCCGGCGAGGAGTCCGCCGGATCAATCCGCCCCTACGAACTGCAAGGCAACCCATGACCGGCAACGCACCCATCAACGTCCTGCTGGCCGATGACCAGCCGCTGCTGCGGATGGGATTCCGCCTGATCCTGGAGGGCGAAGAGGACCTGAGGATTGTTGGCGAAGCCTCGGACGGGGCCGACGCCGTGCGCCAGGTCCGGGAGCTCAACCCGGACGTGGTGCTGATGGACGTCCGCATGCCCGTGCTGGACGGCATTGAGGCCACCCGGGCCATCACCGCCGCTGGTTCCTGTGCCCGCATCATCATCCTGACCACCTTCGACGTGGACGAGTATGCCTTTGCCGGCCTCCAGGCAGGGGCCTCGGCCTTCCTCCTTAAGGACGTGGCGCCGTCGGAATTGATCAGCGCCGTCCGCGTGGTGGCCAGCGGGGACGCCGTGGTGGCGCCGCGCGTTACCCAGCGCCTGCTGGAAACGTATGTCCGGGGTGCCGCCCGGCCGGCCCCGGCCGCCCCCGCGCCGGATCCACTGCTGGCTGACCTGACCCCGCGGGAAACGGAGATGCTGGAGGCGATGGCCGAAGGGCTGTCCAATGCCGAAATCGCCCACCGGTACTACCTCTCGGAAGCGACCGTGAAGACCCACGTGCGCCGCATCCTCACCAAGCTCCACCTCCGGGACCGGGTCCAGGCCGTGGTCTACGCGTATGAAACCGGCCTGGTGGTGCCGAGCAACCCGGACTACTGAGGCGCGCGGCCCAACGCCGTCTAGACTCGAGACCATGCCTTCCCTTGCCTCCGCCGCAGACCACATCCAGGACCTTGGCGCCTACGTCAGCGCGTCGCCGTCGAGCTTCCACGCCGTGCACGAAGCAGGCCGGCGACTGGAAGGCGCGGGCTTTGTGCGCCTGGACGAACTGCAGCCCTGGGAAGGCGGGCCGGGCCGGTTCTTCATCATCCGGGACGGGGCGCTGATCGCGTGGGTCGTTCCCGAAGGGGCAGAGCCGGCCACGGGCTTCAACATCCTGGGCGCGCATACCGATTCGCCCACCTTCAAGCTCAAGCCCAAGCCCACCACGGGCGCCCACGGCTGGCTCCAGGCCGGTGTGGAGGTCTACGGCGGGCCGCTGCTGAACTCCTGGCTTGACCGGGAACTGCAGCTGGCCGGCCGCCTGGTCATGCTGGACGGCACCGAGCACCTGACCGCCACCGGGCCAATGCTCCGTTTCCCGCAGCTTGCCATCCACCTGGACCGCGCAGTCAACGACGGCCTGACCCTGGACAAGCAGCGCCACATGAATCCGGTGTGGGGACTCGGCAATCCTGCCGACGCCGACCTGCTGGCCGTGCTGGCCTCCCACGTTTCCGACGCTTCCGTGGACCCTGCCCGCATTGGCGGGTACGACGTCGTCATTGCGGACACGCAGGCCCCTTCGGTTTTCGGGGGCAACAGCGAGTTTTTTGCTTCCGGGCGCCTGGACAACCTGTCCTCGACTTATGCGGGGCTGGTGGCGTTGATCGCGCACGCGTCCGGTGCTGTGTCCGGCCCTGGCAGCCCGATCGCCGTCCTGGCGGCGTTCGACCACGAGGAGATCGGCTCCAACTCACGCTCGGGTGCCTGCGGGCCCATCCTCGAGGATGTCCTGGTGCGGATCTCTGACGGCCTCGGCGCCACGGTGAGCCAGCGGCGGCAGGCGCTGGCGGCGTCGTTCTGTGTTTCTGCCGACGCAGGCCACGCCGTGCACCCCAACTACGCGGAGCGGCACGACCCCGCCAACCATCCGGTGCTGAACGGCGGCCCGCTCCTGAAGATCAATGCGAACCAGCGGTACGCCACTGACGCCCCCGGCGCGGCCCTGTGGGCCCGGTTGTGCTCTGATGCCGGCGTGCCTTACCAGGAGTTCGTGTCCAACAACGCGATTCCGTGCGGCTCCACCATCGGTCCGCTGACTGCCACCCGCCTGGGAATCCGGACGGTGGACGTTGGTGTTCCGCTGCTCTCCATGCATTCCGCGCGGGAGTTGTGCGGCGTGGAGGATCCCTGGCGGCTGGCCGCGGTGGCCGAGCTGTTCTTCCGCACTGCCGCCTAGCGGGACGGTTCCTTTCCGAAGGCGAACAGGTGCTGGTCGATTTCGTGGGCGGGGACTCCAACCCACGTTTCTCCGGCCGGCACGTTACTGAGGACGGCAGCACCCATGCCCACCGTGGCATAGTCACCCACCGACGTCCTGTCCCGGACACTCGAATTCATGCCGAGGTAGGCAGCCTTGCCTATCCGGACGCCGCCGCCCAAGGACACGCCCGCGCCGAACGTCGCAAAGTCCGCCACGTCGTCGTCGTGGGTGAAGGTCACCGAGGGCATTGCCACCACATGCGAGCCCAGGGTGACGGCGGCTGTCAGGGTGACGTTGCGCAACAGGATGCTGCCCCGCCCGATCCGGCAGCCCTCGGGGTACTGGACCGAGGGATCCACGGCTGTTGCATACCGCGATTCATGGATGCCCAGGGACGTGAGCCGGTCCACCACGGCCTCCCGTGCCTTCCCGGACGCCAGGCACACCAGCAGGAATGCGTGGGTGTAGTTGGCGGCATCATCGATGGTCCCCAGGACAGGTGCGCCGTCAACGGTGACCCCTGCCATTTCCTTGTCGTCGTCCAGCAGCCCAACGACGTCGTACTGGCCACTGCTTCGCACCATCGCCAGGACTTCACGGGCAAGGCCGCTCACTGAAATAAGGATCAGCTCACTCACGTGCCCACCGGGTGCGCTGCGTTCCGGATGGCATTGATGACGCGGTTGATGCTGGACGAGTCGATCTCGTGGAAGACAGGGAGGACCAGGGTGCGGTCGCTGAGCCGCTCCGTGGACTGCAGCCTGGCGTTGCCGTTGTCGCGCCAGCGGTAGGCCGGCTGGCGGTGCGCGGCGTATGCCCCGCGCCGCGCGGTGATGCCGGCCTCGGCCAGCCTTTCCAGCAGCGCTTCGCGGGTCATGGGGAATCCCGGGAGGACTTCCAGCCACAGGGACTGGTAGTTCGTGGTGCCGTAGGGCGGATCGGACACGATCCTCAGTCCTTTGAGGCTTTTGAGGGCCTCCACGTACATGTTCGCGATGTTCCGCCGCCGTTCCACCATCTGCGGCAGCCGTCGCAGTTGGATGATTCCGACGGCGGCCTGCAGGTCGGTCATGCGGTAGTCGAAGCCAACTTCAAGGCAGACCTCGCGGGGGGAGAGGAACAGTTCCTCCCGGTTGAGGGCTGCCAGGCTGCTTGAATGTTCCCGCAGGGCGCGGGCGCGGGCTGCCCAGTCTGCCCGGCGGGTTGTGAGCATGCCGCCTTCGCCGGTAGTCAGGATGTGGTTGGGATGAAAGGACCACACGGTGATGTGGGCGCCGGCGCCCACCGGCTTGCCCTTGTACTGCGAGCCCACTGCACAGGCTGCGTCCTCGATGACCGTGATTTCGTGGCGGTCACAAAGATCACGGATGGGGTCCAGGTCCACGGGCACTCCGCCCTGGTCCACCACTATCACCGCCCGGGTGTCCAAGGTCAGGGCGGCGTGGATGGTCTCCGCGGTCACGTTGCCGGTGGCAGGATCCACGTCGCAGAAGACGGGGCGTGCTCCGACGTACGTCACGGCGTTGGCCGTGGCGATATAGGACAGGGAAGGCACGACCACATCGTCACCGGGACCGATTCCCGCCACCACGAGGGCCAGATGCAGCGCGGTGGTGCAGCTCGATGTCGCCACTGCGAACCTGGCCCCCTGCGCGGCTGCGAAGTCGACCTCGAACTCCTTGACTTTCGGACCCTGGGTAACGCATCCGGAGAAGACCACCTCGGCCAGCGCGTGGGCTTCCTCCTGCCCCAGCCAGGGCTTCATTACTTCGATGCGTGCAACAGCTGATTCGGTGGCCACGAGGCACCATCTTTCCTAGGAGGAACGGAACGAAGACGGGCAGCTCGTCTCACCTGGACCACAGGACGCTTTCAAGCCAGGATCCTGCGGCGTACTGCTGGTAATCCTCGGGCCCTGGTACCTGGATGCTTGACGCCTGGCCTTCAAGGCCCCTGCTGCGGGTGACGGCCTCCAGCATGCCGAGTACCCGCAGGCCGGATGTGTTGGTGGACGGTGCCCTCTGCTGGCCGCGCACCCGGCGCGCAAACTCGGCGGCCGCGCGGTTCCGCGCCTCCTGGCCGAAGGCGGGCACCGGTCCGTCTTCGGCCGGCACCTGAAGTGCGCCGGGCTCTGCCCAGTACGGGGACCGCCGCCGCTGCTGGGTGGATGAATCGGAGTCGAAGATGCCCAGTTGTTCCTCTTGCAGCATGGCATCCCACACCAGGACGAGCTGCGAACCCGCGATCACCAGCTGGTTGCTCTTCACGCGGCTCAGGTTGTTGACATGCAGGTGCACCGTGGCGTCGTTGGGAAGCCTGAAATTCACGTGGCCAACACAGTCGCGGCCGGTTCCCAGGGGGTCCCCGCCGAGTGCCGAAACACCCTGGGGGTTGAGGCGCCCGGCAAAAACAAAGTCAAGGAGGGCAAGACTGTCCGGGGCAAGGTCCCAGAAGACGTCCCGGTCAGTCCGGGACAGGTTGCTTTCGGTGCGCACCGCTTCGACGAAGAGGATATCGCCCAGGGACCCGCTGGCCACCAGCTTCTGCATCTTTTGCACAGCAGGTTCAAAGCACTGGGCCTTGTTTGCCATCAGGACAACGTCCCTGGCGTCCGCCTCCGCTGCCATCTCCTGCCCGAGTTCCAGGCTGTCCGCCAGAGGCTGTTCCACCAGAACGTGCTTGCCCGCCCGCAGCGCAGTCATTCCTGTTCCGAACAGGGCGCGGAGCGGGGTCGCGATCGCCACCGCATCCAACTCCACACTGTCCAGCAATTCGTCGATGGCCTCGAACCAGGGCGCACCGCCAAGTTTTTCCGAGACCTTGGCGGCCCTGCGGGAGTCCACGTCGCAAATGGCCGCCAGGTCCCAGTCCGGGCCGGCCTGCAGGGTTTCGGCCATGCCCGCTCCCCGGGAACCAGCGCCGACCACAGCGATACGCAACCTGTCCGCGTTCACGTGGTCCCTGCCGTGGCCGGAGTCCTTAGCGAAAGCTTCCATTCTCATCCTCTTTGTCAGTAGGCGCCGGAAGGCTGGATGACGGCACGGAAAGTCCGCCACAAGATCAGCAGGTCACCTGGGATTGACCAGTTTTCGACGTAGTAGAGGTCCAGGCGAACGGCTTCGTCCCAGGACAGGTCCGAGCGCCCATTGATCTGCCAGAGGCCAGTGAGGCCCGGCTTGATGAGGAGGCGCCGGTGGGTGTGCCGTTCGTATCCGCTGACCTCGCGGGCAAGCGGAGGGCGTGGTCCCACCATGCTCATATCGCCAAGCACAACGTTCCAGAGCTGCGGGAGTTCGTCCAGGGAGTACTTCCGCATCCACCGTCCGCACCGCGTGACCCGGGGATCATTGCGCATCTTGAACAGGACACCGGCGCCTTCGTTGGTATCGTGCAGCACGGCCTGGCGCTCCTCCGCATCGACCACCATGGAGCGGAACTTGTACATGCCGAAGGTCTGGCCACCCTTGCCGATCCGGTCCTGGCGGAACAGGATGGGCCCCGGGCTGTCCATCCGGACGATGACGGCGAGGAGCAGCAGCAGCGGTGAAAGCACCGTCAGCGCGGCACCGGCAAGCGCCACGTCCACGACCCGCTTGAGGATGTGCTTGCCGCCGGAGTACTGGGGGATGTCCACGTGCATCAGCGGAAGCCCTTCCACCGGACGCCAATGGATCCGGGGCCCCGCGACGTTCGTAAGGGTCGCTGCCAGCACCATTTCGGCCGAGCACTCCTCCAGCCTCCACCCCAGTTCCCGGATGAACTTGTTGCCGCCCGGGAGGGGTCCGGCAATGATCACCGAGTCCGCCTGGGCGAGGCGCACCGTCCGGGCAATGTCATCCGTGGAAGAAAGAACGGGCACCAGCTGCTCGCCCACGCGGAGCCTGGCCCCGCGGCGGGAACCGGGAAGGCATACGCCGAGGATCTTGTAGACGGGGCCGGACTTCTTCTCGATCTGCTGGACGACGTACCGGACATCCTCGGGCTCACCGACGACGATGGCCCGGGACAAGTGCCGCCCCTTGGCCTTTTCCGTCGCCAGCCGCCGGCGGAAAAGCCAGCGGTTCGCGGTCAGCGAGAGGATGCCCACCGGCAACGAAACGGCGAACATGGTGGCGCCGCTCTCGATGGAGAAGACGACGGATGCAATTGCAATGAACCCGAAGAGACGGAAGGTGGCCGATATGACCCGCTTGTATTCGTCTGCGCCGACGCCCAGGACTTTCGGATCGCGTGTCTTGTAGATTTCCAGTGCAGCGATCCAGATCAGTGCCAGCGCAACGCTGGCCGCGATGCCCGCGGCCGTTGAGGTCCTGTCGAGAAGTCCCGGACTGGAGCGGTGGTAGCCAAGAGCGACTGCCCCGGCGATCAGCAGCGAGTCGGTAACACGCAACAGGTTGATGTGGACTGAAATCCAGTCGGCGGAGGACGCCTTGCGGCCCAGCGCAGCGGGAACCAGGCTGACGGCCGGCCGGTAGCCGGGAGCTGACGCCGGCCCCTCGCCCGCCAGTGCAGGACGCTCACCTGCCAGGGCGCCGGTGAGCGCTGAGCGTTTGGTCCCGAAAAGCATGGGACGCCGCTGTCCGGTGACGGGTGCTTCTGCCATGGTGACCCCTTCCGGTATGTCCGCTTGTGCTCTGGCCGTGAAGCAAAACTAGTCACGGAAAGCCTGCTGCGGAGGATTTGCGCGGGCCCTTTGTGGGTCCCGCGAAGGAATTTTGTGGATAATGCGGGTAGCTGCAGCAGCAGCAGTTGGCGCTAAAGGACCGGCAGGATGTACGGCTCCGGAGCTGCCTTCTCTTTGCTGGCGGCCAGGGCAGTCAGCTGGGCGCGTGACTCAACCCCGAGCTTGCGGTAGATGGCTGTCAGCCTCACTTCCACGGTCCTCACGGAGACGAAGAGGGTGGAAGCGATTTCCTTGTTGCGCATACCCCGGGCAACCATCCTCGCCAGGACGCGTTCGTGGTCAGCGAGTAGCAGCATGGCCGGGTTTCCCTGTGGGCCTGGTGCCTCCACCCGTTCGTCCAGCAGGAGGGCGTCCACGTGCTGGATCCACGCATTGGCGCCAACCTCGTCGAACATGACCTTGGCCCGCAGGAGACCGTCGCGGGCATCCCGCAGCCGGCCAAGTGCCTTCAGCCTTTCTGCGTAGCACAGCATGGTCCTTGCCCGTTCGAGCAACGAATCCCGCGAGTTCCTGCTGTCCAGGGCCTGGCCGAACAACTGCAGCGACTGCTCGCCGTCCGCCAGGATGGCACGGCTGCGCGCAACCGCCATCATCAGCCACGGTGAGCGCAGTCCGACGGAACGGCTCTCCAGGCTGAGGAGGGCCTGGGTGGCTTCCCGGTGGCGTCCCAGCCGGACCAGTACCTCCACGAGGTCCGCATCGCACCGCAGCAACGTGGGATTGGTGAAACCTGTACCAATTTCAGCGGCACGTGAGAGCTGGGCCAGGGATTCTGCAAGGTCACCCCGGAGCAGTGCGAAGTGGCCCTGCCACGCAGCAAGCTGAGCAGTGATGGCCGGGTGGCTTTCGGCGCCGGCGAACCGCTGTGCCTCGGCCGCGTAGCTGTGGGCGAGGGCTTCATCCCCCAGGGCATGGGCACGCCAAACCCTGAAAACGTGGCGGAGGCCGCGGTGGTACTTGAACTCGGGTTCAAAAAGTTCAAGGTCATCCATGAGCTTGCTCGCCGTCCGGACGTTTCCTGCCCTGATCTCGTTGTCCACAGCCAGGAACAGGGCCGTTTCCCGCCAGTTCACGTGGGCGTCCCGTGTGGAGGTCCGCACCATGGCAAAGAGCTCCTGCGCCTGGTCGTATCGCTCCGCGTAGCTGTAGGCGCGGCCCTGGATCAGGAGGCCTGCCACGGAACTGCCCTCAAGGCTGTACTTGCGTCCGGGCTGCACTCCGTCGCCGCTGGTGGACTCCGTGAGCAGCCGCGCGCGTTCCATGAGCTCAAGGCACTCAGCCGATGCCGAGTCCTGGAAATTTCCGGCGTACTGGAGAAGGTCGCACGCATCCTGGAATTCCCAGCGTTCCGCGTAGTACACGGCGGCGACGGCGAGGAGGTTGGCGGCGAAGCCGGGATCATGCTGGCCGAATTCCTTCACCAGGCGCAGCACCATGCTGGAGCGGACTGCTCCGCCCTGGATGAAGTCGATTTCGAAGGAAAGCCCCGTCAGCCGGAGGATCAAGGCAGGATTCCTGGTCACCCGCTGCGCCCACTCCAAGTAGCGCCTGGCGTAAACGAACTCACCCCGGTTGAACAGCAGTTCCGCGATTGCCGCCAGGCGTGCCGCGGTTTCCGCTTCCCACGGGTTTATGGTCAGGGCGCGTTCGACGTATTCCACCGCGAAGGACAGTTCGCCGCCGCGGATCAGGTCCACGGCATGGCGGAGCAGGCCGAAGGGGGTCTGCCGTTCCAGTGCGGTGAAGCTCAGATGCCACCTGCGGGCATAAGGGTCAGTGTCCTGGCAGGCTTCCGCCAGCGCCCGATGGTTGGCGGTGCGGACTGCAGGGGTCATGGCACCAAAAACATACCCGCGAAGCAGCTGGTCCCGGATTGCAAGGTGCGGGCCTGTGCGGTGCACGATCCCGCAGGCGAGCAGCTCGTCCACGCCGGTCCATACGTCCTTGCTGATCTTTTCCAGCGTGGTGATGTCGCTCCGGCATGAAAGGGACAGCAGATCCAGGACATTCCGTGCGGGCACGGTCAGGCCGCCCACCACCAGGGCGAATTCCGCCTCGAAGCTGCCGTTGCCGGGAAGGGGAACCGGGAGGGCGAACTTTCCCTCCGCCTGCCGCTCCAGCAGCCGGCCGTAGAGTTCGACGGCGGCAAGCGGGTTTCCGCGGGTAGCTGCGGCAACTGCGTGGGCAGCCGCCGTCGTGGTTTGCCTTGCGGGGATCGCCTCAAGCATCCGCACCGTATCGCTGTAGCTCAGCGTTTGCAGGTGCAGCACGGACAGGCCGCTGAAGGGGCTGTCAGGCATCTCGTCACGGAGGCAGACGAACATGGCAATGTCTGTCCCGGACAGGCGGCGGGCCAGGAAGCCGATAACAGCCTGGCTGCTCGGATCCAGCTGGTCTGCGTCGTCAATGACGATGACCGTCCGGGAGGATGCGCGCTGGTGCAGGCCGTTGAGGAGCATTGAGGAGATGGCCGGAACGTCCAGGGCCCCGGCAGTATCGCGCAGGAGCTCGTCGGCGATTCTGTTGAGGACGGGATCATCCATGGCGTTGAGGAGGGCAGTGACACCGGACAACGGCCAGTCCGATTCGAACGCACTTGCTCCGAGGAACACGGTTTTGTAGTCGGAAAGTATGGGGATCTCTGAGAGCAAGGCCGACTTTCCAACCCCGTGGCCGCCGATCACCGCCAGGGCCGTGTCCTTTGGACCGCGGATCACCGAAAGAAGCCTGTCCAGCTCCTTGTTTCGCCCTAACAATGACATGGGTCCCCAATCCTCGAAGAAGGAGACCACATTCTTTCGTTAGTAGTTGTTCCAATACTGTACGCCGCCATCCGGTTATGGATAACCATTAGGTCGGCAGGCTTTCGGTTCGCACCTCCAGCACGGTTCCCAGCCGTTAAGCGAATATAGCCCTGAATTTAGGCAAAGCGCCATATATAGTTCACTTAGTATTGGCTCAAGATCACCCCTGCTTTTCCTCAAGGAGGCAGCGGAAGCCCTACCTACCTAATCGCCCGCAGTCCACCTCCTCCCCTACCTAATGCCCGCGGCGGCCGGCCGGCTACCTATGCCCAGTGGAGGCAGCAGCAGGATGCCCTTTACCTACGTACTACGGGGAGCCGGGGCGAAAAAAATGTGAGTACCCACTACTCGTGCCAGCCCATTAGGTAGGGGGTAGGCTCTCGGGACTGCCATCGGATCAGCGGTGCCTGCCGGCGTGCGGCGGGCAGGCGCCGTCGAAATTCCAACCTATCAAGAAGTGGTGAGCGAATTGCCGAGTTCCCCCCAACTTCCGGTTTCTTATTCGGAGCCGGAATTTGCCAGAGAATATTCAAGCGGCAACAATGCGCCTGCCATTCCAGAGGTTAATTCGGCGCTGATTACCGTGTTCCGGGAGCTCGATAAGTCCGGGTTGCCGTGGGTTCTGTTGAGGGGTGAGGAGGACCTGGTCCGCCCGTCGGGGGATGTTGACCTGCTCGTTTCCGCTGAACTTGTGCCGGGACTGGACCGCCTTGTTGCCGGCGTGGGATTCCGGCGCGTCATCGCACTGGGCCACGGGAGCCACCGCTTCTACTTCCGCTACCTCTCCGACGAGGATCTTTGGATCAAACTGGACGTGGTTTCGGACATCAGTTTTGGGCAGTTCCAGGAACTTGGCACTGCCCTCGCAGCCGGCTGCCTGCGGCGGCGCGTGGCTGTGGGGCCGTTGTGGCTGCCGGAAGCCCAGGACCAGGCCTGGCTGCACATCCTGCACCTGGTGCTGGACAAGGGTGAGATTACTCCGGCCAAGGTCCCCGCAGCCCGTTCCGCAGCTGCCGTGGCGACGGTGGAAAATCCAGTAGCCCTGTTCCTGGACCGGAAGTTCGGGGCCGGAACAGCGGGGAAGCTCCTCAACCTGCTGCAGTCCGGAACTTTCGATGACATCCCTGCCACCGCGGCTGGCCTGAAAAGCCGTTGGACGGGCACCCGGGTCCCGCCCGGGGTCATCAGCTTGGCCAACAGGGTGCTGAGGCGGCTGGGTCCAAAACTCAAGGGCCGGGGGCCGGTGGCCGGAGTGCTGGCCCCTGACGGCGCGGGCAAGACCACCCTGCTGCACGGCCTCCGCTCCACCTGTCCCCTGCCTTCTGCCTACGTCTACATGGGCCTGTGGTCCGCCAGCCCCATGGACCGGTGGCTTCAGAAGATCCGCGGCGGGTTCCTGGCCAGGAAGGTCTTCAGGATATTCCGGGCCGGACTTGCCGCCAGGTACTACTCCCTCCGGGGCCGCGTGGTGCTGATGGACCGCCTCGCATTCGATGTCCTCCTCCCCGGCTCGCGGACGGAAAGCCGTTTGGCCGCGTTGACGGATGCGCTGGCCCTCCGGTTCCAGCCGCGCCCTGACCTCGTCCTGGTGCTTGATGTCCCCGGCGAGGTCATGTTTGCCAGAAAAGGCGAACACACTCCCCAAAAGCTTGAGGAATGGCGCAAAGCGTATCTGGAGCTGGCCGAGGAAATTCCCTCGGCGCACGTCCTGGATGCCAGCCAAACAGAGTCCGAGGTCCGGGTGAAGGCCAGCAGGCTCTTATGGAATGTCGCCGCACCCAAGGGGATGGACGTGGATGGTGCCGCGGAACCGCTCCCCCTGCACCTGTGGATGCTGCTGGACTGGCGTTTCCTGCTTCCCGTAAGCCAGTCCGAAAAACTTGGTTATGGCGGCCGGTTCAGCAGTGATGCGGTGGCGGCGATCAGCCTGCTGGACCCGTCCGCCCGCCGTATCGAGCCGTCTTCCGGACCCGCCCCGGACAATGAATTCGACGTCGTCCTGCTTTCTGAACCGGACGCACGGCTGTTTACCGGTGCTGCCGCTTCCCTTCGGCCAGGTGGCTGGATCTGCCTGCAGGTACGGCGCTCAGCCGGTTCCCGTCCGGGCCCGCACACCCTCGCAGGGTGGAAGCGAACGCTGGAGCGGTCAGGCTTTGATGATGTGGCGGTCTATTGGCATGTGCCATCACTTGAACGGCCGGCCCGTTTTGTACCCACGGCGTCGAGGACCGCGGTACTCGATACCCTGTCGCATTATTCGGGCGTACGCTTTGGAAAAGCCAAGGCTGCAATCGGGAGGCTGGCACTGAACCTGGGTATGTTCAATGTGGCCGCCGCAGAAGGCACCGTGGTTGGCCGGCGGTCACTGGAAGCCGGCCGGCAGGAGTCGCTGTGAAATATATCGACCAGATCCTCCGCGATAACTACCGGGCGCTCGAGCTCAAGAAGTACGGGCTCACCGGCCAGTGGGACACACTTCTGCTGACGCCGCAGTTTGTCACCTCCCGCCACGTTGTGGCCCTCATTTATTCCACGGACGCCCAGGTTCCCCGGCTTGTGGTCAAGATCCCCCGCCAGCCTGGAGACAACGAAAGCGTGCGCAAGGAATCCGATGTCCTGCTCCAGCTGAAGTCGCTTGGGGTGGGGGCCGAACAGGGTGCTCCTGAGGTTGTGGGGGTGCTGGACGTCGGGGGGCAGACAATACTGATCGAGACTGCCGTGGTGGGCAGCCTGCTGGAGCCCCACCTCGTTGTGCAGGACTTCCCCCGCGCCCTGGACGCCGGCCTGAACTTCGTCGCTGCGCTGCCGTGCACCAGGTCGGTGCCGGAAAATGCGGACTGGTACCAGCGGACCATCACCAGCCCTTTGGCCGAGCTGGCCTCGCTGTTGCCGGCTGACACGGAAGTGGCCCGGCTGATCGACCGCACCCACCAGGTGTTGGCGCCAATGCGCGCCGAGCAGCTTCCGGCAGTCGTGGAACACGGAGACCTCAGCTACCAGAACCTCTTCCTGCAGCCGAACGGCCGCCTCCAGGTGGTGGACTGGGAACGTTCGCGCCTCGATGGCCTGCCTGCCCATGACCTGATCTTCTACCTGCAGTACATCGGCCAGTCGCAGGAGGATGCGTTGTCTTCCCGCCGCCTGCAGCTCCGCGCCTTCGAGAACGCCTTCAGTCCCGGTGGATGGGCCCTGGCACCCCTGGCACAACACCTTCGGCTGCGCAACGTGGAACCGGAACTGCTTCCCTACCTGGTGATCGCAACGTGGGCGCGGTCTGCAGCAACAATGGCCTACCGGCTGGCCGGCCAATCCGTGCAGAACGGGGACACCGGCCACGTCCAGGCCGCAGTGACGGCGGACCGCGACTTCTGGCTCTGGCGCCATGCGGTCACCACCTGGGCAGCGGTTCCTGCCTAGGGCGGTGACAGCCGCTTAGTTGCCTGCAAATTCGACAGTCTGGGGAGAAGATGTATACCAAGGAAACGGCCTCCGAGTTCTCGTCCAGGCTGGACATCATCCCTTTCCTGCTGTTCGCCGGCGGGCTGGTGCTCATCACAATCGCCGCCAGCCTCGGTTCGATGGCGATCCTTGCCGCAGTGGCGGCAATGGTCTTTTTCTCCGTCATAGCGCAACTGATTCACCGCCTGGCTGAGCGCAAGGCCGAGATTTCGTTTTTCCTGATCATTCCCACGATCATGTCAGCGACGCAAAACGTCTATCTGACTACCGTTGCGGGTGCCCTGGACAGCGGACGGCTTCAGTTCGCCATCATCCTGAACTTCCTTTTCTCGGTTGCGCTGTATGTGGTCCTGATCGCGACTCGAAAGCCAGCTTCCGGGCATGCCCTTCGGAAGCTGATCAAAGCCGTGACAACCTGCCTGGCCATCCTTGTCCTCTACGGGGCTGCGACCGTTGTTTTGTTCCAGCATGATCTGGTGGCGGCAGCGGCCTCCTCAAGGAACATCGTGGCCCCCTTCCTGTTCCTCCTCATCGGCCTGCATGCCAGCGTTTGGGCCAAGCATGCCGTGTACCTCCGCTACCTGGTAATGCTGGGTTTCGTGGCGGTTGTCTTCGGCTTCATTGAAGCGAATACGCCTGATTTCTGGCAGTCCCTCGACCTCCGGAGCCTGTGGGAGAAGAAGGGAATCTCTGTCCAGCAGGACTCCGGCCTGCCTAAAAACTTCTTTGCTTCGGAGCAGGTGGTTCCCGGAGAGTTCCTGAGGCGGATGGCAGGCCCCTTCGCGGACCCGGTAAATTTCGGAACCTTCCTATTCGCCGTGTTCATGGCTGCCTGGTATCTCCGCGGGCTGTTATGCCAGATCGCAACCGTGGCAGCGATGGTCCTGGCCGTCAGTAAGGGTGCACTCCTTGGCCTGATCGTGTTTTTCGCATTTTGGACCCGCTACTACGCATCGAGAACCAGCCACCTCATTGCCCTGGTGCTGCTGGCTGCCGGTGCCTACAACTTCTATTTGTTTACCGTTTCCAGTTCAACAGGCAGTACAGCGGCACACATCGGCGGGTTCACCGCGGCCTTTGTTGAGTTCCCGCAGCATCCCCTCGGGCGCGGACTGGGCAGCTCCGGAGTCCTCGCCGGCCTGTTTTCGGAAGGGTCCGAGTCAACGTCAGCCGTGACAGAGAGCGGACTCGGCATGGTGATCGGTCAACTCGGAATAGTGGGACTGGCCGTGTACCTGGTGTTCTTCTTCCAGCTGTCGAAATACGTCCTACAGATCAAAAACCTGCGCGACAAGACTTTGGCGGCGGGCCTCCTGGGCGGTTTCCTCCTGAATGCCGCCTTCAATGAGGTAGCGCTCAGTCCCAACTCGGCAGCGCCGTATTTCATCATCCTGGGCCTGGTCATCGGCTCAGACCTGGCGGCGAAAGAGGAGCTGGACGCCGTACCTGCCCTCCAGCTCGAGGGAGACACCCCGTCCATACGGGACCTGGGGCGGGAAGGGCCCCTCCGGGCCAGGCAGGCCTAGGCGGGCACGTCTAGACGGGAAGGCCTGCGTCCTGCCTGGCTGGACCGCCGTCGTGCTTTGTGTCCTGCGTCCGCAATGGCGACGAGGTAGCTGATCAAAAGCCTTTGGTCCTGTCAGCAGGCTCCACGAAGAGCCTGTTGCGGGTTGAATGCCGGGAGGCCTTCACCAAGCTGGCCACAGGGCTTCCGGTGGGCAGTGTCAGCAACCCAAGTTCCACCGGCAAAGGACCCGACCGCACGTCCGCCCTGGGGTGATGGTGTGCCCGGGCCCTTCTATTCAGCGGTGGCATCCTGCCGGCGGCGGACGAGGTGCAGCAGCTCGTTGTGCAGCGTTGGGAATCCAAACCGGAGGACGCTGTACACGGCCGCTATGGCGGTCACAAAGACCAGCGCCGCTGTGAGGGGAGCCCCCAAATAGAGTTGCAGGAAGATGATGGATCCGGCCCCGGCCACGGCGAGACTGCAGGCAAAGGCGGGCAGAACAGCGCGCAGCATTGCTTTCGGTCCGATGTGGAGCACCCTGGCAGCTACCGTTTGCATCCCGACGGCGAAGAGCAGCGCTGTTGCCATTTGGGCGCACGCGACAGCGATGATCCCCCACTGGGCCGCCACAAGCAGGACGGGCACCAGCACGGCCAGCCGGATGAGTGAGAACGTGATGGAGATACCGGGGCGGCCTATCGCCTTGTAGACGTCGTTTGCACCTGCGCCGAGGGAGCGTGCTGCCGCATACAGGGCCAGGAACACGAGCGGAATGACAGACTCGGACCATTGGCCGCCAAAGACCAGCGGGACGAGGATCGGCGCCAGCACTGCCAGCCCGACGCCCGCCGTCATGCCGTAAAGGGACTGAACGCGGACACCCTTCAGATAGCCGTCGCGCAACCGTTCCGGCTGGTGCTGCACCTGGGTGTAGAGCGGGAACAGGACCGTGGAGAGCACAAAAAAGACGTTGATGATCAGGGCTTCGGGAAGCCTGAAGGCCAGCGTGTAATAGCCCAGGGCCTGGGCCCCAAGGATCACGCCGATGATCACATAGTCGATGTCGAAGATGAGCCGCGCAAGGAGGTTGCTGCCTGCCACCGGAACACCGAATTTGAGGTTTGCCCGGAGGGCGTCCTTGGCCACGCGCCAGATCTGCCAGGGAGCGCCCTTGCGGACAAGCCACCAGCACGTCGCTGCGTACGCAACCGCCCCTGCCGCGGTACCCGCCGCGAGCGAGAAGGCGCCATACCCTGCGAAGGCGAGGACCAGGCTGAGTACTCCTGTGACGAGCGCCCGGATAATCGGGGCCACAGCCAGTCTCCTGAACAGCAGGTCCCGCCGCAGCAGGGCTTCCGGAACCGCGCCCAGTGACGTTGCCAGCACGGCGATGGACAGCACCTGCACCAGGGGGCCCACGTCCGGCAGCTGGAAAAGCCCGGCAATCCACGGCGCCGAGAAGAACGTCAAGAGTGCCAGGGAGGTACCAAGAACCACGGAAACCAGCAGCGCCGAGCGGGCCGCGACGCCGGAGGCGGGCAAATAGACCAGCGCCTGCGCGACGCCGGCATCGGCGACGGTTTCGACGTAGGCCATGAGGACCAGTGCCACGGCCACAAGGCCGTACTGTTCAGGCGACAGGAGGCGTGCGAGCACGATCGTGGTGATGAGGACGATCGCCTTCCCGCCCACCAGGGCAAGCCCCTGCCAGACCGCGCCCCGGAAGCCGACACGGGCAAGTCCACCAGCAACGTTCGTCATGGGTTGGAGCCTTCCTGTGGCCTCATTGCAAAAGTTTACTGTCTGGGTGTGCCCGTCGGGAGGAATTAACAGTAATTGAGCAGTTATTGAGCTAAATGCTGTTCCGCGGCATCTGAAGCGTCAAGCGTGGGGCATTCCGGGCGCAGGTGGCTGGAAAACGAATTGTTTGATCAATTTCCAGGTTCTCGTCAGGGCTGCTGGTGCATACTGTTGTCAAGGCCGGACAAACCCATTTTGTGGGAGTGTGCCGCCCGGTTTTCGTCCCTCTGGTGCAAAAGCGGAGTAATGTGGCAAATTCAGACGCAGTTCCTGTACCTAATAGTTCTCCAATTCACGCAACGCTGATTCTGGTAGCACCCCGTGTGGGTTCGGGGGGAGTCGGCGACTATGCGGAAGAGTTCATCGCCGCGGCCGTGCCCAGCTTCGCCTCCTTCCGCGAAATCAGGACGGCGGGACCGGGCAACGTGGGGCTCCTTGATGTGTTCCGTGACCGGCGAAGGCTCTCCAGGGCAGTGAAGGAAGCCCTCTCTGAGGGCCAGGTAATTGTTCACTTTGAGTTGTCTGCGGCGTCCCTGGGACCATTTTGGCTGCTTGCCGGCCGACCCCGGGAGATCGCTACAACGGCCACCGTGCATGACCCGCCGCTGGCCGCATGGTGGCCTTTCCGCTTCAAATGGGTGGCCAGGAGCAAGCTGTTCCACCACGGCATCCATCTTCCGCTGCGCCCAGTCAGCGCCTGGCTGGAACGTCGGCTGTTGCGGGACACCACCTTGTTTGCGCTCAGTGAAGTCGGCGCGGCAGCGCTTCGGGAGAGCTTTCCGGCCTGCAAGGTGCTGAGCACCTGGCACTTTGTGCCGCCCAGGCCCGCCCTGAAGCCTCCCTCCCAGCGCCCGCTGGCAGTAGGACTTTACGGTCACGCATCCAAAGGCAAAGGGTTCGACAGGCTCGTTGAGCTCCGCCGCGAACTCCCGCCGGAGGTCGAGATCCGGGTCGCGGGCAGGGGAACCGAACAGCTGCCGCCGATACCCGGAGTCACCATCCTGGGGGCAGTCGAAGGGCCGCAGGAGGATGCATTCTTCGAGTCGGTGAGGGCCATCCTCCTGCCCTACGACAAGACGAGCCGCTTCTACGGCAACATTTTGCCTGCCTCCGGGGTGGCCTCGCGGGCCTTCGCGTACCGTACGCCCGTGATCGGTTTTGACTCCGGGACCTTGGGGGAAGCCTCCATGGCCGGCGGTCTGATCGTAGTCCCCGCTTCCGTCCGGGAACTGGCAGGGGTTGCCCACAGGACGATCACGACGGCGACCGAGCTTGAGCGCCTGGATAGTCAGATAACGGAACTGCAGAACGGGCGGACAGTCGCCCTGGCCGCCGCGCCGTTCCTGGCCTACTGGAAGGATGCGGTCAATAGGTTCGTGACGATCTGAAGAGCTTTAGGGCTGGTTCAGGCGGGTCAAGGCAGCTTTCGGCCCACGGCCGGGTGTGGTTTCCCACATAGTCCCGGCATTGCCCTTGTTGCGGGATGCTGGCGGGCCTAGCGTGGGGAGGGACGGATGCCGTCACCCCGCGATGCTTTGCATACTGCGGGTATTGGCAGCCTGACCGGATGATTCCGGTGCTTGACCCGGCATTGCAGCGATTCTGGAGGCGTTGCAGCAATCTCGAGAGGGACGACCAACTCGTGCTACTGCCCTTCGTTGTTACCGCTTCCGCCGTGATCAGCCTGGTGCTGATCCTAGGCCGTTCCTACCACGTACTAATCCTGCTGGTCATTGCAGCCGGCTGGTCGCAGGCGCCGCTCATTACCCTCACCCGGTCTGATGCCTTCCAGTACCTGGACGACGTGCCCGCTGCGGTTCTTGTTGCAGCCGCCGTTGTCAGGGCATTCAGCTCCCAGGACAAGCGCCTGCACAAAGCGCTTGGGCTGATGGTGATCCTGGTGATCCTGGTGGGTATCGGCTTTGTCCGGTCACCGGACACGGAGATCGGCATTGCCCAGGCACGGCAGGTACTCATGCCGCTTGGCCTGGTGTTCGCCGGTTTCGTCTTCCGTGACGACATCAAATGGCGAAAGGTCAGCACCTACCTGCTTCTGCTGGCCGCGCTGACCGTGGCATGGGCCCTGGCCGAGGAAATCATGCAGACGCCCCTCCTGGACCCGGCCTGGTACCACGTGAACGTTGTTGGCGGAAACCCGCGCAGCATGCGCATGGGACTGCCGCCCGCCTACTTCGCGGACGGGGTGTCCGACGGCGAACTCACCTTCCGCCCCGGCGGCCCCTTTATGAACCCCCCGGTGATGGGCTTCCTGTTGGGCCTCGGAGCCTTTGCTGCCGTTGCCAGGCTGCGGAGCCTCGCGAGGCTGGGGATGCTTGCTGCCATCGGCTTGGCCCTCTTCTTCGCCTACGCCCGGGCGGGCATCCTGCTCTTCCTGATGGTCACAGTGATCTACTTCATCTGGACCAAGGTGGGGAAGCACGCCGGCATTCTTGTAGCCCTTGGCCTTGGCGGCTACCTGTTTACCACCTTCATTGAGCAGGGCAACACCGCCAGCCATTCGGATGGCCTGTTCTCCGGGTTCATGCTTGGCCTCCAGTCGCCCGCAGGGCTGGGCTTCGGCACAACCGGATATCAGGCCGCGCTTGAAGGAGCGTCCACCGGTGTGGGCAGCGAGAGCCTGCTGGGGCTGTATTTCGCGTGGATCGGCTGGCCCATGATTGCTGCCGCCCTTGTGCTCCTGGTGCACCTCGGAAAACTCCTGCGCCGTGTTCCGAGGTCCCAGAGCCTGCCCGTGTGGCTGGCCGTAGGCTTCGTGCTAACTGTTGCTTCATCCGAGTCCGCCTCCTCCATGGCATCCACCCCGGTCCTATGGTTGACGTTGGGATCTGTGGTTGCCATGACGGTACCCCTAAAACTGCAGGCCAGGACCGTGCAGGCGGCTACGGGCTCGCACTTCCCGCAACGGCCGATGTTGCAGCGGTCCACCCCGCGCCGCTGAAGCCGGCGGGGCTGGGTCACGCCAGGCAGCACCTGGCCCGGGGGTCCGGCAGCGCAGGGGCGCGCGAGGAGAGTCCAACCCTCCGTTTGAGGGGCACGGCACTGGGTTTGAGGGGTACGGCACTGGCCGGGTTTGACTGGTGTCAGCTGTCGGGATCGTATTGGAACTGCCGGACCTCTTGCGGGCAGCGGCAGGCGACGGCGATCTTAGCTGCCCACTCAAGTGCCGCTTCCCTGGAGGGCAGCTCCAGAACCGTATAGCCGCCGTCGGGCACTGTATGGCCTGGGTAAGTGCCCTCGGTGACGGTGCCGTCACCGGCCACGCGCACCGGGTCCACGTGCTCATCGATTCCGCCGCCGAAGACATAAACGCCCGCTGCCTTGGCCTCGGCGATAACGGCGTGCGAGGCTTCGACCACCGCATCGAATTCGCCTGCGGGGACCACCATGGCGTCACTGGGGAATGAAATGAGGAACTTCGTCATGCGAGGGCTCTCCTGGACCTGGACCTTGGGAGATCGGATCAGCCCTTGGACCGATGGGCGGATCCATGGGCCAGCATGCTGCGGCCGAACAGGCGCCAGCTCTCGGACGCCTCCTCATGAAAGAGTTTGGCAGCGAGGACTGTTTCGGTCCTTCCCTGGCCCATCGCATACTCGATGGCCGATACCCACGCCCCGACCTCCTGGCCGGGCAGCACGTGGTCAGCTGCGACCAAGAGCCGTGATTGCGGTCCGTACAGCTTCTCAAGGCTCGTCCCGATGCGCCCGACGATTGGAACTCCATGCTCAAGCGCTCGCATGGCTATGCCGCTTTGGTAGAAGCGCTTGTAGGGGATGACTATGGTGTCGCTGGAGACGATCAGTTCCTCCAGCTCATCCTCCGGGACAAAGCGGGCATCCACACTCCACCCCTCGACGGACGGCCAGCCACGGCCCACTATGTCGAGGTGGTACTTCATGCCAAGCCTGCCGGCCAATAATTTCAGGAGGTCAAGATCCCTGTCGGCTTTGTACTGTCCCAGCACCCGAACCCGCGGCCTTTTCCCGGATGGTCCGCTGAGGTGGGGGTCCTTTGCGGCGCCGGCAGGGGGCAGCATTGGATGCGGCACCTGCGCCAAGCCCTCCGCCAGCCCGACGGCGGCCATGGCTTGGGCAGCTTCGTCGCTGTGCACCAGGGTTCCGGGCCGCTTCTTTATGCGCCCGGCAAAGCGCGCCACCAGGGGGCTGCTGCCCACCGACCGGACGAGAGGTTGCGGATCGTGGTAAATAATGACAGCCGAATTGCCACAAAGGACTTTCACCATTAGAAGGTCCAGGAAACCTAATACCGGCCAAGTAAGGAGCATCCTTTCAGACGAATTCGGCTTTCGCGTCCGTTGTCCCACTGAATAAAGCATTGCGGTATATTCGCCGAGCCACTTAAGGCGGCTTTTACCTGATTGGGAAGGTTCGGTGATGGAAAACGATTCTGCTTCTATTCCCACATCGGACAATTGACGTACAAGTGCCCCGGTGTAGTGGCTTAATGCCACTCCCAGGGGATTCACCACCAGTATTCGGGGGGTTCTGCCGCAGTCCTGCGTTGCCGAATCGGGTGGGCGCGTGCGCAATCCAAAAGTCATTGCCGCACCCCGGTGCCTACTCTGGCGGCTTTTTCCCCCAGGACGGCCTCCTGAAGAGTCAGTTCGTACCTCCGGCACACATCTTCCCAGTCGTAATGGGTAGCTGCGCGGGCTCTGTTTGCTGCCCGCGCTTTCGCCCGAAGGTCGTGGTCAGTCAGCATACGGCGCAAAGCACTCTCGATGGCCAGCGGATCAGGGGCCACAAGGTTCTCGTCCGCCCGCAGGACCTCCGCATTGTATGGCGTCTGCCGGGCAACCACAGGTGCCCCGCAGGCCATCGCCTGGACCAGGGCCGGATTGGTCCCGCCCACACTGTGGCCGTGGAAGTACGCGCCGGCATGATGCCAGAGTGAGAGGAGCTTTTTGTCATCACTGACATGGCCGAGCCATTGGACGTTGGGATGTTCAGCCAGCCGCTGGGCGGCCTCGTCCAGCGGCCCGCCATAGCCACTGGATCCAACGATCACCACTGGATGTTGCTCCGCCAGGCGTTCAGCTGCCTGGAAAAACTCTGAGACAGTGTTCTCCGGAACAAACCGGGCCACCATGAGTACATAGGACCCAGATTCAAGGCCGGGGACAACCTCACTGGGGATGGCGAGGTTGGCGCCGTACGGAATGAAAACACTCTTGCGCCCAAAGTCCCGCTTCCAGCGCCGCTGGATCTCAAGGGAGTCGCTGATCAGGATGGTGCCATAGCGGGCAGTAAGCCGGGCGCCCAGCCGGAAGACGAACTTGGCGAACCGGTTCCATTTGGCGCGTTCCCACTCGATTCCGTCCACGTTCACCACGGTTGGTATTCCGCGAAGCTTCAGCAGCGGCAGGAAGAAACCATTGGCAACGTTCATGACAAGCGCCACCTGGGGCTTATGCCACAGGGCATGAAGGACGGAAGTCAGCCCGAAAGAGAGGGTGCTCAGTGACTTGCTCTCAAGCCCGACTGTATTGGTGGTTCGGATGCGGGGGTCGCGGTCCTCGTCGTCGTCCTTGGTTTGGCCTGCCCGGCAGTAGACGTTGACGTCCCAGCCGGCATCGGCGAGGAATGGTGCCAGGCGCCGGACTGCAGTCTCAAAGCCGCCGTAGTAACTTGGGTAGCCGCGTGTCCCGATGACGACGACAGACTTGGACATGGGTTTCTCCTAGATGACTTTGTGGGCCACGTGCGCTTGTGCCCGGGTTTGCTCCGATGTGGCGCACGTGGCAGCTGCAGGCGTTGGTGGTGCCTAGAAGGACGTGACGCTCCGGGAGGTCTGTTCCCTGCTCGAACCACGGAATGCGGGGGGGCTTTCGGGCTCAACCACTGCCGGCGAGTCGTCCGCGTCCCCGGAGGGGTCGCTGTCCGCAGAGTCCGGATCCGAGGAGTAGTACGAGTAGCCGTCAAATTCCTTCGCCGGCACGCAGTTCAGAAGCGTGCCAAGAACTGCTCCGTGCACCTTCCGGATGTTTCCGAGCGACTTTGTCAGCTGGTCCTTGGTCGTTTTGCCGGCCTTGACAACCACAATGGCGCCGTCCGCGATCCTGGCAAGGAGCACCGCGTCGGTCACGGGGAGCAATGGCGGAGCATCGATGATCACGATGCCCTTTTCTGACAGGGATTCGATCAGCTGTTTCATGGCGTGGGAGCCAAGGAGCTCGGTGGGATTGGGCGGGATCCGGCCGGACCCCAAAATCGACAGGTTGGGCAGGTCGCTCCGCTGCTGGAGAACGTCATCCACCTCAGCCTTTCCGGTGAGAACGTCGGTGATGCCTATTCCAGGGATGACGTCGAAGATCTTGGCCATGCTGGGGTGCCGCAGGTCTCCGTCAACAACGATGACCTGTTCCCCTCCGGCCGACATCGCCGAGGCCAGGTTGGCCGCAATAGTCGATTTGCCTTCGCCGCTCACCGAGCTCGTCACGACGATAATCCGGGGAGGGTTGTCCACGTCCAGGAAAGTCAGGTTGGTGCGGAGTTCCCGGAGCGCCTCAGCAAAGGCCGGGCTCTGTGCCCGTGAACCGGGCGTTGGAGCTGCCGGAACGCCTCCCAGGACCTTGTTTTCGCCCGTGAGCCGGATGTCGACCGGGAGGGCACCGATGACCGGTACGGAGAACAGATGTTCCACTTCAGCTGCGTTGTGCAGGCGGCGGTCCAGCCGGTCCCGGAGGAGTGCGGAAGCATAGGCCAGGAGGAGGCCCAGTGCTGCCCCGTACAGAGCTGTCATTGCCACGCCGGGAGAGACGGGTTTTGTTGGCAAAGCCGCTGGATCCAGCGGTACCAGGGAGAGGGGCGGCGTAACGGCTTCGAGGGCCTCACCCGAAGCGGCGGTGGCGGCCTTCTCCCTGTCTTGGACCTGCTTGCTCAGCTCCACGATCCAGGCGTCAGCCACCCGCTGGGCAATGGTCGGATCCGGCGATTCGGCCGTTATCCGGATTTCAGCTGTATCGCGGGGGACGGTCACAGAGATAGCGCCCAACAAGGCGTCACTGGACATGTTCAGCCCGGTGGACAGACGCACGTTGTCGGCCACGAGCCGCGATTCAGCCAGCGATTTGTAGTTTTTTGCCCTTGCTTTGGCCAGGGTGTCGCCGGCCAGCAGGCTGCTGACGTTGTCGGTCCCCACCGCAATAACAACTGCGCTGGCTTCCGCTGCATAGATACGGGGGCGGAAAGTGCTCCACGCCGTGGCCAGCAGGGTGACGATCATGGTCACAACCACAATGTGCTTCCAGTACGTCCTGGCGACCCGGGCGTAGTCCCTCAGTCCCATCCCGGAAGCTGAAGCCTCGCTGCCGCCAATCTCCTGATTACTCAAGAATCCGTTCCCTCCTGCAGGTATACGTGCTGAATGGGCAGGTACGGCGGAAGGGCCTGGTGCGGCCGGGTCGATTCGAAAGACCTTTTCTTCTGCCATGATTGCCCCTTTTCCGGCGGGTTTCCTGTGTCTCTGTGCCGCTTTGGCGTGTTGCAAAGCTAGTACGAGGCCGGACGCCGCGGTCCGATAAGCAGCGGGGCTTGTGGCTGCCCGGGGGTAAGAATGTGGAAATTGCGGTTACCTGCAGCCTGGCCTCTCCACCCTGATCTAGCCCAGGGTGAGGACGAGTTTGGGTGCGGTGGTGCTGCCGGCTTCCCTGGAGTTGAGGTCCAGGCCGTCGGTGCTGGTGGCGTCCAGGCCGAGTGAGAGCTGTTGGCCGAGCTCACCCGCCAAGGCGCTGGCGGTGAGCGGAACGCTGTAGCTGGCGTTGGCCGTTGTGGGGCCGAGCGTGCCCAGGCTGGTGCCGAGTGCTGGGCGGTTGGTGTAGGTGATGGCGCTTTCGGTCCACCTGTCATCGGCGACGAGTTTGACGTTCTGCTTTCCTATTGACCCGCTGCCGGCGCTGCGCAGCTGCAGTGTTGCGCTCTCCAGGGTGCGGCCGGCGTAGGCCGAGAGGTCGAACTTCAGGTAGGTGATCTCCACCGGGCTGTTGTCTACGCTGAGCGTGGTGGAGGTGCCGTAGTTCGTGGCTGCCGCTCCGCCTGCCACCCAGCTGTCCGCGGTGGCGGTGAGGGTGACGGTCTCCGACGTGCCGCCGCCGCCGCTGGCCGCCGCTGTGGTGAAGTTCCAGGTCTTGTCCGTTGCCAGCGCATTGCCGGCCACGTCCTTCACCCCCGTGGAGCTGCCCTTGACTGTGGCCGTGTAGGTAGTCCCGGCCGCAAGGTCGGTGCCTGGGTTGAGCGTCGCGGTGTTACCGGTGCTGCTGTACGTCATGGCGGCCGAAACCGTCGTCGTGCCCGTGGTCAACGTGAATGTGTTCGACGTGATGGTCGAGGTGTTCATCGCTTCGGAGAACGTGGCAGTCACGTTTGCCGTGACAGCCACGCCGGTGGCATTGGCGGCCGGGGACGTGGCCGTCACCGTCGGAGCCACCGTATCACTGCTGCCGCCGCCACTGCCGCTCCCGGACATCGTGAGGACCAGTTTGGGTGCGGTAGTGCTGCCGGCTTCCCTGGAGTTGAGGTCCAGGCCGTCGGTGCTGGCGGAATCAAGGCCGAGGGAGAGCTGTTGGCCGAGCTGACCGGCCAGCCCGCTGGCGGTCAGCGGGACGCTGTAGCTGGCGTTGGCCGTTGTGGGGCCGAGGGTGCCGAGGCTGGTGCCGGGCGTGGGGCGGTTGGTGTAGGTGATGGTGCTTTCGGTCCAGCTGTCATCGGTGACAAGTTTGATGTTCTGCTTGCCTGTTGACCCGCTGCCGGCGCTGCGCAGCTGCAGTGTTGCGCTCTCCAGGGTTCTGCCGGCGTAGGCCGAGAGGTCGAACTTCAGGTAGGTGGCCTCCACCGGGCTGTTGTCTACGCTGAGCGTGGTGGAGGTGCCGTAGTTTGTGGCTGCCGCTCCGCCTGCCACCCAGCTGTCCGCGGTGGCGGTGAGGGTGACGGTCTCCGTCGTGCCGCCGCCGCTCGCCGCCGCTGTGGTGAAGTTCCAGGTCTTGTCCGTTGCCAGCGCGTTGCCGGCCACGTCCTTCACCCCGGTGGAGCTGCCCTTGATTGTGGCCGTGTAGGTGGTGCCGGCCGCAAGGTCGGTGCCTGGGTTGAGCGTCGCGGTGTTACCGGTGCTGCTGTACGTCACAGCGGCCGAAACCGTCGTCGTCCCCGTGGTCAACGTGAATGTGTTCGACGTGATGGTCGAGGTGTTCATCGCTTCGGAGAACGTGGCAGTCACGTTTGCCGTGACAGCCACGCCGGTGGCATTGGCAGCTGGGGACGTGGCCGTCACCGTCGGAGCCGCCGTATCACCCGGTGCGGGCGCCGTTCCCAGCGACCGGTCCGAGAACCAGTAGCGCGAGGTGGCCTTGTTGCTGGCCATGACCACGACGCCCGTGGTGGCGTTGACGCCCTGTTTGGTGGTGGTGACGTCGTTGATATTGGCAGATGCCCCGTCCTGGATCACCGGGGTGCCGCGGCCGCTGCCAAAGACCGGATTGTCCATGGAGGCAGTCTTCTCATAGATACTGCCGGGGACTCCTGAATATGCACATCCCGAGGTCGATGTGGATGGTGCAGTATGGAACGCCCTCACCACATTGTTGGTCGTGTCCAGCAGGATCTGGGGACGGGTCACGCAGTCGGCAAGAGTGGCGATGGTGGATCTGGTGAAGGAGCCGGTTCCCGGCCGGAAGACCAGCAGCTGCAACTGTGGAAGCGTCTTGTCAGTCGAAGAGTCCAGGCTCGTCTTCACCGCCGCGTACACGCGTCCTGAAGGATCAGCCAGGAGTGCCTTGATGTTCAAATGGTCGTCCGCCTGGCCTTTGCCCTGTACGGCGGGCTGGACTTTCCAGGATGATGCTGCCGAGGGGGAGGTTCCGTCCGTGCGGGTGGCCCAGTACACGGTTCCTGCGGGAGCATCACTCCACAGGACACCGATTTTGTTGCTTCCATAGGAGACGATTGCCGAGATGTCATCCGGTGCCGGGTTCGGATCTGCGACCGGCAGGACAAACGGCGTCCCCCAGCTTGTTCCGCCCGCTGCGGACGAGTTCACATAGACGCTGCTTGTGTAGCCTGAGGTTGAGCTCCCGGAAACCTGCGTCCAGGTTGCCCACACGGCACCCGTCGTGTCCTTGTCGATCGTCATGGACTCGCTGCTGTTGTTATTGATGTTGGTGGGAAAACCGGCGTCGAGCGTGTACTTACCGGCAGCGTAGCTGTACCTGTACAACTTGGCGGGCTGACCCGAGACTGAAGCTTTTGTGCTGGCATCCCCTGACACCGTCACCACATGCGAGGCGATGTACAGCTTGTTGCCGTCCCACAAAGTGTCTGCCAATGTGTTGCTGCGGGTGTCGATCGAGACCCCCGTGTTCACCCAGGTCTTTGCGGCCCTGTCCAGCCGGTAGATCTGCCAGCCGGTTCCCGTGGTCCACATATCAGCCCACCAGGACCCGTCGTTCCACCACAGCTTGCTCTGCGGTTTGTCGGAGGTGGGGGTGTTGGCCACTCCCGTATAGCTGATGCTTTGGTAGCCGTAATTCTCCGCAGCCTGGGCTGTACCGCCGGCAGCCACAACGCCCAGGACAAGTGCTACGGCCACGGCAAGGGCTTGAGGAACGAGAGGGCGAACTTTTGCTCTTTGCATATTCAGGTCCTTGGTGGCGCAGGTAGTCCTTGACGGCGTACCACTGCTCTGGCGTCCCCTGCTTGAGTGCGGGTGGAAGCCAATGTAGACCTCCAAAATTGCCGGGGGCAATGGGGGAAACGGGGCGGAAGGCCACTAGGGGATACGGGGCTGTATGACTATTTCCTCCGTGTTTCCTTGTTGCCCTGCAGGCATCTCCTGATGCCAGCAGGTACTCTCACTTGGGCCATGGCCAAAATCCGGGAACCCAAGGCTGTGCCGATGCACAGAGCTTCTGCTTCCCGGCGCGAATTACAGTGAGAGAAATGTGTGACCGGCCCCACTGAATGGCGGTCCTCATCTTTCCGGCTGGCCCCTGCCTGCCAATCCCATCTGCACCATCATCACCGAAGGACGGCGCTCCCCATGCCCGCTGACCAGCAATTAGCCAAGTCGCTTAAACCGCGGCACCTGTCCATGATCGCGATTGCGGGCGTCATTGGCGCCGGCCTGTTTGTCGGCTCCGGCGCTGCCATCCAGCAGGCGGGACCGGGAATCCTGCTGGCCTACATGGCCGCCGGCGTGGTGGTGATCCTGGTGATGCGCATGCTCGGTGAAATGGCGGCCGCCAACCCGGAGACCGGCTCCTTTTCCACCTATGCCGACAAGGCGCTGGGACGCTGGGCCGGATTCAGCATCGGCTGGCTCTATGCCTGGTTCTGGATCATCGTGCTCGGCATTGAGGCCACGGCCGGCGCGGCCATCATGCACCGCTGGGTTCCTGGCATCGACCAGTGGGTCTGGGCACTGATCCTTATGGTCCTGCTGACGCTGACCAACCTTGTTTCCGTGAAGTCCTATGGTGAGTTCGAGTTCTGGTTTGCCTCCATCAAGGTCGCTGCAATTGTGCTTTTCCTGCTGTTCGGCGCTGCTGCCATCCTGGGTTTTGTCCCCGGCGTCCCTGCCCCGGGACTCAGCAACCTGATAGGCAACGGCGGGTTCCTGCCGAATGGCCCGGGCGCAGTACTGGCCGGCATCCTGGTTGTGGTCTTCTCCTTCTTCGGTGCGGAGATCGCCACCATCGCCGCAGGCGAATCGGAAAACCCTGTGGACGCCGTCAAGAAGGCCGTCAAGTCCACTGTGTGGCGCATCCTGGTTTTCTACATCGGCTCCATCGCCATCGTTGTCACCCTGCTGCCCTGGAATGATGCCAGCGTTGCCAAGAGCCCCTACGTTGCGGTCATCGAACTGTTCGGCATCCCCGGCGCCGGCACCATCATGGACATCGTGGTCCTCACGTCCGTCCTGTCCTGCCTCAATTCCGGCCTGTACACCGCCAGCCGCATGCTCTTCTCGCTGTCCAGGCGGGGAGATGCCCCGCAGGCCTGGACCCGGATCTCCCGGCGGGGCGTCCCCGCTGCTGCCGTGCTGGCCTCCACCGTGGTGGGCTTCGTGACAGTGGGCATGAATTACATTGCACCCGACACCGTGTTCCTCTTCCTGGTCAACACCTCCGGTGCCATTGCCCTGTTCGTGTGGCTGGTCATTGCGTCCTCCCAGTTGATCCTCCGTAAGCGCATGGGTGCTGCCGGCAAGGACCTCGCGCTGAAGATGTGGCTCTTCCCCTACCTGACGTGGCTCTCGATCGTGAGCATCGTGGCCCTGCTGATCGGGATGGTCATCCTGGAATCCACCCGCGAATCCCTCCTGCTGTCCGTGGCGCTTGCGGCTGTCGTGGTTGGCGTTGGGGTTTGGCGCTACCGCAAGTCCGCAGGGCGCCCGGGCGGCGGGGAGCCACCGGCCGGCGAACCTCGTGAGAGTGCACCGGAGGCCGCTCCGGCGTCGTAATTCTCCAGGCCTTTCGCTTGGCATTGAACCGTCCGTACTGGCAGCCGCCCCTGGCGCGCCGGCGCGGGCGGTTCTCTGTTTGGGACAGGATGCCGGGTGTGCGTTTTCCACATAGGAGCCGTTGTTGGTGCAGCCCTTGCCAGCATGGCCATAGCCTTGAGTCAAGCGCGAATCGCCTATCCGCTCCATATGCACTAAGATATTGAAGTCTGTGCTGCGTCCTGCCTCCGTTCCGGCGGCGGGGCTTTGCACGGCATCGCAAATGAACCTCCTGTTACGGAAATGCCGTAACCGCTTAGCCCAAAGGAGGTGGGTTCACATATGCGTCCTTACGAATTGATGGTAATCATCGACCCCGAGGTCGAAGAGCGTACCGTTGAGCCGTCGCTTCAGAAGTTCCTGAACGTCATCACCAACGATGGTGGAACCATCGAAAAGGTTGACATCTGGGGCCGTCGCCGTCTGGCTTACGACATCAAGAAGAAGTCTGAAGGTATCTACGCCGTGGTGAACTTCACCGCCAAGCCGGACACCGCCAAGGAACTTGACCGCCAGCTGTCTCTTAACGAGACCATCATGCGCACCAAGATCACCCGCCCCGAAGAGCAGAAGGTTGTTGCTGAGTAATTTCAGCACCGATTTTCATTCTTCACCGCAGGAACGCACTCTTCACCCAGGATCAACAAGGAGGCAGTAGATGGCAGGCGAGACCACCATTACGGTCATCGGTAATCTCACCAATGATCCGGAATTGCGGTTCACACCGTCCGGTTCAGCAGTAGCGAACTTCACCATCGCTTCCACCCCGCGTACCTTTGACCGCCAGTCCAACGAGTGGAAGGACGGGGAAACCCTGTTCCTCCGCGCCGCTGTCTGGCGTGAAGCAGCCGAGAACGTCGCCGAGTCCCTTACCAAGGGCATGCGCGTGATTGTGACCGGCCGCCTGAAGAGCCGTTCCTACGAAACCAAAGAAGGCGAAAAGCGCACCGTTATCGAGCTTGAGGTCGATGAAATCGGCCCCAGCCTGCGATACGCCAATGCGAAGGTCAACCGCACCCAGCGCTCCGGCGCTGGGGGTGCCGGAAGCGGCGCCCAGGGCGGTTTTGGCGGCGGCAACAGCGGCGGCGGTTTCGGAGGCGGCACCTCTGGTGGAAACCAGGGCGGCAACTCCGGTGGAGGCTGGGGCGGCGGCAACCAGCAGGCTGCACAGGACGACCCCTGGGCAACGCCCGGCGTCTCCAATGCAGGCGGCTGGGGCAACGGCCCCGATTCCGAACCTCCCTTCTAAACACCCCATTAAGGGCCGACGCCGGGATAGCCGAAAGTGCCTCCAGGCACCCAGGTGAATGCCGCCGTCGGACCACCACCATCCCGTGGATCAACATCCACGGGCTCCCTAGAATAGGAGCTCCACGATGGCTAAGGCTGAACTCCGTAAGCCCAAACCAAAGTCCAACCCCTTGAAGGCCGCTGACATCACTGTCATCGACTACAAGGACGTAGCATTGCTGCGCAAGTTCATCTCCGACCGCGGAAAGATCCGCGCCCGTCGCGTCACTGGCGTCACGGTGCAGGAACAGCGCAAGATCGCCCAGGCAATCAAGAACGCCCGCGAAGTTGCTCTGCTGCCTTACTCCGGCGCTGGCCGCGGCTAAGGAAGGGATTAACTAACATGGCAAAGCTCATTCTGACCCACGAAGTAACCGGTCTCGGTGCTGCTGGCGACGTTGTCGAGGTCAAGGACGGTTACGCACGTAACTACCTGCTGCCCCGCAACTTCGCCCTGACCTGGTCGAAGGGTGGCGAAAAGCAGGTTGAGTCCATCAAGGCTGCCCGCGCTGCCCGCGAGCACGCTTCCCTGGAAGATGCTCAGAAGCAGGCCGCTGCACTGTCCTCCAAGCCGGTCAAGCTCGTTGTCAAGGCTGGCGAGACCGGACGCCTGTTCGGCACCGTCAAGCAGGGCGACGTCGCCGACGCTGTTGAGGCCGCTGGCCTTGGCCGCATCGACAAGCGCAAGGTTGAACTGCCGACGCACATCAAGTCGGTTGGTTCCTACCAGGCCAACGTCCGTCTGCACGAGGATGTTGCCGCTGTCATCGAACTCGATGTAGTAGCTGGCAAGTAGTCCCCGACTGCTTAAAAGACCCCCGCTGCCGGATTCCGGCGGCGGGGGTCTTTTGCTTGATAGCTTCAGACGGTGAACAGTACCGTACTTCCAGCCCGCAGCCGCCCGTTCCACCAGGTCGATGTCTTCTCCCGTGAGGCCTACCGCGGAAACCCGCTCGCCGTCGTCGTTGATGCCGAGGGGCTGGCGCCGGAGCAGATGCAGCAGTTCGCCAACTGGACCAACCTGTCGGAGACGACGTTCCTGCTGCCCCCTACCGATCCGCGTGCAGACTACCGGGTCCGCATTTTCACCGGCAGTGAGGAATTCCCCTTTGCCGGCCACCCCACGTTGGGTTCAGCCCACACCTGGCTTGAGTGCGGAGGAACTCCGCAATCCGAAGGCTTCGTTGTCCAGGAGTGCGGCGCTGGCCTGGTCCGCGTCAAGCGCGACGACGGGAGGCTCGCCTTCGCGGCGCCTCCCATGACCCGTTTTGGTCCGGTGGACGGGACGATCCGGAGCCGGATCGCAGCTGGGCTCCGCCTCGCAGAAGCTGACCTGCTGGATGCGTCCTGGCTGGTGAACGGTCCCGAATGGATCGGTGTGCTGCTCGGTTCGGCGGAACAGGTCAGGGCCGTGAAGCCTGCCTTCGCGGCGCTGGGCAACCTCAAGGTCGGGATTATCGGGCCAGGGCGGGGTGAAGGCGGCACAGACTTCGAGGTCCGCACGTTCATCCCGGGCGACGCCATGATGGAGGATCCCGTCACTGGCAGCTTCAACGCGGGCGCAGCGCAATGGCTGATCGGCAGCAACAGGGCTCCGCAGGAGTATGTAGCGGCCCAGGGGACGGCACTGGGCCGTGCGGGCCGCCTCCACATCAAAGCCGAAGACGGCCACATCTGGGTGGGCGGAGACTCCACCACCTGCATCCGGGGATCAGTGCTCCTCTAGCACCGGGAATACTCCGTAAGCCTGCACCGTTCACAAGGTAGATGCATATGCATATATGCTGGAATGAACGAGCAACAGGAGAAATGCCATGGAGACCCGCCGCATCACAGTCCTTTCCGCCGGGCTCGGCGTACCGTCGTCGAGCAGGCTGCTGGCTGACCAGTTGTCGGCCGCAGCAGAGCGGCACCTGAACGGAGCCGGCTTCAGTGTGCAGGTGGATGTCGTCGAACTCCGAGACCTGGCTGTGGACATCGCCAACAATTTCGTCACCGGCTACGCCCCGCCCCGGCTGGCCGAGGTGATAGCCGGCGTGGAAGCCACTGACGGGATCATTGCGGTGACGCCAGTCTTCAGCGCGTCCTACAGCGGCCTGTTCAAATCCTTCATCGACGTCCTTGACCCCAAGTCACTGGACGGCAAGGCCGTCCTGCTGGGCGCTACCGGCGGCACGGACCGCCACCAGATGGTCCTGGATTACGCCCTGCGCCCGCTGTTCAGCTACCTGCGCACCAGGACTGCGCCTACGGGCGTCTTTGCCGGCCCGCAGGACTGGGGCACCACGGACGACGGCGGCTCCTCGCTTTCGGACCGGATCGACCGGGCGGCAGGGGAATTCACGCGGCTCCTCGAGGGGCCCCAGCCGGGCCGGAAGCCCGCCCCGATGGAATCCCTTCCCTTCGAACAGCTGCTCGCCGGAATCTCCGGAAGCGCCTGACCGCCCGCCGCCCCGAAACCGGCAGCGTCCCGGCCTTACCCGCCAGGCTTACTCGTCCAGCAGCTCGATGAACTCCCGGGCCTGCTTCAGGGAGATATCGGAGTGCCGCGTGAGAGCCGTTGCGGCAGCTTCTGTGTCACCGTTGCGGGCCAGGGTGCGTATCCGGCCATAGATTTCGTCATTGAGCATGTTGCTGCTGACCTCGCGGGTCACGTCGCCCTTGCTGGCGATGGCCCGGTAGCGGTAGGGGAACCGCTGGGGCTCATCGTCGTCGTCTTCAACCTCGGCAGGGGCCGCCTCCGTCCCCCTGTAAGGCTGTGGATGTGCTGCCAGCGCTCCCACGGCGTCGCGTGACGCGCGCAGGCCGTCGCCGCTGACTTCGTAGTACAGCTTGATCGCGGCCATGGCCTGGCCCTGGGCGATCAGGGCATAGAGCCGCCGGTGTTCGTCCTCGGAAAGTTTGGCCGCGGCAGTGCGGGCCAGGTCGGCGGAGTTGGCTGCCGGTGCCGGCGGCTCGGCGCCGGCAGAGGCCTTTCGCCGGCTGATGGCCCGGGCAACCAGGGTGACTCCGGCAGCCACGGCCAGGAGGATGAGGACAGGGACCACAAGCGATTCCATTTTTCTAACGCCGTTCTGTGTACTTCCTGGCGGGGGCCAGATCTGAATGCATCGCCTGGGTGTTCTGGCTGGGCCGCGTGATGGACTCCAGGCGTGCCCGGGCCGCCGTGGCAGCCTGGACCTGGGCCGCATAGTGCTGCGCTGAACGCTCGGCCAGGTCACGCTGGTATCTCTCGGCATCGGACAGGCCCGAATCCCGCGGACTGAGGGCCGTGGCAAGCCCCCAAATGAGCGCCACCAACACAATCGCCGGCAGCAGGACCAGCAGCAGTTCGCCCATGTATAGAGCTTATGCCAGATCCGGTTTATCCACAGCAACATTCACCTCTGCGCATACTGTGTGGTTTCTCTAAGCCGCCAACCTTCGGAGCCGGGCCAGGAGCGCCTGCGGCAGAGGGGCATGAAGTGCGTCACTGCTCCGGACGGGGCGGTTTTCCTCCGTGGATGCCACCAGGGGCTGTGGATGAAAACACCCGGAAAAAACATTTACTCCACAAGCTGGCGGCGGTGTTTCCGCAGGTCAACGCGGCACTGGGCGCTAAAGTTTTTTGCTGTCCACAGCCTTTCCCACAGGCTGTGCACAAGCTATGCCCCTTAGTGCACAGGTTTTCCACAGGGTGCGGCGCCTGTTGACTTTGCCGTTGGGGCACGGGGGACTAGCGTAGCGGGGTACCTGTTTTTCAGGGCTCCTGCGGGTCCGGACGGACGCCGATGACAGCAGCCGTAGAACCTCTGGAACCCTAAAAAGAGGTCCATTGTGGAAAACCTGTGGATATTGGGGATAACTCTCGAACTCCCCATCCGCAGCGCTGAATCCCCAGCATTGTCACACCCCGCTGGTACACCTGGACAGGTAGCGGAGCCCAGCTTTCGGGCAACGCCCTAGCAGGACGGTTAACCACCGGTGCCACCAAGGCGCCGGCTCACATGGAGGACGGCAGCTTTGTCAATCGCGCATCTGGATCCGGTCGAGACAACCCGCGGATCTGACGCCAGCCGCAAGCCGCCGCAGGACATCCCTGCCGAGCAATCGGTGCTGGGCGGCATGATGCTGTCCAAGGACGCCATCGCCGATGTCGTGGAAATTCTCCGCGGCCAGGACTTCTACCGCCCGGCACACGAAACTATCTACGAAGCAATCATCGACCTCTATGGCCGCGGCGAGCCTGCGGACGCCGTGACCGTCTCCGATGAGCTCACCAAGCGCGCAGAGATCAACAGGATCGGCGGTCCCGCATACCTGCACGAGCTGATCCAGACCGTTCCCACCGCCGCCAACGCCGGCTACTACGCCGAGATCGTTGCTGAACGTGCCGTGCTCAGGCGCCTCGTAAACGCGGGCACCAAGATCGTCCAACTGGGCTACGGCTCGGACGGCGAGGTGGAGGACCTGGTGAACCAGGCCCAGGCCGAGGTCTATGCCGTGGCGGAACGGCGTACCGCGGAGGACTACGTGGTCCTCAAAGACGTCATGGAGTCCACGGTGGACGAAATCGAGGCGTCCGGCCACCGCGGCGAGGGCATGACCGGCGTGCCCACCGGCTTCTACGAGCTGGATGAACTCACCCACGGACTCCACCCCGGCCAGATGATCGTCATCGCTGCCCGTCCCGCCGTGGGTAAGTCCACGTTCGCCCTGGACTTTGCCCGGTCCGCCGCCATCAAGAACAACCTCGCCACGGTGATGTTCTCGCTCGAAATGGGCAGGAACGAGATCGCCATGCGCCTCCTCTCCGCAGAGGCAACCATCGGGCTGCAGGACCTCCGTAAGGGAACCATCAAGGACGAGCAATGGTCTAAAATCGCCACCACCATGGGCCGGATGAATGATGCCCCGCTGTTCATCGATGACAGCCCCAATATGTCGCTGATGGAGATCCGGGCAAAGTGCCGGCGCCTGAAGCAGCAGCACGATCTCAAACTGGTGATCCTGGACTACCTGCAGCTCATGAGCTCCGGCAAAAAGGTCGAGTCACGCCAGCAGGAGGTCTCCGAGTTCTCACGTGCCCTGAAGCTCCTGGCCAAGGAACTCCAGGTCCCCGTGATCGCGCTGTCCCAGCTCAACCGTGGTTCCGAGCAGCGGCAGGACAAACGGCCCATGGTCTCCGACCTCCGCGAATCGGGCTCCATCGAGCAGGACGCCGACATGGTGATCCTGCTTCACCGCGAGGACGTCTACGACAAAGAGTCCCCCCGCGCCGGAGAGGCCGACATCCTGATCGCCAAGCACCGTAACGGTCCCACCAAGGACATCGTGGTTGCCTTCCAGGGCCATTACTCCCGGTTCGCCAACATGGCGGCCGACGCCGGAGGTGGCGGCTTCTAGGACCTGCCGCCACCGGGGCTCCGGACTTAGCCGTGCCCCAGCAAGTGGTTGGGCAGGCGGTTGCCCGGGGCCGTGCCCCTGATTTCCAGCAGCTCGCGGGCATGGGCGTGCAGCCTTTTGTCCTCTTCGCTGACCGGCACCCAAGGGGGTACGGGCACGGAGTTGCCATCGGCGTCGCGCGCCACCATCACTGTCAGGCAGTAGGTGGTGAGGTCCATCTCGCGGCTCTTCGGATCGCCCGAGCGCACGTGGACCGCAACGTGCATGCCCTTGGTCCCCGTGTACACCAGGCGCGCTTCCACCTCCACCACATGACCAATGAGCAGCGGACGGTAGAAACGGACCCCGCCGGAGAAGACGGCCACGGTGTCCATGCCGCAGTACCTTGAGGCGCATACGTAGGCGGCCTCGTCGATCCATTTCATAACAATCCCGCCGTGGACCTTGCCGCCCCAGTTCACGTCGGTGGGCGCTGCCATGAACCGCAGGGTGACCCGTTCGGCCGTGCCCGCATCGGTATATTCCTGCCGGTTCATGGCTTCAACGATCTGCTCGCGGACCTTGATCCGTGCCAGCGCGTGGTCCCGCTGTTCGATCTCTTCGGCAGTGACGGGTTCGAACTGCTGCACCGGGACCGGCTTTCCACCTTCGCCTACCGCTACGAAAATCACCATGCACTGGCTCCGCATGGTGGCCGGACCGCCCTTGGGATCCCCGGAGGAAACCACGGTGCGGATGTGCATCGAAGAGCGTCCGGTGTAGACGATCGTGGCCTCCACTTCCACCATGTCACCGCTGTTGACCGGATCGGCGAAGTGGATGTTTCCCACGTACGCGGTGACGCAGTAGGACTTCGCCCAGCCCACCGCGGCGGCATAGGCGGCCTTGTCCACCCACTCCAGGACGGTGCCCGCGTCCACGGAGCCGCTGTGGCCAACGTCCGTGGGAGCGGCCAGGAAACGGAGGGTCACTGAGTTGGAGGCACGGGTCTCGGTCATGGTGCGATCATACTGACGCCGGGGGTTACCCACCGGTCGGGGACCGCAACAAAGGCTGTTGCGGTGACACCACCAGCAAACGCGGCTGCCCCGTCCGCCAGGTTGGCGAACGGGGCAGCACACCTGCGCACTGAATGCAGCTAGCCTGCGCGGGTGTAAACGATGTCCGGCTGGGCCGGCAGTTCCATGCCTTCACCGATATAGAAGCCCGCGTGGGGCGGCTGGTTGTACGAGACGTTCTCGCGGGCAACCGAGAGCCGGTACACAGGATCGTGCATCAGCGTCCGGAGCCGGACGTCAGTCCCGGCGCTGGTGGTGTAGATCCGCAGCTCCGTGCTGTCCGACGACGGCCACGCAATTTCCTCGCGCCAGTCACCGAGGAGGTCGGCCTGGATGGCCGGGGTTCCCTTGGTGCCGTTGTTGGACTTCGCGCCGGTGGCCGTGAGCAGCCGGTCGCTGGATTCCGTTTCCCAGTTCCACTTGGCGATGCTGGGCGTCCCCGAGGTGGTGGCTGCGTCCCAGTCATGGTCAACGATCTCGCGCAACAGGTCGCCGTCCCACCAGGCCAGGAAGTTGGCCGCCGGAATGCTGTTGGCAATCAGCTGGCCCTTGGCGGACCGCAGCTCGCCCACCGGGGAGTTCCAGGCTGCGTCGCCGCCGATGGCCCAGCCCTCGGCCCCTGCATGCCGCGGATCGATGTCACCTGCTGCAGCGCGTCCCGTGTCCTTGGCAGCAGGGATGCTCCAGAGGATCTCTCCGGTGCGGGCATCACGGAAGGTGGCTCCCCTGTTGCCGCTGGACCCCATGTCCTCATGGGCGGCGAATGTCTCCAGGCCCGGGCGGGACGGGTCAAGATCGCTGGTGTGGATGGCGTCACCGTGGCCGAGGCCAGTGTTGTAGAGCGGCTTGCCGTTGTCGTCGATGGTCATGGAGCCGAAGACGAACTCGTCCTTTCCGTCGGCGTCCACGTCCGCCACGGACAGGTTGTGGTTGCCCTGGCTGCGGTATTGGGCGCCGGCGGCGTCCGAGTCGAAAATCCAGCGCTTGCTGATCTTGCCGCCCACCAGGTCGTAGGTGGCGAGCACGGTACGCGTGTAATAACCGCGGCTGAACATCATGGACGGGCGCTCCCCGTCCAGGTACGCCACGGCGCCGAGGAAGCGGTCCACGCGGTTGCCGTAGCCGTCGCCCCAGGCTGCCACGTCACCGCGGGGAGGGTCGTAGGCCACAGTGTCCATGACGGTGCCGGTTGCTCCGTGGAAGACCGTGAGGAACTCCGGGCCCGTCAGTACATAGCCGCTGCTGTTGCGGTAGTCCGCGCCGGCGTTGCCGATTACCGTCCCGGCAGCGTCCCGGGTGCCGTCCGCCGTCTTCATGGCAACTTCGGCCTTGCCGTCGCCGTCAAAATCGTAGGCGAGCAGCTGGGTGTAGTGGGCACCGGCGCGAATGTTCGGACCCATGTTGATCCGCCAGAGCCTGGTGCCGTCCATGCGGTAGGCGTCAACGTACACCAGCCCGGTGTAGCCTGCCTGGGAGTTGTCCTTGGAGTTGGACGGGGACCACATCTGGAGGACCTCGTACGTTCCGTCGCCGTCCAGGTCTGCCACGCTGGAGTCACCGGCGGAGTAGCTGTAGGGCTGGCCGTCCTTGGTGTAGTCATCGGCGGGCTTGTCCAGTTTCACAGCCAGGTAGTTCTGTGCCAGCGGCACGAACTCGGCGGTGAGCTCCTCCCCGCCGTTGCCCACGGTTTTGATGGCGTACCGGGACGAAGCCGTCCCGGAGGGGTCCAGGAAAGTGGTGCTGCCGCGGATCGGCTCTTCGGTGAGCTGGACGCCGTCGCGGATGACATGGAAGCCGATCTGCTCCGGGTCCAGGCCAAGCATGCGCCAGCCCACCCGCACGCCTTCGCCGGTCAGCAGAGCCACCGGTGCGCGGTCCAGGTTTTCCATCTGCCGGTTCACCACCGTGACCTTTTCAGTTCCAATCACCGGGGAGGGAGCAGATTCGCCGCCCTTGTTCACCGTGGTGACCCGGTAGTAGTACTTGATGGTGGTCAGGACCGTGTAGTCGGTGTAGTTAACCTCGGTGGCACGTCCCACGTACCCGAAGGGGCCGTCGGGAGAGGTGGACCGGTAAACGAGGTAGGCGGCAGCGTCGGAAACCTTCTGCCACTTGAGCGTGACGCTCGTTTTCTCTACGGCCTTGACGTCCACCTTGCCGGTGGCGGCGGGCACTGGAGTGTTGGGGTCAACCAGGGCGGTCTCCACCGTGTTGGACGGAACCGACTCGAGTCCGGTGCTGTCCAGTGCGGTGACGAAATACTTGTAATTGAGGCCGGCGAACGCTGTGGTGTCCCTGAAGGACGCTGCGGTCACATCCCCCGCGACCAGTTGCGGTTCGGTCTCAAAGGATGCCTGGCGGAACACCTTGTAGCTGGCCGCGTCCGCCACGGCATCCCATGCGAGGTCCACGGTTGGCGGTTCGGCCGCGGCATTGACGGCGGTGGTGTGCAGGTTGGTGGGTCCCACCAGCAGCGGGGTGACCTCCAGGCCGTTGAGCCGCTGGCCGGAGCCGCTGATGGCCAGGTTCAGCTGGCCGTCGGACACCAGTACCTGGTTGATGATCTTGGTGGCGGAGGATTCCCTGCCGGAGGACACCTGGCCGTAGGGCGTGCCCTCGACGGCGACGTCTGTCCGGGTGGAGCCGATCCAGTCGCTGTGGTAGGTCTTCAGGGCATATGTGCCATTGGGGACGTCCAGCTGGAACTCGAAGCTGGAGCCGCTGAGCACGAAATCCCGCAGCAGGTTGCTGGTGACCGCGCCGCGGTCCCGGTCGGCGAGTACAGAGATGTCCTTGAAACCAAAGCCACGCCCGGCGGTGTAGCCCATGGTCCGGTTGACTTCGGTGTAGCCCACCTCGAGGGGAGCTCCCACGGGTCCAAAGTCGAACTTGTATTTGGCCTGCTTGGTGGTGACGGCGAGTGCGTCGCTGGGCTCGGAGAGTCCCTTGCCGTTCATGGCCGCCACCCGGACGCTGTAAGCGGTGCCTTCGGCCAGCCCGGTGAGGTTGGCAGTGGGAACCGTTGCCGTGGTGGTCAGGTTGTAGGCACTGTCCGGCTCGGAGGCCAGTTTGCGGTACACCTTGTAGATGTCCGAACCCTCAACGGGCTGCCATTTCAGGAGCGCGCCGGCGTTGGACACGCTTCCGGCAACCAGGCCCTGCGGTTTGGCGGGAACGGACGACGGCGGCGCGATTTCCTTCACGCGGGAGGCCAGCGGAACGCTGAGCTGCTTCACTCCGCCCGCCACCAGCCGGGCAATCTGGATGGCGCCGTATTCCTGGAAGTGGGTGTTGTCCACGGTCCCGGTGGGGCGGTTGGGGTACACGCCGGCATCGACGTGGAGGAAGACGGATTTGGTGTCTTCGGGGCCAATCTGGTCGTAGTAGGCGCGGCTCGAGGCGGACAGGTCCACCAGGGCCACGTTTTCCTCGGCCGCGAGCTCCTGCATCTTGGCCACGTACTCCGGAAAGCTGACGCGGAACTTACCCGTGGCTTCGTCGTAGTCCCGGCGTCCCACGGGGGTCACCAGGACGGGCGTTGCACCGCGCTGGCGGGCACCGTTGACGTACGTGCGGAGGTATTCCTTGTAATCGGTGGGGGAGGCGTAGCGGTCGTCGACGCCGATGGTGGCGTCGTTGTGGCCGAACTGGACCATGAGGTAGTCGCCGGGGTTGATGACGCGGAGGATCTCGTCCAGCCGTCCCTGCGTGATGAAGTTCTTGGAGCTCCGGCCGCCGATGGCATGGTTCTTGAAGGAGACGCTGCTGTCAAAGAAGCGGTCGATCATTTGGCCCCAGCCCGCCTGGGGCACGTAGCCGGGATCGTAGGTCTGGACGGTTGAGTCGCCGGCGAGGTAGACGCCGGGGTCGGTGGTGGCGGTGCGGGGAGCCCTTGCCGCAATGACCAGGGAGTTGATCTTCGCCGCTGTGCCGCTGAAATCTAGGTTGAGCTGTCCGTCCACGAGGGAAATGGGGAACTCCATTTCCAGGTACTGGCCGGCCGGTTTGTCCGTGACCTGTACCTTGGCCATTTTCTCGGCGGTGATGGCGATGTTCGTGGCTTCGGCGGCGTCGCCGGCAATGAGTTTGACGGTGTAGTCGCCATTGGGCAGGTCCACCAGGAAGGAGCTTCCCTGGGCCTGCACAAAGTCGGACCGCAGGGGGTCTCCGGTGCCCCGGTCAACTCCGGAGGTGACTGCCGTATCCGTGAAGCCGAACCTGGTAGTGGTGGAGTACGGCGTTCCCGCGCCTACCGAGGTGTAGCCGTCAGCCGTTGCCCCGGGGCCGAAGTCGAACTTGAAGCCGCTTCCCACTGCCGGCAGGGTTGTGTCGGCCTGAACGGCCGGGAGTCCTGTGAAGGCGATGGCGGCGGAGGCCACCGCGGCGGTGACGGCTTTTGCTCCTGCCGGCAGCCTGCGGCGGGGCGGTGGCCCCTCCTGGGGAACCGGGGTCACTTGCGGGGGTTTGGTCACGAACATCTCCTTCGATGAGCAGTGGTAAGGCAGGCCCAGGGTTGGAACGATTCAAAGATGCGCCGGAGGCGTCCTGCGGGCAAATCGCGAAGGGTTCCGGTGGTGACTTGGAAGGGGCTGAAGACCTGGGGAGGGTGACGCAGCTCTCGCTGCGGCATTCAATGGTCTATCAGTCGGGATGCAGCTGTGGCAAGCGTTTTCCCAACTTTCCCGTGACTTTCTGGTGTTAGATGTTCGGGATTGTTAGCGGATGCGGGCCGTTCAACGGCCCGATGGCGGCGGAATCGCCGGAAGACGCCCGCTTCGCCGCCCCGGAACGGCGAGCCTGCAGCCTTCCGGCGATCCGGGCAGGGGGTTAGGGGGGCGGCGCGTTCACACCATTCCGGCGATCCGGGCAGGGGGTTGGGGGCTGCGAGTTGGCACCATTCCGGCGATCCCGGCCGGGGGATTCCGGCAGGGTGCGGCCCGCGCGGCGGTCTTGCCGGTTTAATGGCCGACGGCGGATGCGCACCGGGGTGCCCATCCGCCGTCGCGGTTTCCGGACGGAGCCGGAGGTGCAAGGTCAGGCCAGAATGGCAAGCTTCGAGTTGCTGCGGCCGAAGAGGGCGCGGTCCACTGAGGCGCGGCCGGCGCCGGTCAGGGCCAGGGCGAAGGCTGCGGCGGCGAGGAGCAGCACCAGTTCATACCCGCCGTTGGCGGCAAAAACGCCGGCCGGTGCGTGGACCAGGAAAAGCGCGCCCAGCATGTCCAGTGCCAGGAGTGCAGCCACCACGCGGGTAAGTATGCCCAGGATCAGCGCGATGCCGCCGGCAAGTTCCAGGATGGCAACGGCCGGGGCGGCTATCTCCGCTGCCGGAACGCCCATCTTGGCAAACGAGGCCTGTGTGCCCGCGATGGTCCATTCGTTGAACTTCTGCCAGCCGTGCGCTGCAAAAAGGAAGCCCAGGACAATGCGGAGGGCGGTAATGGCGGTCGTGGTGAGTCGTGACTGATTCATGGCTCCAGTATTCCCGAGAAATAGTTGAAGAGTCAACCATTTCCGTCACAATGTGTCCCTTGTCATGCAAGGCCGTCTGCCTGAGGCGTGCCTGCGGCCAGCCGATTAGGCTGGCACCGTGCCCTACCTACCTGCCCCCGCTACCGCTGCGCCGCGCAAGGGGCAAAGCCGCGATATCCTGCGGCTGGCCGTGCCGGCGTTCGGCGCGCTCGTGGCCGAACCGCTGTTCCTGCTTGCCGATTCCGCGATCATCGGCCACCTGGGCGTGGCACAGTTGGCCGGGGTGGGGCTGGCCTCGGCCGTGCTGCATACCGCGGTGGGCCTGATGGTTTTCCTGGCCTACTCCACCACTCCCGCAGTGGCCAGGGCCATCGGCGACGGCCAGCTTGGGAAGGCCCTGGCAGCCGGGCGCGACGGCGTGTGGCTGGCACTGCTGCTCGGCGTGCTCCTCGCCGTTGCCGGTTTCCTGGCGGCGGATCCCCTGATTGGACTCCTGGGCGCGGAAGGCGAGGTTCGCGCCTTCGCCGTCGATTACCTTCGCTGGTCCATGCCCGGGCTGGTGGCCATGCTGCTGATCTTTGCCGGAACAGGCCTCCTCCGCGGACTTCAGGACACCCGGACGCCGCTTCTGGTGGCCACTGCCGGGTTCACCCTGAACATCATCCTGAACCTGTGGCTTGTGTACGGTCTGGGCTGGTCCGTGGCAGGCTCCGCGGTGGGCACAAGCGTGGCGCAATGGGCCATGGCCGGCGTCTACCTGGCCATCGTCAGGCGGAATGCCCTACGCAACGGCGTGGGACTCCTCCCCAGCTGGCGGGGCATCCGCAGCATGGCCCGCGTGGGGTCCTGGCTGATGCTGCGCACCCTGACCCTAAGGATCGCCATCCTGGCAACGGTCCTCGTGGCCACAGCCCAAGGCACAGCCAACCTTGCCGCCCACCAGCTGGCAATGACCATCTTTTCCTTCCTCGCCTTTGCCCTGGACGCGCTGGCCATTGCCGCCCAGGCCCTGATCGGCAAGGAGTTGGGAGCCTCGAATGCCGTCAAAGCGCGGCTTTTGACCGGAACCATGGTCCGGTGGGGCCTTGGATTCGGCGCGGTGACGGGCCTGCTCCTTGCGCTGGCGGCTCCGTGGGCCGGAGCCCTGTTCACCTCCGATCCCGAGGTGCGGCGGATGCTGGCCCTGGCCCTATGGGTCCTCGCTGCGGGCCAACCCCTCGCCGGCTACGTCTTTGTGCTGGACGGCGTGCTGATAGGAGCCGGGGACGCGAAGTACCTTGCCCTGGCGGGCGTGGTGAATCTCGCCGCCTACGTGCCGATGCTCGCGGCCGTTGCGCTGCTGGGAGTTCCGGGCGGCGCTGGCCTGGGCTGGCTGTGGGCAGCCTTTGCCCTGGGCTACATGGCGGCCCGCGCAATGACGCTCGGCCTCCGCGCCCGGTCAGGCCGGTGGATGGTGCTCGGTTCCGCGTAAGCTCCGGCCGGAATGGGGGCAAAGTTCGGCCGGCGGCGCACCGCTACTAAACTGGACCGGTGACGCAACCAAGGACCCCCGCAGGCACCACTCCCGGAACCGACGCCAGGCCCGAGCTCTGGCAGCCGGTCCTGCTCCGCTCTGCGGCAGCCCTGGTGTTTGGTGCCCTCACCATTTTCTGGGCGGCGCCCTCCGTTGAGGTCATGGGGTGGGCCGGCGGGCTGTACCTCCTGGCAACCGGAGTGCTGCTGCTCAGGAGTGTTCCCGCCACGGGGCTACCCCAGGGTGCCGCGCCGGGCAAGATGCTGGCGGCCGCCGGTGCGGTCATGGCCGGCGCGGGATTTTCCCTGGTGGTCCTGCATGGGGACCTGCTGTTTGGCGTGGTCGCTGCTGTGGGCCTGGGCCTGGCCGGGGCGCTGGAGCTGGCCTGCGGGTTGAAGCTCCGCGGCAGCCACGTCCTGGCCCGCGACTGGATCACGTCCGGCATTATAGGCCTGGGCACCGCGGCGCTCCTGCCGTTCTTCATCGGGTTGGGCGCCCACGCCCTGCTGGGAGTGGCCGGCGGAGGAGCGATCATCTCGGGAGTCCTGTGGGTCCTGTCAGCCCTGACCCTCCGGCACGATGCCCGCAGCGCCGCCGGAAAGCCGTAAACTAGGAAAGCGCGGTTCTACTTCTTGTAGAAAATTTGCCGGGCAAAACACCGCAACACTTAAACCAGGCCGGCCTGCGTGCCGCCTGCAGGGAGGAATCACCGTGGCAGACCAGCATCCAGGAAAACCGCGCAAGGTGCGGACCTCGGTGAAGGGCCCGCTGATGTTCTCCGCGTTCTGGGCGGTGGTCGCTTTCCTTGCCGTGGTGGTCTTCGCCTCCGGCGGCAGCGCACGCGCCCCCCGATTTGACCTGGCCTTCACTGCGGCCGGCATCGCCTTCATTGTCACGCTGGTGGTGGCTGCAATGCTCTCCATGAGCCACAAGGAGAACGCCGAGCACCTGGGCAAGGGATCCGGCGTAAACCTCAGTTCAGCACGCAAGCCGTCCCACGGCTTCGGTTCGGCTTCGGGCCCGCAGGACCCGCCCGCGCCGGCTGACGGCACGGACACCCGGGGCAGCCACTAGCCGGTGGCGGCCTGCCGCGCCCGGTAGGCGGCGACGTGCGCGCGGTTGGCGCAGTTGCCGGTATCGCAGTAGCGCTTCGACCTGTTCCGGCTGAGGTCCAGGACTGCGGCATCACAGTCCTCCGCCTCGCAGGTCCGCATCCGGTCCATCTCCTTGCCGCGGATAACGTCTGCCAGGGCCATCGCAGCCTCCGTGCTCATCCTGTATACCAATGGAGCGTCCGGCGTGGTGGCGTGCAGGTGCCAGTCCCAAGCGTCGTGCTTGACCAGTTGGGGCAGTGCACGGGCCTCCCGCAGCAGGCGGTTTACGGTGTCCACTGCGGCGTTTTCATCCGCCGTCCACAGCTCGCAAAGCTCGCGGCGCAAGCGGCGGACGCTTTCCAGTTCATCCGCGTCCCGGGTACGCGACCCGCTGAAGCCCTCGGCTGCCAGGAAGCGGTCCAGGTCCGCCTGGGTGGCAAGGCCCTCGCTCCCGTTCGCAGCTGAATTGACGAGGTTCACCACGGTCCGCAGGGCCACCTCAGTGTCAGGGGCAAAAACCATCTTGACTCCTTACAGTGCCGTCCCGTACTGTCATGACCATAAGCCCACTTTACTCCTGACAGGAGGCGACCAATGCCCGCTGCACGCCGCGCTCCCGGCCGTCTGCCCGCAGCCCGGCGCAGCTTCCTCGCCTCCGGCCTGGGCATCGCTCTTTTCTCCTCCGCTGTCTTTGGACTTTCCGGGTCCTTCGCTAAGGCGCTGCTGGAATCGGGGTGGAGCCCCGGGGCGGCCGTCACGGCCCGGCTTACCGGCGCAGCCCTGATCCTCGCCGTGCCCGCCATTCCCGCACTCAGGGGCCGCTGGCATCAGCTGCGGGACAACTGGGTGACCATCGGGCTGTTCGGGCTGATCGGCGTCGCGGCCTGCCAGCTCTTCTACTTCAACGCCGTCGCAAGGCTGTCGGTGGGCGTGGCGCTGCTGCTCGAATACCTCGCTCCGGTGATCATTGTGCTCTGGCTGTGGGCCGCCAGCCGGAAACGGCCGCGCCTGCTGACCTTCGGCGGGACGTTGCTGTCCCTGGCCGGCCTGGTCCTGGTCCTTGACCTGACCGGCGCCGTCAAGATCGATATTGTTGGCGTCTTCTGGGGAATGGCCGCCGCGGTGTGCCTTGCCAGCTACTTCTTCATCACCGCGAAGGAAAATGACACACTGCCGCCCATCGTGCTGGCCTCGGGCGGGCTGTTCGTAGGTGCCGCCGTGATGTGGCTTGCTGCCGCCACCGGCCTGCTGCCCATGGCCTTCAGCGCAACGGACACCAGGCTCGGACCCTGGATCACGCCCTGGTGGGTGCCGCTGGCGGGGCTCGTGGTCCTGGCGACAGTGCTGGCCTACGTCTCCGGCATCATGGCTGCACGGGCGCTGGGTTCCAAGGTGGCGTCCTTCGTGTCGCTGACCGAGGTCCTCTTTGCCGTCGTGTGGGCGTGGCTGCTGCTCGGTGAACTGCCGGGGGCCATCCAACTCCTCGGCGGCGTCCTGATCGTGGGCGGCGTGGTACTGGTCCGGCTCGACGAGCTGCGGGGGCCGGCTGCCGGCGGCGCAGCGGGCGGGGAGGAGCAGCGCGGCCGGGAACTGCCCAGGGCGGCGTCACCGCTGGAACACGCGAACGACGTCGAGCCCGTCCCTTAGGTGCAGAGGCCTTACTTTGGCGGGCCGCCACCTGGGCCCGCAGGCCTTTAAACGCAGCAGGCCCGGACACCCATACGTGTCCGGGCCTGCCTTGCGCAGCCGCAGGGACTAGTTGGAGGCCTGTTCCTGCTGCTCGGCGTTGCGCTTGGCCTTGTTGCCGGCTTCCCTGAGCGCGTCGGCCACCTTGGTCAGCATGGTGGTGTGGGTACCGGACCATTCGTCGCGGAACTTGTCTGCGTCCGGTCCCTTCCAGTCGGTGCTGTTGAGAAGGCTGTTGAGATTCGACTTCTGGTTGTCGATCTCGGTTGCACCTGCCTGAAGCTTGCTGCCCAGCTGACGAAGCTGCTGAACGTCTGCACCCCAAATAGCCATCAATTTCTCCTCATAGAATCGTGGATCCGAACCAGGTCGGCATCCCCCTCGGCCTCCCGGCTCATCCGGAAGATCCATTGCCTAAAACCTACCCCGGCTGCTGAGACAGCGTCGATGGGCAGCCCTGCCCATGCCGGCCTCCCCATGGCCGGCGCTTGCGCAAACCGTTCGGGGAGGGGTCGATCCCAGGCGTTCCAGAGCCTAGCATGGCTGTATGTGCCGGAATATCCGAACCCTCCACAACTTTGAACCGCACGCCACGTCGGAGGAAGTGCACGCCGCCGCACTGCAGTACGTGCGCAAGATCAGCGGCAGCACCAAGCCCTCCAAGGCCAACCAGGAAGCCTTTGATGAGGCCGTCCACGAAATTGCCCACATCACCCAGCACCTCCTGGAATCCCTGGTTTCGCAAGCGCCGCCCAAGGACCGGGAAGCCGAGGCAGCCAAGGCCAGGGCACGGGCGGCCGTGCGGTACGGCGCCGCCTGAGCCGGCAGCTGCCGTTTCCGCTCCTGCCGTGTCCGCCTTCTAGCTGGCCTGCGGCTGCTTGCCGAAGCTCCGCAGCCGCAGCGAGTTGGCCACCACCAGGACGGAGCTGGCGGCCATGGCGGCACCGGCGATCATCGGGTTGAGCAGGCCCAGGGCTGCTACCGGGATGCCCACGGCGTTGTAGAAAAAGGCCCAAAAGAGGTTGGTCTTGATGGTGGCCAGGGTCCGGCGCGAGAGTTCGATGGCCTGCGCCACCTGGGCAAGGTTGTTGCCCATCACCGTCAGGTCCGCCGCTTCGATGGCCACGTCCGTCCCGGAGCCCATCGCAATGCCCAGGTCCGCCTGGGCGAGCGCGGCAGCGTCATTCACTCCGTCGCCGGCCATGGCCACGGTGGCACCGCCGGCCTGGAGCCTGCGCACCGCCTCCACTTTCCCTTCGGGCAGGACCCCCGCGTAGACATCTTCCTTATCTATGCCGACGGCGGCCGCCACCTGGGCGGCAACCGCGGCGTTGTCGCCGGTGAGCAGGATGGGGCGCAGGCCCAGCCGCTTCAGGTGTGCGACGGCGGCGGCGGAACCTTCCTTGAGGGTGTCCCGGAGGCTGATGATGCCGGCAACACCACCGTCCACGGCAACCCAGATGGCCGTGGCGCCGGAGGCTTCCGCCGCCGCCAGTGATGCGCGCTGTTCCTGCGAGATGGTGATGTTGTTCTGCTCCAGCCAGCCTGTCCGGCCTGCCGTAACCACCCGGCCCTCGACGGTTCCGGCAACGCCGCCGCCGGGCGCGGAACGGAAGCCTTCCACGGCGGGGAGGGTGCCGCCGTCGTCCGCTGTTGGCAACTCCCGGGCGCCCGCGTTGGCGGCGGCAGCGATGGCCCTGGCCACGGGGTGCTCCGATGCTGCCTCCACGGCCCCCGCGAGGCGAAGCACCTCCGCCTCGCTGAAGCCCCCAAAGGCAAGGGTCGTATCCACGGCAAGGACTCCAGTGGTCACTGTCCCGGTCTTGTCCAACAGGATGGTGTCAACGGTGCGGGTGTCCTCCAAAACCTGCGGGCCCTTGATGAGGATGCCCAGCTGGGCGCCGCGCCCGGTTCCCGTCAGCAGGCCAACAGGGGTTGCGAGGCCCAGCGCGCACGGGCAGGCAATCACCAGGACGGCGACGGCGGCGGTAAACGCCGAGCGCAGCTCATTGCTGGTCACATCCGGTCCCGTAAAGAGAAGCCACAGTACGAAGGTGAGCGCCGCGATAGCCAGCACCACGGGAACGAAGACGGAACTGATGCGGTCCGCGAGGCGGGCGATGGGTGCCTTGCCGGTCTGCGCCTGGGAGACGAGCCGCGCCATCTGGGCAAGGGTTGTTTCAGAGCCAACGCGGGTTGCGCGCACAAGGAGGCGGCCGGAGGTATTAATGGTGGCGCCCGTGACCCGGCTGCCCGGGCCCACCTCCACGGGAACGGACTCGCCGGTCACCAGGGAAGCGTCCACGGCCGAGTCCCCGTCTGTCACCACGCCGTCGGTGGCAATTTTTTCGCCGGGACGGACCACCAGGACGTCGTCCACCTGCAGGTGGTCGGCCCGGATCCGTTGTTCCTTGCCGTCACGGAGGACTGTGGCATCCTTGGCGCCCAGGTTCAGGAGTGCCTGCAGGGCGTCACCGGCCTTCTGTTTGGCATTGGCCTCCAGGTAGCGGCCCAGGAGCAGGAAGGTGGTGACCACCGCTGCCACCTCAAAATAGAGGCCGCCGGCCTCCATGCCTTCCATTCCCGGGTGTTCAGTCATGCGGGGATCCGCGAACAGCTGCCAGGCGGAGAACAGGTACGCCGCGGTCACGCCGATGGACACCAGCGTGTCCATGGTGGACGCGAAGTGCCGGGCGTTGACGGCCGCTGCCCGGTGGAACGGCCACGCCGCCCAAGTCACCACCGGCAGGGCCAGGAAGGCCGCCGCCCAGCCCCAGTGCGGGAACTGGGCTCCCGGCACCATGGAAATGATGAAAACGGGGACGGTCAGGATCGCCGCAAGGATCAGGCGGGGGCGGAGCTTCGCTGCGGGCAGGTCTGCGGCTTCGCCGGCCGGGCTCTCGTCCTGCCTGTCCGGCTGGCGGATCGTTGCCTTGTAGCCCGCGGCTTCCACTGTTGCCTTGATCTGCTCGTCAGTGATGCCTGCCGGGACCGTGACGTGGGCTGATTCCAGGGGCAGGTTGACCGAGGCCTGCACGCCGTCGAGCTTGCCAAGTTTCTTCTCCACCCGGTTGACGCAGGAGGCGCAGGTCATGCCCTCGATGTCGAGTTCCACCACGCGGGTGGCGGGCTGGTGGAGGAGTTCCTGGTTGCTCATTGGGGCTTCCCTGCTTCAGTGACGGTTTTTAGGCTTCGTTGGCGACGACGAGGTAGCCGGCCTCGGCGACCGCTTCCCCGATCTCCGAGGGAGACAGTTCCGTGCTGGAGGTGATGGTCACCGTGGAGATGCCTCCGGCGTTCAGTTCCACGCTCACTTCTTCGACGCCGGCCAGTGCTTCGAGTTCCTCGCTGACTGCCGAAACGCAGTGGCCGCAGGTCATTCCCGAGACGCTGACCCGTGTGGTGGTGGGGGAAGTGGTGCTCATGGCTGCTCCTTCAGGTTTGCCGGCGGTAGCCGGCGCTGGTTTGGTCATTGTTCGTCAGCGAAGCAGGCGGCCGATGGCGTCGGCGGCTTCCTTGACTTTGGCGTCGATTGCGTCGGCGCGGGCTGCGGGGTCGGGTTCAGAGGCGGCGCCCACCACGCAGTGGCCGATGTGCTCTTCCACCAGGCCAAGGCTGACAGCGTGCAGGGCCTTGGTGACCGCCGCAACCTGGGTGAGGATGTCGATGCAGTACTTGTCCTCATCCACCATGCGGGCGATCCCGCGGACCTGCCCCTCGATGCGCTTGAGCCGGCGGAGGTAAGCCTCTTTGTTGCCGGTGTATCCATGGGGCGGCTGCAGGTCCACCGCGTGCCCGCCCACTGCTTCTTCGATTCCGCTCATAACCACACGATATACCCCACTGGGGTATATCGGCAAGTACCCCTGGGGGGTATGCGGCTAATCGGGGCGGCCCGTTGCCGGGACATAAAAAAGCTCCGGAGTGCGTTATTGGGGGATACGCACTCCGGAGCAGCTTTTGGGCAATTTGCGGCTTCCATCCTGCTGGAACCCGCCTTGCTTGAATCAGCTTACTGGCTGGTACCCCGCTCCGCCAGCACCCCGAATAACTACTTTCGCTTTAGTTTCACGGCCGGTCGTCATGGGCAGGCATCCGGTAGGGAACTATGAGCACGGGCCTGCTCTGATGGTGCGTAAGCCAGGCACCCACCGAACCGCTGAGGGCTTCCGCGAGGCGGTGCGAGAAGCCGCGCTCGGAGGTTCCCACGATGATCATCGGCGCGTCGGTTTCGGCTGCCAGCCGGGCCAGTGCGCGCGCAGGATCCCCGGCAAGGGTCTGCAGGGTCCACTCGGCGGCGGCGGTTCCGGGCGGGACTCCGGCCACAGCCGCTTCTATCGCCGACTTAAGCTCCAGTGCCACGGCTCCGATGTTGGGGTCATCCGTATCGGGGTGCAGGGAGAGCCGGTGCACGGGCCGTGCAGGGTCCCAGTCCACCAGGAAGCTGGCCTCATCCACATAGGCGCACAGCAGCCGTGTCTCCAGCCGGGCGGCGAGGGCGACGGCGGTTTGCAGGACTTCCGCATGCTGTCCGGGCGCGATCCCCACCACCAGGGGCGGGCTGCTGCTCATCTGTTCCGGGCTCATAACCTATTTTCAGCCTCATTTAAGGCTCTTGGATAGGGCAGGTGGAGAGAACGGGGCTTCCGGGCCGTCAGGGAAGCGCAGGCGAAGCCACGACAACCACGTTCTTTCCCCACGGGTCCTCCGTGTAGCAGCTGATCAGGACCAGGCGGTCGGGCACGATCTCCCAGATGGGACTGTCCTTGAGGGTGGCTTTGAGGTACGTGGTGACGGTGTCCACCTGGTAGGAGATGGTGCCGGTTGCGGTGTCCACCTCAAACCTGTCACCCACTGTTGCCGCTGAACTCAGGTGATTGAAGGGTGCCTCCGCCCCTTCCCAGCTGTGGCCGATGACGTAGGTGGTGTTGGCCGAACCGTGGCCGGGGGTGCCGAAGGGAGCCAGCCAGTAGCCGTCCTTGGTTTCGGGCGGCACGATGGTCTGGTTGGCCTGGGCGTCGCTGTCCAGCTCCAGGCGGTGGACAGGGACGTCGAAGCCGGCAGACGGATACCGGACACGGCGGGGCTCGGCGGCAGCGGGCAGCGCGGGTGCCGGGGCGGGGCTGGCGGAGGATTCCAAAGGTGCGGAGGTTTCTTCTGCTGTACCCGTCGCCGCGATGGGTGCCGGGTCCGTGGGCGGGATGCCGGCGGTGACCGGCGCATCAGCCGTGAATGACCCCTGCGAGCTGCCATCCGAGGCGGTGTGCGTCAGCAGTGGCCCGCCAAAGGTGATGGACAGGAAAGCCAGGACGCCGCACAGGAGGATGGCCAGGTCCCCACGGTTCCAGCGCCGCCGCACGCGCTTCCCGTCCGCTGCCTGCGGGCTGTGGACCTTGGCCATAGTGCTCCTCGATGCTTCGACGAAAAAGAGGGAAGGCGCCCCGCCGGGCACTGGAGGGACGCCTTCCCCGTCAAGGGCCGCAGCCAGGTCCGTGTTTACGAAGCCACGGGCCGGGGCTGCGGTTATGCCGTTCCTGGCTTCAGCCGGCGGGGGTGAATGGGCGGGACCGGCGGCGGAGTGCCACTGCCGCTCCTGCCGCCGCCAGTGCTCCCAGTCCGGCCAGCCAGGACGGGGTGCTTTCAGAACCACCGACGGCGGTCTGGGCGTTGTACCCCTGGTTGGTGCCGAGGCTGGTGGCCCCCGTGGCGGCGACCGGCCGCTGGACGGTTGCCTGCGGAGCAGGCGCAGCCGGTGCGGCGGCTTGCGGGACGACGCCGGATGCCTCCGCCGGAACTGCCGCGGGCTGTTCAGCAGCAGGCGTCAGCGCGGGTGTCTCCGCCGACGGCGTCTCGGCCACCGGTGTTTCCGCGGCCGGCTTCTCTTCGGCCGGTGTCTCCACTACCGGATTCTCTTCAGCCGGCGGCTCCTCGACAGGCTCCTCGACGGGCTCCTCTTCAGGTTCCTCGCCCGGCACCTCCGGCATTGTTTCGCCTGGCGGCAACGGCGCGCACTTTTCGACGTAGAGAAGCTTTCCGGCGTCGGTCCAGTTCTTGCCGGGCGACTCGGAGGTGGGTGGAATGATGTCCAGCGGGTGCTGGTCGTGGCCGTTCAGGCCGTTGATGTTGAATTCGAGCGGCGACCAGCTGCCTCCGTCGTTGTGGCAGACCGTGACTCTCTCAGGCGCTGCCATGGCCGGTGCCGTCACGCCAAGCAGCCCCAGCCCGACGACCCCCAAAGTCACAAAGGTACGTTTCATTGTTTTCTCCCCAGTTCGCTGTGTGAAACGGACCATGAAGAGGAGGCCCAGCACTTGCGCCGAATGCCCCAGCAACACGGTCAGCTTGCTTGAGTTTTCAGGCTAGGGGGAGGGCTAAAGGCAGTCCTGAGTAGGGGGTACTTGTCTTTTCCGGCGGCCGGACCATGCGGTTACTTGCGGGTACCCGCATCATCGGGGGACTCCCTGCACTGGCTACCTGCCCGTCACGGGTGTATCTTGTCCGCGCATCCGCCCGGGCCTAACGTTGGAACATACGAAAGGTGCATGGCGTCATGGAAATCTACATGTGGTGGCTTGACCTGGACCTGGCCAGCAAGGAATGGCTGCGGGAAAACCTTCGGGCGGAGGAGTTGCCCCTTCCGGTGCTCCAGGGAATTGCGGAAGCGGGCGGCCCGCATCCGGACAATCCGGCGGCCGTCCTGACCCCGGCGGACTGGGACTTCATCGAAACCCAATCGGAGTTTGTGGACTAGTTACCCCGGCCGGGACACAAAATAACCGTTGCGGGCTGCAGTGCGCGGTGGTTGCATGGTGGGCATGGCATCCGCAGAGAGTTTTGTCTTAGCGATCGGGACCAAAAAGGGCCTCTGGCTGGCCACCAGCCAGGACAGGCGCCAGTGGTCTTTCACCGGCCCGCATTTCCTCATGAGCGAGATCCCCAGCATTGGAATAGACACCAGGGAAGGCCGCACCCGGATCTTGGTGGGGGTCCGCAGCGAGCACTGGGGTCCCACCGTTGCGCACTCCGATGACCTGGGCGCCACCTGGTCCGAGCCGGAGCAGGGCGCCGTCAGGTTTCCGGAGGACACGGGTGCCGCACTGGAGCGCATCTGGCAGATCTATCCGGACGCCGAGTCGCGTCCCGGCGTTGTATGGGCGGGAGCTGAACCCATCTCGGTCTGGAAGTCCACCGACGGCGGAGAACACTTTGAACTGAACCGCGGGCTCTGGGACCATCCACACCGCAGTGAGTGGGGCGCAGGCTACGGCGGAGCCGCCGCGCACTCCATCGTGGTCCATCCGGCGGGGGACACGGTCCACGTGGCCATGAGTACCGGAGGCGTGTACCGGTCACTGGACGGCGGCACGTCCTGGGAGCCGCGCAACCACGGCATCTCCGCCTACTTCATGCCGGATCCCAACCCCGAGTTTGGGCAGTGCGTGCACAAGATCGCAGCGGATGCCGCCGTCGACGGCCGCCTCTACGCCCAGAACCACCACGGCGTCTACCGCACCGATGACAACGCGGACAGCTGGAATTCCATCGCGGAGGGGCTTCCCGCGGATTTCGGCTTCGTGATGCTGACCCATCCGCGCCGGGAGGGAACGGCATGGGTCATCCCGCTCAAAGCGGACGGGGAACGCATTCCGCCGGACGGCGAGTTGGCCGTCCACAGGACGGACGACGCCGGGTCCACCTGGACGAGGCTCAGCAACGGCCTGCCCACGGGGGAGTACAACAGCGTGCTGCGTGACGCTGCCTGTGTGGATGCAGCGGAACCGGCCGGGGTCTATTTTGGGACGCGCGGCGGCACGGTCTACGCCAGTGCGGATGAAGGCGGGACCTTCCAGGAGGTGGTGTCCCACCTTCCGGATGTGCTCTGTGTCCGGGCAGCCGTGATAGCCGGTGCCTGAGAGCAGCATGCAGGAAATCAGGGTGGTGCTTCCCAGCGTCCTGCAACCGCTGGCCGGCGGGCAGTCCGTCCTGACTGCGCCCGCCGACGGGCCTGTAACGGTGGGAAAGCTCCTCGATTCGGTGACCTCGGACTTCGCAGTGCTGGCCCGGCGGCTCCGTGACGAGACCGGCGCGTTGCGGCGCTTCGTGAATGTGTACGTCGGCGGGGACGAGGTGCGGCGGTTGCAGGGCCTGGACACCGAGGTGGCGCCAGGCCAGGAGGTGCTGGTCATCCAGTCGGTGGCCGGCGGCTGAGCGGAGGCCCCTGCGTCGAAGAATCCGGTACGGCGGGCAGCCCTTGCCGGCTACACCCGGGCCGCGGACCCCGACAGTTTCAGGCGAGCCGCCAGACGCTGCACTCGTCCGTATTGATGGCTTTGCGCAGGCCGGTAAGCCGGTCCAGGATCCAGACGACGCCGATGCCTGGAGCCGTTTCCTGGACACTTCCGCGGCGGATTACAACGTCGTCGTAGGAAGGACCCACCGAGAGGCGGGCCTCGATCTCGTCGCCGCGGTGGAGCTGGTCCAGGGCGCGGACCCGGGTCACATGTGGTGTCGCTTTCTGCTTCATGGCGGGGCCTCCTGGCTGGGGCTGGTGCCGGCTCTTGCCTGCAGAATCCAGTGTGCCGAAGCAATGTTGCGCCCGCGTTTCCCCGCGGTTAGGCGCCGGTTAGTTCTTCGCGCCGGTGCTGTTTCCCCGGCACTGGTTCCCGGGCGCGGCAGCGGAACAGGCAGGCAATGCCCGACGGCGGCCGCGGCCAAAGGAGGCTACGGCAGTTCCACGCCGGCCCGGTACGCCGCAAGGAACGTGGAGATGCGGTGCACGGCCTCCCGGATATCCAGGACCGACGGAAGGATCACGAACCGGAAGTGGTCGGGCGCGGGCCAGTTGAAGGCGGAACCATGCGAAATGAGGATCTTCTGGTCCCTCAGCAGGTCAAGGACAAACTGCTCGTCACTGCTGATGGGGTAAAGCTCCGGATCGAGGCGGGGGAACAGGTACATGGCTCCCGCCGCGGGAACACACGTCACACCGGGGATTTCCGTCAGGAGCTGGTAGGCGAGATCGCGCTGTTCGCGGAGCCTGCCGCCGGGCCGCACCAGGGCGTCGATGCTCTGGTACCCGCCCAGGCAGGTCTGGATGGCATGCTGCGCCGGAACGTTGGGGCAAAGGCGCAGCGATGCCAGCAGCTCCAGCCCCTCACGGTAGGCGGCAGTGGCGGCGAGCGGTCCGGTGACGGCAACCCAGCCTGCGCGGTAGCCGGGCATGCGGTAGGCCTTGGACAGCCCGCTGAACGTCAGGCAGCAGACGTCCTCGGCCACGGCCGCGGTGTGGATATGCTGGGCCTCCTCATACAGCACCTTCTCGTAGATCTCGTCGGAGAACAGGACCAGGTGGTGCTTCCGGGCCAGTGCCGCGAACTGCTCCAGGATGTGCCGCGGGTAGACGGCGCCCGTGGGGTTGTTGGGGTTGATGATCACGATCCCCTTGGTGCGGCTGGTGATCTTGGCCTCGACGTCGGCCATGTCCGGCCACCAGTTCTCCCCCTCATCGCAGAGGTAGTGCACCGGCTTGCCACCGGTCAGCGTGACCGCGGCAGTCCACAGCGGGTAATCCGGAGCGGGTACCAGGATCTCGTCGCCGTTTTCCATGAAAGCCTGCAGGCACATCGAGATGAGCTCGCTGACGCCGTTGCCGATGAAGATGTCCTCCACCCCGATCTGCATCAGGCCGCGCGTCTGGTAGTACTGCGAGATGGCGGTACGCGCGGAGAAGATCCCTTTCGAATCGCTGTACCCCTGGGCGCCCCGCAGGTGGTGGATTATGTCCACCACCACGGACTCCGGCGTTTCCAGGCCGAACGGGGCAGTGTCCCCGAGATTCATCTTGAGGATCCGGTGCCCCTCCGCCTCCATGGCCTTGGCGGCCTGGAGGATGGGTCCGCGGAGTTCGTACCGGACGTTCTGGAGCTTGCTGGAGTGCTGCATGGGGCGCATGGTTGATTTTTTCACACCCGGACGACGACGGCGCGCCGGCTGCAGTTCCGCCGGAGGCGATGGCGGGCCGCGGGTAACAAACGAAGCTCACCGGCAGAAATATTGGCGACACCCGCCAGGCATTTCTGGGACGGTGCGCCCTTTGATGTGATGCCCATGCGGGCAGGGCGCCGGCATCCACCGTTCAAAGTACGGCGTACGTTGCGCTGCTGTGGACCTGCGCGTCGCCGTATGAACCGCCATGAACCTCCGGTACCTGATTGCCTTACGTCCCGATGCGCCATGTGTCGGCCGGCGGCGCAACGTGCAGCGGAGTGTCCGAACACTACGCCGCGAGGACTTCTGTTACTCCCGTTTTCCCGCAGTTGCCTGCCGTTTCGCGCTGTTAAGCCGCCGCTTCTGCCGGTGATTCTTCTCTGTTCTAGTGGTTGCCACGAGCCAGATGGTCCGGATCGACACCCGAACTGCAGAAAGACCCACCACCATGAAAAACCGACTCCTGCCCGCACGAACTATCCGCACCACAGGCACGGCATTCGCCATGGCTGCAGTCGTGGCAGTCACGCTGGCGCTGTCCGGTTGCGGCGGTCCCGCTACGGCACAACAGGCCGGGAGCGGCAGCGGCGCTGAGGTGAAAACCGTCCGGTACCAGGGTTCGCCCAACACAGTAGCCCTGGTGGAAGTGGCGGAAGACCTCGGCTATCTGGGCGACGTCAAGCTCGAATGGGTCAGCAACACCACCAGCGGGCCGCAGAGCATCCAATCCGTGGCCACCGACCAGACGGACATCGGGGGAGCGTTCACCGGCGCCGTGATCAAGCTGATCGAGGCCGGTGCGCCCGTCAAAGCCGTCATCAACTACTACGGGGAGGACAACAAGACTTTCACGGGGTACTACGTGGAGGAAGGCAGCCCCATCCGCACTGCCAGGGACCTGATCGGCAAGAAGATCGCCGTGAACACCCTTGGCGCCCACCACGAGGCCGTGATCACCACGCACCTCAAGAACAGCGGCCTGACTCCCGAGGAGATCAAGCAGGTGCAGCTGGTGGTGGTTCCGCCAAACGAAACCGAAGTTGCCCTGCGCAAGAAGCAGGTCGACGTGGGAACACTGGGCGGAGTGCTGCAGGACCGTGCGCTCGCGGAGGGAGGCGTCCGTGCGCTCTTCACCGACGTCGGCGTCATCGGAGGACCGTTCGACGCCGGGCAGTACGTCCTTCGCAATGACTTCCTGGCGAAGAACCCGGAGACCAGCCGGACGCTGGTCACCGGGGTGGCCAAGGCCATCGAATGGCAGCGGAGCACCCCACGGGAGCAGGTGATCGCCAAATTCGAGGAAATCATCGCCAAACGGGGCCGCAACGAGAGTACCGAGGCGCTGAAGTACTGGAAGAGCGTGGGCGTTGCCTCGCCGGGCGGCCGGATCCAGGAGACCGATTTCACCCGCTGGGCCGACTACCTGAAGTCGGCCGGAATCATCACCGGCGACCTCGATACCTCCACGCTCTACACCAACGAGTTCAACCTGCTGGAAACCCCGGCGCCGGCCGCAACCCCGAAAGGATAGACGATGACCCCCAAAATCAGCCTCCGAAACGTCACCAAGGAATTCAGTATCCGGCCAGGCAAGGGCACGGGCAGCCGCCGCCAGGGGGAGCCCCCAGTCCTCACCGCCATCGACAGCCTCAGCCTGGACGTCGCCGCCGGCGAGTTCCTCACCCTCGTGGGCCCCAGCGGCTCAGGCAAGACCACGCTCCTGGACCTGCTGGCCGGGCTCTCCCGTCCAACATCGGGAGAGGTCCTGGTGGACGGAAAGGAAGTGACCGGACCGGGCCAGGACCGGGCAGTCGTCTTCCAGCAGTACGAGCTGTTTCCCTGGCGGACGGCGTCGGCCAACGTTTCAATAGGCCTCGAGAGCACTGGCCTGTCCAAAAAGGAAAGGGCGGCGAAGGCCAGCGAATTCCTGGACCTGGTGGGCCTTGCCGGGTTCGGGGACCGCTATCCTCACGAACTGTCCGGCGGTATGAAGCAGCGCGTGGCCATCGCAAGGAGCCTCGCCCATGAGCCGGACGTTCTGCTGATGGACGAGCCCTTCGCCGCCCTTGACGCCCAGACCCGTGAACAGCTCCAGGACGAGCTCCTGCGGATCTGGAAGGCGACCGGGAAGACCATCGTCTTCATCACCCACGGGATCGACGAAGCGGTGTACCTCGGCCAGCGGGTGGCGGTGCTGAGCGCCCGGCCGGGAAAACTCAAGGAAATCGTGGCCATCAACATCCCCGAGGGCGACCGCGACGCGGACATCCGCTCGCACCCCGCCTTTGTGGAACACCGCCACCAGGTGTGGTCGCTGCTGCACGACGAAGTCCGCCTCGCCCGGGACTCCGGCCACCGGAAGATCCTGCCGGACGGCACCGCCCCCGATGAACAGCCGCTCGAAAGGAGCGCAGTCTGATGAGTACAGTGTTGACCCGCCCCCCGGAGGCGCCTGCCGCCGTCGAACACTCTCCAGCCCTGCCTGCGGCGGAACGCCAGAAGGCGGGCAGGCTCTCCTACGTGGCACACCTGGCGGCCCGCGCGGGCTGGAAATCCCTTGCCGTGGTGCTTTTCCTGGCACTCTGGGAAGTGGGGCCGCTGTATCTGGCCAGCCCCTCCACCCGCGTGTTCCTGCCGCCGCTGCACGAAGTCCTCGCCGCCGGTGCCAGGCTCGTGGAAGCCGGGCAGCTGCAGAGCCATCTGCAGGCGAGCCTCACCCGCTCGGTATCCGGATTCGGGATTGCAGTGGTCACGGCCGTGGTGCTGGGGCTCCTGATCGCCTGGTACGGCTGGCTGAATTCGTTCCTGAACCCGCTCCTGGAGCTTTTCCGGAACACGGCCACCCTGGCACTGCTGCCGGTGTTCACCCTGCTGCTGGGCATCGGCGAGGAATCCAAGATCACCATCGTGGCCTACGCCGCCTTCTTCCCGGTCCTGCTGAACACCATCGCCGGCGTCCGGACCGTGGACCCACTGCTCATCCGCGCCGCCAAATCCTTGGGGATGAACAGTTTCCGGCTCTTCCAGAAGGTGATCCTGCCGTCTGCGGTCCCCACGATCTTCACAGGGATCAGGATGGCTGGGACATCGTCCATCCTGGTCCTGATCGCCGCCGAAATGGTGGGCGCCAAGGCCGGGCTCGGCTACCTGATAGTCAATTCGCAAATGAGCTTCCTGATCCCGGACATGTACGCCGGCATCCTGACCGTCTCCGTGCTGGGCCTCGCCGTCAACGCCCTGCTCGTGGCCCTGGAACGGCACTTTTCCCGCTGGCGCACCGCCGTCGGCTCCACATCCTGAACTGCCCAACTGAACTGTCCGACTGAACTGCAAAGGAAGATCCAATGACCGTCATCACCGAAACCAAACTCCAGTTCACCAAGCTGAGTGCCCGCATCGGCGCGGAAATCCGCGGCCTTGACCTCAGCAGGGACCTGCCGCCGGACACGGTGGCGCAGATCCGTGCCGCCCTGAACACCCACAAAGCCCTCGTCTTCCGGGAAGCCAACATCGGCACCGACGAGGACCAGGTGCGATTCGCCAGCCACTTCGGCCCGCTCACCAAAGCCCACCCCACGGTGGCCTCGGTGGACGGCAAACCGGCCGTCCTGCCGGTGGACAGCGAAAACGGGAGTGCCAACAACTGGCACACGGATGTCACGTTCGTCGTCAACCCGCCCCAGGCCTCCACCCTGCGCAGCATCACCCTGCCGGCTTACGGCGGCGAAACCCTGATCGCATCCTCGGCCGGCGCCTACCAGGACCTGCCTGAGGAACTGCGGAATTTCGCCGACACCCTTTGGGCAATCCACACCAACGACTACGACTACTCCGTCCCGAAGAACCTGGAGCATGCCAACGCGGACGAGCGGCGCAGGGAATTCACGCGCATCCACTTCGAATCGGCCCATCCCGTCGTCCGTATCCATCCGCTGACCGGTGAGCGCGGGCTCTTTATTGGCGGGTTCGCCCAGCGGCTCCGGATTGTTGGCTTGTCCAACACCGAATCCAAGGACATCCTGCGCCTCCTGCAGGCGTACGTGACCAGGCCGGAGAACGTGGTCCGGGTGAACTGGGAACCGGACCAGCTGGTCCTGTTCGACAACCGCATCACCCAGCACTACGCGCCGGACAACTACGACGGCCAGCCCCGCCAGCTGAACCGCGTCACCATCGCCGGCGACGTCCCCCGCGGAGTGGACGGCCGCAGCAGCACCTCCATCAAGGGCGACTCGTCCGCCTACTCCGAGACCGTCGTCGTGCCTGGAATCTCCCAGGCGCCGGCCTTCACAGCAGCCGGGGCAAACCAGTGAGCGCGCCGGAAAGCGGACCCCGGCAGCTGCACCTGAACGCTTTCCTGATGAGCACCGGCCACCACGAGGCATCGTGGCGGCTGCCGGAGAGCAACAGTTTCGCCAGCACGGACGTGAAGCATTTCCAACGGCTGGCCCAGGTTGCGGAGCGCGGAAAGCTGGATTCGATCTTCTTCGCCGATTCACCGGTGCTGCATGGGAACGTGGCCCAACGGCCGTACACCAGCCTGGAACCGACCGTCCTGCTCGCGGCCATAGCGGCCGTCACCGAGCGGATCGGACTGATTGCCACCGCTTCCACCACGTACAACGAGCCGTACAACCTGGCGCGGCGCTTCGCCTCGGTGGACCACATCAGCGGGGGCAGGGCCGGCTGGAACGTCGTGACCACAGCTGGCGACGCTGCAGCCCGGAACTTCTCACTGGCCGGCCAGCCGGTCCACTCGCAGCGGTATGAGCGGGCCGCGGAATTCCTGGACGTGGCGCAAAAACTCTGGGACAGCTGGGAAGACGGCGCCGTGGTGGCGGACAAGGGCGCCGGAGTGTGGGCAGACAGTTCCCGGGTGCATGCGGCCAACCACGAGGGGAAGCATTTCCGGGTGGAAGGCGCCCTGGATGTCCCCAGGTCCGTCCAGGGCCGCCCGGTCATTGTCCAGGCCGGCTCCTCCGAGGACGGCAAAGAGTTCGCATCCCGGTACGCGGAGGCGGTCTTCACTGCCCACCAGACCCTCTCCGTGGCGCAGGACTTCTACGCTGACCTGAAGGGACGGACGAAGGCGGCTGGCCGGGACCCGGTATCCCTGAAGATCCTGCCGGGCATTGTTCCCGTCATCGCCGCCTCCGAGGCCGAGGCCCTGAAACTGGAGCGGGAACTGGACGAACTGATCCAGCCCGAACACGCCCGCCGGCAGCTCGCCAACGTGCTTCGGGTGGCACCTGAATCCCTGAAGCTGGACGCCCGGCTTCCGGCAGACCTCCCCTCGGAAGACGAGATCGAGGGTGCCAAAAGCCGGTACACGCTGATCGTGAACCTCGCCCGCCGTGAACACCTCACGGTGCGCCAGCTCATCGGCCGGCTGGGCGGCGGCCGTGGGCACCGGACGTTCGCCGGCACCCCGGAGCAGGTGGCTGACGCCATCCAGGACTGGTTCCAGTCGGGCGCGGCCGACGGATTCAACATCATGCCGCCGGTGCTGCCCTCCGGGTTGGAGATTTTTGTGGACCAGGTGGTCCCGATCCTGCAGGACCGCGGCCTGTTCCGGAGCGAATATACGGGACGCACACTGCGCGGCCACTACGGGCTGGCCATACCGGCCAACTCCCACAACCGGGTGCTACAGCCTGCGTAGTCCCGGCCAAAAGGTGCCCCGCCAATGCTGACCCAGCAATGGCGGGGCACTTTCCTTTGTGCACAGCATGGCGCTGAGGGCCCCTGCACCGGGCGGACGCCTGCAGTGCGCGGCCGCCGCCTGCCGCGTGCTAGGCCTCGCTGGCGTGGGCACCTGCCGAGTGCTGCTGCACCAGCAGGCTCAGGCGCTCCGAACTCAGGCGCAGCGCTTCCAGCTCGCGACGGCTGTATTCATCAATCGTGCGGTGCATCAGCTCCGGGAGGTCCCCGGCTGCTGCCCCATCCACCTCGAACTCGTGCGTGAGGGTCACCTCCGAGTTGCCGTCCGCACGGAGGATCACCCAGCTCCCGCCGAGCCTCAACAGGGGGTGCTCCAAACCGACCTGCCGGAATTCGGCGCGGTGTGATGCCGCATCGAAGAGGCAGTGGCAGCGGCTGGAGTTCAGGGCACCGTTGGCCACGATGGACGTGCGGAGTTCATGGTCGGCGTCATCGCCGCTGACCCGTTCGGAGTAGACGGTCAGCCCGTCCAGGAACGGCCAGTGGGAGGAATCCCGCAGTACGGTGAAGACCAGGTCCGCCGGGGCCTTGATGGTAAGCCGGTGAGTAGTCCGCTGCGTAGTCAACGACACGTGGTACACCTCCTGTAATGTGCTGGGCTTTTTAGCAATCTAGGCCAGCCCGGGCATGGCACGGGGGATTTCCGTCCTCCTGCGTCACGGCACGAAACCAGGGGTAACACTTGGTCCGGTCAGGGGTCATTCCTGGTCGCCGGATGAAGCCCGGCGGCCCCGCGTTGCGCAAGGGGTCGGCAGGTTTCAGCCGAAGTTGAGGTCTGGATGCCGGGGTGGTTGATTGAGGTCACCCTCCCTTTGAAAGGACACCCATGACGGACCAACATGACCTCAGTCCCCGGCGCCTGCGCCATATTATGGGGCACTTCGCCACGGGCCTGACGGTGATCACCGCCTCAACTGAGGCCGGACCGGCCGGCATGACCTGCCAGTCGTTTTCGTCCCTTTCGCTGGAACCGGCGCTGGTGTCCTTCAGCCCGGCGCGCACCTCCACCACCTGGCCCCTGCTGCGGGCAGCGGGCCGGTTCGCCGTCAACATCCTCCCTGCTGAACACCAGCACCTGGCGGCCCAGTTTGCGCGCTCCGCTACGGACAAGTTCGCTGGAGTCAGCCACTCACCGTCGCCGCTTGGAAGCCCAGTCCTGGACCAGGCCCTGGCGTGGGTGGATTGCGAGCTTGAGCAGGAGTACGACGGCGGCGACCACACCATCGTTGTGGGCGCAGTCCGTGCCCTGAGTGCCCGGGCTGGAGCAGAGCCCCTTGTCTTCTTCAAGGGTGCCTACGTAGGCCTCGGCTCCCGGCCGGGCACTCTGGAGAGCGTCGCATGAGCTGACCGGAGCGTCCCGGCTCCGACGCGCAGCTAAGGCGACAGCCGGTCGCCTTTGCGGTGGAGGCGGTACCAGCGGTAGCCGTAGCGTTCCAGCTCAACGGTGAAACCGCCGTCGGGCTCCAGCGGTATGTTGTCGCCGTCGAACAGGTCCAGCAGGATGGCGTCCCTGAAGGCGTTGCGCGGCCCATCCTCGGGGGCCAATGTGCCGCTGACCTTCACCGGCTCCTCGCCGAAGTTGTGCAGGAGCACCAGTGCGCCGGTGTCCGTGCTGCAGGTGTGCGCAAAGACCGCCGGCTCGGACTGCTCAATGACAGCGAATTCCCCCCAGCCAAGCTCTGGGGACTCCCGGTAGCGGCGGATCAGGGTGACCATGAAGTTGAACAGAGAGTCCGGATCGCGTTTGGCGGCCGCGGCGTTGACGTGCTCCGGGCCGTAATCCCCCCGCGCCAGCGGTACCACCAGGTCCGCGGCCCTGGCTGTGGAAAATCCGCCGTTCTTCTCGTCGGTCCACTGCATGGGGGTGCGCACCGCTGCCCGGCTCTTTTGCCGGAGGTCCTCGCCCATGCCGATTTCCTCACCGTAGAACAGCACCGGGGTTCCGGGCAGGGCGAACATCAGCGAATAGACCATGCGGAGTCGCTCGGGGTCGCCGTCCAGCATCGGCGGCAGCCTCCGGCGCAGCCCCCGTCCGTAGATCTGCATGTTCTTCCGGGGTCCGAAAGCTGCGAAGACCTCTTCGCGCTCGCCGTCGCTGAGCTTGTCCAGGGTCAGCTCGTCATGGTTGCGCACGAACATGGCCCACTGGTTGTCGGGGTGCAGGGGCGGCCGGCTCTTCAGCGTCTCTGCCAGGGGGCGGGCGTCCTGGCGGGCCAGCGACAGGTAGATGTGCTGCATGGACATGAAATCGAACTGCATGTTCAGTTCATTGCCGTCCGGTCCACCGAAGTACTCCACCTGCTCCTTGTAGGGCAAGTTCACTTCGCCCAGCAGCACGGCGCTGCCGTTGCGGCGGCTCACGAAACTGCGCAGCGCTGCGAGGAAGCCGTGCGGATCCAGCTTGGCGGCTTCGTCCTTGGGCTGCCCTCGGGTCTCCAGGAAGAAGGGCACTGCGTCCAGGCGGAAGCCGTCCAGTCCCAGTTCCAGCCACAGCCCCATCGCCTTGGCGATCTCATTGCGCACGTCGGGATTGGTGACATTGAGGTCCGGCTGGTGCTTGGCGAACATGTGGAGGTACCACTCCCCGGTGGCGTCATCCTTTTCCCACAGCGAGTCCTCTTCGCCCGGGAACACCACCTCGGAGGACGTGTCCGGGGGAGTGTCGCTGCGCCAGACGTAGTAGTCCCGGTACTTGCTGTCCTTGGATTTGCGGGCCTCGACGAACCAGGGGTGCTGGTCCGAGGTGTGGTTCACCACGAAGTCGGCGATGACCCGCATGCCCCGGTCCCTGGCCGCCCGCATGAACTCCACCAGGTCGCCCATGGTGCCAAGCCGGGGGTCCACGGTGAAGAAGTCCGTTACGTCGTACCCGTCGTCCCGGTCCGGGGAGGGGTAGAACGGCATCAGCCAGATGCAGGTCACGCCCAGCGCCGCCAGGTAGTCCACGCGCTGGGTGAGCCCTGCGAAGTCCCCGGTGCCGTCGCCGTCGTCGTCAAAAAAGGTCTCAACGTCCAGGCAGTAGATCACCGCGTTCTTCCACCAGAGGTCCGAGGTTTCGGCGAGCCTCATGCCGGTGCCTGCGCCCGTGCCTGGGCCCGCGAGCCGCGCAGCTGAGGAAGGACGTCCGTGGCAAACGCATCGATAAAGGGGGCCTGCTCCTGCCCCACGAAGTGGAGGTAGATTTCATCGAAGCCCAGGTCCGCGTAGCCTGCCAGCCACTCTGCGTGCTGCTCCAGGCTTGCCGAGACGTTGACCGCCGTGCGGACCTGTTCCTCGCCGATATGGCCGCTGACGCCGTCGAAGTGCCCGGCCGTGGGGAGGTCCCAGGGGACCGGCGGGGCGAAGGTGTTGGTGCGCCACTGGTCCAGGGCAATGGCTGCCGCGTCCTGCTCACGGGGAGCCCAGGACAGGTGCACCTGCAGCACAGCCTTGCCACGGCCGCCGTTGTCCCGGTAGGCCGCCAGCATGTCCCTCAGCTTGTCGGCGGGCTGGTTGATGGTTACCAGGCCGTCTGCCCACGCGGCAGAACGGCGGGCGGTCTCCACGCTGATGGCCGGGGCGATCAGCGGCGGCGGGGAATCCGGAACGTCCCAGATCCGGGCCTGTTCCACGGTGACAAGCCCGTGGTGGGTCACCTCCTCGCCCCGGTGCAGCCGGCGGATCACTTCCACACACTCTTCAAGCCGGCGCTGCCGCACCTCTTTGGGCGGCCAGGCATCGCCGGTGACGTGCTCGTTCATGTTCTCGCCGCTGCCGGGCGCCATCCAGAAGCGGTCCGGAAACATGCTTGCCAGGGTGGCGGAGGCGTGGGCGATGATGGCGGGGTGGTAGCGCTGGCCCGGTGCGGTCACCACGCCGAAGCGCAGGCTGGTGGTGGCCAGCGCCGCCCCCAGCCAGGACCAGGCGAAGCCGGAGTGGCCCTGCCGGGCGGACCACGGCTCAATATGGTCAGAGCACATGGCGGCATCGAATCCTGCCCGTTCCGCGTGCTGGACGTCCTTGAGCAGTTGGGCGGGACTGATCTGTTCGTGTGAGGCATGGAAGCCGACGGTAACCATCGTTAACCTCTACCGTCCGGAAGGGTGCCGTGTCGAGGGCTGGCCTGCGCGGCGCCACTTGTCCGATAAGTTTTAGGCTTGTACTACTGCGCTTCCCGGAACTCCTGCGCAGGCGGCGGAGCTGGAAGGAAGTACCACGCGTGGGCGGTGTGCTGGTGGGGCTTGCGGTGATCGGCGCAGTGATCGCTGTGGGGTACATTGCCGCGCGCTGCGGGCTGGGCGGGGAGCCCACGGTCTCGGCGCTCACCCGTACGGCCTTCTTCATCACCAACCCCGTCCTGCTGTTCACGGTGGTCCTGGAATCGGACCTTACGGTGGTCTTTTCCGCCTACGTTCCGCTCGCCCTGGTCACGGCGTCCGCAACGGCGCTGCTGTACGTGCTGGCCAGCCGGCTGTGGTTCCGGCGGCCCCTGGCCGAGACCGCCATCGGCGCGATGGCCAGTTCCTATGTCAATGCCAACAACATCGGCATCCCCATCACGCTGTACGCCCTGGGCGATGCCACTCCGGTGGCACCGGTCCTGCTGGTCCAGCTGCTCCTGTTCGCGCCCCTGGTCCTCACCCTGCTGGACTTCTCCGTGGCCGGCCGGGTGTCACCCCGGCTGCTGCTCTCCCAGCCCTTCCGCAACCCGATGATCATCGCCTCCCTGCTCGGCGTGGTCCTGGCCGCGTTCAAGGTGGAACTGCCCGGTCCTGTGATGGCACCCCTGAACCTCCTGGGCGGTGCAGCCGTTCCGGTGGTGCTGCTGGCCTTCGGCATGTCCCTGCACGGCACCCGGATGCTGCGAAGCGGCGGGCACACGGCGGAAATCCTGACGGCCACCGCGCTGAAGTCCGCCGTGATGCCGGCGCTGGCGTACGCCGTCGGCCGCTTTGTCTTCAACCTGGACCAGCCGATGCTCCTGGGCGTGGTGCTCATGGCGGCGCTGCCGTCGGCGCAGAACGTGTTCCTGTTCGCCGGCAAGTACGGGCGGGGCATTGCGGTGGCCAGGGAAACCGTCCTGCTGTCCACCGCGGCTGCGGCGCCGTCGCTGATCCTCATTGTGTGGCTGCTGGCGGGCAGAACCTGAACCTTGTTTGCGGTGGTCTTACGCCGGAGCCCGTCGCCGGGCAAGAATGGGCAGCATGGAACTTCCCGTGATGCCGCCTGTCCCGCCCATGCTCGCCAAGGCCGTCAGCGGCGTCCCGGACGGGGAGCTTAGCTACGAGCCCAAGTGGGACGGCTTCCGGTCCATCATCTTCCGCGACGGCGACGAGCTTGAGATCGGCAGCCGGAACGAAAAACCCATGACCCGCTACTTCCCCGAGCTTGTTGAGGCGTTGAAGGAAAACCTGCCGGCGCGCTGCGTGGTGGACGGCGAGATCATCCTGGTGGGCTCCTCCGGTGACAGGCTCGACTTCGATGCCCTGCAACAGCGGATCCACCCCGCGGCAAGCCGGGTCAAGCTGCTCGCTTCCCAGACGCCGGCCTCCTTCGTGGCGTTCGACCTTCTGGCCCTGGGCGGCGACGACTACACCGGCCGGCCCTTCACCGAGCGGCGGGCGGCGCTGGAAAAGGCGCTCGCGGGAAGCAAGGCGCCGGTCCACCTCACCGCCGCCACGACGGACAAGGACACGGCGGAACAGTGGTTTGAGCAGTTCGAGGGCGCCGGCCTGGACGGGATCGTGGCCAAGCGCCTGGACGGCCGGTACGAACCGGACAAGCGCGTGATGTTCAAGACCAAGCACGAGCGCACTGCCGACTGCGTGGTGGCCGGCTACCGCCTCCACAAGAGCGGGCCGGACGCCATTGGCTCGCTGCTGCTGGGTCTGTACAAGGACGACGGCGGCCTGGCCAGTGTGGGCGTCATCGGTGCCTTCCCGATGAAGCGCCGCAAGGAACTGTTTGAACAGCTCCAGCCGCTGGTGACCGATTTCGATGACCACCCCTGGGCCTGGGCCAAGCAGGAGGAGGGGGAACGGACGCCGCGCAACGCCGAGGGCAGCCGCTGGAGCGCCGGCAAGGACCTGTCCTTCGTGCCGCTCCGCCCGGAACTGGTGGTGGAGGTGCGGTACGACCACATGGAGGGGGACCGGTTCCGCCACACGGCCCAGTTCAACCGCTGGCGCCCGGACCGGGACCCGGAATCGTGCACCTACGCCCAGCTGGAGGAGCCGGTCAGCTTCGACCTGGGGTCGGTACTGGAGACCGGCCGGCCGTAGGCTTCGCCGCTCGCTGCCAAGGCAGCCCAGTTTTCAACGGGGAAAGCCCGCCATTCCCGGGGAATGGCGGGCTTTCCGGCTGCAAAACCGGGCTGGATTGTGCCTCCGGCCCGGCTGACCGCTACTTCAGGCCGAGCTGCGTGGTGGGAACCTTGAAGGTTTCCTTGGCCGTCAGCGCCGAGATCGCCGCGACGCCGCAGATGACGGCGGTGAAGATGCTGATCTGCACCCAGCCGCCGGGCTTGATGCCACCCATGGCCGCAACGATGGCCGGCGCGAACCCTGCCATCAGGAAGCCCAGCTGGGTGCCGATGGCCAGGCCGGAGAAGCGGACCTTGGTGCTGAACATTTCGGCGTAGAAGGACGGCCAGACGGCGTTGGAGGCTGCGTAGCCGCAGGAGAAGAAGCCAATGGCGGCCAGGAACATCAGCGGCACGCTGCCGGATTCCAGGCTGAGCAGGAACACCGGAGTCAGCGCGGCGCTGGCCACGGCGCCGTAGATGAAGACGGGCTTGCGGCCGATCTTGTCAGCGAGCATGCCGAACAGCGGCTGGGTGCCGAGTGCCACGAGGTTGGCGCCGACCACGAGCCACAGGGTGGTGGTGCCGTCCACGCCGGCGACGGTCTTGGCGTAGCTGATGGCCAGGGTGCCGAACACGGTGGAGACGGCGGCGATGAAGGCGCAGCAGATCACGCGGAGGACGTCGCGCCAGTGGCCCTTGAGCAGGTCGGCAACCGGGAGCTTGGAGATCTGGGCGGACTTCTGGGCTTCCTCGAACGCCGGCGGTTCGTGCAGGGTGCGGCGGATGATGAACGCAACAACAACCACGACGGCGCTGAGCCAGAAGGGGATGCGCCAGCCGATGCCGTACTTGATCTCGTCCGGGAGGGCGAGGACGGGGATGAAGACGAGGGCGGCGAGGATCTGGCCGCCCTGGGTGCCGGTGAGGGTCCAGGAGGTGAAGAAGGAGCGGCGGTTGTCCGGGGCGTGTTCCAGTGTCATGGAGGAGGCGCCGGCCTGCTCGCCTGCGGCGGAAAGGCCCTGGCAGAGCCGGGCCAGCACCAGCAGGGCTGGAGCCCACCAGCCAACGGTGTTGAAGTCCGGAAGGCAGCCGATCAGGAAGGTGGAAGCACCCATCAGCAGGAGGGTGAACATCAGGACCTTCCTTCGGCCCACCCTGTCGCCGAAGTGGCCCAGGATGACGGCGCCAACGGGCCGTGCCACGTACGCGAAACCGAAGGTGGCGAAGGACATAATGGCCGCGTTTGCGTCAGCATCCGGGAAGAAGACCGTTGGGAAGATCAGTGCAGCGGCGGAGCCGAAAATGAAGAAGTCGTAGTATTCGACCGCGCTGCCCAGGAAGCTGGCGACGGCTGCTTTCTTGGGTGTACGGCCGTGGGTGTCAGTGTCCGTCCCGGCGGACGGAAGTGTCTGGCTCATGGAGTTCCTTTGTGTGACGACATTGTCGCGGATGGATCTGGGGGTCGCAGCCGCCGCTGCCTTGGTGCGGGCGGGGCGCGTTGCGGCTGGAGTCCGATAGAAGACCCGGACGAGTAGCCACATTGTGAGAGCTACTTGTGCGATACAGCAATAGTGACTGTGAGTGCGGTCACCTGTCAAGAAAATAATCACCATCTAGAAATAGCTCTCACATTGTGGCAACATCAAAGCATGAGTGTGAATCAAACCACAGCTGACGACGACGTAGCTGCTGACGTAAAAGCGGCCGGGGCAGGCAAGGCGGACCGCACCGACATGGTGGGCAAGGCCCTGGGCCTCCTGGTTCTTCTGGGAGACGAGCCGCGGGGTGCCAGTGCCGCGGAAATCTCCCGGAAGGCTGAGCTGCCGTTCAGCACCACCTACCGCCTGCTGGGGTCGCTGACCCGGGACGGCTTTGTGGACTACGAGCCGGAAGGCCGCCGGTACCACCTGGGCCTGCGGATCTTCCAGCTGGGACAGCGGGTATCGAACCATCACGGCTTCGCCGGCGCGGCCCTGCCGGTCCTGCGCCGCGTCACTGAGCAGACCGGCGAGGCCACCATCCTGAGTGTCCGCGACGGCCACCACCATTTGACTGTCAACAAGGTGGACGGGCCGAAGACATTCCGGGTCACCAGCGACCCGGGGCATCTCGGCGCGCTGCACACCACCTCGGTTGGCAAGGCGCTCGTGGCTTTTGCGGACGATTCGGAGCGGGAAAAGCTGGTGGAAGAGCTTGAGCTCGAGCCGCTGACCGAGTTCTCGATCACTGACCGCGACGCCTTCCGGGCCGAAATAGAGCAGGTCCGCAGTCGCGGCTACGCGGTGATGGACCAGGAGAACGAGCTGGGCATGCGTGCTGTCGCCGTTCCCGTGTTCAATTCGCAGGGCCACGCGTTCGCCTCACTGGCAACCGCCGTACCGGTCTTCCGACTGAGCGTGGAGGAGCTGGTTGCGCTCGTGCCCCTGCTTCAGGAGGCCGCCGCAGAACTCTCGGCCAGGCTGCCGCAGCGCTGAATTTCCATCGCACCGCCGCTGCACGTTCGTATAGCGAACGCAAGTGCGAAGTGTGAACAATTGTTGTATCGTAATTTCCAGCACCGGAACTCCCCGCAACGCGGCCCCGGCGCCGTACCAAAGGAGCTGCACGGATGAGTAATCGAACTGAGTCCTACCTGGTGGGACTGGTCGGCGATGGTGTAATGCCGTCACTCACCCCGCCCATGCACGAACGTGAAGGGGATGTGCAGGGCCTGCGCTACCTTTACCGGCCCATCGACCTCACCGAGCTGGGCCTTCCCGGCGAGTCCGTGGGAGACCTGCTGCGCAGCGCCAGGAACCTCGGATTCAATGGTTTGAACATCACCCACCCCTGCAAGCAGCTGGTCCTGCAGCACCTGGATGAAGTCTCCGCGGACGCGCGCCGGCTGGGCGCCGTGAACACTGTAGTGATCCAGGACGGCCGGTTCGTCGGACACAACACCGACTTTTCCGGCTTTGCCGCCGCCCTCTCCTCAGGACTTCCGGGCGCACGGCTGGACCGCGTGGTCCAGCTGGGCGCCGGCGGGGCGGGTTCCGCCGTCGCCTACGCCCTCCTCACCGCCGGTGTCCGCCACCTGGACCTTGTGGACATGGACGCCGCCCGCGGCGCCGCCAGGGCAGCTGAACTGGCCGGCTTCTTCCCGGACAGCACCGTTGTGGCACGCACGACGGCGGAGCTGCCGCAGCTGATGCCGCTGGCGGACGGGCTGGTGCATTGCACCCCTGTGGGCATGGCCGCCCACCCCGGCGTCCCGCTGGACCTGGACCTGCTGGCGGCCCGGCACTGGGTGGCGGACATCGTTTACCGCCCCATTGAGACCGAGCTGGTCCGCGGGGCCCGTGCCAAAGGCTGCGAAGTGCTGGACGGCGGGCGGATGGCCGTGGGCCAGGCCGCCGACGCCTTCCGCATCTTCACCGGCCTCGAAGCGGACCCGGACCGCATGCGCAGCCACTTCCTGGAGCTTGTGGCGGCAGAGGAGGTGGCTGCCTGATGCGCACCGGAATCGCCACGGTATGCCTCTCCGGCACCCTGAAGGAGAAGATGCAGGCCTGCGCCATCGCGGGCTTCGACGGCATTGAGATCTTCGAACAGGACCTGGTCACCTCGCCGCTGAGCCCTGAGGACATCCGCAAAATGGCCGCTGACCTGGGCCTGGGGCTGGATCTGTACCAGCCGTTCCGGGATTTCGACGGCGTTGCCCCGGACCTGCTGAAGGCAAACCTCCGGCGGGCGGAGGCGAAGTTCAAGCTGATGTCCCGCCTGGGCATGGACACCATCCTGGTCTGCTCCAACGTTGCCACAGCCACCATCGACGACGACGCCCTCCGGGCCGCGCAGCTGGCCGAGCTCGCGGGGCTGGCGGGGGACCACGGCGTCAAGGTTGCCTACGAGGCCCTGGCGTGGGGCAAGTACGTCAACGACTACGAGCACGCCTACCGCCTGGTGGAGATGGTGGACCACCCCAACTTCGGCACCTGCCTGGACTCCTTTCACATCCTGTCCCGCGACTGGGACACCGCGCCGGTTGAGGCCCTCGACCCGGAGAAGATCTTCTTTGTCCAGGTTGCGGACGCACCGAAGCTTTCCATGGACGTGCTCTCCTGGAGCCGGCACTACCGCGTGTTCCCGGGCGAGGGCCAGTTCGAGCTGGCCAAGTTCATGGGTCACGTGGTCCGGGCCGGCTATTCCGGGCCGGTCTCCCTGGAGGTCTTCAACGACGTCTTCCGCCAGTCGGACGTGGACCGCACTGCCGTGGACGCCATGCGCTCGCTCATCTGGCTGGAGGAACAGAGCGCCACATGGCTGGCGGGCAGCGCGGAAGCCGCAGCGGGCGGCAGGGCCGCCTCCCGCCGTCGTTATCCCATGGAACTCGCCACCCTGCCCAAGGTGAGCGAACCGGCTGGCTTCAACTTCGCCGAGGTCAAAGCGGACGATCCCGCCCAGCTGGAGAAGCTCCTGGGGCAGCTGGGCTTCGCGTCCGAGGGCAGGCACCGCACGAAGGACGTGCAGCTGTGGACCATGGGCCAGGCGCGCGTGATCATCAACGAGCAGGCGGCATCGCACGCTGAGCCATCCATCGCCGCACTGGGGTTCGACGTCGATTCACCCGTGATTGCCTCCGCCCGTGCCCAGCAGCTGAAGGCGCCGGTGGTGGCCCGCAAGGTCCAGGCCGACGAGGAAGTCTTCCAGGGGATCTCCGCCCCGGACTCCACCGAAATCTTCCTGTGCCAGGGCAGCCCGGACGGCACCGCGGCCTGGACTGCTGAATTTGGACAGGCCCGTGAATTCGGGGAAGGCCTGGAGCACCACACTCCGTCCACTGGTCCGGGCGCCACTGCGGTCATCGACCACGTCAACCTGGCCCAGCCGTGGCAGCACTTCGACGAAGCCGTCCTTTTCTACACCAGCGCCCTGGCCCTGGAACCGCAGCCCTTCGCCGAAGTGCCCAGCCCCAGTGGACTGGTGCGCTCGCAGGTCATGCAGACATCCGACGGCGCGGTGCGGCTGGTGCTGAACCTGGCGCCGGTGCAGCAGGCCGCCTCACAAGGCACGCACTCCGTCCGCAAGACCTATCAGGAGCACATCGCGTTCGCCGTGGAGGACCTTGTGGCCACCGCCCGCGCCGCCCGGGACCGGGGACTCGAGTTCCTGCAGATCCCGGCGAACTACTACGAGGACCTGGACGCCCGGTTCGACCTCGAACCCGGTTTCCTGGCCACCCTGCAGGAGCTCAACCTCCTCTACGACCGCGATGCCGGCGGTGAATTCCTCCACTTCTACACCGCCACCGTGGGCAGTGTGTTCTTTGAAATGGTGGAGCGCCGCGGCGGCTATGACGGGTACGGGGCGCCCAACGCCCCGGTCCGGCACGCGGTCCAGTACGACTCGCTGCACCGGACCTGACCAGCCCGCAAAGCACCACCCACCGATTAAACGAAAACAGAAAGGAGCCAGCCGTGCCGGAAGAAACCAATGTTCAGCTTGATACCGACGAGTCTGTGCCGCCCGCCGAGCCGAAGGCCGCCCACATGCCACTGGACCGCGCCATTGAAACCCAGAATGACCTCAGTGCAGAGATCAACGCCCTCGGCGAAGCCTATGCGCGGGCGCTTAAAGAGGGTGCCCCCGCCGAGACCCAGCCACGGCTGGACTACCCGCCTTACCGCTCCAGCATCCTGCGGCACCCCACCAAGAGCCTGCACCACGCGGACCCGGAAACCATCGAGCTGTACTCGCCGGCCTTCGGCCACCAGGATGTGCACGCACTCGAGTCCGATCTCACCATCCAGCACAACGGCGAGCCCCAGGGCGAGCGGATCATCGTGGCAGGCCGGGTCCTGGACGGTGACGGCCGCCCCGTTGCCGGCCAGCTGGTAGAGATCTGGCAGGCCAACTCCTCCGGCCGGTACATCCACAAGCGCGACCAGCACCCGGCGCCGATCGACCCGAACTTCACGGGGATCGGCCGCTGCATCACCGGCCCGGACGGCTCCTACCGGTTTACCACCATCAAGCCCGGCGCGTACCCGTGGAAGAACCACCTGAACGCCTGGCGCCCCGCGCACATCCACTTCTCCCTGTTCGGAACCGAGTTCACCCAGCGGATCATCACCCAGATGTACTTCCCGGGCGACCAGCTGTTCCCGCTGGACCCGATCTACCAGACCATCGTGGACCAGGACGCCCGCGACCGGCTGGTGGCCAGCTACGACCACAGCCTCACCGAGCCCGAGTGGGCCCTGGGCTACAACTGGGACATTGTCCTGACCGGCCCCAAACGGACGTGGACGGAAAACGAGGCGTTCGGTACGGCAGGCGACAGCAACGAAGAGGCAGGCGAGTAGGAAAATGAGCACCAAACTTGTTCCCACCCCGGGGCAGACCGTCGGACCGTTCTACGGCTACGCCCTGCCGTTCGAGAAGGACAACGAACTCCTCGCCCCCGGCTCGCCGGGCTCCATCCGCCTGCAGGGAACTGTGTACGACGGCTCCGGCCAGACCATCCCGGACGCCATCCTGGAAATCTGGCAGCCCGACGCCGAGGGCAACATTGTCCAGAAGACCGGGTCCCTGGTCCGTGACGGCTACACCTTTACCGGGTGGGGCCGCGGCGCCGTGGGCAACTCCGGAGTCTTCACCTTCACCACCGTGAACCCGGGCCCCACCAAGCCGGTCCCTGGAAAACCTGCGGCGGCCCCCTTTATCTCCGTGGCCATCTTCGCCCGCGGGCTCACCAACAGGCTCTTCACCCGCATCTACCTGCCCGAGGACACGGAGGCGCTCGCCAACGACCCGCTGCTCAGCTCCCTGGATCCCGAGCGCCGCAGGACGCTGATTGCCCGCCGTGACGCGGACGGCGGCCTCACCTGGGACGTCCGCCTCCAGGGTGAGGGCGAGACAGTCTTCCTGGACTTCCAGTGACCGGGTCCGCCGGCCTGGGAGATCCGGGCACGTTCGGGGGAGCGGGCGGCGCCGGCCTGCTCAGTCCCGTCTCGGCCTCGCCCCTAGTGGGTGCGCTGACCGGGGACCAGGCTGTGCTGGCGGCGATCCTCGCCGTCGAATCCGCCTGGGCCGCGGTGCTGGAGAAGGCGGACCTGGCACCCGCCGGTTCCGCCGCCGTCGTCTCCGCAGCAGCCGAGCCCGGCAGGTACAGCGTGGCAGGCATAGCCCGCCGCGCCCAGGGCGGCGGCAACCCGGTGATCCCGCTGCTGGCGGACCTTCGGAAAAACGTCAAGGCGCTGGACGGCGCCGGCATCGGTGCCGGAAAGGCCGTCCACACCTCCCTCACCAGCCAGGACGTGCTGGACACTGCCCTGATGCTGCTGGCCCGCAACACCGTCGAGGCGTTGCTCGGCGACCTGAAACGCACGACGGCGGCGCTTGCCGGTGTGGCGGAAGAGCATGCGGACACGCTGTGCGTGGGCAGGAGCCTCACCCAGCATTCCCTCCCCTTCACGTTCGGCCTGCGGGCTGCGCAGTGGTTCCACGGCGTCGCCGCCGCGGGACGCCAGCTCCAAGGCCTGGCATTTCCGGTCCAGTTCGGCGGTGCGGCAGGGACGCTCGCTGCGGGAACCGTGCTTACCTCCGGGTCACGGGCCACCCCCTTCAGCCTGGCCGATGCCCTGGCATCCCAGCTGGGCCTGGCCCCGGCGGCAGCGCCCTGGCACACCAACCGGCTGGTGGTCACGTCCCTGGGCAACGCCCTCGCCGCCGTGCTGGACGCATTCGGAAAGATCGCCGCGGACGTCCTGTTCCTGAGCAGGCCCGAGGTCGGCGAGCTGGCCGAGCCGCGCGCCGCCGGCCGCGGCGTCTCCTCTGCCATGCCGCAGAAGCAGAACCCCGTGCTGTCCGTCCTGGTCCGCAGCGCTGCGCTGCAGGCGCCGGGGCTGGCCGCGCAGCTGCACCTGGCCGCAGCCAACTTCAACGATGAGCGCCCGGACGCTGCGTGGCACACCGAGTGGCCCGCCCTCCGGCAGCTCCTGGCCCTGGCGCTGGGGGCGGCCGGGCACGTCCGCGAGCTCGCCGAGGGCCTGCAGGCCTTCCCGGACGCAATGCGCCGCAACCTGGACCTCGCCGGCCCGCTGCTCCTGGCCGAGGGAGTGGGTGCGGCGGTGTCGCCCCTGCTGGAGGAGAAGGACGGCCTCACCGGGAAGGAGCAGTTGCAGGCCATCGTGGACCAGACCCTGCAGGCACCAGCCGGGGCGCAGGGGGCCACCTACCGCAAGCTGCTCCGCGGCGCCGTGCCGCCCGGGGTGCTTACCGACCTTCGCCTCGAAGAACTCCTCAATCCCGCCAGCTACCTGGGCGAGGCGGTAGCCATTTCCCGCCGCATCCTGGCCGCCTTCCCGGAATTTGCGGCACCCACTGCACGTCCCGATACTGATCCGAACGGAGCCTCCCGTGGCTAAACCCGCCCTGAAAGCAGCCCTGCTCTCGCCCCAGCGGCCCCTGGGGGACCACCCACTGCTGGTGGTTGGACCATCCCTGGGCACCTCCACCATCCTGTGGAACCGGACCGCTTCCCTGCTCGGAAACGACGTCGATGTTGTGGCCTGGGACCTGCCCGGCCACGGCGTCTCGCCCGCGGCCACCGAGACCTTCGACGTTGCCGCCCTGGCTGATGCGGTCGTGGAGCTCGTGGATTCCATCGCCCCCGGGGAGGCCTTCCATTACGCCGGCGTTTCCCTGGGCGGTGCCACCGGCCTCCAGCTGGGCATCAAGCACGGGGAGCGCCTCAAGAGCCTGTCCGTGCAGTGCAGCGGCGCCAAGCTGGGCACACCCGAAGGGTGGCTGGAACGGGCGGAAACGGTCCGCAGCCAGGGTACCCCGGTGATGATCCAGGGCTCCGCGGAACGCTGGTTCGCCCCTGGTTTCATGGAACGCGAGCCCGAGCTCAGCAGCAGGCTCCTGCATGCCCTGCGCGACGCCGACCGGTTCAGCTACGCCTTCTGCTGTGAAGCGCTGGCGGCCTTCGACGTCCGGGAGGACCTGGGCAGCATCCGGGTGCCAACCCAAGTCATCGCCGGGGCGCTGGACGGGGTGGCGCCGCCGTCGTTCGCCGAAGAAGTGGCGGCCGGGATCACGGCCGGTGGCGGAACCGCCACCGCTGTCGCCCTGGAAGGTGTGGCACACCTTGCCCCTGCCGAAGCCCCCGCCCACGTGGCCGAGCTGATGCGCAGCCTCATCACCTGGACCGAATCGCGGGGAGCAGCCAAGTGAGCGGCAGCGAGGGGAAGAACCCCGAACGCAACGGCGTCGTCCAGCCGGCCGCCACCAGCCAGGACATTTACGACGGCGGCATGAAGGTCCGGCGCGAAGTCCTGGGTGACGCGCATGTGGACCGGGCCAACGCCACCAAGGACGAGTTCACGTACGACTTCCAGGACATGATCACCCGGATCGCCTGGGGAGGCATCTGGACCCGCCCCGGCCTGACCCGCCAGATGCGCTCCGCCGTCACCATCACCGCGATGGTGGCGCACGGGCACTGGGAGGAGCTGGCCATGCACATCCGGGCTGCCCTCACCAACGGCCTCAGCAGGGACGAGATCAAGGAGATCCTGCTGCAGACCGCCATCTACTGCGGAGTGCCCTCGGCCAATACCGCCTTCAAGACCGCCCAGCAGGTGTTCAAGGACCTGGACAGCGCCGCACCCACCAACGAAACCCCCACCCCGCCCAACTAGGTTGCAGCAGATGTCGTTATGAGGCCCTAAAACGACATCAACTGCTACCTAGTTGGGACACCACGCACTGAATTAGAGGAAAAGTTATGAACCAGGCTTTTGTGTACGACGCCGTGCGCACCCCGTTCGGTAAGTTCGGCTCCGGCCTTGCGGGGGTCCGTCCGGATGACCTTGCCGCGCATGTGATCAGGGAATCGGTCAGGCGGGCGCCTGCCCTGGATCCGGAGCGGATTGATGAGGTTGTGTTCGGCAACGCCAACGGCGCGGGCGAGGAGAACCGGAATATCGCCCGGATGGGGACGCTGCTGGCGGGTCTGCCGGTCTCGATTCCGGGGACTACGGTGAACCGGTTGTGCGGATCCTCGCTGGACGCGGCGATTATCGCCTCGCGGCAGATCAACGCCGGCGACGCCGAGTTGATGCTGGTGGGCGGGGCGGAATCGATGTCCCGGGCCCCGTGGGTGCTGCCGAAGACGGAGAAGCCCTACCCGGCCGGGGACCTGAACCTGGCCTCCACCACGCTGGGCTGGCGGCTGGTGAACAATGCCATGCCCAAGGAGTGGACGATTTCCCTGGGTGAGGCCACCGAACGGCTCCGCGAGAAATACGGAGTGACCCGCGAGCAGCAGGATGAGTTCGCGGCGAATTCGCACAACCTCTCCGCCGCGGCGTGGGACGAGGGGTTCTACGACAACCTGGTGGCCCCGGTCCCGGGCACGGACCTGGTGCGGGATGAGGGGATCCGTGCCGGTTCCTCGGCGGAGAAGCTTGCGGGCTTGAAGACGGTGTTCCGGGCCGAGGACGGGACGGTGACGGCGGGGAACGCGTCGCCGTTGTCCGACGGCGCCTCCGCGGCCTGGGTGGGCGGTGAAAGTGCCGCGGGGCTGCTCGGGCTGGAGCCCCTGGCCCGCATCGCCGGGCGTGGTGCGCACGGCAACGATCCGCAGTATTTCGGGTTCGCCCCGGTGGAGGCGGCGAACAAGGCCCTCGCCAAGGCGGGCATCGGCTGGGACCAGGTGGGCGCCGTCGAACTTAACGAAGCCTTTGCCGCGCAGTCCCTGGCCTGCATTAACGCCTGGGGCATCGACCCCGCCATTGTGAACAGGCACGGCGGCGCCATTGCCATGGGCCACCCGCTGGGCGCGTCCGGCACCCGGATCCTGGGCACCCTTGCCCGGTCGCTGCAGGCCTCCGGGGAGCGCTGGGGCGTCGCGGCGATCTGCATCGGCGTCGGGCAGGGCCTGGCTGTGGTGCTCGAAAACGTAACTACTGGCGTGAAGGGCTAGGCAATGCTGACATTTGTTGACTCTGTAAACGAGGCCGTGGCCGGCATCAAGGACGGTTCCACCGTGATGATCGGCGGGTTCGGCAACGCCGGGCAGCCGTTCGAACTGATCGATGCGCTGCTGGACTGCGGCGCCACGGACCTCACCGTAGTGAACAACAACGCCGGCCAGGGCGACCAGGGCCTGGCGCTGCTGATCAAGGAAGGCCGGGTCCGGAAAATGATCTGTTCCTTCCCGCGGCAGTCCGATTCCTGGCATTTTGACGCCAGGTACAAGGCGGGGCAGATCGAGCTGGAACTCGTCCCGCAGGGCAACCTGGCCGAACGCATCCGGGCCGCCGGCGCCGGAATCGGCGGGTTCTTCACCCCCACCGGGTACGGGACCATGCTCGCCGAGGGCAAGGAAACCAGGATCATCGACGGCCGCGGGCAGGTCTTCGAGACCCCCATCCACGCCGACGTCGCCCTGATCAAGGCGCTCAAGGCCGACGGGAAGGGCAACCTCGTGTACCGCAAGACCGCCCGGAACTTCGGGCCCATCATGGCCGCAGCCGCGAAGCAGACCATCGTCCAGGTCTCGGAGATCGTGCCTGTCGGGGCGCTGGACCCGGAAAACGTGGTCACTCCCGGGATTTACGTCAATACTGTGGTCCGCGTCCCCGCGGATGCCGGCTCGAGCGAGAAGGTGGCCTGACATGGGCGTTATGGAATCAAGCATCAAAACCTCCGATGCCCCGCTGAGCCGGGACGACCTCGCCCGCCTGGTGGCCAGGGACATCGCCCCGGGCTCGTTCGTGAACCTCGGCATCGGCCAGCCCACACTCGTGTCCAACTACCTCACCGAGGACCAGGACATCACCCTCCACACGGAGAACGGGATGCTGGGCATGGGCCCGGAAGCCAAGGGTGATGAGATCGACGAGGACCTCATCAACGCCGGCAAGATCCCCGTCACCGAACTCCCCGGAGCGTCCTACTTCCACCACGCCGACTCCTTCGCGATGATGCGCGGCGGGCACCTGGACATCTGCGTGCTGGGCGCGTTCCAGGTATCAGTCACCGGCGACCTCGCCAACTGGCACACCGGGGCGCCCGGGGCGATTCCCGCCGTCGGAGGCGCCATGGACCTGGCCACCGGCGCCAAGGACGTGTTCGTGATGATGACCCTCCTCACCCGTGAAGGGGCTTCCAAGATCGTGGAAGACTGCACCTACCCGCTTACCGGCGTCGGCTGCGTGACCCGCGTCTACACGGACAAAGCCGTCTTCCTCACCGGCCCCGGCGGCATCACCGTCCGCGAAACCTTCGGCTGCACCCTCGAAGAGCTCCAGGAACTGGTTCCCGTCCCGCTCAAGGCGGCCGCCGCGGCCTGAGCCGGCCCTAGGATTGGTAACCATGACCGACGCAGCATCAGCGGGTGCCCCGCAGGCCAGTGACCAGTACGTCCAGTCCCTGGCCCGCGGGCTCGCCGTCATCCGTGCCTTCGATACGGACCACCCGGTGATGACCCTGACGGAGGTGGCAGCCCGCACCGGGCTGACGCGCGCCACTGCCCGGCGCTTCCTGCACACCCTGGTGGAGCTGGGCTATGTGCGCACCGACGGCAAGACGTTCGCGTTGACGGCCAAGGTGCTCCAACTGGGGTACGCCTACCTGTCCGGGCTGTCGCTGCCGCAGCTGGCGCAGCCCCACCTTGAGGAGCTGTCCCTGAAGCTGGGGGAGTCCACCTCCGCCGCAGTGCTCGACGGAACCGACATCGCGTACATTGCCCGGGTGACCACCCGCCGGATCATGACTGTCGGCATCACCGTGGGCACCCGCTTCCCGGCATACGCCACGTCCATGGGCCGCGTCCTTCTCGCAGGGCTGGCGCCGGCCGAGCTCAAGGCCTACCTGGCTGCGGCAGAGATCAAACCGCTGACTCCGCGCGCCCTGGGCACCGTCCAGGACCTGCTGGCAGTTCTGGAGACAGTCCGGGCGCAGGGCTGGTGCCTTCTGGACCAGGAGCTGGAGCTCGGCCTGATGTCCGTGGCCGCGCCGGTATACGACGGGTCGAAGATGGTGGCGGCCGTCAACGTGTCGCTGCAGGCCCAGTCCGTGGCCGCGCAACCCGATCCGGACGCCTACCTCGCCTCCGTGGCCCAGGAAATCGTGGCGACGGCGAAACTCGTCTCCGCCGACCTGACCGCCCGGGGATAAGCGCCTCTCACGGAGTTTTTGTCCAGATATGCAGGCTTCCGAGGCGCGGAAGTCGGCATAAGTGGACAAAAACTCCATCACGAAGGCGCTTGTCCGGTGCCCGCCGGGCAGGCAGACTGTGGCTCATGGCCACCGAAGCCGACGTCCGCAACCTTGCCCTGGCCATGCCGGCCGTCACGGAGCGGCTGAGCTGGGGCCAGCCCGCCTGGTTCGCCAAGACCTTGTTGGCCCGCATCTGGGAACCCGGAGTCCTCACCGTCAAGACCGAAGAACGCGAGGCGTTGGCGGGAACGGAGCCGGACATCTTCTTCTGGACCCCGCACCATGAGCGCTCTCCCCGGCTGGTGCTGGTGCGGCTGGCCCGGATCGACGTGAAGCTGCTGGAGGAACTCCTGCAGGACTCCTACCGGCTGGCGGGTGGGGAACTCGGCAGCCGCGGGCGTCCAAGGGAATACTAAGGTAACTGTTTGCCACCCAAGCTCGCCGCCCTACTCCCGCGGCAGCGGTGCGGGCCATAGACTCAAGCCAACTACGTGCAGCAGCGCCGCTCCGCGAAGCCCCCTGGTCCACCTGGACCAGGGACGGCCCAGCAGGGCGGCGCTCCCGCATTCATGCAGCGAGGGGAGTCGGCGGGTGAAACTGGGCATACCGCGGGAACGCCGGGAGGGTGAACGGCGGGTGGCCGCCACACCGGAAACGGTCAAGCAGCTGGTGGCGCTCGGCGTGCAGATACTCCTTGAGGAAGATGCCGGAGCGGCGGCGGGGTACCCGGACCTCGCCTACAGCCAGGCGGGCGCACATATTGTCCCCGGGCTCGATCCCGCCCAGCTGGACGTCCTCGCCCACGTCCGGCCCCTCGACCCTGACACCGCCCGGTCCCTGAAAAGGGGCGCGGTCTCCGTGGGCCTCGCCTCGCCGTCGTCCGAACTGCCAACTGTCCAGGCGCTCGCCGACGCCGGCGTCACATCCTTCGCCCTGGAACTCGTGCCCCGCATCTCCCGGGCCCAGTCCATGGACGCCCTCAGCTCCCAGGCCCTCGTGGCCGGGTACCGCTGCGTCCTGGAAGCCGCCATCCGGCTGCCCAGGTTCTTCCCGCTGTACATGACCGCCGCCGGCACCGTCCCGCCCGCCCGGGTCCTGGTCCTGGGGGCGGGGGTGGCGGGTCTGCAGGCCATCGGCACGGCGAAACGCCTCGGCGCACGGGTCTTCGCCAATGACATCCGCCCGGCCTCCGCGGACGAGGTAGCCTCCATGGGCGGCACCTTCATCCGGCTGGACCTCGAAACGGCAGAGGCCGCCGGCGGCTACGCCCGCCAGCTCAGTTCCGACGCCGGCACCCGGCAACGCCAGCTGCTGGCACCGCACGTGGCCCAGGCCGACGTCCTGATTACGACGGCGGCCGTCCCCGGCAGGCGCGCACCGCTCCTGGTCACGCGGGAGATGGTGCAGGGCATGCGGGCCGGTTCGGTGGTTGTCGACCTCGCTGCCGAGTCGGGCGGCAACGTGGAAGGCGCCGTGCCTGGCCAGGACGTTCCCATCCCCACTGCGGACGGCTCCGGCCACGTTACGCTGGTCGGCCTGAAGGACGCCCCCTCCGCCATGGCGTCGGACGCCTCCCGCCTGTACGCCAAGAACGTCGCCAACCTGCTGGTGCTGATGGTCCGGGACGGTGCGCTGGTCCCCGACTTCAGTGACGAGGTCATCGCCGGGGCCTGCCTCACCCACGACGGCACGGTGCGGCACCAGCCGACGGCGGACCTGCTTGCAGAGCGGGCCGCCACCTCGCGGGAAGGAGCACTCTGATGGACGGAATGAGCCTGCTGACCATCACGGTCCTGGCCGTCTTCGTCGGCTTCGAGGTAGTGTCCAAGGTCTCCAGCACCCTGCACACGCCGCTGATGTCCGGAGCCAACGCCATCCACGGCATCATCCTGGTGGGTGCCATCATTGTGGCCGGCCAGGCAGCGGATCCCTGGGTGCTCGCGGTGGCGCTCCTCGCCGTCGTCCTTGCCACCGCCAACCTGGTGGGCGGCTTCGTGGTGACCGACCGCATGCTGCACATGTTCCATGCCAGGAAACAGGTTGCCAGGACCCCGTCGACGAAGGCGGACAGCAAGTGAGCCTCCTTAGTCCGGTCTGGACGTCACTGCTGTACCTCGTCGCCGCGGTTTTCTTCATCCTGGCGCTGCGCGGGCTCAGTTCCCCGCGGACCGCCCGCCGCGGCAACCTGATCGGTGCGCTGGGTGCGTTGATCGGCGTCGTCACGGTGTTCCTGTCCGCGCAGCTGGAGAACGTCCCGTGGATCCTTGGTTCCATCGCCGTAGGCACGGTGGTGGCGGCGCCCGTGGCCCGGGGCGTGAAGATGACGCAGATGCCGCAGCTGGTTGCGGCCTTCAACGGCGTTGGCGGCGGAGCGGCTGCCCTCGTGGCGCTTCTCGAACTGAGCCACGCAGGCGATCCCTGGGTGCGGCTGGCCATCGTGTTCACGCTCCTGGTCGGTGCCGTGTCCTTCGCAGGCTCGGGGGTTACGTTCGCCAAGCTGCAGGAACTGATGACCACGCGGCCGGTGGTGTTCCGCGGGCTCCCCGTGGTGATGGCGGCGGTGCTGCTCGCCGCTGTGGCGGCCGCCGCCGTCGTCGTTTTTACCGGTTCCCTTCCGCTCGCGGTGCTGCTGCTGGTCCTGGGCCTGGCGGCCGGCATCCTGCTGGTCCTGCCAGTGGGTGGCGCCGACGTCCCCATCGTCATCTCCCTCCTGAACGCCTTCACCGGCCTGGCCGTCGCCGCCTCCGGCGTGGTGCTTGGCAACGTCCTCCTAGTGGTCGCCGGCACCCTGGTGGGCGCCTCGGGCACTATCCTCACCCGGGCCATGGCGGCTGCGATGGGCCGCAGAGTGGCCGGCATCCTGTTCGGAGCGTTCCGGGGAGGTTCGACGGCGGGATCCACCGCCGTGAGCGAGCGTCCCGTCCGTTCCTCCAGCGCGGAGGACGTTGCGGTGCTTCTGGGCTACGCGCAGCGCGTCATCATTGTTCCCGGCTATGGGCTGGCTGTGGCCCAGGGCCAGCACACCGCGGCCGAGCTCGCGCTGGCACTGGAAAGCCGCGGGATCGAGGTGGACTTCGCCATCCATCCCGTGGCCGGCCGGATGCCCGGACACATGAACGTGCTGCTGGCCGAGGCCAACGTCCCGTACGAGTCCCTCAAGGAAATGGGGGAGATCAACCCCGAGTTCAAAACGGCGGATGTGGCGCTGGTGGTGGGCGCGAACGACGTCGTGAACCCGGCAGCCAAGACGTCCTCCGGCTCACCCATCTACGGCATGCCCATCCTGGAAGTGGCGGATGCCCGGCAGGTGGTTTTCCTAAAGCGTTCCATGCGGCCCGGGTTCGCCGGGATCGAGAATGACCTGCTGTACGAGCCGCAGACGTCGCTCCTGTTCGGCGATGCCAAGGACTCCCTGGCGCAGGTGCTCGGCGCCGTGAAGGCACTGTAGCCGCGCCCCTCGTGGCGAAGCTCCTGCCAACCTGCTTCGAGGCCCGCGCGGGGCAGGCTAGTCTTCTCTCAGACGTAGCCTTTCCACTTGCCACCAGAGGACACCATGACTGCCAACAGCTCCACCTCTCTCCAGCGCGCTGCAATCATCGTCAATCCCGCCAAACCGGTGGACATCGACGTGCGCGGCCTGGTGGCAAAGCACTGCGTGGAAAACGGCTGGGGCGAGCCGCTGTGGTTCGAGACCACCAAGGAGGACCCTGGTGTTGGCCAGGCCAAGGAAGCACTCGCGCAGGGGGCGGACATCGTCATCGCCGCCGGCGGCGACGGGACCGTCCGGTGCGTCGCCGAAGTGCTGTCCGGCGGGGATGTGCCCATGGGACTGCTTCCCCTGGGAACCGGCAACCTCCTGGCCCGCAACCTCGGCATGGATGTCACCGACTACGACGGCGCCATGGCCGGTGCCCTGACCGGCACGGAACGGAAGATCGATGTAGTCCGTGCCCGGCGCAGCGACCCGGACATGGAGCAGCTGTTCCTGGTCATGGCCGGCGTGGGGTACGACGCCACCATCATGGCCGACACCAACGAGGAACTGAAGGACAAAGTGGGCTGGCTGGCCTACGTGGACGCCGGCATCCGCAACCTGCCCGGCAAGCCGGTCAAGGCCACCATCGTGATCGACGGAAAGTCCGCGGTCCACCGCGGGGTCCGCAGCGTCATGGTGGGCAACTGCGGCAAGGTCCAGGGCGGCCTGGAGATCTTCCCGGAGGCAAAGGTGGACGACGGCCTGCTGGACGTTGCCGTCCTGGCGCCCCACCACGGGAAGCTGGGCTGGCTTTCAGTGGTGGCGGGGATGATCGGCAAGGGCCGGAGCAAGGACACCGCTGTTGAGTACTTCCAGGGCAAAACCGTGGAGATCACCCTGGAGCACAACGACGACTACCAGCTGGACGGCGACCACGAAGGGCAGGGCAAGCACGTTGTCATGACCATGGACCCGTCCGCCCTGACCCTCCGGATGTAATTCTCAAGTAAGTAGCGCTAAGTGTCGTTTTGGTGGGTCATAACGACACTTAGCGCTACCTAGTTGGGCGGAGACGCGGCGGGGCGGTGTGCCAGGATCTCGGCGAGCTCCGCGAGCCGGTGGGCGCGGGCCGATTCCGCGGGCGTGAACGGTTCACCCGGCCGGACAAAGGTGATGGGGCCATGCCAGGCCGTGGGGATCTTGAGCCGCGTGCCGGCGTCGTACCTCTCCAAAACTGCCTCGGCAGGGGAGAGGATCCGTGCATGCAGCAGCTCCGCCACGGCCAGCGGAAGCTCATCCGGCGCATCAGCAATCCGCGCAGCCAGGCTCAACGCTTTGGTTTGCCCGTCCGCCATCGCCAGGGCTGTGGTGGGCCAGGCATTGGAGTGTGTGCCGCCCGCCAGCTGCAGCGCGTCCAGGAGCTGGTGCTCGCTCACGTCGCCTGGAGCGGACAGGACGAACTCGTCCAGCACGCCGCCGGCAACGGGATGGACGTGGATGCCCAGGATGTTGGTGTCCAGGCGGGCCAGGGCCTTGGTGATCTTCTGCAGCGCCCCCGGCTCATCCTGCAGGACGGTGCGCGCCCGCCACAACGCCGGTGCTCCGGCAAGCCGCTGCCGGTGCCGCAGGGCCGGCGCATGCAGCCACCCCCGCAGCACCCGCGCCGCGGAAGGTTCAGCCACCCAGATCACCAGGACGGTGGCGGTAACGGTCAGCACAAGGACCTTGGCCAGGTAGGGGAGCTCCGTGTCCACCACCAGGGCGTGGACCAGGAGTTCAATCGGCAGCATCACGGCCACGTTGGCCAGGGTCAGCCGGGTCCTTGTTGGTTCGGGCATCAGGCCGCACACTTCGCAGCTCAGTTCAGACGTGGGAGTCTTGCTTGCACCGGGCTTCATGGTCCAAGGATCGCGTGGTGCTGTTTCCGCGGTGTTGCCCGGCCGTTCCGATCGTGCGAAGCATGCCGGGCGTAGGATTTTGCTGGAACGTCAGCGCGGCCGCCCGTCTAAACCAGAAAATGATCCACCCGGACGCCCTGGACCGCAGGAAGGCCCTATTCCACGTGAAGATGCTCACCGAGATGTTCAGCATTGCCCCCGCCAACAAGGACCACCACCCGGCCCTGAGGTGCGCGGTGGGCGTCTTCGTGCCACTCTTCACGCTTGTGCTGCTGGGCCGGCTGGACCTTGCCATCTTCGCCTCCTTCGGGGCTTTCACGGGCATCTACGGCCGCGGCGAACCCCACGGGACCCGCTTTGCACTGCAGTTGCGGGCCGGCCTGCTGATGCTGCTGGTCATTTTCCTTGCAGCGCTCGCTGCCCGGGCCGGCGGAGCCTGGGAGCTGGACCCCGCCGGGACCACGTGGCTCCTGGTCCTGGCCACCACGCTGGTGGCAGGCGGCTGTTCGGTGGCTATCTCGTGGTTCCGCCTGCGCCCGGCCGGGTCCCTCTTCCATATCTTTGCGTTCGCGGCCATTGCCTCCATCCCCAACCAGCCGCCGCTGTGGGAGGGCATGCTGGTGGCCGCCCTCACCACCGCCTTCTCCCTGCTGATCGGTTTCTCCTCGCGGATCCTCCCCAGCCACCGCACAGCGTGGGCCCGGCCGCGCCCCATCCGCCGCACCCCCGACGAGAAGCGTGCCGCCGTGTTTGAAGGCCTGGGCTACCTGGCGGCTGCCGGGCTGGCCGGCGCGCTGGCAACCTGGGCCGGCAGCCGCCTCGGATTCGGTCATAACTACTGGGCAATGGTGGCCGCCGTGGTTCCGCTGGTGGGCCACACCACCCGCCACCGGGTCCGACGTGGAATGCAAAGGATCATCGGCACCGTGCTTGGGCTGGGCGTGATGGCGGGCATCCTGCTGCTGGGCCTGCAGCCGTGGCAGACCGTCCTGGTTATGGCCCTGTGCCAGTTCGGCGCGGAAATGTTCATCATCAGGCAGTACCTGCTGGCCCAGATCTTCGTTACGCCGCTGGCGCTGGTGTCCACACTCCTCGTGGTTCCCGCCTCCCCAGCCATCCTGCTCCGGGACCGCATCATTGAAACGGTGATTGGCGCCGCTGTCGGCATCGCTGTGGTCCTGGCCCCCGGCGCGTGGCGCCGTTTCCGCGGACGGACGACGGCGGCCCCCGCCCAGGTGCCTTAGCCGCCGCAGCTGCCGCGAAGGTAGGCTGGTCCCATTCAACGGAAGCGGAGAGTGCGGTGGCGAATTCTGCCTCGGGTGATTCGGTGGTGGACCGGATTGTCCGGCTGCTCTCCGCCTTCCCGGAAGACGTCAGTGCCCTGCAGCTGTCCGAGCTGGCGGAGCGCTCGGGCCTGCCCCTCACCACTGCCCACCGGCTGGTCCGGCAGCTTGCGGACCACGGCCTGCTGGACGCCGCTCCCGGCGGCCTGGTGCGCCCCGGCCTGCGGCTCTGGGAACTGGTGAACCGCACCGCCCCTACCCTCGCCCTGCGGCAGGCCGCCATGCCGTTCATGGAGGACATCCAGCAGGTGCTCAACCAGAATGTGAACCTGGCCGTGCTGGACGGATGGGACGCGCTTTTTGTTGAACGGCTGTCCCGCCGGGGGTCCGTGGCCAACCGGGCCAGGGTGGCCGGCCGGATGCCCGTCCATACCTCGTCCGCGGGGCTGGCACTGATGGCCCACCAGGACAGGCAACTGCAAGGCAATTACCTTGACCAGTTCGCGGACCCGGATGGAAAGGTCACCACCGATGCTGTCCGGGTGCTGCTCAGCGAGACCTTCCATCAGGGTTTTGCCCAGCTGAAGGGCGTGGTGGACCCGGACACCTGGGGGATCGCCGTCCCCGTGCTGGACGCCCGCCAGCGTGCGGTGGCTTCGCTCGGCGTCGTGGTCCCTCTGCGCGAGATGCGGCTGCAAGCACTGGTGCCTGCACTGCAGACAGCAGCCAGGGGCATCGCGCGCAGGCTGAACGACTCGTAGGCTGGCCCCGCTTCTTCCGTTGAACGGAATCTATGTAACGCCGCTCACCTGCCGAAGCGCAGACTGTTGGCAGAAGCACCACACGGCCGCCCAGCAGCGGCCCCGCAACGAAGCGAGAACGCCATGCCCCGCACCATCATCACCACCCAGGTGGCCATCATGGGCGCAGGCCCTGCCGGCCTGATGCTGTCCCACCTGCTGGCCAAGGCCGGCATCGAGTCCACCGTCATCGAAGTCCGCAGCCACAAGGACATCTCGGAGACCGTCCGGGCGGGCATCCTCGAACACGGCACCGTCAACATGCTCGTGGACAGCGGCGTCTCGGACCGGGTGCTGCGCGACGGCGACCGGCACGACGGCATCGAACTGCGCTTCAACGGGGAGAGCCACCGCGTTGACTTCAAGGACCTCGTGGGGGAATCGGTCTGGCTTTACCCGCAGACGGACGTGTTCCTGGACCTCGCCGCCCGCAGGAAGGCCGACGGCGGAGACGTGCGCTACAGCGTCACGGACACCACCGTGCATGACCTCGAAGGCAAGCCGAAGGTCTGGTTCACGGACGCGGACGGGGCGGAGTTCGAGATCCAGGCCGACTTCCTGGTGGGCGCCGACGGGTCCAGGAGCCACTGCCGCTTCCAGATCCCCGAGTCCAGCCGCAAGTGGTACTTCCACGAGTACCCGTTTGCCTGGTTCGGAATCCTGGCCGAGGCTCCGCGCAGCGCCGACGAGCTGATCTACGCCAACTCCGCCAACGGTTTTGCCCTGATCAGCCAGCGGACCGAAACCGTCCAGCGCATGTACTTTCAGTGCGATCCCAAGGAGAACGTTGCCGAGTGGGATGACGACCGGATCTGGGCGGAGTTCCGCAGCAGGGTCAACGGCAACGGTTTTGAGCTCAAGGAGGGCCCGGTCATCGACAAGATGGTCCTGCCCTTCCGCAGCTTCGTTCATACGCCCATGCGCCACGGCAACCTGTTCCTCGCCGGCGACGCCGCCCACACGGTCCCGCCCACCGGCGCCAAAGGCCTCAACCTCGCCATCCACGACGTCAAGATGCTCTTCGAGGGGCTGGACACCCACTACAACTCAGGCTCGGACCACCTCCTGGACTCCTTCAGCGACCGCGCCCTGGCCCGGGTGTGGAAGGCGCAGCAGTTCTCCTACTGGATGACCACTATGCTGCACACGCCCGCCGACGCGGACGACTTCTCCCGCGCCCGCCAGCTCGGCGAACTGAAGTCCGTTGTGTCCTCACGGCACGGCATGGCCTACCTCGCCGAGGCCTACACCGGCTGGCCGGGCCAGGCCTGACACGCAGAGTTTGTCCAGATATGCAGGGTAAAAGGGCACTCACCCTGCATATCTGGACAAAAACTCCGGGAGGTGCGACGGCGGGAAACGCGCCTTAGGGGGCGAGCAGCCGCCGGACTGCGGCGGCGATGGCTGCGGCATCGGGCTGCTCGTCGCGCCTGACCGTGAGCAGGTGGAGCAGCACGCCGTCCCCGTAATCTGCCAGGTCCCGTGCGCGGGCGGCCGCATCAGCAACCCCTAAAGCGGTGAGGGCCGGCACCAGGCCGCCCACCAGCCGGAAGTGCCCTGCCGTCACCGCTTCGGGCCGGTCCAGCGAGAGGGCCAGCCGGGCGCGGGTGAGGCCGGCGTGCTCGCCGGCCAGCGCCAGCACCATTCCGGCCAGTTGGCCCGCAAGTTCCTCAACTGTGCGCGGCGGTCCGGCCATGCCTTGGTCACGGAGCAGCTGGCCGTCCAGGTGTTCCAAACGGTCCAGCACCGCTTCCACGAGGGCGGCGCGGCTGCGGAAGTAGTTAGAGGTTGTCCCTTCCGCCACCTGGGCGGCGGCGTCCACAGCCCGGTGGGTGAGGCCCTTCAAGCCCTTGTCCGCCACAACGGCCAGGGCGGCATCGAGGAGCTGGGTCCGGCGGTCAGGCATAGGCACAGTGTAATTGACCCCTTCCGGTTCACTACAAAAGTAGTAAAATCACCATCATGGAAACAATTTCGATTGTTGGTGGCGGCATTGCCGGCCTGGCGCTGGCCTCCGCCCTGGACTCCAGCCGGTTCCAGGTGACGGTGTACGAGAAGCGGCCCGAGCTGCCGGCCGTGGGCACCGCACTGGGAATGTGGCCTAACGCCCAACGCGCGCTGGCGCGGCTGGGAATCCTTGACGAGGCGCGGGCGGTCAGCCCGGTACTCGGCAGCGGGTCGGTCCGCAACGCCCAGGGAGAGCCTTGGGTCACAATGAACGCGGGGGAGATGTTCGGAATTTCCAGGGTGGACCTGCTGCGGCTGCTGGACGGGGCCGTCCCGGGAACAGTCCGCCGGGTAACCCGCAACGTCCGGTCACGTCCCGACGACGGGAGCCTGGTGGTCGGTGCTGACGGCGTGCACAGCGCAGTCCGCCGGGAGGCCTGGGGCGCCGGAACGGAAGCCCGCCTCACCCCGTACCTCGCCCTCCGCGGGACCCTGCCTGCTCCGGTCAGCCAGGACGAGGTGGGCGAGTACTGGGGGCGCGGCGACCTGTTCGGCATGGCTGCCGCCCGGGGAGGATCCTTCTGGTGGGCCAGCTACCGGTCCGGCATGGGCCCGTACGGGATTGACGCATCGTCAGCCCTGGAATACGCCCGGGAGCGCTATTCCAGCCACGCCCCCGCCATCCGCCGCACGCTGGCCGCAGCCACACCCGAAGCATGCCTGGTCCAGCGGCTCTGGACCGTCCCGCATCTTGGCTCCTACGTCCGCGGGCGGACCGTGCTCATCGGCGATGCTGCCCACGCCATGCTGCCCACCCTGGGGCGCGGCGCCTGCGAGTCGCTGGTGGACGCCGTAACACTGGCGGACCTTCTCAACACGCTGCCCGAAGGCCAGGCACTGCGTGCCTACGACCGGCAGCGGCGGCCAAGGACCCGCGCCCTCAGCCTGGCGTCCTCTGCCATGGGGCGCGTCGCCCTCGCGGACGGTGCCCAGCCGTTGCGTGACGGCCTCCTCAAGCTGGCCCGACGGCGGAACGCCCGCGCCGCCGTCGTCAGCGGTTCCGCGGGCTGATCAGCGGACGGGTGCTGCAGGCTGCGCGGCGTCCTCTCCGGAAACAGGTGTTCCGGGAAGCCCCGGGCCCGGGACGGCGGACGCGGGGGGAACGGCCGGCAGCCGCTTCTTGCGGGACCTTTCCCTGCTGGAGCGGCCGTAGACGAGATACATGGTCACTCCGGTGATGACCATCAGTAGCACCGTGTAGACGAACGTGTTGGCCACGCCGTCAACCCCCTCCGCGCCGTCCGTGTTGGCCTTGATTACCAGGCCCAGCGGCTGGACCAGGGGGTGGGCCAGGAAGATCGCCGTGTCGTAGTCGTCCAGCAGGCTGTTGAAATTCAGCGCCGTAATCGCCGCGGCCGCGGGGAGCACCAAAGGCAGCAGGATCCGCCGGAACACGTACAGGGTCTTCGCACCCATGATGGCCGCGGCCTCCTCCAGCGAGGAGTTAACCGAGGCGAAGGACGCCTTGAGCATGCGCAGCGTGAAGGGAATCTTGACCGTGACGAAAGCGATCAGCAGGATCACGGTGGTCCCGGTGAGGACCGCCCCGCCCACCAGCGGGTTGGGGTGGTCGTAGCTGATGATGAGGCCCAGGGCCAGGAGTGCGGACGGCAGGATCCAGGGAATGTGGAGCAGGTACTCGAAGACTGAGGCCACCCAGTTCTTGTACTTCTGCAGTAGCCTGGCCACAAACAGCAGCCCGCCCACAGCGATCAGTGCCGCCAGGGCGCTGTAGACCACGCTCACGATGAACGGCCGCAGCCCGGACTGCTGGGTCAGGACCCGCTCGTAGTTCTCCAGCGTGAGGCTGCCAAACGCCAGCTCGCCGGTCTGGATGGCGGCGCCGTCCGCGAATGAGTACAGCACAATCAGCACCACCGGCAGCGTGTACACGGCAAACAGCAGGTAGGCCACAGCGTGGACCACCACGTTGGCCACAGGGTTGGTGATGTCCTGCTTCTGCAGCGCCGAGGACACCTTGGACACCGAGAAATACGTACCGCCCTTTTCCAGGCGCGACATCACGGCGAGCATCAGGATGGTGGCCAGGCCCAGGATCACGGCCAGCAGCGCCGCCAGGTCCCGCGAGGTGGGGCTGTTGGTGAACGTCAGGATCATCGGGGTGATGGTCTGGAAGTCCCGCCCGCCCAGCACCTGGGGAGCGCTCAGGGCACCCAGGCCGGTCAGGAAGGACAGGATGGTGACGGCGAACAGGGTGGGCTTGAGCATTGGCAGCACGATGCGCCGCAGGATGGTCCACGTGGAGGCCCCCAGGTTCCGGGCCGCTTCGATGGTCTGGTAGTCAACGCCTTTGAGGGCATTGGCAACGAACAGCATGTGGTTGGTGGTGGTGGCGAACGTCATCACCACCAGGACGGCGAAGAATCCGGAGAACCATGCCGGGTCCAGGCCGGGAAACACCTTGACCAGCAGGGACGTAACGATTCCCTTGTCCCCGTAAATGAACTTGTATCCGGCAGCGAGGACGATACCGCCGTATATGAACGTGGACGCGTAGCCCAGGAAAAGGATCCTGGAACCGCGGATCCGGAAGTAGTGCGTCACCAGGACAATGAACACACCCACCAGGTTCACCGTGATGGACAAGGCCACCGCCAGCAGGAAACTGTTGCCCAGCGCTTTCATGGCGCGCTGGGACGAGAAGAGCTTTTCCGCAGCGCGCCCCGAGAAGCTGCCGTCCGGGAAGAAGGTGGCCATCAGGACGTTGATGTTGGGCCAGACCAGGAACGCAGCGATGAACCAGGTCAGGACGGCCCCCACGATCAGCACGAAGGGCGAGCGGACCATGGTGCGAACGGCCGTGCCGCTCATGGCAGGACTGCTGCCGGGTCCCGCTGCCGAAGGGCGGCACCTGTGTCCGGGTGGTACTGCAGGACATGCGCAGGCTGGAGGTACACGGTGGTTTCCGTGCCGGGGTCGTGGTGGGCGCCGCCTTCCTCCTTCACCAGCAGGCGGATGTCCGCGCCATGGCTGCGGACCACGTAGCGGCTGTGCAGGCCGTGATAGGTGCGGGACACCACGGTGCCGGAAAGGCCGACGGCGGCGCCTCCCTCAGGAGCGGGGGCCAGGGACGCCTTTTCCACCCGCAGGTAGGAGTTGGCGTCCGTGCTGAGCCCCGCCCCTGAGAGCCGGTTCAGCTCGGCCACGAATTCAGGGGTCAGGGCCGAGCTGTCCCCGATGAAGTTGCACACGAACTCGGTGGCCGAATGGTCGTAAATCTCCTGCGGCGTCCCCACCTGCTCCACCACGCCCTTGTTAAACACGGCTACACGGTCGCTCATGGCCAGGGCCTCATCCTGGTCATGGGTGACGTACACCGTGGTGATCCCGAATTCGCTTTGCAGGTCCTTGAGCTGCTGGCGCAGCTGGTGGCGCAGCTTGGCGTCCAGGTTGGACAGCGGCTCATCCAGCAGCAGGATCTTGGGCCGCAGCACCAGGGCCCGCGCCACCGCCACGCGCTGCTGCTGCCCGCCGGAGAGCTCAGCGACGTTCTTGGACAGCTGCTCGTCACTGAGCTCCACCCGCCGTGCAATGTCCCGGACCAGGCGGTCGCTGTCCGCGGGTTTCTCCTTCCGGACCCGCAGCCCGAAAGCGATGTTTTCCCACACGCTCATGCTGGGGAAGAGGGCATAGTTCTGGAACACCATGCCCACCTGCCTCTTGTCGCTGGGAAGCCGGGTGACGTCCTTGCCGTCAACCTGCACCGTGCCCGAGGAAGGCTGGATGAAGCCGGCCAGGGTGCGCAACGCCGTCGTTTTCCCGCAGCCTGAAGGCCCCAGGAGGGTGAAGAACTCTCCCGGGAGCACGTGCAGGTCAAGGTTCGGGATGGCGGTGAAATCACCAAAGGAAACTTCGATGTTATCCAAGCGGATCATGGCAAGCCTGTCTGATGAAGCAAACGGATAGTGGACGGGGCCGGCAGCGTGCCGGGTTACGTCATGTACTCCAGTTCGATCTTTTCCACCCAGGCACCCATGTTCTCCTGCACGAAGTCCCAGTCGATGTCCTGCTGCTTGAGGTCCGCGAAGAAGTCCACCACCTCGGGATTGGCCTGGGCTTCGGCTTCCTTGTTGACCGGCATTGCGTTGAACTGCTTGGCAAACTCGCCCTGGACCTCGGCACTGCCGAACCAGTCGATGAACTTCTGCGCCTGTTCCTTCTTCTCCGTGCCCTTCACCAGAGCGATCTGTTCCACGGCCAGCGGGACGCCAACAGAGGGGATCACTGTTTCCACGTTGACGTTGAAGGACTTTTCGCGTTCGGCGATGATCGAGGACGGCATCTGGCCCATGTCCACTTCACCGGAGGCGATCCGGGCAAAGAGATCGGTCTTCGCAACGGCGGGGCTGCCGTTCTGGAAGTACTGCTCCACCTGCTTCCAGCCTTCGTCCGAGACGCCAAGGTCTCCGGAGTCGTCCTGGTAGCGGCTGAGGATCCCGGCGAAGACCAGCTGTGCCGTGGCTGTGCCCAGGCCGGTTACCCGCTCGTAGCGGTCCTTGAACTCGTCCTTGGTCCACAGGTCGGTCCAGTCCTGCGGCGCCTTGTCCGCGGGGATCTTGTCCGAGTTGTAGCCCAGGAGGATGGCCTGCTTGACCAGCGGCCAGTACGTCTGGCCGTCGCCCAGTTCCTTGTCCACCTGTCCCGCCCAGGAGGGTTCGTACGCCTCCAGGGCGTCCTCGGCCTGGATCTGCGAGAAGTACATGTTGTTGAGCCCGAAAGCGACGTCGGCGATGGGGTTGTTCTTCTCCGCGATCAGCTTGTTGGTGGCATCCGCACCGCCCGCGCCGACGATCTCGATCTTGAAGCCGGCCTCGGCCGCCTTGGCGGTCCACCATTCCCCGCGGCCCTCACCGTTGGAGTTGGTGTAAACCACCAGGGTGTCCCCGGAACCGCCGGCCGGGGCTGAGGAGGCATCACCCGAGGCCCCGGGCGATGCTTCACCTCCGCCGCATCCGGCAAGAAGGGTGACGGCGACGGCGGCGGCAACCAAAGTCTTCAAAGTACGCACGATCTGGACTCATTTCTGGACTGGAATCGGAGCATGTCCGGCAAGCCTAACGCCGGGCAGGCAGAATTCACGGCTGTTATGGCTATCGATTCGATAAACAGCCCGGCTGGTTACTCTGGTCCAGTCAAAGGAACGGCCGGGGGCGGGCGGGTAAACAGGGGGTGAAACGTCAGGCCTTGCTACGCATGCCCACTATGCGTCGCCGCTGAGTGTCTCCGTGAGGTGGTGGGTGGGGATCCTGTCCCGGTCGTAGGTGATTTCGGTGTAGCCGTGCGGTTCCGGCCTGCCGGAGGGGCTCAGGTTCACGAAGACGATTTCCTCGATGGTGAGGATGCTCTGCCGTGTGATCATGTTCCGGACCTCGGCGCGCATGGTCAGGGAGGTCCGGCCGAAGCGCGTGGCTGTCAGCCCCATCTCGATCAGGTCGCCCTGCACCGCGGAGCTGACGAAGTTGATCTCCGAAATGTACTTGGTGACGGCGCGGCCGTTGCCCAGCTGGAGGATCGCGTAGATGGCGGCTTCCTCGTCGATCCATTTCAGCAGGCTGCCGCCGAACAGCGTCCCGTTGGCGTTCAGGTCCTCGGGCCGGACCCACTTGCGGGTGCGGAAGGTGATGTCTGCGGTTTCCATAGGCCGAGGTTAGCCGAGGCGCTGCGGCCGCACCCACTGTGACGCCAGTCCGCCGCGCTGCCGGTGCGCCTAGGCCATGGCGGTCTGGGCGGCGCTGCGGGCATTGATGCTTTTTGCGTAGCAGTAGGAGTGCGCCACCCCAATGTAGGGGCCAAAGTTGGGGACGGCCTCGAAGCCCGAGTTTTCATAAAAGTTCCGGCCGTCCGGCTGGGCGGATCCCGCTTCGGCCTTGATGCGGGTGTACCCAAGCTTGAACGCTTCAGCCTCGAGGGACGCCAGGATGGAGCTGGCCACGCCCGAGCCCCGGGTGTACGGGATGACGTACAGCCGCTTGATCTCTGCGGTGGTGGCGTCGATCATCCGCAGGCCGCCGCAGCCCACGGGCTGGCCCGAGCCTTTGTCATAGGCCACCAGGAAGACGGCGCAGTCCGCGCTCGACGGCGGTGGGCCGGGTTCGTGGTCAGGGGTGCCAAAGCGGGCGTCGAGTTCGGCCTGCTGGGCGCGCCGCAGATCGGCGCCTACGGGGTTTGACCAGGGCACCTGCCTGATGTTCAACCGCGGGTTGGTCTGCATTCTGCCTCGCTTCGCCGAAGGGTTTATGCATACCTAGGCTAGGAGGAGGCGGTTACGCCGGTGTTTCCTGCCGGTAAGCACCCGGATAACGCATCGGGGTGCACCCTATGCAATTTACTTGGCCGCCTAGTTATCAGCTGGTCTAATATGATTTCATGCGTTCTACGGGTAATGAGGGGTCCGGGTATTGGTACGGGCCCGACGGTCAGTTGGATTACAGCGCCGCGGTGTTGAAGTCCCTCCGCGACTACCGGACGGCCGAAACGGCGGTGCGCCGCTCCACCCGTGACTCCATGGGCATGGGTGAGACGGACATCCTGGCCCTCCGCTACCTGCTGCGCGTCCAGGCTTCGGGAAAATCTGTGGTTCCGAAGGACATCAGCCAGTTCCTGGGCATCACCAGCGCTTCAACCACTTCCCTTATCGACAGGCTCGTGGCCAGTGGCCATGTCCGCCGCGAGGCCCATCCCACCGACAGGCGCTCCGTGGTAGTGGTCCCCACTGTGGAGTCCGACCGGGAGGTCCGTCTGACCCTTGGCAACATGCACCGGGAGATGATGGCGGTCGCCGAAGGCCTCTCGGCCGAGGAAGCCCGGGTTGTGGTGGAATTCCTGACCCGGATGACGGAAGCACTCCAGAAATCGCACGCTGAAGAAAAAAGTAACTAGCCTGACTAGCTAGATTGGCTAGCAATATGTATGCTTACGAATAATCCCGAAACTTTTACAGCCGGAGTCGTGAGCGTGTTGGTTACCTTTACTGAGCTTTTACCTCTGGAGTCGCCTGCCGACCGCGCCGACTCCAGCGTCTCCTCGATTTCGGAGGGCAAAGGCAACGGGCTGGCATTCCATTGCGGGGCCGCCATGGACCTCGTCACTCCCGCGGTGGGGCCGGCCGCCGTCGGCTATTCCTTTGAACCCGAGGACGGCGCTCCTGTGCAGCTTCCACCCGTATGGCGCTGCGGCTGCGGATTCCAGCTCGACGCCTGGATCCGGTCGCCGTACGCCCGCGCCTCCCAGGCTGAAGCCGCGCTGCCATACTCCGCCGCCCTCTCCGCATGAGCACCGCGTCCCCGGGGCGCAGGCACCTGCCTGCCGCTCCCGCCGTCGGCGGACCCGTCGTGGCAGGCCGCTACCAGATCAAGGACCTCCTGGGCCGTGGCACCCTGGCGCAGGTTTTCCGGGCGGCCGACCTTGAGGGCGGGCCGGATGTTGCCGTCAAGGTGGCCGTGGACGATTCCGCGAAGCACTTCGAGAGGATCAGCAACGAGGCCGCGGTGCTGGCAGCCCTCCGGCACCCCTCAATTGTCAGGTTCATCGGACTGGGCGTTGTTCCCGGCGGGACGGCGCTGGCGGGGCGGCCGTTCCTGCTGGAGGAGCTGGCCCTGGGCCCGAGCCTCTCGGAGGCCGCCCGGACCGGCCGGCACCACCCGGACGTCATAGCCGGCTGGGCGCGGGGGCTCTTCGAAGCCCTGGCCCATCTCCATGGAGAAGACCTGGTCCACCGCGACATCAAACCCGCCAACCTGATGCTGAGCGGGCTGCGGCGCAGCCCGGTGCGCATCGTGGATTTCGGCATCGTGGCGGCTGCCGGCTCACCTGCCGAACCAGGTGTCTCCTCAGGAACCGTGCACTACATGAGCCCGGAACAGGCCTCGGGCGGTCCCGTCCGTCCTTCCTGGGACGTCTATGCGATGGGGCTGGTCCTCCTGGAGCTCCTCACCGGATCCAAGGCGTTTCCCGGGACGGCCATCGAGTCGCTCGTGGCCAGAACGCTTCGCAGCCCCCATGTGCCGGACTCCCTGGGGCCCGGCTGGCATGACTTCCTCCGGTCCCTGACTGCCATGGACAGCGCGGAACGGCCGACGGCGGCGGAGGCCGCGGGCATGGCCGCGCGGCTCATGCCCGTACCCGTCGATGAAGCCGACACCCCTTGCCGCAGAATGGCTGTGTTTCCCGCCCGCCGGATCCGGCAGCTGACCTAAGCCCGGGCGGTGTCCTGCCCGGTGGGATCCTCCGCGGTTGGATCAGCCAAAGCCAGTCCACCCACCGGGCTTCCGTCCCAGTGGAGCAGTTTCCAGCCGCGGTCCGGGTCGCCTTCCAGCGCCACGATCCCGGTATTGGCCAGCACATGGCGGGCAGCAAACTCGTGATCCGCGTCTTCCGCCCGGCGTCCCGCCCACGTTCGAATGGCGGCGCCGTGGCTCACAACAGCCGCCGCCTCATGCCGCTGGTCGAGCGCCCGCTCCACCACCTGGCGGATGGCGGCGTCAAACCTGTCGAAGAAAATATGGCCGTCAGGTCCGGCGGGCATCCTCCGGTCCAGGTCCCCCGCCGCCCAGGAGAAGACCGTTCCCATGTAGCGCTTGTGGGACTCCTGGTCCGTCAGTTTCTCCAGGGACCCGGCTTCGATCTCGTGCAGGCCCTCAAGCACCTCGACCTCCAGGCTGTGTACCCGGCCGAGCGGCGCGGCCGTTATTTGGGTCCGAACCAGCGTGGACGCGTAGAGGGCGCCGATGGGCTCATTCGCCAGCGAGCGGGCCATCGCCTCTGCCTGGCGTTCGCCGAGTTCCGTGAGGCCGGGCCCCGGGTGCTCGGTGTCCAGCTGGCCGAGCACGTTGCCCGGGGTTTGTCCGTGGCGGATGAGCAGCAACTTCATGCTTCCAGTTTCGCACTCCCGGGCCCGGCCGGGTGACCCGCAACAAAAGGCGCCGGACCCTTTGTGAGCCCGGCGCCGCCGTCGTACTTTGTTGCCGTATTGTCTTTGCTGCTGTGCCGTCCGCGGAATTGCAGCAGGAGCTACTTAAGGTGGTTTACCAGCTGGTCCGCGATGCCGGTGTACCTGCCGGGCGTCAGCGCCAGCAGCCGGGCCTCGGCTTCAGGTGAAAGGCCGAGGCTTTGCACGAATTCTTGCATGCGGGCGGCGTCCACCCGCTGGCCGCGGGTGAGGTCCTTGAGGCGCTCGTAGGGGTTTTCCATGCCTTCGACGCCGGCAATCGCCTCTGCGCGCATGACCATCTGGATGGCCTCACCCAGCACTTCCCAGTTGGTGTCCAGGTCTCCGGCCAGCACATCCTCAGCCACGTCCAGGCGCTCCAGGCCCTTGGCGACGTTCGAAATTGCCAGCAGTGAGTGGCCGAACGCCACGCCGATGTTGCGCTGGCTGGAGGAGTCGGTCAGGTCGCGCTGCCAGCGGGACGTCACCAGGGTGGCGCCGAGGGTGTCCAGCAGGCCGTTGGAGATCTCCAGGTTGGCTTCCGCGTTCTCGAAGCGGATCGGGTTGACCTTGTGCGGCATGGTGGAGGATCCTGTTGCGCCGGCCACCGGGATCTGCGCGAAGTAGCCGATGGAGATGTAGCTCCAGATGTCCGTGCAGACGTTGTGGAGGATGCGGTTGAACCGCGCGACGTCGGCGTACAGTTCCGCCTGCCAGTCGTGGCTTTCGATCTGCGTGGTCAGCGGGTTCCAGGTCAGCCCCAGCCCCTCCACGAAGGATTTGGCCACCTGCTGCCAGTCGGCGCCGGGAACGGAAGCGACGTGGGCGGCGTAGGTGCCGGTGGCGCCGTTGATCTTGCCCAGGTACTCCGTCCGGGCGATCCGGTCCAGCTGCCGGGTCAGGCGGTGGGCGATGACCGCAAGTTCCTTGCCCAGGGTGGTGGGCGTGGCGGGCTGGCCGTGGGTGCGCGACAGCATGGGGACGGCGCGGTTGTCCTCCGCCATCCTGCTGATCTGGGTCACCAGGGCGCGGGCGGCGGGCAGCCACACGTCCTCCACAGCGCCCTTGACGCCGAGCGCGTACGAGAGGTTGTTGATGTCCTCCGAGGTGCAGCCGAAGTGCACCATGGCGGTCAGGTTTTCGATGCCGATGGCGGGCAGGCGGCGGCCGATGTAGTACTCCACGGCCTTGACGTCGTGGACCGTGACGGCTTCAATGTCCGCCAGTTCGGCCACCGAGCCGGCGTTGAATTCGGTGACGATGGCGCGGAGCTGGTCCTGCTGTGCGGCGGTCAGCGGCCCGGCGCCCGGAAGGACGTTGTTGCTGGTGAGGTGGATGAGCCATTCGACTTCCACGGCCACGCGGTCACGGTTGAGGGCCGCTTCGGAGAGGTAGTCCACCAGGGGCGCGACGGCTGACTGGTAGCGGCCGTCCAGCGGGCCGAGCGCGATCTTTTCCGGGGACGCGGCAAGGGCCAGGCGTCCTGAGGGCGTACGGGTGTCAGCTGTGGCGGCAGTTTCAGGCATGTGCTGATTCTTTCACGAACTCCCGCGGCCCCTTAAGCGGCGGCCATCCACGTTACTTGTCCACATAGCCGACGGCGGCCCTGCAGTCCGGGGCGGTCCTCTCGTAGCGTTCGGGTAAAGGAAGAGTGGCCAGGCGGTGGGTGTCCTGGCCGGAGCATGACGGAAGTGGGGCTGTATGGAAGGGCCAGCTGCGGGATGCGGACGGGACTTTTGGGCGCGGTTCGGGGCATCAGTGGGGTGGGAGGGTGGGCAGTGAGCTGGCAGGGGTGGACCTGCGGGCCGACCTGGACCGCGTTTCCCAGGTGGACCAGTTGGCCGCCCGCGTGGCGGCCTGCATGGTTCGGGGAGAGGAGGTGCTTGCAGGCTTCAGGGACATCCAGCTGCTGCAGTGGGAATCACCGGCAGGGCGGGCCTACCGGGACACCGTGGCACTGCAGGCGGCGGCCCTGCGGCGCTCCCTCGACTTACTGACCGAAGCAAAAGCTGCCGTGGACCGGCACAGCAGGGAGACACTGGTTGCCGGCTGCTCCAACGGCGGCAGGTTCTAGTGATGGCCGAGGCCACACCTTCCGGCGCCGGCGGCCCGCTCAGGGTCACGGGCCCGCCACAGGACGGTCCCCTCGAAATCCGGGGCGGTGTGGGTGGCATCAGCTTCCAGCTCGAGGAGCTGGCGGCAGGTGCAGAAAAGGTGGATGCCCTGGCGGGAAAGCTTGCGGCGATCGAGGTCGAGGCCCGCCGGATCTGGGACGAGCTTGTCCCATTCCAGGACCTGCCCCGCTGGACCGGGACCATGGCGCTGGAGGCGGTGGGCGAGTCCGGGCGGAGCCTCCATGCCGTTCGGACCGAACTCCAGCGCATCAGCAGCCAGGTCCGGGCGTGCAGGCAGGAGTACGAGGTGGCGGAGGCGGTGGCAGCGGCCGAGCGGTCTCTGGGGATGATGAGCATTGGAGACCTCGGCAATGCTCTTGTGAACGTGTCCATCACAGGCGCCGCTGACGAGAGAACGATGGAAACACTCGTGGCGTCCCTCGGGCTCGATGCCCCGGGAGTGAAGAAGCGCATTGATAAGGAACCCTGGCCGTGGGAGATGCTGGATGAAGCGGGCGCGCTCAACCGTCCCTTGGTTGTGGACCGCCACGAGACGCTCACGGTGAGCCTTGACGCCTCTCCGGCTGGCCTGCTTGAACGCATTCGGCTCATTGATGCCCGAGGTCCGGGATTCATCGAAGTCATCCGGGTCCACGATTCCGGAAAGAAAGCCTTTGTGGTTGTCATTCCGGGCACCCAGCCGGAATTGCTGGACGCAGGCGGCGAAAACCCCCTCGACGAGGTGGGGGTGGGAGAGGCGCTGTTCTATGACTCCGACGAAATGAACTTGGCAGTCCTGCAGGCGTTGAAAGCCGCCGGTGCCGGGCAGGGGGACCCTGTGGTTGCCGTGGGATACAGCCAAGGTGGTATCCATGCGATGAACCTGGCCGCGGACCCCCGCCTTCTCTCGGAATATGACCTGCGGTACGTACTGACTGCCGGCTCACCTGTCGCTGGGATAAATCCCCTGCCCGGGGTCCAGGCATTGCACCTTGAGCACAGGGCGGACTGGGTGCCCGGCAGTGATGGCGCCCCGAACCCGGAGACAAAGGACCGCGTGACGGTCTCCATGGGCCAGGCCCCAAGGACAGTGGAAGGGGAGGGCGGCCTCGGTACCGGCCACGCCCTTACCACCTACCAGGACGGGGCCCGGCTGGTGTCGGCAAGCGACGATCCTTCACTGGTGCAATCCACTGCGGTGCTGGGCGCCGTCCTGGGTACCGGTGGCGCAGCAACGGCCTCAAGGTTTTCCCTGGTACGGACGCCGGCGCCTGCACCAGATCTTCATGCCGCCAACCTCCGTCGGCGGGAACGCGGGCACGGCGGGCGGTAGCCGGCCTGCTAGCGGCGGACTCCGGTAATCCGGCCGGCCACCAGCGAGATCAGGGTGATGATGATGGCAGCGAGCACGGCCGTCCAGAAGAACGAATCGATGGTGAAGTGCACCGGCGTGAAACTGCTGATCCATGAGGTCAGGTACAGCATCGCGGCGCTGATGACGATCGTGAAGAGGCCCAGCGTGAGGATGGTGATCGGCAGGGACAGGAGGCTCACCAGCGGGCGGATGAACGCATTGACCAAGCCGAAGATCAGGCCGATGAACACGTAAGCCAGGGCAGTTCCGGCCACATCGGTTCCTTGGGAAATGCCGGTCTGGGCTACCGCGTCTGTTGTTGCCGAGGTGGAGATGTCCAGTCCGGGAAGAACCCAGCTGGCAACCCACAGGGCCAACCCATTGATGAGGACCCGGCCAATAAAGGAGCGCATGCACCAATGCTTCCACACCTGCCTGAGAGCCGGCTGCAGGCAGCGTGCGCCGCGGAGTCCGGCTTTTCAGGCGATCGCACTCGGAGGATGTCATGCGCGTGCGGCACGGTGTGACACGCAGGCAAAGATTCTTGTCAAAGTTCGACCGGACCCTTGACATTGGGAAAACGGTTTCTCATAGTAGAGAAATCGCTTTCCGACGCGCAGGCCGTTGCCTGTGCCGAAGCGTGGTTCATTCCAATGGAGGAAGAGAGATCATGCGTCACAAAAAGCCCCTCACACCTGTGCCTGTGGTGGCGGCCCTTGCCGTCTCGCTGCTGGCAGCACCCGTCCCGGCGTTCGCAACGCCCGCGCCACAGGCGGACCCAACAGCCCAGACCGCCCGGCAGCCGCTCGAACGCCAGGTGCTTCCGGGCAACGACGGCTGGGCGGCGGCGGGTGCCGGCACCACGGGCGGGTCCGCCGCCGGCGCTGACCGCGTGTACGACGTCTCCAGCAAAGCCGAACTCCTGGCTGCCTTCGCAAGTGGCGGCACGGATCCGAAGATCATTCGGGTCCACGGGGATATCACCGCCAACGTGGACGCGAACGGCTCTCCGGTCAGTTGCGAAGACTATGCTGCCGGGACAGGCTATTCCCTTACCCAGTACCTCTACGATTTCGATCCCGCCCGGTATGGAACAACCAGGGAGCCCGAGGGGCCCCAGGAAACTGCGCGGCGCGCAGCAGCGGCACAACAGGCAGCCACCATCCGTTGGGATATCCCCAGCAACACCACCATCGTGGGAGCCGGGCCGGACAGCAGCATTACCGGCGCAGCCCTGAGGATCAACCGGGCAGAAAACGTGATTTTCCGGAACCTCACGGTGCGGGACGCTGCCGACTGCTTCCCGGCCTGGGACCCGACCGATGGCGCCACCGGCAACTGGAACAGCGAGTATGACCTGCTGCAGATCGTCAACGGCTCCACCCGCGTCTGGGTTGACCATAACCACTTCACCGACGCCCCCAACCTGGACAGCGCCCAGCCCACCTACTTCGGCCGGCCGTACCAGGTGCACGACGGCGCTGTTGACGTCACCAACGGCTCGGACCTTGTCACCATGTCCTACAACCGGTTCTCCGAGCACGACAAGCTCCTGCTCATCGGATCCACGGACTCCGCCACCAGGGGTGACGTGGGAAAGCTGCGCGTAACGATCCACCACAACGTGTTCCAGAACGTGGGCCAGCGCGCACCCCGGGTCCGGTACGGCCAGGTGGACGTCTACAACAACCACTTCAGGACCTCCGCCGACTCCGAGGTCCCTTACGGATACACCTTCGGGGCAGGCGTGGAATCACACCTGTACGCGGAAGCCAACGCCTTCACCATTCCGGCAGATATCCCCGTCTCCTCGCTCATCGCGTATTTCAAGGGGAAGGTCATCGCCACCACCGGAAACGCCGTCAACGGCAAAATCGTCGATCTTCGGGCAGCGTACAACGCGGCCGCTCCGGCGGACCGGCAGCTGGGCTCCGACGACAGCTGGACGCCGGTGCTGCGGACCCAGGTGAACGCGGCCCAAGCCATTCCCGCCCTCCTCGCGGACGCCGTCGGGCCCGTTTTCACGGCCGGGGAGGCTGACTGATGCGCCGCCTCAAACCCAGCCGCCGCTCCATCCTGGCCGCTGTGGCAGCAGGAGCAGCAACCGCCGCGGCAGGACTCTCCGGACCTGGCGCGGCGCGCTCACACGCCGCGGTCCGCCCCGCCGCTTCGCCCCAGCAGGGCAGGACCCATCCGGTGATTTTCGTGGTGGGGGACTCCACCTCATCCGCCTACCAGCAGTCCGAACGCCCCCGCGCAGGCTGGGGCCAGGCGCTCCCCCTGCTGCTGGGGCCGCAGGCCGAGGTAGTGGACTACGCGTGGTCCGGCGCTTCGTCAAAGAGCTTCGCCGACGCCGGCCTCCTGGACGAGGTTGCGGCCATGCTCCAGCCCGGGGATTACCTGCTCATCTCCTTCGGGCACAACGACGAAAAGGTCCAGGATCCGGCCAGGGGCACCGACCCCCAGACCACGTTCAAGGAATACCTGCAGAAATACATCGACACCGCTGTTGGCCGCGGCGCGACGGCCGTGCTGGTCACTCCGGTAGAGCGCCGCCGGTTCAACGCCCTCGGCGTTGCCCAGGATTCGCACGGCGCCTACCCCCAGGCTGTCCGCGAGCTCGCTGCAGCATTTGGAACACCCCTCGTGGACCTCACCGCGTCCTCCAAGGGCCTGTGGCAGAAGCTTGGTGCAGAAGGGACAAAGTCGCACTTCCTTTACGCGGAGCCCGGCCAATATCCGCAGTATCCGGAAGGGGTGGAGGACAACACGCACTTCCAGGCCGAAGGCGCCCTTGCCGTGGCAAGGCTGGTGGCTGCCGGCCTGCAGGCACAGCAGGCAGTACCCCCGGGGTACTTCCAGCATGTTGACGCGCCACTGGATGCCCTTGCCGGCATCTTCTGGCCCAGCGAACGCCCCATTGAGAAGCCCGTTGTCCTGGAGGTCGGGTCAGGATCGGTGTTCCGGACGGTGCAGGCGGCCGTGGACGCCGTCCCGGCCGGAAGCACCCAGCGCACCCAGATACGCATCGCGCCCGGAACCTACCGGGAACTCATCAGGGTTCCGGCCAATAAGCCGAGGATCTCCTTTATTGGGCTGGGGGAGAAGGCGGACGACGTTGTGCTGGTCTACAACAACGCCTCCGGCACTCCGAAACCTGATGGAACCGGCCCTTATGGCACGGGCGGAAGCGCCAGCGTGCGGATTGACGGACCGGACTTCACGGCCGCGAACCTCACGTTCAGCAACGACTTCGACGAAGCCGCCAACCAGGAGATGAAGAACCGGCAGGCCGTGGCGCTCTTCCTGACAGGCGACCGAGCCGTCCTCCGCAATGTCCGTTGCCTGGGCAACCAGGACACCCTGCTGGTTGATTCGCCTTCCCGCGGAATGCAGTCACGGTTCTTCTTCACCGGCTGCTACGTGGAAGGGGACGTGGATTTCATCTTCGGCCGGGGAACGGCGGTCTTCGCCAGCTGCGAGATCCGGTCCCTGGACCGGGGGTCCGGAAGCAACAACGGATACGTGTCGGCCGGCAGCCTCAACATCCAGATCAAGCACGGCTATCTGTTCACCGGCTGCCGGTTCGTCTCGGATGCCGCGGCCGGCACTGTGCACCTGGGCCGCCCCTGGCACCCCAGCGGAGATGCTGACGCGATTGCGCAGGTACTTGTCAGGGACTCCTGGCTGGGCGCCCACATCTCCAGCGCGCCCTGGACGGATATGAGCGGATTCTCCTGGCAGGAGGCGCGCTTCCACGAACTCAACAACAATGGTCCGGGCTCCCGGGTAACCCCCACCCGGCCCCAGCTTGATCCGGCCGTGGCCGGGGAGTACACGGTGGACGCCTACCTGCGCGGAGCTGACGGCTGGGCGCCCCAGCTGGCGGGCACCAGGGCGGACACCACCGCAGCGGGGTCCGGCAGCCAGGCCTGATTGCACTGGACCAGCCTGCTTCCCTCCTTCAGGCGGGGAAGTAGGCTGGTCTGCATGACGTCTTCTGAGACCCTCAAAGGCGGTGTCCAGCCCCGTCCCGTGGTGGCAAGCCTGCCCCGCTACGCCGCCGGTAAGCCCCCCGCCACTGTTGACGGGATGGCCAGCTACAAGCTGTCCTCCAACGAGAATCCGTTGCCCCCGCTTCCCGCCGTGCTCGAAGCCATAGCGCACCAGACCGACTTCAACCGCTACCCTGATCCGCTCAGCAGCAAACTGCGTGCGGAGCTGTCCGGCTTCCTTGGCGTTCCCGCGGAGGACATCGTCACCGGTGCGGGCAGCCTGGGCGCACTGAACCAGCTGCTGGCCACCTTTGCCGGCGGGAACGACGACAGCACGCCGGATGAGGTGGTCTACGCCTGGCGGTCCTTCGAGGCGTACCCCATCAGCGTTGGCCTTTCCGGAGCCAGCAGCGTGCGCATTCCCGTGACTGCCGATGGCCGGCATGACCTGCGTGCCATGGCGGAAGCCGTGACCGCCCGGACCAAAATGGTCCTCCTGTGCACACCCAACAATCCCACCGGGCCCGCCCTGGGCACAGCCGAAACCGAGGAATTCATCAGGCGCGTCCCCCCGCACGTGGTGGTGGTGATTGATGAGGCATACCAGGAGTTCGTCAGGGCCGAGGGCGCGGTGGACGGCATTGCCATGTACCGCAAATACCCCAACGTGGTGGTGCTCCGGACGTTCTCGAAGGCGCACGGCCTGGCAGGGCTCAGGGTCGGCTACAGCGTGTCCAACCCCGCGCTGACGCAGCACATCAGGGTGGCAGCCACCCCCTTCGCCGTGTCGCAGATCGCCGAGGCGGCGGCGATTGTTTCGCTGCGGAACCACCCCCAGGTTGTAGAAAGGGTACAAAGCCTGGTGGATGAGCGCGAGCGTGTCACCGCAGGACTGCGGAACCTCGGCTGGGCTGTTCCTGACGCGCAGGGAAACTTCGTCTGGCTGGACCTGGGCGGGCACAGCGCCGGATTTGCTGAGCTTGCGGGGGCCCAAGGATTGTCAGTCCGGGCGTTCCCGGGCGAAGGGGTCAGGGTGAGTATCGGCGAAGTGGAGGCCAACACCAGATTCCTCCGGCTGTGTGCAAACTATACAAACGCGCCACGGGGTTCCTAGCGCTTAACAAGTGGCCCGGCGCCTACCTACTGAAGATAAAGTTAGGATCAGTAAAGCAATATATATGCCGTGCCGGGAATCTATTCCTCTTGAGGCATATATCCCAGCGACATTTGCACTGCATCCGCATGCGGCAAGCGAGGAGACGGTATGGGCACACATCTGCCTTCCACCGAGTTCGACGGAACAGCGGTAGACGACCAGCGTGAGGCTGATGCCGAAGCGGTTATGGGCGAGCCCCCCGCGCAGATGGTCCAGCTCCTGGGCCCGGACGGAAAGCTTGGCTTCGACCCCGTCTTCACCGAGTACGCCCGGAAAGTCACTCCGGAGGTTCTTCGCGGCCTGTATGCGGACATGGCCGCCATCCGGCGCTTCGACGTGGAAGCTACTGCCCTGCAGCGGCAGGGACAGTTAGCGCTCTGGGTCCCGCTGACCGGCCAGGAGGCCGCGCAGATCGGCTCCGGCAGGGCCAGCCGGCCGCAGGACTACATCTTCCCCACCTACCGCGAGCACGGCGTCGCGTACACCCGCAACGTAGACCTTGCCGAACTCCTCCGGCAGTTCCGCGGCGTATCCAACGGCGGCTGGAACCCCAAGGACACGAACTTCCACCTCTACACCCTGGTCCTGGCCGCCCAGACGCTTCACGCCGTCGGCTACGCCATGGGCATCCAGCGCGACCAGAAGCTGGCAGCGCCGGGCGCCGGGGAGGACGCCGCGGTGATCGCCTACTTCGGCGACGGTGCCAGCTCCGAGGGTGACGTCCACGAGTCGATGGTGTTCGCCTCCTCCTACAACGCCCCCGTGGTGTTCTTCTGCCAGAACAACCACTGGGCCATCTCCGTGCCCACCAACGTCCAGACCCGCGTGCCGCTGTCCAACCGCGCCAAGGGCTACGGCTTCCCGGGGATCAGGGTGGACGGCAACGATGTCATCGCCGTCCACGCCGTCACCGAATGGGCACTCGAACACGCTCGCCAGGGCAAAGGTCCGGTCCTGATCGAAGCCTTCACCTACCGGGTGGGCGCCCACACCACCGCGGACGACCCCACCAAGTACCGGCCGTCCGCCGAGGAAGATGCGTGGCGGGCGAAGGACCCCCTGGCCCGGGTGGAGAAATACCTGCGCGCCGAAGGCCTGGCTGACGACGCTTTCTTCGCCAAGGTGAAGGCCGACGGCGATGAACTCGCCGCGTATGTCCGCCGCACCACCCATGACCTTGAGATCCCGGACATCCGCTCCGCCTTCGCCAACACCTACGCCGAAGCGCATCCCCTGGTGGCGGAGGAGCTCGCATGGTTCGAGGAATACACCGCAGGGTTCGCGGGCGAGGAGCAGCCAGCCGATGCCGGACAGCCCGCAGCAAAGGCAGGCCACTGATGACAACCATGACCATTGCCAAGGCCATCAACGAAGGCCTGCGTGAAACACTTGCCCGCAATCCAAAGTCCCTGCTGATGGGTGAGGACATTGGTCCGCTGGGCGGCGTCTACCGGGTGACGGACGGCCTGATCGGCGAGTTCGGTCCCGACCGCGTGGTGGACACGCCGCTGGCCGAATCGGGGATCATCGGGACCGCCATTGGCCTCGCGCTGCGCGGGTACCGGCCGGTCTGCGAAATCCAGTTCGACGGGTTTGTCTTCCCCGGCTTCAACCAGATCACCACGCAGCTGGCGAAGATGCACGCCCGCAGCAACGGCAACCTCACCGTCCCCGTCGTCATCCGCATCCCCTATGGCGGCGGCATCGGTTCCGTCGAGCACCACTCCGAATCCCCGGAGGCGCTGTTCGCCCACACTGCCGGCCTGCGCATCATCACCCCCTCCAACGCCCATGACGCCTACTGGATGGTTCAGCAGGCCGTGGAATGCCAGGACCCGGTGATCATTTTCGAGCCCAAGCGCCGCTACTGGCTCAAAGGCGAGGTGGACACCGCCGCGCCGGGCCGGGCCGAGGATCCCTTCAAGGCCCATGTCCTGCGCGAAGGAACGGACGCCACCGTTGTGGCGTACGGCCCCCTGGTGCCGGTTGCGCTGGCGGCAGCCAACGCGGCAGAGGAGGACGGCCGGAGCGTGGAGGTGATCGACCTGCGGTCCATCTCCCCGCTGGACTTCGACACCGTCACAGCCTCTGTGCAGAAAACCGGGCGGCTGGTCGTGGCCCATGAGGCGCCCACCTTCGGCGGAATCGGCGGAGAGATCGCTGCCCGGATCAGTGAACGGGCCTTCCACTCGCTTGAGGCGCCGGTCATCCGGGTGGGTGGCTTCCACATGCCCTATCCGGTTGCCAAGGTGGAGGAAGACTACCTTCCGGACATCGACCGCATCCTGGAGGCGCTGGACCGCGCCCTTTCCTACTGAGGCTTCCCAACCGAGGACACCATGACTCTCAACAAGTTCAACCTGCCTGACGTCGGCGAAGGCCTCACCGAGGCCGAAATCGTCTCCTGGAAGGTCAAGCCGGGCGACGCCGTCGCCATCAACGACGTCCTCTGCGAGATCGAAACGGCCAAGTCCCTCGTGGAGCTGCCCTCACCGTTCGCCGGGACCGTCACTGAACTGCTGGTCCCGGAAGGGGTGACCATCGACGTCGGCACCGCCATCATCAGTGTCAGCGACGACGTGTCCGGAGACCCCACCCCCGCGGATGTCCGCGCGCCTGAGGCTCCCGCGCAGCCGCTCTACGGCAAGCTTCCAGCGTCCGACGGCGGCACAACAGGCAGTGCGCAGGCCACGGAAAGTGCCCTGGCCGGCGGGCCCCTTGTGGGCTCCGGGCCCAAGGCCGACGCCGTCAAACGGCGGCCGCGGAAGGCATCGCCCGCCTCCGCCCTGTCGCCCAATGCTCCTGAAGTGGAGCCCGTCCAGCCCCATTCGCCGGCCGAAGTGACGCAGTCGCCGGGCCAGGCAACCAGCCCGGCCGCCGCCGTCGACAACCGCCCCACCCTGGGCGGCACCATCACCGGCCTGGTCAACCGGGTCCTCGCGAAGCCCCCTGTCCGCAAGATCGCCCGGGACCTTGGCATCGACCTGGCGGACGTGGTGGCCACGGGATCCCGCGGCGAAGTGACCCGTGAGGACCTGGTGAGCTACCAGGCCCAGCGGGACGCGGAGCTGGACAAGGCTGACGGGTTCTGGGGCAAGGCGGGCAAGCCGCAGGACCAGCGCATCGAGCGGATTCCCGTCAAGGGCGTCCGGAAGGCCACGGCAAAGGCCATGGTGGATTCCGCCTTCGCGGCACCGCACGTCAGCATCTTCGTGGATGTGGACGCCAGCCGCACCATGGAATTCGTCAAGAGGCTCAAGTCGTCACGGGACTTCGAGGGCATCAAAGTTTCCCCGCTGCTCATCCTGGCCAAGGCAGTGATCTGGGCGGCCGCCCGGAACCCCAGCGTCAATGCCACGTGGGTGGACAATGCCGACGGGACGGACGGCGCGGAGATCCAGGTCAAGCACTACATGAACCTGGGAATCGCGGCCGCCACACCGCGCGGGCTGATGGTGCCCAACATCAAGAACGCCCAGGATCTTTCCCTGAAGGAACTGGCACTGGCGCTCAACAACCTCGCCGTCACGGCCCGGTCCGGCAAGACGAAGCCCGCCGAAATGCAGGGCGGCACGCTTACCATCACCAACATCGGAGCGCTCGGGATCGATACCGGCACACCCATCATCAACCCCGGTGAGGTTGCCATCGTGGCCTTCGGAACCATCAAGCAGAAGCCGTGGGTCCTCGACGGGGAAGTCATCCCGCGCTGGATCACCACCCTGGGCGGATCCTTTGACCACCGCGTGGTGGACGGCGACCTGTCCGCCCGCTTCATGGCCGACGTCGCCGCCATCCTGGAGGAGCCTGCGCTCCTCCTCGACTAGGACAGGACACTGGCGATCAACGGCACCGCCCTCCGGACGAAAAACAGGACCGCGCGGTGGCTGACGGAGGTGTTCCAGCCTCCGGTGGTGGTCACCATCCAGCTGCTAATCAGCCCCATATCGCAGCCCGGTTTCCCGGGAACCATGGGATACGGTGCGCTGGCGGCCCTGTTTGTCTGCGTGCTTCCGCTGTTGCTGCTGCTGGTGCTGGTGCGGCGGGGCAAGGTCACCGACCACCACGTCAGCGACCGGCGGCAGCGCGCCCCGGTGCTGCTGATGGCGCTGGCCTCCATCATGGCCGGACTCCTGGTGCTGGCGGCGGCAGGTGCCCCGCAAAGCGTGGTGGTGATGGTCCTCGCCGTGGTGGCGGGCGTCGTGGTGCTCGCGGGAGTCAGCCCGTTTTGGAAGATCAGCGGGCACGCAGCGGCAATGTCCTCCGCGGCAGTGATCTGCGTACTCGTGCTGGGTCCGGCGTGGCTTCCGTTGTTGCTCCTGGTGCCCGCCGTCGGCTGGTCCAGGGTGGTGCTTCGCGCCCACACTGTGGCCCAGGTGATCGCCGGTTCGCTGTTCGGCGGTGTGGTGATGGCCGGGATCTGGTGGATCCTGCAGGGCCGGATGGTGGCCTAGCCGGCCTCAGTAGGCGGTGTAGGCGGTAAGCATCTCAAGTGTGGCCGGATCCGTGGTGGTACCCAGGGCCACGGCAGCGCCTGTCATGAGGACAGCCATGGCCGCTGCCATCCCGGCCCAGGCCGTCAGGAGCTTCCAGTCCTCGCGCAGCACGCTGCCCACGGTCTCGGGGAGTTTGATCCCTGGCGAGATCAGGTTGGGGGCGCTGTCCACGCTGCCATCGTCCAGCAACGCCACGACGCGGTCGTTGCTCCGGTCAACGCGCATGGAGCAGATGTGGTTGCCATGGCGGGCGAGGAGGATGTCGTGGCCGGCAAGCTGGCGGCGCTGGAGGGTAATCAATGGGGCCCCTTGATGGTGGTGGAAGCTGGGTGTCCGCACCGTTGGGGGCTTCTTCAATTTTATCGCCGGGTTGAAGCCGGACAGGCGCTTTTGGGCGTGAGAACGGACACCATGCGGGGCGCGCCGTCCGCATGGTGTCCGTAAACTCTGCTATTCGGCGTCGTAGGTATTGGCGATGTAGACGTCGCAGGGCGCGTTGTGGGCCACGCTGTTGGCTACGCTGCCAAGCACGCGCCCGATGCCGTGCATCCTGCGGTTTCCCACCACGATGATCCGGGCGTCCATCCTCAGGGCTTCCTTGATGAGGGCGTCGGCCGGCCTGCCGCGGGCGGCAGAGTACGTTACCTTGATGTCCCTGCCCAGCGAGTCCGCAACCGTCCGCGCCACATGCTCCGCTGCGTCGGCGTCGGAGACGATCCACCGGTCGCTGCCGCTGCCGAAGACCTCGGTGCGGTCGCTGTCGAAGGCCGACACCACGTGGAGGGAGGAGCCAAGGGCTGCTGCGAGGTCACGGGCCGATTCGGCTGCCTTCTTGGCAGTTGCGCTGCCGTCCACCCCTACAACGATGATTCCGCTCATGTGTGCTCCTTTGCTTGATTTCTATGGCGCTGGTCACGCCAAGGCTACAGCGCGGCGATGGCTTGCTGAAGCACCGGCGCCAGGCGGCGTACGCCTTCGGCAATGGCCTCCGGCGGCACGGCGCTGAAAGCGAGGCGCAGCTTGTTGGACGGATCGTCCGACGGCGTGAAGGCGGCTCCCGGGATGAACACAACGCCGGCGTCGATCGCCTTGCGCAGCAGTGGATAGGTGTCCACGCCTTCGGGGAGCGTCACCCACACGAAGAAGCCGCCTTCCGGCTGTGTCCAGGTGGTCCCAGCCGGCATGTATTCCTCGAGGGCTGCCAGCAGCGCTTTGCAGCGCTCCGCGTAAAGCACGCGGTACGTCTCGATCTGGCCCTTCCAGTCATAGTCGCGGAGGTAGGCCGAGACCAGCATCTGGTTTAAGGCCGGCGGGCAGAGCGTCACGGCTTCGGCTGCCAGGTAGTAGCGGCGCTGGAGGTGTTCCGGGACCAGTGCCCAGCCGATCCTGAGGCCCGGGGCGAAGATCTTGGAGAAGGACCCCATGTAGATGACATCGTCCGGATTTGCGGCCCGCAGCGGCGCCAGGGGTTCCCCGCTGAAGCGGAGCAGGCCGTACGGGTTGTCCTCCACAACCAGGATATTCGCCTTGCGGCATATGTCCACGATTTCCTGGCGCCGGTCCGCCGCCAGGGTGATGCCCGAGGGGTTGTTGAAGTTGGGGATGGTGTAGAGGAACTTGATGTTCTTGCCGGCCAGCTGAAGGGCGGCAATCCGGGCCTCCAGCTGCTCCGGGACCAGGCCTGCAGCGTCCATTTCCACAGTTTCCACCTGGACCTGGTACGCCTCAAAGGTGTTGAGTGCCCCCACGTACGTGGGGTCCTCCACCAGGACCACATCGCCGGGGTTGCAGAAGACCTTGGTGGCCACGTCCTGGGCGGACTGCGAGCCGGCGGTGATGACCACATTCTGCGGCAGCGCGTCCGTGATTCCTTCTGCTGCCATCACCTCGCAGATCTGGGTGCGGAGTTCCTCCGATCCCTGCCCGCTTCCGTACTGCAGGGCGGTAAGGCCGTCTTCCGCAATGATCTTCGCGGCCGTGGCGGCCAGGCGGTCCAGCGGGAGGGACTGCAGGTAGGGGCTTCCTCCGGCTAGCGAAACGAGGCCGGGCCGCATGGAGATGTCGAAGACGTCCCTCACTGCCGACTGGCGGATATTCGCGGCCCGCTCCGAGAAGAGTTCTTCATGGCGGTGTGCGGAGGTAGCCGCCCGCTCGATGGCATCAATTGCTTCTGCTGGCAGCGTCCCTGCTGCGGCGTCGAGTGTTTCGTGGCTCACACCCACAGGATACAGCGATGAGTTGCCCTAAAAGCAACAGGTGTTTCTAAATAAGCTCCTGTTTAGGATTGGCACTTTCATACCCGGGCGGCTAATCGAGTCCCAGCACTTCAGTGAGGGTGAGGCCATTGACGTAGATCTCCGCCCTGATGGCGCCCACGGCCGCAACGGCCGTCTGCGTCAGTTGCGCTTCCAGCCGGGGGAGGTCGCAGACGCCACCCGGGCGCAGGGTGCCGGCAAGGTAGACCGTGACCGTGGTCCCGTCGAAGCTTCCCGAGAGGAACTTCAAGCGCGAACCGGCAAGGGCGTTGTAAAGCTCCGGTTCGTGCGTCCCCACAGCAGCGCTTCCCGGGGTGTCCAGCAGCGCGCCTACGGCGGCAGGAAGGGCCTCCCCGCCAGTGGGACTCTCGTGGGGTATGCCCACCAGGCTGTCGTTGCAACCGAAACGCACACCGTTCCGGCCGCCGTCGTCCAGGAGCACGTAGTAGGCCGTCACCGCGGGCGCCGCGGCCGGGCTGCCGGTGGGCAGGGGACGGGCGGAAGGCCGCAGCGCCGCAGCATCGCCGATGTCCGGGGGTGCTGGGGTGCCGGGATCCTCACGGCCCGGATCCTCACTGCCCGGATCCGGAGTGCTTGGCGCGGAGGTGCCTGCCACCGAAGCGCTTGGCCCTCCGGCCGCGGCGGAGAGTCCGGCAGATGCCTGGTTCAGCGGTCGGGCGGGGGGAGCACCCGCCTCCGTGCGGGCAGGGCCCTGCGGCTGTGGGTCGGGGGTGAGGGGGCGCGGGACGGCCGGTGTGCTTTTGCTGATGGCAAGCGGAGCCGCAGGTGCTGGCGTGGATTCCGGGGGCGCCTCTGCCACGCATCCGCCGAGCCACAGCGGAAGAGCCAGGAAGGCTGCTGCCGCCGTCCGCAGCCCTGCCCTGTGTTTTCCTGCACTCCCTGCCCGCATGCCTCCACCGCCATCCCGGTCCGGTTTGGTGGATTAACGTTACGGCGGGCAGCCAGGCCCGGGAATGCCGGGAAGGTACCGGTTGGGACAAGAGTTGATCACGGGAGCGCCGCCTGCCGGGCCCGCGCCAAGTTCCCCCCCGGACACCCGTCAGGACCCTGGCCTGCCCGGCCACTCCCTGCCCGCCCAGGGGTCGTAGTCGGCAATGAGTTCCTCTTGCGGCGGACGCTCCGGCTCGGGGACGTGCTGCAGGTTCACCCGCACCCGGTACCAGAGGGAGCTCGATCCGCGCATCCCGTCCACCAGCACATCGGCCGGATGCAGGGCGGGGACAAGGTCCGCGTGCCGGGCCTTCCATTCGTCGAGGGCGGCCTGCGCTTCGGGCCTGGTCCTGGTCCGGGCAACTTCAATGAGCGGCATCACCGACTGCCGGCGGCCGGAGCCGTCACCGCTGCGCGGCGCCTTTTCGGCGGGTCCGAGCTCCGCCGCCAGTGCCAGGAGCCCGTCAAGGCTGCCCGCCGCGTCATCAATACCGGCGTGCGGGTCACCCTTGTCCGCAAAGCGGCGGGGCACTGTGAGCACCGTGAACTGGTCCGGCCTGGCGGTCCGGACCTCGTCCCACGTCAAGGGGGTGGAAACCCGGGCGTCGGGCAAGGGCCGCACCGAGTACGCGGACGCCACGGTGCGGTCCTTGGCGTTCTGGTTGAAGTCCACGAACACGCTCTCACCCCGTTCCTCCTTCCACCACCGTGCGGTGGCAAGGCCGGGCGCGCGGTTCTCCACCTCGCGGGCAAGAGTCTCGGCGGCAAGCCGCACGTCCCGGTAGGACCACCGCGGTGCGATGCGCACAAGGATGTGAAGCCCCCGCGAGCCGCTGGTCTTCGGCCATCCCACCAGGCCGGCGTCGCCGAGCACGTCCCGCGCCACAAAGGCGGCGTCCACAATCTGGGACCAGTCCACGCCCGGCATTGGATCGAGGTCCACCCGGAGTTCGTCGGGATGCTCCAGGTCCTCCGCGCGCACGGGGTGGGGATTCAGGTCAAGGCAGCCGAGGTTCACCACCCATGCCAAGCCGGCGGCGTCCCGGATGACGGCTTCCTCCGCCGACGTCCCCGACGCGTAGTGCAAGGTGGCGGTGTCCACGTAGGCAGGGTGGTTTTCGGGCACGCGCTTTTGGAAAAACGGCTCGGCGTCAATGCCCTTGGGGAAGCGCTTGAGGACCATTGGCCGGCCCCCGGCGCCGCGGAGTGCACCGTCCGCGACCGCCAGGTAATACTTCACCAGGTCGAGCTTCGTCAGCCCGGGTTTGGGGAACAGCACCTTGTCCGGACTCGAGATGCGGACCTCGGCTCCGGCGATGGTGAGGATCTCGGCCGGGGTCTTTGAGGGACTCATGCGGTCACGGTAGCAATGATCAGGTGCAGCAGCCAGAGTTCCACTGTGCCGGCCGGGCGGCTGGATCCGCAGGGTGGGCGGGCTTAAAAAGCAGTACCCGGCGCGTTGGCTGCGCCGGGTACCGGGGGCGGCGGCTAAGCCGCGGGCTGTGATGCGGTGATTGCGTCGAACACACCCTTGATCTGCTCCACAACCTCTGCGTCGTCTTTCGGGTGAACCTCGGCGAAGCGGACCATGGATCCCGGCACGGCGAGCTTGACGTCCTCGAGGATCTGCGCACCGGCGATGCCTGCTGCCTTGCGGGCCTCGTCCTGGGCCCAGACCCCGCCGTACTGGCCGAACGCGGTGCCGACGACGGCGGTGGGCTTGCCGGCGAGGGCGCCGGCGCCGAACGGGCGGGACAGCCAGTCGATGGCGTTCTTCAGTGCGGCGGGAACGGTGCCGTTGTGCTCCGGAGTGACGAGCAGCAGCGTGTCTGCCTCATTGGCCGCAGCGCGCAGGGCGGCCGCTGCCTCGGGGACCTGGCCCTCGACGTCGATGTCCTCGTTGTAGAACGGGATGTTGCCAAGGTTCCCGTGGATCACCACGTCAACCTGCTCCGGCGCGTTCAGCTGGATGGCTTCCGCCAGCTTCTGGTTGGTGGACTCGGCGCGGAGGCTGCCTACAAGGGTAAGGACGGTGCTCTTGGTCATGGGAACTCCTGGGGTCTGGGTCCGCGGGAGGGCCGCGGGCCGGTCTAAGCTGAGGCTTGTTAGTGCCTTCACCCATCTAAACGGACTGCGGTCCGCTTATTATTCCCGAGGTCTGGAATGTCGGATGTGAGCTTCATCCCACCGCGGCCGGGCCTGCCGGCGGGAACGGCGGCAGAACGCCGGGACGCCGCACGGAACCGGGAACGCCTCCTTGCTGCTGCCCGGGAGCTCATCGCTGACTGCGGGGCGGAGGGCCTGACCATGGACCGGCTGGCCGAGCATGCCGGGGTGGGCAAGGGCACGGTCTTCCGCCGGTTCGGCAGCCGGGCAGGGCTGATGCTGACGCTGCTGAGCGAGTCCGAGGCTGATTTCCAGTCCCGGTTCATGTTCGGGCCGCCACCGCTGGGTCCTGGCGCGCCCGGGCTGGAACGCCTCATCGCCTTCGGGGCGGAGCGGATCTCCTACGTCATGGAGTTCGGGGACCTGGTGCTGGCCGCCGAGCATGCCTCGCGCGGGCGCTTTGAAGCGCCCGCCGCCGTCCTGTGGCACCGCCATATCGAGATCCTCCTGCGGGAAGAAGGCTTTGGGCCCGACCCCTAGCTGATGGCCGGGTCCCTGGCGGCCACCCTCGATCCGGAGCGGCTGTTAAGCCTTGTCAAAGTCCACGGGATTGCGCCTGACAGGCTTGCCGCTTCCTGGCGGGATCTTGTCACACGGGTGGTCCGCGGCGCGTAGAGTAGGCCACAGGCCGAATGTGTGTCCAGTCACACCAACTTCACAGAACTATTCATAACGATCTGATACGGGCGGGTAGCTTTCGGGGCATTGGCCCGCATTTTCGGTTCCGGCTTGTGATAGTTTCCTCTGGAATGTGACCCGCGACATAGTCCACAAGGACTAAGCCTGAAAGGCTGCGGGACGCCAGCTACCCGCTGGCAAGGACCCGGTGAGGCGGCGCAACCCCCCGCTGATCAGGGGAAAACGGAAGGATCCAGCACGTGATTGTTGATTTGCCCAACAGCCTGGCCCGCCTGCGGATGACGCGGTGTCTGACCGTCCAGCTGCCGGCGGCGACGATCCAGAAGTAGCTGCGGCATGCTCAGGTACCTCGCCAAGCGCGGCATCACGTACGTCTTCATGATCTTCCTGACAACGTCAGCGGGATATTTCCTTGCGGTCAGTTCCCTCAAGCCCGCGCTGCTGGAACAGGAACGGATTCCCCGTCCCACCCCGGAGCAGGTGGCAAACTCGATGCGCCTGAAGGGCCTGGACCCTGACCTCAGCCCCTGGGAACGCTATGTCGAATGGCTTACTGCCATTCTCACGCGCTGGGACTGGGGCCGCAGCCCCAACGGCGCCTACATCAACGCGGAGTTCGGGGACCGCGTCTGGATCTCCACCCGCCTTTTCCTGGCTTCCATCATCCTGACCCTGGTGATCGGCGTTGCCCTCGGCGTCTATTCCGCCGCCCGGCAGTACAAGTTCCAGGACCGCGTCATCACCTCGTACAGCTACCTTGCGTACATCGTGCCGGCCCCCATTGCCTACTTCCTGGTGCAGCTGGGCGCCATCAACATCAATGAGACCGTAGGCGAACGCATCTTCTTTGTCACCGGCATTTCCACCCCGGGGATGGAACCGGGCTGGGCCCAGTTCATCGACATGCTGGCGCACTACGCCGTCCCCACTGTGGCCATCACACTGGTGGGCTGGGGGTCCTACCAGATTGCCCAGCGCCAGTACCTCCTGGACAACGTCAACGCCGACTTCGTCCGGACCGCCCGCGCCAAGGGCCTCACCCGAAACCAGGCCATCTCGCGGCACGCGCTGCGGGTCTCGTTCATACCGGTGGCCCAAAGCATCGCCTTCACCATCCCGGCCATCTTCGCCGGCGGTTTCTTCGCGGAGAAAATCTTCGCCTGGCCCGGCGTGGGTTCGTGGAGCATCGACGCCATCTCACTCCAGGACGTCAACGCCGCCACGGCCACGCTGGCCTACGGTTCCGTGATCTTCGCCCTGGGAGCCATTCTGGCGGATTTCGCCACCACCCTTGTTGACCCGAGAGTGCGGGTGCAGTAACCGTGACCAACCTCAATGCAGTAGACCCCGCCGCCGTCGCCCAGGACGCCCACCTGGAGAGCGCCGACGTCGTGATCGGCAAAAACACCATCATCTTCCGCCGCTTCATGCGGAACAAGACAGCCGTCGCAGGGCTTGCCATCTTCCTCGCCCTGACCGTTTTCTCCTTCGTGGGCGGGTACTTCACCCAGTGGGACAAGCAGACCATCGACCCCTTCAACATTGGAATGCCGCCCTCGGCCGAACACTACCTGGGCACCACCCAGGCCGGGATCGACCTCTACGCAATGACCGTGGAGGGCACCCGCATTTCCATCCTGATCGGACTGATCGTCGGGCTGGTGTCAGTCCTCGTTGCCGCCGTCTACGGGTGCACCATGGCCTACTTCGGCGGCAAGGTGGACAAGGTGATGCTCTTCATCCTTGAGGCGCTCATCATGATGCCGGCCCTGCTGGTCGTGGCCGTGGCCACCAGCGGCGGAGGTGAAGGGCTCCGGCGGGACCTGCCGTCCTGGCTGCTGCTGATCATTGTGCTGCTCGTCTTCAGCTGGATGGGAACAGCGCGGCTCATCCGGTCCCTCTCCATGTCCCTGATGCAGCGTGACTTCGTCAAGGCCGCACAGTACATGGGTGTTCCGGCCCGCAGGATCGTGTGGCGCCACCTGGTGCCCAACATCGGGTCGCTGCTGGTCCTGGACATCACCCGGGGCGTCACCGGTGCCATCCTCGCGGAAGTTGCCTTCTCCTTCATCGGCATCGGCATCAAGGTTCCGGATGTGAGCCTCGGCGTGCTGATCGGCGGAGCCACCTCCCAGGTGCAGACGTTCCCCTGGATGTTCTGGGTGCCGCTGACCGTAATGTTCCTGCTCACCGGATCACTGGCCATGATGAACGACGGACTGCGTGACGCCTTCGATCCAAGCTCAAGCTCCTCCGGCAGCGCCAAAAAACGCGCCCTGAAAACCCGCGTGAAGGGGAATGCCTCATGAGCAGCGAAATTGCCGCCGGACCGGTGGAACAGCCGCAGTCAGCAGTGGAACGGCTGCACGTTGCGGGCCTTCACGCCCCCGCGGATGCAATCCTTTCCGTCCGGGACCTGAACGTACGCTTCAACACAGAAAACGGTGTGGTTCACGCGGTCCGGGGCGTCGACTTCGACCTCATGCCCGGAAAAACGCTCGGCATCGTGGGGGAGTCCGGCTCGGGCAAATCGGTGACCACCCTTGCCATCATGGGCCTCCTGCCCTCCACGGCGGAGGTCACCGGCTCCGTACGGCTCAAGGGCAAGGAACTGCTGGGCCTGAGCGACGAGGCCATGTGCGGGTACCGCGGCAATGAGCTGGCCATGGTCTTCCAGGACCCGCTGTCCTCGCTGACGCCTGTTTATACCGTGGGCAACCAGATCATCGAAGCACTGACTATCCACAACCCCGGCATGAGCAAGCAGGCGAAAGAAGCCCGCGCCGTCGAACTTCTTGCCATGGTGGGCATCCCCAGCCCCAGGGAACGGCTCAGGGCCTTCCCGCACGAGTTTTCCGGCGGCATGCGCCAGCGCGTGATGATCGCCATTGCGATCGCCAACAATCCGCGGGTCCTCATCGCAGATGAGCCGACGACGGCGCTGGACGTCACCATCCAGGCGCAGGTGCTGGAGGTGCTGCATACGGCGCAGGAGGAGACCGGAGCCGCCGTCGTGATGATCACCCACGACCTCGGCGTTGTGGCGGGCATGGCGGACGACATCGTGGTGATGTACGCCGGCAGGCCGGTGGAGACCGGGGCGGTGGATGACATCTACTACAACCCGCGGATGCCGTACACCATGGGCCTGCTCGGAGCCGTTCCGCGCGTCGATGTTGCGGAGAAGTCCTCGCTGGTGCCCATCGAGGGCATGCCGCCCAACCTGGTCCACACGCCCACCGGCTGCTCGTTCGCGCCCCGCTGCCCCCTCGTTACGGACGCCTGCCTGGAGGGTGAACCGGCGCTCGCACCTGTTCCGGGGCCGTCCGCCCACCGCGCCGCCTGCATTAAATCCGGTTCGCTGGGCGGCAACGTGGATGTCCATGACGTGTTCGCCGCACCGCCGGTACCGGTATCCCGCTTCGACGCCATCCCTAGGGAGGAACGCTCCGCCGTCCTGCAGCTGAAGGACGTCCGCAAGCACTTCCCGCTCACGAAGGGCGCACTGCTGAAGCGCCGCATCGGGACCGTCAAAGCCGTGGACGGAGTGAGTTTCGATATCCGCGAAGGGGAATGCTTCTCCATCGTGGGGGAATCGGGCTCAGGCAAGACCACCACCCTGCTGGAAATCATGGAGTTCCACAAGGACCAGGACGGCGAGGTGGTGATCGGCGGCATCAGCAACAAGCAGGCCGCCGACGCCAAGACCAGGAGCGCGATGCGCCGGGAGCTCCAAATGGTGTTCCAGGACCCCACCGGCGCTCTTGATCCCCGGTTCACCGTGTTTGAGGTCCTCGCCGAACCGCTCCAGAACGCGGGCATGAACAAGGCCGACACCAAAAAGCGCATCATGGAACTGATGAAGCTGGTGGGCCTGCAGCCTGACCACGTCAACCGCTTCCCCAACCAGTTCTCCGGCGGGCAGCGCCAGCGCATTGGCATAGCCCGCGCTCTGGCCGTCAACCCGAAACTGGTGGTCCTGGACGAGCCTGTCTCGGCCCTGGACGTCTCCGTGCAGGCCGGAGTCATCAACCTCCTGGACAAGCTGCGCGCCGAACTGGGCCTCAGCTACCTGCTGGTGGCGCACGATCTTTCCGTGGTCCGGCACATCTCCAACCGGGTGGCCGTGATGTACCTGGGGAAGATCGTGGAAATCGGCGAAGTGGACCGGGTGTTCGACAACCCCCGCCACCCCTACACCCGGGCCCTGCTCTCCGCCATCCCCGTGCCGGACCCCCAGCTGGAGCGCACGCGGGAACGCATCATCCTCCAGGGTGACCTGCCCTCCCCGCTTGATGCCCCCAAGGGATGCAATTTCGCCACCCGCTGCCCTGTTTTCGCAGCGTTGCCGGCGGCGAAGCAGGAAAAGTGCCTGACCTTCGAACCGCCGCTGGAGCATGTAGCACCGTCCCCGGCGGCCCAAACCCTGGCGGCAGATTTCCTGCCCGCCCTGGACCAACGCTTCGCCTGCTTCTTCCCTGACGGAGAACTGGACGAGGACATGCTGGTAGTCCACGAATCGGCGGACCACCATGCGCCCTAGGTTTCTTCGACCCATCACAAGCACCACCACTCGCACCAACGAAGGGAACACCATGAGGAATCTGAACAGGATCGGCGGAGCGGCGGCCATCACCGCAGCTCTGGCGCTGACGGCCTGCGGCGGCGGTGGCGGGTCCACCGGCCCGGAAACGGCCAAGGGCCAGGAGGCAGGCAGCGACCTGTCCAAACTCATCAGCATCAACGAGAAGCCGGCAGCCGATCTTGAACAGGGCGGCAAGGTCACCCTTCCGCTGGGCAACATCGGCCCGGACTTCAATGGCTTCTCCAACAACGGCAACAGCGCAGACAACACCGCGCTGCACCGTCCCATCGACCAGGCGGGAACCTGGGGCTGCTGGGACATTGCGTTCGACGGCGAAGTGACCCCGAACAAGGACTTCTGCGAGTCTGTGGAAAACGAAGTGCAGGACGGCAAGCAGACCATCACCATCAAGGTCAACGAGAAGGCAACCTACAACGACGGCACCCCGATCGACGTCAAGGCCTTCCAGAACACCTGGAACATCCTCAAGAGCCCGGACGCAGGCTACGACATCGTCAGCTCCGGCAACTACGAGTTCGTTGAATCCGTGGAAGCCGGCAGCAACGACAAGGAAGTGGTGGTCAAGACGACCCAGCCGGTCTACCCGCTGGATTCCCTCTTCACGGGCCTCATCCACCCCGCCGTCAACTCTCCTGAAATCTTCAACGAGGGGTTCAACGGCGACATGCACCCCGAATGGATGGCCGGGCCCTTCAAGCTGGACCAGTACGACACTGCCGCCAAGACGGTATCCCTGGTTCCCAACGAGAAGTGGTGGGGCAACAAGCCGGTGCTGGAGAGCGTCGTCTTCCGTCAGCTGGAGACCAGCGCCCAGATCGCTGCCTTCAAGAACGGCGAGATCGACGCCATGTCCGCCAACACCATCTCCCTGTACAAGCAGCTTGAGGGCACCAGCAACTCAGAGGTCCGCCGCGGCCAGCGCCTGTTCGCCGGCGGCATGAACCTCAACGCCCAGCGCATCACCGATGTTGCCGTCCGCGAGGCCATCTTCGCCGCGGTTGACCGTGAAGCCCTCCGCAAGGTGCGCTTCAACGGCCTGAACTGGGAAGAGCCCAGCTCCGGTTCCATGATGCTTCTGCCGTTCTCGGAGTACTACCAGGACAACTACCCCGTAAAGGAAACCGGTCCGGAGGCCGCCAAGAAGGTACTGACGGACGCCGGCTACACCGAGAACGCAAACGGCATCATGGAGAAGGACGGCAAGCCCGCAGCCTTCAAGATCAGCAACTTCGGCGACGATCCCACCACCCTCGCCTTCACCCAGACCCTGCAGCAGCAGCTCCAGGCCGGCGGCATGGACGTGGGCATTGACCAGCGCGCTTCGGCCGACTTCGGCAAGGTCCTCGGTGCACGTGAGTTCGACATGAGCGTCTCCGGCTACACCGTGGGTGCGGACGCAACTGAAGCCGTCAAGCAGTACTACGACTCCAAGACCAACGAGAACCAGCTGGGCGACGCCGAACTGGACAAGAAGATCGCCGACCTGGCGTCCATCGAGGACAACGCCGAGCGCAACAAGGCGGCCATGGAAGTGGAGAAGGAGCACATGGCGAAGTACTTCTCCATGGGTGTGGTCATGAACGGCCCGCAGATCTCCTTCGTCCGCACCGGACTGGCCAACTACGGCCCGTCCCTGTTCCGCAGCCTGTCCCAGGTTCCGGACTGGACCACCCTCGGCTGGGAAAAGAAGTAACCCCACCTGCCCCGCGGGGCACAACTGAATAGCAGCAGCGCGGCAGGGCCGGCAGCTCCTGGAACATCCAGGGCCTGCCGGCCTTCGCCGTCCCACACGCTCTCCCATTTGATGCGGCATTTTCCAGGACGCTCTCCCATTTGATGCGGCATTTTCCGTAACCATCTCTCACCGATGTGGAGGAGTAGCCTAGCCACTATGACCGGAACTGCAGCGACCCCGCGCACCATCCGCACCGCCGTCGTGGGTTTTGGGCTGTCCGGAAGCGTGTTCCACGCCCCCCTGATAGCTGCGGACCCGCGCTTCTCGCTCAGCATGATTGCCACGTCCAACGCCGCGAGGGAGGCCGCCGCGGCCGCTCAGTACCAGGGCGTGATGACCGTGCCGGACGGCAAGGCAGTCCTCGAGCATGCCGGTGACGTGGACCTGGTGGTGCTGGGGACCCCGCCCGCCACCCACTACCCGCTGGCAAAGGCAGCCCTGGAAGCAGGCCTTGATGTGGTGGTGGACAAACCCTTCGCCGTGACCAGCGGGCAGGGCCAGGAACTCATCGCGCTGGCACGCCAACTGGGCAGGGTACTGACGGTGTTCCAGAACCGCCGCTGGGACGGGGACTTCCTGACCCTGCGGAAGCTCCTGGAGGCTGATGCCCTGGGGCGGGTGGCCCGGTTTGAATCGCGCTTCGAGCGGTGGTCACCCGCCATCGCCAAGGCCTGGAAGGCCCGCGCCACCGCGGCCGAGGGTGGCGGAACGCTGTTCGACCTCGGCAGCCACCTGATCGACCAGGCCCTCCAGCTCTTCGGACCGGCCGCAGTGGTCCACGCGGAACTGAAGGCCCGCCGTTCGGACGAACGGGCGGACGACGACGTTTTCCTGGTCCTCCGGCATGAGTCCGGAGTGATCAGCCACCTCACCATGAACATGCTCTGCGCGCAGCAGGCCCCACGGTTCCGTGTTTTGGGTTCCGTGGGCGGATTCACCAAGCACGGGGTGGACCCGCAGGAACCGTACATCGCCGCGGGCGGCAGCCCCTTGGACGCGGACTACGGCCAGGAGGCGCCGGAGTGGGCCGGGCTCCTGGGCCGCGATGGGCACCTGGACGCCCTGCCCACCGAACGCGGCGCCTACCCCGAGTTCTACCGGCTCCTGGCAGACAAGATCCTGGACGGCGGCACGGCGTCACACCTGCCGCTTCCAGTAGACCCAGCAGACGCCGTCGAGTCTCTAAGAATCATTGAAAAAGCACGGGAACTGGCGAGCGGCAGGTCTTAAACGGCAACGCTGGGCGACAGACATCCGGCAGCGTGCGTCAGAGGCGACGAAGGAGCCAGCACGCAGAGGATGTGTGTCGCCCAGCGCAGCTGGACAAGTAAGACCTACGCCGAAACCAGTTCGTGCCAATCCGCTACGAGGGGCAGATTGTGGGCCTCGGACACGGAGTGGTGCGCCACGTGGCCGGCGGCGATGTTGAGGCCGGCTGCGAGGGCGGCGTCACGGTCGAAGGCTGCCCTGACACCCAGGTTGGCCAGGGACACCGCGTGCCGCAGCGTGACGTTGGTCAGCGCGTAGGTGGAGGTGTTCGGCACGGCGCCGGGCATGTTGGCCACGCAGTAGAAGATGGTGTTGTGAACCTTGTACGTGGGTTCCTGGTGGGTGGTGGGGTGGGTGTCCTCGAAGCAGCCGCCTTGGTCCACGGCGATGTCCACCAGGACTGAGCCCGGCTTCATACGGGCCACGAGGTCGTTGGTGACCAGCTTGGGGGCCTTGGCGCCGGGGATGAGGACGGAGCCGATCACCAGGTCCGCGTCCACCACGGACTTTTCGATCTCGTACTTGTTGGACGCGACCGTCTTGAGCCGGCCCTGGTACTGGGCGTCCAGTTCGCGCAGCCGGTTGATGTTGATGTCCAAAATGGTGACGTCGGCGCCCAGGCCGAGGGCCATGGCTGCGGCGTTGGTGCCTGCCACGCCGGCGCCGAGCACAACTACCTTGGCCGGACGGACGCCGGGAACGCCGCCCAGCAGGACGCCCTTTCCGCCTGCGGGCGCCATGAGCGAGGACGCGCCAACCTGCACGGAGAGCCGGCCCGCAACCTCTGACATGGGGGCCAGCAGCGGAAGGGTGCGGCCCTCCTGGACGGTCTCGTAGGCGATGGCGGTGACGCCGGAGTTGATGAGCTCGCGGGTGAGCTCGGGCTCGGCCGCAAGGTGGAGGTAGGTGAAGAGGATCAGTCCCTTGCGGAACCGGTGGTACTCGGCCTTGACCGGCTCCTTGACCTTCATGACCATGTCGGCACGTGCCCAGACGTCGTCGGCCTCGTTGACGATCTCGGCGCCGGCGATGGCGTATTCCTCATCGGTGATGCCGGAGCCCAGGCCCGCGCCGCGCTCCACCAGCACGGTGTGGCCGTTGCTGCGGAACTCGTGGACACCGGCGGCGGTGATGGCCACCCGGAACTCGTTGTTCTTGATTTCTTTGGGGACGCCGATGATCATCGTGGGCTCCATGTTCTCGGCCTGGTCAGCCGGAAAGTGCGGAAGGATTTCGTACCTCAACGATAAATCCGGTTGTGAGCCAGCTGACAGGAACGGCGATAGCTGGCAAACCGTAATCCGCGCCATTCCAAGGATCGAAGCCTTCCAGGCTCGACGATTGTCGAGCCTCGAGGCGGCAGGTGTCGCCTGGTGTCCGTTCGTTACCGGGGACGTCCGGGCAGTAATGTTGGCGCATGCAGCAGCAGGGTGTGGAACAACTGGTCGAGCAGGTGGCGCAGAAGCTGGGCCGCGGTCTGTCGCTTGAGGACCTGGACGGCGTGCTGCTTGCCTACAGCTCCAACCAGTCCCACGCGGACCGGGTCCGGGTGAACTTCCTGCTGAGCAAGAAAGTCCCGGCGGATGTCAGTGCCTGGCAGCTCTCGCACGGCATTGCCACAGCGGTGCGGCCGGTGGTGGTTCCCGCCAACCAGGACCTGGGCATGCTGGGCCGCGTCTGTGTTCCGTTGATGGTGCGCGGGTTCCGGGTGGGCTACCTCTGGGTGCAGCAGGACTCGGCAGATGAGAGTCCGACGGCGATCCTCACGCAGTTGCCGGCCGTCAACCATGAGGTCGAGATGCTGTCAGGGCTCCTGCTCGACTCGAATACAGCGGAGTCGGAGTTCCGGCGCGGGCGCGAGCGGGAGTTCCTTGCCGCCTGCGCCGGTGAAGCCAATGCGGTGGCCGCCGTCGCGGGCTGGAAGGAGATCCAGGGCCGCGGTCCCTGGCAGGTGGTTACGGTGCTTGATGCTGACGGCTGGTCCGGGGGATCGGACCCCATTGCGTCCACCCTGATCCACAGGTCGGCCGCGCTGCAGGCCACCATCGGCGTGGATTCAGCACTGTTCAGCGCCGGCACGGAGACGCATGCCGTGGTCCTGTTCCGTGAGTTGTCCGGAAGGGCCAACCACGCCCAGGTGCTGGTGCACTACCAGCTGGAGCTCGCCAAGCGCTCCGGCCGTCCGGTCCACCGCATTATCCTGGGGCTCAGTGAGGGCTTCGGCCGGCCGCGGGAGCTGGCCGCGGCTTACCGGCAGTCGAAGGTGGCGGCCCAGGCCGCAGCCGTGGACCCCCAGCTCGGCGAACTCGTTGACTGCCGGGCCACCGGCGTGTACCAGCTCCTCGCGTCCGCAGGGGGAGGCGCCAGCGCCTGGGCTGACTCGGGTTCGGTCTACTTCCGGATGCTCGAGGACCACGACCGCAACGGGGAGCTTCTGCCGGTCCTGGAACTCCTCTACGACAATGACGGCTCCGTCCAGGACGTGGCCACCAAACTCCACCTGCACCGCAGCAGCATCTACAACAGGCTGGGCCGGATCCGGCAGCTGCTTGGCGTGGACCCGCTCAAGGGGATGCCCCGGTTGGAGCTCCACGCCGCGCTGAAGATGCGCCGCTGGGCGGGCCGGCCAAGGATCTGACGCAGCGGATCTACGCGCCCGCCCCGGGATCCGTCCCCACCTCGCGAAGCTCGCCTTTTTTCTGCCCCTCCAGCCAGGCCATGATGGCGGCCCGCGGTATCCGGCGGTGGGTTCCGCGGTACTCCACCGGGATCTCGCCGCGGTCCGTCATGTTACGGAGGTACGTGTGGGAGATGCCGGCCAGCTCTGCTGCCTTGGACGTGGTGAGCATGTCCTCCACACTGCTGACGGTCACCGCTTCACCCCGGCTGAACCGGTGCAGGAGATCCACGACGGCGTCCCTCGCCTGGGGCGGCAGCCTGTGGACGGTGCCGTCCACGAACACCGTGATGTCGTCGCTGCCGGCCAGTGCCCGGCCCAGCTTCTCAGCATCCTCCGACGGGAGCGGGCCGGTGATCCGGGGAGCTATCAGTGCCATGCACCCAGCCTACCGGCGGCCGCCGCGGCCCGGGCGGTATGCTCGGCTGATGGAACTTAGTGGCGGCCGGGACGTCGAGGCGGGCGGACTCCGGGGCAAGCTTTATGCCTCGGTAATGCCCGCAGGGTCTCCGCCCAGGCCCGCCTACGTCCTTTTGCACGGCATTGGTGTGTCCCACCGGTACCTGGCCCGGCTGCATCTTGAACTGGCCAAGGAAGCGGACGTTTACACGTTCGACCTCCCGGGCTTCGGAAAGGCCTCAAGGCCTCCGCGCCAACTGCAGATCGCTGACTTCGCGGCGTTCGCGGGTACTGTTCTGGCGGAGGCCGGGGTTTCCAGCTATGTGGTGGTGGGGCACTCCATGGGGGCGCAGACCGCCGTGGAACTGGCGCTCCAGGAACCTGGCCGGGTGGCGGGCGCGGTGCTGATGGGGCCCGTGGTGGATTCCCCCAGGAAGACCGTCACCCGGCAGGCGCTGGCGCTCACGCGTGATGCACTGTTCAGGGAAAGCCCGACTTCAAACGCCCTCGTGTTCAGCGACTACTTCAGGGCCGGCCCGCGCTGGTACCTCACCGAGCTGCCCGTGATGATGGACTACCCCATGGAGGAAAGGGTGGCTGCAGTGAGCCAGTCCGTCCTTGTCCTTCGCGGCGCCAGGGACCCCATCGCGCGGGGCCCCTGGTGCCAACACCTTGCTGCTGCCGCCCGGCAGGGCACCATGGCCGAAATCCCGGGTCAGGGCCACGTCCTGCAGCACACCGCCCCGGGTGCGGCCGCCGAGGCCATCAGCAGCTGGGTCCGTGCCCTGGATGGCTTCGGCGTCACCGCCTAGGAGGGGCAGGCCCGGACCAGCCGGCCCGCGCCCCTAGAGTCCGAGTTCGTCCAGGACCGGCAGCTTCTCCCGAACCCAGGCCCGCGCTTCCGTGGCACTGGGAGCGGACAGGGCGAGCTTGGCCAGCTGCTGGGCTTCCTCGAGCGTAACGGTCTTCAGCACTGCGGCCACGGCAGCCAGGGAGCGGGCCGTCATGGACAAGGTGCTGACGCCCAGGCCGGTAAGGACGACGGCGAGGGCCGGGTCCGCAGCCGCCTCGCCACAGACGCCCACGGGTTTGTTGTTCCCCTCCGCACGGGAGCCTTCGACTGTCAGTCCAACGAGGCGCAGGACGGCCGGCTGCCACGGGGTGTTGAGGTTGGCCAGCGGGCCGAGCTGGCGGTCTGCGGCCATGGCGTACTGGGTGAGGTCGTTGGTGCCGAGGCTCGCGAAGCCCACTTCGCGCAGGATTGCTTCGGCCGTAAGGGCGGCGGACGGGACCTCCACCATGACCCCGGGCGTCTTGATGCCGGCGTCCGCGCACATGGAGGCAAAGCGTGCGGCTTCTTCGGCGGTGGAGATCATGGGCGCCATGACCCAGACGTCTGCTTCGGACTGCTTTTCCGCCAGCGCGATGGCTTCCAGCTGGCGGTCCAGGACGCCGGGGGTGGTGAAGTCGGTGCGGTAGCCGCGGACGCCCAACGCCGGATTGGGTTCGGTGGAGTCCGTGAGGAACGGGAGCGGCTTGTCGGCGCCGGCATCGAGCGTCCGCAGGACCACTTTCTTGCCCGGGAAGGCATCAAAGACCTTCTTGTAGGCAAGAGCCTGCTCTTCAACGCTGGGCTCGGTGTCCCGTTCAAGGAAGCAGAACTCGGTACGGAACAGGCCCACACCCTGGGCGCCCAGCTTCGCGGCCGCCTCGGCGTCCTTGCCGCCGCCCACGTTGGCGAGCAACGGCACCAGGTGGCCGTCCGCCGTCGAGCCCGTTCCGCTGAACTCAGCCAGCAGTGACGCCGTGGCAGCCCACGCTTCCGCTGCTGCGCGCAGGGACTCGTCGGGTTCGGAGGTGATGCTGCCGGCGGCGCCGTCCACGTAGACTTCGGTGCCGTCCGGGAGCTCGTCGACGCCCACCGCGGCAACAACGGCGGGAAGGCCCAGGGACCGGGCGATGATGGCGGTGTGGGACTGCGGGCCTCCGCCGGCCGTGACCAGTGCCAGCACCTTGTTGGGGTCCAGGGTGGCGGTGTCCGCCGGGGCCAGGTCCTCGGCCACCAGGACGAACGGGGTGCTGGACGAAGGGATCCCGGGGGCGGGCACGCCCCGCAGTTCGGCGACGATCCGGGCGCGGACGTCCAGGACGTCGGTGGCGCGTTCGGCCATGTAGCCGCCCAGGTTGTGGAGCATCTCGGACACCGAGGAGCCGGACTCCCAGATGGCACGTTCCGCAGAGGTTCCGCGGGCAACCAGCTTGGCCGCGCCCTTGATCAGCATGGTGTCCTTGGCCATCAGTGCGGTGGCTTCCAGCACGGCCTTGCCGTCACCAGTGGCGTGGGCGGCACGTGCCTTCAGCTCATCGTGCACCGCCTGGGATGCTGCCTTCAGGGCTGCAGTTGCTTCCTCAGCGGTGGTGCCGGGTGCCAGTTGCTCGCCGGCAGGAGGTTCGCTGATGGGCTTGGGCATCTGCCGGACGGTGCCGATGACGCGGCCTGGGCTGACGCCTACTCCTGGGAAGTTCTGCACTGAAGGTCCTCATTCTCTGCCGGTTGCCAGGCCCGCCCGATATGTCCGGCGCCATGCCGTTCCGCCGGAAGACTGCTGCGTCCGGAGGCGGGAAACGTGCCTGAAAAAATTGTATGTGATTCAGTTCATATAGCAATGCTATAGGTGCTAGGGTAGCGGTTATGAGTTTGGATGGCCAGCTTCCCCCCAAAATGCGCCTGCTTCGTGCTGCCGCGGAATTGCTGGCAAACTCCGGGGGAGCTCCCGTCTCCACCCGCCAGATCACCCAGCTGGCGGGGGTTACAGCCCCCACGCTGTACCACCACTTCGGTGACAAGGAAGGTCTGTTCGACGCCGTCGTCGCCGCAGGGTTTGAAGAGTATGTTGCGGGCGAAAGGGATTTCGCCCCCTCCGGACAGCCGCTCGAGGATGTCCGGAGAATGTGGGACAACCACGTCCAGTTCGGGCTTAACCAGCCGGAGCTGTACCTGGTGATGTTCGGCAACATCCGCCCGGAAAGCCGCCCGGCAATCGTCGCAGATGCCGAGGCGCTGATGGAGGAGATGTTGAACAAGGCAGCGGCGGCGGGCCAGCTGAACGTCCAGCCCCGGGAAGCGGCCAGGTCCATCCTGGCGGCCAACGTGGGCGTGACGCTGATGCTGATTGCGGAGCCCGCCTCCGAACGGAACCTCGAATTGTCCACCATGACCCGGGATGCCATGATCTTTGCGGTGTCCGCCGAGCCCGCCAGCGGCGCGGCCACGGGCGGTGCCGGGAAATCCTCGGTAGTGGTGGCAGCGATCGCCCTGAACGCCGCACTTCAGGCCTCGCACTCTGACCAGCTTTCAAGCTCGGAACTCAAGCTTTTCCTTGAATGGCTCCACCGCATCTCCACCAGCCCGGCGGGCTGAACCCGCAATTCCGGCAGAACGTCGTCGTAAGTATCGGACCATCCTGCGAAGCCGCAGGAATGACGGTTAGGAAATCACATGGCAACAGAGACAGTTGCAAAACCCCGCACCAGCGCGCGCGTGCACGTCCAAAAGTTCGGGACGTTCCTGTCCGGCATGATCATGCCAAACATCGGCGCCTTTATTGCCTGGGGACTCATTACCGCGTTGTTTATCGAGAAGGGCTGGCTGCCCGTTCCGCAGCTGGGCGGCTTCGGCGAGACGGACGGCGTGGCAAACACTGGCCTGGTAGGCCCGATGATCACCTACCTCCTGCCGCTCCTGATCGCCTACACCGGCGGCCGGATGGTTTATGACGTCCGGGGCGGCGTTGTAGGTGCCATCGGCACCATGGGCGTGATTGTGGGTGCCGGCATCCCCATGTTCATCGGTGCCATGATCATGGGCCCGCTGGGCGGCTGGACCATGAAGAAGATCGACTCCATCTGGGACGGCAAGATCCGGCCCGGGTTCGAGATGCTCATCAACAACTTTTCGGCGGGCATCTGGGGAGCGCTGCTGGCACTGCTCGGTTTCTACGGCATTGCCCCGGTGGTTACGGCTTTCAGCGAGGGTGCCGGCAGGGTGGTCCAGTTCCTGGTGGACAACGGCCTGCTGCCGCTCACCAGCATCTTCATCGAGCCGGCCAAGGTGCTCTTCCTGAATAACGCCATCAACCACGGCGTGCTCACCCCCTTGGGCGTCCAGCAGTCATTGGAGCAGGGCAAGTCCATCCTGTTCCTGCTTGAGGCAAATCCGGGCCCCGGCCTGGGCATCCTGCTTGCCTACATGTTCTTTGGCCGCGGCGCAGCCAAGGCGTCCGCACCCGGTGCCGCCATCATCCACTTCCTGGGCGGTATCCACGAGATCTACTTCCCGTATGTGCTGATGCGTCCGCTGCTGATCCTTGCAGCCATCGCCGGCGGCATGACGGGCATCGCCACCCTGGCCATCACCGGTTCGGGCCTGGTAGCGCCGGCCGCCCCAGGTTCCATCTTCGCCGTGCTCGCCCAGACCTCCCGGGACAGCTACCTCGGAGTGATTCTCGCGGTCCTGCTGGCCACGGCCGCCTCCTTCCTGGTGGCTTCCATCATCATGAAGACCACCAAGCACAGCGATGAGGGCGACTTGAGTGCTGCCACCTCCAGGATGGAGCAGATGAAGGGCAAGAAGAGCTCCGTCTCCTCCACCCTGACGGGTGCGGGTGCAGGTGCCGGAGCGGCTGCGGGTGGTGTGGCCGTCCTGGCCGGACCGGTCCGCAACATCGTGTTCGCGTGCGACGCCGGCATGGGCTCCAGCGCCATGGGCGCCTCTGTGCTGCGCAACAAGATCAAGGCTGCCGGGTTCCCGGACGTCAAGGTCACCAACGCGGCCATCGCCAACCTTCGCGACGACTACGACGTGGTCATCACCCACCAGGACCTGACGGAACGGGCCAAGCCCGCAACGTCCAGTGCCGTCCACTACTCCGTTGACAACTTCATGAGCAGCCCCCGCTACGACGAAATCGTGGATCTGGTCAGGGAGAGCAACACCGAGGGTGCTGTGGCAACGGAAGGTCCGGACGCCGGTGCGGGAACGCCCGGCGGCGCATCCGCCGCTGGCCCGGGAACGGCAGCTGCAGCAGGAGCTTCCGCCGGTGCCGCCGCCACCTATGGCGCCCACGCGGCCGACGCCCCCACTGACGCGGCTCCCGCCGCCGGCACGGCCGGTACGCAGGGCACGGCCGGTGCACCGGAAATCCTGGCGCGTGAAAGCGTGGTGCTGGACGGCTCAGCCACAACCCGGGACGCCGCAATCGACGAGGCCGGCAGGCTGTTGCTGGCCCGCGGCGCCGTGGACGAGGGCTACATTGCCGCGATGCACGAGCGCGAGGAATCGGTGTCCACGTACATGGGCAGCTTCCTGGCCATCCCGCACGGAACAAATGCCGCCAAGGACCACATCCGGAAGTCCGCGGTATCCGTGATCCGCTACCCCCAGGGGATCGACTGGAACGGCAAGCAGGTCAAGTTCGTGGTGGGCGTTGCAGGGGTCAACAACGAGCACCTGCACATCCTGTCCTCCATCGCCAAGGTCTTCACCAGCAAGGAGCAGGTTGCCCGGCTGGAAGCAGCCACCTCGGTGGATGAAGTCCTGGAACTCTTCGGAAAGGTCAACTCATAGTGAAGGCTGTTCATTTCGGGGCCGGGAACATCGGCCGTGGCTTTGTGGGACTGCTCCTGCACGACGCCGGGTACGAGGTGGTGTTCGCCGACGTGGCCGAGGACCTCATCGCCCGCCTGGCAGCGGCGGACAGCTACGCCGTGCACGAGGTGGGGGAGAACCCTGCGGTCCGGACGGTCAACAACTTCCGGGCGCTGAACTCCACCACCCAGGAAGAGGAGCTCATCGCAGAGATCGCGGCGGCGGACATCGTCACCACCGCCGTGGGGCCCCACATCCTGAGGTTCGTTGCCCCTGCCATCGCCAAGGGCATTGCGGCGAGGGACACGAACCTGGCCCCGCTGCAGGTCATGGCCTGCGAGAACGCCATCAATGCTACGGACATCCTGGCCAAGGAGGTGGCCTCCCAGCCGGGGGCTGCCGCCAGTGCGCTGGACGGGAAAGCCGTGTTCGCCAACACCGCCGTGGACCGGATCGTGCCCAACCAGGAGCCCGGGCAGGGCCTGGACGTCACCGTGGAGACGTTCTACGAATGGGTCATCGACCGCACCGCCTTTGCGGGGGCGGAACCGGTCATCCCGGGTGCCACGTTCGTTGACGACCTCTCGCCGTACATCGAGCGGAAGCTGTTCACGGTAAATACCGGCCATGCGTCTGCGGCCTACTTCGGGTTCGAGGCGGGCCTGGAGAAGATCTCCGAGGCCATGGCAGACCAGGACGTGGCCGAGGACGTTCGGGCGGTGCTGGAGGAGACCAAGCAGCTGCTGGTCACCAAGCACGGTTTCAGCAACGACGAACAGGAGGCCTATGTCCAGAAGATCCTGGTCCGGTTCTCCAACCCGTACCTGCCTGACACAGTGAACCGGGTGGGCCGCGCGCCGCTGCGGAAGCTGAGCCGGCATGAGCGGTTCATCGGGCCGGCCGCCGAGCTGGCGGAGCGGGGCATTGTGCCGGAGGCGCTCCTGGGCGCCATCGCAGCGGCCCTGCGCTTCACCGATCCGGCGGACGCCGAGGCAACCGATCTGGCCGGGATCCTGGCTTCCTCCAGCCCCGCGGACGCCACCGCCCGCATCACCGGGCTGGAACCGGAACACCCGCTGTTCAACGCGGTGGCAACCCTGGTGGAGGAGCGGCAGGCGGAGGCGGCCAAAGCCCCGGCCTAAACGCTCCCGCAGTTGATGCGGCTTTTTCGGCAACGCTCTCGCAGTTGATGCGGTTTTCCCCCCAACCCTCCTGCAATCACGACGCCGGCACTCACCCAAGTGCCGGCGTCGTGCCTTGTGATGTCCCCCACTGGTGAAGGAATACTGCCCCTCGTCCTGCTACTCGGACACCATCCTGGCGATGAAGGGCGGGCGGCTGGTGCACCAGGGCAGCCCCCGCCAGATCATGCAGCAGGCCATGCTCCGCGACGTCTACGACATCGACATCCGCATCGAGGACATCGACGGCAACCGGATCGGCGTCTACTTCGCCTGACCGTGCGCCGCATCCCCGGTGAGCACTGAGGCCAGGTACCGCATCACCAGGGAGGCGGCTATCAGCGCCGCGGACAACGGCAGGAAGAACAGCGTGACCAGCTGGAACGCCACGCTGAGGGCCGCGGCCACAGCCTGCGAGTAGGACGGACCCAGCTGCAGCGTCTGCAGTATCTGGGGTGCGAGGATGACCGCGAACGCGCCAACCACTCCAACGATGATTCCTGCCCGCAGGGTTTTCCCCGGCAAGCCTGACGCTGTTGTCTGATCCATCACGGACCTCCCCAATTAGGCCATGCATTCCAACGCTGGTCCCCCAGCCCAGCATGGGGCGCGGCGGATCACAAGGAATCCACGCTCCCGGCCCGTGGCAGCCGGCCGTGGAATGCTGGAGGGGTGATCCGCAACCCAGGTGCCCCGCCCTTTTTGCTGACGGCCGACGTCGACGGCGGGACTTTCCGGCTCCGTCCCGCCGTGCGCGGGGACCTGCCTGCCATCGTGCGGCTCCTCGCGGATGATTCCATGGGTGCCGGGCGGGAGCGCCAAGGGGATATGGAACCCTACGAGCGCGCCTTTGAAGCGATCGACGCCGACCCCCGCCACTTGCTCGTCGTGGGGGAGTTGGCGCCGCAAGGGGCAGTTGGCGGTCCTGTGGTGGCTACCTTCCAGATCAGTTTCCTGCCCGGCATCTCGCGGCAGGGTGCGTGGCGCTCGCAGGTCGAGGGAGTGCGGGTGGCGGCCGGCGTCCGGGGCCAGGGCATTGGCGGACGCATGATGCAGTGGGCCATCGAGGAGTCCCGCCGCCGCGGCTGCACACTGATGCAGCTGACCACCCACAAATCGCGGACTGCGGCGCACCGCTTCTATCAGCGGCTCGGCTTCGCGGCAGACCATGAAGGCATGAAGCTTCCGCTCTGATGGCCCGGCGGCGCCCCGTGCCCGGGAACGCGTAAACCCTCCCGCACATGAAAAAGTGAAGGAGGGTTTACGGTTTTCCGGCATTAAGTGAAAGAGCGTCCGGGGAAATCCGGCAGTAGGTGAAAGAGCGTTACCCTACGCGGCGGAGCCCTTGCGCACGAACAGCGTTTCGGCCTGCTCCAGGGACATCCCGTTGGTTTCGGGGACCTTGAACATCACGAAGAAGAAGGAGGCCGCGGCAAACAGGGCGTACATGGCGTAGGTCAGCGGCAGCGAGCCGGCGGCCATCACGGGGAAGCTGAGCGTAATCACGAAGTTCGCCACCCACTGGGCCGCCGCGGCCAGTCCCAGGGCGCGGGCGCGGATCCGGGGCGGGAAGATCTCACCCAGCAGGACCCACACCAGCGGACCCCACGAGGCGCCGAAGCTGACCACAAAGACGTTGGCCGCCACCAGCGCCACCGGACCCCACGCGCCGGGCAGGGAAATCTCCTCACCGGAACCCACGGCTGTGGAGAAGGCCAGGGCCATGGCGCCCAGGGACACCGCCATGCCCACGGAACCGGCCAGCAGGATGGGTCGGCGGCCGATGCGGTCCACCAGGGCAATCGCCACCAGCGTGACCAGGATGTTGGTGACGGACGTGGCCACGGAGATGGTGAGCGAGTCCTTCTCCTGGAAGCCCACGGCCTTCCAGAGGGTGGTGGAGTAGTAGAAGATCACGTTGATGCCCACGAACTGCTGCAGGACGGACAGAGTGATGCCCACCCACACCACTGCCTGCAGGCCGAACGTCTTGCCGCGCACGGAGCCTTTTTGGCCGGCCAGCTTGTCCTCTTCGATGGCGTCCCGGATCTCGCGGATGTGCCGGTCCGTTTCTCCGGCGGGGACGATGGAATCGAAGACCTTCCGGGCTTCGTCTTCCTTGCCCTGGAACACCAGGAAGCGCGGGGACTCGGGAAGGGTGAAGGCGATCCAGCCGTACACGACCGCGGGCAGGGCTCCGGCCAGGAACATCCAGCGCCAGGCCTCGATCCCCAGCCAGTAGGCCTGGCCGGCGCCGCCGGCGCCGGTTGCCAGGAGCGCGTCTGAAAGCAGCGCCGCAAAGATACCCGTGGTGATGGCCAGCTGCTGAAGCGAGGCCAGCCGGCCGCGGACGTGCCGCGGCGAAATCTCGGAAATGTAGGCCGGGGCGATGACCGAGGCGAGGCCGATCCCCAGGCCGCCCACCAGGCGCCAGAAGACCAGGTCCCAGACGCCGAAGGCGAAGCCCGTGCCCAGGGCGCTCACCAGGAAGAGCAGCGCGCCCAGCTTCATGGCGGGGATGCGCCCATAGTGGTCTGCCACTTTGCCTGCGAGGTAGGCGCCCGCAGCGCAGCCAAGCAGCGCGACGGCCACCGCGAAGCCGGTTACGGCCTCTGACAGCGCGAACTCGTCCTTCATGGCGTCCACGGCGCCGTTGACCACCGACGAGTCAAAGCCAAACAGGAATCCGCCCACCGCGCCCGCGAGCGCCAGCCAGATCACCCGCTGCGGTATTTGGGCGGTTGTCTGCTCCTGTGCAGTGGGCATGGGTCTCCCTAGGTCTGGGTTTTGGTGGATGCGGTGCGGACGTCGTCGGCTGCGGAACCGGCCCTGGGCCGGCGCACACGCGTTACACAGTGTTCCATGCCACGGGGCGCCGTTCCAGTCGGGCGCCGGATACGGGGCCGCTTGTCCGCAAACAGGGGACGACGACGGCGGGGCGGGCCGCCGTCGTCGTCCTGCGGGGCGGGGCGGGCCGGCTCAGTGGGCCGGCACCGTCTCCTGGGAGGCCGCCTTGGGATCCGTGAGCTTCTTGTTGGGCAGGGCGAAACTGATCAGGAACGCGATGCCGGTGAGCACGGCCGCGGTGAGCATGACGGCATCGATGGCGTAGGCGAAGCCCTCCGTGATGGGGCGCGTCAGGGTGCTGTTGGCGGTGTGGAGCCAGCTGGTGTCATTGAGGGAATCGTTGGTCGCGCCGTCCTGGAAGAACTCGTACAGCTTGGCGTTGGCGGGGTCCGTTGCCACCGCCGGGTCCTGCAGGACTGCCTGGTACTCCGCACTTCCCATCGCGGCCTTCATGGTGTCGGCAATCCGGGTGGCGGCCAGGCTGAACAGCATGGAGATGAACACGGCCGTGCCTACGGCGCCGCCCATGGAGCGGAAGAACGCGGCGGAGGAGGTGCCCACGCCCATGTCCCGGCGCGGCACGGACACCTGCATGGCCAGGGTGAGCGGCTGCATGCAGAAACCCAGGCCCATTCCGAAGAACACCGCGATCACGCCGGGAACCCAAAGGCCGGTGTCCACGCTCAGGGACAGACCCATGGCGGTGGCGGCGGCGGTGAGGATGGCCGTGCCCATGATGGGGAAGATCCGGTACGTGCCGGACGCCGAGATGGTGCGGCCTGCCGTGATGGAGCCGCTGAGGATGCCTATGGTGAAGGTGATCATCATTAGGCCCGCTTCCGTGGGCGTGAGGCCCTTTACCAGCTGCAGGTACAGCGGGAGCATGGCGATGGCACCGAACATGCCGATGCCGATGATGAAGTTCAGCAGCGAGGACAGGCCGAAGGTCGCGTTCCGGAAGAGTCGCAGGGGAATGAGGGCGTAATCGCCGGCCCGCTTCTCGGCCAGCAGGAACCAGGCGATGCCCGCCACGCCCAGGCCGTAGCAGAGGAAAGAGTTGAAGGACGTCCAGCCCCAGCTGCGGCCCTGCTCCGCCACCAGCAGCAGCGGAACGATGGCCAGCGTGATGGCCGCGGCGCCGAAGTAGTCGATCTTCTGCTTCACGTGCTTGGCCGGCAGGTGCAGGAACAGGAACACCACGGCGAGCGCGGCCAGACCGATGGGCAGGTTGATGAAGAACACCCAGCGCCAGCCCTCAAAACCGAGGATGTTGGCGGAACCGGCGAACGCGCCGCCCACCACGGGGCCCAGAACGGAGGAGATGCCGAACACGGACATGAAGTAGCCCTGGTACTTCGCCCGGTCCTTGAGCGAGACGATGTCGCCGATGATGGTCAGCGCGAGCGCCAGCAGGCCGCCGGCCCCGAGCCCCTGGACACCGCGGGCCAGCGCCAGTTCGGTCATGGAGTGCACCGACCCTGCGTACAGGGAGCCCGCCAGGAAGATCACGATGGCGGTCAGGTACAGCGGGCGGCGGCCGAAGATGTCGCTCAGCTTGCCGTACAGCGGTGTGCTGACCGTGGAGGTGATGAGGTAGGCAGTGGTTGCCCAGGCCTGGAGCGAGAGCCCGTCCAGGTCGTTGGCGATGGTGTAAATGGATGTGGACACAATGGTCTGGTCCAGCGATGCCAGGAACATGCCCAGCATCAGGCCCACCATCACGGTGACAATCTGGCGCTGTGTCAGGGTTTCTCCGGCGGCGCGCGCGGCAGGTGCGGTGGGCATGGGTACTCCAGGGGAAGGAAAGGGATCACGCAATGATAGTTGCTTTCAGTAACTATCGTATGCCCGGTCCTATTCCTCCCCTGGAGAAACTTTTTCCGGCCCGGCGCTACCGCTCTACGAGGATCCCGTCCGGGTCGCACCAGATCATGCACCCGGGACGGATGGCCACGCCGTCGATCTCCACATCCACATCCACCTCACCGGCGCCGGCCTTGGCGCTCTTGCGGGGGTTGCTGCCCAAGGCCTTCACGCCGAGGTCCAGGGCGGCGATTGCCTCGCGGTCGCGGATCGCCCCGTTGATAACGACGCCGGCCCAGCCGTTTGCCACTGCGCTCTCCGCGATCATGTCCCCCATCAGGGCCGTGCCCAGGGAGCCGCCGCCGTCCACCACCAGGACCTTGCCGTTGCCGGGCGTGGCCAGCGTGGACTTCACCAGGGCGTTGTCCTGGAAGCAGCGGATGGTACGTGCCTGTCCGCTGAAGTGGGAGCGGCCGCCCAGGGACTGGAACTGCAGCGATATGGACGCCAGTTCGTCTCCGCGTTCGTCGTACAGGTCCGCCGTGTTAACGGCGGCGGTGCCCTCCGCCGGCGTTGACGCTGCGCTCATGGTGTTCTCCTCGATGCTCGTGGCCGTTCTGGTAGCCGCCGCCGCCGTCATACCCGGCGGGGCGGTACCGCCCACGATAGTCTGACTCCGTCGCCATTTAGCCGCAGCCGGGGGAACACATCATGAGTCTGTCCGATACGCCCGCACCCCTTGACCCCGCACGCCAGGGCCACGGGGCCAGTCTGCAGGGCGGTGCGACGGCGGCACTCGCCGAACCAACGCGGAAGGTCACCGCACGGTGGGTGACCGGGCTGGTCCTGGTGAACGTGGGCATCAACGCCGCGTTCTTCGGCCCAATCCAAATCTTCATCGGGCTGCAGGCCATCAGCTTCGATGAAGCGAACAAAGAAGCCATCCTGTCCCTCGCCACCGCGTGCGGAGCCGCGGTATCACTGGTGGCAAACCCGCTCTTCGGCGCCCTCTCGGACCGCACCACGTCCCGCTTTGGCCGCCGTTCGCCCTGGATACTGGCGGGTGCGGTGCTGGCAACGGCGGCCCTGCTGGCCATGTCCGGAGCGGCCACGGTGGCCCTCATGGTGCTGTTCTGGTGCCTGGTCCAGTTGGGGGCCAACGCTGCCTACGCTGCCATCACCGCCGCCGTCCCGGACAGGGTGCCTGTGCCTCAACGCGGAAAGGTGGGCGGACTGGCAGCCATGGGCCAGACGCTGGGTATCCTCTTCGGCGCTGTCTTCGGCGCAGTGGTTTCCGGCAACTTCATGGTGGGCTATTGGCTCTGCGCCGCCGCCCTTCTCCTGTCTGTGCTGCCATACCTCTTCCACAGCGATGATCCAGTGCTCCCCAAGGGCGTTCTGCCGCGTTTCCGCCTTGGGGTGTTCCTTCGGGGATTCTGGATCAGCCCGCGGCATTACCCGGACTTCGCCTGGGCTTGGCTTACGCGCTTCCTGGTCAACGTAGGCAACCAGCTGAGCATTGTCTACCTGCTTTTCTTCCTCCGGGACATCCTGAAGCATGAGAACCCGCCAGCTGGCTATTTGGTGCTCACCGGCACCTACACGCTGATGGTGATGATCACGGCCGTGGTGGCCGGTCCCTGGAGCGACAGGGTTGGCAGGCGCAAGCCGTTCGTCATCGGCTCCTCGGCCATCATCGCCATGGCGGCCCTGATCCTGGCGCTCTTCCCCGTGTGGCCTGCAGCCCTGGCGGGCGCTGCAATTCTGGGGATCGGGTTCGGGGCGTACCTGGCGGTGGACTTCGCCCTCCTGACGCAGGTCCTGCCCCTCGCATCGGACCGCGGCAAGGACATGGGCATCATCAACGTGGCCAATTCCCTACCGCAGGTGGTGGCCCCGGTGCTGGCCCTGGTTGCTGTCACATCATGGGGAGGCTACCGCTCCCTGTTCGTTACGGCAGCAGTCATCGGCCTGCTGGGTGCCGTCTTTGTGGTGAAAATCAAGAGCGTCCGCTGACCTGCCGCGGGCCCGGAACTAAGGCCGCTGACTAATTACGGCACACTGCCGTGCCGTATAGTTGAACCGGATTTGCCGGCGGTCCGGCAGGGGATGACCGTGGCTGCCGCACCATAGGAACACAACCCCGGAAATGCTGATGCCAGACACCATTTCAGACCATCCGCCCATGGCCCCGAGGCCTTCCACACCGCGCCAGAGACACCGCTATACCAAGATCCTGGAAGCTGCAGGTGGGTTTGCGCGCAAGGGCCTGGATTCTGTGGACATGGCTGAAGTGGCGGCCAAGGCGGACGTGCCGCTGGGTACCCTCTACCGGTACTTTCCCTCCCCGGCGCACCTGATGCTCGCGCTCTACCGCCATCAGCTGGAGGAGCTGCAGGGAACCGGACGGGCCACGGCGGCGCGCTTCCGCAGCAGGGCCCTCAGCAATGTGGTGATGGAGATCTTCCATATGCGGGTGATGCAACCCGCGGTGGAGCAGTGCCTTAGCCGCGGTGTCTACCTCCCGGAGCGGGATACCACCGCACTCCTGCGTGACATCGACGCGCTGAGTGAAAGAGCGGTTGCCGCGGCTTCCGGCGATGCCACAGCCGCACGCGTGCTGCTGCTGGCCATCACTGGTCTGGTCCACTCTGTCCGCAACCGCCGGCTGTCCCTCTTTGAGGCGGAAGAGGACCTCAAAAAGGCGTGCGACCGTCTCGCGCCGGCCCGTGAGCCAGGCTACACACTTCACCAAAGCGCGTAACAGGTCTAGACCAATTCAGCCTTAAATCAGCCATAATGCCGTGACGTGGGCCACATACTGCCGCGATAAAACGCTTAGGCAGCCGTTTATTGGTGTCAAGTCGCCTGGAGCCCGCTTCGGCGGGCCCTACGATTGTCCAAACGGAGCAGCGGGGACCAATCCCCCCAGCTTCCACGGGCCCGCCACCCCTGGGTATCCTGCCGCACCCTAGCCACCGCCGAGCCAACGGCTCATGCCCCACGAGCCGTGCGCCCACGGCCAGCACCAGGAGACAACGACGTGTCCATTGACGCACTTGCAGCAACCGACAATTCCGCAGCCACCGCCCTGAGCGAAGCCGAGATCTTCGACGCCCACCAGGGCGGCAAGCTTTCCATTGCCAGCACCGTTCCTCTCTCCAACAAGCGGGACCTGTCCATCGCCTATACCCCGGGAGTGGCCGAGGTCAGCCGCGCCATCCACGCCAAGCCCGAACTCGCGCGTACGCTCACCTGGGCCCAGCGGCTTGTGGTCGTGGTCAGTGACGGGACAGCCGTCCTGGGCCTCGGCAACATCGGAGCCAGCGCCTCGCTCCCCGTCATGGAGGGCAAGTCCGCCCTGTTCAAGACCTTCGGCGACCTCGACTCGATCCCCCTGGTCCTCAACACAACGGACGTGGACGAGATCGTGGAGACCCTGGTCCGCCTGCGCCCCAGTTTCGGCGCCGTCAACCTGGAGGACATCTCCGCGCCCCGCTGCTTCGAGCTGGAGGAGAAGCTCATCGAGGCGCTGGACTGCCCCGTCATGCACGATGACCAGCACGGCACCGCCGTCGTTGCCCTCGCCGCGCTGACCAACGCCGCCAAGGTAACCGGCCGCGGCCTGGAAAGCCTCCGTGTGGTGGTTTCCGGCGCGGGAGCGGCCGGCATCGCCGTCGCCGAAATCCTGCTGGCCGCCGGCATCACCGACGTCGTCCTGCTGGACTCCCGCGGCGTCATCAACAGCGCCCGCAAAGACCTTGCCGCGGACACCGCCAGCAAGAAGGCAGACATCGCCGGCCGCAGCAACCCGCGCGGCCTGGAAGGCGGCCCCGCCGAGGCCCTCGCCGGAGCCGACGTGTTCATCGGCGTTTCCTCCTCCAAGCTGGACGAGGAGCACCTGAAGCTCATGAACCAGGATGCCATCGTCTTCGCGCTCTCCAACCCGGATCCTGAAGTGCTCCCCGAGGTCGCCGTGAAGTACGCCGCCGTTGTGGCCACCGGCCGCAGCGACTTCCCCAACCAGATCAACAACGTCCTGGCCTTCCCGGGGATCTTCCGCGGCGCCCTGGACGCCGGCGCCCGCCGCATCACCCCGGCAATGAAGCTCGCGGCAGCCTACGCCATCGCCGATCTTGCGGCGGAGGACCTCTCGGCGGACTACATTGTGCCCAGCCCCCTGGATCCGCGGGTTGCCCCTGCCGTGACGGCGGCAGTCGCGGCCGCCGTGGAAGCCGAGTAGCGCCCGTTCCCCCAAAGGAACGCACGACGGCGGTGCCTCCCCTGCGCGGGAGGCGCCGCCGTCGGGGGTTAACCGGGCGCCAACCATAGACTGGGACCCATGAACTCGGAAACCGTGGTGACCATCCTGTGCGGCCTGGCAATCCTTGTGGGCGTGGCCGGCACCGTGATTCCGGTCCTCCCCGGCAGCATCCTGATCGGTGCGGGCCTGCTCGCCTGGGCCATCTGGGGCGGGGCCGGCATTGCGGGCTGGGTGGTGTTCGCGGTGGCCATGGTGTTTGTGGTGGCGGGCATGGCCGCCAGCGCTGTCCTCACGGGCCGGAAGCTCAAGGAGCACTCCATTCCGAGCCGAAGCATCGCCGTTGCCCTGGTGGCGGGCGTGGTGGGCATGTTCATCATTCCCGTGGTGGGGCTTTTTGTGGGTTTTGCCGCGGGCCTGCTGCTGAGCGAATTCCTGCGCACCCGGAACATCGGCTCCGCAACAACTTCCAGCTGGGCCGCCCTCAAAGCCACCGGGCTGGGCATGCTTGCCGAGTTCGGCCTGGCCTGCCTCGCCGCCAGCACCTGGGTGATCGGCGTCTGGGTGGCCGCCGCCAACGGCTGAAAGAGCTTGCGGCCTGGACGCCGCAGGGCGTAGAACGGCAGCATGACGGACCAACGTTCAGCCCGGGACCACGTGCACGCCTGGATGGAGAAATACCAGGCGGCCTGGGCCAGCAATCTGCCCGGCGATATCCGGGACCTCTTTACGGAGGACGCGCGGTACGAGACGCGGCCGGGCGATCCGGACCCGTGGCTGGGCCGGGACGGCATCGTGGACCGCTGGCTTGCGGCCCGGGACGAACCGGGAGACTGGACCTTTTCGTGGCAGCTCCTCGGCGCGGACGGTGACACCGCCTTCGTGCAGGGCGTGACCACCTACTCCGCCGGGAGGCCCTCCTACGACAACCTGTGGGTCATCCGGTTCGACGATGAAGGCCGCGCCGCCGCATTCACCGAATGGTTCATGGAGCGGGCCTAAGCCTGTCTGTACTGTCGGGCCGGAAGCCGCGGGCCTCGGCGTGGGCGGCTGTGCACGGTTAGCATGGAAAGATGACCGCCGGGGACACTGCACCGATCTATTGGGACAGCCGCGACCTCACACCGTTCGGCCCGCCGCAGCTGCGCACCCCCGTCCATGATCTTGCCGGGGGAGTAGGCGAACTGCTCACCGGCGTGCTCGGCGGGCGCCACCCCTCGCTGCTCTCGGTGGACGGTGAGATCCCCCGCCTAAAGCGCATGATGCCCAAGCCGGCCAAGGCTGTGCACGACGCCGTGTTCACCAGCCGCCAGCCGGAGCAGCTGATCACGCTCGCACGGGCCTATCCCGGCTGGGCTGGTCTCTGCTACCTCATGTCCGGACTGCTGGTCTACAAGCAGGGCGGCTACCTGCGCGCATCAGAGCTTCTCCAACGCGGCCTCACCACAAGGAACGAGGACGAGGCCAACCGCTACTCTTCGACCTACCTCACGCGGATCGTTACCCGGATCGAGCTGGCGGAGCGGGTGGAAATCCCGGTCCTGTTCAGCGAGGAATCGGTGTTCCTGGCACTGGCGCACTCGCTGCGGGAGACGGGGCGCACGGAAGCTGCGCTGGACGCCCTCTCGGGGCTGCCGCCGTCGCTCCCCATGGCCCTGGTGCGCTGTTCCCTGGCCCTGACCCTGGGCAGGAGCCGGACAGTGATCGACTGGACCGACGGGCTGCTCAACGCGGACGACCTCTCCGCCGCGCTGCTGCTGGTACGGGCCCGGGCCCTGCGGCGGGAGGGGCGGCTGGAGGCCGCGAACCAGACCCTCACCGAGGTGCTGCGCCGGCGCAAAACCCACATGACGCTGCGCAACGACGCCCTCACCGACCGGGCACTGCTGCTGCTTGACTCCAGCCGGAGGTCGCTCAATCCGCGGGACTGGGGGCGGCGGCGCGAGGACCCCGTGCCGCAGCGGGAGATTGCCGCGCCGGTGCCCATCCGCAAGGACGAGGAGATGCGCCGGATCTGGGAACAGGACTGGCAGAAGCTCGGCGGCGACTAGGACGGCCTACCCGGCGGCGCCCGTGTTAGCCATGAGGACCGGCAGCAGCTGCTCGGCAAGGAGCACCAGCGCCAGGACCACCATGATGATTCCGCTGGCCAGCGTCACCGTCCGGGCTGCGCCCGGCCGGGTCTGCAGCAGGGTGCGGGACAGCAGGGCGACGGCGGTGTACACCAGCCCCGCGAGCAGCACGAACGTCATGCCCAGCAGGCCTGACTGCACCGGGACCGGCAGGGACGCGTCCGCGCTGACGAACTGGGGAACGAGCGCCACGTAGAACAGCAGGCCCTTGGGATTGATGCCGCTGGTTCCCATCCCCTGAAGGAAGGTGCGGAGCCCCGTGCCGCCCCCGCTGCCGCCGTCGGCCGTGAAGCTTGCTGCCCGCCACGAGCGGAGGGTGCTGACGCCAAGCCACATCAGGTACGCGGCGCCGGCCAGGGTGATCCAGCCCAGGACCCCGGGCGCACCCGTCAGGACCGCGGCCAGCCCCGCCACCAGGAGGACCGTGTGAAGGACGTATCCGCCACAGAGCCCCGCCACGGCCGGCACAAAGCTGCGCTGCCTGAGGCCGGCAGCAATGGAGTACGCCCAGTCCACCCCGGGGGTGCAGGCAAGGGCGGCGGCCACCAGCACAAAGGCCATAAAAAGCTCGGGGTTCATCGTTTCTCCTGCGGTGCGGTCCAACAGGAGAAACACTAGATACTTTGGCCGCGGAAGTGCTTTCCCTTTTCGCTGACAAAGCAGCGCGGGCGGTATGATTCTTGCGTGATCGACCATATTGACAGAAACATCTTGCGTCACCTGAAAGAGGACGGCCGCATGACGGCCACGGCGCTCGCTGCAAAGGTGGGCCTCACGGTTGCGCCCTGCCACCGCCGGCTCCGTGACTTGGAACGGTCGGGCGTCATCCGGGGTTACAAGGCGGACATCGACCCCTCCGCCGTTGGCTTGGGATTCGAAGCTATTGTTTTTGTCACGCTCCGCCAGGTGGACCAGGCAACCATGGAGATCTTCGAGAACCGCGTGGCGGACAATCCCAACATTGTGGAGGCGCAGCGGCTCTTCGGTTCCCCCGACTATCTGCTGAAGGTCATCGCGGAGGACCTGCCCGCGTACCAGCGCTTCTACGACGCAGTGCTCACGTCTCTGCCCGGCGTGGAGCGGCTCACGTCCACGCTGGTGATGAAGAACCTGAAGTCCAACGCGGGCCCTCCGGTTTAAGGGTCAGTCCTTAAGCAGCCCTGTGGTGCGGTACGGAATGACTTCACGCAGGAACATGCTGGTGGACGTCCGCACTATCCCCGGGCAGAGCCTGATCTCCTCCGACACCCGGTAGAGGTCGTCCGGGCTGGTGGCCACCACGCGGATCAGCAGGTCCGTATCACCGGCGGGAGCGTGGCATTCAAGGACTTCCGGAATGTCCCGGAGCGCTGCAATGGCCTCGTTGAGGTGGCTCTGGTCCAGCTCCGCGCTCACGGAAGCGGCTACTCCCCGTCCCAGCGCGGCGGGAAGCACCCTGCTGCTGTTGGGGCGGAGGGCGCCCGAGGCCGTCATGCGCTCCAGCCGCGACTGGACCGTGCCGCGGGCCAGGCCCAGCCGCTGGGCCAGCACCATGATGGAAACCCGGGGATCCTCATCCAGGGCCCCCAGTATCCGCTTGTCGGTGGAGTCCAGTTCCTGCAATCTGATCACTTCCTGTCCCTCTGCGCGGCCGTGAGTGGTCAGACTGTTCAACGGCGGCCGCGCCTGTTGCACCAACTGTACGGATGCTGGTGAAATGTTGGCAATGAGGGCAAAGCTACCGCTGATCCCCGCAGGCTCACAGGCTGCCGGCACACCACCCGGACACTGGACACCGCTTCCCGCAAGGAGGCTGCCCTGAATGACTCTTGTTCACACCATGGTCTTTCTGTAAACACGGCAAGGGCCCCTGAACTACCGGCGTCGGATCTCCGAAGTCATCGGTAGCTGAGGGGTCCTTGTGTTGTCCCCGGGCACCGCGTCCCGCGCCTAGTGTTGAACCATGACGTCCGCCGGCCGCTTCGCCCCCAGCCCTTCCGGGGAACTGCATGTAGGAAATCTGCGCACGGCAATCCTGGCCTGGCTGTTCGCCCGTTCCACCGGGCGCAGGTTCCTGCTCCGCGTGGAGGACCTTGACCGGGCCCGCGCCGGCTCGGAGGCCGGGCAGCTGCGGGACCTGCAGGCTGTAGGGGTCACCTGGGACGGCGGCGTGGTGCGCCAGACTGCCCGCGGCCCGCTGTACGCCGAAGCGATCTCACGGCTGGAGGCGGCCGGCCTCACCTACGAGTGCTTCTGTACCCGCCGGGAAATCCAGGAGGCGCCCTCGGCTCCCCACGCGCCGCAGGGTGCGTACCCGGGAACGTGCCGGAACCTCGATCCCGCTGAGCTGGAGTTCAAGCGCTCAACCAGGCCGGCTGCCATCCGGCTTCGCGCCGGCGCCGCCGAGTACACCGTGCGGGACCTCCTGCACGGGGAGTTCACCGGCGTGGTGGACGATTTCGTGCTGCGCCGCAATGACGGCGTGACCGCCTACAACCTCGCAGTGGTGGTGGACGACGCAGAACAGGGCATCGACCAGGTGGTGCGCGGCGACGACCTTCTTTCCTCCACCCCGAGGCAGGCCTACCTGGCGTCCCTGCTTAATATTCCTTCTCCGGAATATGAGCATGTTCCCCTGGTGGTAAACAACGACGGCGCCCGGCTTGCAAAGCGCGACGGGGCAGTAACCCTGCAGGACCTCGCCGACGCCGGAACTCCGCCCGCTGCCGTGCGGGACAGGCTACTGGAATCGCTGGGGCTGCCGGCAGGACCGCTCGCTAAAGCTTTGGCTGCTTTCGATCCGAACTCCCTGCCGCGGAAGCCCTGGGTCTGGAGCGGCCCGTAGGCTTAGGGCATGTCAGACCAGCATGCTGCGGAGCAGACCCCGGCACCCACATTCACCGTAGAAACAGCGAAGGTCCTCGCCGAGGTGGCCCACAACCGCCAGAAGGACAAACTGAAGAGGCCGTACAAGGACCACGTTCTCGCGGTGGGGGACGCGCTGGCCGACTTCGACGACGACATCCGCATCGCCGGCTACCTGCATGACATCGCCGAGGACACCCCCATGACCAGGCAGGCCCTGCTGGACATGGGCGTATCTGAGCGGGCCGTGGAAATCATTGAACGGGTCACCACCCGGTTGCACAGCAACCCGGACGACTACCAGGCAGGGATCCGCGAGATCGCCGAACACCACGATGCCGCCCTGGTCAAAATCGCGGACAACGCGCACAACTCGCTGCCGGAGCGCGTCCGGGCCCTGGCGGAAAAGTGGCCGGACAGGCCGCCCGTCACCAAGTACCGGGATGCCCGTCCCGTGCTGTACGCCGCAGTGGAGGTCGAGGAGATCCGGAAGATCCTCGCCCGCGTGAATCCGTGGCTGCTGGAAGAACTGGATGACCGCCTGGACGAGGAGGACACCACGGATTACGAGAACCTGTCCTACGGTGACGCCGGCCCGGAGCCTGTGCAGGATCCAGACGCCGCGGGAAATGAGGCTTCCGGCGCTAAGTCGCCCGGGGACCGGTAGTTCCTGCTTCCAGCTTTTGAAGGGCAAGATGCAGCCGGCCGGACCCCCGGCGTTCGTCGATCACGATCGAGGCGCCGAGTGCCAGCACAATGACCAGCAGGCAGACGGGCACCGAAACGCCTGCCGCCGCCAGGCCGACTGAAGCACCCATCGCAGCCAGCACACCGCCGGCAACCGTGATCACCGTGCGGTCCGGGCCCACCATGATGCTGTACAGCCACGTCACCGAGCCTTTGAACAGCGCCACCGGAATGGCAATGCTGGCCACGGCGGCAGCGCCGCTGATATGGGCTTCATGGTCAATGTAGTAGGCCGCGACATGCAGGCCTGCGCCGGTGGCGGCAATGGCGGCGAAGATGGGGATGTGGCCGTAGCCGAAGAGGAAGGACCGGTTCCGGCGCAGGTGCAGGGCGCGTCCGGCCGGCAGCATGAAGTAGATCCACCACATGGCAAACGCCAGCGCTGTCCCGCCAAAACCGACCAGCGCCGCATCAACGCTCCAGCCATGGTTGGCCACGATGGCCCGAAGTGTCTCGATGGCGCCGATCAGGCATTCACCCAGGGCGATGATGGCCAGCAGGCCGTAGCGTTCGGCGATGTGGTGCGCATGCCACGGGGTCCGGGTCTTCCGCTCGGCGGCGAACGGGGTGGACATCTCCAGGACGATCAGCGGCGCAATCATCAGCAGCGTTGTGGGAACGTCAGCCTCGATCACGGCTACCGCAATCCACCCCAGCTGCACCAGCGCGAGGTATCGCGCGTAGCGCAGGCACGTTTCGCGGCGGGCCGGGTCCTGCCGGGCAGCCCTGAGCCACTGGGACACCAGGGCCAGCCGCATGATCACGTAGCCGCCCACCATCACCGCGTTGTCCACATGCTCGCCCTCCACCAGCGAATGGAACATGGGCTCGATCCCCATGGCCAGGATCAGGACGCCCACGATCTGGATCATGGTGACCACGCGGAAGATCCAGTCGTCCGTGTCATAGGCGCTGGCGAACCACGTGAAGTTGATCCAGGCCCAGATCACTGCGAACATCGCGAAGGAGAAGCCCAGCAGCCCGGCGACCACATGGGCTGCCGCGATTTCATGGGCGAACTGGCTGCCGGCAACCCCAAAGGCGATGACGAAGGTCAGGTCGAAGAAGAGTTCAAGGGGAGTGGCGGCCCGGTGCGTCTCGTGCGGGTCCCGGCCGCCCATGCGCGCCATGGCATGGCGGAGGGGATTGGAGGACATGGGTCAAAGATTACGCCCCGCCGTTCCCGCCCCGGAACTTGTGTCCTAAACGCGGCCCAGGGCGTCGATGTCCTCCAGGAACTCCTGGTGCGCTTCGGCGCTGACCGTGGTCCGGGTGTCCCCGATGGCGTCCAGGTAGTCCTGGGTTGATGGACCCTTCCGCACCGCCTCCCGGACGGAAAGGCTGCCGCCGGAAGCGAGCCCGCCGTCGTCGTACACTGCTTTCTCCAGCGCACGCTGCGACGCACTGCGCGCGGCGTACTCAATGTCCGCCGGGGAGAAGCCCTCGGTGCGTTCCACCAGCAGCTCCACGTCCACCGAGTCCACCACGGGCGCGGGGATGAAACGCTGCCACATGGCTTCGCGGGCCTGCCGGTCCGGCAGGCCGATGGGGATGACGTAGTCGAACCTGCCATGGCGCAGGAAGGCCGAGTCCAGGGCGCGGATGAAGTTCGTGGCGCAGACCAGCAGGCGGCCCGGCTGCTCGCGGAAGGCGGGGATGATCTTGAGCAGCTCGTTGGTGACGCCCTGCAAGGGGGACGGCGGCTCACCAGAGCGCTGGGAGGCGATCTCCTCCACCTCATCGATGAACACCACCGCGTGCTCAAGCTCGGCGATCTCCAGGAACGTCTCCCGGAGCGCGCCGGCCAGGCCCTGCGGATTAGCGGCGAGCCGGGAGGGGAAGACCTCCACGAACGGCCATTCCAGCCGGGACGCGATGGCCTTGGCGAAGGTGGTCTTGCCGGTGCCGGGCGGGCCGAAGAGGACCACGGCGCGCGGCGGGACCACGCCGAACTCGTCGGCGAGGTCTGCTTCGGCAAGGGGAAGGACCAGGCGGCGTTCCAGCAGTTCCTTTTCCTTGCGCATGCCGGCCACGTTTTCCCAGAGGTCCCGGGCCAGGACGCGTCCGCCGAGCTGGCCGAGCGCACCGAGTTCCTGCCGCTGGACGGGGATGGTGCGTTCGAAGTAGCGGAGGTTCTTCTTCAGCGCGAAACCGCGGCTGAGGAACGCCTCCACCCGCGTTTCGGATTCCGGCATAAGGGCGGAGAGCTTGTTGAGCCCGTGGGGCGCCATCCGGTTCTCGACGGCGGCGAGCAGCGAGGTGCCGATCCCCCTGCCGCGGTATTCGGGCAGCGTGGCCAGGAAGACAATCCAGCCCTGGTCATGGGCGGCGCGTCCGACGGCGGCCCCCACCACCTGTTCGCCCTGCACCGCCACCACGGCATGGTCCTTCTCGCAGGAAGCCAGGACCTCGGAGAGGGCATAGACGGGTTCCACGTTGCTCGCCTTGAGGCTTTCCCAGAGGTGCAGGATCCCGTCCAGGTCCGCCGAATGGAAATCCCTGATGCGCCAGTTGGTCATGGGTCTACTCCTGTGGTGGTTCGTCGTTGAACTGGTAAAGCAGCGGTGTGCAGCGCTGTGCCGAGCATATGCGACCCGCCGCGGACCGGGGGTTGCGGGGGCGTTGCATGACGGCCGGCCCACGGACCGGCGAAGGCGGTCAGACGCCCAGGGTGTCCAGCGAGTGCCGCAGGGTGTCGGCGGAATGCTGCAGGGCCGCCAGTTCGCCGTCGTCCATGGGCATCTCCAGGACGGTGTGGACGCCGCCCCGCCCCACAACGCTCGGCAGGGACAGGGCCACCCCGGAGATACCGTGCTGCCCGTCCAGCACCGTGGACACAGGCAGCACCGCCTTGTCATCACGGAGCAGGGCCTCCACGATGCGCGCGCCGGAGAGGCCGATCGCGTAGTTGGTTGCGCCCTTGCCGGCGATGACTTTGTACGCCGCCTGCGTCACTTCGCGTGCCGTCTCGGCCAGGTACTCGGGGGTGAAGACGCGCTCCCCGTCCACCATCCAATCGCGGACCGGGATGGGGCCAATGGTGGCGGTGGACCATACCGGGAACTCGGTGTCCCCGTGCTCGCCCACAATGCTGGCGTGGACGCTGGGGACGGCCACTCCCGCCCGGCGGGCCAGCAGCCAGCGCAGCCGGGAGGTGTCCAGGACCGTGCCGGAGGAAAAGATGCGCCCCGCCGGGAGTCCCGAAATTTTCTGTGCCGCCACGGTGAGGACGTCGCAGGGGTTGGTGACCAGGACGTAGACAGCGTCGGGGGAGTGCTTGAGGAGCCGGGGCATGAGTTCTTCCAGGATCCGCACATTGGTGCCGGCGAGGTCCAGTCTGGTCTGGCCGGGCGCCTGCTTGGCTCCGGCCGTGATGACCACGACGTCGGCGCCCTCCGTCGCGGCGATGTCGCCGCCGCCGGTCATGGACGCGGCGGCGGCAGCGAACTGGGTGCCGTGGGCGAGATCCAGCACTTCGGCTTCAGCCTTGGCGGCATTGACATCGAACAGGGCGATGTTGCTGGCCGAACCGCGGATCAGGGCGGCGTAGGCAAGGGATGTTCCCACGCTCCCGGCTCCCACAACCGCAAGTTTGGATCCTGACATGGGGTACCTCGTTTCCCCGGCCCGAACGGGGACCGTGTTGGTGGTGCAACTGCCGGCAGTGGCTTCATGCTACCGAGGCAGCAAGGGTAGGCGGGAGCGTTGAGTGTCCATTACGGGAGGAGTAGCGTGTGATCCACCTCACCCGCACCCCCTTCAGGAGCAACCATGCCATATCTGGGACGCCGGCTCGCTGCGGTCACTGCAGCGCTGGCGATGAGCGTGACCACCTGTGCATTGACCAGTCCGGCATCTGCCGATTCAGGGCAGGCCGATAAGACCAAGAAAGCCCCTGTAGCCACGGGTTACGGCGGTGCCGTCAGCACCGTGGACCTGGACGCCTCCGAGGCAGCCATCAAAATCCTGCGCAGGGGAGGTAACGCCGTGGACGCCGCCGTGGCTGCGGCCGCAACCCTTGGCGTGACCGAGCCGTACAGCGCCGGGATCGGGGGCGGCGGCTACTTTGTGTACTACGACGCAGAGACGGAGGAAGTCAGCACGATCGACGGCCGCGAGACTGCACCCGACGCAATGCCGCGGACGGCGTTCATCAATCCGCAAGACGGCAAGCCTTATGCGTTCAAGAAGCAGGCCACCAGCGGAATCTCCGTGGGTGTTCCCGGCACGCCGGCCACGTGGGAACGGGCGCTGGAGCGCTGGGGACGGCTCAGCCTTGACGATGTCCTGAAACCCGCCATAACGGTGGCAACCGCCGGGTTTACGGTGGACGAGACGTTCCGCCAGCAAACCGAGGACAACAAGGAACGCTTTGCTCCGTTCGAGGCAACAAGGGAGCTTTTCCTGCCCGAAGGCGCCCCTCCCGCCGTCGGGACAATCTTCAAGAACCCGGACCTGGCCGATACGTACAAGCTCCTGGCCCGTCACGGCATGGACGCCTTCTACGAGGGCAAGCTGGCCGAGGACATCGTACGGACAGTCCGGAATGCTCCTTCAGCACCCGGACCGGATGCGTTGCCCGGCCCCGCGGGCGTGATGACCACCGAGGACCTTGACGACTACGAGGCGCTGGACCAGGAACCCACGCACGTGAACTACCGCGGCTACGACGTCTACGGCATGGCGCCCTCCAGCAGCGGCGGCACCACCGTGGGTGAGGCGCTGAACATCCTGGAAGAGTTCGACCTTCCCGGGCTGAAGGAGGACCAGCCTGCCGTCCTGCACCACTATCTCGAGGCGACTGCGCTCGCGTTCGCCGACCGCGGCAAGTACGTGGGGGACCCTGCCTTCGTCAAGGTTCCCACCAAGAAACTCCTGGATCCGGTATTCGGCAAGGAGCGGGCCTGTGAAATCGACCCGCTAAAGGCAGCGATGAAGCCGGTGGCGGCAGGTGACGCTGCGGACTACAACGGCGTCTGTGACCTTGAGCCTGCAGCACTCGCCGATGAGAAGGACACGGAGAACATTAACACCACCAACCTGACCGTTTCGGACAAGTGGGGCAACGTGGTGGAATATACCCTTACCATCGAGCAGACCGGCGGGTCTGGCATTGTTGTGCCGGACCGGGGGTTCATCCTGAACAACGAGCTCACCGATTTTTCCCCCGTGTTCAGCGACACCGATCCCAACCGCATCCAGCCCGGCAAGCGGCCGCGGTCGTCCATGTCACCCACCATCGTGCTAAAAGATGACGAGCCGTTCCTGGCCCTTGGCTCTCCGGGCGGCTCCACCATCATCACCACGGTGCTGCAGACGCTGATCAACCGCATCGACCTCGGCATGACCATCGAGGAGGCGCTCGCCGCCCCGCGCGCGTCCCAGCGGAACACCGCGAACGTAACCGCTGAGCCGGCGTTTATCGAGGCCTTCCCCACCCTGGACACGCAGTACGGCCACAAGCTCGTGCCGGCGGGTGACGCGTTCACCTCTGCGGCGGAGATCGGTGCAGCGACGGCCATCGAGTTCAGCGACGACGGAAAGAAAGCCACCGCCGTGGCCGAGCCGACGCGCCGCGGCGGGGGCTCGGCGATCGTGGTCAAACCCTCACATGAGCCACGCGAGTGACACGGTAAACCCGGCGTAAACCACGACGGCGGCACCGCAGGTTCCATGATTCAGGAACCTGGGGTGCCGCCGTCGGGCGTTAAGGAGTGGTTACTTCTTGAAGGTGGCCGCGGGTGGGTTGGCCACCACCGGGGAGATTCCGGTGAAGCCTTCGCGGGCCTCGGCGATTTCGCGGATGCGGGCCCGGCAGGCGTACCAGCCGAACACCATCAGGATTGAGGCGATGGCGGTGACGAGCATGGTGAGGGGGGATTCGATGAAGACCATGATCAGGACGCCGGCGAGGAAGAGGAGGGAGAGGTAGCCGGTGTAGGGGGCGCCGATCATGCGGAAGGAGGGGCGTTCGAGCCAGCCTTTGTTGGCCCAGCGGTGGAGTTGGATTTGGCACAGGACGATGGTTGCCCAGGTCATGATGATGCCGACGGAGGCGACGTTCAGGACAATCTCGAAGGCTTGGGCCGGGACGAGGTAGTTCAGGGGGACGCCGAGGAGTGAGACGCCGGCGGTGATGGCGATCCCGCCGTAGGGGACGCCGGCTTTGTTCATGCGGGAGGCGAACTTGGGGGCGGAACCGTTGACGGACATGGACCGCAGGATCCGGCCGGTGGAGTAGAGCCCGGCGTTAAGGGAGGACAGGGCTGCGGTGAGGACGACGAGGTTCATGATGACGTCCACGCCCTGGATGCCGATGGAGCCGAAGAAGGTCACGAAGGGGCTGACGCCTTTTTCGTAGGAGGTGTAGGGCAGCAGCAGGGCCAGGAGGATGACGGAGCCGACGTAGAACACGGCGATGCGGAAGACCACGGAGTTGATGGCCTTGGGCATGATTTTTTCGGGGTTTTCGGTTTCGCCGGCGGCGGTGCCGACGAGTTCGATGGAGGCGTAGGCGAACAGGACGCCCTGCATGAGGATGATCATGGGCAGCAGGCCGTTCGGGAAGATCCCGCCGTTGTCCGCGAGCAGGCTCAGGCCGACCTGCTGGCCGTCCACGGGGGTGCCGAAGATGACGAAGTAGGTGCCCACGATGAGGAAGATGACCAGGGCTGCGACTTTGATCAGGGCGAACCAGAATTCCATTTCGCCGAAGACCTTCACCGAGACCAGGTTCAGCGCCAGGACGACGACGAGTGCGGTCAGGGCCCAGGCCCATTGCGGGACCGCCGCCATCCAGGGGATGTAGTTGCCGAAGAAGTTCATGTAGAGGGCGGCGGCGGTGATGTCCACGATGGTGGTGGTGGCCCAGTTGATCCAGTAGAACCAGCCGGAGACGAACGCGGCTTTTTCGCCGAAGAATTCGCGGGCGTAGGAGACGAACGAGCCCGAGGAGGGCCGGTGGAGGACCAGTTCGCCCAGGGCCCGGAGGATGAGGAAGGCGAAGAACCCGCACACGGCGTAGGCGATGACCAGGGACGGGCCCGCTGCGTTGAGGCGGCCGCCGGCGCCCAGGAACAGGCCGGTACCGATCGCGCCGCCGATCGCGATCATCTGGATCTGCCGGGGCTTCAAATTCTTGTGGTAGCCCTTGTCCTCGGCATGCAGCGCCGATTCAGAAGCATGGGCATGACCACCATCAATAACGTGGTCCGGGAGCGGGGAATTCGACATGGGGGTCCTTGGGGTATCCGTTGGCATGGGGATTACTTGCTCAGGTTGGCGAGGCGCTCAGGGCTGAGGAGTTCCTGAAGCTGGGTGTTGGTGAGGAGTCCGTGTTCCAGGACGAGTTCGGCCACACCCTTGCCGGTTGCCAGGGCTTCCTTGGCGATGGCGGTGGCGGTGGCGTAGCCCAAATGGGGATTGAGGGCTGTGACCAGGCCGATTGACTGCTCCACCGTGCGGCGAAGGTGCTCGGTGTTCGCGGTGATGCCCCGGATGCAGCGCGCCGTAAGGGTGCGGCAGGCGGCTTCCAGGTGGGAGATGCTCTTGTGGAGGCTGTGGACGATGACCGGCTCGAACGCGTTCAGCTGCAGCTGTCCGGCTTCGGCGGCCATGGTGATGGTGACGTCGTTGCCGATGACCTCGTAGGCCACCTGGCTGACCACTTCCGGGATCACCGGGTTGATCTTGCCGGGCATGATGGATGAGCCGGACTGGACGGCCGGCAGGTTGATCTCGCCGAAGCCGGCGCGCGGCCCGGACGAGAGCAGGCGGAGGTCGTTGCAGATCTTGGAGAGCTTAACGGCCACGCGCTTGAGCACGCCTGACAGGTGCACGAAAGCCCCGACGTCCTGGGTGGCTTCGATCAGGTCCGGCGCGGTCACCAGCGGCAGGCCGGTCACTTCGGCGAGGTGCCGGCAGGCAGCTTCTGCGTAGCCCGCGGGTGCATTCAGGCCGGTACCGATGGCGGTGGCGCCGAGGTTGATTTCGTGGATGAGAAGTTCGGCTTCGGCCAGGCGCAGCCGGTCCTCGCCGATGGTGATGGCATAGCTGCCGAACTCCTGGCCCAGGGTCATGGGCACCGCGTCCTGCAGCTGGGTGCGGCCCATCTTCACTACCGTGCGGAATTCCAGCGCCTTGGAGGCGCAGGCCTCTTCCAGTTCAGCCAGTGCGTCCAGCAGTTCCCGCGCGGCGAAAATGGTGCCGAGCTTCACCGCGGTGGGGTAGACGTCGTTGGTGGACTGGCTGAGGTTCACATGGTCGTTGGGGTGCAGGCGGGCGTAGTCGCCCTTGGGGTGGCCCAGGATTTCGAGGGCGCGGTTGGCAATGACCTCGTTGGCGTTCATATTCGACGACGTCCCGGCACCGCCCTGGATGACGTCCACCACGAACTGGTCGGCCAGCTTGCCGTCGAGCACGTCCTGGCAGGCCTGCTCAATGGCGTCCGAGCGCTCGGCATCCAGCAGGCCCAGTTCGCGGTTGGTGCGGGCGGCAGCCAGTTTGACCGCAGCGAGGCCGCGCACCAGGTGCATGTTGGACGAGAGCTTCTGGCCGGTGATGGGGAAGTTCTCCACGGCCCGGAGCGTGTGCACGCCCCAGTAGGCGCCGGCGGGGACGTCGCGGTCCCCGAGCAGGTCGTGCTCGGAGCGGGTGTGCGAAGGTGCGTTCGCGGAGGCGGGGGTATCGATGATGGTCATGTGTCCTTACGGGGCTTCGTTGACGGGTGGGGACAGGGAAGGTTGGCTCAGGAAATCGGTGGCCTGCAGGAGGCCCACCTGGAGGCCGCCCCCCACCACGGGGGCGGTTCCGAGGGCGGCGAGCCCGGTGGTGTCCAGGCCCAGCGCCTCCAGCAGCTTGAGGGTGGCAGGCATGCGGGCGCGGTCGCCGCCGTCGGAAATCTTTACGGCTGCCGAGCGGCCGTCCGCCAGGCCCACCAGCTGGACGCCTTCAAAGCCGTCCTTCGCCACCGCGCCCGGAAGCAGGCGCATCAGCTCGGTGACGTCGCGGCCTGCCCCGGCCACCATGTCCGGGTGCTGCTGCATGGCGAGGCCGACGGCGGCTTCCGCACTGCCGTCGTCGTCCGCGGCGGCGCGGGCAATAGTTCCGAAGGCGCGGGCCATGCCCGGCAGGGTCAGGGCGTACAGGGGCGTTCCGCAGCCGTCTGTGCTGAGGGCGCGGGGTTCCTCGCCGGTGAGTTCGGTGACGGTGGCGGCCACGAGCCGCTGCAGCGGGTGCGAAGGGTCCAGGTAGCCCTTGACCGGCCAGCCGTTGATGGTGCAGGTGGCGGCCATGGCGGCGTGCTTGCCGGAGCAGTTCTGCGTGAGCTGGGTGGCGCGGCCCCCGTTCCGCAGCCACTCCTCCCGCTCGGCCGGGCCGTAGGGGAGGTCCCTGCTGTTGCCGAAATCGCTGACACTGAGGCCGTGCTGCTCGAGGATCCGCAGGGCTCCCTGGCGGTGCTTTGCGCTGCCGGAGTGGCTTGCGGCAGCCAGGGCAAGGAGGTCCGCGGGAAGTTCGAGTCCGGCGCGGACCATGGCGACGGCCTGCAGCGGCTTGAGCGAGGACCGGGGGTAGAACGGTGCAAGCGGATCGCCCGCCGCTGCCGCTGTGGTGCCGTCAGCTTCCAGCGCGATGGCTGACCCGTAGTGGACGCTTTCCACCAGTCCGTCGCGGGTGGCGGCGACCAGGGGGGTGTGCTGCGGGAGGGCGGCAGCACTGAGGGCAGGTGAAAGGGCAGGGGACAGCATGGATTCCTTGGCTGGGGTTGGGCTATTTACTAAGAATGGATTCGAGGGCCAGGCCCACGGCATGCAGGTGGTGGGCCATCGCGGCGCGTGCGTCCCCGGCGGAGCCTGCCTCGATGGCTGCCAGGATGTCCTGGTGTTCGGCATCCGAGGCGTGCTGCCTGTCCGCCACCATGTTCAGGGTTTCGGACTGGTGGGCCAGGGCATCACGGATGTCTGCCACAACGCTGGCGAACACCCTGTTCCCGCTGGCGCGGGCGATGGCTGCGTGGAAGCTGGAGTCCAGGGCAACCCAGGACTCGGGGTCGGTTTCGGTGCGCATGGCGGCCACGAGGTGGCGGAGTGTTTCCAGTTCTTCGTCGCTGCGCCGCTCCGCGGCCAGGCCGGCAGCGGGCACCTCGATGTGCGGCCGGGCTTCCGTGAGGTCCCGCGCTGAGTACTGGCCGAGGGTGAGGTCGTTGGCCACCTTGTCCGCCATGACGAAGGTGCCTTTGCCCGTTTTGGTCACGGTCAGGCCCAGGGCCGTGCAGGAGCGGAGGGCCTCACGAATCACCGAGCGGCTTACACCGTACTGCTGGGAGAGGGTGGCCTCGGAGCTGAGCTTGCTGCCTACCGGAACAGCTCCGGACTCGATGTCCTGCCGGATCGCGTTGAAAACTGCTTCGGCAGCGCTGAGCCGGGCAAGGGGTGCAGGCTGTCCTGCTGTCCGGCTGTCTGACAGGTTCACGCTTTAAATATGGCAGGGGTCACACGTGGTGTCAACATCGGCCGCTTCCGGAAGTGCGGAAAGCGGTGTGCCAGACTGTGCGGCATGACTGATGCCGTGCGCAGATACTGGGACAGCCAGGCTGGGAACTTCGATGTTGAAGCGGACCACGGTTTAGCTGACCCTGCCGTCCGGCAGGCATGGGAGGACTTGCTGCTGCCGCTGATGCCTGTGCCGGGATGCGACGTGGCGGATCTTGGCTGTGGGACCGGCAGCCTTTCTCTTCTGCTGGGCGAGGCCGGGCATCAGGTCTGGGGTGTGGACCTGTCCGAGCAGATGGTGGCCAGGGCGCGGACCAAGCTGGCGGATGCGGGCGTGTCCGCTGACTTCGTGGTGGGCGATGCGTCGGCGCCACCGCGTGCGCATGGCTCGGTTGACGTTGTCCTTGCCCGCCATGTGTTGTGGGCCCTCCCGGATCCTGACGCCGCGCTGGCCCGGTGGACCCGACTGCTGCGGGCGTCGGGCACCATGATTCTGGTGGAAGGGCTGTGGGGAACCGGCGCGGGAATTCCCGCGGACCGCTGCCTCGAACTGGTCCGCTCCCACCATAAGAATGCCACCCTGGCAATGCTGACGGACCCCGCATTGTGGGGCCGCGAGATCACGGACGAGCGCTATGTTGTTGTCAGTACGGCCTAGCAAAGCGCTTCGCCCCTTTGGGCGCGCATGGGTGCCCTAAGGCCCGTTCGATATGGCTTTGCGTCCATGGGAAGATCGATCCCCTGATCGGCATGTTCGTACCGATCTTCCTCTGGTAGTTGATCACAACAGGCTATAAGCTTGCGGTATCGGCTAGAACGGAACGATCGTACCTATCGGAGTGCCATGACCCACAGCTTTGCAGCGATGCTGGCGGGAGAAGTGCGCTCCCGCCGCGCAGTCCTCCGGCTGACACAGCACGACCTCGCCCAGCTTGCCGGCGTCTCCGAGCGCTTTGTCCGCTTCGTCGAGCAGGGAAAGCCGAGCGTCCAGCTGGATTCCCTGGTCGCCGTCCTTGAAACCCTGGGCCTGGAACTGAAGATCGCCGCCCGGACCAGCCCGGCTGCCCGCGCGCTGGCCGGGCCGCCGGCTGAAAACAGCGCTGAACAATGAGGCACCGCATTGCGGACATCTATAAGGCGGGTGTCCTTGCAGCGCGGCTGGAAAGGCATGACGGCGGTACCCGCTTCAGCTACCTGCCCGCCTACCTCCAAACTGGCGCGCCCGCCGTCGCGACTTCCCTGCCGCTCAGCAGCGAACCGGTGCTGTCCGCGGCCGGTGCCGCCCCGCCCTATTTCACCGGTCTCCTGCCTGAGGGCCGCCGCCTGAATGCGCTGCGGCGCTCCATCAAGACCAGCGCTGATGACGACCTGTCCCTGCTCATCGCAGCCGGTGCGAATCCCGTGGGCGACGTGCAGATCGTGGGCCACGGGGAGCCGTTGGACCCGGATGACCATGCGGTCCGGCTCGATCCGAAGAAGCCGGTGGACTTCGACCAGCTGCTGGGGGACCCCGACCTGATCGACCCCGTAGCCTTGGCAGGCGTGCAGGACAAGCTGTCCGCCGGCATGATCTCGGTTCCGGTGACCGGTACCGGGCGGCAGTTCATCCTCAAACTCAACGCGCCCGAATTTCCGCATGTGGTGGAGAACGAGCTGGTGATGTTCCGTTACGCCTCCAAGTTAAGGATCCCCCTAAGCAAAGTCAGGTTGATCCGGGACGTCGCCGGAAGGCCAGGGTTGCTGGTTGAGCGCTTCGACCGGGTCCCCGGACCGGCGGGCCAGCCGGGCGGTGTGCAGCGGCTGGCGGTCGAGGACGGGGCGCAGGTGCTGAAGCTCTATCCGGCGGACAAGTACAACGTGGGCTACGGCCAGGTCTGCCATGCGCTGGCAGACCACTGCGCTGCGCCCCTTCCTGCCCTGAGGAACCTGGCCATCCAGTGCGCCTATGCATGGCTGGCCGGCAACGGGGACCTGCACGCCAAGAACGTCTCAATGGTCCAGCAGCCTTCGGGCGAGTGGACCATTGCACCGGTCTACGACCTCCCCTCCACGGTGGTCTACGGGGACAAGACCCTTGCCTTGTCCATCAACGGCAAGCGCACCGGTGTCTCGCGCCGTCACTTCCTCGGCTGGGCCACCGGGCTCGGGTTGACGGTGCGTGCCGCAGCCCAGGTGGTGGAGATTGCCCTGAAAGCGGCCGGCCCGCTGCTTGCGGACCTGGAGTCCGGGTCCGCCTTCCGGGGACTGAACGGACACCCGGCACAGAACTTCGACGACGGCGGCTCCCCGTTTCCGGATATGGTCACCAGGGCCTGGGTCAAAGAACTCAAGCATCGACGGCGGCTGCTTGAGGGGTAGGCCTGGTGCTGCACGCCCCGTCAATCACCCCTCGTACCACCTCAGCGCCCGCAGTGCGCGGAGGGTGTTCCACCGGCTGGGTTGCCCGTCGCCGTCCTCCAGCGTGAAGTGCACCTTGCCGGGGTGGGTGTTCTCCAGCAGCCACGCGCCGTCCGGCTGCTGCCTGGAGCGGACCACCTCTGCGGCTTCTCCCAGCCGTTCATCCGGTGTGCCTCCGGCGGCACGGAAGTAGTCCAGCCCCCGGAGCACGTCGTAGAACCAGCGGGTTGGGTAGGAGAACTGCAGCCATCGGGGATCCACCTCGGAGCCTGTGCTTTTGCGCCGGTGCAGCCTTCGATCAAGCAGGTATTCCTCGCCGCGGTGCCGGGCCGCCCGGGACGCGCCGGTCCCGCCGGTGGCGTGTTCGTGCTGAAGCAGCCCTTCCAGCACGCAGATAGTGGTGTGGAATGAAGAGCGCGTGGATCCGTGCCCTGCTTCGCAGTTCCATCCGCCGTCGGGAAGCTGTTCACTGACCAGCCGCTCCACCACGGTGTCGACGTTCTCCCCGAAGTAGGCGCCAAGCCCCACCACCATGCCGTTGATGCAGGGCTCGGTTTCGCCCTCGAAGAAGGGCTGGTTGCCCTCCTCCCAACGGCTCTTCTCCCTGACCAGGCTGACCGCCCGTCGAGCTTCCCGGCTGGCGGGGTTCAAGCCGAAATCACGCAGGAGCAGAAGGGTGTAGGTGGTTGCGGTCCATGGCTGGCCGTGGGGGTCGTCGTCGTGGTCAGGCCAGTAGGTGCCGCCGTCCCATTGTCCGTCTGCTCCTTGCAGCGCAAGCAGGCGGGTGCCCCAGCCGTGGGTGGCAACGAGTTCCCGTTCGGCACGCACTTGTTCAGGCGGCGCTCCGACGAGGTCTCGCAGGACCTGCCAGCGGAGGGCCGGATCGGACTCGAGCAGCCAGGCGGAGACATCCATGCCTTGAGGGGAATATTAGAGGTGCTGGATCCCTGCCCGTTGCATGGCGTCCTTGTAGATGTCCACGTTTTTGGCCAGGAGCTCTTCCTGCTTTGCTTCCGAGACGGCGAAGGCGCGCCCTCCCAGCGCTGTGGCTTTGTAGACCTTGATGCCGCTGTTCTTCAGGGACTGGTGATAGGTCTTCTCGAAAAGGGTGAGGAAAGTGGAGGCGTCGGTGCCGTGGGCGATGACGGCCGAGACCCTCGAGTTGATCTTCAGGAACTGCCGGAACGGGCGGAGGCCGTCGGTTTTCTCCTGCACATTCAGGGCTGAGGGCATATCCGCGTCGCGGACCCAGGGATAGGCGTGCCAGGGCATGACGTAGCGGGGATCAAGTTCTGCCAACTCGTAAATCTGGGTGGCCCGGCGGGCGGCCTCATCGTCGTTGTTGTGCGAGACAAAGCCGGATTCGGTGCCCTTGCCGGGGCTGACCTGCAGGCTGACGATCCGGCACTCGTCCTCGTCGTGCACAGGGTCGATGTAAGGGACGACAGACCCTGGCTTCTTTTCCATCAGTTCATCGCAAAGCTGGGTTACCTTCGCAATGTTCGGTTCCTGTAGCAGGGCCTTTTTCTCGTCCCAATCAATCGTCACGATTTCTCCCTCAGCAGCAAGGCGTCCAGAATCAGGCGTCTTAGGCCACTCTACGCTTCCGCGCTAATGGGTGGGCAGGTGAAGTTCTCTCTCCCTTCTGATGGACCCGGCTTGAGCTGTCACGCGTGCTGTTGAATAAGGGAATGCAGTTCACCAAAAAGGGCCTGAAAGCCGATGGTTTCGCCGGCTTCCGTCCCATCGGCTCGCTTGAGGTCATGCGGGTTCCGCAGGGAACCGGTGTCTTCGCCGTCCTGGCGCCGGAAGGTTTCCAGCCCCGCTTCCTCAGGAAAAGCACCGCCGGCGTCTTCAAGAAGAAGGACCCGTCGCTGCCCGAACCCGCCCTCGCCGCCGAATGGGTGGACACCGCCGTCGTCCTCTACCTGGGCAAGGCAGGCCCGGGCAGCAAAGGCAACCGCGGCCTCCGCCGGCAGGTCCAGGAGTTCCAGGACTTCGGACAGGGGAAGCCGCCGGGACACTGGGACGGCCGCCTGGTCTGGCAGCTCGCCGACGCCGAAAAGCTACTCATCGCCTGGAAGGAACTGCCCGCCGAACACCTCGGCAAGGCGGAAGCTGACTACCACACAGCCTTCGTTGAAGAACACGGTAAGCTCCCCTTCGCCAATCTCGTGAGGGCGCGCACCAAGGGGTGAGCCAGGCCTAGGCCAAGCCGGCGTCGTACGTAAAACGCCCAGCAACCAGCGTTGCGGCCACCGGCATCGCAGCAAACACCCCGTCCGGCGCAGCCAAAGGATCGGCGTCCAGGAGAACCAGGTCAGCAGGATCCCCCTCCCGGACCCGCATACGCCCCCGGGTTGAGGCCAGGAGTGCCTGCCCGCGCGTGATGGCTTCCTTGGGATGCCACGGCCCGCGCCCGTCATTGCGCGCCCGGACGGTGGCCGCCGCCATGGCAGCCCAAGGATTGAGCGGCGCCACCGGGGCATCCGAGCCCAGCAGCAGCGAGGCCCCCGCGTCGAGCAGGGAGCGCAGCGGGAAAGCGCGGTCAGTCCGTCCGGGCCAGTTGGTTTCTGCCGCATCACGGTCATCCAGCGCATGGACAGGCTGGACACTGGCCAGCACGCCCAACGAGCCAAAACGCGCCAAATCCTCACGGCGCACAAACTGGGCGTGCTCGATCCGCCCGCCAATACCCGCGCGCTCAAAAGCGTCAAGGGCCACCTGGTTTGCCGCGTCCCCAATCGCGTGGACGGCGGGGAGAAATCCGGTATCCCTTGCCCTTTCCAGCAGCGCCAGCAGCTCCTCCGGCTCCACGGTCAGGAGCCCATGCCCGCCAAAGGGGTAGGGATCCACGCAATAGGCGGTGCGTGTATTCAACGCCCCATCAATGAGCACCTTAAGGGGTCCCACCCGCAGCAGTCCCTTGGCGCCGTCGACCACCTGCTCCGTCCGCATGCCAGCCGCCACGGCGCGCTCAAGGTCGGCAGGGTAGACGCCGGCGTCCACGCGGAGGGCATCGAAACCACCGGCAATGCGCCGAAGCCACGGGTCGCGGTTCCAGGTCATCTCGAAATCCACCACGCCCACCACCCCGCGGGCAGCAGCCGCCGTGGCTGCCCCGGCCACCCAGGTATCCACGACGGCGTCCGGCAGGCGGCCCAGCTCCCGGGTCAGGGCAAAGGCCGGGTCCTCGCGCAGCAGCCCGGAGGCGTCCACCCGCACCTCATAACGCCGGGCCGCAGCGGAGTTGAGCCACACGCTGTGCAAGTCGTGGCTGACCAGCGCGGCGGGCTGGCTGCCGGTTGCGGAATCCAGCAGCGCTAAGGAGGGCGTATCCGCCCACAGCGCGTCACGGAACCCGACGCCAACGGCGGTCACCGCAGGATCGGCGCCGGACATTGAGGAACGTACGACGGCGGCAGCGTCCTGGGCGCTGACGGCGCCGGAGAGATCAATGCGGTTCGCATGCAGCGCCCACTGGGTCATGTGCACGTGCTCGTCCCACAGCCCGGGAATCAGCCAGCGCCCGCCGGCGTCGAGGACGCGCGCGGCACCCGGGGACCCAACACCCGCCGCGAGCCGGCTTACGCGCCCGGCGCTGATGTGCACGCTGGACAGTGCGGCGTCCCCCGGCATCCGCACGTCTGCGAGGACCAGGTCTGTCACGCCGGACCGCGCAGCCGTTCCATCTCGCGGCGGTCCTTCTTGGTGGGCCGGCCGGCTCCCCGGTCGCGCTGCGGCAGGCCGAGCGCTGGGGCAACCGGGCGCGGCGGCGTGTGGTCGGTGAAACAGTGCGAGGCCGGCTCAGCCCCCACGCGCTTGTTGATCAGCCGGCGCACTTCCAGGATGCGTTCGTAACCGGACATCCGGACGGTTACGGTATCGCCGGTGACCAGCGTGGCTGACGCCTTGGCCGGGCTGCCGTTAAGCCGGATGTGGCCCGCACGGCAGGCGGCCGTCGCCGCGGAGCGGGTCTTGTAGGCACGGACGGCCCACAGCCATGCGTCGATGCGGACACTGGCGGGGGAGGAAGGAAGGCTGGTCATGGCTGGCACCGAGTATAGCCCGGCCTTTACCCGGACCGGGCTGCGTTCCAGCCAGCTCAGCTCAGCTACCCGACCGTCACGCTCACCCGCTGCGCCACGTTGTTGCCCATCCCCTGGTAGTTCCAGTTCTGTTCCAGGGGCTGGGTGGCTCCGGTTGCGTCCGTGGCCCGGCAGGACAGCACATGCTCGCCCGGATCCGCCACCCAGGGCATGGTCCACTTCCGCCACGCGTATCCGCCGGCGGGCTTTTCGAGCTGGGCAGGCAGCCAGGCACCATCAATGCCTACCTCCACGGACGTGACCGCCCCTTCGCCGGACCAGGCCCTGCCCTGCAGCAGCACCGGACCCGGTTTCAGCATCCGCTGGCGGGTAAGGAAGTCCGGGATGCCCGGCGGAACCATCAGCGAACGCACCCTGATCCGCGATACCGGAGTGCCGGCGTCGTCCTCTGAAGCCTGGTAGCGGTAGGCAACCTCCTGCTGGAAGCCCTTGAACGGCGTGGTGACCACCTCGATGGATTCCAGCCATTTCACGCTGGCCATGCCGTACCAGCCTGGCACCACCAGCCGCAGCGGGAAGCCATGCTGGGGCGGCAGTTCGCTGCCGTTCATGGCGTAGGCAAGGACGACGTCGGGACGCAGCGCCTCATGGATCGGCAGGCTGCGTGCGTAGCGGTGGGGGACGCCGCCCTGGACGCCCTCGTCCACCCCGGTGAACACCACTTCAACGGCGTGCGGGTGGACGCCCGCCTTGCCCAGGAGGTAGGCCAGTGGGACGCCTGTCCAGTGGGCGGTGCCCACGCCTTCCAGGAGCCACGGCTGGCTGACCGGCCGCGGGTCCAGGAGCGACCGTCCATTCCCGGCACACTCCAGGGTGACGGGAACTGTGATGACGGGGTCCTTGTGCAGGGCGGCCATGGTCAGCTCCATGGCCATGTCCACCGCGCCGCTGATCCGCAGGTGCCAGGAGGACTCGTCAATGTCCGGGATGTCGAAGTGGGTCAGGACGTAATGCAGCCCCGGGGGAGTGATGTCCCGGCGGAGGGCCTCCAGCGGCATGGAGTGGTTGCGGGCCCCCAGTTGGAGTTCCTCCCGGGTGATCGGGCCGGTGGTGGGCCCGGCCGCGGGCGGAGCCGGAATGTTCGCCGCTGCGGCCGGACCGGTGGACTGCTGGCTGGTGAAGGTCTGTTTCATGGTGGTGCCACTCCTGCTTGGACGGCTGGGACGTTCCCTTTCCACAGGTCTACGCCAGCCCCGAAGCCCCGTCAACGCCCCACCCAATTGGAGTTTTTGTCCAGATATGCGCACTTGGAGGCCGGCAATGTCAAGTGGTGGGAGCAACGCGGGGTGGTTAGGCCGCTTGCAGCAGCTGGTTTAGCCGGTTGGCTGGGGTGTCGAGGTTGAGGGTCGGTCGGGGGCGGCGGTTGAGCTTTGCCGCGATGCGGTTGAGGTCCTCAGGGGTATGGGCCGAGAGGTCGGAGCCTTTTTCGAACCAGAACCGCAGGAGCCGGTTGGTGTTTTCATTGGTGCCGCGCTGCCAGGGCGAGTGCGGGTCGCAGAAATAGAGCGTGGTTTCCAGCGCGGTCTGGATCTTCGCGTAGCCGGCGAGTTCTGTGCCGCGGTCCCAGGTGATCGAGCGGCGCAGGTGCTCCGGGAGGTTCGCCATTTCCCGGATCATCGCGGCGGCGACGGTTTCGGCGGTGTGGTCCCCGGGCAGGTGCAGCAGGATCGTGAACCGGGTTGAGCGCTCCACGAGAGTGCCGATCGCGGTCCCGTCAGAACCGATGATCAAGTCACCTTCCCAGTGCCCGGGGACTGCCCGGTCCTGGACCTCGGCGGGGCGTTCGCTGATCTTGAACGCCTCCTTGTAGGGGCTGCTCTTGAGCCGGTCGGCGGTGTGGGGGATGCGTTGTTTACGTTTCAGGCTGAGGTTTTCGGCCAGGTCTTTCCGCAGGCTTCCGCGGGTTTGGACGTATAGGGCCTGGTAGATCGTCTCGTGGCTCACCTGCATAGTCTGGTCACCGGCAAAGTAAAACGCCAGCATCGACGAGATCAGCTTAGGGCTCCACCCATCGTCCATCCACACCGCGATCAGCCGGCACAAATCCTCGTCCTCGATGAGCTTGAAGGGCTTGGGCCGGCGGCGTGCCTGATGGGCTCTGGTGTGCGCGACTTTAGCGTTGTACCTGCCCTCGGCGTCACAGTTGCGGTTGACCTCCCGCCAGATGACGGACTTGTCCCGTCCGATGGCCGCACCGATCTTCGCGTAGCTCATCCCGGCTTGCCGGCCCATCTGAATCATCCCCCTCTCGGCTTCGCTTAGTGCCCGCCCGCAGGAGACCTCCACGGACGGGGCAGGATCTGCCAGGCCGCCATGGGCCGAGATGCTCAGCGTCATCTGACCAGACTCGGCCCACCACTTCTTCCCGGTCCCGCGCGAGGCTCCGACACGCCGTGCAGCCTCACTGACGGACGCGCCGGAGCACACCAAATCAAGAAAATCATCACGAACATGGACAGGAAACAACTTCGGCATCAAACGCTCCATCAATCAGAGCGTTGCAACCACCATATGAATCTGCCGCCCCGGAAGTCGGCATATCTGGACAAAAACTCTGGGGATCTACAGGACCGGGCGGGAGAGGAACTCGCGCAGGCTGATGGGGTCCTCGCCGGTGAGCCCGTGGACATCCGGCGATATCCCCGCCATCTCACCGGACGCGATGGCTGTATACGTGCTGACCCACGCGTCCACCTGCCAGGGCGGGGCGCCGTAGGAGGCCCGCGAAGCGTACGCCTCCTCCACCGTCTCCGGCTGGTACGTGATGGTGCGGCCGGTGCTCTCGGTGATGATGCCCGCGGCCTGCGCCAGGGTTAGCTCCTCCGGGCCGGTCAGGCTGTAGGTAGCGCCCTTGTGGATGGCGGGGTCCCGCAGGACGGCCACCGCACAGCGGGCGATGTCCTCGCGTGCCACCCCTGAGAAGATGCCATCGCCGGCCGGTCCGCGGATCACGCCGTCCTCCCCGGCCAGGAGCGGCAGGAAATCCAGGTAGAAGTTGTCCCGCAGGAACGTGAAGTCCATGCCGGACGCCCGGATGTGCTCCTCGGTGGCGTAATGGTCCCGGGCCAGGGTGAAGGTGGCATCGGGCGCCGCGCCGTATAAGGACGTGTACACCACGTGCTGCACCCCGGCGCCTGCCGCAGCATCAACGAAGGCCGTATGCTGCTGCACCCGGTCCTGCGTTTCCGAGGCGGACACCATGAACAGTACTTTCACGCCGTCCAGCGCCTGCCGGGCAGCCGCGGAATCCTCGTAGCTGCACACGGCCGGCGTGGCGCCGTCCAGCACGGGCGCGCGGGCAGGATCGCGGACCAGCAGCCGCTGGGCGGAACCCAGTTCAGCGAGTTGCCGCGCCACCATCCCGCCCAGCCCGCCGGTGGAACCCGTGACGCCGAGGGCAAGGACGTCAGCAGGCAGTTCCGCTGCGGAAGTCACGGCCGCCCTATGCTTCCCGCGCGGCCGGTGACTTGGTCTGGGCGGGGTCCCGCTCAGCCAGCGATCCGATGGCGTCGTCGATCTTCTTCAGGACCTCCGGTTCAAGCTTCACCCCTGCCGCCGCCACGCTGTCCGCGATCTGCTCAGGCCGCGAGGCGCCGACGATGGCCGAGGCAACGTTCGGGTTCTGCAGCACCCAGGCCACGGCCAGCTGCGGCATGGACAGGCCGGCTTCCTCGGCGACGGGCTTGAGTTCCTGCACGCCGGCCAGGACGTCGTCACGCATCCAGCGCTCGATCATCTTCGCGCCGCCCTTTTCATCCGTTGCGCGGCTTCCTTCCGGGGCCGGCTGGCCGGGCAGGTATTTTCCGCTGAGCACGCCCTGGGCCATGGGGGACCAGACAATCTGGGACACGCCCAGCTCCTCCGACGCCGGGACAACCTCAGCCTCAATGACCCGCCACAGCATGGAGTACTGCGGCTGGTTGGAGATCAGCTGGAAGCCCAGTTCCTTGGACAGCGCGTGGCCTTCGCGCAGCTGCTCCGCGGTCCATTCGCTGACACCGATGTACAGGGCCTTGCCCTGCCGGACGATGTCCGCAAACGCCTGCATGGTTTCTTCCAGCGGCGTCTCGAAGTCGTAGCGGTGGGCCTGGTAGAGGTCCACGTAGTCCGTCTGCAACCGGCGCAGCGAGCCGTTGATGGACTCCATGATGTGCTTGCGGGACAGGCCAAGATCGTTCTTGCCCTTGGGGCCGGTGGGTCCGTAGACCTTGGTGAAGATCTCCAATGACTCGCGCCGCTCATTCTTCAGCGCCGCGCCCAGGACCGTTTCCGCGGCCGTATTGGCGTAGACGTCGGCTGTGTCGAACGTGCTGATGCCGGCGTCGAGTGCTGCCCGCACGCACTGCGTGGCGACGTCGTTCTCCACCTGCGAGCCGTGCGTCAGCCAGTTGCCGAACGTGATTTCCGAGACTTTGAATCCGCTGTTTCCGAGGTATCTGAATTCCATGGGTTTCACGCTAACCCAGATGGTTGCTCAGGGTAAGGGCTGTCTGCCCTTCGAAGCGGAGCCTTTGGGATCTGCGTCCTTGGCGGCCTCCGCCGCGGCCCTGCTGATGTGTACCGGGCCAGACAGGGACACCAGCGATCCGGTGTCCAGCGGCCCCAGGACGTGGGGAACCTGCGGTTTCTTGAAGGACCGGGGCAGTTCCCGGGAGGGGCGGCTGTTATCCAGCGCGGACTCAACCAGGGGCGCCACTTCCGCCACCTCTTCCGCCGGCACCTGGGGATCGGGCAAGTCCCGCACTGAAACCTTGATGTCCGGAGTGGCGGACCGCGCCTTGGCCGCGGCCCGGGCGTCTGCGTCCGCGACGGCCGCGGCCCAGTCGTCCGCGAGGACCGGCGGCTCATGGCGGGCGGCAGTGAGTGCCGGGTGATGGCCGACGGCGGTGCGCAGCGAGGTTTTCAGGTGTCCGGGCTTCAGCGCGGTGCGCCAGTCACGGCGCGCTTTCCGCGGCACTGGGCCGGCGGCGGCATCGCCGTTGGGATCGGCTCCGCGGTGCTGGAGCCGCGTCCCGTAGAGCTGTACCAGCGGGAGGGATTCTTTCCTGGAGCGCCGGCCGAACAGGGCCATCAGCACCGCAGCCGCAAGGCGGCCAAGTCCAGCCAGGACCAGGGTGAGGACCCCCAGCAGAAAAAGGACCAGGAACATCAGGAAGGCGACGCCCACGGTGCCCAGGAACGTCAGGTTGAGGATGAGCGTGTCCGGATTTTCCACGTCATCTCTCCTCTCTGCCTGGGCAACAGCTCCCTCTCCACCTTACGGATTTTTGGGGTGCCGTGCCGTCGGACGCAGGGGCGCGCCCCCGGTTGTAGCAAAGCTGTTACCGCGTGTGACAGCATCTGGTGCATGACGGTATCCACCGACCAGGAAAACTGCCCGTGCCTGTCCGGGGAGCAGTACGGGCAGTGCTGCGGACGCTTCCACCGGGGCGAAGCGGAGGCTGCCACCGCTGAGCAACTGATGCGTTCCCGCTACTGTGCGTTCGCCCTGCTGGACACGAACTACCTGCTGCGCACCTGGCACCCCCGGACAGCACCTGCGGAGCTGGAGCTGGACCCGGGGATGCAGTGGCGCCGCCTGGACATCCTCTCCACGTCCCGCGGCGGACCGCTGGATACCGAGGGAATGGTGGAGTTCACGGCGTACTACCGGCACGGCAGCGAGCGCGGCGTCCTCCACGAGACCAGCCGGTTCGTGCGGGAAAACCGCCGCTGGCTCTATGTGGACGGGGACGTCCAAGCCTGACTACTCGTTGTCGTAAGCGCTGTCCGGCGTGAAGCCGGCCCGGTCCACCTTGCGGTGGAACCGCATGCCGGCGAGTCCACCCAGGACGGCGCCAACCAGGGCAACCGCGGCCACCACGACGGCGGCGATGATGCTGGTTGTGGTCAGCTGGCCTTCGTTGATAGGGATCCGCGGGAAGCTGTTGAGGTTGGCCAGCACGTTGAACTGCTGACCTGCCACCAGGCCCAGGATGGACACGAGGATCGCTACGATCAGCGCCCAGATCCACACCATCAGGCCCTGTTTGGCACCATTGAAGCGCGCCATCCTGCCTGCCACGTAACCACCGGAGTAGTAGGACAAGAACAGGATCACCAGCAGGACGATGATGCCCACCAGGCCCACCGTGCCCTGGTTCCGGGCTGCCTGGCTGACTGCCTCGTTCACGTCGGTGTTGGTGGCCAGGCCAACAGCAGTTCCTGCCGCTGCCACAAAGGCGGTGAGCAGGACGGCCATGCCGGTGGCGGTCAGCCAGCCGAAGAACGCGGATCCCACCTTGATGCCGCCGAACTGCTCCTTCTCCCGGGCCACGGCCGTCTGCCGGTCGGTCAGGTTGGGATCGGCGGCCGGCGCAGGAGCCGCGGGAACGTACTCCCGTTCGGCGGAGGCGCCGGCCGGTCCGGTACGGTCAGGCACCCGGTCGTAGGTGGAGGTCGGTGTGGCATCGCTGGCCGGCACCTGCGGGTAGGAGCGGGTGGGCTCGCCGCCCACGGTATCGCCGCGGCGGCTCCCGTCTCGGTCAACATCCTCGCGGGCGCGCCTCGGGGGCAGGTTCTCTGGGTCTGTTGAGCTGCTCATGGCACCACTCAAGCATCACCCACCAGTGATAGCAAGGATGCTTACTATTTTGTGACCTGTGGCGTCACCGGTACTTGCGGTGCAGGTTTTCCCGGCGGGAGGCTCCGGGGGAGGCATCGGCGATCCATGGGCCGGTCCCTTCGGACTGGTCCAGGACGCCCTCCTCCAGCCAGGTGTAATCCCCGGCGAGGACCTTCCGCGTGAGGGCGTGGTCGGCGTCATCCGTGTTCCGCCACAGCTGGTCAAAGTACTCGTCCACACGCACCCGGGCCTGCTCGCAGTAGGCCTCCGCGAGCTCGTAGGCGCTGGCCGCCTTCTCGGGCGCGGTATGCAGCAGCATTTCCGCCCTGGCGCAGCACGCCGTCATGGCGAACAGCTCGGCCCCGATGTCCACCACCCTGCCCAGGAACGCCTGCTTGCGTTCGAGTTTCGCCTGCCAGCGACCCATTCCGTAAAACGTCTGGCGTGCCAGGCGCCGCGACGAGCGCTCCACGAAGCGCAGCTGCTTGGCCAGCCGCCCGAATTCGCTGTACGAGCGCGGGTCCATGCCGGCGCCCGCCACCAGCTTGGGGAGCCATCTGGCATAAAAGCCGGAGGCGCCGACGGCGGCCCTCGCCTTCTCGGACAGGCTCGCGTCCAGCGACGCAAGGTCGCCGGCGGCGGCAAGGTGCGCATCCACCGCCTCCCTGGCGATCAGCAGCCGCATGATTTCCGACGAGCCCTCGAAGATCCGGTTGATCCTCAAGTCCCTCAGCTGCTGCTCCGCGGGAACCGCGCGCTCGCCGCGTGCCGCCAGGGATTCCGCGGTCTCAAAGCCACGGCCGCCCCGGATCTGGACCAGTTCATCGGCAACCCGGCAGCTGATCTCCGTGGCCCAGAGCTTGGCCAGGGCGGCCTCGATCCGGACGTCCTTCTGGCCGGCGTCCGCGAGTTCGGCGGAGAGCTCGAACACCGCATCAAGGGCGAAGGCGGAGGCAGCGATGAACGCGATCTTCTTGCCAACTGCCTCGTGCTCGCCTACCGGCCTGCCCCACTGGGTCCGGGCGTTGGACCATTCCCGGGCGATCTTCAGGCTCCAGCGGCCGGACGCCACACACAGCGCCGGAATGGATAGCCGGCCGGTGTTCAGGGTGGTGAGCGCAATCTTCAGGCCCTGCCCCTCGCGGCCCAACCGGTTGGCGGCGGGCACCCGGACCTGGTGGAACCGGGTCACGCCGTTTTCAATGCCCCGCAGCCCCATGAACGCATTCCGGTTTTCCACGGTGATGCCGGGCGAATCCATCTCCACGACGAAGGCGCTGATGCCGCCCTTGTGCCGGGTGCCGTCAGCATCCGTGCGCGCCGGCACCACGGCCATCACCACCACCAGTTCCGCAATCACCCCGTTGGTGGTCCAGAGCTTCACGCCGTCCAGAAGGTACGCATCGCCGTCGTCCGTGGGCGTTGCAGTGCTGCCCAGCCGGGCAGGATCGCTGCCCACATCAGGTTCCGTCAGGAGGAAGGCAGTGATGGCGCCGGCCGCGCAGCGCGGCAGGTACTCCCGCTTTTGTTCGGGCGTGCCGAAAACCTTCACGGGCTCCGGCACGCCAATGGACTGGTGGGCCGAGAGGAGTGCGCCGAGGCTCGGGTGCACGCTGCCCAGCAAAGCCAGGGCGCGGCCGTAGTACACCAGGGACAGTCCCAGACCGCCATATTCCCGGGGGATCTTCATCCCGAAAACGCCTAGGCCGGCAAGGCCCCGGATGTATTCGTCGGGAATTTTGGCATCGCGCTCGATCACCCGGCCGTCCATGGTGCCGGCGTATTCCAGCAGCCGGGCCATGAATTCCTCGCCCCGTTCCACGGACTCCGGGTCCGGGGTGGGCCAGGGGTGGACCAGGCTGAGGTCGAAGCTGCCCAGGTAGAGGCCTTTGGCGAAGCTGGGACGCTCCCAGCCGGATTCCCGCGCGGCTTCTGCAACGGCACGGGCCTCATCAGCCGTGACGCCGGCGCCGATCTTGCCGGCAGGTACGGGGGTCTCCTCCGCGGGGGAGTCTGTTGCCGGTCCTGTGGAGGTGGGGAGGCCGGTGGCAGGGCTTGTTGCGGGGCTGTCAGTGGCGGAGCTCATGGGTCATCTCCTTGGCCGGATTGGCCGGTGTAGCCATGGATCCGCCGGGTTGGAGAACCCTTCAGCTGTCCCTCAAGATTACCCGCGGGTAGGTTCCGGTGCTAGGGGCGGCCTGGGCCTGGAAATCGCCTGCAACATCCACCGTGGAGGCGTGGTGCACCAGCTTGTCCCAGCCGGTATTGATCCCGTGGACCACTGCCACAAGCACGGTGGAGGCCAGCGTCCAGCCCAGCTTTCCCGCCCCCAGGAGCAGCAGGGCGATCAGCCCCGCCGTCAGGACAAATACGGCGAGGATGGCGCCAAACATCAAGGTTCCCATAAAGACCAAGGTGGCGTTTTCCACTGAACTGAGATCAAACTGCATGAGTCCCCCTGCTGCGTCGTTGCATGTGTTGAGAGTTTGGTTGAGACCAGTAGCACGAGCGTAGGGGGAGACTCCCCGGCCCAGCCAGAGCCGCAACGGGCGCAGAGCCCTGTTGATATGGGATCGAAACACTACCGCCCGGTAGGTCACGGAGTGGTCGCGGCGCCTGCGTTAACCTTGTAGTTGGCGGTTTTCCGATCCAGGCCGCCGCCCCGCCCCCGCAAACAGTCCAAGGAGAGTGTGTGCCCCGCTCCGCCAGGTCATCCGCTGATGCCATCAGCGCCCGGCTTCGGGACCTCGAACTCCTCACCAAGGGACCTGCCTGGGCGCTGACGCGCTCGGCGCCCTGGGTGATCGCGGTGCTGCAGGCATCCTTCACCCGCACCCGGCCGCAGCTGCCGCTGGAAGAGTTCCATGCCGACGTCGACTCCTTCCTTGAGGAGCTCCGCCGCCAGGAGCCCGGGCTGGGTGGAGGGGCGAACGGAAAGTCCTTCGGCGACGAGTGGACGCGCCGCCAGTTCCTGACACGGCGGAACCAGTCAGGCCAGATCGTCTACGAGGTGACCGAACCTGCGGCACGCGTGCTGGCGTTTTTGGACAGCCTCTCCAGCGAACGGTCCACGCTCAACGGGTCCCGCCTGGGCACGCTGCTCGGTGACGTCGAAAAGCTTGCCAACGAGACCAACCCGGACCAGAGCGCCCGGCTGGAGTCCCTCGAAGAGGAGATCGAAGAACGCCAGCAGCTGATCCAGGACATCAGCAGCGGTGAGTTCGACGGCCTGCTGGATGACGACGAGGCGGTGGAGGCCGCGGGAAACATCCTGGACCTGGCTGCAAGCCTGCCCGCCGACTACAAGAAGATGCGTGACAGGATCGAGGAACTGGTAGGCGAACTGCGCAACCAGATCATCGAGGAGTCGCTGACCAAGGGCGCCACCATGGCCCAGGTGCTGGAAGCGGACAAACGCCTCCGCCAAAGCCCGGAGGGCCGGACCTTCCGGTCCTTCACGGCGTTCCTGGAGGACCCCCAGCAGCAGCTGCGGTTCCGGTCCGCCATCGGCGAGGTCCTCGGCCGGCAGTTCGCGGACGATCTCTCTCCGGAGGACAGGGAAACCCTGAAGAACCTGGTGGCGGAACTGCGCCAGCAGCACAGCCAGATCCAGCGGATCTACGGCAAGCTCAGCGAAAGCCTCAACACGTACGTCCAGAGCGATGACTTCCGCCAGTCCATCCGGCTCCGGCAGGTCCTTCGGGAGGCGGAGCAGGCCATCAGGTCCCTTCCCTATGAGCGGGAACGCCCCGGCCTGGTCCCCGGGCCGGTCCTCTTCAATGCGGGGTTCGAGTCACTGTCCATGGTGAAGCTCTTCGATCCCGACGAGTTCGCTGCCCCGCCCAAACTTGCCGATCCCATCGCCTTCAGCGACTCTGACCGCGTGCGCTCGCCGAGGACCGGCAAGGCCAAGCCGGAGGTGGTGCGCGCGGCCCTGGCCGGTGCTGCCACGCTTTCGGAGGCGTGGCAGCAGCTGCCGCCCGGGGAGCAGCACATCAACACCATCCGCGCGCTCCTCTCGCACGCGCTCCACGCCGGCGCCGGCTTCGACAACCAGGGCCTCGAGGCCCTGGACTACGAACAGATAGACGGCACCACGCGCAGGGCCTACCTGCCGCTGGTCACGCTTCCAAAGGATCCTGATGACTGAAGAGACAACCACGACGACGGCGGAGCGGCCTTTCGCCGTCACGCCACGCGACACTTTCGTTGACGGTGCCGCGCTCTTCCCCGGCGATACCGGGGTCCTGTCCATGAAGGTGCGGCAGGCGCTGGTGAGGCTCCTTAAAGGCCCCTATGTGGACGGCGGCCGGGACGAAAAGCTCTGGACCGTCCTGCTGGACAACCAGGTGATCCTGCGGAGCCGGCTCTCCGAGCTGTTCCTCACCATGGAGCTGGACCACGAGCGCAAGATCGCCGTCCTGCGCCCGGTGGACCCCGACGCGATCGGCGGCAGCACCCGCTCCAGCATCCTGCGGCAGCAGCGTGCCCTCAGCCGGGTGGAGACCATCGTGCTGCTCCGCCTGCGCCTGCTGCTGGACCGCCACGTCACCGCGCAGACGGACCCCACGATCACCCGCGAGGAAATCGCCGACCTGGTGGCGCACTACCAGCCCGCCGGCCAGCAGGACGCACTGCGGGACTCGGACGTGGTGAACCGGGCCATCACCAAGCTCCTGGCCCGCCAGCTCCTCCTCCCCACAGGGCTGGACGACGTCTACACCATCTCCAACGCCCTGCCCCTGGCCCTGCCGTTCGAGAACATCGGCGACATCCCCGCCCAGATAGAGGCCCTGAAGTCAGCAACTACGGATCCCGCGGGAACAGAGGCGCTCCTGGAGTTCGACGACGGACCAGCCACTTCCCCGGACAGCGACACTGACACGGAGGACGCCCAGTGAGCATCGCTTCCATGCTCCCGATGGGGGAGCTGACAAACCCCGGCCAGATGCGCCTTGCCCTGGTGCAGGTGGTCAACTGGGGCACATTCCACGGAGCCCACACGATGCACGTGGACCGCAACGGCACGCTGCTTACAGGTAATTCGGGTGTAGGCAAGTCGACGCTGTTCGATGCCATGCTGCGGGTGTTTGATGCCCGGCCCAGGTCCAACGAGGCCGCTGCCCAGCGTTCGGGCGGCGCTGTTGAGGACAAAAGGACCACGTTCACCTACATGCGGGGCAAGGTGGGGGACAAGGCTGTGGGGGAGGGCTCGGCGAGTGCCTTCCAGCGGCCCGGTGCCACATGGTCCGCCGTCGCCCTGACGTTTGATAACGCGGCCGGCACGCGGGTGACCGTCTCGGCCCTGTTCGACCTGCCCAAGAACGGCACGGAGTCGAGCGTCGGGCGTTTCTACGTCATCGACCACGACCCGCTGGACCTGGAAGCGCTCGAAGGCATCGCGGACAAGCGGTTCACCAAGGCTGCCCTGGAGACGATCTTCCCGGATGCCCAGGTTTTCGACGTCCACAAAGCGTTCGCCGAGCGGTTCCGGCGGCTGCTGGGCATCAACTCGGACCAGGCCCTGCCGCTGCTGCGCGTCATCCAGGCCGGCAAGGGCCTGGGCGGCAGCGTCAACACGTTCTTCCGGGACCAGGTCCTTGACGCCCCGGCCACCCTTGCCGCGGCGGACGACGTCGTGGAGGAATTCAGCAACCTGATGTCCATCCGGCAGCGGCTGGAGGACGTCCGGCAGCAGCGGGACCAGCTGGCCCCGGTTCCCGGGCTGAACCGGGAGTATGCGCAGGCTTTGCTGGACGCAAACAGGCTGCGGGACCTCGCCGGTGAGGAGTTCGAGGCCTACCGGCAGAAACTGGCCGTCACGGTCCACCAGGGAATGCTTGAGCGCTTCAGGGGGCTTGCCCAGGGAAAGGCCAAAGAGCTTGGTGCTGAGCGGACTGTCCGGGACGGGCTGGCGAAGGACCTGCGCCAGCTGGAAGCGGATTACAACAACCAGGGCGGCAACGCCATCTCCGCCATCGAGCAGTCCCTGGAAAACGCCCGCGTCGGGCTGAAGCTGCGCCAGCAGGTGGAGGAGACCGCGCGCCAAGCGCTGGCCGACGCCGGCCTCCAGCTTGAGTGGACAGAGGAGGGCTGGGATCAGGCGCACGAGCAGGCGGCGGCAAGGTCTGCCGAGCTCAAGGACGATTCCCAGGCCCTGCAGGAACTCCGCTTTGAAGCGTTCGACGCACACGCAACGAAGAAGCGCGAACTTGCCGCGGCTGAGCAGGAACTCGTGTCGCTGAAGACGCGCAAATCGCTGCTGCCGCCGTCGAGCATTGAAAACCGGGCCGCAATTGCCGCCGCAACCGGCATCCCGGAGGACCGGATGCCGTTCGCCGGCGAACTGATGGACCTCGCCGAGGGGCAGGAGAAGTGGCGCCCCGCCGCCGAACGGGCGCTCCGCAACCTGGCCACCACGCTGCTGGTGCCGGGCGAGCACTTCGCCGCGGTCACCCGGTACCTCAACGACCACGCGGTGCGCGGCGCGCTGCGGGCCGTGGACGTATCCAAGCCGCTTTCCGGCGGCGCGCTGGCACTTGAGGACGTGCGCGACGGCGACCTGCTGACCAAGCTGGACATCCTCGCCACGGGCGTCGCGGCCGAAGCAGGCTCCTGGATCCGTGAGCGCATCGCACTGGATTTCGCCTACCCCTGCGTGGAGGACCCGGACGAGCTGGCATCACTGGACCGCGGCCTCAGCCTGGGCGGCGTGGTTAAGCGCAACCGCCACACCGTGGAAAAGGACGACCGCTTCACCAGCCGGCAGGATTACGTCCTCGGGTTCGACAACGCCGCCAAGCTGGAGCTTGTTGCCGGCCAGGTGGAGGACTTGCGGCAGGAGGTGGCCAAGGCGGCGGAGCTGGCGCAAAGCCGGGAAGACTCGCACCAGGGCATGGCCCGGCAGCTCGAGGCCCTGCGCCGCATCGCCGAGGACCAGCGCTCCTGGGAACAGGTGTCGGCGGCAGTCGCGGCCGAGGAGCTCGTGCGGCTCGAGCAGCGGCTGAAGGACGCCCTCGCAGCCCAGGCGGACCTGGAGCCGCTGCGGGCCAGCATCGAGGAAGTGCGGCAGAAACACCAGTCCAGCACCGAGGCCGCCGCCGTCCTGCAGAGCGAGTACAAGGCCCTGGACCGGCAACTTACCGCTGCCGATTCCCTGCTGGAAGCTGCCCGCCAGCGCCTTGCCCAGGCGCCGCCGTCGGACGCCACCGTCACCGCCCTGGAACCGTACTTTGCCGATTTCGGCGACGTGACGGAAATGCACGAGCTGGATAACCTCGCCAACCGGGTTCGCACCGCCCTGCTGGGGGAGCTGCACACCGCTGAGTCCCGCGGGCAGGCCACTGCCGAGCGGCTCACCCGTATTTTCGAGGCCTTCGTCCGTGACTGGGGGAGCGCCATCTCGGCGGACCACGGCACCACCATCGGCGCGGCCGACGAGTTTGAAACCCGCTACCACGCGATTGTGAGCGACGGGCTCCCCGCCCAGGAAGCGGAGTTCCGCCAGTTCTTCAACCAGCGCACGCACGAATCCTTCAGCACCCTCCTGCACCTGCTGGATGAGGAGCGGCGCTCCATCACCAGCCGCATCCTGCCGCTGAACGGCATCCTCTCGCAGGTCAACTTCCACGAGGGGAGCTTCCTGGAGCTGGACATCAAGCAGACGCTGCCTCCCACGGCCAAGCAGTTCAAGGACGCGATCCAGAATGCCCTGAAGGCCCGGCACACCCGCCCGGCCAAGTCCGAGGCGACCAGGACAGCTGCCGCAGGCGCAGCCGGGGAAACCGGCGGGGAAAGGGACGACGACGCCGAGCTCACCGCCCGCTACAAGTCCCTGGAGACGCTGGTGAAGCGGCTGGGCTCGCAGGCGCCGGAGGACCGGCGCTGGAGGGCCGAGGTGCTGGACGTGCGCGGCCACCTGTTCATCCAGTGCAAGGAGCACCGTGAAGTTGCCGGGCCGGCGTCGGGCAGGAAGGGCGGAGCGAAGAAATCCGAGGTGTTCATGCATGCGGACACCGGATCCATGTCCGGCGGGGAGCGCCAGCGCTTCACGGCCTTCATCATGGCTGCTGCCCTGAGCTACCAGCTCGGCATCGCGGAGCAGGGCTTCACCACGTACGGCACCGTGATGATGGACGAGGCCTTCGTGCTGGCCTCCGAGGAGTTCGCCGGCGCCGGAATCAAGGCACTGCACGAGTTCGGGTTCCAGCTGCTGCTGGCCGCCCCCGAAAACGTCATTGACCTCTCCCGGCACTTGGGCTCCGTCACCGAAATCCTCCGCGACAAGCGCACCAACCGCTCAGGAGTGCTCACGGCGCCGGTCATCACACCGCGGCCTGGCCAGGAGGGCGAGTGGAGGTCCGAAGCGAATCCCGTGGACATCGTCCTGCGCTGACGTCCCCGGCGTGACCCATATAACAAATTGATGGAATTATTGCGCAAGCTCTGGTGAGGGTATTTCCCGTGTGCCACTCTGGGCTTTACCAACTCACCCCGCCTGAGTAAATCCCATAGGTACTGCGGAATGCTGGGTTCCGCCCTGTTCCCCAAGAGAACGATGGCGTCCTCTTGAAAGGCACCCGCATGCGCCCATCACAACGCGTGGCATTCTTCCCGGCAGCAATCGCTGCGGCGGCGCTGTCCCTCGCGGGCTGCGCAGCCGACACCTCGGTGGAAACCGCCGGCTCCCAGGACTCGGGCGCAACGGCTCCGGTGTCCGCGAACCCCGCCTCCCCGGCCGGATCCCCAGGTCCGACGGCGGCAGGAAAGCAGCCGGCTCCGCCTGCCTTCCACCCCGACAGCCTGGTGACCGTCACCTTTCCGGACGGCCGGCTGTCGTTTCAGCACCCGAAGGAATGGCACGTTGAGTTCTTCCACGCATCCGAATCGCCTTACGTCGGCACAGCAACGGTGTCCGATCCCACCAGCCAGGCGAAAATCAGCATCTACACCGGCCAGATTGCAGACGTAGTAGCCAGCTCTGCTGCCCGGACCGTCCTCGAGACGGACCCGGTGCCGGGACTGGTGGGGCAGTCTGTTCCAACTCCACATGCGTCGTTCTTTGTTGACCGCAGCGGCGACGCCGCACAGTACCGCATGGGGCTCACTCCAGGGCTGCCCGTCTCGCCGGACGGGGAGGCGCAGGATGGACTGATCATGCTGGGCGACCGTGTTTTGACTGCGGATGTGGTGTTCACGGGTCAGCCGTTCACCAATGACGAGGAGGCGAAAGCCTGGTACTGGGGAACGGAAGGCCAAGCTTTGAAGGCTCTGCTCATGAGCTTCTCCTACCCAGCCATCGTTCCCGCCGCCACCTCTTCCCCCGTTCCCTTGGGACCGGTGACCTTCACGTTCGCAGACGGCCGCCTTTCCTTTGCCCATCCGGAGGGCTGGCGCGTGGAGCATGAGGAGGTTTTGGCGTCCCCGGCTGTGGAGACGGCCACCGTTTACGATGCCGGCGGCAACGAGCAGATCAACATCTACTACAGCCAGGTCGGTGATGCCACGGCGGGGCCTGCTGCCAGGTTCGTGCTCGAGACGGACCCGGTGCCCGGATTGATCGGGCACTCCGTTCCGACTCCCAGTTCGTCGTTCTTCGTCGACCACGCTAATGGCCCCACCCATTACCGGATGGGGCTGACCCCAGGATCGCCCATCTCGCCCGACGGAAAGGTTCAGTACGGGCTCATAAAGATCGGCGACCGCATCCTGACCGCGGACGTGCTGTTCGCCGGGGAGCCGTTTGCGGACGATGTGGCGGCGAAGGCCTGGTACTGGGGCGACGAGGGCCGGACCCTTAAAGCCGTCTTGATGAGTTTTTCCTACCGCTGACCCTCCAGGCGGAAGCCCTCCCCCACTTCGGCGGGGGAGGGCTTCCGCTTTACTGTCCGTGATGTGTGCCGGTTACTTCGCCTGTACCCGCGCCATGAACTGGGCAGTCCGCTCCTTCAGCCCTTCAATCTGGCGGAGGACGACGGCGGCGGGGTCCGGATTGATCTCATTGGCCGGCGGTTCCTTGCGGACGTTGCCGCAGCAGAGAAAATCGGCGCAGATCAAGGTGCCCACGGTGTTGCCGTTGCGGCCGGACTGCCCGGCGCGCCTGGCCACCCAGAGGAGCACGTCCTCCTTGGAAAACACGTCGCGGCACAGCTCGCAAAGGACTGAGCGGTTCTTCCGGGCCCCGCCTTCGGGCGCCCGGAGCATGATGCCTGTGACTCCCTTCGGACCAGCGACCACTAGGTAGCCGCGGAGGGGCATTTTCTCGTCCCGCCAACCCAGGAAGTCAAGGTTGTCCCAGTCGAGGGCGTCGAAATCCTTGGGCAGCGTGAGTTTGGCCGCTTCGGAGCGGCTGGCATTGATAAACGATGAGCGGATTTGCTGAGGCGTGATGGATTGCATGGCTGGACTTTCGCGAAGGGTGAGGCCCCGGCGTGCGGGGAATGGCAGGTGGGTTTCAGCTGTTCCCCGTGGAGCAGGCCATTGCGGCCACCCCGCTCACCATGGCAGCGCCGACCGTGACGGCCTTGTGCTTGCTCATTTGTCCTTCGTCTCCCCATCGGTCGCCGGCTGCGGCTGGCGGTCCAGCCGGTTCTTTCCGGCAGGAACATCCTGCCAAACCGCATCTTCCCTGTCCAAGGCCGCCCAACCCCGCAGCACTGTGTCCTTCGTCACGAACTGGAATAAGATACAGAAACCTTGCGTAATGATCCCGAGGGTAGGCTAGCCTTACTTAAGTTCGCTTCATGACTTAAGGAGTTCCGTGACTTCCCCCCTCTTCTCCGGGCCCAGCGCCACGCGCCGCACACTGTTCAAATCAGCCGGCAAGGCCACAGCCGTCCTGGCCGCTGCGGCACTCACCCTGTCCGCCTGCTCCACAGGGCCCGCCGCCTCCGCCGGCGATGTCAGCGCTTCCAGCTCCAGCAGCTCGCAGTTCCCCGTCACCATCGAGCACGTCTACGGCGAAACCACCATCGAGAAGCAGCCCACCCGCGTGGCCACTGTCTCCTGGGTTAATGACGACGTCGCCATTGCCCTGGGTGTTGTACCGGTGGGCGTGCCCAAGAACGAATGGGGCGGCAACGAGCAGGGCTCCACCCCGTGGAAGGACGCAGCGCTGGAGGAGCTCGGCGCCGGATTCGGCTCGGACAAAGCCCCGGTGCAGTACTCCGAGGCGGACGGCATCAACTTCACCGAGATCGCCAAGCTCACCCCGGACGTCATCCTGGCCGCCTACTCGGGCCTCACCGAGGAGGACTACAAAAAGCTCACCGAGATCGCGCCGGTGGTAGCCCACCCTGAACTGGCCTATGGAACCTCCTGGCAGGACTCCACCTCCATCATCGGCAAGGCCCTCGGCAAGGATGCCGAAGCCGCCAAGCTGGTCTCCGACACCGAGGCCACCATCAAGGAAAAGGTTGCCGAGTACCCCCAGATCACCGGCAAGAGCTTCATCTACGGCAACCTGGAGCCCGCCTCGGCTGACGGCGTCAACGTCTACACCGCCAATGACAACCGTCCCCGCTTCCTCTCTGAAATCGGCATGAAGCTGGCGCCCGTGGTGGAGGAGAACTCCAAGGGCTCCAAGGAATTCTTCATCCCCTGGTCAGCCGAGAAGGCCAATGAGCTCGAGTCCGATATCTTCGTGACCTGGGTTCCGGACGCCGCCACCACTGATTCCATCAAGTCCGACCCCCTGCTGGGCCAGATCCCTGCCATCAAGAACGGCGCCCTGGTGGCCGACTCGGACAACACGTTGACCCTGTCCATCTCCGCTTCCTCCCCGCTGAGCCTGCCGTGGTCGCTGGACACGTTCCTGCCGCAGCTTGCCAGCGCAGCGGATGCGGTGAAGTAGGCACAGTTCCATGACGGACAGTACGACGACGGCGGCGCGCCCTGAGCCTGGACCCGGCACCGTGGTGCCGGGACCGGCACGTGCCGGCGGGGCCCGCGGCCGCGCGTTCGGCGGGCCGCGGGCCGCCTGGCTGCTGGCCGCCGTCGTCGTGCTGGTCCTCCTGGCCGGGGCCTCCCTGGCCATTGGCGCGCGGGGTCTTCCCCTGGCCACCGTCTGGCAGGCGCTCACCGCGTTTGATCCTGCCAACGGCGACCACGCCGTGGTCCACGCCCGTATCCCGCGCACCGTCCTCGGCCTGTTGGCGGGCGGCGCGCTGGGCCTCGCAGGCGCAGCAATGCAGGGTGTGGCCCGCAACCCGCTGGCCGATCCCGGCATCATGGGCGTCAATGCCGGGGCCGCCCTCGCGGTGGTCACCGGCATCTACGTCTTCGGGGTCGGCTCGCTCTCGGGCTACATCTGGTTCGCCTTCGTCGGGGCCGCTGCCGCCGCCGTCGTGGTGTACCTCATTGCCTCCCTCGGCAGGGACGGTGCCACCCCGGTGAAGCTCGCCCTGGCAGGTGCCGCGCTGAATGCCGGCCTGTACTCCCTGATGAATGTCATCCTGGTCTCCAGCCAGGACACCCTGGACCGGTTCCGCTTCTGGCAGGTGGGCGGCATCGCCGGACGGGACTGGTCCGTTGTGCTGTCCGGGCTGCCCTTCCTCGCCGCCGGCGCCGTCATCGTGCTCCTGACCGGCCGTATCCTCAACAGCCTGGCCCTGGGTGACGACATCGCCAGGGGCCTGGGCCAGCGGGTGGGCCTGGCCCGCGCCGTCACTGCACTGGGCATCGTGCTGCTGTGCGGATCGGCCACCGCGCTGGCGGGACCCATCGCCTTCGTTGGCCTGGTCATCCCGCACGCTGTCCGTTTCCTCACCGGGCCGGACTACCGCTGGATCCTGCCCTTCTCCCTGGTCCTTGCCCCGGCACTGCTGCTTGGCGCGGACATCATCGGCCGCGTGGTGCTCCTGCCCGGCGAGGTCCCGGCCGGCATCATGACCGCCCTCGTCGGCGCACCCGTCTTCGTCTGGTTGATCCGCCGCGGCAAGGGGGCCGGGCTGTGACCATCACCAACCCCCGCGATATGGCACTTGACGGCAGCCCGGCGCGCAAATACCCCCGTTTTCTGCCATTTCGGGGCCTGAACCGGACTGCGCTCCTGGCCGCCGCCGTCCTGGTCCTGTTCGCCGTGTCCGTCCTGCTGGGCAGCTACACGGTGACCATCCCGGACTTCTTCAAGATCCTCATCGCGCACCTGGCCGGCGGCGAAAAGATTCCCGGCGCCAGCTTCATCGTGATGGAAAACAAGCTGCCGCGGGCCGTCACCGGAACCATGATCGGCGTCGCGTTCGGGCTGGCGGGCGCCCTGTTCCAGACCATGCTCCGCAACCCGCTGGCCAGTCCGGACGTCATCGGCATCAGCTACGGTGCCAGTGCTGCCGCGGTCCTGGCCATCGTGGTTTTCGGCGCCTCCGGAGCCGCGGTTTCCGGTGCTGCCCTGGGAGGTGCGCTGGTTGTTGCGGCCATCATCTACGCCATCTCCAGCAGCGGTACGCTGCGCGGAAGCGGCCGCGGCGATGCTGCCGGCAACCGGCTCATCCTGGCCGGGGTTGGCATCGCCGCAGCGCTGCACGCGGTGGTCAACTTCCTGATGACCCGCACCGACATCCGCACCGCCGCGGATGTCCTCGTCTGGCTCAACGGCTCCCTGAACTCCGCCAGCTGGGACCGCGCCGGCGTCCTGGCACTGGCCCTCGCCGTCCTGCTCCCCGCGGTGGTGGTGATTGCCGGTCCGCTGCGCATCCTGGAGCTCGGCCCCGATGCCGCCGCCGGACTGGGGATCAGGGTAGGTGCCACCCGGCTGGCGCTGGTGATCACCGCCGTCGCGCTGGCAGCGGTGGCGACGGCGGCAGCCGGGCCGGTCTCGTTCGTCGCCTTCCTGGCCGGTCCCATCGCCCGGCGCTTCACCGGCAAAGCCAGCCTGCCGGCGTCGGCCCTGGTGGGCGCCCTGATTGTCCTGGCGGCCGACTTTGTGGCCGCCAACGTGGCCCCCCTGCTGCTGGACGGCACCGTGCTGCCGGTGGGAGTTATCACCGGTGCGCTCGGTGCCCCGTTCCTGCTGTGGCTCCTGGTCACGGCCAACCGAAAGGATGCCTGAGGTGGCAGTTCTCAACGCCAAGGACCTGACGCTGAAATACGACCAGCGCTGCGTGGTGGACGGCCTCAGCGCCGAGATCCCCGAGGGCAAGGTGACCATGATCGTGGGCGCCAACGCCTGCGGGAAGTCGACCCTCCTCCGCGGACTGTCCCGGCTCCTCAAGCCGGCGGCCGGCACCGTGACCCTGGACGGCAAGGACATCCACTCCCTTCCGGCCCGGGAACTGGCCCGCACCCTCGGGCTCCTGCCGCAGCACCCCACCGCCCCGGACGGCATCACGGTCCGGGACCTGGTGGGCCGGGGACGCTACCCGCACCAGGGCTTCTTCCGCAGCTGGAGCGAGCGTGACGATGCTGCCGTGCAGCGCGCGCTCGAGGCCACGGAGACGCTGGGCCTCGCTGGGCGGAACGTGGACGAACTCTCCGGCGGGCAGCGGCAGCGCGTCTGGATCGCCATGGCCCTCGCGCAGGAAACCGACGTGCTCCTCCTGGACGAGCCCACCACCTACCTGGACCTCGCGCACCAGGTGGAGGTCCTGGACCTCGTGACGGACCTGAACCGCCAGCGCGGCACCACCGTGGCCATCGTTTTGCACGACCTCAACCTTGCCGCGCGCTACGCAGACAACGTGATCGCCATGAAGGACGGCGCCGTGGTGGCAGTGGGCAGCCCGCTCGACGTCGTCACGGAAGGCCTGGTCCGCAGCGTGTTCGGCCTCGAATCGCGTGTCATCCCGGACCCCGTTTCCGGCACGCCCCTGATCATTCCCATCGGCCGCCACCACGTCCCCGCCAACGAACTGGAGCTCGTTTCATGAAAACCCGCGACATCGCCTCCACGGAGCCCATGACCCTGGCGTTCGAAGTCACCGTCACGTCGGTCCAGGAACTCAGCCCCAACTTCCGCAGGATCACGTTCGGCGGGTATGCGCTGCGGGACTTTGGCGTCCACGGCGACACCCTGGACCTCCGGATCAAGCTGATGATCCCCTCCCTCGCAGCAGACGGCAGCCCGCTGCCCCTCCCCGTTTTCGAAATGAGCCAGGCCGGCTGGTACCGGGAATGGCTGGCCATGGACCCTGCCGTGCGCGGTTCCATGCGCACCTACACCGTCCGCCAGGCCCGCCTGGACGCGGTGTACCCGGAGATCGACGTGGACTTCGTGATGCATTTTGACGACTCTGGGCATGGCGGGCCGGCCGCCAACTGGGCCCTCAACGCCCAGCCCGGTGACGCGATCACCATCATCGGCCCCAACAACAGGGCTGCGCACTGTGTCACGGCCGAAACCTACTCGGGCATCGAATGGCGGCCCGGGCTCGCGCAGCGCATCCTGCTCGCCGGCGACGAAACCTCCGTTCCGGCCATCTCCGCCATCCTGGAAAGCCTGCCCGCATACATGACCGGGCACGCCTTCCTGGAGGTCCCCGAAGCCGGCGATTTCATGGAGCTGAGCTCACCCGCCGACGTCGAGATCACCTGGCTGGCACGCGGTGCGTCCATCGGGCGGTCCCGCCCGCACGGCGAACTGCTCCAGGACGCCGTGCGCAAGGCCGTGCCCGTGCCCGGCTGGGTTGGCATCAAAGCGGCCGACGGCGGCGCGGGCCCCGAGCCGGAGGACGTCAACGTGGACGTGGACATCCTCTGGGAAACCCCGGCACGGATGGAGACTTCCGAGATCCAGGCATCCAAGAACCCGGGCATGCCCGCCGGAGCCATGCCCTTCTACGCCTGGATCGCCGGCGAAGCCGCCGTCATCAAGGACATGCGGCGGTACCTGGTCCGGGATGTCGGGATTGACCGGAAACAGGTGGCGTTCATGGGCTACTGGCGGCAGGGCAAAGCCGAGGGGTGACGCTCCCCAGGTGGCGGGAGGCACATTCTCTGCGTGCTCGCTCGTTCCGCCCCTCGGACCCCTGGCCTCGCAAGCTCGGCAAGGGAACCCTGCCCGAGTGGGCCCAGCTTAGACGCACGCTGCCGAATGTCCCTCCCGCCGCCTCAATTCACTGCAGCCCCCCGCAACGCTCTCGCACTTGATGTGGGTTTTTCGCGGACGCTCGCGCACTTACTGTTCATCCCGCCGTCGTCCTAGCTTTTCCTTACATCGTTAGCGTGGGCGGGTGCATCCTGAACCTTTGCTTCCCAGCTCCGGGCGGCGGGTGTTTGTTGCGCTGGGGGACTCTTTCACCGAGGGGGTGGGGGACCGGGACGAGCGGTTGCCCAATGGAGTCCGCGGCTGGGCGGACCGGGTGGCGGAGAGGTTAGCCAAGGCCCAGCCGGGGTGGCGCTACGCGAACCTTGCCATCCGCAGCAAAAGGCTCCGGCACATCGTCAACGAGCAACTGGAACCGGCGCTGCGGATGCGGCCCACGCTGGTCACGCTGTATGCAGGCGGCAACGACATCCTTGACCTCACAACGGACATGCCCGCGCTGATGGCGGACTATGAAAAGCTCGTGGCGCAGCTGGCGGAAACCGGTGCAACGGTGGTGCTCTTTACGGGGTTCGACATCAAGGTCTCGGCCCTGCTGGAGCCGTTGAAGAAGCGCAACACCTACTACAACCAGCAAGTGCGGGCCATTGCCGAAAAGTACGGCGCCGTGCTGGTGGACTATTGGTGCCTGGATGCGTTCCACGACCGGCGCATGTGGGACTCGGACCGGCTGCACATGTCCAAGGCGGGACACAAGTACCTTGCGGGGCAGGTACTGGACCAGCTTGGGGTGCCGCACAAGATTACGCTGAAGGACTGGGAGCCGCCGGCACGCCACAGCCTGCGGGAATGGGAACGGCAGCAGCGGCGCTGGATCCGCGACTGGGTACTGCCGCTCTTCGGCCGTAAACTGCGCGGCGTTACGCTGGGGGACGCGCTTGGCCCGCGCTGGCCGGATCCGGTCAAGGTGCCGCGGAAGGGCGGACTGAAGAAACTGGCGGGCGCGTCCAACGGCCCGCGTGAGTCCTAGCTGTCCAGCAGGATTTCGTACCCCGGTGCCACCCTTGCGGCGTGGAACTCCATGACCTCGAAATCCGCAACGCCATTCGTGTAGAACGGGTCCTGCGCCAGGCAGGCATCCAGGGTGGCGCGGTCAGCCTGGGAGAGCAGCAGGCCGCCGGTCCTGGGCACCTTGCGCCCAGCTGCAATAAAGACGCCGTCATCGAAAGCCTGCTGCAGCCAGGCAATGTGGCCGGCGTTATGGAAATCCACGATGTCCTGCGGAACCCGGTAGCTCAGGGAGACAACATACATGGCCCCAGCCTACCGGCCGCCGGGGAGCCTAGTTGAAGAATCAACCACGTTGCCCTCGTAGAATGGGGACATGACCGAACCGCGCTGGCTCAACGCCGACGAACGCCGTGCCTGGCTGGCCCTGGTGAGCATCAACACCCTTTTGCCCGCAGCCCTCGACACCAAACTCCACACCGCGGGGAAGCTGTCCCTCTTCGACTACACCGTCCTGGCAATGCTTTCCGAGGCTGAGGGCCGGTTCCTCCCCATGAGCGAGCTCGCTGCCCGCAGCAGCGCATCCCTTTCCCGGCTTTCGCACGTGGTGACCAAGCTGCAGAAGCGCGGCTGGGTTGAGCGCCGGCCCCATCCCCACGATGCCCGGGTCACCACCGCCCATCTGACCGAAGAAGGGATGGCCACCATCGTGGGGCTAGCGCCCGGGCACGTCGAGGACGTTCGTGGCCTGTTCCTGGACGCACTCACAGAGCAGGACGTCCTGGACCTGGCAAGGATTGGTGAGAAGGTAGTGGGCCGGCTGGACGCCGACCACTGGATCCTCCGGGAGAACTGACCCACCAGCCGGCTGGTTGGTTGCTCCCGGCAACGGGTGGCAAACTAACCGGATGGACTTTACTTCCCGGTTTGTCGCCCTCGGAGACTCCTTTACGGAAGGCGTGGGCGACGACGATCCCACCCGCCCCAACGGTGTCCGCGGCTGGGCGGATCGCGTGGCTGAGCAGCTGGGCGCCGCTGACCCTGGCTTCGGTTATGCCAACCTCGCCATCCGTGGCAGGAAACTGCGCCACATCCTGGCTGAGCAGGTGGACGCCGCCGTCGAACTTAACCCCACCCTGGTGACCATCTACGCCGGCGCCAATGACATCCTCCGGCCCAGGATCGACATCGACGACCTCCTGGTGGAGTACGACGACGCCATCGCCAAACTGCGCGCCACCGGTGCCACCGTGGTCATGTTCACGGGCTTCGATGCGCGGGGCTCGAAGGTGTTCAGCACCATGCGGGGCCGCACGGCGATCTACAACGAACTGGTCCGCGGCATTGCGGGAGACCACGGCGCGCTCCTGGTGGACTACTGGCGCTTCAGCGAGTACTACGACTGGGGGATGTGGGCGCAGGACCGGATGCATATGTCCGCGGCCGGCCACGCCAATATGGCCAAGCGGGTGCTGGATGTCCTGGAACACGACCACTCCATCGACATTCCGCCCATGACCCCCGTCCCTGAACTCAGCGGGGTAGACGCCCTCCGCGCCAACGCCCGCTGGTTCCGCGAGTACGCCGGTCCCTGGGTGGTCCGCAGGGTGACCGGCAAGTCCTCCGGCGACGGCCTGAAGCCGAAGTATCCCGAGCTCACACGGCTCTAGCTGCACGGCCTGCTTATACACCTTCCGACGCCGGATTGGTCTTTAATTGCGTGAACTCGTAGACTTGGTAGGCGCTAAGTGCGCGGAGCGTGCGCAATTGCTCCGGTTGCCCGGTAATTTCTCCAGGGCGGCCGGTAGTTAGGGGCTCAAGTTGCGTGACTAACCGTTGCCCTTCTTCACTTTTGGGTCGCCCTTAGCAGCATGGTCCAGCAGCAGATATGCGGATCATTACTTTCAATTCTTGAGGAGAAGTCATGGCAGCACACTGCCAAGTGACCGGAGCCGAGCCGGGCTTTGGGCACAGCATTTCGCACTCGCACCGCCGCAACAAGCGTCGGTTCGATCCGAACATTCAGAAGAAGCGCTACTGGGTTCCGTCCCTGCGCCGTAACGTCACGCTGCAGGTTTCCGCACGTGGCATCAAGACCATCGACGTACGCGGCATCGACGTAGTCGTCGCCCAGATCCTGGCTCGTGGGGTGAAGCTCTAGTGGCTAAGGACAAGGACGTACGTCCGATCATCAAGCTCAAGTCGACCGCGGGCACGGGTTACACCTACGTAACCCGCAAGAACCGTCGTAACGATCCGGACCGCATGGTCCTGAAGAAGTACGACCCCAAGATCCGTCAGCACGTCGAATTCCGAGAGGAGCGCTAAACATGGCTAAGAAGTCCAAGATTGCTCGCAACGAGCAGCGCAAGGTCATCGTAGAGCGTTACGCTGCAAAGCGCCTCGAGCTGAAGAAGACCCTGGTTGACGAAAACGCAACCGACGAAGCACGCGAAGCAGCCCGCCTGGGCCTGCAGAAGCTGCCCCGCAACGCGTCCCCGATCCGTCTGCGTAACCGCGACATCATCGACGGCCGCCCCCGCGGTACCTTCCAGAAGTTCGGCATCTCCCGTGTCCGCTTCCGCGACATGGCCCACAAGGGCGAACTCCCGGGCATCACCAAGTCTTCCTGGTAATCCAGCACTGCTGCTACCAGCTGCTTGAGAAGAGCCGGCAACCTTATGGTTGCCGGCTCTTCTGCGTTAAACCTGCACCTCTCCCCGGGCTTCCGCGCCGGCTCCAGGACTGTGCCGCAGCACACAAAACAAAAGTACGGCGGCGGAGGCCCCTCCCAGGTGCCAACGGCCCGTACTTCCGCGGAACGGCGGGGATCGGACCCTCCTGGCAGGGGGATTTGCAGTGGCGCGGGAGCAGGTGTATTGTTTTCTAAGTCGCCGCGAGGGAGACAGCGAAGAGCTGGTAACCACGGCGGCCAAACCCCCAAAAATCAACACCAATTCTGGTAGGGCTTTAGAGCGCTCCTGAAGAGGTTGGGAACGGTTCTCCTCAGATGGAAATCCTGAAACACGGATTTGCTTCGGAGTGAATGATCCGGTAAGTTTGAGAAGTTGCTCCGGAGCGATCCACGGCTGAGAAGTGCTGGTGGTGGTGCCGGGTGTGTCTGTTGTTTGAGAACTCAATAGTGTGCCAAGTTTGTTGATACCAATTGTTTTATTGATTGGTTGTTTTGGCCAGGTCCGCCACCCCGTGGTGTGGTCTGGTTTTTACAGCTGGTTTCAAATTTTGCAGTGTGGTGGCCGCGTTTTCCCGTGGTGCCATGTTGTGTTCGTTTTTGTTTTACTTCAACGGAGAGTTTGATCCTGGCTCAGGATGAACGCTGGCGGCGTGCTTAACACATGCAAGTCGAACGATGAAGGGAGCTTGCTCCTGGATTAGTGGCGAACGGGTGAGTAACACGTGAGTAACCTGCCCTTAACTCTGGGATAAGCCTGGGAAACTGGGTCTAATACCGGATATGACTCCTCATCGCATGGTGGGGGGTGGAAAGCTTTTTGTGGTTTTGGATGGACTCGCGGCCTATCAGCTTGTTGGTGAGGTAATGGCTTACCAAGGCGACGACGGGTAGCCGGCCTGAGAGGGTGACCGGCCACACTGGGACTGAGACACGGCCCAGACTCCTACGGGAGGCAGCAGTGGGGAATATTGCACAATGGGCGCAAGCCTGATGCAGCGACGCCGCGTGAGGGATGACGGCCTTCGGGTTGTAAACCTCTTTCAGTAGGGAAGAAGCGAAAGTGACGGTACCTGCAGAAGAAGCGCCGGCTAACTACGTGCCAGCAGCCGCGGTAATACGTAGGGCGCAAGCGTTATCCGGAATTATTGGGCGTAAAGAGCTCGTAGGCGGTTTGTCGCGTCTGCCGTGAAAGTCCGGGGCTCAACTCCGGATCTGCGGTGGGTACGGGCAGACTAGAGTGATGTAGGGGAGACTGGAATTCCTGGTGTAGCGGTGAAATGCGCAGATATCAGGAGGAACACCGATGGCGAAGGCAGGTCTCTGGGCATTAACTGACGCTGAGGAGCGAAAGCATGGGGAGCGAACAGGATTAGATACCCTGGTAGTCCATGCCGTAAACGTTGGGCACTAGGTGTGGGGGACATTCCACGTTTTCCGCGCCGTAGCTAACGCATTAAGTGCCCCGCCTGGGGAGTACGGCCGCAAGGCTAAAACTCAAAGGAATTGACGGGGGCCCGCACAAGCGGCGGAGCATGCGGATTAATTCGATGCAACGCGAAGAACCTTACCAAGGCTTGACATGAACCGGAAATACCTGGAGACAGGTGCCCCGCTTGCGGTCGGTTTACAGGTGGTGCATGGTTGTCGTCAGCTCGTGTCGTGAGATGTTGGGTTAAGTCCCGCAACGAGCGCAACCCTCGTTCTATGTTGCCAGCACGTGATGGTGGGGACTCATAGGAGACTGCCGGGGTCAACTCGGAGGAAGGTGGGGACGACGTCAAATCATCATGCCCCTTATGTCTTGGGCTTCACGCATGCTACAATGGCCGGTACAAAGGGTTGCGATACTGTGAGGTGGAGCTAATCCCAAAAAGCCGGTCTCAGTTCGGATTGGGGTCTGCAACTCGACCCCATGAAGTCGGAGTCGCTAGTAATCGCAGATCAGCAACGCTGCGGTGAATACGTTCCCGGGCCTTGTACACACCGCCCGTCAAGTCACGAAAGTTGGTAACACCCGAAGCCGGTGGCCTAACCCCTTGTGGGAGGGAGCTGTCGAAGGTGGGACTGGCGATTGGGACTAAGTCGTAACAAGGTAGCCGTACCGGAAGGTGCGGCTGGATCACCTCCTTTCTAAGGAGCACCTACAGTTCCCATGTCCTGTGTATGCGGGGTGTGGGGGTTGTCAGGAGTAAAGGCCCGTTGCGCAGACGTTTGTTCTGCGGCGGGTGCTCAAGGGTGGAATATCAACAAATAGGTGCCTGGTGGCACGGACCGGTTGTTAGTACGGATGTTCTCTTTTCCTTTGGGAAGGGCGGGTGTTCAGGAACGCGGCTGGTGCGGGTTGTGGGGTAGTGTTTGGCACACTGTTGGGTCCTGAGGCAACAGGGCCGTGGTTCTTCCCTTTGGGGGAGGGGTGCGGGTTTGTTTGTTTCTGGTTTCCTGGCTGCACCGATCATGCATGTTGTGTGTGTGGGGTGTGTGGTACGGGGTTGTTGTTTGAGAACTACATAGTGGACGCGAGCATCTTTTATAAGAAGCAATTTCCAAGAATATGAACCTGGATCTGTCCGTGGCTTGCTGCACTTTGGTGTGGTTGGTTTGCGGTCCGGTTCCATGGTTTTCTCGAAAATTAGCGTTTTTGATCTTTTGTGGTCAAGTTTTTAAGAGCACACGGTGGATGCCTTGGCATTAGGAGCCGAAGAAGGACGTAGGAATCTGCGATAAGCCTGGGGGAGTCGATAACCGGACTGTGATCCCAGGGTGTCCGAATGGGGAAACCCCGCCAGGGGCGCGAGTTGCCTGGTGACCCGCATCTGAACACATAGGGTGCGTGGAGGGAACGCGGGGAAGTGAAACATCTCAGTACCCGCAGGAAGAGAAAACAATAGTGATTCCGTTAGTAGTGGCGAGCGAACGCGGATCAGGCTAAACCGTTCCATGTGTGATAGCCGGCGGGCGTTGCATGGTCGGGGTTGTGGGACTTTCCATACCAGTTCTGCCGGACTGGTGGGGTGTGATGTGCAGGCATAGGTGAACGGTTTTGAAAGGCCGGCCAGAGAGGGTGTTAGCCCCGTAACCGTAATGTTGTGTACCGCCCGGATGAGTATCCCAAGTAGTACGGGGCCCGAGAAATCCCGTGCGAATCTGTCAGGACCACCTGATAAGCCTAAATACTCCCTAATGACCGATAGCGGACCAGTACCGTGAGGGAAAGGTGAAAAGTACCCCGGGAGGGGAGTGAAACAGTACCTGAAACCGTGTGCTTACAATCCGTCGGAGCCAGTCTGATTCTGGTGACGGCGTGCCTTTTGAAGAATGAGCCTGCGAGTTAGTGTTACGTCGCGAGGTTAACCCGTGTGGGGCAGCCGTAGCGAAAGCGAGTCTGAATAGGGCGTTGCAGTGGCGTGATCTAGACCCGAAGCGAAGTGATCTACCCATGGCCAGGTTGAAGCGACGGTAAGACGTCGTGGAGGACCGAACCCACTTCAGTTGAAAATGGAGGGGATGAGCTGTGGGTAGGGGTGAAAGGCCAATCAAACTTCGTGATAGCTGGTTCTCCCCGAAATGCATTTAGGTGCAGCGTTGCGTGTTTCTTGCTGGAGGTAGAGCTACTGGATGGCTAATGGGCCCTACAAGGTTACTGACGTCAGCCAAACTCCGAATGCCGGTAAGTGAGAGCGCAGCAGTGAGACTGTGGGGGATAAGCTTCATAGTCGAGAGGGAAACAGCCCAGACCACCAACTAAGGCCCCTAAGCGTGTGCTAAGTGGGAAAGGATGTGGAGTTGCGAAGACAACCAGGAGGTTGGCTTAGAAGCAGCCATCCTTAAAAGAGTGCGTAATAGCTCACTGGTCAAGTGATTCCGCGCCGACAATGTAGCGGGGCTCAAGTACACCGCCGAAGTTGTGGCATTCAGATATTAGCTAAGCCCTTGTGGTTCAGGCGTCTGGATGGGTAGGGGAGCGTCGTGTGGGCGGTGAAGTCGCGGTGTAAACCAGCGGTGGAGCCTACACGAGTGAGAATGCAGGCATGAGTAGCGAAAGACGGGTGAGAAACCCGTCCGCCGAATGATCAAGGGTTCCAGGGTCAAGCTAATCTGCCCTGGGTAAGTCGGGACCTAAGGCGAGGCCGACAGGCGTAGTCGATGGACAACGGGTTGATATTCCCGTACCGGCGAAAAACCGCCCATGCTGAACAGGGGATACTAACTGCCCGAGACCTGCCCGATCGCCCTTGTGGTGTGAGGGTTTTGGTGGAGCGCAGGACCTGATCCTGGGAGGCAAGCGTATTAACAGGTGTGACGCAGGAAGGTAGCCAAGCCGGGCGATGGTTGTCCCGGTCTAAGGATGTAGGGCGAACGGTAGGCAAATCCGCTGTTCATGATGCCTGAGATCTGATGGGACCCCCGTTTGGGGGGATTTGGTGATCCTATGCTGCCGAGAAAAGCATCGACGCGAGGTTTTAGCCGCCCGTACCCCAAACCGACACAGGTGATCAGGTAGAGAATACTAAGGCGATCGAGAGAATTATGGTTAAGGAACTCGGCAAAATGCCCCCGTAACTTCGGGAGAAGGGGGGCCCCAACCTTGATGGACACTTGCTGTCCGGAGGGGATCGGGGCCGCAGAGACCAGGGGGAAGCGACTGTTTACTAAAAACACAGGTCCGTGCGAAGTCGCAAGACGATGTATACGGACTGACTCCTGCCCGGTGCTGGAAGGTTAAGAGGACCGGTTAGCCGCAAGGCGAAGCTGAGAATTTAAGCCCCAGTAAACGGCGGTGGTAACTATAACCATCCTAAGGTAGCGAAATTCCTTGTCGGGTAAGTTCCGACCTGCACGAATGGAGTAACGACTTCCCCGCTGTCTCAACCATAAACTCGGCGAAATTGCAGTACGAGTAAAGATGCTCGTTACGCGCAGCAGGACGGAAAGACCCCGAGACCTTTACTATAGTTTGGTATTGGTGTTCGGAGTGGCTTGTGTAGGATAGGTGGGAGACGTTGAAGCCCGGACGCCAGTTCGGGTGGAGTCATCGTTGAAATACCACTCTGGTCACTTTGGACATCTAACTTCGGCCCGTAATCCGGGTCAGGGACAGTGCCTGATGGGTAGTTTAACTGGGGCGGTTGCCTCCTAAAAAGTAACGGAGGCGCCCAAAGGTTCCCTCAGCCTGGTTGGCAATCAGGTGTCGAGTGTAAGTGCACAAGGGAGCTTGACTGTGAGAGAGACATCTCGAGCAGGGACGAAAGTCGGGACTAGTGATCCGGCGGTACATTGTGGAATGGCCGTCGCTCAACGGATAAAAGGTACCTCGGGGATAACAGGCTGATCTTGCCCAAGAGTCCATATCGACGGCATGGTTTGGCACCTCGATGTCGGCTCGTCGCATCCTGGGGCTGGAGTAGGTCCCAAGGGTTGGGCTGTTCGCCCATTAAAGCGGTACGCGAGCTGGGTTTAGAACGTCGTGAGACAGTTCGGTCCCTATCCGCTGCGCGCGCAGGAAATTTGAGAAGGGCTGTCCTTAGTACGAGAGGACCGGGACGGACGAACCTCTGGTGTGTCAGTTGTACTGCCAAGTGCACCGCTGATTAGCTACGTTCGGATGGGATAACCGCTGAAAGCATCTAAGCGGGAAGCTCGCTTCAAGATGAGATTTCCATACACCTTGTGTGTGAGAGGCCCCCAGCCAGACCACTGGGTTGATAGGCCGGATGTGGAAGCGAGGACTAACGACTCGTGAAGCTGACCGGTACTAATAGGCCGATAACTTACACCACACACCCTCTTCCGTGAACGGATTCAAAAGACGTTCACACCAGGAAAGGGTAAAAAGATAACAAGACTGCTTGCGTCCACTATGTGGTTCCCAACCAACAAACCCACCCGTTTGCTGGCAAGGAACCAACAACTACATAACAACACCACAATGTTGTAACCACACAGATTTCCCACACCCGAACGTCCCTTACGGACACACAGGTGGCGGGTAACAGGGTTACGGCGGTCATAGCGTGGGGGAAACGCCCGGTCCCATTCCGAACCCGGAAGCTAAGACCCACAGCGCCGATGGTACTGCACCCGGGAGGGTGTGGGAGAGTAGGTCACCGCCGGACACACATTAACGGTCGAGGCCCCAACCACATACGTGGTTGGGGCCTCCCACATTTAACACACAATCCCGCCTCAAAATCAGCGGACCACCAGGCAGTTGGCTGCCCCCTAGACTTACGGTCATGACCCCGACTTCCAGCGGCCCACAGGTCCACCGCGCGACTATCCTGGACGTTGCGGCGGCTGCAGGGGTATCCCGGCAGACCGTCACCCGTGCCATGAATGACATGCCCGGTATCAGCGCTTCCACGCGGGAGCGCGTCCAGCGGTTGGCGGCAGAACTGGGGTATTCACCAAGCCGGTTCGCCAAAGCACTTGTACAGGGTGCCCGGACATCGCTGGGACTCGCTATCCCTGATCTGACCAACCCCTACTTCCCGGCGTTTGCTTCCAGTGTGGTTGAAGAAGCCACGCAGCGGGGCTGGAACGTGGTGGTTGATGATTTTGGCCACGGCAGCGGAACCGGCCTGGACGCCGTCGAGCGGCTGGGGCCCCAGGTTGATGCCCTCGTGGGCTATCTCGGTCCCAGCTCAGATGCGGCCCAATCACTGATGGGCCGCCGGCCCGTGGTGGTTCTTGACTACCCTTCAAGCCAGGCAGCCGGCGGCATCTCCTTTGACTACGCCTACGGTGCCCGGATCGCCCTGGAACGGCTGCAGTCCGGGCGGCGCCGGCGGATCGCCTATCTTGACGCGGACCAGGAAGGGCCCGCCACCACCCGCGGGCGGGCTGTTGCAGCGGCGGCAGCAGAAACCGGCATTTCGCTCACCGTCCGGCAGGCAGGGGAGTCGGCCCAATCAGCGCGGGAAGCCGTTCACGCGCTGATGCAGGACGAAGGCGCGATCGACGGGCTCCTGGTGTATAACGACCTTATGGCGGCAGGGGCGCTCAAAGCCTTGCAGGACGCGGGGCGGAGGGTGCCGGAGGATTGCGCCGTGATCGGAATGGACGGCATTCCTCTTGGCGAGTTGGTCACGCCGGAGCTGACCACACTCTCACTTGACCTGAAGGCTGTAGGCCGGACCGCCGTCGACCTCGTGGATAATCTCCTGTCCGGCAGGATCAAGGCGGGAAGTCCGGACAGCGTACTGGTCCTCAACCACCAGCTCGTCCTTCGCCAATCGGCCTGACCCCTACTCAACGCGGGCACAACAGGCTAGGCTTGTGCCCAGACCGTGAACGTTCACGCGTAAGCAGCGACTCCCTGAAGCAAGGAAGCCCATGTCAGTCGAAACACCATCCGCCCTGGCGGACAGCACCTCTCAAATCGCCCCTGGTTCAAAAGGCCGGGACCTGCAGCTTGGCTCCGCGGATATCCAGGACCTCGAATCCCTCGACGCGGGCCGGGGCACCCTGCCGGCGCGTGCCTACCTGAAGAGCGATGCCCCGCGGCTGTCCCTGAACGGCGACTGGCAGTTTCGCCTAAGCCCAGGGGTCCGGGTGGCCCCCAATGATGGCTGGCAGCTGGGCAAGGATCTGAACGGGTTCAAGATCCTGCCCGTGCCCTCCAGCTGGCCGATGCACGGACACGGCGCCCCCGCCTACACCAACGTTCAGTTCCCTTTCGCAGTGGAGCCGCCGCACGTTCCGGAAGCCAACCCCATCGGGGACCATCTGGTGGTGTTTGAGGCCGGGCCAGAGTTCTTTCCGCATGCCCTCCTGCGGTTCGACGGCATCGAGTCGGCAGGGACCGTATGGCTGAATGGCGTGGAGCTCGGGACCACCCGTGGAAGCAGGCTCGCCCACGAATTCGACGTCTCCGGGATCCTGCAGCAGGGAGAAAACACCCTCGCTGTCCGCGTCGCCCAGTTCTCGGCCGCCAGCTACGTTGAAGACCAGGACATGTGGTGGCTCCCAGGTATCTTCCGCGATGTCACCCTGCAGGCCAGGCCCGATGCCGGCATTGACGACGTCTTCGTCCACGCAGGCTACGACCACGTCACCGGCGAAGGCACGCTCAAGATCGAGGCGAACCGTGGCGGCCAGGCGATTGACGCCGTCGTCCGCGTTCCCGAACTGAACCTGGAACTGGCCGCCGGCACGGAGGTGCGTGTCCCCGCCGTCGAGCCCTGGTCCGCGGAGGTCCCGAAGCTCTACGAGGCCACCGTTGGCACCGCTGGTGAAAACGTCGCACTCCAGGTTGGCTTCCGCAGTATCACCATCGAGGACGCGCAGTTCAAAATCAACGGGCGGCGGATCCTGCTGCGCGGCGTGAACCGCCACGAGCACCATCCACGGCTTGGCCGGGTGGTGCCCAGGGACGTCGTGGAGGCGGAGCTGCGGCTCATGAAGCAGCACAACATCAACGCGATCCGGACCTCGCACTACCCGCCCCATCCGGAATTCCTCGCCCTGGCGGACCAGCTGGGCTTCTATGTGGTGCTCGAGTGCGACCTGGAAACACACGGCTTTGAGAGCGCCGGATGGGCACAGAACCCCAGCGACGACCCCCAGTGGGAGGATGCCCTGGTGGACCGCATGCGCCGCACGGTTGAGCGGGACAAGAACCACGCGTCGGTGGTCATGTGGTCCCTGGGCAACGAGGCGGGTACCGGCAGGAACCTGGCCGCCATGGCGCGCTGGACCAAGGACCGGGATCCGTCCCGTCCCATTCACTACGAGGGAGACTGGTCTTCCGCGCATGTGGACGTCTACTCCCGGATGTATGCCAGCCAGGCCGAAACGGCCCTGATCGGCCAAGGGATAGAGCCTGCCCTGGAAGATGCCGGGCTGGACGCCCGACGCCGGGCCATGCCTTTTGTGCTCTGCGAATACGTGCACGCCATGGGTAACGGCCCGGGCGGCATGAGCGAGTACCAGGAGCTTTTTGAGAAGTACCCGCGCCTGATGGGCGGGTTTGTATGGGAGTGGCTGGAGCACGGCATCACAGTTTCCACGGCCGACGGCGTTGAGCACTACGGCTACGGGGGCGACTTCGGCGAGGAAGTCCATGACGGCAACTTCGTCACGGATGGGCTTGTTGACGCGGACCGCAATCCCCGGCCCGGTCTGCTGGACTTCAAGAAGGTCATCGCGCCGCTGCGCATCGAGGTCGCCCGCGACTGGTCCGGCTTCACCCTCCGCAACGGCCAGGACTTTGCGGATACTTCCGCGTTCAGCTTCCGCTACGAAGTGGCGGCCGACGGCGGCACGCTCGACGCCGGCCCCGTGGAGGTCGCGCACGTCGCACCCCAGTCCGAAACGGTTGTGGAGCTGCCCGCCAGCGTTGCCGCCTTGGCAGCAGGGCTGCCTGATGGCCAGCCGGCCGTCCTCACCGTTCAGGCGGTTCTCAGTGCGGATTCCGACTGGGCGGATGCGGGGCATGAAGTTGCGTGGGGGCAGTCTGTCCGGGAGCCTGCGGCGCCTGTGACGCCGGCGCCGGTTGAGTCCGTCCAGGTCCAGGGAAATGTACTCACACTGGGGCAGGTTGTCTTCGACCGGGCCACCGGCATGCCTGCCTCGATTGGCGGCATTCCGGTGGAGAAGCTGGCGCTGAACTTGTGGTGGGCTCCGACCGACAATGATCTCGGCCGGGAGTGGGGCGGCGCCGACGAGCGGCCGCTGGCAACCCAGTGGCAGGACGCAAGGCTGGACCGGCTCCACGCCCGGTTGCTCAGCATCTCCGCAGCTGCAGGACCGGACGGGGGCGAGACCCTCACGGTGTCTACGCGGGTGAGCGCAGCAGACAAACAGTACGGCGTACTTGTGGACTACACCTGGAGCACCGACGGGGAGACTGTTGGGCTGCGGACCCGGGTCCGGCGTGACGGCTCTTGGGTCAACCGCGGCTCCGAGGTGGAGTGGGCGCGGATAGGGCTGGAACTCGTGCTGGGGGAAGAAACCGGGGCTGTGAGCTGGTTCGGCCAAGGTCCCCACCAGAGTTACCCGGACACCGGTCAGGGGGCGCGGACTGGCTGGTTCTCGCTGCCTCTGAAGGATATGGATGTGGACTACGTGCGGCCGCAGGAATGCGGTGCCCGGTCCGGTACCAGGTCCGCCGCGCTGCAGCTGGGTGACAGGATGCTCAAGATCAGCGGCGACGCCTTTGCACTGACCGTCCGGCCCTACGGCCAGCATGTCCTGGACGCGGCGGCACATCGGCCGGACTTGAAAGCGGACGGGCGGACCTATCTGTACCTCGACCATGCGCTGCGAGGGGTGGGGACTGCTGCCTGCGGTCCCGGCGTTTTGGAGCAGTACCGCCTCAAGCCGCGGGATGCAGACTTCAGCCTGACCCTGAAGGTGGGCAGCTGACGGTACAGGTATATGTGAGCCAGTACATACTGGGCCGCATCCTCCTGCAGAGGGCTTGAACCGGGCTCCACGCCTCCGAAAGTCCCGGAATTCCGGGGTTTTTGGAGGCATGGGGCCTGCCCCGGGCGGAATTTGCGGAGCAGCCGCCAGCCGTGTATTGTTTTCTGAGTCGCCGCCGCTGAAGCGGAAAAATAGCGACCAACCCCCTTACAAACAGCCTGAAAATGGTTCGCCTGCTGGCGCGCCGGATAAGGGTGGGGACGGTTGAGAGCAACGCAAAGCGCCGGAAACGCCGATTTGCAAAGCTCCTCGAAAG